>NZ_JBYTDN010000003.1:0-4262500 GCF_058791475.1 Lysinibacillus sp. EB106-09-02-XG168 | reverse complement strand
CGGAGAAATTCCAATCGAACTTGGAGATAGCTGGTTCTCTCCGAAATAGCTTTAGGGCTAGCCTCGTGATGAGAATACTGGAGGTAGAGCACTGTTTGGACTAGGGGGCCATCCCGGTTTACCGAATTCAGACAAACTCCGAATGCCAGATATTTATACACGGGAGTCAGACTGCGAGTGATAAGATCCGTAGTCAAAAGGGAAACAGCCCAGACCACCAGCTAAGGTCCCAAAGTAATCGTTAAGTGGAAAAGGATGTGGCGTTGCACAGACAACCAGGATGTTGGCTTAGAAGCAGCCATCATTTAAAGAGTGCGTAATAGCTCACTGGTCGAGTGACGCTGCGCCGAAAATGTATCGGGGCTAAACGATTCACCGAAGCTGTGGATTGACATCTACGATGTCAGTGGTAGGAGAGCGTTCTAAGTGCGTTGAAGTCAGATCGGAAGGACTGGTGGAGCGCTTAGAAGTGAGAATGCCGGTATGAGTAGCGAAAGACGGGTGAGAATCCCGTCCACCGTATGACTAAGGTTTCCTGAGGAAGGCTCGTCCGCTCAGGGTTAGTCGGGACCTAAGCCGAGGCCGATAGGCGTAGGCGATGGACAACAGGTTGATATTCCTGTACCACCTCCTCACCGTTTGAGAAATGGGGGGACGCAGTAGGATAGGGTAAGCGCGCTGTTGGATATGCGCGTCCAAGCAGTAAGGCGTGTGTGTAGGCAAATCCGCACACTGTAACGTTGAGCTGTGATGGCGAGTCCGTATGGACGAAGTTCCTGATTTCACACTGCCAAGAAAAGCCTCTATCGAGGTGAGAGGTGCCCGTACCGCAAACCGACACAGGTAGTCGAGGAGAGAATCCTAAGGTGTGCGAGAGAACTCTCGTTAAGGAACTCGGCAAAATGACCCCGTAACTTCGGGAGAAGGGGTGCTCTTGAGCGTGCAAGCGCATGAGAGCCGCAGTGAATAGGCCCAGGCGACTGTTTAGCAAAAACACAGGTCTCTGCAAAACCGTAAGGTGACGTATAGGGGCTGACGCCTGCCCGGTGCTGGAAGGTTAAGAGGAGTGGTTAGCGCAAGCGAAGCTGCGAATTGAAGCCCCAGTAAACGGCGGCCGTAACTATAACGGTCCTAAGGTAGCGAAATTCCTTGTCGGGTAAGTTCCGACCCGCACGAAAGGCGTAACGATCTGGGCACTGTCTCAACGAGAGACTCGGTGAAATTATAGTACCTGTGAAGATGCAGGTTACCCGCGACAGGACGGAAAGACCCCGTGGAGCTTTACTGTAGCCTGATATTGAATTTTGGTACAACTTGTACAGGATAGGTAGGAGCCAGAGATTTCGGAGCGCCAGCTTCGAAGGAGGCGTCGGTGGGATACTACCCTGGTTGTATTGAAATTCTAACCCATGCCCCTTAGCGGGGCAGGAGACAGTGTCAGGCGGACAGTTTGACTGGGGCGGTCGCCTCCTAAAAGGTAACGGAGGCGCCCAAAGGTTCCCTCAGAATGGTTGGAAATCATTCGTAGAGTGTAAAGGCACAAGGGAGCTTGACTGCGAGACCTACAAGTCGAGCAGGGTCGAAAGACGGGCTTAGTGATCCGGTGGTTCCGCATGGAAGGGCCATCGCTCAACGGATAAAAGCTACCCCGGGGATAACAGGCTTATCTCCCCCAAGAGTCCACATCGACGGGGAGGTTTGGCACCTCGATGTCGGCTCATCGCATCCTGGGGCTGTAGTCGGTCCCAAGGGTTGGGCTGTTCGCCCATTAAAGCGGTACGCGAGCTGGGTTCAGAACGTCGTGAGACAGTTCGGTCCCTATCCGTCGTGGGCGTAGGAAATTTGAGAGGAGCTGTCCTTAGTACGAGAGGACCGGGATGGACACACCGCTGGTGTACCAGTTGTCTTGCCAAAGGCATCGCTGGGTAGCTATGTGTGGACGGGATAAGTGCTGAAAGCATCTAAGCATGAAGCCCCCCTCAAGATGAGATTTCCCATTACGCAAGTAAGTAAGATCCCTCAAAGACGATGAGGTAGATAGGTTCGAGGTGGAAGTGTGGTGACACATGGAGCTGACGAATACTAATCGATCGAGGACTTAACCAACATGTTTGAAACATTCAATGAACCGTTTATCCAGTTTTGAAAGAACAATTTTTTTCATATAGGGTTTCAAGATACGAGTAGTTCGAGGAAGCGATGGAGAGAGGGAAGGAGCGTACTTAAGTACGTGACTGACTGAACGACTGAAGCTGACGAAGAAATGCGACGTATATTGAAAGCCGAAAATAGTCTAGTGATGATGGCAAAGAGGTCACACCCGTTCCCATACCGAACACGGAAGTTAAGCTCTTTAGCGCCGATGGTAGTTGGGGGCTTCCCCCTGTGAGAGTAGGACGTCGCTAGGCACTTGGAAAAGTCGAGGATATATTCCTCGGCTTTTTTGTTTTATAAAAAGATAAAATTATTTAAAGATAGAATTCACATAATGAATTAGGTTGTATACTATACGTTGAGAAATGACTATAATGGTCCGTCACTCCTGCCGAGAAAACTGTCATATCAGACTGTCTGTGTAGTGTTTCTGGAGGAAGCTACGAATGAAGTAGGGCGAGTTTTACTAGCAAATTATGTAGTTGAAAATTGTTTATAAATAGGAGGACTAGGAATAATTAGTGCAATTTTTGGCTTTAAAGCTACTATTCGTAGAGTTCTTATTGTGCTTAATATTTTTTTATTGTTCCTTTTCTTAGGTGTATACGTACTGGGGTTTCAAAACCTTAATAAAGAACTGCAGATTTTGTCTCTGCAGTTCTTTTAATTTTTCTTGAAATAGTAACTGTAAAGCACAGATCACCCAAAAATAAGAATGGCATTTATTAAACGTATACCATTACCAAGTAGTTAATGTGGAGGTGTTCGGCTCCTTACAAAATAGCGTCACAGACGAGTCCCTGTAGAGAGCTAGAAGGGAAACGAAGGTTGAGCCTATCTTGTCCTGTGAGGACGCCTTCGTGACCAACATCACGTCGTTACTGCGCACATCTACTGGCACAAGCCGCTCATTGGATACCAACAGGAAAGTGCCTAACAGAATGGAAATCGATCTAACGTTAGGGTGAAGAGCATTTTATTAACAAATCAAACATACTAATGGGGCAAACTAAAGGTATAATGAAACTCATAAGAGTAAAAAATTATTGGATACAAGATCGAAAGGAAGAAAGATTTGGGAAAAAAACAAATTTGGTATGAAGTAGAAGAAAATGAGTCAATTGAAGATTGTTTGGAAAGAATGCGTCAAGATGGCTATATGGCAGTGGGAAGAAAAGAAGAACCTATTTTTCACTTAGTCAATGGAGAACCAACGTATTTGCGTCAAAAAATACAATTTAAAGCGATGAACTGCCAAGATTTTGAGTGATTTTGACTAAAATCCGAACGTTTATAAATGCCTAAAATAAATTGTTCGTATTTTTGTATTGACGATAGGGGAATGACTTGTTAAAATGTGAGAAGGAAAAACAAATAAATCCCACATATATGCTAGAGGATTGGCTCTAGTGTCTCTACCCGGCACCGTAAATGCCGGACTATGCGGGAAAGCACTTTTGGCATGTTACGGGAAGGTTTATGTGCAGAAATGTACATTTTCATATTCTTTTCATAATAAGTCCTCAAGTAAGCTGCTTTCACGTGTATGGTAGGGAGTAGTTTATTTGAGGATTTTCTTTGTTATAAAAAGAAAAGAATGTAGCTATATAATATTTGATCATTTTTCTAACGTTAAAAAGGAGCGACAATCATGAATCCGAAAATCGGTGTCATTATGGGGAGTTCAAGTGACTGGGAAACAATGAAACATGCATGTGATATTTTAGATGAATTACAAGTACCGTACGAGAAAAAGGTAGTGTCTGCACATCGTACTCCTGACTTAATGTTTGAGTATGCAGAATCAGCACGTGAGCGAGGAATTCAAGTAATTATCGCTGGTGCAGGTGGAGCTGCACATTTACCAGGAATGGTAGCAGCTAAAACAACGTTACCGGTAATCGGAGTACCTGTGCAATCTCGTGCTCTTAACGGTCTTGATTCACTATTATCAATCGCTCAAATGCCTGGAGGTGTACCTGTAGCAACAGTAGCGATTGGCAAAGCAGGAGCGACGAATGCAGGCTTGCTTGCAGCGCAAATTTTATCGACAACAGATGCACTGCTTGCTAATCAACTAGATGCTAGACGTGAAGCCACGAAGCAAAAAGTACTGGAAAGCACAGGTGACTTAGTGTGACAAAGATCATTTATCCAGGGCAGACGATAGGCATTATCGGAGGAGGGCAACTTGGTCGTATGATGGCACTTGCTGCAAAAGAGGCAGGCTTTAAAGTTGCTGTTCTTGAACCATTAATGGATTCACCATGTGGACAGGTTGCGGATGTTCGTATTGTAGCACCATATGATGATGAAGCAGCTTTAGAAGAACTTGCTGAGGTAAGTGACGTTATAACGTATGAGTTTGAAAACATCGATTATGATGGCTTAAAACGTTTAACACAAATGGCTTACGTTCCACAAGGAGCAGAGCTAGTACGCATTACACAAAACCGTGTGACTGAGAAAGAAGCGATTATGAACGCAGGTTGTCCGGTAGCCCCTTATTTGGTTGTAAATACATATGAAGAATTACTAGCCAATATCGATAGGATTAGTTATCCTTGTATAGTCAAAACAGCAAGAGGTGGTTACGATGGCAAGGGGCAGCAGCTTTTAAAATCTGCAGAAGACCTATCGTTAGCAAAGGGGCTTTTCTCTCATTCACAATGTATTGTTGAGGGATTTGTACCTTTCGTTAAAGAGGTGTCTGTCATTGTTCAAAGAAACGGTAATGGTGAATCATATTGTCAACCAGTTGGAGAAAATATTCATGTTCATCATATTTTACACGAAACGATTGTGCCAGCTCGTATAAAAGAGGAAACAGCACGGGCTGCAGAGCTCGAAGCTTTGAAAATTGCTGATTACTTAAATTTAGTGGGTACATTAGCAGTAGAAATGTTTGTATTAGAAGATGGTGGAATTGTTATTAATGAATTAGCACCAAGACCTCATAATTCAGGTCACTATTCAATAGAAGCATGTAATGTTTCACAGTTCCATCAGCATATACGTGCTATTTGTGGTTGGCCATTACGTAAACCACAACTTTGGGCACCATCAATTATGATAAATGTTTTAGGGCAGCATGTCATGCCACTTAGTAACTCAATTGCTAAATATCCTGAATGGTCTATACATCTTTATGGGAAAGATGAAGCTAAGGTGAACCGTAAGATGGGCCACGTAACGATTATGACGAAAAACTTAGAAGAAACACTACAACAAATCGAGAGTTCTGGCATTTGGCCAGAATAGAAGGAGAAACGCAATGATCGAACGTTACACAAGACCCGAAATGGGCGCAATTTGGACAGAACAAAATAAATATCAAGCTTGGCTAGAAGTTGAAATTTTAGCATGTGAGGCTTGGGCAGAATTAGGCGACATTCCAAAAGAAGATGTAGCTAAAATACGTGAAAATGCTTCATTTGATGTGGATCGTATTTTAGAGATTGAAAAAGAAACACGTCATGATGTTGTAGCATTCACTCGTGCCGTATCTGAAACACTTGGCGAAGAGCGAAAATGGGTGCACTATGGTTTAACTTCAACGGACGTAGTTGATACAGCCCTTTCTTTTTTAATTAAACAAGCGAATGATATTTTACGTAAAGACATCATGAATTTCATTGACATTATCGCAGCGAAAGCGAAAGAGTATAAGCATACTGTCATGATGGGACGTACACACGGTGTTCATGCTGAGCCAACAACTTTCGGTTTAAAATTAGCTTTATGGTATGAAGAAATGAAGCGTAACTTAGAGCGCTTTGAAGCAGCAGCAAAGGTAATTGAAACAGGAAAAATGTCCGGTGCAGTTGGAACATATGCCAATATCGATCCTCGAGTTGAGCAATATGTATGCGATAAATTAGGACTTACAGCATCACCTATTTCAACACAAACATTACAACGTGATCGCCATGCACAGTATTTTGGGGCGTTGGCATTAATCGCAACATCAATAGAGAAATTTGCAACAGAGATTCGCGGCTTGCAAAAATCTGAAACACGTGAAGTTGAGGAAGGATTTGCAAAAGGACAAAAAGGCTCGTCAGCGATGCCTCATAAACGTAATCCAATCGGATCTGAAAACATGGTTGGTATGTCACGTTTAATGCGTGGCTATATGCTAACTGCTTATGAAAACGTAGCATTATGGCATGAGCGTGATATTTCACATTCATCTGCAGAGCGTGTTATTTTACCGGATGCAACAATTACACTTAACTATATGTTAAATCGCTTCGGTAACATTGTGAAAAACTTAACAGTATTCCCTGAAAATATGAAACGTAATATGGGTCGCACTTTTGGTCTAATTTACTCTCAACGCATCTTATTAGCACTTATCGATAAAGGGTTAGTGCGTGAGGAAGCGTATGATACAGTACAACCTTTAGCGATGCAGGCGTGGGATGAGCAAGTTCAGTTCCGTACGTTGGTCGATGCAAGTGAAAAAATTACATCGTATTTAACGAAAGAAGAGCTAGATGAGTGCTTCGACTACAACTACCATTTACAGCATGTAGATATGATTTTTGAGCGTCTTGGACTTAACTAACATTTATCTTCATTCAGCAACTGAATGAAGATAATGCCTCCGGCGGATGTCACGAATTTTGAATTGTGCCAGACAATTCAAAATCCGGACGCAATTACGCCAAGGCGAAATTGATAGAGTAGAGCCACTAGCGGATGTTACAGAATTGAATCGTATACGTACGATTCAATTCTGAACAATACGTGTGTATTTCATAATATCAGGGGGAGTAACGAAATGACTACAGGTCAACTTTTGTATGAAGGTAAAGCAAAAAAATTGTATACAACAGAGGAACCAGATGTGTTACTCGTTGAATACAAGAATAGTGCAACAGCATTTAATGGTGAGAAAAAAGAAGAAATTGAAGGTAAAGGCATATTAAATAATCGCATTACCTCTCTAATTTTCGAAAAATTGCAAGCTAACGGAATTGCGTCACATTTCGTAAAACAATTATCTGATACGCAGCAGCTTGTAAAAAAGGTAGATATTATTCCAATAGAGGTCGTAGTTCGTAATATAGTAGCAGGTAGCTTAGCGAAACGTCTTGGCTTGGAGGAAGGTTCACCATTAAAACGCCCAATCGTTGAGTTTTATTATAAAGACGATGAACTAGGCGATCCGCTCATTACAACGGAGCATATTGACGTACTTGATCTTGCAACACCTGAGGAAGTGACAGCCATTTATGATGGGGCACTTGCAGTTAACGAAGTTATGCAACCTATATTTGCAGATATCAACGTTACACTAATTGACTTTAAATTAGAGTTCGGACGTGACAATGATGGAAATGTACTGCTGGCAGATGAAATATCACCAGATACATGCAGACTTTGGGATGCAACTACAAAGCAAAAGTTAGACAAAGATGTTTTTCGTAGAGACCTTGGTAATTTAACTGAAGTTTATACTATTATACTTTCTAGACTCGGAGGCAAATAACAATGAAAAAAGTTAAAATTTACGTAACATTACGTGAGAGCATTCTTGATCCACAAGGTTCAGCTGTACAAGGTTCTTTAGTGAAAATGGGTTACGCTGAAGTAGAAGATTTACGTATCGGTAAATATCTTGAACTAGCAATTAAAGATACAGAACGTGATATTGATACTCTAGTAAAAGAAATGTGTGAAAAGGTTTTAACTAACGTTGTAATCGAAGACTACCGTTACGAAGTCGAGGAGGCTAATTAATCATGAAATTCGCAGTACTCGTGTTCCCTGGGTCAAACTGTGATATCGATATGTATCATGCGATTAAAGACGAGCTAGGTGAAGAAGTAGAATATGTATGGCATACAGCAACAGATTTAAGTGGCTTTGATGGTATTTTAGTACCGGGAGGCTTCTCATACGGAGATTACCTTCGCTGTGGTGCGATGGCCAATCAATCTAATATTATGGCAGAGGTCAAGAAGGCAGCAGATGCTGGTAAGCCGGTATTAGGAGTATGTAATGGATTCCAAATCCTAACTGAAGCAGGTTTATTACCAGGTGCATTACTTCGAAACAAAAATTTGAAATTCATGTGCCGCACAATCCAGCTTAAAGTTGAAAACAATAATACATTATTCACAAATCAATATGAGCAAGGTCAAATGATCAATATTCCAATCGCACACGGAGAAGGTAACTACTACTGTGACGAGGAAACTTTACAAGCATTAAAAGATAACAATCAAATCGTGTTCACATACTCAGGCGAAAATCCAAACGGTTCTTTAGAAGATATCGCGGGGATTATAAACGAGCGCGGCAATGTACTAGGTATGATGCCTCACCCAGAGCGAGCAGTTGATGCACTGGTGGGCGGAGCAGACGGTCTAGCAGTATTTAAATCAATTGTGAAGCAGTGGAGGGAAAATCATGTCAACAACTAAGTTTGAGCCAACAGCACAGCAAATTAAAGAACAAAAGCTATACGCTGGTATGGGGATGTCAGACGAAGAATTTGCAATGGTAGAAGGTATTATTGGACGTCTACCAAACTGGACAGAGACAGGTCTTTTCTCAGTAATGTGGTCTGAGCACTGCTCATACAAAAATTCAAAACCAGTGTTACGTAAATTCCCTACGAAGGGTCCACAAGTTTTACAAGGTCCAGGTGAAGGTGCTGGTATCGTAGACATTGGTGATGAACAAGCAGTTGTATTTAAAATGGAATCGCATAACCATCCTTCAGCAATCGAGCCTTATCAAGGTGCTGCCACAGGTGTTGGTGGTATTATCCGTGACGTTTTCTCAATGGGGGCACGTCCAATTGCTATGCTGAACTCACTACGCTTTGGCGAATTAAAGTCAGCGCGTGGTAAATATTTATTTGAAGAAGTCGTTGCTGGTATTGCAGGTTACGGTAACTGTATCGGAATTCCTACAGTAGGTGGCGAGATTCAATTCGATCCTTGCTATGAAGGCAATCCATTAGTTAATGCAATGTGTGTAGGTTTAATTGACCACAAAGATATACAACGTGGAATCGCGGCTGGTGTAGGGAATACAGTCATGTATGTTGGCGCTAAAACAGGTCGTGACGGTATCCATGGTGCAACATTCGCCTCTGAGGAGTTAACAGAAGAATCTGAGAACCAACGTCCGGCAGTACAAGTAGGAGATCCATTTATGGAGAAACTTTTACTTGAAGCATGTTTAGAAGTTGTAAAATCTGACGCTCTAGTAGGTATTCAAGATATGGGTGCTGCTGGTCTTACTTCTTCATCAGCAGAAATGGCTTCTAAGGCTGGCTCTGGTGTAGAAATGAACTTAGACTTAGTACCTCAACGTGAAACAGGTATGACGGCATATGAAATGATGCTATCTGAATCTCAGGAGCGTATGCTACTTGTTGTGAAAAAAGGTCGCGAAGATGAAATTAAAGCGATTTTCGATAAATATGATTTAGACGCTGTGGCAATTGGTCGCGTGACGGATGATAAAATGCTTCGCCTTTTACATAATGGCGAAGTTGTAGCGGAAGTACCTGCTGATGCACTTGCAGAAGATGCACCAGTTTATCATAAGCCATCTGCAGAGCCTGCTTACTATGCAGAGTTCCAAGCGATGGAAAACGCAGAACCAGCGGTAACAGATTACAAAGAAACATTAAATGCACTTTTACAAGCACCAACAGTTGCTTCAAAAGAGTGGGTTTACGATCAATATGATTATCAAGTTCGTACATCAACAGTCGTTGCTCCAGGTTCTGATGCAGCCGTTATCCGTGTTCGCGGTACGAACAAAGGATTAGCGATGACTACAGACTGTAACTCTCGTTATATTTTCCTAGATCCTGAAGTAGGTGGTGCCATTGCTGTAGCTGAGGCGGCTCGTAATATTGTAGCAACTGGTGGTACACCATTAGCGATTACTGACTGCTTGAACTTCGGCAATCCTGAGAAACCAGAAATCTTTTGGCAAATTGAAAAATCAGCTGATGGTATTTCAGCTGCTTGTACAGCACTGAATGCACCAGTAATCGGTGGTAACGTGTCTCTTTATAACGAACGTTCTGGTGAAGCGGTTTACCCAACACCAACAATCGGTATGGTTGGCCTAATTGACGATTTAGCACATGTGACAACTCAAGAAGTAAAAGCTGCTGGTGATGTAGTATTTGTAATCGGCGATACAAAAACTGAATTCGGTGGTTCGGAGCTTCAAAAGTTGTTAAATGATGGGGTTATTTCAGGGAAAGCACCAGCGATTGACCTACAGATTGAAGCTGCCCGTCAACAAGCATTACTTAAAGCAATTAAAGCAGGAATTGTACAATCTGCACATGATGTAGCAGAAGGTGGTCTTGCAGTGGCGCTAGCTGAAACAACATTTGGCGCTAATGACTTAGGTCTTGATGTGACATTAATAGGCTCTGCTACAACAGCATTATTCAGTGAAACACAATCTCGTTTCGTTGTAACAGTGAAAGAAGAAAATGCATCTGCATTTGTAGAAATTGTAAAAGACGCAAAGAAAATCGGTGTCGTAACAAACGATGCGCTTGTTAAAATCAACGGTGACAACGGTGTGCTTGTAGAAGGTACAGTGGAGGAATTCCGTTCTAATTGGAAAGGAGCAATCCCATGCTTGCTGAACTCAGAGGCTTAAACGAAGAATGTGGGGTGTTTGGTATTTGGGGTAACCCGAATCCAGCACACCTTAGTTATTACGGGCTTCATGCTCTTCAACACCGTGGCCAAGAAGGCGCTGGGATCGTCGTTTCTGACGGTCAGCATCTTCGCGCGGTGAAAGGCGAAGGACTGGTTAATGATGTTTTCAACGAAGACAAATTAAAGGCAGTGGACGGAAAAGCAGCAATTGCCCATGTCCGTTATACGACTGCTGGAGGTGGCGGTATTGAAAATGTACAGCCGTTATTATTCCACTCGTCAACTGGTAGCCTTTCAATTGCTCATAACGGTAATTTAGTCAATGCAACGCACTTAAAACAGTATTTAGAGCGCCAAGGGAGTATTTTCCACTCTAGTTCCGATACTGAAGTGCTTGGGCATCTTATTAAGAAAAGCTCGCTTTCGCCATTCCGTGCAAAGGTGAAAAATGCCCTTTCATTATTAAAGGGTGCTTACTCGTTCTTAATTATGACTAAAGATGAAATGCTTGTCGCACGTGATCCACATGGTTTACGTCCATTATCTCTTGGAAAGCTAGGAGATGGTTGGGTTGTAGCCTCTGAAACTTGTGCATTTGATTTAATAGGTGCAGAATTTGTTCGCTCTGTTGAACCTGGTGAGTTATTAATTATTAACGATGAAGGTGTAAAATCTGATCGTTTTGTAGAGATGGATAAACGTGCAATGTGCGCGATGGAGTACGTATATTTAGCGCGTCCTGATTCTGATATTGATGGTATTAACGTCCACATGGCGCGTAAACGTATGGGAAAACAGCTTGCTCGTGAATGTGCACATATTGAAGCTGATGTTGTTACAGGTGTTCCAGACTCAAGTATTTCAGCAGCAATCGGCTTTGCAGAGGAAAGTGGAATTCCATATGAACTAGGTCTTATTAAAAATCGTTATGTAGGCCGTACATTTATCCAACCGACACAGGAATTACGTGAACGCGGTGTGAAAATGAAGCTTTCTCCAGTTGTTCAAGTTGTAAAAGGTAAACGAGTAGTGATGGTGGACGATTCGATTGTTCGTGGTACAACTTCACGTCGTATTGTAAAAATGTTAAAAGATGCAGGGGCAGCAGAAGTTCATGTTGTGATTTCTTCGCCACCGATGACGGATCCTTGCTATTATGGCATCGATACTTCAACACATGAGGAATTGATTGCCTCTAGCCACAATGTAGATGAAATCCGTGAAACTATCGGAGCCGATTCACTAACATTCCTTTCCGTTGAGGGCATGGTGGAGACGATTGCAAGACCTTATGAAGATGAAAACCGCGGATTATGCCTAGCATGCTTTACAGGTAAATATCCAACAGAAATTTTCCCAGATACAATCTTACCGCATGAAAAAGAACTATTACGTTAAGAAAAACATCTAAATACATCTAGCAATGATGACTGATCTAGATTTGGGTGATAAGGAGGAACTCTGCGTGTCAAAAGCATATGAACAAGCAGGTGTAAATATTGAAGCAGGCTACGAAGCCGTAAAACGAATGAAGTCTCATGTTGAACGTACAAACCGTCTAGGTGTGATGGGCACGTTCGGTGGTTTTGGTGGTATGTTTGACTTGTCAGAACTAAATCTTAAGGAACCTGTTCTTATTTCAGGTACAGATGGTGTTGGGACAAAGCTAAAGCTAGCGTTTATGGTGGACAAGCACGATACAATTGGTGTGGACTGTGTAGCGATGTGTGTCAATGATATCGTAGCGCAAGGTGCAGAACCATTGTACTTTTTAGATTATGTAGCCCTTGGCAAGGCAGAGCCAGCGAAAATTGAGCAAATTGTAAAAGGCGTTGCAGATGGCTGTGTGCAATCTGGTGCGGCATTAATCGGTGGTGAAACTGCAGAGATGCCAGGTCTTTACGAAGAAGATGAGTATGATTTAGCTGGTTTTGCAGTAGGAGCCTGTGAAAAATCAGCCATCGTAACGGGTGAGAAAATCGTAGAGGGTGACGTACTTGTTGGTATTGCTTCAAGTGGGGTGCATTCAAACGGTTACTCATTAGTGCGAAAAATTGTCTTTGCGGATAATCAGTACGCTGTTGATTCGATTGTGGATGGCTACGAGGATCTTGGTCCTATTGGGGAAGCCTTGTTAGTGCCAACAAAATTATATGCGAAACCTGTACTTGCATCTTTAAAAGTAGCAGACGTTCATGGTTGTGCCCATGTAACGGGCGGTGGCTTTTATGAAAACCTACCACGTATGATGCCAGAAGGTTTAGCAACTGAAATTGACTTAGGTTCTTGGCCAGTCTTACGTATTTTTGAGTTTTTAAAAGAAAAAGGACAGTTAGAGGACAAGGATTTATATAATGTCTTTAACATGGGCATTGGCTTCGTGTTAGCTGTACCTGCAGCTGAAGTAGATAAAGTGCTTGCTACAGTAGAGGCAAATGGTGAAAAAGCATACAAAATTGGTCGCGTTGTGAAAGGCGAAGGTGTTGTATTCAATGGCTCACATGATGGGAGTTTAGTGTAATGATTGCACCGACTAAAATTGCCGTTTTTGCTTCAGGTAGCGGCAGTAACTTTCAAGCTATTCAAGAGGCCATTGAACGTGGCGAACTACATGCAAAGATTGAACTTGTTGTGACAGACAAGCCTAGCGCATTTGTAGTGACACGTGCTGAAAACTATAGTATTCCAGTGCTAGCTTTAAGTCCGAAAGAGTTTTCATCAAAAGCAGATTACGAAACTGCTATTATCGAGGCTCTTCACGAACGTCATGTAGAATGGATTGTGCTTGCAGGTTATATGCGCTTAATTAGTGAAGTATTGCTATCTGCCTACCCACAGCGCATTGTGAATATTCATCCTTCACTATTACCGGCCTTCCCAGGTAAAGATGCCATTGGTCAAGCGATGGAACACGGAGTCAAGATAACTGGGGTAACAGTCCATTTTGTAGATGAAGGTATGGATACAGGGCCTATTATTGCACAAGCGGCAGTTCAAGTCGTTGAAGGTGACCGTGAGGCAACAGAAGCGGCAATTCATCAAAAAGAGCATGTACTCTATACAAAAGCTTTAGAGCAACTATTAAAGTAATAGATTGATGAGAGAGTTAGGTATTGCCTGATTAAAACCTAACTCTGTCCGACCAATAATAGCAAGACATATTCGTGGCTAACACGATAAAATTAGGAGGATTTCGTTGTGACAAAACGTGCATTAATCAGTGTTTCCAATAAAGATGGTATTTTAGAATTTGCAAAAGAACTAGTAGCATTAGGTTATGAAATTTTATCAACTGGTGGTACGAAAAAAATGTTACAAGACAATAATGTTGCCGTAACAGCAGTAGATGAAGTAACTAAATTTCCAGAAATTTTAGATGGCCGTGTAAAAACTTTAAATCCAATGATTCACGGTGGACTATTAGGAAAATTTGACGATGCTTCTCATCAAGCACAAATGAATGAGCATGGAATTGAGCCAATCGAGATTGTTTGTGTCAATCTTTACCCGTTTGTTGAAACAATTTCAAAGCCTAATGTAACATGGGATGATGCGATCGAAAATATTGATATCGGTGGTCCAACAATGTTACGTTCTGCAGCAAAAAACCATCAATATGTAACAGTAATTGTGGATAGCAATGACTATGCGAACGTATTAGAGGAACTGAAAGCTAATGGTGCAACGACTATTGAAACACGTCGTAAATTAGCTGCAAAAGTTTTCCGTCACACAGCCGCTTATGATTCATATATATCAAACCACTTAACAGAAGAAGAGTTCCCAGAGAGCTTAACAATGACATATGAATTAAAACAAAACTTACGCTATGGTGAAAATCCTCATCAAAAAGCAGCGTTCTATCAAAAACGTCTAGGTTCTGATTTTTCATTAGCTTATGCAACGCAATTGCATGGTAAAGAGTTATCATACAACAATATTCAGGACGGGAATGCAGCATTGCAAATTGTGAAAGAGTTTGAAATGCCTGCTGCTGTAGCTGTAAAGCACATGAATCCTTGTGGTGTTGGAACTGGCGCAACATTAGAAGAAGCGTTTGATAAAGCATATGAAGCAGATTCAACGTCTATTTTTGGTGGCATTATTGCTTTAAATATGGAAGTTGATGCAGCAACTGCTGAAAAATTAAGCCATATATTTTTAGAAATTATTATTGCACCAGCATTCTCTCAAGAAGCACTTGATATTTTAACGAAGAAGAAAAATATTCGTTTATTAATAATTCCTTTCGAGCAAGCAAAACAAGACAAATTCAATGTTGTATCAGTTGAAGGCGGCCTTCTTGTACAAGAACCAGATCGCTATGGCTTTTCTAATGCAGATATTAAAGTTGTCACAGACCGTGAACCGACAGCACAAGAATGGGAGGCATTACAACTAGGCTGGGCAGTTGTGAAGCATGTTAAATCTAATGCTATCGTCGTTACAGATTCTCAAATGACACTGGGTGTTGGCGCTGGCCAAATGAACCGTGTTGGAGCAGCTAAAATCGCATTTGAACAAGCTGGCGAAAAAGCAAAAGGTGCAGCGCTAGCATCAGATGCATTTTTCCCAATGAGTGATACTGTAGAAGCAGCTGCAGCGGCTGGTATTACAGCCATTATTCAACCAGGCGGCTCTATCAAAGATCAAGATTCAATCGATAAAGCAAATGAATACGGCATTGCAATGGTATTCACTGGCGTACGTCATTTCAAACACTAATCAGAACATGTTAAAAACTAGACCGAGATGTTGGTTCATCTCGGTCTTACTTACAAATAGGAGGATTCCCTAAAATGAACGTATTAGTAATTGGAAGCGGCGGTCGTGAGCATGCTATCGCCAAACAATTTAGTATTTCACCATCTGTGAATAAAGTATTTGTAGCTCCTGGTAATGATGGCATGAGAAATGATGCGGAAATCGTTGCGATAGATACGATGGATTTTGCAGGTCTTGCACAATTTGCAAAAGAAAATGCAATAGATTTAACCTTTGTAGGACCTGAGCAACCACTTGCTGGAGGTATAGTAGATTTCTTTAATGCTCGCGGTTTACGAGTATTTGGTCCAACAAAGGCAGCGGCACAAATCGAAAGCAGTAAATCATACGCGAAAGATATTATGAATAAATATAATATCCCAACAGCGGCCCATGAAACGTTTACTGAGGCTGCAAAGGCTATCGCTTATATTAAGGAACAAGGTGCACCAATTGTGATCAAAGCGGATGGATTGGCAGCTGGTAAAGGTGTAGTTGTCGCAATGACCGAAGATGAAGCAATTGAAGCTGTAAAGGATATGATTGGGAATCAACGTTTTGGTGAATCATCTTCACGTGTTGTCATTGAAGAATTCCTGGACGGAGAAGAATTCTCCTTTATGTCATTTGTCCATAAAGGTCACATATATCCAATGGTCATTGCTCAAGATCATAAACGTGCTTATGATGGCGATAAAGGACCGAACACAGGTGGTATGGGTGCCTATTCGCCGGTGCCTCAAATTTCACAAAACGTAGTGGATGAAGCGTATAAGACAATTGTCGAACCGACCGTGAAAGGTATGGAGGCAGATGGTGTATCATTTACAGGAATTTTATATGCAGGATTAATCTTAACGAAAAACGGTCCAAAAGTGATTGAGTTTAATGCACGCTTCGGCGATCCAGAAACACAAGTAGTTTTACCACGTATGGCATCTGACTTTGGAGAATTTATGATGGCATTAATGGATGAAAAGCCATTTGTTTTGCAATGGTCTGAAGAAGCAATGCTTGGTGTAGTCATTGCCGCTGAAGGCTATCCGGGGGACGTTGAAAAAGGAAATACATTACCTAATTTAGAAACTCTATCAGCTTCACATGAAGTATTCCATGCAGGTACAAAGATTGTAGATGAGAAGTTTGTCGGTAATGGTGGACGAGTATTATTAGTTGGAGCAAAAGCCTCCACATTAAAGGAAGCACAAGAAAAAGTATACGCTGGGATTGCAACTGAAACATGGGACAATTTCTTCTACCGCAAAGATATCGGTTGGCGCACGTTTAAGTAGCAGTTGAGTAACTGATAAAATAAATATCAAGCGTAAAGAGTAGGGAAATATAGAGATTTATAATTGTCCGATAGAAGGATAATTTTTTTACATTTTGCTTTATCACCATAGCGTGTGGTTGATTCCGTTCCGACTGGGCGCTTTGTAGCTGCCGCTTCGCTTTCGCACAGAAAACATCCGCTTCGCTGCAGGGTCTCGGGCCAACAGGATGTTGGTCACTAAATCTAATTAGAATAAGCGGGTTTGCGTTGCGGGTTACTAAATGATTAATGAAACAAATCAAGCTTGTCGATTAGGGAAATATAGTTATTTTATTTAGTGATAAAAGGATTTTTTGTTGATATTTCGCTAATATATGTCCATTTTAACTGATTGTAGCGAAGGGCTACTCGACGCTCGCCCGCAGGAAAGCGAGTAGCCCGTAAAGGAAATCTGAGCATTTGAATTAATGAAAATGATTAATATCGTACCTAAATTAAATATTTAATCATACTATGAAACTTCTTGTTGTTTTTAAACGTATGATTTACAAGGGTGAAAGCCGTCTCAACTATATAGTTGAGACGGCTCCTTTGACTAAGAAGGATTTTGTGCATTATTTGTGGAACTTTTACTTTCTGAGGAAGTTTGATTGGAAGTGCTGGAGTCAGATTGCTTTGACGCAGTTGCGGTTGCTCCTGACATATTTCCAGTTATAACGGAGGAGAAATCCTTCATGAGTTTTTCGATTTGTTCAGATGACATAGAATTTTGGCCACTGAGCATACTTTGCATAGAAGAGTTGCTATTATTGTTGCTGTTGTTCATAGCGCTCTCCATACTTGAGCTCAGTAAAGATTTAGTAGGGCAATACTTAAAAATACCCTCTGCCATTTTCATGGCACCAAAAGCAATCATCAATCGACCTGCCGTACAGTTAGGATTTCTTGAGACCTTAGCGATACCAAATGCCGTTAAACTCGTACCCATTGCAAAGCGACAGAAGGCATTTTTTTCGCTTAAATTCGTTTCCTGCATCATCATCATATTTCCTCCTTTAGTCATTGTGGAAAAAATAAAGCGGGGGGCACTTTGCTTTATGAAAGTGCTGTGTTACGATTGAAACAAGATGATTGCATAAAGCACTAAATTTATGAAAGAAAGCGTTTATGCAGTAGTAGTATGTGATTTCAAATAGGATTTACACGATGAAATTTTACGTAAATTAGGAAGGGGCGAATAGAATGGATCCAGTATGGAAAATTACAGAATTACGCCAACAATTAGCTGTAATTGATGGTAAAAAGGCACCTGATATTGTATTAAAAAATGCGCGTTATTTACATAGCATGCTCAAACAATGGGTAGTAGGGAACATTTGGATTTTAGGAGATCGTATTGTCTATGCTGGTGATAGAATGCCTCCGTTATCAGAGGGAACAGAGGTGGTCGATTGTACGAATAAAACAATTGTGCCAGGATATATTGAGCCACATGTTCATCCGTTCCAATTATACCATCCACAATCTTTTGCTGATTTTTGTGGACAGCTAGGCACTACAACTTTTATTTCAGATAATTTAAGCTTCGTTTTATCTTTAGAAAATAAGAAAGCGTTTTCAATTTTGGATGATTTGAAAAAGCTACCGTTTTCATTTTATTGGTGGACTCGTTTTGATTCGCAAACTGAAATGGAGCAGGAGGAAGAGATTTTTTCTAATACGTCCATTTTAGAATGGTTAGAACGAGATGACGTTTTACTTGGTGGAGAATTAACAGGCTGGCCAAGGTTGTTACATGGAGATGACCAAATGCTTTATCGCATGCAAATGGCTAAGGGCTACGGAAAAAAAATAGAAGGGCACTTCCCTGGCGCATCAGAACGAACTTTAGCACGTATGAAGCTACTTGGTGCCGATGGTGATCATGAAGCTATGACAGTGGAAGAAGTGGAGCGACGTATTATGCAAGGATATGCTGTAACGCTGCGTTATTCTTCAATACGTCCTGACTTACCACATCTATTAAAAGGAATTGTCGAAAAAGAACTGCCTATTTTTGATCATTTAATGATGACAACAGATGGCTCAACACCTTCTTTCCATGAAGATGGCGTGATGGATAAATGTATTCAAGCAGCTTTAGATGCAGGTGTAGCACCAATCGATGCTTATCAAATGGCTTCCTATAATGTGGCACGCTATTATAATATGACCAGCTTACATGGCTTTATCGCAACTGGTCGATTTGCTTCCCTAAATATTTTACAAGATGAATGGCACCCAGTTCCTGAGAGTGTACTATCGAAGGGGGTTTGGTTAAAACGCGATGGAGAGCAAGTGCAAAGACTTGCTGCAATTGACTATTCAGCGTTCCCTGCGTTTGACTTAGATTTTTCATTAACATCTCATGATTTTCAATTCTCGATGCCGTTTGGAATTGAGTTAGTAAATGATGTTATTACTAAACCATATAACTCATTAGTTACTAGAGAAGGGCAGCTTGCAAATCATGATGAATGTTATTTAATGCTTATTAATAGAGATGGCAATTGGCATGTTAACACGATGATTAAAGGTTTTGCTACTAGTGTTCAAGGCTTTGCTTCATCTTATTCGAATACAGGCGATATTTTGCTAATCGGAAAAAATAAAGATGATATGATTACAGCTTTTGAAGAAATGAAGGCAATGCGTGGTGGGATTGTACTTGCTGAAAAGGGTGAAGTAATTGCAGCTATTCCATTAACTATTGGTGGTCTTTTACATGATGGCGATGTTAAGGAGCTATCGGAAAAAGAGAAGGCCTTAAAACAAGCATTAGCGGAACGTGGTTACCACTTAGGAGACGCAATTTATTCTTTATTATTCTTACAATCTACACATTTACCATATATTCGGATAACACCAAAAGGGATTTTTGATGTTATGAAGAATAAGTTATTATTACCAGCAGTGATGCGCTAGTTGAAGCTTCCTTATGGTATAGCCACAACAAATACAGTTAGATGTAATTGATTAAAGGAGAGTAATGCTTGTGTTCAAATCGAAGAAACTATTTACCGTAATGGCTTTTAGTACTTTATTGATAGGAGGATGTTCTAAAGATTCGTCGGAAGTAAATAAAGACGATACGAACAAGGTTGATGAAGAAACTGCTATTGAAGAGCCTTTTCAAAAGGGGGATAAGGTTGCTCCATTAACAGGTGAAGCTGTGAAGGAAGAAATTACGCAACGCCCAATTATGGTTACAATTAATAATCATCCGAAAGCACGGCCACAATCAGGAATTGAAGCGGCGGATATTATTTATGAAATGCTAGCTGAAGGTGATGTTACGCGTTTATTAGCAGTGTATCAAAGTGAACTGCCAGAAACTGTAGGTCCAGTTCGTAGTGCTCGATCTTATTTTATTGATCTTGCAAAAGCCTTTGATGCATTTTATGTAGCACATGGCTATAGCCCTGAGGCAAAATCGATGCTTACTAATAATGTAGTCGACAATATAAATGGCATGGATTATGATGGAACTCTTTTTAAACGTTCAAAAGATCGTGTTGCTCCACACAACTCATATATTACATCTGAAAATATAGTAAATGGAGCAAAAAAAGTAGACGCTTCAATGAGTTACCGTGAAAAAGTAAGTCAGGCTTTTTATGAACCTGATGAACGTGGTAAAATAGGCATTGAAACAAGTCGAATTGACGTTACCTACGGAAATAGTGAGTATTTCCATAATTCGTATTTGTATGATCATCAAAGTAATCATTATGGACGACAATCGGCTGGCGTAGACACAAAGGATATGTTAACAGGCGACACATTATCAATTGCAAATGTTCTATTTTTTGAAATGAAACATCGAACGATTGATAATGAGGGGCGCCAAGAAATTGATTTAACTTCTGGTGGAAATGCGTATGTATTTCAAAATGGCTATATGAGAGAAGTCAAATGGGCTAATATTGATGGAATACCAATGGCTGTAGAAGAGTCTGGGGAACTTGTGAAGCTAGTACCAGGGAAGTCTTGGGTTCACTTCATACCAACTTCACCAGGGTTAAAAGCAATGGTGAAAACTCAGCCTTAAAGGGAGGAAGATTGCATGCAAATCGAAAAAATTCGTGGGCATCAAACAGATCAATTATTTAAAGCAGTATTAGAGCTGAAAGATATCGAAGAATGCTATAAGTTTTTTGATGATTTATGCACGATTAGTGAAATTCAATCGTTAGCACAACGCTTTGAGGTTGCACATTTACTACGTTTAAAGAAAACCTACGAATCAATTAAAAAGGAAACAGGTGCAAGTACAGCAACTATTTCGCGTGTACGTCGTTGCTTTGATTATGGGAACGATACATATGATGAAATGTTAGGTCGTTTGTATCCAGATGAAAAGCCATTTCAAGCACCAAAAGAATAGTAGGTAAAGAGGCTGGGTAGAGGTTCTGCTCAGTCTTTTTCATTTTTTTGTAGACTGTCATAAGCTATACTTGTAAACGAATAGATAGAAAATGATAGGTGGTAAAATAGATGGATTATTTAGAATGGAGACATGTGTTCAAGCTTGACCCAGCTAAGGATATTTCAGATGAGGCACTAGAAAGAATTTGTGAATCAGGGACAGATGTTATTATAGTTGGTGGAACAGACAATGTAACTTTAGATGGCGTATTAGATTTGCTTGTTCGTGTAAGACGCTTTGAAGTACCGATAGCGCTTGAAATTTCTAATATTGATTCGGTAACACCAGGTTATGACTATTATTTCATTCCAACCGTGTTAAATAGTGATGATCCAAAGTGGATTAAAAATCTACACCATGAAGCAATTAAAGAATATGGAGATATCATGGTATGGGATGAACTAGTAGCTGAAGGTTATTGTATTTTAAACCCGACTTGTAAAGTAGCGGAAGTAACGAAGGCAAAAACCGATATATCTATTGATGATGTTGTTGCCTACGCACGTATGGCTGAAAATTTCTTTAGATTACCTGTATTTTATGTAGAGTATAGCGGTACTTATGGGGATATTGAGGTTGTAAGTGCTGTTAAAAATGAACTGAAACATACCCGACTATTTTACGGTGGAGGCATTACATCTGCTAAGCAAGCAGCAGAAATGGCAAAATATGCAGATACAGTAGTAGTTGGTAATGTTATTTACGAAGATTTAAAAGCTGCACTTGCGACTGTTAAGGCTGTAAAAAATATTATATAATTTAACTTTTTCAGCAGGTGTCCAAACACCTGCTCAAAGAAGTTAAAGCCTCCGGCGGATGTTACGGGATCGGCTTTGTGCAAGCACAAAGCCGATTCCGGACGCAATTATGCCGAGGCATAATTGATAAATAAACGTTTGTAAGGCGGTGCGAAATGGAGCAGTTAACGAAAAACTTATTAGCAGGTATGAACACTGAGCAGGAAAATGCGGTCAAAACAACTGAAGGACCGCTCCTAATTATGGCGGGTGCTGGATCAGGGAAAACACGTGTGTTGACACATCGTATTGCATACCTAGTCATCGAAAAAGAGGTATATCCGTCAAAGATTTTAGCAATCACATTTACAAATAAAGCTGCACGTGAAATGCAAGAGCGTATAGATGGCATTCTCGGTAATGGAACTGGCGATAGTATGTGGGTATCGACCTTCCACTCCATGTGTGTGCGAATTTTACGACGCAATATCGATCAGCTAGGGATATCACGTAACTTTTCAATTTTAGATTCGACTGATCAGCTATCAGTTGTTAAAAATGTTATGAAGGATGAAAATATTGATACGAAACGTTTTGAACCGCGTGCGATTTTAAATGCGATTAGTTCGGCAAAAAACGAATGTATAGCTGCGGACGATTATGCAGGTCAAATCAATGAAAATAATCCTTACGAAAAAACGATTGCCCGAGTTTATAAAGGGTATGAAAAAAGACTACGCCGCAATCAATCACTCGATTTTGATGATTTAATTATGACGACTATTACCTTATTCAAGCGTGTACCAGAAGTGCTTGAATACTATCAAAATAAATTCCAATATATCCATGTAGATGAATATCAAGATACGAATAAATCTCAATATTTACTTGTTCAAATGCTTGCCAAGAAATTTAAAAATATTTGTGTTGTAGGTGATTCTGACCAATCGATTTATCGTTGGCGTGGTGCGGACATTGGCAATATTCTTTCATTCGAAAAGGATTATCCAAGTGCTAAGGTCATTATGCTTGAGCAAAATTACCGCTCCACAAAACGCATCCTACAAGCAGCAAATGACGTCATTCAAAATAATACAACACGTTATCCAAAAGAACTGCGTACAGAAAATGCTGAGGGTGAAAAAATCGTATTGTACAAAGCGTATAACGAGCAAGAGGAAGCACAATTCGTTGTACAAACAATCCAACAGCATATTCAACAAGAAAATCGTTCATTTGATGACTTTGCAATACTCTATCGTACAAATGCGCAGTCTCGTGTAATGGAGGAAGTACTTGTTAAGTCTAATATGGCTTATCAAATAGTTGGTGGTACTAAGTTCTATGATCGTAAAGAGATTAAGGATTTACTTGCCTACTTGCGTCTTATTGCCAATAACGATGATGATTTATCACTTGCTCGTATTATTAATGAACCTAAGCGTAGTATAGGTGCAACTTCCTTTGAAAAAATGGCGCGCTATGCGATTGATCAAGAGCGCTCAATTTTTGATGCCATGAATGATCTTGTATTCATGGGGCTTACAGGGAAAGCTGCTAATTCAGCGGAGCAATTTTATTCGATGATTAAAGGTTTTACAGAAATGCAAGAATATTTATCGGTGACAGAAATTGTAGAGCAGGTCATTGATAAATCTGGTTATCGTGCAATGTTACAAAACGAGAAGACAATTGAAGCAGAAAGCCGCTTAGAAAACATTGAAGAATTTTTATCTGTAACAAAGGCTTTCGAGGAGCGTAGTGATGATAAGAGCTTAGTTGCCTTTTTAACAGATTTAGCGCTAATTGCAGATATTGATGCACTTGATAAAGATGATGCATCGAAGGGCAACATTATTTTAATGACAATGCATGCTGCAAAGGGCTTAGAATTCCCAATCGTCTTTATCATTGGAATGGAGGAAAATATCTTCCCGCATTCTCGTTCACTTGATGATATGGATGAAATGGAGGAAGAACGTCGTTTAGCGTACGTTGGTATAACACGTGCAGAAGAACGTTTATTTTTAACGAGTGCACAAAGTCGTACGATTTTTGGTCGTTCTAGCTATAACAATGTCTCTCGTTTCTTAGGTGAAATTTCGGAGGATATTACCCAATCGATTTCCAGAGGTGGTACGAAGCCTGAAGTTCCGTTTGCCTCTAGCAATCGTTCAGCAGGCGGCTATCAAAAGCGTACACTTGGTGCAATTCAGAAAACACAGCCTGCAACAGCTCGTTTACAAACAACTGGTGGAGACCAATTTGGCTGGAAGGCTGGGGACAAAGCAATCCATAAAAAATGGGGAACAGGTATGGTTGTTAGTGTAAAAGGTGAGGGTGATAGTACAGAGCTAGATATTGCCTTTCCACAACCTATTGGTATTAAGCGATTACTAGCACAATTTGCACCTGTTGAAAAAGGGTAACCGGGGGAACTTAAATGAACGAAATTGAACAGCGCGTTGTTGAATTAAATAATTTGTTACATGAATATGGTCATGCCTATTATGTGTTGGATAAACCTGTCGTAGCAGATAGTGTTTATGATCAATTATTACATGAACTTATTGCGTTAGAGGAATCGAATCCGTCACTTATTTATCCAGATTCACCGACTCAGCGTGTTGGTGGAGCAGTGGTAGAAGGCTTTAAAAAAGTGACACACGATTACCCTATGCTAAGTTTATCAAACGCTTTTAATGAAGAAGACTTACGTGAATTTGACCGTAAAGTGCGTCAAGCAATCGGTGATAAATTCTCCTATGTTTGCGAGCTGAAAATCGATGGTCTTGCTATTTCTTTAAAATACGAAAACGGCGTTTTTGTACAAGGAGCAACACGAGGAGACGGTGTTGTAGGGGAAGATATTACAGCAAATTTAAAAACGATTCGAGCAATACCACTTCGATTGAATGAGCCACTTACAATTGAAGTACGTGGTGAGGCGTATATGCCTAAAAAATCCTTTGAAAAATTGAATGCTCTTCGTGCTGAAAATGGAGAAGAATTATTTGCAAATCCAAGAAATGCGGCTGCAGGTTCTTTACGCCAGTTAGATCCTAAAATAGCAGCGAGTCGTCAACTATCTACCTTTATTTATGCAATTGGAGGAGATGGTGAGGCATATGGTATTGACGGTCATGCAGAGATGCTTGATTATTTAGAGGGACTAGGTTTCCCATCGAACAAAGAGCGTCAACGCTGCTCAACGATTGAAGAGGTACTAGCATTTATCGAAAAATGGACTGAAAAACGTCCGAATTTAGCCTATGAAATTGACGGAATTGTCATTAAGGTGGATCGTTATGCCCAGCAGGATGAGCTAGGTTATACAGCAAAGAGTCCACGTTGGGCAATTGCTTATAAATTCCCTGCTGAGGAAGTAGTCACAACATTACTTGATATTGATTTAACTGTTGGGCGAACAGGGGTTGTTACACCAACTGCTATTTTATCGCCTGTTCAAGTGGCAGGTACGACAGTTCAACGTGCATCATTACACAATGAGGATTTAATTCGTGATAAAGATATTCGTCTAGGGGATACAGTCATTATCCGAAAAGCCGGAGACATTATTCCACAAGTTGTCGGTGTAATACTAGAGCAGCGACCTGAGGACTCAGTTCCGTATATAATGCCTGAAAATTGTCCTGTTTGTGATAGCGAACTTATTCGAATTGAAGGGGAAGTGGCTTTACGTTGTGTAAATCCTGCGTGTTTTGCACAAATCGCGGAGAGCATTAAATATTTTGTATCGCGTAATGCGATGAATATCGACGGACTTGGTGATAAGGTCGTTGAGCAATTATTACGTGCAGATTTAATTCATGATGTCTCTGATTTGTATCACTTAACGGAAGAACAGCTAGTCGAACTTGAGCGTATGGGAGAAAAATCAGCGGCGAATTTAGTCAATGCTATCCAGGCTTCTAAGGAAAATTCAATGGAGCGTTTACTAATTGGATTAGGAATACGACATGTTGGTGAAAAGGCTGCAAAAATTGTTTCAGAGGAGTTTGGAACAATGGAAGCGGTGATGGCAGCAACAGAGGAGCAACTCGTGGCGATTTACGAAATCGGCGATAAAATGGCTTCATCACTTGTCGAGTATTTTTTAAATGAGGATGCACGTGCAGTCATCGGGCGCCTTGCTGAAGTAGGCGTCAATATGACGTATAAAGGTAAAAAGGTAGAGGTAGCTGTAGGGGATAATCCTCTTGCAGGAAAAACAATCGTATTAACTGGTAAACTTGAGCAATTGACACGTAACGAAGCAAAGGCGAAAATAGAAGAGTTAGGTGGTATTGTTACAGGCAGTGTCAGCAAAAAAACTGATCTTGTTATTGCAGGAGCAGATGCGGGTTCTAAACTAACAAAAGCTGAGCAGTTAGGTATTGAAGTTTGGAATGAAGAACGCCTGATCGAACAATTTAACCTTGTCCAATAATGGATACTATCAAAATTGAAAAAGATGAATTAACTTAGTTTCTTAGTGGAAAGTAGAGGCATTTTATAAATGTCTCCTTCTGTCCACAGGCAGGTATGAACAATTCGTCAAGCAAAATCTGAACATCAGTAAAGGAGTACTAAAATAATGAAGTCATTTCGACTCATTCCAGCAATTATCGCTGCTGCAATGCTAGTCGGCTGTGTGCCTTCTGATAAGAAGGAGACAGAGCTAACACAGGAGACGCAACAGGAAAAAGCGGAAACAACAATTATTCCAAGCTTACAGATTGATAAATCATATTATAGAACGCTAACACCCTATAAAGAAAGTGCTAGTAGGGGATTAGTAGTTTCAAATATTTTTACAAAATATGATATGAAGGAAGTTGAAACAGGTTTAATGCGTCTTTCTCAAAATGAGTTCGACACAGAGAACTATTTCTTCCAAGAAGGGCAATATTTAGCGGAAAACACAGTAAAAAATTGGCTTCACCGTAGTTCACAAAAGAAAGAAGGCTTAAATCCTCCAACGACGGACTCAATGTCGGCAGAGGAACGTGCAACAAAGGCCCCAATCTATTTATCACATATTATTGAGCAAAATTATTTAACAAAAACTAGTGATAACAAAGTTAAATTAAGCGGTATTTCGATTGGACTTGCCTTAAACTCTATTTATTACTATCAAAAAGAAAAGTATGGGGAATACTATGAGCAACCAATTCCGGAGGCAGAACTGATTGAGCAAGGGAAGAAGATGGCTTCAGAAATTGTGTCTCGTCTAAGAACCCGTGATGAATTGAAAGATGTACCGATTGTAGTAGGCTTATTTAAACAAAAAGCGCGCAATGATATTATTCCAGGAACGTATTTTAACTATGGCGTAGCTAAAGCTGGACAAAACGAGGTAACTGATTGGAAAGCTATGGATGAAGAATATGTACTGTTCCCAACGAGTGAATCACAGGATGTATACCGTGATGATAGCAAAAACTTTCAGAATTTTAAACAAGATGTAGATAAGTATTTTTCAAACTATACTAGTGTAGTAGGAACAGGCTTTTACCAAAACAAAAAAATTCAAAAGTTATCGATTGAAATACCCATCCAATTCTTCAGTAAACTTGAAATTATTGGATTCACTCAATATTTAACAGGTGTTCTGATCAATCAATTTGATAACATTCATGTTGAAGTAAGCATCACTTCAATGAATGGTCCAGAGGCATTAATCGTAAAGGATGCCAACGAGAAAGAACCATACGTCCATATCTATTAAAAATATAGTCAGCCTTATGCTGACTATATTTTTTTATGGAATGAACGTGGAAGAGAGTATGAAGTGACAAAGCAAAAGCGACGGAAAGCCTCCACGAAGTGAAGGAAAACCTCATCGATATGATGGATAGAAAAGCAAAAATGGATAGACTCCTCAAAGTGCGGATACACAAGAAAGCACAAATAACGCGATCGTTGCTCCGCTCACAAATAGCAAAGCCTTAATGGAGGACTCTAAAAACAGTCCATAAAGACGACACTTCGTCATAGTAGTGAAAGTTTCTTTATTTTTGGTGAAAGTTGTGATTTTTAATATGAAAAATGTTATGATTATTTGCATGGTTAACTTTATTCAACCCTATTGTTATCGACAAAAGCAATGAATTGAATGCGTATTCGGAGGTGTGAAAAATGGCAAAATTAACAAAAGAAGAAGTTAAGCACGTGGCAAACTTAGCACGTCTTGCAATTACGGAAGAGGAAGCAGAGAAATTTGCTGAACAGCTTGGTAAAATTACTGACTTCGCAGAGCAACTAAACGAGTTAGATACAACGAATGTTGAACCAACAACTCACGTTTTACCACTAGTAAACGTAATGCGTGAAGATGTAGCAACAAAAGGTTTAGACCGTGAAGTAATGATGTTAAACGTAAAAGAACAAGAAGATGGTCAAGTAAAAGTACCAGCTATCATGTAATACTAAAACATAGGAGGATTCCTCATGACGTTATTTGAACGTTCAGCGAAGGAGCTACAAGCTGATATTAAAGCGGGTAACTTAACAATCGCTGATTTAACAAAAGAAGCATTCGAACGTGTGGCGAAGCTTGACGGCGATGTACAAGCTTTCCTTGCTTCAAATGAAGAAAAAGCAACTGCACAAGCAGCTGAAATGGATAAAGTGCCATTTGAAGAGCGTGGACCACTTTTCGGTCTTCCTATCGGTGTTAAAGACAACATCGTGACAGAAGGCTTAGAAACAACTTGTGCTTCTAAAATTTTAGAAGGCTTTATGCCAATTTACGATGCAACAGTAGTTAAAAAGCTACGTGATGCAGGTATGGTCACTATCGGTAAATTAAACATGGACGAGTTTGCAATGGGTTCTTCAAATGAAAACTCATACTATAAAACAACAAAAAATCCATGGAACTTAAACCACGTACCAGGTGGATCTTCAGGTGCGTCTGCAGCAGCAGTAGCAGCAGGTGAAGTACCATTCTCACTTGGTTCTGATACTGGTGGTTCAATCCGTCAACCAGCTGCTTATTGCGGTGTTGTAGGGATGAAGCCTACATATGGCCGTGTATCTCGTTTTGGTCTAGTTGCATTTGCATCTTCTTTAGACCAAATCGGACCAATTACACGTAATGTTGAAGACAATGCCCTTTTACTTGAAGCAATCGCAGGATTAGATGCAAACGATTCTACTTCTGCAGACGTAGAAGTACCAAACTACGCAGCAGCACTTACTGGTGACGTAAAAGGCTTACGTATTGCTGTGCCAAAAGAATTCCTTGGTGAAGGTGTTGGCGAAGCAGCACGTCAATCAGTGCTTGATGCATTAGAAGTATTAAAAGGCTTAGGTGCTACAGTAGAAGAAGTATCGCTTCCTCACTCGAAATATGCACTTGCAGCATACTATATTCTTTCTTCTTCTGAAGCGTCTTCTAACCTTTCTCGTTTTGACGGTATCCGTTATGGTTTCCGTGCAGAAAACGTTAATAATTTGATGGACCTTTATAAAGAAACACGTGCACAAGGCTTTGGTGATGAAGTAAAACGTCGTATCATGCTTGGTACTTACTCGCTAAGTGCAGGTACGTATGATGCTTACTACAAAAAAGCTCAACAAGCACGTACACTTATCAAAGCAGACTACGACAAAGTATTTGAAGACTTTGACGTGATCATTGGACCAACTTCTCCTACACCAGCATTTAAAATTGGTGAAAACGTTGATGATCCAATGACGATGTATGCAAATGATATTTTAACGATTCCTATGAACTTAGCTGGTGTACCAGCCATCTCAATCCCATGTGGTATTGAAAATGGTCTACCACTAGGCTTACAAATTATCGGTAAATATTTCGATGAAGCAACAATTTACCGTGTAGCTCATGCTTTTGAACAAGCAACGGAGTTCCATAAACAAGTTCCTCAAATTTGGGAGGGAAAATAACATGAACTTTGAAACAGTCATTGGTTTAGAAGTACACGTTGAGTTAAAAACGAACTCAAAAATCTTCTCACCAGCACCAGCTCACTTCGGTGCTGAACCAAATACAAATACTACAGTTATCGACCTAGGCTATCCTGGTGTCCTACCTGTACTTAATAAAAATGTTGTAGATTTCGCAATGCGTGCAGCACTTGCACTAAACATGGAGATCGAACAAGAAACAAAATTTGACCGTAAAAACTACTTCTATCCAGATAATCCGAAAGCTTATCAAATCTCTCAATTCGATAAACCAATCGGTAAAAATGGCTGGATTGATATCGAAGTAGATGGTTACACAAAACGTATCGGTATTACGCGTCTTCATATGGAAGAAGATGCAGGGAAGCTTTCTCACTCTGGTGACCACTCTTTAGTTGACTTTAACCGTCAAGGTACACCACTTGTGGAAATCGTTTCTGAGCCAGATATTCGTACAGCAAACGAAGCGTATGCTTACCTAGAAAAATTAAAATCAATTATCCAATATACAGATGTATCTGACTGTAAAATGGAAGAAGGTTCACTACGTTGTGACGCCAACATTTCAATTCGTCCATATGGTCAAGAAGAATTTGGTACAAAGACAGAGCTTAAAAACCTTAACTCTTTCAACTATGTTCGCCGTGGTATAGAGCACGAGGAATTACGCCAAGCTGATGTCCTTCTTTCAGGTGGGGTAATTGATCAAGAAACTCGTCGCTTCGATGAAAAAACAGGTAAAACAATTCTTATGCGTGTGAAAGAAGGAACAGACGATTATCGTTACTTCCCAGAGCCAGACTTAGTTCGTCTATCGATCTCTGATGAATGGTTAGAGCGAGTAAAATCAGAAATTCCTGAGCTTCCAGATGCTCGTAAAAAACGCTATGCAGATGAATTAGGCTTAACACCATATGATGCAGGAGTTCTTGTTATTTCAAAAGAAATCTCAGACTTCTTTGAGGCAATGGTAGCTAAAGGTGCGGATGCAAAGCTTTCAGCAAACTGGCTTATGGGTGATGTTTCTGCATACTTAAATGCAGAACAAAAAGACCTTAAAGATACTGCATTAACGCCAGAAAACCTTGCAGAAATGGTGAAATTAATCACTGACGGTACAATTTCTTCTAAAATCGGTAAAAAGGTATTTGCTGAATTAGTAGAAAACGGTGGTTCTGCAGGAGAAATCGTTAAAGCAAAAGGGTTAGTTCAAATTTCTGATGAAGGTGCATTACTTGCTATCGTTACAGAAGTTCTAGACAACAATGCACAATCGATCGAAGACTTCAAAAATGGTAAGGATCGCGCTATAGGCTTCTTAGTTGGTCAAATTATGAAAGCAACTAAAGGTCAAGCGAACCCACCTATGGTCAATAAATTATTACAACAAGAAATTGCAAAACGTTAATTTCAATTTCAAAGGAAGGTCAAGAGAGCAAATTTGCTTCTTGGCCTTTTATATTTAAAAATTAATACATACTAAAGAATCTTTAGGGCATCTATAACAATAAATGACCTTTACGAGTAAAGTATCAACAGGCTTAATGCTGATTTATAAAAAAGCGCAAATCTACAAAAATTCTAGATAATTTTTGAGTAGAGGCTGGGCGATTCCAGGAAAAGCTCAGCAGGAACAGAAATAAACTCGATTTTATGGAGAAAAGAACTAAAAAATACCAAATTAGCACTTTATAGTTGTCTAAATGGAGTATTCATAGCAAAATATAGAATAGAACATGATAAAACTTTAGGGGGTCTATCAATGAAAACTGAACAACAATATTTCAATGATGCGATTTCAATTCAACAATATATGGATCATATGACGACGTTAAAAGAGGAAAGCTTCCGTATTTACGATGGTTTCGAAGTGCCATTAAACGATGGCTTTATCGAACTATTGAAAAATAAGCAACCAAAAATATTAACAATTACTGAGGACTGGTGCGGGGACGCAATGTTAAACAATCCAATCATTCGCCGAGTTGCAGAGGCAGCAGAACTAGACATGCGCGCAGTATTACGTGATGCGGATACAGATTTGATTGATCGTTATTTAACAAACGGTGGCCGTGCAATTCCAGTTTATATTTTATTAGATGATGCTGGTCAGGTTGTAGGAAAATGGGGACCACGAGCACCAGAATTACAGGAATTAGTAGTAAGTAAACGAGCTACTTTACCTGATAAAGAAGACCCTACATTTGAAGATGCACAAAAAGCGCTATATGCAGAAATTCGTGAAGAGAATATGACGAATAAATCATATTGGAAATATGTTTACGAGGATTTTAAAAAGAAAGTAATAGCTGCATTGCAATAATTGTAAATCACAAGGCTTCATGTCAGAAAAATGTGGACATGCCTTGCTATTGTTGACTTCAATGCAACATTTAAAAGAATAATTCGTTGAAAGAAATAGAATCTTATGAAGCAGGAAGGTATGTTATGAAACGAGCAAGAATCATTTATAATCCTACATCTGGGCGTGAAGTGTTTAAAAAGCATCTACCAGAAGTATTGGCAAAATTAGAGGTAGCAGGCTACGAGACATCTTGTCACGCAACAACCTGTGAAGGCGATGCGACCATTGCTGCAAAAAATGCAGTAGAACGTGGCTTTGATATAATTATTGCAGTTGGTGGAGATGGCACATTAAATGAAGTTGTTGCAGGTGTAAGTCCATTTGAGAACCGGCCGAAAGTAGGTCTAATTCCGATGGGCACAACGAATGACTTTGCCCGTGCCGTGCACATTCCTCGAAATATTGAAGCTGCCGTTGACATTATTATTAAAGGTGAATCGTTACCAGTAGATGTTGGTTTATTAAATGGGGAACGCTATTTCATCAATATTGCTGCTGGCGGACGTATTACAGAATTAACTTATGAAGTGCCAAGTAAAATGAAAACAATGCTAGGACAGTTAGCTTATTACTTAAAAGCAGTGGAAATGATCCCATCGATTAAAGCTTCACACATGCGTATTGAATACGATGGCGAAGTGTTTGATGGGGATGCCATGATGTTTTTATGTGGCTTAACAAATTCGGTGGGTGGCTTCGAAAAGCTTGCCCCAGACGCAAGTATTAATGATGGCTACTTTACTTTAATCGTATTGAAAAAAGTAAATCTGCCTGAATTTATTCAGCTTGCTGCGATGGCATTAAGAGGCGAGCATTTAAATGATGATCGTGTAATTTATAAAAAGGCGAGTGTCGTCAAAGTATCTACTGAAGATGAAATTCATTTAAACCTAGATGGTGAATATGGTGGGGACGCGCCTGCAACATTTGAAAACTTAAAGCGTCATATTGAAATTTTTGTTCCACTAGCAGATATTCGTGAGGAAGACCGTATCCAATAAACATAAAAAGGGTTCTGCTTAATTTAGGAGTGAGCATCGCGAGTGAAGCGGCTCATCGGACACCCCAGGAAGCTCTGCGCGAAGGCGAAGCGTCAGCAATAAAGCGCCCAGTCGGAACGGAAATCAATCACACGTTTTGGTGATGATTCATATTAATAGGTTAATCACCATATTTATGAACATTCTCATCCTTTAATTGGTATTGTGAATGAATTAAGAAAAATGTTTGGCAAATGTGAGTATAATACTTGAACAAAATTTGAAACCTTTATAATAGGCCGAAATTCCGGCCCATTATAAAGGTTTTTTTCATTGCTATAGTGGAAAATGGGTATAGATAAGGGAAAGGAAGTGTTGCCGTTGTATAAGTCACAGGAAAGAAAGCTCATTTGGCTAAGCTTTGGTGTTGCAATTATCATGCTACTTTCCATACTTGGAAGAATATTTGGAGGTTAGGGGGGCAATGAAATGGTGAATGAATCAGCAGTCTTTTGGAGTAGAGCATTAACGGAGCTAACTTTATCGTTCCATATTATTTATGCAACGATTGGTGTTGGTGTCCCATTAATGATTATGATCGCGCAATGGACTGGGTATAAAAAGAATGATGAGCACTATATTTTAATGGCAAGACGTTGGGCACGAGGTTTTGTTATTACAGTTGCCGTCGGAGTTGTAACAGGGACAGCAATTGGCTTACAGTTGTCTTTACTATGGCCGAATTTTATGCAGCTTGCTGGCCAAACGATTGCATTACCACTTTTCATGGAAACGTTTGCATTTTTCTTTGAAGCCATCTTCCTAGGCATCTATTTATATACTTGGGATCGCTTCGATAGTCAGAAGAAGCATATGTTGCTGTTAATTCCGGTTGCTGTCGGTGCGTCGATGTCAGCTGTGTTTATTACAATTGTCAATGCGTTTATGAATGCGCCACAAGGATTTGACATTGTGGATGGACAGCTTGTAAATATTCAACCTTTTTTAGCGATGTTTAATCCGGCAATGCCGACAAAGGTAGCACATGTTCTCGTTACAGCCTACATGACGTCCGCGTTCGTATTAGCATCTATTGCAGGATACCGTCTACTTAGAGGTTCTAAGCATGTATACCATAAAAAATCTTTATATCTACTTATGAAGGTTGGTCTGATTTTCTCTATTGCAGCAGCGATTATTGGAGACTTTTCAGGGAAATATTTAGCTGAATATCAACCAGAAAAACTAGCCGCAGCTGAGTGGCACTTTGAAACGGGAGACAAAGCTTCCCTTATACTCTTTGGTGTATTAAATGGTGAAGAAGTAAAATATGCTATTAAAGTACCTTATGCTTTGAGTGTTTTAGCACATAATAATCCAAATGCAGAGGTAATTGGTTTAGATCAATTTGCAAAAGAAGATCGACCACCGCTGTATATTCATTACCTCTTTAATATCATGGTGTTTATTGGTATGTTCATGGCACTCGTTTCACTGCTTTACGTAACCGGGAAAGCACGTGATTGGCAGTTTATTCATAGCCGTTGGTTTAGATGGATTGTTGTTGCAGGTGGACCACTTTCCATTATTGCAATTGAAGCAGGATGGTGGCTTGCCGAAGTGGGACGACAGCCTTGGATCTTATATGGATTAATGCGAACACCAGAAGGGGCGACAACGAGTGATCATGTTGATTTAATGTTGCTCTTGTTTGCAGGTGTGTATGCCGTATTAGCAGTAGGAAGTATCGTAGTGTTAGTTCGTATGTTCAAAAATAATCCAATTGAGCGTGAAATAGAAGATCGCCATGATGAAAAAGGCGGTGACATCTTATGACATTAGAGATTTTAGGTATTTCAGTTTTATGGATTTTCCTATTTGGTTATGTCATTGTAGCTTCAATCGATTTTGGTGCAGGCTTTTTTAATGCCTACAGCCTACTTATCGGAAAAAATCACATTTTAACGAATATTATTAAACGTTATTTATCACCTGTTTGGGAAGTTACCAATGTCTTTTTAGTATTCTTCTTTGTGGGGATTGTTGGATTTTTCCCACAAACAGCTTTCTATTATGGAACGATTTTACTTGTTCCAGTTAGTATTTCGCTAGTGCTTCTTGCAATACGAGGCTCCTACTATGCATTTGAATCATATGGCGCACGTGGGCATATTGGTTACACGTTGACGTATGGTATAGCAGGGTTACTCATTCCAGCCTCACTTTCTGTTGTATTCGCGATTGCTGCTGGCGGCTATGTTGATATTGTTGACGGGCAACCGGTCTTGAATTATTGGACGTTGTATACGAGCCCGTTTGCTTGGAGTATTGTCGTGTTGAGCATTGCAGCGGTACTTTATATTTCAGCCGTGTTTTTAACTTGGTATGCACATAAAGCAAAGGATCGAGAAGCTACAAATTTAATGCGAAAATACGCACTTGCTTGGGCGATACCATTAATGGTGAGCGCGCTCGGCATTATGTACGAAATGAAATTCATTAACCCTGAAAGTTACAATAACATGGTTAATTTATGGTGGATGTTCGCCATATCCGCCGTGCTGTTTATTATTACTGTAGTGTTAATATGGATGCGAAAAAATTACGGTCTTGCGGTTAGTTTATTGATTGCCCAATTTGCAGTGGCATTCTTCGCATATGGAATTGCCCAATATCCATATTTACTGTATCCGTATTTAACGATTTACGATAGCTTTACAAGTACACAAATGGCGATTGCACTCGTCATTGCGTTTGTTTTGGGACTTTGTCTGCTTATTCCATCACTGTTCTTGTTGTTGAAATTATTCCTTTTCAACAAAAATTATGTGACAGGAAAAGAAGACAATCACGCATAGGAGGGATACAACTATGACAAGTTTTTTGATTTTTTATGCACCATTTATAGTCGTCATCCTAGGTGTAGTTGCTGCTTTCTGGTGGGCACCTAGAGATTACCATACAGTAAGGAAAGAGGGAAAGAGTCGCGAATAGCGGCTCTTTTTTCTACTCGTGTAAAGGTGATTAGTTTGAAGAGAGAGCGAATCCCATTCTTGTCTTACCTGATCAGTCTAGAAGGAGAGCCGACCACATTTGAGCCTAATATGAAGCCAAGTTCTTTTTTCATCCGCCTCAACATGCTACAATAAAGAGATTGAAATGGAGGATGTACGAATGTCAGCACCCGTGAAAAAGAATGACCGACTAACAGTTTATATAGAAGATTTAACACATGATGGCAATGGCGTCGCAAAGGTCGATGGCTATCCATTATTTATCCAAGGTGCACTTCCTAGTGAAACGGCGGAAATACATGTTGTGAAAACGTTAAAAAACTACGGCTTTGCGAAGGTCGTAGAAATTCTCGAGCCATCATCAGATCGTGTAGATGCTCCTTGTGAATATTTTAAACAATGTGGCGGCTGCCAATTACAGCACCTGTCTTATGAAGGTCAGTTAAAATGGAAAGAAAACATGGTGCGTAATGTCATGCAGCGCATTGGAAAAATTGATGCGCCTGTTCTACCAGTGAAGGGCATGGAAGAGCCTTGGCATTACCGTAATAAAGCGCAAATACCTTTCTCCTCAAATGAAGCAGGACAAGCAATTGCTGGTTTCTACAAAACGAAGTCTCACAGCATTGTGGATATGGAGCGATGCTTAATTCAGACTGGAGAAGCGGATGCTATTCTTGCAGGTTTGAAAAAGGAACTAGCGGCAATCGGTGTTCGACCATACAACGAATTATCGCATGAGGGAATGCTGCGCCACGTAGTTGTTCGTAAGGCACGGGCAACTGGTGAAGTGATGGTTGTTCTCGTAACTAAAAAGAAAAAATTCCCGCAAAAAGATGCTGCTGTTGCGACAATCCAGAAGCTTGTCCCGAATGTCACATCCATTATGCAAAACGTTAATAGCGACAAAACAAACGTTATTTTCGGTGATGAAACCGTAAATCTGTGGGGCAAAGACATTATTATTGATACAATTGGCGATGTTCGCTTTGAAATTTCAGCACGTTCATTTTATCAAGTAAACCCTGAGCAAACGGAAGTTCTATACAAACAAGCATTAGACTACGCTAACTTACAAGGTGATGAACGAGTAATTGATGCTTATTGTGGTATCGGCACAATTTCATTATTCCTTGCACAACAAGCAAAGGCTGTTATGGGTGTTGAAATTGTCCCACAAGCGATTGAAGATGCAAAACGAAACGCGGCACTAAATGGGTTTACAAATACGTATTTCGAGGCTGGCCCAGCAGAGGAAGTTATTCCACGTTGGTATAAGGAAGGCAAAGAAGCGGATGTTTTAGTAGTTGACCCACCACGCAAAGGCTGCGATGAGGCGCTTCTTAAAACGATTTTAGAGCAACGTCCTAAACGTGTTGTTTATGTGTCCTGTAATCCAGCTACACTAGCACGTGACCTTCGAATTTTGGAGGATGGGGGCTATCAAACACAGGAGATTCAACCTGTGGATATGTTCCCGCATTCGACGCATGTGGAGGTTGTTACGGAACTGACTCTAAAGGAGCGATCATAATGGACGCAGCAAAAAAATGGCTCTCTATCCCGAAAGATATCAGGGAAATGCTCGTAAAAAACGTATTTTGTGGCAATTGTGGTGTAACGACAATTGTGAAGTACACTATACAAGAGGGGGAGTATGCCCCTGTATTGAAGGGGAAATGCAAGACTTGTGGTAGGGATGTTGCTCGGGTGATTGATTAGTAAATGATAGAACTCTGAAAGGATGGAGTGAATATTCCATCCTTTTTGTGTAAGCATGGAAGGGTTTTTAGTTGAATCTTATGCTTGAATAGAAGAGGTTACTTTTGATATATGTGATGAAAATTATACACCCCATAATTGGTATTAGAACATAATAATAGGCAGTTCAAGAACGTGGGTTTGATATCAAATGGTTTATAATTCGATTGCTTATGATAAATTAACCGTTATCTTGAATTGCTTTTTTATGTTTTTGGAATAAAGTGTCCACTATTCGGGGGTCAGTTCAAAAATCTATGCCATCTGCTTTTTGTTTATAAACATACCATTCAGGGGCGATTTTCGTTAAAATAAACATTACCGATTTTTTAAAATTATAAATGCCAAATGTATTTGTGTTTGATAATCAGTTATTGAGCATGATATAAGTGTAAATGAAATAGAACATTTGGCTTCATATTTTTGATTGAGAGTTTAAAGTTGTATCCATATTGAGAGGAATTGAGTTTGAAATGATAGATAATTTTTGGCGTGATTTACCACGACCATTTTTTGTACTTGCACCAATGGAAGATGTGACGGATGTTGTTTTTCGTCACGTAGTAAGTGAAGCCGGTAAACCGGACGTATTTTTCACAGAGTTTACAAACTCAGATAGCTATTGTCATCCAGAGGGCATGAAAAGTGTGCGAGGCCGTTTGATTTTTACAGAAGATGAACAGCCAATGGTGGCACATATTTGGGGGGACAATCCTGAGTATTTCCGTCAAATGAGTATTGGTATGGCGGAGCTGGGTTTTAAAGGCATCGATATTAATATGGGTTGTCCTGTCCCGAATGTGGCATCGAGAGGGAAAGGTAGTGGCCTTATTTTGCGTCCAGACGTTGCGGCAGAGCTTATTCAAGCAGCAAAAGCAGGGGGACTACCTGTCAGCGTGAAAACACGACTTGGCTTTAAAGAGGTAAATGAGTGGGAGGAATGGCTAACGCATATTTTAAAACAGGATATTGCGAACCTTTCTATTCATTTACGTACAAGAAAGGAAATGAGCCAAGTAGATGCACATTGGGAGCTAATTCCGGAAATCAAAAAATTACGTGACCGTATCGCACCAAATACACTACTAACAATCAATGGTGACATTCCTGACCGTCAAACTGGGCTGCAGCTTGCTGAACAATATGGCATTGATGGCGTTATGATCGGGCGAGGTATTTTTAAAAATCCTTTTGCTTTTGAAAAAGAGCCGAAAGAGCATAGCAGTAAAGAGTACCTTGATCTTTTAAGACTTCAGCTTGATCTTCAAGATCAATATGCGGAAGTACTACCACGTTCAATCTCTGGGCTTCATCGCTTTTTCAAAATTTATGTCAAAGGATTCCGTGGAGCTGGTGAATTAAGAAATCAATTGATGAACACGAAATCAACAGATGAAGTGCGTACATTACTTGATAACTTCGAATCAAACAATGTTGAATAGAGTTATGTAACTGCAAAAACATGAAAGAACGAATTCCAATTAATAAAAGGGATTCGTTCTTTTTGAAATTTATTATTATAATAAACCTTTTGAACGTTTTTCAGCCATTTCTACGAGGCGTTTTGTAATTTCACCTCCGACTGAACCGTTTGCACGAGAAGAGGCTTCTGGCCCTAATTGTACATTAAATTCTTGTGCGATTTCATATTTCAATTGAGTAACAGCTTCATGTACACCAGGAACTAGAAGTTTATTTGAACTACGATTAGCCATTTTTCTCACCTCCTTGTGATTAGAATGGTCGAGAGTTGGCTAATCATACATTTAAAAAAGTAAAATGCGCATTCTAAATACTATAGTAAAGTAACTTTTGGAAAGCTAGCTAAAATTGTGAATGTCTCTGCTATAATAAAGTAATACTACAATCTTGAAGATACGATTGTTAGAAGCGCTTTACAGTTAAAATGGAGGTTTTTTAAATGACAAACAATGATATTTTAATTCGTTTAAGATATGCATTAGATATCAAAAATAAAGATATGGTTGAAATTTTTAAGCTAGGCGGTATGGATTTTACGAAGGAAGAAGTATTGAACATGCTTATTAAAGTTAATGATGAGGAAGAAGCGCCAGAAGAATACATTAAATGTAATAATAAAATGGTAGAGGCTTTTTTAAATGGATTTATTACATTTAAACGAGGTCCGCAAAAGCCTAAATCTGGTCAACCAGAAGGACCACCGCCTGTTTCAGGAAAAGAAAGCCCTAATAATATGCTATTAAAGAAAGTGAAGATAGCGTTAGCCTTAACGAGTGAGGAGATGCTTGATATCTTATATGATGGTGGCGTTAGCGTCTCGAAAGGCGAATTAGGTGCCATTTTAAGAAATCCAAGCCATCGTAACTATAAAGAATGTGGAGATCGCTTTGTAAGGAATTTTTTAAGAGGGTTAACATATAAATATAGAGACTAAAATGGTTCGAACTTAGTCAAGTGGTAATTTTAGTTAATAACCAACAAATTACTCATGAACAAAGCAGCTGCAATTTTGCAGCTGCTTTATCTATGAGGATTTTTACGAAAAAATCTATAATAAGGCGAAAATTTTCTGTAAAAAGCGCATTTTTCTTAGTCGAATGTAGTTGACAATTTGTGACGGAATTGTGTACACTGAAATTGACATAAAGTTGTCACAAAGATGGAAAATAAATGTTCACGAACAGAGGGGTGCTTTTATGTTCAGTTTAAAAATTTTATTAGTTGCTATCGCATGTGTTACTATCCCACTTGTTGTTGCTGCAATTATGATAGACATTTTTTATGCAGAAAAGAAACAAGTTCGTTTTTCATTACGCCGTACATCGATGTGGTATGCGAGTATGTTTGCTGTGTCATTTATACCGGCAGTTTTAGTCATGACACTAAACGGATAAGTATTTTTAATATGAACAATCATTTAGGGGTAATTGATTATTTTAAATTATAGTAACAGCTACAAATATTATGTTGTAGCTGTTTTAACTTTTTAAGGAAATATCTTTTGTAGCGCAAGCAATGGGTCGAATTCTGCTGGATTAGCTTGTCTGCATTTTTTAAGGAGATTACAGCAGGAGTTGTGGAAACGACGATGCTTTCGAATAAGGCTGCAAAGGAAACAGAAAGTGTTGTAGAGCTTACGATGGAACAAGAAAGCTACAATTAAGATATCCTCCATTCTATTTTAAAACTGAACAAAAAATCCGTTTCAAAGTTCAGATGCTAGTAGCGCGAATAATTCCTATAGAAATTAAGAATGAAAAGATAATCGTTAGAATAAAATTTCTATTAATATGGATGAAATAATCCTATCGATTATCTTTTTGAGGGTGGGAGATGGATGAAAACCTTTTTTATTTTATTTCTTGGGATGATCTATATATTACTAGCAAATTCAGTCGAAACGGCTATATTTAGTAAGGCATATTTTTTAATTGGCTTAGGGCTAGTAATAGCAGGGATTTTTCGGTATGTGAAAGAACGATTTATCTATATCAATACATTAAATGAAATGAAAGAGGCGAGTGAGGAGGAGCTTATGGCTATCCCTCATACACAGTGCATCATCTCAAATGATTGTTTAAGTGCTTTATTATTAAATGAACCTACAAATACACTTATCCTAGCAAGTAGAGAAGATTTAGAAGAAGATTTGATAAAAAAAGAAATTCCATTCGAAAAAATATATGAAGTAGCTATAGTAGAGGACGACATGTACATTGCTAGGACGAGCAATAACTTCATAAGTGGTTTATTACTTGGCGAAGATATGGATATAGAAGAAGAGGAATTAGGTAACGAGGACTATGAGTCTGACACTATGTCTTTGTTGATGTTGAAAATTGTAGCTGATAATTTATCTGATCCCATTTTAGAATATGTTTTTATGGATAACAGTGAGCCTCTATCAAGAGAAGAAGATGAGTATCAAGAAGTGCTGGAGCTATGTGAGGAATGGTTTCAGAAGATTAGCGTGATAATCAATCGTTATGAGCTGGAAAGGGTACCAGTTAGGCATTAGTATTAAGGTGAAAAAAGCTATCTCGAACGAATATGTCGAGATAGCTTTTTTAAGTAGAATCGCCCTGAAGTAATCAGGTACCACCTTGAACTTTAAATTTTAAAATGCTGTAATTGGCTATTTAGTTCTTCAGCCATACTAGCGAGATGATTTGCACCCCTTGAAATTTCCTCCATAGTAGCAGCTGTTTCCTCTACAGTTGCTGTTGTTTGTTCTACACCAGCTGCAGACTCTTGTGAAATAGAAGCCATTTCATCGATGGAGACATTGATGGATTTGGAATTTTGAGCAACTTTATTTAAATTGCTTGAAATGGTATTTATGTTAAGAATCATTTCCTCAACAGCTTCCGAAATTTGTTCAAATGTTTCATTTGTTTGATTTAGTTGTACGGTTCCTCTTTTTACTTCCTCGTAGCCGGATTGTAGAGCGGTTGTTACATTGCCAGTTTCACCTTGTATTCGGTTGACGATTGTTGAAATATCCGTGACAGAATACTGTACTTCTTCTGCAAGCTTCCGGACTTCATCGGCTACAACTGCAAAACCTTTTCCGTGTTCACCTGCGCGAGCTGCCTCGATGGCAGCGTTTAAGGCCAGTAAATTTGTTTGATTTGAAATATCATCAATGACAGAAACAAGCTTGGAAATTTCAGCAGACTGCACATTTAAGCCTTCAACTTTTTTTACTGAATCTAAAACAATTTCATTAATGGTTGTCATTTGTTGTGTTGATTGTACCATTAAGCCTTTACCTGTAGTTGTTAGTTCTTGTACATGATTTGAATGCGCTTTTAATTCAATGCCTTCTTGTGTTGTTTCATGAATACTACGTTGGAAAGAAGTCATTGTTTCGGCTAAATCACCTGCAGTCGATGCTTGTGTTTCAGTGCCAGAGGCTAGCTCCTGCATTGTTACGGTAATTTGCTCTGTACCTGATTGTACTTCATTAGCCGATTGGGCCAGCTCTTCGCTACTAGCTGCTACTGTTTCGGAAACAGTATGAATGGAGCTTATTGTTTGCTTTAACTTTTCATTCATATTATTTGCAGAAATCATTAATTGACCAATCTCATCTCGATGAGTTACTGGAAGGGGTTCATGTTGCAGATTGCCATCCGCTAATTCGCTCATGCGCTTTGAGACAATTGTAATAGGTTTAGAAATATTGCTAGCAGTAACAATAGCGACTAGGATACCTGCGACTGTCAATACAATGCTAACAATTAACCCAACTGTTTTATTGCTTAAACTTGTTGATACTACGTCATCCCCTACCTTAGTAATGGCGACTGAACGTTTATCGGCCAATTCTTCATAACCAACACGAACATCGGTTACGAGATTATTGATAGCTGTTAAATTTTTTAATGCTAATTCTTTATCCCCTTTTTTATAAACATCGAATACTTCGGTATTTACGCGATTACTCCATGTGCGTGCCATTTCTACTAGTGCCGCACGCTCAGGTGTATTTTCGTATTTTTCTACAATACTATTACTTTCCTCAGCAATTTGACGATATTCATTAAATGTTTCTATGTATTTTTCATCACCTGATACAACATAACTTAAAGCTGAAGAGAGACGAACACTCATAGACATTGCTAAATCTTTACTTGCAGTTAAGACTTGTAAATCTTCTTCCACTAAACCTTCTGCTTGTTTTTCCATCTTATCATTAGAAATGTACGTATATGCTGTGAAACCAACAACTAATACGATTAAAAGAAGAAATGCACTTAAAATTCGGGCTTTAAGTGTTTTAAACTGATATATTCCCTTCATCTTTTCCCATCCTTTTATTGTTCATTTTCAATGTAGAACTGTAAAAAAATCGAAATAATAATTGTTATAGTACAAATATATTTTATAACTAATTAGATATATACATAAGCCCTTTTAATGGAAAAATTTAAAAATGGTTTTTTAGTACAATAACAAATCCTAGTTATGAATGATAGATAGTTAAATATATACGTCTAAATAAAAATTAGGATGTTTTTTTAATGCTTTTATGTATTTATACCTAACTGATGAGCTTCTATAAAATCATTGCTATTATGATCTATATTTTAGTTTGAATGGTATATTTGTTCCGAAAAACAATGCGATTATAGGAGGGATATGGTATGAACAAATAACTAAAAGAAGGATAGAAAAAGTCAATTTTATCTATCCTTCTTTTTTTAATTACTGTTTTTGCTTTGCTTTTTTTGCTTGTCGTTCCCATTGTAGTAAGGATGGATATGGATCAAATGCCCATTCTGTACGTCCGTTGAATTTGTAGATGCCGTAGTGAAGATGAGGCGGGAATTTTCCAGACGTTCCTTCTTTACCGTAACCAGAGCTACCAACAGTACCGAGAACAGTTCCAGGTTCGACAAGGTCTCCTACGTTAATTTTCTTATTATAACTACCGAGATGGGCATAATAATGATAAGAGTTATGATTATCTCGAATTCCTATACGCCAACCACCGAATTGGTTCCAGCCCTTTATTTCCACTACTCCATAAGAGGTAGATAGCACTGGAGTACCATAGCTAGCGAAAACATCTGTGCCTTCATGAATACGGCGTCCACCCCAGCCCCTATTTGCACCCCATGTACTTCGATAGCTGTAATCGTAATTAGTAGGGAGTGGGAAAGTGTGATCGTCAAGCTCTGTTGTTTTGAAATGACTATACATTTTGGAAATGGTGAAGATTTGATTTACTGCCTGTTCGCTTCCGTAATACTCCCATAAAGCTAATTTAAAGTCTTCATCAGTTGTTCCAAATTTGCTTAAAAAAGTAGCCATGGAGAATATTGTATCGATATCATCCTTTGGACTGGCAACTCCATCACCGTTGCCATCTAGTCCCATCCCACCAAAGTAACTAATGGTTTCTGGGCGAGTATCATCTCTTACAGGATTTAAAGCACCTGACCAATATTCATCAGAAAATTGAATGGAAATAATACTATCCCGTTTCGGAATATCTTTACGAACGGATTGCAAATTGCGTTCATATTGGTCAATGGCTGCTAAGAAATGCCACGGGATGAGTAATTCGTCAAATTGTACGTAATGGGCCATACGTTGCTGCACAATTTCTTCTTGTGTGGGCTCTTCTTTTGCGAACGCGACAGTGGGGGGAGTAAAACTCCATAATAACATCCATGATAAAAGGAATATAAAATGGCGATTCAATAGTGGACCTCCTTTCTACAGTTAGAATAACCGAAAAAATTTTTTTCATAAGTCAGTTTGTACACTATAAATAATCATAAAATGTCAATCTATTAACGCTTATTTACAGATTACTACCTAAGGCAAATGCTTTCTAATACATATGCTATGTATACGAAAGCGAGGTTATAGAATGGTAGTATATAACAACTCTATTACAGTACTAGGTAGCTGTGGAGGTGTTGCAAAAGCAGTACTTGCGATATTAAATAAAACAGTTCAAGACAAGTCTGATTCTATTAATCCTATCATCGAAAAAAGCTTAATTCATTTAGTAGACAAGAGGGAAATTAATCAGAAGTCTCTTGCGCATCTATATCCAAATTTAAGAAACCAGCTTGTCGTTCATCAATTTGATTTAATTGATCAATCGACATTAATGGAACATCTGAAAAAAACAAATACTACTGTTGTCATTGATGTTTCTTGGGCGGATACAGTAGAAATGATGCAATGTTGTAATAATCTGGGCATTGATTATATAAATACAGCTTTAGAAAATCCATTTATAGATGAAAATGAGGAATTGTATGAGGGTTTTGGTTTAATTGAAAGGATTAGGCATTTAGAAAAATATAAAGATGAAATTTCAAATGCTGTTGCAATAATTTGCTCTGGCATGAATCCTGGTGTTGTACAATGGATGACATTTGAATTACAAAAGGAAGTAAACGATGATGCATTATTAGCCTGCTATATTGTTGAGCATGATACTTCTTTCTTTAAGGATAAAAGCAAAGCCAAGAAAAATGTTATTTATACAACTTGGTCACCGGAATGTTTCTTAGATGAAGCCATAATGAGCTATCCCATGTTCATGAGTCAAAGGACTCCACTTTTTCTTTATGAAAAAGTATATGATTTAGAATTTAAGGTGAATCTAGGGGATAAACAATTTTTTGGCTGTTTAATGCCTCATGAAGAGGTGTATAGCTTAGGGAAAATGTTGAATGTGGAAAGTGGGTTCCTATATAAAGTCAATGACCATACGACAGAGTTAATAGAATCTAATATCGATGATTTAGATAATTTATGGGATTTTGAAATGGAGGTGCTTGATCCACTTAATGCTCCATTAGAAGGAGAGGATTTATGCGGTGTTCTGCTTGTCTATAAAGACCGTGAGAAATTTATGTACAATGTTATGAAAAACGAAGAGATCTTTTCTCAGTATCAAACGAATGCTACGTATTTTCAAGTTGCATGTGGTGTCTATGCATCTTTAGCTGTTGTACTAATGGATAAAATTGAAAAAGGTGCTTATTATGTTGATGAACTATTGAAAAACACAACAAATCAGTTTGGTAATTATTTAACTTATTATATGAAGGACTTTGTCATAGGCGAAAATAATCAGTCGGATGGATTATTATTAGAACGAATTAAGAGAAAGCGTTAAAACTAAATATTTTTAATCCATCTACTGGATATAATGTAGGTGGATTTTTTTATCTTCATTCTGGGCAATAAGTTGATTTTTCAAAGTAAAGTCCTTTAGGAAATGGTGTAGTTAGGCACTTTACATAGAAATCTTTAAAGAATGCAAAAAAGTATTGGGTATCATAATGTCATTTCCTTCATACTATGTTATAAATCAAGCCCTGAATGGAGGGAAGGCTATTAACATTTTAGATAAAGTGAAAAGCTATCGCGAAGAAGAAAATCGCCTAAAGTGGGAAGGTACATTTGCAGATTACTTAAACATCATCAAGGAAAGACCTGAAGTCGCTCAAACAGCCCATTCACGCGTCTACAATATGATAAAGTGTAGTGGTGTAGAGGAACGCGATGGGCAAAAAATGTACAAATTTTTTGGGCAAGAAATCTTTGGGCTTGAAACAGCAATTGAAAGACTGGTGGAGGAATACTTCCATCCGGCAGCACGAAGATTGGATGTTAGAAAACGTATTTTGTTATTAATGGGACCAGTAAGTGGTGGTAAATCAACAATAGTGACCTTGTTGAAACGCGGACTTGAACAATTTTCGCGAACAGATGAAGGCGCGGTTTTCGCAATTAAAGGATGTCCAATGCATGAAGATCCTCTACATTTAATTCCACATCATTTGCGTAATGAATTTTACGAGGAGTATGGTATACGAATTGAAGGAAGTTTATCGCCTTTAAATACGATGCGACTTGAAAAGGAGTATGATGGACGCATTGAAAATGTGATGATTGAACGTATTACTTTTTCGGAAGACAAACGTGTAGGCATAGGAACATTTACACCATCAGATCCTAAATCGCAAGATATTGCTGATTTAACAGGTAGTATCGATTTTTCAACAATTGGCGAATTTGGTTCAGAATCTGACCCTCGTGCTTATCGTTTTGATGGTGAGCTGAATAAGGCAAACAGAGGTATGATGGAATTCCAAGAAATGTTAAAGCTTGATGAAAAATTCTTGTGGAATTTATTATCTTTAACGCAGGAAGGTAATTTTAAAGCAGGTCGATTTGCGTTAATTAGTGCAGATGAGTTAATTGTTGCGCATACAAACGAAACGGAGTATCGCTCATTTATTTCAAATAAAAAGAATGAAGCATTACATTCACGTATTATTGTGATGCCGATTCCGTATAACTTAAAAGTTAGTCAGGAAGAATTGATTTACGAAAAAATGATTAAAGAAAGCGATATGTCCCATGTTCATATTGCGCCACATGCATTAAAGGCCGCAGCAATCTTTTCGGTTCTAACAAGACTGGAAGTACCGAAAAAACAAGGTGTGGATCTTATTAAAAAAATGCGACTGTACGACGGAGAAAATGTGGAGGGATTTAATTCCGTTGACTTAGAGGAGCTTAAAAAAGAGTTTCCGAACGAAGGCATGAACGGTATTGATCCACGGTATATTATTAATCGTATTTCTTCTGCTATTATCCGAAAAGAGGTACCATCCATTAATGCATTAGATGTTCTGCGTGCACTAAAAGATGGGCTTGACCAGCATGCTTCGATTTCTCAGGAAGATCGAGAAAAATATATGAACTATATTGCCGTTGCTCGAAGAGAGTATGATGAAATTGCGAAAAACGAAGTGCAAAAAGCTTTCGTTTATTCATATGAAGAGTCTGCAAAAACATTAATGAATAATTATCTTGATAATGTAGAAGCGTTTTGTAATAAAAATAAAATTTTAGATCCATTGACTGGTGAGGAAATGAATCCAGATGAAAAATTAATGCGCTCTATCGAGGAGCAAATTGGCATTTCGGAAAATGCGAAAAAAGCATTCCGTGAGGAGATACTCATTCGTATTTCTGCTTATGCTCGAAAAGGTAAGCGTTTTGACTATAATTCGCATGAAAGATTACGAGAGGCAATACAGAAGAAACTCTTTGCGGATCTCAAGGATGTCGTAAAAATTACAACATCTTCAAAAATGCCAGATGAATTACAGCTTAAGAAGATTAATGAAGTTGTAGCGAGACTTGTTGATGAACATGGCTATAATACAACATCTGCTAATGAATTATTGCAGTATGTAGGTAGTCTGTTAAATCGTTAATAATTTTGACCTATTCAGAGGGAATTATAAGACTATTGATAGGAGTGAATAGGAGTGTCCATTTAAGGACACTCCTTTTATCTTCATTCAGTGGGTGTCCAAACACTACTGAAATAGAGGAACTCGCCATGTACTGTGGCAAATTTCTGTGCGACAGCAATAATAAGGTTTTATCTGTGCGAAAGCGACAGCGACAACTACAATTACGTCAAGGTGAAATTAATCTTCATCTTCATTCACTTAGTTTTGCCATAGGTGAAGTAACCACGAAGTGTAATTGATTTTTCTAAAAAAGTTCAAGAAAGTGAATCACTAGCATAGTATAGAAAAAGCGAATTTGATAGATGGGAGAGGATAAAAATGACTGAAAACGAAAATAAACGTTTTGCCATTTCTCAGGAAAATTGGTCCCTCCATCGTAAAGGGCACCAGGACCAGCAACGGCATATGGAAAAAGTAAAAGATGCTATTAAAAATAATTTACCTGATTTAGTTAGTGAAGAAAGTATTGTCATGTCCAATGGTCGCGAGGTTATAAAAATCCCTATACGTTCACTTGATGAATATAAAATTCGATATAACTATGATAACTCTAAGCATGTTGGGCAAGGGCAAGGAGACAGTAATGTAGGTGATGTGGTTGCACGTGATGCTAGCAAAGGCAATCAAGCTAATGGTAAAGGAAAAGAAGCTGGTGACAAACCAGGCCATGATTATTATGAAGCTGAAGTAAGTATTGAAGAGGTTCAAAATGTGTTATTTAACGAGCTTGAGCTCCCGAACCTACAGCAAAAAGAAAAAGCGGATATTAAAACGGAAAAAATCGAGTTTAACGATATTCGAAAAAAAGGTTTAATGGGAAATGTCGATAAAAAGCGCACAATCCTTAATGCGCTAAAGCGTAATGCGATGAAAGGAAAACCAGAAATTACGCCGATTCATAATGATGATTTGCGTTTTAAAACGTGGGATGAAGTGGAAAAACCTGAATCGAAGGCAGTAGTTCTTGCCATGATGGATACAAGTGGCTCGATGGGTTCCTTCGAAAAATATTGTGCTAGGAGCTTCTTCTTTTGGATGACAAAATTTTTGCGCTCCAAGTATGAAACCGTGGAAATTGAGTTTATTGCGCATCATACAGAGGCAAAAGTTGTGACAGAGGAAGAATTTTTCACAAAGGGAGAAAGTGGTGGAACGATTTGTTCATCTGCTTATATAAAGGCATTGGAGCTAATTCGGGAAAAATATAATCCTTCTCGCTACAATATTTATCCAGTACATTTTTCAGATGGTGAAAATATATCAATGGATAATGAAAAGTGCTTGAAGCTAGTGGGAGAGTTGATGGAAGTATCGAGCATGTTTGGATATGGGGAAGTCAATCAGCATAACCGCTTCTCTACACTTATGTACACCTATAAAAAAGTAGATGATCCTAAGTTTAGGTATCATATTTTGAGAAAAAAAGGCGATGTATACGATGCTTTAAAGAGCTTTTTCAAAAAAAGTGAATCATAAACCATGTTCAAAGGAGGGGACTAAAAAGTGGAGATGAAAGAGCTTGAACGAGCGATTGATGAAATTACAGAAATTGCCTCAAGCTTTGGCTTAGATTTCTTTCCGATGCGTTATGAAATTTGTCCGGCAGATATTATTTATACATTTGGCGCATATGGTATGCCTACTCGATTTTCACATTGGAGCTTCGGTAAACAATTCCATAAAATGAAACTTCAATATGATTTAGGGCTAAGTCAAATCTATGAGCTAGTGATTAACTCAAACCCATGTTATGCATTTTTACTTGATACAAATACGTTAACACAAAATAAATTAATTATTGCGCATGTATTGGCGCACTGCGATTTCTTTAAAAATAATGTACGCTTCTCCAATACTAGAAGAGATATGGTGGAAAGCATGACGGCAACAGCTGAAAGGATAGCTGGTTATGAAAGAGAATATGGAAAGGATGAAGTTGAGCAGTTTTTAGATGCAATTTTAGCGATTCAGGAGCATATCGATCCATCCCTTTTACGACCAAAATTGGCTTGGAATACGGAGGATGAATTTGAAGAGGAGATTTCTCAATCAAAATCGCCGTATGATGATCTATGGAAGTTAGATGAAAAGGAAAAAGAGTATAAATCGATCAGGCGAAAAATAAAGCACTTTCCCCCGAAACCAGAAAAAGATTTATTGCTATTTTTAGAGGAGCATAGTCGAGAGCTCGAGGACTGGCAGCGAGATATACTAACGATGATGCGTGAGGAAATGCTTTATTTTTGGCCACAATTAGAGACAAAAATTATGAATGAGGGTTGGGCTTCTTTTTGGCATCAACGTATTATGCGTGAGCTCAAGCTAACGACAGCTGAAACGATTGAGTATGCGAAATTAAATGCAGGTGTTGTGCAGCCTTCAAAAACGACGATTAATCCTTACTACCTTGGTGTGAAAATTTTCGAGGATATTGAAAACCACTATAATAATCCGACAGAAGAGATGAGAAAACTAGGTGTTCAACCTAACTCAGGTCGAGAGAAAATGTTTGAGGTAAGAGAGATAGAGTCAGACATATCCTTTATACGCAACTATTTAACGAAGGATTTAGCAAAACGAGAGGATCTTTATTTGTTCCAGAAAAAGGGGAATGAATACCGTATTACTGATAAGGATTATGAAATGGTACGTGATCAGCTCGTATCGATGCGTGTAAACGGGGGATTCCCGTATATCGTCGTTAAAAATGGCGATTACCTTCGCAATGGAGAGCTCTATTTATCGCATGGCTTTGAGGGAATGGAGCTTGATCCGCACTATTTAGAGAACGTTTTGCCATATATTTATCAGCTATGGGGTCGTCCTGTTCATTTAGAAACATATGTGGATGGAAAGCCAATGCTTTATTCATATGATGGAACAAAAAATTATAAGCGTAATGTGTAACAAAAAACTTCTATCTGTTGGTATAAAATATTCCAGCAGATAGAAGTTTTAATTATTGACAGAGCGCTTCCAAGGGGGCGACAGAAGTTTTGGCGCTGAGTCGCCCAGCCGTAATGAAGATCAACTTATAACAATTATGGTGCTGTACCCAAATAAACTTTATTCATTTTCATCTTCACTACTTTCACTATGATTCGAAGATGAGTGGATATCGCTATCGATTACTACGCTGTCTCTTACTTTTATTCCTTGTTGTCCGCCAGCTTCGTCATTATTGTCACCAGCAATACCGCTGCTGCCGTTTCCGTCGGCAAATTGGGAGTTTACATTTCTAGTGCTACCGTTTATAGCATTTTGGCCGCCTTGGTTGGCATTGGTTCCTACATCTTTATTTATTTGTCCTCCACCTTTAGCCCTTTGCTCAACATGGATATCTGTATTGCCAATGTTAATAGTAAAATTGATAGTAATATGATTTTTTGAAGGATCTTTTGAACGTTCATTATCAGCTTTATAGTCAGACATAGTCTTCACCTCCTTTATTTCAGCATTACTATTAAGTTATTAATTTTTCTTAGGTTTCCTTGTTCATGTGGCCCTAAAAAGTATAAATAATGTGAGGGGATGGAGACTGAAAAACTGTTCCTTATCGTAAAATTTGTTAAAATGAATAGGATTTGAATATATGAAGAACTGGAACGGTGAATCAACGTTGAGAACATTTAAAAAGGTTTATATAGAAATAACGAGTGTCTGTAATTTAGCATGTAGCTTTTGTCCTCCAACTGCTCGTGCAAAGGGACTTATTAAAGTAGAACAATTTAATAAAATATTAGATGAAATACGACCTCATACGAAATATATTTATTTGCACGTAAAAGGAGAGCCACTTTTACACCCGCGTATTGATCAGTTGCTTGACGCAGCGCATGAGAAAGGCTTTAAAGTTAATATTACAACGAACGGTACACTGATTAAAAAGAATCGTGAAAAGATATTAGGGAAACCAGCTTTACGCCAAATCAATTTTTCATTGCATAGTTTCGACGGTCATGAAGGATCGGAAAATCGTGAGAAATACTTAGGGGATATATTAGACTTTGTGCGTGATTCAAAAGACTATAATACGATTATTTCATATCGCTTATGGAATTTACAAAAGGATAATGTGACAGATATTGCGGCACGAAGAAATCGTGAAACACTCGAAATTCTAGAAAATGAATATAATCTGGATTATCGCATCGAAGAAAAAGTACAGCCTGGAAAAGGTGTAAAGATTGCAAATAATATTTATTTAAATCAGGATCATGAATTTAAGTGGCCAAGCTTATTGGAGCCTGAGGATGAAGGAAAAGGCTTTTGTCATGCGCTTAGAAGTCAAGCTGCTATTTTAGTGGATGGTACAGTAGTGCCTTGCTGTCTTGACGGTGAGGGTGTCATTAATTTGGGGAATGTGAACGAGAAATCCTTCACAGACATTGTTCAAGGAGAACGTGCAAATAATATTGTCGATGGATTTTCACGTAGAGAAGCAGTTGAAGAGCTATGTAGAAAATGCGGCTATCGTCAAAAATTTGGAATGTAATAAATAGATCCATTTGGTTTCAGACTAAATGGATTTTTTTGTATAGGGGTTTTTATTCTATTCAAGCAAATAGAGCATTCCACATTAAAAATGAGGCACTTGTTCATACATATGCGATTTATTAAGTGTGAGCGAAGCGGCTCATCGGAAGCTCTACACATTAAGAAAAAAATTATAGCTCGCTATAATAGCTCCAACGTTATTGATTATTGGAGCTATTTTTCTTTGATTGTGAATCAATCGTATTTAAAAAATCATTCGTAATACGTACTACGTATTTCACTTCGTCTAAATTGCGCTCCCTTAAAACGGATCGATGTATGTCAAGCATAATGTTCTTTTCTTCAATATCAGTGACACCAGATAATTTTTGAAAATTAAAAAGCTCCTCAGGTGCAATATCTAATGCTTTCATTAGCGTTTCTAAAGTGCTTAATGTGATATTAGATTGCCCGTGTTCAATGTTTGAGATTCGTCCTTTACTAAAACCTAGTTTCCCCGTTTTTTCTGCTACTTCTTCCTGACTAAGCCCCTTTGAAACTCTAATAATACGGAGTTGTTCGCCTACTAGCTTTAAAAAGTCTGACATATGATTCACCTCTATGTAAAAAGCTAGTGAAAAACATTAAAAATGCCTATACCATTATAGTGGTATAATAGACAAAATGTTATAGTAAAATGGTACAATGGTTAGTGGGAGTATTTATTATGAGAAAAGACTTGTGTAAAACAGTGTGATTGATTCTTCAGTAGCTTGTTTTAGAGTATACCTAATTAAGTGAAGGATTGGAGGATTCGGGCATGGTAAAGCGTTATCGATTACATGAGGTTGCTAAAATAGAGGAGGGAAAAATAATACCGAGCAAAAAGTACTTTACAAACATCGGTGTACCATTCATTACAGCAGATAATTTAAAAAAGTTAATGCTAGACGGTGAAATTGAGCAATTACCAAAAGTTAATATTACCTTTGAAGAACATTGCAAATATGCACCAGTACCAGCTAAAACCATCATTTTTACTAATGCTAATTTGAAGGACACCAATAAATATATATATCAGAGTGAAACTGAACTATATATTGCAAGCGATATCGTTGCGATTATTCCAAATGAAACAATTGTTTTAAGTGATTATTTATTACATTTTTTTAGATGGTATAAAGTGAATAAAGAATGGCAGCATTTGTACTATATACCGATTGATATTCCGAAGATAGATATCCAATATAAAATGGTGCAAATTTTAAATACGATTCAGCAATTATTAAAAAGTAAAGAGTCATTGCTGGCTGCAGTAGAGGGGTTATCGCGGCATTTTGACAATGTTTCTGTGCAAGTTGAACATCACTCAAAAAGTTTACATCATGGGTTTCATCAGGCTCAGTATCTTTACAATCATATGTTATATAAAATTTTTAATAGTGAGCATAAATAAATCCATCACAGCCTTAATTTTACGGGATAAAAAAAGTCGGTGTTTGGGCTTGTGCCTTTACACCGACTTTTTTAAATTTCAATGATTATAGGTAAAATCATTGGTTTTCTTTTTGTTTGTGAAAATAGATACTGACCGACAGCTCTTTTGATTTCTCTTTTTAAAACATGTATTTGCTGCTTATTTTCTTCCTGAAGCTCATTTACCGTTTCTTTAACGAGAATATTTACTTTCGTTAAAAGTTCTTCAAAGTCTTTTGCATAAACAAAGCCTCGTGAAATTGTATCTGGTTCTGAAATAAAGGCACCATCTACTTTATTAAGTGTGATTACGATGACAAGCATGCCGTCTTCAGAAAGCTGTTTGCGATCGCGTAAAACTATTCCTTCAACTTCACCGATACCGATACCGTCGACATACGTATCACCTGAAGGGATTTTACGTGTTTGTCTAGCCGTGGAGTTTTCAATATCAACAACATCCCCGTTTTTCATAATAAACGTATGCCCTCTTTTGACACCAACGGACTCAGCTAGTAAACGATGCTGATGTAACATTCGGAATTCACCATGAATCGGTATGAAAAATTTAGGTTTCATTAGTGTCAGCATTAGTTTTAAATCTTCCTGATGACCATGACCAGAAACGTGCATACCTGTATGACTAGAGGAACCATAAATAACTTTCGCACCTAGCTGGAATAAATTATCAACGATTCGTGAAACACCTTTTTCATTCCCTGGAATAGGTGATGAAGCTAAAATAACTGTGTCATCAGGTAAAATTTTCACTTCACGATGATTGCCGCTTGCTAAGCGAGAGAGTGCAGCTAATGGCTCTCCCTGACTTCCCGTACATAGTACAACAACTTCTTCAGGGGGGAGATATTTCACCTCGCGTGCATCAAGTAACAAATCCTCTGGAATGTCTAAATAGCCTCGCTCAAGTGCGACATCTACAACATTCACCATACTACGACCAAGTAATGCAAGCTTCCTATTTGTAGCAATCGTTGCATTTACAATTTGCTGTATGCGATTAACATTAGAGGCGAAAGTAGAGATAACAATTTTACGGTCGGCATGTAAAAAAGCATCCTCAATATGATTACCGACAAGCTTCTCGGAAGGCGTTAGACCAGGTCGTTCTGCATTTGTACTTTCAGAAATAAGCACTAGTACACCTGCTGATCCAATCTCGGACATCTTATGAATATCTGCAAACTGATCATTGACAGGTGTTAAATCAAATTTAAAATCGCCAGTGTGTACAACATTTCCTTCAGGTGTATTCATAACGATTCCTAAGCAATCAGGTATACTATGGTTTGTTCTAAAGAAACTAACGTCAACTTGTCCGAAATTTAAAGATGAATCGGAATGAATTTCTATTAATTCTGTCTCTCTTAAAAGCTTATGTTCTTTCAGCTTCAGCTGGATTAAACCAAGCGTAAAGCGTGTTGCATAAATAGGGACATTTATTTTTTTTAGCAGATAAGGGATACCGCCAATATGATCCTCATGACCATGTGTCACAATTAACGCTTTAATTTTCTCTTTATTTTCCTGTAAGTACGTAATATCAGGAATGATTAAATCGATGCCTAATAAGCTTTCGTCTGGAAATTTAGCGCCACAGTCGATAATTAAAATATCATTCCCATACTGTACTACATACATATTTTTACCAATCTCATTAATGCCACCTAAGGCGAAAATCGATAGTGTATTTTCTTTTGTGGACAAGTATATCCCCTCCTAATTTTCAATTGTTTTGATGTCATTTAATTTTTTTCGCATTATGTAGTATAGCTTTAAGCGTTTCATCCTATACGAAAAGAACATTTGGCAATAATATTACGTTTTCAAGAAGAATAGAATAGAGGAGCGTAGAGAACAAAGGGGATGTGACTGGTTGTCGAATTACTTGCAGCATGCGATGTTTGAACATAGGTTTTGGCTAAGGATATTAAAAGACCATTCTCAATTTATTCATGATTCATTGTATCCATCGGAAACAGAGGATATAAAAAGAGCAAATTCATTTATTCAAAAATTTTCTCAGCTTCTTGCCTATGTGAATTCGATCGATGCCAATAATGCGGTTTCTTTTTCACTCACTGTCGATGAAGCTGTAGCGCAATTAAAGCAATTTAAATTTTATATCCTGCGAAAGCAATTATCGGGAAATATTAATATCCATTTATCACCTACCTTTATTAATCACATGGTGAATGAACTAGAAGAATATCAAAATGTACTTAGCTATCTGAAGAAGGGCGAAGTCCCACCAATCTTTCATGAGCTACATCATCACTTACTCTGGCTTTTAGATGCTTCAGGACATGCAGGTATTATTCATGACGATTTGGATGCTGTAGAAAGAAGATTGAGACAAAAAAGTACTACCTTTGCCCAACATTTTGAACAGTTTTATTTAAAAGCAGTGGAGCTTACAGGATATTTACGTTCAAATATAGACTCTTTCCCTGCATTAACTCGCTTTAGTCAGGATGTAGATCTAGAAATGAAATTATTCAAAACGTTTTTACGCGAGTTAGAGGAAATGGAGTTAAGTGCAGAAGTATTAGGAACGTTTACAGCTCTAATGGCGGATCATATGCTAAGAGAGGAGCAATACTATTTATCGAAGCTTGCACAATCTAGAGGTGAAGGTTAATTTGCACTAAAGGAAGTGATGGCAATCTGAGGGTTGATTTCAGGTTGCTTTTTTATTCCGATAAATCAGCATAATGTACCGATAAAACTAAAAAACATTCCGATAAAATTTTAGGAATGTTTTTAGTCTGGAGATCTTTTATGGATGAATAAAAACTCTAGTGCCGATTGGGACGATGCTCGCGAGCTCTTCGACATCCTTATTATGCATACGAATACAGCCACGTGAAACAGCATGACCAATAGAGCTAGGATCACTAGTTCCATGAATACCGTAGTGCTCTTTAGATAAACTCATCCACATTGTTCCAAAAGGTCCACCGGGATTTGGAGCCTTGTTAATGATTATAAAATCGCCAGTAGGTGTATCATGTAACATCCTTCCAACCGCAATTGGGTATTGCTTTTGAAGAACATTATCCTTATATAACCGTAGCCATCGATTTTCAGTAGAAATATCTATTCTATAAGGGATCGTATTTGGATTAGGAAATCCAGGAATAACAATTTGTTGTCCTATATAAAGTACATTCGGATCTATCCCTGGATTAGCAGCAATTATGGACGACAACGGTGTACGATAATTTCTAGCTATTTGGGACAAGGTTTCTCCTACTTTAACTGTATGGATCAAAATCATCACCTCCTATAAAATAAGGCACATCCCCAAAAGTAGGGATGATATTTGTTTAAACATATCCCCATATATAAGTTGATTTCCGTTCCGGCTGGACGCCCCCAGGAAAGGGCCCAGCCGGAATGGAAATCAACCACACGTTATGATGATGAGCCTAAAATAATTTCCTTAATACAGGTTATGCGGAAGAAGTAGAAAATACCTTTATATTTTCATGAGAATAACAACTGCTGTTAGTTGGATAGGATAAGCAGTAAACAACCATATCCAGTAATCGAGGAGTTATTATGAAAGAATTTAAAATTACTTATTTTTTTGATGAAATGCATTATGTACGGAGATTTATCCATATAGAATCACAAGAAAAAGCAGAGGCATTAGTTCGAAGTGAACGAGATCAATATATATCCTTTACTGATAGTAGAGGGATGTATCATGAGCTGCATACAAGACATGTTCGGGTCATTCAAATATCAGAATATCATCGCATCGATAAAAGCTCGAAAACGAAAGGTACATGATTTGTTCAACACTGCACATTCTATAAGTAAAGGAGTGAGCAATGATGGACATAGAAAAAAACGTACCACATGAAAAAAAGATATTCATGAACTTAGCGAGTAAGGATAAACCAGACATGGTGGAATCTGATAATATAAGTATTTTTGATTTACACGAAGATATGCAAACGGTTGATGCTATACCGGTTAGAGAGCTCAATAAAAGAGTAGAACGAGAAGGCGATGAATTGATCGAATTGCAGCCAGATGAATTATAGAAGGTAGGGATTTTCATGACTGATCATAACGAAGCTCAGTTTACTTCTGCTGGAACGGATATTAATGAAGTAAAAAGACAAAATGCGGAAAGTGGTTTATCTTACAATGAAGTGAAAAAACTGCTAGCCCAAAGCGGTGGGGTTGGTACGGGAAAATATAGTGATACAGATGTTGAAGAAGTAAAGCGAGAGATTCAAGGGAAAAGCCAATAAATTATTATGAGGGGTATGAAATGAAGTACTCCTCTCTTTTTATGCCGTAAAGCTCTCGATTGAGATGAAGAAAATCCCTGATTAACATCTCGCTTTATTATAAAATATAAGCACATGTAAGGAGGTGGACGAATGAAGGAAAAACGTTGTCCGTTATGTGGGCAAGAAAATCATTGTGGGGTAGTAAAAGGGCAAAAGGATTGCTGGTGTATGACAGAAAGTTTTCCTAAAGAAATTTTTGAAGAGGTACCTAAAGAGCAATGTATTTGTCAAAAATGCTTGGATACATATAAAAAAGATGAATCGTTTAAAACTTAAAAATAACTTCAACTGCTGTTACGAAACAATAAAGAGCATTTGGTACAATTGTCTACCGCACAACAACCTATCGGACATATATTACTCTGAAAGGAGTGTGTCTAATGACTAAACCAATTGTACTTAGTAATGTAACAAAGGCATATTTAGAGGAATACGAAAGGATCCTCAATAAAATGATGCAGGGCATGACCTATGTGACAATTACCTGCAGTATTTCAGAAAATTTTATTAAGCAAATATTACCGCATCAAGTAGCTGCTATTAAAATGTCGGAAAATGTTTTACGATATACCACTAATTTATTTGTGCAAAATCTCGCATTAGAAATAATAGCGACAAGTACTGAAATTGTTGAATGCCTGGAAGCGATACAAAATAGATGCTGTATCGTACAAAATTCGGAATGTGAATTGTATGAATATATGTGTGCATACAAAGAAATTACCGGGGCTATGTTCCAAGCAATGAGTTTACCACCAGTATCTAATAATATTAATATAAACTTCCTTCGAGAAATGATTGTTCACCATCAAGGAGGCGTTAGGCTAGCACAAAATGTTTTAAGGTTCTGTATTTGCCAGGAATTAATACCGATTCTTCAAAATATGATTAAAACTATGTGCGATCGTATTTGTGAAATGGAAAAATTACTGGATGCTTTAAAAGATTGCGAAAATTGCTAGTTTGAACACGGAGCTAAAAAACGCTAGGGTCGAAGCCGACTTTAGCGTTTTTTGTGAGTGCTATGTATATTAGCGAAACTGCAGAGTGAGGCTTTCTTTGGATTAAAATAATCAATCCTTCTCAACAGATGGAGCGCACATAAATGTTACTGTTCGTTTAGAACTATCGTAGAGACACCATTCACGGTGATCGACAACTGATCCAACATTAATGCCATACTGCTTTTCTTGTAATGCGATCGGTTCGCCAAAGCGAATACGAATACGTAATTTTTTATTGCGATGATAAAGACCTGATTCATGACTATGTCCGAAGAAAAGGAGCGATTTTTTGAATGGCGGAAATGTTGGTTGCCACGTCACACTCCATTGAAATTGATGGCCATGCATAAGCGTAGCACCATCAATCTCCATTGTTTCAGGTAGCTTTTTAAAACGTTCAATGCCAGTTACGTGCGTAATTCGCTCCTCTTGATTGCCTCGAATAGAGGGGAATGTTAGTAAACTTTCAAAATCATTTTCCACAATTGCAGCTTTTTGAAGCGATAAACCCGACATTGTTTGTGCTTTTTTCTTACTTACAGTACATTCGTATAAATCACCTAATCCTAATACTTTTGCATCTTTCGCAGTGTGCTGAATATGGGCTAGAACTGCCTTCGTATCTTCTATATTAGAATGTAAATCTCCTAAAAGTGCGTACAGCATTTTAATCAGGCCTTTCTTAAAACTTTTTTCAGCAGGTGTTCAAACACTTGTACCTGTCGCTGTGCTTTCACTACATAAACAATTGCTGAAAGAAGTTAATCATTATATAAATATCATACACCTAACAGAAATTGATAGAAAAGTAAAATGTTTATGTATATTTAGTTACATATTCGTCATCACTATAATGTGGAGTTTATTTCAGTCCCCAATTGGTGCCTTCAGGGCTTTCACTAAGAATCTCATATTTTTATGGGAAGAAAAATTGCCAACCATTTCATAGATTGATAAAATATAATTGTAATTTTCTGAATTTTTTTATTGTTATTTGGTTTATAGTGATTCCGTACGGTTTGAGGGTAATGAATTAAAGATTTGGGGGGCTTATGATGACGATGTTAATGACAGACATTTTACAAAACTATGCTATGCAACAACCAAAAAGGATTGCGACGATATACGATGGGACAGAGCTATCCTATAGTGAATTTTATAAAAGTGCAGAAAAATTCGCAACGTACTTACAAGAGCAAGGCTTTGAAAAAGATGATGTAATTGCATTATATACGCTCAATTCAGATTTATTTTTAATTGCTTACATCGGTGTTCAGTTAGCGGGTTACGTTGTCATGCCCATTAATACAAAATTAGCAGCTCCAGAAGTCGAATATATTTTTAATCATTCAGAAGCTAAAGGACTTATTTATGATGAAAGGTTAGAGGATGTACTCACAACGATTGCAAATCCATTTCAACATATTGTAGGGCTCAATGAAATGAAAGACATTATTAAAAATAATCCAGGTCAAAGAAAAGTTATCAAATTGGAGCCTCATGATACTGCTGTTGTTATGTACACTTCTGGAACGACGGGAAAACCAAAAGGAGTAATGCTAACTCATCAAAATATTGTTTCAACAGCGGATATATGGTCGTCATCAATGGACATGACCAATGAGGATCGAATGTTTATTTGTACGCCTTTATTTCATTGTGCAGGTCTTCATGTATTTGCGATACCGATGTTTTATAAAGGCGGTACGATTGCTATAGAAGAGGCTTTTTCTTCGTCAGATACATTAGCACAGCTTGCCGCTACAGCTGCGACAATTTTCTTTGGTGTTCCATCAATGTATACAATAATTTTAAACACACCTAATTTTAAGGAACATACATTTAAAAATTTACGTTTATTATGTTACGGGGCGGCACCGATGCCTTATGAGCTTGTTAAGCAAGTGAAAGAGACTTTCCTTAATGTGAAAGTACAAAACCTGTATGGACAAACTGAAAATTCGCCTGCGACCTCTTCCCTTTTAGATGCCGATGCATTGACGAAAATTGGATCAGTAGGAAAACCTTTAGCACAAACAGACGTCCGTGTTGTTGATAGCTTTGGTGAAACTGTACCAACGGGTGAGGTAGGAGAAATATGTGTTAAAGGACCCCAGGTAATGAAAGGCTATTTACGTAATCCTGAAGAAACAGCTAGAACAATTAAAGATGGATGGCTCTATTCAGGAGATTTAGGGCGTTTTGATGAGGAAGGTTATCTCTATATTGTAGATCGTAAAAAGGATATGGTCATTCGAGGCGGCGAAAATATTTATCCTATCGAGATAGAAGAGGTTTTATATCAACTACCAGAAATTTTAGAGGCAGCTGTTGTAGGTTTACCACATGAAGTATATGGCGAAGTTCCGAAAGCGTTTGTTGTATTAAAGGAAGGGGAGTCTTCTGATGAAGAGACGATATTGACGTACTGTCAGAAGCAGCTTGCAAAATATAAAGTGCCACATGAAATAGAATTTTTAACTGAACTGCCGCGTAATGCTTCTGGTAAGGTTTTGAAGCATTCATTACGACCAAGCGTAAGCAGCACTATAAACTAAGCGTGTAAAGTGAAACTCGAAAAGAGCAAAGCCAATAATACCTTCATTGGGCAATAACCTCATCGATAAAGTGTGAATGAAGAATCAATGATGCCTCGGCCTAATTCCGTAACTTTCGATAGAGGTTTAGGCCAGTGGCAGTCTTTCGCTACAAAAAACATCTGCTGAAAGAGGTTAAAATAGGAACGCCCATGAAATTAGCGTATAATAGAGTCTATGACAAATTGAAATATAATAGAGTTGAAGTTATTGTCTTCAAACAAGATAGGAGCGGAATTTGTCTTGTGGACGAGGTATAAACGCCTTTTACTAATAGGTATTATGATCATCATGCTACTTTCGAGTTGCAATTCGTTTTCTCAGCAGGAAACGCAAAACAATGGATTAACTGTGTTAACGGTAGAGTTTAATAGTGGTGCACCGATACCTAACCTTTATATCACTGCTACAGATGTAAAGACAGGTGAGGTAGTGGAGGATGTGGTTGGCTCTGAAGAGGGCGAAGCGAAATTTTCGAAACTTAAAGAGGGACAGGAATATGCGATCGCTGCAACTACACTTGAAAATAGTACGAAAAACGATGGTTATACGACAATCGAACATATTACATATGATGCGACAAAGCCGTATTATCGATTGCAAACATATTTTTCAAGAGACGAGCAGGAGCTGGGGGTACCAGTTGTTATGCAAAATCCGGAACTACCACATGGATGTGAAATAACATCATTAACAGCTGTATTAAATTATTATGGGCTGGATGTTACGAAGCTGGAAATGGCTGATCACTATTTACCAAAGCAAACTATAAGCAATGTCAACGGACAACGATTTGGTCCAAACCCAGATCAGGCTTTTGCAGGTAACCCTCGTGATAAAACACATGGTATGTATGTCTTTGCAGCTCCGATTGTCAAAGCAGCAGAGGCAGTAATAGCAGATAAACATGCAGACTTACGAGTGTCAAATAAGAGTGGTTCCACGCAGGACGAAATTTTACAGCTTGTTCGAGAGGGAGTCCCTGTTGTCACATGGGTTACATTGGATTTATCAGAGCCAAAAAGAAGTCTAGATAAGGGCTGGATCTATGAAGGTGAACCAGTGCCGCATGAAGCGTATATGAACTTACATGCTGTTGTTTTAACTGGGCATTTAGGCGATAAAGTAGTGGTCATGGACCCATTAAAAGGCTTTGTTACTTATAATGTAGATCAATTTTTTAAAAGCTATAGAGATTTAGGTGAACAAGCTGTAGCCGTTCATAAATGATTCAAAGAAGAGGTATAAGTAGTACAAGGAAAGTATGTTACACTTATAAAAAAGACTCATCACCAAGTAATAAGGATGACATTCGATAAAAAGTCCATTTATATAAGTTGATTGGAGTGGAGGCTGGTAGCCGGAACGGAAATCAACCCCACGTTATGGTGATAAGCCTAAAAAAAGCTAAAGTGAGTTGAGCAGAATGGTCATTGAGCACGCTTTTTTACCGGTTTTATTAGGAGATGAAATGAATGCTTATGGCATGGCAAGAGCATTTTACGAGTCCTATGGCGTTAAACCACTTGCATTAAACCATACGAATATGGAGAAAATACAGCACAGTGATTTATTAACATTTCGTGAAGTTCCAAGACTCCATATTGAAGATCGTTTTGTCGTGGCATTAAAGGCAATTGCAGAGGAATTTACAGGTAAAAAATTGCTTTTATTAGCCTGCGATGAATTTTACGTAAAAAAAATTGTGCAACATAAAGAGGAGCTAACAGAGTATTTTGAAGTTCCTTATGTAGATGCAAACCTTGCTCAAGAGTTATTAACACGCGAGAGCATGTATGAACTTTGTGCAAAGTTCGGCTTTCACTATCCGGCAATGCATGTTTGCACCGTCAATGACTATGAGGAACTTGACATCCCTTTTGAATATCCAGTAGTCATTAAACCGCTGAATATGACAAAGTATGCTGCATGTATTTTTCCAGGCAAGAAAAAAGTATATATTGCACAAGATAACGATGAAAAGGATGCTATTTTCCACGCCATTTATAAGGAATCTGCATACCGAGATGACATAATGGTACAGCAATATATTCCAGGCGAAGATGCTCATATGTGCGTCGTCAATGCTTATGTTGGGCAAGATAATAAAGTAAAGCTGCTTTCTGTAGGTAACCCGATTTTAGAAGAGCATTCTCCAGAGGGGATTGGTCGCTATGTAGCCATAATGACGGCATATGATCAAGACTTAATGGATCGCGTCAAATTGTTTCTAGAGGAGATTCGATTCCACGGGTTTGCCACGTTTGATATGAAGTATGATGAACGCGACAGTCAATATAAGTTATTAAGTATTGAATTACATAATGAACTTTCCAATTATTATGTGACGGCAAGTGGCTATAATTTAATGCAATATGTTGCGGATGATTTTATTCGAGGAAGTAAGCAACAGCTAACTTATGTTCAGAATAAGCATCTTTGGACGATAGTGCCAAATGGTGTACTCTTTAAATATGTACAAAATGAACAGCTAGTAATTGAAGCGAAGAGCCTTATTCGCCAAGGGATGGCTACGGATTCCATCTTTAATTATAAGGATATGAATGCGAAACGTTGGTTGAATATAACGCTAGATAATTTAAGTTTTTATCGCCAATATAAGAAATATTTTAACAACAAAGGTCTGTCAAACTAATGAAAAAACAAACTTTAGGTATAATAGGTGGCGTAGGTCCACTAGCAACGATGTTTATCGGTGAAATGATTGTAAGACGTACGAAGGCAACGAAGGATCAGGAGCATTTACATACAATCATTGATAATGATACGAATATCCCTGATCGTACTGCCTTTATTTTAGATAGTACAAAGGAAAATCCTGTACCAGTAATAGTCGCAGATGCTAAAAAGCTTGCTTCTGTTGGGGCAAATATGATTGCTATTCCATGTAATACAGCACATACCTTTTACGATGAGATTGTTGAAGGTTCTCCAGTCCCTGTATTACATATGATAAGGGAAACAGCAAAGCGTGCCTCGGATTTAGGGGCTGAGCGTGTAGGTATTTTAGCGACAACAGGTACATTGACTTCACGTATGTATCAAGATGCGTTAGAGGAATTTGGTATAACACCAGTTGTCCCAGACGATGGGATGAAAGAAAAAGTCATGTCTATTATTTATGATTATGTAAAGGCTGGGAAAGATGTCTCTCAAGAGGATTGGCAACCGATAGAAGAGGCAATGCTTGCACTTAATTGTGATCGTATCGTATTAGGATGTACAGAATTATCTATCGTCAATCGAGATTTAAAATTAAGTGACACCTATATCGACTCATTAATTGTTTTAGCAGAGCGTGCTATAGAAGCATGCGGCTATGAAATAGTAGATTAACAATTGAATCAACCAAATAAAAATCTGCTCGCTCTTCGCGGGTAAGCTGTAAACCTTCAAAGAAGCTCCGGTGTCTATGAGGGCTTGAAGGCTTACAATTCCCGTGCATGAATCGTGCAGATTTTTTTCGCATTATTGTGCAAGAAGATGCCCATCTCAAAATTCGTTAGGTGAGATTATAAAATGGTTTATGTACATATGAAGTAGGAAAATGATTAGTGTGTTAAACTAGTGTCAAGTAGATAGAAGGTGGGAAATTACATGTCAGTAATAAATTTATTAAATGAAGATTTACAAGCAAAATGGAAATTTGAAGAACCGATGAAAATTCAAGAAGAAATGATTCCAGCAATGCTTGAGGGCAAGGATATGGTAGCTGAATCGCCGACAGGATCGGGGAAGACGTTAGCATATGTACTTCCTTTACTAAATAAAGTAAACGGTTCAAAAAAACAAACACAAGGACTTATCGTAGCCCCATCACAGGAGCTAGCGATGCAAATTGTAGAGGTTATCCGTGAATGGACAGCAGGTTCTGATATTTCGGTTCAGCAACTAATTGGTGGTGCAAACTCTGCACGTCAAATCGAAAAGTTAAAGAAAAAACCGACGATCGTTGTAGGAACACCAGGCCGATTAAATGAATTAGCACGTGCCGGAAAATTAAAGCTAAAAGAAATAGAAACAGTTATTTTAGATGAATGTGATCAGTTACTTAGTCGTGAATATCGCGTTGTCGTAAAATCCTTTATCGAAGGTTCAGCATATGGACGACAAGTAGTTGTTGTTTCAGCAACAATTACGGAGGAAATTGAATTAGTAGCTAGTCGCATGATGTTCGAGCCAGTACGCTTCAAAATTAAACCTGAAGATATGTTAAAGGTTGGTAAAGTTGTACACTCTTTCGTGAAAGTAGAGGAGCGAGATAAAACTGATTTCCTACGTCGACTATCACATACTGAAGGATTACGTGCACTAGCTTTCGTTAACAATATAGATCAATTGCTGATGAAGGAAACGAAATTACAATACCGTGCGGCACCGATTGTGACATTACACTCTGACATGAAAAAAGAAGAACGTAAAAAGACATTAGATGCATTCCGTAAAGGAGATGCGCGTATTTTAATTGCTACAGATATTGCTGCACGTGGTTTAGATATTGCAGGTTTAACACATGTTATTCATGTTGATGTTCCAAGAACAATTGAGCAGTATTTACATCGTTCTGGCCGTACAGGTCGTGCAGGAGCAGATGGCGAAGTATTAACATTATTATCATATCGTGATGAAAAAACATATAAAAAATGGACTAGAGAAATTCCTGGGAAACCTGTACAGAAAGTATGGCATGAGGGTAAGATAGTGGAGGGCAATTCAAAAACAATTGGACAAAAGCGAGGTAAATAATATGACTTTTGAAGAAAAATTACAAGCATATGCAGAACTTGCGGTAAAAGTCGGTGTTAATATTCAACAAGGGCAATATTTATTAATCAATACATCAGTCGATGCATTGGATTTCGCCCGTTTAGTTGTGAAAGAGGCCTATAAGGCTGGGGCAGGACGTGTTCATGTTAACTTATCAGATGATGAAATGGATCGTGCTTACTTTGAGCATGCCTCAGATGAAGAATTTAATCGTTTTCCAGAATGGGTAGTTAAAATGCGTGATGAGGTAATCGAACGTAAAGGGGCATTCTTATTGATTGATGCTGCAGACCCTGATAAATTAACAGGTATTTCAGCAGACCGTCTAGCTACTCATCAAAAGGTATCAGGAGCTGCTCTAAGAAACTATCGTAACGCTGTCATGAAGGATTTAATCGCTTGGTCGATTGTAGCCGTTCCTTCACCAAAGTGGGCATCGAAAGTGTTCCCAGACTTAGCGGCCGAGGAACAAGTGCCAGCATTATGGGAGGCTATATTTAAGACTGTTCGTATCGGTGAAGGCAATGCTGTTGAAAACTGGCGTGAGCATGTAACAAATTTAGAATCTCGTGCAGACCTTCTGAACAATAAAAAATATGCGAAGCTTCACTATAAAGCGCCAGGTACTGATTTAACAATTGCATTAGCGCCACAGCATAAATGGCTTACTGGAGGTAGTAGAACGCCAGATGATACGATATTTATTGCTAATATGCCTACAGAAGAGGTTTATACATTACCGATGAAACAAGGTGTTAATGGCTATGTCAGCAATACAAAACCATTAGCTTATCAAGGGAATATTATCGATGGCTTTAAACTGACATTCGAAGAAGGAAAAATTGTTCAGGCTGAAGCACAGGTAGGGCATGAATTATTACAGGAGCTTATTAATGTGGATGAAGGCTCTTGCTATTTAGGTGAGGTAGCACTTGTACCGCATGAATCACCAATTTCAGCATCGGGAATTTTATATTTTAATACATTATTTGATGAAAATGCATCGAACCATTTAGCGATTGGTGAAGCTTATCCAACTTGCTTAGAGGGTGGAAGAGATTTAGAAAAAGGTCAGCTTGAAGCATTAGGTGCAAATATTTCAGTAACACATGAGGACTTTATGATTGGCAGCGGTGAGATGGACATCGACGGTATTTTACCAGACGGAACTGTAGAGCCGATTTTCCGTAAAGGTAGCTGGGCATTTTAAGTACTTGATGGAAAGAAAGGAGTTGAGCAGATGAAACGATACCTATGCTTAATGGGTACAGTTATACTTACGATGGTATTTAGTGTTTCATCTGCTTTAGCTCAGACTGAAAACTACCTGTCAATTGGAGATTCCTTGGCGGCTGGTCAAACACCTTATCAACAGATTGATACAGGCTACAGTGATTTAATCGCCATGAAATTAGGAATGACTGGGCAATTGAGCTTCTATACGAAGGAGCTCGCTTTCCCAGGCTATACAACAGCCGACGTTTTGAAACGAGTAAAATCAGAGGAAGCAAGTGATTTATTAGCTAATGCAACACTTATTACTGTTTCGGCAGGCGCCAATGATTTACTGCGGCTAGTGCAAGCAAATCCAACTGCTGGTACATTAGCCTTTTCTCAGCTACAAACTGATTATGCATTAAACATTGCCAGAAAAAATATGGCGGAGATTTTAGAAGCGTTAAAAGTGCGGGCACCTAAAGCAAAGGTCTATGTAATGGGCTATTATTTTGCTTATCCAAATGCTCATGCTACCCAAAAAGAAGGTACAAATGCACAGCTCGTTAAGCTAAATACGATTTTGCAGCAACAGGCAGAGCATGCTGGAGCAGCTTACGTAGACGTATATGATGCTTTTGGGTTAAACGCTAGAAACTTTTTACCCAATATCTCTGATGTACATCCTAATTTTGAAGGCTATCGCCAAATGGCAAATGCATTTTTACATGAATATAGTGGAAATAAAGCTTTAGCCATTTCTTCAAACGAATTACCAAAGCCCAACCCTATTTCATTTGACCAGATTTTAGAACAACTAGTGAAGGCAGAGCAGAAAAAAGAGGACAGTGAAAAAGAAAAAACAACTCCTACGGCGCGTGCCATCCCAAGTTTTAAAGGATATGCTGCTTTTATGGAGAAGGTAAGAGCTAAAGAAATTTTTTAATGGACAGGGCATTCGACAAGGATGCTCTTTTTTATGTTGAAGATCTATCAAAATATTGGCGATGGAAAGAATCATTGAAGCAACGGATAGTATCGCCGAAGCGACGGATACACCCCGGCACGTCGTCTCCCAAATTATGATGAGAAGCCTATTATAATTTTCAAACTAATAAAAGGAAAAACAAACAATCCAACAGCCATGATAAAATGAAATAGACAGGAGGCGCACAAAATGAAAATATTTCATACAGCAGATTGGCATTTAGGGAAGCTTGTACAAGGCGTCTACATGACCGAGGATCAACATTTTATTTTACAGCAATTTAAGCTAGCTATAGATGAAGAGAAACCAGATGTTATCGTTATAGCAGGTGATTTATATGACCGTTCGATGCCCCCGATTGAGGCAGTGAATTTATTAAATGATATTTTGGCGGAAATTGTGCAGGATAAGAAAATTCCTGTGTTAGCAGTTGCCGGGAACCACGATAGTGCGGGTCGATTAAACTTTGGTAGTAGTTTAATGAGTGATAGTGGATTACATATTAAAGGCCAGTTTACGAAAGATCATGCACCAATCGTTTTACATGATGAATATGGTGAAGTACATTTTCATCTCGTCCCTTATGCAGAGCCAGCGTCAGTACGGACGATTTTAGAGGATGATTCCATTCGCTCTCATCAAGATGCGATGGAAAAAATTATTGAATATATTGGGCAAAGTTTAGATTCTTCAAAGCGTAATGTTTTTGTTGGACATGCCTTTGTGACGAAGTATGGAGAAGAAGAAGCAAATACGAGTGAATCAGAGCGACCTTTATCAATAGGGGGCTCAGATTGCATAAATGCTGCGCTGTTTAAGCCTTTTCATTACACTGCGCTTGGACATTTGCATAAAGCGCATTTTGTGTTGAACGAAACGATTCGATATGCCGGTTCTCCATTGAAGTATTCATTATCAGAGCACCTACATGAGAAGGGCTTTTTAATAGTTGAGCTAGATGCACAGGGGGAAACAACTGTCACGAAGCGAAAGCTTATACCGAGACGAGACTTACGAGTGGTAGAGGGGAAACTGGATGATTTATTGCAATTACCACCAAGTGATGATTATGTATTTGTACGTTTAACAGATACTACGCCAGTAACTTCGCCGATGGAACGTATTCGTACAGTGTTTCCTCATGCGATGCATGTTGAGCGTAAAACAATACGCCAAGAAGTAGCACAAGAAATTCAAGCGGTCGAGACAGAGAAGATAGAAGACATCGATTTATTCCGATCATTTTTTACAGATATTATAGGTATACAGCCAGATGAAGATACAGAGCGTCTATTTACAGAGATGCTGCAAGAATTATTAGATGAGGAGCGAGAGACAGTAAAATGAAGCCTTTAAAGTTAACGATTACTGCATTCGGTCCATATAAAAATACAGAGGTTATTGATTTTCAACAGCTAGGTGAACATCGTCTATTTGCGATTTCTGGAAAAACAGGTGCAGGGAAAACGACGATTTTTGATGCTATATGCTATGCACTTTACGGATCGGGTAGCGGTGAAGATCGTCAAGATACGGCAATGTTACGAAGCGGGTTTGCAGATGATGATGTGTATACTGCTGTGGAACTTGTTTTTGAAATGCATGATAGAGTGTATCAAATATTACGTCAGCCAGGTCATATTAAAGAAAAGAACAAAAGTGTTACTGGTAAGAAAATAGAACTGGCTGAAATCAAAGGAGACACACTTGATTATAGTATTGTAGAAAAGCAGCAAACACTTGAGGTAGATAAAAAGCTACAGGAAATAATAGGCCTCACAAAGGATCAATTTAGTCAAATTGTTATGCTGCCACAAGGTGAATTTCGCAAGCTATTAACTTCGGATTCTACGAATAAAGAAGTTATTTTGCGCAAGATTTTTAAAACAGACCGTTTTGGTGCTATGACAAAAAGACTTGATGCGAAACGAAAAGAAGCAGAAAGTGATTTACTGCGCGCGAAGCAATTAAAAGAGCATCTTCTTGGCCAAATTGCGGGGGCATTGCCACAGCGTTCGTCATCTTTATTTACTTGTATTACTAATAATACTGAAAATATGTATCAGTTAAAGAAGGCTCTGGAAGAAGAGCAAACCTACTATACTGAATGTATACAATTGGAACAGCAGCGTTATAAAGTAGCTTATGCGCATCATCAAAAAGAGCAAGAGTTTTATAGTATGGCGAAAACATTGAATGAGCAATTTGATGAGCAAACGAATCGTCAGAACCGTCTGCAAGTATTGCTACAAGAGCAAGATGTATATAGCGCAAAAGAACGTGAAATTGCATTAGCAGAGAAAGCAGAACGTCTTGTTATATTTGAGCAACAATGCGTCGATTTACGTACTGAGCAAAATCGTAAAGAACAATCCTGTCAGCAAGCAGTGACAGAGCAACAAAACGCAGAAGCTCAGTTAAAATTAGCTCAGGAAAAATTTAATGTTGAAGAGGCGAAGGAACCTGAACGCCAACACGTTCTACAACAGGAGTTACAGCTTCAAGCATTATTACCAACTTTTGAGGCGTATGAGAATAATCTTCAGCAACTACAAATAGCTAAACAATATGTTGCAACAGCCAAGCTAGCAGTAGACGATAATCGTAAAATCGTAGAAACAGGTCAAATGCAAGTTCAGCATCTAGCAACAACAATTGAACAATATGAAAAACAACTTGAGCCATATGAAGGTTTTTTAGAGCAGCTACCGAAGCTAAAAGAGCAAGTATCATACTTAGCGCAAGTTGAAAAATATACTAGAGCAGTAGAAATGGCAGAGCAGGATGTAGCTACGACTAATGTCCACTATCAAGAAAGTAAGAAAGCTCTTCAAAAGTTGGAGCAACAATGGATTGCGAGTCAGGCAAGTATTTTAGCACAGCAGCTTAAGGATGGCGAGGCTTGCCCAGTATGCGGTAGTACAATACATCTCGAAACACATCGTGAGCAATTAGAGATGATCGAATTAGGACAGGTGGAATCTTTACGAGTAAAGGCTACTAATGATGAGCGTAAGTTTTTAGAGAAAGAAGCTTTATTGAATTCTACAAATCATCTTCTACAAGAGGCATTAGAACAGTTAGAGACGAATGAGATTGATCAATCGAACCAAGCACAAATTGTAGCTTCCTTACAAAATATAGAGCAACAAATTACAATCTTAAAAGTAGTGAGCAATCAATTGTCTGATGTACGCATGCAACAAAAGGATCATCGTGTACGAATGGAGCAGCTACAAGAAAAGCAATTAAAGCTAGAGCAATATTTAGCTGAAAAGACGAAGGAATTGACTAAACAACAAGCAGTTGTGGAAGAGCAGCAAAAACATATTCCAGAAAATCTTACGACGCTACATGCATTGAAACAGGCAATTGCTCAAATAGGTTCTCAAAAGGTTGCCTTACAAACTGCGTGGACTATCAGCCAACAAAGTTTGCAAACTGCCAAGGAAACAGCAAACAATGCTAGAATGACCGTCGAAATAGCGAAGCAGGCTTTTGAGGAGTTAAAACTGAAGATGGATGAAAAGCGCGAGCAATTTTCAGTAAGTATGAAGGAAGCTGGCTTTGAAAGCTATGAAGAATTTGCTACTGGAAAGCGTAGCGTGTTGCAAATGGATGCTTTACGGAAGGCTTGCAGTGATTATGCTATGCAAATCCACACTTTACAGGTACAAATTACTGAGGGAGCGAAGCACCTTAAAGGGCAAGAGAAGCAAGATTTAACGGCAATGGAAGAAAAGTTAGAGGTGCTTCGTGTAACCTATGAGGAAGCCTTTAAAGTATTGCAGCAGATGGAAGGATTTGTGAAAGTTTGCGCAGACTTTATTGAAAAAGTGGAGGAAGCGGAGCTGGAAATACGCTTACTTGAAAAAGAAGCTGGACGAGTAAAAGAACTCTATACAATGTTAAATGGGCAAAATGCGAAAAAGCTGTCCTTTGAGCGTTATATTCAAATCAATTATTTAGATAAAATTACAGAGGCAGCAAATGTCCGACTTTATCATTTATCGAACGGTCAATTTGAGCTACGACGTTCAGATCGTTTAGAAAAGCATGCTAAGCAAAGTGGGCTTGGCCTAGATGTGTATGATGCCTATACAGACCAATTACGTGATGTAAAAACATTATCAGGGGGAGAAAAGTTTAATGCTTCTTTAAGTCTTGCCCTTGGGATGGCAGATGTTATTCAAAGCTTTCAAGGTAATATCCGTATTGAAACAATGTTTATTGATGAGGGCTTTGGTTCTCTTGATGAAGAGGCATTAAATAAGGCGATTGATACTCTTATTGATTTACAAGATTCTGGACGCATGATTGGCGTCATTTCACACGTTGCAGAGTTAAAAGCTACAATGCCTGCAGTGTTGCACGTTGAAAAAACAATGAACGGACATAGTCAAACATATTTTGAAGTGAAATAAAGAAAGAGGCGTATTTCCGATGTGTGGAAATACGCCTTTTTATCACTTTTTAGTTATGTTAGGATTTGTTCCTTTTTTTGCAGCGATTACTTTTTTAACAATTGGAATAACGATCGGTGCTAATTTTACGGCGGTTTTGACAACTTTAGATACTTTCAAAAAATAACAGCTCCTTTTAGTACGTTCTGTTCAAGGTTGAAATGAAACTTATCGGATAACGCGAACCGCTTGAATAATATTCCAAATAAGAATTCCGATTGAAACAAGAATGTAAATCACAAATGAAACTAACCAAATGATAAGAAATGAACTACTACCTGAATCTGGTTCAAAAGTGTTGAATGATAAAGTTGAGAAAATAAAGACTGCAAAAAATATTATTCCAAATACGACTGGGATTAAATGTGATATTAGTGCTCGAAGAGAATGACTTTTTACGTCGTTATCTTTTGAAACAAAGTAAACGACTAATGGCACAATAAAGGGTGCAAAAAAGATACTGAGATAACTAAAGGCAGATAAAATTTTTTGGTTCTCCATAGTTGTACCTCCTTTTTAAATATTTACGCATGAAAAACAGTAAAGTTTCAAAAAAATTAATGTGGAAGAGGTTGTAATCGTTACAGTGTTTGCGTACAATGAGGTTGTTCAACTAAATTAAGATGTAACGACCACAAGGGGAGCTGATGATGTCAGCTGAGACTGGGCACGTAATGCCTTAACTCTTTGAACCTGTAAGTTAACACTTGCGTAGGGATGTGGATAGAAACCGACACTTTTACGATGTGAGGCTCTGTCCTGGCATCGTTTTTTTATCTTTATTGATGCTAGATAGGGACATATTTGCCAACTGATTTCTATTCCTGCTCTTGTATCCTACATCGGAACAAAGGAGAGAATAATTATGGACAATAAAAAACTTTTAATGCTTGTGGAGATTGCGATTTTCGCAGCGATTGGCCTTGTGCTCGATCAGGTTTCCTTTAAAGTATGGGCACAAGGAGGCTCTGTTAGTCTCGTAATGGTGCCAATAATGTTAATAGCATTCCGCTGGGGTCTTATTCCAGGCATGGTAACGGGTTTACTTATTGGTGTTATGCAAACAATGTTTGGCGCCTATATTATACATTGGCTTCAAGGAACACTTGATTATGGTGTTGCCTTTACGGTAGTAGGCTTAGCGGCCGTTGTACGTGGGCCAGTGCTTGAGGCTGCAAAAGATTTAAACAAAAAGAAAATGGCGCTTTATATTATTTTAGGAACGGTATTAGCGGGCTTTTTACGTTATGCAGCACATACCATTGGGGGCGCTGTATTTTTCGCAGAGTATGCAGGTGATCAAAATTCATGGGTTTATTCAATCATCTATAATGGAACATATATGCTACCAGCAACGATTTTAACAGCGATAGTCGGTGTTCTGTTATTTACGGCAGCACCTCAATTAATGCAACGAAAATCATAATTATTATGCCCTTCACATGAGTGAAGGGTTTTTATTATTATTTAGTTCCTCACCATAACATGGGGGTGATTTCCGTTCCGACTGGACCCTTTGTTGCTGCCGCTTCGCTTTCGCACAGATAAAACATTTGCTAACGAAACGGCAGCGGCACCGATGTTGGTCACGAAGGCGTTATCACAGGATGTGATGATTTTAGCCTTCGTTCCCCTATTGCTAATCCCCGAGGAGTCGCCCAGTCTCCACTCCAATTAACATATGCACATTGTTTACGTTTTAATAAATGTCATCCTCAACTTATGGAGATAAGCCTGTTTTCGGCACTTTATAATTTATGATGGCATATAATATTTAAAGCGTTTAGCGTTTTAAGCATAGAAAGTTATGTTATATTAAATAGTAGATATTAGATGAAAGGGACGTTAAAAATGATTGTAAAAACGCAAGAAGAGATTGAAGCCTTTAAAAAAATCGGCCGTATTTGTGCTGAAATTCGTGAAGCAATGAAGGCTGCTACAAAACCAGGTGTAACAACACTAGAACTAGATGAAATTGCAGGCCGTATGTTTGCTGAGGCCGGAGCAGTTTCTGGACCTAAAGGGGAGTATGATTTCCCAGGATACACATGTATTAGTGTTAATGAGGAAGTCGCACACGGTATTCCAGGTGGACGTGTGATTAAAGAGGGAGATATCGTCAATATAGATGTATCTGGTTCATTAAACGGCTATTTTGCTGATACAGGCATTTCATTTGTAGTTGGTGAAGGCTATGAGGATAAAGAAAAGTTGTGTCGCGTAGCCAAAAGTGCTTTTGATCGTGCGATGACAAAAGTAAAAGCTGGATCAAAATTAAACCAAATCGGCAAAGCTGTTGAGCGTGAAGCATATGCTAATGATTTAACAGTGATTATGAACCTAACAGGACATGGTTTAGGTCGTTCTTTACATGATGAGCCAAACCATATTTTAAACTATTATGATGCATGGGATTCTACAATTATGAAAGAGGGCATGGTTCTTGCAGTTGAGCCATTTATCTCAGCGAAAGCGGAGCATATTGTGGAGTCTGGTGATGGCTGGACATTCGTTACGCCAGACAAATCATTAGTTGCTCAAATCGAGCATTCAATTATCGTTACAAAAGACAAACCAATTATTTTAACTTCACTTGATGAACAATAAAAATTAAAATCCTGCTACCAATTTATTTTTGGTAGGCAGGATTTTTTTTAATAAATAATATACCGACAAGTAGCACTCCGCATAAAAACAAGGCTGCCGTTGACACAAGTAGCTCATCAAAACCATTATGTAATACGACCCCTATATAGGACCAGATAAATACACTTGGATAGATAATATCAAAATAATGGAATCGAATATGTAGTGCTATTGCTACCCCAAGTGTCAGTAAAATAACTGCCCACAGTGGATCGCTAAGTCCAAAACCATTCCATTGATAAGATGTCAGCGTGAAGCTTACATTTGTCATCAGGCTGAATGTAACCCATGCGAAGTAAATCGAGAAGGGTAAACGACCTGTAAGTGAGTTATTGATGAGAGGGTACGTTTTGTACAACTTAGATAAATACAGTACTAAAATAAACGTGCTGACGATTGACACGATAAATAATTCGTGATGCCAAACAACAATTGCTAGCGCCTGCATGATACATATGCTACTAAAGAGAACAGTCTGTTTAATAGATGTCTTTTTTAGATTCATGACTAACCAATAACCAAGTAACATGTAAACCACAATCCAAATCACATAACTAACATTAAAAGGTGCAAATATTACTGGAAAACGATTTGAAATCTCTAAGGAAGATTGACCGTTTATTTTCATGAAATAGGATGAAAAGGTTAGGATAAGTGAGACAACGTAAGTGATTGTCATCAAAAAAAATCGAGGCATGTTTTCCTCTCCCTTCGTGTTAAATTGTATAGGGAAAAGACAAATAAGTATAGGACTGTAACGTTATATTTTCATTATAACGGAAATTTCCAACAATGTATCGTGTTGTTTCGCTAAAATTATCTACAATTTACCATTTGAATGGGCATGCATATATTTCTTTAGTACAATGGAAGTATACAAATGTAAGGAGTGAAGTTTTAATGACTCAAAATTTAAATGATCTAGATCTATCAGTTAATCTAGATAAGAAAATGTATAAAAAGAAATTAAAAGTACTCCAGTATGAAATGTTAAATGCTCAACAGTTTTTATTAAACAATAAAATAGGGTTAATTTTAGTATTTGAAGGTATGGATGCTGCTGGTAAGGGAGGCGCAATTAAGCGTCTAATTGAACGTGTTGATCCACGTGGTTATGTCGTACATCCGATTTCAGCGCCTCAGCCCCATGAGCTACGCTACAATTATTTACAACGCTTTTGGAGAAAGCTGCCACAGCATGGACAAATCGCAATTTTTGATCGCTCTTGGTATGGTCGTGTATTAGTTGAGCGTATTGAAGGATTTGCAACAAATGAAGAGTGGTCTCGTGCATACGAAGAAATGAATAATTTTGAAAAGATTCTAACGGCAGGAGATTATATTGTCATTAAGTTTTGGCTTCAAGTATCTGATGAGGAGCAACTTAAACGTTTTAAAGAACGTGAGCAGGATCCGTATAAGTCTTGGAAGCTAACAGATGAAGACTGGCGAAATCGTGAAAAAACGCCACTGTATGTAGAAGCTGCAAATGAAATGTTTGAGAAGACTGATAAGAAAAATGCTCCATGGGTTCTAATACCAGGAGACGATAAAAAGTATGCTCGTGTACAGGTACTGCAAGAAACACTAGCACATATCGAACGTGAAGCAAAAAAACGTGGCCTTCATTTAACGAATGTCTTAGACAAAGCGCATTTAGAAGATGCAGAATCGTCTAGCCTTGAATTGTTAGAAGAGAAGCCTAAAAAACAAAAACAAAAAATGAAATAATGTTATGGATGCTGTAACAACAAGACGAGATGTTTTAGTTGTAGCAGCATCTTTTTTTACATACAATAAAGTAAAATTTCAATTCGGTGGGTGTTTACCCACAAATTGGACATATTACTAAAAGTTGAGGACGATATTTGTTGCAATTTATACCATATATAAGTTGATCTTCGTTACAACTGGGCGACTCCTTAGGGATCAGCAAAAAAGGAACGGAGGCTAAAAGCATCACATCCTGTGATAACGCCTCCGTGACCAACATCGGAGCGCCCAGTCGGAACGGACATTAATCACACGTTGTGATAAATATTTACAAATCGTTTGTTAACCATTGATAAAATGAACGCAGGCATTAAAAACGTATTGACAATTATCGGAAGGTTAGTGTGGAGAAATGGTGCTTAAAATTTGGAAACTATTGAGGAAAAAGGGTGAAAATGTGGTATCAATTCAGGGGGAGAAATGCTACATTCGCACATTTTTTGAAAAAGATGCACAAAGTTTAACTGATCTCGTAAGCCGCAATAAATATTTTTGGTCTACATACGAACCGTTACAACGACCTGAATATTATACAATTAATGCTCAATATAAAAAAATTCAAGAAAGCTTATACTTAATGGACTCAAAGAGGGAGTTTACTTTCGGTATTTTTGAGCCGGGTACAAATAATCTAATAGGACATATTGCTCTTTATGCAGTAAAACGTTTACCGTATTCCAGTGCATTTGTTGGCTATGCGATGGATGAAATTTATGTGGGGAAAGGGATCGTAACAGAAGCGGTTAATATGGTCGTGCAATTTGCATTCGAGCAAGTAGGCTTACATCGTGTAGAGGCTTATGTTTCGACACAAAATAATCCTTCTATCCGTGTTTTAGAAAAGTCCGGGTTTCAGCAAGAAGGCCTTTTGAGAAAGCTGCTGTACATTAATGGCCAATGGGTGGATCATTACATGTATGCACGTTTAGAGAACGAATAAAAAGAAGCGTCCATCTTTCAAGTAATGAAGGATAGACGCTTCTTATTTTTACTATTGTTTACTACCGTCTATGATTAAGTCAAGGCGACCTGTATTTGGATCAACTACTAATCCATGAACGGGCACATCTTTCACCATTAACGGGTGATTGCGAATTGTATCTACGCTTTTCTTAACACTTGTTGCTACGTCGCCAAAGCCACGTAAAAACTCTTTTAAATCGAGACCTGAATTTTCTACCGTTTTGATAGTTTCAGGGTTAATTCCTCTAGCAACCATTTTACTTAGCATTGCTTCTGGGTCAACTGCGCTCATGCCGCAGTCGTAATGCCCGACAACATACACTTCATCTGCTTGTAGTTCATAAACAGCTACAAGTAAACTACGCATAATTGCACCAAAAGGATGACTAACTAATGCCCCGGCACTTTTAACGATTTTTACATCACCATTACGTAAATTCATAGCTTTAGGTAACAGCTCTACAAGGCGAGTATCCATACAAGATAACACAACGATGCGTTTATCAGGATACTTTGTTGTAATAAAAGGCTCATATTTTTTTTCTTGAACGAAATCTTCATTAAACTTAAGAATATCTTGTAACATTGTCATGAAAGATTGCTCCCTTCCCTACAAATATTTTAGAGCAAAATGATCAATATGCAAATAATAATGACAATATTCACGCAATATTTTTACGAAAAAAAAGAAGTTTAGTTATCTTTAAGCGAAACGAAATAATTGAAAAAATAAAAAACAGCTACGTTATGTAGCTGTTTTTTATAGATAGATTAGAATTTTTCACTTGGTTTTGGATCTACAGTTACTGAAGACTTAGTATCTAAACCAACTTGTAAGTAGTGGATGAAGAATGCCGTAGCAATTAGTAAAACAACCGAAAAACCTAGTACAGTCGTAATGAACATAATGAAAGCTCCTCTCTACTAAAATAATCTAAAATAATATCTAAAGTAATTATACAATAGGTTACTAGGAAAATCTAAGGAGAATTTATGACAACCATAAGATACCTAGTCTGGACAAAAAATAGTAGGTATAAAATACTTGAAATCCCTAGTTTTTATCACAACGAACAGATTCTTTTTTACCTATCCGCAGTAATGTTATTTATACTCATTTATCTCAAAACTGATCGTAAAGCCATGTGACAAGCTTAGATTTAGCTAATTCTTCAATAGCTCTTACATTCTCTTCCTACCTTCTATATGAAAATAATAGGCAGCATTCTCAATAACGAATTGATTAGAGGCATTTTCATCAAAAATAATAAACAAGAATTTGAAATAGGTATTTCCGTGTCTTTAGGTGGTGAAAGGAGTTTTTTTGCCCAAGTACAAAGCCGAATCAAGGCGCAATTATGTTGAGGTATATTTGATTAAATAGAGGAAAAAAATAAATGATTCTTTAGGAGTACTTTAAGTGTGAGCGTGAAAAAAAGTATCGTCTGACACATCGGTAAACAGTTGTTTTACACTATTTTTCTATAAAGTTATAATAAATATCTGAAGCTGGTTTTGATTATCCGTCGAATAGCTTATATAGTAAAATTGATATTTTTGGGTATTTACTCCTTCTTTTGCGACACGTTCAGCATTTTTTGATAATTTTGTGTTGAAGGATAATAACAAATTCTTAAGTAATTTCAAATAAAGACAATTTAATGTATTATTCTTAATTCAATATAATCAAATATCGTCGGAAAGTGAATAAAAAGTATTTATTACATCGAAAAAAATGTGAAATACATTTATACTATATTAAAATTATGGAAAAAAGGACGAAATAAAGCTTAATAGGAGATTTGGAGGTTCTAGAATGGATATATCGTCGATTGTAGGGTTAATACTTGCGCTAGTAGCGCTATTAACAGGAATGGTACTAAAGGGTGTAAGTTTAAGTGCGTTTTATAACCCAGCTGCCATTTTAATTATCATCTTCGGTACAATTTCCGCAGTAACAATTGCCTTCCCAATGAAGGAGTTAAAGCGTGTACCAAAGCTATTTAAAATTCTTTTTAAAGAAACAAAATTAGCAGATGATATTGAGATTATTAAGATGTTTTCACAATGGGCTGATTTAGCTCGCCGTGAAGGTCTGTTAGCGCTTGAAAGTAAAGCTTCAGAAATTGAAGACCCATTTTTGAAAAATGGACTTACGTTAGCAATTGATGGTCAAAATGCGGATTATATTCGTGACGTCCTAACAGAAGAAGTCGAAGCAATGGAAGAACGTCATGCTAGTGGTTCTGCAATCTTTACACAAGCTGGTACATATGCCCCGACTTTAGGGGTACTTGGTGCGGTAGTAGGTTTAATCGCCGCGTTAGCAGATATGAATGACATAGAAAAGCTAGGACATGCTATTTCAGCTGCTTTTATGGCTACATTACTAGGTATTTTTACAGGTTATGTTTTATGGCATCCATTTGCGAATAAATTAAAACGTAAATCTGCTATCGAAGTTAAGCAAAAAAGAATGATGATTGAAGGCATCCTATCTGTCTTAGAAGGGGAGGCGCCGCGTGTTATCGAACAAAAATTATCTTCTTACTTAACAATGGAAGAACGTCGTCAAATTTCTGATGAAAGCGGGGCGGGCGGCCTTGGCAAAGAAAGCTAAGAAAAAAAAGCATGATGAGCATATCGATGAGTCTTGGTTAGTTCCGTATGCAGATATTTTAACATTGCTATTAGCTGTATTTATCATATTGTTTGCATCCAGTTCGGTAGATCAAGACAAGCTAGAGAGAATGTCACAAGTGTTTAATCAAGTATTTGATGGTGGTACAGGCTTTTTAGAGCAGCCTGCACCGATACAAAGTCCAAATGCAGAAAGTGACAAAACACCACAACAAGCTCAAAACTCCGCGTATTTAAAGGATCAGAAGGAGTTAGCTGAAATTAAAGATAGTGTTGATAATTTTATCGCAGTTAATGAGATGGAAGGTCAATTTGCAACAGCAATGACTGATGAGGGTTTACTTGTAACAATTCGTGATAGTATTTTGTTTGATCCAGGGAAAGCAGAGATTAAACCAGAATATAATGCGATAGCTAAAGAGCTTTCAGATGTATTAGTTTCTAATCCACCACGTAGTATTGTGATTACGGGTCATACGGATAATGTTCCAGCTGGTCCTAACTTCACTTCTAACTTACAACTCTCAGCATTGCGTGCAGTGAACTTTGCAGAAATTTTAATAAACAGTAACTCGGCGTTAGATCGTCGAAACTTTAGTACACAAGGTTTCGGTGAAAACCGTGCCATTGCACCAAATGATTCTGCAGAAGGACGTTCTAAAAACCGTCGTGTAGAAGTGTTAATACAACCTCTTATAACTGAGGATGGTACTGCTGCAAAAAAAGCAAAATAGAAAAAAGCTATTAGTAACAGGCTCTGATGCCGTATTGCTAATAGCTTTTTATTTACAAAATCCTATTTATTTGCGTAAAGCGCCTAATTCAGCAACGATAGCCTGCATTTCGCTTGGACTAAATGTATCACGCTTCATGACCATTTCGTATAAATAAACAAGATCTTCGTAATCAGCTTCATTGAAATTTTCCGATTTCATTGCATCGACATTCACCATACGAAGCTTTTCTTTCATTTGATCAACCATATAAATAACGTTCTCTTTTGACGGTACTGATAAATCCATTATTTAAACCTACCTTTCATAATCCTCGGAAATATCATTTCATTGAATAAAAAAAATGTCAACACTGATTTGGGCATTGCTTTAAAAATAGACTGTTATTGGGTAGAATAAGGGCAGTGATAGTTTAATTATGGTTCATCACCATAACGTAGGGTTGATTTCTGTTCCGACTGGGGATGATTCGCTTTCGCGCAGAGCAAAGTTTCTTGGGGGACGTCCAGTCACCACTCCAATCAACTTGTATACAAAATCATCCCTAACTTTTGATGATGAGTCTTAATTGTTCTAAAGGAATATACATTTACCAAGCAGGGGGTATTTAATATGGGACGAAGTAAATTATTAGCATCCATCGTAGTTGGTGCTGCAGTTGGTGCTGCATTGAGCATGTTAGACCGTACAACGCGTGAAAAAACAATAGCTACAACAAAACAGATGAAAGAAGCAATCACGTATTATGCAGCCAATCGAGAGGAATTACAAGTGTTAGTTGAGGAAAAAGTATTAGCCGCTAAAGTGCTATGTGAAGGTGTGTCAGAAAATGTAAATGCGATTGCTGAAAAAGTGGATGAATTTAAAGAATTACCTTCCACAATCGAAAGCATGATTAATGATACAAAAGCAGCCTTTGCTTTACCTGATAAAGAATAGTTGTTCGTACAGGAGGAAATTTGTATGAAAAAGAAAAAAGCATCGATACGTACAGCTGTTGGGATGGTGAAGTCATTTGTCTCGCCCGACGAAGACACTGTAAATGTGATGACATCAAGGGGCTTTATGCAAGATTTAATTCTCCGCTTTCAGCGAGTGGAAATATCAGCTCTTGCCGCAGAATTGGCTTATTTCTTTTTATTATCTTTTTTCCCGCTATTAATTTTTTTAGTTACATTACTACCGTATTTGAATTTAGAGACGACGCAAGTGTATTCCTTTCTAGTGAATGTTATGCCGGACGAGGTGTATAGGCTTATTGAAAATACATTAAATGAAATTTTAACAAGCCGTAATAGTAGTCTGTTATCCATCGGGGTGCTTGGAACAATTTGGTCTGCTTCTAAAGGGATTAATGCGTTGATTAGAGCCTTGAATAAGGCCTACGATACAGAAAATAGGGGAAGTTTATTGGAACGAGGGTTATCCCTTGTTTTCACTATAGCGTTTGTCGTTGTATTTGCTGTTGCACTACTTTTACCGGTTTTTGGGCAACAAGTGGGGCATTTCTTATTTTCGATTGTTGGCATTGAGGAGCAATTTGAAATTATCTGGCATAGAATGCGTTGGTGGATACCCCCTTTACTTATTTTCATCGTATTAATAGGGGTCTATAGATTTATTCCGAATACAAATCCACGTTTGAAATTAATGAGTGTTTGGCCGGGTGCGTTGTTTTCGACGTTGGGCTGGCTGGCAGTTACGTTTGTTTTCTCTTTTTATATTAATAATTTTGCGAATTATTCCGCTACATATGGCAGTATTGGGGGCGTTATTATTTTAATGCTTTGGCTATATTTCACGGGGATTATTGTAATTTCTGGTGGCGTTTTAAATGCGACGATGCAGAAAAAAGCATTGCAAAAAGAACTTGTAATGCAGGAGACTTTAATAAATAGTTAGGAATATTAAAAAGGACAGCCTCGAGATCACGTTTTGTGATACGAGGCTGTTTGTTTTAGACGTTTTTATTCAGCATACGTAAGCCGTTTAAAATAACTAAAATGGTGCTTCCTTCATGACCGATTACACCTAGTGGTAAATCGACGACTTGTAAAAAGTTTGAGGCAATTAATAAAACGATAACGCCGATTGAGAAGAAGATGTTTTGTTTGACGATACGTTGCATTTTACGTGATAAACGTACGGCATAGGCAATTTTTGATAAGTCATTTTTCATTAAAACGACATCAGCTGTTTCTAAAGCAACATCTGTTCCTTCTCCCATAGCAATTCCGGTAGTGGCAGTTGCTAATGCGGGTGCGTCATTAATGCCGTCACCGACCATCCCCACAAATTTATGTTCAGAAAGAAGTCGTTTCATCTCAGTCACTTTTGTTTCGGGGAGACATTCTGCGACGTATTCTGTCACACCTGCTTCCTTGGCGATTACCTTTGCTGTTTTCTCATTGTCGCCCGTTAGCATGACAACGTTAATACCTAGTTCTTTTAGTAATGAAACTGCTTTTTTTGCTTCGTTTCGCACGGTATCCTTTAAGGCTGCTAATGCAACGATGCCATCCTTGTCACGAATGAAAATAACCGTTTTTCCTTCTGAAGTGAGTTTTTCTGCTACGCCATTTGCAAATTCATTTGCCTCATCTATACCAACAAAATCTGGTTTACCAACAAGGTACTCGACCTCATTAACGTAACCTTTAATACCCCAACCTGGGATATCTTTAATAGTGGTCTGAGGAAATTGTGTGATCCCTTCTTTTCTTGCGAATAAAGTAATTGCCTGAGCAAGTGGGTGGTTCGATTGAGCTTCAATACCTGCAAGGTTGGCCAGTGCGTTTTTACGGTCTAATCCTTCGCGAACAATGAAATCAGTAACGGTTGGTTTACCTTGTGTTAAAGTACCTGTTTTATCTATTGCAAGTGCACGCAATGCACCTAGATGCTCTAAGTGTAAGCCTCCTTTGAATAGTACACCATGTTTTGCGCCATTTGAAATGGCAGCAAGTGTTGCTGGCATAATAGATGCAACAAGTGCGCATGGAGAAGCAACTACTAGGAGTACCATTGCTCGGTAGAATGTTGTCGTCCAGTCCCAACCTAGTACAAAGTGAGGTAGAAACATCATGATGGCAACGGCAAGTAGCACGAATTTCACATACGTACCTTCGAATTTTTCTATAAACTGTTGTGATGGAGATTTTTCACTCTGAGCATTTTGTACAAGCTGGATAATTTTTTGGAATAGTGTTTCGGAATTTGGTTTTGTCATTTCCATTGTAATGGCACCATTTAAGTTCACTGTTCCTGCAAATAACTCGTCGCCTTCCTGTTTTGCTACTGGAAGTGGTTCGCCGCTAATGGCAGATTCATCGATAGAAGACTGCCCTTTAAAGATTACGCCGTCTGCCGGTACACGTTCACCGGGCTTGATAAGTAGGTGATCACCAATTTGTAGAGTTGATACAGCAACTTTCATTGGTTCAAAACCACCACGAACAAGCCAAGCCTCTTCAGGTTGTAAATTCATGAGTGCAGAAATTTCACGGTGACTTTTGTTCATTGCGTATGTTTCAAGAGCACCACTCACAGCAAAGATGAAAATAAGAATAGCACCCTCCGTCCAATAACCAATTGCTGCTGAACCAATCGCGGCTAATACCATCAATAGTTCAACGTTAAGCGCCTTATTCTCAATGGTTTCTTCAATACCTTCTTTTGCTTTTGCAAATCCACCAACGCAAAATGCAATAATATATAAAAGAATAGAGGCTGTTGTTTGTCCGCTAGTATCTAAACGCCATGCAAGCAAAATAAACAAACCTGCTATAAGGGCGGCGATTAATTCAGCGTGTTCTTTCATTTTCTCAATTAAACTAATTTTTTCTCGATTAGAATGTTCCACTTTTATCCCTCCTGATAATGAAAATCAATATCAAAATCTATATAAATCAATGATTATAAACTTTTTCTAATTGAAAATAGATTTCAATTAATATCTTTTTAATTTAGAATTATTATAACAAAAGAATTTTAAAAAAGAAAGTGAGAAATTAGAAGGGATTTTAACTTCTTTCAGCAGTCCTAAACACGAAGCCGATTTTGAATGCAATTATGCCAAGGCAATTGATAGAAAGTGGAATAAAAGTGGCATTAGATTGAGTTTGGGGTGATTATGAAGGCTTTTTGAAATGTTTTTGAACATATGAAAAGCACAGATATTCATAGGAATATTCTGTGCTTTTCAAATTTGTGTAGTAGAAATGGCTTAACTTCAGAAAGAAATTGCTTCTTTATTAGAATACTCGTTCTGCGTGAAGTGCAAGTTTTTCTAGAGATGATTTATCTACATCTGCATGTAGTGAGTTACCGTGAGAGTCCATTGTTACAACAGCTGTGAACTTCTCAACGTTTAAGTGCCACATCGCTTCTGGAATACCGAATTCCATTAGGTCAACACCATCAACACCTTTAATGCAGTCTGCGTAGTATTGTGCAGCACCACCGATTGCATTTAAGTAAACGCCACCGTGTTCTTCTAATGCAGCAAGTGTTTTTGGTCCCATACCGCCTTTACCGATTACAGCACGGATACCGAATTTTTTCATGATGTCACCTTGATATGGCTCCTCACGAATAGAAGTAGTTGGACCAGCTGCTTTTACTGTCCAGTTACCTTCTTCGTCTTTTGCCATTACAGGACCACAGTGATAAATAACTTGTCCATTAAGATCAACTGGAGCATCGTGGCTCATTAAATGATGGTGAATTGCGTCACGGCCTGTATACATACGACCAGTAATTGATACAACATCACCAACTTTTAGAGAGCGAATTTGTTCTTCAGAAATAGGAGCAGTAAGTTCTACTACATTTGCAGTAGTATCTTCTGTTGTTGCTGCGACTTCATCTTCTTTAAATGTAATTTTTTCGCCTTCTTGATAATGCCAGTTAATAATTTCGCCAGTTTGAGGATTGATGTCCACAGCCATACGACGGTATGCCCAGCAGTTATAAGCTACTGATACGTAGAATGAAGCAGGGATACGGTGCATAACACCAATTTTACAACCAAGTAATGTTGCTTCACCACCGAAGCCCATTGTACCGATTCCAAATGTATTAGCAGTTTTCACTACATACTCTTCTAATTTTGCTAGATCAGCATTTGGATTTGTATCTTCCACATGACGGAATAATTGTTCTTTCGCTAAGTCGTAACCAGAAGAGCGATCGCCACCGATTCCTACACCGATGAAACCAGCTGAACAGCCTTGACCTTGAGCTTGGTATACTGAGTGAAGGATACATTTACGAATACCATCTAAATCACGACCAGCACGGCCAAGACCTTCAATCTCACAAGGTAGGCTATACTGAATGTTTTTATTTTCACAGCCGCCACCTTTAAGGATTAATTTAATTGTAATATAGTCTTTTTCCCATTGTTCGAATTTCATAACAGGTAGACCGTCACCTAGGTTATTACCGCTGTTAGCACCTGTTAATGAATCAACCGCATTTGGACGCAATTTTGCATCTGCAGAAGTATCGACAATAGCTTTTTTAATAGCTGCTTTAATTTCTAATTGGTTTACACCAACAGGCGTATAAATTTTGAATGTTGGTAGTCCAGTATCTTGACAGATTGGTGATACATTATCTTCTGCCATAATAATATTATTTGAGATTGTGTCTAAGCTCATTGCCGCACGAGTACCTGAGTTCTCAGCTTCTTTAGCTTTCTTAATAGCACGACGTACGTCTTTTGGTAGATTCGTAGACGTTTCAGTAATTAAATCATAAAGACTTTTCTCCAAAGTTTGGATATTCATTTAGTATTGCCCCCCATAAAAATTTGATTATTTCCACGTATATTATACTCTTTTCAACTAATGAAAAAAAGAGTTCAACTCATTGGGGTCGGAATTAAAGGCCTATTCTCAAAAAGAGGAAATTTATATGTTAAATTATGTTAATCAATTTGTTGTTAAGGTTGTAATAAGATAATTGCAGCAGGGTAATAAATAATATCTTTAAACGAATATAGTAGGACTCGAAGCCGTTTTCTCGAGAAGCACTTGATTTATGCACTTATATGATTAACCTACCGGTGAACGGAAGTTTCTTGCCTTATTCATAAGCAGTAGTTTCATCATCATGAAGGTTGTTAAAACGGAACATTCGTTCTATAATGAATTTAAATTTACTTTAGGAGGTAATAGAATGAAGTTACTTAATTTACCTGAAGCATTTGAACAAAATAGGACTGTAATAGAGGATACGATACAGCCGACTGTATTGATTGAAACAGAAGTACGAAAAACTTCTTTATTTGAAAGTAAGTTTGCTGGCGATCCGTATTTTCCACTGTCAATGGAGTATCCGAAAAGTCCAGAAGGGCGACCATTAAAATTACTGGCTCAAATTAATTTTGCAGATGCTCCGAAGCATTTACCAAACTTCCCTAAAGAGGGAATCTTGCAGTTTTATATTGATGGATACGATGATGTACTAGGGATGGATTTTGACAATGGTCAAAATCATGAGGGCTTCCGTGTTGTTTTCCACGAACATATTGTTAGTGATGAGTCACAGCTAGTACAAGATTTCTCATTTGTTGAAGCGAACGAAGAAGAATTATACTTTCCTGTGGAAAAGGAAATGGCATTGTCCTTTGGAACGGGCTATGAACCATTATCAGCAAATGACTTTAGAAGTGAAAAAACATATGCGAAGATTCTTGCTACTATAGAAGACGACGATCAATTAGTAGACTCATTTTATGAAACATTAAATAGTACAGGGCATAAAATCGGGGGATACCCATTCTTTACTCAGGAAGATCCAAGAGCTTATGGTGACTATACAGATTCAACAATTTTGTTGCTTCAAATTGACAGTGTAGGTGATCATATTCTGTGGGGGGATGTCGGGGTCGGCAACTTTTTCATCACAGAGGATGAACTAAACCGTAAAGATTTTAGTAAAGTTCTATATAATTGGGATTGCTATTAATTTAATAAAAAGCAAGTGGATATGAGTTTCCACTTGCTTTTTTATCTTCAATCAGCAAATTTTTATTCTGAAGGTAGTGAGATGGATGTTGATAGGATCCTTTTTAAAACCTACTGAAATAGAAAAGAACTCAGTCTAAGAACGCCACGTCCTGTGGAATGTCTGAGTGGCCAATATCACGTTGGCCTAAAGCCTCCGGTGGATGTCACGGATTTTGTAAGGAATGAATTGCGCTGGGCACAATTCAAAATCCGGACGCAATTACGCTAAGGCGGAATGGATTAGTAATTATTGTTCACGAGCATTAAATTGCTCCATTTTGTCCTCTAAATCATCCATCATTTGAATTAAACGATCAATATCCTCTAATTCAGTTGTTTCAGGATCAATAGCATCTAAAACTTCTAAAAACATTTCAAGACGCTCTTTTAAGTAATTCATTTGCTGTTTTTTATCAGTGATTGGATTTGACATACATACACCTCATTTCGTCCCCTCCATCTTAGCTGATTCGGGACTAAATTTCAATGTTTAGGTAAACACCTAGGACTTAGCGATTATTTTTAAAAAAAAATAGACAGAATATTTACAATATTGAGGGCGTGTGTTAAATTAATATTAAGAAAAAGCAAAGGAGCTGATTTAAAAAATCCAAAAAGACTCTAACTCGAAAAGGAGGGAGTTTAAACAAGTACTCGGCCAATATAAAAGCCGAAATTCGTGTTTATACAATTAAATGGAGATAAGTGTTAGTTAGGCCTTAGCGTAAAATCACATGTGGTGAGCGCTAAGGCTTTTTGATATGCTGTTCTTTGGAAGAATGATTGTATGTTGGAGGAAAAGATGACGTACTTCTCAGATTACAGTAAAAAAAGATTTGCCATTCTAGTGTTGATTGTATCTATTTCAGGCTTTTCACAAGGGATGCTTTTACCGTTAATTTCAATTATTTTCGAACGTGATGGGGTATCCTCCGCGTTGAACGGATTGAATGCAACAGGTCTTTACATAGGAACTTTATTAATCTCACCATTTATCGAGCAGCCATTACGAAAATGGGGCTATAAACCGATTATATTAATTGGCGGTGCATTTGTGTTTGTTTCACTGCTAATATTTCCTTTATGGAAAAGTGTGACTTTTTGGTTTGTCCTGCGCTTACTCATTGGAGTAGGAGACCATGCATTACACTTTGCAACACAAACGTGGATTACAAGCACCACAGATCATAAAAGCTTAGGAAAGGGTATGGCCATTTATGGCTTGTCCTTTAGTACAGGCTTCGCAGTTGGACCTTTAATGGTAAAACTTATACAAGTTGCAGAAGCATTACCGTTTATTGTGTCCTCTGCTATGTGTTTATTTGCATGGGCTTTTGTATTCCTTTTACAAAATGAAAAACCAGAGCGTTTAACGGGAGACTTACATGCAAGAGGCTGGCATCGTTATAAAATAGCCATTGCATTTGGATGGATTGCATTTTTAGGGCCATTCGCTTATGGGTTTTTAGAATCTGCTTTAAATGCTTTGTTCCCGGTCTACGCTTTACGTAAAGATTTTGATGTGAATATGATTCCTATTATGTTATCAGTCTTTACATTTGGCGGAATATTAACGCAGGTGCCGCTTGGCGCAGTAGCGGATAAAATAGGACGACGTTATGTCCTGATGATTGGCTCATTTGGAGGGGCTATTATTTTTGGGATTGCCAGTTTTTTAGAGCATTCTCAAATGGCAGTAGCCGTAGCATTTTTCTTTACAGGTACATTAGTAGGTTCGATGTTTTCATTAGGTATTACCTATATGGCAGATTTAACACCAAAAGAGCTACTGCCAACAGGAAATCTGCTTTGTGGCATTGCCCTTAGTATCGGTAGCTTAACAGGGCCATTTTTAGGGGGCATTTATTTAGAATATGTAAATTACAGCTTCCTTTTATTAGTAGCGATGCTTTTGCTAATTATAGCTATTATTTTGTTAGTATTTGGGCGAAATAAAAATAAGCGAATGGTGTCGATGTAATGTTTTTTTGAAATCATCCTTGAAGCGGAAAGAAGAGAGTCAGTCAAATAGTTCAGGTAGAGGAAGTAACAGCTCAAGTAAATTGCTAGCTTATAAGCTTTTGTGCTATGTATAATTTGGGGCAAAATAAAAGAGCGGGGCTCATCTTCCCGCTCATAAAACAAAAAAACGCCCAGCAAATCCGTGCTGTTATGGCGTTCTTTGCGTGACAAGGATGTTCCGTCCAAGTCACATAGGTTTGGCACCTAGAATGATATTATACAGACAAGCAAACATAAAATCAAATAAAATTTGTAAAGTAATTTTTGGACTTTTGGATGACTATCTCTATATAATAGAAGAACTTTAACGAAGATGGCTAATCCATGCATCCGTAGCTGTGCATTACATAGAAAAATAAAATACAAAACAAGCGTCTCTTAATTTTAGGAGACGCTTGTTTTGCTTTTATAAGAACTTATTTTAGAGGGCATGGCATTAGTATTTATTTTGAAGGCCACTGAATTGGATAATTTAAAACGATTAAAAAAGGACGCCTAGAGTATGCTAAAGACGTCCTTCTTCATCATTATTTATTCTTCAACACAAGCTTCGCAACGCATTCCACCTGCGCCGTCTGTGCAAACATATCCACTGGCTGAATGTACTCTACATCATAAAACTTCGATAATTCATTTAAATCCTTCGCTAATGTTGAAGGATTACAAGACGTATAGACAAAGCGTTTCGGTTTTAGCTTCAACACCGTGCGGATAAACTCTGGTGCAAGGCCTGTGCGTGGTGGATCAACCGTAATAACATCTGGTGTAAATCCTTCCTTGCGCCATTTTGCTAAAACACTTTCTGCTGTGCCGACTGCGTATTTTGTATGCTTGAATCCATGGTTTCGGGCATTTTTACGTGCATCCTGAATGCTTTCCGGTATAACATCCATTCCACGAACTTCTTTAGCTTTGTCAGCTAGCCATAAACCGATTGTTCCAACACCGCAGTAAGCATCTACAACTGTTTCTTTGCCTGTTAATGCTGCTGCTTTTTTGATTTCATCATAGAGATGAACAGTTTGTGTTGGATTCAGTTGGAAAAAGGCACGAGCTGATAAATCAAAGGCTAATTCACCAAGCTCCTCGTGAATCGTTTCCTTACCATCGAGGACAATCGTTTCGTCGCCAAAGATTAACGATGTTTTCTCACGATTAATATTTTGAGCGATCGATACGATGCTTGGGTCGATTTTTTTAATACGTGCAATGAGCTCGGCTAGATGTGGAATTTCCTTACGTGTTGTGACAAGCACGACTTGTGTTTCACCCGTACGAATCCCTGTACGTACAACAATCGTACGCACTAAGCCATCAAGCGTACGACCATCGTAAATAGTAATATTCAGTTTTTGTAAAATTTTACGTGTTGCCACCGTGATTTTTGATGTAATCGGATGTTGCACTAGGCAATCATTGATGTTCAGTAACTTGTTGCTACCTTCTGCAAATAGCCCAGCATAGACACGCTTACCCTCTTTACGTACTTGATATTGACTTTTGTTTCGATAATTCCATGGATTATCCATCCCTAGGGTTTTACGAACTTCAACTGAAGTAGCTAATGGTTTAGCGTAACGTTCTAATGCTTGAACGACAATATCACGCTTTTCAATCATCTGTTTTTCATATGTCATATGTTGAAGCTGACAGCCGCCACATTCGTTGTAAACTGGGCATGGTGCTTCTTGGCGATGTTTTGAAGCTTTACGAATCGTTACTATTTCTGCTTCGGCGAAATTTCGCTGTGTTTTAGTTACTTGTGCTGTAATTTCTTCCCCAGGAATGGCACCCTTTACAAATACGACATTACGCTTATAAAAGCCTACGCCTTCACCATTAATACCTAGTCTTTTTATTATTAGAGGAAATTTTTGTCCTACTTCCATTGTTGTTTGTTGCGTCAAGCTTTCCACGTCCCTGTTCTTTTAATATCATCTCCCCATTATAACTAAGGAGTAGACGATTGCAAAGCGACAGGGAAATCTTCATGTTCTAAAACTAAATCGTTAAGGGATAAAAATGTATAGCCTTGTTTTTTCGCATCGGCAATAAACCTAGGGAGCGCTTCAGCGTTATCCTGCGCAACAGTATGCATTAATATTACGGCACCTGGATGAAGCTGTTCCATTAATGCGTTATACGCATAATCTGCGCCACGTCGTACATCTCTTTCCCAATCCTTAAAGGCAACAGACCAGAAAATATGACGATAGCCTTCAGCATTGCCTACCTCTAATAATTTCGCATTAAATGTACCTTCAGGCGGGCGAGCGTATGTTGTACGTTCAATACCCGTCAATTCACGCAGTTTATCGTCAAGCTTTTTCCATTCTTTACGCATACCATCGGGCGTTAGTCTCGCCATATTTGGGTGCCCATATGAATGGTTGCCGATCATATGGCCATCTTTAACCATGCGTTTCACTAAATCAGGGGCACTTTCTAAATAATGACCAGTTAAAAAGAAGGTAGCTGGTGCGTTTTCTTTCTTTAACGTATTCAAAATGCTTTCCGTAAACCCATTTTCATATCCGTTATCAAAAGTTAAATAAGCAACTTTATTATCAGGCTTTCCTTTATAAATGGCGTCATATTTCTCAACTATCTGATCAAGCTGTGCTCCAGCCTCTGCTTGTTCACCGTTCTTCGCTCGCTTAAAGCCCCAGTTGTATTCATCAGATCCAGAGGCCGAAAATGGATTAAAGCTAATTGCCGCGGCAATAATAAAAGTAGCAATTACCGATCCTACTATATGCTGTTTCCACATAAAAACGCATCCTTTCTTTTTTATTAGAATGTGTTATTTTTTTAAAAATTATCCTACTTGATGTCATTAAAAAAGTTCCTTGTTGATGGGGATTTGATTTTTTTAGCGGAAGTCTCTCATTTCTATAGATAGTGAAATGAATGCAGATTTAAGCTGCTTTTCTGCGGGTGTTCAAACATTCGCGGAAGAGGAGCGAATACCCACGGAAGCGAGGGAAATACCTGCGGAAGGAGAATACCCGCGAACCGAGAAAATACCTAAAAAGCAATACCCACGAAAAATGTTATAATGGTTATAGTGAGGTGTTACGAATGCGTGTTATTACGAAGATTGCACGTCAAAAAAACAATCCAGAACGTTATAATATATATTTGAACGAAGAATACGCTTTTCCTGTAGATGAGGCAATTCTCATTCAATTTGGGTTAACGAAAGGCAAAGTGCTGGAGGAGTTTGATATTCAGGAAATTGCCTATGAGGATGAGATTCGAAAAGCTTTTAATAAAGGATTAAATTTTTTATCTTATCAAATGCGCAGTGAGCATGAGGTTAAGAAAAAGCTACTCTCATTAGAATTTGGGGAAGCTGTTATTTTAGAGGCTATACAAAAGCTTAAGTCGTATGGTTTTTTAAATGATGAAACTTACTCCAAGGCGTTGCTCGATACGAAAAAGGCTACGATGAAAAAGGGACCCAAAGCAATTAGGCAGGACCTTATGAAAAAAGGGATTGATAAAAGCTTACAGGATGAGGTATTGGCTACATATAGTCATGGGGAGCAGGTAAAGCTTGCGATACAATTGGCTGAAAAGGTCATTCGATCGGAAAAAAAGAAAACGCCAACTCAAATAAAAGCTAAAATTCAAGATTTTTTAATGAGAAAAGGTTATTCTTTTAGTGTTTTTGATGAGGTGCTTAGTCAAATAGAGATTGAGCAAGAGGAAGATGAATGGCAACAGCTACTGGATGTACAAGGCGAAAAAGTTTGGAAAAAGTATTCATCGAAGTATACTGGTTTTGAATTGAAGATGAAAATAAAGCAGGCGCTCTATCAAAAGGGTTTTCCTATAGAAGTTATAGATCGTTTTATAGAAGAGAAGGAGAATGAGGAATGAACGAAAGAAATTATGCTGCGATGTCAGAGCATGAACTACGTGAAGAAATAGCTAGAATTAAGGAAAAAGCACGTAAGGCGGAACAGCTAGGCATCATTAATGAATTCGCAGTATACGAGCGCAAGGCTTTAATGGCTGCAGCTTATTTAGTGGATTTAGATACAATAATTCCTGGAGAGATGTATCGTATTGACGGTTCTGAAAATGAATTTTTCCAAGTGGATTATTTAAAAGGACGTTTCGCATGGGGCCATCGCTTAGGGGGCGAAAAATACCAAGAGGCTTTACCTGTTTCAATGCTATCTCCTGTAAAGGTGGGCAAATAAATGGATGAAAAAATTGAAAAGCTAACAGCTGAGTTACTTGAAAAAAATCCGGAAATGTCAGTAGGTCGTGCACGAGTATGGATTGAGCTTTTATGGAGTGATTTCGAATCGACTTCTGCGAAAGCTGGTTACGCTTATCGTGGTGCGGAATACACTGAAAATTTGGTGCGTCAATTAATTGCCAGCTATGGTGATAAACTTCATGCATTTGCGGGACGTAACCCCAAATACGCACATTTACTTGATGCTAGTGATGATATGGTACAATAACAAAACCCTGGCCAAATTATGGCCAGGGTTTACTGATGTTTAATTACTTGCGCCAACTTGTAATTTTTTCTGGAGTTTATCTTCTGTAAAAATCCAGCCTGTGTATGAAGTGATAATCTCATTGTCCTCGTTTAAATGAGCGACAGCCACGAAAGGATAGCGATTGTCACTACGGTAACGCAGATCAATTAATCTTACTTCTGTTAAGCCATTATCGAGTTCTGAAATTTCCCAACGATACAATGGTGAGAATGACAGGAATGCAGCAAGATTGGGATCTTTCAATGCTATTTCAATAAGAGGCGTTTTCGGCAAAGGTTTTATTTCGAATTTATCATAAATATTAACAGCTCGCCCATAAGCACGGCCAACATAATAATGCGTTTTGGATTTTGCTGCAATACGCCAGTGGAAGAACCGCATTGTAGGGGCTACAATAACATACTCTTCATCCTGAATTGTATTATGCACAGCTTTCTTTACAGCCTTTTGAACCGAAAATCGTAAAATGTAGTAAACGATAATTATGAGATACATGATACTAAATGTCCAAACAGGATTAACACCAAATGCCCAAAGCAAAATGCCAATGCAATGTAGTGTAAAAATAATAGGATCAAATGTATTAATGACACCAAGTGCAACCCATCTTCTAGAAAACGGTCGAAGTGCTTGTGTCCCATAAGCGTTGAAAATATCAACAAAGACGTGAAGTGCTACAGCTAAAAATGTCCAAAGCCATAAATGAAACACATTTGCGTCTTGAATAATAAATGCTAAAACCGCTGTAATTAAGATGGGCCAAATAGCTACTGCTGGTAGTGAATGTGTAATTCCACGATGATGTCGAATATAAATTGCGTTGTTGCGCAGTTTTAAAACTGTATCGACATCAGGTGCCTGCGAGCCAATAATTGTACCTGCCATTACTGCGGTAAAGGTCATTGAATGACTTGCTACAACGGGATCAGCTAATGCAAGACCACCGAGGGCTATACCCATAACGAAATGTGTACCTGAATCCAAAAATATCCACTCCTTGTATGCATCTAAATAGAGTACAATTTGCATACATGTATATTTCAATAATCCGTAATACTTGATATTTCTCTATTAAGACTGTCGTGCTAAAATCTTAAAGCTAGAAAATAATGGCGCTTTTTGTCGTTTTAGACAGATGATCTTTTCTTAATTGTATACTCTTTTTACCATAAATAAAATCGTAAAAACACTGGAGGTCACTGTGAATTATCCATATGTAACAGAATTTCGACAATCTTTAGTCGAATGGTTTAATGTTGAGAAACGTGATTTACCTTGGAGGCATACAACGGACCCTTATAAAATTTGGGTATCGGAAGTGATGCTACAGCAAACACGTGTCGACACAGTTATTCCTTATTACAATCGTTTCATGGAAAGTTTTCCTACATTAGAATTACTCGTGGAAGCTCCACAAGAATACTTATTAAAGCATTGGGAAGGCCTCGGCTATTATTCCCGTGCACGTAACTTACAAGCGGGTGTTCGCGAGGTATTAGAAAACTACGGTGGGGTAGTACCCGATAATCGCCATGAGATTTCAAAATTAAAAGGCGTAGGTCCGTATACTGCTGGAGCTATTTTAAGTATTGCCTATAATAAGCCCGAACATGCAGTGGACGGCAATGTTATGCGTGTTTTAAGTCGTGTGCTCACTATTCATGATGATATAGCTATTCCAAAGACTAAAAAGATTTTTGAAGAGGCTGTTGAAGAACTAATTGATCCTGAAAATGCTTCGTCCTTCAATCAAGGCTTAATGGAGCTGGGTGCACTTATTTGTACGCCAACTTCACCAAAGTGTTTATTGTGTCCGGTTCGGGAATACTGTACCGCTTTTCAAGAAGGCGAGCCTGAAAAATTACCAATCAAATCTAAAAAAGTGAAGATGAAGCATCTCACATACGATGTGCTTGTATGCCAAGATGACAAAGGGCGAATTTTATTAGAGCAGCGTCCAGCAGAGGGTTTACTAGCTAATCTATGGCAGTTCCCAATGCTAGAGGACGGTAAAGATTCAATAGATACTTTTATTAATGATTATGCTATGAATGTTCAATCGCAACAGAATTTGCTAACATTTAAACATGTTTTTTCACATTTAACATGGCATATAAATAGCTATTCTATGAAATGTAATTCAGCAGAAAAGGGCGAATGGCTGACTCCCGAACAAATAGAATTGTTACCAATGTCCGTTCCAATGCTGAAAATTTGGCAGGAAATAAAGGATTAACCTGGAAAAATATTTATATAAAATTTGTAGGCATAAAAGCATTCACCTCGGTACACAATAATGAGCGTGGAGGTGAATGAAAATGAAAAAGCAAAACAACCAGAATTTCCAACCGAATAAAAACATGCAACGTCAAAGTCAAGAATTTGGTTATGAAACAGACGTTAATGAAGTGCAAAAGCAAAATACTAAAGCAGAGCAGAAAAAAGCTCAAGCTTCAGGTAACTTCAACAAAACGAACCAAGATCTTGGTGAATAACACTTTGTAATTGCATAATTGCATTTACCTCTGAGGAGCTGTCTAAAATCGAAAAGATTAAAAAGGGCAGCTCCTTTTGAATTTTTATATAGCAAGATAAGAAAACGGTTCAGGTGATAAGAAACTGCTCGGGTAGCTGATAAAACCATGCTCCGATACATGAATATAAACAAAAAATTCCAATCGGGTTAGTGTTATAATTAAATTTGCTTTAAATTAACGAAATTTTGTACAAATTAAAAAAAGCGCAGGGAAATTTGTGGTTTTCTAACTACACCTTTCGCGTACACATTGCTATAATATACTAGAGACTGCTAGATTTAGGTAGCATAGACGAAAAGGTGGGCTTCAAAGATGGCAATACCGGTAGAAGGAGAAACGATACAAATACATAGTTATAAACACAATGGCCGCATCCACCGTGTTTGGCAAGAAACAACGGTTTTAAAAGGCACAAAAAATATCATTATCGGTGCGAATGAGCGGACACTTGTAACAGAATCCGATGGTCGAACGTGGCTAACGAGAGAGCCTTCTATTTGTTATTTCCATGCGGAGTACTGGTTTAATATCATTTGCATGCTACGTGAAGATGGTGTGTATTATTATTGTAATCTAAGCTCACCATTTGTTTTCGATAATAATGCCATTAAATATATTGACTATGATTTAGATATTAAAGTTTTCCCCGATATGTCTTATTCACTCTTGGATGAGGATGAATATGAGTTGCATCGTAAGGAAATGTCATATCCAGATGTCATAGATAAAATTTTAAAACGCAATGTCGATAAATTAATTAGCTGGATTCAACAAAAAAGAGGACCCTTTGCACCTGATTTTATCGATGCCTGGACAAGTCGATATAAGTTTCAGCTCGATATGCAAGCAGATGATTATTAGTTGCACCTATTAGTTTTACTAATAGGTTTTTTTTATTGGGAAATAAGTATTAAAGGAAAAAATGTAAAAAGGAATGTTATATAAGCTGATTGCAAAATAGTTCGTGACAAAGCTAAATTAACTGTATTTAAAACAAAATATTGCTATAATACGTTTGGGCATTCATTTTGTGGATGTCTGTTTCTTTTTATGTAGAAGGGGTTCCCCTTACATTTGCTAAATATGGTTTTTGATAAGGATGTGATAATAAATTGGGTAGTATAAAGCGTTATATGAGATTTGTAAAACCATATACATGGGAAATAATTTTAACGATTTTAATTGGTATAGTGAAATTTGCAATTCCGTTATTTATTCCATTACTCATAAAAATTGTGTTAGATGATATTATTGCTGCAGATCATTTAACGGATGCAGAGAAGACTAAAGAACTGTTTTATTGGTTAGGTGGCACGATCATTGTATTCTTTATTATTCGACCACCGATTGAGTATTACCGTCAATATTTTGCTCAAAATGTCAGTAACAAAGTGCTTTTCGATATTCGAAAACAAATATATGCACATTTACAGCGACTAAGTTTAAGATATTATGCCAATACAAGAGCTGGCGATGTGATTTCAAGAGTGATTAATGATGTGGAACAAACAAAAAACTTTATTATGACAGGCTTGATGAATGTTTGGCTGGACCTTGCGACAATTGTTATTGCAATCGGTATTATGTTTGCTATGGATGTTAAGCTAACGCTAGTAGCATTGATTGCGTTCCCATTCTATGCGTTTAGCGTAAAGTTCTTCTTTGGTAAACTTCGATCTTTAACACGTAAACGGTCACAAGCACTAGCTGGAGTGCAAAGTTATTTACATGAACGTGTAGCTGGAATGAGTATTATTAAAAGCTTCACGCTAGAAAAACATGAGCAAAAATTATTCGATGATGCAAATGGAGAATTTTTAGAGAAAGCGCTGGATCATACGAGATGGAATGCTAAGTCATTTGCAGTGGTGAATACAATTACAGATGTAGCACCACTCCTAGTCATTGCTTATGCAGGCTATCAGGTTATTAATGGACCTCTTTCAATCGGGACGATGGTTGCTTTTATTGCCTATATCGAACGACTTTATGGTCCACTTCGTCGCCTTGTAAGTTCATCAACAATGTTAACACAGTCCATTGCATCAATGGATCGAATGTTTGAGTTAATAGATGAACCTTATGAAATAAAAAACAAGGCCAATGCGTTAGAGCTACCTCGGGTAAAAGGTGAAGTTCGTTTTGACAATGTGAACTTTCAATATGAAGAAGAGAGCTCACAAATTTTAAACAATATCAATTTTACAATTAATCCTGGGGAGACAGTTGCGTTTGTAGGAATGAGTGGTGGAGGAAAATCAACTATCATTAGTTTAATTCCTCGTTTTTATGACACAACGAGTGGCACCGTATGTATTGATGACTATGATGTGCGTGACGTATCTCTACATTCTTTACGCTCACAAATTGGAATAGTACTACAAGATAATATTTTGTTTAGTGATTCTGTAAAAGAAAATATTTTAATGGGCATGCCAGATGCTTCTGATGAAGAGGTTATTGCTGCAGCAAAAGCAGCGAATGCACATGATTTTATTATGAGCTTACCAGATGGTTATGACACAAAGGTCGGGGAGCGCGGTGTGAAGTTATCAGGTGGACAAAAGCAGCGGGTAGCGATCGCTCGTGTGTTTTTAAAAAATCCTCCTATTTTAATACTGGATGAAGCAACCTCTGCGTTGGATTTAGAAAGTGAGGCACTTATTCAGGAATCATTGGATGTACTTGCACATGAACGTACGACCATTATAATTGCTCACAGACTTTCTACAATTACACATGCAGATAAAATCTTTGTTATAGATCATGGACAATTAATTGAAAGTGGTACTCATGAGCAATTAATGCATAAAGAGGGGACTTACTTTAATTTATTCCAGGTGCAACATTTAGATTGATATACAACGTTATGATAGAAAAAAACTGGCTCACCATAATGTGGGGTTGATTTCCGTTCCGGCCAGGCGCTTTGTTGCTGCCGCTGCGCTTTCGCACAGTTAAAACATTTGTTGCTGCCGCTGCGCTTTCGCACAGAGCAGAGCTTCCTGGGGGCGTCCGATGAGCCGCTTCACTCGCGATGCTCGCTCCAGGGTCTCATCTGTGACGCTGATCCCCAAGGAGTCGCCTGGCCTCCACTCCAATCAACTTATTCTCATGACATATGTTTTAACAAAATGTCATCTCTATATTTTATTAATGAGTCAATAATTTAAAAATAGCCTTCCGTTTAAGCATAAATGGAAGGCTATTTTTTTGTCTTATTTATAAATTAGTATCAATTAATAAGACATTATTAATATGAAACTCGAACGATGTAGAAAATCTATGTTTATTGCAGAACAATTATGATTGAAAGAGCGATGCTTTTTGGTTAGAATTATCTGAAAATAGGGAATTGAGTGATAGTTAGAGTGATTAAGTAAAAATATAGGACGATGGGAGATTGATCATGAGAAAAAAGCTGCTAGAAATAAAAGGCTTAAAGACAACCTTTTTTACAGATGATGGACAAATTCCTGCCGTAGATGATATTGATTTTTCTGTTCATGAGGGAGAAATACTAGGGATAGTAGGGGAATCAGGAAGTGGAAAAAGTGTTACATCCCTGTCCATTATGGGTTTAATACCGTCACCGCCTGGAAAAATAACAGGGGGGGAAATACGGTTAGATGGTAAAAACCTCGTAACATTATCTGATAAACAAATGCAGAAAGTTCGTGGGAAAGATGTGGCGATGATTTTCCAAGAACCTATGACATCCTTGAATCCTTTATTTACAATTGGGGATCAGCTAAAAGAAGCGATTTTAATCCATAATCCCAAATGGTCGAAAAAAGAAGCCTTTGCAAGGGCAGTTGAAATTATGAAGCTTGTAGGTTTACCTCGTGCTGAGGAATTATTAAAAGATTATCCACATCAGCTATCTGGGGGAATGCGACAACGAGTCATGATTGCGATGGCGCTTGTCTGTGATCCGAAGGTGCTAATTGCTGATGAGCCGACTACTGCGTTAGACGTTACGATTCAAGCTCAAATCTTGCAGCTGATGAAAGATTTAAATAAACGTTTAAATACAGCTGTTTTATTAATTACGCATGATTTAGGCGTTGTGGCAGAAACATGCGAGCGAGTGATTGTGATGTATGCAGGTCAGATAGTAGAGGAGGCACCTATTCAGGAGATATTCGTTAATCCAAAGCACCCCTATACACAAGGACTTATTAAGTCTGTACCAGATATGCGCTATAAGAAGGACAACCTTTACTCTATACCAGGCAGTGTACCAAAACCCGGAAGTATTCAGGTAGGCTGCCGTTTTGCAGCACGTTGCGAATTTGCGATGGAACGCTGTATACAAGAAACACCACCTTTATATGAAGCTGGAGAGCAGCATAAATCAAGATGCTTTTTACTAGAGAAACAGGAGGTGGAGCAACATGTCGAAAACTTTATTGAAAGTTGATGGTTTGAAAAAATACTTCCCCATTCGGAAGGGGGTCCTTAATAAACAAGTTGGGGACGTAAAGGCAGTAGATGATGTTTCCTTTGAAGTTTTTGAAGGAGAAACATTAGGTATTGTAGGTGAGTCCGGGTGTGGTAAATCAACGACTGGTCGACTTTTAATGCGATTGCTTGAGCCAACTGAGGGCAAAATTGAATTCGCAGGAAAGGTAATTTCTGAATTATCCAATAATGAAATGCGCAAAGCCCGTAGAGATATTCAAATGATTTTCCAAGATCCTTATGCCTCTCTTAATCCTAGGCATAATATTGGGAAGATATTGGAGGAGCCTCTTATTGTTCATGGAATGGGCAATGCAAAAGAACGGAAGAAGAAAGTGTTAGAGCTTCTCGAAATTGTTGGGTTAAATGAATATCATGTGAAACGGTATCCACACCAATTTAGTGGTGGTCAAAGACAGCGTATCGGCATTGCCCGTGCACTGATGACGAATCCGCGCTTGATTATTGCGGACGAGCCTGTCTCTGCTCTTGATGTATCTATACAGGCTCAAGTATTGAATTTATTGCAAAACCTACAAAAGGATTTAAAGCTAACTTATATTTTTATCTCCCATGATTTAGGGGTTGTACGCCATATTAGTAATCGTGTAGGTGTGATGTATTTAGGAAAATTAGTGGAGTTGACAGCAAGCGAAGATTTATATGCTGAGCCACTTCACCCATATACACAGGCGTTGCTATCCTCGGTACCTGTTCCGGATCCTACGTTTGAACGTGAACAGCTTGTTATTTCTGGAGATATTCCGAGTGCTTCGAATCCACCAAGTGGTTGCACTTTCCATACGAGATGTCCATTTAAAAAAGAAGAATGTTCTCAAGTAGTTCCTAAAATGCAAGAGGTGAAACCGGGTCATTATGTTGCTTGTCATCTTTACGATGCAAACCAACATTCAATGATATAAAAAAACTTAGGGGGAAATTGAATGAAGAAAAAAAAGCTTTGGACTTTGGGTGTAATGCTTATCCTTGTTCTTTCGACAATCTTAGCTGCTTGTGGCGGTTCAGATTCTAAGGATACGGGTAGTAAAGATACATCAAGTGGTGGTGACTCAAGTAGCAGTAGTGAACTAAAAACATTAGTATATGGTCGTGGTGGCGATTCTACTGCTCTCGATCCAGCGACAGTAACAGAAGGTGAATCGTTTAAAGTTACCGTTAATATCTATGAGACTCTAATTAACTTTGGAGAGAAGGATGTAACGTTGCACCCAGGGCTAGCAAAATCTTGGGAATCTTCAGAAGATGGGTTAACGTATACTATGCAACTTGAAGAAGGGGTTAAGTTCCATGACGGTACTGACTTTAATGCTGAAGCAGTCGTGAAAAATTTTGAGCGCTGGAAAGCTGGTGGTGCTGATAAATTCCCATACTACGCTTCTCAATTTACGGTAAATGAAAAGCCAGTAATAGAGTCGATCACTGCTGATGGGGATAATAAAGTTATATTTAAACTAGCTCAGCCACAAGCACCATTCTTGAAAAACTTAGCGATGTCACCATTTGCTATTGCTTCACCAACAGCATTTGAAAAGAATGATGAGGCACTTAAAGATCATCCAGTAGGTACTGGTCCATTTAAATTTGTAGAGTGGAAACGAAATGATTCTATCACTATTGAGAAAAACCCTGATTACCGTATTGCAGATTTGCCGAAGTTAGATAAAGTTATTTTCCGTTCTATCCCAGATAACTCCGCACGATTCAATGCATTAACTAATGCTGAGGTTGATGTAGTTGATGGCTTAAGTCCATCTGATAAAGCTTCAATCGAATCAAATGGAGATTTACAATTAATCGAACGTCCGTCTATGAATGTTGGTTATCTTGGATTAACAGTAACTCGTCCACCGTTCGATAATGTAAAGGTTCGTCAAGCGGTAAATCATGCAATCGATAAGCAAGCATTAGTAGATGCATTTTATGAAGGCTTAGGCGAGACAGCAAAAAATCCGATGCCTTCAATAATTGCAGGCTACAACGATGAGGTTGAAGGCTATGATTATGATCCAGAAAAAGCAAAAGCGTTATTAGCTGAAGCTGGCTATGATGGTAAAGAAATTGAGCTATGGGCAATGCCTGTACCACGTCCGTACATGCCTGACGGTCAAAAAATTGCAGAAGCCATTCAGAAGAATTTAGCAGATGTTGGTATGAAATCTAAGATTGTAACGTTTGAATGGGCTACGTATTTAGAAAAGGCGGAAAATGGAGAGGCAGATGCGTTCTTACTTGGTTGGACAGGTGATAACGGGGATGCAGATAACTTCCTTTACACTTTATTAGACGGAGATAATATTCATTCTAACAACTATACCTTCTATGACAACAAAGAAGTGCACGAATTATTTGTTGCAGCACAAACTGAAATGGATGAGGACAAGCGTAATGACCTTTACAAGCAAGCGCAAGTGATTATCTCTAAAGATGCACCATGGGTTCCGCTTGCTCACTCTACGCCAATTTTAGCTGCTAATACTAAAGTTACAAACTATGTTGCACATCCGACAGGTTCTGACCGCTTAGATACAGTAGATGTGAAGTAGGTTTAAACGGCTATCCCAACAGGTTTTAATTTAAGAAGAGAAGAAATTTTAAAGAATCTGCTTGCTTTCTGCGGGTGAGCCGTAGAAATCTAGCGGATTCTTTTGTTGGTGAAAGCTGACCCTTTCTACAGTATGTGTAAAGACCTCAATGCTTTTCGTGCAAAAGTATATTATGAAAATAACAGAGGGGTGAAAAAAATGCTTCACTATATGGGGAAACGATTATCCCAACTAATCCCAGTTTTGCTTGGAATGACTTTCATCGTCTTCATGTTAATTCGTGCAATTCCTGGTAATCCAGCACAAGTAATTTTAGGGCAGCAGGCTACGAAAGAAGCGGTCGAAGCGTTAAACGCAAGTTTAGGATTAAATAAGCCGTGGTATACACAATATTTTAGTTATTTAGGTGGCATTTTTCAGGGGGATTTAGGAGTATCATTACGTACTAAATTACCCGTATCAGAGGAAATTTTTCCGTATTTAGCAGCAACAGCTGAGCTAGCGCTGTTTGCCATGATTATTGCAGTGATTGTTGGCGTAAATGCAGGCATTATTTCTGCATGGTTCCAAAATTCTTGGTTCGATTATGTGGCAATGGTAGTTGCTTTAGTCGGGGTGTCTGTACCGGTTTTCTGGCTCGGTTTAATGGAACAATGGGCATTCAGTAATCAGCTTGGCTGGTTCCCGACATCTGGGCGAGAAGATGTGCGAGATCCAATAACCGCCATTACTCATTTTTATTTACTAGATACGCTCATCCAAGGCCGCTTTGATCAATTTACTGAAGTAGTAAAACGATTAGTATTACCGGGCATGGCTCTTGCGACAATTCCAATGGCGATTATTGCAAGAATGACTAGGTCGTCTATGCTTGAAGTAATGCGCTCTGACTATGTACGCACCGCTAGAGCAAAAGGGCAAAAAATGTTTATTGTGGTTTATAAGCATGCATTGAAAAATGCCATTATCCCAGTGTTAACTGTCATAGGGTTGCAAACAGGATTGCTACTAGGTGGTGCAATTTTAACAGAGACAATTTTCAGCTGGCCTGGAATTGGTCGTTATATATATGATGCCATTGGGTTCCGAGACTATCCTGTAATTCAATCAGGTATTTTAGTAATTGCTTTTATTTTTATCATGATTAACTTAATTGTGGATTTACTGTATACAGTAATTGATCCGCGCATTAAATACAAATAGAGGGGAGATGCAATAATGACTGGAGCCATGGATGTAAAAACAGAAGCAGCACCAAGTCGTGAACGAGCGGCAGGTCCTTGGAGAGAAGGCTGGCGTAGCTTTAAAAAGAGTAAAATCTCCCTGGTAGGTGCAGGCATTGTACTATTTTTTATTATGCTTGCTATATTTGGCTCGATGATTGCTCCTGAAGGAATGAATGAACAAAATCTTTCGAATCGTTTATTAGCACCGTCAAGTGAGCATTGGTTTGGCACAGATGACTTCGGGCGGGATATCTTCTCTAGAGTTATACATGGGGCTAGTATTTCTTTGAAGGTAGGCTTTTTTTCAGTTATTCTTTCTGTAATTGTAGGTAGTTTCCTTGGCATTATTGCGGGTTATTATGGAAGATGGATTGATACGATAATCTCGCGTATTTTCGATATTTTGTTAGCGTTCCCTAGTATTTTACTAGCTATTGCGATAGTAGCAGTACTTGGACCATCATTACAAAATGCATTGCTTGCCATTGCTATTATTAACGTGCCGAATTTCGGGCGCTTAATTCGTTCGAAAGTATTGAGTGTTAAAGAAGAGGAATATATTGTAGCAGCAAAGGCCATCGGAATGCGTGATTCACGGATTTTATTCTCGCATATTTTGCCAAATTCGATGACGCCAATCATCGTACAAGGAACACTAGCGATAGCGACAGCAATTATTGAAGCAGCGGCATTAGGCTTCCTTGGATTAGGAGCTCAAGCACCCGCACCAGAATGGGGGAAAATGCTGGCGGATGCCCGCGTATATTTATTAAAGGCTCCGTGGACGATGATTTTCCCAGGCTTAGCTATTATGTTAACGGTTCTCGGTTTTAATCTTATGGGTGACGGTCTACGTGATGCGCTTGACCCGAAAATGAAAAGCTAATAAAAAAGAGCGAAGGGGTGGATATAATGCCAACCCTTCGCTCTTTTGCTAATCAATTATGCCTCGGTATAATTGCGTCCAGAATCGGCTTTGTGCTTAGGTTTCACTTACGTTACATAAAACACTTGTAACTGCCGTTTCACTTACGTTACATAAAACACTTGCAGAAAGAAGTTAAACAAATTCCTCTTCAAATTCCACATTGATTTCATGACCATGATGAGTTTGATACGACACAATGAGCGTATCCAAATGCTCCAGGTTTTCTTCGTAATCTAAAATACGCGATAAAATATAAAGCAAGTGATAGCTCGAGAATTCTGTATCGCCTTCATCATGCGCATAAGTTATTTGTTTTATGAATATTTCCATTAACTCGTTACGCTGAACATAATCAATATGTTTACTCCACTCTGAATGCTCGGGCTTTAATTTCCCTGTATATTTCAGTAGTAGCTGTTCATGGTAAGTTAGTAGGAAATCAAGTCGCTCTTGAATCATTAAATGAAATTGCGTCGGTAGCTGCGCTAATTCATTTTCATGATTATGAAGACGATGAAGCAGCTCTAAACTTTTCTTTGACGTTGTGATCATTTGACGATAAACAACTAATTTACGTGATTTTACAAACTTTTTATTTTTAAAGTAATTACGCTCTTCCTTATAAAAATCATACAGTGTGTCAACTCGTTGCATACGAGACTTAAATTTGCTTAATGCTTCTTTTGTAGAAGTATGCTCAGATGCCTGGCGAACAGCAAGTCGCGTCCATCGGATAATATCATCTTGTAAAAAGTAAATCTTACGGAAAAGCTTTACTTCATATTTTGGTGGTAGGAAGAACAGATTGACAACAAATGCTGCTAACACCCCAACTAGTATGGTAACAAAGCGAATAAGACCAAATGTAAGAAAGTCATCTCCTTGAAACTCCATAATTGCTACAACTGTAACAAGTGCGAGAGACAACGATTTTTCAAGTTTAAATTTCAACATGATACCGATCGCAACAATGACTGCAATGCCAATTGCCACTACGTGGTGACTAAAAAGCAAGCCGAAAATGACCGCGATGGTAGCTCCTATAATGTTGGCTTGTACTTGCTCAACAATTGTTTGATAGGAACGATAAATAGATGGCTGAATCGCAAAGATTGCTGCAATTCCTGCGAAAACAGGTGAAGGTAGCTCTAGCAGCTCAGCAATAAATAGTGCAAACACGATGGCAACACCAGTTTTAAATACACGGGCACCTAATTTCATAGAAAATGGATGTCCTTTCTGTCTAAAATTTTAACTTCTTTCAGTAGAAGTTCCCTGCCTCAATAGGGATGATCTAAATACGGTTTAGTTCCTTTTTAGCAGATGTCTAAAAATCCGTTGAAGAGGAACTCAGGCTTCATAATTGATGCTTCTCTACATTATAGAAGGAAGTGCTCATAAAATACATAGATTTGTATGTCATTTACAGAAAAAGACGACTCACAGGGGAGTCGTCTTTAAAAGTTAACTTTAGCAACTGTTCTAAATTGCTCTAATTACTAAGCGTTTAGCCGTTACATTTACAAACTACAATTGTGAAAATGCAATATCTACCGCTTTAATTGTTTCAAGAATATCTGCTTCTGTATGCTCTGTTGTTAAGAACCATGCTTCATATTTTGATGGCGCTAAATTAATGCCTTGTGCAAGCATTAATTTAAAGAAGCGACCAAAGATTTCACCGTCTGAGTTTTCAGCCTGCTCATAGTTTTCTACTGTCACATCTGTAAAGTAAATTGTAAGAGCACCTTTAAGGCGATTAACAGTAATTGTTACATCGTGTTTTTTAGCTGCAGTCAGGATACCTTCCTCTAAAATAGCTCCAAGACGATCCATTTCATCATAAATACCTGGAGTTTGTAATACTTCTAGACAGGCAATACCAGCTTGCATAGAGGCAGGGTTTCCTGCCATTGTACCCGCTTGATAGGCTGGTCCAAGTGGAGCAACTGTATCCATTATTTCTTTGCGGCCGCCGTATGCACCGATTGGTAAACCACCGCCGATTACTTTGCCTAGCGCTGTTAGGTCAGGTGTTAAGCCTAACAAGTTTTGGGCACCGCCGTAGTGGAAGCGGAAAGCAGTAATAACTTCATCGTAAATAGTTAATGCACCTTTTTCCTTCGCTGTAGCATGCACTAATTCTAGGAAGCCAGGGTTTGGCTCTACAATACCGAAGTTCCCAACGATAGGCTCTATTAAAATGGCTGCGATTTGATCGCCCCATTTATCCATTGCTTCTGTAAATGCTTCAGGGTTGTTAAATGGTACTGTGATTACTTCTTCGGCTGTTGAAGTTGTAACACCCGCTGAGTCTGGAGTACCTAATGTCGCAGGACCAGAACCAGCAGCTACTAATACTAAGTCAAAGTGACCATGGTAGCATCCAGCAAATTTCATAACTTTCGTACGGCCAGTATAAGCACGTGCTACACGAACTGTAGTCATGACAGCTTCTGTACCAGAGTTATTAAAGCGTACTTTATCCATAGATGGCATTGCTTCTTTAAGCATTTTAGCAAAAGTAACCTCGTATTCAGTTGGAGTCCCAAATAAAGTGCCATTTTCAGCTGCGTGTGTAATAGCCTTTGCAATATGTGGGTGACCGTGACCAGTAACGATTGGACCGTAAGCTGCTAGATAGTCGATATAACGGTTGCCATCAACATCCCAAAAATAAGCACCTTTCCCACGAGCCATAGCAACAGGTGAACCTCCACCGACTGCTTTATAAGAACGAGAAGGGCTATTTACTCCACCAACGATATGCTGTAGCGCTTCTGCGTGTACTGCTTCAGATTTTGTGTGATTCATATATACTGCCTCCTAAATCTTTATACTTCATCTATTGTAGACCTATCAGTGCAAGAAATCCAAAGAAATTAAGGGATATGATTTGTTTTGCTATTTAGAGTAAAATAAAGCGTACAGAGGAGGAGATTGATATGGCTTTAATAGAAGGTAAAAAAGCACCGGATTTTTCCCTTATGAATGAAAAAGAAGAAGTAGTAAAGTTAGCGGATTTCAAAGGACAAAATGTTATTTTATATTTTTATCCTAAAGATATGACACCAGGCTGTACTACGGAGGCTTGTGACTTCCGTGATAAACATGAGGATTTTAGTAAATTAAATGCAGTTGTGCTTGGTATTAGTCCTGACGAAGCTAAAAGGCATATCAAATTTATAGATAAACATGGATTACCATTTTCACTATTAGTGGATGAGGATCATGCCGTGGCAGAGGCGTATGGAGTTTGGGTGCTGAAGAAGATGTATGGACGTGAATATATGGGGATTGAACGTTCAACATTTTTAATTGATACAGAAGGAAATTTGATAAAGGCTTGGCGTAAAGTACGTTTGAAAAATCATATTGAAGAAGTATATACATATTTAGCAGAATGGGAGGCAAAGCAATGAGAATTTATTTTACATTTGAACCAAGACCAGATTTACGTGAGCCACTAGTAGCAGAATTTCCACAAGTGGATTTTGTTTTTGAAAATGGATTATCAAATAATGAGCTACAAGAAGCGGATGTGCTCGTGACATATGGTGAAGATTTAAATGATGAAAATATTCAGTATGCGACAAAGGTTAAATGGATTTTTGTAGCTTCAGCGGGGATCGAAAAAATGCCAGCTCAAGCCATTATTGACCGAGGAATAGTTGTTTCGAATGTGCGTGGCATTCATAAAACGCCAATGGCAGAATCAATGCTTGCTCATATTTTAGCGATTAAGCGTGCACTACCATGGGTGTATGAACAGCAGAAGAAAAGTGAATGGTCAAAAAAAGCGAAACAAACCGAGTTGCGAGATAGCACAGCACTTATTTTGGGGCCTGGAGCTATTGGCTCGGAAGTAGGTCGCTTATTGCAAGCTTTTGGTGTTTCGACAATTGGCTGTAACCGTTCAGGGAACGGAGCGGCATATATGAAAGAGATGGTGAGTTTTGATCAATTAGCCGAAACTTTACCTAATGCTGATATTGTCATTTCAGTTTTACCAAAAACAGAAGAGACGACACATTTATTGAAAGCAGACCATTTTAAAGCGATGAAAAATGACGCCATTTTTATGAATTTTGGTCGTGGGAACTTAGTAGAAGAGACTGTTTTGATGCATACCATTCAAACAGGTGAAATTGGTTACGCTGTTTTAGATGTATTTGAACAAGAGCCTTTAGCGGCGGATCATCCAATATGGACTTTGCCGAATGTCATTGTGTCTCCGCATATTTCAAGCCACTCATCTCGCTATGTTGAACGTAGCTTAGCGATTTTTAAGCCGAATTTAGAGAAGTGGTTACGTGGTGAAACAGATGTAGAAAATAGGCTGGATTTATCAAGAGGTTATTGAAGCAACAATCCTAAACCAATTATGCCTCGGCATAATTGGTCCGGAATCGGCTTTGTGCTTGCACAAAGAACTCCTTTTCGATTTCCGTGACATCCGCCGGAGGCTTTAACTTCTTTCAGGTGTTTGGATACCCGCTGAAAGAAGTTAAAGTGAAATGTGTATGAATGTTGACAGAAGTAAGCTAAATTGGATACACTAATTATAACTATTATTAATTAATAATCTTTATGGAAGAGGTGCATGACGATGTCTGAAATGCATTTACAGGATGCACTTGACACGTTGAAAACAACTGGTGTTCGTATTACTCCTCAGCGTCATGCTATTTTGGAATATTTAATTCAAACAATGGCACATCCAACTGCCGATGAAATTTATAAAGCACTTGAAGGGAAATTCCCGAATATGAGTGTAGCGACTGTCTATAATAACCTTCGCGTATTTCGTGAAGTTGGTCTAGTGAAAGAGCTAACTTTCGGTGATGCTTCAAGCCGCTTTGATTTCGTTACAAACGATCATTATCATATGATTTGTGAATGCTGTGGAAAAATAGTCGACTTCCATTATCCTGGTCTCGACGAAATTGAACATTTTGCATCACAAGTAACAGGCTTTGATGTGCATGCGCATCGTTTAGAAATTTACGGCACTTGTCCATCGTGTAAAGATGTATCTGCAAAAGTACAATAAAAAAATCCTAGCTCTTCTATGAGGGCTAGGAATTTTTTGTCTTATTATAAGATTGATCGAACTCTTTTCCTTCTAGAGTTGGATCCAGAGTTAATGGTTCATTGCAGTACATACACATATCTACACGGCCTAATACTTTTGTATGCTTATGGCAATTAGGGCATTCGACTTGAACAGCTTTTGTTGAGAGCAGTCCAATCCATGCATAAACAACTGTACTACCAATAATACAAAGTACACCAAGGGTCATGAAAATTAAGACTAGAATAGGATAGTTTTTAAAGAAGATTCCCCCATACATAACTACAAAGCCGATAAAAATAAGTGCTAATGCGAATGAACGGATTTTATTAATTTTACTTTTGTAAGGTTTCATTTATCATCTTGCCTCCCAACCTAAAATCTACTATAACATATAAGAACAAAGTATTTTAGCTTTGAAAACGTGGAAAGAAGGATTACTTTTAGAGTATGTCGAAATTTTAACGAAATCAATTTCGCCTTGGCGTAATTGAGCACGGTGTAAATCCGTGATATCCACTGAATGAAGATAAAAGGTTACAAACAAATAGAGGGGGACTGAACATGGAACAAGTTTTGCGTCCAATATATCAGGAACGTGCAAGTCAGTCGAATACACTAGGCGTTATTTTGGTGGAAAAACGAGAGGAACAAAGTAATGTTACAGATACATTTGATACAATCTTACTTATTATCGTAAAAGAAGCAGAACAGCCAGTCTTTACGAAACATTACCTATATGAAGGAAATAAAGTAGCTTTACATACGGTTACCGAGAAAATAATACGAAAATGGCTGCTTATTGGCTCGAATAAAAAAGTGGTCGATTGGATTTTCTTTGGAAGAGTATTATTTGATCGTAATGAATTTCTTCATAAATTAAAAATTGAATTACAGGAGTTTCCATTTAGTGGTCGTAAAATCAAAACAGGCATTCAATTTTCAAAATTAATTCGTCGTTACTTAGAAGGAAAAGAATACTTTGATAAAGGTAGCTATCTTGATGCTTATAATCATGTAGTAGATTCGTTACATCATTTAGGCCGTTTATCCATAATTGATAGTGGACTTTATCCTGAAGTAACTGTTTGGGCGCAGGTGAAAAAAATAGAACCAGCGATTTATAAATTGTACGAGGAGCTCGTTACAAGTATTGAGCCAATAGAGAAACGATTAGAGCTATTGTTTTTAGCGAGTGAGTTTTTAATACATTCACGTACTCGAGACGGCGCCCAACATATTTTAGAAGTCATGCAAACAAAGGATACTTGGACTATTCAGGAATTGCATGATCATGGTGAGCTCATGAATTACTCAGTAGATTTAGAAGTATTTGTAGAATATCTAGTGGACAAAGGTTATATTCAAATTGAACCGATCGTTGCGAAAAGTGAGATGATATTCCACCGTCATTATAAGGTAAATAAAGAAGCTCTAGAAATGGAGCAAGGACTGTAGTATGCTAGTTATCGAGGTATGAAAAATACCTCGATATTTTCTATAAAAAAGTTATTGACTTTTAATTAATTGATATTGTATTATATTAATTGTCGCTAAGACATAATAAAAAACTCAACGAACGGAAAAAACTTTTTTAAAAAAGTTGTTGACATGAATTGAGTTAAATGTTAATATAAAGAAGTCGCTGAAAAAACAACGACAACGAAATGAACCTTGAAAACTGAACAAGCAAAACGTAATCAATAAAGTTTTCAGTAGCTAACCTTGAGTTAGTGAACGAAACAAAAATTTGGACATCAAACATGATGCCAGCAAAACAATTTGAGCTAATCAAATTTCTTTTATGGAGAGTTTGATCCTGGCTCAGGACGAACGCTGGCGGCGTGCCTAATACATGCAAGTCGAGCGAACAGAGAAGGAGCTTGCTCCTTTGACGTTAGCGGCGGACGGGTGAGTAACACGTGGGCAACCTACCTTATAGTTTGGGATAACTCCGGGAAACCGGGGCTAATACCGAATAATCTATTTTACTTCATGGTGAAATACTAAAAGACGGTTTCGGCTGTCGCTATAAGATGGGCCCGCGGCGCATTAGCTAGTTGGTGAGGTAACGGCTCACCAAGGCGACGATGCGTAGCCGACCTGAGAGGGTGATCGGCCACACTGGGACTGAGACACGGCCCAGACTCCTACGGGAGGCAGCAGTAGGGAATCTTCCACAATGGGCGAAAGCCTGATGGAGCAACGCCGCGTGAGTGAAGAAGGTTTTCGGATCGTAAAACTCTGTTGTAAGGGAAGAACAAGTACAGTAGTAACTGGCTGTACCTTGACGGTACCTTATTAGAAAGCCACGGCTAACTACGTGCCAGCAGCCGCGGTAATACGTAGGTGGCAAGCGTTGTCCGGAATTATTGGGCGTAAAGCGCGCGCAGGCGGTCCTTTAAGTCTGATGTGAAAGCCCACGGCTCAACCGTGGAGGGTCATTGGAAACTGGGGGACTTGAGTGCAGAAGAGGAAAGTGGAATTCCAAGTGTAGCGGTGAAATGCGTAGAGATTTGGAGGAACACCAGTGGCGAAGGCGACTTTCTGGTCTGTAACTGACGCTGAGGCGCGAAAGCGTGGGGAGCAAACAGGATTAGATACCCTGGTAGTCCACGCCGTAAACGATGAGTGCTAAGTGTTAGGGGGTTTCCGCCCCTTAGTGCTGCAGCTAACGCATTAAGCACTCCGCCTGGGGAGTACGGTCGCAAGACTGAAACTCAAAGGAATTGACGGGGGCCCGCACAAGCGGTGGAGCATGTGGTTTAATTCGAAGCAACGCGAAGAACCTTACCAGGTCTTGACATCCCGTTGACCACTGTAGAGATATGGTTTTCCCTTCGGGGACAACGGTGACAGGTGGTGCATGGTTGTCGTCAGCTCGTGTCGTGAGATGTTGGGTTAAGTCCCGCAACGAGCGCAACCCTTGATCTTAGTTGCCATCATTTAGTTGGGCACTCTAAGGTGACTGCCGGTGACAAACCGGAGGAAGGTGGGGATGACGTCAAATCATCATGCCCCTTATGACCTGGGCTACACACGTGCTACAATGGACGATACAAACGGTTGCCAACTCGCGAGAGGGAGCTAATCCGATAAAGTCGTTCTCAGTTCGGATTGTAGGCTGCAACTCGCCTACATGAAGCCGGAATCGCTAGTAATCGCGGATCAGCATGCCGCGGTGAATACGTTCCCGGGCCTTGTACACACCGCCCGTCACACCACGAGAGTTTGTAACACCCGAAGTCGGTGGGGTAACCTTTTGGAGCCAGCCGCCGAAGGTGGGATAGATGATTGGGGTGAAGTCGTAACAAGGTAGCCGTATCGGAAGGTGCGGCTGGATCACCTCCTTTCTAAGGATATTTTCGGAATACAAACCTAGGGTTTGTAAGATTACGTTTTGCGTTCAGTTTTGAAGGTTCATTCTTAACGAATGAAATACTTCAAAACTTGTTCTTTGAAAACTGGATAAAACGACATTGAAATAGTAACAAACACATTTATTTTTTAAGTTTTTTTTATAGGCTTAATAACTTGGTTAAGTTATTAAGGGCGCACGGCGAATGCCTTGGCACTAGGAGCCGATGAAGGACGGCACTAACACCGATATGCTTCGGGGAGCTGTAAGTGAGCTTTGATCCGGAGATTTCCGAATGGGGGAACCCACTACGTTTAATCGCGTAGTATCTTGACGTGAATACATAGCGTCTTGAAGGCAGACCCAGGGAACTGAAACATCTAAGTACCTGGAGGAAGAGAAAGAAAAATCGATTCCCTGAGTAGCGGCGAGCGAAACGGGAAGAGCCCAAACCAAGAGGCTTGCCTCTTGGGGTTGTAGGACACTCTATACGGAGTTACAAAAGAGCGAGTTAGATGAAGCGACTTGGAAAGGTCCGCCAGAGCAGGTAAAAGCCCTGTAGTCGAAAGTTCGTTCTCTCCTGAGTGGATCCTGAGTACGGCGGAACACGTGAAATTCCGTCGGAATCCGGGAGGACCATCTCCCAAGGCTAAATACTACCTAGTGACCGATAGTGAACCAGTACCGTGAGGGAAAGGTGAAAAGCACCCCGGAAGGGGAGTGAAAGAGATCCTGAAACCGTGTGCCTACAAGTAGTTAGAGCCCGTTAATGGGTGATAGCGTGCCTTTTGTAGAATGAACCGGCGAGTTACGATTACGTGCGAGGTTAAGCTTTAGAAGGCGGAGCCGCAGCGAAAGCGAGTCTGAATAGGGCGAAATAGTACGTGGTCGTAGACCCGAAACCAGGTGATCTACCCATGTCCAGGGTGAAGGTGAGGTAACACTTACTGGAGGCCCGAACCCACGCACGTTGAAAAGTGCGGGGATGAGGTGTGGGTAGCGGAGAAATTCCAATCGAACTTGGAGATAGCTGGTTCTCTCCGAAATAGCTTTAGGGCTAGCCTCGTGATGAGAATACTGGAGGTAGAGCACTGTTTGGACTAGGGGGCCATCCCGGTTTACCGAATTCAGACAAACTCCGAATGCCAGATATTTATACACGGGAGTCAGACTGCGAGTGATAAGATCCGTAGTCAAAAGGGAAACAGCCCAGACCACCAGCTAAGGTCCCAAAGTAATCGTTAAGTGGAAAAGGATGTGGCGTTGCACAGACAACCAGGATGTTGGCTTAGAAGCAGCCATCATTTAAAGAGTGCGTAATAGCTCACTGGTCGAGTGACGCTGCGCCGAAAATGTATCGGGGCTAAACGATTCACCGAAGCTGTGGATTGACATCTACGATGTCAGTGGTAGGAGAGCGTTCTAAGTGCGTTGAAGTCAGATCGGAAGGACTGGTGGAGCGCTTAGAAGTGAGAATGCCGGTATGAGTAGCGAAAGACGGGTGAGAATCCCGTCCACCGTATGACTAAGGTTTCCTGAGGAAGGCTCGTCCGCTCAGGGTTAGTCGGGACCTAAGCCGAGGCCGATAGGCGTAGGCGATGGACAACAGGTTGATATTCCTGTACCACCTCCTCACCGTTTGAGAAATGGGGGGACGCAGTAGGATAGGGTAAGCGCGCTGTTGGATATGCGCGTCCAAGCAGTAAGGCGTGTGTGTAGGCAAATCCGCACACTGTAACGTTGAGCTGTGATGGCGAGTCCGTATGGACGAAGTTCCTGATTTCACACTGCCAAGAAAAGCCTCTATCGAGGTGAGAGGTGCCCGTACCGCAAACCGACACAGGTAGTCGAGGAGAGAATCCTAAGGTGTGCGAGAGAACTCTCGTTAAGGAACTCGGCAAAATGACCCCGTAACTTCGGGAGAAGGGGTGCTCTTGAGCGTGCAAGCGCATGAGAGCCGCAGTGAATAGGCCCAGGCGACTGTTTAGCAAAAACACAGGTCTCTGCAAAACCGTAAGGTGACGTATAGGGGCTGACGCCTGCCCGGTGCTGGAAGGTTAAGAGGAGTGGTTAGCGCAAGCGAAGCTGCGAATTGAAGCCCCAGTAAACGGCGGCCGTAACTATAACGGTCCTAAGGTAGCGAAATTCCTTGTCGGGTAAGTTCCGACCCGCACGAAAGGCGTAACGATCTGGGCACTGTCTCAACGAGAGACTCGGTGAAATTATAGTACCTGTGAAGATGCAGGTTACCCGCGACAGGACGGAAAGACCCCGTGGAGCTTTACTGTAGCCTGATATTGAATTTTGGTACAACTTGTACAGGATAGGTAGGAGCCAGAGATCTCGGAGCGCCAGCTTCGAAGGAGGCGTCGGTGGGATACTACCCTGGTTGTATTGAAATTCTAACCCATGCCCCTTAGCGGGGCAGGAGACAGTGTCAGGCGGACAGTTTGACTGGGGCGGTCGCCTCCTAAAAGGTAACGGAGGCGCCCAAAGGTTCCCTCAGAATGGTTGGAAATCATTCGTAGAGTGTAAAGGCACAAGGGAGCTTGACTGCGAGACCTACAAGTCGAGCAGGGTCGAAAGACGGGCTTAGTGATCCGGTGGTTCCGCATGGAAGGGCCATCGCTCAACGGATAAAAGCTACCCCGGGGATAACAGGCTTATCTCCCCCAAGAGTCCACATCGACGGGGAGGTTTGGCACCTCGATGTCGGCTCATCGCATCCTGGGGCTGTAGTCGGTCCCAAGGGTTGGGCTGTTCGCCCATTAAAGCGGTACGCGAGCTGGGTTCAGAACGTCGTGAGACAGTTCGGTCCCTATCCGTCGTGGGCGTAGGAAATTTGAGAGGAGCTGTCCTTAGTACGAGAGGACCGGGATGGACACACCGCTGGTGTACCAGTTGTCTTGCCAAAGGCATCGCTGGGTAGCTATGTGTGGACGGGATAAGTGCTGAAAGCATCTAAGCATGAAGCCCCCCTCAAGATGAGATTTCCCATTACGCAAGTAAGTAAGATCCCTCAAAGACGATGAGGTAGATAGGTTCGAGGTGGAAGTGTGGTGACACATGGAGCTGACGAATACTAATCGATCGAGGACTTAACCAAAATGTTTGAAACATTCAATGCACCGTTTATCCAGTTTTGAAAGAATAAAAACTATTAAAAATATACTTGTAACTTCAACAAAGATATGTTATAATAAGTATTGTCTTTCAAAATAGTCTAGTGATGATGGCAAAGAGGTCACACCCGTTCCCATACCGAACACGGAAGTTAAGCTCTTTAGCGCCGATGGTAGTTGGGGGCTTCCCCCTGTGAGAGTAGGACGTCGCTAGGCTATATGATAAAATTATTCCGAAGTAGCTCAGTTGGTAGTAGCACCTGACTGTTAATCAGGTTGTCGCAGGTTCGAGTCCTGCCTTCGGAGCCATTCTTGGAGAGTTGTCCGAGTGGCCGAAGGAGCACGATTGGAAATCGTGTAGGCGGTTAACACTGTCTCAAGGGTTCAAATCCCTTACTCTCCGCCAGCACTTTAAGGATTTTCCATTCCAAACGATGGCCCCTTGGTCAAGTGGTTAAGACACCGCCCTTTCACGGCGGTAACACGGGTTCGAATCCCGTAGGGGTCACCATTTAATACCCAGATGGAGGATTAGCTCAGCTGGGAGAGCATCTGCCTTACAAGCAGAGGGTCGGCGGTTCGAGCCCGTCATCCTCCACCATTATTTAAATAAATCACCTTATTATCGCGGGGTGGAGCAGTGGTAGCTCGTCGGGCTCATAACCCGAAGGTCGTTGGTTCAAATCCGGCCCCCGCAACCAAAATGGTCCCGTGGTGTAGCGGTTAACATGCCTGCCTGTCACGCAGGAGATCGCCGGTTCGATCCCGGTCGGGACCGCCATTTTTTAAAAATATGGGTCAGTAGCTCAGTTGGTAGAGCATTAGATTGAAGCTCTAAGTGTCGGCGGTTCGATTCCGTCCTGACCCACCATATTTTTTTGCCGGTGTAGCTCAGTTGGTAGAGCAACTGACTTGTAATCAGTAGGTCGTGGGTTCGACTCCTATCGCCGGCACCATGTATTCCCGGAGGGGTAGCGAAGTGGCTAAACGCGGCGGACTGTAAATCCGCTCCTTAGGGTTCGGCGGTTCGAATCCGTCCCCCTCCACCAGTTTTTTATAGGGGCATAGTTTAACGGTAGAATAGAGGTCTCCAAAACCTTTGATGTGGGTTCGATTCCTACTGCCCCTGCCAATTAATTAATTTCATGGCGGTTGTGGCGAAGTGGTTAACGCACCTGATTGTGGTTCAGGCATTCGTGGGTTCGATTCCCATCAGTCGCCCCATTTAATTTAAAATAATAAAATATAATAATATGGCGGTTGTGGCGAAGTGGTTAACGCACCTGATTGTGGTTCAGGCATTCGTGGGTTCGATTCCCATCAGTCGCCCCATTTATATATTTAACTTTTGGGATATAGCCAAGCGGTAAGGCAACGGATTTTGATTCCGTCACGCCCTGGTTCGAATCCAGGTATCCCAGCCATTTATTGCGGAAGTAGTTCAGTGGTAGAACACCACCTTGCCAAGGTGGGGGTCGCGAGTTCGAACCTCGTCTTCCGCTCCAATTATTAAGGCGGCATAGCCAAGTGGTAAGGCACAGGTCTGCAACACCTTTATCACCGGTTCAAATCCGGTTGCCGCCTCCATAATTTATTACTCAATCGGTTTATCCGATTTTTTTTATCTCCATTGTGCCGGTGTGGCGGAATTGGCAGACGCGCACGACTCAAAATCGTGTTCCTTTGGAGTGTCGGTTCGACCCCGACCACCGGTATCTTTAGTTTAATTTACGTTACGATAAAAAAGTTAAGAAAGCTCATAAACCTTGATATGATAGGGTTTATGAGCTTTTTGCATTTCCTGAGAATAAGATAGAAAACGATAAGAATTGATTTTGTTTTACACAAATTTTACACATAATCAGATTTGTTTTACAGTAGTAATCCAAAGTGATGCACCAGCAGCACGAACGTTTTTGTAACAGCAGTAACAATAATAGAAGCTATTAAGTTAAACAGGAGTTTAACAAGGAGAAGGGAAATAAATATTGAGATAATAGGTGCTGTGGTAACAGGAACACCGAAAGCTGGGGAGTTATTTAATAAGAAAAGATAATAAGAAAAGATAATAAGAAAAGATAATAAGAAAAAAATAGATAAAAAGCAAAGTGGATTATTTAAATAGCAGGAATGTTTACTTTAGCTGAGCAGTATTCGCCTTTAGCGTGAGTAGTTATGGTTAAATTATAGTAGGAAAAGACATAATGCCTGTGAAGTAGCATTTACGATGAGAGAGGTATGATTATGAACAGACACTTTTTTATTGCGGTTCCACTTCCTTCAGACATTAAAGCAGCTCTTAATGTGAGAGGGGAAAAATTAAAAACAGACTTTCATTTTAAACGATGGGTTCATCAGGAAGATTATCACATCACTTTGGCTTTTTTAGGTCATGCGGATGAAGAGCAATTACAAGCTGTAATGAATGAAGCGAGGGGAAATCTTTTGAATGTTTCTCCATTCGAATTAAAAATTCAGGGGTTCAATACTTTTGGAAGAAAAGAATATCCAAGAATTTTATGGGCGGATCTGCTCGAATCGCGGCAATTAAAAGTTGTGCAAGAAATAGTATACCAAGACTGTATGAAGGTTGGATTTGAATTAGATAAGAAGCCCTTTGTCCCCCATATAACTGTTGCAAGAAAGTGGGATGAAGCATGCGGGAAAATTTCGTCAGAGGCATTGATGGAAGATAATTTTCAGCTTCCTGAATTTCTAGTAGAAGAAGTAGTTTTGTACGAATCAAGAATTGAGGAAACCCCAAAATATTATAAAAAAGCTGTCATTCGTTTAGAGGGCTAATGGATCTGTTAAAAGCGTACTATAATAATGATGAATATTACAATCAGCTCGTAAACCTAAAAAAGAAAAGGTTTATGAGCTTTTTTTTGTTAAAAGCATCTCATAATTAATAATTAGTTCATCTTCCGTTCATTTAAGGATTTTATGCTAAGGATGTAAAAAGGAATGGAGGAGTTAACGATGAATCTTGCGTGGAAAGAAATTAAGAAAAATAAAATAAGATTTTTAATATTAGGGTCAATTGTTTTTTTAGTTAGTTTATTAACTTTTATTATTTCTGGTTTGGCGAACGGATTGTCTCAAGATAATGCAGCTCTAATTAAGGATTTACCACAAGGTCAATTTTATATGAATGAGGATGCAGATCGAACTTATAATCTGTCAAAAATAGATAGTGGTACACAAAATGAAATATTGAGCAAAGAAAAAGATGCAGTAGCTTTTTCATTACAAATGGGCTTTTTAAATGATCAGGACGATAAGCAGCAAAGCGTTGCCTTTGTTACATCGACCGATTCAGCGTTATTTGAAAATGTGGAACATGAGGAAGTTATATTAGACAGTTCCATGAAAGATAAAGGAATTAAAGTAGGAGATACATTAACGAGTAATCAATTTGGTGGCAAGTTTGTAGTAAAGGGATTTGCCATCCAAAAGAAATATAGTCATGCACCTGTTGCCTATATTAATCAAGAGGATTATAAAGAAATTTATCGTGTGGATGAAATGCAGATGATTTTCGTACCAGACGGAGATTCTTCGAAAGAATTTGCTGGATTAGAATCATTTTCAAATAAAGAATTTCTTAACACAATCCCAAGTTATAACGCAGAACAAATGTCTTTAAATATGATTGTTTGGTTTTTAGTAGTCATTAGTGGGATGCTGTACGCCATCTTCTTCTATATGATGAATGTCCAAAAAATCGGCTTATACGGAATCTTAAAGGCGATTGGTTTGAAAACAAGCAAGTTATTCAAAATGATATGGACACAGATGGCCATCATTACAGTTATTTCACTTGTTTTATCTGTAACCTTTAGCCAGGCCTTTAATCTGATAGCGCCAAAAGGAATGCCATTCACTTTATCGATTGCGACAACAACACAATTATCGATCGTATTCCTAATTATTGGATTTGTAGGCGCTACAATTTCAGCAATCCAAATTAAAAAAATTGAACCATTACAAGCGATACAGCAAGGAGAGGCTTAATATGACTTTATTTAAAATCGATGAAGTTAGAAAAACGTTTACGACTGGCGAGGTAGATGAGGAAATACTAAAAGGGATAGATCTTTCATTAAAAGAAGGAGAAATAACTGCATTGGTAGGTGCATCTGGTTCCGGTAAAAGTACGCTATTGACAATTGCCGCGGGACTTCAACCTGCAACAGATGGATATGTTATATTTGAAGGAAAAAACCTGTCAATTATGAACGCTGAGGAGGTTCGAAAAGTACGAGCAAGTGAATTTGGGTTTGTCTTTCAATTTGCACACCTCGTACCTTTTCTTACAGTTGAGGACCAGCTGCTACTAATGCTAGATGTTTCTGAATCAAAATTAAATAAACAGGAACAAAAAAATGAAGTGGATCGCATATTAAAATTAGTAGGGATGGACCATCGGAAAATGGCCTATCCTCAATCATTGTCTGGCGGGGAGAAGCAACGTGTTGCAATTGCTCGTGCGATCATTCATAAACCAAAAGTTCTATTCGCAGATGAACCAACTGCAAGCTTAGATTCTCAACGATCAAAAGAGGTTATGATATTAATTAAGGATTTAACTAAATCGTTAAACATTACAACTTTAATGGTGACCCATGATGAAGGGATGCTTGCTTATACAGATCGTATTATAAAAATGAGCGATGGTGTCATTTTGCAAGATGATATTTAGATCGAGTAGTAGAAAGCCACAACCATAGCTTTTTGATGGTTGTGGTATTTTTTTTGAATCAATGGATGGTTGCAGTCTAGGCACAAATTACGAAATATTTTTAAAAGCCTAGTGTTAAGTTACCAAATCGATAAACGAAAGCAGCATATTGTAGAAGGAAAGGAGGAGGTGATTTGAAATGACGTTTGTTATTGCCTTAATAATTGTATTAGTAGGGTTAATAGCGGGATTCCAATTAAGCGAAGGAAGGTTAAAAAAAGGAAGATATATCATTTGGGGTATCATTATAATGATTGCGTTTGCACCATTTTTATCATATATAATTGGCGTATTGTATGGAGTATTGGTTAGAAACGGTTGGGCAGCATCGATTATGATGGTTTTATTTCCTATAATTTTTATCATAGGTCTTATTATTTTACTCTTAGGTATTTATAAGAAAAATGAAGAAGAGCATAAAAACTAGCTACTTGTCTCTTAAAAGGGGTTATTTCGTTCAGTGTTTTTGTTATCTAAATTAAAAAGGTAAAAAGCCGCGAGACTCCTAGAATTGTTTTTCAATGTAGTGTAAATGAAAATATAGCGAAGGAGACATATGCCTTCGTGTTCAAGATCCTATTTTTTGCACTGATGCGGCTCGTGCCTTGCCGGCAGAAAAGCATAGCGGTTTTTTACCATCCGGAAGAAAGCTTTTACCGTTACAAACTTATGTTAATCGAGCTTTTCGACTTACTTTACAGACCATTCTCATTAATGCCCTGTGTAACGAAGGTAAGATCGTAAAGACAACATCCATTGTTTTACGCATTGGCATAGGACAAATAATAGGCTTATTTTTGTGGACGCCTGCAATAGCGATTTTCGCTAGTTGCTGTGAAGACATCATTTTTTGCTTTTTCAATTGTTTGAACATCGCTGATTTATCGATATTAATAGCTGTTGCTTTATCAAAAATAGGTGTATCAACAAAAGTCGGACAAAGGGTACTTACCTTGATGCCAAATTCCTCAGCTTCATAGTGTAGTGATGTTGTTAAGCCTACAACAGCATGCTTCGTAGTTGAGTATGCAGTTGATATAGGAGATGGTCCCAAGCCTGCAGCTGATGATGTATTGATGATATGTCCAAAACCTTGCTCCTTCATGATTTGATACCCAATTTGTGTACCATAAACAACGCCCCAGAAATTAATATCCACAATGTCTTTCCAATCGTCAATTGACATATCATAAATTTCACCGTACATAGCTATACCAGCATTATTGAACAAATAATCTAATCGTTGAAATTCCTCATATACATTTGTAATGACATGTTCAACATTTTTGAAATTGATTACGTTTAATTCAACAAATCGAGCATTTGAAGTATCTTTATTTAGTTCTGCCTCTAGAAGACGTCCATCATGTTCGTTAATATCTGCAATAATGACAAATACATATCGACTTACTAACTCTTTGCAGATAGCCCTCCCTATACCTGATACACCACCAGTAACAATCGCAACCCTTCTCATAATCATCACCTCTTGTATGAATTCCTTAATGGACAGGGGCTTCCTGCAATTGAAGTCGTTTAATGACAGCTGAGTATTCTTCGACGACAAGCTCTGCTCCTTTACTATTTAAATGAATACCATCCAAAGTTAAATGTAGCCCTCTCTTTTTGGATAATCGATCAATACGTATAGGATTTTTATACAACAGTACATCTTTCATCACTCGTATAACATTGGTGTTCACATACCCCGAACTAGTAACATGTTTTAATTGATCTTCAAAAACCTCTTGCATATTTAAAAAGCTAACATTTTCATATTTAGAGGAAATGGAATGAATAATGGAGGAGAGCTCTTTTAATTCCATATTGGGATTATTTTTTATTTCCTCTCCTATTAAAGCTGGTGTTACTAAAACTACATGTTTAGAGAAGGCTAAAATCATTTTTAAAACATTTACATAGGAATCTTTAAACTCTTGATGATCTTTTGAAACCGGTTGTGCCTGCACTTTCAAAAGTTTAGTGTAGACATCATTGACACCAATCCAAAGAAAGCTAAGGTCATAAAAAGTAGCTAGCTTCGATTTCTCTAAACGAGTGAGTAAGCTTTTCACTGTCTCACCTGGTTTACCGAGATTATCAAATTCTATATGTTGATGTTTAGCTCTTAATCGTTTAAAAAATGAAACCCCTGGTCGACCTTCTGTTAAGCTGTCTCCGATACATGCAATTTTCATTTATATCCCACCTTTTTTAATTTCTCTTAAAAAAATGGTAACTGCCTGATTAAAGAGTGGTTCTAATGCTTTAAGCTCCTGCGTATTTGTCAACTGACATAAACCTCCTAGCCATGTACCTAGTAGAACTGTCCATTCATCAATATTGCCATTAACAAATTCTCCTCGATCAATGCCTTCTTGAAGGATTGCACGATAAGCACCCATCGGTAAAATCGCTAAATTGTATAATTGTTCCACTGATTCAGAGCTCGATTTTGGATTGGAAGCTAGTTCTTGCCCGGATCTTAATAAAGGTGTTTGGTAATGATAGAGAACATGCATGGCCATGCCATATAGTTTCTCTGCTGCCGTGAAGTAGATACACTCTTTTTGAAGCCATTTGTTGTGCCAATCTTGGATTGTTTGTTGTGCTAGAATTACAAAAAGCTTTTCTTTGTTTTCAAAATGGTAATAAATATGTCCCTTGCTGTAGCCTGAAGCGGTTGAAATATCTCCGACTGATGTTTGATTATAGCCCTTTTGAGAAAACAAACTAACCGCATGTTCCATAATTTCAACTTTTGCTTTCTCGCTATCATAACGTCTTTTATTCAATGATTTACCCCTTTATAACATTTGAACGGCCGTTCTAATTTTATTATACAATATTTTACTATTAAAAGAATGGTTAAATACCTAAGTCATCAAGTTTTAACAATTGTTACGGACTAGCCCGCTACAAAAGTTTCTTACCTTTTTGGCTAAGACATAATTTGGGTCGAGGGAATATTCACCAAACTGTTGAACGATTAATTATGCTTCAAAAATCAGGGGGGATAATATGGGGAGAGTAGTTGGGTTTGAATTAAATAGTCAGGAGCCAGAGAAAGCTGCTGCGTTTTATGCCAAGGTTTTTGGTTGGGAGGTAGCTGCACCTAATTGGGAATATAGGGGTGTAACAACTGGAGATGATAATAAATCAGGGATTAACGGCGGTATTGTAAAGGGGCCACATGACTATCCTTTTGGAACACGTATTCAAATTGAAGTTGATTCTAGATGAAGCTATTTCAAAGGCTACGCAAAATGGTGCCGTTATTGTACGAGATAAACTGGAATTTGATGAATTTTATCTTGCTTATTTGGTAGATCCAACTGGGCTTGGCTTTGGCATGATTCAAAACAAGTAACCTGACACTGATTAAGAATTCTCTGCAATGGATTGTGGGGGTTTTTTTGTTAATGCAACAGAAAAAGCAAGTCTCCCATTGATAAGGAGGCCTGCTTTTGTCTAATCTAATGTGATATGAAAAAAACGCTGAAGTGCTTGTCGCCAATCCTTTTCGTTATGAGTTGAATAGGTCGTTAGGGACTGCCCCTCATATATTCGGAATTCATTGTTAAGCATTGTATGTCGTCCGCGAGGGGTGCGAATCATAGCAATTTTATTTTTTTGTTTAGAAAGTCGTGGCGCAAACTTTGCATCGTTAGCGTCATCAAAAAAAGTATACAGTAAACGCCAACCGTGTTTTGTTTGTTCGTACAGCATCCAGCCGTTCACTTCATCTCGTTCAATTTTATAAAGTTCATTACCTTCACGGTGTTGATGCCCAGCTATTAGTGGCACTGGTTTACAAGGAGCTACTGCACCAACCCCAACATCTGAAATATATGATTGACCAGCAAAATGGACAAGCAATAGCTGGTGCATAGGTACAACCTCAACAGGAGTATCTGCTTCAACGTTACGCCAAAACTGTGCATAGCGATTGGTCACAGAAAAGCCAAGCTCGCGAAGTAGCCAACTAAATAAAATATTTAGTTCAAAGCAATTGCCTCCACGATGGTGAATAATAATTTTTTGAAAAAGGTCAGGGATAGCGAAGGAGATGCCGTATTTCAAGGCAACATCTAGGTTCTCATAAGGAATTATATGTAGATGTCTTGTTTGGAGCTGACTAAGTAACTTAATAGAAGGCTCTAAAGATCCTTGAAATTGAAGAAGCTTTAAATATTGCTGTATTTGTAAATTCATAATATCGCCTCACTCCTTATTAAATAACATAACCGAAATGGCTTAAGAATACACGCGATTATTAGTAAGAAAATAATAGAAAAATAGGTAAATAACTTGTAAAATTAAAATATTAGCTACTATAAGAATACTATTTCTATTAGTCTAGTTAATAATAATGATTGTAAGGTAGGTATACGAATGACAAGCGAAATTAAATGCGAAATGAAATGGATAGAAGTAAATTCATACGATGAAATGAGCGAAGTAGCAGCGGATATTTTCACTAAACAATTACAAGCAAAGCCAGCAAGTATTTTAGGATTAGCAACTGGCGGTTCTCCAGTAGGGATGTATAAAGAATTATTAAAACGCCAACAAGCTGGAACTATTTCTTTTAACGACGTGATCACTTTTAACCTAGACGAATATGTAGGTCTCGACCAATCAAGTCCCGCAAGTTATTGGACATTTATGCATGAGAACTTATTCAATCATGTAGATATTAAGGAAGAAAATATACATTTACCAAATGGCAAGGCAGAAAATTTAGATGCGGAGTGTGTTACTTATGATGCTCGCATCAAGGAAGTGGGAGGCATTGACCTTCAGCTATTAGGCATCGGCGTTAACGGACATATTGGCTTTAACGAACCGGGCACATCTTTCGAATCTCTGACTAATATCGTAGAGTTAACAGAATCTACACGCACAGAAAATGCCATCTATTTTGATGATTCTAAGGATGTACCGACGCACGCTATTACAATGGGCATTCAATCTATTATGAATGCCAAGGAAATCGTCTTAATTGCATTTGGTGAGAAAAAACTAGAGGCCATGGAAAAATTAAAAAGTGGGATCATCACTGAAGATTTCCCAGCAAGCCAATTATTAAACCATCCGAATGTAACGATTATTTACGGCGGAACAAAATAGAAATTAAGCGTAGACTTTATTTTATTTGAAGTCTGCGCTTATTTTTTTGAATTCGAAGGGACGGGGATAGGAATCAGAGTGACGGATAGAGTTGGCAAAGCGACGGAAAGAAAGACGAGAGCGACGGGAAGAAATGCGAGAGTGGCGGATAGAAAGACGAAAACGACGGATAGAACAGGCAAAATCGTGGATAGAACAGGCAAAATTGTGGATAAAACAATCAAAATCGTGGATAGCCCCGCCATAGCCCCGCCAAAGTCGGGCTATTCACCCGGACATTTAAAGATTGTAGGCATTAGCTTCGCCATTAATCAATGCTACAATATTATCTATATGCTAGAATGAGAAAAACAATAGGAGGGGTTAGGGTGAAAAGCACCGTATCACATTTAGAAAAGGGCGATATAGTTGGTCTTGTGGCTTTATCAAGTCAAGTAGAGCCCGAAAAGCTAGGAGTTGCAATAGCCTTTCTTGAAGAGTTAGGTCTTAATTATATAATTGGGGATACGATTCAGGCAAAGCATGATTATCTGGCAGGTAGTGATGAGGAACGTCTGGCTGACTTTCATGAGATGGTGAGAAATCCAGAGGTGAAAGCAATTTTTTGTGTTAAGGGAGGCTATGGCGCTGCTCGAATTGCGGAAAAGATTGACTACGGACTACTTGAGGAAAATCCGAAAATCTTCTGGGGCTTCTCTGATCTTACATATTTACATTGTGCGATTAATGAATATGCTAATTTAGTGACGTTTCATGGACCGCTCCTTATGTCTGTAGATAGAATAGATGATTTATCAAAGAAAATGTTTTTACAGTTATTTTCACCGATGGAGTTACAGTATACGGAGGATATTGCCCCGTTAACAACGATTGCACCTGGTATTGCTCGTGGTCAGATTATTGGTGGGAATTTACGTCGTCTTGTTAATACAATAGGTACTAAATTTGAAGTGCGCACGGAAAGTCGAATTTTATTGATTGAGGAGCTTGGAGAAACTATTCCAAAAATCGATGAGATGTTGCAGCAATTAAAACAAGCAAGAAAGCTTGAGCAATTAGCAGGAGTTATTATCGGTTCCTTTACACAAACAGAAGCGGATGAAGCGGCTCTATATACTTTAATGAAGGACTATTTTGCGGATTTAGACGTTCCGGTTGTAGCAGGCTTTAAAATTGGTCATGATTCAACGAATATTGCTATTCCATTAGGGGTAGATGCTATTTTAGATGCACAGGAAAAGTTACTGAAAATTTTGCCTGGTGTGCATTAAAAGAACGCTCAGCACTTTATATTGTGCTGAGCGTTTTACTGTAAGGTTATTAATAAGGCTCTGCGTCATGACCTTTATCTACTGCCTTGTTAGGCGCTTTATCACCATCAATATTGCCAAGTGGCTTTGATGAAGAAGAATCATTCTGAGCTTTTTGCAACCCTTCTTTTAACAAGCGACCATACTCCTCGTCTGCTTTCTCCGCTAATGCAATCATCGCCTCTTGAATGGCAATATTACAGACAGCTAAATCACGAATTAAATTTTCAAGCAGTTCATCTCGCTCCCATTGCTCAAAACTGCGATATGTTTCTCCAGCTTGCTTCGTATTACTTTGACGATCAATGGATTCCCGAACGAGATTACCTTCCACAAGTGGTGTGTGTTCTTTAGCCGTTTGGGTAGCTTCCTTTAAACCATTTAACATCGAAGGCTCATAGTTAATATGAGGATTTTGCCCTGGAGCTAAATCACGCTTATACATCATTTGACCACCATTTTGATTGGTTGCTACTCGTTTTTTAGGAGCATTGATAGGAAGTTGCAAATAGTTTGCACCTACACGATGACGCTGTGTATCAGAATAAGAGAAGGTACGACCTTGTAACATTTTATCATCTGAGAAATCCAATCCGTCCACAAGCACACCTGTACCGAATGTAGCCTGTTCAACCTCAGCGAAATAATCTTCTGGATTTTTATTTAACACCATCTTACCAACTGGATACCATGGGAACTGATCATTGGGCCAAAGCTTTGTATCATCTAATGGATCAAAATCAAGCTCTGGGTGCGGACCATCCTCCATAATTTGGACGTTAAGCTCCCATTCAGGGTAATCACAGTTTTCAATTGCATCGTATAAATCCTGTGTGGCATGATTAAAGTTTTTCTTTTGGATGTCTTCCGCTTCTTTTTGTGTTAAGTTTTTAATGCCTTGTAAAGGTTCCCAATGATATTTTACAAGGACAGCTTTGCCTTCATTATTGACCCATTTATACGTGTTAACGCCGGAGCCTTGCATCATTCGATAATTAGCTGGAATACCCCATGGTGAATAAATGAATGTCACCATATGGAAGGATTCTGGAGAGCTTGCGCAGAAATCAAAAAAGCGTTCAACGTCTTGAATATTTGTAATAGGGTCAGGCTTAAAGGCGTGAATCATATCCGGGAATTTCATAGCATCGCGGATAAAGAAAATTTTTAAATTATTGCCGACTAGATCCCAGTTACCATCCTCGGTATAAAACTTTACAGCAAAACCTCGTGGATCTCGTAATGTTTCTGGTGAATGGCCACCATGAATAACTGTTGAGAAACGCACAAAAACAGGCGTCTGCTTCCCTTTATCCTGAAATACTTTTGCCCTTGTATACTTAGAAATAGGATCATCCCCGACAACACTGTATGTCTCAAAATAACCATGTGCCCCTGCACCTCGCGCATGAACAACACGCTCAGGAACTCTTTCCCGGTCAAAGTGACTTATTTTTTCTATAAAATCATAGTTTTCAAGGGTTGCAGGACCTCGATTACTGACAGTTCGTATATTTTGATTTTTAGTAATAGGGTGCCCCTGTCGATTTGTCAAGGTCATGTCATGCTCGTCTGTTGAATCATGTTGGTTTGTCATTGTTTAACCCCTTTCTTTTGATATAGCCATTCTGTCCATATTAGAGGGCAAATAGACATGAAAAAAACTAGATGAGTGAGAGTTAACGAAAGTGAAATTATCAAAATATGATGTTGATTTTGCCTCTGTTGATATTCATTGCGAATGAAAGCGAATGAAAAAAGCCCTCCCACACACAAGGTGTAAGAGAGCTATTGGATGGTGTTTTCGAATGATTTAGTAAGTTTACAGGTATGGCCATTGCTTATAGTTGGTTAATAGTCATTGGTCATACAGTAACAGGTAACTTGTCATTGGTTTCGTTTAAGTTAGCTCCAAAAAGCTAGTTTTGAAAACAGCACATCCAATTCGATATGAAGTCTCATCGACTCCATAACCTATTGTATACATTTCCCAATGATATGAAAAGCTTTGATTCATCAGTATGTACGCATTGTAAATCGTTACTAATAAATTACATACTCTAATAGCGAGCAAAAATTCATATTTATTACAAATTTTTGAAAGACTCACAGTGACATACTGAGGATAAATTATTTTATATTTGAATTGTTTATTCCTGTACACACTCTTCCTATTATTTTATGGCCTTAACCTTGATATACAAGGCTTTATTAATTTTGAATAGATGTTTCCTTCGGTGTAATCGAGAGTATTGAATACCTTTTTTAGTTAGTTCAATGTACATCATAAAGTTTTTATTTTACCAAAATGTCGAAAAATGGCGAATGATATTTATGGTAATATACACCTAGTTTTGCCAGAATTCTAATAAGAGGATATTAAATAGAAATAAAAGTATTTTTTACTATGATTCTATTTTATTGAATCTAAACACGTATAGTTATAATGATATGCATTCGGAGGGAATATAGGTAATGAGGAAAGCTTTATTATTACTTCTAGTAACAGTTATGCTAGTTGGCTGTTCTGGAGAAGGAACAGAGAAGAAACAAGAGAAAGATGTAAAGAAAGATGAGGTAGTAAAGGAAGAGAAAGTAGTTCCTGTAAAATTTGAAGAAGTTGATCCTGAATCAAAGGCTGAGGTAGAAAAGTTTGTTAAAAAGTATAATACCAGAGTTGATATGTATAAACAGAATGCAGAAGCAGGAATTGAAATAGCGAAAATTCCAGAACCAATAACTAGTGAACTGAATAAAGAGGAAAATATTTTCTCACAAAACTTATTGGATACTGATTTTATAAAACATAAGGGTCATTATAAGATAGATGCTAGATATAATGAGAATAAAAAAATACTTGGATATTTTATTTCTATAGAAGGAATCCCTGCAAATGAAATAAGTGCAAAGGGAGAAGAATGGGCAGAAGGAATGACATCCACTATGTCAATTGCTTATATACTAGGACTGGATATAGATAAATTTGACGAAGAAGGTGATATAGCTCTTGAAGAGGAGAAACCCACTTATACATATACTGATCCTAACACTAAGACTAATGTAACTTTTCTTTTTGCTGATTGGGATTTAGGGAAATTTGAAATCGAATATGATTTAAGTAAGTAAAACAAAAAGCATCCCAAAGCTGCACTCCAATTGTTAAACAGAATTGCAGGTGCAGTTCAAAAAATAGGATGCTTTTTTTTATTGCAGTATTTTACGATCTGATTAGAAATAACGAGAATCATCAAAGTTGATTTCAACACTATAATTTTTTGCATTGATAAGATTCGATAATTTATGGGCATCTTTTTCTAGTGTAATAGCACGTTCACGATACTCATCTGGCTCATACATTGCAATTTCATAAAGCATTGTATTTTCACCATAACCCATGCGTACACTCTCTTTTTCATGCATACTAAACTGTTTGCAAAGCTCGGCATCTGCGCGCAGCTGTGTAGCAAGCTCAATCGCTTCAACCAATGCTAGTTTTTCACCTTTAAAGTCCACTGTGTTTTTTATATTTGCTTCATATACTAAACGATCCAATATACGAACATCGAGACGTACTTGAGCCAATTCAGCTTCAATTACGTTCATTGCACGATTACTGGTTTTGGGTGCTTGTCCTTTTTCAACAGTTACAAAAGCGCTACGTTCTAATTCGCCAATAAGCTCCTGTACTTTTTTTGCTAAAATACTCTTTAGCTTAACGGATTCTGCAAGATTAATCATGAAAACACGTCCTTTTACAGTGTTGTAGTTGGTGCTGCGTTTGTTAATAGGTCCATTTTATAATCGCCACCATGAACTTGGTTAAACATCTTACCGGCAGAGGCAAGAAGCTCTTTCGCATTTTCTTCTGATAATGATGGACGAAGGTAAAAAATATGTAGAGCCTCGGTCGTTTCCTCTGAAACAGACGTACGTTTAGAATCGACAAATGGTGATCCAAATGCTCCTTCAGCATCACAGCTATAAAGGATATTTTTTAATGCATTAAAACGACCATTTAAGCCTTCATAGCCAGTATCCTCGTTGCCAAGTGCGATTTCTATATTTCCTTTTAGTTCAGCTACATCATATAAGCCTACTGGAATCTCATATTGCAGGGAGAAGAAATTATTTAAATCAACACCTGAGTGAAGTGGTGTTAAATAATTTTGCTTACTAATTCGACGCATTAAGCTTTCTGCTGAGTGACGATAGCGATTCGGATCTGCGCCAAGCTTTTTCCATAGTTGTCGCCATTCTGCGATACCCTCACGTTGCGTTACAGGACGATCTTGCATTTCTAAAAAGAGATTTTCCTGATACAATTGCATGCGGCCTTTAATCATTTGAGGGGATTCTGCGACGACAATTTTGGTATAATGAATAATGCCGATTTTAAGCTCGGGATGTTGTGTCAATAGAGATTGATTAATTGAAATGTCCATAAAACATCACCTACTTTATCTATTTTTATTATTGTACCATGTAAGGAGTTGGGAATAAAATGAACATACATGACCTACAACGTGAATTTGTGGCGTATGCAATGTCCATTGGTGTAGACAAGATTGGCTTTACAACAGCAGCTCCATTTACAGAATTAAAAAATAGACTGCGCCGCCAGCAAGAGCTTGGCTATCAGTCTGGCTTTGAAGAAAGCGATGTTGAAAAACGTACCGAACCCCTACAATTGTTAGAGGGAGCAGAGAGCATTGTGGCGATCGCAGTAGCCTATCCGTCGCGCATGCAAAATGCACCTGTTGGCAAGAAGGGAGCAAGACGTGGAATTTTTTGCCGTGCTTCCTGGGGTGTCGATTATCATACAGCATTACGTGAGCGATTGAGATTATTATCAGCCTGGCTTGAGGAGCGTGTAAAAGGTGCACGTATTGAGTCAATGGTTGATACGGGGGCGCTTGTGGATAGGGCAGTTGCAGAACGTGCAGGGATAGGCTGGAGCGGAAAAAACTGCTCGATTATTACACCTGAGTTTGGTTCTTATGTATATTTAGGAGAGCTTATTACGAATATCCCTTTTGCTCCTGATAAGCCTATGGAGGATGAATGCGGGGATTGCCGTTTATGTTTAGATGTTTGTCCAACAGGAGCTTTAATCGAAGGGGGACAACTAGACTCGCAACGTTGTATAGCCTTTTTAACGCAAACTAAGGGAATGCTACCAGATGAGTTTCGTACCCATATTGGTAATCGTTTGTATGGCTGCGATACATGCCAGACAGTATGCCCAAAGAATAAAGGCAAGATTAATTGGATACATGAGGAATTTATGCCTGATCCAGAGCTTGCAAAGCCATTACTTGTTCCACTTTTAACGATTTCAAATCGTGACTTTAAAGAAAAGTTTGGACATGTTTCTGGTTCGTGGCGGGGGAAAAAGCCAATTCAACGCAATGCTATTTTGGCACTTGCGCACTTTAAAGAAGAAGCTGCGATACCAGATTTAGTAGCACTTCTTGGAAAAGATGAACGACCTGTTATTCGAGGAACAGCAGCATGGGCTTTAGGTAAGATAGGCGGGGAGCAGGCCCAATCTGCATTACTTGAGGCAAAAGCAAAAGAACGAGACGAGGAAGTACTCGTTGAAATAGATAAAGGTTTACAATTTTTTAGTTAAGGAAGTGTACCGTTATGCCATTGCATATCGTTTTATATCAACCAGAAATTCCAGCGAATACAGGAAATATTGCACGCACATGTGCTGGAACAAATACCTCATTACATTTAATCCGTCCTCTTGGCTTTTCTACGGACGATAAAATGCTAAAACGTGCTGGCTTAGATTACTGGCATAGTGTAAATGTCGTATACCACGATTCGCTAGAGGATTTTTTAGAGGCATCCAAAAATGGCGACGTTTATTTAATTGAAACATATAGTGAAGAGCCCTTTACGACACATGATTTTAGTGATAAAGATCGTGATATTTACTTTATGTTTGGAAAAGAAACGACTGGCCTTCCAAAGGATTTTGCGTATGAGCGTCGCAATATGTGCTTACGTATTCCTCAAAGTGAGCATGTGCGTTCACTTAATCTATCGAATACAGCAGCCATTGTTATTTATGAAGCGTTACGTCAACAAGGATATCCAGGATTACATTAAAAAAGGCAGTTCTCTCATAGAGGAGAACTGCTTTTTTCGTAAAAACGAATCCAAAAGTGCCGGAAACATTACTTTTAAAATTTTAATAAAACAACAATACCTGATGGGTCCTCTGTTTGGAAACCTCCATCTATATCAGTAACAGGTGCACCAATTGCACGAAGATTTTCTTTCATTGTTGCTGCTTGCTCTTCATTATCTAGACGCAGTGAAAATGTTTGTAAGCCAACCTGATTTTCACCAAGCTTTGGTGCGTTTTCAGAGTGCCAAGTGTTTAAACCGATATGATGGTGATAGCGGCCAGTTGAGATGAATAAAGCTTGTGCGCCGTAGCGAGTGACAATCTCAAATCCTAATCCTTTTGTATAAAATTCCTCTGCGGCAGCTAAATTAGATACTGATAAATGAATATGCCCCATAACCGTATCAGCTGGAAGGCCATCCCATCTACCATCGCCCTCCTCTAATATAGAATGGATTTTAAGAGGTTCAGTCACCATATGCACTTGGTCGAAATGCCAAGTCCATTCATTTTCAGGACGATCCGCATAAACCTCAATACCATTATTATCAGGATCATTTAAATAAAGTGCTTCACTGACATCATGGTCAGATGCTCCGAAGTACACGCCATTGTTATGGAAATGAGTAATGATATTTGCTAAATCACGACGAGTAGGCAATAAAATGGCAAAATGATAAAGGCCAGTTGTTAAGCTCGTTTTTTCTTCTACTGTTTCAGGTTGGATGATTGTCAGTAAAGCTGTTTTACCATCAGCTGTTAAAGTTGCTCTATGTGACTCTTGATGTAAAACTTTAAAACCAATTACCTCCTGATAATAAGTTAATGAACGTTGTAAATCACTCACTTTAATTTCAACGTTTGTGACATATGTGTTAGGTTTTTCATGAAAATGCATAGCCAATTACCTCCAAATAAAAGTTATTATTAATTATCAACTTACTTTATGTAAGTAAGTTTATTTTATAAAGTGTAGAAAGTCAAGCAATTATATTGTTTCAAAAAATATGAGAAATAACCAAAATCGGACGCCGCAGGAAAAGCACTCAGTCGGAACGGAAATCAACTCCTCGCTTTGCCTATGAGCGCAACTTTATTTAATATGACAACTTATTTTCTTTGCGGTAGTAGTTTTACAAAAACAAAAAATCACTAAGCACAAACTTATGCTTAGTGATTTTCTTGAGGTATTATTTGTCTGATCTGTAGTCGCCTTCGTAACCAGCAGTGAAAATAGCAGTTAAGAATGCTACAGTTACACCAATAATTAATAATAAACTCATGGAAGTACCCTCCTCATGTTTATAAAGACATCTCTTTTTAGTATAGCCTATCTACTATAAAAATGAAACGACGTAGCGGAATAAAATATGTCAGAAATGGTTCGGAAATAACTATTTAGGGGAAACTATAAGAGAGGTGATAATAGTGGAAAAAAAGGTCCCAAACATCGAAAACGGTACAATGGCTAGAAATTTTAAGGATTTACAGGATTTAGGGAAGCAAATGGAGCATTTACGTGATGGTCAAGAGCTTATAGAAGACGATCGAATTCCAGACCCTATCCAAGTAGATGATTATGAAGAGAAAGCAGAAGAACAATAAGAAATAACCCCGTAAATTTTCCTTATGTTTCTTAAAACCAATTTTTTGTATAATGGAACTAGGAAAAGAAAGGGGTTGTTATTCTTGAATTTACAATCAACAAAAACATTAACAAACGGTGTGGAAATGCCTCGCTTTGGCTTAGGTGTTTATAAAATGACAGAGCGTGATGAGACTTTGCAGGCTATTGATAAAGCTCTTAAATATGGCTACCGAGCTATAGATACGGCTTCGCTTTATGGTAATGAAGCTGAAGTGGGCGAAGCTATTCGTCATTCAGGCGTTAAACGTGAGGATATTTTTGTGACGACAAAGGTTTGGAATAATGACCAAGGTTATGATAAAACATTACGAGCTTTTGAAGGATCTTTGAAAAAGTTAAATATGGATTATTTAGATTTATATTTAACGCATTGGGCAGTTCCAGAAACATTTGAAGAGACGTATAGAGCAATTGAGCGTTTATATGATGAAAAACTAATTCGTGCAACAGGGGTTTCAAATCACCATGAGCACCATTTACAAAAGCTATTAGCTAAAGCAAATATTGCACCAATGGTCAATCAAGTAGAGGTACATCCATATCTACAGCAAGATGCATTAAGAGCATATTGTAGCGAACATGGAATTGCTGTTACAGCATGGTCTCCATTAGGTCGCGGTGGAGTGCTTGATAATCCAACGATTATGGAAATTGGTCGCGAAATAGGGAAGACAGCTGCTCAAGTAGTGCTGCGCTGGCATTTACAAAATAATACACTTATTATTCCAAAGTCTGTGACACCAAGTCGTATTGAGGAAAACGCACAGATTTTTGATTTTGAATTGACACTAGCACAAATGGATAAAATAGCTACAGTAAATCGCGATGAACGATTTGGGAAAGACCCAGATAACTTTAACTTTAATTTTTAACAGAAATCCCGCTCTCTACACATAGAGAAGCGGGATTTTAAAAATTATTTTTTAGATTCTTTTACAAAAGGAACGTAGTTAGAAAGCATTTTTGCCATATGTGCACGTGTAGCGTTGTTACCAGGCATAAATTTGCCGTTTGCGCCGCTAACAATCTTTAAGTCTTTCATAAGAGCAATAGCGTTTCGAGTTTCAGTGTCGTATTTAGAAATATCGCTGAAATCAGCTTTTAAACCAGTTTTTGTATCGTGTTGTGTGTTGTATGCACGAGCAAACATTAATGCAAGTTGAGCACGAGTTACTTTTGCATTTGGATTGAATTTACCATTCACACCTTGTACAATTCCTGCTTCAGTAAGTGCTGTAATTTCTTTTTGTGTTGCAGGATTTATATTAGCGATATCAGAGAATGTTGCTTGGCCTTTTGCTTCAAGCTTTAAGGCGCGTGCGATAAATGATGCAGCTTGTGCACGCGTTAAGTTTGCGTTTGGTGAATATGTTGTTGCAGAAGTACCGTTTGTTAAATCACGGTAATAAAGGTCGCGAACATAGCCTTCTGTTTCTGATCCTTTTACGATATCTGTAAATGGAATTGTTGCAATAATACGTCCTTCTACTTTTGCATCAACTTTTTTCAGTGTGTTTAAGTGTTCGATAAACATTTCATAGTCAATCGTACCTGGTTCACTTACACGGCCGTCTTCATAAACTTTTTTCAGTGTATCATAGCCGTCTCCACCTTTAGCAGTGAAGGTATTTGTTGCAGCTTTATAATAGGCTGCTTTATCTAGTTCTTTACCATTTAATTTAATAGATTTTACACGTTTACCAGCAGGTGCTTTTCCATCAAATTCTACTTGTAAACCAGAGAAATGTAAGAAGCCACCAAATTCTTTAGGGAACTCTTTCACACTATGTTCAGCAATTTCATAGATTTCAGCGCCTTTTAATTTTACGATGCCAAGTGCATTACCAAATGGCATGACTGTCATAACTTCGCCAACAGTGATATCTCCTGCATCAATACTTGCGCGGATACCACCACCATTTTGGAAAGCAAATTGTACTTCAGGGTCAATTTTTTTAGCACCAGCAAGCATACCATCAGTAATTAAGTTACCAAGGTTTGTTTCTCCAGCACGAACACCCCAAAGATTACGACCGCCATTTAGCGGTGAAACAGCTGTATTACCAGTTGATTGATTTAATATTTTCGAGATTTTCTCTTTATATGGAGCTAAAAGTGCTGTAGCCTCAGCGTCAGCTTCTACAGGCTTTTCTTTATCATTTAGAGCATGTAATTGACCGAAGTAGTCAACTACAGCACCGTTATTGTCGAATGTTAAGTCTAATTCACCTAAATTTTCGCTATATTGACCTGTTTGAACGATAATTGTAGGGTTCTTAAATGAAGTTTCAGCTTTCACAGGCTTATCTAATTTTGTATGTGTATGACCACCTACGATTACATCAATGCCTTCTACAGCTTTCGCTAATAATTGATCATTATCCCATTCTACGGAGTCATCGAAGCCTATGTGAGTTAATGCGACAATTTTGTTAACACCTTGTTTTTCAAATTCTGCTACTGCTTTTTTCGCAGAATCGATATAGTTCGCAAATTTCACATTAGCAACGCTTGAAATCGAAGGTGTTTCTTCTGTTGTTAAACTGAAAATACCTACTTTTTCTCCGGCGATTTCTTTAATAATACCGTCATAAATTTTACCGTTTTCAAAGTCTTTAGTGACTGTTTTGAATTGTAAGCCGTCGAATAAAGAATCCTTTGAAAAGTCTAGGTTACTTCCTAATAATGGGAATTCAGCACCCTTAACGAATTTAGCAAGTGCAGCATGTCCTTCTGGGCTTGATCCTAAATCGAATTCATGGTTACCAAAAGTCATGGCATCATACCCCATTAAGTTCATTAACTTCATATCAGCTTCTCCAGCAAATTCGTTAAAGTATAAAGTACCAGAGAAAACGTCACCAGCATCTAAAAGAAGTGAATTTGCATTTGCAGCACGAAGTTCTTTTACTTTTGTTGCACGCTTTGGAGCATCCTCAGCGTGTGCATGCGTGTCATTTGAGTGTAGAACTGTTAATTTGAAACCATCTTTCGTAGTAGTTGGTGTTGTTTCCGCTGCATTTGCGGCAAAACCGGGTGTAGCTAGTAAACTAGCAACTAGAGTTGTTGCTGCAATACTTTTAACCCATTTCATCAATAAATTCCCCCTTATATTAGTCAGATGACTGATATTTCACTCTAATTCTATCATGAAAAAAATCCATCGTCATTACCAATAATGGAAATGTATATTAAAATTGCTGTAAAAAATAGATGAAAGAAATGTAAAAAATATATTTATACTTTTATAGAATAATAAGTAAAAAGATTTGAAGTAAAGGCTCATTTTCATAACGAAAATCAACCTATATAAAAAAACTGCACCTCCGATTGTTAGCTGGAAGTGCAGTGCAACATTTATTTCTCGTCCTTTACAACGATTTGCTTAGTTAAAAATGGATGCTCGAATTCCAATTGAATAGCATGGAGCTCGTAATCATCACTTGCCGTTTCTCTTGCTCCATACATTGTATCGCCAATAATCGGATGACCGAGATGTGCTAAATGTACGCGAATTTGATGTGTTCTCCCTGTTTCAAGAATTAAATGAACAACACAAGAGCTTTTATAGCGAGCTACAACTTCATAGTGTGTAACTGCATGTTGTCCAGTTTTAGAAACGACACGTCTTGTTGCATGATGTCGGTCTTTCCCGATTGCTTCAGAAATTGTGCCAGATGAAGAACGTAAATTTCCTTGCACTTCTGCAGCGTATGTTCGAATAATTGATTTTTCCTCAATCATACGGTCAAAGATTGATTTTGCTAAGGGATGTTTTGCTACAAGTAACAAACCTTTTGTCCCTCTATCTAAACGATGCACATGCTCCGCATAAGTGCCGCCTTGTTGTTTAATATGAGCCATAACATGATTCATACAAGTATGAGTATCACGCTCATCGTTAGGATGTGTCGACATGCCTTTTGGTTTAGAAACAATCAAACAATGGTCATCCTCATAGACGACATCAATTGCACACACCGGTGTCGGTTGATAATTGGATGTCGGAATCGGGAATGTAAATTTTATAATTGTTCCTACTTGTAGTGGGTCTTTCCATTGAATAGGCTCTCCGTCAATAGTTGTGATAGCCTTCGCCATTCTTAGTTCATGGACTAGCTTTTTGCCAAGTCGCCAATGATTGCGCAATAGGTCCTCGACTGTCAAATCATTCGTATTTATTTCATAGTGAAACATATATCTTCCTCCGTAGAAAAGACCGTATTCCAATTGTAGAACACGGTCTAGAAATTAATTTGCTGCTTTAGCAGCCTTCATTACATAGAAGCTTGCCCCTGCAATTAAAATAAATGCAGTTAACGCTAAAAATGGGATTGTGATAAAACCTAACCAGTTGATATATTGACCAGTACATGAAACAGCTCCACAAGAAGGTGCAGTTTCAGCTAAAAAACTAAGCTTTTGAATACCATAATGATAAAGTGATATACTGCCTCCCATAATGGCAAAAACAGCAGTTGTTACAGCAATACGTGCATTTTTTTGGATAAAGGCAATCGTTGTCATAATGACAATTGGATACATGAAAATTCGTTGGTACCAACACATTTTGCAAGGTTCATAATGGCGGATTTCAGAAAAGTATAAGGAACCCAATGTTGCAACAACAGAGACAATCCAAATAAATAATAAGCCATTCTCTACTTTTTTAGACATATAAGTTCTCTCCTTAGTATAACCATGTACTTGTTCGATTATAGTTGTTCTAGTTTTATATGTAAATTAACTTACCCAAAATAAGGTATATTCTTATGAAAAATTTCAGTCTAAAGTATGAATGGCTTAGGCAGACGTTCCAGACTTTGAAATGTTATCATTAAGTTAGCAATGCCAAAGAAGAGGTGTTTTTGTGAGGGAGAATGATCATTCCAATATTGGTATTTTAAAAGAAATTGCAGAGTTATTAAACGAAGAAACTGAAATTGTGTCGATGTTAAAAGGAGCACTTGTGAAATTTTTAAATGGCACAAATTTTGAAACAGGCTGGATTTTTTTTATCGATGAAAAGGGGCGGTCAGAGCTTGTTGTCCATGTCAATTTACCAGAGGCTTTGGAGTATAAAAATTGCCATTATTTAAAAAAGGGAGGCTGCTGGTGTGTTTCCCGCTATCGTAATGAGGAATTAAAGAAAGCCTCTAATATTATTGAATGTCAACGTATCGAAAGTGCAATTGATGCAAATGTTGGTGATCATGAAGGCATCACACATCATGCAACGGTTCCACTTCAATCAGGGCAAGAGCGTTTTGGTGTCCTAAATGTTGCATCAAAGGATACCGTGCGTTTTTCAGAGGAAGAGCTAGCATTACTTGAATCGGTTGCATTTCAGATGGGGTCAGCCATTAAGCGTATTTTGCTGACAAAGCAGGAACAAGAAATGGCACTTGTGAAGGAGCGCAATCGTTTAGCCCGAGATTTACATGATTCTGTCAATCAGCTACTTTTTTCTGTTACATTAACGGCGAGAGCTGGTATTGAAATGACAAACGACTGTGATGTAAAGGAAACATTTAAGGAGATTCAGCACTTAACACAGGATGCCTTAACAGAAATGCGTGCTCTCATTTGGCAGCTCCGTCCAAAAGGATTAGAAAATGGTTTACTAGAAGCGATCAAAGTATATGCTGAAATGCTTGGCTTGAAGCTTCAAATAACGGTCTCTGGAGTACTGCAATTCCCATCGCGTATCGAAGAAACATTATTTCGGGTAGCCCAAGAAGCACTGAACAATGTTCGTCGTCACGCTGGTGTGCTGGAGGCTGCACTGTATATAACGGTCACTTCTACAGATATTTTACTTGTTATTCGTGATGAGGGACGAGGCTTCGTCATCGATCATAATACGAAACTACTTTCAATGGGCTTGCAATCCATAAAGGATCGTGCAAAATCAGTTGGTGGCAAAGCTGACTGGGTTAGTGAAATTGGCAAAGGAACAGAGCTGTTAATCCGCTTGCCATATTAGGGGGGAAGAGTATGATACGTGTTTTAATCGCAGATGACCATCATGTAGTACGTCGTGGATTATTGTTTTTCTTAAAAACACAAAAAGATATTGAAGTTGTAGGAGAAGCGAAAAATGGACTAGAGGCAGTAGCATTAGCGGAAAGTATACAGCCTGATATTATACTCATGGACTTGGTAATGCCTGAAATGGATGGTATTCAGGCAACAAAGCGCATTAAAGCTAAGTTTCCGCATATAGAAATTCTAATGCTGACAAGCTTTTCAGATCGTGATCATGTGGTACCAGCTATGGAGGCAGGCGCTGCTGGCTATCAGTTAAAAGATATTGAGCCTGATGAGTTGGTATTGTCCATTTGTCGTATTATGCGAGGAGAAAATACATTACATCCAGAAGCAACAACGACTCTAGAAATGGACCGTCAAGAAGCGAAAAATGCACCTCATGTTTTAAATCCGCTAACACCTCGTGAACAAGATGTGCTTGCAGAGCTTACAAAAGGGAAAAGTAATCGAGAGATTGCGTCCTCTTTATTCGTTACAGAAAAAACAGTGAAAACTCATATTTCTAATATTTTTACGAAGCTACAGGTGCAGGATCGTACTCAGGCGGCTCTTTATGCTGTGAAGCACGGACTAACAGAGGGTAGCGGTGTTTAAAAGATATTGAATGTAACGGCGGGTTGCTACAAATTGTAGCAACCCGCCGTTTTTGTATAAGAAGGTGTGGAATGTGACTCGGGAAGCCCGATGATAAATACCTAGGTTGTTTTTTCTTATATTGTAATTAAAACGGATTAAGGAATTGGAAGTGAAACGATATAATTAACATAAAAGAAAATAGGGTTGAGAGTAAAGGAGCACAAATATGAAATTAGAGCGACTTTTAACGATGACAATGATTTTAATAAATCGTAAAAAGGTGACAGCCCAGGAGCTTGCCGATTTATTTAATGTGTCAGTGCGTACTATTTATCGAGATATTGAAACATTGAGCTGTGCAGGTGTTCCTGTTATTAGCCAGCAGGGGGTTCATGGTGGAATTAGTTTGATCGATGGCTATCGTGTTGATAAGCAGGTGTTGACGAAGGAGGAGCTTACATCACTTTCTATTGCCATTAAAAGTGCATTAACAACATACGAGGATTCACATGCCGAAGCAGTACTTGAAAAATTAACAGGTGTTGCGGATGAGGAAGTAAAACAATCGATTGATCAACTATTTATTGACCTTAGTCCTTGGGGGCCAAATGTTATTTTCAAGGAACAAATTACATTATTAAAGAAAGCAATTGAACGCGTGCATTGTGTAAGCTTTACGTATTCTACTACACATGGTCATATAACAAGGCGATTATTAGAGCCTCATACTATAGTACAAAAGGGAAAAGTTTGGTATGTTTATGGCTATTGCACATTGAGAGAAGATTTTCGCTTATTTAAAATTTCAAGAATGAAGGATATACAAGAAGAGATGAATACTTTCCAGCGCAGGGAAGTTAACTTATCTGAACTCCCATGGGATAAAGAGTGGCACCATCCTCAAAATGTAGTAAACCTTACGTTATCTTTCGATTGTGCCATAACGACATTAGTAGAAGAATCATTTGGTGCTGAGCATGTAGATAGTGAAAGTTCTACTATCAACATTGCACTGCCTGAGGATGAATGGCTATACGGCTTTCTTCTTAGCTTTGGGCATCGCCTAAAAGTTTTAGAACCACCTCATATACGTGAAATTGTATTAATGCGAGCAAAAGAAATTGTAGCGTTGTATAAATAAAATGAATTGATGACATACAGTTGTCAGGTTTCCTTTGTTATAGTCATTACAAACAGGACGAAGGGTGGAAGTAATGATGCAAAGTTATTGTCAAAGCTGTGGAATGCCATTAGTGGATGAGGATTTATTTGGTACAGAAAAAGAAGGAAACAAAAGTGAGGACTATTGCACTTATTGTTATGAAGTAGGAGAGTTCAAACAGCCAAATTTAACAGTTGAAGAAATGATCGAAATTTGTGTCCCACATTTAAAGGAAGATGGTATGGCGGAAGAGGATGCACGCCAAATGTTGACGTCATTTTTACCAAGCTTAAAGAGATGGAGAAAGCATGATATACAAGAACCAGTTGTGATGAATAAAGAATCATTTCAGATTGTAGGAATTTCAGCGCGAACAAGCAATGCGAATGAAATTACCGCTCAAGCAAAGATCCCGCAATTATGGTCGGATTTTTATCAGCAAAATGTTGTAGGGCAGGTAGCTAATGCAGTAAATCAAGTAACGTATGGCTTGTATTCTGATTATGAAACGGATGTTAACGGAGAGTATTCCATTACACTTGGAGTGGAAGTATTAACTGCCGACGAAACTCCTGAAGGTATGGTTGTAAAAACAGTGCCAGCTGCTAAATACTTAGTTTTCACTTCTGATAAAGGCCCATTTGAAGAAGTTGTCGTAAAAGCATGGCAGGATGTCTGGGCTTGGCTTGCAAGCTCAGATGTAGAGCGAACATACACAGGTGACTTTGAAATGTACGATGAACGATGTGTCAACCCTCAAGAAGCTCAGGTCGATATTTATATTGCCATTAAATAAAATAAAAAAATTAAACCTCCTATCTATGATAAATAGGAGGCTTCTTTGTTTATATTGATTTTTTTTACATTTAAAACGGTGTGAAAACATACGCTTCCATAATTATGTTGTATCATGAAAAGAAAGAATTGTCTGGTGTAGTCACTACGGAACTTAACCCTTGTTCTGACAATGAGTCGTTTAGCTGTAGAAAAGGGATAAAGACGAATGAGGAAGTGGTTATTTGACTAAGAGAAAAGCTGGAGACATTTTAAGCGTTACATCTTTATTACCCGCGATAATAAGTGTTATTTTTTTCTTTATAACAAGAGGGCCAGATTTTGATATTTATTTTGGTATCGCCGTTTTTAGTATTTTATCAATTATCGGTATTATATTTGCTGTAATTTCTTTGTTTATTTCTAAAAAACGTATTTTTGGTTGGATCGGTCTAATGGCAAATGTATTAATTTTGATATTTGCTTATTTCTTACAATTAGCAATGGGAATTGGTGAACCATAAACGTTTTCTTTTGTTTTAACACAATATATGGAACTTTCAGGCCATAAAATAAACCCTATTGAAAAAATTCAAGAGGCCACGTCGATTTAGTTCGTTTTACAAAATAAGTCTCCAACCAATCAATTGGTAGGAGACTTGTCGTCATTTGCTAGAGGATTTACTTCTATTTCAGGCTCAATATGCACGAGTACCTGACAGAAGGGATTTTCATGAGTAACGGTTTTTTCAATCTCTTCTGTGATTCGATGACTTTCAAAGACATTTAAGTAAGGATCAACGGTCACTGTTACGTCTATAAAATACATATTGCCGTGAGCTCGGCCCTTAAAGTCCAAGAGCTCGATTACTCCGTCAACATTACGAATTAAAACGGATAATGTTTCAACTTCTTCAACATCAAAGGCATCTGTGAGGCTTTGAACTGCCTCCCAAAAGATTTCTACAGCTGTTTTAATAATAAGAAGTGCGACGAGTAGAGCTGTTATTGTATCGATAATGGGGAAGCCAAAAATAGCGCCAAAAATTCCAATTGCTGTACCGATACTAACAAGGGCATCTGAGCGATTATCATAGGCTGCAGCCTTAACCGCAGCGCTTTTTATTTTTTGGGATAGGGCCAAATTATAGCGATACACGATATACATCACAACTGCACTGCCGATTGCCACAAAGGCTGTTAATAATGATGGTGCTGTGCCAGTTGGCTCCCATAGACTTTTTAGCGAATTGATGAGTACCTGTAGACCAACAATTAGCATAATAAACGAAGCAACAAGTGAAGCAACGGTTTCAGCACGTAAATGTCCGTATTGGTGATTAGAGTCAGGTGGCATTTGAGCAATCCGTAATCCAATTAATACCGCAATGGATGCGATAATATCAGTAGTATTGTTAAGTCCATCTGCTTTTAGTGCTTCTGATGTTCCGATATAGCCAATCGTTAGTTTTATTGAGCTTAGTATTATATACGTACCAATAGATAACCAGGCACCTTTTTCCCCTTGACGTAAATTTGTATAGAGCTCCATTTTGTTTCCTCCTAGCAAAACTTTATGGTATTATAAAACGACTCCCTTCTCGTGTAAGGGAGTCGTTTTTTGCGTAAATATTTATTTTACTTCAGTAGAAGCTCTGACCATTATAGGCTGTGAGCAAAATATTAGTTTTATACTTGATCAAACAATCGCGACATCAATCATACCACTGCAATTAACCTCTTTCAGCGGTTGTCCAAACATCCGCTGAAAGAGTGGGATTCAGGTTTTGTGTATGTACAAAGCCGAATCAAATGCAATTATACTAAGGCGTAATTGATTTTTAGTCATTTACTTCACCGTTGTCATTTGATAAATCACGTTCAGGTAATTTCAGAACTTCTAAGTATAAAATATGGTGACCATCTAATTCTTTTGCGATAAATTCATAACCTTGTTCTTCAATACTGTCTCCTTCGACCGCATCAAAGCGTTTTGTCATGAACCAACCACCGATTGTATCAATATCATCATCTTCTATGTCAGTACCTAGCATATCATTAACACTTTCAACTAGCATCTTCGCGTCTAAAATAAAGTGATTTTCTGCAATTTCCTGAACTTCTGGAATTTCATCTTCATCGAACTCATCTTGAATGTCGCCGACAATTTCCTCAATAATATCTTCAATCGTAACTAGACCAGATGTTCCGCCATATTCATCCATTAAAATGGCCATATGAATGCGTTCACGCTGTATTTTTAGTAATAATTCGTTAATTTGCGTTGTTTCCATTACGCGAATAATTGGCTGCATATAGTCAATTACTGGTTTATCGCCATTTGCTGGGTCTTTAATGTAGGCGGTTAATAAGTGCTTCATATTGACTAAGCCGATAATATGGTCTTTGTCACCATCGATAATTGGGTAACGGGTATATTGCTCAACGCCCATTAAATCGAAAACTTCTCTAATCGTAAGTTCTTTTTCAATGCCGACGATTTCAGTACGTGGGACCATGATTTCTTTTGCAAGACGATCAGAGAACTCAAAAATACTATTTACATATTCATATTCTGAAGTATTAATTTCTCCACCTTTTAAACTATCCGACAAAATCATACGTAACTCTTCTTCCGTATGGGCCACTTCTGATTCTGACATCATTTTCAAGCCGAAAAGGCCAGTTAAGCCACGTGCAGATCCGTTTAAAAGCTTAATGATTGGATACGTAATATTGTGGAATAATACTAATGGGCCAGCAAGGTTTAATGTTACAAATTCTGCTTTTTGGATGGCAAGTGTTTTTGGCGCCAATTCCCCTATAACTACATGCATAAACGTTACAATTGAGAATGCAAGTATAAATGAAAGGACAGTAGTTAAACTTTCACTCAAATTTAGAAATTCAAACACTGGATTCAAAATAATCTTAAATGTAGGTTCACCAAGCCAACCTAGACCTAAAGCAGTGATCGTAATACCTAATTGACAAGCAGATAAGTATTCATCTAAATCTGAAACTACACGTTTTGCATTTTTTGCTTTTTTATTGCCTTCTGCAAGCAATTGATCAATACGCGTAGTCCTTACTTTAACGATTGCAAATTCAGTTGCAACGAAAAATCCTGTCATTATTATTAGTAGGGCAAATGCCACCAACCTTATGGTTATTTCCATTATGTCTCCGTCCAAATAATTCCTTTGTTCCCGCCCGAATGAGGGAAGGAAGCAAAGTGTACACCTCCTATGATTTAAAAAATTGTTGAATGATTTAATCATAAAATATTTACATGGAAAACACAAATATTGACAACAACTTTTTTTAGTTAATTTTCTCACGATATATAAAAAATATATAATTTCAAACACCAAAAGATTGAAAATAAAAATTTGTTATGCTAACTTTAAATATAGCAAAGAAGATAGTTTGTTTAGAGAAAGAAGCATTTACATCTCATATAAAACGACACGTCAAAAATCTCAAGAGTGCATACTTGCGGATTTTTTTAAATGAATTATTTTTAATAGCAACAAAAACGGAGCCATCTCATGAAAATGAGGTGGCTCCTTTGTATTGTAGAAAAATAAAATAGACGGAGTCATAGTATCACTTTTTGGCAAAGTAAGGGTTGATTTCCGTTCCAACTGGGCGCTTTGTTGCTGCCGCTTCGCTTTCGCACAGTTAAAACATTTGTTGCTGCCGCTTCGCTTTCGCACAGTTAAAACATTTGTTGCTGCCGCTTCGCTTTCGCACAGTTAAAACATTTGTTGCTGTCGCTTCGCTTTCGCACAGTTAAAACATTTGTTGCTGCCGCTTCGCTTTCGCACAGTTAAAACATTTGTTGCTGCCGCTCCGCTTTTGCACAGAGCAAAGCTTCCAGGGGGCGTCCGATGAGCGGCTTCACTCGCGTTGCTCGATCAAGGCTCTCGGGCCAACACGATGTTGGTCACGGTGTTATCACAGGATGCGATGCTTTTAGCCTCCGTTCCTCTATTGCTGATCCCCAAGGAGTCGCCCAGTCTCCACTCCAATCAACCATTCTGCATAATATATGTGTTGGCAGGTTACTCTCATTTGTAGTGATAAAACAAAACTTCAAATTATGTTATTTGTGCGAAAGAGTAGCTACGGCCAATTTCAAAATAGTTTTCAACAAAAAAGGAGCCATTTTCGTATGAGATGGCTCCTTCTGCAATATTTAATTATTGTTGAAAGCGTAATTCAAGCACGCTTTTTCCACATCGTGTAGCGTTTCTTTTACCGGGATTTCACCTGAATAAAGAGAAATTGTAACAGGTGCTTTTTCTGCTATACCTTGTTTTGTCAAAATATAATTTTTGCCCTTATACGTTAAGTACATATTTTTAGCAGGTCTTTTTCCGAAAGTACTAGTAGATGAATCGAAAAATCCTTTTAATTGACTGCAATATTCATTGTAGAAGTCACTTTTAAAGCCAGAAAGAGTTTCGAATTTTTTACTATCTATAGATTCAGCCTCATTTGCTAACTCGAAAATTTCAGCTGAAAATTCGGAAAAAACTTCTTTTACTTTTGCACGAATTAATGCTTTTGAATTATAACTGTTTAAGTCATCAGAAAGAGTGACTTTACTCATTGAAATAGCCTCCTGCATAAAAAACCTTTATTACTTGATAACATAAATGTATAAGAAAAATAAGGGAATTTCAATATACTTAAACAATTATAAGATAATAGCAGTGCTGGAAATAGTGTAAAATAGGTATATTTATACAGAAAGAATGCTGAAAAGTATTACTTTGATTAGTCGTAAACGTGGTACAACATAAGCTCGTGTATCATTTTTTTTACTTCCTCTTCGTTAGGAGGGATAGAGCCCTTCCATTGTATAACGCCATCTTTTAAGTACTCCGCTGAATAACGTTCGCGTTGATAAAAAAACGAGATGGACCAACCTGGAAGCTGAGAATTTTCAAATAAAGGCTTAAAGCTAAAATGCTGAATCATAACCAAACCCCATTTCTTATATATGTAGTTAATATTATTCAAGGATAGTGGTAATTTTGCAACTCCAAATGTCCTTCTTATCGTAATGGGCAGATAAAAGGATTTGTTTGTTGATAGTTTGCTCCTATGTACGTCCATTTTTAACTAATTGAAGCTCGTTGTGGAAATCAGTATTTGCAAATTAATGAAGAAGGATAAAAATAGTGAATCATCATACTTTAACAGGGGGTATTTCTTTCGTAGAAAATCATTGCTCTGCTATAATGAGTGCAGCAGGCGACAAAAAACGCCAATAGTGAATACAATTGAAATGAGAGGATACTAATGGATAATTTTCTAGTGACATTAATATTTATGGCAGTCATTGGAGCTGCAATTGGTGGTGTAACGAATCACTTAGCCATCAAAATGCTTTTTCGACCACACAACGCGATATATATTAAAAATTGGCGAGTACCTTTTACTCCAGGCCTTATTCCAAAACGACGTGACGAATTAGCGAAGCAACTTGGGCTAACGGTTGTAAATTATTTATTAACACCTGAAACTTTTAGAAAGAAATTTTTCTCAAAGGATATTCAGGAGAAGGTTGAACAGTTTGTACAAACAAAGGTAGAAGAAACGTTTTTTACAAATGATAAAACAATTCAGGATTGGCTATCATTAGCTGGATTTTTCAATATGCCAGCAACAATTGAACAGAAGGTAGAAGCAATTGTTGAGGGACAATTTGAATCAGTTAAGAATACACTATCTACGAAATCAATTCGTACACTCTTATCTGCAGATATTCAACAAACGATTGATGCAAAGATACCAGTAGCGGTTGATCATATTTTAGAAAAGGGTGAGGATTATTTTTTATCACCCGAGGGCGAACTGACAATTAAGGCGATGATTGATGACTTCTTATCGTCAAAAGGATCACTTGGTGGAATGATTAATATGTTTTTAGGTGATTCTTCGTCGCTCGTGGCGAAGGTTCAGCGTGAGCTTGTGAAATTTTTACAGGCGCCAGGGACTTCAACATTACTAACGAAAATTTTTACGCAGGAATTGGAGAAATTAAAAGATCGCCCAGCAATGGATTTCTTACAAGATATTCGCTTTGAAGCCATATTATCGAAATTACAAACTTACGTAAAAGAACAATTAGCAATTGAAGAACGCTTGAATTATCCAATTTCGCATTATTGGCCAGAAGGGAATTCGTGGATGAAGGAAACTGTAATTCCCCAAGCTATCGAAAAAGCTTTTGTAAAAGCTGAAGCCAAATTAGAAGATGTATTGAAACGTCTAAATTTACAAGAAGTAGTGCGTGAGCAGGTTGATTCTTTCCCTGTGGAGAAATTAGAGGAGCTTGTACTAGGTATTTCAAAGCGTGAGTTTAAAATGATTACAGTACTTGGTGCAGTTCTTGGTGGATTGATTGGGATTGTGCAAGGATTAATTGTTTACTTTATTTAAAAAGGAGAATTATGTTGATGATTAATATTTACAATGAAATTAACGCGTTAGAAGTAGCTTTTCGTAAAACACCTGAATTTGAAGCTTTGGAAGCAGCAGTGAAAGTTGTTAAGGAAGATGAAGAGGCATTAAATCTATTCAAAAATTTCCGTAAGGTTCAACTTGACCTACAGAAAAAGCAATTAACTGGTGAAGATATTCTGGAAGATGAACTTGTATATGCGCAGAAAACTGCACAGCTTGCACAGCAAAATACAAAAATTTCTGCAATGATTCAGGCAGAAATGAATTTAAGTAAGATCATCGAAGAGGTAAACCGAATTTTAATAAAACCTATTCAAACATTGTATGAAGAATTTTAACAGTCAAGTTCAGAGTCCTGAAAAAGCGCAGGCATAAAAATACTATTAGTTGCACATATAACAAGTAAGAAGAAAACGTGTTTCCGCAAGTCGGAGCACGTTTTCAATTTATGGCTTACTATCATTGGAGGTTATACTATGCATGTCATCATTGAATGGACTTATAAAGCGAAAAAGGGAGCGGAAACTGTTTTGCGTTCAGAAGAAATGCCAGCAGCTCAAGCATTACTACTTGCAGAGGACATGGAGCGAACAGGGAGAGTAAAATCACTGCATTGTATCGATCGACAGGATACAAGTTGGTCTTTAAAAGAACTCAAGGCATATTTAAAGGAAATTGACACTGAGCCACACAATATTACAGTTTATTTTGATGGTGGTTTTGATCGTGCAACATATCAATCGGGGCTGGGCTGTGTGATTTATTATGAACAAAATGGCAAGCCATATCGATTAAGACAAAATTCTTTTTCGTCCGAGCTTAAATCAAACAATGAAGCAGAATATGCAGCGCTTTATTTAGGGTTAGTCGAGCTTGAGCTATTGAACGTTCACCATTTGCCCGTTTGTTTCACTGGTGATTCCCAAGTAGTGATTAATCAATTGAATGGGGAATGGCCAGCGCTAGAAAAGAATTTATCTAGCTGGGCAGATAAAATCGATGCAAAGTTAGAGGAGCTTAGTATTCAGCCAGAGTACAAGCTGATAGCACGTAAAGAAAATTCTGAAGCCGATCGCCTTGCAACTCAAGCATTAAACGGTATCGATATTACAGGATTAAAGGAAATTGTAAAGGAATAATTATTAGTAACTCCAAAAGAGAACCACCAGTATTTTGAAATGCACACTCAATTGTTAGATAGTGTATCTAACAATTGGCGCAGATCAGTGACAAGGTGGTTTTTTACTATTCTATAGCATTAATCCCTGATCCCTAATGAAAGACTAGTTAGCTCAGCGTTACTTTGATCATGATTAAATTTAGCTTGGAATAAACATTATCAAATTCTAAATTTGCATAATATACGATATCAGCAGGATTTTCATATCTAACGGTTCTTTTGTAACATTTTTAAAAATTAAAAGGTAATAATGACTAACAGGTATCTCTTCCTCAGCTAGACAGAAAAAGTAATTATCATGAAAAGAGCAAAGACCCCACTCATAATAATCCTCCCCTTCCGGCAAGCCGGCTCTCCCCTAGCATTCTTTATTGCTAATTATAATAGATATTGACTTAAAAACGGTTATTATCATAAATTCTCCATTTTTAATGAAACTTTTACCATACTAAAACTACTACTACTATGAGCCTAATAATAAGGAGAGATTTTATGAATATGAAAAAAATTGCACCCGTAGCAATGACAGCATTATTATTTGGAAGTGTAGTAATACCAGTCGCTTCAGCAAATGAAAATGCAGCAGACGCACAACAACAAGTACCACAAATCCAAATTGATCCTGTACACATCTTCAACAATACCTATGGAACGGTTGAAAAAGTGAATTCAAGTGAAAATATTACATACTTCACAGTACAAGATGGTGATCAAACAAACGTTTTAGAAATCACAAAGGATACTCTTGTTTTCGATAATACAGGTAAAAAAGTGGAACTAAAAAAAGGGGATAAAATAGAAGCTTATACATTTGCAAACAAGCCACAAAAATTAATATATCCACCACAATTCAATCCTGATGTTGTCATTGTTGAAACTGAGGAAGCTGGATTTGTTGAAGTTGATTACTTCTTTGAAAACTTAACGAATACTTATGATATGTTGAAGTTAACCATTGGCGATAACACAGAGCTTATCAGTTCAAAGGGAGAGAAAGTTGCAGCTAAAGATTTAATAGAGAAGAATTTAGTAGTTTTCTATACAGCTTCAACAAAAAGTATCCCAGCTCAGACAACACCTTCGAAAGTAATTGTTCTTGATGACGAGTCTGAAAATCCAACAGAAAATACTGTAGAAGCGGAAGTAGCACAAATTATCGCGACAGATTCCTATGAAGTAGATGGAGCAAAAATGGTTCCGTTGCGTTTGATTGCCGAAAAACTTGGCTATAAAGTAGAGTCAACAGGTAAAGGTGCAATTGTATCAAAAGGTAATCTATCTTACACAATTACTCGTGGAGAAAAAATGTTTGGTTATAACAAAGCATTACGTCCACTTAATGCAGCACCTGCTTTGCTAGAAGCGTATAAAACATATGTACCAGTTGAATTTGTAGAGGAATATTTAAAATAATTTAGAGACCCATATTAAGGTGCCACCTTTGTATGGGTTTTTTGTGCCTTAAAATGCTGAATTCATTCACTGTCTTAACTGTTATTTTAAATAAATATTTGATTATATTCCCAAACATAATCATTACAGGAAACTTGTGAGAGCATTTATCGTCTTTATCAATTAAGAGGGCTACTTTAACAGAAGAGAGGATTTTGTGTGGAAAGAACATTAAGAAGGTCTAAAAAAGCGAAACCTAAAAATAAAATAATAAAAATAACTTTAATAGTAATGGTAATTTTACTATTAACCATAACTAGTTATGGAGCTTATGCGTTTGTTAAATTTAAAAATGCCTATGATAGTTCCAAGGTTGATTTAAAAAGAGATGGAAATAAATCAGAGCTAAGGGAAGAGGATGTTTCATTTACAAAAGATCCAATCTCAATTCTATTATTAGGTATTGAAAATTATTCTAGTAAGACGAAGGATGGTCGAGCAGACACTCAAATGGTCATTACTTTGGATCCGGATACATCTGAAATAAACTTAATTACAGTTCCTCGAGATGCCAGAGTTAACATAGAAAATGCAGGGGAATATACAGGGATACATAAAATGAATGCTGCTTATAATTACGGATCAATTACAGGCTATGGGGCAATTAAACTGCAATTAGAGACAGTTGAAAAATTCCTTAATATACCGATAGATAACTTTATTGCGGTAAACTTTGATGGCTTTAGAGATATTGTCGATGCTTTAGGTGGAGTAACAGTAGATATAAAAGAGGATTTTTGGGAAGATAATATTTACGATAAAAAACGGATAGACTTTCATAAAGGAGAGTCGCATTTAAACGGGGAAAAGGCACTCGCATTTGTAAGAATGAGATACAGACCTATAAATGCTTCCTACTCTCGTGAAGAAAGGCAAAGACAATTTTTGACTGCAACAATTGATCAAGCAAAATCGACGAATACCATATTTAAAATTGGCCAAATCGCAGATATTTTAGGAGAAAACGTAGAAACAGATTTAAACCCTAAAGAGATCTACGCACTTCAAAAGCAATATTTGAATGCTAAAAACATATCTACGAAAACGATAGAAATAAAAGGCGAAGATCAGTATATCGACAAAGTTTCTTATTTTATACCCGATATGGATGGCTTGGAGAAAGTAAGCATGGAATTAAGAAAAATTCTTAAACTAAAAGAAGAAAAATTCAAAACAAACGCGGCTATTGAAAGATAAAAAATAAGAATCCATTTTGATAAATTTTTCAAAATGGATTTTTTGTATTAATAAACGGAATGTTCTGTCATTAGTTGTAGCTTTGCTTAACGTTATGAAAATTTGTTAAACTATTGGTGCTGTAATTTTTGAGAGAAAAGAGCGAAGACAATGAAAATTATTCACATAGATCAAAAATATCCTGAGGATTGGATTCGCGTATTAAATCATATTGCGAATTTATTTTTTGAGGATTCCAAGTTAAAGGTAGAAGCTGATGGAACAGATATGACAGTGTCATTCGAATATAACATTGGTGATGATTTTTCCATTTCTACAAAAGCTATGCTTGAGGTAGATGGTAAGCGTTATACGAATGATTACCGTATTCAATACGAATCTGGGGCTGAAGGACGTGAGCTAAATATTCGTATGAAGCGTGCTTTGTCACACGTATTTTTAGATGTGCTAGAGCAACATACGGGCATGCAACAACAGTGGGGAATTTTAACGGGCGTACGTCCGACTAAGTTGTACCATAAATTTCGAAAGGCCGGAAAAAGCGATGAAGAAATTGCTGATATCCTAATTCGTGATTTCCGTCTGTCAGAGGAAAAGGTAGCACTACTTAAAGAAATAGTTGAACGTCAGTTAGTGACGATTCCTGATATAGATGAAATCGGTAAAGAAATAAGTATTTATATTGGCATTCCTTTTTGCCCGACTAAATGTGCCTATTGTACTTTCCCAGCGTATGCGATTGGCAGCAATCGCAAGCAAGGGCGAGTGGCAACATTTTTAGATGGATTGCATATTGAATTACGGGAAATGGGTAAATGGCTGAAGGATAATAACATGAAAATAACATCCATTTATTGGGGTGGTGGTACACCGACATCTATCGAGGCTGATGAAATGGATGCTTTGTATCAGACGATGTATGACTCCTTCCCGCATCCTGAAACAATCCGCGAAGTAACTGTTGAAGCGGGCAGACCTGATACGATTACGCCTGAAAAACTAGAAGTGTTAAAAAAATGGGGCATTGACCGAATAAGTGTTAATCCACAATCGTACACAGATGAGACCCTTAAAGCAATTGGTCGCCATCATACGGTACAAGAAACAATTGATAAGTTCTGGTTAGCGCGTGAATCAGGTATGAATAATATTAATATGGATTTAATTATTGGTTTGCCGAATGAAGGAATTGAAGAATTCCGAAATTCGTTAGATGAATCTGCAAAAATGCAGCCAGAATCGCTAACAGTACACACGTTATCATTTAAACGTGCATCAGAAATGACACGTAATAAGGACAAGTACAAGGTAGCAGACCGTGATACTGTTGCAGAAATGATGCATATGGCGCAAGTATGGACGAAGGAAAATGAATATGTACCGTACTATTTATATCGTCAAAAAAATATTTTAGGTAATTTAGAAAATGTCGGCTACAGTAAAGCTGGCGAAGAAAGTATCTATAATATTGTCATCATGGAAGAAGTACAGACTATTCTAGGGATTGGCTGTGGAGCCTCCTCTAAATTTGTTCATCCTGAGACAGGAAAGATTACACAGTTTCATAATCCAAAAGATCCTGCTGCCTACATCATGACGTTTGAAGAGGCAATCGGTAAAAAAATTGAGTTTTTAGATGAATTATATAAGGCATAAACAAGATGGCAATCTGATGTTTTTCGGGTTGCCTTTTTTTATTCCGATAAATCCAAGAAACATTCCGATAAAAGCTCAGGAATGTTTTTAGTCTGAATTATAATGATGATAAGCATCTAACTAAAATGAGTGGAGGTATAACATGAAAGTCGTTATTAGTCCAGATTCCTATAAGGGGACTTTGTCGGCCATCGATGTGGCTAGTGCCATGCAGGCAGGAATATTGGATGTTGATCAATCGATTGAAACAGTCATTTTACCAGTGGCAGATGGTGGTGAAGGTACACTAGAAGCCCTTGTTACTTCAACAGAAGGTCAATATTTTTCATACCGTGTACTTGATCCATTAGGGAGAAAAATTGAAGCGAGATATGGTGTGCTTGGTGATAATGAAACATGTGTTATTGAAATGGCTCAGGCATCTGGTATTATGCTGTTGCAAGATGAAGAAAAAAATCCCGAGCTTGCATCGACGTATGGGACGGGGCAGCTAATCAAGGCGGCTCTTGATAAAGGGTTTAGAAAATTTATTGTCGGAATCGGCGGTAGTGCGACAAATGATGCTGGTATGGGCATGTTAAAGGCACTTGGATTGCAACTGAAAAAAGAAGATGGCACTTTAATTGAGGATGGAATATCGGCACTACTAGATTTAGCTTCAATTGATATCAGTCAGTTAGACTCCCGATTAGCTGAAGCGACATTTATTATTGCCTGTGATGTTGATAATCCACTGATTGGAGAGCAAGGGGCAACAGCTGTTTTTGGGCCTCAAAAAGGTGTTAAAGAGCATCAAATTGCTTATTTTGATAGCTGCTTAAAGCAGTTTGCGGACATTGTTGAAAAGCATGTTGGTATTCGATTACATGACTACAAAGGGGCAGGCGCTGCAGGTGGGATGGGAGGCGCGTTAATCGCCTTTTTAAACGGCAGTTTTCATGCAGGTATTGAGATTGTGATGAATGCAGTACAGTTAAAAAAGCATTTAGAAGGTGCCGAGTTTGTAATAACAGGTGAAGGAAAATCAGATCGTCAAACATTACATGGGAAAGCGCCATTAGGTGTGGCAAAGTCTGCAACATTAGCGAGTGTACACGCTGTGTTATTGTCGGGGACGATAGATGAAAATGATAAACCTGCATTACTTGAACATTATACTGTAGTTGAATCATTAGTAGATGAGACTATTAGTGTTTCGCAGGCAATGCAAGAGCCTTATTATTTTATTCGCATGAAAACAAAGAAAATGGTTGAACATTTTATACAAAATGGGTATAACTTTAATCCGTTATAAATTGATCTTGCAACTCATCGAACACCCACCAGCTCATGGATAGCTCTCTTTTTTGTATAATAGAAAAGTAGAAAGGAAGTTAGAGATGAAAAAATTAATAGTAATGTTCCTTTGTATTTTTTTATTAGCAGGCTGCACGGAGACGTCAAAAACGAAGAAAGTATCCGTCACTGCGGGACAAGAAATGCGCGTACATTTTATTGATGTAGGACAAGGAGATTCGATTTTTATTGAATCGCCAAACGGAAAAACAATGCTTGTTGATGGAGGCGTTAAAGGAGCGGGTCAAAAGGTTGTTTCGTATTTGAAGGAACTCGGTGTGAACAAGCTTGATATTGTAGTCGCAACCCATCCTGATGCAGACCATATTGGTGGTTTAATTCCTGTGTTAAACTCGATAGATATTGGACAATTTTATGATTCAGGGAAGGTACATACATCTCAAACTTTCGAAGAGATGCTGACACTTATTGATACGAAGAATATTCCTTATAATATTCCGAAAACAGGCGACCGTATTGCGTTTGATAATGATATAAATATAAAGGTGTTAAACGCCGATGAAAATGCAACAGATAATAACGATGCTTCCATTGTCTTTAAACTTGCATATGGTAATGTATCATTTTTATTAACAGCCGACGCGGGAATAGCGTTAGAAAAAGAGATGATGCAGGACGATGTGAAAGCCACAATCTTAAAGGCAGGCCATCATGGCTCTAACACGAGTAGCTCTGCAGAGTTCATTCAGGCAGTACATCCTGAAGTAACAATTTTAAGCTATGGTGAGGGCAATAAGTATGGTCATCCTCATGCTGAAGTAGTTGAGCGTTTACAAGCAATTGGCAGTAAAATTTACGCAACTGCAGAAGCGAGAACTGTTATCGTATCGACAGATGGGGTAAACTATGATGTGAATTCGAAGGAGTGGTCTGGAACTATTACCTCAGCACCAACAACGCCACAAACGACGAGTACAAATGTTGAAATTGTTAGTAAGGATTTAATAAAGGAAATTGTAGGCATTAAAAATGATAGTAATGAAGCAGTGTCCTTAAAGGATTGGCAGCTTATATCAATTGAAGGAGCTCAAGTTTTTAATTTCCCAAATGTGACATTGCAGCCAGGGAAAACGTTTTATGTCACTAGTGGCTCAAACGCACGAGAAGGTCAAAACTATTTAAAATGGACAAAGAAACAGATTTGGTTGAATGATGGAGATGCTGCGCAATTACGTAATGCGAAAGGGGATATCGTTAGTGAACTCGACTAAATACACCTTAGACCGTATTGAAGATGGATATGCAGTTTTTTTGAAGTACCCAGAGGAAGAGGAACAGCTAATCATTTTACAGTCCGCTATGAATAAGCCAGTGCGAGTAGGCGATCGTGTACTAATTGAAGAAGTGGACGGCATCTACCAGTTTGAAATTTTAAAAGAAGAAACAGAACAAAAAAAGGCTAATATACAAAGCTTAATGGATAGATTGCGTAGGAAAAATCAATAGTAGAAGAGACTAGGATTAGGCTCATCATTAGAAGTTAGGGATGGCATTTGTAAAAGCGTATGTCATGATTTTTATTGCAATTTGAACGCCCTCAGATGGAATAGACATCAACCCCACGTTATGGCGATGAACCTAAATTTTTGCTGTTCAAATCGAGCATGAAAAACTAAAAACGCTATGCTAAATATTTTGAATATATGCTAAAATAATTATACTTATAGGAAGCTAGGAGCTGACACAATGTCAATTAACACTATTATTTTTGATTTAGATGATACGCTATTATGGGATAAAAAATCCGTCAAAACAGCATTTGAAAAAACATGCGAATATGCAGCAACACTACATAATGTGAATCCGGCTGAGCTTGAGGAAGCTGTGCGTAAAGAAGCACGTGCACTTTACGAAGGCTATGAAACATATGATTATACGGTGTTAATCGGCATTAACCCATTTGAAGGACTTTGGGGCACATTTGATGATCCAACAGATTATTTCCAAAAAATGAAAAATATCGTACCGGGCTATCGTGCAGAGGCATGGACAAAAGGCTTAGCAGCTCTTGGCATTGATGATGCACAACTAGGGGCGGAGCTAGGGGAGCGCTTTGTGGCAGAGCGTAAAGTGTCTCCATTCTTATATGAAGATACTTTTGATGTGCTAGATAAGCTGAAAGGAAAGTATCAGCTCGCATTACTGACAAATGGAGCACCAAGTTTACAAAATTTAAAGCTGGAAATAACACCAGAAATCGCGCCATATTTTGACCATATCATTATTTCTGGGGACTTTGGCAAAGGGAAACCGGATGCCTCTATTTTCGAATATGTGATGGAAAAAGCACGTATTACAGCAGACGATGCGATCATGGTTGGCGATAACTTAAACACGGATATTTTAGGCTCCTCTCGTGTTGGTATGCGCAACGTTTGGATCAATCGTGAAAACAATGCACCAAATGGTGTTGTCACTCCAACATATGAAGTTGATTCTTTAACTGCATTATTAGAACTTATAAGTAAGCTATAAGACAAAAATGTACTGATTAAATCATAGAATCAGTACATTTTTTTGTTTCTAAAGTTTATCAAAACAAAAAAACAGAGAGTATTTGTACTCCCTGCTTCTAAAGCAAAATTATAGGTTAATTGCTCTTACTTCATCAATATTTTCAAGCTGTGCAACGAATGTTAGATCTTCTTCTGATACAGCATTATCGACTGTTAGCATCATGACAGCTGTTCCACCAACCTGTGCACGACCAACTTGCATTGTTGCGATGTTCACATCTTTTTCTGCTAGCTTTGTCGCTACGCGGCCGATTGCACCTGGTTTGTCAGTGTTTTTAATGTAAAGAAGGTGACCTTGTGGAATAACGTCAACAACATAGTCTTCTACTTTAACAATACGTGCACCTAAACCATTTAATAATGTACCAGCAACTGTGTGTGTTTCGTTTACTGTTTTAATTTCAATCGTAATTAAGCTAGTGAAGCCTTTAGCAGTTGTTGTTTTATGCTCATTTATTTTCATGCCGATACGTTCAGATAGGTAACGAGCATTTACGTCATTAACATGATTACCGTGATTTTTAGCTAATAAGCCTTTTAACGCGTTTGACGTTAATGGACGAACATCATAATTTGCTACTTCACCAGCATAAGATAAGTTGATTTCTTTCACAGGCTCAGTTGTAAGTTGAGATAAGAATGAACCAAGTTTTTCAGCTAATTCAAAGAATGGCTCAACTTGTGCAAGCAACTCTTTCGGGATAGATGGCATGTTCACTGGGTTAGTTACAGTACCTGTTTTATAAAATTTAATGATGTCGTTTGATACGTCAACAGCTACAGACTCTTGTGCCTCGATTGTAGATGCACCTAAGTGAGGTGTTGCGATTACTTGTGGTAAAGTAAGTAGCTTATGATCTGTTGCTGGCTCAGTTACGAATACGTCAAGAGCAGCACCAGCTACTTTACCTTTTTCGATTGCATCATATAAATCATCCTCATTGATAATACCGCCACGTGCACAGTTAATGATACGCACGCCATCTTTCATCATAGCGAATTTCTCTTTGTTAATAAGATTACGTGTTTCAGGAAGAAGAGGTGTGTGTACTGTAATGAAATCAGCTGCTGCACAAATTTCTTCAACTGTTGATTTTGTTACGCCTAACTCTTTAGCGCGCTCATCTGTTAGGAATGGATCGTATGCCATAACGTTCATGCGTTGACCTTTTGCACGATAAGCAACTTCCACACCGATACGACCGAAGCCTACAACACCTAAAGTTTTATTTTTAAGCTCAACCCCAACATAAGATTTGCGATCCCATTTACCATTTTTAAGTGTATTGAATGCTTGTGGGATGTGACGAGCAAGTGAAGTCATCATGGCAATAGTGTGCTCAGCAGCAGAGTTAGTGTTACCGTCTGGTGCATTTACAACGATAATGCCATGTTCAGTTGCAGCAGTTAGATCGATGTTGTCTACACCTACTCCAGCACGTCCGATAAGTTTTAAGTTTTTAGCCGCTTCAATTACTTCGCGTGTTACCGTTGTTTGAGAACGTACTAGTAAAACATCTACATCTGCAATTTTTTCGATTAACTCTTCTGATGCAAGACCAGTATCAACGATGATGTTTAAGTCTAGATCTTGTTCTTGGCGTAGTGGGAAAATACCATCTTCACTTAGTGGGTCAGCTATAAATACGTTAATTGCCTTTGTTGCAGTAGTCATTTGTAATGTAGTCATTTGTAATTAGCTCCTTTTAATTAAAAAATTTTAGTGTTCTTTATAGACGAAACAGTCTGAATTTTATAGAGATTGTATATCTTACAGCATACAAATCTCCTTTGTAGAAATGAGAACAATAACAATTTCGCCTTGGCGTATTTGCGTCTGGTTTTTGAATTGTGCTTGCACAATTTATTCTTTTCAAAATCAATGACATCCGACAGAGGCATCTTCATTTTGTAAGTGTTACAAAATGAAGATAAAAAAAGCCCTCCGCGCCTTACAAACACAGATATTGTGTTGTAAGGGGCGAAAGGCATAATAAACATTGGTTCGCGGTACCACCCTTAATCACTGCTTAAAAATTTCTAGCAGTCTTAGCTATATGCGTAACGTGCATGTGACGGATAAGCTTACTTTGGAGATGTTCGGCTTATCTATTCAGGAGTGGAACTATTATCGTAGAAATCACTGATTTACACCAACCATCAGCTCTCTTTGGATTTTCTAGCGACTAGCGTGTCTCCGTCGTTATATTTTCGTGTGATTTAATTGTTAACATCATAATCCTTATTGTTCACCTTTGTCAACAATATTTCTGAAAAAGATTAAAATTTATGACTGTGGGCGTCTGTTTAGTAACTAAAAACGAACATTATTTCATGTTATGCTAAATATCATTCGTATTTTAGGGAAGGACAATGAAAGCGCTACCGATATATGCTAAGTCAGATTACATGGGCGTTTAACAAATATTTTAGGTAGAAAATTATACGTTGGAAACTTTCTTTGTTTAGTGGAGGAAAGCGAACGTTTTTTTCTTGTCACATTTTTGTCAAAATTATGATGTGTAGAAGGTAAACCGTCAATTAGAGAAGAATGTAAGTAAAGGAAGATTGATTTTTAGGGGGTGTAAATGATGTATGATGTAGCAATCGTCGGTGCAGGACTGGCAGGGTTAGTAGCTGCCTGTGAGTTAGCGGATGCAAAGAAAAAAATTCTATTAGTAGATCAAGAACCTGAAAATTCAATGGGGGGACAGGCATTTTGGTCCTTTGGGGGTATTTTTTTAGTGAATTCACCCGAGCAAAGAAGGCTTGGTATTAAGGATAGTAAAGAGCTGGCATGGCAGGATTGGCAAGGAACAGCTAGCTTCGATCGCTTGGAGGATGAAGATTCGTGGGCATACAAATGGGCTAGAGCTTATGTAGATTTTGCAGCTGGTGAAAAATATAGCTGGTTAAAGTCTATGGGGATTAAGTTTTTTCCTGTCGTCGGTTGGGCAGAGCGAGGGGGATCCTTAGCAGGCGGCCACGGTAATTCTGTACCTAGATTCCATATCGTTTGGGGAACCGGACCAGGCATTGTAAAGCCTTTTGTTGAAAAGGTGAAAAAGGCTATAAAGAATGGTTATATAGATTTTAAACCAAGACATCGTGTCGATGAATTTATGCAACAAGATGGAAAAATTACAGGAATTAGTGGCACAGTTTTGGCGCAAAGCTATGCAATTCGCGGCGAAAAAAGCTCAAGGCTAGGCATTGGCGAATTTTCTTATGAAGCGGGCGCGATTATTGTGGCGAGCGGTGGGATAGGTGCAAATTTTGATTTAATCAGAAAAAATTGGCCTGCTAGACTTGGTACACCACCCCAAAATATGGTTAGTGGTGTACCTGCTTATGTAGATGGTAGAATGTTAGAAATTACGGAGCATGCGGGGGGACGTATCGTTAATCGAGACCGCATGTGGCATTATACAGAAGGCTTGAAAAATTGGGACCCAATTTGGCCCAATCACGGTATTCGAATTTTGCCGGGCCCTTCATCGTTATGGTTTGATGCGGAGGGCAATCGATTTAGAGCACCTAATTTTCCTGGTTTTGATACGTTAAGCACATTAGAAGCCATTCAAAAAACTGGCTATGATTACTCATGGTTTATTTTAACGGAAAAAATTATTGAAAAAGAATTTGCCTTATCGGGTTCTGAGCAAAATCCTGATTTAACAAATAAAAGTATTAAGGATGTTCTGAAACGTGTTCTGCCAGGACCACCTGCTCCCATTCAAGCATTTAAAAATTATGGTGAAGATTTTATTATTGCTAATGATTTAAAGGAATTAGTTGATGGGATGAACAAATTGGCTGGCAATGGCCTTCTCGATTTTGTCAAAATAAAAGAGCAAATTTTAGCAAGAGATCGTGAAATGGACAATAAATTTTCAAAGGACTTACAGGTTAATGCTATTCATGGTGCAAGAAACTATGTAGGTGATAAATTTGTGCGCGTTGCGAAGCCCCATAAAATATTAGATCCTAACAATTGGCCACTTATTGCAGTTCGCTTAAATATTTTAACGCGTAAAACATTAGGAGGCTTACAGACGAATTTGAATGGTGCTGTGTTAGGTGCGGATGGTCAGCCTGTACCAGGTTTATTTGCAGCTGGAGAAGTTAGTGGGTTTGGTGGTGGCGGTGTACATGGTTACCGTGCTTTAGAAGGGACATTTGTTGGAGGTTGTTTATTTAGTGGTCGACAGGTAGGGCGTTACTTAGCAAAAGGTGAATGAAGGGAATTTAAGTGTGGAAAATAATCGCTCGGGTATGGCGAGAAAGTGTATTCCTTCACAGACATAGAAGAAATCCTAAAAAATATGAAAGAGCATCGCCACAAATGGATGATGCTCTTTTTTCTTATAAAGAAGAATTTTGAACTTGAGCGATTTGAGCGATTTGTTCCTCAATCTGCTCTTTTGTCCAACCATTCTCTTCAACAAAGAAGTTACGTTCTGCGCGACGGCATTCGTCTGAACAGCTACGCATATAAAAGGCCTCGTGCTTTTCCTCGCAAAGCATTAATTTATGGCATTCAGGATTTGCACAGTTTGTATAACGTTCTGTTGGTTCACCAGTGAAGAAATCCTTACCGACAATCACATGCTCGACCTGATTAATGGGTACACTGCGACGACGATCAAAGACGAACATTTGTCCATCCCATAGTTGACCTTTTACTTCAGGGTCTTTAGCATACGTGGCAATACCACCATGTAATTGGCCAACACTTTCTCCATAGCCTTCACGTTTTAACCAGCCAGAGAATTTTTCGCAACGGATACCACCTGTGCAGTAAGTTAAAACTTTCTTGCCAGCAAAATCTTCTTTATGGGCCTCCATCCAAGCTGGTAGGTCACGGAAGTTTTCAATATCTGGACGAATAGCGCCACGGAAATGTCCAAGGTCATATTCATAATCATTGCGTGCATCAATAACTACCGTATTGTCCTCCTGCATATGTTCCATAAATTCCTTTGGTGATAAATAATCTCCTGTTATCTCTAAAGGATTAATATCATCTTCTAAACCAAGGTGCACAATTTCTCGACGTGGGCGCACATGCATTTTTTTAAAGGTATGCCCTTCAACTTCATCAATTTTCCACATAATGTCACTAAAACGAGGGTCTGCCTTCATATGATTCATGTAAGCATCAGTTTGCTCGACTGTACCTGAAACGGTTCCATTAATGCCTTCATAGCCAACTAAAATACGACCAAGAAGCCCGATATCTTTACAAAGTGCTAAATGTTCCTCTGCAAATGCCACAGGGTCTTCAATAGCTATATATTTATAATAAAGTAATACACGATAGTCTTTCTGTGTCACAACCATTAACCACCTTTAAATCAATATTCGTCATTAAATATAGCATATCAAGTGCAATTTTGCGTAGGATAGAAGGAGTTTTCTAAAAAAACACGAATAGTACATAGTGAATGACTATTCATATTTGGGGGTGTTGGGATGGAATTTTCAACGATTACATTAGAGAAATTAGAACGCCGTGCAACATTAACATTAAATCGTCCACATGCCATGAATGCTATGGACGGTGTGATGATGCGCGAACTAGCAGAATGCTTTGAGGCACTACAGCAAGAACAAGAAATACAAGTTCTCGTTATTCGTGGGGAAGGAAAAGTCTTTTCAGCAGGTGGCGATATTAAAGCGATGATGGATCCAGATAAGCCACTTAATATTAATGAGGCAATGGTTTATTTAACACGTATTGTCAAAGCATATTACCAGCTACCGATGATCGTCATTGCAGCGGTTCATGGAGCGTCAGCTGGATTAGGCTTTAGTCTAGCGCTAGGGGCAGATATAGTGGTGGCATGTGAAAATAGTAAGCTCGCTATGAACTTCATCGGAATAGGACTCATCCCTGATGGTGGCGGCCATTTCTTTATGAAGGAACGTGTGGGTACTGTCAAAGCTAAACAAATGATTTGGGAAGGTAAAGTATTAACAGCAGCGGAAGCACATGATGAAGGGTTAATTGACTACGTTGCGCCAGATGGGACTGTTTTTGCGATTACTGACCAACTAGTAGGAAAAATGCTTGCTTCTCCAATTGCATCGATGATTACGACTAAAAAAATTCTACATGCTCAAAATTTACCGCAATTAGAGAGTATTTTATCTATGGAAGCAGCGGGGCAAGAAGCGATGCGTAAAACGACTGATCATTTAGAGGGAATTCATGCGTTTGTAGAGAAAAGAGCACCGGCTTTTGTAGGAAAATAAATCTAACTTATTTCATTGGGTGTCCAAACACCCTTTGAAATAGAGGAACTCAGTCTAAGAACGCCACGTCCTGTGGCAACGACTGAGTGATCAACATCATGCTGCTGACGCTTTGCTTTCGCGCAAAAAACATCTGTTGGCCAAAAAGGCGCGTAGTAAAGTGTACTACGTGCCTTTTACTAGCCGTTTTTAGACATGAAACAAAATTAATTTACCCGAAGAGTTAACAAGACGATGAGTTTTGTTGGCAACACCTTTTTCTTCGATCTGCTGTAAACCGCTGATTTTTGCAGCCTCATCGTTTTCAAAAGTCCAAGTTTCATCAAATAATGTTTCCCCAGTTTTTTCAAAAGCCGTAAAGCGATAATTCTCCATACAAACCCCACCCTTTACTTAAATATATATCTATTATACATAGAAGATTTATAAACATCACGGTAAAACTAGCGAATATTTCGATAAATTATGAAAGTTGTGGAAAGTTTAAGGCAATACTAATAATGAATATTTGTTGAATACATTTCTCATCTAGTGGGAATTATGATAAAATAGAACAAATATTCGGTTTCGGCGTGATTCACGAATGTCTCATTATAAAATGAGATATGTAAAAATTGATAAATTATAAAATCGGCGTTTCCGTTGCACTCAATAATTTACTGCGTTGCGAGTGAAGAAGAATGAAGTTAAGGTATAGATTATTTAATACTTGAGGTGGTTGGATGTCAGCAATTCGTTTTTTCCATATGGCGGATTTACATTTAGATAGTCCATTTAAGGGCTTATTTGGTTTACCCGAACAAAATTTCAAAAAGATTCGAACAAGTACTTTCGAAGCTTTTGATAAAATTATTCAGAAAGCTATTCAGGAGAAACCAGATTTCTTACTGATTGTCGGTGATATATATGATGGTGAAAATCGAAGCTTACAGGCACAAAGACGATTTCAAGAGGCTATGGAAAAACTCTTTCAGCATAATATCCCTGTCATTTTAAGTTATGGGAATCATGATCACTTAAATGGTGCTTGGACGCGTTTTGCTTTGCCAAGCAATGTTTATGAGTTACCAGCTGAAACTAGTGTTGTGCAATTAAACATACGTGGTCAACAAGTCAATATTTATGGCTTCAGCTATAGCGATCGGCATATAACGAAATCCATGATTGATAGTTATCCTGTTGCACAGGACCAGCATGTTATTCATATTGGTATGCTTCACGGTAGTGAGGCTAGCGACACTTCACATGCTGTTTACGCTCCTTTCGCAAAAGATCAACTTCTTGAAAAAAACTATCATTACTGGGCATTAGGGCATATTCATAAACGACAATTTTTACATCAAAATCCACCGATTGTTTATCCAGGCAATATTCAAAGCAGACATCGGAAAGAGCAGGGGATAAAGGGCTTCTATGACGTAACTTTGTCACAAACCTCTACTGATTTTGAATTTGTACCGACATCTGCTGTTGTTTATAACACGGTAGAGGTGGATTGTACGAATGTGTTTCATGCAAATGAGCTACTTAAAAAATGTGAAGAAGCGTTGATGCTTAATCGTCAAGAGTTTGGGGCGTCTGTTGTTGAACTTCATTTGAAAAATATAGATGAACAATCACAATCTTTATTTGAACATGCTACAGTTGACGCATGGCTAGAAACTGTTCGAGAAGCCGAGGATGGAATTGAACCAATGAGCTGGGTGCAAAAGCTCGTGTTACATCAATCGTCCGTATTGTATGAGCATACTGCTGCGACTGAGTCCGTGATGAATTTAATGGAAGAATGGGATATTTCTGAATGGAAAGATATTTTAAAGGAACTATACCAACATGCTGGCGGTGCAAGGCTGATTGAACCTTTAACAGAGCAGGACATTAAAAGTTTAATACACGACGCACAAGAATTATTAGCAGAAGAAATTCAAAGGGCGTGAATAACATGCTAACGATACAAAAAATCCAAATTTATGGCTTTGGCAAGCATGAAAATATCACCATTACTTTACGCGAAGGAGTTACCATTTTTTATGGTATGAATGAAGCGGGGAAAACGACCATTCAACAGTTTATTTTACAAATGTTTTTTGGATTTCCTACGAGGCAGCAGGCACAACGTAAATATGAGCCGAAAGCATCGACTAAATTCGGTGGTCAGCTGACGATTTGGCATCCAACGTATGGGCAATGTACGATTGAGCGTATGAAAGGAAAGGCAGCTGGAGATGTTACGGTTTATTTAGAAGACGGAACAATGGGGCATGAAGAGCTTTTAGCAAAGCTATTATATGGTTATTCAAAAGCCTCCTTTGAGTCTATTTTCTCCTTTTCATTACACGAGCTACAGGGCATTGAAAAAATGTCAGAGGAAGAGCTAACACAATTGTTACTTGCCTCGGGAACAACTGGGATTCAACAACTATCGTCTCTAGAAAAGAAGTTGGACAAAGATGCCAGTGAGCTTTTTAAAAAAGCAGGCAAAGTGCCACTCATTAATCAAAAATTGGAGCATTTAAAAAAGCTAGAACGTACGATTAAGCAAGAGCAAGGTAATATTCAGACCTTTGAGGATAAGTTATTACAATTACAGCAGCTCGATTTAAGGCTAGAGGGCTTATACAGTCAGCAAAAAACACAGCAGCAAAATTGGCAGCAACTCACAATTCTGAAGCAGGCTATGCCACTTCTAAAACAGCAAAAGTCTTTCGAACAGACGCAAAAAAGCTTTGAACATGTGCAGTTTCCTCCAGAAGGGATCCGACGCTATGAGCAATTAAAGGATCGACTTATGCATGAAACACTGCAAATGGAGCAGCTGAAGGAGCAGTATCAGGGACTGCAACTTAAGCTACAATTAACATTGGACGAGCAAGTTATTACTGAGATGTCTCGTCTTGTGAACAAGGAAGCAACATGGAATCAGTTAGTTGTAAAGGAACAGAACTTAATGGATGAACTGTATTTAATCGAGCAAGAAATAGAAGCTCAGTTCCGTTTATTAGGTGTTCAGGAAAAAACAGCGCAGGATATTTTGCTTGAAGAAACCGTATCATTACAGCAAGAGGAACAATTTCAACAACAGTTAAGCCTATTGGAAGAAGCAGAAGGAGAGCTGAAATTTCATTTACGTTCGTTAGAGCAACTACATGCAGAATTAGATACAAATGCTCAACTACAACAACAGCTTCAACAGGAGTCATTAACTACGGAGGAAGAACATATTTTAGCACAGTGGCCACAGCGTAAGAGAAAGCTTGAACAATTGCGTTATGGAAGGTCACAACGCTCGAAACAGCAACAACCAAGTATTTTTATATTTATTGTATTAGCCATAAGTGTACTGTCATGTATCTATGGTGTTATGGAAAAAAATATGGCTGTTATCGTTTTAGGAGCGGTTATGTCACTCATCATTATTGTATATTTAAAATTTGCTAGACAAGCTCATGAAGCGCCGAGTAAACAACAGAGTCAGCAAATGCGTGAGTTAGAGCAGGAGGAAAATATTGCTCAGACTATCCTGCTAAAAAAACAAAAATTTGAGGATCGCTTGTTGCATGCAAATGAGCAACAGCAAGAAAAAGAACGTCAATATGTGAAACTTGAACATAAAATTCAACGGGCTGAGCAGGTAAGTATAGAGGCTACTCAGTTGCTCCACCATTTTTTAGGGCGCTATCGGTTAGAGGGAAATATACCGAAAACACTATTACCAGAACTTTTTATGCGCATTCGTGGTGCTCAAGAGTTGGCAGCAAAAAAGAAGAGTACATTTACGCTTTTGCAAATGGTGCAAGCGGAGAAAGACGAGTTACTAGAACAGATACAGCGAGTTTTAAAGATAGAGTATAGTGAGCAAGAAATTTTTATGCATTTACGTACTACATTCCTTACTTTACAGCAGGAGCAACAAATATCCCAACAAGCAAGAGAGCAGTTGACTAGTCTTCAGACTAAAATGCAAGGAATGCAATCACATATAGACAGCTATGAGTCTGAAATTACTCAGTTATTTAATGCTGCGAATGTGCAAACAGAGAAGGGCTATTATGAAGCACATGAACAATTTGAGCAACAACAACAAATAAAAACAGAACTTCAAGCAATCCAGACTCAGCTAGCCTCGCTAAATGTAGAAAACAAACAATCACTGCTAGAAGAGGAACAGCTAAATGAAAAACTGCTTACTTTAGAAGAAGGGCGAGGAACAATGCAGATAGCGATCGATCATTGCTTAGAACAACGAGCGACACTGCAAATCCAAAAGGAGAATCTTCTAAATGACGAGAAATATGGCCAGTTGCTTCAACAGTTTGAGGAAGAGAAATCAGTGTTGCAACAGCTGATAGGACAATGGGCTTCAAAAAAAGCATTGGCTACTGCTATCCATGAAACATTGTTCAGCCTAAGAGAAGAAAAACTACCTCATGTTTTGACAGAAGTTAATGCAATATTTAATTCGTTTACAGGTGGGCGTTACGATAAGCTATTAATTAACGATGAAGGCTATTTTGTTGCACAGGATGTTTCTGGCTTACGTTATCAAATGGCAGAATTATCACAGGCTACAAAGGAGCAAGCTTATATTTCGTTGCGTATGGCACTAGCAAAAACGCTAATAACCTCTGCTCCATTTCCGTTTATTATGGACGATCCTTTTGTCCATTTTGATCGAAACCGTACAGACAAAATGGTACAATTAATGAAAGAAGTAGGATATGAACGTCAAATTTTATATTTTACTTGCCATGACGCGATGCTCGAACATTGGCAGAAAGACCAAATTGTCGATGTAGGAGCACTAGCAAATGAAAGGGGAGTGGCGTCAACATGAAGGGTATTACGACGCTCCAGGTTGGAGAATCAGTCGATCAATTTTTATTAATTAAACAGGCGACAAAAGGGGTTACCACAGTCGGAAAGCCATTTATGTCACTGTTATTACAAGATAAAAGTGGAGATATTGAAGCAAAGCTATGGGATACAAATGAAGATCATGAAAAAATGTATCACGCTGAAGCGATTGTCCGAGTAGGTGGAGAAATTCATGACTATCGTGGCAAAAATCAATTACGTATCAAGGCAATTCGTGTTGCAAAACCAGAGGAGGGAATTGCTATTAATGATTTAGTTCCTTCCTCGGCAACTCCAAAAGAAGAACTATATGAAGAATTGACGCAATTTTTCTTTGATATTAAAAATCCGAATATATCACGAATTACACGTGCAGCTATTAAAAAACATCAGGATGCTATTTTAGTCTATCCAGCCGCTACGAAAAATCATCATGATTATGCATCTGGTCTATTAGATCATATGGTGTCCATGTTGAGACTAGGAAAAGCAATTGCTGATTTATATCCTACATTAAATCGAGATCTTTTATATGCAGGGATTATTCTACATGATATTGGTAAAGTAGTTGAATTATCAGGACCTGTTGCAACAATGTATACGGTTGAAGGAAATTTACTTGGTCATATTACTATTATGGTTAATGAAATAGCCAAGATTGCTAGTGAACTAGAAATCGAGGGCGAGGAAGTCATGTTATTGCAACATATGGTACTATCTCACCACGGTAAAGAAGAATGGGGTAGCCCGAAAAAACCGATGATTCAAGAAGCGGAAATCTTACATTATATTGATAATATTGATGCGAAGATGAACATGCTAACACGAGCATTAGGCAAAACAGCGCCAGGCGAATTTACAGAAAGACTATTTCCACTTGATAATCGATCGTTTTATAAACCGACTATATAATAAATTCAAAGGTTGGGGATTACATTTTTCTTCATTTAGCAGACATTTTTGTATAAAAAGGGTTACGCCTGTATCGGCGTAACCCTTTTTCATATAGTAAAGTAACAACTAGTAAGATTATTTTTCAGAATCTTTTTCTTTGTCGTCTTTACTTTCTTTTTTAGCTTTTTCTTCAGCTTTTTTAGCTGCTTCTTCAGCAGCTTTAGCTTGCTCCTCACTTGTTGTAGTAAGGGCTTCAATAGCAGATTTTAATTCTTTATCAGATGTTTTTACATCAGCATCTTTTGCCAATTTTGCAACGACATCTTTAAGAATTTGTTTATCTTCACCTGATTGCTGTAATTTATCTAGCATTTGTGTGCGGATGTTTTTTTCTTCATCTTTGAATGAGCCAACACCTTTTACATCACGCTTTTCCGTAACTTCAATAACGTGGAAACCATAGCTTGTTTGAACTGGTTCACTTAATGTTTTTAAAGGGAGGGCATAAGCAGCGTCATTAAATTCTTTTACCATTGCACCAACAGAGAACCAACCTAGCTCTCCACCCTTTTGAGCAGAGCCAGTATCAGTTGAGTATTCTTTAGCTACATCTGCAAATTTAGCGCCGCCTTTAATTTTGGCAATCACTTCTTTAGCTGTTTTCTCATCTGCTACTAAAATATGGCGAGCATTTAACTCGGTTTTCATTTGCTCATAATGTTTTTTTACATCTTCTTCTTTAAACGCTTTATCTTCTAGAGCCTTATCTGAAAGAAGCTCAAGACGTAAAGCTTCTTTATAGCCTTCCTCAGTTAAACCGCTCTGAGCAAGCGCATCGGCAAAGCTATCACCAAATTGTGAAGCAGTTGCGTCATAGGCCTCTTTGATTTCTTTATCTGATACTTTGTATTTATCAGATAATACTTTTTCAGTTATCATCTGTTGAATTATAGAAGAGCCTGCCAAAGTTTTTGATGTTTTGTTAAAGTCAGCAACTGTAATGTCGCCTACTTTCGAAGTTGCAATTGTTTTGTTGTCGTCTCCGCTACAAGCACCAAGTGCTAATACCGAAGCAGCTAATGTTAAAGATAAAACTGTCTTTTTCATAGTGGATATTCTCTCCTTATATGGTTTCGTCCCATTTTTTACTATAACATAAACGTTTTAAAAACAAAATGGTTCCCCCTTGAGTATAGCCTATATTTCAGATTTACAAGCGCATAGGATATAGAAAAGAAAGGGGGTGAAGTTATGGGCAGCGGAGGATACGGTGGCGGCGGTGGCTACGGCTCAGGCTCTGGCTTTGCTTTATTAGTTGTGTTATTTATTTTATTAATTATTGTTGGTGCAGCGTTCCTATACTAATTAATAAAAATGACGAAAAGCTAAGGGTTTAATATCCTTAGCTTTTTTTACAATGTAAAGGCATTCGCGCAGCCCGCTTGAAGTTACGTTCCGTTGATCAGATCGCGTGGTCACATAATGTGTTCAATTTACCTATGAACGTTGACTGGCGCTTCTCACTTTCTTTTTAACTATACTGCATATAAAACTTCAATATAAAATGAGACAAGTAAAATTGTAATAAGTATATTTATAGTTCGGAATACTTTTGGTTGGTTTTCTTCGGGAATTTCACGTCGCATGCACAGCGCATAAGTCATGCGGTTTATTTGAAATAAATAGAATACCGAGAATAGAACTACAATCATTAACAGCAAGTCTATTCCTCCCCTCTTTCAATATTAATAGCATAACAAAAAACGTTCATAAAACACAAGTACAAGCAATTTAGTGAATAGTAGGTGGCACTAAAATTTCATAGCCTTTAGGCGTCTCCTCAATCTGGGAGTCTTTAGGTGAATTCAATAAATATTTTACATATAGAATATCTATTACACATAGACTACAGTGGTAAGCTAAAAGTAATGTACCATAATGGGTATACGCAGGGAATAGTAGTGTACCCAATAAAATGCTTGTATTTAGTACAACAAATGGTGTAAGTAAAGCTAAAATATAACGGTTTTTCGATAAAGGTTCACGTATACGCATGTGAAGAACAGGAATAACATAAAATTGGGTACGCATACGTAATTTTAAATGTTGGCGTAAATCATATAATGCTAGAAAGTGTAAACATTTATGAATTGGGTAGATTGCAAAAATAGCAATAACAAAAAGCCAAAACAAACGATCGGTATAGTGCTCATCATTAAATAAATTAAATGTCACATAGGAAAGCGAAAAGACAGTAAAAAAAACAAGTACAGACATGATCATAATACGCGTTGTTCCGTAATGATGTTCCAGATTTAATATTTTCCAACAATGCATGATTATCAACTCCGTAATATGAATGGTCTATTTAATTTAAATTGATTTATATTAGAATGCAAGAAAAAGGAGGTATCTCAGAAATATTTCTGAAATACCTCTTTAATTATAAGCTTTTACGACCATTAGGTTTAGATTACGAACAACTAACGCTAAAAGCCTAATAGTTTCACTTTCATCCTTTTACAGTTGAACGTTCTTCGATCGTGTCAAAGGATTCACGGAAATGCTGGAAGGAACGCTCAAAAATGTCGATGAAGTCCTCTCCATATATATTGCGAATAACAGCCATAACATCTAAAAATTCTGGGAAGCGACCGTATAAGTCTTTTAAAGCTAATGAACCTTCTAACACAGAATGATACGTATTATGATAATTGCTATTCATTTCAACAATAAGTTCTGTACCTGCTTCTGTTAACTCAACATACGTATTACGCTTGTCGTCATCACGCTTTGAAAACTTAAGGAATCCACGCTCTTCTAATTTTTTTGAAAAATTAAATGCAGTGGAAACGTGCATTACCCCAAATTTCGCCACATCAGAAATTGAAGCCCCTTTTAAATGATACGAAATCCATAAAATATGATGTTCATTAATATTTAAATCGTAGGGTTTAATCCATTGCTGCCAATCTTTTTCAACTGCTTTCCATAAGGCTTTTGATATTTGCGCAATTCTTTGACTATAAAGCATCGCTTCTTTTTGAGTGTACAATTCCTCTGACAAAGCCATCACCTACTGCTTTCTTTAACATTTTAAAAATATTATAGCAATAAAGGAAAAAAGTTTAAAGTTAGAAAAATTAAAAAATTGAAAAGTGGTTTAAAAATAACATTTTACCAATATAAACTAATAAAAATATATAGTTTTTATTAGTTGTAAAGGACTTTAGTCGCTAACTTTTTCTTGCGGTTTTTTCTTTTTTTCTGTAAATTGTGCAACGTTTTTCTCGATTTCGCTTATTGAATTCTGTAATGCTTCTATTTCTTGTTGTAAGTTATTTTTTGAAGGTTCTATTTCTTCGGTGAATGTAGTAATAGTTTGTTTTAAATCATTTATTATTAGTGGTATATTATTTTTTATTTCATTAGTAAGCGAATGAACAGATTGTTTCACTGTGCCTGCTTGCTGTTTTACATCTAAAAGTTTGTCCTTTGTGCTTTCAGCATTTGCTCGCAAATTAGCACGTAATTGTTGCCCTGATTGAGGAGTTGAAAGAAGTACAGCGATTGTACCACCGACGATCCCAGCTCCAAGTCCAAATAAAAATGGTTTTGCTTTCATATCGATTACCTCATTCCTGTAATTATCATGTGTTACCTACTATTAAACCATGAAATGCACATATACAAAAATAAAAAAGAAACTAAACGAGTGATTTTGAATCCCGGTTTAGTTTCTTTGGAAGATAAAGGTGTGTTCTCTAATTGTATGCACCTTTTATTAAATTGAAATAGCTGTTTGGAATTTAGAGCGTTTCACTAATTTTGCAACTATAGGATAAATAATTGCAAAAGCAATGACATTAAATGCTACAGCAGGTAATACAACCCCTACAAACAGTACAGCGAATGTTGCACCAACATTTGCGTTGAATACAAAAAGTGCTACTGCTAAAAAGACAGTTCCAGATAAAATTGTTCCTATGCCAACTAAGCTAGCAGATACTATAAAGTTGCTTGCCAATTTTTTTAGCACAATTAAGATCGCTAAAAAGACAAAACCCGTTACTGCTTTATCGATAATGTTTGGAACAAGACCAGCTGGAAACGTTGTAAATAAACCTGACAGTACACCAGTTGCTAAAGAAAGTAAGAACGTTTCTTTAACAGTAGGGAACAAGAAAATGCCGATAAACATCATTGTTAACATGAAATCAGGCTTCATGCCGTTTACCATACCTGGTGTGACCACATAAAGTGTAGCACCAACACCGACTAAAAGGGCCATTAATACTAAATTCTTTGTATTCATTTCTAATCTCTCCTCGACTATGCTAATCTTTTTTGTCTCCTAACGTGTCCTCATGACCGTTAGCGAAACTTAATTGTGAGTGTACGATATAAATCTTTAAATTGCAATAAGAAATTCTGACAATTCGAGTGAGTCAGAATTTACTTAAGGTTAGCTTTAATGCTTTCCGCAACGTCAGATAATTGCTCTGGGGTATATTTTTGTGTTTGCCAATTTAAGCCCAAGCCTTCTTTTTCATCGTAACGAGGAATAAAATGTAAGTGGTAGTGGAAAACAGTTTGTCCAGCTGCAGCACCATTATTATTAATCGTATTAAGTCCAATTGGGTTAAAAGCAGCTTTTATAGCATTCGCAATTCTGGGTGCAGCTGCATATAAATTACGAGCTACTTCCTCAGGCATCTCAAATAGGTCCTTACAGTGATGCTTTGGAATTAATAGGGTATGCCCCTTCGCTACAGGTGAAATGTCAGTAAATGCATAGACATGTTCATCTTCATAAATTTTAGTACTTGGGATGGATCCATCAATGATTTTGCAAAATAGGCAATCGCTCATTCGAAAATTCCTCCTTATTTTATATGTACATACATTCTATCATACTCATAACTGTATCATTTGCTAATTTTTGATAAAATATAAACGAGAAGAGGAGTGATGGCATGACGGTATTAGAGGTACAACATGTGACAGGTGGTTATACAAGAAAGCCGGTTATTAAAGATTTATCATTTTCGATTGAAAAAGGGGAGCTTGTTGGCTTAATTGGCTTAAATGGAGCTGGTAAAAGTACAACGATTAAGCATATCATCGGAACGATGCTTCCAAAAGAAGGAGACATACGTTTAAATGGTGTGACGTTAAAGGAAAATACGGACAAGTATCGTACAGCATTTTCTTATATCCCTGAAACACCTGTGTTATATGATGAGCTAACATTACGTGAACATTTAGAATTAACGGCTATGGCTTATGGTCTAGATGAAGCAACACTTGCAGCTCGTTCACAATTATTATTAAAGGAATTTCGAATGGAAAAACGATTGAATTGGTTCCCGTCGCATTTCTCAAAGGGGATGCGTCAAAAGGTTATGATTATGTGCGCCTTTTTAGTTAATCCAAGTCTTTACATTATTGATGAACCTTTTGTGGGACTCGATCCGCTGGGGATTCAATCCTTGCTTGATCAGATGGATGAAAAGAAAAAAGAAGGCGCTTCTATCTTAATGTCTACGCACATTTTATCAACCGCTGAAAAACATTGTGACCGTATCATTTTATTGCATGAAGGACGCGTGCGAGCACAAGGATCAATGGAGGATTTACGTAAGGCATTTGCGATGCCACATGCGACATTGGATGATTTATATATTGCAATGACAAAGGAGCGCGACCATGAAGAACTTGCGTGATGTATGGTCCTCTCGCTTTATGCACTATATAGGTGAAGTGCAAAAATATATGCGATTTATTTTTACGGGGCATATAGCGATTGTACTAGTATTTCTTATTGGAGCAGGGGGCTATCAATATAGTGAATGGCTGAAAATTGTACAGCCTGATTTTCCAGCAGAGGTTTTAATTGCAGTGGCAGTGGGGATTTTACTAGCATTTAGTCGTCCAACTTCCCTATTGAGAGAGCCAGACCAAGTGTATTTATTACCTTTAGAATCGAAAATGTCACAGTATTTTAAAAAGGCGTTAGCGTGGACGTTTTGGTCACAGGTTTGGATTGTGGCAATTGTTTATATTGTAAGCATCCCTTTACTAAAGGCTGTTACTGAATTAACAACATCTGAAATTTGGTCAGTATTTCTACTTATTATTATATTGAAGTATTTGAGCGTTCAAGGTGAATTTAGCTATCGTTATAGTGAACGTGGTCAAATGATTTGGGTGGACAGGCTCATTCGAGCTGTTATTTTTGGTGTTACTGTGTACATGGCGCTTCAAATGCTGCTTATTTTAGCAATTGTTGCTGCTGCAGTTGGATGTGTGTATATTGTAATATTTAGAAAAAAATGTGCAGGTGAGCCTATTCCGTACGAGCATTTTGTAAAGCTGGAACAAAATCGCATGATGAGTTTCTATCGCTTTGCTAATTATTTCACGGACGTTCCACATTTACGAGGTAGTATCCGTCGTCGTGGTTGGCTTGATTGGCTTTATAAATTTGTGGCATACAAGAAAGACAATGCCCAAAAGTACTTAGTGTTTCGTACATTCGTCCGAACAGATGATCATTTTTATTTATGGCTCCGATTAACAGTAATTTCAGCTGTTATTGCAGCCTTTGTAGATATCCCAGTTGTTACATGGGTTATCGCAGGTGCATTGAGCTTCGCTACAACTATTCAATTAAAATCAGCTTTATTATCAAGCGGTGAATTTCGTATGGACATGCTTTATCCTTTACCGGATGAAGCACGTAAGGTAGCAGTCAATCAAATTGTTCGTCTTGCAATGATAACGCAAGCAATTCTAGTGGGTCTATGTGGTATCACACAGCCAATGTTTTATGTTACTTTTATAATCATTTTGGTTGTTAGTGAATTGACTTCTAAAGCCTCAAAATCTTGAATTTAGTTAATTTTAGCTTATCGCCAAAGGTTAGAGGCGTTTTGTTAAAACGTATGCCATGGGAATAAGTTGATCTTCATTACGACTAGGGGGGATTAGCGATATAGAGGAACGAAGGCTAAAAGCATCACGTCCTGTGATAACACCTTCGTGACCAACATCGTGTTGTTGTTGCTGCCGCTTCGCTTTCGCACAGTCCAAAACCTTTTGCTGTCGCTGCGCTTTCGCACAAACAAAACCCTCTGCTGACGCTTCGTTAGCACCACGCTTTCGCGCAAAAAACATCTGTTGACCCGAGACCCTGCAGCGAAGCGGCTCATCGGACGCCACCAGGAAAGAGCCTGGCCAGAGCGGAAATCAACCAACGTCATGGTGTTCAGCAAATTATAAAAGCTCATTTTTCCAATAATAGAATTGGAGAAATGAGCTTATTTTGTTAAAGATAGTTGTAAGTGGTGGAGTGCTTACTTTTGCTTCGAGCTCACCAGTGCATTTGTCTACTATTCTACTAATTGATAATCTAGTGCTGCTGATACTAATACCTTTGCAGCAATGAGCATCCCTTTTTCATCTATATCGAATTTAGGATGATGATGTGGTGCATATTTAGCTGGGCGGGCTCCCGTGAAGAAGAATGTACCTGGCTTTTCTTCTAAGTAATAAGCGAAATCTTCAGCCCCCATAGTTGCTTCAATCTCTGTAACATCGCAAATATCTTGAGCGATATTACGCACAAAGAGTGTTTCCTTCTCATGATTTACAACCGCAGGGTAGCCATGACGATAATTCAGTTCTATTGTACAATCATGGGCAATTTCTGTACCTTGGATAACCCGTTTAAATTCACGTTCCATCGTTTCACGAACATCTTTATTAAACGTTCGAATTGTGCCATTTAAGTAGGCTGTATCGGCAATAATATTGTCGGCATTAGATGCCACGAATGAACCAACCGACAAAACAGCCGATTCGGTTGGGGCAACACGACGTGCGACAAGCTGTTGTAAATTTATAACAAGCTGAGAGCCAATAACAATCGCATCCTTTGTTTGGTCCGGATGAGCGCCATGACCGCCTTGACCTTGAATTTTTATTTCAAAACTATCAACAGCGGCCATCGTCGGTCCTACGCGGTAGCCAATTATTCCTGTTGGATGGTTAGAAGATAGATGCGTACCAAAAATAGCATCAACGCCATCCAAGGCCCCAGCCTGTACCATCCCAATTGCTCCACCTGGATCAACCTCTTCTGCATGTTGATGAATTAGTACATATTCTCCTACTAACTCATCGCGCATTTCCCACAATAGCTTACCGATAATTAACAAAGTAGCTGTATGACCATCATGCCCGCAAGCATGCATAACACCAGACACAGTTGATTTGTATGGTACATCTTTTTCATCTTGTATAGGAAGAGCATCAAAGTCTGCCCGTAAGGCAATCGTTTTGCCAGGCTTGCTTCCCTTAATCCGCGCAATTAAACCGTGACCACTGACGTTAGCTTCAACCGGTACACCGAGTTTCTTATAATATTGAATAATATAATTAGCGGTTTCTTGCTCCTGAAAGCTTAATTCCGGGTGCATATGCAGATGACGGCGAATTGCCACCATTTTATCAAAATGAGCATCGATTTTTTCAAGTAGATGTTGGTTCATAGTAAACCTCCTTAAACGGATTATCCTAGATTTTTATTAATAACATAATAGTTTTACAAACTGGATAAATAGGGGTAAACGTTTCTCATAAAGAATATCGAAAAAGTAATGAATACCCGCGCTTCCGGTGGAAATCCCTGTGGAAGAGTAGAGAATACCCGCGCTTCCGGGTGAGATACCCGCGAAGAACAGAAAATACCCGCGCTTCGGGGTGAGATACCCGCGGAAGAACAGAAAATATCCGCGCTTCCAGGGCAAATACCTGCGGAAGAGCAGCAAACACTCGCTCCCCTCAACTAATCTTCGTTGTCTTCTTTTGGAGCGGCACTATAGGTTGTGACATAGGAAGCTGCTGAGAAAATGTTTTGTTGATTCACGCCTGTTGGTTCTTTGCGTTCAGCATGTGCTGATGCAAAGGCCTTTGAGCTTTTCCATGCTTCGAATGAATGAGGACCGTTCCATTGTGACATGACAATGTATGTTTCACTATTTAATGGACGAAGTAGTCGAAATGCTACAAAGCCTGGTTCGTCTTCTATAGCACGTGCTCGATTTAAAAAGCGATGTTCAAAAACTGGTCGACCTTCATCTGTCACAGGAATATTGTTGAAAACAAAGAAGCCTCGTTCTTCTAAAGCGTTTATTGAATCTAGCACTTCAAACTTACGAGGTGTGGCAAATATAGATTTTCTATTGGTTTCATGTATAAGCACAGAGTTTCCCTCTCCGTGTATTAAAATCAACGCCTCGTTTGGATGTTTATTCTTTAACAGCTCTAAAAAATCACCTGTACCAGAAGTTAAATAAATATACATAACTATTGCCCTCCTTATGAATGTTCTTCTTTTAAAAGGAATGAATTGTGCTTGTACACCGCACTACTTAGACCCACTATTATCTACGTGAAAGCAACTAGTACGCTAAGGCGGAAATGATAACATAGCGTGATTATCTCCATTTAAATGGAAGTATATAGCTTTGTCAAAAAAGAAACCCTATAGAAAGAACAATTTTATGACATTTCCCTATGAAAACTATACAATAATAGAGGAAGCGTTTACTATTGAAAACGGATATCAATAATAATGAAATAAATCAGAGAATTTTACTATATGAATTTGATTGAGGGGAAGGAACTATTCATGACAACTTTTAATGATACTCTTCTACGTGCTGCACGGGGAGAAAGAACGGAACATACACCAGTGTGGTATATGCGACAAGCAGGACGCTCTCAGCCAGAATATCGTGCGATTAAAGAAAAGTATTCTTTAGAGGAAATTACACTTCAACCTGAGCTTTGTGCATATGTAACGCGATTACCAGTAGAAAATTACAATGTTGATGCAGCGATTTTATACAAAGACATAGTAACACCACTCCCTGGTATTGGAGTAGATGTAAAAATCAAAGCAGGCGTAGGTCCTGTAATTTCAAATCCTATTCGCTCAATCGCTGATATAGAAAAACTAGGCGAATTTAATGCGAAAGAACATACACCATACGTTTTAGAAACGATCAAAATGTTATCAGAGGAACAACTGAATGTACCTCTTATCGGCTTTGCAGGTGCACCATTTACTCTCGCAAGCTATATGATTGAAGGGGGTCCTTCAAGAAACTATAATAAAACAAAGTCATTTATGGTATCAGAGCCTCAAGCTTGGTTTGCATTAATGGATAAATTAGCTGACATGATTATTTCTGATATTTCAGCCCAAGTAGAAGCGGGAGCAAAAGCTATCCAAATATTTGACTCTTGGGTTGGTGCTTTAAATGTTGAAGACTATCGTGTGTTCATTAAACCAATTATGACACGTATTTTTGCAGAGCTGCAAAAAGAGAATGTGCCACTTATTCAGTTTGGTGTCGGTGCAAGTCATTTAGCGAAAGAATGGAATGATTTACCGATCGATGTTGTTGGCTTAGATTGGCGTTTACCAATTAGAGAAGCTCGTGCAAACGGTATAACTAAGCCAGTACAAGGGAATTTAGATCCATCACTATTACTTGCTGATTGGTCAATTATTGAAAAACGCACGAAAGATATTATCGATCAAGGCTTAGAAATGCCAGGGCACATCTTTAACTTAGGTCATGGTGTATTCCCAGAGGTAGATCCAGAAGTGTTAAAACGTTTAACAGCTCTTATTCATGAGTATAGTGCTCAACAAATTCAAGCACGCTCTTAATATAGATATGAACAAGATATTAACTTTCATATTTCTTTTCTATGAATGATCTCGATTTCATCGTAGAAAGGGTGCTGTCCAACCTAATGAATTGGACAGCTTCTTTTTGTCACATACTGTACGATAAAGATATATTTAACTATTATTTAGAGGTGAAAAGGTAATGAAAGAAGTTAAAGGCTTATTAGTTATGGCATACGGAACACCCTATAAAGAAGAAGACATCGAACCTTACTATACGCATATTCGCCATGGTCGCAAACCATCAGAAGAGCATTTAGAAGATTTACGCGGCCGTTATGAGGCAATCGGTGGTTTATCACCACTTGCTGCTGCTACAAAGGCGCAGGCTGAAGCTTTATGTGCACGTTTAAATAAAGTGCAGAATGATGTGGAATATAAATTATTTATTGGTTTAAAGCATATCCACCCATTCATTGAAGATGCGGTAGAAGGAATGATAGCAGAGGGTATTAAAGAAGCGATTTCTATCGTATTAGCTCCTCACTTCTCAACGTTCTCTATTAAGTCATATAATGGTCGTGCAGCAGAAACAGCTGGAGATCGATTAACAATTACTTCTGTTGAATCTTGGTATGATGAACCTAAATTCATTGAGTATTGGAAAAACAAAGTGAATGAAACATTTAATGCAATGTCTGATGAAGAACGTGAAAAAGCATGTCTAATCGTGTCTGCGCATTCACTTCCAGAGAAAATTAAAGAGTTGGGCGATCCATATGAAGATCAATTAATTGAGACGGCTCGACTAATTAAAGAAGCAACGGGTGTCAATAATGTAGAAGTTGGCTGGCAATCAGCAGGACAAACACCTGAGCCATGGATTGGTCCAGATGTTCAGGACTTAACACGTGAGCTTTACGAGCAAAAGGGCTTCCGTTCATTCGTTTATACGCCGGTTGGCTTTGTAACAGAACATTTAGAAGTTTTATATGACAACGATTATGAATGTAAAGTTGTTTGTGATGAACTTGGCGCGAAATATTATCGTCCAGCCATGCCAAATACACACCCATTATTTATTGATGCAATGGTTGATGCCATTCATAAAAAATTAAGCTAAGCGAAAAGAAAGTGATGATGTTGGTGACTCAGAAAAGACGAAAGGTAGTTGTTGTAGGCGGTGGCATTACTGGCCTCACAGCTGCGTTCTATTTGCAAAAAGAAGCAAGCGCAAAAGATTTGCCGTTAGATATCGTACTTGTCGAGTCGTCATTACGTCTTGGCGGAAAAATACAAACCCTGAGAAAAGATGGCTTTATTATCGAGCGCGGGCCAGAATCTTTTTTTGATCGTGAGAACTATGTATATGCTTTGGCAAAGGATTTAGGCATTGAACAGGAAATGATTACAAGCAATACAGGGCCGACTTACATTGCTGTTGGTAGTCAATTGTATCCAATCCCTAGTAATCTTTTGTCTGGGGCAACACCACATGTTTCGTCATTTATTACATCAGGTTTGTTTTCACTTAGCGGGAAAGTTCGTGCAGCGGGGGATTTTTTCATCCCGCGCTCTGCACAGGATGATGACCAACCATTAGGGCAATTTTTTAGAAGAAGATTCGGTGCTGAAATTGTAGAAAATTTAGTAGAGCCATTACTTGCTGGAACGTTTGCTGGTGATATTGAGCAGTTAAGTATGCGTTCAACATTTCCGCAGCTCTATGGATTAGAGCAAAAACATCGTAGCTTACTTATTGGTATGAAAAAGTCTGGTACAAATTTTTTAAATAACGATCTTACTACGAAAGATAAGGGCATTTTTCAATCATTTAATAATGGTCTTGAGACACTTATCGAAAAACTTGAAGAATCACTACTACCTGGTACAGTTATGAAGGGTGTTAAAGTCGAGGAAATTGAGCATGGTAAGGATGGTACTGTCCAAGTTGTGTTAAACAATTTTACACAATTAAAAGCAGATGCTGTTATTATTGCTACACCTTTTAATGTAGCAAGAAAAATGTTCAGCAAACACCAGTTATTAAATGAATTGAGTACGATGAAGGCGGCAACTATTGCTACTGTGACAATGGCATTTAAAAAAGAACAGTTAGGTGATCTAGATGCGTTATCATTTTATGTTTCTCGAAATAGTGATTTTTCAATAACTTCTTGTACTTGGATTAATCGAAAGTGGCCTGGCACAACACCAGATGATTACGTGCTGTTACGTAGTTATATTGGCCGAGTGGGCGATGAGGCAATTGTAGCGTTATCCGATACTGAAATTGAAAAGACCGTTTTGCAGGATTTAATGAAAACAATTGGCGTAGATGGAGAACCGTTAATGACTGTAGTTTCCCGCTGGAAAAATGCCATGCCACAATATACCGTAGGACATGAAGCGAAGATAGAGCGAGTAAAACAAGAATTACGTGAACATTTTCCCGCTGTAAAGCTCTCGGGGAGTTCCTTCGAAGGAATATCAATACCTGAGTGCGTTGAGCAAGGTAAAAATGTTGCTGATGAAGTACTAACGGAAATGTTTGTGGATTAAATAGTTATTAGAAGTAGTACAAACTTGAACGATGTTTGTACTACTTTTTTATTGCTTTTAAGAGATTCCGCGATACATTATTTGTAAAGTATGAAATATGAGCGTTTAAAAGTAAAAATTGCACAAGTTACATACATCGAAATAGAAAACTGGGAAAGTAAGCTTCTACTTTCCCAGTAAAGATCTTATGAAAATGTTGCTGTTCGATCAGTAAAAATTTTTGTTATAACTATGAAATTCGGTGACATGACCATACAATACCGCCAGAGTTAGCTCCTCCAAGAGTAAGCCCTATCGTTAGACCGCTAGCATTGTAGAATAAATCAATTGTATCACCTGCATTTAACTCTACTTCTCCAGCCAAAGTTACTGTTCCATTACCAAGAACAGCGCGCAAAGTTAACACCACAGGTATTGCTACGTTTAATACAGGGAATAACCCACTTATTAAATTTGTTGATGCGTTTCTGCGAATTGCAAATGACGGATTGACAGTAGGACCTAAACTTAGAGTAAGTGCTGCAGTTGTAGAGTAGTTGATTGTAGCCTCAAAAGCATATCTTCCAGTTGTTGGGACTGTGAAAATACCAGTCGTTGGATTGAATGCTGGTGTTGTGAAATATGGAGATGCAACACTCCAGTTAGTTATTGTAGTAGAAGCACTTACTGTTATAGCATTATTAAATGCTGAGAAACCTTCTGTAAATGCTGGTCCAGTAAAGCCAGTCAAACCAGTAGCCCCAGTAAAGCCAGTAGCGCCAGTAGCGCCAGTAGCCCCGGTAGCCCCGGTAGCTCCAGCAGAACCCGCAGCCCCGGTAGCGCCAGTAGGCCCAGTGTCACCAGTAGAGCCAGTAACGCCAGTAGCGCCAGTCACACCAGTAGCTCCAGCAGAACCCGTAGCCCCGGTAGCCCCAGTAGGTCCAGTGTCACCAGTAGAGCCAGTAACGCCAGTAGAGCCAGTAACCCCGGTAGCGCCAGTAGCTCCAGCAGAACCCGTAGCCCCAGTAGGTCCAGTGTCACCAGTAGGCCCAGTAACGCCAGTCACACCAGTAGAACCGGTAGCGCCAGTAGGCCCGGTAGCGCCAGTAGGCCCAGTGTCACCAGTAGAGCCAGTAACGCCAGTAGAGCCGGTAGCCCCAGTAGCGCCAGTAGCTCCAGCAGAACCCGCAGCCCCGGTAGCGCCAGTAGGTCCAGTGTCACCAGTAGAGCCAGTCACCCCAGTAGAGCCAGTAACCCCAGTAGAGCCAGTAACCCCGGTAGCTCCAGCAGAACCAGTAGCACCAGTAGGCCCAGTGTCACCAGTAGCCCCAGTAACGCCAGTAGAGCCAGTCACCCCAGTAGAGCCGGTAACGCCAGTAGAGCCAGTAGCTCCAGCAGAACCAGTAGCCCCAGTAACGCCAGTAGAGCCAGTAACGCCAGTAGAGCCAGTCACACCAGTAGAGCCGGTAACCCCGGTAGCTCCGGTAGCCCCGGTAGCGCCAGCAGAACCCGCAGCCCCAGTAGAGCCGGTAGCGCCAGTAGAGCCAGTAGCCCCAGTCGTTCCTGTAGAACCAGTAGAGCCAGTAACGCCAGTAGAGCCAGTCACACCAGTAGAGCCGGTAACCCCGGTAGCTCCGGTAGCGCCAGCAGAACCCGCAGCCCCAGTAGAGCCGGTAGCGCCAGTAACGCCAGTAGCCCCAGTAGCCCCAGTAGAACCGGTAACGCCAGTAGAGCCAGTCGTTCCTGTAGAACCAGTAGAGCCAGTCACACCCGCAGCCCCAGTAACGCCAGTAGCGCCAGTAGAGCCAGTAGGCCCAGTGTCACCAGTAGAGCCAGTAACGCCAGTAGCCCCAGTCACACCAGTAGAGCCAGTAACCCCGGTAGCGCCAGTAGAGCCAGTAACGCCAGTAGAGCCAGTCGTTCCTGTAGAACCAGTAGAGCCAGTCACACCCGCAGCCCCAGTGTCACCAGTAGAGCCGGTAGCGCCAGTAGAGCCAGCAGAACCCGCAGCCCCAGTAGAGCCGGTAACCCCAGTAGAGCCGGTAGCCCCAGTAGAGCCAGTAGAGCCAGTAACGCCAGTCACACCAGTAGCCCCGGTAGCCCCGGTAGCGCCAGTAGGCCCAGTAGAACCCGAAGCCCCGGTAGCGCCAGTAGTTCCAGTAACGCCAGTCACACCAGTAGTCCCGGTAGCCCCAGTAGGCCCAGTAGAGCCAGTAACGCCAGTAGCCCCAGTCACACCAGTAGAGCCGGTAACCCCGGTAGCTCCGGTAGCGCCAGCAGAACCCGCAGCCCCAGTAGAGCCGGTAGCGCCAGTAACGCCAGTAACGCCAGTAACGCCAGTAACGCCAGTAACGCCAGTAACGCCAGTAACGCCAGTAGAGCCAGTAACCCCAGTAACCCCAGTCACACCAGTAGCCCCGGTAGTCCCGGTAGCCCCGGTAGCCCCGGTAGCCCCGGTAGCCCCGGTAGCCCCGGTAACCCCAGTAGGCCCAGTGTCACCAGTAGAGCCAGTAACGCCAGTAGAGCCGGTAGCCCCAGTAGCCCCAGTAGCCCCAGTAGCCCCAGTAGCGCCAGTAGCGCCAGTAACGCCAGTAGAGCCAGTAACCCCAGTAACCCCAGTAACGCCAGTAACGCCAGTAACGCCAGTAACGCCAGTCACACCAGTAGCCCCAGTAGAACCCGAAGTCCCGGTAGCGCCAGTAGCGCCAGTAGCGCCAGTAGAGCCAGTAGAGCCAGTAGCGCCAGTAGCGCCAGTAGCGCCAGTAGCGCCAGTAAAGCCGGTAGCGCCAGTAACGCCAGTAGCCCCAGTAGAGCCAGTAACCCCGGTAGCGCCAGTAGTTCCAGTAACGCCAGAAGCCCCGGTAGCGCCAGTAGAGCCAGTAGCGCCAGTAACACCAGTAGTTCCAGTAACGCCAGTAGCCCCGGTAGCCCCGGTAGCGCCAGTGGCTCCCGTAGGACCAGTTATTCCACGTTTAATAGGAATAACAGGACAGCTTGGAGCACAAGGATTACAACAACACGGGAATGTATTACATTTACTGCAAATTCTATTATTAAATTTTCCAAAATGCATTGTTTCACCTCCTCTCTCAAATATCGTATTCATAGAGGGAAAAGATGAAATAGACAGTTAACTACTTGGTTTATCAAAAATATCAATAGCTTTAAAAGTATTTTCTAAACACTGTTCACTAACAACCCATTACTATAATAGATATTTAGGTTGTTTCATTTTCCTTAATTAAAATGCGGTCAAAATATTTTTTATTGTGCAGTATTTTTTCTTCATTTGGTAAGTAGGTTCTTGCTAATTCATTATGTGCGTTGGCGAGTTCATATTGTTGTAACCGATCAAAGAGGACACAAAGTTGTAAGTGGGGTAACCAGGTTGTAAAGGTTTTATTTTGAAAAGGAGTGTTAGGTTTTTGCTTGATGACAAGCGCTTGTTCATACCAAAATATTGCTTCATAATTTTTGGCTTGTTCCATAAAGTGAAAGCCAAGTCTACAACACGCTTCCGGGCGTGGAATATCATATTCAAAGCTTCTTAAAATGGAACTCAAATTATTTTCTTTATCATTTAAATGAGAGTAACAATCTGCTAATTTAAAACAGGCTCGGATATTATCTTCTACCCAGCCCAATTTAGAAGCTAAAAACGTTTCATAGTAAAATAGTGCATCCTCAAATTGTTCATGATCTAGTAATTCATTTGCATAATAAAATGTATCTCGTGGAGAGAGAGGTTCTCCTGATTCAACTAATTGCTTATAGATGTTAATATTCCGATTATGATCATGACTAAGTGGTAAATGGCTGACAGCGATATCACTATCCAAAAGATTCCCGCCGACTTCTAAATATTCATGGACAGCACCTATCCATTGGAACTGTTTATCTCTTCTGACTAAACGATATCTTCTTAATAGAGAACTTACATTTCCTTCAAGATCAAAGCTTAAATGATAATTCATCGAAACGGCATCTATATCAGGGCTTAAGGATTCTTTTAGTGCTTTAAATTTTTCTTGATCTTCCTCTAATAATACGTCGTCTGCATCAAGCCAAAAAATGTACTCCTTTGTTGCTTGCTGAAAGGAAAAATTTCTTGCAGCTGCAAAATGCTGAATCCATTCGAAATCATAAATACGATCTGTGAATTGTTTAACGATTTGCTTTGTATTGTCGGTAGAGCCTGTATCGATGATATTAATCTCGTCGACTAACCCTTTTACAGATGCTAAACATCTACCGATGACATCTTCTTCATTTTTCACTATCATACATAAGCTAATGGACACCATAAAGTGGATTCCTCCTTACCGTAATCTATGTAGTATATGAGCTACAATATTTTTTGGTTAGGATAAATGCTCGTAGATGTAGTATTAATCGTGAAATTGGCTTGTTTTGTTTGTCATAAAATTACCATTCAAGTTTCACTCGAATTTCACAATTGTGAAGTATAGTTAAGAAACAGAGGTGTTGTGATAATGTTGAAAAAATGGGTATTCTTCATTTTTTCTTTAGTACAGCTTATATGGCTAGCAGGGTGTACGGAGAAATCGTTTGCTCCTATAGAACGCGACCAGGATTTTATTGCATCCTTAAATATACAGGAGCCTTCGCTAGATTTTATAGATGGGCAAGGGAATGTGATGGCAACGTGGTTATTTGACAAAGCATACTCGGGGGCAATACTGCTTGAAAATGATCGTGTGTTATTGTACGGTCATCAATTAAATGAAATAGACGTCTATACATTATCAACTGGAAAGAAGCTCTATTCCAAAAAAGTAAAGCTTGGTACAACAAATGTGTATTATGCTGAAAATAAAAAACAGTTTTTTATTGCGAATAGCAAAACAAATACAGTGACAAGCTTTGATGAGAAGGGCAACGAACTGGCAACACAGAAGCTAGGTAACTATCCTATGTCCATGGCAGCCTATAAAGATAAGCTATATGTGATTAATTATAAAGATACGAAATTATCGGTGTTAAATATAGAAAATCTAAAGATTGAGCAAGAGTGGCCGATTCAAAAATCATCACATGGAATAGCTATTCTCGAAGAGAAAAATGAACTATGGATGGGTGGTCATGGAGAAGGAAGCAAACCGAATAGCTCTGTTAAAAAATATGATCTTACGACAGGAATCAAAAAAGGGGAGATAAAAATGCCTTTAATGCCTGTTGGATTAACCAAAACAAAGGATGCTATCCTTGTTGTTAGTCATGGTCATAATGAATTATATGTTGCTGACTTTGATGGAAATGTGAAATGGGAGCAAGTGGTAGGCGCTAATCCATTTGCCGTAAATCAGTTTAAAGATAATATTGTTGTCGCTGGCTATGATGACCATACTTTATATTTCATAAAAGAAGGTCAGGTGGAAAAAACAGTTGATGTGGGGAAAGGTTCATTTCAACTGTTAGTGAGGGAGGAAAAAATGTGACAACGGTGTTAATTGTTGATGATGAGAAAGATATGCGTAATTTAATAGAAATGATGCTCAATAATTCTAAAATTGAGACTTTAACAGCAGCAAGTGGTACAGAAGCCTATGATATTATTGTACGCGAAAAAATTGATTTAGTTCTACTTGATGTGATGATGCCGCATGAAGACGGCTTCGCGGTTTGTCAAAGTATACGTGCGATGTCGAATATACCAATTATTTTCCTGACAGCACGCGATGCAAATGAGGATAAAGTTAAAGGCCTAACAATTGGCGGAGATGATTATATTGTAAAACCGTTTACAAACGATGAGCTAGTTGCACGAATTCATGCTGTGTTAAGAAGAAGCGGTGCTAATATAGAAGAATTACAGCAAAAATATGTGATACTTGGACCTATTAAAATAGATGAGACTGCACGCAAAGTATCTGTGGATGGAAAGAGTGTTCCGCTTACTTTAAAGGAGTTTGAACTATTACATTTATTTATGAACAACCCTGGGAATGCTTATACAAGGGAGCAATTACTAGAACGCATTTGGGATATTGATTATGTAGGGGGTACAAGAACTGTTGACACGCATATAAAAACCTTACGTATAAAGCTTGGAAAGGAAGCAGCGGGACATATTCAGACCGTTTGGGGAGTGGGCTACCGCTTTGATCCTGGCGAATGAAAAAGATTTCAACACGTATTTGGCTATTAATCTTTGCATTTTTAATTATTACCGTTGTCTTCATGTATGTCCTGACTGATTATTTATATGAACGGCTTTATGTAGAAGACACGGAAGAGATGATGGTAGAGGTAGGGTCAAAGCTACAAACGATGTATACCGGTAGTAAAGTAACGGATCAATTTATTGCAGATATTGAACAGTATACTAATTATTCTAATTTGAATATTTTTGCAGTAAGAAATCCGCGTGAACTAAGTGCTTGTGTGCCATTTGATATTGATTTCGAAACATTGATTGGTCCAGAAGAGCGACAGCAATTACTGGCAGGTGAATATGTACAGAAAATTGGGTATGAGCCTCGGTTTGATAGACAGTTAATTTCTGTAGTACTTCCGCTAGTAGACCAAAATAGGCTTGAAGGAATTATATATATTTATTTCCCTTTAGCAAAAATTAGTGAGTTAGCGAATAAAGAAGTCATTTCCTTATTTGTCAGTGCCTTTATATTTTTAATTGTCATCAGCTATTTAATTTATAAAGGAATCCGTCATATTATGCGACCACTAAGTAATTTGCAAAGAGCTGTTGAGCAAATGTCAGACGGAAACTATGGAACACGTGTGACAGTTCATTCCAAAGATGAAATAGGAAGATTATCTAGCACCTTTAATAAAATGGCAGAGTCGATTCAACAAGAGGATGAGGCTCAAAAAACATTTTTAGCTACAGTTTCACATGAGCTAAGGACACCTATTAGCTATGTAAAAGGATATAGTGAGGCGATGCAAAAAGGCATTATTCCAGAAAGTCAAAAAGAGGAAACGATCCAGCTAATTGTACGTGAGGCAAATCGGATGGAACGTTTAACAAATGAATTACTTCTACTTGCTCGTATGGAAAATGAACAGGCGGAAATTACTTTATATCCAATTCCGCTTGCTGAAACATTACGCGAGGTTCAAAAAATATTAACTCATCAAGCAGAGAAGAAGACCATTGCACTCCATTTGGATGCTGATGATGCATTGATTATCAAAGCTGATGAAGTAAAGCTGAAACAAGTTTTTATTAATATTATTGAAAATGCTATTAATTACTCGTATGATCAGTCGAAGGTTGAAATTACTGCTTTTGAGGATAATGGAAGTGCACAAATTACGATAAAGGATTATGGGATTGGGATTCCAAAAGAGGATTTATCACATGTAACGGAGCGCTTTTATCGTGTTAACAAAGCACGGAGTCGAGCAGATGGTGGCAGTGGACTCGGATTGTCGATTGTTGAACAACTGTTGAAGCAGTTACAGGGCAAGATAGAGATTGAAAGTGAAGTTGAAAAGGGCACAATTGTAAAAATTACATTGCCGTTAATGGAGGAATAAAACATGAAAAAATGGTTATTGGCATTAGTTGCAGTACCTGTATTATTAGTTGGATGTGGAGAAAAGAAAGAGCAAACAACTTTGAAAGAGCCAGAAGTGCCTCAAATTCCAGAGGTTCAAATTTTAACACCAAAAGAAGTAGCAATAAATGAAACAGTTGAGCTTGCTGCGCAAGTTGAACAAGGTGGCAAAAATATTGATGATGCAGATGTGAAATTTGAAGTGTGGGAATCTGGTAAACGAGATGAAGGGCAAATGATTGAGGGTAAATTAGAGAAAGACGGCGTTTATAAAGCAGAGACTAAGTTTGACCACGATGGAGTCTATTATATGTATGCCCATACGACGACAGCTAATGGTGTTCATAATATGCCGAAGCAACAAATTACTGCTGGAAGCCCTGATATGACGCAAGTTTTACCAGAGGATGAAAAAGCAAATAACAATAGCATGGATCATAACATGATGGATCATGGTAATGATAAATCAGAGGGTGCTGAGCATAGTGATCAAGAAAAAAGTGAAAAAAATCACAATTAAATGCTTGCATTATTTTTAAAATAGGAATATGATAATGACCAGATGACCGAAATGGTTTTCTGGTCATTGACATTTTCGTGTACAAAGGCATGTACATAATAGAACAGGAAAGGATGTTACTAATGGATCGTAGGCAGGAAATTCTTGAAGCAGCTACAAAATCCTTTACATTGTTTGGATACAAGGCGACAACAATGGAGCAAGTAGCTAAAATTGCGAATGTCGGTAAAGGGACGATTTACACATTCTTTGCAAATAAAGAAATTTTATTTCAAGAGATAGCTATGTCACTTGTACGAGAGATGCAAGCAGAAGCGGATGCAGTGTTGGATGCATCAGCTAGCTTTATGGACAATGCGCACAATGCTTTAATGAAAATGCTACAGTTCCGCGAAAAACATCTTTTATTTGTGAAGTTATTAGAGGAGGAAAAGGAACTACGAACGCCAGCAGTTAAACAAGCTCTAGTTCGCATTGAGACTGAAATTTTATCCTACGTTACTGAATTAATTCAAAGACGTATCGTAAAAGGAGAAATTAGAGACTGTGATGCAGAATTAGTAAGCTTTCTTTTGCTAAAGGCGTATCTAGCATTTGTCGTTGATTGGCATGAGCTACATGGTGAAATTATTCCAGAAGAAAAGATACTACATCTTTTCAAGGAAACAATCTTCCGCGGACTAATTTTAACTTGATTTGGCCGAACTAAAAAGTGAATCAATGACAATCTAGTGGTTTTACCCACCTGAAATTTTGTTTTTTTTGAATAAAAATGACCGACTGACGTTTTCGGTCAATATTATAGGAGTGAAGAAAACGTATGATTAAAGCTGAGTGGCTGAAAATCTTAAAAACAAGAAAAATGCTTGTTTCAATAATCGCTGTATTATTTATTCCAGTGATGTACGCAGGTATGTTTTTATGGGCATTCTGGGATCCATATAAAGGCCTTCCGAATTTGCCAGTAGCTGTTGTCAATGAAGATAAGGGCGCTGAAATGGAAGGAGTTAAATTAGATTTAGGGAACGATTTAGTCGATAAGCTTGTCGATAGTAACGAGTTTAAGTTTATTGACGTTTCCAAAGAAGAAGCTGAAAAAGGCTTACATGGCCGTGATTACTATATGATTCTAGAAATTCCAACAAATTTCTCTGAGCACGCGACTACTTTATTAGATGACAAACCTTCTAAATTAGTCATGAATTATATTCCGAACGAAGGATTGAACTTCCTTGGTGCACAAATTGGTGAAACAGCAATGGATCGTGTACGTGCGGAAGTGAATTCAAAAGTTTCTGCTACTTATGCAGAAAAATTATTTGATTCTATTACAACACTAGGAGATGGCTTTACAGAGGCTGCTGATGGCTCAAGTAAGCTAGATGAAGGTGCTAAAACTTTAGCAAATGGTGCAAAAGATTTAAAAGGTTATCTTGAGAAACTAGCATCAAGTACAGTTGAATTGTCAAATGGTGCAGATAAAATTACTAAAGGTGCCGGAGATGCTGCAAAAGGTGCAAATGACTTATCTACTGGTCTAGTAAAAATACAAGACGGTACAGGACAGTTACAACAAGGTGCACAACAAGCAGCATCTGGAGCAACAACTCTTTCGCAAGGTGTATCACAATATACACAGGGTGTAGCAAAGGTTCAATCAGGTTTAGCTACAATTAATGATAAACAACAACAAATTAGTGCAGGCGCAGCTTCGATTGCTGATAATGCAGGTGCATTAAATGGTGCAGCAGGCCAATTAACAGCGGGTTCTGCAAAAGTAGCAGAAGGCATCACTGCTTTATCTCAACAATTACAAGGCATGATGGCATCATTGCCTGAAGAGCAAGCGGCAGTATTAAAACAAACATTAGCAGAGCTACAAGCAGGAAGTGCAAGCGTGCATAATGGCTTAGGTTCTTTAACTGCTGGTACAGAAAAATTACAAGCTGGTGCTAAACAAGTAAGTTCTGGTGCATCACAAATTGCAGCAGGTCAATCCCAAGTGTTAGCAGGTGCTAATGAGTTAACATCAAAAAGTGGTGCGTTAGTCCAAGGGGCAAAAGGTCTTCAAGCTGGTAATGCAACACTTGCTCAAAAATTAGGTGAATTAAATGCTGGTGTTAAGACAGCTGTAACAGGTTCTAAAACATTGGCTTCAGGTTTAAATGAACTAGCAAGTGGTTCAACAACATTGAATCAAGGTACGTCAACACTTGCATCTAAATCAGGTGAATTAGCAGAAGGTTCTAAAACGCTTGCTGATGGTACTACTGAACTTGTAGATGGTACATCAACTTTATCTAGCAAACTAGGTGAAGCGAGTGAAAAAGCAAAAGAAGTTCATGCAAGCAAAGACACATATGATATGGTAGGTAGCCCAGTTGAGGTTGATAAAGAATCTGTTAACCATGTACCTAACTATGGAACAGGTTTCTCACCATACTTTATTTCTCTTGGCTTATTCGTTGGTGCGTTATTAATCTCTATCGTTTTCCCACTTGTGGAACCAGCGATTCGTCCAAAAAATGGAGCAGCTTGGTTTACAAGTAAAGCTTCAGTTTTAGCAATAGTCGGCTTAATTCAAACTATATTAACAGTGGTTATTGTAAAATGGGGCTTAGGCCTTGAAGTAAACAATTTCGGATACTTCTGTCTAACAGCATTATTAACAAGTTATGTTTTCTTAGCTTTAATTCAAATGTTAGTATCTATTTTCGGTGATCCAGGACGCTTCATGGCGATTGTTGTATTAATTTTACAACTTACAACAAGTGCGGGTACATTCCCACTTGAGTTAATCCCATCACCATTACAAGTATTTAATAAACTGTTGCCAATGACATATACTGTTTCAGCATTTAAAGCAAGTATCTCAACTGGTGATACATCATTCTTAATGCAAAACTACGGAATTCTAGCAGGCTTCCTAGTAGCATTCTTAGCTATTACTTTCGGTTATTTCATGTTACTACACACAAAACGTTACTCAAAAGTAGCCGAAGAAAACTAAAAAGGAATTTTTTACACCCACCGATATTGGTGGGTGTTTTTTTATGGTTGAATGATTGTCTGGCAAAGGAAGAGATACTCGGGTGTTAGGAAAAACTAATCAGCGTCAAAAAAGCTCATTCATATCAGGCGTGTTGATAAGGAAATTATAGGTTTGTTATTGGCTGATAAAAGTTTTTTTGTTGATATTTTGCTAGTGTATATTTTTTTTACTGATTGTAGCGTAGACTCCCGCAAGAAGCGTTGCTCTGCGCGAAAGCGAAGCGGCAGAAAGAAAGCGAGTAGCCCGTAGCGAAATTCAGAGCCTTCTAAACAATTGGGTTGGATAAAAATGGTTAATTGACACGCTTGAAGTCATACAAAAAACAGCAGCTGATATGAGCGTATCGGCTGCCGTTTTTAAGTGTAAGAGATTTAATTAAGGGTTCATCAATTAATATGATGAGAGGTGTCATTTTTAGTACGTGTGGGGCACGTATATGACTATTACAGAATAGGCAAATGCTTATAGGTGGTTACATTTTTCACAAGTGTTGCTGTAGCATTCACTTTGTTCTTCAATCTTTTCACCGCATTCTGTACATTGCTTTGCAGGTAGGTTCTTGAAAAATTCAACTACATTTTCTAACATTGTGGACTCCTCCTTTAAGTTCATCTGTACTATTACTGTTTTGATATTTTATAGTGTATTATAACAGAAGCTTTTCGTCAACACAAAATGCCTAATTTACGTTAAAATAAATATGGATATATTGTGAAGGAGGAAACGTAAATTATGATATTCGTTGATAATAAAGGGATTCATGATCCACGTATTAATCTTGCTATTGAAGAGTATTTATTGAAAAAGATGGATGTTGAAAAGGAGCCAGTGCTACTTTTTTACATAAACCAGCCTTCAATCATCATCGGTAAAAATCAAAATACTATCGAAGAGATTAATACAGATTACGTGGAGGATAATGGCATAATCGTTGTACGACGCCTTTCTGGTGGCGGCGCAGTGTATCATGATTTAGGGAACCTCAACTACAGTTTTATTACTAAAGACGATGGCGATAGCTTTATGAATTATAAAAAATTCACGCAGCCTGTTGTAGATGCACTTGCAAAAATGGGCGTTCATGCGGAGCTTTCAGGACGCAACGACATTTTAGCAGAAGGACGTAAAGTTTCCGGGAACGCGCAGTTTTCTACAAAGGGCCGTATGTTTAGCCACGGCACATTACTGTTTGATACAGAAATTGATGCTGTAGTATCTGCATTAAAGGTGAAGAAAGATAAAATTGAATCAAAGGGTATTAAATCGATTCGTTCAAGAGTAGCTAATATTTCTGAGTTCTTAAAGGATAAGATGACTGTCGAAGAATTCCGCCTAGAAATTTTAAAATCCATTTTCGGTGGGGAAGAAAATATTCGCTATTATGAGCTAACAGAGGAAGACTGGGCAAATATCCATAAGCTATCTGAAGAGCGTTATCAAACGTGGGAATGGAACTATGGGAAATCGCCACGCTTTAATATTCAAAAAACACATCGCTTCCCAACAGGAGGCATTGATATTCGCTTAGAGGTGAATAAAGGAATTATTGAAGAAGCTCATATTTTTGGTGATTTCTTTGGTGTAGGCGACATGACAGATGTTGAACAACGATTAGCTGGGACAAACTATGATCGAACTGCAATTGCTAATGCGTTAGCGGATATTGATATTCCAACATACTTTGGTGGAATTACGACAGAAGAGTTTTTACAATTAATTTATTAAGAGAAGCTTGTGTAGAAATTGGCAAATGTTCTTATTGAGACATATGAGGACACAATTAAAAATCTAATGGAACATCCCACATAACGAGTGGTTGATTTCCATTCCGACTGGGCGCTTTCCTGGGGGCGTCTGATGAGCCGCTTCGCTTCGCTGCAGGGTCTCATCTCCCAAGGAGTCGCCCAGTCTACACTCCAATCAACTAATAAATAACATTGTGTATGTTTAACAAATGCCATCCTCTACTTTTGATGATGAGTCCCCAAAAATCTGTAGCTAACGATACATGTTAACTTTTGCTACAAAAGGTTCGCTGACAGTTATGTCAGTGGGCTTTTTTTTGATACAATACAAGATAGAAAGGAGTGTTGGTATGGAGAAGCATCGAATATTTATTGTCGAAGATGATGTAAAGATTGCTTCATTGCTCGCAGAAACGCTTAGAAAATATCAATACGAAGTTGAAACGATCAAAGAATTTGATCATCTTATTGAAGAATTCACAGCATTTAACCCACATATGGTGTTGCTTGATATAAATCTACCTTCGTACGATGGCTACTATTGGTGTCGCCAACTACGTCAACATACAACTTGTCCAATTATTTTTATTTCCGCCCGTTCTGGGGAAATGGATCAAATTTTTGCACTAGAAAATGGGGGCGACGATTTCATTACGAAGCCATTCAATTATGAGATTGTGCTAGCTAAAATCCGTAGTCACTTGCGTCGTACATATGGCGAATATGCAACAAGACAAGAAGAACGGACAATTAAACAAGGACAGCTCGTTCTTCATTTAGAAAGAATGGAGCTTCATAAAAATGATTTAGAGATCCCGCTTCAGAAAAAAGAATGTATCATTTTAGAACTGTTAATGGGAAATGCTCCAAAAGTAGTGGCGCGTGAGCAACTGTTAGAAGAGCTTTGGGACGATCAGGCATTTGTCGATGAGAATACATTGAATGTCAATATGACACGAGTGCGCAAAAAGCTAGCTGATTATCAAATTATGTCTTCTATAGAAACGGTGCGCGGAGCAGGTTATCGCTTTATTTTAAGTGCAGGTGAGTTATAGTGGGCTGGAAATTATTTTTGCGTGATTACGCATCGTTCATTGTATTCCAGTTCTTACTAGTCGGTTTTATTATGATCTTATATTGGTTGGACGGCTTTCGAAATGTTGATACTGCTATATATTCCTTCTGTATTAGTTTAGTGTTACTAGCTTCGTTTTTAATTATCCGTTATTTAATGCGTCAACGTTATTTGATCAAAATATCGCAGCTACCTAAAACGATGGAGGATGTATTGCAAAAAAATGCTAAAACAGCTGAGGCGATACAAGCTGAAAAATATATGCATGAATTATATCGATTATATAAGCATGAGCTTCAATCGTTATATGCTGGCCAAAAACGACATGATCAGTTTATGAATCAATGGGTGCATCAGATGAAAACACCAATTTCTGTTATTGAGCTCTTATTACAGGATGAGCGTCCTCTTGATAAAAAGAATGTACAGGAGGAAATTGACCGCCTGCGTAGAGGCTTGGATATGGTGTTAGTGAACGCTCGATTAGAAAATTTTGAAGAAGATATGCAAGTAGAACAGATTGCTTTAAAAACGATTGTTACGGCAACTGTAAATGAAAATAAACGTTTATTTATTACGAAGCGTGTCTTCCCAGAAATTCATATTGAGGACGATATTATCGTAGCAAGTGATTCAAAATGGCTTCGCTTTATTATCGGGCAATTCGTCACAAATGCGGTTAAATATACGTTTGAGGCAAATAAAAAAATAGTGATTTCTGCCGTTAAAAAGGATGACCACGTACAATTAGCCATTTGTGATGAAGGTATCGGTATTCCTGCTTCCGATCTTTCTCGTGTCACTAAAGCTTTCTTTACTGGTGAGAATGGGCGTAAAACTGGGGAATCCACAGGGATGGGCTTATATTTAGCGAAAGAGATCTGTGAAAAACTCGGTCACGAATTAAACATTACATCAGAGGTAGAGAAAGGAACAGTTGTTACAGTGACATTTATGAATTAGGGGGATCGGAAATGACAGAGGTATGTTTGGCTGAATGGGTTTTACATGTAGAGACAGAGAAAACAGGAGCATTATACGAATCACTTAACGAAGTTTGTGAGTGTTTATCCTGCAAAAATTTCCGTAAGGCTAGTCTTTTGCTAAATGAAGAAGTCATACATTTTTCGAATAAGCTTGGGCTAGACTTATATAAACCAACTTTACTTAACGCTTTTCCTGTAGAAGGTGAACAAGTGATGTACAGTGGACATTATACGATTTGTGGTGAAGTAATTGAAGGTGAAATAGATGCCTGGGATATAATTGTTGGTTCGCATTGCTTTAGTCTAGTGGAGGAGGATGGTGATACGCCAGCTGGGTGTTTAACAGGGCCGCATTTTCAAATTGGCTTTGAAGTAGTATTGCAGTGGCTTTTACCAGAATCTATGGAATTAATGAAGAAATAAGGTGAAGAAGATATGCCTATTTTACAAATAAAAGACGTGACGAAGGTGTATGAAGGTAAAGTAACCCATCGTGCGCTAAATCAACTAAGCTTTGAGGTGGAGGAAGGCGAGTTTTTAGCAGTCATGGGTCCTTCAGGAAGTGGAAAAACAACATTATTAAATCTCATTTCTACGATAGATGAACCAACGAGCGGAGAAATCATTTTAGATGGCATGAATCCTCATATGCTGAAAGCAACTGAACTAGCCTACTTTAGAAGAAGGCAGCTTGGTTTTGTTTTTCAGGATTTTAATCTTTTGCATATGCTCACAGTGGAAGAGAATATTGTGCTGCCACTGACTTTAGACCAACAACCATTAGAAGTAATGGAGGAGCGTCTTGCAAGTATTGTGGAGAAGCTCGATTTAACTTCATTTTTGCATAAACGCCCAAATGAAATATCAGGTGGACAAGCGCAAAGAACAGCTATTGGTCGGGCACTTATTCATAATCCAAGTCTCATTTTAGCAGATGAGCCGACCGGGAATTTGGATTCGAATTCTTCGCGTGATGTACTAGAGCTTTTAACAAAAATCAATCAGGAAAGACGAACAACGATTGTCATGGTAACACATGATCCAATTGCAGCTAGCTACTGTGACCGCGTGTTATTTATTAAAGATGGGGAATTCTTTAATGAAATTTACAAAGATGATCGTCGACAAATGTTTTTCCAGCGAATATTAAATGTGTTGAGCTTACTAGGAGGAGGACAAGTAGGTGACCTTTCGACAATTCGCTTACCGTAATGTCGTACGGAACAGCCGTATATACGGCGCCTTTTTCATGGCAAGCTTTTTTTCTGTGGCTGTGTTTTTTATCTATTCAATGCTCATGTTTCATCCGGATATTGAAAGTGGGATTTTAGGAGAGGCATCGTTAATTGGGATGGTTGGTGCGGAAGTCGTACTCGTCCTTTTTACATTATTCTTTTTATATTATTCGATGAGTGCTTTTTTAGAGGCAAGATCACATGAATTTGCAATTTTACTACATTTAGGAATGGAAAAACGCCAGATGAATAAGCTTGTCTTTTTGGAGACAATGATTATTGGATCGGGTTCTATTTTTGTTGGGATTGTATTTGGTTTCTCGTTTTCGAAATTCTTTTTCATGATTGTGCGGGAAATTTTACATTTAGATAGTTTGCCCTTATATGTTTCATGGGAGCCTTTTTTACTAACGATTGGTGTTTTTACAAGTGCTTTTGTAGTCATTTCTTTTATTAGTGTATATTTTACACGTGAAAGAAAATTGCGCGATCTCCTTAAGGGAAATGACTATTTAAATAGTGTTTCAACTTATTCAAAAATTCGTGCTGTAATTGGTATTACCCTTATTTTATCATCATACGTATTATCAATTATCGTAGGTAACACATCTTTAATTGATTTAACATTAGTAATTCCGTTTTTAGCAACCTTTGGAACATACTATTTTTTCAGAGATTCTTTACCTTGCTTTTTAGATAAAGCACGGGGGAAACGGAAATTTCATTGGCAACGTTATCGTCTTCTTTCGTTAGCTGAGCAAACACATATTATGATGGACAATGTGAAAATGTTTTTTGTAGTAACGATGGTGTCGACAATGGCCTTTTTATCGGTCGGTGTTTTAGCAACGATGTCATCATATACCATACAATATGATCGTTTAAATCCACTAGGACTTGTCTATAAGGGAGACGTCGACAATCCATATGAGCGAAATCATATCGCCTCTTTACGTATGGAATTAGAGGAAATGGGCTTGTCCTATCATTTATCTCGCTTTGTTGTTATCAAGCAAACCTCTTCCTATACTCAGAATGAGGTTGAGGTGTTTAGGGAATCAGATATGAATGTATTGCTTTCTTCCTATAGTTATCCATTACTTGATATGGCTAAAGGAGAGGCAGTGTTTATTCCATATTCGGAAGAGTCTCTTAACAAACTAAAAAATAAAGTGGTGCATACAGTTTTAGAGGAAAATTCTATCCCGATCACCATTGATAGTGTATATCCTAAAATAGTATTTCCGGGTTCTATTGTTAGTGTTAATTCTATCGTGATTAGCGATGAGGATTTTGTAAAGCTCATAAAGCCGATTGCCGATAAAAACGTTGCGCAGCCAACCTATCATTTATTTACCTTCTATATTCCTCAGTGGATGGAAACAAAAAATATTGGCAAGGACATAAATGAGTTACAAGCGTCTCTATATTTTTATAAGAAAAATAAATTTAGCCCATTTTACTTTGAAAATGCAGGATTAAATTATTCTTATATATTAGCTACTTATTCTTTATTCACATTAGTAGGGGTTTTAGTAGCAACGGTATTTTTATTAGCAGCAGGTAGCTTCGTTTACTTCAAACTGCACACTTCTCTTGAAAGAGAAAAGCGTAAATTCGATGTCTTAAAGCGAATGGGCTTAACAGATACGGAGCTTAAAAAGCTTGTGAATCGTCATTTATTCCCGCAATTTTTCTTACCATGGGGTGTTGCAATGATGCACAGCCTCTTTGCTTTTCTTATGGTTCAAGGTGTTTTGAAGGATATTGCTAATATTTCCATTGTAAAAGAAGTTGTCTTATCATTTAGCTTTTTTGTTTTAATACAAGTAGTCTATTTTTACTTGATTCGTTGGCGATACATCTCGCATATACGTTCGTAGAAAAAACGTAAAAAAGAGAAAAAAATGAGTTATTTGACGTAATTCATGACATGAGATAAAAAGTTTCGTTGTTTTTTTAATATATTTCTTATATAATGTTACTGAATGATGATTCATTTTGTCTTTATTTAGTAGATTTCGGTGATGAGATGGATGGGGTGTGATTCCTTTTCAAGGGAAGTCCAAACATCTACTGAATGGAGATAAGCCTCCGGCGGATGTCACGGATTGTTTATCTACACGAAAGAGAAGCGTCAGCGTCAATGCGCCAAGGCGAAATTGATACGATAAGGGGATGGGGTAATTGAATTTAGTTTCAAGTGTTCGTCAGCAAGCATTAGAGCAACCGGATAAAATTGCGTATCATTTTATGGGGAAAGATACGACGTACGGTGAGTTTGAACACACTGTTGGTCGTTTTGCAAAGGGGTTACAACAATTAGGGGTAGAAAAAGGGGACCATGTGGCGTTTTTACTCGGCAATACACCACATTATTTAATTTCGTTATATGCGACTATGAGTATTGGAGCAACAGCAATTCCGATTAATCCAATCTATACACCGGATGAAATTTCGTATATTTTGCATAATGGGGATGTGAAAGCTGTTATTGCACTTGATGCACTTCTTCCATTAGTAGAAATGGGTGTACATGCTTTTCCAAAAGTAAAAACATTTGTTGTTTGTGAAACAACAGCAGATGTTGCTGAAAAAGTAACTACTTTATCTGATGAGGCAAAAACAAAAATTCATTTATTTTCACAAGTGATTGCTAGTGTATCAGAATCTTGCCAACCAGTAGAAGTAGCTGACGAAGATAATGCAATTATTTTATATACTTCAGGAACGACAGGTACTCCAAAGGGTGCAATGCTGACGCATGGCAATGTCTTTTCAAATGCACGAGATGTTGCGCATTATTTAGGCTATAGAGCAGAGGATCGTATTATTGCAACTTTACCAGTTTTCCATGTCTTTGCGTTAACGGTCGTCGTCAATGCACCTTTATTGAGTGGAGCAACAGTTTTACTTGTACCACGCTTTAGTCCAACTGAAATCTTTAAAATTACGAAGGAACAAAAAGCAACAGTCTTCGCTGGTGTGCCAACTATGTATAATTTCTTGTATCAATTACCTGAAGGCAATCCGGAAGATTTCTCAACAGTTCGCTTAGCAATTTCAGGGGGGTCATCTTTACCTGTAGCACTCTTACATAATTTCGAGAAGAAATTTAATGTGCGTGTTTCAGAAGGGTATGGCTTATCAGAAGCTTCACCGGTAACGTGCTTCAATCCATTGAATCGTGAACGTAAGGCGGGTTCTATTGGGGCATCCATATCCAATGTTGAAAATAAAGTGGTAGATGTTAATGGACAAGAAGTGCCCGTTGGCGAAGTAGGGGAGCTTATTGTACGAGGGCCTAACGTTATGAAGGGCTATTATAAATTACCTGAAGAAACGGCTATGGCTATACGTGATGGCTGGTTATACACAGGGGATTTAGCTAAAGTAGACGAAGAAGGGTACTTCTACATCGTTGACCGTAAAAAAGATATGATTATTGTAGGCGGATTTAACGTATATCCAAGAGAGGTTGAAGAAGTACTCTTTGCACATAATAATATCGTTGAAGCGGCAGTTGTAGGTTTCCCAGATCCTAACTTAGGTGAGGCAGTTCATGCATATGTTGTCTTAAAAGATGAAGATGCAACTTCAACAGAAGATCTTTTCGCATACTGTGCAAAACATATGGTGAAATACAAGGTTCCTAAAGTAATTGAGATTATAGATGAATTACCGAAAAATACGACAGGCAAAATTTTACGCCGTTCATTAAAAGAAAAAGTGTAAGATAAAAATACGCATCATCATAACGTGTGGTTGATTTCCGTTCCGACTGGGCGCTTTGTTGCTGCCGCTACGCTTTCGCACAGTTAAAACAATTTGTTGCTGTCGCTACGCTTTCGCACAGAGCTTCCTGGGGGGCGTCCGATGATCCGCTTTGTTGTTGCTGTCGCTATGCTTTCGAAAACATGCGCTTCGCTGCAGGGTCTCGGGCCAACACGATGTTGGTCACGAAGGCGTTATCATAGGATGTGATGCTTTTAGCCTTCGTTCCTATATTGCTAATCCCCAAAGAGTCGCCCAATCTCCATGCCAATCAACTTTTATACAAGTAATGCATTTTAACAAATGTTATCTCAAACTTTTGGTGATGAATCTAATTAAGAAGCTACTATTTGGTAGCTTTTTTTATTGAAAAAAATTATGTGGAGCTAAGATAATTCCTTCAGGCATGTTGATTAGGGGAAATAGGTTTATTATTAAGCGATAAACCTATTTTTTTGTGCTGTTTTGCTAATATATCTTCATTTTAATTATTGTAGCCCGTAGTGGAAATCATCCTCTTCGAATTATTTAGAATGTAAAAATTGAAAATTAATACACCCTAATTCTTTATTATTACATTATTACAGCAATGTAAAAAAAGTATGGCCACTTATTTAAATAGTTGAGTGTATATATCTGTAAGTGATAAAATCAAACTTATGAAATCTACATACTTTTTAAAGGCTTGTCATATAGTGTTGAAGAAGTAACACCACAGCCCGTCAAGAAGAATGGAACCCTTTGGTGTCTAGCTGCGTCAAAGCCTTTAGAAAATTAAATTGAAAGAGAGCATATGGAAAAATGATAGAACTCATCAAAGAGTTAATTAGCTTTATTATGCATATTGATGTGCATTTAGAAGAGATCATTCGTGAGTTTGGTAATTTGAGTTATTTCGTTTTATTTGCAATTGTTTTTGTTGAAACTGGTGTCGTTATTTTCCCATTCCTGCCAGGTGATTCATTACTTTTTGCAAGTGGTACATTAGCAGCAGCAATGGGCGCATTTGACATGTGGATATTAATCCCTGTGTTTTTAGCAGCTGCAATTTTAGGGGATACGATGAATTATCATATTGGTCATAAAGTGGGAACATCTATACCACCAAATAGCTTCCTTGGAAGAGTCGTAAAAAAAGAACGTATGGAAGCAGCAGAAAAGTTCTTTAATACACACGGTGGAAAAACGATTGTCATCGCACGTTTTATGCCCTTCATCCGTACATTCATACCTTTTGTTGCAGGGGCTAGTAAAATGAAGTATAGCTACTTCATCATGTATAATATTGTAGGTGCAGTGTTATGGGTATTCAGCTGTACATTACTAGGTTATTACTTTGGTAATATTCCTATTATTAAAGACAACTTCTCAACGGTTTTAATATTAATTATCTTAATTTCAGTAATACCAGCCGTAATTGGTGTTATTAAATCAAAAGTAAGTGGAAAATAAAAAAGAGACAGTCTAAATGTGATCAAAAAACACATAGGACTGTCTTATTTTTTGCTCTCATCTATAGATGATGAGCCGTTTTTTCTATTCTATATATTGCATAAGGCCTTGGGAATCTTTTAGGTCTGTACTTCTTGGTATGTCGATAACTAAGACATTTGAATAGGAATAGTCCATATTGAATCGTTCTCGTTCTTCCTCTCGGTTAAAATCTAAGATCCCTAATGTTGCTTTTATACGATAATAATTTACTTGTTGTTTAGAAAGAGATTCAATGAATAGCTGGTTCTGTGTCACGAAAACGCTAGGTAAAGGTACTTCATCTGAAAGATTGATACCATTTATTATGATAGGAAATTGATAATACGTAATAAGAGCTTTCCCAGCTTCAATATTGTCATTATAACGGTGTCGAATTTGCAAGCTTAAATTATTGTCATCATTTATAACAACAGGTAATGTATCTCCTTCAAAGTTAATTGCCCATGTTTTCTTTTTATAATCCTCAGTTAAATACGAAGAATCGTATTCTTGATCATACTTTCGGATCTGATCCATTTCTTTCTCAAGTTGTTTCATTTCTGAAGGAGAAAGCACTGGTATGTTTGATTCTGAAAATAAGCTAATATAAATGAAGGCAGTGAGTCCAAGTGCGATATAGCAGGTAATGCAAATCATAATTCGCTTTGGTGTCCAAAATTTCTTAGTTTTTTTACCTAATTTACTTAGTAGAAAAAATGCCACTACGAGCAGTAGTGGAATAAAAACCAAGGAAAATGTTGCTATCATTTACGAGACACCTCCGATTTATTAGCAATCCAAATAGTGAGGCTAAAGCACAATGTAGCCACAAGCAAATAAAGAACACTAATCATAATATTTGGTAACATTATTAGCGAACCAAGGTTAATAGAATTGGGTGCCATAAAAATGTATATAAAGCTAAACAAAATAAAAGTTGATAGAAATAACTTTATAACTAAGGGCCCCTTGAGGCTGGTGCCAAATAGTAAGCCGATTGCGCCAAATAAACAGATGCTACTGAAACATAATATGAATACTGATGGTGAAATAAATAGATGGTCTATTACAAAAGATTTCTTTTCTACTAGCAAAATCCCTAATACTTGTAAATAGTAAGTCGAAATCATAAGGATAACTGCGATAAAACTGTATATAATCATGACTAATATATTTGCAATAGTGCTAGATGTCCGACTAGAAACAACGGATAAATCATCAATACGATATGCTTTTGCTGTAAAAAGAAGCGCTACAATAAATGCCCATATTGCTGAAATAATAAGAAATATATCGAGTGAATAAATAGAGAAATGAACATCTAAATTTCCAGACCCAGAACCATAAGATCCACTTCCAAAGCTAGATGTTAAAACGGCAAAAATGATTTGTACAATAACTAAGGAGCTAAGGGCAGAAATATTTAATTTTGCTTTCCATTTCACCTGTTTTTTGACGAGTGTTTTAAGTGAAATATTAGTCAAAGATTGCATCAATATCACGTCCTTTTTTATTTGTTAAATACATGCAAACTTCACTTGCAGTAAGGGCTGATACTTTGATGCCTTTTGTTCGAAGTATTTCTTCTGAGATGAATAGTTTACTAGCATCTACTACAGCTGAGGCCACCCCTGTCACAATCTTTTGAGCGTAAACTTCCGTCTCAGAGAGCAGATCCGCAAGTTCATCACTTGGTCCGTGAAGTGATATGAGCTGTTCCTTAAATTCATCCAGTGGCGCGTGGGCAATGACGGAGCCTTCATCTATTAATAAAATTTCTTCTAAGATAGATTCCATCTCTTGTAAATGGTGACTAGTAATTAAAAATGTCCGTGGAAATGCTAGGTATTCCTTTAAAATTGCTCTGTAAAAATCTGTACGAATTGCTTCGTCCATACCATTCATCGGCTCATCTAAAATGGTTAGTGCACAGCGACTTACTAATCCGTAAACAAGATTAAAGGTTGCCAATTGACCTTTAGATAGTTGCTGATGCTTTGCCGTAAGATCGATACCCGCATAATCGAGCATGCGATAAGCTAATTCATTTTGCCAATTAGGATAAAAATCAGCTCCCATCTTAAGAATTTCTTCGAGCGACAAGTAATCTGAGAAGCTTAATCGGTCATCGATAAAAATCATATTGGCAGCTGTTTGAATATTATTAAAGGGATTTTCATTAAACACTTTACATGAACCAGTCGTAGGCTTTAGGTAGCCTGCAAAAATATTCAGCAATGTCGACTTACCTGCACCGTTGCGACCAATAATGCCGATAATTTTTTCTGCATCAATAGCGCAGGTTACACGTTGCAGTGCATGACGACGTCCAAAGCTTTTAGATAACTCCTCACATTGAATAATATTCATTCCAACCCCTCCTGTGTTTTTCGAATAAGCACTAGCAATTCTTCATCAGATACAAGTAAACGTTTTGCCTCTAATACAATCTCTTGTGCCATTTTTGTCAATATTTCGTTTCGTCGTTTCAATAAAATTCGTTCCTTTGCATCCATAGTGACAAACATTCCTAACCCCCGTTTTTTATATAAAAGTTGCTCTTCTAGTAAAATTGTCAATCCTTTACCAGCTGTGGCGGGATTTATATTGAATAACTCAGCTAGTTGGTATTGTGAATAGACTTTCTGGTCTGCCTGTAATCGATCGGCAATGATTTCGTGCTGTAGCCATTCAGCAATTTGCATATAAATCGGTGTTGTACCATCTAGATGAACGTGCATCGAAAAACCCCCTTTCGTTGCTACAAAATATAGTGCATTAGTGTTGTAATGTACTATACATCTAAATTTGGTAAATGTCTATATGAAAAGATAATATTTTACAAATATATATAAGGAAGGTTTAAGTGAAGTTAAAAAAGGTAGATCGGAAAAAGGAATAATATTTTATTATGAGTTAATTGGAGTTTTGGGTAACCTATGAAACTCATCGCTGAAAGTTCGGGATGACATATAATGAGGATAAGGCGGCGACGCCTTGGGAATAGCGTCAAGTGGATTATCAGTATGCCTTCAATAGGAACGAAAATCACCACGCTATGTTGTGATTTATTTTATTGTATATAATGTTAATTATTGTGAGTCGATTTTTAGACAGTTACTTGAATGATAAGCAGATAGTGCTGAAAAATGCTATAATAATGTTACTAATAACTAGAGAAATGGGGGGCGACGAAATGGAAGTATTTATCGGCAGACAGCCAATTTTTAACCTTCAGGAACAAATCGTTGCATATGAATTATTATATCGCAGCAAAAACGTGAATGCTTTTCCAATGGTCGATTCAGATGCTGCCACAATTGATGTATTAGTAAACTCATTTCTTTTAATTGGCATTGAAGAGGTAACAAAAGGAAAACCTAGTTTTGTTAATTTTACAGAAAACTTGCTTATGAGTCCTTTAAATGAATACATAGATCCATCGCAAGTTGTTATTGAGATTTTAGAGGATGTCCCTATTACAGATCAGTTAGTCGAGAGAGTTATTGAGCTCAAATCATATGGGTTTAAAGTAGCATTAGATGATTTTATTTTAGATGATCAAGTACAAGTTTATGATGAGTTATTCACTTATATCGATTATATAAAAGTTGACTTTTTATCGTCACCATTATTAGAGCGAATGGAAATTGAAAATAAAGTGAAAGAAAATTTCCCTCACATAAAATTGCTCGCTGAGAAAGTAGAGACACGTAAGCAATTTGAAGTGGCGAAGCATTCTGGCTATGAATTGTTTCAAGGCTATTTTTTTGAACAACCTCAAATAATTACAGCAACTGATATACCTGCTAATACGATTCAATATTTATATATTATTACGCTATTAAAAGATGAGGAACCTAATATACAGTTATTGGCGGAAAGTATTGAGCGTGACATTTCATTAACATATAAATTATTGCATATGGTTAATAATTCAGAGTTGCGTTCTAAATCCAAGGTTCGTTCGATAAAACAAGCGATTATTTTACTTGGAGTTCCAAATTTACGAAAGTGGATTTATTTATTGGCGATGCGAGAAATTGACAGGAATACTGATAATGATCTGTTTAAAGAAGTCATGCGTACATCTTTATTTAGAGCAAAAGTATGTGAGAAATTAGCCAAGCTTTCCTATAAGAAAAATTTCTCTGAATACTTTTTAGTTGGGATGTTTTCATTAATAGACACTATGTTGCAAAGACCGCTGAATGTTATTTTACAGCAGTTACCTTTTTCAGAAGACATTACAGCAACGCTTTTAGGTAATCAAACTGAAATGACTCCGTATTTGGAATTCAGTAGTGCGTTGGGCAAGTTAGATTGGTCTACATTAGAAAGATTAGCTCCTCAGCTTACTATTGATTTTTCAACTATTGATCTTTTATACAATGAAGCCATGGAATGGGCAGAAAAGTCTTTATAAAGATAAAAATCAATTATCTGTTTTTGTTTAGTGGAATAAGCCGTTAAGTATATATTTTAATGAAAAGTCAAAAATAAGCTATCTTAAATTGTTTTTAAGGTAGCTTATTTTTTTATGTATTTAATAAGCTTGCTATTAGTTGATCTTCGTTACGACTGGCCGCCCCCAGGAAGTTCTGCTCTGCGCGAAAGCGAAGCGGCAGATACAAAACGCCCAGTCGGAACGGAAACCAACCACACGTTATGATGATGAATCTATTAGTATAATACATAATGCAAAAAATACATGTTCCTTCATCAAGACGAAGTTCTCAATACGAAAACTATTTGCTATAATCATCTCGTCTTTAAAAAATTCTGAAAGTTGAAGTGGGCGTGGGGGAAGTGAATCAAATTCATGATGTAAGGGAAAGCATTGTGGAGTATGTTTACGTCGTAGTAGGAGCTGCAATTATTGCCATCGGTTTTAATGTATTTTTACTACCAAATCAAGTAGCCTCTGGCGGAGTAAGCGGGATTAGTACAATTTTAAACGGTTTATTTGGCTGGAATCCTGGCTTAGTACAATATGCATTTAATATTCCATTATTTATAGCAGGTATATTATTACTTGGAAAGAAGTTTGGGATAAAATCGTTTATTGGAACAGTGACATTACCGTTCATTGTATTACTAACGAACAGTTGGAGTCCTTGGACAGATAATCCTTTACTCGGTGCACTATTTGGGGGGATTGTAGTCGGTATAGGAATAGGACTTGTTTTTAAGGGGAATGCTTCTACTGGTGGCACTGATCTATTAGCGCAAATTATTACAAAGTATACTGGAATAACGCTTGGTACAAGTGTACTTTTAATTGATGGGATTATCGCAATTAGTGCAGCAATTGTTTTTGACTTAGAGAAAGGTTTGTATGCCCTGATTGGACTTTATGTCACGACAAAAACGATTGATATTATTCAGCTCGGCTTTAGTCAGTCTAAAATGATTTACATTATTACGATGAAACAAGATGAGGTACGTGATGCCATATATGCCGAGATCAATCGAGGAGTGACAAAGTTGCCTGCAATAGGTGGCTATACAGGGGAAGCGCGACCAGTTTTGATGGTTGTGGTTTACCAAACAGAATTCACAAAGCTGAAACAACTCATTAAAAACGTTGACCCATCAGCGTTTGTGATCGTTTCTAATGCTTATGAGGTGTTGGGAGAAGGTTTCAAACGTGCATAACTTTGGTATAATGTCGGGGAAAGAAACTTATTTACTTTGAGGAGGGTCCCTAATGAAAAAGGCAATGTTAACTTTAGCGATTGGTTCAGCAATCTTCTTAGCTGCTTGTGGTGGAGGTAAAACGGTAAATGAAGGTTCAAAAACTGCTGCTCCGGATGGCGAAACAATTGCAATGAAATCTTGTATTACTTGCCATGGTGGTGAACTACAAGGCCAAGGAAATGCACCAAAAATTAATGATGCTGGCTCTCGTTTTTCGGAAGCTGAACTTTTAGATGTTATAGAAAATGGTAAAGGTTCAATGCCTCCTGGTGTTGTTAAAGGCGAAGATGCAAAAGCAGTTGCTAAATGGTTGGCAACTCAAAAATAAGATGATCATCAAACTAGCGGGGCTGGAGAACCGCTAGTTTTTTTATGTGCAGAAGTTATTAGTGATGTAGACAGAGTGTAAATATAGTTCTTTTAAACTTAGACATGCTAAAATAAAGTGAAGCTGGAATCAGTAAGCTGATTGCTAGTTAAACCAATCGGGTGAATATAGTTAGTTAATTGTCACGAACAGTGGAAATTTTACTGACTGTTAACACAGACAAAACATATTCAATTCCTTTGAATGGAGGCTACAAAACATTGGTCGTAGTATTAACAAGAGACGTTATGGAGAAATTTAAGTTAGAATTGTTAGCTGGTGAGGAAGGAATAGGAAGAACGATTGTTACGAGTGATATTTCAAGACCGGGGCTTGAAATGGCGGGATATTTTACGCATTATCCTGCAAATCGAGTGCAATTGCTTGGAAAAACAGAACTTTCATTTTTTGAAATGTTACCTGCAAATGTGAAACTCGAACGCATGCGTCTACTATGTTCGCAGGATACGCCAGCTATAATTATTTCTAGGGATTTAGAGGTACCGAAGGAACTTATACAGGCGTCTAATGAAAAACATGTACCTGTATTTAAAACACATATGACAACAACGAAATTTTCGAGTAGACTAACAAACTATTTAGAAGGTCGCTTAGCACCAATGACTGCTGCTCATGGAGTTTTAGTTGATATATACGGCATCGGTGTACTCATTATCGGAAAAAGTGGTGTTGGGAAAAGTGAAACGGCACTTGAGCTTGTTAAGAAGGGGCACCGTTTAGTGGCTGATGATTGTGTAGAGATCCGTCAAGAGTCAGAGAACTTTTTAATTGGTAGCCCACCACCTCTTTTAGAACATTTACTCGAAATTCGAGGCATTGGTATTATCGATATTATGACCCTTTTTGGAGCAAGTGCGGTACGTCCGTACAAGCGAATTACATTAGTGATCGAATTAGAAATATGGGATCCAGAAAAAGTATATGATCGTCTAGGTTTAGAGGAAGAGAAAATGAAAATCATTGATACAGAATTAACGAAGTTAACGATTCCTGTAAGACCTGGACGAAATGTGTCTGTTATTATTGAAGTAGCAGCAATGAATTATCGTTTGAAAAAAATGGGTGTTAATGCAGCCGAAGAGTTTTCTAGAAGATTAGATGAAGTGATTTCATCAGCGGATGAATTAGATGATTAATTGTTCGTTAATAGGATACAATAGCCTATATGATAGATGAGAGGAGTTTATGATGGATTTATTATTATTAGATATTAATCCGATTGCTTTCCATTTAGGACCTATCCCTGTTCGTTGGTATGGATTACTAATTGTATCGGGTATTATTTTAGCTTATATTGTTGGACAAAGAGAGGCTGTTAAGAGGGGCCTACCGGAGGATTTTCTTGCGGATTTATTACTATGGGCTGTTCCTATATCCATAATATGCGCACGTATTTATTATGTAGCGATGCGTTGGGATTATTATAGTGAAAACCCGGGGAAAATTATTGAAATTTGGAATGGTGGTATCGCTATTCACGGTGCACTTATTGGGGCATTTTTGACAGGTTACATATTCACTCGAAGAAGAAATATAAGCTTTTTACGAGTAGCAGATATTGCGGCACCGAGTATTTTAATTGGACAGATAATTGGACGTTGGGGAAATTTTATGAACCAGGAAGCTTATGGTGGTCCAGTATCACGTGAATTTTTAGAACAATTAATGTTGCCAGATTGGATTATTAATCAAATGTACATTGAAGAATTAGGAACTTACGCACATCCTACTTTTTTATATGAATCCATTTGGAACTTCATTGGGCTAATTATTTTACTAGTATTACGCAAAGTAAATTTAAATCGTGGGGAAATATTCTTCAGTTATTTAATTTGGTATTCAATCGGTCGATTCTTTATAGAAGGTTTGCGTACAGATAGCCTGTATTTAGTAGGGGATTTACGTTCAGCTCAGGTTGTTTCGATAATAGGCATTGTAGTGGGTCTTGGTGCGATTATTTACCGTCGTATAAAAGTAAAACCCGCAGTGAAATATTTAGATAATAAATAGGGGGTTCGAAAAGTGACTGTAAAAGCATTACTATTTGATTTTGATGGTACATTACTCAATACAAATGATTTAATCATTCAAACATTTATGCATGTTTTAAACGAGCGATTTCCCGGGCAATATTCGCCAAAAGATTGCCTAAAGTTCCTTGGACCATCCCTAAAACAGACATTTAGTGACATTGCTCCTGGTGAAGAGGAAGCAATGATTACAAAGTATCGTGAATATAATGAAGCGCATCACGATGAGCTTGTCACTCAATATCCTGATGTGGTCTCAACTTTAGAGCAATTAAAGGATATGGGCATCAAATTAGCGATTGTGTCTACAAAGCGTAATGGGATGATTGACCGTGGATTATCTGTACTAGGAGCAAGTCATTTATTTGATATCCGTATTGGCACGGATGATGTTAAAAATGTAAAGCCTAATCCAGAGCCTGTTTTGCTTGCGCTTGAACGCCTTGGAGTAAACAAGGAAGAGGCCATTATGATTGGTGACAATTCCCATGATATTGAGGCAGGACATAACGCTGGAGTTAGAACAGCTGGTGTCGCATGGGCATTTAAAGGTGAGGAATACTTACAGCAATTCAAACCGGAATATATGTTGCATCATATGACGGATTTATTTGAAATTGTGAAAGCGGGGTAAGTAAATGGCACGTAAAACAGAACGCTATCGTGTCGAAGGAGCAAACTCGCTTTGGAATATTTATGACACGGTGTCCTTTTGGAAGGTGATGAAGTGTTTCATTGTCATTCAAATTGGACGCTTCACACCATTTTTACGTGTGAAAAACTGGTTGTATAGAACTTTTTTAAAAATGGACATTGGTGAACAAACTTCCATAGCTTTAATGGTTATGCCAGATACAATGTTTCCGGAACGTATTCACATTGGTGACAATACCGTTATAGGCTTCAATACGACAATTTTGGCGCATGAATATTTAATAGAGGAATATCGTCTAGGGGATGTTCGTATTGGCAATGAAGTAATGGTTGGTGCTAATTCAACGATACTACCAGGTGTAACGATAGGTGACGGTGCGATCGTGTCTGCTGCAACCCTTGTACATAAGGATGTGCCAGCAGGCTGTCTAGCAGGTGGCAATCCTATGCAAATTATTTATTCAGCTGAACAGATGGCGGAACGAAAACGCAATGAAGTAGTAGAATGGTGCACGCCAAAAAAATAAAAACATCGAAACTGTGCAAGCTTTGCTGTGCACAGTTTTTTTTGAAAAGGTATTGTGAAATGAAGGGATCATATTAAATTCGGCAAAACGTCCACTACTAAGTTTGTATCTTTTGAAATGTCACTCTGATGTATAGTGATAAAACGAAACTTTTGCAACAAGTGTTTCCTATGCAAAGTGAAGTCTATTCTGTTCGATTAAGGGAGTAGTCATGGTGTTCATTTTTTAATAAAACTTATAAAGGTTCTACACTATCGCTGATTGGAGTGGAAGGCTACTCGACTCCCGTGGGAAGGCGAGACAGGCGAGACCCTGAGGCCAACATGATGTTGGTCACGAAGGCATTGTCACAGGACGTGACGCATTTAGCCTTTGTTCCTTTAGCGGAGGAAGCGGCTCGACGCTCGCCCACTGGAAAGCGAGTAACCTGGAACGGAAATCACTCGCCATAAAATTCATATAGATTTCCTTGACGATTTTATTTTTCAATACCTTAAACTGTGCTAGCCCTCACTACGCACAGTTTTTTTGTCTAAAGATTTATTAGTTTAAGAAGGAAAAAGCTTACTCTGTTGATTAAAGTTTAAATTTTTTTATTTTTAAGTATAATTAACAGAATAATCAGTATTGAAATTATTCGATAATTTCACGGAGTTGCATTGACGGAAAAGAAGAAATAAGTTAGAATTCTTTCATAATCTAATTCTCTAGCACTCTAGTGAGTTAAAGTGAATCGTAAGGAAGTGTCAAAATGTCGTCGATTAAAATGTTTGAAAAACCACTTGGAATGCGCGATACATTTCCGCAAATATTCGAAAAGGTAGAGACTGTTAGAAATACTGGACGAGACTTTTTATGCCGAAGAGGCTATGAATTTATTAAAACACCTGCAGTAGAGTATTTCGATACAGTCGGTAAAGCATCTGCAATAGCCGATGCGCATTTATTCAAATTAGTAGATAGTCAAGGCAACACTTTAGTATTACGACCTGATATGACAACACCGATTGCACGCGTGGTAACCTCAAAACTATTAAAAGAGATGATCCCAGTACGTCTCGCTTATTTTGCTAGCGTCTTTCGCGCACAGGAAGCGGAAGGTGGGCGTCCGGCAGAATTTGAACAAATGGGGATCGAGTTAATTGGAGACAATTCTGTATTTGCTGATGCTGAAGTTATTGTGACAGCTATGGAGTTATTAAAGCATTTTGGATTAGTGAATTTTAAAATGACGATCGGTCATGCAGGTATATTAAATTGTATTTTACAAGATTATACAGAAAGCGTAGAACAACAAAATATACTGCGAGCACTCCTTGTGTCACGTAATTATGTAGGATTTGAAGAAGCGGTGGAATCATTTGATTTACCTAAAACAAAATCCGATGCATTACTGCAATTTATTGAGGAAGCTATGCATGTTAAAGAAATTCAAGATATTGAAAAATACGTACGGAAAAATGACGCATTAGAATATATGCAGCAGCTCGCTAAACTACTTGAAATTGCAGACTTAGCTGATTATGTAGCCTTTGATTTTACACTTTCTAGTCATATGAGCTATTACACAGGCATGTTATTCGAAGTGTTTGCTACCGGCAGTGGTTTTCCATTAGGCAATGGGGGACGCTATGACGGATTACTGGAGGTATTTGGGTCAAAAGTAGGTGCTACAGGATTTAGTATTCGCGTTGATCGCTTATTAGAAACACTGGATGGGCAGTCTGTTGAACGACAAGAAGCTACTGTCGTGTTATTTGAGGAAGAACAATTTGAAGAGGCAATTGTAAAAGTAAAAACGCTACGAGCAGCTGGTAAACAGGCAACCTTGCAGTTAAGGAGTAGCCTTGTTGAAGAAGAAGCATTTTTAGCACACTTCACAGAAGTAGTGATTGTGGGACAGGGGGACGTTGACGGTGAATGAATTAACGATTGCTATGCCGAAGGGACGCATTTTTGACGAAGCATACGAGATGCTTTTAGAAGCCGGCTTTAATTTACCAGAAGAAGTCGAAATGTCCCGTAAATTAATGCTTGAAATTCCAGAAGAGAAAATTCGTTTCATATTAGCAAAGCCAATGGATGTGCCTGTGTATGTTGAACATGGTGTAGCGGACATTGGTATTGCTGGGAAGGATGTTTTGTTAGAACAGCAACGCGAAGTGCATGAGTTACTGGATTTGAAAATAAGTACTTGTTATATAGCTTCAGCAGGCTTACCTAATACGACAATGAATGAAATTGCACCAAGAATAGCGACAAAATATCCTAATATTGCAATGAAATATTATAAGGGTATTGGCGAGCAGGTTGAAATTATTGAGCTAAATGGTTCGATTGAATTGGCACCCATGATTAGCTTAGCAGATCGAATTGTCGATATTGTTTCAACCGGTCGTACGCTGAAAGAAAATGGCTTAGTGGAATATGAATTTATTACCGACGTATCATCACGATTAATTGCCAACCCTGTAAGCTATCGCATGAAGAGTGACCGTATTATCGATCTCGTGAAACGTTTAAAGAAATGTGTTAAATAAATTAAGCCTCCTTTGGAAGGGGCACCTATATGAATACCTAGATTTAAAGGAGATTAATCCTATGAAAATAGTAAAGCTAGAAAAAGGTATTTCCTTAAAACGACCACTGGAAGGTGGAAATGAAGAACAGTTAAAGGTTGTACGCCAAGTATTGAAAGATGTTCGTGCACAAGGTGACGCAGCCATACGTTCTTATACTGAAAAATGGGATGGTTTTGCCCCTAATCATTTACGCGTAACGAAGGAAGAATTAGAAGAGGGCGCTAAAACAATTGATCAACAGCTTTATGCTGATTTAACAGAAGCCGCTCAAAATATTCGCCTTTATCACGAGCAGCAAAAGCGTTCAGGTTATCGCATGGAGCTTGCAGATGGTTCATGGCTTGGACAACGAATTACTGCTCTCGATGCAGTAGGTCTTTATGTTCCAGGCGGTACAGCAGCATATCCGTCTTCGGTCTTGATGAATGTGATTCCTGCACAAGTTGCTGGTGTCAATCGTATTGTGATGACATCTCCAGCAGGTCGCGATGGAAAATTACCTCCAGGTGTACTTGCGGCAGCGCATATTTTAGGGGTAGAAGAAATATATAAAATCGGTGGTGCTCAGGCGATTGCGGCTCTTGCATATGGTACAGAGACAATTTCTCCCGTTGATAAAATTACAGGCCCAGGAAATATTTTTGTAGCATTAGCAAAACGTGAAGTATTTGGTGAGGTAGCAATTGATATGATTGCAGGCCCAAGTGAAATTGCAGTGCTAGCGGATGATACAGCATTTGCTGATGAAATCGCGGCCGATCTTTTATCACAGGCGGAGCACGATAAATTGGCTTGTGCCATTTTAGTAACGACTTCTGAACAATTGGCTAAAAAAGTAGCCGATGAGGTGGAGAAGCAATTAACGATTTTACCGCGTGAAGAGGTAGCTCGAGCATCGATAGAAAACTTTGGTGCCATTTATGTGGCCGATACGTTGGCAGATGCCATAGATGCGATTAATTCGCTAGCACCTGAGCATCTAGAAATTGTCACAAAAAATGCTGAGGCTGTAGCGGAGCAAGTACGACATGCAGGTGGTATTTTCATCGGTCGTTATAGCTCAGAACCAGTGGGTGATTACTTTGCAGGGACAAATCATGTTCTACCAACGAATAGCACGGCACGCTTTGCAAGTGGTTTAAACGTTGATGATTTTGTGAAAAAATCGAGCATCGTCTTTTATAGTGAAAAAACTTGGGCAGAAAATGCACCGAAAATTGCACGTCTGGCACGTATGGAAGGCTTAGAGGGTCATGCCCGTGCAGTCGAATCGCGAGGATGGGAAAAGGAGTAGTACTATGACTGAAAAGAAACGATATGCAAAAGTTGAACGTACAACCAATGAAACACAAATTTCGGTTGCCATCAATTTAGATGGTGAAGGAAAGGCGGATATTGAAACGGGTGTTGGCTTTATGGATCACATGCTTGATTTATTTATCAAACATGGGCTTTTTGATGGGACGATACAAGCGAAAGGTGATACCTATATAGATAATCACCATACAACAGAAGACCTCGGAATTGTATTAGGCCAAGCTATTCGTGAAGCGCTCGGTGATAAAAAAGGAATAAAGCGTTACGGGACAGCATTTGTGCCAATGGATGATGCGCTTGCACAGGTCGTTGTGGATTGCTCGAATCGTCCGCACTTAGAATATCGTGTGCCACCATTGAAGGAAAAGGTCGGTAGTTTTGATACTGAATTAGTACATGAATTTTTGTGGAAGTTTGCACTTGAGGTAAGGATGAATGTTCATGTCATCGTACCTTACGGACAAAATACTCATCATATTATCGAAGCTATTTTTAAAGCATTAGCACGTGCCATTGACGCAGCGGTAGAAATTGATCCACGTGTGAAAGGTGTACCATCGACTAAGGGGCTGTTAACGTGAAAATAGGTGTTCTTGATTATGGAATGGGGAATTTATTTAGTGTTGAACAAGCCTTAAAACGTCTTGGCTGTGAGGTCATTGTCACATCTGACGAGACTGAGCTAGATGCAACAGATGCGCTGTTGCTTCCTGGTGTTGGGGCATTTCCAGATGCCATCAAACGTTTAGCTGAAACGAATTTAGATCGATATTTACAGAAGGTGAAAGCTGAAAATCGACCACTTCTCGGAATTTGCTTAGGCATGCAATTATTATTCGAGCAAAGTGAAGAAGTGACCACTACGCAGGGTTTAGGCTTTTTTAAAGGAAGCATTAAACGATTTAGTGGTGACAATGCAGGGCAGAAGTACCGAGTACCGCATATGGGATGGAATGAGCTCGTAGTAACAGAGCGACCTTCATGGTTAAAGGGTGAAGGGACGGCAAGACATGTTTATTTTGTGCATTCATTTTACGCGACAGATATTGATGAAACGGAGCTCGTCGCTTATGCGAATTACCATGGTATTAAAGTTCCTGGCATTGTTTCGAATCGCTCGATTACGGGCATGCAGTTCCATCCCGAAAAGTCAGGTGAACTAGGTATGTATTTATTAAAGGAGTGGTTGGAGGGGGTGGCCTCATGTTAACAAAGCGCATTATTCCATGTCTTGACGTGAAAGAGGGACGTGTTGTAAAAGGTGTACAGTTTGTGTCATTACGTGATGCGGGTGACCCAGTAGAGCTTGCGAAGTTTTATGATGGGCAAGGGGCAGATGAGCTTGTGTTTCTAGATATCTCGGCATCACATGAAGGTCGTGAAACAATGGTGGATGTCGTCCGACAAACTGCAGCTACATTAGCCATTCCATTCACAGTAGGTGGTGGAATCCGGACATTAGATGATATGAAACGCATTTTACGTGTAGGTGCTGATAAAGTATCCGTGAATACTTCTGCATTAGAGCGACCGGAGCTGATTAAAGAAGGTTCTGATTTTTTTGGCGCACAATGTATTGTTGTCGCTATTGATGCCCGCTTTAGTAAGGAAGATGCTACATGGATGGTGTATACGCATGGAGGCCGAAACAAAACAACATGGAAGGCAACTGAGTGGGCAAAGGAAGCGGTTCGCTTAGGTGCTGGTGAAATTTTATTAACGAGTATGAACCAGGACGGCGAGAAATCAGGTTTTGATTTAGCCTTAACAAAAGCTGTGAGAGAAGCTGTGACAGTTCCTGTTATTGCAAGTGGCGGTGCAGGGAATGCTGACCATTTTTACGAGGTGTTAGCTGAAGATGTCGATGCAGATGCCGCACTTGCCGCATCTATCTTCCATTACAAAGAAACGAGCGTAGCACAAGTAAAAGAGTACTTACGTGAAAAAGGAGTGGCAGTAAGATGATGGACAGCATTAAATTTGATGAAAAAGGTCTTGTCACTGCAGTTGTACAAGATGCGAATACAAAAGAAGTACTAACTGTAGCGTATATGAATAAAGAATCGCTAGAAAAAACACTTGAATCGGGAGAAACATGGTTCTACTCACGTTCACGTCAAGAGCTCTGGCACAAAGGGGCAACTAGTGGTCATACACAAAAAGTTGTATCAATTAAAGCTGACTGTGACGGTGATGCATTAGTCGTGGAAGTAATTCCTGCTGGCCCAGCTTGTCATAATGGAACAACTTCTTGCTTTACAGAAATTATTCAGCAAAATGCCAAGGTCGGATCTGTTGAGATTATTTCTAAACTTGCCAATGTTATTGCGAAGCGTGAGCAAGAGATGCCAGAAGGGGCGTATACTACATATTTATTCGATAAAGGGATCGATAAAATCTGTAAAAAAGTTGGAGAAGAAGCAACTGAGGTTGTTATAGGTGCTAAAAATCGCGATACAGAAGAAGTAAAATGGGAGGCTGCCGATTTAATTTACCATCTACTCGTGTTACTACAAGAGCAAAAAGTAAGCGTTTATGACGTGTTACATGTGTTAGAAAAACGTCATGAGGAGAAATAACGGCATATTGCTTATTGTATGTTATAATAGAAGTTACTGTGTAAAGGAACGTATGATACGTTCCTTATTTCTTGTTTCGGAGGAAATGTATTGGAAAAGAAACGTCAAAAAGAGAATCAAACGAATATAGTGTCGTTCATTCCAACAGGCGACTATTATTATAAAAAATCAATTCAAGCAATGAATAGCGGACAAATGAATAAAGCCTATAAATATTTACAGCGAGCAGTTGATTTAAGTCCTGATGATCCAATGATTTTATTGCAGTTAGCGATAGTAGAGTTAGAGGGTCAACGTTTCGAGGAAGCGTATGATCTTCTTCGTCGTGCCTATCAGATAGATAAAGAAAATCCGGAAATTATTTTTTACATGGCAGAGGTTTCAGGATGTATCGGTATTATACAGGATGCTAAACGCTTTGCAGAGCAATATTTAGAAATAGAGCCAGAGGGTGCTTATGCTGATGAAGCTGCTGAGATATTAGACTTTGTTGATATTGAGCAGGATGACTTTGAAGAGCTTGAAGGTTCTGCTGAAGATTTATATCGGCAGGAGCAAGCAAGACGTTGTATGGAAAAGGGAGATTTCCCTGAAGCTATTAATATGCTAGAAGAGTTAATTGAAGATAGACCAGATTTTTGGTCAGCTTATAACAACTTAGCCCTTGCCTATTTTTATGTTGGTGAAGCAGAACAGGCGAAGGTGCTTCTAAACAATGTATTACGTGAAAATAAAGGGAATTTACATGCACTATGTAATTTAACGGTTATCGCGTACTATGAAAAAAATGAAGAAGATTTAAAAGATCTTTTAGAAGTACTTGTGAAAATTCAGCCATACTTATGGGAACATCGCTATAAGTTGGGTGCAACATTAGCGCTCGTTGGACAATATGAATTAGCATTTAAATGGTTGCGTAGCATGCAAAAAAGAGGCTATGTAGGCGATGCTGGCTTTTACTTTTGGTTATCTCATGCAGCTTATTTCTCAGGACATGAAGAAATATCAAAGAGTGCATGGGAGAAATTACTTGAGCTAGATCCTGAAAAAGAAGGCTTTGAACCTTGGCGCCAAGAAGAAAACACATATTCACTGGATGCATTAGAACACGACCGTGATTATATTGTGGAGAAGCTGGAGAGCGATTATACAAGTGAACGCATATTTGGGTTATTTTTACTAAGTTGTACAGCGCATAAACAGGAAATTATCGCACATCCCAAATGGATAGATGTTGACCAATGTAATGCGTATGAAAAGCTGTTCCTAGCTTATGCACTAGGACATCAATTTGATATGAAAAACAAAGTAGAGGCTAGCTTTATACGAGCAGTAAGTGTGTCAGAAATTTTACTTGAACAGTATGGTAAGCTGACGACATTAATTGCACCGATGTTCCAAATGTGGTTTGTACTTTGTGAGCAAGCATTGATAAACAATTATCGTTTCACAAATCCAGCGGCTATTGCAGGAGCAAATGACTATTTATTCCGCTCTTCTCGTAATCTCAAGGTGACAAAAAAAGAGATAGCTCAGCAATACGGAGTATCCGTGTCAACTTTATCGAAGTATATTGATGAAATTTTAATGTTTTTACCAAGTACGAATAATTAGACTTTGAGCAACATAGTTGAATAACTTTTTACTTTCACATACGATGAACATACTGAAGTTATTATCAATGGAGTCTTGGCTGCGTCCGAGGCATTATCTACATTCAGTAGGTGTTTGTGCATCTACTGAATGAAGGTAAAAAAGTATTTGTTTAGGGGGAAGTATTTATGTCAGAAGAAAAAATTTATGATGTTGTAATTATTGGTGCAGGTCCGGCTGGTATGACTGCGGCTGTTTATACATCACGTGCCAACCTTTCAACTTTAATGATTGAACGTGGGATCCCTGGCGGACAAATGGCAAATACAGAAGAAGTAGAAAACTATCCTGGATTTGATACAATTTTAGGGCCTGAGCTATCAACAAAAATGTTCGACCATGCTAAGAAATTTGGGGCAGAATATGCGTATGGCGATGTAACTGAAATTATTGATGGTGAGGAATATAAAACAATAAAATCAGGTGCTAAAGAATATAAAACACGAGCAATTATTATTTCTACAGGTGCGGAATATAAAAAAATGGGTGTGCCTGGCGAAAAAGAACTTGGTGGTCGTGGTGTCAGCTATTGTGCAGTATGTGATGGTGCATTCTTCAAGCAAAAAAATCTTGTTGTCGTAGGTGGCGGGGATTCAGCTGTTGAAGAAGGCGTTTATTTAACTCGCTTTGCTGATAAAGTAACTATTGTGCACCGTCGTGATAAATTACGTGCACAAAAAATTCTTCAAGATCGTGCCTTTGCTAACGAAAAAATTGATTTCATTTGGAATGCAACAGTCAAAGAAATTAATGAGGCTAACGGTAAAGTTGGAAGTGTAACATTACAATCAACTGTAGATGGTGCAGAGTCTGATTTTGCTGCTGATGGCGTATTCGTATACATTGGTATGCTTCCATTAACAAAACCATTTGAGTCTCTAGGTATTTTAAATGATGCTGGTTATATTTTGACAAATAATAATATGGAAACGACAGTACCAGGTATCTTCGCAGCTGGTGATGTACGTGAAAAATCACTTCGTCAAATCGTTACAGCAACAGGTGACGGAAGTATTGCAGCACAAGCGGTACAGCATTATGTGGAAGAATTATTAGAAAAAATTAATGCTTAAAATGGAGCACTCCTAAAGTTTTTTCGAATGGATCATCACCCACGTTATGGGTATGATCCTCTTGATTAGTTTTTAAGGAAAAATATACAAATTTAATACGGTCTTAATATAGTTGTAACTTGAATGACATATAAAAGGTGTAAGATAAAAAGTGTAATTAGCAATCCCCCTTTTATTTTGTTGAGTAGGTTGTTTCCGCCAAATAAGGTGGAGCAACCTATTTTTGTTGTAAGCGGAAATTTTGAATTTTTTTGTGGCAAAGTTTCATATGCTTGAATAGAGGTTAAAAAATAGGTTTCCACACATGTATCGGTGAAGTAAAATTGCAATGCGCCTAAAGTTTAGAATTGAGGACAAACCTTGTTTAGTCTTGCTATAATAAAAGGAAGAACGTAAAAGTGATTAGAGGTGTGCCTATGCAAAGAATTGCAAATTTAATAGCCATAAAAGACGATCAAGTATTATTACTTCAGAAGCCGAGACGTGGCTGGTATGTAGCTCCTGGCGGTAAAATGGAGAGTGGTGAGTCGATTTATGAGGCTGCTGTCCGTGAATTTAAAGAAGAAACAAATGTCACACCTATAAATGCTCATTTAAAGGGTGTTTATACGATGATTATTAAAGAAAACAATGTGGTAGTGGACGAATGGATGCTTTATACGTTTGTTGCAAAGGATATAGAAGGCATACCGTTTAAAGAAACTAGAGAAGGCAAACTCGCATGGCACCCAGTAGAGGACTTGAAACATTTGCCAATGGCTGAAGGTGATCGAACAAACTTACAATTTGCTATCTCACAATCAGGCATTCAGTACGGTACATTTGAATATACGACTGATTTTGAATTACTTCATGAGAAAATACAAATATCAATAGAACAATAAAGGAGCTGCATGACAGTGGTGGTTGAAGACCTAAAAGGTAAACATGAATTAGTTATTATTACAGGAATGTCTGGAGCTGGGAAAACAGTAGCTATTCAAAGCTTTGAAGATTTAGGGTATTACTGTATTGATAATTTACCACCAGCGTTACTCACAACATTTTTAACCCTACTAAGGGATTCGGGTAAAAATATTACACGTATAGCAGCTGTCATGGATATGCGTGGCGGCGACTTTTTTGATTCTCTTATTGGCGCCCTCGACCATATGCTTAAAGAAGGCGATATAGTTGCACGAATTTTATTTTTAGATGCAGATGATGCAACGCTAGTTAGACGTTATAAGGAAACAAGACGTGCACATCCTTTGGCTGCAAATGGATTGCTATTAAATGGCATTAAACGAGAACGTAATCTTTTATCGGAAGTAAAGGGACGCGCTAAATTTGTTTATAATACATCTAATATGAAGCCAAAAGAGCTACGTGAAAAAATCGCAAAAGAATTTGCAAATGATGCCAATAATATATTCTCAGTAAATATTATGTCTTTTGGATTTAAACATGGTATGCCGATCGATGCCGACTTAGTGTTTGATGTCCGTTTTTTAAAAAATCCATATTATGTAGAGGAGTTACGTCATAAAACAGGATTACAAACCGAGGTATCTTCTTATGTGCTAGCACTTGAGGATACGCAAACACTCATTCAAAAACTGACGGATTTGTTTGAATTTATGATTCCACTTTATAGACAAGAGGGCAAATCACAACTTGTCATTGCTTTTGGATGTACTGGAGGACAGCATCGCTCAGTAACATTAGCGGAATATTTCGGGGCATATTTAGCTGGGAAGGAAAATACCGTTATTGCGCATCGTGACATCAATCGTAGAAAGGATTGAGTAAATGGGAAAGAAGCGAACAAAGCTTGTTGTAATAGGTGGTGGCACAGGGCTTTCTACCCTGCTACGAGGCCTCAAGCATCACCCATTTGATATTACTGCAATTGTTACAGTAGCAGATGATGGTGGTTCTTCAGGACGCTTACGAGATGACTATGATATTCCACCACCCGGTGATGTCCGTAATGTTATCGCAGCGTTATCGGATGTTGAGCCGCTTGTAGAGCAAATGTTTCAATATCGATTTTTAGCATCGGAAGATTTACGTGGTCATTCATTAGGTAATTTAATGCTGACAGCTTTAACAGATATTACTGGTGACTTTAACCATGCTATTAGTGAAATGGGGAAGGTTTTAAAGGTGCATGGCCGCGTCATACCAGCAGCTAATAAAAAGATAAATTTACATGCCGAACTTGAGGACGGTTCTATCATTGAAGGTGAATCTAAAATTCCCTTGGCTAAAAAACGAATTAATCGAGTTTTTTTAGTGCCTGATAACGTGCAACCGCTACCAGAGGCTATTCGAGCAATCAATCGTGCCGATTATATTTTAATTGGTCCGGGAAGTTTATATACGAGTATCATTCCAAACCTTCTTGTAAAAGAAATTGGAGAAGCTGTTATAAAGGCAAAAGGAAGAAAAATTTACGTTTGTAATTTAATGACTCAAAAAGGTGAAACCATTTCCTATACAGCCGGTGATCATGTTAAAGCTATATATGACCATGTTGGAGATGCCTTCATTGATTCAATTTTAGTAAATGATGTAAAGCTTCCTCATCCTGTAAAAGAGCTTTATAAGGAAGAGTGTGCTGAGCCAGTAATGTTCGACGTTGCCAAGCTCGAAAGTATGCGATTAGAGGTAATTCAACGAGATATTGCCACGATTCGTCCTGATGGAATGGTTCGTCATAATGCGGCAAATGTTGCGGAATGGCTTGTAGATTACGTAAAAATCTATGAGGCAAAAAGTTAGTGAATTATAAAGCGCTTATTGTATATGATAAGATGGCATATACATAGAACAAAAGGTTGAAAGGAGGGCGTGATATGTCTTTTGCTTCTGAAACGAAAAAGGAATTAACTCAAATAGAAGCGGACAATCATTGTATGAAAGCAGAAGTATCTGCCCTAATTCGTATGAATGGTTCATTATCTTTCGCTAATAAGCAGTTAAGCTTAGACGTACAAACTGAAAATGCTGCAATCGCAAGAAGACTTTATACGATTATGAAAAAGCTGTATCCATATAATGTAGAGTTACTTGTTAGAAAAAAAATGCGTTTGAAAAAAAATAACGTATACATTTGCCGTGTTAGAGAAGGTGCGCGTGAGCTACTAATTGATTTAGAAATCATCTCAGACGACTTTCAATTTAATCATACTATTTCTCGCGAGCTCATTAAAAAGGGTGGCCAAAAAAGAGCATATTTACGAGGAGCATTTTTAGCTGGAGGCTCTGTCAACAACCCAGAAACATCAGCCTACCATTTAGAAATTTATTCATTATATAAAGAACATGGCGAGGCTTTAATGGATTTGATGAATGAATTTGAGCTAAATGCAAAAACAATTGAACGAAAAAAAGGCTTTGTAACTTATTTAAAAGAAGCTGAAAAAATTTCTGATTTCCTTAATATCGTTGGAGCTCATCAAGCAATGATGAAGTTCGAAGACGTCCGCATATTACGAGATATGAGAAATAGTGTTAATCGCATTGTTAATTGTGAAACAGCGAACTTAAATAAAACAATAGGTGCCGCATTACGTCAAGTAGAGAATATCCGATTTATTGAAAATTCAATAGGTCTCGATCAATTACCAGAAAAACTTCGTGAAATAGCGCGATTACGAGTAGAATATCAAGATGTAACACTGAAAGAACTTGGTGAAATGGTATCAAGTGGAACGGTTAGTAAATCAGGTGTCAATCATCGTTTACGGAAAATTGATGAGATTGCCGATGCATTAAGAAGTGGCGAAAAAATTGGTGGCTAAATTTTCATACTTTTCAGGTACGTGTTGTTCTTTTGCTAGTAAGTAAGGTAAGATAAAAATAATAAGATGAACGGTAGTAAAGGGGAGTTTTAAGAATGACCGAGAGAAGAGTCCATGTAAAATTAAAATTAGGACTACAAGCTAGACAAGCTGCGCTATTTGTACAAGAAGCAAATCGCTTTAGCGCAGATATCTTTCTTGAGAAAGACGAGAAAAAAGTAAATGCTAAATCCATTATGGGTGTTATGAGCTTAGCTATTGCAAAAGGAACGGAAGTTGTCCTTAGCGGTGATGGTAACGATGCTGAGCAAGCGGTTACAGCATTAGCAGCCCTAATCGAAAAAGAAGATTAATAAAACACATAATGCATATTGTAGAAACTGTCCAAAAGGTAAAACTTACATATTGGGCAGTTTTTTTGCGCTTTCGCATTGAATAAGCAGGTCCTATTTTTTGTTGGATATTTGTACAACTTAAAATGAAGGACTATGTTATCCTGTACAAGATTAAGGGGATGGGTAGTAGAGTTGGAGCGATGGGAGGAAAGGGTGAAGTGGCAGAAAGAAAAGATAAAGCGACGGATAGAAATACTGAAGTCGTGGATAGAAACGCCAAAGTCGTGGATAGAAACGCCAAAGTGGCGGATAGAAGAGTCAAAATCGTGGATAGAAACACCAAAATCGTGGATAGAAGAGCCGAGTCAAGGGGGACCCGTCAAAGTAAATAAAAAAGACATTCAGGAATAAACCTGAGATGCCTTTCGTTTTTTATTTACGGTCGTTGCGATCCATAATTTGGTCGATTAAGCCGTACTCTTTTGCGCGCTCAGCAGTCATGAAGTTATCGCGGTCTGTATCTCTAGCAATGACTTCAAGTGGTTGACCTGTGCGTTCTGATAAAATACCGTTTAATTTTTCACGTAAGAATAAAATACGTTTTGCAGCGATTTCGATTTCAGTTGCCTGACCTTGTGCACCGCCTAGTGGTTGGTGAATCATTACTTCAGCATTCGGTAATGCGAAACGTTTACCTGGTTCACCAGCTGCAAGTAAGAAAGCACCCATAGATGCTGCCATACCGATACAAATTGTTTGAACTTGTGGCTTGATAATTTGCATTGTGTCATAAATTGCCATACCAGCAGTGATTGATCCACCTGGTGAGTTAATATAAAGAAAGATATCTTTATCTGGATCTTCTGCTTGTAGGAATAGAAGTTGAGCAACAATTGAGTTAGCAACGTTGTCGTCAATTGCACTTCCTAATAGGATAATACGGTCTTTTAGTAGTCGTGAATAGATGTCGTACGCACGTTCACCACGACTTGTTTGTTCAATAACTGTAGGAATTAAATTCATGTTAAATCCTCCTTGGAAAACTAAATTCGAATACTTTTGCTGAAAACTTCCATCGTATTCAGCTGTATCCTTATCATACACATTATAGTCAGGGAAGGTCAAATATTAACCCTGTTAAAGTGAAATAAATTAAAATAATTTCGCCTTGCGTTAATTGTAGCAAACGCTACGCTTTTACGTAGATAAATAATGCGTCTGAAGTCCATGCATTAAATTCCTTTCTAATGCGTGACATACACTGGTGGCTACATTTTATTTACTAGGTATTTTGACACTTACTGAATAAAGATAAAAAAAAGTTTAAATGTTTTACATTCTATAGTTGAATTATGAGCAATACGTTTGTATAATGAATAAGGTCATAAGTTAAAGTACAGTACACTATTTTGTCAGGTATGCTTCAAATGAGGATTATCTACATCATGCTTTTTGTAAAGCCTAGTGGGTACTTTTTTTTTGTGCTCAATTGCCCTCGTGGTGTAATGGATAACACGTAAGATTCCGGTTCTTGCACTGGGGGTTCGATTCCCTCCGAGGGCGCCATTTTACTGATTATTTGATATATTTTTATAACTCGAATTCTCCTAATAAGTAGTTTAGCAGCCTGCTTAGTGGAGAAAGAGAGGGAAATTAATGGGAATATTACCTAGTAGGCATTATTCCCGTATCTGTTCCTTTCAAACCTTCAAAAAAGCAACAACTCCAAATTATTTTTTAGTGAACATACTGTACGTGAAGACTAGTTATACTAGTCGAAAAAAAGAATCCTTTCTGAGGGGATTCTTTTTTTTGCAAAAAAAGTAACATATGCAATGGGTTTTGACTGTGGAGCTAGAGATCGTGTTTGGCTATTGGTTGAAGAGAGAAGCTTTTTGTAATGGGCAAAACGAGCAAGAAAAATTTATAGTTGATTAAATAAGAGCAGCCCCTTGTGATGATACATCACATATGGGGCTGCTCTTGTTTTTTATTATTAATGTAGGGGATTTGTTGTAGTGTCGAACGAATTAAGCATCGTATGCATATCTTGTTGAGAATATTGTGGTACTTGGTAGTAGCCATGCATATTTTGGTAAATAGATAATTCGTATGCCATTTCAATGCAGTTGGGAATACTATCAGCAACAACGCGTCGAACTACAGGGTTTGTAGTTTCAGTTGCGGCAGCAGTCATACATTTTGCTGCCCCTTTTTGAGCACCTAATAGGAAGCCAGAAATTGCTTCGTCGTTGAGCTCGCTTGCATTTTGCATAGGCTTTTTAGGTTGGCCAGGATTTAATCCATATTTAAAATTATTTCCTGTCTCCATTTGATAGCGTCCTGTAGGTACAGAAGGATCATGCCCTGTTTTAAATGATTCCACAATTGTATTATACATACCTAATGTGAAATTATATTGGCGATCCAAAATGCTAAGTAACTCCGGATCCTTAACATGTTGACGTAAAAAGATGGATTGATTCATTCCAGCAATAATTTCGCCAATTGTTTCATGCATGTCCATTACTTCATGTCCACCATGATTTAGGCTTTGTTGCTGGTTGAATGATGTTTGGTTTGATGATTCATTTTGAAACGATTGTGTCAAAAAAAGCGCCTCCTATATATCATAGTTTTGTTACATAATAAGTATGGCACGTTAGACAAATTTCATACGGTATTAATGCGTTTGCATATATGTAGAATAGAGATGCTTTTTTGTTGCACATTAGTGGTAAGGAAAAGAAAGGCTCATCACCAAAACAATATAGTGTTTCTGATTTTGAGTGATAGCTAAAAGAAAGCGAAGGTGGTTTTAAAGTTGAAAAAAATATTTGGACCTATCGGAATTATCGTTATTATTTTAGTTGTATTGTCTTTACTATTTATACCGAAATACAATAGCCTTGTAACGGCTGAGGAAGGCGTCGATTCGAAATGGGCTCAGGTTGAAAATCAGCTCCAACGTCGCTACGATTTGATCCCGAACTTAGTAGAATCTGTAAAAGGATATGCCAACCATGAAAAAGAAGTTATCGCTAGTATTACAGACGCACGTGCACAAATGGGAAGTGCACAAAGTCCGAATGAGCAAGCGGTTGCCAATGATGCATTGAATGGAGCACTTAGTCGATTGCTAGTAGTTATAGAAAATTATCCGAATTTAAAGGCAGATGCAAACTTCCGTCAATTAATGGATGAATTAGCGGGGACAGAAAACCGATTAGCTGTTGCCCGAGAAGACTATAACAATGAAGTGCAGGTTTTTAATAAAACAGTCAAACGTTTCCCAGGCAATTTAATCGCGGGTATGTTTGGTTTTGAACAGAAGGAATACTTTAAAGCGGCTACCGGTGCTGAAAAGGCACCATCTATAGATTTTAGCGGTTCAGGTAAACAATAATGAAACGGTTGATGACCCAACTTGCCATTGTTGGCTTCATACTTATTTTATCTATTAGCACGGTAGATGCCGCAATGCCAACACCAATGAAAAATACGTATATTCATGATTTTGCTAATGTTTTATCTGCCTCTCTGGAGGAAGAACTCAATCGTTACTCAGAGCAGCTAGATAAAGGTACAGGTGCTGAAATTATGGTCGTAACAGTAGATAATATTAATGGTCAAGAACCAAAAATGTATGCTACAAAAATGATCCGCTCTTGGGGTATTGGTGATGCCAAAAAAAATAATGGTGTGTTAATTTTAGCAACGTTTGGGCAGGGGAAAGGCAATAATGATGTTGTTATTGCTGTTGGTCAAGGTCTTGAAGGGGCATTACCTGATGGCAAACTGGGGCGCATTTTAGATGATGCGTTTTATCCAAATGCAGGTGCTGAAAATATGGATAAGGCATTTAAAGCAACGTACGCGGAAGTATTTCAAAATGTCGCGCAAGAGTACGATTGGGATGGAGAAGTGCCTGGAAATACAACTGACAATGAAGGAATGCCAACATGGATAATTATTTTAATTGTTATCATAGTAATTGTTGTATCAAATGGTAGAGGCGGAGGGCCTCGTTCAGGTCGACGTGGCGGTTATCCAGGTGGTTTTGGTGGGGGCTTTGGCAGTGGCCGCTCTGGAGGAAGTAGCTTTGGCGGATTCGGAGGAGGCTCATCTGCTGGTGGAGGAGCGAATAGGAAATTTTAGTAAAAAGTGAACTCATAGCAGTTCACTTTTTTACTGGTTTAAAAGACAATATTATTTAATTATTATCAATAATTGACAAAAATGATGGAATTGTTATAATTTCTCTATATCGGTAAACGATATACATGAACTGATATTTAGGAGGAATCATTTTGAAGAGAAGATTTTTATCAGCATCATTAGCGGTTATTTTAACATCTTCTGCTGTCATTCCTGTATCTATGCAGGAAGTTCGTGCTGCCAATGAAACTAGCAGTCAAGTAGAAGTCAAAGAAGAACGTCTATCTGCTAAGGAGTTTCTTAATTTAACTGTAACAGCTCTAACATTCCAACATGGATCAGAGACAATGCGTCAGCAGATTATTAATACGTGGGTAAAAGGTGAAGAATTAAAAGATTTAAGTGTCCATATTAAACGTGATGAAGCGGCACGTATTTTAGTAAGAGCCTTAAATAAAGAAGAAAAAGAAGCAACACTTGCTGAATATCAAGAAAAAGCGAATAAACTTGGTTTATTTAACGGTCTTTCGAATAGTGAAACACTTTCTAAACAAGATGCGGTCAAAATTTTAAACAATGCTAAAAATGTGAAAAATGGTGTCAGCAATGAAGGTGTGAGAGAAATTTCCGTGGAAGATTTCATGAAAAATCCAGGGAATGTTGGTTATGAACTTTCACCAGATGGCAATTACATAACTTATGCTTCTGCATGGGAAAATCGTTCAAACGTTTTCGTGAAAAAAATGAATGACGATAGTGAGCCAGTACGTGTATCCAATTCAACGGATCGTGATATTGGTGGATTCTTCTGGAAAGATGATAATTTACTATATGTAAAGGATAAAGGTGGCGATGAAAACTACCACATTTATTCAACAACATTTAATGGCAATGAGGAAAAGGATTTAACACCTTACCCGAATGTAACAGTTGGGTTATTAAGTAGCTTAAAAGGCGTTAAAGACGAAATCCTTATTATGATGAATAAAGAAGATGCAAAAGTCTTTGATGTTTACAAGCTTAACCTAAAGACTGGTAAAACTACACATGTTGCGAAAAACCCAGGTAACATTACTAGCTGGATAGCAGATCGTGATGGAAATGTACGTATGGCAGTTGCTTCAGATGGTGTGGAAGGAACAATTCTTTACCGTGATTCAGAGAAAGATGAATTCAAGCCATTTATTGAAATGAAAGAAGGGGAACAAGTAACGCCACTTGCTTTCTCTAAAGATAATAAACATATTTTCGCAACTTCTAATAAAGGAAGAGACAAAGTCGAAGTAGTTAAATATGATTTAGAAGGTAAAGAAGAAGTAATCATGTCAAACCCAGAAGTAGATTTAAATGGTGTGTTATATAGCTCTGAAAAAGATAAATTATTATACGGGGCATATATAACAGATAAGACACATTATCAATTCTTTGACGAGGACTTTGAAAAACTATTCCGTAAAATTCAAAACAAATTAGGTGTTCAAGAAAGTGAACTAGGCATTAATGATTACAATAAAGAAATGACAAAATTCATTGTTTCCGTTGGTAGTGATACTGTTTACGGAAAATATTATTACTACGATTCAACAACAGATGAATTAAAAGAATTGGCAACGTTAAGCCCTTGGTTAAAGTCAGAGGAGCTTGCAGAGATGCATCCAATCTCATATAAGAGTCGAGATGGTTTAACAATTAACGGTTACTTAACTTTACCGAAAAACAAAGAGGCTAAAAATCTGCCACTTATCGTCAATCCACATGGTGGACCATGGGCACGAGATTACTGGGGCTTTAACCCAGAGGTACAGTTACTAGCAAACCGTGGTTATGCAGTATTACAAGTGAATTTCCGTTCTTCAACTGGCTATGGAAAAGAATTTTTAGAAGCTGGTAATAAACAATGGGGTCTCAAAATCCAAGATGATATTACAGATGGCGTACAATGGGCAATCGATCAAGGTATTGCAGACCCTAAACGCATAGGAATTTACGGTGCATCATTTGGAGGTTATGCAACTTTAGCTGGAATTACGTATACCCCAGATTTATATGCTGCAGCGGTTGACTATGTAGGTGTATCTAACCTCTTTACATTTTTAAATACAATCCCTCCATATTGGGATACATTACGTAACCAACTTTATAAGCGCGTTGGAAATCCAGAAGAAGATAAAGAGCTACTAACAGCAGCTTCACCTGTCTTCCATGTAGATAAAATTAAAACACCATTATTTGTTGCTCAAGGTGCAAATGATCCGCGTGTAAATAAAGCTGAATCTGATCAAATCGTTGAAGCATTACGTGCAAGAGGCGTTGATGTGGAATATATGGTGAAGGATAATGAGGGTCATGGTTTCCAAAATGAGGAAAACAAAATCGAATTCTACAATGCAATGCTAAAATTCTTAGATAGCCATCTAAAAAAATAATGCGAAAAAACTGTGCAGGAAGTATCTTGCACAGTTTTTTTATCATTTAAGGTAAGGTCCTATCAAAGGATGTATCTTTTTATCATGTGAACCAATAATTGACAAAATTGATAAAGTTGGTATAATTTCATTGTGTTTACAAGTTTTAAAATGTGTACCTATATAAGGAGGAATCATTTTGAAGAGAAGATTTTTATCAGCATCATTAGCGGTTATTTTAACAACTTCTGCTGTCATTCCTGTATCTATGCAGGAAGTTCGTGCTGCCAATGAAACTAGTAGTCAAGTAGAAGTCAAAGAAGAACGTCTATCTGCTAAGGAATTCCTAAATTTAACTGTAACAGCTCTAACATTCCAACATGGATCAGAGTCAATGCGTCAGCAGATGATTGATCAATGGGTAAAAGGTGAAGAATTAAAAGATCTAAGTGTCCATATTAAACGTGATGAAGCGGCACGTATTTTAGTAAGAGCTTTAAATAAAGAAGAAAAAGAAACAACACTTGCTGAGTATCAAGAAAAAGCAAATAAGCTCGGTTTATTTAACGGTCTTCCGAATAGTGAAACGGTTACTAAACAAGATGCGGTCAAAATTTTAAACAATGCTAAAAATGTGAAAAATGGTGTTAGTAATGAAGGCGTGAAAGAAATTTCCGTCGAAGATTTTATGAAAAACCCAGGAAGCGTCGGTTATCATCTTTCACCAGACGGAAATTACATTACTTATAAATCTGCATGGGAAAATCGTTCAAATGTGTTCGTAAAGAAAATGAATGATGATAGTGAACCAGTACGTGTATCTAGCTCAACGGATCGTGATATTGCCGGGTCATTCTGGAAAGATGATAATTTACTATATTTAAAGGATAAAGGTGGCGATGAAAACTTCCACATTTATTCAACAACATTTAATGGTAATGAGGAGAAGGATTTAACGCCATATCCGAATGTAACAGTTTCGCTATTAAGTGATTTACAGGGCGTTAAAGACGAGATCCTTATTACGATGAATAAAGAAGATGCTAAAGTCTTTGATGTGTACAAGCTTAATGTGAAGACTGGAGCAACTGTACATGTTGCGAAAAACCCAGGTAATATTTCAAGCTGGTTAGCAGATCATGATGGAAATGTGCGTATGGCAGTTACTTCTGATGGTGTAGAAGGAACTATCCTTTACCGTGATTCAGAGAAAGATGAATTTAAGCCGTTTATTGAAATGAAAGCAGGAGATGAAGTAATGCCACTTGCTTTCTCCAAAGACAATAAACATATTTTCGCGACTTCTAATAAAGGAAGAGATAAAGTAGAAGTAGTTAAATATGATTTAGAGGGTAAAGAAGAAGTAATTATGTCCAACTCAGAAGTGGATGTAATGGGTGTATTATATAATTCAGAGAAAGATAAAGTATTGTATGGTGGTTATGTAACAGATAAGATACATTATCAATTCTTTGACGAGGACTTTGAAAAACTATTCCGTAAAATTCAAAACAAATTAGGTGTTCCTGAAAGTGAACTAGTTATTAATGATTACAACAAGGAAATGACAAAATTCATTGTTAATGTTTCTAGTGACACTGTTTACGGTAAATATTATTACTATGATTCAACAACAGACGAATTGAAAGAATTGGCAACATTAAGCTCTTGGTTAAACCCAACGGAGCTTGCAGAAATGCATCCAATTTCATATAAAAGTCGAGATGGTCTTACAATTAACGGCTATTTAACTTTACCGAAAAACAAAGAGGCTAAAAATCTGCCACTTATCGTCAATCCACATGGTGGACCATGGGGGCGCGATATATGGGGCTTTAATCCTGAGGTGCAACTACTAGCAAACCGTGGTTATGCGGTACTACAAATGAATTTCCGTTCTTCGGCTGGATACGGTAAAAAGTTCCTTGAGGCTGGTAATAAGCAGTGGGGTCTCAAAATCCAAGATGATATTACAGATGGTGTACAATGGGCAATCGACCAAGGTATTGCAGATCCGAAACGTATCGGAATTTACGGTGCCTCATTTGGAGGTTATGCAACTTTAGCAGGTATCACTTTCACACCGGATCTATATGCTGCAGCAGTTGATTATGTAGGTGTATCGAATATCTTTACTCTATTAGATACAATCCCTCCATACTGGGAATCAATGCGAGAAATGCTCTATGAGCGTGTAGGGCATCCAGAGAAGGATAAGGAGCTATTAACAGCAGCTTCACCTGTCTTCCATGTAGATAAAATTAAAACACCATTATTTGTCGCTCAAGGTGCAAATGATCCGCGTGTAAATAAAGCTGAATCTGATCAAATCGTTGAAGCATTACGTGCAAGAGGCGTTGATGTGGAATACATGCTGAAAGATAATGAAGGCCACGGTTTCCATAACGAAGAGAACAGAGTCGAATTCTACAATGCAATGTTAAAATTCCTAGATAGCCATCTGAAAAAATAATATGAAAAGAAGACTGTGCAGGAAATATCTTGCACAGTCTTTTATAGTTAGAACCCAATGGAATAATCCATATATCCAATAATTTTGCTGTTTTAGGGATAGAAAAAGTCAGAACCATTTAATAATTGGCGCTATTGCTCGATAAATTGTTATAGATTGCTGTTTCGTTTTATAATAGCTCATAAGGGTGGTGCTGTAATTGAACGTGAAATATTTTAGTCGAGCTAATTGTGGGCTATGTGTCGAGGGACTGCATACATTAAAGCTTGTACAAGAAGATATAGATTTTGATATAGAAATTATTGATATTGAAGAAGATGAGAGCATACATGAAAAGTATATGCTTATGATTCCAGTAGTAGAAAAGGATGGGCAAGTAATACAATACGGCAATTTGGATTACGCAACACTTATGGAACATTTATGTAGCTAATAACAAAGCGAGATAATGTACATATCGATAACTTTTAAAATGAAGGATAAAAACCTTTCCTAAAAAATTCACTTTTCTCCTTGCTATGTTTGTAGCAGAATTCATACGAGGAACTTTGTATAAATCAACATACACAGAGCGTGGAAACGAATACGGTTAAAAAAGTTCGTTTCCGTCTAGGAGGCTAATTATTTATATGATGTGTTCCTTTATTGAGAGGGTTGATTCTCTTTGATATTATAATTTAGCTGTCGTTAAATCTACTGTATTGAAAAATTGTTTAAACGTGTTGACAAATGAAAAGTAATCGTGATATATTGTTATTCCTGTCACATCGACAGAAAAAATATTTCAAAATTGGTTTGACAAACATATTGATATTTTGATAGAATAAAGTCCTGTCACATTGACAGTGAAAAAACATTTCAAAATAGTTGTTGACAAACATATTGATATTTTGATATAATGAATTACTGTCGCTGGTCGACAGTAAAAAATGAACCTTGAAAACTGAACAAGCAAAACGTAATCAATAAAGTTTTTAGTAGCTAACCTTGAGTTGGTGAACGAAACAAAATTTTGGACATCAAACATGATGCCAGCAAAACAATTTGAGCTAATCAAATTTCTTTTATGGAGAGTTTGATCCTGGCTCAGGACGAACGCTGGCGGCGTGCCTAATACATGCAAGTCGAGCGAACAGAAAAGGAGCTTGCTCCTTTGACGTTAGCGGCGGACGGGTGAGTAACACGTGGGCAACCTACCTTATAGTTTGGGATAACTCCGGGAAACCGGGGCTAATACCGAATAATCTATTTTACTTCATGGTGAAATACTGAAAGACGGTCTCGGCTGTCGCTATAAGATGGGCCCGCGGCGCATTAGCTAGTTGGTGAGGTAACGGCTCACCAAGGCGACGATGCGTAGCCGACCTGAGAGGGTGATCGGCCACACTGGGACTGAGACACGGCCCAGACTCCTACGGGAGGCAGCAGTAGGGAATCTTCCACAATGGGCGAAAGCCTGATGGAGCAACGCCGCGTGAGTGAAGAAGGTTTTCGGATCGTAAAACTCTGTTGTAAGGGAAGAACAAGTACAGTAGTAACTGGCTGTACCTTGACGGTACCTTATTAGAAAGCCACGGCTAACTACGTGCCAGCAGCCGCGGTAATACGTAGGTGGCAAGCGTTGTCCGGAATTATTGGGCGTAAAGCGCGCGCAGGCGGTCCTTTAAGTCTGATGTGAAAGCCCACGGCTCAACCGTGGAGGGTCATTGGAAACTGGGGGACTTGAGTGCAGAAGAGGAAAGTGGAATTCCAAGTGTAGCGGTGAAATGCGTAGAGATTTGGAGGAACACCAGTGGCGAAGGCGACTTTCTGGTCTGTAACTGACGCTGAGGCGCGAAAGCGTGGGGAGCAAACAGGATTAGATACCCTGGTAGTCCACGCCGTAAACGATGAGTGCTAAGTGTTAGGGGGTTTCCGCCCCTTAGTGCTGCAGCTAACGCATTAAGCACTCCGCCTGGGGAGTACGGTCGCAAGACTGAAACTCAAAGGAATTGACGGGGGCCCGCACAAGCGGTGGAGCATGTGGTTTAATTCGAAGCAACGCGAAGAACCTTACCAGGTCTTGACATCCCGTTGACCACTGTAGAGATATGGTTTTCCCTTCGGGGACAACGGTGACAGGTGGTGCATGGTTGTCGTCAGCTCGTGTCGTGAGATGTTGGGTTAAGTCCCGCAACGAGCGCAACCCTTGATCTTAGTTGCCATCATTTAGTTGGGCACTCTAAGGTGACTGCCGGTGACAAACCGGAGGAAGGTGGGGATGACGTCAAATCATCATGCCCCTTATGACCTGGGCTACACACGTGCTACAATGGACGATACAAACGGTTGCCAACTCGCGAGAGGGAGCTAATCCGATAAAGTCGTTCTCAGTTCGGATTGTAGGCTGCAACTCGCCTACATGAAGCCGGAATCGCTAGTAATCGCGGATCAGCATGCCGCGGTGAATACGTTCCCGGGCCTTGTACACACCGCCCGTCACACCACGAGAGTTTGTAACACCCGAAGTCGGTGGGGTAACCTTTTGGAGCCAGCCGCCGAAGGTGGGATAGATGATTGGGGTGAAGTCGTAACAAGGTAGCCGTATCGGAAGGTGCGGCTGGATCACCTCCTTTCTAAGGATATTTTCGGAATACAAACCTAGGGTTTGTAAGATTACGTTTTGCGTTCAGTTTTGAAGGTTCATTCTTCTGAATGAAACACTTCAAAACTTGTTCTTTGAAAACTGGATAAAACGACATTGAAATTGTAACAAACACATTTATTTTTTAAGTTTTTTTATAGGCTTAATAACGAATAAGGTTTCAAGACACGAGCAGTTCTAGGAAGCAATCGAGAGAAGGAACGAACGTACCTCTGTACGTGACTGACTGAACGAGTGAAGCTGACAACGAAATGCGATGTGTATTGAAAGCTATAGGTTAAGTTATTAAGGGCGCACGGCGAATGCCTTGGCACTAGGAGCCGAAGAAGGACGGCACTAACACCGATATGCTTCGGGGAGCTGTAAGTGAGCTTTGATCCGGAGATTTCCGAATGGGGGAACCCACTACGTTTAATCGCGTAGTATCTTGACGTGAATACATAGCGTCTTGAAGGCAGACCCAGGGAACTGAAACATCTAAGTACCTGGAGGAAGAGAAAGAAAAATCGATTCCCTGAGTAGCGGCGAGCGAAACGGGAAGAGCCCAAACCAAGAGGCTTGCCTCTTGGGGTTGTAGGACACTCTATACGGAGTTACAAAAGAGCGAGTTAGATGAAGCGACTTGGAAAGGTCCGCCAGAGCAGGTAAAAGCCCTGTAGTCGAAAGTTCGTTCTCTCCTGAGTGGATCCTGAGTACGGCGGAACACGTGAAATTCCGTCGGAATCCGGGAGGACCATCTCCCAAGGCTAAATACTACCTAGTGACCGATAGTGAACCAGTACCGTGAGGGAAAGGTGAAAAGCACCCCGGAAGGGGAGTGAAAGAGATCCTGAAACCGTGTGCCTACAAGTAGTTAGAGCCCGTTAATGGGTGATAGCGTGCCTTTTGTAGAATGAACCGGCGAGTTACGATTACGTGCGAGGTTAAGCTTTAGAAGGCGGAGCCGCAGCGAAAGCGAGTCTGAATAGGGCGAAATAGTACGTGGTCGTAGACCCGAAACCAGGTGATCTACCCATGTCCAGGGTGAAGGTGAGGTAACACTTACTGGAGGCCCGAACCCACGCACGTTGAAAAGTGCGGGGATGAGGTGTGGGTAGCGGAGAAATTCCAATCGAACTTGGAGATAGCTGGTTCTCTCCGAAATAGCTTTAGGGCTAGCCTCGTGATGAGAATACTGGAGGTAGAGCACTGTTTGGACTAGGGGGCCATCCCGGTTTACCGAATTCAGACAAACTCCGAATGCCAGATATTTATACACGGGAGTCAGACTGCGAGTGATAAGATCCGTAGTCAAAAGGGAAACAGCCCAGACCACCAGCTAAGGTCCCAAAGTAATCGTTAAGTGGAAAAGGATGTGGCGTTGCACAGACAACCAGGATGTTGGCTTAGAAGCAGCCATCATTTAAAGAGTGCGTAATAGCTCACTGGTCGAGTGACGCTGCGCCGAAAATGTATCGGGGCTAAACGATTCACCGAAGCTGTGGATTGACATCTACGATGTCAGTGGTAGGAGAGCGTTCTAAGTGCGTTGAAGTCAGATCGGAAGGACTGGTGGAGCGCTTAGAAGTGAGAATGCCGGTATGAGTAGCGAAAGACGGGTGAGAATCCCGTCCACCGTATGACTAAGGTTTCCTGAGGAAGGCTCGTCCGCTCAGGGTTAGTCGGGACCTAAGCCGAGGCCGATAGGCGTAGGCGATGGACAACAGGTTGATATTCCTGTACCACCTCCTCACCGTTTGAGAAATGGGGGGACGCAGTAGGATAGGGTAAGCGCGCTGTTGGATATGCGCGTCCAAGCAGTAAGGCGTGTGTGTAGGCAAATCCGCACACTGTAACGTTGAGCTGTGATGGCGAGTCCGTATGGACGAAGTTCCTGATTTCACACTGCCAAGAAAAGCCTCTATCGAGGTGAGAGGTGCCCGTACCGCAAACCGACACAGGTAGTCGAGGAGAGAATCCTAAGGTGTGCGAGAGAACTCTCGTTAAGGAACTCGGCAAAATGACCCCGTAACTTCGGGAGAAGGGGTGCTCTTGAGCGTGCAAGCGCATGAGAGCCGCAGTGAATAGGCCCAGGCGACTGTTTAGCAAAAACACAGGTCTCTGCAAAACCGTAAGGTGACGTATAGGGGCTGACGCCTGCCCGGTGCTGGAAGGTTAAGAGGAGTGGTTAGCGCAAGCGAAGCTGCGAATTGAAGCCCCAGTAAACGGCGGCCGTAACTATAACGGTCCTAAGGTAGCGAAATTCCTTGTCGGGTAAGTTCCGACCCGCACGAAAGGCGTAACGATCTGGGCACTGTCTCAACGAGAGACTCGGTGAAATTATAGTACCTGTGAAGATGCAGGTTACCCGCGACAGGACGGAAAGACCCCGTGGAGCTTTACTGTAGCCTGATATTGAATTTTGGTACAACTTGTACAGGATAGGTAGGAGCCAGAGATCTCGGAGCGCCAGCTTCGAAGGAGGCGTCGGTGGGATACTACCCTGGTTGTATTGAAATTCTAACCCATGCCCCTTAGCGGGGCAGGAGACAGTGTCAGGCGGACAGTTTGACTGGGGCGGTCGCCTCCTAAAAGGTAACGGAGGCGCCCAAAGGTTCCCTCAGAATGGTTGGAAATCATTCGTAGAGTGTAAAGGCACAAGGGAGCTTGACTGCGAGACCTACAAGTCGAGCAGGGTCGAAAGACGGGCTTAGTGATCCGGTGGTTCCGCATGGAAGGGCCATCGCTCAACGGATAAAAGCTACCCCGGGGATAACAGGCTTATCTCCCCCAAGAGTCCACATCGACGGGGAGGTTTGGCACCTCGATGTCGGCTCATCGCATCCTGGGGCTGTAGTCGGTCCCAAGGGTTGGGCTGTTCGCCCATTAAAGCGGTACGCGAGCTGGGTTCAGAACGTCGTGAGACAGTTCGGTCCCTATCCGTCGTGGGCGTAGGAAATTTGAGAGGAGCTGTCCTTAGTACGAGAGGACCGGGATGGACACACCGCTGGTGTACCAGTTGTCTTGCCAAAGGCATCGCTGGGTAGCTATGTGTGGACGGGATAAGTGCTGAAAGCATCTAAGCATGAAGCCCCCCTCAAGATGAGATTTCCCATTACGCAAGTAAGTAAGATCCCTCAAAGACGATGAGGTAGATAGGTTCGAGGTGGAAGTGTGGTGACACATGGAGCTGACGAATACTAATCGATCGAGGACTTAACCAAAATGTTTGAAACATTCAATGAACAGTTTATCCAGTTTTGAAAGAATAATTTCTTTCATATAGGGTTTCAAGATACGAGTAGTTCGAGGAAGCGATGGAGAGAGGGAAGAAGCGTACTCAAGTACGTGACTGACTGAACGACTGAAGCTGACGAAGAAATGCGACGTATATTGAAAGCCGAAAATAGTCTAGTGATGATGGCAAAGAGGTCACACCCGTTCCCATACCGAACACGGAAGTTAAGCTCTTTAGCGCCGATGGTAGTTGGGGGCTTCCCCCTGTGAGAGTAGGACGTCGCTAGGCAACTTAAAAAGTCGAGGATTTATTCCTCGGCTTTTTTTATTTGCAGTTTTTTAGTGAATGTTAATCCAAACGATATAATTATAGCTCCTGCCAATTATATAGTCTTCAGGCGATGAAAGTGGGGTCGTAACACGTAGGGAGTAGATGAATTTTTACTTTACCCAAATTTTTAGTGGTAATAACCACAATTCACAATTTGTTCAATGAAAACGTTTAGAATTTGAACAGTTTGTGAAGACCTTCACATTAGGCTTTATTTTTTAAAAAAAAGGAGTAGAATAGGAATCAGTAAGAAGTTGTTATAAAACAGTTTATCAAAAGCATCACATTTTCAGTGGTTGTTATAATACAAAACGTATATTTGAAAGGAGATTTTACAATGTGGGTTATTACAGTATTTGAGAAAAAGGACGTTCGTATTTTTGAATACACAAATAAAAATGAAGCAACAAAAGCTTTAGGCGGATTTAAGAAAAACGCAATTTTATCTTTCACAAAATAAGCTAACAAAAACTCGTAACCATGACAATTTGGTTACGGGTTTTTATTATGTTGAAAAAAATGGTTAAGGGATCTATGTGCGGCTCTTTAAATGAGGGTGATTTCCGTTCCAGGCTACTCGCTTTGTAGCTGCCACTTTGCTTTCGCTACAGAAAACATTTGTTGTTGCTGTCGCTACGCTTTCGCACAGATAAAACATTTTGCTGTCGCTACGTTAGCACTACGCTTTCGCACATAAAACATCCGCTACCGCCCGTTCAGGGTCTCGCCTGTCTCGCTTTCCTACGGGAGCCGAGTAGCCTTTCACTTCAATCAGCAATAGTGCAGAAACCTTATAAATTTATCCGCATAACAGTGTGTAAGAAGCCTACATTCCAATGAAACCCAACACAGGCGTAATTAGGCCACTATGCTTAAAATATTTTTTAATGCCAATACATAGCATTTACTTGCTCTTTATTTTAAAGCGTATTATAATAAAGTTGTAAGTGGGACATAATTTTATATAATGGGACAAAAAATAACCCACAACTATTAAAAGGGAGTAGGTTAATATGTTATCTGTACCTGAGGCACAGCAAAGGCTACTTCCAGAAATGTATCCGCTTCTACAATCGAGATATCGTATTTTGCAAACAGTTCAGCTTATGCAGCCAATTGGGCGTCGAACACTTGCAGATTCACTTAAAATGACCGAACGAGAAATTCGTAAAGAAACGGATATTTTACGTGAGCAAGGGTTATTAGATTCTCAAAAGTCGGGTATGGTATGTACAGACGAAGGTGAAGCAGTTATTGATAAGCTACGAGCACTAGTTTATGAATGGTCTGGTCTGACACAGCTAGCTAAATTACTGGAAAACCATTTTGGCTTACAGCATGTAATTGTTGTTCCAGGTGATTACAACGAAGACGATACGATATTAACATTGCTTGGAAAAGAAGCAGCACAACAATTTATGGCAACTAGCTTTGATGGTCAAACAGTAGCTGTTACAGGTGGAAAGTCGGTTGCATCACTTGCGCAATTTTTACATCCAGCTGATACACACAACATCACATTTGTTGCTGCTCGTGGTGGTATTGGACATGAAATGCAAATGCAAGCTAATACACTTGTCTCAACATTTGCCATGCAAATGAATGCACAGTATCGCACTTTGTTTTTACCAGAGCATTTAAGTGAGCAGGCCTATCAAGCAATGTTAACAGAGCCAATGGTAACTGAAATGATGAATTATTATGATCATGCAGATTGTGTAATCCATGGTATTGGCTCTGCAGAGGAAATGGCTGTTCGTCGCAATTCATCGCCTGAAGATTTACGGATACTCGAAGAAAAGGGTGCAGTTAGTGAAGCATTTGGCTATTATTTCAACGCAGAAGGCGAAATTGTACATCGAATTCGAACAATCGGTATTCAGTTTGAGCAAGTTCAAAGAAGTAAGCAAGTCATAGCAGTTGCTGCTGGTAAACAAAAAGTGAAGGCAATGCTATCGTACTTTAAGGTAGCTCCAAAGCAAACCATTTTTATAACGGATGAGGTAGCCGCTAAAGCAATCGCTGAAGGTTTACCTTCTTTATAAATGACTAAGGAACTCATATTTAAGCGGGTGTTAAAAACCCTTGAATGAGAATAAAGCCAATTGCGGATATTATAAATGTCCGAGCAAAAATAAATTATTTAAACAATATTGGAGGAATTGACAATGGCATTAAAATTAGCGATTAACGGATTTGGACGTATTGGACGATTAGTATTTCGTGAAGCTATGAAACACGATGAAATCGAAGTGGTTGCAGTAAATGATCTAACAGATGCAGGTCAACTTGCACACTTATTAACTTATGATTCAGTACACGGTATCTACGATGCTGATGTTTATGCAGAAGGCGATTCTTTCGTAGTAAATGGAAAGAAAATTAACGTGTATGCAGAAAAAGATCCTGCTAATTTACCTTGGGGTGAACTAGGCGTTGATGTAGTACTTGAATGTACAGGTAGATTCCGTTCGATGGAAGAAGTAGGGAAACATGTTCAAGCGGGTGCAAAAAAAGCTATCCTTTCAGCTCCAGCGAAGGGTGAAATGCCAACGTTTGTAATGGGTGTTAACCATGAGGATTATAACCCTAAAACAGATGATGTTATTTCGAATGCTTCTTGTACAACAAACTGTCTAGCGCCAGTTGCAAAAATACTTGATGAAAAATTTGGTATTGAACGTGGTATGATGACGACAATTCACTCATATACAAACGATCAACGTATCCTTGACTTCCCGCACTCTGATCCACGTCGCGCACGTGCTGGTGCAGTGTCAATGATTCCAACAACAACAGGGGCAGCAGTAGCAGTTTCAAAAGTATTACCTCAATTAAAAGGTAAATTAGACGGCTTCTCTATGCGTGTACCAACACCAAACGTGTCATGTGTGGACTTAGTAGTAGAGCTAAAATCAGAAGTAACAAAAGAATCCATTAATGCTGCATTAAAAGAAGCTTCAGAAAAAGAGCTTAAAGGTATTTTAGGATACAACGAGCTTCCATTAGTGTCAATTGACTACAATGGTAACCATAACTCTTCAACTGTAGATGGTCTTTCTACAATGGTATTAGAAAATAGTATGGTAAAGGTTCTAGCATGGTATGATAACGAAATTGGTTACTCTACTCGTTTAATGGACTTAGCTTTATATATCGCAGAAAAAGGATTTAACAATAAATAAGTGTCATAATTCGATAGCTAAAGTAAAAAGTGTGACATAATACTGCTTTTTGCGCACAAAAAGTATAGCCTTTATAATATCTAACGGATATAATATACAAGGGTAATGGAGTAAGGGAAATTTACCCTTACTCCTTTTTTATACGTAATATAAATTCGACGTGCAGGTTATGCAATTGCAAGACATAGAACGTGACTTTTGCTACTATAAAGGCATATAAAGGGTACTCTCCATAATGTGGGTTGATGTCCGTTCCGTCTGGGCGACTCCTTGAGTACATCTTTTAACAAACGCCATGTGAAACTTTGGTGATAGGTCAGATAAAGAGTATTTCATTAAAGGTTTGGATGATACTAGCTGAAAAGGCTTGTTATAACTCTTTGTGTTGATGGAACAATAAAACAGTTACGTGAAAGATGTGAGGAGCCAAGATGGGTGAATCCAGGAACTTCACGACTAAAACTTTGAAGGGGGTTTCTTCATGTTAAATAAGAAGACGATGAAAGATATTGATGTAAAAGGAAAGCGCGTATTTGTACGTGTTGATTTTAATGTACCGATGGCAGATGGTGCGATTACTGACGAAACACGTATCCGAGCAGCAATCCCTACAATTGAATATTTAGTGGAGCAAGGTGCCAAAGTCATTTTAGCCTCTCATTTAGGACGTCCAAAGGGTGAGGTAAAAGAGGGTATGCGCTTAACTGCAGTAGGTGTACGTTTAGCGGAATTGATGGATAAACCTGTGACAAAATTAAATGAATCGATTGGTCAAGAGGTAGAAGACGCCGTTGCAAACATGCAAAATGGTGACATCATGCTACTTGAAAATGTGCGCTTCCACGCTGGTGAAGAGAAAAATGATGCTGCATTAGCAGAGCAATTTGCAAAATTAGCGGACGTTTATGTTAATGATGCATTCGGCGCAGCTCACCGTGCACACGCGTCAACTGAAGGAATTGCTAAGCATATACCGGCAGTATCTGGTTTCCTTATGCAAAAGGAATTAGACGTACTAGGGAAAGCATTATCTAAGCCTGAGCATCCATTTACAGCCATTATCGGTGGTGCCAAAGTAAAAGATAAAATCGGTGTAATTGAAAGCTTATTAGAAAAAGTAGATCACTTAATTATCGGTGGCGGTTTATCATTCACATTCATTAAAGCGCAAGGCTATGATATCGGTAAATCTTTATTAGAGGAAGATAAAATCGGCTTAGCAAAATCCTTTATTGAAAAGGCAAATGCAAAAGGCGTGCAATTACATATGCCAATCGATGCAGTTGTCGCAAATGAATTTTCAAAAGATGCTGAAACACAAATTGTTGATATAGACACTATTCCAGCAGATTGGATGGGCTTAGATATTGGTCCGAAAACGGCTGCTAAATATGCAGAGGTTATTAAAGATTCTAAATTAATTATTTGGAATGGACCAATGGGTGTCTTTGAAATGGACAAATTTGCGAATGGTACAAAAACTGTAGCGGAAGCTATGGCAACAACAACTGGTTATACCGTTATCGGTGGTGGGGATTCTGCAGCAGCAGTAGAGAAATTTGAAGTTGCTGATAAAATGGACCATATTTCTACAGGTGGCGGAGCATCACTTGAATTGATGGAAGGGAAAGAACTTCCGGGGATTGTGGCATTAAACGATAAGTAAAATGGAATAAACGAATATAGGAGGCAAAAACAATGCGTAAACCGATTATTGCAGGTAACTGGAAAATGTATAAAACATTTGAAGAAGCTATTCAGTTTGTCGATGCGGTACAGGACAAAATTCCTTCAAATGATAAAGTAGACGCTGTTGTATGTGCACCAGCACTTTACCTACCTACGCTTGTGCAAGTTGCGAGTGAATCTGAGTTAGCTATTGGTGCACAAACGATGCACTATGAAAACGAAGGTGCATTTACTGGAGAAGTTAGTCCAGCTCAGTTAGCAAGTGTGGAAGTAGACTATGTTATTTTAGGACATTCTGAACGACGTGAATATTATAACGAAACAGATGAAGCCATCAATAAAAAGGTTGCTGCAGCACTTGCACATAATATCGTACCAATTATTTGCTGTGGAGAAACGCTTGAGGAACGTGAAGCGGGAACTACTGAGCAAAAAGTTGCTCATCAAATTACAGCTGCACTTGCTGGATTTGGGGCACAAGAAGTAGAGCATATGGTAATCGCCTACGAGCCTATTTGGGCAATTGGTACAGGTAAAACAGCTACAGCAGAAGATGCTAATCAAGTATGCGGTGCAATTCGTGCAGTAATTAAAGAATTATATAATGCTGAAACGGCCGCTACAGTACGTATTCAATATGGCGGTAGCGTAAAACCTGAAAACATTCAGGAATTATTATCAAAAGAGCATATCGATGGCGCTTTAGTTGGCGGTGCAAGCTTACAACCAGATTCATATTTAAAATTATTGGAGGCGGCAGCAAATGCCTAAAAAGCCAGTAGCATTAATTATTTTAGACGGCTTTGCATTCCGCGATGAAACGTTCGGAAATGCAGTAGCACAGGCAAACAAACCTAATTTCGATCGTTTTTGGAATGAGTTTCCGCACTCAACATTAACGGCAGCAGGTGAAGCGGTGGGGTTACCCGATGGTCAAATGGGGAACTCTGAAGTTGGACACCTGAATATCGGTGCTGGACGTATTGTCTATCAAAGCTTAACACGCTTAAACAAATCTATTCGTGAAGGAGATTTCTTTACGAATCAAGCATTTTTGGATGCAATGGCACATGTGAAAGCACATCAATCGAAGCTTCATATTATGGGCTTACTGTCAGATGGTGGCGTACATAGTCATTATGAGCATATGTTTGCACTATTAAAGCTTGCAAAGCAACAAGGCTTAGACAAAGTCTTTGTACATGGTTTCTTAGATGGTCGTGATGTTGGACCGACAACAGCTTTAGACTATATTAAAGAAACTGAAAAACAAATGGAGGAAATTGGCGTAGGTCAATTCGCTTCTATTCATGGTCGTTATTATGCGATGGATCGTGATAAACGATGGGATCGTGTAGCCCTTACGTACAATGTACTAGTTGATGGTGTTGGCCAAACAGCCGATAGTGCAGCAAGTGGTGTAGCTGAATCATATGAACGTGATGTAACAGATGAGTTTGTTATTCCATTTAGCGTTCAAGAGCATGGTGAAGCAGTGGCAACGATTGACGATAATGACGCAGTTATTTTCTTCAATTTCCGCCCTGACCGTGCGATTCAACTATCTAAAGTGTTTACAAATGATGAATTTGATGGCTTTGCAATATCAGCTAAACATCCAAGGAATTTAAAATTTGTATCTTTCACACATTATAGCGATGAAGTAAATGCACAAGTTGCGTATGAAAACGACAACTTGAAAAATACGATTGGTGAAGTGTTAGCTTCGAATGGTAAAACACAGCTTCGTATTGCAGAAACAGAAAAGTATCCGCACGTTACATTCTTTATGAGTGGTGGTCGTGAGGCTGAATTTGACGGGGAAGAACGTATTTTAATTGCATCTCCAAAGGTTGCAACATACGATTTAAAACCTGAAATGAGTGCCTATGAGGTAACAGAAGCATTGCTTGCAGAGATTGAGGCCGATAAATTTGATGGCATTATTCTTAATTTCGCTAACCCTGACATGGTTGGGCATAGCGGAATGTTAGAGCCAACAATCAAGGCCATTGAAACAGTCGATGAATGTCTTGGGAAGGTAGTAGATGCACTCCTTGCAAAAGGTGGCGCAGCTATTATTACAGCTGACCATGGGAACTCTGATGAAGTACTTACTTTAGAAGGGGCTCCAATGACAGCTCATACAACAAATCCTGTTCCAGTAATTGTGACAAAACCAAATTTAATGTTAAGAAATGGTGGCATTTTAGCCGATTTGGCGCCAACCATGTTAGAATTATTAGAGGTGTCACAACCTTCTGAAATGACAGGTCAATCATTAATTGAAAAAGAGGAGAATTAATTATGCCATTTATTACACAGATTTATGCGCGCGAAGTTTTAGACTCACGTGGGAACCCAACAGTAGAAGTTGAAGTATTTACAGAATCAGGCGCTTTTGGACGCTCTATCGTACCATCAGGTGCATCTACAGGTGAATATGAGGCAGTAGAATTACGCGACGGTGACAAATCACGTTACCTTGGCAAAGGTGTATTAAAAGCAGTTGAAAATGTAAACACAATTATTGCTCAAGAGCTAGAAGGTAACTACTCAGTTCTTGATCAAGTAGTCATCGACAAAGCTTTAATCGAGCTAGATGGCACAGAAAACAAAGGTAAGCTAGGTGCCAACGCTATTCTAGGTGTATCAATGGCAGTTGCACATGCTGCGGCAGATTATTTAGATGTACCTCTTTATCAATATCTTGGTGGATTTAATGCAAAACAACTACCAGTACCAATGATGAACATCATAAATGGTGGCGCTCACGCTGATAACAACGTAGACATTCAAGAATTCATGGTAATGCCTGTAGGCGCAGAATCATTCCGTCATGCATTACGTATGGGTGCTGAAATCTTCCACAGCTTAAAAGCAGTACTTAAAGCGAAAGGCTATAATACAGCTGTAGGTGATGAAGGTGGTTTTGCACCAAACCTTGGTTCTAACGAAGAAGCAATTACTATAATTTTAGAAGCAATCGAAAAAGCTGGCTATAAACCAGGTGAAGAAGTGAAACTTGCAATGGACGTTGCTTCATCTGAATTATTCAATAAAGAAGATGGCAAATATCACTTAGAGGGTGAAGGTGTTGTCAAAACTTCTGAAGAAATGGTTGACTGGTACGAAGAGTTAACTGCTAAATATCCAATCATCTCAATTGAAGATGGCTTAGACGAAAACGACTGGGCAGGACACAAATTATTAACAGATCGCATTGGCGCTCGTGTACAATTAGTAGGCGACGATCTATTCGTAACGAATACGAAAAAATTAGCGGCTGGTATTGAGCAAGGTGTTGGTAATGCAATCCTTATCAAAGTAAACCAAATCGGTACGTTAACAGAAACATTTGAAGCGATCGAAATGGCAAAACGCGCTGGTTACACAGCAGTTATCTCACACCGTTCTGGTGAATCTGAGGATGCAACAATTGCTGATATCGCAGTTGCTACAAACGCTGGCCAAATTAAAACAGGTGCTCCATCACGTACAGACCGCGTAGCTAAATACAACCAACTTCTTCGCATCGAAGATCAACTTGGTTCAACAGCTGAGTATCTTGGTTTAAACTCATTTTATAACTTAAAATAATTTAAGCGGCTATTACTCAATAGCTACTCTAACATCGCCTCAAAGGTATGCAAATACTTTTGAGGCGATTTTTTTGTTGTTGGTCGGGGTTTTTGGCAAAGATCGGGTATCGTAGGGAACTGCTCGGGATTGTTATCGGCAAATTTCCTGATAAAGAAGGTTATAAGATCTACCTAATAGCAATGAATAATACGCTGGCCAACTATGGATCTATAGGTACTTATTACTAGTTGAGAATGACGTGAAAGAGTGATAGAATCTTGAATGGAAATGTAGTAAATTATTACTACATGTAAGAAAGGTGATTGATAAAAATGCAACAACAAACTTCTGAAAAAAACTATATAGTAATGATTTTACTATGTTTCTTTTTAGGTGGCCTAGGAATACATCGTTTCTACGTAGGTAAAATTGGTACTGGTATTTTAATGATTATAACTTTAGGTGGACTAGGTATCTGGGCATTGATCGATTTTATTATGATTATTATCGGCAAATTCAAAGATAAAGAAGGAAAAGAAATAAAACCTTCTTAACCATAGTGGAAAAGGCGTCAGTTAACTGCAGTTAGCTGGCGCCTTTTTGAATGGAAAAATGTTGTTTACTATGAACTTGAAATTAAGTTTTAAATGAATCATTCCCATTTAACATAGGAACAGTTACTTATTATGAATTTTTAATTTTAATAAATATACAAGATGGTCATCAGTTATCATTTTCTTCACGTCATTCTCGTCCTGCAAGCTATATGTTCGTAAAGAGTTTCCTTTTGATTCTCTGTATACGCCCAATACATAAGTTTCATTTAATTTTAATTTTACTGTTTCATCTTCAAATGCATAGTACCATCCACTAATACTACTTTCACTAGATTGAATTTTGTCGATTTTTTGAGGGTTGGATTTAACACTTGATCCATAACGTGAGATTGGATTTACTCTTTTCTCATATGCAAGTGCAGTTGTTAGTCCATTATTGTATATTAAATTCATAAGTAAAGCATACGTTACAAAAAAAGCTTAGGAAATGTGGGGAATACAATCCTGAAAGGAGAGGGAATTACGATGACAATTATTGAAACAGAACGACTTACCCTTCGCTTACAAACAACAGATGATGTGAGTTTTATACTTGAGCTAATGAATGAACCTTCATGGCTAGAGTTCATTGGTGATCGTGGTGTGAGAACAGTAGGTGATGCGCGTGAATATATAGTGAATGGAGCAATTCGTACGTATGAACAATTTGGCTTTTGTTTTTATTTAGTTGAAAGAAAAGAAGATCAAAGCCCGATAGGAATTTGTGGTTTTGTTAAAAGAGAGTCGCTAGAAGATGTGGATATTGGCTTCGCTTTTCTTCCGAAGTATTGGGGAAAAGGATACGCCTATGAAGCAGCATCAGCGACATTGGCATACGGTCTAGGTACACTAGGGCTGAATCGTATAGTGGCTATCACAACGCAAGAAAATCACGCTTCAGCCAAACTACTCGAAAAAATAGGTTTGAAGTTTGAAAGAGTAGTCCATTTTTTAAATGATGCTGAAGAACTTAGACTGTTTTCACTTGATAAATGAACAGAGTAGGGAGCGGGGGAAATTAATTTTAATATGAAGGTAGCTATCGCGATATAAAGCTGAAGTAGGACCATAGAGTGAATACCTAGGCATATAAAAAAGACAGTCTATAGCGATTAACACTGTAGACTGTCTCTATGTTCTATTGCTTCGCCCAGTATTTATCTAGCTCTTGGTCTAGATATACCCAGCCCTTCCATGCGATATGAATCGTATCCATAATGAAATAAGGATCATAGTCATGGTCTGTGAAATCAACAAATGGAACATCATTATCAGTCAAGATCTGCTCCATTTTTTCGTAATACTTTTGTCGACGTTCCTCAGGATATTCCGTGTAGTCATACCAATGACCATTTACTGGAATAGAAACAAATAATGGCTTTGCACCAGCGTCCTTTAAAACATCGATGACTAGCTGTAAATCCTCATATTCAGGTGAGGTTGTATAGTCTTCGTTTTTGCGCATACCTTGAAACTTTTTAATATTCGCATTTACAAGTCGTTTATAAAACTTGTTTTCAATCATTAAATCGTTGGATACACGTTTTTCGCCGTATTTCTCGGCGCTTTCCAGTTGTTGCTCAAATGTTTGGTCAACAACTAGCTTGTCATTATTTTTTAATTTATGCGGCTCTCGAGGGAATAAAGAGTAATACAAATCTTTTTTCTCTAAAAGTGCCTTTTGGACATGGCCTGCTATCAATGCAAGTCGTCCAATGATTGGTTTTTCTTTACCGCCAGATATTTTATATTCGTAAATTGTTTTTAACAAATCATCGCGATTAACTGTATCGAAGTCAAGAAGGCGTTCCATTCCTCGATTTCGAAGATCCTCGTCAATGTCTTTATTGTATGCTAAATCATAAGCATGCAACATCGAATAGTTAGGAGAAAAATGTAATTCATTCATTCCCTTTTTCGTAAACCATTGAGGAGAAATGATGAAAACAATTTTCTTATCCTTTAAATTTCCTTCCTGTGCAGCAAAATTTAAAAAGTGTGTAATAGACTGCATTCCACCACGCCCGACCATAAATGTCGTATACGGAGCATTTGTAGCGCGAGCATAATTATAAGGGTGGAAAGGGTCAAAACGATTTAATTCAGAAGAGCCATATAAAGGCATAGTACTAGGCTCCTGTAACATCCGCTCTTGGAAATACATTCCCTGGAATACTAACGGAGACATACTTGTCTTTGCCTGTTCTACATCTTCATCTGAAATCCAAGCTTCTATCCATGAATTAGGGAAGAATATAACGCCAGCAAAAAGAACAAAAGCAATTAATAATGATAGAAAGCCTTTCTTAATCATTGTCTTTCAGCTAATTCCGCTACAATACGATTTGGCGTGTTCCATTCCTCACGGTTGAAATCAGTAATTGGTACTGAGATATTAAAGCGGTTTTCAATTTCCACTAATAAATTAATTGTACCGAATGAATCAAGAAGACCTTCTTCAAATAAATCGATATCTGGATTTTCTAAAACGATTTCATCCTCACATAACTCTACTAGCATTTCTAAAACTTGTTGTTTATCCATTGTATAAATCTCCTTTATTGTTTAGGCTGCATTATTCATAAAAACATGAATAGAGCCATTAATTAAAATAATGTTCCTGAGAAAATATAGAAACCAAAGCAAACGGCATTAAAAGTAATAAATACGCCAATTGCATGAGTCCATTTATTTTTCGGCCAAAGCTTACGCTTTTTATTCCAACGTTCAAATTTATCGAAGCTGATAATTAACAGGGCATGGTAGAGACCATAGACAACAAAGTGCAATTCTAATCCGTGCCAGATCCCCATTAAAAAGAACAGTAAAAAGAAGCCGATGTAAGAAATTGTATATTTGTTTTTAATCCATTTTTTCTTTGTCATCCAAAGCACGAAACGCATATAAACATAATCCCTGAACCAGAAGGAAAGACTCATATGCCAACGGTTCCAGAAGTCTTTAATATTGCGACTCGAGAATGGACGGTTAAAGTTAATAGGCGTTTGAACACCCATAATGCGACTGACACCAACGGCAAACGCACTATAACCCGCAAAATCGAAAAATAAATAAAAACTATACATATACATATACGCTATTTGCCCTTGGAAAGGTGTCAAATAGTTATACGTTTGACTTGGTAAATAAATAAGTGTGTAATTGTAGATTAAATAAGCCAAAATAAACTTATATAAAAAGCCTACAAATATATAATTGATCCCGCTTAACAGCAGCTTTTGATAATCTTGCCCAGACGGCGCTGTGTGCATATCTTTATAGAATCGTCTCCAACGATCAATAGGTCCCGATGATACTGTTGGGAAGAACAGTAAGAAATAGGCAAGCTCAACTAGTGAAATTTTATCCTTAATTAAGCCATCTCGCGTTTCTAAAATCATCTGTACTGATTTAAAGGTAATATAGGATACCCCTAAGAATCCAAATAAATTCTGAAGGCCAAGCATTGGCAGAACCTTCACAAGCACAAGTGGCAAAATGGACAGTAGTACAGCAATGACGAATACAGAAGTGTTATTCTTCTGGAAACGATATTTTTGGTAACCGATAATTAATAATAACTGAAATACTGTAAACAGTATAAGAGAAATGGAACCGTTAAGGGAGCTACCAAAAATAAGAGCTAAAACGACGATCGAAATAACGATATTATAGCCTTTAGCTGACTTCCCGCTTAGTCCTAAAATAATTGTTGGCAGCAACAAAATACCAATGATGATGAAAAAAACTATATTTCCGTAAGGCGTCATACTGTTTCCATAACCGCCAATCCTTTACGATCAACTTTACCGTTTGTATTTAAAGGTAAAGTGTCAATGTATTTGAATGTTTTCGGAATCATATAGGATGGTAAATACTCCGATAATAATGCTTTAAGCTGCTTCGTCATTTTGAAGGCAGAGTCCGTCAATGGCTCGCGAAGCACAATATACGCACTTAATGATACAATCTCACTATTTTTTGAAACAGGTATAATAATACAGCTAGATACAGGTGGAAGATTGCCCATTTGTTTTTCAATTTCCTCAATCTCTAAACGATAACCGTGTAGCTTCACCTGGAAATCTTTTCGTCCAGAGAAGAACAGATAGCCATCTTTTTCATAACCAACGTCTCCAGTTTTATAAATACGTTGATCCCCTATTGTAGGAAACGCTTTAAGTGTTAAATCAGGCGCACCAAGATAACCTGCACTTACAGTCGGTCCAGAAATAATAATCTCGCTATCTTCTAACAAGGATAGATTAGGCTCAGATATAGGGGCGATTGGTAATTGGTCAAATTGCTCCAAAAGCTCCTTTGTTACTTCCACATAAGAAACGGCAACAGTTGTTTCTGTAGGACCGTATAAATTAAAAATAGAAGCTTGAGGGAATCGCTGCATTAATTCCTTAGCTACAGATACTGGTAACACTTCTCCGCAGAATAAAAATGTATCTAAAGAAGGCATTAAAGCTTGATCCCATTCCTTGTTCATCAAACAGATCTTCGCGAAGCTAGGTGTAGAAGTCCAAACGCGAACATTAGATGAAGCTAATGACTCAAATAACGCTTTTGGATTAGCAATTTGCTCTTGCTTAATCGCGTAAAGTGTTTGCCCGCTTACTAGTGCAGGATATAAATCCATTACAGATAAGTCGAAGGAATAAGGTGCTTGATTTAGAAATACTCCAGATTCCTGTAAAGGGAAATGTTCATGCATCCAAGCAACAAAATGCGCTAAATTATCAGCTGTAATTTGAACACCTTTTGGTTTACCAGTAGAACCAGATGTGTAAATAATATAATAAATTTCTTGATCCTTAACCCAAGTTGAAGGCTCAGTCGAAATGCTAGTAGGTTGAGCTACTAAATCACTTACTTCTACTACAGGGACATGTAAGTTTAAGCTTAACGTTTCAGTTTTTAGTAGCAAGCAAGCTTGAGAAGCTTCTATAATAATCTGTAACCTTTCAGATGGTGTAGAAGAGTCAACAGGCACGTACGGATGACCCGCCTTTACAGCACCTAAAAAGGCAACGATTTGTAAAGGTGACATATGCCCGTAGACGATGATAGGTTGTTGTCTTTTTAAATCAAGAGCCATTATATATTGTGCTACACAATCAGACAGATGCCAAAGCTCATCAAACGTTAAGGAATCACTGTCGGTTTGATAGGCAGTGCGATTTGGATGCTGTTGTGCCACTTTTTGAATAGCCTCTAAAATACTTAACATAGTTTATATCTCCTTTTCTTAAAATTCCGTATATATAAATGGTCCTGCGTTCATATCATGGAAGCCATGAATTAGAAACAAGAGCATTAAAATCATGAAATAAAATAACGTAAAGCCTATAAAACGAAAAAGCTCATTATTTTTAATGGATTGCATTAGTCCACCTCCAATTAAAAATGAAAAAAGATTATAACTTTGTAAATATACTAAATAAATTGATATTTTTTCAAGTTATTTCTAAATTATTTTTATCTAATTAAATTTTTAACACTGTTTTGACGGAATGTAGAGAAAAATGTTGCTCATTTTCTGTTTATTCATAAAATCATAAGATTAATTTAAGGTAATTTTAAGATTTTGAAAAACATGACCATTATTATGGTAAGAAAGTGAATTTTTTTAATTCACCGCAACTTGAATTTTTCTAAACGTGATCCTTATCCATTATCGCTGTTTTTCCGCTTCATTTGTACTTAAGAAATCCTTAAATTTCGTGACAGAACATTCGAAAATATTTTCATCAATTTCCGACAGTAGACTCCCAACTAATGAATAAGCCGGAGATGAATGTCGGAGTTGTTCAATTCGTTACATTAAGCATAATCAATGAAAGTAAAATCAAAGTAAATTTGATGAAAAATATCGGTATAAAATATGAAGAGGTACAAAGGGATTAACGAAAAACGAAGCCACAAACAAACATATGAAGGATCAAGAATCTTACGAAGACTGTTGTAAAGGCATGAGCAATAAGAAAAGCGCCATCATCAGTTGATCATCTCAACTATGATAGCACCTTTGTTGTCCCGCTTTAACGGGCAGTAATTTATTTACCAAAAGCGAAGAGAATCCCCGCTGATTAAAGTTTCACTTTATCCCGCTTAAACGGGCAGTAAATTTATCTGTTTCAAAGTGAAGGAAGATACAAAGGGTTTCACCTCAAAATAAATAGAGAAACTGACCCGTAGAAGCCCGATTGGTGAAGACTAATAATCAGCAAGGATGAAGAGACTCCCTGCTGATTAAAGTTTCACTTTATCCCGCTTTAACGGGCAGTAAATTTATCTTTGTCAAAGTGAAGCAAGATACAAAGGGTTTCATCTCAAAATAAATAGAGAAACTGCCCGTAAAAGCCCGATTGGTGAAGACTAATAATCAGCGGTGGATAAGAACCCACCACTGATTAAAGTTTCACTTTATCCCGCTTTAACGGGCAGTAAATTTATCTTTCAAAGTGAAGTAAGATACAAAGGGTTTCACCTCAAAATAAATAGAGAAACTGCCCGTAGAAGCCTGATTGGTGAAGACTAATAATCAGCAAGGATGAAGAGACTCCCCGCTGATTAAAGTTTCACTTTATCCCGCTTTAAAGGGCAGTAAATGTATCTGTGTCAAAACGAAGCAAGATACAAAGGGTTTCATCTCAAAATAAATAGAGAAACTGCCCGTAAAAGCCCGATTGGTGAAGACTAATAATCAGCGGTGGATAAGAACCCACCACTGATTAAAGTTTCACTTTATCCCGCTTAAACGGGCAGTAAATTTATCTGTGTCAAAGTGAAGCAAGATACAAAGGGTTTCACCTCAAAATAAATAGAGAAACTGACCCGTAGAAGCCCGATTGGTGAAGACTAATAATCAGCAAGGATGAAGAGACTCCCTGCTGATTAAAGTTTCACTTTATCCCGCTTTAACGGGCAGTAAATTTATCTGTGTCAAAACGAAGCAAGATACAAAGGGTTTCACCTCAAAATAAATAGAGAAACTGCCCGTAAAAGCCCGATTGGTGAAGACTAATAATCAGCGGTGGATAAGAACCCACCGCTGATTAAAGTTTCACTTTATTTGAGAAGCTTTAATACTTCTTTTGAAACGTAAAAGTCAGTGCCGTTGTAGACATTGATTGTGTCAAACGTATGCGTCTTTGCGGTTTTGTCTTGTTCGTATGTTACTGTGTTCTTATTAACTGGGATTGTAATTGTTACATCCTTCTTTTGTGCAATAAACTTAGGGTTTTCTTTATCACTTAAGTCAATTTTAGAAGTGTAGCCTTTTTCTGTGAACGCTTTTGTTGCTGGTATATATAAATCATCTGAAAGCTTATTTAAATCGAAGCCCATAAACTTTGCCATCGTATGTGCTAAATCCGTATTTTCGACAAGGCCTGTAATTTTAGATGGTCCGAATGAGTATAAGAATACATCTTCACCCGTGTGCCCACCAGTTGTATAACCAATATTGGCGCGATTCGCAAGCATTTTCACCATTTCTTTGCCCAGATCTTTAGTCGATTTTAAAGTTGCAAGCTCATTCTCAGATAGATTATCTAAGCCATAAAGTGCAGCCACTTCTACAATGTTTGATTTGTCTTCTTTTAATTGGCTTAATGCACCTTCAATTGTCATTTTAGCCTTCTTCAGAGGATCAATATAAGCAGATACAGGTGTGTAAGAATAAGTACTTGTCGTGTTAACATTACCCATTGTAATTCCACTATTGCCGTGGTCTGTAACAGCAATGACCATTGTATTGCCATCTTTTTTTGCAAAATCAACGGCTTCTTTGACTGCAGCATCAAACGATAAAATATCGCTAATTATGCCGATCGTGTCATTTGCGTGTGCCGCCCAGTCCACCTTACTGCCTTCTACAAATAAGAAGAAACCATCTTCATCCTTGTTAAGCGTATTAATAGCTTTATTTGTCATCTCAGCAAGTGTAGGCTCAGATGCTCTTGTTGTAGCACGATCTAAATCGTAGGCAAGATCACTTGGAGCAAAGCTTCCCCAAATTTTTGGCGATTTACTATTGAGGAGCTCATCACGAGTCTTAACAATGTCATAATTTTTTTCCTTTAAGACATCCACTAAATGTTCGCCATCTTTACGAGCATTTTTAGTAGTGCCCGGTGCCAGAGACTCTAAGCCACCACCTAACACGACATCTATGTTTTGATAAACTTGCTGCTCCGCAATGTCATCGTATTGGCTTCTATTTTTCACATGTGCAGAAAAGCCAGCTGGAGTAGCATGCTGAATTTCGGAAGTAGAAATCAATCCTGTTGCCTTGCCTTGTTGCTTAGCTCCTTCTAACACATTAGCTACAGGTTTATAAGCATCTTCTTTAGCAATTGGCTCTAACCCTGGCGAATTAATAACGGCTGGTAGCACACCTACAAATTTATCGTTTGATTTATGACCAGTTGCTAACGCAGTAGCGGCAGGGGCTGAGTCAGTAATAGCTGAATCGGCAGAGTATGTACGTACTGCCCCTGATAAAATTTCATCCATAGCCAAGCTTTCCCCTTTGTACCAACGAGAAAGGGTAACAGCATTATTACTACTACCATCCATCACGAGCATAATTACATTTGTTGGTTTCTTCACTTGGGCTGCTTGTACTTCCGGTTGAGCGATACTAATCGACGATAAAGCAATAGCACTTGCTAAAAATAATGAACTCCATTTTTTTGAGTATTTCATGATTTTCCTCCTTTTGGTCAATTCACAAGTAAGTGTAAAGGAAGTTTGTAAAGCTGGGATGAATTTATTGTTATGAATTGTGGGGGGATTGTTAAATATATGATGATGAGCCCTAAAGTGGAAAATAGAATCTGCTTACTATCCATTGGTTGAAGGGAGCTTGCAGATTCTAGAATTCGCTATAAAGTTTGTGAATGTTTTTCACCGTCAATAGTTTCGTAAAATAATACCCCTTTATCATCAACGAACAAGTTTAAAACCTCTTCCTCTAATAACACTTCTTCTGAACCATCGTTAATAAATATTTTCGTTAAAAAGCCGGCATTATCATAATCACTGCAATAAATAGCATTTTCAAAAGCCGCCAAGTAGTAGCAGGCTGTTTCTGTAACTTGTCTATTTTGCTTTGTTGCTAAGTCATAGGCGTATACCATGTTATCGTCCAAGCTATTATAATAAATAACATTTCCAATAGTATCTGCGTACCACATATCATGCATGAAATCATACGCATTGCTTGTAGCAGCAAAATAGTTTTCATTTTTCCATATATGGTCTTCACTTAGTTTCTCGTCATTCACTAAAAAATATGCGTAGGAAATAGCATAAGGTTCAATAGGAGTGATATCATTCCAAGTCGTATCAATATGATACCAATCACCATTAACACTGACTAAATTCCATGCGTGAAGCTGATTATCGCTATAACCGTATACATATTTAGCATCAAGACCTGCCGCTAAAAATAAACGATAGGCTAATAATGCATAAGCTTGACAAACACCAGTTTCTTCACTAATTAATTCATAAACCGCTTGCCCTTGTGAATCACCTTTATCAGTATAAGTGGCTAGTTGTACGACAAAGTCATTAACGGCTTTAGCACGATGAAAATCATCCATATCATTTGTAATAAACTTCTTAGCAAAGTCCTGAACATAAGCATCAACTTTCTTTTCCTTCTTCGCATCTGTTATATATGTAAAGTCAAACTCTACCTCGTAACCATTATCGACTTCCCATGCTTCCCAGCCGTAATCTCCGATATAGCCTGTTGTATAAGGATTAACAAAATTAAGTATGTTATAAAGATCATTTAGTTGTTCTTCAAAAGTATCCCAATCTAATTTTCCTCTATACATGACCGTAAAGTTTGTGTCGAACGTTGAAATATGTTTTTCAATTTTTTTTGAAAACTGCAGCATAGCAGGATCTTCCTTGAATAATGTTGTTGAAAAAAGGTCTTCCGCAGAAAAATCGGCTGATGGGGCTTTATTAGCAAGCTCCTTTGGGTCTATAGAGATTTCTTCTTCTTCTGATTCAAGTTCGTCTTGTAATAGTACTTCGGCGGCCTTGATAGCAGCTGAGCAAGCACTAAGCGTGCTTAATATAATAAGTAAACAAATCAGTAATATACTCTTTTTCATAATTCCTCCCATTATAATTGTATTTTTAACTATTATAGGATAATGAGTCGGGTGGGAGGTATACTATTTTTGCACAGTACTAGATTAGACCTGAAATTTAATGATTTTTTTTGGAAAGATATATATATAAATAGGTTGATTGTAGTGGAGACAGGGCGACTCCTTGGGGATCAGCAATAGAGGAACGAAGGCTAAGAGAATCACATCCTGTTGATAACGCCTTCGTGACCAACATCGTGTTGTCCCAAGCGGCTCATCGGACGCCCCCAGGAAGCTTTGCTCTGTGCGAAAGCGAAGCGACAGCAACAAATGTTTTAACTGTGCGAAAGCGAAGCGTCAGCAACAAAGCGCCCAGTCGGAACGGAAATCCACCTCACGCTTTTGGTAAAGACCCCTAAAATTAATTGATATGGAAGAAATGAGGGCAATTATTAATCTCAGTTTGTCAAGAGAACCTTTTTTTGTTATAATAAGATATGTTGTGATGTTCGAAGTTCGGGAGGTGCAGTGAATGCATACAGTAGTATTAGTTTCATTAGTTATCGTTTCAATAGCGTTGATCGTTGCAGTATTACTTCAATCTAGTAAAAGTGCAGGCTTGTCAGGTGCCATCTCGGGTGGAGCTGAACAACTATTCGGAAAGCAAAAAGCACGCGGTATGGATCTAATCCTTCATCGTACAACAATTGTGTTAGCAATATTATTCTTTGTTCTAGCAATTGCTATTACAAAAATCTAATAGTTGAAGATATTTCGCCTAACCTTACTGGTTGGGCGTTTTCTTTTATAGTTCTGACTATTTGAACGTCGGTACATACATTGTTAGGACAGTAAAGTGAATACCCGCGCGGAGTAGGGAAATACCCGCGGAAGCAAAGAAAAGTCCCCGCTATTCACGAAATCCTTCGCACGTTTGCCGAGGATTCCCATATAGCAACAGAAGAAACCGATCCCCAAGCTTTTGAGGAAGCTTCAGTATGGCTATAATAAGAATAAGTATGTATTTGGATGAAGGAGAGCTCGCCATGAAAAAATCATTATCACAGCCTTTTTTCTTTCAAGCAGGACCTCGAGCAGTTTTATTATTGCATGGGTTTACGGGAAGCTCGGCGGATGTGCGCATGCTTGGTAGATTTTTAGAGAAAAAAGGGTATACTACATTAGCACCTCATTATAAAGGTCACGGTGTGGAACCTGAGGAACTTATTACAACAGGTCCTGCTGATTGGTGGCAGGATGCCGTAGCCGCGTACAAACAGTTACAGGAAGCGGGCTATGAGGAAATTGCGGTTGCTGGCTTGTCATTGGGTGGTGTCATGGCTTTAAACGTTGCGTTAAATAACCCAGTTAAAGGTATTGTGACAATGTGTTCTCCAATGACGATGCGTACAACAGATGTTATGTTTCAAGGTGTACTGAAATATGCAAGGGACTACAAAAAGTTCCAAGGTAAAGATGAAGAGCAAATTGAAGCTGAAGTTGCCTTAATTGCTGAGAAGGGCATGCCATCTTTACAAGAATTGCGAGAGTTTATTGCTCAGACACGTCAGGAAATTGACATGATTTATGCACCAATTTTTGTCGTGCAAGCGACAAATGACGAGGTAATTGAGACAGAATCTGCCAACATTATATATAATCAAACTGAGTCACTTGAAAAACAGATCAAGTGGTATGAAAACTCAAAACATGTTATTACGTTAGATCAAGAAAAAGATCAGTTACATGAAGATATTTATTGCTTTTTAGAAAGCCTAAATTGGGCACAATAAAACATATAAGGATTTTCTCATGAAGGAGGGAAATTATGAAAGACCAAAAAGATACACTACAAAGTCGTTTACTCGATTTTTTCGGTGGAGAAGATTATAAGCCATTAACAGTTGGCGAAATTGAGGACTTATTCGGCTTTGAGGATGCTGACGAATTTAAAGAATTAGTGAAAACGTTAGTACGTATGGAGGGGCAAGGTTTAGTTGTACGTTCTCGCTCCAATCGTTATGGCCTGCCGGAGCGTATGAATTTACTTCGAGGTAAATTTATTGGACACGCGAAAGGCTTTGGCTTTGTGACGCCTGATATTGAGGGAATGGACGATGTTTTCATTCCACCACATGAAATAAATGGTGCGATTAATGGCGATACGGTGTTAATCCGTGTGTTAAAGGAATCATTCGGTGATCGCCGCGAAGGAACTGTGACAAAGGTAGTGGAACGTGGGCAAACGAGCTTTGTTGGAACGTTCCAAGCAAATCGAGGCTTCGGCTTTGTTGTGTTAGATGATAAAAAACTACCGATGGACATTTTCATTGCTAAAGGCGATACGTTAGGAGCTGTCGACGGACACAAAGTTGTCGTGGAGGTAGCTACTTGGCCAGAGGATTTAAAATCAGCAACAGGCTATATTACGAAAATTTTAGGCCACAAAAATGATCCAGGTGTGGATATTCTATCTATTTTATATAAGCACGACATTCCACCTGAATTCCCAGATGAAGTAGTTGCTGCTGCGCAACGCGTGCCAGATGAAATTACAGAGGCAGATTTAGAAGGTCGCCGTGATTTACGCCACGAAACGATTGTGACAATCGATGGAGCGGATGCGAAGGACTTGGATGATGCTGTAACCGTAACGAAAAATGTAGACGGCACTTATAAACTTGGCGTACATATTGCAGATGTTAGTTATTATGTAACACAAGGCTCTGTAATAGATGTTGAAGCTTATGATCGTGCGACGAGTGTATATTTAACAGACCGCGTTATCCCAATGATTCCGCATCGATTATCGAATGGGATCTGTTCATTAAATCCACAGGTTGACCGTCTAGTACTATCCTGTGAAATGATTATTGATGGAAATGGTAATGTAGTGTCACATGAAATATTCCAAAGTGTCATTAAAACTACTGAGCGTATGACGTATAAGGACGTTTACAAAATTTTAGAGGAGCAAGACGCAGAGCTAATTGCCCGCTATGAGCCACTAGTGCCAATGTTTAAACATATGGCTGAGCTATCTAATATTTTACGTACTAAACGTCAAATGCGTGGTGCTATTGACTTTGACTTTAAAGAATCTAAAGTGATCGTGGACGAAGATGGCTGGCCAGTAGATATTGAATTACGTGAACGTACAGTCGCTGAAAAATTAATTGAAGATTTCATGCTAGCAGCCAATGAAACGGTAGCCGAGCATTTCCATTGGATGAATATACCATTCCTTTACCGTATTCACGAAGATCCAAAGCCAGAAAAGCTACAACGCTTCTTTGAATTTGTTACGAACTTCGGTATTTTAATCAAAGGTACAGGAAACACAGTCCATCCAAAAGCTTTACAGGATGTATTAAAAGCCATCGAAGGCATGCCAGAGGAGCCTGTTATTTCTACGATGCTTCTACGCTCGATGCAACAGGCAAAATATTATCCAGAAAGCTTAGGACACTTTGGTTTATCAACTGATTTCTATACACACTTTACGTCACCGATTCGACGTTATCCGGACTTAATCGTCCACCGTTTAATTCGAACGTATTTAATTAATAAAGATACTTCGAAAGAAACAGTTGCACAGTGGAGTATGGCGATGGATGAAATTGCGGATCATACGTCAGAACGTGAGCGCCGTGCCGTTGATGCAGAACGTGATACAGACGCGCTGAAAAAAGCACAATACATGTCCGATAAAATTGGGGAAGAGTTTGAAGGAATTGTTTCGTCGATTACAAACTTCGGGATTTTCGTAGAGCTTCCAAACACAATCGAAGGACTTGTCCATATTAGCAATATGACAGATGACTACTATCGTTTTGACGACCGTCAAATGATTATGATCGGTGAGCGTACAAATCGTCAATTCCGTATTGGTGATGAAGTTACAGTCCGTGTAGCAAATGTTATTATTGAGGAGTCATCCGTTGACTTTGAAATCGTCGGAATGGTAACGTCGTATGGACGAACACGAAAAGCAGCACCTACTGTCATTCATGCACGTAAAAACTATAGCGACAACAAAGGTGGCCGTAATAGCCGCAAAGGTGGTCGCGAAGAAGAAAGAAGCGGACGTAGCAGCCGCAATGGTCGCAACGAAGCAGAACGTGGTGGAAGTGTCAGTCGCAGAGGTCGCAACGAAGAAGAAAGAGGCGGACGTGACAGTCGCAGAGGCCGCAATGAAGAAGGACGAAGCGGACAAGGAGAACGACGTGAAAACGATCGTGATCCACGAGGACGCCGCAAAGATGGCTCAAGCCCAGGCCCTAAAAAAGGCGTGAAGCAAAAGCAAAAGTTCTACGAGGGCGTTGCCAAGAAAAACAAAAAGAAAAAATCAAAACGTAAATAAAAGTAATGGCGAAAGCACCAACTAGCGCTTTAAAACAATTGAAGCGGGGTGCTTTCACTTTATCAATAAAAGCAGGTTAACCCTGCTCAACCTTTAAGTAGAGGGTGAATAATATGGCAAAAGGTACTGGGAAAGTATTAGCACAAAACAAAAAAGCTGGGCACGACTACTTCATTGAAGAGACAATCGAAGCTGGTATGGTGCTTACAGGCACAGAAATTAAATCCATCCGTGCAGGAAGGGTTCAACTAAAAGAATCTTATGTACAAGTCCGCAACGGTGAAGCATGGATCAACAATATGCATGTCAGCTCATTCGAACAAGGCAACCGCTTTAACCATGACCCACTGCGCGCCCGCAAATTGCTGCTCCATAAAAAGCAAATCGGCGAGCTAGTCGGTGCTGTAAAACGTGACGGCTACACAATTGTTCCGTTAAAAATGTACATTAAAGACGGCTATGCCAAACTATTAATCGGCGTCGGCAAAGGTAAAAAAGATTACGACAAACGTAACGACATGCGCAAAAAAGAAGCGAAACGCGATATGGAACGCGCCTTCAAATCTAAAAATCAATAGTCATAGATTGTTAGAGAGCTCACTATATTTACATAGTGAGCTTTTTGTATTTGGGCAGATAGAATTTTAAGAGTAGGTTCTAAGAGATGTCGAGTTAAAAATATAATAAAGAACTACCGCATATAAATAGGAGGGAATCCGCATTCTTACGATAGGACGGAAATTTATGTTTATGAACATAGAGCACATATATTTTGCTGAGGAACGTCACAATGCCAGTGAAAGAAAAAAGCTAGTTTGCTACCACCAAACAAAGCGACCTGCACAATCACTCCAAACCCAAAAAACATTGCAAATCATGTTACAGCAAGATGAAGAAATCCTATTAGCGAATCTCTCAAAAATGAATCGCTATATGCTTCGCCGCGCCAAAAAAGAGCCCTACGAAGTCATCGTAAAAGAAAATCCATCTGATCAAGAGCTAGTAGAATTCCAGCAATTTTACAACGCCTTCGCCAAAATAAAAAACACTGCTCGCGTTCGAAAATTTCACATGCAAACGTTAAAACTACTGCGCGAGAAAGGCGCACTCGTTTATACAAAGCTTCAAAACGACAAAGGTGAAGCACTATGCTATCGACTGTACATTGCCGACGAAGATATCGTTTTTAATTTATATACAGGAACGGCCGTCTGGATCAAAGATAGACCAGATTTAAAGCAACAAATCCGCTTCGCCAATCGCTATTTACTGTGGGGAAATATGATGATGTTCCGTAGCAAAGGCTATGCACACTATGATTTCGGCGCAGTAACGAACAAGGAGGAAATTAATGAATTCAAGCTCGGCTTTGGTGCACAAGAGGTAGAGGTCTATTACGGCTATCTTACAGAAACAATACTAGGGAAGCTAATATTAAGATTACGAGAGTTAAAATTTAAGGTAATGAAATAAGAAATAAATGACTCATCACCATGGCGTGGGGTTGATTTCCGTTCCGACTGGGCGCTTTCCTGGGGGCGTCCGATGAGCCGCTTTTGTTGCTGCCGCTACGTTGGCACTACGCTCTCGAACAGAAAACATCCGCTTCGCTGCAGGGTCTCATCTGTGACGCTGATCCCCGAGGAGTCGCCCAGTCTCCGCTACAATCAACTTATATAAATGGCATATATTTAAACAAATATCATTCCTAACTTTTGTTGATGAGCCAAACAAATTTTGAGGGAGCTAATTTTTTCCACTGTAGCGGGACACTTGAACTATAGTAAGATTTGTTTTATAATAAGTTTACTGAATGCCAGATTACATGGAAGCGTACTTTTAGCTCCCACCGTACTAGAAGAAATTCTAGCTCCTTTGCTTGAACGAAGCTGCGTGCTTCGATTCATATTCAAGGGGACGTTACGGATTCGACAGGGATGGTTCAAGCTTTGGTCGCGCGTCGGAGGTCTCGGCTCCGTCATCAACGGAAGTTATATAATAACTGGCAAACAACAAAACTTAGCTTTCGCAGCGTAAGCTCTTAAGCGCTCTGCCTCTCTATCGCCCATGTAGAGAACGTAGGGCCCAACTTTAGTGGGATACGGTCGATGGTGCCACCTGAGTCACCGACAAGAGATTTCCAGGTTAGCGTACAGGACGCCTGTTTGTCGGCATAATGCTACGTGAATCGTAAATAGGCAAACTACACGCGTAGAAGCTGAAGTATTGGAGTTTCTGGACGCGGGTTCGACTCCCGCCGTCTCCATAATACGATTTCATTGGATTTCAATGAACGTCAAAACCCTTGTATATCAAGGGTTTTTTATTTTGTCTATGTCATATAGTTTCATTGAGTATCAAACGAACGTAGTCAAAAACGTAGTCAAAGCGTAGTCGCTCAACTACATTTCAATGTAGCTGGCGAACTTCTGTATAGCTTCTTCTTTCGCTTTCTTTGTAACGTGTGCATAGATGTTCATTGTCGTTTGTACATCACTATGCCCTAAACGATCCTGCACTTCCTTTATACTAGCACCCGCTTCAAATAACAATGAACAATGTGTATGTCGTAAACCATGCGTTGTAATAGCACCTAGATTGTACTTCTGTTGTACATGTAATATCCACTTACGAGTTTTAGTTGGCTGTAAATATTCATTTTGTTCATTACTAAACACAAGCTGCTTAGGTTGCATTGTATTGAAGCCTAGTATTAAATAATCCTGCTTCTGCTTTTTCTTCCACTCTTTTAATATTGCCATTGTTTTATCGTCCATTTTAATAGTACGAGCAACACCTGTTTTTGTAGATTTTACATATAGCTGATTATCTTTTCCTCTTGAAAGGGCCTTATTAATTCGTAGCTCGTTTGTTGTGAAGTTTAAGTCATTCCACGTCAGTGCCAATGCTTCACCTTTACGCATTCCGCTAAATGCTAGTAAACGGAATAGGGCAAACGCTTTGTAGTTACTCTCTTGTTCTAAGCATGTAAGGAATTGAATAAGCTGCTCACGTGTGTAGAAGTTTTCATCTTCATCATCATTGGTAACGCTAGTTTTCTTGGTTAGATTAGTAGGCATTTCTACAAGTGCAAAAGGGTTTGTTTGAATGAATCCACGCTTCATAGCAAAGTCTAATACTTTAGCTGCATATGATTTTACTGTACGGGAATTCTTTAATTTTCTCGCCCATTCATTAATATGCTTTTGACAAATATCAACTGTCAGTTTTTCAATTTTGTATTTCCCCATTGCAGGCAAAATATGATTTTTAAAAATGCCAGTCGTTTTTACGAATGTACTTTCCTCAACCGTATTTTCATACTGAACAACCCATAAGTCGTAAACCTCTTGATATGTTTCAGCACGCTCTTTTTTGTACGTACCATTTGCTACATCAAGCTTTAAACGTGCAAGTGCTAATTCAGCTTCTTTACGTGTTTTAAAGCCACGTTTCATTGTGCGCTTCTGTTTCCCCGTTAATGGATCAATCCCTAAATAGGCTGGGAACTCATATCGTGTTTCACCGTTTTTCAGCTTATAGCTTTTGATGGGTGATACTTTCTTTTTCGTCATAGTATTTCCTCCTGAATCAGTTGCGGGGGCAAATGATTAAAAAGAGGATTTACCTCATGATTATTATAACGAATCACAAGATAAATCCCACTATTAATTAAAAGCTATGTTCTTGAAAGAAGCGATCAATTTCTTTACGTGATATACGCTTAATCCCTTCAATCTCACATACTTGTAAGCCGTACTGACGATACTTTAATAGCGTGTTATACGATACACCAGCGTATTTAGCTCCTTCCTTTAATGAAAGCCACCCACTATCAACAAATTCATGCTGTGCGGCTTGTAATCCCTTTTGTACGGCTTTTATAACTATTTCTTCAATCTCAGTAGTTGTTAAATTTACATTCATTTTTACATACTCCTCTTTAAAATTTAATCCCCGCAATTTAATTGCTGTTATGGATTTATACGAGGCAAAAAGGGCATTGTTAAATACAATTTGAAGCTGGTTTTCTAGCGCCTATAAAAATATCCAGTTTTGTTCTTTTAATTAAGTAAGCTTTTAAAAATAGAGGCTGGAATATGTTAAAATTATCTAAACGCCACACACTTGAAATTAGACAAGAAGTGCTCGTGTATTTCAACCTACATAAAAGAGTATTTTCGATGAAAGATGTAAAGACAGTATTTTTGCTATCTAGGAGGTTTTTAATTTGCATACTCACGGTGAAGTACAAAATGAAGTAGTACATGAACATATCGTAATGAATTCAGATTACGACAAATCAGGAAAAGTTATTGAATTTTCAAGACTAGAAAAATATGTTGTAAAAAAAGTTTACTGTGGTAAATGTGAAGAATGGATGGAAACAGATAGTCGTGACATTATAACTGATTATTTATGTCCTAATTGTTGTACAAATTGGAAATGATATTAACCCGCCACTTTAAATCAAAAAGCACTCAAAATGATAATACATTTACACGCAATTATAAAATGACAACAGCTAAAAGCAGTTACTAGAACACTTATATGTTTTAGTAGCTGCTTTTAGTTTTGTCCTGATGAATTGAAAAAACTTATAAAAATGATTTAACTCTGCTAAACAGTCCTCGTATAAGGCATATGTGAGCGAATATAACGACTTTATATAGTGAACTTACAAAACGATTTAACTATGTAATTTAGCTTGCGTATAAGGAAATGAAGGAGATGAAGCAGCATGAAAATTTACAACTAGTAAGTATCATTCAAATATGCTGTAAACTTCATTTAAATTATGTTTGATAAAAACTTTAAAAATAATTTAACTCTGCTAAATATACCTCGTATAAGTCATTAACGGAGGTGAAGCAGCATGGAAGTTTACAACTAGAAAAGTATTATCGACTAAGCGTAACCTTTCAATGGAAATGAATTGTTATAGCTTGTCAAATCAAATTCAATCACTGAACGAATAAAAAGTAACGTTTTAATAGGAATCTTCTAAATACCCCCCCAGTGCCTACTAAATCAAGTATTAGAGTGGGATTGGGCGGGAGCTAAGTGATACCTATGAGAAATTTTTCGTGAAAATTGATGCGGATTTGAAAAAAATTTTTAACTTTGCAAAATAAATTGCGTATATGTCCTATGTAAGCATAAAAAGTATTTTTAAATATGATACAAGTTAATAACTAAAAAAATTAAAAAATAATTTAACTCTGTAAAATAGCTTGCGTATATGTCCTATGTAAGCATAAAAAGTATTTTTAAATACGATACAAGTTAAAAACAAAAAAAATTAAAAAGTGATTTAACTCTGTAAAACAACTTGCGTAAATGTACTGTGTAAGCATAAAAAGTATTTTTAAATACGAACAAGTTAAAAACAAAAAATTAAAAAGTGATTTAACTCTGTAAAAAAGCTTGCGTATTAATCAAATGAGGGGGCGAAAGCTTAGTAAAAATAAATATGCTACATGTTAAGCAGTAAATCCTATCTATGCTGCTATTCACTGTATAACCTTTCAGCATGAAAGTATTCGTTATAGAGTGTCAATCTTACATCACGAACATTACAAATAAAAATCAATGGTTTATCACAAATGATTTAATTCACCCCCCCGGTGCCTACATAATCAACTATTAAAGTGTTATAGCATGGGGACTACGTGATACCTACGAGAAACTTTTGCGGAAAAGTGATGCGGATTAGAAAAAATATTTAACTATGCAAAATGCATAGCGTATATGTCAAATGAAGGCGATAAGCCGAATAAAATTAAAGAATGGAGTAATAACATGAACAAACAAAAACAAAACATCCTTAAAGATTGGTTTAGCCAAACGGAAGGATATGTAGAATTTCGTTTAATCGGACAACAAGGTTTAGTAGAGCGTCGTTTTATTGAAGTAGAAGATTTAACAGAAGCGGTACTTGATAATTTAAATGAAGAAGGTAAGCAAAAAAATCTAAATGTTTACTTTAGTGTTTCAACACGAAAGTGCAAATCTGGAAAAGAGGAAGACGTGTTACATGTACCAGGCTTATGGTTAGATATCGATCCAAAGCATGCAACATATGAAGAGGCGATGCAAGTAGTAAAATCACTACCTACACCGCCAACTGCCACCGTTTCTAGTGGAAATGGTATCCACGCATATTTTAAATTTAATGAACCATTTGAAGTGGTAGATGATCATTCATTCAAGTTCATTAAAGAATTGAGTATAAAGCTGCATACATTTGCTAAGGCAGATAATACAGCAGATTTAGCCCGTTTATTACGAGTGCCAAATAGTATGAATGTGAAAAACTTAATGGACGTTAAGCTTTGCTCGCTAGTGGAATTCACAGGTGCTACTTATAGTTTAGACAGTTTTACATATTTAGATGATGTAGAAATTAAAACAGTAAGTAAAACATTAGAAAATATTGAAATCGAAGAGTTATCCCCTGTTGAAATCGATGCATTACAAGTGCCGTTTACTATTAAAAGTTTAATAGTAAATGGCCCTGAAGAGGGGGAAGATCGTTCAAAGAAAATCTTCCATGTTGTAATTGAGTTATTAAAAGCTCAACATACACCCGAAGAAATCGCATTTGTATTGTTAAATGATGAGTGGGCGATCGGAGAAAAAATTAGTGATCGACATCATGCTGCTAAGTTACAGTACATTGAAAGAGTCGTTATAAATGCATCGCAAGTTTTAAATGAGGAACAGGATAATTTGGAGGTTGAGCAACTATTAAATAAGATAGATACAAATGAATGTTTAGTTTATGAGTATAATAATTGCTACTATGAAAAACAAAGAAGATTATCAAATTTCATCTTTGTACCTGAGGAAAGAGTACATGCAAATATAGACGAATATCTAAAAGGCCATATCGTTTTAAATAATGGCGAAATTTTTAAAAATATTGTATTAACAGCTAAAGCATTTAGTAGTAAGAAAGGCTTCATTGAGGAAATAAACAGTACTAAAATTAGTTGGTTAGGTGACGAAAAACATTTGCAATATTTAAAGGAACTATTTATGACAAAACAAGTTGTAGACAAATATGCTGTAAGTAAAATTGGTCTACACAATAACTTATTTATTACTCCGAATAAAGTCATTGATAGTGAAGGTATTGTTGAAAACAGTAAGTATATTTACATGCCAAAGCTCGCTGAAGGGCAAATGGATCTTGAATTATCAATGGATATGCTGTCATCTGATTACTGGAAGGATCTCGTAAAAGAAGTATTGCCGTTATTAGCACAAGTTAATGAAGAGGGGGTTATTAATACGATTATTGGTTGGCACTTTGTTACACCTATAGTTCCTTTATTACGTAAATATACAGATAATGCATTTCCACAGTTAATGATTTGGGGTACACAAAGTGCTGGTAAAACAAGTACAGCACAGTTATTCGGCAAATTATTTGGTAATCCAGAGGTTCGTTCTTGTACCCGACCCGCCTTCTCAATTACAAGGGAGGTCGATTTATTAAACGGTGTTCCGCTATATTTAGATGAATTTAGACCATATAATATGTCAGCTTCTAACTGGAAAGGTTTAAAGAACTTGGCCTTAAATGCGTATAAAGCAGCATTAGATAGTAGAGGTAATAAAAATCAAGGTACTGTAACTTATAGACTAACGGCACCAATTGTATGGTTGGGGGAGACAAGTTTTGAGGAATCGAACATGTTAGAACGTTTGATTATTGCTCAACTTACACCAAATACATTATGCCAAAATGACGGCTATAAAAAGGCATATAAAAAGATTAACGCATCAAAATTGTCAGGGTTTATGCCTGGTTATGTACAGTGGTTACTAAATAAGATTGAAAGTGAAGATATTTTACTAGGTACGTTATATGAACATTATAAAGAAATGGTGGATTGTAAATATGATTTACATGAACGTCCGTTAGCGAATCTAGCTATGGTATTAGTTGGAGTGCATTTGTTTAATGAATTGGCTAATGAATTGCAAATTGATTGTACTATCGATCAATATGGCGTGATAGAAGAACAAGTGAAGCATTTTAGAGGTAACAAGATTCATAATGCCTTACAAAATTTATTCAAGCATACAGCAGCAATTGTACAAAGCGATAATAACGAATTTAAGAAAGGAACACATTATGAATATAATGCTGCGCAAAATAAGCTAACTATTGCTAGAGAAATGTGGCTCCCAGCAGTAAGAAAGTACATGAAGGAACATGATTATGTAGATGAGCGCTTTTCTGATAAGCAAATTGAAAATTTATTAAAAGAAAATCAGTCACAATCAGGCTTTGTATTGCATACATCGTCTCCGAGAACTGTGGGCGGGAAATCCACTCGAAGCTATGTTATTGATACACAAAGACTAGAGGAAGAATTAGATATTCAGAAGGAGGTCTGGGAAGTACGTTTACATTTCTAGAAACACATAATTAGAATAGAAATAGCTGTAGTTCACAATAGATGTGGCTACAGCTTTTTAGTTACCACTACACAAGAAATAAGAGCTGAAATTACATTCGTATCAGGGAGTTTAAAGTACCAACTACAATAACTACACAATATATTGATATATGTAGTATGAATAGTTGTACACAAAGAATTTATTACTGTACATACTTCAGGATAATAAGTAGTAATTGTAGTTCTATTTCATATTTATTACCGTAGAAATCCAATAGAAATCTACTGTAAATCTACTATATTTACCGTAGAAATCTACGATAACTTTAGTAACTTATACGTCAAATCCAATAGAAATGTATTTTATTGACTTAGTGTTTTTCTCTTGATAGCAAAAAATGCAGAGGTGTGGTGCGTTTTCAAAAGTTGTAGATGCACCGATACGCAATAAATTGTTCTCATAAAGTTATTGTGCAACAGTTACTCATTATCTTTCCAAGCGATTAAAGTCTCAATAAACATTAAAACAGCTTTTTGATCTTTCTTAGAACGACCTTCTAACAGACGTACAATTTCCTCTAACTCAAAGCTAAGCATTTTTGGATGGGTTTCTTCTTTATCATCAAATAGCTCTTCTAATGTAATTTCTAACGCAGTACATACTTTTGCAACGCTCTCAATTGTAGCGTTCTTTTCTCCACGTTCAAGTTGACCAATATATGTGTTATGCAAGGAAGCACGATATGCTAGTTCTTCTTGGCTTAGTCCACGTTCTTTACGTAAGAAGCGGATTCTCTCCCCAACCACTTTTGTTAAATCCGTCATGTAATCACCTCATCATTAGGATTGACGAGAAATGATTCAATAACCATATACTATAGATATAATTTTTCGTTAAAATAAAATATACTATTGATATTATTTTTGAGTGGGGGTAGTATAAGTACAGCCAGAAAAATATTAGAGGAGTGATAGAATAATGGATCATGAACAATTTGATGCTTGGACAATATGGGAACATGAACAAACGCTAGAAAATTTACAACAAAGTTATAAATGTAAAGAATTTAGAAAAGATTTGAAGCGAGGGTGGGGCTTTAAGTGTAGCAATTGTGATGAAAAGGTATCTAGTAAGACTCATCATGAATACTGGGGTTTTACAATATCGTTTTCACAGCAACCTGTACCGGATTTATACCGCTTCTGTTCAAAAGAATGTGGAGATGTTATTTATAATGGTTTATATCAAAAGCACTTAAATGAAATAGAACTAATTAAACAAAAGTATCGTTAATTCCATTTTTATAAGTTTGGTAAGCACAGTCCTTAGAGTCTGTGCTTTTTAATTTTGTCAAAAGCGATATACTGCTAGGAGAACTAGTGAAATAAAAATGGCGTTTGGGAATTTGCCCCATTAAAGAGGGTAATTTATATGTTGCATATGTTATGATAGATGAAATTGCTTTTATAATATATTTTTTAAAGAAGCTAATTTTATTGATAGTAAGTTTTAGGAGGAGAAACTTCTTTAACGATTATTGTTATATTGCCTATAATTGGTGTTATGGGCAGTTTAGAGAAAAATGCAAATAGTTAAACAAGAACTAATGCAAAAAAATGATTTAATTAAGAGTCTAAAGTATGTTCCAAGGAAAGAACATGCAAAAACCGTGCAGTCATCTTTTTGGGGAATTAGTTAAATGTAAGTAATGGTTATTGAAATCAATAGCAGAAGCACTAGAATCAATTTTTAATCAAATTCGATTAGTAGTTTGAGGAGAACATAGATATTAATATAAAGAAAAACAGCTACCAACGGCTAGTTCTAGTTAATAGTAGCTGTTTTTCTATACCATTTTTGTAATTTGAAATAATATAGATACACGTTAACGGTGTGCTGTAGGATATTACATCTAAGTCACCTGTGATTATAGAGTCAGAAAACAAAAATGAAGTGTTTACGCTAATTTGAAAACATTATGAATGTTGTAGATGGGATAAAAAACTCAATACTAAATGGTACCCCACCAAAAGCTTTCACGGTGGGGTAATTCGATGCTTGGAAAAATAAAAATAATGTATAGGTTGGTAGTAATTTTGTCCCTATCCTAAGAGTACATTATGAATTGAATTTGCTATAATAGATACAACTGGTTTTCAGGAGGGTTACAGGATAAGGCTAGGAGTGCGATTAGCAAGAGAAACAAAAAGCGGAATAAATGAGTTAAAGGACATTTTGCAAAATGAACCAATGTACAATGGATTAAATTTAACAAATGGCTTAGTAGTGAATCTAGCATATCGAGAAACGAAGAATAGTGATTGGAAAGAGGTCATCAAAAATCCTTTTACCCTAAAAGATAATATTGACAAGAAAAATTTGGAGTTAAAACAAATTTAGACCTAAGTCAAGAAACAATAGATGGTATTCATGACTTGAAGAAAGAACTGCCATTTTATTTACCGAATGTATCATATGTTACCGTATCTTTTGTTATTCGTCTTATTGTCAAAAGTGCTTTATTAAGTAGGAAAATGGAGATATAAGAGGATAAAAAAATGGAGAAAACTAATTTAATTCTTAAGGAAAGTATGAACCAATGCATTTTATAATAAATAAAGAGTGAAAAAGAGGGAAAATGATGGCGGAATCGCAAGTAGATATTAAAGTTATGAGTAAATTAAGAAGTATTGGTTATTCGGATGATGAAATGAACTATCAGTATAGTATTAACAGTAATGGTACTAAGATTATAAAACCTAATACAGGTGAAAACTATTTATCAAAAGCTGGTAAAAAATCTGTTATGCAACCAGAATTTGTTATTTTTTCGGAAGGAAAACAGAATAGGCAAAAAGTTCGTCGATTATTATTGATTGAAGACAAAGATGAAGAAAAAAATCTTGGAAGCTTTAACGCAATGAGTGATACTAACGGACTGTATAAATATGCTATGACTGATGTTTATCATTACGCTAAGGAGTTAATATTAAAAACCGATGATATTAAAGAAGTTCTAGCTATCGGAGTTGCAGGAGAAAGTTTAAAATCCAAAGGAATATATTTATATAAAAAGGACAGCGTTATAGATAAATATGCAAAAAAAACATATCAGGTGACTGATGAAGTAGGTATGATCTACTTAGACCATTTTATGGATTGGGAAGAGTTATCTAAGGACAAAATTGCAAAGTTCATCAATTCAAAGTTGCTGCGTTTAAATTCTCCAGATAGTGTAGAAAATGTGACTCATATAAAAAGTGTAGGTGGAAAATTATCGAAGCAGATTGACGTTGCTCTGAAATTAGACCCATATAAGAGGTTACTTTTAGTTTGTGGTTTATTGATTGGAATAAATCATAATCCTAGAATTGTTTCAATGTTTGATGATGATACTGGTGCGGATTTATTATTCAACACGATAAAGAATGCATTGCCTAGCACTAAATTTAATGAAGAAAAAAAAGAACAGCTACTTACTAGTTTCAGTTTTATTAAAGATGCACCAGAGATGAAGAAACCTGTAAAAGATAAAAAGGGCATTGAACTTGGAATGCCTTTAAATATAGTTGCAAAAGAGTTACAGACTAAATCGGCGGTAGGATATTCAGTTGTCGATTTGATGAAGGAAAGTACTCATATAGATTTGTTGGGTAATTTATTTGATGTATTCACAAAATATATGCAAATCGGTGGGAGTGCAGGGGATATTGTCTTAACTCCGAGTCACTTGACTAAATTTATGTCTAGAATTATTGATGTAAATGAAGACGATTATGTTTTAGATATAACGGTTGGGTCAGGTGGATTTTTGATTTCTGCCATGCACGAAATGGAAAACAGAATTGAAAAAAGAAAAGACTTATCTTCTAAGGAAAAGCAGGATGCTATTCAAAAAGTTAAAGAGGAACAACTTTGGGGTGTTGAATATGATGCTAATATGTTCGCAACTTGTGTTTCGAATATGATGTTACATGGTGACGGGAAATCCCATATTTTCCGAGGAGACTCCTTATTAAAAGAGGATCTATCTTCTGGAAAGAGTTATGATGAAATTTTTGCAGGAGTTAAATTTACTAAAATGTTATTTAATCCACCATATACGCATCAAGTAGAGTATATTCGAAATGGATTAAGCTATATAGAAAAGGGCGGAATGGCTTCAATTATTGTTCCAAAACAGACTTTTACAGTTGGAAACGTAAATGTTGTAAATGAGATTTTTGCAAACAATAGATTAAAAGTGGTTATTGACCTTCCACTGGGACAGTTTAAAACAAAGAATAAAACTGTAGGAACTGATGTGGCTATTTTTGTTTTTGAAGCAGGATATCCTCAAAAATTTGGAGAAGATGTTATCACCTTTATTAAGTTATTAAAAGACGAAGTTTTTACAATGGGTGCACAAAAAGGAATGCCAAGTAAGAAAACTGATTTACTTTTTGAGTTGATGACGCAATATATTAAAGATGGTTGTCGTATGGATTCTACAATTACAGGTTCAAAATATCACAACTATTTTGATGAAATTTTACATGTGAAGATAGAAGAAAAAAAATACATGTATAAAGATTATAAAGATAAACCAGATATTACACCAACTGAAGTTGATTTTGTTGAAAGTATTGGTAGTTATTTGGAATTTCTTCTAAGGGAAAAGAGTGGTGATTTTGATGAAGTGGAAGACATTTAGCATTCCTAAGTTATTTGAAATTAAAAATACCCAAGGAATTCTTTTTTCTGAAATCATGGATTTGGAGGGGACTGTTCCTTACGTAACTGCTTCAAAGTTTAACAATGGCGTAAAAGCCCACATCGAACATGATAAACGTAAGATAAATAAGGGCAAGTGTATTTTTATTGGGGGGAAAACTTTTACTGTATCCTATCAAGAATCTGATTTTTTCTCTAATGATAGTCATAATTTAGCTTTATATTTAAAAGAAAGACAGTATATGACTCGAAATATATATTTGTTTTTAGTGAGCATAATTAAGGCAGGTTTAAGGCATAAATATAGTTGGGGAGATAGTGTAAGTAGTACTAAAATAAAAAAAGATTCACTCCAGCTTCCAGTAATTGGTGACAGCGATGAAATCAATTGGGGTTATATGGAGAGTTATATAGAGTCTATTATTCCGAAATATGTTGAAAAGATAAAGGAAGAAAGCCAAGAAAAGAAGACTGTGATTTTAGAAAAAAAACGTGGGATTTTGGATTTACTTGGTTTACAGGAAAAGGATATTTTAATTTCACTGGAAGAGGAGTCACTAATTTCTCAAGTTAAAGAGTATGGAACCTTTAAAGTTTCAGAATTCTTCGAGGTTGAACGTGGGGTAAATGTTAAGCCTGAAAACCGTTCAGTTGAGAAGAATGATATTTATAGTTTGCCAGTCTCCACAGCGACTCTGAAAAATAATGGAATTGGTTATTTTACATCCCCTATTGAAAGAAAAGTTTATGAAAATGAATTAGTAACTGCCGATATGGGTTATGCAGGCTATTTGTTATATCAGAAAGATATGTTTACAGCGGGGCTTCATTCATTAGTCATTAAGAAGAAAGAAAATTTTTCGAAAAATGTTCTACTATATTTCCAGATGGCTATTCAAAAAAATGCACTTTTAAATGTGAAATTTACTAGAGGGGAACAATGGACTTCAATAAGCGGTGACATTATAGAAAGTTTAGATGTTAAGATTCCTATCGACACAACAGGGAAACCTGATTTCCATTTTATCGAGTCATATATTAGTGTGATGTATAAAAAATCTTTCCAAAGATATTCAGAACAGTTAATATCAATTGAAAAAAGTACTAAAAAGCATATTTCCGATATTGAAAAAATCATTGAGAACTTACCCAATACTTAACTTTCTTAAGTTGATCAAATAAAACGTAAATTCAAGTCAATATAATCGATATTCATTAATTTGAATGTCGGTTTTTCTTTTTTATTGCTTTAATAAATTGACAAAAAGGAAAAGGGAGTAATTTGCTGGTTAGCGCTTCATTCAAACCTTTGATCCGAATTAAATACTAAAAAGAGAGAAGGATAAATAATGGTAGGAGTTATGTTAGTAATTTAAAAATTAGCACTCAATCTAATTCACCTTCCACCCTAGTAAGGGGTGTTCGAGAAAATTTTATATCTCTTGTATTTTATTAGTTGAGGGGTCTGTTACAAAAATGTTATTTTGGATTGATTTAGATAAACTTATGTATTTAGAGGGAGAATGAGATTTATATTATAATATGTTAAACATCAAAAATGCCCCCGCAACGTATTTTTTATCAAACGTAGTCAAAAGCGTAGTCAAAAAATTCAATTGCCCCCGCAGCTATTGATATATCAGTACTTTGAGACGGTTGGTTCGACTCCCGCCGTCTCCATACATAGAGTGGTCTTGAAAACCCAGTCATAACAGCGGCTTTAAGTATAGATGAATAATGAGAGTGAAGGAATGGATAAATTCCTTTCGTTTTCTGTTTTAAACGAATAGCCCCAATTAAAAAATCCAATCGTTTTGAGAATCTTTTTGTCAAAACGATTGGATTATTTCAATGTAAGTTCAATGTTGATTAAGTTCAGGCTTTCTTTTTTGCCGGGTATCCAATTAAAATAGCGATAATCCCACAAATTCCTATCAAAATCGGGTAGAAAGAATACTGCAGCATGCTCACTGGCGATATTCCCGCAACGCTTGCGGCTGCTAGGAATTGGGCTCCGTATGGCAGAAGACCTTGGGCCGTACAGGAGAAAATATCTAATATACTTGCGGACTTTCTTGGCTCAATCCCATACTGGTCAGCAATATTTTTTGCAAGGGGACCAGCAATTAAAATAGCAATTGTATTATTGGCCGTAGATAAATTAGTTAGGCCCACAAGACCTGCAATCCCAAATTCAGCACCTTTTTTTGATTTAATTCTTCGTGTCGCAAGGTGAAGTAGGAAGTCAATTCCTCCGTTAAGCTTAATAATTTCCACCATTCCAGCGATTAAGATTGCAAGAAATGCCATTTCATACATGCCTGACATTCCTTCGCCAATCTTTTGGAAAAGGTCCATTAACTGATAGCTGCCATCCGCTAAGCCAACACCCCCGGCCAGAACAATCCCGAATGCAAGAACAAGGAAAACATTCATTCCAATTAGCGCAAAAATAATAACCAAAACATAGGGAACAATTTTTACCCAACTATAGCTTAAATGCTCTACTTGTGCGGTAGTATCACCCATTGTGATAACCCCTAAAATAATGCTCGTTACTATAGCTGCCGGCAACACAATCCAAAAATTCACTTTAAATTTATCTTTCATTTGTGCGCCCTGTGAACGAACTGCAGTAATAGTTGTATCTGAAATAAAGGATAAATTATCGCCAAACATCGAACCTCCAACAATCGCCGCCATTACTAAAGCCATAGAAAAGTCGGTATGCTCGCTTATCCCAACTCCAATTGGCGCCAGAGCAACAATTGTTCCTACCGAAGTCCCCATTGATAGGGAGATAAAGCAGGCTATGATGAACAAGCCTACGACAAGCAGGTTTTGTGGAATGACTGACAAAGCAAAGTTAACAGTGGAGTCTACTGCCCCCATGCCTTTTGCTACCTCTGAAAAGGCTCCAGCCAATAGAAAAATAACAACCATCAGCATGACATTTAAATTACCAGCGCCTTTACAAAAAATATCAACCTTATTCGAAAACGATTCTTTTCGATTCATTGCCAGAGCCACAGCGCCCGAAATGGCAATGGCTACAATGACAGGGAAGGCATAAAAATCACCTGTAATAACCCCTGAACCAATAAATAAAACTAAAAAAACAACAAATGGGATTAGCGCCCATGGATTTTCTTTCTTCATTGTTCTACCTCCAAAAATTAAAAAATGGATACGTCTTTGTCCATTTTTCTCTAAAAAAAGACCTCTTCTTGAAAACAAGAAGAGGTCTTATATCTATAAAACACTCCTCTTATCTATCAAGCCATTGCTTGCTGGATTTGGCACAGTAACTTAAATACAAAGTTCCGCTGCCGAGATTTCATAGGGCCAGTCCCTCCATCTCTCTTGATAAGAAGAAAAACATATTATTTTTTGCACAATAATGAAATAGTATAATAAAACATCTATATTTGCAACATTTTTTAATTAAACTTTATTTCAAAGTAACAGGAAATACAGTCCGCACTGAAATAGGGCTATTCAATCATAATACTAATACGCAGATTCTGATTTAACAGCAAAACAAACTAGTTTCAATAATATGCTAAAATAAGTTTATCTATATCGTAAGTAAGGTGGCATTAAGGTGAATACAGTTGAAATTAATACATGGCCATTTAATGAAAAAAGCTTAAAAAGTATCAATAACACAGAGAGCTATTTAAATTATCCAGTCATTTATCTTTTAAAGGATCAAAAAGAGGCTTATATTGGGGAAACAGTAGCGTTCAAAAATCGAATGCGTGCACATTTAAAAACAAAGGAACGTCAGAAATTAGATGAGATGCATTTAATCTATCATGAGGAGTTTAATCGTTCTGCTACGTTTCATTTAGAGACGAAGCTTATTAATTATTTTCTAGGAGACCAAAAATATAAGCTACAAAATAAGAGCCAAACGGTAAATAATATTTCACATAATTACTACAATAAAAAGTTTTATGACCGTGATATTTTTAAAGGAATTTGGGAACGTCTAGTAGATCAAGGGATTGTTAATAATGAACAGCATGTAATTGAAAACCGTGATGTTTTTAAGCTTTCACCTTTTAAGGAGTTGTCAGTAGAACAATTAGAGTTAAAGGAAAAAGTTATTGAAATTTGCGAGCAAAACATTTCTCGTTCAGAAGAAGATAAATCATTTTTATTCTTGATTCAAGGTGAAGCGGGGACAGGTAAAAGTGTGGTGTTAAGTTCTATATTTAATTCTATACAGGAACTGTCTTCAGATGTTACATCACATTTATGTGGTTCAGAAAATTATTTGGTTGTTAATCATGATGAAATGCTCAAAACATATAAAACTATAGCTTCTAAATTAAAATTTTTAAAAGCTAAAAATTTTGATAGACCTACACCTTTAATTAATCGTCTAAAAAAATCAGGCGAAAAGGCTGACATTATTTTAGTGGATGAAGGACATTTATTGTTAACTAGGCCAGACACATATAATAATTTTACAGACAATAATCAGCTTGAAGAGCTTATGAAGTTGGCGAAAATCGTTGTAGTTGTTTATGATGAAAGCCAAGTATTGAAACTTAAAAGCTTTTGGAAGGAAGCTACTTTGGAAGCTTTATTGCATCAAAGTGATTATGAGAAATACGAACTAAAAAATCAATTCCGTATGAGAGCAAACGAAGAGGTAATTGAATGGATTGACCATTTTAAAAATAAAAAGATTTCTCCTATTCCTAACGATAAAGAGTATGAGCTGACGATATTTGATTCTTTACAAAAAATGCATAAAGCGATTATTGAAAAGAATAATGATGGTGGTTTGAGTCGAGTTGTTTCAACATTTGATTATTTACATAAGAAAGACGGCGGTATTTATTATATAACGGAAGATAAGGGCAATTATAAAATTCCATGGAACATAACAGATGGGAAATACACCTGGGCAGAAAAGGGCTCCACTATAGAAGAAGCAGGCTCCATTTATACAATTCAGGGCTTCGATTTAAACTATGTGGGTGTAATCCTAGGACCATCTATAACATACGACAAGCAATCCGATTGTTTAGTTATAAAACCTGAGAATTACAAAGATGTAGGTGCATTTGCAGGAATTGAAGGTATAGAAAATGTTAAACAAGCAAAAGAAAAGATTATTCTAAATTCCATGAATGTGCTTATGAAACGGGGAATTGAAGGATTATATATTTATGCTAGTGATGAAGTACTAAGAGAAAAATTATTAGAACTTCAATCTGAAAGCATGAAAAAGTAATCATATATTTTACTAAGACAAATTTAAGTAGCTCAATAGGTATGGTAGAGGAACCATACGCTATTGAGCTTTATATAATCAGTTACTATTTTCTAGTTATTAGCCTATCACACAAAATCCCACGGAAAAGGTGTAGCCTTTTCCGTGGGATTTCTTTTTTGATGAAAAAAATATTAAAATGACTCCCTATCCCCGATAAACACTCTCACATGTATCCGGCGCTGGTTCATAGAAGCAATGATTTTTAAATTGACCAGTAAAAGGTTGACCGTACCAGGTTGGAGGACATGGTGCGTATGGATTGAAGTACCAAAGTGCGAATTTCGCTGGATGTTCTCTCCAATAATCCAGTGTCAGTTTGGCTAATCTTTTTTCATTAGGTCGTGCTCTTTGGTAAAACATATTCCCTTTTTGAACCGCTTCAAAAGAATAATTTCCTCCTTGTACCTGATAAATAACATCATTAATGGTTCTTAAATCTTTAAAGTCTGGACATTCTGCTACAAGACGATTCACAATGACATTGCCAACATATAGCATTCCTTGATTTCCTTCGCCTTCCGCTTCCGCTCTCATCATCCTTGCCACCAAGCCAATGTCAGAATCTATATATTTTACTCTTGGCATTTTTTCACCTCCACCATATAGTATGAAAATAAGCCTTCATTATTGTCATTTGAAAATCTAAATGGTACGACAACCAAAAAACACACCATCTGTGCTGTTGATAAAACGGCAAGATGGCGTGTTTACTTTGTAGTAATCAATTATGCCTTGGCATAATTGCGTCCGGAATCGGCTTTGTGCTAGCACAAAGAACTCTTTTCCGATTTCCGTGACATCCCGCCGGAGGCTTTGGGCCAACATGATGTTGGTCACTCAGTCGTTGCCACAGGACGTGGTGTTTTTAGACTGAGTTCCTATATTGCAGCGAATGACCTCCGATGAAAGAAGTTAAAAATTCTTTTTAAAGTACGGTGTTTTTTTCATCACGATACATACTGGAATCGCGATAATTAAACCGACAACGTTTTGGATGATGTCTCCTGGAATGGATGCCATCGGGGCAACCCAGCTTTTGAACATAATCGCTTGCCCGATATAGTAAACTCCAATCATAACGGGCATAGCAACAACTGCTGCTAAAATGTTTAGTCGGATATCGTCGCCTTTATGTCCATTAGACCAAGCGATTTTCCCAACGATGGCGCCTTGTAGTGCGCGGGAGATAATTGTAGTTGGCGCCCAAATTAACCAACCACCTACGATATCGAATAATCCCATTCCGATTGCTCCGGCAAGTGCTCCTTTTTTAGGACCGAATAAAATCGACGTAATTAAGAGCATGGATGTCCCTAAGTGAATAAGGCCACCTTGCCCAAATGGTAGCTTAATATTAATAAACATTGTAGCGACGAAAACAAGTGCTGCTAAAATGGACGTAATCACCAAATCAAATGTTTTTGTGCGTGGTTTTGTATAGGATCGACTTTGTATTGTTTGCATTTGCATGTCCTCACTAGGATGAATTTTTTGATAATTTTAATTTAGCAAAGGGCTGACTATCGTAAAAGTGCCAATTTGATAAAAATATTAAAGGTCAGTTTGAATTTTTATAAATATGCACATTTTCGCATCTTTCTAATTGTGATACGATGGAGAGAGTACAAGCAGGATTAGTTAGGTGGGGAGTATGATGAAAAAAGTCGCTGTAATTCAAGATATGTCATCCTTTGGGAAGTGTTCGTTAACGGCCGCGATGCCTGTGCTGTCAGTGATGGGTGTTCAGGCGGTGCCACTACCAACTGCGATTTTAACTGCTCAAACAGGGTATCCGAGTTTTTACTGCGAGGATTTAACGTCAAAGATGGATTACTTTGTGGATGAGTGGAGCAAGCTTGGCGCGACCTTTGATGGCATTCACACAGGCTTTGTGACAGGGAAGGAGCAAATCGATAATATTTTTCGATTTTTAAATGTGTTCCACGCAAGTGAAACGAAGCTGCTTGTCGATCCGGTCATGGGCGATTTGGGCGAGGTGTATAAAATGTATACGGGCGAGTTGCTTGATCGTATGAAAGCGCTAGCGAAGTGTGCAGACATTATTACGCCTAATGTTACAGAATGTTGCTTGCTTACGGGATTGTCATACGAGAAGTTACAAAGTTATCAAGCTGATGCAGATTATCTTCAGACGTTAGAGGAAGCGGGCAAGCAGCTACAGCAGACGACAGGGGCAAATGTCATTATTACCGGTTTGAATCCGCCGCCAGCAGATACGAACAAGCGCTATGTAGGCAATATGTATGTCGATGCAGAACGTTCATTTTCTAGCATCCGGGAATACAACGGTGAGAGCTATTCAGGCACAGGTGACTTGTTTGCATCAGTCATTATGGGTGGCATGATGCGCGGTCAGGATTTAGTTGAATCGATGAAGCTTGCTGAGACGTTTTTAGCCGCTTCAATTGAAGCTACGTCAAAGGAGCAAATTCCACGCGAAGCAGGCGTGAATTTCGAAAAATTTTTACGAATGCTCCTTTAGATATCTTTTTAATACGTTAATTGGTGGTACAGCTATACTTCACGTCTTCTACTTAACGGGGGATGGATTTTTTGTGAAAAGGAAATAATTCAATTATGCCTCCGCATAATTGCGTCCGGAATCGACTTTGTGCTTAGGCCTGCACGAGGGCCGACACGATGTCGGACATTTCGGTAATGCCACAGGACGTGGCGTTTTTACCGATGCAGGTCAGTTAGCCGTTATCGTGGATGCGATGATCTTAGGCTAACATCCTCTAAGAACTCCATTCTGATTCCGTGACATCCGCCGGAGGCTTTAACTTCTTTCAGCGGGTGTCCAAACACCTGCTGAAAGAAGTTAAAATCATGAATTGGGGAGGTGTATAATGAATTCAATTAGATATTACGTAGTGCAAGTAAATGATCTCTATTACCAGGGCGAAATAGACCTTCAATCATTCACAGATGATGAAGAACAGGCCTTTGCGTTTACGGATATTGTGGCAGCAAACGAACTGGCTCATGAGATAAATGGAATCGTCCTGACAAGAGACGTCAGTTATAAGGAGCTAGAAGATCTTTCAGCACAATATCTGATTGAGTACGAAGCATTGCCAAAAGAAGAGCGTGACTCTATAGAATCATTTTGTAGGGAGCTCAGTATAGGAATGTTTGAATAAAAGTCGAATCGAATCTTTTCGGTTCTTTTTTTATGTAGTTTTCGACTGGACCTCAGCATGCTATCTCTCTAAATCTAGAAAATGGTAAACAGCCCGTAGCCATGATTGATGGTTACGGGCATTCTTCCTCAAAGATAAAAGAAGAAACTAACTTTTTAAAAGGCTTTGCTAAACGCTTTATTTAGACATGTTGAACATACATATTTTTAAAAACTACATGAAGAATTATGATCCGTCCCAAAGTATATATGAAAATGCTTACTACAATTTGGATTAAAAAGAGTATGACAATGTTTACAGTTTGTGCTATTCATATATTCATGAATCGTTAATTCCTTTTTGCAGACGCCACAAAATATTGCCTTTTCATCAAAATCCTCTTTATTCCAAGGCTGAATGTTATGATTTGAATTTTCCTCATGACATTTATAGCAAGGGTAATACTCTCCACAACATTTGAATTTTATTGAAATAGTATCTTGCTTATTAGAATAGTGTTTACATCTTCCTTGATCATCAATAACATTTCCAAGAATAATCATAGTTTTAACCTCTTTTCTTAAATGAACTGGACATAATTTTCTTAAGTTAACACTTCGCTGGACACAATCAATCTACTATATTGCTCCGCCATCATTTTAAAATGATGCTTTTCGTGGATGGCAAGTAGCTGGATTGATTGAATAAGATTAGGGTAGTGGGCTATTGGGTCTGGAAAGACAATATGCCCGGCAATATCCTCCTCTATATTATTTATTAATTTTTGCATTGCGCTCGTTTCATTTATTAGTAATTGCTCTATCTCATCACTGTCCAGCGTAAAACGTATTTTAGAGGGAGGCACTAATATTCCTGGAGCACTCATGCCTCGTCCTTTTTTGCTTTTATACTCGTCGTAAATATCATGTATTTCAGTGGCGAATGGCTTGTTTCTCCGCATTTTCGCGTAAGGGGTAAGTAGTAATGAAAATTTTGTTACTGTTTTCAACATTTTTAGGATGAGATAAAGGTGATAGAAATGTTCACCGATCGACCATTTATCTTCTTTCTCGCGATGCCATAGTTGCTTCTGCGAGAGTGACTGAATACAAGGTAGGTAGTGAGTTCGCTGCTCTTGTAATGTATGAAAATGATGCGCCATATTGTTCGATTTCATCTTTGGAATCTCCTTTATGCTGTTATTCCTATTTTAGGAAACTTTATGATGAAAGTACATGAAACATTATTTATAATTGTCATAAAAATAAGAAATATCGGAGGAGGGGGATGGATGAATAGTAGACGTTTAACAGCTACAGATGCTAAGGCCTATCGGAAATTACGATTAGAGGGATTACAAAATAATCCAGAGGCATTTGGTTCTAGCTTTGAGGAGGAGAAGGATTCTCCAATCGAGCTGATTGCCAGCAGATTAAAATCACAAAGTTCTTATACGATAGGGGTATTTGAGCAAGAAGAATTAGTGGGCGTTGCGACGTTAGTTCAGGAAAGTATGCTTAAGCTAAAGCATAAAGCAGGTATCTATGCTGTTTATGTTGCTCCCGAAAAGCGTGGACTTGGCATTGGCAAGCAATTAATGGTCGAAGTAATTAACAAGGCAAAAGAGTTAGGGGAGGTTGAGCAGCTTAATCTAACGGTTGTGTCAACGAATACTTCAGCGAAGAGACTGTATTCCTCTTTAGGGTTTGAGGTTTTTGGAACGGAGAAGAAGGCATTAAAAATAGATCAGCAATATTTTGATGAGGATTATATGGTTTTGTTTCTTTAATGAAAAACTCCAATAGCTTTTTACCAAGCTATTTGGAGTTTTATATTCTTTATGATAAGCCCCTAATGTTGCCCGTTAGATTTTTCATTAGCTTCAAACTTAGTACTATATTAATTATCGATAATGGAAATGCTAACCAAAACCCTAAATGACCTAATCGTTCAATTTGTATGGGTGATTGATTGTAAAAATAATAATAGGTGATACTTAGAACGAGTAAAATTGACAGCACGATATTGGTCGATGCAATTTTATTGTTGCTAAACATAATTGCCTCCAATCGATCCTCTTATTGATGTATAGTATGCTTAAAAAAATATTGTGATAAAGAATTTCAGCTTCTGGTATTGATTACATTCAAGGGTGCTAACACTGTTTATTTCAATTGAATACCATTTCCAACCTGATTGTTTGAGAAGTTTCCCAATTGGAGACCATGCGACAATAAGTAATCATACGCTTACATAGGAATTAAATGTGGCTCAGAACGATTTATCATCTTTATAATAAGAGCAGCGGTACCAGCAACAAAAGGCGCTGCCATAGAGGGTCCGGTCAACTCTACATAACCACTGTTTAAATGTGTAGATAAAATATTTTCCCCAGGTAGTAACAGGCCATTAATTTTTCAATTTTTATGTGGATCACCCTCCTTTTTTGTAATTAAGAGATTTAATAACTTCAGATAACTCCATGATGACCGCTTCTAATTTATCTATTTTCCTTTCAAAGCGAATGAATAGATAGACTGTAATGGCAATAGGGAATCCAAAATTTCCTATTAGGCTAATCCAAATTGGCACATTTTCTGGTGTCATAATGTAAATCACCCTCCCTCTTACTCCAAATTAGTAATATAAGGTGACCCTCGGATTCGAACCGAGGATCAAGGTTTTGCAGACCCTTGCCTATATCACCAAAATTGAACCTGTACTATGAAAAGAGGATCTTTCAGTAATAAAAACAACCTTTCAGTAAAAACATATTATTTCGCCTTGGTTTCAATTCTTATGTTTTAGTTCTCTTATAGAAAAAGGAAGTCTCTAAGATGAAGTATGATATAACGGTATATTCAAGCGATGGATGTTAATATTGTGTTAGGTTGAAGGAATCGTTAGAGGAAAATAATATTACTTATATTAATAAGGATATTAATGAAGAGCATGTATTAAAGGAGTTTAAGGAATTTAATAGTAGCGCTATCCCATTTACTTTATTAGTAGCTGATAATAAAGTAGAGAGAATAATTGGTTATCAGCCAGAAAAAATAAAAGCTATATTAGATAGTTGAATGAGTTGGATACAATCACCTTTTTTGTATAAAAGGTGGTTTTTTTTATTCTTTTTAAGAACATTTGTTCTTGTTTTGGTTTATAATATAGATACAACATTCACTTTAAATAGAAAGAAGGCAGATATATTGGAGGGATATTAAATGGAGAAACAAAAAATAGAGGAATTCTTCTATAGAAATAATGAGCAGGTTAACAATCCAATCATAAAAAGCTTTTTGTCGGATTCCAATAATCTTTATTTGGTGCAAAAGGCGATCTTATATCCAACCGATCATAATAAGAAACTTGTCGATGAATCTTTCCAATCGCACTATATAAATGTTAGGAAGATCAAATATGTCAGCAATTTAATTTATTTCTTTAGCTTAGATTTTGATAAAAAAAGGAGAAGGCTGCAAAATCGTGCTTTATTAATTTTAGATAAAGGCTTATCAGAAGAAGGTGGCACGGCCGCGAAAGAGCTAATAGAAGATGTAAGCGTTGGAACCAAACTGGATCATATAGTTGATGGAGGATTATTAGACAATATTGAAGATGAACAGCTATTAAAGTCTTTGCAAAAATTAACGGTTAAACAGCTTCAAATATTAGAGATGATTTATGTTAAAGAGCTTTCTATAAAAGAAATAGCTCATACATTACAAACTACACCTCAGAATATATCAAACCTTCATCGGAAGGCTTTAAATAAACTGAAAACTACACTCAACAAAAAGGGGGAATAATAAATGGTGATATTTGAAAATAGATACAATGAAGAGACGCTAACGATTATAGAGAATTTTATACCGAAAATAAAACAATGTTTACACAATACAGACTTTCAGGAAAGAGAAGACTTGGAACAAGAAATTAAATTGAAAATTATAGAAAAGCTTGCAACAGTAGAATTTCAGGAAGCACCTAGTTTTTGGGATTTTTTCTCGTGAACTTTATACTCGGTTGTTTCGAGTGGCGACCCGGCAACCTAAATTCCGACACCTTGAAAAAAACGATGCACATAGCAAAGATACTATGTACATCGTATATTAATGGATTAGCCTTTTAGGAAATCAGGCTTTTCGAAGTTTGGGTTTGGATATTTATAGAAGCCCTCGCCTGATGCTCGGCCTAGTTTGCCTTTTTCGATATACTTTGTTTTTAAAAGGTTCGCTAATTTATTCAAGCTTTCATCATTAGTAGCAGCGGCTTTCGCTTCTACAATGTTGTACGCAGTATTAATACCGATAATGTCAAGGATCGCGAATGGACCTAGTGGTGCTCCTGTTGCAATCATCCATGTTTTGTCGATTGTTTCTGGGTCTGCTATTTCTTTAACTAATAGTGATTCAGCAGCATCTAAAAATGGAACTAGTAATGAATTCAAAATATAGCCTGGTTGTTCTTTATATAACGGTAGTGGAACCATGCCGATTGCAAGCGCAAATTTTACGACTTCATCGAATACGTTCATATCAGTGCCTGGGTGTTTCATAATTTCGGCTGTGTTGTTTTTCCAAATTGTATTTGCAAAGTGAAGCGCTAAAAATTTCTCTGGGCGACCAGTTGCTTCTGCAAATTGGCTTGGTAATAAAGTTGAAGAGTTTGTTGCGAAAATTGTTTTAGCAGGGGCAACTTTACCAAGATTTGTGTAAAACTCTGTTTTGATTTTGATAACTTCTGGAATCGCTTCAATAACAAGATCAGCATTTGCAACGGCTTCCGATAAATCACTTTTAAATGATAAGCGTGCATAAGCAGCATCTACTTCTTCTTGAGTTGCTCCTAGATCTTTTTGGTATAACGGTTTTAATTTTGTAATACGATCTTGTGCATTTTTTAATGCTTCATCATTAATATCGTATACTGTTACATTAAATCCTTTAAAAGCTGTTTGATAAGCAATTTGACTACCTAGAACACCGCTACCTGCAACCATAATATTTTGGTAATTCATCCTAAATTCCTCCTTTGTTATTTTTTTCCTTATTACAACTCCATACTACTCCTTTCAATTTTGAAAAATCAAATAATTGCCTCAGTTAGTATAATGATAAAAAGAATGCTACACTGAATTAATTTTCCCGAAAGTATAAAAAAATGCAGCTCAAGAGAGTTGCATTTTTTCATTTACCTTTTAAATTACAACTAAATGGGACTGAATTTGTAGTAAGCATTTCGAATAGTGTATCTGATGTATGATGCAGGACTTTGTACCTGTGTAATAAAAAATATAGTTGGTACTTTTCTCCGTAAATCAAATAAAAATCTAAACTATATTTATTATAAGATATTTATTGTAAATGAGAGATAATGATACTTTTCGTTGGGTTTATTGAAAAAACTACCTATTTTATTTTCTGAGTTTACAGGAAGTATTAGTATTTTTTTATGGTTTGACAAATAGGACTTTCTTATAATTTTGAATAACTTACATATTTTTATAGATTTTCTAACGGTTGTTTTAGTAAACTGAATTTATGAATTGAAAGGGGTAAGAATAATGAAAAAGACACTTTTAGCTGGCGCACTTAGTATTGCATGTTTTACAGGAGGGTTTGGGTTACAAGCAAATGCACAAGAAAATGTAGATATTGCTAGTATTATCCATCCGAAACAGGCAGTCGCAGCGACTAATCAAGTAAAGGTAATGACCTACCAAGATGTTTACAAAACGTTTTTACTTGCTAAGTTAGCATATGAAGATAAAGATATGACATTAGTAACAACAAAAGATAGTCTTACAGTAAAGCTATCCTTACAAGCACTAATGCAATCTTCTGAAATGAGTGCACAGGAACAAAAAGAATTTAAAGAGCTTTTCGGTGATTCTGTTCAAATGAAATTTATTCCATCTGGAAATTCATTCAAAGCAGAAGTTTTTTCTGAAGGAAAATGGCAAGCTTTAGGTAATGAAGATATGAATGATTTTATAGCATCAATTAGCGAAGAAAATTTAGACTTAAAACCAGGTGGTTATTTTACTGATACTATCGGGCATTGGGCTGAGAGCTACATCCAATTACTTTTCCAAGCTGACATTATTAAAGGTACATCTGCTACAACATTTAATCCAAATGGCCAAGTAACACGCGGACAGTTAACTTCTATGATTTTCCGTGCTTCTGGATTAGATGTGAATGAAGATTATGAAGGTCCTGCTACATATAAGGATTTAGCTAAATTCCCAGGCGCAAAAGAAGTAGCGATTTTAGAGGAGTATGGCTTAATCGGTATTTTTGATGGTGTTAATTTTGAACCATATAAACCTGTTACACGTGAGGAAATGGCATATGTAACAGCAAGATACTTAGAATCAATGGAAGTTGATGTAAGTAAAGTAAGCAAAAACAATCCATTTACAGACAAAAACCAAATGCGCAAGGAAACGGTTGAATCAATAGGATTATTAAAGCAATTAGGTATTATTGATGGAGCAAACGGTCAATTTAATCCAAAAGGTAATCTTACACGTGCACAATTCTCGAAAATCTTAACACTAACATTAATGTTAGTTGGTGAAGAAGAGTAATTAAAAAGAAGCAATCCACAATATTAGGTGGATTGCTTTTTTATTCTACCATTATATGAAATAAGTGACTTAATAAATAGCCTAATAAAATAAATGCTACAAAGGATTTTCGTGTGACTGACCGAAAATGGTGCAAAATAAATTCCGAAATACTTGCGGTTGCGATTAATCCAATCGATATGCCCATTAGAACTCCTTGTGCCTTATTAGATAACACCCAATATTGGCCTATCTGTATAAAAATACTAAAGAAAATCGAAAATGCGATAAAATAGATAAGAAGCCTCCATAGCCTTTCTCCTTGTGAAAGTAATGCTGTTGAAAGTGCAAAGCCTTCGGGAAGATGATGTAGAATAATAGAAGCTGTAATTGTAATACTTAATGCGGCGTTTCCTAATAACTGTCCGACAGTAAGACTCATCGGAATAGTGTGGATAATTATAGCGATTGCAAGTAACGATACAGAGGGATTTTGTGTATGAGAATTGTGAAATATACTATTAAGTATTTGAAATATTAAATAGCCTATCAAAATGCCGAGTAAAAGGCCAAATGATTTGTATAGTTGAAAAGAAGAAGGAATGACGTCTAGAACAAGTAAGCCAACTAAAAATCCTCCACATAATAATGATAATCCATGGGTTGTATGTTTGAATAGCTTAGAGAATACCCAAGCAAGGGCTCCTCCGATGCTAGCACTAAAAAATAGAAATCCACCAAGTATCATTGCACCCAACTGCAAAACTCCCCACTCTCTATATACTTTAAGCCGTTTTAAAAAATATATGCTAAGTAGAACTGAATATGATAATCGTACGTTTCTAGAAAAAGGTCCTTTGTATTCATTATTAAAAAGGAAAAGGTTATTTTATCGATAAATCTATTTTTAGGGGTTTTATGATCGAAACCTGCGTCATTGAATCCGAATAGACATTCATCACAAATTATAGCAAGATTAAATTGACTGAATATTGGTTGAATTCTATACTTTTAAGTAGTAATACCTGATTCATTGATTTAGTAACTACTAATGAAGGTGAGGAATGTAAGTATGAAATGGGATGCGAGTTATGACGTGGTAGTTGTAGGCTCAGGAGCAGCAGGGTTAACAGCAGGTCTGACAGCAAAGCTACGGGGCATGAAATCATTAGTCATTGAAAAGACAGAGCGTTATGGTGGGGCATCTGCCTTGTCAGGTGGAGCACTATGGATTCCAAATAATCATGTGATTAAGGGTGAAGGTGTTCCTGATACACATAAACTAGCGCGTTTATACTTAGATTCAACTATAGGTGATCGTGTACCAGAGGCTTTAAAGGAAGCTTATATTACACGAGGACCAGAAATGTTAAGGTATTTCAATAATCATACTCGGCATATGCGTTTCCAATATGCGAAAGGTTATTCGGATTATTATCCTGAAAAACCAGGTGGCTTCCCTCAAGGACGGTCGATTGAGCCACTTATTTTTGATTTGAAGAAAATGGGGGCATTAGCAGATACGATGCGCCGCTCTTCATTGTCCACTAAAGGCTTTACGATGAATAGCTCTGAATTTCATAAGGTAAATATGATTAGACGCACGACAAAAGGGAAAACAACTGCGTTAAAACTAGGTTTACGATTAGTGAAATCGAAAGTAACAGGAAGTCTGCCTGTTGCATTAGGGGAAGCGCTCATTGCTCGGTTACGAATGTCACTTGCAGAAGCGAATGGAGAACTGTGGATCTCGACTGCATTTAAAGATTTTATCGTTGAAAATAATCGAGTGATTGGAATCGTAGTTGTACGTGATGGGCAGGAGATGCGGATTGAGGCGAAGCAAGGGGTAGTCCTTTCTTCAGGTGGTTTTTCTCATAATCAAGCATATCGTGAAAAATATTTGCCGGCACCAACAAACATAAAATGGACTTCTACGCCAGAGGGACAAACGGGCGATATTATTGAGCCAAGTGTGAAAATAGGGGCGACACTAGATTTAATGGATAAAGTATGGGGTGCCCCTTCCGTTATTGATCCACAAGGACAACCTTTCTTCCTTGTCGCAGATCGCGGAGTTCCTAATATGATGGTTGTGGATGGTGTTGGGAAACGATATTTGAATGAAGCGGCACCTTATCATGAATTTGTAGATAATATGCATATTCATCATCAAAAAACAAACCAGGCTATTCCTTCTTGGATAGTCATCGATGCAACAGCAAAGAGCCGTTATATTTTCACAGGATTATTCCCAGGGCAAGCTTTCCCAAAAAGTTGGTTTGATAATGGTATAGTGAAAAGTGCACAAACAATCGAAGAGCTTGCAGAGCAAATGAATGTTCCAGTGAAGAATTTAGTGGAAACAGTAGAGCGTTTCAATACCTTTGCTCGTAATGGTCGAGATGAAGATTTTCTTCGAGGAGATAGTGCTTATGATAATTATTATGGAGATCCTACTTTGAAGAATCCGAACCTAGCAGAGCTTACTAATGCTCCATTCTATGCACTTGCTTTATATCCAGGAGATATTGGGACTAAAGGTGGCTTAGTGGTGGATGAGCATGCGCGCGTTATAAAGGCAGATGGTACGGCAATTGAAGGGTTATATGCATCAGGAAATTGCTCAGCCTCTATAATGGGAGAAACCTATCCAGGGCCAGGTGCGACATTAGGCCCTTGTATGACATTAAGCTATATTGCAACAAGCCATATGGCAAAAGCCGCTAATAAGGAACAATTGACCTTGTTAAAAGTTTAACATTGTCATAATGCCTAAGTTCAGTATTTTACTGGATTTAGGTTTTTCGTGTGATCTTCATTCAATTGATTATTGAATAAAGGGTTCTATAAGTTAATAGATACGAATATAGATTCAATTAAGTGTTAAATTTGTTCATTACCAAAAATAGGGATGACATTTATCGAAATGTATGTCAACTATAAGTTTTGGTGTAGAGACTGAGCGACACTACGTAGGAATGGAGATTCCCACTTTATGGAGATGAACTGTAAAAAACTTAGAAGGGAGAGATTATGCACGTGCTATCTTATAGACTCGTAACAACGATAGAAGAGTTAGAGTTCTATAAAAGTACTTGGTCACAAATACTTGAACGTGAAAAAAATAATAATCCATTCATTGAATTTGAATGGGTTTCGACATGGTGGACGACGTTAGGTGTTCATGACAACGTAGAGATTTACATAGTCGAACATAAAGGTATGGCGATAGCCTTTTTCCCGTTTGTTCGTTGTCAACGATTAGGTGGTATACAGTATTATGTTTTTTTAGGACAAGGGTTTGCATCTTATATGGACATCATTGCAGAGAAGCAATGGAAGGAACCCGCAATAAAGTACTTACTAAAGGAACTTTCTCAGAAAGATGGTCGGTTTATAATAGCGTTAAATGGCTTGTTAGAAAGTGAACATACATCTCAAATATTAGAAAAATATGCAATAGAGCATCAAGTACCTCATACTATTTTTCGTACGGTAACGTCTTATATTGATTTTCAATCTATAAAGCTTGAGGATTTTCTTCATAAGCATAGAAAAAAGTTTAAATCGATTCAACGACGTGAAAAAAAGTTAAAGGCGCTTGGTCAAGTATCTTTTCAAGAGGTACATCCTGAAGGACTAGCTGACATGTTTGACTTGTTTGCAAGAAGATGGCGGAAGAAAATCGATACAAGTGGGTTTACAGAAGCTAAAACACGACTCTTTTTTGAGCGTTTGGCAAAGGAGAAAAGTAACGCGTTCAGAGTAGAGGTAGATAGTCTCCAGTTTGGGGGATATTGGATTGGCTTTACTATCGATATTTGCTGTAGAGATCGAAATTTTTGCCAAGCTATGGGACATGAACCTGATTTTAATATGTTCGGACCTGGTCGTATAATCGAGAGGGAAAACATGCTCAAAGCACACGCTAAGAGCTATCGTTTATATGATTTAGGCAGTGGTTATGAGCCATACAAGTTTGAGTGGTATACAGATGTTGATTTTTCAAGAAAATTTGTAATGAGTACAAACGGCAAAAGAGAGCGTATTTTACGATTGATGATGGTCTTACGAGACAAATTGAAAGGTCAATTAAAAAATAATCACCAGCTTGTGAAATTGAAGCGAAATCGATTAGGGGAGCTGTGCTATTTTTTAAAAAACGCCCGTCTAAAGGATTGGTTCCGATCTTTCGAAAAGGGGATTAATGGCATGATTGCTATTCATATGTTTGATATTTATGTTGCTAACAATGGCCAATGTCAAACTACATCCAGTTTTAATGAAGTGTTTATTCAGGATGTGATGGCATGGGAGGGGCGTGCTAATTATGTATCAAACTATCATAAAGGCTATCGGATCTTTAAAAATAGCGCGGATGAAATAGCTTATGTAAGACATGATCAACTATTTCGTGAAGAAGCGACAGGATTTACACTCAAGCTTCCATCAAATGTTTCCTACATTAAAGAAAAAAATCAACAGCTGTTCGATGTTGTTGCCAATGTGCAGAAGGAAGGAATAGCCGTCTGTACATCCGTTCATTGGTATGAAAGAAAAAGACGTAAAGAGCTAGCGCAATTAGGCTTTCGAAGGATAGAGAGAATAAAAATAATTCAATTATTTAAAAAGAAAAAGGTATACCGCCAAGAAAACAATTGGTTTAAATATCTTCAATTACAAGGGCAAAATTTTGACCATATATGGCAATTAGCAATCTTGCCTTTATTAATCTAAAAAAATCCCTAGCGTCAATGCAACGACGCTAGGGATTTTTTATGATTAAAAGTGTATGCCTGGTTTATCAGATAGCTTGCAGCCTGTACCATATTTCGCTTTTAGAGCACCTTTAAAATTAGTTTGCTCAAGTTCAGGGTATGCTTGTTTCCAAAGTTCAAACACATTGTGACTTGAAGCAGTACCTTCTTTTGTTAGTCGAACAATATGGAAACCATATTCATCGTTGCATCGAGCTAATGGACGATTTACGCGCATATTAATGATTCGACCGCTCGCTGTAACTTCATATAAGCCCTCGTAACCTGAAATGGCGCGTTTTTCTTCATTAATCTCAGCTGCTTGTTCTACTTTTTCTTTTTTTGCTTCTTTGACTTCAATTTTTTCTACAGGCTTAGAAGCTTCTTTAACTTCTTCTTTTTCTACAGACGCTACTTCTTTAACTTCCTCTTTCTCCACAGTCGTAGCCTCTTCGTTATTTTGAGGTGCAAGCTGTTCCATTATGACAAAATCCTTGTTAGAAGCTTTGTCGCTCATTGTAGCCATTATGTTCATAATAGAGCCTACATAACGCACGGGTTTATCTTTACCTTCTTCAAATACGAAAATATTATAATCGGTTTTATTCATTTTTTTCATAATAATATTTCCTGTTTTAGTAGTAAAACCGATAAACTTGTTCTTTTTAAGTGCTTGTATTGCTTGTTGCTTTGTTAAAATCATTTTTTAAAATCTCCTAAAGAATTGTTTTTTCTATTCTACCATAAAATCAGCTTCTCTGTTTTTCTTAAATATTTGATGATTTATTATTGCATTAATAATTCAAAGAAAAGTGATTATCGACAAAGCGTGGGGGTGATTTCCGTTCCGGCTGGGCGCTTTGTTGCTGTCGCTTCGCTTTCGCACAGTTAAAACATTTGTTGCTAACGCTTCGCTTTCGCACAGAGCAGAGCTTCCTGGGGGCGTACGATGAGCCGCTGGGGGCAACCTTGCAAACTGATTCGATTGGTAATAGAATTGGTCGGGTAATCAAGAAAACTGATCCGAGCGTGGAGAACTGCTCGTGTAACCGCTCTAATCATACCCACATAACCAGAAGGAGGATTTTATTATGGTTCAACATTTATTTAATATGAATTTAAAATGGTCGGAGGGTAGAAATGGGACAGGTACGATTGTTGCGGACAATCTCCATGCGAAAATTTCTATTCCTCGAGAAATGAATGGACCAGGGGTTGGGACAAATCCTGATGAAATGCTGCTTGGAGCAGCAGCGACATGCTATTTAATTACACTGGCTGCATTACTTGAAAATGCGAAGGTTGCTCTGGTGGATTTGTCTATGCAAGCTGAAGGTTATGTAGATGTCACGAATGGTGTTTTTACTTATGAGAGAATCGTTCATAAGCCGAAAATTGTTGTACAAAATTTAACGGAGCGAGAACAAAAGAGAATTAATCGATTAGCTGAGAAGGCAGAACAAACATGTATGATTAGTAAGGCATTAAAAGGCAATGTTGACATTGTCTGTGATGTACAAATTATACAGGGGTAACATTTGAACATAGCCATTCAAGGCAGAATATATAATAATTTAGGAGTTTTTCAAAATAATTTTGGAAAACTCCTTTTTTGACTCATTCCCAAAAGTTAGGGACGAATTTGTGTTTGGATATACTGTAAGCTGATTGAAGTGGCGACTCCTCGGGGATCAGCGATAGAGGAACGAAGGCTAAAACCATCACATCCTGTGATAACGCCTTTGTGACCAATATCGTGTTGGTCCGAGACTCTGCAGCGCAGCGGGTGTTTTCTGTGCGAAAGCGAAGCGACAGCAACAACAAAAGCGGCTCATCGGACGGACCCCCAGTAGGAACGGAAATCAGCCCACGTTATGGCGATAAGCCTCTTTTTTATTTTATTATGAAAATGCTTTATCAAAAGTAGTTCTATAAATGTCCCAAATGAATATATAAAGTTAAGTGCTAAAAAAATGCAAAGGATGATGTATTGCACGGGCAGTTAGCTCAGACTAAGACATTTTATAGTAAAACCGGAAAAAGAATTTTTGATATTGTGGGGGCACTCCTATTACTTTTCATAACCACCCCTCTTCTGTTAGTAGTTTTCCTCATTCTACTCATTAGTACAGGACGCCCTGTTTTTTTTAAACAAATCCGTACTGGACAGGAACATCAGCGCTTTGTTATTTGGAAGCTGCGGACAATGACCTTACAGGCAGTTCCAGTAAAAATGCCAAGATTGTGTGCTGACGGAATTCCAGATGATTTTTATTTTAAAACAGAACAGGATGCACGCATCACAAAGGTTGGGGCTGTTCTTCGGAAGTTAAGTATTGATGAAATTCCTCAGCTTATTAATGTCATAAAAGGAGATATGAGTATTGTTGGGCCACGGCCAGAAGTTCCAACCATTACAAATGCTTATAACACTTTACAGGCACGACGTTTAGACGTGAAGCCTGGTTTAACAGGGCTTGCTCAAATTAAAGGCCGTTCTAATATTTCTCACGGACAAAAAATTTCATATGACCTAGAATACGTTGTTAAATATTCGTTTCGGATGGATATAAAAATTATTATCAAAACACTTTTCGTAGTTTTAGCGAGAACAGGTGCTTATTAAATAGTAAGGAGTGTTAGGTACTGAAGATCGTTCAGCTTATTACACGGATGGATAAGATTGGCGGAGCACAAAAGCATGTGGAGGCTCTTGCTATAAAATTGAAGCAAGATGCTCACGAGGTAACGATTGTAACGGGCCATTATGACCCATTATTGTGGCGTTTTCAAGAAGAAAAAATTGATGTTATTAGTATTCCAGCTATGCAGCGGGAGATTCATTTAAAAAAGGATTTACAAACCTTTTGGCAATTAAGAACCGCATTTAAAAAAATAAAGCCAGATATTATTGCAGCCCATTCATCGAAGGCAGGAGCAATTGGACGTGTAGTAGGTAGGCTTTTACGTATTCCTACTGTGTTTACAGCCCATAGCTGGAGTTTTACCGAAGGCGTACCACATAAAAAAAAGATGCTGTATCATCGAATGGAAAAATCAGTTCAGCCGTTAACAGCTAAAATTATTACGGTATCTGAATACGACCGCAAGTTAGCGTTAAGTAAAAAAATTGCTCCTGCTCATAAAATGCTGACAATTCATAATGGCATTGACCAAATAGAGAAGCAAGTAGCACCTAATAGAGAGAAGCAGGAGCATCCATTAATTGTGATGGTTGCTCGTTTTGAAGTGCCAAAAAGACAGGATTTATTGCTAGAGGCTTTAGCGGAGCTTTCTGATATACCTTGGCGCCTTCAATTAATAGGTGATGGCTCATTACGTCCTAATTTAGAACAATTTATTGCTACTAAAGGTTTAACGGATCGTGTCTCATTTTTGGGCAATCAATTAAATGTCACCTCTTTGCTAGAGGAAAGTCATTTATTTGTTTTGCTATCAGATTGGGAGGGCTTGCCGATTTCAATTATTGAAGCGATGCGAGCAGGACTTCCGATTATTGCCACGAATGTAGGTGGCGTCAATGAGTTAGTTTCTGATAATGAGAATGGATTTTTAATTAACCGAGATGATAAAGACCTGTTAAAGAATAGGCTTAAACAACTGTTGATGGATAAGAACAGTCGTCAAAAAATGGGGGACGCGAGTGAGCGTAGATTTTTAAGGGATTTTACGTTTCTACCAATGTATCAGAAAACTCTATTTGTCTACGAACAAGCTGTATCAAAGTCCGTTAAGAAAGGTGATTAATTTGCAATTAATTCGCATTCGAACAGATGATGAGCTTCTATGGTACAAGAATATTTGGGATGGAATTTTAGAAGCGGAGGGCAATGATAATCCATTTATAGAATTTGCTTGGTTTTATAACTGGTGGCAAATTGTTGGGCGTAGAGAGCGCGTTGAACTCTATGCTGTTGAAGAGAATGGTATGATCATTGCCTTTTTCCCCTTTATGGTCCGACTTCGATGGGGAGTACGAATTTATGCCTTTACTGGAGAAAATATTGCAAATTACTCCGGTGTTGTAGCGGAAAAAGAATGGCTGTTTCCTGCTACGACCTTTGTATTTGATCAGCTCATTGAAAAGTATAAACATCTACTATTTTCGTTTCATGGATTATTGGAAAGCAAAGACTCTACAAAGGTTATCGAGCAATATTTTGTTGAAAGGCAGTTACGCCCGAGTATTTTTCGTGTAGTAACACCGTATCTCGCCTTTCGCGATATAGATTTTCATACTTATTTTAATCAACGTAGAAAAATGCACGGTGTGGATAGAAGAGAACGGAAGCTACGGAAATTAGGCTCATTAACGAGAAAAATACCTTCACAGGACGAGCTTTGGCAAATGTTTAAATTATTTAATCGACGATGGGCAAAAAAAATAGACACAAGTGATTTTACGAAGGGCAAGAAAAAGGATTTCTTCGAACAGTTAACGCTTCTTCAAGGGGAAGCGTTGCAAGCCAAGGTAGACGCACTTGTTTTTGAAGACCAATGGATTGCCTTTACCTATGGAATTTGCTGTCGAGGACGTTATGTCACTTATGCACTTGCGCATGAGCCGACATTTAATATATTTGGGCCGGGTAGATTAGTGAATCAGGAAACGATCAAGCGGATCTATTCTGAAAACTATCACTTGTTCGATATGAGTATTGGCTATGAGCCGTATAAGTTCGATTGGCGCTCTAATATAGATTTTACAAGACGTATGCTCGTAAGTAGTGGAACGAAACGAGCAAAGCTATTGGCGGGTCGTTTTACGCTGAAGGAACGACTAAAGGAAATATTAAAAGGCAATCATCGTATTGTTGAATGGAAACGCAATACTCTAGGTCAATTACGTTACTTAGTAAAGTATGGAAAAGTGAAAGGTTGGCTAGAATATGGACAACTATTCGTAGAAAAATTTATTCGTTTTAAGCAAGTGGATTTGTATGAATTATCTCCATCAGATAGCGTGACACCGCATCGGCCTGTAGGTGATTTGTTTGAGGAGTTGTCGATTCAGGAGGCGATGCAACTCGATGATGAGGAGATTATTTCTTTATTTTATAAGGGATACACTATTTATAAAGATTCTTTTGCAGCGACGAATAAGCCTGCGTTTGCGTTACATGCGGTGAACTGGCGTGTAGATGAATTGCAAATTGTTGAAGCATTGCCGAAGCAGACATATTTTTTAACCTATAATGTTTATAAAAATATCGATATTATCACAGCCTTTTTCCAAAAAATGAAACCTGCACAAACACTTTGGGTTACTGCAAGCTTTTGGCACTGGCGAAAGCGTAAACGATTATTGCAGCTAGGCTATAAACGTATTTCTCGAATGAAACATTTTAAATGTGCTCGTTTTGAGCGAAATCATGTAGAAAAATACAAAGAGAGTGGGGGCGATGTTCATTCTGTCCATTAAAAGTAAGCGATGGAATATCGCAATGCAGCATTTTTATTTTGTAGAAAAGCCAGCCAGTGTTAGAAAGTCAATGAAGGTCGTTGGCTATACAAATTCACTTGTACCGAGCCGTAAGCTTGTTAAAAGTGAAACGGTTCATATTCACCTTACAGATAGTGAGTTATCATTGTATCTTGCTCTTTCTGAAAGTAATCGAAAAATACTTCGTCGTGCACAAAAAGAGTCCTATCAAGTTTTTATTTATAAAGAACCATCAGATGAAAATTTACGAGCCTTTCAACAGTTTTATAATAATTTTGCGAAAAGGAAAAAACTCGAGCTCATAAGTAAGTCTCAAATGGAAGCTATTACGCTCTTAAAAGATCAAGGAGCGCTATGGTTGTCTGAGATTCGAAGTATTTGTGGACAAACACTATGCTTTAGACTCGATATTGTATTCGGTAAAAAAGCAATGTCCTATTATGTAGCGACTTGTCATTCGCAATCGGTTCCAGATCATTTAAAAAGACCAGTTCGTTTTGCAAATCGTTTCTTACTATGGCACAATTTATTGCATTTAAAGGAGCAGGGCTTTAGTTTATATGATATGGGGAAGTTAACGGATGACCAAAATGTTCGTGCATTTAAGCAAGGCTTCGGTGGACAAGTCGTCGATGTCTACTCTGGCTACATTACTCAATCAAAAATACGTGCACTGTTATTGGGCGTGCAAAAATGGAGGAAGTAGTAATTGAAGTGAATCATGGAGGACTTGTTATATCATTGGATTTTGAGCTAAATTGGGGTGTCCACGATGTATTTAAGTACGGCCAATACAATAAAAATTTATATGGTGTGCGTGAGGCACTGCCTAAAATACTAGAGTTATTTGAACAATATGGCATTCATGCGACTTGGGCCACGGTTGGTCTATTGTTTGCAGATTCAAAAGCAGAAATGGCTCACTACTTAAGGGGGATCCCTGTAAAATATAAAAACAGGTATTATGCAGCACATACACAATTTGCAAAAGTAGGAGAAGATGAGCAGGATGATCTCTTACATTTCGGCAAATCCTTAATTGAGAAAATTAAACATACACCACATCAAGAAATAGGAAGTCATACATTTTCACATTTTTACTGTTTAGAAAGTGGACAAACTGAAGCAGATTTTCGTGCAGATTTACACGCAACTGCAATGATTTCTGAAGAATATATCGCACCGATGAAATCGATTGTTTTTCCACGAAATCAAGTGAATGAAGCATATTTCCCAGCATGCCAGGAAGTAGGGTTTATATGCTATCGCGGAAATGAAAAACATCCGTTATACGATCCTCAAAAATTCACAAAAAAAGGTCGACTATTAGGGGCGAAAAAATGGCTGGATAGCTATGTGAATATAACAGGAAATCATCTAGTAACACTAGAAGAGATGCAAAAGGATTCCTTTATTAACATTCGTTCAAGTGCATTTTTAAGACCTTATTGTAGCCCATTACGATTTTTTGAAGGCTTCAAGGTTAAACGTATTAAAGAGGGGATGCATGCAGCTGCAATGTCTCAAGCTTTTTATCATTTATGGTGGCACCCTCATAATTTTGGCAAGAACATAGAGAAAAATTTAGCAATACTTGAGGAACTTTTACAGTACTATCAGGAATTGCGTCATCAATATAACTTTCAAAGCTATACGATGCACGAGGTCGCAGAGCTTTGCCAATCTATATCCCGTAAAAGCCCGATCGGTGAAGACTAATAATCAGTGAGGTGAAAAACCCTCACTGTATAGAAAAAGGAGCAAACTAGAAAATTGCCTAGTTTGCTTCTTTCTATGTTCTAGGGGTAAATGGTGTGGGGAATTTTTAAAAATTAAGAGGAAAAATCCTGAACTTTGACGAAATTGTATGTACTAATGGTACTATTAATGTTAAAGGTAATTTTTAGGTATTTTTAAGAAGACAATAAATTAATACAGGGCAATTGACTTTAATTTTGCTCATGCCTAAAAGATGGGGATGACATTTTGTAAAAACATATGTCCTGTGGATAGGTTGATTTTCGTTACGGCTGCTCCACTCCTTGGGGATCATCGAACACCCCTAAGAAGCTCTGTTCTGTGCGAAAGCGAAGCGTCAGCAACAACAAATGTTTTATCTGTGCGAAAGCGAAGCGTCAGCAACAAAGCGCCTAGTCGGAACGGAAATCAATCCCACACTAAGATATAGAAAAATGCATGAAGGTGGTCGAAAAAATGTTTATTCAACCAGAATGGCAGTATAAGCAAGAAAATGGTTCAGCTATGCATCAATGGATTAAACAAAAAGAAAATCCGGTTCCAAGTGATGTAGATATTATTTTGTACGGAGCTTTATTATCGTATAGTAGTAAACCATCCGAAAAAGCACTATATCCAACAGCATTTCGAAAGGCTTGGCCAAGCTTTCAATCTTATAATTTAGATGAGCAAGTAGATTTGCGCTCATTGGCAGTTGTTGATGTAGGCGATGTGGCTATCCACGAGACGGATAGAATGCTTTCAGAGTCAGCTATTGAAGCTGCTGCTGAAAGCTTAAGTACCGCATATTCTAAAAGTTTCACCTGTCTTATAGGTGGGGATCATGCGATTACAGCTTGCTCTTTAAGAGGAATAAAGAATGCTTTTCCAAAGGATCGCATAGGGATTATTCAAATTGATACGCATTTGGATGCCCGGAATCAGGAGGAAATTGGTTTAGCTATGGATTCTCCCATGCAGAAGCTTATTGCAGCAGGGATTGTAGAGGGAAAACATATTTATAATGTCGGACTACACGGCTTTTTTAATTCCCCAGAAATGATTCACTATGCGAAAGAACAAGGAATACATATGATTACGTTAAAGCAAATGCGTCGTGATGGCATTCAATTAACCATTCGCGAAATGCTCCGTCAGCTTATGTATGAGGTAGATCGCATTTATGTATCTGTCGATTTGGATGTACTCGATATTACATTCGCACCAGATGTACCTGCAGCAACACCAGGTGGATTAACGGCCTATGAATTATTCGATATCCTAAAGCTTATTGGAGAAAATGAAGGAGTCCGCCATATTGACTTTGTTTATGCAAATCCAAAAGAGAGTGACCTACGCCCAGAAACCGTAAAGATGGGCGTAACAGCATTTTTACAATGGTTAACAGGTATTCGACTGGATTACCGCAATCGAATTTCAAAAAGAGGCAACACCCTAATTAGATAGTTGGAAAATAAGACGTAGAATGATGGCTTGTATATATTTACAATGAAGTTTGATGATAGTTTGCTATAATAGAACAATGCTTAATAATGAATTACTACAATTATTGTATTGTTATAGAGAGGACTATTTATCATGACAATAAAACCAAAATTATTAATTGTTGATGGCATGGCGCTATTATTCCGTTCATTCTTTGCATCGGCTGCGATGGGGCATTATATTCGCCTGGCGGATGGGACACCTTCTAATGGTGCCCAAGGATTTGTACGTCATGTGTTAACGGCACAATCTATTATGAAGCCGACCCATCTTGCTGTTTGTTGGGATATGGGTGCACATACATTCCGCAATGAATTATTTGATGGCTATAAGGCTAATCGACCATCACCACCAGAGGAAATGCTACCGCAATTTGATATGGCTAAAAATTTATCGCAACAAATTGGCTGGCAAAACTTCGGTGTGAAAGGGATGGAGGCAGATGATTTAATTGGCTCAATGATTACAAAATTTCAGGATGAGGCTGACATTACGGTAATTAGTGGAGACAAGGACTTACTGCAGCTTCTAAGACCATCAACGGAAATTGCTTTTACGAAAAAAGGCTACACAGAGTATGATGTTTATACACATACTCGCTTTCAAGAGGAATATGGCATCGAACCTACTCAATTTGCACAGGTCAAGGCTTTTATGGGGGATACGAGTGACGGTTACCCAGGCGTTAAGGGAATTGGACCTAAGCAGGCACTTACGTTAATTCAAACGTATGGTACTATTGAAAATGTTCTTACATCATTAGATGAATTAAAGCCTGGTCAACGTACGAAAATTAAAGAGAATTTAGACATGCTAAAATTGTCACACGAACTTGCAACGATTCAAACGAACGTACCAATCGAGGCAGAATTAGCGAGCTTAGTATTACCGAACTACGAGCCCCAAACGTTCAAAGAAATAGAACAACGTGGCTATACATTAATCGCTAAGCAGGCACGCTCGCTGTATTCACTTATTTAACTTCTTTTTGCGGACGTCACTGAAATCGAAAAGGAGTTCTTAAGGGATGTTAGCCTAAAATCATCGCATCCATGCGATAACGGCTAACTGACCTGCATCAGTAAAAACGCCACGTCCTGTGGCATTACCGAAATGACCGACATCGTGTCGGCCCTTGTGTTGTTGCTGTCGCTTCGCCTTTCGCACAGACAAAACCCTTTGCTGACGCTACGTTAGCACTGCGCTTTCGCACAAAAAACATCTGCAGTCCTAAGCACAAAGCCGATTCCGGACGCAATTATGCCGAGGTATAATTGATTAATAAACATCATGGTAATCAACGCAGAGTATAGAAATATGCTCTGCTTTTTTATATTTTTTGAGTAAATAAGCCTTAAATTACTAATGAAAAAGGGCGTGTTTAAACATTGTATGCACGCTCTCACTTAATTTGGTGTGATTTTTACGAAGCTCAAAACTTTTTCATTATTTTTAAAAGGAGCCGTTCGAATTTTACTTTCACGATTAGTACCACCATTATCATGGAACATTAACAATAGCTCATCATTTCGTATTTCATAGCCAATGAGAGGTACCCAATGATACGCGAAGGCAGCCTTTTTATCGCACCAATGTAGGCTAAAATAGCGGTCAAAGCGTATGGCGACAGGTCTCCCTGCATCGATTTCCTGCATAGCCTCCTTTAAAGTACAATCACGAATATCCCATGTCGGACGGAGCCGACGAAGATTGCGAATTAGGCGCCACTTAAATAACCCGATTTTCGTACCACCGAGAAGTTTATAAAGCTCATTTACCGAAGGAGCTTGATCTTCCAAGTAGTTTAAGATTACGTGTACCGTTGTAGGTCCACAAGCGGAATTACGATAGTTGGGTGAAATGGCTGCATCATATTGTGACTTTCCAAGTAGCGACAATTGTTGGCGCATCATAATCTCCTTTCTAAAAAAGAGCTGCATTTCAAAAAGAAATGCAGCTCTTCCATTGCAGATAGAATTCTGTAACTTGCGGCTGATGCTTCACTTTCGCCACAGCACAGTAGTTCTTCTATATTAACCTTGCTATTTTAGCCTAGTTAATTATTTCTGTGCAGATAAAAACTCAGTTACTTGCTGAGGTGTTTTAGCATTAGCACTATGTAAGTGTGCTAATTTTTCACCGTTTTGGAAAATTAGTAGGCTTGGAATACCCATTACATCATATTTGTCCGCAATTTCTGGAAGTTCATCACGGTTAAGTTCATACCAGTCAAATTGGTTGTACTCTTCGATAATTGGATCGATGAACATATTCATGCGTGTGCAATCTGGGCACCATCCAGCGTAAAATTTTACTAGCACTTTTTGATCGCCAGAGATCAGTTCATTAAATTGGTCAGCAGTTGTAATTGTTTTCATTTGTTGTTTCACTCTCCTCGCTTTCCATTCTACACATTTTTAACGCAACCTGAAAGTTTTCTGTTTGGAATATTTGCTATCTGCTTATTGTTCTGTTTTCGCTCGTAAAAAACGAAAAAAGTTGTATATTGCAAAAATAATTGGTGAAAAAAGATTGCTAAATGAAACAAAATATTCTACACTGAAAACAGAAAAAGTAGTTTTATCTTCATTCGACGGAAAAAATCACCTCGAAAACTAAAATGGTAGTTGAACGAAGATAAGCCTTAGTTGTATGTCATAGATTAAATTTGAATAGAGCTAGACTGATTCAAATTCTGGACAAAAATACACGAAGGTAAACTTTGATATTTTTTTGGTCAAAAAATGAATGGCTATTCATTCAATGGGAGAATAAGGGGGAATTGCTTGTGACTTACAACATTAAAAAAGCAGCTGTTCTAGGTTCTGGGGTAATGGGCTCTGGAATTGCAGCACATTTAGCAAACATCGGTATTCCAACATTATTATTAGACATTGCGCCGAAGGAACTAACAAAAGAGGAAGAAGCGAAGGGTCTTTCCTTAGAGCATCCTGCTGTAAGAAATCGTATTGTCAACGGAGCTCTGCAAAAGTTATTAAAGCAAAAGCCAGCACCACTTACTTCTAAGAAAAATTTATCACTACTAACGGTTGGTAACTTTGAGGACGATTTAGAAAAATTAAAAGATGTAGATTGGGTTATTGAAGTTGTCGTTGAAAATTTAGCGATTAAACAAAGCCTATATGAAAAAGTTGATGCTGTACGTAAGCCAGGCACAATTATTAGTTCAAACACATCTGGCATAAGTATCGATGCAATGGCAGAAGGGCGTTCAGAAGATTTTAAAAAGCATTTCCTAGGAACTCACTTCTTCAATCCGCCGCGTTATTTAAAATTACTTGAAGTCATCCCAGCAAACACAACAGCGCCAGAGGTTGTCAGCTTTATGAAAACATTTGGCGAAGATGTGCTTGGAAAAGGTGTCGTACTTGCAAAAGATACACCGAACTTCATTGCCAATCGTATCGGAACGTACGGTTTACTAATTACTTTACAAGAAATGATGAAGGGTAGCTATTCAGTTGGCGAGGTGGATTCTGTAACAGGTCCATTAATCGGTCGTCCAAAATCAGCAACTTTCCGAACGTTGGATGTTGTTGGTTTAGATACATTTATTCATGTAGCGAAAAACGTCTATGATCAAACAACTGGTGAAGAGCAGCAAGTATTTGCAGTACCAGATTTCCTACAGAAAATGGTCACAAACGGCTGGCTCGGAGCAAAATCAGGTCAAGGGTTCTTCTTAAAGCAAGGCAAAGAAATACTTGAAATTGATCCAAACACTTTAGAGTATAGTCCAGTTAAAAAGTTAAAAACTCCTTCTATCGAAATGGCAAAACAAACTCGTGGATTAGCAAATAAAGTGAAAGCATTAACTTATGCTAAGGATCGTACCGGAGAGTTATTATGGGGTATCTTCGCCCCGACGCTCATTTACTCTGCACAGCTACACGGTGAAATTGCTGATGATATTGTTGCCATTGACAATGCTATGAAATGGGGCTTCGGCTGGCAGCAAGGGCCATTTGAAATATGGGATGCAATTGGCGTCAAAGAGTCTGTAGCTAAAATGGAGGAAGAAGGTCGTGAGGTACCGGCATTCGTCAAAGATATGTTAGCAAGCGGATTTGAAACTTTCTATTCGGAAATTGACGGCGACCTAGCGTATTATAATGGCTCTGAATATGTAAATGTGCCAGTGAATGAAAAGGAAATTAACTTAAAACGCTATAAGAAAAAGCATGGTGTTATTAAATCAAATACAGGTGCTAGTTTAATAGATATAGGTGATGGAATTGCATTACTTGAATTTCATTCCCAATCAAATGCAATTGGCTTAGACATTATCCAAATGATTAACTTTGCAATCGATGAAGTAGAAGCGAACTATAAAGGCTTAGTCATCGGTAACCAAGGGAAAAACTTCTGTGTTGGTGCAAATCTGGGAATGATTTTAGTAGAAGCACAGGATGATAATATTTTTGAACTAGATTTCGTTATTAAAGCATTCCAAGATGCGATGCAAAAGATTAAATACTCTCGCAAGCCTGTTGTAGCAGCGCCTTTTGCTATGACGCTAGGTGGCGGAGCAGAGGTTTGCTTACCAGCTGCACATATTCAAGCAACAATGGAAACATATATGGGCCTAGTCGAAGTTGGTGTAGGATTAATCCCTGGTGGAGGCGGTAATAAAGCACTTTATCAAAAATTCCTCAAAGGGTTACCAAATGGTGTTGAAGTAGACTATCAACATATTGCTAATAAAGTATTTGAATCGATTGCGATGGCAAAAGTTTCGACATCTGGTGAGGAAGCACGTGAAAATAACTTCTTAAACTTTGCTGATGGGATTTCTGTTAACCCAGATCACCAACTATATGATGCAAAACAAGCTGCACTAGCGCTTTATGAGGCAGGCTATTTACCACCTGTTCCTACGAAAGTTCCTGTAGTCGGTGCATCAGGATACGGTACGCTACTAATCGGTGCGCAAGGAATGCTTGAATCAGGCTATATTAGTGAACATGATTTAAAAATCGCTAAAAAATTAGCGTATGTCATTGCTGGTGGTAAAGTTCCATATGGCACATTAGTAGATGAACAATACCTATTAAACCTTGAGCGTGAGGCGTTCCTAAGCTTAGTGGCAGATCCGTTATCTCAACAAAGAATGCAGCACATGCTTTTAAAGGGAAAACCACTGCGTAACTAACTTTAAGACTGAATTCACTATACTTGCACATGAAACAAAGGGGGATTAATACGATGCGTGAAGCCGTTATTGTAGCAGGAGCACGAACTCCGATTGGAAAAGCGAAGAAGGGTTCTTTAGCAACAGTTAGACCAGATGATTTTGGAGCGGTTGTTGTCAAAGAAACATTAAAAAGAGCGGGCTATGAAGGTCCGATTGACGATTTAATTTTAGGATGTGCAATGCCGGAAGCCGAGCAGGGCATGAACGTAGCACGTAGTATTGGAGCTCTCGCTGGATTACCAGATACAACACCAGCGCTGACAATTAATAGATTCTGTTCGTCAGGTTTACAAGCAATTGCTTTTGCAGCCGAACGTATTATGCTAGGTCATTCGAAAGCAATTCTAGCTGGTGGCGTCGAGTCTATGAGTATGGTGCCGATGGTAGGTAATACACCTCGCTTAAATCCAACATTAGCGGAAACTGCTCCACAATATTATATGGGGATGGGGCATACAGCTGAGGAAGTGGCACGTCAATACAATGTTAGTAGAGAAGATCAGGATGCTTTTGCTGTTCGTTCACATGAGCTTGCAGAAAAGGCGATTAAAGAAGGTAAATTCAATGATGAAATCGTACCAATTGAAGTGGAGCAACATTATGTAGATGACAACAATAAACTACAGGTGAAAAAATTCACGTTTAGCATGGATGAAGGTGTACGTCCGGGTACATCTGTAGAAGGTTTAGCGAAGCTTCGTCCAGCCTTCCATGTTAAAGGTAGTGTTACAGCTGGTAATGCTTCTCAAACTTCAGATGGTGCAGCAGCGGTACTTGTGATGGACCGTGAGGAAGCAGAAAAACAAGGGCTTACTCCGATGGCGAAGTTTTTAGGCTTTGCAGTTGGAGGCGTACCTCCTGAGGTTATGGGTATTGGACCAATCGTGGCAGTACCTAAAGCGCTTGAAATTGCAGGCTTATCAATAGATGACATTGATTTATGGGAAATTAACGAAGCATTTGCGTCACAATCCCTACAAGTCGTACGTCATTTAGGCATCGACCAAAACAAAGTAAACGTTAATGGTGGAGCAATTGCCCTAGGTCACCCACTTGGTGCAACGGGAGCTATTTTAACATTAAAGCTCATTCATGAATTGAAGCGACAAGGTAAGAAATATGGTGTCGTAACAATGTGTATCGGCGGCGGTATGGGTGCCGCGGGAGTATTTGAACTTCTATAATTTTTGCTAGATTAGCTTGGAGTGCAGCGTTTTCGGTTGCCTCCGAATGTAGTACTTCAAGCTTTTCTATATATTCGAGATAAAAACTATTAAAAATAGATATATAGGGAGGAATTTAGAATGACAGAAAAAACAACGGATTTCATTAAAGGCGGCGGATTTATTATTGAAGATGTGGAATTAAATCGTGTGTTTACACCAGAAGATTTCACAGATGAGCATAAAATGATTGCTAAAACTACTGAAGAGTATGTAGCAAATGAAGTATTACCGGTCGTTGAAAATTTAGAAAACCATGAATTTGAGCATTCGGTTCGTCTACTAAAAAGTGCAGGTGAGCTCGGCTTACTAAGCGCGGATGTACCTGAAGAATATGAAGGGTTAGGATTAGACAAAGTTTCTTCTGCATTAATCGCAGAAAAAATGTCAGTTGCTGGCGGCTTCTCTATTACACATGGTGCACACGTAGGTATTGGTTCTTTACCAATCGTCCTGTTCGGAAATGAAGATCAAAAGAAGACGTATTTACCAAAGCTTGCGTCAGGTGAATTAATCGCTGCTTACGCATTGACAGAGCCAGGTTCAGGTTCTGATGCATTAGGTGCAAAAACGACTGCGAAGTTAAACGATGCAGGAACACACTATATTTTAAATGGTGAAAAGCAATGGATTACAAATGCAGGCTTTGCAGATGTATTTGTTGTCTATGCAAAAATCGATGGCGATAAATTCTCAGCATTTATCGTAGAACGTGGTTTCAATGGCGTTTCAGTTGGCGCAGAAGAGAAAAAAATGGGAATCAAATCTTCATCAACACGTACTTTAATCCTTGAAGATGCAGAAGTACCTGTAGAAAATCTTTTAGGTGAAGTAGGACGCGGACACGTTATTGCTTTTAATATTTTAAACATCGGTCGCTATAAATTAGGAGTTGGAACAATCGGTGGCTCGAAGCGTGCATTAGAGCTTGCTATTCAATATACAAATCAACGTCAGCAGTTTAAAACGAAGCTGTCTGATTTCAACTTAACAAAAGAAAAATTATCGACAATGGCATCACAATTGTATGCGTCCGAGTCATTAAACTATCGTACAGTAGGCTTATTTGAGGACCGCTTAAGTCAACTAAGCCCAGATGAGCAAAAGCAAGGGAAAGTGATTGCTAGTGCAATTGCTGAATATGCTATTGAATGTTCTATTGCTAAAGTATTTGGTTCTGAGACTTTAGATTACATTGCGGATGAAGCGGTTCAATTACACGGTGGTTACGGCTTTATGGCTGAATACGAAGTAGAGCGCATTTATCGTGATTCTCGTATTAATCGTATTTTTGAAGGTACAAATGAAATTAACCGCATGATTGTACCAGGTACATTTATGAAAAAGGCAATAAAAGGTGAATTGCCGTTACTACAAGTTGCTCAAAATTTACAACAAGAGCTACTTATGCTAATGCCTGAGGATGTAGGCACAGAGCCGCTAGCACAGGAAAAATATCTTGTGAAAAATGCGAAGAAAATTGCTGTATTAGCATCTGGCTTAGCAGCACAACGCTACGGCGCGAAGCTTGATCAGGAGCAAGAAGTATTAGTGAAGATTGCAAATATCGCAAACCAACTATTTGCTATGGAATCTGCAGTATTGCGTACAGAAAAAGCGATTGCTCGTGACGGTGCTGAAAAAGCTCATCAAAAATTACTGTACACTCAAATCTTCTGCCAAGAAGCATTTGCAGAAATTGAAAAAGAAGCAAAAGATACGATTCTTGCTTCAGCAGACGGCGACGCTGCACGCATGACATTGTCTGCACTACGTAAATTAACTCGCAACAACCCATACAACTTAATCGCGAAGAAACGTGAAGCTTCTGTTAAATTAATTGAAGCAGAAAAATATGTAGTTTAATGTAGCAGACTAACCTAGCTATCCGCATAGATGAGATAGCTAGGTTTTTTGTTGGAAATAAAGTATAGCGCTTGCAAAACGAGGGGGGATTTCCGTTCCAGGCTACTCGCTTTCTGTGGGCGAGCGTCGAGCCGCTTCCTTCGCTAAAGGAACGAAGGCTAAATGCGTCACGTCCTGTGACAATGCCTCCGTGACCAACATCATGTTGGCCTCAGGGTCTCGACTGTCTCGCTTTCCCACGGGAGTCGAGTAGCCTTTCACTCCAATCAACAATACCGAAGAACTTTAATAAATTTTATGTAAGTCAAAAGAGGGCTCTATGACTACTCATCATAATCAATCAGAATAGTGAAGGCGATTGTACATCTGTTCCTGTCACTTCGCTTTCGCGCAGGATACATTTGTTGCTATCGTTACGTTGGCACTCCACTTTCGTACAGAAAAATCCTTTTGCTAAAGTTTGATTTTATTACTCTAAATTAGAGAAACATGTAATACACGCTATATGAATAGGTTGATTGGAGTGGAGGCTGGGCGACTCCTTGGGAATCAGTGTCACAGATGAGACCCTGCAGCGCAGCGAAGCGGCTCATCGGACGCCCCCAGGAAAGCGTCCAGCCGGAACGGAAATCATCCATACACTTTAATACGATGAGTTTCTTTGGTTCGAAACGGTTATGATGGTATACTACAGAAAATGAGGGATACACTGAAAATGTAGTTCCTAAAATGATAGTAGAGGAGCCTTTAAATGACGATTCAATTTATTCAATATCCGAAATGTACTACTTGTAAAAAAGCACAAAAATGGCTAAATGACAATGGAGTTTCATATGAAGATGTACACATTGTCGAACAACCGCCAACAAAGGACGAACTATTAAACTTATGGCAAGTAAGTGGACTACCTTTAAAGAAATTTTTTAATACTTCTGGTATGAAATATCGCGAGCTTGGCTTGAAAGATAAGCTTGCTGAAATGACTGAAGAGGAGCAACTTGAACTGCTTGCTTCAGATGGTATGTTAATTAAACGTCCAATTGTAACTGATGGAAAAAAAGTTACGTTAGGGTTTAAAGAATCAGATTTTGAGCAAGCTTGGAAATAACGCTTTTAAATTGTTTTATGTAACGAAAGCGAAGCGTCAAATCAGAAGTCTTCACCTCTATAGGTGTTGAGATGAACAAGGCATAATTGATTCTTGTTTTTATGGAAGAAGTATGGCACACTGAAAGTGAATATATTACATATTTATGGAGGGGTTTTTGCATGAACACACCTAAAGACTTACGTTACTCTGAAGAGCACGAATGGGTTAAAGTAGAAGATGGAAAAGTACGTATCGGTATTTCTCATTTCGCACAATCTGAACTTGGAGATATCGTTTTCGTTGAACTTCCACAAGTTGGCGACGAAATCAAAACAGATGATCCATTTGGTAGCGTAGAATCTGTAAAAACAGTTTCTGAATTATATGCACCAATCTCAGGTACAGTAGTTGAAGTAAATGCAGATTTAGAAGATAGCCCAGAATTCGTTAATGAATCACCATATGAAAAAGCATGGATGATCGTTGTAGAGCCTGCTGATGCATCAGAAGTTGAAAAGCTTATGACAGCTGAGCAATACGATGAAATGATTGCAGAATAAGACAAGCTTATAAGACAAGCCTGTAATAGAAAAACGTCGGAAACTACCGACGTTTTTTATTATCTTCATCCATTCTGCCATCATAGTGGATGAGGGTGAATGAAAGTATATTCCCTTAACAATAAGTGTCTAACAGTATCAATGACAAGATTTATTGATATAATAATGATAAGGGATATGTCTAAACGGGGGTGGCGTTATGTTCGAGGGGAAATGCTTAATTGTCGAAGGCCGTTCGGATAAGCTTCAAATTGAACCTATTTTAAATGAACATGTTAAAATACTTTGCACGAATGGTACAATTGGTGTGCATCAATTAGAAGAGTTACTTGATCCATATGAAGGCTGTGAGCTTTATACATTTTTTGATGCAGATACATCGGGTGATAAGCTACGAGCATTAATGGACAGACATTATCCAGAGGCTGAGCATTTACGTACAATGCCAACATATAAGGAAGTAGAGACAACTCCGAGAAAGGTGTTAGCGGCGATCTTGCTTCGTGCACATTTCTCAATCCATAATGAATATATTTTGTAAGGTTGCGTGAAAAAAGATGGAAGAATGGTCAAAAGAGCAGTGGGACGTGGCTATCCAGTCTGGTGAAAAGGCTGCTTTTTATTTATATACACCAATGTGTGGAACGTGTGTAGTTGCATCGAAAATGATGTCGGTTGTTGAGCAATTGCTGCCACAGCTACAGGTTGGTAAAGCGAATATTAATTTTATTGAGCAAATCGCTTATCATAATAAAATCGAAAGTGTACCGTGTTTACTTGTATGTGAAGGCGGAAAAGTGACGGAAAAGGTTTATGCCTTTCAATCCGTACCGTATTTATACGAATTGTTAAAAAAATAAATTGACGGAACTTTACTCACGTGGTAAAGTACGAATATACTAAAAAATATAAATATATCGAACTCTTATAAAGAGCGGCGGAGGGAAGTGCCCTATGAAGCCCGGCAACCATCACAAAGTGAAAAGGTGCCAAATCACCCAAAGATTTTATCTTTGAAAGATGAGAGAACGGTTCAGCGTATAAGTTACGTGACCCCTTCTACTTGTCTATAGTTGAAGGGGTTTTTTTACTTCTTTCAGCGGATGTCCGAACACCCGCTGAAATAGAGGAGCTCAGTCTAAGAACGCCACATCCTGTGGCAACGACTGAGTGACCAACGTCATGTTGTTGCTGACGCTTCGCTTTCGCACAGTAAACATTTGTTGGCCTAAAGCCTACGGCGGATGTCATGGAATCGAAAAGGATTTCTTAGGGGATGTTAGCCTAAAACCATCGCATCCATGGGTAACAGCTAACTGACCTGTATCGGTAAAAACGCCACGTCCTGTGGCATTACCGAAATGACCGACATCGTGTCGGCCCCCGTGTTGCTGCCGCTGCGTTAGCACTACGCTTTCGCACAAAAAACATCTGCAGGCCTAAGCACAAAGCCGATTCCAGACACAATTATGCCGTGGCACAATTGATATAAGAAAAGGAGAATTCGCTATGATTCAGCTTCAAAATATTACGAAGAAATACAAAACCTCGAATGGCGAATTAACAGCAGTTAAAGACGTCAACCTTTCTATTGAAAAAGGTGAAATTTATGGCATTATCGGCTATAGTGGCGCTGGTAAAAGTACAATGATTCGCTTGTTAAACGGTTTAGAAAAGCCTACATCAGGAACGGTAACGGTTAACAATCAGGAATTTTCATCCATAAAGGGGCAAAAGCTTAGAAATGCTAGACAAAAGGTCAGTATGATTTTCCAACATTTCAATTTACTTTGGTCTCGAACTGTTGCTGAAAACATTGCTTTCCCACTAGAAATCGCAGGTGTTCCAAAGGCAAAACGTGAGGCACGTGTGAAAGAATTGATCACACTAGTTGGTTTAGACGGACGTGCTAAAGCGTATCCATCACAACTATCAGGGGGACAAAAGCAACGTGTAGGCATTGCTCGTGCACTTGCTAATAATCCAGAAGTATTGTTATGTGATGAGGCAACATCCGCACTCGATCCGGAGACAACAGATGCTATCCTAGATTTACTGGTCGATATTAATGAACGACTAGGTTTAACAATCGTATTAATTACACATGAAATGCACGTAATTCGTAAAATTTGCCACCGTGTAGCGGTTATGGAAGCTGGAGAAATTGTAGAACGTGGTGAAGTATTACAAGTATTCCAAGCGCCACAAGCTGACATTACAAAAAAATTCGTTTCTCAAATTACAAATACGAAGGAAACACAGGAAACTGTGGCACAAATTAAAGCAAATTACCCTAATGGACAACTTGTAAAGCTAATCTTTGTAGGAGAAAAAACAGAGCAGCCTGTCATCTCACATCTTGTGAAAAAGTGTGATGTAGAAGTAAGTATAGTGCATGGTAATATTTCGCAAACGAAAAATGGCGCGTACGGTACACTTATTGTACAAATTGAAGGCACAGAGTCGAATGTTGCAGCTGCACTTAGCTACTTGCATACAGTCGAAGTACAAACGGAGGTGATTGCCAATGCTAACTAGTCTCTTTCCGAATGTTGACTGGGAAAAAATGTGGGAAGCTACGTATGAAACGTTGTACATGACAACAATCTCTACAGTGATCACATTTATACTTGGATTAGTAATTGGGATCTTATTGTTTTTATCAAGTCCAAACCAACTATGGGCCAATAAACTGGTGAACTTTTTAACAGGCTCAATCGTTAATATTTTCCGTTCGATTCCATTTATCGTTTTGATTATTTTATTAATTCCGTTTACAAAATTTTTACTCGGCACAATTCGTGGCGCAGATGCGGCTTTACCGGCACTAATTATCGGAGCTGCACCATTTTATGCGCGTATGGTATTAATTTCATTACGTGAAATCGATAAAGGCGTTATTGAAGCGGCTCGTTCAATGGGTGCTAAAACGTCAACGATTATTTGGAAAGTATTAATTCCCGAATCGTTACCGGCGCTTATTTCTGGTCTTACTGTAACGGCTGTAGCACTTGTGGGCTATACTGCGATGGCAGGTATTATCGGTGCAGGTGGTCTAGGGAACTTAGCATTCTTAGATGGTTTCCAACGCAATCGCCAAGATGTAACTTTAATGGCGACTATATTAATCTTAATAGTAGTATTTATTATTCAATGGATTGGCGACTTAATTACAGCCAAAACAGATAAACGCTAAAAAGGCGCTAATGACAAAAAAGCGTATCTCGCTACGAACATCAAAAAGGTTCTTTCGGTTTTATACCGCTAACATATTTTAAATTAGTTAAAAGGGAGTGCAATAAAATGAAGAAATTATTAGCAGGATTATTTTTATCAGTATTAGTATTAGCCTTAGCTGCTTGTGGTGCTGGTAAAAAAGATGATACTAAAAACACATCATCTGGTGAAAAATCAGACAGTAATGAAAATGTAACATTAACAATAGGTGCTTCTAATACGCCTCATGCGGTTATTTTAGAAAAAGCAAAACCAGCTTTAGCTAAAGAAGGTATCGATCTTGAAATAGAAACTTATCAAGATTATGTATTACCAAACCAACATTTAGAATCAGGTGAACTTGATGCAAACTATTTCCAACACCTACCTTTCTTAGAGCTTAGCATGAAAGAAAATGGCTATGACTTTGAAAATGCTGGTGCCATTCACATTGAACCAATCGGAATTTACTCTAAAAAATATAAATCTCTTGAGGATCTACCAAAAGGTGCAACAATTTTACTTTCTAGCTCAGTTTCAGACCACGGTCGTATGCTTTCATTGTTAGAAGCTAAGGGCTTAATTAAATTAAAAGATGGTGTTGATAAAACAGCAGCAGAAATAAAAGATATCGCAGAAAACCCTAAAAACTTCAAATTTGATGCAAATACAGCTCCAGAAATGCTTGTACAAATGTATGAAAATAATGAAGGCGATGCAGTTTTAATTAACTCGAACTTTGCAATCGATAACGGCATTAATCCATTGAAAGATGCGATTTCTCTTGAAGATAAAGAATCTCCTTATGTAAATATTGTAGCTGTACGTGCTGGTGATGAAACAAAACCAGAAATTAAAAAATTGATAGAAGTATTAAAATCTAAAGAAATCCAAGACTTCATTATTGAAGAATGGAAAGGTTCAGTTGTACCAGTTAAATAATTGTTAAAAAGGGTATGTAAGTATAAAACTTACATACCCTTTTTTCTTATTATAATATGGCATTCTTTTGTCAGAAAAATATAACTTTTTGTCCAAAGAGGTATTATTCTGTAGTTTATAGCAAAAATATAATATTATTTTAAAAGTAATTGATTTACCAAAAATTTTATATAGAAATTGCTTAGTCATATTTATTACTATAGTTGTTGTGTTTATAAATCAAAAGAATGATAGAAAAATAATGAAGAAGTATAAAATGCTTCTTCCATCAACTGGAGTGAACACAAATGAATCAATTAATCGTTGCGGAAGATATCATGCAGGAGCATGAGGTGAAGGGTTATTTTGAAATTTTGCGTGAGAGTGTTATTCGTTCACGTTTAACAATGACTGCAGTCTTTTTTAAAGTAGCGAATTTCCCACAAGGAACTGATATAGAACTTAATCAAGTGAATCATCAAATTTCTGCTTTTCTAAAATCTAAAATACGAAAAACAGATTTACTTTTCCAACTAGCAGATGGTATGCATTGGGGAATCTTTTTTCTGCAAAGTAGTGAAGTAGAGGTAAAAGCTTTTTTAAAACGGATTTTCGCAATTCTAACGCAAGAAAGGGAATATCAAAAAATAGCGTTAAAAGCTTCCATTACTGAAATAAGAAATAATAATGTTGATTTTGACACATTGTTAGAGAAAAATAAGCACAAACTAGCTGATGAAGAACAGCCGACTTGCTCAGTAGAACAGGTTACAGATTATCGTGTACAACCAAGGGAGCAAGTAAAGGTTAGCATTATTGAACAAAATGAAATCTTTAGAAAAGTGCTAGAAACGACTCTCGAAAATTTAGACATTCCTCATTATACGTTTGACGTGTCGACCTATGAAGATGGCTATGATTTTTTACAGTCCGATCACTATAAATCTGGCCATATGCATTTAGTTGTGATGAACGATATTTTACCACGTAAAAATGGCTTAGAAATTTTGCACATTTTGCGAGAAATGCCGAATGAGAAAAAGTTCATCATTTATATGATGTCAGAACGAAACTCAGAGGGTGCAACACTGAATGCTTATGAAGGTGGCGTCGATGAATATATCGTCAAACCATTTAATTTACGTTTGTTAGAAGCGAAAATTAAAAAGACTTTTGCGAGGTTTTGGCTATGATCAAGCTGTCGATTCCTTTTCTTTTAACGGTCAGCGGTGTTTTATTAATAGTTCTATTTTTATTTACGATCTATATACTTGTTCAGCGCAAGCGGGAGATTCGTTTTGCAGAAGTGCGTGATACTTTTTTACAAAACTCTTCACAGCAATGGTACAACTATTTAATCAATGATGAAATTTTCTCTATAGTGCTTGTACCTAGAGGGAGAGCGCAAGTAGCAGCTATAGAAATAATCTTTTCATCTTATTTGAAAAATATAAGCAATGAAAAAGTTCAACACAAAATAAAAGAGTTTTCTAATCTCTATTTAAAAAAGTTTTATGAAAAGGATTTGTCCAGTAAACGATGGAGCATTAGAATGAATGCTTTATATCATATTGCTGATTTACAGATAGAGGACTTATTAGAGACATGTCTTCAATTCGAAAAAACCAAAATTTCGGAGGAGGAATATTTTCAACTGTTAAAAATTTACTCTATCTTCCAACCAAAATTGTTTATCGAAAAAATTAAAGAATCGAACATTCATTATTCTGAAAGCGAGTATAGAAGAGTATTTGTTTTGTTAGAGGATGACGTATTTATTCGATTATTTGAAGACTTTAATAGTTGGACAACAAATATCCAATTTGCTGCAATTGATACTGCAGCTGTCAAAAGAAATATGCAATACATTGATCAGTTAAAACAACTATTAACGCATGAAGTTCCAGAAATACAAATCAGAGCATTAAAAGGTCTTTATGAAATTGGTGTAATTGATGAAATCGATCCTTATGTCTCATTTGTGACATCAGATATGTGGGAAATAAGATTAATGGTTGCGAAAATATTTAAGCATGTACCACTAAACTATAGCTATGCTTATTTAGAACAGCTTCTTCAAGATGAAAATTGGTGGGTTCGCTCACAGGCTGCTAAAACAATTGCAGAAAATAGAGATGGAATTGCAAAATTACAGCAATTTATGGAGTCCTCAAATGACCCATATGCAATTGACATGGCTCGTGAAACAATCGTTAGAAAGCGAGGGAACAAATGAAAGTATTTTTAGATTTTTGTATGTGGTTCTTTGGTGGATTTATTCTATTTTATATGTTGTTTGTTATTGTTTCGTATTGCGCCATGTTTGTTATTGCCATGCTAGTTATGCGAAAACGCTATAAATTAGACCCCTCAGAGTATGATGATGCGCATACAGATGCCTTTTACTCAAAACCAGTATCCTTATTAGTCCCTGCTTACAATGAAGAGATTGGCGTTGTAGACACAGTCTATTCATTGTTGAATTTACGATATCCACAAACTGAAATTATCATTATTAACGACGGGTCAACTGACTCTACACTACAAACCGTAATCGAGCATCTCCGAATGAAGCCCGTTGATAAAATTGTTCGTACACATATCCCTACAAAACAAGTTAAACAAATTTATGAATCTGAAATCTATAAAAATTGTATTTTAGTAGATAAAGAAAATGGTGGTAAGGCAGATGCATTAAATGTTGGTATTAATGTATCTCAATATCCATATTTCTGCTCTATTGATGGTGATTCAATCTTAGATGAAAAATCATTGCTTCGTGTGATGAAGCCGATTGTTTTATCTGATGGTGAAGTGATTGCGGCAGGAGGAAATATCCGAATTGCCAATGGCGCAAAAATGCAGCTTGGTTCCGTTACTGAAACACACTTATCAAATAATTACTTAGTGATCATGCAAATAATAGAATATGCGCGGGCCTTTTTAATGGGGCGAATAGCTTTAAGTAAATACAATCTTGTGCTTATTATTTCGGGAGCATTTAGTGTGTTTTCGAAGGAATGGGCTGTGCAAGCGGGCGGTTATTCAACGAATATTATTGGAGAAGACATGGAGCTTGTCGTGAATATTCACCGTTTGATAAGAAAGAAAAAAGAAAAGAAACGTATAGAATTTGTTCCAGATCCTGTGTGCTGGACTGAAGCACCTCAGTCATTAGGGGTTTTGCGAAACCAGCGTAGACGTTGGCATCAAGGATTATTTGAAAGCCTATGGAAGCATAAGACGATGACGTTGAATCCTAAATATGGCTTAATAGGCTTGCTTTCATTTCCATACTTTTGGCTAGTAGAATGCCTAGGTCCACTAGTTGAGCTAGGTGGTTACATTTATATCGTAGTGGCATTTTTCTTAGGGAAAATCTATTATGAAATAGCCATAATCCTGTTACTGCTTTTCGTTATTTATGGGGTGATTTTTTCAATAGCTTCTATATTATTCGAAGCATGGATTTTGAATACTTATCCGAAACCGAGAGAGCTACTACGCATGATACTTTTAGCTTTTACTGAAATTTTCTGGTATCGACCACTCACTCTTTTTTGGCGCTGTGAGGGATTGATCCGGTTTGTACTAAGAAGAAGCGATTGGGGTAATATGAAGCGTGTCGGCATTGGTGAAAAGGAGAAAAATGTATGAAGCGTATATATATAGGGATTATAGTCGTTCTAATTCTCATTATTACACCTATAGCATGGTGGTATTTCAGCGATGAAAAATCGCTCAACGTTGCGATTCTAGATAAAACGGTTCCGAACGAAACTTATCGAGAGCATTTAGGTGTGAACTGGTTTTTAAACCATTATAAATACACAATCGATGAGCATTCGTATGATGTACAAAAAAATTACTATGGTACGCTTCCAAATGATAAAACGAAGAACGTGTCAGAAAAAAAGTTTCCGACTGACTATAGTAATTATGATGTTATTTATTTGGCTGATACGTACGGGGTTTATAAGGATGATTTAAATGAAAAAAAACGCTTAGGTAAACGATCAGAAAAAATTGTAGGCGGCTTGGAAATGGGTGAATGGCAGTCTATAGTAGATCGTTTAGCAACAAATAAGAAAAGTATGTTAATTGCTGAATACAATACATTTGCATCACCGACGTCAGCAGAAGTTAGAAAAGAGTTACAAGATTATTTAGGAATTTCATGGTCTGGATGGATTGGGCGATATTTTGATGAGCTTGATTATCATAAAAATACAGAAATTCCACAATGGGTCATAGATGAACAAGGCGATAATTGGCCATACAAAGGCGGAGGCTTTCTTCTATTTAATGAAATTACAGAAAAGCTCATTGTGCTAGAGTTGGACAAGCATGTAAACACAGAAGGTATTCAGGTGCAATTTACTGAAGAAGGGAAAAAGTTCTTCAACACCTCTGCTCGTGCAGAATATGGCTATTGGTTTGATATTATCACACCTAAATATGCAGAGGATGCTCTCGCTAATTATGAATGGGACTTAACAAAAGAAGGGGAAAAACTTTTAGAGGACAACGATATTCCACAGCAATTTGCGGCAATCGTTTCACAGGATAAACGCTACACGACAAGCTATTATTTTGCTGGAGACTTTAACGATATGTCCCGTGTGCCAACCCTTTACAAAATAAAAGGATTACCGACCATTTATAAATATGCGGAGAAGTATGCAGATAGTTCGTTTTATTGGTCAATCTATATACCAGTCATGCATAAAATTTTTGAAACGTTTGAGCAAAAAGAAGTTCAAGAAAACGTTAATCATGGCAAATTAAATTATAACGCACGTATTAAGGGCGAATCATTTGAAGTTTTACGAGATGGAAAATGGGAGCCGATAGTCTTTAAGGGCGTTAATATCGGTATGGGTAAACCAGGAGCATTTCCTGGCGAGGCTGCTATTACGGAAGAAGAGTACTATCGATGGTTCCGACAAATTGCTGAGATGAATGCCAATACGATTCGAGTATATACATTACACCCGCCAGGTTTTTATCGGGCACTTGCAAAATACAATGAAGAAAATCCAGATAAACCACTGTATGTATTGCATGGTGTATGGATTAGCGAAGAAGGTTTGGTTGATTCATTAGATGCCTATGATGAAGCTACTTTAAAGGATTTTCAACTTGAAATGAAACGAATGGTGGACGTTATCCACGGTAATACTTATGTGAAGCCAGTAGCAGGACATGCCTCAGGATTATATGATGTGGACGTTTCAAAATATATAATAGGCTGGGTGCTAGGAATCGAATGGTATCCGCGTATGGTTGTTGGTACGAACGAGAAACACGCTAATATAGGCGAATACAATGGGACGTATTTTGAAACGAAAAATGCTGCACCATTTGAACATTGGTTAGCCGAGCAAATGGATCTTATTACTGTTTACGAAAAGGATAAATATAATTGGATCCGTCCAATGAGTTTCACAAACTGGGTAACAACCGACTTATTAGACCATCCATCTGAGCCTTCTGAGGATGAGGATTTGGTAGGCGTAAATCCAAATGTCATCTATACGAAAGGTGAGATGCAGGCACCGGGTCAATTTGCTTCCTATCATGTGTATCCTTATTACCCTGACTTCTTTAACTACGATCAAAAATATTTAAATTATAAAGATTTCCGGGGCAATAAAAATAGTTATGCAGGATATTTAAAAGAACTACATGAAGCACATAATATGCCTGTTCTTGTCGCGGAATTTGGAATACCTGCAGCTCGTGGTATGACACATGAAAATGTTTATGGCTGGAATCAGGGCCATATGTCCGAACAACAACAAGGTGAAACGCTACAACATTTATATGAAGATATTATGCATGAAGGCTTGCTCGGAGGCCTAGTCTTTACATGGCAGGACGAGTGGTTTAAGCGGACGTGGAATACGATGGATTATGATGATCCAAACCGTCGACCGTTTTGGTCTAATGCACAAACAAATGAACAGCAATTTGGCGTACTAAGCTTTGATCGATTTAAAGTAAAAGTAGACGGCGATACTAAGGAATGGAAAGGTACACAAATGTACAATACCTCACCTTCTGACTCAACAGATTTTGCTGTCGATTATGATGAAAGATACTTGTATCTCAAATTAAAAAGTGATGTTTTAGAACAAGCATCACCTCGTATTTTACTTGATGTAGTACCAAATCAAGGGAATACTTCAGCTACATCAATAAAAGATATGACGTTTTCAAATGGCGTAGATTTTATTGTGGAATTAAATAAAAGTGGAGACTCTCGAGTGGTCATAGATGAATACTATGATTTCTATGATTATTTTTACGGTCATAATATAAATCTGATTCCACCTCGTATGGCAGTTCCGACAAAAAATAGTGGTAAGTTTGCACCGATTTATTATGTGTTAAATAAAGAGTTGTACTTACCAGAGCAAAATATTACTACTGATTTCAGTCATTATGAAACAGGGAAGCTGCTTCAAGGGAATGCCAATCCAAAATCAAAAGATTATAATTCGTTAGTAGACTATACATGGACGGATGATCATGTGATTGAGCTACGAATTCCTTGGCTACTGATCCAAACTAGAGATCCAAGCCAACGTGAGTTTATGGGAGATCTATATAAAGATGGAGAGACAGCTTCTACTAAGGTAGATAATATTTATATTGGTGCGGTCTTTGTAGATAAAGAGGGCAAAGTTGTAAAATCTTTACCAGAGACAAATGACCAAGTCTTACCGAAACTCTCAGCTTATACTTGGGAACCATGGCAAACGCCTAAGTTTGAAGAGCGTTTAAAACAATCATATTATATTTTACAAAAATTATTTAAAGCGTATTAAGTAGAAGCTTAGGATAGGTGAGTATTTACCTATTCTAAGTTTTTATTGTTCGGTAGAAAATAAAGAAAAGTTTTGCAATTCCGTCTATTCTTCGAACTGTATATTCTTACGATTGTTTATGTTAAATTACTACTAATACATTCGAGAAAGACAGTTGTTTTTTTAAGGAGGACATTATAGTGAAGTTAAAATTTGGTCTATTGGCAAAAATTATTGTCGCTATCTTTTTAGCGGTAATATTTGGAGGTTTTATGCCGGAGTCATTTGTACGTATATTTGCAACATTTAATGGCTTATTCGGTAATTTCTTAAATTTCGTTGTACCACTTATTATTATTGCATTTATTGCTCCGGGCATTGCTCAGCTTGGGAAAGGCTCAGGAAAATTATTAGGTTTGGCAACATTCTTTGCCTATTTCTCAACAATCATTGCAGGCATATTCGCCTTTTTAGTAGCGCGAAATGTGTTGCCCAACTTCATATCAAATGGTGCTATGGAAAGTATGAAAAACCCAGAGGAATTTTTAGCACAGGCATTCTTTAAAGTTGAAATGCCCCCATTAATGGGCGTGATGTCAGCATTAATTTTTGCATTTATCGTAGGGATTGGTATGACTGCCATCAAAGGCGATGTGATGAAACGTGGTTTTGAAGAGTTTAACGTAATCATTGAAAAGTTAATTTCATTTGTTATTATTCCACTTTTACCATTCCATATTTTTGGGATCTTCTTGAACATGACATATGGAGGTCAAGTAGCAAAAATATTATCAGTCTTCGCAATTGTCTTCGGACTAATAATTGCGATGCATTGGGTAATATTGCTAGTGCAATACACTACTGCGGGAACTTTAAATAAGAAAAATCCGCTTAAGTTACTTCGAACAATGCTACCTGCGTATTTTACAGCATTAGGCACACAATCTTCAGCTGCAGCTATTCCGGTTACATTGCGACAATCACAAAAAACAGGGGCTTCAGAAAAAGTAACGAATTTTACAATCCCACTGTTTGCAACTATTCATTTATCAGGTAGTACGATTACAATCGTAACTTGTTCTTTAGGTGTTATGATGATGAACGGTATGGATATAGGCTTTGCGCAATATATCGGCTTTATATTTATGCTAGGTATTACAATGGTTGCTGCACCCGGTGTCCCAGGAGGAGGAGTCATGGCGGCAATAGGTTTACTGCAAACAATGCTCGGCTTCGATGAAACAATGGTTGCACTAATGATCGCACTGTACATAGCACAAGATAGCTTTGGTACAGCTACAAATGTAACGGGAGATGGAGCATTATCTATGATTGTCGATCGTTTCAACAAAGAGACTAATTAATAAAAACTGAGTGGCGAAAAGAACCGCTAAAGCGACAGAAAGAACCCCGGACTGACAGTTAGAATTCACAAAGTCGTGGATAGATTGATAGAATTGCTTAAGTGACGAAAAGAATCAACTAACCTTCGCCATTTAGGAACTTTTCATAAGGAAATATTTACGAATAAGCAATATGATCTCATTTGTGGTCATATTGCTTTTTTGATGCGCCCGGCATGCGTCTATAGAAAAATACTGATAGATTGATCAGTCTTTAAGAATAAATTCCTATTCTATGAGGAGCATAAATAAGAAGACACATATCCTTCTTTTTGTTTATTTCTATTTGTAGAGATTTTCGATATGGTATAACTAATTTGAACGAATGGGGCTGTGTGAAATTATTAATAGTCGAAAGTTTAAGTTTTTAATCATATGTATATTAGTTATGTCACTAAATAGTGCAACTATAAAGGCAGATAGTATTACAGAAGATGAACGTTCTACATGGATTTGGAATACGTGGATGCTTGTAGATAACGAAACCAACGTATTACAATTTTTGCAAAGTAAACGAATAAACAAAGTTTATTTACAAGTTGATTATGATATATCTAGAAGTGTGTATCAAAGCTTTATAGAAAAGGCCTCAGCAAAAAACATCCAAATATACGCACTTGCTGGGGAAGTCAATTGGATTACAGAGAATGGCGTTGAGTATCAAAACCAACTTATGAATTGGCTAGAGCTTTTTCAACGTGAAGCGACAGAGTCACAACGTTTTTTAGGAATACATTTAGATATTGAGCCATATGATACAAATATTTGGTCTACAAAACGAACAGCTGCGATTCAAACCTACCAACAGTTAGTTATTCATGCGAAAAAGAAAGCACAGTCATTAAAATTACCACTAGAATTAGATATACCTTTTTGGTATGACGAAATCTCATATGAGACTAAATATGGTAAAGGTATTTTATCTGAGTGGGTAATTAACTATTCAGATGGTGTGACTATAATGGCTTACCGAGATAATTCAAAGGACATTATACAAATCGTAAAAAATGAAATTGAATATGCTAACCGAATGGATAAAAAAGTTGTTGTAGGTGTTGAAACTTTGAAGTCAGAAGAGGGTAACTTAGTTAGCTTCTCAGAAGAAGGAGAAGCTTATATGGACCGACAATTGAACAAAGTTCAAAAACATTTTTCAAAAAAAAGAGCTTCAAAGGCACTGCGATCCACCATCTTGAAAGTTGGATGGAAATGCGACCATAAATTTGCCGAATTCCATTAACCAGGATAAAAGTGTCTTGTAATGGCGAGGGAATCTACCTTCATTTGTAAAGAATTTAATAATAGAAGAGAATCTGCAAAGTTTCCTTGGCTCATTTGAGGAAAGCGGCAGATTTTTTTATCCGAATGTAATTTCTCGAATCTTTCATTTGTTTAGAATTTGTTCAGTTTGAACTGTTATATTCTTATAAGCGGTTTCTCTTATGAATTAGAGGTTTAAAAAATCGTCAATTTTTTGTGGAATATGTTCCTTTTGATATAAACAGTAAAGGAATCAGTGTGCAGACTAAATATAGAAGGAAATTAGATGAAATAAAACTTATTACTTAGGATAGTTCCACAGTGCAATAAAAAATCATATAGAAAACATGTAAGAGGAGCGTAGTAATGAACACTTTATCTAAAACGGTACAAAAAGTAAATATTTTGAAGGTTATTAATATTATACCTCTTTTTGATGTGTTAAAGGCAAATATTATTCGGTCACATATGGAATTGACAGTTATATTTTTAAAGGCAACTGTATCTGATTCCTATCAAAATAACTTGATTGAAGCTGTAGAAGAACAAATTGCTCATTTTCTTGTATCCAAGGTTCGGAATACCGATATGCTTTTTAGGTTAGAGGGAAGTTTACGATGGGGAATTTTGTTGCCACAAAATGGTGAGGAAGAAGGGAAAGCATTTTTAAATCGAATTTTTCAACTTGTAAAAAATGAGAACTTCCCTTCAGATTCAGCTTTTACATTACAGGGAATTATTGTAGAGGTTAAAAATGATCAAGTAATGTTTGACGATTTAATAGCTAAACAGTTTGAAGTTCTTAGTCAACTATCAGAACCTTGGGAAATTGAAGTAGTGACGAGTTATAATTCGCAACCAATTGAAAGAGTGAAAGTAAGTATTTTAGAGGAAAACGTTATTTTTGGTGAAGTATTAGAATTAACAGTTCAGAAAATGATAGTAGATCACTTTCAATTAGAAACAAAAGTTTTTTCAGATGGACATGAATTTTTACAGTCAGATTGGTATTTATCTGGACATACGCATATCGTCATTATGAATGATATTTTGCCACGTGAAAATGGTCTTAATGTCTTGCACACATTAAGGAAAATGGCTAATCAAAAGAAATTTATTATTTATATGATGACCAATAGAAAGTCTCTGCGAGATATGATCTACGCATATGAAAGTGGCGTTGATCAGTATTTAATTAAGCCATTTGATTTAAATTTATTTCAAGCACAATTAAAGCGAACATTTGCGAGGTTATGATTATGATTGAATTATCTATTCAATTATTACTTTCTATTATCGCTATTCTCTTCCTATTTTGTGGTGTAGCTATGATGTATTTAATCTATCAAAGAAGGAACGAAGAGAGAAAAAAGTATGAGATGGAAAAGTATATACAAAAAACAAAAATACTTTGGCAGGAGTACATTTTAGAGGACGGCCGATTTACTGATACGCTAATTCCGAAAAGTAAAATTCAAATTTTAGCGGTAGAACATATATTTTTATCGTATTTAAGAAATATATCTAATCCAATTATCCAACAAAAAATCTATTCTTTTGCACAGATGAATTTAAAGGAATATTACAAAAATGAGCTAAAATCCAGAAATTGGAGTAAGAAAATGAATGCAATGTACCGTATTGCTGATTTCCATATAAAAGAGCTTATCAGTGCTTGCGAAGTATCAATTAATTACAAACGTTCTATAGAGTTATTTCAGCTGTTAAAAATATATTCTATTCTTGAAAAAGAAAAATTTATACAAGAAATATTGCTATGTAATTATTCTTTTTCAGAAAGTGGATATAAAAAGTTGTTTTCATATTTAGAAGTAGAAATGCTCCAACGACTTATGGAAAAGATAGAAATTTTACAACAAGCAGCACAATATGCATTAATTGATACAATTGCAGCAAAAGGAAGTATGGATGTTATAGATGGGCTTGAAGAATTATTAGCAAATGAGGATACTGAAATTCGAATTCGTACTCTTAAAGGACTTGAAAGAATTGGGGTTATTCGAGATTTAGAGATGTATATTCCATTTGTCGATTCGACAATATGGGAAGAAAGATTAATGGTCGCAAAATTATTTAAGTATGCACCTTTAACATATACTGCCGAGCATTTAGAAAAATTGTTACAGGATAGTAATTGGTGGGTACGATCAAAAGCAGCAAGCACGATAATTGAAGATCCAAGAGGTTATCAGAGATTAAAAGAATTCATTGCAACAACAAATGACCAATATGCAATTGATATGGCTAATGAAGTATTAGAAAAAAGGATGCGTGCAGTATGATTATACTTGACTATTTAATGTGGTTTTTTGGTGGGGTAATCATAATTTATATGCTACTAGTTATAGTAACGTATGGGCTTATGTTTGTGTTTGCCCTTTTAAAGCTACGAAAAGAATATAGGCTTGATCAAACTGAAATGGATGATACGTATATTGATGCGTTCTATTCTAAGCCAGTGTCTGTAATCATACCCGCTTATAATGAAGAAGTAGGTATTGTGGATAGTATTCATTCTCTACTTAGTCTACACTATCCTGAATTTGAAATAATCATTGTCAATGATGGTTCTACTGATTGTACTCAAGAACTAGTTATTGAGCATTTTCAAATGAGAAAAATTGAAAAAATAATAAAGATGGAAATCCCAACAGATTCCATTATTCAAATCTATCAATCACAAATTCATCCAAATTGTTTTTTGGTAGAGAAAGTGAATGGTGGAAAGGCAGATGCTTTGAATGTAGGCATTAATGTTGCAAGCTATCCTTATTTTTGCTCTGTTGATGGAGATTCAATTCTGGAGAGTACATCTTTATTACGTTTAATGAAACCCATTGCCTTATCTGATGGTGAGGTAATTGCAGCGGGTGGGAATGTTCAAATTGCCAATGGAATGAATATGCACCTTGGTTCCATATTAGAAACAAACTTGTCTAAAAATTATTTAGTTACTATGCAAATTATTGAATACTTTAGAGCTTTTTTAATAGGACGAATTACGCTAAGTAAATTTAACTTAGTTTTAATTATTTCAGGTGCATTTAGTGTATTTTCGAAAAAATGGGTAGTAGAAGCAGGTGGCTATACTAAAAGTATGATCGGTGAAGATATGGAGCTCGTAGTAAAACTACATCGATATATCCGTAAAAAGAAAGAAAATAAACGTATTGAATTTGTAGAGAACCCTGTTTGTTGGACAGAGGCACCGGAAACGATGGCCGTTTTAAGGAGACAAAGAAGAAGATGGCATCAAGGATTATTAGAAAGTTTATGGAATCATAAAACAATGACTTTTAATCCGAAATATGGCGGTATTGGGTTATTATCCTTTCCGTATTTTTGGCTCATTGAAGGCTTAGGGCCAATTGTTGAACTTGGTGGCTATATTTATATTGTTTTTGCTTTTTTCTTAGGTGATATCTACTATGAGATAGCTATTTTACTACTTTTATCATTTGTACTTTATGGTGTTGTATTTTCAATTATGGCTGTGTTATTTGAAGCATGGAGCAAAAATAAAACGTTCAAGGTTGCTGATTTAATACGTATGATGTTACTAAGTTTTACAGAAATTTTCTGGTATCGTCCTATTACACTCATTTGGCGCTGTGAGGGTCTTTTGAACTTTTTAGTAAGAAGACGAGAGTGGGGCAAAATGGATCGTAAAGGTATTTCAAGCAAGGAGCAAGAATCGATATGAAGCGTATTTATTTGGGAATTATAGTAGTGTTATTACTTATAGTGATACCAATAGCCCTTTGGTTTATGTCGCCCAATAAACAACTGAATGTTGCGATCATTGATAAGACAGTGAAGGATGAATCATATCGAGAGCATTTAGGGATAAGTTGGCTATTAAATTATTTGAAGTATGAACATAAAGAAGGTCAATATGATGAATCAAAGGATTACTTTGGGACAATTCCTGATAAACAAAATAACAGTGTGTCTACTTCTCAAATGCCAAAGGATTACAAAGATTATGATGTAATCTATTTAGCAGATACGTATGGTGTCTATGAAGATGATCTTAACCCGAAACAAGAAAGATTGGGGGCACGCACAAAGAAAATTGTTGGTGGATTAGAGTCGCAAGAATGGGATGCTATGATGAAACGTTTAACTAGTGACGAAAAAAGTTTATTCATTGCAGAATTTAACTCTATTGCATCACCAACGTCTCCTGAGGTGCGAGAGCAAGTGCTAGATTATTTGAAAATAGATTGGTCCGGTTGGATTGGTCGCTATTTCGAAGAATTAGACTATAAAAAAAATAATGAAATTCCACAATGGGTTGTTGATAAATTTAAGGATAATTGGAAATATGAAGGTGGGGGCTTCATATTAGTGAATGACTTTACAGATGAGGTTTTTGTTTTAGAGTTAAATAAACATATTGATAAAGAAGGTATTTTTCTTAACTTCACTAAAATAGGACAGGAGTCCTTAGGTGTTTCATCGAACCCACGATATGACTACTGGTTTGATGTTGTTACCGCAAAAAATGAGCAAGATGTTTTAGCGAATTATGAGTGGAGCTTAACTGAGGAAGGTGAAAAATTATTAAATGAACATGATGTCCCTCTTTCATTCGCAGCAGTTGTTTCCGGTGAACATAAAAATACTACAAAATATTATTTTGCAGGCGATTTTAATGATATTAATAAAGTACCATATTTCTATAAGATGAAAGGGCTGGCATCAGTCTATAAAGTTTTACAAAATTTTTCGGATGATGCTTTTTATTGGTCAGCATATGTGCCGATGATGAAATCTATTTTGGAAGAATTCGAGAAAAAAGAAGTTGAGCAGAAAACTGAAAGTTCAGCAATAAATAATTTAGGTTATAATGCACGTATTAATGATCAAACATTTGAAATTTTTAAAAATGGAAAGTGGGAAGCTATCACCCTCAAAGGCGTTAATATGGGGATGGGGAAACCAGGTTATTTCCCTGGAGAGGCGGCCATTACGGAGGATGAATACTATCATTGGTTCCAGCAGATTGGTAAAATGAATGCCAATACAATCCGAGTCTATACGTTACATCCACCTGGCTTTTATAGAGCTTTAAAAAGATATAATGAAAAAGCAAAAAATCCTTTATATGTACTACATGGAGTGTGGATTGAAGAAGAAGGTTTAGAGAAAACTTTAGATGCTTATGATCCTGCAACACTTGAGAATTTCCGAGCAGAAATGAAAACCCTTGTGGATGTTATTCACGGTAATAAATATGTAGAGCACGTAGTAGGGCATGCATCTGGTTATTATGATACGGATGTTTCTCAGTATATAATTGGTTGGGTTATAGGTATCGAATGGTACCCTCTTATGGTAAACGGAACAAATGAAAAGCATGCTACTATTGGACAGTATAATGGTGTTTATTTCGAAACAAAAGATGCTTCCCCATTTGAACATTGGGTTGCAGAACAAATGGATTATATTACACAATATGAACAAAATAATTATGGCTGGATGCACCCTATGAGCTTTACAAACTGGGTTACAACAGATTTATTAGATCATCCATCTGAGCCGAATAAAGATGAAGATATTGCAAGTGTTAATCCGAATGTTATTTATACAAAAGGGTTAGCGAAACAAACAGGTCAATTTGCATCGTACCATGTGTATCCATACTATCCAGATTTCTTTAACTACGACCAAGAATACTTGTCGTATGTGGATCACCGTGGAGAAAAAAATAGTTATGCAGCCTATTTAGCAGAATTACATGCTGCACATCGTATGCCGATATTAATCGCTGAGTTTGGAATCCCTGGTTCACGTGGTTTAACCCATGATAATCCATATGGCTGGACTCAGGGATTTGTATCAGAGCAGGAACAAGGTGAAATATTAACCCATCTGTTCGAGGATATTATGGCAGAGGATTTACTTGGTGGATTAGTATTTACTTGGCAAGATGAGTGGTTTAAACGTACTTGGAATACGATGGATTACGATAATCCAAACCAACGCCCTTATTGGTCTAATGCTCAAACAAATGAACAACAATTTGGTTTACTAAGCTTTGATCGTCATAAGGTACAGGTTGACGGAGATATATCAGAATGGAGAGCTCCTCTCTTATATGAACAACAAAAAAACAAAACTTCAATGAGTATTGATTATGATGAAAGATACTTGTACTTCCAATTAAATGGAGATTTACTCAATAAAACATCTTCTACTCAAATTCTATTAGATGTTATTCCGAATCAAGGAAAAACATTGAAATCAGATTTGAAAGGAGTAACGTTCAAAAATGGCATTGAGTTTGTTGTCGAGCTTAATAAGAATAAGGAGTCGCGTATTGTTATCGATCCTTATTATGATTTCTATTCTTATTTATATGGAAATGAATTAAAGCTTATCGACATCCCTTCTTCAAATGTTATGCAAAAGAACACTACGTTCAGTCCGATTTTCTATGCTTTAAATAAAGAACTATACTTGCCAGAACAGAATATAACTGTACCTTTTTCAGCATATGAAACAGGAAAATTAATAGAGGGAAATGGTAATCCGAAGGCAAAGGATTATAATTCTCTTGTCGATTATAATTGGAGCGACAACGGAACTATAGAATTACGTATTCCTTGGTTACTTCTTCAATCAAAGGATCCTAGTCATAAAGAATTTATAGGGGATTTTTATAAAGAAAACGGAGAAACATCAGTTTTTGTAGATAAAATAAATATAGGTGCATTGTTTCTTAATGATAAGCATGAGGTTGTGTCTTCATTGCCAGAGATTGAAAAAGGTGTACTTAATCCATTGCATAGTTTTACATGGGATAATTGGAGTATGCCTAAAACTGAAGAACGGTTAAAAAAATCCTATGAAATTATACAAGAAACATTTAAGAGGTTTGAATAGTGGTTGAAAGGAGAAAGAAAGATTGATTCAGTGGAAAAAGCTTATCATTATAGTAGCGATACCATTTGTGCTTTTATGCACTAATGGTATTACTATAACGAAAGCGAAATCTTTTATAAAGCACAAAGAAATTACAGATTTAAATAAGGAATGGACGATTACATTTAACCATCCGATTAATAAAGCATCGATTACTAACTCGTCAATTACGATTAAAGATGAAGCAGGAAATGATTTTCCGATTACATTTGAGATTAATAAAAATAAAGTCAAAGTAAAACCTGAAAAATCATACGATAACTATACGACATATACTTTAAGTGTCCAAACTGATATTGAAAATAATAAATCAAAACTTTTAAAAAATAGTTTCAAGTTGATTTTTACTACCAATTTTGCAATCGAAGATCTTAAAAAAATCACGCCGTTAAATAATTCTGATTATCATGGACAGGCACTTGTAACCCTATCCTATGACGATGGCTATCGAAATTGGTATGATAAAGCACTACCACTTCATTCGAAATATAATATGCCGGGAACTTTTAATATTATCGGTGATAAATTGTTCTTAGATGAAGAGGTTTATATGATACCATCTCAAGTATGGGTTGCACATGATCTAGGTTTAGAAATTGCATCTCATACACAAAGTCATCCATTTTTAACTGAAAAATCGGTGGATGAGATTCATTATGAATTTGCTGAAAGCATAGATACCATCGAGTCTTTACTAGGTGAAGGTGTAGTTTCAACGGTTGCAATTCCTTATTCTGATTATAATGAAGAAATACGGGAAATTGCTATGCAATATTTCGATGGTATTCGTGGATTTGGTAGAGTAACTAATTCACCTAATAATTATGATCCTTACTGGCTAAAATCCTATGCTATTACCAATACAACAGAATTTTCTGATGTGAAAAAATGGATTGATAAAGCGGTTGCTGAGAAATCTTGGGTCATTATTATGTTGCACGGTATTACAGAATACCGATTGGAAGAGTATGAAACAACTCCAGAAATTTTAGAACAGATTATGAAATATATTAATGGTCTAGGTAAAGATTCTATTTTACCAGTGAATACAAAGGAAGGATTACAGCTTACTAAATAAAACAAAGCGGAATCCACAAATCAGCAACAGTTAATGTTTTGGTTATTTGAGTCTAGCATACAACTTTAATGTAACGAATGAAGTTTTTTGCTAAGCACAAACTCACTATCTAACCGTTATGGGTGTTTGCCATTCTCGTGTCAGAGAAGCACAAAGAAAATGGCGCGTAAAACCTATGGAAGATAAGGACTTTGGAGTGACCGATGGGACAGTCAAAGTCGTGGATAGAAACGTCAAAGTGACGGATAGACTGGCCAAAGTCGTGGATAGAAACATCAAAGCGACGGATAAAATCGCCAGAACGACGGAAAGAATCATCTAACCCACAAAAAAATCGCCACATACGGCGATTTTTTTCATTGGAATTGAGAAAGTCGTGAAAAGAAATTGGTAACGAAGTCTAAAAATATTTTTTCTGATGGAGCAATTTCGCGGTTTACAGGTGAAATAATACCGACTGTTCTTGGAATTGTAGGTGATTTAATCGGTACCTTTACTGTGAAGCGAGCAGCTGAATCATATAGGGAGCTTTCTGGTAATAAGCTAACCCCAATGCCCGCAGCGACAAGACCTTTTAGTGCATCTAAGTCTTCGCCCTCAGAGATGACGTTTGGCAAGAAGCCGGCAGCGCGACAGGCATCCATAGCTACTTTATGTAAAATATAGCCATCAGGGAATAATACAAATAAATCATTACGTAAATCAGCAAGTTGTATACTTTCTTTTTTGGCTAATGGATGTTTTACTGGCAGTAATGCAGCGATATTTTCAGTAAATAATATGGTTGAACGAATTGTTTCGTCCTTTGGTGGAAGTGGACCTAAAAAAGCTAAATTTAACTCGCGGTTTTTGACTGCGTCGATCAAAAAACGATAAGAACCTTGACGGAGTTGGAATTGCAAATCTGGATATTCACGCTTAAAGGCAGAAATAACAGTTGGCAATACATAGCTAGCTAAGCTTGTTGGAAAGCCGATTTTAATCGTTCCTTTAGCAGGATCTAAATATTCTTCAACTTGCTTTGCTGCAAAATCAATGGCTTTTAAAGCAGTAATGGTGTGCTCGAGAAATGTTTTTCCAATCGGTGTTAATTTAACATTGCGTCCTACACGTTCAAAAAGTGGTGTGCCTAATTCATCTTCTAAATTAGCAATTTGTCGGCTTATTGCAGATTGAGCAACATGAAGATGTTCGGCAGCCTCTGATATGTGTTCGCGTTCTGCAACTTCAACAAAATATCGTAATTGACGTAACTCCACTAGATATTCACCTCTATTAATCGAAAAATACGATTGATTATTCTTCAATTATATACTATTTAAGATGAAAGTGACCGTAAATAAACAAATGGTAGCTAGTAAGCTTTATATAGAAGGAGATGCTCAGAAACTTCATTGGAGCTCAAGAAGAAAAGAAAAAATGAAGAAGAGTCATTGGCTATCATCAAAGTTTAGGATGATAGCTGAAAAGTATGTTATATGAATAGGCTGATTGGAGTGGAGGCTGGGCGACTTCTCGGGGATCAGCAATAGAGGAACGAAGGCTAAAAGCATCACATCCTGTGATAACGCCTTCGTGACCAACATCGGTGCTGTTGTTGCTGTCGCTACGCTGTCGCACAGACAAAACACATAGCTGTCGCTACGCTTTCGCACAGACAAAACACATAGCTGTCGCTACGCTGTCGCACAGACAAAACCCTCTGCTGCTGCTTCGTTAGCACTACGCTTTCGCGCAAAAAAACATCTGTTGAACCGAGTCCTTGGAGTGAAGCGAAGCGGCTCATCGGAAGCCCCCAGCGGGAACGGAAATCATCCCCCACGTTATGATCAAAAATCTTTTTTTACGAACTAGAACTCTAGAAATTTCTTTCCCTTATTTGATTCTATTCTAATAAAAAAGGTTATAGTATTGGTACTGTTCTTTATACATTTCTGTCACAAAACCGCTACAATTAGCGATTTCTAAGGGGTTTCCACTATGTAGCTAGATGAAATCGATTCTCAATTAGGTTTATTTTATTGAAAATAAGGGGAGTCGATTCTCATTGTCAATGACGATTAGCAACATTTTGAAAATGCTTACGAACTCTTTGTTTTTAAGGATTGTTTCAAAGAAAAGTGAAAGTGATTGAAATGGTTTGCATAGAGAACGATTTTCAGTTAAGATTAGAATGATGATAATTAAGGGATGGTTCACCATTCACTGAACACACTATGGAGGTATTTTATGTCAACTTTAGTTATTAAAGATCTTCACGTTGAAATCGACGGGAAAGAGATTTTAAAAGGCGTAAATCTTACGATCAATACAAATGAAATTCATGCAATCATGGGACCAAACGGAACTGGTAAATCAACACTAGCTTCTGCAATTATGGGTCACCCTAAATATGAAGTAACTTCTGGTACAGTTGAACTTGATGGCGAAAATGTACTTGAAATGGAAGTGGACGAGCGTGCTCAAGCAGGTTTATTCCTAGCTATGCAATATCCTTCTGAAATCGCAGGGGTAACAAATGCTGATTTCTTACGTTCAGCTATCAATGCACGTCGTGAAGAGGGCGATGAAATTTCTCTAATGAAATTTATCCGTGAATTAGATAAAAACATGGAATTCCTTGAAATGAATGAAGATATGGCACAACGTTATTTAAATGAAGGTTTCTCTGGCGGTGAGAAAAAACGTAACGAGATTCTTCAATTAATGATGATTAAACCAACTTTCGCAATTTTAGATGAAATTGACTCTGGTCTTGATATTGACGCGCTTAAAGTTGTTTCAAAAGGAATCAATGCAATGCGTGGAGAAGGCTTCGGCTGCTTAATGATCACTCACTACCAACGTCTACTTAACTACATTACACCAGACCATGTACACGTAATGATGCAAGGCCGTGTTGTTAAATCAGGTGGCGAAGAGTTAGCACAACGTTTAGAAGCGGAAGGCTATGACTGGATTAAAAAAGAATTAGGTATCGAAGAAGAAACAGAAGAACAAGAAGCATAAGAGGGAGGACGAACTAGCATGACAGTGGAACTTAACTTGCCTGTAACAGTACAGGCCGTGCGCTCGTTCTCAGAAGCAAAGGGAGAACCGGCTTGGTTTACTGAGCTTCGCGCGGCAGCACTAGACAAAGCAACTGGTTTAGATATGCCAAAACCAGACAGAACAAATATTACAAAATGGGATTTCTTAAATTTCCCAACTCATATAGTAGACAGTGAAAGTTTTTCTTCACTTGATGCTTTACCAGAAGAAGCAAAAGGTTTAATTGATCTTGAAGCACAAGAAAACCTTTATGTTCAACGCAATAATACACCAGCTTTCATTAAAACATCACAAGAACTAGCTGATAAAGGTGTTATCTTTACAGATATCTTAACGGCGGTTCGTGAACACGGTGATCTGGTTAAAAAGTACTTCATGACAGAAGCTGTAAAAGTTGATGAGCATAAATTAACTGCGCTTCATGCGGCACTTGTTAACGGTGGTGTATTCGTATATGTACCGAAAAATGTAATTATTGAACAGCCACTTCAAGTAATCTTCTTAAACGATAACGCAGAAGCTTCATTATATAACCACGTGTTAGTTGTAGCTGAAGCAAATTCAGCTGTAACATATGTTGAAACATATATTTCAACAGTTGAAGAAGCAAAAGGTCAAGCAAATATTATTGCAGAAGTAGTAGTTCAAGACAATGCACAAGTTACTTACGGTGCGGTTGATGTACTTGCGAAAGGATATACTACTTATGTAAATCGTCGTGGACGTCTAGCTCGTGATGCGAAAGTAGATTGGGCACTTGGCTTAATGAATGACTCAGATACTATTTCTGAAAACATTACACATCTAATCGGTGACGGTTCTAATGCTGATACAAAAACAGTCGTTGTTGGTCGCGGTGAACAAAAACTTAACTTCACTACTGAAGTTCGTCACTGGGGTAAGAACTCAAATGGTCATATCTTAAAACATGGTGTAATGAAAGATGCGGCACAATCAATCTTTAACGGTATTGGCTACATCGAACACGGTGCGACAAAAGCGGATGCACAACAAGAATCACGTGTGTTAATGCTTTCTGAAAAAGCTCGTGGCGATGCAAACCCAATTCTATTAATCGATGAAGACGATGTAACAGCAGGACACGCAGCATCTGTTGGCCGAGTTGATCCACTACAACTTTACTACTTAATGAGTCGTGGTATCTCGAAAGCAGAGGCAGAGCGCCTTGTTATCCATGGATTCCTTGCGCCAGTTGTTACGCAATTACCAATCGAAGGCGTTCAAAAGCAACTGACGGAGGTTATTGAAAGGAAAGTTCGCTAATGATGAATAAAGACATTAAAAGCTATTTCCCGATTTTAAATCAGGAAGTAAACGGTCATAAACTTGTTTACCTTGATAGCGCAGCAACTTCTCAAAAACCTATTCAAGTAATTGAAGCGATGAAGCATTATTATGAATTCGATAATTCCAATGTTCACCGTGGTGTGCATACATTAGGTAATCGTGCTACTGACAAGTATGAGGGCGCACGTGAAAAAGTTCGTAATTTTATTAATGCTACTTCAACACAAGAAATTATTTTTACTCGCGGTACTACAACTGCCTTAAATACCGTAGCAGCAAGTTATGGTCGTGCTAATGTGGCTGATGGTGATGAAATTGTCATTACCCACATGGAGCACCATTCCAATATTATTCCTTGGCAACAGCTTGCAAAGGAAAAAAATGCGACACTGAAATATATTGAGCTTGAAGCAGATGGCACACTTAATCTAGAAAAAGTTCGTGCGACAATTACACCTAAAACAAAGATTGTGTCGGTGTCAATGGCGTCAAACGTCCTTGGAACGATTAATCCAATTAAAGAAATCGCTCAAATTGCGCATGCTAACGGTGCGGTAATGGTAGCGGATGCTGCACAAGCAGCACCACATATGAAAATCGATGTACAGGATTTGGATGTAGATTTCTTAGGGTTCTCAGGTCATAAAATGTGCGGACCAACTGGAATAGGTGTACTATATGGTAAAAAAGAACACCTTGAAAAGATGGAGCCAATTGAATTTGGTGGCGAAATGATTGACTTTGTTGGACTTCATGAGTCGACGTGGAAAGAATTACCGTGGAAATTTGAAGGCGGAACTCCTATTATTGCAGGTGCAATAGGTTTAGGAGCTGCTATTGATTTCTTAACTGAAATTGGGTTAGATAAAATTGCGGAGCACGAGCATAAGCTTGCAGGCTACGCGATGGATCAGCTTGAAACAATTGACGGACTTAAAATTTTTGGACCACGTGACCCGATGAAGCGTTGTGGCCTTGTAACGTTTAACCTAGACGATGTACATCCACATGATGTGGCAACGGTTCTTGATATGAGCGGTATTGCTGTTCGTGCAGGACATCATTGCGCACAGCCACTAATGAAATGTCTTCAACAAGTAGCGACAGCGCGTGCAAGCTTCTACCTGTATAACACAGAAGAAGATATTGACCGCCTAGTGGCAGGGTTACGTTCTGCGAAGGAGTATTTTGGCGATGTCTTTTAATAATTTAGATCAACTATATCGTTCAGTCATTATGGATCACTATAAAAATCCTCGTAATAAAGGATCTATAGAAAACGATGCTGTAACGATTGATATGAACAACCCGACTTGTGGAGACCGTATTCACTTAACGCTAAAAGTGACTGACGGTATTGTCGAGGATGCGAAGTTTGACGGTGAAGGCTGTTCAATTTCGATGTCTTCTGCTTCCATGATGACGCAGCTCATCAAAGGTAAAAAAATTGAGGAAGCATTAGAGCTTGCTGATATTTTTTCTAAAATGATGATGGGTGAAGACTATAGCGATAAATATGACCTTGAGGATGTTGAGGCACTACAAGGTGTTTCTCAATTCCCTGCGCGTATTAAATGTGCAACATTAGCTTGGAAAGCGATGGAAAAAGGTGTAAAGGAATAAATAAATCTTAATTTCAAGTGAAAGCATTATTTGTGCTTTCACTTGAAATAAGGTTATTGAGCATTAAAAAAATAACAATTATTTATGAACGGAGGAGAAAAGATGGCTAAAAAAATGCCTGATATTGGCGATTACAAATACGGATTCCATGACAAGGACGTATCAATTTTCCGTTCGAAACGTGGTTTAACTGAAGAAATCGTCCGTGAAATTTCTAATATGAAACAAGAGCCAGAGTGGATGCTTGAGTACCGCTTAAAAGCACTTGAAACTTTCTATACAAAACCAATGCCGCAATGGGGTGGCGACCTAGGAGATTTAGATTTTGATGAAATTACGTATTACGTAAAACCATCAGAAGCTACCCAAAAATCTTGGGATGAAGTACCTGATGAAATTAAAGCTACTTTTGATAAATTAGGTATTCCAGAAGCAGAGCAAAAATACCTTGCAGGTGTATCTGCTCAGTACGAATCTGAGGTTGTTTATCACAACATGAAACAAGACCTTGAAGATCTTGGTATTGTGTTCAAAGATACTGACTCAGCTTTACGTGAAAACGAAGATATTTTCAAACAATACTGGGGCAAAGTGATTCCTTACACTGACAACAAATTTGCTGCACTAAACTCAGCAGTTTGGTCAGGTGGATCATTCATCTATGTACCACCAGGTGTAAAAGTGGAAACGCCATTACAAGCTTACTTCCGTATTAACTCTGAAAACATGGGTCAATTCGAACGTACGTTAATTATTGTAGATGAAGGCGCTCACGTACACTACGTTGAAGGTTGTACAGCTCCTGTTTACACAACAAACTCTTTACACTCAGCAGTAGTAGAAATTGTTGTACGTAAAGATGCATACTGCCGTTATACAACTATTCAAAACTGGGCAAACAACGTTTACAACCTAGTAACAAAACGTACAGTTGTTGAAGAAAACGGTACAATGGAATGGATCGACGGTAACATCGGTTCTAAGTTAACAATGAAGTACCCAGCTTGTATCCTTAAAGGTGAAGGCGCTCGTGGTATGACATTATCAATCGCATTAGCAGGTAAAGGTCAACACCAACACGCAGGTGCGAAAATGATTCATATGGCACCAAACACATCTTCAACAATCGTTTCTAAATCGATTGCTAAACAAGGTGGTAAGGTAACATATATGGGTCAAGTTCGTTTCGGCCCTAAAGCAAGTGGTGCACGTGCTAACATCGAATGTGATACGTTAATCATGGACAACCAATCTACTTCAGATACAATTCCATACAACGAAATCTTAAATGATAATGTTTCTTTAGAGCATGAAGCGAAAGTTTCAAAAGTATCAGAGGAACAATTATTCTACTTAATGTCTCGTGGTATTTCTGAAGAAGAAGCGACAGAAATGATCGTAATGGGCTTCATCGAGCCATTCACAAAAGAATTACCAATGGAATATGCAGTAGAAATGAACCGCCTAATCAAGTTCGAGATGGAAGGTTCAATCGGATAAAACTTTTAAAACCCGTCACAATAATGTTTGTGGCGGTTTTTTTTATTTCACCTTTGAAAAATTAGAAGAGCTATAGCGACGGATAGAGCTTTGCTTGGATATGTCGTTCTGATGGATCAAGACGACAATATAGAGTTTGAGCCTTTTATTCAACAGCTCAGCGGATTTGTGAATTATCAAATTAGCAATCGAGGGCGAATTTTTATATTTTTTATAAAATAGTTGACTTATTTTTACGTTGTAACTATAATGGTTACAGGTGGAGGTGATGAAGATTAAAATAAGCAGTCGTTTTACAATCGCTGTTCATATTTTATCAATCATCGAGCGAAATTCATCGACCATTTGCACGTCGGAATTTATGGCGGAAAGCGTAAATACAAATCCGGTAGTAATTAGGAAAATATTGTCCTATCTTAAAAAGGCAGGTATAGTGCAAGTGCGCCGGGGAACAGGTGGAGCTTCTTTGGTCAAAGATCTAGATGCTATCACTTTGCTAGAGGTTTTTCGTTCAGTAGAAGTTGTAGAAGAAGATCAGTTATTTCATTTACATGAAAACCCAAACCCTGATTGTCCTATAGGTGCCAATATACAGGCTGTGTTAGAGATAATTTTAGTGCAAGCACAAGAAGCTATGGAGCAAGTATTAGCCAATATTACTATGGAGCAAGTAATTACATCTTTAATCCATGAGATTCAACAATCGCAATAAATGCATTCCTTCACTGAATGCATTATTTATTTGATCGAGTTGTAACTTAAATGGTTACAACTAAAAAGAGAAAAGGAGGTTTAAGTGGGTGACTCTTAAAATAAAAGCATATTCAGATTTTATTTGTCCTTTCTGTTTTTTAGGGAAAGGGCCATTAGATGAAATTGCAAAAGAAAAGAATATTGAAATAGAGTGGATGCCATTTGAATTAAGACCTGAACCATATCCGAAAATTGACCCTTGGAAAGAGCCCGCTAAATTAGGTTCATGGGATTCCTATATTCTCCCTACAGCCAAAAATCTTGGAATCAATATGCGATTACCACGTGTATCTCCACATCCTTATACAAATTTAGCTTTTGAAGGATATCAATTTGCTAAGGTGCATGCAAAAGGAAATGAATTTCATCATAGAATTTTCACAGCGTTTTTCCAAGAGGAACAAAATATTGAGGATGTAGAAGTGTTAACTCAATTAGCGAATGAGGTAGGTCTGCCTAAATTAGAATTCAAAGAAGCTTTACTTTCAGGTAAATATCGTGAAGCTCATCAGGACGCTTTAAAGCATGCTTATGAAGAGGCGAATATTACTGCCGTTCCTACACTTATTATTGGTGATGAAGTGATTCAAGGATTAGCTAGTAAAGAAAGACTAGCACAAGTGATCGATCAGCAATTAAAAAAGTAGGTTATGTAAATGATTTAAACAGTTGTATATAAAATATCTTATGAAAATTTGGAGGAAATACAAATGTCAGTAACAACAACTAATTTAAAAGAAGCAATTATTAATCGTCGTTCAATCCGTAAGGTGAAAAAGAACACAGCAATTACAAAAGAAAAAATTGAAGAGCTATTAAAAATTAGTGTACATGCACCGTCTTCATTTAATATGCAAAGTGGACGTGTAGTAGTTTTAATGGATAATGAACACGAAAAGTTTTGGGACATTGTCAAAGAAACATTACGTGCATGTGTGCCAGCAGAAAATTTTGCAGCGACTGAAGGACGCTTACAAGGCTTTGAAGATGGTGTAGGAACAATTTTGTTCTTTGAAGACCAAGCAACAATCAAACAAATGCAAGAAAACGCTCCTTCTTATAAAGAGCAATTCCCATTCTGGTCACATCAAGGAAATGCAATGTTACAATACGCAACATGGATGTCTTTAACTACTGAAGGAATTGGCGCATCTATCCAGCACTATAATCCGATTATTGACGAGGAAGTTAAACAAACTTGGAATATTCCTGCAGAATGGAGTCTTGTAGCTCAAATGCCATTTGGTGAACCAAATGAACAACCAGGAGAAAAAACTTCTTTACCTTTTGAAGATGTAGTGAAGTTTTATTAATTAACATCTAACTACGAATGAAGCCCCGTTAAGTGGACACGGTTCACTTAACGGGGTTTTTACATATTAGTTAAATGAAAATTCGTATCCTACATAGTTAAAAACATTGGAAAAACCTATATTTTCTGCTACAGCGATGGATGGCTTGTTTGAGTCCATACAGTCCCAATATGGAACAGAACTTTTCGTTAAACAATCTTTTACAAAATTATGAGCTAACTTTTGGGCTAATTTATTCCCTTGGTGAGCATCTAATGTTTCAATGTCAATACAGAGGATATTCTCAACGACAAAGCCTGAAAAACAAAGACTAACAATGTGGTGATCGTAAACGGCACAGTATCCAATCCCTTTATTCAAGAAACATTCAACTGAAGACCAACACGATAATATTTTAAATTGTAAAAATGCGGTGTTTTTAATTATGTTATCTTCAAACAGAGCGTTATCGATTTTTAAAATAGTATAGCCATCTTTAATATCTGGCTCATTATGAGCTTTATAGTTTTCTTTATAAAGTTTATATACTCTTTGCTTCCAACTACCAAGTTCCCGATGTTTAAATATATTTTCGATCGTTTGATTCCACTTTTTATGATCAACAATTCCTTCAAAGTAATGCAATCCCACTTTTTTCGCTTCTGGTACAATTACCTGATCAATAAAGTTGTTAATTTGATTATTAAATTGTTCATTTTCTTCATTTCCTATAAAGAGAAATCCATCATTGTTTCCTAACCAAATAAGTGCTGATTGTGGTGAATCGATTTGATCCACAAATATTCGTCCAGGATTCACTCCCTCTACGACTGCTTTTACTTCTAATTGACTTTGCTCATTTAATAGCTCTTTACACTTGTAAAATTCATTTTTCTGTAATTCAGTAATCATCACAATCAAGTCCCTTTCATGTTTAATTTCATTATTTTGACTCACCGCAAAAATTTAGAATGAACTTTATAAAAGCTTATATTATGCGTATAGGTTGATTGGAGTGGAGGCTGGGACTCCTCGGGGATCAGCGATATAGAGGAACGAAGGCTAAGAGCATCACGTCCTGTGATAACGCATTCGCGACCAAACATCCTGATGGCCCGGGACCCTGGAGCGAGCCTTGCGGGTGAAGCGGCTCATCGGACGCCTCCAGGAAGCTCTGCTCTGTGCGAAAGCGTAGCGACAGCAACAACCAAGCGCCCAGCCGGAACGGAAATCAACCCTACGTTTTGCTGATAATCCTATATTTTATTGTATAGGTAAAGTGTGGTAATATTCATATTTACCTTATTTACGAGCTATGATTTTTTACGATACGTTTAATTAGAAGGTGTATGCTATGATAAATATACATGAAGGAGGGAGTCACATGATTATAGTTGGATTAACTGGTTGGGGTGATCATCCTTCGCTTTATAGTGGAGTGACTGCCTCAAAGGATAAATTATTCGATTATACAGGTCATTTTTTAACGGTAGAGGTAGATACCTCTTTTTATGCCATACCTTCTAAAGAGAATGTTCGGAAATGGTGTGAGGATACACCCGAAAATTTCCGTTTTGTTGTGAAGCTTTATCAAGGAATGACTGGTCATTTACGTGGCGACATACCGTTTGAATCAAAGAATGACATGTTTAATGCCTTTATCGAATGTGCCAATGAATTTAAACGTCATGGGAAGCTAGCCATGGTACTAGCACAATTCCCACCATGGTTTGATTGTCAGACTAAAAATGTACAATATTTATTGTATATTAGGCAGCAGCTTAAAAGTTTTGACATAGCTATTGAGTTTCGCAATCGAACATGGTATGCGGACAATGTAGTGCAGCAAACAATGGATTTTTTACGAGAGCATCGATTCATTCATACAATTTGTGATGAACCACAGGCTGGCGTAGGCTCAGTACCATTTTATCCTACGGTTACTGCGACAAAGGCACTTGTACGCATTCATGGACGTAACATTCATGGATGGCGCAATAATGGGAATGCCGAAAACTGGCGGAAAGTTCGCTTTTTATATGATTATAATAGGGAAGAGTTACAGCAGATAGGGCAGCATATAAAACATCTCCAATCAGAAGTGCAGGACCTATATGTATTATTTAATAATAACTCAGGGCTTCATGCCGCTAAAAATGCAAAAGAGTTACAAGGAATTTTAGCGATTAGTGATGTAGGATTAGCGCCTAAACAATTGAACATGTTTGAAGGGGAACTATAATGGAATTTTTTCTTTTAGTTATTATTGCATTATTATCTGGGATAATTGGCGCGTTGGTTGGGCTTGGCGGAGGAGTTATCTTAGTTCCAGCGACATTATTCGTTGGGTTAAATCTAGGGATGATTCCAGATATCACCCCTCAAAAAGTAGTTGGATTATCTGTTGTCATGATGATTTTCACGGGACTTGCTTCTACACTAAGTTATATGAAAGCTAAAACAGTAGATTACAAAAGTGGTTGGATTTTTTTTATAGGGAGTATTCCGGGCACAATGCTGGGCGCATGGGTAAATAAGGGGCTAGATTTACCATCATTTAATTTATATTTTGGTATTTTACTTATTATTTTAGCGACGATATTACTTGTACGTGATAAATTGAAACCAGTAGAATGGTTTGTAAAAAACGGTATGCAACGAGAGTTCGAGGATCAAGAAGGAAATACTTATGTATATGGATATCCAATTTGGTTTGCTATTGCATTAACATTTTGTATTGGCTTTGCCTCAGGGTTATTTGGTATCGGCGGAGGCTCGATGATTGTGCCTGCCATGATTATTTTATTTTTATTCCCACCGCATGTAGCAGTAGCAACATCGATGTTTCTAGTATTTTTATCGTCGCTTGTTAATTCAGCGAGTCATATTTATTTAGGAAATGTGCCTTGGCTTTATACGATTCCTGTTATTCCAGGAGCTTATATTGGTGCAAAGCTAGGGGCAGCATTAAATAAAAGAATTAAATCAGATACGCTTGTAGTAGTACTACGAGTTATTTTATTATTATTAGGAATTCGTTCTATTATCGAAGGATTAGTGTAATGTTGATTTCTATAAATCGATTTTACAGTGACGTTAAGGTCCGAAGAGTATAGGTGACTTTGATAGATTCTACAGACATAGAAGCTATTTTAAAGAAGAGGTGGCTTAATTGCTGGAAAAAATTCATATTTTTCATACGAATGATTTGCATAGTCATTTTAAATATTGGCCACGAATGCAAAGTCATGTGAAAGAAATGCGTACTATGCTTACAAACATGGGAGAGACAAGCTATTTATTTGATGTCGGCGATCATTTAGATCGTTCAAATATCTATACAGAAGCAACAGTTGGTAAGGGCAATGTGAAGTTATTAAATGAAGCGGGCTACGATGTTGTGACAATCGGTAATAATGAAGGTATAACATTGTCCCATGAGGAGCTGTATCATTTATATGATGGAGCAGCTTTTGACGTAGTAGTCGCTAATGTAAATGCTTCACATGGAACAAATCCAGCGTGGATGAAGCCGTATGTTGTATTAACAACTGCTTATGGCACAAAGGTTGCAGTTATTGCAGCCACGGCTATGTTTGAAATTTATTATAAGGAATTAAACTGGGAGATTGAAGAGGCGCGAAACTCACTTATTCACTTAGCCTATCAGCTTCGTAAAGAAGTAGATATTATAGTCTGTTTGTCGCATTTAGGGATAACAGAGGATGAGCTTTTAGCTGAGGAATGTCCAGAAATAGATGTTATATTCGGCTCACATACACATCATGTTCTCCCGAATGGCAAGCTGGTTAATGGCGTTTTATTAACTGGTGGGGGGAAATTTGGTCAATATACGGGCCATCTTGTGTTAGAATATGACAAAAGAATGAGGAAAATTGTTGAAAAAAAGGATTTCTTAATTCATAATAAAGATTTGCCTACGGTTAAAAATGAACTTGAAATCGTACAGTTTTTAGAAGATGAGGGCAAACGATTACTCGATAAGCCAGTATTCACTACGAAAAAATCGTACAACAAAGAATGGTTCCATTATTCGCAATTATCCGACTTGTTCGCGCGGGCTATTTTAGAGAAAAGTGGAGCGGATTGTGCGTTATTTAACGCGGGTATTTTTTTAGATGGTTTACCTAAGGGAACAGTGACGGCACTTGATTTGCATAGAATTTTCCCACATCCTATAAATTTATGTACGATTGAATTATCGGTTGCTGAAATGAAAGAAATTTTCCAGCAATCTAAAAATGAAGAATGGCCTTATATTGAGCTAAAAGGATTAGGGTTTAGGGGCGTAATCTTTGGGAAGATGTTAACGTATGGCTTTTCAATGAATGAAGATCGCCAATTACTGATCAATGGGAAGCTTGCAGATAACGAACGAATATATAAATTAGTCACACTTGATTTATTTACGTTTGGTTATTTTTATCCAAGCTTTAAATATGCTAAGAAAAAATATATTCTACCAGAATTTTTACGAAATATTATGATAGATTATGGGCAAAGATTCTTTAAGCACTAACAGATAAAACGCTTTTAGAATGGATTGGGGAAAAGGTCATGCGGTTAATTTCAATCGATGTATTAAAAGAAGGAATGGTCTTAGCAAGAACCATTTGGAACGAGGCGGGACACCCTCTTTTAAAAAAAGATGTTGTCATTAATGAACGTATCATACAAAGACTTCAACAATTAAATACACATTATTTGTATATTGACGATAAAATTTCTGAGGGTATTGAAGTAGAGGAAACAGTCCCAACTGTTGTTCGAAATAAAACGATTTCAATCATTAAAAATTCTTTCCAATCAATCGATGGTTTAAGTCCAGTAAATGCCTCTTATGTGCTTGACCAACAATCAAAGGCAATTCTCTCAATTGTAGATGAGTTACTATCGGTAGTTAGTGGCAATGATGAAATTTTAACAATACTAACAGATGCGTATTTGTTTGATGAATATTTATATCAACACTCCTTTCAAGTCACTCTTTATTCGATAGCGATTGCTAAAGAGCTTGGTTACTCAGCCGAGGACTTACGTATAATTGGAATTGGCGCTTTGTTACATGACATAGGGAAGCTTATGGTACCAAAAGAGATTTTGACAAAACCTGGGCGCCTAACGTTTGACGAGTTTGAAACGATGAAGCAGCATACTCGATATGGATTTGATTTGTTACGTAATTTACATACCATATCTTTGATTGTTGCACATTGTGCCTTCCAACATCACGAAAGGATTGATGGGAGTGGCTATCCACGGGGCTTAGTTGATTTTGAAATCCATCCGTTTGCAAAAATTATTGGTGTAGCTGACGTCTTTGATGCAGTGACGACAAGCCGTGTATATCGTGAAAAAATGCTACCTTCTCAGGGCCTAGCAATTGTAGAAGCAGGCTCTGGAACTATATACGATGCACGTGTTGTCAATGCATTGAAAAAGTCTGTGGTCCATTATCCAAACGGTGTTATTTTAAAATTATCGGATGGCCGTCGAGGTATTGTATCAAGGCAAAATACGTTGGATCCAGCAATGCCGTTGATTCGTATTTTTGAGGAGCAAAATCAAATATTAGCAGCTACATATGAAATTAATTTAGTGGACCACCCAACCGTAATCATTGAAAGTGTTGAAGCGGATTACGTTGTCCCATCGAAAATCGAATAAAAATCTTCTCCTGTTCATACGTTATGGAACAGGAGGAGATTTTTTTTGTTTTTCCCTCGAAAAAGGATGAAATTACGATCATATAGTCAGTATGGTAATTATAGAAAAAGGGGAAATAAACGCTTGAATCGTATACCCCTTTTAATTGTAAGCGTTATTGTTAGTATTTTTTTATTTATTTATTTTCTGAATGAACGGCTTATGCCGACCTATTTAGAATATGCCGAAATACAAACGAATAAGATTGCATCCTATGTTGTAAGTAATGCCACATCAAATGTTTTAGATATTAATGATGTTCTTGTAGAAGTATCCCCTGGCAACAACTCTGATTTGAAAATTAATACTGAAGTAATTAATCGAGTTCGTGCCGAAACGGTAAAGCAAGTAAAAATGAATTTAGAGCAGGCTGAGGAAGGAGACTTGTCTAACTTACCAAATCTTGATAATGTTGAATATGATTTTAACAAGATAAAAGAAGGCAATGGAGTCGTTTTTTATGTACCTATTAGCCAGGCTGCCAATATCCCTTTACTAGGGAATTTAGGACCTAAAATTCCGGTACGCTTTCACGTAGTTGGAAATGTGCATAGTGAAGTTACTTCTTCAATAACGGAGTATGGTATTAATAGTGCATTTGTGCAGGTAGGAATTCATTTAGAGGTAAATGTACAAATTATTGTCCCTTTTGCTAGTAAAACAGCTACAGTTTCTCAGGATATTCCGGTGGCAATGGGTTTAACGAAGGGGCAAGTGCCAAATGTTTATTCAAGTGGTGATTCAGCAACACAGCCGTCCCTTGAAATACCAGTGCCTTTTAAAGAATAGAAATGTTGCTGTGATAGTTGTTGGAGTTCATATATTATGTTACATTGACAACAGTGAAGATAGTTAATAGAAAAAATGCACATTTCTGATAGGGGCGATATCCGTATGACATCTTGTAAACCTACAAGTAAAGACAAAGAAGAATACTTAAGAAAACCAGATTGGTTAAAAATTAAACTAAACACAAATGATGAATATAAAGGGCTAAAGAAGCTCATGCGAGAAAAAAATCTGCATACTGTATGTGAGGAAGCACGCTGTCCTAATATTCATGAATGCTGGGGTGAACGCCGTACAGCAACAATGATGATTCTTGGGTCGGTTTGTACACGTGCTTGCCGTTTCTGTGCTGTTAAAACGGGCTTACCAAATGAATTAGACTTAGCTGAGCCAGAACGCGTAGCAGATTCTGTTGCTATTATGAACTTGAAGCACGTTGTTATAACAATGGTTGCGCGTGATGATTTAAAGGATGGCGGTGCGCAAGTATTAGCTGAAACCGTGCGTGCGATTCGTCGTAAAAGTCCGGCTACATCGGTTGAAGTGTTACCGTCCGATTTAGGGGGCGTGAAAGAGAACCTTCAATTATTAATGGATGCGAAGCCAGATATTTTAAATCATAATATTGAAACCGTGCGTCGCTTAACGCCAAGAGTACGTGCTCGTGCAAAATATGAGCGCTCATTAGAGTTTCTACGTTTGGCAAAAGAAATGCAGCCAGACATCCCTACAAAATCATCTTTAATGATAGGCTTAGGTGAAACAGAAGAAGAAATTCTAGAAGTTATGGATGATTTACGAGCAATTAACGTAGATATTATGACAATTGGTCAATACTTACAGCCGACGAAAAAGCATTTAGCTGTTAAAAAGTATTATTCACCAATAGAGTTTGGTAAACTTCGTAAAATCGCAATGGAAAAAGGATTTAAGCATTGTGAAGCAGGCCCACTTGTACGTAGTAGCTATCATGCTGATGAACAAGTAAACGAAGCAACAAAAGAACGTCAATTACAAACAGAACTGTAAAAACAAATGTTGAAATGGAAGGTGGTGTCACTTTGATTACTATTGAAGGATATGAATACGAGCTTATAAATGATTACCGAGAAGCTTTCGAAGAGGAAGTGTTCAAGGAACGATACTCGGATATTTTAGCTAGATATGATTATATTGTGGGCGACTGGGGCTATAATCAATTGCGCTTAAAAGGCTTTTTTGATGATAAAAATCAGAAAGCCACTTTCGATACAAAGATTAGTACACTACAAGATTACCTATACGAGTATTGTAATTTTGGCTGTGCCTATTTCGTCTTGCGCAAAACCGGCAAATCCACTCAGCAGCCAGTAGCTGTAGTAAGTGAAGATAGTCAAGTGACAAAGCTTGCTGAGAATGAACAAATAGCAGAATAAACTTTAAAAACCTGATGCAATTTGCATCAGGTTTTTACTTTGTAGTGATAGGTTTTTAAAAAATGGTGATAATAAAAGTAAATACAATAAATTGTTTTATTTTTGGCTTTTCACCCAAGTTGGAATGACACTTTAGATTGATATAAGTTGATCTTCGTTACGACTGGGCGACTCCTTGGGGATTAGCAATAGAGGAACGAAGGCTAAAAGCATCACATCCTGTGATAACTCCTTCGTGACCAACATCGTGCTGTCGCTGCGCTTTCGCACAAACAAAACTCTCTGCTGTCGCTACGTTGGCACTATGCTTTCGCGCAAAAACATCTGTTGCCCCAAGCGGCTCATCGGACGCCCCCAGGAAGCTCTGTGCGAAAGCGAAGCGACAGCAACAAATGTTTTAACTGTGCGAAAGCAAAGCGACAGCAGCAACAAAGCGCCCAGTCGGAGCGGAAATCAACCTCACGCTATGGAAATGAGCCTGTATACTTGGCTTTTATAGCAACCTACTTATTTTATATTAAAGGTGTGTGTTGTTTAGATGAAAAAAGCTGTATTTTTGGACCGTGATGGGGTCATCAATGAAGTATTAACGGATCGCGTTAAATTTGTAAATAAACCTAATGAACTTTATTTCCTACCGCATGTTCCGGAAGCAATAAAAAAATTGAATAAATACTTTGACTATATTTTTGTAGTAACCAATCAAGGTGGCGTTGGATTGGGGTTTATGAAAGAAACGCAGCTACAAAAAATACATGAGCATATGGTAAAAGAATTGAAGAAGGAAGGGGCCGCTATTCAAGAAGTCGTATATTGTCCACATAAACCAAAGTCGGGCTGTGCCTGTCGTAAGCCCAAGAGTAAATTAATCGTTGATCTTGGTGAAAAATATAATATAGACATGGCAAAATCCTATATGGTGGGAGATACGGATACAGATATAATAGCAGGTAAAAGAGCGGGAACTAAGGGAGTATTTTTAGGTGCAAAAGATCCGCTGGCAGATGCGGTTTTTCCAGATTTAATTAGTGCTGCTGATTGGATTATTAAGGATGCAACAGCTTAAAGCTAGTGTTGTTGAGATAGAAAGAAAAAGCGTATAAATCATTTGAAAAAGGATAATTTATTTATTGGAGGTGAATAATTTGACTAAAGAAAATAAAAAATCGTTAGATCGAGAAGAATATGGATTTGGCTTTGATATTAGTGTTGATGATTTAGGAGTAATTGGGCAAAATCAACAAGCCAAAAAACAAAACAATAATGAAAACAAAGACAAGCCTCACAATAAGGATAATCCTGCTACTATAAATAATGAAAAGTAGGGGCACGATACAATGCTCCTCAATAAGATTCTTACAAAAGAAATTCCGCCTTCTTTCTGTTGTACAGTGCGTAAAGTATATCCTTATGTCTGTAGAAAAGCGGAATTTTTTTGTATTTAATTCTTAATTTCCATTATGATAGGCACAAGAAACACCTAATTTGTAGAATATAGAAAAACCCTTTTACTGTATTGTGAAACCACGCCAGTCTCGTTTTCTTCCATGGCGTGTTATTAATTCAAGCTCATTTCATTATAATTATATAACACTTTTTATGTTCAGCTTGTCGACTCATTCTAATGATGAGGAACCGTTGATTTCTCACGGAGAGTGGCGACTCCTGCGGGATGAGCTTGCGCTGAAAGCCCCAACTCGGAGTGGAAATCAACCCTTGTTCGTATACACTTCTTTTGTTGACAAGCTGAAACACGAATTTGAATGGTGTTAATTTAATAATTCACGTAAATATTCTCGTAGCTCGACTGTCTCTTCTTCAGTGCGATTATAAACGTGTTCAAGATAGCCAGGCTCTTCTACATCATCTGGACCGATTATTGCAAAGCGTCCAAATTGGATGTCCATGACAAGCACTTTCCCAAAGAAACGACCCGATTGCAAAATGGCTAAATCATAACGTAACTTTTCCCCAGCAAAACTAACAAAGCGTGTTTTTGTATCTTCTACATCATCATATAAAAAAAAACGTTCCATCTTTTAATCTCCTTCCAGTCCTATAGATATGGTACTATAGAAGAGAAATGACTATCAACTTTTAAAGATTTGAATGGGGGCTTTCCTTGTGTATTTTGTAGATCGTAATAAAATCACAAAAAACTTACAGTACTTAGATGGGCTATTAGGTATTTTAGAGTCAGAAAATAGCTGGCTAGAAAACGATATTAAGGAATTAGCAATCGAGCGAATTGGTCACAATGTGATGGAGTCAATGATGGATGTTGGAAATTTAATGATTGACGGCTTCATTATGCGTGATCCAGGAAGCTATGAGGATATTATTGATATTTTAATCGATGAAAAAGTCGTATCTACTGAAATGGAAGAACCATTAAAAGCAGTAGTTGGCTTACGTAAAATGCTTGTTCGTGAATTTACAGATGTAGATGTTCAGGAAGTTGTGAATGTATTAACAGCTACTTTACCAGCATTAAAACAATTCTCACCAGCTGTGAATAGTTATTTAACAAATGAACTTGGCCCTGTTTCAGCGTTCTTACCAGAGGATCATCAATGAAAACCTACAAGGCCTATTGCTTTGATTTAGATGGGACAGTGTACCGTGGAAAGGATGGAATTCCTTCTGCAATAACTTTTATACATCAGTTACAACAAGCTGGAATTGAGCCATTTTACGTAACAAACAATTCTTCTAAGACAAGAGAGCAGCTGCAGGAAGCTTTAAACGCTATAGGTGTGAATGCACCATTAGATCATATTTACTCTAGTGCATTAGTTACAGCGAAATATGTAGCCTTGAATTTCCCTGGCAAAAAGGTAGCCATGTTAGGTTCTGATGGTATTCGTAGGGCGTTATTTAATGAAGGCATTGAACCTACCGAGGATGAGCCAGAGGTATTTGTTATGGGGATTGATCGAAATCTAGATTATATGGCACTTGCGAAGGCAACGATTGCTGTGCAAAATGGGGCAACGTTTATAGCTACGAATCAAGATATTAAATTCCCAACAGAACATGGATTTCTCCCTGGTAATGGGTCATTTGCCCGATTAGTAGGTGAGGTTGCAGACGTTGAGCCACTCTATATCGGTAAACCATCTCCTGCAATGCTTGAAGTCATTGCAACAGAGCATGGCTTTATGAAAGATGAAATGGTGATGATTGGCGATAATTACGACACAGATATTATGTGTGGGATTCGTTTTGGCTGTGACACAATCCATGTAAATACAGGTGTTACACCTTCAAAGGTTGTACTTGAGAAGGAACAGCAACCTACTTATGTGGTAGAAGCATTAATTTAATTTCGTTCATCTGAAGTCTCACATTTTCTATAAGTGTGAGATGAATTCGGGTTTATAGTTACTTTTCAATTGCTGTCCAAATATCCGTATAAAAAGTTCAAACATAAAAAAAGGATGCTTATGTCGATTTTTTTGGCATAACATCCTTTTTATATGTTCAAATTTAATAGTAAGCGGTTCAACATTATTTGAATGGGGTATTAAGCCTTCATTACCATAACGGATTTTCTTCGATAAATTGATAAATTGCATTCGTTAACTCTTCAGGAGAATCAGCTTCAACTAATTCACCATTGACGATTGCATAAAATGATTCTGAACATTTTGTACAGTAACTAAGGCAGCCATATTCCAAAACGTCAATGTTCGGATCGCGTTCTAGTACTTCATATGTTTTTTGAGAGCCGTTTGCTAAATTACTTATACAAAATTCAACCATTGGATTCATACGTGTCACCTCACCAAGGTAATGCTACTCGCTTTTAAAACATTCGTCAATAATTTGAGTTGGCCGTGAGATAAAAGCCCATATTCAGTGCTAAAGCTGGATGGATACAAAATGATGCTCGCTACAGTGATAAACTATCTTTGCAAAAGTGATGAAAGGGATTTGGGCAATAGCGACAAATTGTCAAAGCAGTAATCATTCAAAAGCCGTTCGAAAAAGGCAAGTTATCATTTGTTTTGTGAAATCTTTCACAAAATTGCATTATGATATTGTGAAACTTCTCACAATCGGTTATACTCGTTTGTGGATACTTTGTGAACAATTAATATAAGAGACATAAAAGGAGACTATTATGGGAAAATTAGTACTTTTAGGTGGCGGCTACGGCAATATGCGTGTCATGCTTCGACTATTACCAAACCTTCCATTAGATAAAGAAGTTGTGATAGTAGACAGAGCCCCTTTCCATAGTTTAAAAACAGAATTTTACGCATTAGCAGCAGGGACTGCAACAGATAAAGAAATTCGTGTATGCTTCCCGGAGCATGAACGTTTAACGGCTGTATACGGAGAAGTTGTTGAAATTAATCGTGCGGAAAAAGTAGTCATTCTAGAAGATGGACAACGTATTGAATATGAAGATTTAGTAGTTGGTCTTGGCTGTGAGGATAAATATCATGGTGTACCAGGTGCAGAGGAGTACACATATAGCATTCAGACAATGGCGAAATCACGTTCAACATTCCAAGCACTTTGTGGTTTACCAGCAGGCTCTTCAGTCGGAATTGTAGGAGCGGGCTTAAGTGGTATTGAGCTTGCAAGTGAGCTACGTGAAAGCCGTTCAGATTTAAAAATAAAGTTATTCGACCGTGGTCCACGTATTTTAAAGGACTTCCCAGAAAAGCTAAGTAAATATGTAAAAGACTGGTTCGTAAAGCATGATGTTGAAGTGATTGCCAATTCAAATATTACAAAAATCGAACAAGGTAAAATTTACAATCACGATGAAGAAATTGTACTCGATACTGTAGTATGGACTGCTGGTGTACAACCAGTCAAAATTGTTCGTGATTTGGAAGTTGAGAAAGATAAACAAGGTCGTCCTCTTGTAACACAATATTTCAATCTTCTTGATGACGAGAATGTATATATTGTAGGTGACTGTGCTGCTTCAGAATTACCTCCAACTGCGCAGTTAGCAGAGGAACAAGCAGAACAAATCGTAAAAGTACTTCGCATGCGTTGGAAAGGCGAAAACTTACCTGAAAAAATGCCTGATATCAAGTTAAAAGGGTTCATGGGAGCGCTTGGTAAAAAACAAGGCTTTGTTTATTTAGCAGATACAACAGTAACAGGACGTATCGCACGCTTAATGAAATCAGGACTATTATGGTACTACAAACGTCAAAATGATTAAATTAAAAAGGGATTGCTTCGAAATTTATTTCGAAACAATCCCTTATTTTTTCTATCAATTATGCCTCGACATAATTGCAGCTGTCACTACGCTTTATGCTTGGATTAAACAGTTTCATCTGGCGTGAAACCTAGCTTTTCAAGTGCAGTAAATATAGGCTTTAGTTGCACATAGCCTTCGCCCACTACTTCATTATTTATAAGGACAAGCGGATAAAAAAATTCATCATCTTGAATGCGAGCAGCATAATCTTGATCGCGCTCATTCTCAATTGGTCCTTCTATATCGATATATCGAATATCATATCCTTGGTTTGGATATTTTCGATCTATGGCTGCTTGTAGCCATTCATATGTATCTTTTGAAGATGGTGCATTAACACAGCTAGCGCAAATTACCTCTGTTCCGTAAATTTCAATCTGTGGTTTCGTTTGACTCATAGCATTTCCACTCCTCGTGATTCAATATTGGATTTTTTCTGTTGCTAACATTATAATCATTATAAGGAAAGGAGTCGAGACAAATGGCAGAAGCAACAATTAACGATCAAGTTCAAGAGGTATTAGATAAATTACGCCCATTCTTACTACGTGACGGTGGAGACTGTGAATTAGTAGATGTAGAAGACGGCATTGTAAAATTACGTTTACTAGGTGCATGTGGTAGTTGCCCAAGTTCAACAATCACACTTAAAGCTGGTATCGAACGCGCATTATTAGAAGAAGTACCAGGTATTATTGAAGTGGAGCAAGTATTCTAATGACTAAAAAAGTTCTAGCTGATTCATTCAAGCTAGAACTTTTTTTCTTACATTTGTCGAGTATGTTCTTTTTCTTCTCGAATAATAGCCCACTGTTCCTTAGCCATATCAATGATCTTTGCCTCTCCACCTATACTTTGCTTTTCAATAACCTTTGAAAAGAAGCGTGTAGCATTCTCTATATCACCGATACGTCGTGATAGTTCTGCAATCATATACATAATTCGTACATCAGACATTTGCGTTGAGCTGTAATCCTCAGTTGAATATGAATCCATATAGTAATCTCGGGCCATTGTCATAAAACGTTTCTCTTGCCCTTCGTTTTTAAGTGAACGATATAGCCATGAAAGACGTAATGTAAGTCCAGCTATAGCGACAAATTTTTCTTTTTTAATCGTACCGCAAAGAAACGCTAATTTATAAGCTTGTATCGCTTGGAAGACAGTACGTTCTCCCTTAAAATCATGATGCACCCACTTTTCAGTAATTTGTGTGCGAATTTCGTCTTGCGTGCCAGGGGCAAAATATTTTGAAAAATCTTCTGTAAAAGAAAAGCCGCAATGTTCACAAACGAATACATTATAATAAAGGGCATTTACACCGTCTGCATAAATAGGTTGAAAATCTGTTTCTGTATGATCTACTTTAATGAATTTAGAGCGTACTTTTAATGTAGGAAATTCTTTTTTGCAATGAAGACATTGAGTTTTTTTTTCGTAGTAAGGTGAAATCTCCATATTTGATACCTCTTTCTTCGATTAATTACAACTATTATACCAATGTAAATTATATAAACATGAATAAAAAATACTATTAATGTGAAAAATATTAGAATTTTTACTAATAATCAGGTTTGTTATGATCTGTGAGGTTGATTACCTTTCCGACTGGGCGCTTTCCACGAGAAGTGATCAGGTCAGCTCTGACTTCTCTTCAATCAACTACTTAGCATACGTTTTACTAAATGTCATCCTTAACTTTTGGTAATGTACTAAAATCCTCTTGGAGCTGAATGTTTGTCATACAATAGTCAAAATTGATATGATAATAATTAAGAAGGAAGGTGATTGGGATGACAAGTAAGCAAGTAATTGAAGTTACTGAAGCGGCTGTCTTTCATATTAATGAAATGGTGGAGCACAATGAAGAGCAAGGTGCGTTTTTACGTGTAGTTGTTAATGGTGGCGGATGCAGTGGCCTATCATACGGTATGCATTTTGATCATGAGAAAAAAGAAGAAGATATTGAAGATGTACAACATGGTTTAACAATTCTTGTTTCCCGTGAAGATGCGCCGATTTTAATGGGAACAAAAATTGACTATAAACAATCGCTAATGGGCGGTGGCTTCACGATCGATAATCCAAATGCTATCGCATCATGTGGCTGTGGCACGTCTTTCAAAACAGCAAAACGTGAAGGTACGCCTGAGATTTGTGATTAAAAAGTAAATGTCTAAATGTTGAAGTAGAGTTGTAATTAACAGTAGAAATTACTGTGTACAAAATTCAAATGTGTAAATACAACCCTAATGAGGCATTTAGGATTTGATACCAGGCCTTTTTAATTTGTATGTTGCGAAAACATAACAAATTGAGGAGGCTTTTTAATATGGTTTTAAAAAAGAAGAAACGAACAACTAAGGTAAAATGGCAATGAGCAAGGAATATCCAACTATAATAAGTAACAACGAATGCGCACTTTAAAGTAACTCAAAAACATTATGTTTTTTATAATCATGAATTATTGCGTTAGGTAATAATTCCATCGATTCTTCTTTAGTAGCCCACATAAATTGCTCATGTTCATCCGAAAGAGATATATCATCATTCTGACATTCACAAAGAAATGTAAGAAGTACAATTTGTCGTGTTTTATGAGTTGAAAAGGTCGTAGAAAAAAGATGCGTCGTTACGCTAATAGTTAAACCAACCTCTTCAAGAAATTCTCGTTTTAAAGCGACATCAAATGTTTCTCCGAATTCTAAAACACCACCAACGCTTTCCCATGTGCCTGCTCCTGTTTCATTAAAAGAAGAGCGCTTCACAATTAACATTTTATTATTTTTTATCAAAACACCTTTCACTGCTACTTTTATTTCTTCCATTATGACACCTACTTTAGAACAGTACTAATTCCGCATATTTGATATATTCTTTTAAAAATACAGGTGCTTGAGGGTTGTTAAGTATTTCTTCCATTGATAACAAAAATATTTTTTCTACTTCTTCAGGTTGTTTAACAAAAAAATCACCTGATTCATATTCACAAAGGAAAATAACATTAACAACGTTTTCACCTTTATCTGTTACAAATGAAGTACTATGTATATATTTCAAATTCTCTTTAATCGTAATACCAATTTCTTCGAAAATTTCTCTTTTCAAAGTTTTTTCTAATATATTTGATGAATTTCCTTCAATCTCTACTTTTCCGCCAACAAGTGAAAGTAATCCACCGGCATGTTCTTCTTTTTTACTTCTCTCAATAATGATCCACTTATCATCTTTTCTTATGGCTCCTTCAACATTGACAATAAACAAATCTAACGCCCCTTTACAAAACTGAAAATTCTGTCTATATAAAAATAACATAGTAAAATGTAATTTAGCAAATGTGTAGTAAAAGAGATTAAACTTTACCATGGGGAAAGTTTAATCTCTTTTACTTTTCATTGGAGTGAGCTTAATTTTTCAACGAGCCTTCAACCGTTTTAGGGTATAACAAAAGGACTTGCAAATCTGAAAGTTAATTAATGAAACTAATTATAATAAAAAAGAACCTTTTTCTTTTATTCTTCTTATTTAGCTTTCTAAAATTTATTATTGTTACGGTTACTATATAAATAATGAATAAAACAAGAAAAATTAAATAATACAATATAAACTTAGTTGCAAATACACTTTCAATATCCTTATACGTAATAAATAATGTAATGATCATACCTACAAAAACAACTATATATAATGCTTGTAAAAATGCCTCTCTTCAATTAATCGATACCTCGAAATTCTTATGTATTACAACTACTATTCAGAATTCTATTTTCTGGTAAAATAATGTAATGAGTATTACCTTATCATTTGCCACAGGCTATGCTATGTTCGTTGATTCACATTAAAAATTCATTCTAATGAATGGTACAGGGAAAGCCTAAACAATAAGAATGGTAACGATTTTTTCGATATTTTAGAAAATGGAGCAGAACCTTTTTGTATTTCTTTTTAAATGAAAAATAAGGCCACGATATTTCGAATCGTGGCCCTATTAGTGTACCAATATCTCACTGCTAGTGAAGCTGTGTTAATACATAATCATAAATTTCATCTGATGATTTATTAAGAGCTACGGAGAACTCTGAAAAAATGTTCTCTTGTAAAGATTGCAGTAATTTCTCTTCTTGGTTAGGGAATTTTTTTTCACTAGCACTATATTCAATCTTTTTTCGTAACAATGTGTTTAAAAGGTTTGCTTGTTTTTGGCGATTACCGGATTTAAATATTTCTAGATAAAATCTTGATCGATGAGTGTTTTGTTCAATCCATTCTACGCCAGGTGATGTGAATGAATGTAAAATATTGAGCGCTTCTTCTTTTTTAATAATGTCTCTTAGGTGTTTTTTTGAATTGTCAATAGGGGTACGAATAACTAATTGTGGTTCATTTAGTGGTTGTAAAACGTAATATGTTTTTGTAATGTCGTTAAAGGTTTGTTCACAAATATCTTTAATAGAACAAAGTCCATGTGATGAATAAATGACTACATCGCCAACATTGTACATGTATATTCCCTCCAACAAACTATATTGTCAACTTAGTTGACTAAATTAATTGTAAGCAATTATAAGAATTTTGTCAACTTGATTGACGATTGCAGTTATTTTTTTGTATATTAGTAACGAAAAATAGGGAATGAAGGTGAAACAGTTGAAGGACGAATTGCAGAATCGAGATGTAATTGACTTGTTGAACGAACGTCACGAACTACTTCGACGACTTGCTGAAGAGAAGTGGAATAAGCATCATAATATTTATATTTCTAACTCTGAATGGTGTATTTTGGGGATAATTTATAATAAACAATTTATGATTTCAGACGTTGCTAAGGGTGTTGAATTTACAAGACAAGCAACCCATAAATTTATAAAAAGTTTGGAAGCAAAAGGATTAGTGAAGGTTACTGATGTCGAACATAGTAAAAAACATAAAGCAATTCGTATGACTGAATTTGGTCAAGAATGTTTTGAAAAGAACGAATGTTATAAAGCTGATATTGAACAACAACTAATTAATACTATAGGAGAAGATCAAGTAAACAATTTAAAAAATATATTAAAGCTTAATTGGAATATGGAGCAATTGGAAGCATAATATTCGTTGATCTCGTCTGTGGTGCTAACGAAGTACTCTATTTTTAGTTGCTTTTTAACTTCTTTCAGCAAGTGTTTTTGGTAGCGAAAGCAAAGCGTCAGCGGCAATAACGCTAAGGCGAAATTAACTACACATTATGGTGATGGTCCTGTCATTTGTATCGGTGCGACTCTTTTTCAAAATTGGCGTACATATGTATTTTATAATCGAGATGTGGAGTAACCATAAAATTCTGAATAAATACTTCTGTATATAGAAAATAGGCCGTTATAATAGTGATATAGAGGTGAAGAATATGAAAAAAGATAGAGGAAAAGTTTGGTTGGGCGTTGCGGGGGTAACCGTAAATGAGGTAGGCCAATGGCTAGTTGTTAAAAAGGCCTATAGCGGATTAAAGGGAAGATGGTCGTTGCCAGCTGGTTTTGTCAATGCTGGTGAAACGGTAGATGAGGCTGTTGTTCGTGAATTAAAAGAAGAAACGGGGATTGATTGCTATGTATCAGGCTTAATTGGTTTTCGAACGGGTGTGATTCGTGGTGACATTAGTGATAATATGGCGATATTTTATTGTCGGATGAAAGATGAGCAACAGAAGATTTGTCTTCAGGAAAAAGAATTATTAGAGGCGAAATGGATGTATCCAAAGGAGCTAGCTCAAGATGAGATGACATCAGTGATGTTAAAGGAAATGGCATCTAACCAATTTGAAAAGCACCAATTAGAGGGGATAGAAGGTATAAATCCAGGAGATGTCTTTGGTTATTCCTCTTATAAATTGTTCTTTAAAAAATAGAGCGACAGGGGAGGGGGCCTATGATGGAGCTTTTTTTGTTTATGTTAGAGCGTGTAGGGCTAATCATTGTGTTTGCCTTTTTAATGTCAAGGTGGCGCTTCTTTCGGGGCATGCTCTTTCAGGATCAAGGGGTTCAGGAAAAATCTTGGCTCATTATCATTTTTAGTGCTCTAAGTATAGTGAGCAGCTATACAGGGATAAAAATCGAAGGTGGTACTATTTATCCTTTAAATCAAATGATACATAGCACTATAAATGCAGAGGAGGCAATTGCGAATACGAGGCTAATTGGCGTAGCAATTGCGGGTATTTTTGGTGGGCCACTTGTTGGCGTTAGTGTGGGGATTATTGCGGGGATTCATCGTATTACTCTCGGCGGTTTTACAGCGGTTGCCTGTGGTGTTTCGACTATACTAGCGGGATTCATAACAGGTAGTTTAAGTAGGCAATTAAAAATACGTCAAACCTTCTCCTATAAAAAGGCTGTTATGATCGGAATTTGTGCAGAGACATTACAAATGATTGTTATTTTACTAATAGCAAAGCCTTTTGAACAAGCTTTGCAATTAGTTTCTTTAATCGCGCTACCAATGATTATTATGAATGCCCTTGGGATTTTAATATTTTTCATTATTATTAAGACGTTTATTGATGAGGAAGAGCGCACAAAAGCATTACAAACACATCAAGCCTTTTCTATTGCGCAACAAACAATCGAACATTTCCGTAAAGGGTTAAATGAAGATTCATGCCGAACGGTTGCGGAGATTATTAAAAGAGAGATTAAGGTTGATGCAGTTGCGATTACAGATACAAATGGAATTTTAGCACATGTAGGAGTAGGCGAGGATCATCACGTCATTCATCAAGAAATAATAACAGCTTTAACGAAGAGAGTATTAGTAGAAGGACGAATAATTACAGCGACGTCCGCAAAAGAAATCAATTGTCCACATGAAGATTGTCCGCTAAGTGCTGCAATTGTCTTACCATTAAAAGTACAGCATAAAACGGTAGGTACTTTAAAGCTATATTTTATCAATGTTTCTTCATTAACAGGGGCGAAAAAGGAGCTAGCTGAGGGTCTCAGTCGACTATTTTCCTCGCAGCTTGAATATGCTGAAATTGAGCAGCAAAGAAAGCTATTAAAGGATGCCGAGATTAAAGCGTTACAAGCACAGGTTCATCCTCATTTCTTTTTTAATAGTCTCAATACTATTTCAAGTCTGATCCGAACAGATGCTGATGAGGCTAGAGCTCTATTGATAAAGCTTAGTACGTTTTTCAGGAGTAATTTGCAGGGAGCTCGCCAAATGCTGATTCCGTTAAAAAATGAAATTGACCACGTGGAGGCTTATTTGTCGATTGAACAAAAAAGATTTCCAAACCGTTATGATGTGAAGTTTCACTTAGATGAATCACTGTTTGACGTACAAATCCCCCCATTTACCTTACAGCCACTTGTTGAAAATGCCATTTATCATGCCTTTAAAAATCGTAAGGAAGGCAAGATTGCCGTGAAGGTGCAGCGAATCAATACTAAGTTAGTACTGATAACAGAGGACAATGGCTGTGGGATGAGAAAAGAGCAGGTTAAACAGCTTGGCAAAACGATCATGCAATCCGAACAAGGAACCGGGACAGCCTTATGGAATATTTATCAGCGTATCCATGAAATTTATGGAACTGATGCAGATTTTCACATTTCAAGTACGTTGGATGTTGGCACAAAAATTATGATACAGTTGCCATTAAAAGCCACAAGATGGGAGTAGAGAAATGTTAAATGTCTATATTGTAGATGATGAACCGTTAGCAAGGGCTGAATTGCGATTTTTATTAGAGCAAACAAAGTTAGTTCAGATCATTGGTGAATCGGAGGATCTGGAGGGAATACTGTTGGATCCGCAGTTTGAGCAGATTCATTGTGTGTTTTTAGATATACAGCTAGGCGCAAACAATGGCCTTGAATTGGCAAAACAGCTGCAACTAAGCATACGTAAACCTGAAATTATTTTTGCTACTGCTTATGATGAATATGCATTGAAGGCATTCGAAGTGAACGCCTTTGATTATATTTTGAAACCATTTGAGCCAGAGCGTGTACAAAGTGCTGTTGAAAAGCTGGTGGCTAAAAGAAGAACAACACAGGTTAAGACAATGGAAAAATTAAAGGATATACAATTGGACAAGCTTGATAAATTAACAGTTTATGTGAATGATCGGATTTTACTTATTAAAATGCAGGAAATTTTATATTGTACATCTGAAGATAGTAAGACGATTGTTGTCACGGAGAAAGGGAGATATTTTGCTTCAGAGTCATTAGCAGCTTTGGAGAATAAACTTACTTTAAAAGGCTTTGTGCGGGTCCATCGGGCATTTATCGTCAATTTAGAGCATATTGAAGAGCTTGAGCCATGGAGCAGCTCAAAATACAATTTGATTTTGCATAATAGGCATTCGATTCCAGTCAGCAGACTTTATATGAAGGATGTGCGAAAGATATTTCAGCTATCAAAATAACTACATTTCAACAGTAGAAAACACCCTTTCAACTTAGAATTCTTGCGTTTTAGTGAATTTTGTGAATAATTGTTTAATTCGTTTGCTATGATGTGGAAAAAGTAAAAGGAGTGATAAAATGAATGCTATTACAATTGTGATAGGTTCTATTTGTGTGCTGATGATAAGTTATCGTTTGTATGGCATATTTTTCACAAAGAAGGTACTTAAGATAAAAGATGATACGCCCACCCCAGCACACGCTATGGAGGATGGTAAAGACTATGTTCCGACGAATAAATGGGTGACATTTGGGCATCACTTTGCTGCGATCGCAGCAGCTGGACCGTTAGTCGGACCTATTTTAGCTGCACAATTTGGCTATTTACCTGGGCTCCTTTGGCTGCTAATTGGTGCGGTAATCGGTGGTGCGGTACATGATGCAGTAGTGTTATTCGCTTCAATGCGCCATGGTGGAAAGTCTTTATCTGAGGTCATGAAGAAGGAATTAGGACCTATTGCAGGATTCTGTACAGGCCTTGCCATGCTTTTCATAATTACAATTACAATGGCCGGGCTATCGATGGTTGTCCTTGGTGCGTTAGAGCGAAATCCATGGGGAACTTTTGCGGTAGGGATTACTATTCCAATAGCTATGCTTGTTGGTATTGCTTATCGTAAAACAGGGAATTTAATTGTTACATCGTCAGTTGGCTTTATTTTGTTGATGATCGGTGTATTTCTTGGACCGATGATTAAAGGAACAGCATTTGGCGATTTTTTAACGTTTGACCGTGATACTTTAGCTATTATTTTACCGATTTATGCATTCTTTGCAGCGGCATTACCTGTTTGGCTCTTATTAGCGCCGCGTGATTATTTAAGTAGTTTCATGAAAATTGGTGTATTTATTGCTTTAATCATCGGTGTCTTTTTCGTTAACCCAGTTATTCAATTCCCACCAATTACGGAGTTTATTCATGGTGGTGGTCCTGTAATTGCTGGTCCAGTATGGCCATTCGTCTCTATCACAATTGCCTGTGGGGCTATTTCTGGCTTCCATGCTTTTGTAGGCTCTGGGACAACGCCGAAAATGATTGATCGCTGGGAAGATATTCGCATTGTCGGTTTTGGTGCGATGCTCGTAGAGTCTTTAGTAGGTGTAATGGCTTTAATTGCAGCAACAGCCCTTCATCCTGCAGATTATTTCGCGATTAATTCAGCCCCAGCAGTCTTTGCTACATTAGGAATGGAACCTGTTCATTTACATGCACTAGCTGAAAGTATTGGGATGGATTTAGAAGGACGTACAGGAGGAGCGGTAACGCTTGCAGTTGGGATGACTGATATTTTTACAGGAATTCCTTGGTTTGCTGAACTATCTTCTTATTTCTATCAATTCGTAATCATGTTTGAAGCGGTCTTTATTTTAACGGCTATTGATGCTGGGACACGTGTAGCGCGCTATTTAATCCAAGATTTTGGCGGCAATGTATACAAGCCACTGAAGCGGACAAATTGGATTCCGGGTACAATCTTTGCAAGTGCACTTGCATGCTTCATGTGGGGCTACTTATTGTATTCAGGAGATATTAGTTCAATTTGGGTATTATTCGGCGTTTCGAATCAGTTGATGGCAACAATCGGTTTAGTATGTGGTGTAACAATCGTATTAAAAGTTGCAGATAAGCGAATCTACGCCTTAACTTGCTTTATCCCATTGGCCTATTTATATGTCACTGTAAATGTAGCCGGCTTTTGGATGATTAAAAATGTGTATTGGAATTCAGCGGCGGCTGGTTACAATATGTTAAATGGTATTTTGTCTGTCATTATGTTAATGTTAGGCTTTATCATTGTTATTGCGGCCATTAAAAAATGGGCAGAGCTATGGAAGTCACCAAAATTTTTATTATCGCAAACAGCTACATAATGAACAGCAAGAAACTATTGAGAATTAGTTGTATACTAGTTTTCAATAGTTTTTTTTGGGGTTCTCATCAAAAGTTGTAGCTGCATTTGTTAGAATATATGCCATATATAGTTGATTGGAGTGGAGACTGGGCGACTCCAGGAAGCTCTGCTATGCGCGAAAGCGAAGCGTCAGCAACAAATGTTTTAACTGTGCGAAAGCGAAGCGTCAGCAACAAATGTTTTAACTGTGCGAAAGCGAAGCGTCAGCAACAAATGTTTTAACTGTGCGAAAGCGAAGCGTCAGCAACAAAGCGCCCAGTCGGAACGGAAATCAACCATACGTTATGGTGATGATTCCTAAATATGACGAACAAGCGAAATCAAGGATATGTTCATTGAAAGCGTTGTAGTAATCATGTAAACTAATGAGAGGAAAACGGAGGTTATACATACATGGATGGTCCAGTTTCATTAGTACAGTTAATCATTTCAATTTTGTTATTTTTCGTTATGTTCTTTGGTATTGGATTTTTATTGAATATGCTTCTGCGAATGACATGGTTAATGGCAATCGTGTATCCAATTGTTGTTATTTTTATTGTCGATGATGTAAGCTTTTTAGATTATATTTTCAAGCCAGGTTCTGCATTTCCAGCACTTTTAGATAAGTTACAAGCATTGCACCTTGTTGATGTGTCCATCTTATCGGGTGGCTTTGCTGGTTCAATTGTTGCGGGAATTGTCATGATTTATTTACGGAAAAGCGGTTATCGAATGTTTTAACTTCTTTCAGCAGATGCCCAAGCATCTGCTGATTTTTTTATTGAATTTTTCCGATAAATCTTGAAAAGTTTTCGATAAAATCACAAAAGCTTCCGATAAACCGTGAAATGCTTCCGATAAATCACAAAAATGTTCCGATAAATAAAAAAACACAGCCTCGGCATGAGGATGTGTCTGCTTTTACAGAATAAACTGGTATGTGATGATGGCGATAAAGATTCCCGTTAATGCTCCAAAAAATACCTCGCTCCGTTTATGGCCTAGTAATGTTTTTAGCTCCTCCATTTTTTCTTGGCCATCCATTTGCGGCCATTTTTTTAAATCATGAAGCAGTGTTTCAAAATCCTTTCGTAGTTGATTTAATACTGCTGCATGTTGACCTGCCTGGAAACGTACTCCACTCGCATCATACATGACGATAAATGAAAACATAGCGGCTACGGCAAAAATTGGGGAATCTAATCCTGTTTCATAGGCTATAGAGGTTGTTAGTCCTGTTACGGAAGCGGAGTGTGAACTAGGCATACCCCCGGTGGAAGTAAATAATCCCCAGTCAATCTTTCGAGTCATTAAAAAATGAATAGGGATTTTTACAAACTGTGCGAAGAGAACAGCAAAAAGGGCAACGAGTAAAGGGGTATTTTGAAGTAAACTCATGATCATCACAACCTTCACTTATAATTACTTTTATTATAACATTCATTATTTTCTAAAAGCCAAATATTACGCGTTTTCTGAAATTTAGGTATAATAGAATATTGAATGGAGGAATGTACATGCATATTGTAAAAGAAGCAAAAACATTTGAAACGATTTCTACTGAAGTGTTAGTGGTAGGTGTCCCTAAACACCGTGAGCAAATGCAGGAATGGGCAAGCTTTTCATCATTTTATGGAGAATCCATTGATGCGTGGATTAGTGCAGGCGATGTATCTACTACGTTAAAAAAAATGACGAAATTGCCATTCTTGAAGAGCCACGCAAATCTTAAACGCATTTTATTTGTTGGTTTAGATGACCGTAAAGACTTAACAGAAAGCGATATTCGTGCAGCATTTGGGTTGCTTGGGAAGGAACTAAGGGCCTTAAAGGTTAAAGAATATTCCGTTTGGCTTGAATCGTTTACGACAGAGTCGATTACTGTAACAGATGTTGCATTTTTAGCTGGTGAAGGAACTGGTCTTGGTTATTATGCAATTCCTCATTATAAAACAACATCAAATGAAGTAGATAAACGTATTGACGAGGTTCATCTTGTAACTACTGCTAATGATTTAGATGAAGTGGTGGCAAGCTTTGAGGTTGGCGCTATTTATGCAAATGCTGTAAATGAAGCGCGTAGCTTAATTAATTTACCACCAAACTTACTGACAGCGACAGACTTAGCCAATTACGCAGAGTCCCTTGCAGTTGAGTACAATTTTGAAGTGGAAATTTTAGATAAAGCACAATTAGAGGAGCTTGGAATGGGCGGTATTTTATGTGTCAACCAAGGCTCCCATGAAGAACCTCGTTTAATAACATTAAAATATAAAGCGACTGAAAATTTTGATGATCCAATTGGTCTTGTCGGCAAAGGAGTTACGTATGATACAGGTGGCTATTCCTTAAAGCCAAAAGATTCAATGGTAGGCATGAAGGGCGATATGGGCGGTGCTGCAGCTGTGCTAGGTGCCATGAAAATTATTGGTGAATTACGTCCTAACAAAAATGTCTTAACTGTTATTGGCTCTACGGATAATATGGTATCTGAAACAGCATTTAAGCCAGATGATGTTATCACGACGTATAGTGGTAAGACGGTCGAAGTGTTAAATACCGATGCGGAAGGACGTTTAGTATTGGCAGACGCTACTACATATGCTAAACAACAAGGAGCTACTTCTTTGATTGATGTTGCAACGTTAACAGGTGGAGTGATTACAGCACTTGGCATGGATAAAACAGGTGCACTTTCTAATGACGATGAATTTTTTGCAGCTTTCATGGAAGCTTCACAGGAGACGGATGAATTTGTATGGCGTATGCCTTTAACAGAAAATGATAAGAAACGAATTCGTAAATCAGATGTCGCTGATTTGAATAATTCTCCTGGTCGTGATGGTCACATGATTTTTGGCGGAGGCTTTGTGGGTGAGTTTGTTGGTGATACACCATGGATTCACTTAGATATTGCAGGGACGTCCGATGCGATGGCTGTACATGACTTAGGTCCAAAAGGTGGTACAGGTGTAATGGTACGTACACTAGCAAACTTTGTGCAACGTTTAGGAGAAGAAAAATAGAATAGGCGATGGACGTGTGATATATGCATCCCCCTACATACGATAGAGTAAAAAAGGGAGGAAGCTTATGACATTCTTCGGAGGTTATCCAGGAGGTGGCTTTTGGCCAATCGGTGGGCCATTTTTAGGAGGATTTTTAGGAAGTTTTCTTGGATCACAGTTTGGTCCATCTCCATTTTATCCGCCTTTCTATCGCCCATTTCCACCGTTTTACCGGCCAGGTCCACCATTTTTCCGACCAGGTCCACCGTTTGGAGGGCATCGTAGATATTAATTCGAATAAAATAGATCTCAAAAAACCAGATGTCAGTAAGCGACACCTGGTTTTTTCTTTAATAGGTTAAATAAATATCATTTCTATGTATTAAATAAAGTGTTGACAGAATATACTAAATTATTTATTATTCTTATTGTATTAGTAAGAATTAAAATTAAATACGTAGCTGACTAGTAAACTAGAGGCTCTTATTATTCACAGGCATTACTTTTGCCTATGGATAATTTGAGTCTTTTTTTTATCTCTAAGGAAAAACGAAAGGGAGTGAAATCAAATGGGGAAAGTTTTTATAGTGGGTGCTGGACCTGGTGATGTTGATCTTATCACAGTAAAAGGATTAAGGTGTATCGAATGTGCTGATGTCATCTTGTATGACAGACTCATTAATAAGACCCTACTATCCTATGCTAAACGAGAGGCTAAGCTCATCTTTTGCGGTAAGCTACCTCAGAGGCACGCCATGATTCAAGAGCAAATTAATCAAGCACTTGTCAGCTATGCACAGCAAGGATTGATTGTGACGAGATTAAAGGGAGGCGATCCATTTGTTTTTGGAAGAGGAGCTGAGGAAGCAGAGGTGCTAGCACGGAAAAATATTCCATTTGAAATAGTGCCTGGCATCACTTCAGGGATAGCGGCACCGGCATATGCGGGAATCCCTGTTACACATCGTGACCTAGGCTCAAGTTTTGCGATGGTCACTGGGCATATGAGAGAGGGCAAGGATGATGGAATCCAATGGGAAAGTCTTGTAAAAGGGATTGATACGATTGCTATTTATATGGGGGTCGGTAACCTTTCCTATATCCGTCAGCAGCTGCTCAAGTATGGGCGAGATAAGGAAACACCAATAGCGCTCATCCATTGGGGTACATTTTCTCAACAAAAAACAGTCACAGGGACTTTAGCTAATATTGAAGAACTAGTTCAGCGAGAAAATATTCAAAATCCAAGCATAATTGTAGTAGGAAAAGTTGTTACTTTGAGGGAAACAATTCAATGGTTTGAGCAAAACATTCCGCAGCCACAGTTAGCAGAAGTTTCTGTGTAAGGATGTGGGTTTATGCAAGCCATTTTATATATCGCTCATGGAAGTAGAGTAAAGGCGGGAGTGGAGCAAGCCGTTACCTTTCTGAAGAGCGTACAACAAGAGATTGAAATACCGATTCAAGAAATTAGTTTTTTAGAACTCGCGACTCCGACAATTGCTGAAGGGATTGCAAGCTGTATTAACCAAGGCGCTACAGCAATAGCGATCGTGCCTATTTTATTGCTTGCCGCTCAGCATGCAAAGCACGATATTCCAAGTGAGATTGATAAAGCAAAAGAACAGTATCCACAAGTGCGATTTACATACGGTGAACCACTTGGTGTCCATGAATTATTAATTGATACATTACAGACTAGAATTTTAGAAGCAAGGTGCCCGTCTAGCGATGCAAGTGTTTTACTTATAGGTCGTGGGAGTAGTGATCCTGCAGTAAAGAGTGATTTAGCCAAAATTGCAACAAGATTACGTGATAAATACGCTTATGAAGCTGTAGACACGTGCTTTCTATATGGCATGGGCCCTACGTTTGAAGATTGGTTACAACAAGAGAAGAAAAGGGGCAATCAAGTATTTATAGTGCCGTATTTGTTGTTTACGGGGATCTTGCGCCAAAGCATAACAAGGCTATTACAAGATTATGAGAATAAGAACGTTATTTTATGTGAAAGTTTAGGCTATGACGACAATGTAAGGAAAGTTTTAGTGGAACGTATTTATCAATTATTAAAACTTACTAAAGAAGGTGTTTTGTAATGGTAGATAAAAGGACTGAAAATGTAAATCTAGCATTAGATAATGTCCGCCAAATTTTAAATACAGTGAACCACGGATCGATTACATTGATTGTGCAAAATTCCTATGTGGTCCAAATAGAAAAGAAGGAGAAAATACGACTTCGATGATTTAAACTGGCGTGTTGATTAGGGAAAAATAGGTTTATTATTGAGCAATAAAAGAATTTTTTGTTGCTAATTTGCTCATATATGCCCATTTTAACTGATTATAGCGTAGGGCTACTCGACTCCCGCAGGAAAGCGAGTAGCCCGTAGCGGAAATCAGAGCCCTCTAATTAATTTGGATAAAAAAGGTTAATCAACACACGTGTAATTTTAACTTCTTTCAGCAATCGTTTTGTCAGATAAATTATTAAGAGAAGAAAATGATACGAATACGTGAGGTGGCAAGGTTGAAACTGCAAGTAGTAAACAGTCCATTTAATGAGGAGCAGGTAAAGCTGTTAAATGAGCTGCTCCCTAAACTAACAGGAGAACAGAGGATTTGGTTAAACGGTTTTTTAAGTGCACCTCTAGTAACTATTGATCCTGTTGTCGAAGAAGTAACGCCGATAGTAAAAACAATCACCAAAACAGTAACGATTTTATATGGTTCACAAACTGGCAATAGTCAGGGGTTAGCTGAAAAATATGCCTCAGCTTTGAAAGATAATGATGTGGACGTAACAATTTCGTCGTTAGCAACATTTAAACCAAATAATTTAAAAAAGGTAACAAATCTTTTACTCATTGTTAGTACACATGGGGAAGGGGATCCACCTGATCAAGCGATACAGTTCTACGAATTTTTGCATAGCAAACGTGCTCCAAAGTTAGAGCAGCTTTATTATTCGGTGCTAGCCTTAGGAGATAGCTCCTATGAATTTTTCTGTAAAACAGGAAAGGATTTTGATGAACAGTTTGCAAAGTTAGGAGCAACTCGAATCGTACCTCGCACAGATTGTGATGTAGATTATGATGACACTGCAGCACAATGGTTCTCAGCTGTTCAGCAGGAGTTGCTGCAACAGACGAATGTAGCTGATATAACGACTACACAAAATAAAACAGCACAAGGAGACTCTACATATTCTCGTAAAAATCCGTTTTATGCAGAAGTACTTGAAAACATTAATTTAAACGGTCGCGGATCAAATAAAGAAACACGCCATATTGAATTATCCATCGAAGGTGCGAGTTTCCATTTCGAACCAGGAGATAGTATCGGTATTCAACCGGAAAATGATGAAAAGCTAGTCGATGCTTTAATCACAGCGTTACAGTTTGATCCACAAACTGAGGTAAACGTCTTTGAAGAAACATTGTCATTAAAAGAAGCATTACAAAAAAAATTAGAAATTACAGTGCTGTCTAAGCCATTATTAAAAAAAATTAGTGTTTATACGGTACATCAGGAATTTACAAAGATACTTGAAGGCTCGAATTCTTGGAAGGATTATTCAAAAGGAAGAGATATACTTGACGTTGTGGAAGACTTTGCACCATTTATATGGGATGCGCAGCAATTTGTAGATTTACTACGTAAAATTCCAGCACGTCTATATTCCATAGCTAGTAGTCAAAAAGCAAATAGTGAAGAGGTACATTTAACAATTGGGAAAGTAAGTTATGAGACGAATGGACGTCAACGTCTTGGCGTTTGCTCAGGAAGCGTAGCAGAGCGTATTCAAATTGGAGACACATTACCGGTATATGTTCATAAAAATCCGAACTTTAGACTACCAGAGCAGGAGGATACACCGATTATTATGATTGGTGCTGGAACAGGTGTCGCCCCGTACCGTGCATTTTTAGAGGAGCGTGAGGAATTAGGAATCGGAGGGAAAGCTTGGCTAATCTTTGGCGATCAACACTTTGTCACAGACTTTCTTTATCAAACAGATTGGCAACGTTGGCTATCTTCAGGCACACTAAGTCAATTGCATGTCGCTTTTTCACGTGATACAGATAGAAAAATATATGTTCAACATAAAATTGAGGAAAATGCTGTTGCTTTTTATGAATGGCTAGAGCAAGGTGCTGTCATTTACGTCTGTGGCGATAAAGAGTCGATGGCGGCTGATGTTGATGCAACAATCCGTCGCGTTATTGAACAACAGGGACAAAAAACGCCAGAGGAAGCTAAAGCCTTTGTTAATGAGCTAAAACAGCAAAAACGCTATCAACGTGACGTTTATTAACTTCTTTCGGCAAATTTTTTATGTAGCGAAAGCAAAGCGACAGCTACATTTATGCCGAGGCATATTTGATTAAAGGAGCGATAACAAATGACAGGGAAAATTATTTTACCTCCACAATCGGGGAAGCCTAGTGATGTAGAGCGTATTAAAAGCGATAGTAATTATCTACGCGGAACATTAGAGCGTACGATGAACAATCCATTAAGTTCAGGTATTCCAGAGGATGATAACCGTCTAATGAAATTCCATGGTAGTTACTTACAAGACGACCGTGATCTTAGGAATGAACGTCAGCGTCAAAAGCTTGAGCCTGCCTATCAATTTATGGTGCGTGTACGTACACCGGGCGGAGCAGCAACTTCAGCACAATGGCTAGTAATGGATGAAATGGCGAGAAAGTATGGTAATGGCTCCTTAAAATTAACGACACGTCAGGCATTTCAAGTGCATGGCATTTTAAAATGGAATGTTAAAAAATATATGCAGGAAATTAATGAGGTGTTATTAGATTCTCTTGCAGCCTGCGGAGATGTTAATCGTAATGTGATGTGTAATGTGAATCCAAATCAATCTGCATTACATGAGGAAATCTATAATTGGTCTGCCAAATTAAGTGAGCATTTACTACCTAGAACAAGAGCTTACCATGAACTATGGCTAGATGGCGAAAAGGTAGTTGATAGTCAGGATGAAGAAGTTGAACCTATATACGGTGCGCAATATTTGCCACGGAAATTTAAAATTGGTATTGCGATTCCACCAAGTAATGATGTGGACGTATTCTCACAAGATATAGGGCTGATTGCAATTGTGGAGGATGGTAGACTAGTAGGCTTTAACGTAGCTGTTGGTGGAGGAATGGGCATGACACATGGCGATCATGAAACATATCCACAGCTTGCTCGCATAATTGGCTTTATCACACCTGATAAACTGCTGGAAACAGCGGAGAAAATTATTACGATTCAGCGCGATTATGGGAATCGTTCGGTGCGAAAAAATGCACGTTTTAAATATACAATTGATGCAAGAGGACTTGAATGGTTTAACGAAGAACTAACTCGTCGTCTAGGTTGGACTATCCAAGAGGCCCGCCCATTTACTTTTAATCGCACGGGTGATGAGTTTGGTTGGATTAAAGGTGCAGAAGGTCAATGGCATTATACATTATTTATTCAAAATGGTCGTATTAAAGACTTTGAAAATTATGAGCTTTTAACAGGATTACGTGAAATAGCGAAAGTGCATACAGGTGATTTCCGCTTAACGCCAAACCAAAATTTAATGATTAGTAATGTAACGCCGCAAAAGAAGAAAAAAATTGCCGCTATTATTGAGCAATATAACCTTACAGATGGAGCGCACTATTCTGCATTGCGCCGAAATTCGATTGCTTGCGTATCATTACCAACATGTGGTTTAGCTATGGCAGAAGCCGAGCGTTACCTGCCTTCTCTAATTACAAAAATTGAAACAATCATCGATGAAGCAGGCTTAAATGATACAGAAATTGTTATTCGCATGTCAGGCTGTCCGAATGGTTGCTCGCGTGCAGCAATGGCTGAGATTGGGTTTATCGGTAAAGGTCCAGGGAAGTATAATATGTATTTAGGAGCAAGTTTTACTGGTGATCGTCTCAATAAAATATATCGTGAAAATATAGGTGAGGAGGAGATATTAGCGGAGCTTCGTCCAATCCTGCTTCACTATGCGAAGGAACGTCTAGATGGCGAGCATTTCGGTGACTTTGTTATTCGTGCGGGTTATGTAACAGCTGTGTACGACGGACGAGATTTTCATCATAAATAATATAATAGCCCTGTAGCATACTTTCTCTGCTACAGGGCTTATGTTGTTGAAACACTAGTGTGTTAGGAACTAAGATGCCATATATTAAGTCTTTTCAACAAAACGAGTGGTTGATACATTGCTGAAGAGCCATACTTTATTTAATATGACACCAACACTAAGAGACGTGTAGCAAGATATTAGCTACACGTCTTTTTTAAATGGAAAAATCTTCGGGGATAAAGAATTTTAATTGTTTTGGTTTGACAAATACATGGTCGCCAACCTTAAGTTGAAGATTAGTAAATTGTTCTTTCGTAAGTTCTGCCTCTAAAAATTCATCTATATCTTCACGACGTAGCTCAACCTGCACGATAGGTCCGAGCAAATGAATATGGCTTACTTTGACGGGGACAGTACCAGGTACATTTGTTTTCTCAATATGAATATCATGGGGACGTACATAACCTACTGCATGATCCTCTGTGTATACCTGTGCGCCGGGTACATCAATCGCTAATTCACCATGCAGGAGCTTACCATTATGTAACCGTCCTTTAAAGAGATTCACATTACCTAAAAAATCATAAACAAAAGGGCTCTTTGGATTTGTGTATACGTCGTCTGGGCTACCAATTTGCTCTATCTTACCGTTGTTCATCACGACAATCCGGTCTGCAACATCAAGAGCCTCTTCCTGATCGTGTGTGACAAAAATACTTGTAATATGAAACTCATCGTGAAGCTTTCGAAGCCAACGACGCAATTCCTTGCGCACTTTAGCATCCAGTGCTCCAAAAGGTTCATCTAATAAGAGCACTTTGGGCTCCACGGCGAGAGCTCTAGCAAGTGCAACTCGCTGACATTGCCCACCTGAAAGCTGAGTTGGGTAACGATCAGAAAAATTATCTAGTTTGACGAGTCGTAGAAGCTCCACCACTTTGTCCTTAATTTCAAGTTTAGAAGGTCTTGTTTTACGGGGGCGTACTTTAAGACCGTAAGCGACATTATCAAAAACTGTCATATGGCGAAAAAGTGCATAATGCTGGAATACAAAGCCTACATTTCGCTCCTTTGGATGGCGATTGATCATCGATTGACCGTCAAATAAAATCTCCCCAACATCTGACGTTTCAAGCCCAGCAATAACGCGTAGTAAAGAAGTTTTGCCAGAACCAGATGGGCCGAGAAGGGCAACCAGTTCACCTGAATGAATATGAAGAGAAACATCTTCTAAAGCTTGAAAGGAACCGAATTTTTTCGATACATTTTTAATATGAATGCTCATACTGACAATACCTCCTTTAAGCGGATTTTGATTTCCAAGCAACAATATCTTTAACGATAAGTGTAATAATGGCAATCACGCTCATCAGTGAAGCAACGGCAAAGGCTGCTGCAAATTGATACTCATTGTATAAAATTTCAATATGAAGAGGCATTGTATTTGTCATTCCACGAATATGCCCTGATACAACAGAAACGGCGCCAAATTCACCGATTGCCCTAGCATTACAAAGTATAAGGCCGTACAATAAGCCCCATTTGATATTTGGCAATGTCACATACCAAAATGTTTTAAAACCATTAGCACCAAGTGAAATGGACGCTTCTTCTTCGGAAGTACCTTGTGTCTGCATAAGAGGAATGAGCTCCCGCGCAACAAAGGGCAACGTGACAAAGACAGTAGCTAGGACAATACCCGGTAGTGCAAAAACAATTTTTATGTCATGTTCAAATAGCCAATCCCCAAATAGCCCCTGTGAGCCAAATAACAAAATAAACACTAAACCTGCAATAACGGGAGATACTGCAAAAGGAAGATCGACGATTGTAAGTAATAGATTTTTCCCTTTAAAGTTGAACTTTGTTAAAGCCCAAGCAGCCATAATTCCAAAGATTGCATTTAAAGGTACGGCAATCGCGACGACAGTTAAGGTTAACTTAATAGCTGCCAATGCATCTGGATGTGTGATAGCTGCTACATATACGTCTACTCCTTTTTGAAAGGCGGTAAAAAAAATTGATACTAGTGGAAGCACAATGAAAAGTGCTAAAAAAGCTAGCGCAATAAATGTTAGCGTATATCGGACAAAACGTGGCTCTTGTAAGGCAGCAGACTTTGCCACTGCATTATTTTTTTCAGGAGCAACTTGCTGAATAAATGTAGACTGTTCCATAAATACCTCCTAATGTACAAAGCGACGATTTGCTAACCATTGTATTAAATTAATGCTAAATAATAGAATGAAGGACGTGACAAGCATGACCACTGCAATAGCAGTTGCACCAGCATAGTCATATTGCTCGAGCTTAGTCATAATTATTAATGGCGTAATTTCAGTCTTCATCGGCATATTGCCGGCGATAAAAACAACAGAGCCATACTCTCCTAGTGCACGTGCAAAGGCTAATGAAAATCCTGTTAAAATGGCAGGCGCAAGCTCTGGAAAAATCACTTTACGAAAGGTTTGTAATCGAGTTGCTCCAAGGCTTGCTGAGGCTTCCTCAACCTCAGCACTAATATTTTGTAAGACAGGCTGCACAGTACGAACGACAAATGGTAGCCCGATAAATGTAAGGGCAATGATAATGCCGAGTGGAGTAAAGGCAATTTTAAAATTAAAAAATTGACCAATCCAACCATTTGGTGCATAGAGTGACGTTAAGGCTATTCCTGCTACAGCAGTTGGCAAAGCAAATGGTAAATCGACAAGTCCATCGATGATTCGTTTAAACGGAAAGCGGTAGCGTACAAGCACCCATGCAATGATTGTGCCAAAAATAACATTTAATAAACCAGCAGCGAGTGCAGTACTGAAACTTACCTTATAGGAAGCGACAGCACGAGGATCGGTCACAATATGAACAAACTCTGCCCAGCTTAAGGACATTGTATGAATAAAAATCATTGATAGCGGCAATAAGACTAGCAAGCTAACGTATAACATCGTATAGCCTAGAGAAAGGTGGAAACCTGGAATAATGCGGCGTGTTTTTTGTTTAACAGTTAAACTACTCATAACATGCCTCCTTATTGAGGTACATAAATTTCATCGAATGTACCACCATCTTTAAAATGATTCCCTTGCGCTTCCGCCCAACCACCAAAATCATCGATTGAAACGAGTTCAAGTTTTGGGAATTGCTCTTGATATTTTGCTAAAATTTTTTCATCTCGTGGTCGATAGTAATTTTTTGCAGCAATTTCTTGACCACGCTCACTATATAAATGCTTTAAATAAGCCTCGGCTACTTCACGTGTACCTTTTTTATCAACGATTTTGTCAACGATGGCCACAGGTGGCTCAGCTAAAATACTTAAAGAAGGTGTAATGATATCAAAATCGTCACCTAATTCATGGAGCGATAAATATGCTTCATTCTCCCATGCAATTAGGACGTCACCAATTTCACGTTCAACAAATGTTGTTGTAGCACCGCGTGCACCAGAATCCAGTACTTCTACATTGCTATATAGAGCTTTCATAAATTCTTTTATTTTTGCCTCATCATTTTTATATAATTTCCCTGCATAGGCCCAAGCGGCTAAATAATTCCACCGTGCACCACCAGATGTTTTAGGATTTGGTGTAATGACAGATACATCGTCTTTTATTAAATCATCCCAATCTTTAATACCCTTTGGATTGCCTTTGCGTACTAAAAAGACAATAGTAGATGTATATGGTGTAGAGTTATTTTCAATTTCTTTTTGCCAATCTTTATTTAATAGGCCTCGAGCTTGTGCAATCTCATCAATATCGTAAGCTAGTGCTAGTGTAACAACATCTGCCTCTAGACCATCAATTACAGCTCGCCCCTGTTTACCAGAGCCCCCATGTGATTGTTTTATCGTTACTTCTTGACCGGTTTCATCCTTCCATTTTTTTATAAAATCTTTGTTGAATTCCTCGTAAAGCTCACGTGTTGGATCATAGGATACATTTAATAGTTCTACAGATTTTTTTGTATCCTGAGCCCCTGTATCTTTTTCAGAAGAGCTGCTACCACAACCTGTTAATGTTAGTGCTAATGCGGATATAAGTACTAACGATTGGAAAAGATGTTTCCTTTTTTTCATAAAATTACGCTCCCTTTTGATTTAGAAAATACAAAAGACCATCTACCAGAACGAATAATAATCGTCTTAAGTAGATGGCCTTCAGATTCTCTGATCAGCATTTTTATATTGGTTTGATTCAAAGCTTAATTATACATTAAACATATATTTCCTATTAGTCAACAAGGAATTAGAAATACTTCTTTTGATTATCATCATATGCAAGAATACAGTATAAAAATTTGGGCTCATTGAAATGAATTTTTTGTAAAAAAACCTAGTTGACTACTAAGTGTACTTTAGTATATATTTGGTAATAAGAAAAATGATTGTAGAACGAGGTAGCCAATACTAGTGAACAATTAATCAATTATGCCTCGGCATAATTGTGTCAGGAATCGGCTTTGTGCTGAGGCCTGCACGAGAGCCGACACGATGTCGGTCATTTCGGTAATGCCACAGGACGTGGCGTTCTTAGACTGAGTTCCTCTATTTCAGCGGATTTTGGATACTCGCTGATAAGTGACTTAAAACTGCATTCATCTCACCACCTATAGAGGTGGGAAATTTCTGTAGCTGAAAGAAGTTAATAATAAGCTGGCTAGTCAAACTAGAGGCGTTTTAACGAAGACATGTCTATATATGTCTTTCGTTAGAACGCCTTTTTTCGATATGAGGGGGATTGTATGTTAACCTATGAAACTTGGCATGAGCCAACATTGAATTTTCAGGTAGACGAAACTTACAAGGCTGCACTAGCGGTTTTACAGTGGAGTTACGCTGAATATGGCGAGGATATCGTTTATGCATGTAGCTTTGGGATTGAGGGAATTGTCTTAATTGACCTTATTTCAAAGGTGAAGCCCGATGCTACGATTGTCTTTTTAGATACAGATGTTCATTTTAAGGAAACATATGAAACGATTGATAAAGTAAAAGAAAAATATCCGAGGCTGGACATTATTATGCAAAAGCCAGCGCTTACACTCGAACAACAAGCTGCCGAATATGGTGATGAGTTATGGAGTTCCAATCCAAACAAATGCTGTGAAATTCGCAAGATTGTACCGTTACATGGAGCGTTGGCGGGCGCAAAGGCTTGGATATCAGGCTTACGTCGTGAACAATCACCAACCCGGCAAAATACGAACTTTATCAATCGTGACGATAAGTTTCAGTCCATTAAAATTTGTCCACTCATTCATTGGACATGGAAGGATGTCTGGCGCTATGTCTCAAAGCATAGTTTACCGTACAATCCATTGCATGACAGAGGCTATCCAAGCGTCGGCTGCGAGCACTGTACAAAACCGGCATTTACAATGGATGATTTGCGTTCAGGCAGGTGGCAAGGGTCTGGTAAAACTGAGTGTGGATTACATGAGTAAAGGAGTTTTGCCATGCTTGAATATGTAGCAATAGCGATTAGTTTATTTTTTGCAATGAATATAGGTGCTAGTGGAGCGGCAGCCTCAATGGGAGTTGCTTACGGTGCAGGTGCCATTAAAAAGGCTTGGCAAGCACTGCTCATTTGCTCAGTGGGTGTTTTTTCAGGGGCAGTTCTTGGAGGTGGAGAGGTAGTAAAAACAATCAGCTCAGGCATAATGCCACAAGAGTACATTACGGTAAAGATTGTCATTATTATTTTAATTTCTGCAACAAGCTCCCTATTTTTCGCCAATCTTTTAGGCATCCCATTATCAACGAGTGAAGTAACAGTAGGAGCAGTTGTAGGTGTAGGAATTGCCTACAAAGTGTTATATATTAAATCATTGCTTGTTATCATATCGTTTTGGGTAATAGTACCAATTGTGGCGTTTGTTATTGCATTTGTCTCTGGGAAGTGGCTGTATAAATTACGAGTTAAGGGCTTGCTAAAAGATCATCCAATATTAACGATTCTCCTTGTGTTCGCTGGATTTTTCGAAGCATTTTCAGCAGGGATGAATAACGTAGCAAATGCAGTTGGACCTCTTGTAGGTGCAGGGATGATAAGTGTTACAGCTGGAATATTGCTTGGCGGGGCATTTGTAGCGCTTGGTGCGATGCTCCTTGGCAAACGAGTGCTTGAAACAAACGGTAAAAAAATTATGCGCTTTGAGAAGGCAGAAGGGATACTAATATCGAGTACAGGTGCACTCCTAGTCGGTATAAGCTCTATCTTTGGGCTTCCCGTGCCATTAACACAAGTAACATCTTCTTCGATTATCGGAATGGGGATGGCCAAAAACGGGAAACAAATTTTTCATAAACACATTGTGAAAAAAATAATCCGTATTTGGATTGTTTCACCAATCTTTTCTTTAGCCATTTCTTATTTTTTAGTACAGCTATTCTTAGAAAAAGATTTCTATACCATCGTATTAATTGGCAGTATTATTGTTGGAACGCTAGGTGTCATTAGCTTAATGCGAACAATGCGTGAAGAAGAGCGCTCAATATACGATGCGGGTGAAGGGATTTAAATACCGAATTACTTTTGGATCAACTGGGGCCAAAATCACTTTTAAAGAGGAGTTAATCAAATCAGAGGTGACCCTGACCACTTGTAAGGAAGCCGGTCAATTCAGAAGAATTCCCGATCATTTCTGTAAGGAAGGAATTAATTGAAGATTCAATTTGCCTAAGATGAAAAATCAATGTAAATAAACTTAAATATTAGGCGTGTTGATTAGGAAAATCTAGGGTTATTATGGGCTAATAAAATGATTTTTTTTGTTGATATTTTACTAATGTATGTCTATTTTAACTGATAGTAGCCCGTAGCGGAAATTAGAGCCTTCTAATTAATCATAGTGGATAAAAATGGTCAATCAACACGCTTGATTAAATATAAAACTGAGTAATTCAATAAAATTAGGAGGAGATTTTTATGAGTTTACAACCACATGGTGGACTATTAGTGCAAGCCTTTAATCCAGAAAAGGATATAACACATATAAATAAAGTTATTGAGCTCGATGCCATTTCACTTAGTGATTTAGAGCTAATTGCTATTGGTGGCTACAGTCCGATTGAAGGATTTTTAACGCAGGAAGATTATGAATCAGTTGTTGAACATACACGCTTAGCGTCTGGCGTGGTATGGAGTATTCCGATTACATTACCTGTAGCAGAGTATATAGCGGCAACATTGCAGCCAGGTGATGAGGCAAAATTAGTATATGGTGATGCTGTTTATGGCGTAATTGAAGTAGCTGATATTTATGAGCCAAATAAACAGAAAGAGGCATTGTTAATATACGGCACGGAGGATTTAGAGCATCCAGGTGTTAAAAAGTTGCATGAACGTCCAAGCATTTATGTGGGCGGAAAAATTACATTAGTAAAACGGCTAGAGCAAAAGTTCCCAGCCTATTCATTTGATCCGTTTGAAACACGCCAGCTTTTTGTAGAAAAGGGCTGGAAAACAATTGTTGGCTTCCAAACGCGGAATCCTGTACATCGAGCACATGAATATATTCAAAAGGCTGCACTTGAAACAATTGATGGATTATTTTTAAATCCGCTAGTTGGGGAAACGAAATCAGACGATGTTTCAGCAGCAATTCGCATGGAAAGCTACGAAGTTTTACTGAAAAGTTATTATCCTGAAAATCGTGTGCAATTAGGGGTGTTTCCAGCTGCCATGCGCTATGCAGGGCCAAAGGAAGCTATTTTCCATGCACTTGTACGAAAAAATTATGGCTGTACGCACTTTATCGTTGGGCGTGACCATGCAGGTGTTGGTGATTACTATGGTACATACGATGCACAAAAAATCTTTGAACAATTTACAGAAGATGAATTAGGAATTATTCCATTAAAATTTGAGCATAGCTTCTATTGCAACAAATGTGAGGGAATGGCAACGACGAAAACTTGTCCACATGAAAGCTCAGCGCATGTCATTTTATCGGGTACTAAGGTTCGTGAAATGTTGCGTAATGGCGAAGTGCCTCCAGGTACATTTAGTCGTAAAGAGGTTGTGGATGTATTAATTAAAGGAATGCGTCAGGAGGTTATAAAGTGAGTTCAAACATCGTTTGGCACGAAGCGTCTATTACGAAAGAAGAGCGTCGTATACAAAACAAGCATCAAAGCTTTATTTTATGGTTCACTGGTTTATCAGCATCTGGAAAATCTTCGGTGGCGAATGCATTTGCACGCCGACTCTTTGAACGTGGCAATCAAGTATTTGTCTTAGATGGTGATAATGTTCGCCATGGCTTAAATAAGGATTTAGGATTTGATGAAACTGGTCGAAAGGAAAATATACGACGTATTGGAGAGGTATCTAAGCTTTTTGTGGAAAATGGACAAATTGTTCTAACTGCTTTTATTTCACCTTACCGAGAAGATCGTCAAGTTGTCCGTGAGCTTGTGGAAGCAGGGGAATTTATAGAGGTGTATGTGAAGTGTTCTGTTGAAACGTGTGAAAAGCGTGATCCAAAAGGTCTTTATAAAAAAGCACGTAATGCGGAAATTCCTAACTTTACTGGGATTAGTGCACCCTATGAAGAACCAGAAAATCCAGAAATTATTTTAGACACAGAACTTAATTCTATCGAAGAATGCGTAGACCAGCTCACAGACATATTAACTTCAAAAGGATATATTTAGGCTTATCAACCACACGTTATAGTAACCTGTTTATATTTAATAAATTTGCTTTCATAAAGAATCTGCTTACTTTTGAGGAGGCAGATTTTTTTAACTGCTTTCAGCGGGTGTACAAAAAGCACAAAGCCGATTCCGGACGCAATTATGCCGAGATATGATCGATTGATAAATTTTCCTGTTTTTATAGAATGTTTCCAAATATTATGAGATGATTAAATCATCAAACATTATAGGGGATGAATGAAATGAGCATACATATTCAACTATTAACCAAGGATGTTGTAAACCAGAAATTATTAAATGATATATTGAAACTTTGGAATGAAAATGCCATAGAAACTGCAGATTGTGAATTGGGGGAGAGTGAAAGGAAGGGAATTCAAGAACAGTTAGAACAATATATTGAATCAAAATATGGGGCCATTTATATAGCAACGAATGAAAATAATGCAATGATTGGTTTTGGAATGGCTTCTATTAAAAGGGATTTTATTTTTGAAATGAACTATGGTCAAATAGACGAAGTTTATGTAGTACCAGTATACAGAAGACAGAAGGTTGCTAAACGTCTAGTAGATGATTTAGTGAATTGGTTTAATGACGAGCATGATACTTCAGTAGTAAATGTTTATGTAGATTTAGAAAATGACTTAGCACTAAATTTTTGGGAAGGCATTGGTTTAGAAAAAGAATTTTTCATGCTATCAAACAATTAAAAAGTGGCCAATGAAGTCTATTCATTGGCCACTTTTTTTGAAAAGTTACTTAATGCCTTGTTCCTTTTTCATTCGATCAATTTCAGGACCAAGCTCGTCGTGTACTGTGCCTTTCCAAGGCTTTACACCAGCGATGTATGAGGAACGAGTCATAATATGTCCTCCAACAGGACCTGTGATAAACAGGAACAGTATACCAAGCAAAATGCGGGGATTAAAGTGATCTTCAATGAGCCAGAAGTGAAAGAATACGCCAATAAGTACGCACATGACACCGAGCGTTGCACTTTTTGAAGCAGCGTGAGCACGTGTGTACAAATCAGGTAAACGGACAAGACCAATGGCAGTCACGACAATAAATAGCACCCCGATAGAAATGAAAAAGATAACTAAACTATTAGCGAGTATTGTCACGTTTAATGATATCTCCTTTCTCTATAAATTTAGAGAAAGCAACCGTACCGATAAACGATAAGATCGCTAACAATAATATAATTTCCAGAAAGAAGCTTGTTTCAACCAATACTGAAAACAGTCCAATTAGCGAGATGACTGATACACCTAATGAATCCAATGCTACCACGCGGTCGGATGCAGAAGGTCCTTTAACCATTCGATAAATAACTGCAACCATCGATAAGCAAATCACCACAATTGCAGTAATAATAAACGTTGTCATGATTTACTCACCTCCAAAATCGCTTTCTCAAATGAATCTCGAATTGCAGTAATTGCTTCATCGACATCACTCATGTCGATAGCATGTACATACAAAGTTTTTGCATCATCTGATACGTGCACTACTACAGTACCAGGTGTTAGCGTAATGAGACTCGATAATAATGTAATTTCCCATTCTTGTGTTAAAACAGTAGGATAGGCAAAGAACGCAGGCTGCATATCTAACTTTGGCTTTAAGACCACTCGAAGCACTTGTATATTCGCTAACACTAACTCCTTTAAAAAGAGTAAAGTCAGTTTAATGATTGCCCATATACGGTAGACGTAAAGACGGGTTGTAAAAAATCTACGCATAATAATGAGTAATACAATACCGAGAATGAACCCAATGATAAAGCCTGTTGCTGTGTAATTAGAAGAAAGGAACATCCAAACGAAGGCAAGCATAACATTTAAAATAATTTGAAATGCCATATTTCTAATCCTCCTTCAATACAGCATCTATATAAATAGATGGATCACTTAATAGTTTTGCTGCATCGTCCATAAATGGTGTAATCCATTCAGAACCAACACCGTACGCTACGGTAATGAGCACTAGAATAACAGTAGGCACGAATAATGTATGATAGACTTTTTTATCGACAGTACCTGTCGTTTCTTTTTCCTCACCCCAAAAGGCATAAAGGAAAATACGAATAACAGACAATAACACGAGAAGTGACGAAGCTAAAATAAAAATACTGCTCCATTTACTGCCTGCTTCAAAGCCTCCCTGAGCAATTAACAGCTTTCCGACGAAGCCGCTAAGTGGAGGAATCCCTGCTAAACCAAATGCTGCAATTAAATAGAACCAACCGAGGGCAGGATATTTATTCATAAGCCCGCCCATTTTTCGTAAATCAGATGTGCCCGTAATGTAAATCACTATACCTATCAACATAAAGAGCGCTGCTTTTATAAGCATGTCATGAATTAAATAGAACATGGCACCTTTTAGGGCGATTTCATTCATTTGAGATACACCGAATAAAATAACACCTACAGCAATGACGATATTATAGATAATAATAAGCTTCACATCGTGATAGGCAAGAGCACCGATACAGCCCGCAATAATTGTTGCAACTGCTAATGCCATTAGTAGATCATGCGTATATGATAAATCATGAACGAAGAACAATGTATATGTTCGAGTAATCGCGTAAATGCCAACCTTTGTTAATAGTGCACCAAATAGCGTTAGCACTGGTATTGGAGCTGCCGCATAAGAAGTTGGAAGCCAGAAGTATAGTGGGAAAATAGCCGCTTTTAACCCAAATACCATTAAAAATAGTACAGCTATAACCGTAACAATACCTGGCTGATTAATGTCAGCAATTTTTACTGCAATATCTGCCATGTTTAATGTACCTACTACTGAGTATAGGAAGGCAACTGTTATAACAAATAGTGCAGATGAAATAACATTAATTAAAATATATTTAATGGAACCTTTAAGCTGTCCTTTTTCGCCCCCAAGAACGATGAGCAAATAAGAGGCCATTAACAATACCTCGAAGAATACGAAAAGGTTAAAAATATCGCCAGTCGTAAATGCCCCGTTAACCCCAGTTAAAATAAACATGATTCCAGGATAATAGAAGAAGCGTTCACGTTCCTTAGTGATGGAACCAAAGCCATACCAAACAACAAAGATGGCAATCAGTAGCGTTGTTGTGACAAGTAGTGCGGACACCATATCTGAAACCATCGTTATACCATACGGCACAGGCCAGTCACCGAACGTCACCTTTTGAATACCATCATTTTTCACCTTTATAAGCAGTGAAATGGCTGATATAAGTGCAAGTCCTATCCCTAGTAATGCGAATGAACGTTGGTATTTTAAATTTTTTTGCCCAAACATTAAGATCATGCCGAAGAAAAACGGGATGATGATGGGCAGTAGAAGGAAGTTATTCATCCTCATCACTTCCTCTCATTAAGCTTATATCATCTGTCTCGAGCTCTTGGTAAGAACGGTAAGCAAGTACAAGGAAGAAAGCAGTTACCCCAAAGCTAATAACAATCGCTGTTAAAATAAGCGCTTGCGGTAATGGGTCTGCAAAAGTTTTTGCCCCTTCCTTTAAAACAGGTGGTGCTTCTCCACCAAGCCCGCCCATCGTTAAAATGAGAAGATGAGCACCATGACTTAAAAGACCTGTCCCGATAATAATACGCAATAAGCTTTTGGATAAGATTAAATAAACCGCTGCCATAAACAAAAAGCCTATGACAAACGCCATAATTATTTCCATTATTCATCCTCCCCAATCGTTTGAATAATGGTCATCGTAACGCCGACAACAACCAAGTAGACACCGCTATCAAAAAGCATAGCCGTGTGTAATGACTGTTTGCCTAGAAGCGGTAAATCGAAATAATCAAAGAAATGTGTAAAAAACGGTTTACCTACAAACATTGGGAAAGCGGCTGTTGCTAGGGCTAGAAGTAAGCCAATTGCAGTTAAATACGTATAATTTATTGGTAAAACCTTACGAACCGTATTTAAATCAAAGGCGAGGACTAAAAGTACGATAGCACTCGATGTTAAAAGTCCGCCGACAAAGCCACCCCCAGGTGTGTAATGACCAGCAAGGAAGATATGAATGGAGAAGAAGAAAATAATGAAGAATACAATTTTTGTTGTAAATTGTATAATGACATCATTTGTTTTCATGCGATTTCTCCTTTCTATTCATGCGTAGCTTGATCATTGCTAAAATGGCCATTCCAGCAATACCTAGCACTGTAATTTCAAATAATGTATCAAAGCCACGGTAGTCTACTAAAATTACATTGACAATGTTTCCACCGCCAGCTTTTGAATAAACTGTTTCCTCGTAATACTTCGAGATCGTTGGAATCAATTTTTGTGAATGTGCAGACAGCGCTATAAGCGTAACCATAACACCGACAGCAATGGAAACAATTGCCCGATTTAATTGGAATCGCATGCGTTCTTCTCGTTTTCCAAGCTTCGGCAGATGATAAAACGCTAGTAAAAATAGCGCAACAGAAATTGTTTCAATGACAAGCTGTGTTAATGCTAAATCAGGAGCATTAAAAATAACGAAGAACAATGCTACTGTGTAGCCGACAGCGCCAAGACCTATAATCGCTGTTAAGCGTGACTTTGCCAAAATTGTAATAGCTGTTCCAATGACTAATACTACGACTAAAATGATTTCGTAAGGACGAATAGGTGCAGTATTTTGGAAGGAAACTGTAAAGGCCTTCTTCACAAATAAAGAACCTATGACAATCGCTGCAATACTACTAAACATATATAGCAGGTAATGACGCATAGAGCCCGTCATATATAGACGTGATACACGATTTAACCCTACGTCCAGTCCAAGTATTATTTTGTCGTATGCATTATTTAACGTTAAAGATCGTGGGAATTTTTGATAAGTACCCTGCCATTTCGGTAATGATACAAACAATAGAACCCCAATAATTACTATGCCAAATGTCATGATTAATTCGGGAGTAATTTCACCATGCCAAGCCGCCACATGAATATCAATATCCTTTGGTGAATCATATAAGAATGGCTGAATAGCTTGTACTGCTGGCTTTACAAAAGTATCCCCTACTAGGTTCGGAATAAAGAAGATTGTTACCACTAATGCTGCTAAAACCATCGGTGAAATCAGCATGCCAATCGGTGCCTCATGTGGTTTATGAGGTAATTTCTCTGGTGTGTATTTACCAGTAAATGTTCTGAAAACAAAATAGAAGCTGTAGACAAATGTGAAAATACTAGCAATCCAAGCGACAATCGGGAAGAGTGCTCCCCATGTGTCAAAGCCAAAAAATTCAAAATTTTGCAGTGCAAGCATTGCTGTTAAAAACATTTCCTTACTTAAGAAGCCGTTAAATGGCGGTAGACCGGCCATTGATAAGCTTCCGATTGCCGCGACTGTAAAGCTAAGCGGCATAATACTCATTAAGCCACCGAGCTTACGAATATCACGTGTACCTGTTTCATGATCGACAATACCTGCAATCATGAATAAGCTTCCTTTAAATGTTGCATGGTTGATCAGGTGGAAGATCGCCGCAAAAGCCGCAAATTTAATCGTATCTGTTGCCCCATTGCCATGAAATGCTAAGGCACTAGCTCCGAGCAATGACATAATAAGGCCAAGCTGACTCACTGTAGAGAACGCAAGGATTCCTTTTAAATCTATTTGCTTCACAGCAAAGAACGAACCCCAGAATAGCGTTAAGATACCTACGCCTGTAACGAGCCATACCCAAAGCTCAGAAACTGCGAAAATTGGTGTGAAGCGTGCAACTAAATAAATACCGGCCTTTACCATTGTTGCAGAGTGAAGGTATGCACTTACTGGTGTTGGCGCTTCCATTGCATCTGGTAACCAAATGTAGAATGGGAATTGCGCAGATTTAGTAAATGCGCCTAAAAGTATTAAAACGAGTGACCAAGTGAACATTGGATGCTGCACTAAATTAGGCGCCATGACAATAAGTTCACGTATTGAATACGTTCCCCCCATTAAATACAGAAGGATGAATCCCCCTAACATCATTAAGCCGCCGCCGACTGTAATCATCATTGATTTAAGTGCCCCAAAGCGAGATGCATCACGAGAATACCAGTAGCCAATTAGTAAAAATGACGAAATGGATGTTAGCTCCCAAAAGAAGTACAAAGAAATTAAATGATCTGACTGTACTACTCCTAGCATTGCAGTCATAAATAGTAATAAGTAAACATAAAAATTATGTAATCTTTCTTTATGTTTGTCTAAGTAAAAAATAGAGTAAAGTACGACTAACGAGCCAATTCCAGTAATTAGTAATGAGAATAGCAAGCTAAGTCCGTCTAAATAAGAAACGACGGAAATATCAAGCGATGGAATCCAAGGAAGCTCTTCAAGAAAAACTTTACCTTCTGCTACTTTTGAGATATATGAGGCGTAAATAATCGCGAGTGTAGCAGGGACTGCAAGAACAAACCAGCCTGTGTGAATATTTTTAATGCGTTTATATAAAAATGGCACAAATATTGCAGCAAGCATTGGAATGAAAATATAAAGTACTTGTAACAAAAAAATCCTCCTTTATGCAAGTAAGTAGGTTAATTATAACGCACTTTTTGAATGAATGCATATGCACTCAAAGGATTTAGCTTGCGATAGTGGAAGAATATTGGATATATTATAAATAAGAAGTTATCAATAAAAATAGAGGAAAAAATTTTTTATGAAAAACCCTTATATTTATGGTTATCTACCATTGATTACGATTTTGTTATTTAGTTTGACGTTCGGTATGTATGCTGTAGGTGAATCGTTGCAAGTTTTTCATGCAATTGGTGTATATTCTGGCATGCGGGAGTTTTTATCCGATTTCGAGCTCCGTGTTTTTTTACTAATTGTCTTTGCTGGGATCTTTTTTATGTTATTTTCAGCATTAAAATTAGTAGGGGAAACTATTCATGAGCTTGGAATGTTATTTTTCTCAAAGGATAATGATGGTGCGACAGTTCATCAAGCACGAGGCGGATATATCATATTATTAGTTGGCGCAATATGTTCAGCCTTTGCTATTCAATTTATTTACGTTTTAGTAGGTATTTTTGTCTTAACCGTTTTTATCTACTTTATTTACCTTATCTATAAAATGAGTCAGTTTATGTCGATGGGTGGAACGATTGGCTTGCTAGTATTTGAGCTATTTATGTGGACAATACTATTATCGCTAATAATTTATGTTGTTTTAAAATTGTATAATGGCATCTTGGCAAGCTTACCATTTGCACACTAAATGCCTCGATTTTCATTAAGTATTTATCCAATTACATAATACCGTTAAACGAGAAAAGGAGCGGCCCTATAGTGATGAATTTCACTTAGGGCTGCTCCTTTTCATTGAGAATATATGACTATTTACTGTAGTAAAACATTAAATAGTTGATGGTGAATCTTATAGTCTTCTAATCTTTCCATAGATTGTGGCTTATCATAACCCAGCCAAACTGCTGCTGTGTATTCATCGTTTAATCCTGCAAGCCAGTAGTCGCGATAGTTGTTAGTTGTTCCTGTTTTCGCACCGATATAGTTACTTCTACTATAAACACCTTGTCCTGTACCTCGAGTAACAACATCTGAAAGGATTGAACGCATATTCTTAACCGTTTTCGGTGACCAAATTTGATCGCGTGCTGAATCCCAGCTGTAAAGCTCCGTTCCATCAGCCGCTGTTACTTTACGGATGCTATGGGCCTGCACGTATGAGCCGTCTATAAAGCTTGTATAAGCGTCTGCTAGCTCAAGTGCTGTAACACCATACGTTAAGCCTCCCAATGAGACAGCATAATTATGGTCTTTTGCCACGATGGAGTGGAAGTTAAAGCGATCTAAGTAACTAAATGCTGTATCAATTCCGATTGTGTTCAACAGACGGAGAGCCGATGTATTGTAGCTATATTGAAATGCTACTCGAATTGGTACATCACCGTATTTAAAGCCACCATAGTTTTGTGGACAAAATGAACCGACACAATAACTGCCACCACTCACTATAGAATCAGGTGTGTGTGCTGTCGTTTCAAAGAGAGGTGCATATACTGCTAATGGCTTAAAGGCAGAGCCTGGCTGACGCGTTCCTTGAAAGGCTCGATGATAACCAAACTTTTCATAGTTTTTCCCTGCATAAAGACTAACTACTTCACGGGATTTATTATCAATAACTGCTCCGGCTGCTTGTAATTTGCCTGGTCCTAGAATGGCAGTCATCTTTTTCTCATCATTTGCTTGTTTGTCTGGATTAAGCGCGGTATAAATCGTTAACCCATTTTGAAATAATGTATTGAGTCGATTGTCTAGCTGGGCTTTAATTGTTTTCTTTTCTTCTTCACTTTGTGTTTTTGCAAGACGATCTGCATAGCCTTCTTTTTCTGCAACTAACCATTTAAGCTCTTGTAGGACGTAAGTGCTGTACATAGGGTAGCTTTGCGCTTTATTCTTTACATTTAATGTTATCGTTTCAGCTTTATGTGTGTTAGCATCTTCTTTTGTTATAGCGCCACTTGTTGCGAGTGTATCTAATAACCGCTCTTGTCTCGCTTTTGTTTTATCAAAATTTTTTAAAGGATTATAAAGTGAGGGGTTATTTGGAATGGCCGCAATAAATGCAATTTCAGCTATAGATAATTCTTGGAGTGGTTTTTGAAAATAATAGGTAGCTGCTCCGCCAATTCCATAAACTTGATTGCTAAAATAGGCTTCATTTAGATACATCGTTAAAATCGCGTCTTTATCAAATTCTTTTTCAAGCTCATAGGAGTAAAAAACTTCTGTTAATTTTCGCTCATAAGTTTTTTCATCGGATAAATAACGCATACGAACGAGTTGCTGTGTAATAGTGCTGGCACCTTGAGACGTTGAATTTGTGCTTGAGTTAGCAACAACTGCACGGACGATAGCACTGAGGTCAAAGCCGATATGCTCATAAAAATGAGCGTCTTCACTAGCGATGAAAATTTCCTGGGCAATTTTTGGGATTTCTTGTAGTGTTTGAGGTTGCCTCCATTCGACATATTCCTCGCTAAATGTATTGCCATTTTGATCAATAAGTGTTATTGGAAGCTGTGGCTGAACTTCCGGTAAGTGAATAGCGCTAGCAATTTGCTCCTCATGCGCTTTCGCCGCATGGATTTCCGTCCTAATATTCGTGCTAATCCACCAAAGGACAGGTAAGGAAAGTAAAATGATAATAAAACCAAAAGCCTTTTTCATGTGTGCCTCCACTCTAAATATGAGTCACTCAAAAGAATAACATATTTTGGATGGTTTCCAAATACTCGTTCCGACCTATTTGCTACTTTATCAAATATCTCGGCTAGCAGTATGAACAATTCTTGGCAGTTTAAATACGATAATAAATCTCACGTGAATTTGACTCATCAACGAAAGCGGGGATTTATTTGCAAAGACTGTTTTTCTAATTTCTATCTGTCAACGTAAGTCTGGGATGACATTTTGCTAAAACATATGCATGCGAATATGTTGATTGGAGTGGAGACTGGGCGACCCCTCGGGGATCAGCGTCACAGATGAGACCCTAGAGCGCAGCGAAGCGGCTCATCGGACGCCCCCAGGAAAGCGCCCAGCCGGAACGGAAATCAACCCTACGCTTTGCCTATTTACCAAAAAGTTAAAAGTGCAAAAAATCGTCAATACTTTGGTGAAGAAAACCATTAAGAAGTATGTTAGACTAAAATGAGGTCAGAAATGATATTATTATCATTTTCATTGAAACTGAAATTTTACTTTTAAAGGAGAGACTTCAATGTTTCCACAATTAACAACAGAAGTACTTGAAGGCGAAGTACTTGTAGAAATGAAAACAACATTAGGTGCCATCAAAATTAAATTATTCCCTGAGCATGCACCAAAAACGGTTGAAAACTTTTTAGGCCATGCAAAATCTGGTTACTATGACGGCATCATTTTCCACCGTGTAATCCAAGACTTCATGATTCAAGGTGGTGACCCAACTGGTACAGGTATGGGCGGCGAATCAATTTGGGGTAACTCATTCGAGGATGAATTCTCTGATAGCGTATTTAATCTTCGTGGTGCACTTTCAATGGCAAATGCGGGTCCAAACACAAATGGTTCACAATTCTTTATCGTTCAAATGAAGCACCTTCCAAGTGATATGCTTCGTCAATTACAAGGTGCTGGTTTCCCAGAAGAAATTATTGAAGCATATGCTCAAAATGGCGGTACTCCTTGGTTAGACCATAAACATACAGTATTTGGTCACGTTGTTGAAGGAATGGACATCATAGACAAAATTGCAGATGTAGAAAAAGACATGCGTGATAAACCATTAGAAGATGTGAAAATCGAGTCAATTACAGTTTTTGAATAATAATTGTAAGGACGTGTAAAACATGAAACATTTAATGTATCAATTTTTATATTTCCCAGAAGATAAATCAGGCTATATTCCTGCAGCTTTTGAATTTTTAATCATGCTTATTTTATGTATTGTTGTATTTACCGTTTTCCGTAAAATTTCTAAGAAACAAGAAATGAAATCAAAGGAAATCGAAGCACGTATTCTAGCAGAGAAAAATAATACAAACAATCAGCAAAATATTTAACTGCCTTCAGCGGGTGTCACGGAATTATGCCGAGGCATAATGATTGTACGAGATGCCCCGCAGCCGCCTTTAAGGACTGCGGGGCATTATATTTGCGCATTAACTTATGCCAAAATACCTCATGGTTTGTCTGCGCAATATATTCTCCATATGAGATATATTTTCTAAACAAAAGGCTATTTTCATAGATTGTTGCTCCCTTGAAAATATCGATAATAAGAAGCTTAAAATGTGGAGATATGTGAAAGAAGTAGTAAGTAAATAAAAGAAAGCCAATTAGCAAGTCGAAGTACAGATATAAAAGAAGTGACGGCATAAAATATCAAAGCAATACCGACAATCATCGACCCTTTATAGGTCTCTCTCAAATCACCCGATTCTTTTTTCATCTCTTTGTAAAATTTTATCGTCATAAACATACCACCCATCAATAACACGGCACAACCGATAGACGGAACGATCTCCAATCCTATGCTCTTACCCATTTCGATGGAAGCTACCGCTATAAAGTATATAAAAGCTATAAACAAATAAAGAGCTTTTTCCTTTCTCTCTAATTTTCTACTTTTCCTTTTCTCCACTTTATACCAATGCTTCAAATCTTCTTGCGACACATACTGCGCAACAATGGCTACTACTTGTTTAGCACATTTCTTTTGAACTTTGACCATATAAAAACCTTCGTATTCTTCAGATGACCGTTTTAAAATATCTTTGATTCCTATTTCAAACGGAATGTTACTTTTCTCTAAGTGTTTGATAATTGCCAGGATAGCATCTTCTGAATGTCCAACTAATATTTTTTTAAAAAACAAACACAGCACCTCTTACGAAATAAGTAAATTACGCTTAAGTATACTATTTCTTTCGCCTTTTCTTGCGTCCAAAATATAACACTATCTTTTAAGTATCTGACTCTTTCATTTAGCAACAATCATTGAGAAAACAGCCAAACAAAAAAGGATATCTCAGAAAAACTTGAGATATCCTTCACTATTTACTTTCTATTGCTGAAGTGCTTGCTTAAAGCGCTGAACACCATCTTTTACCGTGTCAAATGAGCAGGCGACGTTCATACGTAGGAAGCCGCGACCCTCATCGCCATATTTTGATCCTGGCTCTAATGCTAGCTTACCATTTTCCAGCAAGCGTTTCATGATTTCTTGTTCATCAAGTCCTAATTCACGATAATCAATCCAAAGTAAATAAGTGCCCTGAGGTTTTTTAATATGGATACCAGGTAATTGACCTAATTCAGCAATCACATAGTCCATATTGTTTGAAATGTAAGTAAGCATGTCATTTAACCATGGGGAACCCTCTGTATAAGCAGCCTGAAGTGCAACAGAAGCAAAGGTATTTAATGAGCCTTGCCCGCTAGCCATATGAACTGCTTCTAGTAACATTCGCTTTTTCTTATCTGTCACGATCATATAGGCAACCTGAATCCCAGCTAGGTTAAATGTTTTTGTCGGTGCCATACACGTAATAATACGATCAATTTCGTCACCAGCAATTCTTGCTAATGGTGTATGTTTTGAGCCATCTAACATTAAATCCGAATGAATTTCATCGGAAATAATCACTACATCATATTTTGCACATAGTCGTACGATTTCCTTTAATGTAGCTTCATCCCATACATAGCCTCCTGGATTATGAGGATTACACAATATGTAGGCTTTCACTTTTTGAGCAAGTGCTTGTTCAAAGGCTTCAAAGTCATAGACAAATGTCCCATCTTTTTCTACTAAAGGACAACTAACAATCTCTCGACCATTACTTTTCGGGATGTTATAAAATGGTGGGTAGACAGGTGAGGAAATAAGTACTTTATCTCCTGGATTTGTCAGTGCCTTGACACTATCCGCTAAAGCAGCAACAACACCGTTACAGAAAACAATCGATTCTTTGTCAATGTGCCAATCATGATGAGTATTTTGCCAGTCTACGATTGCCTGTACGGCTTCATCGTTAACAAAGCTATAGCCGAAAACAGTCTTTTCAGCATGGTCTTGCAGCGCCTTTGAAACAGCTACTGGAGCAGCAAAATCCATATCAGCTACCCACATTGGGAGTATGTCTGAAGCATCTTGTAGCCCATATACGTTTTCCATTGCGTCCCATTTTACAGAGTTTGTACAACGACGTTTAATAGTTTGATCAAAAATAGACAAGCAAATCACTCTTTTCTTTTTTATTTACTATGGTATCATACGAGTAAGATAAAAGGATAATAGGTGAGTATTTTGGAAAATATAAAAATGAATCAAGCAGCCGTACATCTGCTAGAGGAGTGGGATCCATTCCACTTAGGTCCAGATCATTATGATACTGAAACCGCAGATGTTGTAGCAGCATTGCAAGGTATCGATGATCCATCTGTTCTTGCAAAGGTTATTCAAGAAACATATGAACATTCGTTTGAAGAATGGATTCCATATGAAGATTGTGTAGCCATTTCATATAAACTTATTGCGATAAAATTTGAAGCAAAATGCATTATTTAACTTCTTTAAAAGGTGAAAATACTAGAGTGACCAATATTGTATTGGCCTAACTTCTGGTAGATGCACAATTATGTTTTTGCTTTTCTATAGAAAACGAGGTTGTCTTTCAATTATGAGACAACCTCGTTTTTTTAGCTATAAAAATAAAGCTCCAACGGTAAAATTCCCTGGATGAAAATAATGAATATCGCTATTGTTAAAAATCTACAAAGTCGAAAATAGAGCGATCTAAAATTTTCATATCAGATAGAATGCCGAATGATAGTGCACTTGGAATTTCTACCCGCAAAGTACAAGGGAATCAACCACACGATATGATGAAAATCCAAAATATATTTAAATATGTAACAATTAGGAAGGGTGGTTCGTTACATATGCAAAGGGGGGATGACTGTGACAGAAACCGAATTAATAGAACGGGCTCAGCAAGGAGACAAAAGCGCCTATATAGAGCTAATCCGAATACATCAACGAACAGTTGAAAAGTTTGCTTTTCAATGCGGCGTACATAGTAATGATTTAGCAGATGTTTCACAGGAGGTATTTGTGAAGCTCTATCGTTTTTTACATCAATTTAAGCAGGATCGTTTTACGACGTGGCTCTATAAAATCACATTGAATGCAACCCGTGATTATTATCGCAAAGAACAACGAGAGCAAGTAAAGGAAGAAAGACTAAGTGCACAGCAACAAATGCCCGCATCTTCAGCAGAAAAGCATGTCCTTAATTTTGAAGAGGATAGGCTATTACATAATGCTATTAATGAACTTGATGAAAAATATCGTTATCCACTTATATTATTTTACTTCCATGAATTCAAGTATGAGGAGATTGCAGAGGTACTAAATATTTCGTTATCAACTGTCAAAGTTCGTATATTACGTGCAAAGGAAAAACTCAAAGCGGTGATCTTGCAGGAAGGGGGTGTTGAAAATGGATGATAAACAGTTTGAAAAACGAATGGAGCTTCTAAAAAAATCCTATGATCGCATGGAACCACAGCTAGATCCAGAAACCATTTTCGCACAAATCGAGGCAGAAGATGCAACACAACAATCGCGAGAAACAGTAACAACAGAAAAGCCCCCTTCAAGATGGCAAAAGCCAGCTGTTTGGATAGCATGTATGGCAAGTGTACTTTTAGTAGGTGTTCTCGTTTCATCGTATGTGATTAATCAATCAGAAAGCGCAAATAGTGAAGATAATCTTCCACAGAAAGAAACACAGAAAGCTGGAAATAAAAAATGGGTCGAGAATATTACTAAAAAGTATAACAGTAAAAAAGAACAAATAAGAAGAGAGTTAAAAGTTTCTATTGATGAACTAAATGCATTTGAATTTATTAAAAATGCTGATGCTAAGTTAGATTTTTACACAAGAAACAATTTACATTTACTCATTAATGATAACCAGTATTTAGAAAATGCAGAAGAAAGTGTTCTTAATGAATTGATGACACCTAGGAGAGCGTTAGAATCTATCAATGGACGGGAAAAATTATCTTTTGATGAATCATTTGAGATTTATCTCTTATATGAAAAAACGGTCCAGGAACTAGAAGGTTTTTATAGTAATCTTCTTGTGCAATATGAACCTCTCTCAAAGAAGAAAGTGGATAACAAACAATATTCATCAGATTTGAATTCAATTATTGAAGCTGCGAACAATCAATTTATGGAACTGAGAGAAGATGATCAAGGTTCGTTTTATTTTAAGGCTAATCCGATTAATGGTGAATTTGCACAGGATTCTCTTAAGCAATTACATCCTGATATTTTTGGTTACTTTGAGTATTTAGAAAAGGGGCATTTATTATTAGCAGATGATTTAAGGTATACGCGGGAAGAAACGGTTGAATCTTTGAAAATAATGGAGCGCACGTTACTAGCAGATGTAAATGCAGGTTCATCTACTTATAAGGTTTTAAGACAAAGCTTTGAAAATACATGGTTGGTATTATTGAAGGGAACGGAAATCTATCCTGCTCTTACAAAGGATGGGGAACCCCATAAAGATTATATGGATTTCTTACAAAAAGTAGCTAATGGAGAGTACGGAGAAGTCATGAAAAAAACTGCAACAACAGTTTTAAATGAACTGCAACAAAACAATAACTCCGATACTTTAGCACAGTTATCAGCCTACGATATTTGGACAATCATATTGCAAACTCGAGAAGAAACAGCTGGATTTATTAATGATAGTGATTTTACTATTGTAAGTATTGAAGAATCAGAAATAAAGAGATTATATGAGCAGTATAAAAAAAGCGATACTGAAACATTTATCGATCAACTACGCCCATTGAATATGGTTTCTCTTTTTTTATATGCAAAAACTATAGGGGATGAATCTTTACAAAAAGCTATATTAATGCCTGAAGCGAATATTAATATAAGTGTGTTAGACAAAGTTAAAAGTTTAGATATTTTTAGTCAATTAGGGGAATATGATGGTATCTATCCAATGGTTGCTGCTCGTGTTTCAGGAGAGTATCAGGGTATGTACGGTAGACAGTTTCTTTTTAAGTTATCGAAAAACAAAGAAGGTAATTATCGTATAACAGGGATCATTGATTGATGGGATGATTTTTTGCCCCACTTATTTACGTATGTTATAATTTATGGTGATATATACGTAGCAAACAAAAAGAAAGTGGGCAAAGTTTATGGAAAAAAAATATGAATTAGGAGACGTGTTGACCGGAAAAGTTACAGGTATACAGCCGTACGGTGCATTTGTTGCGCTTGATGAAGATACACAAGGCCTTGTACATATTTCCGAAATTACGTACGGCTTTGTAAAGGACGTTAGTGAATTTTTGTCAGTTGGGCAAGAGGTAGAAGTGAAGATACTTGAAATCGATGAGGATGCCGAAAAAATAAGTTTATCGATTCGTGCTTTGCAGGAGCGCCCGGCTACATTGCGTAAAAAAGATGCACCACCACGTAAATCATTGCAGGACCGTGTGGATGAATCGGATGCGAATGGTTTTAATTCTTTAAAAGATAAATTACAAGACTGGATCGAGCAGTCAGGACAATAATTTTAGGTTGGAGTCTTGTACCTAACGCTACGCTTTTGGTACAAATAAATTACTGCCTATTAATGCGAGAAAAAACGAGGATGCTTTCAAATATGAAGGTATCCTCGTTTTTTAATATTTAATTATAGCGAATTTTTTATTTTTCGAATTCGATACTGTAGGTTTTGACGACTCATGCCAAGTGCAGTAGCGGCCTTTGTAATATTGCCTTCATATAAATTTAAGACGTTTTGCACATAATAGGATTCGGCTTCACGTAAATAAGCATCGAGCGGCATAACATCATTCTGTTGCTGGAACATAAAAAATTCCGGCTCGTGATTAGATACGTCTTGCTGCTGTACTTTGAAGCGGAAATGCAGTGGTAATAAATCTGAGGTAACTGTTGATTCAGTAGTCATAAACGACACCGTTTCATCTAGTAATAGCTCAAGCTCCTTTAAATTTCCTGGCCAATCATATTGCAAAAATAAATCCTGTACATCAGGTGATAATTCCGTGACATTTGAAGCAAATCGCTCTTGATGGCGGTTAAAGTAATCATCTACGAATGGAAGAATATCTTCTTTTCGATCTGTTAAATTAGGAATGGAAATGGCCATTGTTGCAAAGAAATAATACAGTGATTTTGACAGTTTCTTTTCTGCGATTAATGTAATGGGATCACTTCCTACACTGCCAATGAGCATGTATTTTGACTGTGGAAGAGACTGTAATACCTCTAATAGTTGCTCTTGAATGTCTAGACTTAAAAAATCAATGCGTTCAAAGAAAAAAGTGTATGCCTTGTCATCTTGTAAGAGCTCCTGTAATTTATCTAAAACAGATTGAGCAGAGCGACGACTCACTAGAGTGACAAATGCTTCAGGGTCAGTCGAAGCTGCATGATGTATACCCTCTGCTACTAAATCTTTTCCTGTACCTGATTCACCAATTAATAATACTGGTAATTTCACAGCTGCTGCTTTTTTTGCATTTGCGATCACTTGTCGCATCGAATCAGAAACAGCTGTTATCATATCGAATGTCAAAGGTTCACCATATCGACGAAGAGGTTGATAAACTAGCTTTTCAAGTGATGTAATGTCCCGAGCAAATTCGATAGCTCCAATTAGTTTATTTTCGACATATAGTGGAAAAGTATCGTTAATCGTTGTTATTTCATGACCATTTTTATTCCAATATGTTTGTTTTACATTAACTTCTTTTTTACCAGTTTGTAACACACGCATTAAAGTACTTTCATGCTGGCGGAAAGAAAACATTTCAATAACAGAACGATCGGCTAATTCATCAAAATGAAATCCCTCAATTTCTTTCATCTTCGTATTATAAATAATTGTTTTGCCAGAAAGGTCTACAGCATGAATACCAACAGTTACATTTGTTGCAATAAACTCATAAAAAGGGAGTAAAGGTTCGGAATTTTTCATAAAATGTGCACCTCGAAAATTTTTTACTTGAAATATGCAACGAAATTTTGCATTATAATAAGTGTAAGAATATTCTAAACGCAAAGATATTTTGCGTCAACGTTTTTTGCACACTTAAAACACATCTCACGAGGGAGGATTTAGTATGATTTCATACAAACACGAACCATTCACAGATTTTACTCAAGAGGCAAATTACAACGCATATTTAGAAGCATTAAATAAAGTCGAAAGTTATTTAGGTCAAGACTATCCACTTATTATAGGTGGCGAGCGTATTACGACAGAAGATAAAATCGTTTCATATAATCCTGCAAAGAAAACAGAAATAATTGGTCGCGTATCAAAAGCAAACAAAGAACTAGCTGAAAAAGCGATGCAAGCTGCAGATGAAACATTTAAAACTTGGAAAAAAGTAGATCCAGCTATTCGTGCGGATGTACTATTTAAAGCAGCGGCAATTATCCGTCGTCGCAAACACGAATTCTCTGCACTTTTAACAAAAGAAGCGGGTAAACCGTGGGCTGAAGCTGATGCAGATACTGCTGAAGCAATTGATTTCTTAGAATATTATGGTCGTCAAATGCTACGTATTAAAGAAGGTCAACCTGTAGAAAGCCGTCCTGGTGAATACAACCGTTATGACTATATTCCATTAGGTATTGGTATTGTTATTTCACCATGGAACTTCCCATTTGCAATTATGGCAGGGACTACAGTTGCTGCTTTAGTAACAGGTAACACTGTATTATTAAAACCAGCTTCAACAACACCTGTAGTTGCTTATAAATTTATCGAAGTGTTAGAGCAAGCTGGTCTTCCAGCAGGTGCGGTGAATTTTGTACCAGGTTCTGGCGCAGAAGTAGGTGACTACTTAGTTGATCATCCGAAGACACGCTTCATCAGCTTCACTGGATCTCGTGATGTAGGCTTACGTATTAACCAACGTGCATCAGTATTAAATGATGGTCAAATTTGGATTAAACGTGTTATTGCTGAAATGGGCGGTAAAGACACAATCGTTGTTGATAAAGAAGCAGATTTAGAGCTTGCAGCACAATCTATCGTAAAATCAGCATTCGGCTTCTCTGGTCAAAAATGTTCAGCATGTTCTCGTGCTATTATTGTTGAAGATGTATACGACACAGTTGTTAATCGTGTAATTGAGCTTACTAACACGTTAACAGTTGGTGATCCAACAGACTTCAAAAACTTCATGGCAACAGTTATTGACCAAGCGGCATTCAATAAAGTGACAGAATACATTGAAATTGGTAAAGAAGAAGGTCGCCTTGTTGCAGGTGGTACAGCTGATGATTCAGTTGGTTACTTCATCCAACCAACAGTATTTGCAGACGTAGATCCTTCTGCACGTATTATGAAAGAAGAAATTTTTGGTCCTGTTGTAGCAATCTCAAAGGCTAAAGATTTCGATCAAGCAATCGATATTGCAAACGATACTGAATACGGTTTAACTGGTGCGGTTATTACAAATAATCGTATGAACTTAGAAAAGGCTCGTGAAGATTTCCATGTAGGTAACTTATACTTCAACCGTGGTTGTACAGGTGCAATCGTAGGTTACCAACCATTCGGTGGCTTCAACATGTCAGGTACAGACTCAAAAGCAGGTGGCCCTGACTATCTACAACTTCACATGCAAGCAAAAACAACTTCAGAAATGCTATAACTTCTTTAGCAAACTGAAAGAAGTATAGCCCTCGGTGTATGTCAAGGATTCGGTTTTGTGTAAGCGCAAAACTGAATCCACCGGGGCTAATAAGAGAATCTGCGAAACTCCTCCTAATAAAGTAGGCCGAACAAGAACCGCAGAAGCTAACGTTGTAGCGGCTAACCTAGGAGTAGCTAGGCATATTCTTGTTTTTTATATTCAGAAAATGCAAAATTGTCCTATTAAATTTACTTATAGAAAAACATAGTCTTCCATAGATTTTTCATCATGAAAGTAAGGAGAGAATACTATATGACAAAAACAAAACTAGTTATTGAACAAACTCAAAATTTTGGTGCTGCAAACTATCACCCGCTACCAATCGTTATTTCAGAGGCTGAGGGTGCTTGGGTAAAAGATCCGGAAGGTAATAAATACTTAGATATGCTATCCGCTTACTCTGCTGTAAACCAGGGTCATCGTCATCCGAAAATTATCGCTGCGTTAAAAGAGCAGGCTGATAAAGTAACATTAACTTCTCGTGCGTTTTATAGTGAAAACCTTGGTGAATGGTATGAGCTTGTTGGTAAATTAACGAATAAACAGATGGTATTACCGATGAATACAGGTGCAGAAGCGGTAGAAACTGCATTTAAAGCGGCTCGTCGTTGGGCATATGATATAAAAGGTGTAGAAGATGGAAAAGCTGAAATTATTGCATGTAATGGTAACTTCCATGGTCGTACAATGCTTGCTGTATCTTTATCATCTGACGAAGAATATCGTCGTGGCTTCGGTCCAATGTTACCGAATGTTAAGTTAGTCGATTACGGTAATCTAGAAGCATTAAAAGCTGCCATTACTCCTAACACAGCGGCGTTTTTAATTGAACCAATCCAAGGTGAAGCTGGTATCGTTATTCCACCAGAAGGTTTCTTAAAAGCTGCTCGTGAGCTATGCCGTGAAAACAATGTTTTATTTATTGCAGATGAAATCCAAGCTGGTTTAGCACGTACAGGTAAAATGTTTGCATGTGATTGGGAAGAAGTAGAGCCTGATATGTACATTTTAGGAAAAGCTTTAGGTGGCGGTGTATTCCCAATTTCTTGTGTAGCTGCAAATCGTGAAATTTTAGGAGTTTTCAATCCAGGATCACACGGTTCAACTTTCGGCGGTAATCCTTTAGCGTGTGCTGTATCTATTGCTTCAATTAAAGTATTACTAGATGAAAAATTAGCAGAGCGTTCACACCAACTTGGTGAATACTTTAAAGGGAAATTAAGAGAAATTAATAACCCAGTTATTAAAGATGTTCGTGGTCGTGGTTTATTTATCGGAATGGAATTAACAGAGGCAGCACGTCCATATTGTGAAAAGCTTAAAGAATTAGGTCTATTATGTAAAGAAACACATGATACTGTTATTCGATTTGCGCCACCACTTGTTATTTCTCAAGAAGATTTAGATTGGTCAATCGAACAAATTGAAAAAGTTTTTAATCTTTAACAAATTGTTCACATTTCAATTCGGAAGTGTGTTACAATGATGCCGATATACTATCATTATAAAAACAAAGAGGCGATTTAATAATGTCTGAAAACTTAAATCTGTTCACATCAACTCAAGAAGTCATTCAAGAGGCTCTAAATAGACTTGGCTATGACGAAGCAATGTATGAATTGTTAAAAGAACCGCTTCGCATGCTACAAGTGCGTATTCCTGTGAAAATGGATGATGGTACAACAAAAGTATTTACTGGTTACCGTGCACAACATAATGATGCTGTAGGACCAACTAAAGGTGGGGTTCGTTTCCATCCGGCCGTATCTGAGGAAGAAGTTAAAGCGCTTTCAATGTGGATGACATTGAAATGTGGTATCGTGGATCTACCTTATGGCGGTGGTAAGGGCGGTGTCATCTGTGACCCTCGTCAAATGTCTATGGATGAAATTGAAAAATTGAGCCGTGGATATGTTCGTGCAGTTAGTCAAATCGTAGGACCAACAAAAGATATTCCTGCGCCAGACGTATTTACAAATGCACAAATTATGGCATGGATGATGGATGAATACAGCCGTATGGATGAATTCAACTCACCTGGTTTCATTACAGGTAAGCCACTAGTACTTGGCGGTTCTCAAGGTCGTGATCGTGCAACTGCACAAGGCGTAACAATCGTTATTCAAGAAGCAGCGAAAAAACGTGGCATTGATATTAAAGGCGCACGCGTTGTTATTCAAGGCTTTGGTAACGCGGGTAGCTTCCTTGCGAAATTCATGCATGATTTAGGTGCAAAAGTAATCGGTATTTCTGATGCTTATGGTGCACTTCATGATCCAGAAGGTTTAGATATCGACTATTTATTAGATCGTCGTGATAGCTTCGGAACTGTAACAACATTATTTGAAAACACAATTTCAAACAAAGAATTATTAGAGCTTGATTGTGATATTCTAGTGCCAGCTGCTATCGAAAACCAAATTACTGCAGACAATGCAAACAACATTAAAGCAAACATCGTAGTAGAAGCAGCGAATGGTCCAACAACAGCTGAAGCAACTAGAATTTTAACAGATCGTGGTATTCTACTTGTACCAGACGTATTAGCATCTGCTGGTGGTGTAACAGTTTCTTACTTCGAATGGGTACAAAATAACCAAGGTTATTACTGGACAGAAGAAGAAGTTGAAGAACGTCTATACAAAAAAATGGTTGATGCGTTTGAAAACGTTTATACAACAGCGACAACACGTAACATTAACATGCGTTTAGCAGCCTATATGGTAGGTGTTCGCCGCACTGCAGAAGCTTCACGCTTCCGTGGATGGGTTTAATCAATATAATATGAAAGGCGAGTCATTCTTAGTTGGATGACTCGTTTTTTTTGTATGCGTCTCTTTTTTTCGAATGAGGAAGAGGTTCTGCTTAGGTCGTATTTGGATTATTTAGGGGCTACTTAACAGACGATAAGTTAGTTTGAGAGGCTAATAGATGGTACAGACAGTTAGAACGTTTGAAGTGACAAATTGGAGCTAATATTTGGTTTTAAATCTTTGCGTTCATTAACAGAAATATGAGAAAATCCAACTAGAAAGGGGCGAATTGAATGGATTCATTTACATTTATTAATCCGGTGAAGTTGCATTTTGGTGAAAATGCACTGGAAAAGCTATCAAAAGAGTTAGCGCAGCAAGGTGAAAAGGTATTGATTGTCTATGGGGGAGGCAGCATTAAGAAAAATGATGTTTACAATGCTGTCATCGAGAAGTTACAAGAAGCAGATAAAACGATATTTGAACTAAGCGGTGTTGAGCCAAATCCACGTGTGGAAACAGCGAGACTTGGTATTGATCTTTGTAAAAAAGAAGGAATTGATCTAGTTCTAGCTGTTGGTGGCGGTTCCGTTATTGACTGTTCTAAGTTAATCGTCGCTGGGGCAAAATATGATGGCGATGCTTGGGACATTGTAAAGCGTAAAGTATTTGTGCAGGACGCTTTACCGCTTGGAACGGTATTAACGCTAGCTGCAACAGGTTCTGAAATGAACTCAGGCTCTGTCATTACAAATGCGGAAACAGAAGAAAAATTAAGCTGGGGCAGCCCTGCCGTTTTCCCGAAATTTTCGATTTTAAATCCAGCGTATACAGTATCAGTACCAAAAAATCATACAATTTACGGTATCGTTGATATGATGTCGCATGTTATTGAGCAATATTTCCATAACACAACGAATACCCCGATCACAGATGAAATGTGCGAAGGAGTATTACGAACAGTTATTACAACAGCTCCTAAATTAATAGAAGATTTAGAGAATGTCCAGTTGCGTGAAACGATTTTATTAGCTGGTACAATTGGATTAAATGGATTCTTATCAATTGGTTCTCGAGGTGATTGGGCGTCACATAATATTGAGCATGCTGTATCTGCGGTATACGATATTCCGCACGCTGGCGGTTTGGCGATATTACAACCACATTGGATGCGTCTAAGTGTACCTGTGAATCCAGAGCGTTTTGCGGGTATTGCAACACGCGTTTTCGGTGTCGACGCTACAGGAAAGACTTCAGAAGAAATAGCATACGAAGGAATTGATCGTTTGTCGGAATTCTGGACTTCAATAGGAGCTCCGAGTCACCTTGCGGATTATGAAATCGATGATTCAAAATTCCATCAAATCGTAGAACATGCAATGCAAAATGGGCCTTTTGGAAACTTCAACAAATTACAGGAAGAAGATGTGCGAGCTATTTTGCAAAACTCACTTTAATTGAAAACGAGGCCACGAGTCTTGATGTGCGGACTTCCTTATAAAAATTTAATCTTGATGTCACATTGCGTTTCTTTGGGACGTCAGTCGTTTATATAAAAAATAGCCAACTGCCTGAAACATGGCAATTGGCTATTTATCTTATTTAGAAAAATTATGTTGGATAATGATATTATTGTTTGGGTGTTGAGTGATCAGGTCTTTCTCCAATATGCACCCAATTTTGTTCCCCGTCATCCTCATCATATAGAATGGCCACTTTTGATACGCCCTTCTGACTTAAAATGACCTCTGTTAAATGGTCGCGGACATCATCTAGAAAAGCAAGTGATAAGTTAGGGTCAGCTTCGGCAACTAATTCCACATGTAAAAATTCACCTTCTTTAACGACCTCTAAACGAACAATATCTTTGATGTTTGGGTCATCCATAACGAGATGAGCGATATGATTTAACATTTCTTCGTCTGTTTCGCCAATAACGCCTCGTGCATTATCAAGGAAAACTTTTGCTACTACATAGAACATCATAAAGCCGATAATCATCGAAACGAGCCCTTCTATATTTGCCCAGCCTGTAAAATGCGCTATTAATATAGCGGCGAAGGCCAACACGTTACCACCTGTAGCGACTAGGTCTTCCATAAACACTAGTTTTGTTGCTGGTTTTGCGCGATTTAAAAAAGGAAAAGCTTTAGGGATAGCTGTTAGTAATCCCACTTTCTCTTGTCCAGTCTCATGTAATATTTCCACGGCAGCTTTCGCAAGTACCGATCCTTCTAAAACGATACCGACCAATAATACGCCAAGTGCAATGAGCATTCCTTTAGATTCTCCAGCCGGGTGTATAAAATGATGCCAGCCTTCTTTTACAGTTTCATAAGAAAGGATTGCCACGATTATAACAGCAAAAAGACAAACTAAATTTACGATTCGGCCAAAGCCTCCAGGAAATTGTTTTGTCGGTGCTTTTTTCGAAAGTGCTGAGCCGATATAAACAAATAATTGGTTTGCTGCATCCCCTAGAGAGTGCATCATTTCTGCAAACATGGCAACATTACCTGTAAAGAAGAAGGCGACGCCTTTAATAATTCCTAAAAAGGCATTGACAACTGCTGCCATCAAAGATGGTTTATTCCCGTTTTTTAATAGTTTTAATAGTTCTCCCACGAAAGAATCCTCCAACTAGTTTAAAATTTCCATTTCGATTTTTTCTATATAGGGTAGTGCTCGTAATGAACGATAAAATGACAGTAAGTTATCAGATACTATTAATGATAAACGTAAATCTAATTCGTGAAAAACATTATTATTATTATTTGGAACATCTTGAATGCGTATGTTTTCGATAATAATATTGTTTTCCTTTAGAAATTCTAGAAAGGACTCACTTTTTTCATCATTGTTTATCTGAACTTTCAATGATATCTCTCGCATACGAATTCTTTTTGGTCCTATTTTCATTAGAAACGGCGATAGAACCTCAATACCGAATACAATGATAATAACAGCTAAAGTAGCATCCATATAGAATCCTGCACCGACTGCAATCCCTATACCGGCAGCTCCCCAAATCATTGCAGCGGTTGTTAAACCTGAGATACTATCATTCCCGCGCCTTAAAATAACACCTGCTCCAAGAAATCCAATTCCACTAACAACTTGGGCAGCCAAGCGTAGAGGATCCATTGTAATGTTGATTTCTGACCTTGGGGGTGTTGAGTAGGCGGTTTCGATCGAAATAATAGTTAATAAACAGCTAAATGTGGCGATGACTAAGCTCGTTTTTAATCCTACAGGCTTCTTTTTTAATTCCCTTTCGATGCCGATTACTAAACTTAATGTGGCTGCAATTACTAATTTTATGCCAACTTCATATGTAATCATATTTCCAAATAAGGTTTCCATACGCAACCCTCCACAGATATTTCGTATTGCTAAGAGATATGCAAGGTGTCATTATTATATGTACATTACTTTTTGTATTGTACATCACGATAGGAATGAAGTATAAGTATTTTTATTTCTTTCGTCAAACGTTCTTGGTAGTTAAAGTAGCTACAGAAGTCTCTAACGTTATAGGTGATTGGTATAAGTTAAAATTTCAAGTAGATATCACTTTTAGCACAAAGTCGTAACCAGATGTATTTATGTCCGGGTAAAAATGATTGGAGGTTGGATTTAATGGAGAAACCAAAAATTCATCCATACATTCCTATATTTATAGGTGTTATTTCTGTATCTTTATCTGCGATATTTGTAAAGTTAGCAAATGCGGAGGCAGGGGTTATTGCTTTTTACCGGATGTTGTTTTCGGTATTAATAATGGCTCCTCTGTTTTTTTGGAAGTACACTAATGAAGTAAAACAATTAAGAAGACGTGATTGGCTATTTTCTTCAGTTGCAGGCATATTTTTAGCGTTCCATTTTATTTTGTGGTTTGAATCACTCAATTACACTTCTGTAGCAAGTTCTACAGTTTTGGTTACACTACAGCCATTGTTTGCATTTGTAGGTACATATTTTTTCTTTAAAGAGAGTATTACTCTAAAAACAATACTTGCAGGCGCGATTGCTATTGTTGGTAGTATTTTAATAAGTTGGGGAGATTTTAAACTTAACGGTACTGCATTTTATGGAGACATGCTCGCTCTTATTGCGTGTGCACTCGTTACGGCTTACTTTTTATTTGGACAAGATGTACGTAAGCGGTTATCTCTTGTGACATATACCATGCTTGTTTATGCTGTTAGTACAATTACGTTATTTATCTATGTTCTTATTAAAGGTGAATCGTTCGGCCCTTATCCAACTATGGACTGGATATGGTTTATTTTATTAGCGATTGTGCCTAATTTATTGGGTCATACTCTATTTAATTGGTCTATCAAATACGTTAGTACAAATGTAGTCTCTATTTCGATATTATTTGAACCAATTGGCGCGGCCGTTTTAGCTCTTTTCATTTTTAAAGAGTATTTAATAGCCACACAAATTATTGGTGGATTAATTGTTATAGTAGGAATTTTATTGTTTGTGATCGATGAGAAAAAAATTTTAAACTTTTTTCAAAAAAAGCTTGATTTTTAATTTGCTATATTATATATTATTACTTGTCCTTAACAAGAAGGATGACTTGAGAAAAAGATTTGAAAAAAGATTTTTTTAAAAAAGTTGTTGACTTCTTATTGGAGATGAGTTATAATGACAAAGTTGCTGAAAACAACGGCGACAAAATGAACCTTGAAAACTGAACAAGCAAAACGTAATCAATAAAGTTTTTAGTAGCTAACCTTGAGTTGGTGAACGAAACAAAATTTTGGACATCAAACATGATGCCAGCAAAACAATTTGAGCTAATCAAATTTCTTTTTATGGAGAGTTTGATCCTGGCTCAGGACGAACGCTGGCGGCGTGCCTAATACATGCAAGTCGAGCGAACGGAGAAGGAGCTTGCTCCTTTGACGTTAGCGGCGGACGGGTGAGTAACACGTGGGCAACCTACCTTATAGTTTGGGATAACTCCGGGAAACCGGGGCTAATACCGAATAATCTATTTCACTTCATGGTGAAATACTGAAAGACGGTCTCGGCTGTCGCTATAAGATGGGCCCGCGGCGCATTAGCTAGTTGGTGAGGTAACGGCTCACCAAGGCGACGATGCGTAGCCGACCTGAGAGGGTGATCGGCCACACTGGGACTGAGACACGGCCCAGACTCCTACGGGAGGCAGCAGTAGGGAATCTTCCACAATGGGCGAAAGCCTGATGGAGCAACGCCGCGTGAGTGAAGAAGGTTTTCGGATCGTAAAACTCTGTTGTAAGGGAAGAACAAGTACAGTAGTAACTGGCTGTACCTTGACGGTACCTTATTAGAAAGCCACGGCTAACTACGTGCCAGCAGCCGCGGTAATACGTAGGTGGCAAGCGTTGTCCGGAATTATTGGGCGTAAAGCGCGCGCAGGCGGTCCTTTAAGTCTGATGTGAAAGCCCACGGCTCAACCGTGGAGGGTCATTGGAAACTGGGGGACTTGAGTGCAGAAGAGGAAAGTGGAATTCCAAGTGTAGCGGTGAAATGCGTAGAGATTTGGAGGAACACCAGTGGCGAAGGCGACTTTCTGGTCTGTAACTGACGCTGAGGCGCGAAAGCGTGGGGAGCAAACAGGATTAGATACCCTGGTAGTCCACGCCGTAAACGATGAGTGCTAAGTGTTAGGGGGTTTCCGCCCCTTAGTGCTGCAGCTAACGCATTAAGCACTCCGCCTGGGGAGTACGGTCGCAAGACTGAAACTCAAAGGAATTGACGGGGGCCCGCACAAGCGGTGGAGCATGTGGTTTAATTCGAAGCAACGCGAAGAACCTTACCAGGTCTTGACATCCCGTTGACCACTGTAGAGATATGGTTTTCCCTTCGGGGACAACGGTGACAGGTGGTGCATGGTTGTCGTCAGCTCGTGTCGTGAGATGTTGGGTTAAGTCCCGCAACGAGCGCAACCCTTGATCTTAGTTGCCATCATTTAGTTGGGCACTCTAAGGTGACTGCCGGTGACAAACCGGAGGAAGGTGGGGATGACGTCAAATCATCATGCCCCTTATGACCTGGGCTACACACGTGCTACAATGGACGATACAAACGGTTGCCAACTCGCGAGAGGGAGCTAATCCGATAAAGTCGTTCTCAGTTCGGATTGTAGGCTGCAACTCGCCTACATGAAGCCGGAATCGCTAGTAATCGCGGATCAGCATGCCGCGGTGAATACGTTCCCGGGCCTTGTACACACCGCCCGTCACACCACGAGAGTTTGTAACACCCGAAGTCGGTGGGGTAACCTTTTGGAGCCAGCCGCCGAAGGTGGGATAGATGATTGGGGTGAAGTCGTAACAAGGTAGCCGTATCGGAAGGTGCGGCTGGATCACCTCCTTTCTAAGGATATTTTCGGAATACAAACCTAGGGTTTGTAAGATTACGTTTTGCGTTCAGTTTTGAAGGTTCATTCTTCTGAATGAAATACTTCAAAACTTGTTCTTTGAAAACTGGATAAAACGACATTGAAATAGTAACAAACACATTTATTTTTTAAGTTTTTTTATAGGCTTAATAACGAATAAGGTTTCAAGACACGAGCAGTTTTAGGAAGCAATCGAGAGAAGGAACGAACGTACCTCTGTACGTGACTGACTGAACGAGTGAAGCTGACAACGAAATGCGATGTGTATTGAAAGCTATAGGTTAAGTTATTAAGGGCGCACGGCGAATGCCTTGGCACTAGGAGCCGATGAAGGACGGCACTAACACCGATATGCTTCGGGGAGCTGTAAGTGAGCTTTGATCCGGAGATTTCCGAATGGGGGAACCCACTACGTTTAATCGCGTAGTATCTTGACGTGAATACATATCGTCTTGAAGGCAGACCCAGGGAACTGAAACATCTAAGTACCTGGAGGAAGAGAAAGAAAAATCGATTCCCTGAGTAGCGGCGAGCGAAACGGGAAGAGCCCAAACCAAGAGGCTTGCCTCTTGGGGTTGTAGGACACTCTATACGGAGTTACAAAAGAGCGAGTTAGATGAAGCGACTTGGAAAGGTCCGCCAGAGCAGGTAAAAGCCCTGTAGTCGAAAGTTCGTTCTCTCCTGAGTGGATCCTGAGTACGGCGGAACACGTGAAATTCCGTCGGAATCCGGGAGGACCATCTCCCAAGGCTAAATACTACCTAGTGACCGATAGTGAACCAGTACCGTGAGGGAAAGGTGAAAAGCACCCCGGAAGGGGAGTGAAAGAGATCCTGAAACCGTGTGCCTACAAGTAGTTAGAGCCCGTTAATGGGTGATAGCGTGCCTTTTGTAGAATGAACCGGCGAGTTACGATTACGTGCGAGGTTAAGCTTTAGAAGGCGGAGCCGCAGCGAAAGCGAGTCTGAATAGGGCGAAATAGTACGTGGTCGTAGACCCGAAACCAGGTGATCTACCCATGTCCAGGGTGAAGGTGAGGTAACACTTACTGGAGGCCCGAACCCACGCACGTTGAAAAGTGCGGGGATGAGGTGTGGGTAGCGGAGAAATTCCAATCGAACTTGGAGATAGCTGGTTCTCTCCGAAATAGCTTTAGGGCTAGCCTCGTGATGAGAATACTGGAGGTAGAGCACTGTTTGGACTAGGGGGCCATCCCGGTTTACCGAATTCAGACAAACTCCGAATGCCAGATATTTATACACGGGAGTCAGACTGCGAGTGATAAGATCCGTAGTCAAAAGGGAAACAGCCCAGACCACCAGCTAAGGTCCCAAAGTAATCGTTAAGTGGAAAAGGATGTGGCGTTGCACAGACAACCAGGATGTTGGCTTAGAAGCAGCCATCATTTAAAGAGTGCGTAATAGCTCACTGGTCGAGTGACGCTGCGCCGAAAATGTATCGGGGCTAAACGATTCACCGAAGCTGTGGATTGACATCTACGATGTCAGTGGTAGGAGAGCGTTCTAAGTGCGTTGAAGTCAGATCGGAAGGACTGGTGGAGCGCTTAGAAGTGAGAATGCCGGTATGAGTAGCGAAAGACGGGTGAGAATCCCGTCCACCGTATGACTAAGGTTTCCTGAGGAAGGCTCGTCCGCTCAGGGTTAGTCGGGACCTAAGCCGAGGCCGATAGGCGTAGGCGATGGACAACAGGTTGATATTCCTGTACCACCTCCTCACCGTTTGAGAAATGGGGGGACGCAGTAGGATAGGGTAAGCGCGCTGTTGGATATGCGCGTCCAAGCAGTAAGGCGTGTGTGTAGGCAAATCCGCACACTGTAACGTTGAGCTGTGATGGCGAGTCCGTATGGACGAAGTTCCTGATTTCACACTGCCAAGAAAAGCCTCTATCGAGGTGAGAGGTGCCCGTACCGCAAACCGACACAGGTAGTCGAGGAGAGAATCCTAAGGTGTGCGAGAGAACTCTCGTTAAGGAACTCGGCAAAATGACCCCGTAACTTCGGGAGAAGGGGTGCTCTTGAGCGTGCAAGCGCATGAGAGCCGCAGTGAATAGGCCCAGGCGACTGTTTAGCAAAAACACAGGTCTCTGCAAAACCGTAAGGTGACGTATAGGGGCTGACGCCTGCCCGGTGCTGGAAGGTTAAGAGGAGTGGTTAGCGCAAGCGAAGCTGCGAATTGAAGCCCCAGTAAACGGCGGCCGTAACTATAACGGTCCTAAGGTAGCGAAATTCCTTGTCGGGTAAGTTCCGACCCGCACGAAAGGCGTAACGATCTGGGCACTGTCTCAACGAGAGACTCGGTGAAATTATAGTACCTGTGAAGATGCAGGTTACCCGCGACAGGACGGAAAGACCCCGTGGAGCTTTACTGTAGCCTGATATTGAATTTTGGTACAACTTGTACAGGATAGGTAGGAGCCAGAGATCTCGGAGCGCCAGCTTCGAAGGAGGCGTCGGTGGGATACTACCCTGGTTGTATTGAAATTCTAACCCATGCCCCTTAGCGGGGCAGGAGACAGTGTCAGGCGGACAGTTTGACTGGGGCGGTCGCCTCCTAAAAGGTAACGGAGGCGCCCAAAGGTTCCCTCAGAATGGTTGGAAATCATTCGTAGAGTGTAAAGGCACAAGGGAGCTTGACTGCGAGACCTACAAGTCGAGCAGGGTCGAAAGACGGGCTTAGTGATCCGGTGGTTCCGCATGGAAGGGCCATCGCTCAACGGATAAAAGCTACCCCGGGGATAACAGGCTTATCTCCCCCAAGAGTCCACATCGACGGGGAGGTTTGGCACCTCGATGTCGGCTCATCGCATCCTGGGGCTGTAGTCGGTCCCAAGGGTTGGGCTGTTCGCCCATTAAAGCGGTACGCGAGCTGGGTTCAGAACGTCGTGAGACAGTTCGGTCCCTATCCGTCGTGGGCGTAGGAAATTTGAGAGGAGCTGTCCTTAGTACGAGAGGACCGGGATGGACACACCGCTGGTGTACCAGTTGTCTTGCCAAAGGCATCGCTGGGTAGCTATGTGTGGACGGGATAAGTGCTGAAAGCATCTAAGCATGAAGCCCCCCTCAAGATGAGATTTCCCATTACGCAAGTAAGTAAGATCCCTCAAAGACGATGAGGTAGATAGGTTCGAGGTGGAAGTGTGGTGACACATGGAGCTGACGAATACTAATCGATCGAGGACTTAACCAACATGTTTGAAACATTCAATGCACCGTTTATCCAGTTTTGAAAGAACAAGAAAGTTTTTTAAAAAAAGCTTGCAATTATAACGAAATGTGTTATAATAAATCTTGTCTTTGAAAATAGTCTAGTGATGATGGCAAAGAGGTCACACCCGTTCCCATACCGAACACGGAAGTTAAGCTCTTTAGCGCCGATGGTAGTTGGGGGCTTCCCCCTGTGAGAGTAGGACGTCGCTAGGCATAATACCCAGGAGGATTAGCTCAGCTGGGAGAGCACCTGCCTTACAAGCAGGGGGTCGGCGGTTCGAGCCCGTCATCCTCCACCATTTGCCGGTGTAGCTCAGTTGGTAGAGCAACTGACTTGTAATCAGTAGGTCGTGGGTTCGACTCCTATCGCCGGCACCATAGTTTGAGCCATTAGCTCAGTTGGTAGAGCATCTGACTTTTAATCAGAGGGTCGAAGGTTCGAGTCCTTCATGGCTCACCATTTAAATTGCCAACAAAATATGCGGGTGTGGCGGAATTGGCAGACGCACTAGACTTAGGATCTAGCGCCGCAAGGCGTGGGGGTTCGACTCCCTTCACCCGCACCATATTTTAAATTTAATAATTGCCAGGATAAATAAATCTTATGCACATGCGGAAGTAGTTCAGTGGTAGAACACCACCTTGCCAAGGTGGGGGTCGCGAGTTCGAACCTCGTCTTCCGCTCCAAATGTGCCGGGGTGGCGGAACTGGCAGACGCACAGGACTTAAAATCCTGCGGTAGGTGACTACCGTGCCGGTTCGATTCCGGCCCTCGGCACCATTTTTTATAATTAGCGCCCGTAGCTCAATTGGATAGAGCGTCTGACTACGGATCAGAAGGTTATGGGTTCGACTCCTGTCGGGCGCGCCAAATTAATATTTATCGGAATGTAGCTCAGCTTGGTAGAGCACTTGGTTTGGGACCAAGGGGTCGTAGGTTCGAATCCTGTCATTCCGACCATTTTATGGGGCCTTAGCTCAGCTGGGAGAGCGCCTGCCTTGCACGCAGGAGGTCAGCGGTTCGATCCCGCTAGGCTCCACCATAAAAGATAACCAGTATAAAGATCCTGGCGGCGTAGCTCAGCTGGCTAGAGCGTACGGTTCATACCCGTAAGGTCGGGGGTTCGATCCCCTCTGCCGCCATCTTAAGGACCTTTAGCTCAGTTGGTTAGAGCAGACGGCTCATAACCGTCCGGTCGCAGGTTCGAGTCCTGCAAGGTCCACCATTTATATATTGTTACGGAGGTATACCCAAGTCTGGCTGAAGGGATCGGTCTTGAAAACCGACAGGCGGGTAACACCGCGCGGGGGTTCGAATCCCTCTACCTCCTCCAGTTTATTTTATAAATGGCGCTTAAAAAACTCGAAAAGAATATTTTATTAACGCGGGGTGGAGCAGTGGTAGCTCGTCGGGCTCATAACCCGAAGGTCGTTGGTTCAAATCCGGCCCCCGCAACCAAATGGTCCCGTGGTGTAGCGGTTAACATGCCTGCCTGTCACGCAGGAGATCGCCGGTTCGATCCCGGTCGGGACCGCCATTTTTTTAAAAATATGGGTCAGTAGCTCAGTTGGTAGAGCATTAGATTGAAGCTCTAAGTGTCGGCGGTTCGATTCCGTCCTGACCCACCATATGCGGGTGTAGTTTAATGGTAAAACCTCAGCCTTCCAAGCTGATGTCGTGAGTTCGATTCTCATCACCCGCTCCAATCTAAGGGCCTATAGCTCAGCTGGTTAGAGCGCACGCCTGATAAGCGTGAGGTCGATGGTTCGAGTCCATTTAGGCCCACCATTATTCCGAAGTAGCTCAGTTGGTAGTAGCACCTGACTGTTAATCAGGTTGTCGCAGGTTCGAGTCCTGCCTTCGGAGCCATTTTTTTGTGGGGAAGTACTCAAGAGGCTGAAGAGGCGCCCCTGCTAAGGGTGTAGGTCGGGTAACCGGCGCGAGGGTTCAAATCCCTCCTTCTCCGCCATTGGCCCGTTGGTCAAGTGGTTAAGACACCGCCCTTTCACGGCGGTAACACGGGTTCGAATCCCGTACGGGTCATACTGAAATGCAGTAGATGTAACTTACATCTACTGCATTTTTTTGTATAAATATAGTTTTTAAGATTCTACTAATTGTCTTACACGATTATGATTAGTTGAAATGTATTTGAACATTACTACATATTCTCATTAGAAAACTTAAGTAACTATAAGAAAACGTCTACTCGTTTTAGGTAGACGTTTTGCTCTTTACGCTCTTAATAGCATCCGTTCAAGTGAACTACGTGCTTCTTCAGCAGTGTGAACATCTACTTGAATACGATTATGTGGTTGCCCCTTTTGTATACTTTCTAAAGACCAAAGTAGATGGGGAAGGTCAATACGATTCATCGTAAGACAAGGACAGAAGTTTTCATTTAAAGAGATAATCTGCTTATCAGGGTGCTGCTTGATCAGACGATTGACGAGATTCATTTCAGTACCGATTGCCCATGCCGAATCACTTGGTGCTTTATTAATCGTATCAATAATGTATTTTGTAGAACCTGCATCATCTGCAGCAGCAACAACTTCACGACTACATTCAGGATGAACAATGATCCGCATATTTGGATGAGCTTTACGTATAAGCTCCGTATGCTGAACTGTAAAGCCTTCGTGTACAGAGCAGTGTCCCTTCCATAAGATGACTTGAATGTTTTCTGGGGACTGATCCGTTTCAAGCTTATTTGTATGGGGATTCCAGACGGCCATATTTTCAAGCGGTATTCCTAAATCGTACGCAGTATTTCTACCTAAATGTTGATCGGGTAAAAAGAAAATACGTTGTTTTTGCGTAAATGCCCATTCAACCATTTCTTTTGCATTGGATGATGTAACGCATGCTCCACCATGTCGTCCCGTAAATGCTTTAATGGCAGCAGTAGAATTAACATATGTTAGAGGGATAATGGTATCGCCAAAAAGTTTCTGTAAAATTGGCCATGCTTGTTCTGTTTGATAAATGTCTGCCATATCTGCCATTGAACAGCCTGCACGCATATCAGGTAAGTATACATGCTGCCGTTTAGATGTAAGCATATCAGCTGTTTCCGCCATAAAGTGTACGCCACAAAATACTATATGTTTAGCTTCCGTATTAGCTGCTGATATTTGAGCAAGTTGTAAGGAATCCCCTGTTGCATCAGCAAATTGAATTACTTCATCTTTTTGATAGTGATGCCCTGGAATGAAGAGCTTACTACCTAATTCCTTTTTTATAGCTAGAATGCGAGATTCCATGTCATTTTTAGATAAAGCACGATAATGCTCGGGTAGTAGTGACATTTGTTGAAATAGATTAGTGATGGACAATGAAACTAGCTCCTTTCGGTTTTACAATTGCACTAATATCAAAAGCTTTTACTGAATGTGTTAGCGCTCCGAGTGAAATCCATTGAATACCTGTTGTCGCATAGCTATTTAAGTTTTGAAGTGTAATGCCGCCCGAGGCTTCTGTAGCGATATGTGGAGGAACAGCAGGAAGCCATTCACGTATTTCTTTAGGGCTACGATTATCAAACATAATGATATCTGCACCAGCTGCAATTGCTTCTGCTAATTGTGCTTTTGTTTCGATTTCGACTTCGATCTTAATGGTGTGACCGATTTTCTCACGTGCCGCCTGTACTGCATTAGTAATACTACCCGCAAAAGCAATATGATTATCCTTTAGCATGATCGCATCGAATAAACCATTGCGATGATTATAGGCACCACCGATTCTAACAGCGTATTTATCTAACATACGCAAACCAGGCATTGTTTTGCGCGTATCGCATATTTTCGCATTAGTACCTGCAGTTTCTCGCACCGCTAAATTTGTAGTTGTGGCAATAGCAGACATACGCTGGATAAGATTCAAAATTACACGCTCACCTATTAATAACTTTTGAAGTGGCCCTTGAATAACAGTAAGAACATCACCAGCATTTACTTTTTCTCCATCTTTTTTATAAAGGGTAATATCCATCGATCGATCAAGTAGAAGAAATCCATGCTTAATGATGAGAGCTCCACAAAAAATGCCATCTTCTTTTGCATAAAAAGAAAAAGATCCCTGTTGTTCAGGGGAAAATATTAATTCACTTGATAAATCTCCATCGCCTATATCTTCATTAAAAAATTGCTTTAACATTTCCTCAAGTTTGATGATATTCATATAATGAATCCCTCACTTTCATCTGTCCTTGTTGAAAAATAATCCAACGGTTTGCCCACTGGTTATCATTTTCTGGTTGATCAACGCGAATATGTGCTCCGCGAGTTTCTTTTCGTGTAATGGCTGCGAGTGCCATTAGTGTAGCGACAATATGCATCATGAAAAGTTCAAGTTCCTGTTGATTCAGGTCATTTAAATTTACATGAAGAAGTGATTGCAATGAGGGCAATTGTTGTACGAATTGTTGCATATCGATAGGATTTCGCACAATGCCTAATGTGTGCATCATCATTTGTCGTAATTGATCTTTTGTAAATAACGATGGCATTGTTTGTTGGTGATGTTTGTCACTAATCAAGAAATTATTTTGTGTACAACCTGTTTGAATAACGTATTGGGCTGTTCTTTGTCCAAACGTAATTCCTTCTAATAGAGAGTTACTAGCTAAACGATTGGCGCCATGCACTCCTGTACAAGCAACTTCCCCAATTGCATAGAGGTTAGGAATAGATGTCTTTCCTTTGTCATTAGCAACAATACCGCCCATTAAGAAATGGCTACCTGGTGCTACAGGAATTAGGCCATCCTGTAAATTAACACTATTGTCAGAACAAAGTTGAGCAATCGTAGGAAATCTTTCTTCAAAGTGTTCAATCTTTGTAATATCAATAAATGTTTCCTGCCCAACAGCACGTTTATGAAATAATGCATGTGCTGTAACATGGCGTGGTGCTAAGTCCAGCTGTTTATGTATGCCTTCCATTATGGGCTGACGATACGCATCGACAAATATTCCCCCGGCACCACGAACAGCTTCAGAGACTAACCCTTTGGCCTGGCCTCCAGACCAAAGTAAGCTTGGATGGAATTGCATAAATTCCATATCACTGATGGCAGCCCCTGCACGATAGGCTAATGCGATCCCATCACCAGTATTCGTAGCAAAGTTAGACGTACAAGAATAAAGAGCACCTGCACCTCCTGTCGCGAGAATGACGTGGTGGGCAAGGTAGCGCTTCGTACCCTTTGCTCCTTTTGTTAGAGCGCCAACACAATCCCCATTTGTGTTTAATAAGAGCTCGTAAGCCATCTCAAAGCAATTCACGACGATATTAGATGTGAGTTGATTGAGCAAATAATCTATCATTACTTGACCAGTACGATCACCGCCTGCATGTAAAATGCGGTGATGACTATGTGCTCCCTCTAAACCAAGAGCGGGGGACCCGTCAACTTGTCGATCAACCGGGAAGCCCTCATTTAATAAATTACGCATAATTTCTGTGCCGTTTTCTATTAGTACTTCAACATTCCTTCTTTCATGATGATATTCACCAGCAGTCAACGTATCAGCAATGTGAAGTTTTGGATGATCTTCTTGACTTGTAACGGCAGCAATACCGCCTTGAGCACGATAAGAACTACTCATTTTAACTGAACACTTTGTTACTAGCTGTACTTGAAAATGTTCTTCGAGAAGCCGAGCAGTTTGAAGTGCGGCAATACCGCTACCAATAATAAGTACATCTGTCTTTACATCCATACATTTACCTTCTTTACAGTTGTCTTGACACTTATCTTTGCATAAAATAAAAAAGAAAACAAGACCGAATGAATTAGAAAGGAAGAATAAGATGATTTATATGGATTACGCTGCAACCGCTCCAATGACGCCAAAAGCTCTTAAAGCATACTGCGAGGTAGCAAAGCAGTATTATGGAAATAGTGCAAGTTTACATGACCTAGGAGGGCAAGCACATTACTTTGTTGAACAAGCAAGAGCTGTTGTAGCAAGGTCACTTGGAGTAAACAGTGATGGTGTCATTTTTACGGGAAGTGGAACGGAGGGCAATTTAATTGCGATTTTGTCATTAGCTTTAGCTTCAAATAAAGGGAAGCACATTATATCATCCCAAGCTGAACACACATCGGTACATGCGGCTTTAAATACACTTGAAAAAATGGGTTTTACGGTTACGAAGTTACCCTTACAGCAAGACGGTTGTATTCATGTAGAGCAACTACGAAAAGCAATTCAAGAAGATACGGCTTTAATCACTATTCAACATGTAAATTCAGAGATAGGTTCTATTCAACCTCTAGAAGAAATTGCCGAAATGGCCAAACAATCAAATGTGCTTATACACGTCGATTGTGTACAATCCTTTTGTAAACTCTCGTTAAAACAGCAAGTAGATGCTATTACTGTGTCAGCGCATAAAATAGGTGGGCCAAAAGGGTGTGGTGCCATATATATGAATCCTGAGCTCCGTGTTCCTGCATTAGCACCAGGTGTCACACATGAGCGCGGGCTAAGGGGAGGAACACTAGATACCCCAGCTATTGTCGCTTTTGCTACGGCGATTGAAGATTATCAATATGAGCGTCAGCATTATGCTGCATTACGTCAATACTTTAAGGAGAATTTACTAGAGACGTGTCAGATCATTGAGTGTAAGGATCAATTGCCCAATATTTGTGGTGTATTGATGAAAAGAGTAGAAGGGCAATACGTTTTGTTAAAATTAAATGAAGCGGGGATATGTATTTCTACAGGAAGTGCCTGTGATATTCATAGTGAATCTGGTACAAAAGCGATTTTATCAATGGGTTATTCTATGGAAGCGGCTCGCCAATTTTTTAGAATATCCTTTGGTCCAGCAACGACATTTGAGGAAATTAATCGATTACAAAGGGCACTTTCAAGCCTTTAATGTTTGTCATGTGAAATATAGTAAATGAAAGGTTCAATAAATAATATTGAGGATAAATTAAATAATTTTGAAATGATAATTTACGTACATGTTAAGAAGAATAATCTTTGTTGGATATTTTTGTTCGTATATACTTATTTCGGTGACTTATTGGAGCGAAGGGCTACTCAAGTACTCCTGTCGTAAAGCATTGATTTTGGGGGAAGAAGTAGCTTGTAGCGAAAATTAGTACCTTTTATTTATAAAATGAATATAAATAGTTGATTAATTCTCATCTAGTAAATTAATAGTTTTCTTTTAATTAAACAATTGCTATAATAAATAGCAGAGTGATAATTTCTCGTACGAAACGAAAAATATCTCTAAAAAGTAATAATTTCTTTTTTTTATAAAAAAGCATTGCATAATGCTAGAAAACGTTATACAATAATTCTTGTCTTGAAGGACAGGTAATAAACTTCAAAACGAAATACATAAAGGTTTCAACATACGAGTAGTTCGAGGAAGCGATGAAGATAGGGAAGGACGTACTTAAGTACATGACTGACTGAGCGACAGAGGCTGACGAAAAGATACGACGTATATCGAAAACTTAATAGTCTAGTGATGATGGCAAAGAGGTCACACCCGTTCCCATACCGAACACGGAAGTTAAGCTCTTTAGCGCCGATGGTAGTTGGGGGCTTCCCCCTGTGAGAGTAGGACGTCGCTAGGCATAATACCCAGGAGGATTAGCTCAGCTGGGAGAGCACCTGCCTTACAAGCAGGGGGTCGGCGGTTCGAGCCCGTCATCCTCCACCATTTGCCGGTGTAGCTCAGTTGGTAGAGCAACTGACTTGTAATCAGTAGGTCGTGGGTTCGACTCCTATCGCCGGCACCATAGTTTGAGCCATTAGCTCAGTTGGTAGAGCATCTGACTTTTAATCAGAGGGTCGAAGGTTCGAGTCCTTCATGGCTCACCATTTAAATTGCCAACAAAATATGCGGGTGTGGCGGAATTGGCAGACGCACTAGACTTAGGATCTAGCGCCGCAAGGCGTGGGGGTTCGACTCCCTTCACCCGCACCATATTTTAAATTTAATAATTGCCAGGATAAATAAATCTTATGCACATGCGGAAGTAGTTCAGTGGTAGAACACCACCTTGCCAAGGTGGGGGTCGCGAGTTCGAACCTCGTCTTCCGCTCCAAATGTGCCGGGGTGGCGGAACTGGCAGACGCACAGGACTTAAAATCCTGCGGTAGGTGACTACCGTGCCGGTTCGATTCCGGCCCTCGGCACCATTTTTTATAATTAGCGCCCGTAGCTCAATTGGATAGAGCGTCTGACTACGGATCAGAAGGTTATGGGTTCGACTCCTGTCGGGCGCGCCAAATTAATATTTATCGGAATGTAGCTCAGCTTGGTAGAGCACTTGGTTTGGGACCAAGGGGTCGTAGGTTCGAATCCTGTCATTCCGACCATTTTATGGGGCCTTAGCTCAGCTGGGAGAGCGCCTGCCTTGCACGCAGGAGGTCAGCGGTTCGATCCCGCTAGGCTCCACCATAAAAGATAACCAGTATAAAGATCCTGGCGGCGTAGCTCAGCTGGCTAGAGCGTACGGTTCATACCCGTAAGGTCGGGGGTTCGATCCCCTCTGCCGCCATCTTAAGGACCTTTAGCTCAGTTGGTTAGAGCAGACGGCTCATAACCGTCCGGTCGCAGGTTCGAGTCCTGCAAGGTCCACCATTTATATATTGTTACGGAGGTATACCCAAGTCTGGCTGAAGGGATCGGTCTTGAAAACCGACAGGCGGGTAACACCGCGCGGGGGTTCGAATCCCTCTACCTCCTCCAGTTTATTTTATAAATGGCGCTTAAAAAACTCGAAAAGAATATTTTATTAACGCGGGGTGGAGCAGTGGTAGCTCGTCGGGCTCATAACCCGAAGGTCGTTGGTTCAAATCCGGCCCCCGCAACCAAATGGTCCCGTGGTGTAGCGGTTAACATGCCTGCCTGTCACGCAGGAGATCGCCGGTTCGATCCCGGTCGGGACCGCCATTTTTTTAAAAATATGGGTCAGTAGCTCAGTTGGTAGAGCATTAGATTGAAGCTCTAAGTGTCGGCGGTTCGATTCCGTCCTGACCCACCATATGCGGGTGTAGTTTAATGGTAAAACCTCAGCCTTCCAAGCTGATGTCGTGAGTTCGATTCTCATCACCCGCTCCAATCTAAGGGCCTATAGCTCAGCTGGTTAGAGCGCACGCCTGATAAGCGTGAGGTCGATGGTTCGAGTCCATTTAGGCCCACCATTATTCCGAAGTAGCTCAGTTGGTAGTAGCACCTGACTGTTAATCAGGTTGTCGCAGGTTCGAGTCCTGCCTTCGGAGCCATTTTTTTGTGGGGAAGTACTCAAGAGGCTGAAGAGGCGCCCCTGCTAAGGGTGTAGGTCGGGTAACCGGCGCGAGGGTTCAAATCCCTCCTTCTCCGCCATTGGCCCGTTGGTCAAGTGGTTAAGACACCGCCCTTTCACGGCGGTAACACGGGTTCGAATCCCGTACGGGTCATACTGAAATGCAGTAGATGTAACTTACATCTACTGCATTTTTTTGATATTTTGTCAAACTTTGTGCAACAGTTGCTCTAAAATCTAACTGAAGCGTTAGTAAATTAGTGTAACGGTTTGATTTATTTCTCCTCTAAAACTGATATCATAATTGTTTTTCTATGGGCAGCACTTACGAAGAAAGCTTTTCCTATCCTCATTATCTCCCAAACTAGCAATAAAATTATGCAATTTTATATAGAAAAAACTATTGTAATTTAAATTTACTCTGTACTTACAAATCATTGGACAAATAATCCATGGAAAAACACTATAATATTGGTATATCCTTTGGAATATATGTATCTTTCTTTTATAATGGGAATGAATAGAATTCGTAGGAGGTTATAGATGTGAAAAAAAAGCAGAGTAAATGGATTATGAGTACAGCAACTGTTGCATTGGTTGCTGCAGCTGTTGTTCCTACTGCAAGTGCAGCAAACTTTACAGATATTGCAAAAAGTGATCATAAAGAGGCCATTTTAGCACTAGCAGATGCAAAAATTGTAGGTGGATATCAAGACGGCACGTTTAAGCCAAACGCGGTTCTTACGAATGGCAATGTAACGAAATTTTTAGGTAAATGGCTTGTAACAGAACATTTCCAAGTGCCAGCAGATTATAATAAAAAGGTACGTTTTACAGATTTGCCTACATCTACAAAAGATAAAGAATTACTACAATATGCAGCGCTTATAAATGATACTGGCATTTTCAAAGGTACTAACAACAAGTTATTACCGTCCGACAATATCTCACGCGAACAAATGGCTTCTATTTTAGTACGTGCGATTGAAAAAGTTTACGATATCGATTTAATTGCGAAGTATAAAAAAGAAAACTTTAAATCTACTATTACAGATTTAAAACTAGCCTTACCAGAAAATCGAGAAGCCATCATCGCATTAGAATATGCAAAAATTACGAATGTAAAGACATTTAATCCTAAAAACACACTAACACGTGGTCAGTTCGCGTCATTTTTACATCGTTCGATGATGAATATCAGTGAAATGGTAAAAGGTCCTGAAGTGTCTATCCAAACAGTTAAAGTTGTGGATGCAAATACGCTACAGGTAACATTAACAGATGGGACAAGCCATAAGGTAATAGTATCAACACCACTTACTGAAAATGTGGAGACAAAGGTAGATTTCAAAATTAATAACAAAGCATATTCCGCTGTTGTTACATATGAAGTCAATGAGCTAAATGTACAATCAATTGAGGGAATTAATGCCTCGCAGATTAAAGTTGTGTTCAACCAAGCAATTGACCCACTCTCTGTGTTAAAAACAGATGGAAAATTACAGGATAATATTGTAGCCTTCTCAAATGTAGATACTTTAAGAGCACTCTCAGTTGTGAAAACGGAAATCAGCGCTGACCGAAAATCAATCATCTTTACAATGAATGAGCCTTTAAAAGGCACACATCGTTATGTGTTAAATAACATCAAATCTGAAAAGGGAACAGTGCTTCAAAAAGTAGATGCGAATTTTGTCATTGCTGGCGATACACAACCGCCTACTATTGTAGGGACAACACAAGGGAAAAATTCTTCAATGGTTAAAGTGCAGTTTTCTGAGCCAATGGCAGCATTTCCTAATGAACGCATTCAATTCACATTATCAAATGGTACAAGGGTCGCAAATGTAGTAGGTAGTATTGAGCAAAATGCAACTGAAGCAACCTTTGACTTATCAGCTGCAACAGTAAATGGTAGTTATTTATCACCAGGTACGGCTGTGCAGATTACATTCGTAGCGGCAACAGATTTATCAGGAACTATAATTTCACCAAATCCTGCTACTGTAACAGTGAAAAAGGGAGATAAGGATGGTGTTGCACCAACATTAACTTCTGTCAATCAAACTGGACCAAATACGTTCCAGCTATTGTTCTCAGAGGAGATTCAACCACTTTATCCATATGATCTTTCAATTAAAAGCGGTCAGACTTCAATCTCCGCCAATAAAGTAGAGAAAGATCCTAAAAATAGCCGTTTATTTAATGTTACGGTTGATTCCAAAAGTATACTTCAAGGAATTACAACGATTGGAACAGCTTCTAACCGTGTAATTACTGATTTATCAGGTGAAACAGCAACATTCTCAACAGTGTATAACTTTATAAGAGATGACAGAGCGCCTGCCTTAATGAGTTCTGAAATTGTTTACGAGGATAATGTAGAATATTTACAATTAACTTTCGATAAGCCAGTACAGTTAGGAGCTTACGCTAAAGCATCATTTACTGGAAGCTATATGAATAATCACATTTTGTATGAGTTATCAAGAGGACCTCAAAGTGATATTCATAGTGTAAAAGATCAGCCTACAAAATTACGTATAAAAATAGCAGGAATGCTAGGACCATATGATTTAAAGGGAGCTTCTTACGATGGCAAACTATTTTTATTAAATGTTACAAATTTATATGGTGTGCCTATCAATGAAGTGCAAAATGTTAAATTTACACGTAATGGTGATTTAAATGTTAATGGAAATAAATTAGCATTAACGCAGAACAATCCAATTCAAACATCTGCAACAGATTATTCTATAAAAGATAATAATATTATTTATTTAAATTTCAATTATCCTGTTGATCCAGCACTTGCTCAAAACGTTCAAAATTATATCATCGATAATGCTCAGGTAGAAAGTGCAGTTGTAGAGGCATCCAATTTAAATCGAATTAAGCTTACGTTGAAAAAAGATTCGAATTATTTTAGTGGTATACGTAATTTCACGATTAAAGGATTAAGAGCAGCAAGCTCTATGGAATCATTCGACGAGGTGCGAACAACAGTTAATCTTAAAGAAAATATTGCACCAAAGGTTGTAAATGTTAATGTTAGCAATTCACAATCATTAGAACTTGTTTTCAGTGAGCCAATAGTAAACGTTAATAGTTTGGATTTTAATATTACTGTGAATGGTTCTTCTGTAGCAGCGAGTACCTATACACAAGGTAATAATAGAGTGCTAATTACAGTACCTCAGAATGGCTATTTATTTGAAAACGGCAGAAGTGTTACGATTCAAGCTTCACCTCGTAATGATATTTCGGATTTCAATGGGAATAAATTAGATTTCACTTCTCAAACAATTACAGTACAAAGATAAAAAAGGTATTAAACAAGGATTATCTAAGATATAAAAGTTCATAATCTAGAAAAAAATAGCATGCTAGATATATTTTTGGCATGCTATTTTTTATATAATTTTATTGCTATTATCCTAATGGGAGATAAACGGTGCTTTGTGCATGTACTGTGTATTATCTATCTGATTAATGATAAAAGCGGCTATATCTTGATTCGTAATTTTTGTACCGGGCATATCAGTAAGGTTTTCCTTGATCTGTTTTGATTTTAAGCTATCTTTTACAAAAGGCAATCTAATTAGTGTCCATTGGATATGTGTATTTTTCGATAAAAATTCCCATTCTAATTTTTTATCCTGCATCATTTTCGAAAAGAACACTTCAAATAACTTTGTTCCAAAACGATTCATCATGCTTTTTTTGTCCTCTTTAATCGTTAAAGAACCACCGGAAACACCTATATAACGACTAATGTTTAAATATTCCATCACATTGAAAATATTATTTGTAACTTTGCTATATAAAGGGTCTTCTTTTGGTGGTTGACCAAATGTATTAATAACAACTTGACAATCACTAAGAAGTTCCCGGATACTATCTATATTTTGCACTTGTCCTTTCACTATTTCAATTTTATCATTTTTATATAGTAGCCTTTCCGGATTCCTAACAAGCATCCGAACATAATATCCTTTTTCTATTGCTCGAGCTGCTATATGCCTTCCTACTTTCCCTGTTCCTCCGATTATCGCTATTCTACTAGGGTTATCCATTTTATACCTCCTATTGAATATACTAGTACATATACGATGGATCTCATTAATAGGTTTCAAACTTTTCTATAAAGCTGCTTTCCAAAAGATGTTGTTGTTAAAACAAAAAGGCAGATTTAATCTACAAAATGTGTAGAATAAATTCCGCCTTTTTATTTTTTTAACTAAAGCCCCGTTTTAGGTAAAATAGCGACGCTTATTAAACAATCGTGCTTTTTTGTGGAATACTTGGATACTAAATAATCTTGAAAAATATTTAGCTAAGTCTACATCACTACAATAATTTCTTTAATAATTTCTGGTAATGTATATGTAGTTCTGAAGGAGCTTAATCCTCTTCCTCTTGAGCTAAAGATGCAGCGATATCATCACGTACATCAGACAGTTTTTTATTATCACCATTTGGATACACAATACTCCACAATGAATATCCATTGTAACGCTCTGTGTAATTTTCACCTTTAACGGAATTTACTGCGGCAATGGCAGCGGCTGAAGGACTACTATATTCTTTTCCTTCAAAAAGGATCTTGCCACTTGTTAGGTCGATTTCTGCCTCTCTTACGGCACCTCCATAATTAGCTTCTAGTTTTTTTTCGCCTTCATTTAATCGTGAATATAACTCTTTCCAAGAAATATTTGATTTACGAATCGGAGAAGACGTTTTGACCGTCCTCTTTTCAGGTGTCTCATTTTTAACCGCATCGAATATCTCATCTAATACGTCTTTGTACTTATCATATATTGCTACACATAACTCATCATTTACTCTTGCCATCGGCTTATTCACTCCTTTATAGACCATACGAAGATTATGTATATACTCCTCTAAAATATTTTTATTTGCCGTTGTAATTTTCGGGTGATTCAAGCAAGGCAATATGACGAAATCATATAACCCTTGATAATCAATTTGAATAAACTCGGGACATTTTGGTTTTACCGTGGCATCTGGAGACAAAAAGACCTTTAATTCATATGTATACGAGTCATCCAATTGTTTTAAGATTCTCGTATAGGTATCGGTCTGGTCTTTGTTTTCTCTTGCCAATACCTTATTCTCCACAATGATTTTTACCAGATTGTTCGTCAAACACAAATCAAATCGAGCCCGTAATTCCTGGTTTGTCTCGGGATCGACCGCAGACTCCGATACCTCAGTTGCCACTTCCATTTCCTCTAGTTGGAGTGAGTCCGATTCGATTAAAACAAAATCAATATCGGTTTTCGCATTTGATACATTCTCCTCGCAAATATAGTAGAGAAAACGCTTCAGTGGGAACGTCCCTAAATTTAACGAAGACGTTGGTGAAAGCAACCAACTGATAAAAGAACTATGCATCGTTTCGCGGTGTCCAAAACCCAATAATTGAAACAAGCTTTGTTTTTCAAAGGATTCTTGTAAACGCAAGAAATCAGAATCACTAATCAACTGATTCAGCTTGGTTTTCAACTCTTTCTCATTTCTTATCATATTCTAACCTCTCAATTTCAGTAGATATAAAGTATCGGAAACTATTATAGCAATAATCTTTTCGAATACAGCCTTGGAGTATTTTTTTTTGTTGTTATAAACTAAGATGAAAATAGAAACAAAAGTAGGGGGAATGAAGATGGAAAAATTATTATGGACAAACAACCAACAATATTTGTTGCAGAAGAATGTAGAACAAGTAGTACCTTTGCTACATCATTTTTCACCAGAACAAGTAAATCGTGTTGGTAGATTTCAACGTACATATGAGAAATTTGAAAGCACACCATTACGAAGCTTAAATGCTTTTGCATCACTAGTTGACGTACAAAGTATTTTTGTAAAAGATGAATCATATCGTTTTGACTTAAATGCATTTAAAGTATTGGGTGGTGTTTATGCAATTGGGCAGTACGTTGCCAAAAAGTTAGACAGGAATATTGATGAGCTATCGTTTGAGCAGCTTAAATCACCAGAAATAAAGGAGCAGCTAGGAGACTTAACATTTATTTCAACGACTGATGGCAATCATGGTCGTGGAGTAGCTTGGGCTGCTAGAGAGCTTGGTTTGAAAGCACGTATTTATATGCCAGCAGGTAGTGCAGAGGAACGCCTCCAAAATATTAAAAATGAAGGTGCATATGCTGAAATAACGAAAATGAATTATGATGATACAGTTCGTTATACTTCACAACTAGCAATAGAAAATGACTGGGTCATTATTCAGGATACGATGTGGGAAGGCTATGAGGAAATTCCGTTATGGATTATGCAAGGTTATACAACACTAATAAAAGAAGTCGCCCTGCAGTTGGAAAAAGCACCTACTCATGTGTTTTTACAAGCTGGGGTTGGATCTTTTGCAGGTGCAGTTGTAGCTTTCTTACAACAATATTATGAGCAAGAGATTACATTTGTCTTAGTTGAGCCTTTTGTAGCGAATTGCTATTATGAAAGCTTTAAAGCAGGAGCTGAGCAGTTGGTAACGGTTGGTGGAGAGATGCAAACCATTATGGCTGGTCTTGCTTGTGGTGAGCCGAATCCACTAGCTTGGGATTTATTAAAGACTTATACAAAGGTGAGTATTTGCTGTGATGAGGAAATTGCCGCTACAGGTATGCGCATTCTTGGAAATCCATTAGCAACAGATGCACGAATTATTGCTGGAGAATCTGGTGCTGCCCCAGTTGGATGTTTTTATGAGTTGATGATGAATGAGCAATATATAGAACTGAAGGATACATTACAAGTAGATGAAAATTCCCGAGTATTGTTTATTAACACTGAAGGTGACACAGATGTAGAAAACTATAGAAATATTATGTGGCATGGGAAATATGCAAACATTTAATTAAAGGAAAGAGCAAACTAGTGATAGTTTGCTTTTTTCATTCACATGTATTGAAGGATGAAATTTGAATGGCATATGCAATTTATATAAGTTGATCTTCGTTCCGACTGAGCGACTCCTTTGGCATCAGCAATAGAGGAATGAATGTTAAAACCATCACATCCTGTGATAACGCCTTCGTAACCAACATCGGAGCGCCCAGTCGGAACGGAAATCAACCCACGTTATGGTAACGAGCAAATTTTTTTGAATTTTTCTTGACCTTAACGTTGCGTAAAGATTTACAGTAGTAGTAGAGGGGGTGAACAGTGTGGAATTTACGATTCAAGAGCTTGCTCAATTATCCGGGGTTAGCACAAGAACACTACGCTATTACGATGAAATTGGCTTACTGAAGCCAGCAAGAACCAATGAGGTGGGCTATCGATTTTACGGACAGTTTGAAGTTGATATGCTCCAGCAAATTTTATTTTATAGAGCATTAGATATGAAGTTAGCGACCATTAAGGAAATTATTCAATCGCCAGATTTTGAACATACAGAGGCACTCAAAACCCATCGTAGGGCTTTACTGAAACGCAAGGAACAGCTGGAAAAGATATTACAAACAGTGGAAAAAACCATTCAATCTATAGAGGAGGAACAACCAATGGCAAATGAAGAGAAATTTAATGGATTTAAAGAGAAGCTAATCGAGGAAAATGAAAAGCAATATGGTCAAGAAGTTCGTGCAAAATATGGTGACAAAACGGTTGATGCATCGAATGCGAAGCTAATGAATATGACCGAGGAAAAGTATGAGGCTATGCAGCAGCTAGAACAGCAATTATTTGCTCGTTTAAAAGAAGCGATGGCAATCGGCGATACAAACAATGATGTGGCAATGGAAGTAGCAGAGCTTCATAAACGTTGGCTTAGCTTTTCGTGGTCACAATATTCTAAGGATGCACATGCAGGTATAGCACAGATGTATGTAGCGGATGAACGCTTTTCGTCTTATTACGATGAACGTGTTGCTAAAGGAGCAGCGCAATTTTTACATGATGCCATCCACAATTTCATTTTAGCGTAATTATAGCTGACGTTTTGCTGTCGCTATAAAAAACATTTACTAAATGAAAATAATTATGCAAAAAATAAGTGATTCCTTCTTATGCTTTCATGTTTTAGAAATATTAATTTAGGAAAAAATGAAGGCATGAGGAGGAGATTTTTTTGAACCCACAAGTAATGGAAAAATTGAAAAAGCAATTAGAGCAGGAGCTACAGGAAATAGAAAAGCAACTGGAGGAATCAGAGCGTCCACAAGCGACAGAGCTATCTAATTATGATAATCATCCAGCTGACAATGCGAGTGATTTAACGGATCAGCTAACGGAAATGGCGATTGATGAGCACCGTGGTGACGATGCTGAAGAAATAAAAGCTGCACTTCAAGCGATGGAGGACGGTACATATGGTAAATGTGCTGTATGTGGTGAAGAGATTCCGATTGGACGCCTAGAAGCTATGCCGAAAGCACTGACATGTGTTGAGCATGCGGAGCACAAAGATGACAATTTAAGGCCAGTAGAGGAAGATGTATTGTCTTCTACCCCAAAATCAGATGATTTCATAGAACTTGAGGAATTTGGCTCTTCCGATACACCACAAGATAAAAGTTAGTAAGCATTTTCACTCACAGGCAGTATAATAGCTGTATGGGGTGAGAATATGGATATAATTGATTTACACTGTGATGCTCTATTGAAATTAACAACTTTAGAAGCGGCAAAATTTGAAGATGATGTACGTTTGCATGCCAATCGAGAGAGATTACTTTTAGGGCGGGTTAAGGCACAAGTATTTGCTATTTTTATAAACCCTAACATTCCGCAAAGCATGCAATTTTTAGAGGCGGTGCGGCAAATTGAAGCCTTCCATACACATGTATTACAAACTGAAGGCATGGTGCATATTACGGATTGGTCCCAATTAGATACTTTAGCTCCGCATGAAATTGGTGCCATATTAAGCTTAGAGGGCTGTGGTCCAATCGGTGAAGATTTAGCAAAGCTTTCTGCCATATTAGACGCAGGTGTAAAGCTTGTTGGTCTAACGTGGAATGAAGAAAATGCTGTAGCACACGGTGCTGAACAGGATGCAAGCCTTGGTTTAAAATCATTTGGGAAAGAAGTTATAAAGTTGCTAAATGAGAGAAACATTATTATCGATGTCTCACATTTAAATGAACAGAGCTTTTGGGATGTCTTGCCACTAGCGAAGCATCTAATTGCTAGTCATAGTAATGCACGTGCAATTTGTGATCATCCTAGAAATTTATCGGATGCTCAGGCGAAAGCACTTGTCGAGCATGGAGGTCATATACATGTCGTGTACTACCCGACTTTTATCCGAGACAATGCTATGATAGATGATTTAGTAGCACATGTGAAGCATCTAGCGAATATAGTAGGGGTAGAGCACATTGGACTAGGTTCAGACTTCGATGGTATAGATGTTACTGTCAAAGGATTAGCGCACGCAGGAGAGGCACAAAATTTGTTAGAGGCATTACGTGAACATTTTTCAATAGAAGAAGTTTGCGGTATTGCAAGTAATAATTTTCGACGCTATGTAAAAGATGCAGCGACCTTTTAAGGTTGCTGCATCTATAATGATGGAATATCTTAATAAAAGAAATATTGAATTAATAAACCGATTCCTAAGAGGAAGCCGAAGAATGTATTTGTTTGCGCTGTAAATTTCATCGCAGGCATCACTTCTTTAGCTTCTTTTTTATCGCGGAAAATTTGAATCGCACGAAGTGGTTTTGGAACACTTAAGAAAATGATTAGAGCCCAAAAGGTAATACCGTCAATTGCCACAAGAGCGATTACCCATAAGTACGAAATGATAAAAAAGCCAGATAGGACAGAAATGGCATTGTCTCGGCCTACTAAAATAGCAAGCGTTTTTCGACCGCCTTCTGTATCGCCAACGATATCACGAATATTGTTGGACAGCATGATTGCCCCAACTAAAATCATACTAGGTACTGAAAGTAAAACAGCATCAAAAGTTACTGTAAGTGTTTGAATATAAAAGGCGATTAAGACAATACCCATCCCCATAACAGCGCCAGATACAAGTTCTCCAAATGGTGAATAGGCTATAGGGTAAGGTCCTCCAGTATATAAAAAACCGATTAGCATACAAACAAGCCCTACGGCAGCAAGCCACCAAGAGGTAGAGGCACATATGTAAATGCCAAGTAGCATAGCGATTGCATAAAAGCTTAAGGCAATCATCATAATAGTTTTTGGTTGAACACCGTGACGTACAATCGTTCCACCGATACCGACAGAATTTTCGTTGTCTAGTCCTAATTTGTAATCGTAATATTCATTGAACATATTTGTTGCAGCTTGTATAAGCATACTTGCAATGAGCATAGCAAAAAATAGTCCATAATCGATTGTTTGTTTTTCAATTGCCAAGGCAATCGCTGTTCCTAAAAATACTGGAACGAATGAAGCGGTTAAAGTATGTGGACGTGTTAAATGCCACCAAACTTTAAAACCCCTATCAGCTTCAATGACTTTGGTCATAAGGTCTTTCTCTCCTTCAAATGTTGTAGACTATTCTTATTTTATACGAAGAATGAGAAATTGGATAGGTTCACAGCTTATTACATACAGTTAAGATAAAAAAATGATACAATAGAACATGCATTTATGAACTGAAAACAATATTTAAGATAATAGCAACAGTACAAGGAATAGGCTAGTAAAATAAAATGACAACTATTTTAACAAAAGAAATATGATGTGGTAAAAGTACAAACGCTCACTTTATTATGCAAAGGTTTGTTCAATTTGTGTTATAGAAAAGCCGAAGCAGTTAAAATTTATATTGAAAGTTAGAACGAGTACAAAACATACCGTGCGTCATTCATTATGTACATTGCAACAACGGAGGTAATTTTCATGCAACAGAAGTGGTACCAAGCCACAGAAGTAGAAGTGGACTCTTTGGGCCAAAGCCTTCATTTTTATATGGAAACAATTGAAGTAAGTCGCTTATCGGCGCTCGCATTTTATGCGGCGGGTGAGGAGCATTATAAAGGTGAACGATTTTATTGGCAAAATAGAGAAAAAACAATGACTTTAGTAGGGCTAGGGCATGCTTATACGATTCAAAATAACGCCAAAAATGATCGCTACGATGCAATAGAAGCTGAATGGAAAAACTTAACGAAGAACTGTGTTAAGGGACAAAGTGAGCTACAGCCAATTTTATTTGGCGGATTTACATTCGATCCACAAAATAATGTTGCTGGGGAGTGGACAGACTTTCCAGAAGCATTTTTTGCGCTCGCAACATATCAGCTTGTCATACGTGATGACAAAGCATTTGTAAGTATTCATCTTATTTCAAAAGATGGGCAAGCAGAGTCTCAGTTTGACGCGTTACGTAAAGAGCGAGATCATTTAATTCATGCTGCGCAGGTAAAAGAAGTGAAAACGTACTCAAAGCCTGAAATCACAAGTTATTTTGAGCCATATAAGGAACCATATTTAGCGTCGATTGACCAAGTAACAGCATTGATTAAGCAAAAGAAGGCAGATAAAGTTGTTATTGCACGTTCGCTGGCATTGCAATTTAAAGAAGAAGTTTCTTCACCACAGGTACTATCACAAATTATTCATGAGCAGCCAGAGAGCTATTTATTTGGTTTAGAGCGTCAAGAATTATTGTTCTTTGGTGCGTCTCCTGAACGTCTTGTAAAAGTAGAAAAGGGCCGCGCCTTTTCATCTTGTGTGGCAGGTTCAATTAAACGTGGTAAGACAGCAGAGGAAGACGAAGCTTATGGACAAAGCTTATTAAATGATTCGAAAAACGGTGGCGAGCATCAATATGTTGTCGATATGATTGCGGAAACTTTCCGTAAAAATTGTGTCGAGATGAAAGTACCAGATAGCCCTCGCTTACTAAAGATTAGAGATATACAACATTTATATACACCTGTTGAAGGTCAGTTGAATAATGAGGCAACTATATTACAACTGACAAAGTCTTTGCATCCAACGCCAGCTTTAGGTGGTGTGCCAAGGAAAGAGGCAATGGCAGCTATACGTAAGTATGAGCCTATGAATCGTGGACTTTACGCAGCTCCAATTGGTTGGGTAGATGCTGAAGGCAATGGGGAATTTGCAGTGGCCATTCGTTCGGCTGCTTTACTTAAGGATAAGGCTTATTTATATGCTGGTGGCGGTATAGTAGCAGATTCAGAGCCACAATCTGAATATGAGGAAACATTAGTGAAATTCCGTCCAATGCTTCGTGCGCTAGGAGGACAATTACATGAGTGAACGAAAAATGTTAACGGATTATGTTTATAAAATGGTAGCGTCACTAGTGCAAGCTGGTGTTGAAAACGTTGTTGTCAGCCCTGGCTCACGTTCTACACCTTTAGCTTATGCATTTGCTTCAACGAAACAGCTCCATATGTATCGTCAGGTTGATGAGCGATCTGCTGCCTTTTTTGCGTTAGGAATTGCAAAGGCTACCGCAAAACCTGTTGTTCTTTTATGTACATCGGGAACAGCTGCGGCAAACTATTTTCCTGCCATTGTTGAAGCAAGCTATGCCCGTGTACCGTTAATTGTAATCACGGCTGATCGTCCACATGAATTGCGAGAGGTAGGTGCACCACAGGCTATTAATCAGCCGAATTTATATGGCTCCCATGTCAAGTGGAGTGTGGATTTCCCGTTGGCAGATGATGCAGCACCTACATTGCCGTTTATCGAGCGTCATATCGCACGTGCGGTAGCGATTGCAATGAGCGCACCATTTGGACCAGTGCATATTAATGTACCGTTTAGAGAACCTTTGTTAATTGATTTTCGAGAGGAACTTCCAGAAGCGACATTTAAGCAAAGTAGTATGGGTCAGTTAATACCTTCCATGGCGACTCAACAAGAGTTATCGGAGATTATACGTGCAACTAAAAGGGGCCTTGTTATTATTGGGGAGCTAGCACTTGGTACAGATTTAACAATGATTTGGGAGTTTGTTCGTCAATTAAAATGGCCGGTCATTGTCGAGAGTTTATCTAATATGCGCTCGTCTGTCCCAGAGGATTGTCTACCATATATGATCACAACGTACGATGCAATTATGAAGAGCGAAGATTTTAAAGCATTAGTTAAACCAGATACGGTACTACGTTTAGGAGCACAGCCTGTTTCTAAATTTATTATGCAATTTATTACTAAATCGCAGCCAGATGCTTATATTGTGGTCGATGAAGATCCGATGTTCCGTGATGCTACAGGTGCGTCTACTCATTTTGTTCATGCAAGTATTGGTGAGTGGCTCACACAATTAGGAATCTCTGAAACAGCACTAGAAGCAGCTTATTTAGCCGAGTGGCAAGATGCTAATGATATAGCATTAGAGTATATTGAACACTATTCTGATGGTGCGATTGATGAGGGAGCAATGGTTAGTCGATTACTCAAAATGATTCCTAATAGTAGTGATATTTTTGTAAGTAGCAGTATGCCAGTGCGTGATATTGATACGTTTTTAATGGCGACACCAAAAGATCTCCGTATTGTTGCGAATCGTGGAACGAACGGTATTGATGGCGTCGTATCGACAGCAATGGGCTTTAGTCAAGGAAATAACCGTGAAACTTACTTGCTTATTGGGGATTTAGCTTTTTTACATGATGTCAACGGGTTAATTGCTTCAAGATACCAGGAATGCAACCTGACAATTATCGTTATGAATAATGATGGCGGCGGTATTTTCTCTTATTTACCACAATCTACAGTCGAGGCACATTATGAAGATTTGTTCGGGACACCGACTGCCCTAGAATTCTTTGATATTGCCAACATGTACGGAATGGACTATATACGTGTAGACGATATTTCAGAGCTATCAGTAAAGTTCACTACTATGAAGAAACGACCAATGCGCTTAATCGAAATTTTCACGAACCGAGAGGAAAATGTATATGCGCATCGGGCGCTGTGGAATCGCATTAATGCGGGGCTAAAAGCATGGCAAAGCTAATGATTCGTGGGCTTGAAACGAGCGTGGAAATCTGGAATGAAGAAGCGGAGCAAACGCTCGTTGCATTGCATGGTTTTACAGGTAGTACGGATACATGGCGAAATTTAGCGAAAGCTCTACCTAGTGTACGAGTTATTGCCATTGATTTAATTGGACATGGTCAAACGGCAATACCTCAGCAAATTAGTCGTTTTTCTATGCAAGAGCAAATCCAAGATTTAAAGGAAGTCTTTTGTCAGTTAGAGCTTAAGAAATTTACGCTGCTAGGCTATTCAATGGGAGGAAGAGTTGCATTATCGTATGCAATCTCCTACCCTGAATACATTGAAAAGCTAATTTTAGAAAGTGCTTCGCCAGGTTTACGAACTGCAAAGGAACGTTCTGAACGTTGTGAAAGGGATAACGCTCTCGCTAAAAAAATAATTAGTAATGGTTTATTATCATTTGTTAATGCATGGGAGACTATTCCTTTGTTTGAGTCTCAAAAGCGTTTACCACACAATGTGCAAGAAGAGATTAGGTTCGAACGACTTTCTCAGAAGGAGGAAGGCTTGGCAGGTAGCTTACGAGGCATTGGTACAGGAAGCCAACAATCAAATTGGATGGCATTGGAGAAGCTTGAATTTCCTGTGCTTTTAATTACAGGATCACTCGATAGGAAATTTTGTAAAATAGCACTAGAAATGAAAGCGCTATTAAAAAATGCCAAGCATACGACAGTAAATGACGCTGGACATGCAATTCATGTGGAAAATCCCGCTGAGTTTGCTACAATAGTAGAGGAGTATTTAACTTCTTTCAACACCAATGAGAGAAGTTAAACCTCCGACGGATGTCACGGAACGGCTCTGTGCTTGCACAAAGCCGATTCCAGACGCAATTATGCCGAGGCATAATTGAGAGTAATAAAATTTTTACGTTTTCGCCTCGATTTGAACGAGACGAATTTAATTATTAGGAGGCAATTCAATGACACGTCAATGGACAAGTTTACATACTTATGAAGACATTAAGTATGAGTTCTATAACGGTATCGCAAAAATTACGATTAACCGTCCAGAAGTACGCAACGCGTTCCGACCAAAAACGGTAATGGAAATGATCGATGCTTTTTCACGTGCACGTGATGACAAAAATGTTGGAGTTATCATTTTAACTGGTGAAGGTGAACATGCCTTCTGTTCAGGTGGAGACCAAAAAGTACGCGGTCATGGCGGCTATGTTGGTGAAGATGAAATCCCACGTCTAAACGTCCTTGATTTACAACGTTTAATCCGTGTTATTCCAAAACCTGTAGTAGCGATGGTAGCAGGTTATGCAATTGGTGGAGGACACGTATTACACGTTGTCTGTGACTTAACAATTGCTGCTGACAACGCTCGTTTTGGACAAACTGGACCTAAAGTTGGTTCATTCGATGCTGGATATGGCTCAGGCTATCTTGCACGTATTATTGGTCATAAAAAGGCGCGTGAAATTTGGTACCTTTGCCGTCAATATGATGCACAGCAAGCACTTGATATGGGATTAGTTAACACAGTTGTTCCTTATGAACAATTAGAAGATGAAACTGTACAATGGTGTGAAGAAATGCTAGAAATGTCTCCAACTGCTCTACGCTTCTTAAAAGCAGCAATGAACGCAGATACAGACGGTTTAGCAGGTCTTCAACAAATGGCTGGCGACGCTACGCTTCTTTATTACACAACAGATGAAGCTAAAGAAGGTCGTGACGCATTTAAAGAAAAACGTCAACCAGATTTCGGTCAATTCCCAAGATTCCCTTGATGATCTGACGCGATGAACGGCTCGTATCTTACTGAGATACGAGCTTTTTGTATATCTAAATGGGTAAGACGGATAGACTTGGCAGAGTAATGAAACTCCATGTCCAACTGAAGGATATTAAGATGAATTGGCGATATAAGGAAGATTGGAGGAATAACGAGATGTATCTGAATTGGGTTTTGCAGCGAGCGTATTTAACACCTTTACGAAACGGTTTAACATATAATGGGAAAAATTGGACATTCCAAGAGTTAAATGATTTATCTTTAAAACGTGCTCGTCAACTTACAACACTGGATATTAAGCAAGGCGACCGTATTGCAATAATGGGGCCGAGTAAGCCTTCGCTTGTTATTATGATGTACGCATGTATGCATTTACAATGTGAAATGGTCATGCTTAATCGTAGGCTAACACAGGATGAAATTGCCTACCAGCTAGAGGATTCAGAAGCTATGGCAGTTTTAGTTGCTGATGAGGATATAGAAAAATTACCAACACATACGACTAATTATTTATTTTCTACTATCGAAAAAAGTACAGAAACGGCTATTGATATTACGAAAGAATGGTCTTTAAACCAAACAACATCGATTATGTACACATCTGGGACGACTGGTTTTCCAAAGGGCGTTTGTCAAACAGTAGGAAATCACCAGGCAAGTGCAACGGCCTCAGTGTTAAATATAGGTTTGCATGTAGATGATACTTGGTTATGTGCTGTACCACTTTTTCATATTAGCGGCTTTTCTATTTTAGTGCGTTCACTGTTGTACGGAAATAGAGTGCATTTATATGATCAATTTGATGCAGAAGCAATTTCACAAAATATAATGGATGGCGAGGTTACACATATGTCGGTAGTCGCTGTCACATTGGAAAGGATTCTACATACGCTTGAACAGAAAAACGCACAAGCCTCACCGAAATTTAAAATGATGCTCGCAGGTGGTGGACCGGTGCCAGTGGATTATTTAAAAAGAGCGCATGCATTACATTTAGCTGTAGCTCAAACGTATGGTATGACTGAAACTTCGTCACAAACTGCAACATTAGCAAATGAAGATGCGATGAAAAAAATTGGTTCAGCGGGAAAACCATTATTTTTTAATCAAATTCGCATTGCTGAGCAGAATGACAATGGTGAAGGAGAAATTTGCATACGTGGTCCTCATGTTACACCAGGGTATATTGGTCGTTTTGCTCAAAAAGATGCAACGATTGATGGCTGGCTCCATACTGGGGATATTGGTTATATAGATGAAGATGGTTATTTATTTGTTATCGATCGTCGGGCTGATTTAATTATTTCAGGTGGCGAAAATATTTATCCCGCTGAAATCGAAAATGTGTTACTTACACATCCTGCTGTAAAGGAAGCGGGAGTGTGCGGCATTGATGATGATAAGTGGGGACAAGTACCAATCGCCTTTGTTGTATTAAAAGAACATGTTCAGGTAGAGCAATTACAAGCATTTTGTCAAAAGAAACTTGCGAAATATAAACTACCAAAAGAGATTATTGTTACGGACAAGCTCCCACGAAACGGCGCCAATAAGCTACTTCGTAGAAAATTAATGGATTAATAAAGAAGCCTTCGTTATAGGTTTGCCATGTAAGATTTAATTTATTTTTTTCAAAATGGGGGCAAAGTATTGAATTTTCAAGATTTGATGAATTTAAAAGATATATATTAAAACAAATTGTTTGAACCAGAAGAAAATTCATTGAGGGTACTTAACGATAGATGTAATGCGAACAATACCAAGGGATTCGTGAACAGATGAGGTTGAAATAGAAGCACCCTCAATTGATGTTGATAACAATCTACCAATTTTACAATTGGATTTTGAAACGTATGTTGTTTACTCCATTATTGACGAATCTTTTACTGTAACGGATGATTACGAAATTTCCGATGGTAATCTTTTTAGAATTTTCTCTAAATCAAGTTATTTGGATTTTATTAAAACAGGAACAATTGCTGAAGATATAAATCCCGAGCGCCTAGCCGGAACGGAAATCAATCCCTCATGTTGCCCAAAAGCATGGTTTCATCTATTTCAACTAAATAATAGTTTTTTTCAACACTTTAAAGGGAAGCCTTCATTTTTAAGAAGGCTTTTTTTTATTCGTTTTAAGAGTCATCTTTAGTAAACTTTTAGGATTAAATTAATCATTCATTAACATAATAAGAAATGACAGGCATAAACTATTTAGTAAAGGAGAATGACTCATATGAGAAAATATATATATAATGTTGTCATTATATTATTTGTTCTACAAATGAGTCATGTGCAAGTATTCGCAAACTATGAACAAAAGAACACTACAACAGCCAATTCAATAGAATCCCTACAATATCAAATTCAAAAACAAGTCATGCAATTAACTACTGAATTTGACATTCGTTATACTGGTAATACGACAGAATTAAAAGATGAACTATCAGAGCTTATTAAACATGCTATTCAAGATCCATATTTTTACGCCAATATTTCTAGTTTTAAATGGAAATATGAAGGCTATACCAATAATATTGTCATTAGATTTGAGTTTACCTATCATATTTCACAGCAAGAGGAAGTGTTTGTAGAACAGACTTTGGCGAATATTATTGCACCTATGCATGGATTAAGTGAATTGCAAAAAATACAAGCTGCACATGATTTTATCGTCCTATCTGCTGAATATTCAAAGGAAACTGAAGGAAGTCCATATTCTCCCTACACATTGCTAACAGAAAAAAAGGGAGTTTGTCAGGCATATGCTCTAGTACTTTATCGAATGCTAGAGATGCAAGGCTTTGAGGTACAATATGTACCAGGAAAAGTAGGGGAACAATTACATGCCTGGGTCTTAGTAAAGCTTGATAATGCATGGTATCATATTGACGTAACTTGGGATGATCCTTTGCCTGATCATAAGGGAGAGGTACGTTATAATTATTTTTTAGTTTCTGATCGCCAATTAGCAAAAGATCACTCTTGGGACTATTCGAGTTTCCCAGCTGCTACAAGCGAAGCCTATAGCGATTTACAAAAAACAAGTAAGATTGAAGTTCTTACAAAACCAATTATGAATAGTCAGTATCCCTTTGATAAAGGGTTGTCCGTTTTAAGTAAAAATAAACAACTAGTAAAGCCATTAATAGAACAGCCTACACTGCTTTTGAAAGGTAATAAAAGCGATAAGAGTGTTCAGGTACATCTAAATGAGTGGGAACCAATCATTTTAGAAAGCAACATAGCCCAATTAAAGGCTAATCGGAAGATAATACAAAATACTGTGTATAAGAAAAAAGGACTAATAAGTGCTGATAGAACGGAAAAACGAATGCCACAAGAAAAGTACGTCATAATAAAGGAGGTGTCCCCATACGATTTTCGGGGCACCTCCTTACTCATTTATTTGTGTTCGCTTAAAGCAGTATTTAACGTTTGAATATTTTTCTTCATAAGGGTGAAGTAAGTTTCATTTTTCTTCACATCATCTGTTGTTAAAACGCTTAAATTATGCAAGACAAGAGATTTTGCGCCAACTTCTTTTTGGATAACCTCGGCTAATTTAGAAGAGACATTTTGCTCGAATAAAATATAGTGAATATGCAAATCATTTGCTTTATCAACAATCGTTGTAAGTTCTTTTTGAGAAGGCTCATTTTGCGAGTTTAAACCGGCTATTGGTACTTGCTTTAAGCCGTATTGTCCTGCGATATAGCCAAATGCTGCATGTGATACGAAGAACGTTTTCTCTTGCGCTTTATCCGCCGTTGCTTTAAATTCGTTATCTAAATCTTGTAGTTCTTTTACCAATGTCTCGTAGTTAGCTGTAAATGTAGCTTTTTGTTCTGGCATTTTTTCAACTAAAGTGTTTTTAATGGAAAGCGCTAAGTCTTGACTGATCGTTGGTGATAGCCAAACATGTGGATCTACATTACCGTGATCATGCTCTTCATGACCGTGGTGTGCTTCCTCTTCATCATCATGTGAGTGACCTGAGCTTATAGCTAATTTTTCATCTGAAACCTGATCTGCTGTTGCCACCATTGTTACATCTTCATTAGCTAGAGTTTTTTTGGCATTTTCAACAAAGCCCTCTAGTCCTAAGCCAATATAGAAAAATATATCAGCATCTGCTAATTTCATCATATCTTTTTGTGTTGGCTCAAATGTGTGTTCATTGGCACCGGTAGGGTAAATAGAAGAAACCTCTACAAAATCGCCACCAATTCGTTGTGCAAAATAACTTAATGGATAGACAGTTGTGTAAATTGTTAATTTATCTTTTGACTCTGACTGTTTGGACGTGGATGATTTATCCCCGCAGGCAGCAGTGAACAGGGTAAGTACTGCAACTGAAAATAACAAAAATAATTTTTTCATCTTATAGTATACCTCTTTTTAATAGTAATCATTACGATTTATTTTTTGAACAGTTTCTATAATAACGTACATCTTAAAAAAGCACAAGAAAAAATGACCCTCGAAGATTAATTCTTTTTCGAAGGCCATTTTTCAGGTACTGGATCAAAGCCACCTGGATGGAATGGTTGGCATTTTGATATACGTTTAATCGTTAAATAGAATCCTTTAATGGCACCGTGTTTTTGAAAAGCTTCAAGTCCATAGGAGGAGCATGTAGGATGGAAGCGACAGGATGGCGGTGTCATGGGTGATATAAATTTTCTGTAAAACTTAATGAGCCATATAAAGGGATATTTCATATTTTTTTGTCCTCTTGTTGAGCGTTGGATTGCTTAGGTTTAGCATCGATAGTTTGTGTAAAGAAATTGCTTTTTTTCTTCAACAGAACAATGACAGATACGCCAAACATAAGCATCATCATTGCGATCATAATGATTATTGGTAATGGTACTCCCATTGCGTTCACTCCAAATTCTACTTGATAATAATATTATAAAAGAATTGCTAAAAAAAATGTACAAATTGAACTAGTCATCATCTCGATGAAAGCTTTGCTGAGGTTTTTCGTCAACTGTATGTTTAAAAGCATACGCACGATTGACACTAATAATAGTCGCGACCGTTATTAATATAACGATGATTGCGGCTACAATTAAGAGTGTAATTAAACTCATGGCATTCACTCCGTTCCTGATTCATCACTTCCTATTATAAAATAGATAAACTTACTTAGTTGTGAAGGAAGTTTGACATTCCAGCGAATAAAACAGTACTTTTACCGCCATACTATGGTAAAAGGAGTGTTTTGTAAAAATGGATCGTCAACGTGTATATTTTTCACTTGCCAATAGAACGTATTATACAAATCCATATGCAGGACCGTGGAATTTTGAGCTTAATGTAGACCGACAAGCATTAGATGTATTTGAAAAAATATTTCAGCAAATGCAGATGTTAGAGATTGCGAATGCGTGGCGTGCGCAATTACCATATATCCAGTATCATCTTGATAGAGAAAATGATGAAATTGATTTACGATTAAAAAAAATCTATGCACTAGTTCATGAATATGGGGATGCGGATACGAAGGCATTTGTGGAACAACTTCCTTACTTCAACAAACGTGCTTAAAGTTAAGGTCACTGAAATCTTCAGTGATCTTTTTTATTGAAGAATTAATTAGTGAAAAATACTTTTATTGTAATTTCAATTATAAAAGGCTGTTTTCTCAAAGATTGTTGCTAATAACTCTAAGGTAAAAATAAAACAGAGTTTGAACTACAAATTGTCATATAATCAACCTTGTTTTTAGTATTAATATTTTGCTCTGTTTAATTTTAATGAGGATTCTAATTAATAAGCGTATTCGTATTATTCCTTTGCAAATTCAATAACAATTTTAGAATAGGGCAGATATTTTACATGACATTGGTAAGTATCTTCTAGGGAAATCATTTACGCCTCCAGAAAGGCTTAAACCGCCTATTACTATCTCTAATCCTTCAGAACCTTTAGCAGTATGCTCTGACACATATATCTGGCATACCCCTTCGGATTCTTTTAAATTCCCACTCAAAAGTGCAATTAAATCTAGAGAACTCATAACAGTTAACTGACCAAAAACACAAACACACCTGCTATTATCACTTTTTTGAAATCTTTATCATCCAAACAAATTATTTTAAACAAAAATCCTATCTTACTTATTTAATTAGCCAATTTCTGAATTTTATAGCCACATTTAAAGTTTCTATAGAATTCTTTACATCTCAAAGCTTAACAATATATATCCTTGTTTTTTATAAGTAATATTTTCCAAACTAACCTTTGCTCTTATTCGTGAAAATCAATCTTAATGGTATGATATTTACACTTTGTAAATAGTGAAGTCTAAAAGTTTATTTGTTGATTGTAGCTACATGATTACACTATAGTGAAAATAAAAGACCATCACCATAACACCGAAGAATGCCAATCTCTATTAGTAATTGATTGAGCTCAGTGTGTGAAATAAGACTTTAACATGAAAAAAGGAGTTGATGAGCATGTTCTCATTTACAGATTTAAATGGTTTACGAGTGGATTTAAGTTTTATAAAAGGCGAATTAGACGTTGAGCCTAAGCATGTACTTGTTATATTAAAGCATGAAAATAAGTGGTTATGTACGATTCATAAACGCCGTGGTGTAGAGGTTCCAGGTGGAAAGCAAGAACCTGGGGAAACATTGGAGCAGGCGGCTGTTAGGGAAGTATTCGAGGAGACTGGTGTTCATGTGAAAAACCTTAGATGGTTTGCTGAATATGCCGTTCATGATGACAATTTTTTTTGTAAAACGGTCTATACTGCACAGTTTGTGGGGCAGGAGGACATCGATTTTGATTTAGAAACTTCAGGGATGACTTGGCTAACAGATGAAGAATTTACTAATCATCCAAATTTAAGTTTTCATATGAAGGATGAAGGAATGAAGAAAATGCTGGAGGAGTTGAAACATTATGACCAATGGTAAGATCGTAGAAAAACGTCCTTATCCTTCGCCAAATCCAGTTATTCGTTTAACGGAAATCACGTATATGTCACAGGGTCTACGTGTGAAGGGATTATTAGCGGAACCTAAGGCAGAAGGTACATATGATGGCTTTTTATATTTACGTGGTGGTATGCAAAGCATTGGTATGGTTAGAGCTTCGCGTGTCGCTCAGTTTGCAGCTCAAGGCTTTATCGTTTTTGCTCCATATTACCGTGGCAATCGAGGTGGAGAAGGTCGAGATGAGTTTGCTGGAGCTGATCGATATGACGCTGTATATGCAGTAGACGTACTAAAGAAGTTCTGTAATGATAATATTCATGTTTTTGGTTTTTCACGTGGCGGTATTATGGCACTTTGGACTGCAATCTTACGTAGAGATATTACATCTGTTGTGACATGGGCAGGAGTATCTGATGCAACAGCTACATATTGGGAGCGAACAGATATGCGCCGGATGATGAAGCGTGTTATTGGAGGGACACCTAATCGTGTACCTGAGGCTTATGATGCCCGAACACCACTTTTTGAAGTAGAGCATATGACAGCTCCTGTCCTTATTATTCATGGCTATCGTGATGAAAATGTAGATATTGAACATGCTAGACAGTTAGAATTTTATTTAAAGGATGCCAATAAAACATATGAGACATGGTATGATCATCGCTACGCGCATCAATATCCACCTGCCAAAAATCGAGAGACAGTACATGCACTTTGTGAATGGATGAAACGACAATAAGATATTCAAGTGTCTTCCTTCAGTTTAATATTTCAAGTTTGTCTAGAGAGGTGGCTATTTTTTGAATTACATAAAAAGTAAAAGACTCAAGATTATTATTGTAGGATTAGTATTGATGATAATCGCTTCAACTTTTATTTATTATTAGTTTTTAATACCTTCAGCAATACAAGGAATATTATACTTTGAATACACCGCAAAAAACATTAAACGAAGGTGAGGTAAGATTACCTTTTGCTTTTGTAATATGGAGTTTTTTAGTGAAAATTGCTTAGGTAGATCGAAGAACTGCTAGTGTCGACTCAAAAAACCGTTCAGGTGCTTTTTAACAGGCCCTGAACGGTTGATAAAAGGATACTTACTGTACGTATTTTGCTAAAAAGTTATTAATAGTTTTCCAGTACGAATCACCGGCAACGCTTTCTGCACTGCCATGTCCAGCACCCTCAACTATCATTTTTTCCTTCGGTACATTGGCAGCCTCATATACTTCCTTTAGCATATAAGATGGCACAAATGTATCATTACTTCCATGAATAAATAGCATCGGCGTTTTCGATTTGGCAACTTGCTCGACAGTATTAGCTTCACCAAGGGTATAGTCAGCTCTTACTTTCGTAACAATTGAAGAGAAGTGCATAATAGGAAAGGCCGGTAAATGAAAGATTTCTTGCAATTGGTAGGAGAATTCATCCCAAACTGAGGAATAGCCGCAATCCTCAATTATAGCCTTAACATTGTTAGGTAAATCCTCTCCTGAGGCCATCATCACTGTAGCACCTCCCATGGAAATACCATACAAAATAATTTCAGCGTTTTTATCTGAATTGGTAACATTATTAATCCAAGAGACTACATCAAGTCGATCGTGCCAGCCCATCCCAATATAGTCACCCTCGCTTTTTCCATGAGCTCTTGCATCCGGTATAAGAACATTATAGCCTGTATCATAAAAATGCTTAGCATACTTTGACATTTGTGAGCCATCAGATGAATATCCATGGAAAACAATTGCCCATTTATTTGTTTCGTTTGTATTTTTAAGCGTATAGGCATGTAATTTCAAATTATCAAAAGACTTTACATAAGAATCCTGGTGATTCTCTTTAAACCACTTTTCACTCTCTTCTTTTTCTTTAGCTTCCTTAGGATTAACAGCGATTGAATTGTGCGGTGCATCAAGCACAGCTGATTTATCTGTTTTAGGATTTAAGGCGAGATTATAAAAATAATTCCCTGCAAAAAATCCAGCGCCAACAAACAATACAAATAGAAGACTGACAATAATAATAATTACTTTATACTTTCTTTTCATATATTTCCCCCTAAAACTACTATTATGAATTATACACAAAGTTAACAATATGAAAAGTGAACTTTTCTAAAATAGGGGAAGAATAGGAAAGAGAGTGACTTAAAATGTTCCCTTTTATAGTGTTAAAAAACAAAAATGGTAAAAAGATATCTTAGGATTGTTGGACATGTTAAATGAAGAGATTTCTGTTCCAGGTTACTCGCTTTCCTGTGAAATCAACCCCTTGTTTTGCGGAAGAGCCATACCTTATTTAAAATCGCACAATAATCTTTCAACAACAAAAAAGGGAACGACTGAAATCGTTCCCTTTGCTTAGTAAATTATTTTAATGGACCACCAAGGTTTGTGATAGCTTCAGAAACATTTGAAAATTTCTTGAAGTTGTCGTTGAATAAACCAGCAAGTTCAGCAGCTTTTTTATCATAAGCAGCTTTGTCTGCCCATGCATCACGAGGATTAAGCACTTCAGTTGGTACACCCTCAATAGTAGTTGGGATGTTTAAACCGAATACTGAATCTTGAATTGTTTCAACATCAGTTAATTTACCATCAATTGCAGCACGCACCATTGTACGAGTGTAAGAAAGCTTCATACGGCTACCAGTACCATATTCGCCACCAGTCCAACCAGTGTTCACTAAGAATACTTGTGCACCGTGCTCGTCAATTTTTTGACCTAACATTTCAGCATAAACTGTTGCTGGAAGTGGAAGGAATGGAGAACCGAAGCAAGTAGAGAATACTGGTTCTGGCTCTGTTACACCACGTTCTGTACCAGCAAGTTTAGATGTGAAACCGCTTAGGAAGTGGTACATTGCTTGCTCTTTTGTTAATTTACTGATTGGAGGTAATACACCAAATGCATCAGCTGTTAAGAAGATGATTGTTTTTGGGTGACCAGCAACAGATGGATCAACAATATTTTCAATGTATTGAATTGGATAAGCTACACGTGTATTTTCTGTTAATGAACCGTCATCATAGTCACAAACACGAGTTTCTGGATCAACAGCTACGTTTTCTAAAACAGAACCGAAGCGGATTGCGTTGTAGATTTCTGGTTCTTTTTCAGCAGAAAGGTTAATTGTTTTTGCGTAGCAACCACCCTCAATGTTGAATACACCGTTATCAGACCATCCGTGTTCATCGTCACCGATAAGCTTACGGTCAGGGTCTGCTGATAAAGTAGTTTTACCAGTACCAGATAAACCGAAGAATAATGCAACATCACCAGCTTCACCAACGTTTGCTGAGCAGTGCATTGAAAGGATGCCTTGTTGTGGTAATAAGTAGTTCATAATACCGAAAATAGACTTTTTGATTTCACCAGCGTATTCAGTACCACCGATTAGGATGATTTTCTTTTCAAGTGATACAATGATGAATGTTTCAGAAGCAGTGCCATCAACGGCAGGGTCTGCTTTAAAATTAGGAGCTGAGATAACTGTGAAGTCAGCAACATGAGAAGCTAATTCCTCTTTAGTTGGACGGATAAATAATTGATGAGCGAACAGATTGTGCCAAGCATATTCATTGATGACTTGGATGCTTAATTGAGAATCTTTATCAGCACCAGCAAAGCCTTTGAATACGAATAATTCGTCACGTTCTTTTAAATATTTTACTACTTTTACATATAAGTTATCGAACACTTCAGAAGAAATTGGTCGGTTAACTTTTCCCCAGTCAATTTTATCTTTTGTGCTCTCTTCTTCTACCGTATATTTATCTTTAGGTGAACGACCAGTGTATTTGCCAGTTTCTGCACGAACTGCGCCATCTACTGTTAACATAGCTTCACCACGAGAAGTAGCTTTTTCAGCTAATTGTGGTACTGAAAGTTGAACATTAATGTTACCGCCGCTTAATAATTCCTTCAGTTCGTTTGCAATTTCTACTGAATTCATCGATTAAATACCATCCTTTTTTATAGTATTCCCTTGAGTCTGAGGGAGTTTTTCTTAATTTCAAAAATAGTATAACACAATTGCTTAAATAATCTATACTAATTCAGAAATTATTTTTCAGATTTTATTACTTTTCAAGAAAACGACAAAAAGTAAATTGATTCGTTTAGATAATGCTTTTTACCCTATTTATTATAAATGATTAGTCAATCACTTTCGACACAGCAAAATTGTGTTCTAGAAGCTTTTGGTTTACATGAGTTCGCACAGGATGTGAAGTTTTTAGCTTGTTTTTTATTAGTTGGAGCTTGTCTTCGATTGAAAAGGGGCTACAATCATTTTCATCCACCACATGTTCCGTAGCTGACGCTTTGCTTTCACTACAAAATGTGCTGTAAAGGGTTACACATATGTTAACACATGATGTGAGGTGGAGAGTAGGGATTATTTTGTTTGAAATTACAGGATAATACAAATTGCTTTCATAATAATGGTATAATTACCACTGGCGCTACGCTTTCACGCAGATAAACAATGCGTCCGGAATCGGTTTTGTGCTTTGGAGTTGTTCTTTGTGCGAAAGCGCAGCGACAGCAAAGCCGACATGATATCGGTCATTTCGATAATGCTATAGGACGTGGCGTTCTTACACTGGGTTTCTCTATTTTAGCGGGTGTTTGGGCACTCGCTGAAAGAAAGTATAAATATTTGACAACGTTCGACCTTTTACGTATTATGAGATATTGAACGGATACTCTTATCCCGAGCTGGTGGAGGGTCAGGCCCTATGAAACCCGGCAACCTGCATGAACCATTTCACGACATGCGCTGGTGCCAACCTGATGCAAGGGAAACCCCTTGAACGATAAGAGTGAAAGGTTACGAAGTCATTATTCCTTTCCTCATGTTAAGTAAGCGTGAGAAAAGGATTTTTTTATTGTTAAAAACGAATGTAAAGGTAAGTATTTAGTCCTTTCCTTATTATAATGACGGATCTTTCGAAAACCTCGTGTTAAAAGCAGTAGTGGTTTTATGTGCGAAAGCGTAGTGCCAACGTAGCGACAGCAACAGTTGTTTTTATGTGCGAAAGCGTAGTGCCAACGTAGCGACAGCAACAACTGCTTTAGAGTTCAATCTATAGGAGCGGGCTTGACATGGGTAATGAGTACCGTATTAATTCGCAAATATTATTTGTAAAAGTAATAGGAGGAAAACCAAATGACAAAACGTCGACTGTTTACATCAGAGAGTGTAACAGAAGGACATCCAGACAAAATTTGTGATCAAATCTCGGATGCCATTTTAGATGCTATTTTAGCAGAAGATCCAAACGCACGTGTAGCGTGTGAAACAACAGTAACAACTGGTTTAGTATTAGTAGCAGGAGAAATTACTACTTCTACTTATGTAGACATTAAAGGTATCGTTCGTGATACTGTAGCAGAAATCGGTTATACACGTGGGAAATATGGCTTTGATGCTGAAAATCTAGCAGTACTTGTTGCTATTGGTGAACAATCACCTGATATTGCTCAAGGTGTTGACCAAGCATTAGAGGCACGTGAAGGCTCTATGACAGACGCTGACATTGAAGCAATTGGCGCAGGTGACCAAGGTTTAATGTTCGGATATGCATGTAACGAAACACCAGAGCTTATGCCTTTACCAATTAGTTTAGCGCATAAATTGGCTCGTCGTTTAACGGAAGTACGTAAATCTGGTGAACTAGGTTATTTACGTCCAGACGGAAAAACACAAGTAACAATTGAATATGATGAAAACAATGTACCAGTGCGTGTTGATACGATTGTCATTTCTACACAGCATGACGAAGAAGCTACTCTTGAGCAAATTCAAGCAGACTTAAAAGAATTTGTTATTGCTCCAGTTGTTCCGAGTGAATTATTAGATACTGAGACTAAATATTTCATCAACCCAACTGGCCGATTCGTAATTGGTGGTCCAAAAGGAGATGCTGGTCTAACTGGACGTAAAATCATCGTTGATACATACGGTGGCTATGCCCGTCATGGTGGTGGTGCTTTCTCTGGTAAGGATGCAACTAAGGTAGACCGTTCAGCGGCATATGCAGCCCGATATGTGGCAAAAAATATCGTAGCAGCTGGTTTAGCAGATCGAGCTGAAGTACAACTAGCTTATGCAATTGGTGTTGCTCAACCTGTATCTATTGCTGTTGATACATTCGGGACAGGAAAAGTTACGGAAAGTGAAATTGTAAAATGGGTACGCGAGCTATTTGACCTACGCCCAGCAGGGATTATTAAAATGCTTAACCTTCGTCGCCCAATTTATAAGCAAACTGCAGCGTATGGTCACTTCGGTCGTACGGACTTAAATGTACCTTGGGAACAAACAGACAAAGCAGACGCATTACAAGAAAAAGCAGGTTTATAAACTATTCAGCTAAAGTAATAAAGTAGCTGAACAAATATTTTAAGATACTATTACAGAAAGGGGCTCTACATGCTATTGCCCCTTTCGCTGTTTTTAACTTTTTTCAGCGAGTGTCTAAACACCCGAAAGAAGTTAAAGACTCCTTTCTGATTCCGGACGCAATTATGCCGAGGCGTAATTGATCAAAAAATAAGCTCCATATATAATCGTGTTTAGCTCGGTTGTCCAAGCAAACGTGGAGCTGCTTTGATTTAGTTGAGATAACTATTTATTTTTTGGTTGAAGAGATTTATAGTATTGGCCTTTTTCTACATATTCATGTATGATGCGTTCCATATCTTCTTTATCTTCATCATTTAATTCTCTTACAACTTTTGCGGGCCGCCCTAATGCTAAGCTATTTGGAGGAATGACTTTGCCTGGAGGAACAAGGCTACCCGCCCCAATAAATGCACCCTCTCCAATCTCCGCTCCGTCTAATATTATAGAGCCCATACCTATTAAGGCTTTTTTACGAATCGTACAGCTATGTAAAGTTACTTGATGTCCGACTGTTACCTCATCTTCGATAATTAGTGGATATTTAGGGCTTTGATGTAAGCAACAGAGGTCTTGAATACTAACTCTTTTTCCGATAATTGTCGGTGATACATCCCCTCGAATAACTGTGTTAAACCAAATAGTTGTTTCAGCACCTATAGTAACGTCACCAGTTACGGTTGCATAATCGGCAATAAATACAGATGGGTCAATATTGGGTGTTTTCCCTTTAAATGGATAGATCATGAGAATCGCCTCTTTTCTTTCTATGATGTAATATTATCGTATCAAATACGCAACTTGATGGAAATATTAAATTAAAATGAGCTAGATATTCCGTTATAATCATTGTGTAATTATTTTTTTAGGAGGACTATGTGAAATGTGGAAATGGGAAGCTGATGGACAAGCAAAGGCTGTGGTTGCAATTCTTCATGGTGCATATGAAAATCACCGCTGGTATGCATGGCTTATAGAAAAACTAAGATTGGAAGGCTTCCACATAGTCATGGGGGATTTACCTAATCATGGAGTGAATAAAGGGTTTTCAAGTGTTCACGATGAAGATTTTAAAGAATACAACAAATATACAAGGCATTTAATCGAGAATGCTTTTTCGTATAATCTACCCGTCTTTTTAATAGGGCATGGGCTTGGTGCGACACTATTACTACATACCATGCAAAAGCGAAAATATGAATGCGCAGGTATTATTTTAACCTCACCTTGGCTTCATTTAAAGCTATTGCCAGGTAAACTATCAAATGCTTTAACTAGTTTAAGTGCCCTGACTGCAAATGTGAAGCTGACTCATGAAATTACTATAGAATCATTAACGCGCAGTGTAGAAGGTAGAGAAGAGATGAAGGATGAAGTTCCTTTTTCGTCAGTTGTTTCAGTGAAATGGTATCGAGAACTACAGCAAATGATGCGCAATTTAGTGTTATTGCCTAAGGCGGAATTCCCTAATCGTCCTATGTTAGTGATGACAGCTGAAAAAGATAATATTACTGAAACTAAACAAACTCGTAATTGGCTTCATCAGCAGGACTTTACAGAGTTTCAATTTAAAGAATGGGTAAACAGTTATCATAATCTATTTCATGAAGTAGAGCGTGACGAGATTTTTGTTTATATACGTGATTTTATTAATAATGCTCTTCGAAACATTGGCTATATAATTAAGTAGTGAATGACCTCTCCGATTAACTAGAAAATTACTAACCTTTTGTTACTTGAATATAATGTTGTAATTTTCTGAAAAATGTAATACTATAATGACTTAAAGTGATATTTTTCAAATTGGAGGGGCAAAATGGAAGCAATCGTTGGGAAAATGAATGAGATTTTATGGGGACCGTGGTTTATTTATGGCATTTTGTTAATTGGGCTCTTCTTTTCAATCATTACAAGGTTCCTACAAGTAAGACACATTAAAGATATGTTTGTTTTAATGTTTAAAGGCGAAAAATCAGAAAAGGGGATTTCATCTTTCCAAGCAATGTCTATTGCATTATCTGGTCGAGTAGGTACAGGTAATATTGCCGGTACAGCTACAGCAATCGGGATGGGGGGACCTGGTGCTGTTTTTTGGATGTGGGCAATCGCCTTTATCGGTGCGGCAACTGCTTATGTGGAGTCGACATTAGCTCAAATTTATAAAGAAGAGAAAGATACAGAATATCGTGGTGGACCAGCTTTTTACATAGAAAAGGGAATGGGGCAAAAATGGTTTGCTGTCATTTTCGCTGTTGCTGCATTAGCTGCCATGTTAGTGTTGATGCCGGGTGTTCAATCAAATGCAATTGCGACAGCTGTTGAAAACGCTTTCTCTGTTGACACTTGGATTACAGGACTTATTATTGTTGTATTATTAGGTACTATTATTATCGGTGGGATAAAATGGATTGCCAATGCTGCACAGGTCATTGTACCGTTTATGGCATTAGCATATATTCTTATGGCCATTGTCATTATCGCAATGAATATTAAAGAAGTACCAGCTGTATTTTCATTAATTTTTTCAAGTGCATTTGGTGCGCAAGAAATCTTTGGTGGTATTGTTGGCTCCGCTATTGCATGGGGGGTTAAACGTGGTATTTATTCAAATGAGGCAGGGCAAGGGACAGGTGCGCATCCGGCTGCTGCAGCAGAAGTATCACACCCTGCTAAACAAGGTATCGTGCAAGCAGCTTCTGTATATATTGATACATTATTAATCTGTTCAGCTACTGCGTTTATGATTTTATTTACTGGCATGTACAATGTACAGGATGAAAAAGATGCAGAAGGCACTGATTCATATGTTTATGTTGGTGATTTCAATAAAGGTGGATTAACTGGAGATGAGCAAGTAACATTTGCGAAAAGTATTAAAGAAGGTGCAGCATATACACAATATGCAGTTGACTCTTCATTACCAGGCTTTGGTGGACCATTCGTAGCAATCGCATTATTCTTCTTTGCTTTCACGACGATTATGGCATACTATTACATTGCTGAAACAAATGTGGCTTATTTATTCTCAGGAACTACAGAGAAGGTCGTCATTTGGCTAGCTAAATTTGCAATTTTAATTGCTGCGTTTTACGGTACTATACGTACATCCGACCTTGCTTGGGCTATGGGGGATGTTGGATTAGGGCTAATGGTTTGGATTAACGTTATAGCGATTTTAATTATTATGAAGCCTGCTATAGTCGCATTAAAGGATTATGAGAGACAGAAAAAAGAAGGAAAAGATCCTGTTTTTGATCCTCGTAAACTAGGAATTAAAGGTGCAGATTTCTGGATTGATTATAATGAAAAAAAACGTAAAAATAAATAGATAATAGAGAAAGCTATCTAATAGAATGAAAGATTCTATTAGATAGCTTTTTTGTTTCTATTAAAAAAGGCTCAGCATCATAACGTGTGGTTGATTTCCGTTCCGGCTGGGCGCTTTGTAGCTGTTGCTTCGCTTTCGCACAGAGCTTCCTGGGGGCGTCCGATGAGCCGCTTGAGGCAACAGATGTTTTTTGCGCGAAAGCGTAGTGCTAACAAAGCGACAGCAACAGCAGGATGTTGGTCACGAAGGAGTTATCACAGGAGGTGATGGTTTTAGCCTTCGTTCCTCTATATCGCTGATCCCCAAGGAGTCGCCCAGCCGTAACGAAGATCAACTTATATACAGAGCATATGTTTTAATAAATGTCATCCACAATTTTTTGTGATGAGCCATACTAAAATCTGCTCTTGTATCCTGTGTAGTTGTTTACATATTCAGTGAAGGGCTATAAAAAAATAAAATTTCTATTGACGGCAATAGAAAAAGAAGGTATATTTTGTCATAAGGAAATTATCTTTCCTTAAAGAAACTTTTTGGGAGGAGGTGAAAGATTGACTGTGTTCCACTTACCGAAACTATCATATGATTATGATCAGTTGGAGCCCTTTATTGATGCTAGAACGTTAGAAATTCATCATTCTAAGCATCATGCTACGTATGTAAATAATTTAAATGTGGCATTAGAAGGTCATAAAGATTTACAAAATCAGTCGTTGGAAGATTTATTAAGAAATCTTGATGTGCTTCCAACGGACATTCAAACAGCCGTACAAAATAATGGTGGAGGACACTATTGCCACAGTTTATTTTGGGAAATGATGAGTCCTAATGGTGGTGGTGAGGCAACTGCTGATATTGGAAAGGCGATCGATTATTATTTTAAAACATTTGATAATTTTCAAGATCAGCTTTCTAAAGCAGCAATTTCACGCTTTGGAAGTGGATATGGATGGCTAGTACTAGATGGCGAGCAATTAACCATTATGAGTACAGCTAACCAAGACACGCCTTTAAAAGAGGGAATAATTCCTCTACTCGTTATTGATGTATGGGAGCATGCTTATTATTTGAAATATCAAAATCGCCGACCTGAGTTTGTTATGAATTGGTGGAATACTGTTGATTGGGACAAAGTCAATCAACGATATGTGAATGCCAGGGAAACAATAAACGCTTTTTAAAATCTAACTAAGATAAGTTAATTAAGGTAATTTGACATGAAAGTAAAGTTAAGTACTCCTCCATATCCCCCGCGCCATCGGGGGATATTTTCTTGTATTCTTTGAAAACCCTCACCTGTGCAGGCGGTTTTCAAAGAATACAAAATTAAAAGGCATGATTCCGCTGCGCTATCGGAATCATACCTTAAATAAATTTAACTTCTTTTAGCAGAAGTCTCCCACCTCTAAAAGTGGTGAGATTAATGCAGTTTTAAATCACTTTTCAGCGGTATCCAAAAATCCGCTAAAATATAGGAACTCCGTCTAAGAACGCCACGTCCTATGGAACTATCAATTTAACTTAACGGATAATCTTTCATTTTTTCTAAAGCAATTACAAAAGGTGGGTCATTTTGTTGATTTAAAAACTCGTATTTTAATACATGTACACATTTTTGGGGAAGTTGACTGACATAGTCAATGACAGCATCTCGTTCTTCCTTCCCGCCCGGATGACCATGATAAATGACAAGGACGATAAGACCCCCTATTTTTAGCATCTTTAGCAAATCATCTATTGCTTGTATTGTCGTATTTGACTGTGTAATGATGTCGTGATCGCTACCAGGCAAATAACCAAGATTAAAAATTGCAGCTGCGACTGGTCTGTGGACATAGTTGACTACTTCTTCATGCCCTCTATGTAAAACAAGTGCACGATGCTCTAAGCCATTATCTAAAAGGCGATGGAGAGTGGCATCAACAGCGCTCTTTTGAACATCAAAGGCATATACTTGTCCTTCATCGCCGACAAGCTGTGCTAGAAACAAAGTGTCGTGGCCATTTCCAGCTGTGGCATCTACTACAGTGTCGCCTTCTTCAACAGTATCTTTTATTAGCTGTTGGGCATATTGTAAAACGCGTTGTAGCTTCATTTGGCATCCTCAGCTTTATAAAATTTTCCTTGCCAGCTTCCGCGGCGTTCAAGCTCAGCATCAATTCCGTTTAATACTTCCCATTTATTAACACTCCACATCGGGCCAATCATTAAATCAATTGGTCCATCGCCTGTAATACGGTGAATAACCATATCTGGTGGTAGAATTTCAAGTTGATCGGCTACAAGCTTTGTATAAACGTCTTGATCTAAAAATTCTAACATTCCTTTTTCGTATTGCTTAACCATTGGTGTACCTTTTAAAAGATGCAGTAAATGTATTTTAATACCTTGTACATCAAGCTTTGCGACTTCACGAGCAGTTTCCATCATCATGTCAGAGTCTTCGAGAGGAAGGCCATTAATAATGTGCGAGCATACACGAATACCATGTTTTCGTAACTTTTCAACACCTTCCACATATGTTGCGTAATCGTGGGCACGGTTGATAAGGTTGGCTGTTTTTTCATGTACAGTTTGAAGTCCTAATTCAATCCATAAATAGGTACGCTCATTTAATTCAGCTAAATATTCAACTACATCATCTGGCAGACAATCTGGGCGTGTTGCGATGGATAATCCAACAACTCCCTCTTGGGCTAATGCGGCTTCAAATTTTTCTTTTAATACTGGTAGCGGTGCATGTGTATTTGTATACGCTTGGAAGTAAGCCATGTATTTGCCATCCTTCCATTTTTGATGCATTTTGTCACGTATTTCAGCAAATTGCACCTCGATAGGATCAACTTTGTTGCCCGCAAAATCACCTGAACCTGCAGCACTACAGAACGTACAACCGCCAAAGGCAACTGTACCATCACGGTTTGGGCAGTCAAAGCCTGCGTCTAGTGCTACTTTAAAAACTTTATGACCAAATTGCTCACGTAAATAGCGATTCCATGTATAATATCTTTTCCCGTCTGAAGGAAAAGGAAAGTTTGTTTCTGTCATTTATTTCACTCCTCTAACACTATATTTTATCACGTGCTGGTGTTTCCGTCATGAGGGAAGAACTTAATAATATGTGGATGTACTATGAGAGAAGGCCAGCGAAAAGTACATCGACCGTAGTCAATCATCAGGAGGACCCCAAAAAACTACACAAAAAATATTCTAAAGCATATGTAAAAAGAGTAAATTTATTTTTCTTGTGCTTTTGTATGTTTCAACATAAACTAACTATTTAGAGTAGCGAAATAACGGGGGTCATTCTATGCCAAAAAGTGTTTGGTTTTTAATTATTGGAATGCTTGTGAATACGACGGGCAACTCTTTTTTATGGCCTTTAAACGCCATTTATATGCACGATTATTTAGGGAAGTCACTTGCGATGGCTGGTTTTGTGTTGATGTTGAATTCTGCTGCTGGTGTATTAGGGAATCTCTTAGGTGGTTATTTATTTGATAGAATAGGTGGCTATAAATCAACGATGATTGGCATTCTTTTGACGATTGCATCATTAATTGCTTTAACGATTTGGCACGGCTGGCCACATTATGTGTGGATTTTAACGATACTCGGCTTTAGTGGGGGTATTGTATTCCCAGGAATGTTTGCTTTAGCTGGAACTGCGTGGCCGGAGGGTGGACGAAAGGCTTTTAACGCAATTTATTTAGCTCAAAATTTAGGAGTAGCAATTGGTCCTGCACTTGCTGGTGTTGTTGCAGCTTACCAATTTGACTACGTCTTTAAGGTCAACTTAGCCATGTATATTTTGTTCTTTTTTATAGCATTTTTTACTTTTAAACGATTAGAAGCGGGGAGTATTGCACCGAAGAATGTCGTGAGTGAAAGTAAGCGAATTATAAATAAAGCACCGTTTTATGCATTATTAATTATAAGTTCTTCCTCTGTACTATGCTGGGTAGCTTATTCACAATGGAGTGCGACTATTTCTGCCTATACACAAGATCTAGGTTTAGGATTAAAACAGTACAGCTTACTTTGGACTATTAATGGTCTACTTATCGTTTTAGGGCAACCGCTAATTGCGCCGCTAGTGAAACGTTGGGAAAATAATTTGAAGCGTCAATTAGTATTTGGCGTTGTTCTTATCGCGATATCCTTTGGAATCATTGCGTTTGCAAGTGATTTTAAAATGTTTGGGGCAGCAATGGTTGTACTAACTTTTGGAGAAATGTTTTATACGCCTGCCTTACCTACAATCGCCAATCAACTTGCACCAAAAGGGCGTCAGGGCTTTTATCAAGGGATTATTAATAGTGCAGCAACAACAGGTCGTATGATTGGCCCTCTATTTGGTGGTATTATGGTCGATCAGTTTGGTATGATTGCACTCGTTTTAATTCTAGTAATAATTGTATTGTTTGCGATAGTTCCATGCCTAATCTATGATTATCCTTTACGAAAGAATAATACGGCGACAGATTAATAGATAAATTTAACAAAAATATTTCTGAAACGAGCAAAAACTGTGTGGGAAACACGTTTTTTGTTCGTTTTTTAATGTTTAATATTGAAAGTTAGCTTATATTAGCGTACAATCAACTATACATATTCAAATGTTTGAATATATGAATATGATTCATGGAGGGATTTATGTGGAAGATTTGCAGCAATTTAAGGCAGATTTTTTTAAAGCTTTAGCACATCCATTACGAATTAGAATATTGGAATTACTAGTAGATGGTAAGAAAAATGTCAATGAAATTCAAAGCTGCTTAGAAAAAGAGGGCTCAGCTGTTTCTCAGCAGTTAAGTGTATTACGAGGCAAAAATATTGTGTATGGAACGAAAGAGGGGAAAAAAGTTTATTATTCTTTAAGTGATCCTATGATTGGAGAGTTACTTGGCGTCACAAAAGAAATTTTTAATAATCACTTAATAAATACAATTACAAGATTAGAAGAAATGACTATTAATGAAGATAATGAAGAGGATATGTAAACTGGGGTTTTTACGAAACATTTACCTTGCTATTATTTTGAAGGGAAGATTTATAGATGAAGTCACTGTTTACAGGGCGATATGAAGGATATTCTGTTCATCATTTGAAGAAAGATTTACTCTCAGGGACAATTGTCGGGATTGTAGCAATACCACTGGCAATGTCCTTTGCCATTGCGTCAGGTGTTAAGCCTGAGTATGGAATTTATACAGCTTTTATTGCTGGCATACTTATTTCTCTTTTTGGTGGTTCGAAGTTCCAAATAGGGGGACCTACAGGTGCCTTTGTGCCAATTTTATTAGGGATAGTCATTTCGTATGGCTATGAAAACTTACTAATCGCTGGATTAATGGCTGGGATTATTTTGTGCTTAATGGGTATTTTTAAACTAGGGTCATTAATAAAATTTATTCCCCGACCCGTGACAATCGGATTTACAGCAGGAATAGCTGTTATTATTTTTACAGGTCAAATTGCTAATTTCCTAGGTTTAACAAATATTAAACGTCATGAGTATTTTATTGACAATGTAAAAGAAATTGTTATGCATATTGGTACGACAAACTTTTATAGTGTTTTAACGGCGATCATAAGTCTTATCATTATTTTAATAACACCGAAAGTTTTACCTAAAGTTCCAGGAGCGTTAGCGGGAATTGTTGTTTCTACACTAGTGGCAACATTCTTTTTTTCTGGACAAGTTGCCACAATAGCAACAGCCTACGGTCAAATTCCTAATACATTACCGAATTTCGCAGTTCCAGATATCACATGGGAGCGTATTCAGCTACTTATTGGACCAGCTTTTGTGATTGCGATGCTTGGTGGAATTGAATCACTTTTATCTGCTGTGGTAGCGGATGGAATGACAAATACAAAGCATAATAGTAACCGAGAACTTGTTGGTCAAGGGATTGCTAATATCGTCACTCCTTTCTTTGGAGGGATCCCTGCGACAGGGGCTATTGCTCGTACTGCGACAAATATTAAAACAGGTGCAGTATCACCCATATCCGGTGTTATTCACGGTGTATTTGTTTTAGTCACTTTATTATTACTTGCGCCTTTTGCTTCACATATTCCATTAGCTAGTATGGCTCCAGTTTTAATGGTTGTGGCTTGGAATATGAGTGAGCAAAAGCATTTTGCACATATTGTTAAATTAAAATCAGGAGATTCCCTCGTTTTAATCATTACGTTCCTTCTTACTGTTTTTACAAGCTTAACATTAGCTGTAGAGGTGGGGATTGTACTAGCGGTCGTATTATTTGCAAAGCGTATGAGCGAAAAGCTTGTAGTAACAAAGGTTTTACCGGATCATTCGAAAGAGAGTGGAAAGGTACAATCACATGTTGTTCATCAAAAACGAGACTGTCCACAAATAAGTATTTATACAGTTGAGGGTCCTCTTTTCTTCGGCGCAGCTCAAACCTTTGAGCAGGCGATTGCAAGTTCTATCCGGCGCGAACAAAAAGTTTTAGTATTACGCATGAGTAAAGTACCTTTTATGGATTCAACAGGTGAGTCGTATTTTGGTAATGTCATTCGGAATTTTAAAGCACAGGGTGGCACTATTTTAGTTACAGGAGTACAAGACGAATTAAAAAAGGCACTACAGCACAATGGCTTATATGATGAAATTGGTGAAGATAATTTCTATCCGCACACAGGAGAAGCGATTAATAAAGCTTTAAGCTATTTAGATACAAATAAATGTATTGGCTGTAAGCATTTCGCTTTCCGTGAATGTCAGGAGTTATCCCGCAATAAGGGGCAGTAAATAAAAACTGCCCCTAATTGTCCGATTGGTGAAAACTAATAATCAGTGGGGTATAGAAAACACCCCACTGATTAAAGTTTCACTTTATCCCGTAATAAGGGGCAGTAAATAAAAACTGCCCCTAATTGTCCGATTGGTGAAAACTAATAATCAGTGGGGTATAGAAAACACCCCACTGATTAAAGTTTCACTTTATCCCGTAATAAGGGGCAGTAAATAATAAAAACTGCCCCTAATTGCCCGATTGGTGAAAACTAATAATCGATGGGGTGCAGAAAATACCCTATCGATTAAAGTTTCACTTTACCCCGTAATAAAGGAACGCAATTATGTCGAGGATGAGTATCTTTAGACAAAGCTTTCATTTTACGTAGAAAACTAGAATTCGTTTTCAAATATGTTTCGAGGGGTATGTATCATAGCAGGAATCTTCTTTGAATAATTATAGAAGTATGTCTACAAATAGGGTTCGTAGAATGTGACAAAACTTATAGGGGAGGATTAAAGATGAAAAAAATTATGAATCAACCTGAATCACTTGTAATGGAAATGTGCAAGGGGATAGTTATGGCTCACCCGGAACTTGAGCTATTAAAAAAATATAAAGTAATTAAGAAAAAAGCGATGAATGCAAATAAGGTAACTTTAATTAGCGGTGGCGGTAGTGGACATGAACCAGCACATGCAGGGTTAGTAGGAAAAGGAATGCTGGATGCTGCGGTATGTGGTGATGTGTTTGCTTCTCCTTCACAAATACAGGTATATCAAGCAATTAAAGCAACAGCCAGCCAAAAAGGTACACTGCTCATTATTAAAAATTACAGCGGAGATATAATGAATTTTAAAAATGGCGCCCACTTAGCCATGGAGGATGGCATTCAAGTAGAGTACGTTCGCGTAGAAGATGATATTGCAGTAGAAGATAGCCTTTATACAGTAGGACGCCGCGGCGTTGCAGGAGTTGTGTTAGTACATAAAATTGCTGGTGCAGCTGCAGAAGAAGGTATGGATTTGATGCAGGTTAAAGCTGTAGCGGAAAAAGCAGCGGCAAATGTTCGAACAATTGGTCTGGCACTAACTTCCTGTACGGTTCCTGCTAGTGGATCACCTACTTTCAAATTGGGGGAGGACGAGATGGAATATGGTGTCGGTATTCATGGAGAGCCAGGGAGAAAAAGAGAAAAAATGATGGCTGCAGATGAATTAGCTTTACGTATGACAAATGACCTTATGAAAGATTTAGGATTAGATAAAGATGCTGAAATTGCTGTTCTAGTAAATGGATTTGGTGGTACACCACTTCAAGAACTTTATCTGTTTAATAATGCGGTTGCTAGAGAACTGAGTAAAAGAAATATACGAATCAATCGAACGTTTGTCGGCAATTACATGACAAGTATTGATATGGCTGGGATCTCTCTTACAGTAATGAAACTAGATGATGAACTGAGTACACTATTATCGAAAGAATGTAATACACCTGCATTTAAGGTAGATGGACCGGTTGAACGTGTAGAATACGTAGATATTAATGATAATGTAGAAGAGAAAGAAGTATTCTTTGAGACGGAAACAGAAGAAGAACACGCTATCATCAAAAACGAGGTAATCACATTAAATAATATGATTTATCTTGTAGATAAAATGAGCGAGATTATTATTAAGAACGAAGTGCCTTTCTGCGAATTGGATACCCATGCAGGTGACGGCGATTTCGGAATGAGTGTCGCAAAAGGTTTTAAGGAATTAAAACGAGGATGGGCCTCGATTCTAAATCATAAACATTTAAGTATTGGGACTTTTCTTGATGGTTGTTCCATGATCATTATGGAACATTGCGGAGGAGCTTCTGGTCCAATTTGGGGCGGGGCTTTCCGAGCTGCTAGTAAAGCAGTCGAGGGGAAAATGGAATTAACTGTTGGAGAGTTTGCTGAAATGTTACAAGCTACGCTGAAAGGTATACAATCTGTCGGTGAGCGTTCTTTCGGAAGAGGGGCAGAGGTAGGCGATAAAACGCTTGTAGATGCGCTTGTACCTTGTGTAAATTCCTGGTTAGAAAGCGCTGCAACTGGTGCGGACTTTAAAACAGCTTTTGAGAAAGGGGCAGAGGCTGCTGTTAAAGGAGCGGAATATACAAAGGAAATCGTAGCTCGAATGGGTCGCGCCGGAACAGTTGGTGAAAGAAGTCTAGGTTATCCGGATGCTGGTGCTTTTGCGCTAGGAGTTATTTTTACGGAGCTTTCTTGTAGTTTAAAATAAAGCGAGCACTATGGATACAACTTGTTTCGAATATTGTTACCTTCATAGGGATTTAATTTGTTCAAAAATGGTTAGTATGTAAACAAAGTCTTGTGCTTTTCAGTACTTTCCATTAGAATAAATGCAATACATGTAAGACAATGATGAGGAATAGTAAATTTGTGTTTCTTTTTAGAGAGCTAGCGGTTGGTGGGAGCTAGTAGGAAAGCAAATTGAACTCGCCTTCTGAGTCTGCCCGAGTGCAACAGCTCGTGCCGTTCCTTCCGCGTTAAGGAAGCTAAAGCCGAGTGTGATCACTAATGTGGGTGGTACCGCGGGAGATACGAATTCTCTCGTCCCTTTCTAATGAAGAAAGGGGCGAGTTTTTTTATTTTTTAAATATTTTGTCAATTCTTAAGTTGAAGAGCATGACACATTCAAAGGAGGAAAAATAATGAGTTTTAATCATCAACAAATCGAAAAAAAGTGGCAGCAATATTGGGCTGATAATAAAACGTTTAAAACTGAAAACGAAACAGAAAAACCAAAATTTTACGCGTTAGACATGTTCCCATACCCATCTGGTGCTGGTCTTCATGTAGGACATCCAGAGGGCTACACAGCGACAGACATCCTTTCACGCTTCAAGCGTATGCAAGGTTATAACGTCCTACATCCTATGGGCTGGGATGCATTCGGTTTACCTGCAGAGCAATATGCACTTGATACAGGAAATGACCCGGCAGAATTTACAGCGAAAAATATTGCAACATTTAAGCGTCAAATCCAAGAGTTAGGTTTTAGCTATGACTGGGATCGTGAAATTAACACAACAGATCCAGAATATTATAAATGGACACAATGGATCTTTATCCAACTTTATAAAAAAGGCTTAGCCTATGTAGATGAAGTAGCTGTAAACTGGTGTCCAGCACTTGGAACAGTACTTGCAAACGAAGAAGTTATTGATGGAAAGTCAGAGCGTGGTGGTCACCCTGTAGAACGTCGTCCAATGAAGCAATGGATGCTTAAAATTACTGCCTATGCTGATCGTTTAATCGATGACTTAGAGGAAGTTGATTGGCCAGAGTCTATTAAGGATATGCAACGTAACTGGATTGGTCGTTCTGAAGGTGCAGAAGTAACATTTGATATAGATGGAACAGATGAAAACTTCACAGTGTTTACAACTCGTCCTGATACATTATTTGGTGCTACATACTGTGTTATTGCACCTGAGCATAAATTAGTGGATCAAATTACAAGTGCTGAACAACGACAAGCTGTTGAAGCTTATTTAGATAAAGTAAAATTGAAATCTGATTTAGAACGCACAGATTTAGCGAAAGAAAAAACAGGCGTATTCACAGGTGCCTATGCAATTAATCCAATTAACGGTAAAAAAATGCCGATTTGGGTTGCGGACTATGTATTAGTATCATACGGTACTGGTGCAATTATGGCAGTTCCAGCACATGATGAGCGCGACTATGAATTCGCTACAGAATTTGGTTTAGAAATTATTTCTGTCCTTGAAGGTGGAGACATTAGCAAAGAAGCCTTCACAGGTGATGGTCAACATATTAACTCTGACTTCCTTAATGGCTTAAACAAAGAGGAAGGTATTGCTAAGGCAATTCAATGGCTTGAAGAAAAAGGTGTGGGAGAGAAGAAAATCTCTTACCGTCTTCGCGACTGGTTATTCTCTCGTCAACGTTACTGGGGTGAGCCAATTCCTATGATTCATTGGGAAGATGGTACAACGACGCCAGTGCCAGAATCAGAATTACCATTAGTACTACCAAAAACAGATAATATTCGTCCTTCAGGTACGGGTGAATCTCCGTTAGCGAACATTTCTGAATGGGTAAATGTTGTTGATCCTGAAACAGGCAAAAAAGGTCGTCGCGAAACGAATACGATGCCACAGTGGGCAGGTTCTAGCTGGTACTTCATTCGTTATATTGACCCAACAAATAAAGAAGCAATCGCAGACCCTGAATTACTGAAACGTTGGTTACCAGTTGATATTTATATCGGTGGGGCAGAGCATGCGGTATTACACTTACTATACGCTCGCTTCTGGCATAAAGTATTATACGATTTAGGTGTTGTACACACGAAAGAGCCATTCCATAAATTATTTAACCAAGGGATGATTCTTGGTGAAGGTAATGAGAAAATGTCTAAATCAAAAGGTAATGTCGTTAACCCAGATGAAATCATTTCTTCACACGGTGCTGATACTTTACGTCTATATGAAATGTTTATGGGTCCACTTGAAGCATCTGTTGCATGGTCAACAAATGGCTTGGACGGGGCACGACGCTTCTTAGATCGTATTTGGCGTCTATTTGTTAATGAAGAAGATGGTACAATCGCTGCAAAAATTCAAGCTTCTGATGACAAAACATTAGAAAAATCATATCATCAAACTGTGAAAAAAGTGACAGAGGATTATGAAGGTATTCGCTTCAATACAGCTATTTCACAAATGATGGTATTCATCAATGATTGCTACAAAGCGGATGTAATTCCAACAGAATACGCTGAAGGCTTTGTGAAAATGCTAGCTCCAATGGTGCCACACGTTGCTGAAGAACTATGGCAGATATTAGGTCATGATGAATCACTTTCATATAAGGAATGGCCAACATATGATGAGGCTAAACTTGTAGATGATGAGGTGGAAATCGCAGTACAAGTACTAGGCAAAGTACGTGCAAAAATCATCGTAGCGAAAGATGCTTCAAAAGAAGAAATCGAAAAAGTAGCTCTTGCAGATGACAAAGTACAAGAGTATATGGCAGGCAAAGACTTAGTAAAAATAATTGTCATTCCAGGTAAGCTTGTTAATATCGTCGTGAAATAATAATGTGAAAAGTGTCCAATATTTGGGCGCTTTTTTCTTTTTTGCTGAAACCATCTAAGATTTTGATACGACTATAGTCTGAATAGGAGGTGTTTGTTTGAGTGAGCATTTAGCAAATATTATGGAAGAGCATGGTGAGTATTGCCTTCGTGTAGCTTATCTATATGTTAAAGACTGGGCTATTGCAGAAGAAATCGTTCAAGATGTCTTTTTTGCTTATTATCGGCAACAGGAGCGCTTTGAACAGCGATCCTCGCTAAAAACATATTTAGTAAAAATAACAGTACATAAAAGTCATGACTATTTACGAAGTTGGAAAAATAAGCGACATATTTTATTTGAAAAGCTGCACATTGGAGTCAGTAAACGATCGCCAGAAATAAATTTGATTGAAAAGGATGAACGAAGAATTGTAACAGTAGCTTTGTTTGAGCTTCCAATCAACTACCGAGAAGTAATTATTCTTTATTATTATCAAGAATTAAAGGTTCGTGAGATAGCGGAGGTACTTGCATGTACCGAAAGTACAGTGAAAACAAGACTTCGTAGAGCTAGACAAATTTTGCAGGAAAAACTGGACAAAAACCATTGGGAGGTGCTAGAAGATGACATCTTTTAAGAATAAACTGGATAAAGAGCTTGGAGAAGCCCCGCGTTTCTCACAACAATTGCAGGAGCGTATTTTGCACAATGTAGTTCAGCAAAATAAACAACCTCGTAGATGGCAATATCCAATGGTTTTCATTGGAGCAGTCGTGACGATCCTCTTCTTGATTGTAATTGGTCCATGGAAGCAAGTAGATTTATCTAAGCATGCTGCGATTATTGAACTAGCCCAACATGAGGTTAAACAGTTTACGAGTGCGTATAATTGGGAGGAAGATACCTTTAAGGCCGGAAGACCTGGCTGGATTTTAGGGCAACAGTCTTATAAAAATGATTCGGAAACAAAGCTCATTGCTAATACGCTTCAAAAGGCAGTTATTTCGGAGAAGGATGATGATTATTATGCATATCGTGATGTATGGGTGGAGTTTGACAATGGGCAGGTTGTGCAGCTAAAAATGTTCTTAAACGATGAGCAGCTAGCTTTTAGCGATCGACAAACAAATATCTTTTACAAAGTACAAGATGGCGATACAGCATCATCATTTATTGCCCTTATGCAAAAAGATGAAAAAGATATTAGTTTCGGTGAGATATTTACTTTTTTAATAATTGCTCTCCTTCTAGTGTGGCTTACTGAAAAAGCTATTCAAAAAATGTTTAGCATTCTGAAAGAGCCAAAATATATAAATACAGGTCATCAACGTACAACGTATATTGCTAAGTTTATTCAATTTGCGACTTTAATTTTATTTAATATATACGGTTTGTTTCTATATACGGCTACAATATGCATTTTTATAGCAGTCTTCATGATGAGTTCTATTGTGATTGACTATTATTATGTGCGAGAGGAAAAAAGACATTATATATCGATTGGATCATCTATTATGTCACTAGCACTAATAATTGTATTTATCATTTATTTTTCATAAAAAAGAAAGAGATGCTCTGAAATTCTTCGAGCATCTCTTTTTGATTAATGGAGAATTTCCATTCGAAATATGTATTGAAGGTCGTCTTAGATTAACTGTCTCTAATAGAATACATATCTTCGTAAAAGCTAGTATTTACATAAATAAATCTAGAATTGGTATTTATAAACATTGTTATTATTTGGTTGAAAAGTACTGTTTTTACTTGTGTGCTATAGCAAATATTTCTGTTATAACTGATTGGTTTAGTTGTTTTTTAGTTTAAAAAGCATAACTAGTTATAGCTAAAAAGGATGTGTAGGATTCTTACTGAAAGAAAAAATATATATTTGAATAATAAAAATCAATGAGTAATGATTATTCGTTTTGAAGTATGCACAATGTGTATTGTATTTATTTAATTGAATATCCATTAAAAGTTAATTAAATCATTTAATATGATTTTCATATCCCTTTTTGCGTGAACAGAATTTGTCTATTTTAGTTTTAAAATTCTCTTTTATCCAAGTTATTTCTACTTAATGGATATTTGTTTATAACTCTTTATAGAAGCACGAAGAAATAATAAGCGTTAGAAAAAGAGGATTATACATAGATTGCATGTGAAAATATGCACAAAATTAATTATATTGATATAGTTAATATGAAATTGGATAATAGAGTAGAAAAATAATAATAGCTAAAAAATGTTATGGTTTTTGTTTAAAAAACATCTATTTGCTTAGAGACTGTAGGGTTTTCGTTATAAAATTATTGGGGTAAAAAATAAAATACTTTTTGCAGAAATAATATTTTTTAAAAAAACATCTTGCATTTGAATAATTCTAAGTGGTAAATTGTTTTACAGAGACGTTCATAAAATTTTCACAGGTAGCAAAAGAGGGGAGAAAAGAGAAATTATGAATAAAAATAGATGGTTAATTGCATTATCTGCAATCGCTATTCACCTTTCAATCGGTGGAGCATATGCATACAGTGTATACAAGATACCGATTGTTACAGAAATGGGATGGAGTGAAACAAACGTAACGGTTGCCTTCACAATAATGATGGGGCTTGCTGGTTTTTCGGCAGCATTATTTGGTAACTTAGTAGAAAAAATGGGGCCACGTAAATCTGCGATGATAGCAGCTGTTCTATTTGGGGCAGGACAAGCTGGTGCAGGTGTAGCGATTTCAATGGATTCCGTAACATTGTACTGGTTAACATATGGTTTACTAAGTGGATTGGGTATGGGTATTGGTTACATTGCGCCTGTATCGACATTAGTAAAATGGTTCCCGGATCGCCGCGGATTAGCAACAGGTATGGCTGTACTTGGATTTGGTTCAGGAGCACTTATTACAGCGCCAGTCGCAGCTAACTTAATGGGGGCTGTGGGAATTTCTACAACGTACTTTATTTTAGGGGCAAGTTATTTCACGTTAATGATTTTAGGGGCTTCATATATAGCACCGCCTAAACCTGGTTATATGCCAGCGAATATGAAGGCGGCTGCAGATAATGGTAAAGAAGTAGTGAAGAAAGATTTAGCTGTCATGTCAGCACGTGAAGCTGTAAAAACTAAGCATTTCTGGATGCTTTGGTCAATGCATTTAGTAAACGTAACAGCAGGTATTATGATGATTTCTGTTGCATCTCCAATGGCTCAAGAAATTGTAGGTTTATCAGTTGCGGGAGCCGCAGCAATGGTAGGTATAATGGGATTATTTAATGGTGGTGGTCGTTTAATATGGGCTGCTGTGTCTGACTATATTGGTCGTTCGAATGTCTTTGTAATTTTCTTTATCGCACAGCTAGTTACATTTATCGTCTTACCGCATACTACAAACGTTATTATTTTCCAAGCACTTATTTTCTTAGTTGTTAGTTGCTATGGTGGAGGTTTCTCTAATCTACCTGCATTTGCAAGTGATTTATTCGGTACGAAACAACTTGGAGTTATTCATGGTTATTTATTAACGACTTGGTCTTTAGGTGGTATTTTTGGTCCACTTTTAGTAAGCACTATTAAAAATGCTTATGGTAGCTATATTCCTGTATTCTATGTATTTACAGGGTTAATTGCAGCTTCATTAATTATTGCTTTAACATTACGTGCAGATGTACGTAAACGAACAGCATTAAAAGAAGCTTCACAAAAGGTTGGAGACGTCTCCGCTACACAATAAAGTTTACTTTCAATTCGCACTTGAAGGTAATGGCCATATAAGTGTCATTTCGCACATGACGCTTGTATGGTCTTTTTTTGTAGCTGTTGTTATATAACACTTGATTAATCTCTGTTTAATGTATAACAGTTGGTGTCTGCTGTCAATATCATTATGGGAAATAAAGTGATTTCGCTACTAAAAGAGAAATTTTGTAACCGAAAGTAAATGTGAGGTGTATGAACTAATTTGCTAGTGGGTGGCCACAAACTAATGTTTTTAGGTCAACAATTTTTGTTTTTAATCAATTATGAAATTTTTGCGGTTTCATGAATAAAAGATTCAACGCATCATTCAATCGTTCGTTTTTACCCCTCCGATAATTTGATTGAATCTTTCCGGAACTTAAAACGTATATAAAATAAATAAGGAGGCATTGATATATGGGGAAATTTTCTTTAAATGAGTTTATTAATAAAACACAGCAGGACGATAGCGAAAATGAATATTTCGAGTTAGAAACTGAGCGTGTATTAGAGGTTAACCTAAATGGCGAGGTTTGGTCGAAAATGGGCGCAATGATTTCTTATGTAGGAGATATTAAGTTTGAGCGAGAGCGTGTGTTGGAGCATGGCTTAGGTAAAATGTTTAAAAAGGCATTAACCGGCGAAGGTACACAACTTATGAAAGCGATGGGTAAGGGGCGACTATATTTAGCCGATCAAGGGAAAAAAGTAACGGTCTTCGATCTAAAGGATGAAACAATTTGTGTAAACGGTAATGATTTACTTGCATTTGAGCCTAGTATTGATTGGGATATTCATTTAATGCGTAAAATGGCAGGAGTTATGTCAGGTGGGTTGTTTAATGTAACTTTAAAAGGAAGAGGGAAGGTTGCCATTACAACTCATTTCGAACCGTTAACCTTGTTAGTAAAGCCTGGTGAAACGGTTTATACTGATCCACATGCTACTGTAGCATGGTCAGGTACTTTGTCCCCGGAGTTTAAAACAGATATTAGCTTCCGAACATTTATCGGTCGAGGTAGTGGTGAATCCATTCAAATGGCATTTTCAGGTGAAGGGTTTGTCATTATTCAACCTTATGAAGAAGTATATATGTCAAAAGAAGGCTAAAAAAGCGTGTCCGCGTTTTCAGGACACGCTTTTTATAATGTGGAAAAACAAAATGTTTAAGGGAATCATTGTGAATGTTGTGGCGCATTTAATGAGGTGATTTCCGTTCCAGGCTACTCGCTTTCCTGTGGGTAATTCATCGGACGCAGCTAGAAAGCTTTGCTCTGTGCGAAAGCGCAGCGTCAGCAACAAAGCGTTCAGTCGGAACGGAAATTAACCCCTCGCTGTGCCGGAGCTTCATTACCCAATATTTTTTATGTGATAAAACCACTAATATAAGTCCGAAACAGAGTATTTTACATTCCTGCGTTCATCCCTGCAATCCGTCCTGTAACGAGTGCAGACGTAATATTATAGCCACCTGTGTAACCATGAATATCAAGGATTTCTCCGCAGAAAAATAAACCATTCTTTTTCTTCGAAGCCATAGTCTTTGGTTCAATCTCTTTAACAGAGACGCCACCACCAGTGACAAATGCTTTTTCAAGAGATTGAGTCCCACTAACTGTCATTGTGAAATTGACGAGTAATCTAGCTAAGTTGCGAACTTTCTCCTGTGATAATTCAGCGCCTGTCATTTGCACATCGATATTTGCACGCTCACATAAAAATAGTAGCCAGCGTTCAGGAGCAATACCCTTCCATACATTTTTTACCGCTTTTTTTGGATCTTCTTTAATGAGTTTGTTTAAATATTGCAAGCACGTTTCCTCATTATAATTAACAAGTGTTTGAATACGCATTGTCACAGGCTCGTATCCAGTTTTCATTAATTCTTTCACGATAAATTGACTGCAGCGTAAAATAGCAGGACCGCTTATCCCGAAATGAGTAAAAAGCATGTCCATTTGATGTGTTACGAGTGCTTTGCCCTTTTTGTTTAAAACAGAGACAGCGACATCGCGTAACGCAAGTCCTTGTAGCTCACGAGCTTGAATGAAATCCTCTTTTGATAGAACAGGAACCTCGGTAGGGAAAAGTGTAGTAATTGTATGGCCGGCACGCTCTGCCCATGGATAACCGTCGCCTGTTGAGCCAGTTTGTGGAACAGCTTTCCCACCAACGGCAACGACTACTGCTTCGCTACGAATTTCTGTGCCATCTGTAAGGCGTACTCCGAGAATTTTTTCTTCATCCATTAGAAGCTTATTAACGGGTGTGTTTAAGCGCACTTCAATATGTAGCCTTTGAAGCTGACGAATAAGTGCATCTACAACATCTTGCGCGCGGTTAGATACAGGAAACATACGTCCGTGATCTTCTTCTTTTAATGCCACACCAAGTCCTTCGAAAAATGCAATAATATCTTCGTTATTATAAACCGTGAATGGGCTGTAAAGAAAACGGCCATTTCCAGGTATGTGCTTGACTATTTCTTCAACGGGCAAACGGTTAGTGACATTACAGCGACCACCGCCTGAAATGGCCAATTTTTTGCCGAGCTTTGTTCCTTTTTCTAGTAATAATACTTTCTTTTTACGTTCTCCTGCGGCGATAGCAGCCATTAAACCGGATGGGCCACCACCGATAACGATAACATCGTACATATATTTAAAAACTCACTTTCTTTTCAAATTAGGAATCTTTCCTATTATACATGAAGTCTATATAGAGAGGCTTCTTTCACATTGAAAATACGACAAAAGTATTTTATAATTTCTTATCTTCTACTTTCACTTAGGGCTCGTCATCAAGTGTTGGGGATGCCATTTGTTAAAACATATGCCATATTAGTTGATTGTAGTGGAGACTGGGCGACTCCTTGGGGATTAGCGTCACAGATGAGACCCTGCAGCGCAGCGAAGCGGCTCATCGGACGCCCCCAGGAAAGCGCCCGGACGGAACGGAAATCAACCACACGTTTTAATGAAGACCTTTCATGTGTGGATTTTGGATGGAAGATGTGAAATAGAAGTGCTTTTATAATGAGATAAAGTGCTCGTTGGTTGAACGAATAATCGGTGTAGAATAAATTAACTGATGAAAGTTTTGCTTTATATGTATTGTCGGTATGAAATGAATGTCTTTTCATGCTATTATGGTAAAGGTTATGCACTAAATTATGAGGTGAAAAATAGAATGTGCGGATTTATAGGCTATATTAATGGAACAAATGTGATCGATCATCATCAAACGATTGAAAATATGATGAATACAATTATTCACCGTGGACCTGACAGTGGTGGGATTCACAGTGATGATAAAATAACGTTAGGATTCCGTCGATTAAGTATTATCGACTTATCAGATGTGGCAAATCAGCCGTTGTACAGTGCGGATGGTAACATCGTTCTAGTATTTAATGGAGAAATCTTTAACTTCCAAGAGCTACGTGCTGATTTGGTTGAAAAAGGTCATAACTTTAAAACGCACTCTGATAGTGAAGTTATTATTTATGGTTATGTTGAATATGGTGTAGAATTTGTCAAAAAGCTTCGCGGAATGTTCGCATTCTGTATTTGGGATAAAAAGAATGATTTACAATTCATCGCTCGTGATGGTTTTGGTATTAAGCCACTGTATTATACAGAAAACACAACAGATGGTACGTTTATTTTCGGATCAGAAATTAAATCATTTTTACCGCACCCATCATTTATTAAAGAATTAAATAAAGATGCGCTACGTCCTTATTTGACGTTCCAATATTCTTCAATGGATGAAACGTTCTTCAAAGGTGTGTACAAATTACAACCAGCACACTATATACTTATTAAAGAGGGACAAAAGCAAATTGTGCAGTATTGGGATAAAAAATTCCATGCAAAAGAAGCTCCAATTGAAAAATATGTTGAAGACATTCGTACGACAGTGAGAGAATCTGTAGATGCGCATCAAATTAGTGATGTGAAGGTCGGTTCTTTCTTATCAGGTGGTATTGATTCAAGCTATATTACTTCATTATTACGCCCTGATAAATCCTTCTCTGTTGGTTTCTCTGACTACGAGGATATGTTCAATGAAACAAATTTAGCAAAAGAATTATCGGATACATTAGATATTCAAAATGAGCGTAAATATATTTCGGCAGATGAGTGTTTTGAAGCATTACCGAAAATTCAGTGGCATATGGATGAGCCACAATCGAACCCATCTTCTGTACCGCTATACTTCCTTTCTGAGTTAGCATCGAAGGATGTAACAGTAGTACTTTCAGGTGAAGGTGCGGATGAAATTTTTGGTGGCTATTCATGGTATCAAAACTCTGGCAAAATGCAAAAATATGAAAAAGTTCCATTTGGTATTCGTAAAGCGTTACGTGGCATAGCAGAGGCGTTGCCTAAAAATCAATATACGCACTTCCTTGTTAAAGGTGGTCAAACAGTAGAAGAGCGCTTCATCGGAGAAGCGGTAGTATGGGATGAAGAAGATGCATTGAATGTCTTGAAACCAGACTATAAAAATGGTCCATCTGTAAAATCGATTACAAAACGTATTTACGATGAAGTTCCAGGCGATGATGATGTTACTAAAATGCAGTATCTTGATTTAAATCTTTGGATGCCAGGCGATATTTTATTAAAAGCAGATAAAATGAGTATGGCCCATTCAATTGAATTACGTGTACCATTTTTAGATAAAGAAGTGATGGAATTAGCGAAAAACATTCCTTCGAAATATCGCGTAAATGATATTGATACGAAATATGTTCTTCGTCAAGCTGCGCATCAGGAATTACCTGAAGAATGGGCAAAACGTCCAAAGCTTGGCTTCCCAGTGCCAATCCGTCACTGGTTACGTGAAGAAAAGTATTATAAACTGGTAAAAGAAATGTTTACAACTGACTTTGCCAATGAATTCTTTGATACAAAACAATTAGTAGGCTATCTAGATGAGCACTATGAAGGAAAAGCAAATCGTGGGCGTTATATTTGGACAGCCTATGTGTTCTTAGTATGGTATAAACAATTTTTCGTAGATATGTAATAGAGAAGTAGCTTTAATCGGTGGGGGTTTTCGTAATCTCCACCGATTATTTTGAAACTTCTTTTTTCCTTGGAGGACATAACTGCTATTTTTTTTTGAGTGCTAGAACTTTTTAATGTATTTATGCGTCTGTTTACCTAGTAAATATGTTAAGATTACAGTTGCTTTACTTTTTTAGTATTTTCTAGGGTTGTTGTTTTCTGAATTTTGTTAATGTAGTTCTGTAGTTTTTACAGTGGAGTAAGCTTTTTATATGGCAGCGTTTACAAGTTATTGTGAAACAAGTGCTTTGTTCGCAGAAAGATCTGCTCAAGAAGTAGCTCAAACCTATGCCTAGGCATAATTGATTGGCAAATAGTTTATAAGTTTTTACTAAGTGTTAAGATTATGAAGATATTGATTTTAAAATGAATGGATGGTTACAATGTCCAATTTAATGAAAGGTACTGCGATATTAACGATGGGAATGTTTTTATCGAAGGTGCTCGGATTAATTTATATTTTTCCTTTTTATGCGATTGTGGGTGAGGAGAATGTAGCCCTCTATCAATATGCATATATTCCCTACTCGATTATGCTTGCAGTAGCCATCTCGGGTGCGCCAATTGCTGTATCCAAGTTTGTTTCTAAATACAATGCAATGGGTGATTATCAATCAGGCCGCAAGCTTATGAAATCAGGCATACTTATTATGCTATGTACTGGGTTAGCGGCGTTTATTGTTCTCTTTATATTAGCTACACCAATAGCGGGTCTTGTTATTAAAAGTGATGAACAGGCATTTTCGGTAGAGCAAATTGCCTCAGTTATTCGTTGGGTTAGCTTTGCGTTAATTGTTGTGCCATTTATGAGTCTGTGGCGTGGATTTTTCCAAGGCTATGACAAAATGGAGCCTACTGCAGTTTCTCAGTTAGTAGAGCAAATTGTTCGTATTGTAGTGTTATTAGGTGGTTCATTCTTAGTTGTAGTAGTTTTTAATGGGAAACCAGAAACGGCTGTTTCCTTTGCGGTGTTTGCTGCCTTTATTGGAGCAATTGGCGGGTTGCTAGTACTCTATTATTATTGGAAAAAATATCAACCTGAATTTGATTTATTGCGCAGTCAAAGTGTTACATCTACACAGCTACCAATGTCCAACATATATAAAGAAGTAATTACGTATTCGATTCCGATGGTGTTTGTAGGTGTTGCCAACCCATTATTCCAATTAGTGGATATGCTTACGTTTAATGGAGCTATGGCATCTATAGGCTTAGCGGAAGTAACGGATAAGTATCTATCAATGATTAACTTTACAACACATAAGGTTGTCATTATTCCAGTAATGCTAGCTACAGGTTTTTCAATGGCGCTAGTACCGACGATTACAAAATATTTTACGCAAGGTGAATATTTATCGTTACGAAATGCAATGGATAAGACATATCAAATATTAATTTTCATTACATTACCAGCGGTAGTTGGAATTTCGTTGTTATCGAATGAAATATATTTTATGCTCTATTCTGAAAGCGAAATGGGGGCTATGATTTTAGCTCATTATGCACCTGTTGCTATTTTATTTGCATTATTCCAAGTGACTGCAGCACTTTTACAGGGTATTGATTTCCAAAAGTGGATTGTCCTCAGCTTATTATCTGGGATTTTAGTCAAACTAGCGATTAATATTCCGTTAATTCGTTTAATGGAGGCAGATGGTGCGCTTCTTGCCACAGCTATTGGCTATAGTGTTTCAATTATCATTAATATACTTGTGCTACGACAAACATTGAACTACAGATCAGAAATGGTTATTCGTCGTGTCATGCTCATTTCTCTTTTGACAGCGGTAATGGCTGTAAGTGTATTTATCGTTCATACGCTTTTAGAGTTATTAATGGGACCAGTAGGTGGTAAATTCTCAGCATTAGTTTATTCTGTTATTTGTGCTGGAGTAGGTGTAGCAGTATATGGCTTCTTGTCTTTACGCCTAGGCTTAGCACAAAAGCTTCTGGGTGAACGATTGACAAGAATAACGAACAAACTGGGATTTAAATAGGAGGTACTAATGCGATTAGATAAATTACTGTCGAATATGGGTTACGGGTCACGCAAGGAAGTTAAGTTGCTTCTAAAGCAAAAAGCAGTGACAGTAGATGGCGCATATGCGAAGGATGCAGCATTACATGTTGATCCTGAAAAGCAGGAGGTTTCTGTATTCGGGGAGCGTGTGAACTATACAGAATTTGTATATTTTATGATGAATAAGCCTCCTGGCGTTATTTCTGCAACGGAGGATTTACGAGATGAAACTGTCATCGATTTGTTAGAGCCTTTGCACCAGCATTTCCAACCTTTCCCTGTTGGTCGCCTTGATAAAGATACAGAGGGATTATTGCTACTAACAAATGATGGTACGTTAGCACATAATTTATTGTCTCCTAAAAAACATGTGCCGAAGGTTTATTATGCACAAATAGAAGGAATTGTGACTGAGAAAGATTGTGAGAAATTTGCACAAGGTGTTGAGCTAGATGATGGTTATGTAACCAAACCAGGAGAGCTCATCATATTAAAATCTGCTCAACAATCGGAAATTGAGTTAACGATCCAAGAAGGTAAGTTTCATCAGGTGAAGCGTATGTTTGAGGCTGTTGGAAAACGTGTAACCTATTTAAAACGTCTATCAATGGGCAACCTAAAGCTAGATGACAGTTTGAATTTAGGTGAATATAGAGAATTAACGGCAGAAGAGCTAGCCTGCTTACAAAATAGGGATTAGAGAATTCCTCGATGCTAACGACGATTAGTATCGGGGTATTTTTTATATACATACTTATACAAGTGACTGTATAATTAATGTAATCTATGTTAAAAGCTATTTAGTCTATGGTACTAAAAATCACTAAAAGTTTCGAAAAAATGATAGTGAAAATAAGTAGAGGACACGTTAATGAAAAACCTAAGAATTAAATTATTTATATCTTTAATTGCCTTTGCATTAATACTAGTTGCTGTAATTTTTTATTTCGATAGGCAAATACTTACAGTTGATATCGAAAAACAAGAAGTCATGAATAGAACATTAATTGAAAATCATATTCTGACAGATATGCAAACGGTAGATAATGCACATTTTTATTTTGATAAAACTCTCTCAGAGAAAATGGAAACGGTACTAAGAAACCTAATTACATATTATGAAGAAAACCCTCATATAGCAAAGTGGGATTTGGAGAAAATAAAAAACGAACATGGAATGGATGTGTACATACTCGATCAAACAAATACTATAATTTATACAACTTTTGAAAAAGATAAAGGTTTAAATTTTTCTCAATGCTGCACACGTTTTTCTGCTTTACTAGACGAACGGCGAATAAGCGGGGAATACTATGTTGATGGTATAGATATTTCAACAACTACTGGGGGATATCGAAAATTTGGTTATTTAGCAACACCTGACAAGAAATATTTATTCGAGGTCGGTATAGACTTACTTAAAGATCCTGTATTCCAAACTTTTAACTTCGAAAAGACTGCTGACTATTTAATTGATAAATATGCTGATTTATTAGAAGTACAAACGATAACTGCGGGAGGGGTTTTCTTTGAGGATTCTAAATCGCGTAAAACTGTTAATGATCAATCGAAAATATTTCAAGAGCATTATAAGCTGGCCAAAGAAACGATGAAGCCAACGGAATATCAAAAGAAGTTTGAGAATGGTTATATCGAAAAGTACCGTTTTTTACCTTATGAAGCAGAAGCGGAAAAGATTCGGGGAGAATCCTCTAAAAGAATTGTATATGTAAAATACGGTAATTTCACAGAAATTAGAGCGCTTACTAAAAATACAAAGCAGTTTCGAATCTTACTGTTTATTGCCTTAGTAACTTCTTTCATCATGCTATTAGTCATTAATAAACTTCTTTCCAAAACGATTCATCTCGCAACATATGATCCATTAACAAATGTTTATAATCGTGCTACCTATATTAGAAAAATGAGCAATTTATTAAGAAAAAGGAAGACGAATCAACCAGGTTTATTGTTGTTAGATTTAGATAATTTTAAACAAGTAAATGATCGATTTGGACATGTTGAAGGTGACAAGATCCTGATTGAAACAGCTAGAACTTTAAAACAAGAAGTGGGGAAAAATGGCTTTGTTGTTAGATTTGGTGGAGATGAGTTCGCAATTGTTTTATATGATACGAAAGATGAATATATGGAAAAATTAGCGCATTCTATTTTGGAGAAAATTCATCACTTGAAGTTTGCGGATAAAATTTCTGTTGATAAATGGTCTGTGCTTTCAGTCAGTTTGGGCGGTGCCATTTACAGTCATCCAGATGAGTCAGAAAGAAGCTTATTTGAGCGTGCAGATAAGGCATTATATCATTCGAAAAATGCTGGTAAAGACCAATACACCATTTATGGAGAAGTTACAGTTGAGGAAGAAAGTTAAAGCTACTTCGAAATTTTGAATATAATTGTAAAACCAATCGTTAGCTCGCTCCAATCTTATTAGTAAGTTCAAGCAAGTATATCAAATGCTTGAGATTCACTGATAGGCATGGAGCGATTTTTTTGTCTGAATGTTAACTCCTAAAAAAACCGATTGGTGAAGACTAATAATTAGTGGAGGAAAGAGCCTACTGATAAAAATTATCCCTGTTGTGGCTTATGTTTTGATCTGTAAAATATACAACTACATAAAACAAGAACAGCAATAATCGCAAACATTGCATCCATGTAATGTGTTAATAGCCACCCGCCAATAATTGGCCCAATAAAACCGCCTAAATTTTTAAATTGGGCTGCTCCTAAATAGACTCCTTTTTGAGTATCAGGCGCAATTTCATCAATCAAGATGCTCATAGTCGGAAAGGCAAAAATTTCACCAATCGTGAATATAACCATAGCAATCATATGTAGTGGATAGTTATTCGAGAAGCCGAATAATAAAAGGCCAAATGCGAAGAACAGAATTCCTACTAATAGAGTAGCCGAGGATGAAAAACGTTCTGAAAGTATACTAATCGGTAATTGAAGTAATAATACAACCGCTGCATTTAGTGAAATTAATACAGAATAGAGCTTGGCACCTTCTTCGATTTTAAGTTCAATGATTTGTGGCAGTGTTGAATCAAATTGAGAGTAACCAATATTTATTAAAATTGCCCCGAAAATAAAGCTTAGTAGTACACGATTCGTCAAAAGTATCGTGAAGGTTTGCAGTATTTTTGTAGGTGTTGGAGATTTTTGTTGCTGCATCTCATAGTGATTTAAAATTAAAAATAAAAATAAAGCATAAATAATATACATAATTCCTGTCAGCATAAATGGAATACTTGGGCTAGATAATTGAGAAATATAAACACCAATAACAGGACCGATGACAGCTGCTATGTTAATCGCTGTATAGCGAAGCGAGAACAATCTTTTCCGTTTTTCCACTGGCGTAAAATCAATCATTAATGCTTGTGTCGAGGGTTCAAAGAAGGAGCGACATAAGCCATTTAAGGCATTCAATGCTACGAAGAGCCAAACCGTATGAGCTGTTGCAAAGCCAAAGAATACAATGCTCCAAACAACAATAGTAAGTAAAATGATGCTTTTCCTGCCAAACCGATCAGTTAGATAACCACCAAAGAATCCTCCTACAGTGGATATTAACGGTGCAATACCAATCGTCAAACCTATTTGTAAAGGGGATGCTTCAATTTCGTTATGTAAGTAAATGGCTAAAAAGGGCATTGCCATAAAACTTGCTATGCGTGTAAAAATAGTTCCACCTAAAATGATCCAAACTAGAGGATGAAACAGTTTAGAAAGCTTCATAAAAATCCTCCTTTCAAAATGTAGAATGTTTCGATTTTAACGGATTGTTAAGCAATTGTAAATAGTCGGAAAATAGTTTAATGTAACGCCGAGGAAGCAAATGTTGTAAAAATAAATGAATTCTTAGCGAATATAGAGCTTTCTATAAATAAGGTTCATCACCATAATGTGTGGTTGATTTCCGTTCCGACTGGGCGCTTTGTAGCTGTCGCTTTGCTTTCGCTACAGAAAACATTTGCCGCTACGCTTTCGCACAGAGCATAGCTTCCTGGGGCGTCCGATGAGCCGCTCAAGCTAACAGATGTCATCCTCAACTTAATGATGAGCTAATGAATATTTATCGTTAGAGGGACATCTCACTAAAAGTAATCGCGATTTTTTTGGAGTATTTGCTTGGTAGCTTGATAAATTGTGGGGAATCAAAAAAGTGGAAAACAAAAAAAGAATGACCACGACGAAAGGTCATTCTTTTCCAATACAAAATGTTTTACGTGTTACACGTAAAAACTAAGACGTCAATTTTACTTTTTTCTTCGTCGTTGTCCATTTGCCTCGACTTGGACTCATCACCAAATCGTTAAAGGCTAACACGTTCAAATCTCTTTGAACGGTGCGAGGAGTGATACTAAACTCTTCGACTAAATCCTGTGTAGACACGGTTCCTTTGTCTAAAATAAACATGTACACATCTTTAATACGATTAAGCATTCGATCAGTAGTTGGTTTCATAAATGAACCACTCCTTCATCTTAATTCTCTTGGCAAAGACTAGCGGACGACAATATGTGCGGAGTGCACTTAGGCTAATAAGTAGCTGCCTTAGACATCCCCTTTTCTAATTTTATATTCAGAAAAATAGTTCTGATAAGTTCATTATATAGAAAAACAAGTCAGTTTTCTAGTGAATGCAAGAGGAATTTACAAATCAGACATAAAATTTTTACTGTATTTTGTGGGAATAAGTGAAAAACGTGCTATATGCGGTAGTGATTGAAGTAAGTTTTTGAAAACTTGCCAGAAAGATGATTGTAAATTATGTTGTAAAGAGTAGAATAATGTTATTACTTTAGAGGAGGTACATCATATGGATTGGTTACAAGCTGCAAAGGAAAGACAAGATGAATTGATACAAGATTTACAGGAGCTTGTGCAAATTAATAGTGTTCTCGATGAGAATACGATCACTACTGAAGTACCTTTTGGTGATGGTCCATTAAAGGCTCTTGAATGGTTATTAACAAAGGGCGAAGCTGAAGGATTACAAACTAAAAATATTGATAATTATGCTGGTCACATACAGATGGGCGAAGGTGACGATTTATTAGGTATTTTATGTCATGTTGACGTGGTACCAGTTGGTGATGAAACAGATTGGACATACCCACCCTTTAGCGGCACTGTAGCAGATGGAAAGCTATTTGCTCGTGGTGCAATAGATGATAAAGGCCCAACAATTGCAGCATGGATGGCCATGAAACTTGTCAAGGATGCAGGTATTGAGCTTAATAAAAGAGTACGTATGATAATCGGTACGGATGAAGAAACTGGCTTCCGCTGTGTCGACCACTATTTTAAACATGAGGAAATGCCGACGATTGGCTTTGCACCAGATGCGGATTTCCCGCTCATCAATGCTGAAAAAGGCATTGCGGAGCTAGTGTTCTCTCAAAATAGAACAGGCGATGCTTCGAAAGAACAGCTATTACTATTTAATGCTGGAAAGCGACCAAATATGGTACCAGATTTTGCAAAAGCAACAGTTCAATTTGTTTCCGAGCAATTCGAACAGAATTTTCACACATTTTTAAGCAAAAATCAGCTAGAAGGCTCTTTATTAATCGAGGGTTCTCACTATATAATAACTATCAAAGGTAAAGCAGCCCACGCAATGGAGCCGGAAAAAGGTGTCAATGCAGCTGTTTATCTTACAGCATTTTTACAACAAGAGTTGACGACAGAGGCGAGTAAACAATTTGTCGACTTTATCGCAGATGTTTTTTATAAAGACCATTATGGCAACAAGCTTGATTTACAATTCGAGGATGAAATGTCTGGTAAAACTACATTAAATCCCGGTATTGTAACTTACGATGTAACTAAAGGTGGTAGCCTGGTCATTAGCATGCGCTATTCTGTCACTTATCCGTTTGATGAAAAAATCACGGAAGCACAACGTTTAGCTGTGGCAAAAGGATTTTCATTGGATATTCAAGATGACTCTAAACCTCATTATGTAAGCGAGGATGATGCATTTATCCAAACTTTAGCAGATATCTATAGACGTCAAACAGGAGATTATGAAACGCCTTTACTGTCTACTGGTGGTGGTACGTATGCGCGTGTTATGAAAAAAGGTGTAGCATTTGGCATGCTATTCCCAGGTGAACCAGACGTAGCGCATCGTGCGGATGAGTTTATTGTCATTGAAAATCTTATAAAAGCAACAGCTATTTATGCTGAAGCAATTGTTGAACTTGCAGGAAATAAATAAATTAGATATGAAAAGGATGAACAAAACATGGCATATTCATTATGGAATGATCAAATCGTTGAAGAAGGATCTATTACAGTCTCTCCAGAAGACAGAGGTTACCAATTTGGTGACGGCATTTATGAAGTAATAAAAGTATATAACGGAAATATGTTCACAGCACAAGAACACATTGATCGTTTCTATGCGAGTGCCGAAAAAATTCGTCTTGTCATTCCTTATACTAAAGACGTATTACACAAATTATTACATGAACTTATTGAAAAAAATAATTTGGAAACAGGCCATGTTTACTTCCAAATCACACGTGGTACAACTTCTCGCAATCATATTTTCCCAGATGCAAGTGTTCCAGCTGTATTAACAGGGAATGTTAAAGTAGGTGAGCGTTCATATGAAAACTTTGAAAAAGGTGTTAAAGCTACCTTTGTTGAGGATATTCGCTGGTTACGTTGTGATATTAAATCATTAAACTTATTAGGTGCTGTAATGGCAAAGCAAGAAGCATCTGAAAAAGGCTGCTATGAAGCTATTTTACATCGCGGTGACATCGTAACAGAATGTTCATCAGCAAATGTTTACGGCATTAAAGATGGTAAGCTATATACACACCCTGCAAATAACTTCATATTAAACGGTATTACACGCCAAGTTATTTTAAAATGTGCTGAGGAAATTAATTTACCTGTTATTGAAGAACCAATGACAAAGGCTGATTTATTAACAATGAGTGAGATCATTGTGTCATCTGTATCTTCTGAAGTAACACCTGTTATCGATGTTGATGGTAACAAAATTGGTGCTGGAGTTCCAGGTGAATGGACTCGCAAATTACAACAAGCATTCGAGGCGAAATTACCACTTTCTATTTAATGGAAAATAAATGAACCTTGTAAGAGAGCTAGCCTAAACTTTAGGTAGCTCTCTTTTTCTATAGAACAAATTATGGATGTTTTCTCTTGGAACGTCATGTAAAATAAAAACGATGACTACAGTTGTAGAATGATTGCCATCGGGATTTAATTTCAATGAGCAAATGTCGATGTAATGTATGCAATTGTCTATTTCTCTTCATTTAGCAATGATTGTGACAGCACAATTACGTCAAGGCGAATTGATATTGCGATTGATTTGCTTTCTAAGCAAGAGTGGAGAAATTAGCAAATTAGATATAGGGCGAGTAAGATTGGAGTGACCAAAACACATGGCACAATTGGTGAAATTACAAGATTATATTTCACGCTATCAAATTGATTTAGCGAGATATCCAACACAATTTGTGCGCTTAAAGCAAAGTCAATGGGAGCGTGTTAAGCGACAGTGGGAGTTAGGAGAAGAAATTAGCGAGTGGCAACATAACGATGGCGGTTCAGAAAATGATTCTTTTGAGGAAAAAGAAAGGTTCTCTTTATTCAAAAAAATATTTGCCGGTCGTCAGAGGGAAGAACTTGAGGATATTGAAGAGGTCGAAATAACGAATGAACTAGTGAGTGATGAAGATAGCATACCAGAAGAAGAAACAACTTTAACATTTGAACCAAAAATTGTATACGCACCACAATCTATTCATGAATTAAAACGAATGTTTATCGATCAATTTTTCCATTTCCAAATGAAATGGGCAAGTTCAACACTACGTGAAAAATCGTATGTGGATCCTCGTTTTATGCGTGATCCATTGTTGCGAAATTTGTTACAAAAATTACCTGATAACTATTTGCTTTTTTATTATCCAATTTTACAAATTAGAAAAGCACCTATAGAGCTTGATGTCGTGCTAATGTCACCGACAGAATGTATTTGTATAACAGTGCTAGAAGCTGAAAATCAAGCAGTTTATGTAGGAGGCAGTGAGCGATTCTGGATAAAAAAAGTAGGGACGAAGGATTCAAAAGTACTTAATCCAATGATAAGTTTAAATCGTATGGAGTCCGTATTAACTCAATTATTCAAACAGGACAATATAAATATGCCGATTCGCAAGGTTATTTTATCACAGAATGGCTATTTCGATTATCCAGGTTCACCTTACGGAATTCAATTTGTTGATCGTCGAAATTATGGAGAATGGATGGAGCATTTAAGGAAAGTTTCCTCTCCTATGAAGCATATGCAAATTCGTGCTTCTCAAACGATTTTAAGCAATGTACAAACAACTTCCTTTAATCGAGATATTTGGCAGCAATCTTCTCAACCAGCCGGGGATTAGGTAATGCAAGTATTATTTATTGTGAATGAAGCAGCAGGGCACGGTAAAGGTAAAAAAGTTTGGCATCGTTTTCAACAGCATTTAACAATTAACTATGACGTCGCCTTTACAGAATATGAGGGACATGGGCAGGAGCTTGCAAAAAATTGGGCGCAAGATGCTCAAACAAAAAAATTAATTGTTATTGTTGGTGGTGACGGCACAATTCATGAGGTTGTTAGTGGCGTTGTACATAATAAATTAATAGTTATTGGTGTAGTTCGTGCTGGTTCTGGAAATGATTTTGCACGATACTTTTCTACATTTCAAGATGCCTTTCAAATTGAAAGCTATATACAAAATGAAATGGTTTACCTCCCGATGGATATTGGTGCCGTTCAGCTTGGAGAACATCAGCACGAAATATTTGTCAATAATGCGGGTGTGGGCTTTGACGCATTTGTCACTAAACGTATTAATACATCCCGTTTGAAGCTTTACCTCAATAAAATAGGCCTCGGTAAGCTATCCTATGCTGTGGCAGTTGTAAGAGGACTTTTTAGTTTTAGACGCTTTGATGTAAAGATACAAGCAGACAATCAAGAATGGCACTTTCAACAGGCATGGTTTGTTGCGATGTGCAATCAACCTTATTTCGGAGGGGGAATGAAAATTTCGCCTACTTCTAAACCTGATGATGGTCAAATCGAAATAACAATCGTTCACGGTATTTCCCGACTTAAATTATTATTAGTATTTGTCACTGTGTTTTTTGAAAAACATACAAAATTTAAAGAGATTACTTTTTTGCAAGGCCATCAATTTAACATTTTCGTGCACGGAAATGACGTTGATTGTCATACTGACGGTAACTATATTGGAGAAATAAGAGAGGGAACGAGGATTCATAGTACAGTACAACGTGATGCTTGGCAGGTACTATCGGAGGAACATTGGTAAAAATGGTCCCTCACTAAAAATTGGGGATGACAATTGTTAAACTATGCTATGCATAAAAGTTGATCTTCGTTACGAATGGGCGACTCCTTGAGGATTAGCAATAGAGGAGCGAAGGCTAAAAGCATCGCATCCTGTGATAACGCCTCCGTGACCAACATCCTGTTGGCCCGAGACCCTGGAGCGTAGCGGATGTTTTCTGTGCGAAAGCGAAGCAACAGCTATAAAACGCCCAGTCGGAACGGAAATCCCCCTTACGTTATAGTGATGAGTCTGAAAAAACCATTTCGCAATAATTTCATGCGAATTTTATAGTAATACGTTATACTATAAAAAATTAATAATTTCATGAAAAAGAAATGAGGAAGAAAATTGAGATTAAGAAATAAGCCTTGGGCGGAGGAAATGATTACGGATCATCCAGAGGTGATTGTTCCAAATCCTGAAGACTTTAAAGGAAATTGGCAGGCTGTTTTCGGAAATGACAACCCGCTACATATTGAAGTAGGTACTGGGAAAGGACAATTTGTCACAGGTATGGCCTTACAAAATCCAGATATAAATTATATTGGCATTGAGCTTTATGATAGTGTAATTGTTTGTGCATTGGAAAAAATTTTAGAGGCTAAATCTCCAGCGAATTTACGACTATTAAAAGTAAATGGCGCAGATTTAAATAAATATTTTGAAAAAAATGATGTAGATTGTGTGTATCTGAATTTCTCAGATCCTTGGCCAAAAACGCGCCATGCTAAGCGACGTTTAACGCACGAGGGTTTTTTGAAATTATATGAGTCGATTTTGGTGGATAATGGGGAAATCCATTTTAAAACGGACAACCGTGGTTTGTTTGAGTATTCATTAATGAGTATGTCTGAATATGGTATGTTACTAAAGTATGTATCACTCGACCTACATGCGAATATGCCTGAGGATAATGTTATGACTGAATATGAGGAGAAATTCTCTGCTAAAGGACAGCCAATTTATCGTCTAGAATCGCAATTCTTAACTAACTAGGGGGAGAATGGATGGATCAGTTAAAGTTTCACAATATGTCATTATCATGGCTAAACGGGGGTGTCACTTGCCTTGATGGCGGTGCTATGTTTGGAGTTGTGCCAAAGCCACTTTGGGCACGCAAATATCCAGTCAATGAAAAAAATCAAATCGAGTTACCAACTGAGCCGATATTAATTCAATATGAAGGCAAAAATTATATTGTTGACACAGGCGTTGGTTTTAACAAATTAAATGAAAAGCAGCTACGTAACTTTGGGGTAACTGAGGAGTCAACATTAGCGGCTAGCTTACAAGAGCTAGGATTAACAACTGCTGATATTGATGTAGTATTAATGACGCATTTACATTTTGACCATGCTGGAGGTTTAACGCAATGGGAAGATGATGTACTTGTGCCAACATTCCCGAATGCAAAAATCTTTGTAACGAAAATTGAGTGGGATGAAATGCGTGAGCCAAATATTCGCTCGAAAAATACGTATTGGAAAGAGAACTGGGAGCCAGTTCAGCACTTAATCGAAACGTATGAAGGTACGTTAGAGGTAGCTCCGGGTATTGAAATGATTCATACTGGTGGTCATAGTGATGGACATGCCATTATTAAATTGACTCAAAATGGCGAAGTATTACTGCATATGGCAGATATTATGCCAACACATGCACACCAAAATCCATTATGGGTTTTAGCGTATGACGATTATCCAATGACGAGTGTCTTTGCCAAGGAACGTATAATGAAAGAAGCACTTGCAAATGGCTACGGTTTTATTTTCTACCATGACGCGTATTATCGCATGATTAAATGGGATGATACAGGTAAAGAAGTTGTAGATAAATTAGAACGCAGCAGACAAGCTGTTATTACATTCTAATTAATAGAACGTGTGAACCTTTTGTGTTCGCACGTTTTTTTATTGTGTTGAAAGTATCAATAAAATTAAGGAATCAAACCTAGTATTGCTCTTTTGCAAAACTAGGTTTGATTTCCGTTCCGACTGGGCGCTTTGTTGCTGACGCTTCGCTGCAGGGTCTCATCTGTGACGCTAATCCCCAAGGAGTCGCCCAGTCTCCACTCCAATCAAACGCTTCGCATAGTATGTATCTCTGGTATGCACTCTAATTTATAGTGATAAACGGTACTTCAGCATTTGTTTTTTATGCAAACGTATGCCATGCATATAAATTATTGAAGTTAACCTGTCGGAACGGAAATCAACTTCACGTTATGGTGATGAGCCTAATTGTCTATACTCCATTTTTTTGACACTTTTTTCGTGAACATTTTGGAAAATATGATACACTAAAAACTATACTAAAACACAAAAGAGAGTTGAAAATACATGGCAACGGAGCAACCATTTTTACCAGTATTACTAGGATCAGATATGAATGCATATGGTATGGCACGTGCATTTTATGAGGCATATGGAATTAAACCACTTGTATTAGGACGTTCACATTTAACGGCAACGCAAGACAGCCATATCATAAATTTCCAAGAAATTGATCGCTTAAATGAACAGGATGTATTTGCACCTGCACTTGCAAAGGTTGCAAAAAAATATTCTGATAAAAAACTATTGTTGTTAGCGTGTGGAGATGATTATGCAAAGCTTATTATCAAAAATAAGCCAGCATTACAGGAACATTTTACAGTACCATATATTGACGAATCATTAATGGATGAAATTTTATTAAAAGAAAATTTCTATAAAATGTGTGATAAGTACGATTTTAAGTATCCAGGTACGACGACTGTGACAGCTGACAATTACGAAAACTTTACACCACCTTTTGAATATCCAATTATTTTAAAGGCATCGAACTCGGTGGAATACTGGGCATGTTCATTCCCAGGTAAGAAAAAAGTGTTTGTTGCACATGATGAAGCGGAAAAAACAGCTATCTTAAAAGCAATTTATAGCTCAACTTATCAGGATACAATGATTATCCAAGAATTCATCCCAGGTGACGATTCTTATATGCGTGTATTAAATGCATATGTAGGGAAAGATGGCAAAGTGAAGCTAATGTGTCTAGGAAATCCAATCTTAGAAGAGCATTCACCTGAAGGAATTGGTAGTTATGCAGCAATTGTTACAACATACGATAAAGAATTAATGGATCAAGTACGCTCCTTCTTAGAGGATATCGGTTATACTGGCTTTGCTAACTTCGATATGAAATACGATATGCGAGACAAACAGTATAAGCTGTTTGAAATCAATTTGCGTAATGGCCGCTCAAGCTACTATGTTACAGCAAGTGGTCATAATTTAATGAAATATGTAGCTGATGACCATATGTTAAATATTGAGCAGGAAGTAACTTATGTTCAGGATAAGCATTTATGGATGATTATTCCTAAAGGTGTATTATTTAAATATGCATCTAATGAAAAGCTTAAACTGGAAGCTAAAAAGTTAATTCGTGAAGGGAAATATACAAACTCCCTTTACTATAATAAAGATATGAATGCGAAACGTTGGGTGAAGCTAACGTTAAATAATTTAAATTATTATCGAAAGTATAAAAAGTACTTTAACAATAAAGGTTTGACTGAATAAAACAAAGAAGAGACTGGGACATCCCTAGTTTCAATTAGTGAGAAATGCGAATTTGAATTCATTCAAATTCGCATTTCTCTATTTTTTATGTTGTCTCCATATAGTTCTTCTCTAGTGGCTGTGAATTTTCTTAAATTCACAGCCACATTAATGCGAGGCCCATCTCGTTTTCAACCTTCGATTTTCCTCGTACAGAAAATCGAGTGAAACGAAAATTAGCCTTCAAGAATCCAAAAACTGTTTCCACGTCAATTTTGCCGTTGACGATAAATGGTACTCGTTTTTTCTTCTGAAGCTTACGATTATTTCCTTCTTTTGCTTTTGTACATAATGAACAGAGGGGGCATCCGGAACAGTATTCACATTGAGCTAGCCACATCATCTTTTTCAGAAGTGGTCCTTATTTTTTATGAAAAATAGTTTGACCGGCTTTTTAGTTTAGAGATGTTTTTTGTCCCAGCCTCATTTGAGCTGCAGTTTTGAGATTTTGCTGCCGCTTCGCTTTCGCACAGTTAAAACATTTGTTGTTGCTGTCGCTACGTTTTCGCAAAGCCAAGGAGTCGCCCAGCCTACACTCCAATCACTATTACACTTAGTATATATATTTAGGTATGGCATTTTATAGTGATAAAACGAAACGACTAGGCGCTCGCTCGCAGGATTGAAAGTAGTCAGGAACGGAAATTCCACTTATTTAAAGCGTAACATTCGCAAGGGTTTCTTTGGTTATTTTATTTTTTAAACTCTGTACAAAGAAACCATCTCAAATAACTGAGATGGTTTCTTTTATATAGCTTATTACTGTGTAAGGTTAAACTTCTTGTAGCTCTACTACAACACCTGAGCGAGCGTCAGCAGCAAATTCAAATGTTTGCATTTCACCCTCGTGTAAACGAGAGATACCTCCACGGTATACAGGAATAGTCATAATGCCGTTTGAGAAATTGTCTGTTTTCATAAAAATCCAAGAACCGTCAATCGGTGAATCTTTTTTAAATTCCTTTTTTATGTTTTCGAGTACTTGTCCTGCAGGTACATACGGAGAAACCTTTTCACTTGCTTCTTTAACAATGACTGCGGCAGCAAGGCCAGTAGCAACACCAATTAAAAAATCACGTAATTTCATGCTCTTTTCCTCCTTTTTCTATAGGTTCATTTTAACATAGCATACAGAGTGAATGCACGTTCACACATTAGCACTTTTTTATGAAATGTATCATATTTGCGAATTTGGCATTCAATTTCACCTTAGCATAATTGCCGCTGTCGCTTCGCTTTCGCACAGATAAATACTCCAGCGAATTTGGGATACACTGTGAAGATGAAATACATGTGCACTTATTCCACTACTCATTGGAAAATGGGAGTCTTCCGCTGAATATAGATAAATATGTTACAATGGACAAGGAAGAATATTCTACTTCGTGGGGAGAGAGTCAACATGAATGAGGAAACATTACAATTATTTAAAAAATTAACAGAATTACCAGGTGCTCCGGGTAATGAACATGCGGTACGTGCATTCATGCGTTCTGAGTTGGAAAAGTACTCGGATGAGATCGTTCAAGATAATTTAGGGGGTATTTTCGGTGTAAAGCATAGTGAAGTTGCTGATGCACCAAAAGTGTTGGTTGCTGGTCATATGGATGAAGTGGCATTCATGGTTACTTCTATTACCGATAACGGGATGATCCGCTTTCAAACATTAGGTGGTTGGTGGAACCAGGTAATGCTAGCGCAACGCGTTGAGGTGTTTACTAAAAATGGCGCAATTCCAGGTGTGATTTCATCAATACCACCACATTTATTAACAGATGCTGAACGTTCTAAACCGATGGATATTAAAAATATGCTTATAGATGTTGGTGCAGACAATAAAGAAGATGCTATTGCACTTGGCGTTCGTCCAGGTCAATCAATTATCCCTGTCTGCCCATTTACACCGATGGCCAATCCGAAAAAAATTATGGCCAAAGCTTGGGATAACCGTTATGGCTGTGGATTGGCAATTGAATTGATGAAAGAAGTTAAGGATGAAAAGCTAGGTTCACATTTATATTCAGGAGCGAATGTGATGGAAGAAGTTGGTTTGCGCGGTGCTCAAGTGTCTGCAAATATGATTAAACCAGATTTATTTTTTGCCCTAGATGCTTCACCTGCAAATGATATGTCAGGTGAAAAAAATCAATTTGGTCAGCTTGGAAAAGGGGCATTATTACGTATTCTTGACCGTACAATGGTTACTCATAGAGGCATGCGTGAGTTCATCTTAGATACCGCTGAAACGAATCATATCCCTTATCAATATTTTGTATCACAAGGTGGTACGGATGCAGGACGTGTGCACACAGCGAATGACGGTGTTCCTAGTGCAGTAATTGGAATTTGCTCACGCTATATTCATACGGCTGCGTCGATTATCCATATTGATGACTATGCGGCTGCAAAAGCTTTAATTGTGGAATTAGTGAAAAATGCAGACCGTTCGACATTAGCAACGATCCGCGCTAATGTGTAAAGTAAGACATTCACTGAAACAAGTTAAAAGATGCCTTTAGGGCATCTTTTTCTATGCAAAGAAAGAGGGATTAGAAAATGAACATAGCAATTGGTACAACAAACAAAGCAAAAACAGAGGCTGTAGAAGTTACAGCTAGAAAGTATTTTGATAAACCAATTTTTACCTGTGTTAAGGCTGCCTCACAAGTATCTAATCAACCGATGACTCATGAAGAAACACGCTTAGGCGCAATAAACCGTTCGAAAAACGCAATCGATGAGACGGGTGCCCAATTATCGTTTGGATTAGAAGGTGGAGTGACTGAAATTGATGGTGTGATGTATGTTTGCAACTGGGGAGCTCTTACAGTATCAAATGGCACAACTTATACAGCTTCGGGCGCACAAATTATATTACCAAAAGAAATTGCCCAGGAAATAAGGGCAGGGAAGGAACTTGGACCTGTAATGGAGCAATATACACACCGTCGGGATATCCGACAAGGTGCCGGAGCTGTAGGTATTTTTACGCAAGGATTAGTAAGTCGTCAGATGATGTTCGAACATATAGTTTCACTTCTTATTGGTCAATATTTATTCTCATTAGCGCATGAGTAGTGTCAGTTAATTAGTAAAAATGGAATAGTGAAGTTGCATAATTGATAAAGCTTTTTTAAAATAGAAAAAGGTTAGCAATGAAAGGAAGAAGAATATGGCTTTTACATCGGTGAGAGTTGTTGGCTTACTACTGCTAATTTTGGTGCTTACTGGTTGTAATCAATCGGTTGATGAACAAATTCAAGATGGACTTCAAAATACGAAGACCGTTTTTGCAGAACAACCAGAGGAGCAAACAGATCGTATTGGGGATGTAGAATTATACTTACCTTCAAACTTTAAAGTTGACGACAGTTCAGATGCATATAATATATTAGTAACGAAAGGAAAAGAGAGTTATATTCTTTTCATTAATGATCGTGAAGATGCAGATAGTAAACTATATTACAATCTATTAAAAGCTGATAGTTCAAAAAACATAATCGAAGAAAATACTTATGAAAAGAATGGTATTTTCGGCTTTGCGGCTGTTTTAAAAACTGATAATGAGAACGAATTTGAGCTTATTGTTAGTAATGGTGGTGTAAAAATGACGACCATTTCTCACGCGAAACATATTAAAGATAATCTACACGAGATGACGAAAATCGTTCATTCGGTTAAGATTAAATAATTGGATAGTTTTGAACAGAGCGGTTCACAAACATGTGAGCCGTTTTCTCTTCATTCGACATATTTTAAGCTACAATAAAGGAACTCAGTTTATAAACGTCACATCCAGTGACATTATCTGCGTAACAGTGCTGAACCTAAATTGATTTGGAAGAAAGGATGTGAGCTAGGTGAAACAAATTAAATCAGAACAACTTGTGTCCCTATTAAAACAACAATTGAATGAGGAAAAGTTTGATTTTGAATTTGACAAAAAGCACGATAAATTACGTCTAAACCATAAAAAAATTGGTAAAGGGATGGAGCTTTCTCTGCCAGGCATTTTAGCCAAATATAATGACAAGCAGGGGGCTGCAATCGATGAAGTTGTTTATACAATCGAGCAAACCTTTAATGCGATGGAGCAAGAGATGGAACAAGGATTCCAAGCGACTACAAAAATTTATCCAGTTATTCGTGCGACATCCTACCCTCAAGCCTCGAAGGAGGGGCATGCATTCATCACGACTGAACATACAGCTGAAACACGTATTTTTTATGCGCTTGATTTAGGAAAAACGTATCGTTTTATTGATGAATCCATGTTAGAGGTACTGCAATTAACAGTAGAGCAAGTTCGTGAAATGGCACGATTCTCTGTAAAGCAACTACCAACAGTTTATAAGAAAGATGAAGTTGCAGGGAATGTTTTCTATTTTGTTAATGCTAATGATGGCTATGATGCAAGTCGCATTTTAAATGAAAGCTTTTTGAAAGAAATGCAGACTATAATTGAGGGTGACATGACGTTATCTGTGCCACATCAGGATGTATTAATAGTAGGTGATATTCGTAATGAAACAGGGTATGATGTATTAGCACAGATGACAATGCATTTCTTTGCGGTCGGTACCGTACCGATTACGTCATTATCTTTTATTTATGAAGATGGGGAGCTAGAACCAATCTTTATATTAGCAAAAAATAGAGTTAAAAAGGAGCAAGAAAAACAATGAATGTATTTTACAACAAAGAGCATGTAGGCGATGTATTGCTAGTACAATTAGCGACAGAATCTATCGTTAAAACAGAGGTAGAGCGTGCGGGTGATATCGCTATTTTAAAGGAAGCACAAACAGGGGAAATTAAAGCATTTAATTTATTTAATGCTAGTAACTATATACAAACTGAAGCACAAGGTTTAGTTGAAGTTACTCCAGAATTAGTTGCACAGCTAGAGGCAGCTATTACAAAAAATGGAGCTGAAATCAGCTTAGATGTAGATTTTTCTCCAAAATTTGTTGTGGGCTATGTAGAAACAAAGGACAAGCATCCGAATGCTGATAAACTAAGCATTTGTGCTGTAAACGTAGGTGAAGAAACATTACAAATCGTATGTGGCGCACCAAATGTGGAGGCGGGCCAAAAGGTTGTCGTAGCGAAAATCGGTGCAGTAATGCCTTCTGGAATGCTTATAAAAGAAGGTAATTTACGAGGAGTTGAATCATACGGTATGCTATGTTCAGCACGCGAATTAGCAATACCAAATGCACCTTCTGAAAAAGGGATTTTAGTATTACCAGAAGATGCTACAACTGGTAGTGCGTTCGAAACGCCAACTAAATAAAGTCTTGGGAAACACGGTTTAGCTTTGCGAAAGTAAGTGGTCACCAAATTTATACCAAGGCCGAATTGATTATATGTACTTAAAATCGTTATGCTACTAATATGCTAGTAACATAACGATTTTTTTGTCTAGAATGAGCCTCTAAATACAAGTTTCTATTACATTTTTATGGTATGCTTTTTGTTATAGACATTTAACTTCTTTCAGCAAATATTTCCTGTAGCGAAAGCGACAAGGTTTTAACTGTGCGAAAGCGAAGCGGCAGCAAAAACACACGACTGAGTGAACAATGTCGTGTTAACCCAAAGCCTCCGGCGGATGACACAGAATTATTGGATGCTAGCTAAAACCATCGCATCCATGCGATAACGGCCAACGGACCTGCATCGGTAAAACGCCACGTCCTGTGGCATTACTGAAAGAGCGACATCGTGTCGGCCCTCGTTCAGGCTTAAGACAAAGCTGATTCCGGACGCAATTATGCCGTGGCATAATTGATTTAGTTAATGCTATAAATGAAGTGTAAGAGAAATGAGTGAAACAATGTGAATTGGTTAAAAAAACAAATGGATAAATTTTTAAATAAAGATGACAATGATTATGAATATGAAGAGTTTTATGAAGACTATGAAGAAGAACAATCTGAGCAACAAAACTCATTTAAAGAAACAACAGCAGCAAAGCAAAGAACTTTTCGTTTTCCGTTAATTGAGGATGAGGAATTTTCAGCTCCACCATCATCAAAAGAAGCATTCAATCAAATGGACGATGCATCCTTCGGGCAAATTGAAGATTTATCGCTACCGAGGCATTTAAATAATCATATTGTGGATTCAAGTGTGTATGATATTGAGGTTTCAGGTATTCGAGAATTATTAGCAAATCGAACGAAAAGAACAGGTAGAACGACGATTACGCGTAGTCAGCCTCAACCGGAGAATCGTTCGAAAGCAAGTCTGGTATTTCGAGATGCGCAAAATGAATTACCGACTACACCTAAAGATTCGAATTATCCATTAGAAAAAACAGATGAAAGTGATTTACAGACTAATCGCAAACGTTTTGTACCAACTGATGTTCCGTCACCAGTCTATGGTTTTACTAAGCCGAGCCCAATTGAGCAACTATTAGAGAAACGGAAGGAAGAGCACGACAAAAAAGAGTTAGAAATACCTACAGCATCTAGGTCTATAAAAGAAACGACAACAAATGAGGCTATTGAAAATATACTAGATGTAAAAGAGCCTATTAGCGCAGAGCAAAAAGAAGGACCTGAACAGTTAGAAATCCCTGAAACAATTGAAGCACTTACAAAGAAACCGATTACTTTTGATGATAAATTATTAGACGAAACCAATCAGCCTAATGATAAAACGACAGCGGAATTACCTGTACCGCTTACAACTTCTTTTGCCGTAGGATTTGAAGACCAAGTGAAAGAAGCTATTCAGCATGAGCTGAATATTGAACAACTTCCGGTTGATCAATCAGAAATTCATGTAAAAGAAGTAGTTGTAGAACAAGTACAAATCGAAAATTCTACCATCCACATTGGTGAAGTTACAGTAGTCCATCCATCCAAGAATGAAGATAATGAGCAAGCTATATTGCAAGAACAATCTGTAGAAGAGCAACCGGTAGAAAAGAAAGAAAAAAGTAGTGGCGTTCCTTTCAATGTTTTAATGCTAAAAACAGATAAAGAGAAATGGAGAATTCGACAGCAATTAAAAAATACGATGCCGACCCCTACAACTGTTGAAAAGGATCAAGAAGAACAGGAGCCTTCTTCTGAGCCGTTCCATTTAGAGGAAGAACATCGATTAGTACCATCCAATGAAGATAAGATTGAACAATCTATGCATTTAGAAATTAGCGAGTTAGAAATGGATGATACAGCAGCACCACAATCGTCGGCGGAAGCCGAGGTTTCTATTCCAAATACTGCTCCATTCAATGCTACAACAGAAAGTGTGTCGGTCATTTCAATGGCACCAGTTGCATCAATGTCGAACGTTTCGACATTAGAAAAGACAGTGATAGAAGTTGAAAGCTCCGACGAAATTTCAGCGACTACCGAAAAGGAAGTAGAAGTACCTACTGAAACGGAAATGGAAGCGACTACCGAAAAGGAAGTAAAGGTAACTAACGAAACGGAACTAGAATCAACTACTGAACAGGAGCATACTACCGAAAATGTAGTGATTCCCGAGGAGAATTATATTGATCTAGAAGAGTATCCAGAACAACCTTCTAAATCAGATGAAACATTTGTGGAAAATCAAGAGATGGAAATGCCTCGAAAACCTGTGCATGTGTATCAAAAGCCAGATGATGAGTTTTTAGAGCCACCTGAGGAAAAAACACAGGATACGGGGTGGATGGAGCAACAGGGAGATACGTTAGTCGAAGCTTTGTCTTATTTCCAAGTCTCAGCTCAAATAGAATCCATTATGCAAGGACCTGCCGTGACGCAATTTGAAATAACAGTGAGTCATGGTACGAAGGTTAGTAAAATCCGCAATCTATCAGATGATTTGAAGCTTGCATTGGCAGCGAAAGATATCCGCATCCAAGCGCCGATTCCTGGGAAGAGCTCAATTGGCATTGAGATTCCGAACCGCGTATCTCGCGCTGTTCGATTATCGGAAGTGACAAATAGTGCTTCTTTCCTTGAGTCAGATTCACCGTTAGAAGCAGCATTGGGTCTGGATTTAACAGGGAAGCCTGTAACTATTGATTTACGAAAAATGCCACATGGTTTAATTGCCGGAGCTACAGGTTCTGGTAAATCAGTTTGTATTAATTCAATTTTAGTTAGCTTATTATATAAAGCTGCACCACACGAATTAAAACTGATGCTAATCGATCCTAAAATGGTTGAATTAGCACCTTTTAATCATATTCCACATTTAGTTAGCCCAGTCATCACAGATGTTAAAGCGGCTACAGCTGCATTGAAATGGGCAGTGGAAGAAATGGAGCGTCGTTATCAGTTATTTGCTCATGCGGGTGCACGTGATATTACACGTTATAATGCAATTGCGGATAAAAATAATGAACATAGCTTAAAATTACCGTATATTCTAATTGTCATTGATGAATTAGCAGATTTAATGATGATGTCTCCTGCAGATGTAGAGGAGGCAATTTGTCGTATTGCGCAAAAGGCACGTGCTTGTGGTATCCATTTAATTGTTGCAACTCAAAGACCTTCTGTTGACGTTATTACAGGGCTTATTAAATCAAATATTCCTACACGTATTGCTTTTGCGGTATCTTCACAAATCGATTCGCGTACTATTTTAGATGGGCAAGGTGCAGAAAGATTACTTGGACGGGGCGATATGTTATATTTAGGCAATGGTATGTCTGCTCCAGTGCGTTTGCAGGGTACATTTGTGACAGATGATGAAATTGAAGCGATTATTGAACATGTTCGTGAACAAGGAGAGCCAGATTATATATTCGATCAAGAGGAACTTTTAAAGAAGACTGAAGTTTCGGCTGAGCAAGATGATCTGTTTGAGGATGTATGTCGATTTGTTTATGAGCAGGGAGGTGCTTCTACTTCCTTGATTCAGCGCAAATACCATATTGGTTATAATCGTGCAGCTCGTTTAATCGATATGTTGGAATCACATGGTTTTGTGTCCGAGGCAAGAGGCAGTAAACCAAGAGAAAGTTATATTACAGAAGAAGATTTAATTGCTATGTTTGAATAAGAATTGTATTGTTTTCGTATAGATTATCTTATTTACGTCGAAATTAGTTTTTTTAGAAAAGTTACACATTTATCCTTATGCATAAATAGTGCTATAATAGACGAGATGTGTTGATTAGTACGTATTTTTTAGTACTTCCAAAGGTATTAATACCTAATAATTAGTGAAAAAATACGTTACACCTAATAGATGATAGAAGGGATATTGAATTCCCGGGGGGTTTAATTAATGACAGTTTTTCATTTCACAGGCATTAAAGGTTCTGGCATGAGTTCACTTGCACAAATCTTATTTGATGCTGGTGAACAAGTACAGGGCTCAGATATTGATAAATATTTCTTCACAGAACAGCCGTTACGTGAGCGTAATATTTCAATTTTTACATTTAATGCAGATAATATTAAAGAAGGTATGACAGTTATTGCAGGGAACGCATTTCCTGATGATCATCCCGAATTAGAGCGTGCACGTGAAATCGGTGTAGAAGTTATTCGTTACCATAAATTTTTAGGTGAATATATCGGTAATTATACGTCGATTGCTATTACAGGTGCACATGGTAAAACATCTACTACAGGTTTAATGTCTCATGTTGTAGGTGGTTATAAGCCAACTTCTTATTTAATCGGTGATGGAACAGGAGCTGGGCATGAAAATGCTGACTTCTTTGTGATGGAAGCATGTGAATACCGTCGACACTTTTTAGCTTACAATCCCGATTACGCAGTAATGACTAATATTGATTTTGATCATCCTGACTATTTTGCAAACATAGAGGATGTATATTCAGCCTTTCAAGCATTAGCATTACAAGTTAAAAAAGCCATTATTGCTTGTGGTGATGATGAACATTTACAACGTATTCAAGCGAAAGTACCAGTTGTTTATTACGGATTTGGGGCTGAAAATGATTTTGAGGCTCGTAATGTTGAAAAAACAACAAAGGGTACAAAATTTGATGTATTTGTCCGCAATGAATTTTATAGTACATTCTTTATCCCGTTGTTTGGCGATCATGCGGTATTAAATACTTTAGCTGTTATTACACTTTGCCAATATGAAGGTATTTCACCAGACATCGTTCAAGAACGTTTAAACACATATAAAGGTGTGAAAAGACGTTTTACAGAAACGGAAATTGGGAATAATGTTTTAATAGATGACTATGCACACCATCCAACTGAAATCCGTGCAACGGTTCAATCGGCACGACAAAAATTTCCGGATCGTGAGCTAGTAGCTATTTTCCAACCACATACATTTACACGTACACAAGCTTTTTTACAGGATTTCGCAGATAGTCTAAGTCTTGCAGATACAGCATATTTATGTGATATTTTTGGCTCTGCAAGGGAAACACAAGGCGCACTTTCAATCCAAGATTTAGCGTCTTTAATTGAAGGCAGTGCAGTGATTACCACTGAAGGAATCGATGTGTTGACAAAGCATAAAGGCGCAGTATTTTTATTTATGGGCGCTGGCGATGTTCACAAATTCCAAGATGCTTTTGAAGACGTGCTAAAAAACAACGAAACAGCTTAGTCCGCAAGGAATAAGCTGTTTTTTCTCAAAAATGAGGAGGGATTCCGTTTTTTTTGTCGAAAATAAGGAAATGAATAGTAAAGAGAATTTGTACTTGCAGGAGGTCTAGTTATGGAAGTTATTTTGTATATTGCAGCAATCATCGCAGCAATCGGTTTTTTAATTTTTTGTGTGAGCGTAGGAATGACATTATTTTCGCTCAAACCTATCCTTAACAGTTTAGCAGGAACATTATCGGGTATAGAAGGTCAAATGGAAGGTATTACACGTGAAACGACTTCCTTACTAGCTAAAACAAATAGCTTGGCAGAAGATATTCAAGAAAAATCTGAACAGTTAAATTCTGTTGTTCATGCAGTCAAAGGAATTGGCGACTCTGTGAATGGTTTAAATAAATCTGTACAGCAAATTACTTCTTCAATTTCTACAAGTGTGGAACAAAATGAAGAAAAAATTGCACAGGTTGTTCAGTGGAGTAATGTCGCAATCGGCATTGCTGATAAGTGGAAAAAACGAAAAATTATCGAACAGGCCAATGAGGTGATTCAAGATGATGTTTATCCTTTTGAATCAGCACAAACTGAAAAATCGAAAAGAAAATGGGGCCGTAAAAAATAATTATTGTTCGGTAGGCGTTAATGCCAGCCGAATAAAAATAAAGTCTTAGGCATAAGTTGAAGAATGCATCAGCAAAAGCAGATGGACAACCAGTCTAGGCAAATTAGATAATAAGATGGGGAGGAATTGTTGCATGACAACTCAAAAGCCGAATTTTAATGAAGTAAAGGAACAACAACTTGAAAGTTCATTGCCGCAGCTTTATCATCCGCAAGAATCGATTTATGAAGAGGAGCGAGTGAACATGAAGGATTTCGTTATTGGTGCATTAGTTGGGGGTATAGTAGGTGCAGCTGCTGGCTTATTACTAGCTCCGAAATCAGGAAAAGATTTACTTAGCGATGTAGCAGTACAAGCTGTTAACTTAAAAGATAAGAGTGCAGATTTCTCGACAACTGCAAAAGATAAAACCGTTCAATTATCTAAACAAATTCAAGAACAATCTACACAATTAGTAGAGAAAGTAAAAACATTAAAATCAGCAAAGGCACCAACTGTTTTTGACGATGGTACTGTTTCTTTCGAGGGTGAAGAGCCACTGGAGGATTTCATTCCTAGCGAAGAACCTAAAGCACAGGATGCTAGTGAAAAAAAGGAACAAGCTGAAGAAAAAAGTGAAGAAGTTCGCGCGTAATAGATAAAAGGGATACGATACATCTGACAACGATGTATCGTATCCCTTTTTTTAAGATATAGGCGCTTTTTCTAGTAAAATTTCTAGTTTATCACCGCCGAAAATCTCCATATCGAAGCTTGCTGGTTGGCCATTTCGTAAAATCGTAAAATTACCTTTAAAAGTAGTAGGCAGTTGCCAATTAGAGAAGCGGAACACATCCTGGTATATCCAACGACTTCGGTCTTTCTCTTTAAATGAAATAGCAGCCCCATTTGGAACGGTTGAATGAGGTGATACCACTACTTGATTAACGAGAACTTCGTTAGCCATTTTTTTTAGCTCTACTACCTCGTTTTGAAAGTGTATGATGATTTTATCCTCAAGCAAAACACTCATTTGGTCAGCAATCCGTTGAACGGTAGGGTATGTTTGTTGCTGAAATGTAAGTACATCACCATCTTGTACAGCGTATAACATTTTTGATGGTTTACCATTAATCATTAAATGAGCTGAAAAATCTGGTAAATAAAGTGGCTTTCCGTTCACTTGAATATAAAATGACTCAAATTGTTTTAATAACGCCCAATTATTTGTGAGCTTAAATACATCCTCGACTGTTTCAGCTATTTCAAACATCACAACATCTCGATCATTTAATGCACTATCGAGTGATGCAGGGGAACCATTAACAGTTATTTGTGGCTCAATTACATATTTTGTTTCTTGAATCGTAACGGTTTTAATGGCAGCATCATCTACAATATCTCTCACCGTAGCATTAGCTTGCTGACCGTCTTGGCCTTCGATTAGCTGGATGGCATCACCTGTTTTAATCATCGTTTTAGTAGATGCTTGGTGGCCATTCACTAAAATTTCTGCCGGTTGACCGTGACCACCAGGAATGAAAATATCTTGTCCATTTACATTCACTGATAGTCCATGCCCTGGTTTTCCATATAACTGCTTTGCTCGAATATTGGCTGCTAAAAATGCATCAGCAACAGTCATTTCTTTTAATTCAAAAAGGCGCACTACTTGTTCATTGACAGTTAGACTCATATATTGAATAGGCGTTTTTTTTGCCGCAATAGCAATACCAATTGGAGTCACTAATTCAGGAGATGCTTTAATATGATCTTCCTTTGTTAAGTTTTGAATAGCGTCAATCCCTCGAACAGCAATGCGATTGGCAGGTAAATTTAGTATAAGTCCAAGTTCAGTTGTAAGTTTGGGTGTTAAGCTACCTCCACCAACAAGCATTACCGCTTTAGGAGCTGACTGATTATTAAGACGTAATATTTCTTCTCCAATGGCTTTTGCCAGTTGCTTGACAGCAGGATCGATTGCTTGAAGAACTTCCTCTTTAGGATAATATTGATCAAAGCCTAAAATATCTTGAATTAATATTTCTTCTGCTGTTTGCAGTTGTCGTTTCGCTTGTTCGGCAACTGGGAAATCGAGTAAATAATGGTCACTTAATGCTTCTGTTATTTCATCACCAGCTGTTGGTACCATGCCATATGCGACAACAGTACTTTTATCGGTAATGGCAATATCAGATGTACCAGCACCAATATCAACTAGCGCCACATTTAAACGACGCATTGTTGAGGGGATAAGCACGTTAATAGCTGCAATAGGTTCTAATGTTAGTGCATCCATCTCTAAATCCGCCCGTTTTAGAGCCGCGATAAGTGATTCTACGACAACTCTTGGCAAGAACGTAGCAATAACTTCAATTTGTGCTTCATCGCCTTGCTGATCAAGTAGGCTACCAATCTCTTCTCCATCTAAACGATAGTATAGAACTGAATAACCAACACAATAATAGTGGCTTATTTTAGCATCATCTTTGTGTTGAAGGAGCTGTTGCTGTGCCTGTTGAACAGCTTGTAATTCTAAACGGCTTATATCTTCTTCTGTAAAGATTGGCCGATTACGAATATTGATTGTCACGCTTGCTTGTTCTGTTTTCAATGAGCGACCAGCGGCAGCGACACTCACTTTTGTTAAAGGACCATGCTTCTCTTCAAGTTCATGTTTAATTTCATTGATTAAATCTGCTACATACATGACATTATGTATTTGACCATCTACCATGGCGCGTTCTTTATGTTCTTTTACTAAAATGTCTTCCACGTGAAAGTGGTCATTATCTTCTGCTAAAATAATTCCTACTACAGAACGTGTACCGATATCAAGTGCAAATAATTTTGAACTCAATGTACTCGCTTCCTTTCTCGTAATATGTTAATATAATTATATAATTTAGCGAGTTGAAGCGCTAAATTAAAAATACGTGACATTCTGTGCAACATTGATTATAATGTTGCTATTATCTAAAAATGTAACATACATTTCAGAGTTCTGAAAGTGTCTGTCATGAGGAGAGGAGCAAGAAAGCATGAGCCAAAAAGATTTAGAAAGCTTACGTAGTCAAATTGACGGTTTGAATTTAGAAATTCTTCGTCTAATTAACGAACGAGCAGCAGTAGTTGATGAAATCGGAAAGATTAAAGAAAAACAAGGTGTGATTCGCTATGATCCATTGCGTGAACGACACATGCTTGATCTTATTAAAGAGCACAATCAAGGTCCATTAAACCAAATGACGGTAGATTATATATTTAAACAAATCTTTAAAACAGCTTTAAAACAACTTGAAGCAGACAAGAAAAAAGAGTTACTTGTATCACGCAAGAAAAAATCAGAAGATACTGTCATTAATATAAATGGTGAGCTAATTGGACAAGGAAAACCATCTTTCGTATTTGGACCTTGTGCTGTAGAGTCATACGAACAAGTAGCAGCCGTAGCAGAATCTATTAAAGCAAAAGGTGAAAAATTAATTCGTGGTGGTGCTTATAAGCCACGTACTTCTCCATATGACTTCCAAGGTCTTGGGTTAGAAGGACTTAAAATTTTAAAACGTGTGTCAGAGGAATACGGTTTAGGTGTTATTACGGAAATTGTTACACCAGGTCATTTAGAGGAAGCATTAGATTACATCGATGTTATCCAAATTGGTGCACGTAATATGCAAAACTTCGAATTATTAAAAGCAGCGGGTGCAACAAACAAACCTGTCCTTTTAAAACGAGGCTTAGCAGCGACAATAGATGAATTCATTCACGCAGCAGAATACATTATGTCTAAAGGAAATGAAAACATCATTCTTTGTGAGCGTGGTATTCGTACTTACGAAAAAGCAACACGTAACACATTAGATATTTCTGCTGTACCAATTTTAAAACAAGAAACGCATTTACCAGTATTTGTAGACGTTACGCATTCAACAGGTCGTCGTGATCTACTATTACCATGTGCTAAGGCGGCAATTGCTATTGGAGCTGATGGCGTCATGGCAGAGGTGCATCCAGATCCATCTGTAGCACTTTCAGATTCACAACAACAAATGGATATTCCAACATTTGATGCGTTTTACCAAACGCTACAAAATTTCATGAAGAACCATGAAATCAATGCTTAACTTTTTTCAGTAATTATTTTCTGTACCGAAAGCGCAGCGACAGCAACACACGGCTGAATGACCAACATCGGTGCTGTTGCTGACGCTTCGCTTTCGCACAGGCAAAACCCTTTGCTGCCGCTACGTTAGCACTACGCTTTCGCGCGAAAAGCATCTGTTGGCCCAAAGCCGATCCCAGACATAATTTGTCGGGGCATAATTGATATGTTGATAAACACCGCTTGCTTTAATCGGCAGGCGGTGTTTACTATATAGTGACAAAATAATGTCTAGAAGAGTACTACTTGTACTTGGTTTTTCTTTGCATATACATACTGCTTCTTGAAAAGAATATGAAAATTATCGTATGATAAGGCTATTAAAGGAAAAAGGGAGGCACGTACGATGACTGTTACAATTTATGATGTTGCAAGAGAAGCAAATGTTTCTATGGCAACTGTCTCTCGTGTAGTCAATGGTAATCAAAACGTAAAACCGGCAACACGAAAAAAAGTATTAGAAGTAATTGAACGATTAGAGTATCGTCCAAACGCAGTAGCGCGAGGATTAGCAAGTAAGAAAACAACAACAGTTGGCGTGATTATCCCGGATATTGCAAACAATGTTTATGCGGAGCTGGCACGTGGTGTTGAGGATATTGCAACAATGTATCGTTACAATATTATTTTAGCCAACTCAGACCAACATGAAGATAAAGAGCTTCAGCTACTGGATACAATGCTAGGGAAACAGGTTGACGGTATTGTCATGATGAGTGACGAAGTAACTGAAAAAATGCAACAAACTATGGATCATTCTCCTGTGCCAATTGTACTTGCAGGTTCAGTAGATGAATCACAAACAATTGCGACTGTTAATATTGATTATTACCAAGCGGCTTATGAGGCGGTTACATTACTTATTCAAAATGGTCATAAGCGAATCGCTTTCGTAACAGGTCCGCTTTCGTATACTATTAATGGAAAATTCAAACTTGCAGCTTATAAAAAAGCCTTACAAGATGCAGGTTACCCTATAGATGAATCACTAATCGCTGCAGATGAATCGAGTTATGATATGGGCTTAGAGGCGTGGGAAACATTATCCTCACTTGAAAATCCGCCAACTGCTTATTTTGCAGGTAGTGATGAATTAGCAATTGGATTGATTCATGGTGCGCAGGATGCAGGCAAAGATGTACCTGAGGATATCGAAGTAATCAGCTTTGAAAATTCAAAATTAGCTCGCATGGTTCGTCCACAGCTAACAAGTGTCGCGTTACCGCTGTATGATATCGGAGCTGTTGCGATGCGCTTACTGACAAAATTAATGAACAAAGAGCCTGTTGAGGACGAAGCGGTTATTTTACCTCATCGTATTGAACATCGACAATCTGTCAAAAGTAAATAACGATACTTAACACGTAAATCTGTTTAAGGATTTACGTGTTTTTATGTAGACGTATAGATGACTGAGAGCAAACGAAAAGCCCCACGATTGTCGTGAGGCATATTGTTAAGCGCGGTTCTCATTGCGAATAATGTGTAGCGCTTTGGTTAGCATTTGCGTGTTTTTTTCTTCAATTTCAGTCTTTCTAGGGATTGGCTCATATAGTGGATTTGGATCCTCCCAAGTTGGAATAAAAGGCACTGGTGATTCAGGCTGCCAACGATCTAACCATGCTTGAGGGAGGGGTCCTGACGGTAATTGCTGATCTGTCATTTCAAGCCAAAGCATAGACCATGCGCGAGGAACAACACGCCAAATATCATAGCCTCCACCGCCAACGGCAATCCATTTCCCCCCACAATATTCGTGTGCTAATTTATGCGCAAGCTTTGGAATTTCTCTATAAATGTTCATTGTTCCATATAAATGTGTTAATGGATCAAAATAATGTGCATCTGCGCCGTTTTGTGTTAGCACAACATCCGGCTTGAAAAATTCAAAGACTTCTCGCATAGCTTTTTCATATATTTCTAGGAAACTCTCATCTTCCGTAAAAGCATCAATTGGAAAATTAAAAGAAGTGCCATAACCCTGTCCATTTCCACGTTCGGTAATATTACCAGTTCCGGGGAAAAGATAACGACCTGTTTCATGAATAGATAGTGTACAAACATCTGGATCTTCATAAAAACTCCATTGCACTCCATCCCCGTGATGGGCATCGGTATCTACATAAAGTACACGAGCATTGTATTTTTCCTGCAAATAGCGAATGGCTACAGAACTATCGTTATAAATACAAAAACCTGATGCACGGCCACGGAAGCCATGATGTAGCCCTCCACCTAGATTGAGGGCGTGCTCGGCCTTTCCTTCCATAACATAATCGACAGCTGTTAACGTTCCACCGACAAGCTGTGCACTTGCTTCATGCATATTTTCAAAAATGGGAGTATCTTCAGTACCGATACCGTAGCTTTCACATTGTAACTCTGAAAGCTCACCGTGTCCTGCTCTTTTAACGATATCAATGTATTTTTGATCATGTGCAAGTAAAAGCTCTTCCTCTGTAGCGACACGAGCTGGAACGATATCTAAATCAGTAAGAGCATCAATATTCTTTAGCAAATCCATTGTAAGCGTCAAGCGTTTATGATTGAAAGGATGAGTATCTGAAAATTTATATCCGAGTTGCTCTGGTGAGTAAATAAATACTGCTTTTTTCATTGTAATGAAACACCTGGTAAATTGGGCCATAATACGTCGAAGCCTTCTTTACGAAGTTCTTCAATCATAGCTAGTGGATTCAGGGTTTTTACTCGGATACTTAATATTTTATTTTGCGTATTTTCAGAGTCAGGATAAACTAAGACGCTTTGGACATTTGCATGATGTTCGCTAAAAATTTTTGTGACTTCAAATAATATTCCTGGCGTATCGGCTACACGAATTTCAATTTTTGAGCCAGGTTCAGGGGCACCTGTTAACTCTATATATGTATAGAGTAAATCTGTAGTAGTTACAATCCCAACTAATTTCCCTCCAGAGACAATGGGTAAACAGCCTATTTTGGATTCATAAAAAGTAAGAGCTACTTCTTCTACGAAATCAAGTGGATGACCGACAAGTGGATTTTTAATCATAATTTCTTCCACTTTTTCGTTAAAAACTGGAGAGTTAGGCTCATCCCGTAATGAGGAAGGTAAAGCCTCTTTAATATCTCTTTCTGTGATAACCCCAAGAACGTGATGTTCCTCATCTACAACTGGCAAATGACGTACTTTTTTCTCACGCATTAATTTCAGAGCTTCAACGACTGTATTTGTCGGAGCCAGTGTGTGAGGCTCATCATTCATAATTTCTTCTACGATCATATACTCATCCCCTTGTGTTGGTTTTAATACATGAAGCGATTTCTAAAACGAAGTCTATCAAATCTTTCCATTGTCTCAGGGGGCACGCGTTTTCCTTCACGTGCCATCAAGCAGTTAGCAGGATGTGATGTAATTTCAGGGTCATCTGTAGCAAAATATTCGAAGTTGGCAGAGCCCATCATTTTCTCCATCATTTTGCGATAATCCCAAACATTTAAACCAGTCCCTTTTAAGTCCCAATGCCAATAATATTCCGTAGTGATAACAAGATAATCTTCCATTTCATCTCCCATAAAAGACACGGCTAGTAGTGCCTTACCAGCACCTGTACCACGATATTCTGGAATGACTTCAATAGCACCTAACTCAATCATGTTATTAATTCGATCTTCCGCCCATCGTTCAAGTGGATCGGGATATAAAAAAGTGACGTAGCCTACAATTATGTTTTCATTTCGAATAATAATAATTCGTCCTTCAGGAAGCCCTGCAATTTCTATAATGGCTTGCTGTTGTTGCTTTGGAGGTCTAAAAGCAACCAAGCCTTCGTGGAATGAATATGTAGCTAATTTTTCTGGAGGAACAGGTCCTTCCACATACACAGTACCATGCTTTGTTTCCTTTGTGACAGAAAAAAAAGTTCTTTTATGTTCCATGATTACACCACCTGAGTTTAATAATTCCATTATAGCTGATTTCCTGCGGAAAAACGCTATTTATTGCAAAATATACCTGTGTTTTTAGAAAAGTAAAAATATTAAGACATTCTTGATAACTTCGTGTAAAATATATGTATATTGTAACTGTTATTCAACAGGTGAACGTAGTGTGAATAAGCATTCGCTAATTTTATACTATCCGAACTGTTGTATAACAATTGCTACATAGTGTATTTGTCTTTGGAGAAGGTGGCGGATTTTGAAGGGGGAAAATGGTGAAATTACAATTTGAAATTTGCTTACTAATGTACTAAGGCGATAGCAAAGAGAGGGGTAGTTTCATGGGGATGAAAATGTTGGAGAAGTTGAATGCTTTACCGGGGCAATATAATTTGCTTGATTATGAAAAAGCTGCGGCAACACATGATTGGGCAGAGACAGAAAAGGGATTTAGTTGGTATGAAACAGGGCTTGTGAATATGGCATACGAGGCAATTGACCGTCATACGGAAACGCATCGGAAAAACAAAGTTGCACTTTATTTTAATGATGGAAAACGTAAAGAGGCTTATTCTTTCAATGAAATGAAGAAGCTGACAAATAAAGCTGCAAATGTTTTTAAGGCAGCAACAAATTTAGAAAAAGGTGATCGATTATTTATTTTTATGCCCCGTTCACCGGAGCTTTATTTTTCTTTATTAGGCGCTTTGAAAATGGGCGTAATCGTAGGTCCGTTATTCGAGGCATTTATGGAAGGTGCTGTTTATGACAGACTTGCAGATAGTGAAGCTAAAGTATTAGTGACAACACCAGAGTTACTTGAACGTGTACCTTTAGAAAAACTACCACATTTGCAGCAAGTCTTTTTAGTAGGATCTGATATAGAGGAAACAACACAAATTTTAAATTTTAATAGGCGCTTGAAAGAAGCATCTTCTCAATTTGACATCGAATGGGTGGACAGAGAGGATGGTATGATTCTTCATTATACGTCTGGATCAACAGGGGCACCAAAGGGAGTATTGCATGTTCATAATGCAATGCTTCAACAATATCAATCAACACAATGGGTATTAGATTTGCGTGAAGACGATATTTACTGGTGTACGGCTGATCCAGGATGGGTGACAGGCACAGCCTATGGCATTTTTGGTCCATGGTTAAATGGTGTCACAATGCTAATTGTGGGTGGGAGATTTTCACCACAAGCTTGGTACCAAGCAATTGAAGATTATAGTGTAACAGTTTGGTATAGTGCACCAACTGCATTCAGAATGCTAATGGGTGCTGGTAGTGGTATGTTTGAGAACTATGATCTATCTTCGGTACGTCACATTTTATCTGTTGGTGAGCCGTTAAATCCAGAGGTCATTCGTTGGGGGACTGATGAGCTAGGACACCGTATTCATGATACGTGGTGGATGACAGAAACGGGTGCGCATATGATTTGTAACTATCCTTCTATGGATATTAAGCCAGGTTCAATGGGTAAGCCATTACCAGGTATTCATGCGACGATTGTTGATGATACTGGTAACGAAGTACCGCCTTTTACAATGGGAAATCTAGCAATCCGACGTGGTTGGCCAGCGATGATGCGTCAAATTTGGGGAAATCCAGAGCGTTATGAATCCTATTTCTTAAAAGGTGAATGGTACGTGACTGGGGACTCTGCCTATATGGATGATGATGGTTACTTCTGGTTCCAAGGGCGTATAGATGATGTTATTATGACAGCTGGTGAGCGGGTAGGTCCTTTCGAGGTAGAAAGTAAGCTACTAGAGCATCCTGATATCGTCGAGGCAGGGGTGATTGGCAAACCAGATCCTGTACGAGGTGAAATTATTAAAGCGTTTGTATCCTTACGTGAGGGTGTTGAACCTTCAGATGCATTGACTGAGGATATTCGTAATTTTGTTAAGAGGGGCTTATCTGCACACGCAGCACCTCGTGAAATCGAATTTAAGGATAAGCTTCCAAAAACACGCAGTGGTAAGATTATGCGACGAGTATTAAAGGCGTGGGAGTTAAATTTACCAACAGGTGATTTATCTACGATGGAAGATTAATTTTGTAATATAAGAAGCAGGAATTTATTCGGTCAACGAAAAATTCCTGCTTTCTCTTTTTTTATAACTTCATTCAACGGGATATTTACTTCTATTTTAATTACAAATAAAAGTAGAAAAGAGTATACAAAATTTTTTTGCATAATAAAACATCTCCTTTTAAGTAGAGAAATGCCTTACTCGATATTAGAGAAATTAGTTTTCACATTTTATACCTTCTAGGAAAACCTGCAGCGAAGCGGCTCATCGGACGCCCCCCCGGGAAGCTTTGCTCTATGCGACAGCAACGACTAAGCGCCAAGTCGGAAATCAAACCCACGTTATGATGATAATTGGTAAATATTTAGAAAAGTTTAAATATAAATAAAAATCCAGTTGACTTAATAAATATGCAGTCGTATACTAATTTTAACTTATTTCAGAGGTGAGCGAATTGAAAGTAGGAATAGTTGGTGCAACCGGGTATGGTGGATTAGAGCTTATTCGATTTTTACATAATCATAAAGCGGTGGAGAGGATCGATTTATTCACATCCTCAGAAGAAGGTGTCATTTTTTCATCTAAGTTTGGTCATCTCGTTCATTTAGCCGATACACCTTTACAAAAAATTGATTATGGGGCTTTAGAGAAATTTAATGTTGTTTTTACAAGTACGCCTTCAGGGGTGACAAGTGAGCTATTACCTCCGATGGTAGGGAAAGGTCCTAAATTAATAGACTTGTCTGGTGACTTTCGTTTACAAGATCCAGCGAGCTATGAAGCGTGGTACGGTAAAAAAGCGGCACCATTGGAAATCATTCAACAAAGTGTATATGGCTTAACCGAATGGAATGCAGAAAATGTTCAACATGCTTCTCTTGTCGCAAATCCAGGGTGTTACCCAACGGCGGTGTTACTTTCGTTGTTACCGTTGCTAAAAGAAAGATTGATTGATTCGAGCTTTTTAGTGATTGATGCAAAAAGTGGGATTTCAGGAGCCGGAAATAAACCATCGCAAACAACGCATTTTAGCGAGGCGAATGAAAGTTTATCAATCTATAAAACGAATGCACATCAGCATATACCAGAAATTGAGCAGGCCATTTCAATGTTTACAGGGGTCGATACAACTATTACTTTTAATACGCATTTAGTGCCAATGACTAGAGGGATTTTATCTACCTCATATGCACCTGTTATGCCTGGTGTTACAGAAGAGCAGCTAGTTGCTTGTTTACGGAGTGCTTATGAAAAACATCCGTTTGTACGGATTGTTACAGATGCTAATAGTCTGGGAACAAATCGCGTTAAAGGTTCGAACTATTGTGATATTTTAGCGAAAGTAGATAGCCGTACGAATCGTGCCACAATCGTTGGCGTCATCGATAATTTAGTCAAAGGTGCTGCTGGGCAAGCCATTCAAAATATGAACGTTCAATTTGATTTACCACAAATTACAGGATTAGATGTCGTTCCATTCTTTATTTAACTTCTTTCAGAAAAATGTTTTATGTAGCGAAAGCATAGCGTCAGCTTCAAATGTTTCTCATCTCTTATGTCGAGGGTAATTGATTAACTAAGGAGGAAAGATTTTATGACATTAATAGCATCCGCAAGTATGATGAAAAAATTATCAAGTAAAAATATTGTTTCACCAAAGGGCTTTAAAGCTGCGGGTTTACACTGTGGTTTAAAGCATAAGAAAAAGGATTTAGCTGTATTAGTCAGTGAAGTACCGGCGAGTGTAGCAGGTGTCTTTACAACGAATGCTGTGCAGGCAGCACCATTAAAAGTAACGAAAGAAGTTGTGTACACAACGAAAAAAATGCAGGCGATGATTGTCAATTCCGGAAATGCTAATGCATGTACAGGGAAGCAAGGAGCGAAGGATGCACAAACAATGCAATTCCTAGTGGCGGAAAAGCTTGGTATCGAGGCAAATTTAGTAGGAGTTTGCTCAACAGGTGTCATCGGTGAAATTATGAATATGGAGCCGATAGCAAATGGGATTAATCAGTTAGAGCCAAAGGATAATTTAGAAAGTGCGATTGATTTTGCCCAAGCGATATTAACAACAGATACCGTTATGAAAAACACGAGTTACAGCACTATCGTTGATGGCAAGGAGGTTATTATCGCTGGTGTTGCAAAAGGTTCGGGTATGATTGAACCAAATATGGCCACAATGCTAGGTTTTATTACGACAGATGCAAATATTGAATCAGAAGTTCTTCAGGCTACTTTATCTGATATAACAAATTTGACTTTTAATGCAATTACAGTGGATGGAGATACATCTACAAATGACACAGTAGTTGTGATGGCAAACGGCTTAGCGGGCAATGAGGCTCTAACTTCTAATCATCCGGATTGGCAAAATTTCTACTTTACATTGAAAACAGTAGCTCAAGACTTAGCGAAAATGATTGCCAAAGATGGTGAAGGTGCAACGAAGCTGATTGAGGTTGAAGTCGAAGGGGCAATTTCGGATGAAGAAGGGCGTAAAATTGCTAAAACAGTAGTCGGTTCACCGCTTGTGAAAACGGCAGTATTTGGCTGTGATGCAAACTGGGGACGTATTATTGCTGCTGTAGGCTATAGTGGCGCAACGGTTGATCCGGGAAAAATTACGATCCAAATTGGCGGTGTAACTATGGTTGAAGACGGTGAGCCAGTTCCATTCTCGGAGGATGAGTTAATTCAAATTTTAAAAATGCATGAAGTGAAAATTTATGTGTCACTTGGTATTGGGGACGGCAAGGGGCATGCTTGGGGATGTGATCTAACTTATGACTACGTTCAAATCAATGCCTCGTATCGCTCGTAAACGAATGGTCATTAAGCTTGGGGGTAGTACGCTAGAGGGCTTAAATGAATCATTTTTTAAGAATTTTAAAAAACTTCAAGAGAGCGGTGCAGAGCTTATTATTACCCATGGTGGTGGCCCGGCTATTAACCGTGAACTTGCGGAGCGTGGAATAAAATCACATGCTATTAACGGTATTCGTGTAACGAGTGAAGCTGTAATGGATATCGTACAGTCAACGTTATTAGGAAAGGTCAATCCAGCGCTTGTTCATGAATTAACCACGGCTGGTATAGCTGCACTTGGTTTAAACGGATTTGATGACAAGTTGATTGTAGCCGATTATTTAGACAAAGATGTATTCGGTTTTGTTGGTGAAGTGAAGACCGTCAATATATCTTTGCTAGAAGCATTAATAAATGCAGGGGTAGTACCAGTTATTGCTTGCGTCGGAGCGGATGTATATGGTCAGGCGTTGAATATTAATGGAGATACGATAGCAAGTGAAATAGCACTAGCTTTAGCGGCAGATAGCTTATTACTTGTAACAGATGTAAATGGTATTCGTATAAACGATGAATATCAATCGAAAGTAACACCTTCTTTCATCAATCAATGGATTGAGGAGGGGCATATTTACGGTGGGATGATACCTAAGGTTCAAGGAGCTCTCGAATGCTTAAATGCAGGTATTCCATCCGTGCAAATTGTTGGGGAATCCTTAGTAGGTACGACAATTTTATCTCATTTAAATTAAATGCTTGTCTTCACCTTTGAAAGTTATTCTTCGTTATAGTAGGAATGACTGTTCTAATGGCATATAGGTAGCAATATAGTTGAGTAAGACTGAAGATTTTTAGCTATGAATTTAAGTAGGGGTGATTAGATGAGTGCTTTATTTGGAAACTATGGCAAACGCCGCGCCCAAATTGTCAAAGGGCAAGGAACAGTTGTTGAAGATGCTGCGGGGAAAAAATATTTAGATTTTACAAGTGGAATTGCTGTAGTGAGTCTTGGTCATGCACATCCTGCGGTCGTGGAGGCTATTCATGATCAAAGTAGAACGCTTTGGCATATTTCTAATTTATTTGCTATTCCTGGTCAGGAGAAGGTTGCACAAAAATTAATAGCTGATACACATCTTTCATATGCATTTTTCTGTAATAGTGGTGCGGAAGCAAATGAAGCGGCCATCAAGATTGCACGTAAGCATACAGGGAAAAATCATATTATTACTTTCGAGAAATCCTTTCATGGACGAACTTTTGGAGCAATGTCCGCAACAGGTCAGGGCAAGGTACATAATGGCTTCGGACCACTTGTTGAAAAATTTACAATTCTTCCTTTTAATGATGTGGCAGCACTTGAAGCAACGATTGACGATTCTGTTGCAGCAATTATGTTGGAGATGATTCAAGGTGAGGGTGGCGTTAACAGCGTATCACCAGAGTTCGCAGCAGCAGTAGCTAAAGCTTGTGACGACAAAGGAATATTACTAATAATCGATGAGGTTCAAACGGGTATTGGACGTACAGGAACAAAATATGCTTTTGAACAAACGATTTTAAAGCCGCATATTGTGACGTTGGCAAAAGGGCTAGGTGGAGGCTTCCCTGTCGGTAGTATGCTTGGAACAGCAGAGCTATATGAAACATTTAGTCCTGGCACACATGGGACAACATTCGGTGGAAATCCACTTGCAATGCGTGTTGCTGAAACTGTGCTAGATCATGTCTTTGAACCTGCATTTTTACAAAATGTACAGGAGCTATCCGCATATTTTGTGAAGCGGTTAAAAGCGAATCTCCCTTCTACGTATACCGTACAGGGCCAAGGCTTACTTCTAGGCATTGGCTGTGGTGATACTGAGGTAGCCTCGTATATAACTGCAGCAGAGGAAAACGGCTTATTATTAGTAGGTGCAGGGCCAAATGTTATACGTTTATTACCTCCATTAATTGTGTCAAAAGCAGAAATCGATGAAGCGATTGCGATTTTGAAAACGATACTTCTGTAGTATCTGGCCAATTATATACGATAAAAAAATCTGCTAGACTTCTTTGTAAGAAATCTAGCAGATTTTTTAATGCGTGTGGTTGATTTCCGTTCCGGCTAGGCGCTTTGTTGTTGCTGACGCTTCGCTTTCGCACAGATAAACATTTGTTGCTGACGCTTCGCTTTCGCACAGAGCAAAGTTTCCTGGGGGCGTCCGATGAGCCACTTGGGGCAACAGATGTTTTTTGCGCGAAAGTAGTGCTAACGTAGCGACAGCAGAGGGTTTTGTTTGTGCGAAAGCGCAGCAACAGCAACAGCAGGATGTTGGTCACGAAGGCGGAGAAGTGTCAGGTACTCCCACTTTGATTTTAATGAGAGCATAGAAATTAGGAGAGGCTAACTGCCCGTAAAAAACCAATTGGTGAAGACTAATAATCAGTGGGGTAAAGAATACCCCACCGATTAAAGTTTCACTTTATTGCAGTTCTTTTACTAATGTTTTCACTAGAGTAGGGAGCCAATCATGAAGTTGACTAAATGTAAAGCCAGCCGCTTCTGCCTTTCCAGTTGACATATACCAATCTGCAGGAACCCCATATGGTGACCGCGATTTTTCATTGCCACCTACAAGAGATATTTTTGCATGCTTTCCGGTTGCAACTTCAATAAGACCTAGCAAATCCTTTAATGAAATTGCACCTGCCGCTGTTGCATTATAAGGCCCTTCAATTGGTGTAATGCCAGCAAAATACAAAAATGCAGCTGCTTCGTCATCTGTAATATAGCTCATTTTTGCTTCAAAATTTGGCAATGAAATAGGCTGTTCCTGTAAAATTCGTTCAACATGAAAATGTAAACGGCGTGTATAGTCATTCTCACCCATAACAATAGGGAAACGGACAGCGACAACAGGAAACGTAGCTTCTTTGAAAAGTACTGCTTCTGCTAGACGCTTTCCTTCACCATATGAAAAATCTTCGCGATTCCCCATTCGAACTTCATATTTAAATGGATTAAAATCTTCTTCTGTTTTGACAGTGCCGTCTATTTCGTAGGTGGATAGAGTAGATGTAAAAACGAGCTTTTTCGTTTTACCTTCTAAAATTTCACATATTTTAAGAGCTTCATTCGGAGAGTAGCAAATATTATCATAGACAATGTCCCATGTAGTACTTGATAGCGCCTGTGACAATGAATCGGCATCATCTCGATTAACAATTAGCTGCTTCACCTTCGTACCAAAAGGATTTCCGCTTTGTCCACGTGTTAAAATAGTTACGTTATGCCCATTTTGAAGACAAAGCTCAACAAGTTTTTTACCAAAAAGACGAGTGCCTCCTAAAACTAAAATGTTCAATTATTTCCACCCCTTCTAATTTACAGTCACCTATATAATGACAAAAAAACAGGCATACTACAATTACTTTTTTAATGTAGTATGCCTGTTTACTATTGTTTAGGTGGGGCAGTCGGCGGAGTAGTATTTCCGTTGTTTCCTCCATTAGAGCCGCTGCCGTTATTTGAGCCGTTTCCAGTGCTTCCGGAACCGTTGCCATTTGAGCCATTTCCAGTGTTACCGGAACCGTTACCGTTTGAGCCATTTCCAGTGTTACCGGAACCGTTACCATTATTTGAGCCATTCCCAGTGTTACCGGAACCGCTGCCGTTATTTGAGTTGTTCCCGTTACTACCATCAGACCCATCGCCATTCTCTGTGCCGTTTCCGTTTTTGTCCGAGTCATTGTCGTCAGTCGGTGGAGTAGTTGGGACCTCTTCTTCCTTGTCTTTTTCAGGTTGTTTTTCACTTGCGTCGCCACCAGTAGAAACGGTATTGGATTGCGGTGAAGTTAAACCTGTAATATCTACAGCAACAACAACATAGGCTTGACCACTTGCTACCGTCATGCTTTGCGATGATTCAAGCACTGATCCAACAAGGGTTCTTTGGCCATTTGTTACTTTATAAATTCGGTAACCGACTACATCGTTTGAAGAGCCTGTCCATGATAATGTATTCCCGTTAATTGAAGCAGATACTGCTGCTGGTGCACTACTATCTGCTGGGAAATTAACAGCTGATACCGTTGAATTCGCTAATGTCGAATTTTTTGGTAATAGGCTGGCTGGGTTACCGCCAAGTGGGCCTAGCATTCGTTTAATAAATGCCTGATTAATTCCTGCACCGCTTGCTTTTACAAATTCTGCTGGTGTGCTAGGAAGTGCATTATATGTTTTACCTTTTATTGTAACAACGCTTGAAGAAGCTAAGCTATCATCAGCTTTAGAAGGTAAAAATACTTTCGCATTAAACAAATCAGAGCGCACGAGACCAGCATTAGCACATGCTGCAGATGGCGCTAAACCAGAAATACCACAGAATGATGCAGTGACAACGTTTTTCGGTTGCACAAATCTAGTTTTAGGCGCAATTAACTGTGGATCTACATCATACACAGAATTCATTAATGTTCCCCATAGCTTGTTAATTCGCACGCTAGGCCGTTGATACGTATTATTAAATGCATCTAGTGTTTCATTTTTATCATAACCCATCCATACACCAAGAGAAACATTCGGGTTATAACCAACAAACCAAACGTCTTTGTAGTTTTGTGAAGTACCTGTTTTAGCGGCAAAGTCAGCAGAGAATTTTAATGTATTTCTTGCAAGTGTACCTGTTCCTTTTGTTAGCACATCTCGTAACATATCAGTAATGATATAAGAAGTTTCAGGACTAAATACTTGTTCAGGTTTAACTTCGTGTTTATAAATGATATTTCCATTTTGGTCTTCAATTCTATCAATCATATAAGAGTCTATAAATTGTCCACTATTTGCAAAAGTTGCAAAGGCATTGGTGTTCTCTTCAACAGTAATACCTTCTTCTACGGCTCCGATGCTAGTTGCAATGTTTGTGAAGTCCTTAGGCTGTAAGGTTGTGATCCCCATCTTTACTAAATAATCGGCAGGACGTCTGTTAAGAATACTATAATATAGACGTATAGCTGATAAGTTTTGTGAATCTGCTAATGCCTCACGTGCAGGGATTAGTCCGCGTTCATCATTAGTATTATAGTTTTTTGGACTCCATCCGGAAATAGAGAATTTTACATCGACTAATGGGCTACCTGCACCGATTACACCGTATTCTATTGCAGGTGCATATACGAGTAAAGGTTTCATTGTTGAGCCATTTGAGCGTTTTGCCTGTGTTGCATAGTTATAACTTTTTAATTCAAAATCACGGCCACCGACAAAGCTTAAAATACGCCCGGTAGTATTTTCAATTAAAATACTTCCAACCTGTACAGGCATTTGAACATCAATTTCTTCACCTGTTACAGGGTCTTTGTCTTTGACAGTGTAAGTATGACCGTAATTTTTAAAGTTTTCCGCTGCCTTTTGCATCGAATCGTACATATCTTTATTAATAGTTGAATAGATACGATAACCTTTTGAGCGGACATCACGATCTGCTAAGATCGTATACTTTTCTTTTAATTTTGTTTCATTTTTTAAGCGCTCTGGATCAATACCATCTGCTTCTGCTAGTTTTTCCGCAATAATGTCTCTTGCTCGACTTTCAAGCTCATACGTTAGCCATGGGTAGCGATCTTCTGCACGCATCTCCGGTGAACGGAAGTCAGCTGCGATATCGTAAGCAAGTGCTTCTTTATATTGAGCTTCGTTAATATAACCTGCGTCTTTCATACGATAAAGTACAGTTTTCATTCGATCAATACCCGGTTGCAGAGCTTTTTTACTTTTAAGTGCACCAGTATTTGTGAAAGGTGTGTACGCAAAAGGTGATTGAGGTATACCAGCTATATACGCTGCTTGAGGAAGTGATAAATCCTTTGCTTTTACATTGAAAATACCTTCAGCAGCTGTTTCTACCCCTGCAATGTTTCGACCGGAAGCGTTACGACCATAAGGAATTATGTTTAAGTAGGCCTCTAATATTTCTTCCTTTTTCATAAAGTGCTCTAAACGCATCGCAAGTAGAAGTTCTTTTGCTTTTCGTTCATAAGATACTTCGTTTGTTAATACTTGGTTTTTAATAAGCTGCTGTGTTAGTGTAGAACCACCTGTTTGTGTAGAAGAGTTGGTTACGTCTTGAAGTAACCCGCGGATGACGGCTTTCGGAACTATTCCGTTATGTTCACGGAAATACTCGTCCTCTGTCGCTAATACCGCATTAACAACATCAGGTGAGACAGCGTTTAATGTTGTTACTCGACGGTCTAAATCTGTACGTAATTTTCCGATATAAATATCGTTGGCAAAATAAATCTCACTTGTTGAATCATAGTTGAAAATTTCTTTTCGTAATTCTTCCTTAGAGCGTAGTGGCTCTTCTTTTACAAGTGAAGCAAAATAGCCAGCGCCAACTGAACCGGCAAATACAGTGCCTACCAATGCAAAGACTAAAAATAGTAAAAATAAGTTCCAGGCAACACTTCCTGAAATACGTAATTTCTTCATCCATTTTTGTTGAATTAATTCATCGATCTTTGCATTGATTTTCTCAATCCAATCTTTCAATGTATCGACCTCCTAAAATCTTGTTTATTATAGCACATATTGATTTAGGTCGAACATAATTATTGACAATGAAAAAGAATCGTTTAGAATAATGCTTATAGTTTTCTAGCGAAGAAGAGCTTGCAGTAGTGTCTATATTCCCTGTATAGAGAGCCAGCGGTTGGTGAAAGCTGGTCATAATGTAGAGACGAATTACGTGCTTGGAGCTTAGACGTGCGCGCCTGCGATAAAGGCGGTTGAATGAAGAGGAAGATGGATGACATCTTCAAGCTGGGTGGTACCGCGTTAGTTTATAACGTCCCTGCATGCAATATTTTGCGTGTAGGGACTGTTTTGTTTCTCCCTACACGGAATTATTAAACACTTAGGAGGAATAAAAATGACGAACGATTTATTACAAGACTTAGAATGGCGCGGATTGTTATACCAACAAACTGATGCTGAAGGTATGGCCAAATTATTAGATGAGCAATCTGTATCTTTATACTGCGGTGTTGATCCAACTGCGGATTCTATGCATATTGGACATATTGTGCCTCTTTTAACGCTACGTCGATTCCAAAAAGCGGGCCACCGTCCAATTTTATTAGTTGGTGGTGCGACAGGGATGATTGGAGATCCATCTGGACGCTCTGAAGAACGCCAATTACAAACTGTTGAGCAAATTGATAAAAATGTTCAAGGTATCCGTAGCCAATTAGAGCGTATTTTTGAATTTGCAGAAGATGGAAATGGTGCTCAGTTAGTGAATAACCGTGACTGGATTGGCAATATAAATACGATTGAGTTTTTACGTGATTATGGGAAATTAATTAACGTGAACTACATGTTAGCAAAAGATACAATTGCATCACGCCTTGATACAGGGATTTCATTTACTGAGTTTGCGTATACATTAATTCAAGGTATTGATTACAATCATTTATACAACCATTACAACTGTCGCATTCAAGTTGGTGGCTCTGATCAGTGGGGGAATATTACAACTGGTTTAGAAGTTATTCGCAAAACACATGAGGAAGAGACAAAAGCTTTTGGTATTACAATTCCGTTAGTAACGAAAGCAGACGGTACGAAATTTGGTAAAACAGCAGGTGGCGCTGTATGGTTAGATAGTAAGAAAACATCTCCATATGAGTTCTACCAATTCTGGATTAACGCTGCGGATGCTGATGTTGTAAAATACTTAAAAATCTTCACATTCCTTTCTCGTGAAGAAATTGAAGCTTTAGCAGTATCTGTAGAAGAGGAACCACATTTACGTAAGGCGCAAAAAGCACTAGCTGAAGAAATGACTCGCTTAGTTCATGGTCAAGAAGCGTTAGACCAAGCGATCCGCATTACAGCTGCTTTATTCTCAGGTGACTTAAAAGCACTTTCTGCTGATGAAATGAAGGATGCGTTTAAAGATGTTCCTTCTATTGAAATGGCGAAAGAAGATAAAAATATCGTGGAATTACTTGTGGAAGCAGGTATTTCTCCTTCAAAACGTCAAGCGCGTGAAGACGTAACGAATGGTGCGATCAGCGTGAACGGCGAAAAGGTCACTGAATTAGAATATGTCATCGATAGCAAAGATCGTTTAGAAGATGCATTCAGCATTGTTCGTCGCGGCAAGAAAAAATACCATATGGTGAAGTTTGTTTAATCCGAACTCACACGTCAAACATCCCCTCGATATTCGAGGGGATGTTTCTTTTGGTTAAAAAATGGTCAAGGAAATCTTTATCCTTCCCTATGGGCGAACGTTGAGATGCTAACTTAGCTTTGCATGCGCTGATGCTCGTTTTATCACTATAAATTAGTAACATGCCAGAAAATACACGCTAAATAAATTGGTTGATTGGAGTGGAGGCTGGACGCTGGACGCCCCCCAGGATACGCCCAGCCCGAACGGAAATCAACCACTCGTTTTGCTGAACATCCACACTTCATTTTTTTAGTACGCCAATGTCACTGACATATTGTTTCATTTTAGCTATCTAAAAAACTAGGAAGCTTTATGTGCTTATATTCTTTTGGGTGAAGCATGTTAGCAAGCTTTAATGCACCCTCTATAAGGCGTGGTGATGGCCGACAATAAAGCCATTCCTCCATTACGTGAAGCTGTTTCATTTTTACAGCTCGAAGCTCCTGCGCATGGGAACGCTTTAATAAATTGGCCGGTTGAATACGCTCAAAGGCAACTCCTACCCAAGCCATCATAATATAGTCTGGGTCACGCTTTATAACATCTGTCCAATCAGTTTGTACGCTTGCAAGTTCTACATCCTGAAACAGATTTTGCCCACCGGCGATGGCACTAATTTCAGTTAACCAATTAATGTTACCTGGAGTAAAGATAGGATTTGGCCACCATTCCCAATAAAGAGTAGGTTTTTTAGGAATCGTTTGAGCAACTGTGCGAAGACAATCGATACATTGTAAATATTCCTCAGAAATTTCTTTAGCACGACCTTCAACCCCACAGGCTTTCCCTAAAGTATGGAGATCCTGTGCGATTTCTTCTAATGAATTAGCATTAAAAGCAATGTGGGGAATATTTCTAGCTTGTAACGCTTCAATATTTTTTTCCATGCCGGGGACACTTAAGGATGCGAGTACAAGATCAGGCTGTAATGACTCTAATGCATCCATATCAATTGATAAATCTGGGCCAAGCTGAGGTAAGTCTTTTACTGCTAATGGCCAATCCGAAAAATCATCGACGCCAACAAGCTGATCAGTTAGGCCTAAATAAGCAACAAGCTCGGTATTACTTGGACAAATTGAGATTAAACGCATCTTCTTATCTCCAATTCTTTTTAAGAAAAGTATAGCGAGTGTTGGGGTCACATACAATGCCCGAATGCTGTTCACAATAAAAAGGCATGCCTACAAGAGACATGCCTTTTGCTTACTTTTTAAGAAAGTGCGATAGCTTCGAGTGATTCTTCTTTTTTCGTTACAGGGCCCATCGCATTTGTAATAATTTGTTTAATGTCTTCTAAAGTTGCTTTACGTGGGTTTGTTGCAGCGCATACATCTAACATTGCATTTTTCGCTAAGATTTCAATATCCTCATCCTTCGCACCTAATTCGCGGAATCCACTAGGAATGTTCAAATCTCTAGAAAGATTTTCGATTGCTACAATTGCTTTCTCAGCAGCATCACGTTTACTTAACGCTTCAACGTTCTCGCCTAACAATTCAGCGATTTTTGCAAAACGCTCAGTACGTGCTGTTAAGTTGAAGCGGCAAACATGTGGCAATAGAATAGCGTTACATACGCCATGTGGTAGATTATAGAAACCACCTAATTGATGAGCAATTGCATGCACATAGCCTAGCGACGCATTATTAAACGCCATGCCTGCTAAAAATTGTGCGTAAACCATTTGCTCACGTGCTTCTAAATCTGCGCCGTTTGCATAGGCACGTGGTAAATATTCAGGAACTAGCTGAAGTACCTTTTCTGCACATGCATCAGTAATTGGTGTTGCGTTTGTCGACACGAATGATTCGATTGCATGTGTTAATGCATCTAAACCAGTAGCCCCCGTTAGAGCAGGAGGCAAGCCAATCATTAGCTCAGGGTCATTAATCGATAGTAGTGGCGTAACATGTTTGTCCACGATGGCCATCTTCACTTTACGAGCTGTATCCGTAATAATTGTGAAGCGAGTCATTTCACTTGCTGTACCAGCAGTTGTGTTAATAGCGATTAATGGAACCAATGGGTTTTGTGATTTGTCAATGCCCTCGTAATCATGAATGCGTCCACCATTCGAAGCAATAAGTCCGATACCTTTTGCTGCATCGTGTGCACTACCGCCTCCAAGAGAAACGATCGAATCACAGTTTTCAGCATGATACACTGCAATTCCGTCTTCAATATTTTGATCTGTTGGATTTGGTTCTGCTTTCGGGAAAATTGCTACATCTATTCCAGCAGCTATAATGATGTTAGCAATTTGTTCAGAGAGACCTAATTTGTGTAAGCCCTCATCTGTTACGATTAATGTCTTTTTCACTTCTAAATCATTTAAGCGTTTACCAACTTCTTGAATTGCTCCAGGTCCAAATAAGTTTGTTTTCGGCATAACAAATTGCTTTAGAACGTCTGACATAATTCCAACCCCTTTAAAATAATTGTTATTGCTAGAATGATGGCGAACCACCTTTCGAAATTCATAGTATTCTATTCCTTGGTAAAGTTCAACTCGTATTTTTATTAAAATTGTTAATTTTAATCATGTTATTATTTTACAAAAAAGAAAGCTGGGTTTTTGATATCATGAAAGGTTGAATTGTCTAAGAGTGTTGAATTGTATACGTTTTGAAAATTATTTTCCTATGAAAGTAAAATATATTTTTGGGAAAAGTGTTCTATTTTAAAGGAGTATTGAATAGTAAATAACTGATATTTATTTTTAATATAATAGTAGTGATTATGTTGTTTTTTATTGCGTAATTACTATTTTAAAGTACATAAAATTGTCATAATTTATGGGGATATTTAAAATTATTAGACCCTCCTTTTTAAATTGTTTAGGAAATCCATAAAGCGAGAGCTAAATAAAGAATGACCGTATATCCGAGTAATGCGCACATATAGAAAATTGCCTTTGAATCTGAACTGATTGGAGGATAACCGCTGTGAGCATAAAAATGATATACCTCCTGCTCGGTACTGAACAAAATAGCTACTAACTAAAGGCTTATAAAAAGGAGAGCTAGTAAAGCTTTTTTATGAAAAGTGATGTGCAGCAGACTTTCTTTAAAAGTAATTGGACGCATTGTTTCCTTGTTTCGATGCTTTTTAAAGGGAACTAAGAAAAAAATCATGATGCCACTATAAACTAAAATCAGCACAGTAAGTTCAGAAACACCCATTATTTCCTCCTTTGAATTTCTTATATTTCCTATTTAGACTTCCGTGAAGATAAAAGGGTTCATTTTTCATAGATAATTAATTAATATTTTCTGGGCACTTTTCAGGGATATTTGCAAATTTTATTGAATAATATTTCAATGAAAGTATATTCAATAAAGGAGTGGGGAAATGGCAATTAGACATGAACAAAAAGAACAACGAAGGGCCTTAATTTTACAATCTGCATTAGATTTGTTTATTCGGAAGGGGTATGGTGAAACGAAAATTGCTGATATTGCTAAAGCTGCTAATATGAGCATGGGGTTGCTTTTTCATTATTTTGACTCTAAAGAAAAGCTTTATGAAGAGCTAATTCGGATAGGGTGTGAAAGACTTCAGATGGATTTTAGTTTTACTAATGAAACACCATTAGCTATTTTTACAGCTGCTGCTGAGGATTTGTTTGACATGATCCGTACAAACCCATCTGCGGCAAAAATGTTTGTCCTAATGGAGAATGCACAACATCTTGATTCCTTGTCGGAAGATTTAAAAGAAATGCTTATGGAAGCAGATAAATTAATTAAAAAGAGTGTTCCATTAATAGAGAAGGGGCAATTGCTAGGTGAAATTAAACAGGGGAATGCTGAAGCGCTTGCAGTAGCATTCTGGTGTTCTATTCAAGGAATCGCTCAATACATTGCGCTGCATCCCGAGATTCCTTGTCCCAATGCGATGTGGGTTATTTCAATTCTTGAAAACAGGGAGGTGGATTGAAAAATGAAAACTAAACGCAACTTAATAATCTTTATAGTTGTTGTTTTGCTTTGTGGTTGGCTTGGTGTTTTTGTAGATCGCTTCATCCCTGAACAGCCTAGGGGCGACACACTTGGGATGGGAATTTGGCTAGTATTTCCGCTGCTGACAACTATACTGTTACGTGTCTTTGCAGGAGATGGTTGGCGAGATATAGGCTTATTGCCTAATTTGAAAGGTAACATAAAATGGTATATTGTCTCGCTCCTAGTCTATCCTGTCGTCACTTCTATAGTTTTGTTAGTAAGCTATCTATTTGGCTGGATGGATTTTTCGGATTTTAATTTAAATACATTAATTTCAGTTTTTGCTGGCAGTTTACTGATTCAATTTGTTAAAAACTTTTTTGAAGAATCAGTTTGGAGAGGTTATTTGACAAGTAAACTTTTAACGTTAAAAGTAAATGATTTTTGGTTGTATTGTATTGTTGGTGGTGTTTGGGGAGCTTGGCATGTGCCGTACTTTTTAGTGTTCCTATCAGAAAGTGATATCCTCAGTGTGCTTCCAGTGAATAGGTGGATATTTGCGTTAATAGGTATTGTGACGATGATTTGCTGGACAGTAATGTATACAGAAATTTATTTAATGACGAAAAGTATTTGGCCACTTGTCCTTATGCATATGACAGAAGATGCACTTGTGAATCCATTAATTCTTGATGGCTATATCAAAATTGCTCAAGGGAAAGAATTCCTTGTTTCTCCCACAGCAGGCATAATTACTACAATGCTTTACCTAATGGCCGGGCTTTTATTACGAACTAAACGGAAAAAGTATCAACTGCAACTGAAATAGTTCAAGTTCTATAAACTCGCTTTCAAAGAACGGCTGAATACAGTTAACATCTTATCCTCTACTTATATTATAACTCCATCTGATAATTATTTATAGACTACTTTTTCACCCATTCCTTACCTTATACTGTTATACGCAAGTCAAAAAAATATAAGGGGTGCGTTTATATGAATGACAAAAAAAGTATTTTAGATCCCGGTCCGTTCTTTCATGGTACTAAAGCAGAACTGAAAATTGGAGACCTGCTTGAACCTTTGCACTTATCCAATTATCAGGATAAAAAATCTAACCATATATATTTTACTGCAACATTAAATGCAGCTAAATGGGGTGCTGAATTAGCAAGATCTAAATCTAAAGAGAGAATTTATATTGTAGAGCCATTAGGTGATTTTGAAAATGATCCGAACGTAACTGACAAACGATTTCCTGGAAACCCAACACGTTCTTATAGGTCTAAATCTCCTTTGAAAATAATAGCTGAATTAAGTTCATGGGAAAGACATTCCGATGAAGACATAAATCATATGCTTACATCTTTAAAAAAGTTAAGTGAACAAGGACAAAATGTAATATACGATTGATTTTTACATTACTACAACTCCCACCAAAGACATGAGCTAATGGGGAAATTCAAGAAGGTAACAAGCTGATAGTAGAGTAGCTTGTAACACGAATGGCGAACTAGACATGAAGAAAATTGGGTTGCGTAAGCAGCTCTTTTTCCTTGTTGAACTAACGAAGCAGGATAAGATATATACTGGAAAAAGTCCCTTCAGATAGTTTGAAGGGACTTTCCTATATTAGATTATAACTCTAAATCCAAAATAATTACTTGTATTTTTTGGCTAGAGAGTCGCTACCAATTGCTCCAATGATAGTCATAAAGAACGGTCCAATTTGAAATAACAGAGAATCCTGTAAGAACACAATGTTTAAATCAAATAGCTTATTACCTAATACAATGAATATCTTAGCTAGTATGATTAAAAATCCAATTATTAGAAGAATATCAAAAAACAATTTCCACCGTGGATAGACTAATTTTTGGCTATCTTTAATGAGTTTCTCTTTCAAAGAATTATCCTCCTTTACTAATTCATCAAGAGTAATATCAAATATGTCACTTAACTTAATTAACAATTCAATACTAGGGTAACTTTCTCCACGTTCCCATTTGGAAATAGATTGTCTACTAATATTAAGTTTTTCTCCAAGCTGTTGTTGTGACATATTATGCTTTTGACGTTCTTCTTTTATTTTTGAAGAAAAATACATATGATCAACTCCTATCCACAGTATATTTATTTGCACTAAAAAACTAAAGAACCGCATCGTTGCAAGGGTGTAAACCATTAGTTTCCCCTTGGAAATAGCGTTTATTATTGTTTATAGTCATTTATTTACCTGTTAATTATTAAAAAAAATTGGGATCTAATGGGCTTTCCTTAAACTGCTAAAGTGGCAGTTTAGTTGAAGAAGCCAATCTAAAAGAGAAATCCCTTCAAATTGAAAAGATTAACTATCTATTTATAGATATTCAATAACCTAATTGAATTTTTCGGACGTTCTAATTAGGCAATATTAAAGGAAACTTTCTTATGAAAAGTGCCATTTGATTATATAATATTAGTTTACATCTCCTTGCTTACTTCGAAGCAGCCAATTGATAGATATAAAGTAACCAATTATAGGAGAAATTCCGTATCCCATTAGGATAACAGGGAAGTTTCCAAAAAATGTTGTTACTAATAATGTGAAAAAGTATATACCTAGACTAATTGATGTTATTTTTCTCTTTTTAGGTGGGGAAAATATGAAAGGTATTATAAGAATTAAAAGTGAAATTAAAGAAATGATAAACCAGATTATTCCTAAATCCTTTGCCATAAACAAGATATTTTCAACATATGGGACAGGTGCTAGATCATCTATAAAAACCCAAGAAATAAAAACGAAAGTTAAGGGAATAAGCAACATAACAAAGCGGATAATATGTCTATTAATGTTACACATGAGTAAAACTAAGGTCGATATTACAAATGCAGTAACAGCTGACGCATCTGGTTGTAAAACTAGTAAAAGTGATGTAGTAAGAACAATTATATAGGAAAACCACCATTGATTTTGTAATAGAAGTGTACCAAGTAGTATAAGTAGTAAAGGTAAAAAGACACTAGATATATTTATAATAATTGGACCTAATGTAATCCACCTGTGGACGCTCTCTATACCTGAGTCAAAAAAGGTCAATGACAGTAAAAGAACAATTGTAGCAATCGGCAAATAGAATTTTGTTTTTGTATTAGAGTTTATTTTTTTCTTTTTAAACATTATGAAGGATAGTAAGGTGAAAAGTATTGTAACGATAATATTTTGTAACCAAATACTTTTTGGAATATCGTTTACTTGCATAATGATCGCACCTATTAAAACAGTAGGAAAAGTTATTGGTGGTAAATATTTGATTTTTAACATTGCATTCTCCTTAGGAAGTATTGATAAAGTACAAATAAATATTTTAGCATAGGAAGCGTTCTGTATCCATTTTGTTTTTTTGCAATAAACGAGGGGATTCTGACACATGGAGATTATGAAAATACATCCTCAATTATTATTAAATTTTATCCGACTGAAATTGTTATAGAAAAACCTGGCTCTTTCCTGACAGCGAAATTCAAGTAAAAAAAATTTGAATTATTTTCTAATATAGCTCAATACCTTTGCTGCTAACTTTGATGAACATACGAGGGATAAAGGGAGAACTAAAATAAACTTTGCTCCAAATATTTTATAATTGTATAATTTATGTATAACTGGTTGATTTGAAACTGTGTATTACTATGAATATTAAGCAATCTACCACAATAAAAAGGATTACAATATTTGTGTGAAGCGGGGATCTAATCGCAACTATGTGTATTATTATAGATAAAAGCTAAAATAGAAGGTGTAATGAAAATGGGTTTACCCTTGATTGGAAGAAAAAAATTATTAAATACCAGGAGAACAACTAAGCGCTCTAAAAAAGCAAAATCTAGAAGTTTAGTATTTACGAGCTCGTTATTTCTCTCCGCCCTCATAATTATCGTAATCGGATTAATGATTTCCCTGTCCATACGCGATCAACGTGGAGCGTATTTTCGCCAATTTGAAGAATATGGAAAAGTATTCAAATCCATAACTCAACAAAATGAACCTCTTGTTGCCGAAGCAACGAAGACAATTCTTGAGCATCAACCATTAGAGGGAAAATCATTCGAGGAACTCCCAAATATTTTGAATTCTATGAACTCCAATCATATGGTAGTGGATGTCTATTTATTAACACCGGACATTATCAAGAAGGATGGCAAAGAATACTTATATAACTCAGAATATGGACGGGATCCAGTCGAATATGCTGAAGAGTTAGGAGCGTTATATGAAATAGATTCGGAATTTCTTAAAAGTTACGATGATGCAATGAAAAACGGTAGCACATTAACTGATGTTTACACTGATGAAGGTGGAACTTTCATCTCGTATTTAGCGCCGATTAATGACGGAAGCGGGAAACCAGTTGCGTTGTTCGGTGTCGACTTCGATTACGGGATTGTTAAAAAGGAACTTCAACGGATTCTATGGACGAATATCACGGTCGGTATCTTTTTTGTACTTATGTTAATCGGGTTGGTTGTATTCATTCTTCGTAAAATGTTGCGCCCGCTTGCACATTTAGCTGAAGTGTCTGAACATGCTTCGAAAGGTGATTTAACCGTTGAAATTCCTGTACTGAACCATAATGAGATTGGTAAGGCTGCAAGTTCATTTAATCAGATGATTAGCGGACTTCGGGTATTGACCCATAACATACAAAATTCTTCGAATGAAGTTGCTGTATCTTCTTCTCAATTACAAGAAAGCGCTGCCCAGACCGAAGAAGCTACACAAGAAATCACAGGTGCCATTCAAAACATTGCTGCTGGGCTCGATGAACAACTTCGTCATACTAATGAGTGTCAACAATCAATGAAAGAGATGGGAATGGGTATTCATAGAATCGTAGATGCATCCTCCGTCGTCTCAGAACTGGCTTCGGTTACAGCAGATAGCGCAAATGCAGGAATGAAGGATATAGAAACAACAGTTGCTCAAATGAGTACAATTGAACAAAACTTGAAAACATCGGTCGAAGCAATCCATGGACTGAAGAAATTAAGCGATCAAGTTAGTGAAATGGTTACATTAATAGGTAGCATTGCTAATCAGACCAATTTGCTTGCACTTAACGCATCGATTGAGGCATCGCGAGCAGGTGAGCATGGTAAAGGTTTTGCTGTTGTAGCTCAAGAAATTCGTATACTCGCTGAACGGTCCAAAATCTCTTCGGAGAAAATAACTGACATACTCCAAGGTATCAGCGATCACACGAGTAAAACAGTGGTTTCTTTGGATAAATCAATGACAGAAGCCCAGGCAGGTACACACATTGCGAATAAGGCAGGGCGAACATTTAGTTCGATCGTGGAGTCGATTCAGAAAGTGTCCGATCAGATTGACGAAGTATCTGCTGCTTCGGAACAACTGTCATCAAGAAGTGAGTTAGTTGCGGCTTCACTAACAGTGCTGGAGGGTATCGCAGATTCATCTTCAGCTGACTCCGCTCACATCGCTGCTTCATCAGAAGAACAACTTGCAGCCATGCAAGAGGTAGCCAGTTTCGCAGCTATGCTTTATGGGCTGGCGGATGAATTGAAACAGAGTGTTGACCGTTTCCGTGTAAAGTAAGTTATTAGTTAAAACCGCACTTTAACTAGTTACGGTGAACCGTACCACAAGTGATGGTACATAGGATGAGAAAGGAAGTTGTTTTAGATATTATATAATAATATGTAGAGAACCCTGTAGCACATCGGAGAATTTGCGATAAGCTACAGGGTTCCTTTATTTTACGAGAAATTCTTTACTATATTTAATTACTCTGTAATCAGTATCGCTGCTGGGGTGTTAAGCGAGCCAGCTGTAGAAGTATAGTCTGAATGTGTAACACTAGTTCTTTTAGGTACGGAAATTATTTCCTCCTAAAAGTTATTAGAGATGTGAGACTAGTGGATGTCGTTGATTAAGGTTATCCACGAACCATGTTATCAACGATTTCTCGCTCTCATATAATTAAAGGGTTTAAGAGGGGGAATAAAACAACCTTCAAGTTGAAGACCCTGTGCCCCTGCTTTAATATAAAGTTCTCCTTAAAGAGGCAAAATTAACTGAGCATAACAAGGGGAATGAGTGTTTTGGTTAGGTGTATAGGTTCTTCGCTCTGCTACAATTTCTTTAATCTTTTCCATTTTCAATTCCTTCTACCTTGCTCTAGGGTTAGTCAATAAGTCTTGTTCTATTAAAAGGTCCTTTATTGAAACAATTGATTGTCATTCAATAGTTTTTTATCGATCTTTTTATTCAAATGTTCTTTTCCTTTTCACTTAAAAACCCCTTTAGATACCATATCCAAAGGGATAAAACGGTGCAATCTTTTTATAAACGGTACGAATTTAGTTAAAATTCACATATAGATAGATTTTTTAGTTAATTAAAGGCTGTTTTCTAAAATTTTGTTGATGTTAAAACAAGGTCGTTTTCGTATTATTGTTTCTTTCTTGTTCTTGGTTTGAAATGTAGAAAAAACTGAATTTGATAATGTGTGGAAGAATTGCTTTTTCGGTTTTTCTTGTTCAACTCCCATGAAAGAACGTAATAATCTTTCATTTTCTGTGGTGTAGCGCTGGTTTTTGCGCTACATGGATGGCTAACGGGGGTGTTTAGTTTTTTGGTCAGGCATAGGTACAGCATTAACAGTCATTGTAGGTATCGTTGTATGGGGAGATATTTTTAATCTTTACTCAGCGATTGGAATTACTATGATTATTGGTGGGGTTATTCTGCTAAATCAGGGAAACCATCATAATGCGACAACGTAATGTCTAAAAAGAGAAACGTCCACTATTAAATTGGACGTTTTCTTTTTTTTATATTTACAAGATTGGTAGACGTAGATATTATTTGTTCAATTGTGTAGTAATTGTGTATTCATGAAACACTTTGACAACATCTTTTTTAGGAACGCCACTTTTTACATTAATAGAGTGAGGAACAAGTGTAATATTTGTAATTGGTTCCATGTTTTTTTTCTGGAATCGAAGTGTAGAGTTTTCAAGCATTGTTTGACCAGAAGATTGCTCTAACTCATTATTATTCTGATCGTATAATCTAAACTGGACATCATAGTCCATTGACTTATCAGGGGATGGAAACATGTGGTAATAAAGGATTAATGAAATAGGTGATTGTGTAATTTTTTCAACAACAACTTTTTGTCCATTAGGCAAGGATAAAGATTGATTGATCATAGTTTCTGTCGTTTTAGCTGCAATGGCTTCACCTGTGGCAGTGAAGTTAAATTCCCAAGGGTCACTAATTTTATCATCTAATGTGTCAAAAGAAAGTTGAATATTATGTGTCTTAGAAAGCTCCATATTTGGAATACTAATCCCACTATAAATGATAAATGTTTGATCACCGATTTTATTATTACCTGCTCCTGCTCCAGACTCTACTTCCTTCCCATCTATTTTTATTTTAGGGAACAGGGGAAGGTATTCTGAGTTTGGAACGGGTTTATTACTTTGATAAGTAGTAGTAATGAAAAGTCGTCCTTGATCTAACATAACCTCATTTAATGTTAAGCTTCCATATTTATTTTCTTTAGTTTGTCCAATGATTTTTTTATACGTTGTATACATATCATCATTAACACCTGGATGATTCATATATTGTTCAATGAAATTTCCTATTATCGGCAATTTAGCAAGTGCATTTGGACTATTAATGGCTATTGTAGCGGCAAGCATAGCAACACCTACTCCACTTAAAACTGTAATCTTCTTCTTCTTTGATGGTTGAGTTTTTAATTTTGGATGTAGTCGTTTTTTTATACGTGCTATTTCTAAATCTGACAACGGTGTTTCATCATACTGTTCTGTTTGAATTTTTGCTCGATTAAAAAGTTTAAATAATTCACTCATCCTTATAGCCTCCCTGTAATCCATTTTTGTTTTAATGCACGAAGTTTATGACGTCCACGAGAAAGTCTGTTATGTATAACGGGGACAGACACATTTAATTCTTCCGCAATGTTCTTGGAATTTATATTATCTAAATAATATTTTTTAAATAATAATTGGTCCTCAGCAGATAAATGTTGTAAAAGCTCTTCTACGTCTTCTAATTCTGTCTTCTCCGTATTTGTGAAAGACTCTTCAAATTCTAATGTTGAAATGTAGCGTTCATTATAACGTTGTAATTTTTTTCTTCGATCAAGCGCTTTATATTTTGCAATAATCGCAATCCAATTTTTAAAAGACCCTTTCGCTTCATCGAAAAATTCACCATTCTGCCAAATAGCGAGTAGAGTGTCATCCAAACATTCGTCAACTTCCTCTGAGTAAGGAAAAAGATGCTTAGTGATGATGCTTTGTAGTAATCCACCATATTGCTCAATGATGTAATGTAAAGCATGTTCATTGTGATTTTTTAGTTCATAAACAACATTTTCAGCTTGTATGTTCATAACTAGCTCCTTTCTAAATTAAGTTGCTTCTTACCAGTTTGATTGAATGGTCAGAGAATAAAAATAATGTTTATCCGAAAACTCATTAAGACAAACAGGTGAAGCATCTATGAATTTCATCGTTCACTATTAAATACGATTTTTTTTATTGAAAGCTATCAAGGATTAAAAAATCTTTTTAAATTAATTTGATTTTTCGAAGAAATTATATTGGTGAAAAAGAGTTTACAGAAATTTGGTTATGTTTTATTTCAGGTATTTTTTTATTCGGTTTAATGCACCTGGCGATTGCTTTATTCATTCCTAATTTAACAGGTTGGGGTGACGGGTGACCCTCCTGGTAAACTTACAACAGTTATAAATGAAATAATTGGATGGGTTTTTTATACATTAAGTTTTATATTATTGTAAACATTTCGGCTTCCACATCTGAAATTAAAGCTAATTCTGCTTTTGTTGCAAGTGTTGCTTCTTGATTTGTTGCTACTGGATATTTACCTTGACCGTTTGAAACTTATTTTACCGTAGCGTACTGTGCTGGAATCGATTTTTAGAAAAAGTGTATTAGGTCAACGAGAAAAATTTGATCGTCCGACAAACGGAGTCACTTATGGAATCGAATTATTAAATAAGGCTATTGATGGATGTGGAGATACTTTTACTTTACAAGAAAAACCTCAGAAACAATTTGAATGGTTTATGAAAAATGCTAATGGTACAACAAGTTTTTTACATCACGTACTAGGCAAAAAGATAATAGAGGAGTATTCGATTGTTCGTTATCCAAATATCAATGGAGATCTTTATTATTACCATAAAAAACGCGGTATTTATGAACAAGATCCCAGTGGAAAAGCAATAAAAGGTATAATCAGACATTATGAAGAAACGCTGAAAAACAATCAGATAAATGAAGTTTAGAAAACTTGTTAATTCAAGGATTCCGGGGCTTTTTTCTTTTGCGAAATTTGGCCATTAAATATATTAAAATCCTTTTAGTTAGGGTTGATAAAGGGTTAAATTAGGGTTATTTTAGTGTCCGCATGACTCGAGTATACTATTTCGGATTCTGGACTACTTTATATGACTAGACGTGTGGTAGAAAAAGCAAATCTATCTGAAATCACACTTCATGGATTACTCCATACACATTGCACCATAATATTAAACAAAGGTGTCAATGTGAAAGTAATTGCCGAACGTTTAGGAAATACACCAGCAATGATTTTTTAACCGCAGCACAAAGAGGTGATCCAGCTTCAAACATTAACGTACTCGAGATCAAAAAGGGACACGTCCCCCTAAAACTAAAGTGGTCGTTATGAAAAATTATTTAATAATATCAAAAATAGTTAATTAATGTATAATTAAGTCGATATATTTTAGCATTAGTATCGTGTAAAAGAGAATTAACAATTGAATAAGAAGGGGGGATTCTATTGTATAAAGATGTTTCAAAGTTTCAATTGGTACTATTCTTTTTGATGATTTTTATCGGTTTTTCACAAGCGTTTAACAACTGGGGAGAAAAGAGAGCTTTATCTTTATTCTTTTTGACTTCTAGTATTTTAGCTTTAATTTTTGCGATTATTGCCTTGATTGTTTATAGGAAACGGCAAATAACTAAAGACTGAAGAGCTTCAAAGAGGTTCTTTACAATGTGTGGGTAATAACAAAAAAAGATTGAAGCAAATAGCCCCAATCTAGGTATTTCATCATCCCTACAAACATGCCCACCAAAGCGTTTATAATTAGCCCCAAACAAGCCCCAATATTAGCCCAAAAATAACAGTAATTAATGCATGATTGTGCATCGTCAATTAAAAGCAAAAACCCTAGAAAACCTTGATATAAAAGGCTTTCTAGGGTTTTCTAAACTACTCTTTGCAGAGTAATTTAATTAACGAGAGTAGAACTCTACGATGAATGCTTCGTTGATTTCAGCTGATAATTCAGAACGCTCAGGAAGGCGAGTGAATGTACCTTCTTTTTTGTCAGCGTCAAATGTTAAGTAGTCAGGTACGAAGTTGTTTACTTCGATTGCTTCTGTTACTACAGCAAGGTTTTGAGATTTTTCACGAAGAGAAATCGTTTGACCTGGTTTTACGCTGTATGAAGGGATATCAACGCGTTTGCCATCTACTAAGATGTGGCCGTGGTTTACTAATTGACGAGATCCACGACGAGTACGAGCTAAACCTAAACGGTAAACTAGGTTGTCAAGGCGAGTTTCAAGAAGGATCATGAAGTTTTCACCGTGTACACCTTTCATTTTACCAGCGCGGTCGAATAGAGTACGGAATTGACGTTCGTTCATGCCGTACATGTGACGAAGTTTTTGTTTTTCTTGAAGTTGTAAACCGTATTCTGATAATTTTTTACGTTGGTTTGGACCGTGTTGACCTGGTGCGTAAGGGCGTTTTTCGATTTCTTTACCTGTACCGCTTAGTGAGATACCAAGACGACGTGATAATTTCCAAGATGGACCTGTATAACGAGACATATTGTTGTCTCCTCCTTTAAATTTGGTTTTTTTGTTGTAAAACAAAAACCAGTAGTACCCATTCTTATACGCATTTTATTTTCATGTATTTTCGCCTATGCAGCCGTTAGGTTACACAATACACCATCTATTTGAATCTGTTTAGTTATCCTAAATAAAATAGAGGAATAAAATACAGTAATAAGCTCATACCACTGCTGCGTTTATTTTACACAAATTTCATTGTAACTGCTTATTACATAGACGTCAATTATAACACAAACTATTTTCAAAAAAGAACTATAGTAAATATTTCCTTTCAGTACACAATGCGAAATTTTGGAATAGTTAAAGATACAGTGAGAGGTGTAAAATGTAAAAGTAAAGTAGAATAACATAGTCAAAATGACACAAAATATGTATAATATACAATAAGTTAATAGTAATTGATTTGTACGTTATATAGAAAAGGTGATTTCATGACAGACCATTTACAAACGCTAAAATATATAAAATCAGATGTTTTGAGCACTTGGGTGAGTTCTAAAGAACAAACTGGTTTAAATGAGTATTTTCGCCCATTGGAACAGTGTCTAAAGATGCATTTTGGAATTGTGAATATGGCGTTTCTTGGTTTTGAAGGTAATTGTTTGATACCTGTAGAAGAGATGGCTACTTTAACAATTGAAACAAAATTAAATGCTGTGTCATGGTTAATGATTGAAGCTAGTTTTTATCAACAAAAAATGGTAAAAATTCCTTATATATTAAAAGAAAAAGAAGCCTATTCGAAGATGACAGATATGGTTCTTTTCCAAATAGAAGGTAAAAATCCAATAGGTGTGCTACTTGTAGAGGCAACAGATGCTTGGACAGACTTTATGACTTCTGATTACGGGGAAGAAAGTATAGAAACGCTTACGAAAGTTCTCCAGTTAATGAGAGAAAATTATGAAGTAAAAGTGAATGAAGATCAATTTAGAAAATTGTATAATATGACAGATTTATTTCATTCAACAATGGATATTGATTTAATTTTAGAAAACGTTTTAAAAAATATTAAGGATAATTTCCCCGAATTTAATGTGGAGCTTATACTATCGAATGATCAAGACCGCCATACGACTATCGATATTAAGCTTTTTGATTACTTATCTGAAAGGCCTGCGACTATTGAGGCTTTTGTCTCAGGAGAGCTGACGACGGAGCTTGCTAGCGATTTGAATTGCCGAGTTTTAAACGCCCCTATTAAAGGAAGACAAGCTATTTATGGCATTTTACAAGTAAGTGCACCTACAACGTATCTTTATTCAACGACTGAAAAAGATTTTCTACGAATGCTAGCGCAAACATCAGGAAATGCGCTCGAAAATGCAAAATTATATCATCAGTCACATCGCCTTGTGAGTGATTTGCAACTTATCAATGAAACATCACATCGTTTAAATATGAGGATAGGCATTAATGAAATGTTACTTTTCCTTCAAAAGCAGTTAATGAAATCATTTCAACCAATGGAAGTTTGTTTCGCTTTTAAGCATAATGACACATTTGAAGTGACGGATGCTAGTACGGCCTTGTTTAATACAGAAAAGGGTCAAATATTTATAAAACATGTTGAGCAACATTTTAAAAGTACCAACGATCCACTATTTATTGCAGATTTCAGCCGTATAACCCCTACTCATATTGAATATCGTTCAATTATGGCAATCCCGATTTTAATGGAAGAAAAAATTAATGGCTTTAGTATTGTGTTACACAAGGAGCCATATTTCTTTTCGTTTGATAGCTTTAAGTTAATGCAATCATTAATTCATCACTCTTCTTTAGCAATTGCAAACTCAATATTACGACATCAACTCCAAGAAATGGTAGATTTAGACCATTTAACAAAATTGTATGCAAGAAGTTATTTAGACAAGTATGTAGAAAAGTCACTTATTAATGATCAATCAGGGATGTTCCTACTCATTGACATAGATAATTTCAAGCGTGTGAATGATACGTATGGTCATCAAATTGGTGATAAGATTCTTATGCAGATTGCGGTGCAGTTAAAAAAAATGATTGGAGCTCGTGGTATTTGTGCACGCTGGGGTGGAGAGGAAATGTCTGTGTATGTTCCGAATATTGATGAGAAAGAAGCAATCGAATTGGCTGAAGAAATTGTTGCAGTAATTCCAAATACAACAGATCCTCGGGTGACAATTTCAGCAGGTCTCATAACATGGGATGAACTGTATCGTCCAGCGTTCCAATCTGTTTTCCTACATGCAGATACAGCGCTGTATGAAGCGAAAAATAGTGGTAAAAATCGATTTTGTATGCATGATCGACCGTATCAAATAAATAAATAACTCGCTCTTAGAATTAGGGATGACATCTCGGTGAAGGGTGGACAACTCTTTCGGAACCGTGGCTCATCGGACGCCACAAGGAAAGTGCTCATAATGAAAATCGACTTCACGAAATTAAACGTCAGCCATCTTTTTACAATGAAATACCCTGAAATGATAATAAATCATTTCAGGGTATTTTTTATAAATGGGAAAGTAAGGTTTCTGCGAATAGCTCTAATCCCTCTTGATCTTCCTTAGAAAAGCGATTAACGATTGGACTATCGATATCAAGAACACCGATGATCTCTCCTTCTTTTTTCAAGGGAATCACGATTTCGGATTGAGAAGCTGCATCGCAGGCAATATGACCAGGGAAGTCGTGTACGTCTTTTACGACCATTGTTTCTTCTTTACTTACTGCTGTTCCACATACACCACGTCCAATTGGTATTCTGACGCAGGCAGGTAAGCCTTGGAATGGCCCTAATACAAGTTGCTCTCCTTGTAATATATAAAAACCAACCCAGTTAATGTTCGGCAGGAACTGATTTAGTAATGCAGTGGCGTTACTTAAATTAGCAATGCGATCGCTTTCTCCTGTAAGTAGGGCATCTAATTGTTTGGCCAACGTATTATATTGCTCGGCAATTGGTCCTTCATAATTGATTTGAGTAAACATAAAAGCACCTCGTTTGAAAGTTATTTTTTTGGATATATAACATTATAGTGTTGATGCAAATCAGCAACAGTATGAGCATCTGAACCGAAAACAACTGGAAGCCCAATAGATTTACTATAATCTATGAAGGAAAATGGTGGATAAGTTTCCTGACAATGTGTTTTACTTAATCCAGCGCTATTTAAATCTAGCTCATAGCCTTCTTCCTTCATTACATCTAAAACTTTTCGAATTTGCGCAGAATCATCAATCTTTACCGTATGTGCTAATTGGAATTTGTGAATAAGTGAAGGATGCCCAATGCGCTTAGGCTTGTATTGTCCTAAATCTGCTTTAATGGATTGTAGGACGGTATCGTAATATAAATTATACACTTGCTCAATAGAGCCGACTTTTTTTGAAAAAGCCATAAAACTTTCTGGAGAAAAGTCTATGCATTCAAAGGTGTTGTCCCATTGTAAAAAATGAACTGATAAAATAGAGTCATCCAAAAAGTGTCCGTATGTATCAAGAAATTGACGAGTTTCTTGTTCAAAGCCTTGAATATAGTCGACCTCTAGCCCTATATGAATGCGAATATCTTGTGCGTACTCTTTTTGAAGGCGTTGTAAATCTTCAAAATAAGGCATTAAAAATTCTGGATTCATACCACTGTCTTGTTGTGGTGTAGGGTCTACAAAATTCAATGGTAATGGTGCATGTTCTGTAAAGCTAATATCTGTGAAATCATGAGAGATTGCTTTTTCTATATACTGCTTAAATGAATCAGAGGTACCATGTGGACAATATGGGCTATGAACATGGCCGTCACATTTCATAAATACCACTCCTTTATATTTTTGGATAATACACTTGTATTTGCGCATATTGTTCAAAAATTAAGTTATTGTTATTCTTAAAAGGCGTAATTACACAAAAAACACTCAAATTTTAGTACAAAAGGCGATAACATAGTATATAATAAATACAACTAGCCAATTCGTTTATTGTAGAATAGGAGGCTTACGATGGAGTATATCATCATTCCAGTTATCCTACTATTAATTTTAGCGATAGTAGGATTTATGATGCGACGAAAACATACAACAATCATTTCTAAACTTGAAAATGAAAAATCACAAATACAAAACAATCCCATAAATGAGGAAATTTCAAAAGTTAAATCTTTAAACATGAACGGTGAAACGGAAGAAATGTTTGAACGATGGCGTAATAGTTGGGATGAAGTCATCGATGTACATATGACAAAAATTGATTCACTTTTATTTGATGCAGAGGATCAAATCAATAGACTTCGTTTTAATAAAGCAACATTAATTGAACGTGAGATAGAAGATTACATTAAAAAGTGTGAGCAAGATAAAGATAAAATCTTAGAAGAACTAAATGAATTAATTGGCAGCGAAGAAAAAAATCGTATTGAAATTGAACAATTAAAAGAATACTATCGTTCTGCACGTAAAACATTGTTAGCGCACCAGCATTCATTTGGGGTAGCATTACCAGCGCTAGAGAAAAAACTGGAGACGTTTGTTCAAAAGTTTGAGGAATTCGATGTGTTAACGAGTGAAGGGAATTATTTGCAGGCGCGGGAAATTGTTATTGGCTTAAACCAAGAATCACAACAGACATTTGAATATATCAATGATGTCCCAACAATTTTGACTGAATTGCAAGTGAAGCTACCAGGAGCGGTACAGGAATTACGAAGCGGTCAGCGTGAAATGGAAGAGCAATCCTATTATTTACAACATTTAGAGCTAACTGAAGAGCTTAATAAATTTGAAGAAGAATTTGTAGCATTAAAAAGTGAATTAGCAGAGCTTAACTTAAATGTTGTTAAACCACGAGTTACGGATATAAATGAAGAGATTGATCATTTTTACGATCTTCTTGAAAAAGAGGTTATTGCTAAAAATTATGTTGACCAAAATTGTGATCGTTTATTAAGCTCAATTACCAATGTTATTAGTTCAACAAAATTAGTAAGTGATGAAGCAACCTTTGTACAGCAAAGTTATTGCTTAAATGAAAAAGATGCTGAAATTCCAAAAGCTGCATTAAAGCAATTAGAAGCTTTACAACGCCGATATGACTTATTGGCAATGCGTGTTAGAGAAGAAAAATCTGCATATTCAAGTTTGCAGGAAGAATTGATTGAAATTAGCGATGAGCTAGAACGGATTCATGAGGAGCAAGGTCATTTGTCAAATACGATGAAGAAGCTACGAATTGATGAAAACAAGGCTCGCACGCAAGTAGAAAACTTAAAGAAAACATTACAAGAAACAGATCGTCTTTTGAATAAGGCTAATATTCCAGGTATCCCTGAAGAGATGGATGCCCGTCTAGATGAGGCAGCAGAGCATATTTATTTAGTTATGCAAAGCCTGCAAGAGGTGCCTCTCAACATGGGAACAGTTCATAATAATTTAAATGCCGCAACACTTTGTGTAGAAGATGTAAAAGCGAAGTCGCATGAATTAATTGAAAATGTAATGCTGATTGAGCGCATTATTCAGTACGGTAATCGTCATCGTGCAACAAATCCAAAATTGAATTCTCGTTTAAAAGAAGCAGAAGGATCTTTCAATCAATTCCGTTATTCCAAAGCATTAGAAGAGGCTGGAACAGCAGTTGAAGAAATGGAGCCGGGTGCTTTAAAGCGAATTCAAGAACTTGTGGCAGAAGAAACAATGTCAAAATAGTCAAGTATAATAAGAAATTACAGCAGCTGTCTAAAAGGTCTAGTATTACTTTTTAGACAGCTTTTTATTAAGGACGATGTTTCTCCAGATGAAGAGGTTTAAATATTTGAAGGGGGATTCCTTTGATTTTAAGTATATCTAAAACTTTTATATATACAGCGAGGGGTTGATTTCCGTTCCTCTATCGTTGATCCCCGAAGATTCTGCCAGCCTCCACTCCAATCAATCAAGCAGTACCTCCTGTCATGTTACTCAATTGTATATATATGAGTAGCTTCTTCAGACTTCATGAAGATGTGTTAGAAAGAGGAGGGAACTTTAATTATTTTTAATTCGAAATGAAGAAAATAGAGAATAGAGGTGTTCAACATGCAATTTTATAGTCGGGAAATGAATGAAATGCATGCGACTGATATATTAAATTGGAAATATGAAGAACCATATGATTTTTACAATAATGAACTTTGCGACGAATCTCTAAAAGAATTTCTTGAAAGTCCGTATTATTCTATTGTCAATGATCAAGAAGAGCTAGTAGGTTTTTTCTGTACAGGAACATCTGCACAAGTACCTAAAGGACATGACTATGGTGCATATATAGACGAATGCATTGATGTTGGAATAGGAATGAAGCCCGAGTTAACAGGAAAAGGTTATGGTGCAGAGTTTTTTTCATTTGTTTTAAATCATCTACAAAATCTACAACAAGAAAAAAATTGTCCACTTCGTTTAACAGTAGCTACCTTTAATACAAGAGCCATTCACCTATATGAAAAATTAGGCTTTAAAAAAGTCATGGATTTCACAGCTTCAACTGAATTTATAACAATGAAGAAAGCTTAAGTTAAAAAACGTGGTCAAATGTCGGTGAATTTTAAAAGTTGGGTGATAAATCCAAAGTTGTATTCGATAAATTAATAAAGTTTATCGACAAATTCAAAAAATCTCTCAATAAAAATGATAAGCGAAATAACACTAATTTTAGCTAGAAACGTTCATAGCAAGTCTTTAGATGACACTCTGAAAAGGGTGTTTTTTCACATTAAAAGCAAACAAATAAGTGATTATATTAGGATAATTGTTAAAGTTAGTAGTCAATCGCTGAAGATTGCGTTATGATAAATACCGTTAAATCAACGTTTTGAAAGTGTGTGATAATAATGGAAGTTAATACAATCTATTTAGACAACAGTGCAACAACAAAACCTATAAAAGAGGTTATGCAAGCATTTATGGTAGTGAATGAGCAGTATTATGCAAATCCTGCTTCCATTCATGCAATGGGTGTTGAATCAAACGAATTATTAATGCGTGCACGTGAGCAAGTAGCAGATATTTTGCAAACAGAAGCAAAAAATGTGCTATTTACATCAGGTGGTACTGAATCCAATAACACGGCTATATTTGGTTTAGCACGTAGCAACACACATAAAGGGAATCATATTTTAACAACTGAAATTGAACATCCATCTGTCCTAGAATCTGTGAAGCAGCTTGAGCAAGACGGTTTTGATGTGGAATACTTGCAAGTAGATGAAAACGGAGTTATTTCTTTAGAGGAGCTTCGCGCAAAAGTGCGGAAGGATACCATTTTAGTAAGTGTGATGCATGTAAATAATGAAATGGGCGCGATTCAACCAATTTTTGAAGCTGCAAAAATTATTCATGAATCGAGTCGTGCGGCTTTTCACGTAGACGCTATACAAAGCTTCGGGAAGTTACCGATATCATTTAACGATGACGATGGTCCAGACTGTATTTCTATATCTGGTCATAAAATTCATGGCTTTAAAGGTTCAGGTGTACTCGCATTCCGTAAAAAAATGAAATGGCAACCGTATGCACTTGGCGGAGGGCAGGAATTTGGTTTACGTAGCGGAACAGTAGCTGTACCACAAGCCGTAGCCTTATCAAAAGCAGCCCGAATAGCGATAGAGACGATGAATGAACGTTCAAAAAAATATCGTCAATGGTATGAAGAAATATGTACTCAATTACGTGGGTATGGAGATGAAGTGCATATTTTATCAACACCAAAAGGAGCAGCACATATTTTATCTTTTAGTATTCGCGACTTAAAAGGTGAAGTCATTATCAATGCATTGCAAAAACGCAATGTAATTGTTTCGACGTCGAGTGCGTGTTCATCGAAACAAACAAAAACAAGTCATGTTGTTGAAGCTCTAAATATCGATGAGCATTTTAAAAATGGTGTTATTCGTATAAGCTTTGGTGCGCATGTAACAGATGAAGATATTGTAAAGTTTAAACAAGTATTAGATGAAGTATTGACGGAACTTAAAGGAGAATTTTAAAAATGATTTGGAAAGAAATTTTAATTCGATATGGGGAGCTTTCTACAAAAGGCCGCAACAAGATGGATTTTATTCGCCGTTTACGAGAGAACATTCGTCATGCGTTTGCGGATTTAGGACATTTACACATTCGCACAGAACGTGATCGAATGTTTATAGCCATTCAAGATGAAGTACAAATGGACGTACTATTAAAAGGATTACCTAAAATTTTTGGTATTCAATCATTTAGTCCTGTGGCTGCATGTGAAAAAGATATCGAAGCCATGAAAAAACTAGCCATAACAATTATGGATACATTTAAAAATGAACAGCTTACATTTAAAGTAGAAGTAAAGCGCACAGATAAAACATTCCCGTTAGAATCACATGCCATTCAACGCGAAATTGGCGGTTATGTATTACCACAATATCAAAATTTATCAGTAAAAGTGAAGCAGCCTGATATCGAACTTCGTGTAGAGGTGCGTCATGATGCAACATATATGATGGCACAAGTTATTCCGGGTGCAGGTGGAATGCCTGTAGGCTCGAATGGTAAATCTTTATTAATGCTTTCAGGTGGTATCGATAGTCCAGTTGCCGGTTATTTAATGATGAAACGAGGAGTGCGCTTAGAAGCGATTCACTTCTTTAGCCCACCATACACAAGCCAAAATTCATTGGAAAAAGTAAAGGTACTTGCTAATGAATTAACGAAATTCGGAGCGAGTATACGTTTACATGTTATTCCTTTCACTGAAATTCAAGTTCTTATTAAAGAAAAAGTACCTTCTAATGTATCGATGACAACTACTCGACGTATGATGCTAAAAGTTGCTGACAAAGTACGTGAAGACATTGGCGCATTAGCTATTGTTACAGGTGAGAGTCTGGGGCAAGTAGCGAGTCAAACTCTTGAAAGCCTTACAGCTATTAATGCTGTAACGAACACACCGATTTTACGTCCATTAATCTCGTCAGATAAATTAGAAATTATCGATATTGCAGAGAAAATTGGCACATACGAAACGTCTATTCAGCCATTTGAAGACTGCTGTACAATTTTTACTCCTGCAAGTCCAAAAACAAAGCCAAAGCTTGAAAAGGTTGAGCATTACGAAAGCTTCTCGGATTTTGATGAACTCATCGAACGAGCAGTGAAAAACCGTGAAGTTTACATTTTCCCGAAAAAAGAACAAGAAGCCGATAAATTTGCGGATCTTTTATAGAAGAAACTTGCGAATTCATAAGAGCCGACTCAAAAGTACATTTTGAGTCGGCTTTTTTAGTCCATTTCCTTATGAGGTACAATTTACCTGAAATATTTTTGTATTAAAAATCTAAAATCGCACATTCTATATTCACAAGGAGGTGAGAAACACATGGCAAACAACAACAACCGCAGTTCAAATCAACTTGCTGTACCTGGTGTAGAGCGCGCACTTGATCAAATGAAATACGAAATTGCACAAGAATTTGGTGTTCAATTAGGAGCTGACGCTTCAGCTCGTGCTAACGGTTCCGTTGGCGGTGAAATCACTAAACGTCTTGTACAAATGGCAGAATCTCAATTAAAAGGTATGCCGAACAACCAATAATTGCTTAATTAGCAATTATTAAAATTAAAACCAGTGACCGTAAAAGGCACTGGTTTTAGTTTGTTTAAAATGTTTATTTTTTATCCCACATAAACAAGGAGTAATTTAAACCCGCTTGAATGACGCCCACTGATTAAAGTTTCACTTTATCCTACAAATGCTTTAAATATAGAGACTGTATTCGAAATATCCTCACTTTCGCAAATTGCGGAAATAACTGCTATCCCATCTGCACCTGCTTTAAATACCGTATATGCATTCGAACAGTTTATGCCTCCAATTGCAACGATAGGCAGCTCTGGATATTGTCTGCGAACTTGCTGTAAAAATTCAGTTCCACTAGGCGGTTTGGCGTCACTTTTAGAAGTAGTTGAAAAAATTGGACCAATACCTACATAGTCAGCACCATATTGTAAAGCAGTTTTTAATTCCGCTTGAGAATGAACAGAAACACCTAGTATCATATTGCCAATTTTTTCACGTACCATTGACACAGGGAAATCTTCTTGGCCAATATGAACGCCATCTGCTCTAAGCTTAATAGCTAGCTCAACATCATCATTAATAATAAACGGAACATGATACTGTTGACAGAGCTTTTGACATTTACGAGCAAAATTTTCATAGGCTTGTCCAGTAAGGGGATTTGGCCCTTTTTCACGGTATTGAAACATAGTAATTCCAGATAGGAGAGCTTTCTCTAATACGGTTAGTGGCTCCTGTTTGAAAACATTACCTGTGCCCATAATAAAATATAGCTGCAGATCGTCACGTTTCATGAATGATCACCTCGTAGGAATCTTTATACTGTTGATAAGCAAAATGATTTGTTGGACCGTGGCCATTCCCAATAGATAAATCATGAGTTATTGCTAATTGAATAAATTTTTTAGCTTCCTCAATTGCCTTTTCTATAGGTAGCCCAAGACCAAGAAAAGCAGTTAATGCAGCGGAAAATGTACAGCCTGTACCATGCGTGTTTTTTGTTGCAATTCGAGTAGATTGCATAGAAAATGATCGACCATCTTGAAAAAAAACATAATCAGTAGCATAACATTTATCTTCTAAATGACCGCCTTTCATAACGACACATTGAACACCTGTCTGTAATAAGATTTGGGCTACTTCGTTAATATCTGCTAAAGAATTAATTTTTCTTCCAGAAAGGGTTTCGGCCTCAGGAATGTTTGGCGTTACAATTGTTGCTAAAGGTAGCAAATAATTTCGTAATGCCTCAATTGCTTCTTGCTGTAATAAGCTCTCGCCACCTTTTGCGATCATAACAGGATCTACAATAAGTGGAATATTTACTTCGGCTAAAATATGTGCAATTGATTGGATGATTTCGGAGGAAAACAACATTCCTGTTTTAATAGCACTAATTGAAAAGTCCTCGATTAGCGCTTTCAGTTGTTTTTCAACAAAGCTCACTTCAATTGGTAAAACATCCGATACACCCAAAGTATTCTGGGCTGTTAAAGCAGTAATGACAGACGTTCCAAATACTTTTAATTCCTGGAATGTTTTTAAATCAGCTTGTATACCTGCACCGCCGCCACTATCTGAACCGGCAATTGTCGTTACAATATGCATTATTCTTCACCTTCCTTTGAAAGGCGATGTAGTTCATTTAATACAGCAATTTGAAAATCGCCAATGAATCGAGTAGAAGAAGCGGCTTTTTCTGCTAATTTTTTATATAGCGATAATGTTTCTAGTAATTGGTCAAAAGGTTGAGCTCCTGCGGTGAAGGAGGCACAACATAGTGCACTCAATAAGCAACCTGTTCCAGTGACTTCTGTCATTTGCGAATTTCCACCTGTAACCCATTGCTGATGTTTGCCATCAGTAATAAAATCCTTTTCACCTGTCACAATAACAATACAATTGTAAAGTTGAGCTATTTTCTGCGCCTCTAGTTCTAAAGAAATTGAACCACTACCACTATCTACGCCTTTTTGTTGCCAGTCTACATTGGCAATTGCTGCAAGCTCTCCGATATTACATCGAATTGCCGCAAATTTTATTTCCTCCAATAAATGCTGTACCGTTTGTTTCCGGTAAGTCGTTGCACCTGCTGCAACAGGATCTAAAACAACCGGAATACCAAGAACATTTGCTTTTTTTCCTGCAAGTAACATGGATTCTTTCATTCGCTCATTAAGGGTCCCAATATTGATCAATAAGCCTGAGGCGATTGTGACCATTTCCTCAACCTCATGACCGTCATCAGCCATGACTGGGGAAGCGCCTATTGCTAATAAGCCATTTGCTTGGAAATTAGCAACAACATAATTCGTCATGCAATGAATAAGTGGATTTTGTTTACGGATCGTTTGGAATATCAATTTAAGTCCTCCTCGTTGGATGGACGTAAGCGTGCAAAAAAGGCCCTTTTTCGTGCGCAAAAAACACGTAAAAGAGCCTTTCATCAGTAAGTCGATGTGAATTGCTCCCTACGTCAGTATTAACTAACAGGTTCAAAGGGTCAGGTTTTACCTTCTCAACTCTAAATGAGTCCCCCTGCAATCATGCTTTTAGTTGACCAAAATGTACCATATTATTCATTCGCGTTCAATAGGAGTTTTTTATTTGCATTCAGTAATTCTGTGCGAAAGCGACGATTACGCCAAATTGAAATGAATAGAAGCTATACGTGACTGATGCCATATAGCGGAGCATGATAGTTGTCACGACTTTAATGAATTAGAGTGAATTCCATTGAAAATGATAAAAATTGAGTTTTATAATGAGCGTAACAAAAGGGGGCAATTGCCATGAAAAGAGAAGATTTAATCGCACCAGAATGGTATAACATTTCAGAGGAAATTGAGAAATATGCGCAGGATCCTACCAAAAATGCATTATTAGTTTATGGCGAAAACGAGGAAATTCAGTACTTAACATATACAACTTTACTTGAAAAGGCGAATCAGGCAGCACATGTATTTACCTCCCAAGGTTTAAAAAAAGGCGACGTAATTTTAGTCATGGTACCGAGATCAGTGGAAGCATATATCGTGTATATTGCAGCTTTGAAGGCAGGCTTAACTATTATACCTAGTTCAGAAATGCTGAGAACTAAAGATATTGAATATCGAATCAATCATGCCGATGCAAAAGGAGTTGTTGCATTTGAGCCTTATATTGAACAATTTGATAATGTGGATAATTTAGAAGCAATAAAGCAATTTGTCATTGGTCATGCACATGAACCTTGGCAACCGCTGCTTGAAAAAATGCAAAGCCAACCAACATCTTATATATGCGCTACTCCAACTAAGAGTACAGACATTGCATTTTTAGCATATACAAGTGGTACAACAGGCAATCCAAAGGCAGCGGTACATAAACATAGCTGGGGTTACGCACACTTGCGAACTACTGCACCAAATTGGTTAGGTGTTCAAGAGGGTGATATTGTTTGGGCAACAGCAGCTCCAGGCTGGCAAAAATGGATTTGGAGTCCGTTCCTCGCTACTTTAGGAAGTGGTGCAACAGCATTTGTTTACAAAGGTCACTTTGATGCGGCAACTTACTTTGCATTGATTGAAAAATTCAATATTAATATTCTATGTTGCACACCAACCGAATATCGATTTATGGCGAGTCTTGAAAATTTACAAAATTTTAATGTAAGTACAATACGTCAGGCTGTGTCAGCAGGTGAACCTTTAAATAGTGAAGTGATAAAAGTATTTTCCGAAGTTTATAATTTACAAGTACGAGATGGCTATGGACAAACAGAGAATACATTACTTGTTGGTACAATGGTAGGGATGGAGTCTAGAATGGGATCAATGGGCAAACCTACTCCGGGTAATACTGTTGAAATTATAAATGATATGGGAAATCCTGTTGCGGTCGGGGAAGTTGGAGATATTGCTGTACACTGTGAAACGCCCGCGTTATTTAAAAAATATTTAAACGATCCAGAACGGACAGATTTACAATTTAGAGGCGATTGGTATATTACCGGAGATCGTGCATACAAAGATAATGACGGTTATTTTTGGTTTGAAGGACGTGGGGATGATGTCATTATTTCTTCTGGGTATACGATTGGCCCATTTGAGGTAGAAGATGCGTTGTTGAAGCATCCTGCAGTGAAAGAAACTGCCGTTGTTGCAAGTCCAGATGAGATCCGTGGAAATCTCGTGAAGGCGTTTGTTGTGCTCTGTGAAGGCGAAGTTGGTAATGAAACACTTATAAAAAACCTACAAAGCTATGTAAAAACTTTAACAGCCCCATATAAATATCCTCGTGCGATTGAGTTTGTTACTGAGCTGCCAAAGACCTCATCAGGCAAAATTCGTCGTGTCGAATTACGAGAGCAAGAAAAAATTCATTCTATCACACATCATTAATTTCCTAAGAAATAATGTCGAAAATCAAAGTTCCTGCTTTTTTTATGAACTTTGATTTTTTTTATAATATTAGGTAATGTATTATAGGTTGAATAGTTAAAGCTTTTGCAAAGTGTGGAGATCAACTTCGTATTATTGTGATAAGCCAAATTATTGCAATAAGTATGAAACAAATTATTGAGGAGGCAGAAAAATATGAATGGTAAAAGGTGGGCTGCTTTAATAATTGCAGGTGTGCTATTAGTATTTTCATTAGGAATGAACACTATTTTTGCAATATTTAAATCAGATTTCTTTAGCAGTTTTGATAGCTTGGTTGCTGGAGACGACTTGACGGTATTAGAAGAGGTAAAAGAAAGCGGCGATTTGGATAAACGTATTGCATACTTAAAGGTTGATGGTACGATTCAAGATGTTGGATCAAGTACATTATGGCAACCAATTTCTTATGATCATCAATTTTTCTTAAATCAATTAGATAATATTTTATATGATGAGACTGTGGAAGGTATCGTCTTAAGTGTTAATACACCGGGTGGTGGTGTAAAGGAATCAGCAGAAATATATAAAAAGCTGTTGAAAATTAAAGAAGAACGACAAATTCCAATCTATGTATCTATGGATTCGATGGCAGCCTCAGGTGGTTATTACATTTCAGCACCTGCAGATAAAATTTTTGCGCAACGCGATACAATTACAGGTTCGATTGGTGTCATTATGCAATCTATTAATTATCAGGCGTTAGCAGAAAAAGTTGGTGTGAAATATGAAACGTTTAAATCTGGTGAACATAAGGATATGCTTAGTCCAATGCGTGAAGTGACACCGGAAGAGCGTGCTATGATGCAAGACATGATAAATGAAACGTATCAAGAATTCGTTAGTATTGTTGCAAATGGACGTAATATGTCTGAACCAGATGTGAAAAAAGTGGCCGATGGTCGAATTCTTAGTGGTAAGAAGGCCCTTGAAGCAGGGTTAGTTGATGAGATTGGTGATGAGGAAGCAACAATTACTGCATTGCGTAAAGACTTTGGTTTAGAGGACGCAGAATTATTCGAGTATACATATGATGTGGGTGGCTGGCAATCATATGTTGGGATGAAAATTGGATCCGTATTTGGTCCATCAGCAGAGGAAAAAATGCTGATGAAAATTATGGCGGACTATAAAGCACCTAAAATGATGTACCTATATGGCGAATACTAAGGAGGGCGTACAATGACAAACAATGAAATTGTTATGCAAGGGTCACCCTCTATGGAGAATGCTCACCTAATGGATGAGCCAAATACGAATAAGATTTATGCATTAAAAACGGCAGGCTTTTGGATACGTTTTTGGGCCTTTTTAATAGACGGATTAATTATTTCAGCAGTAGGTGGAATTCTCGTTAACCCAATTTTTTATTTAATGGATTGGTCATTATCTGAAACAGTGTGGTATGCACCGATTTCGATTATATCCGCTACTCTCTATTACAGTTATTTCGTATTAATGACGAGATTTTTTGGGCAAACATTAGGGAAAATGATATTTGGATTACGTGTTATTTCATTAAAGCATGAGAATCTCACTTGGTCAGACGTATTATTCCGTGATTGGATCGGGCGCATCATCAACACCATTTTTATGCCACTTTATATTCTAGTAGGCATCTTACCGAACAATCAAGGTTTACACGATTACTTCGCGGATACAACAGTCGTTCATGAAAAAATATATATAGAAAAAAACATTGTGGAACCTCCTTTGTCAATCAAAGAGGAAAAGACTGAACTTGTATCTCTAGAGGAAAAATCAGAACCTGAAAAGCTAGAGGAAAAAAACGAAGAATAATGGTTAGAGCTGTCTCATTGCAGAGACAGCTCTTTATTTGTGCGCCCGGCATGCATATGAACTATAGGGTGTAAGTCCCGAACCCCGAAGACAGAAGTAGAGGTTAGCCAAGAGCAAGGGTGTCCGTGGCGACGCGGAATCTGAAGGAAGCTGGAGGCAAAACACCGGTCCGAGGAACACGAACCTCATAGAAGGCTAGGTATGATTGGATGAGTTTGCAAATCAAAACAAAGTCCTTTCTGTCGAAGGTCATATCGAGTAAATGAGGCGGATAGATGGTGTGAAAGTGCACGTGCTTACCCGGGGAGGTCTGATGGAAACGTGAAGTACCCTTCATAAATTACTTGGTGACAAGTAGCTGAACCATCAGAAGTCAGCAGAGGTCATAGTACGATTGGGTCTAGAACTAATCGGAAGGACCGAACAACTAAGAGAGAATAGCCCTTGGCATTCCATCTTGAATGAATAAACACAGAAAACAGAGAAACCTCACGCTTAGAAAGTAATGGTGAAGTCCATGAGGGTATTTGCGGAGGGTGTAGTTCAGGTGGGCATAAGAAGACAAGCTATTCACGGAAAGGAACGAAATGGTGATGTTGAATCAAATTCTAGCACGTCCGAATATGATACAAGCATTAAAGCGAGTGGAAGCGAATAAAGGAAGCCAGGGAGTAGACATGATGCCCGTACAAACTTTACGTCAGCACATCCTCGAAAACTGGGAATCCATTAAAGCGCAAATTCTAATGGGAACTTATGAACCGCAACCAGTACTTCGTGTCGAAATCCCGAAACCAGACGGCGGTGTGCGTCTATTAGGAATCCCAACCGTGACAGACCGTTTGATTCAACAAGCCATATCGCAGATATTATCAAAAGAATATGACCAAACTTTCTCGGACAACAGTTATGGGTTCCGACCAAAACGGAGTGCTCATGACGCAGTCCGAAAGGCGAAGGGTTATATGAAGGAAGGATATCGTTGGGTTGTGGATATGGATTTAGAGAAATTCTTTGATAAGGTCAACCACGACCGATTAATGGCAACATTAGCGAAAAGAATTCATGATAAATCATTATTAAAACTTATCCGTAAATATCTCCAAGCAGGTGTCATGATAAATGGAGTTGTTTCAAGTACAGAGGAAGGAACACCGCAAGGTGGACCATTAAGTCCACTTCTTTCTAATATCGTGTTAGATGAGTTGGATAAAGAATTAGAGAAACGTGGTCATAAATTCGTTCGCTACGCAGATGACTGCAATATCTATGTGAAGAGTAAACGTGCAGGAGAGCGTACAATAGCAAGTGTACAGCGATTCGTCGAAGGTACATTACGCTTGAAAGTGAATGAGTCCAAATCAGCGGTAGACCGACCGTGGAATCGAAAATTCTTGGGTTTTAGTTTTTCACACCATAAAGAACCAAAAGTTCGGGTGGCGAAAACAAGCCTTCAACGAATGAAGAAGAAAATACGAGAAATTACCTCTAGAAAGATGCCATTTCCAATGGAATATCGTATCGAGAAATTAAACCAATATCTAATTGGATGGTGTGGATATTTTGCGCTCGCAGATACACCTTCAGTATTCAGTAAATTAGACAGTTGGATTAAGAGAAGGTTGCGAATGTGTCTTTGGAAGAATTGGAAGAAACCCCGAACCAGAGTCAGAAATCTCATTCGTTTAAAAGTTCCGTACGGAAAAGCATACGAATGGGGAAATACCCGAAAAGGGTACTGGCGCATTTCAAAAAGCCCCATATTGCACAGAACCCTCGGCAATTCCTATTGGGAAAGCCAAGGGCTGAAAAGTCTGCAAGTTCGTTACGAAACTTTGCGTTATTCATCTTAATTGAACCGCCGTATACGGATCCGTACGTACGGTGGTGTGAGAGGTCGGGAGTTAATCACTCCCTCCTACTCGAATTGGGTGATTCATCATTAGTTTGTTGGGAAATCAACCCTACATTATGGTGATGAACTTGGAAAAAGGTGCAACGTTTAGTAAACATGGCTGAATAGGTGCCAAAAGATTTTTCAAAACTATTTTTGATAAGCTGTCTCAGTTGCAATTAATTCCCTCCATTTAGTAATATTAAGTACATATGATGATTAGGAGGCGTTTACATGGCACAAGTAACATTTAAAAATGGTCCAGTAACACTTGTAGGGAACGAAGTAAAGGTTGGAGATCAAGCACCAGATTTCACTATATTAGCGAATGACCTGTCACCTGTTACATTAAAAGATTCAGAGGGGAAAATTCGTTTATTTAGCGTGGTACCATCATTGGATACTGGTGTATGCGATGCGCAAACACGTCGTTTTAATGAAGCAGCAGCTGGCTTAGGTGATAATGTAGTAATCTATACAGTATCTGTTGACCTTCCATTCGCTCAAAAACGTTGGTGTGGTGCTGCGGGTATTGATGCTGTTCAAACAGTTTCAGATCACCGTGACCTGTCTTTTGGTGAAGCATATGGTGTCTATATTCAAGAGTTACGTCTTCTAACGCGCGCAGTATTTGTTGTGGATGCAAATGACAAAGTGACATATGTGGAATATGTTCCTGAAGCAACAGACCATCCAAACTATGAAGCGGCGATTGCGGCTGTCAAAGCACTAGCATAATTTATTGATTTTAGGCTAAGATATTACTAGACAAAGGAGCTGTGACAAGTTTTTGTCACGGCTCTTTTCTGCGTGAAAGGAAGTTGGATATGGAAAATATCGAGAAGTTGTTTGGAATGCTAAATGAACATGCTGAAAAGATAGAAAAAGAACATAATATTACATTGCTAGAGGGTATTCTAGATGGCTTAGAGGCATGGCTAGATGGGGAAGTTGATTTTTCACAAGAAGGCGCTACAAAGGAAGATGTGCGCAAAGCGATTCAAATTGCTGTTTTAAAGGGAATGCGAAAAGGCTCTCAGCCGAATCATCAGATGACACCAGATACTCTTGGGTTATTAGTTGGTTATTTTGTGGAGCAACTATTTGCAGATCGTCTAAAAACCGAAAAAATTTCGATTTTAGATCCAGCAGTAGGTACAGGGAATTTACTCCTAACTGTTATGAACTTATTAGACGAGAAAATAGAGGCATCAGGTGTTGAGGTTGATGAACTACTTATTCGTATAGCTGCTGCTACAGCTGATTTGACAGAGCAGCCTGTTTCTTTATACCGTCAAGATGCGTTACAAGATTTATTAGTAAGTCCTGCAGATGCTATTGTTTGTGATTTACCCGTGGGCTATTATCCGAATGAAGATATCGCATTAGACTATGAGCTGTGCCCTTCAGAAGGGTTGAGCTATGCGCATCATTTATTTATTGAGCAATCCATTAACTACACGAAGGATGGAGGCTATTTATTTTTCCTTGCACCAACGCATCTCTTTGAATCTGAGCAATCGAAACAACTGCATAAATACATTCAAAAGCATGCTTGGATTCAAGCAATTATTCAATTGCCAGATACAATGTTCGCCAACAAAGCACTAGAAAAGAGCATTGTCATTTTACAAAAGCAAGGTAAGGATTTCAAAGCGCCAAAAGAGGTGCTATTAGCAAAAGTACCAAATATGCAAAATAAACAAGCTCTAGCTATGTTCTTTGAAAAAGTGAAGATGTGGCAAGAAGGGAAATAAGTAAAAAGGTATCCAATATTGGATACCTTTTATGTAATACAAAATTAATTTTCAGGTGTGCGGATAACAAGTACGTCACATTTAGCTGAGCGTACAATCGCTTCAGATACTGAACCGATTAGGAAGCGTTCTACTGCATTTAGACCAGTTGCACCACAGATGATTAAGTCTGCGTCTACAATTTTAGAAAGCTCTTTTGTAATGATATTTTTTGGTGAGCCATACTCAATTACAAGGTTAATATTTGTTAAGCCTTCTTCTTCAGCTTGTTTTTTGTAACCATTTAGTAGCTCTTCAGAGAATGCTTGAGCACGCTCTGCAATCGAACGGTCATATGCTTCAATAGCAGCGAAAGAACGTGTATCAATAACATTTACTAAATTTAATACAGCACCATCGTTACGTTTTGCTACATCAATTGATTTACGGAAAGCGTATTCAGCTTCCTTCGAACCGTCTACTGCAACTACAATGCTTTTATATTTATTAGCCATTTGTATTACCTCCCTGATTTGTATATGTTGATTATACCAAATGATTTTCCAAAGGAAATACTTTCCGGAAGAAAAAATGTGAAAAAATGAAGACGTTTACAGTGATTCTGTTTATCATCATAACATAGGGGATTCACATTTCTCTAAGGCGCTGTGAACTCAAGGAGCTTTACAACCTTCACTCTTATCAACTAATAAAAGGAATATGTTTTAATAAATTCCATCCTGTAAGAAAGAAAAGCGTCGAAAATTACCGCCCTATTAGTTTGAATATTTAGCATTATAAAAATATTATTAATTTTATCTATTATTATTTAAATTAAAGCATTTTTTGTTTATGTTTGGTAATATGGAAATGCAAGGGGTGCATCAATACATCGAAGAGTATGTAACAAAATGTGCTTATTTTTTAGGTAATGGAAGGGGATAGGGAAGATGAAGATTGGTATTCCAAAAGAGATTAAAAACAATGAAAATCGTGTAGCCATGACACCAGCAGGAGTTGTTACATTAACAAATTCAGGTCATGAAGTGTACATTGAAACTGGAGCAGGTTTAGGCTCAAGCTTTACAGATGCAGACTACGTTGCTGCAGGCGCTCATATTGTGGATACGGCAAAAGAAGCATGGGCGCAAGAAATGATCATGAAAGTAAAAGAACCTGTAGCATCAGAATACGATTACTTCTATGAAGGTCAAATCTTATTTACTTATTTACATTTAGCGCCAGAGCTTGAATTGACGCAGGCACTTTTAAATAAAAAAGTTGTAGGCATTGCTTATGAAACAGTGCAATTAACAAATGGTTCTTTACCGCTTTTAACACCTATGAGTGAAGTTGCTGGTAAAATGGCAACGCAAATTGGTGCACAGTTCTTAGAGAAAAATCATGAGGGTAAAGGTATTTTACTAGGCGGCGTATCAGGTGTTCCTCGTGGTAAAGTTACAGTGATTGGTGGCGGTATAGCTGGAACAAATGCGGCGAAAATAGCTGTTGGAATGGGTGCAGATGTAACGGTTATTGATTTAAGCCCAGAACGCTTACGTCAATTAGAAGATTTATTTGGCCGTGATGTACAAACATTAATGTCCAATCCATATAATATTGCAGAATCAGTGAAAAACTCAGATTTAGTAGTTGGAGCCGTTTTAATTCCTGGTGCGAAAGCACCAAAGCTAGTTTCTGAGGAAATGATTCAGTCAATGCAACCAGGCTCAGTAGTGGTCGATATTGCTATTGACCAAGGCGGTATTTTTGAGACATCTGATCGAGTGACGACACATGATAATCCGACTTATGTAAAACATGGAGTTGTGCATTATGCAGTAGCAAATATGCCAGGAGCTGTACCACGTACATCAACAATTGCTTTAACAAATAATACAATTCCTTATGCACTTCAAATTGCTAATAAGGGTTATAGACAAGCATGTGTTGAAAACGCTGCATTGAAACTAGGTGTTAATACTATTGATGGACATCTTGTTTACAAAGCTGTTGCAGATTCTCAAGGTTTGCCATATGTAAATGTTGATGAATTAATTCAATAAGTAAAATATCAAAAGGAAGCACCGTGTTTGGTTGCTTCCTTTTATGTTGTTGAAAAGCTATTCTTCTTAGCAAAACGAGGGTTGATTTCCGTCCCAGGCTACTCGCTTTCCTGTGGGCGAGCGTTGAGCCGCCTTCTGCTCCATTCAGCGATAGCATATTTTATTCATTTCAAAAGTGAACATCTGTTGGCCCGAGACCCTGGAACGCATACTTTAAACTAAAAAAGAGGCTGGGACAAAACTGGTCAAAACCTTAAAAAGTGAGAGAACTCAATTTAGAAATGTTGATTTCTCGCACTTTTTTGATGAAGGTAGATGTCGATATTTTTCGAAAGTTGGTCGATAAACAATCAATACTTCTCGATAAATCTCAATTTCGCAGGCTTTAAATTTTTTTTATGAAAAAAATAAGGACCACTTCTGATAAAATTAAGTCACCACTTGAAGGTTGAAAACGAGATGGGCCTCGCATTAATGGCTGTGGATTTAAGAAAATTCATAGCCATTAGCTAAGAACTATTATATGGAGACAACATAAAAAATAGAGAAATCCGAATTTGAATTCATTTAAATTCGGATTTCTCATTAATTGAAACTAGTTATGTCCCAGCCTCTTTTCTATATGATTCAATAAACTATAGTACAATCAAATCTTTCGGGAATTTTGTAAGTATTTCTACCCCGTCTTTTGTTACTACTACATCATCTTCAATACGGACACCTGTCACATCGGATTTATAGATGCCAGGCTCAATTGTGAAGACCATGCCTTCTTCCATAGTCATTTCATTTGCGCCTGTAACAGATGGGAATTCATGTACAGAAATGCCGAGTCCATGACCAAGTCGGTGTGTGAAGTATTCGCCATAGCCTGCTTCAGTAATAGTATCACGAGCGATTTTATCTAAATCCATTGCGCGAACACCTGGCTTCACTGCTGCAATAGCATTTGTGTTAGCAGCTAGTACTGTGTTGTAAATTTCCTTTTGTGCTTCACTAGGCTCACCAAAAGCAACTGTACGTGTAATGTCAGAACAATAACCATCGTAAATTACGCCAAGGTCGAATAAGATCATATCGCCTTTTTCTATTTTTCGAGCACCTGGTTTACCATGTGGAGAGGCTGTTTTTGGACCGCTTAATACCATTGTCTCAAAGGACATCTTGCAGCCTTTATCCTGAATAGCACTTTCTATAGCCGTTAAGATTTCCATTTCTGTTTTGCCTTCTGCGATTTCTTTACAGCCAATTTCAATAGCATAGTCAGCTAGTGCAGCGGCTTTACGTAATTTTTCTAATTCAGTTGCCTCTTTAATTACGCGCATAGCATTGATTTTTTCATCAAGGCGGACAAAACTTGCCTGTGGAAATGATTGTTGAAGGGCTTCTAAACGTTCAACAATAAGTTGACCTTTCTCAATAGCAAACGTTTGTGGATTAACATTACGAGCTTTTATCGCTTGTGCAAGAACTTCCATTGAATTTTCAGTATCTTGGTGGCCGATGACTTCATAAGACCAACCTGCATCCTTCGCATCTGGGATCTCCATTTTTGGACAAATTAAAAAAGGTTCTGCCTCTTTAAAAATCATCACGCCTAGCAATCTCTCATGTGGATCACTTTTAAAGCCTGAAACGTAAAAAACATTGTCTGGTGTCGTTACGAAAGCGGCATCAATTTGGTTTTGTTGTAAATAACTTTGAATTTCTTTAACCTTTGACATAAACAGTTCCTCCTCTGATTGCACTGAAAAATTTCCATGTGCTTGGCTAAACTAATAGCCTAACCGGGATGAGGCTTCGACTTTTGAGCGATTTAAAACTCTAATTCGATGCTTCATTTTTGTACGAATGAATAATTGTCTCCCTACAAGGTATGCTTTGTTGGGAAAGAATCTATTATTCTCTGTACAAGCATATCAAAAAAAGGGAAAAATCGCATGGATAGCGAATAAAAAATGGTGTAGAACAATAAGTACCGCAGGGAGGAAACGTAAATGGAAATTAGTTATCATGGACATTCTGTTGTCAAAATTCAATCAAATGGGAAAACAATCTTGATAGATCCATTCATTAATGGGAATGGGCAAACAGATTTAAAGGTTGCTGAGGAAGCACCAGATATAATCTTACTTACACATGGCCATAATGATCATGTTGGTGATACAGTGGAGCTTGCAAAGAAAAAAGATGCACTTGTCATTGCGCCAAATGAGTTAGCCAATTGGATTTCTTGGCAAGGAGTGAAAGTGCACCCGATGCATATAGGGGGAGCCAAGGAATTTGATTTTGGTAAAGTGAAGTTTACGCAAGCTTTCCACGGTTCGTCATATGTAACTGAAAATAACGAAATTATTTATATGGGAATGCCTGCTGGAATTTTACTATTTATCGAAGGATTAACAATTTATCATGCAGGGGATACAGCTTTGTTTAGTGATATGAAACTAATAGGAGAACGCCATCCTATTGACATTGCATTTTTACCAATTGGTGATAATTTTACGATGGGTCCAGAAGACGCGGCTTGTGCAGTGTCATTTTTGAAGCCGAAAATTGTCGTACCAGTTCATTACAATACATTCCCTCCAATCGAGCAGGATCCACAAATTTTTGCAGATTTAGTGCAAAATGCAGAGGTTCAAATTTTAAAAGCGGGTGAAAAAGTAAACTGTTCCTAATCAGTGACACTGCTGTACTATATGAGTTGACACCACGTGCGTAGTTGAAACGATGGGAAAAGTATAACAAATTCATCACTTTATATTAAATATTTTTATAAAAAATATGGTACACTAAGAGCAGAATTGATGATTGAGAAATAGGTGATATTTTGTCTACAAAACATGAGAGAATTTTACAATACATCGAATCATTACCCGTTGGTGATAAAATTTCAGTACGTCAAATTGCAAAGGAAATGCAGGTGAGTGAAGGAACGGCATACCGTGCTATTAAAGAAGCGGAAAATCGTCGTTTAGTAAGCTCTATTGAACGTGTTGGAACAATTCGTATTGAGAAGAAAAAGAAAGAAAATATTGAGCGATTAACCTTCGCAGAAATCGTAAATATTGTAGATGGCCAAGTTTTAGGTGGAAAAACAGGTCTACATAAAACGTTGACAAAATTTGTTATTGGTGCCATGCAATTAGAAGATATGATGCGTTATACAGATGCAGGAAGCTTGCTTATCGTTGGTAACCGTATTAAAGCACATGAAAATGCACTTCGAGCTGGTGCAGCTGTGTTAATTACAGGGGGCTTTGATACAACTGAGGAAAACAAATTACTTGCAGATTCCTTGGACTTACCGATCATTTCAACAAGCTATGATACATTTACTGTGGCAACAATGATTAACCGCGCAATTTATGACCAATTAATTAAAAAAGATATTTTATTTATTGAAGATATTTTTGTGCCGATGACTGATACTTCTGTTCTTCGAAATGATGAAACAATTCAACATTTCCACAAGCTAAATGAACGAACAACTCATGGTGCATTTCCTGTTGTGACAGCAAACAATAAGCTTATTGGGATGATTACAGTAAAAGATGTTATCGGTCGCGAAGAAAACGAGTTTATTGAAAAGGTTATGACGAAAAATCCGATTGCTGGATCGATGAAAATGAGTGTTGCTTCTGCAGGACATCGTATGATTTGGGAAGGGATAGACCTGTTACCAATTGTCGATGATGATAATATTTTGCAAGGTGTAATTAGTCGACAAGATGTATTAAAGGCGCTTCAGCTTGCTCAAAGACAACCTCAGCATGGTGAAACGATTGATGATTTAGTGAAAAATGAGATGAAGGTGCTTGGCGATGAAGAATTAATCGTAGAATTTAAAGTAACTCCTCAAATGACAAACCAATACGGGGCAATTTCTTATGGAGCATTTACAACTTTGTTAGCGGAAGTTGGCTCATTCTCATTAAAGCGTCGTAAACGTGGGGATGCAGTTGCCGAAAACATGACGATTTATTTCATCAAGCCTGTGCAAATGGAAAGCACACTTACTGTTAAGCCTCGAATATTAGATATGAGTCGTAAGTTTGTGAAAATGGACTTCGAAGTGTTTAATCAACAAATGCTTGTTGGGAAGGCAATGATGATGTTCCAATTACTGGAGCGTTAAGAAAACGGAAAAAGGGATGGTCTAGGGTAAATGCTAGACCATCCCTTTCATTTCTTTCAGCGGGTGTCACGGAATTATGCCGAGAATCGATTATTTATTGGTTAATACGGTACTCTTCTTCAACAAATTGACCGTAGTGACGAACCTTTTTAATATTTTCGACAATAACAAAGATGCCTAAAACGACAAGAATTGCTACAATAATAAATGTAAATAATCCTGGGAATAAATATGCTTGGTTTAAACCAAACAAAAGAATAAATGCACCAAAACTTACATTGGCTTTACTCTTATACCAATTTTTAGCAATTGGTAATGAAGATCGAAACTGTTTTGTTTTAAAATAAAAATAAAACACAAATGATATGATTATTGTAAACACAAATATTAAATTGGGCATAGTAAACCTCCTAGCATAATTAGTCATTATTGTAACGATTATTGAAGAAAAATGCTAACGGTTATTACTATCAAGTTGGGGGAAATTAATTTGAAAAGACAAATCATCGACACAATTGCTTCATATGAAACAATCATTATTCATCGCCATGTTCGACCAGATCCAGACGCTTATGGATCTCAGCAAGGCTTAAAAGAGCTTATTTTAGCAAATTATCCGGAAAAGAAAGTTTTTGCTGTAGGTGAGCATGATGAATCATTATCATTTTTAGCAAATCCAGATGACATTACAGATGAAAAATACGATAATGCTTTGGTTATTGTGACAGATACGGCAAATATAGAACGTGTGGACGATCAACGCTATATAAAAGGTAAAATGATTATTAAAATAGATCACCATCCAAATGACGATGCGTATGGTGATTTACTATGGGTAGATACAAATGCGAGCTCTTGTAGTGAAATGATTTATGAGCTTTTTGAGGAAGGAAAACAAGTTGCCAACTGGATTCTACCAGATGCCTCCGCAAGATTATTGTTTGCTGGTATTGTAGGAGATACAGGACGTTTCCAATTCCCGAGCACGACCGCAAAAACGTTTAAAATTGCAGGGGAGCTTATTGCATATGATTTTGATCGAAATCAAATTTTCGATGGAATGTATGAAATGAAGCAAAAGCTATTAAATTTACAGGGCTATATTTATCAAAATTTCAAAATGGATGAGTACGGAGCAGGACATATCAAGCTAACAAAGGAATTGCTAGCAGACTTCAATGTTATACCGTCAGAGGCATCCTTGTTAGTAGGTTGTCTTGGAAGTGTGAAAGGTATTTGTGCATGGGTGGTCTTCATTGAAGAGGTCGATCAAATTCGTGTACGTTTACGCTCAAAAGGCCCTGTTATTAACACTTTGGCGAAGGAATTTAACGGTGGTGGGCATCCGCTCGCTTCAGGAGCTACAGCTTATTCATGGGAAGAAGCAGACCGTGTTATAACGAGATTACAGGAAATTTGTAAATCATATCAATAAACATGAATATTGGGCTCAATCGCTAAATTTTGTGGATGACATTTGTTACATGTATGCCATATATAAGTGTTGATTGGAGTGGAGGCTAGGCCACTCCTTGAGGATCAGCAATAGAGGAACGAAGTCTAAATGCATCACATCCTGTGATAACGCCTGACCAACATCCTGCTGTTGCTGTCGCTGCGCTTTCGCACAAACAAAACCCTCTGCTGTCGCTACGTTAGCACTACGCTTTCGCGCAAAAACATCTGTTGCCCCAAGCGGCGCATCGGACGCCCCTAGGAAAGCGCCCAGCCGGTACGGTCAACCACTCATCATGACGATTATCCAATATTTAGTGATGATTTGAAAACTCAATAGAATTAGAATGTGCTTCTGCCATAATAATGAAGTTTTGAAATTAACATTTTTTAATACCAGAAAGGAAGGGATTCATTTGACACATGTATATACGAAAATGCATACGAGTGCGGATTTATTGCAAAGTACGATTCGGCTTGAACAATTGATCCCTTTTTTACAAGAGCAAAATACTCAGGCCTGTGCAATCGTCAATTCAAAATTGTACGGGCTTTTGCCTTTTTGTAAAGCATTGCAGCAAGCGAATATTCATGCTGTATTAGGGCTCTCGATAAACGTACAGTGGCAAGATAGAAAAGTTCCACTTGTGCTGTATGCTCAGACGCAAGAAGGCTACCAGCATCTTTTAAAGATTAGTAGTGCAGTTTCGATAAGAGAGGATAATACGCTTCCGTGGAAATGGCTTGAAGGATATGCGGCGGGCTGTGTGGCATTACTTTCTTCGGATGATTTAGTAGAAACTGAGGGTTGGATAGAAGTAGCAAGTGCTTTAAACAAGGTATTTGGCAAGCATTTATTTATGGGGATAGCAAGACCAGCAGGAATGAAAGCCGAAAAAGAAGACACGTTTGTGACGTGGTGTGAAACTATGAATATAACGTTAGTTGCCTCTCAGAGCTGTTATTTTTTACGACCAGAAGATCATTTCGCCTTTGAGGTTGCAAGAGCGATAGATTCAGGTGAAAAGCTAACTGATACAATGCGATCAGCTCATTTACAAGGATATTTCGCTCCGACAGTAGAGGAATGGCGAAGCTGGTTTGCTGATCATCCAGAATGGCTTGCGTCTAGTGCAACGATGCTAGCGAGTTGTACGGCGGAAATTCCTGAAATGCACGTTCAAATGCCTAAGTTTCCTGTTCCTACAGATGAAACAGCCGAAAGCTTGCTTGTAAAAGAGACTTTTGCAGGATTGGCAGAACGATTAAAGCAAGCAGAGATTCCTAAAGTTTATCAGGAGCGACTTCAATACGAGCTTGAGATTATTTGTTCAATGGGCTTTGCAGATTATTTTTTAATTGTTGCAGACTTTATGCATTTTGCTAAAGAAAATCGTATTTTAACAGGTCCTGGTCGTGGTTCATCAGCAAGTTCTCTTGTAGCTTATAGCTTGTCTATTACGCAAGTAGATCCATTAATTTACGGCTTATTATTCGAACGATTTTTAAACCCGGAACGTGTTACACTTCCGGATATCGATATTGACTTTGTCGACAGTAAAAGACAAAAAGTAATCCATTATGTCGCTCAGAAATATGGCAAGGCAAATGTGGCGCAAATTATTACGTTTGGCACTTTATCTGCAAAGGCAGTAGCTAGAGATGTTGCACGTGTTTTTGGTTTTGACGCTGAAACGTTAGAGAAAATCTCGAAAATGATTCCCAATAAACCAGGAATAACATTGCAAAAAGCAGTGACCGAATCACAAGGCTTACAAGGCTGGTTAGCTGAGGATGAAAAACATCGTCACTGGTTAGAGGTGGCGTTAAAACTTGAAGGGGTGCCAAGAAATTCTTCCACTCATGCGGCAGGAATTGTGCTGTCACCTTCACCATTAGTTAATACGATACCGATTGAAGAAGGGCATGATGGAATTTATTGTACGCAATGGCCGATGGGAGATGTAGAAGCCTGTGGACTTGTCAAAATGGATTTTTTAGGATTGCGCAACCTGACAATTTTAGAGCAGGTGCGTTGGTCAATTTATAAAGCTGGGGGTCCTTGGATAGAGTTTGAGCTTATACCGATGCAAGATGAAAAAACATTTCAACTTCTTCAAATGGGAGATACATTAGGGATTTTTCAATTAGAATCAGAGGGTATGAAGCAAGCTTTGCGTGATATTCAACCAACCCATTTTTTAGATATAGTAGCAGTCAATGCGTTGTATCGCCCTGGTCCAATGGATTTTATTCCGATGTATGCTAGGCGAAAAGCGGGAAGGGAATCGGTTACTATGCCGCATCCAGCATTAGAGCCCATTTTACGAGAGACATTTGGTGTCATAGTTTATCAAGAACAGATCATGCAAATTGCCTCGGTGATGGCTGGATTTACGATGGGACAAGCGGATTTATTGCGTCGAGCGGTAAGTAAGAAAAATCGTCAAGTATTAGAAGAGCAACGTACCGCATTTGTAGATGGAGCAATGAAGCAAGGCTTTGACGTACATGTGGCAGAAGAAGTGTATGCATTAATTGTACGCTTTGCAGACTACGGTTTCCCTAAAAGCCATGCTGTTGCATATAGCGTTATTTCCTACCAAATGGCCTATTTAAAGGCACATTTCCCGCAAAGTTTTTATTCCGCGTTATTATCAAATGCAACAGGAAATGTGGAAAAAATTCTGCAACTTGAGAATGAGGCAAAAGAGAAAGGAATTTCATTTTACCCGCCATCATTAAAACAAAGTACAAAATTCTTTACTGTTGAGAAGGACGGAATTCGCTACAGCTTATCCGGAATAAAGGGTGTTCCCTATACATTTATAGAAAAAGTATACGCCTTACGCCAGGCGAAACCAGAAGCATTGGATAATATTTTTGACATTGCAGTTGCATTAAGCGCACAGCATTTTAAACCAAAAGTAATGGAGTCTTTAATTTTTGCAGGGGCTCTCGATTATTTAGATAAAGATCGGGCGGTACTGATAGCTACATTGGAGGCAGCTTTGAAGCATGCAGAACTGCTAAGACCAACTGAGGATATTGATATTGAATCGACTACTACCTTTAGCTTTGGTAAGCCAAAGTATATGGAAGCGGAAGCGATGCCACAAAAGGAAAAATTGCTACACGAAAAGGAAAGTCTTGGTTTTTATATATCGGCTCATCCGGTTACAGAGGAAAGAGCTTTTTGGCATGAAATAAATAGTACGTGCAGAGAGTTAAAACAAGCGCGTGACGGAACGTATGTCAAAATGATTGGTATAATAGAAGAAGTAAAAAAAATACGCACAAAAAAAGGTGAGCAAATGGCCTTTGTTCAGCTTCAGGATGAGTTTGGATCAGTATCTGTAACTTTATTTCCACAGGTTTTTCATCTTGTTCAAGATCTGTTACTTGAAGATGAATTGCTTTTCATTGAGGGGACACTTGAAAGACGCTTTGGTAAACCTCAAGTGAAAGTAAAACATGCGCAAGCGACGAAAAGAATATGAAATTGAAGAAAATATTAGAAACTGCATAAATTTTTTATGCAGTTTTTTCTTTACTTTTTAACAGTTATTTTGTAAGCTAGAGTCAATGTTCAAAAGTGGCCAGACCACTTTTGATTTGTTTATGTAGCGACAGATACAATTACGCCAAGGCGAAATTGATAAGAGGAGTTGATCGTATGGATAAAAAAACCGAACAAAAGAAAGTGTTTTTGGATATCGTCCAACAATTACGACAACTTATTAAAATGGAAGAAATACAGGCTGGAGATAAACTACCTTCTGAACGAGTCCTTTCAGAGCGTCTAGGTGTCGGGCGATCCTCTGTGAGAGAGGCATTGCGAAGCTTAGAATTGTTAGGTCTTATTGAAACGAAACATGGGGGAGGTACGTTCCTAGCTTCCACACATAAGCATCAGCTCGTAGAAATATTGTCGATGTTTATATTAGAAGATGAAAAATCGAAAAAGGATGTCGAATTAACGCGACAAATTCATGAAAAGGAAGCCATTCGCGTAATAAGTTGTACAGGGAATCTGCGAACACTACCGGTGTGGGACAGTTTTTTTGTAAAGCTAGAGATAGAAGATACGATTAATTGTCGAGATGTATTACGAGAAATAATCATCACGGCGGGAAATCGTCTCTCACTAAAAGTCTGGTTTCAGTTAGCAGCTTATGATGGTGACCGTTTAAATCGAAACTCAACAGAAGAAGAAAAATTAATCATCCAAACTATGTTGAAATCGATGCAGCTTGGCTATGAAAAAGAAGCACTAAAAGCTTACGAGCAATGGATGAAGACTTTACGAAGTAATTAGACAACAAAGGGGGAGTCAAACATGGCAATTCGCAGTATATTTAGTAAAAAGAAAGAGGACGGACAAGAAAAGGGGTTTCCAGAAGGACTTATGACAAAATGTCCAGAATGCCGTCACATTCAATTAACGAAAGAATTAGAAAAAAACAACAAAGTATGCACAAAATGTGACCATCATTTCAAAATGACTGCACAGGAGCGCGTAGCATGTTTTTTAGATGAAGGTTCATTTGTTTCAATGGACGATCATTTACAAACAAGTAATCCGCTTAATTTCCCTGCTTATGTTGAAAAAATTTCAGCGGACCAACAAAAAACGGGATTAAACGAAGCCGTACTTACAGGGGTGGGTACCCTTGATGGAGAAGAAATTGTTGTAGCAATTATGGATTCTCATTTCCGTATGGGTTCAATGGGTTCAGTTGTTGGAGAAAAAATCACAAGTGCCGTAGAAAAAGCTACGGAATTACGAGTACCGTTTATAATCTTTACTGCAAGTGGTGGGGCACGCATGCAAGAAGGCGTACTATCATTGATGCAAATGGCGAAAACGAGTGTGGCATTAAAACGTCATAGTGATCATGGACTATTGTTTATTTCAATACTAACTCATCCTACAACAGGTGGCGTTTCTGCAAGCTTTGCCTCTGTTGGAGATATTAATATTGCGGAGCCACAAGCATTGATTGGCTTTGCTGGTCGTCGAGTAATAGAAGAGACAGTAAGAGAAAAACTACCAAATGATTTCCAAACAGCAGAATTTTTATTAGCACATGGGCAGCTTGATGCAATCTTCCATCGAAAAGATTTACGAAAGCAAGTAGCAGTGCTTGTAAAAATGCATACAAAAGGAGGCGTGCAACATGTCTAAAAATTTAGCTTTTGAAGAACCAGTAGTACAATTACGTGAAAAAATTGATGAATTAAAAACGATTGCTACCGAGGCAGATGTAGATATGACAGGCGAAATTGAAAAGCTTGAAACACGTCTAACACAGCTAGAACAATCTATTTATGCAAATATGAAGCCATGGGATCGTGTACAGGTTGCTAGACATCCAGAACGCCCAACAACTTTACAATATATAGAGGCTATGTGTGAAAACTTTATTGAGTTACATGGAGATCGTACGTTTGGTGATGATGCGGCTATTCTTGGAGGGATTGGTCTTTTTGAAGGTCAGCCAGTAACAATTGTTGGACACCAACGGGGAAAATCAACGAAAGAAAACATTCGTCGGAATTTTGGTATGCCACACCCTGAAGGATATCGTAAGGCATTACGCTTAATGAAGCAGGCGGAAAAATTTAAACGACCAATTATTTGCTTTATTGATACGAAAGGCGCTTATCCCGGTAAGGCAGCTGAGGAACGTGGTCAAAGTGAAGCGATTGCTAGAAATCTCGTCGAAATGGCGGGCTTAACAGTACCAGTTATTTCAATTGTTATTGGGGAAGGCGGAAGCGGTGGTGCACTTGCATTAGGTGTAGCAAATCGCGTCTTTATGCTAGAAAACTCAACGTATTCTGTAATCTCGCCAGAAGGGGCAGCTTCGATTTTATGGCGTGATGGTAGCCTTGCAAAGCAAGCGGCAGAAGCAATGCGTATAACAGCACCTGACTTAAAAGAGCTTGGCGTTATTGATGGAATTATCCCTGAAATAACAGGTGGAGCTCATCGCAATGTAGCAAAGCAAGCACTTTATTTAAAAGAATGTATAAGGGACACACTAAAAACATTGAACTCTTTAAATGGCGAACAATTAATTGAAGACCGCTATGAGAAATTCAGAAAGATTGGACAATATACAGAAGTTTAAATCCATTTTTAGGTTTTTGGACATATAAATTTGCTCGTAAAGAGTTAAAAATTGTTTCTATAAAAAATAAATAACCTAATGATGGAAGAATAAATAGTGCGAAAAATATTACCAAAAACTTCAGAAAAATGTTAAATTTAGGATATTTTTGAATAGAAAGAGTGTGTGAAAGCGCATTCTTTTTATTTTTTATGTAAAAGTTATGTTTTTGTAGCCTCAGAACACTTACATAGTTTGTTTTTTCATGTTAATGTGAATAATAATAGTATCTGCAGGAGGTTCGACAATGAAAAAAATTGCCGTATTAACAAGTGGTGGAGATGCACCAGGAATGAATGCAGCTATTCGTGCGGTCGTTCGTAAGGCAGCATATCATGGAATTGATGTTGTCGGAATTAAGCACGGCTATGATGGCTTAATAAAAGGAAGTATGGAAAATCTTGATTTAGGTTCAGTAGGTGGTATTATTCAACGCGGTGGTACATATTTAAATTCAGCAAGATGTCCTGAATTTAAAGAAGCCGCTGTTCAGCAACGAGGTATAGACAATATGCGTGAAGCTGGCATTGAAGGACTAGTCGTGATCGGCGGAGACGGTTCATACCGTGGAGCTATGGATTTAGTGAAAAAAGGTTTCCCTGTTGTGGGCGTTCCAGGAACTATTGATAATGACGTACCAGGAACCGAGTACACGATAGGATTTGATACTGCGCTAAATACGGTGGTGGAATCCATTGATAAAATCCGCGATACAGCAACTTCTCACGAAAATTCCTTTATCGTTGAGGTAATGGGGCGAGATGCAGGAGATATTGCTTTATGGGCAGGTCTTGCAGCCGGTGCTGAAACAGTTTTAATTCCAGAAGAAGATTATAATTTGGATGATATTGTGTCACGCTTAGACCGTGGTGCAGCGCGTGGGAAAAAGCATAGCATTATTATTGTTGCTGAAGGTGTTATGTCTGGTAGTGAGTTGGCAAAGCTCTTATATGAAAAAACAGGAAAAGAGACGCGTGTTTCTGTTCTTGGACATATCCAACGGGGTGGTTCACCTACTGCGCGTGATCGTGTTCTAGCGAGTCAATTCGGTGCACATGCAGTTGAATTGCTAATGGAAGGAAAGTCTGGCAGGGCGGTAGGTATACGTAATCATCAAGTGATCGACTATGATATGCCTGAGGCTTTCGAAAAAAATCATGAGGCAGATGTAAGCTTATATACTTTAATGAAAGAACTATCCATATAATTTGATATAAAAACGGAGTGGGCAGAAAATGAGAAAAACAAAAATCGTATGTACAATTGGTCCAGCAAGTGAGTCACCAGAAGTTTTAGAGAAACTAATTGAAGCAGGTATGAATGTAGCACGCTTAAACTTTTCGCATGGTTCTCATGAGGAGCACGAAGTACGCATTAATTTAATTCGCGAAGTAGCACAAAAATTAGGGAAACCAGTTGGGGTTTTGCTGGACACAAAAGGCCCTGAAATTCGTACGCATAATATGAAAAACGGAGAATTGCATTTAGCAGCAGGGCAAGTTATTGATATTTCAATGACGGAAGTTGAAGGAACAGAAACTAGCTTCTCTGTAACGTACGAACATTTAATCGAGGATGTTGAGCAAAACGCCATTATTTTATTAGATGATGGACTTATTCAACTACGTGTATTAGCAAAAGATATTGAAAAAGGTCTTATTCATACGATTGTTGAAAATGCAGGTGTTTTAAAAAATAAAAAGGGTGTTAACGTGCCGGGCGTTTCTGTACAACTTCCTGGAATTACAGAAAAAGATGCACAGGACATTTTATTCGGTATTAAGCAAGGTGTTGATTTTATTGCAGCATCGTTCGTTCGTCGAGCAAAGGATGTACTTGAAATTCGAGAATTACTTGAACAAAACGGCGGTAGCCACATTCAAATAATCCCGAAAATCGAGAATCAAGAGGGTGTCGATAATATCGATGAAATCATCTTAGTTTCAGATGGATTAATGGTAGCGCGTGGTGATCTTGGTGTAGAAATCCCTGCAGAAGAAGTACCACTTGTACAAAAGAAATTAATTTTAAAATGTAACCAAGTAGGTAAACCAGTTATTACAGCTACACAAATGCTAGATTCGATGCAACGTAATCCACGTCCAACAAGAGCAGAGGCTAGTGACGTAGCAAACGCAATTATCGATGGAACAGATGCAATTATGCTATCTGGTGAAACTGCAGCAGGACTATATCCAGTAGAGTCTGTACAAACAATGAATAAAATCGCACAACGTACAGAAAATTCGTTAGACTATAAGGCCATCGTCTCTACTCGTAGTCGTGAAAAAGAAGCAAATATGACGGAGGCAATTTCTCAGGCAGTAGCTTACACTTCGATTAACTTAGGTGTAAAGGCCGTACTTGCACCAACAGAAAGTGGTAACACAGCTAGAATGATTGCAAAATATCGCCCAGGTGTACAAATTGTCGCGGTAACGGGTTCTGCCAATACAGCTCATGCATTAACACTAGTTTGGGGTGTATTCCCAGTTGTTTGCCAACGTGTTTCGACAACAGATGAAATTTTAGAGTTAGCTGTTGATGAAAGCTTGAAACATGGCTTTGTAACGCATGGTGATGCAGTTGTCATTACAGCAGGTGTACCAGTAGGTGAAGCAGGTACTACTAACTTAATGAAGGTACACATCATCGGAGATTTATTAGCTCGTGGTCAAGGTATCGGTAAAGCTTCAGTAGTAGGTAAAACAGTTGTTGCTAAAAATGCAGCAGAGGCATTAGCTTATGATACAGACGGATGCATTATAGTAACGGTTGGTTCAGATCGTGACATGATGCCAGCACTTGAAAATTGTATTGGTCTGATTACGGAAGAGGGCGGGCTTACAAGTCATGCAGCAGTTGTAGGACTAAGCCTTGGCATCCCTGTTATCGTTGGAGTAAAAGAAGCTACTACACTGATTCGCCACGGCCAAGAAATTACGATGGATGCTGAAACGGGAGTTATTTACAAAGGGCATGCAAGTGTTCTTTAATTTCTTTAGTAAATGTTTTGATCTATAACAAAAAGCTCTAGTGCAAATAATTGTACTAGAGCTTTTCTTATAAAGATGAAGTAAATAGCATTTTGCGGTTTATCATTGTATGCGAGTGAAGCGGCTCATCGGACACCCCCAGGAAAGCACCCAGCCGGAACGGAAATCAACCACGCGTTATGGTGATGACCTAGTTTTAAATAATATTTAACCAACATAAAAATCGTTCCTTCATGGAATGAGAATTTACTATAAAAATAATAAACGTCGTCTTCTCTTTAATAGGGCCCTTTGTTTTTTTATGAAACTTAATGGGCTATAATAACGTATATAAGGTATAGCGTTTTCAGCTAGAAAGGAGAAAAATATGAGAAAAATTTTTCTTGGTTTCATTGTCTATGCATTAGCCGAGTTGGCGTTATTAATAGTAGTTGGTCAAAATATTGGTATTTTAAATACATTACTGCTTATAGTCACTACGAGTATTATAGGTATTTATGTAGTGAAAAATAAAGGTATGAATTCTGTGCAAAAGGCTAAAAATACGATAGCACGAGGAGAGGCTCCAGGGCCAGCATTAGTTAACACAGTTTTGAATTTCAGTGGTGGTGTACTTCTAGTATTACCAGGTTTTATAACAGATCTTGTTGGTTTATTATTGTTAATGCCTTTTTCTCGGAAAATGTTCCAACCAATCTTTTATTATTGGATGCGGAAAAAAATGAAAAAGGGTCAATTTATCATCGTTCAAAAATAGCATTTTCCTTTAGTTTAACTGCCAAAAATAAAAATATGGGGCTAAGTAAAATGCCGTAAAAACCAAATAATAAAATAGAGGCAGCACTGATGAAAAAGGTGTGGAAAGTCCGTAATTGTAATGTGTTTGACCAAAGCATGGAATCAGCTAGCTGCCTTGTTAATTGAACGAAGAGATATAAAAGTAAAATAGCTACACATAAAAAGGTATTGCCTTTTAAGTAAAAATAAATGCTCATAGGTATAAGAAATACGCCAATCCCAAAGAATGGAAGTACATCTGCAAATGCGACTATAAAAGCTTTGATGATGGCTTGTTCAAATTGAAGAATCATGAATCCCGCACAAAGGATGAGCAGTGTAATTGTGAACAGCTGAAACTCCACATACAAAAAGTAATGAAATAGCTGCATAATTTTAGAAAAATGAGACTGCCACTCATTGCGGAATTTTTTTGGCACATATTGAAAAAACCAATACCGGGATTTGCGAGTTTCCAATAGGGCAAAATAGTAAGCGACAAGGAATATAAATACTTCAATTACATGTTTCATTAATAGTTGGAAAATATTAGCCATGTATAAAAAGATTGAATCGAAAATAGAAAGCGATTTTTCCTTTAAAACTTGGATAAACATTGATTCATATTCGTTGAAAAGTGGAAAATTTTGTAGTGTATCTCGGATTTCAGGGAAGATAAGAATAATACTGTTTATAGAAATGATAACGAGAAGGAAAATGCAAGTTAAAATAAGTGCTTCCACGATAATTGCTGCAAGCCAATAGGCAATCCTACAATAAGAGTGAAGGAATTTTATGATAGGATACGTAGAAAAAGACAAAAAAATCGCGAGAGATACAGGTAATACGAACCATAAAATTGTTAAGTATAATATAAAAAACAAAACACTTATAGTTCTTTCGTATGAAAAATATTTAATATTCCTCATTTTTACAAATTCACCCCGTTTCAATTGATAAATTAATGTCAAAATACGAAAAAGAATCTCTTTCGGGCGTATATATAATCGCTCGTGCGCCTTTTTCTTTATTCGGAGGTTTTTCATTCACAAAGCTGTCAAAAATGATTATAATAGCAATTGTAAGCGATTTACTTAATGGTTCATATGAGCAAAAAACGTAAATGCGACCTAATAACTGCATTTACAACTAAAAAATATAAATATGAGGGAGCGATAATTTATGTCAGCAACTAAAGGTTTAGAAGGTATCGTAGCAGCGGAATCTAAAATCAGTTCAATTATCGATGACACACTTACATATGTTGGTTACAACATTGATGATTTAGCAGTGAACGCGTCATTCGAAGAGGTAATTTATTTATTATGGCATACTCGTTTACCAAAAGAAGACGAGCTAGCTGAATTAAAACAACAATTGGCAGACAACATGTCAATTCCGCAAGCAATTGTAGACCAATTCAAAACATACCCACTTTCAACTGTACATCCAATGGCTGCACTACGTACTGCAGTATCTTTACTAGGTGTATTCGATGAAGAAGCGGATGTTATGGATACAGAAGCTAACTATCGTAAAGCTATCCGTTTACAAGCTAGAATTGCAACAGTAGTTACTGCATTTGCGCGTGTTCGTAAAGGTTTAGAGCCAGTTGCTCCAAAACCAGAATTAGGATATGCTGCAAACTTCTTATACATGCTTAAAGGTGAAGAACCAGCAGCAATCGAAGTTGAAGCATTCGACAAAGCGTTAGTATTACATGCTGACCACGAATTAAATGCATCTACATTCACTGCACGTGTATGTGTAGCTACATTATCAGATGTTTATTCTGGTGTAACTTCAGCTATCGGAGCATTAAAAGGACCACTTCACGGTGGTGCAAACGAGCAAGTTATGAAAATGTTAACTGAAATCGGCTCACTTGAAAACGTTGAATCTTATATTCAAAATAAATTAGATAACAAAGAAAAAATCATGGGCTTCGGTCACCGCGTATACCGCAAAGGCGACCCACGTGCACCACACTTACGTGTAATGTCACAAAAATTAACTGAGCTAACTGGTAAACCAGAGCTTTATGAAATGTCAGTTAAAATCCATGACATGATCGTTGAACAAAAGAAATTACCTGCAAACGTAGACTTCTTCTCTGCGTCAGTGTATGATTCTTTAGGTATTGATCATGACCTATTCACACCAATTTTCGCAGTATCACGTACTTCTGGTTGGGTAGCTCATATTCTTGAGCAATATGCTAACAACCGCCTAATCCGTCCACGTGCAGAGTATGTTGGACCAGGCATGCAAAAATATGTTCCAATCAGCGAGCGCTAATTCGGAAAATATGCTAGAATATTTGGGACTGTGTTACATAACACAGTCCTCTGATTATGAATTTAGGAGGCAACATCAATGTCAAACAAAATTGTAGTTGAAAATGGCGTACTTAACGTACCAAACAATCCAGTGATTCCTTTCATCGAAGGTGACGGAATCGGTCCTGATATTTGGGCTGCAGCATCTCGCGTAATCGACGCAGCTGTAGAAAAAGCTTATAACGGTGAAAAGAAAATCGAATGGTTAGAAGTTTTAGCTGGTGAAAAAGCATTCAACCAAACTGGTGAATGGTTACCACAAGAAACTTTAGACAAAATTAACGAATACCTAATCGCAATCAAAGGTCCTCTTACTACTCCAATCGGTGGTGGTATCCGCTCTCTAAACGTAGCATTACGTCAACAACTTGACCTATATGTATGCTTACGTCCAGTACGTCACTTTGATGGAGTACCTTCTCCAGTTAAACGTCCAGAAGACGTTGATATGGTTATCTTCCGCGAAAACACAGAAGACATCTATGCTGGTATTGAATTCGAATCTGGTTCAGAACAAGCTCAAAAAATCATCAACTTCCTACAATCTGAATTTGGTGTTAACAAAATCCGCTTCCCAGAAACTTCTGGTATCGGTGTAAAACCTGTATCTAAAGAAGGTACTGAGCGTTTAGTACGTTCTGCTATCGAATATGCTATTAATCATAAACGCCCATCTGTTACTTTAGTACACAAAGGTAACATCATGAAATTCACTGAAGGTGGATTCAAAAAATGGGGTTATGAATTAGCTGAAAAAGAATTTGCTGATCAAACATTCACTTGGAACCAATATGATGCTATTAAAGCTGAACAAGGTGAAGAAGCAGCAAACAAAGCACAAGCTGACGCTTTAGCAGCTGGTAAAATCTTAGTTAAAGATTCTATCGCTGATATCTTCTTACAACAAATCTTAACTCGTCCAAATGAGTTCGACGTAGTTGCTACAATGAACTTAAACGGTGACTATATCTCTGACGCATTAGCTGCACAAGTTGGTGGTATCGGTATCGCTCCAGGCGCAAACATTAACTATGTAACTGGACACGCGATCTTCGAAGCTACTCACGGTACAGCTCCAAAATATGCTGGTCAAGATAAAGTAAACCCATCTTCAGTATTACTTTCAGGCGTATTAATGCTTGAGCACTTAGGATGGCAAGAAGCAGCTGACATGGTTACTAAATCTGTAGAGAAAACAATCTCTTCTAAAGTTGTAACTTACGACTTCGCTCGTTTAATGGACGGCGCTAAAGAAGTAAAATGTTCAGAATTCGCTACTGAATTAATCAAAAACCTATAATTTTCTATTTTAAATAGAAATTATAGTTAAAGCGGATGTATATTCTGCCGATATAATTAGGGTGAAATGTAAATTTCTATTGAACTTAGCTTAATAAAATATTTACGATGAACTTGTTTAATCGAGGGAGGAGAATTTATTCTCCTCCTTTTTTTAAAATATAACCTAATTTTAAAGGAGCGTATTCGAATGTCTCTGAAACGAAAAAAAATCTCAGTAATCGGTAGCGGTTTTACTGGCGCTACTGCAGCATTTTTAGCAGCTCAAAAAGAACTTGGTGATGTAGTGTTAGTAGATATCCCTCAAGCTGAAAACCCAACAAAAGGTAAAGCTCTAGATATGTGGGAAGCTGCACCAGTGCAAGGCTATGATTCTTATGTTAAAGGTACTTCTAATTATGCGGATACTGCAGATTCTGATGTAGTAATTATCACTGCTGGTGTTGCTCGTAAACCAGGTATGAGCCGTGACGATCTTGTTCAAATTAACCAAGATGTAATGAAAGCTGTTTCTAAAGAAATTGCTAAGTACTCACCAAATGCAACAATCCTCGTTCTTACAAACCCAGTTGATGCAATGACTTACACAGTATTCAAAGAAACTGGTTTCCCTAAAAATCGTGTAATAGGTCAATCAGGTGTACTCGATACGGCTCGTTTCTGTGCGTTTGTAGCTGAAGAACTTAATATTTCCGTAAAAGACATCACAGGTTTTGTTTTAGGTGGGCATGGTGATACAATGGTGCCACTAACTCGCTACTCATTCGCTGGTGGTATTCCATTAGAATCATTAGTCCCAGCAGATCGTCTTGAAGAAATTGTTGACCGTACACGAAAAGGTGGCGCTGAAATCGTTAACCTTCTTGGGAACGGTTCTGCATATTATGCTCCTTCAGCGGCGCTTATTGAAATGGCGGAAGCTATCATTAAAGACCAAAAACGTATACTTCCATCTATTGCATACTTAGAAGGAGAATATGGCTACAACGATTTATACCTAGGTGTTCCGACATTATTAGGTGCAAATGGTGTAGAAAAAATCTTTGAACTTGAATTAACAGACAATGAAAAAGCAGCTTTAGATAAATCGGTAGAAGCAGTCCGCGATGTTATGAAAGTTTTAGCTTAATAAAAGTTTATGAAATCGAGTAGGATTCATTCCTACTCGATTTTTTTTGAGTATTTAGGTATCAAAAAGTAGAGTGAAAATGTACGGACATATGTGCAAGAGTAGAAATATGCTAAAATTATCCTATCAATAAGTTCATCGAGGTTTATCTGCCTTCATTTCTTGAACAAAGAGACAAAATAAAGTTTTTGAGAAAAATGAAAAAACCTTCTATAATGGCATGCATATAACCTAACAAATAAATTTTTATATTTTATTATTGGGAGGACGAAATAATGGATATAGTAAATCAATTTTTTAACGGCTTGAGAGAGGCATTATCAACAGAAGAGCTCGAGGAACTAAATACAGCTAGTGGTGCTACAAAAGAAGATATTGAAACGCTAAAGTCAGAATATCCAAATTGTCCAGAATCACTAATCTGCCTACTTGAAAATATTGATGGTACATATTGGAGGAAATATGGAGAAAGCAAAATTGCGGTTTGTATTTTAGGTTCAGATGTTGAAGAAGGTAAATATCCTTATTATTTGCTGTCTACACAGCAGATGCTCGAAAGTTCAAAAGAAGAAGAAGACGTCTCCTATCTTTACGAGGAGGCTGTTGACTCTAAGATAAATTCGGAGGGACTTCTCCCAGGTATGTATATCCATTTTTCAGATTGTATGAACAATGGTGGATCATCGAGACTCTATATTGATTTTAACCCATCTGATGAAGGTGTATGCGGTCAAATAATTCGCTTTTTGCACGACCCTGATGAATATGAAGTGATAGCAAACAGCTTTGATGAGTATTTACAGGATCTTATTGACTGTGGTTTCATTTTTCTGGAAAACGAAGAACAGTAATCTCTTGCATTTTAGATACTAAGAATATTTCAACAAATGGGCGACGATTGTTGAAAAGCTTGAATGATGTATCCATCTCATACACTTATTTTACCCAAAAATATATTGTCTGACATAATAGTTCACCGGGCAAAATGACTCGATACGTCTCACAGCGAACAAGTAGCTTACTTTGTTTTATATGAAATATTAGATTAGCGTCTTGCCTCGTAATGAAATACGATAGCAAGACGCTTTTTGTTTCCGCAAAAATTGGAGGCAAAGGCTTTGGAAATAGTAACGAAATCCTTCTAATAAAGAAGAATTAACTTAAGTAGTGAAAAGCTTACCCTCTATAGCATTTATATACCTTACAGCTGAGTTATGAACAGATTGTTTTGCATCTTTTTTCACAATACGGAGAAAAGCATCATATATCCGTTCAAAATGTAGATCCTCTACTTGACTTAAGATTCTTTCCACTGTTTTAACAGGAAGTGGAATGAAATTAGGGAAACTATACATAAATGTTACCCAATTGCGATCAGCCACTACACGAATGATATCTCCAACTAGTAATATGCCTTTTTGTTGATAACCATTTTTCCATTCTAGTACAGTGGCTCCTTTAAAATGACCGCCCATACGATAAAGAGTTAACCCATTCTGTAAAGTAAGAGATTCACCAGACCAAAAAATAATCTTGTCACTAGTTCTTGTAACCCATTTTTTATCATCCTCATGAATATAAATAGGTGCGTTAAAAGTTTCTGCCCACTCCACTTGACTTGAATAATAATGAGGATGAGATAATGCGATGGCATCAATTCCTCCTAACCGCTCAATTTTATCAATAGTTTCTTGATCAATATATGAAATACAATCCCATAACAAATTAAAACCCTGTTCTTGAATTAAATAAGTTGTTTGTCCAATTCCGAATGTTGGGCTAGTTGTAATACTGAATAATCCATCTTCTTCAAGATTGAAGTTATTTTTATAAATTTCAGAAGAAATCATTTTGTTCAAAGTTGTCCAAGTTTGCCCATTTACACTGACATATTGTCTTTCTTCTGAACAAATAGTACATTGCTTTGGCTCTTCCATTGATTTTTCATACTGCGCCCCACATGTTTCACAAATATAGTAATTCAAAATTACTCCTCCTTTAAAATCCTTGACCTCAATTCATCACACACCATATATTACCAACGTCATCCGGAAAAGTATTTACAACTTTAGTCTGAACTTCATAATTATGTTAAATTCGTAGTTCGTTAATGTTTAGTTCATTCGGCGATTCTCTAAGTAAGAAATTGATGAAATCCGCAAATATGAAGGGGAGATGTCCTTTGTATTTTTTCAGCTACGCTTTGGAGAATCTGGTCCTTCAACATTCATCAGCTAAATCTTAAAAGAATAGCAACATAGTTCTCGATTAAAGACAAAGGAACCGATAAACAATGCTGAATGAAGAATAAATGGTTACTCTGCTTTTCATTGTACTTTTGGAATAAAATTGATACTATGAAGGTATATGATAGAAAAGGGGTTGGCGTATTTTTGCTTCAAAAAAACAGTAAGCTTGGTCTCTCTATTGATGAAATTACAGTTGGCGAGAAGATTCATATAACCGAAAAGATAGAAGATAAGGATTTATTGCTTTATTTAGGACTTACGAATGATAATAATCCACTTTATATTCAACATGATTATGCTGCAATGACACCTTTTCAAAAGCCAATCGTACCAACAATCATGTTAAATGGCATTATTACTTCGGCTGTGTCAAAGTATATTCCTGGACCAGGTGCACGAATTATTGAGCAACATATAAAATATTTAGGACCGCTCTATCATTATGAATTATTTGATACTCTTTTAGAGGTAACAGAAGTAAATAAAGTACAAAATACGATTACAGTATCTGTACACTCATATAATGAGCAAAAGGAGCTTGTGATTGAAGGTACTTTACTGGTAACACCACCACTTACTTTATAAACGTCTTGAGATTTGAAATGGGGGTTTCAAATCACTAACGGAGGCATTACACATGACAAAAACGATTTTAGTTGTAGAAGATGAGTTTTCTATTGCGACATTATTGAAATATAATTTAGAGCAGGCTGGATATGTTGTCGAAACTGCTGCAGATGGTCAAGAGGGTCTTGATAAGGCAATTGACTTACAGCCGGATTTAATTTTATTAGATTTGATGCTTCCAAGACTTGATGGTATGGAGGTTTGTAAACAAATTCGTCAACAACGTATGAATACACCTATTATTATGCTAACAGCAAAGGATGACGAGTTCGATAAAGTACTTGGTCTAGAGCTAGGGGCAGATGATTATATGACGAAGCCCTTTAGTCCACGCGAAGTGTTAGCGCGGGTAAAGGCTGTTTTAAGACGTTTTACACAAAATGTAGTGGCTGAAGATAAGAATGGGTCACAAGAGAAAATGTATGAGTTTGGACAATTACGTGTTTTTCCAGAGCGTTTTGAAGTGTTTTTACAAAATGAAGCACTGGAATTTACACCAAAAGAATTTGAATTACTCATTTATTTACTTGAAAATAAAAACCGTGTGTTAACGCGTGATCAGCTATTAAGTGCTGTATGGAAGTATGACTTTGCTGGCGATACTCGAATTGTGGATGTGCATATAAGCCACCTTCGCGATAAAATCGAGGAAAATAGCCGTAAGCCGATATTCATCAAAACAATTCGCGGCCTTGGCTATAAATTCGAGGAGCCGAAAACGACATGAAATCAATGAGCAATCGCTTATTCTTGACATTCATGCTATTGCTTGGAACGATATTAGCTGTCCTAATGGTTGTAATAGGTCAGCTTTTTCCTGTTTATATAGGACAGTACAACGAACAGGCTAGTGTAGAGATGCAAGGATCAATTAACCGAGTATTAGATGAACGAAAGATTGGACTATCTAAGGAAGATAAAGAGGCGTTATATACTGCGCAAAAAATTGAAGTGAAAGATTCTCTATTATCGACTGTTCATGCGCGACTTTATGTAGTGCTAGCGATTCTTTTTATCATAGCACTGATGTTAATGGCTATTGTAAGTCGCTATATGATTCGAAATTTCACTGCTCCTATTGATAACGTGACAGATACGGCACTTGAGCTGGCGAAAGGAAATTACCGTGCTCGTGCCCATGAAAATGAACATGAACGCATGATGCCGCTTAGTCACTCCATCAATATTTTAGCGCGTAATCTACAGGATATTACGACGATTCGTGAGGTAGAAGAGGAAAGGCTTAAAACGTTAATTGAAAACATGGGAAGCTCCCTCATGATGATAGGACGTGAAGGAAATATATCTATTGTGAACCGTGTATTTTTAGAGCGTTTCGGTATGCAAATTGACGATGTGCAAGGGAAAGTTTTTCGTACAATTGGCTTACCAAAATCACTAGAGCAATTTATTGATCATGTGTTTCTAACGGAAATGCCTTATCGACAACAAATTAAAATGGAGGTCCAACAGGAGCTATATAATAAGGAAGTGTACGGAGCACCTGTTATAGGGGATCATGGTCGTTGGCTTGGTGTCGTTATCGTTATGCATGATATTACGGAGCTTGTTCGTTTAGAGCAAATTCGTAAGGACTTTGTAGCAAACGTATCCCATGAATTGCGTACACCTATTACATCTATTAAAGGCTTTTCTGAAACATTACTGGATGGCGCGTATAAGGACGAAAAAATGCTCCTATCTTTTTTAGAGATCATTTATAAAGAAAGTAACCGTCTGCAGATGCTTATCCAGGATTTACTAGAGTTATCGAAAATAGAACAGCATGGTTTTACCGTTAATATTATGCCGATGGGCTTGCAAGATGTACTTATACGTGGAGCAGAGCTGACAGGTCCTCGTCTGGATGAGAAAAATATGAGCTTTTATGTGGATATAGAGCGTGATGTTCAAGTTATGGGTGATGCCAATCGCATTATTCAAATTGTCACTAATTTAATTACCAATGCCATTACGTACTCTCCGGAAAATACAACCGTTACGATTCGTTTAAAGGAAAATGAAACGTACGGCATTCTTGAAATAGAAGACCAAGGTATAGGAATTGAAAAACATGAAATTGCTCGTGTCTTTGAACGCTTTTATCGTGTGGATCGTGCGCGAAGCAGGAATTCTGGGGGAACAGGTTTAGGACTTGCTATTGTGAAGCACTTAGTAGAGGCGCACCATGGTCGCATTCAGGTAGAAAGTGAAGTTGGTGTAGGGACAAAAATGATTGTTATGATTCCGAAAAATTAACGAATTCTTTACAATAGCATAATTTTAGATTCACATTGGGGGCTTATACTTGTAAGTAGAAACCCCCTTATAAAATTGCTAAGACTATAAAATAGCAAAAAAATCTTTATTTATATATAAATTAGATTTTTTATTTGTTGCTTAATTATCGCCACAATAGTAAGAATCTATTGCCAAACTTTATGGTAATAGATTCTTTTTCTGTTTTACACGTAACAAAAATAGGTGTAAAGTATAGTAGCATAATGTTCAACTAATAAGAAGTATCTTTTTAGTAGAACCAATCGGGCTTGTACGGTCAGCTAATTAGCACACTTTACCTAGAAGTAATCTATATGAATTACCGTTATAGCAGGATAAAAAATTGAAAGAAGGATGACCATGAAAATCGTCAAAAGTATCGTGCAAATCGGCTATCTTTATGTAATTTTATTTGTTGGGAATAGTATTGCACGCCTACTTCACTTGCCGATTCCAGGGAGCATAATTGGACTAGTCTTATTGTTTTTACTATTGCAGTTTCATATTATTAAGCTTGAATGGATTGAGCTAGGTGCAGGTTTATTACTTAGTGAACTATTACTATTTTTCATTCCATCTGCTATCGGAGTAATCGATTATACCGCATTATTCGGTGTGCAAGGTGTGAAAGCTGTGCTTGTAATTGTATTGAGTGCCATCGTTGTTATGTTTGCAACAGGTTTCACAGCACAGTTGCTAGGGCAACGAAAGAAAGGTGATACTGCATGAGCTTTTTAACCGCTATAGTAAGTTTACTAGGTACTATCGCAGTTTTTTATATTTGTAAAATGTTTTATAAAAAGTATCAGAAGGAATGGTTATCACCTATACTGATCACACCGTTAGTGGTCATTGTCATTTTGTTACTAACGGGTACATCTTATAAATCCTATACTGCAGGAGCCGGTATTTTATCAAATTTACTTGGACCAGCAACAGTTGCATTTGCGGTACCAATTTATAAAAATTTTAAGCTATTAAAGAAACATGCTTTTGAAATTTTTATAAGTATTGCAGTAGGCTCAGCCGTTGCCATTACATCTTCATTTATCATTGCCGTAGTAATTGGTTTAAATAATGAACTTGTGCATAGCTTAGTTCCACGTTCAGTTACGACACCAATAGCAATGGACATTTCCAACATGATTGGTGGCTCTCCTACACTTACCGCTGTTTTCGTTATGGTAACTGGTATTTTAGGGAGTCTAATAGCACCGTTAGTAATTAAAGTTTGTCGTTTCCATCGACCATCCTCTAGAGGTCTAATGTTAGGAATGGGAGCGCACGGCACAGGTACTTCTAAAGCATTTGAACTTGGTGAGTTGGAAGGTACTTTTGCAAGTCTTGCGATGATTGTAGCTGCATTAATTAGCATTGTTTTATCGACAACCTTTTTCCCAGCGTTTGAACATCTAGTTGTCAATATCCTGTTACCTTAAATGGTAATGGGATATTTTTTTTTGCGGATTAGAGATGGAGGGCCGGTGCAAAAAAATGATGAGCTTCCCATTGTTCCTTATGTAAAACTGCCTAAAATAAAAAAGTAGTTTATTAAAATATTTTGAAACTTTTAAGTAAGTGTCCCGTATAAAATAGTACTAAGCTTAAGGGAGGATTAGACATGAGTGTAAAAAGATCACTAATGATGGTGGGGCTTGGCATTTTCGGCATTGTTGCAATTATTGCGGTATTTACTTCGTGGTACACGGTTGATGAATCAGAACAAGCCGTTGTCATTACGTTCGGTCGTGCCGATAATACAGTTACAGAACCAGGTTTACATTTTAAATTACCTTGGCCTGTACAATCGGTTCAGGTTTTATCCAAGGAAACATTTAGTTTAAAGTTTGGCTATAAGCAAAATGAAGATGGGGAATTAGAAACTTATGATGCTGAAACGAAAATGATTACAGGGGATGAACATATTGTATTAACAGACCTTGTCGTTCAATGGAAAATTACAGAACCGAAAAAGTATTTATTCAGCTCACAAAATCCAGAGAAAATATTACATAGCGCTACGTCGAGTGCGATTCGATCCATTATCGGAAGTTCCAAAATCGACGCTGCGTTAACTGAAGGAAAAGCGGACATAGAAGCAAAATCACGAGATTTACTCGTTGCTCTTCTTGAAAAATACGATATAGGTATAAGTGTTTTAGGGGTAAAACTACAGGATGTTGAATTACCGAATGCAGATGTGCGAGCAGCCTTTACAGCTGTTACAGACGCACGCGAAATGAAAAATACAAAAATTAATCAGGCGAAAAAATATAATAATCAGCGACTTAGTGAGGCTGAAGGTGAGAAGGATGCAATTCTGTCGAAGGCTCAAGGTGAAAAAACAGCGCGTATTGAGCAGGCTCAAGGGGATGTAGCTGTCTTTAATAAAATGTATGAGCAATATAAGGGCAATCAACAAATTACCCGCGAACGTTTAATTTTGGAAACACTTGAAAATGTATTACCTAAAGCACAAATTTATATTATGAATGATGATGGTAATACAATGAAATATTTACCTCTTCAAGCATTGCAACCTGCAAAACAGGAGACACCTGCAACACAAGAAACATCAAAGGAGAAAAAAGAAGGGAGCGGTAACTAATGGATCAAAAAAATAAGGATCTTGAAAAATTCCTGAATTTTTTATCGGGAAAATCCAAAAATACTGCTCCAAAAGAAGGGGATACTATGGATAATGTGGTCAAAATGTCGAAAAAAGGCCCGAAGAATCCGAAAAAATATATTTCTCTTGTTATAACATTAACATCCGTTTTTGCTATTGCCATTATATTATTTGCTAATGTTTATATAGTTAAAGAATCCGAATACGCAGTTGTTAGACAGTTTGGAGAAGTAGTGAAATTTCAGAGTGAGCCTGGCTTGAAAATAAAGGTTCCATTTATTCAAAGCGTAACGAGGCTACCAAAAAACCAAATGACATATGAAGTTTCTGAAGAAGAAATTAATACAAAAGATAAAAAGCGAATTATTATTGATAATTATGCAGTTTGGCATATAACTGATCCAAAGCAATTAATTTCAAATGCAGGAACAATAGAAAAAGTTGAATCACGTATGGAAGAGTTTATTTATTCAGTTATTCGTTCAGAGCTTGGTCGAATAGAATATAAGGCGATTATTAATGATGAAGGTTCTTCACGTGGGAGTATCAATGATCAGGTAACTGCACGTGTCAATGAGTTACTTTCAAATGATAAATATGGAATAGAAGTAGTAGATGTTCGTATTCGTCGTATCGACTTGCCCACTGAGAATGAGCAATCCGTGTTTACGAATATGATTTCGGATCGTGAATCAATCGCACAGAAATATTTATCTGAAGGTGACGCTCAGAAACGTCGTGTTGAAGCTCAAACAGATCAACAGGTTCAAGAAATGCTAGCAACAGCGAAAAAGGCTGGAGCATTGATTCAAGCGGAAGGTGAAGCAGAAGCCGCGAAGATTTACAATAAATCATTCTCTCAAGACCCTGAATTCTATTCATTGTACCGGACATTAGAATCATATAAGAAAACTATAGGTGAAGATACGGTCATTATTTTACCATCCACTTCACCGTATGCAAAAATATTATCTGGCTATATAAAGTGAAACTTTAATCAGTGGGGGAGTTTCTTCACCCCCACTGATTATTAGTCTTCACCAATCGGGCTTTTACGGGCAGTTAATCTCCCGCTTAACTTCTTTGCTTTCGTGAATTTCGAGGTGGGAGTCTTGTACCTGACGCTTCGCTTTTGGTATAGATAAATTACTGCCCGTTAATGCGGGATAAAATAATACTATGATCCTTGCAGGGATAAGTATATGAAGTCGTCTCAATTTTTTGAGACGGCTTTTTTACTTCTTACATAAAATTAGCAATACATTTTGTAGGATATTTTTATATACTGGTTACGAGGTTTTGCAAGGGTTATTTAATGAATGGCAATATTAATATAAGTTGATTGAAGTGGAGACTAGCGGCTCATCGGACGCCTTCAGGAAGCTCTGCTCTGCGCGGCAGCGAATGTTTTATCTGTCCGAAAGCGTAGCGACAGCAACAACAAATGTTTTCTGTAGCGAAAGCAAAGCGGCAGGTACAAAGCGCCCAGTCGGAACGAAAATCAACCCCGCTTTATGGTGATAGGCATTTATGATCTGGTTTTGGGGTTTTAAATGTTGAATCGTATATTTTGTAAATATATTTCATTTATACGATGTTATGTTATGAAAATGATAGAAATTTATAATTTTATGTTTCGTATATGACTATTATCTGATAGAATGATAATGTTGAAAAATAAGAAATGGGGGTAATAGTTGTGAAGTTGCAAATTAGTAAGTGGCTCCAAAATTTAGGGATAGCCTGTAGTATTGCATCGTTATTTACACTTTTCTTCCGTCTATCAGATTTTGCATGGATCACAAAAAGTGTTTATCATATACCAGTATTTTTTGTTATTTTATTTTTATTAAGTTTGGTCATTGCTGAGGATGTACGAAAAATAGTTAAAAAAATATTTTGGTACGAAAAGCGAAAAGTTAAGCGTCCTATTTGGCAAGTAGGGATTGGTTTCATTTTCTTTTTAGCGCAAATCAGCGCTGTAATGGTTTTCGATACAGAGCTTACACACCAAAAGCTGGGCGGTATGCCAATGTTTTTAGTGTTTGCCTTTATGAATGCCTTTATTTTGACTGTCATATATGAAGAAATTTTCTATCGTAAGGAAAAAACAAATAAAGTTAGTAAATAACGACAGAGAAGTCAATTACAATAAGTGATTGGCTTTTTTTGTGTAGTTAAACATACGTTCATCTATTGCTGTAGAAATTTTGGCGATTTTCAACGTTATGATTGGTAAAATACCTGTTTTCTCGATAAAGTAAAAGGAAGAGGCATTTTCAAACATACGTTTTCGTTTTACAATTAAGAAGACGATAACGCAGGAGGATAAAATCATGACAAAGGATAAATTGCTATTATTGGACGGCAATAGTTTAGCATATCGCGCTTTTTTTGCGTTGCCATTATTGACGAATGATAGTGGAATTCATACGAATGCAGTGTACGGCTTTACAACGATGTTACAAAGAATATTGGAGGAAGAGCAACCAACGAAAATTTTGGTTGCCTTTGATGCGGGTAAGACAACCTTCCGTCATGAAACATTTACGGAATATAAAGGTGGTCGACAAAAGACGCCACCAGAATTATCTGAGCAGTTCCCTTATATACGCAAGCTTATCGATGCTTACGGTATTAAGCGATATGAGCTTGAAATGTACGAAGCGGACGATATTATAGGGACACTTGCCACTGAAGCTTCAACTCAGGATATGGATGTCATCGTTGTATCAGGAGATCGTGACTTAACACAGCTCGCGACTGAGCAAGTAACAGTATACATTACGAAAAAAGGTATTACTGAAATTGAAAAAAATACACCTGCTTTTATTGCAGAAAAATACGGCTTAACGCCGCAACAAATTATAGATATGAAAGGTTTAATGGGGGATTCTTCAGATAATATCCCTGGTGTACCAGGTGTCGGTGAAAAAACGGCTGTTAAATTACTTAAAGAGCATGGTTCAGTAGAGTCGCTTTATGCGGCAATGGATACGGTGAAGGCTTCTAAAATGAAAGAAAAATTAGTTGCCAATGAAGAACAGGCACTAATGAGTAAAAAGCTAGCTACTATTTTTACAAAAGCGCCGATTGATATAACGCTTTCTGATCTAGCTTACAATGGTCCGAATGAGGAAGAATTAATTAGTGTGTGGCAAGAGCTTGGTTTTAAATCACTACTAGAAAAAAGTGATTTTACTGTCCAAGAAGAGGAACAAGCACCTTTTGACTATGAAATTGTGGAAGAAGTAAAGCGAGAGCATTTAAAAGATGTAATGGCAGTGCACTTGGAGTTAGAGGACGAGCATTATCATACTTGCCAGCAACTAGGTATTGCATTAACAGATGGAACGAAAACAATGTACGTGCCTTTTGATCTTGCGGCTAAATCAGATGTTCTTCGTCTCTGGTTAGAAGATGCTACTAAAATAAAGTACATGTCTGATTCAAAAGCATCTCAAGCTGCGTTAATACGTGCGGGAATACGTTTAGCTGGTGTGGAATTTGACTTATTGCTTGCTTCTTATATTAATAACCCTGCGCTAAGTGGAGATGATGTGGCAACTCTTGCAAAAGAACTAGGATATCGTAATGTGCAGGCAAATGAGGCCGTTTATGGTAAAGGGGCGAAACGAGCTATACCAGCTATAGATGCACTTGCTGAGCATGCTAGCCGCAAAGCCTTTGCTGTGTGGTCTTTACAGCCAAAACTAGAGACATTGTTAAAGGAAAATGAACAGTTCGAGCTCTATAAAAATTTAGAACTTCCGCTTGCTTCTATTTTAGGGGAAATGGAAAGTGAGGGGATCACGGTCAATCGTGCCACATTAGAGAAGATGGGTCAGGAATTAAATGACAAGCTAATAGTTATTGAACAAGCAATTTATGCTGAAGCAGGAGAAACCTTCAATATTAATTCACCAAAGCAATTAGGTGTTATTCTCTTTGATAAGCTTGGTCTTCCTGTTATTAAAAAGACAAAAACAGGTTATTCAACTGCAGCAGATGTGTTGGAAAAATTAAAACCAGAGCATGCGATTATTGAGCATATTCTTTTATATCGCCAGCTAGGGAAATTACAGTCAACTTATATCGAAGGCTTATTAAAGGAAATCCATAAAGAGGATGGAAAGGTGCATACACGATTCCAGCAAGCATTAACAGCTACAGGACGTTTAAGCTCAACGGATCCGAATTTACAAAACATCCCGATTCGTTTAGAAGAAGGGCGAAAAATTCGTCAGGCATTTGTGCCATCGAAAGAAGAGTGGATATTATTTTCTGCCGATTATTCACAAATCGAATTGCGTGTATTAGCCCATATGTCGAACGATAAAAATTTAGTCGAAGCTTTCCGTGAAGGTATGGATGTTCATACACGTACAGCAATGGATGTATTCCATGTTTCAGCAGATGAGGTCGATAGTAATATGCGTCGCGCTGCAAAAGCAGTGAACTTTGGTATTGTTTATGGGATTAGTGATTATGGCTTATCGCAAAACTTAGATATTACTCGTAAGGAAGCTGCTACATTTATTGAGAAATATTTTGCAAGTTTCCCAGGTGTAAAACAATACATGGATGATATCGTCCAAGCTGCGAAGTTTAATGGTTATGTGACAACGACTTTAAATAGACGTCGATATTTACCTGACATTACGAGCTCGAATTTCAATCTACGAAGCTTTGCAGAGCGTACTGCGATGAATACACCAATTCAGGGAAGTGCAGCTGATATTATTAAAAAAGCAATGATTGATATGGATGCTCGTTTGAAAAAAGAAAATATGCAGGCAAAAATCCTTTTACAAGTGCATGATGAATTAATATTTGAAGCACCTAAAGAGGAGATTGCATTGCTTGAAAAAATAGTACCAGAAGTTATGGAGAACGCAATCGAGCTTTCAGTACCATTAAAAGTAGATTTTAACTACGGTGCAACTTGGTACGAAGCAAAATAAGGAGAGGTTAAAATGCCTGAATTACCAGAGGTTGAAGGTGTCGTCCAGGCATTAAAACCTAAAATTGAAGGGCGGACAATTCAACAAGTTCAACTATCAGAAATTATTCGTTTTTCCTTTGGGGAAGGAAAGCAATGTATCGTGAAGCAAGCTGAGCCTGATGCATTTGAAATATCGTTGACTCAAATGACGATTACAACAATTGAACGACGAGCAAAATACATCTTCTTTCATTTACTGAAGGAAGATGTCCCTTATGTGCTTGTTAGTCATTTAGGGATGACAGGTGCTTGGTTTGTGGTAAATTCGCCTGAGGAAATCCAAGAGGTGAAATTTAAAAAGCATATTCATGCTACATTTCAAATGGTAGATGGTGGCTATTTAATTTATTCAGATATACGCCGCTTTGGTGAACTACGTTTTTTAACAAAAATTGAGGATCATGCACCATTAACAAAAATGGCACCAGAGCCATTCGATGAAATAGCATGTGATTATTTTATTGCGAAATCAAAGTTGCCGAAATATGAGAAAAAGGCCGTTAAAGATGTAATTATGGATGGGCAAGTCATTTCGGGCTGTGGTAATATTTACGCAACAGAAGCATTATTTACGCAAAAAATTCATCCGGCCCGTACAATGAACTGCATTAGTGAAAAGCGTAAACGTGAATTGTTCGAGGCGATTGTCGCTATTTTACGCCAAAGCATTGAAGCAGGAGGTTCAACAATTTCAGATTATCGTAATATAAATGGTGAGGCTGGAAGTATGCAGAATCGACTGCAAATGTATGGGAAGAAGATGTGTCCAACGTGTGGAACTGCAACGAGCCAAATGACGATAGGTGGGCGCACATCAGTCTTTTGCCCAAATTGTCAACATTAAAGGGGATTTAACTATGATTATCGGATTAACAGGAAGTATAGCGAGCGGAAAAAGTACAGTAGTAAAAATGATGACAGCACTTGGTTTACCAATTGTCGATGCAGATATTGTAGCGCGTGATGTTGTTGAACCAGGAACGGAGACTTTAAAGCTAATTGTTGAAAATTTTGGACAAGATATATTGCTAGAAGACGGGAGTTTAAATCGTGCTAAGCTGGGCGATATTATTTTTCACGAGCCTGTTAAGCGTAAAATGTTAAATGATATTATGCATCCTGCTATTCGCAAGGAAATGTTACGCCAGCGCGATGCATATATAGAAGCCGGAGAAAAGCATGTTGTGATGGATATTCCACTTTTATTTGAAAATAAATTGCAGCATTTTGTTGAACGCATTATCGTGGTATCAGTTAGTGAGGAGGTACAGCTCCGTCGATTAATGGAGCGTAACAACTTACCAAAGGAGGATGCACTTGCCCGAATGCATTCTCAGTTACCGATGTCAGTCAAAGAAAAAGGGGCCCATGCGGTTATTTATAACAATGAAAATTTAGAACAAACAGAGCACCAACTGAAAAAAATCCTGACATCTTGGGACGTATTATAATTAATTAAAAATCTGTAAAATCATTCGATGCGTAGCAATGACATATTGCTACGCATTTTTATTTTTGTTAAACAAAATATGAACGTTGTGCTTTAAATGATTTCGGTCCTAGGCTACTGCTGTAAGCATCGAGTTTTCCAACGGGAGTCGAGTAGTTCTTCATTTTAATCAGCGAAACGTAAAATTTTTTTGTTTTTCAAAAGTGAACATTAACTTACTCAATAATCTAACAGAATTGACTTATTAGATGCGATTGTACAACTTCTATTGCTTCGCTTTCACACAAAAAATATCTTGTTAAGTTTTATCATTGTAAATTATAGTGACAAGTCAGAACATACACGCTATGTGACATGGTTGATTGGAGTGGAGGCTGGGCGACTCCTCGGGGGTCAGCGTCACAGATGAGACCCTGGAGCGAGCATCGCGAGTGAAGCGGCTCATCGGACGCCCCTAGGAAAGCGCCCGGCCGGAACGGAAATCAACCCCTTGTTTTGCCGAAGAGCCATACTATATTTAATATGACACCCTATTTCATAAACATTATTGTGTTTTAAAAACGTGAATGCATAGCAAAAACACTTTGCTATGCATTTTTTTGTGAGTTTATACCATAATAAGGACTAATTTAGGCGATTTTATTTTTCAGAAAATAAGAACTTTAATATTATGAATATATAATGTTCATCTTTTTTAAAATTGTGTTATACTAATCACCATAAAGTATATAATTAATCTGAGTATGCACTCACAGGAGGATTTTATAAATGACAGTATCAGTTGCTATAAATGGTTTCGGACGTATCGGACGTATGGTTTTCCGCCAAGCGATCGTACAAGAAAGTTTAAATATCGTTGCAATTAACGCCAGCTATCCAGCTGAAACGTTAGCACATTTGATTAAGTATGACACAAATCACGGAACGTTCGAGGGTTCAGTTGAGCCTGCAGGCGATGCTTTAATTGTAAATGGTAAACGTGTTCAAATTATTAGCGAACGCGACCCATTAAAATTACCATGGGCAACAATGGGTGTGGATATCGTTATTGAAGCAACTGGTAAATTTAATGATCGTGAAAAAGCAGCAATGCACTTAGAAGCAGGCGCAAAGAAAGTTATCTTAACTGCACCAGGTAAAAACGAGGACGTAACAATTGTTTTAGGTGTAAATGATGAGAAACTTGATATCACAAAGCATGATGTTATTTCAAATGCTTCTTGTACAACAAACTGCTTAGCACCAGTTGCTAAAGTATTAAATGACACATTTGGTATCGAAAACGGTTTAATGACAACAGTTCACGCTTATACAAATGACCAAAAGAATTTAGACAATCCACATAAAGATTTACGACGTGCACGTGGTTGCGCACAGTCTATCATTCCAACATCTACAGGTGCTGCAAAAGCATTGAAATTAGTGTTACCGGAATTAGAAGGCAAAATTCATGGTATGGCACTTCGTGTTCCAACACCAAACGTATCATTAGTTGACCTAGTAGTTGATTTAAATACTGATGTAACTGTAGATTCTATTAACGCTGCATTCGTTAAGGCAGCTACTGAAGGTCCAATGAAAGGTATTTTAAACTTCTCAGTTGAGCCTCTAGTATCTTCTGATTACAATACAACAACTTACTCTTCAACAGTAGATGGACTTTCTACAATGGTATTGGGTGACCGCAAAGTGAAAGTGCTTGCTTGGTACGACAATGAATGGGGTTATTCAGCACGCGTAGTAGATCTTGTGAAAAAAGTGGCAAAAGCATTAGAAACGGTTAATGCATAATCAAGCAAATATGTTGAGCACATTGAAATCCGAGTGATTTCAATGTGCTTTTTGTATTAGATTGTAAAATCTATGCTTGTACTTTTGGCTTTCAAGGCTTATCATGAGCACACGATCGTCAATGCGCTTTTCTTATACATAGGAAATTTGTTATAATAGAAATACTAAATTGTTGTGAAATCAGGAGAGTAAATATATGAGATGTCCATCTTGCCAATTTAACGGAACGCGTGTTGTGGATTCGAGGCCAGTTGATGATAATAAAGAAATTCGTAGACGTCGTGAATGTGAGTCATGTGGCTTCCGCTTTACAACGTTTGAAAAAATTGAAGAGACACCGTTAGTTGTAGTGAAAAAAGAGGGTTCACGAGAAGAATTTAGCCGTGAAAAGGTACTTCGTGGACTTATTCGTGCTTGCGAAAAACGACCTGTTTCTCTTGAAGTACTTGAAGGACTAGTAATGTCTATTGAAAAAGATCTTCGCCGTATTGGGAATTCTGAAGTCCGATCTGAGGATGTAGGGGAAATGGTAATGGATCGCTTAGCGAAAATCGATGAGGTTGCGTATGTGCGCTTTGCATCGGTGTATCGTCAATTTAAGGATATCAATGTCTTTATTGAAGAAATTAAAGAAATTATCCAACGCCAAACAGAGCAGAAATTATAGGGAATAGAGAGGGGAATGACGTTGATCCATTTGTATAAGGAATTACAGCCTGCTGATTCTTTTGACATTCGTCTACCTCATGCACTTTCTACGCAGGAACGTCAATTAGTAACGCTTTTTTATCAGCCTTTAATTGGAGCGGAACCAATCAGCCTTTACCTAACATTATGGGCAGAGGCTGAGCAAATGCCAAAGCAGCAAATGACACATTATTATTTAATGAATGTGTTAGGGCTTCCTATTGGCAAAGTATTTGAGGCACGTATTGCGCTTGAAGCAATTGGCCTGTTACACACATGGAAAAAAGAAGATGATGGCGAACGGAGCTTTTTATACGAGCTGATACGTCCACTTGATGCGGATAGTTTTATGAAAGACCCACTGCTGTCGATGTTTTTATTTAGTAAAATTGGGGAGCAAGCTTATCGGAAGTTACGTCAGCGTTTTATTCCATCTACAAGAGATGCAGAATTTAAAGATGTATCGCGTGCCTTCATAGATGTTTTTAAGCCTGTAAGTACAAGGATTCCAGATGATTTACAAGTAGATACTAGTCGTAAGGATACACCGCAAAAGATTTATCCGTTTTATTTTGAGCAGTTTGACTTTGAGCTGCTTCAAGCGGGCTTATCGGAGCAACTAGTCCCTGCAAGCCTATTAACATTTGAAGTACGTGAAACAATAGCGAAATTAGCATTTTTATATCGCTTAACGGCACTCGATATGCAAAAGGTAGTAATTCTGGCATTAGATGATGATCTAGGTATTTCATTGGAACGTTTACGTAAGGCCGCTGCAGATTTTTATAAGCTAACGGTATCAAAAGAACCACCAAAGCTTGCTAGAGTGACTGAGTCGTCATCCGTAGAAGAACCCGGCCAAAAAACAAAGGATCAGGAGCTTCAGCAATATTTAGAGACGACTCCACCAGTGCAAGTATTGCGAGATATCAATAATGGCAAAGAACCGCTACAGACCTCCGTACAGCTTGCAGAGAGTTTAATTGTCCAGCATGGAATGCCGGTAGGGGTTGTTAATGCTCTTCTGGAATATGTAATGCTAACAACTGATATGAAGCTACCTAAGAAATATGTGGAAACGATTGCGGATCATTGGGTACGTAAAAATATTCAAACAGCAAAAGAAGCAATGGAGCTAGCACGTAAAGAACATGATAAGTACACTACGTGGAAAAATAAACCCCAGTCTTCGGCAAAAAAGAACTCTTACACAAAAAATCGCCGAGAGGAAAAAGTGCCAGATTGGTTTTATAAGCGTAATGAAAAATCAGAGGAAGTATTAAAAGATACAACAAATACTGGCACTACTGATTTTGAAAAGGAAAGACAAAAGATACTAGAAAAATTAGGTAATATTCAAGATAAGGTAGGTGAATGACAATCGAACCGATTAATGGACCATTAAAAAGAGCAATTAAGGTACCATCATTTCAAGAACGATATGAAGCGATGCGTAAAGAAATATTAGAAAACCCTCGTGTGCAAGAGTTTTTAGCTGAGCATATGGATGAGTTAAGCTATGATGCGGTTGAACGTAATTTACCGAAGCTCCATGAATTTATTAGTCAATCTACAGTCTGCTGTGGCTGTGACAATACAGAAAATTGTACAAATTACTTAAAAGGTTTTTTACCTACTTTACGTGTAGTAAGGAGTACTGTTGAAATTGATTATGTACGATGCGATCAAAAGATACGTGAAGATGAGCGTCGTGATGTTGCTAATATGATAGCAAGTATGCATATGCCAAAGGATGTACTACAAGCTACTATAAGTGATTTATTTATTGATGATCATACACGTGTTGACATTGCAAACCGTGCGGCTGATTTTGTTCAAAATGTACTAGGTACAGGTAATTTGCCTTCTAAAGGCTTTTATTTGTATGGTCAATTCGGAGTGGGGAAATCTTTTGTGTTAGGCGCATTAGCTAATGAACTTGCGAAGGCTAAAGTAAAGTCAGTTGTAGTTTTTGTGCCTGAATTTTTACGAGAAATGAAAAATGCAATTGGCGATAACACATTGAATGAAAAAATAGACTATGTGAAAAAGGCACCAGTGCTAATGCTTGATGATTTAGGAGCCGAAACTATGACAGCTTGGACGCGAGATGAAATTTTGGGGACTATTTTCCATTACCGCATGGCAGAGCAATTGCCAACATTTATTACATCTAATTTTAATTACGATGAGTTGGAGCATCATTTAGCACAGTCACAAAAGGGTGACATAGAAGTCGTGAAGGCTGGACGTGTTATGGAACGTATTAAAGCCTTGACAGAGCCGATTAAAATGGGCGGGCAAAATAGACGTATGTAAGATTGGCAGTTGCATTTTATGACAATCGAGCGTATACTGTCACATATAATAATTAACTTCTTTCAACCGGTGTCCGAACACTTGTAGCTGACGCTTCGCTTTCGCTACAAATAACACTTGCTGAAAAAGTTAAAGCCTTCGGATTATGCCGAGGCATAATTGATCAAATGCATTGATGAGGACATGAATTTTGTGTAAGGCTTTTAGAGAGGGAAGTCATTGGCTGTAAGCTTCCTAGTTTGAGCACATTATTTACTACCTGCTGAGCAGCGAAAGGGATAATCTTTCGCCGGTCCCTAGCCCGTTAGCTAGCCTTGAGCTTCGTCTGACTATAAAAGGTCGGAAGGAAGAAGGGTGGAACCACGAGCATACGCTTCGTCCCTTTCGTAGGGACGGAGCTTTTTTTATTTTCGTTCAGTGGAAAATAGTGGTGAACGAATGCGGATGTAGGTCCTTTTCAGTGAGTGTCCAAACACCTATTGAATGAGGATCAATTCCGGGGATTCTTTGACTTCAATCATGCATCACAACAAAACTATAAGGAGTGCAGAAAAATGTCAGATATGATTAAATTAACTTTCCCAGATGGCGCTGTAAAGGAATTTGCAAAAGGCACATCTACTGATGACGTAGCATTATCAATTAGCCCAGGACTTCGTAAAAAAGCATATGCGGGTAAAGTAAATGGTGTCTTAGTCGATTTAAAAACACCAATTGAAGAGGATGCAACAATCTCAATTATTACTCAGGATGATGAGGAAGCACTGGAAATCTTACGTCACTCTACTGCGCACTTAACAGCACAAGCGATTAAACGTTTATACCCAGATGTTAAACTTGGTATCGGTCCAGTTATTGAAGGTGGCTTCTACTACGATATCGATTCACCAACTCCAATCACTGCTGAAGACTTACCAACAATCGAAAAAGAAATGAAAAAAATTATCGCTGAAAACCTAGAGATAGAGCGCAAAAATGTTAGCCGTGCAGAAGCACAAGCGATCTATGAAAAAATCAGCGATGAATATAAATTAGAATTACTTGAAGCGATTCCAGCAGATGAGCAAGTTTCTATTTACCATCAAGGTGAATTTTTCGACCTTTGCCGTGGTATCCACGCACCATCAACAGGCAAGCTTCGTGAGTTCAAACTTCTTTCATTAGCCGGTGCTTACTGGAGAGGTAACTCAGATAATAAAATGCTACAACGTATTTATGGTACTGCTTTCTTTAAAAAAGAAGAATTAAAACATCACCTACAAATGCTTGAAGAAGCAAAGGAACGTGATCACCGTAAAATCGGTAAAGAATTAGAATTATTTACAACTTCTCAAAAAGTTGGTCAAGGTTTACCGCTATGGCTACCAAACGGTGCGACAATCCGTCGTGTTATTGAGCGCTATATTGTAGATAAAGAATTATCTCTTGGTTATAAGCATGTTTACACACCAGTACTTGGTTCTAAAGAGTTGTACCAAACTTCTGGTCACTGGGATCATTACCAAGATTCTATTTTCCCACCAATGGAAATGGACAATGAAACATTAATTATGCGTCCGATGAACTGCCCTCACCATATGATGGTGTACAAAAATAGCAAGCATTCTTATCGTAACTTACCATTACGTATTGCTGAGCTTGGTACAATGCACCGTTACGAAATGTCAGGTGCTGTTTCAGGTTTACAACGTGTACGTGGGATGACTTTAAATGATGCACATATTTTCGTTCGTCCAGACCAAATTAAAGTGGAATTCCAAAAAGTAGTACAATTAATTTTAGAAGTTTATAAAGACTTCGATTTAAATGATTACTCATTCCGTTTATCTTACCGTGATCCAGCGGATACTGAAAAATACTTCGACGACGATGCAATGTGGGAAAAAGCACAAAGCATGTTAAAAGAGGCAATGGATGAGCTTGGCTTAGATTACTTTGAAGCTGAAGGTGAAGCGGCATTCTACGGTCCTAAACTAGACGTACAAGTAAAAACTGCAATTGGTAAAGAAGAAACTTTATCAACAGTTCAGCTTGACTTCTTATTACCGGAACGCTTTGACTTAACTTATGTAGGAGAAGATGGTAAACCACATCGCCCAGTTGTTATTCACCGTGGTGTAGTATCAACAATGGAACGCTTCGTTGCCTTCTTAATCGAAGAATACAAAGGTGCATTCCCAACATGGTTAGCACCAGTACAAGTTGAAGTCATTCCAGTTTCAAACGAAGCACACTTTGATTATGCTAAACAAATTGAAGAGCAATTAACTGCAGCAGGCTTACGTGTTGAAATGGATGACCGTGAAGAGAAACTAGGTTACAAAATCCGTGAAGCACAAATGAAAAAAATCCCATATATGCTTGTTATCGGAGACAAAGAAGTAGAGGCTGCTGGCGTAAACGTACGTCGTTACGGCTCAAAAGATTCAGAAACAATTAGCTTCCAAGACTTCTTAGCAAATATTAAAGCTGAAATTACAAAATAATTTTAATGCTTTGCAGGCGAATTCAATCAGATTGAAGAAGGATTAGAAATTTGCCTGGCAAGATCATAAAAAGTTTGAAATGACATTTGTTAAAACGTATGTCATTTATATAAGTTGATTGGAGTGGAGGTTGAGCGACTTCTTGGGGATTAGCGTCACAGATGAGACCCTGCAGCGAGCATCGCGAGTGAAGCGGCGCATCGAACGCCCCCAGGAAGCTCTGCTCTGCGCGAAAGCGAAGCGGCAGCAACAAAGCGCCCGGCCGGAACGGAAATCAACGACCTCGCATCATGATGATAACCACTATAATGGTTTAGATTAAAAGTTTTTAGGTTACTTTATCTTCATTCAGAAGAAGATTCCCACCTCTAAAGGTGTAGAGATAAATGGGTATGTGGTTCCTTTTTAGTGTGTATCCAAACTCATACTAAATGAAGATAAAGCCTCCGGACGCAATTACGCCAAGGCGAAATTGTTTTAGAAATAAGCTAAAAAACATTTGACAGCTTATTAAAGTACATGTTAATATAGTTAAGGTTAATGAATACAAAGTTTGTGGTTGAAGTAGAGGCTGCCCGCTTCTCACCTGATACAACGCTCTTGGGCTGTGAACAGGTATGACACGTTGAATTGTTTTGCGTAGACTTGCGCATGCACATATAGCGGGCGGACATCTTCAAAGTGTCCGTCCTTTTTTTATGGACATGACAAGATGATGTACCGTTCAACCGGGCAAGACTTTGCCCAAACCATGTATTCGCGACAACTACTTGGAGGTGGATTACTATTAGCAAAGACATGTATGTAAACGAAGGCATTCGCGCACGTGAACTTCGATTAATCGATCACAATGGTGACCAGCTTGGTGTAAAGACACGTAACGAAGCGCTAGAAATCGCCACTCGTGTAAACTTGGATCTTGTCCTTGTGGCCCCTCAAGCCAAGCCGCCAGTCGCTCGTATCATGGACTATGGTAAATTTAAGTTTGAACAGCAAAAGAAAGACCGTGAAATTCGTAAAAATCAAAAGGTCATCGTAATGAAAGAGGTTCGTCTGAGCCCAACAATCGATGAGCATGATTTTCAAACGAAGCTACGTAATGCGATTAAATTCCTTGAAAAAGGTGATAAAGTTAAATGTAGCTTACGTTTCAAAGGTCGTGCGATTACACATAAAGACATTGGTCAACGTGTGTTAGATCGTTTTGCTGAAGCTTGTGCTGAAGTATCGACGGTTGAACAAAAACCGAAGATGGAAGGCCGAAGCATGTTCTTAGTTCTTCAACCAAAGAACGAGAAATAATATTAGACGAACAGTTTAGGAGGAATTCGACATGCCAAAAATGAAAACTCACCGTGGAGCTGCGAAACGTTTCAAAAAAACGGGTTCAGGTAAATTAAAATATGACCGTGCTTATGGAAGCCACTTATTCGCAAACAAATCTACAAAACAAAAACGTCACCTACGTAAAGCAAACATCGTTTCATCTGGTGACTTCAAACGCATCAAATCATTACTTGTTTACATGAAATAATTTGACAACACAAAATAACTAATATTCATTTTTTAATGAAAAGCAGGAGGTAATTCATATGCCACGCGTAAAAGGCGGAACAGTGACGCGCAAACGTCGTAAAAAAGTATTGAAATTAGCTAAAGGTTACTACGGTTCAAAACATACATTATATAAAGTTGCTAACCAAGCAGTAATGAAGTCAGGTCAATATGCATACCGTGACCGTCGTCAGAAAAAACGTGATTTCCGTAAATTATGGATCACTCGTATCAACGCAGCTGCTCGCATGAACGGTCTTTCATACAGCCGTTTAATGCACGGATTAAAAGTTGCTGGTATCGAAGTTAACCGTAAAATGTTAGCTGACCTAGCTGTAACTGATGCAGCAGCATTCACTCAATTAGCAGACACTGCAAAAAAAGCAGTGGCTAAGTAATTTTTGACAAAGTCAAAAAGTTATTAAAAGACTGATGGATTTATCCGTCAGTCTTTTTTGTGTTAGAGTAGTAGTAAATAGAAAATTAAAAGGAGTATTCAATGGGGCAAGCATTATTGGCTTATATGGCGATTGTTTCTATCGTCCTGCTCGTTATGATGGGCATGGATAAATCAAAAGCAAAAAAACATGAATGGCGTATCGCAGAACGTACGTTATTTACATTAGCAATTGCTGGGGGTGCAGCAGGTGGCGTGTTAGGAATGTATTTATTCCGTCATAAAACAAGACATAACAGCTTTGCATTTGGTTTCCCACTGCTAGCAGCTATTCAAATATTTATCTTAGTACAATTATGGTGATAAAACCGGATAATGTTCCGATAAATAAAAACACATCCTCATTCTGAGGATGTGTTGTGCATAAGCTTTTCAATGGGCTGTTTCCAATTTATTTTTGCGCTCGGGTAGTTCAATAGAATTTCTTGCTGTAAGTATACAAAGTCTTTTTTCGTAAAACCTTGCAGTGTAGCGGCGTCACGGGCGCCAACGAAAATCGTCACAACTTCAAAGGCATCTTCAGTCGTGCCGAGGTATTTTTCACCTTCGAAAAGAGCACCCTTGTAAGAGATAAAGAAATTTTTTCGGACATTTTTGACGTCATCATAAAAATAATATTGGCCTTTTTCATAGGCCTCATCAAGTTTTCGCTTAGGATCGGTTATATAACGAATCGCTTTATAAAATACATAGATAATAAGCGTAATAACAGCAAGACGAATAAGTAACGGCAACATTTTTAATTTCCCCCTTGAAGAAAGGTTATTCCTTCCTATACGATTGTAAGGGACAATTAGTTTCACTTTATATAAATATTTTTAAGAAATTTAGGAGAAAAAAATGAATTTACAAAAATTGTTTGAAATGCAAAAAGAGCTCGATGATTTCATTGAAAAAACACAAAATATTGAACGTGATGTATTTAAAGAAAAAGGTTTAGCCTTAATGGTAGAGCTAGCCGAACTTGCAAACGAGACACGTTGCTTTAAGTTTTGGAGCACAAAGGGAGCTTCAGAACGTGATGTGATTCTAGAAGAATATGTGGATTCGATTCATTTTATATTATCACTTGGCCTATTAAAAGGTTATACAGCTATAGAAATATGGCCAGTGATTGAAGAGAAGAGAGATTTAACAGAGACATTTTTAATGACACAAGACAATATTTTAAGTTTTATTAGTCAACCAACTGAGGATAGATATTTAGTGATCTGGCAATGCTATGGATTACTTGCGTATAATCTAGGCTTTACGTTTGAGGACGTAGTTGCGGCATATATAGAGAAAAATGAAGAAAATTATAATCGTCAGCGTTCGGGGTATTAAAGTAAGAAATCCAACAATTTTCAGACGATTTAACTAGGAATATTTCGGTAAACGAAGTATAATAGAGGAGATACAAGAGTCGGGAGGTAAAAGGATGACACAGCTAGATTCAACATTACAAATGTTTAAAGATTTAACAGATGCGAATGGAATTGCAGGTAATGAACGTGCACCGCGCGAGGTCATGAAAAAATACATTGGACCATATGCAGACTTAGTTGAACAAGATAATTTAGGTAGCGTCATTGCTAAAAAAGTTGGCGATGAAAATGGTCCTAAAATTATGGTTGCAGGTCATTTAGATGAAGTAGGCTTCATGGTTACTCAAATCGATGACAAAGGGTTCATCAAATTTCAAACTGTAGGCGGCTGGTGGAGCCAAGTTATGCTTGCACAGCGTGTAACAATTACAACACGTAAAGGCGATGAAATTATAGGGGTTATTGGTTCTAAGCCACCTCATATTTTACCAGCAGATGTGCGTAACAAAGTGGTAGACATTAAAGATATGTTTATCGATGTTGGTGCAGCATCAAAAGAAGAAGTGTTTGAATGGGGCGTACGTCCTGGCGATATGGTAACACCATATTTTGAATTTAATGTGATGAAAAACGAAAAATACTTATTAGCAAAAGCATGGGATAACCGTATTGGTTGTGCAATTGCCATTGATGTTATGAAAGCTTTGCAAAATGAAAAGCATCCAAACATCCTTTATTCTGTAGGGAATGTTCAAGAGGAAGTAGGGCTTCGTGGTGCGAAAACAGCTACACATAAAATCCAACCAGATATCGGCTTTGCTGTCGATGTAGGTGTAGCAGGAGACACACCAGGGGTAACTGCAAAAGAATCGACTAGTAAAATGGGTGCTGGTCCACAAATCGTTGTTTACGATGCATCGATGGTTTCACACCGTGGCTTACGTGAATTCGTATTAGATGTGGCTGATGAGAACAATATTCCATATCAATTCGAGGCAATGGCTGGTGGCGGTACAGATGCTGGTTCTATCCACGTAACTGCAAATGGTATACCAGCACTATCAATCGGTATTGCTACACGTTACATCCATTCACATGCAGGTATTTTACATCGTGATGATTATGATAATGCTGTAAAATTAATGGTGGAAGTTATTAAAAAATTAGACCGTGATGCAGTGAATAAAATTATTTTTGACTAAGCGTGGAAAGAACTAAATAGATATCTACCATAATTATGCCTTCTAACAAAAATGTTAGGGGGCTTTTTTGAATTAAAGGACTGGCATAATTGAAATTCAATCATACACGCAAGTCCTATTCTTAATAAAATATAGCCCCTGTTAGCTTTCCTAAGGCACAAAAATAAGCATTTCACCGGAGTTCAATAAAAATTTGTTTTATCTCTTCAACTTTACCTTCAAATTATTATAACTAAGTTCATGGAAGTCCTTTTCTAATCTGATTCTGTGTATTCCATATAATATTGCATTGCTTGATTAAACCACTTTTGTTCATCTTCCGTGAAGGGGGAAGATGACATATTTTCGAATTTTTGAATATCCACCTCTTCTATATCTGTATCGGCAAGTTTTTGCATCAAATTTTCACCAAGGTATGAAAAAGTAGCTTCTAAATATTCCTTAACCATCTCTTGTACTTTCAAGTCTTCTACTGGATAACCATATAATTTTTTCACTTTTTTAGTTAAATGAATAAATGTTTTATCCAATGCAATTTGATCTTCTTCTGATTTCTTTGATAACTCTTCCATAACAACCTTAAACTTTTGTTGTTCCTACCATTCATTTTGTTCTGTACTCATACTATATATAAGGCCTAATAATACAGTACCATCTACTTCTCCTTCATCTTCGACTAAATTAATTACTCTTTTAATTGCTCGCATTGTTTGCTCAATTTGTTCCTTTTCTTTTTCTAAAGCATATAAATGGAGGGACAAGCTTTCATTTAAATCCATATTAAAACTTGATTCATTTAACAAAGTAGTAACTTTATCAAGGCTATACCCTAGAAATTTTAGACTAATAATTTTTTGTAATGTAATAATATCTTGATGATTGTAAATGCGATGCCCTGAAGAAGGATTTTTTCAGGTTGTAATATACCAATTTCATCATAGTAATGCAAAGTAGGAATTGGTATTCCTGTCCTTTCTGAAAATTCTCCAATAGAAAACTTTTTATTATTCATTAAAATTCCTCCTATTAATAGGTATAAGCTAATCATAATACATCAAGTAACTAGAGGTTCAAGAGGGAAATTTAAAGTTTGAGGTGATAGATAAATGGTAAATGTATAAAAAAGTCTGTTACAGATACCGAGACGATATGGGGAGGTCTAATTTCCACACACCAATATTTGTGAATATGTTACACTAGACATAATAACTGATTATTCTGTTATTAAGTTGAACTTTGGGTAGGTTAGTGAATGATGGAATAAGAATAATGTTGCGTATGGACGCAATGCAATGGGGGGGTAGTATGTTTATAGTTAGAACAGCTATTTTATGGATTATTATATCAACGATTATTAATGCATATTTAATGACATTACCCATACCTGTTTTACGAAAAAGAAATTATCCGGCTAGCTATCTAATTAAACGCAATAATAGGATAGATATACAAAACAATAGGGAATGTGCAGCATTTTCAACAGCATATGTGTTGCGTCATTTTGGAATGGAGGCCGATGGTGATGAGTTATATACTAATTTCCCTAGTAAAACGAGGTCAGGGAATGTATATCCAAAGGGAATCCGTACGTTGTTAAGAAAAAGGGGATTTAAAACAAGCTATTATAAAGGAAATATATATACATTAAAGTACGAAGTTAGTAAAGGAACTCCCGTAATTGTTTTTATAAAAGTACATAAGGATCGTAATAATTTGCATTTTGTCCCTGTAGTAGGATATGACAAGGAGTATGTCTACCTTTCAGAATCATTAAGGGAACTGGTGAATTGTAATGATGATAACAATAGCTATAATCGAAAAGTTCCTATTAATGAATTTGGGAAATTATGGAATGTAAAAAATATTAATATGGTTCTTTATAGCAATACTTACATAACTGTAGACGCCACACTGAGCTATATTAATGACGAAGAATTTTATTTGGATAGTTATTAAAAAATTAGACCGTTATCAGAGTGCCTTCTAACTAAATGTTGGGAGGCATTTGCCCTAATTAGGATGTTATATAGCTACAGGCAGCAAGGCAGAGAAGGGGATTAACTACTCGTAAATAAAATATAATTTTCAAGAACTACTAATTAAAAAACTCTCCAGATATAAAACTTATAAAAAAAGTAACTGCATACAGGAAAGCTCCCATTAAAAATACACCAGCGAAAAAATAAACAATATATAAAAGATTGTCTTTTATTGCCCCTAACAAATCATTTAGAAATCGTGCCATAGGTTTCACTCCATAAAATAAAATAATTTCAATAGATACTCCAAGTATAAAAAACAAGATGTAATTACTTTTTAAAAACATCTGTAAATTATATCCATTGAAATTGTAACATATAAGATCTAAAGTCAGTAGGGAAATAGGGAATGACTCATAGTATTCGAGTCTTTTTTATTACTTATCCATGATGAAATATATCGCACTCTATCCTTATACTAGTGTTTTTACACCTGATACAGTTAAAAATATTTTTGACTAAAAAAATAACAATCCTCAAACGAAAATGGTTTGAGGATTGTTTTATTTTATCGAGAACACTGTGCCTGAGGATATATTGCTTTTGAATATATTCATCAGGTATTGGAGCAGAGCTGTATATAGATAATCTTATAACAAATTAAAGAGATACCCCGTTTTGTAATTCTATAGAAAAGAACTGCTATTTAGCTAACATTCCAAAAGCTGCAAGATATCTTTACCAATTTGACTAGGGTTTGCCGCCAAAATAGGAGATCGATAATTTGATAAAACAACGACGCCCGTTTGTTGTGTTTTATCAAACCCTAAATAACTTGAAAAAGCTTTCGTCGAACCATTATGCCAAATGATATTGTGATCGAGTTGCCATCCTAGACCAATACCTATATTTTCTGAAAAAGTTTCAGTCGTTTGATGGGTTAATGTATAACCTAAATTTTCATCACTTAAATGAACTTTCGTAAATTTTAAAAGATCATTAACAGTTGAACGGACTGCCCCTGCTGCCATAAAGTCATTCATTTGGAGTGGTGGTTTTTTATGTCCAAGGATCGTGTATCCTTGCAATACTGCCTCTGCTTGATCAGTAGGGATAGAGATAAACGTATTTGGCATATTTAAAGGATCTGTTAATCTTTGTTTGATAGCAGTTTCAAAATCAGTATGAAGTGTATTAGCTAAAATATATCCTAAAAGCCCCATCCCTACATTAGAATATCGAAATTTAACTTTAGGCTCGTCTGTATGCGTTTTAAAATAATGTATAGTCTCGTCCAGTGAATATTGACAAAAAGGATCACGAGGTGTTTGCGCATCAAAAACATTGTAAATGTTCTTCAGCACACCTATTCCCGGTAGTCCGGAAGTATGGTTGGCTAAATGTTTGAGCGTAACAGGGTGAGTATCGGGAATTGCGGAAAAGTATTTGCCTATAGAATCTTCGACATGGACTTTCCCTTCCTGAATCATTTCCCCTAATATGGATGTAGTAAAAACTTTAGAAATCGAGCCAACTTCATATATATAGGACTTTTCTTCCAGCATAAAATTCGAGCCACTGAAAGTAAAAGTAGCTTCCTGACCTTGAGAAATGATACCAATGGATAAAGCAACATTTGGGCGAGTTTTTATATAAGGATAAGCAATTATAAAAATGTCCTTTTTTAAATTATGTAAATCCACAAGAATACCTCCATTATGAACGCTTATTTTTTTCCTGCTCCTCTGAAATAATAGAATGTAATTTCAAAAGTACAAGTCCTCTCGATGGAGCTTTGAATAATATTTATAAATAAGAGCAAGCTCAATTTCCTCCTGCTTTTGAAAATAAAGATGCCCCTGTTCATCTAGTTCTATAATCACTTCTCAATGATCCTTTTTACTTTAATAAAACTTTCTTGCTCCAGCCTATTTAATAATTGGCTAACAGCACTCGCGGATGTCCCTATTAACTTTGCTAATTCATAAGTCTGAAGTAGATTTAAAAATACTGCTTGTTTTGTAGTTTATGTTTCATTCAACAAAGAGGAAAATTCTTCGGTTAACCTTAAATTGGTTTCATATTCAACTTGATTAATCTCCTTAATAAGATGTACTAATTCCTTATCCATACGTTTTACCACCAAAATAATTAATATATATAAATTATAAATATGTATTAGCAATAATGCAATTTCCTTGAATATGCATAAATATTCGATTGTTCGCATTTTTGACACATCAGAAGATAAAATTCTAACTTTTGAAAATAAACATAAAAATTCAGTTGATTTTATAATTATGCATTGCTATACTAATTCCAACAGCAACGAAACAAGGAGTGAAGGCTATGAAATTACTTGAAGAAGTACAGCTAAAGTTAGTAACTAGCTTAAAAGATAAGGACTTATTAACCTTGCTAGATTATACAAGTGAAGAGGTTCAGCAGTTAGTTGAGTTATCGACACAGCTAAAAATGATTACTAAAGAAGGAAAATGTCCGAAGCTACTAGAAGGTAAGACACTTGGCATGATTTTTGAAAAACATTCAACTCGTACTCGTATTTCATTTGAAGTAGGGATGAACCAATTAGGCGGAAAAGGTATGTTTATGCATGCGCGTGATTTACAGATTGGTCGCGGTGAATCTGTTTATGATACGGCACATGTGCTATCAGGCTATTTAGATGGCATTATGATTCGAGCGAACTCTCATGCAATGGTTGCAGAGCTTGCAGAACATGCATCTATACCAGTAATAAATGGATTAACGGATATTTATCACCCATGCCAAGCTCTAGCGGATTTAGAAACAATCTTTGAACATAGAGGTGAACTAAAAGGACTTAAAACTGCGTATGTTGGAGATGGCAACAACGTGGCGCACTCATTAATAGTCGCTTCAGCGCATGTAGGAATGAATGTGGCAGTGGCAACACCGGTTGGCTATGAATGTGACGCGGAAGTAATCGCGAAGGCAAAGGCCATTGCAGCAACAAATGGTAGTATAATTACAATTACAAATGATCCTGTAGAAGCAGTTTTAAACGCGGACGTAGTATACGCTGATGTATGGACGTCAATGGGGCAAGAAGAAGAAACTGCAAAACGTCTACAAGATTTTGCTGGGTACCAAATTAATGATGAGCTTGTGGCATACGCAAAGCCGAATTATATGTTCTTGCACTGTTTACCAGCCCATCGTGAAGAAGAAGTAGCGTCATCTGTTATTGATGGCCCGAATTCCTATATTTTTGAGCAAGCAGAAAACAGGCTTCATGCGCAAAAAGCGGTACTTGCATCAATTCTAGCATAGAACTTTAATTGCCCTACATTGAGTAAGCACAAATTTGCTTTATTGCTATACTTCTCGATTTGAGAAGTACTATATAGACAAAGTTCACATTGGCAACAGGGGGTGTCAATGTGAATAGCATAACGGTGGTTGCAGACAGAGGGCTGTAAACCACGTGCGATGTATGTGATCAAGATGGATGACCACATCGCTACATAATAAAGTAACCTGGGAGACGCTAGGTTGCTTTTTTCTTGTTACGCTGTCTTTCAATGGCGCTATTCGAATGAACATTTACTTTGTAAAAATATAAAACCTAGTTTTCCAATCTTTTATAGAGAATTAAAACAAATATCTATATAATAGGATAAATAAGTAATTTGAGGAGGGCTCCGGTTGAACATTGATCATATCGAGGCATTTTTATATGTCGTACATTATAAAAGTATTCATAAGGCCGCTAATGCATTGTTTTTATCTCAACCGACTGTGACGGCTCGTATTAAATCATTGGAGCGAGAGTTGAATGTCGAGTTATTCCATCGCGATGGACGAAGTGTAATATTATCGGATAAAGGGAAGGACTTTGTTCCGTTTGCGACACAGATTGTGGAAACCTTTCAACGAGGGAAAAAACAATTAGAGGAAACGCAGGAGTCTGATAGGGTGTGTATCGGTACAAATGGAGTCACAGCACAATATTTTTTAGCTTATGCTTTGCCGAAATGGAAGAAAGACTTTCCGCATTTGCATTTCCAGATTATTACAGGTTCAACAGCGGTGATTTTAGAGAAACTGCAAAGCCATCAAATCAATATGGGTCTTATTCAATATGTTCATAGTGAAGGAATTTACAATGAGCTATTGCTAAGTAATGCGGTTAAACTTGTGATGCATCGGGAGCACCTCTTTATACAAAAAAATGTAATGAATGCAAAAGAACTGGCACGACAGAAAATGGTGTTTTTTGAATGTGGAGCTTTTGATTGGAATTATGTGCATAAAATGTTTGAGGTAGAGGGCGTATCAGCAAATATTGAAGTGCGAACGGATCATTTAGAAGTAGCGAAAGAATTTATTCGTACGAGGGAGTATATGAGCTTCTTACCACATCTCTGTGTAAAAAAAGAGCTTGAAAGTGGTGAATTTGTTGAGGTTGATGTTAAGCATTTACTTGATATGAATCAACATATTTTTTTAACGTATAAAAATAAAGAGACGCTTGCACCAGCTTTTTGGAAAACAATAGTAGAGACAGCGGTACAATTTGAAAGCATGCAAGAAAATTTAACTACCTTCAACGGTGGTCAACCACTTCTATAGAGGGTGAGATGCATGCGGATTTAAGTGTTACTTTCCAAGGGGGCCCAAACATCCGCTGAAAGGAGTTCACAGAGGATGTTAACCAAAAATCATCGCATCCATGCGATAACGGCTAACTGACCTGCATCGATAAAAACGCCACGTCCTGTGGCATTACCGAATTGACCGACCTCGTGTTGTTGCTGTCGCTATGTTAGCGCTGCGTTTTCGCACAAAAAACATCTGCAGGCCTAAGCACATAGCTGAATCCGGACACAAATATACCGAGACATAATTGATACTGATAAAATATTTTATAAGACAGTAAAATTTTTTCTATTATGTAGCCCATTGCAAATTGTAAAAATGAACGGTATTATCTTCCTCAATCCTATTTTATTTATGGTTCCATAAATAAAGTATTTTTTTAAATCTAAAACATACTTAACCACTAAGTTTAGTAAAAATAAAATTTGAGGAGGAGTAAATATGGTGAGACAGGACAAAATTCGATTCGGGGCTATTATTCATGGTGTAGGTGGTAATATTTCAAGTTGGCGTCATCCTAAGGTTGCTAGCAATCAAAGTGTAAGCTTGCCGTTTTATATTCAACAGGCACAAAAGGCTGAGCACGGGAAATTTGATGTTGCTTTTATTGCGGATGGTTTGTTCATCAATGAAAAATCGATTCCTCATTTTTTAAATCGTTTCGAGCCACTAACTATTCTTTCGGCGCTAGCAGTAGCAACTAAAAACATCGGGTTAGTAGGCACTGTATCAACCTCCTATAGCGAACCATTTACAGTGGCGCGTCAATTTGCCTCTTTAGATCACATTAGTGGGGGGCGTGCAGGATGGAATGTTGTCACGACACCGTTAGAAAGCACTGCCTTAAACTACAATAAAACAATTGAGCAGCATCCGAGTCACTCGGAGCGCTATCAAATTGCTGAGGAATATTTAGAAGTGGCAAGGGGATTATGGGATTCATGGGAAGACGATGCTTTCGTTGCAGATGTAGAAAATGATGTATTTTTTGATTCAACTAAGCTACACACATTAAATCATCAGGGCCAATATTTTTCAGTACAAGGTCCGCTAAATATTGCACGCTCTAAGCAAGGGCAGCCCGTTATTTTCCAAGCAGGTTCTTCAGATGCAGGAATTCGATTAGCCGCAAAGGATGCAGACGCAATCTTTACACATGGTACGTCATTAGAAGAGTCACAGAAATTTTATAAAAGAGTAAAGACTGAGGTTGCTGCATTTGGACGCAATCCAGATGAAGTTAAAATTTTCCCAGGAATTTCTCCGATTATTGGCGATACGCTTGAGGAAGCAGAAGCGAAGTATCAGGAAATCGTTGAGCTCGTTTCGATAGAACGTGCACTTGCTTATCTTGGTCGATATTTCGATCATCATGATTTTACACAATATGATGTAGATTCTCCGTTCCCAGAGCTTGGTGATATAGGAGCAAATAGCTTTAGAAGTACGACTGATTATATTAAAAAATATGCCAAACAAGAAGAGCTAACATTGCGACAAGTTGCTTTACGTGAAGCAACCCCAAAAACAGCGTTCTTTGGTACAGCAGAGCATGTTGCTGATCTCGTGCAGGAATGGTTTGAACAAGAGGCGGCTGATGGCTTTATTATAGGTGTTACTGTACCTGGAGCACTGGAGGATTTTGTAGATAAGGTTGTGCCGATTTTACAGGCTAGAGGGCTATATCGTGAAGAATACGAGGCAGACACATTACGTGGTAACTTAGGATTACCATTTAAAGAAAGCCGTTATGTCAAACATTCTGTCTAAAAACCTAGTAAATATATACGAATAAGTGTATTTAGAGGAGGAAAGTGTATGAGCTATTCATTAGGTATATTAGATCAAAGTCCTATTATTGAGAGTGCTACAAATGAGCAGACCTTACAAAAAACAGTGGCTCTAGCACAAAAAGCAGAGAAATTGGGTTACTCACGTTTTTGGGTGTCAGAGCACCATGATACAGAGACATTAGCGGGGTCATCTCCAGAGGTATTAGTATCTTATCTACTTGCTAAAACAAAGTCTATCAATATCGGGTCGGGTGGAGTGATGCTTCAGCACTACAGCCCATACAAAGTAGCAGAAAATTTTCATGTTCTCGCATCGTTGGAGCCCGGGCGAGTTGATTTAGGCATAGGGAAGGCACCGGGTGGTTTACCTCTCTCTACGAAGGCGTTGCAATATGGCACGCTCAATCAAGGCGAAGATTTCGAGGGAAGATTATCATTTTTGCAGCAATTAATTGATCAAACTGTACCATCGGAACACGAGTTATATGGAGTACAGGCAACGCCGATTCCAAAGGTAAAGCCAGCATTATTTTTACTAGGGGCAAGTCCACAAAGTGCCGCTCTTGCAGGCACATTAGGCATTGCGTTCGTCTTTGCTCGATTTATTAATAGTGACAATGACGTGTTAGCACAAGCAGTTACAACATATCGCAAGCATTATCCAAACGGTCATTTCGCCGTTTCTATCGCAGCCTTTGCAGCCCCTACAAAAGAAGAGGCGAAAGAGTTAATTGGTGATCAAAAAATTACGAAGGTGCATTTAGCGAGTGGTAGAAGCCTAACATTACAATCGGTAGAACTTGCAGAGAAATTTGGTCAGGAATCTGGAGAGACATTTTCGGTGAAGCAATATGATGCAGATATTGTATACGGTACTCCAGAAGACATTAAAACGGTATTAGATGACTATCATGTGCGCTATCAAATTGATGAGTTTATTTTGCATACGCCTGTGTTGAAGGAATTTGAACGGGAACGATCATTTGAACTTTTAAGTCCAGTAAATTTGCAGCAAAAAGAAGCGGTAAGCTAAGGAGGAAATGAACATGGCAAAAAATATAGATGTAATTGTTTGGTCTAAGCAAGGCTGTAGTTATTGTGATGAAGTGAAAACATATTTACAACAACAAGGCATTTCATACAAAACAGTGGATGTAACACATCAGGATGCATTCCGTGACATTCTTGAAATAAAATATGGGGTCCGATATGTCCCGGTTGTCGAAATTGGAGCAAATGGCGTCTTTAAAGCAGTAACAGAAATTGGGTTGGAGCATTTAAAAGCAGTACTTGCTGTGGATCTACCATCGCATGCATAAGAAGAGAGGGACTTTATGAAAAAAATATCGTTTTATTTACTAATATTGCTAGCTTTACTTTTAACAGCTTGTTCAAATACGGAAAAGTCCGAATGGGATACTAGTGAAAATAATGCAGCACAAGGTGGCAAGGACGTTCAAAAAATCATTGTTGGTACAGGAACCCAATTTCCAAATATCTGTTTTATTGATGATAAGGGGAATTTAACAGGATATGATGTAGAGCTTGTACGTGCCCTTGATGAGAAGCTACCAGAATATGAATTTGAATTTAAAACAATGGAATTTTCAAATTTATTATTAAGTTTAGAGACAAGGAAAATTGACTTTATTGCCCATCAAATGGAGGTCAATAGTGAACGAGAGCAGAAATTCCTCTTTAATAAAGAGCCTTATAATGTATTCCCCTTGCAAGTAACAGTCAATGCAAAAAACAATTCTATTCAATCCATTGATGATTTGAAGGGGAAAAACATTAGTGTTTCACCAACTAGTAACTCGGCTGTCTATATAGAGAAATACAATAAGGAACATAATTTAGGCGCTAATATTATTTATTCTTCCGGCTCGGTTGATATTCACAATCAACTTGCGACAGGTCGAATCGATGCAATCATTACAACACCATTTGCAGTAAAGTACTATAACGAAAGTAATGAGGCGCAGGAGAAGGTTGTAGGAGATGCTTTATTAAATTCAAAAGTTTACTTCTTATTAAATAAAGACGAGGCTGTCTTACAGGAGCGGCTTGATGATGCAATTCGAGAATTGAAGGCAGAAGGCGTCATTAGTAAGCTAAGTAAGAAATGGCTAGGTGACGATTATACGGTAGACTTCTAAACGAAATAGGAGAGGGAGAAGGAAGTATGGCTAATGACTTTGACTTCACACTAATTGCAAAAGTACTTCCAATATTGCTTCAGTATTTACCAGTAACACTTGAAATTTTAGTGTTCGCTACTATTTTTGGCATGCTGCTTGGTATAGTGATCGCTATACCAAAGCTGCTACGCATACCAGTTTTGAAACAAATCATAACGATTTATATTTCGTTTATTCGAGGTACGCCGATTTTAGTGCAATTGTTTTTAGTGTTTTACGGTATACCAGCATTATTGAAACTTGTGCATATTGATGTAACAAGAATGGATGCTATGTATTTTGTAATTATTACTTACACGTTGAGCAATGCTGCATCGTTTGCAGAGATTTTTAGAGCGGCAATTTTAACAGTTGATCGTGGACAAATGGAGGCAGCTTATTCAGTTGGATTAAGTGGAATACAGGGCTTTATTCGCATAATTCTCCCTCAGGCGATTCGTGTGGCCTTTCCCAATATGGCAAATACGATGATAAGTTCATTAAAGGATACGTCTTTAGCATTTTCAATTGGTGTTATGGATATGGTGGGACGCGGAGAAACACTAATTGCTTCAACGACAAGAGCACTGGAAATATATTTGGCGCTGGCCATCGTTTATTATGTCATTGTTATTTTGTTAGAAAATATATTAAAGCGCAATGAACGGTATCTTAATCGGTATATGCCTAAGGAAACTGTATCTAGTTAGGGGGGAATGGCTATGACAATAGATATTGCTTTTATTTTTGAAGCGTTAAAAGAAATTAGTAAAGTATTGCCGTTAACGTTGTTCATGGCAGTTACACCTGTCTTATTGGGCACTTTAATCGGCATTATTGTTGCATTTATTCGGATACAACAAACTAAATTTCTCGCACCATTGTTGAATTTTTACGTATCTTTTTTTAGAGGCACACCTATCATTATGCATATTATGCTTGTTTATTTTGGCATACCAATTGTTGTTGATGTCTTTGCCAAGGCTTTAAAACTTGAGATTCAATCAAGCTCTATTCCTATTTTATTTTTTGTTATTTTGGCTTTGACGCTGAGTGCAGGAGCTTATGCTTCCGAAATAATTCGGTCCGGTATTTTAAGTGTACCAAAGGGACAGTTAGAAGCAGCATATGCAGTCGGTTTAACATTTTCACAGGCGATGCGACGCTATATATTACCCCAAGCATTTAGTAAATCCATCCCTAACTTCACAAATGTCTTTATTGGTTTCTTACATGCCACGTCACTAGCATTTTTCCTTTCGGTTAAAGAGTTAACCGGGGTTGCGAATATCGTTGCTTCTATTAATTTAAAGTTTTTGGAGGCATTTATCGCTGTCGGACTAATTTATTGGGGTGTTTCAGTTATCGTTGAATGGCTTGCACATCGTATTGAGAAAAGAGTAACTGCCTATAGTAAGGGCGGCATTTAATTTCTTTTCGGCGAATGTCTTTTGATACCGAATGCGTAGCGACAGGTACAGATATCCAAACATCCGATGAAAAGAGGATTTCAAGCTAAGAGACTTAATTATGCTGAGGCATAATGGATATATTGTTGATTAAATAGAAAAGGGGATTAAACAATGGTAGTAGCTGAAATAGTGATTGAGCATTTGAAAGAGGAAGACTATGCCCGGTATTTAGAGGTTCTAGTAGAGAGTTATGCACAATATGAAAAAGAATATGAAAACCCAGAGAACTGGGCAGCGTACTTAAGTGATATTCGCGCATCTGTAGGTAATCCAAATGCAGAAACCATTTTAGTAGCAAAACGTGGCAATGAGATTTTAGGGGGACTGCAATTATTTACAGATTCCGAAAAAGCGTATGGTTTGCCGGAGCTTGACATAAAGTCTACCATTGTGCGATTGCTGGGCGTCCATCCTAAAGGAAGAGGGCTAGGCATTGCTAAAAAATTATTGCATGAAAGCTTCGACTTTGCTCGCAATCGTCAGGATCAAGCATTATATTTGCACTCAGGTGATATTATGCAGGCTGCTATTAATCTTTATTTATCGCTGGGCTTCGTAAGAGATGAATCTAAAGAGTTTTATAAGGGAGGTAAGCTTGTAAAAAGTTTCCGCTATGATTTATAAATTCCCGTAAAATTTTTTATGCTATAGGAAAGGGTTGATTTACCCTTTTCTATGGCATTTAAACTGCAAAAGAAAAAGGCGTCATCTACGGTAAAGTATAAGAGGTAATGACAGAAGTAAGGATGAAGGAATTTTTCGGTATTGAGTCGAAAAAATAATATTTGAAGAAGGAGATTATCTGGTTGAAACGATGATACCAAGCGCATTAGGGTCGGAGCGTAACAATCGATAATCTCCAAAAATAAACACGGTCTCTCCTTTCATGGCGAGATCGTGTTTTAAGTATCTATTTTATAACTTGAAAATTTTCCCTGGATTCATAATATTATGTGGATCAAGTGCTGCCTTTATGCTCTTCATCACTATTAAAGAGGTTCCATGCTCTGCAGACTGATACTTCATTTTCCCAATACCAACACCATGTTCACCGGTACAAGTGCCACCACGCAGTAAAGCAAATTGGACGATATGTTCATTGAAGCGGTTGGCTTTTGCTTGCTCCTTTGCATCGTTTGGATCTAACATTAACAAGGCATGGAAGTTACCGTCTCCTACATGTCCTACAATTCCGCCTGCAAGACCTACATCCTCAAGCTGTTCACGAGCATACAAAACGGACTCAGCAAGCATAGATATCGGCACACAAACATCAGTCGACATAAGCTTTTTCCCTGGATAGGCATGGATATATGCATAGGCCAATGAATGGCGCGTCTCCCATAGCTTATTACGAGCCGCATTGTCATGTTCAAATTCAACAGAAAGACAGTCAAAGTCCGCGAAAATTTCTCTAGCAAATTCTATATCTGCATGCATACCAGCTTCATTTCCGTGAAATTCTAAAAATAGTGTTGGTTTCTCGTCATAGGATGTTTCATTATAAATATTTGCTTGTTTAATAGAGGCTTCATCGACCAGTTCAACACGGCCAATTGAAATGCCCGCTTGCAGCAATGCGGTTACTGCACTGACAGCATCGCCAACTGTCGCAAAAACTGCACGTCCTGCCGCTACAAATTCGGGTATACCATAGACTTGTAAAGTTAACTCTGTAAAGCAACCAAGCGTACCCTCAGAGCCAATGAAAAGGCCATTCAAGTGATAACCAGAAGAAGACTTTGCAGCTAAGCTACCGGTATGAATGACTGAACCATCTGCGAGTACAACCTCTAAATCTCTTACTTGATCGCGCATAACACCATAACGCACTGCGGTTGTTCCACTGGCATTCGTTGCTGCCATTCCACCCAGTGTAGCATCAGCACCCGGGTCAACTGTGAATTGAAGTCCATGTTTTTTTAATTCTTTATTCAATTGGGCACGTGTTACACCCGGTTGTACTTTTACTAGCAGGTCATCTGGTCGAATTTCTAAAATAGCATTCATTTCAGAGAAATCGATAGAAATGCCATTTGCAATGGGAATTGCATTACCTTCTAAACTTGAGCCAACACCAAAAGGTACGACTGGTACACGTTCCGCATGCGCAATTTTTAAGATGGCACTGACATCGGCCGTGGAACGAGGAAAGGCAACGACATCTGGTAAGCTCATTGTATGATGAGATTCATCCTTTCCATGTAGCTGTCGCACCGTTTCGTTTGTTGACACCTGTTCTTCAGATAAAACTTTTTTTAGTTGATTTACTATTAATTCTACAGCAACAGTCATTCCAATCCCTCCTAATTTTCTGATAAATTAAACTTTATCATGCATTTATTGGAAATGGAATGACTGCTATAAAAAATTAGTGAGCAAATGCTTTTTCTAATTTTTGAGTAAATGCATCCTGCTCAGCAGGACTAGATTGCTGCCACCATTTTTCGAAAAACACACCAAGCCCTGGAAGTAAGTGCTCTTCACCACGGCTAATTGCATCCTCGACAATATCTTTAAATTCAGCCGCTGATTGTCCATGTACGTTTGTCGTAATCGCATCTCTTATTTGAAAATTCATCTATTTCGCCTCCTTAGTAGTAATTTGTCCAACCATTTAAGAAATATGTATAGAATTACAGTTAAAACATAGATTTTTTAAATATCACACTATTGTTACGTATAAATATAAAAATGTGCTTTTAAAAACTTGTTGATCATTTTGATAAAATGGCTGTTCGACACCCTTGTAGCCTATTAACTAAGATAGAGGCACCTAGGAATAATGGACTGTGCACAGTCGACAGGACAATAGGATGACACCACAGCATAATAAAAAGTTATCACCTGAACTACCATTTGATGAAGTATTAGAATTAGTCCAGCCGATGATCACGTCAATTTTGTTAAAGTGCCGAATTTATAAGGATTTTGATTATTATCGTCATATAGCATCCATAGCCGTGTGGAATGCTTGGCGTAAAGCAGATCAAACAAAAGGACTGTTTTCTGCTTATCTCTATACAACCGTTAAAGGAGAAATTTTAAAAGAACTTTCAAAGGAAAAGAGTTTTGAAAATATGAATACACCTATGGATCATGAAACGATAAATTATATTCGAAATCATGATATAAGTGAAAGAAATCCAGCTCTTTTAGAATGGTGTATGTCTTATTTGAAATTAGAGGAAAGAAAAATAGTACTACTTTTTTATGTAGAAGGTTATAGTTACTTGGAAATTGCTAAAGAACTAGGTGTATCTGTAGAAGCAGTTAAAAAAAGACGTACAAGAATAATGATTAAGCTTCGCAAGTTGTTAAATTCTAAAGAAGAATAGTGCTATAAAGCATTAAAGGTATGCTAATATCAGTAAAAAATGAATATTGGCATACTTTTAAATTTGCACACAACTTCCGATAAAAATGCTATGATTTGTAAGAAGTCAAAGAAAAATACAATTTTTAATTTTATATTTCCTTTGGATAGAACATATTACCTATCTAATTTGATATATATTGGTATGGAGGGTTTCTGTTGGAGAATGGGTTGAATCAATTTGAGATAAATAAGAAAGAGATTTGGTATATAGTATTGCCACTTTTACTAGTGTTGCCATTGTTAGGTTTAAGTAATCAAGTACTTGGTTCTTTTAATGAAGAAAGTTTTATTTGTTTAAACTTGATTATACAAGTACTAATTATTGTATTTACAATGGCAATCGCTATTCAATCGTGGCTCGTTTTTTCACATTTATTATCAAATCAAACATTATACATAGGTAACTTATTTTTAATCATCGCCTTGTTTGAATTAGTGAACTTGGCATTGGCTCAATATCCAATGGCTGAAACACTATATTTGGAAATATGGTTGGATTTAATCATGCGTTTATGCTTATCAATCGGTTTTCTCTTTATTATTTTAAAGCGAAAAAAACGCTTATCGATGAAAAATCGTATTTATACATATAGCAGTTCCTTATTGTTTGTACTACTAAGTCTTTTACTAGTATATCTCTCTTCAAAATATTTTTTACTCGAAGAACAATTGTTACTGGAAGCAAGCGCTATTGTTTATTTATTGTCTGCTGTCTTACAAGGTATAACGATAGTGATTTTAAGTAAGTATAAAAAAGAGTTGCCTAAACGAGTTATGTGGCTTATTAGCGCAGCAATGTATTTAATTATTAGTGATATTTTCTTTGCGTTCATCAAAGATTTGAAATCAATTTGGGGGTTTTCAGCATTAATTTATCAATTTTTTGCATTCTTCTTTTTCCTAAAAGCCATTTACTATACAACTGTTGAAAAACCATTTCAGCAACTTTTAAAAATAAAGCGAGATCTTGAGTATTCGCAGCAGGAGCTTCATTTTCAAGCTTTTCACGATGATATTACAAAGCTTCCAAATGAACATTTATTATTGAAAACCTTAAAAGAGGATTTTCATGACACTAGTCGTCAAAAAGCAATCATTGCGATTGAGATTGATCGCCTTGCCGCTATCCGCTCATCTATAGGTATTAATTATTCTAATACAATGATGAAGCTCGTAGCAGAGAGAATTCAAGCTATATTACCACCTCATTATTTTGCAACAAAGCTTCTTGAGGGGCAGTTTATTATTTATATTAATCATGTGAAGACGAGAGAAGAGTTAGTACAATTTTGCTTGAATTTGAAGAGAGCTATGAAAAGACCATTACAAGTACAACTATTCACACTCACTGGGAATCTTAATATTGGGATTGCCCCGCATGAAAAAAATTGCTCAGGTGAAGAGCTTTTAATGCATGCTCAGTTAGCAATGAGAGAAGCGAGCCTAATACCTCAAAGAGTTCTTTTTTATAAGCCGTATATGTCAAATGGTCTTGCTGATCGTCTATTGCTTGAACAAGAGCTCCATAGAGCATTGGCTAATGAAGAATTTTACTTAGATTTTCAGCCACAAGTAAATTTAAAAACGGATAAAATTGACTCTGTAGAAGCACTAGTACGTTGGCGTCATCCAACCCGTGGCTTTGTTTCACCTGAGCTGTTTATCCCGATTGCAGAAGAATCTGGCCTTATTATTCCTTTAGGGAAATGGATTTTAGAGACGGCATGCGCTCAAGCAAAAATATGGAGGGAGCAAGGTTTACCACCAATGAAGGTTGCCGTAAATTTATCTATTGGACAATTATTCCAGCAAGACTTAGTGCATATGGTACAAGAAATTTTACAATGTACAAAATTAGAACCAAAATACTTACAATTAGAAATTACGGAAAGTATGACGATGAACATCGATCAAATAACACAGCTACTTCATGAATTAAAGGAAATTGGTATTCAAATCGCTGTTGATGACTTTGGGACAGGGTATTCGTCGCTTTCATATTTAAAAGATTTTCCGATTGATTGTTTGAAAATCGACCGGGCGTTCGTACGGAATATTCAACATAATCCAAATGATGAAGCGCTTGTTTCTATGATTTTATCCATGGCAAAGCATTTAAGATTAAAGGTTGTTGCCGAAGGAATTGAAGAAGTGGAGCAGCTTGCTTTCCTCATAGACGGTGGTTGCGATTATATTCAGGGCTATTTATTTAGTAAGCCGATTTCCGCAGAAGAGATTTACAATAACTTTAACGAGTTACATATTCGAGCAAGAGATGTTTTAAAAGAGTTTAAATATGAAGAGGATTTCGTAATATAAAGTTAGGTTTATCAGAAGCGAGAAATAGAGCGATGGATGGAAGGGCGATGGAAATAAGAGCCAGGGCGATGGAAAGACGATCCAAAGAAACGGATAGAACAGCAAATCGTGGATAGAATCGTCAAAATCGTGGATAGAACCACCAAAATCGTGGATAGAATCACCAAAGCGACGGATAGAAATTAGAATGACATGCCGGAAAATCAACCTTCTTTTTGCAGAAGAGACTTAATATGTCCGACATATTAGTTTTTCACAACATAAAAACTGCTCACTTCAATTTCATCATCGAAAGTTGAAGTAGCAGTTTTTTATTTAATGTGCGAGGTACTCTTCCTTTAATTCTCCTATGTCCACTTCGGATCGTTCCTCTAAAGAACGCCGTAAATGAACAGTTGCTGTTTTACCATCATCGTGAAGCTTGTCAATCCAGATTGATACGCCATTATAACTTACTTCATATTCTTTTGGTGAGGCGACAATTTCTTGTGCACGTTCAAAATCCACTTGAAGCCCCCCTTATTTTTTTGTTTTACCTTCTTTAGTAACCGTATTAATCAGGTTCATAAACTCTTGAGAAAATTCTTCACTAACTTTGTTTGGTGCTATTTTTTGGTTTTTTGGTGTTTGAGGCAATGACCCTTTGTTAGCGCTTTGACCTTGCTTATTGTCTCTTCCCATGTTTAGTTTCTCCTTTCGTTTTGATATTTCTTAATATGGCCTTGATTTGATTTTTTATCATGGGAAAAACTAGGGAAAGGTAAGAATTTATTGTAGAAATATTTAGAACTTTTTGGGTTAATAATAAAGCCTTAAATGCGCAAACTAAGCCAATAAAACGGCTCATTGGACATCCTAGAAAGCGTCTAGTCTAGCGAAATCACCCTCACGTTTTATAATGAAACTTTTTTAATGGAAAAATCATTATTTAATAGCGCCCAGTTTTGAGGGAAAGGAAAACCTAATGCCCAATAACTTATACCTCGAAGATTATATTGCTTCGTCATGTCAAACTTAGCTTGTGCACTTCTAGCATCTTCAAACCATACCTCATGATTTCTACCTTGTTCATCAATATAACGGAAATACGGTGACTGTGCGGTCCTATCATATTGAATAGTTGCGCCATATTTTTTTGCTCTGTTAAGTGCCTCTTGAGAGCTAAATGTTTCTGCCTCTTGACCTTTAACATGCGGTAGAAGCCAATCGCGAGCATAAATTTCAAAGCCTAAAAATATTTTGTCAGCAGGCATAACTGATAATGCATATTCCACAACTTTTCTCATTTCGTTAATAGGTGAAATTGCTTGTGGTGGACCAAGCCGATATCCCCACTCATATGTCATCAAAATAACAAAGTCTGCAATTCTTCCGTGTGCTTCATAATCATGTGCCTCATACAAAGTGCCTGCCTGCGTTCCACTCGTTTTTGGCGCAAGTGCCGTTGATACTAGGAATCCTTCTGGATGAAGAGTATCAACAGCTAATTGGAGGAAAGTGTTATAATTTTCCCGATCTGCTGGAAGAACGTTTTCAAAATCGACGTTTAGAACTTTATAGCCCTTTTCCTGCATCACTTGTAAAGTGTTGTCGATAACCTTTTTCCTTAATTCTGCACTAGATAAAATAACATGTGATAAGTTAGAACCGGCCTCTGTGGAAGAGAAATTCGTAAGTGTCAACATAGGAGTGACGTTTTTGGCAATGGCAGCATCAATCATTTCTTTATCCTTTATAGACTGTAGTGTTCCATCCTCCTTCACCATATAAGCAAAGGGGCTAAAATAAGTTAGTAGATGACCAACTGCGTTTATCGACTGCACAGCTTCTTTAGGATCTTCATACGTATAAGCATTTACTTCAATGGAAGGCTTTGCTCTCGGAATAATCAAATGCGTACCAGCGTAAATCATGTTTGGATTTGAAATTTCATTTTCTAAAACAATTGCTTGCACAGTCGTTCCATATTGCGTGGCAATTTGCGATAAAGTCTCCCCTGGTAGCACAATATGTGTAGTGGGTGGGATAATTAGTCTAGTGCCAGGTGTTAAAACATCTGGATTCGTTAAATGGTTTTCTGTGATTATCGATTGCATGGTCACCCCATATTGTTGGGAGATTGACCATAAAGTATCACCCCTTTTTACTATATGGGTTGTGTAAGGAGAAGGGATAACGAGTGATTGTCCGATTACTAATTGGTTTGGATTAGATAAAGCGTTTAATTGGATAATAGAATTAATAGGTACAGAATAGCTGTTTGCAATTTGCCAAAGCGTTTCACCAGCGCTCACCACATGAATAATCATTAGGACACCTCCTTAGTGGTTTCAATATAGCATCATATGTATGAATAAAGGGAATGAGCATTTATCTTTCATTTTTACGTGATAAAAATTGCAAACTTCAAATTCTTTCCAAGTGATATGCATAGGATAAAACATATGCAATGCATCATTTGAGAGAGGAGCTGTATGTTGAAGAAAGTAAAGCTCACAGGAAGAATTGTTACCCCTAAAGATCCGGACTATGAGCAAGCAAGAACAAATAATAATTTAAATGATCCTAAATTTCCGAGTATCATTGTATTTTGTCAAAAGACGAAAGACGTTATCCATGCATTAAGATGGGCGAGAGAAAATAACGAACCATTTCGAATCAGAAGTGGGAGACATAACTATGAAAATTATTCATTATTAAATGAAGGTCTTGTTATAGATGTTAGTGAAATGAATGAAATAACAATTAACCAGAAAGAAATGACAGCGAGAATTGAAGCAGGTGCTAATTTAGGAGAAGTGTATCGAGTATTATGGGAAAATGGTTTTACAATCCCGGCAGGAACTGAAGGTAGTGTAGGGGTTGTTGGTTTGGCGCTTGGTGGAGGGTTTGGCATGTTATCTCGTCCATTTGGGCTAACATGCGACAAACTACTAGAAGTTGAAATGGTTGTTGCAAGTGGTCATGAAGGGGCTGAAGTAATCCAAGCTGATAAGCATAGAAATAGTGATTTATTTTGGGCGAGTTGTGGCGGTGGCGGTGGGAATTTTGGCATCGTTACAGCACTTACATTTAAACTACATTCTATTTCTAACGTTTCGATTTTCTCTATTACATGGGGATGGGAAGATTTTGAACGAGCCTTTGACGCATGGCAAAAATGGGCACCATATACAGATGAACGCTTGACCTCACAGATTGAGCTTAAATCTAGGGAAGTTGGAGAAATAGTAGCTCAAGGTGAGTTTATAGGTACAGCATCTGAGCTAAAGAAACTACTCCGACCTATAAGAAAAACAGGTTCACCAACGAGCATATGGATAAAGGAAGTACCGTATATTAAAGCTGTAGAATTTTTTGACTTACCGAGCGGCAATAAACCAGCTCTTCGTAAAAGGTCAGGATCCTTTATTGAAAGGCCACTCCCTCATGCTGCCATTGTACAAATGAAAGAATTTTTATCTAATGCACCCAATAGAAATGCATCCATTTGGCAGCAATCGCTTAAAGGGGCAGTAAGTCAAATTGCATCAAGTCGAACTGCTTATTATTATAGAAATGCTTTAATTGTTCAGGAGTATATTACTTCGTGGAAAAAGCCTAAAGAGGAAGAAAAAAATATTCATTGGGTAGAGAATTTAAGGCGGGTTTTATCACCGTTCACTACTGGTGATTATGTGAATTTCCCAGATCGTTTTATAAAAGATTGGCCAACTGCCTATTATGGTCGTAATCTAAGAATGCTCAGAGAAGTAAAGGGAAAATACGATCCGTTTAATGTATTTAATTTTCCTCAAAGTATTCCACCAAATAGAAAATGGCTTTAAATGAAAATCAAAAAGAGCAGAATGCAGAGATGAACCAAGCATTGCTGCTCTTTTACCTGTTTTAAACCCGATTGATGAAGACGACTACACAATGGGAGATGAAGAAAATCCCAATGAATAAATTCAATACTTTTCTGCAATTATTTTATTTATCGCTGGAATATCAGCAGGAGCAAAATTAAGATTTAGAAGTTCATGTCGAGGAACCCATCTAATGGCAGTATGTTCAAGTAGAACGGGTTCTCCTTGTATAATCGAAGCTTTAAATGTTTCTAAGCGTACTATAAATTTTTCGTATTCATAAATGGTATCCTCAACTTTATCTCCAACTTGTATAGAGCAATTAAATTCTTCTAATATTTCACGAGTTAAAGCTTGCTCAGGTGATTCGCCCTCTTCGATTTTACCACCAGGAAATTCCCAATAATTTGCTAGTACCATATTAGGATTTCTTAACGCGCAAAAAATTTCATGCTTTTCATTTTCAATAATGGCACCTACTACATGTACATTTTTTTTCATTTATTTTCATCCCCGTTGTGCATTCTTAAAATATTGAAAATTATAACATATATCACTGGATTCTCCCATTATCTAGTAGGGAATAATATTGCTCATTTCCATAGCGTGGGGCTGATTTCCGTTCCGTCTAGGAGACTTTATTGTTAATAATTAGTAAACAAAGAAATAACAATTAAACTGTTTTTTGCATGACTATGTAATTGTCGTTTTCTACTGTATAATAATGAACATTATATAGAAAAAAGGCGGTACGAGGAACGATGAAAAAAATTGAATCTACGCAAAATGCGTTAGTGAAATATTGGAAGAAACTAGCGACGACACGGAAAGAGCGTGAAAGATCTGGAGAATTCATAGTAGAGGGATTCCATTTGGTGGAGGAAGCATTAAAAAATAAGGAGCAGGTGCTGCAGATAATTGTACGTGAAGGTGTTGATTTACCAATGCTTTGGCCGATTGATAATGTAGCGACAATAGAAGTAACAGCGGCTGTTGTCAAAGAGTTTGCTGAAACGGAGACATCTCAAGGCGTATTTGCAGTTTGTAAGCAGCCTTTGTTAAAAGATGATGTAATGGCCTCATGGCGCAAGGTGCTACTAATTGATGCCGTCCAAGATCCAGGAAATATTGGTACGATGATTCGTACTGCGGATGCCGCTGGTTTGGATGCAGTAATTCTCGGCAAGGGCTGTGCTGATCTATATAATCCTAAAACGCTTCGCTCTGCACAAGGATCACATTTCCATATCCCTGTCCTTCGTGGTGATTTAGAGGAATGGATTGAGCAGCTACAAGATAATGATGTACCGGTATTTGGTACTGCTTTAGATGAGGATGCAGTTGTCTATAGTGATATTGAACATACTGGTGCATTCGCTATCATGATGGGGAATGAAGGTAGTGGCATTCAACCACAACTACTTTCAATGACAGATCAAAATATGATTATTCCAATTTTGGGACAAGCAGAGTCTTTAAATGTAGCAGTAGCAACAGGAATCGTTTTATATGGATTTGTGAAGTAGTTAATAAAAGTAATCATATCTGGAGTAATAAGGATATATTAAAACTGAGCTCATCACTAAAAGTTATAAATAACATTTTTAAATATATGCATTGTATATTAGTTGAGTGGAGTCTGGTCGACTCCTTGGGGATCAGCGATATAGAGGAACGAAGGCTAAAAGCATCACGTCCTATGATAACGCCTTCGTGACCAACATCCTGCTGGCCCGAGACCTTGCAACGAAGCGAAGCGGCTCATCTGACGCCTACAGGAAGCTTTGCTCTGTGCGAAAGCGAAGCGTCAGCAACAAAGTCCCAGCCGGAACAGAAATCAACCGCACGTTTTGGTGATGAGCCTAAAAATTGCCGTTAGAACCATTATTATCGATGGCAATAGGCACATGGCTCTTGATTTGAATTGGTATAGTATTGTATAATCACATGTAAAATGTATATATGAATATTAAATGCTTTGACCGGGAAGTAGTAAAGATTGTGAATGGACAACAGGGAGCGTAGGCCGGAGATTGAGAGCCAGCGCCGTACCAATGCAGTTTTGAATTCATCTCGCGAGCAGCTACCGGGACCAGCGAAATGCTGTAAAGGTTTGCCGGCTTTAATCTAGTCGTTATGTCAATGAAGTGATTGTGAGGAGTTTGCCTTGCAATAACTAGGGTGGTACCGCGAATATGTCCTCGTCCCTTTTTTAGGGGCGAGTTTTTTTGTGCCATCGAATTATCGGCATTTATCTTCATTCAGCAAATCTTTTTGAGCGAAAGTGAAACGTCAGCTACAAATGTTTTATATACCGAAAGCGTAGCGACAGGTACAGAGGCTCCCACCTTTGAAGGTGGTGAGATAAATGCGGATGTGGTTCCTTTTCAGTTGGTGTCCAAAAAACTACTGAATGAAGATAAAGCCTCCGGCGGGTTTTACGGATTTTCAAAGGAATGAATTTAAGGATGTTAGTCTAAAATCTTCGCATTCTGCGAAAACAGCTAACTGACCTGCATCGGTAAAAACGCCACGTCCTGTGGCATTACCGAAATGACCGACATCGTGTCGGCCTTCGTGCGGGCCTGGGCACAATTCAAAATCCAGACGCAACGCCAAGGCGAAATTGATTTAATCAAGGAGGGTTTATTACATGGAAGAGCAATTAAAGCAATTAGAGCAAGAAGCACTTGCTAAAATTGAAGCGGCAGCAAATTTAAAGGAATTAAATGATGTGCGAGTAGCGTATCTAGGGAAAAAAGGACCTATCACTGATTTATTAAAGGGGATGGGGAAATTATCAGCTGAGGAGCGCCCGAAAATGGGTGCCTTAGTCAATACAGTTCGTGAAAATGTAACTGCTGTATTAGAGGAAAAGGTTACGGTACTAGAGGAAGCGGCGATTGCTGAAAAATTAGCGAGTGAGTCGATTGATGTCACTTTACCTGGTCGTGAAATTAAAGTTGGGAATCGTCATCCTTTAACACGCGTTATTGAAGAAATTGAAGATTTATTTATAGGTATGGGCTATGAAATTGCAGAAGGTCCGGAAGTAGAGAAGGATTATTATAACTTCGAGGCGCTGAATTTACCGAAGGGACACCCTGCTCGTGATATGCAAGATTCGTTTTATATTTCCGAGGAAATATTATTACGTACGCATACATCTCCTGTGCAAGCTCGCACAATGGAAGAGAAAAAAGGTGAATCGATTCGCATTATTTGCCCAGGGAAAGTATTCCGTCGTGACAACGATGATGCTACACACTCTCACCAATTCATGCAAATTGAAGGGTTAGTGATTGGTGAAAACATTCGCATGAGTGACCTTAAAGGTACGCTTGATACATTAGCGAAAAAAATGTTCGGTGCAGACCGCGAAATTAGACTTCGCCCAAGCTTCTTCCCGTTCACAGAGCCATCTGTTGAAATGGATATTTCTTGCTTCAAATGTGGTGGTTCTGGCTGTAATGTATGTAAAGGTACAGGCTGGATTGAAATTTTAGGAGCTGGTATGGTGCATCCAAATGTACTTGAAATGGCTGGCTATGATCCGAAGAAAGTATCAGGCTTTGCATTCGGTATTGGTGCTGAACGTATCGCAATGTTGAAATATGGTGTCGACGATATTCGTCATTTCTATACAAGTGACACACGTTTCTTATCACAATTTGAGCGAACAGAGGCGTAAGGAGGATAAAAAATGTTAGTATCATTAGAATGGTTAAAAGATTATGTAAGTGTACAGGATTTAACGTCTGAACAGTTAGCTGAAAAAATTACGCGCTCTGGAATTGAAGTAGATGCAGTAATTGATCGTGCTAACGGAATGGATAAAATTGTTGTCGGCTATGTCGTATCAAAAGAGAAACATCCAGAAGCTGATAAATTAAATATTTGCCAAGTGGATGTTGGTGAAGCTGAGCCACAACAAATTATTTGTGGTGCTCCAAACGTTGATGCTGGTCAAAAAGTAATTGTCGCTCGTCCAGGTGCACATTTACCAGGCGGCATTAAAATAAAAAAAGCAAAACTTCGTGGACATGAATCAAACGGTATGATTTGTTCATTACAAGAGGTAGGAATCGAAGGTAAACTTGTACCTAAAGCATATTCTGAAGGGATTTATGTGCTTCCTGCCGATGCTGAGGTTGGTTCAGATGCCCTTGCTATTTTAGGTCTACGTGACACAGTATTAGAGCTTGGCCTAACACCAAACCGCTCAGATGCATTGTCTATGCTAGGTGTAGCGTACGAGGTTGGCGCAATTCTATCTGAAGAAGTGAAGTATCCAGAAATCGCCTACAGCACCTCTTCTGAAAAAGCAGAAGACATGTTAAAGCTACGAGTGGAAGATTTACAAGCAAACCCAATGTATGTAGCAAAAGTTGTGAAAAACGTAAAAATTGCAGAATCACCGATGTGGCTACAAAACCGCTTAATGGCAGCGGGTGTACGCCCGCATAATAACGTTGTCGATGTAACGAACTACATTTTAATGGAATACGGTCAACCGCTTCATGCCTTTGACTACGATAGCCTAGCAACAGGTGAAATCGTAGTGCGTAAAGCAACAGAGGGCGAAAAAATTACTACTTTAGATGAGCAAGAGCGCACATTAAAAGTTACAGATTTAGTCATTACAAATGGCAAAGAGCCGGTAGCTATCGCAGGTGTAATGGGCGGTGCAAACTCAGAAGTAAATGATTCTACAACAACAGTTGTAATCGAATCTGCTTACTTCGACGGCTTATCTGTACGTCAAACATCGCGTCATCTTGGACTTCGTTCAGATGCTTCTGCTCGCTTTGAAAAGGGTGTAGACCCTAACCGTGTGTTACCTGCTGCAGAGCGCGCTGCTGCACTACTAGCTGAATTAGCTGGTGGTGAAGTGTTAGAAGGAACGTGCATCGTTGATGAACTAGATAAATCACCAGCACGTGTTGTCGTTTCTCCAGATTTCATTAATGAACGTTTAGGTATGAAAATTTCATTAGAAGATATGCTATCTATTTTAGAGCGTCTTAAATTTGGTGTAGAAGCAGCAAATGGTTTACTAATCGTTGATGCACCAACACGTCGTCAAGATATTAAAATTGAAGAAGATATAGTAGAGGAAATTGCTCGTCTATACGGCTATGATGAAATTCCGCTGACTTTACCAGAGGGAGCAAACCAAGTAGGTCGTCTAACACCATATCAAGCGAATCGTCGTGTAGTTCGTAATTATATGGAAGGCGCAGGTCTTTACCAAGCTGTAACTTACTCATTAACTTCAGAGGCATTGTCACAACGCTTTGCATTGAAAGCTGAGCCAGTAACACGTTTACTAATGCCGATGAGCGAGGACCGTTCAACTCTACGTCAAAGTCTGATCCCGCATTTAATTGAAGCTGCTGCTTATAATGTTGCTCGTAAGGCTGACAATGTGGCATTGTATGAGATTGGTTCAGTGTTCCTTGGTCAAACAGAAGAAGGGCTACCATATGAGGAAGAGCATGTGGCGGCAGTAGTAACAGGAAAATGGCTTGACCATGCTTGGCAGGGTGAGAAAAAAGCAGTTGATTTCTTCGTCTTAAAAGGCATTGTAGAAGGTGTTATCGGTAAGCTTGGTTTAGAGGACCGTATTTCATTTGTGAAAGCTGAAGTAGATGGATTACACCCAGGACGTACTGCTAGCATTCTTTTTGATGGTGAACAAGTCGGCATTATCGGTGGATTACATCCAGCAGAACAAAAAGCATGGGGTGTAAAAGACACGTATGTAATGGAGATGAATCTTGTAACATTATTAAATGCTAATGCACAAGAAGCACCTCTTGCCTATACGCCAGTGCCTCGTTTCCCAGCAATGTCTCGTGATATTGCGCTTATCATGAACCGTGCAACAACTGCTGGTGAGGTTATTACTGCGATTCGTTCTGCAGGCGTGAAATTATTGAAAGACGTTCGTGTATTCGACGTATATGAAGGTGAAAAAATGGAAGCTGGTAAAAAATCAGTGGCATTCTCTCTAACATACTTCGATCCAGAACGTACATTAACAGATGAAGAGGTTGTTGCAGCACATAATAAAGTGTTAAAAGCTATTGCAACAATTGAAGGCACAGAAGTACGCTAAATTAATAATTTTTTGTGAGCTGTCTCGTAATGAGGCAGCTTTTTGTTTTATTAACATCATGAGACTGTTACAAGGTTGTTTTCGCAGGAGTATGAGAAAAAGGTAGAGAAGATATTTTAAGCTAATTCTCACATTTAAGTTTTTCTTCAATATTTAGAAATAACAAAAAATAAATTTTTGATCTTTATTATGTGTATAGTAAGTTTTGGATAGAAAATTTTACTATGGGGTGGTAGTTATTATGAAAAATCATCGAAAAAGAAGAGGCCTTTCCGTGCGAGCCCGATTAATTTGGGCGTTTGCTTTGATACTTTTAATCCCAAGCATTGCTATTGGTTCGTTTTCGTATTTGAAGTCTTCTGATCAATATCATAAGGAATTAAGTGAAAGCTCACGCGAAAATGTAGATTTATTAAATACACTCATCTCAAATGAGATATCACCTATTCAAAGTGATGTGGAATATTTATCTGCATCTTTTAATAAGAATCTGCAAGATGCAGATGCTTTAAAGGAATTAGAAAAATATAATGCTTTACATAGCAACGTCTCTGTAGTCAATTTGGCAATTGAGGGGCATAAATTTATGCGTGAACCACAAGCTGAATCTTCAACTGATTATGATCCGTTTACGCGACCATGGTACTTAACGGCTATTGAATCACCTGGCAAAAACGTTATGATTGATCCATATAAATCAACGATTACAGGGGAATTAATATTAGCAGTATCAGCTGGTTTACAGGATCGTTCAGGGGTTATTTCTATTGGTCTAAATTTAGACGGAATTTCCGAGCTAGTGAAATCAGTGGAAATTGGTGATAATGGCTATGCTACATTAGTAAATGCCAATAATCTTATTATTGCTGATCCACAGTTAGAGGCAGGATCGGAACTCAAAAAGTCATATATAGAAAAGATGCAAGGAAAAGAAGATGGTAGTTTTACCATTAAGGAAGATGGAAAAGAGTATCAAGTATTTTTCACTACCAATAAACTAACAGGTTGGAAAATCGTTGGTACTATGGATATAGCAGATGTAGCAACTGTCACAAAACCAATTTTAACAAACACTATGACAGTCATTGCTATTGCTCTTATCATATTTGGAATCATTGGTGCCGTCATTATAAGATCAATCATTCAGCCATTACAGAAGTTGTCAACAGTAGCTGAGCAGGTAGGAGACGGTGATTTACGCAATTTAATTGAAATTAATAGAGAAGATGAGATAGGTAAATTGGCGGGTATATTCAATAAAATGATTCTATCTTTGCGTGGCGTAGTTGGTAATATTGGTGAGGAATCAAATCAGTTAGCTTCATCCTCGGAGGAACTTACAGCAAGTACATCAGAAAATAAACGAGCTACATCACAAATTGTTGATTCCATTCAAACATTCGCTGAAACGGTTGATGTGCAAGCAGAAACAATTAATGACAGCACTAACGCTGTACTTGAAATGTCTTCATCGATTCAACAAATTGCAGTAAAGGCCGATACCGTTAATGAAATGTCGAATAAAGCAATGGAAGCTGTTATGATAGGAGACAAAACTATTCAAACAGCAATTGGCCAAATGGAAATGATTCAAAGTACTGTTCAGGAACTGGAAAGTACGGTACAAACATTAAGCGATCGTTCAAATGAAATCGGACGAATTGTAGAGGCAATTACGCAAATTGCTGATCAAACAAATCTTTTAGCTTTAAATGCTGCAATTGAAGCTGCTCGTGCTGGTGAGCATGGTAAAGGTTTTGCAGTTGTTGCTGATGAGGTACGAAAGCTTGCAGAGCAATCCGCACAATCAACAATGCAAATAAAAGATATCATTGGTTATATTCAAACCGATACAAAACTAGCAGTTGAATCAATGACTGCTGGCTCAGCTGAAGTCGTAAAGGGAATCGAAGTAACAAATATGGCAGGAAAGTCATTTAAAGAAATTAATGATAATGTACGAAGCGTAACCTATGAAATAGGAGAAATTTCAGAGACAGCAAAAGTTATTTCTGAACACTCCAATCAAGTGGCAATCGGAATTGAAAGTGTGCTTCAGCAAACAAATGAAAATACAGCAAATGCACAAAATATTTCCGCCGCAACAGAGGAACAGCTTGCTTCTATGGAAGAAATCGCTGCATCGGCTGAAGCCCTTGCTAAAATGTCTGAAAATCTACAACAAACAATTAAACAGTTTAAATATTAAGGCTAAACTAAAATCCGATTATAATAATTTTTTTATGAGCTGTCTCGTAATGAGGCAGCTTTTTTAGTTGGATGACCGTCATGCGAACGTATTAATATTTTCTGAGTAAGCAGCCACTGTATACTTTTTGGATATTTCGTGTTTTTAATAATATTTTGAAATAACAAAAAATAAATCTTAAGTATTTATTATGTGTATAGTAGAAATTGGATAGTAAAAAATAGTAAGAGGAGATAATGATTTTGAAAGAGTATCGAAAACGAAAAAGCTTATCTGTGCGTGCTCGGTTAATCTGGGCGATTACAATGGCACTATTAATTCCGAGTATTGCAATTGGTACATTTTCATATATGAAATCAGATAACCTATATTATAACGAATTAAGTGATAAATCTCGTGAGAATGTCGATTTAATAAATACTTTAGTAACAAAAGAAATTTCCCCAATCATAAGTGATGCACAATATTTGGCTGCTTATTTTAATAAGGATTGGCAAGATGCTGCTGCATTAAAGGAATTAGATAAATACAATGCTTTACATAATAGTGTTTCAGTGGTTGCGTTAACTCTAGAAGGCCATGGTTTTTTACGAAATCCATATCATGAAATGCCTTCTGATTATAATCCGTTTTTGCGCCCCTGGTATTTAAAGGCTATGGAATCGCCAGGTAAAGGCGTCGTGATGGATCCATATAAATCAAATATTTCAGGTGATTTAACTTTAACTGTAGCGGCAGGATTGCGTGACAAATCCGGGGTTGTTTCCATAGATTTGAAACTTGGTGAAATTGCGGAGCTCGTAGATGCTGTAGAGATTGGGAAAAGTGGCTATGCCTCATTAGTGAATGCCAATAATTTTACGATAGCAGATCCGAATGTTGAAGTAGGAACTAAGCTGAAAGATTCGTACATAGAGAAGATGCAAGGAAAAGAAGAAGGTAACTTTACAATTCAGGAAGATGGCGAGGAGCATCAAGTATTTTTCACTACTAATAAACTAACAGGGTGGAAAATTATCGGTGTTATGGATGTAGCGGATGTCACAGCTGTCACAGCGCCAATTTTAAAATCGACAATAGCAGTCATTGTTACTGCTTTAATTATTTGTGGGATCATTGGTGGTATGATCATTGCCTCAATCATTCGTCCACTAAAAGAACTATCTACAGTTGCTGAACAAGTAGGAAACGGCGATTTACGTAACTTTATCGACATAAGAAGAAATGATGAAATAGGGAAATTAGCTACTATTTTTAATAAAATGATTTCCTCATTACGTGAAGTAGTTGGTAATATTGGTGAGAAATCGAATTTATTGGCCAACTCTTCAGAGGAGCTGACTGCAAGTACTGCAGAGAATAAGCGAGCAACATCACAAATTGTTGATTCCATTCAAACGCTTGCTGAGACGATTGATATGCAATCAGAGACTGTTAGTGAAGGTAATAGTGCTGTACTGGAAATGTCATCATCTATTCAGCATATTTCTGCAAAAGCAGGTGCAGTAAGTGATATGTCTAATAAAGCTATGGACGCTGTTATGATCGGTGATGAGACTATTCAAACAGCTGTTCAGCAAATGACCATGATTCAGAATACTGTACAAACACTAGAAAATACAGTGCAAACATTAGACAAGCGTTCTCACGAAATTGAGCACATTGTTGAGGCTATAACCCAAATTGCTGATCAAACAAACCTATTGGCTTTAAACGCAGCAATTGAAGCTGCACGTGCGGGTGAACAAGGAAAAGGTTTTGCGGTCGTAGCTGAAGAGGTACGAAAGCTAGCTGAACAATCCGCACAATCCACGCTGCAAATTAAAGATATTATTTCACAGATTCAAGAAGATACAAATCTAGCAGTTGAATCAATGGCTGCTGGATCAGCTGAGGTCGTCAAGGGGATTGGTATAACAAACATGGCAGGAAAGTCATTTGAAGAGATCCGTACGAATGTACAAAGTGTAACCTCTGAAATAGGACAAATTTCAGAAGCATCTAAAGTTATGTCTCAACACGCCAATCAAGTGGCGATGGGGATTGAAAGTGTTCTTGAACAAACGAATGAAACTACAGCAAGTGCACAAAATATTTCCGCGGCAACTGAGGAACAACTTGCTTCTATGGAGGAAATCGCAGTATCAGCCGCTACCCTTGCTAAAATGTCTGAAAATCTTCAACAAACGATTCAACAATTCAAATATTAAGTTGAAACGAAAACTTTTTGATAAGTTTTTTATATAAAAAATTTCGCTAACTCCAGTAGAAAGCAAGTTATATAAAACTTGTAATCTGCGGGAGTATAGCGAAATTTTTTGTCTATAAGTTCAATTTATTTCATCTTTTTAGCTTTCTCAGTATTCGCAAAATGCCATTTCGTAATGCAACGTAAAAATTCCTCACCTTGTTTTCTCCAAATGCGAGCTGCTAAGGCATCTACTTTTGCTGAAGCCCCCTTCAACAACTCTATCCCAGCAATCTCACTCAGTCGGTCCATTTCTTTTAAAAACGCCGCACGAGCTAATATCGATGCAGTTGCTACTGAAACATGTAATTGCTCGGCCTTCGTAGAAAATAGCACATCATCTCGAACAACATCTCGTTCATTTTTTAAATAATTGTAATACACGCCACGTTCCGCAAACTGATCTATCAAGATCTGTTCTGGTTTTTCGGGAGCCATTTTTGACAGTGTATTTTTAAGTGCCTTATTATGCATCATAGCTTTCATTTTACCTTGTGAGTAGCCTCGTGACTGTAATTCGTTGTATTTTTCATTGCGTAGTACAAGCACACTATGGACGCAAGCTGCACGTAAATCGGGTGCTATTTTACGCATGTAATCATCTGTTAGCATTTTGGAGTCTTTAACACCAAGTTCGTTAATAAGCGCAATTTTTGATGAAGGGACAAATACGGCTGCAACTGTAATTGGACCAAAGTAATCGCCAGTACCTGTTTCATCTGAGCCTAGCACCGACATCGTAGCAAAACCTTCTGGCAGGGCGTCACCCTTTGCTCCAATCGATGATGTTTTCTGAGTGTTTGTTACTTCTACGTCTCCCCAGCGTGCAGCTTCTCGCTCAGCGCCTCCCCCTTGGAACATTAATTTCCCTGATTTGTACATCGTAATGGCTGTATCAGGGAGCTTTGCAGCAAAGATTACCCCTGGTGCTTTACGTTCTACAAAATGATTTGCGTAGTAGGACATCACCTCTTTTTGTATATTTATTGATATTGAAAGTACAATATTTGCCATTTTCTCGTTCCTTTCTGTCCTCGTTGTTCACAATTTTATACCTTTCATGGTATGATAATAAATAGCTTTTTTGTGTAAGTTGCTCACAATCGGAAAAATCGTGAGCACAAAAATTAAAAAGGGGGGTGCGACTATGGGAAATCAAGAAAAGAATAAAATTTCTGTGGAAATATACGGTCATACATATAAAATGGTCGGCTCTGAATCCATCGGACATATGCGACTTGTCGCTTCTATTGTTGATGACCGTATGCGCGAAATGATTGTACATAATCCCTCTCTTGATAGCACAAAGCTTGCCGTTCTTACAGCAGTAAATACCGTTCACGATTATTTACTATTAAAAGAACGAATGGAGCAACTAGAAGAAGAAGTGAAAAAATTAAAGGGTTGAAGTGAATGTTAGATCTAATCATATTAGCGGTACTATTAGCCGGGCTCATCGTTGGAGCAAAACGTGGTTTCATTGTACAGATGATGCATATTGTTAGCTTTATAGTTGCCCTAATTGTTGCGTATATCTATTATAAACCATTAGCACAAAAAATGGTGTTTTGGGTCCCGTATCCAGGGGTAACGGATTCAGGTAGTCTTGGAGTAGTCATTGATAGCTTGGATATAGACCGAACTTTTTACCGTGTCATTGCATTTGCTGTCATATTCTTTGCGGTGAAAATTACAATGCAAATTGTGGCATCGATTTTTGATTTTATAGCGTATTTACCTGTATTAGGTACAGTGAATCGTTGGCTTGGAGCATTGTTAGGCATGATTGAAAACTATTTAATTATGTTTATCTTGCTTTACATTCTTGCTTTATTGCCAGTTGATTCTATCCAAAGTTTAATGTCGAAGTCGTTGTTAAGTGGTCTCATTTTGGAGCATACCCCAATTATTACGAGCATGTTCCAAAACTGGTGGTATATTTATACGCAATAGCAAACTGTGCACTTCTCTCGGTTTTGAGGGAAGTGTTTTTACGATAGGAGGAATCCCCAATGAACAAAAAAACAATTATTCGCACATTAGAAAAGATTGCATTGTATATGGAATTACAAGGGGAAAATCCATTCAAAGTGTCGGCCTTTCGAAAAGCTGCTGCTGCACTTGAGGGAGACGAGCGCTCATTGAGTGAGATGGAGGATGTAACAAAGCTTAAAGGTATAGGTAAAGGTACAGCTGCTGTTATTGAAGATCTAATAACAAATGGTGAATCGAGCTTATTAAAAGAATTAGAAGACATTGTACCAAAAGGATTGTTGCCGTTATTAAAACTTCAAGGCTTAGGTGGTAAAAAAATAGCTAAGCTTCATCAAGAGTTAGGAATTGATTCTGCCGAAAGTTTAAAGGCCGCTTGTGAAGCTTGTAAAGTTCGTGAGCTAGCAGGGTTTGCGGCAAAAACTGAAGAAAAAATTTTAAAAGAACTTGCAAATTTATCAAACCGATCAGAACGTTTACCGATTTGGCAGCTAGAGCCAGTTGTTTTACAAATTGAAGCGCTTCTAGGTAGTATGGAAGAAGTTGAGCGTTTTTCTGTTGCTGGAAGCTTCCGCCGTGCAGCGGAAACAAGTAAAGATATTGATTTTATTGTTGTAACGGAAGCAGTTGAGGCTGTACGTGAAAAGCTACTGAATAAGCTTTCTGTACAAGAAGTAGTAGCTGCTGGTGATACAAAGATTTCAGTTATTTTAGATTTAGAAGAGCCTGTAAGTGTAGATTTTCGATTAGTGAAAGATGCTGAATATGCAACGGCCTTACATCATTTCACAGGCTCGAAAGATCACAATGTCCGCATGCGTCAGATTGCAAAAGCCCGTGGTGAAAAGATTAGTGAATACGGTGTGGAACAAGCGGATGGCACTGTTTTAACGTTTAAGGATGAAGCAGAATTTTTTGCGCATTTTGATTTACCATTTATCCCACCTAGCTTGCGTACAGGAACAACGGAATTTGATAAAACGGATGACATTCAAGATCTTGTGAAATTAGAAGATATTAAAGCAGATTTACATATGCATACGACGTGGTCTGATGGTGCATACTCTGTAGCTGAAATGGGCGAGGCATTAATAGAACGTGACTATCAATATAGCGTTATTACTGACCATTCACAATTTTTAAAAGTAGCAAATGGTTTAACGCCAGAGCGTTTAACAAAGCAACGTGCTGAAATTGAGGCATTTAATGAGGCACATCCAGATTTCCATTTATATGCGGGGACAGAAATGGACATTTTGCCAGATGGTTCACTCGATTTTGAAGATGATGTGCTGAAAGAGTTAGACTTCGTCATTGCCTCTATTCACTCTAGCTTTACACAATCGCAGGACAAAATTATGGCGCGCTTACTGACGGCGATGCAAAATCCGTATGTTCATATGATTGCACATCCAACTGGCCGCATTATTGAAGATCGTACTGGCTATAATCCTGATATGGAGCAATTAATTGCTTGGGCGAAGGAGTATGGTAAAATTTTAGAGTTAAATGCGAATCCATATCGTCTTGATTTATGTGTTGAGCATTTAGAAATGGCTTTAACAGCTGGCGTGCCCGTAGCAATCAATACGGATGCCCACGATATTGCTCATTTACGCTTTATGGATATCGGAGTACGCTACGCAAACAGGGCATTGTTGAAAAAGGATATGATTGTGAATACATGGACGCGAGAACAATTTGAAGCGTTTATTCGACGAAATAAATAGGTTGAGGAGGTGTTCTCAGTGATTGCAGAACGCGCATTGAAAACACTAGAATATGATAAAGTACGTCAGCAAGTGGCTACATACTGTACTTCTTCAATCGGTAAATCTGCCGTTGATGAACTTGTACCACAGACAGACTATGAAAAGGTTGTTCAATTATTAGAAGAAATGGACGAAGGACTATCCATTTTACGTGTTAAAGGCAATGTACCAATGGGTGGGATTTTTGATGTACGACCAGCTGCAAGGCGTGCACAAATCGGGGGCATGCTTTCAGCGGTGGAATTAATGGAAGTATCAAGTACGATTCGAGCTAGTAGAATTCTTCGTAATTTTATTGAAGATATAGAATCAGAAGAAGTGATTAATATTCCTCATTTCATCGCCAAAAAGGAAGCAATGCCTGTTTTGACGGGCTTGCAGCATGAAATTAATAACTGTATTGATGAAAACGGCTCAGTTTTAGACTCTGCAAGCCAAACGTTGCGATCCATTCGCCAATCTTTGCGCGCTGAGGAAGCTAAAGTACGATCTAAGCTGGAAAGCCTTACACGCGGGAGCAATGCTTCAAAAATGCTCTCAGATACACTTGTAACGATTCGAAATGATCGCTTTGTTATCCCTGTTAAGCAAGAATACCGTCATCATTATGGTGGGATTGTGCATGATCAATCATCTTCTGGTCAAACACTATTTATCGAGCCAGATTCGGTTGTTCAAGCGAATAATGAAATTCATCGCTTAAAAATGAAAGAGCAAGCTGAAGTTGAACGCATTTTACTTGCATTAAGTGCGATGGTTGAGGAAGTAGCTCCAGATCTTTTTAACTTAGTAAAAGTACTAGGCGAGATTGACGTCATTTTAGCTAAAGGCAAGTACGGTCAAGCGAACAAATGTACAATGCCTAAAATGAATAACGATGGTTACATTCGACTTGTGCGTGCACGTCATCCACTATTACCGATTGAAACGGCCGTTGCTAATGATATTGAATTCGGGAAAGATATAACGGCAATTGTCATTACCGGACCAAACACTGGTGGTAAAACTGTCACTTTAAAAACAGTTGGATTGTGTACATTAATGGCACAGGCTGGATTACCAGTGCCTGCACTTGATGGTTCAGAACTTGCTGTTTTCAAACAGCTTTTCGCGGATATTGGGGATGAACAGTCAATTGAGCAATCACTGTCAACATTCTCTTCTCATATGGTCAACATAGTAGATATCTTACAAAAGTTTGATGACGAATCACTCGTACTATTTGATGAATTAGGTGCCGGTACAGATCCTCAGGAGGGGGCAGCTCTAGCCATCTCCATTTTAGATGAAGTACATGGTCGTGGTGCCCGCGTGATGGCAACGACGCACTATCCTGAGCTAAAAGCATATGGCTATAATCGTCCAGGAGTTGCTAATGCGAGTGTAGAGTTCGATATCGAGACATTGAGTCCAACATATCGTCTACTAATCGGAGTACCAGGTCGCTCCAATGCATTTGAAATTTCAAGTCGCTTAGGCTTACCTGAGTCGATTATTGACCGTGCGAAAAGCTTTACAGGTACAGATCGCCATGAGGTGGAGTCCATGATTGCTTCACTTGAAGAAACTCGTCGCCAATCAGAAGATGATGCTGAACGCTCTCATGAATTAATGATAGAGTCTGAAGCCCTTCGCAAAGAGCTACAAGGAAAACTACAAGCTTACGAAGACCGTAAAGAGGCACTCGATAAAAAAGCGAAAGAAAAAGCACGTAAAATTGTTGATGAAGCAAAAAGAGAAGCAGAATCAATTATTGCAGAGCTTCGAGAAATGCGCAAAAATGCAGACCAAGTTGTTAAGGAGCATGAACTCATCGAAGCTCGTAAACGATTGGAAGAAGCTACACCGCTTGAAAACAACAAAGTGCTGAAAAAAGCAGCACAAGTAAAGGCCCGTGCACAAAACTTAGTTGTCGGAGACGAGGTAAAGGTGTTAAGCTATGGACAACGGGGAACATTGCTCGAAAGAGTATCGAATTCCGAATGGGTTGTCCAAATGGGTATTTTGAAAATGAAAATCTCCGATAGTGATCTAGAGTACATTAAACCAGAAAAAGAAACTGTGCAACGTATGGCTGGTGTAAAAAATCGCAGCAACCATGTAAAATTAGAATTAGATTTACGCGGCGAACGATATGAAGACGCCATTTTACGTACAGAAAAATATATTGATGATGCCTTGCTTGCTAACTATGGGCGTGTATCAATTATTCATGGTGTCGGTACAGGTGCACTACGTCAAGGAATTCAAAGCTATTTGAAAAAGCATAAGCGTGTAAAATCCTTCCGTTTTGGTGAAGCCGGCGAGGGGGGCTTAGGCGTCACAGTTGTGGAATTGAAATAAGCTGTAAAGGGGACGGAGAAAATGCTGAATTCTAGCTTTTGGCGATATCCAATTATCGAAACGGCAGGATATTTTAGTGTTGTCGTATTGTGTTTAGTCGTCTCGATGGCATTGTTCGAAGTCGTTACGAAATATAAAAATTGGGAAGAAATTAAAAAAGGTAATATCGCTGTGGCACTCGCAACAGGTGGAAAAATTCTAGGAATCTGTAATATTTTTCGCTTTTCTATTGCGCGCCATAGTACTTTAAGTGAAATGATTGGCTGGGGCCTTTTTGGTTTTACGTTATTAATTGTGGCGTATTTCTTATTTGAATTTATGACACCACGTTTTAATGTCGATCAAGAAATCGCAAATGACAATCGCTCAGTCGGCTTCATTTCCTTTACCATTTCAGTCGGTCTATCGTTTGTTATTGGGGCAAGTATTGCATAGGAGTGTAATGACATGGAGAAATTAGCAAAAGTACTAATCGTTGTCTGCATCGCATTTTTGGCAGTCGGTGTCTATTATATGATGACCGTTTAAACAAAAAACGCATCCTTTTAGGAGGATGCGCTTTTTTTATTGATAGGGTGAGGAGAAGAACTGCTACTCGGATGTCTATCTACGGAAAGAAGCCGGGGCGACGGAAAGAAGAGCCAAAACGATGGATAGAAGCGTCAAAAACGTGGATAGAACAGCCGAATTCGTGGATAGAAGCGTCAAATTCCTGGATAGAACAGTCAAAGAAGCGGAAAGAAAAGCCACAGCGATAAGTACTTATTTCTAAATATCTAGAGTAGCTTCGAAAACGGCTCAGATGAGTGAAGAACTGCACAGGTCCGGAGAGGAAGCAGCCAGCTGATTGTGTCATCGCATTAATAAATAATACTCCCCGAAAAAATCATAAGTTACATCAACCTCATATGAACCATCGCAAAATACTACTAACATCTATTAACATTCCTTCATCTATCTAAAAGTTAGCATTAAAAAATTATTTTTCGAATATAGAAATATGAACTCAGTCTAGAGTATAAAAAAAGCAAGAGTGAATTAGTATTCATAAAGTATATCGATCTAACCCCCAAGAAATACAGTTATATAAATGTTGTTAATTGCATAATAATTAATCGTAAATGCATTTATTTTCTATTTTATGTTTGAAAGAGTATTTCTTTTTCATTATAATTAAAATAAGAGTTTACAAAGTTTGGAACAAAGGGGAGAGGACGTATGACAACAAAACCATGGCTATCAAATTATCCTGAAGAAGTACCATCGTCTTTAACGTTTGAGGAAATTCCTGTGCAAGAGTTTTTGACACGCGCCTATAAAAAGAATCCATCCAAAGTTGCGATTCATTTTATGGGAAAGGATTTGACGTATACTGAGTTATATGAGTCATCGCTTAGGTTCGCAAACTATTTACAAGCCCTTGGGGTGGAAAAGGGAGACCGAGTAGCGATTATGCTACCAAACTCACCACAAAGTGTAATCGCTTACTACGGGGCAATGTATGCTGGAGCGATTGTCGTACAAACAAATCCACTTTATACTGAGCGTGAACTTCAATATCAAATGGCTGATTCAGGTGCGAAAGTAATTTTATTGATGGATATTTTGTATCCACGTGTTATGAAAATTATCAAAGAAACTGCGCTTGAAAATGTAATTGTCACAGCTATTAAAGATTATTTACCATTTCCTAAAAATTTGGTATATCCATATATTCAAAAAAAGCAGTACGGTTTTAGTGTCAAGGTTGAACATAGTGGTCAAAATCATTTATTCACAGAAATTATGCGCTCCGCTCCCATCAAAATGATTGATATTCCATTTGATTTTGAAGAGGACATTGCACTGCTTCAATATACAGGTGGAACGACGGGCTTTCCTAAGGGTGTAATGCTAACTCATAAAAACTTAATTGCTAATGCAACGATGTGTGATACATGGATGTATAAATGTATACATGGAGAGGAAACCATTATGGGCATCCTACCATTCTTCCATGTCTATGGTATGACTACTGTTATGTTATTATCCGTTTTCACGCAAAATAGAATGGTGTTATTACCAAAGTTTGATGCAGAGACAGCGTTGAAAACGATAGATAAGCAAAAACCGACTCTTTTCCCGGGTGCACCGACCTTATATATTGGTCTATTAAATCATCCGGATATTGCAAAGTATGACTTATCGTCTATAAAAGCATGCTTAAGTGGTTCTGCTTCATTGCCAGTAGAGGTGCAGGAGAAATTTGAAGCGGCAACAGGGGGAAAACTTGTAGAAGGATATGGGTTAACAGAAACTTCTCCTGTCACACATGCTACACCAATTTGGGGTAAGCGTGTTATGGGCTCAATTGGTTTACCTTGGCCAAATACGGATTCAGTGATTTTACGTACAGGGGATACAGAGGCACTTCCAGTCGGTGAGGTAGGAGAGATAGCTGTAAAGGGACCACAGGTTATGAAAGGCTATTGGAATCGCCCTGAAGATACAGCAGCGTCGTTCGTAGATGGCTGGTTTTTAACAGGCGATCTGGGCTATATGGACGAAGAAGGGTATTTCTATGTAGTTGACCGTAAAAAGGATATCATTATCGCAGGTGGTTTTAATATTTACCCTCGTGAGGTAGAGGAAGTATTATATGAACGAGAAGAAATCCAAGAATGTGTAGTTGCGGGCATACCAGACCCGTATCGAGGAGAAACGGTAAAAGCTTATATTGTTTTAAAAGAAGGATATTCGATTACGGAAGACGAATTAAATAAATATTGCCGTCAAAACTTAGCCGCTTTCAAAGTTCCGCGCTATTATGAGTTTAGAGATGAGCTACCGAAAACGGCTGTTGGGAAAATTTTGCGTCGTTCGTTAGTAGACGAGGAAAAAACGAAATTGGTGAATAAAGAAGCAAAATAAATACGTGGTAAAGTATTGACAAGCAAAGTTGTAAATTATAATATGAAAATATGAATGAATGACCATTCATATTTTCATATTTTTTTAGGTTACCACGTCACATCCTTTGCAATACATCAGCATGAATGGGGCGTGTGCAAGTTTTTTTAGGTGGTGATATAAAGGTGAAACGTGATAAGCCAAAATATAAGCAAATTATTGATGCAGCTGTCATCGTTATTGCAGAAAATGGGTATCACCAAGCACAGGTATCGAAGATTGCTAAACAGGCAGGGGTGGCCGATGGAACAATCTATTTATATTTTAAAAATAAAGAAGATATATTAATTTCTGTCTTTAATGAAAAAATGGCTGTTTTTGTAGAGTCATTACAAGATATAATAGAAAATGGAAGTACGTCTAAGGACAAACTTTCACGAATGATCGCAAATCATTTTAATGTTCTAGCGACAGATCGATACCTAGCAACCGTCACACAATTGGAACTACGACAATCGAATAAAGATTTACGACTAAAGATTAATTCGGTGTTAAGAGAGTATTTAAAATTACTTGATCAAATTCTAATCGAAGGTATGCTATCAGGTGAGTTCAATCAAACGATGGATGTGCGCTTGGCGCGTCAAATGGTGTTTGGAACCATTGACGAAACTATTACGTCGTGGGTTATGAATGAATATCGATATGATTTGATAGAGCAGGTTCCAAAAGTTCAGGCATTAATCTTGAACGGTATTAAAGCTTAAAAGGATGTGGAGAAATGGAATTTCTAAGTTGGAAAGCAGTGGATGGAGTAGCGATTATTACAATTGCACGCCCACCAGCAAACGCATTATCTCGCGGAATCATCGCCGAAGTAAATGCTGTGCTAGATGAAGTAGAAAATGATGACACTGTACGTGTCCTTGTACTTCATGGCGAAGGTCGTTTCTTCTCAGCAGGTGCAGATATTAAAGAGTTTACAGAGGTTGTTTCTGGTGATGAATTTTCCAAGCTAGCGAGCAATGGTCAACAAGTTTTTGAGCGAGTTGAAACGTTCTCTAAACCTATTATTGCTGCAATTCACGGTGCTGCACTAGGCGGGGGCCTAGAATTAGCGATGAGCTGTCATCTGCGCTTTGTGACAGAATCTGCGAAATTAGGACTACCTGAATTACAATTAGGACTTATTCCAGGTTTTGGGGGTACACAACGTCTACCGCGATATGTAGGAGTTGCAAAAGCTGCAGAAATGATGTTCACAAGTGAGCCGATTTCTGGTACAGAAGCTGTACAATGGGGTTTAGCAAATCGTGCATTTACTGATGAAGCATTACTAGAAGAAACGTTAAAGGTAGCAAAGAAAATTGCGAAGAAGAGTCCGGTTGCTTTAAAAGCAGCTATCCAAACATTGCAATATGCAAAGCATGCTTCATTCTATGAAGGGATTGAGGCGGAAGCAAAATCCTTTGGTACAGTATTCGTTTCGGAAGATGCAAAAGAGGGAATTCAAGCATTTATTGCAAAACGCGAGCCTGTGTTTACTGGTAAATAATATTCCATCAGTGTCGATAGCGACTTGAAAGAGTGTTATCGACGTTACCGACACTGAAAATATATAATATTTATAAGTTTACTTAGAAATAAAAATCGTTTCAGGGGGTATGGATATATGAATATTTTTGCATTAATTAAACGTACGTTTGATACAGAAGAAAAAATCGTTGTGTCGGGTGGTAAAATCCAAGAGGATGGCGCAGAATTCATCATCAATCCTTACGATGAGTATGCCATTGAAGAAGCTATTCAAGTACGAGACGCTGCAGGCGGTAAAGTAACAGTTGTTTCAATTGGTGGCGAAGATGCAGAGAAGCAATTACGCACAGCTCTTGCAATGGGAGCTGATGAAGCGGTTCTGATTAATACAGAAGATGATCTAGATGAATTAGATCAAAATGCAGCAGCATATATTTTAGCTGAATATTTAAAAGATAAAGACGCTGATTTAATTTTATCAGGAAACGTTGCAATTGACGGAGGCTCTGGCCAAGTAGGACCTCGTGTTGCAGATTTACTAGGCATTAACTATGTTACAACAATTACAAAGCTTGAAATTGATGGAACATCTGCGAAAATTGTACGTGATATTGAAGGTGACTCAGAAGTAATCGAGACATCTTTACCACTTTTAGTAACAGCTCAGCAAGGTTTAAACGAGCCACGTTACCCATCTTTACCAGGGATCATGAAAGCGAAGAAGAAACCGCTTGCAGAACTTGAGTTAGATGATTTAGATATCGATGAAGATGATGTAGAAGTTAAGGTAAAAACAGTTGATATTTTCTTACCAGCTCAAAAGGCAGCAGGTCGTATTCTTGAGGGCGAACTTTCTGCTCAAGTAAAAGAGCTTGTAAACCTACTTCATACAGAGGCAAAAGTAGTTTAAGTCATCTGATGACACAAATCGAATCTTAAAGGGTAACGGAGGGAATATACTATGTCAAAAAAAGTATTAGTATTAGGTGAAGTTCGTGAAGGAAGCTTACGAAATGTTTCTTTCGAAGCAATTGCTGCTGCAAAGCAAATCGCTGATGGCGGTGAGGTTGTTGGTGTTCTTTTAGGAGATGCTGTAGCCGGTTTAACAGGTCCATTATTTGAATATGGTGCTGACCGTGTTGTAACGGTAGAGCATCCACACTTAAAACAATATACATCTGATGGCTATGGTCAAGCTTTATTAGCTGTAATTGAGGAAGAAAAGCCAACAGGTATCGTGTTTGGTCATACTGCAAACGGTAAAGATTTATCACCAAAAATTGCAAGTAAATTACAAGCAGGTCTTGTATCTGATGTAACGTCTATGGAAGGTACTGGTGATGATGTTGTATTCATCCGTCCAATTTACTCTGGTAAAGCTTTTGAAAAAGTGAAAGTAAAAGACGGCTTAGTTTTAGCTTCAGTTCGTCCAAATAATATTGCGCCGTTAGAAAAAGTAGCAGGAAAATCTGGTGACATCACTTCTCTTACTGTAGATATTACAAACCTTCGTACAATTATTAAAGAAGTTGTACGTAAATCTTCAGAAGGTGTCGATCTTTCCGAGGCAAAAGTTGTTGTAGCAGGTGGTCGTGGCGTAAAGTCGGAGGATGGCTTTGAACCATTAAAAGAACTAGCGGATTTACTTGGTGGTGCAGTTGGAGCTTCACGTGGTGCATGTGATGCTGAATATTGTGACTACTCACTTCAAATTGGTCAAACAGGTAAGGTAGTAACACCAGACCTTTATATTGCAGCGGGTATTTCTGGAGCAATTCAGCACTTAGCGGGAATGTCAAATTCAAAAGTAATCGTTGCGATTAATAAGGATCCAGAGGCAAATATTTTTAAAGTTGCGGACTACGGTATCGTAGGCGATTTATTTGAAGTAGTACCTCTTCTAATCGAAGAATTTAAAGCGTTAAAAGTGAACGCATAATAAATGTGCAGGGAGGATGTATCTTCCCTGCTTTTTTTTGTCGAATTTTTTGACTTTTTGAAGTTATTGCAAAATAAAATGTTGACATAATTAATTTTTGAACGTATAGTGATGAATATTAATTTAACTTTTTTCAGCGGATCAAACACTCGCTGAAATAAAGGAACTCAGTTTAAGAACGCCACGTCCTGTGGCCACGACGGAGTGACCAACATCATGTTGGCCCAAAGCCTCCGGCGGATGTCGCGGAATCAGGAAGGAGTTCACATAGGATGTTAGCCTAAAATCATCGCATCCATGCGAAAACGGCTAACTGATCTGCATCACGCAGGCCTAAGCACAAAGCTGATTCCAGACGCAATTATGCCGAGGCATAATTGATTTTTATTCAAAAAAGAAACGCAAAGATTAGGAGTAGTAAAAGCTCATTATTTGGTGAAGAGAGCTGCGGGTTGGTGCAACGCAGTCCAATAAGACTTTGAACTTGCCTATGAGCGGTGAAATAAATGGAATTTGCAGAATATTCTATTTGTTGGACGGTTAACCTTCGTTACTAGGTTTTTAAGTAGGGTTCTAAAAGAACCAATTAGAGTGGTACCGCGGTTTGCTTATGGCATATCGTCTCTTCTTTCATTTGTTAATGGAGGAACAGACGATATGCCTTTTTTCGTCTAGGCTAAAGCGCTACATCCTCGAGGTCGCTTCGATCCCTCGGGCAAAAGTGGAGGCGCGCTTACTTTTGCTTTGGGCTCTCCAGCGCTTGTCGGATGTAAACGAGCGCTTTAGCGCATTTGTTGATTTTAGGAGGTAAGGAAATGGAAAACGACAATCAGAAATTAAAAAGAACGATGACCTCACGGCATATTACGATGATGGCTTTAGGTGGTGCCATTGGTGCAGGGTTATTTAAAGGAAGTAGTGCAGCTATTGATATGGCAGGGCCATCAGTACTTATTGCGTACTTAATTGGTGGGATTATCCTGCTGTTTGTTATGCAAGGTTTAGCAGAAATGGCAGTCCGTAATAGCGAAGCCAGAACATTTAGAGACCTAGTGCAAGCTGTTTTAGGAAAGTATCCAGCTTATTTCCTAGATTGGATCTATTGGAAAATGTGGGTGTTAAATATTGCTGCAGAATCTATAGTTGCGGCCATTTTTATTCAATATTGGTTGCCAGATTACCCGATTTGGATACTTGCATTATCTGTTTCGGTGTTAGTTACAGCCGTAAACTTGTTATCAGTGAAAGTCTTTGCTGAAACTGAATATTGGCTGGCATTAATTAAAATTACCGTTATTGTGGTGTTCATTATAGCGGGATTAATTTTATTGCTTGTTACTTTTGGTAATCATACAGCGGTTGGTTTTTCTAATTTAACGGAACATGGTGGTTTCTTCCCGAACGGATCAATGGGATTGATTTCTGCAATGCTTGTAGTTATTTACTCTTATGGTGGTACTGAAATTATTGGTATTACATTAGCTGAAACGAAAAATCCTGAAAAAGTAGTGCCAAAAGCTGTTCGCAGTACATTAGTACGTATTGTAACTTTTTATTTAGTTCCTTTCTTTATTATCGTTAGCTTGATTCCTTGGAATGAAGTAAACGGGGTGCCGGAAAGTCCGTTTGTGATGGTCTTTAAAATGGTTGGGGTTCCTGGTGCTGACCATATTATGAATGCTGTTGTTTTACTCGCAATTATTTCGTCAATGAACTCGGGGCTTTATGGTTCATCGCGAGTTTTGTATACACAAGCTGTAGACGGGCGTGTTCCTAAAATCTTTGCATATTTATCAAAAAGAAAAGTTCCGGTATATGCCATATTAATGTGTACCTTTGCTTTATATATAGCTGTAATATTTTCTTTATTTGCGGGAAGCAGAACTTTTGATTTCCTAATGGGTTCACTTGGATATACTGTGTTATTTATTTGGCTAATTATTGCGATTGCACATCTGAAATCGCGTAAAAAACAGCCGGAAAAAACAAGTACCTATGCAGTAAAATGGTTTCCTTACACAACTTGGATAGCTATTATTGCGTTAAGTGCAATCCTAATTGGTATTATTTTCACAACATCTATTATCGTCACAGGTATTACTTTAGCTATTTATCTCTTTATTACGTTAACCTATGTCTTTAAAGGTCGTTTTCAAGAAGATTAGGCTACACTAAAAATGAACTTAATGTCTTATTCGACCTAAATTTTCATAAATTATGCATACTAGGCAGATTGTTCGCTCAAGAGAATTTATCCATGCTATACTACAAACATAGTAAGTTTAAGGAGGATTTCAAATGGCAATTGTACATGCAACAGATGCAACTTTCCAAGATGATATTAAAGAAGGGTTAGTACTAGTAGACTTTTGGGCTGCTTGGTGCGGACCTTGTAAAATGATTGGACCAGTTCTTGAAGAAATGGATGCTGCAGGTAGTGCGGCTAAAATTGTAAAAGTAGATGTAGATAACAACCAAGGTACTGCAGCACAATACCAAATTATGTCTATCCCATCTTTACTACTTTTCAAAGACGGTGAATTAGTAGACAAAACTGTTGGTTTCCAACCAAAAGAAGCGTTAGAAGCATTTATCGCAAAACATGCTTAACTTCTTTCAGCAAATGTCTCTTGTGCCGAAAGCGTAGCGACAGGTACAGAAGTCTCCCAATTACATAGGATGAGACGAATGCCAATTTAAGTTTTTTTCAGGAGTGTCCAAACACCCGCTGAAAGAGTTAAAGCCTCCGGCGGATGTCATGGAATCGGAAAGGAGTGCTTAGGGGATGTTAGCCTAAATTCATCGCTTCCATGCGAAAACGGCTAACTGACCTGCATCGGTAAAAACGCCACGTCCTGTGGCATTACCGAAATGACCGACATTGTGTCGGCCCTCGTGCAGGCCTAAGCACAAAGCCGATTCCGGACGCAATTATGCCGAGGCACAATTGATTCTGTAAGAAAAAAAGAGTCGAGCCATCAATAGATGTGCTTGGCTTTTTTTCGTTATATAATAAAGAGAGAGCTATGGATAGGGCAATGTGGTGTGCAAAGCTCTATAAAAAGGAAAGAACGCTAGTTTTAACAAAAAGGGGGGCAGGTAGGCGATGAATGATTTAATTAAACGAAAGCTTAAAATTTTACCAGATCAGCCTGGCTGCTATTTGATGAAAGATCGACAAGGTACTATTATTTATGTCGGGAAAGCAAAAGTACTGAAAAATCGAGTACGCTCGTATTTTACTGGTACGCATGAAGGGAAAACGCAGAGACTTGTAAGCGAAATAGAAGATTTTGAGTACATTGTGACATCCTCCAATATCGAGGCATTAATTTTAGAGCTTAATCTTATAAAACTACATGACCCGAAATACAATGTTATGTTGACGGATGATAAAACGTATCCGTATTTAAAAATTACAAATGAAAAACATCCACGACTTATTACAACACGAAAAGTGAAAAAGGATAAGGCAAAATATTTTGGTCCATATCCAAATGCGTATGCAGCAAGTGAGACGAAAAAGCTGCTAGATCGTTTATATCCTCTTCGAAAATGTGTACAACTTCCTTCAAAGGTTTGTTTGTATTATCACATGGGGCAATGTCTAGCTCCTTGTGTGAAAGAGATTGATGTTGACACTTACAACGATATGATTGAAGATATGACAAAATTTTTAAATGGTGGGGTTGAAGAAGTTAAAAAAGAGCTAGAGGTAAAGATGCTAGCTGCCGCAGAAAATTTAGAGTTTGAGCGTGCAAAGGAATTTCGCGATCAAATTGCACATATTGATACAGTCATGCAAAAACAAAAAATCGTATCAAGTGATACAACTAACCGCGATGTATTTGGTTATGCAGTTGAGAAGGGCTGGATGTGTGTGCAAGTTTTCTTTGTCCGTCAAGGAAAGCTGATTGAGCGAGATGTCTCGATATTTCCGATTTATCAAGATGCAGAAGAGGAATTTTTAACGTTCGTTGGGCGCTTTTATGACAAGTTAGAGCATATTAAGCCTAAAGAAATTTTTATCCCTCAATCTATTGATTCGGATATTTTAACGGAATTATTAGAAGTGAAGGTACTTACACCAAAACGAGGGCAAAAAAAAGAGCTTGTTGATTTAGCGATTAAAAATGCTGAAATTGCTGTAGCAGCGAAGTTCCAGCTTATTGAACGTCAGGAAGAACGCACAATAGGAGCATGTGAGGCGCTCGGTGATGCTATGGGCATTTCTGTGCCTTTACGGATCGAAGCTTTCGATAATAGTCATATGCATGGAACAGATGCTGTATCTGCAATGGTTGTATTTATCGATGGAAAACCTGCAAAGAAGGAGTATCGAAAATACAAAACACGTACAGCTGCCAAGCACGATGATTACGGGGCAATGCAGGAAGTGATCCGTCGTCGCTATATACGGGTATTAAAGGAAGGTCTACCTTTACCAGATTTAGTACTAATTGATGGTGGGAAGGGGCAAATGGAAGTCGCGCGGGAAGTATTAGAGGATGAGCTCGGCCTTGTCATTCCAATTGCCGGATTAGCAAAAGATGACAAGCATAATACATCTCAGCTCCTATTTGGTGATCCACCTGAAGTAATTGCATTAAAGCGCACAAGTGATGGCTTCTATTTACTGCAACGAATTCAAGACGAAGTACACCGCTTTGCTATTACTTTCTTACGACAGCAGCACGAGAAGCATGCTATACAATCTGTCCTCGACCAAATAGAGGGAGTTGGTCCAAAGCGAAAACAGCAATTACTTAAGCATTTTGGCTCTGTCAAAAAAATTCGTGAGGCAAGTATGCAAGCCTTACAGGAAGCGGGGATGCCAGCTAGTCTAGCTAGCAATATTCATACTTATTTTCATTCAGCAGAAAATACTACCTCTGAAGGGTAAATGAGATGAATGTAAATGGAATTCCTTTTCGGTGGGTGTCCAAACATCTGTACCTGTCGCTACACTTTCGGTACAAAAGACATTTGCTGAATGAAAATAGAGCCTCCGACGGATGTCATGGAATCAGAAAGGAGTTCTGAGGGGATGTTAGCCTAAAACCATCGTATCCATACGATAACGGCTAACTGACTTGCATCGGTAAAAATACCATTTCTTGTGGTATTACCGAAATGACCGACTTCGTGTCGGCCCTCGTGTTGTTGCTATTGCTTCGCTTTCGCACAAAAAAACATCTGAAGACCTAAGCACAAAGTCGATTTCGGACGTATTATTTATCTGCGCGAAAGCAAAGCGACAGCGGCAATTACGCCAAGGCGAAATTGATTTTAAACAAGAGAAATTGTCAAAGGATTAGACGTATGCTAAGGTTTGTATATAACATAGCTATTCAATATAGCGATTTCATACACAGCATCTTAGTTAATAAGTAGTTTCTACTTATTAAATTGGAAATTCCTTCACTAAGATTCAATTAAATACAATCACTATTTAGTGATGATAGAGGTGCAAGGTTCAAGAGTAGTACATACGAGGACGAACAAGTCCAGTGAAAGTGTATGAAAGGGGAACTTGCCGAAGTGGAGCATCGTTGTTTCCGATGCTGTGCTGGTTTTACATTTAAGAGATGTAAGACTGTCGATTCTAAACGTTTCGGAGAGCTATCACACATGCGCAAGTTACTTTTATTGTACATGTTATAGGCAGCTTTCACGTTATGTGAGAGCTGCCTTTTTAGATTTCTCGAAACAACATTTTTTCAAGGCTGTTACTCTTACCTAAGAGTTGAAGGGTGTTATTTGCTTTTGCGATGTTTTTTTGTGAAAAGCTGCAAAATTATATAGCTACTTTATTATCAGCGAAATGATTAAATACGAAGGAGAATGAAAAGGATGGAGAGAATTGTGATGAAATTTGGTAGTGCTGCATTAGCATCAACTGAACACATACAAGATGTTGCAAAAAAGGTGATTGCAGAAAAGGAAAGTGGTTTTGATATTGTCGTTGTCACTACAGCAATGAGAGGGACGTCTAAAGAATTAGCAAAAATGGCTTGTAATCTATTAGACAAGGCGTCTAAACGTGAACTAGACACACTATTGTCAACAAGCTCACAACTATCAAGTGCATTAGTGGCAATTGCTTTGCAGGAAGAAGGTTACGATGCAGTGTCATTAACAGGCTGGCAGGCAGGTATTCAAACCGATGCGGTGTATGGCAATGCACGAATTAATGAGATAGAAGCTAGTCGAATAGAAGAACAGTTTACTCAGGGGAAAATCGTCGTCGTTGCAGGGGAACAGGGGATCAATAACTCACGGAATATTACGACGCTTGGTAAAGGTGGTGCGGAGACGAAGGCTTTAGCTATTGCTGCAGCATTAGAGGCGAAGTGCGTAGATATTTATACGAATGTGGATGGTGTCTATACAGCTGATCCAAGTCAGATTGCTAGGGCACAAAAGTTAAAAGAAATTTCCTATGATGAAATGCTAGAGCTATCAAACTTAGGATCACAAATTTTACACCCACGCGCTGTAGAAATAGCAAAGAAGTATCAAATCCCAGTTACCATTCGGTCAAACGAAAAAGATACAGAAGGTACTTTATTGAAGGAGGAAGTTAAAATGGAGAAAAATTTAATTGTACGTGGTGTTGCCTATGAGTCAGACGTTATTCGCCTAACGGTAGGGTATGATGCTTATTCTAATGCTTCGTTAGCAGATATGTTCACAATACTTGCAGAAAATCGCATAAACGTTGATATAATCGTACAAGCAATAATTGATGGCTTAAAGCCGACTGTATCATTTACTATTTTAAAAGAGGAGTTCGCGGATGCATTACGTGTCCTAGAAGATAGTAAAGTATCACTAGGGTTTAGTTTTGCTGATTTTGAAATCGGTTTAGCGAAAGTCTCTATTATTGGCTCAGGAATGGCATCTAATCCGGGGGTGGCAGCCCGTATGTTTGATCGTTTACGTCGTGAAGATATCCTTGTAAAAATGGTAAGTACTTCTGAAATAAAAGTATCCGTCGTTGTTCCTCAGGACGAAATGGTTCGCGCAGCAAATGCTTTACATGACGAATTTAATTTAGAACAAGCGCTTTACATATAAAATGAAAGGGATGTGTCATTAAATGGCACATCTCTTTTTGTTTACATTAATTTCATACTTTATCCAATTTCATTGTTATATAATAAAATGTGACATGTTTTTCCAAAAGGGAAGGTGGGAGTTAATATGGAGTTATTCGGTTTATTTCAAAAGCCAGTGGATGAAAGCGTTGAGCAACACAACGATTTAGAAATACAAATATTAAAAAAGCGAATTCTGGAATTAGAACTTGAGCAGGACAGTATTGATGTGAAAAATGCGATTTTAGACTTTGTACTGGCGCATATGGAGTTAATTAATTTTCAAACGGCTCTAAAGGTTCAAAATGTCTCAACAAGTGTAGGGGATATTTCAGCAATGAGTGAAGAAATGTCGTCAAATACAGAAGAGATACTTGCAGTTGAGCAAAATGTTAATGCAAACATTCAAGAAATCAAGCAGCATTCATTACTCCTTGTAGAGGAAATGGAATCGTCCATTATAAAAGGTGAACTGGTTCAGGAGTTGTTGTCTAAAGGAGCTCATTCAACAGAGCAGTTGTATAATGAAATTACTAAAATGGATGATATCGGTAAAGGTGTAACTGGGATTGCTGATCAAACACAACTACTATCCTTAAATGCCTCTATTGAAGCTGCACGTGCTGGTGAGCATGGAAAAGGATTTAATGTTGTTGCGATGGAGGTAGGGAAGTTAGCTAACAGCTCGAAAGGTTCATTGCAAGAAATGACGAAGATTCGATCAGTCATTGATAAGAAACTACATAATACAATAACAAATATTAAAGAAGTTGAACATTATTTAACGGACTTTTTAAGTATCATGAAGAACAATATTACTAATTTGACTGTAACGAGTAAAAATATTAAAGAAGCAGCACATGGCATTGATCAAATAACAATCGCATCAGAAGAAAATGTAATAGCTGTAGGACGTTTAGCGGAAACAACGAAGGAATTATCTCATACTAGTGACTTCTCGGATATAATACAAAATCAAGTATCTGAAATGTTAAAAGCTATCGCCCCTACAATCCGTAAGCCTAAAGAGCAAACGGTAGTTAGCCAATTGGCTGCAAGGTTAATGGATCATGCAAGCTTTTTACGAAATGCTATACAAAAGGCTGGCCATAAAGAAATTATAAAAACGCATCATGAATGTAAGTTTGGGGAATGGTATTATGGCCATTTTGAGGAATATCGGAATTTACCAGAATATCTTCATATAGAACAACCTCATGAATTAGTACATATGGCTGCACAAAAATTAGTGAATGAACTGTCAATCAAAAACTTAGAGGAAATGATTCAATTCTCACTAAATATTTTAGAAGCGTTTATTTCGTTAATAGATGTACTTTTAAAAGAAAGACATGCCCAACTATAAATATTAAAAAGGATTGTCATCCATAAATTTGGAATGACAATCCTTTTCGTTTTATTCTGAAGGAACGGTATTCATGATTCGTTCCTTAACGTCCCATTTAACTGTAAATGTAACGTTCTGTTGCTTTTCACATTTTTCATCATAGCATTCAGTTAAATAACCTTTTGCTTGCTGGATTTGTTCAGCTATAAATCCTGCTTCGAGTCTAAAGCTACGAAGACCGATTTGTAACAGTTCAGGATCATTTGTCAACTGGAAAGTACGTCCATCCTTCGATTCCTTGACAAGTTCTAAATTACCCCAGCAGGCATCTGCGAAAAATGCGATAAGTTCATCTTGACTATTACATGGGAACTTCCGTGCTAGGTCTTTTCCTGCCCAGTAAAGAACATCACCTTCATGTTTACCGAGAATGGAAGATAAAATATAATCGCGAATTATCTCATAGCCAAAAGCTGAGATTGTAGGTGATGAAGTGTTTAACATTTAAATCCTTCTTTCTTAGAATTTTCTTATAATTTGACACTGATAAAGTAAAGATAGATTTTTCGAGAAAAAACGACGCATCATGTACTAGATTGTTTCTTTAATAAGGAATACGAAAAACTCTTAGTTGCCTTGACGCTCGTAGCTCTTGAGAGTACAATAAACATGTCATAATATTGTACCATGATGAAATACACAGTCAATGAAGTATCAGTTACAAAATGATGACTTCTTTTGTTGTGATATTTTAAGTACTAAGGGGGGTAACAGTCTTGTCGAAAGATCGAGAGTTTTTATGGCGTCGCTTACATTCTCTACTTGGTATCATTCCAGTAGGTCTGTTTTTAACGATGCACCTGTTAATTAACTTTACAGCAACAGGCGGAGCAGAAAGTTACAACGCAGCTACCGCAAATATGGAAAAGATTCCATTCCTTATCCTAGTTGAATGGATTGTCATCTATATTCCATTAATGTTCCACGCATTTTATGGTGTTTTCATTGCATTCACTGCTACACCGAATACAGGACGTTTCAGCACATACCGTAACTGGATGTACTCATTACAACGTTTCACTGGTGTATTCTTAGTGATTTTCATTGCATGGCATATTTTCCAAACTCGTATTCAAAAAGCATTTGGTACTGAAGTTGATTACGACATGATGGCAAATATCGTTTCTAATCCATTTATGCTTGGATTCTACATTGTTGGTATTATATCAGCAACTTTCCACTTATCTAACGGTTTATGGGCATTCCTAGTAAGCTGGGGTATTACACAATCTCCTCAGTCTCAAAAGATTGCTACTTATGTAACAAACATTATTTTCGTAATTCTAAGTGTAGTTGGTGTGGCTGCTATTTTAGCTTTCGCTTAATGTAATAGAAGCTACTATAGAGCACATGGCAATCATTGCAATTTTTTAAGAGGAGTGAGAAATAATCATGGCGAAAAGCAAAATAATTGTTGTTGGCGGCGGTCTAGCTGGTCTGATGGCAACGATTAAAGCAGCTGAAGTTGGTACTGAAGTTGATTTATTCTCATTAGTTCCTGTAAAACGCTCACACTCCGTATGTGCGCAGGGCGGAATTAATGGTGCGGTAAATACAAAAGGTGAAGGGGATTCTCCTTGGATCCACTTTGATGATACAGTATATGGTGGGGACTTCTTAGCGAACCAACCACCAGTTAAGGGTATGTGTGATGCAGCCCCTGGTATTATTCATTTAATGGACCGTATGGGTGTTATGTTCAACCGTACACCAGAAGGTCTTCTTGATTTCCGTCGTTTTGGTGGTACATTACACCACCGTACAGCATTCTCTGGTGCAACGACTGGTCAACAATTACTATACGCACTAGACGAGCAAGTTCGTTCTCACGAAGTAGCTGGTTTAGTTAACAAATATGAGCACTGGGAATTCCTTGGTGCAATCGTCGATCCTGACGGCGTTTGTCGTGGTATCGTAGCGCAAGATATGCGTACAGAAGAAATTAAATCATTCCGTGCAGACGCTGTTATTATGGCGACTGGTGGCCCTGGTATTATCTTCGGTAAAACAACAAACTCTGTAATTAATACAGGTTCTGCTGCTTCTATCGTTTATCAACAAGGTGCTACTTACGCGAATGGTGAGTTCATTCAAATTCACCCAACAGCTATTCCTGGAGATGACAAAAACCGTCTAATGTCAGAATCAGCTCGTGGTGAAGGTGGCCGTATTTGGACTTATAAAGACGGTAAGCCTTGGTACTTCTTAGAAGAGAAATATCCTGCATATGGTAATTTAGTACCACGTGATATTGCAACACGTGAAATTTTCGACGTTTGTGTAAACCAAAAACTTGGTATCAACGGTGAAAACATGGTATACCTAGATCTTTCTCATAAAGATCCACATGAGTTAGATGTAAAACTTGGTGGTATTATTGAAATCTACGAAAAATTCGTAGGGGATGATCCACGTAAATTACCAATGAAAATTTTCCCAGCAGTTCACTATTCAATGGGTGGATTATGGGTTGACTACAACCAAATGACTGAAATTCCTGGTTTATTTGCTGCAGGTGAATGTGATTACTCTCAGCATGGTGCAAACCGTCTTGGTGCAAACTCATTATTATCTGCTATCTATGGTGGTATGGTTGCAGGTCCAAACGCAGTAGATTATGTTAAACATCTTAAAAAGCATGCTGAAGATCTTCCACAAGAGATTTTCGATGCTCGCGTTAAAGAAGAACAAGCTAAGTGGGATGCTATCATGAAAATGGACGGCACAGAAAACGCTTACTTGCTTCATAAAGAGCTTGGTGAAATGATGACAGCTACTATGACAGTAGTACGTTACAATGACCAACTTGAAGATACTTTGAAAAAACTTAATGAATTCCAAAAACGTTGGGAAAACATTAACATCAACGATACACAAAAGTGGAGTAACCAAGGTGCTCACTTTACGCGTCAGTTGAAAAATATGATTTACTTAGCGAAAGTAATGACAAAAGGTGCATTATTACGTAACGAATCTCGTGGTGCACACTATAAACCAGATTTCCCGAACCGTGATGATGAGCAGTTCTTAAAAACTACAATGGCGAAATTTGACCCAACTACTGGTGATCCAATTATCACGTACCAAGAAGTCGACGTTTCATTAATTCCACCACGTAAACGTGATTACTCTGCGAAAGGAGACTAAGAATTATGAATATCGCAGCTAATACTGGAAGAATGGTCAAAGTTGAAATTTTACGTCAAGATACACAAGGTGGCAATGGCTACTGGCAGAAATTCGAAATTCCTTACCGTCATGGTATGAACGTTATTTCTGTATTAATGGAAATTCAAAAGAATCCGGTTATGTCAAATGGTGAAAAAACAACACCAGTTGCATGGGATATGAACTGTCTTGAAGAAGTTTGTGGTGCATGTTCAATGGTTATTAATGGACGCCCACGTCAATCTTGTTCAACACTTGTTGACCAATTGACTGAGCCAATTAAACTTGAGCCTATGAAAACTTTCCCAGTTATTCGTGACTTACAAGTTGACCGTGAACGTATGTTCAATGCACTTAAAAAAGTTAAAGCATGGGTTCCAATCGATGGTACTTATGATTTAGGGGAAGGTCCACGTATGCCAGAAGGTAAACGTCAATGGGCTTATGAATTATCTAAATGTATGACTTGTGGTGTATGTATGGAAGCATGTCCAAACGTGTCTGAAAAAGCTTCATTCATCGGACCTGCACCATTATCACAAGTACGTCTTTTCAATACTCATCCAACTGGTGCAATGATTAAAGACGAGCGTTTAAATGCGATCATGGGTGATGGAGGCCTTGCAAACTGCGGTAACTCACAAAACTGTGTAGCTGCTTGTCCAAAAGGTATTCCTTTAACAACATCTATCGCATCATTAAACCGTGCAACTACAGTGCAAATGTTCCGTAACTTCTTCGGTTCTGACCACTACGTTGACTAATAGTACAAGCTTTTACTCCCAAACTCCTTTACACATAATGTGTAAGGGAGTTTTTTTTCTATGGAAAATATCAAATAAATTTATAGATTAACTACTTGTAAATGTCCGATTTGCAAAGACTGATAAAACGCCCACTGACTAATGTTTCGCATGATAGGGAGTTCTCAATAAGGGCATTTTTAAGAAAAACTAAATATGATGATTTAAGTACAGTGTAGAAAGATTTTGTTGCATAAAATAAGGGATTTTTAAATATAACGAGCTAAAATGTAAATTTTCTATGATGGAATAGTATTTTGCTTTATAATGAATATATATTCATTTATCAATCGCTAATTCTATCTATGAAGAGGCGAATGAAAATTAGGGGGATGGCTAAGATGAAAGCAAATTATATCGGAAATTTTCAGGAATGGACTAAGGATTTTGCATTTTTTATTGAGATCCGTGTACGTTTTTCAGAAACGGATATGTACGGTCATATGAATAATACAGTTAGCTTTACATATTTTGAACAGGCACGAATCGATTATTTCCGCCATTTAGGTGTTCTCATGCCATCAGCAATGGATGAAAATATAGAGGGGATTCCGATTGTAGCTGACTTACAGTGTGATTACGTGAAGCAAGTTTTCTTTGATGATGTGCTCAAAATTTATACGAAAGTAGCGACAGTAGGGAACTCATCAATAGATATTCATTATTTAGCGAAAAATCAGCATGATGAGGTTTGCTTTACAGGTCGGGGGACGGTAGTGCAAATGAACCCTCTAACTGGGAAGAGTGTACCTTTGTCTGAAGAAGTAAAAACTCAGTTAGCAAGCTTGGTGATCATATAATGATCTCTCGACGGTTGAAATTGCATTTTTCCATTGAATTCATTCTTTTATGGAAGCAATTTCCGAATTTTTTTAAGAAACACGAGATATTAATGAAAATAGCCGTCACCGCTCCTCATTCCTTAACATAAGTTACAATACGTGCGGGGGAGGAGGGTGTAACTGAAAATGAATGGCTCTCATCATCGTTCTCTTTTAACAAACCGAGAACGTGAAATATTTGCGCTTTTATTAGCTGAAAAAACAACGAGGGATATTGCAGAGCAACTTGGTATTAGTGAAAAAACAGTGCGAAATCACATTTCCAATACAATTCAAAAGTTAGGTGTAACAAATCGATCTCAAGCGTTAATTGAGCTGTTACGCTTAGAAGAATTTAAATTAGACTAAAAGGACACTTGCTATTTTAGAAAAAAAACGACAAAATAGAACTATTCAACGTATTTTTTTAGGAGTGAAATAGTTATATGTCGGATGAAGTAACAAAACACTCACCTGAAACCGTTGCAACGGTTGAAAAGGAATTACGCTATATAGCGGCGATTGTGAAGCAAAAAGGAAGAGAGATTGTTTCACAATATGCGATTACGCCGCCACAATTTGTTGCATTACAGTGGTTAGAAGAGCTTGGCGATATAACAATTGGCGACCTGTCAAATCGACTATACTTAGCTTTTAGTACAACAACAGATTTAGTGGACCGTATGGAGAAAAATGAATTAGTTAAGCGAGTGCGTGACGAAAATGATCGTCGTGTCGTTGTTGTTCATCTTCTCGAAAAAGGCGAACGTATTATTCAAGAGGTTATTGAAAAAAGACAGCAATATTTGCAAGAGAAGCTTGTTGGTTTTAACGAACAAGAAGTCGCGCAATTATCAAGCTATTTAGAAAAACTACATGTACACATGAAACAGGATTGAGGCGGAAAGTATGAATGCCCCGATAGGCGTTATTGACTCAGGAGTAGGCGGTTTAACCGTAGCAAAAGAAATAATGAAGCGATTACCAAATGAAACGATCTATTACATTGGTGATACAGCAAGATGTCCGTATGGTCCAAGAACTCGACAAGAAGTGCGGAATTTTACTTGGCAAATGGCAAAAGCACTAGAAAAAATGAATATCAAAATGCTCGTCATTGCTTGTAATACAGCGACTGCAGTAGCACTCGAAAGTTTACAAAGAAATATGCCTTTTCCGGTACTAGGCGTTATTAATGCTGGCGCACGTGCAGCTGTAAAGAAAACGAAGCGACATGAAGTCGTTGTGCTTGCAACTGAAGGAACAATTAAAAGTGGCGCGTATGAGGAAGCCTTATTATCACTGAATACGTCAACTCATATAATTCCACTTGCTTGTCCAACATTCGTACCACTTGTAGAAAGTGGCGAATATAAAGGTGAATTTGCAAATAAATTAATTGCGGAAGGCTTAAAGCCACTGAAAAACGAACAATTTGACACGGTCATACTAGGATGTACGCATTATCCAATTTTGCAAAAACAAATTGAAACTGTTGTGGGAGAAGAAGTTTTTGTGCTATCTTCCGCAGAGGAAACAGCAAAGGATGTTCAAGAAATGCTTGCTTATAATGGCACTTTGGCTGACCCAGACGCTGTGCCTGCTCATAAATTTTATGCAACGGGTTCTGTTCCAATTTTCCGTTCAATTGCTGAAAATTGGCTTGAGCAAGGTACTCTTCAAATAAAACGTATGACATTAAAATAAAAAATCAGCTTAGCTATGAGCTAGGCTGATTTTTGACGTTTTTTAGCATGGTACATAAGGAATGAGCACTTTTTTGAAGATCAAAATTATGTTAAGATGAGTGCGCGAAAGTATTTAGGAGGAACGAAAAATATGACAAGATTTGACGGAAGAAATGTAGATGCACTGCGTCCGGTGAAAATAGATAGTGAGTATTTATTGCACCCAGAAGGCTCAGTTTTAATTCAAGTAGGTAATACGAAAGTAATTTGTACAGCAACGATTGAAGATAAGGTTCCTGGTTTTTTACGTGGACAAGGCAAAGGGTGGATCACTGCAGAATACTCGATGTTACCTCGTGCAACAGCACAGCGTACAGCTCGCGAATCATCTCGTGGAAAAGTCAATGGCCGCACAATGGAAATTCAACGATTAATCGGTCGTGCATTACGTGCAGTCGTGGATTTAGAAGCACTTGGTGAACGAACTGTATGGATTGACTGTGATGTGATTCAAGCAGATGGCGGAACACGTACTGCTTCAATTACAGGAGCATTTGTAGCGATGACACAAGCAATTGCTAAGTTTGCTGAAGAAAAACAATTAAAAAAATTCCCAGTAACAGACTATTTAGCGGCAACAAGTGTTGGTATTGTAGAGGATCATGGCGCCGTTTTAGACTTAAACTATGTTGAAGATGTCGCTGCTGCTGTAGATATGAATATCGTCATGACAGGAGCAGGCCGATTTGTTGAGCTTCAAGGTACAGGTGAAGAAGCAACTTTTTCTCGTGAAGAGTTAAATGAACTACTGGAGTTAGGTGAAAAGGGCATTCAACAATTGATTGCACTTCAAAAAGAGACACTAGGTGAATTAGCTAACAAAGTGGGAGGTAATGAATAACATGAAACAAGTAGTAATTGCGACAAAAAATAAAGGAAAAGCAAAAGATTTCGAAGCGTTATTTGGACCGCTTGGCTATGAAGTTGTAACGATGTTTGATGTAGCCCCAGAGATGGAAATAGACGAAACAGGCACAACCTTTGAGGAAAATGCTATTCTAAAGGCAGAAACATTAGCAAAAGAGCTTGGTACAATTGTTATTGCTGATGATAGTGGCTTAGCTGTTGATGCATTAAATGGTGAACCAGGTGTGTATTCTGCACGTTATGCTGGTGATCATGATGATGAAGCAAACATGGTTAAACTACTAGAAAACTTAAAAAATGTCGAGGATGAAAAGCGTACAGCACGCTTCTGCTGTTGCATTGCTATTGCAGGACCTGGTTTTGAGACGACAACAGTTTTTGGTACTTGTGAAGGTGTTATTGCTCACGAAAAACGTGGCACAAACGGATTTGGTTATGATCCAGTCTTCTTTGTCCCAAGCTTAAACCGTATGATGGCAGAGCTTACAGCCGATGAAAAAGGAGCAATTTCCCACCGTGGGAATGCGATTCGTAAGTTAAAGGAACAATTACCTAATCTTATAAAATAAGAGGTGATATCCATGCAAATACTTGTCATGAGTGATACACATGGCGACAGTAATGTGATTGAAAAAGTTCGTGGCTTTTATCCAAATGTCGATGCAGTCATTCATTGTGGAGATAGTGAGCTTCCTTTCTCCCATAAAGCATTGGAGGGAATGAAGAAAGTACGAGGTAATTGTGACATTGATAAAGCTTACCCTGATGAAGAAGTATTCGGTTTAGAGGATGCTACAATCTTTGTCACACATGGCCATTTATTCAATGTTAAAACTTCTATCTTGTCTTTATCCTATCGTGCCAAAGAAGTAAACGCGCAAATTGCGTGCTTTGGTCACTCTCATGTTCTTGGGGCGGAAATGATTGATGATGTATTATTTTTAAATCCGGGGAGCTTATTAAAACCACGAGGTCGTAAAGAAAAAAGCTTTGCTCTTGTAGAGGTTGAAGATACTTATTTTGAAGTAAAGTTCTTTACGGATGATAATAGCTGTATTTCCACCCATAAGTTTATGCGAAAATGATGAAACAAAAACGCTTAAGTTATAGAAACTCTAAGCGTTTTTTGTTTTATTCTACAATCAATTATGCCTCGGCATAATTGCGTCCAGAATCGGCTTTATGCTTAGCCCTGCAGATGTTTTTTGTGCGAAAGCGCAGTGTTAACGTAGCGTCAGCAAAGGGTTTTGCCTGTGCGACAGCAACAGCAAGATGTTGGTCACTCAGTCGTTTGCCACAGGACGTGGCGTGCTTAGACTGAGTTCCTCTATTTCATCGAGTGTTTGGACACCCGCTGAAAAGTAGCTTAAATCTGCATTCATCTCACTACCTATGGAGGTAGGAGAATTCTGTACCTGTCGCTACATAAAACATTTGTAGCTGATGCTTCGCTGGTAAAAATGGCTATGAATTGTTTATGATGAAGTAGAAAAAATAAATATAAACGATACAAAGGAGAAAACATGGAAAATAAAATGGGATGGAATTTTGATAATAGCTATACCTGCCTATCGAGCATTTATTATACAACAATCAATTTAAATCCAGTTCGCTCACCAAAGTTAATCATGTTAAATGAATCAGTAGCCAAATCACTTGGATTAAACAGTAATGTTCTGAAAAGCGAAGAAGCGGTAGCAATTTTTGCTGGTAACAACAATCCGACCGGAGGCACGCCTATAGCTCAAGCTTACGCAGGGCATCAATTTGGTCATTTTAATATGCTAGGAGACGGAAGGGCACTGTTATTAGGTGAACAACTAACATCAGCTAATGAACGCTTTGATATCGCACTAAAAGGCTCAGGAAGAACGCCTTATTCCCGCGGCGGAGATGGCAGAGCAGCACTTGGTCCAATGCTACGTGAATATATTATGAGTGAAGCTATGTATGCACTTGGCATTCCAACTACTCGAAGTTTAGCTGTCGTGACTACAGGCGAAACGATTCTCCGCGAAACAGAGCTTCCAGGCGCAGTTTTAACGCGTATTGCAAGCAGTCATCTGCGTGTTGGAACTTTCCAATATGGCGCGAATTTTGGAACGGAGGAGGAGCTAAAAGAATTGGCAGATTATGCTTTAGAACGGCACTTTCCTAATGCTGATAAAGCTCAAAACCGTTATTTAACCCTACTACAGGAAGTTATAAAGAAACAAGCGTCTCTTATTGCAAAATGGCAGCTAGTTGGTTTTATTCATGGGGTTATGAACACAGATAATATGGCCATAAGTGGGGAGACAATAGATTATGGTCCATGCGCTTTCATGGATACTTATGATCCAGCGACAGTATTTAGCTCGATTGATCGACAAGGTCGTTATGCATATGGTAACCAGCCTAATATCGGAGGATGGAATTTAACACGATTTGCCGAATCATTAATACCGTTAATCCATGAAAATGAGGAAGAAGCTATACAAGTAGCTCAAGAGGCTCTAAAGCAATATCCTCAATTGTATTATGCAAACTGGGTAGCAGGTATGCGAGCAAAGCTAGGAATATTTAACGAAGAAGATCAGGACCTGGCACTAATTGAAGAGCTTCTAAAGTTAATGCAACAACATCAAGCAGACTATACGAATACATTTATCGCATTAACTTTTGAAAAATTCACTGAATCAGAATCAGCATTATTCGGTACAGAAGAATTTAAAGAATGGCATAAAAATTGGCTTGCAAGACTAGAAAGACAGCAAGAAACAAAAGACATGTCTCAGCAATTAATGCGTGAGCACAATCCAGCGGTAATACCGCGAAATCACCGTGTAGAAGAAGCATTAGAGGTTGCTGTTGAACAAGAAGACTATAGTGTAATGGAGCGATTACTAGAAGCTCTTGCTCAACCTTTTGCACATACAAAAGAGCAGCAGGAATTCACGACATTACCAACACCATCTAACCAACCATATCGAACGTTTTGTGGCACATAAATTGAAAGCACAATTTCCAAGGGGATTTTTGTAAGTGTTAGGGCGCTTTAATCGAGGGTAATTTCTGCGCACAGATAAACAATATCGCTGAACGCTTTGCCTTCGCACAAAAATGCATCTAACTGAAGTTTTTTTTATCACGATAAATTTGAGTACATGGCAGAGGACATGCTAAGTGAAGTGGTTGATTGAAGTGGAGACTGGGCGACTCCTTGGGGATTAGCGATATAGAGGAACGAAGGCTAAAAGCATCACGTCCTGTGATAACGCCTTCGTGACCAACATCCTGCTGGCCCGAGACCCTGCAGCGAAGCGGCTCATCGGACGCCCTAGGAAGCTCTGCTCTGCGCGAAAGCGTAGCGGCAGCAACAAAGCGCCCAGTCGGAACGGAAATCAACCCCTCGTTTTGTAAAAGAGCCATACCTGAATATGACATTTTAATTTCATTGAAAACGAAGGATATTTCTTCGTTTTTTTATTTTGAAAAAATTGTCACTACATAAATTCCTGAGCATACGCTATGTAAGAGTATTAGTGAAGGGGAATGTGTACAGTGCATAAGTATTCAAAAGGTTGGTTTGTAAAGCAACTTCGAAATCATGGTATTTTGGTGCATCCACAATTTAAAAGTCATTTAGGCAATTATAAAGAATCGGAATTGCGCAATTTATATTACCGATATGTAGAAAAAGAAACGGAAACATTAGATTCAGAACAAAAATAGTCATGTTCGTTTGAATAACTCCTTCGTAGGAAATAATTTAACTACAGAAAGGAGTTATTTTATGTGGAGTAAATCATGGGTTTTGACGCAAAATTGGCAAGATGTGTTGTTCTTACATTGGCCGGTATCACCTAAGGATTTAGAGCAGTACATTCCGCAAGAGTTACAACTAGATCTCTATGAAAATAACGCTTGGCTTAGTGCTGTCCTTTTTAAAGTCAATGGACAACGACTAAGATTTCTACCACCATTACCAGGGGTGGATTCCTATTTGCAGCTAAATGTCCGGACATATGTTACATATAACGGCATGAAAGGAGTATATTTTTTAAATTCAGATATTACGAATCGCTTTATTGTCCAAATAGCTAAAAAGGGCGGTTTAACATATCGCCATTCTAAAATATCTATAAAGCAAAAGGAGAACAATTTTTCGTTTACAAGTTTATATTACGGCGCACTGGCAGAAAGGTTGAAAATTTCATATCAACCGATTGCCAGTGAAATAATTAGTTCTACCTTTGATAGATGGTTAGTGGAACGTTATCATTCTTGGTCAAAATGGAAAAATTCTTTATTTCGCATAGATATAGAGCATCTGCCATGGCAGCTACAACGAGTCCACATTAATATTAAAAGCAATACAATATCATCATTTGTGAAGGAATCAATACAAGGCATTCAACCGATTGCTCATTATTCAAAGAGTAAACAGGCTAAAATTTTCTCGCCAACTTTGGAAAAGAAATAATCGATTTATTGATGTTAATAAAAGAGGTAATAAAATTGCTTTACAATGGCGCTTGCAATCATATCCGACATAGCAAGTGCCTCTGCTTCAATATCATCAAAAACTTCAACATCCTCTTGATAGTTTTTCTGAATCATAGTCACGGCTTCTTTTTTGGTTAAAGCTAAATGTGTATAGAACATTTTTTGCACTTCCTCCATACGTAAGTATGGATTAATTTGACTTAAAAATCTGGCAATGTCGTCAGCATTACGATACCATTCTTTTTCCTTTGCATCCGCTGTTGCTGTATCTCCTTTGGTAGCTGCAGTTACTAGCTCCGCAGCAATAAGAAGATGTTCTTTAATCAGCTCAGCATAACGATCAGCAATTTGATCCCCGTAAAATGGACGTAGACAATTGCCTAAGTCCGTCGCATTTTGTAACAGTCGCTTCTGCACAAAGGGTAGATCAGGTAAGCCAAACACTATACTAATAATCGTCATCCTCGTCCAATTGACATGCTCCATCCATAATAAACGATTCATAGCCATAAAATCTGCTTCAGCCCTACTGATATAGCGACGAGGATCGTTCTGCGGCAATAAAAAATGGCGAACAGGTGCAGTATATTGTGTGGAAGTAGCTTTATATAACGCACTTAAAGGACTAACGTAATGTCCACTTGAATATGGGTACAATGTATATCCACTCCCTCTAGTTTTTCCTTCTACTGTAGAATACTCTGAGGTATTTCCATATATGAAAAAACAATGTAATGAAAGGAGTGAATATGGCTATTTTTCATATATCATTTTCTTTGTCATCCCACCATCAACTATTAGATTAATGCCTGTAAAAAATTATTTGTTTGAATCAAATCATTCCATTCATCCATGTTACGTCATCAAAAGATTTATGTTGAAATTTACCCGCCTTATTAATTAAAATATGAATAGGATCAAAAATATTTTGCATTAAAGAAACGATGTCCTGTTCTTTTGTAACATCTGTGTACACAAAAAGGACAGAATAATCATGCTCCAATGCAACCCTAATTCTTTATTTATAGGGGCATCATTTCAGGCATACGTTAGCACAATGTATTTACCAATCCTTTGTGCACAGCTATTTACGACGACTACTAAATCTTTAAACATGTTAGCTTCCATCAGTTTTTTGCTTTTTATTATTTAACAAAAGTAGAGTAGAGAGATGGCATAATGAGGTAAAGGAAATCATATAATATTAATATTGAGGCAAACCTTGCCTTCACAGTAAAATTAATGTTGACTTTATCGTAAAAAGAACATATAATAAATATTGTCCTTGATATGGACTGCATAAAATAACAACATGTCTCAGTAGCTCAGCAGGATAGAGCAACGGCCTTCTAAGCCGTCGGTCGGGGGTTCGAATCCCTCCTGGGACGTCCAAAAAGCAGGTTTCAGGCCTTTAGGGATAAGGGTTTGAGAGAAATTAGGGATAGGGTCAGGGCTTCGGTCTGGATGACTGTATCCCTTTTTTGTACCCTTGTAATTTTATTAGGTGACCAGAATCATCTTCCAATCAATTCTTGAATGGAGGATTTTTTTATGACTAAAAAGTCGGGACTATTTGAAGTAGATGTTGATTTAAACCTTTTAAAGTTTGAGAATGAGACAACTGTTAAGCATGTGAAAAATAATTCAAAAATGATAAAAGATGCGATTCAAATTGTGAAAAGACAAATGATTTCCAGTGGTCTTCGACCTCGGACAATAAAAGACTATGAAACAATTGTAAATCATTTAAAAGATGCACAGACTATTACGTTTTTAAATGAAATAACATTAGATACAATTTACTCTTGGCTTGAAAATATGCAAGTTTCAAATCAAACAAAACTAACGAGATTAAAAGCACTAAAGTCATTCTTAAGTAAATGTTATATTAATGGTTGGTATGAGTCGAAATTTTGGCAAGAAGTGAACCTCAAAGTAGATAAAAAAGTAAAAGCTGGAGCAAATGAAAAAGATGTACAATTATTGATTTCCCTTTTAGATTTAAATACTTTTATAGGTCTAAGAGATGCAGTTGCAATATTAACAATGTATAAAACTGGGATTAGAATTAATACTTTAGGAAAACTTGAAGAAAAACATATAGATTTTGATGAAAAAACATTGGTTTTAGAAGGGGAGATTTTAAAAAATCATAAGTTATTGAAGCTACCGATTGATAATCAATTAATTCAGTTGTATCAAGTGTTGATTCAACAAAATAATAAAATTCGACGACATTATCATCAAAATAACGAGAATATCTTTATTTCCTATAAAGGAACTCCTTTAGATACAAAATCCACTAATAATGCAATTTCAAAACAATTAACAAAGTATAGCAAACAATTTGGTTTAAAAAACATTAATCCACATGCACTTAGAAGAGCATTTGCAAAAAATTTACTTTCTAAAGGAGCAAATATTGCTTTAATATCTAAGGCATTAGGACATTCTAACTTGGAGGTCACAACCCAATATTTAGACTTAGATGTTGACGAAGTATCAAATAGCTTAAGGGAATATTTGATTGAATGAAATTAATTACTTTTTATTGCCATCTACTAAAAATATTGTTCCTAAATAAAAGTGTGTAAATAAAAAAGTATGGTCAAGACTGGAGGGAAATCAGGTAAACGCCTGGGAGCCCTTCGGTCTTTTTAGCTGTTAATATATCAAGAGGTTACTTTTTATTCTCCTTACCAGCAAGCTCTATGTCTCATAAGTAATTATAATTAGAGAAATATGGAGGCTGATTTTGTATGATATGACACAAGGAACCTGTCGTTATGTCTCTATGTTAAATCAGCAGATGTCTTAAATATTGGAGATAAATTCGATGAAGGATATGGTATAATTACCTAAAAATACTAATGATGATGAGGAGAAGCTTTATGATAAATATATGTAAGTATAGTAACAAAGAGTTATTTTGTGATTTAGGATTATATCAGCCTGTTCGTGTTGACTGTACTGATTTTGTACATACAAGCCGACAAGAGTATGATTTTAGCAATGCTCACGAGCATAACCATACGATATATGAAATTAAATATTCTGAGCAATTCAATCGACTTATTAGTTTTATGTCGGACACTAAAAATACCTATATATTTTGTCCTTTATGCAATAAGCACATGTCTTTTCAATTGATTCCGGTAACCTTATCGAAGGAATTAAACAACTCTGTGCTTGATAGCATTTCCGAATACGAAATAGATTCGGAAATTAGTACATCAGAAAAATATAACATGTCAGAAAGAATCAAAAGAATAATTTCAGAAAATAGGATATTTGATAAAATAATACGCTGTACACATGACAGTTCACATGTGTTCAAATTTTCCTACTTGTTGCAGAAGGAGGGAATTTATCCGAATGAGTTTTTAACATTAACAAAAATTGGACAGTATCCTTCAATTAAGGATTTTAATGTTGAACATATAAAATCTTATCAAAAATTATTAAAAGAATATAAAAGAGAATACACTACAGCATTAGGACTTTATTCAGCGGGTGTAGGAATTGGTTCTTTTGTATATCTACGAAGGGTAATCGAATTCTTACTGGAAAATGCTTTCTTAAAGGCCGAGAAAGATGGAAAAATCACCAGAGAGGAATACATGAAAGACGAGAACAGAAATCGAAAAGTAGATGAGAAAATCAAGTTACTTAAAGATTATCTCCCTAAATTTATGGCGGAAAATGCAATTATTTATAATATTTTAAGCAAAGGTATTCATGAATTAGATGAAGAAAAGTGCAAAGAAATATTCCCAGTCTTACAGAAAAGTATTGAACTTATTCTTGATGAAGAAATTGCAATTCAACAAAAGGAGAAAGTTACCAAAGAAGCCCGTCAGCAATTAGGGCAAATTAAATCCCAAAACGCATGAAGAAAAAAGAAATCTGTTAATAAATTTAATGAAGTTTATTATTGACGTGGAATCTTGCATAATTGGTAATACCATGAAGCTATTCAATTCAAATATTTAAGGAATATAGAGAGCGAAATAGTTCTCTATTTTTTTCTTTTATGTTCAGTCTATAAAGAAATAAAGAACCTTAATTTGATTTATAAAATGGAAAAAGACGGGGGATAATCCATAATTCATTGCTACTTTTACTCGTTGTATATCCATAAAAAACATTGTCCCTAAATAAAAAAGCATGTTCAAGACTGGAAGAAAATCAGGTAAGAGCCTGGTTGCCCTTCGGTCTTTTTTGTGTTAACAAAACAAGTAATAAATAAATGGGAATATAAAAATGTAGATGATAGGAAGATATCTGCTTTTAAAGATATCTATTGTGTAGTAAAAAATTTGAAATTATTTAGGGAAAAAGGGAGAATATAAATAGTTATATATATCTTAGTCTATTGATTCTATGTAATGAATTCTATGCAAGCGATTGCTGGTAGTTTTTAAGGAGGAAAATAAAAACAATGTATATTTCACAAATGAGAATTAAAAACTTTAGGTGTTTTAAAGAAGATTTTATTGTCAATTTTAATCCTGGTATGAATGTAATAATAGGTGCGAATAATTCGGGTAAAACTACAATTATAAGAGCGCTGGAAATGATATTCAGCCGAAGTAGTAACAAGAGGTTATTGATAGATGATTTTAACAAATTAATTAGCGACTTTAGTGAGCCTCCTGAGGTAGTAATAGAGGTCAAATTACGTGTGAATGAAACGGATACTGATGAGGATAAAGCACTTATAGCAAGTTGGATTACAGATGTAGAACAAGATTTTTGGGAAGCGACTCTTACATATAGATTCTTTCTGCCAGAAAGCGATAAAGAGCAATATCTGAAAGAAATTTCTTTTGCTCATGATGTGTTTGCAAAATGGAGAATCTTAGAAAGGCATTTACCACGCTACGTATTTAAAATTATCGGTGGTAATTCAATCAATAATTTAAAGGCAGACACAGACTTGTTAGATAAAATTCATTGTGAAGTCTTAGATGCATTACGTGATGTGGAAAGTAAAATGGCTACAGGGAGAAGCAGGTTATTGAAGCAAGTATTGCTTCATTTTAAAGATGTAGTACCCAAAGATTCAGTTGGTGAAAATGAAGACCCTGAGAAACTATCTCCTGAAGAACAATTTGAAGAGTATGCAAATAGAATTGTAGGTAATTTAGTTAATCGAATTGATGTTACTGAAATATTGAATTTAGCTAAAGATACAGGGGCTGCTGTTGGAGGAGAACCAAAGCTAAATGGGGTTTTAACTGAATCAGAAATTTTATCTGCGTTGAGCTTGGTCATAAAGAAAGCATCAGGGATTGAAATACCAATTTTAAATAATGGATTAGGATATAACAATCTAATTTACATTTCATTGATACTTGCGAAATTTAAAGTTATCACCTCTGTTGAACAAGGCGAAAATGCAAAAACTTTTCCTTTGTTGTTAATAGAAGAACCAGAAGCACATCTACATCCGTCTTTACAATACAATTTTCTGAAATTTTTGAAGCAAGAAATCGAAAAACAACGGAATAGCAGACAAATTTTTATAACAACGCATTCTACCCAAATCACATCTGCAGTTGGATTAGACCCAATTATTTGTGTAGAAGAAGATAACAATGGGGTTATAACAGCGAAGTTACCTGCAAAGGTTTTTGGTGAAACAAAAGACGACATTAATTCTAAAAAGTATATCGAACGATTTTTAGATGCAACTAAGTCAGCTATGTTATTCGCAAAATCTGTGATTTTAGTGGAAGGGATGGCTGAGTTACTCTTATTTCCTGTATTTGCTGAACAATTAAATGAAGATTTAGAACGCAAACATGTTTCAGTTGTTAAAGTAGATTCAGTGTCATTTAAACACTTTGTTAAGCTTTTTGGGGCAGGGACAGTGAATAATAGTAATGCACTGGATAAAAGAGTAGCCTGTGTAACGGATAAAGACCCTCTAAAAAAGTTAAAACAAAAAAATCAAAGATGGAAAAAATGTTGGCCATTTGAAATAAATACTGATACGGAAAACTATGATTATACGCCATTCTCTTTTACCTTAAATAATTTAAACGATTTAGTAGGGGAATCTTCGAATGTCAAAGTTTTTTATAACAAGGAAGCTTGGGGGAAAACTTTAGAATTTGATTTGGCTTGGGAGAATTTTGAACATGATTTTTTCTCTCATGATTCGAATATTGAGGAGGATTTGCAAGACAAGATTGATAGTTTTAAAGAAGCAGACAGAGCGTTAATTGCTACTAAATATTTAATCTATGCAGAAGAACAAAAAGGAGAAGTTGCCTTTGATTTGATGGAATATTTGAATAAATCAGGAGAACCTCCTATTATCTTACCCGCTTATATAAGAAATTCTATCTATTGGGCTTGTTTCAAGGAAGGAGAATGAGGATGGGCAATAGTTTATCATGTTTAATTAATTCAGATTATCTTCTTGATGATTTAGAGCGTCCTTTTAAAGTTATTGCTGGTCCAGGGGCTGGTAAAACATATTGGTTAGTAAAAAATATTAAACATATACTGAATAACTCAAAAAAATTACACAGAAATTCTAAAATTGCTTGTATAACATATACAAATGTTGGGGTAGATGAAATAAATCAAGAACTGTCCTCTGGATTTGAAAATGTAGAGGTTTCTACTATTCATTCGTTTTTATATAAAAATGTATTAAGACCCTATGCCTATTTACTAAATCAAAAGAACAAAGAGCCTATAATTAATATAGATAGGCTTAAGGGTCAAGAAAATAATATTCCTTCTAAAAATTTGGTAGATGGGTGGAGAAGACATGATAACATCAATTATTTAAATTGGCAAAGTGACACAAGTAGTAATATCAGAAAAGTGTTAGGCGGACTCAAATGGTCACTTGATAATGAAGAGCCTAAGTTAACCTCTTCTGAGTTCATATTGGGTCCTTCAATTAGGCAAGTTGATTATATAAAGTTCAGAAAATATTGTTGGAGTAAAGGTATTATTTATCATGATGATATCATTTATTTATCCTATAAGTTGCTACAAGATTTTTCTTTTTTAGCAAAAGCGATTTCTTCAAGGTACACATATTTACTACTGGATGAATTCCAAGATACAAATGTCATGCAATCTAAAATTGTGAAGATTTTTGCTCAAGCTGGTAGTATCGTAGGAGTAGTTGGAGACCCAGCACAATCTATCTATAAATTCCAAGGTGCTACAAGGCAAGAATTTATAGATTTTCATGTTGATAATCAAGTTCAATACATAATTCAACAAAATCGTAGAAGTGGTCAAAATATAGTACAGTTTTTAAATATTTTAAGAGATGATACACTAACTCAGACTTCACTGAATAAAGAATTAGATGACCATATATTTATTTATCAATACAACGAAGGAATAAAAGGAGAAATAGATGATATAAAGCAATCATTTGATACCAAGCGAGCTGAATTAAATTTACAGGATGATTTTTCATTTTTGGCTTATCAACATAAACATATAAATTTATTTAAGTCATCAGTTGATGATGAAGAAAAGTTGTGGAACACGTTACATTTACTTGATGGTGACAGGTATGTTTTACTTTATAAAATTTTTAAAGCGTATCGGTTATATCAAGAAGAGATGTTGGATTTAGCATTTAATGAGGTAATTTCTACATTACGCTTAAAGAGTAACGCAAATTTGATAGAACCTTTTAAGTCATCGATAAGTGATTATCATCGAAGAAGTGTTGCTTTAGAAATCATGCAGTTTACGATTAAATGGATAGAAAAGTATTCCGATAAGGGAGTTTTAAAAACCTTTTATAATGAATTAAGCGAGCATTTATTAAATAAACATTCAATAAAGTTACCAAAAATAACACGAGGTGACTTTAATTCATTCGCTTCAGAATGTGTTGTTAAGGCATTAATAGAGCAAGTGAAAATGAATGATGTTAAGGTAGATTATCACCGTACTATACATGGGGTAAAAGGAGCTGAATTTGAATCTGTTTTAGTATATTTAGACAATGCTAACCATCTGGTAAAGCCTGATATAAATGCTGATTCTGATTCAACAAGGATTTTTTATGTTAGTTGTAGTCGACCAAAAAGAATGTTATTTATCGCTATCCCTGAAATAAGTGAGATGGACAAAAAGAATATGATAGGTAAATATGGAGACGTAATAAACTTTCTTTAAATAGTTATATTTTTCTTTTGATAGATATCATATTCAAGATAGAAAATTTTGCATGATACTATGGTGAGTGTAACCTCTGAATGGAGAATTTGGAACAGCTTTTAGTAATGTGATTGAGAGGAGGAAGGGAAAATGTCGAGAATTGATACCTATAATTTATTGGATAAACTTAATGTATATTCAGAAGATTTATTCGAAGTATTTTATTATTTTGAAAACTCAAGGGAATATCAAGAGAATATAGAAGAATCTTTACGCCAATATTTTTATCATATCTATCTAAAATGCAAACGAAATTATAAAGCGATAAAGCTATTAATAAACTTTGATGATGAAGATTTGAGGAATGGCTATGTTGAAGCAACACCACTACTTAGAACCTTAATCGAAAGCTATTTTCATCTTTGTTATGTGACGAATTCATTAAATAAAGAAGATGTGATTCGTAGTTATGATTTACTAAATAAATATCAACTAAAGCAAATGTTGAATAACAAAACAGGATATAAAATAGTTTTTCAAGGTGATGCTGATAAACAGGTGTTGAATGGAATAAAACAAAATGTTAATAAAGTAAAGGAAGAGGACATTAGGTTATTTAAAAGTGCTTACCAGCTTGCTAAAAAAACAAACAATTTAGATATTTATAATGGTATTTATCAAAAGTTCAATAGTTATGTACATTATAATCCGACGACATTTATATCTTACGGAACGATGGTGGGGCAAGACAGTTTTACTTTTGGAGCCATGCAACATCAACCTGAAAGAGAATGTGAAATTTTATATTATATGATTGAGGTGGCTTTAAAAATTTTAATTACAACAATGGACTTCTTGAGAATTGACTCTGTGGACAACTGGGTATTTGAGGTGTTTATGGAGTGGGAAAATCTACTAAAGGAATATGATAGTGTCGATTTAGTGAATTATCTTTAATCCATTTTCTTTTTCTTTCTTTGTCTATCCCTAAAAAACATTATCCCTAAAGTAAAAAATGTGTCCTTAGTTAAAAAGTATGTTTAAGACTGGAGGGAATGTCGCCCTTTGGTCTTTTTTGCGTGAAAAAAGTAGGGGGAAAAGTCTGAAAGGACAGGAGAAGGGAATAGGGAAGAAGAGGGACAAGGAATTCTCTGCATATGGTCTATAGGGAAGCATATCAACTTTTGATGCATCATCAATGAAGTCAGTTTGTTTTGAATTGAAAATTTATTTATATATTGATATTATGGTAATAATTGTATGTTAGAAATGGTAAGAGTATTTTAAAATAGATAGACTATCAGTTTAGAACTATTGGAGGGGAATTACATAGTGGAACAAAGCGGATTTGAAGTACATAGCGTTGACCGTAAGGGAAATGATATTATGATTAGATGTGAAGGTGTAGACGACCAAGAGTTAGCTCATTTTGGAGGATTGGATTTACATGTAAAAGCAACAAAAGCACTTATCAGTGATTCTCAAAATAGAATGTCTTTTCCAGAAAAAGAAGGAGATTATGTGATAGGCAGTAAAGTAGTAGCCCTTTACCTAAATGAAATTGGTGAGTTACTTAGAAACCTTTCTTTTGACCCTGAATATTTAAGTGAATACTCGAATATAGATTTAGTAAAAATATTTCTTGAAAACGAGCTGAAAAATCCTGCGATAGCAAATGTAATTGAAAAGGACAATGTTGAAATTCAACAAGAACGTGAAGAAATTGAAAGAGAAGAAAAAGAAATGTGGGCTGGTTTTGTTGAAGGGTTGAAAAATAGAGACATGTAAAGAACACCATTTTTAGGTGTTTTTTATATTTACTTTCAATAAGATATTACGTGCATAAAAAAGACTGCTTATTGCAGTCCAAGATTGTTGGTATTAGACTAAAGGATTTATGCCATACAATCATCGTAAAAAGTCTATAATGATTGTTCGTTTTTCTTTAAATACAATGAAATTCTTTCTTTAATCATCTTTTCATCTAATTTATCTCTGTAGTCAAAATAAACTACTTTAAGCTTATAGTAATCACATAGTTCAGCTTTTTCTTTATCTCTTCTCTTGGTATTTTCTAATGCTTCTTTGCCTCCCATAAAAGCAATTGGTTTAAAGTGCTGCTCCCCTTGATATTCAATCACAAGATTTAGCTCTTCGATGAAAATATCAGCCCTTAAATGGTCGATAGGGTATTGATGAATTACAGTATAATTAGGATAAAGTTTTCTTATAATTTCAAGAAGCTTCACCTCAGTTGTCCATTTCTTCCCAATAGCAAAGTAACCTATTCGAATTCTAATAACATCTTCACAATATCGTAAAAAATCTATTGTAGATTGCTCATCAATTCTTTTATCATTAAATGAATCAGTAATAAGAAGAGGAACGATATCAGCAGGAATCAGCTCTGGTGCGTAAATTCTTCCACGAGAATTAATACCATATCCAAAAGCTAACCCGTGTATATAATGACCATATATTGAATGGAATTTAGTTCCCTTAAATGTTTTCCCGTAGCCATAGTTTGGGCAAACCTTATTACATACATGGCATAAATTATCTTTGAACTGAAGTGTATCGAAAAATGTTTCTCCCAATTGGAAACGTAATGATTTAGGAATCTCCCCAAAGCGACCAAATTCTTCATTCAAAAGATATATTTCCAAGCCTTTTCTTTGACAGGAGCAATAGCAGACAGGACTATCTTCAGTTTCTTGAAACCCAAAAAATGAACCCCAACTTGAAGGATAATGGACAATTGGGAATGGTAATCCTTCTTCATACATAATACAACCATCTGATTCTAATGTCGGCACAGCTTCCTTCGGCACAATTTTAGACCGCATTCGATTTTCACTCCGTTTCTTCAATATAGATTATCTTTATTTCCCTTTAGCCTTAAAATCTCAAATAAGTATTTATTTAGATTGAAAATATATCCAATGTATATTATAGTATCAAATGATGAAATAGAATGAATATAGTAATTTCATCAGGTGCAACAGAAAAATATTTGAAGAATAGAAAATGCCTTCCTCGACATGGCTTAAAGTGGTATACTCAATGCATTCACATAGGGAGGTGTTTCTTTTGCAAAGAAAATGTATGAAGCATTTTAATTATTTTAGATTGGCAAATTCAAAAATTGAACATGGTAGATGTACATGAGACGTTGGATATAGCGATGACTATATGCAGCGTCTTTTTATTTTTATCTATAGTCAATATAGAATTGTTTTTCCATTGATTGTGAGAGTGGGAAATGTTGGATGAACAAGAGGAGGATAAAGAATGACTGTATATCAGATGTTAAAAACCATCCACGTTGTTACGTATGAAGCACAGGTCAATTTTTTTGAACAGGAAATTTATAAAGAGTCTGAGCTTGCTGATGCTTTTTTAGATGTGCAGCTTCTACTTAAAGCAGGGTTATGCAAGCTTGTTGTGATGGATGAAGAAATGAATAGGGAATGAACCAGAAAAAATAGTTTACCATATGCATCCACGGTTTATGTGAAAGGTTTTTATGCTTCAACTTACTTTTCCTCACTGATATTATCGAATAAATTTGCAAACCAAATCTATAATATAGCAAGTTTCTAATGACAAAGGATTCTATTTTTTAGAAATCATCATTATTGGAAAGTCTAAAGCGATTGTGGATTAGATAAATTAAACAGGGGGTACTGTATATGAATGAAAATACTACGACTGTAAAAGGAAACCGAGAGATTTCAAGGACATTTTCTCAGCGTCTCAAGCACTATCGGCAAGTCCGAAATCTCACTTATAAGCAATTAGGCGAACTGGCGAAAATGGATGCAGGCTATATCAACAAACTTGAAAAGGGCATTAGGCGTGCCCCTTCGTATCCAATTATCAAGAACCTCGCTCAAGCACTTGGCGTGCAGATAACAGATTTAGTTGATATCGACCCATTTGAGGGAGACCTACCAGCAAAGAGTATTCAAGAGATGTTGGTATATAACGAATATCTAATTAGAGGAAAACTGCCAACAATGGAGGCAAGAGAGAGTTTGTTAGCACTTATACAAACATTACTGGATAGCGAATGGAAAGGGCATAGCAAACATGTAGATACAATTAAAATAATCAGTAAAGTAGATGTTTTTCTTAAGGCACTAAAGTAATACATGAACAAAAGTTAGAAAAGAGAACTATGATTTTTTATTAGTTCTCTTTATTTTTATTTCAAAGGGTGCTCCAAAATTTCCGTCTGAATAACATATTTCAAAGGGTGTTCCAAAATCTCAGTACTGAACATACTCTTAATATCGTATGTAGTTAAACAGGAACAAAGCATGGGGGTTACCAGTACCTTATTTCAATAGGGGCATGTATTTAATCTTATACAAAATCAAATACGCCTCCAATGAATCTGCCTATGCCTCTAAGTAACCAGAAGATTAATCTGAAGGGTAAGAAAATTAATTCTGGTATACAGGATAGTACATCAAGAATGAAATCTAAAAAGGTATAATTTTTATCACTCTTCTTACTTTTTCTCGTTTTGTTTTTCTTCCTTTGCCACCATTTCTTCATATGACTCATCCCTTTTTCCTGAAATAGTTACTGACCATTATAATTTTTCTTAAATAAATTTACGTTTAAGAGTTTATTTGGTTTCATTTAATAGTCAGACTACATTAATAATGTGGATTCAAAAATGTTTGTTACATAACTATTCTTAACATCTGCGAAATAATTTCATAAAAGTTCTTATTTTATCATGCTTATTCCATAATTCTTTGGGGTAAATGCAGAAAAAGTATGACAAGGTTCATATTTTTTTCGCTAAATAATGAAAATGGTATAGGTTACAACATGGCTGTATATAACACAGGAGGAGGTATCTGTTATTATCAAGTCAAGTATACATGGTTTGTGATAATGCTTTTCAAAACTGATATGGAATTATGTAAAGGTAGGAGCAGGGAATGAGAAACACTTCTGTAATACCAATACGAAATTTTAAATTTTAAAAACTTGGAGGAGGGAATTATGACTTTAAGTTAATTCCTAAGAAAGAAGCTCAAGCGATAAATTATAAGATGTATGAAGAATTTACGCCAGCGGAAATAAATTAGTGGACGGGGTTTTCCTTCTATTTAATTATGAAAGGGACTAATAGCATTGTGCTTGTTCAATATGGGCTTACAGGAGTTCGTTACAATCCTGTCATGAGAATCAAAGGAAGAATTATTTCGTTTAATTTCAACAAGATTTGCAAGAATGATTTATTGCAATGTCTCTGCCTTGCTTTCAGTTTAATTAAAAGTTTGGTAAAATATAGACTGCGGAGCTTTTGGGGTTCGTGCATAGCAAAACCCCTATGGCCAGAATTTCAAATAAATTATGAATAATATTTATAGTGGTAAACAATTAATTCCAAATGTTATTATAATTGATAAGGGATTGTGTTGATGTAATATCTTATGGGTTTTATGTAATAAGTTTAAAAACAGTTTCTAATTTTTTATTAGTGCTGTTTTTTTATATTTTCAATCCCTTACACTTAATGAAGATAAAATAATAGAAATTTATTTTCCAATCGATTATTAATAGCTGTTTTATTTGAATTATATCTATAAAGTTAAAAATATAATTTGCAAAAAAGATAAATAGTAGGAGGTAACAAATTTAAAAATGGGAGTAAAAATAGGTAGAAATAATCTATGCCCTTGCGGAAGTGGTAAAAAATTTAAAAAATGTTGTATTGAAAATCTTAACAAAGCAGATGATAAAGAGTTTTTAAATCCAGCTAATTTTTTTGAGAATTACAATAAATTAAGAAGAGATTCTCAAATAAAACAGTGTTTACATCCAGATAAAAATGAATGCTCTGAGAAAATAATTAAAGCCCATTCAATACAGAACAATAAAATATTAAATAAGATTTCCAGTAACGGAATAGTGTATATGCCAAGGCCAAAGGGAAATAATCCTTTAGCTATCGTTACTCAATATGGAAGAAAAGAAGCAACTGTATTTACGGGTTTTTGTGGACATCATGATAAAGTATTATTTCAGCCTATAGAGGATAATTTATTTAATAAAAGTTCTGAACATATCTTTTTATATACTTATCGATGCTTTGCTGTTGAGTACCACAGAAAACAAGAAGTAAATAAAATGGGTCAAATAACTTATACAAAAAAACCTTCATTATTAAATTTGCCAATAGATGAAAATCCTTATATAGGTTTCAATATGGCAATTAATGATTTTGAGCCAGTGAAAGAACAATTTGATAAAGCCATATTCAACAAAAATTATGATATTTTAACAAGCATAGTTTGGGAGTTTGAACAGCCTGTTAAATTTGCGGGAACAGGTTTTGAGGTTCTAACTGAGGACCTCAACGGAAGAATACTTCAAAATCTATTGGATATGCATGAAGCAATGAAACATATGTTTATTATGGTATTTCCAGAAGAAGATAAAACATATTGTATAATTTCTTGGCTCAAAGAAAATGATATATTATTTTCGAGCTATCACGAACAGTTGAATCAGTTAACTGAGCAAGAAAGAAAAAATTATATTAATAATTTACTTCCTATGATTAGTGAAAATATTGTTATTAATCCTGAAGCATGGGAGCAATGGGAAGAATATAAGAAAAATGAATTTGGAACCTTACTATGGGGTATGGCAGATTTCGGAGAAATGTTGGGTTTTACTTGGAATAGGTTAGAGTCTCCTATATACGACCTGTTTGAATTGTAATAAGGATTCTTTACTGAAGAAAAAGTAAAATGTAAGGAAAACTTAAATATAACTTTTAGTAGGGTGTTTTATTCTGTCAAGTTTTTAAATAAAAGCCTAAAGGAAGATAGAAATGGAACTAAAATTTATAAAAATTTGGGATTATAAGATAATAAAAGAGAAACTTATCTTTTTAGTTCCAGAAGGTGGTTATCCACCTTATTATAAGGACTATTTTAATAATAATTATACTATTTTGGTTGGAGAAAATGGACAGGGAAAGACTACATTATTAAGTTTTATAATTAATATATTTCATAATTTAGAGAGGTTTCACAGTAGAATCTTTGCAGATTTTGTATTACGATATGACCTATTTTTAAATAAAATAGAATATAGAGTTTTATTAGAGAAATACGACGATGAAATCTACATAACGATAAAAGATGTTATTAGAAGGTCGTTATTACTTGAAAATAACCCTAAAAAAATGAGTGGAGTAAACCCACCTAAAAATAATTATTCCCCAATAATTACATATAAGGAAATACGAAAATTCTTGCCTACAAAAATAATTGGCAGTGTGTTTTCTTTTCATGGTGAATACCCTTCTGAAAGACCTGCAAGTTATGTAGGAGAAGAGCGAGTGAAAGTATTTGATATAGCTAAATTGTATGGTTTGAATCATTATAATTTTAATTCTTTGTCAAATGGAATAAGTAAAATTATTGAAATGTATAAAGAGGATAGTAAGTCGGTAAATGAGTTTTTTGAACTGCTAAATTTAACATTTGAAAATAAAGTTCGTATATTTGAATTAAACTATGATGAAAGTCTTTCGGAATTCGATTATCTGGATGATGAAGGTTGGATAAAAGTTACAGAATTAAATAGAGAATTGATAATTTCTAAACATTCTAAGGGAGAACTTTATTTAAATGATTTAAGCTTTATTAAAAATGGTACACAAGTTAACTTAAGTAATATGAGTTCAGGAGAAAAAATGTTTTTAGTTCGTATCCTATCTATTCTATCTGAAATCGAAGATAACTCTATTGTTATTATTGAAGAACCAGAGTTACATTTAAATCCATCCTGGACAAAACAAATCATTTCTATGTTTCATCACTTTTTCAAGAAATATAATGTTCATTTTTTAATATCAACACATGATTATTCTTTCATTAATACACTGTTTCCTGAAAATATAATAGAGGTAAAAGAAGGGGAATTTAAGAATTTGAATCCAGATGTTAAAACCTTTTTAGCAAATGAGGCGGAAATTAATAATATATTTTTTGATAATACTAAAAAGACTAATTATGTAGAAGAAGTTTTATATGAGAAAGTTTCAAAGAGTACGAAAGAAGAGTTAGAAGAGATTTTTGAGTACTTAGGTGAATCCTATATAAAATTTAAAGTATATAATGAAATGTTGAGGAAAAACGATGTGGAAAGTGACCAATAATCAAAATTTTATTTTTTTAAATTCTTTCAAACTCAAAATAATTATTAAGATATTTAAAATCATATTAGAGCTGTCAGGAAAACAAATGAATTTAAGCAGTAAGAATGATTTTTGGAAAGGTACCTTTAACTTTGGATTATTAACTCAAGAATCTAAAGTATTAATTAATTATATAATGAATGTTCAATTAAAAAACGTGAAATTTAGTGAAGTTATTTTTGATTTATTGAATAATAATGATAAAAATACAATAAAAAGTATTATTGAAATATTTATCATTCAAAACAATCAAATCGAATCACAGGATTATGCAATCGTACAGCAAAATGTCCCAGATGAAATTAAGCGGATTTTTGTAGATTTTTATTATAATAAATTTTTTGTTGACCAAAATATTTGGAGTGGTTTAAATTTATCTGAATATAATCGTACCTCTTTTCATGAAAACTTCAAAAAAGAAAATAATTTATCTGTTTGTCCATACTGTGACATAGATACAGTGGTGACTAATTCTAATAATAACATTGAGCATTTTTTTCCGAAATCAAAGTACCCACTAATATGTATGAATCCATATAATTTAATATCCTCTTGTATAGCTTGTAACAAAGCACATGAAGGTAAAGGAGATACTGCTCCAACTCATCCTATAAGTATGCCTTATTCTGAAGAAATACAGAATTATATAGAATTCGACATGGATTTTACTAATAGAAAAATATCATTGATTAACAAAGGTAGCGACAGACATAGAAATTATCTTAAACTGCTAAAATTAAATAATAGATACCAAACTCAATCAGTTTTCAATAGTCTTGATAAAAAAGCTAATACATTATTTGATATATGTTCAAAAGGTGGAACAATAGATATGGATGTGCTTGAGTCATATTTAAGATTAAAAGCAAAGGATGAAAATCTAATTGTAGCTTTAAATAATTTAATAAAAAAATATCCACAGTATAGACAATGTTAAAAACCCTTTCATTAGATAATTAAATTTCTTAAAGAGTAGAATTGTAGTTTGTCAATTTAAATGAGAAATAATGTGATTAAAATTGTGGTGAAAATACAGAATTGACTATCGAAAAATTAGATAAAATATTAGTTGACGTAAGGATAAATTCGAAAGCGAGATTAGGAAGGTATGTCAGAATGAATAATGGAAGAAATATTTGAAAAGCGTAAAAGTGCGATTAAAAAGTGCCTTTAAAATAAGAAAAAATAATGATAATATGATATTGAAGATGAATACGGTCTAAGTTCGTAAAAAGAACGAATCCCTAACAATTTGAAAAATTGCCTTCGCACCCTATAAAGCCTGAATTAAAAGCAGGATAGAGCAACGGCCTTCTAAGCCGTCGGTCGGGGGTTCGAATCCCTCCTGGGACGCTAACTAAAGCCTTACAGCCACAACGGTTGTAAGGCTTTTTATTTTTATGCATGAATGTATAATTCACTAATTGGTGCCCTAGAGGTGCCCAAATTAAATTTTAGATAAATAGTGTGATTGGATCTATCCTCAATTCACTGGAAATAGTAGATGTGTATAGGAATATTTATAAACGAAATTTAGGTGTAAAATTTTCTGTTTCGTATAGTTATTTGGCTTTATTTCGATGGCGTTTTTTTGCACAGGAGGCTCACAAAATACTTCAAACTACGAATCTAGTACAAATTACAGGTCGACAGCATCAAGGTAGTTCACAAGGGTAGAATTACGGTAATAACAACCAGCCAAGTTATACAAGGGTGGATGAAGATCCGTTTGCAAATAGTAAAGAGCCGATTGAGGTTAATCAGGATGGCCTACCGTTCTAAAAAGAGGTGATAAATATGAACACTTTAGGGGAACAAAGGCTATAAACTACATTTACTGAGATTTAACCTAATCAGCGTAATCCGAATTAATAAATGGCAGAATGAGCGTGATAGCCTTCCATAATCAATAGGTAGTAGACCATATAATTTAGAGAACCGGGTAGAATGGTAGATGGATGAGATAATGATATGGAAAAACACTCTACTTTTGTTGTATTTTTAAAATTTGTTGGTAGAATATAAGATTTCAGGTATATAATACAAAGATAATATGTTCTTTAAAATAAAACTGAGTGGGAGGAGAATGATGAAAAAATTATTTATTGTGTTACTAGCAGCATTTGTATTTGCAGTAGTTAATCCAACAAAATCAGAAGCAAAAGTGATGTATGATGGGGCTGAAGTAGTAAAAGGGCAAACCGGAAAAATGACCTTTAAAAAAGACATCAAGGTGTACAAGAAAAATCCAGATGGTACGTTTGAATCTTTAGTGGTTAAGCGAAATAACTTCTTTAGAACGTATGATATTGAAAAATATGATGGCAAAATATTCTACCAGATGGGGCAATATCGGGTACAAGCAACGGATTTGGTAGTTTTTAAAGAAGTACCAATAGAAATTCGTTCATCTTTCTATAACAATCCAACTTATATTTTTATTAATCGTAATAGTAATACCCCAATCCCAACTTACGGATATCACTTCAAACTAGAAGGATCTTGGGGTATTTATTTCAAGGATACAAATAATGGACAACTACTGAAGTATTGCGACAGTGGTGATGGTAGTGAGGAATTTTGTTATGAGTATCTTGGTACAGACCTTAAAATCGCTGAGACAATATCGAGAGAAAGAGGTGTACGTTATGAACTAACAAGAGATGCAGAGGGGAAAGGCGTTCCATTAAAAGAATCTAAAGCTGAAAGAATTATGAAAAAGGGAAGTACTGTTTTTTCAGTGTATTATCATGAAATTAATGGTTATATATATGTGACCGAAGACTTAGAAGGAAGACTTGATAATGCTGTTTATCTTCCAATGAATTCACTAAAGCCAGTTAAAGATAAGTAATAGATTAGAAATTATATTTATGCCCTCTTATTTATTTGATAGGGGGCTGTTTTTTATGGTTGGTTGACATGTGGATAGGATGTTTATCGATGTCTTGGGCTTAGCTGAATAAAATATATATAAAGACCACTCCGTGAGGTGTTCTTTAAATTTGTATTAGTTAATTTTTCTGTGGAGGACAAATCACACAGAGAGCGTCCAGTGCTTTTTTATAATTGGTTAAATGAACGTGATAGCCTTCCACAATCAATTAGTAATAGACCATATAGTATTGGGTAGAATGGTAGATCGGAGAAATAATGTTATAGAAAAACACTATACTTTTGTAGGTTTTTTAACATTAATTGGTAGAATAGTATATTTCTGGTATATAATACTAAGATATTATGTTTTTTAAGATAAAACTGAGTAGGGGGATAATAATGAAGAAATTTTTTATTGTGTTACTAGCAGCCTTAGTATTAGCAGTAGTTAATCCAACAAAATCAGAAGCAAAAGTGATGTATGATGGGGCTGAAGTAGTAAAAGGGCAAACAGGAAAAATGACCTTTAAAAAAGATATCAAAGTGTACAAGAAAAATCTCAATGGCACATTTGATTCTTTAGTGGTAAAGCGAAATAACTTCTTTAGAACGTATGATATTGAAAAATATGATGGCAAAACATTCTACCAGATGGGGCAATATCGGGTACAAGCAACGGATTTGGTAGTTTTTAAAGAAGTACCGATCGATATTCGTGCATCTTTCTATAACAATCCAGCTTATGTCAATATTAATCATCAGGGCTTGAAATTTGAAGGAGTGTATAACCTTGACTATGGTGAACTTTTAACAGTTGGAAAACGAGAAGATGCTTGCAGACCAAAAATATTTGTAGTTTCTATTGGGAAGGGCAAATTAAATTACCATCTTTGTGCTGGAGATATTGAAGGAGAGGATGTAATTACTCCTGGTATTCTTGATAGCACTGATATTCGAATTTTTGAAAAGATAATAAGAAATAAAGGCTCGTATATATTAACAGAAGATACAGAACTATACAGTGGTCCGATGATAACAAAATACCATGGAAAAAAGTTGAAGGGAACAGTCTTTTATTCACCAGGAATTGAGATCAATGGTTATTTGATGGTAGGAGATGCGAATTTTGGTTTTATTCCAGCAAATCTATTGAAGCCAGTTGAAGATAAGTGATATATAAGGAATTATATAATGCCCTCTTAATTAGGGGCTATTTTATATGGCTTGTTGATATGCAATATTAGTTGATTAAATTAGCTGAATAAACTATATAAAGACCACTCCGTGATGAACTGCTCCCCAATTGTTAGACGCACAATCTAACAATTGGGAGCAGTTCAGAATGGGTGGTCAAAAAAATAAAACACTAAATAGCAGCCTTAGTTATAACGAAGTTGATTTACTTTTTTTCGCATTTCTAACGTCTCCAGGTGGGCGAGTGGATTCAGTATGTTCATCACGCTCATTAGGTTTTTTAATATTTGATTGTTTTGTTGACTCGTCTGTTGCAAATTCTGTATCTTTTTTATCCCTTTTCATTTCGACACCTCCTAAAGATATTATTTAACTTAACTAATAAAATATACTTTGTTTATGAGTGGTCTAAAAAGCGAGGTAAACAAAAGGTAAATATTATAGTCATAAACCGTTGATATATCAATGTTTTAGTATGTCCTCCTGAGACGTTATAATTGCGATATAAACCGCGCGAAATCAACCTTCTTGCGTAGTTAGATAGCAGTCAGTGAAGAGGTCTAACTGCCGAAATTGAAACGCCTTCTAACTAAACGTTAGGAGGTTTTTTTGCGTGGTCTAAAAAAAGATGGTTTATAAGTAATGCGGATTTAAACGGAATATTTAGCGTAAGGAAAGCTAGTACTCGATCGTTGTTAATCCGAAGTCTACGCTATCGAAGAAAATGTATTTCGCTTAACTGCTGTTTGGTTGGTTATTTTTTAACTCTGTTAAGTAATGTATGTACGAGGTACAGAAAGAGTTTTTAAATTCATATAGCATTTTGGATTTCTTTCAGCAACGATTCTTTTGTAAAATTAGAATAATTTATATAAAAAACGGAAAGAAATAGGTGTAAAAATGTTGGAGTTGATAGGTATGCAATTTGATAAAGAGAAAGAAGTTTACTGCTACAGCTGTCGTAAAAAAACTGTATTTACACGTAAAGATACGCATAATAAAAGTGGGGTAGACAGCCATTGTAGTGAATGTTCTGGTATTTGGTTTGAATGGCAAAATCGAGCCGTGGAGAGAGAAATGGAAAAGTGGATTGAATATAATAAAGGGCTCGCTAATTAGAATAAGGCGTAGTTTTCCACGTTCGGATAGGTAAAAAATAAGAATTAATCATTGCTAATCTCATTACTAATAGTTTATATATATTTTAGATAGATAGTAAAGAAGCAAAAGAGTCAGTTTGGAATTGAAAGTACTTCTTGTGAAAATAGCTCATGCCTAGGAAGCAAGAGCTGTTTTTTATTTTATATTTATTTGTTAAAATCGTAAAAATGACAAATTTAACTTGAACACTTTATGAACATTTTACTAAAATTTATAGCAATTTTAAATGGAATATAACAAAATGATAAGTTATTTATTATATTTAGTACTATTTGTCTATATATTTTAAGAGAAAACATACTCAGCTAATGCACCTTTTATCATGTTTATTCATAGTTTGCTTATTAATAAGTTCATAGCTATCATACCAATAGAAACACAATTTCAAAACAAGGAGATTAGTTATATGAACATTAAATTCACAAAATTAAGTAAGAGTACAAAAGGGATAACTGCTGCCGTGCTAGCAGCTGGAATCATGGGGGTTACAATGGCACCAAATGCATCTGCCCATGGGTTTGTTGAGAAACCAGCTAGCCGCTCCGCTTTATGTAGCCAAAATTATGGCGCACTTAACTTGAGTTGCGGAAGTGTAATGTATGAGCCACAAAGTCTAGAGGCACCAAAAGGGTTTCCACAAAGTGGACCACTTGATGGGAAAATTGCTTCTGCAGGGGGTAAGTTTGGTGGCATACTCGATCAGCAAACTGCAAATCGCTGGTTTAAGAATACAATTACAGGGGGAACAAATACCTTTACATGGAAGTACACTGCACCACATTTAACAAGTAAATGGCACTATTACATTACAAAAAAGGGATGGGATCCTAATAAGCCATTAACTCGTGCTGATCTTGAGCCAATTGGAACTGTTGAACATAATGGTTCTGCTGCATCAAATAATTTAACGCATACAATTAACGTACCAACGGACCGTAGTGGCTACCACGTTATTTTAGCTGTTTGGGATGTAGCTGATACTACAAATGCTTTCTATAGTGTCATTGATGTTAATTTGGTGAATAATGTGGATATAGATAAAGAAGCTCCATCTCAAGCAACTGGATTACAAGCAACGAAAGTTACTTCTAACAGCGCTGAGCTAAAATGGAATCCTTCTACAGACAATGTGGGTGTAAAAGAATATCAAGTATTACGTGATGGTAAAGTAGTTGGAAATGTGGTGGGAACTACATTCACAGATAAAAATTTGAAAGCAGAAACAAAATATACATATGCAATAAAGGCCGTGGATGCCGCTGGAAATGTTTCTAAAGTGAGTGAGTCTACAGTTGTAGAGACAATGAAAGCAACTCCAGATACGGAAGCACCAACGCAACCAACTACACTACATACGATGGCGGTAACATCATCAAGTGTAGATTTAATGTGGAGTGCATCAGAGGATAATGTAGAAGTTGACCATTATGTTATCTATCGAGAAACACCAGTTGGGCAAATGACTGCAGTTGGAACATCTAAAACTACATCATTTATGGATATGAATTTACAAGATAATACATCTTATAAGTATGCAGTCACTGCTGTTGATGCCGCTGGAAATGAATCTATTAAAAGTTCCGTTTTAACTGTGACTACAAAAGAACAAGGGGCGTCTTATGAGCAATGGAGTTCATTTAAGGCGTATACAAAAGGTGATAAAGTTGAGCACCAAGGTAAAGTATATGAAGCGGTTCAAAGCTATCAAGGATATGGAGATCCGAATTGGATTTTCGCATTGTCTTTATGGAAAGAAGTTAAATAAAAAGTAAAGTCCTAATAAAAAGCCTTGCTTATGCAAGGCTTTTTTCAAATTTAGTTATAGATTTTAACAATCCAAATGTCAAAGAAACGAGGGAAGAGAAAACTTATAAAAAGAGGTATAATATAATAGGAAGAAACTCATGATAGAAAGATGGATTTTAAAATGAATGAACAATTAGTAGATTGGATTACACGTTTTCAAAAGGAGAAAGATATAGAGGCTCTCGCAAACTTAAAAGACTATTGCTACTATATGATTGAGCCTTTAATTGAGGAATTTACGGAGAAATATGGTGAAGATGCTGGGGAATTATTACGGTTAAAATGGGATAAGCGTTTTTATTTTATTTTTACTAAGTATCAATTAAATGTTGGGCTGCCTTTAGATTCTTTCGTTAAAAATACGTACCGTTTTTATTTTATGCAGGTTTTAAAGAAGGCTGGCTATTGAACTAAATAATAGGGAGTATTTCAAATTTGAACATGGCTCCATTAAAAAATCCTTGTCTCGTGTTAAAAGCGAGACAAGGATTTTTATGTTTTATCATGCTCTTAGGCGGAAGATTAACTGCCTGTAGAAGCATGCTTGGTGAAGACTAATCATCAGTAGGGGATGAAGAAAACGCCTACTGATGAAAATTTCACTTTATTGATACATCAAATCTTCTGCAAGGTGGGTAAATACTTCACCGATAATAGAGTCTTCGTCGTAAACAGAAGAACCTGTATTTTCCTCAGGTTGTGCAAATGGAACTTGAGCAATGATACTTGTTTGAAGTTCATCTGCTAGTTTCTCGGCGCCACCTTGACCGAATAGATAATTCTTTTCTCCATTCGAATGTTCAAAGTAAGCCATGTTTTCAACAACACCAAGAATCGTGTGTTTCGTATGTTGAGCCATCAGACCTGCACGAGAAGCAACATGAGAAGCTGCAAGATGTGGTGTTGTGACAATGATTTCCTGTGCTTGTGGAATCATCGCTGCCATGTCAATGGCTACATCTCCTGTACCAGGTGGTAAATCGATGAGGAGATAATCTAATTCATCCCAATGTGTATTAACAAGGAAATTGCGAATCCATTTGTTGAGCATTGGACCACGCCACATGACAGGTTGGTTTTCGTTTGTGAAAAAACCCATCGACATGATTTTTACACCATGGCTTATTACTGGAATAGCTGTTTGGTCAAGCATTGTTGGCTTTTGATGGATCTTCATCATAGCTGGAATACTAAATCCATAGATGTCTGCATCTAAAATACCAACACGTTTGCCAAGACGGGCAAGGGCTACTGCTAAGTTAATCGTCACAGTAGACTTACCGACGCCCCCTTTACCACTAGTAATTGCAATAAATTTGACACCAGAATCGGGTAGAAGCATTGTAGGCATTCCTTTATCCGTAACTTTTTCTGATTTTAAAGAAGCTGTTAAACTACGACGTTCTTCATCAGTCATAGAACCAAATGTAATGGAGATTTTTGATGCACCAATCTCTTTCAACGCTTCTTCAACATCTTGTTGGATTTTTGCTTTTAAAGGACAACCTTGAATAGTCAATATAATATCTAGTGAGATATGCGTACCATTGACTTGAATATTGCGTACCATATTCAAGTCAACGATGCTTTTATGAAGTTCTGGGTCATCAACTTTCTGCAAAGTTTTTAAAATGTGCTCGTTCGTTAGCATATAACCATCCTCCTATTTTAGGCCTTTGCCAAGCCCTTTTAAGAAGTGAGCGCCAAAATTTACAGCACGATTAACATCTGGATCGTTTAGCATTTTGAACAGCTTAAAGGCACTAACTTTTTCATCAGATTCAACAGCTTTGTTCGCTTCATCTAAGCCAGTATTTAAGCCTTCAATCAGCTTTGTTGTTGTTTCTGGGTTCAGCTCGGTTAATGCTCCCGCAACACCCATTAAGTTGTTGATGATGTTTGTCACAGGCTTACGAGTTAATTGACCAAGAGCAATATGGGTAACCTCTTCTTTTGCTTCTAGTAGTTTCGTAGCTGCTTCTAGTGCTCCGATATCATTTAGTTCTGCCATGATCGTAAAGACCTGGTTAACCATTTCTTCATTCTCAGAAAGAAGTTGCTTTAAATTCTCTAACTTTTCTTCCTTTAATTGTTCTTCAGTCTTTTGCGCTTTTTGAATTGTCGTAATTGGTGCTGCCATGAACTCACTCCCTTTCGTTAGTTGTTAAATGAACGTAGCCAGGACGATTCCATTTACGTTGTACCTCAACACCATTTTGTGGATGACGTTTTTTATAACGCGGATTTGTTCTAGGAAGTGGTGATTTTCCTTTTTGTTTCAATACTTCAACGCGTACTTTTGTTTGTTTATACGCCGGTGTCGATGTATTGATGTCTCCAGCTGGGCCCGTTAAGAAATTAATCGCTGAATCTTTGCTAACAGAGTTCATAGGTAAGAAAAGTTCATTTCCTTGTACGCGATCTGTTACTAGGGCATTTAATTTTAATGCGCCTTGAGGAGACACTAAACGAAGAAGAGCTCCATCTTCAATGCCACGTTCTTTTGCTAGTTCTGGTGATACTTCAACAAAAATTTCAGGTACTTTCGATTGAATACCTTTTGATTTATTTGTCATATTACCTTCATGGAAGTGTTCAAGCATACGGCCATTGTTAATATGACAGTCATATTGCGCTTCATATTCAACCGGTCTGATCCAATCATTTAAAGCAAAGCGAGCTTTTTTGTCAGGGAAGTTAAAACCATCTTCATATAGTAAAGGTGTGTCTTTACCATCATGGCTACCCCAACAGAAGCTACCCCAATTTTCTAATACATCATAGTTCGCTTGCGAGAAGAATGGAGCAAGACTAGCCATTTCAGCAAAGATTTCACTTGGGTGACTGTAATTCCAGTCAGCACCTAGGCGACGTGCTACTAATTGAAGGATTTCCCAATCGGCTTTTGATTCACCAAGTGTTGGTAATACTTGATATAGTCGTTGTACACGACGCTCTGTATTCGTGAAAGTACCTTCTTTTTCAAGAGAAGGTGCTGCTGGTAAAATAACATCCGCATATTGTGCTGTACGTGAAAGGAAGCAATCTTGTACAACAAAGAAGTCTAATTGTGAAAGTACTTTATCTACATGGTTAGCATCGCAATCTACAAGTGCCATATCTTCCCCAACTAAATACATTGCTTTCATTTTACCTTCCATGATAGCATCCAACATTGCCATATTCGTACGGCCTGGTTCAGGTTTGATTTTTACACCATATGCTTCTTCAAATTTCTTACGTGCTTCGTCGTCTATTACTTTTTGATTACCTGGTAATAGATTTGGGAGTGTACCCATATCACAAGCACCTTGAACATTGTTGTGACCACGAAGTGGGTAGGCACCTGCACCTGGACGACGATAGTTACCAGTAGCTAGAAGTAGGTTAGAAATTGCAGCTGATGTATATGAGCCACCTGTATTTTGTGTAACACCCATACCCCAAAGTACACATGTACCGTCAGCATCACGAATCATTTCAGCAACATTTATCAACGTTTCTTTTGAAATGCCCGTTTCTTTTTCTGCATATTCTAGTGTGTATGTTTCAAGTACATCTTTAAAATCATCAAAGAAGTGCACGTTCTCTTTAATGAAGGCTTCATCATGCCAACCTTGATCGATCATATATTTTGTAACGGCCATTAACCATACTTGGTCTGTTCCTTGTTTTGGGCGCATGAAAATATCAGAACGCTCAGCCATTTCATGTTTACGAACGTCGGCAACAATTAATTTTTGACCGTGTAACTTATGGGCACGTTTTACACGAGTAGCTAAAACAGGGTGACCTTCTGCAGGGTTTGCCCCTACGATAATAACGAGGCCAGCTTTTGCGATATCTTTGATCGTTCCAGCGTCGCCACCTATACCAACTGTGCGTAGTAGGCCATCTGTAGCTGGAGATTGACAATAGCGTGAGCAGTTATCAACGTCGTTTGTTTCGAATAATTGACGTGCCATTTTTTGAATTAAGTAGTTTTCTTCGTTTGTAATTTTTGAAGAAGAAATAAAGCCGACAGAACCAGAACCGTGTTCTTTTTGAATGCCACCTAGTTTAGTAGCAATTAAGTCAAGAGCTTCATCCCATGAAGATTCAACAAATGCATCATTTTTACGAATTAATGGTTTAGTAATTCGTTCTTCAGAGTTGATGAAGTCCCAACCGAATTTTCCTTTTACACAAGTAGAAATAGCATTTACAGGACCTTCAGAAGGTTGTACTTTTAAAATTTTGCGGTCTTTTGTCCACACTTCGAACGAACAACCTACTCCACAGAAAGTACAAACTGTTTTTGTTTTCTTCGTACGTTTACTACGCATAGCAGCTTCGACTTCAGAAACAGCAAAGATACCACTATAGCCAGGCTCGACTTCTTTAATTAAACTAATCATCGGATCTAATGTTTCTTGCTTAAGTCCAGTCATAAAACCAGCTTCACCAAGCATTGATTTTTCCATTAATGCGTTACATGGACAAACGGTAACACATTGTCCACAGCCTACACATGAAGAATCGTTAATGGCAACGCCTTCATCCCAAACTACTTTTGGTCTTTCGGCTTCCCAGTCAAGAGATAATGTTTCGTTAACTTGTAAGTTTTGACAAACCTCTACACATTGTCCACATGCGATACATTGGTTTGGATCATATCGATAAAATGGGTGCGACATGTCTACTTCGTGAGGTTCAACTTTTGGTTGATAAGGATATTTTTGATGTTCAATTTCCATTAATTCTGCTGTGTTATGTAATGTACAATTGCCGTTGTTATTATCACAAACTGTACAATACAGCAGATGGTTTTCTAGTAGACGATCCATCGCTTCTGTTTGTGCAGCTTTCGCTTTATCAGAAGTAAGTTGGATATCCATGCCGTCTATAGCTTTTGTTGAACAAGAGCGAACTAACTGTCCGTTTACTTCAACGATACATGTATCACAAGTTTTGATAGGGTCAACAGATGGTACATGACAAATTTGTGGGTGGGCGATGCCATTTTGATTAATGGTATCAAGTATTGTAGCTCCCTCTGCTACATCATACGATTGGCCATTAATGTTAATTTTAGTCAAAGTGATTTCCTCCTTTTGTTCGTTGAGACTTTTTTGGCAACAGGTTAATACTGGGGATAAATCGAGAATAGGACTACGAGTTTTTTTATGTTGAATGTCTTGTTCATTAAAAAATGGTCTTGTAATAATGTCATTTTCCGATTTATCCATTTTCTACACTAAACTAGATATAGGAACATGTATTACGAGTTGTCAATGTTGATATTGCTGAAAAATAAAAAAATCCACCATGAAAAGGCACGTATAAAACATGCTGATTAGTCATGGTGGATAAAATTCTTAACAGGCCTTGCTAAAAATTCAATCTACTTTTATTTTTTATTCAATATAACTATAGAATATAAATATTAAAACCACCATGCCAAAAGTTCAAACCTATTTGTATAAAACCATGACATAAGAATCAAAATACTTTCATTCCATACATAATATCACTTATTATAGCCTTTTCAGCTAAAATGGACAATAATTATAATAAAAATTATTGATTGAGAATAATTATCATTGAATATTTTCTCTTTAATTTTTATTTAAGTTGCTATATTATTAACAAACTATAAGGGTGACCCCCAAGAACATAGGATAAAAAGATTAATTACGTTGGGAGAATCGTTAAAATGTCAAAAAAAGTGCATGAATTCAACGACATTATTCGAAAACTACGCAAAGATATATTTGGAAAAGGACCGGAGCGTATTCATACGGTTTTCGTCGAGAACATGGCTGTGTCAACTTTATATGGTAATATCACACCGACAGAAAAATTTATTGCGAGTACACCTGAAGGATTAAAAATGGTCCATGCTGCACGTACTAGGATGATTCAAGATTTGTATACTAAATCACCTCCAGAAGGCATGGAAGAATTGATGGGCACTAAGTTACTCCATTTATTTTCAGATATCAAAATTGAAGAAGATTTTGCTATTTCCGTATTTGTTTTTGAAAATAATATTAGTGAATAAAGGGGATGCCATATGGAACGAGCGGTAGCAAGAGACATAATACGTGTTGAAGGTAATCAATTCAAAGAAATAGAAGATACTGTTGTCACAGAATTTGCTGTTACAGTGAAGATTAATGAGCAAGAATTTGTGACGATGGTGTGCACTCCAGAGTATGTAGAAGATATGGTTATTGGCTATTTGGCTTCTGAACGAATTATTCGTAATTACGATGATATTGAAGAAATTTGGCACCAAGAAAAAGAAGGCTTTGTGCATGTTAAAACAAAGCGTGTGAATCCTTACTTTCAACAAATTCAAAATAAACGTTACATAACTTCTTGTTGTGGCATGAGCCGCCAAGGTTTTGTTTTTGCTAATGATGCATTAGTAGCAAAAACAATGGAAGGTATTCATGTGCGTATTACAACAGATGATTGTTTTCGTTTAATGCGCGATATGCAAGATTTGGCTGAAATCTTCAAACAAACTGGTGGTGTTCATAATGCAGCACTATGTGATACGAATGGAGTTTTATTAAGCCGAATGGATATTGGGCGCCATAATGCCTTAGATAAAATTTATGGTTATTGCCTAAAAAACAATATTAGCATTCAGGACAAAATTATCGTGTTTAGCGGAAGGATTTCATCAGAAATTTTACTTAAAGTATCGAAAATTGGCTGTGAAATTGTTTTGTCCAAATCTGCTCCTACAGAATTGGCATTGCAATTGGCAGAGCAACTCGGTATTACGACGGTAGGCTTTATTCGCCAAAATACACTTAATATTTATACACATAAGGAACGTATTCATTTACCTACAAATGAGTTAGAGCCCCCGGACGCAATTACACCAAGTTGAAATTGATCAAAATGAAAGGAAGAGATTAAAATTACTAATCTACGAGACCAACTACAAAGACCATTAAGAGATTTAAGGATATCAGTAACAGACCGTTGTAATTTCCGTTGTCAATATTGCATGCCTGCAGAAGTATTTGGTCCTGATTATGCTTTTTTACCGTCCGATAAAATATTGAGTTTTGAAGAAATCGAACGATTAGTAAAGATTTTCGTTTCATTAGGTGTGAAAAAAGTGCGCATTACTGGTGGTGAGCCTTTACTACGTCGTGATCTGCCGAAATTAATTGAACGAATACATCGCATAGCTGGAGTAGAGGATATTGCTTTAACGACCAATGGCACATTGTTGAAAAAATATGCAATTGAATTGGCGAGAGCTGGTTTATCACGAGTAGCTATTAGCTTAGATTCTCTAAACGAGGAACGTTTTTTCGAGATGAATGGTCATCGCGGAAAAGTGAAAGCGGTATTAGAAGGTATAGAAAAAGCGGCAGAAGCAGGTTTACAAGTTAAGATCAATATGGTTGTTCAAAAAGGTAAAAATGACCAAGATGTCGTTGCGATGGCAGAATATTTTAAAGAGAAACAGCATATTCTTCGCTTTATTGAATATATGGATGTCGGTAATTCAAATGGTTGGCGGCTAGATGACGTTCTGTCGAAGAAAGAAATCGTTGACCAAGTCCATCAATTTTCTCCACTACATCCTGTTGACCCAAATTATAAGGGGGAAGTCGCTACACGTTATCAATATGAGGATGCCAAAGGTGAAATTGGCGTGATATCATCTGTAACAGATTCTTTCTGCTCAACTTGTTCGCGTGCCCGTATTTCGGCAGAAGGAACATTATATACGTGTTTATTTGCGACAGAGGGAACGAGTTTACGAGAATTGTTAAGGTCTGGGGAAGATGATGAAACTATCACCCAATGCATTTCGAATGTTTGGGAAAATAGAAAAGATCGCTATTCAGATGAACGAAATGAACAGACGATGGAAAAACGGAGAAACTCAAAAATTGAAATGTCACACATCGGTGGTTAGACGAAATAGAGTGGTATTAGTTGGTAGTAGCTTGTTAGTATTAGTGACTTATGTTAAAAAAACAGAAAAAAAACGGCACAATAATGCCGGATTTTTTTCTGTTTATTTATGCACAAAGTCGCCACTTTTTCCGCCTGTTTTTTGAACAAGGTAAGTTTCTTTAATGACCATAGACTTGTCGACTGCTTTACACATATCATAAAAAGTCAGTGCAGCAATGGATACAGCAGTTAGTGCTTCCATTTCGACACCTGTTTTACCACTACATTTCACTGTAGCTTGAATGTGTAGTTCGTAACCAACTTCTGCTTTTGTATAGTCAAATTGAAGGTCGGTTCCTTGTAACATAATCGGATGGCACATTGGGATAATATCAGCCGTTTTTTTAGCACCTATAATCCCAGCAATTTGTGCCACTTGAGTTGGGTCGCCTTTTTTAATGCCTCCTTGTTGGATGGCTTCATAGACCTCATCAGATAACGTGATTGTACTGCGAGCGATCGCTGTACGGTTTGTGCTTGTTTTTTCTGAAATGTCGACCATTTTAGGACGACCTTCTTCGTTCCAGTGTGTAAAATTACTCATTATTAGATTTCCTTTCAAATGTTTGTAGCCAATCTTGTTGTGAATTGATATTGATAAATGTTGAGCTGTCGTCTTCAAAGGGAACATAACACACTTGAAGTTGCTCTAACAAGGCTTTCATACTTCGCTTGTTTTGTTGGACTAATTGATATGCTTTTGGTAAAGCACTGCGTCGATATAAAGCAGCAAGAGGTTGTAATCTTGAAGCTTGTTTAGGAACAATAGCCTCATAACGATCATCGATAAATGTTAGCATAGTTTGAACAAATTCTGCATTAATAAAAGGCATATCACTTGCTATTACGAAAAACCACTCTACTTCTGGGAAGTTTGTCATGATATGATGCAATGCAAATAGAGGTCCTTGATGAGGCTGTTTTTCGATGCTCCATTGGACATCTTCATCTACAAACTTCGATTGCAAGCTAGCATTCGTAGCAATAATTATAGGGTGTAGTTGATTTTTTTGTAAGGCTATGAGACTTTGCTTATATAAAGGCAGACCAGCAAATGATTCAAACATTTTCGGTTGACCATACCGAGAAGATTGACCACCAGCTAAGATAACACCTGCTATTTTCATATGCGATTCAACTCACCGACAAAATGTTGCACAGTAGGAAGAATCAGTTTTGTCATGGCAAGTGTCACGGCATTCGTGGAACCTGGTAGTACATAGATAGCCGTTTTATCGAGACTACCTGCTGTTGCACGACTAAACATGGCTTTTGGGCCGATTTCTTCATAGCTTAGTGTTCGAAATAACTCACCAAATCCCATCATTTCTTTTTCGAAAAGAGGGAGAATCGTGTCATAAGTTTGGTCTCTAGGTGTAAACCCTGTTCCACCTGTTACGATAATGGCATTAATGGTAGAATCAGCGCACCATTTTTGTACATGGTTTGAGATTTCAAGTGGTTCATCTTTTGATAGTTGATAGTCTACTAATTCAAATGAAGCTTCTTGAAGCAATGATTGAATACGCTGACCACCACGATCATCCGACTTCGTACGTGTGTCACTTACTGTTAAAATGGCAGCTCGTATAGGAAGTTGACTATGTGTAGGATGCAAGATAAAAGGCCTCCTTTTAAAGAGTTGATATTGTTTTTTCTGAAAAACATTGCTTTTATTATAAAGCTATAAATGAAAAGGTCAAACTAAAATTCATAGAAAGAAAGGCAAAAACGTTTATGCAAAATAGATATTCAAGACAACAATTATTCAGCCCAATCGGAGAACAAGGGCAGCTATTATTAAAACAAAAGCATGTCCTTATGATAGGAGTTGGTGCTTTAGGCAGTGCTAGTGCAGAGGCTCTAGTAAGGGCAGGTATCGGAAAACTGACGATTATTGATCGTGATTATGTAGAGTGGAGTAATCTACAAAGACAACAACTATATACTGAACAAGATGCGCAAGAAAAAGTCCCTAAAGTCATCGCTGCAAAAAAACGACTACAAAGCATTAACTCTGAGGTAGAAATCAACGAATATATAGTTGATGCGTGTACAGAGCAATTAATTTCACTGCTTGAAGATGTAGATATAATGGTAGATGCAACGGACAACTTTGATATTCGCTTTATGATGAACGATCTTGCACAAAAATATCAAATTCCTTGGGTTTATGGTTCTTGTATTGGCAGTTATGGCGCTACTTATACGATTGTGCCAGGTAAAACACCTTGTTTACATTGTTTGCTAGCAGCGATACCTAATACGGGGATGACATGCGATACAGTAGGAATAATCAGTCCGACTGTTCAAATCGTAGCAGCTTATCAAGTAGCTGAGGTATTAAAGTATTTAGTAGGCAATGAAAAAGCATTACGAAAAAGTTATTTAACTTTTGATGTTTGGCAAAATCAACACTATGAAATAAACGTTGAAAAAATTCGTAATTATGATTGTCCATCTTGTGGAAAAAATCCGACTTATCCGTATTTGTCATATGAAAATCAAACAAAATTAAATGTGTTATGTGGTCGGGATGCTATTCAAATACGTCCACCTAAACCGATTCATTATAATTTGGATCAGCTCGCTATCCAACTTCGCCCTTATGGTGATATTCAACAAAATCCCTATTTATTATCTTGCCAAGCAGAAGATTATCGACTAGTGATTTTTCAAGATGGACGAGTTGTTATTCACGGTGTAAAAGATATACAAAAGGCTAAAACCATTTATTATCGTTTATTCGGATAAAGGAGTGTTCTAAAATGTTAGAAAAAAGAAAACCAATTGCTGTTGCAGAAGCTGTTCAACGGGTCATGCAGTTTGCATTCCAAGAAAAAGTAGAAACCGTATCAGTACAGCAAGCACATGGACGTTTTTTAGCAGAAGATATTGCTGCGGACCAAGATGTGCCAGCATTTGATCGTTCACCTTATGATGGTTATGCTATTCGCTCGGTCGATAGTCAGGAAGCCTGTTCAGAAAATCCAGTAACCTTTAAAGTAGTAGGAGAAATTGGCGCGGGCTATGTATTTGAGGGGGAAGTAAGTGAACGAGAAGCGGTGCGCATTATGACAGGAGCTCCTATCCCGCACAGATGTGATGTAGTCGTTATGCTAGAATTAACGCACACTTTTGAAGAAGGCAATCAACGCTATATGTCAATTAAACGCTCTTATGAAGCAGGAACAAATATTTCCTATAAAGGTGAGGACGTTCAAAAAGGCGCGATTCTTATTGAAAAAGGGCAATACATCAATCCGGGCGTTGTCGCATTACTTGCTACTTTTGGCTATGATCAAGTACCTGTTTTTCGAAAACCGATCGTAGGCGTTATTGCAACAGGAAGTGAATTACTAGAACCAAGTGATGCTTTACAACCAGGGAAAATTCGTAATAGTAATGCCTATATGATGATGGCTCAAATTGAACGTGCTGGGGCAACCGTCAAATATTTTGGTAAATTTAGCGATGAGTTAAATTTATGTATACAAGCTGTAGAAAAAGCTCTTCAGGAAGTAGATATATTGATTACAACAGGAGGAGTATCAGTAGGCGATTACGATTACTTACCTGCCATTTATGAAGCCATTGACGCTCAAGTACTGTTTAATAAAGTGGCGATGCGACCAGGTAGTGTAACAACTGTTGCGGCTCGAAATGGCCAATTATTATTTGGACTTTCAGGTAATCCATCAGCTTGCTATGTTGGGTTTGAACTATTTACACGACCTATTATTCGAACAGCATTCGGTAATAAGCAACCACATTTACGTAGAGAACAGGCTGTTTTAGGTGTGGACTTTAAAAAACCGAATCCGTTTACTCGTTTTGTACGTGCTAATGCTTCGTACGAAGACGGTCAATTAGTTGCAGTTCCTTCTGGTTTTGATAAATCTAGTGCGGTTTCTTCTTTAGCGGAAGCTAATGCCTTTATTGTATTACCAGGTGGATCACGTGGATACGAAAAAGGAATGCAAGTTGTTGTCTTAATGTTAGAAGATTTGCAGGGAAGTGAGTGGCCATGGGACAACATCGAAAAATCCTACAAATCGTAGGCTATCAAAATAGTGGTAAGACGACGTTAATGGAACAGCTCATTACACAAGCCACAACAGAGGGTTTTCGTGTAGGAACAATCAAGCACCATGGACATGGTGGTATCCCTATGATCGAAAGTTCAAAAGATAGTGTTCGTCATGAGAAGGCTGGTGCAAGTGTCACAGCAGTTGAGGGAGAAGGTACTTTGCGCATGAGTATTCACCAAAGTAACTGGCAGCTTGCTGATATACTAGCTATTTATGAAACATTTAATATGGATATCATTTTCATTGAAGGCTATAAAAATGAAGACTATCCGAAGGTTGTTCTTTTGCGCCAGGTGGAAGATGAATCTTTGCTACAAAAAGTAAGCAATATCATCAGTGTTCTTTATTGGCCAACATATCCACTAAATAAACCGTTAGATTATCCGACTTTTTCAATTCATGAAAAAGCACAATATATAGATTTTTTAACTTCTTTCATCAGAAGTTTCCCACCTTTATAGTGATGAGATAAAGGTGGATTTAAGTTACTTTTCAGCGGGTATCCATATATACACCCGCTGAAATAGAGGAACTCAGTCTAAGAACGCCACGTCCTGTGGCAATTTATCTAGGCGAAACCCTTTACTGACGCTGCGTTAGCACTACGTTTTCGCGCAAAAAACATCTGTTGGTCCAAAGCTTCCGGCAGATGTCACAGAATCGGAAAGGAGTGCTTAGGGGATGTTAGCCTAAAATCATCGCATCCATGCAATAACGGCTAACTGACCTGCATCAGTAAAAACGCCACGTCCTGTGGCATTACCGAAATGACCGACATCGAGTCGGCCCTCGTGTTGTTGCTGTCGCTTCGCTTTCGCACAGACAACACCCTTTGCAGACGCTACGTTAACACTGCGCTTTCGCAAAAACATCTGCAGGCCTAAGCACAAAGCCGATTCCGGACGCAATTATGCCGAGGCATAATTGATTACAGGAAATGAGGAGAAAATCATGACTACACCGTTGTTTGACATCGTTGATAAATCGATTGATGTTGAAGAAGTTAGACAAAAAGTTACAGATCGAAATGCTGGTGCAATTACTGTTTTCATTGGAACAGTACGTGAGATGACGAAAGGAAAGAAAACACTACATTTGGAATATCAAGCTTATCCATCTATGGCTATTAAAATGTTTGAACAAATATCTAAAGAGATACAAGAGCAATGGCCAGAAGCGAAAATAGCCATTACACATCGTGTTGGCCATTTAGAAATTTCGGATATTGCCGTAGTAATTGCGGTTTCATCACCACATCGTAAAATAGCCTATGAAGCAAATGAATATGCTATTGATCGTATAAAACAAATTGTGCCTATTTGGAAAAAAGAGTATTGGGAAGATGGAACCGAATGGATTGGTGATCAATTAGAAAATGTCCCTTATCCAAAAGGAAATCCATCAATCAGTGAGGAGGAATCTTGTGATTAACATATTATTATTTGCTCACTTACAAGAAAGTATAGGCGAGTCAAAATTATGTGTAGACCTGTCAGATAGAACAATTGGACATATTAAAGAATGGATGGAAAGACAGTATCCTCAAGTTTCTTTACAACATGTTATGACAGCGGTAAATGAGGAATTCGCAACAGATGCAACGGTAATAAAAGACGGGGACACAATCGCCTTTATTCCACCGATTAGTGGAGGGTAAAAATAAAAGATGTAGTTGGTTCAGCTTAGTGAACCGACTACATCTTTTATTATATTGATCCAGAAAAAACTCGTCAGTAGGTGAAGATACTCTACTGGTTAAAGTTTTACTTTATGTCTTTATGAGATGAACGCTCAGAAGCATAAGGAAGGAAATACCTATCATACAAATCACCCATGACCAAGCGAGTGACATGTTACCTGAACCAATCGCCATGTAAATAGCAAGTGGCGTCGTTTGCGTTTTGCCTGGGAGGTTACCGGCAAACATTAAGGTTGCACCGAATTCACCTAAAGCTCGTGTGAAACTTAAAATTCCACCGGAGACAATTGATTTTAATGCAAGTGGGATAGAAATAAAGAAAAAGACTTGCCATTCTTTTGCACCATCAACACGTGCAGCGTTCTCGACGTCCTCATCAACAGATTCAAAGCCGGTTTTTGCTGATTGATACATTAAAGGAAATGCAACAACAGTAGAGGCCATGACTGCCGCCCACCATGTGAACATAACAGGTTGGTTAAAAAGCCATATAATCAAGTTACCTAGCACACTATTTTTACCAAAAATAATAATCAGAAGAAATCCTATTACAGTAGGGGGCAATACTAGTGGTAAAAGTAACACTGTTTCTAGAAATAACTTTCCTTTGAAATTACGTTTTGCCATCCATTTACCCAATAGAATACCAATTACTATTACAATTATTCCTGACACAAAAGCTATTTCGATAGAAAGTTTAAGAGGTGACAAGAAATCAGTACTCATCTCTATTAATGAGTACCTTGAAAGCCGTATTTTTTAAATACTTTCATTGCTTCATCACTTTGTAAATAGTGATAAAAATCTTCCGCTTCTTTAGCGTGCTTACTATCTTTGATAACACCTACAGGATAAATAATAGGTGTATGCGTATCATCTTTGGCTGTAGCAACGACATCGACTTTTTCTGATACAAGAGCATCTGTTTTATAAACTAGACCTGCATCGACATTTTCAGTTTCTGTATATGTAAGAACTTGTCGTACGTCTTTTGTATACACTACTTTTGATTCTACATGTTCCAAAAGATTAATGTTAGTCAATGTTTCTATACCGTACTTGCCAGCAGGAACCGTCTCAGGTGTACCAATGGCAATCTTGTCAGCTTTCGATAAGTCTTCAAATGATTGAATTTGTTTTTCATTCTTCTTGGGAACAATCAATACTAATTCGTTCGCTAAAAGATTCGCTCCTTGTTTTTTGTCGATTAAATCTTTTTGAACTAGTTCATCAAACTTATCTTCTGCCGCTGAAAAGAAAAGATCAACAGGAGCACCTTCTAAAATTTGTTGTTGTAAAGCGCCAGAGCCACCAAAGTTAAATGTGATTTTAATAGTATCGTGCTCATTTTCATAGGCTTTTTGAAGCTCTTCTAACGATTCTTGTAAACTAGCTGCAGCGGAAATCGTTAATGCAACAGGCTCTTTTGTTTTGTTGTTGCTCTCTTGACTACCACAACCAGCTAAAATGCCGATCAATAGTAACAATGAAACTATTAAACTAAAATACTTTTTCACTTTTGATTATACTCCTTTTATAACTCGTTATAACAAGACATAACTAATTATAATTAGTTATGTCTAAAAAAGAAATACCAAATCGCAAGAAACTTTCAAGATGTAAAAAAATATGGTTCGTTACCAAAAGTTGTGGATGAGTTTTGTTAAACGTATACTATGTAAATAAGTTAATTGGAGTGGAGGCTGGGCGACTCCTTGGGGATTAGCGGCTCATCGGACGCCCCCAGGAAGCTCTGCTCTGCGCGAAAGCGAAGCGTCAGCGGCAAAGCGCCCAGTCGGAACGGAAATCAACGACACGTTTTGGTGATGGTTCAAAAATATTATAATTAAGTTACTATAGAATCATAGAAGCAGAAGGGGAGATTTTTACATGTCACATGAACATTCCTATACGATTGAAGAGGTAGCTCAATTATTAAAGGTTTCAAAATTAACGATCTACGATTTAGTGAAAAAGGGGGATTTACCTGTTTTTCGTGTAGGTCGACAAATGCGCGTAGATAGAACCGATTTACAATTATATATACAAAAGAGCAAGTCAGGAGCAACTACTACCGCATCTACTACTTCGACTATTCCTTCTACAAACAAAAAAGTTATTATTAGCGGACAAGATTTAGCTTTAGACTTATTAGGAAAATATATAGAGAAAAAACAATCAAATAAAGTATTGCGCTCACATGAAGGTAGCTTTAATGGTGTTATGGCGCTGTATAATGGAGAAAGTGATATTGCTAGTTTACATTTGTACGATGGTGATACAGGGGAATATAATACACCTTATTTGAAAAAGATTTTTGTAAGTCACTCTTATATTCTTATCAATCTGATTTCACGCCGAGCAGGTTTCTATGTGAAAAAAGGAAATCCATTGCAAATTCAATCAATCGATGATTTTAAGACTAAATCACTAAAATTGATGAATCGTGAAAAAGGTTCAGGTGCTCGTACTTTCCTAGATGAGCAATTACGCATTCATCACATATCTCCATCCTCAATTGAAGGGTATAACGAAGAAGAAATGAGCCATATAGATGTAGCTTCTGCTGTCGCAAATGGGAATGCGGACATTGGAATAGGTATTGAAAAAATATCAAAGCTTATAGATGTTGACTTTATACCACTTGTTAGAGAACGTTATGATATTGTTCTATTAAAAACTCCCGAAAACCAATTGCTGTTAGAAACGGTAAAAGAGATTTTAAATTCACCAGATTTCCAATCAGAAGTAGTCGCCTTAGGAGATTATGATGTCAGTCAAATGGGACAAGTTATATATGAAACACTTTAATAATGAAAAGAACTTGCCGAAAAGGCAAGTTTTTTTCATTGATCGGAATAGTTATAATAATACTATTGTTTCTGCATCAAAAAATAGTAGGTGTTGAGGCTGAAGAGAAAGTGTTTCTCCGATTTTGAAGCTATGTTGGCCACTCCATTTAATCGTCCATGTTTGATCTGCCATTCGGTCAATGATATGCGTTACATGTCCTAGCTGTTCCATATTTACTATAGGAAGATGCAAAACGTCTCCTTTTGGAGATGCTCGGGCCGAACGCAGATTGATAATGGTGTATGTTGAGGTAAACGTGCATAAACATCGCTTGGAAGTTTCATTTTAAATTGATTTTCTATAATGAGCGTAGAATTTTCTAGAACTGCGCTTGCCATGTTTATAGCTGGAGAGCCTATAAAGCTTGCGACAAATAAATTTTTGGTTGATTATACAATTCTAGAGGTGTGCCAATTGGCTGAATACATCCATTATGTAAAAACCATTATTCGATCCCCGAAGGTCATCGTTTCTGTTTGATCGTAGGTTACATAAATAGTTGTTAATCCAAATTTGTTGTTTGATTTCTGTCCGCATTTGTGTTCGTAATTGTGCATCTAAATTGGATAAAGGCTCATCCATCAGGCACAGCGGAGATTGGCTTACGATAGCACGTGCAAGAGCAACACGTTTGACGTTAACCCGACATTTTATCTAAGCCAGCAATAAGGCGCAGAAGTGTACTTTTACCTGAACCAGGCGGACCTACTAATACAAAGAATTCACCTTTTTCAATCGTTATATTAATATCTTTTAATGCAGGTGGCTGGGTATATACTTTTTCGACATGTGTTAGCGTAATAAAACTATTTGTTAAGCCTCATTTCAAATGATAACTAAAACAAAAGTCATTGTAACATTCTTGTGGCACACATTATGATAGAGATATTAACGCGGACAAAATCTTAAAAAGAGCTGAGTAGTTCAAAGAGGACAGTATTCATTAATCTAGGTGATTCAACACTTGCGCTGAACATCTTCAAAGGTATTAAGTGGTAATTTCAATGCGTTAGTTGAACTGAATTTAGTAACGTAATAAGTTGTTTTGAGAATGGATATTAAAAAAATTAGCTTTTGCACTAGACAAATATGATTTTTTTTTATATAGTATAATTAATAAAATCGTTTTCAAGAGAACAAAAAATTCACATATTACAAAGAGTAATCGTGTTTTATTTGATGCTTTTTGTAATATGTGAATTTTCTTTTGGTAATAATGATTTTAATTAATACAATTAATGGAGGTCATTCAAATGACACAAGGTACAGTAAAATGGTTTAACTCAGAAAAAGGTTTCGGTTTCATCGAAGTAGAAGGTGGAAATGACGTATTCGCTCACTTCTCAGCTATCCAAGGTGACGGCTTCAAAACTCTTGAAGAAGGTCAAAAAGTTGAATTTTCAGTAGAAGAAGGTCAACGTGGACCTCAAGCTACAAACATCGTAAAACTTTAATTTTAATGATGTAACCATAAAAAAGGCATCCTTTCAGTAGGGTGCCTTTTTTTTATGCATAAAAGGAAGTGATGGAAAGTGGAAAAGTGGGGTAGTACTACCTATTTTTATTCCATCTCAAAATTCAACTCATCGAACATTAATTTAATTTCTTCCTCATTAACAGAAAAAAATGCGAAAAAATAGCGAATAAATTTAACTAAAAATAGAACTTAATTCCTGTTTGGTCGTATACAAGTAATAGGGTGTATAAAATTTAGCGGGAGAGTTTATATGCGTAGTAAAAATTTAATTATTATGATAGTGGCATTTATTGTAGAAGTTTTAATGACGTATTTTATTGCTTCATTTTTCTCTGTAAGGTTTATTGAGATAATGTTTTTCACTGGTATAGCTTTTGCTGGGTGCACTTTTTACTTTTCGAGTAGTGGTGGAGCTATGACTAGGTTATTTGCATCTCAAGTTAGTGGGCAAACAGGCATAATTCAGAAAAGGGAAAAGTTCACTTATCAAATAGGTCCGATATTTATTACGTCAGTTATATTCTTTTTGATTGGTTTAGTACTCTTTCTCTTATTAGTTTGGGGAATAATTCCCCCTGTGGAAGCTTGAAATACTTATAAAAATGCTGTAGACAAAGTAATGTGTGGCTTTGTCTACAGCATTTTTAATGATTAATCGCTTAGCATTGCTTTTAATGTTCGTTTTTGCCAGCCTAGCTTGAAGTATGCGTATTGTAATACAAAATGCACACAGAAGGCAGCAGGGTAAGCTAACCAAACACCATTTAGCTCGAATGTAGTGTAGTGCGATAAAATAAACGCTAATGGCACCTCGACTACCCAAATCGTGATAACTAGGAAAATTGTAGGCCATAAGACAACACCTGTAGCTCGCATTGTAGCCGAAACTGTTTGTGTATGGCCAAAAATTAAATAGCTCCAAAATGCAATATATAGATAATTCTTTGCGATAAGTACCGTATCATGTTGATCAATAAAGAAAGATAAAATAGGCTCCGCAAATAAATACATAATTAAAATAATTGTGCCGCCTAAAATATAGTTAATAAGCACACCTATTTGACGAATTTTTTTAATCATCTCTGTAGAGTTTGCCCCTAAAGCTTGCGCCACAAATACAGATGTCGCAATCGCGATACTCATCGCTGGCACTTGTGCATAGCTAGCAACTTGATTGACAACACCATATGCGGCAGTAGCATCAGAGCCGTAAACATTAACGAAGCCTATGACAGCAATTTCTGCTACAGAGATCGCAACCATACTAATGCTTGCTGGTATGGCTAACTTTAATAATGAAGCTAATATATCCTTCTTTAATTTAAAATGCTGTAATATCGATTTGTCTAAGCGCAAAATATGCTTTGTTCTATGCAAGTAGGCAAATAATAATAACATCGTTACTAGATTGGATAAAACAGAGGCATAAGCAGCGCCGTTTAAGCCAAATTCAGGCAGACCAAGCCAGCCAAAAACTAATGGTGGTAGGAATGCAATATTTAAAATAACGCTTATAACTAAAAATAGAAAAGGTGTTTTAGAGTCACCTACACCACGCATAAAGGTAGTGTACACCATATACCAAAACATAATCGGTAGGGTGAAAAATAAAATTTGAGCATAGCTAATACTCATATCCAAAATGTTTGCAGGTGTTTGCATAAAACGTAAAATCCATTCAATGAAAAAGCCGCCAAAAATTGCGACGACTATTGATATAATCGTCGTGAAGGCTAGTGTTACCCCAACAACTTCCTTCATCTTCTCATGATTGCCTGCCCCATATGTTTGCCCGACTAAAATCGAGCTACCAGAGCCAACCCCAATAGCAAATGCCATTAAAAAGAAGAAGAATGGGAAAAATGCTGAAATCGCCGCTAGCGCATCAACTCCTAAATTACGCCCAACTATAAACATGCCAAAGACTTGCCCTAAAGATTGCAGCACATTCGCTAGCATTACAGGTATTAGAAAATTAAAAAAAGCTTTCTGTAGCTTTTTATCATCATGTAAAATTTGTTGGTCCATTTTTATGCCCTCTTGGGTTTTAATAACCCATTTCCTTTTAAATATGTGATAGCGTCCGCAGGCGTTGGTCAATTTGCCCACCATCCGCACTTAAAACTTGATTAGAGATCTTAATATCCGTTCGTTTTCTGTACATGACTTCCGCAGTCATTGCATCCCCTATAAGCCGATAACAGGGTTTTGTTCATCATATAAATGTTCGTAGCGCTAAGCCTTCCTTATGCTTGCCTTAAATGTATAGTTATTTCATCAAATTCAACCCCTTTGAAATATTTAAATTTAATTTAGTAAATGTACCACCAGAAAAAAATGAAGTCAATAATAGTGTGGGGATTTTTTCATTCTTTGACATAATGAGGCGTCTAAGGTCTTTAAAGGACTCGTTGCGGTTATAGTGTAGAACGAATTTAGAGATTTGATTAATGTGGTAAATTATTTATATAATGGTAAAAGCGAGTGATAATTGATACTCAAAAAAAGGGGTATCTCTAAAAAATAATGAAGGAGCTCAATAGAATGATGATCCCATCTACAAATAATAATTACATAAATACAATAAAAAAAGATGAACTAAATGGACTATCTCCAAATTTATTTTTAGATAAAAATAAACAGAGTAAAGCGAAATATGAAATTAAAAAAGAAGATGGTTATATTCGTCATTATGTCACAAATTTAAATGGTGAAAGAGTAATGATTAAAGAAGTCAAATTACCAAAGGGACAAGACACCGATCAAAGCGCAGGCGAGATGCACGATGTTTTAATAGAAAACTTATTAAAACAATTTACAAAAATAGTAGATCATCAAAAATCTACGGAATTATTTAAAACAGGATTAGCTGGTCAAAAAGCCAAAGAAAAGTTAATCGTATCTTATCAAAATTCAATCTAGGTATGCTTGAAGAAAAATAATATTTAAAGGGTAATTTAGGTGATCGTTTATGCAATTTAAAAAGCGTCTAGGTTTATATTTCTCAGCTTTGTTAATCGTATTACTTGTTGGAATTGTTTTGAAAGATGTATTCCTAAAAGAAGCAACAGTTAACCCATTAGTAGAAAATGAAGATGGAACAAAACAGCTTGCGTTTGATGCAAAGTTAACACGATTAGACGAATCAACAACAACGTTTAATGAATACAATGGAAAGGTCTTAATCGTTAACTTTTGGGCATCTTGGTGTGGACCTTGTCAAGAGGAGGCTTTTGAATTTAGGGATTTTTATAACAATAAATCTGAAAATGTTGAGCTGTTGGCGATTAATGCAACTTCTCATGATAGTAGTGAAAATGCTATGGAATTTCAAGAGTCCTACAATTTGAATTTCCCTATATTTCTTGATTTAGATGGTACATTTCAAAAATCATTTGAAATAGTGGCTTATCCAACAACTTTTATTTTTGATTCTAAAGGTATATTAAAGCACAAGATAAAGGGAGCGATTAATCAAAAACAATTAAATGACTATATTGATAAACTTTAATAATTTGTAAATTAATCACTTCCTTTACGATGGGAGCATTTATATGTTGGCGTCATTTTTAAGAAAATTAATAACGCAAGAAAGAGGAGGATTATTATGTATCAGACATTAAATGTTTTTTTTAAGTCTTGGGAGTTTGAAGCCGATTGTACACAGAAGTTATTGAATAATCTAACTGATGAATCACTTAAGCAGGAAATAACGTCTGAAAATTGGACTTTAGGACGTATTGCTTGGCATACGGTCACTGCAATCCGCATTATTACTTCGAATACAAGTTTAATGTTTGATGCTCCAACTAAAGATTATCCTGTTCCTACTTCAGCGCAATTTATTGCAGATTGCTATTCTCAAGCTAATAATGCGTTTGTGCAAGCGGTAAAAACAAATTGGACTGATCAAACCCTTCACGAGCATATCCAGTTTTTCGGTCAAGAAATGCAAATTGGTACACTTTTAATGTTCTTGATTCAGCATCAGAATCACCATCGAGGACAAATGACGGTTCTTATGCGACAGGCGGGGTTAACTGTCCCCGGCATTTATGGTCCGGCTAAAGAGGAATGGGCAAATTTCGGTATGGATGATCCGGAAATGTAAAATTAATTAAGGTGAGGATATTGTGAGAATAGCAGTTATATCAGATATTCATGGAAATAAAGATGCATTAAAAGCAGTGTTAGAGGATATAAAATATAGAAGTATCGATAAGGTATATAATTTAGGTGACACTCTCCACGGACCGTTATTCCCATTAGAAACATATGAAATGATAAAGAGTACAGATATTAAAAGTGTAAGTGGAAATTGTGATCGGATATTATTACAATCTTCATCGGAAAATCCAACCGTTCAATATGTAATAGACGTGCTCTCAGAGGAACATAAAAGCTGGTTAATGAACCTGCCATTTTCAATTCAGACAGATGATTTTTACTTTTGTCATGCTTCACCTGAAAATGATGAGTTATATATGTTGAATGAAATTACGCCAAATGGTGTTACTTTAAAAAAACAGGGGAAATAATCGAATTAGTAAAAGATATCCCTCAAAATATTATTTTTTGTGGTCACTCCCATTTTCCAATGATTGTTTATTTACCTAATAACAAAATCATTATTAATCCAGGCAGTGTCGGTTTGCCTGCTTATGAAGAAGTTGAACCGTTCTATTATAAGATTGAATCAGGTACACCGTTTGCGAATTATACAGTTGTAGATAAAAGGAATGGTGAATGGATTATTGAGCAATGCAGCATTCCTTATGATACTACGGAGGTTATTAAACAAAGTGAAGGTCAAAATAGATCTGATTGGGCTAGAGCATTAAAATATGGGAGAGTTTAAGGTGATATCCTTTAAGTTTAAAAAAGTAAAAGGACTTGTTGATAAATCATAAAAACAAGTCCTTTTTTATCATGTTAAATACTGTCGTGAGCTTTGTCTTTCATTGTTATTACCTTTAGTAGATTCTTCTTCTGGATAAATAAAATAACTAAGGCTTGTATTGTCATTGCTAAGACAAGGAGAATGAAGTGTGAATTGTGGTACAAAATTATTGAAAGAAAATAAAATATTGGTGCAGACGAAAGGTACGAAATATATTGGTTTTTAGTTACTAAATAAATAATAGTTGAAATACAAGTCGTCACCAAAAGAAGTTCGAGTAAAATTCCGATTGAAGCACTATCAATATAATACTGTAAATCGTTTACATAGGACATATTAAAAAGATCCCCCTAAATCGATAAAAATATTCAACTTAATTGTAACATATTAACAAATCTGGTGTATGGGTAATAATAGGGGATATTAGGGTGATGGAAGAGCTATTGAGCTATTTGAAGCAGTGTATTTTAGGTAATATGAAATCATTGGTAATTATTATAATTGCCTTCGAAGCGATAGCTATAATTACGCCAAGGCGAAATTGATACCAGTTGATTGGAGTGGAGACTGGGCGACTCCTAGGGGATCAGCGTCACAGATGAGACCCTGGAGCGAGCAACGTGAGTGAGGCGGCTCATCGGACGCCCCCAGTCGGAACGGAAATCAACCACACACTATGGTAAGGAGCTTCCTTTGTACACTAGGGAAGTATCTTAGGATTTAACTTCTTTAAGCCGATTCCGGACGCAATTATGCCAAGGCCTAATTGATTTATAATTCTTCCTGGAAATAAATCTTATAAAACTTTCGATTTGTCGATTCATCGTAGCCTACTTCAATTAGTTCATCTACTTGCTCAATATCCTGTACGTTTACCTGGATTTCAATATTGGAATCGAGTTTGATTTTCCGTTTATATTTTTTCTCAGCCTTTTCAAGTGCGCTCTCAGAAATAATGGTTTCATAAGGTTTTACCGAATTGATGATAATGTCTTTTTGTGTTGGCTCCGCATGTTCAAACACCGTTTCAATATAGTTATTTACTTGAAATTCATCTTCATTTCTAAAATAATCAAGCGTTTTATTTAATAGACCTAGCTTTTCAGTATTTGTAAAGCCTTCTTCTTTTAAAATATATTTTTTGCATTCTGTTAAGGCTAAGTTCGTTTTATAATAATGTTCATCGGCAGCTTTGATCTTTAAAAAACGTTCTTGCCAATAGATAATATCTTCTTTCCTTTTTGTTTTCATAAAGACAGCAGGTGCCTGTTCCGGCCCCATATCTACGATGATGGCCATATTGTTAACTTTCTTTACATTGATGCCATCAATACCGTTGATAACCATTTTGTTTTGGTCGTTTTTTACATCTAAAAACATTTCTTTTTCATCAATTTTAACGATGGCGATTATTTTTTTAGCTTCTGTAGATAGAAAACAATTGTCAAATAATCCAATAAACAATTCGCCACTTTTAATGTTAGGGTGCTGAGATACACTATGTAAGTGTTTAGCAATGTTGATCGATTGTTCAAGGAAACTATTCTCCTGATCAAAAATTGCTCTCACATATGTGTAAACCTCATTTAACCCAATATCTGTTTCATGAAAAAATTCGAATTGCTGCTCCAAATCGATTTTGCTAAATGCTAACTGTGTAAAAGCTGCTTCTAGCATGACCTCTGGTTGTGTTAATGATTCTTCACCTAAGACGAGTGTATCGTCAATAAAATGTATAATATATTGTGCTAACTTACTTTCACTTATTTCTAGCATGTTTTCACCCTTCTAAAATAGCATTGTAGATAATATACCATATCATATATAGGACAATATTTTAATGTATTTTATTAGTAGTTAAAAATTAATAATGATCACCATGAAACTGAAATCTTTTGCATAACTATTGCAAAAGATTTTTTGTTTTTTAAGCAAAAAGGATTTCTACCATAATTACAACCTCATTCATATCTTGCGAAGAATATGAATGATATTAGTTTAAAATGCTGTTGCTTAGATAATGATGGAACTATATAAATTGTGAAGCTGTAATTCGCTTTATTATCAGCTTAAGAGGGTGATGAATATGTGGGAAAAGATCTTAGCTTACATTCCAGAATGGAAAGTATTTATGCAAGGTTTTATTGTTTTTTTCATTCCTTATATTATTTTCAAATTGTTTAATGGGATAGTATCTAAACAAGAGATGAATGACGATGATATGGTGAAAATAAAAGGTCAGACGAAACCAAATGATGAGTTCGAAGACCAAACAGAAGAATCTTCCCAAGAGTCATTTGATTATTATACGGGTAATTACAACTTAGATGTTGGACTTGTTAAGAAAGAGATTGGTCATAACTGGGATGTGCATTTTAGGGAGTTTCACATAGGGAACACAGACATTCGTGCAGCGATTATTTTTCTTGATGGGCTGTCAGATAAAGAACTGATTGATAAACATATTTTGTCATCTCTTATGGGGGATTTTTCACAAAAAGATGAGCTGGAGTCTTTATATGAAAAAGGAGTCTTTTTACAGTCATTTATTAAAAATGAAGTTCTTTCCGTTAGTGACATCACAGAAGAGTTTGATGTAAAGCAATCTGTAGGCAAAATATTAGCAGGGACGACCGCCTTGATAATTGATGGAATGCCAAATGTATTAATGCTAGGGATAGCCAAAGGAAAATCGCGCAATATTGAAGAACCGGTATCAGAAGCATTGGTTCGAGGTCCGAGGTTAGGCTTTACTGAAATGTTAAGTGATAATACGGCTCTATTGAGACAGCATGGTGAAAATAGTGATTTATCAATTATCAATTTTCAAGTAGGTAAACGTACAAAAAAAGAATTGGTTATCGCCTATGTTAAGGAGATTGCAGACCCGAACTTGGTCGAAGAGGTTAAGAAAAGAATTGAAACAATAAATATTGATGATGTTGCGGAATCGGGCTATGTAGAGCAACTAATCGAAGATAATTATCTCAGCCCTTTTACACAAGTTCAGAATACGGAACGCCCAGATCGTGTTTTTGCTGCCTTGATGGAAGGAAGAGTGGCAATTTTATTAGATGGTACACCTTTTGCGTTAATCGTGCCAGTGACATTTAGTATGTTATTGCAATCACCAGAAGACTATTATGAACGATGGTTGCCAAGTACACTCATTCGACTATTACGTTATTTAGCTGCAGCTATTACGCTTTTTGCACCATCCATCTATATATCGTTTGTCTCGTTTCATCAGGGCTTAATTCCAACTAAGCTAGCATTGTCAATGATGGGAACGAGGGAAGGTGTTCCGTTCCCTGCAATAATTGAGGCACTAATTATGGAAGTAGCTATTGAAATTTTACGAGAAGCAGGGCTTCGTTTGCCTAAGCCTATTGGTCCTACAATGGGAATAGTCGGAGGCCTTGTTATTGGGGAAGCTGCTGTACAAGCAGGGATTGTTAGCCCCATTATGGTAATTGTTGTTGCGTTAACAGCTATTTCTTCTTTTGCTATTCCGCAATATAATGCGGGAATTTCATTGCGCATGCTTCGTTTCGTAGCAATGTTTTTTGCTGCTTTATTTGGTTTATATGGGGTTATCCTGTTTTTCTTACTTCTTTGCAGCCATTTGGTGAAGTTGAAGAGTTTTGGCATCCCTTTTGTTAGTCCGACGGTTCCTTATAGAGCAAGTGATTGGAAAGACTTTATGGTTCGTATGCCACTTATGATGATGAAACGTCGTCCGAAGATGTTGCATACAAAAGATTCTAGCCGTCAAGATTAGTCACTAGGAAAGGAAATAAACTGGCATGATGATTAATTCACAAGACAAAATTACGGCTTCACAAGCAGTTGTTGTCCTCGCTAATTATATTTTGGCTACAGGAATACTTACCTTGCCAAGAACATCTGTTGAAAAGGTCAAATCACCGGATGTATGGATTAGTGTTTTTTTAGGAGGGATCATTGCGATAATCGCAGCCGTGATTATCGTGAAATTAAGCCAAAAATATTCTGATAAAACCTTCTATCAATATAGCCAAGATATTGTAGGGAAATGGGCAGGTTGGTTTTTAAGTTTACTTATTATAGTCTATTTTTTTACAATTTCAGCATTTGAAGTCAGGATAATGGCTGAAGTAACCTCACTCTTTCTGCTCGAAGGTACGCCAACTTGGGCTATCATTTTGCCCTTTATGTGGATAGGGCTTTATTTGATTAGTAGTGGAATCAATTCGATTGCTCGACTATTTGAAATCATCTTTCCTATTACGTTTGTCCTCTTTTTATTGGTAGCTTTTATGAGCCTGGGCATATTTGAAATAGATAATTTACGTCCTGTATTAGGATTGGGAGTCATGCCAGTATTAAAAGGAGTAAAAACAGCAACCCTTGCATTTTTAGGTCCTGAAATTATGCTGTTGCTTGTCGCATTAATGAAGCAGTCAGAGAAAACGAAAGCAGTAAAAGTCGTCCTTGTTGGCTTAACGATTCCCTTATTCTTTTATGTCATAACAGTTGTAATGGTAATAGGTGCTTTATCAATCGATGGAGTTGTCACGAGAACATGGCCTACATTAGAACTTATGCGAAGTTTTGAAATTCCGGGGTTAATCTTTGAACGATTTGAGTCTTTTTTACTCGTGATTTGGATCATGCAAATATTCGCCACCTTTACTATTACCTATTTTGCGGCTGCTTTAGGGTTAGCTCAACTCTTTAAAAAGAACATACAGCCCTTTATATTTGGTTTGTTACCGATTATTTACATTATTTCTATGACGCCTAAAAATATCAATGACCTCTTTAAGTTCGGTGATATGATTGGGAATGCTGCATTATTCTTATTTGGTGTTTTTCCTGTACTCTTACTTTTTATTTCGAGGTTGAAGGGTGGAAAGACATGAAACTAAACAATATGAAGGTACGATTTCGTTTAGGTTTGCTGTTATCTCTTATACTTCTAATTCTTACAGGTTGTTGGAGCAGTAAAGAAATTGAAGACTTAGGTCTTGTTGTAGGTACCTCGTTAGATTTAGAAACAGATAGTAGTTCTAGAGAGACATTGGAGGAACAAGAAGCTAGAAACTCTAATAAAGAGCTGATTACAATTACCAATCAATTCGTTACCTCAGAGACAACTGGTTCTGGTGCAAAAGAAGGTAAAAAACAACAAAAAGCTTATAAAAACGTTTCAGAAACCGGAGATGCTATTCTTCCAACTTTGCGTAATATGATGTTAAAAAACGACAAACGAGCCTTTGCAGAACATTCAAAGGTTATTGTCCTAGGAGAGGATTTTGCCAGTACATTCTATCTAACACAAACAATGGATTTTTTTCTTAGAGAACTGGAAATGAGACCAAGTGCGCTTCTTCTAATCGCTAAAAATCATGCAAGTAATATTCTTGAATCGAACGAACCAACTACAATTCCTGCGTTTCAACTTGTTGAGATGATGAAAGGACATAAAAGAACGACAAAGATACTACCCCCGATGACATTTGCAAAGTTACAGGGAAAATTAAATTCAGAAGCCAGTTTTTTGTTGCAAAGTGTAGTGCCAGAAAATGGAGAAGTAAAATTTGCAGGAGCAGCTGTAATAAAAGGTAAAACAAAAAAACTGAGAGGTTTTCTTACGGGAAAAGAATTAGAGGGTATAACGTGGATAACTGGAAAGGGCAAAGGTGGTTTAGTAACAAGTTTTTATGAAGGGACAGATCAGCCGATTATATACGAGATATTGTCAATGAAAAGTAAAATTATACCCCATGTCGATGGAGACAATATTTCATTTAATGTAAAAATTGAATCTGAAGGGCGAATTGCTGAGCATTGGGTTCTTTCTGAGAAAACATTTGATAATAAGTTTTTGAAAAAAGCAGAAAGAGCTACTGAAAAAGAGGTAGAGCGTCTTGTGAAAAATGTTTTAGAGAAGATACAAAAAGAATATCAAACGGACGTATCAGGGTTTGGAACAAGATTGAGAATAGAGTATCCAAAAGTGTGGAAAAAAAAGCTAAAAAAAGATTGGGATCAAACATTTAGCGAGGTACCGATTCAGTGTGAGGTAAAAATAACGATAAAAGACTATGGGACGTCAGGGGAATAAAACTGATTTCGTTTTATGGAATAATAAATGTACATGGTAGTGAAGTCTTTACAATGCTAGGAAATATTAAAGGGATTAAGTTCTCTGTACTACTACTTAATCCCTAAAATCTGTAGATAATTCCCTGGAATTGACATTAGTAATAGTTTGAGTATACTGGAATTAAACGGAAGTCGCACAGGTAAAAACAACAATGGATGAGGTCATTTTGTATGGAATACAGTATTAAACCAATAGCTGTAGTGAGCAATAGTCGAAAAATGATTGAAGATGACAATTGGGGTAACGTCATTTCTACTGTTGAATTGACAAAAGATATACATGCATCGTCTTTAAAAGGGATTGATGATTTTTCTCATTTAGAAATAATTTTTTATTTTGATAAAGTTGTAGATGAGAAAATTCAATATGAAGCGAGACATCCAAGAAATAATAAGGATTATCCGGAAGTCGGTATTTTCGCTCAGAGAGGCAAAAATAGACCTAACAAAATAGGTGTAACGGTTGTAGAATTACTAGAATTAAAAGATAGAACATTAATCGTTAACGGCCTCGATGCTATTGATGGAACACCATTTATTGATATTAAACCTGTCATGAAAGAGTTTTTACCAAAAGGTGAATTAAAGCAGCCAAGTTGGGCAACTGATTTAATGAAGAATTATTGGGACTAGTATATGCGCACAAAAGGAATGAAGATTTTTTAATTTTAATTCAATTGAAGGAGAAAACAATATGTTTTTAAATCTACATATTGAAACCGAGAGGCTGATCATTCGTCCATATGCTTTAACTGATTTGGATGAATTGTATGCAGTAGTTTCTGAGCCTGATTTTTATCAATTTATACCAGAGGATGTACCTAGTCGAGGTGATGTTCAGCGGATAATAGAGTGGTCCATTCAATGCAACTCAAAAAACACGCCTACTAAAATACATAAGCTTAATCTAGCTATTGTAGAGAAACAGAGTCAAAAAATAATTGGCTATTGCGGGCTTGGCCCCGATGATGTAAAGGAAACAGAAATCGAAATTTATTACGGAATTTCGGAAGTTTATAGAGGTCGAGGAATAACATCTGAAGCAACAAAAGCTTTGATGAATTATGCATTTTATAAGATAGGTTTACCTAAAATTATTGCTGTTGTGCATCCGGATAACGTGGCATCTTTACGAATTTTAGATAAACTAGGAATGAGCTATAAATATACGTATAACAACCTTAATTTGGAACTGAAGGATTTTGAAGGATTGCTTTATTATTCTATAGATGCTAAAGCATATTGATGAAATAAATGATATGGGAATATGTAAAGCTTAAATTCTTTCTCGGGGATCAGCGATAGAGGAACGAAGGCTAAAAGCATCACATCCTGTTGTTGACGATTCGCTTTCGCACAAACGAGCTCCCGTGGAAAGTGCTCAGTCGGAATGGAAATCAACCTTTCTTTTTTGAAGAATGTTCAGGTTAAAATCATAAAGAAAATAGCTTTTCAATAACATGGGATTTCTACTTAATTAGTAGAAATCTTTTTTGTTATCGAACAAAATTCAATGTCCATTTTCATGTGCCTTTATACATTCTGAAAACAGAAAAGTCTTATTTTTCTGTTTTTAAGACTATCTTAAGATAACGATTAAATAGCTATAAGGTTCTTACGTTATTCTTTCTTTAAATGAATGGAAAGGGGAAAATGATGGGATTGAAGCGGATTTCGTTCGTTGATAGTCTTCGTGGATTAAGTTTGCTTGGGATTTTACTTGCTAATTTAATAATTTTTCAATATGGCATGCATGGAGCCTTAAAAAATTTATCATCACAAAGTGCGGGGGATTTTGTGAGGGTGTTGATCGGCGGATCTTTTATGCCTATTTTTACGCTGTTATTTGGATTTTCTTTTATAAAACTAATTGAATCTGTACGCGGAAAAGGGATGAAAAGTCGATGGATTATTCTTCGACGGAGCTTGGGGCTCATTTTATTAGGCTGGCTGCATACTACATTTATATGGGAAGGTGACATACTCTTATATTACGGTTGTATGATTTTGTTTTTGTTACCATTCATTAATCGAAAAGCAAAAACAATTATTATATGGGCTAGTTTGTTCTTTGTATTTTCAGTTGTAATTATGATGAATATTAACTTAGATCTCACAGCAAATCAGCAGGATATCAATGCGTATATTGAAAAAGCAGACGCCATTTATGCACATGGCAGTTATTTAGATGTTCTTAATTTTCGTCTAAATAGGCTGATGCCTGAACAAGAAACATCTATCCTGTTATTTGTAGCGCCATTATTCTATGCACCGTTGTTTTTACTTGGTATGGCGCTTGCGAAAATGCGAGCATTTGTAAATATAGAGCAGGAACAAAAGTGGTATAAGCTAGGTATGATACTTGTACCTATTGGGATACTATGTAAATATTTGAGTTTAAAAGAAGGAGATTTGTCAATTATGCTTCAGATGAGTGGAGCACAAGTTTTAGCGTTAGGCTATGTATGTGTAGCCGCCTTACTCTATAAGAAATGGCGTACGACGCCTATTATTCATGCCTTTGAATGTGTTGGTAAGCTGTCTCTAACTAATTATTTGCTGCAATCTATTGTTTGTACAACTGTATTTTTTGGTTATGGTTTTGGGCTGTTTGGAAAATTAGGCATCTTGAATGGGGTGTTATTTGGATTAGGAATTTATTGTGTACAGTGCATTGGCAGTGTCTTATATTTAAAAAAATTCAAACGTGGCCCATTTGAGCAGGCCTTACGGATGTGGACGAATTGGTCCTTTGATGGTCGATTAAAGTGAGCGAAAAGAACGAGTATAGAGTGATTGAATAACTTTCAACAAAGGGGATGGGAGACATCCCCACCAGCGCTTTTATGGATTCATGGAGGAGGATATGTGCTAGGTGCTCCAGAGGGTGATGATTTACTATGCCAACATTTTGTGAATGAGGCAAATTGTATTGTAGTATCAGTGGATTATAGACTCGCTCCTGAATACCCTTATGCTTCACCACTTGAAGATTGTTACACAGCATTAAAAGGGGTAGCTGATCATGTGAAGGATTTAGGGATTGAGAGTACTCGTATTGCTGTAGCTGGGGCAAGTGCGGGAGGTGGCTTAACGGCGGCATTAGCATTACTGGCTCGTGATAGAGGATATCCTAACCTTTGTTTTCAAATGCTACTCTATCCAATGATTGATGATCGTAATAATACGCCTTCTGGATTGGAGATTACAGGACATATGGTTGGGAATCATGGTTTAAATCAAAAGGAGTGGGAAATGTATATGGATGGGGATAATGGCAGTGAAATTATTTCACAATATGCCGCAGCTGCAAGAGCAGAAGATTTATCTGGTTTACCATTTACTTATACTTGCGTAGGGCAATTAGATCCATTCCGTTATGAAGCATTGCAATATGTGACGAGGCTATGTCAGGCCGGTGTTGATGTTGAATTCCATTTGTATCCTAGCTGTTATCATGCTTTTGAAAGCTTCGTTCCAACTGCAGTAATTAGCCAAAGAGCAGCAACAGAATATGTTCAGGCTGCTAAATAAGTTTTAAATCGCAAAGTATAAATAATATATAAGTCTTGCGGATTTTTTCGATATTTCTTCAAGTAATCCTAGGGTAATGGTCGATTTTATTGAAGTGGTACCCAAAGCAAAAGGAATCTGCGTACATTAAAGTATGCAGATTCCTTTTTTATATTGTTTACTGTGCAACAGTTTGTGCGTTATCGATAATTTCTTTTGGGATGTCAATTGTTTTTAGGTTATTGAAATCAGTATATGTTACAACTGTCTTCGTTTTTGACGAAAATTCTTCATTTTCCACTTTTATTTTCAAATCCATATTCACATCTATTTTATTTGTATCAAAAGTTTTTTTATCAATGTATAGTACGTAGTCCATTTTATTAATCGTTAAATTATCAAGAGGATTTTCTTGAAGGTTAAGATCTTTCATCGATTTTTTCATTTCAGAATCGATGAGTTCTTTAAACTTATCGCCTTTTGCGTCTAAAGTTAAGACATATGCATCATCTGTTTGCTCGAATTTAAAATCACCTGCAAACTTTTTAAGTTGTTCTAATTGTTCCTTAGCGTTTGCTGCTGATGAAGTCTCCTTTAAAATTGAATCGAAATCATCGCTTGGTAACTTTAACCATTCGTTGGAAGCTTCGTCTTTTACGAAAATACCTTGATCCTTATTCATGTACATTTCAACTGACGTTTCATTATTCTTGTCGCCTTCGTCAAGCATATCTGGCGCTGTCGTTGTCATTGAGAAATGCATACCTAGTGGATCGGTAACTACATCCACGTCCATTTTTGTATCGCTGTTAAATTTCTCTGCTTTGTCACCTGACCCCATTTGTGCCTCTTGAGTCACTTCTGCTTTTGCACTCGCGCTTTTAATTTCTTCCTGGCGTTTCACCGCTTTGTCATACACTTGCTCTAAAGTGAGTTCACTTGTTTTAGTTGTACCTTTCGTTGGGGAAGCACTACTGTTACAAGCTGCTAGTGTTAGTGCTAGTGCTCCAACACTTAAAACTTTAAAAAATTTGTTCATTACATTCATCTCCTATTCGTTGGTAAAAGCATCAACTATTAGTATACAATACTATAAAAGTAAAAGTTTCTTAATTTTATTAAAATAATAGTAAATGCCTAGCGTGTACATTTAATTATAATCCTTTTTGCTTATGATAAGTCTCAAGAAAGTTGATTCATAAATATAAATCAATGCTAAATAAATCTGTTGTTAGTTATTGTAATATTGCAATGGCGTAGCTCATCACCAAAACGAGTGGTTGATTTCCGCACCGACTGGGCGCTTTTTTTGGGGATAGCTACTTGCTTTCGTAACAGATAGCCATAGGATGTGGGGTTTTTAGACTGTGCTCTTCTATTTTAGTAGATGTTTGGACGCCCCCTGAAAAGGAACCACATCTACATTCATATTGCCAAATTAAGGGCAGGAGGCTTCTACTGAATAAAGATAGATGTATCATCCACAAGTTTTGGTGAAGCCAATGGTGTTGAGACAAGAAACTATCACTGTAAATTATTTTTTTGTTGAGGATTCTAGTGATTTTCCGTTTAGTAGAGTAGGGGGAGTGTTGTTCGATTTCGATTTTGAGTTGAGTCTACTTTCAATAGTAAAATAAGTATATTTACAAAAAGAAAGAGCCGAGAAAATGATACCATTTTCTCGGCTCCGTTTATCAATTATAGCCCCAGATCATTGCGAATAATGTACCAATGATTGTGACAACACCTACGAATACTGAATATAAAATCGTTGTATATAACGTTTTTTTATCTTCAGATTCACCGATGTGCATGAATAATACTAATTGTACAGTTGCTTGTGCAAGAGCAGTTACTAGTAAAACAGCAAATGCCATGTTAAGAGACATATCGAATTTAATAACAGCTAAAGCTACAACTGTTAGTAATAGTGAGAAGCCGAAGCCCATCACGTGTTGTTTTGGGAATAATTCCTTCATCAGCTAATCAGTCCTTTCAAGTAGACGAAGCTGAAGATGAAAATCCAAACAACGTCTAGGAAGTGCCAGTACAGTGAGAAGATAAACGCTTTGTTAGCTGTTTGTGGGTTTAAACCACGGCTAGCTACTTGGATTAAAATTGCAACGCCCCAGAAGAAACCGAATGTTACGTGGAGACCGTGCGTACCAAGTAAAGTCATTAATGCCGATAAGAATGCGCTTGTTTGAATAGTCGCACCTTCTTCAACATATGTGACAAATTCATCAATCTCAATGCCTAAGAAGCCAAGACCTAATAGAAGTGTGATGATGAAAAATGCCATCATCGCTTTTTTATTGCCAATACGCATTGCATGAACACCAAGACCAATTGTGAAACTACTTGTTAATAATAAGAATGTTTCCCATAATACTGGTGTTAATTCGAAAATCTCAGCGCCATTTGGGCCACTACCTGTACGTGTTTGAAGTGTGAAATACACTGTAAATAGTGTGGCGAATAATACGATTTCGGCACCAAGGAAAATCCAGAAACCGAAAATTTTCAGGCGATTTTCTTCTGTACTATATTCTAATGGAAGTGAAGAATCGATTTTCATATTATTTATCACCTCTCAAGCTTTTTTCAGTTGCCATAACTTCTTCAACTGAAATGTATCGACCATGATCCTTTTCGAATGAACGATGAATCATAAAGCCAAATACACCAATCATACTAATGATTGCTGGAACCCATAGATTGAATACAGCGAAGAATGCTGCAAGGAAGAAGAATCCGCTCATCCAGAATGGTGTGCCAGTGTTGTTAGGCATGTGAATTTTTTCAATTTTACCGGCTGTAATATCGCGACCTTCTTTTTTCGCGAACCAGTATTCATCTAAACGTGTAACCGTTGGAACTACTGCAAAGTTATATTCTGGAACTGGAGAATGAGTAGCCCATTCTAACGTACGACCATCCCAAACATCTGCTTTTTCATTGCGTGGCATATGTTTCCAGCTGTAGTAAATGTTATATACGATTAACGCAAAGCCGACAGCAAGACCAAGACCACCGATGAACGATAGCATATTCAATGGACCGTAGCCAGTTGACTCAGAGTAAGTGTACATACGACGAGCGTAACCATCTAAACCTAAAATGAATAGAGGGAAGAATGTTACGTTAAAGCATACTGCGATAAACCAGAAAGCTGTTTTACCTAGTTTTTCATTTAAACGGAAACCGAACATTTTTGGCCACCAGTAGTGGTAACCTGCAAGTACACCGAATACTGTACCTGGAATTAATACATAGTGGAAGTGGGCAACTAAGAACATCGTATTATGATATTGATAGTCAGCACTTGCCATTGCAAGCATTACCCCAGTAACCCCACCAATTGTGAAGATAGGAATAAAGCCAAGAGCATAAAGCATAGGAGTTGTAAATTGAATTTTACCGTGTCTCATTGTGAGCAACCAGTTAAATATTTTAACCCCTGTCGGAACAGCGATTGCCATTGTAGTAATAGAGAATACGCTGTTTACCATAACACCGTGACCCATTGTATAGAAGTGGTGGGCCCATACTAAGAATGATAGTAACGAAATAACGACCATACTCATAACCATTGATTTATAGCCGTATAAGTTTTTACGTGCAAATGTCGCAATGATTTCAGAGAAGATACCGAAAGCAGGTAGGATAACGATATAAACCTCAGGATGTCCCCAAACCCAGAATAGGTTGGCCCAAAGCATATCCATACCACCATTTTGCATTGCAAAGAATTGTGTGCCGAATTGACGGTCAAGCATCATTAACGCAAGTGCTACAGTTAATACTGGGAATGCAAATACGATAATAATGTTTGTAATTAAAATTGACCAAGTGAACATTGGCATTTTCATTAATGTCATACCAGGTGCACGCATTTTAATGATTGTTGCGATGAAGTTAACACCAGTCATTAACGTACCAATCCCTGATAATTGTAAAGCTAAAGAATAGTAGTTGTTCCCAACAGTTGGACTAAATTCTGTCCCAGCTAATGGGAAGTAAGCTGTCCAACCAGCATCAGGTGAACCACCAATGATAAATGATAGGTTTAATAAACCACAACCAGCTGCAAATAACCAAAAGCTGACTGCATTCAGACGTGGGAAGGCAACGTCACGTGCACCAATTTGCAGTGGGATAACAATGTTCATTAAACCAATTACGAATGGCATAGCCATGAATAAAATCATTAATAAACCGTGTGTTGTGAAAATCTCATTATAGTGTTGTGCATCAAGAAGTCCATTATCAGGAACTGCTGTTTGTGCACGCATTAATAGTGCATCGATACCGCCGCGGAATAGCATCAAAAGTGCTGTAGCGATATACATAATACCGATTTTTTTATGGTCAACAGTTGATAGCCAGTTTTTGTAGAAATAGCCCCATTTTTTGAAATACGTAAGGCCAGCTACAATAACCACTGCTCCAACTACGATACTAATAGCTGCCGCTAAAATCATCGGTTCTTGCATAGGATGGAATACTTCTTCCATACTCATTGGATGCGCTCCTTTCAGGTGTAAAAATAAAATTAATGTGAATGTGTTTCTTCAGAATTTTTGGCTGAATCAGAATGATTCCCATGATCCATTTTAGAGTGATCCATTTCTTTTTCGGACATGTCCATATCACTATGATCCATGCCGCCCATTTTCATGTGTTCACTGTGTTCCATTGGAGCAGGTCTAAATTCTAAGTGTGTAGATGAATAGCTTGAACGACCAACGTGTTCTGCTTTTAATAGTTCATCAAATTTTTCTTCTGTTAATGGTTTTTCGTTTGTTTTCACATCAGAAACCCATTCGTCGAATTTTTCTTGTGTCATAGCTTGTGCTTCAAATTCCATTTCAGCAAAACCGCGGCCGCTAAAGTTAGAGTTACGGCCCATGTATGAACCAGCCTCATCTGCAGCAAGGTGAATAGTCGTTAACATGTCACTCATCGCGTATTTTTGACCAGCTAATTGTGGAATCCAGAAACTTGTGATTGGTCCGAAAGAGTAAAGTTTGAACTCGATTGGACGGTCAGTTGGAATATTTACATAGTTTACAGTTTCAATACCTTGCTCTGGATAGCTAAAATGCCATTTCCAGTTAGAAGATGATGCGTAAATAACAAGTGGCTCTTTATTGTCATAACCTTCTGGTGTTTTCTCGACTGTACTTGTTGTTCTTACAGTAACCACTGCCAAGAATGCCACTATGATAATAGGGATAACTGTCCATATTATTTCAAGTAGATGACTACCCTCTTCGTGAGGAGGCTCATAATCTGCAGATGCTTTTGAAGCACGATACTTAGTTAGCATAAATGCTAAAAGCATATACACGACTAGTAATATAAAGGCCATTGTAATAATGGATAAAATAATTGTGTCTGATAATGTTTTGGCATTTGGCCCTTTAGGATCAAAAATTGTTAGGGGTTCACAGCCAGCAAGAATTGCTAGCGCACTAAATGCAACAAACATTAAGCTTAACTTTTTCTTCATGTTTGACTCCTTTCTATAAAACGGCTATTCATAAATTTCATATGCTTATATATAGATTCGAATTTATAAATAGTGGGTAATACGGTCACCTCTTTTAATTGTTGTACCAATCAAATAATCAGAAATACTTACAATGGCATGGTTCACTATGAAACATTGAATTTAGTATTTGATTGGTCTAATGCAAGCGTTCGCAAAGTCATTAATCTGTGTAATCGATTTTCAAACAATGTGTCATAATCGATTGACACAAATGTCGTTGTTTGCATATAGGATTATACGCCCGTTTGATAGAAAAAAAATTATTTTTTTATATTTTTAATAGTAAACAGGGGATAAATATGAACATTTTTTGAACAAAAATCGTTATTTCAATATTAGTATTTTTGTGTTTAATATAATAAACACTGTTTGAACGTTGAAAACACTGAGTTTCTTATTCTTAACTAAGTAAATAGTTTTTTTTGTGAAAATGTCATTTCACATTTTAGACTTCATTTTGTAATAAAATCGCCGTTAAATTAGGCTATTGAATGCTTTATTGTTGCGTTTTTAAAAAATATAAGGAAACAAAAAACAGGGATGTGGATATATCAGGATAAACTTTAAATGTAAGGAATGATTGGAAGGGGGTATTTCGGAAATGGATATAAATTATGTTAATATAATTAACAACTTCCGTTTATTGTATTCTTGATATTTTACTTAAAAAGTAAAAAAAGCAAACTAAGGGGATCCTTAGTTTGCTAAATTTGGTACGGGAACGAAATTAAATGTTTGAAGCAGAAAGAAAGTGAAATTCGCTTTAGCTCGTTTAATTACGCCATACATTTTATGCGCCTAGTTTTAGCCATTTTGCAACTTGTCCATAAATAGTATTTTGCAGATTTGGGGCTAGGTTTTGCATCTTTAAAGCAAAATACAATGTTTTCATTAAATTTAATGTACATGTTCGTCCGCTGAAAAAGGCTTCGTTATAACCTTGAGTCACTAAATGCATTTCAAATTTATCGAATACCTGTTCTGTAAATTCTATTAATGCTTCCTCAGAGTAGTCACGATCTAGTAACGCTTCAATAATATTAACTAAGCGTTCCTCCTCGTCGTTGACAAAAATAGTACCTTTCCAAGTAACAAGTTTTAAGGCGTGCAAGATTAAAGGTGCATGTTGTAAATCAAATTTAGGGTGTTTAATTGTCATAGCCGCTAAATCTGCACCATGTGCAATGCTATGTGCCCAACCTTTATCTTGGACATGTCCTCGCGTATCTTTTTCTAATAATAAATAACGACCGATTTTTTTAAAGAAAATTTGTAAACGGTCATCATTTAAAATTAGTAGTTCAGCATCTTTTGCGAGAATACTGGCTACAAGTAAAGCAGAAAACGAACGAGTGAAGACACTATCCGTCATTTCTTCGCCTATGTTTAAAAATAAATAATCGTCGCCTATTACAGTATCAAATAAATATTGTAGCTGTTCATTGCTCAGTAAATTGTCACTAAGTAGATCAATAAAAGTTCGATAAATTAATTTGTCTCGTAATTTGGCATCTGGTGAACCAATGTGCGTTAACATTTCTTGTAACAACCAATCGCCCTTTTGTAACATAAGTTCTTGTCGTTCTGAAGATGTCATGGTTGAGAATGATTGTAATGTATTTTTGATATCCATATGTAATTCCCCCGAGGTTAAGTTAATTCTCTATAAGAGCATTCTTTTCGAAGTGATTAGTAGAACATAGTAAAAATGCTTATATGGAGCTAGTCTTTTTATTATAACGCTTCAACGACGAATTTGTTGATTTGTAAAGTTTTCTAGTGATATAGAAGTATATTCGCAATGGGAATTCCAGAATCAACAAAAAGTTGATATGATAGACAAGCAACCAAAAGGGAAAGAATTATTCAAGGAGTACACAAAAAAAGACATACCTATTTAAGTATGTCTCTCATCCTAGTTATGATATAAGGGCTGACTTTATACCGAGCGGCCATTCGGTATAAGTATTTTGATTGGTTTTTAGTTCAACAAGAATATTTGCATTTTTAATGGTTTCGATTAGCCATTCGCTATAATGAAGATTCGGTTCATCATGCTGTAAGATTCGTTGCATATCTTTTTGGTCGATACTTAGAAGCTTATAGTTGCATTCAATGTGTACACTTTGGGGAATAATAAAAAGTGACTCATGTTGGTGTCCGATTGAAATAGAACCAGGAATGTAACCTTGGATACTTATAATATGTGTATTTGCTTCTTGCGTGTATATATCAATCTTTGTCCGTGTGAGTATTTCAAATTCAATTGGGTAATCCTTCTGATAAGGATTGTCCGCTGTAGAAAATGAAATAACTTTAATTGGTAGTGCCTCAAACATAGGAGAGATGCTACTACCAAATTCACTAACTGTATCTATTAATTGCATGTATTCCACTCCTTGTGAAGAACTTTTGCCATCAATTATGCTATGGCATAATTGCGTCAGCCTGCAGATGTTTTTTGCGCGAAAGCGAAGCGACAGCAGCACATGTTTTTTTGCGCGAAAGCGAAGCGACAGCAGCACATCTTTTTGTCTGTAGTTAGCTGAAGGCTGAATGCCTGTAAATAGTAATAAATGAAAGGTATTATAATTATAATACAATTTATTACAAAATATGTAATGCTAAAGCAATGATTTTTTTAATAAGCAGGAAGTAAATTTATATTGTCATCGTTGAAAGTTAAAAATGACATATGTTAAAACGTATACTACTATCTAATGAGATTGAATTGGAGTGAATGAGGGGAGCATTACAGATGAGACACTGTTGGGAATCAATAGAGGAACGCACAAGTACAAAGATAACGCTTTTGTGACTAACCCCCAGTAGTTCATCATAATTTCTTGTAAAGCCCTCGTTCAAATTCGTAAATCACCTCCATGATATTGTGATGATTCATATAGAAACTAATGAGTAAAATAGTCGTAAAGAGGTGAGAAAAATGACAAAGCGAAAACGACATGTTATAAAACATGACAATATTGTTGTTTTTCCTGGTGCTGTTCAGACATTAATACGTGAAGGACATATGTATGCGGAAAATTATCAATATGAAGAGGCAGTGGCCAGCTTTGAAAAAGCTTTTTTATATGAAGATGGAGACGAAATGGCATTAAGTGCATACGCGTATGCTTTATATGAATTAAAAGCATACGATAAAGTTAAAAATATTTGTGAGCAATTGTTTGGTATGGGTACGACTTTATATGTGGAAGTAATGGAGCTGTATGTTACTGTATGTATGCAATTAAAGGAATACCATCAAGTAGAGTCGTTAATTTCGACATTAATAGAAGAAAATGTACTTCCATTAGATAAACTTGAGAAATTCGAACGCTTAAGAAGCTTGAATCAAGATGTTGCAAGGAATCTCCAAAAAAAAGAAGATGCAAAACGATTGTTAGAAGAGCAAGAATATGAACTTTCGGAATTTAGTGCCTTAACGGCAAATGAACAATCTATTCGACTGCATCGTTTAATGGAGACGAATGTAAGGCAATTAAAGATAGCATTGAAAGATATTATTGAATGTCCTACAATCCATCCATTTGTTCAGAGTTTAGCATTGATTCTATTAGTGGAACAAGAAGTGTCAATTGAGATTACGGTCTCAAAATTTAATGGAACAAAGATTATTAACCCTATCAATTTAGTCTTGCCAAATCAGTTGCCTCAGTATAGGGAAGTAAAAAAAATAATCGAAAATAAATTAGAGCAAGACCCATCGACGTTGGAAATGGTACAATATTTAATGGCGAAGCATGCCATTGTGACGTATCCGTTTGAATGGCACCAGTATGAAGCAGATGATATTGCCTATAGTTATATTGACTTTGTACAATCTATGCTCGGAAAAGTACAGGAAATGAACTATGAAATCATCGACTTTTTACAAATGTTAGAAAAATTGACTGAACTACATGAAGTATGAAATAAGTTGAAACTATACGCATCTATGTTATACTAAAATGGTTGTCAAAATCGTAGTTACGAATGAATTGTCTAACATTAAACTTGATTATTTATTTGGAGGTATTTATACATGTCAGCTAAATGGGAAAAACAAGAAGGTAATATCGGTACTCTAACAATTGAAGTACCAGCTGTAGAAGTAGACGCAGCAATGGACCAAGCGTTCAAAAAAGTTGTAAAACAAATTAACGTACCAGGTTTCCGTAAAGGTAAAATGCCTCGTAAAATGTTTGAACAACGTTTTGGTATTGAATCTTTATACCAAGATGCATTAGAAATCATCGTTCCTGAATCTTATTCAAAAGCTATCGATGAAGCTGGTATTATGCCAGTAGATTACCCAGAAATTTCTGGTACAGAAAACTTCGCACATGGTAAAGATTTCACATTTACTGCTCAAGTAACAGTGAAACCAGAGCCAAAACTTGGTGAGTACAAAGGTTTAGAAGTTACAAAACTTCCAGTAGAAGTTACTGATGAAGAAGTAGAAGCACAAATTCAAGAACAATTAGCTCGTAAAGCAGAGTTAGAAATTAAAGAAGACGAAGCAATCGTAGAAGGCGATACAGCTGTTATCGACTTTGAAGGTTTCGTAGGTGAAGAAGCGTTTGAAGGTGGCAAAGGTGAAGACTACCCACTAGAAATCGGTTCAGGTTCATTCATCCCTGGCTTCGAAGAGCAACTTGTAGGTATTAAAACTGGCGAATCTAAAGACGTAGTTGTTACTTTCCCAGAAGAATACCATGCAGCTGAATTAGCTGGTAAAGAAGCTACTTTCAAAGTAACAGTAAAAGAAGTTAAAACAAAAGTTCTTCCAGAACTAAACGATGAATTCGCTAAAGAATTAGACCCAGAAGTTGAGGGTGTAGAAGCTTTACGCGCTAAAATCAAAGAGCAAGCTGCTGAACAAAAACTAGCTGAATCAAATGCAGCACTTCGTGACGAATTAGTTGAAAAAGCAGCTGGAAATGCTGATTTTGAAGTACCTGCTGGTATGATTAACTCTGAAACTGATCGTATGTTACAAGAATTTGGTCAACGTTTACAAATGCAAGGTATGAACTTAGACCTTTACTATCAATTCTCAGGTCAATCAGAAGAAGATTTACGCGGACAAATGAAAGAAGAAGCAGAAAGCCGTGTACGTGTATCTTTAACTCTTGAAGCAATTGCAGAAGCTGAAAAAGTTGAAGCTACTGAAGCTGATATCGAAGCTGAATTAGAAAAAATGGCTGCTCAATTTAACATGACAAAAGAGCAAATTACTGGTGCTTTAGGTGGCACAGCAGTTCTTGAAAACGACATTAAAATTCAAAAAACAGTTGAATTTTTAGTAGAAAACGCTAAAATTACTGAATAGGATTTTTTTGTAACTGGATAGAAAAATGAAAACAAGGTACGGCATTAAACCGTGCCTTGTTTTATCACATATTGTGTGTTTAGGTGTAGCTAGATTCCACGTTAGGTTTAGTTTTACGACTACTTTCACCGCAAAAGTATCCTGAAGAGGGGATAGGCAAAGCCTTTACATTTCTCTAATTTTCTCTAATACATAGTGTTGTTTGACTTATCACACGATGCTAAAATTTGACTTTATTCAGCAGAGATAGGGTTTAACTTGACTGATGTCTCAATTCTTTCGAATGAGGAACAACGAAATACATCCTCTTCTGAATGAAGTTAAGCCTCTGGCGAATGTAATAGATTTAAAAAAATGTAACTTGTACTACCGCGTATGAACGTGAAGTCACGAGTCAATACCAACTGAAGAAGGTCAGGTAGTTTGGCTAAACGTAAGGTCTCTGGTCGCTAGAGCTTTCTGAAGAATCAGTTACTTACACTTATATGGTAATAAAAGGTACAATAAGTAGAATTTAGACTCATCCCAAGTAGTGGATAATATTTGTTAAACTACTCGCTATGATGATGGTGAGCTGGAATTTATTAAGTTAATGCAATGGAAACTTTGTGGCAATATTCATGTTTTTGTGCAATGAGTGTCAAAAATCTTGAACCATAAACGCCGTGGTGTAAATGGATGCAGACAATTTATTTGATAATGATTCAATAATCTTGTAAGATTGTTGCTTGAATAGGGGTGAAACATATTGTTCAAATTTAATGATGAAAAAGGCAATTTAAAATGCTCATTCTGTGGGAAACCACAAGAACAGGTACGTAAACTAGTTGCGGGTCCTGGTGTTTATATTTGTGATGAATGTATCGAACTTTGTTCAGAAATCGTTGTAGAGGAACTGGGCGTTGAAGAAGAAATTGAATTCCAAGATATCCCAAAACCGAAAGAAATCTTAACGATTTTAGATGAGTATGTAATAGGTCAAGAACGTGCTAAAAAAGCTTTAGCAGTTGCGGTTTACAATCACTACAAACGCATTAATACGAATAGTAAAATTGATGATGTAGAATTAGCGAAATCGAACATTGTGTTAATCGGCCCAACTGGTAGCGGTAAAACTTTATTAGCCCAAACATTGGCGCGTATTTTAAACGTTCCTTTTGCTATTGCAGACGCTACTTCACTAACTGAAGCTGGCTATGTTGGTGAGGACGTTGAGAATATTTTATTAAAATTAATTCAATCAGCAGATTATGATATTGAGCGTGCTGAAAAAGGGATCATCTATATTGATGAAATCGATAAAGTTGCACGTAAATCTGAAAATCCATCCATTACACGTGATGTATCTGGTGAAGGTGTACAACAAGCACTTCTTAAAATCTTAGAAGGTACAGTTGCGAGTGTCCCACCACAAGGTGGCCGTAAGCATCCTCATCAGGAGTTCTTACAAATCGATACTACGAACATCTTATTTATTGTGGGTGGAGCGTTTGATGGAATAGAATCCATTATTAAACGTCGTCAGGGTGAAAAAGTAATTGGCTTCGGTTCAGATCCTAACAAAATTGATATGGAAGAAAGCTCAATTATGGCAAAGCTGATTCCAGAGGATTTATTGAAATTTGGCTTAATTCCAGAGTTCATCGGTCGATTACCGGTACTTGCAAGCCTAGAGCAATTAAACGAGGCTGCACTTGTACAAATTTTAACAGAGCCTAAAAATGCACTAGCTAAGCAATATCAAAAAATGCTTGAATTAGATGGTGTTGAGCTTGAGTTTGATGAAGGTGCCCTTTCTGAAATTGCAAAAGAAGCAATTGAGCGAAAAACAGGTGCACGCGGTCTTCGTTCAATTATTGAGTCAACAATGCTTGATGTAATGTACGAACTACCTTCACGTGAAGACGTGAAAAAATGTATCATTACGGCAAAAACAATTACGGATAAAGAAAAACCGAAATTGCTTCTTGAAGATGGCACTGAACTCGATGAAGGTAGCGACACTAAAACTTCAGCATAACGAACAGACGTGGCTGTCTATTGTTGTGAGATAAAGAGTAATTTAGCTGACTTCGATTGTGCAATATTCGCACATTCGACAGTCAGCTTTTTATTCATTCATACATAAAGCCAACTGTAATTAAATGAAATTTTTGGCTCAATTGATTAACTAGTGTGAATCAGCTTTTTAGACACATACTAGTAGCGTGGGAGTGAATAAGAAAATTTTGACGGAGGTGAATACCCGCATGGTGACAATACAAAAAACAACAAATGTACCATTATTGCCTTTACGTGGACTTTTAGTATACCCGTCGATGGTGTTACATATTGATGTGGGTAGAAATCGTTCTGTAGCGGCGCTAGAACAAGCGATGTTAGAGGACCAACTGATATTATTAGTAACACAAAAAGAAATGCATGATGAACAGCCTGATGAGCAAGATCTCTACACAGTTGGTACGATGGCATATGTTAAACAGATGCTTAAATTACCAAATGGAACATTGCGTGTTTTAGTGGAAGGTGTAGCGCGTGCAACATGGTCTAATTATCGTGCGTTAGAAAAATATACGGTTGTTGACATCGATGATAAGGAAGAAACAATCGATAAGGATATTGAAACACAGGCTTTAATGCGGACGCTGTTAACGTATTTTGAAAAATACGCGAAAGCTTCCAATAAGATTACTTCCGAAACCATCAGTACTGTAGCAGACATTGAAGAGCCAGGTCGTTTAGCGGACATTATTGCTTCACACTTGCCATTCAAGATTGCTGATAAACAAGAAGTATTAGAAATGCTCAGTGTAAAAAAGCGTTTAGACCATTTAATTATTCGTTTACATGATGAACAAGAAGTACTTGATCTAGAGAAGAAAATTAATACAAAAGTTAAGCAATCGATGGAGCGCACTCAAAAAGAATATTATTTACGTGAACAAATGAAAGCTATTCAAACTGAGCTAGGGGACCGTGAAGGGAAAACTGGCGAAGTCGCTGAATTACGTAAACGTATTGACGCAACGGGAATGCCTGAATCCACTAAAGAAGTAGTGCTTAAAGAGTTGGATCGCTATGAGAAGCTACCGGCAGCTAGTGCAGAGAGTGGCGTAATTCGAAACTATATTGATTGGATTGTAGCACTACCATGGACAAATGCGACAGAAGATCGCATGAATATCGCACTTGCAGAGAATATTTTAAATCGTGATCATGATGGATTAGAAAAAGTAAAAGAACGTATATTAGAATATTTAGCTGTACGTCAATTGAAAGCATCATTACGTGGACCCATTTTATGTTTGGCTGGCCCTCCAGGTGTAGGTAAAACGTCATTAGCACGATCGATTGCAGAAAGCTTGGATCGTAAATTTATACGTATTTCGTTAGGTGGGGTACGAGACGAGTCAGAAATTCGTGGTCATCGTCGTACGTATGTTGGGGCAATGCCAGGGCGTATTATCCAAGGGATGAAAAAGGCAGGGACAATTAATCCTGTGTTCCTTCTAGATGAAATTGATAAAATGTCTAATGACTTCAGGGGGGATCCAGCAGCAGCAATGCTTGAAGTTTTAGATCCGGCTCAAAATAATACATTTAGTGATCATTACATCGAAGAGCCTTATGATTTATCAAATGTATTATTTATAGCAACGGCCAATGATTTAAGTACAATTCCCGGACCGTTACTAGATCGTATGGAAGTGATTTCAATTGCTGGTTATACAGAAATTGAAAAAGAGCAAATTACGAAAAATCATTTAATACCAAAACAGTTAAAAGAACATGGCTTGAAAAAAACGCAAGTTATTATGAAAGACGAAGCAGTAGTGGATATCATCCGTTATTATACTCGTGAAGCGGGCGTTCGAGGACTAGAGCGTCAAATCGCAACCCTATGTCGTAAAATCGCTAAGATCATTGTCTCTGGTGAGAAAAAACGAATAACAGTAAGCTCGAAATCGTTAGAGGAATTACTCGGTAAACATCGTTTCCGATATGGACAAGCTGAGGAAGAAAATCAAATCGGTGTAGCTACTGGACTTGCTTATACAACTGTGGGTGGTGATACATTACAAATTGAGGTATCATTAACACCTGGTAAAGGGAAATTGCAGCTAACTGGGAAGCTAGGCGATGTCATGAAGGAATCTGCTCAAACCGCCTTATCGTATGTCCGCTCAAAAATGGAAGAGCTAAAAGTGGATGCAGAATATTTTGAAACACATGATATTCATATTCACGTTCCTGAAGGAGCAGTGCCGAAAGACGGACCTTCCGCAGGTATTACAATGGCAACCGCAATTGTTTCTGCAATTTTACACCGTCCAATACGCCGTGAGGTCGGCATGACAGGTGAAATTACTTTACGTGGGCGTGTACTCCCAATTGGGGGCTTAAAGGAAAAGACACTCAGTGCGCATCGAGCGGGCTTAACGACAATTATTTGTCCGAAAGATAATGAGCGAGATATTGAGGATATTCCTGGAAGTGTACGCGAACAACTAACATTTAAACTAGTGTCATCGGCTGATGAAGTATTAGCCATTGCACTGGACGGAGGTATTTAAGAAAATGAAAGTCCATAACGTCGAAATGGTCATAAGTGCTGTAAGACCAGACCAATATCCAGAAGATGGACTGCCAGAATTTGCACTAGCCGGTCGTTCAAATGTGGGGAAATCCTCATTTATTAACCGAATGATCGGTCGTAAAGCTTTAGCACGTATTTCTTCTAAGCCCGGAAAAACACAAACGCTTAATTTTTACAAAATTGAAGAGCAATTGTTTTTTGTAGATGTTCCGGGTTATGGTTATGCAAAGGTTTCAAAGACTGAGCGTGAAGCATGGGGGAAAATGATTGAGCGTTACTTAACTGGGCGTCAGGAATTAAAGGCAGTCGTTCAAATTATTGACTTACGTCATCCACCTACAGCTGATGATCGCATGATGTATGATTTTTTAAAGCATTACAATATTCCTTGTATTGTCATTGCAACAAAAGCAGATAAAATTCCAAAAGGTAAATGGGATAAGCACAAAAAAATCGTGAAAGAAACGCTAGACATGGATAAAAATGACCCTATTATTGTCTTTTCTTCAGAAACAGGACTTGGTTTTGAAGAAGCTTGGCGTACTATCGAAAATAAAATGTAATAAGAAAACATCTATTGCGACTATTATTTAGGACAGTAGATGTTTTTTTTATTAAAATGGATGGAATTGCTTGATGAATGAAATAACTGACCGATAAATTAAATAGGAGGTGGACTTAATGGATATAGCAGCTTTATCAATGGCAATGAATCAAGCAACATTAATGCAAAATGTATCTCTAGCTGTAACAAAACAGGCTATGGAGATGCAACAGCAAAATTCAGAACAATTAGTTGAAATGTTAGATGCTCCACATCCAACAGCTGGACATACAATTGACGTTCAAGTTTGATGAAGGAAGGTAGCTTGGAATTGGAAGCTACCTCTATCTTTGCGGTCTAATGGTAGATTTAACTTCTTTCAGCAATCTCTGTTGCAACGATAGTTACAGAAGACACTCACCTCTATAGGTGGTGAGATGAATGTGGTCTTTAAGTCACCTTTCGGCGGGGGTCCAAGCATCCATTGAAAGAAGTTAAGCCTCCGGCGGAAATCGGAAAGGAGTTTACATAGGATGTTAGCCTAAAATCATCGCATCTATGCGATAATGGCTAACTGACCTGCATCGGTAAAAACGCCACGTCCTGTGGCATTATAGAGATGACCGACATCGTGTCGGCCCTCGTGCAGGCCTAAGCGCAAAATTAATTTCGGACGCAATTATGCCCAGGGATAATTGATAAAGTAAGTAAAAGCACTAAAATGTAACTTTTTGAATAGGAAAAACTACCAATAATAAGATATACTATTTATTAATGACATTTTTAAGGAGGCGGGATTTGTTGAAGAAGATTCCATACATACTAATGTTTATGTTACTAGCGGTTCTCGGATTTTCGTCAAATCAAACAGCCCATGCGGCCCAGATGGTGACAGGAACCTTTGTTGATGTAACATTTTCAGAATATGCAAATTCAAACGGAATGATAGAAAAAAAACTTAGTAAAATTACTTTGCAAAATGATAGCGGTCGTGAAGTTACATACAATATAAATGATAATGCCCGTCTGTATATTAATAATACAGTAACAACAATCGAAGGCTTTAAGATGGGGATGAAAGTAGAAGCGGAAATTTCGCTTCGAAGTGTTGTTGAGCTTCGAGGTACTTCTAATTCTACAATAGAAGTAGAATCTCCAACAGTTGCACAAAATACTAAAATACTTGCGGGAGTAGTGACAAGTATTGATCCAAATGGCCTGTTCATTATGCTGAAGCCAGATATTGGAGAGGAAACAACCTACTACATAAATAAAGATACAAGCTATCAAAAAGGCTCCTCTGCAGTCGATATTAGCGCATTATATGTGGGGGATCGTGTTAAGCTTAGCCTTAAAAATCGAAACACATCCATTGTCACAAAAATAGAAATTAGTGAGACAGGTACATTAGTTGAAAACCTATATAAAGGTGAGATTCAAGCGGTTAATGCCAATGCCAATAAATTAACTGTCAAAAACCAACATGCTTTTATAAATTGGCAGTTTGGATCTAATACAACAACGGATTTATCAACGATGAATTTTTCATCTAAGGTTCCGATATATGTTGGAAATACAAAAATTGATAAAGGTCAGTTGAAGAATTACATTGGCAGTGAAGCATATTATGCGACAGTTAAACAATTTGGCAAAGAAGTGATTGAAAAGGTTGTTGTACTAAAAAACAATGAGCGAACTTACTATGAGCCTATGCTTTCTGTGGATACTAAATATCAATTATTAAAACTTAAATCTGCTGGTACATTATACTTCCATGATGGAACGATTTTAATTCGAAATGGTCGTTTAATTGAACCTACTGGCTTATTAGCTTACGGTACAGCTTTTGTTATTTCGGACGGTGCTGCACGTGATCATTATGCCCAAGTTGTGCAAGTAACAGGTGATAGTTTTATGTCGCCAAACTTAGCGGGTCATGAGTTATATTATGGGCGCTTATCACAAGCAGATGGCTATTTAATCGAAATTGATGATGCAATGAAAATCGAGTCAAATGTCTTCAAGAAAACGGAACGTACTGTACTATCTGTTAGTAATTCAACAAAGGCAATAGTAGATGATGGTAAAAAAACATTTAGTGTTATTCCGGATATTGAACTTCATTTATATGAAGGTGAATATGGTTACTTCTATGTGAAAGATGGCCATGTGCAGGCTGTTCATATTCTTAATAAAGCTAAGCCAGTTGCACCATTAATGTTAACGGGTAAATTACAGTCAGTTAAATCGAAATATCCAGCTGTAATTAATGTGAAGAGCGTTAGTCAATGGCAAAATGGCCATTGGTATGAAGCTGGTGAAATGATTGATATGAATATTGACCAAGCTACGCTTATTAAAGCGGGTAAAGTAATTCAAGCATCTGATTTAAAACCTTCAGATCGTTTAGTTGTACTATCAGATCGTTTTGTCAAAGCTCATTTAATATTAGTTGATTAACATATATCTATAAGCTTCTATAAGTATATTTTCAACGAAGATATTTAGACTAAGTGAAGGTAGAGCTTGCTTATAATGAAAAAATTTGTGTTGTACTACGATAGTGGAAGCAAATTTTTACTTTAAATTTCTCAGGTGTGTTGGTTAAGATGGTTAATCAACATACCTGATTATATTGTAATCTTGAAGAAATTATTGACAGCTCCATATGCGGATATGCATGGATTGAAAGAGAGGAACAAAGAAAGAATGCGAAAACATTTATCTAAAATAATGTTAGTGGTTCTTGCTGTATTTGTTATTGGAGCTACTATCCCAGAAAATGCATTAGCGGCTTCATTAGAAACAACAGGTGCTGTAAAAAATGAATATACATATGAGGAAGCTGTTTTCATTACAGGAACACCTATTATATTTAAAGGCACTAGTAAAGACATTAAAATCACACAAAAAGAATCTAAAGGAAAGTTAACGGAAACACATAGTTTGAAGCTGACAGCAAGTAACGGTGCTACACTGACACGAAATATTGCCTATGAATCAGACGTTATGGATTATGCTACGATTGGTCAAAAAACATCGAATGGTGTAGTCAAAAAGTATTCGGAGAAAATTGTTGTCGGAAAAATAACATATACATTGGTAGATTACCAATTTTCACAAGGGACTGTAACAGACAATCGTGCAGCCTCGGATTACTATTCAGGTAATGTTATTTCGAGAAAAACTTATTCCTATCAGACTGGAACTGGAAAAAATGTAGTCAAAAATACGGTAACAATTGATACGGATAGTCGCCTTGCAGGCTATGAAAACTTCTGGGGAGCAACAGAAACACAAATTACAGAAGCTGTTTATAATTATAGCGACGGTAAGACAAGCCATGTGAAAAATCGTTTATCTAAAAGCAAATCACGTGTACTAAACTATGAAGAAAACCTTGGAAGTTTAGGGAGCTTTGATGGTGGGTATGCGGTAGTGAGTGAAAAGGATGTTATTTCTGAATATACGTATGATTTAGCTTCTGGACAAAAAGGTACTATTGATTTAGATAAAGAATACATGCCGACAATTGAACGTTTAATCATTCCGAAGTTCCGTGATTTATCAAATCACTATGCGAAACAAGCAATTGAAAAATTATACTCTTTAGGTATTTACTCAGATGCAAGTAACTTCTTCTCACCAAATACACCTATGAAGCGTATTGATTTTACAACGGCGATTGGTAAGGCAGTTGACTTACGTGTTATGGAAGAACCAAAAAGCAAAAAATCGACATCAAGTACTAGTATTTTTAAAGATGTCAAGCGTACGGTAAAAGATTATGCCTATATTGAGTCTGCATTTAAAAAAGGAATCATTAAAGGTGTAACTCCAGAGTATTTTAAACCGGATAATCAAATTACTCGAGCTCAAGCAGCTACGATTTTTGTACGTGCATTAGGGCTAGAAAATAAGGCGCCAGATCCAGGCTATATGACAAAGTTTAAGGATGATGCGCAAATTCCAGACTATTCAAAAGACGGTATATATATTGCAAATGAGCTAGGCTTAATGTCTGGTGATCCTGTAACAGGTCGATTTAATCCAAATCAACCATTAACGCGAGCACAAGCATCAGTAGTGTTAGAGCGGTTCTTGAATTACTTGGAAAGTGATTTAAAACAAAACTATCGAGATGACATATTGTTCTTTAATTAAAGAAAGGACGGATCAATAAATGACGTATGCTAAAAAAGCATTTCTATCCCTGCTTTGTTTCGTACTAGTCCTAATGACAGCAACTCCAGCTGTGACTCAGGCAGCTACGACAATTAATGATGTACCAACAAATGATAGTAAATACAAAGCTATTTCATGGGCAGTCGATAATGATTTATTCTCATTGAATAGCGCTAATAACTTTTTACCTAATGAACAAATTACTGAGCGAGAGCTTGTTGTCATGTTTGCAAAGCTTGATCGAAACTTTGCATTAACATATAACGACAGTATAGCTTATAACTTCTATAGTGATTTTTATTTACCGTTTAATGGTATCTTTACAACAGCCAATCGTTCAAAAGCTGTTACACGTGGACAATTTGCACGTATATATGCTGCATTTAGAGGTTTAGATTTAGATGAGCCTCAGGCGGTTCAATATTTATACACGAACGATATTTCAACAGGAAATACTGGTAAAAAAACATTTGCTGATTTCCAACCTTCTACAAAGCTAACTCGAGGAGATAGTGCTGAATTATTATACCGCAGTGTACAAAACGGTAATTTTGCTGTACTAGGATTAAAACGTAAGTCTGCAGGACGTGATAACGACAAAATTACATTACCTCCTGGCTTCATGGGCTCAAGCAATACAGAATTTGAAGAGCCAAAGGATAATAACAACGATTTTACTGGACCGGAATATGTTAATAATGCTCTACAAAGTATTGATGTTGAAAAACCAGATTTAATCGCAAATGACCAAGATTCAACGCTCATTACTGTATCTTTAAAAGCTTGTAATGGTGATCCAATACCTGATGATAAATCTTATACATTCCGTGTAACTTCATCATATGGTGCCAAAATCGTTGACACATCAGGTGAAGCTGTTCGAAATGTACAGTCAGATGGCTCTACTGTCTCTGCGATTGTTATAGCACCAAAATTAACAAAATCTGTCCGTGATACAATTTCATTTGAGCTTATTAATAACACGGATCCTGGTATGAAATGTCTTGTAGGTGAAAAACTGAATGCACATGTCCGTTACTCACCTCAGCCGGAAATGCGCATTGATTATCAAGTGTATGATCCAGCGAATACGGATGATGAAAATGGAAATGTAACACCTCCATATGTACCGTATGAAAAATTACCAGAGTACTTTAAAGAAAATATTGTGAACGTCCATTGGATTGATAGAGAAGAAAAGCTATTTAGTATTGGACAACAAACAAATGTAACAAATGCTCTAGGAAATGTTGAAAATATTTATTTACAATATGGTGGCAATGATAAAAAATACCCTGCATTAGGATATGAAAATGCCATTTTACAATTTGAAAACTATAATATTTCCGTTTGGTTGTTCGAAGAGATTATTGAAAAACGTTTGAAGGATTCAATTAATGATAAGATTGAAATTATGTATATGATTTCAGATGATGGGCGTCCAATTTATCGTATTCAAGGAATTGATGATGCGATCGCCTCACAGGTTGAGAATATTAACCCTGTCGGTGCTATTATTCAACTTATGAGCTATATGCCAGATGAAAAAAAACTGACACTCGAGCATTATGATAGTGTCATGAAAATTTATGCTATTTTCACAAGCTTGAGTAACTATGATCGAACAGTATTATTAAAATACCAAGGTGGTAAACTACTAGGTCAAGTAGAAGCTTATAAAAAACGAGTTGAAGCATTAAAGGAAAGCGCAGATGCGGCATCAAGACCATCTGGTAAAGATCGTTACACAAAAGTAATGGTTACTTTAGTGAGACCTGGTGGAGAAATTATTACTGACTATCAAGGAACAGTAAAAATTAAATTTGATGGTGTTGAGAAAACAGCTTCATTTGTAACAAATACTTCGGATTACTTAAATAATACAGGAAGCCCAGGGACAGCCGTTGCGTACTTTGACACTGTTATTTATGGGAAATCAAAAGCTGAAGCAACATTAGTAAATAAAATAGATCCTCGCTATGCAACAATATTGAAGGATCTAAAAGATAAAACATTAACGAAGGAAATTTTTACAAATCCTTACTTTAGTAAAAATTCTTGTTCTTTAGCAACAGAAGTCGCTTACGTAGTTGATTACTCTGCTTCGATGAAAGCTTCTGACCAAACAAATTACCGTGGTAAGAAAATGATGGAAGTCATCAATCAAATTAAGGCAAAAAATAATATTGTGATTGAAACAAATACAAAAGCTTCTGTTCTTGGAGAGGGTACGACAGACAATGTATTGAAAAAAGACCTGTATAAAGCATCGAAAGAGAAAGGTGCCACAGATATTTTTGCAGGTATTGAAATGGCACTGTCTAAATTCTCAAATGACTCAAAAACGTCAAAAGCTATTATTGTCGTGTCAGATGGTAAAACAAGTAAATCTAAGATGACAAAAGTGTTAAACGAAGCGAAAAATAAAGGGGTTAAGGTTTACACTGTAAGTATGGGTAAAAAATCACAAGTCAATGATGCAATTTTAACGCAATTGGCTTCTGAAACGGGTGGTATTTACTACCACGCAATTGATAACTTACAATTACATCAAGTTTTCCAAAAAATTATTGATGCAATTTTATGTAAAACTTCGCCTTCAAGTTGCGTGAATCCAGAAGATATATTTGAAGAAGCGACAGTAACTCTACGCAAAGGCAATATTACTATGAATGCAAGAATCGATGGTAATTGCTCAAATGTTGCAAAGGTTAATGTACGATTCCTTTCTTTAAGTGGAGATGCGCAGTTCGAATTGAAAAAGCGTAGTGATAATGTCTACATGCTAACAAAAACAGTGCAAACAATGCAGGACTTCAAAGTTAATAATGAGATTGAATTTATAGCGTATGATAAAGACGGTAAAATCATAGCTACAAAAACAACGACAATTACAAATTAATAGATTAATACTCAAAATTAAGCTGAACTAATAGACAAAATTAGTTCAGCTTTTTTTGATTTTATATACTTATTAATATAAAGTGGGGTTGATTTCTGTTCCACCTTTAATCCAATCAATTTATCAAAAAAATTAGATCCTAACCTTCGAAATGAAGCGTTATTTAATTAATTTATTAAATATGGCAATAATACACCTAAAGAAATTTTGAGGTGATGACAAATGTACAGAAATATATACTTAGGAAACATATAGTAGAAAGTGAATTTTTCCTTGTTAAAAATAATAAAAATGCAATTTTTTTATACCTCAATAATAATTAAATGAACAATAGAGTTGTAAGATTTGGTTTAACACTATTATTTAATTCGAAAGACATATTTACCTGAAAAAATAAAAAATGATCATCCTTATTCAACGTGAAAGTAATAGTTTGTATGTATAAATAATTAGGAATTGCCTTTAGGAGTCTTCAATATCAATCATCTTTTATTTATTCATCATCGGAAGAAAGGAATGCCTATAATAAAACGTATATCATGTGAAAAGTTGATCTTCGTTACGACTGGGCGACTCCTCGGGGATCAGCAATAGAGGAACGAAGGCTAAAACCATCACATCCTGTGATAACGCCTTCGTGACCAACAAAGCGCCAGTCGGAACGGAAATCAACCACACGGTTGGTAATGAGCCATTAAAGAACATGTTCTGGAAAACATTAAATTTGAAACAGAACGTATAATTTGTTACACTTAGTTTATAATAATTCTAATGTAGATGACGAATTTCAGTTCTTCATGACATGTTCACAAATTATTGATGAACTCTTGTCGAACTGTGCTATAATGAGATTTGTTAATTAGAACGTGAGAGGTGTTATTCATGCATACCATCGTAGTAGGCTTGAATTATAAAACGGCGCCAGTTGAGATTCGTGAAAAGTTATCATTCATAGAGAGTGAACTACCACAGGCAATGGAAGCGCTGCAAAAGGAAAAAAGTATATTAGAAAACGTTATTGTTTCGACATGTAACCGTACAGAAATATATGCAGTAGTTGACCAATTGCATACTGGACGTCATTTTGTTAAACAATTTTTAGCAAATTGGTTCGACCTGCCTGTGGAGACATTTTCTACGTATTTAACAATTCGTGAAGAAGATGAGGCAATCGAGCATTTATTCAAAGTGACAGCTGGTATTGATTCGATGGTACTTGGCGAAACTCAAATTTTAGGACAAGTTAGAAAAAGCTTCTTAAATGGACAAGAGATTGGAACGACAGGAACGGTATACAATCAGCTATTTAAACAAGCAGTGACATTTGCGAAGCGAGCACATAATGAAACGGCTATCGGTGAGAACGCGGTATCTGTTTCTTATGCAGCAGTTGAATTAGCAAAGAAAATATTCGGATCTTTACAACGTAAGCATGTAGCCATTTTAGGTGCAGGAAAAATGGGGGAGCTTGCTATTGAGAACCTTTACGGTAGCGGTGTAGGAAAAGTAACCGTAATTAACCGTACGTTCGAAAAAGCAGAAAGCCTAGCAGCTAAATTTGATGGTGAAGCAAAATCCATGAAGGAGCTACAATGTTCGTTACTGGAAGCGGATATTTTAATTACGTCTACAGGTGCAACAGATTATGTGATTGACTATGAATTGATGCAATTTGTTGAACGTTTGCGTAAAGGTAAACCATTATTTATGGTAGATATTGCGGTTCCACGTGATATTGATCCACGTGTTGGAGATTTACCTAATGTTTTCTTATATGATATAGATGATTTACAAGGCATCGTCGAAGCAAACTTAGCAGAACGTGAACGTGCTGCTGCCGATATTTCTTCGATGATTGGCAAAGAGATTGTGCAATTTAAAGATTGGGTTGCGACTCTTGGCGTTGTCCCTGTCATCTCGGCTTTACGTAAAAAAGCAAATCATATTCAAGAAGAGACAATGATTAGTATCGAAAATAAAATGCCAGATTTAACGGATCGAGAACGTAAAATTTTAAGTAAGCATACAAAGTCTATTATTAATCAATTGTTAAAAGAACCAATTTTACAAGCTAAAGAAATGGCAAATTCACCAAAAGCAAATGAACAGTTACGTTTATTCCAACAAATTTTCGGTATTGAGGATGCTGTGGAAGCTGAAGTTACTGCGATGACAGAACTAGAGCTTGAACGCAAAGAACGCTTACAGTCGTCACAATCTTCCACTGAACCAAAGTATTCTTTCTAAAGTCGCGGTGCAACTTTAGATAAGTTGTCCTTCGAGCTTTTCCCGCGAGCGAGATTTTCTACTGATATTAAATGAGGCGTTTTCGTATCTGTATGGTAAACTAAGGATACGAAAACGTTTTTTTTCTAGGCTAAAGTACACTACTTTAGTACTTTCAATATAAAGAAGGGATGTCTATTGGCTGATTTGACGATGACAAGGCTCTATGAAGTAATGATCGTCTTGTATGCGATCAGTCTAGTATTTTACTTTACTGATTACTTTTATAAGCAAATACGAGCAAGGCGAGTTGCTTTTTGGCTTGTTTCATTCGTATGGGTAATTCAAAGTGCCATTATTTTATTAACTTTTGTGGAAACGAAGCGTTTTCCGATTTTATCCTTGTCAGAAGGGATTCTCTTTTATTCCTGGCTGCTTGTGACACTATCTATTATTTTGCACTGTATTGCACGAGTTGATTTACCGGTATTTATTATTAATATACTAGGGTTTTTATTCGCTAGTATCTTTACTTTTATGCCGAAACGGCCGACAGGAATAGTAAGTGATACTTTAATTTCGGAATTGCTTTTTATTCATATATCATTTGCCATTTTATCGTACGCAGCATTTTCTTTAACATTTGTTTTTGCGATATTGTACTTAGTATTATATCGTTTGCTGAAAAAGAAAAAATGGTCACATGTATGGACAAGGTTGCCATCACTACAGCAGACGAGCAACTGGATGAATGTTTCATTTTACATTGGTATTCCAGTGTTGTCTGTAAGTTTAGTTTTAGGGTTTGAATGGGCACTACTAACGCTAGAGAGTCTTTCGATTTTTGATGCGAAGATTATTGGGTCCTTTATTATTTTAATATTGTATTGCTTTATATTGTATGCGAATCGTAAAAGTAAGCTGACAGGGACAACTTATGCGTGGGTACATATATACGCTTATCTATTAGTTGTTGTTAACTTCTTTTTAGGAAGCAGTTTATCACGATTCCATTTATGGTATTAGAAGAGAGGTTGGAGACTGTTGAGAAAAATTATTGTAGGTTCTAGGAGAAGTAAGCTAGCTTTAACACAAACAAATTGGTTTATCAATGAGTTAAAAGCAGCTGGTGTACCATTTGAATTTGAAGTGAAGGAAATTGTCACGAAAGGTGACCAAATTTTGGACGTGCAACTATCTAAAGTTGGTGGTAAAGGGCTTTTCGTAAAAGAAATTGAACAAGCGCTTTACGACAAAGAAATTGACTTTGCTGTCCATTCTATGAAGGATATGCCTGCAGTATTACCTGAAGGATTAGTCATTGGTTGTATTCCACCACGTGAAGATGCGCGTGATGCTTTTATTTCAAAAGGACATGTGAAATTTGCCGATCTTCCATCAGGAGCTGTTGTTGGGACAAGTTCTCTTCGTCGCAGTGCTCAACTTTTAACTGTCCGTCCAGATATTGAAATTAAATGGATTCGTGGAAATGTAGATACACGCTTAGCTAAACTTGAAACTGAAGAATACGATGCAATTATTTTAGCTGCAGCTGGTCTAAAACGCCTTGGCTGGAGCGATGATGTAGTTACTGAGTTTTTATCTGTTGAGGATTGTCTACCAGCAGTAGCACAAGGATCTCTAGGTATTGAATGCCGTGGAGACGATACAGAACTATTAACGGAATTAGGCAAATTAACAGATAACATTACATGGCAAGAAGCGCATGCAGAACGTGCTTTCCTAGCAGCTATGGATGGCGGCTGTCAAGTGCCTATCGCAGGATATGCAAAGTCTAACGGGGAAGAAATTACATTAACTGGCCTTGTTGCTGCACCAGATGCTTCAGTTGTTTATAAAGAAACAGTTGTGGGCTCTGATGCGGAAGCAGTAGGGAAAGAGCTTGCTGAGATTTTAACGAAGCAAGGTGCTTTTGAATTAATTCAACGAGTAAAGGCAGAGCAAGATGCAAAATAATTTACCTTTAGAAGGTAAAACTATTATTTTGACAGGTACATCTAAGACGACAACTATAATAGATGACATTACAGCATTAGGTGGCCAAGCAGTAATTGCCCCATTGATTGAAACTTGCGAGCTGATCGATAAAAACGATGATGTGCAATTAAAGTTTGCACGTGAATTTGAATGGCTCATTTTTACGAGTCAAAATGCGGTAGAAGCTTTTGCTAACAAGATGCAACGCTTTAATGTAAGCGCAGCGTATTTTCAAAGCAAAATTGCTTCTATCGGTACTAAAACTACTACAGCCTTAGAAAAGCTAGGATTCCATGTGAGCTTTATGCCTTCTATATTTAGTGCAGATGTATTTGTTCAAGAATTTCCTGATGTGGTAGCAGGGAGCAAACCTACTTGTCTATTTATTCGTGGAGAAAAAGCGAAAAATACATTAAAGGAAGGTCTGCCCTTTACATTGAAGGAATGGACAGTTTATGAAACGATTGAGCGACATGATCAAAAACAATTATTGATTGAATGTATCCGTACGAATAGCGATGTCACAGTGATTTTTGCTAGTCCTTCTGCTGTTGATGTATACGCAAAGGATATAGCTTCGGTAGTTGGTTGGGAGGCAGTACATGTAGCAGTAATCGGTCATATTACAGAAGCAGCTATTGTAAATCACGGTGCTATTGTAGATATTATGCCGAGCGTATATACAATGCAAGCAGTCATCGAGGAAATAACGAAAGTAGGAGAAAGAAAATGACAAAATTACAATTCCAAAGACATCGTCGTTTGCGTGCAAATGCTGCTATACGATCAATGGTAAAAGAAACATACTTACACAAAGAGGATTTAATTTATCCGATTTTTGTTATGGAAGGCGAAAATATTAAAAATGAAGTCCCTTCTATGCCAGGAGTTTTTCAATTTTCATTAGATAAACTTGAAGCTGAGATTGATGAAGTTGTTGCTTTAGGTATTCCTGCTGTTATTTTATTTGGCTTACCTGCAGAAAAAGATGCAGTTGGAACTGGTGCTTTCCATGATCATGGTATTGTGCAAGAAGCAACACGACTTATTAAAGCTCGTTACCCGGAACTATTAGTCATAGCGGATACATGCTTATGTGAATTTACAGATCATGGCCATTGTGGCTTAATTGAAGGTGATCAAATTTTAAACGATCCTTCATTAGATGTCTTAGCACGTACAGCAGTATCACAAGCGAAAGCAGGGGCGGATATCATCGCTCCATCTAATATGATGGATGGATTTGTAGCAGCCATTCGTGCGGGCCTAGATGAAGCAGGCTTCGAAAATGTTCCAATCATGTCATATGCCGTAAAATATGCATCAAGCTATTATGGTCCATTCCGAGATGCAGCTGATGGTGCACCTCAATTTGGTGATCGCAAATCATACCAAATGGATCCATCGAATCGTATGGAGGCATTCCGTGAAGCGGAATCAGATATTGAAGAAGGTGCAGATTTCTTAATCGTTAAACCAGCTCTAAGTTATTTAGACATTATTCGTGATGTGAAAAATAATTATACATTACCGATTGTTGCATACAACGTTTCTGGTGAATATGCAATGATTAAAGCAGCGGCTATTAATGGCTGGATTGAAGAAAAAAATGTAGTGCTTGAAACGTTACTTAGCATGAAACGTGCAGGCTCAGATTTAATCATTACGTATCATGCAAAAGATGTTGCACGTTGGTTGGAGGAGAAATAAATGACGCGTTCTTATGAAAAATCAAAACAAGCATATGCTGAAGCAATTAACATAATGCCAGGTGGTGTTAGTAGCCCAGTACGTGCATTCAAATCCGTAAATATGGATCCAATCTTCATGGAATCTGGTCACGGTGCAATTATTAAAGACATTGATGGCAATGAATATATTGACTATGTATTATCATGGGGACCACTAATTTTAGGTCATTCGCATCCAGAAGTTGTACAAGCAATTGCAGAAACAGCAGCGAAAGGCTCCTCGTTTGGAGCACCTAGCTACACAGAAAACCAATTAGCCAAATTAGTATTAGATCGACTACCTGGAATGGAAATGATTCGTTTCGTTTCTTCTGGGACAGAGGCTACGATGTCAGCTTTACGAGTAGCTCGTGGTGTTACAGGGCGCGATAAAATTTTAAAATTTGAGGGCTCTTATCATGGTCATGGAGATTCCTTGCTTATTAAGGCTGGCTCTGGGGTAGCTACATTAGGCTTACCTGATAGCCCTGGTGTCCCAGCAGATATTGCACGCAATACTTTAACAGTAGCGTACAATGACTTAGAAGGGGCGAAACTAGTTTTCGAAAAGTTTGGTTCAGAGCTTGCGGCAGTAATTGTTGAGCCAGTCGCAGGGAATATGGGCGTTGTCCCTCCAAAAACAGGCTTCCTACAAGGCTTACGTGAATTAACAAAGGAACATGGAACATTGTTAATTTTTGATGAAGTTATGACAGGCTTCCGTGTTGATTATGGCTGTGCACAAGGTTATTTTGATGTATCACCAGATATGACAACATTAGGTAAAGTTATTGGTGGTGGACTTCCTGTTGGAGCATTTGCAGGGAAAAAAGAAATTATGGAGCAGGTAGCACCGGCTGGTCCAATCTATCAAGCTGGGACATTGTCAGGGAATCCATTAGCGATGACAGCTGGCTATGAAACATTAACTCGCTTAGATCATAGCTCTTATGAATACTTCAAAAAGCTAGGAGATCAATTAGAAGCTGGTTTCCGTGAAGCAGCAACGAAATACAATATTCCACATACTGTAAATCGTGCTGGTTCAATGATAGGTTTCTTCTTTACGAACGAAGATGTTATTGATTTTGATTCAGCAAAAACATCAGATTTACAATTGTTTGCTGAATACTTCCGTCTAATGGCAGAGGAAGGTATTTTCCTACCGCCATCTCAATTTGAAGGTTTATTTATTTCTACTGCACATACGGAGGAGCATATCGCAAAAACAGTTGATGCTTTCCATAAAGTATTTGCACAATTAGCAAGATAATAGGCTGTTACAAAATAGCATGCTAGAAGTATTTTCTGGCATGTTATTTTTTGTTGTTTACTAATGTAATTTGCCTTTGTCTCAATGGCTTATATTTTTGCGATTCATCACCAAAGTTGTGGATGACTTTTGTTAAAACGTCTACTATGTAAATAAGTTGATCTTCGTTCCGACTGGGCGACTCCTTGGGGATTAGCAATAGAGGAACGAAGGCTAAAACCATCACATCTTGTGATAACGCCTTCGTGACCAACGTCGTGTTGGCCCGAGACCCTGCAGCGAAGCGGATGTTTTCTGTGCGAAAGCGATGCGTCAGCAACACCAAAAGCGGCTCAGCGGACGCCTCCAGCAAAGCGTCCAGTCGGAACGGAAATCAATCACACGTTTTGGTGATAATCCATTTTTACCCGTTAAATGGCAAATGTGTATGATCGTTACCGCTGAAAAAATTTTTATTAAAATTATAACTTTCAGCATAGCCAAATTGTGGGCTAAATCGTATATAATAGAGCTATTCGTAAAAGAAAGTAGTGAATTGATATGGCAACTGGCACACATATGGTCGAAGTACCTGTAGGAATTGAAAATGTATGGGATTTCGTCAGTGATATGGAAAAATGGGCAAAGCTTGTCCCAGGTTATAATGCACATGAAATGATGGATGAAAAACATTCAACATGGACGTTTAAAGGTAATGTTGGTGTTCTGAAAAAAACAGTACAAGTAGAGATTACTATTTTAGAATGGACAGCGCCTTCTAAAGTAACATTCGAATTAAAAGGAATTTCTGATAACTTTTCAGGAAACGGTTATTTCCTAGCAGAAAGTATTGATGCAGAAAATACAAAAATGACAGGCTTCTTGGAAGTAACAGCAGGAGGATTAGCTGGTCCTGTTTTAAATCCAATCTTTAAGCCAATCGTACCAAAAGCAACACAAATGTTAACAGACCGTGTAGCAAATAAAATTAAATTGGTGAATGTATAATAACCGATTGCACCACAAGTAAAAGGCATGCTAGAAAACTTTTTCTAGCATGCCTTTTTTCTGTTACGGCAGGCGCTTTCTTAGAGGCGTCCGATGTGCCGCTTCCTTTGGGCACTATACAAAATCCGAACGCATTGTCTCTTTGCGCGAGATCAAAGAGACAGCTCCATAATATACACCAAGACGAAATTGATTAATCATCCTATAGCATACTATCCTTCGAAGCTTCATATGATGCAAGAGGAGGGATTATTATCGAACACAAAACTTGGAATATGAGTGAAACTTTTTGTTTTCCTGGTTATGGCTGCCCAACAGAAATAGCAGCTGTACAAATTAAGCCACGGTGGCAGACAACGCAGCTAGAAGATTCTCTACGATTAATGGGTATTTATCATATCACAGCACATGTTCGCTTTGATTTTCAAGACATGCAAGCTTACATGGGTGATGATGAATTAGTACAAATCGATACGCTAGATATTCAAGGAGATACTGGTTATTTTGAGTATGCAGTTCCTTTAAATGTAGATTTACCAAAGGATGCAACTATTGAAGATTTAATGGTAAAGGATATTCGACCTGTTCTGACGAATCAGATGTGTCAACTTGAGTGGACGGTTACAAGTGTTTTTAATGAGCCTGAGCTTGCGTTAGAAAAAGCGCACGTTTTTGAAAAACAGTCTGTCAATGCCTCAGCTCAAATTGAGAACGGGGACCTTGCAAAAGAAACGGCACAAGTAAAACAACCTACAACTGCAGTAGCTTCGAATCAAGAAGAAAAAACCATAGCTGCAGTAGCTTCAGCACAAGAGGAAAAATCAAAGACTGTTTCATTTGCAGTTCAAAAGGAAAAGTCTGAAGCAATAGTTGCTTCAGACAAAAAAGAAAAGCCTGCATCAAAAATAATGTTGAGGGAGTCCTCAAGTAATATTGTAGTCCGTGAATCTAGTTCCTGGCATGAAGTGCCATCGATGATCTGGGATTTAACCGAAGACTATACACCGCTAAAGGTTCGTGTTTCAAATGATTTCATTCAAAAGTAAATAGCATATAAGTAAAAGGAGCAATAAGATGATGAAATCCCCAGATGTTGGAATGATGATGACACGTATAAACTGAAAAGCACAAATTGGAACAATTATCGTTTTGCAATAAAAACGAAATTGTCGTAGCCATGGTGGTAAAAGCCAAGGATTATACTTACGTCGTCGCATTTGAATTTTCACTTCCTTTTCTAGTAGTGCTTCCTAAAAAATGACTAAATCACTTGAAAAATTGCACGATTTTGGGGTACAATGTGAAAAAGTTGAATATAAATGCAAATGCTATGACAGGGAAGAGTAAATTATTTGTACATTTTAAGAGAGGAAACGGTAGCTGAAAAGTTTCTATTTGTACCTAGTTGAATGTAGCCCTCGAGCAGCTTTAGTGAACTAACAGTAGTTAAAGCCGGTTAAACACCGTTACCGAATTGAGAGCCAGTAGTAAAGGCTTAAGCAAGTAGTACATTTTTCTGATGAAACGTATGATAGCTTAACTCGCCTCTGCTGGAATTAAAGGTGGTACCGCGAACTTAAACTCCTTCGTCCTTTTTGACGTTAGGAGTTTTTTTATTTTTATTAATCTTTTTGTAAATGTCCTTTTACATGAGACATAAAAACAGAATGATTGGTACTATCTCACCCAAAAAAATTATTAAGTTAACAGGAGGAGTCAAAATGACAGAAAACATTTCAATGCCAACAAAATATGATCCACAGTCCATTGAAGCAGGTCGTTATGAATGGTGGTTACAAGGGAAATTTTTTGAGGCGCAGCCTACAAGTGAAAAGGAGCCTTATTCTATCGTTATTCCACCACCGAATGTAACAGGTAGACTACACCTTGGCCATGCTTGGGATACAACATTACAAGATATTTTAATTCGTATGAAGCGTATGCAAGGTTATGATGCACTTTGGTTACCAGGAATGGACCATGCAGGTATTGCGACACAAGCAAAAGTAGAAGCTAAATTACGAGAAGAAAATATTACACGTTATGATTTAGGTCGTGAAAAATTCCTCGAAAAAACATGGGAATGGAAAGAAGAATATGCTGGGCATATTCGTGATCAATGGGCGAAGCTTGGTCTTGGATTAGATTACTCTCGCGAGCGTTTCACACTTGATGAAGGTCTTTCTGATGCAGTTAAAACTGTTTTCGTTCAATTATATGAAAAAGGCCTAATCTATCGTGGCGAACGCATTATTAACTGGGACCCAGCTGCAAAAACAGCATTATCAGATATTGAAGTTATCTATAAAGATATTCAAGGTGCATTCTATCATATGAAATATCCATTAGCTGATGGATCAGGATATGTGGAAGTAGCAACTACACGTCCCGAAACAATGCTAGGTGACTCTGGGGTAGCTGTTCACCCGAATGATGAGCGCTATCAACACTTAATCGGTAAAACAGTTATTTTACCAATCGTAGGTCGTGAAATTCCAATCGTAGCAGATGACTACGTAGATTTGGAATTCGGTACTGGGGTTGTAAAAATGACACCAGCACACGATCCTAATGACTTTGAGGTTGGTAACCGCCACAACTTAGAACGCATTCTTGTTATGAATGAAGATGGTACTATGAACGAGCTTGCTGGCAAGTATAACGGTATGGATCGTTTTGAATGTCGTAAGCAAATCGTAGCTGATTTACAAGAAGCTGGTGTGCTTATTCGTATTGAAGAGCATACACATTCTGTAGGGCACTCTGAGCGTTCTGGTGCTGTTGTAGAGCCATATCTTTCTGCACAATGGTTCGTAAAAATGCAACCACTTGCTGATGCTTCACTTACTCTTCAAAAAGATGAAGAAGGGCAAGTAAACTTTGTACCATCTCGTTTTGAAAACACATATTCTCGCTGGATGGAAAACATTCGTGACTGGTGTATCTCTCGTCAATTATGGTGGGGTCATCAAATCCCTGCTTGGTATCACAATGAAACAGGTGAAGTTTACGTAGGTAAAGAAGCACCAGTAGATGCAGAAAATTGGACGCAAGATGAAGACGTATTAGATACATGGTTCTCGTCAGCACTATGGCCATTTTCTACAATGGGTTGGCCAGATGAGACTAACGAAGAATTTAAGCGTTACTATCCAACAAGCACACTTGTAACTGGTTATGATATTATTTTCTTCTGGGTTTCTCGCATGATCTTCCAAGGTCTTGAATTTACAGGTCAGCGCCCATTCAAAGATGTATTAATTCACGGTTTAGTACGTGATGGGGAAGGACGCAAGATGAGTAAATCACTTGGCAATGGTGTAGACCCTATGGACGTTATTGATCAGTATGGTGCTGATTCATTACGTTACTTCTTAGCTACTGGATCTTCTCCTGGTCAAGATTTACGCTATACAACTGAAAAAGTAGAGTCAGTATGGAACTTTGCAAATAAAATTTGGAATGCCTCTCGTTTTGCTTTAATGAATATGGAAGGTATGACATATGATGAAATCGACTTAACTGGTGAAAAATCAGTTGCCGATAAATGGATTCTTACTCGCTTAAATGAAACAATTGAACGTGTAACATCTCTTGCAGAACGTTATGAATTTGGTGAAGTAGGCCGTGAGCTATATAACTTTATTTGGGATGATTTCTGTTCTTGGTACATTGAAATGGCTAAATTACCGTTATATGGTGATGACGAAGCAGCTAAGAAAACGACTCGTTCTATTTTAGCTTACGTTTTAGACCAAACTATGCGTCTATTACATCCATTCATGCCATTCATTACAGAAGAAATCTGGCAGCACTTACCTCATGAAGGTGAATCAATTACAGTGGCAGCATGGCCAACTGTTCGTGCGGATCTTCATTTTGCAGAGGAAGCAGACAATATGAAGCTCCTAATGGATATTATACGTTCAGTACGTAATATTCGTGCGGAAGTAAATACACCGATGAGCAAAAAAGTGCCACTATATATTTCAGCGAAGGATGCTACAACGGTTACAGTACTAGAAGCGAATAAAGCATATTTAGAAAAATTCTGTAATCCAGAATCACTAACAATTGGAGAAAACTTAGAAGCACCTGGTCAGTCAATGACAGCAGTAGTAACTGGGGCAGAACTATTCCTACCACTTGTTGGACTTATTAATCTAGAAGAAGAAATTGCTCGACTTGAAAAAGAATTAGAAAAATGGGCAAAAGAAGTAAAGCTTGTGAATGGTAAGTTATCGAATGAAAAATTCGTGTCTAAAGCGCCGGAAGCATTAGTTAATGCGGAGCGTGAGAAATTAGCCGATTACGAAAGTAAACATGCGGTTGTATTAAAACGTTTAGAAGAACTAAAAAATATGTAAGATTGAGACAGCGGATGGCAATTGTCATCCGCTGTTTTTTCTTTCATGCAAGTGTAAGTTTTTACGAAAAGTATGTGTATTAGGCGTTATTTATACTAAAATAGAGATAATGTAGTAAGAGGGAGTGTTTCTTTTGTTTAAAACGATGAAAGAATGTACAGATTATATTTTTACGTTAAAGGCAGTTGATCATAAACGTGCTCCGCTCGTATTGATGCGAGAGATATTAGCTTTTCTTAATAACCCACAGGACAAGCTACGTGTTATCCATTTAGCAGGCTCAAATGGTAAGGGGTCAACAGTGAATGCGCTAAGAGAAATGTTACAACTTACTGGCTACAAAGTAGGCGCCTTTACTTCACCTCATTTAGAGCGTGTTAATGAACGTATGACTATTAATGGTATGCAAATTAATGATGCGCAATTTTTACACTATATGAACAAAGTTGCTGAGATTATAGAGACACATTATGAAGGTGAATTTCCGAGCTTTTTTGAAGTGGTAACACTTATTATGTACCAATATTTTGCGGATGAAGAAGTGGATTTTGCGCTGATTGAAACGGGACTTGGTGGACGTTTAGATGCTACGAATGTCGTTACGCCTCAAATTTCAATTATTACAACGATTTCATTAGAACATACTGCGTTTTTAGGAGATACAATAGCTAAAGTAGCGTTTGAGAAAGCGGGAATTATTAAAGAAAATGTACCTGTTGTAGTGGGCGTTAAAAGTGAAGAGGCAATTTCTGTTATTCGTGAGGTAGCAAATGAGCGTCATGCCCCATGCTTTGTTTTAGGGAAGGATTTTACGGTTGAAAATATTGAACAAGGAACTGATATGCAATATTTTAATTACCGTAAAGCAAATGTGGAGGTGGAAGCTATCCCATTAAAAATGGCTGGTCAGCATCAAATAAATAATGCAAGCGTTGCGATTACGGCGATCTTAATGTTAAGAGAGAATGGGGCCGTTGATATTTCAGATGCATCAATCCGTCAAGCTTTGGCAAAAGCTCAATGGGCAGGCCGTTTTGAGCAATTACCTGGCGCTTTAATATTAGATGGGGCACATAATTCTGAAGGAACTGCGGCATTAATTCAAACTCTTAAAACGGTTTATCCGCACCAAAACTATCGATTTATATATGCAGCATTATCGGATAAAGATCATGCGAAAAGTATTGCTTTAATGGACAGTATTGCTACATCAATTGCATTTACTCAAATTAAGCTTCCAAATGCTATGCCTGCTGATCAATTAGCAGCATTATCTACAAATACGAATAAAATATATAATGCGAATTGGTGTGAAATGGTTCAAATGATGCTAAATCAAAGAAATGATGAGGATGTTATCGTCATTACAGGGTCCTTGTATTTTATAGCTGAAGTTCGACAATGGCTACAGGGGGAACAAAGATGATCCCTAAATGGAATAGCTATAAGGAAAAATGGAATGTTCAAAGTGATGATGTTATTAAACCTGGTTTAACTGCGATTGAAGAAGCATTGGTGCGAGTAGGTAATCCAGAAAACAAATTGCAAGTCGTACATTTAGCAGGGACTAACGGTAAAGGCTCGACACTTACTTTTCTAGAATCAATCGCCAAGGAACATGGGTTACGTGTTGGTAAATTTATGTCTCCTTGTATTTTGGACGTGCATGATCAAATTCAAGTAGACGGTCAAGCTATTACAGAAGCTGAAATGAATCTTGTATTCCAACAAATGCAGGTAGCCGGACTTAGTGGGAAACTAACAGATTTTGAACTTTTAACGGTTGCAACATTTTTACATTTTGTTGCTAGTAATGTTGATATCGCCCTTATTGAAGCTGGGATGGGTGGCTTACTTGATAGTACGAATGTGGTCACACCAATTGCCTCTATCATACCGAGTATCGCATTAGAGCATACGAATTTTTTAGGAGATACGATTGAAAGTATTGCCTACCATAAAGCCGGAATAATTAAGCCGTATTATCCAGTTGTTATCGGCGATTTACCGATAGAAGCGAAAAATATAGTCTACCAGGAAGCTAGCAAAAAACATGCATCTGTTTTTGAGCTAAATCACCAGTTTTATGTGGAGCAAGAGAAAGATGGAGAGAGTTATGTGCATAATGACAAGGGCCTCCGTATTACAAAGCTTACACGTACTATAAAGGGAGCACATCAGGCGAATAATATGGCACTTGCTATTACAGCCTTTTTTGAAGTAGCGACCGCATTGGAGTTACAAGTTAGTGAAGAAGCTATTCAAAAGGCTGTAAAAAACGCAACCATTTTAGGCCGTTTTGAAGAAATTATGCCTTATATTGTTTTAGACGGTGCGCATAATCCAGCGAGTGCTGAGAAATTAGTAGAAACGATTAAGCAGGAGTTCCCAGATGAGCAGATTACTTTTGTAATTGGAATACTTGCAGATAAGGCTGTAAAAGAGATTTTGCAACTATTTGAGCAAGCATGTGATTGTTTTTACTTTGTTGATTTTGATAATCCCCGTGCGATGGCTGCTCACGACATGTTTGAGCTGTCCAACGCCTCACATAAGGCAGTTTTAGAAGATTATGTGCAATTTTTAAAACGACAGTCAGCAAGTAAATCGAGGACGATTGTATCGGGTTCATTGTATTTATTAACGGAAGTACGTAGTAGATTAAAAACAATTAACATGTAGTTAGTATATTTCCAGTATAAATCAGGTACTCATCAAAAAATGAGTACCTGATTTTTTTATTTGGGTATCCTCCCTTTAAGTTCCTTAAGTACTTTTTCCCAATATTTTTTCATTTCTTCTCGTACATTTTGATCAGAAAGTTTTTCTTGATGAAAGCTAATAATAGTTTTATTGCTTGCACCCGGTATAATACGAACTTGTACGGTTGATGCCTTTTCCCATCCTACCTTTTGCCAAGTTAGGCGAAGTTGTTGTAACGGTTTGACTACGCGTATTTCTCCTGACCCTAATTTCGTAATATAATTCTGTCCTGGTTCAAGGATAATGAACATACTCTCTCCTAACCATACGTTTAATCCATCTTGTGAAGTAACTAGCTTCCAAGCTTCCTCTTGAGAAATCGGGAACATCCTTCTAACACCTACTTGAAACCCTACTGTTTTTGTTTGTCCAACAATTTTCGGATTATCCAACTTCTTACCTCTATTTCTAATATTTGTCTGTAAATAATATTATTTCTAGTTCTACTTTCTATTTCCTTGCACACCCTCAAAATTTTTGGATGATATTTTGTTAAACAGTAGAATACTCCTTTGAAAGAGGTACAAAAGTGTAGCATAAAAAATCCACCTCTTTTTTAGTAAATCTTGATACAAAAATATTTAATTTTGCAGTAAAACCTCGAAAATAACTAGTAAATCAAAATGTAGTAAATTCGCATTTACACATCCTTTTGTACATATACTTATATATCAAATTGGTCTTTTCTAAATTTACTTTGATACGTTAAAGAAAGAGGTGATGGTCGAATGAAAATTGTCAGTCAAGTGATGAGAAAACAAATATTTCGAGCGATGATTATTGGAGGAGTAGTAGGACTTTTTGGTGTAGGTATTTTTTTAGGTATTCTTCAAGCAAGCACTCAATTTTCTATAAAAAATGATAGTAATGAGGTAGCTAATAAAAGTAATAGTAATACCAAAGGTGAAACCATTACGACAGCGGGAGGAGCAACGAACGGTCCCATGCTTTTTGCTAGTCAAGCAGGGGTCTACTCAAATTATGAAAGTGCAAGCGCATTTGTATCTGAACACCCTTCATTAAAAGAAAGTGCCATTGTCGAGGTCGATGGAAAATTTCACATTTGGACAAGTGTGGTAACAGATGAAAGTCAACTTGTTTTCTTAAAAGATCCTGCAACATTTAAAAAAGCATTCACTTTGACTGGCGACAGTTGTAAGGAGGCAACTCTTGCAGAGCTTCCGTCTGTGCTAGCTGACAAAAATTCAACAAAATTAAATTTTAAGGATAATTCGAAAGATTCTACGCTACCTGCTGATTGGCAATCTATTGGAGCAGCAGCCTCGTCTATATCAAGCGATACCAGCATCATTCGATTACAAGTTTTGGCCCATTACAAATCGAAAAATGCTTGTCTTCAAGTGAAATTTTAAGCAGAAAAGATAGTGAAATAAGCATTATCTTGATTTTTAGAAAATTTTCAAATGCCAAATTCTCCGTTATGATAACTAATAAGGAGGAATGGTCAGACAATGTTTAAAACAAATCACAAGATAGTGCTTGCTTCTGCTTCACCACGACGAAAGGAATTACTTACTATGATATCCCTTCCGTTCGACATAATAACTAGTGAAGTAGAAGAGACAAGCGTTCAGGTAACTACAATGCAAGATTATGTAAAAGGTGTAGCTCTATTAAAAACACGTGATGTGGCAAAAAAAGCTCCAGATGCAACGGTTATTGGAGCGGATACGATTGTTGTTTATGATGATGAGCTACTCCATAAACCAAAAAATCGTGAGGAGGCAATTTCCCACTTATTGCGCTTATCGGGGAAGTGTCATGCAGTCATGACAGCTGTAGCCATTATTGAGCCTGATGGTCATGAAACTACATTTGTGGAAGAGACAAATGTTGTCTTTCATCATTTATCGCAGGAGCTCATCGAAGCATATGTAGATTCTGGAGATCCATTTGATAAAGCAGGCGGTTATGGCATTCAAACTGCTGGAACCCTCCTAGTGAAACGAATTGAAGGAGATTATAACAATGTTGTCGGTTTACCACTTGCAGCGTTGTTTACGCAATTGGTAGCACGCAATATTATCCAATTTGCGAAGGAGTGAGGCTTTTTTGACGAATGATGTTTTACAAAGGACGATGATACGGGACGTTCATATAGAAGATCGCCCCCGTGAAAGACTACGTAGACAAGGAGCTATGAGTTTATCGAATCAGGAGCTACTGGCTATTTTACTAAGGACAGGCACTAAAGAAGAGTCTGTCCTTGTACTTGCAAATCGCGTACTAACCGTTTTTGAGCGTTTACATCATTTGAAACATGCAACAATAGAAGAAATGGTTGCTATTAGAGGGATTGGTGAGGTTAAAGCGATTCAGTTATTAGCAGCAATTGAACTCGGTAGACGTCTAGCGCAGAAACATAGCGATGAAAAATATACGATTCGTTCTCCACAAGATGCCGCTACCTATTTAATGCCTGATATGACCTCACTGAATCAGGAGCATTTCGTCGTTCTTTTTTTGAATGTGAAAAATCAAATTATTCATAAAAAGACAATTTTTATAGGCAGTCTAAATGCTTCAATTGTCCATCCGCGCGAGATTTTTCGCGAGGCTGTAAAGAGATCTGCTGCTTCTATAATTTGTGCGCATAATCATCCTAGTGGCGTACCAACACCTAGTGATGAGGATATTGAAGTGACGAGAAGAATTATAGAGGCTGGTTATATTATAGGCATTGATTTAATCGATCATCTCATCATCGGTGATCATCAGTTTATTAGTTTGAAAGAAAAAGGATATTTTTAACTCTGCAATACTTTTTGCAGAGTTTTTTTATTTAGTTTAAAGATGACAATCTCTAGCTAAATAAGATTTGTTGAGGTATATAATTAAGATTGTAGAGTGGTCACCGAATCATTTCGTGAAGCCTCACAGTGTTCCTTGTTTCTGAAATTTAGTGAAAATTAAATCTCTCTATTTTTTCACAAAAAAATTTTTTGTATTTTTTTGCGAAAAGCTAATAATGAAAATGAACCTTTTCTTATAGAATACGTTATTGTATTCGTAGAAATGTCTATAATATTCACAAAAATTGGTAGCCTATTACACGTTGTCTTACAAGAATAAAAATTATATGCTAATCTATACGTACTGTTTTTGTTTGGGAGGGAATTAAAATAGTATCTTTTCCGCGAGAAGAGGTATGTGGCACTACAAATTCTTGCGTTTTTCCGTTATAATGAACGGTATGATTTTATTTTTATTCAGAAAAAGACTCTCATTCCAACAGGTGTGAGATAATTGAGTGTGTAGTTTTTTTCAGTAGGTGTCTAACACCGAGTGAATGAAGATAAAGCCTCGGGGTGTAAACGCGCCGGGGTGTAAGTTGATGTCAACGAAAGTATGGCTTAAATAGAAAGGGAGTACACAAATTGTTTGGATTAGGAAGTAAAGATGTCGGGATTGACCTTGGCACAGCGAATACATTAGTGTTTATTAAAGGGAAGGGAATCGTTTTACGCGAACCTTCAGTCGTAGCGAAAAATACAAAAACTGGAGATATCGTTGCAGTAGGTAACGATGCAAAAAATATGATTGGTCGTACACCTGGCTCAATCGTAGCAATCCGTCCTATGAAAGATGGCGTTATTGCTGATTTTGATATTACTACAGCAATGATAGAATACTATTTAAAAGAAGCTTGTAAAAATTCTGGTGGTAATTGGAAAAAACCAAATGTTATGATTTGTGTGCCTTACGGTATTACATCGGTTGAACAACGTGCGGTTATTGATGCTGCTCGCCAAGCAGGTGCTAAAGAAGCATTTACAATTGAAGAGCCATTTGCAGCAGCGATCGGTTCAAACTTACCAGTATGGGATCCAACAGGGTCAATGGTCGTTGATATCGGTGGTGGTACAACAGAGGTAGCGGTTATTTCATTAGGTGGTATTGTAACAAGTGAATCTGTGCGTGTCGGCGGGGATGCAATGGACCAATCCATTATTTCGTATATTCGTAAAACATATAACTTAACAATCGGTGAACGTACTGCAGAAGCAGTGAAAATGGAAATTGGTACAGCATTGGCTGAAGGTCCAGAAGAAAAAATGGAAATTAGAGGACGCGATCTTTTAACAGGTTTACCGAAAACGATCGAAATTTCATCACAGGAAATTTCTGAATCTTTACGTGAAGCGGTAGCATCTATTATTGATGGAGTTCGAAAAACGCTTGAACAAACACCTCCTGAATTATCTGCAGACGTAATGGAACGCGGAATTGTTCTAACAGGTGGTGGTGCGCTATTAACAAACTTAGACAAAGTTATTAGCCAAGAAACTAATATGCCAGTATTTATCGCAGAAGATCCACTAGACTGTGTTGCTATTGGTACAGGTAAAGCTCTAGAACATATTGACTTAATTCGTCAACAACAAGTTAAAGGGTAAGGAGGTTTAGGCAATGCCACACTTTTTTTTCAATAAGAAATTAATTTTGCTGCTCGTGGGCATGGTTTTTCTTGTGGCATTGATTAGCTTCTCATTACGTGAACGGACGAATGCAACTTTACCAGAGCAAATTATTAAAGACACTGTCGGCGTCGCACAATCTATTGTTGCGAAGCCGGCGAATTATATTGCTGGTGTTTTTGATAGTATTGATTCCCTCTTAAACACGTACGAAGAAAATAAACGTTTAAAAGCACGCTTAGATGAATTTGTTGCTGTACAAGCTGAGGCATCGGACTTGAAATCTGATATTAAAAAGTTTCAAGAGCTTATGGACAAATCGGAAAGCTTAAAAGCATATGATCCGATTCATGCCACAGTTATTGCTAGAAATCCTGACCAGTGGGAAGAAAAAATTATTTTAGATAAAGGATCTTCACACGGTGTAGAAAAAAATATGGCAGTTATGACAGCGAAAGGTTTAATCGGTAAAGTTACTTTAGTAACGCCTTTTACCTCTGAGGTAGAGCTTTTATATACAAATAATCCAAACTATCGTGTTTCTGCGATGGTTCCAGGAGATAAACAAGCATACGGTTTAATTGAGGGCTATGATAAAGAGCGTAATGAACTCATCATGAAGCGAATCGATTCAAGTTTAACAGTTAAAAAAGGTCAACAAGTAGTTTCATCGGGGCTTGGCGGTGTTTTCCCAAAGAATGTGCCAATCGGTGAAATAACTGAAGTAAGTACAGATGATTTTGGCTTAACGAAAATGGCTTATGTAAAACCATCTGCTGATTTTTCAATTTTAGATTATGTTGTTATTGCTAAACGTTCATCTACGGTGATAGATGGATCTGATGGCAATGCATCGAACGGAGATTTAACACATCCACCACAGGGTAACGAGGAGGTTGAATAATGGTTCGATTTCTCATTCCCTCTGTGGCAGTTTTACTATTTTTACTAGAACCAGAGTTTGCTATGCTTTCACCGATTGAAGTGAAAGGGCAAATCTATTATTTGGTCCCTAGATTTTTAATCTTATATTTAATATTTATATCCATCTATTACAGCCGTCAACGAGCGGTAATGTATGGACTTTTTTTTGGTGTCTTGTATGATGTGTTTTACATTGATATTATTGGATTATATTCAGTACTGTTTCCGTTAGTATGTTTTTTAGCAGGGTCAATTGTGAAAGTTATTCATCAGCACTTAGTTGTGACAACGACGATTTCAGTTGTGTTAGTAGCAATTTTAGAATTTATACTCTATCAATTCTTCTATCTTATCGACTTTACAACGATTCCATTTTCGGATTTCTTACGTTCACGACTACTGCCAACGATCATTGCTAATGCACTATTTTTAGTGATTCTTGGTTGGGCCTTCAAGTATCTGATTAATGCGCGTGTCTTACAGAGAGCACGTGAAGTTTCTTAACAAAGAGCAACGTGGGGTGAGGCATTCATGAAAAAACAGTTAGTTAATATGAAGGGAACAAAGGATGGATTTGTTCTTCATTTAGACGATCAATGTGCGTATGTCGATTTAGTAGAAGAGCTTAAAAAGAAAGTTTCAGAGAGCGGTATCGATAGTAAAGTAGATGTACAATTATACTTGGGCTATCGATACTGTTCTGATGAACAAATCAAAGAGCTTATTAAAATTGTTCAGGAAACAGAGCAACTAATCGTTTCAAAGGTGCAAAGTGAAGTACTGACTGTCCATGAGAGCAACCAGAAAAGGATTGAAAGTCAACAAGATACATATTTAGGTGTGGTCAGATCGGGTCAAGTTCTTCGTTCGCCAGGCGATATTATTATCGTAGGGAATGTCAATCCGAATGGGCGTGTAGAAGCAGCTGGCAATGTGTATGTCCTAGGTAAACTTAAAGGAATTGCACATGCTGGTGTTCATGGTAATAAGGAAGCAATTATTGCAGCATCTTGTTTTGAAGCCACACATATCATGATTGCTGATCAGGTTCAGGCAATGTCAGACGAACATGTAAAAACGATTAATCAAGAAGAGATGGCTTGTGCATTTATTGGCTATGATGGGCGCATTACGTACGATCAAATTCACGCGTTAAAAAATATTCGACCATTGTTAAATGTGTCTAAGGGAGGAAGCTAGTGTGGGAGAAGCGATCGTCATAACTTCAGGTAAAGGCGGTGTCGGAAAAACGACGACAACGGCTAACCTTGGGACTGCATTGGCTCTACAAGGTAAAAAAGTATGTTTAGTAGATACAGATATTGGCTTACGTAATTTGGACGTGATTTTAGGTCTTGAGAATCGAATTATTTATGACTTAGTAGATGTTGTTGAAGGGCGCTGTAAGATTCATCAAGCGCTAATAAAAGATAAACGTGTAGATGAAAAACTATTTTTATTACCTGCTGCTCAAACGACAGATAAAAATGCTGTTAAACCTGAGCAAATGAAGAGCTTAGTAGAAGAATTAAAAAGAGATTATGATTATGTTTTAATAGATTGTCCAGCGGGCATTGAACAAGGCTATCGCAATGCGGTTGCTGGTGCTGATCATGCAATTGTAGTAACAACGCCAGAGATTTCTGCTGTGCGTGATGCAGATCGAATTATTGGCTTACTCGAACAGGAAGAAATTACAGCACCTAAACTAATTATTAACCGTATTCGCCAGCATATGATGAAAAGCGGTGATACTTTGGATGTGAATGAAATTACAACACATTTGTCTATAGATTTATTAGGAATCATTGTAGATAATGAAGGGGTTATTTCATCGTCCAATAAAGGTGAACCAGTAGTAATGGATCCTGCTAATAAAGCATCTCTTGGCTACCGTAATATTGCTCGAAGAATACTTGGAGAGTCTGTACCACTTATGGCCATTGAAGAAGAACATAAAGGTGTATTTTCAAAACTAAAAGCGTTATTTTCAAAATAATTATCAACCTTTTCGTGCATTTGTACGAGAAGGTTTTTTCTTTGTGCATGAATGGACATGCAAGCTCATATAGTGTGAAAAAAGGATGAGGGCTTGTTTAAAAAATGGAAATGGTTGGTCGCGATATTACTTGTGGCAGCAACTCTGCTAGTAATTCGTTTAGAGGATCAAGGTATATTGGAAACACCGGTGCGAAAACTTGTTACAACATCAGCTGATTTGACTTATTTAAGCGAGCTCGGACAAAGCTGGCTAAATAAAGATGATGCAACAATTTTAGTATCGAGTGATGTTGGACAAACTGAACTATTAACATTTGCCAATGCGGAAGTTTTTAAGGAAGGCTTTTTATTGCAATATGACATGGGCTTACCGGTTTATGCTGGAAAGAGTGGTCTTGTCGTTTTTACCGGCCATACAAAATATACTGGTAAAACAATGACAATCAGTTATGACGATGGTACAACTGTATCCTATGGTATGCTAGATAGTTTAGCACAACTTCCATACACAACAGTGCAGGCAAACGATTTAATCGGCATGAAAGAGACGGGGCAACTCTATATCTCAATTGAGAAAGATAAGGCACAATATAATTTGGAGCAGATTGTACAGTGGCTTGAAACAGCGGAGTCCAATGAAAATTAAACTGCATCTTCTATGTATCCCTCTCGTATTTTTAATGATTTTTACTGGTCAAATTGCTTATTACGCTATTATTTTATCTTCATTATTATGGCATGAAGCAGGTCATTTGTTAATGGCGATGCTTTGTGGCGTTAGTGTAAAATCATGCGTTATTACACCTTACGGAGGGGAAATAGAATTTGAAAATCCAGCGGCTGTGCCAGCAACGTCACTCCTTTGGATTGCCTTAGGGGGACCAATCGCTACAATATTAGGGATTGGCCTCGCTTTTTTTATGCCAGAACTGCTTGCGACCAAGCTTATTAATGTGCAACTTGTGCTATTAGCAATCAATGTTATACCGATTATTCCGTTGGACGGTGGCAGAATATTTTTAGCGTGCTTATTTTTATTCAATCCAAGTGTTCGTGCGTTTGAATGTTACTACTGGCTTTCTCTTATAATTGCCTTTATACTATTCATGATAACTTTATGTTACCTCCCACAATCTATTTTTATAGCAATTTTATGTTTATTTATATGGCTTCAAGTGTTAAAGGAATGGAATTATCGAAAATATCGTTTAGCATTTGAGAAATATGTAATGAAAAGATTGACTTGATAGAAATCGTGTGGTAATATTTTAATGTTATTGTTTGTAGCACCTGTGCTACTACAACCGCACTGGAAAGGTTTAAGTATCGTATGATCACCTTTATAAACAGGCGAGTCTGAGTCTATGAGGAGGTGCAGTAAAATGTACGCAATTATTGAAACTGGTGGTAAACAAATCAAAGTAGAAGCTGGTCAAGAAATCTATGTTGAAAAATTAGGTGTAGAAGCTGACGAGGTTGTAACTTTTGATAAAGTTTTATTCGTAGGTGGCGAAAACGTTAAAGTTGGAGCTCCATTCGTAGAAGGCGCTACTGTAACAGCGAAAGTTGTGAAAGAAGGCCGTGCGAAAAAAATCGTTGTTTTCAAATTGAAAGCTAAAAAGAACTACCGTCGTAAACAAGGTCACCGTCAACCTTACACAAAATTAGTTGTTGAAGCTATCAACGCTTAATTATGAGGTGTAGCGAATGATACAAGTTACGATTCATCACAATGAAAATAGACATGTGTCAGCATTTGAATTTTCAGGACATGCGGAATACGATGAATCTGGTAAGGATTTAGTATGTGCAGGAGCATCTACCATTGCCATAGGTACGGTGAATGCTATTTATGCACTATTACAATTACAGCCAGAAGTCGAACAAGCTGCTGAAGGTGGAGGCTATCTTAAAGTAGACTTACCATCAGATTTAGAGCCTGAGATTGATGCAAAACTACAGTTAATTGTCCAAGTAATGACAGCCCAAGTGTATTCTATGGTGCAAAATTACGGACAATATATCCAAATCAACTACAACCAAGTAGGAGGTGGAACACAATGAAATTATTATTAACTTTAGACTTACAATTTTTCGCATCTAAAAAAGGTGTAGGTTCTACTAAAAACGGACGTGACTCTGAGTCTAAACGACTTGGTGCTAAACGTGCTGATGGCCAATTCGTAACTGGTGGTTCAATTCTTTACCGTCAACGCGGTACAAAAATTTACCCAGGTACAAACGTAGGTCGTGGTGGTGACGATACACTATTTGCTAAAGTTGACGGCGTTGTAAAATTCGAACGTTTAGGTCGCGATCGCAAACAAGTATCTGTATACCCAGCAACACAAGAAGCTTAATCTTTTATAAGATAACATAAAGCGGAGGACTGCATTTATTGCAGTCCTTTTTTTGGCTAAATTTCGATGAAGATTTAAGGGAAAAATACAGCAAAACTTGTTATACTAGTAAGGATAACTTTATTGGAGTGAATGGGATGAACAATCAATCACTAACCATTAGTGAAGTAATACGTTTTGCAAATCATGATTATGTGAATCAGCTTCAGCTTATTCGCATGAATTTAGATTTAGGTAGAATTGATGAATCAAAAAAACTTATTCAAAATTATTCAGAACAGTTACAAGTACTTTCTATCCTTAATCGAATACAATTACCGCAAACAATCGAATGGCTGCAAACGGCAGGTTGGCGCTATCCTTCATTGCCAATGAAGCTTAGTGGTGATATAAAAATGCCTGTCACAAATGCGATTGATTCGGAAGTTGTAGATTACTTAAACAAAACAGTTATGCATGTTTATGATACATTAGATCCATTTACAGAGCAGAGCTTAGCGCTCGATGTACGTGTTGACGATCATACATTTGCCGTGACATTCACGCTAAATGGGCAATGGAGTGCTGATGCATTCACCGAAAAAGGTTTGAAACAATTAGACATTCAGACAATTGAACAGACGAATACGTGCTGGCAATATGTGTTGAAAGCAAATAGGGAGTGAACTAAATGTTTGTCGATCACGTTAAGATTTATGTAAAAGGTGGCGACGGTGGGGATGGAATGGTAGCCTTCCGCCGAGAAAAATATGTACCGAATGGTGGTCCAGCTGGTGGTGATGGTGGACATGGTGGTAACGTAGTGTTTGAAGTTGAAGAGGGCTTACGAACATTAATGGATTTCCGCTACAAACGCCACTTCAAGGCTGACCGTGGTGAGCACGGTATGAGTAAAGGAATGCATGGTAAACGTGCAGACGATTTAATCGTTAAAGTACCACCAGGTACAGTCGTAATGAACGAAGAAACAGGTGCTGTTATTGCAGATTTAGTTGAGCATGGTCAACAAGCGATTATCGCTAAATCTGGCCGTGGCGGACGTGGGAATTCACGCTTTGCAACACCTGCAAATCCAGCGCCAGAACTTTCTGAAAAAGGTGAGCCAGGACAAGAATTAAATGTTATATTAGAGTTAAAAGTTTTAGCAGATGTAGGACTAGTAGGTTTCCCAAGTGTTGGTAAATCAACGCTTTTATCAGTTGTTTCTGCTGCGAAACCAAAAATTGGTGCATATCATTTTACAACAATTGTCCCGAATTTAGGGATGATTGAAACAGACGATCATCGAAGCTTTGCGATGGCAGATTTACCTGGTCTTATTGAAGGAGCGCATGAAGGGGTAGGGTTAGGTCATCAGTTTTTACGACATATCGAACGTACACGTGTTATTGTCCATGTTATTGATATGTCAGGAATGGAAGGCCGCGATCCGTACGAGGATTATTTAACGATTAATGAAGAGCTTAAACAATATAATCTTCGTTTAACTGAGCGTCCACAAATTATTGTTGCTAACAAAATGGATATGCCAGATGCAGAAGAAAACCTAGAGGAGTTCCGCAAAAAAGTGGGAGAAGACGTTCAAATTTTCCCTATTTCAGCTGTTTCACGTCAAGGTTTAAAAGAGTTATTATTTGCTATTGCTGATTTACTTGAAGTAACGCCTGAATTCCCACTATACGAAGATATAGAGGAACAATCTGATGCAACAGTAATGTATAAACACGAAGCAAAAGGTGAAGATTTCGATATTACTCGTGATGATGATGGTGCATTTATCATTAGTGGTTACGCAATTGAACGCCTATTTAAAATGACGGACTTTAGCCGTGAAGATGGTATTCGTCGTTTTGCTCGTCAATTACGTGCAATGGGTGTGGATGAAGCTCTACGCGAACGCGGTGCTCAAGATGGCGACACTGTTCGTCTGCAAGAGTTTGAATTTGAATTTATCGATTAAGACAAGAGTTTTAGGGGGAAGCGTATGAAGAATGTTGCGAATCAGCGATATTATTTAGTTCGTGAAGATGTTTTAACGGATGCTATGCAAAAAACTTTGGAGGCGAAACACTTACTTTCAAGTGGTACGGTAACTTCCATTTGGGATGCGGTAAAGCAGGTGGATTTATCGCGTAGTGCGTTTTACAAATATCGTGATGCTGTATTTCCTTTTCACTCAATTGTGCAGGAACGCATTTTAACAGTCTTTGTACAGCTTCAGGACCGTAAAGGAACACTTGCAAAGCTTTTAGAAACAGTGACAATTACGCATTGCAATATACTGACTATCCATCAAACGATACCGATTCAAGGACGTGCTAATGTTACGTTGTCGCTAGATGTCACTAGTATGACATGTGAACTTGATGATTTAATACAGCAACTTAAACGTTTGGATTTTGTAGAGTCAGCGGAAGTAATTAGTTCGGGTGCATTGTAATGACTGACAGTATGTTTGAATTTTTGACAAAATGTAAATAAGCTGAAAAGGAGCAGTCCCTTGTGAAGTAATTATCACTTCATGGGACAGCTCCTTATTCTATATCGGTAGAGAAAATTCATAGAGAAGAGTAGTAGGATAGACCAAAGAGGCTCCGGAGGGTTTGTGAAGCTTCATATTATGCCTTACCTAATATTTGATGTAGAATAAAAGAAGTTTTTCAGGAATTAAAAATTCCGAATTTTTACATTAGTGAAATTTAAAAGGCTTGTCGCCAAAATCTAGGGATGACATTTGTTAAAACGAATGTCATGTATATATAAGTTGATTTCCGTTCCGTCTGGATGCCCCTAGGAAAGCGCCCGGTCGGAATGGAAATCAACCATACGTTTTGGTGGTGAGCTAATTAAATAAAACCATGAACAGGAGGAAATGTAATGACAGAGCAACAATGGGAAAAGCGAATAGGATATTTAGGACCTGAGGCATCATTTACATACTTAGCAACAAAAGCAACTTTTCCGAATGAGTGGCTTGTCCCTTGTTCTACAATTCCAGAATGTATTGAGGCGGTAGCAAAGGGAAAGGTAGATTTAGCAGTTGTACCACTGGAAAATGCTTTAGAAGGATCTGTATCGTTAACGCTTGATTATTTATTTCATGAGGCGACCTTATATGTTACAGGTGAGCTTCAGTTAAAAATACAGCAGCATTTAATGGTCAATAAAGCGCAGAAGGACAATTGGGAATCAATCATAGGAGTTTATTCACATCCACATGCTCTAGCCCAATGTCATAAATATTTATTTTATCGTTTCAGCCATGCTCCGTTACATCAAACGACATCAACGGCAGCAGCGGCAAAATTTGTATCCGAAAATCCTAACGAGTGTATTGCCGCAGTAGGAAATGCAGCGGCAGCAGAAAAATATGGCTTAGAAATCGTTCAATCTAATATTCATGATTTCCATTTTAACCATACACGTTTCTTCGTATTATCTAAACAAAATAAACGATTACCTGAAGAATTATCAGATGGACAGGCAAAGACAACTTTCATGATTACATTACCAATAGATCGTTCAGGGGCGTTACATCAAGTATTATCAGTTTTCGCATGGCGACAGCTAAATTTAAGTAAAATCGAATCACGCCCATTAAAAACGGGCTTAGGCGATTATTTCTTTATGATTGACGTTTTAGCAGATGAAAAGGAGCCTATGATGCGTGGGGCTATGGAAGAACTAGCTGCACTTGGTTGCAAAGTGAAGTCGCTTGGGACATACTTTACTTATCGAACATCAGACGAGTAATCAATGTCGTCTTCGCTAGGAGGAAATTGTATGGGCGGTATTATTTTATTTGATGGAGTATGCAATTTTTGTGATAGCAGTGTGCAATTTATTATCAAATATGATCATGCAGCATATTTTCAATTTGCATCCTTCCAGAGTGATGCAGGGCAGGCGTTACTTGCTCAATACGAAATACCAGAAAATATAGATAGTGTCATATTAATTGAGCATGGGAAGGTCTATTTTGAATCTACTGCAGCACTTAAAATTTGTAGGAGATTAAATAGTTTTTGGCCTGTCTGCTATGTTTTCATTCTTATTCCACCATTTATACGAAATATAATGTACCGACTATTTGCTAAAAATAGATATCGTCTCTTTGGACGAAAAGAAAGTTGTTTATTGCCAACGCCTTCACAACGAAAAAGATTTCTTTAACTTTGAAGCTATCCAATTTATGTGGATAGCTCTTTTTTTAGAAATTACAATAATAATTTTCACATGAATATTGAACAAATGAAATTTATATGATTTACTACCAGGCGTATTGATTAACCATTTCTATACATTCTAATTCGAAGAGGCTGATTTCCGCTACGGGCTACTCGCTTTCTTGCGGGCGAGTGGGAGTCGAGTACCTTACGCTACAATCAGTTAAAAGGGAGATATATTAGCAAAATTGCAACCAAAAAACCCTTATATATCGCCCAATAAAATTCATTTAAATAGAAAGCTGCTAGTCTTCGTGGAGGCTAGCAGCTTTGAATCAATTATTTGATTTTATACAATATGGAAGGGAAAGTTGTTGACTTATTGGTCGACAACTAAATAGCCCTTTTTTTGTAAAGTAAGCTCAATTAAATCTAAAATTTCCACAGAAGGAGCGGAAATAACATGAAGATGTGTGCCACCTGTTAGTTCGGATAAATAACTTGCTTGTGTTTCGTTGACACGTTGAATAAATTTTTTTACCTCATGACGGTTAGAGACCATAATGGATGCAGTAATTTCTCCATAAATAGGATGTTCAACAATAACATTTTTTACTGTCCCACCGCAATCAACTATTGTTATCAGTTCATCTTCTGCATTTTCTGCTGTATGGAAGCAAGGAATTGTCCGTTCAACGGTCTGCTGTATTTGTTCCTGATGCATATAAAGATATCCTTGGCTAGTAGCAATAATAGGCTCATTCCTAGCCTTTAATAATGTCATATCATTGACAATGACTTGTCTAGAAACATTAGCGAATTTAGCTAGGTCTGTCCCTGTTATAGGTGCTGTGCTGTTTTTTAGTTGTGCTAGAAGTTGCAGTCGGCGTTCTTCGCCTAACATTTTTTTCATAAGAGATCACCTCTGCTTGTAATAAAGGAAGCAGTTTTCCTTAAAACTTAGTGTACCATGAAGCCTTTCTAACATGGGTGAATTTTTTGTATCCAAATGGAACATTGAACATATGATACGAAGAGAGGAAGGGAGGAAAAAATTGCGTATTCATATTGTCCAAAAGGGAGACACGTTGTGGAAGATTGCGAAAGAGTACGGAGTTTCATTTGAAGATTTGAAGCGGCTTAATGCCCATCTCGCTAACCCAGACTATATAGTACCGGGCATGGAAATTATCCTACCTGAAAAAATAAACAAAGAACCACATAGAGAACATCATCGAGAAACAGATCGTGGAATGCATAGAGATGGACATAGAGAGGAGGGACATAGAGACGGACATAGGGAATCACATAAAGAGGGGCATAAGGAACATATGCACAAAGAACATATGCACAAGGAGTCACCTACAAAGCACTTTAAAGAAAAAGAAGTACAGCGACCAATGCCACCACCAATTATTGCACCACCACCACCAATGCCAGAACCACAGATGATTCCAATTCCTTATCCAATGCCGATGCCGATGCCTCAGCCAGCGCCAGTTGAGCTTAGCTGGAATCAACAAGTTGTCATGCCAAGTGTAGAGCAAACTGTATCACCAATTCAAATTCAACCACCACCACAACCTGTAGCCCAACCGACGCCAGCACCAATGCCAATGCCAATGCCGCAACCGATTTTTATCATGCCACAAATGCCAGCAGTACCACATTGTGCAAGCTGTCATCAGCCAGTGCATCATCATATGTATTGGCCAATGCCGATGCCAATGCCAATGGAGCCGCAAGTTGAGGCGTATACAATGCCAGAGCAACCATCATGTGAAATGGGATGCGAAAAAGTTGCTGGGGTAGGGGATTTCTTAGAATCTAGTACATCTCCATTCTTCCCTATGAAACCAGAATTTAAAGCTATGCCGGAAATGGAACAGCCTTGTGGTTGTCATGCTCAGCCAGCCATGATGCCAAATTGGCAAATGGACCCATGTTTCTGTCAACCACCATGTCCGCCACCATGCCCACCGCCATGTCCATCACATTGCCCAATGCCGTATTCGTCAGTAGGACCATGGATGTCACCGCACTTTTTCCCAGGCGGGATGACGCCTTATCGATGGTGAAAAAGCGTATATCATTGAAGAAGTAAAGCCGAATATTTGGAAGTATAAATATCAATCCAATAATTATTTTGTGAAACGGGCAAAGCAGATAGAAATAGCAGAAAAGGTGAGGGCCATTCATCGACAGCTTGGATATCTAGAACCCTCGTTGATTTTGCCTTTAATGAAAAGTGATGACGAGTATTTAATCGTGCAAGATTGGCAAGAGGGAAGTCATGGTGCTAATTTTGCTCGTAAAAAAGATCGGAAGGAATCACTGAAGTTATTAAATTTGTTACATGATACACATAAAAAAATTGCTTGGCAACGTGTACCAGGCTTGCACACCTATTCACAGCTTTTAAAATGGCAAATGCGTTTTATGCGTTTTAAAAGCAGACGGAAAGAGTTTCGTCCATTTTTAACAAAAGAAGAAATCGATCAAATTTTACATTATAGTGAGAAATCATTACAGCTAATCGCACAGGAAGATGTACCTGAAAAAGAAATAACGCTTTTACATGGAGATGTCGTACATCATAATTTTTTATGGTGCTCAGATGGCGAATTACGTTTAATCGATTTTGATCTGGCTCACCTTGGAGAAGCGGATGATGAATATATTTTATGGTTGCATCGTGTACTGCCAGCTGTAAATTATGACCTTGGTAAAATATTTGCAGAGCTACCAGAGATGAAACGATTAGATAAAAAAAAGCTACATCGTTTAAAATATCCAAATGAGCTATTACGTGAATGGCTTTTTGCAGTAGATTTACCATTAGATCAAAAGCTGGTATTTTTAGATTATTTAGTGCCATTTACAAAACGAGCTCTCACATATTGGCCAAAACTGTGGTACGATATTGATAAAATGATAAAGAAATGACCGTCTTTCGGCGGTCATTTTTGTCTGTGAACGACTACTTGTGCTATTTGTTAATGTTTAGATTCTTAATTGTGTATAACCTAGAGCATAGTTTTCGTCTAGGCTAAAGTGCTACATCCTCGAGGTCGCTTCAATCCTTCGGGCAAAAGTGGTGGATCGCTTATTTTTGCCTCGGGCTCTCCAGCGCTTGTCGGATGTAAACGAGCGCTTTAGCGCATTTGTTATAGTCGAGCATTCGTTCGCAATATGCTATAATCGAAGACGATGATTGTGAGGGATTATAGAATGTATGATTATTTAAACGGACAAATAAAGCGTATAACTCCTGAGTATATCGTCCTTGAACAACAAGGGATAGGCTGGCAGCTGAATACACCTAATCCATTTGCGTTCAGGACATCAGCACTTGAACAACAAATATATGTACATTTACATGTACGCGAGGACGCACAAGTGTTATATGGCTTTCCGAATTTAGACCAACGAGAGCTGTTTCGTAAACTTATTTTAGTGTCAGGGATTGGACCAAAGGGTGCGCTTGCTATTTTAGCTACTGGGAATCCACAACAGGTTATCAGTGCTATTGAACGAGAGGATGAATCATTTTTAGTAAAGTTTCCTGGTGTGGGTAAGAAAACGGCACGTCAAATGATTCTAGATTTAAAAGGTAAACTTGGCGGATTGTTAGATACTATTGAGCTACCAAGTACAGAAGATGAGCTACCGTTATTTGGTGTAAATCCATATAAACATGAGCTTGAAGAAGCTATTCTTGCCTTAATGGCACTAGGTTATTCTGAAAAAGAACTAGAAAAAATACGTCCACAGCTCGAAGATAACGACAAGCTTGAAACAACAGATGCATTTATGAAACAAGCTTTACAATTGCTATTAAAGTTAAAATAGTGAAAGGGGGGAAAGTACATGTCTGAACGTATGATGGCTAGTGAGGCAGGTAGCTATGATGAACATTTTGAATTATCTTTACGCCCACAAAGATTAGCACAATATATTGGTCAACATAAGGTGAAGGAGAATTTACAAATTTTCATTGAAGCGGCAAAGCTTCGTCAGGAAAGTTTAGATCATGTGCTGTTATATGGACCACCCGGACTTGGGAAAACTACATTAGCTGCTGTCATTGCTAATGAAATGAATGTCAATGTGCGCATGACTAGCGGCCCTGCAATCGAACGTCCTGGCGATTTAGCAGCTATTTTAAGCTCACTGGAGCCAGGGGATGTGCTTTTTATTGATGAAATACATCGCCTGCCTCGTGCAATTGAAGAGGTGCTTTATCCTGCCATGGAGGATTTTTGTTTAGATATTGTCGTTGGTAAAGGCCCTGAAGCGCGCTCTGTACGACTTGATTTACCGCCATTTACACTTGTGGGTGCAACAACAAGAGCAGGTGCATTATCAGCACCTTTAAGGGATCGCTTTGGGGTATTATTAAGATTGGAGTATTATGATAATACTTCACTTGCAGAAATTGTTGTACGTAGTGCGCATTTATTTGATGTTGATATTGAACAAATAGCAGCTCTTGAAATGGCAACACGCTCACGTGGTACACCTCGGATTGCTAACCGTCTGCTAAAACGAGTACGTGATTATGCACAGGTGCTTGGAGATGGTATGATAACGGAAGGACTTGCTAAGCAAGCACTTGAACTATTACAAGTCGATCCTAGAGGGCTTGACCATATTGACCATAAACTTGTGACCAATATGATTGAGCGCTTCCGAGGTGGCCCAGTAGGATTAGATACGTTGGCAGCATCTATTGGTGAAGAACGCGTTACGATTGAGGATGTGTACGAGCCATATTTGATGCAAATCGGCTTTATACAACGGACGCCGCGTGGACGTGTGGCAACACATTCAGCCTACGAACATTTTGGATATGAATATCCCCAACAAACCTAGAAGAAGGAAGTATTTTTCATGCGTGTAGAAGATTTTGATTTTGAATTGCCAGAAGAGCTTATTGCACAAACTCCACTTTTGGACCGTACAGCTAGTCGATTAATGGTAGTGACGCCAGGCTCAACAAATGTAGAGCATCACCATTTTGCTCATATTTTAGATGAGTTACAAACTGGAGACTGTCTTGTGTTAAATGATACAAGAGTCTTACCAGCACGTTTAATGGGTGTTAAAGAGGAAACAGGTGCTCATATAGAGGTACTGCTATTAAAGCAAATGGCGGGTACGGATGAATGGGAAACACTTGTCAAACCAGCTAAGCGTGTAAAAGTTGGCACAGTTGTAACATTTGGAGATGGCTTACTGACAGCTACTTGTACAGGAGAGCTTGCTCATGGTGGACGTACATTTGAGTTTAAATATAACGGCATTTTTTATGAAATTTTAGAACAACTTGGTGAGATGCCACTACCTCCATATATTCGCGAAAAGTTAGAGGACAAGGATCGCTACCAAACTGTTTATGCAAAAGAGCGAGGTTCAGCAGCAGCACCAACTGCAGGCCTGCATTTTACAGAAGAATTACTAGAGCAGGTGAAAGCAAAAGGGGTAGAAGTTGTTTTTATCACTTTACATGTGGGACTTGGAACTTTCCGTCCTGTAAGTGTAGATTCAATTGAAAATCACGAAATGCATTCTGAATTTTATAGTGTAACGGAAGAAACTGCATCAATCATTAACCGAGTTAAGAGTAATGGTGGTAAAGTGATTGCAGTTGGTACAACCTCTACACGTACTTTAGAAACGATCGGCTCTAAATATGGTGGAGAAGTACGAGCAGAACAAGGTTGGACGTCTATTTTCATTTATCCGGGATATGAATTTACTGTTGTGGATGGTTTAATCACAAACTTCCATTTACCAAAGTCTACCCTCGTAATGCTTGTTAGTACGCTTGCAACAAAAGAAACAATTTTAAGTGCATATCAACAAGCTGTAGAAGAAAATTATCGTTTCTTTAGCTTTGGAGATGCTATGTTTATTCGTCCAAAAGGCGAATAAAGAAAAAATCGGAGTACTGTTTTTACTTTAGATAAGAGAGGAATTTTTATAATATGACACAACCAGCAATTCGTTATGAGCTACTTCATACTTGTAAACAAACTGGAGCACGACTTGGTATCGTGCATACACCGCATGGCTCTTTCGAAACGCCAGCATTTATGCCTGTTGGGACACAAGCAACTGTTAAAACAATGTCACCTGAGGAATTAAAGGAAATGAATGCAGGCATTATTCTGTCAAATACGTATCATTTATGGCTACGACCTGGTAATGATATTGTTAAGGAAGCAGGGGGCTTGCATAAATTTATGAACTGGGATCGCCCGATTTTAACAGATTCAGGTGGTTTCCAAGTGTTCTCACTTAGTCAATTCCGTAAAATCGAAGAAGAAGGGGTTCATTTCCGCAATCATTTAAATGGGGACAAATTATTTTTAAGTCCAGAAAAGGCGATGGAAATTCAAAATGATTTAGGTTCGGATATTATGATGGCTTTTGATGAATGTCCACCTTTCCCTGCGACATATGACTATATGCTGCAATCAGTAGACCGTACTACACGTTGGGCTAAACGTTGTAAAGAGGCACATAAACGTCCAGAAGACCAAGGTCTATTCGGTATTATTCAAGGGGGAGAATTCGAGGATTTACGTCGTCGTTCTGCAGAAGCATTGGTAGAGCTTGATTTCCCTGGTTATGCAATTGGAGGCTTATCTGTTGGTGAACCTAAGGACATTATGAACCGAGTATTAGAGTTTACAACACCATTAATGCCAGCAAATAAACCACGTTATTTAATGGGTGTAGGTTCACCTGACTCATTAATTGATGGTGCTATTCGAGGTATTGATATGTTTGACTGCGTATTACCAACACGTATTGCCCGTAACGGCACATTAATGACATCTGAAGGCCGTTTAGTAGTTAAAAATGCAAAGTATGCACGTGACTTCGGACCAATTGATCCAAATTGCGATTGCTATACTTGTAAAAACTATTCACGCGCTTATATTCGTCATCTAATTCGTACGGAAGAAACGTTTGGTATTCGTTTAACAACTTACCATAACTTACACTTCCTATTGAAACTAATGGAGCAAGTACGTGAGGCAATCCGAGAAGACCGTCTTGGTGATTTCCGAGAAGAATTTTTCGAGAAATACGGCTTTAATGGACCAAATGCAAAGAACTTCTAATATTTAGTAAAAAGAGCATGCAAATTTGTGAGAAATGAGAATGTTTTTAGCAAAAAAATGTCTATCGTAGAAAAAATATTAGTAATATAGAAAAATTTTGGGCTTGTCCATCGCTTTTTTATGGTGGAATAGTCTATACTAAAGTAGAATTGGAAAGGGGGCAAGAATGATGGAACAATATTCTGGCTTAATCATGATTTTAATCATGTTCGTTGCAATGTGGTTTATTTTAATCCGCCCTGCTAAAAAGAGACAGCAGGAAACACAAAATATGCAGGGTAGTTTGCAACGTGGAGATAAAGTTATTACAATCGGTGGCTTACATGGCGAGATTGACTCAATTGAGGACACAGCTGTGACATTAAAAATTGCAGACAATGTGCGCGTTAAATTTGACCGTCAAGCAATTGGACGAGTAGTAAATGGCGACCAATTAAAATAATAATGAGAAAAAGACTTACATTAGTTGTAAGTCTTTTTTTACTTCTTTCTGTAAGGGTTTTTGTAGCGATAGCAAAGCGATAAATACAGAAGTCTCCTCCACGTCTTATGGCATTACCGAAACATAGCGCAAAGCGGATTCAGGACGTAACGCCGCCGGGAAATAATGACGATGTTCTTTTTATTTTAGCTAAGTGCCACCATTTTTAATTTCTTAATTAATTCTGCTCCAGTGTCATTGCCATTTACCGTTATTCTGCTTAAAGCAAATATATTATCGCCAGTAGTGACACCTTTATTTTTAATAACAAAAGCCATTTTAAATCCAGCATTTTTCGCCAATTTCATAGTTGCTAAAATAACCATCGTCAAAAGTTATTAACACAGGATTATAGGTATTCTGTTTTACCGTTCAAGTAATCATATAATTTCTTGGACTGTCATCGAGTTGTACCCATTTTCTTTAAGCGAATTAATTTGTTTATCAAAATTCTCTGGGGAAATGACTGTATTATTATTTATGTGTTTATCTAAATGGTGGTACATTAGAACAGGAATCTGTTTTCATGTTTGTTAAAACGGATCATGATGGATCATTTACTTAATAAGAAAGTGTAAGAAGGACCTTTTAAACAATACCTACATTATTATTGGGTGAGCATTGTGAAACGTCCTGTTTTTTCTACTTGAAAAGCAGGAATTATAGCTCCTTTTATTGTAAACAAACAACTGAGGTTTATTGTTTTGATTTGGTGTCATTTCCTGATTAAAGAGTTGTTGTTTTTTATGTTATTCGTACGTTTTTAGATTTAGCCTTAATTGAAAACACGATTTTCTTATAGGGTAGATGCAAAATAAAGTTAAATCATCAGGGAAATTTCCGAAGACGATAAGTGTTAAAAAATCAAAGCTAAGATATAACATCATCCTGTATAAAAAAAGATAAGTAAGGTCACCTTGAATAGTATGGGGGTGACGATATGGAAGAATATTTAACGATTGTTTTAAGAACCTGCTTTTTATATGTGTTTATCCTAGTCATTTTTCGTTTAATGGGTAAACGTGAGGTCGGCGAGTTATCTGTAATCGATTTAGTTGTATCCATTTTAATGGCTGAGGTGGCTGCCTTTGCACTTGATGATTTCGAAAGTCCTTTATTTAATGTGATTTTACCAATCATCGTGTTGTTTTTCATTCAAATAATAACTGCATATTTGTCACTCAAAAATAAAAAATTCCGTGATCTAGTTGATGGTGATCCAGTATTACTTATAAAAGACGGTGTCATTTTAGAAAGTGAAATGCGCAAGCAACGCTATAACCTAGATGATTTATGTCAACAATTACGCGAAAACGGGAATGCTTCCGTTACAGATATTGCATATGCTTATTTAGAGCCATCTGGAAATTTGTCCGTTTACCAAAAAGATGAAAAGGCATTTGTTTACCCCTTGATTATCGACGGTGATATTCAGGAGAGGCATTTAAAGGTATTGCATAAAGATGCTGATTGGTTAATGGCAGAGCTTGCTAAAAATAATATTACAGATAGTAACACTGTATTTTTTTGTGTTTGGGAGGAAGATCGGCTGCATATTCAACTGAAAGAATCTTAAACTTTCTTGGCCAATTTACGAATGTAGCGCAAATCAGTTATACGTAGTTGATTGGAAACTAGTAAGAATGTAAATAGTAAAAACAAAGTTACACAGCTACTTAAAATAAATGGTAGTGGCATTATTTGAATCAGAAAATACTGGGTACCACAAACAGCAATAAAACAGCCATATGGAACAACAAACATTCTAAAACCAGCACGTAAATTTTTACGTTGCCTTACTGTTGCAATATGCAAAAACGAAGTTAGTAAAACGCCAAAGCCAATCGCCACAACGGCACCTTTTTCTTGTATACCCGGTTGAGAAGCAAGTACGAACATGACAAAGAGCTTACCAAGACCACCGTAAATGGAGTTCATCATTGCTGCGCGTGCTTCACCAATTGCTTGTAAGATAGAGTGCAATGGACTTTGTATATAATAAAAATAAAAAATAGGAGCTAATATTTTCACATAACCACGATTTTCTTGTAAGTGAAAGAGCTTCACAGCTAATTCGTCTCCATGAACGAAAAAGTACGTAGCGGCAACACAGCCCACTAAGGAAGACAGTCGCAATGAAACAGAGATACGTTCCTGTAGGAGCGGTATATGCTGACGTGCAACCGCGTCACTAACAGCTGGTATAAGAACAATTGAAAGTGCTGCAGACACAAAAGCAGGGAATAATAATAGGGGGACTAGTACACCCGAAATAACCCCATATAAAATTGTTGCAGAGGAGGCTGTTAAACCAGCCATAGTTAACGCCTTTAAAAAAATGATAGGCTCTAAAAACCAAGTAAAAGATCCGAATAGCTTGCTTCCAGCAGAAGGAAGGGCAATTCGTAACATTGGGGAGGCAGGATAAGCCTCGATTTTGTTTTTTCGTGTCAATAATTTTTTCTTTGAAACTATATAATGCAACCACAAATACAAGAAAGCAACGACTTCTGCTAGTAGCGTAATACCCATAGCAGCGGCTGCTGTAACGGCAGCATTATTATAGGCAGCCACATAAGGCAGCGTCAAAGTGATAAAGCTAATACGGATAATTTGTTCAATCATTTGAGCCCAAGCTGTTGGTGTGATTTTCGCAACACCTTGTAAATAAGCGCGTAATAACCCTGAGCCAACTGACACTGGTACAGCAAAGAGTGCAATCCAAAGAGTAAAAGTTGTATGTTCATTATGTAAAAGAGTAGTCGATATATAAGGTATAGTTAGTGCAACGATTGGCATAAAGACGATCATTCCAATAAATGACCAAAAAATAGCCGTACGCATAACACCATAGATGCTTTCGCGTTTGTTTTTTGCTAATAACTCTGCTACAATTTTTGCCACAGCAATAGGTAGTCCAAGTTGAATGAGTGAGATGAAGAAAATGAACGCCGGATAGACGGTCATATAAATGCCGACTGCCTCTTCACCAGCGATCCGCATAAATTGCATTCTATAAAAGAAGCCAAAGAGTTTCGATAAAAAAATCACGAACATTAAAAATAGTGTTCCCCGTACAAAAGAACTCATGCCATCCGTCCCTTCTCAAGCCACAAAAATTCATTTACACTATTTGTATGCAAACTTGTCTTACGATACGACTTTGATTGGAGATGATTCAAAATGAGTATGCAGCATGAGCAACTATTTGAAAAAATCCGTCCTGCAATTGATAGTAAGATGGAAGAGTTTAAATATTATCAATACAATGCGATTACAGCAGAAGAACTATGGCGCTATTGTGTAGAGAAAAAATGGCGCAGAAAAAATATTGAACAATTACGCATACATGAAATTATCGCCACTATTTTTGCAGTATCACCGTCCGATATCGTATCTTTTAATCAAGTAGAATTCTTACAAAGCAATGATTGGTTTACAGAATTGAATACGGAAGAGTTAAAAATGCTGCTTGGCCCGGTGAAAACTTAAGAAGAATGTGTGAAATTTGTCAAATAATAATAGAATACTAAAAGTGTTGAATTGACACCAAGCGCAACGTGTTTCATAATGAGTGTGTTGCGCTTTTTTTTATTTGTATAAGTATTTTTACCAAAACCCTCCTAATAGTTCTTTTCCAAATTTGGAGGCAAAAATACAGGGATAAATTTGCGCGTTATGAACGATCGAAATAAGTAGAGCAATCTTTTTTGAAGCACAGGCAACATTATTCTAAAGGAAAAGGAGGAATAAACGCTTCAAAAGGACTTGCTATTATACTTGTTTGTAGTGTAAGGAATTGCCTTACACCAATTCGAGGAGGATTTATAAATGAAACTTAAAAGTCGTATAGTTGCATTCGTACTACTAATGGTTATTTTTGCAGCAACCATCGGTACGACTGTAGGCGACGTCTTAAAGGACATTAAGCTAGGCCTTGACTTACAAGGCGGGTTTGAGGTTCTTTATGAGGTTAATGAATTAAAAAAAGGACAGGAAATTACACCGGAAGTTGTATCCGCAACTGCGAAGGCACTCGATAAACGTATTAATGAAATTGGTGTAAGTGAGCCAAGCATTGAAATTGAAGGTGAAAATCGTATTCGTGTGCAATTAGCAGGTGTTGAAGATCAAGAATCAGCACGTAAATTATTGTCTACGTCTGCGAATTTAACATTCCGTGATGTTGATGACAATTTACTATTAGATGGTGACGACTTAAAACCAGGTGGCGCTAAAGATTCCTTTGACCAACAAAATCGTCCAATTGTTTCACTAACATTAAAGGATGCGCAAAAATTTGCTGATATTACAAGTAAAATTGCCGCTAAACCAGCAGGTCAAAATTTACTCGTTGTATGGTTAGACTTTGAAGAAGGTGTTGATTCATATAAAACTGAATCTCAAAAAGCGAAGCCTCGCTATGCATCTGCAGCAACAGTTAACCAAAGATTAGATACAACAGATGTAATGATTAGTGGTAATTTCTCAGTTGAAGAAACAAAAAATTTATCAGGTATTTTAAATGCTGGGGCACTTCCAGTAAAGCTTAATGAAACTTATTCTACTTCAGTAGGTGCACAGTTCGGTGATGATGCATTGAAAAGCACGGTATTCGCAGGCATTGTGGGTGTAGTAATAATTTTCTTATTTATGCTATTCTACTATCGTTTACCTGGTTTCATTTCCATTATTACACTAGCCATTTTTACTTTCCTAGTACTCGTTGTATTTGACTGGATTAATGCGGTGTTAACACTTCCAGGTATCGCAGCTATTGTGCTTGGTATAGGGATGGCGGTAGACGCGAATATTCTTGCCGCAGAACGTATTCGTGAGGAATTACGTGTCGGTTATTCGGTTAAACAAGCTTTCCAAATTGGCTCGAAGGAGTCTTTATCAGCGATTGTCGATGCACAGCTAACTACATTATTAGCAGCTGCTGTATTATTCCAATGGGGTACAAGCTCTGTTAAAGGGTTTGCCACAACATTAATTATTAGTATTTTACTAAGCTTCTTAACAGCTGTTTGGGGCTCTCGTGTATTACAAGGAATACTTGTAAATAGTGGCTACTTCAACAATCCAGCATGGTTTGGTATTTCAAAATCTAAACAGCATAGCCTGGATGAAAAAATCGGAACATTAGATTTATCAACGAAATTTGATCGTTTTGATTTTGTACACAACCGTAAGAAATTTTATGCATTCTCATTAGCTATTCTAGTAGCTGGTTTAGTAGTTCTTGGTATATTCCGACTAAACCTTGGTGTTGATTTCTCAAGTGGTACCCGTGTTCAAATTGAAGCAGATCAAACGTTGAATAAAGAAGAGGTATCCAAATACTTAGATAGCATTGACCTATCATCGGAAGATATCGTTCTTTCTGGTGAAAAAAGTAACAATGCAGTAATTCGCTATAAAGATGATTTATCTCAAGCGGATATTTTAAAATTACAAAAAGATGCTACTGAAAAGTATGGGCATAAGCCTACAGTAAGTACAGTATCTGACACAGTTGGTAAAGAACTTGTGAAAAATGCGATTAAAGCATTATCTTTTGCGGCTATCGGTATCATTATCTATGTAGCGATTCGTTTCGAGTGGCGCATGGGTATTGGGGCAATTGTTTCGTTACTACATGACGTATTCTTAATTGTTGCCGTATTTAGTTTTATGCGCTTAGAAGTTGACATTACGTTCATTGCAGCTGTACTGACAATTGTCGGTTATTCTATTAATGATACGATTGTTACGTTTGACCGTATGCGTGAAAACTTAGATCGTTATGATACGATTAAAGACCGTGAAGTGTTAGCGGATATCGTTAACAAATCACTGCGTCAAACAATGGGTCGATCTGTTAACACAGTGTTAACGGTTATTATCGTTACAGTGGCACTTCTTATTTTAGGTGCACCATCGATTCAAAACTTCTCAATCGCGTTATTAGTTGGTTTAATCACAGGTATGTATTCTTCAATTTGTATTGCTGCACAAATCTGGTATTCACTTAAAGTTCGTGAAATGAAAAAATCAGATGGTCAAATACACAAAAAAGAGAAAAAACAATGGGGTACTGACGAACCTACTGTTTAACATAAGCATTAAAATGAAGCAGGGAAGGAAATATTTCTTTCCCTGTTTTTGATGAAAAAAGAATCTTCTGGCTTTCATGAGAAAGCTGAAGATTCTTTTTGTTTTTAAGTTTAAATGGCCGTAGTAAGATTGAGGTTGTAGAGCATAGTTACTTAATTCCACAGCTGCCTCATTCACCTGCAGCATTGTTACAGTTTGCTCTTCTACTGCTTCAGTAATAATTTGTGAGCTGCTCGCTGAAATACTCGTAACATTTGATATTTCTGTTACAGAGGCAGTGACTTCTTTCACACTTGCTGAAATTTGTTCTGAAGTGGCTGAAATATCTTCAATTAGCTTAATGAATACTTGTACAAACTCTTTGATAGAATTAATTGCAACACTGTGTTTACCTTCCTTAAATTTTTTTAACACTTTTCTTTTTCTCTGAATTGATTGACAATTATCGTAGTTTAGCATAGAATAAGGCTAACTTTTTTGTTCGGTACAAGGTAGTTGGTCTCGGGAGCGAGGCCAGCCTTAGAACAGATGAGCTGAGTTTAGTTTAGATGAGAATAGCTGAGAAATTGTTGAATAAGAGTAGTAGCATAAGTGTGCAATTTAGAGAGTCAGTGGATGGTGTGAACTGATTTGCAGCTTATGTGAATGGACTTATGAGAGTCGCTAATTATAATAGCGAACGGATTCCCCACGTTAAAGGGGTGCTTTGACTTAGATAAGACAAATCTTTTTGACATAAATTCAAATGATTTGTCAATTTAACTTCTTTCAGCGAGTGTCCAATCATCTGCTGAAAGATCACGAAATCGGAATGGAGTTCTTTGTGCAAACACAAAGCCGATTCCGGACACAATTGTGCCTAGGCATAATTGATCTGGCGAACTAAGCTTAGCATTTAAGGGAGAGCAAATATGCTCTAATATGAGGTGGCAACGCGGTCATGATCGTCCTCTGCAATTAGGAAAAATCCTTTTTGCAGAGGACTTTTTTTGTTTTCAGGGAGATGAATGCTTCGCTTTCGCATAGAAAGCAATTGCCACTAATGCTTTGCTTTCGCGCAAATAACATCTGCCGCTTTGTTGTACTGCGCTATGCACAGAAAACATTTTGTTGCCCCGACGTCCCCAGGAAAGCACCCAGCCGGAATGGAGATCAACCCTACGCTATGATGATCTTTTTTCAACAAGAACTGATTTAGTAACTAAACATTTGTAAGTCTAAAGGTAGTGGATTTTTAAGAAAAGGAGCTTGGTCATTATGCTATCAACGAGTTCAAGAACAAAAATGAAAACTATTAATGCCGATTCATTAACACCGATTTTAATTTTTAGACGACTTCAAGGGAAACATAAATTTTTGCTGGAAAGTTCAGCACAGCATGAAGGAGCAGGACGCTTTTCTTTTATCGGCGCTAATCCAAGAAAAACATATAAAGGCTTTGGAGATGAGATTCAGGAATATTCGTATAAGACTGGACACACCTATACACATAAGGGCGACATGTTTGTTTTATTGAAAAGATTAATGCCACGTATATCCAATACGACACAATTCCCATTTTCAGGCGGAGCTGTTGGCTACGTTGGCCAAGGTACAACAACAAGATTTTCGACAGCACAGGATAAAGCGGAGTTACCAGATGTGCTTTTCCATGTGTATGAGACAGTTATTGTGTTTGATCATGTAACAGATGAGGTTACTTTAATTTATACGAATATTGATGCGGAAAAAAAAGAACCAAATTTAGAAGAGTTGGCAGAGCAGCTTTTAAAAGGTAGAGAGAATGAGGATACGGCTTGTAGCTTTGAACCTTTCGAATCGACTAAGAATGAACAGTTTGCAACATCCCTTGCATCAATCAAATCTACTTTAGATGAAGATATTACTAGGGTTATGTTATCAAAGTGCGTTTTAGCAAATTTACAAGGAGATGCTTTCGCTTTATATCGTCAATTGCGTAAAAAACATCCCGCTCCCTATATGTATTATGTAGAATTTGACGACCATATTGTCTTAGGGACATCTCCTGAAAGTCTAATTCGAGTAAAAGGTGAGCGTGTGATTGCCACACCAACAGAGGGGGCATTTCCTAGAGGGTCCACAAAAGGTGAAGATTTAGAGCAGGAACGCAAGCTACATGAAAACACAAATATTAGGGAGTCGCATGCTGTACTTGTTTCTGGCGTGCAACAAGAGCTACAGTCTGTGTGCTTCCGAGATTCCATTCAAGTCATTGAGGCGATGAGAATTGAGCGTTCCAAGCATGCATTACACATGACATCGAGAGTCGAGGGACAAATACTACCGATGCTTCATGCACTTGATGTATTAGCTACGACATTACCATCCTTTGCATCAACAGGTGTTCCAAAGGGTCAGGTAAAGGATTATTTAGAGGAATCTAATCAAACTACTGGGATATTTAGAGGTGCTCTTGGATTTCTTGGTTTTAACGGTCATCTTGATTTTGCCTTAACAGGGAAATCCATTGTCATAGAAAATGAAACGATGCATATGCAATCGACTGTAATGGTGACCAAATATACAAATGTTGAAGAAGTTTTGAATCAAGTAGAAGAGGATGAACAGGAATTTTTACAGCTACTTGAAAAAGAAGGAGGTTCACACTAGTGGATTGTATTCGTGAAAAAGTACAACGCCGAGAGCATTTAATGTATGAGGAAATGCTACAGGCAGCAAAATGGATGTTTCAAGATGACACGCCAAAGGATCAAATCGCAAGCTTTTTAACGGCATTATCTGTCAAAGGTGAAACTGCACATGAAGTAGCTGCATTAGCCACAATTATGCGTTCATTTGCATTAGACGTACCAGCAAACGAAGGGGGCTATATGGATAATTGCGGTACTGGTGGCGATGGACTTAATACATTCAATATTAGTACAACTTGCGCCTTTGTACTAGCGGGGGCCGGTGTCAAAATGGCGAAGCACGGCAATCGCAAAATATCTTCGGCATCAGGAAGCTCTGATGTTTTGGAAGCACTCGGTATTCATACGAATATTTCTATTGAACAAACTGTCGATCTGTTAGAGAAAGAAGGAATAGCTTTTTTATATGCTCCGAATGTTCATCCGAAATTAAAGCGAATTGGCGAGGTTCGTCGTGCACTTGGCAAGCCAACAATTTTTAATCTTGTCGGTCCTCTTACGAATCCAGTGCCTTTATCGACGCAATTTACAGGTATAAATCGTCCTAATTTTGTCATGGAGTATGCATCCGTATTACAGATGCTCGGGCGAGAACGTGCAATGGTCGTTTCTGGGCCACTAGGTTTAGATGAGGCGTCATTAGCTGGTCAAAATACTTTTGTTTTAATAGATAAGGGAGACTTAATTCCATTTACGTTAACTGCAGAGGAAGCGGGTCTCAGCTATGCCCCAATAGAGGCTATTCGTGGAGGTAATGCAGATGAAAACGCGGCAATTATGCGTACATTATTAGCCGGTGAACAAAGTGCTTATTTTGACACCGTTTTATTGAATGCTGGTATTGGGTTGTTCAGCTACGGAATTGCTGAAACCGTTAAAGAAGGTGTAGAAATAGCGAAAGATAGTATTTTTAGCGGGCGTGCCCTTCAAAAATTAGAGGCAGTCGTTGCTTATAGTGAGCATATTAAAAGAGTGGAGGTTCAACAATGAATATCTTAAATAAAATTCTCGACCAAAAAAAGATAGAAGTTAGTGCTTTACTTGAACAGCCCGACCCGTTAGCTAATTTTACAGAAAAGCTGCGACCGTCATTATTTGAACGATTGAGAAAGGCTGAAACATTACAGGTTATTTCTGAAATGAAGCGTGCTTCCCCGTCAAAGGGGCTAATCGCAGAAGGGGCAGATCCAGTGTCGCAGGCAAAAACTTATGCAGAAGCTGGAGCAGCAGCTATTTCTGTTTTAACAGATAAAAAGTTTTTTAAAGGCTCCTTTGATGATTTAACCGCAGTTGCAAATGCTGTTCAAATGCCACTTCTTTGTAAGGACTTTATGATCGATCGTGTTCAAATTCGTTTTGCAAAGGCATCAGGTGCATCTATTATTTTGCTAATTGTAGCTGCGTTAACAGATGAGGTATTACGCGATTTATATTGCTATGCAACAAGCTTAAATCTGGAGGTCTTAGTGGAGGTGCATGATTTAGAGGAGCTTGAACGTGCTATTGCAGTAGGTGCCAAGCTAATTGGTGTCAATAACCGTGATTTACGTACGTTTGAAGTGAGCTTAGAACGGACACGTGAAATTGCTGAAGCCTTTCCGTTCGAAGAAGAGAAAGTATTAATAAGTGAAAGTGGGATTTGGACGCAAGAAGACGCTAAAGTGGTGGCAGCCATGGGAGCTAGTGGCGTTCTTGTCGGTGAGTCATTAATGCGCAGTGGTGATGCGGGTACTGCGCTAAAAAGTTTACAGGTCAATAAGATGGGGGAATCTGTATGACGAAGGTAAAAATTTGTGGACTGAAGGAACAACAGCATGTGCAGGCAGCAGTAGAGGCAGGAGCGGATGCAATTGGTTTTGTCTTTGCGCCAAGTAAACGACGGGTGACGGTTGAACAGGCACAGCAATTAGCCAAGCATGTGCCAGAGAGCGTTTTAAAAATTGGTGTTTTTGTTAATCCAAATGCAGAGGAATTACGCACAGCGGTAGAAAGCGTGCCATTAGATTATGTGCAATACCACGGGGAAGAATCTCCGGAGTTTATTCGTCAGCAAGGCTATCCAGCTATTAAAGCTTTGACTGTAAGAGGTGTTGAAGATGTTCAAGTTGCTGCCAAATATGATGCAGACTATTACTTATTTGATGCACCGGGGACAGATTTTAAAGGAGGTAGTGGTCATACGTTTGATTGGATCCTCTTAGAGAAAGTAGGGATTCCGCGAGAAAAGTTAATGCTAGCAGGTGGTTTGCAAGCTGAAAATATAGGAGAAGCAGTATCATTTGTGTCGCCATTTATGGTAGATGTATCAAGTGGTGTGGAGACAGACGGTGTAAAAGATATAGCTAAAATAACTGCATTTATACAGGCAGTAAAGAAGGAGAGAGCATAATGGCAAATTCAATTGCAAATAGTGTACCAACAAAGGAAGGGCGTTACGGGAAATTTGGTGGACAATTTGTTCCGGAAACATTAATGACAGCTTTGTTGGAATTAGAGATGGCCTATGACGAGGCAATGAATGATCAAGCGTTTACAGAGGAATTAGCTTATTATTTACAGCAATATGTTGGCCGTGAGACGCCGTTGTATTACGCAGAAAATTTAACAAAAGAGCTAGAGGGTGCGAAAGTTTATTTAAAGCGTGAAGATTTGAATCATACGGGAGCTCATAAGATTAATAATGCCATTGGTCAAGCGCTTCTTGCTAAACGAATGGGTAAAAAGAAAATAGTCGCAGAAACAGGTGCTGGACAGCATGGAGTGGCCACGGCAACTGTATGCGCATTATTGAATCTTGAATGTGTAGTATTTATGGGAGAAGAGGATATAAAACGCCAACAGTTGAATGTGTTCCGCATGGAGTTACTCGGCACCAAAGTAGAGTCTGTGGAAACTGGTTCAAAAACATTAAAGGATGCTGTCAATGCAGCGCTGCGCTATTGGGTGACAAATGTTGAGGATACTCATTATATTTTAGGCTCGGCTTTAGGGCCACATCCATTCCCAAAAATAGTAAGGGATTTCCAGCGTGTAATTGGTGTTGAAACTAGAGAGCAGATTTTAGCTAAGGAAGGACGTTTACCAGATGCAGTCGTTGCTTGTATAGGTGGTGGTAGTAATGCAATTGGTATGTTCCAGCCTTTTGTTGACGACGAGACTGTAGCGCTATACGGGGTAGAGGCAGCGGGCGGTGGTATTGAGACAGGGAAGCATGCAGCAGCAATTTCCGGTGGACAGCTAGGCGTTTTACATGGAGCATACATGTATTTATTACAAGATGAAAATGGCTTTGTACAAGAAGCACATTCTATTTCAGCTGGTCTAGATTATCCAGGGAAGGGCCCGGAACATTGTTATTTACATGATATTGGGCGAGTTCAATTTGATTCGATTACAGATAGTGAAGCACTTGAGGGCTTGCAGTTACTGTGTAGAACAGAAGCTATACTACCTGCACTAGAAAGCTCTCATGCCATTGCCTATACAGCAAAACTCGCGAAGACAATGTCTACAGATGACATCATTGTTGTGTGCCTATCTGGCCGAGGAGATAAGGATGTCCATACTGTCCGAAAAGCATTAGGAGGAGAAGTGTAATGACAACACTACAGCAGGCAATTGAACAAACGAAAATCGCTGGTATTAAAGCATTTATACCTTATATTATGGCGGGGGATGGGGGTCTTGAAACTTTGAAGCCAACGATCCTGAAGCTACAGGAAATGGGTGTAACGGCAATTGAAATTGGTATACCTTTTACAGATCCTGTAGCGGATGGGCCGACGATAGAGCAAGCAGGAGAACGGGCTTTAGAAGAAGGTGTGACATTACGTAAAGTGCTAGAAGTATTAGCTTCATTTAGAGGAGAAATTAAAGTTCCGTTAGTTGTCATGACTTATTTTAATCCTGTTTTAGCTTTTGGATTAGAGGCTTTTGCTAAAGCTTGTATAGCAGGGGGTATTAAAGGGTTAATCGTACCTGATGTACCGCTTGAAGAAAGTGCGATTTTACGTGACACTTTAAATCCTCATGGTATCGACATCGTTCAGCTTGTATCGTTAACAAGTCCTCCTGAGCGAATTGCACGTATCGCGGCTGCTAGTCAAGGGTTTATCTATGCTGTGACAGTCAATGGAATTACAGGGGCACGTACAAGTTTTGCAAATGATTTACAAGATCATTTTGCACGCTTACGTGAAGCAAGCCAAATACCAGTACTAGCTGGCTTTGGAATTTCAACTCCTGAGCAGGTGGTAAGCATGGGGGCACTTAGTGATGGTGTAATCGTTGGCAGTGCAATCGTGACAGCATTGCATGAAGGTAATTTGGAGAAGGTTGAGGCATTAGTATCTGCTTCAAAAGGTGTGTTTCAGAAGTCTACTCTTTAAACGGAGTAGGCTTTTTTCTTTTTTGATTGGTATTGAAGGCTTGGATGGTTCTATCCACGACTCTGAGGGTTCTATCTACGACTTTGGCTGTTCTATCCACGGCTTCGGCTGTTCTATCCACGACTTCGACTCATTTATCCGTCACTCTGACTTCTATCCTTCGGGTAGTTTAGTAAAACGAACGAACGGATTGAACTAACGTTTTGATGGATAAAACTATCATTCTAGCAGATAGTGCGGATAGGCAAGATTTTCGGTATAATAGCTTTCGTGAGGAAGTGAAAAGATGATTCTATCGAAAAAGAGATGGCAAGTAGAGCGTCCAGACGCGAAGCTTGTCCAAACATTACAAAATGACCTACAACTATCTGCGATTGCAGCAAAAATTTTAGCAGCAAGAGGCTGCGAAACAACTGCTGACGCAGAGGGCTTATTAAATATGACAGAAGCAAGTATCCATGATCCGTTTTTAATGCACGGTATGGCAGAAGCTGTAGCACGTATTGAGCAAGCGCTTGATAATGGTGAAAAGATATTAGTATATGGAGATTACGATGCCGATGGTGTCTCAAGCACGACAGTCATGCTGAATGTGTTGCTTGATCTAGGTGCCGATGTATCGTTTAAAATACCGAATCGTTTTATTCATGGCTATGGCCCGAATGAGGCGCTATTTCGTGAAGCACATGATGAGGGTGTTCAGCTAATTATAACAGTTGATAATGGTATTTCAGGCATGGAACCGATTCGTATTGCGAAGGAACTAGGTATGGATGTTATCGTTACAGATCACCATGAACCAGGCGATGAATTACCACCAGCAGATATTATTCTACATCCTCGTATACCAGAAGGACATTATCCATTTGGCGAGCTTGCAGGTGTAGGTGTAGCGTTTAAGTTAGCTCATGCTTTATATGGGGAACTGCCAACACATTTATTCGAATATGTAGCTGTTGGAACAGTAGCGGATTTAGTACCATTAGTTGATGAAAACCGCTATCTAGTAAAACGCGGAATAGAAGAAATGCGTCGTTCACTCAGCCCCTGGGTACAAGCGATGTGTGAAGTAGCAAGTGCAGAGCAAGCTAAAATCAGTGAAGAAACAATCGGCTTTTACTTTGGACCGCGTTTAAATGCAGTTGGTCGACTTGGAGAAGCGGCACCAGGTGTAGAGCTATTAATGGCTGAGGATAATGCTAAAGCAACAGCATTGGCGAAACAGCTTAATACATGTAATAGTGAACGCAAAGATATTGTAAAGAGTATTACAGATGAGGCCATTGCTCTCATCGAATCAGATAAAAAAATAGGGGATTCACTCGTTTTAGTGATCGCTGGAGAAGGCTGGAATGCTGGAGTAGTAGGGATTGTCGCGTCTCGTCTTGTAGAGCTTTATTATCGTCCAACCATTGTATTGTCACTAGACAATGAAAAAGGAACAGCTAAAGGTTCAGCCCGTAGTATTGAAGGATTCCATTTATTTAATGAACTTGCGAAAAATCGAGATATATTACCTCATTTTGGTGGGCACCCTATGGCAGCGGGGATGACGTTACCCATTGAGCATGTTGATGAATTAAGAGCACGCTTAGATATTCAAGCAAGATCATGTTTATCAGAAGAGCAATTAACTCCTGTTCTCAATATTGATATACCACTAAAAATGGATGAGATTTCAGCAGATGCTATTGAAGAAATTTTAACGCTCGGTCCATATGGTACTGATTTTCCGAAGCCTGTTTATGTGCTCGAAGATGTGGAAATATCCTCCATGCGGAAAATTGGAGCAGCAGAAAATCATATAAAAATGGAATTGACGGATGGCTATGAAAAATTGGATAGCGTCGGTTTCAATAAAGGACATTTACACGACGAGTTAACATATGGAATAAAAGTGTCATTTACTGGAGATTTACAAATTAACGAGTGGCAAGGACGTAAAAAAGCACAATTTATGATAGAGGATGTTCAAACGACTGAATGGCAATTATTTGATATTCGTGGTATTCGACAAACATCACGCTGGTTAAATACGGTCCCAAAAGATGAGGCAACATTCATCGCCTTCCGTCCAGAGACGGTGACCTATTACCAGTCGTTAATTGGTGTGCCAATCCTAGCAGTGGATCCTACGCTTTCAAATGTAGAACAAACTAATTATATCGTCCTACTGGATTTGCCACAAAATGTTCAAATGTTAGAAAATGTCTTACGAAAAACAGCACCTTCCCGTATTTATGCACATTTTTACATGCCTGATTCTCAGTATTTTAGTGGATTGCCTACACGTGAGCAATTCTCCTGGTATTATAAGCTTTTGAAAAATCGTCCTGCTTTTCCATTGAATATGCATTTGTCTGAATTAGCGAAGCATACAGGTTGGCCGTTAGATGCATTAAAATTTATGACACAGGTGTTTTTTGAGCTTGATTTTGTTAAAATGGAGAGTGGACTGACGACTGTCAACGTGAATGCACCAAAACAGGCACTTACAGAGGCACCGTCTTACAAACAGCGTTCAGAACAGATTGAAATGGAGCAAAAGCTAGTATATGCCCCTTATATAGAATTAAAACAATGGTTTGATGAACGATTACATTAATATGCGAAAAAGTTTCGTAGGAGGAGCAATAACATGGATTTAAAGCAATACGTAACAACGGTTGAGAACTGGCCGAAAGAAGGTATCAGCTTCAAAGATATTACGACAATTATGGATAACGGTGCTGCATACAAATATGCAACAGATCAAATCGTAAGTTACGCAAAAGAATTAGGTGCTGAAATTGTGGTAGGTCCTGAGGCTCGTGGCTTCATTATCGGATGCCCAGTTGCTTATGCGCTTGAAATTGGTTTTGCACCTGTTCGTAAGCCAGGAAAATTACCACGTGAAGTGATTAGTGCTGACTACGGCCTTGAGTACGGTAAAGATACGTTAACGATGCACAAAGATGCGATTAAACCAGGTCAAAAAGTATTAATCTGTGATGACTTACTTGCGACTGGTGGTACAGTTGAAGCAACAGTACGTTTAGTAGAACAATTAGGTGGTCAAGTTGTTGGCTGCGCATTCCTTATCGAATTAACAGATCTAAATGGTCGTGCAAAACTTGGTGACCTAGACATTAAAACACTTATTCAATATTAATAAATAATTGGATACTAGCTAAATGAATTGGTTGATTGTAATGGAGACTGGATGCCCAGGAAATCTCTTGTCCAGAACGAAAAAACTACTCATTTTGCAGAAAAGCGTCACATTTTTGTGGCGTTTTTTTATTTAGAAAAGATTGTTGCTATTCTACTAACGGTGCAGCATTCCTGTTTGAAGGATGTTCGAGGTCTTGAAAGAAAAGGAGCCCTCTAGTATGATGCATGAGTGTCAACGACCATTGACCCATCATCAAACAAGGAGGACTCCTTTATGCATTTTAAATGGAATAATAAAATTAATCAAGTTACTGAAAATACACTCGTCGTTGGCATGGATATTGCCAAGCATATTCATTACGCATGCTTTGTCGATGAACGCGGGCGAGTAATAGAAAAGACTTTTGCCGTACATCAATCGAAAGAAGGCTTTGAAAACTTGTATGGAAAGATCCTTCAAACGATGAAGGAAGCTAATAAAACTGAAGTAATAATAGGGATTGAGCCTACAGGCCACTACTGGATGAACTTAGCCTATTTCTTAGATCAATACGGAATCCCACTTGTCATGGTGAATCCAATGCACGTAAGACGTTCGAAAGAACTAGATGATAACTTACCGACAAAGCACGATAAAAAAGATGCACTAGTCATCGCTCGCTTATTAAAGGATGGACGTTTCAGCTATCCACGTATATTGAAAGACATTGAAGCTGAGCTTCGTATTGGTTCTACTCTTCGTTCAAAATTGACGGAGGATTTGGCTAGTATCAAAAACCGAATCATTCGTTGGCTTGATCGCTACTTTCCTGAGTTTACTCAAGTTTTTCCTAATTTCGGGAAGATGGCACTTGCAACACTAGAAATGACGCCATTACCAAAAGATATTAAAGAGAAAACAGCTGACGAGCTGGTCTTTCTTTACCGACAGGTAAAGGGAATGAGAGCCCCACAGTTACCGAAAGCCAAGCTTCTTATTGAAGCCGCGAAAAACTCTATCGGACTGACAGAAGGAACACAGATGGCCCAACATGAAATCGCCACGCTCTTACGTCAGTATCGGTTATTAGAAGCCGAAATTGAAACTATAAATAATCAATTAGCAGAAATGGTACAAACGACAATGGAATATGAAATACTGGCTTCAGTTCCTGGTTTAGGAGATGCGACAATAGTTGATTTACTATCAGAAGTAGGAAGTTTCTCACTTTATGAAAATCCACGCCAACTTATTAAACTAGCGGGATTAACATTACGTGAAAGCTCGTCTGGTCAACATAAGGGACAAAAACATATCTCTAAACGAGGACGAAAGAAGCTTAGAAACACTTTATTTAAAGTAATAGTACCGCTAATTCGTCATAATGAAGCATTCAAACAGCTTCATAAATACTACACAACGCGACAACAAAATCCCTTAAGGGGAAATCAGTCAATGGTGATACTCTGTGGTAAATTACTGAAGGTATTACATGGCATATGCAAAAAGAAAGTCTTTTTTAACGAGCAACATATGATGAATGACCTCTACTGTCTCGCAGAGGCAGCGTAATCAATTCTTTCATCGAACTATAAAAAAAGGATGACACGGAGAAGCCAGCAAAATAACTAAACTCAGACTATGAGTCTCCGGTGCAGCATAGCAGGCCTCTGCCTTATGAATAGACCGAACGAAGGAATGTAAGCGCAAATGACGCTAAGAGATATGGGAGGGTACGTCGTCATAAGTATCGCAGAGATCCATTGTGCATCACATAGTGGATTAAAAAGCTAATGATTTCCATTAGTTTTAGCGAAGCGTACACTCGGATTGTAAATTATAACTATAAATTAAAAATACTGTTCATAAATCAAGTGGAAAAATATTTTTTCTTCATCACGAAATGGTGGAAACCGTTGATACATCAATATTTATAGAGGGAGTTTAGTTGAAGAGTGTTGTTTAACTTGTTGTTCAACAATCGGGCAATTTTATTGAATAACATTCTTTTATTATGTTACCAACGAAGGTTTGGGAACAATTTAATTACAATTTATGTCTATATTGAAAAAGGGAGGTGTCATTATGTGGTTAATATTAGGTTTTATTGCTATAGTAGCAACTTTTATAAATCTTTATATGTATACAACAGGTAAAGATTATAAACTTGCGATGGCAATGGGGTTATCATTTACAGCATTGACACTCTGTGCAGAACATAGCCTTGTATCTAATTGGGTAAAAGTTGAAGATTGGGCGGCTTTATTGGATGTTGTACCTACTATGGAAAAGGCGTTATGGTTTCTGACAATTGTTTCTATCTTACTAAATATAGTACCTATACTTTTAGAATTAAAAAATAAAAAATAATTTCTTATTGGGATTCATACGGCATTTCAACATTAAGAGCAAAAAGTCCTCAAATCTCGCTTTGGGGACTTTGAGTTTCAGCATTTTAATATGTGATTGTGTAAAATTTTGGATTATTTATTATTTTCACAGGGTATTTTATATACTAAAACGCACTTGAATTAACACAAGGTTTATTGTTATCTTTGTAGAATCTAATTACTATAATAAATTGCGGTGAAATTCAATTATATAAAGGGAGTGTAAAGGTGGACCTATTACTTTGGATAACTATTGGTTTCATAATAATTGGATTTGTTGTTCTCACTTCTATGAAAAAAGATATGGAAAGTAAGGTCGCTTTTATAAAATCAAATATGGAAGACGAGGAAAATTCATCAAAAGCTAAATCTGTAATTTGGTGGATATGGAGTACCACTGCTTGGGGGATAGTGAGTATGTTTCTTGTTGTTTGGTGTTTTCATAATCACTTTGGATAACTGTTGGCTTCAAATGTGCTTAAAAAAACAGGTACATTTGTATTAATTGTCTGAAGTATTACTGTAATGTCTATTCTTGAATAATAAATACTATATACATTATAAATTCAATAAACGTTCCCAAATGAAAGTTTTGGGACGAAATAAAACACTTAAAACGTTGTCATACCAATGTATTAAGTGTTTTTCTGTATTTCATTCATATACACCTTTTTATGCACTATCGTTTGAACTTAGATACAACAAAGCTTTGAATGCTGTTCAAAAGTCAGCGGATTCCTTAATGTTATAAATCAACCTTTTCTTTTAACATAGCCTTTTTCTTTATTCAACTAAACCAGCTAATAGATTGTCAATAAAAATCTTTTAAATTAAAAAACACTTCATGCTATACTAAAAAGCGCAACCCAAATAACCCTCCGAATTCAATTTGGAAGGTTATTGTTGTATTTGAAAATACTGTCACTACATGATTTCTTGGAATGGTGTTTTCGTTTTCAAAATCGCATAAATCCAATGTAAAAGCTTATTTGCACAAGCAATAATGGCTACTTTATATGGCTTTCCTTCCTCACGTTTTAAATCGTAGAAGGCTCGTAATCGCTTATTTCGTGCGATAGTTTCAGGTGTTGTTTTCTTTTTCCGACTATCTCGAATAGAACAACGAACAGCTGTATAAAGCATGTGGCGAAGCCGAGCCGCGTTTAGTAATGTGATTTTTCGTGCCTTTAAAGCGACCGGATTCAAACACACTGGGATCTAGTCCTGCAAATGCTACTAATTTTTTCGGATGATTAAACCGATCAATTTCTCCGATTTCTGAAATAATCGTTGCAGCGATTTTTTCACCAATACCGGGAATTGATTGGAGTAATTCATATTCTTCAAGTTGTGCCGCTAACTCATCAATCTCACGCTCCAACGTAGAAAGTTGTTGGTGGTACACTTGAAGTAAATCAATATAGATATTCAAACTGACTAGAAGACTTTGATAAAGAGTTGATTGAAATGGATTGCGTTCTGCAGCTCCGATTAATTTTTCCGATCTTTCAAGCGCCCAATTAAACGAACGTGCTTTGCAATGTGTATCAATGAATTGTGCGATCTCTTCTACACCTGCTTCTTTAACTGATTCAGAAGTAGGGTAAGCTTGTAAAGTTTTTATGGAAATCTCAGCGTATAAATCGCCAAAAACTCCTTTATACTCTGGGAATATTTGATCTAATACGGCTTGAAATTGAAGCTTTGTTTGAATCATAATTCCCGTCATATTTTCATGTTGCCTTGTTAGATGCCGAAGGTTTAATAATTGAACACCACGCTTTTTCTGAGGCGCTAAATCCTCTTTGTAATACAGTTCGCCTAAGTGATAAGCATCAATGGCATCTGTTTTGGTTTTTCGCAAGCTAGAACTTTTTGCTCGGTAAGATACCAGTGGATTTACGATAATGGCAATGTATTCTCTTGCTTCTAAAAACTGTACAACTGGGGCATGATAGTGACCCGTTGATTCCAAAACAACAGGTGGCTTCATTCCTGTTTGACGCTCTAAATCTAATAAATAAGAGTGTAACTCTTCCAATCCATCCACCGTATGATCAACTTTCACGCTGCTTTTATAGGGCATTTTTTTTATCCAAGAACATTTGAACCTGACTTTCACCTTTTGCGACATCCAGACCAACTACTGGATTCATAGTTTATCTCCTCCTCAGGTAGTGTATTGACCGGTAACCTCTATCTAGCTTGTTATTCATATCTTCGCTTGTTATACGAGATCGTAATGTCCCAACCAGCCTAATCATGTGTTAACAAGTAGAGGGCGAACAGTTTAGTTGTCGGGATCTAGTCCCACGGGTGCTTCCGTTCGACCCCGGCTACTATCAATCTATAAATTGAATAAAAAATAGTCAACCAGATTTACTCTGGCTGACCTTATAATACGAATGGGTGCTTTAGTTGAATAAGATAGACAATCCAGAAGCAACAATCTTTGAGAAAACAGCCATTTATAAAAAGATTATTTGATAAAGTAAGTATTACAAACATTAATGCTTGTGAAATGGATGATTGTAGTGGAGACGGAGCGGCTCCTTGGGGATCAGCAATCGAGGAACGAAGGCTAAAACCATCACATTCTGTGATAACGCCTTCATGACCAACATCGTGTTGGCTCGAGACCCTGCAGCGAAACGGCTTATATGACGCCCCCAGGAAGCTCTGCCCTGTGCGAAAGCGAAGCGTCAGCAACAAAGCGCTCAGTCGGAACGGAAATCAACTTCTCATTTTGCCGATGAGCCATATTTTAATTAATACGACACCTTAATTTCATTTAAGTACTAGTTATCACAACATGAAGTTGAAGCCAATATTATAACGGCTTCAACTTTTTTGTTTAAATCTAAAATGGTAAATTTTTTTTGACATTGTTCAAACAAAAGTTTATAATGTAAACAAATATAATAAAAGGTGATGCTATGAATGAAAGGGAACAGGCGGTCCTTGCTTTAATTCGCCAGAATCCGTTTATGTCTCAGCAAGAGATGGCAGATAAGATGAAACTATCTCGACCAGTCCTTGCTAATTTAGTGTCGAGCTTAACGAAGCAGGGGAAAATTGTAGGTCGTGCATATATTTTGCCTGAGGAAAATGAAGTTATTTGTATCGGTGGAGCTAATCTCGACCGAAAGTTTCATGTCAAAGGGAATGTCCAATTCGGTACGTCCAATCCTGCTAGCTCTTCATTTAGTGTAGGTGGTGTTGGACGAAACATTGCTGAAAACTTAGGCAGATTAAATCATCAAGTAACATTGCTAACTACCGCTGGCAAAGATGCTGATTGGCAAGTAATCCATGAAGCGTCAGAGCCATTTATGAATTTACGTTATGTAGAGCAGTTACCTGACGCTTCGACGGGTTCCTATACTGCGGTCATGGATGAGCAGGGCGAGCTAGCATTAGCGGTAGCAAACATGGAAGTATATGATCTTTTATTGCCAAGTTTGCTAAAAAAACATGAGGCAATGCTAATGAATGCGGGTTGCTTTATTATGGACTTAAACTGTCCAAAGGAAACAGTGGCTTACATACAGCAGGTTGCGATTGCTCGTGATATTCCATTTGTCATCGTACCGGTATCTTCGCCAAAAATGAATCGATTACCGGATACGTTGCAAGGTGTAACATGGTTTATTTGTAACACAGATGAAGCAGAGACGATCGTAGGTCATAAAATCGGAAACTCTGCACACTACGAAAAGGCTTTACAGCAACTTCTTAAATTAGGTGCAGAGCATGTCATTATTACAGCTGGTAGTAAGGGTGTGTATGCAGCTTCTACTACAACGAAGCCAAGTCATTTCGCAGCTAAAGTTATAGAAAAAATTGAAGATGTGACAGGTGCAGGTGATGCCTTTGTCAGTGCAGTAATCCATAGCTGGCTTACTGGCAAATCCTTTGCAACATGTATTGATGCAGGCTTAACGAATGCCAAAAATACACTTGCATCGCCATATACCGTAAGACCTGAGCTATCAGTTGATTTGTTAAACAGTGAAATGGAGGAATAACAACATGAAAGAATTCATCGTATTATCAGAAGAAGTAAAAGCAGGACAAGCGAAAGGTTTACCAATCGTAGCATTAGAATCAACAATTATTTCTCACGGAATGCCATATCCACAAAATGTAAAAACTGCACGAGAAGTAGAACAAATTATTCGTGATAATGGTGCAGTACCTGCAACTATTGCGTTAATTGATGGGAAAATCAAAATCGGTTTATCAGATGAAGAACTTGAAATGTTCGGTAATTCACAAGGTGTAGCAAAAGCATCTCGTCGTGACTTGGGCTATCTTTTAGCAACAAAAAAATTAGGAGCGACAACTGTAGCTGCAACAATGATTTGTGCGGAGCTAGCTGATATCGAAATTTTTGTAACTGGCGGTATCGGTGGCGTACACCGTGGTGCTGAAACAACAATGGATATTTCAGCGGATTTAGAAGAGTTAGCACAAACAAATGTTGCTGTAATTTGTGCGGGTGCTAAGTCCATTTTAGATATTGGTTTAACTTTAGAATACCTTGAAACAAAAGGTGTGCCAGTCGTTGGATACGGTACTGATGAACTGCCAGCATTCTACACACGTCAAAGCGGATTTGATGTAAACTTCAAGATTGATACGCCAGAGGAAGTGGCAGAAATGCTACGTGCAAAATGGCAATTAGGCTTAAAAGGTGGAGCAGTCATTGCTAACCCAATCCCAGAGTCTGAAGCACTTGAACATTCATTCATTACAGAAATCATTGAAAAAGCTCTAGTAGAAGCAGAAGAAAACGGAATTCAAGGTAAAAACGTAACACCATTCTTACTTGGAAAAGTTAAAGAATTAACAGAAGGTAAAAGCCTTGATGCCAATATTGCATTAGTAAAAAATAATGCAGTAGTTGGGTCGAAAATTGCTGTAGCGTATAATAAATTAAACTCATAAACTTTTGTACAGAAAAAGAGACTTTTTGCGAAATATAAAATTCGCAAAGGGTCTTTTTATTCATTTGAGGGGATATTTTCCCAGTTTTCACATTGTTCACGAGAATAACTAAACAAAATGACACAGTTACTTTACAATAGCCCATTAAATTTTATACAATTAAGTTTATATCTAATCTGAAAAATTTGACGAGCAAGGTGGACATGTTATGGCGAAAGAGCAAATTTTGACTCCCGAGGACGTTTTTGAGTTAGTCAAATCCTACATGAATGATGAAAATGTCGCATTCGTGAAAAAAGCATATGAATTAGCAAGGGATGCCCATATTGAGCAATTCCGAAGCTCAGGTGAACCGTATATTATTCACCCAGTGCAAGTAGCTGGTATTTTAGCTGAATTACAAATGGATCCAGAAACAGTTGCGGCTGGTTTTTTACATGATGTTGTCGAGGATACGGATTTTACGCGCGACGACTTAGTTCGTGAATTCGGCGAAGAGGTTGCAATACTTGTAGACGGTGTAACAAAGCTTGGGAAAATTAAATATTTATCTAAAGAAGCGCAACAAGCAGAAAATCATCGAAAAATGTTTGTAGCGATGGCGCAGGATATTCGTGTCATTTTAATTAAACTGGCAGACCGACTACATAATATGCGCACATTAAAGCATTTACCTGCAGAAAAACAACGCCGTATTTCTAAAGAAACACTTGAAATTTTTGCACCACTTGCGCATCGTCTTGGGATTTCGACTGTTAAATGGGAGCTTGAGGATACAGCACTTCGTTATTTAAACCCCCAACAATATTATCGCATTGTCAGTCTTATGAAGAAAAAACGTGATGAGCGTGAAGCATATTTAGACAATGTCATGACTGAAATGAAGTCGCAGCTTACAGAGGTTGAAATTGAAGCGGATATTTATGGTCGCCCAAAACATATTTACAGTATTTATCGTAAAATGGTGTTACAAAAGAAACAATTCAACGAGATTTATGATTTATTAGCCATTCGTGTACTTGTCGATAGTATTAAAGATTGCTATGCCGTACTTGGGATTGTGCATACATTATGGAAGCCGATGCCTGGCCGTTTTAAAGATTATATTGCGATGCCAAAACAAAACCTATACCAATCACTGCATACGACAGTAATCGGTCCTTATGGTGATCCATTAGAAGTACAAATTCGTACGAAGGAAATGCATAAAATTGCAGAGTACGGGATTGCGGCACATTGGGCATATAAAGAAGGTAAAAAAGTTGATAATGAAAAACAAAATGTCGACCAAAAACTAACATGGTTCCGAGAAATTTTAGAATTCCAAAACGAATCATCGAATGCTGAAGAATTTATGGAATCTTTAAAATTTGATTTATTCTCTGATATGGTCTATGTATTCACACCTGAAGGAGATGTCATTGAATTACCGGCGGGCTCTGTACCTATCGACTTCGCATATCGTGTGCATTCAGAAGTCGGAAATCGTACAATTGGCGCGAAAATCAATGGTAAAATGGTGCCGCTTGATACACCGTTAAAAACGGGAGATATTATTGAAATTTTAACTTCAAAGCAATCATTTGGTCCGAGCCGTGATTGGCTGAAAATAGCCCAATCCTCACAGGCCAAAAATAAAATAAAGCAGTTTTTCAAACGACATCTTCGTGAGGAAAATATCATCAAGGGCAAAGAGATGATAGAAAAGGAAATCCGTGCACAAGATTTTGACGTGAAAGAAACAATGTCAGCGGAAAATTTGAAGCGTGTATGCGAAAAATTTAATTATACAAATGAAGAAGATTTATATGCTGCTGTCGGCGTAAATGGTATTACAGCTCAGCAAGTTGCTAATCGTCTAGCGGAAAAGCGCCGCAAAGAGCGTGAACAAGAAGAAGCTCTTGAGAAAATTGAACAAAAAATGAAAAATCCTATTCCTCAAAAACGGACGGAATCGGGCGTTATCGTAAAAGATATAGACAATATGCTTATTCGACTTTCTCGTTGTTGTACGCCAGTTCCTGGAGATGAAATTGTAGGCTTCATTACAAAAGGTAGAGGTGTTTCAGTACACCGTGCAGACTGCCCAAATATCCAAGTAGAAGATGAGCAGGAGCGTTTAATAGAAGTAGAGTGGGAACATGGACTTACTCCAGAGAGAAAAGAATACCCTGTCGATATTGAGGTTTCAGCTTTCGATCGACCAGGTATTTTAAATGAAATCATGCAAATTGTAAGCGAAACGAAAACGAATATTTTAGCAGTAAGTGGTCGTGCAGATCGCGATAAAATGGCAACGATTCATTTAACGATTTCGATTTCAAATATTTCGCATTTGCATAAAGTAGTGGAGCGTATTAAGCAAACACCTGATATATATTCAGTACAACGTGTTATTAACTAATTGATTTCTATATTAAATATGAATAGCTGGGCAGTAGCAACTTTGTTATGTACCGAAAAATGATACTTCTGGTGCATATAATGAGGAATTGAGGTTTTAAAAAATGAAATTAGTTTTACAACGTAGTAAAGCAGCCTCTGTTACGGTTGACGGAAAAGTAACGGGAGCTATTGATAGTGGCTATGTTCTTCTAGTGGGAATTACACACGAGGACACGCAAGAAAATGTTGAATATTTAGCAAAAAAAGTAGCTAATCTCCGCCTATGGGAAGATATTGATGGAAAAATGAATCATTCCATTTTAGAGCATGGAGGGGCTATTTTGTCCGTCTCACAATTTACATTGTATGGGGATGCAAAAAAGGGGAATCGTCCAAGTTTTACAAATGCAGCAAGACCAGAAGTTGCGGAACCGTTATGGGAGGCTTTTAATAATGCCTTACGCGAACACGGTTTACATGTGGAAACAGGAATATTTGGTGCAATGATGGACGTTGCACTTACAAATGATGGGCCAATTACGATACTTCTAGAGTCTAAATAAATGGTACATTTCCTATAATTCCTTCATACATTTAATAGTATGGTTAGTTTTGTAGGAGGGAAGTGTGTTAATGGTGACTCAGGGAGAACGCATATCAAATCCATATTTATACGAAACGCTAAATATGATGATTGGTCAGGCAATAATAGTGCAAACAGATAAAAATATCCATCAAGGGAAATTAATCTCTGTATTACCTGAAAACATTGTTGTAGAGATTAGTCGCACTCCATTGTTCATTCATATGAAGGAAATTGTATGGGTTACGTTGCCAAAGAGGAAAAAATAAGCGCATTAAGGTCTCTATACTCAGAAAATATGAGTTGGAGGCCCTTTTTGTTTTAGTGTGTAACTAGTAGTAAGTGAATGTCGATATTTATTTACAATATAGTGCCAAAACACCGTGTTTTTAGCTGATTTCAGTTCCATCAGCTTATTTACACTTCTAAAAAGAAAACGTCATATTTGTTTGATAATCAAAAATAAGCTGCAAAGGAATGATAACTTTAGGTTCCTTAGCAGCTTATTTATATTGCCTAACGGACAGTAATTTAGTCGCACCGAAAGCGATACGTCATGCAGTCCCAATAATTCAAGTTTCACTTTATTGATTTTCGTTAAAGTAATCTAAAACGCCTTGGTAGATGCCGAGAGTAGCTTGTTCTCGGTATTTAGCGGTTGTAATAACACGTTCCTCACTACCATTACTTAAGTAGCCCAGCTCAATAAGGACAGCTTTTTGACGATTTTCTCGTAGAACTAAATAATTTCCTTGTTGGGTACCACGATTTTTTAAATCGATTTTATTTAAGAGTCCATTATTTATTGCCTCTGCAAGACCTTGTTGATTACTATTCATATAATATGAGGTGAAACCATTAATGGAGCTATCGTCAGTTGCATCATAATGTATACTGATAAAAGCATCTGCCTCATATTGGTGTGCAATTGATACGCGTTTTCGGAGGTCAACATATTCATCTGATTCTCTTGTCATGACAACATTTGCTCCAGCAGCACTCAACTTTGAAGCAAGAAGAGACGCAGTTTTCAACGTAATTTCTTTTTCGTCGGTTCCACGTTGTCCAGTAGTACCGTGATCATTTCCACCATGTCCAGCATCTACAATAATCGTTAACCCATTTAAAGTACCTTTCTTGCGTGGTTTCGATTTTTCCTTTTTTGTAGGAGTAGCAGCTTTGCTTGAAGAAGAAGTCGTAACGACCCAGTTCGCTACAAAAGCAGTTTTGTCATCTATTTGTATTTCATAAAAATCATTTTTAGCGCCTACAATAGGGTAGGTTTCACCGGCGTCTACGCGTTCAACAACATCAGCAACTGTTGATGCATCTGTCCGTAAGTTTGTCCCATTATAAATGATTGTGACAGATTCAAGCTCTGAGGAAGCTGAAGAAGTTTTTGATGCCTTACTTTTTATATTTGAAAAAGTACCATAAAAGCTATAAACCCAACCTGTTTTTTTATTGTTATATTGAATTTGTACCCAGTTATGTTCTTGAGCTAGCACCTTAAAGTCTTGGCCATTTGAAACAGTTCCTATTTTGCTAGCATTTAAGTCTGGTTTTTGGCGCACATTAAGAGCATCCACTAAAACTGTAAATGTTGTATCTTTGTTGACTTTTTTTGTGGATACTTCGACTTTAGGTTCATCAGTTTCAGCGTTTACCTTTTTTTCAGGTAGATCATTTATTGTCACATAGTCAGTGGATACCCAACCAACTAGCCCATTCCAATCTATTTTCGCCCATTCCCCATTTTTTTCAATAAGGTTAGCTTGGTAGCCTGTTGATAATTGTCCAAGAACTGCTGAAGATATGTCAGGCTCAGTACGGATATTTAGACGATCGACTTGTGAAATCAACGTTTGATCAGCCACTTGCTTATCGTCTATCGAAGCGGTTAGCCAGGATGCTACCCAACCTTCGTACTTGCCTACTTTTACTTGTATCCAATCGCCCTCACGACTAATAGAGGTTAATGGGTCACCCTCATCTAATGTCGTAATAATTGGATAAGACAGTCCAGGTCCCTCACGTAAATGAAGAATCGTTCCAGTTACTTTTAAATCACTGGAGTCGGCTAGTGCTCTTTGAACAGAGTGACTTGGAAATGCAAACGTTAGCACTAGTACGAAGATGATTAGAATATGTAAAAGTTTTGTCCTCATCAGATTCCTCCTATTCTTGTTCTATTTTACCATGCTTTTGTAATAGAATTCGTGGGAAAAAGGTAACGGAATTTGTTATTTTAACGAATGTAGTGTAAAAAAAACAAAAACAGTTGACATTGCCTTTTGTAGTGACTAACATAAAGGGTAATCAAAAAATGATTAACCGCTTATGACCAAGCAAGTAGCGAATACCTCTATTGGAGAAGAGAGGGAAAGACCTAGGCTGAAATCTTTCCTACAAAAATGTATAACGTGAATAACACTTGAGAGGCTTTTTTCTGAAAAGTAGTGCTTAGTAGGAAAAAACGGAATCGGCCGTTATCCGATCAGGAGGAGGACGCATGTATTTGATGCGTCAACTAGGGTGGAACCGCGGAAGCTTGTACAGCTCTCGTCCCTTGCATTACGCAAGGAGGCGAGGGCTTTTTTATTGGACAAATTTTAAGGAATTCATACTTAAAATGACAGAAGTTCAGAAGACAGCTTGCTCATAAGCAATTTACAAAGGAGGTATTTCTATGAGTTTTAAAGTGCCACGAGGGACGCAAGATATTTTGCCTGGTCAATCTGAAAAATGGCAGAAGGTAGAAGCGGTTATCCGTGATATTTGCCGTGTCTATCGTTACAACGAAATTCGCACACCAATTTTTGAACAAACAGATTTATTTGCACGTGGTGTAGGTGAAACAACAGATGTTGTTCAAAAGGAAATGTATACATTTGAAGATCGCGGTGGCCGTTCGTTAACATTACGTCCGGAAAATACAGCTGGAGTAGTTCGTTCTTATGTTGAGCATAAAATGTTTGGTGCACCTGATCAGCCAGTAAAGCTTTCATATTTAGGGCCTATGTTCCGCTATGAACGTCAACAAGCAGGGCGCTACCGTCAATTTGTTCAATTTGGAGTAGAGGCCATTGGTTCAGCGGATCCAGCTATCGATGCAGAAGTAATCGCGCTAGCAATGGATGTCTATGGTTCAGCTGGTTTAAAAGATTTACAATTAGTCATTAATTCACTTGGTGACAAAGATACACGTGATACGCACCGTACAGCACTACTACAACACTTCGAACCACATATTCATGAGTTTTGTTCGGATTGCCAAAATCGTCTGCAAAAAAATCCACTACGAATTTTGGACTGTAAGGTAGACCGTGAGCACCCATTAATGAAATCTGCACCAGCACTAACTGATTTCTTAACAGAAGAATCAGCAGCATATTTCGCACAAGTTAAAACGTATTTAGATACGCTGGGAATTTCATATGAGGTTGATCCAAACCTTGTAAGGGGTCTTGATTATTACAATCATACAACTTTTGAAATTATGTCAACGGCTTCTGGCTTTGGAGCGATTACTACACTTTGTGGTGGTGGGCGCTACAATGGCCTTGTACAAGAAATTGGTGGACCAGAAGTACCAGGTATCGGGTTCGCATTAAGTATTGAACGCTTGTTGCTAGCACTTGAAGCAGAAGGTGTTGAATTAGACACAGCATCAGGACTTGATGTCTACATGATTGCTATGGGCGAAGAGGCGAAGCTAAAAACAGTAGAATTAACAAGTACCTTCCGTGCAAAGGGCATTTCTGCTGAGATGGATTATTTAGATCGCAAAATGAAAGCTCAAATGAAATCTGCAGATCGTTTAGGTGCAAAATATACGATTGTTTTAGGTGAAACAGAGCTTGAAGAGCAAGTAGCTACTGTTAAGCATATGGAATCAGGAGAACAACAAAAAGTAGCGTTCTCAGAATTAGTAAATTACCTTTTAAAACAATAAACGAACACAAACTGTTAAAACATAAATTGATTTAATCATTACAGGATTAACTGTCCAAATGATTCAAATATCTACGTCGTTTTGGACAGTTAATTCATTTAACAATGAACGGATATCTAATTTTCCATGGCATCCAATCTCTACTTAGTAGGAAGTGTATGCTACATATTTAAAATAAACGATTCATCATCATAAGTTAGGGATGACATATTGTAAAAACATATGTCAAGTGGATAAGTTGAAACTGGACGCCCGAGTAAAGCGCCAGTCTGAACGGAAATCAACTTTAAGTTATGGTGATGAGCAAATAAATTTTGGAGGAATTTAATAAATGGCAACAAGAACACATGCTAGTAACGAGCTTTCAGAAGCATTACAAGGTGAAAAAGTCGTATTAAAAGGTTGGGTACAACGTCGTCGCGACCTAGGTGGTTTAATTTTCATTGATTTACGTGACCGTACTGGAATCACACAGGTAGTGTTTAGCCCTGATGTAGCAGAAGCACATGCTTTAGCTGATAAAGTACGTAGTGAATATGTAATTGAAGTAGAAGGAACAGTGATCCTTCGTTCAGAAGACCAAATCAACCCAAATGTACCGAACGGTAAAATTGAAGTAGAAGCAACAAAATTAATCGTCATTAATACAGCAAAAACAACACCATTCCAAATTGAAGATCGCACAGACGTATCTGAAGATTTACGTTTAAAATATCGTTATCTTGACCTACGTCGTCCGGTTATGTTTGATACATTCAAAATGCGTTCTGACGTTACGCGTACAATTCGAAATTTCTTACAAAACGAAGGCTTCTTAGAAGTAGAAACACCAATTTTAACAAAATCATCTCCAGAAGGGGCTCGTGACTATTTAGTACCATCACGTGTTCATGAAGGTGAATTTTATGCATTACCACAATCACCACAGCTATTTAAGCAATTATTAATGGTATCAGGTTTTGAAAAATACTTCCAAATCGCACGTTGCTTCCGTGATGAAGACCTACGTGCTGACCGTCAACCAGAGTTTACACAAGTTGACATTGAAACAAGCTTTTTAACGCAAGAAGAAATTATTGAAATGAACGAACGCTTAATCCAAGCGGTTATGAAAGAAGTAAAAGGAATTGATATCCCTGCTCCATTCCAACAAATGAAATATCAAGAAGCAATGGATCGTTACGGTTCTGATAAACCAGACGTACGTTTTGGTTTAGAGCTTGTTGATTTAAATGCCATTTTTGATGGCTGTGATTTCAAAGTATTTGCTGATACAGTGGCACAAGGCAAACAAGTAAAGAGTATTAACATTAAAGGTGCAGCAGATAAATACTCCCGTAAAGACATGGACGAGCTAACAAAATTTGTTGGGATTTACGGAGCAAAAGGTCTTGCTTGGTTAAAAGTAACCGAAGAAGGCTTAAACGGACCGATTGCAAAATTCTTTGACGATGGATTAGCAGCTGCTTTAATCGAACGTATGAAAGCGGAAGTGGGCGATATTTTAGTATTTGTAGCTGATCAAGCGTCTGTTGTAGCAGCTTCATTAGGTGCCCTTCGTACGAGATTAGGTCAAGAATTAGGCTTAATAGATGAATCACAATTTGCGTTCCTATGGATTACAGATTGGCCATTATTAGAGTACTCTGAAGAAGATGGTCGCTATAAAGCAGCACACCATCCATTCACACGTCCATTTGACGAAGATATTCAATTAATGGAAACTGATCCTTCTGCAGTCCGCGCACAAGCATACGATATCGTATTAAATGGTTATGAGCTTGGTGGAGGTTCATTACGTATTTATGAGCGTGAATTACAAGAAAAAATGTTTAATTTACTTGGTTTCACAGAAGAAGAAGCAAGAGCTCAATTTGGCTACTTATTAGAAGCATTTGAATATGGTGTACCACCACATGGAGGTCTTGCATTTGGTCTTGACCGCTTCGTAATGCTACTTGCTGGCCGCACTAACTTACGTGACACAATTGCATTCCCGAAAACGGCAAGTGCTAGCTGCTTAATGACAAACGCACCTAGTGAAGTGTCTCCTGATCAATTGAGCGAGCTAAGCTTAGCCATCAAACCATTCAGAAAATAATTTGTACTTCTAAATACCTGGATTCCCTAGCGAAATTTGTTGGGAATCTAGGTATTTTTTGCGTTTTCACAAGAATACAGATTTTTTTAAAGAAAATAGTTTGAATTATCAGAAATATAATGTTATTATAACTGTAATACGAATCCTGATGTGTTTGTCTAATTGCTAGCTCTACTTAACAGTTTTGACCGAACACTATAGAATCGGGAGCCTTCATTTTGTAGTCGCAAACAAGCCCCATGCGGAGCGGGACGTTTAAAGCTGCAAAGCGGGCACCCCCCTGCGAAATGCGGGTTCAAAACGAATGTTTCTTGGCATAACGGCACAATCGGGATTCGTCATACATAGTTATTAAGCAAAAAAGGAGCATTTAAATAGCTCCTTTTTTAGTGTTATTCAAAAACACTAGAAGCAGAACAAAAAAATTAGAGGAGTACTGGCGATGATCCTTGGCTTAAAAAAGAATGAAGTGAAAATCGTACCATATAATAGTGAATGGAAAAATGAATTTATGCGAACTCGTTCCGAGATTATCAAACATACAAATGTCCATTTTGATCGTATTCAACATATTGGTAGTACATCGATTGAGGGAATTCAGGCAAAGCCAGTCATTGATATTGTAATGGGCGTGGATGATATTAATAATATTTCAGATCCATTTTTAAAAGCAATGAAAAAAGCTGGTTTTTATAGACTGCGTGTAGAAAGACCAGCAGAAATTGTATTTGCAAAATTTACAGACGATACATTCGAAATCAAAACACATTTTGTACACTTAGTAAATTATGAAGGAGAAAAATGGAGTGATTTACTGTTTTTTAAAGATTATTTAAATGAAAATGAATCAATTAAAAGACAGTATGAAAAGTTAAAATTAAATTTCCTTAACAGCAATTTACAAGGAATAGATAAATATACATCGTATAAAGAGCAATTTGTACAATCGGTTTGTTCAATTAATGAAAGGAAAATTGAATGATATTTATAAAGACATATGCTTTTGTATAAGTTGATCTTCGTTCCGGACGGGCGACTCCGGGGCTCATCGGACGCCCCCAGCCGGAACGGAAGTCACCCCCACGCTACAATGATTTAGCTTAAAAATTTAGAAAATACGAAAAAATCACTTTTTATTTTTGGTAAAGCGTCATATAATTGGTATAGACAACTATACCGAATAAAAAAGTTGCCTGTAGCTTCAGTCAAGCTCCTCAAAAAACGCTAGGGGTGATCTATTGAAGGATACACTTTTAATTTCCAACGTTACGATCGTCAATTATGATGAAGCGCCGTTTAAGGGAGACATTCACATTGATGATGGTAAGATTATTAACATAAGTCATAACTTATCTGATAAAGCTGAGCAGTATATAGATGGCAAAGATAATAATTGGTTCCTGTTACCTGGCTATATTGATATGCACATACATGGCTCTGCCGGGCATGACGTGATGGATGCTACGCAATTAGCACTGCATCAAATGGCACGCTCTTTAGTTCAGGAAGGCGTGACAGGCTTCCTTGCTACTACAATGACGCAATCTATAGAAGCAATTGAAAGCGCTTTAGCGAATGTTGGTCAATTTGAAAATAATGAGGATGAGGCAAGCTTATTAGGTATACATGTTGAGGGACCATATATATCAAAAAAACGGGCAGGCGCACAACTAATAGAATACATTATTTTACCGTCTACGGAGCAATTTGCATACTGGCATAAAGTAAGTAAGCAACGCATTAAACAAGTTACCTTTGCCCCTGAGGTAGAAGGCGGTTTTCCGTTTATTGAATCGTTAAAGGATTTAAATGTTATTGCTTCGATTGGCCATTCTGACGCTTCCATGGAAGAGGTGGATCGGGCAGTAGTATTGGGAGTAAGGCAAGCTACACATTTATATAACCAAATGCGCCCTTTCCATCATCGCAATCCAGGTGTCGTTGGTGCAGTTCTTTTAGATGATCTAGTAAAGACTGAAATTATTGCAGATTTCGTGCATAGTCATCCTCAAGCTATTAAGCTAGCGTATCGTATAAAAGGCGCGAAAGGTATTATTTTAATTACCGATGCGATACGGGCAAAGGGCTTACATCACGGTGATTATGATTTAGGTGGTCAAACCGTTCATGTTTCTAAGGCTGGCGCCCATTTATCTAATGGGGCTTTAGCTGGGAGTGTACTAACGATGGAACAAGCAGTGAAAAATATGAAAGCAATCACCAATTGCTCATTGCAGGAAATTGTCGCAATGTCCTCTACGAATGCTGCTAAGCAATTACAACTTGCAACGAAAGGTCGTATTGCAGAAGGCTATGATGCAGATTTTGTATTACTTGATGAAAATTTAAATGTACAAAAAACTATTTGTCGGGGTAAAGTTGTATTTGAGAAATGAAAGTAAAGAGGCGATAAGGATGGTACAAGGTTTGTTAGATAAAAATTCTCATATACCTATTTATATACAAATAGAAGAGATCATTAAACAACGTATTTATTTAGAAGAATACAAAATCGGTGAAAATATACCTTCTGAGCGAGAGCTTTCTACGCAGTTTGATGTTAGTAGAATGACTGTGCGTCAATCTATCACAAATTTAGTCAATAGCGGATTGCTGTATCGTGAAAAAGGTAGAGGTACGTATGTCGCTAATCCAAAATTAGAACAACCGTTAAAAGGATTAACAAGTTTCACAGAAGATATGCGGGCTAGAGGGATGGAACCAAGCAGTAAAGTTTTACGCTTTGAGAAAATCGTACCACCAGTTGATATTGCTAGAGATCTCATGTTAGAGCCTGGTGAAGAGGTATTCTTCGTTGTACGAATTCGTAGTGCTGATGCCAAGCCAATGGCCATTGAAAGAACATATATTCCAGTAAAAATATATCCTGAATTAGATGAAAAGAAAATAATGGGGTCATTATACGCGTTAATTGAGGCAAAGTTCCATCAGAAAATTGGAAACGCTATTCAGCAAATGGAGGCAGCCATTGTACTAAAAGAAGATAGTAAATTTTTACAAATTAATCATACTGCACCGGTGTTAATTATTAAACGTACAAGTTATTTATCTGATGGAGTTCCGTTTGAGCTTGTGCGAAGTACTTACCGAGCTGATCGATACAAATTCATTAGTGAAATTAAAAGGTGATCTTATGGATGCATATTTTCTAGAAATTCAAAAGATAATGCAGGTCGTCAAAGAGCAAGAATATCCACAAATAAAAGAAGCCGCACAATTAATTGTACAAAGGCTTCAACGCGGAGGAATCGTCCAATTATTTGGTTGTGGCCATTCGCATCTTTTAGCGCAGGACGCATTTTATCGCGCGGGAGGGCTTGTACCTGTACGCCCTATAATTATTGAACCTTTAACATTGCATGCAGGAGCAATGACATCATCAAAAAATGAAAAGGACCCGACGATCATTGAACAGTATAAAGATCATTTTGATTTTCATGAAAATGATGTTTGCATTGTTATTTCAACATCTGGGAGAAATCAAGCACCTATAGATGTAGCATTTTTAGCGAAAGAAGCGGGAGTACTTGTCATGTCTCTGCAATCTCTTACTTATTTCGAACAACCGACACGTCATCAAAGTGGGAAGCGCTTAGAGGATGTTGTAGATAGAGTGATCAATACGCATATACCAATAGGAGATGGTTTACTGCATCTTAACGACATACAGTATGCCCCATCCTCTACAGTTATTGGTTCAATTATATTAAATATATTATTTAGTGAAGTCATTGAGATCATAGCTATATCTGACGAAGTATTACCCGTTTTTAAAAGCAATAATGTTGACTCGGATTCGTCTCATAATGAGTCTATGATTGCCTATTATCAACATCGAATTAAATTTAAATGACAAGCGGAGGGATATCTATGAAGAAAACATATAAAATAACAGCGCCGGAAGGACTACATGCTAGACCGGCAGCTTTACTTGTAACAGCAGTCACACCATTTGAGTGTGATGTACAGTTAACTTATAAAGAGAAATCAGTCAATTTAAAATCAATTATGGGTGTTATGGCACAAGGAGTAGCACCCGGAAGCATTGTAGAAATTTCAGCAGATGGGCCTGATGCTGAGAAACTTTTTCAAACAGTAACAGAATTAATTGTTTCTAAAGGAATTGGAGAAGAATACTAAACATAAAAGGCATTGTTGTCTCTCAGGGCAAACTATAAAGATTCAAGATAATTGTTAAGTGTAACTTTAATTGCAGGAATATTCAGTTTGGAAAGGGGGCTTTTTTCTATGGAAATAAAAATAATCCCACCAAAAGATTATTTACAGGTACATCAATTAAGAGATTATTGTTTTCCTAATAAGTATACTGGTGCGCGTCGAGATGATTTTCATTATTGGGTTGAGCATAGCACAACATTAGGGGCTTACGATGAACATAAAGTAGTTGGACAGCTCCTAATATTGCCACTTAATATGACAATTCATGGTGAAAATTATGATATGGGCGGAATTGGCTTTGTTGCAACTTATCCTGAGTATCGACAGCAGGGGATTATCAAAAAGCTTATGACAGAGGCACTGAAAAAAATGCATGAGAATGGGCAAAGCATTTCTGTGTTAGCACCATTTTCTGTATCCTTTTATCGTTATTTTGGATGGGAATTATTTTTTGAGAAGCTACATTATACGATTCCGCAATCGATGTTTCCTGCTTTTGGAAAGCAATTGGACGTTGTAAAACGTATGAGCTTTGAATGGCCAGAGCGTGATCTTTTTCAGGTGATTAAGGATTTTCATAATGCACAAGCGCTTTTCAATAATGGAAGTATGCTTCGAGATGATGCGTGGTGGAAAAGAATAGAGAGAAGGATGCCTGATAGTCATTTTGCGGCATATTTTAACGATGATAAAATTGCAGGTTATATTCGTTATAAAATTAAGGATGAGACGTTTGAGATTCATGATTTTATTGCTGAGGACTTACTTGCAGAAAAAGCGATATGGCGTTTTATAACGTCGCATGCGGCGAGTGTAAGTAACATTGAGGGAGTTACCTCTAACAACCATCAATTTGGCTTCTATTTTAAAGAATCACAGTTTAAAAAGGAAGTCGTCCAAGATGTGTTGGTAAGGATCGTTGACGCTTTAAGGTTTATGCGACATTATCCGTGGGGTGATATTCAGGAGCCGCTATATATTCAAATTGAAGATACGTTTTGTAGTTGGAATGAACACGTATTTCAAATAAATAAAAGTGGAGATGTCTCGATAATCGAGACTAATTCTATCCCAGAAATGCATATGTTAACATTACCAATTAATCTTTTTTCAGCAATGATGGTTGGCTATTTAACTGTAAAGGATGCGGTTATGTATGCAAATAAACATTTGACTGAAGACATGATTGGTCGATGGCAGCTTGCATTGCCCTCTAATAAACCAGCATTTTATGAGTACTTTTAAGAAAAGCGTTCATGAATGAATAACTATTGGACAATTGGTTCTGAAAATTTAAACTTTTTTCTGGACTATACCACTTAAATGAAACCTTTCAGTAGTCTAGAACAACGATATAGCCCAGTTTTCAAAACCATTTCTTAAGGAAAAAAATAGTGTAAAAAGGATATTGTGGTATATACCAATAGGTGCTATTCTCAACTTAAGAAAGCGATTTCATACGTCTTTCAGCAAATGTCACGGAATTATGCCAAGGTAAAATTGATAAATATAATCGCTAGAAAGACGAACTTAAATCACGAAGAGGAGTGTTTAGATGAAAAACATTATGCTAGTGTGTGTAGCGGGAATGAGTACTAGTTTGCTAGTGTCGAAAATGCAGAAAGCAGCGCAAGAACAAAATATCGAGGCTGATATTTATGCAATTGCTGAAAGTGAGGTCGACAAAGTATTAGCTACTAAAATGGCGGACGTGTTGCTACTAGGTCCGCAAGTCCGTTACTTAAAAGGAACATTTGAAACGAAATATAAGGAAAATTTTCCGATTGATGTTATTAACATGATGGATTACGGCATGATGAATGGCGAAAATGTTTTAAATCAGGCGTTAAAGTTGATTGGTTAAGGGGCTACGGCAATGGAAGAAACAATTTTGATGGAATCTATTATGGGACTGATTGTGCACAGTGGTAATACGAAAAGTGAATGTATGGAGGCGATCCAGCTAGCAAAAAAAGGACAGATTCAGGAAGCAAAGGAAAAAATACAGCTAGCCAATGATTCATTGATTGAAGCGCATCATTCTCAGACGGCTTTACTGTCACAAGAGGCAAGGGGAGAAAAAGTAGAAGTGTCAATGCTGTTAATTCATGCGCAAGATCATTTAATGAATGCCATTACGTTTCGTGATTTAGCAACTGAAATGATTGAATTGTATGAACGAATCAAAGGGGAATAGGGGAATAGCATCAAACCTTGATGTCACAATAAAAAGTAAAGGGAGTGTGTGAAATGTTCCGTTTTTTAGAAGAAAAATTTGTACCAGTAGCGGCTAGAGTAGGAAATCAGCGTCATTTAGTTGCCATTCGAGATGGATTTATTACAATCATGCCATTGACAATTGTTGGATCACTTGCAGTTCTTGTCAATAATTTGCCTATCAAATTCTATCAAAATGCGCTCGATGCCATCTGGAAGCATGAAACTTGGACACAGTGGGGCGGCAATGTTTGGGGAGCAACATTTGGAATCATTTCTCTGTTATTAGCTTTCACAATTGCTTATAATCTTGCGAAAAGCTACGACAAGGATGGACTTTCTGCCGGTGTAATTAGCTTTTCAACTTATTTGACGTTTGGTACATTCGGTGAAGGTGGATTAACAGGGTTAACGACAGGTACAGGTGGTATATTTATTGCCATTATTATTGCGTTGCTGTCAACTGAATTATTTTGTAAATTGACTGGCAATCCTAAGCTGCTAATTAAAATGCCAAATGGAGTACCACCGGCTGTTTCAAAATCTTTCGCCGCATTATTACCTGCAATTATTACAATTGGTTTATTTGCTCTAGTTCGTACAATTATTTCGGCAGGCTTTGATATTCCTGATATTGTCGGTTCATTCTACTCAGCAGTTCAAGAGCCGTTTATGGGCTTAACAAATTCATGGATTGCGGCTTTACTTTTAGCATTCATTCCTACGTTTTTATGGACATTAGGTGTTCATGGTGCCAACATTATTGAACCATTTATGCAAACTATAAATTTACCAGCTATTGAAGCTAATGTAAAAGCGATTTCATCTGGTGAAATAGCACCATACATCGTAAATAAACCATTCTTTGATGCCTTCATTAATATGGGTGGTTCCGGTACGACAATAGCACTTATTATTGCCATTTTCATTTTCGCTAGAAAGAATAAGCAATATAATACCGTAGGGAAATTATCGGCGGCACCAGGGCTTTTCAATATTAATGAACCATTACTTTTCGGTCTTCCAATCGTATTAAATCCAGTGTTATTTGTACCGTTTATTTTGACACCAATGATTAACGTAACTATTGCTTTCTTTGCAACGAAGTGGGGCTTTGTGCCAGCAGCTACGGTTTCACCGCCATGGACAACGCCACCGATTATTAATGGATTCTTAGCAACTCAATCTTGGCAAGGAGCTGCCCTTAGTATTGTCTTAATTGTAATAGCGGTATGTATTTATTTACCGTTCATTTCAATGGCAAATCGTATGGCAAAGCAGAATGAACTACGAGCTGCTGAAGCAGAGTCTCAAAATGAACAGCAAGTTATAAAATTAGAGAATCAAAAAGTAGAAGTGTAATTGTGAACTAATGGAGGTATTTGGATTGAGAAGATTAGGGATTTCACTATATCCTCAGCATAGTACACTAGAAGATATGAAGCGGTATGTTCAGCTCGCTCATGACAATGGATTTGATCGAATATTTACATGTCTTATGTCGTTAAATAACGATCAGGAACGACAAAAATTACAGCAAATAAATAAATTTGCGCAGCAGCTTGGCTTTGAAATTTCTGCTGATATTGCACCAGCTGTTTTTGAAGATTTAGGCTTAACGTATAAAGATATTGGTTACTTTAAAGAACATTATCATTTAGCGGCATTACGCTTAGATATGGGTTTTTCTGGCCAGGAAGAAGCGTTTATGTCGCTCGATGCAAGTAATTTAAAAATAGAATTAAATATTAGTAACGGTACTAAATATGTAGAAAATATTTTATCTTATCAACCGAATAAAGATAATATTATTGGCTGCCATAATTTTTATCCGAGACGTTTCACAGGTTTATCACGTCAACATTTCTTACAAACATCTCAACAATTTAAAGCAAATCATATTCGTACAGCAGCCATGATTTCATCACAGCATGCGATGTTCGGACCTTGGGAAGAAACAGAGCATGGATTACCTACATTAGAAGAGCATCGTCATCTGCCAATTACTGTGCAAGCAAAGGATTTATGGCACACTGGCTTAATAGATGATTGTATAATCGGCAATATGTATGCTTCTGAGGAAGAAATACGTGCGTTAGGTCAATTAAATCGCCATAAGCTAGAGCTGAAAGTTAAGCAGTCTATTGAAACATCTATTTTAGAAGAAGCCATCCTTTTTAAAGAGCCACATTTTAATCGTGGCGATGTTTCGGATTATGTGATTCGTAGTACGCAATCTCGTGTTAAATATAAAAATGGTGACTTCCCTGCACATGATAGCCACCCATTAAAATTGGGGGATGTGACAATCGATAATAATTTAGATGTACGTTATAAGGGTGAGCTCCAAATTGTTTTAAAGGAAATGCCGAATGCCGGATCAACAAATGTTGTGGCAAGAGTTGTAGAAGAAGAGCGATTTTTATTAGCACATATTCAGCCTTGGGCATCATTTGGCTTTACGAAATGATTACAGAAGAAGGGATTAAGCCATTCGTTAATAGTGCTTAATCCCTTTTTTTATGGTTCATCACCTAAAGTCGTGGATGACATTTGTTATAACATATACTATGCAAATAAGTTGATTGGAGTGGAGACAGGGCGACTCCTAGGGGATTAGCGATAGGGGAACGAAGGCTAAGAGCATCACATCCTGTGATAACGCCTTCGTGACCAACATCCTGTTGCCCCGACGCCCCCAGGAAGCTCTGCTCTGCGCGAAAGCGAAGCGACAGCAACAAATGTTTTAACTGTGCGAAAGCGAAGCGACAGCAACAAATGTTTTAACTGTGCGAAAGCGAAGCGACAGCAACAAATGTTTTAACTGTGCGAAAGCGAAGCGACAGCAACAAATGTTTTAACTGTGCGAAAGCGAAGCGACAGCAACAAATGTTTTAACTGTGCGAAAGCGAAGCGACAGCAACAAATGTTTTAACTGTGCGAAAGCGAAGCGACAGCAACAAATGTTTTAACTGTGCGAAAGCGAAGCGACAGCAACAAATGTTTTAACTGTGCGAAAGCGAAGCGACAGCAACAAATGTTTTAACTGCGCGAAAGCGAAGCGTCAGCGGCAAAGCGCCCAGTTGGAACGGAAATCAACCACACGTTTTGGTATGATCCTTTTTTATTTTGATTAACAATGTTTTCGATAGTTACAACTACAATTAAGCCAGGGCGAAATTGAAAGAGAAGAAAGGAGCAAAGAGATATGTATGTATTAGGGATTGACGGTGGAGGAACGAAAACGTCAGCAGTGATTTGTGATGAGCTGGGCAATATTTATGCCAAAGTGGTAACGACTCGCAGTAATCCAACAGCAATGGATGTTCAATATTTTCAGTCAACGATTCATACTATACTGCAAAATTTACAACAACAAAATTCGCAAGTTTTTGCAGCCATCGATAGTTGTTTTGCTGGCATGGCTGGGGTCAAGGAGCTACAGGCTGAAGATGTTGTAGAATCGATAGTACGTCAATACGTTCCTAAAACAACAAATGTTTTTGTTGATAATGATGCTCTAATTGCACTTTATGCAGGCACACTTGGGCAGGCTGGTATTGTGCAAATTGCAGGGACAGGCGCTATTACGATGGGCTATGATCGTGAGCAACATTTTCATAGAGTTGGCGGCTGGGGTTATCTTTTTGATGATGAAGGCAGTGGCTATGATCTAGGTGTTCAAGTGCTGAAGGCTATTTTTCAAAGCTATGATGGACGAGGAGACCCAACAGCATTGACAGATGTAGTATTACGTTATTTTTCTGTAGAAAATGTACCACAATTAATAGAGCGTATATATGGAGAAGAGCATCCTCGGACAGTGATCGCACCGTTAAGTAAATATGTTTTTGACGTGGCAGCAAAAGGTGATCCTGTTGCTATTAAAATCATTGAGGATGCAAGTAAGAAGTATTATGTGGCGATTAAAGCATGTTACGCTCATATGACTTGGGAGGAAGGGAAAGTACTTGTTGTATTAGTGGGGGGCGTTTTTAATAATGAAGCATATTTTTTACCGAAATTACAGCAATTTGCACAAGCTGATGAGATATCATTGCAATTTATGACCCCAGTTTTACAACCAATCGGCGGGGCGGTAATTGCAGCTTTCAAGCAAGTAAATATTCAAATTGCTTCAGATTTTGTAGGGGATTTCCAGAGAAATTATGAACGCTGGAAATAACGAATTCTATTTGAAATACAGAAACCTAGAACATAAATCCATTTTGAAAAATATCAAAATGGATTTATGTTGTTATTTTAATTAATCTAGTATTAGTTTGTCTTTATTAAGTTTACTGCTAATACCATTAAGCCTCCAAGCCATATTTAGAGACTAAAGTATTTTGTTAGGATTACATTATAATTTTCACTTGATGAATATCGTGATAAAATGTAATATAGTTTTGATTTTCTTAGTATATGACTAGGTTTACTAATAAAAAATTCAATAGACGGAGAGTGTAAGGATGTTACATCAATTTTCACGTAATGAGCTCGCAATAGGAACAGAGGGACTCGAAAAATTAAAAAATACAACGGTAGCCATTCTTGGTGTAGGCGGTGTAGGTTCATTTGCTGCAGAGGCATGTGCACGAAGTGGTATTGGTCGCATTATTTTGGTAGATAAGGATAATGTAGATATTACAAATGTTAATCGTCAATTAGTTGCCTACCTTTCAACGGTCGGAAAATCTAAGTCAGGTGTCATGAAAGAGCGTATTGCTGATATTAATCCAGAATGTGAAGTAATTGATATGCATATGTTTTACACAGAAGAAACATATGAGCAATTTTTCGCACAAGGCATAGATTATGTCATTGATGCAAGTGACACAGTGATGTATAAAATTCATCTTATGAAGGAATGTTTAAAACGAAATATACCGATTATTTCTAGTATGGGTGCGGCCAATAAAATGGATCCTACTCGTTTCCAAATTGCGGATATTTCAAAAACGCATACGGACCCATTGGCTAAAGTAATCCGTACAAAATTACGGAAGGACGGTATTCATAAAGGAGTAACGGTTGTTTTCTCGGATGAGAGTCCAATTGTAGTTCGTCCAGATGTTGTAGAGCATGTCGGAAAACCGGATGCAGCTATCCGTAAAGCAAAAATGCCGCCATCTTCCAATGCCTTTGTTCCTTCAGTGGCAGGTTTAATTGCAGCAAGCTGGGTAGTGAATGCAATCGTAAAGGATGTAAAAATTACACGTGTACAAGGCTAATGCACTTTTGATAGAGTTGGTCGATAAATTCAATGATCATCGGTAAAATTAACAATATATATCGATAAAATTAAATAATTTCTCGATAAAAATAAAAATGGTATCTCATTAAGCATCAGTGGAAGAACGAAAATCATTATTAGTTATGGCGATGAACCATTTTATGGAAGCGGCTGTCTCGTTGAAGACAGCTGCTTTTTATATGTTACAATAAGAACATTGTAAAAAAGAGGTCTAAGATATTTGTTAGGTAGTTAATGAGGGAGAGACGGTCGCCTGAACGTTAGGCAGCTTCACATTAGGATTCCTCCAATATTTGCTGTAGAACCTATAAAAGGAGGCATTTTATGATGGAGCAAATCTATCAAATGGAATATAGAGGCTTAAATCTATTCGATGAAATTAGCACAGTTGAATTAGCTATAGATGAAGAAGGGCAAACAATACACATTTTTGATGCTGGACAGGTTGTTAGCCCTATTTTTAATTTTGATGTTTCGGCTTACGAGCTATCAGATGGTTTTTACAAAATGGCGGATATACTTCGGCATAAACGTATATTGACTAATCAGCAACCGGGTAATGAACTAACACTTAGTGAGTGGTTAATTACAAACACTGCCTATTTTTATATACCACAAAAAAGAATAAAAAAATATGCGCAAGGAAGTATAAAAGAAATAATTGATCGAACGAAAGAGCAATCTTTATTTGATGATTATGTTCAAAGAACATAATTTTACCAGAATAGTTCTCCTAACGTGCTCAAAATGCTATTAATTCACGAAATTGTCTTATTTTTTTCATGTGACCACTTCTCTATTTGGTTTATTGCTATAATTTGAATAAATTCCAATAGATAATAGATCAGTTTGTTTGGGATGTACACGACTGCTTAGGGAAGTAGAAATGGCGTTTAGAAAACAAATGAGAACATAGGAGAGTGGTAAAATGGAGATTCAAGTAATTCGTGATCATTTAGATATTGTAAAACTTCAGCAGAAAATGAATGATATTGTATTTGACTATTTGGATACATCTAATAATTATCCAAAGGCTATGAGAGAGCTAAATCCTTTATATACACAAGTTATAACATATTATAAAGAGTATTTAGACAATAGGGCAGGAGAATTACCAAGTGCAAATACATATTGGCATTTATTTATAGATTGCTGTGCAAAGCTTTGCTACTTTTTAGCGGCATCAACTTATTATTCATCCAATGAATTACAAAAAACACCTGAAAAAGTCGAGCAATTATTAACAATTGCAGCCTATTCTTTGCCTAGTATTGATCAGGAGGAGAATGAACAATTATTATCAGCGATTTTCGAACTTTATAGTGAAGTCGTAAAAGATGAAGAGAAAACTGTATCACTGCGAAATGCAGTACTTGAACAAAAAGGTGCAGTCAAACAATGTATGCAGCAATTTAAACTATTTGTTGAGCATGAATTTACGGAATAATGTAGGAGAGAGTTATTATCACTTATAGAAAATAGAATAACTGTTTAGAATCTGCTTACTTTTTGCGGTTAATCCAGCAATCCTTACAGCACGCTACTTTGCGAGGGATGATTGGGTTTTCTGATTGTTAAAGTTTTGCAGATTTTTTTGTTGCTGTTATTAGATTATTGAGAGAAGAACCGAATACTAGTGTTAAAATTTTGTTGTACGAAAATTAAAAAAAGGACTTTTTTCTTAAAAGGTATTTATAAATTTTTGTCGAAATATAGTTAAAAATTGAAAATCTATGCGTAAGATTTTTCATCATTGTTTTGTTAAAAGAAGTGGCGGCACAATTATGCCCCGAGGCATAATTGATTGGAAGGGGGCTGTTCAATGTTAATAAACGGTATTGAAATCGATTTAGCAAAATTAGAGAATCCACTCTTATTAGTAAGTGAGGATGAGGAATTATTATTTCTACGGCTTATACAACAAACACTCGAACATGAGCTTATTCAATGTGAATTAGCTCTCGCTACAAGAAAATCCATCTCATTAGTTAGAGATTTTTGGTTTGCATTGTATAAAGGTGGAGAAAAATTATATATCAACAGTGAACATGCGCTCCTATATCCAATTCGTTTAATCATATTCGAACTTGTTACACAAGCTGAGTACTTTAAACATTTGTCGAAAAAATCTATTGGCGATGAAAGTTTGTCACTTATTGATGCCATTATCCTAGTACAATTTGTCTTACGGTGGATAAAGGAACGGTTTAGTGAAAACAAGGAAGTGAATGAGGCATTAAAATTATTATATAGAACTACAGATGAAAATGCGGAGGAACAACTCTCTCCTTCAAGGGAGCAATCGATCGGTCAAGCGATTGCTGTAAAAGCAATTCGCTTTGAAGTACGGGAGAACTCTCAGGAATTTGCTAGTCTACTTTATCAAACATATAATTTTCTTCATTATTTACATGGTGAGCAGAAAGAGACGACTAAATTATCTGCAATTAGAGATATGGAAGATATATTGAACCGATTTTACAATAACCGTTACACAACAAATAAGGAGACTTTTACAGGATGATTGCTTAGAATCCTCTTGTTTTTGGAAAGTAAGGGAATGAAAAAAGGCACTTCTAGTTCAGATTGAAGCGCCTACTTTCATGAAAAAATAGTATATTATGATTTTCAGTTATGCTAATCAAGTAAAGATATTACTTTTCATCCTTATGAAAAGATTTAAGCTTTTCGTAGATTCCTGCCATTCGTTTTTCTTCACCTGCAATAACAGGTTTATAAAATTCTGTGCCTACTAGATTATCAGGTAAATATTGCTGGTCAACCCAGCCACCAAATGTGCCAATAGGGTTGTTGTGGGGATATTGATAGCCTACATGACCTAAATCTTTTGCTCCCTCATAATGAGCATCGCGTAGATGATGCGGAATATCGCCAGTTTTTCCTTTATGAATGCTGGCAATAGCGGCATCGATGGCTGCGATTGCAGAATTGGATTTGGATGCAAGGCACATTTCAATAACAGCACTTGCAAGCGGGATACGTGCCTCGGGTAGCCCTAAACGCTCTGCCGCTTGTACAGCCGCAAGCATATGTGGTCCTACATCAGGATTGGCAAGGCCTATATCTTCATAAGCCATCACAAGTAAGCGTCGACTAACAGCTACTAAATCACCTATTTCTAATAAATGAGCTAAATAAAACAATGCTGCATTCGTATCACTTCCGCGAACCGATTTTTGCAATGCAGATAGCAAATTATAAAAATGAGATCCCTTTTTATCACCATAAACACCAATTCTCCCGATAAGATGTTTAAGAATATGATCAGCAGCAATTGTTCGACCGTCGACTTCATCACTTGCATAATAAAGCGATTCAAGCAAAGTTAATGCCTTCCGAGCGTCACTATTAGCTGCTTCAGCAATTTGTTCAATTTGAGGATCTGTTAAGACAAATTGATGTTTACCTAGCCCGCGTTTCTCATCAGAAAGTGCATTTTTTATAAGTTCGATGATATTTTCTATCGTTAAACGTTGTAGTTGGTAAATTTCTCCGCAACGTGAGCGGATAGCGGGATTTACATCATGGTATGGATTTTCCGTCGTAGCTCCAATTAACACGATTGAGCCGTTTTCCACATGTGGCAACAAAGCATCCTGCTGTAATTTATTAAAACGATGAATTTCATCTAAAAAAAGAAGGACTTTTCCTGAGATTCTAGCTTCTTGTACAATATCCTCGACATCCTTTTTACCAGCGCGAGTAGCATTAAGCGCGAAAAAGGGAAGGTTCGAGCTTCCAGCTATGGCATTCGCTATTGACGTTTTGCCGATACCTGGCTCACCAAATAGTAGCATGGATGGGACATGCTCATTTTGAATCATTTTATAAAGAGCGGTATTAGGACCGATAAAATCTTGGTGTCCTACAATTTCATCAAGGGTTAAAGGACGCATGCGATAAGCGAGTGGTTCATTATGCATTGAAAATTCCCCCTTTCAACTGTTTTTATTGATTTTCAACTTATTTCAGCGGGTGTCATGTAATCGTGGCATAGTTGATTTGCTGAATGTTTTTTTCCTTAAAATAAAACGATAATAGTATTTTGCCTAACTATACTAAGGCGCAATTAATAGTATATCATAACCTCCTGAGAGTATTTCCGAGTTATACGAGAGGAGATTATGATATACTGTTTGTAGTATTTTTGACTAGACTATTTGAGGGTGATAAAATGAAAATTTCTACAAAGGGCCGTTATGGTCTAACGATTATGATTGAATTAGCAAAGCATTATGGAGAAGGACCTATTCCACTGCGAAAAATTGCTGCAGAAAAGGAGCTTTCTGAGGCATATTTAGAGCAATTAGTTTCACCATTACGTAATTCAGGCTTAGTGAAAAGTGTGCGCGGAGCATATGGTGGATATATGCTAGCAAATCCACCAAGTGAAATTTCTGCGGCTAATGTAATTAGTGTGTTAGAGGGTCCTATTCAACCAGTAGAAGGTATTGAAAATGAAGAAGCTCCTCAGCGAGAATTATGGCTTCGTATTCGTGATGCTGTGAAAAATGTATTAGATACAACGACAATTGAAGATTTAGCACAATATACAGAGGAAAATGTAGCGGAAGGCTATATGTTCTACATTTAAAATATCTAGGCTAAAGAACAGCTCCTTGCTCAATGGAATGGAGATGAATCTTTAGCGCTTTTCGTACAAAGGAGTTTTCAACATGAATTCATATATTTATCTCGATCATGCTGCGTCTTCACCAATGAATGACGACGTAATAAACGCTATGACTACAGCAATGCAACAAGTCTATGGGAATGCATCAAGTATTCATGGGATCGGTCGAGAGGCGCGCAAATATTTAGATGATGCACGTGAAATACTTGCCAAATCTATTGGTGCTCAACCTGGGGAAATTATTATAACAAGTGGTGGAACAGAGGCGGATAATACGGCTATCTTTGGCACTGTTTATGCACAGGCTGCTGAAGGGAAGCACATCATTACTACACAAATTGAACATCACGCGGTGTTACATACTTGTGAAAAGCTTGAGCGAGATGGCTTTGATGTGACATATTTACCGGTAGATGAAAATGGACGTGTTTCTGTAGAAGACGTTCAAAATGCATTGCGTGAGGATACAATTTTAGTAACGATCATGTACGGTAATAATGAAGTCGGTACAATTCAACCAATTGTTGAAATTGGTAATTTGCTACGCGAGCATAAGGCTGTTTTCCATACAGATGCTGTTCAAGCATATGGTTTAGAGTCAATTAATGTTGCTGATTTACATGTTGATTTACTAAGTGTTTCCGCACATAAAATTAATGGGCCTAAAGGTATTGGTTTTCTATACCAAAAAGCCGGAATACCATTCACTAGCTATGCATTAGGTGGCGCACATGAGAAAAAACGTCGTGCAGGTACTGAAAATGTGCCCGCTGTGATTGGCTTTGCAACTGCAGTGCAAATTGCAAATGAGTTGCGAGAAGAGAAGCGTGCGCTATACAATCGCTTTAAGCAAATTATGCTGGATGTTTTCACGAAGGAAAATCTAGCATTTCATGTGAATGGCGAGTTAGAAAATACGCTCCCACACGTTTTAAATGTAAGTTTTTCTGGTATGGAAGTAGAGTCATTCCTTGTAAATCTGGATATGGCAGGTATTTGCGTTTCTAGTGGTTCTGCATGTACTGCTGGCTCCATTGATCCATCACACGTATTAGTTGCGATGTTTGGTCAAGATACAGAGGAGTTACGTAACTCAATTCGTTTTAGCTTCGGTCAAGGTTTAACAGAAGCTGATGCACAACATGCGGCAGAAAAAACAGCAGCGATTGTGAAAAGACTCTCGAAAAAGTAGTTTGCTGAAAAATTCAGGCGTGTTGATTAGGAAAAAACATGTTTATTATTGAGTGATAAAAGGATTTTATTATTGCCAATTTAACTGATTGTAACGTAGGGCTACTCGAATGCTCCTGTCGCTTCGTATTCGTCGCAGAGCAAAGCTTCCCACGGGAAAGCGAATAACCCGTAGCGGAAATCAGATGATCTGAATGGTTAATCAACACACTGTTAATGGAATTTAAATAAAAGAAAAGGTGACCATAATGAAAGAAACACGTGACCCCTCACAAATTCGTGTTGTTGTCGGCATGTCGGGTGGGGTAGATTCTTCGGTTGCTGCATATTTATTGAAACAACAAGGATATGAAGTAATCGGGATATTTATGAAAAACTGGGATGATACAGACGAAAATGGCGTTTGTACAGCTACAGAAGACTATGATGATGTTATTAAAGTATGTAATCAAATCGGTATTCCTTATTATGCTGTGAATTTTGAAAAGCAATATTGGGATAAGGTTTTCACTTACTTTTTAGAAGAATATAAAGCAGGACGTACACCAAATCCTGATGTTATGTGTAATAAGGAAATTAAATTTAAAGCGTTTTTAGAGCACGCGATGGATCTTGGAGCTGATTATTTAGCGACCGGTCACTATGCTCGAGTTGATCGAAGTGGTGATGGCGAAGTAAAAATGCTTCGTGGTATTGATAATAATAAAGATCAAACGTATTTCTTAAACCAATTATCACAGGAACAATTGTCACATGTAATGTTCCCAATTGGACATATTGAGAAAAAGGAAGTCCGTAAAATTGCGGAGGAAGCTGGGTTAGCTACAGCGAAGAAAAAAGATTCAACAGGAATTTGCTTTATTGGAGAGCGTAATTTTAAAGAATTCTTAAGTCAATATTTACCAGCGCAACCTGGTAAAATGGAGACGATGGATGGCGTTGTAATGGGCCAGCATGATGGATTAATGTACTATACGCTTGGTCAACGTCATGGTCTTGGAATTGGTGGCGACGGTGAACCTTGGTTCGTGTTAGGAAAAGATTTGGAGCGCAATGTGCTGCTAGTTGGACAAGGTTTCAATAATGATTCATTATTTTCTACTTCACTTACTGCTGTGAAAATGAGCTATACTTCGACAAAAAAATTGCCCGGGAAATTTTCATGCACAGCAAAATTCCGTTATCGTCAAACAGATACACCAGTAGAAGTGGAAATTTTAGAAGATGGACGTACACATATTACGTTTGCTGAGCCAGTACGTGCGATTACACCTGGACAAGCTGTAGTACTATACGACGGTGAAGAATGTTTAGGTGGCGGTACAATCGACGAAGTCTTTAAAAATAACGAAAAACTAACATATGTAGGTTAATTAGCGAAAAGACTGCTTATACTACTTTTTCTGAAGCCTATAGAAATAAAGCAGTCTTTCGCTACATAGAGGTGAAGAAAAACAATGAATTTTAACGAGCAGGGCATTCAAGCCTTTCAAGAAAAGCGCTACGAGGATGCTGCACAACTTTTTACACAAGCAATTGAAGCAGAACCAGGAAACCCAATTGGTTATGTGAATTTTGGAAATCTCTTAGCGGTTTTAGAGGATACTGAACGTGCAGAACGCTTCTTTCAAAAAGCTATCACTGTTGATGAAACGGCAGCAACTGCTTATTATGGTTTAGCAAATTTATATTATAACGCTGAACGATATGCGGAGGCAGTAAAGCTTTATGAACAAGCGCTAAAGCATAAAATTGAAGGCGCAGATGTGTATTATATGATGGGCAAATGCTTTGAGCGAATGGAAAATCCGAAGCTTGCACTGCCATATTTACAACGAGCTTCAGAGCTTGCACCAGAAGACACACAAATTCGTCTAGCATATGCAATCGTGCTATGTGCGCTAGAAATGTTCGTAGAAGGTAAAAAAGAATTAGATGATTTGATCGAGCAGGATTGGAATAACGCAGATGCACATTATAATTTGGGTGTACTATATGCGGTATCTACTGAGCAAACAGAAGATGCTATGTACCACCTAAAACAAGCCTTTACGTTACAGCCAGAATACGACCAAGCACGTTATCTTTATGATATGATTGCACAACGCTTTAATTAAAATATTAAAAGCTCTTAAAACACGAAAAGGATGCCGAAAATACGTTGGCATCCTTTTGTGTTGCTGAAAAATGAGACAAGGCTGTTTTCAACTAACGCCTCTAAACGTATAAGTACATTTTTTCACAAATCTACCCTATTAATTTCTTTACACCTGTTATTAAAATTGCAATTAACAATACAATCAGGCCATTAATCATCAGAATGTACCCTATTTGCAAACCATAAAAAATTGCAAAGGAATCATTAATAATAGCTATTGCTAATAAACTTCCTGCTCCCCCAAATGCTATAGCTAAACCTAATATAGTTAAGGCGGCAGAATATACACTTTTCTTCTTTAAAAACACAAAGAATCCTATTATGTTAGCAACAATTGTAAGTATAAATATGAGAATTGTGAAGAAATCCATTATTTCACTCCTTTAATAAACTATGTTAATTCCTGTTTAAATTATATAATAATTACAATTTTTTTATAAGAAGCTACGAAATAAAGAAGCCAAGCCCGAGGAAAGCTCCAATGCGGAGTGGTCATGTAGACAAATTGAAAGGATGCCAAAATTATTTCAGCATCCTTGTTGATTTTAGTCTTTATTGTCCTTAGAAGGATAATCAAATGGTAGTTGATAAATATATTGTGCTAAATGTGCAATTGGAGCAGCATCTAACAATGAAGGTTCTGCTTCGTTCGCTTTTAAAATATTAATTTCTTTATTTAGTCGTTCCATCTTTCGATCCAGCTTAGCTACTTGAATAGCAGCTTCCTTCAATTCAAAACGGATATGTTCAGGTACTTCTTTGTTGTATTTGTAATAGATTTTATGTTCAAGACTAGCCCAGAAGTCCATTGCAATGGTACGAATTTGTATTTCTGCATATACCTTCTCCATATGATCAGACATAAAAATAGGGATTTTTATTATAAGATGCAAGCTTTGGTAACCATTTCCTTTTGGCGATGCAATATAATCTTTTACCTCTACAACTTCAATATCATTTTGTGCCTGTATCATCGCACTCACTTTATAAATATCTTCTACAAAAGAGCATGTAATTCTGATACCTGCAATATCACGAATGTTATCACGAATCGTTTCAATAGATGGCTCAAGGTTATTTTTCTTCATTTTCAATAATATACTTTTAGGTGATTTTACTCGAGTTGTTAAATGCTCGATCGGATTATATTCATGAATTAGCTGAAATTCTTCTTGTAAAATATTTATTTTTGTTTCTATTTCCTGCAAGGCGAATTTATAAACTAAAAAGAAGCGTGTTAAATCTGTTTGTAAAGTTTTTAGAGTAGTTGCTTCAAGTTCATTTTTCATATTTTGTTAAATCCTTTCTTAATATTATGCGCTAACGAAGTAATAATATTATTTAACATTTTCAATACTAGCTTATCAAAAATAGCTACTAAATAGAAATAAGTGCTCTGAATCTATGTATAGTATCCTAATTTCATAAATTTACATTGGAAAATTAAAAAAGGGGGATGTTTAGTCCCCTTAGTTAAGCGATAATTTCAATATGCAACGGAAGAGAATGGTCATCCGTATTTACTATCTATAATGCGTTCTAAATTTATTTTTTGAAAAGAAAAACGGTATCCTTTTATATTAACTTCATAATACCCCGTCTCTTTTGCAATAATCCATCACGTCTGAATAAGGTAAATTTCCACCAAAAATTGAAAGAGCGCTACCTATCGTAACGTGAAGCTTACCATTTGAAATATTTTCAAATCTCTTTAAGTCGTCTAAAGATCGAACGCCACCAGCATATGTTGTTGGAATCGTTGTCCAAGTAGTTAAATCATGCACTAAACTTTCCTGCATACCGCCTTTTTTTCCTTCCACATCAACAGCATGAATAAGTAGTTCATCACAGAAATTTTCGATAAATGCAATAGACTCAGCATTTACTTCAAAATCACTAAACTTTGTCCATTTATCAGTAACAACAAACCATTTTCCATCGCGCATACGGCAGCTTAAGTCGATGACAAGATGTTTCATACCAATATTTTGTACTAATTGCTTGAGTCGATCTAAATGGAGCTTACCATCATTGAATATAAATGATGTAACAATAACATGAGTAGCGCCTGCATCGATAAACTTTTTTGCATTTTCTGTCGTGATGCCGCCGCCAACCTGCAATCCTTGAGGATATGCTGCTAATGCTGCTAATGCTGCCTCTTCGTTTCCATCACCTAGCATAATGACGTGACCACCTGTTAATTGATCCTTGGCAAACATTTTTGCATAATAACTAGAGTCATGATCGGAAATAAAGTTCTCGATAACTTCTTGATCTATATGACCTAGTGTGCTGCCAACAATTTGTTTTACTTTGCCATCGTGTAAATCGATGCAAGGTCTAAATTCCATTAGCTTCACAATCCTTCCGTGCAATAACTTCACCTCTATCATAGCATGGAAAGGGTGATAATAACTGTGAATTGTCAGTTATCAGAATATTCTTCCGGCAAGTGTTTTTGTAGCGAACGATAATGGTCCACTAACAGAAGTATCCTGTTGTATCCAAACATTCGCAACTTAGGATAGAACTTCACATCCAGTAAAAACGCCAAGTCCTTTGGCTTTACCGAAATGACCGCATTGTGTCTGCCCTCATGCAAATCAACACAAAGACGCTTTCGGGCACATTGTTTATCTGTGCGAAAGCGAAGCGACAGCAACAATTATGTCGAGGCATACATGATTAAAATTAAGTGAATTCTCTTTTTAAACGATTTTTCACGTTATGGTGTGGTAAAATATATTGATTGAAATGAACACGAAAGGACGAACCGAAAATGGCAGAGAATCTTGATTTATTTGAACTAAATAAATTTTTTATACTCGGACGCCCAATCGTCTCTATCTTCCATAATGCACAAAATATGTATTCGATAGTTCGTGTGAAAATTCAAGAGACTAACTTACAATATGAAGATAAGGAAATAATAGTTGTTGGATATTTTCCGCCGTTACAGATGGATGAACAATATCGTTTTACAGGTTTGTTGAGACAACATCCAAAATATGGTGTGCAATTTCAAATTGAAACATTTACAAAGGAAGTGCCAGCAACAGAGCAAGGAATTATTCATTACTTATCGAGTGATTTGTTTGTTGGAATCGGAAAAAAAACTGCTGAAACAATTGTAGAGAAACTAGGAGCAAATGCGTTACGTCTTATTTTAGAAGACCCTAATGCACTTGATGCTGTACCTCGTTTATCTGCTGAAAAAAAAGAGGTTATCCATCGTACGATTGAACAAAATCTAGGCTTAGAACGAGTGATGATACAACTTAATGAATGGGGTTTCGGACCACAGCTCGGTATGAAGATTTACCAAACATACCGAACAGAGGCCGTTGAATTATTAACTGAAAATCCATACCGCCTGATTGAAGATATAGAGGGCGTTGGTTTCTTTCGTGCCGACGAGCTAGGTGCTAAATTAGGGATTACTGGCAATCATCCAGACCGTATTAAGGCGGCGATTTTACATACTCTAAATACAGCAGCTTTATCAGATGGGCATGTGTATTTAGATGCAGAAAATGTTTTACCACTAGTAAAAGATATGCTTGAGCAAAGCCAACGAGAGGAAATTCCTTTTGAGATCATTTCTAAAGCTTGCATCGAATTGCGCGAGGAAAGTAAAATTTGTGGGGAAGAAACAAGACTATATTTACCATCCCTATATTTCTCAGAAGTAGGAATTGCATCAAAAATATTAGCTTTAATCGAACGAAACAATAAGGCTGATCATTTTAGTAAGGACGAAATACGTAAAGCGATTGGTGAAACAGAAGAGTTTCTTAATGTCACATATGCTGAAACGCAAGCGAATGCGATCGAACAAGCGCTAAACTCCGCCGTTATGATTTTAACTGGTGGACCTGGGACAGGTAAAACAACTGTTGTTCGGGGTGTAGTAGAAGTGTATGCAAAGCTACACGGATTATCATTGAACCCGAAGGAGTATGCACAAAAAGAAGAACCTTTTCCGATTATTTTGTGTGCTCCAACAGGTCGTGCTGCAAAGCGTTTATCGGAATCAACAGAACTTCCAGCGATGACAATTCATCGATTGCTTGGCTTTACTGGTCAGGAGAAGGAAGAAGAAACTGAGCGTGAGGTAACAGGGAAACTTATTATTGTAGACGAAATGTCGATGGTCGATACTTGGCTCGCGCATCAGTTATTAAAATCCTTACATGAGGATGTACAAGTCGTTTTTGTGGGTGATCAAGATCAGCTTCCGCCAGTAGGACCAGGTCAGGTGTTAAAGGATTTGTTAGCTTCAGGGCAAATACCTACTGTAGAATTAACAGAGGTTTATCGACAAGCAGAGGGTTCAACGATTATTGAGCTTGCGCATCAAATTAAACGCGGTAATATCACCAATGATCTAACGTTAAAAACGTCTGACCGTTCATTTATTAAAGCCTCTTCAGATCAGGTAGCAAACGTTGTCACACAAGTTGTGAAAAGTGCGGTTACGAAAGGTCAAGAAATCCGTAATATCCAAGTGTTAGCACCAATGTACAAAGGTCCAGCAGGAATAGACAATTTAAATAAAATGATTCAGGAACTTATTAATCCAAACGATACGGGTACTAGAAAAGAGCTTGTCTTTGGTGATGTCACATATCGCATAAAGGACAAAGTTTTACAACTTGTCAATCAACCTGAAAGCAATGTTTTTAATGGTGATATGGGTGAGGTTATTAGTATTATCAAGGCAAAGGAAACTATTGAGAAACAAGATTTGCTTGTTGTGTCATTCGACGGTATTGAAGTAACTTATCAACGTAGTGACCTCAATCAATTGACACTTGCCTACTGTTGTTCTATTCATAAGTCGCAAGGCTCTGAGTTCCAAACAGTTATTATGCCGGTTGTACGAGGATATTCTAAAATGCTGCGTCGTAATTTGTTATATACTGGTATTACGCGTGCGAAAAATTTCTTGATTTTATGTGGTGAGCCTGATGTGCTAGCAGATGGCTTACAGCGTACAGATGATTTACAGCGCTTTACATCTCTACGTGCAAGGCTCAATCCAATGGAAATTACAGAGGAAATTGTAGAAGTAGAAACGATTCCATTAAACGAAGATTTACAAAATGAAAAACAATCCATTGATTTCAAGCTAACGGTAGAAACAGAACCATATATCCATCCTTTGATTGGAATGGATGGTGTCTCACCGTATGATTATTTAGATGAGTGAGTTAATTTCATGAATTTAAACCCTTTAGTATCGAGGGTTCTGAAACAATAAAACGGGCACCTCCCCAATAAGCTCTTGGAAAATATAATTTATGTAATTAATTCAGCCAATGTAAACTTTTAATGGTTGGAAAATCGTCTAATGATTGAAGTAAAAGAGAATAAAAATTTTTTGAGGTGAATAAAGAGTGAAACGCTTATTAATATTGCTTCTATTCATGATGTTAATACCTTTTGCAGAAAAAGCATATGCAAAAGATACTGTCATCCAGGTGAATGAGGAAGCAACTGTCTTTGATAATCGTTCAGGCTCACTAGTGCAGGTGGGGACATTATCAGCAGGGCAAACTTTTGAAGTAACAAAAGATTATGGAGCCAATTGGTGGCAAATTCGTTGGGGTGGTTATTATGGTTATGTTGAAAAAAGTTATACAACCGTTGTTCCAGCAACAACTTATAAAAACACAGTCCCAACTGTTGCTAAAATAACTGATTATATAGTTGCAACACAGGTTGCACCAATTTACGATAATACTGGCAATAAACTTGTTCAATTTGCTTCATTGTCAGAGGGAGTTCGCTTCCCTATATATAGCGGAATGGGTAATTGGTATGGAATTGCTGTGAACGGACGCTTAGGATTTGTGCATAGTAATTTTGTAGTGAAAGAAAAAGGTCAAAATTCAACAAATACAAATACCTCAACGCCTTCTGAAAAACCAACTACAACTCCTCCTAGTAAACAAAATGGCTATATAGAGGCGTTAGAAAACGTCATTCTTTATGATTTCCGCCGTGACAAAGAGATGGCTATTGCTACGTTAATGAAAGGGCAACAGCTAGAGGTTGTAGATTCAATGGACCCAACATATGTTCAAGTTCGTTGGGGGAAAGCATATGTTTATGCAGAAAAATCAAAGGTGAAATTTTTAAATACTCCTTCATATAAAAATGTTGGTAAGGATAATGCCATGAAAAATGAGTATTTCATCCCTGTATCTGCAAACAGTGAAATTTATGATAAATCATCAAAAATGTTACAGCCATTTGCCAAACTAGATACAAATCGCCGTTATCCGATATTACGGAAAGAAGGGACTTGGTACGTTACAGTACTTGGCGGCCGGGAAGGATATATCCATAGCACTAAAGTAGCGATTGATCGTGGTGTCCCTGTAATGATGTATCATCATTTTCTAAAAGAGCATGAGCTTGGTCGTTTCAAAAATGTAAGTACTACGATGACAGATGTTCAATTTACAAATGAAATGCAGTATTTAAAAAGTAAAAACTACGAAACTATTACTGTAGACGAATTATCGCGTTTCATGCGTAATGAAATTACACTGCCTGCCTATTCAATTGTTTTAACTTTTGATGATGGGCTATTATCGACACGTGAATATGCGTATCCAGTACTGAAAAATAATGGCTTTAAAGCTACACAATTTTTAATTACGTACCGTAATGAAAATTCGAAAGATGGGCAAATTTTTAACTATAATGATTTACAGGCAATTTCGCATCAGGATATGACAAATATGCAAGATGTATTCGCCTATGGATCACACACATACAATTTACACGACTTAGTAGGGAATAAAGGGAAAATGCTTCTAATCCCATACCATGAAGTTGTTCAGGATTTACAACGTAGTATAACAAATATTCAAAATACTAAAGCTTTTGCTTATCCGTTTGGACAATATAATGCAAACATCATTAATGCGGTAAAGGAAACTGGATTCACAATGGCATTTTCAACGAAGTTTGGTTATAACAATCCGTACGATGATGTATATCAAATTAAACGCTTGTCCAGTAATCAGCAAACAACATTCGAACAGTTTCAAAAAATGGTTCTACCATATGCGCAGTAAAATAAGAAACCCGATCAAATCGAATTGATCGGGTTTTTTGTGTTTTAATGACATTTTTTGGAATGTGTGCTGTGTATAGGGCTATGGACCCCTAGGAAAGAATCTAGTCGGAAAGGAAATTCCTCCGGCGGATAGCGAGGAAATCGGAAAGGAGTTCAATATAGGATGTTAGACTAAAATCATCGCATCCATGGGATAATGGCAAACTGACCTGCATCGGTAAAAACCCACGTTCTGTGGCATTACCGAAATAATCGATATCGTGTCTGCACTCAGGCAGGACTAAGCACAAAGCCGATTCCGGACGGATAATTGATCAATATTTAAGTTTAGTGGATACCAACCAGATGATGTTTAACTACTTCATATGCTTGGCAAACATTTTTCAATTGATCCTTTTCTTTGGCGATCATATCTAAAGCGATAGAATATAAAAGATTTTCTTCATTATGGTCTTCCATTTTGTTCATTATAGCAGCTTCCATTTGCGATACGTACGAGATGATTTGTTTATTCATTTATATTCTCCCTTAATAATAAGATGTATTTTGTGTTGGTTACGAAGCAATCTTACACCTACATATATAAAAAAATCTAGCAAATCTGTACTAGTCAAAGGGGACTTTTTTGTGAATGTGTCGCTAAAATGAACTCGTTAAAAAAGTGCTTAATGAAAACGTTTTTATCTAAAATAACTGAAAACTCGTGCAATGGTTGCGGACTTTCAACTGTATTTATAAAGTAATACAGTTTAGGTGGTTTAAGGGTTTTCTATAATACAGTTGGGTGAATCGTAACCTAATATTAGGAAATCTCATATACTAATCAAGTATAAAAACATATGTAACGTTTAGGGGTGACTGCATGCCAGTAATTACAGGACAGCAATATATTGACCGTATTGACGCTTTACAAACCTATATTTCGATTGATGGGAAAGTTGTCACAGGGAAAGTGTCGGAGCATCCAGCATTTAAGGGAGTTATGAAGAGTCAGGCAAGGCTTTTTGATATACAAAATGAAGATGCATTGTTCGAGGAGATGACATATGTTTCGCCAACGAGTAATAACCGTGTAGGTATGTCTTTTCTTCAGGCGGTGGCAGTCGAAGATCTCGTAAAAAGACGCAATGCTGTACGACAATGGGCATTATCCAATAATGGCCTTATGGGTAGAAGTCCGGATTACATGAATACAACATTAATGGCTTTAGCATCGGCTGCGGAGTATTTAAAAGATAAGCAAAATTGTTTTCCTCAGCATTTATTAAATTTTTATGAGTTTGCCCGTGAGAACGATTTAACAATGACACATACATTCATCGAGCCACAAGTAAATCGCCGAAAATTTTATTTTGAAGATGAAGATGTTATTATTGCTGCTAAAGTTGTAGATAAGACGACCGAGGGGTTAGTAATTAAAGGTGCGAGATTACTAGCGACACAGGGAGGAATTACAGATGAACTCCTTGTTATATCAACAAATGGCTATGATGAAGGTAAAGGCTTTGCTTTCTCAATACCAAGTAATGCAAAAGGTTTAAAGTTCTTATGTAGGCAATCATTTGTCGGAGGGGAATCGGCTTTTGATTATCCATTGAGTAGTCGTTACGAGGAAATGGATGCAATCGTTGTATTTGATAATGTTGTAGTACCGTGGGAACGTGTCTTCTATTATGAGAATATGGAAGTTGCCAATAACTTTTTGAACGTAAGTGGTTTTCAAACATATGGTTTACATCAAGTTCTTACACGTCAAATTGTCAAAACAGAATTTGTCTTAGGAGTTGTACAGTCAATTGTAAATACGATAAATATCGGCGAATATCAACATGTACAGCAAAAGGTTGTTGATATTATCGTGACACTAGAAACGATGAAGGCCTTACTGATAAAGTCTGAAGTAGAGGCAAAAAGAGATGATTTTGGTTTTATAAGACCTGACTTTCCTACAGTACAAGTAGCTATTCAGCTGTTCCCTAAAGTGTATCCGATCTTTACAGAAATTATTCAGCTACTTGGCGCAAGCGGATTAATGTCCATTCCAAGTGAAAAGGCATTTACTGCGGATGACGGGGACCTTAAGCATTATTTACAGTCTTTTCAAGATGGTGGAGAGGAGCGCGTCAAAAAATTCCGCTTAGCTTGGGATTTAACGATGAGTAGCTTTGGTACACGACAAACACTGTATGAGCGCTTTTTCTTTGGAGACCCTGTCCGTTTAGCTAGCGCGCTTTATAATTCTTACAATAGGGAAGAGTTAGTTAGTCGTGTAGATAATTTTTTAAAAAATAACAATTAGTTTTCTAGAAGTCAGATTTATCGACACTCTATATTTATCTTATTTGTTTGACAATTGCTTTACTTTACACTATGATTTACAGGAACTATAAAATAACTAAATAACAATCCCTTCGTTAGGTGAGGCTCCTATGCTGGAGATACGCTACTGCCCAAAAATGTCGAGAGACGCCAATGGGTCAACAGAAATCATCGAAATAAGGTGTTTTTTAACGTAGCTGGTGTAATTCCTATGCCGCATAGTGCTAAAACTCAACGTTTGAAGGAAGAAAGCAGAGTAGTGTTTTTAACGATACTGTTCTTTGTTATGTGTATTCAACACGCCTTCATTCGTCGAAGGCGTGTTTTTGTTATTTAAGGAAGGTGATGAGAATTGGATAGTAGCCCTGAACCGAATACGAAAATGTTAAGTAGTAAACAAGTAAGGATTGTCGATTTCTTATCGCCAAAACAAATGGGTATTGATGAGAAATGCTTCTAAAACAAGCTAAATACCAATCAATAACGTCACCTGTTTGTTTTCCTTAAATAATAAAACATGAGGTGAAGAACAATGATTAAAATCAATTATTTAAAAAAAGGAAATAACACAGTACAACATGATTTCGATATTAAAAAATTTAATCATACCCTTCATACAGACGATTTGTTATGGGTTGATTTATATGTATACAACTACAATGAATTGAATGATATAGCCGAAATATTTGGTTTCCACCCATTAGCAGTTGAGGATTGTCTTCATGAAGGCTCACGTCCTAAAATGGATAATTACGGAGAATATAAATTTTTCGTTTTCCATGCACCAATTTATAACGAAAAAAGCAGCAATGAAATAACAACAGTAGAATTAAATATTTTTATGGGTCCTAACTATGTTGTAACGGTTCATAAACAGAAACTTAAATGGCTAGGTCACATAGAGAATGTTTGCTTAAACAGTACAAAGTATTTAGATAAGGGTACCGATTTTCTATTGCATACTATTATCGATGGAATAACGGATGAATACTTCCCTGTTTTAGAAAGAATTAGAGCGCGGATAGATGAGCTTGAAGAAGAAATATATGAGTATGAACCTAAAGAAGTTACGGAAGAATTCCTTGCATTAAAACGAACTATTATTTTAATTCGACAAGCAATTATGCCGCAAAAAAGAATTTTTTCAAATAGTAATGGTCAGTGGAAATTTGAGATTCGTGAGGGAAATATACCTTTCTATAAAGATTTAAATGATCATCTAGAACGAATTGTAGAATCAACAGAAACTTATAGAGATTTGGTTAACAGTACGCTAGATACGTATTTTTCTATTATAAGTGGTAAATCGATTGAAAAGCTCAATTTATTAACTGTCATCTCGACTATTATGTTGCCTTTATCGGTAATTACAAGCTTTTTCGGAATGAATGTTCCGTTGCCATATCAAGATTCCCCAATAGCAACAATAACAATTAGTGTGTTCCTTGTCGTTTTTACTTGGGGAATGTGGGCTTATTTTAAAAAAATGATTGCTTAGTTATGATTAGCAATTATAGTTCCAATTGACAGAAGAACATATTTTTTTTATAATTCTCGTTAGAAAATTGTAAAAAACGATGATGGAATAAGTACGTATTTGTGCGTGTAAAAGAAAGGGATTTCTTGGCTGAAAAAATCCTCACTATAGCGAATACCGAAAGCTACTCCAGAGTGCAGTTAATCCCTGCCGTTCACTTACGTTACAAGTGCTAAAGAGGTAAGTATACTTTTACTTACAACTAGGGTGGTACCGCGAGACAAATTACAAGTCCTCGTCCCTTTTTTGGGATGAGGGCTTTTTTATGTATATTTGCGGATTCATCTCGTAATTTTACAAAACATATAGGGAGGAACTTTTTAAATGAAAGCAGTAGAAATTCGCCGCATGTATCTAGAATTCTTTAAAGAAAAAGGCCATCATCATGAGCCATCAGCACCACTTGTGCCGATCAATGACCCATCATTACTTTGGATTAACTCAGGTGTTGCAACACTTAAACCATATTTCGATGGTCGTATCATTCCTGAAAATCCACGTATCACAAATGCCCAAAAATCAATTCGTACAAACGATATTGAAAACGTAGGTAAAACAGCTCGTCACCATACGTTTTTTGAAATGTTAGGTAACTTCTCGATTGGTGATTACTTTAAAAAAGAAGCTATTCATTATGCTTGGGAATTCTTAACGGATAAAAAATGGATGGGCTTTGATCCAGAACTTTTATCGATTACGATCCATCCTGAAGACCAAGAAGCGTATGACGTTTGGCATAACGAAATTGGTATTCCTGAGGAGCGTTTAATCCGTCTAGAGGGGAACTTCTGGGATATCGGTGAAGGTCCATCAGGTCCTAACTCAGAAATTTTTTATGACCGTGGGGAAGAATATGGTTCAGATGAAACTGATCCAGAAATGTATCCAGGTGGTGAGAATGAACGCTATCTAGAAATTTGGAACTTAGTGTTCTCTCAATTCAACCATAATCCTGATGGCACATATACACCACTTCCAAAGCAAAATATTGATACTGGTATGGGTCTAGAGCGTATCGTATCGGTAGTTCAAAATGTTCCAACGAACTTTGATACTGATTTATTCATGCCTATTATTGAAAAAATCGAGCAGTTAGCAAATCGCAAATACAAACGTCCAGGTGAAGTAGCACTAAGTGAAATCTTCGATTCAGAAGAAGATATCAATACACCATTTAAAGTAATCGCTGACCATATTCGTACAGTGGCGTTTGCTATTGGTGATGGTGCTCTTCCTTCAAATGAAGGTCGTGGATATGTATTACGTCGTTTACTACGTCGTGCTGTACGCTATGCAAAACAAATCGGCATTGAAAAGCCATTTATGTTTGAATTAGTACCAACTGTTGGTGAAATTATGAATGATTTCTACCCAGAAGTAACGGAAAAATGCGAGTTTATCCAACGTGTTATTAAAAATGAAGAACTTCGCTTCCATGAAACATTGGACGGTGGTCTTGCTATCTTTAACGAAGTGGTAGAAGCTCAAAAAGTAGCAGGCCATGACTATATTCCAGGTGCAGATGCATTCCGGTTATATGATACTTACGGTTTCCCAATTGAATTAACAGAAGAATATGCGGAAGAAGTAGGCATGAAGGTAGATCATGAAGGCTTTGAAGTAGCAATGGAAGAACAACGTGAACGCGCACGTGCAGCTCGTCAAGATGTAGATTCTATGCAAGTACAAAACGAAGTGCTAGCAAACTTGACGGTTGCAAGTGAATTTGTGGGCTATGATACATTAACGACAGACACAGAAGTTGCAGCGATCATTGTCAACGGCCAAGTGTCAAAAGTAGCATCTGAAGGGCAAGAAGCATTAGTTATTTTAGCTAAAACACCATTCTATGCTGAAATGGGTGGTCAAATTGCAGATAGCGGTGTGATTGCTAATGATAGTTTTACTGCCATTGTAAAAGATGTACAAAAAGCTCCAAATGGTCAGCCGCTTCATACTGTACTTGTAGAATCTGGAGAAATGCATGTTGAAGATGCTGTAAAAGCGGTAGTTAACCGTGATGAACGTAATTTAATTATTAAAAACCATACAGCAACACATATTATGCAACGTGCATTAAAAGATGTACTAGGCGACCATGTTAGCCAAGCTGGGTCATATGTAGGACCTGACCGTTTACGCTTTGACTTCTCTCACTTTGGACAAGTAACAAAAGAGGAATTACAACAAATTGAACGTATCGTAAATGAAAAAGTGTGGGATGATATAGAAGTCGTTATTGAAGAAAAAGGCATCGATGAAGCGAAAGCTATGGGAGCGATGGCACTATTCGGTGAGAAATATGGCGATATCGTTCGCGTCGTTTCAATTGGTGATTACTCTATTGAACTTTGCGGTGGTTTACACGTAAAACGCTCTTCTGAAATTGGATTCTTCAAAATTGTTTCAGAAGGTGGTATCGGTGCAGGTACTCGTCGTATCGAGGCTGTGACAGGTAAAGTTGCCTATGAAGCCGTAAAAGAGGAAGAAGCTTTATTAAACGAAGCGGCAGCATTATTAAAAGCAAATCCAAAAGATCTTGTGACAAAAGTACAATCGTTGCAAGCTGAATACAAAGATTTACAACGCGAAAATGAAGCATTATCACAAAAAATCGCTAATGCACAAGCAGGAGCTATTGTGGACGCGGCGCAAACTTTTGGGGATGTAACTGTTCTTTCTACTAAAGTTGAGGCGAAGGACAACAATCAACTACGTCAAATGATGGATGACTTGAAGGCTAAAATGCCTAAGGCTGTTATCGTTCTTGGTGCTGTAGATGGCGAAAAGGTTATGCTATGTGCTGGAGTAACAAAAGATTTAGTTGGTGGCAATTACCATGCCGGAAATATCGTAAAAATGGTAGCAGAAGCATGTGGTGGTAAAGGTGGCGGTCGTCCAGATATGGCGATGGCAGGTGCAAAAGAAGCATCAAAACTTGATGAAGCACTACTTTCTGTGTATGATTATGTTAAATCCATTTAACTTCTTTTAGTGAAAAGAAGTTAAAGCCTCCGGCAGATGTCACGGAATCGGAATATAGGATGTTAGCCTAAAGTCATCGCATCCATGCGATAACGGCTAACTGACCTGCATCACGCAGGCCTAAACACAAAGCCGATTTCGGACGCAATTATGCCGAGGCATAATTGATAATACGCCAAAACATGTTATAATAAAGAGAAATTGGAGATGAGCTTTTTTGCACATCTCCTTATTTCTGAAAGCGAGGTGCTGGTCATGAGTTCATTTGATCAAACTATGAAATTTAATTTTCCAGAAGAATCAATGGAACAGGAAGTCAAGCAGGTAATGTTGAAGGTACATTCTTCATTAGAGGAAAAGGGATATAACCCTATCAATCAGATTGTCGGTTATTTACTTTCTGGTGATCCGGCGTATATTCCTCGCCATCAGGATGCTCGTAATTTAATTCGCAAGCTAGAGCGTGACGAAATTCTAGAAGAGCTTGTTAAGTTTTATATTAAAAAGAATAACGAGGACTAGAAATGAGAATTATGGGATTAGACGTTGGGTCAAAAACCGTAGGCGTTGCTGTAAGTGATGCTTTAGGATGGACGGCTCAAGGTATTGAAACCGTAAAGATTGATGAAGCTAACGGTGAGTTCGGCATTGAGCGAATAGCTGAGCTAGTAAAGGAGTATGCAATAACAGAATTTGTTGTAGGATACCCGAAAAACATGAATAATACGGTTGGACCGCGTGGGGAGGCTTCTGAAAACTATAAAAAGCTTTTAGAAGAAACATTTTCACTACCGGTCAAGCTTTGGGATGAGCGTTTAACAACGATGGCTGCTGAGCGTATGCTAATCGAAGCAGACGTGAGTCGCAAAAAGCGTAAGCAAGTCATTGATAAAATGGCTGCTGTGATGATTTTACAAGGCTACTTGGATAGCAAAAATTAATTGATGAGGTGACAATCCATGGCACAAGAGCATAACCATGAAGAAGAACTACACGTACAACACATTACAGTAATTGACGAGAACGGAAATGAACAGCTTTGTGAAGTAATTCACGTACATGAATCAGCTGAATTTGGCAAATCATACGTATTTTACTCTATGGTAGGCGCAGAAGAAGATGAGGATGGCTCTGTTGAAATCTTCGTATCTTCATTCGTTCCATCTGAAAATGGTGAAGATGGTGAGTTAACACCAATCGAAACTGAAGCAGAGTGGGATATGGTAGAAGACGTATTAAACGCTTTAGAGGATGAAAACGAAGAATAATCATCATCGTAGTCTTTAAAAGTGTGGAACAAGGATGGCAACAAGCACTCCTTGTTCCTTTTTTACTTTTGAAAGAATAAAGCTATGTGGTTATAATGACTCGAATCAATATTTGAACCATAGTTAAAAGGAGGAAATTAAATGAACGAAGAAACGCAAGAATTTCTGATTATTGGAGAGAATGGCAAAGAGCAAAAGTGTCGTGTTGTTTTCACCTTCGATGCAGAAGAAAAATCATATGTATTGTTTTCGTTAATCGACGAAGATGGTAATGAAATTCCTGGTGACATTTCTGCTATGACATTTGATTATGATGATAACAATGGAGAAATGATAAATTTACAGCCTGTTGAAACAGAGGCAGAATGGGAAATGATTAATGAAGTAGTCCTGACACTTCTAGACGAGTTTGAAGAAGGGCCACAGCAATTTACAATTACAGATGAGCATGGGGCAGATCAAGTATGTGAGGTTATTCATACATTTTCATCAGAACAATTTGGCAAATCTTATGTACTTTATGTTCTAGCAACGGACGAGCCAATAGAAGATCGAGATATTTTTGCTTCTCAATACGTATCTGGAAATGACGGAACGATTGAAGATTTATTACCGATTGAAACAGATGAAGAATGGGCATTTGTTGAAGATGTATTAAATGAATTGTAATTAGAGCTCTGAGTAGTAACTTGCTACTCAGAGTTTTTTTATTGAATAACGAGTGACGGCCTTTAGAAATATTAATAGAAAATTTCTATCTATTATGCAAAAACATTCTATATAAAAATGATATTTATGTATTTTCGAGCAAATTCATGTGTTTTTCTAGAGATAATTAAATTTCTTGTATTTTATTTTATCTGAATTTTTAAATATCTATAAATAAAACGAGATATCGAACGTTGACCAATCATAAGTAAACAGATAAGATTTGTTTTACATTAAACCAAGTAAGTTTATTTACAAAGGAGGAAATTGAACGTGAGGACACTATGGGGACTGCTAGTCGGTGTATTAGTGATAGGTTTGTTGGTAGGCTGCACAAACAAAGGAGAAGCGAGTAAAGACGAAACAGTAACATTAAAGGTAGGGGCAGCCAATGTACCACATGCGGAAGTATTAGAGTATTTAGCAAAGGATCTTGAAAAAGATGGCGTGAAATTAGATATTTCCATTTTAAAAGATGCTGTTCAAACAAATCAGCAAACGGCAGATGGTGAACTAGACTTCAATTACTTTCAACACATTCCGTTTTTAGAACAAACAAATAAAGAAAGCCATTTAGATTTAGTGAGTGTAAAAGGAATTCATATCGAACCATTTGGTGTGTACTCTAAAAAAATCAAAAATATAAATGATTTACCGCAAAACGCAAAGGTTTCCGTTCCAAATGATGTCGTCAATTTTTCTCGGGCTTTACTACTATTTCAGAATAATGGACTAATCGAATTGAATAAAACAAAGGAAAATGATTTTACAATCGAGGATATTACAAAAAACGAAAAAAATATTCAATTTATCGGTGTTGATTCTCAGTTATTAACTCGTTCACTAGATGATGTAGACGCATCGGCAATTAATACGAACTACGCCTTAGAAGGGGGCTATAACCCTGTGGAAGATGCACTTATTATCGAAGGATCAGAATCGCCATATGCCAATATTATTGCGACGACAAAAGAAAAGCAAAATGATCCAGCAATTCAAACAGTCGTTAAATGGCTGACAAGCGAAAAGGCACGTACCTTTTTTGAAGATCAGTATAAGGGGGCTGTCGTTCCAGCATTTTAAGTCTGGCATATCAAAAATATATGAAATGCTAAGGAGGTAGACGTGAAATGATTGAATTTATCGAAACTACAAAGGAATTTCAGGTAGGAACAACCGTTGTAACGGCATTAAATCATATTAATTTAACGATTCAAAAGGGTGATGTTTTTGGTGTTATCGGCTTTAGCGGTGCTGGCAAAAGTACATTAATACGGACAGTGAACTTACTGGAGGAACCAACGTCTGGTCGCGTTCTTGTGAATGGCAAAGAGCTGACAACATTAAGTAAAAAACAGCTTCGCGAGGAAAAGAAAAATATCGGTATGATTTTCCAACACTTCAATCTTCTTCGTTCTAAAACCGTCTTTGAAAATGTTGCGATGCCATTAGTATTAAGTGGTGTAAAAAAATCAAAGATTGAAGATCAAGTAAGTGAAGTTTTGGCATTTGTCGGTTTACAGGACAAAGCCGAGCGTTATATCGATGAACTGTCAGGTGGACAAAAGCAGAGAGTGGGCATTGCTCGTGCACTTGTCACAAAGCCAACAATTTTATTATGTGATGAGGCGACTTCCGCTCTAGATCCACAAACGACTAAATCTATATTGGAGCTACTCAAGCGAGTCAATATTGAGTACGGCATTACCATTTTAATGATTACACATGAAATGGAAGTCATAAGGGACATTTGCAATCGAGTAGCTGTGATGGAAAACGGAAGAGTTATTGAAACAGGCAATGTACTTAAAATATTTTCTGCACCGCAAAAGGAGACGACTAAAAACTTTGTACAATCTGTAGTTCGAGATGACATTCCACAATCTGTCTACGAGCAACTTAAAACGATAGATCATTCTAAAAAAATTTATAATCTGAAATTTATAGGTGTAGACGTTGGGCAACCAGTTGTCTCTCAAGTAGCAAAAAAATTTGATGTTGATGTCAATGTATTGTTTGGCAATATTACAGAGCTTCAAGGGATTCCCTTTGGTAATTTAATCGTTGAATTAGTTGGCGTAGACAAAGAAATAGAAAAGGCATACCAATTTATTCGAACGAAAGATATTCAAATAGAGGAGGTTAGTGCACATGAAGGTGAGCTCACAAATCATTATCGACGCAGTGTTAGACACGCTGTACATGGTTAGTATTTCGTTATTTTTTGGTGCGATTTTAGGCTTTATTTTAGGGATTACTTTAGTTGTGACGAGAAAAGGGCATATTCTTGAAAATACAATAATTTTCTCAATCATCAATCCCGTCGTTAATACCTTGCGCTCCATTCCGTTCATTATTCTGCTTGTTGCTATCATTCCATTTACACGCTTGCTCGTTGGAACGGCAATAGGTACGACAGCTGCCCTTGTGCCACTCGTCTTGCATATCGGTCCATATATATCAAGATTAATAGAAAATTCATTATTGGAAGTGGATGAAGGCATTATTGAAGCAGCAAAGGCAATGGGTGCATCTCCACTTCAAATTATTCAAAAGTTTTTACTACCTGAAGCTTTCCCCTCTTTAATATTAAGTGTTACGACGGCAACAATTGGGCTTATTGGGGCGACTGCAATGGCAGGGGCAGTTGGAGGAGGTGGCCTTGGTGATGTAGCCATTACTTACGGCTATCAACGCTTTGACAATGTCACGATTTTAGTTACAGTGGTGATTCTAGTAGTACTCGTACAAATCATTCAAAGTATTGGAAATAGTCTTGAACGAAAATTACGCAGAGTGTCATAAAGGAGAATTAATATGAGGAAACTAAATTATTTTTTCGGTTTAATCGCATTACTATTCCTACTAGTTGCTTGTGCAAAAGCAGATGAAAAAGATGCTGTGAAGGTTGGAATCCGTAGCTCGGAATTGAAAACATGGGAGTATATAAAAAAACAGGCTGCTAAGGAAGATATAAATCTCGATTTAGTGACATTCTCAGCACAATATGACCCGAACCAAGCATTGGCGGAGGGGGAGGTTGATATGAATGCATTTCAGCATGTCGCTTACTTAAATTTATTTAATACGAGTAACGATACAGATTTACAGGCAATTGGCACAACGATCATGGCTCCGATAGGCTTATATTCTAACAAATATAAATCCTTGGATGATATGAAAGAGGGCGCCAAAATTGCTGTACCAAATGATCCTTCTAACTGGGGTAGAGCGTTACTGCTATTACAGGAAAATGGATTACTGACGGTTACGGATAATTTTGATGGCAACGGTGGAGAGGATCGGATTAAAGATAATCCGAAAAAATTAAACATTTTACCAGTAGATGGTGCGACGACACCGAGGGTTATGGAGGATGCCGATTTTGCGATCATTAATAATGGGGTTGCTGTCGAAGCAGGACTACTATTGAAAGATGCCATCATTCATGAGAATGAAACGGCGAAACCTTTTATTAATGTCATTGTTGCAAGGTCTGAAGATAAGGACAATGAGACATTGAAAAAAATTATTGACATTTATCAGCGTGAAGAGACAGCTAAATTCATTAAAGATATTTCCAAAGGGAATTATATTCCTGTGAAAATGCCTTTAGATGAATTAGCTACATGGAAGGAATTTTACCTTCATTGACCAACACTATATTGACCTAATGCCTTTGTTTATATATGGATAGTGAAATTGATTCATATGAAAGGAAGATGACGACAAAATGACTAAGAAAAAAGAGTTAAAGCTTGCATTATATTTAATTGGGGCAGGTATGCATGTTGCAGCTTGGAAACATCCTTCAGCAAAAGTTAATGCAAGTATCGATATTAAAGCTTTACAAAAGGTGGCGCAAATAGCTGAAAAGGGTAAGTTTGATATTGCTTTTGTTGCGGATAGTTTAGCAATCAATCATGAATCACATCCACATATTTTAAATCGCTTTGATCCTCTTATACAGATTACAGCTTTGGCAGCTGCGACAACAAAAATTGGCCTTGGTGCCACTGCATCAACCACTTATAGTGAGCCATATGTATTAGCGCGACAGCTAATGTCCGTAGACCATATTAGTGATGGGAGAGTCGGTTGGAATCTAGTGACAACAGCAGATGCCACGGGAGAGACGGCTTTAAACTTTAGCCGTGACAAGCATTGGGAGCACGATCATCGTTACGAACGTGCGGAGGAATTTATCGATGTAGTTCAATCATTATGGGATTCATGGGAGGACGATGCTTTTGTTTACGAACGTGATAATAATATTTTTTATGACCGCAATAAAGTGCATGAGACCGATTTTAAAGGCGAATATTTATCAGTGAAAGGTCCATTGAATATTGCACGTTCCGTTCAGGGGCAGCCTGTTATTATTCAGGCTGGTGCTTCAAAACCAGGGCAAAAATTAGCAGCACGAACAGCGGAGGTCGTTTTTGTGCATTGGGATGATATTGAGAAGTCCAAGGAGCATTATCGCCATTTAAAGGCACAGCTTGCTCCATTTGGACGCACTGAGGAGGAGCTTCTTGTGTTCCAAGGGATATCGCCAATTGTGGGGGATACTGAGGAAGAGGCTATCCATAAGTATAATGAATTACAGGCGTTGATTGACCCATATGAGAGTTTAAAATTTGTTTCGGGCTATATGGGAAATGTAGATTTTTCTAAATACTCGTTAGATACACCTGCAATCGAAGTGGATTTTCCTAAAGTCAACAGTATTCAAAGTCATTTCTATGAGCATTTAGAAATTATCAAAAAAGAAAATTTAAAGGTGGGCGAATTATATGCACGCCTATTTGGTCCTGCGAAGCGCGATGCCTTTGTTGGAACACCAACACAAATTGCTGATGAGATGGAGCGCTGGATTACAGAGGAAGCGGCAGATGGCTTTATGTTAATGTTTCCGTTATTACCACGTGATTTAGAAGACTTTGTGAACAAGGTCGTGCCTATTTTACAAGAGCGGGGTATTTATCGAAAAGAATATACCGGTTCAACACTGAGGGAACATTTAGGACTCAAAAAACCACAAAATCGATTTACGAAAAGTAGGGTGACTCATTGATGAGTGATGTTTATATTCGTAACGATCGTGAGCAAAAGCTAGTTCAATATGCTAGTGAATTGGCACAACAAATTGACAAGACTGCTGATAAATATGATGAGAGTGGAGAATTTCCGTTTGAGCAATTTAAAATTTTAGAGGATGCTGGCTATTTTAAATTAACCGTGCCGAAAAAATACGGCGGTGAGGAAATTTCGCTTTATGAAATGTTATTAGTACAGGAACAATTAGCAAAAGGCGATGGTTCTACTGCATTGTCTGTTGGTTGGCACTTATTAACCTTTTTGAACGTTCGTGAGGCAAAGACGTGGCCCGAGCCAATATTTGCAGAATTAAGTCGTAAAGCAGTTAAAGAAGGTTCTCTATTAAATATTATCAATAGCGAACGAGGGAAAGGTAATATTTCTCGTGGAAGTTTACCTGGCACAATTGCAAAAAAAGTGCCTGGAGGCTATCTCATTACAGGTGAAAAGGCTTTTGCTTCCCTAGCCCCCATTTTAAAACAATTTACGATTATCGCCTATATAGAAGAAGAGAATTTAACGGCTGAATTTTTAGTAACTAAAAATGATCAGGTAGAGGTTGTTAATACTTGGGATGCAATGGGAATGCGTGCAACAGGTAGTCATGATATTATTTTTCATGACACATTTGTTCCGGAGGAGGCATTGCTATACAAGCATCGTCCAAATGAAATAAACCGTTTTTTAGCTGATGGTCGTATCTATTCATTAGAAATTCCAGCTGTTTACTTAGGGGTTGCAGGGGCTGCTAGGGATTATGCAATAGAATTTGCTAAAAATACTTATTCATACAGTTTAGAAAATACAATCGCACACGCAAGTCATGTCCAACAAAAAATTGGTGAAATAGAAATACTTTATCAAACGGCACGTCGAACATTGTATAGTATTGCAGCGCAAGTAGAGCAAAATCCTGCGATAAAGGATCAACTTTCTGAAGATGTTAGCATTGCAAAGTATGTCATTAGTAACAATGCCATTGATATCGTAACAAAAGCAATGCAAGTTGTTGGTGGACGAAGTCTGTCTAAGACTAGTAAATTACAGCGACTATTTCGAGATGTTCAATGTAGCCGCTTTAATCCTCCGGCAGATGATGTAGTTATAACACAGCTTGCAAAGGGATTATTAGTCGATGTCAAACAAGGAGCTTTTCAATTATAGGTATCACTTTATCTTGATGTTTTTCCAACCGTTTTTGTGGAAAAAATATTATTGAGTCTGCTAACAATATTGTTGGCAGATTTTTGTTTTCTATGAAGGGGCTTTCCATACCAAATAATCAAAACGACCCATTATTATCTATCTAGTTTTCTCTAATATGTTATCAATGCTTTAAAACTGTTTTTGTCTCAGCTTTTTTTACTAATTCTAGGGAATCAACTTTTATTAATTATACTCATTCTATTGTCGCAAGCTATTTTTTTATGTGTGCTTTTTCTACTGAATTATCTATTTCTGTTTGTCGTGAAAGTTGATTTCTAGTATGATAATGGAGTGATAGGGGGGAAACCCGTGAATAACGGTTCAAAAAAACAAGAAATGTTTTCAAAAATGCAAGAAAGAAAATCCGAGGTAAAAATTGTGAGAAAAATCGTTGCTATTGTTGCAATTGCTTTGGTCCTAATTTTAGGGATAGTCGGTTTATTTGGCTATAATTATGTGAAGAGCGCATTAAAACCAGTAGATCCAGATGCGACTAAAACAATAGCAGTTGAAGTACCAATTGGTTCAGGTTTAAGCTCTATTTCGACTCTATTAGAGGAAAAAGGGTTAATTAAAGATGCTCGTGTTTTTAAATACTATGCCAAATTTAAAAATGAATCTCAGTTCCAAGCAGGCAAATATGATTTATCACAGTCAATGACATTAGACGAACTAATCAAAAGTTTAAAAACCGGAAAGGTCTACCGTACGCCAGTCTTTGCAATGACCATTCCTGAAGGCTTAACACTTGAACAAATCGGTAATATTGTGGAAAAGAAAACACCTTACACTCAAAAGGAATTTATGGACTTAGTAACAAGCGACACATTTGTTCAACAAATGAAGGCTAAATATCCTGAGCTTGTAACGGATGCGGTTTTAGCCGATAATATTCGTTATGATTTAGAGGGCTATTTATTCCCTGCAACGTATTCTTATTTTGAAGAAAAACCAACATTGGAATCGATTGTAGACGAAATGGTAGGGGCAATGGACAAGGTTTTGAAAAATTACAGCGATGCTCTTACTGAAAAACAAATGTCAGTACATCAATTAATAACATTTGCTTCATTATTGGAAGAAGAAGCTACTGCTCAAACAGATCGAGAAACAATTGCGAGCGTATTCTATAACCGTATCAATCAAGGAATGCCTCTACAAACAGACCCAACTGTTTTATATGCACTAGGATCTCATAAAGATCGTGTACTTTACAAAGATTTAGAAGTAGATAATGCCTATAATACCTACAAAAATAAAGGCTTACCACCAGGTCCTATTGCGGGTGCTGGGAAAACTTCAATTGAAGCAGCGCTTAATCCAAGTGAAACAGATTATCTCTTCTTCTTAGCGGATAAACAGGGTGTCAATCACTTCTCGAAAACATATGATGAACACTTACAGAAAGAACAAAAATATTTGCGCAATGCAGAGTAATTTCTGTTAACTTGTGAGATGTTAAGTTACTTTTCAGCTGGTGTCCATACATCTGCGAAAGCCGAGATATACTGGATATTATTAAAAAATAAATAGTAATAATGTGGATAGAAGGAAAGAAAAATAGCTTTCCTTCTATTTTCATGCTATTATAAGTTGTGATTTTTAATCGATCCGCATGGGAAAAATTCAATCAGTCCGTTAATGCGGAAAAATATACGTGGTGGCAATTGTTTAAAGCTTATAAAAACAATTGCTCATTTTTGTATGACGAAGTACCAAGACATCACGTTTGGTCTTTTTCTTTTTGTTGTTAAATGATGAAGTACAGACAACGAGGATTACTCGTTGCCTTTTAACTTTTTTCAGCAGATGTCTTTTGTAGCGATAGATACAGATGTCCAAGCATCCACTGAAAGAAGTTAAAGCCTCTGGCGTATGTCACGAAATCGGCTGTGTGCTGGCACAAAGCCGATTCCAGACGCAATTATGCCGAGGCATAATTGATATGAGGGTGAACTTAAAAATGGAATTATCAGATGCATATATTCAATCATTTATTCAACCACGTAATGAATTGCTTTTAGAAATGGAAGCATTTGCGGAGGAGAATCATGTACCGATTATGCAGCTTGCAGGCATTGATGCACTAAATCAACTGCTACGTATTCAAAATCCGTCAAAAATTTTAGAGATTGGTACAGCAATTGGTTATTCTGCAATAAGAATGGCTGACGCTTTACCTAACGTGCATATTGTTACAGTTGAGCGAGATACTGAGCGTGTTGCGAGAGCAAAGGCTTATATTGAACGTTCTACAGTTTCAGATCGTATTACGGTTATTGAAGGTGACGCCTTAGAGGTGAATGATGAAGCAATTCATACAACCTTCGATGCAGTTTTTATCGATGCTGCAAAGGGACAATATCAACGCTTTTTTGAAAAGTATGCGCCTCTTGTAAAATCTGGCGGAGTTCTATATATCGATAATATGTATATGCATGGCTTATCAGATTTGGATTTAAAAGATGTACCGCGTCGCAAGCGTACAATGATTCGAAATTTAAAAAACTTTACCGATTGGATTATGGAGCACCCTGATTATACTAGTGCATTTTTACCGGTCGGTGATGGTTTATTACTATGTTTGAAGAGGTGACTATTATGAAAAAACCTGAATTGCTTGTTACACCGCAATCAGTGGACCATGTAAAAGCACTTTTACAGGCTGGAGCAGATGCTTTTGTCATTGGTGAACAACAATTTGGTCTTCGTCTAGCAGGGGAATTTTCTGTTAGTGAAGTGGAAGAAGCTACAAAGTTGATTCATGCAGCGGGTAAAAAGGTTTATGTTGCGGTAAATGCACTATTCCATAATGAAAAAATGGATGCGCTTGCCGAATATTTAAAAGAAATGCAACGTATTGGTGTTGACCGTTTAATTTATGGGGATCCAGCAGTATTAATCATCCGTCGTGAACAAGGTGTTACAATACCGCTACACTGGAATCCAGAAACGACTGCAACGAACTGGTTTACAGCAAATTATTGGGGGAAACGCGGAGCAACTCGAACAGTACTTTCACGAGAACTTTCTTTAGATGAAGTGCTAGAAATTAAAAAAAATGTAGAAATAGAGGTCGAGGTTCAAGTACATGGAATGACATGTATGTTCCAATCAAAACGCCCATTACTAGGCCATTATTTCTTATATCAAGATAAAGCAATGGAAATTGAAAATCGTAAGGAAAATCGCAATATGTTCCTTCATGATGATGAGCGTAATAATAAATATCCAATTTATGAAGATGCTAACGGTACGCATATTTTCAGTCCGAATGATATGTGTATTATTGATGAGCTTGGCGAATTATTCGAAGGTGGCATAGATGCATTAAAAATTGAAGGTGTTCTTCAAACATCAGATTATGTAGTCACAGTAACAGAAGCTTATCGTCAAGCAATTGACACATATTTTGACGAATCAGAAGATGCGTATGAAGATATTAAAGATGATTTACTAGCTAAAATTGAAGAAATTCAGCCTGCCATCAGACCTCTTGATACTGGCTTTATCTTCAAGGAAACAGTTTACTAGGAGGTGGCAAGAACATGGCATTAGCATTAGAACAAAATGACAAAATTCGTGAGAATGTAGACGGGAAACGTGTCATTACAAAAAAACCAGAGCTACTTGCCCCTGCAGGTAGTTTAGAAAAATTAAAAGTAGCAGTTCATTATGGAGCAGATGCTGTATTTATCGGTGGACAAGAGTTCGGTTTACGTTCAAACGCAGATAACTTCTCAATTGAACAAATGCGCGAAGGTGTTGAATTCGCCAATAAATATGGTGCGAAAATCTATGTTACGACAAATATTTTCGCCCATAATGAAAATATGGATGGCTTAGAGCAGTATTTAAAAGATATTGAATCTGCAGGTGTTACAGGCATTATTGTAGCGGATCCACTGATCATTGAAACTTGCCGTACAGCTGCACCAAAGCTTGAAATTCATCTTTCTACACAGCAATCTTTATCAAACTGGAAGGCTGTCCAGTATTGGAAAGAAGAAGGCTTACATCGTGTAGTATTAGCACGTGAAGTAGGCGGCGAAGAAATGAAGCTGATGAAGGAAAAAGTCGATATTGAAATTGAAGCTTTCGTTCATGGAGCGATGTGTATCGCTTATTCTGGTCGCTGTGTACTTTCAAATCATATGACTGCTCGTGACTCTAACCGTGGTGGTTGCTGTCAATCTTGTCGCTGGGACTATGATTTATATGAGCTAGAGGCTGGCGAAGAAAAGGCACTTTTCGATGATAATCACGCACCTTTCGCAATGAGTCCGAAAGACTTAAAGCTAATTGAAGCAATTCCACATATGATTGAGCTTGGTATTGATTCATTAAAAGTAGAAGGCCGTATGAAATCGATTCACTATGTTGCTACAGTTGTTTCAGTGTACCGCAAAGTGATTGACGCTTATTGTGCGGACCCTGACAATTTCAAAATTAAACGTGAATGGCTTGAGGAATTAGACAAATGTGCTAACCGTGACACTGCAGAAGCATTCTTCCACGATGCACCTGGTCACGAGGAGCAAATGTTTGGTGTACATGGCCGTAAAACAACTTATGAGTTTGCTGGTTTAATTTTAGAGCATGACCCAGAAACGAAAATGGTAACAATGCAACAACGTAACTATTTTAAACCTGGCGATGAGGTAGAATTCTTTGGACCGGAAATCGAAAATTTCCGTCTTACAATGGGTGAAATTTGGGATGAGGATGGCAATAGCTTAGATGCTGCACGTCACCCACTACAAATTGTTAAATTTAAATGTGATACACCATTAAAACCACATAACATGATGCGAAAGGGGAATATTTAATGGCAGCAAAGCGTCCAGTCGTCATCGGAATCGCTGGTGGCTCGTGCTCGGGAAAGACGAGTGTGACCCGTGCTATTTATGATGTTTTTCGCGATCATTCAGTAGTTGTTATTGAACAAGATTTTTATTATAAAGATCAAAGTCATTTAACGTTTGAGGAGCGTTTAGGTACAAACTATGACCATCCGTTAGCGTTTGATAATGATTTGTTAATTGAACACATAAAAAAATTATTGGTCCGTCAACCAATTGAAAAGCCAGTATATGATTATGTGCAGCATACAAGAGCTCAAGAAGTTATTCATGTAGAGCCTGTAGATGTTATTATACTTGAAGGTATTTTGGTGTTAGAAGATGCAGATTTACGTGATTTAATGGATATTAAATTATTTGTAGATACGGACTCAGATTTACGTATTATTCGTCGTATAATGCGTGATATAAAAGAGCGTGGACGTACAACAGATTCTGTAATCGACCAATATTTATCGGCAGTGCGTCCAATGCATAATTTATTTATTGAACCGACGAAACGTTATGCTGATATTATTATTCCTGAAGGCGGGGACAATGAGGTTGCAATTGATTTAATGGTAACTAAGATTAAAACTATCCTTGAAACCGACAACGTATTGTAATAAGATAGAGTGGTATTGACAATATTTACATGCATATCTGTACATATTTCAGAAAGGCATGCATACTATTAGGTCAAAGCGTAATTTGAAACCGTTTAAAAATAATAAAATTCGATTAAGTGAATCCTACTAGGCACTTAATCGAGTTTTATGTTTTTATATTGACGAAAACAAGGAGTGAAGAACTTTGGCAAACGAAAAACAGTACCCAATGACAGCTGAAGGTAAAAGAAAATTAGAAGAAGAATTAGTGAAATTAGAAACGGAAACACGTAAGGAAATCGTAGAACGTATTAAAATCGCTCGTGATTTCGGGGATCTTTCTGAAAACGCTGAGTATGACTCTGCAAAAGAAGAACAAGCCTTTTTAGAAGGTCGAATTTCTACATTAAAATCAATGATTCGTAACGCAGTTATTATTTCTGAGGATGAAACAGACAACAGTGTAGTATCACTAGGGAAAACGGTTACATTTGTAGAAGTAATTAATGGAAAACCATCAACTGATGAGGAATCGTATACAATTGTTGGTTCGGCTGAGGCAGATCCAATGGAATTCCGTATTTCAAATGAATCACCAATTGCTAAAGGCTTGCTAGGTCGTGCTGAAGGCGAAGAGGTTGTCGTACAAACACCTGGTGGAGAAATGAAAGTTAAAATTATTTCAATAAAATAATTTTGTACAAGCAGTTAGCTTTCTTTATAAAAGAGAGCTAGCTGCTTTTATCTTATTCAGCACAATGTATTGTATCTACAGCACCGCCAAGGCGATACTGTTCTTGATTCTATCATCTATGTGAGTTTTTACACTTCTTTTAGCAAAAGGCATTTGTAGCGACAGATACAGGAGTATCCCACTTTTATAGGTTGTGAGATGAATGCGGAGTATTGTAGCAATTTAACTGTGCGAATGCGAAGCGACAACAACATATGACTGAATAACCAACGTCGTGTTGGCATAAAGCCGATTCTGTACACAATTACGCCGTTGCATAATTGATTCAATAGCCAAAATCCAATAAATACCTTAAGAGGTCTTTGGTTTTGTCTATGATATAATAGGAGCACAATTATTTTGCAAGTGCTGTTGAACTTGATAAAATATTGGCTAGAGAGGGGGAGACTTCATGAGTGAACGAAAAACTCGAAGCAGTCGTCATTTGCAGCCATCTCATAATAAAAAGCTAGATAAACTATTGAATGTATTAATTGGTATTGTCGTGATATTAATTATTATAGTAGCCACATTTGTGTTTAAATGGCAGGATGATGCAGGGCAAGTTGAGAAAGACGAGCCAATACAGGAGCAGAAGAACGATAAAGAAGACGTGAAGGAAGAGCCTTCTAAAGAGAAAAATAATGATGTAACTGCTAAAGAGGAAACAGAGGGAGAGCCTACAGATGAAACTCAAACATCTGAACAGGATACTACTACTGAAACCACGTCCGACAACCCAATTGTTGATAAGGTTGTAACCAATAAAAGCTGGAAGCCTACACCTACAACACAAACAGGTCAGCATGTGTCTTCTTACGATGATAAATCTGTAGACTGGGCTGAAAAGGTGGCCACAGTTACAGCCGCTACTGGCATCGAAAAGGACAATATGATTATTTGGCGTATACAAAATAACGGTGGCGCTAATTCGGCTATTGCAACAGTTTCAACTAATGATAAGACACAAATGTACCGTGTCAGCATGGAATGGGTCGACAACGAAGGCTGGTTACCAGTCAAACTTGAGCAACTAAATACATTAAATGGTGCCTATTGACGAAAGTAACTCGTTTGATTATTTTTAACTTATATCAGCAGATGTACAAACATCCGCTGATATAAGTTAAAGCCTCCGGCGGATGTCACGGTAATCGGAAAGGAGTTCTTTGTGCAAGCACAAAGCCGATTCCCGGACGCAATTATGCCGAGGCATAATTGATTTGAAGTGCATAAAGAAGGGAAGTAACGAAGATATGAAAATCGCAGTAATCGGGGCAATGGAAGAAGAAGTAGAGCTTTTACGAGCATCTATAGAGAATGCAAAAAGCACAACAATTGCAGGAAGTGAATATACAACAGGAACTTACAAAGGGAACGAGGTAGTTTTATTAAAAAGCGGTATTGGTAAAGTGAATGCTGCAATGTCAACTACTATTCTATTACATGAATTCAAACCTGATGTGGTCATTAATACGGGTTCTGCAGGAGGCTATGATGAAAAGCTTGAAGTAGGCGCAATCGTTATTTCAGATGAAGTCCGTCATCATGATGTAGATGTAACGATTTTCGGTTATGAAATGGGGCAAATGGCAGGTATGCCAGCAGCTTATAAATCAGATGAAAAACTTATGAAAGTAGCTGAAGAGGCAGTAGAGGCTGTTGGAGAGCACCAATATGGTATTGGTTTAATTTGTTCAGGTGATGCTTTTATGAATGATCCTGTTCGTGTAGAAGCAGTCCGTCGCCATTTCCCGCAAATGAAGGCAGTAGAGATGGAAGCAGCAGCAGTTGCACAAGTATGTTACCAATTTGGTACTCCGTTTGTTGTTATTCGTGCTTTATCAGATATTGCTGGAAAAGAATCGAATATTAGCTTCGATGAGTTTTTACCAGTAGCTGCAAAGCATTCAACACAAATAGTACTAAAAGCTATCGAATCGTTATAAAGTCTATTATCCCACTGAGTATTAGTTTTCACCAATCTGCGGAATAAACTACACAAAAAAGTCAAAATGAGTGCCTTTTAGTGTGAGAAAAATCACAGTTTAAAAGTCGCACGAATGCTAAACTGTTGTTAATGAAATCTCTTCATATTCAGATGGGAGGCATGCATAATGCTATTTTTAACAGCAGGTGTAGTCATTATAACAATGTTACTCGGTACACTTATTTCAGCAGAACTTTCAGAATCTGTTGAAATTCATTAAGAGAAAAAGCTCTCTTGCGACATTTTAATGACGCAAGAGGGCTTTCTTTATTTTAGCAAATGTTTTCGTAGCGAAAACGAAACGTCAGCTACAAATGTCTTCTTTTGTACCGATAAAAATACAAGATTCATTGTGGAATATTGTCATAGATTTATTGAATTATTATTATTATCAATTTACAATATATTACTCAATAATTTTTTGATCTCGTTTATATAATTGATAGAGTTTAATAAGTGCTCGCTTTTCAATGCGTGATACATAGCTACGAGAAATATTTAAACGTGCAGCGATTTCCTTTTGTGTGAGTGCATCCTGCTGGTTAAGACCATAGCGAAGTGTAACGATTTCGAGCTCACGTTCATCGAGCATATGCAAATAGTGATATAGTTGTGCAACATGCTCTTTATGTTCAATTTTTTCTGTTGCACTTTCTTCATCGCATTGTAAGAGATCTCGAATTTGTAGGGCGTTACCATCCTTATCTGTACCGATTGGCTCAAATAAGGAAACATCTTTTTGTACTTTTTTCTGTGTACGCAGATGCATTAAAATTTCATTTTCGATACAGCGGGCGGCATAAGTGGCAAGACGAGTTTTTTTGTCAGGCGTATAACTTTCTACGGCTTTCATCAGACCAATCGTACCGATGGAAATATAATCATCAAGTTGTTCATGCTTTGGGTGGAATTTTTTCACAACGTGTGCGACAAGTCTCATATTACGTTCAATTAGGTCAAGACGCGCTTGCTCATCACCGCCTAAAAATCGTTCAATACAAGCAGCTTCCTCTTCTTTTGAAAAGGGTTTATGGAAAGTTTGCCCCTTTAAATAGCCAAGTAATGCTGGGATCTCAAGCCATAACTGCAACATAGATGTAAAAATTCCGCTCATTGAATGATTTCATCCTTTCCCCATTTTTCGACAGTATATGTTTTAAAGCTGTGTTAAATGAAAAAAAGTGCAACAGCAAATGTGCTGTTACACTTTTTTTAACGTGATTGTACTAATCATTAGTAATGCTAGTATAGGGAATAAGAAAAGATAAAATACTGGGTGGAACGTATTAGATGCGAAATACGTTAAAGTTAAGACTGTACCTGCCGCAGTAATCGGTAGCCCTGTAAAATAGCCGTTTGCATCTGAAATGTTGAAGCGAGCTAATCTCATCGCACCGCAGACGATATATAGTACTGTCATTGTCATACCGACAAAACCAAAGTCGACTAAGACAACTTTATACATTAATAATGCAGGTGCCACACCAAATGATATAATATCACTCATAGAATCTAATTGTTTGCCTAAATCAGACACTTGTCCAAGTGCTCTAGCCACCTTCCCGTCATAGCGATCAAGAAGGGCTGCGATAAAGATAAACAAGACACTGTAGCTATAGTATTCGTGTAGTGTAGCCATTATGGCCGCGCCGCCGAAGGACATATTACTGATTGTGATAAAATTTGCTGCTTGCGATTTCATTTTCTTAACCGTGGTATCCACCAACTTGTGATAAAAAAACAAGGGGGATCACTCCTTTGCACTTAAGATATTGTACCATTATACTTCGAATGCGAAAAAATTGACAGTCTAAATTAATCGATAGGGGTTTTGTTTTATGAAAGAAAAACTATATCAACGCTTAATTGAATTAACAAACGGAAAGCAATCTTCCCATCTTTTGCAATCTATTGCAAAAGCAAAGTGGAGTAAACGTATTATCCCTAGTTACATGAAAGTATACGATATTAAACTTGAAGAGGTTGCGAAAAAACAACAACAATTTTCAAGTTTACATGACTTTTTTACAAGAGAGCTTTTAGAAGATGCACGTCCAATTGAACAAAATCCTAGTACTTATGTGAGTCCAGTGGATGCCAAAGTAGAATCATTTGGGCGTATCGAATGGGATATGACATTTCTTGTAAAGGGTAAACCTTATTCATTACAAGATTTACTTGGCAATACAGAACGTGCTTCACAATATGCAGATGGGCATTTTATCGTGTTTTACTTGAGTCCGGCAGATTATCACCGAATTCATAGCCCGATTGATGGAGAGGTGCTACGACAGTATACACTTGGTCAAAAATCCTATCCTGTTAATCAGCTCGGTCTTACATACGGTAAAAAGCCAATATCGCACAATTATCGTTCGGTAACGGAGCTGACAGTGGCAAATAAACAACAGATAGCGTTTATTAAAGTTGGTGCTACCTTTGTAAACTCTATTGTGCTCACTAATACAACAACTCAGTGGCATAAGGGTCAAGAAGTCGGATATTTTTCATTTGGCTCTACAGTAGTTATGCTGTTTGAAAAGGATGCAATAGAATTTACGGAAAATGTTGTACAAGGAAGCCCAATTCAAATGGGTGAAGCCTTCGCAAATATGCTATAATGGTCGAATAATACGTTTAGATTAGGGGTCGCTATTTTGTATAATTTTTTATTACCAAATGAATTTGTCACGAGTATTTATGAAATTACACCGGAAAAGCTTCAAAACTTAGGTATTAAAGGGATTATTACGGATTTAGATAATACGCTTGTGGAATGGGACCGTGCAGATGCAACGGAAGAGCTTATTATTTGGCTTCGTATTATGAAAGAATCTGGCATTCGTGTTATTATTGCGTCGAATAACAAAGAAGCGCGTGTTAAGCAGTTTGCTGAGCCATTAGGTATTCCTTATATTCATAAGGCAAGAAAGCCACTTCGTAATGCCTTTTATAGCGCCATTATTCAATTGGGGCTACGACCGCAGGAAGTAGTAATGGTAGGAGACCAACTACTAACAGATGTAATGGGCGCAAATCGTCTAGGCTTGCATACGGTACTAGTAAAGCCGGTTGCACAATCAGATGGGCTCGTAACAAAATTCAATCGATTTATTGAACGCCGTGTGTTCAATACTTTAAAACGAAAAGGAATCAGTACTTGGGAGGAAAAAGAATGAACGAAATGCCAAATTGTATTGGCTGTGGTACAACAATTCAAACAGAAGATAAAACAGCAGTTGGGTATGCACCCCCATCATCATTAGAAAAAGACGTGGTCATTTGCCAACGTTGCTTCCGTTTGAAAAATTATAATGAAATTCAACCAGTGTCATTAACAGATGACGACTTTTTACGTATTTTAAACGGTCTTGGAACTCAGCAAGGCTTAATCGTAAAAATTGTTGATATATTCGACTTCAACGGGAGCTGGCTACCAGGACTGCACCGCTTCGTAGGAAAAAATCCAGTGTTATTAATCGCCAATAAAGCCGATTTATTACCGAAATCTGTGAAACCGAAAAAAGTGATTAATTGGTTAAAACGAGAAGCGAAGGCTCTAGGTCTACAACCTATTGATGTACTTTTAGTAAGTGCTCATAAAGGAAAAGGGATGGCTGAAGCGATGGAAGCCATTGATGAGTACCGAAATGGACAAAATGTTTACGTTGTAGGCTGTACAAATGTTGGGAAATCCACGTTCATTAATCGCATTATCAAGCAGGCTACGGGTGAAGGTGAAGTAATTACAACTTCTCATTTCCCAGGTACAACTTTAGATATGATTGAAATTCCACTAGATGATGGTAGCTCATTATATGATACACCAGGAATTATTAATCATCATCAGATGGCACACCATATTGACGCTAGCGAATTAAAATATATTATGCCTAAAAAAGAAATAAAACCAAAAGTATATCAACAAAATGCAGGACAAACATTATTTATTGGTGCCCTTGCTCGTTTTGACTTTATTCAAGGAGATCGTTCCGCATTTACGGTTCATGTGGCAAATGACTTACCAATTCACCGTACAAAGCTTGAGAAGGCAGATACATTGTATGCAGAACATAAGGGTGAGTTGCTTGCACCTCCAACTGTTGAATTTATAGAACAACTACCGCCATTAGTGCGTCATGAGTTCTCAATCAAAGAAGCGAAAACAGATGTTGTATTCTCAGGTCTTGGGTGGATTACTGTACAGCATGCTGATGTAGTTGTAGCAGCTTATGCACCAAAGGGTGTACAAGTTTCAATTCGCCCATCACTAATTTAAGTTGTACAAGTAGAGAAGAGGGACTAGGAAATGAAGAAATGGTTTGCGGTTATTGGTGATCCGATCGAGCATTCAAAATCCCCAGCGATGCATAATGCTTGGTTCGAGGAACTGTCGATAGATGCAACGTATATTCCGATTCGTGTATCTTCTGAAAGTTTGGAGTCAGCGGTTGCTGGTCTAAAAACATTAGGTGCAAGTGGTTGGAATGTTACAATTCCACATAAAACAGCGATCATTCCTTATTTAGATGAGTTAGATGAGTTGGCAGAAAAAATGGGAGCTGTCAATACGGTTGTCCGTACAAAAGAAGGAAAATTAAAGGGATACAATACAGACGGTGTTGGTTTTGTGCGCTCGCTTGAAGAGGCTGTTGGCAAGTCACATAAAGACAAGCCAGTTCTTCTGATTGGTGCGGGCGGTGCTGCTCGTGGCATTGCTTTTGCTATGCAGCAGCAAGGTTATACGAATTTAACCATTGCCAATCGCACAGTGGCAAACGCAAAGGCAATTGTCGATGAAATGGGTATAGGTAATGCTATTTCTCTAGCAGATGCAGAAGAATCATTAGCTGATTTCGGCATTTTAGTGCAAATGACATCGGCTGGCCTTGCTACGGGCAATTTTTCAATGCCATTTTCATTAGTACGACTTGCAGAAGGCGCAATTGTGGCCGATATTGTGTATAATCCATTAATGACGCCTTTTTTAAAAGCGGCTGATGAAAAAGGAGCAACCGTCGTTGCGGGTCTTGGAATGTTTGTTCATCAAGGGGCTATTGCTTTTGAGCATTGGCTTGGTGAATACCCGAATACAAATTCAGTGATTGCCCAACTAAAGGTGCAATTAGGAGGATATTAATTTTTATGTTAACAGGTAAACAAAAACGTTTTTTACGTGCAGAAGCACATCATTTAACACCAATTTTCCAAGTAGGAAAAGGCGGCGTTAATGACGAAATGACAAAGCAAATTCGTGAAGCATTAGAAGTAAGAGAGTTGATTAAGGTACGTATTTTAGATAACTGTGAAGAAGACAAGCATGAAGTGGCAGAAGCACTTGCTAAAGGTGCTCATGCAGAGCTTGTACAATTAATTGGACTAACAGTTGTTTTATATAAAGAGTCACGTAATAATAAAAAGCTTGCATTACCAAAAGTAACGAAATAAGGTGAAACGATGAAAAAGGTCGGTTTACTGGGAGGTACATTTAATCCACCACATATTGGACATTTAATGATGGCTAATGAAGTACTTCATGCTTTAGATCTTGATGAAGTTCGCTTTATGCCCAATGCGCTACCACCACATAAGTTTGCACGTCATGATGCTAGTGATGTGGAGCGCCTTGAAATGGTAAGGCGTGCAATAAGTCCATATCCGTATTTTTCTGTGGAGTCGTATGAGGTGGATAAGGGTGGCGTATCCTATTCATATAAGACACTTTCTGCGATGTGTATAAGAGAGCCTAATGTGAAATTTTACTTTATCATTGGCGGCGACATGATTGATTCGCTTCATACATGGTACTGTATTGATGAATTAGTGAAGCTTGTGCAATTTGTAGGAGTAAAGCGTCCAGGAACAGAGGCCACAACAGAGTATCCTATACTAATGGTGGAAGCTCCCCAAATCGATTTATCGTCCACACTGCTTCGTGAACGCCTTGCTACTGGAGGAACGGTTACTTTTTTACTGCCAGAAGCAGTAGAGACGTTCATACGAGAGGAAGGTCTTTATGGAACGCGAACAGTATCTAGCGGCGATTAAGCCACGCATGCCTGAGAAGCGCTATATTCATACCATTGGTGTAATGGAAACTGCCATTGAGCTAGCAAAATTTTATGGTGAGGATGAAAAAAAGGCTGAAATTGCAGCCATCCTTCACGATATTGCGAAATATGCAAATATTGAATGGATGGAGCAAATCATCCTTGCTGAAAAATTAGATGCTCGCCTTATTGGCTGGGGTAGTGAATTACTACATGGTCCAGTAGGTGCTTATATTGCAGAAAGCGAATTTGGCATTGTTGATGAGGATATGTTAAATGCTATCCGTTTTCATACAACAGGACGCGTAGGCATGAGCCGTTTAGAAAAAATTATTTTTGTTGCAGATATGATTGAACCGAATCGTAAATTTGATGGTGTTGATCGTCTGCGAAAAAAAGCAAAGAAAAGTTTGGATAAAGTGATGAGCGCTTGTGTACGCCATACATTGGCATTTTTAATTGACACAAAACAACCAATTTATCCATTATCAATAGAATGTTACAACGATATGATAAAAAGAGAGGACAGTGAAGGATGACTTCAACTTTATTACAATCAGCTTACAAAGCAATTGACGACAAACACGGTGAGGATATTGTCGTTTTAAATATGGAGGGCATTTCACTTTTAGCAGATTACTTTATTATTGCCCATGGTAATTCTGACCGCCAAGTGCAAGCCATCGCACGTGAATTACAAGAGGTAGCAGTAAAAGAGGGCTATGAAATTCGTCGTGTAGAAGGTTTCGATGCAGCACGCTGGGTTCTTGTGGATCTTGGAGATGTTGTAGCGCATGTATTCCACAAAGATGAACGTGCTTATTATAATTTAGAACGTCTATGGGGCGATGCACCGCAATTAGACATGCCAGAGGCTTAAGTGTGAGTAGCTACGAACGATTTGCACACGTGTATGACGAGTTGCAAACGGATATCCCTTATGAACGTTATGTAGGATGGGTTTTGCAGTATGCACCGAGCATTCAATACCCAAATCTTTTAGATATCGGCTGCGGTACAGGCGTGCTTAGCCTGTTGTTTGCGCAGGCAGGCTACAGGGTGAGTGGGGTTGATTTATCGGAAAGTATGCTCTCCATTGCTGCAGAGCGCTTTGCTGATGCAGGATTACATGTGCCTCTCTATTGTATGTCGATGGATGAATTAGATGGCTTTGAGGCGCTTGACGTTGTAACGATTGCTATTGATTCGCTGAATTATGTAATGGACGAAAAAGCTGTTTATTCAACATTAGAACGTATTCATGCTGCTTTACGAGATGAAGGCCAACTGTTTTTTGATGTGCATTCGCTATTTAAAATGAATGATATATTTTTAGACGGTCCGTTTACGTATGACGATGGTGACATTAGCTATGTATGGCATACGGAACCTGGCGATTTTGAACACTCCGTCGTCCACCAAATGACGTTTTATGTGCGTGATGCTGCGAGTGATTTGTATGAACGCTTTGACGAAGAGCATAATCAGCGCACGTTCTCAATCGATCAGTATATGGCATGGCTTCAGGCAATTGGCTTTAAACATGTAGAAGTAACAGCTGATTTTACTGATGAAGGTCCTGAATATGAAAGTGAACGCATTTTTATCCGTGCGGTGAAATAGAAGAACAGCTTGCTGGTAAACTGACCAGCGAGCTGTTTTTACTTTCAGGAGTTTATTTTGTTTTCGCAAATAACACTTTTTTTAAAAATATTTCTGTTATCTTACAACCCAAATAAAGGAGCTGAAATTATGTGGCATTTATCATTGCGTGAAAAAAGAATGTATGAAAATGCGATGAAACTATTTATTTACGAATCTGATGAAGAGTGGACAGAGTATCTTGCCTATACAAAGGAAAATGATATTGATCCATATAAGGAAAAGAAGCAAGAGTTAGATGTAATACGCGATAGTTTAATGAACTATTTACCACTGCGATTTCATACATATATTTTAGATAGTACGTTGAATACACCAGATGTTCCTAAACATGTACGAGAAGATTTTTTAGGATGGAGAAATGAACAGGAGCAGCTATTTGAAAATATTCTCGATGCGGCATATGAAGAAAAGCAGAAAACGTTAGTTTATATGAAACCGAAGGAGAGAGAGGTCTTTGAGCAAAGCCTTCATGATGCAACAATAGTTAGTATTCGCCGTAATTCTACTCAAGTAGAATTAATATTTGATATGGCAGGAGGCTTTACTGCAAAATCAATCATCTCTCTAACGTTTAACAATATTTTAAGTGAAGTAGGCCAATTAGAACCAGAGCAGTTTTATATTTATGATGAGCTCAGAAAAACAGCGAATGGAATTGCACTACGTGTTATTTTTGATTGTCCAGAAGAGGAATGGACGATTGAAGCAGAGGAGTTAGATGCTGAATATTATTATCGCCCAAAAACATATAGTGATTTTGCTGAAAACGGTAATTTCTCTACATACGTTCAAACATTGCAGCTAGACCAAGGTTTAATCTTTATTACACCTCAATTAAAAAAACGAGTAATCGGGATTCAGCAACAAGCACCGTTTTTAATTTTAGAAAATAGCAATCTGTATGAAAATGATCAAGGCGTTTTTGTAGATTCAATATGTGTGACAGAAAAATTAGAAGATTGTATTCATTTTTTACATACAGATACATATGAAGACCCGTATGCACATTTTAGTGAGCCAGTACCAATACAGGATTTGGAGGAGGCTGCCCTCGGTACAGATTTAGAGTTAAAGGTTCGTGCATGGAATACGATGTATGCTAATCCAGTACAGCTCGCGGAGAAGATAAATCATATATTAATGCAGATATAACCCGCTCAAGAGGAAGATATGATGCATTATGTGTTTATTCGCCATTTTTACAATGAGGGAATCTTAACGACTGAGCTCCAAGCGAAATTTAATGACATCTTAGCAGAATAACGCATGTAGACAGTAATGCTGAAAAGATGACAAAACTGGTCGAAACCTTAAAAAGTGCGAGAAATCAATTTAGAAACGTTGAGTTCTCGCGCTTTTTTGATGTGAAATTATACGCAAATTATTAGTGCGGCCAGATAGTGTTGCATGAAGGTAGATGTCGATACTTTTCGAAAGTTGGTAGATAAATTAAAAAAGTTGGTCGATAAACAATCAAAAGTTCTCGATAAAATCTCAAAAGTGACGGATAGAACGTCAGAAAATGAGTTCTTCACCAAAATGTTTGAGAAAGCAACACATTGTGCTCACCTCCACATTTTGATGCATGGCGATCTTACTAAAGTCTAGGGTCGACAGGATCACTTTCGAGTGCTAATGTCCCGAGTACACATTCATGAATACGGGCAGTCGATTCACCTTTAACAAAACGTTCTATTCCTTCTAGTCCGAGTGCGAATTCACGCAATGCATGCTTCATTTTTTTACTTGGATTACGTTCCTTCAGTTTCATTAAATGTGAAGGCTCTAAATAGTCCATACCATAAATAATTCGTAAATACTCACGGCCACGTACTTTAATTGCGGGCTGAATGAGCTTGCCATTATATTTTGTGACAAATATTTCAGGTTTAATAACAATACCTTCATGACCAGCAGCAGTCATTTCCTCCCACCAAGTAATGATCTCTTGTTCAGAAGCTTCATCCGTAATGACTTTAAACTCTGTTTCAATAAATAGCGTTGAATTTTTGGCAAATAGTCGATTCATTTCCATATGCCATATATGCGGTTTATGGAAAAACGTTTCCGAACTATGAGCTAATACATGGAAGGGTGCAATTTGAATAGATGAAGCATCCTGCACATCCCAACAATAATTTTTATAAACAGTTGAAAATCGTTGTGCATTTTCAAGTAACCCCTTATACTCCTGAAGCCATTCTGAAACATCGATTTGTACTGTGTCACGTAGTTTATCCATAAGCTTTGTGCGGTCCATTAGTGCTTGCTCAGCAACATGTGCATACTGTTGATCGATTAGTTGTTGCGCTTTTAAGTTCCAAGGTAAAATTTCTGCATCGAGTAGTACGAAATTTGTATTAAACTGTTCGAAATAATTTTTCTCTATTAATTCTGTATGAAGTTGTTGCAAAATTTTTTGTTCCGTCTCTTTATCGAAAAACCGTCTACCTGCTCTAGTTGTAATTATACCAAGTGTTTCTGTATCAACATATTCCTTTGCAATAAGCGCATCTTTAAACAGCAAAAGAACAGCGCGACTGCCCATATGTTTTTTCTCGGCAATCATTGTCTGGACACCGTGCTTTTTATAATAAGCAAATGCCTCAGAAGGGTGTTCCAATGTATCTGCTAACGAAGATGTTTGTGGTGTTGGGCTCATCGTTGGTGGAATATAAACTAGTTGTTCTAACGGCAGTGCATAATGAGAAACACTGTCGATCGCTGCCTTTGCATGAGCACCGCCTATTTGTACATTGTTAAAGTAGGCGGTTTCCACTGTGAATCCTTCTAAAAATGCCCCTATATTTGGTGGTGCAAAACGTTGAGCTTTTGCCTCGAGTAGGGGATTTCGTTCGATACCAGCATAGTTTTTATACGCCTTCACAAACTCAAATGTCTTTTCAGGATAGCGAAAGGCAGTTAGCTGCCCCCCAAAAACAACTCCTTGATCAATATTCAACGTATTATTTTGCTTTAACGGCTGAATTTTAGGATCATGCCCCCAAATAATAAGCTGTGATGTTTGATGCTCTATAAACCAATCATTACGAATAGGTTTTCCAGATTTATCTTGCCCCTGAACATCACCGTAACGACAGAAATCAGAAATTCTTGTCGATTGTTTGCCTATATAACGGTCACGGATACCTGCGTGTGTAACTACAGCTGAAGAAATGCCATTATTCACTAACAAATAGTGAGAGGGAGCAGCAAGTAAACATTTTGCGAAACGAGCTTTTAAGGCATTTGTTTGCTCCGCTCCGTAATCTTCTTCATAAGTGTTAAATTCAGCTTCAACTAGCTCATCCCCATGATGTAATGTTACTTTGCGTCCATCTAACCAACGAGCGATTTTCCAGCCATGATTACTGTCAGTCATATAGGCAAGCCCACGCTCTATATGGCGATCAAAAAAGTCCATCGTTGCGATTGATTTTGGTCCTCGGCTCATAATATCTCCAACTGAAACAAAGCGTCGACCTTGTGGATGAATATAGTAACCTTCCTCATTTTCTTCGTAGCCTAGCTTACCAAGTAATTCGATAAATTCATCAAAGCAGGCATGAATATCACCAATAATATCAAGTCCAGACTCAACATTTAACAGTAGCGTCGACTTTTGTTTTGATAATGTTAGTCCATCTGTCTCTGTTACAATATAGGTTTTAGTAAACGACTCTTTTTTAATAAATCGTTTTTCTGCTTTTAATAAGCGTACCTGCTGTTTAATACGTTTACTACCTCTTGGGTCTTTGCGCAAAGTATCTCGATGTAACAATTCATCAAGAGGAATGTCCAATACAATTGCACTAACAGGGACATGTAGTTTTTTTCCAAGCGAAATATATTTTTGACGTTCCTCTGATTGTAAATGTGTAGCATCAACAAAGGTACATTTATTTAATGAGCTTCTAGCCTCTAATACGCGTTCCATAACTGCAAAGGCTTGTGCTGAAATAGCGAAATATTCATCATATAATAAATCTGTTTCTTCCTTCGAATGATGTTGAAAATCGATATAATCCGTATCTGAAACAAGTGTCCGATAAGCATCAGAGCTAATAATTTCAGAAGGAGAAAGCATATCTGTATTAACCCATTGTTGTAAAAGAGTAGATTTGCCACTATTGGATGGACCAATTAGCAGAACAATCCCTGCATGTGGAATCTTGATGTTCATACATTCTCCTCCTTGTTCGTATAAATGCACATTTGGGTAGGTTGTCCGTAAATATCATGTTGATCGCCGATGCCAGTAAATGAAAGCTCATATTGTTCATTGCGATTCATCGCATGACACCACTCTTGAAATTGTTGGCGTGTCCATTCAAATCGGTGATCATCATGACGCATTTCATCTAATTTGTAAACAGCATTGTATTCAGCATTTGGTGTTGTCACAATTAATGATTTAGGACTATATTGAGTTAAAAGCAACTCCATTATTTTAGGTAATCGTTCCTCATTAATATGTTCAATGACTTCACATAAAACAATGATGTCTTTATGTTGTAATCGAGCATCGTAATAAAATAGCGAGCCCCATGTAGGTTTTGGGGTTACAAATGCATCCTCTAAGCCTTCAAAACGCTTTATTGCTTTTTTCATTGCAGCTTCACTTGGTTCAACCGCAAGCAACTCGTCTATTCCTTTAACATAGGCAAGTAAACTCGAAAGCTTTCCTTCACCAGAACCAAAGTCAACGATTGAAGATTTTCGAGGCAGAATTTTAATGGTTTCAACAATTTTTTCGTAGCGTAATGTATTGAGTGACCGCGTTACATTTTGTGGTGCTGTGTTACCATCATATAAATGGGAGAAGCGTAGAGCTTTTTTATAAATAAATTCTTTCATTGGATGTGTATCTAACCAGCCTTCTCCGTAGCGTTTAAGCTTATCAACTTCCAAGTCATCGATAAAGTAGTGCTTATAATCATCTAAAACGGGGATCAATACAAAGAGATGTTGTAGTGCTTGTTGTAGCATTATGTCTGCAGATAATGTGAGAAAACGCGCGCGATGGTCGTTATTCAAAGCTTCGATCTTTACAGTGTATCCAAGAGGCTGAAACAATTCTTTTATAGCTTCATTTGTCATAGCTGAAGCGATTGGACCGAATTCAAATGAAAATGAAAATGCTTGAGCTACCCATTCAATATATTGTTCTTTTGGTTTGCCATTTAACGCAGTACCTAAAGCAGAACGGATAAGGGATAAAAAAATACTACTAGCGGCGAATTCACGGTCATTAATATAATGTGTAATATCAAGTGCATTGTCATTTTGAACAAGTGCGAGTGCATTTGGTGTAACAAATATTGTCACAACAAGGCTTGTTTCAGAAAGCTCGTGATAAACAAGTCGAACTAAATGATCCTTTACACGCCGTTCATATAAATTATTCGGATTTTTTGATAGTAAGTAGGAGATAGCATTCACATTTTCTCCCTTTGCCTGTATTGTTAGCTGCATATTCTTCCTCCATTCAGTACGCAAAGGCATAATGTGTCTTTTTTATTGTGGCGCATCACCAAAAGTGATAGATGACATTCTAGTCGATCTCCGTTCCGGCTGGACGCTCCTAGGAAAGCTCTCAGCCGGAATGGAGATCAACCACACGTTTTGGTGGTGAGCCTTTATGATTCCAATAATAACATGATTTAACATCATTATGTCAGTGTCATAATAAGCAAAGGGCAGGGATACCTTCGTATTTGTCTTAATAGATAAATTATCTTTTCAACGCATGAATGATATTGTAAGATGAAATAGACTCCATATGATTACCTTTTGCAAAGGAAAGGATGTTAGTTGATGATCCAATCTTTTTGGCAAAAGTATAAAAAAAGTATGTTGATCCCCGGCATACTTGTTATCAGTGGACTTAGTTACTTCTTTTTTTCGAGTTCTGACTCTTCACCTCCCCAAGAAGAGCTCATCGAAACAATCCAACCTATTGAACAACATGAAATAAAAGAATCTGTTGATGAAGCGGTCATACAGCAGGTATTTGTTGATATAAAAGGTGCTGTTATGTATCCTGGTGTTTATGAGTTACAGCCCGATAAACGCATTATAGATGCCGTACAGCTTGCGGGTGGCTATACCCAGGATGCTGATACGCAACTCATTAATCATGCTCAAAAAGTTGAGGATGAGATGGTTATTTACATTCCTCAAAAGGGTGAAAAGCTAGACGAAATTACCTCCTCTATTTTGGAGATGCCTACTAGCGGAACTTCACAAGGCGACAACGGTATAAAAGATCAAAAGGTCAATTTAAATAAAGCAGATGAAGCGATGCTTACGACATTATCAGGTATTGGTCCATCAAAGGCGCAAAGCATTATTTCGTACCGTGAGGAAAATGGTGGCTTTAAAACAATTGAGGATTTAAAAAAAGTGAGCGGCATTGGCGACAAAACATTTGAGAAGCTAAAAGATTTTATTACAGTTAAGTAATGGTAGCAGGCGTGTTGATTAGGAAAAATAGGTTTATTATTGAGCGATAAAAAGATTTTATGTTGCTATTTTGCTAATATATGCTCATTTTTAACTGATTGTAGCATAGGGCTACTCGACTCCCGCGGGAAAGCGAGACAGACGAGACCCTCCACGGAGCGGATGTTTTCTTTGCGAAAGCGAAGCGACAGCAACAAAGCGGAGGAAGCGGCTCGACGCTCGCCCGCAGCGGAAATCAGTGCCTTCTAATTAGAGTGGATAAAAATGGTTAACCAATACATCTGTAATGGCAGTAAGTTTTGAGATATTGACGACTCTTTTCAAAAAGGGCTACACTATAGTAGAAAAGGACTGTTGCAATAAAAGCACAGCGTAAATAATCAATATAAGTAAATTTTCGGAGGTAGTCATATGGAGCGAATTACTTGGGATCAATTTTTCATGGCGCAAAGCCATTTACTCGCATTACGTAGTACATGTACAAGGCTTGCAGTAGGAGCAACTGTCGTTAGAGATAAGCGAATTATTGCAGGTGGCTATAATGGCTCAATTACAGGTGATGAACATTGTATAGAAAATGGTTGCTATGTTGTTGATAACCATTGTGTGCGCACAGTGCATGCTGAAATGAACGCACTACTACAATGTGCTAAATATGGGACGCCTACAAAAGGTGCAGACTTATACGTTACACATTTCCCATGTCTACCATGTACGAAATCTATTATTCAAGCAGGTATTGAACGTGTGTATTACGCTACGGATTATAAAAATAACCCTTATGCACAAGAGTTATTTGAAAAAGCAGGTGTAGAGATAGTACACGTTCCGTTTGATGAACGTAAAATCGACTTCTTAAGCGACGAAAAATTAGCCTTGTACATAGACATGCTAAACGAACTTCGTGAGAGTGGTATGCCAGCAGAAAAATTGCTTCCATATGAACAGAAGGTGAGTTCATTATTTGGCAAAAAACTTTAAAGCATAAATGGATTTACGTAGCACTAGCTGTACTTGTTGCTTCAATAGCGGCACACAAGTCAGCTTGGCTACTTGCCGTTCTTCTACTTTTCGCATTCTGGCTTAAATGGAAAGGTGAAATACGTTTAATTTCAGCGCTTGTGATTGTCTTTGGATTTCTTTCCTATTTCTTCATCGTTACATTCCAACTGACGGATTCTTCCCCTCTACCGTCAACATTCCCTATAACTTGGTCGAGCGAATATAAAATAAATGGTCAAAAGCTCAGAGGCTTTGTAAAAACTGAAACAGATGAGAAGCTATATGTCGTCTATACTTTTTCGTCAGAAGAAGAGAAAAACTTTTATGAAACTATGTCATTGACAGGTAGGACCTATCTAGTTCAAGGAGAACTAATAGCACCCCTTCCACCCGCACATGAGTATGCATTTTCTATGGAAAAATATTTAATCAGTAAAGGTGCTAGGGGAATATATGAAGTTTCAACCTGGACCTTTATAGAAGAGAAAAAATCCATTCGTTCGTTTCTTGCTAAACAGAGACACTATATGAAAAAACATATTGAAATAACATTCCCGAAGTCGCTAGTTGCAGAGGCACAAGCACTTCTAATAGGATTGCAGGATCAAGTCGACCATAATCTTCAAAAAGCCTATCAAAAGCTTGGCATCACACATATATTTGCTATCTCTGGCTTACATGTGGCGTTCGTCTCATGGTTGTTTTTTGAAGGTCTTCTACGTATAGGTGTAAGGAAGGAAATAGCGACCTCAGTGTTACTCATCATCTTACCTATATATGGGGTGATAGCTGGAGGTGCTCCTTCTGTATGGCGAGCAATATCTGTCGTAGAATTAATCATGTTATTGCGGTACTTTCGGTGGCACGTATCTATTGATGATGCACTAGCCATTAGCTTTGCTTGTTTTGTTCTTCTTGAGCCAGGTGTCATTTATCAGATTGGCTTTCAATTGTCATATTTAGCAGCGGTTAGTCTCGTCTATTCAGCTGTCATTTTTAGACGTTTTGCGAACTGGTTAGCCCGCTCATTTTTCATTACATTCGTGTGCCAGCTACTTGTTTATCCATTATTGCTCCATCATTTTTATGAAATTTCTATTTCTTCATTTTTAGCAAATATTATTTTCGTACCACTGTTTTCCTTTGTTATTCTGCCTTTTAATATGACTATGTTTGTTATAACAATACTATCAAAGCCAGTAGCAAAAGCTTTATTTGATGTGTACGAGCCGCTCCGTGTTTGGCTTACGGAGTTTATTTTATATCTACAGGATTTGCCGTTTCAGCTGTGGTCGCCAGGGAAGCCTGCTATATGGCTTATTTGCGTGGCGTTAATAAGTGTCTTAGCAGGCCTCTATTTTATCGAGATAAAACAGTATGATAAATTTGCAGTTGTGATCTTCATTCCTGCATTATGTATTCATTTTTTGCCGATGCTGTTTAGCGAAACTAAACTGACATTTTTAAATGTTGGCCAAGGTGATTGTACAGTTATTGAATTACCGTTTAGAAGGGCTGTGTATGTTATTGATTCAGGTGGCTTACTAAGCTTTGAGCAGCAGGATATATGGAAGACGTCAGAAAGTCCATATGAGGTCGGGAGACAGGTTGTTGTACCGTTTTTGAAAGGAAAAGGGATACGAAACATTGATATTTTTATCGCCACTCATGCGGATGCCGATCACGTAGAGGGCGCTGAAGAGATTTTGCAAGAGATTAACATGCATGAAATTCACCTCACCCCTGGTTCAATGGACAAGGCAGTAATGGGGGATTTACTGATGGAAGCCAAAAAGAAAAGAGTTCCTGTGAAAGAAAAAATGCAGGGAACAGCGTGGCGCATAGGAAACACTAGTTTTCATTATTTATGGCCCCAAGACACTCTTTATGAAGGCAATGACGATTCAATCGTTTTATATATGCAACAGGGCTCATTTCGGGCATTGTTAACGGGTGACTTAGAGGAGCATGGCGAACAGGAGCTTCTTCATCTATACAATAAGCAGTTAGCGGATATGACATTGTTGAAGGCCGGCCACCACGGTAGTAAAACATCAAGTATTGAGCCGTTTGTAGAGCTGTTACGGCCTGAACTAACCATTTTCAGCGCTGGGCTCAATAATCGCTACCGTCATCCACATGAAGAGGTTGTGGAGCGTTTTACAAGTCGACATTTATCTACATTAACAACAGGAATAGATGGGACGATTGAAGTAAGAATTCGTAAAAATAGTTGGTCTGTGCAATAGGAAAAAGACCTTGTCCAATGAGCAAGGTCTTTTTCCTAGACATAAAATTAATTATCTAGATGCTACTTCTACTATAATTGCGATAAGAAACATAAGCGTAAACATTCCAAATGATACACCGAAGCCAACTGCAGAATCGGTTGCATCGTTACGGCGACATTGTATGTTTTTTCCTTCAAATGGATTCATTGTTATCCCTCCAATTCTGTTATTTATTATAAGACATCAATTTCATAAAAGCTATAAAGAAACGGAGAATTTGCCATATGGCAAGGAATCGACACAATTCGGTCAAAGTCACAAAGGAATATAAATCATGTATACTAGTAGTATTGCTACATGGAGGGAAAATTATGATTTCAACGGTTTGGAATAATATTAAAAAAGGACAGCTCTCACCAGTTTATTTACTCGTTGGTGAAGAAAGCTATTTTATAGACGAAACAGTTAAACGGCTAAAAGAAGTGATAGGACCCGAAGAAGAGATTGAAATGTCAACATTTGATTTGGAAGAAATGCCAGTGGATGCCGTTATAGATGAAGCAGATACAATTCCTTTTTTCTCTGAGCGCAAGCTTATTATTGCTAAAAACGCATCTTTTTTAAAGGCGACAGAAAAGGGAAAAGAAAAAATTGACCATGATATAAAACGTATAGAATCATGGCTCGCTAACCCTTCTGATTTTTCAGTAACCGTTTTTATTGCGCCATATGAGAAATTGGATGAACGTAAAAAAGTGACAAAGATGATGAAGGAGCATGCGTTATTAGTCCAAGCTGAAACACCAAAGGAGCAGGACTTAGCTGTGTGGATACAAAGTCTAGTGAAAGCAGAAGGCAACAGCATAAAACAAAATGCGATTGAGCAGCTTGTCGCAATGGTTGGACCAAATATGCTACAGTTGCAAATGGAAATTGAGAAGCTAACTATTTATGTAGGAGATGGTGGTGAAATAACTGCCACTTTAGTCGAGGATTTAGTAGCAAAAACATTAGAGCAGGATGCATTTAAAATGTTAAATGCTTACTTTGCAAACGATTCTGTTGGAGCATTATCTATTTATCACGATTTATTGCGTCAAAAGCAAGAGCCTATCATGCTTGTTGGATTACTTGCATCAAATGTGCGTACGATGTCCAATGTCTTTTATTTATTAAAAAAGGGTTATCATCCACAGCAAATCGCAAAAAATTTAAAAATACATCCTTATCGTGTCAAGTTAATGGTTGAGCAGCGTAATCGTCCGTCAGAGGAAAGCTTATTGAAGGCTTTATATCAATTAGCAGAGGTCGATTTACAACTGAAATCAACAGGAGGCAATCGTGAGCGTTATTTAGAACTCTTCTTACTGCGCCGACTTTAAGAGGATAACGGTTGTGTAAAATGAAAACAACTATTGATGAGCTGTCCGAAGCAATATGGGCAGCTCTTTTAGGCGTAATTGATTTTTCTTATAAATTAAAAAGATCAGCAACTCTAAATAGAGTATACTGATCTTTTACAACAATTACGCTTTTTTAGCAAGGCGAGACTTTTTACGAGCCGCCGCGTTTTTGTGGATAAGTCCTTTTGAAGCTGCTTTATCTAAAGATTTGTAAGCTGCTTGTAAAAGTTCTTGTGTGTTTTCAGCTTTAGCAGCAACAGCGTTTTCAGCTTTTTTCACTGTAGTACGCATTGCAGATTTAGCTTTAGTGTTAGCAGCGTTAGCTTTTTCGTTAACTTTTACGCGTTTAATCGCAGATTTAATGTTTGGCATATGTTTCACCTCCTAAAATAGGTACGAGATGATATCTTCTCATTAATTTCTTGTGTCAATACAACAAAAATCATTTTAACAAACGCTTGGCCAAATTGCAATAGATAAATGCAAAGAATATTTACTTGACAGTTTGAACAAACTACAGTTGAGGTGAACTGTATGCAAAATTTTAATTGGCAACGTACAGATTTAATCGATGAATCTGAAGAGGTTGTCTTACATCAAACGAAAGAACAAAAAGAAACGCTTGAAGAGTCGAGTGGTGTTCAAATTGAAGATCGGAATGCTGGTCGGGTAAAAATCACTGATGTAGTTGTGAATGCAGAAGGCGAGCAGCAAATTGGGAAAAAGAAGGGGCAGTATATTACCCTCTCTGTGCCTACTTTGACGTTAGAAGATCGAGAAGGTTTTGAGCAGCTTGAGAAAGAATTACTTGTGAATTTTAAAAAAATGCATGAATTCATGTCATGGAAAGAAGATGACAAAATATTAATTATTGGTCTAGGTAATCGTACAATTACACCAGATGCTATAGGACCATATCTTATTGATCATTTGCATAGTTTAGATGTAATTGATGAAAAATTCGTCATGTATGCGCCTGGTGTAACGGGGCAAACAGGATATGAAACTGGTGAATTTGTAGCGGCGATAGCTGAACGATTAAAACCAAAATTAATTATTGTTGTAGACGCACTTGCAACAAGAGCTAGTGACCGCTTATGTAAAACAATTCAATTAACGAATACGGGGATACACCCTGGTTCAGGGGTAGGAAATAAGCGTAAGGAGATCTCATATGAGATGCTTGGCATTCCTGTTACTGCAATTGGTATCCCAACAGTAGTTGATGCGCCTGTACTAATTGCCGATGCTGTAGAGGTAATGCTACGTTCTATAGCTGCAAGAGTGTCAGAGCGGAGTAAACCTTCATCAAAATTGTCATTGTCTTCTTGGCAACCAGATATAAATAAAGAACTAGACATGTCTTTAGTACAGCCGATTTTTGGTGAATGGGCTACGTGGTCTAAAGAAGAGCGTCAGCAATTGTTTGCAGAGACTTTCGCAGGCTCTCATACACAGCTGATGGTTACTCCAAAAGAAGCCGATTATTGGATAGATAATTATGCAAAACTCGTATCATCTATGCTTATGAATTGGGCAAATAATCTATAATTTTTTCCGTTCTAAAAGGCACATCCTCTCCATACGATAAGGGGAGGAGGGTGTGACTTTGCTAAAAAAACTACAGTGGTCATTTGGTTTATTATTGTTCTTCTTCGTATTACCTGTCATTGCTGGGCAACTTCCGTTCAACAAGCAAGCATCGACTCCGATTAAAGAGCCAGAGGATAAACCAGTCGTGTTTGCCGCTACTAATTTACCTGAACAAAGTGTCCTTGAGGAGACAAAAGAGGAAATAAAAGAGGAAATAAAAGATCCATTTAAAGTATTGTTAGTATTTACGCATTCAGAGGAAGCATATCAACCAATAGTGCAAGCTGTTAGCGGGAAAGCGGCAGTTTATGATGACAAAACAAATATTTTTAGTTTAAAAGATACTATTTCTAAGCATTTTAGTATGAATGGTATACAAACGGACGTTTTAGATGTTGATGTGATGAAGGAATTAAAACGTCAGAAAAAGCTTTTTCCGGCAGCTTACAACGTCGTACGTCCTTATCTAGCAAAACGTTTACAAGAGCAATCCTACGATTTAGTGATTGATTTACATCGAGATTCTGCTAGGAAAAATGCGACAACGATAACTCATAATAACGAATCATATGCACGGATTGCAATTGTCATTGGTGCAGAGCATAAAAATTATAGATGGAATACTGCGTATGCAGAAAGTTTATCAGCTACAATGAATGAAATTGTGCCGAAAATTTCTAGAGGTGTTATATCAAAAAGTGGTGATACTGTGGATGGACGTTATAATCAAGATTTAACAAAAGAAATGATCTTAATCGAAATAGGTGGAATTGACAATACAGAAGAAGAATTGAATCGTACAATTGCTGTAATAGGAAAAGCTATAGCAAAATCTTTCGTTACAGAAAAACAATAGTATTAGAGATTATCATAATAGTCTCTCTTTTTGCCAATTAAGCGTTGCATTTACTATTTTTTAAAAAGAATAGTTGTTTGCAAAAATGCTAGAAATTTTTTTTGAAAAAATAGAAGTTAAGCCTTTTAATTATTCGTTTCTTGCCTTATAATTTTCGAGTCAGCACATAAAGATTTGACTTTGAGTTGTAAAAGTTTTGAGGCATATGCAATAGGCGAAATACGCTTTTGAAGCATCTACCATTTTTGGAGATGCTTTTTTGATGGGTAAAATGAACCTTTATCCCAAAAAGGATAAAAGGTAACTATACATAAGAGAAGGATTTCGTGGTGTTTATGTGATAAAATGTAAACTTTTTTAAATACTCATCCGTCAATTATATAAGTGAATGCACTGATTCGATCGTTAAAAGGGGACGATGTAGCTTAAAACTAACGTTTACACTATAAAAATGTCGCAAAGGTTTATGGATTATCGGAAGAAGAGGACGGAATATTATGTCAGGCAAGGCAGTCAATCATCGTTATATCCCTGGGTTAGACGGGATTCGAGCTTTAGCAGTACTAGCTGTGATAGCTTATCATTTTAACTTCAAATGGGCCAGTGGTGGGTTCCTAGGAGTAGATATCTTTTTTGTTTTATCGGGTTACTTAATTACTTCTACTGTTTTACCCTTAAAAGGAAATCAGTTAACGGTAGGATTGGGGGCATTTTGGATTGGGCGATTTCGACGCCTACTACCTGCTGCATACGTAATGATTATTACTTCATTCGCTTGGGCTACCTTATTTCATAAGGAACTTCTAGATACATTGCGTGGAGATGCAATATCCTCTATTTTTTATTCAAGTAATTGGTGGTTCATTTTTCACAAACTCTCTTATTTTGATAGTTTTGGATCTCCTTCACCTATAAAAAATTTATGGTCTTTAGCCATTGAGGAACAATTTTATCTGATTTGGCCAATTGTGTTAATCCTAGGGCTTTATCTTGTTAAAAAGCAAGCTAAATTAGCCATTTTTATCTTTATCGCTGCAATATGCTCAGCTGTGTTAATGGGCATAATGTATGAACCAGGAGCGGATCCAAGTCGAGTATATTACGGGACAGATACGCGTTCTTTTGAATTACTTATAGGCTGCTGGCTAGCGCTCGTTTGGCCGATGAAAAGACTATCTTCTCAAAAATTATCTACTGATCATGTCAATAAACTAAATGCAATAAGTTTGGTTGCTTTTAGTATTTTCATTTTAAGTATTATTTTTGTAGATGAATATCAAACTTTCTTATATAGAGGAGGTATGTTCCTGTTCTGTTTGAATGCAGCTATATTAATAGCCTGTGTTTGTCATCCAATTAGCATTTTAGGAAAAATACTTTCGTTGAAGCCCTTGCGTTGGATAGGTTCAAGATCGTATGGAATTTATCTATGGCATTATCCGATTATGGTATTGGGTACGCCAGTTCATGAGATAGGTAATCCTGCGTATTGGCGAGTTGCATTACAATTAGTTCTTATTTTAATGATTGCTGAATTATCGTATCGATTTATCGAAATGCCAATACGGAAGGAAGGATTCCGCGCCTACTATCGACAGCACCTTGTCATTAATAAAAATAAGTGGAGCAGCCTAACGATTGCTAGAAAAGTTTCAACGGTGCTCGTTCCACTATTCCTGTTAGTATTTTTTACTGGGATGACAGGTGTAGTAGGTGAAGAAAAAACGGAGTCAAAAGAGTCTCAACCAACAGAAATTAAAATCGATGGTGGAGAACAACAACCGTCTAAGCAGAATGATGCCGTAACGGAAAAAGAAGCACCAGAAAGCGACTCAGGGAATGGTGAGAATGAAAAAGCTGAAGCTAGCCCTCCTGACAAAGAAGAGCCTGAGCAAGGAGAAAATGATGCTACTGCTAACCCTGAAAATGAATCCTATAATGGAATATTAGCAATTGGCGATTCTTTAATGATAGATATCGCCTCAAGTTTGCATAATATCTATCCAAACATTACGATTGATGCAAAAATTGGACGCCAAGTTTCACAAGCGATCCAATTGGCACCTAATTATGCTAGTTTTAATCAGCCAAATAAAGCTGTTATTATTCAACTTGGCACAAATGGTTTCTTTACGAATGATCAGATTGATGCACTACTTGAAGCTTTCTCCAATGCCGATATTTATTTAGTGAATACACGGGTACCTCGTGCTTGGGAAGGTAAAGTGAATTATTCATTACAACAAAAAGCTCAAGAGCACGATAATATTACATTGATTGATTGGCATTCGACTGCTATCAATCATCCAGAATTTTTTGCTCCGGATGGCGTTCATTTAGTACAAAAAGGTATTACTACGTTAACGAGCCTCATTCAACAATCAGTCAATATATAATCCAATATTAAAATAGCCAGCAGGCACCATGCTATAGGTGTAGCTGGCTATTTTTTTTTTGTAGGAAAATCTTAAGCACTCTGGCACGCTATTTAGAAGAACCATTGATTTAACAGCATTTATGCCGTTCTAATGTTGTGGGGTTTATAAGGTTCATAGTATAATTCAAAATAATTTGAAGTTTCAAGAAATACCTTTATATCAAGGGTTCAGAGCGTGTGGGACTAGTTGCTAGCCCTAAAATTTGCCCCACTTGCCAATAACTTTGACTAAACAGTGTTACAGACTGCTTCTCTAATTCCTTCAATACATGGTCGTAAATCTTATAGACACAGCCTCCAGTCCAGATACGAAATTTACATTCTACATTGGCGTTCCAATATACTGTACTTTATTGTCAATACATATTTGCATAAAAAAAGATTAATGAGCCTAGTTACAAACCAATTTTAGATGCACAATAAATGACAAAGAAAGTAAATAATACAACTTTATATAAATAGTTGTTTATATCTATTTTTTGGTTAAGGTTCAGAATATTTGGTGAATTACGATTAGGTGAGGGGGATACTGAATGTGTGAGATTTTAGAAATAATCCATTTGACTGCCCTCAATTTATTCTAGTTTGTTTCTTAATAGGAGGTTGAATATTCTGAATAATTTGACATTTATATTTATCTTTGATAATATGAAATCGCATACACCACTTACATAGAAACTGGGGGGGAGTAAATCAAATGGTGAAAACTCTGTACAAACTAGATTTAAGCAAATCAATGGAAGAACAGGCGCATCCTGGTCACAATCGATGGCACCCAGACATACCAGCAGCATTTTCAGTAGATCCAGGCACTTCTTTTAGAATGGAATGTAAAGACTGGACAGATGGACAAATTAAAAATGATGATAGTCCAAATGATATTCGAGATGTGAATCTTGCACGTGTTCATGTGTTGAGTGGACCGGTCTATGTGAATGGCGTTGAACCTGGAGATTTACTTGTGGTAGATATTTTAGATATTGGTACTTTTCAAGATTCGGCGTGGGGGTTTAACGGCATTTTCGCAAGAGAGAATGGGGGGAGTTTCTTAGTTGACGAATTTCCAGAAGCAGCTAAATCAATCTGGGATTTTGAAGGCATTTATACGACTTCGAGACATGTACCTGGTGTGAAGTTTGCTGGAATTATCCATCCTGGCTTAATAGGCGTTGCTCCCTCTATGGAACTTTTGCAAAAATGGAATGAACGAGAAAAAGAACTCATCATGACCAACCCGGCCCGGGTTCCAACATTGGCCAATGCACCTACTCCGGAGAGGGCAGTGCTCGGAACATTAAAAGGGGCTGAGTTTGATCGAGTGGCTAAGGAAGGAGCTCGAACAGTACCACCAAGGGAAAATGGCGGGAACTGTGATATTAAAAATCTATCTAAAGGGTCGAAAATCTTCTTCCCAGTATTTGTGGAGGGGGCGAAGTTATCGGTAGGAGATCTTCATTTTTCACAAGGGGATGGAGAAATCACATTTTGTGGTGGTATCGAGATGGCAGGATGGATTGATTTAAAGGTGGATGTCATTAAAGGTGGCATGGAAATCTATAAAATTTACGAGAATCCTGTATTCCAACCGGGCCCAGTAGATCCAAACTATAATGATTTCCTCGTTTTCCAAGGGATTTCAGTAGATAATAAGGATGGGAAACAACATTATTTAGATGCTAATCTTGCGTTTCGTCGGGCATGCTTGAATGCCATTGAGTATTTAAAAACGCTGGGTTATACAGGTGAACAAGCCTATATGTTGCTGAGTACAGCACCAGTTGAAAGTCGAATCAATGGCATAGTCGATGTTCCAAATGCTTGTTGTACCATTGCAATCCCTACAAAAATATTCGATAAAAATATTATGCCAAAGTGATAGGATAAGGAGGTTTATTCTTGCCTAGTTACACATTTCGTTGCAATGATTGTGGAGATTTTACGTTATTTTTTAAATCAATGGCAGGGAATAAAGACAAATCAACTTGTCCTATTTGCCAATTAGAGTCAAATCGGGTCTATTTTGCACCTAATGTGTATACACTTTCGAGAGCACTTAGTTCGCAAATTGAAAAGGGAATGGAACCGCAAATTATGAGTCGAGAAGAATTAGGGACCAATAAGCCAAGAAAAAAGGCGGGCGCGAATCGTCCGTGGCAATTCGGATAAGCACTTATTGCTTTACTGGATATATTGGATAAAGATGCTATTCTATCATCTAGCCAAGGCGCCTACTGTGATAGGTGAAAATAATAAGACTGACAGTAGTTTTCTGTCTAGTTTATTGAGGGTGGTATTCCCGAGCGCCGAGTAGTTTTTATTTCAACGTATATTAATCATCTCTAAACGACACAAAAAGCTGATTGCCCGTTGTAAAATGGCCAATCAGCTTTTTGTGGAGTCTTGAAGTGCATTATCAAAGCGCCAAGTGGTTTAACAGCTGGATTGGACATAACTTAGACACAATTCTGACAAACGGAAAGGCATAACATTGTTATTTAAAGTAATTTGTTCGATTTCTAATAATAAGTTAGAAGCGTAACATAATCCACGAATATCTTCATCAATCAAAAGTGTATGGATCTTTAACCAATTCCAACAAATTTCACCTAATATGCCGCCGAGGATTTGTTCATTTCTATCTGTTAGGTAGCGGTCCATTTCTGTCTCGTAAATCTTCGGGAAATGTTTTGAATTATACTCGTAAATTTTATTATTAATCGGACAAATATGTGCAGTGCTATTTTTTTATGTAAGTGAGATATACTTATAATTTACCAACAAAAAGGTCGAAGGAATTAGCCTCAATCTTTTTTACTCACGCATTCCTTTACACACGCTCGCCATATTTTATTAGTCCCAATCTAGCCCCGAATATCCTCTAAATCATGCTGTAATATACATTAACCTGCAAAATCTAAAAACCGCATAAAACACTTACAAGTATTGATGTAACAGGCTTTCTAGACTAGTTGTTGTTGTACTTTGCATATCTTTCATAGTATAATTCATTATAGTTTAATTAGGAGTGGAAAAGATGAACCGAGAAGCACGTTTAAAAAGACAAGAGAATATTCGAAATTTCTCTATTATTGCACATATTGACCACGGGAAATCAACGCTTGCTGACCGTATTTTAGAGCAAACGAAATCATTAACATCTCGTGAAATGAAGGCACAGCTGCTCGACTCAATGGATTTAGAGCGTGAGCGAGGCATTACGATTAAATTAAATGCGGTACAATTAAAGTACGAAGCAAAAGATGGCGAAGTGTATACATTCCATTTAATCGACACACCAGGGCACGTCGATTTCACATATGAAGTATCACGTAGTTTAGCTGCTTGTGAAGGTGCTATTTTAGTTGTAGATGCAGCACAAGGTATTGAAGCACAAACACTAGCAAATGTTTATTTAGCTCTTGATAATGACTTAGAAATTTTACCAGTTATCAATAAAATCGATTTACCAGCTGCAGACCCAGAACGCGTTCGTCAAGAAGTTGAAGACGTAATCGGATTAGATGCTTCAGAAGCAGTTTTAGCTTCTGCTAAAGCCGGTATCGGAATTGAAGATATTTTAGAACAAATTGTAGAGAAAGTGCCTGCACCAACTGGTGATCCAGATGCACCTTTACAAGCCCTTATTTTTGACTCTGTTTATGATGCTTATAAAGGTGTTATTATTTCCATTCGAATCATGAATGGTACAGTAAAACCTGGCGATAAAATTCGAATGATGGCTACTGGAGCAGAATTTGAAGTTATTGAAGTTGGTGTACATACACCGAAAGTTGTATCACAGTCTGAATTAACAGTTGGTGACGTAGGCTATTTAACAGCCTCCATTAAAAATGTAGGTGATACTCGTGTCGGGGATACAGTTACATTTGCTAATCGCCCAGCAGCTGAGCCATTAGCAGGTTATCGTCGTTTAAATCCAATGGTATACTGCGGATTATATCCAATCGATACAGCGAGATATAATGACTTACGTGAAGCGTTAGAAAAGTTAGAGCTTAATGACTCTGCACTTCAATATGAGCCAGAGACATCGCAAGCACTAGGATTTGGTTTCCGCTGTGGCTTCTTAGGGCTTTTACACATGGAAATCATTCAAGAGCGTATTGAGCGTGAGTTTAATATTGATCTAATCACAACAGCGCCTTCTGTAATTTACAATGTTCACATGACAGATGGATCTACAGTTAAGGTTGACAACCCGTCATTTATGCCGGATCCTCAAAAAATTGATCGAGTGGAAGAACCATATGTAAAAGCTACAATTATGGTACCGAACGATTATGTAGGAGCTGTTATGGAGCTTTGTCAATTAAAACGCGGTAACTTCATGACAATGGATTATATCGATACTACACGTGTCAGCATTATTTATGAAATGCCGTTATCAGAAATCGTTTATGATTTCTTTGATTATTTAAAATCAAATACGAAGGGCTATGCGTCATTTGACTATGAACTCATTGGTTATCAGACTTCAAAACTAGTGAAGATGGATATCTTATTAAATGGCGAGCAAGTCGATGCACTAAGCTTTATCGTGCACCGTGACTTTGCGTACGAGCGAGGTAAAGTCATCGTTGAAAAATTAAAAGAATTAATCCCACGCCAACAATTTGAAGTACCAATTCAAGCAGCTGTTGGACAAAAAATTGTCGCTCGTTCAACAATTAAAGCTATGCGTAAAAACGTTTTAGCAAAATGTTACGGTGGGGATATTTCTCGTAAACGAAAACTTCTTGATAAACAAAAAGAAGGTAAAAAACGTATGAAACAAGTAGGTTCAGTCGAAGTGCCACAAGAAGCATTCATGGCTGTTCTGAAGATGGATGATTCGAAGTAATTCAGTAATGATAAGGGTTTGTGACGTACTTAGTTAATTTATAAAAGGGTTAAATGGTGGGGTTCCCCACCATAAAAAAATACGTTAGCAATTTTTATATATCTTGAGCGAATGAATCAAAGATGTTTGCAGCATCTCTGGCCATTTTCTCAGTGAGGTGGACATAGCGATCTTCTGTGACGGCAGCTCTGCTATGTCCCAATCTTTTTTGTACAGTTTCAACAGGTTTACCATTTTCTGTTAATGTTGTTGCGTGTGTGTGGCGTAAGGAATGATAGTTAAAACTGATATTTAATTTTTCACTAATTTTTCTGGTATTATATTTGATGACACTTGGCGTACAATGTTCACCATTTTCTTTTTTACATACATAATCATGTTCTGGATCCTGTTTATAAAGCTCACCGCACTTTAAACGATTTTCTAGTTGTCTTTTTTTAGCTCGTCTTAAGATTTCGGTTAGAGCATTACCAAAGGGAATTGTTCGATAACCAGCCTTTGATTTTGGAGGTCTAGGTTGCCACTGTATTTTTCCGTTGCCACCTTTGATACCGATTAGTTGCTGCTCAATTTTCAATGTCATTTCCTCGAAATTTATATGTTTCCATCCAAGCCCACAAACTTCTCCTACACGTACTCCACAATGTAAGCCGATATGAAATGGTAAATAAAAAGGATGATCCTCATTTATAATGTTATTAATACGTCTTAAGTTATCTTTTGTTTGAATTTTTAAATCTTCACGAGTAGGTTTTCTACTTTTATCCTTCATGAGCTCTACATAAAGCATAGGATTTTCTTTGATGTATTTATAAGGATACACTGCGTGATTTAAAGATTTACTTAATATACCTACAATTATGCTTAATGTTTGACGAGCGAAACCTTCACGTGTTTTCAAATTAATAAACTGTTGTAAGATATGAGTGGTTAAAGATTTTACTTTATACTTACCTAGGTGAGGTAAGATGTGATTATTTATTACACCTTCATAATTGTAGTACGTATTCGGTTCTAGTTTAAGGTCAATATATTCCTCCATCCAAAAACTTAAAAAGTCCTGTAATGTAATTTCTTGTGGTTTAAATACAGTTCCAGCATTTTCGTATTCAAATATCTCTCTTCGTAATATCGCTTCTGCTTCTGCTTTTGTATGGGCTCCTTCGGCTGTTGTTGAATACTCTGGGCGAATACGTTTGCCATCCACAGTTCCCATATCAAAGTAGTAGTACCACGTGTTTCCGCGTTTGCGAACTCAGCCTTTCATAAGTTATCTCCTTTTATATTTAGTTTTTTAGATAATTTCACATAACAATCACTACCTTTAATAAGAATGAATGTTCGGTTTGTGATTAAAATTTTTTACCATCTACGCTCTTTAAAGATAATAGTTCAATTGGAACACCATTTTCTTTAATCGCATCATAGATGGTAAAGATAGAATAATCTTGTTCAGAAAATAATTCATCTGGCAACAATAATTCGACAGCAAATGTATTAGTTTCTATTTCTAATTTATCTGTAGAAAAAAGAGTATGTTTTTTCAAAAACGAAGTATTAGTATCAGGATGTTGAACAGCATGTCCTAATTCATGGCCACAAATAAAAAACTGAGAAGCTTTGTCTTTATCTTGATTAATATGAATAATAGGCACTCTGAAATGCTTGCTGTAATATCCTAATGCGTTGCCTAACGGTTCAAATACAATGAGTATCCCCATGCATTTGGCAATTTTGAAAGGATTGTTTGTCCCATATTTTTTAACTAACTGATTAACAATTGACTTTATTGACATCGCATCCAACACTCCCGTTAATCTCTATATTTTTTAGGGGTGAATTTCTGTTTTGCTACACGCTTAGCAAGTCTCAGTGAGTTTTCTAAACTTGATAATAACAATTCTCTATCTTCGATCCTTCTTCATTTAATTCGTCTAGGGTTCTACCATCAAAAGCAGCATGTCCACTTTCAGATAAACCTTCAATCATTCTATAGAGTTCTTTTTGTATATCTTGTTCATCTTTTTCAGTTAAATCGTAATAACGTTTTTTATCAGTGCGGCCTAATAGATAATCAGTACTAACATCGAAATAGTCTGCTACCTTCTCCAAGGTTTCTGATTTTGGACTTTGAGTTTTCCATTTATAAAAAGTGTTTTCGCTAAAAAGGCAACAGGTATTGTACGTAATGTCGATGATTTAGGTCGTGTGGCCAAAAGAGTTACGTCGCACATTAGGGATTAAAGAAAGAGATTCTTTAGAAATCTATACAGATGGTGACAAGGTTATCTTAAAGAAATACAAGTCAAACATGGAATGTGCTGTAACTGGCGAGGTATCTGATGATAATCACATTTTGCTGGGTGGCGGATTAATTCTAAGTCCAGAGGGTGCTAAAAAGTTAATTGCTGAAATTGAACGATTGAAGAAGTAGGTGATTCCATGCGTATAGGCTACACTCACGCTGATGTTTACGAGCGTGAATCGGATTACTGGCAAGACATTGAAGAAGCACAGAATGCACAAATAGAGGCACGAAAAAACTCATCAAAGGGTGCAACCAATGGCGAGCGTGAAAATTTTAAAAATGACAATGGTATTGTACCACAGGAGGATTAGTAATGCGAACTGCTAACCAACTGGAATATCTAGAAGAACAATTGCAAGAAGAAACTGTTGAATTAACAACCGAGTAAATTTCTGACCAATACAAGATTGATAATTTAGATAGTCTTGATTGGGCATTTCGTAAAATCGCTTCATATCAGGATGATTTATCAGAACAAGAAGCATTAGCAAAATCACAAATCGAAAAAATAACAAAATGGATTGAAGGGGAACGGGCTAAAGCTGAACGAAACATCGGTTTCTTTGAGTATCTTATAACAGAGTATCACTCTAGCATTCTAGCCGAAAACTCTAAAAAGAAATCGATCAGTACACCAAATGGTAAAGTGCAGTCGACAACTCGAAACCCTTCAATCGTTAAACCTGAAAATGATGGCCTTCCACAGTTGATTGAGTACGCAGAACAAAATGACTTCAATAAATTTGTGGAAGTTAACAAGGACCTGAAATGGAGTGAATTTAAAAAAGAACTACAACTCAAAGAGTTAAATGGCAAACAGGTTGTAGTTGATAGAATTGTTCCGAATGTACCGATTTCTGAAGGTGGTACAACATTTAAAGTCACAACATAGGAGGCAACTATGAATCGTTACGCAAAAGGCATCATTGAAATTCAACAAAAAATATTCACTCTAACAAATCAACGTACAGACGCTCATTTTGAAATTGACCAAGGCGCACTATTCGTTCCGGAATTTGCGGAATTGAAACAAGAAAACATCATTTACAATGCATCAATCATGGAGTTGCATATGCGTTCATTATAAGGAGGAAACACATTAAATAGATAAGTAGTGTGGAGGGCATGCAAGTAACCGATAGTGTTAGGGAAAAACAAAAATCGTTAGTAGGGTTCATTGGTCCATCGGGTGCCGGGAAAACAGTTGGCGCTATCCTAACTTCTTATGGAATGATGCGTGAAGCGCATCCTGACCTATCCGAACAAGAAGTTTGGAAGAAAATCGGTGTAGCAGATACAGAACACAAACGCTCAATGTTGTATGTAGACCAATAATTTAGTGGTGTTAGCATCGGTTCATTCAAGCATATAAATTTCGAACCACCTTATACAACAGAACGCTATTTACAAGCTCTGTTAATGCTTAAAAATTCAGGTGTAGAAGTGGTAGTATTCGATAGTCTTTCTCATAATTGGAATGGTGATGGTGGCATTTTAGAGCAGCATGGCAATATGTCGGATAATAGTTTTCAGAACTGGAACAAATGAACAAACACGTAACAGATATGATTAAAACTTTATCAAGCAACGACATTCATATTCTAGCAACTATGCGTACCAAGAATGAATATGTCATGGAATTGAATGATAAAGGCAAACACCAACCAAGAAAAGTGGGAACAAAACCTGTTCAGAAAGATGATATGGAATATGAGTTTATGTTGAATTTCAGTGTTGACATGGACCATGTTGCAGTCGCAACAAAAGAAAACACTAACTTGTTCAAAGATGATGAAATTCAGCTTAATGAAGAAGTAGGGCGTAAATTATATCGCTATCTTGAATTAGGTGTCGATGTACAAGCAGAGAAACGAGCTAGACGTGAAGAGGAAGAAGCAAATCGTATGAGCAATGTAGCTAAAATTCGTGAGTTGTCTTCCACAGATTCTGATGTAGCAAAGATCGTTTCAGATTGTGAATTTAAAGAAAATCAACAGTTAGAGCAATTCAATACAAAATTTTTAGAAGCAGTAATTCAAAAATTAGGAGGAAAATTAAATGTTCAAAATTAATCATGAAGAAGAGCAAAAGGCGGATTTGAATTAATAGCAATGGGAGACTACGAAGTAACTGTAGTTAATTATGAAATGGGTAAATCAACAAATGGTAACAACAAAATTACAGTAGATTATGAAATTCGTTCAGATGTTCCACAAAATCATCAAGGGCAGAAAATTTTATACGATAATTTCACAATTACTGAAAAAGCAATGTGGCGTTTACAAGCTATTTCGAAGGCAGCTAAATTTCCTAATGGTATATCGTTCAATTCTTATAAAGAATGGGCAGATACATTATTACACAAAAATTTAGTTGTTACAGTTGGTCATATTGAACGCAACGGCAATAAATATCCGGAGGTAAAAGGATTCAAGGAATCACAAGTAGAAGCTCCAGCACCACAAGGTGGCCCGATTGACGTTTCGGAAGACGAAGTACCATTCTAATAAAAACTTAATAGAGAGGTCTGTTTTTGCGGACTTCTCTTTTTTATACCAAAATTTTGTGGAGAAGATAGGAAAAATGGAAAATCCATCATGAAATTCAATAAGGAGAACGAGGGTGGGAAAGCACTCCCATTAGGGAAAACTAAGCAAATAAAAAAACTGAACGGTCTTTAAGACCGTTCAGTTTCTGTAGTAGTGCTACTACCGTGGAGGACAAATTCACCACTAAAGATAGGCTAGTATTACCCCCACGAGAACACTACTTATATAAGTATATATCAATTTGTTGGAAAATCAATACTATTTTGGAGGGAACTATGAAAGAACATTATGACTTTAACAGCATACCGTCAGAGCTTAAAGCCCTTCCTCAATGGATCCTGTGGAAAGCGGAAGAAAAAGGGGGACGCTATACAAAAATACCCTATCAAGTAAATGGGAATGAAGCACGTTCAAATGACCGTCGTACATGGTCCACATTTGCGACAGCAGCTAAGTTTTATACCGAATCAGATGCAAACGGCATTGGCTTTGTATTCAGTAGGCAAGGCAAGTATATCGGCATTGATATTGATAAATGTATTACGTACAGCGCTGATGATACGGAAAAAATGAATCCGATTATTAACAACTTCGCTCAGGAAGTTATAGATACGTTAGATAGTTATACTGAGTTTTCTGTGGGTGGTACAGGCATTCACATCATCATCAAAGGTAGCCTTCCACAGTCTGTTGTTGGTACTGGACGTAAAAGTGCAAAACACGGATTAGAAATTTTTCAATATGGACGCTACTTCACGATGACAGGTAACCGTGATAGTAAGATTTTGGAGGATATTATAACGAAGGATAAACAAGATTTTATTTTACCTATTGAGATCATGTTTAAAACATATCAAAAGTTAATAGGAATAGGACTATCCAAAGAAATGCTGTTATTGGATTTTGCAGATTATTTAAGAATATATGGACCTGATTGGGAAGATGAAGCAAATAGAATATTTGAGAACGTAGATAAAAAGCAATTAGATCAAGCAATTAAAGCAGCTGAAACAGTTGATTATAATAAATATCAAAACATGTAAAAAAATTAATCTTTTTAAGCCAAAAAGATCACCCCATTATGGGTGGTCTTAATGCTTTTTTTGCACCTTCATGCCACCGCGTTTAGCAAATAAACGTGATATACAAACAGTTATAGAAAAATAAAATAGGGTAAAAATAAACCGACAATCCCTTGATATTAAAAGGATTGCCGGATATAAAATGATATAGAAAAATCAACTGAAATATAGCAAAACTTCAAGAAGAATTCATGGCTGTTCTGAAGATGGATGATTCGAAGTAATTCAGTAATGATAAAGGTTTGTGACGTATTTAGTTAATTTATAAAAGGGTTAAATGGTGGGTTCTCCACCAATTCCCCACCATAAAAAATACGGTAGCAATTTTTATATACCTTGAGCGAATGAATCAAAGATGTTTGCGGCATCTCTGGCTAATTTCTCAGTGAGGTGGACATAGCGATCTTCTGTTACGGTAGCTCTGCTATGTCCTAATTTTTTTTGTACAGTTTTAACGGGTGAGCCATTTTCAATTAATGTTGTTGCATCTGTGACGCGATGAATAATAGTTAAAAAATGGTTAATAGTTCACTGATTTTTCTAGTATACTATTTGATGGAACTTGGCGTACAATGTTCGACCATTTTCTTTTTTACATATATATTCATGTTCTGGATTCTGTTTATAAAACTCACCGTAATTCAAGTTGTCTTTTTTTAGTGGAACTTAAGATTTCAGCAAGAGCAATACCGAATGGAAAAGTTCGATAACCAGTTTTTGATTTTGGAGGTCTAGGTTGCCACTGTATTTTTCCGTTGACATCTTTAATACCGACTAATTATTGTTCAACTTCTAAAGTCATTTCCTCGAAATTTATATGTTTCCATTCAAGCCCACAAACTTCTCCTACACGTACTCCACAATGTAAAATGGCCGATGCACACGCACACGCACGTTTTCAATACAACGGTAATAGCCGTTCAGCTACGGTCACAAAGATTGATTTGCCGTTTTTTAGAGTATGAAAATGTTGGCACTGTATTTAAACCGCATTAAATTGTAGAGCTAATGAAAGATAAAAATAGAAAACCTACTAGTGAAACAAATATAATAGCCGCTGAATAATTTCAAAGCCCAGGTACTCAATTAATTTTGAGCATGTGGTTTTAGTATTTATTCATCATATGGGCAATTTTTTCTTTGAAGAACTTTAGCTACTTCTTTTTCAACTTTGTATTTCCATAGTGGTGAAATTATGTTAATGCAATACAATTTATTTTTGTTAAATTTATCTTGCGTTACGACGTTTTTATTGGTAGAATATTGAAATGTTGGTATGTAATACTAGGGAACTAGTTAAATTTGAGTGGGGGAGAATAATGAAAAAATTATTTATTGTGTTACTAGCAGCATTTGTGTTTGCAGTAGTAAATCCAACAAAATCAGAAGCGAAAGTAATGTATGATGGAGCAGAGGTTGTAAAAGAACAAACAGGAAAAATGACCTTTAAAAAAGACATCAAGGTATACAAGAAAAATCCAAATGGTACATTTGATTCGTTAGTGGTAAAGCGAAATAACTTCTTTAGAACGTATGATATTGAAAAATATGATGGTAAAACGTTCTACCAGATGGGGCAATATCGAGTACAAGCAACGGATTTGGTAGTTTTCAAAGAAGTGCCATTAAAAATTCGTTCATCTTTCTATAACAATCCAACTTATATCTTTATTAATCGTGATAGTATTTATGGTGCCTCATTCTACGGAACGTGGTTAACAGGAAGCGCGCCGGGCATTTCTATTACAAATAATGGACAACAACTTTCTGCTTGCGGTGGTAATGATGTTGGTACTATAGAGTGTTCACAGTACCCTGGTATAGATCTTAAAATCGCTGAGACAAAAATAAGCGAAATAGGCGTGCGTTTTGAGCTAACAAAAGATGCAGATTTTAAACAAAGTCCAATAAAAAGATCTTCAACTTTAAGAACATTGAAAAAGGGAAGTATTTTATATTCAGAAGGTTACGAAATTAATGGTTATCTATACGTAACTTGGAAAAGCGATGACAAAAACGAGTCTACATTTTGGATTCCGGTGAATTTATTAAAGCCAGTTGTTGATAAGTGATAGATTAGGAATTATATAAAGCCCTCTTATTTATTTGATAGGGGGCTATTTTTTATGGTTTGTTTACATACAGATAGGATGTTTGTCGATGTCTTGGGTTTAGCTGAATAAACTATATAATGACCACTCCGTGCAGGGTGGTCTTAATGTTTTTTTGCCACCTTCATGCCACCGTGTTTAGAAATTAAACGTGATATATTAACGGTTAAAGAAAAATATATTATGGTAAAAATAATCCGATCATGTTACAGAAACGAGTAAACGCAGCATAGGCTAGCGTTATTTTTATACCTTCATCCACCTTTTTGTTATGATTAAGTAACATCAAGGAGGGAACAAAATGAAAATATATAAAAGTGATGACGAAATGATTGATGAATTATATACAATCATTCGGTACATTCAATCGAATCACCGTGAGAATTCTGAGGTACTTGAAACATCTTATGAAATAGAAGATGCAGTAATCAAAATAAGAGAATCTTTAGGCGTTTAATTCGTAGCCCCCACAATCATCTGTGGAGGGCTTTTATTTTATGCAAAAAAGGAAAGTGTCAGATGAAAATAGACACATTAAGTACATCGTTTATTGGCGGTATTGCCCACTAAATTAAAGCGTTAGTTATATTCATGACTATCGATTATGTACTAGGATTTATGGTTAGTTTAGTATTCAAGAAAACTGAAAGTAAAAAAATGGTAAAGGGCTAGTAGGGGCATATAGCAAGGCTGTAGAACGATTAAGTAATAAATCGGATAATTCATCATATATAGAAGAAACAGTGAATAGAGAAAGACCTGTACCGTTTTATAACTAGTTAGAAGAACGAGATGATCGTACACAAATTAATAGTAGAACAAACTTAGAAAATTGGCTGGAATGGTAGAGCGGGGAATATAGGGTATGAAAGAACAAAAACAAATTACTATGTATGATTTTATAGAACAACAAATTAAAAAACCTTCCACAGATGTTAATAAAGCTGTTGATGGAAAGAACGTAATAACACCTCGTGTAATAGGGTATATTGTGCGGAGATAAGGCAGAGACCACTCCTGGTGGGTGGTCTTAAAGTTACTTATAATAAACTGTGTAAAATTACCTATTATAAAATAAATCATTGAAGAAGTTGTAAAATTCCTTCTGGTTGTTTATTTGATTGAGCAAGCATTGATTGAGTAGTTTGTAATAAAATATTATTTTTTGTGAATATCATCATTTCTTTAGCTATATCAGTGTCACGGATACGTGATTCAGCAGATTGGAGATTTTCAGAAGTATTTATAACCGACTGTTGGGCATGTTCAAGGCGATTTTGATATGCACCCAGTTTGCTTCGAAAGGCAGAAACAAATTGTATAGCTTTATCAAATATTGAAATGGCAGATTCTGCACTAAGTTTGTTTGAAAGATTAATAGTATTTATATTAAGTGAATTAGTAGTTATTGATTGTAATTGGATACTAAAAGACTGATTTGAATTAGCGCCTACTTGTAATATCAATTCTTTTGTTTTTATATTTGATTGATCATCTGCTAAATAATCGACTAAAACGTTTGTTGATTCTCCGTATGCCATTGCCGTAATGGATCCGTTAGAATGAATAATCATTTCAGAAATAGCTCCATTTAAAGTAGAGTCTTTGAGAGGGATATTTAATTTTTGATTACCATCTGCACCGAAAATATAAATTGTCGAAGTGCCATTGAGGCTTCCACCTACTAAATAATCTCCTTGCAATGATCGTGAAATTGTATCGAATGAAAAACTCGATTCTACTTTTTGTTCCCAAAGTTTATTGCCATTCGAATCTAATTTATATATTAAACCTGAAGATGTTCCATTTTCATTATAGTTACCAACGACAATTACTCCTCCATCGTTAGTAGCTATCACATCTTCTGCTGAGTCATGATCGGAACCACCAATTCTAAAATCCCACAATAGATTTAAATTTTTATCGTATTTTACGACTCAGTTATCTTTATCTGTGTAGCTATTGTTTATTTTTAAACTACCCTTTCCAACCCCTATAAAGTCTCCATTTAAGGTTTCCACTACTTTTAATAAGACATCTTCCCCATAAGCATATTTGTCAGATTGTGGAGAGCCCGAAACGGTAGCTATTAATTGAGTACCTGTAGAACTAAAAACAGCGGTCAAAGCATCTGCATTTTGGATTCCTGAGCCTATGCCTGCTACTAAAAATGACCCATCTTTTGTTTCAATTACTTCTTTTCCCTCAATTGAATATAAACCGGACACAGATGATCTCCACTGTTCGTTTCTATTAGCATCTAATTTAACAAGGATGATTTTATTATTATCTGTTGCATTCGAATCTATATTATTAACTAACATCACATAGCCACCGTCAGTTGTTTCTATTATATCTGCTGTTCGGAGGTTTTCACCTGGAGTAACTGACCATTCTTCTAAACCATCAGTATGAAGTTTGTAAGCCGAACCACTAGCTACACCAAGTATACCTCCATCTCTTGATTCAGTTATGTTAGTTAGTGCATAATTCTGCTCCCATTTAACTTTGTAATTATCATTTAATTGAGTATTGTCTAATATTTCTTCTGGCAACACATTAAGTAAAGGTATACCGTTAAAATGAGTATTACTTGAAATTCGATTAATCTCATTATTAAGTTGGGTTATCTCTAGTTGTAGTTGTGATCGGTCAGAGTTTGTTAAGGTATCGTTACTTCCTTGAATAGATAATTGCCGTCCTCTTTGTAAGATTGAATGAACTTCATTTAATGCACCTTCAGTAGTTTGTATGAGTGAAATACCATCCTGAATGTTTTTTCCTGCCATATTTAAACCACGAATTTGCCCACGCATTTTTTCGGAGATTGCCAGTCCAGCTGCATCATCTCCTGCACGATTGATTTTATATCCAGAAGATAGCTTTTCTAATATACTATCAACCTTTTTTTTATTTTAGGTTAATCTATTATTTATATTTAAAGATGGAATGTTATGCTTTACTATCACAAATATTTTACTCCTTTAAACTACTATGAAATATGATTTCTTTAAGATTATTTTACCATTTTAAACTTAATTTTGTAAATGTTGGGAATGATATCCATTTATATATTAAGACCACCCCGTGAAGGGTGGCCTATTGAAATGCCCATTATAAGGATTTGAGTTGTGTGTTTTTATATTAGTATGGTGGAGATAGCCACCGCCTTAAAATTGTGTCGGCAATTTATAAATCTTTTGTGATGGAATAAAAAAATCGATAGAACCTCTTGCCATTTCATGAGTTAAATGGACATAGCTGTCTTCAGTAGTTTCTGATCTGCTGTGTCCTAATTTTTTTGGACAGTTTTTAAGGGTTGTCCACTTTCAATCAGCATTGTAGCGTGCGTATGACGTAATGAATGCTAGTTATGATATAAATTCCTAATAAAAAAGCCACTCATTTGAGTGACCTAGATCCCTAACAGTTGCTTTTTCTTCGTGTCAAATTCTTCTTGTGTTAATATACCTGCATCTAATAGCTCTTTCATTTTAATAATTTCATCAGAAGCACTTAAAGCTGAAGTTTGAGCAGGAGATGAATTAGCATGACGTTTCAATTCAATCAAATCTACCATTTCGCGTGCTTGTTTTAATTCTTTTTTTATAAACGTGATTGAATTTTCGTCTTTTACAGCTGCCATTGTTCCGCCTTTTGTTTCACTAGACCCTGAATAAGCAAATTGAATATATCCAGTAGTAAGTCCAGGCTCTTTGAATTGAATAGCGGTTATAGATTTAATAGGTATAGATTTCTCACCTTTTGAACCACCTTTGTTAATGAAGTTTGAAAAACCTTTTGGCTTAATTTTTACATTGTAATCATCTACCGTCACTATAAATTTACCATTGGATTTAAACTCAAATATTTGTGTCATAACTAAACTTCCTCCCTTGAAATATATGCCTTTGTAATAAACTATATCAAATCATCCAAAATGTGTCAGTATTAAAAACAGACAACTAATTAGTAATCAAAAAAATTCTTTGTTCGTTTTTATTGCTATTAAGCCAATAAACAACTATTGACCAGGCGCTCATACAATGTAAGTACCTGGTCAATAGTTGTTATCCATCAGACGGAATAAACTTTTTTTGGAGCGATGTAAGTTTATCATTTTTCTCTAGCAGCATGCCTTAAAGTAAGAGATGTTGTTTTTAAACAATATTAATTCCTGCACTCGCATTACCAAGAATAATGTCAACTGTAATTTCTCCTGGTAACGATGAAATATAAAATACCATTAATAAACGATCACCTGCAGTTACTGGTACTGGTGGGATAGTAGCCGATGCAAAAACTAAAAGGCCTACGGGTATAGGTCCTGTAATAGATGGAACTAAATCAACGCTAGCACTTGTACCAGTAAAAGTATTACTACCTACAGGTGCATGAAAAATTTGAGCACGGATTGTCACAGATCCTGATTCCACCTGCCCCGCGAGTGCATTATATGAGGCTGAAATAGCAGTTATCTTCCCGTCACGTGGGACGGTGAAGGCTTCACTTAAAAGTCCGGTTAAATTAATCGTATTATTTGCAAGAGGTACAAGGTCTACAGCAGAACCAAACCCTATGAGACTAGCAAGTCTATTGCCAAGTATATTTTCAACGACTGTTTGTCTTCCAGAGGAGAAGGGAATTATTGAACCACCTTGATTTTCTCCGCCATTCCCAATTTCTGAATTAATACAATTGATATTTGTGGCCACAAATGGTCCTAAGTTATTACAGTCTTTTCTTGCTGATGTACTATTACAATTATTTTTACACACAAATTTCCCTCCTTTCATCGCTAGGATATGTGGAAGAAGGGAAATGAAAAGGGCTATAAACTGGATAAATATTATTTCTTTGTTTTTAAACGATGAAAAAAGCCACTCATTTTGGGGGCCAGGTGTATGCTATCAAAAAGATATCTACATGTCGTAAACGCTACTTGGTAACATTTTTTTATTTATTACCATTTTTCTCTAGACTTTAATGATTAATAGCGCCGAATTTAACTTGCACATTAGCATCCCCACATTCTTTTATTACCAGATAGATAATTTCATTTGCGGAATATTTCGATAGTTCTTTTGCCATCACTGTTACAGAAACTTCTTTGCCTTCTATTCTAACTAAAGTATCAGGATAACCTAGTGACTTAATTTGCATCTCAAGCATTGTTTCTGTAGATTCTACTTTATTGAGAGTATCAATTTCAATAGCTGCCTTATTTTTTTCTTCAGCAAAATACCCATCTGATGTAATTTTTTGAGTTAATTTTTGGCGAAGTTGATTTCGTTCGTTACTAACTTGTAGGCGCGTTTCTTCAAATAAAGAGCTTGGAGAGGAAACTTCCTTTGTCACATTCTGTAAAGTTTCTTTTTGATCTGTATCGTCTGTGAATGTAATCTCCTCTTTTGATTGTTTTGATGAATCTATCAAAAAATAGACTGAAATAACCGCTACTAGAGTTAACAATATAAGTAACCAAGACGATTTATTTTGTAGGTTCATACACTTTCCCTCCATCAAAAGATATAGTGAAATACCATTAAGCATCTTTTCAATGTCTGTTTAATGAGAAATTTATGTAATAGTATCATTTATTATTTTAATGGTAAGAAATACGTAATTAATGAGCCCTCACTTGAAAGAGAGTTAGTAGAGTATTGTCTTCTTACCTTAAATATATTCCTAAGAAGCTCAATTCTTACATAAACCTGGAAAATAAATAAATTAAGTCCACAGATTTGTACAAGTCTGTTATGGAGTGTTGTAAACTTAGAATAAGAAAAAACGATTTAAGGAGGGCACTATTTTGATAATTATGGAAACAGAAAGGTTAGAATTACGAGAATTTAATGATGAGGATATTTCTGTCCTTTACTCAATTTTTTCAGATGCTGAAACAATGAAATATTATCCGGCACCATTTAACTTCTTTCAGCAGAAGTATCCCACCTTTATAGGTAGTAGATGAATGCGGTACCCTTTTTAGGGTGTCCGTATATCAGCTGAAAGAAGTTAAAGCCTCCGGCGGATGTCACGGAATCGGAAAGGAGTTCTTTGTGCAAGCACAAAGTCGATTCCGGACGCAATTATGCCGAGGCATAATTGATTTTAAACTAAAAATTGGATTGAGAAAAATAAACAAAGATATCAAGAAGATGGTTATGGTTTATGGGCTGTCTGTTTAAAAGAATCAAAAGAATTAATTGGAGATTGTGGCCTCGTTAAACAAATAGTTGATGGAAAAAATGAAGTTGAAGTGGGTTACCATATTCATAAAAAATATTGGTCTAAAGGATATGCAACTGAAGCAGCTAAAGGTTGTCTAGAATATGGATTTGCACATTTAGGACAAGAAAAATTAATAAGTATTATTGACCCCAAAAATAGACCTTCTATTCGTGTGGCTGAAAAAAATGGTTTAATGAAGGAAAAGGAATCGTTTATTTTTAATAAAACTCACGATATATATGCATTAAATAAGTTGTAACTGTAAAACATAAGACTAAGTGTTTACAACTACAACTTTTTGATACTTTATATAGAGGATTATTGAATAAAGCACAATATATTATTTTAGTTAGATAGGAAGTTCCTTTAGGAGATTTTTATGAAAGATCCTTTTTTAAATAGTAGTGCTTATAATCCCGTCCAACATTGTCCAATGTACCGTAAACTTGATATCCATGATCTTCGTAAAAATCTAAAGCCTGAAAACTTAAAGTATCGACCTTTATGAAATCACAGTTGTTATTCAAAGCTATTTGTTCGATTTCTACTAATAATTTAGAGCCATAACCTAATCCGCGAATTTCCTCATCGATCATAAGTGTATGTATCTCTAACCAATTCCAACAAATTTCCCCCAATATGCCACCACGGACTAGGTCATTTTCATCTGTAAGGAAGAGGTTGATTTCTTGATACCGACCTCTTAAATCTTTTGGAAAGTGTTTTAAATTGTATTCGTAAAGCTTTTTATTAATTAAAGATTTTTTATGTTCATTTTGCTCCTGTAAGATTTTATATTGCATAAATTTTTCCTCCTCTTTAACTTTCGAATTATATGGTGGCTACTCTCATTCTAATAATGTTCCGTTTTCGATTGTTCACATTTGCGGTGAATTTTAGGTGATAGTAAAAAAGAAAAGAAATTACTATCCGTTATCTATCTTCGATATAATAAAATAGGGTCATCATAAAAAGTTTGGGAAGGCATTCGTTTTGTCACGTATATAAGTTTTGATGATGAACTATACAAGAGCAGGGTAATTTGATAGGTAACGAGGCGGATGGTAAAGTGAATTATATTCAAATGTATGTTGGCCCAATGTCCATTTGCAGTAGGTGTTATAGATGATTTGAAAAATATAGCAGAGAAAAGGGGCATTCCTTTTCATGCATATCAACAATGACGAAAGATAAAGCACAGAATGCACCTATCATATGGACAACCTTTGGACTATTTTACAATGGTCAGCTTATTTCACATGAAATTATGAGCGCAAACAAATTCGAAAAAGTTAAATTACATTATGAGTTGGGAATTTATCACCTTTTGATGAACATTAAAATTAGAGCAAATAAACAAATACCTATAAAAGAACCTAGAGTAAACGACCAAGAAAAATAATCGAAAAAGATGTATGCAATTACGATTGCAAGCATATAACCGAGAACAGTGCCCAACAATTGTTTTTGGATATTCAACGTTCTCACTCCTTACAGCTTAGGATTTTTAAAAGTTATTACTCTTATTTGTATTTTATAGAATTATCAGGTAAATTTCCATAAGAATTAACAATTCAGGTAGATCAGCTTTGGAAATTAGCAAACAGTATACAGAACATTAAATATGGGAGATTAATATGATGGATGGCATTTAATGAAAAATAATGATCTCAGTATTATTTTTGAGCGTGGCTGCTAAAACAGTTTAGGTTAATCATTATCCCCATCATGCACAACAATTTTTCTTTGTGCTATTTGCAACAGCAACAATCGATATTGCTGGAGAACGAATTGTGTTACAAAAAAACGTACCAGATGATAGTAAGTAATGTAAGGCTAACAAGTGCAAAGGAGATGTTTTACGACCGAATCTACTTAAGTGAAGCAAATCCAACAATAGAGGGATATATAGGATTACATCAAACAACTGGCTGGAACGCTCGGTGAGGATGGAGAAAGCTCACCGGAAGGTTTCATTTGGAGTAGTCACAATATATAAAGGAGTTAATTTTTTGAAAGCAAAAAGCATTAAATTATATGAATTTGGAAGCCCTAGGGAAGTTTTGAAGTTTGAAAATAAAATGATTCAACCTCCTCAAGAACAAGAAATTCTTGTTCGAATGCTAGCACGACCTATTAACCCTTCTGATTTAATCCCAATATGGGGGAGTTATGCTCATCGAATTTCTTTGCCAAATATTCCTGGCTATGAAGGAGTAGGTATTGTAGAAGATGTAGGCCAGTGTGTTTCTCAAAATCTTATCGGAAAGCGTGTATTACCTTTGCGAGGGGAGGGAACTTGGCAGGAAATTGTAAAAACAAGCGCAGAATTCGCAGTGCCCATTCCAGATACTATAGATGATTTTACTGCAGCACAAATGTATATTAACCCAATGACAGCTTGGGTAACATGTACAGACATATTAAAATTGCAGCCAAATGATGTTTTAATAGTCAATGCTTGCGGTTCCGCAATTGGACACATATTTGCTCAGCTAGCAAAATTGTTAGGTTTTCAATTAATAGCGGTTACGAGAAATAATAGTCATACTGACGATTTAATTCAGCTTGGCGCTTCCTATGTAATAGATACTTCAAAAGCACCGCTTTATGAGACAGTAATGGAACTAACAAATGGTCGAGGCGCTGATGCTGCTATTGATTCTATTGGAGGACAAGCGGGCAATGATCTTGCTTTTTGTCTGAAATCTGGTGGGAATTTTTTAGCCATTGGTCTTTTATCAGGTGTGCAAGTGAATTGGCAGAGAATCGTTAAAGAGGCAAATGTAAATGCGAATATGTTCCATTTGCGTCATTGGAATAAGCAAGTAACGGTAGAAAGGTGGCAACATACATTTCATCATTTAATCCATCTGGTTAATAGTGGTAAATTAAAGATGATGACGGTGGATTCTCATTATGATTTGTTAGACCTTAATAAGGCGATAACGGCTGTTGAATCGTCTAAAACTACTAAAGGAAAGATTTTTTTAACAAGTTATAAATAAATAGAAAAACCGAACTATTTCGAAACACTTCATGAGCGTTTCATAGGGATAGTTCGGTATGGCTAGCTTAAAAAATCTAAGCTTCTGTAATTCTAGAATAAATCAGTTGATAAATATCGCAGACCAGTATCAGGTAGGATAACGACAATTCGTTTTCCTTTGTTCTCTGCACGTTTTGCAAGAGCTGTGGCGGCAAATATAGCAGCGCCTGATGAAGTACCTACTAATATACCATCTGATTTCGCAACTGCGCGTGCAGCCTCATAAGCTTGTGTAGTTTCTACCTCGAGTACTTCATCAATTATATCTAAATGAACATTCGATGGTACACGGACCTCGTCAGCATCGGAGAAGCGGTGAACACCTGTGATTTCAATGATATCTGGTTTATTAACGGTTGCAATGGAATTAACAGCAGGCTCTACACCAATGATCTGAATAGCTGGATTTTGAGATTTTAAGTATGCACCAGCACCACTTATCGTACCACCTGTACCGATTGCTGCCACAAAGATATCAATTTGACCTTCTGTATCCTCCCAAATTTCAGGACCAGTAGTTAACTTATGAACATTTGGGTTGGCAACATTATTTAGCTGATTTAAAAACACAACATTTTCTTCGTGTTCAACGACCGTTTCTCGAAATACTTTATTCGTTTCAACAAAGTCACCCTCTGTTTCCTCAAAAGCAGCTACCATTTCTGGGACATCTGAAAATGGTACAACCTCCGCTCCGTATGCCTTTACAACCTTTGTGCGCTCTTCACTAACACCATCTTGCATGTAAATTCGAAGCTTATAGCCTTTTGCTGCTGCAATTGCTGCTAGACCAATACCAGTATTGCCACTTGTTGTTTCGATTATTGTTTTATCTTTCGTTAATACACCACGAGCTTCAGCATCTTCAATCATCGCTTTAGCAACACGGTCCTTCACACTATTAGCAGGATTAAAATACTCTAGCTTTACGATAATTTCGGCTTCTAGCTGTTGTTCTTTTATATACTGATTTAATGCTAATAGTGGTGTATGACCGATTAATTCTGTAATAGATTGTTTGATCTTTTTCGTTACAATTTGATTCATCACAATCAACCCCTTTAATTTAACCTACTTAACTTACTTGTTTTGTAGGAATTAATGGAATTTTATCATGATAAATCCATATAAGCAATAAAGCACCTGATAGAAAGATTGAATCTAATGATAGAAAAAAATAATGAATCATTATTGACAATGCTTCTATGCGAAAGTGAGTCGAGTGTGACAAAAATTGACGTCTTATCAGAAAGAAATTCCTGCATTATTTTTAATTAACTATACTTTTTTAATCCAGATGAACTAATAGTGGATATAAAGTAATCTTTAAAGTGCATAAATATATGTTTATTTGGAGGAATTTACTTTAAATTTGCTAATTAATGATATTTTGGAATAATATTTGTTAAAATGTAGCCTTGTATAAAAGTTGGTTAGAGTGGTAACTAGGTGACTACTTGAGATCAACGGTAAAAAAGAGCTATTAAGTTAGCTTGATGTTATTTGGGAGATGAAAGTATGAAAGAAACAATTTCTTCAGTTTGTATAACTGCTGAAACAAAAATTAACATGATGAAGCATAAGTCTGTTAATTATTTATTGTTAGCTATTTTTGGCGGACTTTTTATCGGATTTGGAATTTTGCTCATCACTACAATTGGCGGCTTATTAAGCCCAGCTGAGGTACCAAGTATGAAAATCTTACAAGGATTAGCATTTGGTGTGGCGCTTAGTATGGTTATGATGGCTGGGGCAAATTTATTTACAGGTGATAATCTAGTTTTAACGGTTAGTACACTATCAAAAAAATCATCGCCATTAGAGATGTTTGGCATTTGGTCGTTTAGTTACATAGGAAATTTCTTTGGTTCTCTTTTAGCAGCCGTATTATTTTTTTACTCGGGGTTAGCAGTTGGAGACACAGCAGCTTACATTGAAAAACTTGCTACAGCTAAGATGAATGCTAGTTTCGTTGAGCTTTTATTGCGAGGTATTTTATGTAATTTACTTGTATGCTTGGCCGTATGGTGTACGTATAAATTGAAAACAGAGGCAGGGAAATTAGCGATGATATTCTGCTGTATTTTCCCTTTTGTCACAATTGGATTTGAGCACTGTATAGCAAATATGACATTGTTTTCTCTTGCTCTTTTCATACCTCATGGTGAACTAGTATCGTTTGGTGGAGCCATTTCAAATTTATTGCCTGTAACACTAGGGAATATTATTGGTGGAGCTGTTATTGGTTTTGTTTATTGGGTAAATGGCAGAGATTAATAAATAGCTAAATATTTCTAATGTAGTCAGTTTAAGTAGAGTGAAATACTTCGTGCCATGGCAATTTGAGAAGTGATTGTAAATATCTGTTGACATATACAGGAATTATAAAGCGATGCGATTATATCAAGTGAATTTAACGGATGAATACTTGACAATTTCTCTCTCTTAAAACTTTGACTTTTAGATAAATCGTAGATAGAATGACAGGTAGAGTTGCTTATGTAACTCTACCTATTTTTATTGTGATTAATGCGTGAAATTAATAGATAATGTAATAAATATAAAAGAGCGGAGGAACTCAAAAATGGAACAAGAAGTCAACCAACATACGATTCTTCAAGCAATTTTAGAGCTTTCAAAGCAAATGCAAGACATGAAATCGGATCTTCAACAACAAATCGAGGCAGTTGAGAATAGATTAGAAGAAAAGCTCGAAGCAGTTGAGAATAGATTAGTAGAAAAGCTCGAAGTAGTTGAGAAGAGATTAGAAGAAAAAAACGAAGCGTTGGAAAAAAGATTAGACAAAGTTGAACAAAATTTAATTCGAAAAATTGATCTTGTAGATGCAAAATTTGATATTTTATCATCGGATTTAATAACGACAAAAGCTGAAGTATCTATGCTTAAACAAGTAAAATAGTATCAATTATGCTTCGGCATAATTCTGTGACACATGCTACCGTATCCCTTAAGGTTACGGTATTTTTTTATGGTATAATAAATGTCACAAAGGAGTGAAAATATTGTTAAAAACAGAGGTATTTGAACATTTAAAAAAGGCAATGAAAGAAAAGGATGCATTAGCAAAAGGCGTATTATCGCTTTTAAAATCTGCTCTAGATTTAGCTGAAAAAGAAAAGGGAGAAGCTTTATCGCCAGAAGAGGAAATAGCTATTGTAAATCGTGAAGTAAAGCAAACAAATCAGGCTCTTGAGGGTGCTCAAAATGCAGGTCGAGCTGACTTAATTGAAAAAGAGGAAGCAAAATTAGTTCTGTTAAAATCATTTTTACCGGAGCAATTAACTGAAGAAGAAATTGCAGAAAAACTTGTGGGAGCTGGCGTAGTAAAAGGAATGAACATGGGTGAAGCGATGAAAATTGCAAAACCTTTATTAAATGGTCAAGCTGAAGGCGCTGTTATTTCAAAAGTTGTGAAGGGCCTTATTTAATATCGTTAGAAACAGCCCCTTACACTTAATTTTATTAAAAGTCAAGTTATAAGCTGAAACTATTTTAATTAGTGAATTCTTATTTAATGTCACACATTATATGTATAGGAATTTAAAGGATAGAAGAGCTAAAATGAATTCGCTCCATCTATCCTCTTTTTTATCTCAGATGACTCTATTTACTACAATAATTAAATCAATAATCAATCTAATGTTGCAGTAATTTAAAAGGAGCTTATATCAATTACTAATTGTACATTAAAGCCTATTTCTTAAACTTATAAGTAATAGAAAATATAAATTGTTTTCTAAAAGATTGTTGCAACTAAACTAGCTAATAGTTTGTCAATAATTTTCTGTTAAAAGTTTAATAGGCACGTGCTATACTAAAAAGTGCATGACAAATAACCGTCCTAAAGTTTGTTTTTGGAAGGTTTTGTTTGATTTAGTTGTACCTACTTATCAAGCTAAATCTTGGTACGTAGTTCTGTTTTTTAACAAGGCAAAAATCCAATGTAATAGTTTATTAACACAAGCTATTATCGCTACTTTAAAAGGTTTTCCTTCTTCACGTTTTTTATCATAAAATTCACGTATTTTCTTGTTTCGAGGAATGATTGTATCGTCTGTTTTAGTTTTTCTGCAATCTCGTATTGCACAACGAACAGCCATAAACAAGGCATGACGAAGTCTACTTGAACCTCGTTTTGTAATTCGATTCTTGGTCGCTGAAAATTTACCTGATTCGAAAACACTTGGGTCAACTCCAGCGAAAGCCACAAGCTTTTTAGGGTTGTTAAATCGATCTATTTCACCAATCTCAGAAATAATCGTTGCAGCGATCTTTTCACCGATGCCTGGGATAGATTTGATAATACTATATTCTTCAATTTCTTTAGCGAGGGCATCTATTTCTGACTCTAACTTTGATAGATGCTCTTTGTACTGAAGAAGGATCTTTATATACATATCCAGACTTAAAATATGACTCTGGTAAACTGTTTTTTCAAAAGGATTACGAGCTGCAGCGGCTTTAAGATGTAAGGCTTTTTCATTTGCCCATCTAATGGACCTACTCTTACATAGTTCATATATTTTGTCTGTAATGGATTCCTCACTTGCTTTCAAAATATCTTCTGAAGAAGGGAACTCTGAAAGAGTTAATAGTGAAACATTAGAATATAAATCTCCGAATACCCCTTTATATTCAGGAAATACCTGTTCAAGGACTGCCTGAAATTGCAACTTAGTTTGAATCATTACGCCAGTTATATTTTCATGTTGTCTTGTAAGGTTACGAAGATTTAATAACTGCACACCACGCTTTTTATATGGCTCTAATTCCTCTTTATAGAACAATTCACAAAGTAGATAGGCATCAATGGCATCCGTTTTTACTTTTCTCAAACTCGATCCTCTTGCCTTATAAGAAATTAACGGATTAATAATAATCAATAAATACCCTCGTTCTTCTAAATGATGTATGAAAGGAGCACCATAATGTCCTGTGGCTTCTAAAATGATTGTAGGCTTCATACCAGCCAATATAACAAGGTCATTAAGACCTTCTAAAGTATGAGTCACCTTAAAACTTTTACGATATGGTTTGCCTTTATCTAAGAATGCTTGAATCTGGCTTTCTCCTTTTGAAATATCCAGACCAACGATTGGATTCATTATTAATCTCCTCCTAAATCATAGTTTGCCAGTTACCCCTAATCCTCCATGCAGTGTCATAGCTTCGCTTGTTATACGAGATCTAAGTCCCAACCAGCCTCAAACATGTTTCTGCAAGTAGGGGGCGAACGGTTTAGTTGACGGGGTCAAGCCCCACGAGCAGATACGTTCTACCCTGGCTACTGCTATAATAAAACCATATAAAAAATGGTCAACCAGAAATATCTGGCTGACCTTATAATACGAACGAAGCAGGTTAGTGTAGAGTTAACTCTTTATTTATTGGCTATGTTATTCAAAACGGTTGTTATTTGAATTTAACGAACGATTATTCTACAGAAATCTTAGATGAAGAAGTATAACTGCTTGTTACTCAATTAAAGGGCGGCTTTTTCGTGGGAGGATAAAATGATGATTTTAAGGGATATGGATTTATATAACGCTGACAACAGGGCCTATATAAAGAAAGGACTTTTTTTAGTTTTCAATGTCGGGGAATTGTGAAATTATTTTTACTGCATCTATCGAAATATGTAACAAAAGATGTGAAAAAAATTAATTTTCATTGTGATGAGAACGCCTCACAATATAAAATCACTTTACACGTCGACGGATTTTTAGACGTAACAGTTCCTTATGATGTACCAGCATTTTTTAAGTTACAGGAACAACAGAAAAAGGAAGAAGCGCTCGAGCTTTTACTGCAATCACTTCTATTTGTTGCTAGAGAAAAAGAGTGGAATCCGCAGCCATTTTATCAAGCATATGAAGAAGTTAAAAAGCAGAATTATCGTTGTTTATATACGTGGAAAAAGACGAAAGCAAGTCCAAATCGAAAATACAAGGCGAAGGTCGAATGTGAACTTACAACAACAGAGGCGGTTGTAAAATTAGTTGTTTTAAACAAGGAGCAGACACAGACTTTAAAAGAAGTTATTGTCACGACTACTGAATCAGATGAAGCCTTATTTGATATGTATTTAGGCGAAATAAAGTGGGTTAGTTCCTCTGAGGTATGATTATATCGAAAATACACGCGCAATCCAGAATCGAATTATGCGTATATTCAATTATCGCAAGAATAAAACGACGAATTTAATAAAACGACTCGTTTATTTAATTTCGTATTTCGGAACAATAGAAAAAGTAAGAGTTGACCTATAAATTAGGTACAACTCTATTTTTTACGAAAAGACAACATTATAATTGTAAACATTTGTCTTGTTCAACCCCCATGAAAGAAAGTAATCATCTTTCAAAGGGTTCAATTTATCCCCTGATTCAGGTAGTTTATAAGATCTAATAAAAAAAAGTAAATCACAATATGTATAGTGATTTACTTTTTATTTATTATAATGTGTAACATTAAAGTTAACCTATTGATATTACCAATTTATAATACATTCACTTGTCTTTAATTTTACAGAGTAGTAGTAAGGGGGTGTTTTTTGAATTACTATATTTTTGTGTAGTATTGCCAAAACATGAAAATGCTTTTATACTTATTGTTAACCACTGGTCAATAAGGAGGGTACTATGTCACCACGTAAGCCATCAACAAAAGATTTGACGAAAGAAATGATTATAAATGAGGCTCATAAGCAATTTATCACGAAGGATTTTCAGCAAATATCAATGCGTAGTATTGCTAAAGAGCTTGGTTGTAGTCATGGGGCTATTTATTATCATTTTAAAAATAAAGCCGAAATATTTTATGCAATATTAAGTGACTATTTTTCTGTACTAAATAATACTTTAGATGAAAATATGAACGGTCCTGAAGATCATAACACTAAACTGCTGAATGTTTTTGTAGGCTTTATGGCGTTTGGTTTAAATAATCAAAGTCAATATGAATTAATGTTTATCATGAGGGATAGCGAAATTGATGGGCTATCGCAAGAGGCAGCAAACCTTAGCTATGAAAAATTTGCACAATCTGTACGTTCCTTATCAAAGACAGAACTGTTGATTTCAGATATACATTCTACATTTATTGCTCTTCATGGATTTGTAGCACATTATCGTCATTATGTGAAAAATTATGAGGAAGCGAAAGAAGCAGTAGATGTACATGCAAAATTTCTTATGAAGGCTCTAACATTTAGAGAGTAGCTCTAGAAAAAAATCTAGAGCCTTCTTTTAGCAATTATTTGACCAGTGGTTAATTAAAGGGGGAATATAGTTTGCAAAAAGCATTAGTTATTGGGGCATCTGGTGGTATGGGGTATGCGCTAGTAAATGAACTAGTTAGTAGAAATATACAGGTGAAGGCATTTGCTAGGAATGAAAAAAAGTTAGTTGCACTTTTTCGGCAGCACAAAAATGTCGAAATCATTTCAGGTGATGTATTTAATGAACAGGACATGATGAGAGCATCAAACGGTGTGGATATTATTTTTCATGCTATTAGTTTTCCGTATCAGGATTGGGAAAAGCTCCATTTGCGATGCTTAGATATGGTGATTAACGTAGCCGAGAGGCGAGGAGCGAAGATTGCATTTGTAGATAATATTTATGCATATGGAAGGCAATCGACAAATCCTGTAATTGAGCAAGCTAGAAAAGAACCACAGACGAAAAAAGGAAAAATTCGCTTATCGATGGAAAATAAATTGAAAAATAGTAATGCACCCTCGTTAATTGTACATTTTCCTGATTTATTCGGACCAAATGCAGAGAATACAATACTCTATGAAACGTTAAAAAATGTTGCGCAAGATAAAAAAGCTAATTTTGTAGGGAATATGCAAGTGAAGAGGGAATTTCTTTATACAATTGATGGCGCAAAGGCGATGGTAGAGCTTGCTTTGCGAGACGACACATATAATCAAAATTGGAATGTGCCAGCTGTTCACCCAATTGCAGGGGAAGAACTAGTGAAAATTTTACGTGACATTACTGGCTACAAAAAGGGTATTCGTACAGTTTCTAAAGGCATGATCTGGCTGATTGGAATATTTGTTCCTTCTATGAAAGAAGTAGTTGAAATTTTGTACTTAACAGAAGAACCGATCATTTTAAGTGGGGAAAAATATGAAAAGGAAATAGGTGCTTTACCAAGTACTTCATATAGAGTAGGGCTTGAAGAAACGCTTGCATGGATGAACAAGAGAGCATAAAAAGACTGTTAAGAGTCAATGAAAAAATCCGCATAAACTTCTGTTGGTAGAAACGCACCTACAGAAAGCATAGCGGATTTTTTATTAGTATTTCTTACAGCTGAAATTTTTGTATGATATTACGAAGTTGTTGTGCCATCTCAGCTAAATTATTTGAAGATGCCGTAATCTCCTCAATACTAGCTGATTGTTCCTCAGAAGCAGCAGCCACATTTTGAATGTTTCCAGACGCTTGAACGGCAATTACACCAACTTCCTCTACTGAAAATGCAATGTTGTTAACCCCGTCATTAATGTTAGAAATGATATTATTGACATAATCCATTTCTTGAGTTAATGAAGTAATGTTCGAATATATTTCTTTAAAGGCTACACCTGATTCATTAAAGCTAGTAGAGCTTTCTGCAAGATTATTACTGCTAATCTCCATAGATTTCACAGCTTGAGTAGATTCTTCTTTAATCGTCTCAATACGTGTTCGAATACTATTCGTCGCTGCTAAAGATTGGTCAGCTAATTTACGCACTTCTTCAGCTACAACTGCAAAGCCTTTACCATGCTCACCAGCACGTGCTGCTTCAATAGATGCATTTAAAGCGAGTAAATTTGTTTGATCAGTAATCTCGTTAATTAAAGTGACAATGTCGCCAATCTCATTTGAATAAGTGCTTAAACGTTTCACAACATCTGAAGTCTCTTGAATAGCATTAGATGTTAAGGCCATTTTTTCTGTAGCACTTTGAATCGTTGTATTACCTTTTTCTGAAATAGAAGATGCATTAGATGCTTTAGTAGTGACATCATTTACGCTCGATACAACTTCTGACATCTTTGTGGAGATTGTCGTAATATGAGTTTCTACGTCTTCGATAGAGGAAGTTTGTTTTTCTGATCCTGCAGCTACCTCTTGCATTGAAGATGTAATTTGTTGAATTGATGCACTTGTTTGCTCAGAGCCTGCCGACAACTCTTCGGACATAGCAGCTACTTGCTCAGCATTTTCAGCAATTTGCTGAATTAGTGAGCGTAAGTCTTCTGTCATATTTTCAATGCCATCTGAGAGCTGTGCAATTTCATTAGAACCCTTTATGTTAAGTGATTCAACAGCTAAGTCACCTTGTGCCACCTTACCAACATAACTAGTCATATTTTTAATTGGTTTAATAATGCCTTTACTTATGACATAAGCCACAATGATACCGAATATCAAAAACATCACGGTCATGATGATACAAATCCAAAGAGTTTCTGTTTGAAGCTTAGAAATAAAGGAAGCGTCCATATCTAAACCAAAAAGAATATCAGTATCTTTAAATGGTATGAAAATCGATTTATGAATTCCATATTCATCTTCATAAATATCACTCGATTGAACGGTTTCATTCTTTAGTGCTTTTTTCATGTCCTCACTAAACACATAGTCCTCTTGATAATTATCTTTTTTGCTTAATGCCACAATATGTTCTTTACCATTTGCACGTGAAAGAATGTAAGCATTTTCGATATCATATTCTTTAAGTGTTTCATTTAATTCATTTAATATTTCATTATATTTATCCTTATCGCCGTCATCTGCAGCTTTAACGTCATTTTTGTCTAAATCATCAAAAATTGTATTAGATATTACTTCTAATTCTGACTCAAATTGTGTAATAACAAAATCATCGATGATCCGATAAGATGTAATAAATAATACGATACTAAATATTACAGAAATAATAGCAATTGGAATAGTAAAACTTGCAATATATTTATAGAGTAAAGAGCTTTTAAATTTTTTGACTATACTCAATTTTAGCAGCCTCCAATACTTTCACCTTTTTTTGTAAGAAATGAACCATATCACTAATATGCTCTGTCTCAGTATAAGGAGATATTGAAAAGAATTTTGCAGCAGCGACTGGAATTAGTTGTTTTGTATCGCTAGTGTTGACAGTGCAAACACGTGTTGTATCTCCGAAAAATACTTCGTCGCGACCTTCTCCTATAATTTCAAATAAAGAAGCATTTAGGCCATTAATATATTCAATTTGATCTTGTGTATAGCCACCTGACTGTTCAGAACTCCAATTCAAACCTTCTGGATATAAACGGAAGGCTGTGACTGGTCCAATATTAGACTCATTGACTACTTGTAACATTGGCGTTTTCTCTGCTAACTGCGCACGGAACGCTAAATTTACACGCACATAATTAGCTAATATTTGTTGGTAGCCTTCTTTACCAAACGCCTGTAATGCAGCATAAATAGCAATTGAACTACCCATACGAGAGCACTCTAATGTATAGCCTGTATGATAAGAACCATAGCCTCGATTACCTACATATGGTGTGTCAAAGTCCTCGATATCTAATAGCTGCAAATGTTTCCCTTCTTTTATTAAGAATAAGCTTGTTAAATACGGTGTTTGACCAAGCTTTTGGAAGTCGAAGCAAAGGCTATCTGCAATAGGTAGATATTGCATACGTTCTCTAATTTGTTCAAGTCCTTGTAAAACATCAGTCTCGAACTGAAGTGGGTTTGCCTTAAAATCATAATCGTTGAAAAATGCGTAAAAACCACCTAAAGCTGAATCAGCGTGTATATGTATAGGTTTTAAGGAATGTTTTTGTTCTAGCTCAGTTGTAACATTTTTGATTGCTCGTACATCATCAATAGCAAATTGATCTGTAGCGCCTGTTGTAGCAACTACATACACTGGAATGCCACCATTTTCGATAACCTCAATCATACGTAGGCGTAAGTCTTCGATATCCATAGAATGATCTTGTCCAGCTTTTACACGAATTAAATGCTTGCTACCGATGCCGACTGCTTCAATTGATTTTAATAAGCTGTAATGAGCATTTTCTGAAGCGAAGCAGTATAAATTATTAGGTACGCCATCTTCCTTTGCGTTAGGGAATTGTTTAGCGATTGCAAGACGTAGCCCACTGAAAACAGCCCCTTGTCCACCCCAAGTTGTGTAACCAAAGCTTTGTGTATAGTCGTAGCCAACTAACTTCGACATCATTGCTACTACTTTTACCTCACATTCTGCGGCAGCAGGTCCGTAAACATCCCATAGATTGTTACCATTAAGTAAAGCATTTGTGAATTGGCCCAATATGCCTGGAATGCTTGCCATTGGCAAAACATTTGTTACAAAGTTGCGTGTATGGTAAGGATGTCCTTGCATCAATTTCGTTAATTCATTTACAACTTGATCTAGCCCGACACCTGAAACTGGTACTTGATTTTCTTGCATTAACTCTTTATAAAAATTGTCAGAGCGTTCTTTCATCGGTCCAAGTGTCGTTGTTTGTGGATCTTTTAATTCATCTAATGATGTAACAATTTTCTCTAATAGGGTTAAAAAGTTCTCTCTTTGTTCGATATTTCCATCTTCGCTTTGGAATAATTGCTGGATTTTTTTCATGTTCATCATCCTTTGTAGTTCGTTTTTCCTCTATTTTTTTATTTCATAAAAATAGGTCGTTTTACTAAAATAATGATAACATATTATAACAAAAAATGAATTTATATTTTATTGGAAAATTAATTTTAGACATTTCTAAATAGTCTAATTTGTTTTTTGTGAAACATTTAGAAAAAAATGTAGTGGATTATTTCTGTAAATGGTGATTTTAAAGGGTTTTTATGACGTTTTTTTATGATTTCTTGCAAAGTTTGTGAAGGGGAAATGCTATGAGGAAAATAAACTTTTTATGGTGAATACTATGCAAATAATAATTTTATTTTAATAAATAAATGCGGATTTTTTAATGCTTTATGACTATTAATGAGAAGCGGGTATGCGTTTTATTGTGATAATACAGTTCCTTCATTGAATTAATTAGAAAGGCACATCATACTAGATTATCTGATGTGCCTTTCTAATTTCTTAAGCTCTTCAATAGTGACAAATGTATAACTTATGCAATAAGTGTTTTTGTAAGATCCCTTCAATTACTTGTAATTCATTCCCAGTATCATCATACATAGGATGCATCAAAATTATAGAGCCTGGTTGAATTTTTTCTTTAACATCTTTCATCGGGTGTCCAAACACCCGATGAAAGATGTTAAAGCCTCCGGCGGATGTCACTGAATCGAAATGGATTTCACATAGGATGTTAGCCTAAAATCATCGCATCCGTACGATAACGGCTAACTGACCTGCGTCACGCAGGCCTAAGCACAAAGCCGATTCCGGGCGCAATTATGCCGGGGCATAATTGCGCATACTTGATTTTTTCCTCGACCGATGAGAAATACGAATCAGGCTCCAAATTCCACGTAATGGTATCGCGATTATTTTTACTTAAGGAATAAGGTAAACCAATTAGTTTTTTACCATACCTAAATAAGTAATTCTCTTTTTCAGCATAAACACTCCTAACAATACCGATAATTTTTTAATGTTAAACCATACTAATCGGGAGGTGAAAAAATGTATAAATTGCTATCGCATAATGATTTAGATGGAATAGGTTGCGGAATTTTAGCCAAACTTGCTTTTCAAGATCAAGTGAAGGTAAGGTACAATTCGATTTCATCGCTGGATCGCGAGATTGAATTTTTTTTAGACACGAAAGAACAAGGTACATTTTTATTTATTACAGACTTATCTCCAAACGAGGAAAATGAAAAGAGATTAGATGATTATTATACAGCAACTGGCAATGTTCAACTGCTTGATCATCATAAAACAGCTTATCATTTGAACGATTATGAATGGGGAAAAGTAATAGTAGAAGATGAAAATGGATATTTAACATCAGCAACGTCCTTATTTTATCAGTACCTTGTTTCACATGGATTTTTAGAACAAACAAATGCCATCACAGAATTTGTAGAGTTAGTGAGACAGTACGATACATGGGAATGGGAAAAGAATGATAATCAACAAGCACGTCAGCTAAACACTCTCTTTTTTTTAGTATCAATCGATGACTTTGAAGAAAAAATGCTTGAACGCTTAAAGACAAGCGAACACTTTGACTTTGATGAATTTGAAAAGAAAATGTTGCGTATGGAAGAAGAGAAAATAGAACGGTACATCCGCCGAAAAAAACGGGAGCTAGTACAAACATCGATAGGAGAATACTTTACAGGTGTAGTGTATGCAGAATCTTATCACTCAGAGCTTGGGAATGAATTGGGGAAAGAAAATGTACACCTTGATTTTATAGCTATATTAAATATGGGTGGCAAAAGAATTTCATTTCGTACGATTCATGATCACGTAGATGTTTCGGCTATTGCAGCAGAATTCGGAGGGGGAGGGCATCAAAAAGCAGCTGGTTGCTCTTTAACAGATGAAGCTTATGAGCAGTATGTAACACAAACATTTCATATAGCACCAATACCGGAAGACGCCAAACGAAATCGCTATAATTTAAGGTTTTCTTCGTTTGGGACAATGTATAAAAATCTTGAAGAAGACAATTTTCTCCTATATTCAATAAGTGATTTTGATTGGATAATTGAAAAAAATAAACTTCCATTAGATCAAATCTTTACAAGTTTTTATGAAGCGGAATGGTTTTTAAAAAGAAATTATCAAGCATGGTTAGTGAAAGATGAGTTGTTTGTAGATTATTTAATGGAAGAAGCCAAAAAGGTTCGTCATCAAGAGTAAGGGATATGGACTATTCCTAAAGTAGTGTTAAAAAAATGGTCAAGGGAGTCTTTTAGATTGTGCTACGATTTAAATGAAAGGGTTTCCTCTTACTATCAGTGACGATACTAAGCTGTGTGGTTGATTGAAGTGGAGACTGGGCGACTCCTTGGGGATCAGCGTCACAGATGAGACCCTGCAGCGAAGCGAAGCGGCTCATCGGACGCCCCCAGGAAAGTGCCCAGTCGGAACGGAAACCAACCCCTCGTTTTGCCGAATAGCAATAATACTTTATGTTCATTCAGAATAAAGGAATATACACTATTCCTTTAGAGTACATAGCGAAATCAGCCAAATCAAGACAACGTTAGAGGTTATATAATGTTCAACTGAAAACTACAATAAATAAAAAGCTTTTGTGCAGACATACTTTCTTAAAATGAGGTGTAATGATGTCCGATATGCTTCTAGTTGAGAATCAGCCAAAGGAAAATCGAGGACGTAAAATATGGTTTATTGTAGTATTGCTTTTATTGGTAGCTACTTGTGTCATTGTTTATTATTTTTTATTTAAGAAAGATTTGAATTTTGAAGCATACAAAACAGTTGTCGACAAAACTACTGAAAATGCTCTCGGACGTCTAACGTTAAATGAAATAATCATTGATGATAACCAAATATTATTGAACGCTACTTTTAAGCCAGTTAAGGACTTAAATTTCGACAATCAAATCTTTTTCTTTCCACAAATTTTTGTGAATGGAAAAGAGCTCACGGTTAGAAATGGAGGACAGACAATCCAACTATCCGATAAAAATTATACAATTTATAGTAGTGTGAAATTAAGAGAACTACCAGAAGATAAAATATTAAGTTTAGATATTCGTTATAACGACTGGAATGGGGAAAAAAAGATTGCCGTGCCATGGGAATTTCAAGTGGAAGCTTCGCAAGAGCAATTACAAGAAGATAGAAATACCTTCTCTGTTGAGAAAAAAGTAAAGCTGCTAGATAGTCAGGAAATAACGATAGAAAAGGTTGTTTCGACACCAATATCTACAACGGTTTACTTTCATTCCGAGAAAAGCTTATTAAATGAAGCAATACATTTTAAAATCCAATCATCATCAGGGGAAACTTGGCACATTAACTCTCCGTATCCTTTAAATGAAGATTATACGAAATGGGGTGTCCGCCTCGATGCATTATACTTAACCGGTAATAGCTATGAGCTAATTCCGGTTGCTAAAAATGGAAGTGAACTGGGCTCTGCTATTAAAATTGAAGATAAATAACGAAACCTACATCAGTAAATTTTTAAATTTTACAATATCTTAAACTAAAAAGATGATTACTCAAAGTAATATGAATATATATGACATTGAAAGTAGTTGAAGATATTGCGAAGGTTATGGGGGATTTTTTTAGTTTCACTAAAATTAGGTTGTACATCCTTTGGGGGTCCTACTGCTCATTTAGGGTATTTTCAAAATGAATATGTTCAGAAGCGTAAATGGTTATCTGATAAAGAATACAGTCAACTAGTTGCGCTCAGTCAATTTTTACCTGGGCCAGCATCGAGTCAGGTAGGGATGGGTGTTGGCTTATTAAGAGTTGGTTTATTGGGGAGTGTTGTGTCATTTCTTGGTTTTACATTGCCATCGGCTTTGCTCCTTATGGCATTTGCGTATTTTTCTGCACATATCGGGATGGATATGGGCTGGGTTCATGGCTTAAAATTAGTGGCTGTTGCGATTGTTGCACAAGCGATTTTTGAAATGTCCAAAAAATTAATTCCTAGTATTCGCCATTTTTTAATCGCTTTGTTAGCACTTGTAGTAGTGCTTTTGTGGGTACATCCACTTGCTCAAGTAAGTACTATTATTGTTGCTTCTTTTGTAGGCTATCTCTTTTTTAAGATGACTAATCAAAAAGAAGACCTAAAAGAAACGATTGTGCCGATTTCAAAAATGACTGGTGTATGTTTTTTAGCGATGTTTGTTTTATTACTTATTGGTTTACCAATCGCTAGTCCATTTATTCAATATGAATGGTTTTCGATAATTGAAAAGTTTTATTTATCTGGTGCATTAGTATTTGGTGGGGGCCATGTCGTATTACCTTTACTAGAGGCGCAGTTTGTCCAAAGTGGATTAATGAGTTCTTCCGATTTTTTAGCAGGATACGGAATGACGCAGGCAGTCCCGGGTCCATTATTTACGTTTGCTTCTTATATAGGTATGATCATTGCTGGGGTGCCTGGGGCTATTATAGCGACGCTAGCCATTTTTTTACCGGCATTTTTACTAATAGTAGGGGCAATGCCTTTTTGGCTAACTCTTAATCGTATTGCCGGATTAAGAGGAGCGATGGCTGGTGCAAATGCAGCAGTTGTTGGCATATTAGCTGCAGCTTTTATTCATCCGATTGTTACTCAGACAATTCAAAATGGACTAGACATCATAATCGCAGCCTCTTTTTTATGGTGCTTGATACGTTGGAAAGTCCAACCTTATTTGCTCGTTCTAATTGGCATTTGTGTAGGATTTTTATGTTATTAAGGACAACAAAAATATATTGATTTGCATTTATTACTTTCTCGATGAATCAAACCCACTTGTTGCAGTGGGTTTGATTTTTTTGTGAAAGTTGGTTTTTGAATAAAGTACGTATAACTTTTTAACAATATTTTCCTTTTAAAACATATCCAACAGGATTGGTGTCATGTAATTGTTATAGATAAATAATGTCCATACCATTTAGTTTTGAATTAGTTATTTTAACTGGTTGGATTCATGGCGTTCCATGTCACGATTGTTTATAATGAGGAAATGGAAAAAGACTAACGAGAAAGAAGGGATAGCTATGGCACGAGGTGTTTACATTCATATTCCTTTTTGTCATCAAATTTGCAACTATTGCGATTTCAATAAATTTTATTTTAAAAATCAACCAGTTGATGAATATATAGAAATGCTTGGCAAGGAGATGGAGCTTGCGACTAAAAAATATCCTGAAAGTTTTAAAAAAATCGAAACGATATTTCTTGGTGGTGGTACACCAACAGCATTAAGACCGCAACAAATAGAGAGACTTCTTGAACTTATCCGTACGTACATTCCAATGGGCAGTGTGACGGAGTTTACGTCAGAGGCCAATCCGGACGAGCTATCAGAAGCAAAATTACAGGCATTATTTGCTGGCGGTGTAAATCGCATAAGCATGGGTGTGCAATCCTTTGATCAAGAGTTGTTAAAAAAAATTGGCCGTACACATAGCAACAATCATGTTTATGAAACAATTGACTTAGCGAAAAAGGTAGGCTTTAGAAACATTAGTTTGGATTTAATGTACGGTTTGCCGGGGCAGACGATGGCACAATGGAAGGATACTTTAGAAAAAGCGTTCGCGCTGGATATACCTCATTATTCCGCTTATTCACTGATTGTTGAGCCAAAAACGATTTTTTATAATCAATACACAAAAGGTAAGCTTCATTTACCAACAGAAGATCTTGAAGCGGATATGTACGAGGTGTTAATGCACCAGATGGAGGCACATGGACTTCATCAATATGAAATTAGTAACTTTGCTCAATCTGGTTTCAGTTCTACTCATAACAAAATATACTGGGAAAACGATGAATATGCAGGCTTTGGTGCGGGTGCTCATGGATATTTAGCTGGTTTGCGATATTCAAATCATGGACCATTGAAAAAATATATGGATGCAGTAAATGCAGGAGAACTTCCAATTGTACATGAACATGTTGTAACGAAGAAAGAAAAATGTGAAGAGCAAATGTTTTTAGGATTGCGTAAAACGGAAGGAATTACACACACTGTATATGAAGAAAAATTTAATGAATCCATGCATAGGCATTACTCACATATCATAGAAAAATTAGTTTCAGAAGGTCTATTGGAGCATGATACTAAAGGAATTCGCCTTACTCGAAAAGGTCGTTTTGTAGGGAATGAAGTATTTCAACAATTTTTACTAGAAGATTGAGCGATATCGTTGACATAAAATGTAGGATTTGATAACTTAATAATAGTATTAGCACTCCTCTTAGTTGAGTGCTAACAGAGGTGATGATCATGCTAACAAATCGGCAATTACAAATATTGCAAGCTATAGTAGACGACTTTATTATGTTTGCACAGCCGGTAGGTTCTCGCCAAATCTCCAAAAAGCAAGAGATTACATTTAGTCCAGCCACAATTCGAAATGAAATGGCGGATTTAGAGGAATTAGGCTTCTTGGAAAAAACGCACACTTCCTCTGGTCGAGTGCCTTCGGAAAAGGGTTATAGATTTTATGTAGATCATTTGTTGAGCCCGCAAGGCATTAATTCAAGGGACATTCAGCAAATCCAATCAATTTTCAATGATCGCTTAGTAGAAGTAGAGCATATTATCCGAAAGTCAGCCAATATTTTATCGGAGCTGACATCGTATACATCGATTCTTTTAGGACCAGATGTCCAAAGACATCGTGTTAAACGATTTTCAATTGTGCCACTCTCTAGCGATTCAGCAGTAGCGATTATCGTAACGAATAATGGACATGTTGAAAATCGCATGTTTAGTTTACCTCCTAATTTTACCGCTTCTGATTTAGAGAAAATGGTTAATATCTTAAATGATCGTCTAGTTGGTGAGTCATTAGAGGATATTCATAAAAAACTAGAAGCTGAAGTGCTAACAGTATTACAACAGCATGTTCAATCAGCGGATGATTTTATTCGCTCTCTCGTGACAGCGACGATGCATAATTCGGAAAGTAAAATTTTTTATGGTGGTAAAACAAATATGTTCAACCAACCGGAATTCCACGATTTAAATAAAGTCCGTATGATTTTGGACTTAATGGAAACGACTAGCCAAGTGCAATCGCTTTTCCATCCTAATGAATCGGGCATTCATATTCGTATAGGCTCGGAAAATAAACAACTAGAAATGGAAAACTGTAGTGTCATTACGACCACTTATTCTATTGGTGAAGAACAGCAAGGGGCTATAGCAATTATTGGTCCAACACGAATGGATTATAAACGTGTTGTTGCTTTACTAGATGTAATGCGCATGGATTTAACACAAGCCTTTACGAAGAATCGTAGTGATTGATAATGAGGAGGATTTCAAGTGACGGAAACAACTGAAAACAAAGACCTTGTACAAGAAGATGTACAAGCTGAAAATGAAGTAGAAGAAACAGAAGTTAAAGTAGAAGAACAAGAAGTCGAATTAACGATCGAAGAACAGTACGAAGCAAAACTAGCTGAGTTACAAGCTAAGCTAGACGATGAGGAAAGCCGTCATCTACGTTTGCGTGCTGACTTCGATAATATTCGTCGTCGCAACCAACTTGATCGTGAGGCTGCTGAAAAGTATCGCGCTCAAACTTTACTGTCAGATTTACTGCCAGTCATCGATAATTTCGAGCGTGCCTTACAAGTTGAAGCGACTTCAGAAGAAACAGCTTCTATCGTAAAAGGTATTGAAATGGTGTACCGTTCTCTGATCGAAGCAACTGAGAAGGAAGGCTTGCAAATTATTAAAGCTGAAGGTGAGCAATTTGATCCAAATGTTCACCAAGCTGTTATGCAGGAGCAAGATAGTGAAAAAGAGACTGGTGTTGTCTTACGCGAGCTTCAAAAAGGTTATATGTTAAAGGATCGCGTATTACGCCCAACGATGGTATCTGTGAACGAATAGACTTAGTACTATTTAGTTAATTACAATTATTAGTTAGAAAACGCATCATTCGCGTTTCAATAATAGGAGGAAAATTTAATGAGCAAAATTATCGGTATTGACTTAGGAACAACAAACTCATGTGTCTCTGTACTTGAAGGCGGAGAACCAAAAGTAATTCCAAACCCAGAAGGAAACCGTACAACACCATCTGTTGTTGCATTTAAAGGCGGCGAACGTCAAGTTGGTGAAGTAGCGAAACGTCAATCAGTAACAAACCCTAACACAATTATTTCTATTAAATCTAAAATGGGTACATCTGATAAAGTTCAAGTGGAAGATAAAGAATATACGCCACAAGAAGTTTCTGCAATGATTCTTCAATACTTAAAAGGTTATGCTGAAGACTACTTAGGTGAAAAAGTAACAAAAGCAGTTATTACTGTACCTGCTTACTTCAACGATGCTCAACGCCAAGCTACAAAAGACGCTGGTAAAATTGCTGGTTTAGAAGTAGAGCGTATTATCAACGAACCAACAGCTGCTGCACTTGCTTATGGTTTAGACAAACAAGATACAGATCAAAAAGTATTAGTATTTGACCTTGGTGGCGGTACATTTGACGTATCTATTCTTGAATTAGGTGACGGTGTATTTGAAGTATTAGCAACAGCTGGTGACAACAAACTAGGTGGGGACGATTTCGACGATGCTATCATCGAGTATCTTGTAGCAGAATTCAAAAAAGAAAATGCAATTGACCTTTCAAAAGATAAAATGGCTATGCAACGTCTAAAAGACGCAGCTGAAAAAGCGAAAAAAGACTTATCAGGTGTAACATCTACTCAAATTTCTTTACCATTCATCACTGCTGGTGAAGCGGGTCCATTACACTTAGAAATTTCTTTAACTCGTGCTAAATTTGACGAAATTACATTGCCATTAGTAAACCGTACAGTAGGTCCAGTACGTCAAGCATTATCTGATGCAGGTCTTTCAACATCTGAAATTGATCAAGTAATCTTAGTTGGTGGTTCTACTCGTATTCCAGCTGTACAAGAAGCTGTACGTAAAGAAACTAATAAAGAACCACACCGCGGCGTAAACCCTGACGAAGTTGTAGCAATGGGTGCTGCAGTTCAAGGTGGCGTATTAACTGGTGATGTTAAAGACGTAGTTCTACTTGACGTAACTCCACTTTCATTAGGTATCGAAACTATGGGTGGCGTATTCACAAAATTAATTGACCGTAATACTACGATCCCAACATCTAAATCACAAGTATTCTCAACTGCAGCTGACAACCAACCAGCAGTAGATATTCACGTACTACAAGGTGAACGTTCAATGGCAGCTGACAACAAAACATTAGGTCGCTTCCAATTATCGGATATTCCGCCAGCACCACGTGGTGTACCACAAATCGAAGTAACATTCGATATTGATAAAAATGGTATCGTATCTGTTAAAGCGAAAGACCTTGGTACAAACAAAGAGCAAACAATTGTTATCCAATCTGATTCTGGTTTATCTGAGGAAGAAATCGAACGTATGGTAAAAGATGCTGAGGCAAATGCTGAAGCGGATTCTAAACGTAAAGAGGAAGCAGATCTTCGCAACGAAGCTGACCAATTAGTGTTCCAAGTTGACAAAACAATTGCTGATTTAGGCGAACAAATTACAGAAGACGAGAAAAAATCTGTAGAAGATGCTCGTGATGAGCTGAAAAAAGCGCTTGAAGCTGGCGAATTAGAAGGCATTAAATCTGCTAAAGAAAAACTAGAAGGTGTATTACAACCACTAGTAATGAAAGTATATGAACAAGCTGCAGCAGCTGCTCAAGCAGCTCAAGGTGGCGAAGCAGGTGCAGAAGCTGGCGATGGTAAAAAAGACGACATCGTAGATGCTGACTTTGAAGAAGTAAAAGACGATAAATAATAGTAAGTAATACAGTTAAGTGAAGAAGCCAAAGACCGCTTGCGGCTTTGGCTTTTCTCTTTATATACTGCTATAAGCTATGCACATTTAATTATGTCTAGTGGCGTAGGTTATTTGAGAGAAAAGAGAAAAAACATGTGATGCAACATTTTTAATGAATAATTAGTAATAAAATAGAGGCAGTTTTTTTAACTGCATGATACAATAGATTTTATGCAAAAAGAGCGGAGTGTGAATCATGGAGAAACGCGATTACTACGAGGTGCTTGGTTTAACGAAATCGGCTTCTAAAGATGAAATTAAAAAAGCATACCGTAAATTATCAAAGCAATACCATCCTGACCTTAATAAAGAGCCAGGTGCAGATGAAAAATTCAAAGAAATCGCTGAAGCTTATGAAGTATTAAGTGACGATCAGAAAAAAGCACGCTATGATCAATTTGGCCACGAGGATCCAAATGCAGGCTTTGGTGGTGGCTTCGGAGGCGGCGGCTTTGGCGGCTTCGAGGATATTTTCAGCTCATTCTTTGGTGGTGGCGGTCGCCGTCAGGACCCGAATGCACCACGCAAAGGTGATGACCTTCAATATCGTATGAATATTACGTTTGAGGAAGCAATTTTCGGAAAAGAAACTGAAATCGAAATTCCTAAAGATGAAGTATGTAATACTTGCCAAGGTTCAGGTGCAAAACCAGGTACTAATCCAGAGACATGTTCAACATGTCAAGGAGCTGGTCAAGTAAATCAGGCAGTAGATACACCATTTGGCCGTATGATGAACCGTCGTACTTGTTCAACATGTCAAGGTGCAGGTAAAATCATTAAAGAAAAATGTTCTACTTGTCGTGGTGAAGGAAAAGTTCAACAACGTAAGAAAATCAAAGTTAACATTCCAGCAGGTGTTGACGATGGTCAGCAAATTCGTGTGTCTGGTCAAGGTGAGCCAGGTATAAATGGAGGACCTGCGGGGGATTTATATATTATGTTCCGCGTTCAAGGACATAAAGAGTTTGAGCGTGATGGCGATGATATTTATTTCGAACTAAAACTGACATTCCCACAAGCAGCTCTTGGTGATGAAATTGAAGTTCCGACTGTTCATGGGAAAGTAAAACTACGTATTCCAGCGGGAACACAGTCAGGTGCACAATTCCGTCTAAAAGACAAAGGTGTCAAAAACGTCCATGGCTATGGCACAGGGAATCAATATGTAACAGTAAAAGTTGTAACGCCAGAAAAATTAACAGAAAAACAAAAGCAATTACTACGTGAATTTGCGGAAATCAGTGGTGATATTCCTGAAGAACAAGGAAGCACACTATTCGATAAAATTAAGAAAAAATTCCAAGGTGAATAATTAGAGGAGCTGAAGAGCTACGTGAAGTGGTCAGAATTATCCATTCATACAAAAAATGAAGCGGTAGAAGCAATTTCGAATATTTTGCATGAAGCAGGGGCAAGTGGTGTGGTTATTGAGGATTCTGCAGAATTTGCGAAGCCACGAGAAGATCAGTATGGTGAAATTTATGCGCTAAATGAAGCGGATTTTCCGAAAGATGGTGTTATTGTTAAGGCTTACTTATCCGAGTCTAGTTTTTTAAATGAAACAGTCGAAGAAATTAAGGCGGCTATAACGAATCTAACGAACTTCAACATCGATATTGGTGAAAATCTTGTTTCGATTGTGGAAGTTAATGAGGAAGACTGGGCAACAGCATGGAAGCAATACTATCATCCTGTAAAAATTTCTGAACGCTTTACAATCGTACCAACATGGGAAGAATATGTACCAGTATCAACAGATGAACTAATTATTGAATTAGATCCTGGTATGGCTTTCGGTACAGGAACACACCCTACAACTGTTATGTGTTTACAGGGACTTGAGAAGGTTGTAAAAGAGGAAGATATGGTTATCGATATCGGAACGGGTTCGGGCGTTCTATCTATCGGTGCAGCCTTACTAGGTGCTAAGAGCGTGCATGCACTTGATTTAGACGAAGTAGCTGTACGTTCAGCACAAGAAAATGTTGCATTAAATAAAGTGGATGATAAAGTATCAGTATTCCATGGGAACTTATTGGATACTGTAAAGGAACCAGCTGATGTCGTTGTGGCTAATATTTTAGCAGAAATTATTATGTCCTTTACTGACGATGCATTTTCAATTGTTAAACCGGGTGGATTATATGTCACTTCAGGCATCATTGCCGCAAAACGTGATGATGTAAAAGCAGCACTAGAAGCTTCAGGCTTTGTAATCGAAGAAGTATTATTAATGGAAGATTGGGTAGCAATCATTGCCCGTCGACCACAATAAGTGGACTGAGGAAGCGCCAAATCGGGAGCCGAGTGCTTGTGATTTGGCGTTTTCTCTTCTTTCTAGAAAGGAGTACGGTTAAATGCAGCGATATTTTATTGAGACAGCCATAGAGGAAGCACGAATTAGCGGAGAAGATGCCCGACATATTGAACGGGTAATGCGTATGAAAGAGGGCGACAAAATCGTAGTTGTCGCACAAAATACTGCTCATATTTGTGAAATTTCAGCCTTTGAAGGGGATGAGGTACACGTTCAAGCTACCGGTGAGATCGTTCCTTCACCAGAGTTACCTGTCCATGTAATAGTGGCATGTGGGTTGCCGAAGGGCGATAAGTTAGAACTGATTACACAAAAGGCGACAGAGCTTGGAATGTTTGCCTTGTTGCCATTTGAAGCGGAGCGTTCCATCGTTAAATGGGATAAAAAGAAAGGTGCCAAAAAGCAAGAGCGTCTACAAAAAATTGCAAAAGAGGCAGCTGAGCAATCCCATCGTACACATATCCCAGAAATATATGAACCAATCTCTTTTAAACAGCTAGTAGAACAAGTAGGCAATTTCGACGCCGTTTTTATAGCGGATGAAGAGGATGCAAAAGCAGAACAACGTACAAGGTTTGCAGAGAAGCTAAAAAACGTGTATGACAAGAAGTCGAAATCTATTCTTATTATTTTTGGTCCTGAAGGTGGCATTGCACGAAAAGAAGTGGATGCCCTGCTTCAAGCGGGTGCTCAAACGATGTCTTTAGGACCCCGAATTTTACGAGCAGAAACGGCACCACTCTATGCACTATCTGCAATATCTTATGAATTTGAATGAGACAGCGTTTAACCTTGTTAAAAGAGTTTTTCACACATTGTATGAGTAAACATCATTTAAATTGCGTCTATATGCAGTCGTGCAAAGGTTTAGAAACTAAAAATTCAATGACTATTTTTATAGGTAATCCTATAAGTAGAACCGATTCAAAAAACTTTGAATCGGTTTTTTAGTAAAATCCTATATTGAAGGAACATTGTTAAATCAGTGAGTAGCTGGTATTGTGTCCATTTTAATCCCTGAGCTCAAAAATCCCCTTTATTTAAATGAGTAAAAAACTAGTATACACGTCCATTCATAGATTTAATTGCTACATATTCTTATACAGAGAGCTCTCAAATACTACAAAATGAAAGAGGGGAATTTTTTGAGTGGTCAATCTGAAAATCAAAATCAAATGCCACCTTGTCCAGTAACATCAACTGAACAAATACCATTAAATAGTGAGGCTACTATACTAGCCGCTACACCGGTTACAGCTCCAACTATTAAAATTCCAGTTGTACTTGCAGAACCAACACTTCAAATAGTTGTGGAATCAGATATTACGCTGGATCCTGCTGCAACTGAAATCAAAAGAGTGAAAAAAAATGTTTTCCTAAATCAAGTTAAATTAGTGCCGGTTAGATTTGCGCGTATTGATAACACTGACTTTTTTAGGGTAACAAGAGCTAAATTATTTGTAGCAGGACATATTCGTAAAAATATTGAATATGCTTCAGCAGCATGTAATGGAGCGCTACAAGATAGAATTGCTGATGTTCCGTTTTCTGGTTTTACAGAACTTATTTTCCCACAAACAACTGGAGGCCCTACTCCAATCTTAGGAATTTCTGAGTTTGCCGAAGCGAACTTCCTGAATGAAAGAACTCAAATGGATGCTAGATTAGATAAGGCTTTCTTCCAAAATCTTGTAAAATACAATGAGCAACCATTTGGCGAGTTAGTCGCTGCAAACTTCTTTGAACTTGATTTTTCACCAATTATGGCATCACCTGAAGGTACTTTCAGCACATTGCGTGAAAAAATTGTTCTGGATCTTACAGTAAAAGTACTACAAATTCAACAAGTCCGCCTTGGAGCTGGTAGTGCTGTAATAACTCCTGTTTTACCAGGATTGACTCCACCGGTTAGTCCTCCTGATCCACCAGTTAGACCTGATCCTCCTTCTAATCCTTGTTAATTCATTAGTTTTTAGAGGAGCGAGTAGAGAAAAACAGGTATTTCGAGGGATATTGAAAATCCAATATTTGAGTTTTGGCAGTTGACAGTTTGATTAAATAGAACTGTTAACTGCCTTTTTGCTATATATTATCGCGCTGAAAATAAAATAAAATAATGTAAAGATAGATATTTTCTATTTATGTAATCGTCTTAAATGCATTAATATCGAATTTTCTACTGAGATTTGGAAAGTACTGAGTGGCAAAAGTAAAAGTAATGCATAAAATGAATTGTAATTATAAGTGCAGCACTTAGATCAAAATAAAAGAAAAAGAGTTAAGCTGTTATCAGACATTAGAAAAAGAAAATGATAATCGCTGTCTTTAACCGATCAATATTCATTAAGGTAACGTGGAAATAATAAAAATGAAAAAGGGTTATAGTGTGAGTTTTTCTTGAAGAAACGGATTTCAAACATGTCTCTCAAGAATAACGCATAAAGTCTGACCATTGACCAAAAAGCTGTCGTGGCTGGAAAAATGCTTAGAAGTTTTTTACAGATCAACTGTTGCACGTTATTTGTCAATACATTATTTAGGAGTGAACTAATGAAAACTCCATGGATTAATTTTAGAAAAATGAAAGAAATAAGTTCCAAACAAAAAGTTTTCATCAATTATAATTATCAAATTAAACCCAAGAAAAAGATAGATCATACACCTCAACTAGATACTACATCTGACACTTCATATTCTTTAAATGACGATTTTATAAATAATGACCTTGCTATGGAAAAAGATGAAACCAGCCTTGCGACGCATCTAAATCCCGATAGTGAGCTACTCATTCCTCCTGAAGCTGATGTAGAGGAAGAAATGAACGATCCCCTTAATAAAGAAGAGGCGGATGAAACCAGTCCTGTAGAAGAAGAGATTCTTGCGGCACATTTAGATTCTAATGGCGAGCTACACAACCCTCCTGAAGTTGATGTAGAGGAAGAAATGAATGATCTCCGTGATAAAGAAGAGGCGGATGAAACCGGTCCTGTAGAAGAAGAGGATCTTGCAGCGCATATAGATCCTAATAGTGAGCTACACATCCCTTCTAAAGTTGATGTAGAGATTGATACAGAAGAGGTGGAGAAAAACAATTCTACAGGTGATATTAGTGTATCTACTAGTTCAGCGCAAGGACAAATATGTTCTATTACCAAAAAAAGTCTAATTTCTACTCATATAGAAATTGATAATTTTCTTCATGCTCCTATTTGTGGTGACGTTGTTAAAAATACATTTGATTTTCTTGATTTAAACAATCAACTTACCCCTCAACTTGAAACCAAACTATTTAATACTTCAACGGATTATCCTGAACAGCCTGATTGTCGTTTAGTTCACTCAAAAATTAATGAAATAATATTTTTAATGAAAAATGATACTTATGAAAAAAATATTCAGACGAATAATCCGTCTAAATCAGTTGTAGTTCCTTTACATAACACACAATCAATTAAAAAAGGAGAAACAAATAATCACTCTTACGCTTCCGATGATGTTATGCATATTAGAGTTCCGGTTGTAGTAGGGGAATATAAAATTGAAATATGTCTTGAAGAATTTATTCAATTTGACAAAGGAATTGGGGGAGTAAAAGATATCTCGAATGAGGTAGTACTAACCAATTGTAGATTCGTACCTAGTCAGTTTTCCCAATCATTAAATAATGGGACATGTACAGCGTTAAAGGGAAAATTATTTATTGAAGGCTTTCTAAATCAAAATATTGAATATACTACATTTCAGACTACGAATGCAGTACCTGCACAAGATGAATCATTAATTCATTCAAACCAATTGTGCCAAAATATAGTATTAGAATTAATCATTCATATGCTACAAGTACAGAAAATTCGAGTCCGTTATGACAGTCAAGAGTCTAGAGGGTAATTAAAACTTTTCTCTCAGCTCAAAAATCCCTTTTTTTAATATCAGAAAAAACTAGTATATACGTCCATGCATAGATTTAATAGCTACATATTCTAGCAATATAGAGAGCGCTCTCTAATGAAAAAATGAAAAGAGGGAATTTTTTGAGTGATCAATTAGAAAATCAAATGCTACCTTGCCCTGTAGCATCAACTGAACAAATACCTTTAAATAGTGAGGCTACTCCACTAATCGCTACACCAGTTACAGCTCCGACTATTAAAGTTCCAGTTGTACTTGCAGAACCAACACTTCAAATAGTTGTGGAGTCAGATATTACGCTTACTCCTGCAGCAACTGAAATTAAAAGAGTGAAAAAAAATGTATTCCTAAATCAGGTTAAATTAGTGCCGGTTAGATTTGCACGTATTGATAACACTGACTTTTTTAGAGTAACAAGAGCTAAATTATTTGTAGCAGGACATATTCGTAAAAATATTGAATATGCTTCATCAGCATGTAATGGCGCACTTCGTGATAGAATTGCAGACGTTCCGTTTTCTGGTTTTACAGAACTTATTTTCCCACAAACACCTGGGGGCACTACTCCAATCATAGGAATTTCTGAGTTTGCCGAAGCGAACTTCCTGAATGAAAGAACTCAAATGGATGCTCGATTGGATAAGGCTTTCTTCCAAAATCTTGTGAAATACAATGAACAACCATTCGGCGAGTTAGTTGCTGCAAACTTCTTTGAACTTGATTTTTCACCAATTATGGCAGCACCAGAAGGTACTTTCAGCACATTACGTGAAAAAATTGTTCTGGATCTTACAGTAAAAGTACTGCAAGTTCAACAAGTTCGCCTTGGAACTGGTAGTACTGTAGTAACTCCTGTTCTTTTAGGACTTACTCCTCCTGTTAGTCCTTAATCTAGTTTTTAGTGGTGCAGAACGAACAGTACAAATTAAAGGGTTGTTCTAAGAAAATGTAATTGAAAACACTGCCCAAAACTATTTATAGGCACTGATAAAAATTTACTATCTGAGTTGGCAGTTGAAAGTTAGAGTGAATCTAATTTTTAACTGCCTTTTTGCAATTTATTTTGAGATTGGACTTTTTTTCTTTTATATTATTTGTATTTTTAGTAGAGGAACTCTTATTAGTAAATACTTTTCATTTATATATTTTTTGAAGCCTAGCCAAAAAGCTAGGCTCATTATATTTATTTGTGCTATTATAAGACACGTTGATAATTTAATTTATTGTAGTGTACTCTTGAAAGGATGATATATATTATGAGTAACGAGCGACCAAAAATCGTGAGTTTCCATACTCTAGGTTGTAAAGTAAATCATTATGAAACAGAAGCAATTTGGCAGTTATTTAAAGAAGAAGGCTATGATCGTACGGAGTTTGATCGCCAAGCAGACGTCTATGTCATTAATACATGTACAGTAACAAATACAGGGGATAAAAAATCACGTCAAGTTATTCGTCGAGCTATTCGTCAAAACCCAGACGCTGTCATTTGTGTTACAGGATGTTACGCTCAAACATCTCCAGCTGAAATTATGGCGATTCCTGGTGTTGACATTGTTGTAGGAACACAGGATCGTACAAAATTACTTGGCTACATAGATCAATATCTTACTGAACGCCAACCAATTAATGCTGTGCGTAACATTATGAAAAATCGTGTGTATGAGGAATTAGACGTGCCTGCATTTACAGACCGTACACGCGCATCTTTAAAAATACAAGAAGGCTGTAATAACTTCTGTACGTTTTGTATTATTCCATGGGCACGTGGGTTAATGCGCTCTCGAGATCCTCAAGAAGTATTGAGCCAAGCCCAACAACTAGTGGATGCAGGTTATCTTGAAATTGTTCTAACTGGTATTCATACTGGAGGCTATGGACAAGACTTAAAAGATTACAATTTAGCCCAGCTTCTACGTGATTTAGAGGCAAATGTAAAAGGTTTAAAACGCCTTCGTATTTCTTCGATTGAGGCAAGTCAATTAACAGATGAAGTGATTGAAGTTTTACGTGAATCAAAAATCGTTGTTAACCACTTACACATTCCGATCCAATCTGGCTCTGATACAGTTTTAAAACGTATGCGTCGTAAGTATACAATGGAGTTCTTCGGTGAACGTTTAACTAAACTACATGAAGCTTTACCAGACTTGGCTGTCACTTCTGACGTAATCGTAGGTTTCCCAGGTGAAACTGAGGAAGAGTTCATGGAAACATATAACTTTATTCGTGACCATAAGTTTTCTGAATTACACGTATTCCCGTTCTCTCCACGTACAGGTACACCAGCTGCGCGCATGGAGGACCAAATTGACGAAAACATTAAAAACGAACGTGTTCACCGATTAATCGCTTTAAATGATCAATTAGCGAAGGAATATTCATCTCGCTTTGAAGATCAAGTGTTAGAGGTAATTCCTGAAGAATTCGTGCATGATGAAAGCGGTGAGGCAGGGCTTTTAACAGGTTATACTGATAATTACTTAAAAGTAGTATTTGAAGGTCCTGAAAGCCTAATCGGTCAGCTTGTAAAAGTGAAAATTACGCAAGCTGGATATCCTCATTCTAAAGGACAATTTGTTCGTGTATTAGAAACTATAAAATAACAAAAGAGTACCTATGAATAGAAACACCGTTCAAACTTTGAACGGTGTTTTGCTATATTTTAACTTCTTTCAGTGGATGTCTAAATACCCGCGAAAGCGGAGTCGCGGAGTCGAATGTGCAAGCACAAACTCGATTCCGGATGTAATTATGTTGAGGCATAATGGGTTTGTTTCTAAAATAATTTGAATTCATCTAATTTCATTCAAAATTAGACGGAAACGTTAAAAAATGTTATGATTCCAGAGAGGTACGTACAACTTGTTGATAGAAGGAGAGTCTAATAAAATGGAACAAAATTTCACACGTATGATTGATCATACATTATTAAAGGCTGAAGCTTCAAAAGAGCAAATCGAAAAATTGTGTGCAGAGGCAAAACAATTTAACTTTGCTTCTGTTTGTGTAAATCCAACTTGGGTGAAATATAGCAGCGAGCTTTTACAAGGCTCAGATGTATTAGTTTGTACAGTAATTGGCTTCCCTTTAGGTGCTAACACACCAGCTGTTAAAGCATTCGAAGCAAAAGATGCGATAGCTAACGGTGCAAAAGAGGTAGACATGGTTATCAATATCGGTGCATTAAAGGATAAAAACTATGACCTTGTGCAAGCAGATATTGCTGCAGTTGTTGAAGCGGCAAAAGGTAGCGCACTTGTAAAAGTAATTATTGAATCTTGCCTTCTAACTGATGAAGAAAAAGTAAAAGCATGTGAACTAGCTGTGGCAGCAGGTACTGACTATGTGAAAACATCAACAGGTTTTTCTACTGGAGGCGCAACTGCAGAAGATATTGCTTTAATGCGTAAAACAGTAGGCCCAGATTTAGGTGTAAAAGCTTCTGGCGGTGTACGAAGCTTGGAAGATATGCAAAAAATGGTTGAGGCTGGAGCTACTCGTATTGGAGCAAGTTCTGGTGTTGCTATTATGAACGGATTAATTGCAGATTCTAATTATTAATAGTAATGAAAATCCTTATATAGTAAGGGATACGGGGCTGTTCGTTATGAACTAGCCCCACTTTTAGCCCCAATTTCATTTAAACTTTGACTAAATGCCGCTACGGATGCCTCTTCCATTTCTTTAAGAACATGACCATATATTTCGTAAATCATTTTAGGAGTGTTTCCTAAACGTTCTGCAATGACCTTCACATTCAGACCACGATTCAATAAAATAGTGCAATGCGTGTGTCTTAAACCATGTAAAGTTATTTTGGGAAGCTTGGTACTTTGGATAATCTTATACATGATTTTAGCTGTGTTGTTCGGTGCTATAGGCTCCCCTGACAAATGTGAGATAAATACAAATGTATCATCATTCTCGTATTCATCTTCATCCATCAGTTTTAGTCCATACGACAACAATTTTTGCTTACACCATCTTTTATAGGTTTCTAATTGCTTCATAACAGCTTCTTCCACTAGAATGGTTCTATAGCTGTTAAGTGTTTTAGGCTTATGGGTGCCACCATAATCCCTAGACCGTTCAATTGTTATTGTATTTTCTTTAAAATTAATATTCTTCCACTGTAATCCGCATGCTTCACCGCAGCGCATTCCTGTATATGCAATTGTGAGTAAAAAAGTAAAATTTGTGATGTTTTCATTTTTTTTAGCATCATTCAAAAAAGTTACTAGTTCTGCAGGGGTGAGATAATTTTCTTGTTTTTGTCCCTTTTGTTATTAACTGGTAGTACGATATCAACAAGAGGATTGTGGAGCAATATTCTTTCTTTAATAGCGGCATTAATAATTGTTTTAAAGACATTATGAGCTTGATGTACTGTACTAGGCTTGTACTGTTTCGCTAACACGTCAATAAAGTTTTCTTGATAGATAACATCATCAAGACTTTGGAGCTTATAGCGTCCTAGCAGTGGCTTAAAATAAAGACGTATAGCTTTCTCACGAATCAGAACTGAATTAGCGCTCCATTTTTTCTTTTTACAGTTCTTCTCAAACCATAGATCTACATAATTATTAATAGTTAAATTTTCATTTTCAATATGTTTTGTTTCACCACGCAGCGTTGCAGCCTTCACTTCCAGAAGGGCTTTCAATGCTGCTTTTTCTGTTTTAAAGCCACTTTTCTTCTTTTCTCTCCGCTTTCCGGCAGCATCATAATACTTATGTCGAAACATCCGTGCGATACACTCAATAATAATTTGTGCAGATTAAGATTTCCTATACATTTATGACAAAGAAAAAGCCCCAGATTAAAACTAGGGAAACGGTTTGTCAGGTAAAAATATTATTTTTCTGGATAATCTATATGTAATGGTGGTGGAACTAACCAACCTTTATTTTTATTAAGACGTAGTAGTTTAGCACCGATTAGAGCTTTCGCTGCATGGAATTGACCATACATTAAAGCGATATCTTCTCGAGTAGAAGTTCCCAATGCTTGACTGCATGCAACTAACCCAGCAGCTAGTTCGGCACTAAGAGCAGCACTAATTTCCGGATCATTAAATTTAGCGCCTGCAGGGATATCTTCCATTCTTGCTACTGGTCTTTCAGGTGAGGCAGGAGGTAAACCAATACCATTAGTTTTTAGAATTTTTTCTAATTGTTTTACTTCATCTCTACAAAGTTCGATTATATCTTCAATAATTTTTTTAGATCTTTATCACCGGCATGATTATAAAACGTTTGATAGCCAGAAATTATACCATAATCTGTGATCAAACTTGTCCAAACACTAAATACTTCACCATAATGTAACGGTTCGTCTTTTGGATTTCCACCAAGAATACCCATACTTACACATCCTTTTCTTATTTGTGGCTAAAGCATGGTTAGTATGGATGGAAACAGAAAAAACATTCATTTTTATAATTTTTTTACCAAAATAAAAAAGGACCACTTCCAATTAAGAAAGTGATCACAGTTTTTATTATCCCTAAGGAACATTAGGATTGATGTTCTCAAGGAATAATAGGAGTAACAGGAATAACATTTCGATAGGTCACTTTTATTTTATGTATCAATTTTAAATCAAGTTAGGCGTTCCGGAGTAAAAAAAGCCACAGCGATAAAATCCCTGCAGCTCTTTAAGTAGTTCGCCACTACACATTATAATTTGTTCGGTTTTTATCTATTTATACATTAAAAAAGCCGCAGCGTTTGCAGACGCTACAGCCTAGATTGGTTCATGCCCAGAGTTTGGAGGGGATATGCGATTTTAAAAGAAATAGATTCAAATCATTTACCTTTAACGGAAAATGATTTTGGTGTATCAGAAGATGATTTTGAGCATCCCTAGGTTTTTTGTCTAGAGAAAATTATCTATCCGGATTTTTTAGGGAAGATGATAGAGCTCATTTACACAAGATGGGACCTTCTCTAACTGAAAATTCAATCCCGACCCTGTTTTTTTTTTGCAAATAACCTTTGCGAAATTGGGGTCTTTTTATATGGAATATAATTGGGGAATATCTCGTATTCAGCATATATGATTAGTACACGGATTAATCTATCCATTTCTTTTCTAGGAAAGAAATTACTTGTATTGGTTTTATATCATGAAGCCCTCCTATGCTTATCACCGGTAATCAAGTGGTTAATTTATAGGGCGCTTTCCAGAAGTTTCGCGACTTTTTGGAGGCCTTTATTTCATAGCTATTTCAAGGGGATTTAGAGAACAAATAATCATTTTACTTCATGATAAATTATGTTGTCAATAATAAATTTGTAAATTTATAAAAAAATGTTATAATAGTCTTACAATTATTTTTTTAAAATCGTATTTCGAATTCCGCTGTCCTTTTTGCAGATAGAATTTGGATACGTTTTTTTAATATCCTTTTTAAGCCGAAGAAAAAGTTAAAACAGTTATGTGAGCTTTAAAGGAAGTTAGTTGAATAAAATTATTAATTTACTATCTAATAGTAACCGATTTTTTATTTCATAAGGAGGACTAGAATAATGAATCTAATCAATAAGAAAGTTACACACAAGCGTTTTGGCATGGGTAGTATAGTTAAACATAATGATTCTCGTATTGAAATACATTTCGCATCGGAAAATAAAATGTTTGTTTTCCCGGATGTATTTGTAAAGCACCTAAAATTACATGATAAAAGTGATGCTAAGTCACTTGAAGAAATTTTGCAAAAAAAGGAAAATGGGCGAAAAGAGGAAGAATGGAAGAAGGAAGAGGAAAAAAAACTACAACGAAAAAAACTGGTACTTCGCTTGGAACACGAAAAACTTATGAAAAACCATAAACTTCATCCCGAATCACAAATGGTATTTTGGTGTGACACAGAAGAACAGAATAGTTCTTTTTCAGAGTGGAAAGTTTTTTCAGGCGTATTAAAAAGTGGTAATAACAAAGGAAAGCCAAATAAGCCGAGCCGCTTGCACCAAAATAGCGCTGTCCTATTAACAGCAATAGATTCCGGCATGCCTGAAAAAGACAGACGTATCTTAGGTGTCTATATGGTGAATGAAGATTTTGTCGGTAAGCTTTGTGAAGATGGATATATTCCTGCTCATTCAAAATACAGAATTCAACTTACAGAACAGGAGTCGGATCAGCTGCTTTTCTGGCAATATTATATAAATGAAAAATTCCCCGAAAAAATGACATGGAATACAGGTAAATATCGTTATTTTGAAAATTTATGGATGGCTCAAATTTTGCTTGATATAGTTTCGTTGAAAAGTGACCCAAATGAACGAGAGCTGGCACAACAATTTTTTGAACATTTTTGTAAAATGAATCTGATAACAGCTCAAGAGTTACCAAAGCCTAATGGTGCATTAATGCGTATTTAGACGTTAACCCAATTAAGAATGACTAACACCTACTTTCTTTTTAGCAGTATGTTTGATTGTAACTGCTGGGATTGTTCGTGTCATAGCTAACCTGATTTGGAATTAAAATATAAGGTATGCTGTTGTTTCAAAGGCACCAATTTTATCAAACTTAGATTCAATTGTAGCCATGTTTATGGGGTGGCCATATAATACAAATTATTTTGAGGGTGTAAAATGGGTTGTCCACTTGAGGTAGGGCATTACCAAAGATTAAAGTACCTAGATTAACCAGAAGGTAATACGGGAACAGTCATCCTTTTTAGATGTTGTAAATTTACACTTTTATGGAAGCGTTATATAAAACCTTAATAACAGATAAAGATTGATCAAAATATTCATCTTGCAGATGTAGTAAATTAGGATTTAAAACAGGAAAGACACTAACATTATTTTAGCCATTTCTCAATTGAGATATGGCTTTTATTTGTGCGCCCGGCATGCATATGAACTATAGGGTGTAAGTCCCGAACCCCGAAGACAGAAGTAGAGGTTAGCCAAGAGCAAGGGTGTCCGTGGCGACGCGGAATCTGAAGGAAGCTGGAGGCAAAACACCGGTCCGAGGAACACGAACCTCATAGAAGGCTAGGTATGATTGGATGAGTTTGCAAATCAAAACAAAGTCCTTTCTGTCGAAGGTCATATCGAGTAAATGAGGCGGATAGATGGTGTGAAAGTGCACGTGCTTACCCGGGGAGGTCTGATGGAAACGTGAAGTACCCTTCATAAATTACTTGGTGACAAGTAGCTGAACCATCAGAAGTCAGCAGAGGTCATAGTACGATTGGGTCTAGAACTAATCGGAAGGACCGAACAACTAAGAGAGAATAGCCCTTGGCATTCCATCTTGAATGAATAAACACAGAAAACAGAGAAACCTCACGCTTAGAAAGTAATGGTGAAGTCCATGAGGGTATTTGCGGAGGGTGTAGTTCAGGTGGGCATAAGAAGACAAGCTATTCACGGAAAGGAACGAAATGGTGATGTTGAATCAAATTCTAGCACGTCCGAATATGATACAAGCATTAAAGCGAGTGGAAGCGAATAAAGGAAGCCAGGGAGTAGACATGATGCCCGTACAAACTTTACGTCAGCACATCCTCGAAAACTGGGAATCCATTAAAGCGCAAATTCTAATGGGAACTTATGAACCGCAACCAGTACTTCGTGTCGAAATCCCGAAACCAGACGGCGGTGTGCGTCTATTAGGAATCCCAACCGTGACAGACCGTTTGATTCAACAAGCCATATCGCAGATATTATCAAAAGAATATGACCAAACTTTCTCGGACAACAGTTATGGGTTCCGACCAAAACGGAGTGCTCATGACGCAGTCCGAAAGGCGAAGGGTTATATGAAGGAAGGATATCGTTGGGTTGTGGATATGGATTTAGAGAAATTCTTTGATAAGGTCAACCACGACCGATTAATGGCAACATTAGCGAAAAGAATTCATGATAAATCATTATTAAAACTTATCCGTAAATATCTCCAAGCAGGTGTCATGATAAATGGAGTTGTTTCAAGTACAGAGGAAGGAACACCGCAAGGTGGACCATTAAGTCCACTTCTTTCTAATATCGTGTTAGATGAGTTGGATAAAGAATTAGAGAAACGTGGTCATAAATTCGTTCGCTACGCAGATGACTGCAATATCTATGTGAAGAGTAAACGTGCAGGAGAGCGTACAATAGCAAGTGTACAGCGATTCGTCGAAGGTACATTACGCTTGAAAGTGAATGAGTCCAAATCAGCGGTAGACCGACCGTGGAATCGAAAATTCTTGGGTTTTAGTTTTTCACACCATAAAGAACCAAAAGTTCGGGTGGCGAAAACAAGCCTTCAACGAATGAAGAAGAAAATACGAGAAATTACCTCTAGAAAGATGCCATTTCCAATGGAATATCGTATCGAGAAATTAAACCAATATCTAATTGGATGGTGTGGATATTTTGCGCTCGCAGATACACCTTCAGTATTCAGTAAATTAGACAGTTGGATTAAGAGAAGGTTGCGAATGTGTCTTTGGAAGAATTGGAAGAAACCCCGAACCAGAGTCAGAAATCTCATTCGTTTAAAAGTTCCGTACGGAAAAGCATACGAATGGGGAAATACCCGAAAAGGGTACTGGCGCATTTCAAAAAGCCCCATATTGCACAGAACCCTCGGCAATTCCTATTGGGAAAGCCAAGGGCTGAAAAGTCTGCAAGTTCGTTACGAAACTTTGCGTTATTCATCTTAATTGAACCGCCGTATACGGATCCGTACGTACGGTGGTGTGAGAGGTCGGGAGTTAATCACTCCCTCCTACTCGAATTTAACTTGTATGGAAGAATATTAAAATTCATGTTGTTGTTGTAAGTAATTCGTTCAATTATTGGCCCGATTCTTTATAGGAAAAAGCAAATAACTCCTGAAGAGCCTTAAATGGTCTATTTACATAACAAAAAAAGATTGAAGCCAATGTTTGCTCCAATCTTTCATACTCACCCATTCCTGTACACACGCTCGCCGATTTTTTATTAGCCCCAATCTAGCCCCACTTAGCCCCAAAGCAATACAATTTTATGCTTTACTTTGCATTATTAAAAAATACATAAAGAAGGTATAAAGCTTTGAAATAAAGGGATTACAACCCATTATCTATTGAGTTTGCAATGAAGCAAAACTACAGTCTAATTATTAATAGTAATGAAAATCCTTATATAGTAAGGGATACGGGGCTGTTCGTTATGAACTAGCCCCGTTTTCATTGAAAATTTGATTGAGAGTCTAATAATGGAATATATTTATTTCCTGAAATGATACTTCCATACAAAAAAATGAGCAAATTGATAAATTTCATTACTATTTATGGATGATGATTATCAAAAGTTAACCTATTGAACGATTGTTGTTGTTTTATTCACAATACACCTCTTTTTAATTCATAGTAGATGATGTATTATGAAGAGTACTTGTAAAAATGTGCAGAGAGAAATATTATCATTTTTATGGATTAGCATCAAGAATCTTATAAAAATTTTGATGTTTGGATCATTTTACAAGAACTTTGTATAGATACGAACCGAATTTTTACATAACTTAGTAACATCGATAACATAGGTATTTAAGATTGAAGTGTAGACCATTAGCAGGTCAGTCAAATACTATTATTTAATCTTAATTCCCTCTCTGTTTTTAATAATCCTTCGAGTGTTTTAAATGAAAAAATGGGGGAATATATGATGTTTAATGATATAGGTAACGATTTGTATTAAAAAAGGAGAAACTATTCGTGGAATTCATAAGCAGTTTTATAAGTCAATATGGATATCTGGCTATATTTTTAATCTTATCTTTAGGAATAATTGGCTTACCCATTCCCGATGAGATCTTAATGACGTTTGTGGGATTTTTGTGTCATGAGGGACATTTAAACTTTCTATTGAGTATTATCTTAAGCTTTTTAGGCGCATCCACTGGTATGGTATTTAGCTATGCAATTGGAAATAAATTAGGAACACCATTAATAATAAAATATGGAAAGTGGTTTGGACTAAATAATAGACGGTTTACTAAAGTTGAACGTTGGTTCCATCGTTTTGGACCGTGGACAATAATTATAGGATATTTTGTTCCGGGGATTAGACATGTTACAAGTTACATGTCTGGAATCACACAGATGAAGTTTAGTACTTATCTGGCTTTTGCTTGTTTTGGTGCGATGGTATGGGTAATTATTTTTATTTCTATAGGATATTTTCTTGGAGTAACATTTTAAAAATAATACGCAGTAATTTTATCTGTGCGTATGATGGGTAAAGTGACCCTACCAAACTAAATAATACGAAATAAAACTCGCATTTAAAAAAATGTGAGTTTTATTTCGTGTTCTACATGATACGCGAATTATTTCCTATGATAATAAGGGACTACAGATAAAACAGTTTTCCAACATCCTTTATTTTAGATTAGATCAAGTTTTTACTTGCTAGTTTGAAAACAAATTCGATACATAGTTCCATAACAATGTGACTTTTTCCATATCGTAACAGGTCTGAATAAAAATTAAATCTACCTCATATACTCCACTGATGTAATTGATACAGAAGGGAGGATACAATGTTTACTCAATATAAGTATTGGAAGCCTTATGTTAGTCCATTCGACCCATGTCCACCTATAAGGGTTAAAAGCTTTTCAACACCGCCTCAATTATATATGGGTTTTCAACCGCCTGGGCTACCGCAATACCCAACCCCTAGAGAAGCTCTCAGATCTGGCACGTTATGGCCTCAATTATTTAGCCCCTATCCAAATCCCCAACAAGGAGGGATAAAGAATGAGTAAGGAGATGCCACCTGAATTTTATACGCTACTTGAAGAAATACAAGCCATTGATTTTGTACTAGTGGAATTAAATCTTTATTTAGATACTCATCCTCACGATTTTGATGCTATTCAGCAATTTAACGAAAACACTGAAATCAGTATGCGACTTAAGGTTGAATTTGAACAGAAATTTGGTCCGCTTATGAATTTTGGGAGAAGTTATTCAAATTATCCATTTAATTGGATAGATACACCTTGGCCATGGCAAGTTTAACTTTTTATTAAGAGTGAAACGTCGGCTGCCAAATGTATTAGGAGTTTTTTGTGCACGTCCAAAGCCGATTCTGAATTGCATTTATGCCGAGGTATAATTGATTATGAGTAACTAGGAGGAACTATTTTTGTGGTACTATGAAAAAAAGCTCCAGTATCCAGTAAGAGTTAGTACATGCAACCCTATGCTGGCAAAGTATTTAATTGAGCAGTATGGAGGTGCAGACGGGGAATTAGCAGCGGCACTTCGATATATGAATCAGCGCTATACGATTCCCGATAAAGTAGTTGGACTGTTAACTGATATAGCGACAGAAGAGTTTTCTCACTTAGAAATGATTGCCACGATGATTTATAAACTGACGAAGGATGCTACTCCAGAGATGCTAAAAGAGGCAGGTTTGGGAGAACACTATGTCAATCATGACAGGGCATTATTTTATCAGAATGCAGCTGGATCACCGTTTACGGCAACTTATATTCAGGCTAAAGGGGATCCGATTGCTGATTTATATGAGGATATTGCAGCTGAAGAAAAAGCAAGGGCGACATATCAGTGGATTATTGATTTATCAGATGACACTGATTTAAATGATAGCTTGAAATTTTTACGTGAACGAGAAGTCGTTCATTCTCAACGTTTCAGAGAAGCTGTAGAGATTTTAAAAGACGATAGGGATAGCAAGAAAATCTTCTGAAAAATAACGAAGGCTGTTTCAAGGAGAAAATCATCCTTGGACACAACCTTCGATATTTTGCCTTTTATCTATTCAACATTTGAAAATAGAGTAAGATCCTTTCTATGGCCAATCATAACTAATAGATCGCTTTCTTCAATAATCTGATCAGGAGGGGGTAAGATGGTAATGTTACCATCCCGAACTATGGCAATAACACTGACATTATATTTCGAACGAATGTCTAAATCCCGTAAACTGTGTCCGGCCATTTTAGAAGGAATCATAATTTCCTCTATGCTGTACTCCTTTGATAATTCAATATAATTCAGCAAGTTGGGTGAAAGAAGCTGATTTGCTACCCGCTCACCCATATCTCTTTCAGGGTAAATAACCAAATCAGCTCCAACCTTTTCTAAAACCTGTCCATGTCTTTTTCCGAGAGCCTTTGCAATTATTTTTTTTATGCCTATCTCCTTTAATAATGAGACCGTTAAAATACTTGATTGCATATCAATGCCTATAGCGACAATGACACAATCGAAATTTCTAATTCCAATGGAGTTAAGTGCTTTTTCTTCTGTCGTATCAGCAACTACTGCGTGTGTAACATAAGATTCAGCATCTTCGACTTTTTCCTCATTAATATCGATTCCTAAAACTTCACTCCCAGATTCATATAATTTGCGGGCTACGCTTACACCAAACCTACCTAGACCTATAACTGCATATTGTTTGATCGTCATTGTATGCATCGCTCCTTTATCATAGTTAGCCAATCATAATCTTTCCTTTTGGATGACGGAAAGCCTCCGTTTTTCGACGACTTGTAATGGCAAAAGCAATTGTTAAGGGGCCTAATCTTCCTACAAACATTGTTAATATAATCAGAAGACGGCCGCTGGTTGATAGCTCGGGAGTTAGCCCCATTGTAAGTCCAGCTGTTCCGAATGCAGAGGTAGCCTCAAATAAATACATCATAAAACTATGACGTTGTTCAATAAGACTTAAGACGATGGTAACAAGTACGACAATCATCATTCCACACATTGTAACTGTTAATGCTTTCAAAATCGTTTCATTAACAATTCTACGCCTAAAAAGCACCACATCTTCTTTCCCTTTCATTTGACACCACATCGCAGCAACTAAAACAGCGAAAGTTGTTATTTTAATACCTCCAGCAGTTGATCCAGAACCTCCTCCGATGAACATTAACCAAATGATTAAAAATAATGTTGAATGTGTTAAATCACCAATAGGGAGGGTATTAGAGCCAGCAGTTCTAGGTGTAACGGCTTGGTATAATGAACCAAGAATTTTGCCCCATTCAGATAGTGGGCCAATGGTTTTACTATTGTTGTATTCAAATAAGAAAATTAATAGCGTCGAGCCGATTGTTAAAATAAATGTTGTAGTTAAAACAATTTTTGTATGCACTGAAAGTCGTTTTGTTCCACGGTATTCAAATAGTTCATTAATAACAATAAATCCTAAGCCCCCAATCGTAATAAGTGCACAAATAGTGAATACGACGAAAGGATCATCTGCATACTCTGTTAAGCTCTTAAAGTTACCCATTATATCGAACCCAGCATTATTAAAGTTCGAGATGGCATGGAAAAATCCGAAGTAAAAGGCTTTACCTACAGGCATATCGAACGAAAAACGAATAGATAGAATGAAGCCACCTATTAATTCAATTAAAGCAGTAAATAACAGGATCCTTTTAACTAATTTAACTAGGCCAGCAATTGTAACGTTATTAAATGCCTCTTTTAACAAAAGTCGTTCTTTTAAAGAAATTTTTTTTCCTAATAGTAAAAATAATAACGTCGCAAATGTCATAAAGCCCAATCCGCCAATTTGAATAAGAAAAAGAATAACTAATTCTCCAAATATCGAAAATGTATCGCCGGTATCTACAACAACCAGTCCTGTTACACAAGTAGCAGAGGTAGCGGTAAATAGAGCATCTAAAAATGAAAGACCATTAGCATCGACCGTTGCAACGGGGAGCGTTAAGAAAAATGTTCCGATTAAAATGATGATGGCGAAGCCCAAAACAAGTGCTTTTGGAGGATTTAATTTATTGATAATTATTTTCATTTTATTCTCCTCATTGAACCTATAATTAATAAAATTTATTTGTTTATTGTTGTCCAAAAGTGAGCTAAAAATTCTTAAGGGAATAAAACCAAAAATTCACCAGATTAATTCGTACACTTTCTATTGACCATTTTTAGACAATACGTTATAATTCTTTAGTACACAGCAAATGGTTATTAGCCTATTTGTGTATTGACGTGTGTTCGGAGGGAGGGAAAGAGAGATGTCAAAAACTGTCGTTCGCAAAAACGAATCGCTTGAAGATGCTCTTCGCCGCTTCAAACGTACTGTATCAAAAAGTGGTACAATTCAAGAAGTTAGAAAGCGCGAGTTCTACGAAAAACCTAGCGTAAAACGTAAAAAGAAATCAGAAGCTGCACGTAAACGTAAGTGGTAATTTAATTTCCCATTAAAAATCCCTACGTTCATAACACGCAATTGTATGATTCACTGAGCAGACAAAAATATACCTGAAATTAATCGCATGTCGATTAGTTTCAGGTATTTTACTTTAGCTCAAATTTACGTACATATTGGAGAAGCCGAATGTGATCTTTGTGATTCATTCGGCTTTTATGTTACATACTTATTGTAGAAGTTATATCCGGTTATTAGGGCCACATAAGTTAATAATTCAATGTATAATAAAATTATTAGGATTTATGAAACTTTTTGCATGGTCGGTCGTATATACAGAAGAGAAGCATGTTAGAAGGGAGGGAAAAAGATGCGAAGACGAAGAATCCTCAGCTACTTACTAGTTATTTGGATGACATTTTTGTTAGCGTTTCCATTAACGTCTGCTTTTGCAAGTAGCAAGGTCTACCACATACCAATTCATAATGAAGTAGAAAGAGGACTTCACGCATTTTTAGAACGAGCTTTTAAAGAGGCGGAAGAAAACAATGCAGAAGCGATTATTTTGGACATTCACACACCTGGTGGTTTTGTGAATGCAGCAGGTGATATTGCGTTGCTTATGGATGCAACCGATATACGTAAAATTGCGTACATTAACAAAGATGCTCATTCTGCAGGTGCCTTTTTAGCCTTACATGCGGATGAAATCTACATGGTGCCAAATGGAACGATCGGGGCGGCTGCAGTTATTGATTCAGCAGGAAATGCAGCAGATTTAAAGGCTCATAGTGCATGGGTTGCTCAAATGGAGGCAGCTGCTGAATCAAAAAATCGCAATCCAAAATATGCACGAGCAATGGCTGATGTATCTGTTGATATACCAGAATTTCGAGCAGGAGAAGGGAATTTATTAACGTTATCAGCTTCTGAGGCAGAAAAAGTTGGTTATTCAAATGGAACGGTTACAAATTTCCAGGATCTTTTAAAAGCAACGCAAATAGATGAGCGTGACATCGTTCCGATTGAACCTACTTTTGCTGAAAAACTTGCGCGTTTTATTACCAATCCGATTATCGTTCCGATTTTATTGTCGATTGCAAGCTTGGGGCTTGTAGTTGAGCTATATTCGCCAGGTTTTGGTGTTCCGGGTATAATGGGATTGTCAGCGCTAGGATTATTTTTCTTCGGTCATATGGTGGCGGGCTTGGCAGGTTATGAGACATTACTTTTATTTATTGTAGGTTTAGCGCTTATTATAGCGGAGTTTTTTGTCCCAGGTGGTATTGTTGGTATTTTAGGTGGTGCGCTAATATTACTAAGTCTAATACTGGCAGGTGCAAACATGATGCAAATGATTATAGCGATTTTCATTGCATTTGTTGTAGCGATAATAGGAATGGTGATCTTGATGAAATTTTTCGGTAAAAAATTGCATGTTTTTAACAAGCTTGTCTTGAAGGATGCGACAACGACGGAAGAGGGCTATGTATCTAACGTGAATCGCACAGAGCTGCTTGGAAAAGTGGGTAAAGCGATTACACCACTTCGTCCTGCGGGTACAATGTTATTTGGTAGTGAACGCATTGACGTAGTATCGGAAGGTGGCTATGTTGATGCTAGTAATCATGTAGAAGTTATTAAAGTAGAGGGCTCACGAATTGTTGTGAGACGAACAGAAAAAGAGATGGAGGAATAGCAAATGGGTATTGATTTAGGTTTAATAGGTCCAATTGCAGGGCTAGTCTTATTATTCATTGTAGTCGCGGTATTCTTTACCTTTGTACCAGTGGCGCTATGGATTTCTGCACTTGCTGCAGGTGTCCGTGTTAGTATTTTCACATTAATCGGTATGCGTTTACGTCGTGTAATCCCATCACGAATCGTGAACCCATTAATAAAAGCACATAAAGCAGGATTACCTGTTACAATCAATCAACTTGAAAGTCACTATTTAGCAGGTGGTAATGTTGACCGTGTAGTAAATGCGTTAATCGCGGCTCATCGTGCAAATATTGAGTTATCATTTGAACGTTGTGCAGCTATTGATTTAGCGGGACGTGACGTATTAGAAGCGGTACAAATGTCTGTTAACCCGAAAGTCATTGAAACACCATTTATTTCAGGTGTTGCGATGAACGGGATTGAAGTAAAAGCGAAGGCACGTATTACTGTACGAGCAAACATTGAGCGTTTAGTCGGTGGTGCTGGTGAAGAAACGGTTATTGCTCGTGTAGGTGAGGGGATCGTTTCGACAATTGGTTCGGCTGAGCATCATACAGAAGTTTTAGAAAACCCTGATATGATTTCTCAAACTGTTTTATCAAAAGGTCTAGATTCAGGTACAGCATTTGAAATCCTATCGATCGATATTGCTGATGTTGACATCGGCAAAAACATCGGTGCTGAATTACAAATTGAACAAGCGCAGGCTGATAAAAATATTGCCCAAGCGAAGGCTGAAGAACGTCGTGCAATGGCTGTAGCGAACGAGCAAGAAATGATTGCACGCGTACAAGAGATGAAAGCGAAAGTAGTAGAAGCTGAAGCTGAAGTACCACAGGCAATGGCAGAGGCTCTACGCTCGGGTAATCTTGGTATTATGGATTACATGAACTACCGCAACATTCAAGCAGATACAGCGATGCGAGACTCTATTTCTAAAGTAGGCTCAGATAAATCAGAAACTAATGAATCTAACCAATAAAAAAACTGAAAGGAGCGGTGCTAATAAATGGAACAATTAATTATATTTGTGATCATTGCCATAGTCAGCTCTATTTTCGGTAAATCAAAAAAGAAAGAACAAAAGCCAATGCCTCCTTTTAACAAGGATTCACAAGTAGAGCCTCCTGTTATAAAAAGAGCAGAGGTGACGCAACAGCAACAATCTAAACCACAGAGTTTTGAGGATTTTGCACGTGGATTTTTAGGTGAATGGGAAAATGAACAGCCCCAATTCGAAGAGCCGAAAAAAAATGTCGAAAAAACAGTAATTGAAAAAACACCGAGCTATGTAGCTCCTTCTTTAGTCCCGACTGAGAAAATGGGTCGTACTTCGAATAGAGAAAGTATTGGCCGTTTGGCAGCTGGAAAAAAAGTCGAGGGAGTAGCTGAGCCACAATTGGCTTTTCAATTACCGACATCAAAAAAATCATTCATGCAGGCTGTTGTAATGGCAGAAGTTTTAGGTCCTCCAAAAGCAAAAAGAAAATAACTAGCATGTCCTCCTTTTTCGATGCATATATTGCCGAAGAAGGAGGCATTTTTTTATGAGAAAACTATTTCAATTAACGCCACTACTTGAATTATTACAATATGAAACATTAAAAATCATTGGCCCATATCGTTTTCTACATGCTGATGCTTCATCGTGCTCTTTTATCTATGCAGACTATCATATTACTGTGCGTGGAAAATCAGTGGAAATAAATGCTCTTAAAGAAGATATGCTACATCTTTCTGTAGAGGATTTACAGGAGCTTCAGATGAAAATGACAAAGAATATGGGTGTGAGCGATAATGTGGAATAATCGGCCAATTATCATACGTATAAAGCGCCATGAAAATGTTCATCCTTTTATTCAAGCATTGCATGCGCAACATGTACCATTAAAGCGTGTCGTTTTTCGTGAGCAAGAGGTTGTCTTTGAAACAACTATGCATTATCTACCAAAGATTCGCCGTGTGCGTAGTCGTTACCGACTTAAAATGGCAATCTATTATGCAGATGAACTTCAAGTTTTTCGAGCGCAGCTTTGGACTTTGCTTGGCCTAGCGTTGATGATATTAATACCATTACTATGTGCGCAGGTTATTTGGCGGATTGATATTAAAGCTGCGACACCGGAGTTAGAGGAACGTCTAGGAAAGACCTTTCAAGATACATTTCAATTAGAAACACCCATTTCTAAAAAAAACTTACCCTCAGATGCTGTCATGCGACAGAAGCTATTAGAAGGGCATCGAGACCTTTCGTGGGTGCATATTGAAAAGTACGGTGGACGTGTAATTTTACGACCTCAGGAGTCCCCAAAACAAACTAAACAAACGAATGAAAAGTTAGCGGAGCATTTAGTAGCAACAAAAAGCGGTGTAATTACTCACTTTAATATTCAAAATGGAGAACGGAAAATTTCAGTTAACGATACGGCTTACGAAGGTGATGTTCTCGTAAGTGGCGTTATTGAAAGTGGTGAAGATCAAGTCTTTGTTGGGGCTAAGGGAGAAGTTTACGCAGATTATTGGCTTGAATGTTCATTTAAAATTCCAACAAAACTAACGATGGAAACGCTACAACAAAAGCAGTGGCGTGTATTAGTGAGAGGCATTCATGAAGAAAAAGATAAAGTTGACTATGTGCAAAAGAAAGATTTACCTGATTGGCTCAATCCATATGTTTCGGTTGTTGAGGAGCAGTACACAAAAAAAGTACAAGTAGAGCTTAATGAATCCAAAATAGATTCATTGCTCATACCATTGCTTCATGAAAAGGTAATTCGTTCACTACCTGCGAAAACGGTTATAAAAAAAGAAAACCTTTTACAGGTAAAGTGGGGGAATGGTACAGTTGAAGGGAAAGTTCTATTTTTAGTCAATGAAAACATTGCCAGTCCAATACAAGGCCTACAAGGAGAATGATTATGTCAGAACATTTAACTGTATTACAAGTGGATAATCCAAACGAAGCGGTCATGCTACTCGGAATTTCCGATGCAAATATGAAATTAATCGAAGAGGCTCTAAAAGTCCACATTATTACACGTGGTGAACAAATTCAGCTTGCTGGTGAAGAGGATGCAAAGGAACAAGCAACATTCCTTTTACATGCTCTTTTAAAGGTCATTCGTAAAGGGATTAATATTGATCAGCGGGATGTTGCAACAGCAATTGAAATGACACAAAAAGGAACGATTGAATACTTTGCAGAACTTTATGATGAAGAAATAGCTCGCACGACGAAAGGTAAGCCTATTCGTGCAAAGACAATAGGTCAACGGGAATACATACAAGCAATCCGTCATAAGGACGTTGTTTTTGGTATCGGACCAGCTGGTACTGGGAAAACGTATTTAGCGGTAGTCATGGCAACACAGGCGCTAAAAAACGGGCACGTTAAGCGTATTATTTTAACACGCCCTGCAGTAGAGGCAGGAGAGTCTCTAGGCTTTCTTCCGGGGGATTTGAAGGAAAAGGTTGATCCTTATTTACGCCCTCTTTATGATGCTTTAAACGATATTTACGGATCAGAACAAACACAAAGGCTTATTGAAAGAGGCACAATAGAAATTGCACCTTTAGCATATATGCGTGGCCGCACATTAGATGATGCCTTTGTTATTTTAGATGAAGCTCAAAATACGACACATCAGCAAATGAAAATGTTTTTAACGCGACTAGGATTTGGCTCAAAAATGGTCATTACCGGCGACAAAACACAAATTGACCTACCAAAGAATATGGAATCTGGATTAATCGTAGCAGAACGAACATTAAAGTACGTAAAATCTATACATTTCCAAATTTTAGAACAAGGTGATGTAGTACGCCACCCAATCGTAGCGAAAATCATCCAAGCCTACGAAGAGCAGCAACTCTAGTATAACTGCTAAGCGGCCATATTAAAGTCTGCACCGAAAGTGTAGTGAAACGTAACGACAGGAGCAACAGGCTTTAAAAAGTCTGCGTTAAAAGCTTAGTCACGGATATAAAAGATAGAACAAATAGAATATGGTTTAAAAATGGAAAAATTTGTGACGGCTATACGATGTGTATAGCTGTTTTTTTACTTTCTTATACATTTTTCGGGAAAAATGTTTTTTGAATTGGTATGATAGAAGGTAGATAGAGGAGGTGCAAGATGGAGAAACAATTAAAAAAAATTACAGAACTTATTGGCTTTCGCTACTTTTTAATTGTCGTTCTCATCTTAACAGGAGCCCTACAATTTACTTTTATGTATGGCAATGTTAAAGGTGTTACATATGATTTTAAACCATTACAGTTAGCGCCTGAAACAGTACGATCTACTAAAACGCTAGAAGATACTTATAAAACGCAACAGGAACGAGAAAAAGCAACAAATGCAGTTGCACCAGTCTATCAATTTTCTGCGGATGTTGCTAAACAGCGAGCTTCGATTGTAACGTCTTTATTCGACTATGTTCTTGAGGTAAAGGCAGATGTTGAGAGTAGCAAAGAACCTATTCCTGTTGTCGATCAAGTGGCGCAGCTTCGTAAAAAACTTGAATCTATAGATTCAGAGCAAATGCCCATTGTCTTCACTGATTCACAACTAGAAGGATTGTTAGTACAAAGTGAAGCGGATTTAAAAAGAACAAGTACCCAACTATCAAAACTCGTACAGGAATACTTACAAAAATCCATTCGATCTGAAAATGTGTTTGCGTCTCAAAATGATTTTGAGACAAAAATTCGTGGACAACGAGGATATCCTGATAAAATATTTAATACGGTAGTTTTAATTGGTCGTACGAGTATTATTGAAAACGAGACGATAAACGAGGAACAAACGAAAATTCGAAAGGAACAAGTGAAGGAATCAGTTGAACCAACTCGAATTCTTCAAGGACAAATCATCGTACAGGAAGGGCAAATTATTGATAATGAGGCGTTCCGTCAATTAGAGCTTCTAGGTATGGTAAGTAATAAGGCATCGATGAAACCGATTGCAGGGCTGATTATTTTAATACTTCTTGAAATGATGTTCATGTTTGTTTTATTCGAACGCTGGCATATAGATGAATACAAAAAACGTAATGCCCTGTTGGTGACAGTAATTGTTTATAGTTTATCGATCTTGCTGATGAAATTTATTAGCCTAGTCTCAGGAGGTTTCGATGTTACGATTGCCTTCCTTTTCCCAACAGCTTTGGCAACAATGTTAGTACGGTTATTAGCAGATGACCGTGCTGCAGTTCTTATTACGGTTATGACAGCAGCATCTGCGGGTGTTATATTCCAAGAGGGTTATTCATCTGTTATGCAGATGGAAATTACACTGTATATAATTTTTGGAGGATTTGCGAGTTTGTTCTTTTTGCAAAGTATGGAAAAGCGTTCGCATATTCTACATACTGTAGGTATTATAGGGCTCGTAAATATGTTATTCATTGCATTTTATTTACTGATGACACAATCTTCCTACGGCTTGTCAGAGTTAGTGTTTTACTTTATCGCGGCAATGATATCGGCTTTATTATCAGGAGCTCTTACAATGGGTCTCTTACCATTCTTTGAATCAGCATTTAGCTTATTGTCGTCGTTGCGTTTAATTGAATTATCGAACCCGAACCATCCATTGCTGAAAAAATTACTAATGGAGGCTCCGGGAACATATCATCATAGTGTTATGGTGGCGAACTTAGCGGAGGCTGCATGTGAGGAAATTGGAGCAGATGGATTACTAGCTCGTGTAGGATGCTATTATCATGATATTGGCAAAACGAAGCGTCCTGCCTTTTTCATCGAGAATCAAATGTCTGGTATTAATCCCCATGATTCATTGTCTCCGGAAAAAAGCGCGGAAATTATTATTGCGCATACTACTGATGGGGCTGAAATGCTAAAACGCTATAAGATGCCGCAGGAAATTATTGATATTGCCTTGCAGCATCACGGATCTAGTCTGCTAAAATACTTCTACTTTAAAGCGAAGGAAGAAGGAAAATGCTTAGATGATACAACGTACAGATATCCAGGTCCGAAACCACAAACGAAGGAAGCGGCAGTTATTAGTGTTGCAGATAGCGTTGAGGCAGCGGTTCGGTCGATGAAGGAACCGAATGCAGAGAAAATTCAAAAGTTGGTACGAGCAATTATTGATGATCGAGTACAAGACAGTCAGTTTGATGAATGCGATATTTCGATAAAAGAGTTAAAATGTATAGAGAAAGTACTTTGTGAAACGTTGAATGGAATTTTCCACTCACGAATTGAATATCCAAAGGCAGATAAGTAGGAGGATCTATGATTTTAACAATTGATTTTACAGATGAAACAAATGAAGTGGCTACTGAGCATATGGAGCTTGTTGAAAAGCTTTTGCAGCTAGCTGCGAAACTAGAGAATATTGAGCCGGAAACGGAAGTGTCAGTGACGTTCGTTACAAATGAAGCGATTCAAGAAATAAACCGAGAATATCGTGACAAGGATCAACCGACAGATGTTATCTCATTTGCCCTGGAGGAATTAGGTGAGGGAGAAATGGAAGTAACATTTGAAGGGATGCCTCGTATATTAGGAGATATTATTATTTCGACAGATCGTACAAAAGAACAGGCAGCGGAATATGGGCATACATTCGAGCGAGAATTAGGCTTTTTAGCAGTCCACGGTTTCTTACATTTACTTGGCTATGATCATATGGTGCCAGAAGATGAAAAGGTGATGTTCGGTAAGCAGGATGAGATTTTACAATCTTTCGGCTTAGGACGAGAATAGATGAATGTTCGCAAATTTGTACGCTCTTTTGGGTATGCCTTTAAAGGTATTATTACAGCCTGTGCGGAGCAAAATTTTAAATCCCACTTACTTAGTGCGGTAATAGTTTTGATTGCTGGCTATTATACGGGTTTATCACGTATAGAATGGTATATTATATTGTTATTAATTGCTCTTATGTTTGCACTTGAAATGATTAATACAGCGATTGAACGAGTAGTTGATATAGCTTCACCTACGATCCATCCGCTTGCTAAGCAGGCGAAAGATCTTGCTGCAGGTGCAGTACTTGTATTTGCGATATTCAGTGCTATAATCGGATTACTCATATTTATACCTAAATGGTTTTAATACTACTATTCGGTCATGAAGTAGTAGCAATTGTGCTAAAGAATTTATGATTTATTAGACTCACCAAAAGTTTGGGATGTCATTTGTATGAATTATAATTTGATTGGAGTGGAGGTTGGGCAACTCCTTGGGGCTCATCTGACGCTCTTAGGACATTGCCCAGCCGAAACGGATATCAACCAAGCTTTAAGGTGATGAGCTATTTATCTTCATTAATGAAGATAAAGCCTCCGGCGGATGTCACGGATTTTGAAAGGAATGTACAAAGGATGTTAGCCTAACAACTTTGCATCCTGCGAAAACGGCTAACTGACCTGCATCGGTAAAAACGCCACTTCCTGTGGCATTACCGAAATGACCGACCTCGTATAGGTTTAGGCACAATTCAAAATCCGGACGAAATTACGCCGAGGCGAAATTGATTATGTAGAGGTGAACATTGATGACAATTGATATGCATGCATTACTAGAAGAATCAAAAAAAGCGCGTGAAAAGGCTTATGTACCTTACTCAAAATTTAAAGTTGGCGCGGCAATTTTAACGAAAAATGGAGAGGTCATTCATGGCTGCAATATTGAAAATGCAGGCTATAGTATGACAAATTGTGCTGAGCGTACAGCATTTTTCAAAGCTGTGTCAGAAGGTATTTATGATTTTGAGGCGATTGCTATTGTAGCTGATACGGATGGACCATGTGCGCCATGCGGAGCTTGTCGTCAAGTGATGATGGAGTTTTGCAAGCCGTCTATGCCTGTATATTTAACAAATTTAAAAGGTGATGTCACGGTAACGTCTGTAGGCGAATTACTACCGTTTGCATTTACAACGGAGGATTTAGAGAATGCTGGGAAATAATAATGGCTATAAGTCAGGTTTTATCTCCATAATCGGTCGACCGAATGTTGGGAAATCAACATTTTTAAACCGTGTTATTGGTCAAAAAATTGCGATTATGAGTGATAAGCCACAAACAACACGAAATAAAGTACAAGGTGTACTAACATCAAATGATAGCCAAATGATTTTTATAGATACGCCAGGAATCCACAAGCCGAAGCATAAGCTAGGGGATTTTATGTTAAAGGTTTCTAAAAATACATTGCGTGAAGTGGATGTTATTATGTTCATGGTTAATGCAGAGCAGAAACTTGGAAAGGGTGACGAATTTATCCTTGAAATGCTGGCGGGTAATCCAACGCCTGTATTCTTGGTAATCAATAAAATCGATCAAATTCATCCCGATGAATTAATAGGGATTATTGAAAGTTACAAAGACCGTTATGACTTTGCTGAAATAGTACCGATTTCAGCATTACAAGGGAATAATGTAGAAGATTTATTAACGACAATAACGAAATATTTACCTGAGGGTCCGCAATATTATCCAGCAGATCAAGTAACGGATCATCCTGAACGTTTCATTATTTCAGAGTTAATTCGTGAAAAGGTGTTACATTTAACACGCGAAGAAATACCTCATTCCATTGCTGTTGTGATTGATAAAATTCGTCGTGATGAAGAAAATGAAGATAAAATTCGTGTAGCAGCAACGATTATCGTGGAAAGAGATTCGCAAAAAGGGATTGTCATTGGTAAACGTGGTGCGCTATTAAAAGAAGTAGGGATACGTGCAAGAAAAGATATTGAGATGCTTCTTGGTTCAAAAGTGTATTTAGAGCTTTGGGTAAAGGTGCAAAAGGATTGGCGAAATAAATCAACGCATTTACGTGACTTCGGTTTCCGTGATGATGAATATTAATAGGATATGCTGTTAAGCTATACCTATTTGTCGCTGTAGTTTTAACTTCTTTCAGCTTTTGTACTGAAAGCTAAGCAGCAGGTGATGTTTTATGTAGCGAAAGCAATGCGCCAGCTACAGATGTCTTTTGTAAGGTAAGTGAAACGACAGTTACAGATGTCTCCCACCTCTATAGGTGGTGAGATGAATGCGAATTTAAGCGCAGTGGGTGCCAAGACCCCCGCTGAAATAGAGGAGCTCAGTCTAAGAACGCTACGTCCTGTGGCAACGACTGAGTGACAACATCATGTTGCTGCCGCTACGTTAGCACTGCGCTTTCGCACAAAAAACATCATGTTGCTGCCGCTACGCATTCGCGCAAACAACATCGTGTTGGCCTAAAGCCTCCGGAAGCAGTTATGCCGAGGCATAATTGATATGGAGCTGTCCAATAGCATATTGGACAGCTCTATTTTCATGCGAAGCTTGTAGAAAGGAGGGGAATCTATGCTTCATAAATGGGAAGGGATTGTCCTAAAGGTGCGTGCCTATGGAGAATCAAATAAAATTGTAACATTACTAACAAGAGAAGCAGGGAAGGTTGCAACGATGGCTCGAGGAGCGAAGAAGCCTTCTAGTAGACTAGCGTCTGTGACACAGCCATTTACATATGGCATGTTTATGGTACAACATCATACTGGTATGGGTACGTTGCAACAAGGTGAGCACCTAAATTCAATGCGTCATATTCGTGAGGATATAATGGCAACGGCATATGCAAGTTATATAATGGAACTTATCGAGCGTGTAGTAGAAGAGGGGAAACCTGAGCCACTTGCATTTGATGTGCTCCTTCAAGCATTACAAGCAATTGAGGAAGGTTATGACCCGGAGGCCATTACATTGTTCGTTGAATGGAAAATGCTACCCTATACAGGTGTACAACCTATATTACATGCTTGTGCTGCTTGTAGTGCAGTGGACGGTGAATTTGCATTTTCTTTTGTACAGGGAGGCTTTTTATGTCATCGTTGTTATCAGCATGATCCATATATCATTCGATTAACACCAACCCAACTTAAACTTATCCGAATGTTCTATACTGTACCTATCGACCAGATTGGGAAATTAGAATTAAAAAAGGAAACAAAATATTTTATAAAAAAAATAATTACTACAATTTATGAGGAACAAACAGGAATTCGTTTTAAGACTAAAAAATTTATCGAACAGCTTGAAAGAACGCCTGAATTTCAGTTAAGAACAAGTACTGATCAAGAAAAAACGCCAGAAGACCATTAACAATGATCTTCTGGCATTTTTACTTTTTAATATTCTTCTTCTTCATCATCCATGAATTCGTAATGAACAGCCCATTTATTAGCGATTTTTAGAAACTCAATATATAGGTAAGAAGTTTCGCCATTTTTACCTGAAATATGTAAAATAGCAGGTCCCTCAGTTAATGGTGTAACAATTACTTTCTTGTCCTTTATTGAAGCTTTCACAGCTGCTGGCCCAGGATTTAATTTTTCCAAGGCAACACTTGTTGGCTCGAATGATAGATCGCTACTTGAAAACGTTAACTCATCTGTAACTTGATACAAATCAATACTACGTACGAAATCATACGTATCAACATCAGCAGCCATCGTTTGTTGTTGTGTACCATTAGTGAAAGTTAGGATATATTGCCCGTTTTTATGAATAGAAAGTGTAGCTGAGTTATTGCTTGATTTAAAACTATATAATTCAGGAGATAATGTTTGACCATCTGCAGTTTGAATACTTACCCCAGTAGGAACAAATTTTAAATTGTTTTCCATTAAATTAAGCGGTAAGTTTTCTACATAATCCTCTTCTTTCACCTTTTCAAGTGTAGTTTGTAGCTTTCCATTTACTTTCTTTACATGAACTAAGTAAAAGAAATCCGTGAATTCTTCAGTATCATCCATATAACCTGAAATAACTAATTTTCCTGTGCCTTCTTTTAACGGTTTAATTGTAATGGACTCAGTCATAAAATCTTCTTCATCTTCAACCCATGTAAAGATATCATCTGCTGGATTTATACCGCCATAAGAAGCGAAGATATAGTCTTGCTTATATTGACTAGCATAAACGGTAGCGTTTCCTAAAGCATTTTCAGCACGTACAACAAAAGTTGCTAGCTGGGAACGTTTTACATTCGTTTGTGTTCCAAAGGTAGTTGGAGTCGTACCTTTTGTGATGCTGTTGGCAAATAGTGTTTTTATATATGGTTCATATTCACTGCCTTCATTGACATCATCGAAAGGAATGTTAATGCCGTTTGTGATTGGTAATTTGAAGCCTTTAACAATCATTTTTGACATTTGTCCACGTGTAATATTTTTAGTTGGGTAGAAATAGCCATTAGAACCACTAATAATACCTGCATTTGCTAAAGCAGCAATCGCACCGTAATTTGCATCGCCAGGTTTTATATCCTTAAAATTAGGGTTTTTTACATGAACCGTATCTAGCTTTAAAATACCAGCTAAAATTTTGGCTGCTTGTGTGCGAGTGATTGGATTCGCAGGTTTAAATGTGCCATCTGGGTAGCCTGATATAATGCCGCGTTGAGTCAAGTTAATAATAGCTTTGCCTTCCTCAGTTGACGCATTTATATCGGGGAACACCGATGCTGCATGTGCTTGTGGGGCAATTACAATAGCGCTTGTTGCTAGTGCTGATGCCATTGCAATTTGATAAAAACGATTGGTCTTCAAACTATTTCCTCCAAAGTAAATAAAAAATTTTATAGCTAGGACATTCCTATTACAATCCAGTTGAATGTAATAGGTTGGAACCTCTATGGAATGTTAAATTATTGTTATTTTAACATTTGGGATTAACTATAATACTTTATTTATATCAAAAAGATGAAGATGAGAATAGAGGGAATTTTATACTGTTAAAAATTAACATGGCAAAAGTCTTGTTCATCACATGCAAAGAGATTATTTTAGTTCCAACTGAGCACTTTTAGGGGTGTGTGATGAGCTGATTGGGAATAGGGGTGGATATTTGATAAATACATATTAAACAAATGCCTTACCTGATTTTTAATAGTGATACAAAAGTTGGGTAAAATACATAAAAATAATTAATTACCTTCTAAATTGAAAAATGAGTAGTGATTTTGTCAAAATATTAATGCTATATATTAGTTTAGATTTTTTGCCAATAGCCTTTGGTCGAATTGATTAAACCTTTATAATTTACAGAAATATTATATTTAAGATAAATTCAACAACGAGTTATAAAAATGCCCTTTTTTGTTATTTTATTTAGGTCTTTATAACTTTTATATTAAAAATTAATAGCTGTTCTCGAAATATGATATTAGATATAAAATACCAATTTAGAAATAGTTTTTAACATAAACATAGTATTAACGATTCATTCACGTTCCATATACTAGTTGAAAAGGTATTTTAATCTATGATATTGTAAATAATATAGGTGAAGATGTTTACACTAATATTTATTATTTATACGTTTCGTACCTATTGAAACTAGGCCGATTGATTTATATAAATCTGACATCCATATAAAACACGCCTCTATCAGCAAAAGCGGTTTAACTTCTTTCAGCAGATATTTTATGGAGCGAAAGCAAAGCGTCAGCTACAGATGTTTTATGTAACGTAAGTGAAGCGTCAGCTATAAATGTGAAAAAAATTAAGGCCTCCGGCGGATGTCACAGAAGTGGAATGGAGCTAATAAGGATGTTAGGTTAAAATCATCGCATCCATGCGATAATGGCTACCTGACCTGCATCGCTAAAAACGCACGTCCTGTGATATTACCGAATATGACCTACATCCTGTCGGCACTCATAAAGGCCCAAGTACAAAGCCGATTCCAGACGAATTATGCCGAGGCATAATTGAAGAATAACACAGTCTTATGGGAGAAGGAGGGAGTCACATTATGCTTGAATACTGTGTATGTGGCAAAAAATATGCTAAGAAAAGTGACGTTAAGTATTGATGAAATTGAAGCTAATGATGTTTTAGCTGAAGATATTTTTTCTGAGTATCGTTTACTAGCTAAAAAAGATCTAGTTTTAACGGAACGAATTATTGCCTTACTAAAACTTAGAAAAGTAGATGAAGTATCTGTATATTTACCAACTAATTCAGTCCGAATTGTTCATGATTTAAGTGTTCAACGTACAAGGGATTACGAGGATATATTTGCACCACTAATGGATAAAAACGATGAGGTAGATGAGTATAAAGAAACAGTAAGTAACCTTTTTATGACTACACTAGAGAATGTTGTGCATGAATTGCGCTATGGTCAAATTTTAAAAAGCATCCAAGATACTGCTTATGTTCGAGGTGTGTTTGAAAAAATTCTAGAAAAAAAACATCGCTATGAATTACTCATGAGATTAAAAGAATTGGATGAGTATTCTTTTGTTCATTCATTTGATGTTTTTGTATTAGGTACAATCTTTGCACGTTATTTAGGTTTAACGGATATTGAAATGCTAGCAAGAGGCTATTTGTTCCACGATATTGGTAAGATATTTATTCCACAAGAAATCTTAAATTTAAAACGAAAATTATCGGAAGATGAGTTTGACATTGTTAAAACTCATACAACTAAAGGTTATGAGCTACTCATAGAGAATGGGGAAGAGGATATTGCCTATTTAGCTCGTGATCATCATGAGCGCTTTGCGGGTAAAGGTTATCCGAACCAGCTTTGTGAGGATGATATGTGTAAGGGAGTTCAATTACTGCAAATTATTGATGTTTATTCAGCGATGACATCAAAGCGTGTATATCATTCGGGGTATGCTGCAACAGATGCATTAGCTGTTTTATATCGTGATCGACATTTATATAACGAGAAATTTATGCACAAGTTTGTAGAGTGCTTAGGGATTTATCCTGTCAACTCAGTCGTTCAATTATCTGATAATCGAAGTGCGCGAGTAGAACTTGTCTACGATTTATTCCCGACGTTACCTAAAGTTAAGCTGTTGGATGAACAAAAGTCTTTGATTTTACCTTTAAACTATAGTTTGAAAATTGCGAAAATGATTGATTATCGTGCAAACAGCTTTGAAGAAATTTTTAACTTATTTATAGAGCAATTAATTCGCTGTGACGAAAATAGCTTAAGAGTCTATTTTAATAAATTAATAGATCATTTACATCCTAAAGAAATTGTTTTGAAAATATTTTTACCTGCCTTTCGAATTTTACGTTTATTAACAAGAGAAATTCAAACGGATATTACAAAATATAGGAATTCTATTAATATATTAAAGAAACTATTAGAAGAGCAATTAAACGTATTGTATATGGATTATCAGCATGAGAAAACGACTATATTAGTTGTGGAAACTTCACTTCGTGAAAATTTTTTCATAAAACTTGTGCAAAGTATTTTGTATATTGATAAAATTGTGCCGTTTTTTATTAATCCAGATGATGACCAGCGTATTACACAATTAATGGAACATTGTAACGTAAATGTAGCTTACTTTATTGAGGATGAATTAACAGTCGATAAGAGAGTTCGCCCAATGCGAGAAGGAACGTTTCTTTTTTATTCTCTTGTAGATATTGAGGATTTACTGATTAGCTTAGTAGGCATGAATATGAAAAGGTTTTCATTTGAGGAGAAGATGCAAGAGCGTTTGTTTTCATCATTAAAGATATAAACTAGAGGGAGTCGCTTATAAGCGACCCCCTCTTTAAATACTTATGAATTTAGAATTGAAGATGTTTTTCAATGTATGCTTTAACATCTGTAATTGGCATACGAACTTGAGACATTGAGTCGCGGTGACGTACTGTAACTTGACCATCCTCTTTTGAGTCAAAGTCGTAAGTGATACAGAATGGTGTACCAATTTCATCTTGACGACGGTAACGTTTACCGATTGATTGTGACTCGTCAAAGTCAACTGGGAATGACTTACGAAGCTCTGCCCAAACATCAGTAGCCTCATCCGATAGCTTTTTAGAAAGTGGTAGGACCGCAGCTTTAAATGGCGCTAGAGCAGGGTGGAAGCGTAAAACTGTACGTTTATCGTCGCCTTCAAGCTCTTCCTCGTCATAAGCATCGCAAAGGAATGCTAATGTCACACGGTCTGCACCTAAAGATGGCTCGATGCAATATGGTACATAACGTTCGTTTGATACTGGATCGATGTAAGTGAAATCTTCACCAGAATGCTCCATATGCTGTTTTAAATCGTAATCTGTACGATCCGCTACGCCCCAAAGCTCGCCCCAGCCGAATGGGAATTTGAATTCGATATCAGTTGTAGCATTTGAGTAGTGAGATAATTCGTCTTCTTCATGATCGCGAAGGCGCATAGACTCTTCCTTCATGCCTAAATTTAATAACCAATTTTTACAAAACTCTTTCCAGTATGCGTGCCATTCAAGATCTTCGCCTGGCTTACAGAAAAATTCAAGTTCCATTTGTTCAAATTCACGTGTACGGAAAGTGAAGTTACCTGGCGTAATTTCGTTACGGAAAGACTTACCGATTTGTGCAATACCGAATGGTGTACGTTTACGCATAGAACGTTGTACATTTTTAAAGTTCACGAAAATACCTTGTGCTGTTTCTGGGCGTAAATAAATTTCGTTAGTAGAAGATTCTGTTACACCTTGGAATGTTTTAAACATTAAATTAAATTGACGAATATCTGTAAAATCAGCTTTACCGCAATCCGGGCAAACTACGTCATATTTAACCATTGTTTCTTTCATTTGATCAAATGTCATACCATCGACAATGATTTCATCGCCTTTAGCTAGCGCAGCATCCTCGATGATTTTGTCAGCACGATGACGCGCTTTACATGCCTTACAATCGACCATTGGATCATTAAAGTTACCAACGTGACCAGAAGCAACCCAAGCTTTTGGATTCATTAAAATTGCAGCATCGATCCCAACGTTGTGCTCTGATTCTTGGACAAATTTTTGCCACCATGCTTTTTTAACATTGTTTTTTAATTCAACACCTAGTGGACCGTAATCCCAAGTGTTTGCTAAGCCTCCGTAGATTTCAGAACCTGGGAAGACAAAGCCGCGATGCTTCGCTAATGATACAATTGTTTCCATTGATTTGTTAGCCATAAAAATAGCCTCCTTTATAGTTTTCAAAGTGTGAACTTTGATTTTGTTTTAGCGTATTTATACAATTGATAAATTCGCTAAATATTTTTAATTTAGGTAGGACTAAATTAAAAATAGCACCCGTCTCCGGGCACAATAAATGCCCAGGGACGAGTGCTAAAACCCGCGGTTCCACCCTGATTGTTTTAAACGAATAGTTTAAAACCTCTTTTCAAAAAGTTAGCTCAAGGAGTGCCTTTTCTCTGTTGCTGTGTAGACTTTCACCATCTTCTACTCGCTTTAAAATGGAACAGATACTTTTTTCCCGTCATCGCCTATATAACGCAAATCACTCGAAAATACATCGAGAGCAAGCGTATGTGTCAATATTGTAGCATGTAGTTCTTTTCTTCGCAATAATTATTAAAATAGTATATAATAATTGAGCATAAGTATAACACTATTAGATTTGAGGCGGTGAGTCCAATCGAACTCAATAAACGTCAGGAAGACATTTTACAAATTGTGAAAGAAAACGGCCCTATAACAGGCGAACATATTGCAGAACGTCTCAATCTGACAAGAGCAACTTTAAGACCAGATTTAGCAATACTCACAATGGCAGGCTTTTTAGATGCTAGACCTCGTGTTGGCTATTTCTATTCAGGTAAAAAAACATCCGTTACATTGACGGATAGTATTAACAATTTAAAAGTGAAAGATTTTCATTCAGGACCTGTTGTTGTACCAGAAACAATGACTGTTTATGATGCGATTTGTTTCATGTTTTCTGAGGATGTTGGTACACTATTTGTCGTAGATAAGAATGAATTTTTGACAGGGGTACTTTCTCGTAAAGATTTACTACGTACAAGTATTGGCACGCAGGATTTAAACAAAATTCCTGTACATATAATTATGACACGCATGCCAAATATATCGTACTGTGAAAGATCAGATTCTTTAGTCGTCGCAGCGAATAAACTAATTGATCGAGAAGTTGATTCGCTACCAGTAGTCGAACCACAAGAAGGTGGATTGACGATTGTTGGGCGTCTAACAAAAACGACGATTACACGAGCTTTCTTATCACTTGCACAAAATGACTAAATAGTTGAAGGAGAGCAGTATGAAAAGACTACGGGTTTTTGTTGTATCTGATTCAGTCGGTGAAACTGGTGACCAAGTAGCGAAAGCGGTTATTAGTCAGTTTCGACCTGGTTTGGAAAACACGATAATTCGTCGTTTTCCTCACATACAATCAGAGGAGCTCATTCGTAAAATTGTATCCCTCGCAGCGAAACAGAAGGCATTTATTGTATATACACTAGTTCGACAGGAGATGCGATCGTTATTATGTGAACTGTGTGAGCAAGAAAATGTATATGCCGTCGATATTTTAGGGCCTGCTTTAAAAACAATGGCAACCTTTGTGGAAGAATTCCCATTAGAGGCTCCAGGAATTGTTCACCAGCTAGATGATGATTATTTTAAAAAAATAGAGGCTATTGAATTTGCAGTAAAATATGATGATGGTAGAGATCCACGTGGTCTTTTACAGGCTGATATCGTGCTAGTTGGTGTTTCCCGTACCTCTAAAACACCGCTATCACAATATTTAGCACATAAACGCTATAAGGTGGCGAACGTGCCCTTAGTACCAGAAGTGGAGCCACCTGAAGAACTTTTAAAAATTGATCCAAAAAAATGTTTTGGTTTAATTATTTCTCCTGATAAATTAAACTCAATTCGAAAAGAGAGATTGATGTCTCTAGGATTGAATGATGATGCTATCTATGCGCAGCATAATCGAATATTAGATGAAATCCAGCATTTTGAAAAAATTGTCTCTAAAATTGGTTGTAAAGTTATTGATGTGACAAACAAAGCTGTTGAAGAAACAGCAAACGTCATTATTGAACATATTTTAAACTGTAAATAAGAAACGATGATGATAAACCACCTCGGTTATAAGAGGCGGTTTTTTTGAGTCGGGTTTGAAAATAGTATAGATAAAAATTAATTTATGTTTTATAATAATAAAATTGTGGTAAAAATATTTATTAAGAGAAAAATCCTATTTTTTTGTCGAGAAATAAAGGATTTTTAAATCGGATAGCGAATTGTGTTTTAGAACGTAATTTAAAGATGGTGATGAATTTGGCAGGGAAGATTCCTGAAGAAGTGATTGAACAGATTCGCACACAATCGGATATTATTGATGTCATAAGCGAATACATGCAGCTTACTAAGCGTGGGCGCAATTGGTTTGGACTCTGTCCTTTTCATGGAGAACAAACGCCATCTTTTTCTGTGTCATCAGACAAACAAATTTTTCATTGCTTCGGTTGTGGTGCGGGTGGTAATGCTGTTACTTTTGTCATGGATATAGAAGGTATTTCTTTTCCTGACGCTGTTGTGAAACTTGGTGAACGTATTGGCATACATTTAGATGTTGGGCCAAGTTTACCAGAAGTAACGAAAAAGGTATCTAAAGCAGAAGAAAGGATGAAAGAAGCACACGCTTTTGCAGCAGATTTTTTTCATCATTTACTGTTAAATACGGAAGATGGTGAAGAACCTTTAAATTATTTGCTAGAAAGAGGATTTACAAGGGAACTTATAGAATCTAATAGCATTGGATGGTCTCTTCCAAGCTTTGATGCATTAACGATATTGCTTGAAAGAAAAGGTTATAACTTACAAGAAATCGCGGAAAGTGGTTTAGTGATTAAGCGTGAAGGGGAAGAGCGCTATTTTGATCGTTTTAGAGGGCGTATTATGTTTCCCATCCGTGATGAGAACGGTAAGATTATAGCATTCTCAGGACGAATTCTTACATCGACTGGTGAAGAGGCAAAATATTTAAATAGTCCAGAATCACCGATTTTTCAAAAGAGTGAAGTGCTATATAACCTAGATAAAGCACGAACCTCCATTAGAAAAAATCGTCAAGTAGTATTGATGGAAGGGTTTATGGATGTTTTGGCAGCAACTTCTGTTGGTGTAACGAATGCTGTAGCAACAATGGGCACTTCGCTTACGAATCAGCATATCACAAAGCTAAAGCGCTTAGTAGAGCAGGTTACGGTTTGCTATGACGGTGATAATGCAGGTTTTGATGCGGCAAAAAGAGCGGCACAGTTACTTCAAGTAGAACGTATGAAAGTCAATATTGCGGTGTTACCAGATAAGCTAGATCCCGATGAATACATTCGTAGTTTAGGTGGACAAGCATTTAAAGAACAAATTTTGGAAAACCCTCATGCGTATATTGCTTTTATGATGATGCATGCTAGACGAAATAAGAACTTTCAGTTTGAAAATGATACGCTTCAATATATTCAAGAAGTTCTTGAGCAATTGGTAGGTAGATCGTCACCAGTTGAACGAGATTTGTATATAAGACAGCTATCGAATGAGACAAATATCTCGGAAGAAGCGATTTATGCTCAATTCCGAAAGCTAGAGGCAAATCAGGTGCGTTCTACAAAAGTAGAAATGCCAGTTCAGGCGCCTTCGATGCCGGTCACTCAGCAACATAAGCCTATGGACGCAGCAGAACGTGCAGAACGTTTATTACTGGCTCATATGCTTCATAATATAGATGTAGTGGACAGGGTATTACGTAGTGAGCAAAAAGAACCTTTTGTACGAGATGCCTATTTGGCTGTTTTTGTTCGCTTAGTAGGATTTTATGAGGAATATGGTCATCCTGATTATCAGCGTTTTGTTGAAATATTAGATGACTCTGAATTACGCAAGATAGTAATGGAAGCGGCTTTAACGGAACGGGATCCCGACCAAGCAGAGGCAGAGGTCACAGACTCAATACGTCAGCTGCAAAAATATAGAATTGAGCAAGAAATTCAACAAAAGATGCATGAGTCAAAGGAAGCGGAGAAGATGCACGAGTATGCGCGTGCGCTTGAAATCGCCCAACAGATTATTCATTTAAGAAAATCGTTATCGGCGATTTAACCCGATTCGGTTGTTTAGAAGGAGGAAGGTTTATGGCGGACAAGTCAGAACGTTCAAAAGAGGTAGAAGTAGAAATTACATTAGATGAAGCAAAAAAGCTACTACAAGAAAAAGCAAAAACAGAAGGTGAAATTTCAATGAAAGAAATTTCAGAGAAACTTGCGCCTTATGAATTGGAGAACGAAGAGATTTTCCACTTTGCTGAGGATCTTGAAAAGGCAAAAGACATTCAAATCATTGGAAAAGAAGAGTTTGAAGAAGAAAGCTTAATGAAAGAAGAAGCAAACGAAGAGACTTTCGATTTAAATGATTTGAGTGTACCACCAGGTGTTAAAATAAATGACCCTGTACGTATGTATTTAAAAGAAATTGGTCGAGTTGATTTACTTTCTGCCGAGCAAGAAATTGCTCTAGCTGAGCGTATTGAGCAAGGTGATGAAGAAGCACGTAAACGTCTAGCGGAAGCAAACTTACGTCTTGTTGTATCGATTGCAAAGCGATATGTTGGCCGTGGAATGCTATTCCTTGATTTAATTCAAGAGGGGAATATGGGGCTTATCAAGGCTGTTGAGAAGTTTGACTACCGTAAAGGCTTTAAATTCTCTACTTATGCGACATGGTGGATCCGCCAAGCAATTACACGTGCTATTGCGGACCAAGCACGTACAATTCGTATTCCAGTGCATATGGTCGAAACAATTAATAAATTAATTCGAGTACAACGCCAATTACTACAAGACTTAGGTCGCGAACCATCTCCAGAAGAAATTGGGGAAGAAATGGATTTAACACCTGAAAAAGTACGTGAAATTTTAAAAATTGCGCAAGAACCAGTATCTCTTGAAACACCAATTGGAGAAGAAGATGATTCACATTTAGGAGACTTTATTGAGGATTCTGAAGCTCAATCTCCATCTGACCATGCAGCTTATGAATTGTTAAAAGAGCAATTAGAGGATGTGTTAGATACATTAACTGATCGTGAAGAAAATGTACTTCGCTTACGTTTCGGTCTAGATGATGGTCGCACACGTACGTTAGAAGAGGTAGGAAAAGTATTTGGTGTAACACGTGAACGTATTCGCCAAATTGAGGCTAAGGCACTTAGAAAGCTACGCCACCCTTCTCGTAGCAAACGTTTAAAAGATTTCTTAGAATAAGGTTATACAGGCTGGGGCTATCTAATTAGTGATGACTAATTGGATAGCCCTTTTTATGCTACTATTGAATCAGGAGAATACTCGTATAAACAAAGTCTATCAAAAGAAAATATTGTTTTGAAAATGTTTATATCATGTACTAGAATGTGACAAACTAAATATTTTTGCTACTTTATATAGATGTGTTCGGCAATGTTTTGAGATAAAATTGGAATAACAACCATATAAAGCAATGTTTGGAGCAAAAATTATGACAAATCCTCGAAAAAAAATAATCTTGAATGAGATTTTGTTTTGGAAGCAAAATAAGCTATTACCAGAACATTACTGTGACTTTTTAGCCGCTCTTTATGCAGAGGGGGAAAATTTAGAGGAGTTAGAACCAGTACATCATAAACAAGCTATTTTGCCTTCTGAAAAGAGAAAGCTGCTACTTGTAATTGCAGGTATATGTATTGCGATGATTACTCTGCTTACTTTTTATTTTACAATACCATCTTTCATGATCATATTAACGGTTGTTGTTGGAATAGCTGCTGTAGCGTTATTTCTGACGGCATTTCGAATGGCACGAAAGAATGATTTATTAGCGCCTGTTTTCCATTTGCTAGCCGCTGTTTTATTGTTCAGTATGTCTATACGAATTTACACTACATATTTTAACGGAAATAATATCGCGTTGTTTTGCTTGATTGCAGCGAACTGTGGGGTTTGGCTTTGGTCAGGTGTAAAAATGAAGCTACTTTATTTCACGGTCTCAGGTGTCCTAGGGTTACTAGCACTGATCAGCTATTATATCATAAACTTATTATAAGAACTCATTTTGCAAATTAGTTCGCCGACTAATGACAAGGATCTGTACGCTATTATATAGCTTACAGATTCTTTTGGTATCAAAATGTAATCTCGAAATTTATCCCATGTAAATTGCTGACGATTAAAAATAATAATCTGAGTATTATGTTAACTGTGCAAAAGCAAAGCGGCAGCAACAACAAAGCGCCCAGCCGGAACAGAAATCAACCATACGTTATGATGATGAACCATGATAATAGGACTTATTGCTATGGCTTTTTCTAATAGCAAATATCTATAAGTTATTTTATTTTTCTTGGTATATGAATGAGTAAATAGAGGAAAGATAACAACGTGTAAAGAATCTAAGTTAAACTTCTTCAAGCCGATTATGGAAGCAATTTGGAAAGGCATAATTGATTGCTAAAAAGATAATAGATAGTCCAAATATTGGCGATTTCAAGACATATTTTATCCAATAGATACAGAAATGTCGAATTTGTTACAAACAAAGGAAAACTTAGCGAATGGTCTTTTCGTTTCACGGTTAATGAAGTACAATATTAGATGTTGACTGATTCTATATTATAATAGAAGTAGATTTACAATGAGGAGGGGAAACATATGAAAAACAATCCAGTCGTTCCTTACATCTTAATTCTTGCATTTGGTATTGGTCTTATTTTCTTTATGTCTTTAACAGGTGCAGATAACAAAAAAGAAATTGCTGCTGAAAAAGAGGGCGGTGGCGAAAAGACAGAAGCTACTGATGACGGCTCAGCTTTAGTACAATCTTGTATTGGCTGTCACGCTGCTGACTTAACTGGTTCTGTAGGGCCAAACTTACATGGTTTAGATGAGGCTCATATCGTAGACGTTTTAACTAACGGTATCGAAGGCACACCAATGACACCTGGAATGAAAACTGAAGCGGAAGCAAAAGAAATCGCTAAGTACATTTCAACTCTAAAATAGTTTAACTTCTTTCAGCGGATGTCCAAACAAACATCCGCTGAAATATAGGAACTCAGTCTAAGAACGCCACCTCTTGTGGCAGCGACTGAGTGACCAACATCGTGTTGGCCTAAGCACAAAGCCGATTCTGGACGCAATTATGCCGAGGCATAATTGATAAAAGTAGCTGCACTGAAAGCGTTTAATCGTAATTGGTGCAGCTACAATTTATTTATCTTCAGTAAAATGGAGTTGCTCAAAATTTTTGAGACAACTCCATTTGTTTTTTTTCTCGACATCATACATACTAAGAATGGACACTATTGAAGACAGGCGGTAAAAAAATGAATGCACAAAAATTATCAAAACGATTAGAAACAGTAGCAAGCTTTGTTCCCTCAGGCGCAGTTGTAGCTGATATTGGAAGCGACCATGCATATTTACCTTGCTACTTAATTCATAAAGGTATTGCTTCTTATGCAGTAGCAGGAGAAGTTGTGAAAGGGCCATTTGAATCAGCAGTAGGACAAGTGCAAAAAGAAGGCTTAACAGAAAAAATTACAGTACGACTTGCGAATGGTTTAGCGGCAGTGGAAGAAACGGACCATGTTGATACTGTTACTATTGCTGGAATGGGCGGTCCTTTAATTGTCTCCATTTTAGAGAAGCATCCTGAAAAATTAAATGGAGTAACAAGGCTTATTTTGCAGCCAAATATTCATGCTAAAGTGATTCGAGAATGGGCATTAGCACATAATTGGGCAATCCAGGACGAAGAGATTTTAGAGGAAGACGAGAAAATTTATGAAATTCTTGTATTGCAAAGAAGCACCATGACGTTAACGGAACCGGAAATTTTATTTGGTCCGAGATTAATGCAACGAAAATCACCAGCATTTATTAGAAAATGGGCGCGTGAAAAAGAAAATTGGCAGCGTGTATTACAGTCTATTGAAGGGGCAGATCAAACACCTGAAATTGAAGAAAAACGTGCAGAGTTAGTGGCTCTACTCAATTTAGTGGAAGGGGTTCTGTGAGATGAAAACAGTAAACGGTCAGGAAATTATCCAATTATTCGAATCATGGTCGCCTAAAAAGCTAGCCTGCATGGAAAATGACCCTATTGGTCTTGCGATTGGCACATTAAACAAACCTGTAAGTAAAGTATTAGTCACGTTAGATGTGAATGAAGAAGTAGCAGATGAGGCTATTGCTCAAGGATGCGAACTAATAATTGCACATCATCCACCGATTTTTAGACGACTTTCGAATATTCGTACTGACAATCCGGCTGGGCGTTTATATGAAAAGCTTATAAAAAATGATATTGCTGTTTATGCAGCACATACGAATCTAGATGTGGCTGAAGGCGGTGTTAACGATTTACTAGCAGATGCTCTACAGCTTGAAAACCGTTTTATTCTCGAAGAAACATATGCAGAAAATATGATGAAGCTGGCTGTTTTTATACCGACTGCAAATGCCACTAATTTACGTGAGGCATTGGCAAAGGCAGGAGCTGGTCGAATTGGAGATTATGAAGCGTGTAGTTATACTACAATGGGGGAAGGGCGTTTCCGTCCACTAGAAGGTGCAAATCCACATGTAGGAGCTATCGGTGAATTACATGTTGAAGAAGAAGTGAAAATAGAAGTGGTATTTCCTGAGTCTGTAAAAAATCGTGTGTTAAAGGCAATGTTAAATGCACATCCATATGAAGAACCTGCCTATGATCTCATTCGTTTAGACCAGCAAACAAATGTCATGGGCTTAGGGCGAGTTGGTTATTTACCACAAGAAATGACTCTTCACGAATTCACACAATTTGTCAAGGAGCAGTTAGACGTACCTGCTGTACGAGTTGTTGGAGACCTACAGTCGAAGGTGAAAAAAATTGCGCTTGTTGGAGGGGATGGCAATAAATATATCTATTCTGCGAAACGTGCCGGGGCAGATGTATTTTTAACAGGTGATATGTATTTCCATACTGCCCAGGACGCTCAAGCAATTGGTCTGCAAATCGTAGATCCAGGTCATCATGTAGAGAAAGTGATGATTACCGGAGTAGCTAGAAAGATGGCAAGAATGTGTGAGGATAAAAAATATTCTGTTGAATTTGTACAATCTACTATTCATACAGAACCGTTTTTATTCGTGTAAGAGAGGGGAATATCTATGGCGAATGAAAGACCTGCTGGCAATAAAAGCGGCAAAGTATGGATTATGATTGGTTTACTAATTGCTGTGTTTGGGGTAGGCATGACAGTTATGACAAATACGATGAATGCAAAAAAAATTGATGCGATGACTGAGCAATGTGAATCAGACGGTGGAGAAGCCATAGTGTCAAAAGAAAAGAGCTTTCTATCAACAAACTATTCATTTAAATGTAAACAATAATAATAAAAAGGGCTGAATTATAGAATTAAATATAATTCAGTCTTTTTAATGTAAAAAAACAATATGTTCAAGGGAATCTAGGCGAATGTTGTGCCTTTAAATAAGAGTGATTTCTGTTCTGGGCTACTCACTTTCCTGTGAGCGAGCGTGGAGTTGCTTCCTTTGCTTTTTTTGCTGTTGTCGCTGCTCTTTCGCACAGATATAACCCTATTGCTAAGGTTTAGTTTTATCAGTATAAATAAAAGAGACTTTCTAGAAAATTTATGCTATGCGAAGTAGTTGATTGGAGTGGAGGCTTGGCGACTCCTTGGGGATTAGCGTCACAGATGAGACCCCGGGGCGAGCAACGCGAGTGAAGCGGCTCATCGGACGCCCCCAGGAAAGCGCCAAGACGGAACGGAAATCAACCCCACATTTTTGCCATTGAGCTATATATAATAGACACCTTAACTTCATTGACATATTAGTTTTTCAACATAGTGAATGCTGAATTATAAAATTTAATATAATTCAGTCTCTTTGTGTATGCATGGATTAATTTTAGAGTGTTATGATAGGTGAGTATAAATTGCAATGAGAGGAGATTTTTGGATTGTTTATTCGTTTAACAAAAGAACAACAAGAAACAATAATAGCTGATATTCAACAATTTTTCTACAATAATCGAGATGAGGATATTTCAGAATTTGAAGCAGAAAGAGTATTTGATTTTATAAAGGAAAATATTGCTCCGCATATTTATAATGCAGCTATTTCGGATACAAAATATGTTGTAGAAAGACAATATGCATCGATTGAGGATGAACTTGCAGCATTAGAAAGACCTATTAAATTAAAATAATTTAGTTCAGATGAAATAATTGGAAATTTTCATAAATATATGTTATTTTTATCTTGGATTAAAGATAATTTAAAATGGTTTAATTAACCATATGTGTATTGAATAAAGAAATGGATTCCTGTACAACATGGCTAAGAGAACCGTTTTTTGTAAGTGAATGATTCGGTCACAATTTGAGGGATGAATGAAGGAGGAGTCATATGTTGAAAATTGGGGTTATTTTAGGGAGTACTCGTGAAGGGCGTTTAAGCCCACAAGTTGGCGAATGGGTAAAGGCAGTAGCAGAAAAGCGTCGTGATGCGGAATATGAAATAATTGATATCGCTAACTTTAAATTACCACTGCTAGGTGAGCCAGGAGCAGATACTTCTGGAGTAGCTGCGTGGTCACAAAGTGTTGGTGCATGTGATGGGTTCGTTTTTATCGTTGGAGAATATAACCATTCCATTACCGGTGCACTAAAAAATGCATTAGACTACTTACGCGTGGAATGGAATAATAAGGCCGCAGGTATTGTTTCTTACGGTTCTGTCGGTGGTGCAAGAGCGGCTGAACATTTACGTGGAATTCTTGGTGAATTATTAGTAGCAGATGTTCGCGTACATCCCGCTCTATCCTTATTTACTGACTTCGAAAACGGCACGGTCTTTAAACCGAAGGATGTCCAAGCAGATTCAGTAAATCAAATGCTAGATCAGCTTGTTCCTTGGGCAACAGCATTAAAAACAATTCGATAAGGATCTTTAGCAGTATGTACAGTAAAAGTACATATTGCTTTTTTAATTTGGACTCTGTTTAACTTGATTGTTGTTTTTCTCAAATTAAAAGCGTATTCAAGAATTTTCGAATACGCTGGTTTTCGAGTGGCAAATATAAAAAAATCTACCTTTATAACGTTTCAATCTTTTGAAAAATCTCTTTGTATAAGATATCTAAATCTTTTTCATCTTTTAAATAGAAATACCAAGCATCCTCGCGATTTGCATCTATATCAGATATATAAATTGTCGTATGCGAATCATTATTTAATGCTTCCAAATGAGCTGTTTCATAGGTAAGCTCTTCGTTTGTAAATGGCAAATTACGTTTTCTTGAATCAAAAAAAATAATAGGCATTTTAGAGTTTTTATAAACATTAACAAATCTATCATCTGATGCTTTTTCAAACATCATTGGTGTTATCATAACAGCATCAAAATTTGTTGAAATAGTCAATGTATCTTCAGTAAATTCATCTAATGAAATTGGTTCGAAATGAATTTTTTCGTTATGTTCCTCAGGAATATCACCAACTACTGCAATTTTTAAAGGAGCTCCATCATATTTAACTTCATTATTTGAACACGCAACTAATAAAAACAAACTTACTATAAATAAAATTTTTTTCAAATTTATTAATGCCCCTTTTTTCGTAATTTATTGCTTTTATTAACTGGTATTGCTTATGTTTCTTTCATTATATATTATCATACTACAAATATTACCAAAAGCTTTGTTGAGCTAATATTTTTCTTAATGGTGTCGTTGCGGTAAAAGATTCTGTGCCAATCCTTTTTATTAAAAGTGGAATATTTCATAAACAATCTATGGTTTATAGAATTATGAAACTTTTCTGAATGGTATTCGTCTCCAGTAATGTAATTGAATTAGATTTGAAGGAAAAAGGATTGGGGTGTAAAGTGTGACACAAAAACAAACTAAGAATGATTTTTGGTCATGGTTTAAAGTGATTGGAATAGCAATCATTTTTACAATGAGTATACGTTATTTTATTCTATCTCCTGTAGTTGTAAAAGGTGCTTCAATGGAGCCGACTTTTGAAACTGGAGATAAAGTTATTGTTAATAAAGTGGGACCACGAATTACCAATTATGACCGCTTCGATGTTATTGTCTTTGAAATAAAAGAAGATAAGCATTATATTAAAAGAATTATCGGTTTACCAGGAGATCATGTAGCCTACAAAGATGACGTTTTATTTATAAACGGGGAGGCCTTTGATGAGCCCTATTTAACAGAATATAAAGAAGGTTTACTAGATAAAGGTGATTTTACATATGATTTCACCCTTGAGGAACAATTAGGGGAAATGACTGTACCAGAGGGTCATTTTTTCGTACTTGGGGATAATCGGCGACAAAGCATAGATAGTCGGAGTTTGGATATCGGATTCGTGTCGCAGGATAAAATTTTAGGAACTGCAGGCTTTGTATTGTGGCCGTTTGAAAGGCTTGGTAATACACGGTAGTTAGTGCGGAGTCAAGCTTTGTTGTAAAACATAAATAAAGAAAAGAATATGAAAATGGTGACCGTCCATATTAACAAAGTTAGGAACTTTGGAAGGATGGAAACTGAATATTTCGATTACAGGAACTGCTGTACAAGTGGAGGAACTACATGTGCATATTTAAAAAGGGGCCGCTTACTGTATTTTTACTCCGTAGGAAGTGGCCCTTTTTGATATGCATCCACTTCATTAATGTTTTATTTCTTCAATAACTTGTTCTTTTAAGTCTGCATCCATAGAGGAAAGTTTAACGTTATTTGTAAGACGTTCTTTTAACTCTCTATCTGTCATAATCCCGCGTTCTTCTAGAATCTGAACAAGTAGATTTAATGTCATTAAATTTTTAATTTCTGCTGCTTTTGTATCCATGTTAATGCCTCCGAATGTATAGTATAGTATTTCTACCTCTTTAGTGTACGCCTTTTTTAGAAGGACGGCATAAAATGGTCAAAACAAAGCGAATTTATTTCGTGTCCCGGAATATATTGAATGATTCTAGCAGTAGTGGAAGACGTACACTGGCTTTTATGAGAAATCAACGACAAGTAGTTGTACATGTAATGAAGCTACTTATATATAATTTCTACCCAAAAAACTCCTAGCAATAGGAGTTTTATCGTACATATCTATTTAAACCGAAATTTTATGTATATAAATTGGTGCGAGTCACCGTTTGAGCCTACTTACTACTCATTGAAAATAAAGCCTGATACAGAGTTGCTAGTAAAGCAACAAAGAGCGTATCGTCTGAGTTAAAAAGTTTAAAAGTTATCCCAATACGCACAAGTTCAGTTTCTATAGTACTAGCACTTGCGATTTTTTCATCATTACAATATAAATAGGCGGTTGAAGTAAAATCTTTTTCAAAGCGAAAAACGAGTCCATTCATTGTAAAGGAATAGGAAGATTCAAGTAATTGAACCGTCTTACGTTGTATCGGTAAAATGGATCCATCTGGCATAATAAGCTGATGGCTAACACCCTTTGTTAATGGTGTAAATTGCACTTGAAAAAGCGGTGCCCCTAAAGTAGTACGGGTTTCATAGCGATGTGGCAATGTCTGCTGTGCAGCAACTAGCATTACAGCGTTGATTACTTTTCCAACGGGTGAACGTTCAACCTTTTGTAGTACACAAACCGTCTCATTTTGTTCATTCACAATAGGGATATTTGCAAAGCTTTCGAAAGCTTTAGGGTAGGTAAGGGTAAATGTAGTCATATAAAAAGCCTCCAATCTACTTACTATACGGGGAAGCTTTACTATGGGTTTCACTTTTTTATATTATTATTCCCGTGGTCAACAATAAATTTGAAATACCGTTACGAGAAGGTAGGTTACCATGAACAATAAATTTATAATGACATAGGAAGAAGCAGAAGAGATCGTCTTTAATTTGCATTTGTATATGAAATTGCTGATTAATTTATTTAAAAAACCTTGCATAGACAGCTTGAATTCCTTAATCCATTTCTCTTTCGATAAATGGGATATCATTATCATTTGCAATACGGTAAATAGCACTCTTTTCATCTAAGCCAAATCTCTCAGTCTCATTAATAGAAAATTGATAGTCATCTTGCATTGTAAAAGTGTATTTTCCTAATGCACCATATTCATATAAAACCTCTTGTATTTCGCTCCATGGATATATAGTTTCTTTACTGAAATTTTTAACTACTATTTGTTTTTCCTGAATTGCTGTATAGCTGATAAGTGAAAAATATCCTCCTACTAATGAAAGTATTATAATGAAACTTGCAATGCAATATGTTAAATTTGTTCTTTTGAAACCGAGTAAAACTAATGTTAAAAAAATAATGGCAAGAGAAATTGTAAATAAGTATAAATTTTTAACTGGTGTCAATAATACGACATTATCTCTATTAAAATAAAATGTTTCCGATATAGTTATTGGTAGAAAAAGCACTAATAATATCGATAATAAGAAAAATACAATTGCACTGACAAAAAATTTCCCTTGAATAGATAATGTATTGTTCAATTTTACTCCCTCCTTTTTTAAAAATATAAAAAGTATTAATTTTCAGATATATAATTAATTAAATTAAACAATATTTGATTTTCTTTTTCTCTGTTTATAATCATGAGCCTGTTCACATTCATATGAATAATAGACAAGATAATTTCATCTTTTTAAATTCGGATAATTGAGCGATCTCGAGTTCTTTTGAATACTTTTTTAATATAGACGTTCTGGAATTTGAGATTATTTGTAACTCAAGGATAGCTTTAAATTCATAAATTCTAAATCATACATATACATAATTAAATAAGAATTGAATGATCTACTTTTATTCTAAGTCTGATATGGGGACGTGAATCAATATATCAAATTTAGAAATAAGATGAAATTTTATCTTTCTGTAATAATTCCTTCATTGCTGAGAAAATAACATTTATTAAAATTTATCTTGATAGCATTCTTTAATATATATTTTATAATAAATATACAGCCTACTTCAAATTTAGGCTCTATTTCTGAGGATATAATTCAACAATCCCTAAATAAGAGAAAAAATAATCAAACAGTTATTTTAATTGCTCATAGAATTTCTACTATTTTAAACGCAGACCAAATAGTAGTTTTAAATAAAGGTAGAATAGAAGCTGTAGGAAAGCATAATGAGTTATTGAAGTGTAGCAAAACCTCAGCATAAAGATAAAAAATTTTCTGTGAATTTAAAACTTTCATAAAACTGATAGATGAACTTTAAATTCAAAGGACAATAAACTTGTATCGAAAAGTTGGATTTAAAGATTCAGCTACTTTTATGTGGTAGTGTATTTGATTTTGAAAAAATAGAATGTGACGTTTAACACTGAAAAAGGCTGGTCGATAATGTGAATTTCACACTACCGGCCAGCCTTTCATTTTATTGTTGAATTGTGACTTCTCCTGCAAGGGCACGTTTTTCTTGTTCTGGATCGAATTCTTTTTCCATTTTTGACACGACAACAGTTGCTACACCATTACCAATTAAGTTTGTCACGGCGCGAGCCTCAGACATAAAGCGGTCGACCCCGATTAAAAGTGCGATCCCTTCCACTGGAATCATAGGGAATGCTGCTAATGTTGCTGCGAGCGTAATAAAGCCTGAGCCTGTTACACCAGCTGCACCTTTAGATGTTAGCATTAAAATAGCAAGCAATGTAATTTGATGCCAAACGTCTAAATCAACTCCATAAGCTTGTGCGATAAAAATAGCCGCCATGGATAAGTAAATGGACGTGCCATCAAGGTTAAAGGAGTACCCTGTTGGAATGACAAGACCAACGACCTGTTTTGAGCAACCATAGTTTTCTAATTTTCGCATCATCGAAGGCAGTGCAGATTCTGATGATGATGTCCCAATAACGATAAAAATTTCATCTTTAATATATTTAATAAACTTAAAAATACTAAACCCGAAGTAACGTGAAATAAGACCAATGATTACTACGATAAAGATAAACATTGTAATATACACGGATAACATTAAAAATCCTAAGTTTCCAAGTGATTTAAGACCAAAATTTCCGATTGTGTAGCTCATTGCACCAAATGCGCCAATCGGGGAAACCTTCATGACCATATTAACAATTTTAAAGAATATATCTGCTACTCGTTCGAAAAATGTAATAACCGGTTTAGCTGGTTCACCAATAGCAGCAGCTGCTACGCCAAATAAAACAGCTGAGAATAAAACAGGTAATAACTCTCCATTTGCAAGTGCACCTACAACATTATCAGGTATAATTTGCATTATGAAGGCACCAATACCATGTTCTGTAGCGGCTGCCGCCTCTGTATATTGAGAAACATCTGCACCGTTAGCAGCTGCTGTATTAAATCCTTTTCCAGGTTGTACAATATTGACAACGATTAGGCCGATCGCTAGTGCGAAAGTAGAGACAATTTCAAAATAAATTAATGCCTTCCCGCCAATTTTACCAACTTTTTTTACATCACCCATACTACCAATTCCAATAACAACTGTTAAGAAAATGATAGGAGCTATTAACATCTTGATTAATTTAATAAAAATATCTGCTAATATTTTTAACTTCGCTCCGAACTCTGGGAACATAGCACCTACAATAATACCTAGCACAATAGCAATCAGTACTTGTACAGTTAAATTTTTAAAATTTATACGCATAAAGTTCTCCCCTTACACTACTTATGAATATTATGTGAACGCTTTCATGTGGTTATCATAGCTGAAATTTTCCGACAATAGTTTTTATGACCGTAATGTTTCTATTGTTCATTTTGTTCATTTTTAGTCGAAAGGTTGATAAAACTAGTCATAGTAAGGGTTTGTAGCTGTTTTATAGTAGATTTGCAATTTAGGTATCTATTATAATACAAAAGAAAAAAATCCCCACGTTAGTGAGGATTTCGTCATTAATGAACAAAAGTATTCCCGCATTAAACGATCTGTGAAGAAAAAGACTTCTGAATCAATAATGCGTCGGCAAAAAAATTAAAATTTTATTCTAATTGGAAATAACTTTTTCAATTTCCGATAAAACATCGTTATTTTGTACATTGTTTCTATAAAAATCATAGACAGGTGCTAGTTTTTCTTTAAAACGTTTTCGTTCCTCATTACTCATCGTATAAATCTCAAAATTATCTTGCTGCTCAAGTTTTTGTAAATCTTCTTTGTTCATTTCTACAGCTTGTTCAAATTGCCAGTCTGTTGTTTCTTTCATAGCCTCCATAATCTGTTTTTGGATTTTTGGAGGTAAAGATTTCCAAAATTTATCATTGATTAAAACAGCGTATCCTAAAATGCCATGCTTAGTTAATGTCATATGCTGTTGCACCTTATAGAAACCTTTAGAATAAATGTTTGACGCTGTGTTTTCCTGAGCATCAATAGTATTCGATTCTAAATCAGTAAAAACCTCGCTAAAGGAAATTGGAGTTGGGGTAGCCCCAACAGCCTCGAATTGCTTTTCAAGCGTTTTACTTGGCATTGTACGGACTCGTAGGCCTTTTAAGTCTTCAAATGTATGGATAGGGTGATTAATAGTAGTTAAATGTTTAAAGCCATTATGCCAAAAACCTAGTCCTTTTATATGAAAAGGTTCAAGCTCATTTAACAATTCTTCACCAATCGAACCTGTAAGAACTTCGTGGACCTCATCATCCGTATTGAAAAGATAAGGTAAATCAAGAACCTGCAAATTTGGTATATAGGATGTCATCTTTGAAAAAGTAGGGATAATCATTTCTACTTCTCCATTTTCTAAAGCCTGAAACTCATTTTCATCATTAAACAAAGAAGAGTTTGGGTAGACGTGTACCTTCACCTCACCATTTGTTTTTTCCTGAACAAGCTCAGCGAATTTACTTGCCGCCTGTCCTTTTGGGGTATTCTCAGCTACCACATGACTTAAATGAATCGTAATTTGTGTATCCAAGCCTTTTTGCTCATCATCATAGGGAAGAGGCTTGGCGAATAGTAAGCCTTGTTGAACACCAATCGCTATCGTTAATAGTAAAACGGTTACTATTGTTCCAATAATAAATTTTTTCATCTATTACACCCAATTTATTCGTATTTTCTGATGTTTTTGTTATTCTAACATATGGAGTAAGCTAAAATATAGTAAGAGGGAGGCGTACATCTTGAAATTTCAAAAATTATCGATGAAGAGAAAAATTATGTCTCTAACTTTTTTTATTCTCATGCTCTCCTTTAGTATAGGTGGTACATTTTTGCTAGGGTATGTCATGAATGAACAAAAGGATAAGCTTGGAAATCAGGCTCTGCTTGTCGCAAAAACTGTATCACAGCTTCCTGAGCTAAAAACGTACATTGCAAATAATAATTTTAACGAGGCTACAGAACACATTAATCCTGTAGTGGAAGAAATACGTGATATAAATGGAGCGCAGTATATTGTTGTCCTTGATATGCAAAGGCGCAAGTACTCACATCCAAAAACAGAAGAAATCGGTCAAGTTTCGCAATCAGGTGATCTAAATGCAGCGTTTTCTGAGCATTATTATACATCTATTGCACATGGTGAACATGGAGATATGGTACGAGCATTCGTCCCGATTATGAGTAAAGAAGGAAGACAAATTGGTGTAGTAGTAGTAGGCTATAGTGTTTTAACTATTGCGGAGTTACTACAATCGATTCAAACAGAATTAATCATTACGATCTTATTGTCTCTTTTCTTTAGTGCATGGGGGGCTCATACGTTAGGCCTTCATATGAAAAAGCAAATGTTTGGATTAGAGCCGCATGAAATTGCTAAAATGTATGTAGAACGAACAGAAACCTTTAACGCAATGCATGAAGGGATTATTGCTATAGATAATGAATTGACAATCACAATATTTAATGAAAAAGCATGTGAAATATTAGGTGTACATAAACAACCATCAACATTAATAGGGAAGAAAATTTTTGATATATTACCGGATACACGACTACCGGAAATTTTGGAGCTAGATCAACCTATTTTCAATCGTGAGCTCTATATTAATGATCACAGTATTATGAGTAATCGTATTCCTATACAAGTAAATGGAAAAACGGTTGGCGCAGTGGCCATGTTTAAGGATCGTACAGAAGTAAAAAAGCTTGCAGAGGAATTAACGGGTGTTAAGGCATTTGTACAAGCATTACGCGTACAAACACATGAGCATAAAAATAAATTGCACACAATTGCTGGTCTTTTGCAGCTTGGACATCATGAACAAGCACTTACTTACTTAACGCAAGTAAAAGAAGAGCACGATGAAATTACAAATTTTTTAAATGAACGGATTAAAAATGAAAATATTTCAGGGCTTCTCCTTAGTAAAATTTCCTATGCGAAAGAGCAGGGAATTCTACTGGAAATTGATAGAGAAAGCCGTTTGACAACATTTCCAAACAATTTAGATCATCATGATTTCGTTATTTTATTTGGTAACTTAATTGAAAATGCTTTTGATGCATTAAAGGATGTACAAATTGAAGAAAAAATAATCCATGTTTCTGTTGATGAGGACGAGGATGTGCTTGCAATCCTAGTAACAGATAATGGTACAGGCATGACAAATGAAGTAAAGTCACATATTTTTGATAACGGTTATTCAACAAAAGAGAAAAAAGGTCGAGGCATTGGACTTTATTTAATAAAAGAAATTGTACAAAAAGGAAAGGGAGAAATAGAAGTCATAAGTGAGCCAAATAAGGGAACAAGCTTTTTAATAACTTTTTACCATACTTAATATAGGCGTAGTAGTAAGACGTTCTAGGAAGTGGAAGGTTAAGGGATTTAAGTATTTATAATTGAAGTAGAAGCGAGAAATTCTATGGGAACAGTGCGACTCTCTTAGATTGCTTACTTTAGTGGAAATTTACACATATAGAGATAGAAAAAAGTGTATGGAGGGCTAACAGTGACACAAACAAAGGTTTTATTAATAGAGGACGATCCAATGGTGCGAGAAGTTAATCGCCAATTTATTGAAAAGATATCTGGATTTGAAGTAATTGGACAAGCCTCAAATGGAGTAGAGGGGATTGCTCAAATTCGAAAACTTAAACCGGAATTAGTATTTATGGATATTTTCATGCCAGAGCAGGATGGAGTGACAAGCTTACGGAAAATTCGTGAACTTGAATTACCAGTAGATGTAATTACGGTAACCGCTGCTAATGATATGGAAACTGTCAAACAAGTCCTGCATCTTGGTGTCTTTGATTATATTATGAAACCTTTTTCATTTGAACGAGTGCAAGGCACGCTTGAAAATTATTTGCGCTTCAAAAAGCAAATACAAACAGAGCGTGAGTTAACACAGGGGGAGCTCGATCAATTATTCCATTATCATGATGGGCATAATGAGGTGCAGCAAACAAATGTCGAACGCCCGGAAAAAAGTTTACCTAAAGGTTTTAATCGTGCAACACTAGAGAAAGTTGTGCACTATTTGCAATCTGTAGAAGGAGCATCGGCCGAAGAAGTTGCCAGTGGTGTAGGTATTGCACGCGTAACAGCAAGACGATACTTAGATTATTTAGAAAAGCAAAAGGAAATTACGATGGATGTACATTATGGTGGCATTGGACGTCCGGTCAACTATTATTTTAGTAAATAATGAAAAATCCTGATTGTCGAAACAGACAATCAGGATTTTTCAATTAGTACGGCATAATTTTATCAACAGGCTTTGGCGTTTTAATTTTAGGTAAAATTTTATCTAATGTAACTGTACGCTTAATGTTATGTGTTGATTCATCATTTTCATCGAATTGCTCAAGGAATGAAATAACCTCTTTTACAATTGGTGTTGGCGTTGACGCCCCTGCAGTGACAGCGACGGAATTAATGCCTTTTAACCATTCAATTTTCAGCTCAGAAACGTCTGCAATTCGATAAGATGGCGTACCTGCTATTTCAACAGAAACTTGTGTTAAACGATTTGAGTTATTGGATTTTGGGTCACCAACAACAATAAGTAATTCTGCTTCCCCGGCTTGCTGAGCAACTGCCTCTTGACGTACTTGAGTTGCCAAACAAATCTCCTTATGCACTTCAATATGTGGGAATTTCTCTTTTAAACTATCCATTAAATGAGCGACGTCCCATTGACTCATCGTCGTTTGATTCGTTACTAGTAATTTATCATTCGTTAAATTTAATGCGTCAATATCAGTGGAGGATTGCACTAAATGCACGTGATCTGGTGCAACGCCAATAGCTCCTTCTGGCTCAGGATGGCCTTTTTTACCGATATAAATAATATCATAGCCATTTGATGATTTTTCACGAATTAAATCGTGTGTAACTGTTACGTCAGGGCATGTAGCATCAATGGATACTAAGCCTTTTCGCTTCGCAATTTCACGAATTTCAGGTGAAACACCGTGGGCTGTGAAAATAACAGTGCCAGTTTCAACTTGTTCAATAATTTCTAAACGATTCTCGCCATCTAATGTGATGATGCCATCTTCTTCAAAGGCATCCGTGACATGTTTATTATGCACAATCATACCTAAAATGTAGATAGGTCTTGGTAATGTTTTATCTAATGCGGCGTTTCGAGCGATGACCATCGCATCAACAACACCGTAGCAATAGCCACGTGGATTAATTTTTAATACTTGCATGGTTGTGACTCCTTTCAAGCTTACCTATCTACATTATAACGGACAGGAACGGCGAATACAAAGAAACCTTCATCTACATAGGTGGCTGGAAAATACGAGGCTTAGACGGAAGTGGATTAGCTGGCGTATATGATGTATTTTCTCGAGACGCTTTTCGACTTTTGCTAGAACCACCTCCTCCGCTAGCTGCTGCTTCAGCTGCTACTGCTCCAGCCCCTGCGGCAGCTCCAGCAGAAGGAAGCCCTTGAAATCCTTTATACAATTTTAAAAGTGACGGAATATTTTTCACCATTGGCATTGCTTGCTGAATGTAAGGCGTATATGTTTTCGCTGAGTTAAATAAGTTATTCGCCTGTTGTAGAAATGAACCAACTTTTGACGGCTCCTGCATAGATGGCATTGGCATTTGTCCTCCAAATGATCCTATTCCACTAGACATTGGAAAGCCACCCGGCATTCGTGCTTGATTTGGGAAGCCTCCGGGTGGGAAAAAGGACTGTGGTGACATCTGTGGAGGCATTTGCATGGGCATTTGCATCGGCATTTGCATGGGCATTCTTGGCATCCCCATGCCACCAGGATACATTGGGTACTGATAAGGTGGTCTAAATACCATAACGATCTCCTTTCAATAGTGATTTATCATTGATGACATACCTGATTATAATTATGATATGCAGAAGGGTAAGTTAGCGTTCGACGCACAAACAAATAACTAGGGCGATTGTAAATTTGCGGCCATCAAAAAATTAATGCTGTTGCAAAGTCATTAAATGAAGAAGCGGTGTTTGTACAGGAAGAAATGAATAAAATTAAAGGTTCATCACTGTTTTAAAGCTCACAAAAAAGCAAGGTAGTTCCAATGGAATTTTTACATTTGGAATTACCTCGCTACATTCTCGACAAATTCATTTATGAGAATTATTTCTCAGCTAGAAGGAGAGACACAAGCGTTACAGGAACAATTTTTCTATATTGGACATTACTTCTTTGTAAATGTTAGAAATATATAAATTACAATTTTTAGCAATAGCTTTATTTAATGATTCATCTATTTGCTTCTTTATAGCATCACGTATTGTAGCTAATTGTTCAAAGTATATTCCTTGTCTTCCGAATAAGCATTAACAGCTACATTTCCCAGTTAAAATTGAATGATACATTATCTTATTTGTACTTCAATAATATGCAATAATAATAAGTACCCTATTTAAAACAATAGTGATTAGCAAAGTTAAAGGAAGGTCAAATTTTATTCTTCTTCATGACAACGAAGCATTCTGTAACCAACGCGGACATGTGTTTGGATTAACTTTGAGTTAGTTGGATTATCCTCTATTTTCTTTCGAAGAGTAGCCATGAAAACTCGTAGACTTGGAACATCCGATTGAAGTACATTGTGCCAAATTTCCTTTAAAATAAAATTATGCGTTAATACTTTGCCGACATGCTTTGATAAAACAACCAAGAGCTTATACTCAATAGGCGTCAAATGTACTTCTTTACCGTTTACAAACACAGTATTTGCCGCGTAGTTTATTTGTAACTGACCATTTACAAAGACAGAGGGTTCGTTTTCTAGCTGATGCTCGAACGATACTCTTCTCAAAGCTACTCGAATTCGGGCTAAAAGCTCTTCAACACTGAAAGGCTTTGTAACATAATCGTCTGCTCCAGCATCTAAAGCATTGATTTTATCGTGCTCTTCGTCACGTGCACTAACTACGATAATAGGTGTTTGAGTCCAGCTTCTAATCTTTGTTATTAGCTCAACACCGTCTATGTCTGGTAGTCCTAAATCCAATATAAATACGTCTGGATTCATGGCAAGAGCCTTTTGTAGAGCGCTATTACCATCTCGTGCAATGTCGAATTCATACTGCTGAGTAGCTAATGTCATTTTAATTAGATTTCCAATGGCTACATCGTCTTCTACTACTAGAATTCGTTTATTCATCGAATTTCATTACTCCTTTTTCGGCTCTTCCCCATAACGCGGATGGGAGTTATTTCTGTTGCAATTGGGCGCTTACTAAGGGGGTTAATCAGAATCCCGCCTATGACGCTGATCTTAAGAAGTCGCCCCAATTAATAAATGTTATCCTTAACTTTTGGTAATGAACTTTTTTTCAGTGAAAAATTAAAAATCGTTCCGTTAGGTTTATTATCTGCAACTGTTATTTCGCTTTCGTGTAATTTTAAAATAGTTTGACATAGAGCTAAGCCTAAACCCAGGCCTCTTCGACTATCACTACGCTGTACTTTTCCAGTTGTAAATGGCTCAAAAAGGCTGCTTTTTATAGCATCATCAATGCCAGGTCCATCATCAGAAATGCTGAAATGTACTAAATGTTCAGATTCTTTTACCTGTATAGTAATAACACTACCTGATGGTGTGTAAGTCAATGCATTATCGATAATATTAATTAGAACTTGAATAATAAGCCGCGCATCCATTAAAGCAAATACAAATTCAGGTTCAATATGATAGGTTATTTTATGCGTATTATTTAGACGAACGACATGTGTTAGTGCCTCTTGAATAATTTCTTCTACAAGTTCCATTTGTAATTCTAAAGCAAATTGTCCATCTTCTAACTTAGACACAGCAAGTAAGTTTTCAACCATTTGTACAAGCCATTTTGAATTTTTATAAATATCCTCATATATTTTGATTTTTTCATCCTCTCGAATTTGGGATGCATTCGATAGTAATATATCTGCATTACCAGAAATAGCAGTTAGCGGTGTTCTTAAATCATGAGAAACTGCACGCAAAAGGTTTGCTCGTATTTGTTCCATTTCAGCTTCTCTAGCCACTTCTTCATTGAGTTTTTGTAAATACCATTTATCAAGAGCGAATGAAAAATCATTGATAATGGCATGCAAAATATTTCGCTCAAATGCAGGTAATGGTGATTGCTTTGACAGTGCAATGCCAATAACCCCCTTAACACTCCTGTTGGAAATAACCGGTAAATAATAGGCATTTACTTCAGGGAATATATCAGTGGAAACCCCTGCTACATGCTTGTTATTGATAACCCAGCTTACTACACCATGTTCATTCGGATTCTCAAAGAAGGAAGCTATTTTATTATTTTCAATACTAGATATGATCTCAGTACGGAAAAAAATTGAGTTCGCAATTAAATTGTTTTCTATTTCAAAAAATTGTACGGGTCTTTCTACTAACTTAACGATTTGTGACATGCCTTCTGTAATGATTTCTTCTATAGATTTAGCATGTTGAAGCCTACGATTCGTATCAAGGAGCACTTCCATTCGATAAGATTTACGAACAGCTACAATAGTTTGTTCCTTTATTTTTTTTGTTAAGCTACTTGTAATCACTCCTGAAAGGAACATGATAACAAAGGTCATCGGATAGTCGCGATGATAGGCGTTAAATGAAAAGCGTGGTTCTGTAAAAAAGTAATTAAAAAGCAGTACGGCTATGATGGAGCTAATAATGCTCATCATCCATCCTGATGACCAAATGGCAAGAATTAAGACACCTAAAATGTATATAGTGATGATGTTCGAGTCGCTTACACCAATTTTGTTAAAATATAGCCCAACAACTGATACGATGCCAAATACTACAGCCATTTTTAATAAGTCAAGCCATTCAAATGACAACTTATTTTTTACAGTAGGGAAGTAGAATTGTTCGTTTTCCTGATCAGGCACTATGTGTATTGCTAAATTCGGTACAAATTCGTTGAGTCGATCACTAATTTTCGTACTTGGTCGCCACCATTTTTTTCTCATACTAGTTCTACCGATGACTAATTTGGTAACACCACTAATTTGTGCATAGTTGGCAAGGGCAGCAGCTACATCATCTTCCTGAACTATTACGACATGACCGCCAAGCTGTTCAACAAGCTTTAGATGTTGCTGAAGTCGTTCAGCATTCGCGTTATTTTTATCATGCTCCTGTACATTTTGTACATAAAGAGCGGTGAATTTTCCATGTAATGCCTGTGCAAGTCGAGCGGCAGTTCGAATAACCTTGGCATTGGTAGGAGAGCTGCTAATACCAACTAGTAAATGCTCCTCGATTTGTACAGGATTTTTCATAGATTCACAGCTGTTTACCTGCTTATAGTTAATTGTATCGGCAGCTCTTCGTAGTGCAATTTCTCGAAGTGAGACTAAATTTTGTTTACGAAAAAAAGCTTGCAATGCTTTTTCAGCTTGTTGTTTTACATAAATTTTACCTTCTTGTAGGCGCTGAATTAACTCATCTGGTTCAATATCGACAATTTTTATTTGTGCAGCTTGATCAATTAAATAATCTGGAATACGCTCCCGTACTTTTATTCCTGTTATTTCCTCTACAATATCTTGTAGGCTTTCAATATGTTGAATGTTTACTGTTGTATAGACATGTATACCCTTTGCAAGTAATTCCTCTACATCTCCAAAACGTTTCTTATGACGCATCGTTGGAACATTGGTATGTGCTAATTCATCAATAAGGACAATTTCCGGTTTACGCTTCAGTACTTCATCAATATCTAATTCCTGAAAAGGTTTCCCATTATAAATTATTTTTTTGGTAGGGATTTGCTCAAGTCCCTCAAGTAAAGCTAACGTATCTGGACGAGGATGTGGTTCTACATAGCCAACTACCACATCTTTACCAAGTTTTTGTGCATGATGTGCTGCATCAAGCATTGCATAAGTTTTACCTACTCCAGCAGCATAACCAAGAAAGATCTTTAATTTCCCTACAAATTGTTCTTCCTGTTGAATCCTCGCTAAAAACGTCTCTGGAGTTGGACGTGTATTTTCCATCCTCTTTCACCTCAATTGTATTATAGCGCTATCTTCCATTAAGAAAGTATTAAGATTTTCCTTCTTTATAGTTTCTTAATAGAAAAAGCGATTTCCTAACACTACATTAATTTGAAAGCCAGTATGATGAGAGCATCCAAAAGAGAGAAGGGGTGTTTCGAATTGACGGATTTTTATATGATTGGCTTACTCATCATAAGCTTTGTATGTCTTTATGCGTTAACCGCATGGTGCTTTAAGCTAGTCGAAGAGAAGTAAGGGGTAATAACAGGCGTATTGATTAAGAAAATGTAGGTTTAATTATTGGCTGATAAAAGAATTTTTTGATGATATTTTGCTAGTGTATACCTATTTTAACTGATTGTAGCGTAGGGCTACTCGACTCCCGCTGGAAAGCGAGACAGATGAGACCCTGCAAGGAGCGAATGTTTTCTGTGCGAAAGCGAAGCGTCAGCGACAAAGCGAGTAGCCCGTAGCGGAAATCAGAGCCTTCTAAATAATTAGAGGGATAAAAATGGTTAATCAACACATTAGGGGGAATAAAAATGTGGATTATTATGGGGATTGTACTTGTGTTCCTTTTCGGTTATTTAGGGCATGCATTACTTTATCCTGAAAACTATTAATAGGCTTGTAGGAGGTATTGCGGTATGTGGCAAATCGCCATCGTATTAATTATTTATTTACCGATCGTTATTTTAACTGGGCACTATCTATTTCGGGTAACGATGCAACAAAAAACATGGTTTGATCCAATAATGGATAGATTTGATGCCGTTATTTATAAATTAAGTGGCATTAAGCAAGTGGATATGACTGGAAAACAGTATATACTTTCATTAATTTTGTCGAATGCCTTTATGGTGTTTATTGGATATATTCTATTACGCATTCAAGCTATGCTGTTTTTAAACCCAAATGATATTGACAATATGGAAGCAACACTTTCTTTTAATACTATTATTTCCTTTATGACGAATACGAATCTTCAACATTATAGTGGCGAATCAGGACTTAGCTATTTATCACAAATGTTAATCATTATCTTTATGATGTTTACATCTGCAGCTACTGGATATGCCGCTTGTATGGCGTTCTGCCGTCGCCTTGTTGCTAAAACAGATACTATAGGGAATTTCTTTGTAGATTTTGTTCGTGTTATTACTCGTGTGTTAATGCCTTTATCTATTGTTATTGCCATTATTTTAGTATCTCAAGGTTCTCCGCAAACCTTAAGTGCGAATCAAACTGTTCAAACAATAGAAGGTAAAGTTCAAGATATTGCACTTGGGCCTGTGGCTTCTCTTGAATCCATTAAGCATATAGGCACTAATGGTGGTGGTTTTAATGGCGCGAATTCAACGACGCCTTTTGAAAATCCAACGGTCATTTCTAATATTGTGGAAATGCTATCTATGATGTTATTACCTGGTGCTTGTGTAGTTGCATTTAGTTTAATGGTCGCACATAGAAAAGAGAAAACGATATTTGGCAAACAAGGGCTATCTATTTTTGCGGCGATGAGTGTGCTGTTCCTAGTTGGATTGGTTACTGTGTATGTGGCTGAGAGAGCGGGTAATCCAATCATTAGTGAGCTCGGAATTTCGCAGGAGCTTGGGAGTATGGAAGGAAAAGAGATGCGCTTTGGGGTAGCGCAATCAGCGTTGTTTACAACAGTGACTACAGCTTTTACAACGGGATCTGTTAATAATATGCATGATACATTAACACCGCTTGGTGGTCTTATCCCGATGTTTAATATGATGCTGAATGTTGTGTTTGGAGGCAAAGGAGTCGGCCTGATGAACATAATGATGTATGTGCTACTGACAATTTTCATCGCCTGTTTAATGATTGGTCGAACACCTCAGTTTTTAGGCAAGAAAATCGAAGAGAAGGAAATGAAGTTAATTGCCCTTTGTATATTAATCCACCCTGCTATTATCCTACTATTTTCAGCACTTGCAGTTACAACACCAGCAGGGGTAGCGGGCATAACGAACCCAGGTGCACATGGGTTATCGCAAGTTTTATATGAGTTTGCATCGGCCTCTGCGAACAACGGGTCAGGTTTTGAAGGATTAGCCGACAACTCAACATTTTGGAATGTGACGACAGGGCTTGCAATGTTCTTTGGACGTTATTTGACGATTATTATTCAACTAGCTATAGCGTCTTTACTTGCTAAAAAAATGTTTCATAGGGATTCGGTGGGAACATTGAAAACGGATAATACAACCTTTACATTTTTACTTGTTGCTATCGTTTTAATGATTGGTGCTCTTACGTTTTTACCAGCATTAGCTCTTGGGCCAATTACAGAGCACTTACAACTTTATCTTTATTCAGCTTAAGACTCCTACCTTTAATGTGGTGAGATGAATGTGGATGTGGCTCCTTTTCAGTGGAATACCTACTGAAATAGAGGAACTCAGTCTAAGAACGCCACGTCCTGTGACGACGACTGAGTGACCAACATCGTGTTGGCCTCCGGCGGATGTCAAGGATTTTGAAAGGAATAAATTGTGCGTGCACAATTCAAAATCCGGACGCATTGTTTATCTGCGCGAAAGCGAAGCGTCAGCGGCAATTACGCCAAGGCGAAATTGATTTTTAATAAGGAGAGACACTTATGGAAACAGCAAGAAAAAGTTTTATTACGGGCACTATGTTTAAAAGCTCTATGAGAGACGCTTTAAAGAAGTTTAGCCCAGCATATATGGTGAAAAATCCTGTTATGTTTGTAGTAGAAATAGGATTTATGTTCGTACTGTTATTAACACTTTTTCCGAATATGTTTGGTAACGAGGTAGGAGACCATGACCGATTGTATAATGCGATCGTCGCTGTCATTCTTTTTGTTACCATTCTATTTGCTAATTTTGCTGAGTCGATTGCAGAAGGACGGGGGAAGGCACAGGTTCAAACATTAAAAAAGACGAAAACAGTGACACAGGCTCGTGTTTTGCTTAGTGATGGCTCTGAAATACTTAAACAGGCGCATGAGTTAAAAAAGGGCGATATCGTTTTAGTTCAGGCAGGAGAGGTTATTCCAAACGATGGTGAAGTCATTGATGGAATTGCAACAGTAGATGAATCGGCAATAACGGGTGAATCTGCTCCTGTTGTAAAGGAGCGAGGTGGTGATTTTTCATCAGTGACAGGTGGCACGACGGTTACGAGTGATTGGCTGATGATCGAAATTACCTCGATGCCAGGGGAATCATTTTTAGATAAAATGATTACGCTCATCGAGGGAGCCAGTCGTAAAAAAACGCCAAATGAGGTAGCGCTAAACACACTTTTAGTAAGCTTAACAATTATTTTCTTATTAGTTGTTGTGACACTCTATCCAATGACAACTTATTTAAATGTTCCGATTTCTATCGCAACATTAATAGCCCTGACTGTTTGTTTAATTCCTACAACAATTGGAGGATTATTGTCGGCAATTGGTATTGCAGGAATGGATAGGGTAACACAGTTTAACGTTATTGCGATGTCTGGAAGAGCCGTAGAGGCGTGTGGAGATGTAGATACTTTAATATTAGATAAAACTGGAACGATTACTTATGGCAATCGCATGGCAGCTGAATTTCTTCCAGTAAAAGGGGTGGAAAGTAAAGATTTGATTCAAGCTGCATGGCTTAGTTCTTTAACAGATGATACACCTGAAGGAAAATCAATTTTGTCACTTGCTTGTGAATTAGGAGTGAATACTGACGATGAAGAAAACATTATCAAGTCAAGTGAACATATTCCATTTACCGCACAGACACGCATGAGCGGATTGGATATGAAGGATGGTACAAAAATTCGAAAAGGAGCCTACGATACGATAAAAAAAGAAAGCATGAATGCAGGTCATAACATTCCTACAAATATGGAACAGCTGATTCAGCAAGTATCTTCTGTTGGTGGAACACCGCTTGTAGTAGCGTTAAACGATAAAATTTTGGGGGTTATTTACTTAAAGGATGTCGTAAAGGCTGGACTCAGGGAACGCTTTGATCAGCTTCGTGCAATGGGTATTAAAACGATCATGTGTACAGGAGATAATCCACTAACTGCAGCAGCTATCGCAAAGGAAGCTGGCGTAGATAGCTTTATTGCAGAAAGTAAGCCAGAAGATAAAATTCAAGTTATTAAAGATGAGCAGGCACAAGGTAAAGTTGTAGCTATGACTGGTGACGGTACGAATGATGCGCCAGCACTGGCACAGGCGAATGTAGGGCTAGCCATGAATTCAGGAACGAATGCAGCGAAGGAAGCTGCTAATATGGTCGACTTAGATTCAAATCCAACTAAAATTATAGAAGTTGTAGAAATTGGGAAGCAATTGCTGATGACTCGAGGTGCCTTAACAACATTTAGTATTGCAAACGATATCGCAAAATATTTTGCCATTATCCCAGCTATGTTAATGGTTGCTGTACCTGAGATGAGTGCATTAAACATAATGAATCTCAATTCACCTACAAGTGCGATTATTTCTGCTTTGATTTTTAATGCGGTCATAATTCCATTGTTAATACCAATTGCAATGAAAGGCGTCAAGTATAAGCCAATGAGTGCTGCAAAATTATTAAATAAAAATTTACTTATTTATGGCGTAGGCGGTATTATCGCTCCCTTTATTGGTATTAAGTTGATTGATTTATTAGTTGGACCACTATTTCATACGTTTGGGTTATAGGAGGAAGCTACATGCGAAAATTTTTTGAAAACTCAAAACAAGCATTACTTATCACACTAACAATGTTCGTTTTATGTGGTTTTATATACCCGTTTGCAGTGACTGCATTAGCCCAAGGGTTGTTTCATCACAAAGCAAATGGCAGTTTAATAGAGACGGATGGTGAAACTGTTGGCTCAGAATTAATCGGTCAAGCTTTTACGGCACCAGAATACTTCTGGGGGCGTGTCTCAGCTGTTAATTATAATGTTTATATGAGAGAGGATACGATACCAGACGAAAAGGGTCGGGTGAATTATAGTGGTGTTAGCTCTGGAACGTTTAACTATGCACCATCTAATCCAGAATTGAAAAAACGGATAGAAGCAGATATCGAGAAGTTTTTACTAGCAAACCCATCCGTAAAACGACAAGATATACCGGCTGATTTAATGACCGCTTCAGGTTCAGGATTGGATCCACATATCAGTGTGAAGGCTGCAGAAATACAAGTCGAACGTATTGCCCAAGCAAGTGGGCTCTCGGAGGGGGAGATTGAAAAAATTATAGAAACTAATACGGAAGAACGTGCATTTGGGATATTTGGGGAGAATAAGGTGAACTACCTTATGGCCAATCTGGATATTATGAAAAAAATAGAGGGAAAAGAGGCTCATAAATATAAGTTGGGATGACTTATGTGAAAACGTATGCCATGAAAAGTGATCTTCGTTACAACTGGGCGACACCTATATAGGGGGGAAACAATTTTAATAAATCAAAAACAGGTAGAGAAACTATTTTCTCTACCTGTTTCACTAAATAAATTAAGCTTGTGAATTTACAAGGATTTTAATATGGTTTCGCTCTTTCATTAGTGCTTCAAAGCCTTCTGTTACGACTTCCTCAAGAGCAATTCGTTTTGTCACAAGTTTTTCAGCAGGGAAGTAACCTTGTTTCATTAATTCCATAACTGCTGGGAAAATATCGCGATAAGCAATAATACCTTTTACAGAACGCTCTGTTAGTACGATATTATTAGGTAGAATAGAAGCGTCTGTTTCCCAAATAGAAACGATAATTGTTTCACCTTCAAATGTTGTTGAATCAATCGCTTGTTGCAATACGACAGGAACACCTGTAACTTCAAATGCAACATCTACGCCACCATTTGTTAAATCATGTAGACGAGCTACTGCATCCTCATCTTTAGGGTTAATAACGGCTGTAGCGCCAAGCTCTAATGCTTTAGCAGCACGCTCTGCTGAAAGTTCTACCGCATAAATTTCCGCTGCTCCAGCTGCTCGTAATGCCTCGATAACTAGAAGACCGATTGGTCCAGTACCAAAGACTGCTGCTGTATCGCCAGCTTTTAGTTTACTTTGACGAACTGCATGTAATGCTACTGCTGCTGGTTCAACAAGTGCACCTTGTTCATAGGAAAGACCCTCGGGCATTTTGTGTACCATTTTTTCTTCAACCATTGTATATTCAGAGAAACCTCCGCCACCGCCAGAAAGACCGTGGAATCCTAAATGCTTACAAATATTATATTTTCCTTTTTTACAAGCGGCACATTCGCCACACGCAAGTATAGGTTCTACAACGACAGGATCTCCAACTTGTACCTTTGTAACACCTTCGCCAATTTCTATTACTTCACCAGAAAACTCATGGCCCATAACAATTGGCGCAATATCTTTACTTACATAGTGAGGTTGTTCCACTGGAATGAAAATTGGGCCAGCTGCGTATTCATGTAAATCACTACCACAAATCCCTGTCCAATGTACTTTAATTTTTACTTTTCCAGGTGCGATTACTGGTTCTTCAATATTTTCTACACGGATGTCTTTTGCTTTATACCATCTTGCTGCTTTCATGATAAGTCAACCTCCTCTAATATCTTACATTTTTATCGTAACATATGGTAATTCTTCAAAGCATTAGTTAACAATGAATTGACATAAAAAATACTTATTCATAGCTTCTTTCAACAGCATTATGGTGCTTTCAGCTTGTCGACAAAATAATAAATATAAAATAAAGTGTCAGATGTGTTGATTAACCATTTTTATACATTCCAATTAATTTGAGGAGGCTGATTTCCGTTACGGGCTACTCGCTTCTCCACTACAATCAGTTGAAATGAGGGAATATTAGCAAAATAGCAATGAAAAAATCCTTTTATCGCTTAGTGATAAAAGGATTTTTCCAAAAGTCAGCACAAGTGCCTAAAAAATGTTATTTAAATTCAAGTGATGCATTTTGTAGCATCCACCACTCTTCATGAAAAATCAATGGTTCCTCATCATTAATATGATTAGTTCGAATCAAAATAGTATTAACATTATGTTTAACTGCTAAATAATCTAGACTAAATTGTGATAGAAGCTCACCGTAGAGGAAATGAGACAGTTTTGAAACTCCTCACAAAATGGGGCTTTTGTCTACGAGTTTGAGCGCTTTTTTTATTGCATATTTACTGCATTTCGAGTAACTTTGATAAGGGCTTTGCTACAGCCATGATAAAAATATAAAATGATGTTCATGCTTGAGATAAAAGGACGTTAATATACCTGGAGTTCGAATCATGATACAATGTGAAAGATGTTAGGAGGAACGAATTATGTCAAAATATACTGATTATAATTTTCAGCCATTTTTGCAGGACGCAATTGCAAAACTTGGCTTTACAGAACCAACGCCGATTCAAAAGGAAATCATTCCGCTATTATTAAAAGGAAAAAGTGCAATCGGACAAGCGCATACAGGAACAGGAAAAACACATAGTTTTTTAATTCCAATAGTGCAACGAATTAATGCTGATAAGCAGGAAGTACAAGCTGTTATTACATCACCTACACGTGAGCTTGCACAACAAATTTTTGATGCGTTAAATCAATTAATAGAAGGAACAACAATTCAAGCGAAATTATTTATTGGAGGTACGGACAAACAACGCTCCATTGATAAGTTAAAAACACAACCACAAATTGTTGTCGGAACGCCAGGACGTATTCGTGATCTCGTTTCAGCGCAAGCGTTATTTGTGCATACGGCGCCAATTTTAGTTGTCGATGAGGCAGATTTAGCCTTCGATATGGGCTTTATAGAGGAAATCGATGGTTTTGCTTCCCAAATGCCAGAAAACCTTGAAATGTTTGTATTCTCAGCAACAATTCCAGAAAAGCTTCAGCCTTTCTTAAAAAAATATATGGAAGCACCTGTTCATATCCATATGAACGATAAACGCCCGGTAGCAGAAGGAATTGACTTTGTGCTTGTACCAGTGCGTTCTAAATCACGTAACAAACGTTTGTTGGAAGTTATTGAAGGAATCAATCCATTTTTAGCTGTCATTTTCACTAACACACGTAAAACTGCAGAGCAAGTTGCAGGCTATTTAAATGAAAATGGGATTCGCTGTGGTCAAATACATGGTGATTTAAGTCCGCGTGATCGTAAGAAGATGATGAAGCAAATTCGAGAGTTGGACTATCAATATATCGTTGCAACAGATCTTGCAGCGCGTGGTATCGATATTCAAGGAATTTCACATGTCATTAACTACGAAATTCCAGAGGACTTAGAATTCTTTGTTCACCGTGTGGGACGTACAGCACGTGCAGGTAATAAAGGAACTGCTATCACATTGTTTGAGCCATCAGATGAGGATGCAGTAGTACGTGTTGAGAAAATGGGCATTCCATTTGTTCAAAAAGACGTAAAAAATGGCGAATGGTCTGAATTAAAAGAGCGTCATGCACGTAAAAATCGTGTGAAGCATGAAAATGAAATCGATGCGAAAGCTAAATCATTAGTACGTAAGCCGAAAAAAGTAAAACCAGGCTATAAACGTAATATGAAATGGGAAATGGAAAAAATTAAAAAGCGTGAACGTCGCTTAAAAGCTCGCGGTAAAAAATAAGGAGGCTTTCAAATGCTACTTGGATCACATGTTTCAATGAGTGGAAAAGAAATGCTGCTCGGCTCAAGTAAAGAGGCACTTTCGTATGGGGCAAATACCTTTATGATTTATACAGGAGCACCTCAAAACACTCGTCGTAAGTCAATTGCTGACCTTAATATTATGAACGGTTTACTACACATGAAAGAGCATGGCATGACAAATATTGTTGTTCATGCTCCATACATTATTAATATTGCGAACACAGAAAAACCTGAAACGTTCCGTCTAGGTGTAGATTTTTTACAAACTGAAATCGAACGAACAGCGGCGTTGGAAGCAACACAAATTGTGTTGCATCCGGGTGCCCATGTCGGCGCGGGAGCAGACGCAGGGATTGCCAAGATTATTGAAGGTTTAAATGAAGTACTGTCACAGGATTACCCGGTACAAATCGCATTAGAGACGATGGCAGGTAAAGGGACTGAATGTGGTCGTTCCTTTGAGGAACTTGCAAAAATTATAGATGGTGTAACACATAATGAACGTCTTTCAGTATGCTTTGATACGTGCCATACGCATGACGCTGGTTATAATATTGTAGAAGATTTTGATGGCGTTTTAAATGAGTTTGATAAATTAATAGGTGTTGACCGTATCAAAGTCCTGCATATCAATGATTCTAAAAATGTTCGAGGTGCAGGAAAAGACCGTCACGAAAATATTGGCTTCGGTCATATTGGCTTTGATGCATTAAAGTATATTGTCCATCATCCGCAATTAATGGAGATTCCAAAAATTCTAGAAACACCATTTGTTGCATTAAATAGTGATGCCAAATCAAAATCGGCTCCTTATAAACATGAAATTGAAATGCTTCGTAATGGAGAATTTAAACCAGAGTTAATCGACGCTCTAAGAGGATAGCATAAAGAAGCCCGAAATCAGCTGCATGAGTACTGATTTTCGGGCTTCTTTTATCTTTATACAGCAAATGTAATTATAGCGAGGACAAAAGACAGCTACAATTCTAGCCTAGTCGAAAACGATTATTTCGTAAACAATGCAATTAGTTGTCTGGAACGCTTTCTACCTAAAACAGCTTCAACCTCTACAAGAATATCTTTTGGAATACCTAAAAAGAGCCATGAAAATGAGAATTGCTCCAAATAAGGCCGGAGTTTTTTTACTTCAGAAGTAGTAATTTCAAACCCTTCAGAACGTGCAATCGCAACAATTTCCTTATCACTACTTTGTGTTAATTGCTGTAAAAATTGAATACTCAAAGCTAATCCTCCTTTTAAAGTTGTTTATTTAAAAAAAAAAAATTCTTGTGAACGTCGTGAAAGCTATGAAATCCTTCACAATAAAAATCTTATTATCTGGCCATCACCAAAAGTTGTGGATACCATTTGTTAAAACGTATGCTAAGTATTTAAGTTGATTGGAGTGGAGACTGACGCGCTCAGTAGGGACGAAAATCAACCACACGTTAGGATGATCTTATTTTCTTTACAAAAACTGTACTTTCATTTATACTTACAACTTGTTAAATCGTAATGATTTTGAATTAGAAAGAAGAGAATATACATGAAAGAATCATTAATTGATATTGAAAACGTGTCATTTCAATATGACTATACACAAGTATTAAAAAATATCACTTTCCGTGTGGAAGAGGGAGATTTTTTAGCGCTTCTAGGTCCGAACGGTTCTGGGAAATCTACATTATTAAAAATTATTTTAGGGTTACTCAAACCAATGTCTGGAGAAATTAAACTGTTTGGTGAACCAAGTACGACTTTTAAGCATCGTGAATGGATTGGCTATGTGTCACAAAAATCGAATGCCTTCAATTCAGGGTTTCCAGCAACCGTACAAGAGGTTGTGAAAAGTGGATTATCCAAAAAATTAGGCTTATTTAAAAGACCTGGACGAGATGCAAAGGAAAACGTCTTAGAAGCATTAAAAGCTGTTGGAATGGAAGCATTTATGAATCGTAATATTGGAGAGTTATCTGGTGGGCAACAGCAACGTGTCTTTATTGCAAGAGCATTAGTTAGTGAACCGAAGCTATTAATATTAGATGAACCAACTGTCGGCATTGATCATGAGAATGTGCAGTCCTTTTATGATATGCTGGCGAAATTGAATCGGGAACAGGGAATTACAATGATTCTTGTTACACACGATGTGGATACAGTGTCCAACCGTATCAGTCATGTAGCATGTTTAAATCAAACTATCCACTTCCACGGTTACAAAAATGAATTTGATACAATTTCTCACGATGCGCTTGATGCTTGGTACGGTCATTCCGTGAGAAAGATTCACTAGAAGGAGAAGGCTAATGATTGAAGCAATATTTAACTATGAATTTTTACAAAATGCCTTTTTCTCTGGGCTAGTTATTGGCATTTTGGCACCGCTGCTAGGTGTTTTTATTGTCGTTCGAAGGCTCTCACTTATTGCTGATGCCTTGTCACATGTGACACTGGCGGGTATAGCAGGAAGCTTATATATCAGTCAATCTGTCACAGCCTTGGCAATGCTAAATCCAATTTACTTAGGTATACTGGCCTCTGTCAGCGGTTCCATTTTAATTGAGCGTCTAAGACGTGTATATAAGCACTATGAAGAGCTTGCTATTCCCATTATTATGTCAGGTGGCATTGGTATTAGTGCAATCTTTATCTCGCTTGCAAGCGGCTTTAGCACGGATTTAATGAGCTATTTATTTGGTTCAGTGTCAGCTGTATCACGTCAGGATTTATGGGTAGTAGTAGGAATTGCTGTTGTTGTCGTTATCTTTTTGTTTATATTTTTCAAGGAACTCTTTGTTTTATCTTTTGACGAGGAATATGCAAAAGCTAGCGGTCTTCCAGCACGTTGGATCCATCTCTTATTTATGATTATTACAGCACTTGTTATTGCTGCAAGTATGCGCATCGTTGGCATTTTACTTGTATCTTCACTTATGACGTTACCAGTGGCTGCTGCGATGCGACTTGCAAAGGGCTTTAAGCAAACAATCATCTATGCAATTGTCTTTGGCGAAGCGGCTGTGTTAATCGGTTTAGTTAGTGCTTTCTATTTAGATTTAGCACCTGGTGGTACGATTGTCGTTACTTCTATCTTAATTTTGTTACTTGTTATCCTAGTGAAGAAAATAGTATTTAAAATGGCTGCAAAACAGGAGGAGGTAGCGCAGTGAACGTTTCTAAAGCGTGGGAAATTTTAAAAGAAAACGGCTATAAAAAAACAGATAAGCGGGAGTTAATATTAGATATGTTTGCTGCAACAGATAAATATTTAACTGCTCGAGATTTATTAGGTGTTTTGAAAAAAGATTTTCCGGGTATGAGTTTCGATACGATTTATCGCAACCTTTCAACGTTTGTGAAGCTAGGAATACTGGATGAAACTGAGTTATCAGGGGAGCGGAATTTTCGTATGCATTGTGAGTCTGAACATCATCACCATCATTTTATTTGTATGGATTGTGGCAATGTTAAGGAACTAAATCTCTGCCCTATGGAGATGCTTGGAGAAAAGCTGCCAAACTATGAAATTGAAAACCATAAATTTGAGATTTACGGTAAATGTCCCGAGTGTAAACCTGAAGCTTTGTAAAATTTGAGATGATAATACTTAAAGAAAGGGGTAATTCCAAGTGAGTTTCACTAGGAATTACCCCTTTTATCGTAACTATGTTGTTCTACTAGGAGCTTCAATATCTCTTGACTATTATTGCCCTTATCCTATAAAAAGATATATCATTAGAATTTGACTTCTATTGCAAATATTAAAAAAGACGAATGATTTTTAAATAAATCATTCGTCGATTTTTTTATTATTGATGTTTTTGTTGGAATTCTACCATAAAGTCACGTAATGCTTCACAAGCCTCTAACGGTACAGCATTATAAGTAGAAGCACGGCAGCCTCCTACAGAACGGTGTCCATTAAGTCCAACAAAGCCTGCTGCTTTTGCTTCAGCAAGGAATTGTTTTTCTAGCTCCTCGTCAGCAACACGGAAAGTGATATTCATTAAAGAACGGCTTTCTGGTGTTGCATGGCCTTTATAGAATCCGTTGCTATTGTCAATGGCATTATAAATGACTTTTGCCTTTAACTCATTGTGCTTCTCAATTTCTGCAACGCCACCTTTTGATTCTACCCATTTTAATACTTCACCTAACATATAGATACCAAAAGTTGGTGGTGTATTGTATAAAGAGTTGCTGTCAGCATGCGTTGAATACTTTAAAATTGTAGGTATGTTTTTATTCGCTTTCTCTAACAAATCTTTGCGAATAATAACTACTGTTACCCCAGATGGACCAAGATTTTTTTGTGCCCCTGCATAAATAAGACCAAATTTACTTACATCAACTGGTTTAGAAAGAATATCACTAGACATATCCGCGATTAAAGGTACATTTCCTGTTTCAGGGAATTCCTTCCATTGTGTACCGTAAATCGTATTGTTTGAAGTAATATGCAAATATGCATCCTCTTCATTGAATTGAATATCTGCTAAAGCGGGGATATTACGGTATTTATTTTCTTTTGTACTCGCAGCTTCTACAGGACTACCAAATATTTTAGCCTCTTTGATTGCTTTTTCAGACCATGAGCCTGATAATACGTAGCTTGCTTTTTGATCTGCTTGAAGGAAGTTCATTGGAATCATCGTAAATTGAAGACTAGCGCCACCTTGTAGGAAAAGGACTTCATAGTTTTCTGGGATAGCATAAAGCTTTTTCAATAAAGCAATTGCTTCATTATGTACTTCATCAAAAATGGCACTACGGTGGCTCATTTCCATAATAGACATGCCTGAGTCACGGAAGTTTACTAATTGTTGTTGGGCTTTTTCTAATACTTCTAGTGGTAGGGCAGATGGTCCTGCGTTAAAATTGTATGCACGTTGTGTCAAAGTGGTACACTCCTTGTTTTGTTTTATAAGGTTAAACCTTATTCATAGGTTATTTAGTTCCTACTAATTGGTTGTTGAATCTATCATGCTTTGACAGTCAGTTCTATATCATCTAGCAAACTTTTTCATTTAAGAACTTAGAAATATATACCGACCGTTAAAGCGGATAAAAGCACTTTACTGGATTATAACTCAATTTTCAAGAGAAAAAATAAAATTCTCACTATTCGAGCAAAATAATGACAGGCTCGCAACAAAATGTACAAAATTGAGTTAAATTTATAATAGATATGGAAGATTAAACACGAACAAATAGACATTTAGATATGTTAATATGAGTTAATACTTCGTGATTTAATGCATTGCCTAATCGTTGGAATTACAAAATGTTCGTGTTTGTTTTGTGTGGATTAACTCTTCCCCAAATATGTACTCACTTGCATATTCCTCCTCAGAAGAACACATTTCGTGGGTGAGGTCTGAGCCCAGAGATGGTGTAGATGAAACATCGTGAAGGGGGGCTACTGACAGGACGATATTTTTCTAACCTTTCACAAAACCCAGTAACTTTCGGTATAATGAACTATGAATACGGATATAAGGGGTGTTTTAATGTTTACAATAGAAGAGGTGTGTTTAGTTGTCGTTGATGTACAAGGGAAGTTAGCGACAATTGTTGATGAAAGTGAAGCGGTGATTGAAAATGTGGCCAAGCTGGTACAAGCTATGGAAGCATTGAAGATACCGATTTTATGGCTTGAACAAAATCCTAGTCGTTTAGGTGGGACAGCGTTAGAGATTGCTCAGCATATTAAAGAGCAACAACCTATCGCTAAATTGGCTTTTAGTGCGTGCCAGGAACAAGATTTTGTAGATGCATTGAAGGCAAGTGGTCGTTCTCAATTTATCGTGACAGGTATCGAGACACATATTTGCGTCTACCAAACAGCTCGACAGCTAAAAGAGCAAGGGTTTGAGGTTGAAGTGGTTGCAGATGCAGTGTCGTCTCGTACAAAGGCCAATAAAGAGGTAGGCCTTGAGAAGATGAAGGCTCTTGGAATTTTACCAACAAGCGTGGAAATGATTTTATACGAGTTATTACAGCGTGCAGATCATCCACAATTTAAAACAGTGTTACAACTCGTTAAATAACAAAAAAACTCATCATAACGATGAGTTTTTTTGTTATTAAGCAGGCATGTCAGTCGGTGTTGGTTTTGCGTAGCCTTCTTGATAGTTATTATCAATTGTTTGACGAATTTCTTTGAGGTCCATACCATCTTTATGCATTTTTGCAGACTGTACAGCAATTTCTAGGCAAACGAGACAACGGGTACCGTGATCATCCCAGACAATTGTTCCATCCTCTCGTTTTTCTTCAATAAAGCAGTTTAAATTGCTTTTATGTCCAGCTGATTCGCCACAGCCACAATAGCAGGGCATCCACTCTAAAATTTCTGTAGATTGTCCAGCGATTTGATACACTAAGCGAATATCTTCTGATTTATTGTTTAAAAATGATGGTAAAACATCCGCTGATGCAGTTTCCTCCTGAATATCTCCAGAAGCATGTGCATGTTCTTCGTGTGAAGCTTCTTTTTGTGCTTCACTCGGATTTTTTTCAACAGCTTGTTTATCTTCACCACAAGCACTTAACACTAATAACGACAAAGCAAAAATAGAAAGAAGTTTTTTCAACAAAAGCGCCTCCTATATGTTTACAATACTCCCATTATAACATTGTTCGTTGAAATATTTACAAGGAGGCAAGTGGAAATCAATGAAATATATCTGATCCGCGTGTTTTGTTCATGAAATGTTCCATTTTCTCACTCAGTAATTTTTTCAAGAAGAAACCAAATAGAATGAAAATGAGCCAGAAGAAAGATAAAAAGGCTAGATCAACCCATACCTTTGACCAAATAATACCACCAACTGCCTCGCGCATCATTTCAATTGCATAAGTGAAAGGAAGAAATGGATTTATAATTTGGAAAAAACCGGGTAGTAATTCTACTGGATATGTGCCACCAGAACCTGCAATTTGCAGTACTAACATGACAATGGCTAAAGCCTTTCCGACATTTCCGAATACGGATACTAGTGTATAGACAATTGTAACGAACACTAAACTAATAAATAGCCCAAATGGAATAAAGAAGTAAGGGGCACTAATGGACCCGTTTAACATAACAATATCTCCAATTGTAATAATGAGCGTTTGAATAAATGAAAAAGTTGCAAATGTTAATAAACGTCCAAAGTATACTTGGCGAATACTGTATTGATCATTATTGTGAATATTTACAGATAGAAGAGAAATTAATAATAAACAACCAACCCAGATGGAAAGTACAGTGTAAAACGGTGTCATAGCTGTTCCATAATTAGCAATTGGAAACATTCTATGTTCCTGAAGCTTAATAGGCTCCTCAAAGAAATCTCGTTCTGCATTAACGTCGTTTTTCAATAATTGAACGATTTCTGAAATATCAGCTTCACTTTCTAATGTTCTCAGCTTGTCTGCAAGGTCCTTAATTTTTGTACTTAAAGCAGGGAAATTCGTTTGTACTGTACCAAGCGTCTTATTAGCCGTTGCTAACATATTTTTAGCATTTGTTAAACGATCTGTCGCTTGAGGCAGAAAACGTTTTACATTCGTAAGCATTGTTGATGCATTTGTTAATGTATTTTTGGCAGAAGCTAACGTCGTATGAATTTGTGGCTCTAACTGATCGTTATAATGAGTAAGAAATTGCTGCAGATTGTTAGAAACATTTTGCGCAACGCTTTGCACATCAGCAAGGTCTTTTTTTATCGTTTCGACATCTATCGTATTTAACTGTTGTACTTTACTTGAGATATCCGTTAGTAATGTATTCAGCTGATTTAAAGCGGTTAGAGAGCTAAAAGAATAATCAGTAAAACTAGGATTTGCCTGTAAATCTCCACGTATAGTTTCAAGTTGTTCAATTATTTTATTGTTAGATAGTAAAGTCTTCACATCTTCAGAATTACTTTGCTGTAGTGCGGTCTGGATATTTAGAATCTTGTTTTCAAGCTGTTTACGAGTCGAAGCATCAGCTTGTGTTAATTTTTGAAGTGCTTCAATTGTTTGGATACTAGTAGTTACTTTCTCACGTGATGCATCTAGCTGGTTTTTAATTGTATCTTTTATTTGCGCAATGGTAGCTGAATCTACATTCGCATTTTGAAGCTTCCCTATTAAATCTGTAAATCGTTGAGCAATATTTTGTACTGCTTCTAGATCTTTTTTGATGATAGGGGATAGCTCATTGAACAATGTATCAGCTTCATTAATCAAATTTAAACCTCGATGGATCGTTGTTAGACCATCATTCGTTAATTTCTCAACTTCAGGAACTTGGGTAATTGTGTGGTTTAGTAATGTCTCAGCTTCTTTTCCACCTTTAGCAGCTTGCGCTAAATATGTTTCGATATCTGGGAGATGATGTTCGATTGTAAAAATATAATTTTCAAATTTTCTAAAGTCGGGAATTTCCCGCTCCATTTCAACACCGACCGTATTAAAAATAGAGAAAAGTGTTCCGCTGACAGTTGAAATAAACTCATTAGATACTTGTTGCGTTAGGCCACTTGCACCTTTACTCGTGATTTTAGGAGCGATTGGATTGATTTTTTCATTTACATAATAATCGATATGTGCTTTTGTAGGTACATTTGACAGTATGGAGGTCAACTTTTGTGAAAAATCATTAGGGACAACGATAACCGCAAAATAGTCCCCATTTTTTAAGTTATTTATAGCTTGTTCATGAGAAGTAAACTCCCAAGTAAAGTTTTGATTAGTACTTAAATTGTCTACTACCTCGTTACCAACATTAATATCTTCTCCTCTAACATTCGCGCCTGTGTCTTCGTTGACAACAGCAATTTTCATGTTGGCAGTATGGGCATAGGGATCCATAGAGGCGTAGATATTAAGCCACGCATAAAGAGAAGGTAAAAAAATGAGCCCACCAATAATGACAGCAACTACCCAGTTTGTTAATATATTATGGATATCACTTTTATAAATTTGAAAAATATTTCGGATAGTGTGTTTCATTTTATTTATCCACTCCACATTCGTATTGAGCATTATAGATGTTATATGTATGTTTCCAAATTTAGAGCGAATTATGTTTGAATTATAAAAAAACTCATTTTGAAAGACTAATTAGTTTACTAGGATTTAAAAACCATTTATAATCAAACGCGAATACACTAAAAATAGGGTTTTTTAGTGTGGAAAGGGAGGAATACATTCTCGTGAAAAAATTACTAATTATTGGCTCGGTAATTGTTTTGTTATTTGCAGCAATTATTGTGCTAACTAAAGTCTCGAACAATAGCAAATTAGCAGGTGCAGAGGAACTTTATGGCGACAAAGATCTAAAACAAGAAACAATTGATCAATTGGATGATAAAAATTACCAAAATATTATGTTACCAGACGAACTTGAAAAAAAATTAAAAGCTGGTGAAGATGTAAATGCTTATTTCTTCAGTCCGACATGTGTGCACTGTAAAGCTTTTACACCAGTGTTAATGCCTATTGCTAAGAAGCTTGGTGTTGATATTGCTCAATTAAATGTTTGGGAATACGAAGATTTATGGAATAAATATCATATTAAGGCGACACCAACTTTTATTCGCTTTGAAGGTGGTAAAGAGGTAAATCGTTTTGAAGGTGCATTACCTGAAAAAGATTTACGTACATTTTTAAATAAAGAAGTATTAAAAAAATAAGCAAAGCTGAGACTGTATCAAAAGTTATTTTTGATCAGTCTTTTTTAACTTCTTTATGGAAGTTTTTTTTTTAGCGAAAGTGAAGCGGCAGTTACTGAAGTCTTCCACCTCTATTGTTGAAAGAAGTTAAAGCCTCAACCGATTATGGAAGCAATTATGTCGAGGCATAATTGATTTTGTAGTGTATACTAAATATACTGAAGAGTTGTACATTGGAGGAATAATGAATGACAATGGATGATTATTTTTATAATGGTGAGCTAATGAAGTGCTATGAGGTGGCTAAGCAAGTTACTGATGAAAATGAGAAAAAGTTGGCAAATAAATATATTAAATTATTAGAAGAGTATGATTTTTTGAACTATCCAAAACCTACGCTGTCTGTGGAAACCCAACATGCAGAACGAGCAGATGAAAGCTATCCTGAATCGGATACCGTAGTCGAAATTCGTGCGATAAAAGATGAAAGAGAGTTTTCAAATCGTATTAAAGAACTAGAGGGTATAGCGGCAACAGGCACTCCAAATGAAAGAGCCCATTCATTTTTTTCACAGGGTGAACTGTTTTTGTTTGCACATCATTACAACGAGAGTGTTCATTGTTTTAAACAAGCAGTAAAAGAAAACCCTAACAAGGGGTTATATTGGGGGATCACAGGTCAAACAATGCACCGTTTTGGATGGATGCCATTTGATGCACTTGGCTACTTAGAGCAAGCTATTAACTTAGATCCAAATAATGCGCGGTGGAAATGGAATAAAGCACTTGTTCTTATTCAATTAGCGAAGGATTTGCAGATGGCACCGTTTATGGCAAATGCTGCGATTACATTGGAGGAGTCACTAGCAGCGTGTGCTGAGCATCAACGGTCCTTGAAAGATGCTATCCAAAATACAATAGATAATATGGATAGTTATGTATTTTCGTAGCAAATAGAAGATGTCTCAAAAGCTGAGGCATCTTTTTTATCTTTATTCAGCACATGTTTTTTGTAGCGATACTTTTCGAAAAAAAACCAATTAGTAAAGATTTATAATCAGTGTAGGATGAAGAACCCTTTTTACTGATTAAAATTTCACTTTATTTTATTATTTAGTCCTGAATTTTTATTCTTATTTTGGTTAAAAAGTAGATTTTTCATAATAATTTTATAGTATAATTATCCTAAAACCATCAAATGAAACAGTAGATGGAGGAAATTATTTAGAGCTTAAGAAGGGAGTTATGATGTGGAAATATAATGAGGATTTTTCATTTGTGAAGCAAGGCATTCAATTCATCCTATTATCACTGATTTTATTTATTGTAATTGTTTTGGGCAGTGATAAATTTTATTGGATATTTGCAGAGAACAATTATGTAACGATTCATTTAATGATGGAAATGCTTATTACTGTAGTGACAATGTCTATTTCAATTCAGACATGGTTAATTACACCTTATATTTTATCAAATAGAGTCCTCTATGTTGGGGCATTATTTTTAACAATTAGCTTATTAGAAATGGCTCACGCACTTTCCTATAAAGGAATGCCATTTTTCATTACTGAAAGTACGCCGTATGCATCAACATGGTTTTACATGTTTTGTCGATTACTATTATCGATTGGTTTTCTCATCATTATTTTTATAAAGGAGAGAGAAATAAAATCAATTTATCGTTGGTTTATTTATAGCTTGCCGTTTCTAATCATCACTGGTTGTTTTGTCGTCATCTATGCCCCAACGCCTATATTGCCACCACTTTTAATAGAAAGTGAAGGTCCTACTGTTTTAAAAAATACTTTGCAATATATAGCTGTAGCGATACATTTAGTGGTTATGGTCCTGTTGCTTAAAAGTTTTAAAAAAGCACCTAAAATCGTATTTTTATTATTTGGTAGTTCGATTTATTTAATAATGAGCGATTTTCTTTATACAATTTATCAAGATGTTTATGATATTAAAAACTTCATTGGACATATTTTTGAGTTAGGTGCATCTTATCTTTTATTTAGAGCAATTTATTTTTCATCGATCGAAAAACCTTTTCAGCAGTTAGTTGATACACAAGAGCATTTAGAAAAATCTCGTGAAAAAATGCATTTCATGGCTTACCATAATGAGATTACAAATTTGCCAAATGAACGTTTTTTAATGGAAACTTTAAAAAAAGATTTATACATATCTAAATCACAAAAGGCAATACTTGCGATCGGTATAGAAAGAATATCTGCGATTAAAGCGTCATTAGGTAGTAAATATGCAGACCAAATGATAGGCTTAATCGCGCAAAGATTGAAAAATGTTTTACCGGAGAAGCATTTACTTTGCATGCTGAGAGAAGACTATTTCGTCGTGTATATTGATGAGGTGAGCAATACCCATCAATTGACGCAGCTTAGTCAACAACTTCAAGTTGTCATGGAAGAATCATTCCAAATTCAACATTTTTCTTTAAATAGTCAATTAAATATTGGTATCGCTTTATTTCCAACAGATTCTTATAAAGAAGAGGATCTTATTAGATTTGCACTTTATGCTATGCATGAAGCGCAGAAAACACCAACTCGTATACGATTTTATGAGTCTTCAATCTCTAAAGAAACGACTGAACGTCTTTTATTAGAAAATGATTTACATGATGCTCTAGCAAATCAAGAGCTTTTTTTAGAATATCAACCGCAACTTGATTTACGTACGGGTCAAATTAAGTCGGTAGAGGCTTTAGTTAGGTGGCAGCATCCAAATAAGGGGTGGATTTCGCCGGGAGTCTTTATTCCAATTGCAGAGGAATCGGGATTAATTATTCCTATCGGACAATGGGTACTAGAAACAGCCTGCCAACAAGTAAAGAGGTGGGAAGCAGCTGGATTGCCACCGATTAAAGTAGCGGTCAATCTGTCGTTAGGGCAACTTTTTCAGCAAAATTTAGTTGAAATAATTCATAATGTTCTTGAGAAAACACAATTAGAGCCCCAATATTTGCAACTCGAAATAACAGAAAGTATGACGATCAATATCGATCATATGACGACGATTTTACACAAATTGAAGGCACTAGGGGTTACGATCGCGGTAGATGATTTTGGGACAGGCTATTCATCATTATCTTATTTAAAGGATTTCCCTATAGATTGCTTAAAAATTGACAGGTCTTTCGTTCAGAAAATACAATCGAACTCTACAGATAAAGCATTAGTTGACATGATTCTCTCTATGGCCAAGCATCTACAGTTAAAGGTAGTCGCAGAAGGAATAGAAGAGATAGAACAGCTATCATATCTAGTAGCAAGCCAGTGTGATACTATACAAGGCTTCTTATTTAGTAAACCTGTACCTCCAAGAACATTACAGGAGAACTACCAAACGCTTCACAATGATGCAAAGTATATTTTAGATTCAATTTCTGCGTCTAAAGTACAAGGTGAGCATACATTGGAGACTTAAACGTTAACCGTTTCTTTATATTCTACAATCATGGTATGATAGGAAGGAATTGATTTGTAGATATAAAGGACGGGTTTTTTGATGGCACAAGAAACAGCAAATAAATTTATTGAAAATGTATGTAATCATTTAGTGCGCAACATGAATATTACAAAAGTAGAAGAGCACTTTAAAGCGGCAATAGAGATGCAACGTAAATCAGCACAATCTCAAGTTGATTTTTGGGATATGTTAATGATGAATATGCTGTATTTTACAGAAAATGAGCAAGTTTGGGAAAAAGAATTTTTGAAGATGCTCGAAAAGAAAGAGTGGTTAAAGACCACGGTACTTGAGGAAGAGCTATTGATGCATCAAATGCGTATTCGTCAGCAGGTCGCGGAACAAATGGATGCAGCTAAGGAATTGTTTCATAAACAGTATGTGACAGAAAATATGACAGAGGAAGATATTGTTTACGATTATGCATATAGCTCTGCAGGACATTCCATGCGTGTTGATTTACTAACAGTACTTGTCTCAACACCAGAGCAATCAAAAGTGCTATTTAACGCAGATCCACAAGAAACGATTCGCATAATTAACGGCTATATTGCTTATCACACTGATGGGATTATTAATAAAGTAAAACTTTAAAACGCATTCGTGACCATCATGTGCTTTTGTTGAGTTTTTGTACATAAAAGCATCGTATCTCAAGCGGCTTACCGGACAGGCTCATTCTGTCGTTATGGTGATAAGTCTATTGAAAAAGCTATTTATGATAACCGAGCAATCCTGTTTTTGTCTAGATATATTATGCAGTATAATAAGGTGACACTAAGTTCACCTGAAAGGAATTTTAAAATGAATACACCGTTTACATTTAAACATACACAACCAACAAATATGGATCCAAATAAAAAATATCCAGCGATTTTTTTATTACATGGAATGGGTAGTAATGAAGACGATTTACCACAATTAGTACAGGACTATAAAGAGCAATGCCATGTATTTAGCTTACGTGGCCCTATTACGCAAAAGCCTGGCTATGCTTTTTTCACAATCCAGGAGGTCGGTAAACCAGACCGCGAAGTTTTCGATAAAGTATTAGTGGCGCTACAGCAATTTGTTCTAGAGGCTATTGCTGAATATCAAATTGATCCACATAAAGTGTATGTACTTGGATTCAGTCAAGGGGCAGTTTTGGCACAGTCACTTGCCTTTGCAATGGGGAATTTAATTACAGGAATAGTAGCATTAAGTGGCTACACACCAAAATTCGTTACAGAGGAATATGCAATTCGCCCAGTCAATCATTTACATGCATTTATTTCTCACGGCGATTATGATTATGTCATCCCGTCACAATGGGGCGTAGAAAGTAAAGAAAAGTTTGAGCAATTTGGTGCTACTGTGACATTTAAACAATATCCAGATGGTCACGGTGTTACACCAGAAAATTTACGTGATCTAACTGCATTTTTAGCACAGGAATTACAAGATAATACTCAATAACATTAAAGCCGAGACACGAAGGATGTCTCGGCTACTATATTATTGAAAACAATTATGTGTTAAGTCACCATAATTAATAAAGTGTGGTTCTTCTGCAAAACAACCTCTTTGCATAACAAGTGATTTCTAGCGATTTATTCTCATTAATAGTGATAAAACAAAAATTCAGTAACAAGAGTAGCAACGTAGCGATTCGATGCTTAATCAGGATATCTGGAACGGAACACACCATCGTGAAAAGCCATAAGGTTTACACAATTCTCTTGACAATATTGTTTACGACTACTTAAAAACCGAGACAGTGTATGATGTCTCGGTTTCATTTTATATAATAACCCAATATTATTTTGATAAGCTTCGATCTTTGTTAGTCACGGCAGTTACTGCATCGTGAATCGTTGTTTCAAAATGATTGCTTTGTAATGAAGATACACCTTGGATAGTTGTCCCACCTGGAGAGCATACTCGATCTACAAGTGCCCAAGGATGTTCTTGTGATTGTAAAATCATTTTTGCACTGCCGAGAACTGCATTTGCCGCAATATCAAGCGCCATGTCTTTTGGCATCCCTTCACGTACAGCAGCACGTGCTAAAGCGTCAATATACATATAGGTGAATGCTGGTGAAGCACCACCAATCGTTGTGAATATAGAAAATAAGTTTTCAGGCACCTCGATAATTGTCCCAACTGTTTCAAATAGGGAATTGACAAGCTGAAGCTGCACATCTGATACTTGTTCACTCGCTGTAAAGCAGCTTGTAGATGCACCAATAAGCGCATTAATATTTGGCATTACACGAACAATAGGGGTAACTTCAGATAGGTAACCTTGTAAATATGGTATATTTTTACCAGCAGCGATGGATACAATTACGTGGTTATCTTGTAAATGCTTTTTCACCTCTGGTAAAACATCTGGTAACATTTGGGGCTTGACACCGAGGATAATAACGTCACATTTTGACATAATATCTTCAATAGAGCTTGCGGCTTGAATACCGTAAGAAGTAGTTAATTTTGTTGTTTTTGCTTTGGTACGATTATAGCCATAAATAAAAGTAGGATCAAAATCACCGCTTTTACACATTCCTTTAATAATAGCTGTAGTCATATTTCCAAGGCCGATAAATCCGTATTTCACGTGTTAGACACTCCTTCATATAGTTAAAACATACACCTTAGTATAGAGTAGATTGTTTTACTTGAATAGTAATATGCTAAGAATCAAGTCAATTAGGTTCAAATTCATGTCAGTCGGTGGTATCATAGAAGATGCTGTGAATGAATGTATATCTCTATGTGAAAATATAAAGAGTAAAGAAAATCATGTACTTTATGTGAACATTGAGACAGACTTTATCAAAAGAGGTAGAATAATATTTTGATATGTTTGCTTTTTTCAGCACATATTTTTCGTAACGAAAGTGAAACGTAAGTTACAAGTGTTTTAGGTAAACTAAGCAAAGCACCTGCTAAAAATCTACTACCACTAGTTGGTGAGATGAATGTGGTTTTAAGTTACTTTGCGAAGGGGTCTAGGCATCCGTTGAAATAGAGGAACTTAGGCTAAGAACTTCAGATCCTTTGAAATCGCCTAAGTGCCCCAACATCAATTGGCTTAAAGCCTCTGGAGCAATTAGGACGAGGTATAATTGATTTAATAATGTGTCGCTTTCTATTGGTAAAGCGTGAGAAATTAAGAGAGAAAAGGAATTAAGATGAATGGAACAAAATCTAAAAATGGAGCCTAAACTAAAGTCTTCCAAGAAGTCACTGGAGAAGTCCAAACGCTCTACTATTTTAGCGCAGACAGTGAAAACGGGAATCATTAAATCTAATTTAATTCCTATGTGGGCTGGACTAACGCTAGGTATGTACAAAAATAAAATGACTTTTGTAGAAAATATACCTGAGATTATTTTCGCGACAATTGGCTCTGCGCTTGTTATTGGTGCCGCTGGAGCATTTAATAATGTGTATGATCGCGACATCGATGCTGTAATGCCTCGTACGCAAAGTCGACCAACTGTAACAGGCGAAATGTCAGCTAAATCAGCGTTAATTTTAGCTTTTGCCATGCTCATTATCGGGGCATTTGTGTTGGCACTTGCTTCACCACTAGCTGCAGCATTTGGTCTCTTAGGGGTGTTTTTATATGTAGTACCCTATACAATGTGGACAAAACGACATACGATTTATAACACGGAAGTTGGGAGTATAGGAGGGGCAATTCCAGCGTACATTGGCTGGGCGGCTGTTTCTTCTGATATTACACATCCTGCGATACTTGGCCTATTTTTAGTTATGGTCATTTGGCAGATGCCACACTTCTATGCCATTGCTATTCGTAAGCACGCTGATTATGAAGCGGCCAACGTTCCAATGCTTCCAGTTGCGAAAGGGATGCGCCGTACTTACTATCAAACGAACTTTTATTTAATTTTATTGATTTTATCAAGCTTCTTATTTGGCACCTTAAGTGTTGGCATTATGCTTGTTGCACTATTGTTAAGCATCGCATGGCTTGTTATGAGTATTTACGGTTATCGCAGTAATAAAGATCAAACAAAGTGGGCAACAAAAATGTTTGTTTTCTCACTTATTCATATGACAATTTTATTTACAACAGTAATTGTCTACTCTTTAGTAGGTGTTATTTTTAAATTATATTAAAGCTTTCAATTAGCAAAAAAAGCCAACAGGTTAATCTAACTTGTTGGCTTTTCCTTTTCCACCGAGATTATTTGACGACTTGGCCATTCTAATGCATGTAACTGCCCATCAAAAACTGCTCCACCATCAATGCCAATTATATTGTTTTCTCCAAAGTAGACATTGTAATCTGTTGGATTTTGGTGAAGTTTATAAGTAGGTGTATGGCCAAAGATTACAGTTTTCATCCCTTGATAACCTGCATGAAATTCTTCACGTATCCATAAAAACTCCATAGGATCTGTCTCTGCCATAGCTACTCCCGGTACGACACCGCCATGTACAAAAATGGCATCTTCTAATTCGATGTAAATATCAAAGGTTTCGATAAGTTGTAAATGTTCTTCGAGCTTTGGTAAGGTTTGAATAAAGCTAGGTAATGTATCGTTTTCAATGGCTTCCTTAAAATCGCCTAATTGATAGCCATAGCTTGCAAGTGTTGCATCGCCACCGCAAAGTCCAACCCAATGATTCCACGACTTAAGGTGACCAGAGCGACAAGCTTTAAGCATGATGGCTTCATGATTTCCTAATAGAACACGTGCACCTTTTGTCTGTAATTCCGCCACTAAGTTTAAAACGCCACAAGATGCTGGTCCTCTGTCAATATAGTCTCCAAGTAAAAATAACCGATCTTGCAAAGTATCATAATTAGCTTTCAATAATAATTCCTCAAAAAGTTCTAATTCCCCATGTATATCACTAATTGCTAGTATTCGATCCATAAAAAAGCATCCTTTCCAGTATTAGAGAAGCTACTATTAAGTATAGATAGTGGTGTTGTGAAATTCTACTAATGTAACTTTCAGCCAAAAGATTGATTGTAAAGATATCACTTTAAACGATTGTTTTCTAGTTACCTTTTATCATATGACGAAGTGAATTCATTATCTTATTCGTTCGTCTATCTTGTTGAAAAATAGCTAGGGGAGAGTAATGGCTATAGTCGGTTAACTTTTTTTGTGAAAAATATAGGGCTATCCTTTTCCAGTTATGAAAAGGGTGAGAGGTGAGGGGAAAGCTAGTAAAGAAAGTAATCCAACAAATGCAAAAGGAACATACAAATGAAGAAAATGAGCGAATGGAGAAGGTTAGTAGCGCAAGTATAGCAGCAACTACACTTGTTCTCGCAACTTTCTATACTCCTCGCGCGTAACGTAGGAGTATTTGGTACGTATGCGCGAGTACAGTATTTGATTATTCTTGGAGATTTTTCCATGCTTGATTTGCTACTGACTCGTCGAATGTTGAAAGTAGTCGATAGTTGTCTGTATTTAAAATTCGAAAATGCTGACTAATGACATTTTGTTGTAGACAATAACCGTTATACTCGCTAAGATTTTTCCACCATATGTATCCTCCCATTGTTTTTTCCTTAGGTTGTAAGGTTCCATTATTAGCGATTAAATCGACAACTTCAAGTGGATCTCCGCCAAGCTCATGCTGTAAAATCGAGCTATCTCGACATAATGCACAAACCGCAATCGTTGTAGTCCAGCCAGTTTGAATACGGCCCTTTTCAATTTGAACAAGTGTTTTTTTAGAAAGTCCAAGTAAATCGCTCATCTGATCCTGTGTTAAATCTTTTTCGGTCCGGATTAATTTCAGTTTTTCTGAAATAAGTGTGGTTAATTGTTCACGATCCAAATCCAAAACCCCTTTCTTTCAGATAGTTAATACTATTATACATGAAAGTAGTAAGAGATGTTTTGTTTCGCTGGTGACTGTGATTAAAATTAGCGTTACCTAATTAACAATTGAAACATAAAAAAACAGACTGTCCTAATCGATTCATTGGACAGCCTGTTAGTTGTTTAAATCTCGTATTTTTTCGTGTCAGTAATAACACGGAAATGGATACCTTTAATTTGAGCACTTACTTTATGACGAAGTGTATCAATATCTACTAACTCATCATTATCATTGACACATTCTGCAATCTCTTGTAATAGCTTTGTAAATGCCTCTTTAAAGAGTGTACGCATATTATCAAAATCTAGGCTACGGAAGTTTCCGTCAATATCAAATGCCTCCACGGAATTTAATTGCTTTGAAGCACCAGCAAAACGATCATCGTACACCGTGTAGTTTTCATCCGTTACTACGATGATATATAATACTTCACCTGTAATTGTTTTTAATTCAATATTCGTTTTGTGTTTTTTGACGTCGGTAATAATATGAATACCGTCCGAATGATATAGTTTAAACAATTTCATATGTAATGCCCCCTGAAAATAGAATCATATCCATATATTTATTATATATGGATATGCCTAATAATGGTATGAGACAAAAGTATTTGGAAAAACTAGAAAAGCCCTGTTGAATGTTAATTTTATAGCTAATTTGTTATAAACTATTAATAAAATCGTATTATCAGTATTACGCTTCTAATACGGTAGGTAAAATATTACGAAGGGGACGAACCTCGATGTAATGAATACGATGACCTTGCTGCTCATATATGCTAAATATATAAGGGGTTAGTTCAATGTTTTTAGTTGCTTTAATACCATTATTCACTGTTAAAAACCAACCGCCCAATGTTTCGACTTCTTCTGCTTCAAGCGTTACTTTTAATAGTTTTTCAACATCTTCAATAAGCATTTTTGCATTTAATATATAGTGATTGTCATTTACTTTCCGGATTTCTGCAATTTCATCATCGTCGAATTCATCGCGAATCTCACCTACAATTTCTTCTAAAATATCCTCGACTGTTACAAGCCCAGATGTCCCACCATATTCATCCATTAAAATGGCCATATGAATGCGCTCTTTTTGCATACGCACAAGTAACTCTTGAATAGGGATCGTTTCAATAACTCGTATAACAGGATTAATGAAATCTTCAAGGATTAATGAATCGTCTGTAAGTTGCTCCAGCAAACCGTGTGTAAACAATTCCTTGGCATTGATGAATCCTAAAATATTATCACGATCACCATCATAAATAGGATAACGAGTATATTTTTCAGCTGCGATGAAATGAATCATATTTGTAAAAGTTTCATTTTTTTCAATTCCAGCAATTTCTGTTCGAGGAACCATAATTTCACGAGCAATACGCTCATCAAATTCAAAGACATTATTCACAAATTTTAGCTCTGTTTTATTGATTTCACCATTTTTAAAGCTTTCAGATAGTAGTAATCTTATTTCTTCCTCTGTATGTGATAGCTCATGCTCAGAAGCGGGCTTCATACCAAATATACCAACTAATACTCGTGCTGAGCCGTTCAAGAACCAAATAAAGGGATACATCATTTTATAAAATATCATAATGGGGTTGGCAAAATGAAGTGTAATCGTTTCGGCCTTTTGAATGGCAGCGGTTTTAGGTGCCAACTCCCCGACAACAACGTGTAAAAATGTTGCAATTGCAAAGGCACTACCAATTGTAAATATCGTCATATATTTATCTGAAATACCAACCAAATCAAAAAGAGGATGTAGTATAAATTCAAAGGTTTTTTCACCGACCATCCCGATACCAAGTGCTGTTACAGTTATACCAAGCTGACATGCAGATAAGTACTCGTCTAAATGATTGACAACATACTTTGCAGAAATGGCTTTTTTATTGCCCTCTGCAATCAATTGATCAAGCCTTGAGGCACGTACTTTTACAATGGCAAACTCTGTTGCCACGAAAAACCCAGTTAAAGCTAATAAAATGGTGAAAATCGATAAGTTGAGTATGGTCTCCAAATAGTCGTTCTGTATGAACAGAACGTCACCTCCTAATTATGAATAAGTAAAAGTAAAGACTGCATGAGTGCAATACTTTCGGGGGAAACATTTTTTTTAATCTTTTCGATATCTTTATTGTCTTGTTTGTTTATTTGTTCAAGTAGAGTAGTTACATCCTGCTCTAAGTCCTGCATTTTTACACGTAGCATCTGCACATCGATTTCTTCGTGCGGAGTGATGTTTAGTTCATGTTGTATTTCTATGAGTGAAAGACCATGCTGTTTGCGTTGTTCAATATAGTGAAGTCGTTCAATCATTGTAGGGGCATAGTAGCGATAATTGGATGCAGAACGTTCAGCCTTTAATAAGCCGATGTTTGTGTAATAATCGATTGTTCTTTTTGTAATGCCAGTTTTTTCTGCAAGCTCGCCAATTTTTAATTTCTCTGTCCCAATATAAACACCTCCAAACCATCACGTGATACTTTATTATAACTTGCTCGTATCGTTGTTTTCAAATAGAAGAGCCTAATATTTCTAAATTGTAAGATTTCTTATTGGGAGGATTATTATTATAATGAACGTAAAAAAACTTTTCTAACGACTAAATGTTAGAAAAGTTATATGTTCTTGAAAAACTAATAAGTTAATGAAATTGTCATGTTAAACAAAATACGGCTCTTCGGCAGTGCGAGGTGAGGGGGGTGATTTCCGTTCCAACCGGGCGCTTTTTTTGTTGCTGTCGCTACACTTTCGCACAGATAAAACATTTGTTGCTGCCGCTTCGCTTTCGCTACAGGGTCTCATCTGTGACGCTGATCCCTAAGGAGTCGCCCAGTCGGAACGGAAATCAATCACTTTTACACAACATGTATCTTCAGCCAAGTCACTTAAATTTATAGTGAAAATGAAACAGTAAGTTGTTTTTATGCGAAAAAGCAGCTGACAGTAGATGAATAATCGCTTCATACATAAAATTTATAAATGCTCTATGCTATTGTTGATTGGAGTGGAAGGCTACTCGACTCCCGTGGGAAAGCGAGACAGACGAGACCCTGCACGGAGCGAAGCGAAGGAAGCGGCTCGTCGCTCGCCCACAGGAAAGCGAGTAGCCTGGAATGGAAATCAACCCCCTCGTTTTGCAGAAGAGCCACTATATATAAATTTTTATAATAGGAAAGCTACGAGGTTTATTTTTGTAAATATGTATCATATAGGTGTTGAAGTGCATCTTCACCAGCCATTTCTACAATTGTTTTGTCATTGAAAATGAGTGTTACATTTGTGCTTGCGCTATCAATTTTATCGTTCTTTATAGTGCACGTAACCTTTACTACACCTGTTTCTGCTAATTGTTTTTTCATTGCATCTTCCCATGGTTGCTCAGAAAATAGTGGTGCTAACCATGTGCCTCTCACATGAAGCTCATTTTTTTCAGCGTCATAATCCCAGCGCACGTCACGTAAAATAGTTTTAAATAGGTCATTAACTGTAAAGGATGTATCTTTATAGTCAATGGCAATTGCTCGTATAGCATGTACATCACGACCAACTGCACCGGCTGCAGTTTCGGCTGCTGAATTGATGCCTGAAACCGCTTCTTTAATATCAGATAATCGATCACTACAGCCAGCTAGCAGCGCGCAAAGACATGTTATACAAGTTACCTTTGTCATCCATCTCACATGTAGTCCCTCCAGTATTGCAAGTTGATACTACTATAGTAACGAAAAGAAAACTATGAAAAAAGGGCATGAAAGCTGGAGATTGTGACGGTTTTGCAACGATGCAACCTCCACTAGAATGAACGAGAAACTGGAAGTTTATATATCTGAAAATTCGGTGGATAAATCGACGAAAAGGAGCGGTTTGTGATGAAGATTAATGATGAATTACTTGAGAGATTAGGAACTTATTTCGTGTACCATGCTGTTTATGAAAATTATGGTATTACCTTTGAAAATTTTGTAGAGCGTTGGTTACGGGGGATACTTGTGATATAAAAGAAGAAGAGTCGTGTTCAATGTAAGAACACGACTCTTTTAACTTATTTCAGAAGAAGTTCTACCACTTCAATAATGGTTGAGTTGAATGCGATTATTCGTCAATTTTCAAACATCTACTGAAAGAAGTTAAAGCCCCCGGCGGATGTCACGGAAATCGGAAAGGAGTGCTTTGTGTAAGCACAAAGGCGATTCCGGACGAAATTATGCCGAGGCATAATTGATTTATTTGAAGTAGTTAGTAATAAATTGGTTGGCTTCTTGCCAGTTATAAACGCGTACGACATTGTCAGGAACAGCAAGGCGGTTATATGGAGTGTCAAATAATACGACAGGTATTTTTAATTCCTCCGCAAGCATAACCGCATTATCATGCTTATCCTCAAAAAATGCCTCAACGCCATACTTTTTCGCTGCAGAAATCTTATCGTGACTGCCAATCAGCTCAATATGGTCGTATGGAATAGACTGTGATTTAAACCAATTTGCCGTAACATCTGATACATTCTCACCACGAGCAGAAATGTAATAAAGTTCATAGTTTTCTTTCCATGTATTTAAAATATCTTTTGCATCTTTAGCTGCTTCAGATACTTCGTACATAAACGGCTCATTTTCTTTAAACCATGTATTAAATGCTACACGATCAACGGGATGTGGAAATGCTGATAAAAAATCATATTCGCACACATCGTCAAGCGCAATGTTAACATTATATTGTTTATTGATATGTGGGATGAGTGTACTAGGACATGTTACTGTCCCATCGATATCAATCCCAAAGCGGGGCTTTTTCATGCTAGCACCTCCTTAGGCGTTCGCTTTTTCTGCTTCTTCAGCTGCGCGTTTTTCTGCCATTTCAGCAGCTAATTTATCGATTTCTTTTTTCAACTCTTCTACCATTGTTTCTTCAGGCACTTTACGAACTGTTTTACCCTTCATAAATAGTAAACCTTCGCCACGAGCACCAGCAATACCGATGTCGGCTTCACGTGCTTCACCAGGACCATTTACCGCACAACCAAGCACAGCTACTTTTAACGGTACATTAAGTTTAGAAATATATTCTTCTACTTCATTGGCAATTGAAATTAAATCAATTTCGATACGACCACATGTTGGGCAAGAAATAAGGGTTGCCATATTAGAAGCAAGACCAAATGATTTTAATAGCTCACGTGCTACTTTTACTTCTTCAACAGGGTCTGCAGATAGTGAAATACGTAATGTATTACCAATACCTTTTGATAAAATTGCACCAAGGCCAGCTGCTGATTTTACTGTACCAGCAAATAATGTACCTGATTCAGTAATACCTAAGTGTAGAGGGTAATCAAATGCTTTAGCTGCTTTTTCATAGGCTTCAATTGCTAGATTTACATCTGATGCCTTCATGGAAACAATAATGTCGTGGAAGTCCAAGTCCTCCAAAATTTTAATATGGTGAAGTGCAGATTCTACCATACCGTCTGCAGTAGGGTAACCGTATTTTTCTAAAATATGACGCTCTAATGAACCAGCGTTTACCCCAATACGGATAGGAATACCTTTTGCTTTTGCCGCGTTAACAACAGCCTCTACTTTTTCTTTACGCCCAATATTACCTGGGTTAATACGAACTTTATCGATACCATTTTCAATTGCTTTTAATGCTAATTTATAGTCAAAGTGAATATCAGCTACTAATGGAATATTGATACGTTTTTTAATATCTGCAATCGCATCAGCTGCACGCTCATCTGGTACTGCGACACGAACAATTTGACAACCTGCTTCCTCAAGACGAAGAATTTCAGCTACTGTTGCTTCGACATCATGTGTTTTTGTTGTACACATACTTTGAATGAATAATTCATTACTACCACCTATTGTTAAGTTACCGACACGTACGGGACGTGTATTTGTACGGTGACAAATTTCACTCATTAACTTTCTCTCCTTTTCGGGCCATACTTTCGACCGTCACTGACATTTATTTTAGCAGTGTAAGAAAATAAGGACAAGGAAGAAACGCTAACTTTTCATTTTCCACATTTATTTTCAATTTCAAATGATAGCGGAAGCTTAATTTTTTCACCCGGAACAGGAGCCTGTAATTGTAAGTGTGGATTCAATTCATAAAAAAGCTGTAAACGTTCAGGAAAGGTCATGGGTACTTTTGCAGGATGAAGTGCAAATAAACTGTGAATGCTATCGCCTTGAATAGTCTGTACAGTGATATAATTTGGGTCTCGCTCCTTCTCACACAGGGCGTTTTCTGTTTTTTTCTGAGAAAAGGCAGCAAGTTGTAATGATCCCTCTGTTAAATCTACTTTAATAACAAAAGCAAAAATAATAATGATAGCGGTTAACACTAAAGCACGCAAAAAATCCCCTCCTTTTCTACACTATATTTAGAAGAGAGGGGAATCATGCATATTATTTTGTAATTGGTTGTTTTGGATATTTTGTGATGGCTACGATAAGTAGAGTTACTGTTAAAAGTACAGAAAAAGCAGAGATAATCGTACTGTTGATCGGTAGATAATCTGATAGCATACTTAGTAGAGTTGCCCAAGTCATGGCAAATGTTGTAGTACGCCAAATGTGACGGTATTCTCCGCGACGCTTCATGACGTTCAAAATCAGCAGACCCGCAAAGGCATAGAGAGCAATTTGTGCAAAAATAAGCATCGTTGTAAAAACAAAAAGCATGATGAATGTCACGGGATATAAAACCCATTTAACATCTTCTATGTATTCAGTTATTCCATTTAAACTATTCATATCAAATGTATCAACAGACATACCAGCCGTAAAACGGCCAAAAGAGTAAACTGTAACAACAGTAATTAGCAGAAAAGTATATTGAATGACTTTCCCAATAGGTAATAATCGATAGGCAGCAAGTTTTTTGGGATGAATTAAGCTATCGATAAATAGTTGTGAGTGTTTCATAAGCATATCTCCTCCAATCGCTATTTTATCATGTTCAACTTTGACAAGATATGAAAATAGAAATAATAACTGAGAGTACGATATTGAAATGGTTCATCACCAAAAGTTGTGGATGACTCTTGTTAAAACATATACTATGTAAATAAGTTGATCTTCGTTCTGACTGGGCGACTCCAGGAAGCTTTGCTCTGTGCGAAAGCGAAGCGGCAGCAACAAATGTTTTAACTGTGCGAAAGCGAAGCGACAGCAACAAAGCGCCCAGTCGGAACGGAAATCAACCACACGTTTTGGTGATGATTTATTGAAATGTTAATATTGTGTAAAGAAGTTAAAGGTTATCTTTACTTTTTCTTTATTATCATTTAAAGATTAGAAATAGAGTAGTAGAGATGTAGGAATTGGAGCGAATACAATTGACAATAGATTGGCAAAGTATACTATTTCAATTTTTAGGCGGTTTAGGAGTCTTTTTATTTTCCATTAAATTTATGGGGGAGGGGCTCCAAAAATCGGCAGATGATCGACTGCGTGAATGGTTGAATCGATTTACAACAAATCCTCTAATGGGTGTGTTAGTGGGTATAGTTGTAACGATTTGCATCCAGTCGAGCTCTGCAACGACGGTTATTACGGTTGGGCTAGTGAGTGCAGGGTTTTTAACATTACGACAAGCAATCGGCGTCATTATGGGAGCCAATATTGGCACGACAATTACCGCATTTATTATTGGTATAAATATCGGTATTTATTTTTATCCGTTATTAGCGATTGGTGCAGGGTTGTTATTTTTCTTTAAGAAAGCTACCTATCAGCATATCGGACAAATATTATTTGGCTTCGGGGGATTATTTTTAGGATTAGAGTTAATGAGTGCAAGCATGCAGTCACTTCATCAATTAGCTGATTTTAAATCATTAACGCTTCAGCTAAGCAATCTGCCCGTTGTAGGAATTTTTCTAGGGGCAATTTTTACATTGCTTGTTCAAAGCTCAACAGCGACTGTTGGTGTGCTACAAGGCTTATACGCTGAGCATTTAATTGGCTTAGAGAGTGCTCTACCTATTTTATTTGGTGAAAATATAGGCACGACTATTACAGCAGTATTAGCTTCACTAGGTGCTTCTATATATGCTAAACGTGCGGCAGCGGCACATGTGTTATTTAATATTATAGGTACAATCATTTTCATGATGTTCTTTACACCTTTTACGCAGTACGTTCTATGGATTAGTGGGCTATTCCATTTAGAGCCGAAAATGCAAATAGCGATAGCGCATGGCTCATTCAACATTATTAATATGATGATCCAGCTGCCATTTATCGGAGGATTGGCTGCGCTTGTCACGAAGATAGTACCTGGGCGTGATGGCAATATTGATGTTACAACGAAACATTTAGATCCGTCTTTCATCGATTCCTCTCCAGCGATTGCACTTGGGCAAGCAAAGGAGGAAGTACTGCGAATGGGGGAGCACGCGCTTCGTGGTTTAGAAGAAACATTTTTATATATGAAAACAGGTGAGGCTACTTATATTCCTACAGTTTTACAACTAGAAGTAGCGCTCAATCATTTAGACATGGAAATTACAAATTATTTAGTAATGGTGTCTAAGCAACCACTTTCTCGTGCAGACTCAGTAAGACACCATACACTTCTAACAAATGTACGGGACATTGAGCGTATTGGCGATCATTTTGAAAATATTTTAGAGCTTTTACAATATAAAGATCATCATGAGGTAACCTTAAGTAAGTCAGCACGACAAGATTTAATAGGGATGTTTAGCTTAGCAATTGAAGCTGTACGAAAGAGTATTGCGGCACTGGATACAGCTAGTTTGAGCTTGGCGCAGGAAGTAACTGAGCTCGAAAGTTTGATAGATGATATGGAAGATAAGCTTAGACAAAAGCATATTGCACGCTTAAATACAAATGAGTGTAATGGGGCTGCGGGAATCGTCTATACGGATATCGTTAGCAATCTAGAGCGTATAGGAGATCATGCTGTAAATATAGCTGACTCTATTTTAGGAATTAGAAATTAAGGAAATGAAACCTTCAGCTTTGTAAATCCGTATGAAAGGAACAGCGCGATCAGGCGGGGTAAATAGAAATATTGAGGATTTATTTGTTTGGAATGAGCTATCTATGCCTTGAATAGTTACGAGGAAATAGCTCTACTCTCGCACATAGAGGAAATCAGGACTTCTAATTATCTAACTTGATGCACGACAAAAGGGGAGGTTTTTTATGGAAGTTGTAGGCTGGATATTAGTGATTGCCTGCTTTATCATTTCATTTGTTGGATTGGTATACCCAATCATTCCAGGGGTGCTTTTTTTACTTGGTGGTTTTTTAGTATATGGATTATTTTTTTCATTTGCAGAGTTAAGCTGGTTGTTCTGGGCGAGTGAAATTATTTTTGTTGTCATATTATTTGTTGCTGATTCTGTAGCAAATGCTTTTGGTATTAAGAAATTCGGTGGCTCCACTGCAGGTATGTGGGGCAGTACTATTGGTTTATTAATCGGCCCGTTCGTCATTCCGGTTCTGGGAATAATAGTAGGTCCATTTTTAGGAGCGGTAATTGCAGAGTTAATGATAGAGCGTCGTACATTTGGAGAGGCTGTAAAAAGCGGTGTTGGCTCTCTCATTGGCTTCTTAACATCGACACTTGCAAAAGCTGTGATTCAAATCGTCATGATTGTTGTGTTCTTTATAGCGATATGATTTTCTTCCCTAAGACGTTTAACAATTAATGAAACAGGTTAGGATAGTAATCGTATTGGCTTTTCAGTCAAAAGGCTGAAATCTTTAATTTGAAGTATTTTTCGTTGAATGGTTTGACCAATTTTGATAATCTAAGAATGTATTAATTATTTCTTTACTTTAGGAGGAACTTAACAATGGCTTATGTATTACCACAATTAACTTACGCTTATGACGCATTAGAACCACATATCGATGCAAAAACAATGGAAATTCACCATTCAAAACACCACAATACTTATGTAACAAACTTAAACGCAGCAGTAGAAGGCACTGAATTTGCTGAAAAAGACATTAACGAACTTATCGCAAACATGGATGCTCTTCCAGCTGACAAACAAACTGCTGTTCGTAACAATGGTGGAGGACATGCTAACCATACATTATTCTGGGAAGTAATCGCTCCAGGCGGTTCAAACACTCCAGTTGGCGAAGTAGCAAAAGCAATCGATGCTAAATTCGGTTCTTTCGATGCATTCAAAGAAGAATTTGCAAAAGCTGCTACAACTCGCTTCGGTTCAGGTTGGGCTTGGTTAATCGTTGATGGTGACTCAGTTGCTGTTACATCTACTCCAAACCAAGACTCTCCAGTTATGGAAGGTAAAAAGCCAGTCCTAGGTTTAGACGTTTGGGAGCATGCTTACTACTTAAACTACCAAAACCGTCGTCCAGATTACATCGGCGCATTCTGGAACGTAGTAAACTGGGATGTAGTAGAAGCTAAATTCCAAGCTGCAAAATAATCTCTATATTAGATAGAAGGCTATGCCTCGGTGATGTATCACGGAGACATAGTCTTTTTTGCTGTCTTTTTAGGTTCTATACTTTTCTAGGTATCCTATAAATGGTTGGGGATGTTCCAATACGCCCGCTAAAAAATTGGCAGTCAGTCGGTTAATTGAAAGAGGCTTTCGCCGGACTGTTTGAAGAGGTTTTATATTGTGTCTCCCCCTTCCAATAATTTATGTAAAAACATTTTTCAAGTAATCAATAAAAAACAGAAACTTTTCATCTTAAAATGCCGTCAAAATAAATGATGTTTTCAAACATAAATTCACAAGTACATGCTTTCCTGACGTACCTTCGAATGGTATACTAGGTATCGTGTATTTGAATTGTAACTAGATGAGGAGGGGAATACATATGCGCAAAGTACCGGGAAAAAACCGCGCGACGAATGTTAAAGCAAAACATCACTCTAATTTAACATTTCGTATGAATGTCCTTTTCTTTGCTATATTTATCGTATTTTCGTTGCTAATTTTTAGGCTTGGCTATATGCAGATTGTAAAAGGGGAAGATTATGTACGCGAATTAGAGCGTAAAGAAGAAGTACCTGTTAATACAAGTGTGCCAAGGGGACGTATGTATGATCGATACGGACGTATTTTAGTGGATAACCAACCAGAAAATGCTATTACGTATACGAAAATGCCGACGACAAAAACTGATGAAATGCTGGAAATAGCGGAAAAGCTGGCACAATTGATTGAGCAGCCTATAAACCGTGTCACTTTACGTGATAAGCAGGATTTTTGGATTATTAAAAATCATGACGCTGCCTATGAAAAAGTAACAGAGGCAGAAAAAAAGAAAATTGGAAACCAAGAAAATGTGACGACAAGTCAAATCAATGGACAGATAGATAAACTTGTTCGTGAACGAATTACAAACGAAGAATTATTACAACTGACAGACAAGGATATGGAAGTATTAGCAATTTTCCGAGAGATGGTATCAGGCTACAATTTATCACCGCAAATTATTAAGAGTGAAAATGTATCAGATAGTGAATTTGCACTTGTCTCTGAGCGATTAACTGAACTACCAGGCGTTAATACAACAACGGACTGGAAGCGTTTGAAATTATCATCACTCGCTATTTTAGGACGCACAACCGTGCCAGCAAAAGGGATTCCGAAAGAAAAGCTAAATTATTATTTAGCCCGAGATTATTCACGAAATGACCGTGTTGGTGAAAGTTATATTGAAGCGCAATATGAAGAATTATTGCAAGGACAAAAAACTGTTGTTAAAAATATTACGAATAAAAAAGGTCAAGTAGTCGATACCGTTACGACTTTTGAGGGTAAACCTGGTAATGATTTAGTCTTAACACTGGATAGCGAGTTAACAGCTGAAACTGAAAAAATTGTCGAGGAAGCATTGCTTCAAGCAAAATCACAAGGGGCTTCAGCTTTACTTGACCGTGCATTTTTAGTCATGATGGACCCAAATACAGGTGATGTTCTATCAATGGTTGGTAAAAAAATCGAAAAAAATCCTGAAACAGGAAAGAATGAAGTCGTTGATTACTCGTATGGAACCTTTACAACAGCTTATGAGGCTGGTTCTGCAGTTAAGGCAGCAACATTGCTAACTGGATATAAATTAGGAGCCATTACGCCAAGTACTGTATTAGGGGATGAACCAATCACGTTAGCGGGTACTAAAGCAAAAAAATCAGTTTTTAATCAGTCTGGCTATATTTCAATGGATGGTTTAAGGGCTCTAGAGCAATCTTCAAACGTTTATATGTTTAAAACTGCTTTACTTATTAACGGAACACCATATAGCTATAAGATGCCACTTCGTTTAAATGACGATACATTCCCAAAAATGCGTAATTCTTATGCACAATTCGGGTTAGGTGTAAATACAGGGATTGATTTACCAAATGAAGTTAGCGGCGTGCAAGGTCCTTCTGGTCCAACCTATGGGGGTAAAGCACTCGACTTAGCGATTGGACAGTATGATACGTATACACCGTTACAATTGGCACAGTATATCTCGACAATTGCAAATGGTGGCTATCGCATTCAGCCACATGTTGTGAAGGAGGTACGTGAACCATCAAGTGATGGGCAATCGCTAGGCCAATTAGTAACAGAAATAGGACCAACAATTTTAAATCAGATTAGTAATTCACCAGATGAAATTAACTATGTAAAACAAGGGTTACGTCGTGTTTATACTGGCGCAAATGGTACAGCAAAAAGACATTTTGCAAATGCACCTTATACGGCCGCAGGAAAAACAGGAACAGCTGAAGTAATGTATTACGGGGATTTACGACAGTATTGGGGTCAGTATTCACTTACTTATACACATGTAGGCTATGCCCCTTCTGAAAATCCTGAAATTGCCTATGCCGTAGTTATTCCTTGGGCATCAACAAACCCTAGACAACCTTTTTCGGCTAATAGTGAGATTGCAAGAAAAGCTGTAGATAAATATTTTGAGTTAAAAGCAAAATATAACACTGAAAAAGTGACAGATAGTAATGTAAAACAACCGATTTTACCAGCTACTACACAAGACAAAATTGGTGAAAATGAGCAAAAATAAGAAAAACCGCTAGTGCATTTCAATGCCTAGCGGTTTTTTTACAGTTTCAGAGTATTATTGAATACCTACGAAAAAACCACGGTATGAAAAAATCATAATTTTCATACCGTGGTTTATTTATTCTCCAATAGAAGACCTATTGTACAGATAATTGTTGAATAGCTATTTCAAATTGTTGTTTCGGTTTTATCCCGTAAAGCTCTATATTATTACAAAAATAAGACTCTACCATAAAATCAACGGCTTCCTGTAGAGTATATTCTCGATGATCCATAATAAGTGTTAAATATGTTTTAAAGTAATTGGCATTTTGTACTTTTGCATGTTTAATCACAAAGTCAAACTCCTCTTAGATTATTTCCTGACACAATTGCTTATTATAGCATCTTTCCATTAGGAAGCAAGTTTATCTTCACTTTGAAGAATGCTCCTACCTATGAAGGTAGTGAGAACCATGCAGCTGTGGTCCATTTCAGAGGGGGAGGCACCTAAGTAAATAGAGTCTAAGTAAGTCCCACCCCGTGGCGATTTATTTATAGCGACAGCAACAAAATGTTTTTCTGTGCGACAGCAGCAAATAAGTCAATTGTAAATCCATCTTTACAATCATTTACAAAGCATTACATTCCTTTACATCTCTTTTACGAACTGTTTATACGACTTCAACATTTAGTCATTATAGTAAAGATTGTAAGACAAACAACTATAAAAATGTTAGTGACGGAGGCAAATGAGATGAAAAAGTGGAAGTACTTAACGATGACAGCGGTAATGGGTTCAGCATTAATGCTTGGTGCATGTGGTAGCGACTCTGCACAAAAAGGTAACAATACAGAAACAAACGCACCGGCGAGTTCAGGGCAAGATGCTGCTGACAAAAAACTTCAAGGAGCTGTTTCTGGAGATGGTTCATCAACAGTCGCACCTATTATTGAAGCAGTTGTTGAAGAATATGCAGGGACTCAACCAAATGTCAAAGTATCGGTAGGTGTTTCGGGTACTGGTGGTGGCTTTGAAAAATTCATCGCAGGTGAGACAGACTTTTCAAATGCATCTCGTCCAGTAAAAGATGAAGAGAAAGCAAAACTAGAGAAAGCAGGAATTGCTTTTACAGAGCTTCCTGTAGCATATGATGGTTTATCAGTAGTCGTGAATCCTGAAAATGATTGGGCAAAGGATTTAACAGTAGAACAATTAAAGAAAATTTGGGTTGAGGATGGTAAAGAGAAAAAATGGTCTGATATCGATCCATCGTGGCCAAATGAAAAAATCGTCTACTACTCACCTGGTACTGACTCAGGGACGTACGATTATTTTGATGAAGTCATTTTAGATGGCGCTGATCTAGCAAAATCAGCAACATTATCAGAGGATGATAACATGCTAGTTCAAGGTGTAGCGGGTGACAAAAACGCAATCGGCTTCTTTGGATACGCTTATTACCTAGAAAATAAAGATAAATTAGGCATTGTAAATATAAATGGTGTTGAGCCAACAAATGAAACAATTGAATCTGGTGAATACGAACCGCTTTCACGACCATTATTTGTATATGTGAAAAATAGCGCGATGAAAGATAACGAAGCAGCATACGATTTCGTCAAATTTACACTTGAAAACGCAGGAGATATGGCAGAAGCAGTAGGTTATGTCAGTCTACCAGAAGATAAATATAGTGAAGCTTTAAAAACATTAGAAAGCTTAAAATAAGTAGACATGCAGAGAGGGAAAGAGATGTATGCTCTTTCCCTCTCTTATTTGAAAGGAGCACCCAATGGTTTCTCAAAAAGAAAACAAGACATCATCTGTGCAGCAATTAATTGCAAATTCGCGCAATCAAAAAACGAAGAAAATAGTGGAAAAAGCAATGCCGGCACTATTATTTTCTGCAGCTCTTATCTCAATATTGACGACATTTGGCATTGTTTTCACCCTTATTTTTGAAACGTTTGAATTCTTTAAACGTGTTTCGATTACGGATTTCCTATTTGGTACACAGTGGCTACCGTTTTCAGGAAAAGAACCGTTATTTGGGATTTTACCTTTAATAGCTGGAACATTGAAAGTTACGATAATTGCAGTTGTCGTAGCAGTTCCGTTTGGCATAGCTTCAGCCATTTATTTAAGTGAATATGCAAGTGAAAAAGTAAGACGTACAGTTAAGCCTATTTTAGAAGTGTTAGCGGGTGTACCAACAATCGTTTATGGCTTCTTTGCATTAACATTTGTCACGCCGATGTTACAACAAATTATTCCAGGATTAAAACTTTTTAATGCACTTAGTCCAGGGATTGTTGTTGGGATTATGATTTTGCCAATGATTACGTCACTTTCTGAGGATGCGATGTCATCGGTCCCAAAAAGTATGCGTGAAGGTGCTTTAGCTCTTGGAGCAACAAAGTTTGAAGTAGCTATAAAAGTAGTATTACCTGCAGCATTATCAGGCATTGTAGCTTCAGTTGTTCTCGCCATTTCCCGGGCAATTGGAGAAACTATGATTGTGTCGCTAGCGGGTGGATCAACGCCTAAATTCGATTTAAATGTGACAGACTCGATTCAAACGATGACTGCGTATATTGTACAAGTTGCAACGGGAGACGCTGGTTATGGTACGACAATTTATTATTCTATTTATTCAGTCGGATTCACATTATTTATTTTTACTTTAGTGATGAATTTACTAGCCCACTATATTTCGAAACGCTTCAGGGAGGTTTACTAGCATGCGCTATATGGATGACACGGCCGTCATGAAACGAATGACAAAGCGTATTACATTCAATAAAGTTTGGAAGTCATTTTTTTTCTTAGCAACAACCTTTGCTTTAGTGACACTTGTTATTTTGCTTTACCGTATAGTTACACAAGGTGTCGACTATTTATCCATTGATTTTTTAGCAAATTTTGCTTCACGTTTTGCAGATAAAGCGGGTATTAAGGCAGCTTTAATAGGATCACTTTGGCTGATGGCAGTCGTTGCTCCAGTATCGATACTATTAGGTGTAGGGACTGCGATTTATTTAGAGGAGTATGCAAAGAAAAATAGACTAAATGATTTTATTCGTATGAATATCTCGAACTTAGCGGGTGTTCCTTCTATTGTTTTTGGTTTACTTGGGTTAACAATTTTTGTTCGAATGCTGGGACTAGGAAAAAGTGTTTTAGCAGCCGGCTTAACAATGAGTTTATTAATTTTACCAGTGATCATAGTTGCCGCGCAGGAGGCAATTCGTGCAGTACCGAATGAACAACGAGAAGCTTCTTATGGTATGGGTGCGACAAAGTGGCAAACGATATTGCATGTTGTGCTACCAGCAGCTATCCCTGGGATTTTAACGGGAAGTATATTAGCGATGTCTCGTGCGATTGGTGAAACAGCACCACTAGTAGTTATAGGTATTCCAGTTATTTTACAATTTTTACCTAATGGCTTATTGAGCCAATTCACAGCTTTGCCAATGCAAATATATGATTGGGCAAAACGTCCGCAAGAGGCATTTCAATATGTAGCGGCAGCAGGTATTTTAGTACTTATGACAGTGCTTTTACTGATGAACTCTATAGCCATCTTTATTCGAAATAAATTCCAAAAACGTTATTAATGAGGTGACCTTATGGTACTGGATATTAAAGAGGAAAAAACAATTGTTAAATCCATTCATACGGCTACAAAGCCATCTGCTGATGTTGCCAAAAAAATAGTATATGATACACGTAATTTGAATTTGTGGTATGGTGATCATCATGGTTTAAAAGACATTAACTTAAGCATCTATGAAAATGAAGTAACAGCTATAATTGGGCCTTCTGGCTGTGGGAAATCTACTTATTTAAAAACTTTAAATCGAATGGTAGAGCTTGTACCGAGTGTTCGAACATCAGGAGAAATAGTCTATCGTGAGCGCAATATTTTAGACAAAAGCTATACGGTCGAGGAATTACGTACCCGAGTAGGTATGGTATTCCAGAAGCCAAATCCATTCCCAAAGTCTATCTACGATAATATTGCATATGGTCCACGTATTCATGGTATTAAAAATAAGAAGATTCTTGATGAGATTGTCGAAAAGTCTTTACGAGGTGCGGCAATTTGGGATGAAGTAAAGGATCGTTTAAATCAAAATGCATATGGTCTATCAGGTGGTCAGCAACAACGAATCTGTATTGCACGCTGTTTAGCGATTGAACCAGATGTTATTTTAATGGATGAGCCAACATCCGCACTTGATCCGATTTCTACATTAAAAGTCGAGGAGCTTGTACAAGAACTGAAAAAAGATTATTCAATTATTATTGTGACACATAATATGCAACAAGCAGCGCGTATTTCCGATCGTACAGCATTTTTCCTAAGTGGAGAGGTTGTTGAATACGATAAAACAGACGTTATCTTCCAAACACCAGCAGATCAACGTACTGAAGATTATATTTCAGGTCGATTCGGCTAAGGAGGAGCAGTAAATGGTAGTACGTGAACGTTTTGAACAGGAATTAAAAGAAGTCCAAGAACAATTTATTGAGATTGCTAATAGTAGTGTCAATGCTCTTAAATTAGCATTTGAAGCATTATTAAATCAGGATTTAGAGGCATCTTTAAAAATTCTTGAGGATGACTTAATCATCAATCGTCTTGAAGAAGACATCAATGATCATGTTATTTTAATGATTGCGAAGCAGCAGCCTGTAGCTACTGATTTACGTCGTCTCATGGTGCTTGTCAAAGCGGCATCTGATATGGAAAGAGTAGGGGACTATGCAGTTAATATTGCAAAAGAAACGATTCGTATAGGAAAAGAGCCCCTAGTCTTTCCAACAACAAATTTGCAAACGATGTGTAATAAGACTGTAGAAATGCTAGAAAATATTATTAAAGCTTTTACAGAGGAAGATACTTCTCATGCCAAGGAAATTGCTGAGCTAGATGATTACGTAGATGATTTATATGGAGCGACAGTAACGCTATTGCTACGTGCCGGAGCTGAAAATCCAGCACATATTTCTCAAATCACTCACTTAACATTTGTTTGCCGATATTTAGAGCGCTCAGCTGACCATGCAACAAATATTGCTGAACATTTATTTTACTTAGTCAAAGGTAAACATTATGAATTAAATAATTAGTAACCGGAGAGCCAATTATAGGCTCTTTTTTTCATGTTGTTGGAATACAAATGTTGAGGGAATTTTTGTAAATGTGGTTGCCGAAATAAATAAGGGTGATTCCATGCTTCTAACTTTCCTGTGGGCAAGTGTCGAGCCGCTTTGATAATACTCCGCTTTTGCACAAGTAACCAATGCTTTTGACGCTTCATTTTCACACATAAAAATATCTTGTTGCTGACACTCCGCTTTCGCAGATAAAAAACATTGCTGGAGTTTTGTTTTATCACTATAAATTAGTGTCATGCTAGAAGATACATACTAAGTGAATTAGTTGATTGGAGTGGAAGCTGGGCGACTCCTTCGGGGATCAGCGATATAGAGGAACGAAGGCTAAAAGCATCACGTCCTGTGATAAGGCCTTCGTGACCAACATCGTGTTGGCCCGAGACCTGCAGCGAAGCGGATGTTTTCTGTGCGAAAGCATAGCGACAGCAACAACGAAGCGGCTCATCAGACTCTACCAGGAAAGCGCCCAGCCGGAATGGAAATCAACCACAAGTTCTGCCAAAGAGCCATATTTTATTAATACAAAATAACAGCAACATTTTATTAAAAATAGCGTCAAAATACTACAAGCGTTATTGTATTGTCAAAAAATTATTTTGGTTATACTATAGACATTATCCGAAAAAATGTGCTGAGGTGGTGCTGTTTCGTGAAAGACGCTGTAGAATCACTCATAGAGAAATTTGATCTGGAATTCACACCAGAACAACGAGACTTTTTACGTTTTCTATATGAAAACTTACATCTTGAGGAATTAAGTGACAAAGAACAAAGTTTTTTTATTGACTATTTTTACAAGAGTGAAACATTACGAAATATGGCGGTATTTGCACTTGAATTGGCAGATATCATGCGTGAAATTTGCGAACTTATACCAGCTATTGAGAAAGCCGAACGATTGAACAATGGAAAAGAGCAACGTTTGTATAATGAGCGAAAGTGGCAGATAGCTAGGCGTCAAAAGCTAAGTCGCCAAACAATAAAAAAAGGAAATATTCTATATGTTCCTTTTGATGAATACAAAGAAGAAACAGGTCCGATTATTATCTGTCTTGAACAAACAACAGGTATGGCTGCATATTCTGAGCTTTGTAAAAGCATAATTTTACCGTTATTTATGAATGCGCACCGTGAACGTCGCGATTTATATATCGTTCCATATGACTGTCAAATTCATGTGCATTATCGATTCGAAAACGGTCATTTAAATTTATCCGATTTTAAGGATTTTATTGAATATAAGGCAAAGGGAGAAGCTGCAATTTTGCCAGTACTTCATTTTGTAAAAGGCTTGCTTCAAGAAAATCAGCATAGTACAGAAGCGGATATAATCATTTTTACAGAAGGTACACCAATCGATGGAAAGCATCTCGTTGGAAAACAAGCGAAAGCTTTACTTGAGGAAATGAAGCGTAAGTACCACGCTGAATTTTCGGTTATCGCTATGCATGAACATAAATTTAACGAGCAGCAATTTTGGTTCGCCAACAAGGCTTTTTTTGCGGATGACGCTATTCAATAAAAAGGAGCTGATCGTAGTGTTGATTGGCCTTTTTTTTGTGGTAAAGGAAACTAGAGATTTTTTATCTTGGATAACCTAAGCATAGTCGGCGTCTAGGCTAAAGTGCTACATCTTCGAGGTCGCTCCGATCCCTCGGGCAAAAGTGATGGAGCGTTTCCTTTTGCTTCGGGCTCTCCAGCGCTTGTCGGATGTAAACGAGCGCTTTAGCGCATTTGTTTTGAATATACATAGTAGTTAGAGGAGAATGATATGGATTCATTGAAGTGGTTATTACCTGAGATTACAGCACCAACATGGATGGACGTTATTATGGCCATCGCTCTTTGTGTCGTTGGTTGGCTTTTTCAGCATTTTGTTATAAAGAAAATGATTAATCGCACTGTTACATTTTTGGAAAATCGTCAGCGTAACTTTCAGGCAACAGTGCTCGCGCAATTTAATAAAGCGATTCGCTATGCTTTCATGTTTGCAGTGATTGTACTCAGCTTAACGATATTATTAAAAGAAAATTTATTTACAAATGCAGTCACAAAGAATTTTGTTTTGTCCATAATTGTTTTTTTCCCCTTTAAAGGCGTATATGATGTATTACATTTTTATACAAAGCAGCCATTAACATTGCATAATGATGAAGAACCGAATGTCCTTTTACCGTTTTTTCTTCGTATAGGAAAAGTACTTATCATGATATTGGCAATGTTTACGATTGCTTCATTTTGGCATTTTAACTTGAATGGTTTTTTTACGGGGATTGGTTTAACGGGTGTGGCGATTGCCTTTGGTATTCGAGATACACTAGCCCATGTTTTTGGTGGGATGTCAGTCGCATTAGATAACCCGTTTCAAATTGGTGATTGGGTAGCAACAGAGGACCAAAAAATTGAAGGAACAATTGAGGATATTAATCTTCGAAGTACATTAATTCAAACGGGTGATAAAGGGCTTGTTTATGTACCTAACTCTTATTTGGTAAATCGACCAATCTATAATTTATCAAAAAGGGAAAAACGAAAATGTGAGCAATTTTTATTTGTAGCTGCGGAAAATGAAGAAGAAACATTACGCAGTGCTTTAAGCGCCATTCAAAAGGAAATTTATTTGCATGCTCAAACAGAAAAAGATATGATTCATGTATTTATCGATGAGTTTTATCCAACTTCCTATCGAGTCCTTGTACGTTTCTTTGTGGCAACAAATGATACGGCAGTAATGTTAAATGTGCGACAGGATATTTTGTTTGTTATTCGTCAAATCTTTCAAGAACTAAATATTATAGTAGCTAATCCGGCTGAAGATGAATGGGTTAGCAATAAAAAATAATTTGAATTGTTAGTTTTCTTGTTTTACAATGAATATATGTAATCAGCTTTGATGAAGAGTAGTAGCCATTATTATTTGTTATAGAGAGCTAGTGGTCGGTGGAAACTAGTACAAAAACTTGGCGAATGGACTTCGGAGCTCTAATCCTGAATAAAGTATGGATTAGCGTCTGCCTACGTTATAGGGCATAGAGAGGGTCTTTAAATCTTTCAGCGGCTACCAAAGCATCAGCTGAATGTAATTATGTCGAGGCATAATTGATTAAGACCAATGAAGGTGGCACCACGGCTTTTCCGTCCTTTGTGATGGAAAGGCCTTTTTATATGTTTTGGTGGAACTGAACAGTGTTATACAGTTCAAATTCCTGACACAATGTTTAGTTAAACGAAAGCGAAACGCTAACGAAAGACAGTGTCAAAATGCCAGTGCATAATTGATAGATTTTGGTGTAGAAGAGCAGAGCATAGAGAAGGAGAGAAAGAGTATGACAGTTGAGCTTAGAAAGTTTGCCATGAAGGCATTGCAGGGTGATATGATGACGCCAATTTCCGTTTATCAATCACTTGAAGGGAAGCATAAAATGCTTTTCGAATCGTCTGCCAAGCATGAAGAAAGCGGGCGTTACTCGTTTATCGCCGTCAACCCAATTGCAGAACTGATTGGAGATAGGGATGGTTATTCTTTTACAAAAGAAGGAGAAACAGAAAAATCGAATGATAATGTATTGCTAAAATTACAGCAAGTTATGCCATTTCATAAGACAAAATATCCTTTCGCCTTTTTTGGAGGAGCAATCGGGTTCTTTGGTTATGAAACAGCATTTTATACAGAAAAAATAGGTGAATACTTGCAGGATGATCTAGAAATGCCCGATGTTCATGTCTTTTTTTATGATACATTTATTGTTTTGGATCATTTAAAGCAAGAGGTTACATTAGCAGCAATTGATTTATTTAATGAAGGGCGTTCTCTTGAATCGATGGAATTGGCTATTTCTACAATGCAGAAGCAGCTTCATGCTGGAACAACATTTGACGCCACGACGTTAGGAGAGCTAAATTTCAGACCAATGATTGCCAAAGAAAATTTTGTAGCAATGGTTGATCGCGCTAAGCAGCATATTCGTAAGGGTGATATTTTCCAAATGGTCTTATCACAACGCTTCACTTCACCATATACAGGGAATCCTTTTGCTTTATATCGTCAGTTACGTACTTCTAACCCGTCACCATATATGTTCTATATGGATTTTGGTAAGTATACGATTTTAGGAACATCTCCTGAAAGTCTCGTTAAGGTGAAGGATCGAAAGGTCACGACAAATCCAATAGCAGGAACGAAGCCTAGAGGTAAAACCGTGGAGCAGGATAACGCCATTGCGGAAGTGTTATTAAATGATGAAAAAGAAATTGCTGAACATCGTATGCTCGTAGATTTAGGTCGTAATGATCTTGGGCGTATTGCTAAAGTCGGTTCAGTGAAGCTTATAAAATATATGAATATTGAGCGTTATAAACATGTTATGCATATTGTATCGGAGGTTATCGGTGAATTACGTGAGGATGTACATGTTTTGGATGTTCTTAGAGCTTGCCTTCCTGCTGGTACAGTTTCAGGTGCGCCGAAAATTCGCGCTTTGCAGCTAATCAATGAGCTAGAGCCTGTGAAGCGTGGTGTCTACGCTGGCGCAGTAGGTTATATTTCCACTACAGGTGATATGGATTTAGCTCTAGCCATTCGGACAATGATCATCAAGGATTGTCGTGCGCATGTTCAGGCAGGGGCCGGTATTGTGTATGATTCAGTGCCTTTGTCAGAATACGAAGAAACACTAAATAAAGCTCGCGCACTCTTGGAGGTAAAACAATGATTTTACTAATCGATAATTATGATTCATTCACATATAATTTATTTCAGCAAATAAGTATGCTTGGGAAAGATGTTAAAGTAGTACGAAATGATGAAGTGACAATCGAAGAAATTAAGAAAATGCAACCAGAAGCTATTATTTTATCGCCTGGACCGGGTGAGCCAATAGATGCGGGAATAACAGTGGATGTTGTCAGCGAGCTTTATACGAAATTTCCAATTTTGGGTATTTGCCTTGGACATCAATCGATAGGGCAGGCTTTTGGGGGGAGCATCGTTCAAGCTAAAAATATAATGCATGGAAAATTATCGGCGATTCAATACGAAAAAACAGGCTTATTTTCTCAGTTAGACGGTAAAATAGAAGTAATGCGCTATCATTCCCTCGTTATTGAGCCAAGTACGTTACATGATGATTTTAATATTTTAGCAAAGTCCAGTGTTGATGGGGAAATAATGGCGATTCAACATAAGGAGTACCCACTTTATGGGCTACAATTTCACCCAGAATCCATTGGAACACAAGAGGGTAGCATAATGATGCAAACCTTTATAGAACATATTTCTTAAACGAAATAAAACAGGCTGCCATCAAAAATCAGAAGTTGTGATTTTTGGTGACAGCCATTTTTGTTATATTATTGCTTTTTCCCTGTAATCAATTTCGCAATTTCCTCTAATGACATTGAAGAATTGACATCGTAGGCACCAATTTGTAAGCTTCGGGCGTATTTAGGATTAGCAAGTAAAAGTTCCATTTCAACACTATTTTCGATGACGCCACCATCTTCAAGCTTTTGCGCTACAGTATATGGTTCCATACCGCTATAGATTTGAAGTGTCATAGTGGTAACGTTTCCTTGAGACGCCGATTCATGTTTATCTTTAGCCGTTGTTTTAGGTGCATCTGTTTTCTGTGTGTTTTCCTTCGGTGCTTGTTTAACTTGTTCCTTTAACAATGCAATTTCTTTATTTGCGTGATCGAGCTTTTTTTGCAGCTGCTCTACATTTTCTGTGTTGCTGGAAGCTTTCGTCGGAAGACCGATATTGAGATCAAAACGAACTGCTAAAGCTAGCAATGCTCCGACAAGAAAAAGTGCAATGCCAAATGCGCGGATAGCGGAATTATTCATAGATTACCGACCTCCGTTTGCAATCACTTGGCGGACTTGCTCTTCAGATAAATTGGAACGAATACTTATATCAGCTACAGAAAGACCCTGCTTATTAAGTTCAAGTACTTGACTTATAATAATTTGATGGATAGGTTTCGTTTTAGAAGCAGCTTGTCCTGTTTTCGTTGTCTGAGCAGCCTGTTGAACAGTTTGTATGACCTGTTGGATGTTCGGATTTGGTACCATGTTATTTTGCGCAGATGATGATTTAACTTGAAACTCTGGCTCTAATAACAGCTCCTCCTCAACAATTTTCAGACGACGTTTTAAATTATTTGTTTCTTGAAAAATAGAGATGGATAGCTCCTCTACATCTTGTTCGACCTTTTTCGAGTTATTTTTGAAAAAGAACGACACGATAATTAGGAGAATTCCCACAATCATAAGTATGATGGATAAATCCACTAGTTTCACCTCATTAAGTATGTAATTATAAGGTATTTTACCATATGCAAACTTAATATGAAATGAAGGTAGATTTTTTTTCAGTTTATGTTATAATAGGTTAGTCGTATAAATCATGCTCAAAATTTAAATTCTTGATATAGAGTGGGAGGGTTAATAATGCGCGTAAACATTACTTTAGCTTGCACAGATTGCGGCGAACGTAACTACATTTCTAAAAAGAACAAGCGTAACAATCCAGAGCGTCTTGAACTTAAAAAATATTGCTCTCGCGAGAAGAAATACACTCTTCACCGTGAAACTAAGTAATCGCTCATTAAGCCAAAACCACACGTGGTTTTGGCTTTCTACATTTTATCTTCATTCAGCAAATGTTTTCTGTAGCGAAAGCAAAGCGTCAGCTACAGCGGACTGCCACCTCTGAAGGTGGAGAGATGATGAGGATAAATTTTCTTTTTAATGGGTATCCAAATCACCAACTGAAATAGAGGAACTCAGTCTAAGAACGCCAGGTCCAGTGGCAACGACTGAGTGACCAACATCGTGTTGGCCTATAGCCTCCGGCGGATGTCACGGATTTTCAAAGGAATGAATTGTGTAAGCACAATTCAAAAGCCGGACGCAATTACACCAAGGCGAAATTGTTTAGGAGGTAGCTTAACATGGATAAAACAACTTTACGGAACGAGGTAAAGGAAGCTCTTGGCGAAATGAGCGAAGTAGCTTACCACGATCAATCATTTGCTGTATTAAAAAAAGTGTTACAGGAACCATATATAATAGAAGCAACTACAATCGGTATTACTATTTCCACTAAGCCAGAAATCGACACAATTCAATTAATAGAAGAACTGTGGCAACTTGGTAAAAAAGTGGCAGTACCTAAATGTAATCCAAAGACAAGGGAAATGTCATTTTATGCCATTGAATCATTTGACCAACTTGAAACTGTTTATATGCATTTGCGTGAGCCAATTCCAGAAAAGTGTGAGTTTGTTGACGCAAATGAAATGGATGTCATCCTTGTTCCAGGAGTTGTTTTTGATCCGTTCGGCTATCGAATCGGCTACGGCGGTGGTTATTATGATCGCTATGTATTAAACTATAAAAAGGGTAAGCTTATGTCTCTCATTTTTAACGAGCAGCTATATGAACATATCCCAAGAGAAGCGCACGACTGCCCAGTAGATATCATTGTGACACCGACAAAACGTCTTGACTGTGTAACACAACGAGGAGCGAACTAAAAATGGACAAAATGTTAGATATTTATGAATTACTAAAAACATATGGCACTTATATTTACACACGAGATCCAATCGGTGATTTGATGTTAATGGAGGATGAAATTCGCGAGTTGTATAAAGCGAATGTACTAGATATTAAAGATTACCAAATGGCATTGTTACTAATTCGACAAGAGACAACAAAACTTCGTATGAAAGAAAATAGCCAGTAAGGTTTTAAAATAAATCATTTGGGGTATTGTAAAAATAATGTAACATGTATGTAATAATCATAAAACAGTGGTTTTCCACTGTTTTTATGATTTGTGAAACTTTTTACAATTAAAAACGTATATATTATTGTCCAGAGCGAACAAGGAGAACAGTTTTCCATAAATATATCTATTGATTATCTGTAAAAAATGGATTAAGATATATTTTGTTTCAGTAACAAATTGTAAAAATTATTATTTTTTTTTGTAAGAAAGTAAGGAGGATGTTAGGAATGAAATCAATTAAGTGGCCTAAACATTCATTTATGATACTAGCAATTGTGGCAACTTGGATAAAAACGGTCATTGTTTATCACACAAGCTTTGAGATGAAAATTGAAAATGCAATGCAACAATTTATTTTGCTTATTAATCCATTGAGCTTCGTGCTATTTGCTTATGGTATTTCGTTATTCTTTAAATCACCGAAAGTTAAAAGTCGTTATATTATTACGATTAGTGTTATTTTATCGATTGTCTTATATGGAAATGTGGCATTCTATCGTTTCTACAACGACTTTATTACACTACCGGTATTATTCCAAACAAGTAACTTTGGCGATCTAGGAACTTCAGTAGCGGCGATTGTCAGCCCTTGGGATTTATTATATTTTATCGACGTGCTGATTTTAATTTTAGCGAACAAATATTTGCCAAAGATGAAGGAAGCAGTAAAAGTCAACGTAGAATTCCGTCGCGCGTACTTCGTATTAGCGATTGCGATGACATTTTTAAACTTAGGATTAGCTGAAACTGAGCGTCCACAATTGTTAACACGTAGTTTTGACCGTGAATTACTTGTGAAAAACATTGGTACGTATAACTACCATTTGTATGATATTTATATTCAATCAAAATCTTCTGCACAACGTGCATTAGCGGATGGCAGTGAATTAGTAGAAGTGAACAACTATATTCGTTCTAACCAAGCTGCAATCAACCCTGAAATGTTTGGTAAATACAAGGGGCGTAATTTGATCCTTGTTTCGATGGAGTCTTTACAAAACTTTGTTATTAATAATCAAATGGATGGTCATGAAATTACACCATTCTTAAACTCTTTAACAAAAGATAAAGATACGTTTTATTTTAGTAACTTCTATCACCAAACTGGATTAGGGAAAACTTCTGACTCAGAGTTTATTACAGAGAACTCATTGTTCGGCTTAGGTCGAGGTGCCGTATTCTTCACGCATGGTGGAAATACGTATAACTCAATGGCTGAGCGCCTTGGAGATAATGGCTACTTTACAAATGTCATGCACCCGAATAATAAATCATTCTGGAATCGTGACATGATGTATCAATCATTACACATTAATAAATTCTATGATATAGATTCATATAAGATTGGCGAAGGAGAAGCAGTTAACTGGGGTATGAAAGATGTTCCATTCCTAGAGCAATCTGCAGCTTTAATGAAAGATATGCAACAGCCATTCTATTCCCGACTAATTACTTTAACGAACCACTATCCTTTCACATTGGACCCAGAAGATGTAATGATTCCTGAATATACGTCAAACTCAGGTACATTAAATCGTTATTTCCAAACAGTTCGTTATATGGATGAAGCTCTTAAAGACTTCTTCCAAAGTTTAAAAGATCAAGGTGTATATGATAACTCTATTATTGTAATGTATGGTGACCATTACGGTATTTCAGAAAACCATAACAAAGCGATGGCTCAATATTTAGGAAAAGAAAGCATTACATCATTTGATAATGCAATGCTACAAGAAGTACCATTATTTATCCATATCCCTAACTCAGGTGATGGTAAAGAAATGACAGAGATTGCAGGACAAATGGATTTACGTCCAACAATTTTACACCTTCTTGGTATTGAAACCTCAAAAGATATGCAACTTGGTGCAGACCTATTCTCACCAGAGCATGAAGATTTCGTTGTTTTCCGTGACGGTCGTTTTGTAACAGATAAATATTTATACGTTGGTGAAGCTTGCTATGACAAAGCAACTGGTGAAGAAATTGATGGTGAGCCATGTGAGCCATACGCTGAACGAGCTACGAAAGAACTAGAAAATTCTGATGCCATCATTAACGGTGATTTACTCCGCTTCTATGATCAAAAGACAGGTAATTTGAAGCAAGGGGCAGTTAAGTAAATAAAGAAAGAGATCTCATGTTTAGTGAGATCTCTTTTTTGTTGTATAGTAAGCGTCCATAAGCGAGTTTATTTCTGTATAGTCTGGAAACTTCATTTAACCCTTAAATGGGAGTGTTTGGAAGGGTTTTTGTAAATCCCATCAACTGAAAATGTAAAACGTTCTGGAAGCCATGTAAGCAGCTTAGAGGAGAGGGGGGCATTATCGTGTTAGAATGGGTGAACAATTAATCGTCACTGCTCAAAAGGTCAAAAAGAACAGCTCAAATAGGAAGTAAATAAAAAAAAGAGCAGCCTCGCTATGGAGACCGCTCTTTTTTTGTCTGAATTTTAGTGTAATGTTGGTGGGTATCCGCTGTGAATTACAGTCATAATTACGAACCAACCGAATACTACTGCACTTAATAAGTTGAAAACAACGCTTAAAAGGTTCTTTTCTTTAAGTGCTTGGAATGTACCAACTACAGCTAAAATTGAAACTAGACCAAAAATAACCATTAATAAGTTCATTAAAAATTGACACTCCTTTCGACATCAGAAAATGAATGTCGTCAACAATATTCCTCCTTAATTGTAAACGTTCTACCTGTTTTTGTCGAGAACTAAAATAGCTTAAACTATGAACATTTATCGTCAAATTGTGGTAAAGGCTGTATAATTGATATTGAGGTGATAGTAATGATGAACGTACGAAGTTATTCTCTTGGACCTGTCCAAACGAATTGTTATATCGTATCGAATAAAATTAAAGAATGCATAATTTTTGATCCAGGTGAAGAAGCGGATCGAATTATCAAGGTAATACGTAGTAACGGCTTAAAACCATTAGCCATTTTTTTAACACATGCACATTTCGATCATATCGGTGCCGTAAACGCTGTCCGCGAAGCTTTTAATGTGCCATTATGGATTCATGAAAAAGAAGTAAGCTGGTTAGGAGATCCAACAAAAAATGGCTCTAGTAAATACGCAGCATTACCAGATTATATTGTCGATGCCCCAGCTGAAGAAAATATAATTAAAAAGGAACAGCTATTTAAATTAAGCGATTTTGGTTTTAAAGCAGTTTTTACGCCAGGACACTCACCAGGTAGTATTTCATATATATTTGAAAAGGATGGCTTCGCTATTGTTGGAGATACACTCTTTGAACAAGGTGTCGGTCGTACGGACTTACTAGGCGGATCATCAAAAATATTACTTGCATCTATTCATGATAAGCTGTTGACATTACCTGAAGATACTATTATCTACCCTGGCCATGGTAATTATACAACAGTCGGTGCAGAAATGGAGTCAAATCCTTTCTTGAATGGTTTTTAATAAATGACATCCTAAAATTTTTGGCGATGAACTTGGAGAATGTATCCTATAAAAATTCCCCTGGCATTTTCGTAATGCGAAGGGGGATTTTACTATGCTTTGATTATATTTTATGATTCTAATGAATAAATTTACATAAAAAAAGCATGTCTCATATTGGATGAGACACGCGTTTTTCTTTGTATTAATGACCGCCACCAGGTACGTGAATGAATGTTGTATAGTACGTGAAGCCAGCAAAGAATACAGTTAAATATGCTCCGAAAATGTACATGTACATACGTTCTGAAAGGTTTAAGAAGCCTAATAATAAGAATAAACCTGTATTACCTACGAATAATAGCGATACTTCGTTCATACCACCAAGGTAGAACATGACTGCAAAAATACCTGTCCAGAATGCCATAACTTTATACATATTATCCATGAAGATTTCCCCTCCTTTTGCCCACGACACAATAATCTCTTACTCATTATAAATGATATGAAAGGTATCTGTAAACTGGAACTTCTTCTTCTTTGTGACAAACCATTGGATTTTAAAAGTTAGTTATCAATTTCTGTCACGTTTATTTCATATTTACATAAATCGCAATTATGTACCATGCTATCAATTTGTATAAAATCATTGCTCGAAAATAGTGCGTCAACCTGTCCTTTTAAATACGATTCATGTAAAGAACAAACAAGTTCTGAATGAGTAGTAAGCTGTCCTTGGAATGGACAATTAAAAATGGAGAACGTCACTTTTTTACCGTTTTCTGTTTGTTGAACTTGCGGAATATAGCCAATTAAAGCTGCATTATCAGTTAATAGCTGAAGCTTCTGTTCGAAGGGAAGGTTATTATTTAATTGTAATTCAGCATTTACATAATTCTTCATTTGCTGATAACCATCTTGGTAGCTTATATCTTGGCATCTTTCTAGTGCAGATGGTCCGAATTCTTGAATTAATTGGATTGTCCACTTCAATAGTCGCTCCTCATCACGTCTCGGGAACGTTAGTGATACACCTTTATCCGAAGCTTTATAAACTCGACCAGGTCTGCCGCCTTTCCCAGTTTTAGCAAAATCAGCTGTGATGATATTGATTTCTGATAGCTTTGTTAGGTGTAAACGTGCAACGTTTGGATGTATGCCGAACTTATCAGCGATGTTTTGGACCGTTACAGTTTTCTTCTCTTGCAGGATGTACTCATAAATAGAGTATCTAGTCTCATCGGCTAATGTACTAGTAATTTTTAATGGATGGATCATTTACTTCACCTCTATGTATTTTTGAATGTTATTTAGTTTTACCAAGTGTTAGAAAAAAACCATGTTAATTCTATTATATTGTATTATTTAAAAAGATACAGTTCCTTTAGGCATAAATATTAACTTTTTCATAAGATACAGTTCATTTTTAGTGAAAATTTGCATGTTATTCGCATTTTTATAGCAAAAAACATGTTTGATAGGAAATTTTATAGCAAATTTTTATTTTACGAAATGGGCTTTTTTCGTAATTGGTTATTATCTATACTAGGAAATAACGAATAGAACGGATATTTTCGAATGAACTAGAAGAGGGAAAATAATTTACGGAATTTTTAAATAAATAAGTGTTCCAAGTCTTTCGAGGGATATAGGAATATATTTGAATTATGGGGGATGGGGTTAGTTATGAATCAAAAAGATGAGAATAATGATTATATTCTAGAAGCTTCATAATGTACGCTCGCTTTTGTACTCGCAACTTTATTAATTTGGGGATTCTTTGATGTTTTCAATGCGCAAAATACTGGGTTTGGTTTTCGGTGGTGGTTAATAATTCAAATAGTTTTTGTTTATACTGTCTCAAAATACTACTTTATATTCAAAAACAAAAAAATACTAAAGCTAAAGATGCTATAACCCATATCAGGCTTGAATCTGCAGTAGCGCTATTACAATGTTAGGTTCTACACATATGATTTAAATCAATATAAAATTCTGGTATCAAGATACGTCAGTCAAGGCTACGCAAATCTATGAACATAAATTAAGCGTATTAATTATGAAACGTAGCGAGCGGCAAGCTGATTTTACATGTTTGGTCGATTGATATAATGAACAAATTGTACTACCACTTTACTCCTTTATTTTAAAAATAGTTGCAATGTATATTGCAATGTGTAAAATGTGTATAAAGTGTATATATATTGTGTTATATTGAGGGTTTTACTAGTATGTTCTCAATCAACAAATGAAGAAGAGGGATTAGCATGCAAATCATCATTTCAAATAGTTCAAAGGAACCGATTTATGAACAAATTACAAATCAAATTAAGTCATTGATTTTAACAGGTGACCTCTTGGAAGGGACAGCATTACCCTCTATGCGTCAATTAGCAAAGGATCTACAGATTAGTGTAATCACAACCAAGCGTGCTTATGAAGAATTAGAGAAAGCGGGCTTTATTTATTCCATTGTAGGTAAGGGCTCTTTTATTGCGGAGCAAAATTTAGAGGTAATCAAAGAGAAAAAACTAAAAGTCATTGAAGAGCAGTTGAGTGCAGTCATTAAAAATAGTAGAGAAATAGGAATGTCACTTAATGAATTGCAAGAACTATTGAGTATTTTGAATGAGGAGTGAAGCAATGGAAAATGTCATTGAAATAAGTAATATAAGCAAAAAATTCAAAAGTTTTTCTATTGATAATCTTGACTTGCAAGTGAAGAAAGGATACATAACAGGGTTTATCGGGGCAAATGGTGCCGGAAAGTCGACAACAATAAAAATGATAATGAATTTATTGAAGCCAGATACTGGAGAGGTTAAACTTTTTGGATTGGACTACAAAACACATGAAAAAGAGATTAAAGAGCGTATTGGGTTTGTATATGATGAGAGTGTATTTTTTGAAGGGTTGAACTTAAAGGATATAAGGAAAATTGTTGGTCCAGCCTATAGAAGCTGGGATGATGCACTGTTTTATCAATATGTAAAAAAATTCGATTTACCATTAAATAAACCTATAAAAACTTTCTCAAAAGGGATGCAAATGAAGGTATCTTTAGCGATAGCCTTGTCACACCATGCAGAGCTGGTTATTATGGATGAGCCGACAGCAGGTTTAGACCCCATTTTTAGACGAGAGTTCTTAAATATATTGCAAGAGTTAATGCTTGATGGTAGTCGTACTATCTTTATCTCTACACATATTACAACCGATTTAGATCGTATTGCAGATTATATAGCTTTTATGCAGGATGGAGAATTAGTATTTAATCATTCGGGTCATGATTTAGTCGGAAATTATGCCTTAGTGAAAGGAGGACTAGATCTTCTAGATAGAGATACTGAAAAAGCGTTCGTGGGTGTTCATCGTGCATCAACGGGTTTTGAAGCTTTAACGAAAGATAGAAGAACTGTCAGTGAAACTTTCGGAGACAGTGTTGTAATTGAACGTGCCTCTTTAGAAGATATCATGTACTATTTTAAGGAGCTGAACCATGCTTAACTTAATCAGACGTGATGTTATATTACAGAAGAAGTATTTACTGGTATTTATCCCCTTTATTTTAGTCTTTGTTATTTTTGACACATCACCAGTTTTGGTATTTCTAGTCGCTAGTATTTTTATACCCTTTAATACGTATGGATACGATGAGAAAGTAAAAACGGATATTCTATTAAATTCCTTACCATATACTCGTAAAGAAATTATCTCATCACGTTATATAGGTGCTATTGTTTATATGTTTTTATCTATTGTAGTAACGAGTTTTATTCTGTTTGTTTTTAATAAACCTTTTACAATTGTTGATATTGTAATCAGTAGCGGATTATTTTTATTATTTGTTGCTTTTTCTTTTCCGTTATTCCAACTATTCAAGACAGGCTACCTTACAGTAGTAGTTCTCATTAGCTTTGTTATTCTAACTAGAGTAACAGGGTCTATTGTGCCGTTTATTAGTGATTTTATTATCAATATACCTTTACAAATTTTATATGTAAGCGCGGTAATTACAATCATCACAATCTATGCTATTTCATGGGGAATTACTACGGCTATTTATCAACGAAAAATATTCTAAATATAGTCTTTATTATCAAACATTTTTTTAAAATAAAGGAGCAAATTAACATTGAAAAAATATCGTGGGAAAAAGCGTTATTTTCATAATTTATCGAGAGAACTGGACGTAGCCCACTATGATTTAGATTTTGGGGAAGAAGGATGGTTTAATATTTGGCATACTCATCTTGATTATTATGGACTTGGAGATAATAGTATGAAATTAAGAAGAGAGCATATAAAGGCGCATATAATTTTATACAAAAGCTTATTAGAAAATCTTCAAGTATTTGAAAAACCTTATCAATCTTGGATAGAAGTAGTTGATGAAGACGCAGGATCAGATGCTGTTTATATCCATACCCCTAACCCTAATGATAACAACTTCCCACTTAAGTTAGAAATTATAAAGTGGGATTGTCCTATTCCAAAAGAGTACAAGGATTTAATAAATCTAAATGAGTTTAATGTAGGTCTTTATACTGGAGAATCGAATAATGTCCTCATAATTCAATCAAAAAATAGTAGGGTAAGATTATAGGATTTTATTTAACGAGTGACTACCAATAAAATTTCATGAGAAGAATAAAGAGGCTGCCGTATTATTTCGGTAGCCTCTTTTATTTTATTGAAAACTAAGTCGTGTTGGTAATCATCTTACAGGATGTTTTGATGTGTTTGGATCGGTGAATATAAGGTAGTAATTATAGAGAGAAAATTACTGACTTAGTTTATCATCCTGAATGAACCGTTAGTGGAAATTAGCACGTTATCCACATTTGTATAGCAAAAAACATGTTTGATAGGAAATTTTATAGCAAATTTTTAATTTAAGAAAAGGGCTTTTCTTCCGATAGGTTCCTATCTATACTAGGACATAACGAATAGAGCGGTCATATTCGAATAAACCAGAAGAGTGGTGCGAATATGCAAAATTTTGAAATGGTTGTTGAACGAAAGTGTGAGCAACTTTTACTTAAAGCCTATCATTTCGGTGCATCAGATTTACTTTTAGTTCCGGAAAGTGAGCGGTATCGTATTTATTTTCGCAAATATGATAAGCTACTCCAAGCAGGTGAGTTACCAAACAATCTTGCGGAACGAATGATTTCCTTTTATAAATTTTCAGCTGCATTAGATATTAGCGAGCGGCGAAAACCCCAAAGCGGCTCCTTCCAAAAAGCTATGGAACAAGATCAATATGCCTTTCGTGTCTCGACACTTCCCTCCGTATTTTTAAAAGAAAGCCTAATTATCCGTTTACTTCTACAAAATCATGCATTCCCACTTACTTCCTTATCTTATTCCGAATATGCAGCAAACATGTTGATGGAGCTAGTGAAACATCAACAGGGACTTTTATGTTTCACAGGTGCGACTGGCTCTGGCAAGTCAACATCCTTGTATTCACTAATCCATTACTGTTCGACAGAGCTAAATCGTCATGTCATTTCTTTAGAAGACCCTGTAGAAAATAATCAAGCTAATCTTTTACAGATTCAAGTAAACGAACGAGCTGGCGTTACATATGCTACAGGTTTAAAGGCTATTTTACGCCACTCACCTGACGTTATTATGATTGGTGAAATACGCGATAAAGAAACTGCAAAAATCGCAATCGAAGCTTCTTTAACAGGTCATTTGGTAGTCTCGACCATTCATGCTAAGGATTCGGTAAACTGCCTTTATCGTTTTATGGACTTGGGTGTATCAATAGAAGAACTTCGTCAAACTGTGGTAGGTATAGTCGCTCAAACACTTTTCCAATTACCCATAATACAGGAAGAACGCCGTGCATTGTTTGAAATATTAAGCGATGTTCAACTTCAAATGGCCATTACAGCAATTATGCAAAAAACTAGCTATGAACTGCCACATGATTTAACACTTGTAGGTCAAAAAGAAATGATAGAGAGTCATCACTATGCGAATACGAACGTTTATTGAAAGATTTCGATTGGCTTACAATAAGGCAACAAAATGGCGCGTGAGGGAGCAAGCTCATTTTTTTAGTCGCTTAAGTGTGTTAATGCAGGAAGGTTATTTATTCCCGCAGGCTATTTCCATTTTATTACCTCATCATATTGAAGCGTATGAAGACATGCAAAAGCTAATCGATGAAAAGCTGAGACAAGGAGTCGGTGTTTTAGGAGTTTTTGAAGCATTGCAACTTCCAAAACAGCATTTAATAGCCATTACAATTGCAGAAAACAATGGGCATATGATTGAGACGTTAAAAGGCGTGGCAAAGCAAATGGCTTTGAGTGAAGCGACGAAGAAAAAATTAATGAAGCTACTCCTATATCCTGTAGTACTTATTTTATTTTTGTTGCTGTTGTTTTTAGTGTTTCGTACCATATTCTTTCCTAATATTGAAAAAATGGTGACTAGCCGAACTACCGGCACTGAGGGGACAAGCATTGCTTTGTCAAAGGTATTATTGCATCTTCCTGATGCTTTAATGTTTATAGGAATTGCAGTATTTTGTAGTATTTTCATTTTTTTCCTTACTCTCAAACGACGACCGATTGCTCGCCAGTTAAATATTGTTCTAAAAACACCTTTGATTCGGATATATATACGAATGTCTTTGACGAGACAATTTGCTGCTTATTTAGGGAGTCTGCTACAAAGTGGGTTTTCTTTACAGGCAAGTCTGCAAATTTTAGAAGAGCAGCGGCTTCAACTGTTTCTACAATATCTGGCGCGATGCATTAAGGATCGCGTTGTATTGGGCGATTCGCTAACACAAGCAGTTAAGTTGATGTCAGTTTGGCAGAAGGATTTCTCGACATTTGTTGAACATGGAGAGCAAAGTGGCTATTTAGGAAAAGAGCTAGTATTGTACAGCGAATTATTGACGGAAAAGCAAGAGCAACTATTGCAAAAAATCCTTGCGTTTGTGCAGCCTACCTTCTTTATCATAATTGCGATGTGCATAGTTGCCGCATATGTAAGTTTATTATTGCCAATATATCACATGATTGAACTAGTATAGGAGGTTAATAATGAAACGTATAAAGCAGCAAGCAGGTTTTACTTTGATTGAAATGTTAATAGTTCTCCTAATTATTTCTATATTAATTTTAATTACAATCCCGAATGTTACGAAACATTTTGCCACCGTCGATGAGAAGGGGTGTAAAGCGTATGTGAGCATGGTGCAAGGTCAGGTGGAGGCATATCGAGTAGATTTTATGGATTATCCAACAATTCAAGATTTGGTAGCGAAAGGCTATTTAAAGAAGGATGAAACGACCTGCCCTAATAAAGAAGAGATTATGATCACTAAGGATGGGGAGGTACGATTGAAGAAAACCTCTACCGATACTGGTTCTAGTAATTGATGAATATTAATAAAAATGAGCGTGGTTATACATTTGTTGAAATGCTAATTGTATTGTTTATCGTTATGTGTTTGTCAGCGATTGTCGTCAAGTATTCGTTAAAAGCAGCGGAGACTAGGGAGCTTGAGCAATTTTTCAAACAAATTCAATTAGATATTCAATATATACAAACTTATAGTATGCATCAAAGAGAGTATATCTCGATGAAGTTTGAGAGTTCATCAAAGCGATACATTATTAAAAAGAATATTTTTACAGAATTATATGAACGCCCTTTTCCGAAAGGGGTTGAGTTTATGCCAGCATCAAGCTCAATTTACACGATTATATACAACTATAATGGAAACGTCATGACGCCAGGGACTGTTTATTTTAAAACGCCTCAAGGTATTAAAAAGGTTGTAATTACATTAGGACGAGGGAGATCGAGGGTTGAATGAATCGGGTTATTCATTTGTGGAAACGATATTATCAGTAGTCATTGTCATGTTAGTATGCACGACATTAATACCAATTAGCTATACGATGAAAACGACTCTTTATAACAAGAGGTTAGAGGTTATCGCAGCTGAAACGGCCTATGAAGGCTTAAAGCATTACCGCTATTTACAGCAAACAAAAGGCACTAAAACAATTGATGATATAGAATTTCAGTGGTTTATGAATGGACAAGGGATATGCGTAAGTTTTCAAAATACGCGTGAATTACGTAAAAAATGTATACAACTGACAGGTGAAGTTGATGAATGAGCGAGGCTACACATTATTAGAAGCGATGTTTCAATTAGTTGTTTTTGTGCTTATTGCCCATTTTGTTGTGTTCATTATGGTTTGGTTTGCAGAAATGAAAACAACGATGCTATCTGATGAACAATCAAAGTGGGAGCTTTTTGTTTATGATTTGAATATGTATGTAAATGATATTTCATCTTTTTCAATTCGAAATGATCAAAAGAGAATAACCTTCCAGGCAGCAGATACCATTCATAATATTGATTGTTACAACAATATAATTCGTGATCAAGTAAATGGTGGTCATGTACCAATGCTAGTTGGTATTACAAAATGCCAGTTCCGATATGAAAAAGATATGTTAACAGTAGCTGTTGAACTTCCAAGTGGTAGTATAAAGGAGCGAACTTTCTATGTTCCAGTTTTTGAAAAATGACAGAGGGGCTATTTTTTTAATCGCAATTGGATTATTATTTTTTGTAACTACTTTTGTTCTTACGTATTGTACGTCTTATGAGGTTCAGTTTCGAACATATGATGGCCTAGAAAAGCTGAATGTTCGAGCTACGATAAATTTATTAGGACAAATTTTGTCAGACAGTGTAGAATCGTAGTTATAAGAAGGTGATTCGAATGCGAAAAATATATTTAGTTGGTTTTATGGGCTCCGGGAAAAGTGCGTTAGGAAGACGTTTAAGCTATTTGTTAAAGATGCCCTATTACGATATGGATCATGAGATTGTTCGACAGCAGGGTATGACAATTCCGCAAATATTTGAAAAATATGGAGAAGCACGTTTTCGGGAAATAGAAACAGAATTTTTGAAAAACTTCCGAGACGAAGCTTGTATAATTTCAACAGGTGGTGGAGTCGCAATTAATACTGAAAATCGAAAAATAATGAGACGCAGTGGGCTCGTGTTTTTTTTAGATGCGACATTCGAAGATATATATAAACGAATACAGCATGATCCGAACAGACCGATTGTACAGAGCTCGACGAAAGAGGAGTTAGAGCAGCTGTATCATTACAGAAGAAAGTTCTATCGTGAAGTAGGACATATACAAGTGTTAACCGAGGGGAGAACAATCCGCCAAATTCTTGAGTATTTAGTATTCCAAGTTAAAAGGCTAAAAGGCGAACTATGATTATTTTTCAGTGTTTGAACGTTCGTGTTTTAATATAAAATAAAAAATGATTGCCTTTTCAATGCAATTAATGTTAGGATATAGACAAATAAGTTACTTAATGTTCATTGAATACTAAATAGTACCAAGTTGAAACTTGGGCGGATGATTGTACGGGGAGAGAACGTGTAGACGTCACCGAAGGAGCAAGTAGCAAAGTGTTATGAATCTCTCAGGTAAAAGGACTCGTATAAGACGCAACTCTGGAGAGTGCTGTAGTACTACAGCCACCAAAGGGGAAAGCCGGCTGATTGGCATTGTAGGTATGCGAGCCAGTCTGGTGTAACTTTCAGGTGCAAGGACAGAGAATCCCGAAAAGGGGTTCGTCTGTCTTTTTTTATGTCTAAATGTTTTACCTAATGTTGTTCGTTCTTCTTTATTCGGATGAACAAAAAAGGGAAGCATGACTGTAAAAAAAATAGACGAACTACTACAAGTAAATATGTAACGAACAATAAGGGGGCAAAAACAATGACAGAATTAAAACGCACACCTCTATTTGATGAATATGCAAAACATGGTGGTAAAACAATTGACTTCGGTGGATGGGAATTACCAGTACAGTTCTCTTCTATTAAAGAAGAGCATGATGCAGTACGTAATCGTGCTGGTTTATTTGATGTATCACATATGGGTGAGATTTTAGTAACTGGACCTAATTCACTAGAGTTTTTACAAAATCTTTTGACAAATGATATTTCTAAAATTGCAGTAGGTCAAGCGCAATATAATGCAATGTGCTATGAAGATGGTGGTGTTGTCGATGATTTATTAACGTATAAATTAGCAGACAATCATTATTTATTATGCGTGAACGCGGCAAATATTGAAAAAGATTATGATTGGATGATGGAAAATCAACATCAATATGATGTGACGATCGACAACCAATCAGACGCTTATGCACAAATTGCCCTTCAAGGTCCATTAGCAGAAGAAGTTCTTCAAACATTAACAGATACTGATTTACAAACGATTAAATACTTCCGTTTCCAAGAAGATGTTGAAGTTGCTGGTCATAAAGCATTAGTATCTCGTAGCGGATACACAGGAGAAGATGGTTTTGAACTATACGGCTCTCCAGAAGATATTAAAGTGTTATGGGGCAAAATCTTAGAGGCTGGAAAAGACAAAGGTGTAGTTCCTGCAGGTTTAGGCTGCCGTGATACACTTCGTTTTGAAGCAGGTCTTCCATTATACGGGCAAGAGCTATCAGCGACAATTTCACCTCTTGAGGCTGGTATTGGTTTTGCTGTGAAGTTAAATAAAGAGGGCTTTAATGGTCATGAGGCATTAGTGGCACAAAAAGAAAATGGGTTGTCACGTAAAATTGTGGGTATTGAAATGATTGATAAAGGAATTCCTCGCCATGGCTACAAAGTGTTGAAAGATGGTAAAGAAATCGGTGAAGTGACAACAGGTACACAGCTTCCTTCTTCTAAACGTAATGTTGGTCATGCATTAATTGACAGTCAATTCACAACTATCGGAACTGAATTGGAAATCGAAATTCGTGGTAAGCACTTAAAAGTAGTAACAGTTGAAACACCGTTTTACAAGCGTTCAAAATAAAAGTTGAAAAGAGGGACCTACATTTATGAAACATCGTTATTTACCAATGACGGAGCAAGATAAACAAGAAATGTTAGACGTAATCGGTGTATCCTCAGTTGATGCGTTATTTGAGGATATTCCAGAAAAAGTACGTTTTAAAGGCCTATATGATATTAAAGAAGCAAAATCTGAATCAGCTTTATTAAAAGAATTAACGGCAATGGCTGCGAAAAATAAAGATACAAATGCTAACGTATCGTTTTTAGGTGCAGGCGTATACAACCACTATAAACCGGTTATCGTGGACCATGTTATTTCTCGTTCAGAGTTTTACACAGCGTATACTCCATATCAACCAGAAATTTCACAAGGGGAATTACAAGCAATATTTGAATTCCAAACGATGATTGCAGAGCTTACAGGTATGGATCTTGCAAACTCTTCTATGTACGATGGAGGAACAGCATTAGCTGAAGCAGGTATGCTTGCAGCTGGCCATACACGCCGTAAGAAAATTTTAGTATCTGAAGCGGTTCATCCTGAGTATCGTGATGTCGTTGCTACATATGCATATGGTCAATCCATTGAAATTGTTACTGTTCCACAAAAAGATGGTGTGACAGATGTAGAAGCTTTAAAGGAATTAATAGATGATAATACGGCAGCTGTTATTGCACAATATCCTAACTTCTTTGGTCAAATAGAGGACTTGCAAGTAATTGGCGATATTGCGCATGAGGCAAAAAGTTTATTTGTTGTCTCTTCAAATCCACTTTCACTCGGAATTTTAACACCACCTGGTAAGCTAGGTGCTGATATTTGTGTAGGGGATGCACAGGTTTTCGGTATTTCTGAAGCATTCGGTGGTCCACACTGTGGTTTCTTTGCAGTAACTACGAAGTTAATGCGTAAAGTTCCTGGTCGTCTTGTAGGTGAAACAGTTGATGGTGAAGGTCGTCGTGGTTATGTTTTAACATTACAAGCACGTGAACAACATATCCGTCGTGATAAAGCAACGTCTAATATTTGTTCGAACCAAGCGCTTCTTGCACTTGCTGCTTCTGTAGCAATGACTGCTCTAGGTAAAGAAGGCGTTCGTGAAATGGCAATGCAAAATATTGCGAAAACTCGCTATGCTAAAAATGCCTTTGAAGCGGCTGGCTTCACAGTAGCATTCCAAGGTGCACACTTTAACGAAATCGTTGTGAAGACAAATAAATGTGTGAAAGAAATTAATAAAGGCTTAATTGAAAAAGGTATCATCGGTGGCTATCCTTTAGGTCAAACATATGACTCTCTAAAAAATCACGTGCTAATCGCAGTAACAGAATTACGCACGAAGGAAGAAATTGATGCACTTGTTGCAGAAATGGGGGCTCTTAATGCATAACGAAAATCAATCACTCATTTTTGAAATTTCCAAAGAAGGTCGCGTAGGTTACAGCTTAGAAGCACTTGATGTACCAGAGGTTGATCTTGCCGATTTACTTCCTGGAAACTTAGTACGCGCTGAGGCAGCAGAATTACCAGAAGTATCTGAGCTTGATATTATGCGTCATTATACAGCACTTTCTCGTCGTAACCACGGTGTAGACTCTGGCTTCTATCCGCTTGGCTCTTGTACGATGAAATATAATCCAAAAATTAACGAGGCCGTTGCACGAATTTCAGGCTTTGCCAATGTTCACCCATTACAGGATGAATCAACAACTCAAGGTGCGATGGAGCTTCTTTACGACCTACAAACTTCATTAGTTGAAATTACAGGTATGGATGAAGTGACATTACAACCTGCAGCAGGTGCTCATGGTGAATGGACTGCATTAATGATGATTCGCGCATTCCATGAAGCAAATGGTGAAGGTCACCGTAATAAAGTTATTGTTCCTGACTCTGCTCACGGTACAAACCCAGCATCGGCAACAGTTGCAGGCTTTGAAACTATTACTGTTAAATCAGATGAAGATGGTTTAGTAGATATTGAGGATTTACGCAAAGTAGTTGGTCCTGATACAGCTGCATTAATGCTAACAAATCCAAATACACTTGGTCTATTTGAAGAAAACATTATCGAAATGGCAGAGCTTATTCACTCTGTTGGCGGTAAAGTATACTATGACGGTGCAAACTTAAATGCAGTTATGAGTAAAGCACGTCCTGGTGATATGGGCTTTGACTGCGTACACTTAAACTTACACAAAACATTTACAGGTCCTCACGGTGGCGGTGGCCCAGGTTCTGGTCCAGTAGGAGTGAAAGCTGATTTAATTCCATTCCTGCCAAAACCAGTTTTAGTAAGAACAGAAGAAGGAACATATCACTTCGATTACGAGCGTCCACAATCAATCGGACGTGTTAAACCTTACTATGGTAACTTTGGTATCAACGTACGTGCATATACTTATATCCGTACAATGGGTCCAGATGGCTTAAAAGCTGTAACAGAATACGCTGTACTAAATGCAAACTACATGATGCGTCGATTAGAGCCGTTCTACGATCTACCATATAACCGTCATTGTAAACATGAATTTGTATTATCAGGACGTCGTCAAAAGAAACTTGGCGTTCGTACTTTAGACATCGCAAAACGTCTGTTAGACTTTGGCTACCATCCACCAACAACTTACTTCCCATTAAATGTGGAAGAAGCATTAATGATCGAGCCAACAGAAACAGAATCTAAAGAAACATTAGATGCATTCTGCGATGTGATGATTCAAATTGCAAAAGAAACGGAAGAAAACCCATCAATCGTACAAGAAGCACCACATACAACAGTCGTAACTCGTCTAGACGAAACACGCGCTGCTCGTACACCTGTGCTTCGCTATCAAAAAGCATAATTAACTGCTAAAAAGCGTCCGATAAGTATTTAGATACTTATTGGGCGCTTTTTTAGGGAGATTATAAGCGAAATAGACGAATGGACGGATAGAACGGGCGAAGCGATGGCTAGAACAGGAGAAGCGACGAATAGAACCTCAAAATATGGATAGAATCCTCAAAAAGATGGATAGGACCATCAAAAAGGTGGATAGAATCACCAAAAAGATGGATAGAACCTCAAAGATGGATAGAACCACCAAAGTGATGGATAGAACCATCAAAATGATGAATAGAACGATTAAATCGACCCCACCAAATTGCGCCTAACCCCACCATTCAACGTAGGACCACTAACTACTATAAGATATCTATTTAATATAAAGGTGTATATTGATATACTTACATTAATTTGTATTTTAGTTAAAATAATTACATATTTCGCGTTAAATATGAAACAGGTTGTTTATAGTTTATGTGTTGAAAGGGATGATTGATCGAAAATGCAAGCGACTCAAGTTGAATTGAGCTTACCGATAAACAGTGTTTTGAAAGATACATATAAAATAAAAGAAGTACTTGCTACCAGTAAATTGTCCTTTGTTTATATTGTGGAGAATATTAATGAAGGGAATCAGCTAATTATTAAAGAATTCTTTCCAAATGACTTAGCTTTACGGGATTTAGATAATAAAACAGTTGTTAATCGTGTGCCTTTAACGAAGCAGAAGTTCGAGGATTTAAAAGCTATTTTTCTAAATGAAGCGTTAATTATGCAGCAAATAAATCATCAAAATATAGTCAAGTATATGCACCACTTTGAAGAAAATGAGTCGATTTATATCGTGATGGAGTATTATGAAGGAACTTTATTTGATCAATATTTAAAGGATTTTCCTATTAATGATAGGGAGCATTTGTACACTAGTATATTCCTTCCTCTAATTGGTGCTTTAAGCTATTTACATAAAAAAGGCATACTCCATCGTGATATTAAACCAAATAATATAATGTTAGATCCTGAAGGTAATCCATATCTACTAGATTTTGGGTCCGCGATTTATTATAAAACGGCTAAAGATTATCAAATATTTACGAGTTCAGGATATTCTCCTCTTGAGCAATATTCGACTATATCTGAGCAAGGTGTATATACGGATATTTATAGTTTAGCAGCAACATTTTATTTTTCTTTGACAGATGTTATTCCACCTGATGTGTCGCAGCGGTTAATAGAGGATAAAATTGGAGATGTAAGAACGTATAATAAAAACGTGAGTATACTTTTGTCCAAAACCATTTTGTGGGGTCTAGAAGTTCAAGCAAAAAAACGTTGTTCTTCACTAAAATATATGAAATTGGTAATTACTATTGAAAATATTGTCAATAGGATAATGAACTATTTTAAGGTAAATAATTCTAAATGACCAATAATTTAGGTAAAGTAATTCTTTGTTATCATTTTACAGTTAAAGGTGAAAGCTAATAAGCAGCTTTATAGTGTATAAAAAAATACACTACAAGCTGTTTTTTAATAAATACAAATGAAAAGATACACACTTACTAAAGAAAATGGCATAAAATTCTTAATGTTTATTTTTTACTATAAATACATCTTGATACATATTATTTACATAATGTTCCAATGTAAATATTGACAATGAATTTAGATATTGTATAGTTACTTTGTGATACATAATGTCATCAGTGATGTAGAAGTAGGAGGCTTAGAATATACTCACTAAAAATTTCTTTGCTTTTTATTTACAGTTTATTACTTAAAAGTAAATTTATATTTACTGCACACTTATGACTATGCTTACTCGAAATTCGTTACAAAAAGGAGGGATGGCTGTATAATCATACGGCCGACTGAATGGAGATTATTAGTCAAACAAACAGAACCATGCTTTTTGAGGAAATTAATCCAGAAAAAATGGATTTAATTACGCTTGTTGGAGATGTAAAAGGGATTGACAGCCTTAGCGATGAAAAAATTAAAGAAATGAATGAATATCTTCTTGTTAAAAGCTTCGACGAGTTTTTAGATAAGTTTTCTCCGACGGTTTACTCATTCTATAATGCTGCTAACCAAAAGGTTATGTATACATTAAAAAAACCTGAAGGAATTCAAGATGACTGTATTTCTGAAATAGCAATTGACCAAAATAATGATTTTTTAAAGATGTTATTTACCCTCATTGATACGAAAAGAAGTCAGGGCATTGCGAATGTTGATTTTAAGTTTGAAAATTTGCTCGACATGATCTCTCCTAAAAAGGTTATGGACGACATTCGACAAGTCCGAAAAGAAATCCATTACCTATATGGTGAATATGACAAATTAGATGAAGGCGATCCAAAAAAATTGGATACAGGGGACAAGCTAAACCTGATGTTTGAAGTGGCAAGTAGAAATTACAATAATGTCATGGCGATGCTTCCTTTAGCAATTGAAGATATTAAAACGAGACTACTGTTAGGTGCTAATCAGGATGAAGATGAGTCCGAAAAATTACAAATTGGGACACTTTCTATTGGCGACAATGGTGAATTAAAAATCATTGAGGCACCACAAAATAATAGCTCGGAACTGATGGTTATTGAAGAAAATAGTAACTATGGTTTAAGCACAGTTTTTGAAGAGGACTATGAGGCGATTACAGAATCACCATCCTCTTATGTCAAAGATTTAGTCGTAAGAACGTTCTCTCCATTGCCAGCTGTGAGAGCTGAATTTGATGTAGAGACAGAGGTACAAAACTACAATACTTACTTAGAATTCTATAAGGATGCTAAGGATGAATTTGTAAAAACAGTGAAGCCGTTAGTTGAAAAACTATTAGGCGTAAAAATGTACTTTGATCAGTATGCAACTAAAAACAAAGGTATGCAGCCTTCGTTACTTGTAACGAACACAAAGTTAGATATGCTCGTTAAAAGTAATAATCTACCACGATTACGCACGTATTTAAACACGGTAAACTCCAAAAATGACTTTACAGATACGGTATGGTATGGAATTGTCCCTGCACTAGAACTAGAAGCTTCCGGAAAAATGAAAGTAAGTAGAGCTAGATTTAAAGGAAACGATAAGGTTGCCAAGCAAGATGGCAATACAATGGAATCATTATCCATCCTTCTTGATACTGTGAAAGATTATAAAGTTCAGATTTTCTTCAACTTCATGGCAGAAGAAGAAACGACATTCAATGGAATTGCTACTGCAGGTATTGATCGCTTGATCGATAAATGCTCAGTGCTTATTCGAAAAGATTATAGTGAGTTTGCGATACCATGTTTACCAAACTTCACGATTATTCCTAAAGATAAATCAGGAGTAATCATTGATACAAGAATGCAGACAACAGAAAATGGAGCGAGATTATCTAAAGAAAAAGAAGATATTTTAAAACTTTGGATAGAGGGCGTTTATGTTGGTGCTAGCTATGTAGCGGCAGGTATTGTTTCAGCTTATCAATGTCCGGAATATTTGAAAGATTCTTTCAGAAATGTTCAGAGAAATTATCCTGGTGTACGCTTCGATATTGAAGCGGGTGATAACTCACTAAGAGCCGTTACAACAATGGCGAAAGAAATCTCAGGATTTACTAATAATATTAAAGATGCTATTAACAGTAGAAGCTTTGGCTTTGTATTCTCATCTGAAAATGCACAGCTTCAAGATAAAGAAATTAAACGTATTACAGTGTATAAAGCTAGAAGTCTAGCGATGGAAGAAGATGGATTCGATTCGATTTACAAAACTCAAGTTAGTACGTATATTGAAAGAATTTTACGATTCCAATCAGGTGACTTTAAACATGAAAATATCGTTCGATTCTTTAGTAATAATCCAAGTAGCCAAAAAAGCAAATGGGTTCAAGATAAAGGCTATGTAAACTCCATTATTCACGATGGAGATGACATCGGCTACATTATTGATGAAAAAACAAGCACATGTCAAATTGACCTAGTGTTTAACGGTAATGTGAAAAATCTTGAAGTCATGATTACAAAGGCAAGTAGTGCTGTTAAGGCCTAACAAGTTTACACATACACTAAAAAAAATTTTAAGTCGTATGTTTAAGATTTTTTCATAAATCTTTTAACATAAATAGAATCCTCCATTAATTGTAAGGTGAAAACATTACATATTTCTCCATGCTCCATGTATTTGCATTAGGCGTGGAGGAATGTATACAACTAGTTATACACTTCACCTAAGACGATTTTTTGAGACGATTCAAACAAATTTTAGGAGGTACTGAGAATGGGTTTTGTATTAAAAGTAGAAGGATCAGAAGCAATTGAATTAGGGTTAGATAGCATTATGGCTGTTGAGTATGAAACAGATACTCCAAATGACTCTAACGCACGTTCAACAGATGTAGGAGCAACTTTAAAAGTAAGAGGTAAAATTCTTACTGCAACTGATGGTGATAATTCTGATGATACGATGAAATTAGGATTATGGTCATTAGTACCAGCTGAAAAGGCTGACTGTTACCGTAAAGTAACTTTAGAAGTTGTTTCAGCTGATCAAGTAGTAAGAAAAATTCATTTCCCAAATGCTTTTGTTGTTGACTATACAGAAAAGTATGGTGACACAGAAGGTATTGGTGAATTTTACTTATTCGTTAAGCAAAAGAAAGACAAAACAGACTTGGCGAAAATCGAAGGCGGCTACGCTGTCTAAGATTGCAGCTTGATAGCTACTCCACATTATCTAAGGGACTTTCATAGTTCCTTAGATAATTTTGAATAATCCTAATATTGGGGATGAAAAATATGAAAACGCATTATGAAACTTTAGGTGTCAGTAGAGACGCCACGCAAGCACAAATAAAACTAGCTTACAGAAAACTATCCAAAAAACATCATCCAGACGTGAGCGGTGGAAACAAAGAATCAGAAAAGATTTTTTTAGAAGTGACAGAGGCATACAAAGTACTAAAGGATCCAGATTCAAGAGAAGCATATGATGCTCGACTAGATGGAGCTAGTCAAAGTTGGGGCAAGGGACAGACATCTGAAAAACAGTCTTCACGTCAACAGTCTACTGAAAAAAAGCCAGATTTTAATATGAACAATATTGAAAAGAACTTTGAGCATTTTTTTGGTTTTAATCCTAAAACAAAGGAAACGGGATCAACGCTTAATAAGAATGCAAAGAAGAATCCACTAGATACAACTGATTTATTTGAACGTTTTTTTAACAAGTAAAACGAAGCCATAGCTAGTATGGAGGAGTGTGATACCATGTATGGTCAAAATTCAATGGATGCATACACTGAAGATGCAAAGAAACAAATGATTATAAAAATTATCGATATCATTATTGTCACAATCGCCTTCTTTTTCATTCTATACGTATTTGTCATGAATCAGGATTTTATTTTAAAAACAATTATTGGACTAATGCTGGTCATACTAGCAATAATTTATGGCTCTATCAAGTATGAAGCTAAAGATAAAAATTACAATGTGACAAACAAGAAAATTCGAAAACTAGTTCTCCTCAATGATCGAGGAGCTGAAATAGATGAATGGGAAATCGGTGATCAAACGTCATTACTTATTGGGAAAAGTTCCGCTGACAATAAGGCAGATATCGATTTAAATGGTACTGAATATGAATCGCTTATCAATTATGAACATGCCGTATTAAATAATGTTTCAGGAGTATGGTACATAGAGGATATTGATTCAGTAAATGGTGTTGGTATAAAAAAGGCTAGTAAGCGTGTTAAAAACAGAATAAAACACGAAAATCCTTACCCGATAGGTAATGGAGACACGATATACATAGCAAATACACGGATTTTAGTGAAATAGAGACAAGTAAATTCGTAAACATAGACGGGGGATAGCGAAAATGAGTTTAATTAGATGCACAAATGGTCACATGTTTAGTTCCAGAAGACATAGAAATGTATGTCCGTATTGCAATGTAATGGTGGAACAGGAGCAAAGACCAAGCAGTCAGCAAACAGCTGTAGCAGAACTAGATGATAAAACAATGCCATATCTCGGAGAAATGGATGGCATTGATCCGGTAACAGGATGGCTAGTTTGTATTGAAGGACCTCAAATGGGTCGAGATTATCGAATTTTATCGGAAAAAAACTTTATTGGTCGAGCTGAGGATATGCACATTCGTATTGTTGGAGACAATTCGATTTCTCAACGTAATCATGCTGTGATTGTTTACGATCCTAAAAAAAGGAATTTCTATCTGCTGCCTGGAGATGCATCAGGCTTAGCTTATCTTAACAATGAAGCGGTTTATACGCCAACAGAGCTAGCAGCGTATGATGTGATTCAGTTAGGCGGAAGTATGTTTCTCTTTATTCCCTTATGTGGTGTTCATTTTGAATGGGAAAACAACAACAGTGAGGGATGATGACGGATGGATCAGAAACTACTGCCATACATAATTGCACTTATTTTTATCGTTGTACTCTTTGCATTATTAATCGTTAGAAACATGCTTGCGCAACAAAATGAAAAAACAAAAATAGCAATCGGAAATGGTCAAACGATTGGCAGACGTGATGAGCAGGATGATTATTTCTCTACAGCAGAAACGAAAGATGGAACAATTGCTGTTCTAGGAGATGGCATCAGTGGTTTAGCAAACGGTAGGATGGCAAGTACGGTTGCTGTCAATACATTTATTGAAGAATTTAAAAAGCTGAGCGGACTAAATAATTTAGAAAAATTTTTTAAGGAGGCCGCTTTTACAAGTAATCATATGATTGTCGAAAATTTAAATGGCTCGAATGGCGGTACTACATTAGTGGCAGCCGTTATTGATGATAACGGATTTCTTCACTGGGGAGCCGTTGGAGATAGTGTCATTACCATTTTTCGAAATGGAGAATTTAAGGCCATCAATCAAAAGCATATTTTTGAATCAGTGTTAACTGAGCGATATATATCTGGTGAAATATCTCAGCTTGAGGTGCAGGAAAATCCTTTGAAAAAGAGACTTATCAATTATTTAGGGTATGAAGGCTTTAAAAATATGGATATCGGAAAAAGTCCAATCCAGCTAAATAGAGGGGATAAAGTATGTCTATTTAGTGATGGCGTCTATGATACTTTAACAGAGGTAGAAATGGAGAAAATTCTCTCTCAGCAAGCTACTCCCTATGATATTGCTCAAGACATGATAAAAGCCGTTGAACAAAAACGCTTAAAAAATCAAGATAATGCGACCATCGTTATTTTAGAAAAAACATGGTAATAAATTTTACGTATGTCTATAAATGAGTCAGTAAATGAGGAGGAGTAATCATGAGAAAGGAAAATAGCAGCTTTAAAACAAGCTTTTTATCCGAAGCGGGCTCATTTTTGCAAAATAAAGATTACTTTGCCTATACAGAGCTGGACGATGTTGCCTGCTGGGTAGCTGTAAAAGGGTTAGATTCTGATCAGGAAATTAGTAGTGCAGAGCTTGCTGTAAAGGCAATTTTAGAAAAATTCATGGAAAAGCCATCCATGTCCAGACGTAAAATTAAACATTACTTAAAATATGCACAAGATATTCTTCAAGCTCAAAGCTTAAGGGTGAGATTAAAGGCTAGTATTGTCATAGTCGTCTCGGATTACTCAAAGATGATTGTTGCCGTTGCGGGAAATTCGAGATTATATCATTTCCGTAATGGGACTTTGACGTTTAAAAGCACGGATCAAAGTTTAGCACAAGAGATAGTGAATGATAGGAATCGTTCGCTCGATATTAGCCAGCACGAGGAAAGAACTAATTTACTAAACTATTTGGGCAAACCAAAAGAGTTCCAGCCTTTTGTTTCAAAGAAAATGAAGTTAATGGATGACGATGTTCTGGTGCTTTGTACAGCCGGCTTTTGGGAAGATGTCAATGAAATTGAAATGGCGGATGCGTTGGAAGATGCAAAAGAGCCTGAGAAATACATTGATGTATTAGAAGAGGTCCTGTTAAGCAGGCAAAAGAAAGTGGTCAATAATTACACAGTCGCAGCTATATTTGTGAACAAGGTTTACCAGGAAACAAATAAGAAAAAAATGAAGTACATCAAAATGATTGTAGCTGCATTAATCCTAGCTTTAGTCGTAGGTGGAGGCACGATTTTTTATCAGGCAAAGCAAGCTAAAAAAATGGCTGAATTAACCGTCGAGATGAAAGATCATGAAAAGAGCGGAAACCAATATTTTCAAGATGGAACTTATGATAAGGCACTGCTGGAATATAGTGAGGGCAGAAATGCTGCTAAAAAATTGAAGGATCCAATACATAGAAATGTACTAGCGAGAAAATTAAGAGTTACCGATCTGATTATTAGTGGAGATAAAGCAGCGGAAGAAGGTAAATTTAACGATGCCCTTGAGCATTATGAAAAGGCTAAAAAAGAAGGAAAGCTTATAAAAGACTTTGGGAAAGCAGTAGTTGAACAAAGAATCGCTAATATGGATACCATTGTACAAATCGCTGAAGCTGTAAAAGATGGAGATTTCCGATTTGAGGCAGAAGATTACAATGGGGCTCTTGAAACGTATCAAAAGGCAAGAAAAAAAGCGCTGACAATTGCCTATACTGGCGAACCTGAAATAAAGACAAAAATAGAAGAAACAGAGGCTAAAATTACTGAATTGAAAAAGGCCCAGAAAGAATTAAAGGCTGAAGGCTTAGAAAAAAGCGGAGATCAGAGCTATGCACGCCAAGAGTTTGGGAAAGCAATTGAATATTATACACTTGCACAGGAAATTTATCAGGAGACAGAGCTGCTGTCCAAGGTTTTAGGTCTTGAGCGAAAGGTTATGAACGCCAATGATAAATTAAATCCGCCTCCTCAAGCACAAGCCGCCGATACAGCGCCATCTGATCAGGCAGCGCCACCTACGAATGAAGGGACAGCTGCTAGTGAGCCATCTGATGCTGAAGTGATGAAAGAGGGAAAATAAATTGATAAAAGAGCTCATGATTGAACGGTTACGCAAAATAGAGGATTTAGAGCAACGTCAACTGCTAAAGGATATTGTAAGTGGCGTTTTTGTAAATTTAATCGACTATCAGGATGAAATGAACAAAAGTCTTGAAGACCGCGTATTCAATGAAATAGATGATGCTGAGAATAGGTTTGATATTTATGTGACGTTAAGTTCAAGGGAGGATGTTGACCCTATTCATGAATGCTTATTCCCGATGCGACCAGCTGATTTAGAAAGTAAATCAATCCATATAAAAAAACTGCTTGAAACACTTAAATACAATGAACCTGCAATACTGTTCACTTTATTTTTAGCGTGTGATTCCATACAAATTCAACCGTTACTCGCTGAGCAGAGACTCTTTAATGGAAGGCTAGTAACGACAGAAGGGCAAGTAGAGATTAAGGTCAGCCTTACTCAAAATCTGGACTATTTACAAGAGATGAACAAGCTATATCCGCTCTTCCAAATAAACGGCTTACCGTGGAAAACTATTAATCATCCATTCGTCTATAAATTTTTTAATGTCAATTTAGTAAATTGCCCACCTTTAAATGAGGATGCTGAAATTACTGAAATAATCGTTGATTTAGAAGAGTATGAGGACAAGAAACGTATGAATATGGTTCCACTATGGAACATTGAACGTCATGAGGTCAAAAATGTCGGTTTTCCCGTCCCTGCTATCGATAAGGTAAATTATGAGCATGTCCTTTCTATACGTAAAATCGGAAACCAGCATGGCTATCTTGTTGAGGCCGAAGAGGATAATGTTCGTTACGTAAAACATTCAGACAATGAATTAACCATTGTTTCACCCCAGGATAAATCAGGGATTTGGCAGCTAATCAAAATTGCAAAGATGGAAGAAGAGAAGATCGGGAAATTAAATTACGAGCTTGTATCAAATCGAAGAATTGAGCATTTTATACACAAATTCGCTAACAAGTATACGGCTACTGTTAAAACGAAGGGTGAAATTACTCGTATGATTAACTCCTTTGAGGCAGCTAATCGATTTGAGCTTGTTGATGTGGAAATAGTGGAATCTTTCTCAGGAACAAGCTTTACGCACTCCGCCAACACTTTCTTAACGGAAATGATAGGAGAAAACAATCATAGAAAAACGATGCTGTTAAAGTTTAAGGCGAAAGAGGAAAGAAACTTTATCGCAAACGATATTTTAAGCTTCCTCGTATCAGAAGTGCAACGACATTTCTTCGAATATGAATGTGTAGGTGTGTGGCTATGAACTATATTTGGGATTTGCTCATTAAAGCTGAGGATGAAGGACTTTCTAAAAAGGATATTTATTTTCATCTTGCAGAGGCCTATTCACCTTATATGGAACTAAGTCCACAACTATTAAATGCACAGAATGTTGACCAGCACGTAGAAGTAAATCCGTATTATCGCTATTACGGAATTTTTAATGGTCTTTTCCATCCTGATCATACTTCAGATATAGAGTTTAGGAATTATCTTTTAGATACTGTATTGCATTTTTTAGCTGAAATTGATCGTATGCAGGGCATGAATAAGAGAGAGTTCTATATTCGCTTTATCTTAAGGGAAATCGAGGCCGATGTATTTGGTAAATTGGTACGTGACAATATTCATGCTTTTACGAAAAAGGAGCAAGAAATAGTTGCACTCAACATGCTAAGACTGTACAGGACTGGTGAAGAAATTTACTTATTAAAGGATACGCTGAAAAGGCTCTTTAAAAATTGCATGATTTATGTGAAATCGGAGGACCAGGATGAGCTGCTTTTATACATCCGTCAAAAGCAGACAGAACAGAATGAACGAAAGGTACAGCTTGTACAAGAAATTTTTCTGCCAATAGGCTTTCATATGGAGGTTTATTGGCAATATCACTTTGGCATTATCGATGCAGAGGAAACGATGAAGCTAGATCGAATAGCTCTTTACTAAATAGGGGAAGAGGAGGGATTCCAATGACAACTAAATATTCATATAAGCTGTATGCCAATAAGCGTAATACAGAAAAGAAATATATGACCTATACACGAGTAGAATTAATGGAAATGACAACCTTCCAGCTTAGAAATATTTGCTATAAGGAAAAGCTTGTGACTGGGCTTATTAATACACTGACAAGAGACGAGTTAATTGACAAGATTTTAAGATACCGTGGCTCTGAAGAAAACCCTCTTATTAGAGAAAAAAAGGATGGGGGCTTTGAACGAGTAGAAGCGGCTATGCAAGAGTATTTAAAAACACCGATGTCTGACAATGGTGACATTAAAATTCCTGCCAAAATGAGCTTATATAGCGGGATGAAGATTGATAAACCCGATCAGTATTTCGTGGAAACAGGTGGTTTTCTTGTTGAATCTAACGTACTGCTAGTCAATGAGCAGCTGGAACTTTGTGGTATCCTTAATATCCTTAAAGACGACGAAGTCCCAAATCAATACTATTTCGCTGCTGACCAAGCAATTGGAATTCGGAAGACAAACAATAAAAACTACAGCTTTATTTTTTTAAGAAAGCAAGATTCTGAGTATATCTATAAGACGTATTATCAGGAGACCCCACTTCCGCCAACAAATCTTCATTATTATAAAGTTCCAATACCAGATTTAGAGATGAAACAGCTGGAAACAACGAATGCCATTCTTGCGATTGACTTTGGTACAACCAATACAACGGCTGGAGTTTATTTAGAGAGTGATTATGTGTCCTCTCCTTGCAGTCATGATTTATTAAATGACAGAATCCAGCTAAATAGCATCAATTTTGTCCAATTTCCAGATCCACTTCATCAAAATGAATGGATCGAAGTAGTGCCGACGGTCATGACTGTCGCAGATTGCTCAAATGCTGACCAAGTAAGCTATCACTACGGCTATGAAGCGTTAAAAATGATGAAAAAAAATAGCTATACATCATTGGCTACAAAATTCCAAGGTATTAAGCGATGGGTTAGTAACTATGCCAAGTTGGAAGAGGTGATGGATGCTAACGGGAATACTGCACTTGTTCCACGTAGCCAAATTTTAAGAGAGTTTATGCTTTATATTATTCGAATGGCGGAGCATCAATTTAAATGTCGCTTCAAGCATTTACATATTTCCAGTCCTGTTAAGCTGAAAACACAATTTTTAGATATGTTTCGTGCGATTTTACCCGAATACCAAATCGAAACTGAGCATGCTCTCGATGAAGGGATGTCGGTTCTTTATAATACAATCGCCAATCAAATAGAGAATGATAGTTTTCTAGATGGCAAGGAATATAAAGCGCTCGTGATCGATTGTGGAGGAGGAACAACAGACCTTTCTTCTTGTAAGTTTCGCATAGAGGACGGCCATATTTCTTACAAAATTGATATTCATACTACTTATGAAAATGGAGATACGAATTTTGGTGGCAACAATATTACGTATCGTATTTTCCAATTTATGAAAATCGTTTTTGCCAACTATTATAGTCGAGGAAAAAATGATTATGATATCGATGCATTAATCGATATTCCTGGTAAGGATATTTATCGATATGTCGACGATCATGGCGTCGAAGCGGTGTATGAGCAATTCGAAAAAGCCTTTGTAGATGCCGAATATATTATCCCTACACGCTTTAAGGAATATGAAAATCGCACACGTGATGAGTACCTACGTGTTCGCAATAATTATTATTTCTTATGGGAAATGGCAGAAGAGATGAAGAAGGAATTTTTCCGCAAAACAGGTATATTAAGAAGTCGTTTCTATGCGGATAACGATATGCAGCACGATAGTGATTTAAATGTCACAGCGGTAGATCGCTGGTGCCTGTCGTTGGTAGAAAACAATCAATTTAAAGAAGTTTATGACTTCCCGAATGTCTTTTTTAACATTAAAGAAATCAATCATCTCATAAAGGCGGATATTTATGATATCGTACGAGAGTTTTTAGAGGAATTTTATGAGAGTGGCATACTGAGTGACTATTCCATCATTAAATTGACGGGACAATCATGTAAAATAGACGCATTTCGCGAAGCTTTAAAGGAATTTGTACCAGGACGCAGCATTGAGTTTAGACAAAAGGCTGAAAACATCGGTAAAGTTCCAGAGTTAAAGCTTGCTTGTTTAAGGGGAGCGCTTCGTTATTTAAATGCCAAGAAAATCGGCATGATTGAAACAGAAGTGACGAACCATGCGCCAGTTGTCCCTTATGCTGTCAGTGCCTTTACACATAATCGTCAGGAAAAATTACTGATTAGTAGCTTAGAAAGACTAAATCAAATTCACGGTACGATTTCTCGCCCATGGGGTGTAAAAGAGGTGGAGTTTTTCCTCACAGGCAACGACAATCAAACATCGTATAAATACACTTACTTTAACCGTCAGGAAGATTATGCACCTGTTCTTTATGAGAATATTGCCATGCAATACCAAGATAAAATTCCGCAGGACGAAACGGATTCCATCACGAATGGAGAAGTGAAATTCTTTGTCTTTGCAGGCGAAGATCATTGGGGCTTCCATGTAGTTCCGGTAGCAAGAAAAGACGAGCAGCTGTTTATCGGAAGCAAGGAATTCTTTGCCTTTGAAACCGATTTATCTGAGCTGGATTTCTTTGATGGATTAAAGTAAACAGTGAAAAACAGGAAAAGAGGTGAGTGACAGCTTGTTTGCCAATCAATATCCACATTTTACAAAGGGCCGCATTTTAAAGCGAGAAATGCTGGAAAATTTGCGAGATTACCCAAGAGAATTTTTAGATTTATACTTCCAAAATTATTCGAATGGCATTATTGCTGGTGCCAATATTATCGTAGCAGATACAAGCCTCATCGTAGAGAAAGGCATTATCAAGCATAACGGAAAGCTCTATATGCTACATAGTAGCTACGAGCTTCCTTATGAGGCGACAGGAAGCGAAACGATACTAAAAGTACGATTTGCTGAAGAAGCGAATGAATTAGATTTTAGAAACTTCGCGACAGAAATAGTCCTAGATGATTCATTAGAGCTTGCACATAATGAGCTAGAGTTGGCGCGCTTTAAATTAAAATCGGGTGCAAAACTGCGCTCGGAGTATATTGATTTTTCCGATATTGCGACTGAATACAATACGGTTAATTATCTTCACAGTCAGTATGCAGGTTTTCAAAAAAGCACTTATCATCCAATCATTTTGCACTATTTTGCACGAGAGCTGTTAAAAAATCGACCAGCGAATCCTTATGATATCGCTTTTACTTTAGAGTGCTTAAATCAGGAGCGTGTTCAACGAGATGCAATCGATTTCTATATTTGCAATCGACTAGAGCTTGATTACCAAACATTTTCTAATAGTCAAATTCATAAATACTTGAACCGTATTTTATTGGAATCAAAACGTGGTGGTCGTATGACAGGTCACAGTCAAGGACGACCAAAGCGCATGATTGTTGACTAGCTGATAGTCTGCTGATGAAGAAATGTTCAAGAACGGACAACGTGAAATAGCTCAAAAGGAAGCGGCTTTATAAGAAAGATAAACACCGTATGAGGAGCATCTCCTAGGACTTTGTCAATATAGATGAGCAGTATATGCCGGTCATTGATTCAGCATGTCATGGAAGGAAAAATTTAGTTCCGAATGGCCGAGGCTATTTTCGATCATGACAGCTGAGTTAACCTTTAAAAGGATAGCGAAAAAATACAAGGTCATGAGATAGAAAGACTAATCGAAACAAAGGAGCGAAAACAATGAATTTCATGGATGAAGAAGTTATCGAGATGACGAAACATGCAAGGCAGAAAAAACGGATGGAGAATATCGAAAACCAATTATTAAATACGGATATTGTGAAAGCGATTAAAGATGGTCAGCTCATGATTGAAGATGAAACGATTGAGTTTAAAGAAATGAGTTTTTATGAGGGTCAAATCCGGATGTGTATGCCTGCAGCCTTTGACGTGATGGAGCCAGAATTAATGGATATTAAATATCCATCCAGTCGTAGACCCGATTATATTTATACAAGCGAAAGTACGTCCATTAATGTCACGCTGAAAATCATGGAACAACAGGTAAAAGAAGAGGAATTAGAAGACTTCACAGAGGCCATGAGGAACATCCTTCAAAAAACGCAGCCAACTACAAAAATGTTGGATACCGGCATGAATGAAGTTAACGGTTTACAAATTGGTTACTTTGATTTCATTTCGCCAGCACTAGATAACAAGATTTATAATTTAATGTTTTTGTTTATAGTAGGCGGGAATGTGACGATGGGCTCGGTTAATTGTTTGAAAAAAGAGATGGATATTTGGAAGCCCATTGCTTACGGCATGATGGAATCTATCTTTGTTGAAAACAAATTATTAGATGGAGAAGGTGTTGTTGAATGAGTAAGGAAACAGCCTTGACGTATAAAGATATCATCGTGATGCCCTATAATATTCGCGTTAATCAAATCGAAATTACACAACAAATGAATGAGCATGCTACATTGCATTTAACAGGCGTGATTCCAGATGAATTCGAAGATTCCTATGTGTATATGACGGATGCCGAAACGGCTATTGAAGTCGTGCAAATCGGCAGTGGTGGACAAACTATTCCTATTTTCAATGGGCTGGCGTTAGATGTACAGGTGAAATCGGTTTTGGGCACCTATTATTTGGAGGTTAAAGCAGTTTCGCATTCGTATGTGTTAGATGTGAAGAAGAAAAATCAAACTTATCAAAATGCGAGTATGCCCTATAGTGAATTAATAAATGCTTGTATTGCCGATCAAAAAGGTGCAGATTTCATGGATTATGCCTCAAAGGGCTCTACTATTGGACGCTTTACAATGCAATATATAGAGACAGATTGGGAGTTTCTTAAACGAATGGCATCGCGATTCCATACAGGCCTGGTGCCAGATACGGTTCATCCAGCCGCTAAGTTTTACTTTGGTGTACCGTTTCAAGCTGGGGGCACGACGAAAATGGAGGCCATTAATTATCGAGTTAAAAAAGCAATTGGAAATTTCCTTGTGTCCAGTAAAAATCATCTCGACGGTATTACTGATAGTGACTATATGTACTATGAAGTAGAATCGTTTCAACCATTCAAAATAGGCAATGAAGTGACATTCCAATCAAAAAAATTGTATGTCTATAAAATCTTCTCAACTTTAAAAGATGGCTTGTTCAAGCATATTTATACGTTAACACCTCAGAACGGCTTCAGTGTCCACACTACTTATAATCAAGCTATTATTGGCGCCTCCATTCAAGGGAAAGTAATTGATGTTGCGGGGGACAAAATTCGTATTCATGTCAATTTTGACGAGGGTCAAGATAAAGATACAGCGTATTGGTTTCCGTATTCAACGATCTATGCATCAGAAGATAATACAGGATGGTATTTCATGCCTGAGCTATCTGATAACGTGAGAATTTATTTCCCAGGCAATCGTGAGGATGAAGGAATTGCGATTAGTTCCGTATCAAAAGCACCACCACAATCTAGTTCGATGTTAGCAGCAACAAATCCACCTAGTCCAAGCGGTGGTGGAAGTGCCAGTGCTAGTGGCGGTGGCGGATCTAGACCTGCACCACCTGAGGATAGTCGCCAAGACCCAGCGCGGATGGCGGATCCAGATGTCAAAACACTCAGAACGAAGCACGGTAAACAAATTTTACTTGCACCCGATCGGATTGTCATATCTGGTGGAGGATTGATGATTTCGCTTATGGATGATAATGGGATTTCTATCATAAGTGATAAAAATATTACCTTACAAGCAACAGATAAAGTCGCCATCAATGCGAAGCAAATTATGATTAATGCGAGCGAGAAAATAGAAATGACTTGTAAAGACAGTTCAATCAAGATGGAAGACAAAATGGAGATTAAAGGAACAGAAGTACGAGCAAATTAGTGAGGATGTGAACGCATGAAACGAGAAGAAGCATTACAGCATTTTATGGATGAATGCGTGTCAGTTCATGTCAGCCGATTACAAGAGAAGGTTGATCGACAGTTTCGCCAAGAGAAGGAAGTCTTATTAAAACCAATCATTCACTCGCTTGAACAGCTGTTTGCAAATATTAGAAATCAGCAAGAGCAAGGGAAGTTAGAACCAGTTGCCTTTATTCATTTTTCAATGCTACGAACATCGTTACTAGATAACAAGTGTACGTATTTGCTAGAAGCGTATGGAGAAAAATGGTACTACGATTGGGGAGAATGTACCGCACAGTATGAAGCGGAATGGCTTAGTGAGGCGATTATAGATTTACACAAAACACTTGAAAAAGAAAGAAAGCCATATCTCGCTATCCAAGCGGCTGACGTTCGAGGAATTATTCAACAAACTGTGATTCTGTATCATCAGTATATTATTCAATTGGTGCGTTATCTCTTCCGTTATCAAAAAGAAAGCGTACCTGAAATAGACTTTCAACGAGCTGATTGCTTGCGATTTCGTGTCGGGGAATATAAAGGATTTAGTGAAGATGTTGCGATGCTGGACGAACGGGAACGGGTGGAACAAAATCTTCTCTCGTGGTTAGGGAAAAACGAGATGGATAAATCATATACATTTGAAAATTTCTCAAGCCTACCATTACAGCAAAAACTTTTCGACCAAATGGACTTTTCCTATGCGAATTTCAATGGCAGTGACTTAGAAGGGGCTTCCATGAAACAAAGTGTTTGCGTCGGTACTAGTTTTGTAGATTGTAGCTTAGCGAATGTTGATTTTTCATATGCAGCCATTCAAGATGCAGATTTTCGAAATGCCAATTTAGCAGGCGCTAATTTTACACATGCACAAGGAAAAACGCTAATGCTTCCCGATGACGAAGTTGCGTGTTACCTAGGTACTGATTTCAGTCATGCGAATTTGGAAAATGCGAAATTTGAGTTTGCGCAGATTGCAGGCGCTAATTTTACAGGTGCTAATTTAAAAGGGGCTTCCTTCTTTAAACGCGATCAAGAGAAATGTCTATTTAGCCCAGACCAGATAAAAGACATTCATTGGATTCATTAAAAATCAACAGAAATGAAAGTTACAGGAGGAAAAGATGGAGTATTTTATTGTTCGCCAAGATCAAAGCATTACAAATCCAATTATTCCTTTCAAGACAGACCTCGATGATAACTTTATCTGTTCATCTGTATTCGGGGAAGTAATAGAAAAAGAGAATGCGGTTTATCTCGATTATTTAGAGAAGCCTAGAAGAATCGTGTCCGATGATTTAAAAGGGTTATTGGTGAAATATGAGGATAACTTAGAATTTACAGCCATTGTCTTTACGGATGTGAAGAAAGGAACACAGCGTGTGCATTGGCTTATGGACATTGTCAAGAAGGACTGTATTTCCGAGGAGACGGCTTATTATCCAGACGGACAAATAAAGGAGCTCGTAATTGACCCGAAGAAGGTGGAACTGGATTGTATTTTTCAAGTCGACGGCAAAAAGGAATCGTTCACCATCGTCAATTTAGACGTGGCAGAAAGTATGCTACGACGACCATATCTCGGGATTCAGTTGCAGCGAGTAAAACTACAAGGACGATAGATCATTCTAATAAATCATTCCAAAACACTGTCGTAGTTTGAGACAGTGTTCAATCGATACGAAAGGAAGGATAGTTAATGGCTCAAGTTGTAGAAAGTTTGGAAACAGAAGGTTCGGAACAGGAACAATTTAGTTATGTCGTACATGGAGCAATCATTTCATGTGAACATGGTAGCCACCTCAATTATTTAAATTTACCGCAAGACCATGGTGTTTATATTAAAGAGAAAGCCGTCATGAATGTAGGGGATCGAAACCCTGACAACATCCCAACTTTTGGTGTTTGTTTACAGTTGCAAAAGCCATGTACACCCACATGTTCCATTGATTGGATGGAAGGGATGGAAAATGTCAATATCGAGGGGAAGCAAGCGTTATTAAGCCGCTGCCATACCCAATGCTCAGCAGGTGGAGGCAAAATCGAAATTATTCATGACGGTCAAGAGGAAGTAGAAATACCGAAACAAGGTTTTTAAAAGACGAGGTTGATGGAAAGGAGGTAAGTAATGAAATCGCTAGAAGAAAAAGAAGTACACTTGGTTAGTACGTATGAGGATCTTGTGCTCGAATGGCCGTATCCACTTATACATTTAGATAAACTAACTATCAAACATAAGGCCAATGACCATGCGAGGTTGTACTTTACAGGAATGATTGCTGAAGAGCAAGCGCAAAAGTATATTCAGCGGGTCAATCAAACAGATGAAGTTGTTGTGAAATTTGGGCGAGACAGTGCCATTTTGTTCTCAGGAAGAATTGATAATGCGGAGTTGCAGGCATCACAAGGAGTGCATTATGTTTCCGTTGAGGCTGTATCATTTACGGCAAATATGGATATTGCAAAGCGCTCACGTTCTTTTCAAGATGCGAACATGACGTATGTGCAATTAATAAATAACATTGTGAAAGCCTATCCTAATGGGGATTACATCGACCAAGCTTCTAACGGTCAAGCCATTGGTAGTATCGCGATTCAATACTTAGAAACAGATTGGGAATTTATTAAAAGAATGGCCTCCCGTTTGCACGCCGTTGTTTTTCCTGATTTAAAAGGAAAAGGTGCTCGATTCTGGCTTGGTACACCTCAAAGTAGGAAAAGTATAACGATCGACCATCTGCCTTCTATAGTACGTATGGACGTCGATGCGTACCGATTGATTACTGAAAACGATGGTACGGATGTAAGTGAAGCCGATTATACTTTTTGTGAGTTTGAAAGCACAGAGGCCCATGAGTTGGGCACGTCGGTGCAATTCAAGGGAAGCTCCTATATCGTAACGGCTAGGGAAACCCATCTTGATGATGGCGTGTTGAAGTTTCAATATACTGCCCAACCAGAGAAAAGCATTCGTCAGCGATTAGTACGCAATTTAGACCTCATTGGCGCAGCGTTTACAGGAAAGATCATTGATGTTACACAAAACACCGTTAAAATTCATTTAGATATAGATAAAAGCCAGGATCAAGCAAAAGCACATTGGTTTGCATATTCTGCAGATGCCAACGGTGTTATGTATTTAATGCCTCAAATAGGTGCGCGTGCCCAATTGCATTTTCCAAGTGCAGTTGAAGAAGAAGCCATCGTTATCAGCTCGGTGCGTGTCAGTCCAGCCACACCAGAGGGTGGACAAAAGCAAGCGAAGAAAATGGCGGACACTACCGTTAAATCATTGGCGACCAATGTAGGGAAAGATGTGACATTAGGCGTTGGTGATATTACCTTTAGTGCAGTAGATGGTGTCTTGGACTTAAAGATGGATGATGGAGATGGCGTAACATTTCAAAGTAACAGTACCATCATGCTGGCGGCCGATGAAACACTCGAAATTAGTGGCATGAAAGAGCTAGCCGTAGAGGCGGAAGAATGGATTGCGATATCAGCGAAGGAACAAAGTCATGTGATTATGGCCGCTGACACACAATTAATTAGTACGCTCATTGATCAAGAAGGTATAGAGAAGCAAAGCCAGCCACCGAAATTAAATGAAGAAGCGATTGAAGCTACTAGTAAAGTTGACTTGATTTTCCCACAAAAGGCAGAAGAGAAAAAAGAGAAAAAAGGCTGGTTTAGTAGTGTACTTGATGGCGTAAGTGCAGCACTGGATGTTGCTGGGTTTATTCCTGTCATCGGTACATTTGCAGATATTGCGAATGCAGGAATTAGCTTGGCAAGAGGGAATTACATGGATGCAGCCATGAACTTAGTAGGTGCGATTCCAGTAGTTGGTGATGCCGCCAAGGGAGCCTACAAGGTCAAAAAAGGGGCGAAACTTTTAGATAAAGCTGCTGATGCCGCAAAAGGTGCTGATAAGGCAATAGATGCTTCAAAAGCTTTAGCAAAAGGGATGAAGGCAGCTTATCCGAAAGTATCTAAAACGTTAGATGCAGTAAAGGGACTAGCGGAACTAGCTAACAAAGCATCTAAGGCTGTGAAGACGGCCGCAGATAAAGTCATTTCGTCGATGGATGAATTGCTCGCTGCGTCGAAGGCAGTAGACGGTATGAAAGCTATGGCCAAAGCCGGGCTAACGAAATTTAATCATGGGGTATTAAAGAAATTTAATTGTACAAAAGGGTTAAGTGAAAAATTCTGTAAAAGAGGTTTTGAACCCGTTGATTTAATCACAGGGCGTATGATTTATGAAGGCGTCGACTTTGAACTACCTGGACCTATCCCCCTTTCTTGGGAACGCGCTTGGTACAGTGATAGTAGTCGCATTGGCTTGTCAGGTCATGGTATGCACTTTACATACGATCTAGCCTTAGAGATATTTGAAGAAGATGACCTGATTGGGATTGTTGTGACGGATGGTCGTGCAGTTGGGTTTCCAATTTTACCAATAAACTTGCCGTATTTTAACAAACGAGAAAGAATGACTTTAACAAATACAGGCGAGGAGTATCATTTGTTTGAGCATGATACACGATTGATTTATGTATTTGAACAAACAACAGAAACAAAATATCGATTAAAAGAAGTAAGAAATGAGCAAGACCATCATATTCAATTTGCGTATAACCTTAAAGGGTTCCTATCTCAAGTAACAGACAGTGTTGGAAGAGTGCTCGATGTTACGACTAATGAGGTAGGCAGAATGACAGAAGTTGCCCTACGTAACCAGATGAGTCGTGAAGTCTTAGTTCGCTATGTTTACAATGATGGCCAAGATTTAATTGAAATCCAAGATGCATTAGGGCAAAGTACGCATATTAATTATATTAATCACTTAATGATGCAAAAAACGGATCGCAATAAAAATAGCTTCTTCTGGCGCTATGATGGTCCAACTACAGGTGCAAGAGTCATCAAAACATGGGGAGATGGCAATGTCCTTGCAGGGGAGCTTGCATATCACGATGGCTATAACGAAATTACGAATAGTTTAGGCCATAAGAGTTATTATTATTTCAATGAAGATAAACTATGTACGAAAATTGTTCACCCAGATGGTGGTGAAGTTAATTATCAATATAATGAGGACTTTGAATTACTCCAAACAGTAGATGAAGATGGACGTGTCACGGCATATAGCTATGATGAGTGGGCAAATCCAGTAACGACTACTTTTGCAGATGGCAGTACCGTATCCTCTCAGTATGATGAGAAAGATAGGTTGGTTCAAGTTGTAAACGCAGAGGGCGGAAGTCGTCAATGGATTTATAATGAAGATAGTACATTACAGGCAAATGTTTTAGAAGACGGCACAAAAACTGAATTTTCCTATAATGAGAAATGTTTAATTAAAACGGTGACAAATGCGCAAGACCATGTGGTAAGCTTAGCTTATGATGCTGATCTAAACCTGAGTCAGGTGACATTGCCAGACGGGACGAGTTCCACATGGACATATGACCGTCGTGGTAACTGTACATCAACGACCAATCCGCTAGGGGCTACAGAAAAATTCCGTTACGATAACTTGAATCGCCTTGTACGGGCAAATCTTTCAGATGGAAACGACGTTCAATTAAAGTACAATGCCTATGACGATATTGTTATTGCAAGGGATAACCATACGCAAGTAGCCTTTGATTACACCATTCTTGGCAGTTTAATTTCTCGAGAACAGGGTGGGAAGAAAGTCAAATTCACCTATGATACAGAGGAGCAGTTAAACGCTGTGATCAACGAAAGAGGCGAAACGTATCAGTTTGAACGTGATGCGAAAGGGAATATCATCAAGGAAATTGGCTTTGATGAGGTTGAAAGAACGTATGAGCGAAGTCCAGCAGGATTGGTTCAAAGGATTCAACGTCCAGGTAATCGTTGGACAGCGTATCAGCATGACGGCCTAGGAAATATAATTCGTGCTGATTATTACGATGACACTTGGGAAACGTTTGGCTATGACAAAAATGGTTCGTTAATTGAGACTGAAAATGAACATGTGACTGTAAAGTTTGAGCGAGACCAATCTGGACAAGTAATCAAGGAGTGGCAAAATGACCATTGGATTGGAAGTAGCTATGATGAAATAGGTAATCGCTCACAAATTACAAGTAGCTTAGGTGCAAACATCGATGTCGCTCGTAATGAAATTGGAAATGTGTCGCAAATTACAGCTTCTCGCTCAGCTCAAGACCATTGGACAGCAACGATTCAGTACAATGCTCTTGGACAAGAGATTGAGAAAATCCTACCAGGGGATGTCGTTAGTAAATGGAAATATGATGTAACTGGTAGACCGACACAGCATCGAATATGTAGTCAAAATCGTCAAACACGAAGACGAGTGTACAATTGGGATGCCAATAATCGCTTACGAAGCAAGGTAAATGAGTTAACGGGTGTACAAATGACCTATGGTTACGATGAATTCAGTAACCTAGTTTGGTCCAATCAGGGCGGTCAATTTGACTTCTTACACCGCAGTGTCGATGATGTCGGGAATCTGTATGAAACAAAAGAAAAGACAGATCGTGTCTATGGTGTCGGAAGTAGATTGCTTGAAACGAAAGAGGCAACATTCTCTTATGATGATGAAGGTAATCTGATTCAGAAAGTTGAAAGAACTGGTGATGCGTGGGAGTACGAATACGATGGTAATGGGATGATGTCAAAGGTTGTGTTCTTATCAAAGAACAATTCAACTTTAAACAAAGTGATTACTTTCAAATACGATCCACTTGGTAGACGTGTGGAAAAAAATTGTGAAGGAAAAGCGACTCACTTTGTCTGGGATGGCAATACGACTTTACATGAGTGGGTAGTAAAGGCAAGTACGATAAGTACCCAAGATGCGAATACAAACCAACAGGGAAATCTCGTAACATGGGTGTATGAAGATAATTCACTTACACCATCAGCTAAAATTACCAATGAAGGTAACTTTAGTATTATCAGTGATTATCAAGGTACTCCTGTAGAGGCGTACGATGAGGAAGGAAACCAAGTCTGGTCTATAGAACTTAACATCTATGGACAAGGTAAGGAACTTACAGGATATAAAGGTTTCATTCCATTCCGTTTTCAGGGACAGTATATGGATGAGGAAACAGACTTGTACTACAACCGATTCCGATATTACTCGCCGAACGAAGGGGTTTATATCCAACAAGACCCTATAGGACTTGCAGGAAACAATCCTACACTATATGGATATGTAAGTGATACAAATAGTTGTATTGATCCATTTGGATTATCGAGAGCGCCAAGTACAATACTCTCAGGTAATGTTCAAAAAGGTTTTAAAGGGAGAAACTTTACAGGTTTTCAGGCTCATCATGTGATTCCGACAAATGTTTGGAAGCAATATCAAACATTTTTCAATGATATTGGTATTGGAGGTTTAAGAGATCAAGCTTTTAATGGTATGATGATTCCTAGTAATCCGGATACTTTAAAAGGTAGTACATTTGATTTTATTCATAATACTTCTCATAGTGCTTATAATAAGAATGTAATGAACAGAGTAGCCACTATATATGAAGAATTTGATGATGGTTTTATAAATGAAAAACAAGCTAGAACAAAAGTACGTAAACTGCAAATGCAACTTAAAAATCAACTGCAAACAGGACATTTTAGTAAAGATTATGTACCATCAAAAAAATATCCAACTTGTAAACGATTGGGGTAATTTTATGAAATATTTTATGTTAGTCAATGATAGTGCAAATTCCCCCATCTATTTAGATGGTGTTTTGCACGAAAGCTATACTGATGAGAAATATGACGAAGGAATGAGCTATAATTGGAATCGACCTTTTATTGAACAAATGGATTTCCCAAAAGAACTTTGGTTAATAACGAGAAGCAAAGTTCAATTTGACTACTACGAAAATTTCTTTGGTCATGTAATCTCTGAAAAATTTTTATCTTCAATGGATCAAGTAAATATATTACAGGATTATGGTATAGCTAATTTACATGTTGTTAGTACAAAAGGTAAACCAAAAGTAAAAGATTTATTTTTCTTTATTAAATGTATTAAAAGACATTCATTAGTTGATTATGATAAATCTGAGTACCTTACAAGAGAAGTTCCAAGTAATGCAAAATTAAAAGTTGGTGGAAGTTTCGTTGATAAGTATATAAAGTTGGTGATAAAAGACACTGATCTTGATTTATTTCAATTAAGCGATTTAAAACTGGGAAGGTACCTGTTTTGTTCAGAGAGATTTAAATCATTGTGTGAAAAAGATAATCTTAAAGGGATTCAATTTATGGACTTAGATTCAGTGCCTAACTATCTACAATCTATATTGTAAATAAACACTATTTTTTATTATTTCGATTCGGAAAATAGAAATTATTGATATAAACAAACTATAAAACGGTCTGCATTATATTGAATTATTCGATAGCGACTTTTAGTTCAGTAAGCATAGCAAAAAAATAGTAAAATTCCCCATGGTAATGAAGTGACCTTCAAATGTTAGACAGAGTTATTTCATTATGTAGAGGTTTGGGCATGAGTTCGATATTTTGTATCGGACTCATGTCTTTTAACGTGGCCCTTAATTCGTTTTGTATTCTAATATGTTATGTATTTTTCTAATTCAATTTTAAAATGTGCTACACTTTCAAGCTTTGTAAGGTATAGAAATTCTAACTTCAAAATGCCAAAGAAATTAGATGGTAACGACGTACAATTGAAGTACAATGCCTATGAAGATATTGTTTTTGCGAAAGATAACCATACGCAAGTAGCCTTTGATTACACCATTCTCGGCAGTTTGAAGGCTCGAGAACAAGGTGGGAAGAAAGTCAATTTCACCTATGATACAGAAGAGCAGTTAAACGCTGTCATCAATGAAAAAGGCGAAGCGTATCAGTTTGAACGCGATACGAAAGGGAATATCATCAAGGAAATCGGCTTTGATGAGATGGAAAGAACGTATGAACGAAGTCTGGCAGGGTTGGTTCAGAGAATTCAACGACCTGGTGATCGTTGGACAGCATATCAACATGATAATCTAGGAAATGTGATTCGGGCTGATTACTATGATGACACTTGGGAAACGTTTGGTTATGACAAAAATGGTTCGTTAATTCAGACTGAAAATGAGCATGTGACCGTAAAGCTAGAGCGAGACCCATCTGGACAAGTGATCAAGGAGTGGCAAAATGACCATTGGATTGCAAGTAGCTACGATGAATTAGGCAGCCGTTCACAGATTACGAGTAGCCTAGGTGCAAAAATCGATGTCGCTCGTAATGAAATGGGCAATGTGTCACAAATCACAGCCTCTCGCTCAGAGCAAGAACAATGGACAGCATCCATGCAGTACAATGAACTCGGTCAAGAAATTGAGAGAATCTTACCAGGGGATGTCATCAGCAAATGGCAGTATGACGTAGCGGGTAGACTAACACACCATCGAGTAAGTAGTCAAAACCGCGATACAAGAAGACGCGCTTATAATTGGGACGCCAATCATCGCTTACGAAGCATGGTAAATGAGTTAACAGGTGTAAAGGTTACCTATGGTTACGATGAATTCAGTAACCTCGTGTGGTCCAATCAAAGCGGTCAATTTGAGTTTTTACACCGTAGTGCCGATGATGTCGGGAATTTGTATGAAACAAAAGAAAAGACAGATCGTGTTTATGGTGCCGGAAGTAGATTGCTTAAAACGAGAGAGGCAACATTCTCTTATGATAAAGAAGGTAATCTTGTTCAAAAGGTTGAGAAGAACGGTGATACTTGGAAGTACGAATACTATGGCAATGGCATGATGTCGAAGGTCATCAAACCAGATAATGAAGAAGTTACTTTCAAGTATGATTCGCTCGGTAGAAGAATCGAGAAGTGTTCTGTCGAGAAAACAATGAAATTCATATGGGATGGAAATACTATCCTTCATGAGTATTTCTCACAGTACAATTCATATGTGTTTGAAAATCAAGTTGAATATTCCTCGTCGAATAAGTCTGAAACAGCAGATAATCTAGTCACATGGGTGTTTAATGATGGTTTTGTCCCGTCAGCTAAAATTACGAATGAAGGTAATTTTAGTATTATTAGTGACTATCTAGGAACGCCTGTTGAAGCCTATGATGAAGAAGGTAATAGAGTTTGGTCAGCAGAACTTGATATCTTCGGTAGAGTGAATGAATTTACAGGTGAGAAAGACTTTATTCCATTCCGTTATCAAGGGCAGTATGAAGATGTAGAAATAGGTTTGTACTATAACCGATTCCGATACTACTCCCCAAGTGAGGCGATTTATACTCAACGAGATCCGATTGGGCTGGCGGGAAATAATCCAAACTTGTATGGATACGTAAATGACACAAATAGTTGGGTTGATTTATTCGGATTAAGTGGTGAAATAGTATACCAGTTACTTAATAAGCAAAAAGAAGTCGTCTATTACGGAATAACTAAAAGAGATGCCTTGATCAGGATGGCAGAACACAAGGGGAATGGTAATATTTTTGCAAATATGGAAATATTGGCAGAAAACCTTACGCATGATCAAGCAAGGTCAATAGAAGGTGCCCTAATTAGAAAGAGATGGGTAGAGAATATAGGAAAATATAACTTCGATGACACTATTGAAGAGCAGCTTAATAAATCTGGTTTATCAAATAAGAACAGAGGAAGGGTTAAAGAAAGATGGATTTCAGATGATCCATTAAAAGATCTTGCAGATAAAATGTTTGATAAACCTAAAAAAATTAAATGTACTACTTAGGAGATGATGAAATTGAGAATTTTTGGAATAAAACCTGAAGATAATGATGCGGCGGAAAAAGAAAATGCACGTTATATTATTCTGGCAATTGAAGAAATAAATAAAAGTAATGAATGGTTAAAGAATACGGATAAACCATATCAAGTAATGTTAACACATATTGATATTTTATTAATGCTCGCAAGAAAATTTCCTGTTAATGCAAATTTATTGATTAAACAATATCAGACAAAGGAATGGAGAGAAACATTTAACGAATGGTTTAATAGGTGTGAAAAAAAAATACCATCTAAATATAGAGAAGGCATCAAAGAAAATGCTGATGAACTCTTTATCGAATTGGAGGGATATGGTAATAATCTGCGTTATTAATGCTATTACTAATAAAATAGTATTACTAAAATATATTGATGGGCGAGGTACATCGTGAGCATAAAGAGATGAAAAAATTTTTTGGGGGTGGTGCGTTAAGATGAATTTTGATAATGATAAGCAGGTATTAGCCCCGTTTATTTGGGTGGAACATGATGGAGGCTCTGCGTCCTTATGTTTAGATGTTAGTGAATATAAGCAAGAGCTTTTTGATATACGATCTGAAGAGGGATTTGAGGGGAATGGCTATGATTGGAATTCTCTAGCAGTTGTTTTTCTTGAAGAAAAAATGCCCTATTTAGAAGAGATTGTCAACTTTGATTCCGAAGCCGGTATGTTTTGTGCTTATTCCTCAGATAAAAAAGCGTTAGAGGAGTTTGCTATTTCATTTAAAAATACATGTGAAGATGAATCTATTATTAGGGATTTATTTTCTCGTGCAGAATTGGATTGAAGCTTTTTGTTCAGACTGTTTAAAATTTTCTCAGGCAATTATTGGCTTCAAGAGGACATACACCAATTGCAAATTAGTATACATTACTTTGGTCCTGCATGATGAAGAAAAAAGTAAATAAATGTTTATTCTGTTTCAGAAGAGAAAACAAAGGTAAACATTGTCTTAAAGTTCTAAAAGATAATCATATTAAACAATTAATTAAAATCAAAGTTAAGTGATTAAATTCTTAAAACTAAAATTTATGTAGAGTGTTTTATATATAACAAATTTTTAATTCTCTAAATGGTTGAAAGTTAAATTTAAAAAGGGCAATAAATCCATTTAATGAACTGAACCCGGAATAGTGGACACTTAAAAAAAGTGGACCTATTGAAGTGACCCCTAAAAGTTAGACACGGTTATTTCATTAGGCAGTTTAGGTAAAATGAGTTCGGTATTGCACGAGGTCACTGAAAAAGTCCAACATAATATTAAAACGATTGGAGAAACAGAATTTTTTCTCCAATCGTTTTTTCTTTTCGTTCAATTTCCTCTCAATAGTATAATAAAGAAAAACCAACTCGTGGTGGTGCGACTATTATTTCTAAACAAGAAACATTGAACTTAAGTCCGTATATGGCATTATATAATTTAATCATTCCAAAAGATAATATGCTTCGCCGAATCAATGAACTGGTTGATTTTTCATTTATATTAGACGAACTAAAATCAAAGTACTGTTTGGATAATGGTCGAAATGCGATTCCACCCATTCGTATGTTCAAATATTTACTCCTGAAAGCCATTTATGATTTATCAGATGTCGATTTAGTTGAACGTTCAAAATATGATATGTCTTTTAAATATTTCTTAGAGATGGCACCAGAAGATGATGTGATTGATTCTAGTTCGCTCACAAAATTCCGTCGTCTTCGTTTACAAGATATAAATTTACTTGATTTATTGATTGGAAAAACAGTTGAAATTGCATTAAAAAAAGGAATTATCACAAGTAAAATAATTATCGTCGATTCCACACATATAAAAGCACGTTACAATCAAAAATCACCGAAGGAATTTTTACAGGAAAAATCCGAAAATGTGCGAAAAGCCGTCTATCAACTGGATGAAAAAATGAAAGAGAAATTCCCACCAAAACCAACATCGAATGAAATGATGGAAGAATTAAATTACTGTCGTCAAGTTGTAGAAATTGTGGAAACACAATCTAAAGTTGCACAAATTCCCGCTGTAAAAGAAAAGTTAAATGTTTTAAAAGAAGTAATGGAGGACTACGATTTACAACTAAGCTATTCACCTGATCCGGACGCTCGTGTAGGACATAAATCTGTGGACTCGGCCTTTTTTGGTTTCAAAACCCATATTGCGATGAGTGATGAACGAATCATTACAGCTGCCATTGTCACAATAGGTGAAAAAAGTGACGGACACTATCTTCAAGAATTAATCGAAAAAAGTAAAGAGACAGGGATGGAAATTGATACGGTCATTGGGATATCTCTGGGAAAAATAATTTACAATATGCCAAAGCAGAAGCATTTCAATTAATTTCGAAGTTAAACCCAAACATTAGCGGAGAAACTTCGCATCGAAAAGTAATCTTTGATTTTAATAAAGACACAGGCATGTATGTATGTCCAGCAGGGCACATGGCTATTCGAAAAGTCCGAACAGGAAAGAAAAATCAGGGCGCTAATCAAGCAGAAACATACTCCTTTGACATAGAAAAATGTAAGGTTTGTTCATTACGTGAAGGGTGCTATAAAGAAGGCTCCAAAAGTGAAACATACTCTATCAGAATAAAATCTATGGAACATAAAGACCAAATTATTTTTCAAGAAACAGATGAATTTAAAATACTTGCGAAAAAACGATATAAAATTGAAGCGAAAAATAGTGAATTAAAAAATCCGCATAGCTATAATACGGCTAAAACAGCGGGCTTATTTGGCATGGAAATACAAGGAGCCACAACAATATTCGCCGTCAATCTGAAACGAATATTGAAACTTCTAAGTGAAAAAAAGAAGAAATAGACAAAAAAAACAAGGTGCATTCTGTTCGATTCGAACAAAATGCACCTTATTTTTATCTAAAAAAGTTAAGCCGTCATAAAAAAGTAAGTTTTTCAGTGACCTCCTGTTGCACAGATGAAAGCACATGGAATTGATCCGGATGGAAAATATAATGGTATTTGGTTGCCAGTACGAGATAGTGATAAAGTAATCAATGGACCAGATACCTCTCATCAACAAGATGGGCTACATGGAAAAGATTACAAAAACGAACTATTCAGTAGATTAGATGGAAAGGATAAAGAAACGTTTGAAAATGAACTGCAGAAAATAAAGGAAGAACTAAATAAAGGGCGAACTTGGGAAACAAGAATAACTAAAAAATTAGGGAAGTGTACAAGATGATAGAAAAAGATTACGAGATGATTGTAAAAATATTCGAGGAGTATAGTTCCTCATACAATGTGTTGTATCATCAAGTTGAAGACGTTGAAAATGAAACGATTATTTGGAGCAATTCTTTTCTAGAAATATACCCATATCAATATGAATTAGATCAATTACCAAAACCAAAAATTTATAAAAAGGAACCGAAATCTAAGGAAGGAATTATAGTGAATAAGTTGAAAAACAATGAACTGTATTTTTCTTATGACGCTGAAAATAAAGGGTGGGGAAGTTCTTTCATAATAAATGAAACTGAAAAGAAAATCTGTCTTAGATTTCGTAGTAATAGGACTGGTGAAATGGTTTTAAGCCAAGTACATTGTAGCGAAAAGTAACTATATTCTACTAAATGAATAGAAGAAAGTAAGTAAAAGGGGATTAGATTTCAAAAGAAAAAGCAAAAGATATACTACATCTAATTGTTTTACACGAAACAATTAATCAAATTAACAATACATGTATGAGCTCTAAAATTATCATTCGAAGTATAACGGCTGAGGTCTATTGGAACAACAAGTATTAGTGATGGGAGAATAAACGATCTAATGAATCATAAGACTCTGAAATATTTATTTTTACCTATTAAGAGAGATTACGATATCAAACTAGCTGACTTAGATAGTTTTAACAATAACTAGAAGATTAGTTACTTAATCAGCATACGTATAGTTTAAAAATGTTTAACTAGGAAAGATAAACACTAATAATTGTGATGATTGCAAAATATGTAAAGAAGACTCAAAAGCTCTTCTTTACCCCGTCCCGTATAATTAATGTCTATCCAGGTAAGCCTCTTGGAAATCCAACATATAAGTTTGCAACGCAAGATGCTGAAGTTCTCATACAGGTGAAAAACCTAAAAGTGCTTATACTATTTATAAAAAAGGAGGGTGTCGTTAAATTATTTGTTATGAAAATAGATTATCCAAGTGAAATCGACAAAATTAGAAATTCTTTAAAGGACTACTACAATATGCAATTCAAAAGTGAAGAGGAAGATTACGTTGAAAACAAAAAGAGCAAAGAACAAATAAAAAAATTAATGATTCAAGTTTATAATGATAGTACTCTGTCTAAAGCAGACCAAGGGTATATAATAAAAGTAGGGTTAGAACTTCTGGCAAAAAATACAGGTAGTGCAGAAGATGGAGAGATTGCTGAAGATATTCTTGATAGTCTTTTTTACGATATGAAAATACTAAGTCAGGAAGATATTGATAATTATTACGAGCAATTTTCAAACAGAAGATGGGATTAAAATACGTTTATAGAAGATGGAAAAGTGTCACGGTTGTTTTGATAAGGAAAGTATGAAATATATACTCCAATAGAAGATCACTATGATATTAGCCTTGAAGCCCTTAGCGAATTTGATACTTTTGGGACAATTGACAATTGTTAACTTATATAGAGAGAAAGTATAAAAGTATAATAGAAACTAGTTGAATTTTCGGAAGATACTTATACGCTAATAGTTTTTCATTCTGGATCGTAATTTAAATTCTTACACTGTTGTGGTAAATCAGCAATGAAATGTTACATGTTTTAAACACCACAATATGGTTCGTACAAATTAAAACCTTAGTGACTATAGTAAAAAAATTTATATTTACATCTAAAGAGTAGCATAAATCCTGACGGGTTTATTGCTACTCTTTTTTTAAAATGAATATTAGGAAATGATTGATGAAATATTTAGCATTTGAACGAATAAGTAAGAGCAAAAAAAAGTTAAAGAATACAGGCCACAGAAACCTGGGAAACGTTTAGCTATGTCAAAAATGGTTCATTAATGGAGACTGAAAATGAGCATGTAACAGTAAAGTTCGAGCGAGACCCATCTGGACAAGTAATCAAGGAGTGGCAAAATGACCATTGGATTTCAAGCAGTTATGATGAATTAGGCAACCGCTCACAAATTACGAGTAGCTTAGGGGCAAAAGTCGATGTCGCTCGTAATGAAATGGGCAATGTGTCACGAATCATGGTCTCGTCTAGAGCAAGAATATTGGGCAGCATCCATGCAGTACAATGAACTTGGCCAAGAAATTGAAAGAATCTTACCAGGGGATGTCATTAGTAAATGGCAGTATGATGTAGCAGGTAGACCAACACACCATCGAATAAGTAGTCAAAACCGCGATACACGAAGACGTGTGTATAATTGGGATGTCAACCATCGATTACGAAGCATGGTAAACGAGTTAACAGGTGTAAAAGTTACCTATGGATACGATGAATTCAGTAACCTCGTCTGGTCCAATCAAGGCGATCAATTTGATTTCTTACACCGTAGTGTCGATGATGTCGGGAATTTGTATGAAACGAAAGAAAAGACAGATCGTGTATATGGCGCCGGAAGCAGATTGCTTGAAACGAGAGATGCAACATTTTCTTATGATGATGAAGGGAATCTCGTTCAGAAAGTCGAAAAGAACGGTGATACGTGGAAGTATGAATATAACGGCAATGGCATGATGTCGAAGGTCATTAAACCAGACAACACAGAAGTTACTTTCAAGTATGACTCGCTAGGTAGACGGATAGAGAAGTGTTCTAACGAGAAAACTATGAGATTCATATGGGATGGGGATACTATCCTACATGAATATTTCACGCAGAATGATTCAGATGAATTTGAAAAAGTTGAGAGTTCTTCACAGTCTAACTCCGAAATAACAGATAATCTAGTCACATGGGTGTTTAATGATGGATTCATTCCTTCTGCTAAAATCACGAATGAAGGTAACTATAGCATTATTAGTGATTATCTTGGAACGCCTGTTAAACCATTTCCCTGTGTTCTTAAAATGTTAAGTGAGTTTGGTGGACTAAAATGTAATTTCCAACGTCAAAATGGAAATAAGGATTCATTTCATATAATTCCAGAAGAGGCTTATGGTGATTATTATGAAAAAGAGGATTTTGAAGAAATTGAAATGCGATTAAATGAACCGATAATAGCAATTGGGGAAGCAAGAAATACTTATATGTTGATGTTTATGTCTAAATCGGGGAAAGTATTTGGAGAAATGAATTATTGCTTAGTGAAATATGGTGATAATATTTTCGAAGCATTAGAATTATTGTGCCAAGCCCTACCTGGAGAAGAGATAGAATAGTTCTATGAAAATAATTTTAATAGAAAGGAGTTAATATGAAAAATCTTAAGAAAGTCGAACTCTCTCAATTAAGTGATATTCAAGTTGATTATTATTTTGGGGTTTCAGAAGAAATAGAAATATTAGTAATAAAGTATTCTGGTAAATACGGGTTCGGATCTGCTGGAAATACTGATGCTATTTATATGAATGCTATGGGAAAGGCTGCAATGGAGGCATGGGATCCTGATGCCATTATTATTGATCTACAAGATTTAAATTATGAATGGGGAGATATGCTAGAATTTGTGTTTAATATTAGTGCAGATAAATACCCAAATGACGCATTACCAGTAGCTGTTATCGTTGGAATGGGCTGTGAAGAGGCAGTAAGAACATTATTATTAGGAATTGATAGTAAAGAACCTATAGATAAGATTGGATGGATATATAAAGATCTCAAGTCGGCTTGTAATTATATTAATAAGAAATTCGAGGAGAATTTATATATGCAAAGCTATCCAGAGTAAAGCAAAACTGTGAGAATGTATCCTGTTTTCTGTAAAGGAGTGAGTAGAGTGATTGATAACAATTTACCTATTGTTCCTTGGGTAGGACTTGGAGGGGTTAAGCTTTATAGTCATATAAGCCAGTTCTACGATTTAATCGCTAATATGGATGAGAAGTCAAGGTTGGTTACGAAATTTTTTATTAGATATGAAATTAAAGATTCTGTAGAGCTGTGGTTTAATTTGATGAATGGGAAGCTCTTTAAGATAACGGCATTGAAAGATTATAGAGGGTTATTATTTAACAAGATACAAATACCGTATTGTGGATATCGGTATTTGTTAAAGAAATAGATAATGATGATTTTGAGAGAGGGAATTGGTAAAAAGTGCTTTTGGAGAATTTGTCGGTAAAAACGAGAGACATACTATTACAGGCAGGCTGGAATCCAAATAATAATATTGACGTAACTAAAACCGTAATGTTTTTGGAAGCGATGGGATATCAAGTGTATGATTCTGTGATTGATGTATTAACCGTTTTTGGTGGGATGACATATAAATTTAAACACGCTGACGGAAGTATAGAAACATTTCATTTTAGTCCTGAAGAAACTGTAGGGGATTATTATGAAAAAGAAGACTTTGAGGAATTTGAAGCACGGATAAATGAGCCTCTTGTTGTAGTGGGTGAAGCACATCGGGGTTATTTAATTATGCTTATCTCTCAATCGGGTAAGGTGTTTGGAAAAAATGCAAGCTCATTATATAAATTCGGCGACAATATTTTTGAAGCATTAGATACTCTTTGTTTATTTAAAATACCGGAAGAAATCAATTAAAATAGGTGATATTTTCAACTTGGTCTAATCGTGTTTGCGGTCTTTATTTCAGGATGAAAGTAGTGTATTGAAGATATATGGAATCTTTATAATCATAAACAATAGTCAAAGGAGTATTAATACAAATGGCCAAAGAGTGGTATGAAGAAACAGTAATTCTAAAAAAGATTCCCAATTTCACTTCAACGAATGTTAACTATATTAAAGGTTTCAATTATTATATAGGATACAATCCATATTATGATGAAGTTTCCTATTTAGAAGTAGATTTTTTAGTAGTAGTGGATAAAAGAAAGTATATGTTGAGGATGAAATTTAATGAAGTTTCTGTCCTTGATTTAATAGGATTTGGAAATAGTTACAACCAATTAATGGGCTTTACAATTCATAATTTAAGTAAAAATGGTTTTGAATTAGATAATAAATATTTAGTAGAAGATTATGAAGATAACATCATTAAATTTTACTGTGCTAGTTTTGAAGTGCTGTCTTTAGTTGAAATTTAGGTGGAAACAATATAGAAGGTACTATAGGAGAAATTAGATGATTAACTATGGAACTCTTTACTTCGATCATTACACAAAATTTTTAGGAAGTCCAATCGATCGGGAGGTGTATAAATATAGTGAAGAAATGCCAAGTATCCAAATTTTGAAGTATGAAAATGTCTTTGAAGAATGTTTGGTTTATACTACACTTGGTTTGAGTAAATATTCAGAAGTAGTGGGCGATTATTTTGAGATTTCTATGGTAGTTGATGGAGCGTTTAGTAGTTCGGGCTATATTCTTGCAAATACGTTATTTTACTGTGTCCAAAATCAAATGCAGATAGGGAGAGGCTTAGCGATCAGTGTAATAGAGAACATTGATGCTGCTTTTGTTCATAAATATAATAAAAGTGCTGTCTATTTTACTGAGCTGTATGCTTTTCCAGAAGAATATAGTACAGCCCATACAGACTCTTACGAAAGGGATGGGAAACTGCTGTTAGCATTTTTCATTTCGCAGTCTGAATATGATTATTTTGCAAAACATGGGGCAGAGAAATTTGAGGATCAGTTAGAAGAAGGGAACGTGGATCCATTTAACGTTAAAAGAGCTTCAGAGGTGTAATAGGGAGTGTCTGCCTATTACATAGATTAATAACAAAAGTATATACATAAAAAGGTAAATGAATAGATGAATCTAAAAGAAGTTGGAAATTTACCAGACAGATTAGCAACAGAAACGATAGCATTGATTTTTCAAAAAACTTTAATTGAATTTGGAGAAGGAAAAATTGCAAAGGGTGAGTTTTTGCTTATCATTAGTCAATTAACTGATCGACAAGTTATGACATACGAATTATTAGAAAATACTATAAGAAATAAATTGGATTTAACGATTTTGAAAATATGGAATACTAATTCTTATGAAGAGGTTGATATCATACTTTCTATAGTTGTAAATCTTGGACTGGTAAAAAGTTACCGAAAAATAAGAGACACTATAAATATGAATAAACAGATAAATCAAATAATACTCACTGAAATAATAGAGACAGTTGAAGAAGTAGGGGATACTATTTCGAATCCATATTATAGTTTAGAAAAGTTTAAATAGCTGTGTAACTTTAACAAGAAAGATTCAATCGGGATTCTAAAGGGGAATTGTTATGATTAATATCGAACAATTTAGACAGATCTCCTTCAGAGGGAGAGTAGCTTTTGGTGTTAGTTGTTTTGAGAACGCACTAATAGCATTAAAATATGATAGTAACGATTGGAAAATAGTTTTAAACTATTTATGGGAATTTACAAGCATAAAGTATTTAGATGATTGGAATGATGTAGTAGTCGAATTAATTCCAAAAAATTTATTGGAATTTAAAACATACGAAGAAGAAGAGTTTGAGCGTTTAAGTAAAGATGAATATCAAGTTGTTGAGGACTCTATCAATGTGTTATTTCGACATATCTATAATCTAGGAATCAGTCATGTGTATACAATCATTGAGGAATACGGTGAAGACAGTCTTTTATCCTTGGAAGTACTCATAAATTTTATGATTGAAAATAAATTCCCGTTGCCAAACATTGAACCGTATCTAAAATTCTCTATAGTAGAAAATAGAGGATGGAGGAATAAATTTATTGGTACAGAACTATCAAAAATTCTATAATCCAGCAGATAATTTAGATTATAAGGTGGTGAATAATGTTTCATTTAAATAATATTTCCGATTTAATTAAAAATGCCCCGGCAAGTGAGAAGGAAATCGGTCGTCTAGAAGAAAAAATGAACATTAGACTACCTGCTCCATATAGAAGCTTACTAAAAAACACTAATGGCTGTTCCAATGCAGGTGGTGTATTGATTTATGGTACTGAGGATCTTTTAGAGCGAAACGAAACTTGGGAAGTAAATGAGTATGCAAATGGTTATGTTGCTATTGGCGATGATGGTGGCGGCAATGTCTTTTTGATGGAACTAAATGCTGAAGAGAGTAAGATATTTGTCTTGGATTGCGGAGATATGAATCCACAAAATGCAACTATTATTGCCTTAGACTTTCACAGTTAGATTGGTAGCGGTTGTGCTAGTGAGATAGAGGAGTTAGATGACTCTATTGAAACTTGTAGCATCGTGTTAACAGCTTCACCCATTGGGGGATTAAAAGATTTGGTCAAAATAAAAAATGTTTTGCACTTAAAAATATCTGCTTTAGATATACTAAAATGTTCTAAAACAATTCCATGTGAACTTGTTAATGAATACCCTTACTATCAAGCTATAGGGCAAATTGAATTATTGGGGAAAATTGGACAAGTACTAAAAGTAGTTCCTTTTAAAAAAGATAAATTATAAATGGCTTATTCCATCTTTAAAAGAGTAGAGGAATAAGCTTTTTTATTTTTGAAATGATATCAAGTTATGGAAGGTTAAAATAGTGTTAAAACAAAATATTTAGAAAATTAGTACATTTCGTGAAAATAATACATAATCTATCTTTTATTTATCGAATTGTAGAAAATATTGTTGATTAAAAGTAAAACAATAGTATAATGGAGGAGTAGTTACATTTATGGTTATTAATTCCTTGGTAATTTATTGGTAAAAATCATTAGACTCAGGATGATGGATATTCCATAAAATGTAACTATAAAAACTAATGAAATGAGGAGATTTTATGATTAACATGATTCAATATTTGGAGCAAAATCCGTCGATGGTAACTTTGTTAAAAGAAAAAAAAGCTTCTCTGCTTGGTGTTACAGAAACTGAACAAAAGGCAATTCTGGATTCTTTTGACGAAGATATTTGCTTGGAAAACGGAATTTGGTACTAAAATTTATTAGAGACAAATGGTTTTGGCTTGCTATAAGTATTTATTTAACTCTCGGTATTATTGTGCTTTTCATTACTTACAGCAAGCCATTTATTAGTATTCAAGTACATGAAGAAAATGAACAATGGGTAATAAAACAACCTTATTATAAAGATTGGGCAACAAAGCAAGGAATCTCAAACGGAGACATTATTCTATATGTCGATGATATTCAAATTGATCAAGTCCCTAGTATTACTTATGACTCATTTATCCGAGCAGCAAATAAATTGACAATATTAAAGCAAAATGGTGAGAAAATTGATGTTCAAATAAATCACTTAGATATTCCTCAACAATTTTATTATTTATTGATAGTCCCTGCATGTTATTTTTTACTTACCTTAGTTATCACTTTATATCTATATTATAATCAAAATAAAACGCCTCTTTTTAATTTGCTAATCTTATTTATATTAGCTATATCATTAGCTTATGTAAGTAGTGGAGCATCTGGACGATTGAATAGTATGGGGCTAATTATAAACCGTAGTAGTATGTTATTATGTCTAGTGTTATTATTACATTTTTTGAAGAGTTATTTCTCCTTTTTACATTTAAAATGGCTCTTTATTAAAAATACGAATTTTTTATATTTTTTACCCGTTATCGCAATTTTATTAAGTGTTTTCAGCACTTTTTATCCATTGATTAATCCACTAATTTCAAATGTGGTTTTGTGGATGTTTTTTTTACTATTAATTTTAAATTTAGGGATTTTGATAACAGGCTATTATAAATATCACTCATCACAGTTAAAGATATTATTAATAAGTATTTTAATCCCATTCCTACCATTTCTTTTTCTTTACGCATTGCCAGTAATTTTGTTTAAGCAATATATACTCTCAGCGGATGTATGTTCCTCTTTTTTAATGCTAATACCATACAGTTTTATTTGCACACAGCTCACTGAACGTATATTTGATATGGAGTACTTTATTACCCGTTTACGCCATTATTTTAATTTTTCATTTGTTTTTACTAGTTGGCTGTTAATGGGGCTTTATTGGCTTACTGATTTGTCTATTTCAAGAATGACGGAAATTTTCTTTTTTACGTTCTTTTCTTTAATAGCACTTTTCTACATTAAAGAGAAAATAGATTATCATAAGCGAAAGATTCTTTTTTCAACAAAAGGGGATTATATCCATCGATTGTATACGACAGTTGATAGTATCGGAAGGGTCGTAAAGATTGAAGACTTGCTTGAGAAATTTGTTCGAGAAATTGCGTTACACCTTGAGATTAAACATGTTTACATATTAACCTACGATTTTCAAACACATCAAATTACTTCCACAAGGACATCCAAAGAATATACTCAAAATCAAATGAACGAAATAGAGCTTGAGCAACTCCGTTTGGGAGATATAAAGAAGACAGAGCATTTTTATATTGCTTTTATTCACCAAGATATGAAATATAAAAGAATACTAGTCATAGACCACAATAAATCTATTCATCTAAAGGATGAGGAATTATTATGGCTTGAATTATTGCTTTTATATGTAAATAATTTTATAGAAAATACGAAAATGGTGGAAGATTTATTAGAGCAGTTAAAGCATATGAAAGAGGCTGATAAAAGTCAGTTACCGTGGCTTAATAAGCTACTTTGGCTACGGTTTGAACAAGAAAAATATCAATTAGCACAAGAGCTTCATGATACGGTTTTACAAGAGCAACTCCATATTGCTAGGGAGATGGATGTATTTATCCACGCGAAGAAAAAGTCGGATATTCAATCGGGTCTTGCTAAGATTCATGAACACATGATTACATCTTTAAATGATTTAAGAGGCTACTGTGAAAATTTGAAGCCACCATTATTAGATACATTAGGCTTAAATGCTGCGCTAGAGAAGCTTATACAAAAAGTTCATAAGCGTGCTGATTTTGGTTTAATTTACACAATTGATCGACTATATTTAGAGGATGAGCGTTTAAACTTGATGATTTATCGGCTTTTCCAAGAGTTAATGAACAATGCCTTGAAGCATTCACATGCCAATACTGTCGAAATTCACCTATTAGAAACAGAAGACGGTTTTGAAATCAATTATTCTGATGATGGTGTAGGATGTAAAATAGATGAAATCATTCTTGCTGATTCAATGGGTATCAGGGGGATGCAAGATAGAGTACAGGCCTTTAACGGACAGTTTTCTATCAATACCAATGTGGGAGAAGGAATGTCTGTTCGAATTAAAGTAATTGAAGGAAATCATACCCATTCCTATGACTACGACATGTATTATAAAAGGCCAACTCATAGTAGAGGATAATATATGAATAGAAAGAAAGACATGAGCTATTTTCGTACCTCCTAATCTTTTCGTATTGTGTAAAATTCACAGTATGAGTATGGATTGGGAGGTTTTGCTTTGAAGTACATTTATATAGAGAGGATATAATATCTTCACGGATTTAGAAGAAATGATCCTATGGTATATATCACAACAAATCAAATTGATTGAAAAGGCTTTGGCTACTCAAATTCGGCGTATGCGTTGTTAACGGCTATTATTGAAAAAGTTTCAGACATGTCTTATGCGGATTATATACAGCAGCATATATGTCATCCATTAGGTATGTATCATACAGGCTGTGATGATGGGGTGAAGCTTGTTTCAGGTTTAGCTTCTGGTTATTCATTTTGGGAAGAACCCATTCATTCAGCTTATGCAGATATGTCATTCCCATTAGGTTCCTACGGTTTATATTCAACAACGGAGGACTTATTTATTTGGGATCAGGCATTAACATTATCCAAAATCCTTCGCAAGGAATTAACGGAGAAAATGTTGACTCCAAATCTTGGCTCCTACGCGTGTGGCTGGATGGTCTCTGAAGTAATGGGGAAAAAATGTGTGCATCATTTTGGAGATATTAGCGGTTATTCAAGTGATCTCCTTAGATTTGTTGATGACCAAGTTACGATTATCTTTTTAAGTAATATGAATGTTACACCTGTCATGTACTTAAGTAGAGAGATTGCAAAGATTGTTTTTGCTAAAAATGTATCTTCACCGGCAGCTGCAGTTCCGAAAACGTTCACAAAGAAAGAATCCATCTTGGGAAAATATTTAATGGAAAATAAAGTACTTACAATTTCTATTAAAAATGAAGAGCTTTATCTAACGGTCCCTAAGATGTATGGAGCAGTATATAAATTTAAACTTATACCAATTAGTAATGACGCCGTGAAAAGCGTTTTTTTAACAGAGATGATTTATGAACGATTGATATTTTATTATTCATTATCAGGAGAAATAGAGCGAGTGCAATACATCGATTGTTATGAAAAATCTTATAAGCTTCATAAGCAATAGATGGAGCATCAATAAACTTAGAAAGAGGCAACTCGTAGTTGAGATGCCTCTTTGATTTTATTCATTAAATGCGCTTTCTGTGAATACGAAGATCTTTTCAACATCATTGTAAAGTCATGCTTGGTTTGCGTATTTCATGTGTTTTTTGCGGTATGCAGCCACTCTAAAGGTTGATAAAGAAGCTCTATACTACCTTATTAAATATGGTTATTTATGTAACGTGATAGTATATTTATATAGAGAGGAGATGATATCTTCATGAAAATGGAAGAAATGATCTTGAATTATACATCGCAACAAAATGAATTAAGGAAGCGTATTTCACTAAAAAATAATTTTTCAACTGATCAAATTAAACTCGTTGCAGGGGTAGATATTGCCTATTGGGGTGAAAATAATAAAGAATATGGAGCTTGTTGCATTCAAGTTATTGATTTTAATTCCAAAAAGATAATTGAACAAATTGAGTACATAAATGAAATTACAATTCCATATATTTCTGGGTTTTTAGCCTTTCGTGAATTGCCTCTTGTATTAGAGGCTGTTAAAAAGGTGAGAACGAATCCAGACCTTTATATGTTTGATGGAAATGGGTATTTGCATAGTCGTCATATGGGCATTGCTACCCATGCCTCATTCTTCTTGGAAAAACCTACAATTGGAGTTGCCAAAACTTATTATAAAATAGAGAACACAGATTTTAAAATGCCGGAAAATATAGCTGGAGCGTTTACTGATATTGTGATTGATGGGGTAGTGTATGGCCGTGCTCTAAGAAGTAGAAAGGATGTTAAACCGATATTTGTTTCATGTGGTAACGAAATTGATTTAGATACGGCAACCAATATAACGATGCATTTTATTGAAAAAGATAGCCGTTTACCAATCCCCACAAGATATGCGGATTTAGCAACTCATCAGGCAAGAAAATTACAACGAGATTATTAAAATGAGAGGGATAAAATTGAAAAGTGAAGCTGAAATTCTATGGAATCGTATCATTGAAAAAAATTCGAAGTTAGAAATGAATGGTAGAGAACTATTAAATCTTCAGCCTGGCGCAACAGCTAAAGAATTTCAACTAATCGAAACTACATTAGGTATTGCTCTCCCAGAAGAGATGAAAAGTTTTTATCGTATATTTAATGGGCAAGACTGGTCGCAAGGAGTACAGCCCTTTGTTAGAAATTTAACCCTTTCTCCTATTTCTGAAATTATTGATAATTGGGAGTTTCTACAGGAGGAGATTGATCCAGATGATTTGCTTCCAGATTTAGAGTATGGTGTTGAGGTTAAATCAACTCTTTGGAATAAAAAATGGATTCCGATTGCTGAAAATGGTGGAGGCGATTATCTTTGTCTTGATACAGATCCAACAGAAGAAGGAGTAGTGGGTCAGGTGTTGTATTTTTGGCATGATTGGGGAAATCGAACAATTGATGCAAAGGGTCTTTTTGAATTTATAGAAATCTGTTTAAATGAAAAAAATGATTCTGATATTTAAATAAGGAGATAAACGACGATGATTCAGTTGATAATGAACAAATTAAAGGTTCAATTAGACCAATTATTTTCACCTTTTTTAAATCCACCAGCGTCTGAGGAAGAGATACAGAAGGCTGAAATTGAGATGGGTATTAAATTTCCTGATGAATTAAGGGTGCTTTATCTTTTGCATGATGGAGAAAAGGAAGACGGGCCAGGTTTATTTTTTGGCATGCCGTTTTTACCATTAAATTCCGTTTTGCAGGAATGGCATGTATGGGCACAGCTAGAAGAGAAATTTGCATTGGAAGGTGCTTCTTATTCAGTCCCAACTGGATACATAAAAGAGAGGGGTATCAATCGTTATTGGATACCTATTAGTAAAGATTTTGGTGGCAATAATATCGGCATAGATGTCGATCCAGATAAGAAAGGGCGAATAGGGCAAGTTATAAATTTTGGGCGTGATGAGGAAATAAAGTATGTGATAGCAAATCAATTATCAGAATTTCTACTATTTATTTCTGAAACGATATTACAGGGTAATTATCAAATTGAACAAGAAGAAGATTATATCTACTGGAATTATGAAAATAGCACCCATTTTTTAGATATACTTAAAGCCATTGAATTGCCTGTTCTAGACCCTGTGCCGAGGCAAAATTGATATTGACATAATAGTCAAAGAGGCAAATCAATCTATGGAGATGCCTCTTTGATGTCATTCTTTAAATGCGTTTAGCATGGGCACGTAGATATTTTTCAACATCATTGTATAACCCTGATTGGTTTGCGTACTTTACGTAGTTTTTTGCGGTACGCAGCCATTCTAATGTTGATGGTTGAGCCTCTTCTAAAACGTGTAATAAGTCATTAGTTGTGATTGGACGCTCGTTACCAGTTGTTAAAATTTCTTCAAGGACATTTTCAGTAGCTAATTCAATTACATTTTCAATGTCTGCCCCTGAGAAAAATTCTGTTTGAGCAGCTAGCATTGCTACATCTATTTCTTCAGCATATCTTCCTACTAGCTTCAATTTAAAAATTTGCTCTCTTGCTTTCTTATCTGGTGGAGCGACAAAAATGAGACGATCGAATCGACCAGGACGCTTTAAGGCATTATCAACATCCCATGGTGTATTCGTCGCAGCCATTACAAGAACTTCATCTGTGCTAGTATCGATCCCTTCCATCTCAGTAAGAAATGTATTGATTAAGCTTCTAGAGTTTGCTGAAGAATGGGAACGACTATATCCAAGGGTGTCTACTTCATCAAAGAACATAATACTTGGTCTTTGAAAACGTGCTTTATCAAAAAAGCTTTTTAAATTTTGTTCACTTTCTCCCGTATAGGAGGCCAAAATATCTGTAATATGGACAGGGTAGAAATTAGCCTTACATTCACCAGCGGTTGCCTTGGCAATAAATGTCTTACCGCAACCAGGGGGACCATAGAGAAGAACGCCGCCGCCTACTTTTTTTCGAAACTTAGCAAAAAGTCCTTTGTTATAAAATGGGCTAATAATACGTAAATTAATGGTCTTTTTTAAGTCATCAAGGCCAGCAACATCCGCAAAAGTGATTTGCTCCTTACCTTTTTCACCTGTTTTTTTAGGGGCTTCACCATCTAAAACTTTTAACCTAGGTGTAAAATCTATTAATTGACCCGACTCGGCTTCTTCACTATCGACTACTTTTTCTAGCAATTCTTCTGCTGAAGCGGCAATGGCTTCTTCAGTCTCGATCCTTCCATCTATGTCATGACTTTCCTGCTCAATAGCTGGTGAATGGAAGTCCATTGAATTTGTTTGCTGAATTTGTACACTCGCTTTTGTTAATTCATGAATGATTTCCATACGTAGAGTATCATCTGTACAGAGTGAAATTCCTGTTGAATACGCTTGCACAGCTTCTAGCCAACGACCGTTTTCAGTAAGCTCTTTTCCAAGCCAGTAGTGTGCCTGAGGGTCGGTTGGGCTTTGTTCCACCATTTGCTGTAACCATTTAATTTTATCCATATCGATAACCCCTTATTTTTCTTAGTCCCTTTGCTAATGGAACTGATATCCATGTATAAAGTGCAAGTACTACATAGAATTTTAAAAACAGCATGGCTATAGTATCAAACCCTAATGCTAGTAACAAAAAGGTTAGCCCAATCCCCACGAGCCAAATGATAGATGGCCCCCCTAAACGCTCAATAAAACGATTAGGCGCTAACAGAGGGTGGGTTGTTATTTCCATCTCTTCTAAAATAGATAGCAATGTTTGATCCTCGGGATTTAAAAGAAAGGCTTGTCTGTAATATTCTTTCGCCTCTTTTTCATTATTTCGGAAGGAGGCATTTATTCCAAGGTGCAACAATTTTGCCACTTCGCTATCTGCTGAATTCATATATTGTTCTAATGCAAGGATTTGTTGTTCTTTATTTCCATGTACACCTTGCAAAATAAAGTTTTTACGTAACACATATGAATTTTCTGGATCTAATTCTAATGCTTTATTGATTAATAACTTTGATTTTTTTCGATATCCCGTTTGTTTCATTAAAACAGCATAGCCTGCATGTGTTGCTGCATTATTTGGATTTAAACGAAGTGATTCAAGAAAGGCTTCTTCTGCTTCGTGCCATCGCTCGGTTTCCATGTATAAATGGCCGAGAAAATATAATATGATTTCCTCAGCATATCCTAATCTCATGGCTTCATGAAATTGTTCTTCAGCATCATCAAATTCGTTTATTGTATAGTTACTATAAGCTAACATATACCAAAGCCGACTATTTTCAATATTGTCATGTAGTTCCTCATTAATAAGGTCAATAACTTGTGGATATTTCCCTATATCAAAATAATGCTCGATAACTTCAAAAGATGGTTCTTCATATTCTTCGAATTCACTCATAATATATCTCCTTTCCTAAAGTGCTAGTAAGAACAACGTAGCTAAAGCATCGATAAAGCCATAGAAGATAATTGCGATAAACCCTGGCTTCCATAATGATTCAGCAACACCGTCTACTGCTAAATGTTCTTTATATGGCTCGTCTAAAAATGCGAAGAAAATGAAAAAACAAGCAACCCCAAATAGTCGGCTGACAAATTTAATATACTTTTCATCTAAAGGGATTAGTTGTTGACCAATTGCGTAAACGACCGCAAGCTTCACAATAATAAGTACAATACTAATAATCGTTAACAACTGTATGTATTTCTTTTCAATTTTTAGCCATTTAGCGTTTTGTATTCCTAGTATGGCAATGGCAAAAATACCACCAAGCATAGCAACAAAAAATAGACTACTAATCTCGTAGCTTCTTGTCCTGTCTACGTCATGGCTTGTTAAACTAGGTTTATAAATATTTTCCATAATTCGATTAAGCTCCTTGTATCCTATTAATATCCTAATAACAGTTGTATTATACATATATTTCATTAAACTGGAAACATCTTCTTTTGAAGACTAATAATGCAGTTATTATAATCCTTAGTTCTCATTAATAAAATGCTTACTGTTGCTCAGGTAAATATTTGAATTAAATTCATTAGATGACGTCTTTTGTGTGTCGTTTAGGAGCTCATTAACTCAAGTAAATGATATTTACTGTAACAATACGAAAGGGGGAATGAGTAATTAATCAACGTAAAATCAAAATAGTATTATTTTTTATTTTGGAATAGGAGGAAATACACTTTTTAGAATTAATCTATAAAATAAAGCGAATTATTAAGAATGTAGCCGATATAATCCAATAGATGATAGAGGAGGTATGGAAATTTGAATAAAAAATTACTTTTCACAGCAGCAGCTATTCCAGCAGCTCTATTTGTACCAACGGTTGCAGGGGCGGTGGGAGCTGATACCGTTACAGTCACAGGGAAAAATACAGTAAATGAAACGTTAAAAGCTTCTATCGAAAACTTACCAGCAAACTCAATTGTTAAAGGTTATCAATGGTACTATGTAGGTGGTTCTAATGATCCAACGAATAAACCAATCTCTGGTGCCACAACAGCGTCATTTACAGTACCAGTAGAAGCGGCAGGCAAAGCAGTTTTCGTGGAAGCGACTACAACAAAAGGCGATAAGTATAAGAGTGAACCCTTTTCGATTAATGAACTAAAACTTTCAATAACTAAGCCAAGAATTGATAGTAGTTCAAATTATGCAGTACCCGGTGAATCGGTACAAGTAGGAGGAGCAATTGTAACCGATGATGCTGGGGCGAAATTACAAAGCAATCAAATTACATATAGCTATCAATGGTTTTATAAAGTTGGTGAATCTTTCACAATAATTGATGGAGCTACTAAAGATACATACAGAATCCCTAATAATGCTTTAACAGATGGCGTTACAGATATAATGGTCAAAGTACAGGCAAAGGTAGGAATTTCTTTGGCAGAATCTGTTGAGTCTGATGTGATAACAGTATCTAATGAACCATCCGAGTCGATGATTGAAGAAATTAAAACTTTATTAATAAATGACAACAAATATAATGTAACAAGTTTAGAATCTTTTAAGGCAAAAGTAAAGGAATTAGAAAGTAAATATGAGGCACTGTCTGCTGCAGCGAAGGCGAATGTGAAAAATTATGATGTATTAAAGCGAGCAGCTGCGGATGTAGATTTAATAAGCAAGTTAAATGAGAAAGTAGATAAGGTAAAAGAGATTAATGAAAAAGACCTACCGAAATATTTAAAAGAAATCGATGAGACCTATGACAAGTTGGATTTATTACAACGTAGCTTAGATCTAAACGATGCCTTATACAATAGCATTAAAAACATTTTGAAAGATCCGACAGATATCGAAGACTTTAAGGAAGTAAGAAGAATAAATCAGGCAATTGTTGCATTATTAGACTATAAAAGTTCTTTTGTTACGTATGTACCTACTAGCATCGAATCCTTACAATCAGCAATAGAAACGATAGAAAAGGATATAGCAAAATTATCTCAAAGTTACCGAGCGACGGTTCAAAATCAAGTAATTTTAAGTGATGCTAAATCGGATATCAAAAAGGTCGAACAATTTATTAAACTTTTCGATAAGCTGTCACCTAAAGATTTACCTAGCAAACAGGTGACTACAGCAAAATCGATACGTACGGCTTATGAAAAGTTAACTTATAAACAACTTAAGCTTGTACCAGCGAAATCTATGAGTACATTACTTCAAGCTGAAAACGCAGAAAACAATCAAATAGACAACTTAAATAGAGAGATTGAAAGTTATGTCGGCGATGTTGATGACACTTACCCTATAGATCCATCAAAAGATTCTTGGCAAGGGCATGTCAATAATGTAAACCGTATTATTAATGAATATAAGGGTTTAACGAAAAATTCAGCGGCTAAAATTGTCGGATATAATAGCATACTAACTTTACAAAAGGATTTTAAAGCAGCAGAAAAAATTGTTAAGGACATGGACGCTTATCAAAAGCTTTCAGAAACGCCAGGAGTAGCTGAGAGCAAGTTAAAAACGAACTACACAAATGTATTGAAAGCATATAATAAGTTAACTAGTTTACAACAATCACTTGTTTATAATGCAAACGATTTTTTATTGAATCCACCGACTATTACAGTTGATGTAAATGGTAAGGAACCTGCTGATAAAGCGGCTGCATTGGCTTTAAAAGCCGATGTTGAGAAGCTTGCTAATGTAACGAAATATACATTTGAACAATTCGAAAGTGCTGTAAATGCGGCAACAACAAAATATAAAAACCTATCTTCAGGTGGACGAAAATATGTTACAAACTATTATTTATTAACAGCTGCGAGTAAAGATCTTTCTGGTGTTAAGTCATTCCATAAAAAAGTACAAACTGCACGACAAGAAACAGATGCTACGAAACAAGCAAAAAAAATTCAAACCGTACAAACTGCATATGCTAAGCTACCAGCAAATCAACAGCATTTAGCCAAACAGCAATATGAAGATTTGCTCAATAATCGTCTAGAAGACGGTAATGCACCAAATATCACAACATTAAATAATGAAATTGCAAAAATTGTCTCAAATGATACGTATACAGTTTCAATAGAAAAAATTAATGAGCTTTCAACTCAATATAAAAAGCTAAGCTCTAGTGATAAAAAACGTATTACAAATGCGTCGATCTTAACAACAGCGGTTTCCGATGCTAAAAAAGTAGAATCATTTATGAAGACGTATGAAAAATCATTTATTAGTAACCCAACAACTGTTATTAAAGCTTTTAATAAGCTAACTTCAAAACAAATGAGTTTAGTTAGCCCAGAAATACGACAATCCATTATCGATAAGGATAAAGGTCAACAACAGTCTAATGAAAGTGCTTTGAAATTAGTTGAATCAATTAATTCATTGCTCGTAAATGGTGAATATATTGATGACTTGGAAACGAAAGTAAAAGAAATTCGTACAGCATATGATGGCCTTAGTGCTTCAGAAAAGAGCGTCGTAAAAAATTATTCTAAACTAACACAGGCCGAGAGTGACTTGAAGAAGGTAGCTGATGTACATGCGCTTTACGTACCTTCGACAGACGATAATGCAGCAGCTCGTAAAGCTTGGCAAACTGCTTATGGTAAGCTCTCGAAAAAATTAGAAATTTTATATAAGAAAATGTATGCAAACGATTTATAAATAATTGTTTAACCAAAGCCCCGAATAAAGAAAATTTATTCGGGGTTTTCATGTTGTTGAAAAACAAAATGGTCAAGGGAAACTGCAATTTAAATGAGAGGGATTTCTGTCTAGATCGGGAGTCGAGTTGCTTTCTTCGCCGCTTAGCTTTTATTTAGATACAATGCTAAACATATAAATTTGAGTGATATGTAAGAATATACATGCTATGTGGAGTGGTTGATAGAAGTGGAGACCGGACGCCCCTAGGAAGCTCTGCTCTGCGCGTCAGCGGCAAAGCGCCCGGTCGGAACTGAAATCAACCTCTCGTTTTGCGTAAAAGCTATACTTTATTCATAAATCACCCTTAATTTCATAGATATAATTGTTCTTCGGTAGAAAAAGGTACAGGTTAAATGTATCTTTTTTATTTGTGTAGAATATCAACTCTTAGATATACTATTTATAGTTAATCTGCATAATAATTGAGAATTTTTTGTCATAACCAAAGTAGTTTGACATAGAAGGTAGGAACTAAAGATGTATAAAATAGGTGTTGTTGGCCCAATAAAATCCGTAAAAAAAATTATCAAATTAGCACATGAAATCGAACAGGATATGGAGTTTATCCCATATATTTATTCGATTGCTACAGAAACGAAACATCTTGTGGAAACCTACAATCGAGATGTTGATTTTTGGCTATTTTCGGGATACATACCTTATAAAATTGCTAGTCAGGCAAGTGTCTCACAGGATAAGCTGGCACATATCATCTTTTCTGAGGCGGCCATTTACAAAGGTTTTTTTGAGCAATCCTATAAAATAGGGAAAGTTATTGAGAATGTCAGTATTGATATTATTTCATCACCTGCACAAATGGCATCAGAAGGATTGGCGGAAATCGAGAAGAATGTAAGGAACATGTATGTAAAGGAATTTGATGTGGCCATTGATCCGAAAGAATTATTTGATTTCCATTATGACCTATGGCTGAAGGGGAAAATCGATTTTGCGATCACATGTTACCCATCTGTCGATGAAGAGCTGAAAAAGAGAGGGGTTCCCTCCTATTGGGTGTCGCCTACAAAAACAGAAATTTACCATACCGTTCAGCTATTTACCGAAAAAATTAAAACTTCGTATTATAAAGAAACGCAAATAGGTGCTGTCATGCTCGAAATAAAAGAATTCGATTCATTGAAGGAAAGAATGAAACAAGGATATCGTATTCAATATTTAGAATTGCGCATGAAGGAAAACTTACTGCAATTATGCGAACAGATTGATGGCTCCTTAATAGAGGAAGGGAATGGGAGATATACTGTTTTCAGTACGAGGGGAGCAATCGAAGGGCAGATTCAATTCATCAAGGAAAAGATGTACCAGCTGTCCATTGAGATGGAGGCAAAGGTTACAGCAGGAATAGGCTTTGCGCAAACGGTATTTAATGCCGAATTAAATGCGCATAGGGCTTTACGTCAAACGAAAGAACATGAATCGATTGATATTGTCATGATTCAAGATGATGGTACAATGATTGAATCTCTCGGAAATAGCGAGGAGCTAACATATTCCTACCGAGCTGATGATCCTACTATCCTTGAAAAATTAAAAAAAGGCAATGTTAGCATTAAAAACTATACAAGAATACAAGCGCTAGTTCAAAAAATGAGCTGGAAGCACTTTACGACAAAAGATTTAGCCGCACAGCTTCAAATGAGTGAACGAAATGCACAGCGCATCGTGGCTGATTTATGTAGTGTAGGTTTAGCGGAAATTTGTGGAGAAGAATTACAGCATACACGTGGTAGACCAATAAAAATATACCAGCTTGTGATGTAGGTCAAGCATTTGAAATATAAAATGCCCTAAACCAATGAATGGTTTTTAGGGCATTTTTTGTTTGGCGGAAATTTTCGTAAATAGAAAAATACAAGTTTTTTAGTTATTATTCGTTTTCGATGAATATTTAACAAGTGTAGATAAATCAACGGTTTCCTAGTTTTAACGACGTATGATAGATACCATTTTTCATGCGATTATCTATTAAAAATTTTCAAAATAATATTGTCAATTCATAAAAAGTCTATTATTATACGAATATATAACGAAATCGTCGCTATATAGGGGTCTATTTTAATAAATAGGGAGAGATGAAAAATAGTATAGAAAAGTTGTAAAAGATAACGAGATGGAAGAATAAGAGTTTTAGTTGTCGCAATATTCGAGTAACTGGATGTCTTTTTCCTTTAATACTATCAATTGCAGCAACGCAGTTTAAACATGGGAGGGATAGTAATGACAACGAATGAAGTAACAAAAAAATCCAGAAATTTAATCCTTGCACTCTTATTTTTAGGATGGTCATTAGGAAATCTAGATCGTTACATCATGAACTATGCAGTAGTATCAATTACGGGTGATTTAAATTTAGATGCTTCTTCTACTGGAATTATTTTAAGCGCTTTCTTTTTAGGCTATGCAATTATGCAAATACCTGGCGGTTGGTTGGCTGATAAATTTGGCGCTAAAAAAATCTTACTTTTTTCAGTAATCATGTGGTCGATATTTACAGGTTTAACGGCAATAGCTTGGTCTTTAGTTGCGATGATTGTCATTCGATTTTTATTTGGCATTGGGGAAGGTGGGTTCCAACCATCGAGCTCTAAAATTATTGCGACGATTTTTCCGAGGGAGGAACGAGGGCGAGCGATGTCAATTATGCTTTCCTCTGGCGGCATTGTTTCGTTAATCGTACCTTTACTCGCAGCTTATTTGTTAGGAACAATTGGCTGGCGTACGATGTTTGTTGTAATTGGTGCGATCGGAGCCATTATTGCATTTTTATATTGGAAATATATCAAACTTCCACAAGAGGAAGTAGTGGAAAGTAGTAATGGTAAAGAAAATACTTCTACGAAAGTAAACTTTAAGGAACTTTTTAAGACACCGCTTATGTGGAATTTAATGATTGCATATTTCTGTATTTATGCGGTGAACTGGGGATTAGTTTCTTGGATTCCGACATACCTTCAAAAAAATCGTGGACTCGATTTAATGTCGATTGGTTGGGCGCAAACAATCCCAGCTATCACTACTATTATCGGTATTTATGGAAGTGGTTATCTCATTGATAAGTTGCCGCGAGGAATGGACAAAATCTTAGGTTCAATTTCATGTGGAGTAATTGGTATTTTATTGTACTTCATGTTTACAGCGGAATCGGTAACGATGTTTATTGCTTATCAAACGGTTGTTACTTTATTTATTGCATTTGTTATTACATTATTACCTGCCATTGTGTTAAAGAAATTACCTTCTTCTATTACAGGTTCCGCAATGGGAGTTGCTAATACAGGCGGGCAATTAGCTGGATTTGTAACGCCAATGGCAATCGGCTTTATGGTAGATGCTTTTAACGGTTCGTTCGATGCAGCATTTTGGATGTTGATTGGATTTGCAGTTATTTGTATTATTTCGCTTTTAACGTTAAATGATCAAAAAGGAAGTCTTTTGAATTCATAATAGGGGGTATAAAAAGATGAATGTACATGAAAAAATTTCTTCATTAGTTGAGTCAAAAAGGGATGCTTTTATTCAATTAAGTGATGCTATCTGGGCAGTACCTGAACTTCACTTTCAAGAAAAGAAATCTGTTCAATATATGAGGGACGCTTTAGAAAAAGAGGGCTTTACAACAGAACTTGGCATCGCAGGACTTGATACAGCACTAGTAGGAACGTATGGATCGGGAAAGCCGGTTATTGCCTTTCTCGGTGAATATGATGCACTCCCTGGCTTGAGTCAAAAAGGTGGGGCTACTCATTTCGAACCATTAGAGGACGGAGAAAGTGGCCATGGTTGTGGGCATAACTTATTAGGTACAGGAGCATTCTCCGCTGCTGTTGCGGTGAAAGACTATTTAGAGCAAAATAATCAATCAGCGACAATTCGTTTCTACGGTTGTCCAGCAGAGGAGAATGGTTCAGGAAAAGCTTATATGGCGAAGGCTGGTATTTTTGATGATGTCGATATTGCAATATCTTGGCATCCTGGTACTTTTACAACTGTAATGACTTGCAGCTCTCTAGCAAACTATGCTGTTACGTTTAAGTTTACGGGAAAAAGTGCACATGCAGCAGCAGCTCCACATTTGGGTCGGAGTGCATTAGATGCAGTTGAACTCATGAATGTTGGGGTAAACTATTTACGCGAACATATTATTCCAGAAGCGCGTGTGCATTATGCAGTTACAAACACAGGTGGATCATCACCAAATGTCGTTCAACCATATGCAGAGGTGACATACTTAATCAGAGCACCTAAAAAGCATCAAGTACAAGAGATTTATCAACGTGTTGAAAATATTGCTAAAGGTGCAACTTTGATGACTGAAACATCGTTAGAAATCGCCTTTGAGGGAGCAGCGTCCAATCTTATCCCAAATAAAACACTTTATGATGCGATGCAAAAACAAATAATTGATCTAGGAATGCCTACTTATACAAGAGAAGATGAACAGCATGCCCAAGCTATTTTTAATACATTTACGCCTGAAATCCAGGCATCAGCATTAGTAGGTCTAAAAAAAGATGATGCTATGCGGTTACAAGGTAAAGTTATTGCTGACCACATTCCAAGTGTCCTACCTGAATTTATATTAGGCGGATCAACGGATGTTGGAGATGTAAGCTGGAATGTCCCGACTGTTCAATGTACAACTGTATGTATGGCACTAGGTACACCGCTTCATACTTGGCAGGTTGTATCACAGGGGGTTATGCCAATAGCACATAAGGGAATGTTACAGGCAGCAAAAATAATGGCTTGCACTGCTGTGGGTCTAATTGATAATCCATCACTGATTGAAGAAGCTAAAAAAGAATGGAAGGAACGTCTGGACGGGGAGACTTATGCTTCGCTAATTCCAGAAGGTACTAAGCCTCCGAAATTTTAAAAAAGTATACCAAAAAGAGTCTTCGTAGGGTAAACTATGGAGGCTCTGTTTTTGCCTATTATTAAGTTTTTTCTTAGTTAAGTGTACTTATTGAGTAGTTATGGCGTAAAATGCCGTTTTTTGAAAGGAGATTACAAAATGCCGACAGAACATAACAATCATAATAATAATCAACTTGCGGCAGAATGGGTGGAACAGTTTCGTCCTTTTGCTAAAGAGGGGCAATGCGCAAGTTATATTCCTGCTTTAGCTGAAAAAGATCCAAATCAATTAGCGATTTCGATTATCGGCACTAATAATGACGAAATGAAAGCCGGAGAGACAACTGAACTATTTACGCTGCAGAGTGTTTCAAAGGTCGTTACATTTATTTTAGCGTGTATGGAACGAGGATTACCTTATGTTTTAGAACGAGTAGATGTTGAACCTACAGGTGACACCTTCAATTCAATCATTCGTCTAGAAAGTCATCAGCCTGGAAAACCGTTTAATCCAATGATTAATGCAGGAGCCATTACAGTATCCTCTATGCTTGACGGAAATTCGCCGCAAGAAAAGGTTTCAAAAATCCTTTGTTTTTTAGAGCAAATGGTTGGCAAGAAATTAAAAGTGAATGAAGAGGTTTATCAATCTGAATGGCAAACTGCAAATCGAAATCGTTCATTAGCCTATTATTTAATGGATTCTGGCTTTTTAGACTGTCCTGTAGAGGAGGCATTGGAGGTTTATTTAAAACAATGTGCGATTGAAGTAAATGTTTCAGATTTAGCGATGATTGGTTTAGTAATCGCCAATGATGGTTATCATCCACTAACAAAAACACAGCTTTTTCCTAAGCAAGTAGCAAAATTAGCAAAGGCATTGATGGTTACTTGTGGTATGTATAATGCTTCTGGCAAATTTGCTGCATTTATCGGGTTACCCGCTAAAAGTGGTGTTTCCGGAGCGATTTTGGCGGCAGTGCCAAGTCATGCAGGCTTAGATTCGCCTTTTCCAGCTGGGTGTGGTATTGGCATTTATGGACCAGCAATTGATGACATCGGGAACAGCGTAGCTGGCGTGAATTTACTTAAGCATATCGCTACCGAATGGAATATGAATATTTTTTAACCAATGAAAGATGACTTCAGTATATGGAGTCATCTTTTTTACTTCTTTCAGCGGATTTTTAAACATTCGCCAAGATTATACCGGTTAATTTGTAATAAAAAAAGCCCTGAATAGCTTCACTTTGCTTAAAGTGTCACTATCCAGGACAATATAATTTAGCGTATTACTTTCTTTTTTTCTTATAAAGAATCAGCAGCAATATAAACCAAATTGGTGTCAATAGTAATGCGGTACGAGTTGCTTCTGAAATGAACATCACTACTAATAGAAATGCAAAGAAGGCAAGTACTAAATAGTTCACGAACGGAGTAAAAGGTGCTTTGAAAATTGATGCTTCATGAAGTGCACGATTTTTACGTTTATAGATGATATGAGAGATTAATATAATACTCCACACCCAGATAAAACAAATGGCACTAATCGTTGTCACAACACTAAAGGCGTTTTCAGGCATTAATTTACTTAGTAATGCACCAACAGATACAACAATTGCAGATACAACAAGTGCGTTGCTTGGTACACTGTTTTTATTTAGCTTTGCAAACGTTGGCGAAGCTTGCTTATTGTTTCCAAGATTAAAGAGCATCCGACTTGTAGAAAATAAACCACTATTACCAGCCGAAGCAGCAGATGTTAGAACGACAAAATTAATAATCCCTGCAGCAATTGGAATACCGGCTAGTGTAAATACTTGTACAAATGGACTACTAGATGCAGACATTTCATGCCAAGGATTAATGCATAAAATAACAAATAACGCCCCTACGTAGAATAATAAAATGCGTAATGGAATTTTGTTAATGGCAGAAGGAATATTTTTTTTAGGATCGGCCGTTTCAGCAGCAGAAACCCCTACTAATTCGACACCAACAAAAGCGAAAACAACCATTTGGAATGCCATTAAGAACCCATGTAGACCATTCGGGAATAACCCGCCATGTGCCCAAAGATTTTCAACAGAAACTGTGCCAGAGCTAGTTTGAAAGCCTGTAAATAACATGAATAATCCAATCACAATCAGTGCAACAATTGTAATGACTTTTATAAGTGCAAACCAAAATTCTAGTTCGCCAAATAGTTTTACAGTTAATAGATTCAACATTAGCAACAGGACTAAACAGCCAATTGCAGGCACCCATTGTGGAATATCAAACCAATATTGTACATAAACGCCGACAGCGATAATATCTGCCATAGCGGTCATAATCCAGCAGAACCAGTATGTCCAGCCAGTAATGTAACCTGCCCAAGGTCCTATATATTCGGACGCAAAATCAGTAAATGATGTATAGCCAGCATTCGATAATAACAGTTCACCTAAAGCCCGCATAACGAAAAATAAGGCGGTTCCGACAATTAGATAGGCGAAGATGATGGAAGGTCCTGCTAAAGCAATGGCTTTTCCGGAGCCTAAAAATAAACCAGTACCGATTGTTCCGCCAATCGCAATGAGCTGCACATGGCGATTTTTTAATTCACGTTTTAATTGTTGTTGTTCCACGTTGCTCCCCCTCAAAGATACGTAAAAACTATGACTGGAAATAAAAAAGAGACTAGTAGTGACACTAGTCTCGTAAACGACAGAATAACAAATACCGATCGTGAATGTTGTATGTAAAAAAGAAAACATTCGCGTGGTATAGCTTTCATGATGAAAGTTAATATTACTCCTCTGTCCTTTTGCCTGAGATAGTGAACCCTTCGGCGACGCAAAATGCGCTCTCTCCAGAACTGCTCCTGCTATAGTTTTATCCATAGCATTCATAGCTTGTATTGTATGTCTTGATGACATTATTTTAAGATATTATACATCCTATCAGTGCTACCATAATTATTCAAGGGTAAATTTCAGTCTTTTTCAGAAAAAAAGAAGATTGGAGTTCGTCTAGGGAAAAATTATACGAAACATAGTATTTTTAGACATACGTTAAAATATGGATGATGTTTAATGTTTAGTATAAGGGGGTAAACAGGCTAGGCACGAGTGGGGAAGGAGCTAGAATTTAGGTAAAGGAAGTTGAATGTGATGTGAGCAGTATATTGCAACACACTCTACTTTTTTCTGTTCAATAAGTTGTCAGACGTTAAACAATAAATATAATATAGTAGAAACTCAGAATTTTTTGCAAAAAGTAAACCATCTCATAGTCATTTGAGATGGTTTCTTCCTGTTGAAAACAAAGTGAGATAGGTATATAAATAAATTTACTTAGATTTCACGAGATATTTATTTAGAGTAGTCACTTATGCCTTAACGATATTTTGAGATTATTTTTTAGACTTTATTTTACCTGTCCAAGTACGGAAGCCACCTTGAAGTTGGTAAATTTGGTTGTAGCCACGTTTTGTAAGAAATAGAGCAGCACGTGAGCTACGGCCTGTATTTTGACAGTATAAATATACTGGTAAATCTGGGCGAATTTCTTTATGACGTTGACGTAGAGTTGTTGAAGGAACATTACGTGCACCAAGAATGTGACCTGCATCAAATTCTTTTTGCTCACGTACGTCGATAAGCTGCGCTTTACGATAGCCTTCAATAAATTGTTCTTGTGTTAGGTTTGTTACGGCTTTTTTTAGTCGTAGGGCATTGATGCCGATATATGCAATTACGACTACTAAAATAACACCGATTGTGATAAGTATGTTTAACAAAATTTCTTACCCCTTTCTATCTTCTTTATTATTATAAAAGATGCGCTAGCGATAGTCCAATGAGTTTGATAAAATTAATTAGATTGTGGCTAGAATTAATCTATCTTTTGTATATGAATGTTTTAGTGAAAGGCCACAGAATCATCCACTACTTTCTTGGTTTAGTGTGGGATTACTTAAATATAGAAAAAAAATTAAACGAAAAGTGTCAAAATTTGAGAAGCACTATTTTTGGCTCATCATTTGGAGTAGGATGAAATTTGTTAAAATGTATGCCCTATATAAGCTGATTGGAGTGAAGGCTGGGCCACTCCACGGGGATTAGCCTCACAGATGAGACCCTGTAGCGAAGCGAATGTTTTCTGTGCGAAATTGTAGTACTAATGCAGCGGTAGCAAATGTTTTATCTGTGCGAAAGCGAAGCGACAGCAACAAAAATGTTTTATCTGTGCGAAAGCGAAGCGACAGCAATAACATAGCGCCCAGCCATAACGGAAGCAACCAGGATGAGCCTTATTTTGTACACGTTCGCAAAAGTTTAATTTAATATTTGTAGGAGATGAAAATATGACAACTTGGTATTTTCTAAATTCAGGGAAATGTAGCCCATCTTTCAATATGGCATTAGACGAAGCATTACTTGATTGGCATAGTGAAGGTTTAATTCCACCGGTTATTCGTTTTTATGAGTGGGAGCCAGCAACTCTTTCGATTGGCTATTTTCAACAAGCGAAAAGAGATATTAATCTAGAAGCGGTGCGAGAACAAGGGTTAGGCTTTGTTCGTCGTCCAACAGGTGGTAGAGCCGTTTTACATGAACATGAATTGACATATAGTGTCATTGTTTCAGAAAGCTATCCCGATATGCCTGAATCAGTGACAGAGGCATATAGAGTGTTAAGTGAAGGGATATTGCAAGGGTTTCATAATCTAGGTATGGATGCTTATTTTAGTGTGCCTAATACTGAAGAACAAAGAGCGGACCTAAAGAAACCTAAAAGTGCAGTTTGCTTTGATGCACCAAGCTGGTATGAGCTTGTAGTAGAAGGTAAAAAAGTGGCAGGTAGTGCACAAACTCGTCAAAAAGGTGTTATTTTACAGCACGGAGCTATTTTACTTGATTTAGATCAAGAAAAATTATTATCTGTCTTCAATTTTTCAAGTGAAGAGGCGAAGGCACGCATGCGTAGAAAGATGCCTGAAAAAGCGGTTGCTATCAATAACCTTGTTAAAGAACCTGTGACTATTGAACAATGTGTGACAGCTTTTAGAGATGGTTTTGCAAAATCGTTGCAAATTGATTTAAAACCATTTACACTTTCTGAGGAGCAATTAGAATATGTACATGCACTAGAAGAAAAAAAATATGCATGTGATGATTGGAACTTCAAAAAATAAAAAGAAATAGTATTAAATATTGTTTTGTTATTAAGCGGTAAAAAGATTTTTTGTTGATATATTGCTTATAAATGACCATTTTTAGCTGATTGTAGTGAAGGGCTACTTGACTCCCGCGGGAAAGCGAGACAGACGAGACCCTGCACGGAGCGGATGTTTTCTGTGCGAAAGAGAAGCGTCAGCGAAAAGCAAGTAGCCCGTAACGGAAATCGACGTCTTCTAACTAAAAGTTGAGTGGATAAAAATGGTTGTTTGACATAGCTGAAAAGTATAAGAAAAATATTTTTTTATCGTTCGACCCTTGTGATAACAAGCAGTTCGCATTCTGTTCGAAATTGCAAGAGTTGAATTAAAAAACTATATATAGTATCTTTTTAAAAGCAACATACACAATATGTAGTGTTTGACGACACATGATATTGTGTATTTATATTTGTAAAGCAGAAAATAAGGGAGGCAAAACGATGGTACTCACAAATCATCAACCCGAAGTAAACAAATTTGAACAGTTAAACAAAGATATTGAACAATTTCCACAGGTTCATCCTGTAACACCTGATATGCACATTACGCATAAAGGTGTATCAAGACTTGTAATGATCGATCGCTACTCGTTTAAAGATACGGAAAAGAAAACGTTAAAAGCCGGTGATTTCGTCGTATTAACAGTAAAGTCAGATCCAAAATTCCCTGCACGTGGTTTAGGGACAATCCAAAAGCTTGATATGTCTACAAAAACAGCAGAAATTTTGATTGAGGAAGATTACCGTAGTGCTATAGATGATCCGAAAGAGCAAGAAACGGGTGTGATTACGCGTTCAATTGACGTGCTAGAAAAGCCTCTTGAAATATTTTATGAACAAATCGCAAAACGAAATGCAACAGGGCTTGCTGCTGTTGAAAAAACACAAGAGAAACGCCAAGAATGGTTTGATAAGTTTTATGAGCAGCTAGTCTCATTAAAGTTCATCCCAGCTGGACGAGTTATTTACGGAGCTGGATCTGAAACGGATGTAACTTTCTTCAATTGTTACGTAATGCCATTTGTAGCAGATTCACGTGAAGGAATAAGTGATCACCGTAAGCAAGTGATGGAAATTATGAGCCGCGGTGGTGGTGTAGGGACAAATGGTTCGACATTGCGTCCACGTAACACTTTAGCACGTGGTGTAAATGGTAAATCATCAGGCTCTGTATCATGGTTAGATGATATTGCGAAGCTGACTCATCTTGTCGAACAAGGTGGTAGCCGCAGAGGTAAGCATAATCTAGGTGCTTCTGCGTAAACAAACCTCGTGAATTGCTGGGAACTCTTTAACGGAAATATTGTCACTTTAATCGAGGTGGGAATTATGGATGTTTATGATGCGAAACAGCCACAAACTTGTTAATATGTGGTTTTACAATAGATCATAATAAACAAGGAAGGTTTACGTCTCATTTGAAAAATGAGCATAACTTAAAAAACGCATTATAAATGCATTGCTAGCTACAACGTAACTGGAAACGGTAAGCGTGAATGCTTGAAAATAGCAGTGGGATAAAGACAATCAGCAGCCAAGCCTCTTTCAAAGGGGAAGGTTCAACGACCATCGAAAACACGCTAGTTCGCGGAAGTGAGTAGAGTAGGAGTGAAGCCACTCCGAAGTGCGAGGACATCTAAATAAGATGTAAGATATGGTCTCAACTTCTATGGTGACATAGAGAGTGGGTATAGCGAACCCGCGTAAGAAATAGGCACAAATGATTATGCTGGCAGATTGGCATCCTGATATCGTGGAATTTATTATTTCGAAAATGCAAAATCCACGTATTCTACGATACCTAATCGAAAATACAACGGATAAAACGATTATTCGTCTAGCAAAAGAAAAATTAAACTTTAAACCTCTTTCAACTCAAGAGGAAGCTATGTACCAAGGTATTGTTAACTATAAAGGTATTGAAGGCTTAGGTGGTTTTGATACAGTTATTATTCGCGAAGCGGAAAACAAACTACGCGATGGCGGTACTTATACAGTTCACAATCCAGAGTTTTTAACTGGTGCAAATATTTCTGTAACATTAACAAAAGAATTTATGGAAGCAGTTGAAAGTGACGCTGAATTCGAGCTTCGTTTCCCAGCTGTTGAAGAATATACAAAAGAAGAAATGGCTATTTACAACAGTGAGTGGCATAAAGTTGGAGATGTGCGCGAATGGGAGAAAATGGGCTATAAAGTACGCACTTACCGCACGATTAAAGCGAAGGAATTATGGAATTTAATCAATGTTTGTGCAACGTACTCTGCAGAACCAGGTATTTTCTTCATCGACAACGCCAATGACATGACTAACGCAAAAGCTTATGGTCAAAGCGTTGTAGCGACTAACCCATGTGGGGAACAACCACTTGCACCATATTCTGTGTGTAACTTAGCAGCTGTCAACTTAGCACAGTTTGCGAATAAAGAAGATCAAACAATTGATTACGAAGCATTACGTGAAACAGTTCGTGTTGGTGTCCGTATGCAAGATAATGTTATTGATGCTACACCATACTTCTTAGAAGAAAATCGTGTACAAGCTCTAGGAGAGCGTCGTGTTGGCTTAGGCGTAATGGGCTTAGCGGACTTACTCATTTATTGTGAGAAAGAATATGGTTCAGAAGCGGGTAATGAGCTAGTTGATGAAATCTTTAAAACGATTGCAGAGACTGCTTATGAAGCGTCAACAGAACTTGCAAAAGAACGCGGCAGCTTCCCATTCCTTGTAGGAGCAACAGAGGAAGAAACAGCCCGTTTACGTAAAGCATTCACTGAAACTGGCTTTATGCAAAAAATGCCTGCGCATATTAAAGAGCAAATTTTAGCAACGGGTATTCGCAACTCACATTTACTAACAGTAGCTCCGACTGGTTCGACTGGTACGATGGTTGGCGTGGCAACGGGTCTTGAGCCATACTTCTCATTCACATATTACCGTTCTGGTCGCCTAGGAAAATTCATCGAGGTAAAAGCAGAAATCGTACAAGAATATTTAGAACGTCATCCGGAAGTAGATGAGAATAATCTTCCTGATTGGTTCGTTACGGCGATGGAATTAAAACCAGAAGCACATGCTGATGTACAATGTATCATCCAAAAATGGATTGATTCATCTATTTCAAAAACTGTAAACGCACCAAAAGGGTATACAGTACAACAAGTTGAAAAAGTATACGAGCGTTTATATAAAGGTGGCGCTAAAGGTGGTACGGTCTATGTAGATGGTAGCCGTGATTCACAAGTACTAACACTAAAGGCTGAAGAAAATGATATGGATCAACTGTCATTTGAGGAAGATTTAGTAGAAGTACCAACGAAGCGTCCAGTTGTATTAGTAGATACGATTCAAGCATTAGAATCGACAACAGTTATTGGTTCGGATGTAGGGAATACTTGTCCTGTATGCCGCAAAGGAACTGTAGAAGAAATCGGTGGCTGTAATACATGTATAAACTGTGCAGCACAGTTAAAATGTGGCCTATAAACCGTTTATAAAAAAGATGCGGTGTTTAAAATAAACTCCCGAAGCTTTGCCCCTTTGGATATGATTATCTAAAGGGGTGTTTTTGTGTTGAGTTGGTTTAAAGAGGGGCAAGGAACAGGGCAGTGGGGCAGATTATCCGCCTTGGTTTAAAATTAAAGATCAGTAAAGGACACGCCATAAATAAAAGGTAGCATATGATTCCCAGTTTTCCCATGGAAGCGATAATTCTAAGATTTCATCTTTCGTAGGCTTTCGGTCCATATTACGTACTATTTTTATCGAATTAATAAGACCTACATCATCAATTGGAAAAGCTGTCTGGAACCTGAGGCAGCGCATTAAAACATAATTGGCTGTCCAAGGACCGATTCCTCGTATTTTAATTAATTTTTTTTCAGCATCTTTAAAGTTCATTTTTATTAGTTTTTCCCTCGATAATTCTCCGCTTGCCATTAATTTAGCTATTCCAATAATGTATTCACTTTTTTTTATCGTCATTTTAATATCAGCTAGGTCGATAGGCGTTAACTGTGCAATTCGTTCGTACGTTGGGAACACCCAATACTTTTTACCATTCCATTCGATGGAATCGCCAAATTTTTCTACAAATTGCTTCTTTAAGGAGTACGCGAAGGTTAAGTTAATTTGTTGCCCTAAAATTCCCCAACATAAAGCTTCAAATAAATCGGGAATGCCGATAACTCGCAATCCATAAAATTTTTGGGCAGGCATTTTAAGTAATGGGTCTGCTTTTGCCATTTCATAAAATGACGTTAAATCATTATCAAGATCAAACCATTCATAAATGTATTTTACAATTTCTTCCCGTTTCCACTTTTCAATAGGTCTCGTATCATTTAGGAATTGAACAACCATTTGTTTATTGATTACGCTTACCTGTACTAAGGACCGAATTTCCTCAATGGCTATAACTATTGTAATGGTATCATTCTCTATTTCATACATGCATTCATTTTTTTCCCTTGTCAAATAGCCTAGGTTTGCATTCATGTCGAAATTTTCAGGTAATGTGATTGCAATAACTTCATTGACTTCATGCCATGTCATTTTTTCATTCTCCTCATCTATTCCGATTTTTTATACGATTGAAAACTTACACTAACTGTAATTTTACTTTATCACAAAATAATCTTACCTAATTTTGTTATCTTGCTATTACATTCTAAACACCTTATTTTTTTTTATTTATGCGGTTATAGTGTTAGTTATCAAGAATGCAAAATAGGAGTTGATAAAAATGGTCCAAAATATAAAAACACGTGTCGAGAGCTTAAATTGGGATTCAATTCAACATGAATTAGATGAGCAAGGATTCGCAAAGCTTCCAGTGATTTTAACAATAGAGGAATGTGAATTCATCAAAGAATTGTATTGTGAGGAAGAGCCATACAGAGCGACAATCAATATGACGAGATATCGCTTTGGAAATGGGGAGTACAAATATTTTTCCTATCCATTACCTGAAATCATCCAAAGTTTAAGGGAGTCCTTTTATGTAGAGTTGGCCAAAACAGCTAATCGATGGTTGGGTTATTTAAAGAAAACAGCACAGTTTCCAGATCACCTACAAGATTTTTTGAACACCTGTGAAAAATATGATCAAACAAGACCGACACCTTTACTATTAACGTATGAAACAGGCGGGTTTAATTGTTTGCATCAAGATGTATATGGGGACATATTTTTCCCGTTTCAAGTAGTATTTGTATTAAATGAACGAGAAAAAGACTTTTGCGGTGGAGAATTTCTATTAGTGGAACAAATTCCTCGTGCTCAGAGTAGGGGACATGTAATTACTTTAGAACAAGGTAGTGCGCTGATTTTTCCTACTAACTATAGACCTGTTCTAGGTAAAAAAGGATATTATAAAAATACGGTACGTCACGGAGTAAGCACGGTTACTTCTGGAGAACGATACGGTCTTGGGATTATTTTTCACGATTCTAAGTGAAACTTTGATCAGTGGGAATTTTCTTCATCCCCTACTGTTAGGTAAACCAATAGGGCTTTCACGGGCTGTATATTTCCCACCTTAACTTCTCGGATTTCTCTAAGTGTTAGAGGGGGAGTCTTACAGCCCGTTATGCGGGATAAAAAATTAGCTTCAATATATTGCTATTCCATTCCCAGAACTATACATATTGAATTTAAAGGGAGTATATTGTAAGGAGAGGTGAGGTCAATGCCAGATAGTATTAATAACGGACATAGAATTTCAAATGATGTAGAGATGATACCAGATGAAAAGTGGCAAGCAATTATAAATAATGATGCAGCGTTCAATAATCAATTTTTCTACGCTGTAAAGTCGACAGGGATATTTTGTAAACCATCCTGTAAATCTCGCGTTCCGAAAAAAGAAAATGTATGCATTTTTCCAAACGCAGAACAAGCTCTCCGCGCAAATTTTCGTCCTTGTAAACGTTGCAAGCCCACTAATGAAAATCTACCTGATAGCGAGTGGGTTGATTTAATTACGGAATACATTGATAAAAATTTCACAGAAAAATTAACGCTAGAATCTTTGGCAACTATTTGTCATGGGAGTCCGTATCATTTGCATCGAACATTTAAAAGGATTAAAGGCATTACGCCGGTTGAGTATATACAACAAGTTAGAGTACACGCGGCTAAAAAGTATTTGATTCAAACGAATAAAGCGATTGGAGATATCGCCATATGTGTGGGTATGACTAACACACCTTATTTTATTACTTTATTTAAAAAGAAAACTGGACAGACACCAGCGCAATTTCGTCAAATGAGTAAAATGGAGGAAAAGTACTATGGAAACAAAGAATAAACCAACTCTTTATTGGTCTTTACTAAAGTCTAAGGATTGGAATTTTTATATTGCTTCAACTTCAAAGGGGCTTGTGTTTGTAGGTTCACAGAACAAACCATTCGAGGAATTGTTCGAATGGGCTAAGAAACGCTATCCAGGAAGTCCTCTTGTCGAAGATGATGAAAAGCTTGAACCCTATGTTGTTGAAATCACTCAGTACCTAGAAGGGAAGCGGAAAACCTTTACTGTTCCATTTGAGTACGTAGGTACGCAATTTCAGCTAGCAGTTTGGAATGCACTTTGTGAAATTCCTTATGGGCAGACGAAATCCTATTCAGACATTGCAAATGATATAAATAAACCAGCAGCCGTTCGTGCTGTAGGAGCGGCTATTGGGGCTAATCCGGTATTAATTACTGTACCGTGCCATCGTGTAATAGGGAAGAGTGGCTCATTAACTGGCTATCGGGGTGGATTAGAAATGAAGACATTGCTACTGGATCTAGAAAAGCAAGCTTCATCAAGCAATGAGTAATTATTGCCGTACAATGAATGGAGGTTTTGTCATGACAAGTGAATTATTTTATAAAAATCCGAAAACGATTCTGAATAAAGGGACGGGCTTCCTTTCTGGTTATACGCATTCACTAAATCCTTATACAGGCTGTTCATTTGGGTGTTCCTATTGTTATGTACGCGAAATGCCTGTATCTCTTTTTCGAGAAGGGGAATGGGGAAATTGGATCGATGTTAAAAATGGAGCTGCGAATTTATTAAAAAAGGAGCTTCGGCGCGCCAAAGCCAAAGGAAATGTAACCATTTTTATGTCATCAAGTACTGATCCGTATCAACCAATAGAGCATAAGGAAAAAGTGACGCGATCTTTACTAGAAGTTATGGTAGAAGATCCTCCTGACTTCCTATTAGTACAGACTAGAAGCCCACTTGTCAGTCAAGATATCGATTTGCTGCAACATTTTAAAGATAAAGTTCGAGTAAGTATGACGATTGAGACAGATTCGGAAACAATCCGTAAACATTTTACGCCAAAGGCACCTCCAATCCAGGCGCGCTTTAAGACATTGGAACAATTAGCGGCTGCTGAAATACCAACTCAAGTTGCTATAGCCCCCATTTTACCGAGTGGAGAATATTTCCCTATGAAATTGAAGCCATTCGTTGAACGGATTTGTATTGATGACTACTTCATGGGTGATGGCAGTGGTGGAAAACGCACAAGAAAACTTGGTATTGAGAAAAAGTATGCCCAACTTGGTTTAGAAGAATGGTATGGACCACATGTAATTAAAGAAGTATATAACCGATTCATTGAAATCTTTCCAGAAAATCACGTTTATGTGAGTCAGGCTGGGTTTGAGCCGTAAAAAAATAGGAAGTGATTACATGTATAAAGATAATGAGAAAAGTGCTGAAAGTAGAAAAAAGACATTCACCCTGTTGGGTGCCGATATGCATCCATATCAAAGTGATACACCGGGTATTTTGGGTGGGTATCGACCGAGTAAATTATATGGAAGATTAGATTGTCCCTCAGCACTAAGAGCTATAGCAAAAGGGGGATACATTAAACATCGCGTGTTTTTTGCCGATGAACAGACGGCTATATCAGCAGGTTTTAGGTCATGTGCAGTTTGCATGTCTGAAAAATATGCACAATGGAAGAAAAAGAAAAGAGGGAAAAAGAAAATGTATAAAATGCATGATGAAATTTCTGAATATTATGATATTTTGTTAGTTCTGTATTTTTATAAATATGAATTAATGGAGGTGTATTATGAAAAATAAAAAACATTTTAATTTTTACAAGCTTTGGCTAGGACAGTCTATAAGTTTGTTAGGTACCCAGTTTACAGTAGTGGCTTTGCCTCTTTTTGCATTAGAGGTACTAGAAACAAGTGAGGCAAATGCTGCCATGCTTCGTGGGATTATATTTATACCCTACCTACTTTTTGGATTAGTAGCCGGTGCTTTGATAGATATCCTTCATAGAAAAAAGGTTTTGCTAATTTGTAGTATATGTCAAGGCGTTTTATTTTTATTAGTTTTCATACTGACTGGAACAAATATACTAACGTTCCCATTATTGGTTTTTCTCATGTTTCTAAATGGAATATTTACTACGTTTTACAACATTGCCATTCCTTCTTTCTTACCCGAAATAGTAACAGATAAAGACAACTTAAAAAAAGGGAATGCTCAACTTGCCCTTTCGGAGTCTCTTTCTATAGTAATTGGTCCTATGCTGGCAGGAATCGTTATTACTCTAATTGGATTAACAGGCTCATTCACTGTTGACGCTGTAACGTACTTTGTTTGTTTTTTGTGTGTATTATTTATTTCAAGGTTTGAACCGCATACAGAAGGCACTTTAAAAAACGTAAATCTAAAATCGCTATATAAAAACATATATGAAGGTTTGATATTTTTTAAAAACCACCCTGTATTGGAACCAATTGTAAGCTGTGGCGCTGTTTATGGTTTTTTTAAATACATATTAAATAGCATTTTAGTAATATTCCTTTTTAAGGTAATGGGTCTATCTGAACTTGAAATAGGCTTTGTTGTAGGTTCGGCAGCGATAGGATTTTTGATAGGCAATACGATACTCGTCAAAAAAAGCCAACAAATTAATAATACAAAAATGCTTATTTATAGCGCTACTGTATCAGTTATCGGTCTGTGCTTAATACCGATAATGGGATATTTGGGAACCGTATCCGGTATAGTAGCTGCAAGTATCATACATGGTATGGGAGAAGGTGTATTCGGTCCTTACGCTGCAACCATACGACAACTTGCCTCACCAAATCACATGCTGGGCAGAGTAAATGCTGTACAGCGTACCCTTAATTGGGGAGCTTGGGCATTGGGAAGTTTTGCTAGTGCTTTTTTAGTTTCTATATTTGGGCTTCAAACAACGTTATTTATAGGGGGCTTCGGAACAACATTGTGTTTAATAGTGTTGTTAAGGCGAGGCATATCAAAAGGAGTCAACATTGAATATACGAGTTCAATTTAGAGGAGATGATTATAATGTTTAAGATATCAAAAGGAACTGTCATAGAAAAAACACCACACGTTTTATTTATAGGGGGATGGACAAAGCCTATACAGGATGCTTTAGATAGGGGGTATACTGTTTCGTATATAGGGTCTTACACTAAACACATATATTTCGATGGAACTATCTTAGAAAAGTGTTTCTATAAAAAAGAAATAGACACAACAAACATACCTGTCTGTGTGTACTATGCTGAAGAATTGTACAAAGAGAAACCGTTTGATGTGGTTGTATCTTTTAACGAAGTAGCCCTAGATACGGCTTGCATAATTGCAAAGATTTTTAATGTTAAAGGAGTTTCTTACAACGCTAATATGATAACCCGTAATAAAGACATGATGCGTGAAATTCTAGCAGGCAAAGACTTTTCGATAGATTCGATAGTTTGCAACAACATAAAAGACATTGATGAATTTTTAAACAAAAAAGGTAGTATTATAGTAAAGCCCCCGATTGGCGCAGGTGGTCAAGGAGTATCTAAGCTAGACATAGGAGATGACGTAGAGCTATTTATTAAAGATAACGGTATTCAATTACCAATTTTAGTGGAAGAGTACGTGGAAGGTGACGTAGTTTATACGGTCGAAGCCGTTTCTTATAACAAAAAACACTCTATACTAGCTCTATCAGCTGAAATATTTAAAGAAGATACATTTTTAATAAACTATACTATTATGCCGGCACCTATAGATGAATATCAAAAAAAATTAATCATTGAGAAAGTAATGCTATTTTTGGACGACATGCAACTGGAAGCCGGTATTACTCATACAGAGGTAAAGATAGACAAACAAAATAAGCCAATAATCATAGAGTCTCAAGTGAGGATAGGTGGCGGTAACATTTGGAAAATGGTAGAACTAACAACCGGCATATCTCAATTTGGATACTATTATGATGCGTTAGCTACTAATACTATAGATGAATTTAGATGTGTACCTTCAAATTGTCAAGCTATGTCTTTAAGCTTGATTCCCAAACCAGGTAGCTTAAAAGAAATCAAGTATAAAGGGTTAGCTAACATATCCGAGATCGTTTTAATTGATCTATTAGTAAAAGAGGGCGACACTATACCAAATATTGTAGACGGTACAGGGCGCAAAGGATATATATTGTTTACGGCTAATGATATTAAACATATGTACGAAGTTGCAGATAAAATATGTGACAATATAACGTTTGTTTATCAGGATTTGTCAGAATGGAAACCTTCTTTTAAAAAAATTTTTAAAAATGTGGCACATGACTGGTCTATATCAAAAAAAGGACAATTATAACCCCATGTGTCTAACAGTATATATTGAATTAGCGGAATTCATAGTACTACTGGACTTTATGTCTAGTAGTTTTTTTCGTTCTTCACAGGATTAAGAAAGTGAATTATTAGAAACTGTGTTTTTGAAAATCTTACGGATTATAAAAGAGGAATCGTTAAGCTAACAGTACACAATAGAAGAAAAAGAAAAGATAAGGAATAAAAAATGTATAAAAAGCATGACAAATTCATGCAAACTTTTTTCAAGTTGTTCCAATTTCATTAACCTTTTTACTTCTCCTTATACTGCGGATAAGACTTTATGTTTCTTTATCCACACGATTAGATTCTGTTATTCTTTGCAAGGCTTTAACATTATCCAGAGGTTAAGCACCCTTTTGAAGCAGTCTGCCTGTTCAAATTAGCTGAACTTGTAAAACAAGTGCTGCCACAGGGAATCTTGTTGACAGTTAGGAATAAAAATAGAACACCTAAATCAAATACTTTGGACATCTAAGTATAGAGGAGCACATTGTATGCATGGAATGAAAAACAGTAGAATTCTCGAGTTATAGTATGTATGTAAATTAGGAGGGTGAACCATGCAGGATTACAATGTAAAGGTAGAAAAATTAACTAAGAACTATGGGAAAAAAGCTGTTCTAAAAGGGATAGACTTTACTGCTAAAAAAGGTGAAATTATTGGTGTAATCGGTAAAAATGGTGCTGGGAAATCTACATTCTTGGAAATTTTAATGACGATTAAAGATTATAATGACGGCAAGGTAGCTGTTTTTGGTAATAACTTAAAGGAAATTGATCAAGCTCAGCTGGAAGAAATCAAAAGTAATATATCTGCTGTACTTCAGCCTACACAGTTTTATAAAAAATTAAAAGTAAAAGAATTATTAAATCTTTTTCGTGCCTATTATGGTAGCAAAGTAGATTTGAATGAAATTATCGAAGAGTTTGAATTGTCGGAGCATCTAAATACGTTTTTTGATAGTTTATCTGGAGGCTGGAAGCAAAAGGTTAGCCTAGCAATTGCTTTTTCTTCAAAACCGCGTTTGATTATTTTGGATGAACCGACTACTGGTCTGGATCCCCATATGCGGAACGTATTATGGGAAAGTATCACAGGATATATTGAAAAAAATGACAGTACAGTGATTTTATCGACTCATTACATGGACGAAATCGAACTCTACTGTGATAAAGTTCTATTCATTAACGACGGTGTAACCGAAGTATATGATACGCCAGAAAATATACTGAAATCAGGTTATAAGTCTATTAATAGCTTTTATCTTGATAAAATTTCTAAATAAGGGGAAGAAAAGATGTTATTAACACAAATTAAATATGACTTAATCATGTTTTTTAGAGAGTTATTTTATTTAGTTTTCACAGTTGTTGTACCGCCAGTAACATATATTTTAATGGGACAAATGTTCAGTAATGCAACCTATAGCGGAGGAATGAACTATGTTCAAATGTATACTCCATCGTTTATTGTCCTAATTAGTTTTTCAGTAGTATTTTTTGCCTTTGGTTTTGATCAGGTAATGAATCGCGCGGAAGGAATTGAAAAAAGACTTTTCATTACGCCTATAACGGATAAAATTCTTTTGATGTCCAGTATTGCCAAGTCATTTATTATTGCAACTGCAGGATTTGTCTTCATAACATTGATTAGCATACTTATTTATGATTTGCAACTTTCTATTGTTAATTTCTTAGTTTCATATTTAAGTTTGTTGCTTATTAATGCGATAATGTTAGTTTATTCTCATGCGATTTATTCAAACTTCAAGGAAGTAAAAACAGCACTAATTATGTCTATTGTTTTGTTTCAAATTGTTATGTTCACTGGCGGCTTTTCTGTACCTGTAGAGACTCTTCCGAATTTTGTGAAATATGTATCCTATGTGAATCCGTTCTATCATTTAAATAAAATGTATATTTCAATTTGGAATCAGACATTTGAATTTAATCAAGATATGCTGATTTCAATCGGGTACACATCGTTTCTTCTAATTATTTCATTAGTTGTTATTAAGCTCAAAAAAAGAATTTAATGAGTTCCAACGATTTGGTGAGAATCGTTATAAGTAGACATTGCCTGCTTCACCATTTGATAATGAGCTGTTGTTTTAAATGAATTTTTTGAAAGAGCTTTGTAAAAGTGATAGCTTTAAGAGTTAGAATATAAGTTTGAATTTTGGTCAGGTTTTGTCTTTCTGTTAATTTCCTATCTTCCGCTAACACGCCTTCCCTGATTCCTTTTGTTTACTTATCTATAGTATACTATATAGTGGAGTTACTATATAGAAATGAGGGTCAGTGAGTGGCTATATTAGCATTCATTCAGGTTTTATTTTATTGTATTTTGGTAAGTTTCGTTATAGGTAAACGTTTTTTTCGAAAGGAATATATTATTGCGGTCATATTGTTTAGTTTAATTATGGCTGGGCTATATTCTTATTTAGATATTTTTGGTTCGTTATTAATATTTGCGTTTGTTCTTGCTATGTTTAAATATACCTATCTAAAGTGGATACCTGCATTGTACTACGCATCAACAATAATGATTGCTACGATTCTAATTGATCATATAACAACTTTCATTATGGTAAAAATCTTTGGGATTAGTACTACCTTTATAGAAACAAACGGAATCATTTCTTCAGCGACATTACTTCATCAATTTATTACACTGATTATTGGCTTAATATTTATAGCCTTTTGGAAAAAAGTTACTATCAGAATTTTTGAGAAGGATGCAGATGATAGGAATTTAACGCGAATTGCTGCTTTCTTCGGTCTTTTTACATATGCGATTTATTTTACAATAATTGTTTATGTACGATTAACAGGAAATCAAAATAAGCTTGTATTGATGAATACGCTGTACTTATTAATCTACTTTATTATTTTTGCTGTTAGTTTGTCATTCCTAGTGTATACCTTTAGAAAGCAGTTTGAGATGAGGGAAAAAGAAATTGAGCTAAACAGTTTACAAATGTATACCGAACAGTTGGAAAAAAACTATAATGAAATGCGAACTTTTCGCCATGATTACATCAATATCCTGTCTTCTATGTCAGAATACATCACCAATCGTGATATGACTGCTTTAGAAAGCTATTTTAATGACAATATTATGCGCGTCAGTCAAAAGATTCGTGACAATGATTTTAAAATGAGGGGATTGTCCCAAATTAAAATCCCAGAAGTGAAAGGTTTGGTATCTTCCAAACTGATTACAGCACAGGAAAAGGGGATAGATGTGGTTTTTGAATGTCCTAACGAAATTCATTATCTGAATATGGATAGTGTACTGTTGTGCCGCTGTATCGGAATTATACTAGACAATGCCATTGAAGCAGCAGAAGAAGTAGAAAAAGGTACGGTTCGAGTGGGGTTTGTGGAATTTGAACAATCCGTGTCTTTTGTTGTTTGGAATACGTTTAGCGATACTGGACATAAGCTCTTTCATTATTTCGAAAAAGGTTTCTCAACAAAAGGAGAAAATAGAGGGTTGGGGCTGACTAGCCTGAAGAAAATGGTTGATCAAGAAAATAACACACAGTTGGATACAGTTATAGAGGATGGATTTTTTAAACAGGAAATTGTAATTTTAAAGTGAGGGATTGAGATGATTGATGTTTTTATTTGTGAAGATCAAAAGGAACAAAGAGAAAAGATAGCCAGGTATGTTTCAAATTACATAATGATTGAAAATCTTGATATGCAACTGATACTAACAACTGCAGATCCAGAAGAAATATTAACCTATATAAAGGAGAGTAATCGACCTGGTTTATATTTTCTTGATATCGACTTGAATCATGATATGAATGGTATCACACTTGGCTCGGAAATCAGAAAAATTGATCCAATAGGTGATATTGTTTTTATCACAACCCACTCAGAACTTACATATTTAAATTTCATTTATAAAGTAGCTGCGATGGATTTTATTATTAAAGATGATGTCGATTCTGTACAGAGCAAGATTGTTAGCTGTTTGAAGGTGACAAATGAAAGAAAGCAAGTAATGAACAAGACATCCAATAAAAAATTCGTTCAAAGAATTGCAGATAAAATTATTAGTGTCAACTATGATGATATCATGTTTTTTGAATCCTCCCCATTACATAAAGTTGTTTTACATTTGGATAATCGTCAAGTGGAGTTTTATGGGAAACTGAAAGATATAGAAAAAGAGTATGAAGGCTTCATTCGTTGCCATAATTCTTACGTTGTAAATATCGACAATATTCAGGAAGTGGACTTTAAAAAGAAAGAAATTCTAATGGAAAATGGAGAAACTTGCTATGGATCTGCTCGAATGATTAAAGCTGTACAGAAAAAATTAGAAATAAATGTTATTGAATAAGGAAATTAAAAGGTTGGTATGAACTATAAATAACACTCATTATAAATAAAAGGAAGCTATCGTTTTGATCAAACTTATTCAAAACGATAGCTTTTTAAATGCGATACAATCAAACTTTAAATAAAGGTGGGTAAGTGTAATTTTCCATTGACTTTCTCTCAAAGTCTTTATACGATAAATATCGTACCATTAAAATGTAAGGAGGATTATTAAAAATGATACCTAGACTATGGTCCCTAACTTTGAACCAGTAATTCAATACGGTCAAAGACTCTGTTTGTATAACACAGAGTAAACGGGATAAGTCTGTCCTTTTTTAGTAATCTTCATTTTAAATATAATTATCTAATTTGAAGAAAGGGATTGTTCTGCCTTTCTTTATTTTTGTGTAATTTTCCTTTACTAAGAGAAGGCTTATTTGGTGACATTTACCTTCAAGCCTCTATTTCAATGAAGATGGGCAATTCCTATTACTCTAAATCACAGACAGGACGTCTGTGATTTTTATTTTATTTAAATGTAGGAGGGATTTTGAATGGGGATACTACTTTTTTATTGATACGAGCTTAGTTTAGAAGCTCGTATCGATCCTTGCTATCGATACGAAATGATAAAATTTCGGGAGGTAGCGAATATGGAAAAAATTTGTTTTGAATTAGAAAATGTTGAAGTAGCCTATTTAGATAAGGAAATCTTAAAAATAGACCGGTTAGCCATTCACCAATTTGACCGTATTGGGATTGTTGGTAGTAATGGTGCAGGAAAAAGTACACTATTAAAATTATTGTCAGGTAAGGTTCAACCAACTAAAGGGAAAGTGTATCGTCATGTTGAGCCCGGATGTTTTGAACAACTTGAAGCACCAACATCTCTTGGAGCCGATCCAGTATTACTTGGAAAATTAGATATACCAAAAGATTCGGTTTATTTAAGTGGCGGCGAGCAGACAAGGATGAAGCTTGCTCAATTGTTTACCAACTATTACGATGCATTACTAATTGATGAGCCGACAACGCACTTGGATCAAGAGGGGATTTCCTTTTTATTAGAGGAACTTCGGTATTATTATGGAGCGTTAATATTAACTAGTCATGACCGTGCTGTACTAGACGAACTAGTCACGACAATTTGGGAAATTCATGAAGGCGAGGTCCGAGTTTATTTAGGAAATTATAGTGAATATGTGGTTCAAAAGCAGTTAGAACGTGAGCAACAACAGCAAGCCCATGAACAGTTCGTGAAAGAAAAGAGCCGGCTCGAAAAAGCAGCACAAGAAAAAATGAAAAAAGCTCAAAAGGTTGCTCAAGCTGGGAGGATGTCTAAAAGGGAAGCGAATGCCTTACCGAACAAGTCGTTTATGACGAAGTCCAAAGGTACGAGTGCAAAAGCGATGCAACGTGCAGCTAAAGCTATTGAAAATCGAATGGAAAAACTTCAGGAAGTCGAAGCTGTAAGAGAAAATAGACCTATTGTTTTCCGTCAATCTAAAGCTACGGAATTATATAACAAGTTCCCGATTATGGTTGAGCGATTTACACTTCAAGTTGAAAATAAAATATTATTAGAAGATGTTAGTTTCCAACTGCCACTTGGTAAAAAAATTGCGATTACAGGGTGCAATGGCAGTGGAAAAAGTACATTGCTAGACTATATTGCAAAGAAGGATGATAACTTAATAATTTCTCCGAAAGCAAAAATAGGATACTTCGAGCAAATGAGCTACCATTTCACGCATGATGCAACAGTTATGCAATTCGTGAAAAATCGCTCAGGATACGATGAACCATTTGTACGAAGTGTTTTACATTCAATGCAGTTTGTCGGTACAGATTTACAAAAAAGTGTAAAGTCTTTAAGTGGTGGAGAAGCTATTCGACTCCAACTATGTCTGTTATTCTTAGGTGAATATAATATTTTATTGTTAGATGAACCAACTAATTTCTTAGATATTTATGCTATAGAAGCATTAGAAACTTTTATTGCTGGATATGAAGGCACTATTCTTTTTGTTTCACATGATCAACAATTTATAAAAAATGTAGCAAATTTACAATTGATTATTCGTGAGAAAAAATTGATACAAAATTGAGTGATAAAAATAAGCCGCCGGATTTCGGCGGCTTTTTAATTAGTTGAAACGACTTTCGAATAGGCAATTTTTTATCGTCATTTAAACAAACTTAAACCTCCTTTGGGAGTGGAAGAACAGGTAGGGGGTATCTTTGCGATATTTGTCAATTTATCAACTTGGTTTAGTGGTACGTGGTTTGAGCCTAATATGCTAGGTGGTACATTTCAATCTATCACGTAATTTTTGCCATTTGTCCATGCTGTTCATGCGGCGCGTGCAGTACTAAGTGGAGCATATTCAGGTGTTTTCGTGCCACTTGCTATCGTTTTAGGGTATACGGTCTTTATTTTTATAATCGCTACTCTGTTATTTCAACGGAAGATGTAAGGTCAGAGCTGAAATTTGAATTTATTCAGGAGGATTTTCAGGAAATCTCTCGAAATGTTATAAGGATAAAGGGGGATGTTGTATGTCTAGTTTACCAATTATAGTTGCTCCGATGTTTTTAGTTTCTACTCCAAAGATGGTTATTGAGGCTAGTAGAGCAGGGGCTATCGGTTCATTTCCGTTATTAAATGCAAGACCGGCTTCAACTTGTGCAGAGTGGCTTGAAGAAATAAAAAAGGCGCTACCTTCTGAGCTATGGGCAGTCAATTTTATTTGTCATCCTGTAGCGAATACACGTTTTGAAGAAGATTTACAGTTAATTGAACAATTTCAGCCACCAATTGTCATTACTTCACTCGGCAATCCAAAGAGAGTTATGGAAATTGTGCACAGCTATGGTGGGAAGGTCTATGCAGATGTTGCGAACGTCAAGCATGCCGAAAAGTCTGCTGCAACGGGTGTAGATGGTCTAATTCTTGTATGTGCAGGTGCTGGCGGTCATGGTGGGCAACTGAATCCATTTGGCTTTGTATCTGCGGTTAAGAAATTTTTTACGGGAACGATCATTTTATCTGGCTCTATCTCTAGCGGTGCGGACGTATTAGCTGCTCAAATAATGGGAGCAGACTATGCCTATATGGGTACTCGATTTTTAGCTTGTGATGAAGGAGATGCACCTGAGGAGTACAAAAACATGGTAATTGAAAGTGGCACTTCAGATATTTTATATACCGATGCTTTTAGCGGTGTTCATGTCAATGTGTTAATTCCATCCTTATTAAAGGAGGGGATTGATCCTGCGACATTGAAGCCAAGAGAAGATGTTGATTTAACACATCTTGTTAATATCAAGGCATGGCGAGATATTTGGTCAGCTGGTCATGGCATTACCAATATTGACAAACGGGAGTCCGTTCATGAAATACTCATAACATTGGAGGCAGAGTACGAGAAAGCAAAGCAACAAATAATTTCTGTACAGCCATTATAATAACGAATCTCTAACATAAAAGGGCAAGTCCAACGAAAAATATCTGTTGGACTTGCCCTCTAATTTGTTAATCGTGATTCAAAGTAGCTGCGATTTCTGGTTGCTGCTCAACTTGAAGTAGCATATTGAATGATGCGATGGCTACTTCTACTTGGTCGTCTTTCGGCTCACGTGTTGTCAGTAATTGTAGCCATAAGCCTGGATAGCCAAGGAAGCGTAACACGGGAATATTACGGCACGCATTTGTAGCTTGAAGTACTTCAAATGAAATCCCTAGAACAACTGGAATCAATAGAATGCGGTCTAAAATGCGTAACCAAAGCGGATCAGTTGGCACGAAGAAATATAAAAACATGCCGACAAACACAGTAAACAGCATAAAACTACTACCACAACGATAGTGTAAGCGTGACTGTGCTTGCACATTTTCCACTGTAATTTCCATGCCAGCTTCATAGCAATTGATCACTTTATGTTCTGCACCATGATATTGGAATACGCGTTTAATAAGTGGTGTTAAAGATATAAAATATAAATAGGTAAGTAGTAAAAGTAGCTTTATGCCACTTTCAAGTAAAATTTGGCCAGTTTTGCCTTCAATCCATTTCGAGAAAAAATCCGCAATAAATACTGGAATTAAAGTAAAGGCAAATTTACCAAATAAAAAGGAAAGGATACCTACAACTGCAACCCCTAAAATCATTTGCAGTCTTGAGCCTTCCTCTTTATGCTCTTCTTCTTCGCCAGGTGTAACGTCGTAACGGTCCCCTGAAAATTGCATATGACGAGAGCCTAAACCAGCTGATTCAATCAGCGCTACTACGCCTCGTACCAATGGAATTTTTTTTAGCTTTTGTAAAATAGGGTTTTGAACTTTTTTAAAATGATAATAATCGATGGAATCATCGTTACGGCGAATGGCAGTAATCGTATGTTCCTTTCCTCCGAACATTACACCCTCTAATTGTGCTTGTCCCCCGTATACAGGTGAATTGCTCAAGGCTAACACCACTCTCTTTATATATTTCAACTGTACCATTGTACTAAATTTAGTGAAAAACCTCTAGAGTTACGCATAGTAAAATTTCTATATGGATACACTAATCGTACAGTTTAGGAAATGATTAACGTTTAAAAATTAACTCGTAGTACAAGTTAGGAGGATTTTTCTTGAGAGTAGCTAGTATAACATCGCTTGTCGGTGCGCTTGTTTTAGCATTGTGTTTAAAGGGGCTTCATTACTTTCATCTTATTAAATGGAATCCAATAGGTTTTTATAAGAAGTGGGATTTATTCGAAGACAGTTCAAAACTATTTCAATGGAGCTTTTTCATTTTAGTCTTATTCATGATTGGGTTTTTATTATACATTACGTTGAGATATGTTTATATTATCCCAGCTGTGCTTTCATCTTTCTTGCTCGGCCTTATTGTGTCAATCACATTAGAATGGATTGTTCTTGATTTGCCTTTACAATCTTCTTCCTTTAAAAAATTATCGATTCCTTTTATGGTCATTGTTATTTGTCTATTACGTTTCTTGCTTGAAACTGCAAATTTTCATCAGAAGGAGCATACAGCACAAAAAGGAAATTAGTTGCTGTATGCTCCTTGTATGATAAAATAATGGCAAGTACATAGAAAGAGGCGAATATGCGTGAAGTTATTATGTTTGAATGGACCTAACTTAAATCGACTAGGTAAAAGAGAGCCCCATATTTATGGTTATGAGACATTGGAAGATGTGAAAAATAATGTTCAGAATCTTGCGGCGTCTTTAGGTGCTACTGTCGAGTTTCGTCAATCTAATCATGAAGGGGTACTTGTTGATTGGGTGCATGAGGCGGAGGACGAAAAATATGATGGTATTATCTTTAATCCCGGTGCATATACCCATACAAGCATAGCTTTACATGATGCAATTGCGGGGATTTCTGTGCCGATCATAGAAGTACATATTTCAAATATCCATAAACGTGAGGCTTTCCGACATCATTCTTATCTCGCTCCGGCATGCCTTGGTCAAATCTCTGGACTAGGTACGAAAGGCTATGAACTGGCACTACGCACATTTATTGAGAGGGAGAATTGATTATGTTGAAATTACAAAAGCTACGTAAGACACTTCAAGAACAAAATCTCGATGGCATTTTAATTACGAACGGATACAACCGTCGTTATATGACTGGTTTTACAGGGACAGCGGGCGTGGCAATCGTGTCTCAAAATGATGCTGTGTTTATCACGGATTTTCGTTACACAGAGCAAGCAACCGCGCAAATACAAGATTTCCGAATTGTCAAACATGAGGCGACGATCATTGAAGAAATTGCAACGCAAGTAAAAAACATGGGTATCAAATTATTGGGCTTTGAGAAAGATACTGTTAGCTATGGCACATATGAGCTATATAAAAATAAAATTCAAGCTGACTTAGTACCGATTTCTGGGCTAATTGAAAAAATTCGCTTGATTAAGACGCAACAAGAGATTAATATTATTAAGGTTGCGTGTGAAATTGCTGATCACGCATTTACACATATCTTAAACTTCATCAAGCCGGGTAAAACAGAGCTTGAAGTTTCGAATGAATTAGAATTTTTCATGCGTAAACAAGGAGCAACTCAGTCTTCGTTTGATACAATTGTTGCGTCTGGTCTTCGCTCAGCTTTACCACATGGTGTAGCAACGAATAAAGTGATTGAAAAAGGCGACTTTGTCACATTAGACTATGGAGCATTGTACAATGGCTATATCTCGGATATTACACGTACTGTAGCAGTAGGCGAGCCATCTGAAAAATTAGTGGATATGTACAACGCAGTACTTGCTTCCCAACTTTTAGCACTTGAAAAGGTTGGCCCTGGCTTAACAGGGATCCAAGCAGATGCGGTTGCACGTAACTACTTAAAAGAAAAGGGCTATGGCGAGGCATTTGGTCATTCATTAGGACATGGAATTGGTCTTGAAGTACATGAAGGCCCTGGCTTATCGATACGTTCAGAAGCGATTCTAGAGCCAGGTATGGCCGTAACGATTGAACCAGGAGTGTATTTACCAGGAATCGGTGGTGTTCGTATCGAGGACGATATTTTAATCACAGAGACAGGTAATGAACTGCTGACTCATTCGTCAAAAGAACTTATTATTTTATAAACTATGGAGGAACACAAATGATTTCAGTAAACGATTTCCGTACAGGTCTAACAATTGTTGTAGATGGCCAATTATACCGCGTGTTAGATTTCCAACACGTTAAACCAGGTAAAGGTGCTGCGTTCGTACGTTCTAAATTACGTAATCTACGTAACGGTTCAGTAAATGAAAAAACTTTCCGTGCTGGTGAGAAAGTTGAAAAAGCACAAATTGATAACCGTAAAATGCAATACCTTTATGCACAAGGTGACGAGCATGTTTTCATGGACTTAGAATCATATGAGCAAACTGAACTTTCTTCAGCTGCTATTGAATATGAATTAAAATTCCTAAAAGAAAACATGGAAGTGCATATCCAATCATACCAAGGTGAAATGTTGGGTGTTGAATTACCAAACACTGTAACGCTAGAAGTAACAGAAACAGAGCCTGGTATTAAAGGCGATACAGCTTCAGGTGGTACAAAACCTGCAACTCTTGAAACAGGTCTTATTGTACAAGTGCCATTCTTCGTTAACCAAGGTGACATGTTAGTAATCAATACTGAAGAAGCTTCTTACGTTTCTCGTGGGTAATGAATAAAAATATCCGACCTACTCTTTTTTAAAAAGGGTAGGTTTTTTATTATACATATAAGGTAGAGATAGTTCCCTTTTACTAATAGAAAAATTTGTTTCTATTATTTTGTGTGGTCATAATTGGTAGATTTGTTTACAATAAAAGTAAGGAGTGAATGCTATGCTACAAACAAATTTTGACATACCCTATCCAATAATACAGGCGCCGATGGCTGGTGTAACTACGCCAAAATTTGTGGCTGCCTGTGCAGAACAAGGTGTTTTAGGCTCGATTGGAGCGGGCTATTTAGATGGTGAGCAAACAAAAAGCTTTATTCAGGAAGTTAAAAAGCTAACGAAAAAGCCATTTGCGATTAATTTATTTGTACAAGAAGAACCACGTATTGATATAGATGTTCTTCAAAAAGCTCGAATGGCTTTACAACCGTTTTATGATGAACTTGGACTATCACCTGTACAAAGTGTCATGTCCAAGGAAGTATTTGAAGAGCAGGTACAAGCAGTTCTTGATGAAAATGTAGCCATTTGTTCCTTTACATTTGGTATTCCTTCAGAAGATGTCATTCATCGTTTAAAGGACAACCAAGTTTATGTTATTGGTACAGCTACTACACTAGAGGAAGCAAAGCTTGTAGAACAAGCAGGAATGCAAGCTGTTGTTCTTCAGGGTGGCGAAGCTGGAGGTCATCGTGGTTCCTTCACTGAACCTATGCAATTAATTGATTTGCATGATTTATTGCAGCAAGTAGTAGGACAAATTTCCATACCGATTATTGCTGCTGGAGGCATTGTTACAAAGGAGGATGTAAGCAAAGCGCTAGCAATGGGTGCACAAGCGGTTCAAATTGGTACAGCCTTACTAGTAGCAGATGAGTGTGAAATTTCACCTCTTTATAAAAATGCCTTACTTCAATCGGAAGCACATCAGACGACGATTACACGTGCTTTTTCTGGGAAACCAGCAAGAGGCTTAGCAAATGGTTTTACGGAACGTATGAAGGATGCTACGGTAGCCCCTTATCCATTGCAAAATGATCTAACTACAACTATTCGTAAAGAAGGCGCAAAACAGGGCAAAGCCGATTATTTATCGATGTGGATGGGCGAAAAGAGCTATTTAGTGAAACAACCAGGTACTGTGAAAAGCATCATTGAAAAGCTACTTTAACTTCTTTTAGTAAATGTTTTCGTAGCGCAAGTGAACCGGCAGATACAAAACGTTTTCCTTTTATAGGTGGTACTGAAAGAAGTTCAGCTTACGGGTCTTTGGGCTGCACAAAGCCGACCCTGAACACCATGGTGACGAGGCGTCATTAATTTCATAAAAATACTAAGGTCTCTATACGTAAGTATGGAGGTCTTTTTTTTGTGGTAGCGACATATATTGCTGTACACGAGGGGGCGTATGAAATGGAATTACAAGACGTATTAAGAGTCGCGGGAGTGGGACTAGTAGTTGCGCTTCTTCATGTCTTCTTTGATCAAACAGGAAAGAAAGAATTTTCATTTTTCCTATTTTTCATTGCCTATTTATATATGACAGCGGAATTACTGCGGTTTTTACGTCTATTTTTTAATGAGATCCTTACATTCTTTCAATGGCTGACCTCATCAGGGTAGGTAAATGGAAATTGTCATCGTTGCTGTTGTCATGCTGCTTTTATTATTGCTTATAAAAGAAGTCATACGGCCACTCCATGCGCTAATTAGTGTAATGTTTTCGTTTTTGCTTTTCGGTATGTTGTTTTCGACACTCTTATTGCCATTCATCAAGCAATTACTTGAGACATTAGCATTTTTGCCTTATGCAAAAGCCATTGTGGTAAGTGCTAGTCTTTTTTATATCGGGCAATGGGTGTCGATGTTACTAGTAGAACAAAACTATAAAGTACTCGGGCACATCGTCTATGATGGGGTCAAAATTGTTATTTTGTTGTACTGGTTTAAGGAGTTTTTGGCTGTTTTACAGGAGGTGTCGGCCATTTTACAACGGCTAAACTAAGGGGCGAAGACAGTGCTAGAGCAAATATTTTCGTTTTTAACGGATCCATTCTTTCTATTGCTAAAGATGACGCTTATTTTATGTGGCTACGTTATTATTATTTTGATTATCAATATGATTTTACCAGAATTTGAAAAAGGGACAAGGATACTTTTTTTTCTTATAGTCCTTGCAACAATAGGACCTGTCGTTGTGGATTCATTTAAATTAATAGACGAAATCGCAAAGGGACTTGCTCATATTTTTACTGCATTTTATCCCATTCTTACTTCAAGTTTTCTTTTATCAAGCAGCATTACAGCGATTGCTTCTTGGCAGCCTTTTTTACTTTTTTTTGTACAAGTATTAACGATTATTAGTAGTAAATGGCTTATTCCGGGAGTTCTTCTTGCCATTGTTTTTGATGTTTGCAGTGTTATCGTTAAAGAAATTTCGTTTACGAGAATTGCTGAATTGATTCGTTTTACCATTATGAGCATCGTCTCTGCATCAGTTATTTGTTACATCATTTTAATGTCGGCGAGTGGTGTTGCGGCTTTTAGTGTCAACGCAGCTGTTGCAGAGCCTGTGAAAAAATTAATAGAGGAAAATATTCCAGTTGTCGGTTCCTTTATAGTAGATAGTTTCTCAATGTTCCAGCATATGACACAATTTTCTTCTTCTATTAGTAGTATTACTGCGTTTATAGCGGTTATTACTGTGTCGTTCATTCCTACAGTGCAGCTTGTTGTTGCAGCCTATTCGTTGAAAATGTTAGCTGCTATTTTAGAGCCAATCGCCTTTGATGATATTTGTAGACTTCTAGATCATGTTAGTAAATCTCTATTTACATTATGTGCTGTATCATTTCTAATTGCTTTTTCGTTTATGTTTTCTTGTTTATTCCTCATCGTTTTTGTGCAAGTCATGGCTGGAGGGAGATAAATTGATTCTTTTATTAGCAATTCTCTTTATTTGTCAGATATTCGCGTTTCTAACAGACGATAAAGAAATAATTTCACTTACAAAGCTTGTCATTACGTTAGTATTTTTGCAATTGCTATTAAAGATTCCATTTATCAATTCATAGGAGGAAACAAGCGTACATACACTTGAAAAAGAGAAGAGATGAAAGGAGGCAATGTACAAGTGATGTGGAAAAGAAACCAAAAAAAACAACGTCATTTTTAGTCTTAATGCTGATCGCTGCCTCCGTGGGAATTTTCATCATTTTACCAATGTATCAAACGAATACAACGAATGGGCAAGTATCACCGAAAACCAATGAAGAAAAACTTGAACAGACATTGAAGGCTATGAAAGGTGTTGGGGAGGTAAAAGTCTATTTTTATTACGGAGATATGACAGATGAGAAGGATGACAATCAACTTTTCAGTCAATATTTTCGAGGGACTGAACAAGGCACGAAAGAAGTAACTGGGATACTAATTGTTTCAAAAGGAGCATCAGATATCTTTGTTAAAAATGAAATGCGTGCGGTTGTTAGTCAAGTAATGCAATTACCGATTCATCGAATTATTATCGTTCCAATGGAAAATAAGGAGGAAAAGTAAATGCGCGTACGTAGAAGAACAGTTTGGTTTATGACATTATTAAGTTTAGTAGCGGTTATTTCAGTGTATTATTTGGTTGATCCAGCAAAACAATTTAATGGACTAACTATTTTCACAGATGACGCATTACAGCAAACTGCAGTAACAGGCGTGACTGATCAAGAAGCAACGAAAGATGGAGAGACGAAGGAAGTATCTTCTCCAAGCCATTTATTTGAAGAGATGCGCATGCAAGTTAGTGATGAAAGAAGCCAGCTTCGTTCGCAATTAGAGCAGAAAATCGGTTCGCAAGATTATACAGCAGAAGATAAAAGTAAAGCTTATAATGAGATGGATAGCCTTATAAAACAAGAATCCTCTGAAGCAATGTTAGAAATGCTTATTAAATCTTTAGGTTATTCCGATGCATTTGTACGAGCAGACGGTGATAAAGTACAGGTAACTGTTATGGCGGAGGAGCTATCAAAAGCTCAAGCAAATGAAATTATTTATTTAGTGAGAACAGAAATGGAAGGCGCAAATGACGTACTAGTAAAATTCAGTGCAAATAGTAATAATTAAAAATAACAAGAAAAATACTAATATTCTGTTTATTTTAAATCATTGTTATATATCAGTATAATGAAAAGGCTTTCGTTTAGTAAAAGAAAGCCTTTTGTTTTGTTCATATTTACTTAATTTGCATTAAAGTATTTCAAATTGTTCGAAAAAAATATAGAATAGTGCTTGTAGTAGATTTTATTTCATAAGGAGAGTTAGGAAAATGTTCAAAATTCAAGAAATTCGTGAAATCATTAAATTGGTAGATTCTTCTTCAATTGACGAGTTCGTTTATGAAGCAGATGGGGCAAAAGTTAAATTAAAAAAGAATGGTGTTGTTGTTACTGAAACTGTAGCACCTAAAAAAGAAGTAGTGGCACCTGTTGTACAACAATCTGCACCAGCAGCGGCCTCTGTAGCACCAGCTACTCCTGCTCCAGCAAAAGCTGAAGAAGCATCAGCTGCAGCACTAGTAAATAACGACCCATCGTTACATAAAATTGTATCTCCGATGGTCGGTACTTTTTATCAATCTCCAAACCCAGATTCACCAGCTTACGTTAAAGTGGGGGACAAAGTTGGTAATGAAACAATCGTATGTATCGTAGAAGCTATGAAACTATTCAACGAAATTGAAGCAGAAGTTCAAGGGGAAATCGTTGAAGTACTAGTTAAAGACGGTGAATTAGTAGAATACGGACAACCATTATTCCTTGTAAAAGCTGAGTAAGGAGTGCACAATATGAAAAAAGTTTTAATTGCAAACCGCGGCGAAATCGCTGTGCGTATCATTCGTGCTTGTAAAGAGTTAGGCATTCAATCTGTTGCCGTATACTCAGAAGCAGACGCAGACGCATTACATGTGAAATTAGCAGACGAAGCATATTGCATCGGACCAAAGTTATCAAAAGATTCATATCTGAGCTTCCCAGCTTTACTGAGCGTAGCAGAAAAAACAGGTGCAGACGGTATCCATCCAGGTTACGGTTTCGTATCTGAAAACGCTGACTTCGCTGAAGCTTGTGAAAATGCAGGCATTAAATTCATTGGACCTTCATCAGATTCAATTAAAATTATGGGTATTAAAGATGTTGCACGTACAACAATGGAAGCAGCAGGTGTTCCACTTGTTCCGGGGACTGGTATTGTTCCAGATATCGAAACAGGTAAAGAATGGGCTGCTAAAATTGGGTACCCAGTTATCATCAAAGCAACTGCTGGTGGTGGCGGTAAAGGTATCCGTGTAGCGCGTACAGAAGAAGACCTTGTAAAAGGCATTGAAATTACGCAAAAAGAGGCTGCTGCAGCATTCGGTAACCCTGGCGTATATTTAGAAAAATTCATCGAGTACTTCCGTCACTGTGAAATCCAAGTATTAGCGGATGGCTATGGTAACGTTGTACATTTAGGTGAACGTGACTGTACAGTTCAACGTCGTATGCAGAAATTAGTAGAGGAAGCTCCGTCTCCAGCGCTATCTTCAGAGCGTCGTGCTGAGATGGGTGCGGCTGCCGTTAAAGCTGCACAAGCTTGTAACTATGAAGGTGCTGGAACAATCGAGTTTATTTATGACTATAGAGAAGATAAATTCTACTTCATGGAAATGAATACTCGTATTCAAGTAGAACACCCAGTAACTGAAATGATTTCAGGTGTTGATCTTGTACAACAACAATTAAAAATTGCATCTGGTGAAAAACTTCCTTTCACTCAAGATGATATTCAATTAAATGGATGGGCAATTGAATGCCGTATTAACGCAGAAAATGCTTATAAAAACTTCATGCCATCAGCTGGTACTGTAGATACTTATGTAACTCCAGGTGGCTACGGTGTACGTATTGACTCTGCAGTATATGCTGGTTATACAATCCCACCATACTATGATTCTATGGTTGCAAAATTAATTGTTCATGCCAATACACGTGAAGAAGCGATTGCGAAAATGAATCGTGCGCTTAGCGAATTCGAAGTATCTGGTCCTGGGATCAATACAACAATTCCATTCCACCAAGCATTGATGAACAATGACGTGTTCAAATCAGCACAATTCAATACGAAGTTCCTAGAAGAGAATGATGTATTGGGGACAAGCAAGTAAGGCGTATCAACGGTTTAACCGTCGCGGCTAATAGTCGGAAAGCTTGCGAAATAGTTTTGCGATATTTGTCAGCGGAATAGAATTAGGAATAAAACAAAACGGAATATCCGATTTTTAGACCCTTTAACGAAACCGATTCGTTAGGGGGTCTTTTTTGTGCGTAAAAATAGTCAACGTACCGGTATTTTCGATTTAGAAAATATGAATCCGATCGAACTAAAAATGATTAAATGAAAATAATGAGCCGCTAATTGCAGCGCCGACAATTATGATTGATGTTAATTCAGTTCGTTTAAAAGGTAATCGTATTCGTACGTATTCGGCGCTAATCATCGTTAAAGAACAAATGCGCTTATCGGGTATACGCAAACAAACGATTAAAGAATACGACTACAATTTTAGGTGGTAATTAACGAATATGAATGTTGAATATTTAGACGAAATAACAGCGGAAACATTATTCGGATTTATTTCATCATTAGGCAAGGCAATGTAAAAGACGTTACAAAGCAAAGTAAATTAAGCGTGATAAAAGCGATATTAAATCGCATGTTCGATAACGATTGGATTGAGCGTTTTTGGAAAGAGTGCAAGCGGTTAATAGCAGAGTATACGAAAAAAGTAGCCGACCAAATAACGGAAATTGTTATTGCAGATAGTAGTGACTACTTAAATAACTACGAGGCTGTATCCACGGAGAAAGGTGCATGGAGAACGATTGTAATGCGTCTATCAAATACCGCACTTAAAACAATTCCGATTTTCGATCATATGCATGTAGTTTGTTCAGACTTTTATCGTGCTTTGATAGTTGATGGTCAGGAGTTAGTGATTGGAGGTATTCCAGCATGAACAAGGAGGTGCGCGTAAAGCGTAAGTACAGCCGTTTGAGCGTGAATATAAGAAGGCGTACATTAAGTTACTAACGAAAGTAGCAGCCAATTCAGCAAAGCAAGTAGACGCATATTTTTTCGGTGAAGAAGGAGAGGAGGGTGAACTTTGAGTGTGGTACTACGGTACGACAGCGTTTTCTATCGCAATAGCTTTGTTTATATATGTAAATGATGTATTAATCAACATTCCGAATAAACATCTATTAAATTGTTACGCATTTAATAGATGAAAAGTCAAATGGTCCCTCGGGCCAACTAGTAGAGTCATATATAACGCTGATCCTGCGCCAACAGGACCGGCAAATATTCGCTAGAGCTTGTGCCAACAAGCGATAGTAGAGGTCTTTGCACAAATATTGACCAAAATAAAACTAGAGGCGGCTAAAAACGTCTCTAGTCATTTTTAAATATTAGTTTTCGTGATTTTACATCATAAATTTCATAACCCATATTAAACATATTGTCTTTTGTAACTGTCAACCTACAATAGTAAGGAATTGACTTACCATAAGCATTCATTTCAGGGATATCGAAAGAGGTATATTGTTCACCAGTTTCGATCATTTCAAAAGTTGCTGATGTACGGTGTCCGAATGAACCAACTTCAATTGTACAATCTCCACTAATAACGTCATAATCTTTTTGAATAACTGACTTTAGACTTGGTAGGGTAATCGCTAACAACGCAACACCTACTAAAAAAGCCAGAAGAGACTTAAATCCATCAAAGGATAGAAGTTCTTTGTCTTGATACATAAAAATTAATAATATACCTTGCGAGAGAGCAAGTATTAATCCTATTGAGAGTGCTAAATAATACAATTCTTCACTTCCTGTATAACTGTTGAATATTCCCTTGTAGCAAATTTAAAGTTAGCCTAACATATTTTATCGTTTTATTCCTTTCAAGGTAAACAGGATTATTATTCCATTAAATATTATTATTAATATTTAATTTGAATAAAGGGGTCCGAAATCGGGATATTGTTCGGGTACAGATATTAGAGGAGTTTAGCGCCTTTATTTCGCCTTTATAAAAGTGGATAAAAGCGGTTTTAAATCGCAAGTCGACATATTTATCACGCATATGTTAGAACGTCTAAAATAAAGGAGGATTGAACGTTTAAGTAAAAAGGAATTAATTTTTTCGAAAAGTTGTCTCAAAATAGGACGTTTTAGTGTGCAGTATATAGTAAAACGAAAATTTTATAAAAAGTGATATCGATTTTTAATTTTGATCCCCTATGTACTGTGTAGAGAGAAATTTATCGGAAATATGTCCGAAACTGAATTTTTATTCGGGTATACAAGGTAGAAGGCAATGCCATCGATCAGTCGGCGATCATATACCAAATAAAAACTAATTAACTAAGGGAGAGATTTATATGACAGAAACTCAAAAGCAACAAAGACCGTTGCCCTACGAATGGGATGTCGGACGGATAGTATGCTCAGTGACGGCCTGTGTTTTCGGTAAAAATGTAAAAATAAATATAAAGCAAGTAAGTATGAAGATAACCGTATTTTTCTTCATGAATACACCTCCTTTTAATTTTTATATTGTTCTTTTTCAAATTCTTCCTCTAGCTCTCCTGTTACTGCGTTAAACGCTAAATAAATCATATTTTCCTTGTCCTTATCCCAACCGATAACCATCACAATCGGAATGTTTTTTTTTAGGGCTTTAGTGAAACTAAAATTATATCCCTTAGCAAAAGTGTCACCTGGGTATATTTTGGTGATTTTTTGTCCCTTTTTTAGTAATTCAGGCGTGTCATACTTAAATTCTTCCACTTTAGCGATAAAGTAACTTTTGGGCATAACTTCTAATCCAGTAGGAACATGCGCCTTTTCATTTACCTTTCCGTCTCGTATAGTTACTAGATAAAAATCTGTTTTACCCGGTATTCCAAATTCGATGTTCCAGTGTTTTCTTTTGCCATCCATTCCTGTTGGAGTATTATCTTTGTCAACACTATTTCCGCTAAATAACATTGCTTCTTTATTCCACTTAAGTGCCTCTTTTTGAGCGATCTCAATTGCTTCTTTTAATGTTAAGCTTATTTCAGTGTCAGGGAAAAAAGCAACTTCGGATTCTATGTTCGAATCCATCGGAGTATCCTGTATATCTTGTTCTGTACTTTGTTGACAACTAACTAAAAATAATACACAAATAAAAAGAAATAAAAAAATTTTCTTCATTAATACCTCCCTCCCATAGAAAATCAAGATTAGGTGTTATAAGAATGAATTCTACAATATTTTCCAAATACCTTCTTTTTTTAAAATTGTAACAAAGGCTCTTGTCTATTGAATTATTGAGATGTTTTTAATTTAATAGTGTCATAACTCAACAGTTTCGACCCCTTTTTGAAGCATATTATTTGAATATGTTATAATCAAATTTATGGAGAAATGTACACTATCGTGCTGTTAAAAGAGATAGGAGGCAGATGATGAATAACGAATATTTCGTAGGTTGGGGTACATTGGCATTGATAAATGCTGCACTTGCACAAGGGAAGAATAGAACGGGGTTAAATTGGTTTTTACTTTCTCTTTTATTAGGTCCATTTGCAACACTAATTTTGTTATTTGTTGAAAAGAGACAGTAACGCTACATATTCATAATTGATATAAATAATAAAGCGGAAAGCGTAGAAATGTAGACTTACGCATATTCAATTATTTGGTTTTTTAATAAATGTAAGTCGATTTTAGATCGGCTTATTTAATAGTGTCATAACTCAAACCTTCTAACTTTTATTAGTTAGGAGGTTTTTTTTATGTCCAAAAAACGGAGAATAGAGATAAGTCTTTTCTAAGAGTTTGCTACCGTTGTTATAACTTTAAGCTTAATCGTATTGCCTGTACCCAAAAGTCAAATTCATTGTTGCGCAATTCCCATTCCTTCGCCAATTCATGATTTTCTATGTTACAATGTTTGATAGATGGAATTTTCAGTTATTTAAGGAGTGGTTTAAACGGCAATGAAAAAATTGTTATTTTTAGCACTTTTGTCAGTGTTTCTTTTAACAGCGTGTAATTCACCAACGTTAAGTATTAGTGAAATTGAGATTGTTCCAGATAAAGTGCGTGAGGTAATTGATGAAAAATATACACTTCAAAAAATCAATGTAGTAGATAAGGAAATTTTTTATATCGTTTTTCGGTCAAAAGGAACAGTTACATCAGACCTTGAAACGCAAGGTCATACATTAATAATAAAGTTAGATGTTACGAATCAACAGGATAATGCAATAAAACAACATGTTTATAAATTAACGTTAGATCCGAACCTTGATACGATTGATATTCACATCAATGGTAAATCTACATCTATTGATAATGTAGCAGGGATAAAAGAAGGCAATTAAGGACTTTTCAACAGCCATCACAAAAAAATAAAGAGCCGTTTACAAATAATAGGGAGATTGTATGGAGGGATTTGAACTTTCATTTAAAAACAAAGCAGTACGAGTTTGGTTTTGTACGATGCTACCTGCAATTATTTTAACTATTGTCCTTAATATTGTTTTGCCCAATGAGCAAAGTAGATATGTTTCATTAGGTTTATCACTAGTTACAATCTTATACTTTGTCTGGTTTATGATTTATTCTAAAACGAAACGCAAATAAAATGGCGAATAAAAATATTCATAGTCTTCGCTTTTTATTTTTATCGATAAACTTTGTTAATTTATCGAATAAGATTTTGGAATTATCGCCCAACTTTCTTAATTTGTCGACATAAACCAGATCCAAATAAATTAAAGCGTCTTTACGAAGCCAAACTTTCCTTTTTATAGTATAATAAGCGTAAGAACAGCATTTATTTGTGATGTGTAAGGGAAAGGATGATATTTGTATGGCAGAGAAAGTAGGACAATCTTTCGTACAACCAACACCTTCTGGTAAAGAAGAACTTGGGAAAATTGAAGTAGCAGCGGAAGTAATCGAGGTTGTTGCTGGAATCGCAGTGAACGAGGTAGAAGGGGTCGCTGCAACTCGCGGTAATATTGCTACGGGCGTAGTTGAACGCTTCGGTAAAAAAGTTCACAATAAAGGCATTAAATCGGGTGTTACTGAAACTGGTGAGATTGCCATTGATGTATTTTGCTCTGTAAAATATGGTTATACAATCCCAAAAGTGGCGAAGGAAGTTCAAACTCAAATTCGCCAAGCGATTTTTAATATGACTGCACTTGAAACAGCTGAAGTGAATGTCCATATTACTGGCATTCTCTTTGAAAAAGAAGAAGTAGCTGTGCAAGAATAAAAAGAAGGGTTGCCTTTTTCAGGGCAACCCTTCTTTTTTACGTTATTCACGGAAATTGTTCAGCAGTGATTAGTATAGCTATTTTATTATATTTCAATATGCTTTGGCTTTCTCCAGAACAAAGCAAGGATAACGCCGAGTGTTAAAACAATTGTTGCAAAGTAATACGGATAGTTCAAATTGATATCGAATAATACCCCACCTAAAATAGGGCCGAATATATTTCCAAGACTTGTAAACATGGAGTTCATGCCACCAACGAATCCTTGTTCATTACCAGCAATTTTAGATAAATAAGAGGTAACGGCAGGACGAATTAAATCGAAGCCGACGAAAATAAAGAATGTGACAAATAATATTGCGAAATAGTGGCTTACAAATGTCATAGCAAATGTTAAAACAGCAGATAGGACGAGTGAATAACGGATAAGATTAATCTCGCCCATTTTCTTTGTCAGCCAATCGAATAATACTAGCTGAGCAAGAGCCCCAACTACTCCGCTTCCCGTAATAATAATCGCTATATCTGAAGGTGTAAATGCGAATTTATGATCTACAAATAGACTAAATAACGATTCAAATGCAGCTAAACCAAATGATAGTACGAAAATAAGCACGAATGGAATTAGGTATAGTGGGCTAAAAATACGCTTTACACTGCCTAAAATTGATGGTGCAGACTGTTCATCATCATCAGCGCGTGTCGGTTCTTTTAGTAAAATAAATGACAAGAGCGCTGCTAAAAACCCGAGTATACCAGCGGCATAAAATGGTATGCGCGTTCCGAATTCGGCTAAAAATCCACCGATACCAGGTCCGATAATAAAGCCAGTACTAATCGCTGCACTCATATAACCCAAAGCCTTTGGACGTTGTGACAAGGTTGTAATATCAGCGATATATGCAGTTACCGCAGGCATGATGAAAGCAGCACTGATACCACCTAACATACGTGAGATAAAGAGTATTTCAACTGAGCGTCCAAGACCAAATAATAGCTCTGAAAAACCGAATATAAATAGACCCGCAACGATCATAATTTTACGGCCAATGGTGTCCACCATTTTACCAGAAATCGGTGAGACGATAAGTTGAGTGATAGCAAACGCGGCCACCATATAACCAACGACAGAGCCTGAAATTTTTAGCTCATTCATGAGTGTTGGTAGTACAGGTATAACTAAACCAATACCTAAAAAGGCAATGAATAAATTCGATAATAAAATACTTAAGGTTAATAGTTGTTTCTTATTCATACTGTTCTCCTTCAATCTTTCACGATACATGAATCAAAATCTACTAGAATATTTCCACGTAATACAATAAACCCTATAGTAACTATAGGGTCAAAAGATTTGTTTTAACTTTTTTCAACCGGTTCGGGACGCAATTACCTATGCTCCATTAATTTTTATAGTGTGGAAGTATTCGTTCGCAGTTATACAAAGTGTTTTATTTCTTTCATGCTACGATGTTAATGGAGCATGCATAGTTATTTTTCTAAGTTCATTTATAAAATGCCTTTACTAGTAAGAGCTAAAGAAATTTCGGATCGCATCAAAACGAATTTTATGTTTACAATCATCGCAGGAAAATAGGTGTGATTTGCGTTCTTTGAATTGTTTATATTGTTCCTCGCCTTCATATAACTAGAAAGTTCTTTTGCAGCTTGTACATGTAACTTCATATTGCATAATGAATACCTCAAAAGATAACAACTAATTTTCTTAATTATAACATTCTTGGTATTTAAATAATAAAGGTTGATTTTAAATTTCAATATATTTCTTAGTAAAGTTAATTGCAGGGTGTTAAAATAAGCAAAAACTTGCTTGAAAAAGGTATCAGATTATTTAAAACTTGCTTGAATTCGTGTTTCTCTTACGAATTTATGCTATTATAAACCTTAATGCCACTTAAGAAGGAGAGCTTTACATGAAACGACATGAAGCACGCGAAAAAGCGTTGCAAGTTTTGTTTCAGCTAGACAATACCGATCTAACAGTAGAGGAAGCAATGGGTCATATTAAAGGCCAACCAACAAACGTCTTCTATGAAAAGATTGTTACTGGAACAGTTGAACATTTGGAGGAAATCGATGCTGCTTTAGAACAGCATCTTGAAAAGTGGTCGCTTGCCCGTTTACCTAAAATTGAAAGAACGGTTTTACGTCTAGCTGTATACGAGATTTTATACATGCCAGAAACACCAAAAAGAGTAGTACTTAATGAAGCAATCGAGTTATGCAAAACATTTGGCGACGATGGTTCGTCTAAATTTGTTAATGGCGTACTTTCTAAATTTACAGAACAATAACATGTGTTGAATTGGAAGGAGTAACTAAGGTCTATGTCAAGTGCAATTATTAATGGTAAAGAAATTGGTCAAGAAATTCGTAATTCAGTAGCAGAGCGAGTAACGCGTTTAAAAGAGCAAGGATTAACACCAGGCTTAGCGGTTGTTCTAGTAGGAGACAACCAAGCCTCGGCTACATATGTGAGAAATAAGCAAAAATCTTGTGAAGCCATCGGTATGTTTTCAGAGCTAATCAAACTACCTGAAGAAACTACACAAGAATCATTATTAGCACAAATTGAATTATTAAATAATCGTGAAGATATTCATGGTATTTTAGTACAATTACCACTCCCAAAACAAATTGATGAGGATATTGTTATTGCCACAATTGCTGTTGAAAAAGACGTTGATGGCTTCTCACCAGTAAGTGTTGGGAAAATGATGCTTGGCCAAGAAACATTTTTGCCTTGTACACCGTTTGGCGTAATGAAGCTTCTTGAATTTTCAGGAATCGAAATAGCAGGAAAGCATGCGGTCATCGTAGGGCGTAGTCATATCGTTGGGAAGCCAATGGGACAACTTCTACTACAAAAGGATGCAACTGTGACATATACGCATTCCAAAACACCAAATTTACCTTCATTCACTAAGCAAGCAGATATTTTAATTGCGGCAGTTGGACGTGCAAACTTTATTACGAAAGAGCATGTTAAAGAAGGCGCAGTTGTTATAGATGTTGGAATCAATCGTGATGAAAACAACAAGCTTTGCGGTGACGTAAACTTCAATGAGGTTGATGGAATTGCGTCTCATATAACACCTGTACCAGGCGGTGTAGGACCAATGACAATTACGATGTTACTATTCAACACAGTTCAAGCAGCAGAAAATAAGCTTGAACATATAGTTAAGCTATAATTTTGAATGACTCTTTATAAGAAGCTATCTCAATTTTTTGAGATAGCTTTTTTGTATGATTAAGTATTCCAAGAACTTTCATGTTTTTTTTACGTCTAATATAACGTTTGGGTCATACATATGAATAGGGAGGTTTTTATGGAAAACATAGATTTAATACTGATTATCAAACATATTATTATCGGTCTTGTACAAGGATTTACCGAGCCAATTCCTGTATCATCAAGCGGGCATGTTATGATTGCAAGTGAAATTCTTGGTCTTGGTGAGCAAGGATTTACTTTTGCTATTTTAACGAACACAGCATCTTTACTAGCTATCGTCTATATTTATCGAGAGGATATTATCCGACTCCTCACAAATTTTTTCCTTTATCTTAAAACTGGAGAGAATCGTTATAAAGCGGATTTTCGTTTTTCCATATTCATTGTGATCGGTTCAATTCCAGCGGGCATTTTAGGTGTTTTATTAAGTGATGTTATTGCGGATAATGTTAGTATGACAACGATTGCACTTATGCTATTTGTGACAGGTATTGCCCTATGGCTAATCCGTAATATGCGTGGTACGAAAAGAGATGCGGATTTGACTACGAAAGACGCAATCATCGTAGGCCTTGGTCAAGCTGTAGCATTAACACCTGGTATTAGTCGATCAGGAGCAACGATTATTTCAGCCATTGCAGTTGGTATGAAACAGGAAACCGCTTTACGATTTTCCTTCATGCTTTATATTCCTGTAAGTCTTGGTGGGGTTGTCCTTGGAATTTCTGATTTTTTAGATGAGCCAAATAAAAGTGCATTAGCAATCCCTTATGCTGCGACATTTATTGCGACATTATTTATGACTTATTTTGCAATGCGTTGGTTTATGGGAATCATGAAAAGTGGCAAGCTTAGCTACTTTACATATTATTGCTTTTTTGTAGGTACGCTTCTTTTAATATTTTATTAATTTAAAATGCCTCATAACTTTAATTAGTTGTGAGGTTTTCTTGTTTGTTGAGAAAATGAAAAAGTAGGTATTTGACTTCTATCCATCATTTCGACGATTCTATCCGTCTTTTCAATTTCATACCGTCGTTGTCGCATTTCAATCCGTCACTTCGCCTCTTTTATCCGTCGTCCAAGCTACTTTAACCCTCATTCCGTCTTCATACCGTCGCTCTGGCGTTTCCCTCCGCTACTCCGCACCTTCTATCCGCTGTCCAAGCAAAGCACTTAGTCGAAACGCAACCCAACCCCTCATTTCGTCTAAAAGGCATACTTTATCTAATACGAGATCTTAAGATATGTTATAGTAAGGTTTTCAATTCTATGAAAGACAGTCGTTTTTTCAAGCGAAACTGTATTTTGGCACGTCAGGCACAATAAAAAATGTTATGATAGGTGTAGTTTTGTGAAAAACTTGATTTTAGTAAAGGAGCCGGAAAAATGACATCTGCTTCTTATTTAACTGTAAAAGCATTAACAAAATATATTAAACGGAAATTTGATGCTGATCCGCATTTACGTGAAGTTTATGTAAAGGGAGAGCTATCCAATGTCAAGATTCATCAATCGGGGCATATTTACTTTACATTAAAAGATGATGGAGCACGAATTGCGGCTACAATGTTTAAATCAGCGGCCGGAAAGTTGGCGTTTGAACCTAAGGAAGGTATGCAAGTATTTATTCGTGGGGATGTAAACGTTTACGAAGGCTACGGTACATATCAATTATATGTACAGGAAATGCAACCAGATGGAATCGGTAGCTTGTTTGTTGCCTTTAACCAACTGAAAGAGCAGTTACAAAAAGAAGGGCTTTTTAAACCTGAATGGAAACAACCAATTCCGAGATTTCCTGAAAAAATCGGTGTTTTAACGTCGACAACAGGTGCAGCCATTCGAGATATCTGTACAACATTAAAGAGACGCTATCCACTTGCTGAAATTTTTATTTATCCTACCCTTGTACAAGGAGCACAAGCAGCGCCAAATATTGTTCGCAATATTGAGAGCGCAAATATTGATGCGAGTTGCGATGTACTGATTGTTGGACGAGGTGGTGGATCGATTGAGGATTTATGGGCATTTAATGAGGAAGTTGTTGCAAGAGCGATTTTTGAAAGTCGTATCCCTATTATTAGTGCAGTGGGTCATGAAACAGATACAACTATAGCGGATTATGTAGCTGATTTGCGGGCACCTACACCAACAGCAGCGGCTGAGATGGCTGTACCTGATCAACAGGATTTATTTCAGCGGGTACTTACACAAAAATCACAGCTCCACCAAATTGTAAGAGCGCAACTTATTGCAGAAAGGCAACGTCTAAATAAGCTCCAACAATCTTACCCGCTGTCAATGCCAGAACGTCTATATCGACCTTTTACGGAAAGGCTAGCACAACTTGAGTCGGGATTGCAAAAAGCAATGCAGGTCGATTTAATGAAGAAAACAGCGCAGTTTCAACAATTACGTAGTACGGTAGAGCAGCACTCACCGAAAAAAGCATTAGCTTTCCATCAACGAGAGCTAGAAGCACATGTCCAACAATTAACGCGTGCTACGACGCATTACGTAACGAAGCAAAAACAACAATTTGAGGCAACCGTCAGGACTTTAGAAGCATTGAATCCGCTTGCCATTTTAACAAGAGGCTTTACGGTAGCTTATAAAGATCAACAAATGTTGAAATCAGCAGCTGATGTTAAGCCACAGGATCAATTAACACTTTCTTTCCATGATGGAAAGGTAATTGCTGATGTGGTAAAGATCTTGCCTAAAAATGAGGGGGAATAATTGTGGCAGAGAAACAACAAACTTTCGCAGAAGCAATGACGACACTAGAGGAAATTGTCCGTCAGCTAGAGCAAGGTGATGTGCCGCTAGAAAATGCGATTGATTTATATAAACAAGGCATGGAGCTTTCGCAATTTTGCCATAGCAAGCTACAAAATGCTGAAGAGCAGCTAATTTCAATTGTCCAAGAGACAGGTGAAACGACAGCATTTGATCCACTAAAGGGAGAGAATTAAGAAATGAACGAGCAATTAAAGCATTTTATTGAAAGCAACATACCACAAGTTGAAGCTGAAATGTTTGCACTTGTTGAGAAAATTGACGCACCAGCCAATTTAAAAGAATCAATGCTTTATTCATTAAAAGCTGGAGGTAAACGTATTCGCCCGCTTTTCGTTTTGGCTGTTCTTGAACTATACAATCAAAATTTAAAGGATGGTTTAACTGTAGGATCGGTCATTGAAATCATCCATACGTATTCGTTAATCCATGATGATTTACCAAGTATGGATAATGACGATTTCCGTCGTGGTAAGCCGACAAACCATAAAGTTTATGGCGATGCATTAGCGACACTTGCAGGTGATGCATTGAATACACTTGCGTTTGGCATTTTAGCACGCATGAATGTATCAGCTGAAAAACGTATTGAACTTGTCAGTCTGTTAAGTGAAGCAGCTGGTGCAGAAGGTATGGTTGGGGGTCAAGTACTCGATATAGAAGGTGAAAAGCGTCAGCTGAACTTAGCTGAGCTTGAGCATGTCCATATTAATAAAACGGGTGCTTTACTACGATTTAGTATTGAAGCGGGAGCAGTGTTAGCTGATGTATCGCAAAAAGAGCGCGAAACTTTAAAAGTATATGCGCATCATATCGGCCTTGCCTTCCAAATCCAAGACGATATTTTAGATATTGAGGGAACTACAGAAGAACTAGGGAAAACTGCAGGTAAAGATGTAGCAAGTGATAAAAGCACATACCCAGCTCTGCTAACTTTAGATGGGGCAAAGGAAAAGCTTGCTGAGCATTATCAGCATGCCAATAACGCACTAGATAAATTGCAAGTGGATGCCAGCTTATTACGTGATTTTGCAGCCTATATTGTTCATCGTAAAAACTAGGATAAAAACGAGGCGTTAAAGGCATAGAGTATGCTAGAATAGGTGAGGGCGTTTGCCAATGTGCAAACAATAAAGTGTTCGTACTTTTAGCATATTGATAACACTGTTATAATGGTGGAAACACAATTACGGTGAATAATTTATTGAAAAGGTGTGTGAGAAAGGTGGATTTAAATAAGATAACTAGTCCAGCCTTTTTAAAAAACTTAGATAAGAAGGAGCTTGAGCGACTTGCGCAAGAAATTCGTGCCTTCTTAATCGAAAAATGTTCTGTCACAGGTGGTCATATCGGGCCGAACCTAGGTGTTGTGGAGTTAACGATTATGCTCCATAAAATGTTTGACAGTCCACAAGATAAGTTTTTATGGGATGTTGGCCACCAAGCTTACGTGCACAAAATTTTGACAGGTCGTGCAAGTCAATTTGACACATTACGTCAGTTCAAAGGACTTTGTGGTTTTCCAAAGCATGTGGAGAGTGAACATGATGAGTGGGAGACAGGTCATAGCTCGACATCTTTGTCAGCAGCTATGGGTATGGCAGCAGCACGTGATATTAAAAATGAAAAGAACTTCGTGATACCAATTATTGGAGATGGAGCTTTAACAGGTGGTATGGCACTAGAGGCATTAAACCATATAGGTCATGCTGAAACGAATATGATTGTCATTTTAAACGATAATGAAATGTCAATCGCTCCAAACGTCGGAGCGTTACACAATGTACTGGGACGTCTTCGTACAGCCAAGGAATATTCAAAAGCAAAAGAAGAACTGGAATCACTTATGAATAAGATTCCTGTGCTAGGCGGTAAGCTTGCTTCAACTGCTGAACGCTTAAAGGATAGCTTAAAATATTTAGTGGTATCAGGAGTGTTCTTTGAGGAGCTAGGCTTTAAATATCTAGGACCGATTGATGGACATGATTTCGAAGCTCTTGAGGCAACTTTATCACAAGCTAAAAAAGTAAAAGGCCCAGTGCTCGTTCATGTGATTACGAAAAAGGGCAAAGGATATAAACCAGCTGAAGATGATACAATCGGTAATTGGCATGGGACAGGTCCTTATAAAATTGAAAACGGTGCTTTTGTAAAATCAGAGGCGAAAGGTCCAGCTTGGAGTAGTTTGGTTGCAGAGACTGTTCGTAAAATTGCTCATGAGGATAAACGAATTGTCACAATTACACCTGCAATGCCGGTGGGCTCGAAACTACAAGGGATCCAAAAGGATTTCCCAGAACGTTTCTTTGATGTGGGGATTGCCGAACAACATGCAGCCACGATGGCAGCAGGTCTAGCGACGCAAAAAATGAAACCATTTTTAGCCATTTACTCAACATTCCTTCAACGTGCCTATGACCAAGTACTACATGATATCGCACGTCCAAATTTAAATGTCTTTATAGGAATTGACCGTGCAGGCTTAGTTGGCGCAGACGGTGAAACCCATCAAGGCGTATTTGATATTGCATTCCTTCGTCATATCCCAAATATGACAATTATGATGCCGAAAGATGAAAATGAAGGTCAACATATGGTGAAAACAGCCATTGAATATGATGGCGGTCCAATTGCGTTACGTTATCCACGAGGTAATGGTATAGGCGTTCCGTTAGACGATGAGCTTAAATTGTTACCAATTGGTAGCTGGGAAGTGTTGCGTGAAGGTAAAGATGCTACGATCTTAACCTTTGGTACGACGATTCCAATGGCAATGGAAGCAGCCGGTATTTTAGCACAGCAAGGTGTAGAGATAGAAGTAGTCAATGCTCGTTTCATTAAACCAATGGATGAGAATATGCTTCACCGTATATTATCAAGCCGTAAACCGATATTAACGATTGAAGAGGCGGTTCTACAAGGTGGTTTTGGGAGTGGTGTATTAGAATTTGCCCATGACCATGGCTATTTAAGTGCACTGATCGATCGTATGGGTATACCGGATCATTTTATTGAGCATGGTAATGTAGACCAGCTTCTCGCTGAAATTCATATGACAGCTGAAGATACAGTGGCACGAATGCATGTGTTACTTCAACAAAAACAGCAAGTAGGTTTGAATAAATAATGACAAAACATCCAAAAGAACGTGTAGATATTTTACTTGTAGAGCGTGGACTATGCGAAACGCGAGAAAAAGCAAAGCGCTCTATTATGGCAGGGCTTGTTTTTTCAAATGAAATTCGCATTGATAAGGCGGGGGAAAAAATCGCTATTGATGCACCGCTACAAGTAAAAGGCTCTGATTTAAAATATGTTAGCCGTGGCGGCTTGAAGCTAGAAAAAGCGCTACAAATTTTTGATATGTCTGTAGAGGGGAAGCTAATGCTAGATATTGGCTCCTCTACAGGAGGATTTACCGATTGTGCATTACAAAATGGTGCAAGACATTGCTATGCATTGGACGTTGGTTCCAACCAACTAGCATGGAAAATCCGTTCTGATGAACGTGTAACTGTCATGGAAAAAACAAATTTCCGTTATACGACAGCCCCAGATTTAACAGAAGGCTTACCAGACTTTGCAACAATTGATGTCAGCTTTATTTCATTATCACTTATTTTACCTGTCTTAAAAACATTGTTAATGCCAGGTGGCGATGTAATGGCACTTGTAAAGCCTCAGTTTGAAGCTGGGAAAGAGAATGTCGGTAAAAAAGGTATTGTTCGTGATAAAAAAGTACATTTAGAAGTTTTAGAAAAGACAGCTGCAATGGCGACAGAGGTTGGCTTTGTCGTTAAGGATGCTTCGTTTTCGCCAATTACAGGTGGTGAAGGGAATATTGAATTTTTATTCCATTTAGTGAATCCTATTGGTGATGAAGATGTCTCTGCATATACAGCTTTTAATACACTCGTTGAAGAAGCGCATAGTGCACTAAAATAACACGTGCTCGTTTACAGAGCCGTGTTTTTTCTTGTGCTTTTATGTTTTAAATGGTAGTGTAAATATACAAATATTCAACTATTTATAAGAGGTGACCGAGATGAACAAAGGACAACGACATATACGAATTCGGGATATTATTGCCAATCATGAAATCGAAACACAAGATGATTTAGTCGATTTTTTAAAAGATGCAGGCTATAATGTGACACAAGCAACAGTATCACGTGACATTAAAGAACTTCATCTTGTTAAAGTACCTTTACAAGATGGACGCTATAAATATAGCCTACCCGCAGACCAACGATTCAATCCTATACAAAAATTACATCGTGCATTAGCTGATGCTTTTGTCAGCATTGATGGTGCCTCACACTTTTTAGTTATGAAGGCTCTTCCTGGTAATGCCAATGCTATTGCATCATTACTTGACCATTTAGATTGGCCTGAAATTTTAGGGACTATTTCTGGAGACGATACTATTTTAATTATTTGTCGTAATGAAGATGAGCGTGAAAATACTAAAAATCGCTTATTAGAAATGCTATAAAATAGCAGGGTAATTTGATACAGAGGTGACATTTTGTGTTAAGAGAGCTAAGTATAAGAAATTTTGCCATCATCGAGGATTTAACTGTTAGTTTTTCAGGTGGTTTAACTGTTTTAACAGGTGAAACAGGAGCAGGAAAATCCATTATTATCGATGCAGTGCATTTACTTGCTGGCGGACGAGGAAATACCGAATTTATTCGTCATGGAGCTAAAAAGGCAGAATTAGGCGGTTTATTTCAAATTTCAAGTTCTGGACATCCTGTTCATAAGAAACTTGAAGAGGCAGGCATTGAAATTGAAGAAGATACCATTATTTTACGTCGTGATTTAAATGATTCTGGAAAAAGTGTTTGTCGAGTAAACGGTAAACTTGTGCCATTATCTGTTTTACGTGATATTGGGGCTAGCCTTATCGATATTCATGGTCAGCATGAAAATCAAGAATTAATGGATGAGAAGCAGCATATCTCTTTACTTGATCATTTTGCCGAGGAACAACTTACACCAATTCAAGAGGCCTACAGTTCTCAATATGATGAATATCGTTCACTAAAAAAAGAATTAGCTTCGATTTCAATTGATGAACAGTTAATGGCGCAACGTATTGATTTGTATCAATTCCAAATGAAAGAGCTGGAGGATGCCAATTTAAAACTTGGCGAGGAAGATGAGCTTCTTGATGAACGCCGTCGTCTAATGAATTTCAATAAGATTTTTGAACGCTCCAGTGCAGCATATGAAGCCATTCAAGGTGAATCGAAAGGCCTTGACTGGATTGGCAATGCAATGGGAGCCTTAGAGGATGCTGCCACTATTGACGAACAATTCAAAGAGGCATCCGAATCTGTTACTACTGCATTTTATGCGTTACAAGATGCTGCGTATCAGGTTAAAAATGTGTTGGACGAATTAGAATTTGATCCCGCCCGTTTAAATGAGGTTGAGCAACGTTTAGCCTTATTACAAAATTTGAAGCGCAAATATGGCTCAACAGTAGAAGAGATTTTAGCGTATTACGATAAAATTAAAACAGAGCTAAATGAGCTTTTAAATCGAGACGAAATTTTGCAAGTGAAAGAAAGAAAAGTGCTGGAAATGGAAACGGTACTTGAGGAGCTTGCTGCAGAACTTTCTACTGTTCGAAAAGAAGCTGCACATAATTTAAGTGAAGCTATTATGGCCGAACTGCGTGAATTACATATGGAAAAAGCAAAATTTATTGTGAATTTTGATGAATTACCTTTCTTTGATGCAAACGGAAAAGACCAAGTAATTTTTTATATTTCTACGAATGTAGGCGAGCCGCCAAAATCTTTGCCGAAAATTGCTTCTGGTGGAGAATTATCGCGTATGATGCTTGCGTTAAAGACGATTTTCTCATCGTCTAATGGTATTACATCTATTATTTTTGATGAAGTAGACACAGGTGTAAGTGGTCGCGTAGCGCAAGCAATCGCAGAAAAAATTGCAGCAGTATCCATTAACTCTCAAGTTTTATGTATTTCGCATTTACCACAAGTAGCTGCGATGGCTGATCATCATTATTTTATTAAAAAAGAAGTTGAGCATGATCGAACATTTACGTCATTACTGGAAATAGACACGAATGCTCGTATCGAAGAAGTCAGTCGTATGATATCTGGAGCGGAAATTACAGATTTAACATTGCAGCACGCAACAGAGCTTTTAAAAATGGCGAATGAACGAAAAAAACAAATGAGATAGCAAAAGAATCCAGAAACAGCTCTTTGTTTCTGGGTTTTTTCTTTTTGCGCAAATATTTACCGCTTATAAGAACGCCACAACAACACATAGTATAAAGACAAAAATAAAAAGGAGGTGTCGTATGTATCGTCGTTGGCGTCAATTTGTCATTTTGCCTATGCTCATCGTTTTATTATTCATGCCCGTAAAGGTTTTTGCCGCAAAAAAGCTAATTCCGATGGGCGAAGCAATTGGTATTCAACTTCAACTATCACATGTATTTGTAGCACATGATGTGCTATTAGCTTCCAATCAGTGGATGAAAGGAGGCGCTGTAATTGAAAAAATAAATGATATTACAGTAAAAACACTTGCAGATGCCAAAAAAGCTGTTGCTCGACAAGGACAACAGAAATGGACGATAAAAAATGAAGGAAAAGAAGTGACACTTGAATTACAGGAGCAAGAAGCTGAACATGTTATTTCCTTTCTAAAAGATGAAACAGATGGAGTAGGAACATTGACATACATTGATCCAGAGACAAAAAATTACGGTGCGTTAGGCCACCAAATCGTTGATTCAACCTTACAAGAAGCCCCTAATTTCCATGCTGGCTCCATTTTTTTAGCTTCGATTCAACAAATTCGTAAAAGTATACCTGGCCAACCTGGCTATAAAATATCCTCCATTGAAAAACAACAGGATCGATTAGGAAGTATAGATAAAAATACAGTTTATGGAATTTTCGGCCGTTGGGAAGACGGTTATCAACAAAGTTTGCCTAAAGCAATTGAAATTATGCATGAAAAGGATATAAAAGCAGGAAAAGCAGAAATCTATACTGCGATCAAAGGCAGTAAGGTGGAGACTTTTTCAATTGATATTATAAAGGTTGAAAATGAACGCCTTGAATTCATAGTCACTGACAAAAAGCTCATTGAAAAAACAGGTGGTATTTTGCAGGGAATGAGTGGCAGTCCTATCATTCAAGATGGTCGTTTTGTAGGTGCGGTCACGCATATGTTTGTGGAGGAGCCGAAAAAAGGAGCAGCAATAACTGTAGCGGAAATGTTAAAAAAATCATCTTAAAAGAAGGAGCTGCCAAGAGGTAGCTCCATTCTTTCATGAAAATATATTGTTCACCATGTATTTCGTTTATTTATGAAGCGATTAGCGATACTTAAAAAAAACTGTAGTTTTATCTTCATTTTTTCACTAAAATAAAGGGTATAAGCATTCGAAGCTTTGTCAGTTATTTATCATAACTTGTCGATATTAAAAGAAAGTATCAGACTACATACTCATTTTTGGAAATTGAAAAGGTTTTTAAAACAAAAATGTCGAAAATTCCACAGTGTGCAAAAAAAAGCATTGGGGTAGGTAACGGGATATTCGAAGCACAGTTCATAAGGAGGAATTTTAAATGACAAAGGTTAAAGTAGCTATTGCAGATGATAATCGTGAGTTATTAAAGACGATGGAGCAGTATTTTCAAGGACATCCAGAAATTGAAATCATTGCAACTGCTTCAAATGGGAAAGTTTGTTTACAAATGCTTGAGGAATTCACACCAGATATTTTGCTGCTAGATATTATTATGCCACATCTTGATGGGCTAGCTGTTTTAGAGTCGATGTATCAAAATGAACAAATGTCATCAATTCAAGTTATAATGTTAACTGCATTTGGTCAAGAAGACGTGATGAAACAAGCTGTGGACTTAGGTGCGTCCTATTTCATGCTAAAGCCATTTGAATTTGATCAATTGGTTCAAAAAATCTTACATTGTGCTGGACAGAAAGCAACACTTCCTAAAAAGACAAGTGTTTTACAACCGACGGCACCTCAAAAATTAAATCAACATCAATTAGATAGCACGATTACGGCCATTATTAAAGAAATTGGCGTTCCTGCACATATAAAAGGTTACTCTTATTTGAGAGAAGCTATTCAGATGGTATTCGAAGATATCGAGTTATTAGGATCTGTGACGAAAATTTTGTATCCAGAAATTGCTAAAAAATTCAATACAACGCCATCACGAGTTGAACGTGCGATTCGTCATGCCATTGAAGTCGCATGGAACCGTGGCAATTATGAATCGATTTCGTCGATGTTTGGTTATACGGTACATCATTTGAAGTCGAAACCGACAAATAGTGAATTTATCGCCATGATCGCTGACAAGATTCGTATTGATATGATGGCGAGCTAAGGTTAGAGCTACAAAGGATTACAGGACTTATTTAGAGAGAATTCATTGAATTTATACAGACTAACTACAGAGTTCATAGTTCAAATCATAAAACTAATGTTAATTAATTGAATTAATTTATGAAACACATTCATTTATGGGGAAAATCCCGTTCATGGAGGTGTTTTTTTTTGACTGATATTGTAATAGACTGTTTAATGCTTGATTGTGCGGCTAAAGGATTTGCTATAAAAACAATGAAGTTAAACCTTAAAGTTTACGTAAAATGGATGATTGATACAGGGGAATATTAGTGTATATGGTTGTGGAGTTAAATTACTCTAGTGGAAATTGAGGATTATTTAGGATAGTTGTTGATGGATAAGAACAATCTCGGTTGGAGAAAATATTTGTGAACCTAAAAAAATGTTCAAATTTCAAGGATTGGGAGGACTAAATATGTCATCTGAAATGGGAGATATACATCGTACTGGTCAAGACATTAACGACGTAATAGTACACTTTGGTGGGCAAGCTGAGAGTGTTTTTAGTTCATTGGCTGAACAAGGTCGAGTTTCAATACAAAAGAAAGCAGACGAATTAGCTGCACAGTATCTTGAAAGTAATCCTAACCCAGACTATTATGATTGTGTTCAAATTGTAGCAGAGGGAGTTTTTAAAGCAGGGAACGAAATAAAGGCTAGCAGTGGTTCATGGGGAGAATCAGTAGATGCAGCACTTGATGCTGGTGTTGGAACGCCAGCGGCAAAAATAGCTTGTAAAAGAATAACGATGTCACATTAATGTCTGATAAAGCATAGGCGTAAAAAGCCTATGCTTTTTGATATTTATAATTTCTTTTATCCTCTCCCCAAACATAAAAAAGAAGAATCGATTTCTAAATTCTTTCAATAGTGAATACATAGAGAATAGAATTTGACTTGAGTTACTTTTTATGGTGAAAAGTGCGTAATTTTGCCTTCCATATAATTCGTGGTTGGCATTTCAAACAAGGGAGATTGTTCTAAAATGACCAAGCTATTCGTGGTAAATCGTGGTTGACTGGTTGAGAAGGAGTATTTTTTATGCTTTTTAATCCATTTTATCTAGATTAACCGTTATATATTGAAGTGTTTCGCAAAAGCTCCTTCGCCGCATGGTGTCTTTTAGTTAATGTAGGAATAGATAACGTTAAAAGTGATAAAATAGAGCATATACGAACTTAAATTCATTCTGTCGAAAGAAGAGGTAAGTTCGAGATAAGTGCTGCAAAAACACCCGTAAACCACCCAGAACGACGTAGCGATTTTGGCATCATGGAAGAATAAGGACATTAAATTTTATTTAATAAAATTTTGAAACAGTCTTACAATATTCTTCTAACTCACGCAATGTAAATAGCAATGTAATAGGAAATTCGCTGGAAGTTTCTTTTGAGAATGTTAAATGAACTACAGCATATTTATTTAGCTTTTTAATCCAAAAAATAACATCATCGTTATCTTCTCTTCTAGCTACTGCTATTGCATTTTTTCCGTATAGAATGTGTTTTAATGGAAGTTCTTTTTCTAATTCCTCGGTTAAGTACTCTGACATACCTTTTGGAATCAACCACCACGGATCGTTCATGAAACTTTTTAATATTTCTTGCATTTTAGATATCCACTTCCAATCATTTACTTAATTCAACGTTATATTCTAATATCCATTCTATTCAATACAGTGAGTGGCTCAGAGAATGACTACTCAGCAATTACTGCTTTGATTCAGTAAGACAGCAGGTAATAGGCTTTTACCATAACATGTTTTCGATAATGATGGTGTACATAAAAAATACGATTCGTTCAAACGAAGAAAGATGTGGAATGGCGAACCAATTTTGGCAACCAGTTAGCGACACGACCATTGCGAATAACATGAAAGAAATATATTCGCAGTTTACGCTAAACATCGTGTCGTCTCACATGCGGGCTTAATCACAAAGTTGATATCGGACGCAAATATGTAGAGGCATAATTGATCGGTCGTAGGTTGAATTTATGGAAAAATATTCTCATATTCTAAATGAAAGATGGACATTTGGAGGGGGAGTTCAGATGGGGTTATTTGATGGGATAATAGGTAATGCAAGTGAAGTTAATCTAGAAAAATTAAAGGAAGAAATTAAAGGCTTATTAACACCTAATGAAACAATTAAGAATGCTTACAAAATAATAAGAGACACATTTATTTTTACGGATAAAAGACTTATCTTAATTGATAAACAAGGAGTGACTGGAAAGAAGACGCAATACCATTCAATTCCATATAAAAGTATTCTTCATTTTTCGGTTGAAACGGCAGGGACATTTGATTTAGATGCAGAGTTGAAAATTTGGGTTTCAGGTAATGAATTACCAATACAGAAAAGCTTTAATAAATCAACTAACATATATAAAATTCAAAGTGTATTAGCGGAACATGTATTAGGAAAGTAATAAATTAAACGATCAACAATACTGTTGATCGTTTATAACTTCCTTTCAGTTTGTGTCCAAACACCCGCTGAAATACAGGAACTCAGTCTAAGAACGCAATGTTCTGTGGTAATTTATCTGTGCGAAAGCGAAGCGACAGAAACAACACACGACTGAGTGATCAACATCGGATTGGCCCAATGCCTATTCCGGACACAATTATACCGAGGTATAATTGATTTGGGGTGATAAAAGATGAAAAGCGTAAACATACAGCTTGACGAAAAAAACTCGTTAGAAATAACGCAGATAGAAGATAATTTATTTGAAGTGCGACTTGGAATGAATGGAAGCATAAGCGTTTACTATATGACACGTGAGCAGCTCTTGAATTTTGATCAATTAGACGCCCATTTGCGCATTGAGTCTATTATGGAAAAAGATTAGGAACTATCATTCGACTTTGTATAAATGGTTTCCGAGGGATGTTTGTTAGTATTGAAGTCCTAAGTAAGATTATGAAAATTATGACAGATATATTATCAGTTTTTCGAGTTGGTTGAAGATTTAATAAATTTCCTGATTGTTAATAGTGAAATTCATACAATTTGGACAGTGAAATTTTAAAGACTGAGTAAAATATTACTTTTGTATAGTATAAATCACCTAATTATCATATTAAAATGAAAATATTGGATATGAATATTACTTATAAAGTATGTGTATCTTCTTTCTGAGTAGTGACAATTGTCTCTAAACAAATGTAAATAGATTGTATATACTTACAGTTAGAGGGAAGGAGGAGGTAGCTTGATTCTAGTTCGAAATGATAAATTCGAAATAACGGAAGAAAATGGAAAGGTGTATATACTTACTTACAGTGCCGGTTTTCCATTAAAAGAATTTGATAGTATTTTACGAAGTCATCCCCGACTCAAATTATCAAATTTTTCAATATTAAAAAATGTCTTAGCAGCTGAAAGCACAAGCCCTGTTGAAATTGGACGCTGGCTTCCTAACGTTGAAGCTGAAGTTGCAAGAGATAAAATGTCTGCCTCAATATTTATCTATGAAACACATGACTTTATTCTAAAGAATAAAGAGAAATTAACGGAACAAGTTTTGGAAACTATCAAAAATGAAGGAATTGTTCACGGCATATTAGATTTTGATATTTCTAACATTGAGACAGGAAAAGCATTTTTAATTGCTCAAGGTACACAACCAGTAGCAGGAACAGATGCACAAATTACATATTTACCTAAACCAGAGAGAAAGCCAGTAATTCGCGAAGATGGCAAAGCTGATTATTATGACATGAACTTTATTTCTGAAATATCCGAAGGTTCGTGGCTAGGCGAGAAAATCCCTGCGACGTTAGGTAAACCAGGGGAAAATGTACTAGGTGAAATAATGGCTGCAGTACCGGGTCGTGATTTTCCTATAAGATATGATAAAAAATCGGCTTATGAGGTGGAAGAGGATGGCAAGATTGTCATCCGTTCAAAAATAGCTGGTGTATTAGATGATGTCAAAGGCATGATCGGTGTTAATAGGCATTTGCCAATTAATGGAGACGTTGGCGTTGAAACAGGGAATCTCGAATTTAATGGCTCTTTAAGTATTAGAGGAACAGTTACATCAGGCTATACAGTCATTGCTACTGGAGATATTTCCATCGAGGGTGCCGAAGGTGTAAGCGGTGCCAAACTGATTAAATCCCTTGAAGGCGACGTCTATATTCGCGGAGGGATTTTTGGACTAGGGTCAACGCTTGTAGAGGCAGGTGGCAATATTTTCGTTAAGCATGTCAATGAAGCAAATCTAGTTGCAGCTGATAGCATTCATATAGGATCTTATGCATTGGGTTCCCAGCTCACTGCCCATTCTATCTTTGTGGACGAACGAAAAGGAAAAATTATTGGGGGCCGTGCAGTAGCCAAAAATACAATCGTTACGGCCATCTCAGGCAATCGTTTAGAGCGTCGAACTGATTTAATTATTGAAAGCGTCAATAAACAAGAAAGCTATTCTATTATGCAAGAGAAGGCGGGAAAGCTTAAGCAACTCCAATCAGAAATCGCTGAGCACGAGGGAAAAATTAAAAGCTTACTGCCACTCCTTAACCAAATGACTAAGGAGCAAATAGCTACATTTGAGGGTACAAAACAAATTTTAACAAAATTGAAAGCGGATGCAGTGACCATTGATCGTGAGGTTAAACTCATAATGGATGAAATGCGCCATGCTGGAAAAGAGGAGATTACTGTTACGAAGGAAGCGCATCCTGGTACCTATATTCAAATTGGCAAAAAATCTTCCTTATTAAGTAAGATTAAAAAGGGTAAATTTCTTATTGAATTTGGTGAGTTAAATGCTTAGTGAATCTTTTATTCCTGTATTTGCTCATCGTGGGGCATCTGCGTATGCACTTGAAAATACTTTGAAGTCTTTTGAAAAGGCGTTAGAGCTAGGGGCAGATGGAATTGAATTAGATATCCAGCTTTCAAAAGAGGGCATTCCAGTAGTGTTTCATGATCCACAGCTATCAAGATTAGTCGGCATCAATAAGCTTGTGAACGAATGTACGAAAGAGGAGCTAATAAGCTTTAAACTTGGGAAGCCGTGGAGACGATTATTTTCAACGAATAAAATTCCGACGTTTGAAGTTGTTTTAGCATGGGCAAATTCTCAACAGATCCCACTTAATATTGAATTAAAATCAACACTCCTTGATAATAAAAGCGCACTTATTCAAATGCTACATGGGCTTATTTTGCCTGTTGGCAGTCATTTTTCATCGTTTCACTATGAGCTTTTAGAGATTGTGAAACAATATAAGCCAGACTTTGAAACAGCACTTATAGCAACTAAAAAAATAAAATGGGATTTGCTTCGTGATTACAAAGCAATTGATAGTGTTCATATGCATAAAAGATATTATAAACCAAGATATTTAGAGGCTTGTGTAGCGAGTGATAAAGCATGTCGTTTTTATGCAATTGATGGGAATGAAGCGTTTTTAACAAATCCCCATCCTTCTGTAATTGGTTGGATTTCTGATTTTCCAGATAAAGTGATTAAGCGACAACAACGTTAATCAATGTCGCCTCGGTAAAATCGTTGCTCTCGCGCTTCGCTTTCGCTACAGATAAACAGTGTGGCAGAAGATTTTGAATGAAGAAAAAAATAGCTATCCAATAAGTTGTTGAGACTTATTAGGATAGCTATTTTTATTTTTTTTGGAAGCGCGGAGCCACTTTTCCATTTTTCCGATCGCGGTGAAGTAAAAAACCTGCGAAAAAGCCAAAGCCTATAACAAAAAGAATAATGCCAACGACAAATTGTAGCCATAAAAATGGGAAAGGTGAAATGAGCTTACCGAATAATGTATCACGCATAAATTTAATGCCACCTGCAGCCATAAGACCGGGAATAAGCATTACTATAAATGCAGCAAAACGAGCCATGCATGTCCCTCCTTATTCCTAAGTTTAATTGTACCTGTGGATATTGGAATGTCAAGAAACGTTATAAAACTATGGAACTGAGGAACCCAAAAACAAGTAAGACAAAACGCGATGTTTGTAACTGAATCTTTAGAAAATTCTTACTTAAACAAGAAAATGTAATAATAGTTGCTAAATTGTGAAATTGTCAGTATTGTAAAATTAAATGGAGCAATATTATCCATTGTTAAACAATTTTAAATTCTTTCAGCAGGTGTCTAAATACCTGGTAAAAGAATTTAAAGCCTCCGGCGGATGTCACAGAATTGGAAAAAAATTCAATATAGGGTGTTAGCCTAAAATCATCGCATCCATGCGATAACGGATAACTTACCTGCGTCGGTAAAAACGCCACGTCCTGTGGTATTACCGAAATGACCGACATCGTGTCGGCCCTCGTGCAGGCCTATGCACAAAACTGATTCTGGACGAAGTTATGCCGAGGCATAATTGATACACTAATTATACTGAATTGGAATGGGCATTTGGGGATGTACTTTCCAAAGCAAAGGGGCGAGTTTTCATGGAAATCTTCAAGTATATGGAAAAGTATGATTATGAACAATTGGTATTTTGCCAAGATGAAGCATCAGGGTTAAAAGCGATTATCGCTATCCATGACACAACACTTGGACCAGCATTAGGCGGGGCACGTATGTGGACATATGCATCAGAAGAAAATGCGATAGAGGATGCATTGCGTTTAGCAAGAGGGATGACTTATAAAAATGCTGCAGCTGGTTTAAACCTTGGCGGTGGAAAAACGGTTATTATCGGTGACCCATTTAAAGATAAAAATGAAGAAATGTTCCGTGCACTAGGACGTTTTATCCAAGGGCTTAATGGTCGATATATTACGGCAGAAGATGTAGGTACAACAGTGACAGATATGGATTTAATGCATGAGGAAACAAATTATGTAACGGGAATTTCCCCTGCTTTTGGTTCATCAGGAAACCCTTCACCAGTAACTGCATACGGCGTTTACCTTGGAATGAAAGCAGCAGCAAAAGAAGCATTTGGATCTGATTCATTAGAGGGACGTACTATTTCTGTACAAGGTTTAGGAAACGTAGCCTACAAGCTTTGCGAATATTTACATAATGAAGGAGCAAAACTTGTTGTTACAGACATTAATCAAGTGGCAATTGATCGCGTTGTGAATGATTTTGATGCGACTGCTGTAGCACCGGAGGAAATCTATTCACAGGAAGTTGATATTTTCGCACCTTGTGCATTAGGGGCGATTTTAAATGATGAAACGATTCCGCAGCTAAAAGCAAAGGTTATCGCAGGTTCTGCCAATAACCAATTACAGGATTCTCGACATGGTGATTATTTACATGAATTAGAGATAGTTTATGCACCTGATTATGTAATTAATGCTGGTGGAGTAATAAATGTAGCTGATGAATTATATGGATATAACCGTGAACGTGCAATGAAACGTGTCGAAGGTATTTACGATAGCCTTGAAAAAATCTTCGCGATTTCTAAACGTGATGGTGTACCGACGTATGTAGCAGCTAATCGTTTAGCAGAAGAACGTATCGCTCGAGTATCAAAGTCTCGTAGCCAATTCTTAAAAAATGAAAAAAATATTTTACACGGTCGTTAATAACCGCTTATTCGTTGAAAGAAGTCGCATTGTCGACTTCTTCTAACTTTATTGTAAATTAATAGATTACACGAATGATTAGCATTTTTCTCACAAGGGGGAATCTATATGGCTCAAAACTATGATGTTGTCATTTTAGGCGGAGGTACAGGGGGCTATGTAGCTGCAATTCGAGCTGCACAGTTGGGCTTGAAAACAGCTATTGTCGAACGTGAACGACTGGGTGGAACATGCTTGCATAAAGGCTGTATACCAAGTAAGGCCTTACTTCGAAGTGCTGAAGTGTATCGTATGGCAAATAAAACTGCGGCTGAATATGGTGTTGATATAGAAGGGGTTACATTGCAATTCGACAAAGTGCAAGAAAGGAAGCAAGCTATTGTTGAGCAATTGAGCCAAGGTGTGAATTCACTGATGAAAAAGGGCAAAATAGACGTTTATCAGGGATTAGGGCGAATTTTAGGTCCATCTATTTTCTCACCGATGCCTGGCACTATTTCAGTTGAAATGAGTAATGGCGATGAAAATGAAATGCTAGTTCCAACAAATGTGGTCATTGCTACAGGATCAAAGCCAAGAGGAATGGCGGGACTAACGGTTGATGGTAAATATGTGATGAACTCTGATCATGCATTGGAAATGGAAGAACTGCCAAAGTCGTTGTTAATTGTTGGAGGAGGAGTTATTGGAATTGAATGGGCCTCGATGCTTTGCGATTTTGGGGTTTACGTAACGGTTATTGAATATGGGCCATCCATTTTACCTGCAGAGGATGCGGATATTGTCAAAGAAGTAACGAAGCAACTTGAAAAAAGAGGCGTCCGCATTGTGACGAACGCTCGCTTAGATTCGGGATCCTTTAAAATTGAAAATGATAACGTTTTCATTTCTGCAAAAGTAAATGATAAGGATGAATTATTTGAGGCAGATAAATTATTGCTTTGTGTTGGACGTGAAGCCAATACACAAGGTATTGGTATAGAAAATACAGAAATAGAAGTAGAAAATGGATTTATCAAAGTCAATGATTCGTATCAAACGAAGGAATCACATATGTATGCCATAGGGGATGTTATCGGTGGCTTACAATTAGCACATGTTGCATCACACGAAGGGGTGTCTGCTATTGAGCATATTGCAACGGGTAAAACAGAGGGACTTGATGTTCTAAATGTTCCGAAATGTGTTTATTCATACCCTGAGGTCGCAAGTATTGGCTTAACAGAAAGAGATGCACAAGAGCAAGGTTATTCATTGAAGGTTGGTAAGTTTCCGTTCAAGGCGATCGGAAAAGCACTAGTTAATGGAGAGACAGATGGTTTTGTAAAGATTGTTGCTGATGAAGAAACGAATGATATTTTGGGTATTCATATGGTAGGACCACATGTGACTGATTTAATTGGAGAAGCATCGCTTGCTAAATTATTGGATGCAACGCCTTGGGAAATAAGTCAGGCCATTCATCCACATCCGTCACTGAATGAGGTGCTAGCGGAATCGGCGTTAGCGGTTGATCATCGCGCCATTCATTTTTAAGATTCGTAGTTTTTAACTAAAGTTTAGGGTCAAAACAAAAATCTGTTCTTGATTAACAGGTAGATTGATATAAGTGCTCATAGAGGAAGGTGACGTCGTTCGTGGAAAACGTCCTTTCTGGAGTGGAATGTACAATCAAGTACATATTTTGATGAAGAGCCATAATTGCTTTAGTTATTTGTATCCAGAAGGTGTTTTTGTAGCGAAAGCGAAACGTTCGAAAGGGGTGTTTGTATGCAAGATGTTCAGATTAAGCATGAGGATTTAGGGTTAACAAATGAAGATGTGCTTGCAATATTCGAAACGATGTTAATGGCAAGAAGACTAGATGAACGAATGTGGTTATTAAATCGTTCTGGTAAAATTCCGTTTGTTATTTCTTGTCAAGGTCAGGAGGCAGCGCAAGTAGGGGCAGCCTTTGCTCTTGATCATAACAAAGATTATATTGCACCTTATTATCGTGATATGGGTGTTGTTTTACATTTTGGTATGACACCGAGAGAATTGATGTTATCTGCATTTGCTAAAGCAGAAGATCCGAACTCTGGTGGGCGCCAAATGCCAGGTCATTTTGGACATAAGAAAAATCGTATTTTAACAGGTTCTTCGCCAGTTACGACACAAGTTCCACATGCGGTGGGAGTAGCTTTAGCAGGGCGCCTACAAAAGGAAGAGTTTATTACTTTCGTTACACTCGGTGAAGGTTCATCTAACCAAGGTGATTTCCATGAAGGTGCGAACTTCGCAGGAGTGCATAAACTTCCAGTAGTAATAATGGTAGAAAATAATCAATATGCAATTTCCGTGCCAGTTGAACGTCAATTAGGCTGTGCGAAAGTGTCAGATCGTGGTATTGGCTATGGTATGCCAGGTGTTACAGTTGATGGGAAATGTCCGTTGCAAGTCTATAAGGTTGTGAAAGAAGCGGCTGATCGTGCTCGTAGAGGTGAAGGACCAAGTTTAATAGAGACCGTGACGTATCGCTTAACGGCCCATTCTTCGGATGACGATGATCGTCAATATCGAACTGCTGAGGATATAGCTGAAGGAAAGGCAAAGGATCCAATTTTGTTATTTGAAAAGTATCTAATGGATACTGGAGTTATGACGGAAAAACTTCGTTCTGAAATAGAAGAACGTGTCATGGCAGAGGTGAATGAAGCAACAGATTATGCAGAAGCTGCTCCATATGCACCACCAGGCCATGCTATGAAATACGTATATGCACCAGTGGACGGAGGTGACGTGTAATGGCAGTAATGTCTTATATTGATGCGATTACATTAGCGATGAAGGAAGAGATGGAACGTGATGAGCGTGTTTTCATTTTAGGAGAGGACGTTGGTCGTAAAGGTGGGGTTTTCAAAGCGACAGCAGGCCTTTACGATCAATTTGGTGAACATCGGGTACTTGACACACCTCTTGCAGAGAGTGCTATTGCAGGTGTTGGTATTGGTGCTGCGATGTATGGAATGCGTCCAATTGCCGAAATGCAATTCGCTGACTTCATCATGCCTGCAGTTAACCAAATTGTTTCTGAGGCAGCAAAAATCCGCTATCGTTCAAACAATGATTGGTCTTGCCCGATGGTTATACGTGCACCATTTGGTGGAGGTATTCACGGAGCGCTTTACCATTCGCAATCTGTAGAGGCGCTTTTTGCAGGAACACCAGGGTTAAAAATTGTTATACCTTCAACACCGTATGATGCTAAAGGCTTATTAAAAGCAGCGATCCGCGATGAAGATCCAGTGCTATTTTTTGAGCATAAGCGTGCATATCGTCTTATTAAAGGCGAAGTCCCAGTAGACGATTACACATTGCCGATTGGTAAGGCAGATGTTAAGCGGGAAGGGGAGGACGTTACTGTTATTACGTATGGTTTAGCAGTCCATTTTGCATTACAAGCTGCAGAGCGTCTAGCAGCAGATGGTATTTCAGCGCATATTCTTGACTTACGCACGGTTTATCCACTTGATAAAGAGGCAATCATTGAGGCGGTAAGTAAAACAGGTAAAGTTTTACTAGTTACTGAGGATAATAAAGAAGGTAGCATTATGAGTGAAGTTGCAGCAATCATTGCAGAGCATTGTTTATTTGAACTCGATGCACCAATTCAGCGTCTTGCAGGACCAGATGTTCCAGCAATGCCGTACGCACCGACGATGGAAAAATATTTTATGATCAACCCGGATAAAGTAGAGCGTGCGATGCGAGAACTTGCCGCATTCTAATATAAATGGATCTATTTCTGTTATCCACGCATGTGGTAATAGAAGCTTTTAAAAGAAAGTTTATTAATATCACAGGTATTTTAATACTCTTCATCGAAAGTTCGGGATGACATTTCTTAAAACGTTATGTCGTGTATATAAGTTGATTGGAGTTGAGACTGGGTGACTCCTCCTTGGGGTTTATTGGACGCCCCTAGGAGAGCGGTAAGTCGGTACGGAAATCAACCCCACTTTATGGTGATAGTATAGTATAAATATGATAGTAATTTGATAGAGACAATTACACCTAGGCATAATTGATGGGGGGAATAGATGATGGCTATTCAAAATATTACAATGCCACAGCTCGGCGAAAGTGTAACAGAAGGTACGATTGAAAAATGGCTTGTCAAACCAGGTGATACAGTAAAAAAATATGATCCGCTAGCAGAAGTTGTTACAGATAAAGTAAATGCAGAAATCCCATCTTCTTTTGAAGGAGTCATATCAGAGCTACTTGCAGAGGAAGGGCAAACGTTACCGGTTGGTGCAGTTGTTTGTTCCGTTGAAATAGCAGGTGACAGTGAGTTACCTCCACCACCTCCAACTAAAAAATCAACGGTAAGTACGGCCATTTTAAATGCAGGTGTACAAAAGAAACAAGAGACTCAACAACCACCTACTGCTACAAAAGAATCGCAAAAAACAGTTCGTCAGGATAAAGTACGTTATTCACCAGCTGTTCTTCGACTTGCACAAGAGTATGAAATTGCCCTTGATCAAATCACAGGTACTGGTGAAGGTGGACGTATTACAAGAAAAGACTTAATGAAACTGATTGAAACGAGGAATGTGCCAACGCCTCTAGTGGAAACATCGCCTGTAGTCGATGAAAAAGTTCCACAATCAGCACCAGTTACAACACATGCAGCACAAGAAAATACGAAAGCGGCCACATTTACACAACCAATTCAAGCAGGCGATATTGAAATTCCAGTAACGAAGGTGCGCCGTGCGATCGCCAATAATATGGTACGAAGTGTTCATGAAGTGCCACATGCATGGATGATGATGGAAGTGGACGTCACAGATTTAGTAGCATATCGTGATAGCATAAAGGCTGAGTTTAAGCAAAAAGAAGGATTTAATATTACGTATTTTGCTTTCTTTGTAAAAGCTGTTGCCCAAGCTCTAAAGGAATTTCCGATGATGAACTCTATGTGGGCAGAGGACAAAATTATTCAAAAGCATGACATCAATATTTCCATTGCAGTCGCAACGGATGATGCGTTATTTGTTCCTGTTATAAAACACGCTGATGAAAAATCGATTAAAGGCATTGCGAAGGAAATTCATGAGCTTGCAGGGAAAGTCCGTGCTGGAAAATTGTCGATGGATGATATAAAAGGTGGTACATTTACGGTTAATAATACGGGTGCATTCGGCTCTGTTCAGTCGATGGGCATCATTAATTACCCACAAGCGGCCATCCTACAGGTGGAAAGTATTGTAAAAAAACCAGTTATTTTACCTGGTGGAATGTTCGCAGCACGAGATATTGTGAATTTATGTTTATCTTTAGATCATCGAGTTCTTGACGGACTTGTTTGTGGTAAATTCCTAAATAGAGTTAAAGAAATACTCGAAAATACAAATAAATCTTCAACGTCAGTCTACTGATGACTTCTCGGAAGCCTGTTATATAACGGTTTCCGATTTTTTTTTGCTTTGCGAGTCGCAATTTGTCATGTAGAATAACAAATAGAAACTACTAAGGGGGGAAGCTGATTAAGCGTCCGCATGTCAAACAACATGAAAAATATTGAATTTGAAAAGCCGTCCTATTCAGAATGGCAAGATGCAGCAATCAAGGCTTTAAAAGGGAAACCATTCGAGTCTCTTTTAACGAAAACGAGTGAAGGTATTACATTAGAACCTCTTTACACCCAAGAAAGTTTAGTAGCAAAACTTGGAGAAGAACTTGATAAACAAGTTGCTACGATCCGTTCCCTACAAAATAACGAAGCATTTCGAGTGGCACAGCAAATATATGCTGAAACAAGCGATGCATTTTTCATACAGCTTGATGATAGCTTAGCTCGGGGCAATGAAGTAGTAACAATTGATAGCCGTGTGAATTTTGAATGGACTGAAGAAGTAGTGGCACAATTATCGACTTATTTCTCTGAATATTCGTTTAAAATATCGGTTGAAAATTCAAATGACCCATTATTAGCAGTATTCGACAAAATAGCAGATAACCAGCGAGAAGCTGTAAAAGGCTTCATCGTATCGAAAAATCCTATCTCTTTAAATAGTTTCCCGAACGTGCGCTCAGTCGGTGCGGACACAACGGTTTATCATAATGAAGGCGCAAACGCAGTGCAAGAGTTAGCTTATGCACTTGCATTAGCCGTAAAATACGCAAATCAAGAAGAAAGCTTTGAAGCGTTTGCGAAGAAGTTTTATGTATCATTTGCAGTGGATACACAGTTCTTTACAGAGATTGCTAAACTCCGTGCTTTTAAAGTACTTTGGAAAGCGTTCTCATCTGTATATGGAGTATCTAATTGCGTAAAAGTTCCAACGATTGCTGAAACATCGTTAAGAAGCTTCTCAAAGCTGGATGTTTATGTAAACTTATTACGTTCTGCAAATGAAGCTCTTTCTGGTTTAATTGGTGGCGCGGATGTCTTTACAGTTCACCCTCATGATGCATTAACGAAACCAACCGATCAATCGATTCGTATTGCACGTAATGTATCTTTAATCTTAAAAGAAGAAACAAATGTTTTAAAAGTTATAGACCCAGCTGGTGGCTCCTACTTTATTGAGTCATTAACAGCAGATTTTGTGACAGAAGCTTGGGCATTATTCTTAGAAATTGAAGCAGCTGGAGGCATTGATGCTTACACTGCGTCTGGAAAGCTTACTGAGGAAATAGAAAAATCCTATAAAGCTCGTATCAATGCTGTACAAACTCGTAAGCAATCATTAATAGGTACAAATATTTATGCTAATCCGGCAGATGTCCTTGAAAGCGAAACAAACCCAGCATTTGCAGAAATTAAGCGAATTGCTAAACCTTTTGAGCAGTTACGTGCGGAAATGACAGCGGCAAATATGAAAACAGGAATCTTGGCATTAGGAACACTAAAAAGCTCAAAACCACGTGCTGATTTCGTGTCAGGTTTCTTAAACACAGTAGGGCTTGTGCCAGAAAAAAGTGAACCAATTGCTACAGCTGAAGAAGCATTAGCTTGGTTAAACTCTACAGAAGCAACATATGTGGTGATTTCAGGTAATGATGACGATACTAAAGAATTAGTACCAGCCATTTTAGCAGGTAAACCAGCTAACGTAATTGTTGACGTTGCAGGTAAATTTAAAGACGAAGAAGAAGCTTGGTTAGCAAATGGCTTAAACGGCTTTATTTTCGCAGGACAGAACATCATCGAAAAATTAAACTCAGTGTTCGCTAGCATGAAGGAGGTCCAACGATGAGCAAGCCAAATTTTAGTGCAGTTGAAATTGAAAAAGTTTTAGCTGCCGAAGCACCTCAAGCGTCAGAAGAAAAATTCATGACCAATGAAGGTATCGAAATTAAAGATATGTACACAAAAGAAGATATTAAAGAGGCAAAACATTTAAATGATGTAGCTGGTATTGCGCCGAATACGCGCGGTCCATACCCTACTATGTATGTAGCTCGTCCTTGGACTGTTCGCCAATATGCTGGTTTCTCAACAGCTGAAGAATCAAATGCATTCTACAAACGTAATCTAGCAATGGGTCAAAAAGGTCTTTCAGTTGCCTTTGACTTAGCAACTCACCGTGGCTATGACTCCGATCATCCTCGTGTAACAGGGGATGTTGGTAAAGCTGGAGTAGCGATTGACTCCGTAGAGGATATGAAAATTTTATTTGACCAAATTCCTTTGGATCAAATGTCAGTTTCTATGACAATGAATGGTGCTGTATTACCAGTTCTTGCATTCTATATCGTTGCTGCTGAAGAGCAAGGTGTTACACCAGACCAATTAGCGGGTACGATTCAAAATGATATTTTAAAAGAATACATGGTTCGTAACACATATATTTATCCACCAGCAATGTCTATGAAAATTATTGCAGATATTTTTGAATATACAGCGAAATATATGCCGAAATTTAACTCAATTTCGATCTCTGGTTACCATATTCAAGAAGCGGGAGCAACAAATGACATCGAGCTTGCTTATACACTAGCAGATGGTCTTGAATATGTTCGTACAGGGCTAAAAGCTGGAATCGATATTGATGCCTTTGCACCGCGTCTATCATTCTTCTGGGCAATCGGTATGAACTATTACATGGAAGTTGCGAAAATGCGTGCTGCGCGTCGAATTTGGGCACAAATGATGTCAACGTTTAATCCGAAAAATCCTAAGACATTAGCACTTCGTACACATTCACAAACATCTGGTTGGTCTTTAACAGAGCAAGATCCATTTAACAATGTGGCACGTACATTAATTGAAGCAAATGCGTCTTCAATGGGGCATACGCAATCTCTTCACACAAATGCACTTGATGAAGCGATTGCCCTACCAACTGATTTCTCTGCACGTATTGCACGTAATACACAGCTGTTCCTACAAGAAGAAACGGCAATGACAAAGGTCATTGATCCGTGGGGCGGTTCGTACTATGTGGAGAAATTAACAGACGAGATTACAAAATCAGCGTGGGCATTAATTGAAGAAATAGAAGAACTAGGCGGTATGGCGAAAGCGATTGAAACAGGCCTACCAAAAATGAAAGTCGAAGAGGCTGCGGCAAAACGTCAAGCGAAAATCGACTCTAAAACAGAAACAATCGTTGGGGTAAACAAATACCGTTTAGAAAAAGAAGAACCTATCGACATTCTTGACATTGATAATACATTAGTTCGTCAAAAGCAAATTGAACGTTTAGATGCAATGAAAGCAGCTCGTGATGAAGCAGAAGTACAAAAACATCTAGCTCGATTAACAAAAGCGGCGCAAGATGGTGAAGAAAACTTATTAGCGGTAGCTGTAGATGCAGCGCGTGCTCGTGCTTCTTTAGGTGAAATTTCTGATGCAATCGAAGTTGTTTCAGGTCGCCATAAGGCAGTAATCCGTTCCATCTCTGGCGTTTACTCTGCAAACTTCTCAGATGAAGAGCAAATTGTTGAAGTGAAACAAATGACAGAGGAGTTCCTTGAAAATGAGGGTCGTCGTCCACGTATTTTAGTAGCGAAAATGGGACAAGATGGACATGACCGTGGTGCAAAAGTTGTAGCGACAGGCTATGCTGACTTAGGCTTTGACGTAGATATTTCACCATTATTTATGACACCTGCTGAAGCAGCTCAAATGGCTGTGGAAAACGATGTTCATGTCATTGGTGTTTCTTCATTAGCAGCCGGTCATAAAACACTAGTTCCTGAATTAGTAGCAGAGCTAGAAAAATTGGGCCGCGGAGATATCATTATTATTGTTGGTGGTGTTATTCCAGCACAAGATTATGAATTCCTTTATGACGCTGGAGCAGTAGCAATTTTTGGACCAGGTACAGTTATTCCTGTATCTGCGCAAAAGATTATTGAAGAGATTTACAAACGTTTAGGCTATGAGGAAGTGTCTGAATAATGGACAAAAACAAAGGAATGCCTGAAAGTGCGCTATTTGTTATGGACGGAGTAGAGGCAACTCACGACGGAATGCAATATGGTACACCGAAAAAATTTCGAAAGAAAAAAGCAGACAGATTAAACATACAGGAGCTTGCACGAGAAGTACGTGCAAGCTCTCGTACACACTTGTCAAAAGCTATTACACTCATTGAAAGTTCAAATGCAACACATAAAGTGCAAGCACAAGAACTCTTACAAGAGCTTCTACCACATACAGGGAACAGTGTCCGCATTGGGATAACAGGTGTTCCTGGTGCAGGAAAGAGTTCGTTCATTGAGGCTTTCGGAACGATGCTTTGTGAGTTAGGGAAAAAAGTGGCAGTCCTTGCAATCGATCCGAGCTCTTCTTTATCTGGAGGAAGTATTTTAGGTGATAAAACTCGAATGGAGGAGCTCGTGAAAAAACCTAATGCTTTTGTTCGTCCCTCTCCATCAGCTGGTACCCTAGGGGGTGTTCATAAAAAGACGCGTGAAACGATGCTTGTTTGTGAAGCGGCTGGCTATGATGTCATTTTAATAGAAACAGTTGGTGTTGGACAAAGTGAAACGTATGTCCGAGGGATGGTTGATTTCTTCTTGCTGTTAGTTTTAACAGGTGCTGGAGACGAGTTACAAGGCATGAAGAAGGGCATTATGGAGTTAGCGGATGCCATTGTTGTTCATAAGGCTGATGGTGATAATGTTCGTCTGGCTAAAAAAACGGTATCCGAGTACAAGCAAATTTTACATTTCTTACAGCCTGCAACACCAGGTTGGATGTCCACAGCTATGCCGGTAAGCTCGTGGGAAAAACGTGGTCTCGAAAAAGTCTGGAATACAATAGGGGAATTCAGACAAATCGTTGAGGCAAATAATTACTGGTCAATCAGACGTCAAAATCAGACAAGAGATTGGTTCCAATCGATGATCACCGACCAGTTAATCGATATGTTTTATGGTAATCCAGAACGGAAAGCACAAGTGCAGCTTTTAGAACGTCAAATTTTAAATGGGCAGTTGACAGTTACACAAGGTGTAGACCGTTTATTTAGCGATGAACAATCACAGAAATAATATCATCTAATATATGAGCAAGTAGGTGCACAAATTCGTCACTAACTGCTATGATAGGAGATGTATGAGCGTCGAATATCTAAAGCTAGTAAGTTTCACTACTTTCAGCTGAAAAAAATGAAAGCCTCCGGATGTAATTATGCCGAGGTAGATTGATGATGATCACGCGAATTTGAAAGGAGCTATCGCTTTATGAATATGGATTACGATTTATTTATGCAAGAAATTTTAAAAACAGCACGTGCAGAAATTGAGGCTGCTGGTTATGAGCAGCTTCGCACGCCTGAAGCTGTTGAAGAGGCGTTTGCTCGCCCAGGTACAACATTAGTTATGGTAAACTCAGTATGCGGCTGTGCAGGAGGTATCGCACGTCCATCAGCAGCACAATGCGTACATTACGATAAACGTCCAGATCATCTTGTAACGGTGTTTGCTGGTCAAGACAAAGAAGCAACTGCAGCTGCTCGTTATCACTTCGGTGAAGATCATTTACCATCTTCTCCATCATTTGTGTTATTAAAGGATGGACAAGTAGTAGCAGAAGTTGGACGCTATGAAATTGAAGGTCATGACCCAATGTCAGTAGTAACAAACTTACAAGCAAACTTTGAGGAATACTGCGACGAACTTTAATTTTATTCAATTATAGAAAAGCTATTCATTTACCAGAAAACTCCGCAGGCTATAAAATGTCTGCGGAGTCTTACTACTAAAAAATTCTCCGAATTAGCATCGTTTTCTCCACTGATTTCAGTAGAATTGCATTTAGAATTTTTGTAATATTGGCTAAACGATCAGCTTATAGTTTTCTTTAAATTGAATAAAATAAGTAGAGTACTAAAAGATAGGAGGCAGTCGACTTGAAGAAGTTTTCAATCGGCTATCGTACATTAAAAACGGCATTTGGCGCAGCACTCGCTATTGCCATTGCCCAATACTTTGAATTAGCTTCTTATGCATCTGCTGGTATTCTAACAATATTATGTGTACAGCCAACGAAGAAAAAATCCCTTCATGCTGCTTATACACGATTTGTCGCAAGTATTATCGCAATGTTTTATGCATTTTTGAGCTTTGAGCTATTTTCCTATCATCCACTTGCGTTAGCAGGTATGCTACTCATTTTTATACCAACAATTGTGTCATTAAGGGTAGCGGATGGCTTTGTCTCTAGTGCAGTTATTATCATGCATATATATGCAGCTAAAAGCTTTTCATTAGCACTTGTATATAATGAATTCGCATTAATGGCAATTGGTTATGGTACGGGAATAGCTATAAATATGTATATGCCAGACATTCAAAAGGAATTAAATTACTATCGAGTTAAAATTGAGGAACTTTACAGTAAGATCTTTTTAGAAATTGCCAACTATTTAAGAGAAGGCGATACTTTGTGGGATGGGCAGGAAATTATTGAAGCGATTAAAGTATTGAATAGTGCAAAATCCCTAGCATTTAAAGATGTTGAAAATCATTTTACGAGGCGAGAAAATGACTACTACGTGTATTTTGATATGCGTGAACAGCAGTTAGAAATTATCGATCGAGTTCTTCCTAAAATAACGGCACTTCCTGTTATAGTACAAGAGGCTGTGATCGTTGCTGACTTTTTACAAGACCTCGGTGAACATGTTCATTCAGGAAATACGGCTAGTCATTTTAGAGAAAAATTAGAGCAAGTAAAGATAGATTTCGCTCAATTACCATTGCCGAAAAATCATGAGCAATTTTTAGCACAAGCGGCACTTTATCAATTTATTGAGGAAATGGATCGATATTTAGAAATAAAGCAGTCTTTTAAGGGATTAAAGGTAAAGAAAAAGCGCCCGCAGTAATGCGGACGCCTAACCTTTCATTAAACTATCATCGATAAGCCGAATGCTAGAGTTGAAATTACCATGATCGCAACCATCGTATAAACTACGATTTTTTGAAATTTTTTATTACTCATATGCTCGTTCGCTCCTTCTTTTCTTATAAATAGTTTAGCAAATCTGAAAAATTTCTCAAGTAGTAGAGTTTTGACGAAAAAGTCTGTAAAATAGATTATGTACCATAACAGAAGGAGATGTCACCATGGAGAGAGTAGATCATATTGGGATTGCAGTGCGTGATCTTGATGAACGCATTACATATTATACAGAAACTTTAGGCTTAAAGCTGCTAAAAGTGGAAGAAGTAGAATCTCAACAGGTTCGTGTTGCATTCATAGATGCGGGTAATGTAAAAATTGAGTTATTAGAACCGATGAGTGAAAAAAGTACTATTCATGGATTCATCGAAAAACGTGGAGAAGGTATTCACCATGTAGCTTTCGGTGTAACGGGGATTCGTGAGCGTATGGCGGAGCTTCGTGAAAAAGGCGTACGTCTTTTATCAGAAGAGCCAGGACCAGGTGCTGGTGGTGCAGAGGTTGCTTTTATGCACCCGAAATCATCTTTCGGTGTGTTATATGAGTTATGCGATAAAAGTGGAAAAGGGGATAAGTGATCAGTATGGATATGTTCGACAAAATTAATGAGTTGTATGACCGTAAGACAGTAATTGAACTTGGTGGCGGCTATGAGCGCATCGAGAAGCAACATGATAAAGGCAAATTAACTGCTCGTGAGCGTATTGAATTATTACTAGACGAAGGTACATTTTTCGAGATCAACCCATTCATTACACACCGTACAGTAGACTTCGGCATGGACAAGATGGAAGGTCCTGGTGACGGAGTAGTAACTGGTTTCGGTAAAATTAATGGACGTCCAGTATACTTATTCTCTCAAGACTTCACAGTATTTGGTGGAGCACTTGGCGAAATGCACGCCAAAAAAATGGCAACAGTAATGGATCTAGCAGCAAAAAATGGTACACCATTTATCGGTATTAATGATTCAGGTGGTGCTCGTATTCAAGAGGGCGTACTTTCACTTGATGGTTATGGTCATATTTTCTATCGAAATGCAATCTACTCTGGGGTAATTCCGCAAATCTCAGTTATCATGGGACCATGTGCTGGTGGGGCGGTATATTCTCCAGCAATTACAGACTTCATTCTAATGGTTGATAAAACATCTCAAATGTTTATTACAGGACCTAAAGTTATCGAAACGGTAACAGGTGAAAAAATCTCTGCTGAAGATTTAGGTGGTTCTAAAGTAAACAACGCTATAAGTGGTAACGCACACTTCCGCGCACCTTCTGAAGAAACAGCGATTGATCAAATTAAGAAACTATTAAGCTACTTACCACAAAATAATAAAGAAAAAGCTCCACGTCAGGCACGTCCAGAGGGTGATGACTATCGTCCAGAAATCGTGGATACGGTACCAATCGAAACAACTCGTCCTTATGATGTTCGTAAAGTAGTTGAGCAAATCGTGGACGAAGATTCATTTATGGAAGTGCATTCAGAATTTGCGAAAAACGTAGTAGTTGGTTTTGCGCGTATTGCTGGTGAATCAGTTGGTCTAGTATGTAACCAACCTAAAGTATTAGCTGGTGGGTTAGATATTGATTCTTCAGACAAGGCTGCTCGTTTCATTCGTACTTGTGATGCTTACAATATACCAATCATCACATTTGAAGACGTTTCTGGTTTCTTCCCAGGCGTTAAACAAGAACATGGGGGTATCATCCGTCACGGAGCGAAAATCCTTTATGCATACTCAGAAGCAACTGTACCAAAAATTACAGTGATTCTGCGTAAAGCATACGGCGGTGCGTACGTAGCGCTTAACTCTAAATCAATTGGGGCTGATTTAGTATTTGCTTGGCCTAACGCAGAAATTGCTGTTATGGGTGCGGCAGGTGCAGCTAATATTATCTTCGCACGTGAAATTGCCAAATCAGAAGATCCAGAAGCAACGCGTGCTGCGAAAATTGAAGAATATAAAGAAAAATTCGCAAACCCATACGTTGCTGCATCTCGCGGTATGGTAGACGATGTTATCGATCCACGTGATACACGTATTAAGCTAATTCAAGGGCTAGATATGTTAGCGAACAAACACGAAACACGTCCAGAGAAAAAGCACGGAAACATTCCTCTATAAAAATTGTACAAGCCTAGTATCCGTTCGGATTGCTAGGCTTTTCTTTTTGACTTGTACTAACTTTAAATAATAAAAGATTTTATTAGAAGTGACAGGTAATTGAAACGTATTTGCATTTCATCCGTATATATATGTAAGAGGAGTTGAGATGAATGGAATGGAAACAATTACAAAAAGAGCAAGGAATAATACATGCGCAATTAAGAACTGCCAGTAGATTAAGTGAACAAAAGGTTTTAATTGAACAGCAAATCGGGCATGCCCAACAGGAAATTGACAAACATTCTAAAGCACTCAATCAAATTCGTTTAAGACTCGATAAGTTAGAAGGCTTTTCTTTTAGGAATATGATTCGTACGTGGACAGGGCAACAAGATGAACTACGTGCAGAAAAAATTGATAAAGCAGCTATTCTTGAACTAAAAATAAATGAAGCAAAGAAGATGGATGCTGATTTGACGCATGATTTGGGGCAAATAAACACCAAGCTTTCTCAAATTAATGAACAAGAGTTACAAGAAGCGCTAAGCCAATTAAATGCTAAAAAGAAAGGTTACTTACAAATCCATGAGCCTGAACAGGCAAAAAGGCTTGAACAATTGGCTCAGGAGGAAATGCTTACGAAACTATTACTGATTGAGATAAAGGAAGCAGAAGCGGCTGGTGAAACAGCACTTACAGAGCTTGGACAAGCAGCGGAGTCCTTGCATTCCGCTAATGGATATTCAACTTGGGATACGTTTTTTGGTGGAGGATTCTTTGTTACGCATTTAAAGCATGATGCACTGGATAAGACCGAAAATTATCTTCACAATGCTCAAATTGCGTTACAACGCTTCCATAACGAACTGCTGGATGTACATGATATGTCAACGAAATCATTACAAGTTGATACAGATGGATTTGTAAAATTTGCTGACTATTTCTTTGATGATATTTTTTCAGCTTGGTCTGTCCATTCTAAAATATCCACTGCAAGAGATCAGGTTTCTCGTGTACAAGATGATGTACATAATACAATTTTGCGTCTACAGGATAAACATAATAAGGCAGATGATTATTTGCAGTCTTTGCAAAAAGAAAAAGAAGCGATCTTTTAAATCGTAGATGTAAAGTAAAATGTGAAAAGATTTTCCCTGTTTCTAACGGGTTTGGTTCATCGGGAGAAAAACAGTAAAAGTAAAGTAAATAACAACCTCATTAAGACTTATTTTAACAGCAATTTAGTAAAATAAACGGCACAAAAAAACGCTCAGTAATCTGAGTGTTTTTTTGTGTAAAGCCCTAGTTTACTGACGAAGGTTATTAAGTATCACCGTAGTACTCTGCAAAATGTAAAAAGCCGAATTTCCTCACAAGAAAGTTTCTTAATTCGCCATGAGTAGCTTTTTCTATTGGAGGATTTGTTAGGGTGTATGCTTTGGCATTTAATTCGGCAAATTTATCTTTATCTACTTCATTATGTTCTTTATCTTCAATAATTCCTGAAGACATTGCGGCTTTTGGATAACCCATAAAAAATATATGTGTTCTTAATGCTATACTTGGTGTTGAATGCAACAAAATAATTACAATCAACAAAGAAACAAAATTATAACTTTTTTCTTCAAGTCACCACTCTCCCCAATTAAAGGTTAATAATCTATAAAATATTTTAACGTAATTTTCCATTACAAAGTTCGCTTTAAAAGCTAACTACCATAAATAAATAATACTTATTAAATCTTGGTGATTTACATTTCAGCTATTCGTTTTCCTGAGGTAAGCAGTGTTAATTCTTCATGGACGGTTCTGTCCTGTACAATTAAGATAACTAAAACTTGAATTGTCATGTTTGTCATCTAACCGTCCAGTCTAAATTGTTCAGCCATTTTCGTATATGTTAAGTGCTCTCCTTTCCTTACAAGCTGAAAAAGGTGCTTTCACAAATATCGGTACTTTTACCCTTCTATAATTTGCGAATCAAATAGAAGCGGATAATTGCAACCATCAATTGAAAAACAATGTAATCGTTTTATTTTCCCAAACGCAGCAGTATGCTAAAATATAGAAGATAACTATGACGTGGAAAAACACGTAAACTAAGGGAGTCCTACAACATGACAAGTCGTTTAGTAGAAGAGTTTTTTGAGCTCGTACAAATCGATTCAGAAACAAAATATGAACAAGTGATTGCGCCGGTTTTAGTCGACAAACTAACAGCGCTTGGTTTTACAGTCGAACAAGATGATGCGCATACTAGAAACGGGCATGGAGCAGGTAATATACTTGCTACGCTAAAAGGTTCATTAGATATCGAACCAATTTATTTTACTTCTCATATGGATACAGTTGTCCCAGGTAAAGGGATTAAACCATCTCTTCGTGAAGATGGCTATATTGTTTCAGATGGTACAACTATTTTAGGTGCTGATGACAAAGCTGGTATCGCTGCATTATTTGAAATGGCTAAACGCTTAAAAGAGCAAAATATCGAACACGGTGATATTGAATTTATAATTACAGCTGGCGAGGAAAGTGGCCTTGTTGGCGCTAAAGAGTTAGATCCATCTAAAATTAAGGCGAAATATGGCTTTGCGGTAGACAGTGATGGTAAAGTAGGAGGAATTGTCACAGCAGCTCCATTCCAAGCGAAACTTTCCGTTAAAATAATTGGTAAAACAGCGCACGCTGGTGTTGCTCCAGAAAAAGGAATTTCAGCGATTACGGTTGCTTCTAAATGTATTGCAAAAATGAAGCTAGGTCGATTAGATGAAGAAACAACAGCAAATATTGGTCGCTTTGAGGGTGGTCAGGCAACAAATATTGTGTGTGATGAAGTAACGATTCTTGCAGAAGCTCGTTCAATCGATAAAGCGAAGTTAGATGCACAAACTCAGCATATGCAGGAGACGTTTGAGCAAGTTGCTGCTTCATTAGGAGCAAAGGCAGAGGTTGAAGTAAAGCTAATGTATCCTGGATTCCGTGTAACAGAATCAGATAAAGTTGTTCAAGTAGCGATGGCAGCAGCACAGAACATCAATCGCACACCAAAGCTAGGTATTTCAGGCGGAGGTTCTGATGCTAATGTTATTGCAGGTTTTGGCATCCCTACAGTCAATCTTTCTGTTGGATACGAGGACATTCATACAACAAATGAAAAGATCCCAGTAGAAGAATTAGAAAAATTAGCAGATTTACTTGTTGAAATCGTAAAAGAATCTGCGAAAAAATAACAACAGAATCGAAGGATGTGACCGCATGGAAAGTGTGAAGGCAGTAGTTTTTGCTTGTGGTACAGAGGAATATGCAGTGCCTGTGGAGCAAGCGATTTCGATTGAAAAGTTAGAGCAAGTAACACCGATTCCTCATTTGCCTAATTATCTTCTAGGTTTCACAAGGATTCGTGGTGAGCTTGTACCAGTGCTTGATTTTGAGCGTATTCTTTATAATCGTTCCTCTAATGCTGCAACAGCACGTATTATTGTGTTGAACACGGATGTTGTGAATTATGGATTACTTGTCACAGAAGCTCGTGAAATTCTTGATTTTGATGAGTCGGTATTAAAACAGATGGGACTAGTCAATTATTCAAAAACACGGTACTTTACAGCTGTGGCAAATCTAGAAAATCGTATGATTACTTACGTTGACCCAAAAATACTTGTGAATTCATTAGAAGGTATACGTGAAATAATTAATTATTTGCACAAAATGCTTGAAAATGAAAAAGAAAATGTAGAGGCTTGAGTATTTTAAAAAGCTAAATATTAATTCAATAATACACATCAAAGTTAGTGGTCTAGACAGAATTACAATTATGTGATTCTGTCTCTTTTTTAACTTCTTTTTGTGAGTGTCTTGAAGTACATCACCAAAACAAGGGGGTTTTCCGTTCCGACAGTTACTGAGGGTGTCCAATGAACTGAGCTCTTAGTCTGCGGTTCTCTATCTACAGGATCCCATCATCAAAAGATATCTTTCATATAAATAATTAACTATTAATTTTGGGAGGTATTCGTCACATGGATTCGAAGAAAGAGGAAACGCCAGAAGAAAAAAGAGAACATTTAAGACAAAGTGAATTAAAAAACAATCCTACGGGTGCTTAAACGATGGTGTAAATAGGGGAAGTAGTGGGAATTTAAATGGTATGGGTTGGAAGGAAACGCTAGTATTAATTTTAGTGTTATTTTTAGGATACATTACGTACAAATTGTTTTTCAGTTAAAGGAATATTTATAGATAATCTCTTCTACGTTTGTATGTTGATATAGTAAAAATAACCTGTGTTCTTTTTTTCTAGTTGAAAGTTGTTATTAAAATTTATGCGTAATACCTACAGACATCTACATTTTAACGTCGTATTATGTAAGGAAAGAAAACTACTGTAAAAGGCAAACTTCACCGAAAGGGGAGGACGCAAAGCCGTGAGTCTAAACACTATTATTAGTGCATGATCGTCAGGTTGCCAGGTTCTATTCTACGAGCCACGGCAAATAGAATGGAGATGTGTTTATATGGTAAGTCGTTCACTATCAAAAACAATTATTGTTTTTATAGTAACAATTGTAGGTATGCTAGGATTAACAATGGGAAAGGTAGACGCAAAGTCCATGCAAGATAAGGCTACTTGGTTATGGGATACGACAAAAATCGTCGAAGATGAATCAGGGGTACTCTCATTTTTAGAAGGAAAACAAGTAAAGAAATTATATTTACAAATTAATAGAGATATAGCAAGTAATGATTACAAAAGTTTTATTAATAAAGCTACAACAAAAGGAATAAAAGTATATGCGTTGGATGGTTCTGCAAGCTGGGTATCAGCAGATGGCTATAAAATGCAGGATCAGCTGTTTGATTGGATACAATCATATAATGAAAATGCAGTAGCAACAGAGCGATTTTCTGGAGTTCATCTCGATGTGGAGCCTTACTTAAATCGTGGTTGGAGCTCGAACCAAGAAAAATCGATTGAATCCTATCAAGCGCTCATTACTAGAGCGAAAGGAGATACTGAGCAATTACAATTGCCTTTAGAAGTAGATATGCCGTTTTGGTTTGACGAAGTTTCATACAATAACCAATTTGGTCAAGGTTTATTAGCGGACTGGGTTATTGACCAAGTGGAAAGTATCTCAATAATGGCTTATCGAAATGCTGCTAAAGACATTATTAAAATTGTTGAACATGAAATAAACTATGCAATCAAAGTAAATAAATCAATTGTTATTAGTGTGGAAACAGGAGCCTCTGATGAAGGGAAAAATATTACCTTCTATGATAATGGAGAAACCTATATGAATAAACAGTTAGCACAAGTTCATAAACAGTATGCAAATAAGACAAGCTATAATGGTTTTGCCATTCATAATGTTGATAGTTGGATGAATATGAAGCCGTAAAAAAATCCTCTCCAGCGATAGGTTGGAGAGGATTTTCTTTGGTATTATGAAAGTCGGCCGCTATAGTCTTCAAATTTAAATTTACGAATGACTTTAATGCCTTCTTCATCGTTATAAGAAACGATGGATGGAAGGTTTACACCATTAAACATATGATTTTTCACCATTGAGTAATGCGCCATATCTGTAAATACTAGTCGATCGCCTGGTTGTAAAGGTTGTTCAAATGAATAATCGCCAATTACATCACCTGCAAGACAAGTAAGCCCTCCTAAGCGATATGTGTGAGCTAGCTCATTTGGTTGACCTGAGCCGAGAATCATTGGGCGGTATGGCATTTCTAGAACGTCTGGCATATGGCATGTTGCCGATGTATCTAAAATTGCTAAGTCCATACCGTTTTTCTGTATATCAAGGACAGTTGCTACTAAATAACCTGTATTAAGTGCAACAGCTTCACCTGGCTCTAAATATACGAGAAGGTTATACTTGTCTTGAATGTAATTAATGATGTTCACAAGCTTTTCGACATCATAATCCTCACGAGTAATATGGTGTCCTCCACCAAAGTTTAACCATTTCATTTGATGCAAGACATCACCAAATTTTTCTTCGACAACTTGTATAATACGCTCTAACGTATCTGAGTTTTGCTCACACATCGCATGGAAGTGTAAGCCATCAATACCGTCAAGCTTTGACTTGTCGAAGTTGACTAAAGTTGTGCCAAGACGAGAATTTGTGTAGCAAGGGTCGTAAAGTGCTGTTTCAATTTCTGAGTACTCAGGATTGATACGAATACCACATTCAATTGTTTTACCAGCAGATTTTACTTTGTCCTTATACTGGTTCCATTGGTTAAATGAATTAAACACAATATGATCAACATAGCCAAGTAGCTCGTCCATTTCATGCTCCACGTAAGCTGGTGCATAAACGTGAACTTCTTTGCTCATTTTTTCATAGCCAAGTTGCGCTTCAAATAATGAGCTAGACGTAATCCCTGCTAAATATTCACCCACTAAAGGGAATGTTGAATGCATAGAAAACCCTTTTAAGGCAAGCAAAATACGGCAGCCTGTTCGATCTTGAATCGATTTTAAAAGTTCTAGATTTTTTGTTAATAATCGTTCATCCACTACGTAAGAAGGGGACGGAACTTTTGAGAAATCAATTGGCTTCATCGACTTACTTCCTTTGCATCTAACTCTAGGTCAAGTAATTCTGGGTTATGGCTTTCTTGCCATGGTAGACCCCATTTATTTAGTGCATCCATGAATGGATCTGGATTGAAATCTTCGACATTCCAAACGCCAGGTTTACGCCATTGACCGTTCATCACAAGCATTGCACCAATCATTGCTGGTACACCAGTTGTATAGGAAATTGCCTGTGAACCAACTTCGTTATAGCATTCTTCGTGGTCACATACATTGTACACATAATAAGTTTTTTCTTTACCATCTTTTAGACCGCGAATAATACAACCGATGTTAGTTTTTCCCTTTGTACGTGGTCCAAGCGATGCTGGATCAGGTAGTACAGCTTTAAGGAAGTGAATTGGTTGAATCATTTGTCCTTCAAATTCAATAGGCTCGATAGAAGTCATACCAACATTCTCTAATACTTTTAAGTGAGTTAAGTATTTTTCAGAGAATGTCATCCAGAAACGGATTTGCTTTAAGCCTTTAATGTTTTTAGCAAGTGATTCTAGTTCTTCATGGTATAAAAGGTAAATATCTTTTGGTCCGATTTCTGGTAAGTTATAAACCTCTTTTTTCTCAAGTGGTGCAGTTTCAACCCACTCGCCTTCTTTCCAGTAACGACCATTCGCTGTAATTTCACGAATGTTGATTTCTGGGTTGAAGTTTGTTGCGAAATGGTAACCGTGATCACCAGCATTTGCATCCACAATATCAATGTAGTGAATTTCATCAAATTCATGTTTTTGTGCATGAGCTGTGAAAACGCCCGTTACGCCTGGGTCAAAACCACTACCAAGTAAAGCAGTTAAGCCAGCTTTTTCGAACTTCTCTTTATAAGCCCATTGCCATTTATATTCAAATTTTGCCGTTTCAGGTGGCTCGTAGTTTGCAGTATCCACATAGTGTACACCCGTCGCTAAGCAAGCATCCATAATCGTTAAGTCTTGATAAGGTAGTGCCACATTTATAACAACTTCTGGTCCAAAGGCTTTAATAAGCTCAATAACCTCTTCTGTATTGTCTGCGTCTACCTGTGCAGTATGAATCTTTGTTTTTCCGCCGTCTAGTTTTTCTTTTAGAGCGTCACATTTTGAAACAGTTCTACTTGCGATACAAATCTCCTCAAATACGTCCGAATTTTGAACACACTTGTGTACCACAACACTGGCTACTCCGCCAGCTCCTATAATCAATGCTTTACCCAATTGTCTACCCCCAAGTTCAAATAAGTATTGTCAAACAAGCTGATTATACAGAAAATTGAATTACTACTCAATCATTCTTTTTAAATTTTCTACAAAATTTTTTATTTTTCAACAATAATAAGTCGTATTCATAAGGAAATACCACAAAAAAACAAGCTTTTCATGAAAAAAATCCCTAAACTACTAATGTAGAGAAGGGGAAATTTGTTCAACAGGCGTTTTAAAAAATAGGATCATAAAATTTAAAATCACCCGACTTATTTAGAAAAACGATTCGAGATTTGTTGTTTTTCATCCCCCCATAAATAAAAAAAGATTAGTAGTGATGTGCTCAAGAACCCCATTACAAGGGCATATGTGCTGAGGGCCACATCCACTTGACTTTGTATAGCATAAATGAAAATAACTCCTAGTGTTAACAAATTTCCGATAATAAGAGATACAAAATGAAATCGTCTATTCAGAGTAAGCCCTCCTATTTACAGTTTACATGCCCTCAAAAATGAAAACATGCTTCAATTATCTCATAATTCAGAACTTTATCCAATGTTTTTTCATTTATCGTAATTAAAACACAAATCAACGCTCGTTATGTGATGAACCACAATATAATAATAGATTCTGAATTAGTTATAAATTGATGGAATTATAGAAAAATTATTGCTATTTAGTTTGTTTTAGATTTAAAGATGGTAAAATACTAATAAGATTTTTCTTTTGTGAAGGTGAGGATTTATATAGTGATCAATCAATTTGATGAGCAAGTTCAACAGATTAATGAATTTTTTATAAATGGTCATGTGAAAGAAAGCTATCAATTAGCCAAATCACTTTTAGCTAATAGTGCGTTTTCAGAACATGTATCATGTTCAACTATTCAACAGCATGTCGCCTTGTTGGAAGCGAATGGATATGCAAATATGCCTATTCCTACTGCTGAAAAAATGAAGCAAAGTGTTGAACGAACAGATGGCTCTTATCCAGAGCTTGATGTACTCACTGCATACATAAGAAGTGAGGATGAAAAGCAATTTGGTAAAGTAGTAGATGAATTGTTGGCTGGATCGGCCGAGGTACAAGCGAATGCATACTATACAATGGCCGAATATTTTGCTCTTGCTAAGGAGCATAACAAAGCACTTGTGCAATATGCGGAAGCGATAAAACTCCAACCAAATAAAGCACTTTACTGGGGAGCTTTCGCACAGTTTTTGAGCCGTAATGAAGGCAGTCCGTACTTGGCGCTACGTCTTATTGAAGAGGCAATTCAACTAGATAGTATGAACCCTCGCTGGTACTATATTCAAGGGAATATTTTTTTACAGCTTGTCGCAGCTACAAGAAATTTAAGCTATTTACCTGCTCTAGAAGAAGCTTGGGAAAAGGCTAAGAAACGTTGCTCAAATAAACAGATTTCATTAAAAGTGGACATTGCGAAATCGAATGACGTGCTGTCACAATGGAAAAAACAAATGCTATAAGAGGGATGAGAAGAGAAGTTGTCCTAAAAGTTGCATGCTTAAAAAATAGATTTATTGAAGTAAAGGTACAATTCAAGCCTGTTAGGTGGATTTACTGTAACGGGTGGGGAAATGATTATTAAATATCAATAGAAATAGCGTAATTAGATAATAAACAAGGTAGAGATTGATCATGAAACCTTTGCCTTGTTTATTATTATTTAATTGAATCATATCAAATATGTCTACTGATGAAAATTCAGCTCTTTGTTCAGCAGTATTTTGGTAAAGCTGATGGCAGTTCCAGAAGAATTGGATTATACAATTCAAGGTCAGCTAAACCCTAAAAATGTCTATGTTCTTACGGATGTAACCTGTGGAAGTTCGGGTGATACATTTTTACAGAATGTTAAGAAATCACCAAAAGTTACCGTAGTTGGACGCCCTACAATGGAATTATGGACTTCTTTAATGTCGTAACTGTAGATTATGACCATTACGAATTTGTTTATAGCATTTCTAAAATGCATGAAAAATATCATTACAATGATACAGGCGTAAAGCCACATTCTGTATACATTGGACATCACAACATTTACATGAAGATATTGATCTCAATTATGTTTTACGTTTATGTCATCAAAATCAAGAAAAATCACTTTAAGGAGATTGCGATATGTGTTACACAATAAAAAGAATTTATCCACCCGAATTAAAGGAGGTTGCCCATTTTATTGCACAGCTAAATATCGAAGAACAACATAACATTGGGTATTGTGGTCAAAATGAACAAGAACTATTGAGTACATTACAGGAAGATTTTATCGATGGTGAATTTACATCGATTGTAGCTGCTTACGATAATGAACATATGCAAGCACTTATTGGATTAGACATAGACGGCGATTCAACTGAAGTGTGGGGACCATTTTCTATAAATGAAGATTTGCACATTGCAGCAGATATATCCACAAATTTCGAACTTTTATTTCTTCATTAATGAGCTGAATACACGACAGTTAGCATTTCTGGGGCAAATAAACGCCAATAAAACAGGTGAGCATTTATTACTTGGAGTTTCGAAAGATTCTTTTGAAAATGTAGTTGCTATTACTAGTCGTTATTATAAAACATCTGACTATGAGCAATTTAAAAAGATTCATTCAAATGCATTTTTAAAAACGTATTACGATGCAGATACAATTTTAAATAGAGTTCAATTAAATAAAGAAAATGTTTTAAGAATTATGGAAATGGATGGGGTCGTTCAAGGATATGCTTATTTTGAGATGGACTTAACGGCAAAAGAAGCCCATTTAGAATATATAGCTATCAATCCTGAATACAGAGGCAACGGAATAGGCACCAAGCTACTAAAAGAAGTTTTAACAGAAATGTTTCGATTTGATGAAATCACTCAAATAACATTAAATGTAAATAATCAAAATGATCAGGCAAATCAAGTTTATTTTAAAGCTGGATTTAAAAAGAAAGCGACTTTATGGAGTTATTGTTTAAAGAAATAAAGTGAATTTTTAAAGTCTAAGTCGAAATTAATAGTAGCATAAGATTTTCGAGCTTTGAGCAAGTTTTAAAACTTCTCCCTGACTTTGTTACGTTGGAGATAGTTGGATTTGGAAGATTCGTTTCAAAAAGAACCCCATAGAACATTGTCACGACAACGTTCTATGGGGGTTCTATAATAGGACAAATTCAATGGAACAGTGATTTAGCCACAAAATATCAAGTTCCAGGAAATGTCTCCGGAGCACTCTGGGGTCAAGGACTTTAATCTTAAAAGATCTGTTCCTAACTGATGGCCATTGCGTTATTTGAATACGGGCTTACTAATGAACTTCCATGTTATCTATTGTAAGTAGTTAATCATACATATGCCAATAGTAAAAAAACAATCAAATCGATGCCGAAAGTTATAGGTAAACTCAAATGAAATCAATATAACACTTTTATATAAATTGGATATTCAAACTAAATAGTTGAAAGGGTTGGTGTAAATGTGTTGGTAAATATATCGCTAAGAAATTGGCAAAGATATACTTAATTTTATTTTAGGCAAGGATATACTTAAAAAGTAATTACGTTATCAAATTTGTGCCGTAAAGTATAAAATTTGTATTTGGAAATTTAAGGTTTATCGAGAAAAATGGTTGAATTTGAATGGGATCAAATAATTTGAGAAGATACCGATTCATCCCTTATATGAATTTACTGTTTACTTTACTGAACGTTTATTCCTATTAGAAAACCGTTCGTTTTATAAACCTATATTTGAATAACATCAAAAGCAAGGAGGCAAGCTCCTCAGCCACCACAAGCGATTTTGTTCGAGCTCGCGCAGAGGCAAGGCGGTGGAGTCTGGAAAAAGAATCCCTTGTAGAAAGTAATCCTCATGCAATAGATTTTATTATTTCTTAAAGCATAAAAAAAGCGTAAAAGCTTATGCCCTTACACCCTTACGCTTTTTGTATGAATAATTATTTACTTTCTTCTGTTGATGTATCTGCATCTTCAGACGTTGTATCTGATTCAGTTGGTGTTTTAGTAGCAGCTAAAAACTTATCAAATGCTGTTTTTATATCTTTATCTTTAATCTTGATATCAGCATCTTTCATCATTTTCGATATTTTTGTTAATATCTTTGAAGTATCCGCTTTTGCTAGCTTTAATTGCTTTTCAATCTCGGCTTTTTTATCTTCGTATGATTCTTTGATCTCACGCTTGTCCGTCACTTCGATGATATGATAGCCAAAGCTAGATTGAATTGGATCGCTGATAACATTTTTCTCCAATGCGAAAGCACCTTTTAAAAACTGTTGATCCATTTTAGTTGCTTTATTAAACCAACCTAAATCCCCACCAGTTGTTTGTGCTGATTGTTCAATAGAATACTTTTTTGCAACTTCTACAAAAACTTTTCCAGATTCAAGTTCCGCTTTCACCTTTTTAGCAGTCTCTTCATCTTTTACTACTATATGACGAGCTTGGATTTCATTTTTGATATTTTCGAATTCAGCTTTAATTTCATCTTCTGTTACTTCCACATCTTCAATTAATGCCTTTTCTTGCATCAAATTAAGTTCTAGGTTTTTTTTGTACGAAGATTCTGTATAACCTCGTTGTGCAATGAAGGTTTCGAAGTTATCGCCAAATTGCTTTTTGTCAGCTTCTAATTGAGCGTTTACTTCATCTTCGGTCACTTTATATTTCGCTGATAGTACTTTTTTAATCATTAGAAGTTGAAATGCTTGATCTCCCATAGATGCTTTCATTCCTCATATAAATCATTTTGAGTGATATCACCAACTTTAGAAGTAGCGATTACTTCGTCATTAGTTGCTGAATCATTACTACAAGCGCCTAATGCAAGAACTGATGCTGCAAGTGTGAATGTTAATACTGTTTTTTTCATGGAATTCTCTCCTAACTTCTTGTTGTTGCAGTTGTATAACAAAAACCTAGCTAATTATACTTCAGGACAACCATTTAAAATTACCAAAAATTATACGATTTTACATCCGAAAAGGTTTCTTATAAAAGATATTTTAAGGTTATTTTAAGATTACGGGGTTAGGGAAAGTTCAAAAGTTTAATAGCAGAGGAATCTTGATGGATGAGAATTCTAAGACTGGATGGCAACACATTGACAAAAAGGCATGTGTCAGGAACTGCTGCTACAAAAGGAACAACACTATTTTCATCGCTAATTATTCCAGTGAAGTGAATCCTACAATTAACTTCGAGACAGATACAATATGTTTCTAGAGATCTCGTCTGTTTATTGACATAATGGGGATTTTATTTTGTTCGATGCCTACAATTGATTAAAATTGTAGGCATTTATTTATTTGATTTTCTACATAATGAACTGACTTGTTGTCTATTGTAAATCGTTAATCATACATGTGCCAAAAGTAAAAAAATTGATCAAAACAATGCCAAGAGTTATAGGTAAATTCAATTGAAATCAATATAACAATTTTAAATACATTGGGTATTAAAACCAAGTAGCTTGAGAGGGTTGGTATTACTGTGTTGGCAAATATACCGTTAAGAAATTGGCGAAGATATACTTAAAATCACAAAATTGAAGACCCCATCTTAAGTTTAGTTCTACGCTTTGAGCTCGGTGTACTATAAAGCTCCACAAAAATTACTTAAAAGCATCAAAAAAGTGAATAGCAATTGGAATAGGTTTCCCAAAAACATCATACAAATAATTAATAAAAAAATAGTATGGAAATGAATAAATATTAGTATAATGTTCTATTTATGTATTTTTATGCTATAATACAACTATAAACGGACGTATGAAACATATTCTATTGCATGAAAGAAGTGTTTATTTGAGTTTATATGTAGCGTATGTGTTGGTAGGACTTGCGATCGCCATGCCTGTTGGGGCCATTACTGTAGAAATGACAAAGCAAGGACTAAAAAATGGATTTATGCATGGTTGGGCTGTCGGACTTGGCGGTATGACAATTGATATTGTATTGGTTTTTGCATTGTATATGGGACTAGCTTCCATTTTAGCAATGCCTATCATTCAAATCCCTATGTGGATTATTGGAGCTGGATTTTTATTCCTTTTAGGACTAGATTCTATTAAAAATGCTGATCATGATATTACGCTTGCAGGAGAGAAAGTGACAAAATCATTTTTTACTTCTTATTGTAATGGTTTACTAGTTGCAATTTCACCTGGAAATCTAGTATTCTGGGTTAATGTTTTTGGTGTTGTACTAGCCAAATCATATGGGCAAGGGGAGTCATCGAACTTTCTAGTGATTGCTGCAGGTGTTCTGAGTGGCATATTGTTACATGATATAAGCTTGATGGCCATTGTTTCGGTTACCCGAAAAGCGATGAGTCGTAAAGTCATTAAGTCGCTAACAATGGTAGCGGGCGTACTACTAATTGGATTTGCTGGATATTTTATTTATGAATTTATACAAGCTATTAAGAGCTATATATGAGAAAGGTGCGATCCCTAAAGATCGCGCTTTTTCATATTTCTCGTATAAACGGACAGTAATGAAGAAGACCCCACTGAGTAAAGTCTCACTATGCCGAAATCTCGGTTTTTTCATGGATACAAGCTAAAATTTCTTCTGCTACTTGATGTGCTAAAGAAAGTTCAGAAGTGAATCCTACACATGAACAATTCATTTCCCCTAAAATATAGCAATCTTCTCCAGCTTCATTTGTATCAAGCATGAAATCGGCCGTCCATATGAGTGGTAATTCATAATAACCCAGTAAACTAGTTACGAGTGGTAGTTGCGTTAAAAAGTTTTGGACGAGCTCTTCCCAGTCATCTGGTGCGTCATAGCGATTGTGCACCAGAGAATAATGTTGCACTAAATGCGTCCTCGGAATCCACTGGTTTTTTATGTATTACGTGAATGGGTTTATCACGTAACATAAATAAGCGAATTTCGCCTTCAGTAATACGAGGAAGGAATGGCATATCAATTAGCATGCCATTCGGACCTGTAATATATTGCTCACAGAACGTCATGAAATCGCTAAGCTTCCAATATTCCACATGATTATCTTTCGCCTCTGTACATTTAATCTCCGCATCAAGTGGCACTTCGGTAATTCCTTCAACAATGGGTTCAACCAACTTAACTCGCCAAATACCTTCGCCCGTTGAGCCACGATTTTGTTTTAGGACGCGTTCAGTCATAGCAAGGGAGGTAGGGAATTGAGCTTTAAATGCTTCTGATGTATAGTAAGCGAATGTATCATTAGGTACTAAATTTGTAGAGGACAGCTTTGACAATACATCTTTAGATCCATAGCCAATCATCGCATCTGGGTGTGGCATACCGATGACACCCGCATTGCATAGCTCACGCAACATATCAAAATACTCTTGTTCATGCTGTAAGTTTCCTGGATTAATACGTGAGACATAAGCAATACCTTGCTTTTTGACATAATTAAAAATTTCTTCTTTTTTCGTAACATCAAAAAAGATGACCTCTGCATCCTGTCCACGTTGTTTTAGCGCACTCACCATCGGCATTGTATCCGTTCGATAGCCGTCAAGTCCCTTATCTGTGCCGCCACGAACCTCGAAAAAAATAACCTTTTTATCCATAAAAATACCCCCCTTTTTTAATGATTGAAGATATTTTCAGTATAATGTACAGAAGAGGGGGAAGATGTATTAAATATGTAAATTTTATATAATTATTCATAGTTTATCGGATCGGTTAAAAGTGTTTATGACTAATAAATTTAGATTTATCTTATTTTAGTTAAGTCTTCCTATGATTGTTTTCTCTGAAAAACTGTAAGATATAAAATCATGCAGAGAATAAGGATTGTCCCAATAAATTGAAAACCTCCAAAGGTAATTTTAAGCCAAAGTACACTTGTTATAACTGCTGTTAGGGGCTCTAGACTACCAAGTAAACTAGTCTCTTTAGGCGATAAATAATTCAAACTAGCAATATAAAACCAAAATGCTAGCATTGTCCCAAATATAACGATAAACAAAAAATAAGCGATAGTCGACAATGCCCAGTTTGACACGTCAATTTGCCATGGCTGATGGAAGAGGCTCATTACAATCCCGCCAATAAGCATTGACCAGCCTACAACTAATAATGAATGAAATTGCTGTAAAAGTGGGACTGCATATAACGTATAAAAAGCGGCCGAAAGACCAGATAAAATCCCCCAAAACACGGCCATCGCTGGTACAGAAAGTGTAGACAACGAGCCATTTGTTAGTAATAAAAAAGTACCAACAAGTGTAAAAGTTACAGCGATTCCATCCTGCCTTGTCAATTGACTGTGCTTCGTTATTAAATAATAGGCCATAATAAAAAGTGGTGCTAAATATTGCAATAAAGTCGCAACAGCCGAGTTACCTATAGCAATTGACATCATATAAGTATATTGAACAGCTAGCATTCCTAACAAACTAAATAAAATTTGTCTAAAAGCATTTTGCTTTGTACGCCACATTACAAAAATAGACTCTTTGCGATGTGTAAGTTTATAGGCAGTAATAAGCAATAGGCCAGCTACAAGAAGACGACTGGAAACGAGCCAGCCAACCTCTATATTCTCCTGCTGAAAAAGCTTTTGAGCGACGGTACCACCAATACCCCAAAAACTTGCTCCTAGAATGACAAGCATAAAACCAAGCGTACGATTTTTCTGTGCTGATTGATTCAACTTAAAACATCTCCTAAACTATCAATATAAAGAAATTATAAAGAATGTTTGACATAAAAAATATCGATTTAAATGGTTGATAATATCAATATATTGAGGTGAGCTAAGTAGTGGTGTTAACACATATTAAAATTGCGAAGGATTTACAAGAACTTACGTTACATGGGACGAAGGAATTTCCAGTTGCACTATATGAGACGGTTTTGCAATTAGATAGTTTAGATTTTTTACCGTTACATTGGCATAAGGAAATTCAATTTGTCTATGTGAAAAGTGGTCGTGTGGAATATCGTGTAGGAGCGGATGTTTTTGTACTTGAGGCGGGGGCGGGACTATTTGTCAATGCATCAGGCTTACATGAAGCAAAGCCTTTTCAAGTAGAACAGGCTACAATCTTGTGTATTAACGTGGACCCGTTGCTATTAGGCGGACATAAGGATAGTATTTTTGCCACTAAATATGTACTACCTTATATAACGAACAATAGATTGCCTTATGTAAAGCTTTCTGGCCAATTGGCGCAAAAAGTAGACATCGTGGCCAAATTACTACAAGAACAAGCCGTTTTTTATGAGCTAAAGGTATGGAGAGAGCTATTAGTCATTTGGGAAACTATTTTGTCACAATCAATGCTAACAGAAGAAATACTGGATCCAGCAATTATTGTCCAGCATGAACGAGCGAAAGTTATGCTTGATTATTTACATACTCATTATCAGGAAAAGATATCTTTAGAAAGTTTAGCTTCACATGTTTTTTTAAGTCGTGCAGAATGTAGTCGCTTTTTCAAAAAAATGGTCGGAATGACACCATTCACATATTTACTACACTATCGTCTTCGTAAAAGTTTGGAGCTATTACGTGATAGTGAGCAATCCATAACTACAATTGCTACAACTACAGGCTTCAGTACAGTAAGTTACTATATTGAAAAATTTAAAAAATATACAGGACACTCCCCATATGTTTATCGTAAACAGTTTTTTGAAAAAGGATAGTATAGCATAATTGCTCAAAGCAAGAGGATATCCGCGGAAGAGACCTGCGAAATAGGAGCGAAATTCCGCGCTTGCAATTAATCGCTCCATTTAGAAATGATTGGAATAGACTGCGCTGTATACGGTTGGGCGTATTGACAATAAAAACCATGTGTAATAAAGTAAAGTTAATAGTAAAGATACCTTTACTATTAACTTCGCTTAAAGGAATGAATGAGTTATGGCAAATGATGAAGAACTTATCTATAGGCTTGTGGAAGAAATAAATGAAGCTATTTATTCGATGGATAGTCATTTCATAAAGCTACACCAAAATTTAATAAGTGATGAATTATCCCCTAAACAAATAATTCTTTTAGATTTTATTAAAAAAAATAGTCAAGTGACGATTGGACAGATTGCAAGTTATATGAATATAACGTCTAGTGCTGTGGGACAGCTGGTTAGTAAACTTGAAGAGAGGCATTATGTATCTCGGAGCATTAATCCTGAAAACCGACGTGAAATATTTGTAAGTCTCGATACATCAGGCATTAAGTATTTTGAAAGAGAGGAAGAAATAAAACGATTTATTATTTCGAGATACTATTCAAAGCTTGAGTTAAGTGAGATTGTGCAATTAAAAGAGGTTGTTCAAAAGCTTAATCAAATTGTATTAAAGGAAGGAATTATACATGAAATAAATGATATTTTGAAAAAGGGAGAGATTTGACATGGTTGCATTAAAGAAAAAGCAAAATCTATGGCTAGCATTTTTGTTAGTCTTACTTGCTAGTAATTACACGCTTTATAACACTGGTTTTGGTTTATCGATTTTACCTTCTGAAACAAATGGAGTTGTTATTGGCTCATTACTTGATTTTGTTCTTGTTATGCCTGTTTTATTTCTGCTGTATAAAGGAAAATTTTCAATAAAACAAGCGATTATTTTAGCAGCGGCAGGTTGTATTGCAGCTCGTTTTATTATACCAATAGAACATCTGCAACCATTTGTTGCAGTGACTTGGACTGGGTTTGCGATTGAAGGTACGCTTATATTATTTGAAATTTTACTAGTTGCAACGCTTGTTCGTTATATGCCGAGAATTCTAGCGGATGTACGATCAACTACTTTACCCGATTTGTTTTCATTTCCAAAAGCAGTTGAAAAACATGCACCGAAGCATCCTATTATTCAAGTGTTTTGCGCAGATTTTGTAGTATTTTACTACGCTTTTGCAAGTTGGAAGAGAAAAGAGCGACCTGGGTTAACCTTGCATAGAAATTCGAGTTATATTGCCTTTATCATTATGCTAATCCATGGAATAGCCATTGAAACAATAGGGATTCATTGGTGGCTTCATGAGAAATCACTTGTTCTTTCTATTCTATTGCTTATTTTAAATATATACTCTGTCCTCTTTTTTATAGCGGATATGCAGGCTATTCGTTTAAATCCTGTTCATGTAACATCGGATAAAGTGTATTTGTCATTAGGGTTGATGAAACGAGCAGAAATTCGCTTCGATCAGATTGAAGAGCTTGTTGAGGATAAGGAACAGTTGGAAGGAAAGTTAGCTAAAGATACAATTGATTTTATAGCGCGTGATTTTGAAGCGGTATATCCACAGTTTATATTAAAAATGAAGGAGCCTGTGGAAGTGACTTTTATGTTGGGGCTTAAAAAACGTTATAACAAAGTAGCCATTAAAGCCGACCAAGCACAGGAATTTAGAAAAATGCTTCTACAAGGAATGGAGGATAATGGATAATAAACATCAGGTGCTAGCAAACTAAGCTGGCACCTGTTTATAATCAAAAAAATGGACATCAAGATAACGCTTTAAGAAAAATACTTATCAATTTCAAATAAATAAAAGTTTATCCTACAATCATATACTAATTGTGTTCGTTAGTTTGATATTTAATATACCTTAGTTTTGGTTCCAATCTCTTTTTAACAATGAAAAGGAATAATGGTCATAAGATTTTCCCTTAAATAAATGCTTATCTCTATATATTCCTTCATTTACAAATCCTAATTTTTCCAACAATTTCATAGAGTTCATATTATCTAAAGCAACATAAGCATTAACTCTATTCAATTTCATATGATTAAAGCCACTATCAATTGCACTAGCTAAAGCCTCTTTCATATATCCCTGTCCCCAATATTCATGCCATAAATCATAGCCTATTTCTGCAATATTGTTCATTCTGTCCCAATTATCATATCCACAGGTTCCAATTGGTTCTTGGTTATCACCTTTTTTGACTAATACCCAACGATTATGTCCCTTTTCTTCTGGATCTTTATTCCATTCAACAAACTCTATTGCATCATTTCTACTTATAAATAATTCTTCATCATATAAAAATTCGCATACTTTTTCATCACTAAAAAGCCTATAAATAAAATCGACATCCTCAATATTTACATTTCGCAATAACAACCTATCTGTTTCTATATTCGGAAATTTTTTATGTTCAATCATTTTAACGACTCCTAATCATTTATTAAATTTATCCTCCCCAGATAACTGAATAAGATTTTCATTCCTCTTGTAAGATTGCATAATAAAACTCATCCCACCATTCGTTTCCATGTGGTATAAACCTTTTAACGTTTTGAGCCTTAAATTACAAGACTAATAATAAAAATAATAAGGATACATAATAACGGAAGATCTACAAATCCCTTAAGTAATCGCCTGCTAGCTGCATGAATTTGTTCATTGGATACTTGAAAGATTGACCAAATTTTGTGCTCTAAAATTTGCTGGATTACCGATTGCATCATTGACCTTAAAGTGAAATAAAGAATTCCAAGCATAATCATTTTCGCCCATGCTGGCACAATAATGATGAGCCCAATACCACTCAATAAAAAACGAAGATAGCCAAAGAGATATTGTTTTTGGCGAAGCATCGTTTTGCATACTAATTCCTCTATTAAATAATCGGAACGTCGAAACATTCGCTTAGAATTTTTCCATAGTAGGCGAGGCTTTTTTAATTTCGGTACAAGTTGACTTCGAAGCTCAGGAGCAATTTGGAATAAAAGACTTTGCCATTTATAAAATGCTACTTGATCGAGCTCCACTTGTTGATCAAAAAACTTAGTGCTATAGACATAATGTTTATTATAATAGCTAATGCAATAAGCAAGAAGAATTAGATAAATAAGTGAAGTAATAATAGGTACATACAAAAAGCAAACTGTACCGAGAATGCACATAAACATGTTGCTTACTAGTTGCTGCCATTTACGAAGCTTTAATTGGAAAAGTAACTTCATAAAATTAGTCGTAAATAGTAGCAGTAGTAAAGAAAGCAATTCCAATATTGTTATTTGATGAACGATTATAAAGACGGGTGATAATAAAGCAAGGCCAGTACCTAGTAAAATTAGGTGTTTACTTAACGTCCAATAAAGGCCAGCTCGTTTTAAGCGTATCATTTGTTTTCGGTTTTGGATTAAAAAAAGACGATCGGCTCGCTGCAAATATGTACGAATAGTTCCAATACGTGTAATAATAAATAACAGTACGATAAACAAAACTAGCGGCATATGTACGATCCAAGATGTACTTATATTTAAAATAAAGTCTTTATAAAGGAAAAAGCCAATGACGAGAGCAGGCACAACAACATATAAGGCGACTGTCCAATCGATAACGCTTGCCAGTATCTTAACATTTTGGGAGCGCTCTAATTTTCTTCGGTGCTGCAATATTTTAGTCATGGCGATTTTCCTCAAGCAGTGTGTCGAAAATATCAAGAAGAGACGCTTCGTTCTGTTTCACCGCTAAACGTAGCGATGCGAGTGTACCTTGCTGTAAAATTCGCCCATGATCAATCAAGATGAAACGATCACATATTTTCTCTGCTGTATCGAGTGCATGTGTACTCATTAAAATGGCGGCACCTTGGGCTTTTAATTCTTCTAAAATCGTTAAGAGCTTCCGCATTGCCTGTGGATCTAAACCCATAAATGGTTCATCTAAAATATAGGTAGAATGCTTATCAAGAAAAGCTAAAATAAGCATCACTTTTTGCTGCATACCTTTGGAAAAAGTTGTTGGATAATCGTGTAGCTTATGGTCCAGTTGGAAAATTTTCAGTAATTCATTCGCACGTTTTGTTAAAGAATTCTCCTTACCACCTACACGCATATAAAAATCAATATGCTCCCACAATGTAAAATACTCATACAAAATAGGTCTTTCTGGTACGTAGCCATACGTTCCTATAGTCACATGACCATCCACTATTGGTAGTACACCCATCATTGCTTGTAATGTTGTACTTTTTCCTGCCCCATTGGAACCGATTAATCCAACGAGCTCACCACTATTTACTTGAAATTGAATGTTTGAAATAACGACTTCTTTTTCTAAATAGCCGCCTTTATGTATGTTAATTTCTATTGTCTTTCACTTCCTCTCTTTGTTTATTTACGAACAGGAGAGGAAAATGTTTCAAGTTTTGACCTATTATTTTTTGGAAAAATAACATATGAGATGCTAGTTGCGGCATCAATCCCAAGTACAATTCGCCCCTATTTCATTATTTGAAATAGGGGCGAGGTATCAGAATTTGAACCACGAAAAGAGACATGGCATACAATAATCCAGCACCAATTATAAAGGCGCCATAAGCATTTTCATTTCATGCTTACCTTTTTTTACTCCAGTTAATGGCTCATTTTTTTGACCAGATTTTAAAAACCATTTTTGGAATTTTTCATCGGCCCATGTAATCATTGTTTTACCAAAAGCTATAGAGACACCAATATAAATCACCGCTATTCCGTGAGATGTAGACGCAGGAGTACCAGCTTTTAAATCCATAGCAGTAAGGATGACAAGTAACAAATCAATAACAGGTGTTAATGCAAAAAAGAAAATGCTCAGTTTCGGTATTTTAAAAAAACATTTCTGCAAATAAGCCCAATAATAATAACAATCCAAAAGGTAATTTCCGCAGTAATAATCCATGCAATCATTAAAAACCTTCAAACGTATTCAACATATGTCTGTTGAAAAACGCCACACATTATTAATTATTACAAGTTTATTAAAATAGATTTATGCCAAAAATAGTGAATGCTGGGGAAAGAAAGGTGACTATTGCAAGTGGAGACCATTTAAATGCATTTTTCGATGGTCTTTAGCTTCATGTCGTAATGGGCTTAGTACCGATGGATAAGGGGAAAATCCTAGAAAAGGAATTTGAGCAAATTATGAAAGAATAGTCCCTTGCAATTGCTCACCTACTTAATCTAGGTGGGCAATTGCATTTATAACGTCCTCACTCACTGCATCCCAAAAATGTTGCTGTACAGCATCACAATACATATATAGGTCTTTATTTTGGACATGCTCATATAGCTCGGAAATAGCTTCTTTATGAAAAAGAAGTCGATGATTTAATGCCTCCCGTTCTTCCTCGATACAAAACGATTTATACGTATCTGCGAGACGTTCAAGCTTTGCTAACTTTTGTTTAGTTTCCTCGTATTGTGTTTGATGAAAGCGTCCTACTGCTGTAGTCATCGAAATTTTTGCTCGATGCTCTGTATTTAATGTGCGCAATTCTTCCTGACGAATAGCTACTCGATACCAAAATTCGTAGCGAACAGGTAAGTCTTTTAGCTCGTATGTGAGCAAGGATTTTAAAATAAAACTAACATGCTCAAAAGTATCTATAATCCTCTCTGACTCTTTAAAAATACCAAACATACAGCCACCCCCGTTTAGTTTAATACTACGAACGAAGAGTAAAACCCTTTAAATTTTTGATAATATTCGGAGCAGTAAAAATAAAAGTTAATAAATTTGGTTGGTATAAATATAGATAGATTTAATTGTGGGTTATAAAATAAAAATCTTGCTACACAATACTAATGTAACAAGACTTTTAAAGTTGTTTAATAGATTTAAATTGATGTTATATGTTGAGGTTTAGCTTTCTTGAATATATCCACTAACAACAAAAACTATAATATCCCATTTCTATTAGAATAGGTTGCAAAAGAAGCCCATGTTGAATTGGTAAACTGGGCGATCCATGGGGCAAGAAACATGCTAGGTAGCATATTGATAAAATGCCACTTCAGACATGCATGAACAACCCAAGTCCAATTCCCGAAAATCTCTTGCTGGATAGGAAGGAAAAAACCTCCCCACATGACTTCATCACTTAGCATAGCAAAGGTGTAAGGGAATAAATATGATTATCATTTTCTAATTCCTATAAAGTGTAACACCAAAAAATTCAGACGGAGGTAATTCCACATTCCTAGTCGGATCAAAAATCAATCAATAATATTAACCTACTAACACTAGTTTTTACCTCAAGGTAAGAGTCCAGTGTTTTATTATTGAAGAAAAAAAGTCGTCGAGTTATCTCAAAATTCCCTATTTTTCGTAAAGAAATAGACTGTTTTTGAGAAATAGCATTTACAAAATAAAAATAAATGTGTTAACTTAAACTTTGTAAACAGTTAACTTAAAAAGAGGGGGTAGGTTAACGATGCAACATTTTTGGGTTGTAGGGACAGATACCGACGTCGGTAAAACGATTGTCACTACATTGCTAATGCGTCAATTACAAAAGCATGGCCTACAAGTCACGCCTTATAAGCCTGTGCAAACTGGCGAAGTTTGTGAGAATGGCTATTGCTATTACTACGATACAGCAATGTATGAAAAGTATTCATTACAAAGTCTAAAGCAAGAAAATTTAAATGGTTATTCGTTTAAGGAAGCTGCATCACCACATTTTGCTGCACAGCTGGAGGGTCAGCAAATTAATGTGGAGTTTTTATTACAGCAAATTCAGGCGTTACAGCAAGCATACGATGTCGTGATTTGTGAGGGAGCAGGGGGACTTTTTGTTCCGATAGATACATATGGAGAACATACACTGCTTGATGTCATCGTTCGAAGTAAGCTTCCAGTCGTTCTTGTCACACGAACAACACTTGGAACAATTAATCATACATTGCTTACTCTTGAGGCATTACGAGCTCGTAATATTGATGTTCTTGGCCTTGTATTTAATGGAGATACAGGCAGTCAGATAGAACAAGATAATGTAAAAATGATTTTACAACGTCATGATTTGGCATATGCGAAGATTCCTAAGCTTCGGGATATTTCACAGATTGTTGACTTCTCTATTTCACATACATCTTTGTTTGAAAGGTTGGTCAAATATGAAACAATCTGTAACTGAATTGCAGACGAGAGATTTACAGCATGTTTGGCATCCTTGCTCACAAATGAAGGACTATGAGCAATATCCGCCTATTGTTATAAAAAAAGGACAAGGTGTATGGCTGTACGATGAGCATAATAATCGCTATTTAGACGCCGTATCTTCCTGGTGGGTAAATTTATTTGGTCATGCTAATCCACGTTTAAGTCAAGCATTAAGTGATCAAGCGTTTACATTGGAACATACGATATTTGCGAATTTTTCACATGAACCTGCCATAAAGGTGGCAGAAAAATTAGTTGCCTTAACGCCAGACGGTTTAAATAAAGTATTTTATGCAGACAACGGCTCGTCGGCGATAGAAGTGGCACTCAAAATGAGTTTTCAATATCATATGCAGACGGGAAAAACTATGAAAAAACGCTTTTTAGCTTTAACGGATGCTTATCATGGTGAAACACTTGGTGCCTTGTCTGTTGGTGGGGTAGGGCTATATAACGAAGTGTATCAGCCGCTGTTATTGGATACTATACGTGCACAAGGACCAGATTGCTATCGATGTCCTTTTCAAGAGAATCCAGGAAGCTGTCAAGCCCAATGTATACAATTTGTTGAAGACGAGCTTCGTCAGCATCATGAAGAAATTACAGCTATTATTATTGAGCCGCTCATTCAAGCAGCTGCTGGCATGAAAATGTATCCTCCAATTTATTTGAAGCGATTACGAGAGCTTTGTACAAAATACGATGTTCATTTTATCGCAGATGAAATTGCAGTAGGTTTTGGACGTACTGGTACATTGTTTGCTTGTGAGCAAGCTGGTATTGTTCCAGATTTTATGTGCCTATCAAAAGGTATAACGGGTGGTTATTTGCCACTATCCGTAGTTTTAACGAATGATGATGTATACAACGCTTTTTATGATGATTACGGAACAATGAAAGCTTTTTTACACTCTCATAGCTATTCTGGTAATACACTTGCTTGTCGTTTAGCACTTGAAGTTTTGACGATATTTGAAGAAGAGCAAGTGATCGACATGATAAAAAACAAAGGTGAACGTATGCGAAAGCTTGCTAAGCAGGCATTTGAAGAGTTGCCGTTTGTTGGTGAATATAGGCAGGTTGGACTAGTTGGCGCTATTGAATTAGTCGCCAGTCGTGAAACAAAGGAGCCACTTCCAAGTGAGGAACGTATCGGTTATCAACTATCTAAACGTGCCTTAGCAAAAGGTTTACTAATTCGTCCTCTTGGCAATATATTATATTTTATGCCTCCATACATTATATCTGATGAAGAAATGGATTTTATGATTGATACAACAAAAGAGACGATTATGCAATTGTTTGAGGAGCGGGAGGGAGTAAGTTGTTCAAACGACAATCAACACTGTCACTTGTGATGGTTGCGATGTTTGCCGCTTTAACCGCAATCGGGGCATTTATTAAAATACCGCTACCAGTAGTGCCCTTTACATTACAAATTGTTTTTGTTTTTTTAGCAGGTAGCTTGCTCGGTAGTCGTAATGGATTACAAAGTCAGCTCGTCTACATAGGGGTTGGTTTAGTTGGTTTGCCAGTTTTTACACAAGGTGGGGGGATCACCTATGTATTGCAACCGACATTTGGCTTCCTAATTGGCTTTGCACTAGCCGCCTTAGTTATTGGTTTCATGATTGAAAGAGTGGATACGCCAACGAAAAAACATTTTATCGGCGCAAATATTGTCGGGCTTATTATTATTTATGGGATGGCGGTTCCGTATTTATATGTAGCATTGAATTTCTGGTTACACGTGAAGACGAGCTGGTCACATATTTTCGTAGTTGGTTTTTTAAACAGCATTGTGGCTGATTTTTGCTTAGCTATAGCTTCGGCATTTTTGGCCGAGCGACTATACAAGGTATTTAATTCAGCAAATTCTTTGAAAATCGTAAAAGTAGAGAGGGGAATGTTTAAATGAATTGGTTACAGTTAGCAGAGGAAGTTATTGCAGGGAAAATCATTAGCAATGAGGAGGCTCTTGCCATTTTACATAGTGATGATGATGAGCTTTTAAAGGTGATGGACGGTGCTTTCGCTATTCGTAAGCATCACTATGGGAAAAAAGTAAAATTAAATATGATTATGAATGCTAAGAGCGGTTATTGTCCTGAGGATTGTGGCTATTGTTCACAGTCATCTAAATCAACAGCACCGATTGAAAAATATCCATTCATTACGAAAGAGGAAATTTTAGCAGGGGCAAAACGAGCATTTGACAATAAAATTGGCACTTATTGCATTGTGGCAAGTGGTCGTGGGCCGACTCGAAAGGATGTCAATGTAGTTAGTGAAGCGGTTACAGAAATTAAAGAGAAGTATGGCTTAAAAGTTTGTGCTTGTCTTGGCTTATTAAAAGAAGAACAAGCACAGCAATTAAAAGAAGCGGGGGTGGATCGTTACAACCATAACTTAAATACATCTGAACGACATCACTCTTATATTACTACGTCTCATACATATGAGGATCGTGTGAATACGGTTGAAATTGCGAAAAAGCATGGAATCTCACCTTGCTCAGGAGCCATTATAGGTATGAAGGAAACAAAAGAGGATGTCGTGAATATTGCGCGAGCTCTTCATCAATTAGACGCGGATTCTATTCCGGTTAACTTCTTAAATGCGATTGATGGCACGAAACTAGAAGGGACGAAGGAATTAGATCCACGCTATTGTTTAAAGGTTTTAGCGTTGTTCCGTTATATTAATCCAACAAAGGAAATTCGTATTTCTGGTGGTCGTGAAGTCAATCTTGGGTCACTTCAACCACTAGGCTTATATGCAGCAAACAGTATCTTTGTTGGGGATTATTTAACAACTGAAGGACAGGAAGCAAACAGTGATTATCGTATGCTTGAGGATTTAGGCTTTGAAATCGAATTATCAGAAAAGCAAGAAGCAGCATTCTGCTAAGTAAAACGTATCTCGCATTAACGGACAGTAATGAACTGCCCGTAAAACCACGATTGGTGAAGACGAATAATCAGTGGGGATATAGAAACCCCACTGATTAAAGTTTCACCTTATGAAATAAAATCTACTACTACTTAATTATCATCGAATTTGGAAAGCCGTATGTGCGTCGTGGAAAAGGCGTACATACGGTTTTTCGTCTTGAATGTGGGAATGCGGCGGGACGGTATGAAGATTGTTTTTATGCCTTAGAAAATCCGGTTTTCACAAATTGTTCAATGAAAGCGTTTTGAAATTGAACAGTTTGTGAAGGGCTTCACATAAGGCTTTAATTTTTTAAAAAACCGGCGTAAAATAAGAATCAAGTAAGAAATTGTTGTAAAACAGTTGGAAAAAGTATCGCGGTTTTCGGTGGGTGTTATATTACAAAAACAAATTGGAAGGGAGCTTTTATGATGTGGGTTATTACAGTATTTGATAAAAAGGACGTTCGAATTTTTGAATATGCAAACAAAGACGAGGCAACACAGGCTTTAGAGAAATTTAAGAAACATGCCGTTTTAACGTATACAAAATAATTTAGATTTGAACGAAGCACCCCTTTTCGACGCTATAGCGCACGAAGAGGGGTGCTTTTTATTCTATTAATGAAGGAGCATTGAAATCGCGCTGTATATTTATAAAAGAGCCATCACGATATTAAACGACCAAATTGCGCAGGATAGTTGCATAAGGCTTCTTTTGAAAAAGGATATTTATCATCCCAAAGATAATTTAGAAAGAATGAATTTTTATATGGAGGATAAAAAGAATGAATAACTATTTTAATCGAATTTCTCAAGACTTAGTGAATGCGAATTTGGATAAACTTTATAAACGTAAGAATTAACAATGAAGACTATCTTGTACAACAACCTGTTATTGCCTATTGTAAGGATGGACTTCAAAATATAATTAAATTACATCTGATAGTAAAGAATAATCCTATTGAAGATGTCGATTCGCTTAAAATTGATGGAATCGAAGTAATAAAGGGAAGGTATGAGAAACAGGAAAATGTTTTGCATTTATATGTGAATTAAGACCATTTCTTCTACAACGAACGGAGTGCTTTTGTTGAAGAAGATACGAAACCAGAAGTAACAATCTTTGAGGAAACAGTCTTATTTACAGGTGGAGAGAAGAATTTATTTAAGGGATAAGATATGTTGAATGAACACGAAAACAGCTTAGAATATTTCTAGGCTGTTTTTGATCTTAATCCGATATAATTCGTATAAAAAATATCGAGTAAAAAATCAATGGATACAATATGATGTAATTGTTAAGGAGGGAAATGAAATGTTACAAGAATTCAATCAATTAATGGATTACATCGAAAAAAATTTAACGGAAGAAATATCTGGAAAAGAAATATCAGAAATAGTTGGTCTATCTGATTATCATTTTAAAAGGATGTTTTCTTATATGGCAGGAATGTCATTGAATGAGTATATCAAAAACAGGAGATTATCTGTAGCGAATGTTGAATTAATAAACGGTGCGAAGGTTACGGATGTTGCCTATAAATATGGCTATCAATCAATCGAGGGATTTTCAAGAGCCTTTCGTGAATGGTGTGGCTTCTTACCTTCAGAAGTAGCGAAAAATAAAATTCAAAAATCATTTCCCAAATTTTCATTCTTTATAGATATTAGGGGAGGAATTTCCATGGAATTCAAAATTGAAAAGAAAGAGAAATTTAATATAGTTGGAGTATCGAAAAGGGTACCAATACAGTTTGAAGGTGTCAATAATGCAATTTTAGAACTAGCCCAGTCCATTACTGAACAACAAAGATATGAGATGCATCAATTAGCTGATTTATATCCTCATCAAGTCTTGAATGTATCTTATGATTTTGATGATGGTTATTTAGAAGAAAAAGGTTACTTAACTCATATGATTGGTTTTGCAACAACAAAAGAAAATCAATTAGCTCATTTAGAACAACTTTCTATTGAAGAAAGTTTATGGGTAATTTTCCCTAATCAAGGACCATTCCCTGTTACCCTTCAAGAAACGACCGCGAAAATTTATTCTGAGTGGTTGCCATCTTCAGGTTATGAAATAGCCGACCTACCTGGAATTTCTTTTACAAAGCATGATGGTACTTATGAAAATGTTTATAGCGAAGTTTGGATGCCAATAAAGGAAAAAAGTAAACGTTAGTTATAACAATGAGGGTATAAGAGTTGTTTTCGAGTAGATGAACTGGTGTTCAGATTACTTCACAAAGAATAAAGGGTCATATGTATAAAACCTCATTTAGAAAGGTCACGGTGAACCGTAACGGGTGCTTAAGTGAAAAAAGTAGTACAAAAATTATCTAATACTAAATAAAAAAGGTTAAACTCCATTTTAATTAATGTTTTTCAGAATGGAGTTTGTATAAATTAGCTACTTAAAAAAAACTGATTTCAAATCAAGTATTACTCAATAATAGAAAGGCTTAGGAGTTGTTCCTAAGCTTTTTTGAGGTTTTAAATGAAAGAAATGTAATGAATATAGTATTGGTTTTATGTATTTAAAAAGATTCTTTTGTTAGCCTTCGGTACACCGGAAGTATGTATCAAAGGAATCTATTTTGTATATAGGGATGTTCTTTTTTGATATAATGATTCGCCGTATTAAATATGTATAATATTGATTTCTTAGGTAATTGTAAAAAGAGAAGAAAAAATAAAAAAGCAGCTAATTTATCTTTGAATAGCTTAGCAACTTTTATATGGAACCTACATTACAAGTGGATATTTCTTTTTGATTAGCCTTAATAGGCTCTGTCCTTATTTATGAGAAATAAGAAAAAATGGTGTGAAATTTTCACACCATCTCTTATTACTAACTTTCTTTATTTTTAAACGACTTTTATAAAATGCTACCTAAGCGTTTAATACCTTCTCGGATGACTTCTGGTGTTGCATTTGTATAATTTAGGCGCATTGTATTAACACCCGTTTTAGATGTGTAGAATGGATCACCTGGTACGAAGGCAACTTTTTGCTCCATCGCTTTTTGGAAGACGTCTAATGATGAAGTTCCATTATTCATTGTAGCCCAAATGAACATTCCGCCATCTGGTCGTGTGTAGTCCACATGTGCTGGGAAAAACTCCTCCATTGCATTTAGCATAGCATCGGCTTGATTTTTATATAACGCTATAATGTTCTGAACGTGCTCCGTATAGTCATTGTTTGCTAAATAATCATAAATGACATATTGAGAGAAAATATTTGTGTGTAAGTCAGTTGCTTGCTTCGCAGTTTCGATATGCTGCATTAATTCTTTGTTTTTTGTAATGATAAAGCCAAGTCGCATTCCAGGTGTGACTGTTTTAGAGAAAGAACCTAGCAAAATACTATTTTCTAATTTACCAGCACCAATGTATGGTAGTGGCTCACCTTGGAAGCGTAACTCTCCATACGGATCATCTTCAATTAACGCTACATCATATTTTGATAGGATTTCGAAAATTTGCTGCCGTTTTTCTTTAGAATACGTAAGACCTGTTGGGTTTTGGAAATTTGGAACTGTATACACGAATTTTACATTTGGTTGTTGTAATGCATTCTCTAATTCTTCTAAGTTTAACCCATCATTTTCGAGTGTTACACCATAAAAGGTTGGCTCACTTAATGTGAAGGCTTGAATAGCACCTAAGTAACCAGGCTCTTCGATGACGATACCATCGCCTTTGTTAATAAGTACTTTCCCAATTAGTTCAAGAGCCTGCTGTGATCCTGTTGTAATAAATACATCGTCAGCATGGACATCTAGTCCGTGTACTCGTCGGTATTTTGCAGCAATGTACTCACGTAAAGGTGCATAACCTTGTGTACCTGAGTATTGGAATAGACGACTACCGTTTTCCGAAATAGCTTTGTTCGCAGATGCCTTTAACGCTTCAACTGGGAAAGAGATTGGGTTTGGAAGCCCCCCTGCAAAAGAGATGACATCCTCTGATTCAGTTACTTTCAAAATATTTCGGATGAATGAAGATGGGGTATTTAGTATCTTTTCTGAAAATTCCATAATTTATCGTTCCTTTTTTCTGATTTTTTAAAAATTATATCATTGTCATCATATGCATACAATATTATCATTGTATGCAAGACAATTAAATATTGTATGCAAAAAATGAGAGAGAAGGAGCTTAGCTTAGAATATGGCAGTTAATTCGTTCGAAGAATATCCAATGAGTTGGAAGCCGAATATTAGCGAAAGTCCGGCTCCGTTATATATAGCAATTGCTGAACAGCTGGAACAAGATATAAAAGATAGTAAATTATTGCCAGGCACAAAGCTACCTCCTCAGCGTGAGCTAGCAGATTTTTTAGATGTTAATTTAAGCACGATAACAAGAGCTTTTAAACTTTGTGGGCAGAAGGGGCTTATATATGCTTCTATCGGAAGTGGAACGTTTGTTTCATCAGATGCGGCGACTAATAAAATTTTATTACCGACAAGTAATTCTTCACAGATGATCGAAATGGGCTCTGTACTGCCAGAAAATCATGCGAATGAAGATATTACACGTTATATGAAAAAGATGATGAATGACCCTAATTTTAGCAAATTATTCAAATATGGACGACCAGAAGGAAATGCGAGACAAACGGAAGCAGCCATGAAGCTTTTGGAAAAGGTCAACTTTCAAACGGATCAACCAGTATTACTTGGGGCAGGGGGACAAAATGCCATTGTTGGCACGTTAGCGGCATTGTTTCAGCCAGGAGATCGAATTGGTACAGATCCCATTACTTATGCAGGTATAAAAACAGCAGCAAATATGCTTGGTATCCAACTAGTAGCAATCCAACAAAGAAATGGAGAAATGACAAGGGAGGGGCTATTATACGCTTGTAAAAATGAGCATATAAAAGGTCTTTATGTTATTCCTGATTTTCATAATCCGACTACCCATACAATGTCGATGGAAACAAGGAAAATGATAGCGGAAGTTGCGAGGCAGAAAAACATAATCGTCATTGAGGATGCGATCTATAGTTTTCTTAAAGAGAAACCACATGCACCAATAGCCTCCTATGCACCAGAGAAAGTCATTTATATTGCCAGTGTTTCCAAAACTATTTCACCAGGCTTACGACTATCCTATATCGTTACACCGCCAACACTACGTAAAAAAATAATGGAAACATTGTATAACATAAATATTTCAGTGTCTTTAATGATGGTGGAGCTTACGTCAAGGATGATTCATGATGGCGTTGCGCAAACCATTTTAGAAAAGCACCGTTTGTATGCCAAGCAACAAAATGCCCTTGTCGATCAATATTTAGGGGAATATAACATTTTAGGAGAAGAAGAATGTATTTTCAGATGGCTTATACTTCCCGAAAAATTCAGTAGCGTTCAGTTTGAATTGCTAGCAGCAAAAGCGGGTGTGCAAGTGTACGCAGCTGAACGTTTTGCCGTAGGAAATGCGAAGCTAGTAAATGCAGTTCGTTTGGCCATCACTGCACCTGAAAATCAACTTGAACAAGCACTGATCATTTTGAAGGATTTACTTGAAAGTGATGGGGATTATACATTTGTTGATTAAACTAAGGAAGGTTTATAATAAAGTTATGTAAAGAAAAGTGGCGATACGATAGCGCATACAGAGTAAGACAAAGTAAATGAGGAGATAGAATATGAATAAAGGAAGAATCATTTTACATATTGACCTTAATTGCTTCTATGCCTCTGTTGAACAAATTTACGATGCCTCATTAAAAGGGAAACCTGTGGCAATCGCAGGTAATCCAAAAGAGCGTAGAGGTATTATTATTACTTGTAGCTACGAAGCAAGAGCAAGTGGTGTTTATACAACTATGAATGTCGGAGAGGCGCGTCGAAAGTGCCCAGAGCTAATTGTACTACCTCCTAATTTTGAACGATATAGAGCTGCCTCCAAGTCATTTTTTAATTTGTTAAAAGAGTATAGCGACATTCTCCAACCAGTTTCAATCGATGAAGGATATTTGCAACTTCCTATAGTTGAAGGCCAACATGTATTGCAACACATACAAAATATGCAAGATAGAATCTGGAACGAACTGCAACTCCCTTGTTCAATCGGCATTGCACCGAATAAATTTTTAGCGAAAATGGCAAGTGATATGAAAAAACCAATGGGTATTACCATACTCCGAAAGCGCGATGTTCCCGCAGTATTGTGGCCGTTGAATGTCATTGAGATGCATGGGGTAGGTAAAAGTACAGCGGAGAAATTAGGGAATTTAGGTATTAAAACAATTGGAGAACTAGCTGTAGCTGATGAATATGTATTAAAGCAAAACTTTGGCATTAATGGTCTGCGCATGAAGCAAAAGGCAAATGGCGAAGATGATAGACCTGTTGATCCAGAAGCAATATATGATACGAAAAGTGTAGGGAATTCAACAACACTTTCCCATGATACGACAGATAGAGATGAACTATATAAAGTAACCGCAACACTTTCTGAAAAGGTAGCGGAAAGATTAAAGGCCAAGAAACTAGCTGGAGTAACTGTAAGTATTATGATTCGTTCAGCTGATTGGGAAACGTGTACACGAAGTAAGTCTATCAATAACGCGATTCATTCAAAAGAAGATATCGTTGAGCATGCCTGGTATCTTTTTAATAAGCATTGGGACGAGGAACCAGTGCGATTATTGGGTGTTACTGTATCGAATGTCAGTGATATTAAAGAAACGACACAGCAGCTAACGTTATTTAACTTTGAAGAGCATGTAAAAGATGAACCCATCATTAAACTGGTTGATCAAATCGAGCAAAAGTTTGGAAAAGGAACAATTTTGCGAGGTTCAGATATTGCCAAACCAGCTGGGAAATATCAAGCAAATACGAGTTTCAGTAAGGACTTTTGGGATGAGCATAAGTAGAATAAATGATCAAACTTTAAAATCAAACAGAAAACCGTCATTTCGATCAACCTTTTTTTGAAATGACGGTTTTCTATTTGTTATTAGACTGAAAGCGGCTTATTTAAGAGGAAATATTATATCTTCGTAGAAAATTCATTTTCCTTTTGTTCATAGTTTTCACGGCGATTTTTGATTTTTTGTAATACACTATCTAGCACATTCCGTTCAGCCAGCGTTTGATAAAGGACATTCTGTACTTGTGCGGCTTCCTTATTTTCTTCTTGAGTACTTAGAAATTCACTGAATGTCCCCATATAATCATGATAATCTATATTGGAAAGTGTTTTAGCAGCTACTTGTTTGTGCTCAGTTAACGCAGAAGTAAACTGTTTGCGTGCCTCATCTGGTTGGGCAGGTATTAGTTTGATTTTACCTTTTGTATCTGAGTCTCCTGTGAAGTCAAGGAATTGATAATCGAACGCCAATGGTTTAGCAAGAGCGATATGGGCGTGAAGAGCAACAGCATGGTCAGGAAGTTTTTCAGTTATCTCACGAAGGATATCGTTTCCTTTGTCAAGATAACGACTGCCATCGAATGCAAGAACACGGCCGACTTCTTCAGAGAAATAGTCTTGAGCAAGGAATTCCTGGTCGTATCCCGTAGGTGGTAAAACTCGAAGTCTTAAGTTATTTGATACGATGTTATGGCCGTTTATTTGCATAGCTACTTGAATGTTATAAAACCCTGGGTCATCAATTAACCAGCCATTTTTCCCTACGGACGCGAAAATAGTTTCGTACAGTGATTCACCAGGCATTATTACCTTATTTTCTTTGTTCCATAAATATTGAACATGGGGTAGCAATCGACGTCCTTGTTTTTTATCTTTTTTAACCATTACAGTCATTCCGTATAAATCGGACAATATATGTTTATTGATTGACTGAGGTTGATTCGAAGTATTTGTTAATTTGATTTCAATAACTGCAGGCTCTAACCATTGGAATATAGATGTTTTACGGTTAACCCTCAATTCAAGATTAAAAGAAGGGTGAATAGAAGTAATCGGTTGCTCAAAACCATGATCTACAGCCCAATCAGCATTCCCCATTTGTACGAAGCGCTCAGGAGCGTGGCGCAAAAACAAAAGCTCTTGATCACTAAAACGATACTCAAAGTTTTTAAAGAACGCCTTGCCATTAGTTTTACTATCAAAATTGTAAGGATAATTCATAAAGCTTAGAGCCTTAGGTTCTGGGGTAAGCGGACGATCCAACGGTTCCCAAGGATGACCTAAGTGTTTTTGCCAAGAGTGCAGGAGATTGAAGGCATGTCCCATCTCATGGCAAGCACACCAAAAACGATATCGCTGTACCCAAGCTTCTGGGAAGGGGTCACCTTTAGGTGGATCTGAAATAAATGAATTATTAAATATGGCTGTCCCTTGACGATGATTCGGACCTAAGCTATCAAACATAATACCGCCCAAACCATGGCCCTCTTCAGCTTCCGAATTTGCAAAAAATGTCCACATGGACCATTGGGGCTTATGATCAAAGTGTGACCAATATACTTGCATGGCATCATGCATCTCCTGAGTGTTCCACTTTTTATCAGTCCCTGTATAGTCTTTGGAAACAATATTATTACCGTCTGATATTTTTACATCAAACCCAGTGCGTTTAAAAACTTCTGAAATTGACAAAGTCTCATCCGGCAAAGATGCTGGCTTGTCTGGATGAGCGTGTGTTTGATAGGTTGTGACTGGCGTTGTACCTTCTTCACCATCAAATTCAAATTCCACAGGATGGAAGTAAGGAGATTGAAACTTGAACGAGCTAGTTCTGTCTGTCTCTCCTCCAATCAGAAATGCGACTTCCGCAGTATGCTGTTCAGGTATTGAACCGCGTGTTACTTTTATTTTTACATTTGTATAAGGAAATGATTGTATGTCGTCTAAGTATTTATTTCGAATATTGCCTGTCCAAGTATCTGGACCATTAGCTGTTAACTTGGCAATCCAATGAATAGTAGAAGACATGTTTGAAATAATAGTTCCGCTTGCTACCATTTGTGGGTAGTATCCGTCTACATCGATGCGAAGTTCCTCACTGATTTGCTGTTCACTCCATGCATATAAGCCACTAATTGGTGCGAGGGGAAATTCTCCTAAACTGGAAGGGCTAATGGCTTTGACTAATTCTTTTGCTTCGTTCGTTTTGTTTTGATCCATCTTTATTACCTCCATGTTTGTTATTTTTTGTCTTTCTTCCTCAATCCCAAGAGCTACAATGTTTCATCAAAAATGCTAAATGTGTTTCAAGTATTATATATGCAGGAGTAAATATAAATATGACACATAAACACTATAAATTGGTAAAATAAATACAATGTGTAAAAATATAACCTATACCCTTAACGTGTGGTTGATTTCCGTTCCGACTGGGCGCTTTGTTGCTGACGCTTCGCTTTCGCACAGTTAAAACATTTGTTGCTGACGCTTTGCTTTCGCACAGTTAAAACATTTGTTGCTGACGCTTCGCTTTCGCACAGTTAAAACATTTGTTGCTGACGCTTTGCTTTCGCACAGTTAAAACATTTGTTGCTGACGCTTCGCTTTCGCACAGTTAAAACATTTGTTGCTGACGCTTCGCTTTCACACAGAGCAAAGCTTCCTGGAGGCGTCCGAAGAGCCGCTTCACTCGCGTTCCTCTATATCACTGATCCCCGAGGAGTCGCCCAGTCTCTACTCCAATCAACTTATAAACATGGCATACAATTTAACGAAATTATCCACTTCTTTTGGTGATGATTCAAAATGTGTAAGAATAATCTGTTTATTTCCTGGGGAATACAAGAACAAAGAAAGAAGGTGTGGTAATGAATTATAAGGAGTACGGTGATTTACATAAGCCACTCATATTGTTTATTCATGGGGGTGGTGTTGGAGGGTGGATGTGGGATAATCAAGTCCAATACTTTTCCGATTTTCATTGCGTTGTACCAGAATTAATAGATAACGAGGCTACCTCTGATTTTACAATTGAAGATAGTGCAAAAAAGCTTCTATCTTTAATAGAAGAAAAAGCCAAAAATAAGCGTGTCATAGTAGTCGGATTTTCACTAGGAGCTCAAATTGCAATTCAAATGGTTAGCTTAAAGCCACAATTAATAAACTTTGCCATCATTAACAGTGCTTTAGTGACACCTTCCCTAATTGCAGAAAAATGCATTAGACCATTGATAAAACTAACTTTTCCCTTAATAAAAAATAAATCATTCGCCAAGCTTCAAGCTAAAACGTTATATGTAGATCAAGAATATTTTGAGCAATATTATGAAGATAGTTCAAAGATGAAAGTAGATACCCTTGTTAAGTTATTGAAAGAAAATATGTCGTTTGCCACCCCTCGTGATTTTCCGAAAGCTCAATGTAATATTTTGGTAACTGTTGGTGAAAAAGAGAAAGGCAACATGAAAAAATCTGCTCTCCATCTTGTGAATAGCAATTCCAATTGTCGAGGTGTTTTGCTATCTAATATCGGCCACGGTGTTTCATTAGCGAACCCTGAGTTCTTTAACCGTTTTGTAGAAGAGTGGATTAAGGATGGTAAGTTACCAGATGGGGAGGTTATCAAATAATACATAGTGCAAAAAGGAATCTATTTTACTTTTTGTCGGAGGTGTTGTGAGAGGTTGGCTAATCAAATAATGATTAGCCTCCTACTCGATTTCATTTTTTTCCATGCATTCTATACTTACTTTTTAACTAACTATTCTCGTCGTTATATGATTGAGGATGATAAGGAATTGAGGAGATTTCTAAAAGATGATTTAGACGCCATTTTTCACTCGAAATTAGTGAAAAATCGTTAGAAAAATGGGTGGGAATGTAATTTTTTATAAAGTAAATCGGATTTTTTTCTGTAAAGAAAATATATGAAAAATTAAACAATGACATTAGTCATAATATTTAATTACTTTTGATTTAAAAATATATAGTATCGATATAATCCAAATTAAAATTCCACATAACAACATTAAAAGCGAAATAGATAGGTTTATGAATAGTGATAATGAAACAAATGCATAAGACAATGGAACTAGTCCGTTAGATGAAGCATTGACAATACTCATCACACGCCCTATTTTATCTTCGTGGCTGTTCTCTTGTATTGATGATATTAATAAGACATTAATTGTAGAGGAAAAAATACCCATTAATAATAATAAAATTACGCCTTGCCATACAAAATTAATCTGACCTAAAGTGGCTAGGGCTATGCCGAGAAGGCTAATCAGAATAAGTATAACCAACCCCTTTCTTTTTGTAAGGTTTAAGATGCCAATTAATACAGCCCCTAACAACATCCCAATTTCATATGATCCTTGAAGAATGCTAAGGTCGATGGCTTCGCCAGAGAGAACATTATTTACTAGAAGAGGTATGCCAATTAATAAAGGGCCAAAAAAGAAAAAATTAATAATTATTAAAATAACGATCATATTTTTCAAGAAAGGCATGTTCCAAACATAATTCAAGCCTTCTTTTAACTCTAATTTAGTAGAGGTTTGGTGTGTATTATTTATTTTTATTTCTGGTTGATTTTCTCTAATAAACATTGAAAATATAAATGTGATAAATAGGAAAACTGCTACTACTAAAAAAAGAACTTTGAAAGAAGCAGAAAGTGTTATAATTAGCCCGCCAATCATAGGACCAGAAAACATTGCAATTTGATTAGAACTTTGAATGAATGAATTAGCTCTTGTGAGTAGATTTTTTGAAACTACTATAGGCAATAGAGAGGAATTAGCTGGAGAAAAGAAAGCATCAACGCATCCAAAGAGTACGGCAAAACAAATTAAAGGCCATATTTGTAACCAGCTTAATTGTAAAAACAATATCATGATAAGAACTAAAATACATCTAGTTAAACTTGAAAATAACATTATCTTCGAACGTTTTATTCTGTCTGCCCATACTCCACCAATGGTCATTAAAAATATTCTAGGAATCATTGTAACCATCAATACAATTCCTAATACAGCCTCTTGTTTTAATACTCTTACGATGTACCATTGTTCTGCAAAAAGATAAGTTGATAGAGCAAGAAAAGAGAAAGTACTTGAAAGCCAAAGAAAAAGGAAAGCTCTATTAAGAAGTAAACGTTCACTTGGATTAACAGGTTCTTCGGGTTTTATCAATTTTTTGGACATTAATGATATACCTTTACTTCCCATACTAACACCTCTATAATTCTATGATTTTTCAGAAAAAATGAACTCATCAATTTTAAAGGCAGTAATCATGACATAATAATTATTTTTTTCTGCTATTTCGTCATTCGTTACAAGTTCATTTATCAATTCTCTATACTTCTTTGTAAATTCCAAAAATTTTTCCTTAGTCACTGAAACTTCAGTTTGTAATGATAAACTATCCCATTCTTTAACTTCTGAAGAATTGATTTCAAATGATGAATTCGGGGCTGTCAATACCCGAGTTTTTGCTCGATTTAATACTTCTAAATAGGATTGTCGAGTAGCTTCTTGAGATTCTACAAAATTCAATAGATCATCTGCTGGAATAAAGCCTCTTGCAACCGCTTGGTAATATTTAAGTAGATTCCCTCCTTGTTCGACTTTTTTCACCAGTTTAATAAAATCATGTTTTTCAAGTTCGCGTAAATGATATAGGATTTTAGCACGAGTTAAGTTTAATTCTTCAGCCAATTGGTGACATGTAAAAGGCCTCTCTACTAAATACATAAGTATTTTTGTACGTAAGGGGTCACTTATTGCTTTTAATTGTTCATATGTTTGGATTATTTTAATTGTTTTCATTTTTAATCCCCTTTTTAACCAGTTAATTTTATTTAACTACATTACCAAAAAAAGCTAATTTTGTAAATGCGAATATTTATATATGAAATTTTTGGAAAATGTATCGTTTGACAAATGTAAAAATATGTATCATATTAGAGTTACATTCGATGTAATTTTTTGTAAATTGTTGTTTTCGAATGTATTTATGTTTATTATTACCATTTATTCTATTTTGAAAGGGAGAGAAAATTGTGAATAAAATTTTAAATGAGTTCCAATTTCCGGAATTTTCAACTAACTTTATTTCTAATTTTAAATCAAAAGAAAAAATTCCTCTTGATGTAGAAATAATCAATAATAATGTACTTCTTACTGCTTGGATTGCTTTGATTTACAGATATACAAAACAAAAGGATATAGTCATTGTATGCGAAAATGAGAAAAACGTTTCTGAATTATCACTAATTAAAATAACTATTGAAAAGCTAACTTCCCTTAAGGATATTTTCAATAAAATTACTAGTGATTTAATTTATAACAAAACGGATTTATCTAAAGAAGACTTTATTAAAGAGATGAAAAAGGAAAAAAGTTATTTCGTAGGATTCTTCCAAAAGGACCCTATGTTAGAAGCGAAAAGATTCTTGTTTATAACTAATGAAAGACCGAATTTATATAGCAATTTTATTAGAGAAGAATTTGCAAAACAATTATCGAATCATTTGTCTGAAATAATAAAAAAATTTGAATTAAATTATAGTATACCAATAGATAAAATAGACTTTTTAACAGAAGAAGAGCGTAAGGATATTTTTATAAACTTTAATAACACTTACAAGAATTATGAAAAAGCATGTATTCATTCCTTATTTGAAAAACAAGCTGCGAAAACACCTAACTTGATCGCTACAAAATACGAGGGAGAAACATTAACATATAAAGAACTAAATGAAAAGTCTAATCAGTTGGCAAGATATCTTCAAAAAAATGGGGTTGGGATAGGTGATTTTGTTGCGATAAGTGTTGAAAGATCTCTTGAAATGATTATAGGTCTACTTTCTATATTAAAGGCAGGAGCTGTCTATGTACCCATCGATCCTAGCCTACCAGAATCTAAAATTAACTATATATTAGATGATACAAAAGCTTCAATTATTTTAATAAATAAAAATTGGAATTATAACAATTTAGAGGTTAATACTCTCAGAATTGACACTATTGATTACAGTAATGAGTCAATTTCTAATCTTGATTTACTGATAAATATTGAAGATTTAATGTATGTTATTTACACATCAGGCTCTACTGGAGATCCTAAAGGCGTAATGGTGCAACATGGTGCGGTAGCAAACAGATTAATATGGATGGGAGAATATTATGGAATTGATTCTAAAGATATTATTCTCCAAAAGACTCCATTTAGTTTTGATGTATCAGTTTGGGAGTTATTTTTACCTTTAATAACTGGTGCAAAAATTGTTTTTCCAAAGCCTGAGGGCCATAAAGACAGCCAATATTTGATAAATACAATTAAAAAGGAAGCTGTTACAACTGTGCATTTTGTGCCCTCCATGCTGAATGCTTTTTTAGAAAACGAGGAAGTTGGAACTTGTATAACTTTAAAGAGAGTTTTCTGTAGTGGGGAGGAATTAACAAAAAATCAGCAAAGAAAATTCCATCAAACGCTAAATAGTGAACTCCATAATCTTTATGGACCTACAGAAGCAGCTATAGACGTAACTCATTGGACTTGCCATAGTACCGATAATTTTAACTATGTTCCTATTGGTAACCCAATAAACAACATGCAAACTTTAATTTTAAATTCAGAGCTTACTCCAGAACCAAAAGGTGTAACAGGGGAGCTTTACTTAGCAGGCGTTGGATTAGCAAAAGGATACTTAAACAAACAAGAACTTACTGCTAAATCTTTTATCGATAATCCATTCTCTGTTATAACGTCTAAGAAATTATATAAAACTGGAGACTTAGCTCGGCTAACTTTAGATAATCATATAGAATATATTGGAAGGAATGATAAGCAAGTTAAGATAAGAGGAAATCGAATTGAGTTAACCGAAATTGAAATAGCTCTTAGAAATATTCCTGATATTCAAGATGCTGTAGTTATGACAAAAGAGAGTAATAGTGGAAAAAAATTAGTTGCTCATATTCTAAAAAATAAAAAAGCTCAGTTGAGTTCTGAATATATTAGAGGTCAATTAAATCAGTCTCTTGCTCATTATATGATTCCTTCTATTTTTAATATTTTAGATGAATGGCCTAAAACCCATAATGGGAAATTAGACAGGAAAAAATTGATGAATTCTAGTCCTTTTATTATTGAACAGAGTAAGGAAAAATATTATGAGACACCTTCAAAAAATGAAGTCCTTTGTAATATATGGAGTGACGTATTAGACATACCAAAAGTAAATATATGTGATGATTTCTTTGAATTAGGCGGAGATTCTATTTTAGCTTTGCTTATTGTCGCCAAGGCTAAAAAAGAAGGAATTCACCTTGAATTGAATGATTTACTAGAGAAAAGGACTATAGAGAATATAGATACTAGCAAAAAAACAATTCAATTTGAGATCAATCAAAATAAAATTACTGGAGAAATATCTAAAACGCCAATCCAAAATTGGTTCTTTAATAAGGATTTGAAAAAACCAGAACACTGGAATATGTCTTTAATATTAGATACACCAGCTAATATAAATATCGCAGCAGTAGAGAAATCTTTACAGGAAATTATACATCATCATGATGTTCTTCGAACTAGGTTTTACAAACGAAAAAATGAGTACGTTCCAAAAATAGAAGAAAATATTGATTTATTATTTGAAGTAAAAGATTATGCAAGATTAACTATTAATGAGCAAAACGAAGAAATACAAAAGGATCTAATTGAAGTTCAATCTAGCTTAAATTTGGAAGAAAATTTACTAAAAGCATTATTTATAAAATTATCACCCGCTCAATCTAATAAATTAATATTGGTATTTCACCATTTAATTATGGATGGAGTATCTTGGAGAATTTTCATAGAAGATCTTACGCAAGTTTATAATCAATTAATTAATGATCAAGAGGTTATCTTACCAGAAAAAACAACGTCATACAAAGAATGGGCTAAGAAACAACAAGACTTTTTCTATGCGCAACAATTGGATATAGATAAATACTATTGGACTGAAAAGTTTGTTGCTAATGAAATGAATGTTCCATTAGCTTCTAATAACGGACCGATGAAACGAGCAGATGTAATAGTAAAATTAAGTCCAGTTTCCACTCGTAAACTTTTAAAAGATTCATTAAGAACAGGGCAATTTAAAATAAACGAATTATTATTAACACCCTTATACTTAGCTTTAAATAATTGGAATAATGAGAAGCACCTTCTAATAGATTTAGAGGGACATGGAAGAGAGAATATCGATGGTACTTCCGATTTATCTAGAACGATTGGTTGGTTTACAAGCATTTTTCCTGTTAGTTTTACAATAAATAATTTAGAAAATAAATCGAATATTGAGGTATTAACAATAATAAGTGACAAGCTAAACGAAATACCACATAAAGGTGTGGGATTCGGTATTTTAAGAGATTTCTCAGATGAAAATACGCAGTCACTGTTAAAGAGCCTAGCTAAACCAAAAATAAAATTTAATTATTTAGGACAATTTGATAACGGCAATAATAAATCTATTTTCAAAATTAATAACGATGTTCCTTTAAGTGATACAAGTGTAACAGAAAATAGTGATTATATTTTAGATGTGGTGGCAAAGGTTATTAACGGATGTTTGGAAGTTAGATTTGAATATTATGAACAAAATCTTGAGGAAAGTATAATTGAAAGCATTGCTAATATTTATCTGAATGAACTTAATAAATTGTTAAATGATTTGTCAAAAAAACAAGATATAGAGAAAATTAAAGATTCTAATTTAAAAGAAGAAGACTTAAATAAAATTTATAGTTTATATAAATAGAGGAGTGTTTTCATGGAAAATATAGAATCAATATCAAAATTGTCTCCAGTTCAAGAAGGGATGTTATTTCATACTATTTATGAACCTGAAAAAAAATATTATATCGTACAAAAAATACTTGATTTTGAGGGGAAGTTAAATGTAAATGCTTTAAAAGAAAGTATTATCGTTGTTCAAGAAAAACATGATATTTTAAGGAGTACTTTTCAGTGGGACAAACTTACTGAACCTTTAAGAGTTACTCATAAAAAAATTAATATATCTTGGAAAGAACACTTTTTAGGAGAAGAACTAGATATTAATTCAATAGAAGAAATTATCAATAATGACAAATCTGAAATTTCAGATTTGAGCAAAGAACCACCTTTAAAGTGGTCTCTTATTCATTTGAGTGAAAATAAATATAAATTAGTTTTTACTCACCATCATATTATTTTAGATGGATGGAGTTTAGAATTGCTATTTGAAGAAATAATGGAAACCTATAACCTATTAAAAAATGACAGAAAACTAAATAAAATTGATGGAGAATCTTTCAATGAATATGTTGATTGGTTAAATCAAAAAAATTTATTAGCAGATGAACTTTTTTGGAAAGAAAATTTACGAGGGTTTGATACGCCAACTCCTATCCAATTCTTCTATAATCATGACACAAAAGAAAATATTGAAAAAACTGAAAGAGTAATAAGGTTAAACAAAGAGTTGGTTGAAAATATTGAAGATATTAGTAAGAAAAACCACCTTTCTATCAACTCCATTCTTCAAGGAGCATGGGGGTTATTACTCCATAGTTATACTAGTGCTGAAGAAGTGGTTTTTGGTTCAACATTTTCCGGAAGAACAGCTGACTTAGATGGATTTGAGCATAGAATTGGCATGTTTATAAACACATTACCAATTAGAGTGGATTTTAAGAAATCAACAACATTGGAATATTTGAAGAATATTCAAAAAATATCGCATAGCATTCAACAACATCAGCATATAGCTCCCATATCCTTAAAACAACTTAGTGAAATAAATCAAAAGGACAATATATTTAATAGTATATTGGTTTTTGAAAAATATCCTAAACTATCTAAAGGAAACTGGGAGGACCTAATAATTCTAAACGATGAGACAAGAGAAAATTCTCATTACCCAATATCAATTATTGTTACTCCTGACAGGAATAATAATTGGCATATAAAAATAAAGTACGATAATTACTATTTATCAGATCGGAATGCTCAACGATTATTACAACATTATCAAACGCTAATCCTTAATATAATCAGTAATCTTGATAATAATTTAGAAGAATGCAGTTATATGTCTAAAGAAGAATTACTTTATATAATAAATGATTTGAGTAAAGGAAAAGATAGTAAAGAAGATATCAAACACATTTATGAGCTTTTTAAGGAGAACGTTTATAGAAAGCCTAATGCATTTTCTGTAGTGGATGGGAATTCAAAATATACGTATCAACAGTTATTTAATAAATCAAATACTATTGCGGCTTCGCTAATGGAGAAAGGAGTAGATTCTGAAGATGTGATAGGTATTTATATGGATAGGGAATTAAATTTACTAAGTTGTATACTTGCTACATGGAAATTAGGGGCTTCCTTTGTTCCGATTGATACTATGCTAGGAAAGGAAAGAATTCGTTACATTGTGGAAGATGCCCAAATACAGACTGTAATAATAGGCGATAATGGTTTATATGAAGATTTATCAGATATAAATATCCATATCTATTCTACTAATGAATTATTATCAGCAGAAATTAATAAGAGTACTGAAAATGAAAAAATAACACTGCAAAGTACGGCTTATACAATTTATACCTCAGGGTCTACAGGTCAACCAAAAGGAGTGATGATTAGTCACGAAAATTTTGGTAACTATATACAACATGCAGTAACTGACTATGATAACGAAGGAGAAGGAGCTATTCTCCATAGCTCCATAGGATTTGATTTAACTCTTACAAGTCTACTAGTCCCTTTAGCCCAAGGGAAAACAGTATTCATGAGTCCATCTAAAGAAATTAATAATTTAAGCAATCAAATTAACATTAGGAAAGTAAGTTTCACTAAATTAACACCTTCACATTTAAAAATGCTTGAGTACGACTTAGATATTAAAGAAGTATCCCATTATTGCGATAAATGGATTCTAGGTGGAGAAGCTTTAACTTACGAGACGATTAAACCATGGCTGCAAGCTTCTTCGAAGAATACGTTTACTAATGAGTATGGTCCTACTGAAACGACTGTTGGATGCACTACTTATAAAGTGAAAAAAGACTACATTAATCGACAAGATGGCATAATACCTATTGGAAAACCTATTAATAACACTCAAGTTTATATACTAAATAAATATATGCGTCCTGTTCCTATAGGAGTATTAGGTGAGATATATATTGCAGGTAAAGGAGTTGCAAAAGGCTATCTTAACAAGCCTGAACTCACTAAAGAGAAATTTCTAGATAACCCATTTTCTAACGATAACCAAAAAATTTATAAAACAGGTGATATTGGTTATTATTTAGATGACGGAAATATGGTATATATAGGCAGAAATGATGATCAAATAAAAGTTAGAGGGCATAGAATTGAACCCATAGAGATAGAGAAAATACTTATTGAATATGCAGGAATGAGTGAAGCAAAAGTTCTCGCTTCAAAAGATAATTTAAATAGTGAACGTTTGATAGCATACGTTGTTGATAAAACTGCTAATAAATCTGAAAATCTAAAAAGTATTTTAAGAGAACATCTTCCAGAATACATGGTACCAAGTAAAATTATTCGATTAGAATCGTTACCACTAACAGTAAATCTAAAAGTAGATATTAAAAAATTACCAGATCCAAATTGGAATTATGAAGAACCTGAAGTGGCTGCAGTGACAACAATATTAGAAGAAAATATATCTAAAATATGGAAAGAAGTTCTTGATATTGAATATATCAATATATATGATGATTTTTTTGATATAGGAGGTCACTCTTTATTAGCAATAAAGGTTATTGCTGCATTGAGAGAACAACTAAATATTAACTTAAAGGTAAGCGATATATTTAAATATCCAACTATTTCCAAACTATCGATATATATAGAAAATTCTAAATTTAGAGAAGCGAAGCATGAAACTACAAGTATTAAACCTATACGTAAAAAAAGAGTTAAAAGATAGGAGGAATACAAAATGGATAATATAGTGTCATCTAACTTACCTTATAAACCTAATGAAGAAGAGTATATTGCTAAAACTTCATTTTCTCAGCAAAGAATGTGGTTTCTAAATCAAACACTTGAGCAAAAAGAGGCATATCATATTCCATTTGTAATTAAACTTCCAAATAATTTTAGAAAAGATTATTTAGAAAAAGCATTTAATGATATTATTTTACACCATGATATTTTTAGAACTACATTTGAAATTGATAATGAAGAGTTAATTCAAGTAATACATCCTTACTCTTATTATAGTATCAAGACAGTGGAATATTTAGATACTTACAATAAGAATATGGAATCAATAGTATTTAACTTCTCCAATATAGAATTTGATTTAGAAAATGGTCCATGCTTTAGAGCAAAAATAGTTAATTTTAGCGATGGACAAAATATTATGATTTTAGTTTTTCATCATATTATTTTTGATGGACATTCTTTGAAGATTTTTTATAAGGAACTTTTAAAAAGATATGAAGCGTTATTAAATTGCCGAATGCTACCATTCCCTGAGCTAGAAATACAATATGGAGATTACTCAGAATGGCAAAATGAATGGATTACTTCTGCTGATGCTCAACGGCAAATGGAATTTTGGAAAAGTAAAAGCAATAATATAAGCACGGAAATAAAGCTTCCCACTACTCTAGAAATAGAATCAAATGATGGGGTAGTAAAGAAAAAGTTTTCAAAGAGGATTTTAGAGCAGGTTGACTTATTTTGCAGAGGTACGGGTATTACGCGATATATGTTTATACTTACTTCATTCATTGTTCTTATTCAACGATACACTAGAAATGAAAACATGATTGTTGGGATGCCTATAGCTGATAGAGATAAATCAGAGACAGAAGAACTAATAGGTTTATTGTTAAATACAACTGTTTTACACGTTCAAATTGATGAGGTAATGACGTTTAAAGAGATATTAGACATTGTCAAAAATAATTTAATAGAAGTATATGATAATTCGAATATTCCATTTGAGAAAATTACGGAATGTTCAAGAAACAAAGAATTTCCTAAAGAAAATCCGTTTGATATTTTTGTTAATTATGAAATGGCTGATATTGAAAGCAATCAAGAGTTTGAATTAATTCAATTTGATGAAGTTAATGCAAAATTTCCAATCTCTTTATACATTGAAGATGGTTTTAATGAAATGAAATTAAGAATTTCATATCAATCTAATAAATATTCAAGCAGTATGATTAGAATCTTGTTACAGCAACTTGAAAATTTAATAAAAGATATTTTAAAAAATCCAAATATGAAGATATATGAATATCGTTTAGTAAGTGAAGAAGTTAAAAATGTATTGCCTGATCCTACAGTGAGATTACAGGAACCTTGTCAAAAACTTTTACCTGAATTATTATATGATACATTTAAACAAAATAGTGATTTTATTGCTATAAGTCAAGGAGATATACAATGGACGTATAGCACGTTTTACGAAAATATTTCATTTTTACAATCGGAAATAGCTGCTGCACAATTAAAAAAAGGTACAGCTATCGGAGTATTTGGAGAAAGATCGATAGAATATATTTGTTCTATGCTAGCGATTATATGTTCAGGTATGGTATTTGTTCCTATTGATAAAAAACTCCCAATCAAAAAAAGAGAGGGAATTTTATCTCAGATTGGTATTGAAAATATATTTTATACAAATGACAGTTATAAAATAAGTGAAAAAACTTTCTATCACGAATTTATTGCAGAGGAAATTATACAAAGAAATGCAAATAATATGAATCGAAATAAGGTAAAACTGGATTACTTATTCGATATAGATCCTGAGGATGCTGCCTATATTTATTTTACTTCAGGTACCACAGGTAAGCCAAAGGGGATAATTGGAAAACACAAAAGTCTGGCACACTTTTTGAACTGGCAAGTTACAGAATTTAATGTAAAAAGAGGAGACCGAGCTGCACAGTTAACTAATGTTTCTTTTGATGTTTTTTTAAGAGACAGTTTATTACCCTTAGTATCTGGTGCGGAATTATGTATCCCGGATGATATTTATGATATGAGCGGGGAGTATTTAATGAGATGGCTTACAGAAAATAAAATTACTATTATTCATTCTGTCCCTTCACTTGCTAATTCTTGGATACTAAAAAATAAAACATATGATTTAAAAGATTTAAGATTAATATTTTTTGCAGGTGAACCATTAACTAATCAGATAATTTATACACTAAGAAATAACCATTCCTATTCAGGCGAAATAATAAATCTTTATGGTCCATCAGAAACTACCTTAGCTAAAAGTTTTTATAAAGTTCCTATTGATACAAAACACGCTGTTCAGCCAATTGGATTTCCTATAAATAACACCCAGTTATTAATTTTAAAGAATAACCAATTAATGTGTGGTATTGGTGAAATTGGTGAAATCGTAATTAGAACACCTTTTCTAACTAAAGGATACATTGATAAAGAAACTTTTAAATTAAATCCTCATACTAGTTATGAAGACGATTATCTATATTATACAGGAGATTTAGGTAGATATAACATTGAAGGATCAATTGAAATTTTAGGAAGAATTGATGATCAAATAAAGATTAATGGAATTAGAGTTGAACTTGCAGAGATAACAAATATTATTTTGGGCCACCCTGTAATTGATGAAGCAATAGTAATTAAAAAAGAGAAAAATTCCAGAAATTATTTAGTGGCGTATTTTGTGAAAAATTCAGATACACCGATTTCAGAAATAAAAGACTATTGCAGAAAATATTTGTCAACTTCTTTAATACCGACAGTTTTTATTGAGTTAGACAAATTACCATTAAATAAAAATGGAAAAGTTGACAAAAGTATATTGCCGGAGCCTAAAGTAATCGATTCTAGCGACCAAAACTATATTCCTCCTACAACTGTTAATGAAAATAAATTATGTAATATATTGGAGTGTATTCTGTCAGTAAACGATATTGGTCTGAATGATGATTTTTTTGAACTTGGTGGTCATTCATTATTAATTACTCAACTAATTAGTAGAATTTCCAATGAATTTAATGTAAAACCGACAATAAAAGATATTTTTAATAATTCTCGCATTAATGAAATGATTTTAATCATTGAAAGTTTATTAAAACGGTCAGAAAATCAATTTGATTATGATTTAGATATCAATGAAGATTATGAAAAGAATTTTGATATAGAAGAATTGTCTATTGAAGAAATGGAACTTTTGTTAGAACAAATGCTACTTAGAGAGGATTGAAGCTATTATGACAAAATTAAAGAGTTTATCTGAAATAGAAAAGAAACAACTTCTAAAAAAGGTTATGTCTGGACAAAGTGATAAGATCGAACTTGCATCTCTTGGTCAAACACGTCTATGGTTATTGAATGAGCTGGATAATAGCTCTCAATACAATATAAATACAGCATTACATATAGAAGGGAAAATAGACAAAGAAATTTTACAGTCTTCTATAACAGAAATAGTTAAACGTCATGATTCGTTAAGAACAACGTTACCGAATATTAATGGTAAACCACATCAAGTAGTTACACCTAACGTTAAAAAATTAAGTGAGATTGAGGAATTTGATTTCAGCAATATAGGTATGAATTCTAATGAATTTCTAAATGTTATTAAAAAAGAGGTAAATGTACCGTTTAATCTTCAAGAAGGTCCTTTATTTAAAACAAAACTTTTTAAATTTATAAACAATCATTTTGTTTTGGTTTTTATAATGCATCATGCAATATCAGATGGATGGTCGACAGGTATCTTGCTAAGAGATTTTATAGAAATATATAACAAAAAAATGATTAATATTAATGCTTCATTGACTCAGTTGGAGTGTAAATATACTGATTTTTCCAGATGGCAACGTAAGACTTTGCAACAGAATAGTTTTAGAGGGAAAATTGAATTTTGGAGAAAAGAGTTAAGTGGAGATCTACCAATTTTACAATTACCAACGGATTATCCAAGACAGTTAAAACAAACTTACAATGGTAAACAAATTGAATTTGTGATAGAAAAGGATATTTTACGACATATTAAGGAGTATTGTCAAAACTATAATATTACTCTGTTTATGTTTTTACTCGGTGCATATAAAAGCATACTTTATAAATATACAAATCAAGAAGATATCATAATTGGAATTCCAGTAGCTAATCGAGAAAAAACTGAGTTTGAGGAGATAATGGGCTACTTTGGAAATACGATTGCTCTAAGATCGAAAATTCATGGAGATATGTGTTTTGATGATATTTTAAAATTAGTTAAAGATACTAGTCTAGAGGCATTAGAAAATCAAGAAGTACCATTTGAGAAAGTAGTAGAAAGTGTAAAACCTGATAGGAATGATGCTTATCCACCAATTTTTCAATCAATGTTTGTCTTACAGAATGACCCTATTAATATTGGCGAATTGAGAGACTTAAAATATGATATTTTAGACATTCATACAGATACTGCAAAATATGATATTACATTAAATATGACTGAGAAAAAAGGCTACTTGATAGGAAAGGTAGAATATAACTCTGATTTATTTAAAGAAAGAAAAATAAATACTCTTATTGATACCTACGTTAGTCTTATTCAGGAGATTTTAAAAGATTCAACACAATTATTAAAATCATTCTCCATTTTAGATAAAAGTGAAATTAATGCTATTCAAGATAAACAGCATAATGTAACGGAATTCCCAAGAATGAAATCGGTTCAAGATGTATTCTTAGACATAGTAAATATGTATGGTGCTATGACGGCCCTACACTCTCAGGAAAGAACTTTAACTTATAGTGAATTGGAGGAACGAAGCAATAAATTAGCTAATTATTTAATAAAAAATGGGGCTAAAAAAGGTCAGAAAATTGGAATGCTTCTAAAAAGATCTAGTAATTCTATAGAAGCTATATTAGCTATTTTAAAAGTAGGATGTTGTTATGTACCTATTGATCCTGATTATCCAGAACAAAGAATTAAATCAATGTTAGAAGATTCTAATGTGAATTTAATCCTATCTGATTCAAATAGCTTAACTTATAAATCAGATGAAATATTGACAATTGATATGGATTTTAACGCTAGAGAAATAGCCTCTCAAAGTTTACAGCGTCCTAATATAAGTTCATCTAGTGAAGATATAGCTTATGTAATGTATACATCTGGTTCAACTGGCACCCCTAAAGGAGTAGAAATAACGCACAAATCCATTACACGACTTGTAAAAAATACTAATTATCATGATTTTTCTAAAGATGAAGCATTTCTATTATTTTCTACATTATCATTTGATGCATCTACGTTTGAGATATTTGGAAGTTTGTTGAATGGATGTAAGCTAGTGATTTTCCCACCAGAATTACCAACTTTAGATGATTTGTCTATATTTATTAAAAATCATAAAATAACAACAATTTTTCTAACTGCAGGTCTATTTCAACAACTTAATGATGATCATATAAATAATATGAAAGGTTTAAAAAAGCTTTTAACGGGTGGAGATGCTATCGCCTTAGCAGTTGCAAAAAAATTTAAAGTCATGGCTCCCGATACAATTTTAATGAATGTTTATGGACCGACTGAAAATACAACATTCTCAACATTTTACGAAGTAAGTAAAAATGAAGATTGGAATTCTCCTCTTCCTATCGGTAAAGCAATTTCTAATACCACTTTATATATTTTGGATAAAGATTTGAATTTGTTACCAGATGGAGTGCCAGGAGAACTTTATTTAGGTGGAGATGGAGTTTCGATTGGCTATTTAAAAAGAGAAGAATTAAACCAAGAAAAATTCATCAAAAATCCATTTGAAAATTTTGCTGATCCAATTCTTTATAAAACGGGAGATAGAGTTCAAAGAGTGGAAGATGGAAGTATAGAGTTTTTAGGAAGAATAGACAACCAAGTAAAAATCCGTGGTTTTAGAGTAGAGTTAGGGGAAATAGAGCATGTATTATCAAGACATAAAGATATTAAAGAAGTTGCCGTTACTATTAAACAGACTATTAACTCAGGCAAGCAGCTAATCGCTTACGTTGTTAGTGATATTCCAACGCAAACTATTAGAGAATATTTAGTTGAATCCGTTCCGAATTATATGATTCCTTCTTATATTATTAATATTAATAAATTTCCTTTAAAAATTAATGGGAAAATTGATATAGACGCATTACCTGAGCCATCTATAGAATCAAAAATAGAAAATTTTAATCTTGATAATTATACCAATAAACAATTATGGTTTGCCGAAATTTGGAGTGAATATTTAGGGATTAATAAAGAGGCCGTAGGGTTAGATAATGATTTCTTTGAACTTGGAGGAGACTCCATTCTCGCTATTCAAATTATTTCAAAAATAAATAAAGGAGGATATAAACTTTCTCCTAAACACCTCTTGGAAAGTAGAACCATTAGAAAGTTAGCGAACATATCTCAACACTATATAGGGGAGAAAATAGTACAGAATGATTTAGCCGAGGGTGATATAAATCTAACACCTATTCAAAAATGGTTTTTCAATCAAGATTTACCTAATAAAAATCATTTTAATATGTCTCAACTATATGAGGTAAATGTAGATAAAAAACATCTAGAAATTGCATTACAAAGAGTGATAAATAATCATGATGCATTTAGAATTAGATTTAAAAAAGCGGATGAGGGATATAAACAATATTATAAAGAAACCAAAGAAAAGTTTACATTGCAATCTCTAGATATAAGCAATGTAAATAAAGATAAACAGGAAACTATTTTTGCTAAAAAGACTTTAGAATTACAAGAAGATATTGATATATATAATGGACCTCTTATTAAATGTATTTATTTCAAAAGAAACACTAAAGAAAGAGATTTACTTTTTGTAACTGCACATCATTTAATAATGGACGGGATATCTTGGAGAGTATTTACAGAAGATTTAATCAGTGAATATGACAATTTAAAAGAAGGGATAGCGCCAAATTTATTAAAAACTTCCACATTTAAAAAATGGGCAGAGTACTTAAAAGAATATGCTCAGTCAGCACAGATAAAAAAGGAAGCAAACTATTGGCTAGAAGGATTAACTGGAAAATCTGGCTCTTTACCAACTGACTATAATAAAAATAATACGAGAGAATCAGTGGACATGATATCGAAAGTCATGAGTGCTAAATCCACAAAAATATTGTTGAGTGAAGTTCATAAAAAGTATAACACACAAATTAACGATATTTTAATAACAGCTCTGACTAGTGTTCTGAGAAATTGGACTAAAAATAGTAACGTATTAATAAATCTAGAAGGCCATGGTAGGGAAAATCAGTCAACATTTACTGACATATCACGGACAATAGGTTGGTTTACAAGTATTTTTCCATTAGAAATTTCAACAAGAGGCTCCTTTGATAACGACTTGGGAGCTGCTATTAAAAGTGTAAAAGAACAACTCAGAAGAGTTCCACAAAAAGGTTTTAGTTATGGCTTAGCTCGATATCTGTTAGAAGATGAAAAAGTTCAAAATGCATTAAATAGTAAACAGAAAGCTGAAATTAGTTTTAATTACATGGGGAGATTTTCAAATGGGACAAATGAAAATTCTATTACTCCTTCTAAATACCATGTTAATTCTGATAGAACCAATCTAGGTCTCCGTGAACATTTAATAGAAATAAACTGTAGTGTTCAAGATGATCAGTTAGTAATGAATTGGACTTACAGTAAAAACAAGCATAGCTTTGAAACTGTTGATAAGATTGCTTCGCATTATATTGATATACTTGAAAAGCTAATTAGTCATTGTAAAAATAAGTTAGTTTCAGAAAATACACCATCTGATTTCCCATTAGCCACTTTAAATCAATCTGAGTTAGAATCTATTGAAAAAATTTATCAAGGAAACATTGAGGATATTTGGAATCCAAGTCCTATGCAAGAAGGTATGCTGTACCATACTCTTTATGATGAAAAAAAATCTATGTATTATGTTCAATCATGTAGTGAATTACATGGGGAACTTGATATATCTTTATTTAATGAAGCTTGGAACATTGTTATAAATAAAAATGATATATTAAGAAGTCATTTCATTTTTGAAAATATCAAAAGACCATTGCTGTTAGTAAATAAAAATACTCCTTTTGATATTGAAGTTTATGATAGAACTAACTATTCAATACAAGAAAATGATGAATTTTACAATAATTTAATAGCGGTTGATAGGGAAGAGAGCATAGATCTTCTACAAGCACCACTAATGAAAATTAAGTTGGTTAATTATAATGAATATCTAACTAGAATGATTTGGGGATATCACCACGCCATAATGGACGGATGGACATATACTCTAATAATAAATGAATTGATGAGTATATATAAGAATCTTAAAAGGAAACAGAATTATGACAAGTCCAAAAAACCATCGTACGGTAATTACCTATCATGGAGAAATGAGAAAGAAAATCAGAATAAAAGTAAAGATTTTTGGTCTAGAGAGTTAGAAGGAATCATGGAGCCAACTCTGTTGAATATAGAAAAAACAAATAATGAAGGGAATGTTCATACTAATAACTCAATATCATTGATACTTTCAACAGAAGAAACTCAAAAGTTATACAACTCAGCAAAGTTAAGAAAAGTGTCTTTAAACACTTTATGTTTAGGTTCTTGGGCACTAGTATTAAGTAAATACAGCAAGCACGATGATATTATTTTTGGAGTTACTGGATCTGGTAGATCTACTGAAATTATTAATAGTGAAAATATAATTGGTCTATTTATTAACACCCTTCCTATAAGAATAAAAGTTGGGAAAGAAGCTGAAATAGGATTATGGCTCAAATCTATACAGAACAAACAGTGGGAATTAAGAGAATATGAACATTCTTCACTTACTGATATAAAAGAATGGAGTGACATGGAAAATAGTTCTCCTCTATTTAATCAGATATTTGTTTTTGAGAACTATCCTTCAATAAACGAAGATAAAGAACAGAAAAATGAATTATTGATGAAGAATAGATATTCTCTCGAACACACTAATTACCCTATGAGCATAACTGTTAAGCCCGGTAAACAAATAGAATTTGAAATCAGTTACTTGGAGAGCGTTTATTCGGAATTTTCTGTTCGTAGTATTTTAGAGCATTTTAAAAACGCTGCATTAGAGCTATCTAATGTTGCTAATTCCTTCCTTAGTGATATAAACATACTTAGTGAAGAGGAAAAATATAAGATAATTAATGAATTCAATCACGAAATAAAATTACCGGAAAATGGGTGCGATATTATTTCGATATTTGAAGAAGCAGCTAAACAAAACGCATATAACATTGCTGTAAGAGCAGGATGCCAAAGTATTAATTACCAAGAGTTAGAGGGAAAAGCAAACCTACTAGCATATTCTTTAATGAGCAAAGGTGTTAAAAAAAATGACCTCATTGGACTATCAATGAATAAATCTATCGATTTAATTGTTGGTCTCTTAGGAATATTAAAGGCTGGAGCAGCTTATGTTCCCATAGATCCAACTTACCCGCAACAACGAATTGCGCATATGATAAATGATTCAAATATTGAATTAATAATATCTAATGATGAAGTTATTAATAAACTGAAAATTTATCAGTGCAACATACTTACTGTTGATGAATTAACTCAAGAAAATACATCTAATAAAGTTATGCCTTTACCATTTATAGAATCTAGTGATGTATGTTATGTAAACTATACTTCTGGCTCTACTGGTAAACCAAAAGGTGTTATGATCACGCATGGAAATTTGGTAAATATGTATAAATCGTGGGAAGCTGCTTACAAATTAACTGAAACAAACGCACATTTACAAATGGCTAATTTATCATTTGATGTTTTCACCGGAGATTGGGTTAGAGCTCTTTGCTCAGGTAAAAAGTTAGTTTTATGTGAATCGATTCAATTATTGGATTCTAAAAAACTTTATAATTTAATGAGTGAAGAAAAGGTAGACATTGCTGAATTTGTTCCAGTTGTTCTACGAACATTAATTAGTTATTTAGATAATGAAAATAAATCTTTAGATTTTATGAAATTGGTAATTTGCGGATCAGATAGTTGGTATACAAGTGAATATAATTATTTTCTAAAGTTTATGGGTCCAAATACAAGATTGATAAATTCATTCGGTTTAACTGAAGCTACTATTGATAGTTCATTCTATGAAAGAAATGAGTTATTTGGTGATGAAGAGAAACTTGTTCCGATAGGAAAACCTTTTATGAATCAACAATTATTAATTTTAGACGAAAATCAAGAGTTGTTACCAATCAATGTTCCTGGTGAATTATATATAGGTGGCGCAGGGGTTTCAAAAGGGTATGTTAATAATGAAGAAATGAATAAAAGGAACTTCCTTATAAATCCATATGATAATAATAATGTATCATATATGTATAAAACAGGAGACATGGCAAGGTTTTTAGAAGATGGAAATGTAGAATTATTAGGCAGAGCAGATAGCCAAATTAAAGTTAGAGGTTTCAGAATTGAGATAGGTGAAATAGAGTTAGCTCTAAAAAAACATCCTCTAATAAATAAGGCAGTAGTATTAGTTCATTCGGAAGCAATGGACAATAAAGTAATTGTAGGGTATATACAAGCGTACAAACCATTAAGTAAAAATGATTATATAGATATAAAGCAATTTTTGGCGGAGTATTTACCTTGGTATATGATTCCAGCGTTTGTTGAGGAATTAGAGAAGATACCTGTAACTCCTAATGGAAAAATAGATAAATTATCTTTACCGTCTTTAAGGGATATTAAGTCAAATATGCAGCCATCTTCTACTCCTCCTTCAACAGAGAATGAAATGATACTACAACAAATTTGGGGAGAGGTCTTAGATATGGATAACCCGGGCATAGAAGAAAATTTTTATGATCTAGGCGGAAATTCTTTATTAGCTATTCAGCTTACCTTTAAAATTAACAAACATTTTAATACTGATATTACTATCAAAGATGTTATAAGTAATCCTACAATAATTAGCTTTGCCAAACTTTTAAATTAAACAACAAATTTTAAAGAAGAATCCTGGTTAGCATCAGGATTCTTCTTAAATTTACAATATAAGATGAAAGGGATGTGAAATTTGGAAATTAAGTCAGGTGAATGTCATATTTGGTGTTTCGAATCAAATGAAGTAACACCAGATTTAGTTAATATATTAAGCAAAGAAGAAAAAACAAGATATTCGAATTATAAATTCATTAAGGATAAAAATCGATTCCTAAAATCCGCTTCTATGCTGAGAATATTACTATCTCTCTATACAGGAATTTCTTTAGAAAACTTACTTATTTCTAGGAAATGTAATGATTGTGATAAGAATCATGGTAAGCCAACATTAATTAACTGTAGAGAAATTAACTTTTCAATATCATACTCAAAGAATATAGTAGTTATTGGTATTTATAAAAATTTCGAAATAGGAGTGGATATTGAATGGATTGATTATGATTTTCCCTACGAAGAAGTAATTCAAAGCATCTTAACTCCTGAAGAACTAAAAAAACATAATGGTATGGGTCCGAATGAGAAATTAAAAAATTTCTATTTTCATTGGACTATTAAGGAATCTCTTACAAAGGCAACGGGTCAAGGTTTAAATGAAAGTTTTAATAACATTTCAATTGAACAAAATACTAATTATGAAGCCATTGAAGTCGTAAATTATCCTGGATATAACAATGTTTTTCAAACAATTACCATAAAATCGATGATGTTTAAAGAAAATTATATGTTATCGCTAGCAGTGTTTGATTCATTAAAGACAATAAAATTTTATAATGAGAATGAGATAAGCGAATATACTAAAGCCCTAGGTTATTATTCGCATATAACATAATAATCGGTATTTGTGGAATGTCTGTTGTTATTAGAGTATATATTCGACGAATTATCTTAATTTACTTTTTATTTCCTCGATGAAATTAATTAACAGACGAGATGATGTCACAGACCTAAAAACAAATGTTTTAAATTTCTTTAGTGATAGTAAAGATGTTTAAAAATCAAATTTTCGTTGCATACATCTTTCATATTGTTAATATCAATAATTTAGCAATTAAATAGTATTAGACGGGAACACCACGCATTTTACATGATTTTACTTATAGTGACGGCTATAGGTAAGTTGAGTCGTGTTTAAAGCGGGGTGTTATTGCCGTTGGAAGAAACAATTGTCATTGAAGATGAATTAGGTCTTAAACATCCTACAGACCCATGAGCCAGTTGTGATGACAATGGATTTTTTATTAACAGTAGATTAAGGTGAAGGATTAGCTAGCAGAAATCGCAAGTACAATCAAGATGAAGGACGAGCTTTTAAAGGAGCAAGTTATTGAAAAATTTGAAATAGTACGGGTTTGCTGGGAACGCCGACAAATCAAGGATTTGAGGTACTTCCTTTTTCTAAGAATACGTTAGAAAACGAAAAGTTTCTACACAAATTCTACACAATGAAACGGAAAATTAAAGTGAATAATTGTAGATAGCAAATATAAAAATGTACATCATTTCGCTACGTACGACGAATTGCTAGCTATCTGAACTTTTTAGGATAGCTAGCTATTTTATACAGAAGTGTTGGGAGACGTGTATAAATTCAAAAAGAATTTAACCTTTATATTGAACATCGAGCAAGCATTTCAACCAAATTCAAATCATAAAACTACTATGGAAAACAGGTTTTTAACGTTACCTATAATTCATATATATATAGTAAAAGCTAATAGGGGTAGAAGCCATTGGACAAACAAAATAGCAGATATAGATGGGTTGTATTTGTTTCTGTATTATTTTCTTATTTGTTAATGGCGAGTCAACGAACCGCCCCAGGACTGATTACAGACCAATTGATGCGAGATTTTAATGTAACAGCATCAACGATTGGGTTATTGACGAGTATACAATTTTTTGTCTACACGAGTTTGCAAATTCCGATGGGGATTTTAGCTGATCGATTTGGGCCGAATTTTTTTCTAATTATTGGTGCTACTCTTACAGGTTCAGGGACAATTATTTACAGTATGGGTACACATGAATTCATCCTGTTTTTTGCCAGAATACTAACTGGGGTAGGGGATGCGACCATATGGGTTAACATGGTACTAATTTTGGCCCAATGGTTTCAACCAAAGGAATTTGTTCGATTAATTGGCCTGGCGGGCATGACAGGAAGTCTTGGTTTCTTATTGGCGACAGTACCATACTCCACGTGGATACTTTTATTTGGTTGGAGGGTAACATTTTTCTCAGTAGGACTACTATTATGTTTGTGTGGCCTCATCCTTTATTTTGTACTTGTGAAAAAAACAAAACAAGTTTTTGGGGATGAGCTAGAAGTAGATACAGCAGAAGTGCAACGTGAAAAAACATCCGTTTTACTACGAAGAATATTTTCAAATCCGCAAGCATGGGCTCTATTCTGTTGCCATTTTGGGGTAGTCGGCGGTTATGTAGGGTTTATCAGTTCTTGGGCAGTACCATATGGGATGAATATGTATGAAATGACTCGTTCAGATGCAAGCCAACTAATTATGATCGGTCTTATCGGGGCACTTATTGGAGCACCTCTAGCTAGTTGGATTTCAAGTCGGTTAGAGACAATTAAAAAACCGTATATTGTCGTTCATATCATTGTTTTATTAGGATGGTTATCTTTCCTTTTATGCAATGGGCATCCTTCCTTTTTCTTTCTACTTATTATTTTCTCTATCATTGGTTTTGGATATGGAGCAAGTGCATTAACCTTCGCAGCTGTACGTCAATCTTTTAAACTTGAAGAATCAGGAATTGTTTCAGGGATTGCGAATACGGGCGGCTTTCTAAGTGCTGTATTGCTACCCATCATTTTTGGATATATATTGGATCATTTTCAATCAACTTCAGGCAATCTATTGGATGGATATTACTATGGTTTCATCACGCCAGTTATCTTCTCCATCATTGGTTTAATTGGAGTGACTTTATTTAAGGAAAACGTAAATAAGAATAACAAACAGGGGTGAAGAGCATGGAAGCAAAGCAACCGTTCTCTGCTCCTGTTTTTTTATTCCTTTATCAACCTGATTTATAGGGCATAGGCTCATGTTGTGGATGACATTTTTTAAACGTATACCTTGTATATAAGTTGATCTTCGTTCCGGCTGGGCGCCCCCAGGAAAGCCCCCAGTCGGAACGGAAATCAATCACACGTTTTGGCGATGAGCCAAGGTATATAAAAATAGTAAGGTATTAGGTATAATTAAAAATTAAGAAAAGAAAAAATTATGATTAGATTAAATCTAGTATAGAAGGGGGAGAAAACTTACATTGACAAATAATAATAAAACGGTTATCCGTTCTATGGATATATTAAATTTATTTATCGATCATACTGAACTCACATTTCAAGAAGTAATTGAGTTATCAGGAATCCCTAAAACCTCTGCTTTCCGCATGTTGAAATCTTTTGAGGAAATGGAATTTTTAGAGAAGGGAACTGATGCAAAATATAGGTTAGGTATTCTCTTCCTTAAATTTGGACATCTAGTATCAATGCGCCTAGATGTGCGAAAAATTGCAGAACCAATTATGAATGAGTTACATAATGATGTAAAAGAAGCGATTAATTTAATCGTTCGTGATGGTGACGATGCTGTTTATATAGAGAAAATAGATACGAAGCAAAAAGTTCGACTCTACACAGCTATTGGTAGAAAAAGTCCTCTTTATGCAGGAGCATGCCCTCGTGCTGTATTATCCTTTTTACCGGATGCAGACATAAAGGAATATCTCGAAGCGGTAGAACTTAAATCATTTGCAATGGGGACGATTACGGAAAAGGAAAGGCTTTTTGAAACGATTGTGCAGGCTAGGGAACTTGGTTATACAATCAGCCATTCAGAATTAGAAAATTATACATCTGCTGTTGCAGCGCCGATTTACGATCATAAAGGAGAGGTCGTTGCAGCAATGAGTATTGCGGGGCTAGAAACTAATTATCAAGGGGAAAACGTTAAAATCTTCGTCGATAAACTGAAGAAGGCTACCGCACAAATTTCTAAACAATTAGGGTATGAACAGCTTTAAAAAATGGGTAGTCTCAGAAGTCATTTGAGATTACCCATTTTACGTTGAAGTTGCTAATTTTTAGAAGCTGTTATTATCTAAATATGCTATAACCTTTTTAAACGGAGCCCAAATGCTAATTCATTTCGTTTTCTTTCTTGTTGTATTAATGCCAATTGAGCCTCTTTTAGAGTGACCTCTTTAAAATAGACTTTACCATTAGCTTGCATTTGTGCTAATGATGATAAATCGGCAGAAATCACTTGAGCTATTTTAGGATATCCACCAGTTGTTTGACGATCAGCCATTAAAATAATAGGTTGCCCATTGGAAGGCACTTGAATCGTTCCAAATGTAACTCCTTCGGATAATAATTCAAATGGCTCTTTTAATTGAATAGCTTCTCCTTCTAATCGATAGCCCATTCGATCTGCGTGTGTTGTAATGGTGTAAGGTGTTGAAAGGAATTTTTTTAAACTCGCCTCATCGAAATGCTCATATTCAGAGCCTCTTATAAAGCGGATTGTTTGCGTTTTTTTAAATGTAACAAAGGATGTGTAATCAGCTGACCAAGGAAGGTAATTTGGTTCTTTTTTTAATTGTTCAAAAAGATCCTCTCCTAACTCGGATCGTCTATCTAATTCAAAGACATCATTTTTCAGCAATTTTCTTCCTTGGAATCCTCCAATTCCAGCACGTATGTAGGTACTTTTACTGCTCATCATTTCAGGCACTTGAATTCCGCCACTAAACGATACGTAGGCTCGGCAACCACTAATCGCAGTATTAAATTTTAAAACAGATCCTTTTTGAATTAAAAGTGGTCGCCACATCGGTGCTTCTTTTCCGTCTATTGTAGGTTGTAAATTGCCACCTGTAATTGCGATCAGTTCATCCGTTTCAAATAAAAGGGATGTTCCATAAAGTGTCACCTCAAGAGCGCCTTCTCCTTCCGAATTTCCAACAAGTAAATTCGCAATCCGTAAGGAATTTGAATCCATTGCTCCTCCGACGATAACACCAAACTTTTGTAGCCCATATCTTCCTAGGTCTTGAATGGTTGCCAGCATACCTGGCTGTAATACTTTTATGCCCATGTTTTCATCCCCCAGTCGCTCTTATATTCTTCCAACGAAATTGGTACAAACTGAATTCGATCACCAGGTTGTAATAAGGTTGGAGGAGATTGTTCAGGTAGAAACAAACGAGAAGGTGTTCGTCCGATGATTTGCCATCCCCCTGGGGTTTCTAATGGGTAAATACCTGTTTGATTTCCAGCAATTCCAACAGACCCCGGAGTAATCGATAACCGTGGAGTTTCTTTACGAGGTGTTGCTATTTGTTTGTGCATTCCTCCCATAAACGGAAAACCTGGAGCAAAGCCTATCATATAAACAAGATATTCTACAGAAGAGTGAATGTTAATAACTTCATTAGGTGTTAAACCATGATAAGAGGCTACAAATTCTAAATCTGGTCCCATTTCACCACCATATACTACAGGGATTTTTACGACACGTTCCTTCGTTGTTTCAACTATGTGAGATTGATTCATTAAAGAAAGAATTGTTGCTTTCACCTTTTCGTAAGGCATTTCGCCTTTTTTTCCTATATTTGAAAAGTATACTTCAATCGGATTGTAATAAACCGTCACATTATTATAGGCAGGCACAACCTCGATGAATCCTTCAAATGGATTTCTCTCTAATAAGTTCAATATATTTTTAACTTTGTTGTGAATTGCCTCACTGATTCCTTCACCTACATGAATGACTAGTGCAGAATCACTCAAAGGTCTTATCTGTACATTTTCTTTTAAATTCATCATAAAAACCATCTCCTGAAGTTTCGTAATTCGGTATGTAAGTTTTAAATAACGGATTATTAATATTATATTTAAACAATAAACGAAAACAAGTTTAATTTAAATGAAAATTTCAAAAAAAAAATTCTTTCTCAAAATTTTAAATTTATACTTTTCAGTAATAATAAAATATGATAATATTTTTTTAAATTTCAAAACTCAAGTTCCGAATATCGGTACAAAATGTTTGTAAACGTATTCAGTGTAACTATTTTAGTGGGAAGAAAATGGGGGAAGAAGATGTTTCGAGTTGATTTAAACTGTGATTTAGGGGAAAGTTTTGGTCGTTATCGGCTTGGAGAGCAAGAAGAAATCTTAAAATATGTAACCTCTGCTAATATTGCTTGTGGATTCCATGCTGGAGATCCAACAGTCATGCGAGAGACAGTTAAGCTAGCCATTGCTAATGGTGTGAAAATCGGGGCTCACCCAGGATTACCGGATTTAAATGGCTTTGGACGACGTGAGATGAACATCACACCACAGGAAGCCTATGATATGGTTATTTATCAAGTTGGAGCATTGCAAGGTTTTCTAACGATTTACAATGAAACTATGCAGCATGTTAAGCCACATGGAGCACTTTATAATATGGCTGCTAAAAACCAAGCAATTGCTGAGGCAATCGCAAAAGCCATTTATGATATTTCACCTTCACTTGTATTATTCGGTCTTTCAGGTAGTGAATTAACAAAAGCAGGAGAAAAAGTAGGGCTTCAAACAGCCCATGAAGTGTTTGCAGATCGTACTTATCAGAATGATGGTTCTTTAACATCTCGTAAACAACCTGATGCATTGATTACCGATAAGGAACAAGCTGTGATTCAGGTTGTGAGAATGGTGAAAGAGGGAATTGTGCTGTCACAACAGCAAATCGATGTCCCATTACAGGCAAATACTATTTGTATTCATGGGGACGGGGAACATGCTGTAGAATTTGCAGAATATATTCATTCAAGATTAGTAGAACATCAAATTTCAGTACGTGCAATCAAGGAGGGGTAAGCCCATGGTAGCAAAAAAATCGGAAGTTAGTGAAGCGGGAATCGAGCAAGAGAAAAAAGATAAATTTGTTAAGAAAACAGCAAGTAAAAGTGTCTTAATAGGAGCTGCCTTTTTAATGGCTACCTCATCTATCGGACCCGGTTTTTTAACACAAACGACAGTATTTACACAGCAATTAGCGGCAAGCTTTGGATTTGTAATTTTAATTTCATTAATTCTAGATATTGTCGCACAAGTAAATGTTTGGCGAATCATTGCTGTATCCGGCTTACGAGGGCAAGAAATTGCCAATAAGGTGTTACCTGGATTAGGTGTTATCCTTGCAATTATGATTGTTATAGGTGGTTTAGCATTCAATATTGGGAACGTTGCTGGAGCTGGATTAGGGTTAAACGCAATGCTTGGCGTAGATCCTGCTATGGGTGCCATTATAAGTGCACTTTTTGCTATTTTTATATTTATCTATAAAGAAGCAGGGAAGGTAATGGACAAGGTTGCACAAATTGCTGGCGGTGTCATGATTCTACTTATGCTATTCGTTGCTTTTAAAACGTCACCACCTATAGGAGAAGCGATTGTGAACACTGTTTGGCCTAAAGAAATTAGCTGGTTTGCGATTGTAACTTTGGTTGGTGGATCAGTTGGCGGTTATATTACTTTTGCTGGTGGTCACCGCCTTTTGGACGCAGGCATCAAAGGACAAGAATCCTTGCCAGAAGTAACAAAAAGCTCTGTGACAGGGATATTGATTACTGGCGTAATGCGTGTTGCTTTATTTTTAGCGGTTCTTGGTGTTGTTTCAAAAGGTTTAGTTATTGATCCTACCAATCCACCTGCATCTGTTTTCCAACTAGCTGCTGGTAATATTGGATATCGCATGTTTGGTATGATTATGTGGGCTGCAGCGATTACTTCTGTTGTAGGTGCAGCTTATACATCCGTTTCATTTATTCGTTCATTCCACCCTAACATTGAGAAATATCATAATTGGGTGATTATAGCATTTATCGTCATTTCAACAACAACTTTTGCCTTGGTTGGAAAGCCTGTTAATGTGTTAATTTTGGTAGGTGCATTAAATGCACTAGTTTTACCATTATCACTTGGCATTATACTAGTTGCTGCACACAAAAAAGAAATTGTTGGTACATATAAGCATCCACGTTGGTTAACTGTAACTGGAGCAATTGTAGTTGTACTTATGGGATATCTCAGCATTATTACATTAATTGAAGAAATTCCAAAAATTTTTAGTTAATCTAACAACCAACCATCCATTCATGAGTATCTTTTCATGGATGGTTATTTTATAAGGAGTGAATGGATGATGACAACATATAGTGCTTTAGAGCCGAATGAAATCCGTAAACTTATTCGCAATCAAGAAATTTCTGGACCAACTTCTGGCATGTCGATTGGGTTTACACAAGCAAATTTAGTGATTTTGAAGAAGGAGCATGCCTTTGACTTTCTACTATTTTGTCAGCGAAACCCAAAGCCATGCCCATTATTAGACGTGACAGAACCTGGATCATTTATACCTTCAAAAATTGCAAAAAATGCAGATATTCGCAAGGACATTCCGAAATATCGTATTTATCGGGATGGTATTTTAACTGAAGAAGTATTAGATATTACAGATTATTGGGAAGAGGATATGGTAGGTTTTTTAATAGGGTGTAGCTTTACATTTGAAACACCGCTTCTTGAAGCGGGTATTCCAATAAGACATATTCAAGAAAACTGTAATGTGCCAATGTATAAAACAAATATCGCCTGTGAAAAAGCAGGTGTGTTTGAAGGACCAGCTGTTGTCAGTATGCGCCCTATGACTCCAGAGGATGCAATTCGTGCAATCCAAATTACTTCGCGCTTTCCAAATGTACACGGTGCACCAATTCATATTGGTAGTCCAGAACAAATTGGTATTACGGATATTTCAAAACCAGATTTCGGTGATGCTGTGTCCATTAAGCCAGGGGAAATACCAGTATTTTGGGCTTGTGGCGTAACCTCTCAGGCAGTAGCAATGGAAAGTAAACCTTCTATTATAATTACCCATGCACCGGGTCATATGCTAATTACTGATATAAAGGAAACAAGCTTGAGCATACTTTAAGGTATGTTCGAGGACATCTATTTATAGTAAGCGTCAAAAGGATGGGACAAAACCAATTTCTGAAATCTAAAAAAGCTGGTGAAATTTTACGACGAGTAAAATTCCATCAGCTTTGATTTTTCTTGATAAAAAGGCCGCCGCAAAGATGTTCAATTAATGGATCTTGAGGGTGAAGAAATATGTGTCGTGACAAGTTTAATGGATGTCGCTGCTGAAGAAATTGCCAACATATATAAGTCTCATTGGGCGATGATGAATTTATTAAATTGATATATTAAATGTTAAAATATTTCCTTTACATCAAATTATTTGAAATACTTTTCATAGCAAATACACTGATGTTTGCGGGTAATAGTATTGAATTCTTCAATATCATTGCTGACATAGTGAGCGAATGTTGAAATAGGAAATAAATTTGAAACATTCGTTGCTATTCTATTATTCATTTCATTTCCTTCAAAATAAAGATGATAATATGATTCGACTTGATTAAACCCCATTTTTTTATACCAATCTTGTACCCATTCATCGTCACGAGTCCATGCTTCAAAGCGATTTAGATTTAATTCAGTTGCTCGTTTTTCAGCATATTTTAATAAATTTTCACCTATACCTTTTCGTGCATAATCAGGATGTACAGCTATATGCCAAATCATGCCGCCTAAACCATTTCCTCTTGAACAAACTGTGCCTTCTTCTACTTCGTATTCAACATCAATTAAGCCTACAATTATTCCATCTATTTCAGCTATTAACTCAATAGAAGGATGTTCGTAGACTTCTTTTTTATTTAGTACATTGTCATAATAAGCAGTATTTAGAAAAGCAAGAACTCTACAGCGTAACCAACCTTGTTCATCTTCTTTTTTAAAGTCTCTGATTATCAATTTATAACATGCCTCCACTTAAATATGAATGTTCGAAATTGATAGAATATTACACCTATAAAGAAATTATATCATATTGTAGTTTGAGTTGGTAGAGAAGTGGAAAGGTTGAATCAAAACACATAGGTTCTCTAAAGGAAGCTACAAAATCATGTGTGTAGGCGACAGTTGCGCTCTTATGAAATTGTGAAAGCATAACATAAGGACTTGCAATTAATTTTACTCACAAGTCCTAGATTGATATAATGCTATTGCTTCAATAACTACGCTCCAATTATATATTTGAAAGTAACCATCTTTTCATGGTTTTTGCTGCATTTGTTTCTTGTGGCATCCTTATAAAAAATTTAGTTAAAGGTTCTTTGTCTGTATCAAAGAAAAGAATCTTTTCATTTGAATCTTTTGCATAATAACAGTATCCCTCATATTCAATATTATCTATAAATGCAACAGGATGTTCATGTTGCATTGTGCAAAGTACCATTTCGGAATTCAGACTGCCATAGATAGACAGAACTTGATATAAAAAATCTTTGTGTACAGGAATAACAGGACAATATATAAATTCTCGTGGTGCATCTCCAAAATAACGTTCTTCAATAATTATTTCATAATAATCAGATTCGTTAAACGCTTCTTTTTCTCGTTCCTTAAGGAACATATTGATAAACTTATTTGATAGTTTATGCAAATGTCTATGTGGAGGAATTTTTTGTCCAAATAATAATAAAGTTAATAGTTCCATTAAGTGCTTCTAACTAATTTTTTACCTTTTTCAACTAACAGAAAATCTAAAACCCTTTCAGTGTTTAGATTGTAGCACAATAGTGGAGAAGTTAGTAGTGTGTGGAAAAAGTGTACATAATATAGCAGAACGTGAGTTAGAAGAAAGAATAGTAAATATTAAACTTGATTGACTGTAGTTATGAAAGTGGGGCAGAGTATTCATTTACACAAGTTGTACGTGAAGCTACTGATCTATGTATGGAGCTACAAGAGTGATTGAGGAAGCAAAACAAAAAGACTTGCAAAAAAAGAAACCCGTTCTATTCTCTTGTGGTACAAATCCTTCTTTAACGGACATTTTTTCCACCATTTTTTGTTCCTCTACAGTGATTAAAGTGGTAATATCTCCTTTCTTTCAGTTGGCACACCTTTATGCAAGTTTGATCAGATTGGCACATCACTAATTGATGTGCTTTTCTTTTTTTAGCCCCACAGAAGAGCCCTTAGACTATTCAAGATTAAGATAGATGGATACTAGGTTGAATAGATCGCTCTATGAACGGTTCTAAGTTCTAGTGTATTTGCTCTACATTATGCCAAGTCATAATTGATTTCACGCTCATTGTAACATAGGTTATAAAATTGAAAATGAGGATTGGTTTTTTAAGTGGATGGCTAAAATAACAATAAAGTGGATGGTTAATTACAATTGAAATAATATTAATATATAATTTTTTATTAGGAATAACATTGCTAAAAGAAGAAAGCGAAAGTTTTAAAGGACATAATGAGGTGTGTATATATGGATTGGAAACCTGATAGAAAAGCGAAAAAAGCTATCTATAAACAACTCGCGGAATATATTGAAAAGGGAATAGCAGATGGTACATTTCCACCTGATAAACCATTGCCTTCAGAGAGATATTTAGCGAGTAATCTAAATTTAAACAGAAGTACTGTCGTTCATGCATATGACGAATTAGAATCGATTGGGCTAATTGAAAGGACTAGAGGAAGCGGTACTACCATTAGTAAAGATATATGGGGTATAACAAAAAAACGGATTCCTAGCTGGAATAGGTATATTGAGGCGGGTTCTTTTCTACCGAGTCAACCTGTCTCGCAAAAAATAAGAAAAGAAGCTGTTGAACATAAATTAATAAATTTAGCTTCCGGTGAATTGTCAGAAGAACTTTTCCCAAAAAGATTTTTAAGCGAGATAACGTCAACACGTTCTTTTATTGGAAGCTTAGGATACGATCATCCACAGGGAAATGAAATCCTTAGAACTACCATTGCAAAACACGTAAAAAAAAGTCGGGGAATCGAAACCAATCCTTCTTCCATACTTATAACATCAGGAGCGCAACAAGCATTACATTTAATTGTACAATGTTTGTTAAAGCCTGGAGATTCAATAGCAATAGAAGATCCTTCCTACAATTATAATCTTCCAATTTTCAGATCGGTAGGTATACAAATACATTATCTACCTGTCGATAAGGATGGAATAAACCCAGAAGATTTGGAGTCATTATATAAAAAGCACCGAATTAAAATGGTTTTTTTAAATCCATATTTTCAAAATCCAACGGGCTCTTTATTGAATAAAAAGAAAAAAGAAGCGGTTTTAGACATATCCTCAAAGCTTGGAATTCCAGTAGTAGAAGATGATCCTTATAGTTTAACAGCTTATTCAGGAGATAAAATCTCTACCCTAAAATCAATGGATAGGAATGGCAACGTATTATATATTAGTTCTTTGTCCAAAATTGTTGCTTCAGGATTAAGAATAGGGTGGATAATTGGCCCAACATCGGTCATTGAAAGATTATCCGATGCGAAACAACAAATCGACTTCGGTCATTCTAGCTATACACAATGGGTAGCGAATGATTTTTTAGAATCAGAAAATTTTCATATTCATATAAAAAGTTTAATTAAGGAATTAGAAAAAAGAAGAGATAAAATTATAAAAAGCCTTGATACTTATTTAAAGGATCAGGTGGAATATTCTATTCCTCAAGGTGGTATTCATATATGGTGTAAAATACTTAAAAATTATAATGAAACCCAATTGCTTGAAGAATCCATTAAAAGAGGCGTCATTTATGTTCCTGGTTCTACACTGGGATCCAAAGACGGTTTTGTTCGATTTACTTTTGCAAAGGAAGATGAAGACTCAATCGATGAAGGAATCAAAAGGTTTGCAGAAGCCCTTAACTGTATATAGACAATTGGATGACTAAAAATGTGTTAGATAGGATGGCTAAAATATTTACAGGTGTATTTATTTGGTAAAAATAGGTTTTTTGAGCGGAAATCAGCCTCTTCGAGTGTATAAAAATGGCCAATCAACACACCAGATATTTTTATCCCTAGGGTAAATGGATGGTCAAAAAAGCATCAAATTGGATGGTTATAAAAAATATAAATCCCTTATCATAGAGAGGTAGATGTTAAAACATCGATATAGTTTAATTACTAATTATTCTTTATGAAACAATGTACAATGAAGATAATAATATAGTAATTGCTACTAAAATGCTTAAATTATTGAAAGAGTTGATATGATATGACAACAGGTATGATTATTACGCTAGTGATTGGATCTATTCTTAAATTGATAATGAGCCCTCCCAGTATAGCTGTGGGATGGGGGGTAGGTAAATTTGAACTTCATAAAAAACTTGATTCAAAAGATGTTACGGTAACATTTAATGGAAAGAATTTAGAAGAGGAAGAAAAAAATAGATTTACAGACTATTTTAATAAAGCTTCCTTTTTGAAAAAACACTATATATTTCCAGGTAATGAAAAATTATTTTTACAGCCAGAGACTAATGTTACTCCATTTGTCATGAACGTAAAAAGAGGTAAAAAAGAGTTTGATTTCTTTGTTTTTAGTTACGACAATCACGTTGATGTAGTCAAGAAGTACAAGGAGAAGGTTGTTTCATATAGTATTAGTTCTGAACATCTACAAAATTTCACCGTTTTAACTACAAATGCAAACCATTAAAAAAATTGGGGATTCGGTCACTGACCTAGAATCCCTTTTTATTACCCTGAAGATTACATTAATATATTACCGAAATTATCTTCCAATTCAATTGAATGGAGGATTTTTTGATGTCCAAAAGTCAAGATAATATTACCACTTATCCCAGGACTTAATACTGGATGAACGACTTCCTTTAACTTCTTTTAGCAAATGTTCGTAAATAAGTTCTAAGAGGATGTAGTCTAAAACCTTCGCACCCATTCGATAACGGCAAACTGACCTGTATCAGTTCAAAAGCTACGACGTGTAGCATACCGAAATGACCGAAATTGTGTCGTCCTTCATGCAGGCCTAGGCAAGAGTTTAAGGTCCAGCAATCGAAGTCATACAGATGGAGTTTGATATCAAATGGTAAATTTATTTATAATTGGAATAAAAGTTAGTTTGGAACGTATTAAAGTAAACGGAGGCTTTCTAAAATGACATTAATCATTTTTATCATTGTAGCACTTGCAATTGTTACGTATTCCTTAAGCCTAACTACAAGGAAAAAGAAAAATAGAATAATAACGGGAATCGTTTTGTTGTTATCTGTTTTGACGTATCCTCTTACTTTACCTTTGTTACACGAAACGAAGATGATTCATGGTTTAGAAGGAACCGCTTCTTTAATTGTTTTTCATTTTCTTATATCGTTAGGTGGAATAATCACAATCATTGCAGGTATTTTCACTAAGACGGAACCAATTGAAAATAATGAATAATATTTCTATTAAACTAACTAGGGATTTACTTCTATGACAAGGGCTATAGATGAATGTGGATTTAAGCTCCTTTTCAGCGGGTTTCTAAACATTCGCCGAAAAGGAGCTTAACATCGTACTGTTGTTGTTGCTGCCGCTACGTAGGCACTACGCTTTCGCATGAAAGACATTTGTTGGCCTAAAGCCCCAGGGGGAATAGAAGCGGAAATAGAAGTAAACTACTGATTTTTGGGATAATCCTCGATTCATCATTCATCTTCCTAAAAGCTGGTAGTATAATTGTAGAATCAGACATTTATAAAGGAGAGAAATTGATGACAGCTCAACAACAAGCAGCTATGCAATCCATGATCGAATGGCTAGCAGATGAACACGAACTTGGGCAAGAACCCAAGAAAATAGAAATTGCAGCAGAATTTGATTTATATGATATGCACTACTATATATTCAAGTATAAAAAAACTATTCTCGGAAAATGGCTCCTTGGCGTATGCGGAGGCTATGAGGATCCGTCTGACACTGAGCATTGCGGCCATGTGTTCAGTGAGATGCAACCTTATGACCCTGCGACTGCAGAGCAAGAAGCTGTAAAGATGGTAGAATTAATCCGAGAATACTGGATGCAGCAGGCTGCAGCATATGAAGCTGCCCAATCCATGGAGGACGAGACCGAAACGCAAGATAATGGTTCTGGTATTTTTAACGGGTTCGTTCTGCTTAACTCTGCAGAATGTGATATTGATCAGATAAAGGCTAACCTTTTGAATGATTGGAACATCAACTGTTCGTCAGTAGAGGATGAGGAAAACGCCGAAGAAACAGAGGAAGGAACCTTGGTCTTTGAAGTGGACGACTGTATGTTAGCGGTTAGTTTTGTCGATGCTCCCGTACCAGATGGTGAGGCTGAGTATTATGCACAGGGAAATTACATGTGGAAGGAAGCCGTGGAGGTTACTCAAACGCACGTAGCTCAAATCATCTTGGCTGCATTTACCCGTTCCGGCTCTCCGCTGGACAGTGGCAGGCTATACACAAAGCTGGCTGCCAGTTGTTTAAAGCTTCCTAACGCAATAGGGATTTATACATCTGGCACCGTATTCCAGCCGGAACTTTTTCAGGATATGGCTGAAGTCATGAAGAATGACGACATCTTCCCTTTAATGAATCTTGTTTATTTCGGCCTGGTCGGAACGGAAAAAGGGGTTGATGGATATACTTATGGGCTAAAAGCCTTTGGCAAGGATGAAATTGAAATTCTGGACAGTCAAGCAACCCCTGCCGAACTGCGTGATTTTTTGATTATGATTTCCGGATATATTGTAGAAGAGAATGTCACTTTAAGGGATGGAGAAACGATCGGCTTCTCAGTAGAGCAAAAGTTGCCGATTTCCCGTTCCGAGGCAGTTTATGTCGATGGGGATACTCTCAAAATCAAATACTAGTTTCATGACCAAAAGACACCGTACAAGGTGTCTTTTTTTACATTTTTATAGCCTAACAAACTATTGGTCGTTTCGGATGTTGTGCCTACTTAAGCAATCTTGTTCGCGTATGATTCATTTAATAAAATATTTTTATATTGTATAGCAAGGTTAACCATATTAAAATAATAGTGATTTTCTTTATCTTTACCTTATTTTGGATCGAGATACCTTCACTTTTTAAATCAACTAAGTTTTCTAATATGGTTTTATTTTCATCTATTCCTAGTGTATAGTACTTGATTGCTAAATCATCATTATTGTCTAGAATGAATTTTGAAATTAAAATAAAAAAAGCTGTGACAAGCAACCACCGCCACAGCCTATATAAAGTGCGTGCATAATACACTCAATAATAATGTGTGCAAATTAAGGATACATACACTTTCAAAAAAAGCCACAGCATCGTCACATGCTATATGAACAACAATATAAAGATTAGAACTATTAATAGGGACACTCAGACGAAAGTGATCCTGTAAAGGAGAACGTAATAATCTTTCATTTTCTGTGGTGTAGCGCTGATTTTTGCGCTACATGGATGGCTAACGGAGCAGTTTAGCGTAAGTAGGATTCTTTTGTTATTTTGAGGATGGTGCCTGTAGTAGAATCCGATTCTCAATCAGGTTTTTCAAGCTGATAAGGGACTTGGACGGTCCGAACTTTATAATAGAATCTTGAAATTGACTAATATCCTCTATGGAAGCAGTCTGAATCTTGATCATGTAATTGTATTCACCACTAATTCGAAACATATCAGTTACAACGGGATTTCGTTCGCAAAAATCCACCAGTGCTTGACATTGCTCTGTTTTAATAAGAAAGAATGCCGTGGTCCCTAGGTCTAGCGCCTGATGGCGAAAGGTTGCCGTATAACCCGAGATGATATCTTTCTCCTCAAGCCTTTTTATTCGTTCCCTTACTGAGGGGTGGGACATGGACACATCTTTACTTATTTGTGAAATGGAAATACGTGCATTCTGCTGAAGAAGACGCATGATGTGGTAATCAGTTTCATCCATCCAATGTTCCATATATAATTCCTCCTAATGCATTTTCTAAAATGAATAAAATCAATCGATTTTCGTTATTTTTGGAAAGCGTAATGCGATAATCTCCTTTTTTATTGTATGTATTTACTTACAACACTATTCTATACTAAATTCATCAGAAAGGGGAAATGATATTTGAATATCAAAGGTCTTGCTCATATTGCAATTCAGGCAAAAGATTATCCGGCAACAATCCGGTTTTACATTGAAGCATTGGGATTTAAGCGTGGACATCACTGGAGCCTTCCTTCGTTTCAAATCAAGGAAGCTTCGATGTTGATCTCTCCCGACGGCCGAACATGTCTCGAGGTTTTTGATGACGATGCTGTCATTCCAGTACAAGGGAAGAAAGCGCGGTCGGAAGAGGAAGTTGCTTACGGCGCTATGCTTCACCTAGCGTTTTATGTGGTAGATGTCGACAAAGCGTTTCAAACGGCACTAGCCCATGGGGCAAAACCTTATGTGGAAGCAGACAATCTAACTCTCGGAGAGCCTCCTCTTATTATCAGAAACGCTCTAGTCCATAGTCCTAATGGAGAGGTTATCGAATTTATTGAGGATGTGGATTTTGACATAGAGTCCCATAGTTCAGTGCAGTAGTTCAAAAAGGTAGTGGCATTCTAAGACTTTTTCCTATCCTAGATTGCTGCTTAAAGATCATTGAGTTGCATAGCCAGCTCTTTTTTCCTTTATTGAACGAACGAGGCAGGTTAGTTCAACAATCGGGCCATATTGTTTAGTAAGAAAAATGAAGTTTGTAAAGAAATGTACCTGTTAGTGAAAGAAGAGGGTATTGGAAAAGGTGATAAAACTAATATATTAAGGGCGAATAAAAACCATTCAAATTAAATAAATCTCGGTTTAAGTGAATGGTTTTTATCTAATTTACTTCATGTATGAATCTTTAGTTATTATTAATACAATGTTTCAATATTATCGATTAACGTTCTTATCTCTCCATCCAAGTAACGCAATAAACATGAACATACAAAGAACAATCATTAATACAAATACTTGCTTTTCATTTGCAATATAATCTCTTGTTAATCCTGCGATAATGGGAATGACTCCACCAAGCATATAACCAAATCCTTGCATCATTGAAGTCCAAGAACTTGCTTCCCTTGACGAAGAAACTGCGTTTAATGGAAGTGCCATTGTAAGAGGGAATAATCCACCAAGTCCTAAGATATTCATGTGATTTTTTGTATGGATTAAATCATTAAATTTCCTAAAGTTGAAATATAAAGCAAAACACTTCCTAAAGTCGAGATATCTTTTGAGAAAGTTTCTTTAAATTTACCTATACATATATAATTTCCAACTTTTTATTGCTATAAATCCTTACTACTCTAAGCATGGAAGTTTTATGGTTTATTTTTCTGAAATTTTATTCTTTAGGTCATAGATAAGTCGGTTAATGTTACAATCTGCCATCTATCCATTTTAAATAAGTTACTTACCCTAATAGAAGAAGCGGCTTAGATCAAAAAAATAATCTTGCCGCTTCTTTTTATATACAGAGTTACATTTAAATGTTAAGAGTGATGCTGTCTCCGTTTATGAGATTATACACGGAATTGAGCTGCCAAATCCCTTAACTCTTCTGCCAAGTTTGCAAGTGCATAAGCAGATGATGAAATTTCCTCCATTGATGCCGTTTGTTCTTCAGTCGTAGCAGAAATACTCTCTGTGCCTGCTGCGTTAGATTTAGTTATGGAGTGGATCGTATTCACACTACCAACAATTTCTTCGGTGCCTGCTGCCATTTGTTCGACTGCTGCAGATACTTCTTCTACCTGCATCGTAACACTTTGAATGGCACCTTGAATTGAAGCGAAAGTAGTACGTGTATTTTCTGTTGTTTTAATTCCTTCATTAACTCCCGCTGTTACTAACTTCATTGATTCAACAGCCGTTTGAGTATCTTTCTGTGTCTCTGAAATCAACACTTCAATTTGGTTTGAAGAAACAGCAGACTGTTCTGCTAATTTTCTAACCTCATCTGCAACGACGGCAAAGCCCTTCCCATGCTCTCCAGCACGTGCGGCTTCAATTGCGGCGTTCAGGGCAAGGAGATTTGTTTGTTCAGCAATTGCTGTAATCGAATCAATAATTTGACCGATTTCATTAGAACGTTTTCCTAACAAGTCGACAACATTGGATAAGCCTTTTACTTGTTCTGTGATGTCTATCATTTGTTGATTCATTTGATTCGCGGCATTCATACCATTTATCACTAGGGATAAAGAATCCCCTGAAAGTTCGCTTACAGCTTGAGCATTTCCAGCCACTTGTTGAACACCTGTCGAAAGCTCATTAACTGTATTGACTGTGTTGGAAACACTATTTAGTTGCTCTACTGATCCATGAGCGATAGTTTCCATCGTATTTGCAACCAACTCTGTTGCTTTTGTAGTTTCTGCTGCATTAACATTTAACTCTTCAGATGCTGAGGCTACATGATTAGCAGTTTCAGTCACTTTTGTTACTGTATTACGAATATTATTAATCATCGTGTTAAATGATTGTGTTAATTGACCGATTTCATCTTTGGATGAATATGTACCTTGGGCAGTCAAATCACCGTTGCCTGCCTTTAACATATTTGCCTGTAACTCTTTAACTGGATTCACAATTAAACGTGCAATCCAAGTTGCCAATGTAATAAAGAAAATAATGGCCACAACAGAGAGAATGGAAGAAATAAGCATAGTAGTGAATAGACTTTGTTTATTTTCTTCATTCAGTTTATTGGCATCTTCAGAACTTTGAGTCATAAGATTGCGTGCATCACTTGCCATATTCTCAGCAAAATCATCTAAAATTGTGGTGTAAATAGAATAGGCTTCTGCGTTTCGGTTCTGACTAGCCAAGTCAATAACATCTTCCATAGTGCTAAAATAACCATCAACATTGGATTTAAGAGATTTTAACAGTTTTTGTTCATCTTCATTTCCATTGTAAATAGCTTCAAATTTCTCGATTGAGTCTTTAACACTTTCAGCTCTCTCTGAGATCATTGTCTTTAGTTCAGCATTATCATTTGCATCCGTAGTAATCATGAGTTCTAAAACGAAAGAATCCATCGCACGAATATCAGTTCGAGCTTGACCGATATGTTGAATTGGCAAAAGTGATTCGTCGTACATTTCACTAGATTTTTTTGCCATATCGTTAATGTAATAAAAACTACCACCAGAAATAATCAGCAAAAATATAACAGCGGACGTAATAAGTGTTAGAAGTTTCTTTTTAATCGATAAGTTTTTCAAAATATTTCCTCCATCATCTCAATTAACTTCAAAAAAAGTGGGATATAGTAATAACATTGGATATAATGAGTAATTTAGATCTTGTAATACTATAGCACATTAAAGATTTAAATAAGAGAAGAGAGAATTATGGGATATTTATGAAAGATGAAGTGTTACAGCTTATTGCAATCGAGTTCACTCGGAAAAAATCCAAAATAAGGGGAACGAAATTCACCGTATTTGTAGGGCGCATAGTTGAATAGGAAAGTGACTAAATCATCATCTGTAGAGGCCAAATCTCACATTAAGTGTGTTGTACTAATCTATAAGGAAATAAGAAAGGGGTTAAATCCCTAAATCATTGTTTAATGACTTTTAGGATAACCCCGAATTTATACTGTTTAATGTTGTGGAAGGTGGTCTTGGCCGTTTATCGTTACTTTAGAAGCTGAAATAAGAATTTCTTTATTTGCTTCAAAATATGGTTCTAAAATATTGTAAAAAGCTTCCCATGTTTCTTCGCTTTTTTCTTGTTCTCCTTTTTTATCAAGTGCTTGGTATTCTTCATAAAGTTGTTTTAATTTCTTGCTATCTGCTTCACTAACTTTGAATTCAAAGTCAGCCATGTATTCTTCATATGTTTGAGGCTTTTCAAACTGATTAAGGAGTCCATAGAATTCTTCGTGTAACTTATCATATAACTCATCATTTTCATCTTTTAATGCTTTTTGTAAATCCCCATGAAGAGTTTTTAGTTTGGCTAAAGTTTCAGCTGGGATATCTAAAAATTCCGTGACTTCCTTATAGCTATCCATAAATTCTTCAAATGTTTCTGGTGCATTTAGCGCATCTAAATATGGTTCAAGGATTTTATCAAACTCTTCATATTTTTTGTTAGCTTTTTCCTCATCTCCACTTTTTTTAAGCTTTATCCATTCTTCATAAATAGCTTTAAGTTGTGCGTTATCGTTTTCTTTAATAATAATATTTTTCTCATTAAATCCGTAATCTTTCATATATTCTTCAAATGATTGAGGTTGCCAATTAGCTAATGTATACGGCTTTGTGATTTTATGTATTTCTTCGTAAATTTTTTCTAGTTCCTCATGTTTCTTTTCTATTTCTTCATCTGTTAATTTTATCTCTTTTGAAAATCCTTTTTGCAGCTGCTTCATTTCATTGAACAATTTTTCTAATCTTGTTAAATCTTCTTTTGTCATCTCCTTAGGGAAGTATTTTTTAAATACTTCAAATGTGAAGAAGTCTGAATAACTCTCTACAGTGTTACCTTCTACAGAGATTTCCTGTCCTTCTACTAATTTCATTTTTTCTATTTGATCATCAGAAAATTTGTGGAAACTGATAAAGTAATTTTTACCATCTTTTCCTTTGATATTCATTCCATCATCGTAAATGTCTTTAATAGTTCCTGTAATTTTTTGTTCAAGTTGAACAGTAATGCTACTATTATCTTTTGTTTCTACTGACGCAGCCCCTGCTTGAAGTGGTGTCAGAACAGCCATTCCTATTGTAAGTGATGAAGCAATCATCCAAGTTTTTTTGATCGGTTTTTTCATATGTATTTCTCCTTTTATTTAAAAAATCAGGCGTTACCAATAATTAGACGATTTACCATCTAAAAAAGTTCGTTGTTTTAAGAATAAGTTAGTTTTTTAATTAAAAAAGAGAACTAAATGACCACTCCGTGATGAACTGCCCCGTAAAAGTTAGACATAAAATCTAACTTTTACGAGGTGTTTTCATGAGCGAATTTACATCAGATGAAAAAAAGAATCGTATTACGTTATATAAATGTACCAAGAAAGTATCCATCACATTGCTCGAGAAGAAGGGGGAAGGAAACAGAATTAAGGACTTGGATCAGCATGGTATTTTTACTGTTAATAACAAAGACTTTATATACTTGTACCTAAAGAAAAAAACTTAACTATCTGCTCAAACTGATTAGTGATTGTAGAGAGAACAGTCGCATCATAAAACAGTAGTACCTAATGCACTTCGTAATAACGTGATGTGCATTTGAAACTAGGAGAGGTACAGCTTATTGCAATCGAGTTAACTCGGAAAAATTCCAAAATAGGAGGAACGAAATTTACTGTATTTTTATTTGTAGGGCATAGAAAGGCTGTTTGAATAGGAAAGTGCTAAATCATCATCTGATATCTTCTATTGAGTTTTTATGGCATATATCGATATACCATTGAATTATTTTCTCCGTTAGCATTAAACATAGTAGTTACAGAATGGTTTTTTAAGAGGAAATATCGTTGTAACCATACATAGCCGTTATCAACCATACATAGGTTTTTCTCTTCATAATTCACGAATAAAGGTTCAGTAACTAGGACTGTTTTTAATAAAGTTTAAAACCCTTGAATACTCTAGTGTCAAGGTATGATTGACTATACTTTCTTTCGATAACTCGTGGCCATTCAGAACGGTCACCGAACTTTCTTTTAAGCATACTGAACCTCCAAACTCATTTAAAATAATGGGGATACAAATTTTTATGCTGCCATATCCAGTTTCTCATCTCAAGGATCATTTCTTCATAGCTCGGTACGGTAAATGAAAAGTCTTTTCTTGTGTTGACTAGTGTTTTATCAATGTTTACGAGGGGATATGGTTGGATCATACCTTTATTTTCTTTGAAATGCGTATTGAATAATTGCAGTAACTCAAATTTTGAAATACTGCTATTGTTGACGAGGTGGTAGAGGCCCGTTGTACCTTCAAGTGATGCACGTTCAATTGCTTTAGCTAATGTTAGGGTTGTAACTCCGGTCCATATTGCACCAGTATAGCCGCGAATAGTACTATGTTGTTTCATAAACCAATTAAAAAGGCCAATGCCATCCTCCTTCAGATCAGGACCGATGATAGAATTACGAAACGTTAGATGTTGAGTGCTTTCGATCTCTCCTAGTCCCTTCGTACGATCGTAAAAGGTTTCCCCATCGCGAAGGCTTTTTTCATGATAGGGAGCGGCTTTTCCTGAGAATACACAATCTGTACTTAAATGAATAAGCTTAGTGTTACTGTTTGTTAATAAAGACTCAATGGCATGAGGCAAATAACTATTGAGATATACACTTTTCCCGCGGTCTGTTTCACATGCGTCATTTAATACACCGATACAATTGACTACAACATCATAGTCGTGATCTAAAATTAGTGATTTTAAAAAATTTGTATCTGTAATATCTCCCATAATATTATTTCCGCATGAAAAGGCTGATCGCGAATAGGTTGTTACATCATGACCCTGGGCGTACAAATAGAGTGAAATTGTGTGACCAGCCATTCCAGTAGCTCCAAGTACTAAAAATTTCAAGGTTTTCCTCCCATCCAATTTTGTAATTCTTCTTGAATGAGTGGAAGTTTTAATAATTTTTCTTTTATTTCAGCGACGGAAAGTATTTTCGTATTAGTAGAGTTGTATTCGTCGGTCAACGTAATTTTAGGAGAGCCCTCATCAAGATATTTTCCATAATTTAAATCACGGTTATCTGCAGGGATTCTATAAAAATTCCCCATATCAATGGCCTTCGCAGCTTCTTCCTTTGTTAATAACACTTCGTAAATTTTTTCGCCATGCCGTGTCCCGATAGTTTGTATTTTATTTTGAGCTTGAAAAATTTCTAGTAATGCCTGTGCTAAATCCTCAATATAAGCAGCTGGTGATTTTTGCACCATAATGTCCCCGTTGTCAGCGTGTGAGAAGGCGTATAAAACTAACTCTATCGCCTCATCAAGACTCATCATAAAGCGTGTCATTTTAGGATCGGTAATCGTTAACGGCTTGCCAGCTTTAATTTGTTCGATAAATAAAGGAATAACAGAGCCCCTTGAAGCCATGACATTTCCGTATCGTGTTCCGCAAATTAATGTTTTCTCTGGATGAACCATTCTAGACTTAGCAATAAAGGTTTTTTCCATCATCGCCTTCGAAATTCCCATTGCATTTACTGGATAAGCAGCCTTATCAGTAGAAAGGCAAATAATTTTTTTTACACCTGCTTGAATAGCCGCGGTTAAAACATTATCAGTGCCTAGGATGTTCGTCTTAACTGCTTCTAGTGGAAAAAATTCGCAAGAGGGGACTTGCTTAAGAGCGGCTGCATGGAAAACAAAATCGACATCATACATTGCATTATGAATGCTTTGGATGTCACGTACATCGCCTATAAAAAATTTGATTTTCGGATGTTGATAGAGTTTACGCATATCATCTTGCTTTTTCTCATCTCTTGAAAAGATGCGTATTTCCTTAATGTCGGTATTTAAAAACCTCTTTAATACTGCATTACCAAAAGAGCCGGTGCCACCAGTAATGAGAAGAACTTTATCTTTAAACATTGTATTATTAATTACACCTCCTGCATGCATGGAAATAAGGGCGTTATTTTAATCCTCTTCGATGTAAATCATATTCAGAATTTTCCCTTGGGAAGTTATACCAGTACGCCAATTCATTTGTATATTTACTTGTCGGGTTTTTATCCATTAATGCACAATTAAAATCCCAATCCCCGGCAATGTCTTTTCTTATGGTAAAGGTTGCATCACCTATAAAACTTCTTCGAATAATTTTAAATTGTCCAGGTAATGTGTATCGGTTTGATTCATCTTTGATAAATGCATAGCCTGCCTTCGTTAACATGTTGTAGTAGTAAATATCAAACTGACCATCTACTTGTGCTAAGACGTTTCGAATAGCGGGTAAGTAGTGATCATCACTATCTATGATAGCTACATAATCACCAGTAGCTTCTGCGATACATCGATTATAGGCTACACTAGCACCTAAATTAGTTGGATGGGTAATTATTTTTAAGGCTGGACAGTTTTTTTGATAGTCCTCTAAAAGAGCTAACGTATTATCGGTTGAGCCGTCATCGCAAACGATAATTTCATAGGCATATTCTTTAGGAATACTTTCTAACAATGTCAATATCCACTCTTCACTATTGTAGGCTGGTGATAAAAAACTAATTTTCATATAAAACCTCGATTCTTTTATTGTTAGTAGAAATGTTCATTAGGCGTAAGTAGAAGTTTTATAAATTCTATTCTGTTTACTTTGATTGACATAAAGGATTCTTTATTACAATATGCGTTGCGAGAGTGGTTCTGTAGGCAATTGCTTACATTCGTTAGTTATTTAAAAGAGAGATAAGTATTTTAAAATAAGGTGATTTTACTAGTGTGATAATGGGACTTATACTAATCTTTTCACATTATTGAACAAGAAATCATAATTTAATGAAACGCTTCATTTAAAAAAGGGGGATGTTATGTCAAAAAAGATAGCCTTCATATGTAGTGTGGAATCATATAAGCTCTCCGACGCACATATTTTCAAAGATTTATGCCTTGTTCCTATTTTGTTGGGTGAATACTTAGGCTATGATGTCACAATTTTAACGACTGAAATGAATGAAGCATTATTGAAACAAACCTTTCCTTCTGTCACTTTTCAACATATTCCTTTTGAGGATGACTATGTTGTTAATATGAATAGTTATTTAATAGAACATGCGGCGGACATCGATATTGCATTTGCGATAGGGCCTTATCCATCGTATTTATCGATCTTAAAAACTTATAAAAAATTTAATCCAAACGGAAAAATTTATATGAAATTAGATGTTAATCGGTTTTGGTTAAGTCGATTAAAAACTTATCCGTATTTTACGGAGTTACTCCAGCTTTGTGATGTGCTTTCGTCTGAATGTGAATCCATTCAAAGCTCTATTCATGATTTTTTGAATTTGGATATTAAACATATTCCTAATGGCTTTTATGAACTGTTTCAAACAGAGCCAGTTCCGTTTAAAGAGAAAGAAAATAGAATAGTAACGGTAGGTCGTTTAGATGCTCCTGAAAAACAAATTCTTCTAGCGGTAAAAGCATTTTTAGAAGCACAGCTTGCAGAATGGGAGTTTCGGTTAATAGGTCCAATGTCAGAGGCGTTTAGACAGGAGCTGTTGAACGTGCTAGATGGAAATCCATTCGCAGCACAGGTCATTATGTTGGGACCGATTTATGATAAGGTCCGATTGGAGGAGGAGTATAGAAAGGCTAAAATTTTTTGCCTTACCTCTGTCGTAGAATGTTACGCACATGTATTTGCTGAAGCCGCAAAGAATGGTTGTTATATTGTTACGACTGATGTCGATGGGGCTACAGATATTACCCATAATCAGCGCTTCGGGACAATTCATCCGACACATGATTGGCAAAGTGTTGGGCGGACATTGCAGCAGGTAACGAAACAGGAAGATTTATTGGCTGATACTTGCGAACACCTTCAAGCTTTTGCAAGAGAGGAATTAAATTGGAAACATATTGTACAAAAGGTAGCCGAATATTTAAATGAAAAGTCAAATTAAAGTGTATATATTTACTCGAATAAGAGGAGTGTTTTTTAAAAGTTAAGGCTGATGTTAGAGGCCAAGGTGGGCAAAGTATTAATGCTAAGGTCTTTCAATATTGTGAGCAGTAGCATGCTCGTTATGTAACGTTGCAAACGGCAACAGACAATATGTAAAATCAATAAAAAATCCCCTAGATTTTTCACATCTAGGGGATTGTTCTGTTATCGACCTTCAGCTGAAAATACTATCCTTCGATTAGATTCATTTTTTTAGTCCAAGGAGATGTTAGTTCTTATTTTATTTCAAGCGTATAAGGTTGTGTACTTGCTCTGCCGTAAGAATCACTTACTTCAATATAGAAAGTTCCTTTATCCAGTTCGATTGTACCTACTTCAGCATCTCCAGTTCCATAAAGATCTAAAGTTTCTACTGTTTTTCCTTTTGCATCGATGATACGGATGACACCATCTAGTGCTTTTTCTGTTTCAAGAGAGAAGAACACATTGCGTTTGCTGTCGTTTTTGAATTCAAAATAGTCCTTATCACCAAATGGAACACCAGCATTTAGATATTGAGTAGCTACCCATTTATCGTCTTTTTTCGTAAGTGTTGTTGGTTTTGTCGGTATACCGTTAACTAACTTAGAATCTGCATCTTCATCTACTCTTTTATGATCAAACAAAGTTAAATTATATGGTTGGATGGATAATTCTCCAACATTATTTCCGTTAATAACTATAAAATACCCGTGATCTTTTTTAGCTTTAAAAGAAGTATTTACATCTGTTGTTCCTCCAAGGCCCAGTAGTATTTCAAGGAGGTTTTCACCTTGTCCAAATTGAATTTCTGTTGCCATTTCTTTTGGATCAATATCCATATTACCATTTGTATCTTCAATAATGGAGCCTGTAAACTTTAAGTCTTTTTGAAGCTCTTTAGGTAATTGATCTAGCTCTTCATTTGTAAATGGTATAGAAGAAACGAGAAGACTCATGACTTCATCTTTGCCCTTTTGTTTATAATAGTAGAAATCAGTATCATCTTGATAGATGAGATGATTTTTATAAGTTGTATTTGGTCGAATCGTTTGAGCTGCTAATGGTGTATTATTATTTCTTTTATCGTCTTCTGGAATAGCTGCCATTTTACTTGTTTTAAGTGTATATGGTTCAGAAGAACGTTCACCAATATTTTCTACTTTTACAACATATGTTTTGTCCTTTTTCAATGCAACTGTTTTAGCATCGTTTGGATCACTTGTTGATCCAAAAAGTAGACTGAGTAATCCCATATCATTACTTAATGAAGTAACTGGGATTAATTCATTTGCTTCCTCATCATATTCAAATATAGTACCAGCTGGTGATTGGTTCATACCTTTTTGAATTTTGAAACCGTAAACGGCATCTTCTTTAGTTGTAAATGTGAAGTAATCTTGATCGTCTTCTGTTTGGAAGTAAGCTTTTTGATCTTGACCAATATCAAAACGAATCGCTTGGTTCATAATTTGGTCAACGTCTTCTGGTTGTCCCATAGCATCTGGATTCATGAATATGTTCATAAAATCATTTAATTGATTACGTTTTTTAGCTTTATATTCAGTTAAAGGTAAAATATCCGTTTGGACATTGTTATTTTCTAGCATTCCTTCGTTTAATGGAAGACCGTCTTCGTCTTTAGGAAGGCTAATGACTTCACCTTTTAATGTGTAAGGAATGATTGATTCACTAACAGTTTGCTCAGTTTCAATACCGCCGCTAAAGAACATATCAAGTGAAAAATTGGTACTGTTTACATTAGAAACGCTAATTACATACTCTTCTTCAGGCATAGCATCGATAACCAAGCTTAGGCCATCGCCTTTATCCGCACCATATGATGCTCGGATTGGATATGCCTCATATAAACCTTCAGCATCGTCTTCCTCTGTCGGCACATTAACTAAGTCTTCTTTTAGATAAAGCTCCATGGAAGCAGTAACACCTGGAGTACCAGTTAAATCAAATTTCAGTGTCGTTGGTTCATTCACTGAAAATGTAAAATAATCTTTATCACCTAGGTGATCTTCAGAGAGTAGGGTATAGTTTTTTCCCGCAGTACTGAATGGGAATTTTTGAATCTTCTCCATATGTTCCATATCTAATGGATCAACTGGTAATTTTTTAGTTGTTTGAGCTGTGAAGACGTAGTTAGACTCGCCCTTTGAGCTATAGCTGCCATTATGATCTTTAACTCCAATAAGAAGAGTTCCCTTTTGATCTGCTTTATATAGGTATCCTTCTTGCTTACCTACCCGAACATCATTAACGTTAATTGGTTCTACCTCTTCGGTGCTTCCTTCAGGGTAGAAGTATAAATCAAATGCATAATCGTATTTGTTTGCACCTTTTAATGTCAATTGAGCATGTTCATTTGCTTCTAAATCAACCTTGTACCATTTCTTTTCGTCTGGTTGCTTGAATTCACCTTTTTCAGTATTAAGTGTATCTTTTTTAAGAGCTTTTGCGTTTTTCATACGCTCTTCTTTTGTTTCTGAATACTGTTTTGGTAGATTTTTAATATTAAACTGTAATGCTTTTACAGGATCTACAAGACCATGACCATAAGTAAGATCAAAGCCCTTATCACCTAAATCCTTTGCGGTCATTTCGAGAATAGCTTCTATTTCATGTGGCTTTAAATCTGGATATTTTGATTTTAGTAGGGATGCCACACCTGCAACAACAGGAGATGCCATCGATGTTCCACTAAATTTTACAAATGATGCTCCTTTTTTCTCATCATGAACTGTACTGTATACTTCTTCACCTGGAGCAACTAGGTCAACTGATGGACCATAATTTGAATAGCTTGATAGTTTGTTTCTTTCATTTGTTGAACCTACACTAATAACGCCTTCGTAAGAAGCAGGGAAGGAGTAATTATCTGTCGATTCATTTCCAGCAGCAGCTACAATGGTAACGCCTTTATCGATTGCTTTCTGAACGGCTTCCTTCATTAATGGAGATTCACCATAACCGCCAAGGCTCATATTGATAACATCAGCGCCTTGCTCAATCGCGTAAAGGATTCCTTGTGCAATGACGAAATCATTAGCACCATCTTTTCCGTTGAATACATCGATTGGAAGAAGCTTGGCATTTGGATTAATCCCATGTCCTCCAATACCATTATCTTTTGCAGCGCCAATAATTCCTGCTACATGCGTTCCATGATCACCAGGATAAGAAGTATTGGCTGGTGCTGCAGCATTATATGGTGGGAGCACTTGAGATTTTAAATCGGGATGTTTAAAATCTACACCAGAATCGATAACGGCTACTTTTACATCATTTTTGCCTGCTAATTCTAGTGCTTTATCAATTTGAAGTAAACTCAAATGGTACATATCCTGTTTCTTTGGATCTACTTCTGTACCAAAGGAATGATACACATAGCTTGGAGATACACTTTTAACCCCTTTTTGCTTCGCATAATATGAAACTGCTTTTTCTAAATTTGTTCCCTTGTTAATTTGGATAACATCGTATCCTAATGAAGGAATAGAGCGAATCACTTTTGCGCCAATTTTTTTGTGCACATTCTTATCAAGACCGGAATGTTTGACGATAATAGTATCCTGACTAACCCATTCTTTTTGATTCTTAGATGATTGATCCTTATTGCTAGCTACTTTCACTAACTCTTGATTCTTTGCTGTTTTTTGCGGTGCTTCTGCAAAGGCAGAAGTAGCAGGAACCATTAGTGCTGCAGATGCTACTAAAGCAACTGATTTTTTCTTCCAGTTTTTCAACTGTTTTCCCTCCTTGAGTGTTCCAAATATTTGTGACATCTATACTATTACGTATGAGTGATAGAAAAGTTTCGTAATAAGTATATATTTTTCCAAAAGAACCATTCTATATTTTACCATATTCAAAGCCGTTATAAAAATATGTAGAAGGGAGGTCGAAAATCCTCCCAGGACCAAGGGTAAAATTTACTCGATTTGTGAGATTGGAGTAGTAGTGGGATTCAACCACAATGGAAGAGTACCAACTATGGACAAATTGTCTTAAAGCTGCTCAATAAATCTGTGTAAATCTTTCTTCGAACGAGGCATTTTAATATTTTTCTCAAATAAATTTTTCTTTTGTAAGGCAATGGCTATTTCAAAGACCCATGGGCGTTCAAGATGGGCTCTTTCAAGCAAGTCCTCTTGGAAGAACATTTCAACTGGATCCCCATTATAAATAATTCTTCCAGCTTCCATCACAACTATTTGATCTGCCCATTCATAGGCTAATGGAATATCATGCGTAGCTAGTAAAATTGTTCGTTCACCGTTCTCTAGCGTAGCTAAATACTGTAAAACTTGTGCGCTATAATAATTATCTAGTCCAGCTGTCGGTTCATCTAATAATAAAACGGAAGGTTCCATTGCAAGTACTCCTGCCATCGCGACACGTTTTTTCTGTCCAACACTTAAAAAATGGATCGGTTTATCTAGCAATGCATCGACTTCGGTTTGAGCGACAGCCCACGCAATTTTCTCTTCAATTTTTTCTGCTGTCCAGCCAAGATTCAAAGGACCAAATGCAATATCCTGCTTAACTGTGCCAGAAAAAAGCTGGTTGTCTGCATCCTGAAAAACAATACCAACCTGTTGGCGTAATTCTTTTAATGCTTTTCTACTATAGTTCAGTTCATTGCCACAAAAGGATATACTTCCAGAGGTAGGCTTCAAAATACCATTTAAATGCTGAAATAACGTTGATTTTCCAGCACCATTATGACCAAGTAAAACGATTTTTTTCCCCTTTGGAATTTGAAGTGTAATATCTGTTAAGGCATGAGTTCCATCTGCATAAGCGTAGGATAAATGTGTTAAGTCAAAGTATAAATCAGTCATCAGAAAAGACCTCCATAAATGATGAGGAGTATAAAAATAGCAGCAATACCTACCCAATTTTTCTTGTTATAGATAATATCATCTTGCCAATAGACAGTTTCACCACCACGCGCTTCCATCGCATTGTTTAGCTCACGACTGCGTTGGAACATCTCGACAAATAAAGCAGCAATCAGTATAGAGACCGAGCGAAGCCATTGCATAGGAGAGCTGTACCCTAGACGAGCCTGCTGAGCAAGATGAATTTTTTGCATACTATCTAAAAAGATAAAAATAAATCGATACGTTAGTTCTACTAGCTCTACGAATAGGGTAGGGAGTCGCCACTGTCGCAGGACATAACAAATAGACTGGACTGATGTCGTAAGAATTAAAAAATACAAACAGCTTATACTGCCAAGGACGATGAAAAAAAGTTGTTGCGCTGTCACTAAGCTCGCACTGCCAATAAATATTTTCCAATGATGAATAGAAAATGACCAAATAATTGGAGGAAGCGTGCTTGTTGATGGCGCTATAGAAATTAAAATGGATGCTAGACTCGAAAGTAAAAAAAATCCGGGTAGCAATAGTAATTTTGCGTAATATTTAGCTGGGATTTTCGCACCTAAAATGATAAAAGCACTCATCACAATAAAAGTAATGAGTGAGATTCGTTCATCTCTCATGATAAGCGACAATAAAAGCAGTCCAAGGGAAAACGTCATTTTTTCTAGCGGATGAACAGACGCTAGTTTATTCATATAAGCATACTTATCAATGAGTAACATCGCTTAACCCTCTTTATGTTTACCGCGCATTAAGCCGATGAAATAGCCAATAAATCCGGCGCCAATAGCAGCTTGGAGTGCGAATAATAAGCTTTCTATTTCACCACTTGGTGGCTCCCATAAGCTTTCAAACCAAGGCTCGTAGTTAGCATCTATTTCACCAATTGCTGCCTCCGCTTCGCCATCAGCACCTTCAAAATCTGCGCCTTTTTGAATGAAGAGGGGTATGATTGCTAACAACACAACAATTGCTAATAGCAGTAAATTTTTTTTCATGTTAGTGAGCCTCCTTTGCCGAGAAAACGCGTAAAGCTTTTAATTCACTCACATTGTATTTTTTCAAGAAATTCATAACGATCACTGTTAAAATACCTTCACTAACAGCAAGAGGAATTTGCGTGAACGCAAAAATGCTAGCAAACTTTGTGAATGAAGCCATAAAGCCTCCAACCTCAGAAGGGAAGGCAAGAGCTAATTGTACAGAAGTGACAATATATGTACCTAAGTCACCAAGCATTGCTGCTAAAAAGACGGCGATGGAAAAAGATAGTCCCATTTTTTGAGAGCCATGGAAAACGTAATAAGCAATAATAGGACCAGCAATTGCCATAGAAAAGGCATTAGCACCTAAAGTTGTCAGCCCGCCGTGTGCTAAAAGTAGAGATTGAAATAATAATACGATTGTCCCGATAACACTCATCACTAATGGTCCAAAAAGAACTGTTCCAAGGCCAACTCCTGTCGGATGTGAACAACTTCCTGTTACAGAAGGGATTTTTAAAGCTGATAGCACAAAGGCAAAGGCACCCGATAGACCTAAAATCATTTTTGTTTCAGGATTTTCATCAATGGTTTTACGAATAGAACGTAATCCTAAAATAATAAATGGAATGGATAAGACCCACCAAAAAATCGCCCATTCAATTGGCAAATAGCCCTCCATAATGTGCATCGCAAATGCACGATCTGGCACGAATAAAAATGCTAATAAGAAATAACTAAGCTTCCAACCTGAGAATTTCAAAACCTCTCCTCCTCACATTAAAATAGTTCGAATTAGTATGCGATGCGAAAACAAAAAAGCACTTCTCCAATTGTGGAAAAGTGCATAGCTAAAAATGCAAATAAAATTCTAATTTGCTCAGCCGCACACCTATCCTCGTAGGTTCAAACGATCACATATTTTTCGGCAGGTCTCCTGGCTTTAGCTCAACGTTTTATAGGCCTTCCCATCCCTTGGACAGTGGCATAATCTATAAAACTCCCTATTACAGTGGCGGGACCGCGCCGGAATTAAACCGGCTTCCCTTTTAAGCGAATTGATGAACAATTCACACCGAAAAAAGATGAAATTGTGATTTCATGCCAAAGTGTAACATAATTTTCCATATAAATGCTATACTTTTCAAGTAAAAATTTTTAATTGAGTGTCTATGTCGAAAATTCAGATAAACAGAAAAGGAATGTCATATTTTTCATTAAAAAATTACTGAAAATGTCACAAATTTAGAAAGAAATATTGAAATTTTAAAAAAATAAGCTATGATAGAAACAGTTTTTAATTTTATAAAAAATAATAATTTCATATAAAACATCCATAAGTGCTTGAATATTTTCAAGATAATAGGGAAATCGGTGAGAATCCGATACAGCCCCCGCTACTGTAATAGCTGATGAAATCGCGGATGCCACTAGTGAGAACTAGGAAGGCGCGAAAGTAAAAGGAAGCTTAAGTCAGGAAACCTGCTTATGTGATGATGCATGCAAACTTTTCGGAGGGAGAAGTTGAAGCGAGAGCGAGTACCTGTATATATTCGTTTTTATTTGGCTTCTACTAAACCTTTACTCTTCGTCTAGAGTAAAGGTTTTTCTTTTTCCTAAAAGCAAATGAGGGGAGAAAAACGATGACAACTTGGAATTTAGAGGGAATGAAAACACATCTTTTTATTTGCAATGGTAGTAGCTGTATGAAAAAAGATGCTGAGGACATTACTCAGGCAATTCGTGATGAAATACAAGTACTGGAACTTGATAAGGAAATACATACGACAAGGACTCGCTGTAATGGTAGGTGTAAGGATGCTTGTGTTGTCATTGCATATCCTCAAGGAAATTGGTACCGTGTGCCGACAACAGAGCATGCGAAGGCACTCGTACAAGATTTAAATCATGAATCTTTACATAATGAGCATGTCTTTACTTTACGTGAAGGATCTTTACAGCGTACAGCACAAACAACAGCCATTAAAGGTATTGAAAAAGTGAAAGAGGGGTAACAAAATGGCGCAAAAAGGTAAGATTTTCGTAGTTGGCTTTGGCCCTGGAGACTTTAAACATATTACGACTCGTGCTGTAGAGGCACTACAACAAAGTCATATGATTATTGGTTATAAAACCTATGTTGAGCTTATTCAAGATTTAGTTAGTGCAAAGTCGATTATTAGTACTGGTATGACAGAGGAAGTTTCACGTGCACAGGAAGCGGTACGTCAAGCAGAGGCTGGAAGTATCGTATCGGTTATTTCTAGCGGTGATGCCGGTGTTTATGGGATGGCAGGATTAGTCTATGAAGTATTAATCGAGCTAGGCTGGACAGAAGCCACTGGTATCGAAGTAGAAATTGTTCCAGGTATTTCTGCTATTAATTCGTGTGCAAGTTTACTAGGTGCTCCTATTATGCACGACGCTTGTACCATTAGTTTAAGTGATCATTTAACACCTTGGAATTTAATTGCTAAGCGGGTAGAAGCAGCGGCAATGGCAGATTTTGTTATTGCACTTTATAACCCTAAAAGTGGACGACGTACGAGACAAATCGTAGAGGCTCAACGAATTTTATTAGAATATCGTTCGCCAGATACACCAGTTGGACTTGTGAAAAGCGCGTATCGTGACCGTCAGGAAATTACGATGACGACTTTAGCAGAAATGCTTGAACATGATATCGGCATGTTAACAACAGTTATTATCGGGAATTCAACAACATTTTTCTATGACAATAAAATGATTACACCACGTGGTTATCAGCGTAAATATACACTTGGAGAAGAAAAACAACCGTTACGACCACATCAACGACTGAAGGAAGAAAATGAACCATGGGCAATGAATCAAGAAACTGGGGCAGCGCGAAATGATTTTGCAACCGATCCGAATGCCAATCGTATAAAGCCCAGTTTAGCTATAACACCACAACCAAAGCCTAAAAAGTCATCGCTTGAAATGGCAACAGCAGCTCTGGCAAAGGTGAAGGGAACTAGCGCTGTGAAAGTAACACCTAAGCTCGTTCAACAAAAAATCGAATCTGTTTTTGAATTAGCTGTTAGTCCTGGGGTAGCCAATAAGTTCTTTACTCCTCAACAAATGATGACATTAGCTGAGGTAGTTGGTGAGGAAGGAACGATGGAGTATACACCAGACCACCAAATTCATTTAAAAATTCCTACGTCTGAGCCAGGAGAGATTACAGCAAAGCTTCGTGAAGTGGGCTTTTTACTAACACCAATTGGTGACGTACTTTCGTTAAAGGCTTGTGATTTCTGTTACGGAGAAAAAACCGATTCGATTCCATATGCGGAAGAGATTCAAGAGAAGCTTGGTGGCATGTCGTTACCGAAAACATTGAATATTGGCTTTAATGGTTGTGGTATGGCGTGTTATCGAGCCGTATTTGATGATATTGGCATTGTTTATCGTAAAAGTAAATTCGATGTTTTTATTGGTGCCAAGCCTGTTGGTCGGACAGCACATGCGGCTCAGCCTGTTGTTGAGGGATTAGAGCCTGAACAGCTAATACCGCTTATTACCGACATTATCGAAGAATATAAAGCAAATGCACATCCAAATGAACGTTTGTTTAAATACTTCAAGCGTGTGAAAAAGATCCTACATTTTACGTATCAGGATATGTCTTCAAAAATAAAAGTTGAGCCAGCTCCATGCGGCGACTAGTGAGGGGTAATGAGATGAAAGCAATTTTATTTGTCGGCCACGGGAGCCGTTTAGAAGCAGGAAATGAAGAGGTACGCACGTTCATCGAGCAAATGAAACCTCGTATTGATGAGAATTTTTTAGTAGAAACATGTTTTTTAGAGTTTGCCTCGCCGAATATTGAAGAAGGTATTACTAACTGTGTGAAGAAGGGCGCTACAGAAGTGCATGTTATTCCGATTATTCTACTTCATGCTGGACATTCAAAAATGCATATTCCAGCAGAAATCGAACATGCGCGTGAGCATTATCCAAATATTACGTTCACATATGGTCAAACAATCGGTATCCATGAAGAAATATTTGCGATTTTAGAAGATCGTTTAACAGAAATCGGCTTTAATGCTGAAGAAGAACATAAGGATACTGCGGTTTTATTAATTGCACGAGGCGGCAGTGACCCATATGCAAATGGTGATTTTTATAAAATTACACGCCTGTTATGGGAGAAACTCCCGGTTCAATATGTAGAAAGCGCATTTATGGGGGTTACAGATCCTCGTGTTGAAGAAGGCATTGAGCGATGTGTGAAGCTAGGTGCTAAAAAAATCATTATGCTACCGTACTTTTTATTCACTGGTATCTTAATGGAACGAATGAATGGTATGTGTAAGCAATTTAACGAAAAATATGCTGACTGTGATATTCAAATTGCCAATTATTTTGGCTATCATGAGCGTTTACAAAATGTGTTATTAGAGCGAATTGAACAAGCTGTGAATGGTACATCAACAGGTATGCAAGATTTAGAAAATTATCGTGCTTATGCGGCGGTTCATGGACATGCGCATCATCATCACCACCATGAACATGATCATCACCATCATGATCATCATCATCATGAAGAGGAGCCAGTGCAATGATCTTCATGTTAGCGGGGACGAGCGACGCAAGGAGTCTAGCACTTGAATTACAGTCAGGAGGGTACGCTGTGACAGCAACGGTCGTTACTGATTCAGCAGCCTCAAGCCTTGCAGAAGTGGACCTACCACATTTGGTCGGTCGATTAACGGCTGAAGAAATGGCGACGATTATTACGGAGCAAGGATACCGATTAGTTGTAGATGCCTCTCATCCATTTGCTGAAGAAGCTTCAAAAAATGCGATGGCAGCAGCCGAGCAAGCAAATGTACCGTATATTCGCTATGAACGTGCCCACGAGCATTATGCACATCCACTTATTACGGTTGTGAAAGATTACGAGGAGGCTGCTCACTTAGCAGCTGAAAAACGTGGTGTGATCATGCTAACGACAGGCAGTAAAACGCTAGCGACCTTTACAAAGGTATTACATGGCTTAGAAAATACGCGAGTGATCGCGCGCATGCTTCCTCGACTCGATAATATGGAAAAATGCGAAGCACTCGGTGTGGCACAAAGAGATATTGTTGCCATACAAGGTCCGTTTTCAAAGGAATTAAACGAAGCACTGTTTCGTCAATATGATGTGACATTGATGATTACGAAAGAAAGCGGCAAGGTTGGCTCGGTGGATGAAAAGCTGGACGCAGCTCTTGCATGTGGCATTGAAACGATTTTAATCGCGAGACCAAATATCAAATATGGACAGCAATATTCTACATTTAAAGATGTATTACAGGCTGTACAAAACATATTTTAGGAGGCAATTCAGATGGACTTTAAAACAGATTTCAAACCATTAACAGTAGACCCAGATAAAATTTACGATTACAGTTTCTCAATTATTGCAGAGGAAATGGGCGAGCATAATTTCTCAGAAGATGAGTGGAAAGTTGTACGTCGCATCATTCACGCTTCTGCTGACTTTGAACTAGGGCGTAGCGTAATTATTACACCAGGAGCGATTGAAGCGGGTATTAAATCAATTCTTGCAGGTCGCCATGTCATTGCAGATGTACAAATGATTGAAAGTGGTTCAGGGAAAAAACGCTTCCAAAAGCATGGTGGCGATCTACACTGCTATATTGCAGATGAAGACGTTTCAGTTGAAGCGAAAAAACAAAACACAACACGTGCGATTATCTCTATGCAAAAGGCTGCTAAATTACATGAAGGTGGTATTTACGCAATTGGTAATGCGCCGACAGCATTGCTTGAATTAATTCGTTTAATTAAAGAAGGTTTAGCGAAACCAGATTTAATTATCGGCATGCCAGTTGGCTTCGTTTCTGCTGCTGAATCGAAGGAAGAACTATTAAAAATAGAAGGTATTCCATACATTACAAATGTTGGCCGAAAAGGCGGTAGTACAGTGACGGTTGCCGCATTGAATGCAGTCTCACTTCTAGCGGATGAACAGGCGAAAAAATAATGGAGCGGAAGCCTAAAAAAGATCCTAAAGACATGCGTCACGGTTATACAACGGGATCCTGTGCAACTGCAGTAACAAAGGCTGCTTTACTCGCCTTAATTACAAAGGAAGAGCAAGAAACAAGTACCATTCATTTACCGATTGGGCGAGATGCAACTTTTACAATAGAAAAATGTACATTTCAGAACAATGCAGTAAGCTGTGAAACGATTAAAGATGCTGGTGATGACCCAGATGCAACCCATAAAGCACTTATTGTTGGCACAGTAAGCTGGGCGGATCTACCAGGTATTCATCTTGACGGTGGAATTGGTGTCGGGCGCGTAACAAAGCCCGGCTTACCAGTACCTGTCGGAGAAGCAGCCATCAATCCTGTGCCACGAAAGATGATTCATAGTACTGTACAAGGCGTACTTGATGAATTTCAAATTAAACGAGGCGTTAACGTAGTTATTTCCGTCCCTGAAGGTGAGGAAATTGCTAAAAAAACGTTAAATGGGCGCCTTGGTATTATTGGAGGCATCTCCATTTTAGGCACAAGGGGAACCGTCGTGCCTTTTTCGAGTTCCGCGTATATGGCCAGTATCGTCCAAGCGATTAGTGTTGCAAAAGAGGCTGGTTGTGAGCATTTAGTTGTCACTACAGGTGGACGCAGTGAAAAGTATGCAATGGCACAATACCCTGATTTGCCAGAGGAAGCGTTCATTGAGATGGGCGATTTTGTTGGCTTTACATTAAAGCATTGTAAGCGACTTGGTATGAAGAAAGTATCGCTTGTTGGGATGATGGGGAAATTCTCGAAAGTGGCACAAGGTGTCATGATGGTGCACTCCAAAAGTGCTCCTATCGATTTTAATTTTTTAGCTCAATTAGCAGTGGATATAGGGGCAGATAAAGAAACCGTAGCCGAGGTACAAGAGGCTAACACTGCTTCACAAGTTGGTGAAATTATGGCGGGAAAAGGTTATGATGCATTTTTCAACCGTTTATGTGAGGCGTGCTGCTATTCATCCATACATCACATTAGAGGCGGTTTAACGCTTTCCACATCGATCTATTCGATGCAGGGACAATTATTAGGAAGGGCTGATGACATTGCATCAATCGATGAAATTGATTGGGATCGGGGATAACGGACAAGAAAGCTTACTACCGCAATACGTGCAGTGGATTGAAGACTGTGAGGTGCTTGTTGGTGGAGAGCGTGTTTTAGAATTTTTCCCGAACTTCACCGGTGAAAAAATGTTGATTAAAGGTGGTCTTTCAGCGCTAGTTGAAAGATTGTCTGCAGAAACGAGAGATACAGTTATTTTAGCGTCAGGAGATCCATTATTTTACGGGATCGGTGGGTATTTAGCGAAAAAGCTAGACATTGATGTTTATCCATATATGAGCTCAGTGCAGCTTGCTTTTTCTAAGATGGGAGAAAGCTGGCATGACGCGTATGTCACAAGTATTCATGGGCGCTCGATGAAAGGATTAGCACAACGTATTGATGGTAAAAAGAAAGTGGCACTGCTAACAGATGCAGAGAATAATCCAAATGAGTTGGCACGTTATTTAAAGCATTTTGGTATGACAGAATACCGTGCATTTGTGGCAGAAAATTTACAGGGCACAAATGAAAAATTCGGCTGGTATTCGCTTGATGAATTAGAAATGGCTGATTTTTCTCCTTTAAATGTAGTCATTTTACAGCAAACTTCAGTGCCGAAACGCTATGCACTCGGTATTGATGATGAAGAATTTTCGCAGCGCAAGCCCGATAAAGGTCTAATTACGAAAAAAGAAATTCGTGTCTTAAGTTTACAAGCAATGCAGCTACAAAAGGATAGTATCATTTGGGACGTTGGTACATGTACTGGTTCGATGGCTATTGAGGCCGGTAAGCTTGCACCAGAAGGTCAAATATTTGCAATAGAAAAAAACGCACCTGATTTGGACAATTGCTTGCAAAATCAGCAAAAGTTTCGTGTAGATATTACAGCTATTCATAGTAAAGCGCCAGCAGGACTTGAAAACTTCCCTGACCCGAATGCGATATTTATCGGCGGCACAGGAGGAGAAATGGTGGAGCTCTTACAATTGTGCTGTTCACGCATAAAGCCAAATGGTCGTATTGTATTGAATGCTGCAACTATTGAAAATTTATATAAGGCTGTCGAAGCGTTTAAATCTTGCGGCTTTGCCGTTGATATATTGCAGGCGCAACTTGCACGCAGCAAACCAATATTAGATATGACACGTTTTGTCCCATTAAATCCGATTTACATTATTTCTGCATATCGAAAGGAAGAAAATCATGAGTAATCTTGGTATTTTATATGGCTTGGGCGTAGGTCCTGGCGATCCAGAGTTAATTACAGTTAAGGCATTCCGTGTCATTCAGGAATCGCCTGTTATCGCATATCCGAAAAAACTAAAAGGCAGTAAAAGCTACGCACATCGTATCGTAGATGTCTACATTAACCCGGAAGAAAAGGATATGCTTGGCTTAGTATTTCCAATGACAAAGGATGAAGCTGTATTAGAACGTGAATGGACGAAATCAGTTCAACTTGTCTATGAAAAATTAAAAGAAGGGAAGGACGTCGCATTCGTAACAGAAGGAGACCCATTATTATATAGTACGTTCATCCATATGATGAAGCTTATGCAGGATATGCACCCTGAAGTTGAAATTCGAACAGTTCCTGGTATTTCTTCGTTCAACGGTTCAGCATCACGACTTGGAATTGCGCTGGCAGATGGCGATGACCGTGTTGCCATTGTACCTGCTCATGATGACTATGAGGCTATGCGTGAAGCGATTGAAAGTCACGATGCAGTAGTATTCATAAAAGTAGCGAAGGTTATTGATTTAATGCTTGAGGTACTACGTGATTTAGACTTACTTGATAAGGCATCAGTCGTAACGAAGGTAACATCTGATGAGGAAATCATTTGGGATGTACGCGAACTAGACGGTGTCGATCTAGAATATTTAACGTTAATGGTGGTGCGTAAATAATGAAGAAAATATATATTGTCGGCGCTGGTCCTGGTGATCCAGATTTAATTACAGTTAAAGGCTTACATATGCTACAAACAGCAGACGTTGTTATGTATACAGATTCTTTAGTGAATGAAGACCTTATTGCAAAGGCAAGACCAGATGCAGAGGTTATTCGCACAGCAGGTATGCATTTAGAGGAAATGGTAGCGGTCATGGTAGATCGTGTTAACGCTGGTAAAGTAGTAGCTCGTATGCATACGGGAGACCCAGCTATGTATGGCGCAATCATGGAGCAGGTGGCTCTATTAAAAAAAGAAGGCATTGGTTATGAGGTTATTCCTGGTGTAAGCTCTGTCTTCGCTTCTGCAGCGGCAATCGGGGCAGAATTAACAATTCCTGACTTAACACAAACACTTATTTTAACGCGTGCCGAAGGACGTACACCTGTGCCAGAATTCGAAAAGCTACGCGATTTAGCGAGTCATCACTGTACAATCGCATTATTCCTGAGCGCAACGCTAACAAAGAAAATAGTAAAAGAATTACAAAGTGCTGGCTGGGCTGATGATACACCAGTAGCTGTTATTCAACGAGCTTCTTGGCCAGATCAAAAAATCGTACGTACAACATTAATTGAACTGGATGAAGCAATGCGTGTGAACGGTATTCGTAAGCATGCGATGATTTTAGCTGGATGGGCATTAGATCCAACTATTCATGATAAAGATCAATATCGTTCGAAATTATATGATGCTACTTTCACACATGGCTTTAGAAAAGGTGTGAAGACAAGTGATTGAGTTACAAGAGGGCGTCTTACCAGAGGTTGACCAACGAAATTCATATGCAGTTGTCGCCATTACAAAGCATGGTGTTCAAATTGGACGTCGCTTGCAGCATACATTTGCTGCGAGCGACTTGTATTACATGAGCAAATTTGAGCAGGGGGATGAAGCAGAAAAGCATATTCAAATGTTTACAGGTACTGTGCGTTTACTGCTCCCTACTCTTTTTAAGCAATATAAAGGCTTAATTTTAATCATCTCACTCGGTGCAGTTGTCCGCATGATAGCACCGATTTTAAAGGATAAAAAGACAGATCCAGGCGTAGTGGTAATTGACGACCGTGGTGAAAATGTAATTAGCGTTTTATCGGGACATCTTGGTGGCGCCAATGAGTTAACACATGAAGTTGCGGCAGCGCTTGGAGCAAATCCAATTATTACGACAGCTTCAGATGTGCAAAAAACGATACCGGTTGATTTATTTGGGGCACGTTTTGGTTGGGTATGGGATAGTGCTGATAAACTGACACCTGTAAGTGCCTCTGTTGTAAACGAGGAGCATGTTGCAATCGTTCAGGAAACGGGAGAACGTGACTGGTGGATGCGTGACACAGCGATGCCAGAGCATATTAAAATTTATCCGACAACAAATGCAGCGATTGAAGCGAAACCACATGCGACATTGCTCATTACTGATCGCATCATTGAACAAGAAGAAGAAGTGCTCCTTGAAAATGGTGTAGTTTATCGACCGAAATCGGTCGTGCTTGGCATGGGCTGTAATCGCGGGACATCTGTGGAAGAAATTGAGCAAGTTATCGATGAAGCGCTTGCTGAGCTGAAGCTTTCGAAAAAAAGTGTCAAAGCGTTATGTACGATTGATTTAAAGAAAGACGAGCAATGCTTCCTTGAAATAACGAAGAAATACGATTGGGAATTTGTTACGTATTCACCGGCGGAATTAAATGAAATTGATTTCCCATCACCTTCGGAAACCGTTTTTAAATATACCGGAGCATACGGTGTGAGTGAGCCTGCTGCAATGCGTTATACGCAAGTGGAGTCGCTTGTACTAGAAAAGAAAAAATCAGGCAATGCTACTATTTCTGTTGCTAGATTAATATTTTAAGGAGGAAGCCTATGCAAACAAATCGCTTTGTACTTGCCGGTACTGGCAGTGGAGTTGGTAAAACAACCTTTACTATTGGACTCATGAAAGCATTACAAGAAAAGGGCAAAATTGTGCAGGGCTTTAAATGTGGTCCAGATTATATTGACCCTACTTATCATACTGCTGTTACAGGACGGATATCACGTAATATCGATAGCTGGATGTTTTCACATGAAGCAGTGCGTGATATAGTTGCGCGCGCAAGTGAAGATGCTGATGTTTCCATTATTGAAGGAGTAATGGGCTTTTATGATGGTAAAAGTCCACTATCGGATGCTGGCTCTGCAGCAGACATTAGTGTTGTAACAGAGAGTCCTGTTATTTTAATTGTCAATTGTGCGAGTATGGCACGAAGTGTAGCGGCAGTTGTGAAAGGCTTCCAATTGTTGTCCGATCAACCGAATATCGTTGGCGTTATTGCCAACCAAGTAGGAAGTGTCGGCCATTATGAAATTGCGAAAGCTGCTATTGAGCAGGAGTGCGGTATTCCTGTGATCGGCTATTTGAAGCGTGAGCAAGGGATTGATATTCCTAGTCGCCATTTAGGGTTAGTGCCAGCGATTGAACGAGGAGAACTCGATACATTTTTTGATAAGCTAGGCTCTTTAATGGCGGAAACGATTGATTTAGAGCTATTGCTTGAATTAACAAAGGCTCCTGTTCTACAAGAATCAGGGCAACTATTTACGGAACAACCATCACAAAATATTTGCATTGCCGTAGCAAAGGATGCTGCGTTTAACTTCTATTATGAAGAAAATTTAGCGCTGCTACGTGCAAAAGGAGCAGAGCTGCAATTTTTCTCACCACTTGCGAATGAGCCTGTCCCCGCAAAAGCAGACGGTTTGTATATAGGTGGGGGCTTCCCAGAAGAATTTGCAGATATTTTAGCGGAAAATTTAGAAGTCAAAAAGTCTATTCGTGAAGCGGTTGCTAAAGGTCTACCAACTTTAGCTGAATGCGGAGGCTTCATGTATTTGACGGAGGCTATTACGAATAGTAATGGTGACCGTTATGACATGGTTGGTGTTATTCCTGGAGAAGTAGCGATGCAAACAAAGCTAGCAGCTCTGGGTTATCGTGAAATTTTTGGCACACAACATAATTTTTTAATTGGTACGGATGAAGAAGCGAAGGGACATGAATTCCACTATTCAAAATATAGTGGCTCCCACAATACGCCTGCCTATGAAACGAAGGGACGCTTTGGTAACAAACAAGAGGGCTATCAAGTAGGAAATTTAGTAGCTGGCTACACTCATTTTCATTTTGTATCGAACCCAAAGCTAGTTGACAATTGGTTAACAGCTTGTAAGAAGGTGAAAAAACATGACTAATTATTTTCCTATTCACATTAACATTGAATATAAAACCGTAGTAATTGTTGGTGGGGGGCACGTTGCAACACAAAAGGTTGCATCACTACTACCGGCTAAAGCGAATATTGTCGTTGTAAGCCCTACTTTAGATAACTCATTGTTGCCACTTGCGGAATCCGGTCAAATTACGTGGCATGAAAAAGAATTTGAACCGCGTGATTTAGATGATGCATCGCTCATTATTGCGGCAACAAATGATACGTCCGTAAATGAGGCTGTACAAGAAGCAGCCCAGCATTGGCAGCTCATCAATCGCGCTGATGCACAGGCTGAAAGCGATTTTATAACGCCTGCGACAGTGCGCCGTGGTCCTTTAGTGTTAACTGTTTCAACGTCAGGTGCCAGTCCAGCACTAGCGCGTAAAATTAAAGATGACCTCGAAGAGCAATTTGATGATGTTTATGATGACTATGTATGCTTCTTGCAGCAAGCACGTTTAATGATTGCTGCGAACTTTGAAAAAGGTCCAGAAAGACGCAACGCTTTACAAGCATTACTGGAACCAAGCTTACTAGAATGGACACGCAATGGAGAGATTGATAGACGTGAAGCATTTTTACAACAAATACTGATGGGAGTAACGCGATGAAAGACGGAAAAGTGTATTTAGTTGGAGCTGGACCAGGAGATCCGAAGCTTATTACAGTGTACGGGCTCGAATGTATTCAAAAGGCGGATGTCATTGCATATGACCGCCTTGTGAACCCGAAATTACTAGAGTTTGCGAAAAAAGATGCTGAGCTTGTGTACTGTGGTAAATTACCTGGAAAGCATCACTTAATTCAAGATGAGATTCATACATTACTCGTCGAAAAAGCGCAGGAAGGCAAGATTGTCACACGTTTAAAAGGTGGCGATCCATTCGTTTTTGGTCGCGGTGCAGAGGAAGCGGAAATCTTAAAAAATCATGGAATTGCTTATGAAATTGTACCTGGTATTACAGCAGGCATTGCTGCACCGGCATATGCTGGTATTCCTGTAACACACCGTGATTTTGCAACAAGCTTTGCTCTTGTAACAGGGCACGGTCGTGAGGAAAAAGGACAGGACTTTTTAAATTGGCCTGCACTTGCAACAGGTATCGATACAGTTGCCTTTTATATGAGTGTCGGCAATATCGCTTATATTTCTCGAAAACTTATCGAAAATGGTCGTAAGGCAACAACTCCAGTCGCCGTTATTGAGTGGGGAACAACAGATCAACAGCGTACCATTACAGGTCAGCTTGATGAAATAGCTACTATTATTGAACGAGAAGGTTACCATAACCCGTCCATGATTGTCGTTGGCGAGGTTGTCAATGTACGAGAGAAAATTCAATGGTTTGAAGAGCAAGGACTTGCCTTTACATAAAGGAATAAAACGTATTTGCGCTTAAGGAGGAAATATATCATGACAGTAATCGAGGCTTTAAAAAATCGTCGAGCGATTCGCAATTACACGACACAGCCTGTTGAAAAAGAGAAAATCGAACAAATTTTACAAGCTGCCACATATGCTCCAAATGACCGTATGCGTGAGCCTTGGCATTTTTATGTTATTCAAGACGATGCGATGAAACGCTATGAGGAAATGGCAAATGCTTATTTACAGGAGCGATTCCCTACAAAGCCCAATTTAGTAGAAAGTTCGCTAAAGGTTGTTCAAACAACGCCAGTGGCCATTGTTGTTACAGCAGATGTTGTAGAAAACGATGCTGATGCAACAGCAGATAATGTCTTTGCCGTATGCAGTGCCATCATGTCTATGTGGCTTGCTGCAGAGGAGCTAGGGCTTGGTTTTGTATGGCGAACACGCGGTGTAGGGCTAGTTCATGACCCACGTATGCATGCATTTATAGGCGCAAATGAATCACAAAAAGTAATAGGAACAATCTTTATTGGCTATCCAGAAGAGCAAGAGCTTAAAGACAAGAAACGAAGCCCAATCAAAGAAAAAACAACATGGCTTTAAGGGAGGCTTAAACAATGGCTAGAAAAGGTTTGTTTTTAGTTTATACAGGTGAAGGAAAGGGCAAAACAACAGCTTCCCTAGGTGTCACATTACGCGCAGTTGGTCGAGGCCTAAATGTCCGATATATGCAATTTATAAAATCACCTGAGCGCACATACGGAGAGCAAATTGCTCTTCGAAAGCTTGGCGTAGAAATGGAGCAAATGGGCATCGGTTTCACTTGGACAAAAACACCCGAGGAACATCGTGCCGCTTTAGCAAAAGCATGGGAAAAAACAAAGTCCGCCCTGCAAGACGACAGCATTGATTTACTCGTATTAGACGAACTCAACAACGCACTTGCTATATCAAAATTCCCAATCGATGATGTGCTCCCATTAGCAGAAGTCATCGAAGCCATTCAAAAACGCCCAACTACCATGCATTTAGTAGTAACCGGACGTAGCGCCAACCCAGCGCTTGTGGAAATGGCCGATTTAGTATCAACAATTGATGCGACTAAGCACTATTATGAGGAAGGCATACCAGCAGTTAAAGGTTTAGAATTTTAATTGATGCACGTTGCGTCGGAGGGATACCCGCGATATGGAGAAATATCCGCGTTTCAAAAAAATAAGGGAGGGAAAAGACTATGCCAGCAAAATCTATCATGATTCAAGGAACGGCTTCTGATGTAGGGAAAAGTATGATATGTACTGCGCTGTGCCGTATTATATCTGATGATGGGCTAAAGGTAGTACCTTTTAAATCGCAAAATATGGCCCTTAATTCGTTTGTAACTCAAGATGGCGGGGAAATTGGTCGTGCACAGGGTGTACAAGCAGAGGCGGCACGTGTTGTCGCTACTACGGACATGAATCCGATATTGCTAAAACCTAAGCAGGATATGGTATCGGAAGTGATTGTTCATGGTAAGCATTTTTTAAATATGGACGCTAAAAGCTATCGCAATCAATTCGTTCAAGAAGCGATGCCGATCGTTGAAAAGTCAGTGCGAACTTTACAAAATACATATGATGTCATTGTTCTTGAAGGTGCGGGAAGCCCGGCAGAAATTAATTTGAAAGACCGTGATATAGCTAATATGCGCATGGCTCATCTAGCAGATGCTGCGGTTGTGCTAGTTGCAGATATCGATCGAGGTGGCGTGTTTGCATCGATTGTTGGAACGCTCGCATTACTTGACGATGCAGAACGGGCACGTGTAAAAGGGCTGATTATTAATAAATTCAGAGGAATGCGTGAGTTACTTGATGATGGCATTGAATGGGTAGAACGTGAAACGGGAATTCCTGTCCTTGGAGTTGTACCGTATGTAGAGGTCAATATAGAGGCTGAAGACTCACTAGCATTATCTTCATTACGCTTTAAAAAGCCTAAGCCTGGAGAGTTTGCAGTGGATGTGGCCATGATTCGCTTGCCGCGTATTTCAAACTTTACAGATGTTGATCCATTTTTCGATGAGCCAGAGGTTGGTGTACGTTTAATCGGCAATATCAATGAGCTTGGTACTCCCGATTTACTTATATTACCTGGAACCAAAAGTACAGTAGATGATTTAGCTTGGTTAAAGGCACAGGGCTTCGATCAAGCGATTGCTAATTTACGTGCACGAGGGACAAAAATTATTGGCATTTGTGGTGGCTTCCAAATGCTTGGTGAAACATTACTAGATCCTGACGCAGTAGAAGGAAATGGCGAGTCAGCGCAAGGCTTAGCATTATTGCCAATGGAAACTGTATTTGTTGGCGATAAAAAGACAGTTCAAATGACAGGAAAAAGAGGGGATGATACGTTTACTGGTTATGAAATTCATCTAGGACGTACAAAAATTTTGCGTGATGAAGTATCGCCATTTTTACTGCTTGCAGATGGGCGCGTAGATGGGGCAGTAAGTGCAGATGAATTAGTAATCGGAACATATTTCCATGGCTTATTCCATAATCGCACCTTTACACGACAGCTCATCAACGACATTCGCGTGAAAAAGGGCCTCACTGCTTTACCAAGTGATGTAAAAAGTGACGCAGAACGTAGAGAAGACGCATACAACATGCTGGCAAAGCATGTGCGTGCGAATCTTGATATGAAAAAAGTATACGAAATTATGAATTTAGAGGTACCTGTATGACGAGAAAAGGTCCGTTAGCCATTGATTATGAGGCGCTATGGCAGGAAGGTATGAAAGACTGGCATGGCCAAATGCCTGAAAGAATGGTCAATGATCAATTAGAGGAGCAGTTTTGGGCACAGTCCATCGCCCGTAAAAAGGCTGGACAAACAGATCCTTATGCTGCAAAAATATTTCATGAAATTAAAAAAAGTATTCAACCCGAGCAATCGGTATTGGAAATTGGTCCAGGCTGGGGCAATTATACATTTCCGCTTGCTAATCATGTGCGAAAGCTTACTTGTGTAGATAGCTCAGCAAGTATACTTAGCTATTTAGAAAATTGTCTGGAAGATAGGCAACATGTTTCTTATCTTCACGCAAAATGGGAAAACCTTGCTGAGGATGAAGTAGAAGCGCACGATATCGTCATCGGTGTCAATTGCTTTTATCGTATGTATGACATCAAATCAGCACTTTACCATATGAATCGTCTAGCTAAAAAGCGTGCAATTATTGGCATGACAACAGGGCCGATTCAACCCCATTATGAAATTTTATACAAAAAGTATGGCTACGATATTAAATTTCCACGAAGAGATTATATAGAATTTTTAAACTTGCTGTATGAAATGGATATTTATGCCGAATGCAAAATCATCCCATTAGAACGAGTATATGAATATGACAGCTATGAGCACCTTGTAACAACACAAAGTAAAAAAATATTGAATGATACTTTTATTAGTACACATGTTGAAGAGTCGCTTTTGCCATTTATTGAGGAAAAGAATGGGCGTTATTATTATCGTCATGATTTCCACGCTGCACTCGTATCATGGGAGCCGAAATAATTACGAAACCTTTGGACTGACTAATCACCAAAGGTTTTTCTTATTGTGCACGATAAGGTACAATAAAGCGATAGAAATAGAAGTGAGGTGGCATATGTGCAACTACATTTTTTAGGAACCGGCGCAGGAATGCCTTCAAAGGAACGAAATACAAGTGCCTTAATGGTAAAGCTTTTAGATGAATTGGGGGAAATGTGGCTTTTTGATTGTGGAGAGGCGACCCAACATCAAATTTTGCATACATCGTTAAAGCCACGTAAAGTAACGAAAATATTCATTACACATTTACATGGTGACCATATTTTTGGACTACCTGGCTTTTTAAGCTCTCGTTCATTTCAAGGTGGGGATGAGCCATTAACAATATTTGGCCCTCAAGGTTTACAGCAATGGATTGAGCAAACCTTAGCATTATCAAAGACACATTTAACATATCCATTACAATTTGTTGAAGTCCATGAAGGTGTTATTTATGAGGACGAACACTTCACAGTAAGTGCAAGTGAATTGCGACATGTAGTTCCATGCTTTGGCTACCGTATTGAACAAAAAGATCTACCTGGTGAACTGTTAATGGAAAAAGTACAGGCTCTAGGTGTTCCTAAAGGCCCGATGTTAGGGCAATTAAAAGCTGGAAAAGATATTGAGCTTGCAGATGGCACTCTTGTTTATGCAAAAGATGTCGTTGCTCCGCCGAAAAAAGGCTTTACGCTCACGATATTAGGCGATACGAAATACTGTCCAGAGGCTGTTTCATTAGCTAATGGAGCAGATATCGTTATTCATGAAGCGACCTTTGATGGCACTACGACAGATTTAGCAGCGAGCTATGGACACTCTACAAATGTCGAAGCAGCTAAGGTGGCACAACAAGCAGGCGCTAACTATTTACTTCTGAACCATTTAAGTGCACGCTTTTTACCACAAGATTTACCGGAATTTTTAGCAGATGCACAGGAGATTTTCCCACAAACCTTCCTTACATCCGATCAATCAGTATTTACATGGAATAACAATAAGCTAATTTAATCAAAAACGTAAAGAACCTTTTAAATGCGCGTCATTTAAAAGGTTCTTTTTTATCATACAGCAAATATTTTCGGTAGCAAAAGCGAAGGGACATCAACAATTACGCCAAATAGAAATTGAAAAGGTGAGTTGCGAATAATTATCGATATAATTCAACAATTTGATTTGCTATATACTCGGAGCTAAAATGAACCCCATTTCTGAGCCACCACATAAGGATCCCCAGTGTTGAAGAGGCGAGAATATCCATTGATAGTGTACTATCAGCACCTTCACTTTTACGTTGAATGACAATCAAATCCTTTAATGTCATATGCATTTTTTTATTGAAACCGGGGTGCTCAAATAACACAGCTAAAATTTTTCTATGCTTATAAAAGTAATCTAAAAACGTAATTAGCTGTTCTTGATTATTTAAATTATCAATTTGTAAAGTTGGAGACGTTTTCGACAACAAGTCGTCGAAAATATCGTAAACTACTTGCTTTAATAAATCATTTATATCGATAAAATGTAAATAAAAAGTTGCTCGATTTAGCTCTGCACGTTGGGCTATTTTTTGTACTGTAAGTTTCGAAATATCTGGGTTTTCGATTAATATATCTACGACTGCTTCTTTAAATACCCGTTTAGAGCGAATAGATCGTGGGTCTTGCTTTTTATGTGTGGTCAATTTCATTCTCCTTTATCTATTAAATACACATTTAATTAATAGTATTTTTACTTTTGTTGTTTAATTGACACTTCTTGAAAAATTGTAAATAGGAATCAAAAAATAAACGTGTTATTATCTATTTTATTGACATAGTGTTAATAAAACAAGTAGAAAGAGGCAGAATGAAATGTCGGAATCAATAAATAAAAAAGTACTATTAACAGTTCTAATTTTCGGGTGTTTTTTATCTACTCTAAATCAAACGCTGTTAAACGTTGCATTAAGTAATTTAATGGATGTATTTTTCGTTTCTGCTACTACCGTTCAGTGGTTAGCTACTGGTTTTATGTTAGTAAACGGGGTGCTAGTTCCTATAACAGCCTACTTAATGAAACGTTTTTCAACACGCCAATTATTTATAAGTTCAATGCTGTTTTTATTAGTAGGCTCTATTTTTTGTGCAGTAGCTCCGAACTTCACAACCTTACTAATAGGTCGTATGATTCAAGCGGTTGGAGCAGGAATTATTATGCCATTACTAATGAGCATTGTAATGTTTATTTTCCCTCCTGAAAAAAGGGGCAGTATGATGGGATTAATTGGGCTTGCTATGATTTTCGCTCCAGCCATTGCACCAACTTTAGCAGGCTTCATTATCGATTATTATTCATGGCGTTGGTTATTTATCGGAATAATTCCATTTGTCGTGATTGTGATATTCATGGCAATGAAATATTTAATTAATGTTTCAGAAACAGCAAACACAAAGTTAGATGTAGTGAGTGTTATTTTATCAACGATTGGCTTTGGTCTTATTTTGTATGGTTTTAGTAATGCAGGAAGCCATGGCTGGGATGATACAGTTGTAATAGTTTCTATCCTGGTGGGGATATTGACTACAGCAATATTCTGTCTTCGCCAAATTAAATCTTCTGATCCACTTCTTAACTTATCCGTTTTTAAAAATAAAGTATTTACGCTAACGTCCATCATCAACATTATTGTCACAATGATGATGTATGCGGATATGATTTTATTACCGATATATTTACAAAACGGAAGAGGGTTTACGGCATTAGATGCTGGTTTATTATTATTACCGGGTGCTCTAGTAAATGCCTTTATGTCTCCAGTGACAGGAAAAATGTATGACCGCTTTGGTGCAAAGCCGTTATTTATTATCGGTTTGATTTTCGTCATTCCTTCCATGTGGGTTGTAACAGATTTAACAGAAACAACAACATTTAGCTTTTTAATGATACGTACCATTTTTCTACGTATAGGGTTGAGTTTTATCACAATGCCATTGAACACAGCTGGTTTGAATGCATTACCTAAAACACTTGTCACACATGGTACAGCAGTGAATAATACATTACGACAAATTGCAGGTGCCATTGGTTCTGCTGTCGTCATCACAATTTTCACAGCACAAACGACAAACCATGCGAAAACATTGCTAGTAGAGACACCAAATGCGACGGCTGAAGGTATACGTACGCTTGCTTCCATTTTAGGTTCAAGTGATGCTTATTATTTCATGACAACCTTAGCAATACTCGCATTTGTTTTAACTTTATTTGTACCATCTAAAAAAAGTGTAAACAATAGTTAGTGAATGCCAATATTTCAACGAATGGAGTTTAGTTAAGTCAACGAAGTGACGAGGAGATGGAAGCCAAGTCTGCGGAAAGCGCCAACTCGGAGTGAAAATCAACCTTTGATTATTTATACGTATTAATTTATATTCATTTGCCGACAAGCTAAAGAGCCTTACTACAATTAAGTAGCAAGGCTCTTATTTTTATAATTAACTTACATTATCTCGACTATCAATTGAAAAAAGACCATATACAATGTGGCGAATAATATATATGAAGATTTAGAATATTGAAGAAAAATAATGCAGTAAGTAGTAGATTTTCGTATAATTGACTAAAGGGGAGTGGGTTAATATGAATCAGCAAAAAATGCCACCAGCACTATTGCGTTTAATTGTTATTTTTCCAAATGTGCTGAGCTATTTATTATTATTTGGACTTATCTTTTTTGTTATCTCAAATTATGACACGCTAAAAGCTACGGACAACTTAACGGTTTGGCTTATTTTTATTTTTGTGCTTGCGCCGGCTGCTGCCTACACGACATTTAGCATTATTAAGAAAATTCGAGCTGGCCAAATGTAAGGTAAAAGAGTGTATTCATTAGATAAGCTAATGGATACACTCTTAGGGCTTTTTAATTCTGAAAAGTATAACTGCAATTACAAATAAAATAACAACTGATATGAAGTAAATGTTAGAAATTACATTCATTATGTGAAAAGGGGCTTTATGAACAAAAACAGCTTGCACCCAGTGACGATCTTCTTTTACTGCAATTGCGGTGGAAGTTGATATCCCTTTTATTTCGTAATAATACGTCCCTTTTGGATAATAGTTTGAAGCATCTCCGTAATAATTTCCAGTCATATTATTTGGCTTGGTCTTTACTTCCCCTAAAACTTTTCCGATTTCATTATCTTCAATTAATTCTTCTTTTTTAACTTCATAAACGTTTCCTTTCCAAACGACAAAAGGATAAGCCCAAGATAGTGCTTGCACAGAGGGAGAAATCATAAGTAAAAGTAAAAACGACAACAACGGAATTCGTTTCAAAAAGCACCTCCAATAAGTAATCATTTTATGTTAATTATAAAATAAAAAAATGGAAATATTGAATGGATTTGAAAAATCTTTGAAAAGTAAAGTTAATTACACGATTCCTCATTATATTTTGGAAAACAATTATTTTAGAAAAATTGACATAATGAAATCCAAAACGAATAAAATAATTCCATTTAGAGAAACTAAAAAATAAATACATAATAAATTTGAAAAGCGGGGTGTTTTTTATGGATCCAACAAATTGCGATTTTTCACCAATGAAACAAACATTAAAGGAAGAGCTTCTGCAGGTCATTGAATCATTACAGCAAAGTGTAGAAGCTATGGATACTAATACAAACTGTCTTCTGGGGAATTTTGAAAAAATAAAAGAGAAATTTGTAACGATTGAGATGAAGGCTGCAACGTTTTATTTGAATTGCTATCTTTCTCCGTTTACTGAAAAATATCCTGAGCTTTCGCATAGCGTACAAAATATGTCAAAAAGAAGACACGGCGGGCTAATTGTTATTGAACGGGAGGATTCTGTATCATCCATTTTAAAGCCTGGTATTCATATTGGCGCTGAAGTGACGCATTCCTTATTAGAATCTATTTTTTTTCCTGGAAATCCACTGCATGATGGCGCTGTGTTAATAAGCAAAAATTTAATTAAGTCAGCAGCAAATGTACTGCCACTTTCTGAGAGATATACGGGGGAGAAGAAATTAGGCACTAGACATCGCGCAGCATTAGGGTTAAGTGAAGTAAGTGATGCGCTTGTCATGATAGTGTCTGAAGAAACAGGAAGAATTTCCTTTGCCTTTAAAGGAAACTTATATCCAATTACGACGCATGGCATTATATAGTGTGAGTCTTCACACTGAAATATATCTCGAATTCAAGATTTTTTCCTTGCTTGTTCATCACTTGCGTGGTAAAGTGACAAATAAGAGGGGGAGTAAGCGATGCAAAAACACACGCTCGGATCACTGACATGGATTCGGATGATGCGCTTTACTAATCAAAGCAACCAGTTATCCAATGAGTTTTTAAAGCGCTTTGATTTAACGACTGCACAATTTGATGTCCTGATACAAATAAAGACATATGCACCGTTAACTCAATCACAACTAGCAGAGAAAGTGACAGTGACACAGGGAGGTATGTCTCGGATGCTTGCTCGTCTTGAAAAAGATGGACTCATTGAACGCAAGCAAAATTGGAAGACCAAAACAATTTCGCTCACAGCTAAAGGCGAGCAGATGCTTGATGAAGCAACACCAAGCCAGCTACAGTTTCAATCTTCATTTTTTGAAGAAGTATTAACAGAAGAAGAAATGAAAAATTTAAATATACTAATGTCAAAATTAGAGAAGCATAGTCGTGAAAAAAAATTACCACCAGCGTGATTTTTTTTGTAACATCACTTGCTTAATCAAGTGAAAATGAGGAGGAAACATTCATGAACAAATTAAGTGGACATCATCATATATCAATGTTAACTAAAAACGGCAAACGTAATAATGATTTTTATACAAAAATTCTCGGCTTACGCCGTGTGAAAAAAACAGTCAACCAAGATTCACCTTCCATGTATCATTTATTTTATGGAGACTTAACAGGAGCTGCAGGTACAGAATTAACATTTTTTGAAATGCCCGTAGCAGGACGGACAGTTCGCGGAACAAATGCCATTACACGTATTGGACTACTAGTGCCAAGCTATGACAGTCTGCAATATTGGAAAAATCGTTTTCAACAGTTAGAGGTTGAACATAGTGAAATAACAACATATGCAGGTAAAGATGCTTTATTTTTTGAGGATCATGAAGGGTTAAGAATGGTCCTTTTAAACAACCATGGTCACGAAACACTAGCTCATTGGCAACCATGGGACGGCTCTGATATCCCTGCAGAACATCGCATTTTAGGGATGGGTACAGTTGAAATTACAGTTCGTTACCTACAACGGACAGTGAACTTATTAAAAGAGCTATTTAATTACACAGCTGTAACTGAAAGTGAAAAAGAAGCAGTATTGCAATCCATTCCTGGTGAAGTGCTTGGAGAAATCGTCGTTCAAGAATTAGAAGGGCCAAGTGAGAAACCTGGACGTGGTAGTATTCATCATCTTGCACTACGTGTCGGAACAGTGGAGGAATTGCAACAGTGGGATCTCAAAATTAAGGAGCAGGGCTTTGATAGTACTGGTGTCGTGGACCGTTATTATTTCCAAAGTCTTTATTTTAGAGATCGTAATGGAATTTTATTTGAAATGGCGACAGATGGTCCAGGGTTTACAGTTGATTCAGCAGTAGAGGATCTTGGCAAGGAACTTGATCTCCCACCGTTTTTAGAAGAAAAACGTGCAGAAATCGAAGCTATTTTAGAACCACTAGATTAAGGAGAGGTTTAATCATGGAAAAATACCGCATTGATCAATCGAAAGGGATCGAATTTGGCCTCTACTCATTAGGGGATCATATTCCAAATCCATTAACAGGCGAACGTATTTCAGCTCAGCAACGAATCAAAGAGCTAGTTGAAGCAAGTCAGCTTGCAGAACAAGCAGGTATTAATGTATTTGGTGTTGGTGAAAGTCATCAATCGTACTTTACAACACAGGCACACACAGTTGTTTTAGGAGCAGTCGCTCAAGCTACATCTAAAATTAAATTAGCAAGCTCCGCAACAGTTCTGAGTGTCTCTGACCCAGTGCGCGTATATGAAGATTTTGCGACGATTGATTTAATTTCAGATGGTCGTGCAGAAATAGTCGCAGGGCGTGGCTCTCGAGTTGGTGCATATGATTTACTAGGCGTTGATTTAAAGGATTATGAAGAAATTTTTGAAGAAAAATTAGAGTTACTGAAAAAAATAAATGACAACGACCTTGTTACTTGGGAAGGACAATTCCGTGCACCACTTCGCAATGCGCAAATTTTGCCACAACCTAAAAATGGATCTTTGCCAATTTGGCGAGCTGTTGGTGGACCACCTGCAAGTGCCATTAAAGCAGGCTATATGGGCATTCCAATGATGTTAACGACATTAGGTGGCCCCGCTGTGAACTTTAAGCCATCAGTAGATGCCTACCGAGAAGCAGCGGAGCGAAGTGGCTTTGATCCGAAAGAGTTACCGATTGCTACAACAAGTCTATTTTATGTTGCTGATACGACGAAAGAGGCACTACAAGGGATGTATCCGCATTTAAATGGTGGATTCCAAGCTATTCGTGGCGCGGGTTATCCAAAGCAACAATTTGCACAAGCGCCAGATACACGAGACGCCCTAATGGTCGGAAGTAAGGAACAAATTATTGAAAAATTACTGTACCAATACGAGCTCTATGGCATGCAACGATTTATGGCACAAATTGATTTTGGCGGTGTGCCATTCGATAAATTAATGAAAAATATCGAAATTATAGGGAACGATATTTTACCTGCGATTAAAAAATATACAGTAAAATAAGGAGTGTTCAGCATGAAAATTGTTGCACTAGCTGGTTCAATTGTCGGTTCAAAAACAAAAACAGCCATCAGTAAGGTGGTTGAAATCATACAAAATAAATATCCAGAGCATGAGGTAGTGTTACTAGATCTTGCTGAATACAAAATGGAGTTTAGTGATGGACGAAATTATTTTGAATATGATGGGGATACAAAATATGTGACCGAAACAATTATGGCAGCAGATGTGATTGTCATTGGAACACCCACATTTCAAGCATCGATTCCGGCAACATTGAAAAATATTTTTGACTTACTACCTGTCAATGCTTTTCGCGATAAAGTGGTGAGTACGGTTGTTACAGCCGGCACATCGAAGCACTACCTAATGATTGAGCAGCAGTTAAAGCCTATTCTTGCTTATATGAAAGCTCATATCGTTCCAACGTATGTATTTATAGAAGAAAAGGATTTTTTACGGAAGGAAATTGTGAATGATGACGTCTTATTCCGCCTTGAGCGTTTAGCTGAGGATACAGTGATGGTAGCTGATGCGTTTGCAGAAATTCGTGCTAAAAAAGATGCGGAATATGATTTTTAGAGATTACTAACTTAATAAATTTTAGACGCTGTATAAGGGGGCAATCTTATACAGCGTTTTTTTCGTGTTTAGTTAGACCACTTGAACCATCGAGCATGGCCATCAGGGCGTTCCATTGTCCGTATAGAGTCTATTTCTCCTAGATCAATAAAATCTTGATGCATTTGCATATCAAATAAATTGTTATAGCAATGGTAGAGAGGTCGTTCTTTGCTAATCTCTTTTAATTGCTCTATTAATTCATGGCGTAACTCCATTGGGATTTGATTGGCCACATGTGTATGGTAAACAACTAACATTGCTTCTTTATTAATTTCTCTACTAATATCTTTAATAAGTTTAATGGCATCTCCTTTTATCAGCTGTAAATCGAGCTCTTTTAAAATAGGGAGCGCTTGATTTAACAATAGTCTACGTTCTTGATGCTCTGGCCAAATTAAGGCTTGGAGCCATTGGAGCTCTTCCTCATTATGAATATCAATAGGATTTAAATCGATGCCCACTCGATTACAAACAACTGGTGCATTTGAAATAGAAGTTGGAAGCGGCTGACCCTGATTTTCTGATGACAAAATAAAATCATTATTAGAATTGTTTATGTGAAGCTGTTCATTATAGCAGTAATTGTATTGATCCATCCCAAGTTGAAGCCCTGCACTTGCACCAATTTCTATGAAGGCTAATGGTTTTTTGTGGCGTTCATAAATTTCTGTCATCATCGGATAAAGGTAAGAACAACGGCGAATTTCATTAGTCTGAACAAGTTTTTCTTGAAATAAAGTCTTCAATTCGTCTGAATGAGACAAGAAGAATGCTTTAAAAATAGGATACACTTCATTAATTGTTTTAGGTGTTGTCGTTAAAGAAGGATAAAAATGAACTAAATCGTCTTCTGATGATGACAGCAAATACTGAACACTAGCTAATAATAAATTGGGTACAGGTTGTCCTTGAGGTATAAACGCCGCAACTTTTAATAGTTCATCGTCTCCAGCAATCTTATTCGCTAAATGTTCGTACAGTGGACTTGAGTTTTCACATTCATTTTTTGCAAAAGTACGGAATTGTTTACTTAATTTAGCTAACATACGATTCTCCCCTTTGTATAAAAATAATCGATCTACTTTAAAGTTTATTGTTATTGGATAATATAGTAAATTAAATATAGATAATGAGGTTGATTAAAAACATTAATTGAAGGGGATGAGATATTGGAATATAAATGGCTACAGTCTTTTGTAGTTGCAGCTAAATCCTGTAATTTTCGAATGGCAGCAGAAGAACTACATTTATCGCAGCCAAGTATCACTGTTCATATTCATCAATTAGAGCAATCTTTGAACGTTAAATTATTTAAACGTGAAAAAAAACGTGTGCAATTAACGGAGGCAGGGCACCTTTTTCTATTAGAAGCTCAGCAAATCATTCATCAATGGGATAAAAGTATTGAACGTTTTCAGTTAGCGACAAAAGGAATTGAAGAAAAGCTAATTATTGCAATGACTCCTTTAATGGTGGAAACGATATTACCTCATGTAATTTATCAGTTTATCAATGAACACCCGTCCATTGAAATATCGATTCTAGTGGAGGATTCAGCAAAAATTGAGGATTTAATCAATAGTGATAAGGCGCATATAGGTATTTCTTTATTGCCAACTCGTTATCGGCATTGGCACGAAGAGCTTCTCGTAGAGAGCCCTTTAGAATTGGTTATTCCACTAGATGCTTTCGATGATGAGACGGGAGCTTATATTGATTATGAGGAATTATTTCAAACCTACATGTTATTCACACACCATCATCCAATTATTTGGGAGGATTTATTACATAAGCTACAGGAAAAATATGTAGTTACCAAGCAAGTGTCCATATCTCAATCCTATGTGGTAAAGCGCTTAATAAAAGATGGGCTGGGTATGTCATTTTTACCACGGATGATTGTTAGAAGAGAGCGGATGGAAGGTCGGTTTAATATCGTTCCCTTCGATGAGATAGCTTTGCCAAGCGTTCCTGTATATCTTTTTTATAAGGACTCGGTAAAGGTTCCTGAAGAGTTATTATGCTTATTTCAGACGAGGGATTATTGGTGATTATCGTCACAGATGAGACCCTGGAGCGTAAGCGAAGCGGCTCATCGGGCGCCCCCAGGAAAGCGCCCAATCGGAACGGAAATTAACTCCCGTTATGGTGATAGCTTTTTCATTTAATGTTGAATAACATAATTTTATATAATAAGAACAGGAATTTTTTGGCGAAGGTGTGATTGTATTGAGAATTTTAATGGTTGAGGATCATGAAGATGTAAATGCAATGTTAACCGAATTGTTTGAGCAAGCAGATTATCAGGTAACAAGTGTGATGGATGGTGTAGAAGGTCACCGGGCATTTTTACAAAATGAGTTTGATCTTGTGCTTCTTGATATTATGCTTCCCTATAAAAGTGGGGATGAATTACTAAAAGAAATTCGCGCTATTTCGAATGTACCTGTTGTTATGATTTCGGCTAAAGATTTAGTATCAACAAAAATTGATTTGCTTCGATTAGGAGCGGACGATTATATTACAAAACCTTTTGACCTTGGTGAGGTTCTTGCCCGTATTGAATCTATCTTACGTCGTGTTAAAAAACAAGGTACACCAATGAAGCAGTTACAATACAAGGATATCGTACTGGATGATGTCGCTAAGCGAGTGACAGTGAGTGGTGATGAGGTCTTGCTTACTGTAAAAGAATATTTATTGCTTGAATTGTTTATGACAAACAAAGAGAAAGTATTCACGAAAGCTAATTTATATGAATCCATTTGGCAGGAAGAATATTTAGGGGATGAACATATTATTAAAATCCATATTAGTAATCTTCGACATAAATTAAAGACAAAAAATCCACAGGCGGATTATATCGAGACGCTTCGAGGGCTTGGTTATCGTTTACGTCCGTAAATTATCCGTAATCTATACGCTATCTTTACTTTATCTATACCTTTCATGAGTAATCTATGAATATGAAAGGGAGGTGCTTAATATGGGGGAAACCATATTAAAAACGAATCAATTAACAAAAACATATAAAAAGTACACAGTACTTCACGACGTATCTATCGAATTAAAAGAGGGACGTATATATGGGCTTATTGGTGAAAATGGTGCGGGTAAATCGACCTTAATGAAAATTATTTCTGGGATTAGTTTTCAAACAGAAGGTTCATTTGAGTTATTCGGTAAATCAACTGACAAGGAAATACAGCAGCAACGAAAACGTATTGCTAGCATGATTGAACAACCAGCTATTAGCCCTGATATGACTGCTAAAGGTAATCTTAAATATCATCGTTTAATGCGGGGGATTCCGAATGAAGAGCTGGAGGATGAAATACTGCAATTGGTCGGATTGAAGAGTACAAACAATAAGAAAGCCAAGCATTTTTCACTAGGCATGAAACAACGTTTAGGCATTGCCATTGCGTTATTAACGAACCCGGAGCTTTTAATTTTAGATGAGCCAGTGAATGGGTTAGATCCTATAGGTGTTGTAGAAATTCGTCAGCTTTTAACACGTCTTTGCGAAGAGAGACAGATGACGATTTTAATTTCGAGTCATAATTTACCAGAACTTTATCAAACAACAACGGATTATATCATTATTCATAAAGGGAAAATTATGAAACAAATGACGCAACAACAGCTCGACGAAGAATGTAGACATTATATTCGCATTGGTTGTACAGTTCCCGAACAATGTGCACATGTATTAGAAACAATTCTTAAAACACAAAACTTTCAAGTCATGCCAAATAAAACGATTAAATTGTATGATTTCTTAGAGGATCTTGGGGACGTATCAACCGCCTTATTTGAACATGGGGTAACACTTACGGAATTTAGCCTACAGGGAGATACATTAGAGAACTACTTCCTTACGTTAATTGGAGGTGAGCGACATGTTTAATTTAGTACGTGCTTACCTCTATAAAACAACTAAATCCAAAATATTTTGGGTCTTACTGGCTCTTACAACATGCTCTGCAATCGCAATGTTTAGTATTGCCTATGGTATCGGCAATAACTCACTAGATGAAAGTATCAGCAACATCGGTTTTTTATTATCTGATATGAATATGATGACATTAGTAGGCGCAGTACTTGCCACTACACTTATTTGTTCAGATTTTGATACAAAAAATATCCATCATCCAATTATAAGCGGGTTTGCAAGAATCCAAATTGTCATAAGTAAAGCGATTGTTTTCTGGATCTTACTTATTGTTCTTGTAAGTCCTTTTATCATCGTGACTATCATTGGGCTATCAATGGACAGCACGTTTAGTATGGGCGGAAAAGCAGCAGGGTTTTTAAGCATTCTAACTTTGAACACTAGTGGTAGTTTTGTCGAATACACAACAATAATAATCACTATGATAATTGTCCATCTTGCACAGTTAACGATTTGTATTTTACTGGCGTTTGTCTTAAGAAAATCGGTGCTTGTAGTAGCTTCGTATTACATGATGTCCATGTTCTTTGGGCAGGTAGCGAGTTTCCAAAATTCATTTGAGATGATGAATAAAATATTATCCTTTACACCTTATTCTGTGGAGTATATTACGCTTAATTTAAGAATGAGTAAAGGGGATATAATTTCGGCGGTTTCTATTTGTGCCATCTTTATAGTAGTAATTTTGTATTTAACATTTATGACATTTAGAAAAGCAGAAATCAGGTAAGGGGATGTAGGGAATGTGGATCGTGGCAATTGTAGTTATTGTAGGATTACTGTTTTATATTTTTTATATACAAAGGCAACTACGATTGATGAACATACAATTGTCACAACGTCTACATGAGCAATATACGCAGCCAATTAGCGTAGAGCTATTAAACAAAGAAGTAAATGAACTCGTGGCAAATATAAATCGCGTATTAATAGAATCACAAAAATCAAGGATGTATATTAAGCGGGAAGAAAAATACTATAAGGAAATGATTTCAAACATTTCTCATGATTTTCGTACGCCGCTAACTGCGATTAAGGGCTATCAACAAATGCTATTAAAAGAACCATTAACAGAGAAGCAGCTCGCAAAGCTTGAAGTCGCACAAAAACATGTTGGAAGACTGGAGCAATTAGTAGAAACATTTTTTGAATATTCCTATTTGCATAGTAATGATGAGAAACCTAAAAAAGCTCGTATTAATATATCAAGTATTGTATTTGAAGAGATCGCAGGTGCATTTGCACAATTTGAAGAAAAAGGAATAGTCGTCAACTTGCCTAAATTTGAGCCTCTCATCATTCATTCTGATGAAGAAATGCTCTTACGTATTGTGCAAAACTTAGTACGAAATAGCATCATGCATGCGCAAGGTGATGTAACTATCAAGCTGTGGTTAGAAGAAGAACACGCCTATATCTGTTTTCAAAATCCGATTGACGAAAATATTCAACTAAATCCTAATCAGCTTTTTGATCGATTTTATACGTCCGACAATTCCAGACGTAAAAATACGGGACTAGGGCTATCTATTGTCAAACTGCTAGCGGAAAAATTAGGTGGAAGTGCAACAGCCAAAATAGAGGATGGCATGATTGAGTTTTTAGTGTGCTTAAAAAAGAATATGTAATAATAGTAGCCAAGAAGCTTGTTGCATCTTGGCTACTACAATACATAAACGTTTATATCGAAAAGCTGGAAAAAAACGATGACATAATCCTTATGGAAAACTATAGTTATTTATGGTAATTATAGTATATGTTGTGGTGGTTAATTAGGGATCAATAATGATCCTCAAAATGAACAAACTTGAGCAGCTTATTTAAGGTGTATGGCAATATCTACGAAATGTAGAAAAGGTAAGCTTTATAGCTTGAAGAGATAATAGATTAGGTATAAATAGCTTAGAAATAAAAGGAGGAAACATTGTGAAGAAACTTGATTCTGAATTCAACTATTTAGAGGATATGTATGAAGATTCTTTCTTTCCATCATTTTTAGTAGATAAACTTAAATCTCATATTGTTAATGTAGTACATTTTATTGAGGAGAACACTTATACAATAGAAGAAATTCAAGAGAAATTAGACGAAATGACTATAGCGATCAATGAGCTACAGAATGAGTTTTATGAAAATGACAGTGAAATTGAAACGTTTGCACGAGATTCAATCGGATTAACAGTAGAGAAGATTTTACAATACTTTGAGATTGATATCGATATTGAAGAAGCACTTAGAGAACGAGATTGGTGAAAAATTTATATGTGATTCAAACTTCCTTCACAAACATGGTAGTTTGAGTTAGCCTCTGTTAGTTATGTGTTTTTTTAATTTATGTAAGCTGTCTATACATGCTATAGGTCTTATTGATTCTTCAAATGATATGAAGCATTTAGAAAGGGTAATAGAACCATTAAAAGGGTTTATTGCCCTTTATTTTTTGATGCTCGATATGGAGAATACAACTTGAACCAATAAACTCTTTAGAGAGATGAAAGATAAGTTTTATTAGAACTCATAGGGGAGTGGACTTATGGATACAGAGGAAGTAATCGCTTTAATTTATGATGGTTTAGTAAGTGAAAATTCAGTACCAGTAAAATTAAGAACGAATAGGGAATTAGATTCTGATATATTAGATCAAGTGAGAGAGGCACTAGATGTTTTAACACAATACTATAAAGACAAAGAGACAGTTCCTAAAAAGTTAGCACTTGCTATGGTCGATATCAACGGTGCATTTTCATTTCGAGCAGGTTATTTTGACGATGAGTTTTTGGAGGAATTAGAGGGAATCGGTATTGAGTTACAAGGAAAGGCCATAGAGCTTTTTTTAAATGATTTATTTCGCAATGGGTATTTGAAAAAGTTTATGTAATAGTGTTGAACCAAAACTTATTCTTGATAAATAGATTACGTGTATTGTCAGATAGATCGTTTTCTGAAGTGTGCAAAGTATTTATTTGATTTTAGGAGTGCATAGTATGGATTTTTCAATAGTTTCGGACACTGCAGGTGCGAGAGTTGATGAATTAGCTAGTGAATTAGCACACGCATTTGAATCTAATATAAATTCAAAATATAGGAACGTCGATATTTCGATCGGGACCGCCTTTAGATGCTTACCTGAATCCTATAGAAGAAAATCATTTATTAGATATACGAAAAAAGATAACTATTTGACAATCGATTTGGCAGTTACGGTAGAAGAATATGAAAAAATGTATAAAGTAGAACAACGGTATCATTTAGGGAACCTATTTTTAGAGTTTCTAAACAGGGCGTTAGAAAAATACAACTTTGAAGGGCTTGAAAAAGAAATGTTCATAAACGACATTAAATTGTGGGCAAGAGAAATCCCTTTGAAAATGAATAATGGTTCAACTAAATTGTGTAATTGGTTTAATGAAGAGATTGATTGGTTTGTAGATCTTGATAAGTAAAGATTGTTTTATGGTAGGTTGAACACTTCCAGAGAAATTAGAAATGGATATTGGAATAATTTTTTGAAATGATCTTTATTTATTTTACCATAGTACTCACCTAACAGTGGAGGAGGCCGTAAAATCCATTGAAATACCTAGCTCATTCAATAATAAAAAATGAAAATGATAGTAAGATTAGGTTTCTAGAAACATCTGAAGAAACGAAACGGGAGTTAGAAGAAAATTTTAAACTCCCCTTTTTAAATCAAGCACTTTTGGAATGGTACAATGACTTACCTAAATCTAAAGACATAATGTTTTATTGGACCAACGACTTCTATGTAATCGGTAAAGAAAATCTAATGATTGCTTTAGAAGGTTATAGATTTATTAAAGAAGCTAGAGGTTGGGAAGACTCCGCGAAGAAAATGAAGTGGAATCAAAATTGGATTATTATATCAAGTTGGAGCGGGAATCCTGTGATTGCAGATATAAGTAAAGAGGAAACGCCAGTTTATTTTGATTATGTTGGAGAAGAATTTTCCCCAAAACTACTAGTGGATTCACTGGAAAAGTTCGATTATTTTTTATCTATATGGCTGGATAAACACGATGATCAGTACTATAGAAGCGGTGAATATCAAGCTAATTTTTATGAGTTAATGGAGAATGAGTGGAAAACTAAATTAAATAGTGATGAAATAAAAAATATATGCAAATTTCTTCCTATTGCAAAATCAAAAGAAAATTTTACACCCATTGAGCAACGGATTAAAGAAAAAGTTAGAAAATATTATGTATATCTGGATGATCCAGGTGAAAATAAATCAAAAGTGCTCTTAGCAGTAAAAAAAGAGACAGGTTTATCATTCGATGAAATACGAAACCGATTTAATAGTAATGGATTTCTACTAGCTGAGGGATATGGGGAAAATACTTTAGTTTTGGCTGACTATTTTATTTCGTTAGGTACAAAAGTAAGAACTCAGCAGAAATGAAATATTCTAATGGGTTTTGTGTCGGTATTACATAAACAAACAATATGAAATGGAGGCTTTATGAGAAAATTGAATCCTAGTCAAGAAATGTTTTTTAGGACATTACATGAAATTCAAGAAGATGTGGTTCAGGTTGCTCTTAGCAAATGTAAATGTAGTTGTGAAAATATTGAAACATTATTGTACGAGGTAACCTCTGACACCATTTTCAATATAATGGAGCTTTTTGATGGCTATACAATAGATGATTTACAGTTAGATATTTTTGAAAAAGATAGCAAAAAATCTTTGAAGGAAAATATTCAGCTACATGATGTATGTGTAGATTTCATCAAAGCGTGAGTTTCAAATTTTAAAACATTATACATATGTCTATCCGTATATACCAGAAAAATTGGTTGCCCGATGCAAATAATAATTTCTAGAAGAGGTAATAGAATATGAATGATATAAATGAATTACGAAATAAATATATTTCCTTGTATGATGATGTTGATGGAGTATCTAAAGATTACTTGGATAAAATTGAACAGGATCTTCAAGTAAAACTACCTAATGACTTTCGTGAAATATCTTGTTTCTATAGTGGAGGAGACATTGGGGGGAAAAGTATACATTCTTTTTTATTTTCTGATCCAACAAATCTTCTAGGAGAGACTTTGAGGATTAGAGAGGCGGTTGGTTTACCGAATAGAATGGTTGTTATTGCTGAACAAGATATGAGTGTTATTGTTATGGATACGGAAAACAAGCCTTCAATCATATGGATAGATTCTGTAGAAGTAACTAAATTAGATAAGCAAGATTTTGTTTCTAAGCCAGGTGTTTGGGAGGATTTCTCTGATTTTTTTGATTACTTACTAAATGAAGAAGAGGAAGAACGTAACTATTAAGAGATAATGTAGAAATTATTGTCCAATTTTATTTCATATATAGGGGAGAAATTATGTTAAATGAAGAACAGATTATTTTGAATATTTATGAAAGAAAATGTTATGACCGTTATTATAAATACTACAAATACAGTTTAGATGGTACAAATATATGGAATTGTACTCAATTAAGTGACTTTCACTATATGGTCAAGAAGAAATATTAGACTTGAGTAAGTAGAGTGCTTTGAGTGGTTAAAGTGCTGCCGTGATACAAAGTGAATAAATTGGAATATAATTACAATTGATTTTCCGAATTTGCTGAACAAACAAGATTTTTGAGGGGGCCAGAAAAGCGATGATGTACATTGATAAATGGTGGAGAGAATATATCGGTGGAACCGACGATACATGCACTTTAATCGACTATTTAGTTGACAGAGAATTTGAGTCGGATATTCCAACAGAAATAAACATGAAAAATATTTTACAAGACTTTCAACTGAATAATGCTCGGGAAATAAAGGACTTACGCCAAACGAAAGGCATTTACCTTATTATAGAAAAAGAATTTTTTCAAGATATAGGCTGTGTGATCAATTTGTTGATGGATATTACGGCTATTATTCTGGAATGTCAAAAAAACGGTAAGGTTCATCTAACGGAATTAAGTGGCAGCATCATGGACAAAAATGCTGTTATTACTTTAAAAGTTGAAAAAGAAGAAATGGCTTTTTTGAGGAGAGTATTGAAAGACTTTATTCATCACCCTTTAAGTTATGATTTGGCTGAGTTTTGCCCGGAAGATGATATGCGAGAAATTACACAAATATGCAAGGAGATTATAGCAGAACTAAATATGTAAAAAATCACAATTAAACTAGAGAGGCGAGAACGAGCAGAATTCTAATTCCTGAAGAGGTGTTACTATGAGTATTGGATTGAATGAAATATGGGATGGAAGAATCCCTGTAGATGAAATGAATTTAGCGGAATTATCCGATAAAATATGGGAGATCGGCGAACTGGATGCCATCCAAGAGAAGGTGTCGCCAGAGTTATTTCAACTTCACATCGCCATCAATACGATTGGTAACTGGCAGTGTGATGGCTGGGACGGTATCATCGCGTATCAGCCGCATCTTGTGCCGTTTATTTCCGAGGTTTTAGCGAAATTTAGCTTGCAGCATTTGCAGCATGCTTTTGATGAAGTTATTGCGATTTTCCCAGATTTTATTACGTTTGAGGATGATTCACTTTATTGTGACATGATCAACTTCCTGCATAATATGCGACTAAAGGTAAGTGACGTACGTTTGAATGCGTATACGCAAGAAGAGCGTGAAGCCATGGTAATACAATATCAGGGGAAGCTCAGTCAATTGGATAAAATGACGGGACCTCTATTGGGATATGGTAGCCCTATGGATGGTTGGGCCATGATCTTTGATTATATACAAAAAATAGAAGCGTTATATAAACAGCGCTTCGGGAAATGAAAATAGGGTGATGGGAATAATCACGCGCGATATGTCTTTATCTTAATCGGATGAAGCAGTTGACTAAATAGCATTGGATACTTTGGAAGAAGTAATTAAAAAAGTAATTGATTAAAATGAAGAGCTTACCGATGGAGAACGGTGTCCCACATACGAAATAAATATAGATACCAAGGGGGATTTTTAGTTTATGAAAGAATTTTTTGATGAGCTTGGAAAAAGGTTGATCAAGGCAGTTAGAAATGACTATAAAGAATTGTTGAAAGTTATTGGAAACGAAAGGATATATGCTGTTTGTTTAGTAACTGACAGTGATGCTATGACGGTATTTTTTGCGATAAATACATATGAAAAGATGGAAAGCAACTATCATAAGTATACTCAAATGAACCGATCAGAGAATTTGAGTGATGAATTTTTATACAAAACAGTAAAATGGGTTCCTGCTGAGTGGGGATACGATGATAGCGATCTTGAACAAAGTGAGATAGTTTTAGTTTCAGATTATTTGGCTGAGAAGAGGGAATCTATTGAGGACAGTAGATTTCGCGAGTTTGAGGAGGAATTTTATAAAACAATGACTGAAACATTACTTACATTACACAATGAGGCTTTGTTTTGTCATGAAAAAAATGACATAACAATATTTATATCTATTTTTGATGATGACCGAGCAGAAATGATTGAGAATTATTCAGCGGGGTTGCTGAACTCAGAAAATGTAATGAGTAACTTCAAGAAAAGATGGGATTAAAGCCGTTAATTTTTCTAAGTTCTTAATATAGTATTAGTCCTGTAGTGCGTTTTGTGACTTGATGGCTCTGTTTGATTAGGACTGGTTAATTTAACAAAGTAAGTGTAAAAATTGAAATTAGGATTGATATATGGAGCTATCCTTAAATAGGGATCGGAATTCTATCAAATCAACAAGTGTAAATGAGGGATTTAATATGGGAAATAGATTTGAAGCAAGTCCAGAATTTAAAGCCATGATAAAAAAATCAGCTAAAGATCGATATATTTACTCTGTAAAAAGAATTGCAGACTGGGAAGAGGCGTGGTCTTTAAAATTAAATGAGGGGTTTGTTACTACTTCAGATAAAGAAGGAAATCTTTCTATGCCTATTTGGCCATTTGAAGAATATGCTATGAAATGTATAGGAGGTGAATGGGAGAACTCAAAACTAAAAAAATACATATAAATACACTTTTAGATGAACTATTACCTAACCTGTCTGAAGAGGGAACGCATGTAGTTGTATTCAAAGTTCCAGAAGATGATGAAGTTATATGCGTATCTGCGGATGACTTTAAAAATAATTTATTATATGAATGTTCTCAATTAGAATAAGGGCCTGTAAAAAATGGATGCCAATAAGACTCTAGTAATATTTGTAGAGTTTAGTGAAAAGTGTTTGTGTAAAAACATCTAGAACTACAACGGTAAAGCTTCTTACCGACTATTCTTTTCCAAGATGAAGCAGCGTTAAATCAGTATAATCGTATCGGTTTGGGATGGATATCTGCAGTCACACAATGTTGGCTATTTTGGGGAAGTTATAGATAGGGAAGTACAATCACAAAAGCTTTTTCAAACGTAAATTGGCGGAAAATATGATGTCAGGTGGTTGGAACACGTTTGATGGAATCTGACCATAATTAAATTAATGGGTAAGATAACGTATAAGAGAGGGTTATATGAGTATATACAAAACACAATTTGGAAGAGAAATGTCACTAAAGCTTTATGATGCTCAATTGAGGAAGTTGGATTATTCATGTAAGGATGTTTACGTTCATACCCGTTTCGGAAGAACACATATTATTGAAACTGGCAATTTATCGGGTGAACCATTGTTAGTATTTCATGGAGGGAATAGTACGACTGCCTATAATTTATTAATGTACAGATTCCTGCTTAAGGATTTCCATATCTATGCGGTTGATATTATTGGCCACCCTGGAAAAAGTGATGAGGTTAACCTTTCCCCTCGCAATTATGATTATGGAAAGTGGGCAAGTGACGTTATAACAGCGCTTGGATTTGAGAGAATAGCTTGTTTTGGGACTTCGTTTGGAGGCGGGGTTCTGGCAAAACTGATGTGTACCAAACCAGAGAAAGTAAAAAAATCCGTATTAATTGTGCCATCGGGTATTAACAATGCCTTTCCAATCAGTACTGTAAAAATGATGATACCACTACTAAAATATAAACTAACAAAGAAAGAAAAATATATAAAAAAAACTGCTTTATTTATGGCTATTAACGAAGAAATTCTTGATAAAGATACTTTGGATATGGTGAAAGATAGTTTTGATCATGTAAAAACAAAAATAGGGATGCCATCCAATGTGAGCGAACAATTAATGCAACAGTGTAAAGCTCCGACGCTTATTATGGCAGCAGAAAAAGATTGTCTATTTCCAGCGAAAAAAGTATTACCAAGAGCCCAAAGAATCATACCAAATAACACGGCTCATTTGTTAAAAGGGTGCGGACACATGCATATGATGCCGGAGCGGGAACAGAAAATGATCGTTGATTTTTTAAGTGTTGAGTAACTCTAATTTATGCAGAATTTAATGAACGACTTTATCTTTGTTATAAGTTTGGGAAAAAACGTAGATCCTTTAAAAGATTTGATTTTTGGTAGACCAATTCCATTAGAATATAAAGAGTATATAGATATAATTTTTTCGTAAAAACGCTATTGAACGGGTTTACTGATTTTTGATACTATGAAGGTGTTATTTGGAAGGTGTACTTATGGAGCACAAAAAGAGTAGCATAAATCCTAAGATTTCGGATTATAATGCTACTCTTGATTTTTTACTTTTTGGAAAACGTTCGAAAAGGGCATCTATATATCAGAGGTGAAATTAATGAAAAATATGGCTTTGTGGTTGGAACAAGGTTATTGTTCCAGTCGTTTAAAAAATGCACAACTGCAAACTAAAGGTTTAACACTAGAAATCCCTTTTACTGATGCTTTAAGTGAATACGAAATTTGTAGGCTAAAATTGATTGTTGAAGAAGTGAGCGATGATAAACAATACCTGTTGGACTCCGCTATATTAGGTGAAAACTTATCAGAAACAACATATAAAAATGTATCATTTTTGGAAAAGGATTTTATTCGCTATACATATGAAAATGACTTCGAGTTACTTAAAAATAGCGAAAGTGAGGCTATTCAACAAGCTCTTAGGGATGGGGTATTACAAGGGGTAAATTCTTATCAGAAGGATTGTATAGAATTGAACGGGAAATATGATATGAAGATTCAAGTTTTTCGACAAGGTATACATCAGCCTGATTTTTTATCATCTGAAGCCCCTCAGTATTTTACGGATTATGAACAAAAAATTGAAACAATTACGGTTTATGTGCTGATATTTAGAAACGCTATTGAAATTCAAAGAAACAAAAAGCTTGCTAAGTCTTCAGTATACGGAAGCTTGGGGAATTTAGGTTTTTTTATGGTCGATCTTAAGCTCTTTAGTGAATTTATAAGCAATGAAGTTGGAAATGGGCCAATTAATCTTGTTGATTTATTTACTACAACCGATTTAGTTGATAAATGTTTTGAAGAAGGTATGCTGATTATTACTTGGGGTATTAAACCTTGGCATTATTATATTCAAGCGATGAATAAATCAATTATTTTTGATGAATGCATAGTCAGTGGAACATATAAGATTAAAAAAGAGATAAAAGAGTTATCAATTATTCCTGGCGATGAATTGCTTACATGGCCAGCGTGTCTAGAAAAAGAATGGCCTAAAATACAATTAGAAGGTGCTGGTGAAAAAATTGATCTTTCGCTATGTACTTGGTCAGGTGCTCTCGGAAACGAAATGATTCCAATGTATATTCTTCAGAGAAGTGAAGAAAAGGTAGAAAATATCGAACCGATTATTAACTATAGTTTCTTTTAAATAATGGAGTTGCGTTAAATGTATATCCTGCAACTATGCTGCTATCGATTGGGAGCGGTCGTTTAGCATATAAATTGAAATTTAGAAAATCAGCTTTAGTATAAGATATCGTTGACATATTTGAGTTTGACGAGTACTTGAAGTTTGTAGAAATCAAACAGTTCGGTCACTATACTAACTGGTTTAAAAGTTATAAGGTTAGGTTTGTTAGTTGATGAAGAATTTTCACTATATAATTTTAATTTTTTTAAGGCAGCATTATGGAAAGCTCTTTTTTAAAAGCATATGCGAGAAGGTATTAAATCCTTCTTTTGCATATGTTTTTTGTTTTTACAGCGGCTTCAGAAATGTAAAAAGCCTTGAAACTTTAGTTTTTGATTCAGAGATTTCCTTTCACTGGAATTACAACTTAAGTGATTTATAGTATTATTAGTAATAATATGGGTGTGAGCGTTTGGGAGGCTGGATACGGACTATGTCTTGCTAGATGTAAAAGATTGTTTGGCCATGTGCCCAATCACTTTTTTGCTATAAATTAGGGGTTCTTAATGAATCAAGAAAAATAATAAATAAGTAGTTACTAAGGAGTGAAGAGGATGTTTATAGAATGTTCTACTCAACTAACAATAAGCGATTTAAACGATGTAGAAACGAAATTAGGATTTAATTTACCAGAACAGCTAAAAAAACATTATTTACAATATAATGGTGGCGTTCCAGTTAAACCTTGTTATTATGCGCAAGATATTGACTTTGAAACGGAAATTGCCACTTTTTCTTCAATTAAATATAAAAAGAGCTCAAGTTTACTAGAAGAAAGCTACCTAGATTTCATAAATAGAGGTGCACTTCCAGAAAAATATCTGCCGTTTGCAAATGATTGGGGTGGTAATTTATTTTGCATGGATCTAGAAAACGGTAGTGTCGTTCTTATCTGGATGGACTTGGGGGAGGTTACGGAAAGATGCATTAATTTTTTATCAAACAGCTTTGTAACCTTCATAAATAATCTTGAAAAATGTGAAGATGATTAATTCCAGAAGATGTGTAGGGAAGATGTAAAAACTCTTTTCTTAACAAAATTCTCTCCGTGTAATGAGGAAACAATCTCAATCGCTGGAAGCCCCTTAAAAAGTACTTTTGATAGATTTTGTTATGATGACTGAAAACCTACCTTTAACTCATAAAATACGGAGGGCAAAATGAGAACCAAATTTATTGATACAACAGTTGGTGTAATCGATGCTAGAGATGCGTTGATTTTAAAAAAGGTAATAATGGATCGTTATCCAAGAGAAGTTGAACTCTCGTTAAATTTAGCAACAGCGTTGGTATCAAATAATTCTACAGCAGAACGATACATTGATATCTCTTTTATTTTTAAAAATGTAATCAAGTTTGGACTTTGTAGTCTAGATTATTTTAACGAAAATTTATTGGATACGTGCTTTTGTGAAGCGATTGATTCCGAATTTTTGAATAAGGAAAAGACACTGATTCAAAAGGGGTTTAAGCATTATTTTCTTGAATGTTATGATGAAGTTATTGAAGTTGTGGCTCAAGAATACAATCTTATTTTGCCAGATGGAATTAGAATAGCTGATGAAAAAGAGGATAAGAGCAATTAATAAGACAGTTAAGTGAAGATCTAGAATAAAATCAATGGAGATGGATTTATATAAATAATGAAAACACGAATTCCAATTAAAAGGGACTCGTTCTTTATAAAATTTTATAATTAAAAGTTATTTCTACGATATGTTGTGATTTGTCCTCTGACTAAACTTTTTGCACGTGATACGAAGGGAAATATCATTAAGAAAATTGGCTTTGATGAGTTAACAAGAACTGGTGCTATTATAAATAATGACCTCCATAAATAACAATATCGATTACTAAGAAAAAAATGGTTCTGGACTTTTTAGGAAGAATTAAATTGTTTAAATTCGGGAGGTTTTAAGAATGATAACTTTAATGCCCTTAAATTTTATATACAAAATATCTACTACTGATTTAGAGTTAGTTTATACAGAATCGGGTAGCGTGAGAATTGAGGTTGGTGCTATACCATTAAAGAGCATAGATAATGAGAAATGTGTTAACATAGAAATTATTTTTTCAATTGTAGCCGAAGTTAAATGCGTAACGGTAAATTTCGATGAATTCAATTATAATGATTTTTCTATTTCTGAGGAATCATCTATCGGAAATCACTTGGAGAATGATGAAGAAAGACTTCATCATCCAGATTCACGATTTTATGAGGTGATAGATTCTAAACATTTACAGGAAAATATAAAGAAGTACGACCCCAGAAATAGGTTCAATTTGAAGCATTATATTGTTAAGGGATATGATAGCTTTATTGAAATAATAGCATCGACATATTCTGTCAACGAGCTAGATTGATTTGTATTATAGTCCTACCGGTGGACACGATCCAATTGGTTTGGAGCAAATAATCCAACATTGTATGGATATGTGAAAGATTTTAGCTTATCGAAGGTTAAAATTAAATGCCCAAGTTAAGTAGGAACTTTGCGCTTAAATATTATTCTATTTATAAAATATCATGTTTATCTGAAAACGAATTAAAGGATATACTTTATACTGATTATTTAGATGATAACGGAGATTCTATTGAATACAGTGATTTATATTCTGATGAGGTACAAAATTTTTTAATTAACTTCTATTGCCAAATAGTTTTTGCTGGTGTTTCAAATGAATTTTTAGAAAAATTTATTAAAGACTGTTTCAAAGAAAAATTACACTGTTATAGGCAAAGAAAAGGAGGTATTCAAATGTCACTGCTGTGGGTACTTAACATTAGACTCACGTGGTAAATATGATGTTTGCCCAGTATGTTTTTGGGAGGATGATGGCAAATCAGAAGCCAATCAAGACAAATATAGTTATGCAAATCATTCAACACTCAGGAACTACAGAGAGAGCAAGCTCATAGAAATTGATATAAATTTAATTCCTTTTAAGAAAGGAAATGAGAATTCAAAGTAGTAATGATTAGCTGGATTGTTGAATGATTTACGGTTGAACATAAACTCCGGAAACATATGCAAAGAAAATGTTATATCGGTATATCATAGAATAAATAGTAGACTGTCTGCCGTAGATGATGAAATCATGAAGATAGGTGTAAATTAATATGGGTATTGAGTACAGTATAGTTCTTGAAGAAAAAGAAAAAATTGATTTGGTAATCGAAGAGATATTCTCTGTCCTAAAGTCTAATGAAATGTATAAAGATGTAATTATGGATCAAAAAGTAATTGTATTTCCATATGACGATTTTAATTGGAATCGATGATGTACTATAGAAAATGACAAGGGTGAGATATACATCTGGACTATTGGTAACAGAAGCGTTCAAGAAAGTAAGTTATTAGAGGAAGTTTGTAAAGTGATTGTAAACCTAAGTTTGCAATATGAGCTGGAAGAGATGTAATATTTACTCTCTTTTCTCTTCTTAGACTAGGATTTTCAGCTATGATGAGTAGGACCTCTTGATTAAGAAAACAGAACCGAATGGCGATGTATGGAAGTAAGAATACTTTGGTAACGGAATGATGTCGTCTGAAAGACATGGATTAATCTGTAGAAAGTAACTAAATCCAAAGGGGGAAATCCGAATTAAGTTATTTGGATAAATAATATGGAGAATAAAAATAACATATTAGTTGAGCGAAAAGAAAGTATTATATTTCAGTTAGACAAGAACCAGAATGTAGGTAATGGATGGATTGGTGGAAATGCTCCAGCGTATTTCGACGATAAAAGTGAACTTTTTAATGAAACTGAATCTGAATATCGCTTCTATCTTTGTTTTGTAAGTCCGCTAGATAATAATAATATGATTTCTATCTTTATACCAAAAGAGTACGAAAATCGTGTTTCAAAAAATATCTATCCAAACTGCTCATTGTACGCGTTCGAACATCCGAATTCGGAAGAAAGTTTGGCTTCTACTTATACCGAATTTGGAATAGTTAAACACTATATATCAGAAGGGATTATTGTGAGTGAAGAACAAGCTTTCAATACACCTTTTTTTATTAAATATGGGGGTAATCCCTTCCTTATCCAAGAAGAAGAATATTATTACATAGAATTAGAAAAAGATACATATAGTTTCTTGTGTCAAATAGATGAGGACGGTTATCCAGATGGGGTTTTCGATTCAAGAACTAGTCTTCCATTTGGGTTTGGTGCTGTATATTTGTATGCAATTGTGACGGAGGATTCGATAAAGAATCCGATAGTAGGATATTGGCAATATTCATAGTTGTTATAAGAGATAGGATTCAAGCACAGGATATAAAACTATATAGGAGTCTATTCCGTGGCAAAATCATCCGCCGACTTGTATCTGAATCTTTAAATATCTTTGGACTTCATATTTTATGAAAGCTAATTAAAAAATCCGAAAACATATGTAAAGAAGATGTCATAAAGTCCTTTTTTTACATATGTTTTTTTGTTAGAAATAGAATTCTAAATTTGGTGTTTTATACCTTATATATAATATAATTGTATAAAATAGTATTGTATAACACGTTCTGTTATGTTCCGAAGTAGAAACGTTTGGCTAGAACAAAAATGGTTTGTTAAGTGGGACTGAAATAAGCATGTAACTGTAAAGCTAGTACAAGACCCATTTTGCCAAGTAATCAAAGAGAGGCAAATACCATTGGATTGTGAGTAGCTAGGATGAATTAGGTTATCGTGTGTTGAGAAACTTGTCATATATCACTGCTTCTCGTTTTAGAGCAGCAATGTAATTAATAAACGAGAGGATTGATCTTTTGTGAAACAAATAGAGGATTCAGTATTTAGATTTATACAGACATTGAATAAATATCCGCAAGAAGAATCCCCAGTTGTAAAGAACGGTGGTGTACGTTATAGGTCGGCATTAGTAACTCTACAGGTAGATGAAAAAATTTATCTTTCTCCTGAATTGAAGTTTTTTTATGAACATTGCGAAATAATTTGTGATGTTCGTCATGATGGTCACAAGCTAAAAAGCACGAGCATCGATTTAGGGAACGCACCTCTTTATCTTTGGTCTCCTGAAAACCTTATCTATAGGCAAGAGGGGTTTCGTTGGATTGGAACGGATCTGAAAGAAGATCCAAAATGGAGTCCATTTTGGCTTGTCATTGCAGATATAAATGATGATCCTGTTGTGGTTGTAACTGATAGAGAAGGCTCACCGGTTATGGCATCTTATGAATCAGGTACTCTTTTTCCGATTGCAAATTCTTTTTCTGATTTTCTGGATTATCTCTCCATTACATTAGAATTAATACAGGAAAAGTATAATGGGGAAATAATAGATGACGAATCTTGTGAATTGCTCGAAGGCTTTATAGAAGATTTAAAAGAGATGCTAAGTAAGATAAACCATAACGATGAACTTATTGAAAATTATATCGAATATTTATATGGCTAATAAATCCAAAATTGCTTGAGTTCATTTGGAAGTAAAGATTTTGAAACAAATGTAGAGAATACGTGAAAAGGGGTGTTGTTAATGAAAGTATATAGATTTGAAAATGACTATGATTATAAAGATTTAACTTTTTTGAATAAGGAGGATGTTCGTCTTTTTTCAACTTTTAAGGGACAGAAAATTACTCTGGAGTGGAATGCAGAGGTTTTTGGTATTTCAGAAGATAAACTTGATAAAGGGAAATTGTTAGATTTTGATTCACGTTGTTTTGGAGCTACATTTATAGTAAAAAAGAAATTTGAAAAGCTTTTTATCAAGGAATTTTCTGACAGTTTAGAAACCTTTCCAATAAAAATAAAAGGGATTTCAGAGGAATATATTTATATAAATGTAACGAATGTATTGCCGGCAATTAATTTTGATGGTTTAGATATCCAAGAATCTCTTGCCATGTTGCGAGAAGAAAACATCAAATTTAATTTAGACAAAATAGAAAATGAAACTTTATTTAGAGACAGTAAAATTAGCTTTTATTTTTGTACACAAAAATTTAAAGATTTTATTGAAAAAAACGGAATTAGTGGATTGTATTTTAAGGAGGTAGGGAGAGCTAGGAGGGAACCAGAATAGAAAAACGATTTGAAAGTTATATACATAGAAAATAAGGGTGGTATTAAATAAAATGTCAATTGAAGTTATTTTTAATGATGTAGATAATGAATCTAATCTAGCTCGTCTTGGCGGATATAGCTTCTTGCCTGAAAATATTGATTGGCCATTAAATCCAGATGGAGATAAATTAACACTTATATTATGTTTACCAACGGATTTTCTTAATGAAACTCTACATGTAAACTTACCAAAAGAACAGGTGCTATCCGTTTTTACAACGTATAAGAAAGATGATTACTTTTTAGATTCAATCACTTTTCATGGAGATCAAGAAGAGTTGAATAATATTAAAAAAGGTTATACAAAAGTATTATTACACAAAGCTGGTAATATTCGAAATGAATCAGATTTTCTAATTCCAGCACAAAAGTTCATTTTGGGTGAAGATATGGATTTTGATTTTGAAGAAGTTGATGAAGAAGATTTAGATGATATAGAGATTTACTGTGGTTCGTTGATTGGCGATAAACCATCTCTGTTACAAGTAGAAGATATGGGTTTGGATGATTATCAATTTTGTCTACAAATTTATAGCGGTGATTTTCCTGAAGGATTCCATGATGTGTTTAGCCTTAGTGACTCGGTCGGATATTTGTTTTTAAATATAAATGTTGAACAAAATCATGCAGGTGTTTTTTTTACACAATGCACTTAGAAAGATGACTTGAAATTTTATTTTTAATGGAGGGGTAAGATGAATTTGAATAATAATAAACAGATAATAGCTCCGTTTTTTTGGGTGGATCATGATAGGGGCTCTGCGTCGTTATGCTTAAATGTTGGGGAATATAAGCAAGAGATTTTTGATACACGAGCTGAAGAGGGATTTGAAGGAGGAGGCTATGATTGGGAATCGTTGGCGATTGTCTTTCTTGAAGAAAAAAAGCCTGAACTAAAGGGTATTGTCAAGTTTGATTCCGAAGCTAGCATGTTTTGTGCTTATTCCTTCGATAAAGAAGCGTTAGAGAAGTTTGCTATTTCATTTAAAAATACATGCGAAGATGAATCGGCTATTACGGATTTATTTTCTCGTGCAGAATTGGATTAAAGGTGTTTTTTTCAGTTTGTTTGCGAAACATGCACCATTTTCATTTTCGGAATTTGCATAAAATAAATTTTTGGAATTGTAAAAGTGGAGATTTATCACCATTGTTAGAATGTCCATCACTAAGAGAGGTTGCATTTCACCCTAAAAAAAGACATTACTCTCACAAAAAAGATGAAATCAATAAGTTGTTACAAGAAAGGAAGTCCATTTAACTTGCAGAATGAAAGGACGACTGCTCAATGAAATTTTCATTTTTTAAAGATAACCTTGGTCTTCAGTTTTCCAAAATAAAAAATAATGAAATTGAACGAGTGGAAGATGAACTGGGTATTGTTTTTCCAAAAGAACTAAAGCTATTTTTGACGGAGATCGGTTATGGGTCTTTTGTGGGCGAAGAAGAGCTTGACGAAAATTGTGTATTGAGTCCCGCATCAATTAGGGATTTTCGGTTAAGGCAAGGTTTTTTTGATGCTTATCCAAGCTACGATGAAGAAAGTAAATTAGTCTTCTTTATTGGGTGGGAATCAGTGCCTTTTTCAATCGGATTAACGGATGGAGAACAAAATGCTGTCTATGATAACGAAAGAAAGATTGCAAACTCTCTTGAGGAATTTTTATTTAAGATTATCGAAGATCCCGAATACTACCAACAGGATTAGTGCGAAAGGATAAAAATGGCGTGAAAATATTGCCGTTGTGTATCGTAAAAAGCTGTTTTTAATTCAAATAGAACGCAGGCACTAAAGCTAAAATAGAAAGGTGATAATATATGGAAATATATGAGAAAATCGAACAAGTAACTACGAAGGATGAATTTTTAGAGTTTTTAAATATGCTTTCAAAGGATTTTAAACTTAATGTAGACGAATGGGAAAATAAATCTATTAATTACTATCTTGAAGCAATTGAATCATGGATAGAGGATATGAAGGGCTACTATATGAATAGTGGTTTACCCGTACCAAATAACATTGATTGGAATTTCTTAGCTACCATATTCTATGTCGGTAAGATCTATGAATAACAATATGCTTTAACAATCAATGTAATTTTATATATGTGAGAATTGGAGTTTTTTTGTATAGTTATTGTTTATTCCTCTTCTGGGACGACACGAGGACCAAAACAGCTAGCAGTCTTGAGCTGAGAGAATGTATGAAAGAAAATTATTTCTGAAAAAATTATAACTAAAACCTTGAGTGGTAGATTAACTTAAATGAAAGGAATGGCGTTTTAAATATGGGAAATACATATGCGATTTTTAAAAAAGAAGGTATTTTTTGTCCTACTTACCTAGAAGGGATTATGCATACAGAATTCTTTGAAAAAGATCCTTTTGAAGCGAGAGACTCTGATGCTGGGGAATGGAGAACCACAAGAAATATTATGACAGAACTGCCTGAAGAATTATGGTTTATTACAAAAGATATAAAATATGCATTTGATTTGAGATGGGATAGTCAAGGTTTTTTCATCTCTACAGAATTTCTAAATCTATTATTAAAATTTGAAATCAATAATTTTCAATATACTAAATTACATATGGTTAACAAGAATAAGGAAAGTATAACTTCAAAGGAATATTATTATGTGCGATTTTATGATAGGTTAGAAGATGTAATAGATATGGAAAAGTCAAATATTGAATTTTATAAGCAAAATGGACGTATAAAAAAAATATGGGATTTACAACTGAAAAAATCAAATATTCTTCCAGATGTTTTTCTAATTAATAATACAAAGCTTTTAAATATAATAATTTGTTCAGAAGAATTTAAAAAAGAAGCTGAAAAACTTAAATTGAAAGGTATTTCCTTTGTCCCTTCAAATGAAGCAGATGTGTATAAACCTTAACATTATAGCGATTATTTTTCAGAAACAGCGACTGTCAGTCAATTTGTTTAAAAACATTTGGATGAGAGAGTAGGAGAGATCAAAAGATGGTGTTTTCTCTTTTTAAGAAAAAGAAAGAGCCGCAGCAATTAAAAAATAGAGTAGAGTTTTGTATTACAAACTTATCCCTAGGTGCGGCAGATGCCTATGATGTACTAGTTGAAAGATCCAATATTGAAATTGAGGAATCCGGCTGTACATCACATTGTGAAATTTGTGAGCAAGGGATCTTCGCCATCGTCAATGGAGAAGTCGTCACTGCAGATGATGCAGAGACGTTAGTGAAGGCAATTGATGAAGAAATTACACAAAATCCTCTTTATTGAATGAAAACAGCTTGTTAACATAAATCAACAAGCTGTTTTTTACTTTATAGTGAATAGCGACTACCCCGTTATTTTTACCAGCCACGTACGTATTGCACTGGAGGTTGAACTTCTTCTCCTAATTCCTTGGCAGCATGAAGTGGCCAATAGGGCTCACGAAGAAGAACACGTGCTAGGAAAATTAAGTCAGCACGATTGTTTTGCAAAATTTCCTCTGCTTGAATGGCTGTCGTAATAAGGCCGACCACTCCTGTTGGAATATCAGCACCATGCTTTATCGCTTCAGCATGAGGCACTTGATAGCCTGGAAAAACATTTATATGAGCTTGCACGACACCACCAGTAGAAACATCCACTAAATCAACACTTTGTGATTTCATCCAGCGACTGAAGACGATAAAGTCATCCATTGTTGTACCATCTTCTGCATAGTCTTCAGCGGAAACACGCACGAGTAAAGGACCTTCCCAAACACTGCGAATAGCATCGATGACTTGACGTAGCAATCGATAACGATTTTCTTGAGAACCACCGTATTGGTCATTACGTTTATTCGTTGCTGGTGATAAAAATTCACTAATTAAATAGCCATGTGCACCATGGATTTCGAGAACATCAAAGCCTGCTTTAGCTGCTCGGACAGCTGCTTGTTTAAAAGCTTCTACAACATACTCAATGTCTTCTAATGTCATCTCAGTAGGCGTTTTATATGCATCGCTAAATGTAATGGCTGACGGTGCGAATATTTCACCATCTACAGTTGCTTTACGTCCCGCGTGACCAAGCTGTATGCCAGTTTTTGCTCCGTATGCCTTCATTCCTTGAACTAATTGACGCAAACCTTCGATATGAGCATCATCCCAAATTCCGAGGTCGTTACTAGATATACGACCTTCTGGTACAACACCTGTAGCTTCGACGATAATTAAACCAACTTGACCAGCAGCCCGAGTTGCATAATGTACTTGATGGAATGGTGTGACAAGCCCATCATCCTTCGCTGAGTACATACACATCGGTGCCATCACAACACGATTTTTTAATGAGATATTTTGTAATTGATAAGGTTCGAATAATTTAGCCAAAATAAAGCCTCCTAATCCCTAGTAATATACTTTTATTTTGCACCCATTATTTACTATTTGCAAGTGAACGAGATCGAGCTTCTGCTTCTTTAATACATGCTTCTATCGCTTCATTAAAGTGATATTGTTCAAGGGCCTTTATTCCAGCTTCTGTTGTACCGCCAGGACTTGTTACTTTACGGCGTAATACATCAGGCTCATCGACGGATTGTTTTAGCATTTCCGCAGTACCAGCAAGTGTTTGCGTCATTAATAGTCGTACTGTATCCTTTGGGAGACCGACCTTTGTACCTACCCGTTCAAATGCCTCCATTAAATAATAAATATAAGCTGGGCCACTCCCTGAAAGAGCCGTTACAGCATGTAATTGATCCTCATCCACCTCAATTACTGAACCAACTGCCTCTAATAGCTGTAAGAAAGTGGAGCGCTGTTCTGCAGTCACTTTGTCATTAAATGCAATCCCACTTGCAGACATCCCAATAGTAGCGGAAGTGTTAGGCATAACGCGTGCGACTGGACGAGCACCTAAATGTTCTATAATAGTCGCAATAGCGATACCGGCTAAAATAGAAAGAACGGCTGATTGCTCTGTAATTTTAGGTTTTAGTTCACGCATTGCTGCGATGGCATCTTTAGGCTTCATCGCTAAAATGATTAAATCAGCGTTCTGATAAATAGCATCATCAAAATTGCTATTTACACCATATGTGTCATGTAAAAAATGTAAACGGTCTTTGTCTGAGCGATTGGTGACGTAAATTTCTTGCGCGGTAAATACCTTTTGTTTAATCCAGCCCTGAATCAAGGCCTCCGCCATAGAGCCTGCACCTATAAATAATATTTTTTTCATGATAAAACCTCCAGTTTAAAGTCAATTTCGCCTTGGCGTAATTGTAGCTTTCGCTTTGCTTTCGTTACCAAGCATTCTTAATGAAGATAAAAAAAGCGCTCTCGTCCTTATAAAGAAGGACGAAAACGCTGTAGTCTCCGCGGTACCACCTTTGTTTGCCATTTGGCACAACTCATAGCCCTTTTATCGCAAGGGAAACGGTTATGTTTTCATAACTGCTCAGAAGTAGGTTCGGTAATGGGAGTGGGTGATGTTACTTTCAGCAAATGTAACACTCTCTAAGACACCTTCACCAATTACGTACTTGGCTTCATCAACGCGTAAAAATAATTAGATTATTCAAAATTATATTGGTAAGACGTCAACCTGTCAACAGGAGGGTGACGAAAGGAAGAAAAACTTGTAAAATAGAATGAATCGGTGTTCACTAGTTGCATAAAAGGGGGAAACAGCTTTTGTCTACATACAAAATAGAAATACCAACACCCTATGATGTAGGAGATGTAAATGCATTTGTTGTCAAAGGCGATGCATTGACAATTTTTGATGTTGGTCCAAAAACAATGGAAGCCTATGATGCGCTAAAATGGGGGATTCGCGCAGCGGGCTTTGACATGCGAGATATTGAACAGGTTGTGTTAACCCATCATCATCCAGATCATGCAGGTTGGGTGGATGCCTTTCCAAACGCAGAAATTTTAGGGCATGCCTATAATGATAAATGGCTTCGTCATGACGAGGATTTTTTACGTTACCATGTGCAGTTTTACAGTGAACGCTTATTTGAGCACGGTGTTCCTCAACAATATATTCAACCGAGTGTACATGTCCGCCGTGAAATAGAGCTTGTAGGTGAACGACCATTAACACAAATTCTTAACGATGGGGATGAAGTGCCAGGACATCCTGGATTAAAGGCTATTGAAACATTAGGACACGCACAAAGTCACTTAATCTTCTGGGATGAAAAAACGCATCATGTAATTGGTGGAGATTTATTGCTTGAAAAAATAACGCCGAATCCGTTAATTGAGCCACCACTAGACCGTACATTAGGACGTACGAAATCGTTACTACAATATAATGAATCGCTAGAAATATTACGACGATTACCAGTTAAAACAATGTATACAGGACATGGTGCAGAGTTGCACAATATTCCTGATTTAATTGATAAACGATTAGCACGCCAGCATCAGCAAGCTTTGAAGGTTTGCGAATTATTTGGTGATGAATCATTAACTGCTGTACAAGTAACGAAGCGCTTTTACCCAGCAATTTTTCAACGTCAGCTTGGTCTGACACTGTCTAAAACGCTCGGTTATTTAGATTACTTAGAGGCCAACAATTTGATTACATCTACAAAATCTGAAGAAGGTATCTATTTATTTCATAGAAAGTAGGTGTAAACATGAGCGTGAATAAAAAGACTATCTTTGTGACCGGTGCAACAAGTGGTGTTGGACTGAAAATAACAGAATTATTAGTAGCACAAGGCCATTCGGTTTATGCGACAGGACGCAATACAGTAGCATTGAAAACATTAGAACGCGTAGGGGCAAACGTGATCCAAGCAGATTTAACTGATATAGCTACTATTGATGAAGTATGTGCACAGCTACCGCCTCTCGATGTAGCTATTTTATCTGCCGGGGTAGGTAAATTCGGTATTGCACCTGAATTACCAGATGAAGCTATTAGACAAATGGTAGAGCTAAATGTTAGTGTACCGATGTATTTAGCAAAACGTCTAGCAGCGCCTATGATACAACGCCAGCAAGGTCAGCTCATCTTCATCGGCTCGCAGGCAGGAAAGGTAGCGACACCTAAGGCAAGTGTTTATGCTGCTACAAAGCATGCGATTGTTGGCTTTACAAATGGGCTTCGCATGGAACTAGCTCCGTATAATGTGAAAGTCACAGCGATACATCCAGGTCCAATCGATACACCTTTTTTAGACAAGGCGAGTGATGAAAGTGGCTATCGAGATTCTCTAGGGAGATTTTTATTAACAGCTGAAGAAGTTGCACAAGCTACGATAAAAACAATCGAGCGCCCTGTTCGTGAAGTTAATTTACCACGGATCATGGGGTTAACGAGCAAGCTATATGCAATGGCACCTGCAACCGTCGAATTTTTAGGTAAATCATTTTTTAATAAAAAGTAAGTAATTAACTGTAGGCATACTCAAGTGAAAATTGAGCGTGTTTACAGTTTTTTTAATTAAATTCCCTTTTTATTGACAAAATAATTTATATAGATTAACATTTTAGTTAACTAAAATATTAAGGCTGGTAAAGATGAATATAAAGCAAATTGTTGATGACATTAATCAATATACTTATGAAATGAATGTAAAATTAGCGAAGGCTCAAGAAGCTCTATTTCAAGATGATTTATCGATGAAACAAACGATGGTAATCGATTTTGTACATAAGCATAAAAAGTGTACAATGGGCGAAATCGCTCACTTCATGGAAATCTCCCCGAGTGCTGTGAGTCAAATAGTAGCGAGACTTGAAAAAGAAAACTACCTAAAACGCGATATTAATCCTAACAATCGTCGGGAAGTGGTTGTCATGTTAGCTGAAAACGGAGAGGCGTATTTTCATCGTGATGAGCAAATTAATGAACTCATTATTGATAAAATTTATAGCAAAATGCCTGTGGAAGATTTAGAACAATTGCGTTGCTTAATCCAGCGCCTAAATCAAATTGTTGAGGAGGAAATTTCAAATGGATTGGAATAAAGTGAAAGAACAGCTTAACGATACGTTTAATGGTACTGTGCTGCTCGCACAAGATGAGACGGTTTTATTACAAGGAGCTTACGGTGAAGCCTCGATTCAAACACACGCACCTATGGAACTACATCAACGTTTTAACTTAGCTTCAGTATCAAAGCCGATTACAGCATTGGGAATTTTACTTTTAGTACAAGAAAAGAAATTAACATTTGATGATGATATTAACGAATGGTTTGAGCATTTACCTTACACAAATATAACTGTACGCCACTTACTACATCATACATCAGGTTTGCCTGATTATATGGCATTGTTTTCAAATTGGGATGAAACTACATTTGCTACAAATGAAGACGTGCTGCAGCTATTAACTCAACAGGCGCCACCTCGACTTTTTGAAGCAGGAGAACGAATGGAGTACAGCAATACCGGTTATGTCTTATTAGCTCTTTTAATCGAGCGTGTGACCAATAAAACTTATACTGAATATATGGATGAAGCTATTTTTAAACCGCTAAAGATGATGAACACAACTGTAACATCAACTACTTTTACTGAACAATATAGGAATGAAATTGCACAGGGCTATGTGTTTGATGTATATGCTGGACAATATGTGGACCCTTCGGAATTTGAGGAAACGAAAGGTACTACTTGTTTGAATTATATTACTGGCGATGGCGGGATCTATTCAACGGTAGAGGACTTATGGAAATTAGGGTGTGCTGTTATTCAGTCACAACTTTGGGAAGAAGCTTTACTTGTGCAAGCCTTTAAGCCCTCAACTCTTACAGCGGAACAACCTTTTTCTTACGGGATGGGTTGGATTATATCCGAGGATGAACACCTTGGGAAATGTATATGGCACAATGGCGGTTGGCCAGGGTATGCAACTACATTTAAAATTTACCCGCAGTCTAAGACAATCTTTGTATTTTTACGCAGTAAAGAGCAAGAATTGGATTATGAAATAGCGATCGGTGAAGCAATTGAAAAAGCAATAACGACATATGAGTTCCATTTGCCGAAAAAGCCTGAGCAATATAAAGCTGTGCATTTACCAGCCAACGTTTTATGGGGCTATGTAGGGAAATACCAACTTCAAGAACATCCTGAACATGCAGTGGAAATAGCGTTACAAGAGGATCGATTATACATTTTCCTACCAGCTACAATGCCACTTGAGCTACATGCGATAAAAGAAGATGAATTTTTCTTACGTGGTATCGGCGTTTTAGTAACGATAAAGCAAGACATTTTAACAGTTATCAATGAAGGTCAAAAAACGATCGCTAGAAAAATAAACGACCACGTGCTTAAAGGGGAATAACTATTCTCGTAGTTTTATAATTTGAGAGAACAAATAAAACAGTTGTGCATAATAAATTCACAGATGGTAGACGTTAGCTTTTTTAGCAATCAAGGAGATTGAAGACAAACCAGAGGAATGCGCCAACTCGGAATGAAAAATCAACCTTTGCTTATTTATACACATAAATTAATATTTATCTTTTTGTTGTCATAAGAACTCATTTTACACAATGGGTTCTTTTTTAATAGCGTTTAAAAAGCAAAGAATTATAGAGACATGCAAGAATATACACGCTAAGTGAAGCGGTTGATTGGAGTGGAGGATGGGCGACTCCTCAGGGATCAGCGTCAGCAACGAAGGTTTTATCTGTGCGAAAGCGAAGCGTCAGCAACAAAGCTTCCATCTGGAACGGAAATTAGATAAACCTTTAACAATCCCGAAATTAATACTATATACATTCATGTTGCGAGTAAAAAATCGTTTTTCCGAGTAAAAATATTCATAGTTTGTAAAAGCACTTAAAGTATTGGAATGACACACTTTTTACAATAAACACAAAAGTCTATTAATTTATAAAAATACACTTGTTTTTATTTTTATAACATGATACTATTCGTGTATAAACTTTTAGTTGAGTGTATAAACATACATATCTTATAGATTAATTGGAGGCGCATTTTTTATGGGAAATAAAAAAGTAGTATTAGCATATTCAGGAGGTCTTGATACTTCTGTAGCAATTCCTTGGTTAAAAGAACAAGGCTGGGACGTTATTGCAGTATGTCTTGACGTTGGTGAAGGTAAGGATCTTGAATTCGTAAAAAATAAAGCTCTACAAGTAGGAGCAATTGAATCATATATGGTAGATGCGAAAGATGAGTTTGCGGAAGAATATGCATTAATCTCATTACAAGCTCATACTTGGTACGAACAAAAATATCCATTAGTATCGGCGCTTTCTCGCCCATTAATTTCAAAAAAATTAGTAGAAATTGCGAATCAAGTAGGTGCGGACGCAGTAGCTCATGGTTGCACAGGTAAAGGGAATGACCAAGTTCGTTTCGAAGTTTCCATCAAAGCGTTAAATCCTGACTTAGAAGTTTTAGCACCTGTACGTGATTGGGGCTGGAGCCGTGATGAGGAAATCGAATATGCCATGAAACATAATGTACCGATTCCTGCAACATTAGATTCACCATTTTCTATCGACCAAAACTTATGGGGCCGTGCAAATGAAGCGGGCGTAATGGAAGATCCATGGGTATCTCCACCTGAAGAAGCATACGGTTTAACAGTTTCTGTTGAAAACGCTCCAGATGAAGCGGAATACGTAGAACTTGAATTCGTAGCTGGTAAGCCAGTAGCTTTAAACGGTAAGGAAATGAAGCTAGCTGATTTAATTCAAGAGCTAAATGCAGTAGCTGGTGCACACGGTGTTGGTCGTATCGATCATGTAGAAAACCGATTAGTTGGTATTAAATCTCGTGAAGTATATGAAATTCCAGGAGCAAAAGTGCTATTAACAGCTCATAAAGAGCTTGAAGACTTAACACTTGTAAAAGAGTTAGCGCACTTTAAGCCAGTCATTGAGAAAAAATTATCGGAATTAATTTATGATGGTTTATGGTTCTCTCCGTTACGTGTAGCACTGGAATCATTCCTAGCTGAATCACAAAAATTTGTGAACGGAACTGTGCGCGTGAAGCTTTATAAAGGTCATGCGATCGTGGAAGGACGTAAATCCCCAAATTCACTTTATAGTGAAAAACTTGCAACATACTCTAAAGAAGACCAATTCAACCATGCTTCAGCAGTAGGCTTCATCGAACTATGGGGTCTGCCAACAGTGGTTAACTCTTCTGTAAATAAATAATAATTAATTTTGACAAGCAAGGTGTAGTATAGACTTGTGCTGTGCTGCACCTTTTCAAAAAGAAATGAAGGAAAAGGTGAGCTGTTATGACAAAACTTTGGGGTGGACGTTTCCAAAAATCAGCAGAAGCATGGGTGGACGAGTTCGGCGCATCGATTGGCTTTGACCAACAGCTTGTTCTAGAAGACCTTGAAGGTAGCGTTGCGCATGTTACGATGCTTGGTGCAACAGGAATTTTATCAGCAGCTGACGTAGAGACAATTCTCGGCGGACTTGCACAATTACAAGAGAAAGCTATCGCAGGGGAGCTTGAATTTACTGTTGCTAATGAGGATATTCACTTAAACCTCGAAAAAATGCTCATTGATTTAATTGGTCCTGTCGGCGGTAAACTTCACACTGGTCGTAGCCGTAATGACCAAGTAGCAACAGATATGCATATTTTCTTGAAAAAACGTGTGAAGGAAGCAATCGGTTTAATAGAGACATTCCAAAAGACATTGCTAGAAAAGGCTGAGGAGCATGTGGAAACAATTGCTCCAGGCTATACACATTTACAACGTGCACAACCAATCTCATTTGCGCATCACTTAATGGCCTATTTCTGGATGTTAGAGCGTGATAAACAACGTTTTATGGAGTCACTTAAACGTATCGATATTCTGCCTTTAGGTGCAGGTGCCATGGCGGGGACAACTTTCCCAATCGACCGCTTAAAATCCGCTGAGCTTTTAGGCTTTAGCGAGGTATATGCGAATTCTATGGATGCAGTGAGTGATCGTGATTTTATCGTTGAGTTTTTAAGCAATTCATCTTTATTAATGGCGCATTTATCTCGTTTTGCAGAGGAAATTATTTTGTGGTCGACAGATGAATTCAAATTTATTGAATTAGATGATGCCTTCTCAACAGGATCTTCTATTATGCCACAAAAGAAAAATCCTGATATGGCGGAGTTAATTCGTGGGAAAACAGGGCGTGTTTACGGGAACTTAATGGGCTTATTAACAGTTCTTAAAGGAACACCGTTAACATACAACAAAGATATGCAGGAAGATAAAGAAGGTATGTTCGATACAGTCCATACAATTCTTGGTTCATTAAAAATTTTTGAAGGTATGATTCGCACGATGACTGTCAATACAGAGCGTTTGCACCAGGCAGTACACTCTGACTTCTCTAATGCTACGGAGCTTGCAGATTATTTAGCAACAAAAGGTATGCCTTTCCGTGAAGCACATGAAGTGACAGGAAAGCTTGTATTCACATGTATTCAAAAGGGCATCTACTTATTAGATTTACCGCTTGAAGACATGAAAAAAGAAAGTGAACTTATCGAAGCGGATATTTACGATGTATTAGCACCTGAAGCTGCCGTTCGTCGTCGTCATTCATTAGGTGGTACAGGATTTGATCAAGTAATCATCCAAATCGAAAAGGCAAAAGCTTGTCTAATTTAACAATTATTTTAGCGTGCATGTCCTTGTGACTTTTGCATAGATATTCATTAAAGCTGTCCAGCGAGGCACTATGATAAACCATTTTCCTTTTTCGTTAGAGCCAGAGGGTGAAACGCAAAAGAGCCCCTTACATAGGTGAAGGACAATCCCCAATTCTGGAGACGCGGAATTGGGGTTTTTGTGTAATTAAATGATAATGGGAGGTATTTTCAATGAATGAGCGTTTTTCAAAGGGATACGAAACAATTAAACAGTATGTGACTACGGAAGAAGCGGCAAGAATGATTGAGGCGGATGCACTAGCTGACATCGCACCAGATTTACGCAAAATGATTATTGAATTTGCCTATGGTGAAGTGTATTCTCGACCAGGGCTAGATGCAAAAAAACGTGCACTGGTTGTCATCACAGCAGTAGTAACTCAAGGTGCTGCCCCACAAACAAAAACACATATTAAGCGTGGTTTACATGCAGGTTTGACACAAACAGAAATTGTAGAAGCATTATTACAATTAGTGCCATATATAGGTTTTCCCCGTGTGCAAAATGCTTTAACGATTGCGCAACAAGTCTTTAAAGAAGACACCTAAAATAAAAACTCTGCATTTTCGTGGGGATTTATTCTTGAACAATCCACTTTTGATAAAAATGCTTTTCACATGAATAAACACTTGCGAAGCGGTTCATATTAAGTGAGGATCACTTATTAATCTAATATGATGAGGAGGATGTAGAATGAGTAGTCAAACACCCAAAGACCAGGAATCTCAGGAAAGTCCGCCACAACTGTATAGGGTGAGCTTCTAAAATCTTAATGAATCGGTGAGGCAGAGGATATTCTGTTTTGCTGTATCTTAAGAAGAAGCAAGAACCGATACAGATCAAATCAAATAGAAATAAGTGTTCTTGGATCCAGAATTTTTCTGGGTCCTTTTTTTTATCTCGCATTATTATCATAAAGCCAGAGTAATGAAGTAGAAACTCAGATTAATTTTCATTTTATAGAAAAAATTGACTTTTTTAAAAAACTGTATTACTCTAAGTATGACAGATTTCTGTTTGGTGATAAACGATACAGATTGGAGGAATAAGATGAATATTCATTTAGATCCAAGCAGTGAATTACAGCTCTATAAACAGTTAGCAAATCAGTTAATTGAGTTAATTGCTAAGGGAGAGCTAAAAAATGGTGAAACATTACCTTCAGTTCGTTCAATGGCTGCAGATTTAGGGATTAATGTCAGTACGGTAAGTAAGAGTTATCACGAACTCGAAGAAAAAGGTTTAATTGAATTAAAGCCGAAAGCAAAGGCTCTCATTATCGGTGGTCAAAAAAAAGAATTAAAAGAGACGGAAGTTGAAAAAGTAGAAAATGCATTAAAACCAATTATGGCAGAGGCCTTTGCACGTGGCCTCGAAAAAGATCAGATGACAAATTTGTTTCATCGGATTCTAAAACAATGGAAGTAGGGGAAATATGCTTTTTATAATAAGCATCTTCATCTTTGTAGGCGTACTGGAAACATTAACACCATTTTTGTCTAGAAAAACAACAGTGTTTGGTGTTTCGATTCCTGAGCCCTATGTGCAACATCAGCAATTACAATTATTTAAAAAGCATTATTGCATGCTGGTAGGGAGCATAGCAGCTGCATTTCTTTTAGGCCAAATTTCACTACTATTTACGTCCATTCAGGAAGAAAAATTTGTTTTACTATCCTTTATATTGTTATTTGTTACCCTACTCATATCAGCAGCTCTTTATATGTTATATCATATAAAAATAATAAAACTAAAAAAACATGAAAATTGGGAAGCACATGTCAAAACTGTTTATGTGACAGATCTATCTATACGTGATCGAGATGAAGTACTCTCACCTAAATTTTTCACATTACCAATTATTATTACTTTAGCATTGATCACCTTTACCTATATGAATTACAATTCCATCCCAAATGTATTTGCTACCCATTGGAATGCAGCAGGTGAGGTAGACGGTTGGACTGAAAAAACATGGATTTCAGTAATAATAATCCCACTTATTTTACTAGGAATACAAATTAGCGTTTTCATCATGAGTTTTGGAATGAAAAGTGCCAAAATACAATTGAGCGCACAGGCGAAAGAAGCTTCTGCCAATAGAGAGCTTGCACAGCGTAAATGTGGTAGCTGGTACTTAGCGGTGATGAATTATAATATGACCATTCTTCTTGTTGTTTTACATTACACGACAATGATATTAAAAAATCAAACAGTTCCTTACTTCTTCCCTCTTTTTATTGTTTATATGATCGTCTCTTTAGGGGGACTTATCCTCTACATTTGGAAATTAAGTAAAAGTAATGAGCGCTTTGATGATTTACATACAAAAGAAACAGCTGCAGCCGATGATCGCTACTGGAAATGGGGTATTGTTTACATCAATAAAAATGATCCATCACTATTAGTGCAAAAGAAATACGGTGTTGGTTGGACTGTGAATATGGCGAATAAATGGAGCTATATCATTTTACTTGTCATGTTATTACCAATCTTGTTGTTCATTTCCTTATAAAGGGAGAGATAATATGAAAAAACTATTATTTTTATGTTGTGCACTTTTATTATTAGTAGCATGCGCACAGAAGGAAGACAATACAAAAGGGAGAGAGACGAAAGGGGATAATAAAATGAATGAACAATTAATCGGAAAATGGGAAGGGAATATTGAAACACCAAATGGAGCATTTCCGATTATCGTTGATTTGCATAAAGATAACGGGAAATTGTCAATACCTGCTCAAGGGAATTATCCATTTAATAGCATTACTTATAATGGTAATCAAGTGAATGTTTCCATCAACTTAAATGGCTCTGCCATTGAAATTAATGGCACATTAAAAGATGGGCAAATTGAAGCAACATTCCAACAAAATGGTGGCAAATTCCCACTTGTCTTAAAGCCATTCAAAGAACAGTCAGAACAACCAGTAACGTATGAAACGTTGAAGATTCCCGTTCAAAATGGTGAGTTAACAGCGGCTCTTCAAAAGGCTAGCAACGAACCATCTCCAGTTGCGCTTATTATAGCAGGCTCTGGCCCAACTGATAAGGATGGAAATTCAGCCTTAGCTGGCAAAAATAATAGCTTAAAAATGATAGCAGAGGGGTTAGCGAAAGATGGTATTGCAACTGTCCGCTATGATAAACGTGGAATTGGCGATAATCAATCCCTTTTAACAAAGGAAGAGGATATCACTTTTGACCAATACGTAGATGATGCAGTTCAAGTAGTTAATACCCTTTTAGCCGATAAAGCATTTTCAAGTGTTCATATTATTGGCCATAGCGAAGGCTCACTGATCGGTTTGCTGGCAGCACAAAAAGCACATGTAGAGTCCTTTGTTTCCATAGCAGGCACTGGAAGACCAATAGATGAAGTTCTGTTAGAGCAATTAAAAGGTCAGTTAACACCAGCCCTTCTAAAAGAATCAACAGATGCTCTTACATCTTTGAAAAAAGGTGAGCTAGTGAAGAACGTTTCGCCAGAGTTACAATCTTTCTTCCGTTCTTCGACTCAACCATATATGATTTCATGGTTAAAATATAACCCTGCAAGTGAGTTAGTAAAAGTGAATAGCCGAGTTTTAATTCTTCAAGGTACAACTGACTTACAAGTAGTTGCAACTGATGCGGAAGCGTTAAAGAAATCAAAACCAGATGCTGAGCTTGTATATATGGACGGAATGAATCATGTGTTAAAAAATGCTCCAGCAGACCGCGCGAAAAATTTTGCGACGTATTCAGACCCAACATTACCACTTCATAAAGAATTGTTACCAGCCATCCAGCAATTTATTCTAAATGAAAAGTAGAGCTATATTTATGGGCAGGTAGATATCCGCCGAGGCAAGGTAAATACCCGCGGAAACAATGTAAAACTCATATGAAGCAAGTTAGTATAAGACGAAAAGAAGTATGTTCAAATCATGAGCACACTTCTTTTCGTTTGTAGGCATCCTTTCACCTTTTGTATTTGTCCAAGTTATCGTTGATAGTTATTAAAACGTATACGGTGATTATACATTATTTGAGTGAAAGCTGATTGATGAGACTTAAAGCAGGGCGTTCATCACCTCACTTACATTAAAATTGAAACAATTACTACAATTATATCGTACAATAACTATGCAAGGAGAGGTTTATTTCCATTCATTCAAGGTGAATGAAATAGCACGATGAATCGAAACTAAATTGAAAAGAAGGTGCTTTTATGTATAGCATTGGGAAATTTTCAAATCTATGCAATGTTCCTGTAAAAACCATTCGTTACTATAGCGATATTGGGTTACTCGAGCCATCTTTTATAGATGAAGTGACCGGCTATCGTTATTATGATTACGAAAAAATGAAAGAGTTGAATACTATTCAAGTTCTAAAAGATTGTCATTTTTCATTAAAAGAAATTGAACAGGTTATAAAAGGGGGAAATGATAAGCAAGATTTAGAGCTAAGCTTACATAAAAAAGTTCAGGAATTAGAGCACCAACAAGAAATAATTGCTGAACAAATTCAAAATATTGTCCAAGTGAAAAATTCTATTAAGAATGCTGAGACATTTAATCCAAAGCCAACATTATCAAGTTGTTACATAGAAGAACGACCAGAAATACAGGTGCTTTTCATTCGGAAAAAAATCAATATTATTGAAATAGATAGGCTAGTACAAAAATTATTTGAACGAATTTATGCTTATCATTTAGAGGTAGATGGGGACCTTACTGCAATTTTTCATCAACACGATAGGAAGCAAAATATAGCAGATGTTGAACTACTGTTGCCAGTAAAAGCAACTCAATCAGCAAATACTATTAAACTAATACCAGAAGGCAGATATGCTTGTATAAATGTAAAAGGACCATATCCAGAGTTGAATTTTGGTTATAGTCGCTTGCAGGAATGGCTTACAGAGCAATCCCTTCATGTAGAAGGACTATTTATGGAGCAATACATAAAGGGGCTAATCCCATCAGAAGTAGTTAACCCAATTAATATCAAACCAAATATTGAGATCCATCCAAACGATTTTTTGACAACAGTGTTTGTGAAACTAAGAAACTAGCTAAACTCTCCAGTAAATGGAGACTTTATTCTGTAATTAGCAAGGTAACAACGTCTTTCTAGTAACATACAGAATGGAGTACATCAATGACAACAAATACAGGACAGTTTGCATTTCTTAAAGGTAGTTCGTATGAGATTGGAAAACATCAAGCGCGAGAATTTCAAAAAAACCCTTTTGTGAAATCGCTATTCTTTACGGAAAAATTAACTTCGGACAAAGCTTATTTTCAAATGAAAGCACAAATAGAGCAGTATTGCCCAAGTTTAAATAAAGAATTAGAAGGCTTTGCGGAATGCTTTGGCTATAAGCCCGAGCAACTACATTTCTATCAAAATGCGTGGTTAATTCCTGGAGGATGTAGTTTGGGAGCTGTTTTGCCTGGAAAAATGGTGGATGGTAAAACATATGTCATAAGAAATTATGATTTATCGCCCGCTATTTCAGATATGCGTTTATGTACAACGGTCGTCGAAGGGAAATATACTCATACAGGATTTTCTGTTTCTACATTCGGCCGGAGCGAAGGCTTAAATGAGAAGGGGCTATGTGTTGCGTATGCATCGTGTGGCATGCCCATTGGCAAATATCCTGGTATGAGACCACCAGTAGTACCTGGGTTACAGTTTATGGTTATTGTCAGAGCTCTATTAGAAAATTGTAAAAATGTAGAAGAAGCTATTTATATGGTAAATAATATGCCAGTAGGAACGAATATGAATTTACTGATAGCTGATGCAAATGGCGCCGCAGCCTTGATTGGAACATATGACGGGATAAAAGAAGTGAAACGTGCAGAACTAGATTATCTTATTGCCACTAACCATGGTCTATTTTCTTCAATACAAAAAATGGAGCCGGGCAAACTTGAGCATTCTCAATTAAGATATGATATTTTAGAGGGAAGATTTACGGAAAGTGGTAAAAGATCTATTGAAGAAATCAAAGAACTTCTATTAACGGAGTTTCCTAAAGGACTATCTGTTCATAACTACAACGAAAGCTTTGGAACCGTCCATTCAATTTTGTTTAACCTTACTGACTTAAAACTGGAATTTTCATTTGGCTCACCATTACAAAATCAGGTAAACAAGATAGAGGTCGGCGAAAACTTTGCAAAAACACAAATACCTGTTGGATTTACTAATATAAGCTATGGAACGGAATTTTGGAAAATTATAAATCCTAAATATCAAAAAGGCCTCCCACGGTGAGAGGTCTTTTTGCGTATACCCGAAAGGTAAGGCATATTGTGTTTAACTGAAATATCACTCGCCAATTACACACTTATTTAATAACTTAATTCGTTCGTTACTACTTCGATAAATTTATCACGATCTTGTGATTCAAAAATAGTAACCCCTTTATCTCTAGTGAGTTGTAGTAACTTTTGAATATTAGCTTCATCTTTCTCCATAAAGGCTTTTTCTACATATTTTAAATCTTGCAAGATATGATGAATAAATGTATCTCCTTCTCTTTTTATATCTATAGCAATAAAGTCGAAAGATAATTTTGTTATAGGTGGAGTAATAATTGTATCAAATAAATAGTTTAAAGCTTTAAAGGGGACATAAGGGATACCTTTTTTATATTCATATTTCTCTATAATAGGTAAAACCTTATCAATAAATTTTTGTATTTTATCAATATTGTAAAGCTTTGTATCTTCTAAATTATTTTTCTTAATAATTTGTTGTATTTTTTCATATTGCTTTTGTTCTAACAGTTCTTTCATATATAAAAGTTCTTTTTTGAAGTTGGATCGTTCTTTTTTACTTAATTGTCGATGTTCAATAACAGCGTATTCGATTAGCTCCCATCCTATTTTCAAACCAAAATGAGGTTCTAAAAAATACTTAAGTTCTTCAAAATCGCGCACTTAGGTAACTCCTTTTAAGTTAGTATTATTAATCTTGTAGGAAAAATAAGATAAAAATTTCTTGCCTAATCGCTCACATCAAACATCTTTCGTCAGAGCCATAATAAGATGATATTCCTCTTTATTTACTTAATTCCCAATAATTTTGTATTTTACATAAAAAATAATTTTATAGAAATATATAATTTTATTTCATTTTTTTAAAAATAAAATGAACCTTTTCCATTTGTCGTTTGTATAGTCAGTGAACATAGAAATAAGGAGGGATTTATTTTGGAGCTTATTGTGAAGGATATTGTGAAAAAATATAATGGTGTGAACGTTTTGGATGGTGTGTCGACTACATTTAAAATGGGGTATTGTTATTTATTATTAGGTCAAAATGGAGCGGGTAAATCTACATTATCAAAATGTATAGCAGGAGATGTAAAACCTGATGCAGGTACTATTGTATTCAATGAAGCGTCTCAACATGTACAAGAACAAGTTGCGCTGCAATACCAATTTTTTTCAAGTTATCAGCATCTTAAAATTCGTGAAGTGATTGCTCTTTTTACTACTTTGACGAACAATAAAGCTGATTTGGGAGAACTTTATGAAATATTAGGATTACCGACTTATGACTACATATTATTGAAAAATGCGTCAGGCGGTCAGCGAAAAGCAGTATCGATCTGCCTTTCTTTTTTATTAAATAAACCGATCATCATATTAGATGAGCCATTTGCTGATTTAGATTTAACGAAGAAAAAGCAACTGATGTTTTACTTACAGCATGAAATTCGTCAACGTAACAAAATGATTATTATTATTAGTCATGAGGTAGCAGGATTAGAACCGTTATTTGATTATGTAGTGATTTTAAAAGACGGAAAACTCATTGAAAATAGCACACAGGATGAGCTATATCAAAAATACACAGAGGCGAAATTGCCGGGAATCGAAGGTCTCTACTATGAAGCGACAGGCCAAATTTTAGGAGGGAAAGCAGGATGATGAAACAAGTTGCACATATGTATATGTTAGAAAGTATCCGTAATCCAGGAATGGCTATTGGAAATTTGTTGCCAGCATTTATATTTATGATTACTTCAGTGATTTGTAAAAATATAGTGACCGGAGATGGGATAGATTTTGTGATTATAGGTCAGTTTTTACCAATTTCGATTTTAATGGTAATTTTCTCATTTGCATTTTCTAGCGCTACTATATATTTGGCAGATTTGAAGGCTAATAAAACGTTCCAATGGATACAGCGAACAGGCGTTAAGCCACACACTTACTATATTGGTATGGGAATGGGTGTCTTTACATTATTAAATGTATTTTTAGTGTTACTACTCATTGGCTATTCCTTCATCATTGACATTTCACTTTCATCATATAGTATGATTGTTTTAATTAGTAATTTTGTTTTACTGGCATTATATCCATTGAGTTTTATATTAGCAGGTCTATTTAAAAACGAGAAAGTAGCTCAAAGCATGTTAACGCCAATTATGATTTTATTCATGTTTTCAGTAACGATGACAACGATGTTTTTAACGCTTGCAGAGAAAAACCCGCAGGATTATTTTATTTTCATAATCTGGAATCCGATGTTATATTTATTTGATAGCTTGCAAGTGTCTTTAAATGTATTGGACGAAACTTGGCTCCCACAATATCAGTATTTTATAATTTTAACAGTTCTTAGCTTGGTGCTAGCAGCCATCGCTAAAAAAGTATATATAAGTAAGTAGGTGATTTTATGGGAATTGGATTTATTGTATCTTTAATTGCCGTTGGCGTTTGGACTATTATTATTTTGGGAATTACAATCCCGATGAATAAAAAATATGTTGTTCGTGAAAATGGAAAAATTAATTATAAAAAAACAACCATTTATTTACGATGGAATGTATTTGATACTTTAACGCTCGTATTGGCCATATATACAATATTTTGTGTGCAGGCATTAAATATTCTCTTGTCTTTTCGTCAAACAATAGAGAATCCTTATGTACAGTTTTTTACAAATCAATCGCAAGCATGGGTCATTGTAATAGTCTTATACTTAGTTACACGTGTATCCATGACATTAAAGTCCATTAAGGCTCATTGGGGGGATGAGCTAGATGATGAGTAATGAAGAGTGGATGGAGGCCTATAAAAACGGCGAAGTCGAGGGTTTTGAACAGCTCTATAGTCGTTTGTATGAGCCATTATACTGCTTTTTATTTCGCTATACTCGGGAAGATCAGCTAAGCATTGATATTGTGCAAGATACCTTTGAGCGTTTACAATATATAAAAGAAGATTTTGATGAGCAAAAGGGAACGGTAAAAGCTTTTTTATTTCAAATCGCTTATCGCTTAATGATTAATAAATTGAATCGGCGCAAAAAATGGCGCACGCTATTCCCGTTTTTAGTACCGACGCCCAGTCATCGAATGTCTGCTGATGAGAAATTAACGATACAAGAGGCGATACTTCAATTACCGGAAAAACAACGAGCGGTTATTTTGCTCGTTTACTATCATGATTTGCCACAGGAGGAAATTGCACAAATTTTGTCCATTCCACTTGGCACAGTCAAATCAAGGCTACATAATGCGATAAGGACCTTAAAGGAAAAGCTAAAGGAGGATTTCGATGCTTAAGGATGAATTTCAAAAGGAACAATGGTTAAAAGACAGCTTAGATCAAGATAAAGTGGAGATTCCAAAGCAGCTAATGACATACAAGAAAAGTCGCTGGCAACGTTTTCTTCAATATTTAGCTTCACCAACGAAGGATCCGTTAGAGCCAATATGTACATCTTCAGTCGGCTATACCTCTTTAAAAATAGTGCCCATTGTTGCGGCTGTATTTATAACAATTCTCCAAATTTTATTGCAATAATTTTTATCAACTATTAAATTTCTCACTGCCACAATCATTCGGTTGTGGTATTTTTAATGAGTAAAATACTATTTATTGCCCATTTTTAGGAAATATTTAGATTAATTTGGGGGTTAGTGCTTTGAGGGTTTTGAAAAAATTTCCACGACCAAACACGATAAAAGGTCAGCTTCATCGAGCGCTTTTATGGATTACTTTTATTATTGGTCTATGTATTTTTATTCCAACGCTTTACATTGAATATCGGCAAACTATTCAGCATCAGAATGAAGAGATGACGCATTATTTGGATGCTCAAACATATTTTTTTGAAAGCTGGTTATTAGAAAGATCCAGTGATATACATACAATAGCTAATTTAGATTTTGTAAAGAATTATAATTATGAAAAATCGCAAGCTTTTTTTCTAGATTTTAAAGAAAAGACAGACTTTACAGACTTAATATTCGTTAATAAAGAAGGCATCGTACAATTTGATACAGTTACTGAATATAGTACAACTGGTGTTGGTGTTGGAATGGACGTAAAGAATCGTAAGTATTTTCAGGCTGCTAAAAAAACAAAACAACCATATATAACAGATATTTTAATTAGTAAAGTTACGAATAAGCCTATTCTTGCATTTGCTTCACCGATTTTAAATGCACAACAACAATTCAATGGTGTAGTTTTTGGTGCAGTAAATTTAGACACCATCGATCAACTGCTACATGGATCAAGAGTTGGCTTTTTAGGAAAAGCTTATATTATAGATCAGAAAGGTACTATGCTCACAGAATTTAATAATAAACAGCAACGGACTTCTAGCAATTATTTAGTGGATGAGCATATCCTTAACGCAGCTAAAAAAAATACAATAAGTGACCTAGAGCTTTATAAAGATGCGAATAATAAGCGAGTTCTTGCAAAAAGTAAGCCTATAAATGAAGGAAAGTGGTATATCATCTCAGAAATAGGTCTGTTTGAGGCGTATCAACCATTAATCATTAGAATTTTATTGATAACCTTTTGTTTAGTCGTAGGTTCGTTTTTTACGATTAAAATGATGTTACATCTTTCTAAAAGAATTGAAGAACCAATCCAACAGCTTCTTACAGGCGTTAGAAAAGTAGAACAAGGATTTTATGATTATCAAATAGATGAACAACTGCTGGCACCTTATGCACATGAATTTCAGGTGCTCTGTTCGTCCTTCAACGAAATGAGTGCTAAGGTGAAAACGGATACAATCTTACTGAAAGAATTATCTGTTACTTGTCAGTTGACGAAGCTGTATAATCGCCGTTATTTGATTGAACATGGGGAGCTTGTTTTTCAGAAATGTTTAGAGGAACAAAATCATTGTTCATGTATAGCGATTGATATTGATTTTTTCAAAAAGGTCAATGATACATATGGGCATTTAATCGGTGATGAAGTTCTAAAACACGTCGCAAATATCATTACAAATGCTGTGCGAAGAATCGACATTATTACAAGATATGGGGGAGAGGAGTTTGTCATTTTATCTCCAAATACTACGTTAGAGAGCGCAGTAAAGATAGCGGAAAGAGTTCGAAAGCATGTTGAACATCATCCTTATTATACGGATGATGTTCAGATCAATGTGACAGTGAGTATTGGCATCGCAGGGTATGGTCATTCAACATTTTATGAGTTACTTGACAAGGCGGATCAAGCACTTTATATTGCAAAGGAGAGCGGTCGAAACCAACTGAGAGTATGTGATCATACAGGTAAAGTTGATACAAACCAGATGCTTTAAAAGACTAAATTTGGAAAGTGGTATTTATATGAAGGAAATTATACTAAGTAAATTAAAAGAAATTGAAAAAGAGTATCAAGTGAAAATTTTATATGCTGTAGAATCAGGTAGTCGTGCTTGGGGATTTCCTTCCAAGGATAGCGATTATGATGTTCGTTTCATATATATTCATCAACCTCAGTGGTATCTTTCAATTGACCCTCAAGGAATTGGTGCTAAGAGGGATGTGATAGAAGTACCTATTAATGATTTATTGGATATTAGTGGTTGGGAAATAACAAAGGCATTAAGGTTATTTCGCAAAAGTAATCCACCGCTATTAGAGTGGTTACGAAGCAATATTGTGTATGACCAGCAATATTCGTTTATTGACAATGTACTATTACTGGAAAGTGAAGTATTTTATCCAAATGCAAGTTTATATCACTATTTAAACATGGCTAAAAACAATTATCGAGAGTATTTACAAGGATCAGAAGTGAAAATAAAAAAATATTTCTATGTCCTTAGACCAGTTTTAGCATGTAAATGGATAGAGAAAAACAATACGGTTCCACCAATTGATTTTCAGGAATTGTTAAATGCAATTATTTCTGAAGGTCCTTTAAAAACCGAAATTGAGCAACTTTTGCAGAGGAAAATGGCTGGTGACGAACTAAATATGGAGCCACGTATTAATAGTATTAATGAGTATTTAGATAAAGAAATAGAGCATATTGAGTCATACTGTAAAAATCTCCACGTTAAAGTCGATGATCCTACACAAAAATTAGATGCGTTATTTAGAAGTACATTGCAAGAAGTATGGGGATAGAAAACTGAATAATTTTAAATCGCAAGGTCATACTAAAAAAGGTTTCACTTATGAAATCTATATTGATGAGGAGGATGGCACGAATGAGTAGGTTCGAACATTTAGACCCAAAATCTCAAAAAATCCACCGCAACTGGTCAAGGATTAAGCATTCAAAATCGCAAGTTAATGGTGAAACGGAGATTACTCTCCATAACCGTATCTTGAGAAGTGAAGCAAAAGCCCGACAGTTTTAATCATGCTAGAAAAGTAAGTGTCATCAAGCCCAGAACATATTCTGGGTTTTTTTATTTGCTGTTAATTTATAGGGTTTTTCATGCTTGTTCTGATAAAATGAATATATGAAAAAATAAATACAATTTTAGGAGGCGAAAGTAAATGAGCAGCGTAGAAAAAATAAAGAAGAGATTAAAGGAATTTGGCTTAGAGCAAAAAGCGGAGGAATTATTACCTCTCGCAAAGGAATCTATTCGAATGATGGCAAATCAAATACCTGAAGAAAAAATACAGATTGGCGGCTCAAAAGTTGGTGGCTGTCCGGATCTACCATCTGATTTCTCATGGCCACATACAAAAGACAATAGACCGTTGTATTTTCTTTGCCAACTAAATCTAATAGAAATCAAGGCTTATGATACAAACAGTTTATTACCAGCGGATGGTGTGCTTTCTTTTTTCTATGATGCTGTCGAGCAACCTTGGGGATACGACCCAGAAGATCATGATGGATTTAAAGTTTTCTATTTCTCTCAAGAGACTAGTAGCCTGAGTAGAATGGAAATTCCTGTATTATTACTTGAGCATGGTAACATCGACAGCGCGACGCTACAATTTAAGAATGAATTGACACCTCCATCATGGGATTCGCCATACTCGATGTATTTAGAAGAGATATTAAGTGAAGAAGAAGCTGATAGATACAGAGATTTTGAATACGAGTGGATGGAGGAAGATGATTTGTCTATGGCTACTCATCGCATAGACGGATATCCAGATGCGATTCAAGGTGATATGTATTTAGAATGTCAAATGGTGACAAATGCTATTGTGGAGACTCAACAGGATATAGCGATCCTTTACGAAAAGAGTTAGAGGCAGGCGCAATTGATTGGCGATTATTACTCCAATTTGATACGGAGGATGATCTAGGGCTTATGTGGGGCGATAGTGGCAGATTGTACTTCTGGATACGTGAGGAAGATTGTAAAAATAAACAATTCGATAAAGCATGGGTAGTTTTACAGTGCTTTTAAAGGAGAGTGATGGAATGCGAGATATTACATTTATTCAAAACTATTTATCAAATCTTGATGATGAAAAATTAGCGGAACACGTTTTTTGGATTGACTGGTGTGAAGACAATGCTGATATTGTTCATTATAGCGAGAAACTATTAAACACAGGGAAGCTAACGTATGAGCATGTTGTAAACAATGAGAGAGGTGTTGATTTATATATTATCTATGGTGATAAAAAATCCCTTGTGGTGATGGAGTCGGATGATAGCTGTGATCCAACTATCATTGCATTAAACGAGATTTTACAGCCTGATTATGAAATACGTATGTGGATGGAATCAATAGGTTCAGATACACTAGGCTTTGTTTTCTTAACGCCTGATGAATGGTCAGCCCTTGAACAGCAATTCGGATTAGAAAACGTAAAAGTGTATTTTATGAGTATTACGCCTGACACAAAAATATTCCGACTTACCTATGATGATGTCGAGCAGCTATTGTAGAATCGTAAAAAATAAATTGGAAAGAAAGCTTTGAAAAATAAACTACATGACAATGAATATATATACGATGATTTAATGTATAAAATGGTTCGCAAATAATAATTTTGGCTATCAATAAGAAAAAGGAGCATGTAAATTACATAAAAAATATAATTTCTCACAAGAATTGTCCAATCAAATCAATAATTATCTATCAATAGATGCTTTTTATACGAAAATCATGAAAACTGCGGAGCCTGCTAATATTGGCTTCATTTATATAGAACCTGGTGGTGTTGTTGGGATGCATGAGGCACCTGTACCACAGTTGTTTATTGTAATCCAAGGAGAAGGATGGGCTTGTGGTGAGGATCATGAGAAAATAATTTTAAAGACTGGGGAAGGTGTTCTTTGGCAAACAGGAGAGGCTCATGAATCTGGGAGTCATTCAGGCTTAACAGCACTTGTCATCCAATTCGAGCAAATCCATATTGCCTAGATTACATATAAAATGTGTAACGGAGTAAGTTTTAACTCCGTTGCACTAAGCAGTTCGTGTTAAGCTTAATTTAACTGTTTTCAATAAGTGGCCATCAAATAACTCGTCAAAATCCTCTGTTTTTTTAAAGTCCTTTGCCTCGTAAAAGTTCATACCAATCGTATTTTCCTTTTCTACACATACTAAAAGTGACGTTAAATCTGGAAGCATTTTGATCCCTTCCTGTAATAAGGTTGTACCAATTCCTTTACCCTGAGTTTCAGGAAGTAAATATATCGAGAAAAGCTCTGCCTCTCCATTTACAACATTTGAAAAATTGGCAAAGCCTACAATCGATTCTCCAATTATAGCAACTAAAAATAAACTTTTTTCTAAACGACCTTGCAATCGGTCTCTACTATAAGCGGCTTGTAAAAAACGATCTTGAATCTCATAGGGGATAATTCCTTCATATGTTTGTTGCCAACTCTTTTTGGCAATTTCTTGCACAGAAATGATGTCATTCTTTTGCATATGTCGTATAATTGAACTCAATACTTTTCGCCCGCAATTCCAATTTTTCTATTTACTGTAACATAAATCACGAGAAGGGGGATGACTTCATGCAAGTTGTTGAAAAAGCATTTGGCTATATTACGAGAGAGCATGAGGGTCAGTTACAAGTGCTAGTATTTGAGCAAAATACAGAAGGAGCAGGGATTCAAATTCCGAAAGGCACGGTAGAAGAAGAGGAAACACCGCTAGAAGCTGTAACACGGGAGATGTTTGAGGAGACGGGTTTAGACCATTTAGTAGTGAAGGGGTTAATTGCCCAAGATTATTTTAATCATCATTCAGGAGTATTACAAAAGCGCTATTTTTATCATTTAACGGCAAATGAAAAACGAGATTCGTGGAAGCATTGTCCGACAGGTGTAAACGAGTCAGACTTAGAGTTTTCTTTTTACTGGATATCAGATGAACAAGAAGTAACACTAGCGAAGGGACATGGAGATTATTTATATCGAGTACTAGCTCGTGTGAACAATTAAATCATCTGGAAGGTTATAAATAAAACGCGTTTCCAAATTTGGGAAACGCGTTTGTCCTATTATATTGCCTTAGCGGCAACCTCTAATGCTTGAGCGAAATCCGCAATCAGATCGTCAACATGCTCAAGCCCTACTGAGAAACGTAATAAACCATCAGTAATACCACGTTTTGCACGTTCCTCAGGTTCCATTGCTGCATGACTCATTTTAGCAGGGTAGGATAAAATCGATTCTACGCCACCTAGAGAGACAGCGAACACTGGAATTTTCATCGCTTCTACAAGTGCTTTTGCAGCTTCATAGCTAGGGAGGCGGAAGGATAATACTGCACCTGTACTAGTTGACTGACTTTGATGAATCTCATAACCAGGATGTGATGCAAGCCCAGGGTAATATACTTGCTCGACAAGAGCGTTTGTATCTAAAAACTCTGCAATCTTTTGTGCCGATTCAGTAGATCGACTAAAACGCACATCTGTTGTTTTCATGTTTTGCAATAAAGTAAAGCAGTCCTGTACACCTAATATATTGCCGAATGAATTTTGGATAAAGTAAAGGTCCTGACCGATCTTTTCATCAGCAGTGATTGTTAATCCTGCAATAATATCGGAATGCCCAGATAAAAACTTTGTAGCACTATGAATAACAACATCGACACCTAGCTCAAGTGGACGTTGGTGTAAAGGTGTCATAAAAGTATTATCTAAAAACGTTAAGCAATTATGCTGCTTGGCAAGTGCTACTACTCCACGGATATCTGTGATGCCAAGTGTTGGATTCGACGGTGTTTCCATATAGAGTAGCTTTGTAGCTGGTGTAATGGCAGCTTCTACCGCAGCTAAATCTGTGAAATCGACGAAAGTATGAGAAATACCGAAGCGTGGTAAGACTTTTGAGACGAAGCGGTATGTTCCTCCATAAACATCCTCTGTAATGACTATATGATCACCCTGAGATAATAGCATTAATGCTGCAGATACTGCCGCAATTCCAGAAGAGTATGCATGGGCTCTGATCCCACCTTCAAGCTCCGCTACTGCTTTTTCTAGTGCATCCCGCGTAGGGTTGCCAGAACGTGCATAATCATATTCGCCGAATTCATCGATACGCTCCTGATGGAAAGTAGATGATATATACATAGGCACATTGACTGCACCTTTTTTATTTTCATAGCCGTCACGAACACCAGCGTGAATTAAACTTGTTTCAATATGCTGCTTCATCATTAAGCCTCTTTTCTAAGGATATCGAATACTTGTTTTAAATCCCCAATTAAATCGTCAGCTTCTTCAACGCCAATAGAGAAGCGGAGTAATCGGTCACAAACACCACGTTCAATGCGTTCTTCATATGGCATATCCGCATGTGTTTGAGTAGCAGGATATGTAATAAAGCTTTCAACACCACCAAGACTTTCAGCGAATGTAATTAACTTCAAGTTTCGAAGGAATGGGTCAATCCACTCGGCTTTTTTCAAGCGGAATGAAAGCATACCACCTTTTCCTGTGTAGAGCACGTCTGTTACAAGCTCTTCTTCCTCTAAATAGGCAGCAATTGCTTTTGCATTTGCATCGTGCTGCTTTAATCGAAGATGCAATGTTTTTAATCCACGAATAAGTAACCAGGAATCCATCGGACCTAATACCATACCGCTACCATTGTGAATAAAGCCAATGCGTTCTGCTAATTCAGCACCCTTAGCGACAACTAAACCAGCTAACACATCATTATGACCACCAATATATTTAGTTGCTGAATGAATGACAATGTCTGCACCTAATTCAATTGGACGTTGGAAATAAGGTGTATAGAACGTGTTATCGACAATTAACCATGCCCCATGCTTGTGAGCTAATTCCGCATATAATTGCAAATCAAATTCCTGCATAAGCGGATTTGTCGGCGTTTCAATGAATAGGGCACGTGTATTGTCGGTGATTAATGCTTCTACCTGCTCAACCGATTCGAATTTTGAGTAGACAGGCTTAATATTATATGTTTCTTCAAAGAAATTAAAAAGTCGATATGTACCACCATATAAATCATCAGGCACCACTAATTCATCACCAGGCTTAAACAATGATAAAACTAATTGAATCGCCGCCATACCAGAGCTACAGGCAAAGCCCATATCTCCGCCCTCTAAGTCCGCAATTCCGGCTTCTAATAGTGCACGAGTTGGATTTTTTGTTCGTGTGTAATCAAAACCAGTGGATTCACCGATACCTGTATGTTTGTAAGCTGTCGATAAATGGATGGGTGGGTTAACAGCACCTGTTAACGGATCACTTAAATTGCCAAGTTGTACAAGTTTTGTTTCAATACTTCTGCTGTTTGTCATGTCGTCACTCTTTTCTTCATCATAATAATGGGGAGTCAAAATATCTAAAAGATTAGAACTTCTTGTCCCAATATTCTCAATAATAGTTACCAATTTAACATGTATACTAAAGAAGAACAAGATAATTTCAGAAAATTAGAGAGATTATTTAAATTTAATCATCTAGGAATAGTAGGAGATAAGTGAGGGAGGAAAATAAAATGAAAAATTGGTTAGTGATAGGTGGGACAGGAATGCTAAAGGATGTTTCTTTATGACTTATACAGCAAGTTAATCAGGTAACCGTTATCGGTAGACAACAAAAGAAAATGCAAAATTTGATAGATGAAGTTAAAAATGAATCGAAATTGTCACCTATATTAGTTGATTATACGAATTACAATCACTTTAAATTGGCAATAACAGAGTCTCAGCAAAATAATGGAACATTTGATTGTATTATTGCTTGGATTCATGGCTCTGATAAAAGAGTTTGGGAGTCACTTTTAGAAGCAATTCCTACTACAAACAATATGATTTTATACCATATAAAAGGAAGTAGCTCTTTCATAAAAAATGACGGTATCATCGAGAAGTGAAACTTGGATTTGTCATAGAAAAGAACAATTCTTCAAGATGGCTAACAAATAGTGAAATTGCAAAAGGAATTATTGATGCAATCAAACAAGAAATACCGGAAAAACATGTGGGCATATTTGAACCATGGAATTTACGTCCATAAATAAATCTCTTCAATAAAAAAGAATCTGCCCATTACTTCGGCTTATCCGTTGCAATGGGCAGATTCTTTTTGAATATGGTTTAAGCTTGTTCTTTTTTTAGTAAATCCCGAATTTCTTTTAGAAGCTCTTCTTTAGAATCCAATTCTGGTGCTGGTTCTTCCACAACAGCCTCTTCTTTTTTACGAGATAGTTTGGTCATAACTCGTAATGCCATGAAAATTGCAAATGCTATTATTAAAAAGTCAAGAATCGACTGTAAAAATACGCCTAATTTTACTTGAGCATCACCTGAGCCATACTTAAAGCTTTCTGTTAAATCAATACCACCAGTTAAGACACCGACTAATGGCATAATGATATTTTCAACTAAGGAGGTAACAATTTTACCGAAAGCACCACCGATTACTACTGCCACTGCTAGATCGACAATATTGCCTTTCATAGCAAACTCTTTAAAGTCTTTCCACAAAACAAATTCCTCCCTATAATTATCCATATAAATTAACCGAACTATATTCTACTATATTTTTCTCTATCTTTTCAACTGCTAAAATAGTGGTAATTATATTCAGAAAAATCTACTACAAATAACGGTAATTTTGGTAAAATAGAAATAGTATTTGAGAGATTAGGTGTGACATATGGAGAATAAAAAGAAGAAAGAACAATCGAAGCTATCGCCTTCCGTTCAATTAGGCATGATAGCTTTACTAATACCAATTGCGATAACTGTTTGTGTTTTCGCCTTTTTTGCATGGAAGGAGCTACAAACATTAACTATATTTGAAAAATTAGCAAAGCAAAAAGAACTCGAAGAAATTCAACAAAATTTCGATATGAACATCCCTGAACAATATATTCCCATCTATGTAGCAGCGGAAGAGAAATACGGTGTACCTTGGACGTTGCTTGCCGCCCATCATCGAGTTGAAACACGATTTTCCTCAATGAGTTCGCTCGTTTCACCAGCTGGGGCAGAAGGACATTTACAATTTATGCCTTGTACATTTGTCGGATGGAAACATTCATCTTGCTCTGGGTTAGGAAAAGGGGATATATCGAAGACTGAATTAATGAATCCAGAAATCATTCAAAAATATGGTGGATATGGAGTAGATGCAAATGGAGATGGTGTAGCAGATCCTTATGATATTGAAGACGCTATATTTAGTGCCGCGAATTATTTATCGAAAAATGGTGCAGCAGATGGTCATATTCAGGAGGCGGTCTATACATATAACCACAGTGATGAATATGTTAATAAGGTGTTACATTATTTCAATTTGTATAATGATTATCACGATGAATTAAAGGAAGTAATCCTATATAAGGAAAAGTAAAAGAAATGGCTCATTAATCATGTTTTTATTTCGGTAAAATGAATGGTTGATTTCCGTTCCGACTGGATGCTTTGTTGCTGACGCTTCGCTTTCGCACAGCTTCCTGGGTGCGTCCGATGAGCCGCTTCACTCGCGATGCTCGCTCCATGGACACTCGGGCCAACACGATGTTGGTCACGAAGTCGTTATCACAGGATGTGATGCTTTTAGCCTTCGTTCCTCGATTGCTAATCCCCAAGGAGTCGCCCAGTCTCCACTCCATCAACCACTACATTTTCCTCAGGGCAACTCATTAATTAAAGTGAATCCAAACACAACATTTCAGGACTCGACTCCCATAAGCAAGCGAGAGCAAATGATCTCATCATTTTCTTGAAGTGTTTTTTTACAACAAATAAAGAGCCATCAAAAATGATGGCTCTTTATTACATATTTAGGTTGCTTTACGCATACCTTTTAAAATAAGGCTTACGATGAAGATCAGCACGACAGCACCAATTAATGCTGGGAATACGTAAAAATTACTAACTCGCCAACCCCAGTTGCCAAGAACCATACTACCAATCCACGAACCGACAACCCCAGCAACAATATTTCCAATAATGCCGCCAGGTACATCTTTACCTAAAATTACGCCAGCTAACCAACCTAATACTCCGCCGATGATTAAATACCAAATGAAGCTAATCATTTTTTTCATCTCCTTAAACTAAGATATAATGGCGATTGCTTAGTTATGCCCTGAATGGAGTATATTAAACGCTCCTCGCTTCTTTAGTAATTATTACAAATTCACTAAAAGGTTTTATCTATGTTTAGCTTATGCTGATACCTCACTTTTGTGAAAAAAACATCTGTAAGTGTTTTCTATAGTGAAGAAACTACATTACTTCAACGCGAAATGGATTACTTAATAACAGTTGCACCTAATGTATGTTCAAAATGACGCAATGCCCATTCATGACCTGCAGCATCAAAACTTGCAACACCATCTGCATAAATGAGCGTTGAAATGCCCAAATTATAAGCATCAACCGCAGTGTGTAAAATACAAATATCAGTACAAACACCAACTAAATGAATTTCTTTAATCCCTCGCTCATTCAATAAAATCGATAAATTGGTTCCGGCAAATGCGCTATAACGCGTTTTATCGAGCCACATCACTTTATCTTTGTGAAGGTTATACAGTTCACCAACTTGCCCGTATAAATGGCGTCCTTTAGTGCCGCGAATATTATGAGGAGGAAAGAGTTTGGTCTCAGGGTGGAATGGGTCATCTTCCTCATGTAAATCATTCGCAAAAACAACAAATTCTTTTTCAGCAATAAATTGTTGAATTAAAGAAGAAATTTTTTGATCTAGTGCTTGACCGGGCTCCCCACATGTTAGTTTTCCGTCAGAAGCGACAAAATCATACGTATAATCAATTACTAATAAAGCTTTTTTCAACCTTTTCACACTCCTTATAGGTATAATTTCACTTATTATCATGCCATATTTGGGCCTGTTTGTCAGAAAAATGAATCAAATTTAATATTATGAATAGTTTGAAAATTATTTTTTCTGAGCGTATAATGTGAAAAAGGAGAGTGGTCTATATGAATATGACAGCTATGAAACGTTTAAATCGCCAAGGATTTCTTATTGCAGGCTTGCATCTGCTAGTGTTATTAAATTTAGCAGCGGATTTTATATTCTCCTCGTAATCTTTTAAAAAATAGAAAGGTGAGTTAAATGCTTGTCCATTATTAAAACAACCGTGAAGGCATATTTTATTACATGTCCACGGTTGTTTTTTATTTGTCCTCATAGAATTTGCATAGAATTAAAAGGAATTTCTACGGTAAATGTCAAAGACAAAATACAAACAAAGGAGGGGTAAGATGACCACTAGATTTGATCGAGCGTTCCATGAACTAGAGCGTCCTTTTGCTTGGCTGGACTTTGATGCATTGGATCACAATATTGCGACTGTACATGACTCCTGTGGGCAGAAAAATATACGTATTGCTACAAAATCGATTCGTTCTGTCGAGATATTACGCTATATACAAAATAATCTCCCCAATGTGAAGGGATTTATGACGTTTACTGCGGCAGAAACAATATTTTTACTTCAACAGCATTTTGATGATGTATTGCTAGGATATCCGGTGTTGGAAGAGGCTGCTGTACGTCAGTTATTACACTTCGTAAAGGCAGAGAAGACTGTCACTTTTATGGTCGATAGGTTAGAACATGTTCGATTTTTGGCGGAATTAGGGCGAGAGCTAGGCGTTCGTGTGCGAGTATGTATTGATATTAATGTATCCACTGATTTTAAGCTGCTTTATTTTGGTACAAAACGCTCTTCGCTCCATTCACTTGAGTTACTAACACCATTCCTCGAATATATTAAAAATCAAGCTTTTATTGAGGTAGTTGGAGCGATGGGCTATGAGGCTCAAATTGCAGGAGTTGGTAATCGCCCAGCTAATGCTGTGAAAGGAAAATTGATTGAAGTTATGCAATTGCAAGCTAAAAAGCAAGTTACTCAGTTTCGTAGATTAGCCATTGCACATATAAAAGCATATTTTCCAAGTTTGCACTTTGTAAATGGTGGTGGCTCGGGAAGTATGGCATACACAGCACAACAAAAAGAGGTAACAGAAATTACGGTTGGCTCTGCATTTTATGCACCTGCTTTATTCGATCAATTTATGCATCTACAGCTGGAAAAGGCAGCTGGATTTGCTTTAAGTGTCACAAGAAAACCAGAAAAAAATATTGTTGTTTGTCACGGCGGAGGCTATACGGCGTCAGGGGCAATTAGTGCTGATCGCTTACCGGTATTCTATGACCCAACCTTTTTTTCATATCTTAACCTAGAAGGCGCAGGAGAAGTTCAGACACCGGTTAAGGTAAAACATAAAAATGTTCATGTAGGGAACACGCTATATTTCCGACATGCAAAGGCTGGAGAACTTTGCGAAAGATTTCAAGAACTACATGGAGTTAGAGGGGACAAGTATGTGGGAGTTTATACAACCTATAGGGGGGATGGACAATGTTTTCTATAGATAAATGGAAAAATGGTGAGAAGTGGACAAACTGGGCAGGTAATGTAATCTCTTATCCATCTGAGATGTACTTGCCTCGGTCTATTGAAGAGGTTACAAATATCGTGGGGCATGCACGTGAATTTGGAAAAACGATTCGTGTCACAGGTGCAGCTCACTCCTTTAGCGCTGTTGCGATGCCTGAGCATATAGCATTGTCTTTACATAATATGCGTGGGCTTATAGCGGTGAATGAGGAGAAACAAGAAGCGACTCTTTGGGCCGGAACGTATTTATATGAAATAGGCCCACTACTTGCGAAGCATGGCTTTGCTCTAATAAATATGGGAGACATTCAAGAGCAAACGATTGCAGGAGCAGTGTCAACAGGGACCCATGGAACGGGCGTAACACTCGGGTCGCTATCCTCAGCTGTAACAAAATGGGGGTTTGTAGATGGTACAGGTACTTATAGGGAGCATATGAGAGGAATGGATGATTTATCGGAAGCTTTACATGTTTCATTAGGTATGCTTGGTGTGCTTGTTAAAGTGACGATCAAAGTAATCCCTCTTTACAGTTTACATTATGTAAGCACAAGAGATACTTTAGCAAATGGGCTGGCTAAATTTGCTGATGATATTCGACAGCATCGACATGTTGAGTGGTTTTATTTCCCTAGTAGCGAAACAATTCAAGTAAAGCGTATGAACGCTATAGCGCCTGTTTATCAGAGTGAATGGAGTAAAAGAATTGAAACATTGAAACTTCAAATAGTAGAGAACGGTGCTTTTTTTGCTATGTCAGAACTTTGTAAATGGAAGCCATCGTTTAGTGGTGCTATGAGTAAGTTAGCGGCAGCAAATGTTGTAGAAGGGGAGAAAATGGGGATAAGCTATGAAATTTATCCGTCTCCACGAAGCGTAAAGTTCCAAGAAAGTGAATATGCTATTCCATTAACGCAATTTGAGTCATGTATCGAGGAGATTCATGCAACTTTTAAAAGTGGAATTTTTAATGTGCATTTTCCGTTAGAATGTCGGACGACAGCAGGTGAAGCAGGTTTTTTAAGTCCTACCCAAGGTCAAGAATCAGCGTTTATTGCCTTTCATATGTATAAAGGAATGCAGGAAGGGCCTTATTTTGAATGGGTCCACACGATGATGAAGAAATATAAGGGACGACCACATTGGGGCAAACTAAATCATTTAACTGCTAATTATGTATACGAGCTATACCCGGATGTTGAAAAATTTTTAGCCATTCGAAGTCACTGTGATCCTGATAATGTGTTTTTGACAGGGTACTTAAGAAAATTATTTACAATATAAGCGCTATCTCTTTAATTGCAGTTCTTCTCTTTTGAAAGATTAAGTAAAAATATTAAAAGATTATTAAAAAAATTAAAATTTGAACGAAATGTCAAAATATTCACAGGAGCGAGATAAAAACGATAGTTAGTCAGCATGAAAACGATTTCAAATTTTGCGGATTTTTTAAACTGTTTAGACAATTCAAAAAATACTGTTGACGAGACCTTTTTTTCGTACTATGATAACAACAATTTAACAAGTTCGTTACAGCAGTTAGTTGTCATAGGCGATAAACATATACGCAAAAATAAAATAGACAGAACATTTCGTATATAGCAACGAACATAGCAATAAATGAGGGGCGTTTAAAATGAGAAGTGACATGATTAAAGTAGGCGTAGATCGTGCGCCGCATCGAAGTCTTTTATATGCAACAGGCAAAGTAAAAGCGAAAGATTTAGGCAAGCCATTTATCGGGGTTTGTAATTCTTATATCGACATTATACCAGGTCACGTTCATTTACGTACATTTGCTGATGTTGTCAAAGAGGCCATTATTGAAGCGGGTGGAATTCCATTCGAATTTAACACAATCGGTGTAGATGATGGTATTGCAATGGGGCACATTGGTATGCGTTACTCGTTACCAAGCCGTGAAATTATCGCAGACTCTGCTGAAACAGTTATTAATGCACATTGGTTTGATGGCGTATTTTATATTCCTAACTGTGACAAAATCACACCGGGGATGTTAATGGCAGCAGTTCGTACTAACGTACCATCAATTTTCGTATCTGGTGGCCCAATGGAGGCAGGTACTTCTGCTACTGGCAAGCAACTTTCGTTAACTTCAGTTTTTGAAGGTGTAGGAGCTCTTAAATCAGGCAAAATGTCATCTGAAGAGCTGTTAGATATTGAAAACAACGCATGCCCAACATGTGGTTCATGTTCAGGAATGTTTACTGCAAACTCTATGAACTGCTTAATGGAAATGCTAGGAGTAGCTTTACCTGGTAATGGAACAATCGTAGCTACTTCTGATGAGCGCCATAAGCTTATTAAAGAAGCAGCTAAACAATTAGTCCGTATGGTTAAAGAGGACATCAAGCCTCGAGACATTATTACTAAAGAAGCAATTGATGATGCATTTGCACTTGATATGGCGATGGGTGGTTCGACAAATACAGTCCTCCATACATTAGCAATCGCCAATGAAGCTGAAATCGATTATAACATTGAAGATATTAATAAAGTAGCAGAGCGTGTTCCGTATATAGCGAAAATTATGCCTGCTTCAGATATTTCAATGGATGATATAAATAAAGCAGGTGGCGTTAGTGCCATTATTAATGAATTAGTATCTATTCCAGGTGCTATTCACCCAAATCGACCAACTGTTGCAGGAGTAACAATGGGCGAACTTGTAAAGGATTATCATATTACAAATGCTGAAGTTATTCGTACGAAAGATAATCCTTATAGCCCAGTTGGTGGTTTATCAGTTTTATTTGGTAATATCGCGCCAGACGGTTCAGTTATTAAAGTAGGCGCTGTAGACCCTTCTATTAAAGTATTCAAAGGTGAAGCAATCGTCTTTGATTCACAAGATGCAGCACAGGAAAATATTGATAACGGAACGGTAAAAGAGGGTCATGTAGTCGTCATTCGCTATGAAGGACCAAAAGGTGGCCCTGGTATGCCTGAAATGCTAGCACCAACCTCTGCAATTCAAGGTCGTGGTCTTGGTACAAAGGTTGCGTTAATAACGGATGGACGTTTCTCCGGTGCATCTCGCGGTATTTCAATCGGACATATTTCACCAGAGGCAGCAGAAGGCGGTCCTATCGCTTTAGTAGAGAATGGCGATGTGATCACAATTGATCTACCAAATCGTACGATCAATTTAGAAGTTTCAGATGAAGTATTAGCGGAGCGCCGTGCAAAATTACCGGTATTTGAACCGAAAATTAAGCGTGGTTGGCTAGCAAGATATTCAAAATTAGTAACAAACGCCTCTACAGGTGGCGTAATGAAAATTTAAAAAGTTAAAACGTTGATGAGGTTAAAGGTTCTAGAGCCTTGTATCTACCAGAGAGCCGGTCGTGCTGGAAGCCGGCGATACAACTAGATCCGACATCCCCTCGGAGTGAGCTATTAAACGCGTGTACGCAATTAGATAGCTCCGGGCATAATCGAAAGTGCTCGTTATTAATGAATAAATGATTTATGACATCGTTTTGGATGCGAGTGATTTCTCAGAGGTGCATAAATACTTACATTTATTCGCGAGGTAGCAATTATTTGCTATAAACAAGGGTGGTACCATGGAAAGTCTTTTTCATCCCTACGCAAGGTAGTTCTTTGCGTGTGGAGAAAAAGGCTTTTTATTTTTTAACGACGTTTGAAAGGGGATGTTATCTCTTTTCAAGGGGAGAACCAGCTAGTGACACTTCAATGATGCGCATTACTGATATGTAAAATTGAATGATAAGAAGGAGGCATATTTGATGAGTACGAATGTTTCTATCAATGAAAAAGAAGAATTAGCAACATCAGCAAAAGCTGAACAAACCTATCAAGCGAAAGATGGTGCCGACGTATTAGTGCAGGCACTACATGAACAAGGTGTTGAAATTATTTTTGGTTACCCAGGTGGAGCGGTACTACCAATTTATGATGCCATTTATAAAAATCCGATTCGTCATATTTTAACTAGACATGAACAAGGTGCAATTCATGCAGCGGAAGGTTATGCACGTGTTTCCAATAAACCGGGTGTTGTTATTGCAACTAGTGGACCGGGGGCAACGAACTTAGTAACTGGTATTGCTGATGCGATGATTGATTCTATTCCATTAGTTGTTTTTACAGGTCAAGTTTCAACGGCTGTAATTGGTACAGATGCTTTCCAAGAAGCGGATATTATGGGGATTACGACACCAATTACGAAGCACAATTATCAGGTGCAGGATGTTAATGATATTCCGCGTATTGTTAAAGAGGCATTCCATATTGCGAGTACTGGTCGAAAGGGCCCTGTTGTAGTTGATTTTCCGAAAAACGTTTCTCAAATGCTATTTGATGTAGAGAGCCCACCACAGGCTCCTGATGAAATATATTTACCAGGTTATCAACCAACGTACAAACCAAATTATTTACAAATTCAAAAGGCAATACAGGCGATTTCATTGGCCAAAAAACCAGTTATTTTAGCTGGTGCTGGCGTTCTTTTCGCAGATGCTAAAGAAGAGTTAACAGCATTCGCTGAAAAATACCGAATTCCAGTAGCAAACACTTTACTAGGACTTGGTTCAATCCATGGAGAGCATGAATTATTCATCGGCATGGCAGGAATGCATGGAACTGTAACAGCGAATACAGCTATTACAAAATCAGACTTATTGTTGAATATCGGAGCTCGCTTTGATGATCGTTTAACTGGTAATTTGGCGACATTTGCTCCGAATGCGACAATCGTACACATCGATATTGATCCAGCGGAAATTGGAAAAAACGTGCCAACAGACATTCCGATCGTTGCAGATGCTAAAGAGGCTTTAAAAGCATTATTGAAAAAAGACTTCGATGGTCCGGATACAGCAGAATGGCTAACATTCTTAAATAATCATACAAAGGAATATCCATTGTGGTACAGCAAGGAGCCGGGGGACAAAGAAGTATTACCGCAGGAAGCATTAGAGCTTGTGCATAAAATTACTGAAGGTGATGCAATTGTCACGACCGATGTTGGTCAGCATCAAATGTGGGCTGCACAATATTATCGATTAAACAATGATCATGGATGGGTAACGTCTGGTGGACTTGGTACGATGGGCTTCGGCTTCCCAGCTGCAATTGGCGCCCAGTTTGCGAAGCCAGACAAAAAAGTTGTTTCCATTGTAGGTGATGCAGGATTCCAAATGACTGCGCAAGAGCTCTCTATCCTGCAAGAATTCAACTTACCGGTAAAAATTGTGATTTTAAATAACAGCTGTTTAGGAATGGTACGCCAATGGCAAGAAACATTTTATGAAGAGCGTTATTCATCTTCACTTATGCCGATCCAACCAGATTTTGTTAAATTAGCAGATGCATATAATTTGAAGGGCTATCGAATTAACACTATCGATGAAGCAGAGAGTGTTTTCCGCGAGGCACTACTTTCTGATGAGCCAGCGTTAATTGATTGTCGTGTAAAACAACTTCAATGTGTTTACCCAATGGTAGCACCAGGCAAAGGCTTACATGAAATGATTGGGGTGAAAAAGAATTGAAAAGAGTAATTACAGTAACAGTGATTAACCAAAGCGGTGTTTTAAACCGTGTAACAGGGTTACTTATGAAGCGCCAATTCAATATTGAATCAATCACAGTTGGTCATACTGAACAGCCAAACTTTTCGAAAATGACTTTTGTTGTAAACGTAGAGGATGAGCGTAAAATTGAACAGCTAGTGAAGCAATTATCAAAGCAAATTGATGTGTTAAAGGTCAATGACATAACAGATAAATCAATCGTGCTACGCGAGTTAGCGCTTGTAAAGGTAATTTCACCACCAAATTTACGTCTGGAAATGAATTCAATTGTTGAACCATTCCGTCCACAAATTATTGATACAGCGAAAAACGTTGTCACCTATCAAGTTGTAGGAGATCCAGATAAGATTGATGCCTTTATTGAACTTATTCGACCTTATGGTATTAAAGAATTAACGCGTACAGGGGCTACTGCATCTGTTCGTGAAACACAAAAAATCTCAAATTCGCAGCTCTCTATTTTAAAATAGTTTGCATATAAAATGGATACCTTTGGATACATAGCCCTTAGTGGTTTACTGGCATCCGAAGTTTTAAAAAAACAAACCAAAAATTAGGAGGAAACAACAATGGCTACTATGTATTATGATCAAAACATCAACGAGGAAGTATTAAAAGGGAAAAAAATCGCAATCATCGGTTATGGTTCACAAGGTCATGCACATGCCCTAAATCTTAAAGAATCAGGATTCGATGTAGTAGTAGGAGTTCGTCCAGGCGGATCTTTCGATGCAGCAAAAGCGGATGGAGTAGATGTTAAGACTGTTGCTGAAGCAGCGCAAGAAGCAGATGTTATCCAAATTTTACTTCCGGATGAGCGTCAAAAAGCTGTATATGAGGCTGAAATCGCCCCACATCTTGAAGCAGGTAAAGCACTTATGTTTGCACACGGCTTCAACATTCACTTCGGTCAAATTACACCACCAGCAGATGTGGACGTATTCTTAGTTGCACCGAAAGGTCCAGGACACTTAGTTCGTCGTCAGTTCCAAGAAGGTGCTGGTGTACCAGGCTTATTCGCAATTCATCAAGATGCAACTGGTCAAGCAAAAGATTTAGCTCTAGCTTACGGTAAAGGAATCGGCGCAGCTCGTGGCGGTTTACTTGAAACATCATTCAAAGAAGAAACTGAAACTGATTTATTCGGTGAGCAAGCAGTACTTTGCGGTGGTGCTACACAATTAGTAAGAGCAGGTTTTGAAACATTAGTAGAGGCAGGCTACCAACCAGAGTTAGCATACTTTGAAACTCTTCACGAACTAAAATTAATTGTTGACCTAATGTTTGAAGGTGGTATGGCAACGATGCGTTACTCAGTATCAGATACAGCTGAGTGGGGTGACTATGTTGCAGGACCACGTATTATCGACGACTCTGTAAAAGCTCGTATGAAAGATGTTTTAACGGATATCCAAGATGGCAAATTCGCTCGTCGCTGGATTCAAGAAAACGAAAACGGTCGTCCAGACTATACAAAATTCAAAGAAGCTGGTGCAAATCACCAAATCGAAGAAGTTGGTGCTAAATTACGTGCTATGATGCCATTCATAAATGAAGGCAAAGAAAAAGTTGTGAGAGAAGTGGCTACAAGTGCGAAAAATTAATATTTTCGATACAACACAAATTGCCAAGTAACTGAGCGCCTAGGAGTGACAATTATTGAAGCAGGTTTTCCTGCTTCGTCACCCGGTGACTTTGATGCGGTACATCGTATTGCAGGAACGGTAAAAAACTCTACCGTAACAGGATTAGTCCGCTGTTATAAAAAGATATCAACACAACTTGGGAAGCAATCGGCAAAAGCTTATTTAAATGCCATTAACCGTTATTTGATACAAGTAAACCTTCGTGCACAGCCTGTAAGTAAATCGATCTTCAAGCTTCTGTTTAATGTAGCAGGTTTTGATGGTAGTGAATGGAATCAGCATAATGCGCATTCCAAACGCAATTATGCCAATAACGTGTAGTCGTAATATTGATGACCTCACCTTTTAAAATAGGTGAGAGTATTACTAAAATAGCGTAGTCAACGCTATACAAAGAAAGGTGTTTTGACGATGGAGAAAAAAATTACAGTACTTCCTGGTGACGGAATTGGGCCAGAGGTTGTTGCTTCTGCTGTACGTGTATTACAGGTGATTGGTAAGCGATTCAACCACACATTCCATTTAGGTTATGCAACAATCGGAGGCGCTGCCATCGACCAACACAATAATCCACTACCAGATGAAACAATTGAGATGTGCGAAAACAGTGATGCAGTTTTACTTGGAGCGGTAGGTGGTCCGAAATGGGATAATAACACTCCTGAATTACGTCCAGAAAAAGGATTACTACGTATTCGTAAACATTTTGATTTATTCGCAAATCTTCGTCCAGTAAAGGCGTTCCCGAGCTTACTAGATGCTTCCCCATTAAAGCGTGAAGTAGCTGAAAATGTCGATTTAATAATTGTACGTGAATTAACAGGTGGCGTATACTTCGGGGAACCACGTATGCGTACTGAAAATGGCGCGATCGATACAACAGTTTACTCAACTGCAGAAGTTGAGCGTATTGTTGAAAATGCCTTTGAATTAGCACGTTTACGTGGAGGCAAATTATGCTCTGTTGATAAAGCAAATGTACTTGAAACAAGTCGTTTATGGCGCGAAGTAGTAGAAGCGAAGAAAAAGGATTATCCAGATGTGCATGTAGAGCATAATTTAGTTGACTCAGTTGCTATGAAATTAATTACAAATCCTAGTCAATATGATGTGTTAGTTACTGAAAATATGTTTGGAGATATTTTAAGTGATGAAGCATCTGTTATTACAGGCTCTTTAGGCGTACTACCTTCAGCATCCATTCGAGGAGATAATTTTGGTCTATATGAACCAGTACATGGCTCAGCACCAGAAATTGCAGGTCAAGGTGTCGCTAATCCAGCAGCAACAATTCTTTCAGTTGCGATGATGCTACAATATTCATTTGGCTTAAAAGAAGAAGCGGCAGAAATTGAACGCGCTGTGAGTGCAGTGTTTGATGATGGTTATTTCACTGCAGATCTTGCACGTGACGGTGCTCGTATACTGTCGACAAATGAATGGACAGATAAAGTAATTAACGAAATAGATACAAGCTTTGTTTCAGAAAGCATTATGACAACATACATTTAAGAAATGAGTGAAGATAATGGGAAAAAATATAATTGAAAAGATTTGGGATAAACATATTGTTTATCAGGAAGAGGGCAAACCGGACCTGTTATATATTGATCTCCATTTAATTCATGAAGTCACTTCTCCGCAAGCTTTTGAAGGTCTACGTTTGAACGGACGTCAAGTGCGTCGTCCAGATTTAAGCTTTGCGACAATGGATCATAACGTGCCTACAAAAAATCTACCGACGATTCATGATCCAATTGCACGTAACCAAATTGAAACGTTAGCTAAAAACGCTGAAGAATTTGGCGTCGAGCTTGCAGGAATGGGGCACCCTGACCAAGGTATTGTTCACGTAATTGGACCTGAGCTAGGTTTAACTCAGCCTGGTAAAACGATTGTTTGTGGGGACTCTCATACGTCTACACATGGTGCGTTCGGAGCGATTGCCTTCGGTATTGGTACATCTGAGGTAGAGCATGTATTGTCAACACAAACCCTATGGCAAAACAAGCCAAAAACAATGGAAATTCGTGTAGAAGGTGAGCTTTCTGTAGGTGTAGCTGCAAAAGATATTATTCTAGCGATTATATCTAAGTTCGGGATTGGTATCGGCACAGGACATATTGTGGAATTCACTGGAGAGGCTATCCACAAACTTTCTATGGAAGAACGGATGACAATTTGTAACATGTCGATTGAGGCGGGTGCAAAAGCAGGGTTAATTTCTCCTGACGAAACGACTGTTGATTATATTCGTGGACGTAAACATGCACCTCAAGGAGAAAAGTTTGAGGAAGCGGCAAATTATTGGTTAAGCTTAGCATCAGATGAAGATGCGACATATGATACAATTCGAATCATTCAAGCAGAAGACATAGAGCCAATCATCACTTGGGGAACGAATCCATCAATGGGTTCAGGTGTGTCAAGTCATGTTCCAACACAAGCAGATTATGAGGATGAATCAGATAGAGCTGCTCTTCGTAAAGCACTTTCTTATATGGGCTTAGAGGAAGGTCAACCATTAACTTCAATCGATATTCAACACGTATTTATCGGTTCCTGCACAAATTCACGCATTAGTGATTTACGTGCAGCAGCAGATGTCATCAAGGGGCGTAAGGTGCATGAAAATGTAACAGCGATTGTTGTACCTGGCTCCTATTCGACGAAACAACAAGCAGAAGCAGAAGGATTAGATAAAGTCTTTACAGATGCTGGATTTGAATGGCGTGAGACAGGCTGCTCAATGTGTCTGGCGATGAATGATGATGTAGTACCAGCTGGTGAACGATGTGCATCAACATCAAACCGCAACTTTGAAGGACGCCAGGGAGCGGGTTCTCGTACACACTTAGTTTCACCGCCAATGGCAGCAGCGGCAGCAATTGCTGGTCATTTTGTGGATGTTCGTGAATTCGTAAAGGAAACTGTGTAAATTCCATTTACACGGAAGGGATGATTGCAAATGGAACCAATTAATATCGTAAAAAGTGTGATATCACCACTTGATCGTAAAAATGTCGATACAGACCAAATTATTTCGAAGGAGTTTTTAAAGCGTATTGAGCGTACAGGGTTTGGGCAGTATTTATTTTACCATTGGCGCTTCGACGCAGATGGTAATGAAATAAAAGACTTTGTGTTAAACAAACCTGAATTCAAAAACTCTAAGATTTTAGTAGCTCAAGATAACTTCGGCTGTGGATCTTCGCGTGAACATGCACCGTGGGCAATACTAGATTACGGCTTCAATGTAGTGATTGCACCATCATTCGCAGATATTTTCCATAGTAACTGCTTCAAAAATGGGATATTACCAATCAAACTGGCTGAAGCAGAGTGTGATGAAATTTTAGCAAAAGGCTTAGAAAAAACGTACACGATGGAAGTCAATTTGGAGGCACAAACAGTAACGGGTGAAGATGGTGTAGTTTATAAATTTAACATCGACCCTTACTATAAAAAAACATTGCTGAATGGTTGGGATGAAATTGCTCTTACCTTTAAATACGAAGAACAAATCGCTGCTTATGAAGCAAATCGTATTGCATTTTAATAGCTGAAGGGATTTCCTTATGACTGAAGACAGACTTGTTTGTCTTCAGTTTTTTTTATTGCTTAATTTAGGAATTGTTCGGGTAGGAGTGGGTAATGAAAAAAGCTCTTTGACAGGTAAATGTCTAGTCCTTATCACATTGCATAATAAAAATATGTTATTTTAATTCGTCATTTATTTGTAAAAAATGTATAACGAATTGAAGCAATATTTTGATAATATATAAATAGAGTTATGGTAAATAAATGAAATGCTATCCAGTTTATTGATTCATCACTAAAGTGCCCAGTCCAAAACTGAGACAACTACATGTTTTAGGAATGAGCTAGTTTATATAAATGTTTACAGAAAAAACGCAAGTGAAAAATAAAGGGGGGAACAACATGAAAATCTTTCGAAAATACAGCTTGTTAATTGGGGGCTTAGGTTTTTCTAAATTAGGGGATTGGATTTACCTTGTAGCGCTCAATTTATTTGTATGGCATTTAACAAAATCGCCTGCAGCGATGGCTGGAATTTTTATTGTCGGACCAGTTGCAAGAGTTTTAACAAGTTTGGTAGCTGGCTCTTTCATTGATCGTATGAATAAACGCAAGCTGATGATTACAACGGATATGATCAGAGGCTTGATCGTTTTTTTTATGCCGTTTATGGAATCTATTTGGCTCATCTATATGCTGTTATTTATAGCGAATATAGCAAGTAGCTTCTTTGGACCTAGTAGTACATATTATATTACAAAGTTTGTTCCTTCAGAAGATAAACAACGTTTTAACGCAATACTTGGCACGTTCAATTCAGGCTCGTTTTTAATAGGTCCAGCACTAGCAGGACTCCTCATCATTCTTTTTAATACGACAGTGACGATTTGGTTCAATAGCATTACATTTTTTGTTTGTGCTTTGATCATTTTCTTTTTACCAGATGTAGATGATCTGAAGGAAACTTCACGGCAACGTATTACGTGGCAACTATTAAAAAGTGACTATTTAGCTGTACTAGCTTTCATTCGACAAAATTTATTATTTATAACGATTTATTTACTCTTTCAAAGTGCATTAATGATTGCATTTGCGCTTGATTCTCAAGAAGCCACATTTATCAAGCAAGATTTAGCTTTATCTGATAGTTTATATGGGACCTTTGTGAGTAGTGCAGGAGCAGGAGCAATTTTCGGTGGGATAGTTGCCGCAAGCTTCGCCCAAAAATGGTCCACTCGATCATATATAGTTTTTGGTTTGTTTCTGACAATGTTGTTTTACACTGCCTTTTATGCCTCTACATCAAGTATTTTGGCATTTGTAAGTTTAGTTTTTCTAGGATTTTTTATGGCATTTAGTAATTCTGGCTATGAAACATTTTATCAGCAAAATGTACCGCCTGAACTAATGGGTAGATTCGGTAGTTTTGCGAATATATTTCAAAATGTTTTGCAAATATCCTTAACATTACTATTAGGACTATTTGCAGAATTATTTACTCTTCAAATGACTGCAATTATTTTCGGTATTATTAGTATTTTATTTTCGATTTCATTATATTTTGTTCTATATTCTCAAAAAAACTATATCGGCTTAAAGGAGGAAATATTATGATTAGCTATTCGCTTCGTTGTATTTTTTGTAAGAAAACATTTGAGGTTGTAGAAGGATCAAAAAAATATAGACTGTATAAACAAAATATGGAAGGTAAATTTTCTTGTGAAGATTGTGATAGAAAAATTGAATTGGAGTCAAGGAAAGGTTTATTGGGAAAACTTTAAATTGAAGCTTGTGCTGAATTGATGAACATCAATAAGAAGATTAGTACTCCACAATTTTCTAATGGTATGCCCTGTCTTTCTACGGATTTCTCAGTTAAAATGAAAAAAAGATGGAAGGCAGGGTATAAAGATGATTACAGTTATCGGTAGCATAAATATGGATTTAGTTGTACAAATGGGAATTTTTCCAAAGCAGGGAGAAACGGTACTTGGTAAAGATTTCCAAACAATTCCAGGGGGAAAAGGGGCTAATCAGGCAATAGCTGCGGCACGTCTTGGAAGTGAAGTCACAATGATCGGCTGTGTGGGCTCCGATAGTTTTGGTGAAACATTGCGCACTGTTTTACAACAAGAGCATGTTCAAACTGAAGCTATTACAAGTGTATCGGCACCTACTGGGATTGCTAATATTTTACTCTATAATAATGATAACCGTATCATTGTAGTGCCTGGCGCTAATTATGAATTAAAGCCTGCACATATAGAGGCAGCGAAAGAAATCATACAAAAAAGTCAGATGGTCATTATGCAGCTTGAAATCCCAGTGGAAACGACTGCGTATGCAATAAAACTTTGTAAGGAAGCGAATGTACCTGTTTTATTAAACCCAGCACCAGCGGCAAATTTTGATGTGCAATGGATGGAGGATATTACCTATATCACACCGAATGAAACGGAGTGTGTTGAAATTTTTGGAGATAAAATAGAGCAGGTTTTAGAAAAATATCCCAATAAAATGATTATGACGCTAGGTAGTGATGGCGCACGCTATTTTGATGGTGAATATCCTATTCATATTCCGGGCTATATGACGAGAGCAGTAGATACAACAGGAGCAGGTGATACGTTTAACGGTGCACTCGCTTATGCTTTAGTTGAAGGGCAATCATTAGATCAGGCAGTGTATTTTGCCAATATTGCTGCTTCGTTATCAGTGGAGAAATTCGGTGCACAAGGTGGTATGCCAACACTTGGAGCAGTATATGCACGTATGGCTGGGGTTGAAGAATAAAGAGAAGATCAACTCACTACAAATATTTCCTAATAATTATTATTTCTTTTAGTCTGAATGAGGAATAATATCTGTGATTGAAGGTTTTGTATAATAAGATTTTTTACCTATTTGTGACAGCTGATCTTAAGTATATTGTCCTTTTTTATCGTTAATTCTTAGTACTATGTATTAATAAAGGAATCTTTTCATTTATAATAACTTTAGATACATAGAAAAGAGGTATTGAGGATGACAGATATTGATAATGTGCCGATCGAATATACAGCCTCAGCGAATAATATTTTGCCACAGCTTGTGGATCATTTGCGACAATTACATGGCATTATTGTACAAAATACATATGTAAAAGATACAGCTAAACACTTAAATCGTATCATTCAAGATGCTGACAACGAAACAATGATTCTTATTGTTGGGAAAGAGCGTGTCGGAAAAACAACATTGGTAAACGGATTACTAGGGCGTCAAGTTTTGCCTGTTAGTGAGCATCATCCAACTGGGGTAAATACATTTTTGCGATACGGTGAACATGAAGAAATAAAGGCGTATTTTTTAGATGGTGTTGTAGCTGTATTCGATATGAGCAAGCTAGAATTATTAACGACTGGCGATACTTTCGCCTCTCAAATACTACGAGAACATTTAGATTATCTAGAAGTATATTTAAAAAATGATTTATTAAAATCAGTGACAATTATTGATTCTGTTTCATTGGAAGCTGGGGGAGGAGAAATGGCCTACTTCCCAGAAACACTGATGAACCGTGTGGACGAAATATTTTGGGTGCTACGTTCAGGTTCGATGGCTATTTATCCAGAAATATTATTAATGGAAACGTTAAAAAGTAAAGGTGTTGAGCCTCTTTGTGTCATCAATGCCATAGATTCAAATGAAAATACGAAGGCTTTTATTGATGCTGAGAGAGAACGATTTGGTCATTTAATAAGTGATTTTGTTGCGATCTCTGCAAGAGAAGCAACTGAAGCTAAACAGATTAATAGTGATGAGCTTTGGCAAAAAAGTGAGTGCGAGCAATTAATTTCAGAAATTCATCGAGTTGCAGAAAATAGTGATAAGAAAACGTATGGCATTTTAATTCGCTTCTTGCAATGGCTTGAACGTTTCCGCTTCGAATTAACTGTTATTCCACAAAGAGACCCATTCCAATCCGCTGTTAAGAACATTGAAAAGTATACAGGTGATACACAATACGAATTTTCGCGCTATCAACGTGATTTAGCGATTGTGACCGAATATGAGCAAGAATACGAACAGGTTGCCAATGTATTTAAAAATGTTCAAACATTATACCAACTTTTACAAATCATTTCACAAACTGATTATTTGCAGGATGAAATTGTAGAAAGCTTTACAGAAAAGGCTGTATCTTATCAACAAGTGTTACGTGAATATCGAAATATGCATAGTGAGTATTTACGTGAATATGATCGATTGGACGCACAGCATAAAAAAATTCACGGAAAAGGTCTTATGAAGGCTATATTTGGTCAGCATACACAAAATGGATTTTTCAAGGAACGTGTTAACAAGTTAAATGAGCAGCAATTGGATTGTATTGCGCAATATGAAAAAGTGCAAGAAGCGGAGGAATTAATGCTTCATTCCATTCATTCCATACAAAGTTATCTTATGGAGTTAACGAAAATACGTTTAGCACGTATTGAGGAAAAAGTACTAGAGCTAAATCAACAACGTTCAAAAGAAAAGTCTCAATTACAATTATACGCAAATAAATTGAATGAATTTTCTTGTTTGATGGAGGCGCAGGGCTATATTAAAGACAATATTCAACCGTTTTTAATGGACGAACAAATGCCGCTTAAAGCAAAGGATATTGAAATGCTAAAAGAAACGGTTAACAGTATTATGAGCATTGATCTGTCGAATAATGGCCTACTTGCGCGTAGTCAGATGAACAATAAAATGGAGAATGCTGCAATTCCTTTCGATGTTCAGAAGAAATATCCATTTCATCCGTTAGCTTTAGCAGAAGTAGATGTAAAATCAAACGATATACCAGAAATTCCGAAAAAGTTAGATATTCAGTATGAAGATTAGAAAATAAAGGAAATGTTCTAAAAGTAATTTAAACTTTTAGAGCATTTTTTTAGTATTTCGTTTTTTGCTCATCACTCAAAGTTGTGGAGGACATTTAGAGGACGTCCCGTGAAAGCGCCCAGTCGGAACGGAAATCAACAACAAGTAATGATGATGCCCCTTGATTTTTAAAATTTGGGATTAAATTGAAACGAAATGAATTGTTTTTTCGTATAAATAGAAGGAGGGGTTAAAATGATACGAATTAATGGACGTTTTACGGAAGCCAAAATTTATTCAAATACAGCATTACAATCAGCTATCGATCAAATTAAAGAATTGGCAAATCAGGCTTTTATGGAAGGAACAAAAGTACGAATTATGCCAGATTATCATGCAGGTAAGGGCTGTGTTATTGGCACAACGATTCAGCTTCAAAATCGTGTAGTGCCTAACCTTGTGGGCATTGATGTTGGTTGCGGTGTATTTGTAGCTGAGTTAAATGAAGCGGATATAGATTTTTCTAAACTCGATGCTACAATTCGAGCACATATACCAAGTGGAAAGGATATTCATCAGGAAGTATCTCCTGCACGCTATTTTGCTGAATTCGAGGGGAGACAGTTTGTAGCAAGTGGCTTAAAGGATGACTATACAAATTTATCGCTTGGTCACTTGGGGGAGGCAACCATTTTATAGAGCTTGCAAAAGATGGAGCAGGTACACATTACTTACTTATCCATACTGGCTCGCTTTACGTAGGAGCTAAGGTAGCAAATTGGCATCAAAAAAGAGCATTTGAAACATTGCAACGGGAAGATTTAAAAGTGAAAATAGCCGAACTGAAAGATCAGGGGCGCGAAAAAGAAATTCAAGCGATGATTAAAGCTCATAAAGAGCAAAATCCAATTGTACCAAAAGATTTAGCTTATTTAGAGGGCGAGTATTTCCATGATTATATTCACGATATGAAAATCGCTCAGCAATATGCTCGGATGAATCGCTGGACAATTGCCGAAACAATTGCCAAGCATATGAACTGGCATTTTAGTGAAACGTTTGATACGATCCATAACTATATTGATACGGAAACAATGACGTTAAGAAAAGGGGCCGTTCGAGCAAATAAAGGGGAGAAGCTCGTTATTCCTATGAATATGCGAGATGGTTCGCTCATTTGTATGGGGAAAGGGAATGCAGATTGGAATTACTCAGCACCACATGGGGCAGGTCGTATGTATTCTCGACGTGCAGCAAAAGAAGCACTAAACATGGAAGATTTTAAAGAGACGATGCAAGGTATTTGGACAACATCCGTAAACGAAGAGACATTGGATGAAGCCCCAATGGCATATAAACCGATGTCAGAAATTACATCTGTTCTAGAGGAAACTGCGGATATAATAAAAGTAATTACACCTGTTTATAATTTCAAAGCTAGTAAAGCAGCTAAGCCATATGAGCGGAAAAAATAATTCCTAATAATTGAAATTAGTGATACTTGTACTTACCCTTATCTATTAACATTATATCTGTAATAGTATAAAATAGGCTTACAAAGATGAAATGGGTGGTTTTTTGGTATCTTCAAAAGATGTGGCAAAGTATGCGGGTGTCTCTCAAACAACAGTTTCAAGAGTGTTAAATACTCCTGAACTCGTAAAGCCGAAAACTATAGAAAAAGTGATGAAGGCGATTGAAGAATTAAACTATATTCCAAATGATATTGCAAGGTCACTTGTACAGAAAAAAACAGGCATTATTATATTGATTTCGGGGCCATTACATAATCCTTTTTTTGTCGATACAACAACTGCAATCGTTAATTTTGTTAATGCTCGGGGCTATAAAGTAAATGTTTATTTTGGTACGGAAGATAATTTAGATTCTATTTATAATGCAGTTTTGGAAACGAAGGCTGATGCGATTATTTTATCGTCTATGTTATATGAAGACGACTTATTTTTTAAGCTTGAAAAATTAGGCATCCCATTTATTATGTATAATCGCAAGCATCAGGAAAATAGGCATTTTGTAGAAATTGATAATGTGAAAGCTGGTTATATAGCGACGAATCATATTTTATCTTTAGGTCATCAAGATATATGCTGGATTGGTGGTCCACACGAAATAAGTACTTTTTATGGAAGGTACAAAGGCTTTAAAAATGCATTAAAGGACAGCGGTATAGATGCGAAAACAGTGCCAGCGTTTTTAACAAATACTAACAAAAGCGATATTAAACGAGCATTTGAAGAAATACTTGAGCTTCCTAAAAAGCCTACAGCTATTTGTGCTGCAACAGACGCTATTGCCATTGAAATATTAAATCTTTGTTTAGAACGGGGCTTTCAAGTTCCTAAAGATTTTAATGTTATTGGCATTGATAATGTGGAGCTTAGTAAACACCATTCGATAGCGTTAACAACAGTAGGACTAGAATCTGAGAAAAGCCTCGGATTTATTGCTATTGAAAAATTATTTGAGGTAATGGAGAAAAAAAGCACTTGCATCCAACAAACAGAATCTGTTAAACTTTTCCCAAGAAATACTACGAGTAAAAAATGAACTGATGAACATCAGTTTGTTTTTTACTCAAAAATGGTTACGTATTCATTTTTGTTTTCTAAAATAAATACGTAACCATTTGGAGAGAGGAGTGAGTGAGGTCTTGAAAAAGGGCTTATTTATTAATGGACACTGGCAAATGACAGAAGAGTATATGGAGGTTCAAGCCCCCTACTCAAAAGAGGTTGTAGCACAATTTGCGATGGCAACTGAAGATGATGTACAGCATGCAATTGAAAGTGCTCATGCAGCAGAATCCGAAATGGCGGCATTAACAGCATTTCAAAGGGCAGAGATTTTAGAACAGTTATCTGATTTATTTACAGAAAATCGAGAAGAGGCAGCTAGCATTATTTCGCTAGAATCTGCAAAGCCGTTAAAGTATGCCTATGCTGAAATTGATCGAACGATTGAAACCTACAAATTTGCAGCAGAAGAAGCGAAGCGACTATCTGGTGAAATGATTCCGATGGATGCATCTAAAAGCGGAGAGGGTAGATTTGGTTATACAATTCGTGAACCATTGGGCGTTATTGCGGCCATTACACCTTTTAATTTTCCGCAAAATTTAGTAGCCCATAAAGTTGGACCGGCATTAGCATCTGGAAATACGATTGTTTTGAAACCCGCGACACAAACAGCTTTATCTGCTCATTTTCTAGCAAACTTATTGGCACAAACTAATTTACCAACAGGTGCATTTAACTTAGTTACTGGGCAAGGAAAACTAATAGGGGATGCATTTTTAGCACATCCAAAAGTGAAAATGATTACGTTTACCGGGAGCCCAGCTGTAGGTATTTCCCTTCGCAATCGCGCTGGTTTAAAGAAAGTCACATTAGAACTTGGTTCGAATGCTGGTGTTATTGTGGATGAAGGGGTTCAACTCGATAAAATTATGGACCGAATTGTTATGGGTGCTTTTTCAAACCAAGGTCAAGTTTGCATCTCACTACAACGTATATATGTAAAAGAAAATATAATGGATGAATTTTTAGAGCAACTAAAAGCAAAAGTAAAGCGCTTAACAATAGGGGACCCACTTGATGCAACAACAGATTTAGCGATGATGATTTCAGAAACTGAGCAGCAGCGTGCTGTCACATGGATCGAAGAGGCGGTAGCAGAAGGTGCTGAAATACTGACAGGTGGTCGTATTGAAAACAATATATTACTTCCAACAGTGTTATTGAATGTATCTTCTACTAGCCGTGTATCTTGTGAGGAAATATTTGCGCCTGTAGTTATTGTCAATACTGTTTCATCAGTAGAAGAAGCCATTGACGCGGTTAATGACTCAAATTATGGCTTACAGGCAGGGATATTTACACCTTCCATTGAGACGGCCTTTAAAGCTTCAAAAAAATTACAAGTCGGGGGTGTCATTATAAATGACGTTCCGACATATCGTGTAGATCAAATGCCATATGGTGGTGTTAAAGAAAGCGGAACCGGTCGTGAAGGAATCAAATATGCAGTTGAGGAAATGACAGAAATGAAGCTAGTGATTTGGAATAATAATTAACTTCTATCAGCAGATGTTTGACAACCGCTGATAGAAGTTAAAGCATCCGGCGGATGTCAAGGAATCGGAATGGAGTTCACAGTGGATGTTAGCCTAAAATTATCGCATCCATGCGATAACAGCTAACTGACCTGCGCCGTGCGGGCCCAGGCACAAAGCCGATTCCTGACGTAATTATGCCGAGGCATAATTAATCACGAATGGAGATGGTTGTAAATGAACACTATCAAACAACACCCGAAATTGTATGTTATGGACAATGGAACAATCCGAATGGATAAAAACTTTTTGATTGCCATGCATAATCCTGCAACTATTGATTATCCAAACAAGCCAAATGAATTTGTAGAGCTTCCAATTTATACAGTATTAATTGACCATCCAGAAGGGAAAATATTATTTGATACAGCATGTAACCCAAATTCAATGGGATCTGAAGGGCGCTGGGGTGAATTTACTCAGAAAGCATTCCCAATTAATATGCCAGAGGAATGCTATTTACATCATCGATTAGAAGAGTTAAATGTGCGTCCCGAAGATATTAAATATGTTGTAGCTTCACATTTACATTTAGATCATGCAGGCTGTTTAGAGCTTTTTACGAATGCAACGATTATTGTACAGGAAGATGAATTCAATGGAACTTTACAAACATACGCAAGAAATGTAAAAGAAGGTGCCTATATTTGGGGTGACATTGATATGTGGATAAAAAACAATTTACAATGGCGATTAATTAAGTGTGGTGAGGATAATGTGAAACTTGCAGAAGGAATCCAAGTTTTGAATTTTGGAAGCGGCCATGCTTGGGGAATGCTAGGTTTGCATATTAATATGCCAGAAACCGGGGGAATTATTTTAGCTTCGGATGCCATTTACACTGCCGAAAGCTTTGGTCCACCTGTCAAGCCGCCTGGTATACTATATGATTCTGTTGGCTATAATTCTACAGTTGACCGAATTAGAAAATTAGCAAATGAAACAAATTCGCAAGTGTGGTTTGGCCATGATCCAGTCCAATTTAAGTCATTTAGAAAATCGACAGAAGGCTATTATGAATAGATAGGATTAGAAAAATTATGCATAAATTAACCTTTACTCCTGCGAGTTATACAGGCTGGGGTTGCTTAAATCAGCTACTACCGGAAGTAGAAAAATTGAAAGCAAATAATATTTTAATAATCACAGATCCATTTTTAAAAGAGTTAGGTTTAACAGATCATCTTGAAAAGCCTTTACTTGAAAATGGCTACTCTACAACTATTTATACCGATATTGCTCCTGAGCCACCGCTCGCAATTGGTGAAAAACTAGTTGAGTTTACAAGAAAGCATCATTTTGATTTAGTAATTGGTTTAGGGGGAGGAAGTGCATTAGACTTAGCGAAGCTTGCCGCGGTTTTAGCAACACATGGTGGGAAAGTAGCAGATTACTTAAATTTAACGGGAACAAAAAATCTTGAAAATAAAGGATTACCTAAAATTTTAATTCCAACTACATCTGGAACAGGCTCGGAAGTGACAAATATTTCAGTACTGTCACTTGAAACGACGAAGGATGTTGTGACACATGATTACTTATTAGCAGATGTCGCTATTGTAGATCCTGCGTTAACAATTTCTTTACCACCTAAAGTGACTGCTGCTACGGGTGTAGATGCTTTAACACATGCAATTGAGGCCTATGTTTCCGTAAATGCAAACGAAGTAACTGATGCACTTGCACTACAAGCTATAAAATTAATTAGTGGCTCTATCCGAACTGCTGTGCATGACGGTCAAAATAAGCAGGCACGCTCGGATATGAGTTATGGCAGTTATTTGGCAGGCTTAGCCTTTTTCAATGCTGGTGTTGCAGGAGTACATGCTTTAGCTTATCCACTTGGTGGCCAATTCCATATTGCTCATGGAGATTCCAACGCAGTGCTATTACCATATGTCATGGGCTATATTCGTCAAAGTTGCGAAAAACGAATGAAAGATATTTTAGATGCAATGGGTATTTCATCTGCGTATTTATCGCAAGAAGAGGCTTCCTATAAATGTGTAGATGCATTGAAGCAACTTGTGCAGGATGTTAATATTCCGTCAACATTACAAGGATTTAATATACCTGAAATTGCACTGGAACAACTAGCGGAAGATGCGACAAAGCAAACAAGAATTCTAGCACGTAGTCCGATGCCACTTAAGCGAGAAGACATTTATACTATTTATCGTGCTGCATTTGATGGAGAAGTTCTAGAACCTCAGCCATTATAATAGAACAGAGAAACGTTGAATGCCGGCGTTTCTCTGTTCTTTCTTACATGTTTTTATGTAGCGAAAGAAAAGCGGTACATGAAGCTGCTTATCGAAGCCTAAAATCATGGCAACTTATAGATGGAACTCAAAAAATTGATTTTCCACTGAAATAAACAAAAAAAGAATCTGCTCATACAGATTCTTTTTTTGTTTAAAATTATATTTTATGCTTCAGCATCAGGTGAAAATGAACGTGTAGCCAATTCTGCGTCAAGCATAAAGATTGCATTGGAGTCATTTTCAATGCGTTCGATTTTACGAATTAACGTGTCAAACGTTGATTCTTCCTCTACTTGCTCGTCAATGAACCATTTTAAGAAAGCCATAGTCGCGTGCTCGCGTTCATCTAAAGCGATATCCGATAAATGATAAATACGGCGCGTTACTTCTTTCTCGTGTGAAAGGCCAGTTTTGAAGGCATGTAAAATAGACTCGAAATGATTATCTGGACTATCAAAGCCATGGATAGTTGCGCGGTAGCCCATATCACTTAGGAAATTATAAAATTTCATCGCATGGAAACGTTCTTCTTCAGCCTGAACTAAAAAGAAGTTGGCAAAGCCATCGTAATCTTGATCTGTACAATATGCCGCCATCGCCATATAAGCATGCGCAGAGTAAAATTCAAAATTCATTTGTTCGTTTAGTGCTGTGTGTAGTTTTTCAGATAACATAAATATTTTCCTCCCTTTACAGTAAATATTTACTGTTCTCCTATAGTATACAGCGAAAAATGGTAGTATGGCAAAGTTTAATTGATTTTTATTCTCAATTAGGAAATTTAATCAAATTCATTCTTTAAACGCCAAATTACTTCTAAAAGATTGACAAATAAATTAATGAAATCTAAGTATAGATTTAAAGCCATACCAACGACTTCAGCATCTGAAACGTGATTATGTCGGATTTTGTTAAAGTCATAGACCGTATAGAGACTAAAAAGTAGTACAGTAATTCCCGCAATAATCAATGCGACCAAGTTGCTAACAGGGAAAAACATAAAGACTAATGAAAATACAATAACGACAATTAGGACAGTGAATAAATAGCTTCCCCAATTGGAAATGTCTTTATTCATCATCATACCAATCAGTGCTAGCACAATGAAAATAGCTACGGTCGCTACGAATACAAGTAAAACAAGCTGTTCCCCTAGTTCCGCAATGTAAAATTGTGTTGTCCAAAATAGTGTAATTCCCATTAAAAAGGGGATTGTATACATAATGGAATTAGCAAGCTTTACACTTCGCACAAAGCAAACGATGATAAGAAGTACCAGAGTAATAATAGATAGCGGCATGACAACCGCTGGTGGTAATAATGTTGCTATGTACATGCCGACAACTGTCAATACCCACATAAAAGCAAAGTGTTTTAAAATTTTGTTTAAGTTTTGATTTTTAGCATACGCCATATAGAAAAATCCTTTCTTTTGTAAAATAACTTTTATATTAACATACGAACCAATTTCGGAAAAGATTCAACTATAAAAAAATTTGTATCACCATATCGAGGGGTGATTTCCGTTCGGGAATTACCTCGGTTGGTGATACAAACACTAACCTGGTCTTCGTAAGGACCAAGTAATATTTTTACGTTTTAGTTTGCATTTTTCTTTTGGTTTTTCAAACCAACTAAATAACCACCAAGGGCAATTCCAATTAAGACAATCCAGAAAATAGCCTTCCATATCGTTGAATGTGGAAATTCATGTGGAATTATATCCAGTTTTTCGTGTGCTAATGTTAAAACAGCTAGTTTTACGCCAACCCAACCAACGATTAAGAAGGCAGCTGTTTCAAGTGATGGAAATTTATCCAGAACTTTTACGAACCAACGAGCAGCAAAACGCATCATTACAACACCAATAAGACCTCCTAGGAACATCACTGAGAATTGACCAGCGTTAATGCCGCCAACATCAAAATTTCCGATATGAGGTAGTGTCACTGCGATGGCAACAGCTGCTAAAATTGAATCAACTGCAAAGGCAATATCGGCTAATTCTACTTTTATGACGGTCATCCAGAAGCCAGATTGCTTTTTAGGCTCATCAACTTCTTCGGGATTTTGCGCGGCTTTCCGTGAATCATAAATATGCTTACCAGACATGATTAATAAGTACGCAGCACCAATCGCTTGAATTTGCCAAAAATTAACGAGCGTAGTAATAAGAAATAATGCAGCAAAGCGGAAAACAAATGCTCCTACCAAACCATATAATAGTGCTTTCTGCTGTTGTGCCTTTGGTAAATGTTTAACCATAACGGCCATTACAACTGCATTATCAGCAGCTAATAAACCTTCTAGAACAATTAATACGACGAGTACCCATGCGTATTCGAGTAAGATTGCCTCCAAATTTATTTCCTCCTTTAATTAGTACTGAAATGAATAAACTGCTTTTAACGTAGTCTTTGCTATTTTAGGCAAAATAAAAAGACCTCTGCCTAAAAAATAGGCAAAGGTCTTGCTAAGCGATCACTGTTATACAGAAAATATCTTGTACGCCAAGATATGCCTTCACACCCGATGGTTAATAACCATGTAATGACGAATGTGAAATCAGATGCTCGTTCACATCTGCTAGCTACTCCCCTTTGACATAATTGTCAAAAGCTATTCAATTCTTTATACATGGATTATAGCATGGTAATCGTCAATTGCAAATGAAAATGTGAAACTATGTTAAAAAATTTTAAATGATGATTGTTCTCATGGAAAGACCATTATTATACAAATAATTTTTTGTTAAGAAATTAAGCAGGATATTTCGAAGGTTATATGAACAAAAGTCGTTTTAAGTTGGTTGGGCTAGAGAATAGGCAACTCCTTGGGGGATACTACAACGAAGTGAGTAGGGGAACAAAGACTATTTACATCATGTGAACTATTAGCCTTCGTGTTGAGTCGATAAATTGAAAGAGGAAAAGAATAAATCCCTAATCCAGATTTAATCAATAAAATAAAATATCCTCTCAAATAGATAAGGTGCCTTTCGAGGGGATATTTTTAGATTATTCATTAATTGTTCGTGTAAATGTTTTACGACCGGATTTTAATTGGTTAATGTTTATTTCTAATTTACTAATAGAACTAGGTGTTAATGGGATCTTCCCATCCTCCTCAAGTTTTTTCCACACTTTTACATTTTTCCGATATAAATGTTCAGAGAGGCGATAAATATCAATATCTTTCGCTAATGCTTCTTTATATGTTGTTCTAATTTCTTTTTTTACTTCTTTTATTAATTTTTTTCTTATTTCTTCTTCTGAAACCTTAGTTTTGAAACCGTTTATCCTTGCATTTAATGTTATCTCTACATCAAATGTTACTTGATCATTTTTAACTATTGGTTTGATATTTACCTTGATTTTTTCCAATGTTGTCGTTAAATAATCATTTTCCTCTAACTTAAAGGTTGTTTCACCTCTTTGTGTTCTATCGTGCATCCATTGCGTTCCTCTTGCAGCATCGTTCTTAATAAAGCCTTTAAATCCATCTTTGGAAAGTACGCCAATCCCTATAAAGGCAGTTTCTTGTTCTTGACGATCTTCAGTGCCCCAGTCTTTGTTAATGGTTACATAAGGGATGCCAATTTCGTAGTTCGGCTCATTTAAGCCAATAACTAGATTTCGAAAATTAACGGGTTCGACGAACGTTTCTTTATCTTCGGTATTTAAAGGATTACTAAGCTTTGACGTTGTAAGCGGCTTATTCAAAATTGGCGTTACTAGTAGAATGTCTTTAATAGGGTCTTGTGTACAATAGGTCCATATTTGATACCTTGTTTCCCTATATCTCAATACAGTGTCTATAATGGGGACTGTATTTTTATCTTTCATCGCTTCTTCAGAGAAAATAATGTAGGTCATATGCCCCCAAAACACTTTTTGGTCGATGGATCGAAATAATTTAAAAAGTGCTTCTTCCAGCGTCTTTCCTTTAGATTGTCCAACCTCAGCTGGTGCCGCCTGAGGAGTAAAATTTTCGGATTTTACAACATCAGAGAAACTAATTAATTGCAAGTAGATTTCATACTGACCATCTTTATAATCGATACCGAGTCCATCAACATAATACATTTTTTGAGGTTCGGTAACATCCCAGCAGCCTGAAAGAATTAGTGAAGTAAGTAAGCTGGATAGTAAAACAATTTTTTTCTTCATTGCTGCTGCTTCTTCCTTGTAGAGGTACGAGTACTATCTTGGGGTGCAAGTGCTTTATTACGTTCAGTGTAGCCTTTTGGTGATAAGCGGAATATCGATTTTTTAATAGTCATCCAATTTAAATCTGTTGCAAGATTCATGTAAGAGTAACCATAAATCCGAATATTACACAAGTAAAGAAGTGTAAAGTATAGTGATATAAAAAATCCAAATAAACCAAAAAAAGCACTGGCAATAATGAATGTAATACGCAATAAACTGATGGTTGTGACAAGTGATTGGTTCACAAGAGTGAATGATGCAATTGTAGAAATCGCAATGACTACAATCATTTCTGGGCTTGTTACACCTGCGCGAATGGCCGCATCACCAATAATTAAACCGCCAACAACACTTATCGTTCCACCAATAACAGAAGGCAGACGTAACCCAGCTTCTCGAAACAATTCAAACATGAGTAGCATTATTAGCATCTCCAGAGAGGAGGGGAGAGGTAAACCTGTTTTTGCTTGGACAACTGTTGCTAAAAGTTGGAATGGTAGCTGATTCTGGTGATAGGTCGTCAGTGAGAGCCAAAATGCAGGCAATAGCAACCCAATTAAAATGCCAAGAATCCTCAAAAGTCGTTCTATAGAACTGAAAATGATAGGGTACTCATTATCTTCAGCGGATTTTAATAATAAAAATAAATTGACCGGAGTGATCATGGCATAAGCTACACCGTCGACGAACATGAGAAAACGTCCTCTAACTAGAGCTTGAATAGCATAATCGGGTCGTCCTGTGTAATCGAATTTCGGGAAAAGCTTAGAGTTTTTATTAATTCTCTCCATTAAAACATCTCCGCTAAAGACAATATCTGTATCTACTGCAGCAAGCTGTTTTTTTATTCCGTGTAAAATATCCATATCGACAATATCGTCAAAATAAAGAATAGCCACGCTTGTCTTTGAACGTTTTCCTAACTCCACTTTCTCAACGCAAAATGAATTCGTAGGTAAACGTTTTCTCAATAGTGCAATGTTGACGCGGATGTCTTCAATAAAGTTATCTCTTGGCCCCTTAACGAGAACTTCCATCCTAGTTTCTTCAGGATTTCGATTAGGCTTTTTAGCAATACAGCTAGCATACAAAAGTTCTTCCTCTTCAAAATAAAGCAGTAGGAAACCAGTATATACAAAGTTCATGGCTTGTTCTATATCATTAACTTTTTCAAGCGTCGGAATATGAAGTTGATTTGTAATATTTTCTTCTAAGGATGTATCAGCTAAATTGTCATAAAGATATTGAACACGCCGAACAATTACTTCATTGAGCATTTGCTGGTCTACCATTGCATCACAGGTAATGAATTGAACCTTTTTTTGATTAAATGCATATTCCTGAAATTGAATATCTGCTGATTTTTGAAATAGTTTTTTTAAGGTGTTTAGGTCTATCGCCTTCTCCTGCTGAGGCATTATGATTCACCACTTTCCATTTCTTGTTTTTCAGGTTGCCCCTTTTTAGAAGACTTACCTGAAAAGAAAGCTACTAGTAAGAAGAAAATTGACAAAAGAAAAAAGAAAACAAAAGTAACTGTTAATATATAGTTCCCTTTCACCTTCAAAAATATGTTTTCATTTAAAATAATTAGCGGCAGACATAAAAGAAAGAAGGGTGGAGCTATCATTCTCCATATTTGCTTTGGATCACCAGTCATCTTAAACAAATCTGCTATAACATATAAGAGGAAGCTAACTCGTATAAATGTTCCAGTTAGCCATTGGTAAATTGAGAAAAAGTCAAGATGCTCAATATAGCGACCAATTGATACTAAGCCCCATTCCTCGTAGGCAGGATACCTTTGCTTTGCAGCCTCGGTTGGACCAAATTCTGCAATTGCGCCCATGAGTGGTCCTAAAGTAAGCCCCATTAAAATGAAAAGCATGATGCCAAAATGATACCAACGAATGCGGTCTTTAAATTGGTGCTGTAAAAATAAGAGTATTAATAGTTCAATAAATCCTGATGCAGGATAAATCATTCCTTTTATAACAGGTTGGAAACCATGCTCGAAAAAAGGGCGTAGTAGTTCGTATTCTTTTACCTGTAAATTTGTAAATGCTACAAAAAAGCCAAAGACTACTACACCGAATAATACAAAGACATTTAAAATAACAATGGTTTGTAAACTTGTTGTAACGAGAAAAATACAAAGAATTGTATAAATAAGTAATAATATAGTGACCGGTGTTTGAGGTAAAAATGTTGTGTTTACCCATTGCAATGTTTCAACCATTGTAAAGGCAGCAAGAATGAATAAAAAAATAGCTATAATATATATGACAATTGTAGAGCCAGTTTTTCCAATTTTCCCATCTAACCAGTCTCGAATAGGTTCCTGATTTGTCTTTTTTTGAATATAAACTAAAAAAAATAGCCAGAAGAATATAATAACTGCAGACATTATGACAGATACCCAACCATCTCTCCCAACAACATCTAGTAGCGGGGGAATAATGGTCACGTGATTTTTTAAGCCAATAACAGTCATAGATAAGAAGATAACATGTAAAATACTAATTGATCCTACACCTTTCATATGAAAACCCTCTAACGTTAATTGATACACTTTAGCTTAGACAAAAAGTGAGAGGATTATAAGCATGACAAACTACTTGTAAAAGAAGAATTTAAATCTGTATTCCATCACATTCATGAAAAGTTTATCACCGAAAAAAACGAGTTATTTGACGAATGAAATGTCAAATAACTCGTTTTTGGGAAATGTTTTTATTCTCGCACCATAATGGAGTGCGTAAAGCCCAATTGGTGTAGACGAATAATCCGTGGAGGATAAAGAAAATCCCACACGGATTATAGGTTTACAATATTAATGAATATAATTAGAGCTTACAAGGTCATTTTTCAAGACATCTGTTGGGATTTCAAAATCCACAACACCCATATAGCCAGGAGCTACTTCGTATTTATCGAAGGAGATAACAAGCTTTCCTTCATCGGAAATATAGAATTGTTGATCAGCTTTAACAGCTGTAAATTCATCTGAAACTTCTTCATCAGGAAGACCTGCTCCTTTTAACCAGTACACTTTTTCTTGGTTAGATGCAGCAGCTTGTTCGCGCATTTGTTCCTTAATGTTTTCACTGATAGTGTTAATATAACTATCGTCTTTAAATAACATTGGTAGTGTAATTAAAATTTCATTTTGTTTATCAATTGTGTCGTATTGCATTACTGTAGAAGAAGATCCAACAGTATTGACAGTATAACGACCAATCGACAAGATTTGGTCATTATCTGTTTTTATCTCATAACCACTATCTATGCCTAAATGACCGCCACCATTAGCCTTGATATCACCTACTTCGGCAATAAAGTCATCATAAAGAGCTTTACCTTCTGAACGGTATTTTTCATTTAAAGTAGTAGCAAGATCTTTATTGTTTAGGTTATTGATAGAAGGTACTTTTATGTCAGCATCATATGAGTCATCTGCTACTTTATATTCAGTCCATGTTAAGACCTTTACGACACTACCAACAACAGGAATATCTGATAGTGTTCGTGCCATTGCAGGACTGACATTTAAACCTGCTGTAAAAAGCATTGCCGCTGCCGCAGATCCTAGTATCCATTGTGGTGCTCGTTTTTTTCTTTTCTTTTTACCTTGTTTTAATGCGTTTTCAACCACAAAATCAAGTTCCTTTGGAATAGATACCTCATTATATTGTTTTTCTAATTCTTTTATTTTTTCATCCATGTGCTGTTTCTCCCTTCACATCTTGTAATTGTATTTTCAATAGCTTTAACGCTTTATAAAGACGTGATTTAGCGGTACTCAGCTTAATGTTAAGGATATTTGCAACATCAGCGAGCTTTAAGTCTTCAAAATAGTGTAAAATGACAACTTCACGATACATAATTGGTAATTCATCTAACGCATGCTCTAAATCAACGTTTTCGTAAACATCTTCTTGTGCAGGGGTTAAATATTGCAATGTATCATCGTCTGTCACGTGTAAGCGTTTATGCTTACGTAAAAAATCAATAGATGTACGTACGACGATTTTATAAAACCAGCTTTTCATATATTCGACATTTTCTAGTCGATCGAGAGAAAGCATTGCTTTTTGAATACTGTCTTGTACAACATCAAGTGCGTCCTGTTCATTTTTCGTATAGCTATACGCGAGCAAATAAAAACGCTCTTTCTGTTCACGAATTAACTGGACAAATATCTCTTCATGTTGAAATGCATTTCTTGTTTTCATGTCCAAAGAAGCTCCTTTATTAACATTTTCAAATTGTATACAACTACTAGACGTATGAAAGGGGAAAAAAAGTTGATAGCATCAAAAAAACTTATCTTTTTCTGTTAATTTCAAAGATAAGTCATTGATACCTGATAATTTATCCCGTATTAAATTCTGTGAAAATCATCAGTGGGGATGAAGAAATCCGCCACTTGTTAAGTTGCCCTTTTCTGTACATTTTATTGTGATGAAAAATCATAGCAAATTATAAACCATTTATAATTGCTTAGAAAGGGAAAAAGGTAAATTGGTCACAATTACAAATAAAATCGCCCGGGGAGGATCTAAAAAACTGGCATTGCAATCAAGGGAAATATCCTAAAATAGTATCGAACTGAGAAAGTGTCAACGGTACTTTTTCTACATGAACCATCCCATACATATAGTAGATTGAAAATACAAGCAAGTAAGCTATACTTCTTAAAATCAGATTTGAAGTGGAGGAATGCTTATTGAAAAGAGGGAGTTTAAATCACAATTAAATGGCACCATTCCTTGATGTAGGGCAGCACCCATCTTGTATATAAAGGCTATTTTGCATAGAAATTTGTGATGAATTAAAAGCGTTGTTTTGTGGCTTTTTTGGCAGGTTATATTTTCAGTATGATGATTGTATATCTATTCACAATTATAAAAACAGAAAGGAGCATTAGGTATGAAAAAGTCAAGCGACGCTAAAGATTTAATTGCTAGTTTAATTCCATTGGGAATGATTTTTGGAAGTGCTCTCGGTGTGGTTTTTGGCATGTTTTTCAAACCAAACTTTCTAGTATTTACAATTGTTTTAGGGGCTGGAATAGGCTATGTATTTGGAGTTATTGCTTACGGAATTTTTAGGAAGCAAGAATAATTATAGACGGAGAATTTTGGATAATAAAATTATGATAGAAGCATGTTGTATTTTTAGCATGCTTCTATTTAGTCGATATATTGATAAGTACGAAGACGACGTAATATCTTTATTGAAAATTGCCAAAGATGAGTGGAACTCAGTCTAAGAACAACAATGTCCTGTGAAAAAGACTGAGTGACCAACATCATGCAGCTGTCGCTGCGCTTTCGCGCAAAACACATTATGCCGAGCGTAATTGACTTGCATTAAAAAAATGGTAGATATAATGAATCAATCATGAAAAATAGTCATATGTATTTTTCAAAAGTAATAAAATTGTCACAACGATAAATAAATTACGTACATACCCGCTGCCACGTTTAATGGCAAACCTAGAACCAACAATTGCCCCAGCAATTTGTGCAAGTCCCATAGGTAAACCATAAGCATAATTTATTTGCCCTAAGTATATAAACATAAGAAGGGCTGCGATATTACTTCCGAAATTTAAAAATTTAGCATTCCCTGCCGATTTTAAAAAATCGAAGCCAACTATTAAAAAGGCAAACAGTAGAAATGAGCCTGTACCCGGACCTAAAAAGCCATCATAGAAGCCGATTAATGTAATAATCGCCACAAAAAATGCGTAACGTTTAGGTGTCAATTTTTTATAGGTAGAAATGCTACCCCAGTCTTTCTTGAAAATAGTATAAATAGCCACAGCTGCTAGCATGACAAGCATAAGTGGCTTTAGAACACTAGGATCCATAAGATGGACAATCCATGCACCGATCATGGAGCCTATAAAAACAAAAGGGAACAGTTTGTAAACGGCTTTAATATCCAATTTACCAGAGCGATAAAATGTTATGGTGCTCGTTAATGAACCCATAGTGCCTGCTAACTTGTTCGTAGCCACGGCTGCAGATGGTGGAAGACCAACAAACATAAGAGCTGGTAAAGAAATAAGCCCACCGCCTCCTACAACAGAATCGATAAATGCGGCTAGAAAGCCAAAAAAAATAAGGATGAGTAAAATGTTTACATCTAAATCAAAAGGCACAGCAGTTCATCTCTTTTCTATAATAATAATCTGATAGTAGCGAAATGAAAAGTAACTGTAAATAGCTTCAATAATTTTTTTCTGTTAATTTCGAGGATTCGATCTCTTTTGATATTTTTAAATTCTGCAAAGAGTTGAAATATTCTACTTTGTGTATGTATTTTGATGTATTATGTAGGTGATAGTGTTTTTGCGTAAAGGGGACGTGATGACATTTGAGTTTAGGAAATCATGTAAGAGTATTTGTTTGTGTTGTATGTATGGGGCTACTTGTCGGATGTGTGTATAATGCCAAAAAAGATATAACTGATAATGAGTTTATCGATACTGTAAAAGAAGGGTATTTGGGGAATTTTTCAGATGTATCTGTTCGTAATGCATTTAATTACGCATTTTTTGAACCATATTGGCGCTATTACCAGGCAAAAACTGGCGAGCATGTTGTCGAATTATCAGGTGATATTACTTTTGAAAATGAAAAAGGACATGCCATTTTACAGTTTGTAGTGGATGAACAAACAAATCAATTTTCTATTTATGCAATGAAATTTAATGATGTTGTATTGAGTCCCGAACAAAAACGGTTCCTTATTGGCATGGTTTATGACACATGGCATGCAAAGCGGCTTGCCTATGAGTAAGGTCTTTTACTTTGTATAAAGAGCTTACTATATTACAGTAGAGAGGAGTGCTTAGACAGAGAGGGTGTTTTCAATGAGAGTAAGTATATTAGATCAAATGCCTATACCAAAAGATCATACTGCTGAGGAGGCCTTTCAGCGTACAGAACAAATAGCGCTTTTAGGTGAAGAGCTTGGCTATCATCGAATGTGGTTAGCAGAGCACCATAATAGCCATTCACTGGCAAGTTCAGCTCCAGAGGTTACAGCTGCTTTCCTAGCGGCGAAAACAAAACGTCTTCGTATCGGTACTGGAGGCGTAATGATGATGCATTATTCTCCATATAAGCTGGCAGAGGTCTTTAAAACATTAAGTGGCTTAGCACCGAATCGTATTGATTTTGGCGCCGGCAGAGCCCCTGGTGGTGACCATGCCTCTGTTTATGCACTAGCAGAGGGACGAAGACAACGATTTACAGAGCAATATGATAAGCTAGAGATCATTTTAAAACTGATGAATAATCAAAAAACAGGGGAAGATGTCTATGATCAAGTAATTGCGGCACCAGTGAATATCCAATTACCTGAAGCTTGGTTACTTGGGTCAAGTGGTCAAAGCGCTATGCAGGCAGGTCGATTTGGTGTAGGGTATTCATATGCACAATTTTTCACTGGCAATATGTCAAAGGATATATTTGATACGTATAGAGATTACTTTATACCTTCCTATTATATGGAGAAGCCACAAATAATCGTTACTTATGCTGCGACAGTTGCAGATACGTTAGAGGAAGCGGAATATTTGGCGAAACCGATTGATATTACACGTCTTCATCTCATGAAGGGTCAAATTATTCAAGCGATGTCACCTGAGGAAGCAAAGGATTATCCACTTACAGAGATGGATAAAATGACAATCGCCAATAATCGAAAAGCCAATCTGGTTGGAACACCGAAGGAAGTTGCTGAATTTTTAGTAGCAGAGCAAGAGCAATATGGATTTGACGAAGTGATGCTAAACTGCAACCAATACGCACTAGAAAGTCGCTTAAATACTTTTAAGTTAATGGCAAAGGAGTTAATAAGAACACCATAGTTTTAGTGAAAGAAGAATTGCTTAATTAGTATATTGAATCTACTAAACAACAGAAATAACTACGAATTTGCTAGTAAAAAAATCTATTATTCATGTAAAAGGAAGTCAAATAAGAGCTTAAACAAGAGCAAATACAGTTAGTGAAAAAATTATTAACATGTCATGAACCGATTGAAGAAATCATGGATTTATTAGGTTTATCGAGAGATGAAATTGAAAGATTAAAAAGTTTAAATTTACCTCAGGAATAAAAAGAAGCAACAGATAATAGCTTAACAAATTGTTAAGGCGAAAATTTCATAAATCCTATAAAAAATGTCCAATGCAATGTAATGCATTGGACATTTTTCCTTTTACATTTTGGCTGAGCCACTAACAAACTGTGTATCTTTATAGTACATATTTTTAACGAGAACGTTAGGACCTAAGCATTTTACGGCTGGACAGTGGCAGTTTAGTGATTTAGCTAAAACTGTTGCCATCCATTTATCAAAAATTGCTGGTAATTCGTCGTTTTCAATATTGCCGAGTGCTGGTGTATCGCCAAAGTCTGTCACAATAACATCACCTGTAAAGATATTGACATTTAAGCGAGAGCGACCATCTGGATCATTACGCATCGTAACGTTCTTTTCTTCTCGTAGTCGTTTTAGGAGTTTTTGATCTTCCTCATTCATGCTACATGGATAGAAAGGTAGCGTACCAAAAAGCATCCAAGTATTTTCATCTCGAACATCAAGTAGATGATGAATCGCATCACGAGTTTCTTCAAGTGATAAAGACGTAAGGGCACTTGCGAAATCTGAAGGATACATTGGATGCACTTCATGGCGTGCACATTTCATCTCATTAATGATTTGGTTATGGATATGTTCTAAGTACGGTAAAGTTTTTTTGTTTAACATTGTCTCAGCTGATACCATAACACCGTGTTCTGCAAGCATCTTTGAGTTATCAATCATGCGTTGGAATAAAGCTGCACGCTGATCATAAGTTGGTTTTCGCTCCATCATAGCAAAGCCTGTTTCAACGAATTCATCGATCGTACCCCAGTTATGTGAGATATGTAGTACATCTAAATACGGTGCAATCAGTAAATAACGTTCAGGCTCCAATGTTAAGTTGGAGTTGATTTGCGTTCGCACGCCTCGTCCATGTGCATATTTCAATAAAGGCAATACATAGTTTTGAACGGATTTCTTAGACATCATCGGTTCTCCACCAGTAATCGAGATTGTTTTAAGGTGTGGTATTTCATCAAGACGCTTTATAATTAGCTCAATTGGCAGTGCATCTGGATCTTTAGTTTGTAATGTATATCCAACTGCGCAGTGTGCACAGCGCATATTACAAAGAGTTGTTGTTGTAAATTCAATATTAGAGAGGGTCATATGCCCATGTTGTTCAACATCTAAATACGCTTCCCAAGGATCAAAGGCAGGCGTAATTTTTTGTAGAGTCGTCATAATTCGTACATCTTCCTTTCTAGCATTCTATTGTCTCATATTCGCTGTTATTTTCAAATATGAAATTAACGAAAGGGCTATTTTTAGGCAAGATGATCATTTTTATTACGCAATGAAGTAAAATTTTTTTAGGTTTTATTTGTGAGATTATTCCTAAAATTCCGCAAAGTTGACAGGTGGGTAAATTTACTGTTATTTTTCTAAAAAAGCGCTATGATAGTAGGAATGATATGGTAATACAGCACCAAAGAAAGTAGGAAAAGACATGACTAAGTATGAAACACTATTGTTTGACGTGGATGACACATTATTAGATTTTGACTTGGCTGAAAATGCAGCACTTGACCGTTTATTTAAACAGGAAAATATTGCAGCAACTCAGGCGATGATTGCGCGTTATAAAGAGATTAATGAATCTATGTGGCGTGCTTTTGAACGTGGTGAGGTGTCTAAAAATACATTACATAACACTCGATTTTCGATTGCATTAAAGGAATTCGGCTTAGATGTAGATGGGGAGTACTTTGAAGCGGTCTTTCAAAAATATTTGAAGGAGGCACATCATTTTGTAGATGGTGCCTACGAAGTAATCGAACAGCTTGCCGATAACTATGATTTATATGTCGTTTCAAATGGTAAAACAATGACTCAAAATAAACGTCTAGAGGATGCAAATTTAGCACAATTTTTTAAAGCTATTTTTATTTCAGAGCAAACAGGCTATCAAAAACCAATGCCGGCTTTTTTCGATTATGTTTTTGAACGTATCGAACATATAAATAAGGATAAGACCCTGATTATTGGTGATTCCTTAACATCTGATGTTAAAGGCGGACTACAAGCCGGAATTGATACATGTTGGTTTAATATACGTGATATTGAAAATACAAGTGAAATTCAACCACATTTTGAAATTAAAAAGCTTCATGAATTACACTTATTGTTAGATAATAAAATTACAATCGTATAAGTACATGTTAGAACTACACTTTTAGACCTGTTATTGAAGTGTAGTTTTTCGATAGAACAATTAGTCGGAAATGGTATTCTTTTACATAGTTAAATTCGGTATGATAGTGTTAGATTGAAAGAAGGGAGCAATAAAATGAAAGGGAAATTATCAAAGGGTCTATTGGTAGGATTACTAGGAATATCATTGGTCAATCCAATGCAGGCACATGCCTATCAAGAGCCAACTAATTATGTACATATGAAAACGCCAAATATGACGGTGTACTCTTCATATGGTGCCACAATTAATGCATCAGAAAAAGGAGATATTTTTAGTGTTAAAGCAAATATTGTCAATAACCGTCAGCCCTTAGAAGTAGAAATTTTTAAAAATGGTCAGGATGGGGTCTTAAAACAAGTTGCTAAAAAAGGAGCAATGGAGCCGGTTGCTTATCGAGATTTAAAGGACCGAGTAATTGCAACGATTCACAATAATGTAGAATTAAAATTTGATAATTCACAGCCAAATCATTTTCGTGATATAGGAAGATCATCATATAGTTCGTATATTACTACTTTATCAAAGAGGGGCATTGTTCAAGGCAAAACAGCCGATAATTTTGGTGTCAATGATTCTTTAACACGTGCCCAGGTTAGTGCATTATTAACTCGTGCATTCAGTTTTCAACAAATACCGACAAAACAATTCAAAGACATTGATGTCAAAAAATCTTGGTATAACGGTTATGTAGGCGCCTTACATTCTTTAGGAATCATAAACGGTAAATCGCCAACTACATTTGATCCAAATGGAAAAATTACACGCCAGCAGGCAATTTTAATTCTTGGTCGAACATTAGATGCTGTAGATTTTGTCCAAGAGGAGGAATATGTGATTTTACCTTATCAAGATGGCTACTACCTTCAAGGGGAAGCATTGCGTCATACTGAGACTTTGTATGCGATCGGTGCCCTAAACGACAATACAAATTTATTACCAAATCAATTTATTACCCGTGGTGAGTTTGCTAAAATGCTAGCGATGACATTGGATGCTGCAGGTAGAATATAATATTAGTCAGTATAAGTCGAGGACATTGTGTCTCTCGACTTTTTTTGTTGTTTTTTTCAGCGAATGAATTTGTCACTATTAGCATGAATTTTTTTAGCATTACGTATTATACAAAAGAGGTACCCACATACAATCTATATTATGACCTAGATAAGTCATACAACAGTAAACAGGCTAGTTATAAATTTGGGGGTGCCAGAGAGAAATCAAAGGAATAATTTGAACTTTAATATACAAGCATTGGAAGTGACAAAAGTGAAAGAGCCAGTAACCTTATTAAATAAATTACATTACTTTGTTTCTAAGCTTGGGTTTTTAATTGACAAACATAATCAAGATCAAATGGTAGGTTATTATTCAGAACTAGAGGAAGTGATTGATGATTATTCTTCCTTTATAACTAACAGTGAGAATGAAAATCAATGGCATAATGTAAAACAAACATATGAAATCTCACTATTAATCGAGAAGTTAAGAAAAATGTCTGCTGATTGTGTGAAAATAATGGAAAAATATTGGGCTTTGAAATACTTACATGAAACCGAAGAGATGACGGATTATTTTCGCAATATAGAGGGCTGCATTGAAAAAGAACATAGTGGCTTTCCTATTACCAATAAATCAAAGGTGTTAGTAGTTGGGGCAGGTTCGTTTCCAATAACACTATTATCGATTTCTAAACGTACAGGAGCAGAAGTTTTGGGTATTGATATTGACGATGAAGCTATTCTGTTGGGGAGGCAAGTGGCTGCTAAACTTGGAAATCATACAATTCAGATTGAAAATAAGTCAGTGAATGAACTCCAATCCATTCAACAGATTAGTCATATTATTTTTAGCTCAACAGTCAACTGTAAATATGACATATTAGAACAATTACATGGTTTAACAAATAAGGACGTGATGATTGCGATGCGTTATGGGAATGGATTAAAGTCTCTTTTTAATTACCCAATGGAAACAGTGGATGCAACAAAATGGCGTATAGTCGAGCAAATTGCAGCCCCTCAAGGCGTATTTGATATCGTTTTATATCAAAAAGTATAAATACTAAATTATAAGGAGAATGATATGACATTTTTCAAAAAGGTTTTATTATTAGGAACAGGGCCAACATCTGTTCAATTAGCTGTTAATTTTAGAAATCATTTCGATAGCAAAGTGGGGATTGCTGGTCGAAAATCTTCACGTTCAAATATGTTCTTTGAAAAAACAATCAAACAACAACGTACACTTAAAGCACATATACAAAATAAACAGCATCAGTCTGCAGCTGGAGAATGTGTGATTGATTGTCTTTTTAAAGGATATAATACAATATCAGGAGATTGGGATACCATTGTTCTCAGTGTGACTACAGATGCCTATATAACTGTATTATCACAAATTGATATCCAAGTTTTGAAGCAAGCCAAGTGTATTATATTGATTTCTCCTACATTTGGCTCGAATCAATTAATTTCTAACTATTTAAAACAGATATCTTCCTGTGCTGAGGTGATTAGTTTTTCTACATATTATGGTGATACTAGATGGTTAAACGGTGTGCCATCGAATGAAGTGTTAACAACTGGGATAAAGAAAACAGTTTATATTGGATCGAATCAAATAAAATCGGAACATATGGCAAAGCTAAGCAATTTATTTTATCAGTTAGGAATTCAAGTGAAAGTTTTAGCATCACCATTAGAAGCAGAGACAAGAAATATTTCTTTATACGTACATCCAGCACTCTTTATGAATGATTTTTCGCTAAAGTCAATATTTGAAGAGCAAGAGACTATAAAGTATGTTTATAAGCTTTATCCTGAGGGGCCAATTACGTACACAATGATTCGCCATTTACTGAATCACTGGAAAGAGATGATGAAAATAGTAAGGCATTTCAATATTCGGCCTCTAAACCTTTTGAAATTTATGGTAGATAATAATTATTCATTACAACCGTCAAGTATAGCACGACAAGATATCGAAGATTTTGAAAAACTGGAGTCTATTCATCAGGAGTATCTGCTGTATATACGTTATGCATCGTTATTGATTGATCCATTTTCTAAACCCGATCAGGAGGGAAGATACTTTGATTTTTCAGCTGTGCCTATAAAAAAGATATTTATGAATCATGAAGGTATATGGGATATCCCACGAATGCCAAAAGAGGATTACTATCGTCTGAAAATTATTCAAGGGGTAGCTAGAGCCTTAAAACTTGAATGTCCAACGATTGATCAATTTATATTTACGTATGAACATAAGCTCCAGCAAGTTGTAACATCATCTGAGAAAATGAATTTTTCCGAAGCATTTAGAATAAAAACCTTTTCAGAAGATATTAATCTGATTTGTAACGAATTAATATAAAAATCTGTGTATACTGGTGAACATTTTGGTGGCAACCTAATGTTTAGGGGATGGTATACGAATGAAGGACATATGTTACGTTTTATTTTAGTGTCATTTTACAGGGCGATGTTCTGTTTTTGAATGGAGTAGGTGTTTACAACCCACAGATATTTATTGAACAGTAGATTCTAAAGGTATAAAAATCATAAGAACGGGCAAAACCTTTTATGAGACTAGTTTCCATGAAAGGGGAAAAGACGATGAATACTGTTTTAACTGTTAAAAAACGCGATAAAGGGCGTAATTCATCATTAACTCAACTTAGACAGAACGGTGCTATTCCGGGCGTTGTTTATGGCTACCAAATGGAATCCACAGCGGTATCACTGGATGCCAGACAATTTGCAAAAATGTTAGCTCAATTCGGCAATAAAAATGTCTTTCAATTAGATGTAGACGGTAAACGGGTCAACGCAGTATTAACAGAAGTACAACGCTGTGCGTTAAAGGGCAATGTTAAGCATGTAGATTTCAAGTCCATCAATATGGCCGAAGAACTAGAGGTTGATATTCCAGTAACGGTTACGGGTCATGCTATTGGAGTTGCTGATGGTGGATTCCTATTACAGCCTAATCGTGAAGTTCGCATAAAAGTAAGTCCGTCAGAAATTCCTGAAACAATAGAGGTGGATGTGACTGATGTAGCAATCGGGACATCACTTTATGTAGGAGATATTCGCGAAAAGTTCTCTTTTGAAATATTACAGGAAGATGACTATACATTAGTGACAATTACTCCTCCTGCCGCTGAAAATGTACAGGATGACGACATAGTGGATGGGACCCCTGAAGTAATAGAGGCTACTGGGAAAAATCCATCTGCGTCAGAAGAATAGCAACAAAAAAGGAGCCATCTTACACGTGCTGTAAGTGGTTCCTTGCTGTTTATTGCATAAACTGCTGTAAAGATTTGCGATAACGGAAATATGTCACTACATACAAAAAAGACAATGCATTTTTGCATTGTCTTGTAAGCCTATACTACAGCGCTTTTCACGCCAGTCCATCTCATAAATAATTTTTCATTATACGTTAAAGCAAACTGTACAATAGGTCCGAGTCCGAAAGCCATTAGCACAGTACCAACGCCGATAGGTCCACCTAGTAAAAAGCCGATTAAAGCGACAGTTACTTCCATAGTTGTTCGAGAGCGTGTGACACTCCAGCCAAGCTTATGAACCATTAGAAGCATTAATGAATCACGAGGACCAATCCCTAAATTTGCCACCATATACATACCGCAACCCCAGCCAAGTAATAGTAAGCCACATACATATGAAAGAAGTTGCACCCAAAAACCATCTATATCAGGAATCAAATAGTTAAAAATATCAATAAAAATTCCTGCTAAAAACATATCTATAAACGTACCCGGCAGTGGAAATTTCTTTGTAATTACTATATCAAACGCTATTATGGCTAGTCCGATGAGAATGGACCAAGTACCAATAGTTAATCCCAATGTTTTAGCAAGTCCAATATGTAATACATCCCATGAACCAACACCGAAAATCTGACCTTTAATTGTCAATGTTATACCTAAGGATAAAAGCAAAATACCCGTTAAGAAGAACAGACATCGTGTGAAAAATGCTTGCTTCATTATTATAACCCTCATTCTAAAAATTCATGTTGTTCAACAAATTATTATAACAATAGATTTAAAAATAAACCGAATATTGTCAATTCATATTTTTCAAAAAAATATGATTAGGTAAGCTAAATAAGGACAAAATAGTATGGATAAGAAAGGATGAGATAATATGACCTCTGTGCGAGATGAAATACTAGAAGTTTTAAATCGTGAAAAAATAGGAACGATGGCAACCGTTGAGAATGGCAAACCGTACTCACGCTATATGACATTCCAACATGAAGATTTTGTATTGTATACAGTTACAAATAAACATTCTGAAAAAATGGAAGAGCTTCGCAAAAACCCGTATACACATATTTTATATGGATACGAAAATGGAGGCTTTGGTGACACGTATGTTGAAATTGAAGGAAAGCTAACAGAAATTCTAGAGGAAGGAATAAAAAATAAGTTGGCTGAGATTTTTACAAGCATTTTCGTTGGAAATCAAGATGAAATGATTACATTAAAAATCGAGCCGATCCGTATGCGCCTGATGAATAAAAAAGGCGATCCACCTAAAGAGCTAGAATTTACAAACGACCATTAAGCTGTGGTCGTTTTTTGATTGCTGCCTGATTATTGATTCTGTACACATTATTTTTTTGTTTTTTAGTTAAAAACTAAAGGTGGGATAAATAGTGATTCTTCGAAATCATTGTCCAATCATATTAAATTTTCTTGTCTATGTTTCAAACGTTTATAAAAACCACTACGAATAGAGTGATGAACCAAAAGTGGTCCCTGCTTGCATTTAGAGCAAAATACACTTTTATCAACCACTCGTTTAGCTGAAGGGAGACTTTTAATTGGATGCATTAATTCTCACTAAGATTTCCTCGATCATTTTGTTTCAACATAGTGAAATGACCTAAAAGCGTAATGCTTTCAGGTCGTTTTTTTAATGGGATAGATACGTGCTTTTAACTGCTTATTTAAAATAGAAGCCTGCGCCAGTGCTTGTTCATCGTGACGTATCTCACCGGGCTTGTTTGCTTCTCCAATAATGTACGAGGAGAACGGCATCTTTAAGAAGTCAAAAATATACTGGAATTGCTGAATCATTGGTAGCCCCTTTATATATGGGGCATCACCACCGACGGCAAGAACAATCGCCTCGGTAGTTTGTAGCTTTTCTTTTAGTTGTGGAAAACGCTCATCTCGAATAGCATGACTCAGTCGATCCACCATGTTTTTCATTATTCCTGACATGCTGTACCAATAGATCGGTGTGGCAAAAATAACGACGTCACTTGTTAAAAGCGCATGGATAATTTGATCATAATCATCATCTACAAACTGAAAGCCATTATCATCATGGCGCAAATCGTGAATAGGCTCGATCGATAAATTTTTTAGATCTATTTTTTTATGATGTAAGCCCTCTAATACATAATCAGCCAATTGTTCACTATTACTATCGGCTCTAGAGCTACCAATAAATACGGTAATGTTCATAAAAATCCTCCTCTGTCCCTCAGGTTATAACTAGTGTAAACTTATGTTTATTATCGATAAAGCTGAATGTTTCGATGGAATGTATCGAAAAAAACGATTTAGGGGTGGAAAAGATGGATATTAAACAGCTGCAAACGTTTTTAACGGCCTCAGAAACGTTAAGTTTTACGCAAACAGCACAGCTACTAGATTATGCTCAATCAAGTATTACAGCACAAATTAAATCGCTTGAAGAAGAGCTTGGCGTAGTCCTTTTTGAGCGGCTAGGCAAACGCATTACCCTTACGGAGGAGGGCCAGCGATTACAACAGTATGCCCAAAAAATGCTAGATTTAAATATGGAAATGAAAAAAGCTGTATTAAATGAACAAACACAAGCGGTGTTAAAAATAGGGGCACAGGAAAGTCAATGTGTATACCGTCTGCCGTGTGTTTTACAACAATTTCAGAAATCTCATCCACAAGTAAAAATCATTTTTAAGCCGGTACATACAACAGAAATAGCTAAAGATTTATTACAGTCAGGCAATCTAGATATAGCATTTATTACGGATGCCTATAAGGAAACACCTATGTTACATCGTGAGCGACTTATTCAAGAGCAATTAGTTTTTGTCAGTGCACCTACTGATAGTAACGAGGAGAGTCCAGTATTTTCTTTACAGCAACTTTCAAATGAAACGATGCTTCTGACGGAGAACGGTTGCTCCTACCGTAATCAATTGGAAGTACAACTACGGCAGGAAGGTGCGCTCCCAATACAAATGATTGAATTTGCAAGTATTGAAGCTATTAAGCAATGTGTGATGGCAGGTTTAGGTATTTCATTTTTACCTAAAATGGTGGTGGAGAAAGAGCTGAAAAATCACCGTTTACAAGAACTGATTACATCAACGGAATTAGCAGACATTTTTACGGATATAGCTTGGCATAAGGATAAGCATATATCTCCGTATCTCGCTGATTTTATAGAGATTGCTATGAAGATGTATAAGAAGGTTTAAGGGCATATATTTTGTACCCGGACTTCTATAATAAAAACAATTGTAGGATCCATTTTGAACAATTCTTTTATCAAAATGGTTTCTTTTTGTTTACTGACTAAGTAATCTCTTTCTACAATACTTTAGCTGTATCAAAAAAAGTGTAGATCCTATTCTTACATTTATAGAAAAGGGAAAATCATCGTGTTAAAAGGCAAAGACGTAAATTCAAAAAAGTGCGAATGAATTTTTTAATCCATTTCGCACTTTTTAGTTCTTTTCACAATTGAAGAGTATTATTGTGATTTATAAAGGTCCTTCCAGTTGAATTTATTGTTTCTTCAAAGTCCCAGAAAAATTCGTTCCTTCATCATGCTCTTTGGGGCAGTCTACCTCGGTAATTTTAAGCGCATTATTAAGACGTTCAAATTCTAATACACATCGATTGCCGTTTGAAGATTGATTCATCACGGCCTTAGTGTTAGACGTAATCGTCGCTGTCCCATCGACACTCCCTGCAGCTGTCCCATCATTGGCAGTAATGAAAATAGTAAAGCTTTTGCTTGTTGCGTTTGAAATATAGGCATCACGGCGATTAAAATCAGTTGAGCCTGTCCCCCATTTATAGTGATACGAATAGGTTCCATTCCAAGCACTATTGGAAGGTGTTGTCAACTGCATTATTTTATCTAGCTGATTTTGGCCATTTTTTGCTCGTGTATTTAATGAAGCATTACTCGTATTTTCGTGAATTTTTTGTGCGTCCTCCGAAATTTCATAAAAATTTCTTTCATCCATACGGTGGAGCATTGTAACAACTTGAGCTCGCGTCATATTGTTTGTCACGCCAAAAAACTTCTGTATATTACGGTTTTCATACTGTAAGTTTTGACCAGTAGAAATGTAATAATCGAGTAAAAACTGTATGGATTGATCTAATCCACTTTTTCCATTAGCTAAATGTGTAATAGCTTGTGCCACAACACCGCGCTTCACATTAGCTCCTCGAATAGTGTTATCGAAATATCCGTTTAATGGAACACCATAGCTTGCAAGTCGATTGTAAAACTCATCAGACCAGTTTGCTAGAGGGGTTTGTTTTTTTAGCTCATCATAAGGTGATTCGAGCTCGTAAAAATTAGTAAGTAGTTTAGCGAATTGTTGCTCTGTGATTGTTGCATTAGGCTTAAATGTACCATCTGCATAGCCATTAACGATATCATATTCCTCTGCCCACAGGATGGCTTCATACGCATAGTGATCTTCTGGCACATCTTTAAAACCAGCAGCTTGAACAGTGTATCCACTTGCCACAACAAGTATGGAAAGCAATAAAGCGAACACTAATTTTTTCAATTGTCTCTGTCATCCTTTCTTTCTAGTACTATTAATAGTTTGAAGGATATGGCTAAAAACTGCAAATTTTTCTAGTTTATTTTAAGTAGAAAGAATGAGAGAGCAATCCTATAAGAGATTCATTTAGGAAAGAAGGAATAAAAAGAGATGTTGAATAGTTTCTTTGGAGGGGTATAAGTATTATTACAATGTTCTTTTTTACAGGAGGGATGCGCAATATTGCTGTAGGAGTAGTCGTAGCTACGACATACTTTCGATCATGCCAGTAGTGTTTGGTATGTTATTTCAGCAAGTTTTAGCCTCGTTCTTTAGCCGAATAGTTGGTCAGTATCAGTTGAAAGTTACGAAAGGCTAAATATGTTAGCAATTCTTTTGTGAAAGTGAATATTTTTTATAAGACTTACGCTATCAAATGTTACTGAAAGGCTACATCGATTGTGGTGAAGGTGTTGAGAAGGAGAGGCACTAAATAATTGGGATGTAATATCATCAAATGAAAATAGCGAAATATGAGGTTTCCATTATGCTTCCTTCAGAATATGATGAAGATAAGCAGTATCCATCGTTATGGAGATATTCTATTTTAAAATTTTACAATAATAATAATTTGAAAGTAAGTATCAGTTGTACTTGCGAAAGTATTATGAATGCTAATTATGTCTCGTAAGAAAGAAGAGTGCGCGCATGAAAGAATTGGATGATTTGAAGCTAACGATTCTTCCGTTAATTATTTTGCTGATTCTTATACTTTTTTGGAAACTTACCGAGTCTGTCGGAGCGGGTATGTTGATTATTATTTTCTGGATAGGATGGCGGCGCCTTATTAGAAAATCATTATAAATTAAATATGAGTTACCGTCAGCTTTATTCAAAAAAGCTAAACATCGTTTGATACTGGAATCAAACGGTGTTTTTTGCATTTGCCTCTAAACTTCTGCATAGTTCTTACTTATGAAAAACGACTATGTACGATTATTTATAATTTTGTTACTATGTAGTAATTAATAAATGAAACAACAAGGAGATACGGCATGTGGCATAATCGGAATGTATGGATTATTTTATTGGGTGAATTTGTTGTTGGTCTTGGCTTATGGGCTGGAATTATAGGCAATCTAGCTTTTATGCAAGAGGTCGTTCCCTCTGACTTTCACAAATCATTAATTATTTCTTGCGGTATATTGGCGGGCTTAATAGTAGGTCCGTTGGCAGGACGTATTATTGATAATTCGCAGAAAAAAACAGTTATACAATGGGCAAGTGTAGGGCGAATTATAAGTGTTTTATTTATGTTTATGGCACTTTTTACAAATTCGGTTGTATGGATGATTCTTTTTTTAATTACGCTTCAAATAGCAGCAGCCTTTTATATGCCTGCTCTACAATCTATTATTCCAATGATTGTTAAGGATAAGGATCTAATCACACTTAATGCTTGGCAAATGAATGCCCGAACGATTTCAAGGATTATTGGTACGGCTGCAGCGGGATTCATGTTAAGTTTCTTTGAGTTGAAATGGTTGTACATCATTTCATTTATTGTCTATATTCTGATGTTTGTTATTACGAACTTCCTACAATTAGATGAGATGGTTAATCACTCATTAGCAACTAAGGAAAAGGGCAGCTTTAAAGAAGTGTTACCGATGGTGAAGGATCACCCAATTGTTTTAATGACACTTGTTTTAATGTTAATTCCAACATTATTTTTAGGTTCCTTTAATTTAGTTATTATGAAAATTTCTGAGATTCATCATTCAACGACAATATCTGGATTATTGTATACAGTTGAGGGCATTGGTTTCATGCTTGGTGCAGCTGGTTTGAAATTGATTACGGAGCGGGTGAAAATTGGAACACTCCTCTTTACTTTAGCGTTTATCATCGGTTCGATGGAGCTCATGCTACTTTTATCAGATATTAAATTTTTTGCATTAGTAGCTTTTGGCGTTTTTGGTTTTTCAGTAGGCTGTTTTTTCCCAACGACCATGGTGATTTTTCAAAAGCAAGTGCCAAAAGATTTTCATGGCCGATTTTTCTCATTCCGTAATATGATTGATTCTGTCATCTTTCAGATCGTCTTATTGTCAACAGGCATGATGCTAGATTTAGTTGGTTTAAGTGGACTAGGACTAGTTTTTGGTATAATCAGCTTAAGTTTAACGATCACTTTTTTACTATTCTCAAAGAAAAAGAATGTTGTAATGCAAGCGCATTAATTAAAAAAGAACTGTCAAATCTGTATTCTACTTTGACAGTTCTATCTTCTTATTAAGTTTTATATACATTTTACATAGAAATATATTTAGGATGCGATCTACGGAAGGTAACTTTTGCTAAGAACTTTATGACTAACGAGGACAGGTTTGTTGAATGGAAAAGTAATAGATGGTATTTTTATTAAAATTCTAAATAGTATTGCGATTTCTTGATAAAACATCTACGTCGAATGGGCTGACAAAATGGTTATGTTTTAATCATTAAGATAAGTAGAAAGAAGGTATTGAAAGATGTTTGGAAAAACACAAGACCCGATAGAGACTTATATAGAATCACCTGAAAAGCTAAAGAGTTTATATAAGCGTGTGCTACTCGTTGTTAGTCTCTCACAAGTTTTTGGTGGGGCAGGGCTTGCAGCAGGTATTACGGTAGGGGCTCTTTTAGCTCAACAAATGCTGGGAACGGATGCTTATGCAGGGGTACCTTCCGCTGTATTTACTTTAGGGTCGGCGGGTGCAGCTTTAATTGTAGGAAAAATATCTCAACGTTATGGACGTCGTACAGGTTTATCTACAGGTTTTATTGTCGGAGGACTCGGTGCAATTGGTGTAGTGATTGCTGCCATGATAAATAGTGTCACTTTATTATTCGTTTCTCTACTAATCTATGGCGCAGGAACTGCGACAAATTTACAGGCTCGATATGCAGGGACAGATTTAGCCAATAATAAACAACGAGCAACGGCTATCAGCACAACAATGGTGATGACAACATTCGGGGCTGTCGCAGGGCCGAATTTAGTAGAAATTATGGGGGAAGTTGCTGTTTCCATTGGTGTTCCGGCGCTTGCGGGCCCATTTATCTTATCTGCAACAGCATTTATCTTAGCAGGTCTTGTCCTTTTTATTATGTTACGTCCGGATCCATTAGAAATTGCAAAAATGATAGAAGCGGACAGAAGAGAGACTGAATATGGAAATATGACGGAATCTCTTAGTGAAAAAGCTATCAATAAAAGAGGTCTTACAGTCGGTGCAACGGTTATGGTACTTACTCAAATTGTAATGGTTGCTATAATGACGATGACACCTGTACATATGAAACATCATGGTCATGGTTTATCGGAGGTTGGGATCGTTATAGGATTTCATGTAGGTTCCATGTATCTTCCGTCGCTCGTGACTGGTATTCTTGTTGATAAAATTGGACGAACAACCATGAGTATTGCTTCCGGAGTGACTTTGTTATTTGCTGGTCTACTAGCGGCATTCGCACCAAGCGATTCTATGGTTCTATTAATCGTTGCTCTGACTCTACTTGGGTTAGGCTGGAACTTTGGTTTAATTAGTGGTACAGCACAAATAGTAGATTCGACAGAGCCTTCTACACGTGCAAAAACGCAAGGGAAAATAGATGTTTTAGTTGCACTAGCAGGAGCTTCAGGTGGTGCTCTTTCGGGTATGGTAGTAGCTAATGCGAGTTATGCGACACTATCTTTAGCAGGGGGGCTTTTATCCTTAATTCTTATTCCAGTTGTCATTTGGTCAAAAAAAGCTTGAGATAAATTATATGATACTAGAAATAGTTACTAAATAGTTTAAAAGTAACCGGTGTAATCTTTTTTAAAAACATAGTTTGAAATCAAGAATTAAGAGTAAACTTAAATAAAACTGTATTAAAAAATAACTTAATTTAAGGTTCTTTTGTTTGCATTGGGTACTCCGAAATGTTAATTAAAAGAACCTTTTCCTTTTAATATAAATAAATAACTAAGCTCTTTTTTTCTTTATTGTACTGACGGTGCAGCATTCCTGTTTGAAGGATGTTCGAGGTCTTGAAAGAAAAGGAGCCCTCTAGTATGATGCATGAGTGTCAACGACCATTGACCCATCATCAAACAAGGAGGACTCCTTTATGCATTTTAAATGGAATAATAAAATTAATCAAGTTACTGAAAATACACTCGTCGTTGGCATGGATATTGCCAAGCATATTCATTACGCATGCTTTGTCGATGAACGCGGGCGAGTAATAGAAAAGGCTTTTGCCGTACATCAATCGAAAGAAGGCTTTGAAAACTTGTATGGAAAGATCCTTCAAACGATGAAGGAAGCTAATAAAACTGAAGTAATAATAGGGATTGAGCCTACAGGCCACTACTGGATGAACTTAGCCTATTTCTTAGATCAATACGGAATCCCACTTGTCATGGTGAATCCAATGCACGTAAGACGTTCGAAAGAACTAGATGATAACTTACCGACAAAGCACGATAAAAAAGATGCACTAGTCATCGCTCGCTTATTAAAGGATGGACGTTTCAGCTATCCACGTATATTGAAAGACATTGAAGCTGAGCTTCGTATTGGTTCTACTCTTCGTTCAAAATTGACGGAGGATTTGGCTAGTATCAAAAACCGAATCATTCGTTGGCTTGATCGCTACTTTCCTGAGTTTACTCAAGTTTTTCCTAATTTCGGGAAGATGGCACTTGCAACACTAGAAATGACGCCATTACCAAAAGATATTAAAGAGAAAACAGCTGACGAGCTGGTCTTTCTTTACCGACAGGTAAAGGGAATGAGAGCCCCACAGTTACCGAAAGCCAAGCTTCTTATTGAAGCCGCGAAAAACTCTATCGGACTGACAGAAGGAACACAGATGGCCCAACATGAAATCGCCACGCTCTTACGTCAGTATCGGTTATTAGAAGCCGAAATTGAAACTATAAATAATCAATTAGCAGAAATGGTACAAACGACAATGGAATATGAAATACTGGCTTCAGTTCCTGGTTTAGGAGATGCGACAATAGTTGATTTACTATCAGAAGTAGGAAGTTTCTCACTTTATGAAAATCCACGCCAACTTATTAAACTAGCGGGATTAACATTACGTGAAAGCTCGTCTGGTCAACATAAGGGACAAAAACATATCTCTAAACGAGGACGAAAGAAGCTTAGAAACACTTTATTTAAAGTAATAGTACCGCTAATTCGTCATAATGAAGCATTCAAACAGCTTCATAAATACTACACAACGCGACAACAAAATCCCTTAAGGGGAAAGCAGTCAATGGTGATACTCTGTGGTAAATTACTGAAGGTATTACATGGCATATGCAAAAAGAAAGTCTTTTTTAACGAGCAACATATGATGAATGACCTCTACTGTCTCGCAGAGGCAGCGTAATCAATTCTTTCATCGAACTATAAAAAAAGGATGACACGGAGAAGCCAGCAAAATAACTAAACTCAGACTATGAGTCTCCGGTGCAGCATAGCAGGCCTCTGCCTTATGAATAGACCGAACGAAGGAATGTAAGCGCAAATGACGCTAAGAGATATGGGAGGGTACGTCGTCATAAGTATCGCAGAGATCCATTGTGCATCACATAGTGGATTAAAAAGCTAATGATTTCCATTAGTTTTAGCGAAGCGTACACTCGGATTGTAAATTATAACTATAAATTAAAAATACTGTTCATAAATCAAGTGGAAAAATATTTTTTCTTCATCACGAAATGGTGGAAACCGTTGATACATCAATATTTATAGAGGGAGGATAGTCGAAGAAGGAATTAATGTAACGGAACAGGACACACTAATCCTAAATATAATTTAGGGTGATGAAATTGAATAAAATTATTCCACTTCTATTGGTTTTATTTAGTATATGTATTTGTGGGTTGAATTACGGAATAGTAAATGCAAATCCGAACGACACTTCACCTTCTTTTGAGGAAAGATTCACAAAAGCTGGATATAAATCTGTAAAAAAAGCAGTAAAGGAATTTGAAAATCATTTTAAATGTGATGTAAAGTTGCCCGAAATGTTGCCTTCAATTTCTTTCACACATCAATTTGGAAGGTTTTTTGAAGATAAGAACTATAATGTGAATGATTCCTTAGAAATTAGGTTTGTTAATAAAGATATAAGAGAAAATATTTTTAAAATTGACATTCGTCCCGAAAAAAATAAATTGAACTTCAAAAATAAACTGGACTTAAATGGTAAGGAGTTTACACTTCGAGATGGTACCAAAGGTATTTATTTCGAAGACCGATTATTTAATTTTTTTGTTTTTGAAAAGAATAATTTACAATATATGTTGGGGGTATATAATAAAGTAGCCAATACAGAAATACCTGACATATTAGTAAGAATAGCTAATTCAATTGACTAACTCCTTCATTTAAAGTCCTTTAGTTGTCTTCTGCTTCAATTAACGGGGTATCAATTAGTTGCTTTGGCAGCTCTTTTCTTACGATTAGTCAAGTATCTATAATAACTTTCTTAACTCTCTGATATTATTTTGATAAATTGGGCCATGCTGAATAAGCCTAGTGATTTTTCGATTTTTCATAAGGCTTTAGTATGTTAAACTGATGCTACGACTGTACTAGGGAGCCAACCTGTAGTCGTAGTTTTGATTATGTGTGACAAGAAAGAAGATCGTTTTCAATAACTTGTTTACACATGCGACGGAGGCAACCTTATGACATTTGTTATAGGGTTGCGTTTTTAATTTATCGTAGTACTCAACGATGTGATTTCCACCAAATCGTCGCTGTCTAATCATGTTCTGAACGGTTAGATACATTATTTTACGTAGGTGTTTATTGCCGCGTTTATTAATCTTGTCTTTAGCTATAAACTTCCCGGATTGATACCGCCTAATATCAATACCTGTATAGGCATTCAACTGTCTGTTGTTGTCAAACCTCTGAATGTTCCCAATTTCTGCTATGATTCTGACAGCTGAGTTAGCTCCAATAGCCGGAATACTACGTATTATGCTATACTCTTCAAGCCTTTCGGCTATCGACTCCATTTTACTGATACATTGTTCTTTCTGAAGGAGAAGCTCTTGAAACCGTTTAGCATATACACGAACTTGATCACAAACCACATCTGTTGAAGACGCGGCGGGGTAAGATTGCTTTGCGGCCTCTATTAATTCAACAGCTTTTTCCTCTGCTTTGTTTACTGCCATTCGTTTATTTGTGTTTGCGAGTATTCGATTTTTAATGATTGTTTTTGAATGATTCAAGACTAGATCTGGATGAGGGTATAATTGTACTACGTTTAGGAACAGTTCAGACTTGGTCGTGAAGATATTCTCGAGTTCAGGAAATGTTTCCTGGACGACCTTATGCAATCGACTGCGGGTGACGCTCAATTCATCATCCAATTCGCTGTAGTGTCTCGATAATCGTTTTAACTGACGGTAAACATCATTGGAATCTGTTTCAATCCGTCTTTCGTGCGTAAAGTGTGTGAGTGCCAATCGATGTGCATTACTTCGGTCCGTTTTGTGAATCCGTAAGGAATCACATTGGAGTTTTGCTTCCAAGGGATTTAATAGGCAATAACTATAGTTGTTCTCTTGCATGAAACGTTCCAGTGTTCTTGAATAGACTCCTGTAGATTCAAATACGATATGAGGTTGCTCATCATATCCTTCAATTAAGTCATCAATTAACTTTTTAAGGTCCATAAATCCCGGACGATTGTGCGCAATTTCCTTTTCCAACTGACATTTTTTCAGCGCGTTATAGACAACCATATAACTCTTTCCCATACTAATATCAAAGGCGATGACATGTTTCATGTTCTCCCTCCCTATGTGTTTTGAAGTCTTCACATTAGCCTTATTGATTCCCATTTCTTATACACGATCTCAAAGGATCCAACATACTTAAACCTGATTCAAATAAGGTTGTGAAGTAGGTCAGTTTTTTTTACGGATTCAAGATCCAAAGAGCTGCCCGACCTATTCTTCACCTCTACTATATAAAAAAATAGTAGTACGAACCAATGCCTTGGTCTGCACTACTAATCTTAGTATGTTTTTCTTTATTAAACTAAATCAGCTAATAGATTGTTTTTTCTCAATTCTTATAGTTTTTTTATTATTGATGCAAATGTTATTGGATTTATATTTTAGAAGAAAAAGAAAAATCTATACTTTTTGGCTTTTACAATATTATTTTCAGCAGTTTTATTTTGGTCAATCGGAGGTGTATTAGCACTTTTGGTTATTCGTGATGCTTTTGCAATATTTTACGGCATCCAAGTAGTCTTCAATTTATTAATAAATAGTGTTATTGTTCTTTTTATTGCGATTTTAACAACTGTAATAAAAATATATAACAACAGAACAACCTAATTCGCTATTGTAACAATGATTTATAAAACATATAAAATACAATTTAAATAACGTTCCTAAATGAAAGTTTGGAAAGCAACCGAAATTTAAGAAATGCTGTTAAACCAACATTTCTTGGATTTCCTTTAAATATTGTTTATACAGCTTTTTATACAAAGGTACATAGATACAATAAAACTTTTCAAGATTTTGTAGCGTATGTTATCTGAATAATATCCTGTATATAGAGACAATTTATTAACGCTGTAAACCTGCATTTTTTATTGTTCCTATACTTAGGAGCTTTAGTTGAAAACGATCATCAACAATCGGCGCAATTCTTGAAAAAGAATAGGCGCCAATTTTTCATTTAAGAGCCATTTAATTTAATAGAGAAAGAAGATATTATACCTGCAAAACAAACATCTACATTTTTATTTCTTTTTTTCTATGATATTTTTTAATGGCTTTTGAAGTACGTCCATAATGGCAGCGATGATAGCTGTTGCTAATATCCCTATTAGTCCAAGTGCTATTGGACCTGCTGGGTCATCACCCGTTAACATGGCAAACACCCTTAAGTAAACTATTACTAATAAAATTAAGAAAATAATTGTAAAAGCGCATTTTTTTATAACCTTCAAGGATTTAAGGGATAACTCGGAAAAAGCGTTGTTACTATCGATATAACACAGTAGTTTATATGCTTGATACAAAGCTACAGAAAACGTAATGCATACTCCATACGTACATATTAACAATGGATATATCGAGTAATCTCCTGGACGCACTATAGCATCTCTTCTGGCTGCTTCAGGCAACAAAAATATACATACGGCAAGTACCGCCAGTCCAATAAGAAAAACAACAACCTTTAAGAAAAAAGTTGAACTTAGTTTACCATTCATTTAAAGCACCTCACTGATGTAATGATTATATGATATTAATATAGTTTTTATCGATTATCAATAAATTTATTTCGTTTTTTATTATATTTTTATTGTTTTAAAAATACAAAGATAAATGCCTTATGAAATTAGCGAGGCAAAATGAAGCCGAAGAATGTTTTTTTGAAGCATTGAAATTAAGAAAAACAAAAGAAGATTTCTCATTGATTGACTCAACTCAAAAAGCATTGAATCTGTTAAAGGAAAACCTCTAGTGAAAATCCAGATGTATAAGAATAAAAGAAGAGTATAGGTTTATTTAACAATCCAGCGCGTTTGATGAATAAGAAATATTACACCTATTATTCATTTTTTAAGGGATATATAATTATTGAATGTAAATTGAAACAACTTAAAGTGCTTGCTACTTATAAATTGTAGTAAGGCTCTTACCTTTTTAATTTAAATTAAATAACTTTAATAACCCAAATCAAAAGAGAGTGAGTTATAAAACAAATAGCGACAGAATTGGATGTTGATCATTCAATGGTAAGACATTGGGTTTCTGACAAAAGACTACAAAAGTGCAACAACAAAAGAATTTTATTACTATTTATAATATGGTTATTAAGTAACAACACTTGGGATAGTTTCAGAGTAATCAATGGCTTTAAGTGCTTACTTTGTGAATGCAGTCAAAGGAGGAGTAAGTAAAATTTAAAAGTTAACTTTCACAAGTTGTAAATCCATTAACTCCAAATTTCTTTTTCGGTTAAGGCTGTTTTCGTATAGATTGTTGCTCTCTTGAAAATACTGAATGGTTGAATATAATGCATTTTCAGGATGCGTTCAATAATGTGGAGATATGTATATGAAGCAGTCGGAGAATTAGGAAAAGCAGATCAACTAGCCTTATTTAAGGCAATGAAACAAGACCTATATCCCAAAGAAGAAAATAAAATGGAAAAATTACTTCCAAAGATCAAGGAGTCTCGTTTTTCGTCTGGTTTAGGTTGTCTTCATTGCGGAAGTACTGCTGTAAAACGTAATGGTAAATATCGTTCAAGACAAAGATATTTATGTAAGGATTGTGGAAAAACATTTAATGATATGACAAATACGCCTTTTTCAGGTTCGCGATATCCGGAAAAATGGATTAAATACATTAAAATGATGATAAACGGTGTTACATTACCGAAGATTTCAGACTCTTTAGAAATTCATATATCTACCGCATTTTATTGGAGACACAAGATTTTAAACGCTTTAGGAAGTCACGGCTTCAACTAATTATCTGGCATCATTGAAAGTGATGAGACTTTCTTTCGTGAATCTTTAAAAGGTCGTAGATTTACACATCGTAAACCCAAAAAACGAGGAATTTCAAATCAAAAAATTGCTGTAGTGGTAGCACAAGATCGAAATAACAATATTATTGCGAGGATGGTGGGTAGAGGTCATGTGAAAGCAGAAGAAATTGATGGGGTTATCGGGGATTATATAGCCTATTCTTCTTTGTTATGCACGGATACAGCTACCAACTATAAAAAATTTGCAGCAGAAAAAAATCTTAAACACGAAACAATTAATCTTAATCAAAATCAACGAGTAAAAAAAGGGATATTCCACATACAACACGTTAATACCTTCCATCGCCGTTTGAAAGGATGGATGGAACGATTTCAAGGCGTTGGTACGTATTATTTGGATAGTTACCTCTACTGGTATCGTTTGCTTGAGTTACATAAAAACTTGGCATTTGAAAATCGGGTAGAGCACTTATTTCAACTTGTCAACAATCAAACTATTTCACAATTTAAGCAATAAGAAAAGGCAAAGAGCACCATTTATCAGATGCTTTTTAAGCGGATTCAGTGGTTTACTGTTATTCAATTAGCGAAGCAAAAAGAGGTTTTCGTTGAATTAATATGGTTAATTTGATAAAAGTTGGAATTTTTTATTGTTTCTCCTTATAATATTCAATATATAAGCGTGTGTTTTTATACTACTAGATTTTTTGTAAGTAAAAGTATGGGGTGGTTAATTGAATTTTATTACTTGGTCAATTATTGCAGCAGAAATTGGGTTTTGGATTGTTATAATACTCGGTCTAACTTTACGTTATGTTTATAACTATAAAAAAATGGGATCGTTCTTTTTACTTCTAACACCCGTGATTGATTTGTTTCTGTTAATCGTAACTGCTATGGATCTATTAAAGGGTGGAAATGCAACTACGTCTCACGCAATTGCTGCTATCTATTTAGGTGTGTCAATTGCTTTTGGAAAGAGTATCGTTCGTTGGGCTGATGAAAGGTTCTTATACTACATAAAAAAAGAGGGAACAAAACCTGAAAAAAAGACTGGTTTCGCATATGCTCGTAATTCTTTGAAAGGGTCTTTTCAGCATTTATTTGCATATATCATCGGAGCAGGATTTTTATTAATATTGATATACCTTGTAAATGATGCGGACCGTAGCTCTAAACTTTTTGAAACACTAAAAGTATGGTCTTTAGTACTGGGAATTGATTTTATCATATCTATTTCATATTTCATTTGGCCACGAGGAAAATAGTTATTTTACATAGAAGTAAGTAAAATATTTTAAAAATAATGAAAGTTTTTTCTTCAACTAACCAGAGCTTTCGTTAAATTTTCGATTCACGAAATATCAAACCGAAAAGACAGATTTATCCTACACATTTTGTAGATTAAATCTGTCTTTTAGTTTTACAGCAACAATCTTTGAGAAAACAGCCATTTAAAAAGATTTTAAGATTTTTGTAACGAATTACCTTTTAAAGCTATATATAAGTATACAGTAAAAATTATCTTAAATTTTTTTGCGACAAATTACCGTTCAAATCTATATAAGTAAACAGAGAGGGGGAGGAGAGTGGAGGACTTAAGCGAGATGTACAAGGCTAATGCAAAAGAAGTTAAGACATTCCTTATTTCTTTTAACATCGAATGTAGATTTAGCTGAAGAACTAACTCAGGAGACCTTTTACCAAGCAGTAAAATCTATTCATCGATATAACGGTAACTGTAAGTTGTCCGTTTGGTTATGTCAAATTGCAAAACATACATATTACAACCATTTAAAAAAGGAGAAAAACAACAAACATTTGAGTGTTGAAAATATAATGCAAATGGGTTTGGATAGCCCATCAAATGTTGACGGGCCAGATGTCGAAGTAATTAAGCGCAATACACTTATTTCGATACACAAAAAAATACATCTTTTAAAAGAACCTTATCGTGAAATTTTTTTACTAAGAACATCAATTAATCTTAGCTTTAAAGAGATTGGAGAGATATTTGATAAAAGTGAAAACTGGGCTAGGGTAACTTATTACCGTGCAAAAACTACTTTAGCAGAAAAGATAGAGGGTGATTATTATGAATTGTAATGTTATTAAAGATTTATTGTCATTATACATTGATGGATTTTGTAGTAAGGATACTATCGAAATTGTTGAAGAACATTTAGAATATGCGAAGGATGTAAGGCATATTTAAGAATAATGCAAAATTAGCAGAAAGGATACAAGGTGGTCATTATGAAATGTAATGTTATTAAAGATTTATTGCCATCATATGTTGATGGGATTTGTAGTGAGGATACTATCGAAATTGTTGAAGAACATTTACACAGTTGCAAGGAATGTAAGGCCCAATTAACAATGATGCAAACTGATTATGTCGAGCCAATACCAGAGCAAGTTAGCAATGCAATCGCGCCCTTTAAAAAAGTGAATAAAAAGCGCCGAATCCAAGTCGTAACAGCTACTTTTTTAACTTTTATTTTAACGGTTATAGGTGCATTAGCTATTCAAGAAGTAGGGCCAGTGAATAAATTCTTTTTCCCAATGGTAAGTGCAAATGTAGTTGTAGATTCTGAGGGCGGTAAGGAAGAATGGGAAGGCTTGGACTTCGAGGATCAAAATTACTTGATATACGATAGCGTTTTTTGGAAAAAAGAAATTACTAATGCTGCAAACAATCCAAATGAAATATTACTAAGAGTAAAAGATGAAGAGGGTAAAATTGTAATAGATGAATTGGAAATATCCCCTGGTACAAGTGCGAAATTGGAACAGTTAAAAAGAAATGAGAAATATTATTTTGAATTCAAAACTAAAAATGGCCTTTATCTGATAAATGCAACATAACTAAATCAAGAACAACTCTAAAAACTAATAATATATTCGGGCTGACACATATTTCAGAATAATGTTAATATCGATTTATAATAATAATTAATACATAATTAGTATTTATTACAAATCATGCAAACATAGGGGTGTTTTTTTATGAAACTTAGTAAAATTGCATTATCTTCCATGGCGGCACTTGCACTAGCATTAGCAGTAAGTAGCGCACCACAGGAAAAAGCAGCTATGACTGAAAATACAGATGCGACTGAAATCACAGATGTTATTGAAAGTCCTATCAACGATAATATTGCGATTACACCAAGAATTAATTGGACAGATTCTGCTGCCTTAACAAAGAATGTTTGGGGTAACGTGATTGGGTCTAATAATATTTTCAGGGACACACCTACAATAACTAACTGGGCTGGTAATCCAGGGGAAGCTGTTTTTAGAATTGTGGATGGTAGCGAAAACATAATTGCTGAGAGTGACTATGTTAAGCCAGGGAAATCTACTAAGCTAGGTTCAATACCAGCATTCTCGGGAACTTACACTCTACAGGCTATGGTTGAAAAAACTGGAAATTACACTATTGAAATCGATTAGTGCTTATTTAGAATAATAAAAGTGGAATGACCATCCAGCCATCCTGGTATGTCATTCCGCTTTTTTGCTGTGTCAGTCTCTAAAAACATAAGGCTGTTTTCGAAAAGATTGTTGCTATTCAACTAACGAGGCAGTTTAGTGAAATAAGAACATCGAAATCAATATTATGGATAGGGAAAATTTCTAACCCTTCATTAAGTTGCTATAGTAAAATGAATAGTGACTATAAAATAACGGGAGATGTTAATTATGCATTCAACATATGTTCTTTACAATATTGTTCCCTTAGCATTCTTAATTTTGTTAGTATATATTTTTATTGATGTATTACTTGATTATTTTAGAAAAGTAGAAAAAAGTGCTAAGAAACGAGTTATGTTATATAGCTCTATTTTTTACGTAATAAGCTTAGTTCAAATTAAATTGGGTGGATTCACGCTTCATCAAAATCCAGCAGACAATAATAGAACATTTATTTCAACGAATGACTGGTTTGGAATATTTCATACGATGCACTTTAATATTTCTATTTGGAGTTATTCAGCTTTATTTTATAATGTTATTTTATTTGTACCGTTTGGGATTTTCTTATTACTCCTTTTCGATTTAAAAAGTAACACAAAAGCAATTTCTATTGTTATTTTAAGTTGTTTAGTAATAGATGTCGCCCGTCTTTTACTTGGGTGGTCTGGTTTTACTATGAGCAACTTTGGTAATAAGGATATGATCTTTTTCTTATTTAATGTTTTGGGTGGAGTCTTAGGAATATTTTTAGTAAAGTATGCAGTAAATTATATTCACTCTTATAAATTAAAAAACCAAACAAAAATTGTCGAATAAAATATACACATATATACCTAAAAACGTTCCCAAACGCAAGTTTGGTAGCACGGCAGTCAGGACGGAGAGGGCTCTCCGACTCAAGGGGTGTAAGTTATCTGCTTGGCCCCATAAACGGAGCCAGATTGTTTAGGAGGAGAACATTATGCGATAAAAAAAGTACTTCGTTTTATTTTTATTTTATTTGGTTTGATACTTATATTCTTGAATTTTAGTAGTGGCATTGATTCAACTCGTGACTGGTTGAATTTAGGTAATGGAGTATTTATTGCAGTGCTTGGTCTTATTGATCCAATCAATGTTTTTAAATACAATAAATCAAAGCAATCGTAGTAGTATTTTACATGAACCTCGCAATCGGGCGTTTTAGTGAGAAAGAGGATCGTCAATGGACGGTCTTTTTTCTTTGTCTATAGGTTCCGTTAGAGTTTAGTCTATAGGTAACGTACTAACAAGAACTTTAGTTGAAGAAGCGTCGCTGTTCTTATTAAACGAACGGGGTGCTTTAGTTGAATAAATCCATTAGCAACAATCTTTGAGAAAACAGCCTCGGTTAAAAACTTAGGAATTCGCTTTCCGACTTTTGGTTGGATTCTATGGTTCTATTAATCGTTGCTCTGTCTCTACTTGGGTTAGGCTGGAACTTTGGTTTAACTAGTGGTACTGCACAAATAGTAGATTCGACAGAGCCTTCTACACGTGCAAAAACGCAAGGGAAAATAGATGTTTTAGTTACACTAGCAGGAGCTTCTGGTGGTGTTCTCTCAGGCATGGTAGTGGCTAATGCAAGTTATGCGGTATTATCTATAGCTGGAGGTCTATTATCCTTAGTACTTATCCCTGTTGTTATTTGGTCAAGAAAAGCTTGAAATACGTTATATGTACTAAAATTTTTAATGGTACTAAAAAAGTTTCAATGTAACAAATGTCTCATTTAGATTTACATTTACCTTTGAATTAAGAAAAAATAGAACAACTGAGAGAAATTTTGCAAGTGAAATGGATAAGAGTTTTACGGAAGCTGTAGAAACAACACTTATTGCTTTAAGACAGCGTTTTCCCAACCTGTGGATTAATGTTTCCGATTTTATTCTATTTTTTTAAAAAATAATTACAATTAAAAAACTTGAAAATTTTGGTTTGTCATGTAAATATAAGGATTGTATTTCAAAATCGAAAGGGGATTTGATATGAAAAACACAAAGCACGTTATTAATCCAAAAGGTTTTCGATTTAATGTATTAAGTTTAGCTGTGGTTTTAATGCTTACATTTTGTACATTTTTTGTAAGCGGTACTACTACTACTTTAGCTGCTACACCTGTATCTGTGCAATTAAGTGATGAGTTAACTCCAATTTCAGTTACAGGAGATATAGAGCAAATGACACCTAATTATTTTTCTTATAATAAAAACGAATCGTTTTATAAAACACAGTTATCTATTAATGGTGTGAAATATGAAAAAGGGATTGGATCGCACTCAAATAGTTCAATTAAGTATAATTTGAATGGACAGTATACTAAATTTACAGTTGATGTAGGAATAGATGATCAAGTAGCGCCGGGTTATGGTTCTGTGAATTTTGTGATAATCGCTGATGGTAAAATTTTATATATAAGTCCGGTTAAAAAATCGAACGAACCAGCTGAACATGTAGAAGTCAATATTGCAGGAAAAGATACACTTGAGTTAGTTGCGTTTGATGCTAATGATAATATTGACAATGATCATGCCAACTGGGCGGATGCCAAATTGTTTATTCAATAAAAGTCATTAGATAAAGTTATATCTTTAATAGACTAGTATGCTTAATAAAATGTGGAACATTATAATAGGATTTTTTTAAACTGAACTAATATTTATAATATTTAGTTCAGTTTTTATTTATAAGCAAAGTCTACTCTCAAATTTTAAAAGGAATACTACTGTCGCGCGCCTATCCATGTTTAGTTCTTGCTATTGAATTTTACCTTTTATTTACTTTGTTTTTCCTTTAATTTGGTTTTACTTATGTATACTGGTTAACAAGGACAACAAGGAGATACCTTTGTTCGAAATAAGCAATGAAATCGATCACTTTTCTAAGGAGGCAATTTTTTTATGAAAAATAAACTATCTGGGGTGTTAACTGCTACATTAGCGTTAACGATGAGCTTACCAACAGGGGCGATGGCGTTTTCTAGCAGTCAGACTACGGTTGTAGCTAGCCAAGAAGTAGCTAGCCAAGAACTGAAGAGGATTGCGGCAGAGAAGGCTGCGCTACTCACTAAGTCCTATGAGACGACTAGTGTGCAGTATGCGTTAATTGATAATGGCAAACTTATTTTGTCGGGTCAGACAGGCAAGAACGATATGAAAGGGAAACAGCCACTAACCAAAGATACCCTATACGGGATTGGTTCAGTCAGTAAAATGTATGCAGCTGCAGCTGTGATGAAATTGGTCGACGAAGGAAAAGTCGATTTGGATGCTCCTGTCTTCCACTATGTTCCTGATTTCAAGATGAAGGATGAACGGTATAAACGCATTACGCCACGTATGCTGTTGAACCACTCCTCCGGCTTGCAAGGTACTGGGTATGGTAACACATTTTTATTCAAAGATAATGATACCTATGCCCATGATAACTTGTTACGACAATTGTCCAATCAGCACTTGAAGGCGGATCCTGGCGCGTTCTCGGTATACTGCAACGACGGCTTTACGCTAGCCGAAATTATGGTGGAAAGAGTCAGTGGTATGAGCTTTACCGAATTTATACATCAACGGTTTACAGAACCCTTAAAGCTAAATCATACGAAAACGCCGCAGGACAAATGGAAAGACGATAAACGGGCTGGACTTTATTTTCCTACTTACCAAGGGCAGCTTCCTACTGAATCGGTGAATGTAATCGGTACAGGAGGGATCTCTTCCACAGCAGAAGATATGGTTCGATTCTCACAATTATTTATGGGGCAGGGAAAAGGAATCCTCTCTGATAAGGCAGTCAAGGCGATGGAGCAAGAGGAATATAAAAAAGGAATGTGGCCGGGGGATGGAGATAATATTTTCAACTATGGTCTTGGCTGGGATAGTGTGAAACTATATCCATTCAGTGAATATGGGATAAAGGGCTTGGCTAAAGGCGGCGACACGGGACTACAACATGCATCACTGGTCGTGCTTCCGGAACAGAAGATGGCAGTGGCTGTGCTGTCATCCGGCGGTAGCAGCAATACAAATCAACTGATGGCGACTGAATTATTGCTCGTCACGCTCAAAGAGAAGGGCATAATTAAGGATATCAAGCCGAACAAATCTTTTGGTAAGCCGGTCAAGGCCGAGATGCCTCAAGACGTAGCGAAGAAAGCGGGTTTTTACGGCAATAGTTTCAGTCATTTCAATGTAGAAATCAAGAAAAATGGGGAACTGTTCTTACCTTCTAATCCAGAAGAGAAATATGTATATACTGCGAATGGAAGCTTTATTAATGAGAAAGGTACCTCCAAACTCAACTTCGTCACAGAGAAGAATAGACGAACATATTTGAAGGAGAGCTCATTTATATCGACGCCTGGCTTAGGGCAAGCGGTGGTTACTCACTATTTAGCCGAGAAACTAGAAGACAACGTGCTAACGAAGGAAACCGCTGCCGCATGGGCGAAGCGGGAAGGCGTCAAGTTCTATCTCGTAAACGAGAAATATAGTTCTGCTCAATATCTCATACCAATGATGCTTACAAAACAAATTAATCGCAATGAAGGTCTAGAGGGCTATTGGGACGGCAGAAAAATTACAGGACCAAATACGGCTGCGCATCAGCTCCAGATCCCTGTGATGACAGGCCGTGATACGACGGAATCTCGTTTCTATACAGAAGGCGGTAATGAATATATGGAGATGTCCGGATTGTTATACGTAAGTGAAACTAACGTAAAACCGCTTGATGCAAGCAAATCATCCAAAGTTACGTTACAAACAAATGGGCATGCGAGATGGTTTACGATCCCGCAAGCGGTAGCAGGGAAAACGATGAACGTGGCGTTGCCAGAGAATAGTGCGTTCGCGGTGTATGATGAGAAGGGGGTATGCGTCAATTTTACCGTTGTGAGTGGCGATAACAAAGTAAAAATGCCGAAGGACGGTACGGTTGTATTTACTGGCGTGCCGAACTCGGAATTTGAAATCACGTTGAACTAGCAACAATTCAATTTTAAGGTTTAAATTTTAATAAAATCCATGAAAAAAAACGAGATACTTCATTTATAAATGGGGTACCTCGTTTTTTTGTTGTATCATACAAGCACTATAAAGCGGCAAAAATAGGTTATTAGCCATTAAAACAAAACAATCTAGGGATTTTTAAGATTGTATTAGAGATAATAGCGGATACATATCTAGATATTTTACATAAGTTAATTTAGATTAAAAATTTAGGTTAATAAGGGAGTGTGTGTTCATGACTCAACCATATCGGCGAAGTCCAGGTTCAACCCAACCACAGCCACGTCAAATAAGTCCAGGTTCAATACAGCCACAGCCACGTCAAATAAGTCCAGGTTCAATACAACCCTTTATAAGTCCAGGCTCGATACAACCACAACCGTACCCACCATATCCACCATATCCGCCACAGTACCCACTATATCCACCACCATACCCACCATATCCTCCACAACAAACTGGTGGATGTATTCAAAAATGGGCTAATATGAAGTTAAGAGACGGAAGAACTTTAAATGTATTTGTGACTTCTATTGATGAAAAAAGTTTAGGTGGTTTCCTTCCTAGTGGCCAACAGGTTGCAATAGATTTAAATGAAATTACATTTATGACTTGTTAAAACTTCAAATTACCTAATAAATAAAAACATCTTAGATATTTTATTATAAGCCAATAGGTAAAGTAGTATTTTAAATGCATGGGTCCCCTTAATAAAATGTTACATTATAATACATTATTTTTGTGCTGAACTAATTCAAACAAATTAGTTCAGCTTTTAATTATGAGAAAAAACGGAGAATAACCTACTGCAGCTGTAGATCCCATAGTGTTGATGCGTAGTGGTAAATCTACAGATACTGCTAGGATGGTAGGTAGAGGTCGTGTAAAAGCAGATGAAATTGATGCGGTTATCGGGAATTATATAGCACATTCTTCTTTGTTATGGCATGGATACAACTACCGATTGTGAAAATTCGCAATAAAAAAATCTTAAATACGAAACAGTTAATCTTAATCAAAATCAACGAGTAAAAAAAGGGGATAATCCATATACAACATGTTAATAACACTCATCACCGCTTGAAAGGGTGCATGGAACGATTTCAAGGCGTGGGTACGTATTATTTGGATAATTACCACTAGTAGAATCGGTGGCTTGAGTTACATAAAAACTTAGCATTTGAAAATCGGATAGAGCCGATGGTTCAATGTTCGTTAATAACAAAAAAATCCAAATGGCTACTGACTGCAAATTTTTATTGTAGAATATGCTTTTTTTAAAGAAAAGGTTAGGAACCATGTTGACAACCTAATATTTTTTTATTATCATTTAAAAAAATAAAATTCCGTATAACCCCAATAATATGGTTTGGGGGTCTCTACCAGGAACCGAAATTCCTGATTACGAAGAAAGTACAAAACTTGTATTTTCTTTGTAGTCAGGAATTTTTTTGTATTTTAATCTAAAACTTTATTTCAGGAGGACAAAAATGAACTTTTTAGCATTGCCAAAAATTGAACTTCACTGTCATTTGGATGGAAGCCTAAGGGGTGAAACTATTATCGATATTGCTCAGAAGGAAGGTATTCAGTTACCCTCTTTTGATAAGGACGAACTGCAAAAGGAGCTAATTGCTCCGTTAGAATGTGAATCCCTTGATGAGTATTTAAAAAGGTTTTCTCTTCCTAATATGGTCATGCAGTCCAAGGAGAACCTTAGAAGAATTACTTTTGAGCTATTTGAGGATGCAACAAGAGAAAATGTTAAATATTTAGAAGTTAGATTTGCCCCGTTACTTCACATATTACAAGGTCTTGATGTTGAAGAAGTTATTCAATCTGTTATAGAGGGGATGAGGGACGCTGAAAGCCGCTACGAAATAAAGGGAAATATAATCTTGTCCTGCATGAGGACAATGTCTGTAGAAAGCGCATTTGAAGTAGTTGAAAAGGGGAAAAAGTTCCTTGGAAATGGTGTAGTGGCAATTGACCTATGTGCATCCGAAGAAGAAGGCTTTTGTGAAAAATTCGTTGATCCAATCGCATTAGCTAAAAAATATGGCTACAGAGTTACTATTCATGCCGGTGAAACAGGAATTGGTAAAAACGTTTTAGATGCTGTTGAACTGCTCGGTGCTGAAAGAATAGGGCACGGAGTATTTATTAAAGATTGCGCCGAGGCTTATAAGATTGTGAAAGAAAAACAGGTAGTGCTTGAAATGTGTCCAACAAGTAATGTCCAGACGAAAGCCGTTCATAATTATTCTGAACATCCGATTTATAAGTTTCATAAAGATGGAATAAAAGTGACATTTAATACGGATAACAGAACAGTATCAGATACTACAATGGAAAAAGAAATCTATTTAGTTGACAACGAATTTAATCTAAGTGAAGAAGATTATCGACAAATTTATTTAAATAGTGTAGAAGCATCCTTTGCTGATCAAGAAACTAAAGAATGGTGCTTGGCACAATATTAAAGAGAATTGGCAACACAAACTATCCCAAAACTCGAACATATTGTTAAGGAATAAATAATTATTAATTTAAATGAAACAACATAAAGAGCTTTGCTACTTACAATTTGTAGCAAGGCTCTTATCTTTTTGAGTAAAATTAAATAACTTTTTAATTCTAATCAAAAGAGATACTAGTACATACACGGTTTATCAGAGGTTGGAATTGTTATAGGATTTCATCTAGGTTCTATGTATCTTCCGTCGCTCGTAATAGTAATTCCTGTGATAAAATCCCACGAACAACCAGGAGTATTATAAGTATTGATAATATAATAATGTCTATTCTTCACACCACCTTCCTTTTCGTCCAAACAACTTTATTCGATATGAATAAACTTAATATATGAAGAGGAGGTGAATATAAAATGGCATCATTTGAAATTGGCTCGAGAAGTCTTTTCAATTTTCGAAACGAACGATTTTTCCTATTAGTTGAAGATGAAATTACAATTCCAGAAAAAGGTGTGGAGATTGATCCAGTTAATATCTATGAGATTGACCAACAAACTTTCAATTTTATTAGAGATGAAGGAGATACACCTGTGATTCGACCGGTTATTAATCTTCCAATTGTACCACCTGGATTTGAATTAGAACGAAAATGTATTTTTACAGTTGATAATGCATACTACGTAATTTATGATTTAGAGAATGGTACTGATACCAATGTTTTATTAAGAATCGGTGCAGCTTTATTTAACTCCTTGAGAAATTCAGGTGTTCGTGAATGTATTCCTCAAGATTTCATTAACTAATTGTTATTGCTTTTTTTATGTATGGGTATGAAAAACAAGCGTCCAATTTTATTGGGTGCTTGTTTTTTTTGTGTGCGCCCGGCATCCGAATCTAATAGAGTTCTAGGAATCATTCGATACCAAGTCCTTTCTGTCCAAGGTCATTTCGAATAAATGAGGCGGGTAGAAGGTGCGAAAGTGCATGCGCTTAACCTGGGAGGTCTGATGGAAGCGTGAAGTACTCTTCCTAACCATTAGAAGTTATTCTCAAGACCTTTTTCAATGAAATTATAGCTACAGGCAAGAGATTACTAAAAGTGTCACAGCAGATTATTATCTGGATATTTTGGACATAACGATGTACCTCTAATTTTTTAAGTATTTTTTGTAAAAATTAAATTCATTTTATCTATATCTCATTTTGATACAATGAATTTAAAAGAAATGCATAGAGAAATTTATGAATTGAAAAGTATAGAAATAAAAAATAATGTAATTATAAGAGAAAGATTGGAGCAAATAATGCAAAAAACAATTTTAATTGTAGAAGACGAAGATATTTTACGTGAAATCGTTAAAGATTATTTATTAAATGAAGGTTATGATGTGTTAGAAGCAGCAGATGGAAAAGAAGCTTTAACGATATTTGAAGAACACGAAGTACATTTAATTATTTTAGATATTATGTTGCCAGAGTTAGATGGATGGTCTGTTTGTAGAAGGATTCGTAAAACTTCTAATGTACCCATCATTATGTTGACAGCTCGTGTAGATGAGGATGATACATTACTTGGTTTTGAGCTAGGGGCAGATGATTATGTTACGAAGCCCTATAGTCCACCAATTTTATTAGCAAGAGCGAAACGATTAATTGAAAGTCGATATTCTTCAGCAAATGAATCAAATGAAGATACATTATCCAGTAGTGGCATCTATGTACATTTTCCCTCACGTACAGTAACTGTAGATGGAGAAACTATTACACTAACACATACCGAATTTGAAATATTAACGTATTTAATGCAAAATCAAGGGATTATTATTACGAGAGAACAATTAATAATTAAAATTTGGGGTTATGAATTTGCTGGGGATGATCGTACAGTCAACAGTCATATCCGTAATTTGCGTCATAAATTAGGACATAAAGCAACTTGTATTGTAACTGTTGTCAGGGCTGGATATAAATTTGAGGGGAATGTATGAAAAAAGGAATTGTATTCAAATTATTTTTGCTAACAACAGCATTATGTACACTTATTTTAGTTACTATTTTTATTGGACAAACCCTTTTTTTTAAGCAATATTATGCGAATAGAAAGGTCAATGAAATCAAAACAAGTATTGAGTCTTTTGAAAAAGCATATGTAAAGGCCGAGAATGATTCAAAAACAATTCAAGCGTTGGAACAAAATTTTTACCAAGAAAATACATCATGGATTACAACATTAGATAGTATAGGAAATATTAAAACTGCAAATGATTTTTCTTTAGAAATACAATTAGATCCTTCTAAAAACAAGAATTTTTCTAATCGTGTCATTCATATCCCATTGTATAGTTTTATCGATATAGAAGATATACATCGAACGGCTTTTCTTTTAGAGCAGGGTAATCGAATTACTATTGATGGCGTACAAAAAGGTGAAACAATTGTTCCAGCAATTTTAACAGTTGAAAATAATAATGTTGCTCTAGAAAATAAGCAACTATCAGAAATGTTATATGGAAAACAAACTGCAGAACCTACACCAAAAACAGACTCACAAATATATGTAGTAGGTAGTATTAAGAAAGTACAACTACCACTACCACAGGGAATTGTAGGAACAAATTTTATTTATGCCAATCGTGTGTTGATTAACAGGATAAAACAATTTCAAGTGAATTTAATTATGAATGACAATCATACTAAGTTTGATTCTAAAGAAATAATGGATTATGAAGAGAATGGTGTTAAATATAAAATAATCATTAAACCGATAAAAGATTCGAATGGTAATATAAATTATATTTTTGCTATGACATCATTACAACCAGTTGATGAAGCTGTACAGATGATACAAGATTATTATGTATATTTAATTATATTTGTATTGCTTCTTATTGTTTTAGTATCATTCTACTACTCCAAAAAAATTGCTAAACCATTGTTACAAATAAATAATACGACAAAAAAAATTGCGGATTTAGATTTTTCGGAAATGATACCTATTACTACGAATGACGAAATTGGCAATTTATCGCACAATATTAATACGCTTTCAAAAACTTTGCATTCGTATATTATTCAGCTACAGGAAGATATTGAGAAAGAAAAACAATTAGAAAATACGCGTAAAGAGTTTATTGCTGGTGTTTCACATGAATTAAAAACGCCTTTAAGTATCATGAAAAGCTGTATTTCAATTTTGGAAGACGGAGTCGCTAGCAATAAAAAAGATTATTACTTTAAGGCAATGTCAAAAGAAGTAGAAAAGATGGATACGCTTATCATTGATATGCTGGAGCTAGCAAAATTTGAGTCCGGTACGTATAAAATGGAAATGGATGTATTCTATATTGATGAGATTATAGAGTATGTATACGAGCAAGTAGCTTTAGACATAACTAATAAGCAATTGCATGTCCATAAATATCTTTCTAAAATTGAAGTAGTTGCAAATCACAATAGAATTGAACAGGTAATTACGAACTTTATTACCAATGCTATTCGTTATACGCCAGAAAAAGAAAATATTATTATTTCAACTATTGAAGAAGAAGAACGCGTAAAGGTATGTGTAGAAAACAAAGGGGCACATATTGCTCCAGAACATTTAGAGAAAATATGGGGTCGTTTTTATAGGGGTGATACTTCCCGTCAACGTTCCAAAGGTGGGACAGGATTAGGGCTTGCTATTTCTAAAAATATTTTAGAATTACATGGCGTACAATATGGTGTATCAAATACTAAAGATGGCGTATTATTTTACTTCTATTTAAATAAAAACGTGTAGATTTAAGTTCTACACGTTTTTAATTTTAAACAAAATCGATCTTATCTGCATTTTATCTTTATCAGTATTCATTAATATTTTCATTAGAAAATGAGTTGAAAGCTGATAGGAGATAGTTGAAATGAACAAAAGAGCGATATTGTTTTTAATGATTATGTTAATAGTAGGCACAGGCTTTAGTTTAGTAGGTGCTAAAGGACAGAAAAATATATCACAAGAGGATTTCCGCTTGAGTGGAAAAACGATTGTCATTGATCCTGGGCATGGTGGAAGAGATAGAGGGACTACAGGAAAGCTCCTAGGAACAATTGAAAAAGACCTAAATTTAAAAGTAGCTCAAAATATAAAAAAAGAGATAGAAGATAGAACGGATGCAAAAGTTATTTTAACACGTGAAGAGGATACTAGTTTACTTCCAGAAACTGATCAAAAAGAAGTATTACAAGCACGTGTCAAAGTAGCGAAAGACCATTCAGCGGATCTATATATTAGCATTCATCATGATGCTTTTGAGGATACAAATGTTAAAGGAATAACAACTCATTATGGAGTTAATAAAAGAAAAGACAAGCAATTAGCTGAAATCGTACAAAGATCTATTTTTAGTAAAAAGATAGATACTCGTGATAGAGGTGTCCAAGGTAGTGATTTTCTTGTTTTAAGGGAAAACTCTTCGCCAGCAATTTTAATTGAGTTAGGATTTACATCGAATGAGGATGATGAAAGAAGAATGAATTCAGCAGAATTCCAAGCTAAAACACAACAAGGTATTGTTGATGGCATTATTGAGTATTTTACTAGTTAACAAAAAATAAATTGAAAATACAATTCTTTCTATTACTTAATCAGAGGGAATTGTATTTTTGTATGTTGAATTTACTAACGGGACTCTTAGTAAGATGTTTGTTTTTCATTTAACGATAAAAATCAATATAAAGTATTAAAAGCTTTACATTGACATCACGTAAAGGACTAAGCTATCAGAAAAGGAGGAGATAATGTGGAAATAATAAAAATCAACTTAATCAATAGCTTAGTATTCTATGATAAGTGTTTAGTAGGAAATGGTAATGAAGATTCATTCCGATATGAATTGATGCAACCAATGAAAACAATGTGGGATTATCTAAATGTACCGTTAAAAGCAACACAATCTAATGGATACGATATTGTAATGGCATCAGAGATGTTAGGGATTTGGACTCCAAGAAAATCTATTCAACAGGTTAAGGATAATTTGCCAGAACTTATAGAGTCAAAGATTTTTGAAACTATCAGGAAGTAATTTCAAAAGGAATTGATGAATTTGAAAAGATAGGTTATTCTATTCCGCTAGAAGAAATCGTCGTAAATATTCTTTTAGGGGATGAAGATAGTCAAGAAATGAAAGTAAATAAAGGATATTCAGGTTTTGGTGGTATACCAGGATATATTATACTAATGGTTGTTCCAAATGACTTTAATAAGAAACGATTAAAATCAGCTTTAGCACACGAGTTTAATCATAATGTTCGTTTTACATTTGAACCATTTAATCATGGTGACGTGACTGTAGAAGAATATTTAGTATTGGAAGGTTTAGCCGAATGTTTTGCTGAAGAAATGTATGGGAAAGAATTGATAGGACCTTGGATTGTAGATTTTGATAAAGAAGAGATGGAATACTCAGTCGAAGTGATAAAAGAAGGACGGAAGACGAAAGGTTTTGGAGAAGTTTCAGCTTATATGTTTGGTGATGAGGTTGCTAAGAAACAAGGGTGCAGTCCTGTTGGTTTATCAGCGAATGCAGGTTATACGATTGGTTACCACTTGATTAAGCAATACTTAGCCAACAGTAGCAAGAGTATTGCCGAAGCGACACTGACTCCTACTGAAGAAATAATAAGAGTCTCTAAATTTTTCGATTGATAATTTTTAAGTTTGACGTTAACTTCATTTATAACTCATACAATGAATTGTTAAGTTAACGGGCAACGCGCTTTACTTCAATGAGGAGTAGAGCCTTTTTCTACTTAAACTAACGGTACAGGATAGTTAAACGTATTGAGGATATATGTGGTAAATTAAATAATAAATAAATGCTTGGAGAGTGAATGTAGTGAGGGTACTATTAGAATTCATAGAATTTTTTTTTACTCATAATCTTTTATTTGATTTCAGGGAATATTATTGTTTATATCTACCGAAAATTAGGGATGAAATATTCGAATACTTATGGAATTATGATGGTAATCTCAATTTTAATTATATTTACTGTATTATATCGAAATAAACTACAATTTAGTGGATGGTATAAAGGAGATGTTAATGACAAACTCCCAAAAACATTCACAAAATGGCTGATTTCAATTGCACCATTATTATTGTTATCACCGCCTATACTAAGTTTCTTATTGCAATAACGAGGAGCTTTAGAGCAATAAGGGGTTCAAAAATAATCAATCTTTTATAAATAAATTAATCTTCCATATTAAATAAGAATATGTTTTGATTAAACGTGCTCTTTAGATTGTTCTGAAATATAGATTGATAAAGTTAATTTAATCAAACTTTATTACAAATCTACGCCTTTGATACTGATGGATAGAAGAAATACCATTAAAAGTAGACGATTAAAAAAGAACTCAAGTGATTAGGGAAGTATAGTAAAAGAAGTAAAAGTGAATGGCTATATAAGCATTTAAATACATTCGTTGTAGTTTAATACAAATAAAAAATAGAGAGTGGGGAACACTCTCTATTTTAGTTATTTAAGGGCTTTATCAAATGTTTTTTCTATTTCATCAGAGTCTTTTGAAATTGCTAAGAGAAGATAGTTATCTTTTGTTTTCAATACATGTGTTTCTATTAGGTAATATTCTTCTGGTAAATAATCTTTAAAGCTTTTTGATTTTTTTTCGATTCTTTTTGAAATCTTCTCTTTCATGTTGTCTACATTTTTCATATCTTTCACTTTAATCACAGCAATTTCATCAGCTTTAATGTTTGTAGGGGCAGGAAAAAGAACAAAACTTTCCACTTCATCAGCATTTATATTGTATAACTTTTGAAGTTTTTTATGATCTCCTTCTTTCATTTCTTCTATATTTGTAGTTTGTTTTATTTGTTTTCCTATTTCTATAGCGGAAGGATTATCATGTGTCTCTTGTTTTCCAGAACAGCCACTTAAAACTACTAGTGTAATTGTGCAAACAAAAATAGTAATAACAGATTTTATATTAAAAGGTTTTATTTTATTTCTCATAGGTTTAATTCTCCTTGTCGTTTAAATCAGTTATAGATGAATCCTCAAAGAAAGTATTTGCATTGTAAAGTAGTAGCATTTCATCGATTTTGTTTTTTTGTATGAACATATTTAGGTTATCGGTATAGTATCTAAGATCAATTATATGAATTTCACTAAAATGTGATAGTAAAAAGGGAAGTAAGGCATTTGCATAAGAATCTTTTACAACTAATATTTTTTTTCCATTCATATTTTCAGTTGTTATCTTCACGAATGGATGATTTCCGTTGAAAAAGACAGTATATTTATCTTTTTTCTTGATGTTCTTCATCTCATAAAGCGATTGAGAAGTTTTAGCTTCATCGACATACTCCACTTTGTATTGTATAGATTCCTTAGGCTCATATAATTCAATGCTATCCGAATCTATATGTCTAAAACCTGCTTTGGAATATAGTGAACCATAGAAACTATTCGTAATTTTTTTTATGTTGAATGACTCTTTTTGGATAGGAGTAAATTTCATATTTTTACTCAACTCTAGGTAGGCATAATATGCGCCTTTAGTAGTCCAATGATGGTCGGTTTTATAAAATATATATTCATTCTTTTTTGAACTCAATATAGGATATACATCAATAAAATTAATTTCATTATCCAAGGATTTCTTTACTTTATCAATATACGTATCCTCATCAACTCGTGAAACATAATTAGGAAGTTTATTTTCTAAAATACTAATTGCCGTAGGTACCAACATTACGTGCTTTTGCACATTTGGATTTTCAAGATGAAAATTATTGATTGCTTCAATTTTATTTTTCACATCTTGATCTTCAGGTTTAGTAAATTTTTGAAATAAAAAGCCATTTTTACCGATATACACTCCGTTATTTTCTTTCTTTCCGATTGTGCGGTCTATATCAGATTTCATACTTATCCAAAATTCTCTAAATGCAAATTGGTCGGAAATATATTTTTCAAAGTTAGGAGTGAATTTTTTATCTAAAAGATTTTGAATAGAGAACGCGGGTAACTGTTCTAAGTTTCTATTTTCTGAATCTGAAAATGATTTGTTTGGAGTTAATAAATTAATAGTGAACATTCCACCTATAAACAACGTCAACAAACATGCCATTAAACGTTTGTATATTTTTTCATAAGTCTTCAAGTAACTCACCTCTTTCAACTAAAAATGATATCTATGTTATATAGATGAAAATTAAAATCTAAAATATAGGAATGGATTATAAGTGTCGTTTACTAAATATGCAGTTGAAAGAACTACTAATATTACATAAAAGATGGGCATGCAAATAGCGCCTGGCAATTTCAATTGTTCTCTTATATAGACAAGTGCCTTTTTGGGGAATGGTGTTGAACAAATAGCTAAAATGCAAAAAAGCGTAAAATTGGTTGTTAAATAATAGAGTGTATTATTATCCAAGAAAGCGGTTTGATTAAAGCCAAACATTGTACCGATGTATCTAATTGCTACTGATAAGTTATCAAATTCAAAAAATACCCATCCAATTAATACGATAATAAGTGTGTACATATGGGCAATAATACGCATTCTATTTTTAAGCCATTTTAATAGAAACAACTTTTCTAGTGTTACAAATAATCCAAAATACAATCCCCAAACAACAAAATTCCAGCTAGCTCCATGCCATAATCCTGTTAAGAACCAAACTATAAACAAATTTCTAAGCTGTTTGAGTAAACCTGCACGATTTCCCCCAAGAGGAATGTATATATACTCTCTAAACCAAGATCCTAGTGATATGTGCCATCTACGCCAAAACTCAGTGACACTTTTAGATATATAGGGATAGTTAAAGTTTTCCGGAAAATCAAAACCAAACATTTTCCCTAAACCTTGAGCCATAGCTGAGTAACCTCTAAAATCAAAATAAATTTGGAAGGCAAAAGCAATAATCCCAAGCCATGCTGTTAGAATAGTAAGTTCAGATATAGAGGTTGTTTTAACACTTGTCCAAAGAAGTCCTATATTATTTGCTAAAAGTACTTTTAGTGCAAGCCCTCTAATAAATAGTTCCATCCCTTCGCCAAAACGATCTAATGTAACTTTTCTATCTTGTAATTGTTTATCAATTTCGCTGTATTTCACAATAGGCCCTGCGACAAGTTGTGGGAACATCGTTACATAAGTACCGAAAGCAATAATATTTCTTTGCGCAGACACTTTACCTAAATAAACGTCTATTACATAAGACATCGTTTGAAATGTATAAAAAGAGATTCCAATTGGAAGAGGGAGAGTCTCAACGTGAATATTTAAGTTAAAAAGGGTATTGATATTGTCCACTACGAAACCATAATATTTAAAGAATCCAAGTATTACCAAATTCGTTATAATTGAATTAATGAATATAGCTTTAGTAATACCCTTGTGACTTCTATATTTGTCTATAAGTACTCCATTCACATAGTCAAATAGGGTGGAGAATATCATAATGACTATATATACTGGTTCACCCCATGCGTAAAAAATTAGACTGACTACAAATAAAACAAAGTTTCGAAGAACCTTAGGGGATATATAATATAAAAGAATTGCTAACGGCAAAAATACAAAAAGAAAAATTAAGCTACTGAATACCAAGATTCGTCACCTCCTAAATAGTTAAACTTTACTTTTTAAAAAATTTACAGTCCTTCTATTAGGACTGTAAATTTTTTAATATGGACACTACTTAATAGAAATTTTTAAAAGGTCGAGTAGCTGCGTATAATAATTAGCTTTAAAGTGGACTCCATCTTCATCATGTAAATCTGTATTTTTGTCAAAAATCGGAGATAAATCAATGTATTCTGCTTTTTCAGCTTTTGCTAACTCTTTAAGTTTTGCATTATATTCATCAATGTGTTTATATTGTGGAAACTCCTGTAATGCTTTATCTGTAACAGGTGTTACAGATAAAATGTGTATTTTTACATTAGGAAGCTTTTCTTTTACTTTTTGTATTAGTTTGGAATAAGTATCTATTGAATACTTGACTGGATTATCGATAGGGTTACCTTCAATATCCATTGGCATCAGTAAATCATTAATACCAAAACTCATAAAAATGTGTTCAGGGTTTTTTCCTACTACTTTTTCAACATCTTCTTCTATGGCCATAACTGTGACTTTACCTGCATCAGCGATAACATTTGTATCATCGATTAATTCTTGATAATTAAGTCCTTCTGTAATAGAATCTCCAAAAAATAAACTATTTTTAAAAATAGATTTATATATGTCTTCTGATTTTTTTTCTTGCGCAGTATTTTGTGTAACTGAAGTTTTTTCAGTCCCTTTATCTACACAGGCAGCAGAGGTTAGTGCAATAGCCCCCATTAGTAAACAAATACATACTTTCTTTAACATTTTTATCTTCCTCTCAAACCATATATTTTGTAAGTGATAGTCGCTCACATAAGCATCTGTCGTTTACAAAATATAGATTAATGGTTAGGGATAAAGATAAGATGCAGATAAGATATAAATTATTTAAAGAAAAGACAAAGTGAAAAAATGAAAATAGTTATAGTGAATGGCAAAATAAAAAATACTATTCTTTCTAATTTTTTAATCAGGAAGAATAGTATTTTTATTTTGTTTGTTTTGATGACAAATTGTAATGACATGAAAATATGTAAGTGTAAATAAAATTATTCTTTAACTTACTTAGATACTATCTGCATTTTATCTTTATCTATCTTCAATAGACTATTTATTGTAATAAACGCTTGAAAATAATAAATCTAACAGAAAAGGTTCAGCTTTATAACAAATAATAGTTATTAGAGAGAGGGTAGACAAATAATGGAAGAATCAAAGAATAAAATAAATGTAATAAAGGCGGTAAAATCCCTAGGAATTGTTCTAGCAATATCTTTTTTCATATTCTTTTTTATTGGGAAGTTCAACTCTATTCCAGCGAATACGCAACAACATGAAAAAAAACTATATGAAGGATCACCAAAGAAGCAAGAAAGCCCGGATAAAAAGCCAGTTGGGAAAGTTGTTTATTTAACATTTGATGATGGCCCTCTACACTAACAAGTCAATTTTTAGAAGTACTAAAGGAACAAAATATTAAGGCAACATTTTTTATGATAGGAAGTAATTTGCAAAATACAAATTATCAGGAAAGTGTAAAACGAGCAGTAACAGAGGGACATTATATTGGTGCACATAGTATGTCACACGATAGTGGTAAGCTATATAAAAAACGTCAATTCGTACCGGAGATGAAAGAAACGTTAGCGCTTATATATGATATTACAGGTACAAATCCTAAACTAGTTCGCCCGCCGTATGGGTCTACACCAGGATTGGAGAGTAAAAAAATTCGCAATCAACTTGCAGAATCTGAAATAAGGGTGTGGGATTGGACAATTGATTCTCGTGATTGGGAATTAAAAGATAATCCCAATGAGATTATAGAAAATGTAAAAAGACAAACAACAGAAGATGTAGAAGTTGTTTTGATGCATGAAAAACTACAAACGTTACAAACTCTTCCTGAAATCATTAAATTTTATAAGGAGCAAGGCTATGAATTTGGAGTATATAACGATGCTAACCATTTTTATCTAAACTTCCAAAAGGATCATCGACTATAATAGATAAATAATATTATTAGACTGTAGTTTTTTCTAATAAAAAAGGAGAACTTATATTAAATTTTTAAAAGCTGATAATCAAGCAAGATGCCGATCTTTCATATAGAAAATCGGCTTTTTTCATTTCTATTATGCTTAGTGAGGGAAAACAAGATTTTAAGAAGGTCTTGTCTTTAGGTCATTTGGTTAACGGACTCCACGTCAGCAGCAGATTTTATTTCTGTCTATAGTGGAGAGCAGACATTCCTTATAAACGTTTCTAATGTGCAATAAAAAGAACAGCTAACTGTTCAAATGGTCCTTTAAAAGTCAATTATTATTAGTTGTTCATATCAACAGATTTTACTTGATATTTTTTTTTAGAAGTATCTACAACAGCAGAGATTTTCTTATTCTCATTTCCAACAACATGACCTTCTAAATACACTTCATGTGTTGCATATTCACCTGAAGAACTAACTTCATTTATTGTAACATCAATATTGTTTTCATTTTTTAAATGCTCAACTGTAGTTTGTATTGCTTTTTCTTTCGTATCAAACCAGTTCTCTTCGGTAAATTCCTTAGGCATACCTTGGTCGATAATAAAATAAGCCGATAGAGCTAGAGTAATAATTGTAATACCACCAAAAATAGATAAAAATTTTATTAGCTTGTCTTTCATTAAAATTCTTCCTCATATTGTTTTCCAACAAAAGTAATTTTAAAACACAATTTAAGTTTTAACAATACAATTTGGTGACTTGAAACTTATAATATTGTAAGCTTTAGTTTCAATATTATTACTGAACACCTAGGGAAAGAAAATATAAAAAGGGTCACTTGGGATAGGAGTGACCCTCAGTAACAAAATTCGGAGGTGTAAGGCTAAATTAGCTTTACATTACTATTTATATGTCGTGATAACGTTGTTTGTATAGTTCATAGCCTGTGAAACTAGATTTAAATAAAGTTGCAGCGTCGTTTCACGCTACAGCTAAGAAATGAAAATCGAATTTTAATCATTTTTAAGCCTTAACCTTTAATCCTAACAATGAAGCAAACCCAATCGCTTGTTCCGAGGATACTTCACAGCCATTCAAGCTTTCCAAGGTAACATTCAGTTTTTCAAATTTACATGTGCTAATATCAATGCCTTTTAGTGACGTTTGCGAAAAATCAACATTATTAATATCACTTTGAGAAAATATTACCTTATTAAATGAGCATTCATAATAGTTCGCGCCTTGTAGAGTTGAATTATCGAATATTACTTGTTTTAAACGTGTCTCAGAAAAGTCACATAAATTTGCAATACAATTTTCAAAAGAAACGTTTCCTAAATTAGATTCTGAAAAATCTAACCCTAATAATTTACAGTTTTCAAATTTGACTCTATGTATGATGCCTTCACAAAAACTGGAATTAGATAAATCACAGTTTTCAAATATTACATCAGTCAAATCAATTTTTCTAAAAGTAACATTTATGAATCTTACACTTTTAAAAATAACTTTTGATAAAATTAGTCTTTCGACATCCTCGTTGTCAATTACAGTGTTAGAGATCATGCAGTTTGATAAATATGGTTCTTCTTCATGAAAAATATCTTGAAAATTCGCTTTTTCTAAATGTAATGGTAATTTTGGTAATTCAATTTTGAAACCTTTTGCCACAATAGCACACCTTTCAAATACAGTTATTTACTACTAATTTAAAAGTTTAAATAAATGGCCTTAATTATTTAAGACTATATTTTTACGTAAAAGTGTGTGCAACATGATTGCTTCATGATTGTTTGAAAAGATAAATTTATTAGTATTTTTTTAAAAAAATTTGTGTTCCAAAAATAGCCAACCAGAAATATTTTCTGACTGTATAATCCGAACGGAGCGGTTTAGTTCAATACCGCATGATGTTATACTTTAAAGGAATTGTAAAAATTCGAGGTTCATCTACTTAATTAAAACCTAAGAATATGTTAGTGAGGTATTTAAAATAATGATGAAAATAGTACCCCCTAAGCCTTTTTTCTATAAAGGTGGAAAGAAGGCCGTTTTACTATTGCATTCTTTTACTAGCAATACTATTGATATGAAGAAGTTAGGGAAGTATTTACAAAAGAACAATTATTCCTGCTACGCACCATTATATAGTGGACATGGTTTAACAGCAGAAGAACTTCTCACATATAGACCATCTGATTGGTGGCAAGATGTACTAAACGGTTACCGGTTGTTGAAGGATGAAGGTTTTGAAAAAATAGCTGTGATTGGTCTTTCACTTGGTGGTGTGTTTGCATTAAAAGTTGGTCAAGAGTTGGAGATTAATGGTGTTGTGACAATGTCAGTACCAACAAATAGGGAAGCTGCTTTTCTACAAAAGCGTGTCTTTCATTATGCAAAAAGATACAAACAACTTGAAGGGAAAAATGAAGAGCAAATAAATTTAGAAATGAAACGTATTCAAAATATGTCTATCGATTCATTAGTTGAGTTCCAACAGCTAATTAATACAACGATGAATAAATTAGGACTTTTAACCTCACCAATTCGTATATTATATGGTGAATTAGATGAACCATTGTATAAAGAAAGTGCAGAGGTAATTTTTCAATGCGTTACAACGAATCGAAAATCAATAAAAGGGTATCCGAACTCTAAACATTTAATGACAATAGGCACCGACATTAACGACGTGAACAATGATATTCTTACATTCTTAAATGATTTAACGTGGTAACTTTATGAAAAATCAACAAGTCTTAATTAAGAACAAATATTTTTTATATTGAGGTTGATTGGAGAGATAATATTGGGGAATACTGAAAAGTTTGAAATGATAGCTAATATATATGACACTCCTGAAAGAATCCAAATTGCAAAGGTTTCATCAGATGCCATCCGTAATTATTTAATTGACCCTAAAAGTAAGAATGCTATTGATTTTGGGTGTGGAACAGGTCTGGTCGGTATGAACTTGCTAAACGAGTTTAATTCTATACTTTTTCTGGATACATCTCAAAACATGGTTAATCAAATGAATCAGAAGATAACTGATTTTAATATTCAAAATGTAGATACATTATGCTTTGATATTGAAAAGGAAAGTTTATCGGATTTACATGTACAAGCAGACTATATTTTTATGGCTCAGGTTTTACTCCACATTTATGATGTTGAATTAGTTTTATCAAGATTATTTGATGTTCTAAATGAAGGAGGACATTTACTCATCGTAGATTTTAATAAAAATGAAAAAATAGTATCAGATATTGTTCATAACGGTTTTAATCCAGAAGAGCTAGCCGACACTATGACTAAAATAGGAAATAGGGATATTCAATTCAAAACTTTTTATACAGGAAATAAAATATTCATGGGACAAGATGCGTCTATGTTTATTCTTGATTCAAAAAAGGGATATTGCGACCAGATTTAGTAGATAATATGGGTGAATTTGCAGTTTCTATTGGTATATCGGCGCTTTCGTGGTCATTTTTCTTATCAGGTCCGATCCTTTTTATTATGTTGCGTCCTGATTCATTAGAAATTGCAAAAATGATAGAAGTTGTATCCGCTATAGATACATTCATCTGTACCTTTAAACGGGCTACAACATTTATAGAAATAGCGTAAGGATAATTGCAATTCTGTCATCTGATGCATCAAATTATATTCTCGGAGAAATTATTAATGTAAGTGGTGGAGATAATTTTTAATGTGGGAATTTTATAAAAGGAGAGTAGAAAAGCGTTCCTGAAATAACAGGAACGCTTTTCTACATCTATCTGTAAAGATACGTTGGGATGAGGCTAATTCCTTTAGAAAAAAGTGGTGAAAAGCAAAAAATAGACGATCACTTGACAATAAAATCGAGGGATATAAAAAATCGAATAATTTAAAATGACAAATGTGTTTTTACCATTAATGGATTTATTATCAAAATATTTGCGACTAGATTTTTTTAACCTTTAATGTTCAGTAACACTTGTTTAAATTTATTGAATTAAAACTTACAAAATTATAAGGTACATGTCATCAAAATTAATTGTTAAAACTAAAATTGTGTTTTAGAATTACTATTGTTGAAAAATTTATTAAAGGTCACTCGTCCTAAAATGAACCGTAACTGCACAGGAAAAGGCAAAGCTAAATAATTATATTTTGCATTTGAAGAATGCAATCCATGACGAATGTAATAGTTAAAGTGAAAGACTGGAAAAAACAGCCAGCTCAATGTTTCTTTTATTTCCAATAAATACTGTATATTTAAATTGGTGAGGTATTCCTATATACCCCGTAAATGTTAGTTGAAATTAACATATGCGGGGGGTTTTTATGAAAGAGGTTTACAAAAATAGGTAGTAATGTACTCGCTATCTTCAATTATATTTAACAACTTGACAGAATTCTAAATGGGGAGTAAGCTACATTAGCTGCGAAAAAAGCTATTGTGAAGTAACATTTTTTAAATGCAATACTTATAATATAAGTTAATGTATATCTAAATTGAATTTCTTTCAGCTGAAAGAAGTTTAATATAGGATGTTAGCCTAAAAACGTCGAATGCGATAACGGCTACTGACCTGCATCGGTAAAAACGCCACGAACTGTAGCATTCCCGAAATGACCGACATCGTGTCGGCCCTCACGCAGACCTAAGCACAATGCCGATTCCGGACGCAATTATGCCGAGGCATAATTGATATTTAAGTAAGTAAAAGAGGTGTAAAAATGAAAAATTTATTAAGTAAAAAAGATGGCCTTTTAAATAAATTTTTAGGGATATATTTATTAGCGGTTTTAATGTTATGGATGAAAACATACATCGCTCAAACAGCACAATTTAAACTAGGAGTAGAAGGAGTACTTCAACAATTCCTTTTACTAATAAATCCACTAGGTTCCGCAATGCTATTTCTAGGATTGTCATTTTTATTTAGTGGAAAGAGAAAATATACATCACTAGTTGTCGTATACACTCTGATGTCTATTGTTTTATATGCCAATATTGTTTATTACCGATTTTTTAGTGATTTCATTACATTACCTACTGTTACCCAAACGCAGAACTTCGGAGATTTAGGTGGTAGTGTTCTTTCTTTACTAAAGCCTTATGATATCTTGTTCTTTGTAGATGTATTTGTAATGTTTTACCTACGATTCTCAAGAAAAATACAAAAAGAGTCTAATCGTTTTGGATATAAAAAAGCAACGGCAATCATTGCATTTGCATTGGCAGTATCCGTCCTAAATTTAGGACTAGCTGAAGCTGATCGTCCGCAATTATTATCTCGAGGTTTTGATAGAAACTATATTGTGAAATATCTAGGAATGTATAACTATACGATTTATGATTCAGTAGAAACGATGAAAGCATCTTCACAGAGAGCTTTGGCGGATAGTAGTGATATTACAGAAGTGATGAACTATACAAAATCTAACTACGCAAAACCTAATGCTGAATATTTTGGTGAAGCAAAAGGAATGAACGTCGTCTATTTACATTTAGAATCATTCCAAAACTTTTTGATCGACTATAAATTAAACGGTGAAGAAGTTACACCGTTCTTAAATTCATTAGCAAAAGATAAGAATACAATGTATTTTGATAATTTCTTCCATCAGACAGGTCAAGGTAAAACTTCTGATGCAGAATTTATGCTGGAAAATTCTTTATTTGGTTTACCACAAGGATCTGCTTATATTACAAAAGCACAAAATACGTACCAAGCAGCTCCAAGTATTTTAAAAGATTATGGTTATTCATCAGCTGTATTCCATGGTAACAACGGAAGCTTCTGGAATCGAAATGAGATTTATAAATCATTTGGATATGACAAATTCTTTGATGCTAGTTATTATGACACTGGTTCTACAGATAACATGGCTGAATACGGTTTGCTAGATAAACCATTCTTTAATCAATCTGAAAGTCTTTTAAGTTCGTTACCACAACCTTTTTATACGAAATTGATTACGGTAGGGAACCACTATCCGTATAAAATGAATCAAGACTTAGTAACAATTGATAAAGCTAATACTGGAGATCCAAGTGTAGATAATTATTTCCAAACAGCACGTTATGCAGATGAAGCAATCAAACAAGTATTCAATCAATTAAAAGAATCAGGCTTATATGATAATACGATGATTGTTCTTTATGGTGACCATTACGGTATTTCAGATAATCATAATGATGCGATGGAGCAAGTCATTGGTAAAGAAATTACACCTTATGAAAATGCTAATTTACAACGCGTACCTTTATTTATCCATGTTCCAGGAATGCAAGGTGGAACTAACCATACTTATGGTGGTCAAATAGACCTTCTTCCAACATTATTACATTTACTGGGGATTGATACGCAAAAATTCGTTCAATTTGGTTCAGACCTATTATCAGAAGAGCATGAGGAAATTGTACCGTTTAGAAATGGCAATTTTGTCAGTCCTACAATTTATTCAATTAATGAAAAATTTTATGATAATAAAACAGGTTTACTACTAGATGATAGTCAATTAGAGTTTGCGAAAACTATCAAAGATAAAGTAGACCGTAAATTGGAATTATCTGATAAAGTCGTGAATGGAGATTTATTGAGATTCCATACGCCAACAGATTATACGCCAGTTGATCGTTCTAAATATAATTATTCCAAAGATGAGGATGTAGAATCTAATTAATTGATGCAATTTGCTGGACAGTTCAAGAGGATATGTTTGATATCAAAGGTTCTTACCATTATCTTGAATTGGATGGGACATACATTTAAAGAAAAATTGGAAAATTTCACATCAGAAAAGCGCGAGAAAATCAACGTTTCTAAAATTGATTTCTCGCGCTTTTTATAGTTTTGAACCAGTTTTATCCTATTATCTTAACGGCGAGTTATTACAATTAGGTAGTGAGGATACTACGCATAATAAGAATTATTTTAAGCATATTAAAGTTAAAATTATTTGGGTAATTAGGGAATGCTGATTATCAACTATTTTGTACTGTTTTTGTTTGCAAATTGACCAGAAGCTTGTTTTTTGTTAGCTTCAGCTTGCTGGATTTGTTGTCTAATTTGATTAACATCAGTCTCATTCCCGAATTCTTCGTTCATCGAGTTTATTGAACCAGAAGCTTGTTTTTTGTTAGCTTCAGCTTGTTGGATTTGTTGTCTAATTTGTTGAACATCAGTCTCATTCCCGAATTCTTCGTTTGCATTTTGGGTTTTTGGGTTATAGTTTTGGTTGTTCATGGATTTCACCTCCTGAAATTATAGTCTGTACAGAAGATGCTTTATTATTCGAAACAGAGTTAATATCAGCTGACATTAACTAAAAGCCCCAGCAAAATATCGCACCATTTCCTCGTAATTTATTAGTTAAACAGTTAAAAAACCCCAGCAATAAACTGGGGTTAATCGCCGTATCCAAATTAACGATGACAAGTGTAAGATACGGCAGAAACTTTGTTCAATAGGTCTCTTTTGGAGTAAAATGGCCGATTCCTTTTAATTCAAAGTCAAAAAATTTAAGAATTAGTTCATTTTCAGTTTCAATACAGTAAGATTGATCAATATCGGCTTTTCCTCCCTGTATAATATTTGCCAGTATAGGAGAGAAAAAAGGTAAATCAGTCAAGCTTAAATGTTTTGCCCCTTGAATATGAACAGTATGTGCTTCTTTGAAGTGTTCATTTTTGAGGTTATTTGCTATATAAATGGAGTTACTCTCGAGCTGTCTCCATACATCGTCAGAATAAATGTTAAGAAGTGGAGTTGTAAAGTCTTTGCTACTAGCTACAAAATCATCTATTTCTTTCTTATAAACAAGCTCACTAAAAAACGTGGCATCAATATTTACAACTGCACTAATATCATTACGCTCTCTGCCTAACCACACACTTGCAGCACCGCCCATAGAATGCCCGAATACACCAATTTTCTCTGTATCGATTTGTCGATAAAGGGGGTCATTGTCATTTTTTGATTTTTTAAGGATCGTATCAATGACAAAATTCATATCGTCTGTTCGTAATTTCATCCATTTTTGAATGAGATTGTATTTTTCTTCATTCGAGTAAACGCCTTTATTTTTATTTGTGACTTCTTGACTAAAATCTGAATTGACCATTACTACTGTTCCATCCTCTGAACGAGTGTAGAAGGAGTGATAGGGATGATCGATTGAAACGACTATATAACCGTGGCTTGCCAGCTCAGTATAGGTGGAACTGTTGCTTGTCTTGATACCATATGCTCCGTGTGAGAACACTAATAAAGGGTATGTTCCATCTGCATTTTTGGGATACCAAAATTCTACATTAACGAATCTGTTTTCCCCGCTGTCAGTAAATTCCTCAATACGATTCTTGTCAACGTAAGTGTCAGTAATGGTTGCGACTTCATATCCTCCTGTTACTTTTGGTAATGGATGCTGTGGAAAGATAATTGCAGGTGAAAGTGCTAATGCAAATGTCAATATCATCATAATGGACTTCCACACAATGGTAGAAGTTTTGTATGGATTGATATTTGTTTTGTTAAGGATTAGAGAAACTGCCCCATTTATTGCTAATAAGAAGAGTAGTATAGCAAACATTATCCAGAACAAACTCCAGTCAATTAACGATGAAACAGTAAGTAGTACAAATACAATAAATACAACAATTCTCATCCAATTCTTTATTTTTTTGTGATTTTGCTTAGTTGATATGCAATAGATGGCAAAGGTAATCTCGAAAATCAAAGCGACTAATAAAAGTAAAATTCCTATATTCATAACTCCACCTCATTGGAAAAAATTTTTTATAAAATTATCATATGAAACGGATGGATGGATGTATATGGTAAAACGGTATGCTGTATTCACAGGCCAATAAGATGCAAAAAAACGGCAAGCTCTAATGCTTACCGCAAAAATAATTTGTTATAGAAAACTACATCCTATTATTTTTTTGACTAAAAGTCCTTCTTAATTGCCTCCAGTTTTTCATTGATTTTTTTTGCATCTTTTTTATCATTTTGCCATGATAGTAGACGAACAATAACGTAGATTACAGCAATTTGCAGTGCAAGAATGATTACTTCTGATGTGCTATTTACAAGCTTAATAGCACGGCCAATGGCAATCAATAAAATCTCCAAAGTGAAGAAATGAATAATAATCCTTATTTGCATTTTCTTCTCGCTTAGCTCGTTAGGAGAATATAAAATAAATCTGGTTAATGCACCTAAAAATGCAAATGCCATAATGACATAAATTGATTTCAAATCAAAGGCCATATCAGGATTAAACATTTGACGCAACAAAGTAATAATCATGATTATGGATGCGAAGATGATAAAGAAATTCTTAATTATCTTTTGCAGAAATTCAAAAAAATTCATATGTATCCCTCTTTACAAACCAAGCATTTTTTTTAGGACAGGCACATACTGCCTTGAAATAACAGCGCGTTCTCCGTTATCCAGCACCGCTTCGAATCGACCACTTATGGTCGGATAAACAGATGAAATCTTAGTGATGTTCAATATGGTTGATTTCGTTGCGCGAAAACAGTTTTTTCCGGTACATAATTCCTCTAACTCGTATAGTTTTTGTTTTACTTCAAAAACGTTGTCCCTACAGTAAATAAAAACTTTTCCCTCGACTGCCTCGAAATAATAAATATCATTAAGCTGAATGCGGTGAATACGATCATTTTGATTCCCAAGTAAAATAGGGGGTTCAGTGTTCAACTTGCTAATAATTTCATTTATTTCGTCATCAACCTCATGACACCTAATAAGAATCTCTTCTTCGAATTCTTGGCTTATTTTTTCTATTGAAATCTTCAAATGATCACCCACGAAAACTCAAATTTCAGTTCGACTACGAATCTTTTCTCAGTTAATAAATTTGCAAATGAAGAACGACTAAATAGATTCGATTATCTGAATGATACGCCTCCATATACAATCTTTTTATTATTTTATCAGATTACAATTCGGGATAGTAGCTAGAATTATCCAATTTAAGACTGTGAGAAATTTGTAACCGATAAAAAAATAGCAAAGAAGAAATGGATATAAAATCGAAGGAAATAGAAAACACCTCTGTAAATTGTTTGAATTTCTTAACTTCATGGATAAACTAATAAAAAAACTGAGGTGATTAGGTTGACCATATTAAATAAGAATGAAAGAAATAATCATAAACACGAAAATCGTTTTCATTATGGGCAACAAAATATGTGGACGGGCTTATTATTTGGTCTCGGTGTCGTGGCATTTATAGATGAAGTACTTTTTCATCAATTATTACATTGGCATCATTTCTATGATAAATCTACAGCTAATATTGGATTAGTCTCTGACGGACTATTTCATGCCTTTAGCTTTTTTGCCACGATTGGGTCAGCCTTTTTACTCGCTGATCTTCATCGAAAACATGGATTTTGGTTAAAAAGATGGCTTGGAGGGATTTTTCTTGGAGCAGGAGCGTTTCAACTATACGATGGAATCATTCAGCACAAGTTCATGAAGTTACATCAAATCCGCTACAACGTCGATATTCTTCCCTATGATTTGGTTTGGAATATATTAGCAGCAATTTTAATAGTGATAGGTATTGTTTTACTAATACAAACTAATCAACAAAAGTATTAGGAGGATTCAACTTTGCATTCACATGAAACTCACATCCAAAATTTCTCCATTATTGTACAGCTGCTATTAGTTTTGCCGTTTCTTATTTCCCTTATCTCATACATTGTTGCGGTTATTTATTCTAATCAGCATAAAAAAAGGTGGTCACGTTTTCGTATATTAAGTTGGATTCTAGGACATTTATGCGCCATCATTACATTAATCGGTCCATTTGCAGAGCTCACTCACGTTAATTTTTCAGCACATATGATCGGTCATCTATTGCTTGGAATGCTAGCTCCGCTCCTTATTGCTCTGGCGGCTCCGATGACTCTACTGTTGAGATCAATCCCCGTGAAAAGGGCTCGTCTTATTTCCTCTATATTAAAAAATTCTTACTTTAGTTTTGTACGCAATCCTATTGTAGCGTCTATTCTTAATGTAGGTGGTTTATGGTTGCTTTATACTACACCACTCTTTACCATGATGCATGAAAGCTCGCTATTATTTATTTTGATTCACATTCATATTTTTCTAGCAGGTTATTTGTTTACTATTGCCTTTATCTATATCGATCCAACTCCACACCAAGTATCTTATGTCTTTCGCTCAATCGTGTTATTAGTAGCTGTAACGGCTCATTCAATATTGTCCAAACATATTTATGCGTATCCTCCTAATCATGTACCTATTGAACAGGCAGAACTAGGAGGTATGATTATGTATTACGGCGGGGATGCAATTGAAATCGGACTCGTTTATTTACTATTTTACCAATGGTTTAAAAGGTCAAGAAGTTCTATTTATTCACCAGAAACGTTTAGTAATTGATCCTCTTTACTTTGAACATTTTCAAACATGCATAATATGGAGGGATATGATAATTCACACCTCTTAGAAATTTTAAAAGGGTCACTTGGGATGGAGTGACCCTAAGAAGGAATTCGGAGTGCAAAGCATATTTGCTTTACCTTACTATATTATGATTAGGAAGTTATGTTTCGTAGTTTATTATCTTGAGATTAGAAAAAACATAAAGACGAAGTAGATACAGATTTAAAAAGTAGTATGTGAGAAATACTTATAACTGGGATATTGAAATAAGTAGAAATATACTGAACACGATATGTAAATTTTGAAACAACTAAATTGGCAGTATTTACATACTTCGAAGTTTGGCACAATCAAAAGGGCTATAGGCTTCTAGCACCCAACGACTGCGAAAGTATGTGCAGAGCTACGGCGCTGAAAATTTTGGATAAATAATATTAACGCATCAGGCTTTACAGCACCAAAGGATCTTTTCGCTTTGACTGGCTGCACGACACGTGGAACACTCCATAAATGGTCGTTACCACAAAACAAAAATTTAACTTTTGTGTGTCCAGAATTTCGCCTTAGCTCCAGTATTTAAAAATAAGAGATCCGAACAATTAAAGAAAGCTAAATATGATAAAGTCACATATAACTAAGTGTGGCTTTTTAAATTGCCTTTAAAGGTTAAATTTGTCATCGGAAGGGGGAATGTTTAAAGGGTCACCGGAGGATAGTGACCCTTAGTAAAAATATAAAAGGTTAAATTAGTATTACCTTACACTAGTTATGAGCAGTATAGGTGGCGGTATTAGGTATTAATATCTCATGAAACTAGCGCCGACGATAATTAGAAGGATGAATAAAACAACAATTAACGCAAATGCTGAGCCATAGCCATTACCATTACCATTACCATAGTATTCAGACATAGTAATCCCTCCTTTCTTATACTTTATATTATGTATAGTTGTCAAAAAGAGTTGCGATATTTATCTTAGGATGCCTTAATAAAATGTGTGGAATAATAGATTTAGATGATTAAGAACGTAACTTTAGGCACTGAACATTGGATGAGGAAGTATAAAAGGGCCACTGGAGGATAGTGACCCTTAGTACAGATTAGAAGTTTTAAGGTTAAATTAGTTATGAGCATTAGTGGCGGTATTAGGTATTAATATTTCATGAAACTAGCGCCGACAATAATTAAAAGAATGAATAGAACAACAATTAGCGCGAATGCTGAACCTGTACCATAACCGCCACCACTTCCACTACCGCAATTTTGAGACATGATATATTCCCCCCTTTCTTTAATTTATTCTATGCATCGTAATCAAAAGGGATATTGATTATTAACTATACAATGTTTAAATATTTATAGAAATCGACGTGATCACACTTGAAATTAAAAGGTGATTAGGAATCATTTCATTTTAACAATATAGTAAATCTAATCGAATTGAATGCTCTTACATGAACTTAAAGAGGACAGAGGGATGGATTTTTTCTGAATTCCACAGGCAGGTTAACATGAAAAGGATCACTTTGGTAAAAGTGACCCTAGAAGAAGGAGTTGTAAGGTTAATTTGCTTTATCCTACTTTTTCTATGTTGTGAACAAAAAGGTTCTGAAGATTAATACATGAAACTAGCGCCGACAATAATTAAAAGAATAAATAGAACGACAATTAGAACGAATGATGAGCCGCCATAGCCGCCTGAAGAGCCACCGCAATAGTATCCCATGAAATATTCCTCCTTTCTATTTCTATAATATGTATGGTTGTAGAATGTAAGGGGGTGATTATCCTATTAAAGCTTTTTTTGAAGTAGGAAGGTTGCTTCTTTTATGTGAAATTAAATGTTAATTAAAGTCATGTTCAGTTGGAAATGGCTTTAGATCATAGGAGGCGGCCGTGTATATAAAAGACAATGGGCGAGGTGTGATTAAGATTTGGACTATGCAGGTGGTCAATAATTGAATACCCTTTCATTCGTATATAAATGTATTACGTAGTAAATTAAGGATAATTCTATTTGGATGGAAAGGATACAGGAGAACACGTATGCCAAACGTTACTTTGTAATGATCAATAAATTGGATAGCATACCCCTCAAAAAACATTTTTTTCAAGGGGGTAGTATGCCCATTTTTCTCATTACAAAGGAAGCGAGCAACCCTGTAGTCTCAATGTGACAGGAGGTCCTTGTGCAGGATCTTCTTTTTTATTTATTAAATAAATTTTATATTGAACTGCGAGATATCCAAATAGATGCTTGCGTACCTTTATCTTAAGAGGTGAAGGATACATGTTAAATAGTACATTTCGCTGGAAGCTTTCTCAATTACCAGAACGAACTGTCAAGAAGCACTGTAAAATGTGTGGATCAATATCTGTTTTTACGGATACAACTGTACGAAGGCATAACGCAAATGGAAAAAATATTTATCAATATGCAATTTTTAAATGCGAAAAAAATCATACTTGGAATAAAAAGTTAGCTATTTATAAAACGTTCTCAGAGCATGTTGCTGGAATGGAAGACCAGAAAGGGGAATTTTCAATATTGTCAACGATTGTGATATCTAGCTTAGCGGAACAAGGAATAAAGATAATACACATTGTACTAGATGATGTGGCAGGAAAACATCGAATTGATAAAGTGCTTGCAAACCAAATTGAGGATTGGAGCCGATCACAGATCATCAAAAGAATTGAAAAAGGTAGGATCCAATTAAATGATCAAACCATTAAACCTAGTTCTAGATTGTCTAAGGGTGAATGTATTTCTATTTTCATGGACTAAATAAATTTCTTTCAAGGTTGCAACATGTGTAGATAAACACTCTCTACACGGTTGCGACCTTTTTGTTTGAAGTAATATAAGAGAAGAAAAACACTCATGATATTAGCGGAACAGATAAGTAATTGGTTAGGGACACACGATCTTTGTTTGAATGGTTTAGTGTTAAATTTTTTAATTGCTATCCTAATCGAAGTGTGTGGCTGATGTCTAATTGGTTGGTATGATAATCGCTATGAATGGAATTGTAGGAGGTAATACAAAAGATCACTGTAAAAGGAGTGATCTTCTGTACCTTTTAATCCTTCAGAGAGGCGATTGGACTTTGCCGATTAATATCTCTATTAAAAATTTCTTATCTGTTTTAATAAGGTATTGAGTTCATTAGCATCTTTTTTAGTTTTAATAAGTGTTATGATCCAAGCAAATAAATATATTAATAAAAAACCACCAAGAAAATCTGCACTTAGAAAATTATCTGTCCACTTGTTATATAAAGATATAGAAGAGATTACTAGAAACATCAAGATAAAATGGCTGACTAAAGCAAATAAATAGTTAATTCTTTCAATTTCAAAAATGATTGTAAAAATACCTGCGCAAGCTGATATTATTAACACACCAATAATCTCAGCTTCTGAAGAAACAATGTTTTTTCTCGATAGTAAAACTATCAAGTATATAAATGCTCCAGTTCCTAGACCTGAAAAAAATCTGTTTTTTAATTGCAATGGAATGTCTTCCTCTCAAAATTTTTATGGAAGGATAGGTTTGTTTAATTCTTTTAGTACAAAATTTGTATAAAGTATTCCACCAAAGAAAAGTCCGATAGATAGTCCACTTACCGCAGAATAAATGATATCAAATGAAATGTCATTATAAAATGATGGAGAGATGCCCAAAGTTACATTTAAGATATATTTTACAAAAAAATTTATCAAGATAATAATTAATGGAAGATAGCACTTCTTTCTGATGAATACTGATTCCTGTTTGAAAAAATTTTGATATTTTTTATACAACCAATAACCAATTAAAGTCCCTGGAAAAATGAAAAGGAAATAGCTTATTAAACAAAATTCTAAGTGTGAAAATTGAGTAATCATTTTTTCAAGTCCCCATATGATAAATATGAAAGGAACTAAAAACATTTTAGATAAATTGATTGGCCTTTCCTGGGAAATAGCAATACCTCTTTTGGTTAAAAAAAACAATAATATCCATACTGACAATGGCGTTCTTAAAAGTACTTCTTTAATAATGGTATACATGTTTATTGCCTCCTTTGATGTTATTCATAATGGCATCAAAGAGGGAATAAAGAAATACGTTTAAACATATGTGGTGAAAATCAATACATAAGTGGACTTTTAGAATATTTTGTTAGTGCTTTTTTTAAAGAAGGTACATATTTTCTTGATATAATTACTTTTTCACTACTCGAGAGAATTGCTTCAAGATTACCATTAGGTTTAACCGTAAATTTATTTAAAAAATATATATTGATAATAATAGTTTTTGAAATTCTGATAAAGTTATTCGGAAGATCATGCTCTAATTTATATAAAGGGCTCTTTGTTTCAAAAATAGTATCATTTGTGTAAATGAATATTTTTCGTTCAAGATATTCTAAATAAAATATATTGGAATAAGGAATTTTTTCTTGTTCGTTTTTTGATGTAGACTTTGCTATTAAATAGTTGTCAGAGCTTTTTTCAAGAGTTGATACGATATCTTGAACAAAAGACGTTACTTTGTGAATGTTAAATGTACATGTTTCTTCTTTAAGTTTTTCAATAATTTTAATGTTTACCTTCATTTAAGACATATATTCCTTTCAAAGTTGATTATTAGTAATTTAATGTGAACGTTTATGCGATATATGTAAAGAGTATATCAAAAAACTTCTCTGATTATGGGTACTCTTCGTATATTTGTAGATTAGTTTTTACCATGATGTTGTATACAATTGAATAATAAATTTTATGAACCAAGCCATTTCTAAGCGTAGACGAATCTGTCCATAGAAAATGGCTTTTTTGTCTGTAAAATTTGTTTGAAAAATTCAGACTCGTATCATTTTTAAAACCTAGAATGAAGATAAAGGAAAGGAGTGTTATAGATGAGGATGAAAAAAATTAGCCTTGTTGTAGTTCTTATATTAGCGGGTTTTGTTACAAATGATGTTGTCGTACATGCAGACGATCATAAACATGAAAATAAAAAACATGAAAAGTATAAAGAATATAAGGACTATAAAGACGACGATGACGATGACGATGATGACTATTACTATGACGATGAAAAAGAAGATGAAACTTACTATTTTCAAGATGCAGTAAGTGCAAGCGGGACTTGGAATATTTGGACACGAATAGTTGCAGCAGATAAAGAAGTATTACCTTTTACAAGCTCTCAAAAGGTTACGTTCAAGGTAGAAGGTACAAATAAGGAGCTGAGCTTTTTTGTAATTCCAAAAGACGGGGAATTTTTTGTGCCAGGAAAAGCAGTAGCTCAAGTTTTAGGAGCAAAAGCAACCTTTTACAAAGCAAGTAAGATTTTAAATATCCAACATCAAAAAAATGAATTGATTTACCGTGCAGGAACTAACGTTGTTTATGATAACAATGTGAAAACACCATCCCCTGCACAAGCGTTTTTTGTAAATGAAGAATTATATGTACCTATTAGTACTATAACGAATGGCTTGGGGTATATAGCTGATTGGCAAGAAAGTAACCAAACGTTTGTATGCCAGCCAATTACGAATTAGGGGGAAAGCATTATGAAAGATCCAAAAAAGGCAAGATGGGTATTAGGGGCGTCAGGGATACTTTTATCTGCAGCGATATTAACCCAAATTAACAGCCCAACAGAGGCCGAAACTACACGTACAAATAATATTCAGGCAGTAGATCAGGGAAATATGACAAAAAAAGAAAAAGAACTAGTACAGCTAGATTGGACAAACTTTGAAGTGACAATGCAACCTTTTGTCAAAAGTGAGCGCAAAACGAAAAGAACGTAATGGAGTGGGTCGTGTGGATACACTAACTTTACACATAATGAATACTGAATTTTATATTGCTTTGCCAAAAGGGGCTCATTTCGTCTGGAAAGAAAAAGCAGAGAAATGGCTTCAATACGTAGCAAAAGAATGGTCGAGATTTCAATCAAATAATGAATTATCACAACTTAATAGTTTAGAGGTCGGAAAAACGCTCCGCATTAATTCGCGCTTATATGATTGTTTAGTGCAAGCGGATCGGTATTATCACCTTTCTAATGGTTTATTTTCTCCATATCTTAAACGTCAATTAGAACAGCATGGCTACCATCGAACTTTCCCATTCGATACAGCTAAAAGAAAGGCATTTCGAAACAAATCGTTAATGGCAGAGCGATCATTTGAATTTCTAGGTGGTGAGCAAGTACTGAGGGTAGCACAGCAGGAAATTGATTTGGGTGGATTTGCTAAAGGATATGCGATTGAAAAATTGGCAAATTGGCTTGAGCAAGAGGTATCGCCTGATTTCGGACTAATAGATGGGGGAGGGGATATGAAAATGTGGTCTTCTGGGGAAAAGACTTGGACAATCGGTGTTGCAGATGCCTTAGATATCGACAAGGAAATTAGCTCGATTAAACTGAAAACAGGTGCCATTGCTACATCCAATCGGGTTTATCGAAGCTGGATGCAAGGGACAAAGAAAAAACATCATGTATTAAATGGACAAACAGGTGGAATCGCCAATACAGAAGTATTACAAGCTTCAGTCGTAACGTCCTCTTTATGTGATGCAGAGGTTGGAGCGAAACTTTGCTTTCTTATGGATGAGCGTGAATTGCAGCAATGGTTCGAAAATAATTGTCAACAAAGTGCCCGCTTCATTGTTAAAGAAGGGCAAGCAGCAAAATGGAAAATGACAGGGGTGAAATAAATGATCATAAGTACGTGGGAATGGATTCGGTTATTAGGGTTGTTAGCGTATTTTTACTTCACAATTTCCATTATATTTGGTTTGTTGAGAAAATCCTCATTTATCAAATCACATAAAAATTTAATTTATCATATCCATCAAAATGCGGGATGGCTAGGGCTAATCACCGTAATCGCGCATATGTTAGTACTTTTAATTGATCAGTATGAGCCGTATAGTATAGCTGGAATTTTAAATCCTTTCTCAGCTAATTATCAGTCTCTACTATCGGCCCTTGGAACAATCGCATTTTATTTATTTTTAATGGTTATCATGACATCGGATTTATGGATTCGAACAATGAATCGTACCTTATGGAAAAAACTTCACTTTCTTGTGTTACCAGCATGGGTATTATCACTTATTCACGGGGTGCTTATAGGAACGGATACAGAAAATACGTTGATTATGATATTTTATGTAATTTCCGGGGGGGTGACCGTGTTAGTACTGGTTGTAAGAACATTAAGCGGGTTAATGAAAAAAGTTAATATTTCAACGTCACTCAATAATTAAAAGGAATCGGGGCTGTTTGAGTAGCCCCGATTCCTTATTAAATAGGGAATTCAATATGAATTGTAGTGCCTTTATTTACTGTGCTTGTGGCGTAAATGTTTCCATCATGTTGTTCCACTATTGCTTTTGCTATGGCAAGACCTAAACCAGTGCCATTTCGTTGTCGAGCAGCATCACTTCGGTAGAACCGCTCGAATACTAAAGGTAATTCTTGTTCAGTTATACCGACTCCACTATCTGCAACAGTAATTTTTACAGTGTCTTTATTTTTTAAGAGAGTTAGTGTTATGGTTCCGCTATTTGTATATCTAATCGCATTGTCTAATAGAATATATAGCATTTCTTGTATTTTTGAAGCATCGCCGAGCAGTTCGATGTTTTCTTGGATATCAGTAGAAAACTGTATTTCAGGAGGCATAATCCTTTGAAATTTCGAGCTTACTTTTTTAAGTAAAATAGATAATGGTACCATTTCTTTTTGAATAGAAACTTGCTGCTGATCGTGTCTTGCTAAAAACAGCAGTTTCTCTATGAGCTCTTTCATTATTTCAGCCTCATCTTTTAACTCTGCAATCAATTCTTTGCCAAAAGGACTTAATTGCTGGGCTTCTTCAATTTCTAAAATTTCTAGGGAACTATAAAAAATACTAAGTGGTGTTCGTAATTCATGAGAGGCATCGGATACGAACTTTTTTTGTTTATCGAACGACCATTGAATAGGAATCATTGCTTTACCGGCCATATAATAGGCCAGTAGACCGATTAAGACCGTAGAAATACAAGTTAATACTATTAGTAAATACTTTGTCATTTGGAAAAAGTGATGCTGTGACGTCACAGATTTACCAACGATAATATAGCCTGCTACTGTATCGTCGTTGAAAATGGGCTTCTTTAGAAGTAGAAATTGTTCTTCCTGCCATTCATAGTGCTGTACAAGTTCCTCACTTGGATCCCTGTTGCCAAATGCTTTTTCGATCGGATTCTTCAGTCCTTTGGAAGATTCGTCACCATGGACAAACTTATGATCCTTTGTGTAAATATAGTAAAAAAAATTGCGATTGGGGTCATAGCTTAAAGTTTTAGTGTTTGCATAAACATGTTCAAAGAAATCGTGCTCTTGCTTAACATAAAAGTCTTCTAATTCGTCTATTTGTTGATTTTCCATTAATTTTACGAGTGAAAAGTATAGAACAATAACGAATAGTGAAAATAATAAAAAGTAAAGCATTGCATACAAATAGGATAATTTTTTTTTCGTTTTATGAAACATTAGCCTTCCCTCAGTTTATAGCCAATACCTCTGACATTTTGAATACGTGATTTAGATTGACTATCATCAATTTTTTTTCGCACAAGTTTAACTAAAACATCTAAGGAATTATTGGAAACATCATAATCGTAGCCCCATATATAAATACAAATTTGTTCCCTAGTTAGTACACGTCCTTTATTGATAAATAAATATTCTAACAGTAAAAATTCATTTTTAGTAAGATCCACTATTTCATTATTGTACAAAATTACTCGGGAATCTACATTCAGTTGTAATTGATCAATCTGAATGACCTGTTCTATTATTTTATCTTTTCTTCGTAGTAATGCACGAACTCTTGCTAACAGTTCCTCTATTTTAAATGGTTTTATTATGTAATCATCGGCGCCACTATCAAGTCCTTTAATAAGGTCCTCTGTGTCGTCCTTCGCAGTTAGCATTAAAATACTACCATTGAATCCAGTGCTTCGTAGCTGTTGGCATACTTGAATGCCACTAATGTACGGCATCATCCAATCTAAAATAACGAGATCATATTTCTCAGTAAGCGTATGGTCTAGCGCTTCCTGCCCATTCTCCGCTTCCGTCACATTGTGAAATTCTTTCTTTAATATATGAACGATATTTCTTCTTAATCGTGCATCATCTTCTGCTAGTAATATTTTCAAGGCAGCTTCCTCCTAATGATTATATTCAGCTAAGTATACGCATAAAAAATGAAATGAAACTGAAAATGTTCCTTTCGCTTTTACTTTATAAAAAATGATTTATTTCATACTTCGATAAGAGTTGAAGTTTTTCCTGTCTATAATGTCCTTAGACAAAGATCATCACAATAACGTGGGTTTGTTTTCTGTTTTAATAAATGTCATCCTAGACTTTTAGTGATGATCAATAAACAAAGAAATAGGGGGACAACAATGAATATTTATAAATTCATAGCATTATTAGTTTTGACAACATTTCTAATGGGGTCTTCATTTGCCGTTGTCAAATTGGGGTTGCCGTATTCATCGCCACTGTTGTTGGCTGCACTCCGCTTTATACTAGCAGGGATGATAATGGGTGTCATCGTGATCGCTTTAAAAAGACCTCATCCGACCACGAAAGATGGCTGGATAAAAATTTTAACGATAGGGGCGTTTCAAACTTCTGGCGTAATGGGCTGTATTTTTTTAAGCTTACGTACAATTACGGCGAGTGAATCCTCTATTTTAACATTTACGAATCCTTTGCTTGTAGTCATATTTGCTACTATATTTATGAAGGTGCGTTACCGATTGTATCAATGGTGTGGTGTTTTGTTGGGGATTATTGGTGTTATGATTACAATGGGCGCACAAGTTGAAATTAAATTTGGAATTATTTTCGGCATTCTTTCGGCCGTATTTTGGGCTATTGCGACATTACTAGCAAAAAAATGGGGTGTGTTATTTGATACATGGGTGCTATCAGCCTATCAAATGCTTTTTGGTGGTATATTACTTTTAATTGCGAGTTTCGTGTTAGAACAACCATTTATTACTGTAAATGTTCATTCTTTATTTATTTTATTTTGGCTCAGTATTTTCTCGTCAATTGTTCAATTTGCGGGCTGGTATTATCTTTTACAAAATAGTGACCCTGGAAAAACGAGTGCCTTTTTGTTTTTAGCTCCTTTTTTCGGCGTGTTAACAGGTTGGGTACTATTAGATGAACCTTTAAAACTAACGTTAGTTGTCGGAGGGCTGTTTATTATTGCTGGTATCTATTTAGTGAACCGTAACTTTACAGCTAAATCTAATAAAAATATTCGCGGAGAGACTTTGAATGTTAGCCTTCCCGCGAAAGAAAATAGATCATTTTAAATTTCAATTTTAAAAACTTCTTTAAAGCCTGCTCGTCCTTTTTCAGTCACTTTAATGGCACGAATAGATGGGACACGAGTCACCCATCCCAAGCTTAAAAAATGTGTCAGCATTCCTTCACCAAGTGCGCCAGCTAGATGATAACGTCGTTCACTCCAATCTAAACATGCATGGGAAAATGATCGACGCTTTCTTTTTAAATCATCTAAGTCAAGACCGAAATCCATAAAAAATTGTGCGCCTTCAGCTGTTATGAGAAACTGTTTTACTTCTAGTTTTAGAAAACCAGCGTTAAGCAATGATTCAGTTAATTGAACGCCTAGTTTACCAGCTAGATGGTCATAGCAAGTTCTTGCATCCTGTAGTAATTTCATTTGACTTGATTGTTTTAAAGAGCGTACTTCAGGTGGTGGTGAAATCGCTAGGAAGGATTCTAGTAATTGGGCAATTTCTTCGCCTGCTAATTGAAAATATCGATGACGACCTTGTTTCTCTACTCTAACAAGCTTACCTTCTACTAACTTAGCAAGATGAAAACTAGCAGTCTGAGGTTTAATAGCAGCCATATAGGCTAATTCACTGGCAGTATGAAAACGACCATCCATCATACTAGCAAGCATCGTAGCTCTTGAAGTTTCTCCAAGGAGAGAACCGATTTCAGCCATGTTTGGATTAATACCCATTCGTCACGATCCTTTCTGCATTCGACATTTCGATATTCATAAAAGTATTTATCATTTACAATAATACATATTTAGGAAGGAGTAAATAGTTATGAAAACATATTATGCTGTTATTTTTACATCACAACGAACAGACGAGGATGGAGAAGGCTATGCCAAGATGGCAGAAGTTATGGATGAATTAGCACAAAAACAGCCAGGTTTTCTTCATATAGAAAGTGCTAGAAATGCCGAAGGAAAGGGGATTACTGTATCGTATTGGGAATCACTAGAGGCTATTCAGGCATGGAAAGAAAATTCAAAACATCTAGTTGCACAGCAATTTGGAAAAGAAAAATGGTACAAGCAATATAATGTGGAAATTTGTAAGGTCATAAAAGACTATTCTTTTCTAATGTAATTAAAGTAGGAACGTCAAAACTATTATTTCAAGTATAGAAGGAATTAATTGAGGAGGAGGAGAATTGGACAATTTTTTTCAACGATATATTGATTCGTGGCGTTTAATGGTTGGCTAGTCCATGATATCTTCTTAGGCATTGTCATTGGCGTTGGACTTTTATTAGTATTGTATGTATTGTTTAAACGCCGACTAAAAGCTGCGTTTGTCATAACTTTTATCCTTTATGCTTTTTTAGGTAATCTTTTAATGTTTGTTTTCGGCTTAGCTGGTCGAAGCTTCCCAATTAATTCCGAGTCTCCTATTTATACAGATGATGCACAGAAAATCGCTGTCCAAATGGTTGAAGGATCTGAGAATAACGGTACAACTAATGGGATTACGCAAATTATTTCACATCATCAAATTGTAGCAATTAATTTGCAAACAGGTGAAAAACAATGGAGCAAATATTCTTCAAGTAAAGAGACACTAATTGGAAATTTCTTAGGAGGACTTCTTATTCATCATCGTGACGGTGAGTACGGGAGTCTTTCATTATTAGATATACACACGGGAAAAGAAAAACTCTCTAAAAAGGAATTTGCGAAAAAACACAAACAGTTAATAGATGTTTTAAATAATGGTTCGCATAACATAGTCTTGTTGCAAAATATTCTTTATTTAGAGGGCGTCGATGGGAAATTTTATCGCTTTGATGGCAACAAATTAATGGAAGATAATAAAGCGGAAAAATATCTTTCTACAATGTTTTTCATAGAATCCGATATTCCAGGTTATTTTGCTTCACATAATCAACCGTTGGAGAATTATGAAGAGGTTAGAGAATTTAGTAGTCTTGTATTGACTGAACCTTCTATTCAAACATACAAGAACCTAGAGCCGGCTGTATTAGATGTGGATTTGCAACAACAAACTGCCATTGTATCCTATCGACAAATGAAGCGGGAAAGTGCAGACCGTGTCGTATTACTTTATGATATGAAAAACCATCGTATTATGTGGGAAGAAAATATAGGTGTTGTGAATACTGAGCAAAAAAATCCGGGTGTTCGTACATTAGAGAACTATTATGCGATTCAAGCAGGAGATGAGTTTCTTTTGTTAGATAAGGATACGAAAAAAGAAATGTTCAGATATCATCTACGGTGGAATCGCCCAGTTCGGTGAAAATTAAAGAGCATGTATTATTTATCCCCACCAAGTAATGGCTTGCGGGGATTATTTATTTTAGATCAAGGTTGCTTGATATATCATAAAGTGATATATTATTTAACGATATATCACTTTTTGATATATTGGAGGTGTAACAATGAAATCATTAGAGCAGTTAACAGATTCTGTTTTTTATATTATGGCTGCCTTAACTGAACCAAGACATGGCTATGCGGTCATGAGTTTAATTGAGGAGACTACAAAGGGGACTTTTGTAGTTGGTCCAGCATCCCTTTATACAATTATAAAAAAACTAGCAGCTGAACACCTTATTCAGCTACACGATGATTCGAATTCTCGTAGAAAGGTCTATGTCTTAACGGATAAAGGTCGCGAAATATTGCTCGAAGATATTGAACGAAGAAAGATCATGATTCATTTGGCAGAGCAGGGATTACAAAGGGGGCAAAAATAGTGCGAAATAAGAGATATATGGCTTCAATTGGTTTAGCATTTTCTGAGGAGCACGATATGAAAAAATTAAGCGAAAAAGCGGCAAAGGGCTGGCATTTAAAAAAATTCCGACTTGCTGGATACGAGCTAGAAAAGGGTGAACCAGAAGAATCCATATTTAGTATTGATTATCGTAAATTACAAAAAGATGAAGAAGAGGAGTATTTTGAATTATTTGCTTACGGTGGCTGGACACATGTATGTTCAAGCGCTAACATGCATATTTTTAAAGCAGCTCCAGAAACGACACCTATTTACAGCGATGCAGAGTCTTCTATTGATAAATTAGCTCGTCTTGCAAAGTCTGTAAATCTAGTAGCATCAATTGCTCTTGCTATCACTATAGTATTTTGGGTATTTATGACATTTGCCTCTGGGGCAATTCAGCACATTGCAGAGCAAGGATTTACATATTCCATTATATTTACTGTCCCGGCGCTCATGACCTCTGGTGGAGTTTACTATCATATGTGGAAAAACCTACGATTAAAATCAAAGCATATATAAAGTAAGAGCAGTTGATGCTTATCAGCTGTTTTTTTTATAGCCGTAGTATAGGAATCTCAGAGCGGCGGAAAGTAAGGTCAAGTCGACGGATAGAAGTCTCGGTGTAACGTAAAGAACTCAGGCACCGACGGATAGAAGTCCCAAAGTGACGGATAGAAATAGCGTAGACGGAAAATAAGGGAGAAATAGCTGACCGAACTACAGGAAAAACTGATCTGTTGTCGAAGTATTAAGTTATCGCATTTTTGTGGAAATGAAAGTCCCTACAATGGCCTATACACCATATGATGATGGCATGGATGGAGGAGGAAAACATGACAATCGAACTTTTAAGTGAGTGGTTACAATCTTCAAGTAACACGGTCATTTTAACGGGTGCAGGCATGTCAACCGAAAGTGGAATTCCAGATTTTCGATCGACATCAGGCTGGTGGAATAATATTGATCCTCGAACAGTAGCTACTACAGAAGCATTGGCACAAAATTATTCATTGTTTCATGAGTTTTATAAAATGCGCATAGACAATTTGGAAAAGGTGGCACCGCATGAAGGACATCAAATTTTAGCTTATTGGGAAAAGCGAGGAATTGTATCGTTAGTTGCTACGCAAAATGTTGATGGTTTTCATCAGCTAGCAGGGAGTCAAAGGGTAGAGGAGTTACATGGCTCGATACGTTCCATTCGTTGTCATCACTGCGAAAAAGCTGCTACAATGGAAAGTTTTTTACACAAAGAGAGTTGTGTACACTGTGATGGTAAACTAAGGCCAAATGTAGTGCTTTTTGGAGAAAACTTACCACAAGTAAGCTGGAACAATGCAATGGAAGCAATTAGAGCAGCGGAACTTGTTCTTGTTATCGGTACAAGCCTGGAAGTGTATCCTGTCAATCAACTTCCAATGATGACGAAAGGAAAAACTGCTTATATTAATTTAGATATTGCGCATCATGCAGTACAATTTGATTTAACAATTGAAGGAAAAGTAAAAGAAGTGTTGCACCAATTGCAACTTTAGAAGGAGGCGCCCTTGAGACATCGAGAGGCGCCTAAAACATTTGTGGTAAAAATTCGGTCATAAAGCGTTGATTTTTACGTAGCCATATTTTTAAAATCATACGGTGTGTTAGTAGTCGTTGTCTTTTTTGTGGTCTTGCCTTTGCCTCTATTAAACTTTGTAGTAGAGTGCAAGTTTCTGTTGCCAATGCTTGAGGATCAACGAGGACGTCAAGTTTATAATCAATTAACTGAGCAGCCTGAACCTTTGCAAGTAATTGAGCAAAACGGATATTCATTTCTGGAAAGTTTTCTTTTAGTTCTAAGTCGATTAAAGTAAATAATGTTTGTTCAATTTCAGCTTCGAGCGCTTCTAATTGTTCAATAGATGGCTGTGTCAAAAAATCACCTCTAGTATGTCATAAATTCTACTACACAAGGAAAAAGCCAAGTGTAGCGAAAAGTAAACCGAATAAAACGGTAGTGCATATATAAATAACCACTTGCTTCCATTTTTTCTGTTCCAAAAGCTGCAAACATTCAAAGCCAAATGTTGAAAATGTCGTATAGGCCCCTAAAAAACCAAGCCCTATAAACTGCCAAATCCAATCACTTGGCTGTAATGCAAATAGAAGGCCCAGTGCAAAAGAACCTGTTATATTAATAAAAAATGTTGCCCATGGGTATGGATGAGCAATCAATTTTCCAAGATAAAATCTCGTTAGTGCACCAAAAAATCCACCTATCCCAATAACTATCATACGCTGCGCCCCTTCGCAAGTCTAAAACCTAGCCATGCACATGCTAAACCGCCAAAAACACTTGCTAAAATATAAAAAATAGCTAGTAGCCACTTACTATCTTGCAAAAGTAATAGCGTTTCTAAAGAAAATGTCGAAAATGTCGTAAAGGCACCTAAAAAGCCAGTACCAATTCCTAAAATAATAGAAGTACGCTTTGTAAACATTGTAAATAGCCACGCTAAACAAAAGCAGCCAATTAAGTTTATACAAAGTGTTGCAATTGGAAAACCACCTGTATTTTGAAGTGCTTGACCAAGGTTATATCGACAGATGGCACCCAAAAACCCGCCGATTCCAACAGCTAAAAATGATTTCAAAGTAAAGACTCCTTACTAAAATGTCTATATTGAAAAGTGTATCATGAGAGAATCAATTTAGATATATTTCTATAAGTTATATGGAATCAAATATATTAAAAAGAGTAGATACAACATGATTTTGACCTCTTGAAGCGATAAATTGATTTGGACCTCATCGTACTAGCTTTGTTCAATAAAGTCTTCCTGCATTTTTCAGCAGGTGTCAAACTTTCGCTGAAATAGAGGAACTCGGGCTAAGAACTTCACATTCTGTGAAAAAGCCCGAGTGACCGACATCGTGCTATCGCTACGCTTTCACGCAAAGTCTGTTGGCCAAAAGCCTTCGGACGCAATTAGGCCTAGCCATAATTGATATGTAGGAATTCATTGCTTTAAAGCGCTAATTATTTCCTGAAAAACGTAAAAAATAACAGCAAGTTGGTTGACAAATATTTCAAAGATGTGATAATCTTCAAGAACACTATAACAATCTTAAGAAAAGGAGGGCATGACGATGTTAATTTTACCAGTATCATTTCAAATCACAACTGCATACATTGTCCATGTCTTCTAACATTTTATTTTACATTGCAATAAAAGGCATGGGTTACTCCTTGCCTTTTATTAAGAGACACATGCTCTTTTTTGGGTATGTGTCTTTTTTGTTGCAAAAAAGTGTTGTAGTGAACATGAAGAAGGAGTGTATGTGTATGCGAAACGAAGTACAAAGAATGATTTTCATCAAGGTATTTCTGGATAGTGGGTAGCAAAGCTTTAACAGCACTAGAGAAAGAAGGTTATAACGTATGTTTGATGTTTTAAGTAAATTAAGCTGGTTTTTTAAGAAATATTGGAAACAATATACAATAGCTGTCGTGTTATTAATGATCGCGAGTGGCTTAGAAGTTGTTCCACCGTATTTGCTAGGGTCAATTATCGATTTATTGACTGCTGGTGAAATGACACCAGCTCTTTTAACGAAGTATATTTTGATTTTCGTATGTATTATTATTGGGGGTTATACTCTTAATTTTGTGTGGCAATTCAGACTATTCGAAGGGGCTATTAACCTCGAGAAAATTTTGCGTCGAAAGCTTATGCAGCATTTTTTGCGTATGACGCCAACGTTTTATGAAAAAAATCGTACCGGAGATTTAATGGCTCGTGCGACGAATGATTTAAATGCAGTGTCGATGACTGCCGGGTTTGGGATTATGACATTGATCGATTCTAGCATCTACATGGGCTTTATTATTTTTGCAATGGGTTATATGATTTCGTGGAAACTTACTTTTTTTGCAATGCTACCAGTACCGATCATGGCCATCCTTATTCAATATTTAGGGAAAATAGTGCATGAACGCTATATGAAGGCGCAGGATGCTTTTGGTGAACTGAATGATAGTGTTCTAGAGTCGGTTGCAGGTGTGCGAGTTGTACGGGCATACGTACAAGAAAAGAAGGACGAAGCAAATTTTGCAGAGATGAGCGAGATCGTGTATGAAAAAAATATGCATACTGCAAAAATTAATGCCTTATTTGGACCGATTACAAAGGTCGGTACTGGGATTAGTTATGTTGTAGCGCTTGGCTATGGTGCTCATTTAGTAGCAATTGAAGCTATGACAGTTGGGCAACTTGTAACATTCAATGTTTACTTAGGGCTAGCAGTTTGGCCAATATTTGCAATTGGGGAACTTATAAACGTGATGCAGCAAGGTAACGCCTCGCTTGATCGCGTACAGGAAACACTAAACTATGAGGCGGATGTTCGAAATATTGCAAATCCACAAACAATTGCGACACCGAATGCGATTGGTTTTGATGATTTAACCTTTCAATATCCACTGAGTCAGGTGAAAAACCTTCAGCGAATTTCTTTGTCGTTGAAAAAGGGGCAAACACTTGGGATTGTTGGTAAAACGGGGGCGGGAAAAACGACCTTCCTGCGACAGTTATTACGTGAGTATCCAATCGGCGAGGGGCAGCTATCGATTGATGGAGTAGATATTGCTGCACAAACGAAGGAGCAGTTACTCGATTGGATTGGTTATGTTCCACAAGATCATGTTCTATTCTCACGTACTATTCGTGAAAATATTTTATTTGGGAAAGAAGATGCTACACAGTCTGAATTGCATCAGGCGATTCGTTCTGCATACTTTGAAAAAGATTTAAAAATTTTACCAATGGGCCTTGAGACACTTGTTGGTGAAAAGGGTGTATCTCTTTCAGGTGGTCAAAAGCAACGTGTTTCCATTGCGCGTGCTCTTATTAAAGACCCTGAAATTTTAATGCTTGATGACTCGCTTTCTGCTGTAGACGCCAAGACGGAGGCAAGAATTATTGAAAATATACAGCGAGAACGACAAGATAAAACGACGATTATTACTACGCATCGTTTATCAGGAATTCAGCATGCCGATTTAATTATCGTGCTAGATGAAGGCCAAATTGTAGAGCAGGGAACGCATGAGCAGCTTCTTTCACAACAAGGATGGTATAAAGAGCAATTTGACCGTCAACAGCTTGAAGGAGGTGCCTCATGAGTACGAGTCAACGTTTAACACGTTATGCAATGTATTTTAAAAAGACGATTCTACTAGGATTATTTTTCTTAACAATTGCCGTCTTTACGGAGCTTGTCGGGCCGTTTATTGCAAAGCATATTATTGATAATTACATGACAATTGGTCACATTGAATTAAAACCAATCACTTGGCTATTACTTGTCTATTTACTTTTAGCAATAGCTACAGCTGTTTTACGCTATTTTATGTATATTTATTTACAAATGGGTGCCAACCGTGTTGTACAAAAATTACGTAAGGATGTATTTGAGCATATTCAAACGTTACCAATTCAATACTTCGATAATTTACCAGCAGGGAAAATTGTAGCCCGTGTAACGAATGATACCGAGGCTGTTCGTAATTTATACGTTCAAGTACTGTCAAACTTCGTTACGAGTTTTATTTCTATTGTGGGTGTTTATATCGCACTCTTCATTTTAAATTGGAAAATGGCATTGTTAGCATTGACTATGATACCAGTCGTTTATTTATGGATGATTTTATATCGTAAAGTGGCCTCGAAATATAATGATGTCATCAGAACGAAAATTGCCGATATTAACGCAATGATTAATGAATCGATTCAAGGCATGACAATTATTCAAGCATTCCGTCGTGAGCAGCAAATGACGAAGGAATTTGATGATATGAATAATGAGCATTATGCATATGAACGCAAGCTACTTTTCCTTGATTCTGCAACGTCCTTCAACCTTGTTAATACATTAAGACTAATTATGTTTACGGTCTTTATTTTCTACTTTAGTACACAGTCATTTACGGCCACGGAAGTTATTTCTGCGGGGACACTATATGCCTTTGTCGATTATTTAACGAGATTATTTAATCCAATCACGAATATCGTCAATCAATTTTCTCAGCTTGAGCGCTCACTCGTTGCAGGAAAGCGTGTCTTTGAAGTGTTAGATACGAACGGGGAGCCAGTAGCTGAAAAAAGTATGCCTCGATATAAAGGAAATGTGGTGTTCGAAGATGTTTCCTTTGCCTATAAAAATGATGATTACGTATTGAAAAATTTATCATTTGAAGCACACCAAGGTGAAACAATTGCCTTAGTAGGCCATACAGGATCTGGGAAAAGCTCTATTATGAACTTATTGTTCCGTTTCTATGACCCATCTATAGGGAAAATTACGATTGATGGAATCGACATCACTTCGGTTCCTCGTCAAACAATGCGTGAACATATGGGTATTGTTTTACAGGACCCATACTTATTTACAGGTACTATTGCTTCGAACGTTAGCCTAAATAATCCTAAAATTTCACGAGAAAAAATAGAAGCTTCATTAAAGGCTGTTGGTGGGGAACGTGTTTTAGCGAACTTGCCAGATGGCTATGATGAGCCTGTTATTGAGAAGGGGAGCACATTGTCATCTGGGCAACGCCAGTTAATTTCCTTTGCGCGTGCCCTTGCCTTTGACCCGGCAATTTTAATTTTAGATGAGGCTACTTCGAATATAGATACGGAAACAGAGGAGATTATTCAGCATGCGATGGATGTACTGAAAAAAGGACGTACAACATTTATTATCGCTCACCGACTTTCTACTATTAAAAATGCCGATCGTATTCTTGTGTTAGATCGAGGCAAGATTGTGGAGCGTGGCACACATGATGAGCTATTAGCACAGGGTGGCATTTATGAAAAAATGTATCAAATGCAGGCGAATTCATTGCAATAATACTTAAACTCCGACAAGCTGAAAGCCTCACTTTGTGAAAAAGTGAGGCTTTCTATTTGTGCGCCCGGCATGCATATGAACTATAGGGTGTAAGTCCCGAACCCCGAAGACAGAAGTAGAGGTTAGCCAAGAGCAAGGGTGTCCGTGGCGACGCGGAATCTGAAGGAAGCTGGAGGCAAAACACCGGTCCGAGGAACACGAACCTCATAGAAGGCTAGGTATGATTGGATGAGTTTGCAAATCAAAACAAAGTCCTTTCTGTCGAAGGTCATATCGAGTAAATGAGGCGGATAGATGGTGTGAAAGTGCACGTGCTTACCCGGGGAGGTCTGATGGAAACGTGAAGTACCCTTCATAAATTACTTGGTGACAAGTAGCTGAACCATCAGAAGTCAGCAGAGGTCATAGTACGATTGGGTCTAGAACTAATCGGAAGGACCGAACAACTAAGAGAGAATAGCCCTTGGCATTCCATCTTGAATGAATAAACACAGAAAACAGAGAAACCTCACGCTTAGAAAGTAATGGTGAAGTCCATGAGGGTATTTGCGGAGGGTGTAGTTCAGGTGGGCATAAGAAGACAAGCTATTCACGGAAAGGAACGAAATGGTGATGTTGAATCAAATTCTAGCACGTCCGAATATGATACAAGCATTAAAGCGAGTGGAAGCGAATAAAGGAAGCCAGGGAGTAGACATGATGCCCGTACAAACTTTACGTCAGCACATCCTCGAAAACTGGGAATCCATTAAAGCGCAAATTCTAATGGGAACTTATGAACCGCAACCAGTACTTCGTGTCGAAATCCCGAAACCAGACGGCGGTGTGCGTCTATTAGGAATCCCAACCGTGACAGACCGTTTGATTCAACAAGCCATATCGCAGATATTATCAAAAGAATATGACCAAACTTTCTCGGACAACAGTTATGGGTTCCGACCAAAACGGAGTGCTCATGACGCAGTCCGAAAGGCGAAGGGTTATATGAAGGAAGGATATCGTTGGGTTGTGGATATGGATTTAGAGAAATTCTTTGATAAGGTCAACCACGACCGATTAATGGCAACATTAGCGAAAAGAATTCATGATAAATCATTATTAAAACTTATCCGTAAATATCTCCAAGCAGGTGTCATGATAAATGGAGTTGTTTCAAGTACAGAGGAAGGAACACCGCAAGGTGGACCATTAAGTCCACTTCTTTCTAATATCGTGTTAGATGAGTTGGATAAAGAATTAGAGAAACGTGGTCATAAATTCGTTCGCTACGCAGATGACTGCAATATCTATGTGAAGAGTAAACGTGCAGGAGAGCGTACAATAGCAAGTGTACAGCGATTCGTCGAAGGTACATTACGCTTGAAAGTGAATGAGTCCAAATCAGCGGTAGACCGACCGTGGAATCGAAAATTCTTGGGTTTTAGTTTTTCACACCATAAAGAACCAAAAGTTCGGGTGGCGAAAACAAGCCTTCAACGAATGAAGAAGAAAATACGAGAAATTACCTCTAGAAAGATGCCATTTCCAATGGAATATCGTATCGAGAAATTAAACCAATATCTAATTGGATGGTGTGGATATTTTGCGCTCGCAGATACACCTTCAGTATTCAGTAAATTAGACAGTTGGATTAAGAGAAGGTTGCGAATGTGTCTTTGGAAGAATTGGAAGAAACCCCGAACCAGAGTCAGAAATCTCATTCGTTTAAAAGTTCCGTACGGAAAAGCATACGAATGGGGAAATACCCGAAAAGGGTACTGGCGCATTTCAAAAAGCCCCATATTGCACAGAACCCTCGGCAATTCCTATTGGGAAAGCCAAGGGCTGAAAAGTCTGCAAGTTCGTTACGAAACTTTGCGTTATTCATCTTAATTGAACCGCCGTATACGGATCCGTACGTACGGTGGTGTGAGAGGTCGGGAGTTAATCACTCCCTCCTACTCGAATTAAGATTTTACATTTTTAAAGACATTGACAAAAAAGAACAGTACTGAAATTGTTACTGCGATACCGCCACCAGATACAAAGAGCTCAAATAACCAGTTTGGTACATCTATATGAACCATCATCATACCGACCAAGAGGAACGGCAATCCGAGATTGTAGAACCAAAATTGTGCTTTGGCCAGTCCTGTCTCGGCTGCATCTTTATAGATTGAATAAATTAAACCGATAAAACCAGTAGTCAGCCAACCTACCACACCGATGTGTGCGTGTGTCGCCGTCCATTCGAGTTGAATTGTATAATGCATAAACAGTCCAAAGGCCAAAACAATGACTAAATATAAGATTGAAATCTTTATCCATTTAGCACCCATTTATAAACAACTCCTTTCCCGAAATGATTTAGCTAGCTATTACAGTTTATTCTTGTCGAATAAAAAAGTTGACATATTATTTTTTTGTGAAAAATGCTGATTTTTCCTGCGGAATAAAGTGTTGGAAGTATAAAATTGCCAATTGGAGGGTCTATGAAAAAGAAAATTATTTTTTTTATGATTATTTTAATGGTTTGTTGTTTGCCAATCACCTTTGTTGTGAAGGAAAGAGCTCGAAAGCAAACGATGACAACAAAAGTGAATAGCATCATTGCTGAAAATTGGAAGAACAATGAGTATAGTATAACGGTACGAGATATAGAAACTGGGGAAGTACTTTACAATAGAAATGGAGATAAAATGATACGCCCTGCTTCTTCGCTCAAGCTTTTAGTTAGCGCCGCTGCTTTGGATTTATTAGGGCCTGACTATCGCTTTGCTACGAAGACATATGTCGATGGCACAATTGAAGATGGTGTTCTTCACGGTAATATTTATATACAAGGCGGGGGAGATCCAACGCTTTTACCTGTTCATTTAGAATCGTTTTCGAATGAATTGAAAAAGATGGGTATCTCGAAAATTTCGGGTTCCTTAATCGGGGATGATACTTGGTTTGATGCAGATCGTTTACCAAAGGGAATTGTACCTGAAGAAGAGGATCAACCATATGCTTCGCGCATTTCAGCATTAACGATTTCGCCAAATGATCAATATGATATTGCAACTGTGCAAGTGAAAGTGACAGGCTCAAAGGTTGGTACTACAGGTAATGTTCAGCTTGTTCCGTTTGCAAGTACTATTCCGATAGTCAACAAAACAAAAGTTGTGAACAAGGACGAGAAAAGTACAGTGAAAATTACAAGAGAATACGGTACAGATCAAATCATTGTAACGGGTAACTTACCAGCATATTCACAGGTAAGTACAAATGTAGCTGTCTATCATCCAACGCTATATACACTTGACGTATTCCGAGAAATATTAAGCTCGAAAGGTATCCAAACAATGCCTATTGAAACAGGAAAGGTACCTGAGAATGCACAACAAGTAAGTATTTCATATTCAAAACCATTACAGGATATTAACTTTATGTATTTAAAGTTAAGCATTAATGGGATGGGTGATATGTTTACTAAACAACTAGGGCGAAAGTTACTTGATGAAGGCAGCTGGTCCGCTGGCATTAAAGCGATTCGTACGTATGGTAGTGATATTGGGCTTAATATGGAGCATTGGTATATTGAAGATGGTTCAGGTTTAAGTCATCAAAATCGAGTAAGCAGTATGCAAGTAAGTCTATTATTATATAACGTTCGCAATAAATCCTGGTATTCCACATATTTAGATTCATTACCGCATGCAGGAAGAAAGGGCAGCCTTGTTGGTGCGACTTTAGAAAATCGTATGGAGGGCTATAGTGTATCTGCTAAAACAGGCTATATTGCTGGAACATATGCTTTGTGTGGCTATGTAAAAGGAAAGAGTGGCAAGTGGTATATCTTTAGTATTTTGACACAGGCCAATAAAACTTCAGCTATCCCAATTATTGATGAAATTGTTAAACAGGTTGCAAATGAAATGTAAGAATGTTGAACAATGTGGTTTAATTTATTTCAGCAGGGTGTTTTTTTAGCGAAAGAAAAGCATCAGCTACAGGTGTAAAAGGGTCAGGGCAATGTAAAGGTGTCTTGACCCTTTTTCTATCCCTTTTTGTAAATAGAAAGCAAAGGCTAGTCTAATCTCAACCTCAATAGGTCATGGGCTGAATGCGGATATAGAGTGCTAGTTTGTATAAAACATAGTGGCATTATGAGTTTCTTGTTACTGGATATTAAATAATCAAATTTTATTTTACAAATAAAGTATTATTATGTGTTATTAGTAAATATAGTGTACGTCTTATTTTCGTCCGATATGCATATAATTAGACTATATTAACTTTTTTCCAACTTAATACGTCAAAAAGTAGGGTAAATTTTTGCATGAGAGGACTTATGTATGGAAAAAAACACAAAACGCACTAAAGAAAAAAAGAGCAAGAAGAAAATTTGGATTTGGATAGTAGGTGGCTTATTAACGATATTTTTAATTTTTATAGGTACTGCTTATTACACTATCCAAAAAACAATGAATAAAATAAATACACCATTAATTGAAACAACAGATGAAAGTAAAGAACAAAAAATAGTTACGAAAAAAGACCCGTTTTCCGTGTTAATGCTTGGAGTTGATGAACGAAAAGAAGACAGTGGCCGTTCTGACACGATGATTGTCATTACGGTGAACCCTCAAAAACAAACGATGAAGATGCTCAGTATACCTCGAGACACTCGTACTGAAATTATTGGACATAATACCGTCGATAAAATCAATCATGCCTATGCATTTGGCGGCGTCCCAATGGCAGTGGATACGGTGGAGCATTTTTTAAATATACCTATTGATTATTATGTGTTTGTTAATATGGATGGCTTCCTGCAAATTATTGACACGATTGGTGGGGTGACCATTGATAATGACATGGACTTAACATATGATTCCTATCATTATCCGAAAGGTGAGATAACTTTAGATGGTGATAATGCACTGATCTTCTCACGTATTCGTTATGAAGATCCTCGTGGTGATTTTGGACGTCAAATTCGCCAACGACAAATTATTGAAGCGGTTTTGAAAAAAGCCTCGTCAACATCTTCTATATTATTAAAGGCTACAGATATGCTTGATGTAGTAGGAGATAATGTTCGTATGAATTTTACGATGAAGGATTTAATTCAACTACAAAGTATTTATAAAAATATGGATGGTAATCTTGAGCAGTTGTCGTTTAAAGAGGGAGATGGCAAAAGAATTGACAACATATGGTATTTCATCCCTGAAGAGACCGAACTAGAAAAAATAAAAGCGGAATTAAAAGCTCATTTGCAATAAAAGAGTGACAATTTGAGTACGATAGTTGTAAATCTTTGGACAATGAGGGGAGGGAGATACATGAATGGAAGGACCCAGGTGCTTAGGTATACAGCTGTAAACAATTGCATGCAAAGCTATGTGCCTAAGCGTAAAGTTCAAAAAAATTCATTCAGTTCAGCTATGCGTCATCTACAACTATTGTGCTTGAAAATTTTCATGTGAAACATAAAAAATCATTCAGGTAGGGTGCATGCCTAGTTGAATGGTTTTTTTATTTTAACTACTTTCAGTGGGTGTCCAAACACATGTACCTGCCGCTACGCTTTCGGTACAAAAGAGATTTGCTGAAATAGAGGAACTCAGTCTAAGAACGTCACGTCCTGTGGCATTCCGAAATGACCGACATCGTTCCGGCCCTCACACAGGCTTAAGCACAAAGTCGATAACGGATGCAATTATTGCTGAGGCATAATTTATTTATTTTTTTATTTATTTGAAATATCAGAAAATTGATGTATAATTGTGTTAGAAATGGCTGAAGGAGTGATTGTGATGATTATAGGTACATTTTTTTTAGCAGTTGCACTACATGTAGGTATTGTTTTAACAGTAGACTTATTAACTAATCAGCAACACTCTACTACTACGTAAAGTAACCACTCATAATTGAAAAACAAAAGAATAGAATGTATCTAGGCAAAGTTATAAATTAGCTTTGTCTATTTTTTATGAACATGAAACAATTTATGTGAAAATTCGTCCATATACTGTAGAAAATGTTATACTATAAAAAAACAGTATCGGGGAATGAGCATGCAAGAAGAGAAAACAAGTAGTTTCAAACAGGAAATAATATCCTATCTTAAAATTATTGTAATTACCGCTATAGTTGTTTTAGGCTGTAAGCAATTTTTATTTGCACCGATTAAAGTACAAGGAGCTTCTATGTACCCAACTTATCATGATAAGGATATTATTATTGTAAGTAAAATGAGTAAAATTGAACGCTTTGATCAAATCGTCTTTCAATCACCAACAGAGGATGAGCTATATATTAAACGAGTAGTTGGCCTACCAGGTGATACAGTTGAAATGAAAGACGATGTTTTGTATGTAAATGGAAAAGCTTATAAAGAAGATTATGTGAATCGTCAAACAGATGATCCTAAGCAATTACGAATTACAGAAAATTTCACGTTAGAGCAATTAGTAAATGAGAAAAAGGTACCTGAGGGTAAGTATCTTGTACTCGGGGACAACCGTTTAAGAAGTTCTGATAGCCGCCATTATGGCTTAATTTCTAAAGATGCCGTCTATGGTGAAGCTAAATTAACAATATATCCGTTTAATCGTTTCCATATTGGTTCAAAGTAAATTAAATAGGGACTTGCAGTGAAAAAGAGGCTACTCAACGTAGCCTCTTTTTTAGTTCGCTGATAAATCTTTGCAAACTTTATAAGTGGAGTAATAGGTACAAACCGTTGAATTTTCAACCGTTTCTTTTATCGGGATTTGCTGTTCGCTCAGACTAGGAGAATTGATTGCTTGTTGATTGATTGAGAGCTCTTCTGTTACTGGTTCTACACCATAAAACAACAATAAAAAGTAGCATACTAAACCTACTATACGCAAACAATCACCTCACAATGTTCTGTTATATTAGTATGTATGGTCAAACTTGAAAAAATATAAGTAAAATCTGAAATTTCTTTCTTTTAATATGATTTTTTAGTAGGTAAGTGGTTGCACTTTAATGAATAAGAGTGCTATAGTGAACTAAGTTTATGGATGACAAGAAAGAAATAATAAAAAAATGTTGTCATGCAAAATTCAATATGCTAATATAGCTAACGTAAATATTTGATATGTATAACCTCAATGATATGGATTGAGGGTCTCTACCAGGAACCATAAAATCCTGACTACAAAAATCGTGCTTCATTTTTGTAGTCAGGATTTTTTTTAACTTCTTTCATCAGTATCCAAACATTGGTAGCTGACGTTTTGCTTTCGCTACCAAAAACATTTGTAGCTGACGCTTCGCTTTCGCTACCAAAAACATTTGTTGAAAGAAGTTAAAGCCTCCGGCGGATGTCACGGAATCATAAAGGAGTTCTTTGTTCATGCACAAAGCCGATTCCGGACGCAATTATGCCGAGGCATAATTGAGATCTCCCTACAAAAATGAAAGTGTAACAGAAGGGTGATAATTATGAATTGGAGAGTTTACATTCTGGCCGTTACTACCTTTGCGGTAGGATTGGTGGAATTAATTGTTGGTGGTATATTACCAACAATTGCAAAAGATTTAAAAGTGTCCTTATCAACAGCGGGACAATTAATTACAATATTTGCTCTCGTCTATGCGATATCTGCGCCTGTGCTTTTATCATTAACCGCAAAAGTGGAACGGAAGCGCCTTTATCTTATTTCTTTATTTATTTTTACTTTAGGTAATCTTATGACGTATTTTAGTACGACATTTTTGATCGTCATGATTGCTAGAATTTTCACGGCGATGAGTACTGCATTGGTCATCGTCTTATCCTTAACGATTGCGACAAAAATTGTTGAACCAAGACATCGTGCAAAAGCGTTAGGGTTTGTTTTCATAGGTGTTAGTTCGGCACTTGTCATCGGTGTGCCAATTGGAATATTTGTTTCGGAAGCATTTGGATGGAGAGCTATATTTTTAGGAATCGCGCTTCTTTCAACTATATCTATGATTCTTATTGCGTTATTACTTGAAAAAATGCCAGTTGTAGAAATTGTCCCATTAAAGGCTCAAATTAAATCATTGTCGAATTTAAAAATCTTAAGTGCACAATTAACAACACTGTTTATGCTGGCTGGTCATTATATGCTTTATGCATATTTAACGCCATTTTTAGTAGAAGCATTTGATATGAGTGCCTCTTGGATTAGTATCTGTTATCTAATCTTCGGAATAGCGTCTGTCAGTGGGAATGCTCTTGGTGGTTGGCTAAGTGACAAAATTGGTACTGGTAAAGCCATTCTAATTGTTGTCTCTACATTTGCCGTTGTATTATTTAGTATTCCTTATACAATTGTTGCTTTTCCACTCTTTTTAGTCGCGACAATTTTATGGGGTGCACTTAGTTGGGCACTTACCCCTCCATTACAAAATTATTTAATAGAAACTGATCCAAAAACGTCTGATATTCAACAAAGCTTAAATACTGCTGCTTTACAAATCGGTATATCTATCGGATCAGCTGTTGGTGGGGCTATGTTTGCTGTTATAGGGTCTGCTAAGCATTTAGCTGGCTTCGGTGCCATTTTAGTTTTATGTGCACTAGGCTGTGCGATTTTTTCTCTAAAAAGAGCGCCAGTTTCACATGAGGCTGAGCTAGGGCTGAAATCGGCTCACAACAATTTATAGTTTAGAGTTGCTCATCGAACGCCTCCATGAGAGTGCTCGGTCGGAACAGAAATCACATTATGGTAATGGCTGGAATTTCTGAAAAAAATTGGACCTATCATTGAAAGCTAGGATAGCATTTTGCGAAAATGTATGTCATGTGAAAAGTTGATTGGAGTGGAGGCTTGGCGAGTCCTTGGGGTCAGCAATAGAGAGAAACAAAGGCTAAAACCATCACGTCCTGTGATAACGCCTTCGTGACCAACATCATGTTGGGGACGCCCCCGGGAAAGTGCCCAGTCGGAACGGAAATCAACCACACGTTATGGTGACGAACTTTTATAGTGGATTTTTGGTTTGAATATCCAGAAAATACTACTGTAAAAGAAGGACAATCATATAGAGGTAAATACATGCAGATAGATTTAACGAAATTTAAAGGGTCAAATGTGAAAGTTGTCGCAACAATTGACCAGACGCTTTACCGAAATGTGGGTGCTATTATTTTATATGAAGAGGATTCACACACTTTATCTGTACGAAAACTAAAACGAAAAATCGCTGATCAATATATACCAACAGACGAACTCGGAAACTTTCTGTTCGACTCTTAAGCAGATGCTATAAAATTTACTCTTAAGCTTACTAGAATGAGTGCACTCGATTATTTATTAGTATCGAATAAAAAGCTAAATGATATAAGGTTAATTGGGATTGTCCATAATTTAAAGAAGAGTTAGATACTATCGTTAATTCAACAATCCAGAAATATACAAAGGGCATTTTGAATAATTATATTCAAATGCCCTTTGTATATTTTGATTCATAATAAATTATTTTACTAACCAATTGAAGTGATAGACTTCTATTAGCTTTTTTTAGTGAAAATAGTTAATAATTTTGAACACTCCATACTTTACATTTCTTGAAGCGTTTTCCCCTATGTAATTTATCAAATGATTTCCCTTAAGAACTAATTGTTTAAAAAGAAATTTATTTAAATTTCCTTCTAGTTAACTTCCAAATAAAAAGAACTTTCTAATAATATTTTATTGAATGTTCATTAAATTTTTATGTTTGAATTTTTTGGGTTTTAGATATATATTTAATATATAGAATTTTTTGACATATTTAGCTTAAAATATATAATGCGTCGATTTGTTGTCTAATTTCACTATTTTTATTTAACCATTTAATTATTAACGAGGTGTTTTATGACAATATCAATTGTATTTCCAGGACAAGGCTCTCAATTTCCAGGGATGGGAAAAAATCTATTTTACCAGCATCAAACTGCACGAACTATTTTTGAAGAAGCAAGTGATTCCTTACAACTAAATTTAAAAGAATATTGCTTTGGTAAGCATACTGATCAATTAATGCAAACAAAGTATACTCAGTTGGCTGTATTTGTGGTCAGCTATGCTACATTTCGTGTTTTACAAGAGAATTTGGATCTGCATCCCCGTATTTTATTAGGACATAGTTTAGGGGAATTGACTGCTTTAGTTTCTGCTAATACATTTTCTTTTACTGATGGATTGGAAATTGTCCGGACTAGAGGAGAATTAATGCAAGAAGCGTCTATTGGTGACTATAAAATGGCTGCGATTATAGGATTGGACTCTTCTGATGTTCAAGCCCATTGTGAAAATATATCTAGAAAAGATAATATCGTAGAAATTTCTAACTATAATTCAAGAGACCAAACTGTAATTTCAGGTCATGAAGATGCTGTAAAGCAAGTGGTAAAACAAATACAAAAAACGGCTGGAAAGGTTATTTATTTAAATGTGACATCACCATTTCATTCTTCAATTATGACAGAACCTGCCACTTTATTCGGTGAATATATCAAAAAATTCAGAATTAAAAAGCCGGAAGTTGATGTATTGTCCAATGTAACGGGTGACACACATGAAGATATTTTAATTCATGAGATGCTCTCTCGTCAAATTGTTCAACCAGTTGATTGGGTTGCTTGTATGAATTTTTTACATCAACAAAATATTACGGACATTATTGAAGTTGGCCCTGGAACGTCATTATCAAATATATTAAAAAGTCACTTGCCAATTGCTCAAGTGTATTCAATTGGCGAACTTACGGAGTTGGAACAAGTAAAGCGACAATTAACACTGATTTATCCACATTATCGCTTTTTAAAAAAATGCATAAGTATTGCGGTTAGTACGCAAAATAAAGGTCTTCAAAATTCAGAATCGCAAAAAATGATATTACATCATTATAAAGAATTAGTCGAGATGTATGAAAAATTACGTAAAGATGTAATTTTGAATGGGATGCAACAAATTCTATTTCATTTTACAGAAATACTAAAGTTAAAGTTTATTTCTAATGAAGACTGGCAAGAAAGACATAAACAATTAGCTATCATTGCAGAGAATGATAGATTTTTAGTAAATATTTTAATAAATATTAATGAGGAAATTATGAATTCTATTTATTCAAAAAACTAATTTTTAAGTTTACTTGTTTATGATTGGAGGGGCCAGCTTGGAGAAATATAATAATTTAGTTGAGGTTATACAAAACGCAGCACAAACAAATAACGGAATTCGTTTTATTGAAGGACAGCATATAGACCAATATATTCCTTATGTTGAATTGTATGAACGATCTTTAAGATTGCTGCATAGCTTACAATCACATGGAATTGAACCAGGAGATGAATTAGTCTTTCAATTTAATGATAATTGTAAATTCATTGAAACGTTTATAGCTTGTTTGTTAGGGGGCATTGTAGCCGTACCTATACATCTTGTACACACCAAAAATGAACGAAAGAAACTACAAAATGTATGGCAAATATTAAAAAATCCCAAAATTATTACGGAAAGTCCTTATATAAATGAAATAGCAATGACGTTATCTCTTCAGCCTACAATTATTTTAAACTATGAATACTTAAGCCGTGAAATGCAGCGGGGCATAATTTATAAGGTTGAAGCGGATGACATTGCTTATATTCAATTTTCATCTGGTTCCACAGGTGCACCTAAAGGATGTATTTTAACACATCACAATTTGATTACTAATATTCAAGATATGATAACGGCTTCTCATATTACTACAGCAGACCAAACATTTAGTTGGATGCCATTAACCCATGACTTAGGTTTAATTGGTTTTTTCTTAACACCTCTCTACTTAAATATCACACTAAACATTATGTCCACGGCGCTCTTTATTCGACGACCAATGCTTTGGATGCAGAAAATTTCTGAATATAGAGTAACAATAACCGCATCACCCAATTTTGGTTATCGATTTTTTATGAAACGCATGAAGGTTGGAAAGATATTCGATTGGGATTTATCTTGCGTTCGTTTAATTTTTAACGGCGCAGAACCTATTTCACTAACCACAATTTTACGGTTCATTAATTCTTTAAAACCCTACAATCTTAAAGAAAATACCATGTATCCAGTATACGGAATGGCTGAAGCATGTTTAGGAATAGCTTTTCCTAAGCCTGGATCATATATCCAATTTGGTTATTACAACAGAGAACAATTAGCAATTGGGCAATCAGTGCAAATTTGTCAATCTTCAGATGAAAAAGCCATTGCACTTATCTATGAAGGTTATCCTTTAGATTCTCTGGCTCTTAAAATATGTGACGATAAGCAAGTAGAAGTAGGGGAAGGTGTTGTCGGTCATATATTGATTAAGGGTAACAATGTAACAAAGGGATACTATCAAAATCCAAAAGCCACTGAGAAGGCACTTACAGGTGATCTTTGGTTAAAAACTGGAGATTTGGGTTTCAAAATTGATGGCAAAGTTGTCGTTGTAGGACGTTCTAAAGATGTAGTGATTGTGAACGGACAAAAATTTCATTCACATGATTTAGAAAATCAAATAGGAGAAGCGATAGATATAGATTCGGAAAAAATCATTATTGTAAGTATTAATATTTCAAATGATTATGAACAGATTATAGCCTTTATTCAGTATCATCCGGATAAATTATTAGAATTTTCGAATATTGTTGAATTAGTTCAAAAAACAACTATGGAACATTTTGGATTTTCGTTTGATGCGGTATTCCCAATTAGAAAAATTCCTAAGACAACAAGTACAAAAAAACAACGTTTCCTAGTAAAAGAGCAATATCAACTTGGACAATTTGACGAGATTCAAGAAGAGCTACAAAGTTTAATGATCAATGAATGTAAAGGACAAGAGAGAGCGGTTTCTGAACTGGAAAAAACGCTATTAGTATGCTGGGAAACAATACTAGAAACAACTAACGTTGGAGTTGAAGATCATTTCTTTGAAGTAGGAGGAGATTCATTAAAAGCAACACAATTGGCTATTGAAATTGAATGTCAAATGGGCTTAGATGCACCTCTTTCATTAATATATTCACATCCAACAATTCGCGCACAAGCCACTCAATTGCAAAAACAGCCGAAAGCATCTGTATGTACAATTCCTATTGAAAATAAGCAACCTTATTATCCTTTATCTCCTTCTCAAAAGCGAATCTATATACGAAGTAAATTTAAAGATAGCGACACAGCATTTAATGTACCTGTTGCAATTCAATTAGATGGAAATATGAACATTCAAAAATTCGAATCTGCAATAAATAAACTGATTACACGTCATAGTATCTTACGAACATCATTTTTTGAAATTGATGGTATTCCTTACCAAAAAATACATGGACAATTAGACTATCAATTAGAAACAGGATCTATAACTCTTAATGAAATAGAACATACAATTCAATCTTTTATCCGATCATTTGAATTACAAAAGCCTGGTCTTTTTCGTATTGGTTTGTATCGTATAGAAGAAACAACTCATTTATTAATTTTAGATATGCATCATCTTATTTCGGATGGTACTTCTATCAGTTTAATTATGGAAGAATTAGATGCTCTTTATGCAGGTGAAGTCTTGGAACCTTTGGAAATCCAATATAAAGACTATGCATTATGGAAGGATCAAACTTCAAATATAAGTGAAGAAGAGCTTGTTTTCTGGAAAAAGAATATGAGAAAAATAAAGAAATTAAATTTGCCACTGGATTTTCCAAAAACGTTGGAAAATAGATTTGAGGGTAATCGTGTGTTTTTTGAAATTCCACCAAAACTTGTAGATGGTCTTCAAGAAATAGCACATCAATACGATGTTACGCCATATATGGTTCTATGTTCTGCTTACCAAGTTTTCCTTTATCATTATTCAGGTCAGAACGATATAGTATCAGTTGCCCCATTTGCTGGAAGGAAAATTTATGAATTACAAAAAATGATTGGACCACTCCTAAACGTTGTACCTATTTGCAGCCAATTGGAAGAGGAAATGACTTTTAAAGCAGTTCTTGAACAAATGAAATCTTTTTTAATTGGGGCTTATGCGTGTCAAGATTTCCCTTTCGAGAGGTTATATGACGAACCAGAAATAGCAAATGAAATACTAAGTTTTATTTTTCAAGCAAATATGTTTGTATTTCAAAATTTTAAAAAACCAACTTTTAATAAATGGGAATATAAAATCCTAGACATACCTAATCAAACTGCACAATACGATTTATTGCTGTCGATTACCACAAATCGAAAGCAAATGAGTGCTTTTTTTGAATATTCTAAAGCAGCTTACAAAGAAGAGACAGTTTTACGTTTCATTGATAGCTTTCATGAAATTCTTAATCAGTTAGTTTCAAATCCATTATTACCACTAAATGAGATTCTAGTTAGTGAATTACAGGTTGAGGATAAAATTGAGATTCTTTCATTTGAATTTTAAATAATAGGGAGGCATCAACAATGAATAACGGGATTATACTAAATTCAGTTAGAAAAGCAAAAGTTTATTGGCTGGAACATTTTTCTGAAGAATCAACAATCAACTCATTTTCAAGAAAAAGCATTTCTAAGATAAATAGAGCAAGAGTAAGAAAATCTTTTTATTTACCAGATGACCTTTCAGAGGAAATGATGAAATTAACTGAAGGCAGTACACAAAAATTATTTGTTTTTATAAATGCTTTCATCATGATTGCTTTAAAAAAATATACCTCTGAGGATTTCATTACAATTGGTGTCCCAATTCAAACCGCTTCTACTGAAAAAATAATCCCTCTACAATTATCTATTTCTGAAGGAGATACTTTTGTAGATGTATTAAATAAGTTCAGTCAACAATATGTCAATGGGATCGTCAATCAAAATTTTTCTATCCGTCAATTAAGTCAAGAATTACAATTAGAAGCAGATGCTCCTGGTTTAGGGGTTTTTGATATAGCTGTTTCACTTTCAAATTTATATTCAGAGCAAAGCATACTGGAAACCAACCCTACACTGTTTATTGAGTTTACTTATGAAAGTTCGTCTGAAATTAAAGTTTGTTTTAATTATAACTCAGCTTACTTTATGGAAGATGAGATTCAAACTGTTTTTATAAATATCATGTCCTTAGCAAATCAGTTGATAAAAAATCTCGATATGCCCTTAGGTGGAATTTCTTTCTGGGATGAAGAAGAAACTGCTGTATTTTTAAACAAAAGAGAACAATTGAATTCTCCTATACTATTACAAACTGTCCTATCGCAATTTGAAGAACAGGTAAGTCGAACACCAAATCACGTTGCCATTAAAACAGGTGAATATCATTTAACATATGAAGCTCTACATGCGCAGGCTGAACAAATTCGAACGGGTCTACAAATGCAAGGAATTACACCAGGTATGCGTGTAGGGGTGCTGATGGGGCGTGCACCTGAAGTCGCTGTAGCGTTATTTGGTATTTGGAAAGCGGGTGCTGTTTATGTTCCACTAGATGGGACCTTACCAGCAGAACGTCTTCGATTCATTATTGAAGATGCAGACATAGCACTCATTTTAACGAAGGAAGAAAATCTTGAAATATCTTTACCTGTCCCAAGTATGACACTGGATGAATGTCGAAATACATCTTGGTCAGGTGGCTACTTAGAGGAAAACACGGTTGCCTTATCTGATCTTGCTTATATCATTTATACGTCAGGGACTACGGGCCAACCAAAAGGTGTAGTAGTATCCCATGAAGGGATAGCCAATTCAATTACATGGCGAAAACAAGAATATGCCTTTACGACAAAGGATTGTATTTTACAATTGTTTGCACCTGTATTTGATGGCTTCCTGACAAGTTTCTTAGCCCCAATCGTGGCTGGTGCAAAGGTTATTTTTGTTGATGACATGGTTGCGAAAGATGTCTTAGTCTTACAACGTTTAATTAAAGAAGAAGCTGTGACACATTTTATCGCGGTTCCAGCATTGTTTGATGCGATGTTAGAAGGAATCAGGGCAGAAGAATGGTCTAGCGTTCGAATAGTGACGCTTGCAGGGGATCGCGTAACAGAGAGAACGTTACAAGTAGTGAAAAATACATGTCCACATATAGAAATTATTAATGAATATGGGCCGACTGAAGGTAGTGTTGTAGTAACTTTTAAACGAGATATGACAGCTGAAACAGTAGGCAATATCGGACGAGCAATCCTCGGAACACAAGTTTATATTATGAATGAACATCTTCAAATTCTTCCAGCCGGTGTGCCTGGTGAAATTATTATTGGAGGAAGTGGATTAGCGCAACAATACTTGAATCGTCCGCAATTAACAGAAGAAAAGTTCGTCATTCATCCTAATGAAGCTATTGGACGTATTTATCGAACTGGGGATAAAGGGGTATGGCAAGAAAATGGTGAGATAAACTTTTTAGGACGAATGGACAACCAAGTTAAAATCCGTGGATATCGTGTAGAGCTGGGCGAAATTGAACGGGCATTTGAAAAAGTTAGGGATATAAGCGAAGTAGTTGTTCATGTACATGAGAATGATTTAGTCGCCTTTTACGAAGCTGATGCTCAAATAGAAAAACAAGTGATCATCACAACTTTATCTGAGAAGTTACCGCACTATATGATACCGACAGAGATTCATTTTTTAAAAGAAATCCCAAGGCTAAGCAGTGGGAAAATAGATCGGAAATCTTTACTTGCTCTCTATTCATCTTTATCGATATCAACAAAACAACTAATGGAAAATATGTCAAGAACGGAACAAATTGTGCGAGAATATTGGACTGATATTTTACATGTCCAGCCATCTAGTAATTCGGAGCATTTTTTTGAAAATGGTGGGCATTCGTTAAAAGGCTCAGTTTTACTTGCTAAGCTATCTAAGCGTTTTAATGTTGATTTAACTCTTAATGATTTATACCAAAATCCAACTATTAAAGAACTAGCGTATAAAATTGATCAATTAGAACCAGGTTGTCCTCAGGAAATTACACCTTATCCAATACAAGATCGCTATCCGATTAGTTTACTTCAAAAGCAATTATTCGTCATTTATCAAATGGACCCGACATCAATTGCTTATAATGTACCCATCTTAGTAGGGCTAAAAGGATCATTGGATGTTCAAAAAACAACGCGAATTATGCAACAATTAGTGAAACGACACGAAGTATTTCGAACATCGTTTCATTTAAATGAAGGTGAACTACACCAAGAAATTTGTCCTACTACATCACTTGACTTAACGGTTGAAGAAGGAACAGCCGAAACAATTCATCATATTATGGGATCATTTGTGCAACCATTTCAGTTAGAAACAGGTTCACTTTTGCGGATCAAATTAGTTGCCTGCAATGAACAAGAATGGTATCTATGTTTGGATTCTCACCATATTATAGTGGATGGTATTTCTATGCGTATTTTCTTACAAGAATTTATTGCTATTTATAATGGACAAGCCTTACCGGAGAAAATGATTGATTATAAGGATTATACGCTTTGGAGTTTAGAAGAGTCTCAACAAAATTTAATTAAAAACAACACTCTTTATTGGCAATCTAAATTCGGAAATGACGTACCACTTCTGAATTTTCCAACAGACTATGAACGTCCACGGATTCAAACATTTAATGGGGCTACTCTTTCTAGTCAATTGAGTAATGATGAAACAAACAAAGTGCATAAATTAGCAAAAAAATATCAAGTTTCAACCTCTCACGTGTTCTTGAGTTGCTATAATATCTTACTTCATAAATATACTAAACAACAAGATTTAGTAGTAGGTGTACCGATTTCTGGAAGAATGCGACCAGAAGTGGAACACACAATTGGGATGTTTGTACATACATTGCCTATTCAATCAAAACTACTAAGTCATCAGCCATTCAACACGTATTTACAAAATTTAAAAGATCAATTTTATGAAGATTATAAGCATCAAATGTTTGATTTTGAGGAATTGATAAACTCTGTACATGTAATTAAGGATTCCAGTCGAAACCCGTTATTTGATACTGTTCTAACGGTTCATCATAATGAACTAGAAGAATTAGTATTAAATGATTTTTCTTATACAATTGAAACATTTGAACAGCAAATGTCAAAATTTGATTTTTCATTGGATATTGAAGAAGTAAAGGGGAAAACAGAACTTATTTTACGTTACAACACTGATTTGTTTGCACAAGAAACAATGGAAACTTTCTTGAGTAGTTTCCGCTATTTAATTGAACAAATAGTTGCATCCCCTGAAGAACCTATTCACAAATATTCTCTTTTAAATGAAAAGCATATAACAAACTTAATGGTAGAAGTTAATAATACAGCACGTAGTTACCAAAATTACCGACCTATCTATCGTCTGATAGAAGAACAAGTAGTGAAAACACCACATTATACAGCAGTTGTTTGTGGAGAAGAAAAAATCACATATGAAGAATTCAATCAAAAAGCTAATGCTTTAGCATCGAGATTGCGTGAAAAAGGATATGGAAAAGGCGATTTTATTCCAGTAATTATGAATAGAAGTATTGAAATGCCTTTAGTCATGTTTGCAATTTCAAAAATTGGGGCCGCTTTCTGTCCGATGGACCCTAGTTGGCCAATCAAACGTATCGAAACTATTATTCGTGATCTGAATGCATCAATTCTCTTAACTAATGCGATAATACCAATTAATCAGTTGAATATTGAAACAATGTTTATTGAACACTTGCAGCTACCGTTAGTAAGTGAAAATTTAAAGGTTTCATTGAAAAACGATCATATTATGTGTGTCATCTATACTTCTGGGTCAACAGGTGTACCTAAGGGTGTAAAAGTGTTGAATCGGGGAATTTTAAATCGTTTTAATTGGATGAATGATGAATTTGGAGAATATGCTGCAAAATCCGTACTTAATACAACAAATTATGTGTATGACAGTGCATTGTGGCAGCTATTTTGGCCAATGATTAATGGAGGGAAAACGGTCATACCGCTACCAGAAGAAAGCTTAACGGCAGAATATGTAACGCAAATTATTGAACAAGAAAATATCACACTAACAGATTTTGTACCATCAGTTTTTGATGTAATCGTCCAGCAGTTAAAAGACGATTCCCAGTATCAAAAGGGTTTACGTAGTTTACAAACAATTATACTTGGCGGGGAAGCACTAACCCCTTCCACTGTATTAGATTTCTTAGCCATTTTCCCACACGTGAAACCATACAATTTATATGGACCAACCGAGGCAAGTATTGGATGTATTTATCATCAAATTACAGGTAAAGAAAAGGGCAGAATTCCAATAGGTCGTCCAATTGCTAATACGAAAATCTATCTACTAGATGAACAGCTGCACATAGTACCAAAAGGAGTTACAGGAGAGATTTATATTAGTGGAATTTGCTTAGCAGAAGGGTATTTACATGATGAAGAAAAAACAACTACTGCATTTATAGAGAATCCCTACGCTGAACAAGGGTATGAAAAATTATATAAAACTGGGGATTTAGCCAAAATCCTACCTAATGGAGAAATCGATTTTCTAGGTCGTGTTGATTCACAAGTGAAAATACGAGGGCTAAGAATTGAGTTGCAAGAAATTGAAAGGCAGCTTCTCCTACACTCTTTTATTAAAGAAGCAGTAGTACAGGCAGTGACAATGGTTCAACAAACACATTTATGTGCGTATATTACATCCAATGAAGAAGTTGATGTCCATGTCTTAAGAAAGAAACTAGAAGAAATTTTACCATACTATATGGTTCCGACCTATTTCATTCAAATAAATAGTATACCAATTGCAAATTCAGGCAAGGTGGACAAAAAAGCATTGCCACTTCCAACGATACAAAAGCATAAACGTTCACAGAATATAAGCCCATCAAATGAGCTAGAAGTAGCAATTTATGATATATGGAAAAAAGTTATTGTTACGGATGATTTTGGTGTGCATGATAATTTCTTTGAATTGGGTGGCGATTCAATTAAGGCATTACAGTTGATTTCACATTTAAAAAGTATCCATTTAAAGTGTACTTTACAACAGGTATTTTTAAATCCAACTATTGCCGAATTATCAAAGATAGTCAAACAAGAGAAAACAAAAGTTATAGCGCAAAAGCCAATTGTTGGTGAGGTGTCATTAACACCAATTCAAAGACGTTTCTTTACGGTACAAGATCCACACTTACATTTTAACCAAGCGATTTTATTAGAAAGTAAAGAAACAATAGACCTTACAATTTTACAACGCGTGTTAGATAAATTAATCACTCATCATGATGCGCTGCGTCTCCAATTCAAGTGGACATCTTCTGCAATACATCAAGAAAATTTACCGATAGGAGAAGGGTTTTATAGTATCGAGCAAGTAGACTTACAGGATGTAACAGCTCTGGCCACGCAATTGGAACAAGAAGCTAGCCGTATTCAACAAAGTATTTCCTTGACGACTGGACCGCTAATGAAAGTAGCGGTGATGAAAGCACGAGAAGGGGATTTTATCCTCTTTGCAATTCATCACTTAGTTGTCGACGGAGTGTCCTGGCGTATCTTAATGGAAGATTTTATTCATTTATACGATCAAGCAATGCAAGGTCAATCACTTACACTGCCAGAAAAAACGGTATCGTATCAAGAATGGGCTGAAGCTCTTCAAGCATATTCAACAAGTAAAAAATTATGGAAAGAAGCACGATATTGGGAAGAGCAAGAGTTAACGATTGTTCCAGCATTGCCAAAGGATAAAGATATACCATTAGGTACTTATGCGGAAATGGGAAGTGTCTCCATGCAGTTAGATTCAGAGTGGACAGCACGTCTTTTACGTGAAGCACCGAAGGCGTATCAAACGGAAATCAATGATTTACTACTCGCAGCGTTAGGACTTGCAATGAATAAATGGAGTGGAAATGATTCTATTCGTGTGGATTTAGAAGGACATGGTCGTGAAGAATTAGACCAGGCTTACGACTTATCGCGAACTGTTGGATGGTTCACATCAATTTATCCAATTTTGCTTGACTTCACAAAAGTGGGGGATCTTTCCTACTATATTCGCTCGGTCAAAGAAACATTGAGAAAAGTACCGAGTAAAGGACTAGGATATGGGCTCTTCAAGTATGGAATGGCCGAAAAGCCTCAATGGATGCGTTCAACCGATGCCGAAATTAGCTTTAACTATTTAGGGCAAATTGATATACCGCAAGCGGATGAGATAAGTGGACTCTCTCTTTCACAACAATCACTTGATGGCTATCGTTCTGAAAAAGCTGATAATCTATATACTCTTGACATCAATTCGCAAATATTACAGGGAAGATTAGTCTTCAAAGTCGATTATGCGTCTATGCAATATGAAGAATCAACAATGAATTCGTTTATCTCGTTGGTTAAATCTTCTTTACAAGAAGTTATTTCTCATTGTATTTCCGTCGATAGTGCAACTCTAACCCCTTCAGATGTAGGGGCTACAGCATTAACTTTAGAAGAATTTAAACTTATTGAAGAACAAGTGCATGGAGTAATCAAAAAAGTATATCCACTTTCTCCGATGCAAGAAGGTATGTTATTCCATCATGTAATGAATTCGAAGGCAAGAAGTTATTTTGAACAAAACCGCTTACGTATTCATGGAACGATTGATGAAGACATCTTTAGAAAAAGTTATCAATATTTACTAGATCGGTATGATATTTTTAAAACGGCATTTATTTATAATCGCTTACGTCAACCAATGCAAGTGGTATTAGATAAGAGGCAAGGTGAAGTTCATTATCGTGATATATCACATCTTTCGCCTTTTGCACAACAAGCTGAAATGGAGGAATTAGTTGCTGCTGATAAAACACGTGGATTTGATTTAGAAAATGAGGTATTACTACGTGTTTATATTATAAAATTGGGCGAAGATGCTTATGAAGTAATTTGGAGTGAACATCATATCCTCATGGATGGCTGGTGTTTAGCAATAGTCATGAAAGAGTTTATGACTATTTATAATGCTTTTGCTCAAGGGCAATCACCGATTCTCGAGGATGTTGTCCCATATGAAGTATTCATTCATTGGCTGTCTGAACAGGATCAGGAAGAGGCAAAGAGTTACTGGAAAGAGAAATTAAATGATTTTACAACACCATTAGTTGTTTCACATTCTACAGCAAATAGCAATCAGCCAGAATATATTCAAGAAACTGTCAAACTGATTCTGTCAAAATCCTTGACATGTAAGTTAGAAGCAATCGCAAAGCAATATGGCGTAACAGTTAATACAATTTTTCAATCAATATGGGGTATATTTTTACGCAAGTTAAATCAAACAGATGACATTTTATTTGGGACAGTAGTATCCGGAAGAACAGCTGATATTGCAAAAATCGAAACAATGGTAGGGCTATTTATTAATACTATTCCTCTACGCCTTACAATTAACAAGGAGCTTTCATTTAAAGATTTAGTTCAAAAAGTACAACACGAAATCTTGGAAGCAGAGGAGTATAGTTATTATCCACTAGCATCTATTCAATCCGAAACGTCTTTAGGGAATGCATTATTCAACCATATTGTCGTATTTGAAAACCATCCATTGCAAATGGAGATGCAACAGTTAAAAGATAATTCATCAATACCGTTTCAAATTCAAGAGGTTGAGGCCTTTGAGCAAACAAACTATGACTTTAATGTAGTTGTATTACCAAACGAAGCATTTGAAATAAATTTCGTATTTAATGCTAATGTGTACGCTAAAGAGGACATGGAGCAAATTCGAACATCGCTACACTTACTTATTGAATCAGTTACTACATGTCAAGATACGTTAGTACGCGATTTAAACATTGTATCAAATGAGCAATACGAGCAGATGTATTCATTATTAAACGATACAGAAGCTACATTCCCTATAGAAGAGACAATACTATCAGTGTTTGAAACACAGGTAAAACTACATCCTAGTGCAATAGCTATAGTTGAAGGTGAACAACAACTCACATATAGCGATTTAAATGCAAAAGCGAATCAAGTAGCAAGGTTTATGACGCAAGCACATGTGAAACCTCAAGAAATTGTTGGGATTTTATTAGATTCATCAATTGATATGGTAATTTCTATTCTTGCGACGTTAAAATGTGGAGCAATATATTTACCTATTGATCCAACATATCCAAAAGAGCGAATTACCTACATGATGGAAGATAGTCAACTGAAAGTCGTGCTAACAAAAGAAAGTTATAGCTCTTCTTGCGCGGCTAATGTAAATATACTGCTTGTGCATGATTTGGCTATCAATCAACAATCTAAAGAAAACTTTGGTTGTACACTAAACTCATCGGATGTTGCCTACATTATCTATACATCTGGTACAACTGGACAACCAAAGGGAGTAGAGGTAACACACCAAAATGTGGTGAGTTTACTCTTTAATTCATCTATGCAGTTTGATTTTTCAAATAAGGATGTTTGGACTGTTTTCCATTCCTTCTGTTTTGACTTTTCTGTATGGGAAATGTATGGAGCTCTATTATATGGCGGGAAATTAATTGTCATCCCTAAACAGATTGCACGAGATACAGAAGCTTTTCATCAGCTACTCATAAATGAAAAAGTGACGGTTTTAAATCAAACTCCAACAGCCTTTTTAAGTTTATCTCGAATAGAGATGGAACAAGCATCAGCAAAACTTTCACTTCGTTACATTATTTTTGGAGGAGAATCCTTAAAACCAATTATTCTTAAAAAATGGGCAATGCGTTATTCTAACACTAAATTCATTAATATGTATGGTATTACGGAAACAACGGTCCATGTTACCTACAAAGAAATTGGCTTAGAAGATATTGAGAAAAATGAAAGCAATATTGGTAAGCCAATTCCTACCCTCCGTGTTTATATTTTAGATCAAGATATGCAACCAGTACCTGTAGGGGTTCCAGGAGAGCTTTATGTAGCTGGAGAAGGTGTTACTAAAGGTTATTTAAATCGTCAAGAGCTAACAAATGATCGATTTATCTCTCGTTCGATGCCTATATCAACGAATAAATATCGAATCGAACGTCTCTACCGTTCAGGAGATATCGTAAAAGTGCTACCAAATGGTGAGTTGTCGTATATTGGACGTCGAGATGAACAAGTAAAAATTCGTGGTCATCGAATTGAAATAAATGAAATCATTTTAACACTGCTAAAACACCCAGAAGTAGAAGAAGCTGTTATAGCTGCAATACAACTTCAAAATAATCAGTTAAGCTTAGTAGCCTACTATGTTTCTTCATCTGGGGCAGATATTCAAGATTTACGTGATTATCTCAAACTACGTCTTCCATTCTATATGTTGCCTAATTACTTTATGCGACTTGACGCTTTACCTTTAACTTCAAATGGGAAAGTGGACAAGAACACTTTGCCAAATCCAATCGAGCATATGCAGCTATCTCATTCGTTGGAAAAACCAGTAGATGAGAAAGCATCCAAACTTGTAATGATTTGTGAAGAAGTCTTAGGTATTCCTTCTATTGGTTTAGAAGATAACTATTTTGCCTTAGGGGGCGACTCTATAAAGGCATTACAAATTTACTCTCGATTGCGTCAACATCACTTAATGCTTGAAATCAAAGATATTTTTGAAAATCCAGTTATAAAAGATATGTCACGAAAAATTAAAGAAGAAACATATGTAATATGTCGTGAGGTTGTTAAAGGTGAAGTGCCATTAACACCAATTCAAAGACGTTTCTTTACGGTACAAGATCCACACTTACATTTTAACCAAGCGATTTTATTAGAAAGTAAAGAAACAATAGACCTTACAATTTTACAACGCGTGTTAGATAAATTAATCACTCATCATGATGCGCTGCGTCTCCAATTCAAGTGGACATCTTCTGCAATACATCAAGAAAATTTACCGATAGGAGAAGGGTTTTATAGTATCGAGCAAGTAGACTTACAGGATGTAACAGCTCTGGCCACGCAATTGGAACAAGAAGCTAGCCGTATTCAACAAAGTATTTCCTTGACGACTGGACCGCTAATGAAAGTAGCGGTGATGAAAGCACGAGAAGGGGATTTTATCCTCTTTGCAATTCATCACTTAGTTGTCGACGGAGTGTCCTGGCGTATCTTAATGGAAGATTTTATTCATTTATACGATCAAGCAATGCAAGGTCAATCACTTACACTGCCAGAAAAAACGGTATCGTATCAAGAATGGGCTGAAGCTCTTCAAGCATATTCAACAAGTAAAAAATTATGGAAAGAAGCACGATATTGGGAAGAGCAAGAGTTAACGATTGTTCCAGCATTGCCAAAGGATAAAGATATACCATTAGGTACTTATGCGGAAATGGGAAGTGTCTCCATGCAGTTAGATTCAGAGTGGACAGCACGTCTTTTACGTGAAGCACCGAAGGCGTATCAAACGGAAATCAATGATTTACTACTCGCAGCGTTAGGGCTTGCAATGAATAAATGGAGTGGAAATGATTCTATTCGTGTGGATTTAGAAGGACATGGTCGTGAAGAATTAGACCAGGCTTACGACTTATCGCGAACTGTTGGATGGTTCACATCAATTTATCCAGTTGTGCTTGACTTCACAAAAGTGGGGGATCTTTCCTACTATATTCGCTCAGTCAAAGAAACATTGAGAAAAGTACCAAATAAAGGACTAGGATATGGGGTCTTCAAGTATGGAATGGCAGAAAAGCCTCAATGGATGCGTTCAGCAGATGCCGAAATTAGCTTTAATTACTTAGGGCAAACTGATTTGCCTTCAACCGAATCCAAATGGGAAATGTCAACATACCCTCTGGGAGAGGTAGGTAGTAAAAAGTTAGAAAGGCTCTACGCCATTGATATCAGTGGGAAAGTTATAAATTCTCATTTGACGATTACGATTGATTATAGTCAGCCACGATACAATGAAGAAACTATGACACAATTACTCACATATTATCAAGAAAGTTTACTGGAAATTCTCAATTGTTGTATTGACGAGTCCAGACCTAGAAGAACTCCTAGTGATATTGGAAACCTAGCGCTATCACTTGAAGCATTTGATGAATTAGAACAGAAAATTGAAGGATCAATTGTACAGATTTCGAACATGACCCCGATGCAACAAGGGATGCTGTATCATGCCAAATTGGATCCTTCATCACATGCTTATTTTGAACAGGCTTCGTTAAAGTTAGTGGGGCACGTTCAATTTGACAAACTTGAAGCTTGTTATCGTTTATTAATTAATAAATATGAAACTTTCCGTACACTATTTATCACAGAGCAGGTAGATCTACCTTGCCAAGTGATAGTACAGGAGGTAGAGGATACTATTCGTTTCATCGATTTACAACATTTGCAAGCAGATTTACAGCAAGAAGCGCTACACCAACTATTGTTGGATGATCGAAATGCCTTCTTTGATTTTAAAAAGGCACCGTTAACAAGAATGATGCTAGTTCAGTTAAATGAAAATCGCTATCAGTTAATTTGGAGCTTCCACCATATGGTACTAGATGGATGGAGCATGGGTATTGTCATGAAAGAGTTTTTCGAAATGTATGAAAAGGCGTTGCGAGAAGAAAGTTTACCATCAAGTATTTCATCTAATGTTCTTTATATAGATTGGATAAATGAACAGGACCCGAAGGAAGCCCAAGAATTCTGGCAAGAATATCTAGATGAGTTTGATACGCTTTCAATTTTACCATATGAAAAATCGGCACCATCTTCAGTAGTTAAGGGCAAAGAATGTGTCTTCACATTTGGAAAAGAGCGTACGAATCAATTAAAGGCATTAGCAGAAACAGCAGCTGTCACACTTAATAGCGTAATCCAAGCCGGATGGGGAGTGCTCCTACAGAAGTACAATGCTACACAAGATGTCGTATTTGGTTCTGTGGTTTCTGGGCGCCCACCTACGATTGAGCAAGTAGAGCAACTGGTTGGATTGTTTATTAATACCATTCCAGTACGTGTGAAGGGATCAGAAAAAATCACATTTAATGAACTGGTACAGCAAATACAAAAATCATTTTTACATGCAGAGCCATATTGCTACTATCCGCTTTATGAAATTCAAACACAACAAATGAACGGGAATCCCCTTATTCATCATGTTATCGCATTCGAAAATTACCCGGTTGATAAGGGAATCCAGGAAATTAGTGACCAGAAAGCATTAGGGTTTGAAGTGGAAGAAGTAAAAATGTTTGAACAAATAAATTATGCATTCGGTATTGTCGTCATACCATCAGTGGATGATATGACAATTAAGTTTACGTACAATGGGGGAGTATTTACAGATCAGGCTATTGCTAACATTCGGAAACATTTTATTTATATATTGGATCAAGTTATCCAGAAGGTAGATTTCCCGCTCAATAGTATTGAGTTACTTTCATTAAATGAACAAAGTCAACGAATAGATGGACAGAAAGAAAAGTCAATTGCGTCATTACAAACTGTCCTATCGCAATTTGAAGAACAGGTAAGCCAAACGCCAAATCACGTTGCCATTAAAACAGGTGAATATCTTTTAACATATGAAGCTCTACATGCAAAGGCTGAACAAATTCGAACGGGTCTACAAATGCAAGGAATTTCACCAGGTATGCGTGTAGGGGTGCTGATGGGGCGTGCACCTGAAGTCGCTGTAGCGTTATTTGGTATTTGGAAAGCGGGTGCTGTTTATGTTCCACTAGATGGGACCTTACCAGCAGAACGTCTTCGATTCATTATTGAAGATGCAGACATAGCACTCATTTTAACGAAGGAAGAAAATCTTGAAATATCTTTACCTGTCCCAAGTATGACACTGGATGAATGTCGAAATATATCTTGGTCAGGTGGCTACTTAGAGGAAAACACGGTTGCCTTATCTGATCCTGCTTATATCATTTATACGTCAGGGACTACGGGCCAACCAAAAGGTGTAGTAGTATCCCATGAAGGGATAGCCAATTCAATTACATGGCGAAAACAAGAATATGCCTTTACGACAAAGGATTGTATTTTACAATTGTTTGCACCTGTATTTGATGGCTTCCTGACAAGTTTCTTAGCCCCAATCGTGGCTGGTGCAAAGGTTATTTTTGTTGATGACATGGTTGCGAAAGATGTCTTAGTCTTACAACGTTTAATTAAAGAAGAAGCTGTGACACATTTTATCGCGGTTCCAGCATTGTTTGATGCGATGTTAGAAGGAATCAGGGCAGAAGAATGGTCTAGCGTTCGAATAGTGACGCTTGCAGGGGATCGCGTAACAGAGAGAACGTTACAAGTAGTGAAAAATACATGTCCACATATAGAAATTATTAATGAATATGGGCCGACTGAAGGTAGTGTTGTAGTAACTTTTAAACGAGATATGACAGCTGAAACAGTAGGCAATATCGGACGGGCAATCCTCGGAACACAAGTTTATATTATGAATGAACATCTTCAAATTCTTCCAGCCGGTGTGCCTGGTGAAATTATTATTGGAGGAAGTGGATTAGCGCAACAATACTTGAATCGTCCGCAATTAACAGAAGAAAAGTTCGTCATTCATCCTAATGAAGCTATTGGACGTATTTATCGAACAGGGGATAAAGGGGTATGGCAAGAAAATGGTGAGATAAACTTTTTAGGACGAATGGACAACCAAGTTAAAATCCGTGGATATCGTGTAGAGTTGGGCGAAATTGAACGGGCATTTGAAAAGATCAGTGGTGTAAATGAAGTTGCAGCACTTATATTAGATGAAAATAATAAAATGCTAGTTCTTTCTTATACCGGTGATGCCAAGCTTACAGAGGAGTATATGCGACATTTTGCTATGCAGCATTTACCAAACTATATGATACCAAGTGCTTTCTATCACTTAGAGACGCTTCCTTTAACAAAAACAGGGAAATTAGATCGTGAACCATTAAAACATGTGATAAATCAAATAGCCAACTCTATTGAGCAAAACGACCAGCATGCGATGAGTGAAACTGAAGAAAGACTCTCAATCATTTGGGCAGAAAAACTAAATCATCAATACTTTAATCAATATGATCATTTCTTTGAAATCGGTGGGAATTCTATCAAGCTGATGCAAGTGCAAACAGCTATTAAGCAAATATTTGACAAAGAAATTTCTGTAGCGGACTTATTTGCTCACCCAACCATTTCACAACTAGCTACTTTTATTGAGCAAGGAATCCCAGAAGTAATCGTAGAAAACATAGAAATAGAAATAGAAATGGAAGAACAACTTACTGATATCATTGAAGCTTTAGATCGTGGAGATTTAAGTTTCGAACATGCTCTAAAGAGTTTAGAAAAGTTGGAGGATGATTATGACAAATGAAACTAAGTATGTCCTTGAAAACACAAAACAGGGAAAAATCGATAAAGAAGTAGCGGTTCAATTACTCAAAATTTTGATGAATAAATCAGCAACCCAAATAGATGAGATCGCGATAATTGGCTTGAGTGCAAAAATGCCTCAAGCCGAGGATTACGATACATTTTGGGGGAATATTGCGTCTAAACAAGATTGTATTGTGCCATTTCCGAAGAACAGACGACAAGACGTAAAACATTATATGGAATTCATGGGGAAAGAAGTCCAAGGTGAATTTGCTCAGGCAGGTTACTTGGATCATATTGATGAATTTGATTATGATTTTTTTCAAATTTCCCCCAAAGAAGCAGAGTTAATGGATCCAAACCAACGTTTATTTTTACAGACAGCAATGAGCGCTATTGAAGATGCTGGTTATGGCGGAGAGAAACTGATAGGTCAAAATGTAGGAGTATATGTTGGTTATGACAATTCAACTGTCAATGCTTATCGTCAGATGATTTCAGATGTGCAACCATCTCTACTTGCTTTAGCAACAACAGGAAATATTTTACCTATAATAGCGAGTCGAATTTCGCACATTTTAGATTTGAAAGGACCAAGTATGTTAATTGATACAACTTGTTCTTCTTCATTATTAGCTGTCCATCAAGCAGTTAAGGCTATTCAAAATGGTGATTGTAACATGGCAATAGCGGGTAGCGTTAAAATCAACATGTTTCCTATTTTACCTAAAGAAAAATTAGGGGTGGAAGCAGGGAATCAACGAACGAAAGCTTTTGACAGTCGAGCAGATGGAACGGGTATTGGCGAGGGAGTTGGAGCTGTTTTATTAAAACCTTTAAAGCAAGCATTAAAAGATGGGGATACAATTTACGCCGTTATTAAAGGGAGCGCTGCAAATAATGATGGAAAATCAATGGGCATTACTGCACCTAATGTACTTGCTCAAGCAGAGGTCATTAGGAAAGCTTTAAAGGTTGCAAATGTTCCAGCAGAATCCATAGCATATATTGAAGCGCATGGAACAGGGACTAAGCTAGGGGATCCTATTGAAATTGAAGGGATTACACGGGCTTTTCGAAATCAAACAGCCAAAACTCAATTTTGTGCAATTAGTTCTTTGAAATCAAATATCGGGCATTTAGATCATGGGGCTGGTGTTGCTTCATTAATTAAGGCGGTACTTGCAATTAAAAATCAACAAATTCCCCCAACAGTTCATTTTGAAAGTCCGAATACGTATATTAATTTCATTGAGTCACCTGTATATGTTAATGATCTATTAAAATCTTGGCCAGAAAGTGAATATCCTAGGAGAGCAGGGGTCAGCTCATTTGGTTTAAGTGGAACAAATTGTCATTTGATTTTAGAAGAGGCGCCTAAAAAAAGCGCTTCTTCTAAACCATCTGTTTTAGGCCCATATATCTTAGTGCTTTCGACTAAAAATGAGGAGCTGCTATATACATTAGTAAAAAAATATTTAGATTTTTTAAAGAGAGAAAGCGATGTTTCATTAGAAAGTCTTTGTTATACAGCAAGTGTAGGGCGAGGACATTATCAATATCGTTTAGCCTTTATTTTCGAAGACGTAGCAGAATTAACACAGCAGTTACGCTCTTTATTACAGCAACCCCTTAAAACGAATGAAAAAACAGGTATTTTTTACGGGACTATAGAAAGGAAGTCATTAATCGTTCAACCTACATTCAATCCTAAATCTCATACGATGAATGAAGAACCGCAATTGCGAACTTTTATTTTGCGTTGTGAGCTAGTCAAAAAAATAGCTGTGAAATACATTCAAAATGAAGCAGTGGATTGGAGCGAGTTGTACAATGGACAAACAATCGAGAAATGTAATTTACCTACCTACCCATATGCAAAGCATCGATGTTGGATAAATGTCCCAGATAAAATTGTGCAAAGAACTGCAAAACAATCATTAGATTTGGCAGAAGATGAACTTGAATCCATCGTTATTGAGGGAAAAGATATAGCTAGTGAACTAAATAACAGAATTTTGGAAAAGATTGCTAATGTATGGGGGCATTATCTGGGCTTGAAGGTAGTTCATGTAGATGACAATTTGTTTGAGCTTGGTGGCGATTCGATCTTTGCGGCGAAAATTGTCAGCCATTTGAATACTTGTTATAAACTAAACTTAGCTATTTCAGATATTATGCAAGCACCTAAATTGAGTTTATTCGTAGAAAAGGTACAAGAGAAACTTTATTCACTTCAATCTTCATGGAATCTAGAAGAGCAAACGTTACCTCCATTGGTACCAGTGTTGAAAGAACATTATCCATTAACCTCTTCCCAAAACCGACTTTATTTATTTTCAAAACTTGATGAAGCGTCAGTGGTCTATAATATGCCAAGTGTATTTATGATTGAAGGGGAAATAGATTTAAAAATTCTAAACCAAGCTTTTAACAATGTTATTCAGCAGCAAATGAGCTTCAGAACATCGTTTCATCTTGTAGAGGGAGAGCCTTTTCAAGTGGCTCATCCAGACGTGGAGTTTGAACTTGAAGTTGTAACGGATGAAAAAATGGACATAAAGCGTTTTATTCAAGAGAGAATACGACCATTTTCTTTAGAGCAAGCGCCATTGGTACGGGCAAGTGTTCTTCTGTTAGAGTCGGATAAGTATGTATTTTTCTTTGATATGCATCACATTATTAGTGACGGTAAATCGACAGAAATTTTACTTCATCAATTACTGAAGGCATATGGGGGACAGGTTTTAGAGAAACTTCCAATTCAATTTAAGGACTATGCTGTTTGGACACAGAATTTCAAAGTGACAGAAATTTATCAAAAGCAATTGAAGTATTGGAAGGAGAAATTGAGTGGAGAACTCCCGATTTTAGACTTACCAACCGATAAAGTACGACCAAACATTCAACAGTTTCATGGAGCTAAAATCAGTTTCACAGTAGAAAAGGACCTATTAACGCAGCTAAAAACTTTAGCAAATCAAGTAGATGGTACGTTATTTATGGTGCTTTTAGCAGCTTATCAGGTGCTTTTAGCTAGATATTCAAGACAAGAAGATATCATTACTGGCATACCAGTATCGATTCGTAAACAACGGGAAGAAGATGAATTGGTAGGGATGTTTGTCAATACAATCCCATTAAGAAACAGTCCCAAAATGGAGCTTAAATTTATCGATTTTCTTTCTAATGTTAGGGCTACAAGTCTCGAAGCCTTCGCAAATCAAGATATTGCTTTTGAGGACATTCTCAATGAATTAAAACTTCCTGGAGATTTAAGCCGAAACCCTATGTTTAATGCTATGTTTATGATGCAAAATGTAGGGGTGAAGGAAATTCAACATAGTGGCATGGCATTTACACCAATCCATTTTGATAGTAATACCGCACGAACAGATATTACATTAAACGTGATGGAAAAAAACGATACCTTAGCAATCGATATAGAATACGCTAAGTCGTTATGGAATCAAGTGACCATAGAAAGAATGGCCAAAAATTTCCTTACGCTGTTGCACCATATTGCTTTAGAGCCTACAACGTGTATAGGTGAGCTATCCATTATTTCTAAAGAAGAAGAGCAATTGGTTTATAAAATTAATGAAACGTATCTTCCTATAACAGACGTTTCCATCATTGAAGAACAGGTAGATATTTTACGACAATCACCTGCAGTTATTTTTAATCAAGTTGCTTATAACTATAGTGATATACAAGAAAAAGCAGAACGTTTGGGACAATTCCTACTTGCAAAAGGTCTACAACCAAATGAATTTGTAGGTATTATGATGCCTCGTTCAGAAGCAGTACTTTATAGTATGTATGGCATTTTAAAGGCTGGTGCTGCATATTTACCAATTGATCCAACGTACCCATCCAAGCGAAAAGACTATATGTTACTTGATAGTCAAACACGCTTTGTTCTTTATGACGATGATGTTGAGTTACCAAGTATTCCTAATGGGATAGAATTCATTCATATTCGCGAGGTGGATAAATGGGGAGGACCTTCTATTCCTTGGCCATTGGTGATGCCACATCATTACGCATACATGATTTATACATCGGGTTCTACCGGTTTACCAAAAGGAGTCATTGTGAATCATCAAAACGTTCGCAATTTTATAGAAGGAATGGCGAACGAAATTGACTTCCAATCCGGCAAAGTATTAATGTCTTTAACAACTATTAGTTTTGACATTTTTGTTTTGGAAAGTCTATTAGCATTAACTAAAGGAATAACCATTATTCTTGCGACAGAAGATGAGCAAATGAATCCTAGAAAAATGGCAGAGTGTATATTGCAGACAAAAGCGACAATGCTGCAAATCACGCCATCGCGGTTGAAGTTATTATTGGATACTGAAGAAGGAAGACAAGCTTTACATCATATAACAGAATTATTAGTCGGGGGTGAAGAGTTTCCAACGACACTTCTTCAATCGTTACAAAAATATAAGCAATTAAAAATTTATAACATGTATGGTCCTACTGAAACAACGGTCTGGTCAACAATTAAAGAATTAACGAATGCCTCACATGTTACTATTGGTAAACCCATTGCTAATACACAGGTGTATGTAGTGGATGAACAAAATCAATTACTTCCGATGGGAGTTCCTGGTGAATTGCTTATCGGAGGACTTGGGGTAACAAACGGTTATCATCAACGACCAGATTTAACTATGAGTAAGTTTATTGAACAGCCTAAACTAGGTACCGGCAGACTCTATCGAACGGGGGATATGGTCCGTTTACTAGACAATAATGAGTTATTGTTTATAGGAAGAAAAGATCATCTAGTGAAGGTACGTGGATATCGAGTTGAACTTTCAGAAATCGAGAAACAACTAATTGCTTTACCAGAGGTAGCTGATGCTGCGGTTATCACAACAACAGATGAATATGAAGATACACAATTAGCAGCCTACATTATATTAAATGTTGATGTACCTTTTGAAGTGTTGAAGAAGCAATTAAGTGCCGTTTTGCCTTCGTATATGGTACCAGATTATTTTTATCAATTAGAAAAACTCCCATTGACCCCTAATGGAAAAGTTGACAGACAAAAATTACTTAATTATTCATGTAAGCTTGCAAAAAAGGAAGAGAATATTATTGAATCCCACTCGGAATTACAAATGCAACTATTGACTATTTGGCGAGATATTTTGCAACAAGAGACTATTTCTATATTTGATAATTTCTTCTTGTTAGGGGGGAACTCTATAAAAGCAATTCGTATGATTTCTAAAGTGGAAGAGCTTGATATTCAACTAGTGATTAATGATATTTTTAATCACCAAACGATTGCTGAATTAGAGGATTATATTAAAAAAACTGGAAAAAACAATACGAAATTGACAAATATTCAACTTGCCGAAGAAAAAATACAGAAAGAATTGAAACAGTCTGTAAGGATCTATCAATTCATGATTAAAGACAAGCTAAACAATGTGTATAGCGTAGAGCAGCTAAATGATCAGGTGAAAAAACATTTGCATGTATGTGTCAATCAGTGGATTCACAATGAGTTATTGCCAAATTATATTTTGGAGGAAAAATCTTTACGGGCTGTTTTCACAGATGAACACGAATTACAAAAACAACCTTTAGCGGTATCAGATGAAATTTTTAACCGTATGATTGGCCTACGCAACTTATCAAACGAGCAAATTACAGGAGAAATTTCAATTCTTGTTGCAGCTCATGAAAGATTTGAACAAACAATTCTTACACAAGATGTTGTCAAAGAATATAGACTGGCACCGATTGAGTATTACTTTTTAGGAAAAGAGCGTTATTCAGGAACGCTTTTAAAGTTTACAACGGGCTTAAAAATGGACACATTAAATCGAGCTATTCACTATGTTTTAAAGCAACAAACAGTTTTCCGAAATGTATTGCATGAACGAGAAGGTGAGTTGTTCTGGAAAGAGTATGAAGCACCTGAATCAGTTACAGTTCCGTACGTCGATATCTCAGAGTATACAAAAAAGACGGGTAAAAAAGTAATGGAGAAGATCGTCTCGGATTATTTCTTCAAGCCTTATGAAGAGTACGAGAAGCTTTATTATCGAATGGCTTTAGTTAAAGAAGATGAAAAGAACTATTATCTCTTCTTACCTGTTAATCACTCGATCTTTGATGCAATGAGTGGGGAGATAGTGAAACGGAATATTTTAGAGTACTACGAAAAAATTGAAAATGACGAGTGGATTGATATTGATGTAGAGAAGAACTATGCAGCGTTTGTTGAGCAAGTTCGGATGGGGCCAGTTCATATAACAGATGATGAAATTGTAGACATTCTTGCTTTAAATCAATACCTGGAGGGGACAAAGCAGCTTCATCAGAGCATTAAGAAATTTGATAAATCGAATGCAACATATTTAAAATTTGAAATTCGAACAGAAAATCAACATGAGGAGTTTAATGAGGATAATGCCTGGGCGACTGCTTTTGAATTATTGGAGAAATTTATTTACAATTATCTCCAAAATCCGTCATTACCTGTATCCATCTTTTATTATGGCCGAAATTATAGAGAGAAAAAATTCTTTAATACTGTTGGAGAGTTTATTGATTTAATCCCTGTTTATATGGACCCAACGAAGCTAGCAAATAAAGAAGCAACAGAATATATTCAAAGTAACATAGACCTTATTGAACGGTATAACTTAAATTTTTCTAATTTTGCAATGAATGAGAAAATAGCAAAGCGCTATCCTAAAGTAGCCACTTTTACGGAGAGAATGCAACAAACGACATCGATAATTTTCAATTTCCAAGGAAAAATGGAAGATCAAGAAATGGATGTTTTCGAGGAACTTTTGTATAAACGCTTGATGCATGAATTGAATATGGAAGAGTCCGTAAATATTTATTTTGCCACTCGCTATTCGAATGATGTCATTCAAATTGATTTGTCATTACCATTTGATGATTCAAAAGAGAATCTTTTTAACTTCTTTAAACAAGAATGTGCCATCATAAGTAATATTGAGGTGGAAAAATATGGGAAATAATACGGCTTTTGAAAATGGTTTTCCAAGATCGAATTTCTTGTTATTGTTCATAAGTCGTCTGATTAGCGACTTGGGTATGGCTGTATTTAAATTTTCGTTGAGCTTATATATTTTAGACGTAACAGGTTCAGCAGCCTATTTTTCATTAATTTTAACTTTTACCATTTTACCTGGGGCTATTATGAATGTCTTTGCTGGTGTAATTGTCGATAAATACGATAAAAAGAAAATCATTATTATTTCAGATATTTTATGTAGCCTTCTGGTGTTCGTGATTTTCTTTTTATTACAAGATACAAACAATGCTAATGTAATGTTATTTAGTGTTTATGTCATCTGCATAAGCATTATCCAAACCTTTTTAAATCTATCCATTAATTCTTCACTTTCGAATCTCTTAGAGGAAACGAATGTACCTAAAGCCAATTCAATGTTTCAATCAATGGGTGCCATTATTAATATTCTTGGCCCACTTATCAGCAGTGCTTTATATGTCATTTTAGGAATCAAATTCATTGTATTGATTAATGCTATTACGTATTTAATTGGTGCATTTGCTTCGATGCTCCTGCAATTTAAATATAACAATCAAAATGTAGATGATGTATCTTCTACAAAGTATATAGAAAATTTGAAGTTTGGTTTCTCTTATATAAAGAAGAAAAAAATCATTCAATTTTTCTTAATTAATTTGTTAATGCTTAATTTTGTCTATATGCCTCTGACGATGCTAGTTGTCCAATACATCACGTATAAAGTGTTAGAAGTAAGTGAATTCCAACTATCAATTATTCAAGCATTTTTAGGGATAGGGGTCATTTTAGGCGCAATTTATATTAGCGTGAATAACTCTATTGAAAAATCTATTCATCGATTTCCTTTATATTTAGGAGCTTTAACTATTGGAGTTGGTTTTTGGATGTTTCCATCACTCACTCATTTAGGAGTACTTTCAAAAAGCCAGTTGGTTATCGGTTATAGTGTGGCGTGTTTATTAGTAGCAAGTATCTATACGATTTCTATCATTCCAATTTATACGTACTTCCAAACAAGGGTTCCTGAAAATATACGAGGTCGCATATTTGGTGTTGCGACATCTGCGCTAAATATCTCAATTCCAATTGGTGTGTTAATTTATGGATTCTTGCTTGAACAAGTACACTGGTTATATGTGATGGTGATTTCTATGCTAATTTTATTAATTTTATGCTTCTATAGCTGGCGATATCTACTTATTCATAAAAATTCATTCATTTCTTCAACTACTGACTGGAAAGGGGCTGAGGAGCATTGAAACTATTTTTAATTCCTTTTGCTGGAGGTAGCGCAGTATCTTACTTAAAGTGGAAATTACATTTTAGTGATGAGATTACTATAATACCGCTTGAATTAAATGGACGGGGAATAAAAAGTGGGCAACCATTTTGTAAGAATTTCCAAGAAGTTGTAGAAACACTCTCAAATGAAATTAATCAGTACGTTAATAAGGATGAAAGGTATTTTATTTTTGGACATAGCATGGGTGCATTGCTTGCTTTAGAAATTTACTATGAACGTTTAAAGAAGAAAGAGGGGCTTCCAAATGCCCTTTTTCTTTCTGGATGTAAACCACCCTTTCTTTTTGAAAAGAGAAATGTAATATCAAATCTTCCAACCGAAGAGTTGAAAAATGAGTTACGAATAAAAGGAGGGACACCAGAGGAAGTACTAGCTTCAAATGTGTTGATGGATTACTTTTTACCTATGATTCGGGCGGATTTTAAATTACTTGAAGAATATCAATTTAATTTAGAGTATACAAAAGTACATTGTCCCCTTGTAATTTTAGGAGGAACAGAAGATAAGATCGAAAAAAGTGAACTTTTACAATGGCAATCTCTTGCACATGACCCTATCACTTTACACATGTTTAAGGGAAATCACTTTTTTATTCATTCCTATCCAAAGGAAATTACTAAGCTAATAGAAGAATATTTATTTTCTGTTATTCATTGAATGTACTTAAATATAAGGAAGGAGGGAATTTACTAGATGACAATTTTTTTGAAGTATTTATGGAGAAATATATGTGAAAAGAAGTTTAGAAGTTTCATAATGCTTGTGGCGCTTTCTCTGACCACTTTTTTACTATTTATTAATTTAGGAATCAGGGATTATTTTGAGGCGTCTTATACATCGCATATTCAACGCGCATATGGGGATATTGACATTTCAATAATGCCAAGTGAGGACCAAGAAAACCCCTTTTTAAATGTTGATTCTCTTAATGCAGTGCATAAAGATATAAAGAGTACTTTAGATGTTTTCTATAGCATTAATAGCCTCGAAAGTTCTAACACTATTCTTAAAGTTAATACGTTCGGCCTTATCCCTAAAGAAGCGGAAGCATTAGGGCTTTTGCAAATTGACTCACGACTATCAGGTGAATCATTTTCAGAACAACAAGTTATTATAAGTGAGGATATGGCGAAGAAGGAAGGATATTCAATAGGTGATACAATCCTATTAAATGTTAACGGAATGGATGAACAGTTTACAATTTTTGCTGTAGCGAAGAAGGTGGGCTTCTTTGCTCAAGAAAGTGAATTAACGAAATCAGTGGTGATTCCACTTAAAACAGCAAACGACTTATATGGGGTATCTAATGCCGTAAATGTACGCTATGTAGAGATAACCGATCACATAGCAGTAGAGAAAGTGGTAAATGAATTAAAAGAACATAATCCTTCACTTTCTATTGCATCTGTGTATGACAATCAAACTCTTGAAGATCAAACGAATACGATTCTTCTCGCATTATTTTTTGTGTTACTTATTGTAATTGTCATTAGTTTTTATATTATTTCCTCTTTATTCAATGTTATTATCAAAGAGAGAATTACAGTTATTGGAACATTTAAAAGTATCGGTGCGTCTAAATGGCATATACGCCTTATGCTCTTAGCAGAAAGTCTCTTTTTTGGAATCATAGGCGGAATCGTTGGTATTGGCACTGGATTAGCGGTCAGTCCTATTTTATTTGAAGTGTTGAATAGTTATGATGAAACAATCTCAATTTTTTCGAACCCAAACCAATGGATATATATTGGATTGACCTTAGTCTTTACTATTGGTGTCTCGATATTAAGTAGCTTTATCCCTGTTCTTAAATTAAGCAATGTTTCCATTAAACAAATCCTTATGAATAATTTTAAAACGAATACTGGCTATTCAAAGTTCGGGTATTTATGGGGAATAGGTTTTATGGGAACTGCACTAATAATAAGCTATTTCAATACTAATTATAACTTGATTATGGGGCTTATTAGTATTTTGATGGTATTTGTTGGGGGAATTCTTTTTGTTCCGTATCTTGTCCGATGGTCTGTGTTTCTAGGGACTAAGATTTTACGTTCGCTCGTATCATATAATCTACAATTTGGATTTAAAAACCTAGAAAATAATCGTTTGTTACGGAATAATATTACGCTGATTACGGTTGTTCTGACCCTTATCATCACAATTTATACTGTTATTATTGGTGTTCAAAATTACATGACAGGTATCTCTAATGCTAATGATTTTGACATTTCTATTACCTCGCTGGAAAAAGACCAAAATCTATACGATTTTCTAAAGAGTGAGACTGGTGTATTAGAACCTTACAAAGAATATTTAGGCTTTGAACAAATTCAAACAGGAAAAGGGCAAACTGGCCATATCACTTATATTGGGTTAGATCCAAATAAAGTGTTCAAGGAATTCCATAAAGATGGTGTTAAATATAATGAAGTTGATAGCAAGAAACTTTTTACAGGGAATTATATGATTGTTGATAAATTTATTTTAAACCTCTATAACCTACAGATAGGGGACAAGGTAAAGATTGTAGTAAAAGGGAAAGCAATTCAAGATTACGAAATCATTGGTGTTATGGATGCTGCTAATTTTTCGACAAACCGAAGTGTAGCCATGATTAGTTTGGAGAATTTTCAAAAGGATATTTCAACTCAACCGTTTCAAATATTGTTGAAAACGGATGGCAATGTTCAAGAAGTAAGTAAAAGTATCTCACAGAGGTTAATGAATACGTCATCTCAAGTAAGAACATTGGAAGAAAACATCGAACAAAGTATGCAAGGTGTCGATAACTTGTTTATGGTACTAAAAATTTTAATTATTTTGGCAGTATTATTAGCTGGATTTGGAATCGGTAATAATTTGCTTATTAGTTTCCTTCAAAGGCAGCGTGAATTGGCAATCTTACATTCAGTCTGTATGAGTAAGATGCAACTTGTTCGTATGTTCACAGTAGAAACAATCGGGGTATGCCTGTTTGCGAGTTTCCTAGCATTCTTCTTAAGCTTTATAATTGCCAAAATGCTTCCTGATTTTTTATGGGGCGTAGGCATTGCCTTCTCCTTTGATTATCCATATCAGTTTGCTAGTTATTTAATAATCTCTTTATTCTTACTATTTTTATGTACCATCTTCATCCCAATCTTTAAACTCTATAAGATGCGTGTTGTAGATTATCTTCGTTTTGATTAAAACTGTTCTTTACTGAAAAAGGTATGTGTAACACAAACGGTGGTAAGAGAGGATGTTTTGATGAATAAACCAATATTAACAGTTAACAATGTTTCTAAACTATTGACAAAAGAAAAATTAGAAATTCCAATCTTAAAAGATATTACATTTAGTGTGAATGAGAGTGAATTTGTTTCGATTATGGGCCCTTCAGGCTGCGGGAAAAGTACCCTTCTATATTTGTTAGGGGGGTTAGACAATCCTACATCGGGTACGATTCATTTTAATAATGAAGATTTGCATGTATTAAAGGATAAACAAATTAGTAAATTGAGGAGAGCTGAAATAGGATTTATTTTTCAATTTTACAATTTAATTCCTAACTTAAGTGTTGAAGAGAATATTCTTTTGCCCGTGTTGATGGATGGAAAAAATGCAAAAGAATATAAGAATACATTGGATGAATTACTTCATATTGTTGGTTTGGAAGATCGTCGAAGATATATGCCTAATGAGCTTTCTGGGGGGCAACAACAGCGCGTAGCTATTGCTAGAGCGCTGATTAATTCGCCAAAGTTATTATTAGCTGATGAACCAATTGGTAATTTGGATAGCCAATCGGGTACAGGCGTAATGGAACTTTTCAAACGAATAAATCAAGAAAAGAATATTTCTATTATTCAAGTAACTCATTCACAAGACGCGGCCTTATATGGTAATAGAGTCATTCGTTTATTAGATGGGGAAATTGAATCTGAACAATGGATTGAAAAGAATAACATCACTCATGAAAAAATTGGTGGATAATATGAATAGCTTTGCAGTTAACATCACAAAGCCTTTATCAGAAGAAGTGTATACGCTCTTTTTAGACACTTTAGACGAAGACATGCAGCAGAAAATTTTAAGATATAAGAGAAAAAATGATCGAGACTTAAAATTGAGCACACATGTCTTACTTAGGGTGATGTTACATAAATTGTATCGAATGAAATTTGAGGAGATGTATTATAAAACAAATCAATTTGGAAAACCCTTCTTACCTGGGTCATCTATTCATTTTAATCTTTCTCATTCTGGTAGTTGGGGTGTGTGCGTAATCGATCAAACGCCTATTGGGGTTGATATTGAAGAAATCCTACCTATAGACATTAATGGTATGAGTACGTTTTTTTCAAAGAAGGAGCAATTGCTCCTTCTTCAAACACCTAAAAGGGAAAAGATAGAATTGTTTTATCGATTGTGGACATTGAAAGAAAGCTATGTAAAAAAATTAGGACTAGGTTTATCTAAATCTATAGATTCGTTTACTTTTCACATGAGTTCGGGAGTGATTAAAGTTGAAGACAAACATCAAGCTTTATATGATCAACCACATTTTTTTTATGAAGAACAAATAGAAAAGCCTTATAAGATGACAATTTGTGCACAGCATGAAAAGTTTCCAAAAGAAACTACTGTAATATCAGTCAATTATTTGTATCAATATCTTGTTAATTTAAAGTAGGTGTTAGATTGTGCGAAAAAAACATATTTTTATTATTTTGTTCATCATCGCAATACTGCTGCTTGTAACAAGGATTACGTATAAAATGGAGATGAATAACATGAGTAATTACCCAATACCAGGAGAGATGGTAGAAGTCAATCAACATAATATTCATGTTTATAAAACGGGTGAATCATCGAAAAGTAATTCCAGTATCATTTTGCTACCTGGAAGTGGAACTACTTCTCCTTATGCTGATTTCTATCCTCTATATAGTAAGTTAAAGAACCAATATGAAATTATTTTATATGAACGTCCTGGCTATGGCTGGAGCGATAAAACAGCTGACGATCGCAATATTGATACAATGGTAGATGAATTACGAGAAACGCTTCAAAGAGTAAATGAGGCTCCGCCTTATGTGCTAGTGGCCCATTCTATGGGGGCCTTAGAAACAATACGTTATGCACAGCGTTACCCACAAGAAATAAAAGCGCTTGTTTTTATTGATGGCATTAGTCCAACATACGCAAAGAACTTTAAATATACATTCACTAAAAAAATTAGTTGGAATACGATAAAGAGTATCGGTGAAATAGGACTAATTAATGCAATATCTAAAACAGGAGTCCTAGATAAGGTTTTCATTGATATTGATAATTTACCAAAGGACTTACAAGATATAAAAAAATTCATGGCCATAAAAAATATGAACAATTCTACAATGGAGAACGAAATACAAGAAATGAGCTCTAATGGAGAAATAATATTACAAAATGGTACCCTAGGGGATATTCCATTACTTTTGTTTAGTGCAACAAATAATGGCTATAAAAATTGGTCACAAACACAAACAGAATTATTGGGGTTATCTACAAATACGAAGCAAGTAGTCTATGAAAACACTAAGCACTACATTCATCATGAAAAAGCTGAACAAATGGCACAGGAAATTCAAATATTTTTAGAACAACTCGATTAAAAATTTTTCTTCAATTGTATTTAATTAAACTCTTAATTTTTATGTAAAGTTTTATTGTAAAATGTGTAACTCAAAATCGCTTTCTGTACGTGAAATAATTAGAGAATCAAAATGCGTCTTCTAAAAATTCATATTAATAATATCTAGAGAAAACAGTTTGTAATCGCAAGCTGTTTTTTTATTGTGCGCGCCTAGTATGGACGTAATCTATAGGGTACCAGTCAGCTACAAAGACAGAAGTATTGTTACTCAAGTGCAAGGCACCTTCTACTCGATTAAGGAAAATATAGATTTTTAAGTTGTGGATAATCAAGGGCAGAGTTTTGTCTAAGCTAAGATATTACATCCTCGAGGTCACTTCAATCTCTCGAGTGCTTTAACGCATTTGTTCTTTGTCCTTCAACTTTTGATGTATTAAAGATTCTTAATTCTTAGTAGTATGAGTACTGCTGTTCGAAAATTGATGAAATTTACATAAATGTAATACAGAATCTATTTTATATGTTCACCTATCAAATAAATATTTAATTTCTATATCGATTATTATCATACTGGAATAGGGCAAGGAATAGATTGTTGTAGTTAAAGTATTTTAGGGGCTCGAGTAGATAGAGAGTCTGATGATTCAATACTATTTTTAGGATATAAAAGTTTATCTCTGCCTAAGATAGATAATTCAAAGGGGTCTACTGTTGGGAATCTAACTTATTAACTAATAACAGCATTTTATCCTGAATTCAGTCAGTAAGAAGGAATTCGGGATAGGGTGGCTGCTGTGAGTTACTTAATAATTTCAAATGGAGGGGGAATCGAATGTCAGAATATCATCAACAATCATCAGCTGAAGTTATGAAAAATTTGAACGTGACAGATCAAGGATTGAGTGATTATGACGTTCAAAAGAGGCAGGAAGTATACGGCTATAATGTATTAGCGGAAGGAAAAAAAACAAGTGCATTTGCCGTTTTCTTTGGACAGTTTAAAGATTTATTAGTCATTATTTTAATCATTGCTGCTTTCGTTTCATTTCTATTAGGAGAAGTGGGAAGCACCGTTGTAATTATGGTTGTCGTTATATTAAACGCTATCCTAGGTACTGTTCAGCATGTCAAGGCAGAACAGTCTTTGGATAATTTAAAAGCCTTAACCTCCCCAATTGCCAAAGTAATGCGAAATAATCAGCTAATAGAGATTGCTTCAGAAGATCTAGTCGTTGGAGATCTTCTTTATTTGGAGGCTGGCGATTATATTAATGCAGATGGGAGATTATTAGAAAGTCATAATTTGCATATCAATGAAAGCTCGCTGACAGGTGAATCAATCGCTGTAGGGAAAAGTGTTGATGCCATTAAGGAAAGTAATGTAACAGTTGCTGATAAAAAGAACATGGTATACTCTGGAAGCTATGTGACAACTGGTCGTGGTATTGTCATGGTTACAGCTATCGGTATGCAGACTGAAATCGGCAAAATTGCAAATTTACTAGATACTGCCAAAGAGAAGAAAACACCGTTACAAGTAAGTTTAGATCATTTCGGAGAAAAATTAGCTTTAGGGATTACGTTAATCTGTCTAGCTATTTTCGTGATTGACCTTGTTAGAGGACGTGCGCTTGTAGAATCGTTTATGTTTGCTGTTTCACTTGCCGTGGCAGCAATTCCAGAAGCGTTAAGCTCGATTGTTACTATTGTGCTAGCTTTTGGTACACAGAAAATGGCAAAGGAAAATGCCATTATTCGAAAGCTTTATGCTGTTGAAAGTCTTGGAAGTGTATCTGTCATTTGTTCAGATAAAACAGGAACTTTAACTGAAAATAAAATGGTTGTTCAAGAGGTTTATGTGGATGAAAAAGTGATTCCACATGATCAGCTCTATACTGAAAATGTAGTTGAGAGAGATCTTATGTTAAAGGCAATATTATGCAGTGATGCAGTGGAAAGGGACGGTAAGGAAATCGGTGATCCTACTGAGGTTGCACTCGTAAAATTAGGGAAACAATATGATTTTGACGAACTATTAGTAAGAGATTATTATCCAAGAGTGGCTGAAATCCCTTTTGATTCAGATAGAAAGCTCATGAGTACTGTGAATACTATCAATCAGCAATCTATTATGATTACAAAAGGAGCATTAGATGTCCTTCTCCCTAAAATTGCGAAAATTGAAACTTCAAAAGGCGTATTTAATATTACAAAACAACAACGCCAAAAAATCGAAGCAGTAAATCGTGATTTTTCTATGAAGGGGTTAAGGGTACTAGCAGTTGCCTACAAAGAGGTAAAGGGACATCGAGCAATCGATGTAAGAGCCGAAAAAGATTTAATCTTTGTTGGTTTAATCGCGATGATGGATCCTCCAAGAAAAGAATCTGAAGGTGCGGTTAAAAAATGTATAAAAGCTGGTATCAAGCCGGTGATGATTACAGGTGATCATAAAATTACGGCAACGGCTATTGCCAATCAAATCGGGATTTTAAATGATCCCTCTGAAGCGATTGAAGGGCATGAAATTGAAGGCTTAACAGATCAGCAGCTTCAAGAAAAGGTTAACGATTTTTCTGTTTATGCCCGAGTAACACCGGCTCAAAAAATTCGTATCGTGAAAGCGTGGCAAGAAAAAGGGCATGTCGTCGCCATGACAGGAGATGGTGTTAATGATGGTCCTGCGCTAAAACAATCCGACATTGGTGTGGCAATGGGAGTTACCGGCACAGAAGTCGCGAAGGATGCCTCTTCTATGATACTAACGGATGATAATTTTTCAACGATTGTAAAGGCTATTGCAAACGGTAGAAGTATTTATACGAATATTAAAAACGCTATTTTGTTCTTATTATCGGGAAATGCGGGTGCCATTTTTGTTGTTTTATATGCAACAATATTAGGATTGCCAGTTCCTTTTGCACCTGTGCATCTATTATTTATTAACTTACTAACGGATAGTTTACCGGCGATTGCAATTGGTTTAGAGCCGAATAATAAAAAAACAATGAAGGACAGGCCTCGAAATATTCATGCACCATTATTAAATAAAGCATTTACTACTCAAGTGGTGCTCGAAGGAATATTAATTGCCATTTCGACAACGATTGCCTTTGAAATTGGATTGTCAACGGGTGATACTTTAACGGCGAGCACGATGGCATTTACAACATTATGCTTGTCTCGATTAGTGCATGGCTTCAATTCCAGAGCTAAAGAATCTATCTTCGCCATTGGACTATTTTCGAATAAATATACTTGGCTTGCATTCTTAATCGGTTTTTTAAGTTTACACGCAGTATTGTTTATTCCAATGCTCACAGGTGTGTTTGAAGTTGCTACATTAAGTACCGCACAATTAGGCTTTATTTATAGCTTGTCTGTACTACCGTTCATCGTGAATCAGTGGTACAAGCTGTTGTTCGTGAGAAGTCGATAATGAGTAATAAATATTGAAGCTCTCGTTTTGTTGAAACGAGAGCTTTTTAGTGTTAAAATCAGAATTTTTGTGAATGAGGCGCTTAAAAAGCTATTGTGAAATGAAATGAAGATATCTTACTTAAATAAGGTATAGACTTGGGCAAAATGAGGGGTTAATTTCCGTTCCAACTGGACGCTTTCCTGGGGGCGTCCGATGAGCCGCTTTTATTGCTGCCGCTACGTTAGCACTACGCTTTCGCACAGAAAACATCCGCTGCGCTGTAGGGTCTCGGGTCAACACGATGTTGATCACGAAGGCGTTATCACAGGACGTGATGGTTTTAGCCTTCGTTCCTCTATTGCTGATCCCCGAGGAGTCGTCCAGTCTCCACTCCAATCACCCAATTCACATAACATGTATCTTCTGACATGGCCCCCTACTTTATAGTGATAAAATGAAACTTTAACAATAGAGTTTTGTCTGTGCGAAAACGAAATGTCAGCGGCAACATAAGCGGGCGAGCAATTCGACGCTCGTCCACGGGAAAGCGAGTAACATAAAATAGGAACCTCCCTCATTTAAAGAGAAACATTAAATTGTTGTAGGAGCTAGTAGCCAGCCTTTATCGTTACTGAGCCGTATTAGCTTAGCGCCAAGTATCGCATACCTCATATGAAGCTCTCCGTATTTTGCTGTATGTTTCTTCTTCACAGACATTTCTAAAGCCTGACTGACTGAAATAACTGAAGAAGCTATATTCATCGATAAAACGGTGCTGATTTCTGTATCATTAATAGCTTTTTTCCCTCGTATATTTTTCATTTTCAATTTTCCATAGTCGATCGATGTAGTAGGGGCAAGTACTCCATTTTCCTTTAATAACGCTGTTAGTTGTTTATTTTCCTCTTTTAAACATTGCACAAAATCCACAATAATAGCCTTCAGTTTTTTATCAACAGCGTGCTTGAAGAATGCATGATTTGAAGCTAGATAGCCATTATTAACGCCAATCTGCGTCCAAATCTTAAAAATCTCCTTATATCGTAATGATGTTAAATTTCCGTTTGCCAATTCCATAATTACACATCCTAACTCATGTTCTCGTTCATTTATTTGAGATTAGGATGTGTTTTTAAATGAAATTCTAATCATTTTTTACAATAAAAGGGGGGTTATAACGTAGAGTTGATTTCTGTTTCGACTGGGCGCTTTGTCGCTGACGCTTCGCTTTCGCACAATGGCATGGGATTTTTTTGTTTTAATCAAAATTATAATATTGTTTTGGCTCTAGCTTATTTATTCAAACTAATGATGAGGAGTTGTTGATTTTTCACGGAGAGTGGCGACTCCTGCGGGATGAGCTTGAGCTGAAAGCGCCAACTCAGAGTGAAAATCAACCTTTATTGATTGTTACATATTATTTGTATAAAAGCTGAGAGGTTTTATTCCTTTAATTTCTTGCTTTTATAGCTATTAATAGTTGTTTTTAATGCAGCAAAGTTTCCGATAGCTGCATAACCATAAAAAAAGCCCATAAATATTCCAGCAATAAGATTATGTCTATGGCTAATGAAGATAGAAATAATCAAGCCAATAACAAGGGCGATCGCAGGAACATATTTAGGCTGAACACGCATAAATACCTTAATTAGCTGTGTAATAAGTAACACTGCTGGAACGGCTATTACAGCATCCCAAAAATTTGTATGGATCACTGGAAATAATTCCATCTTCTACACCTCTTTTAGTAATAACGAAGCTATGACTTAAAATATAGATTTTCCTTTTTATTTAATTTTATGCAATGAAAGGTGTAGAGCTTATGATGTCGAGTCATACTATTAATTAATAATATGAACCATAAGGATTTGAGCCATAAGGATTCATATAAGGATTCATATTTGGATAGCGATATGGTGGATATGGGTTCAAAGGCATATATTTATTTTTATGTTTATGATGAGGATCTTTTTGCTGCTTTTGATCTTTTTGATTTTCAGTGGTTGATTTTACACGGTTACAATCTTTAGGTGGACCGATATATGTTGATGGTACAACAGGCGCAATTGTTTTCTTCCACTGAGTTTCATCTAAACAGTACGCGTGGGCCATGATATTGGAAGGTGTAAATTTCAATATATCTGAACCTAAAATTACATCAGGAGTTGGAGCATCAAAAATAGCTAGTAAATGCGTGTCATTCTCAGTAGCTATTTCATAATGCCACCATCCTTGCGGTACATTGGCGACTTGGCCAGGCTCGATCGGATAGTTTTTAATCTCTTTTGTAAAGGGATTTAATATAGAAACAATGGCAGCACCGGAAATACAATAAACAAGTTCTGCTGCATTTTGATGATAGTGAGGCTCTATCATCTTATTCTTACTTAGAAAAATATCAAGCAAAGATGTATTTTCTAACGTATTTAATTGTTCTACACCTAGAATGTTTATAAAATTCCGATCATCTCTTTTAAAAAGAGTGTTGTCATTGACATCAGAGGTGAACTGTGTTGACGGTGAAGTATAGTCAATATTTGAGCTAATACTTACATCCTTTCTCTAGTTAATTTTCAATACATGTCTTAAGCACAGAATATGTACAAAGCTATTTTAGGCTTACGCAAACGCCCATTATCTGCTTTCTTACAAAAAACATGTTGGCCAAAGCTTTCGAAAGTGGGCTCCGGTTGATGAAAGAACCACTTTAGGCGTAGCCTCATTAAAAACTGGGAAGAAATGAGTGGGCTTTCAATAAAGAACTCTATAACTTTATGTTAGCGTTTTACATCCTCGAATTGGTTTTTTTTTGAAAAACAATGAAACTCATTGTAATAAATTCTCGTCTAATAATTGAATTAGAATTTTAGGAGGTAAATAAGGAATTTGAAAAAATCCTTAGTAGTTGTAACAATGTATTATTTTGCGGATCAGTTTCAGGATTAAATTTGACTGAGTCGCTATTAGACACAGTAAGGTTCAAGAGTAAGTATTCTCCCTTATAAGATAGGAGAAGATTCGACATCAAACAAATTCTCAGTAATGGTTATTTTGATAAAACGCTCACAAAGAAGATTATTTGACTATGAAAAGTCGAAAAGAAAATTGATGAATTTTCGAGAATAAATGTTTATAATAACAATTACCTAACTAATTTAGTTAGGTAATTGAGTTCTATAACTTTAGGGTAGCGTTTAATACACTTGGATTGGATTTTTAAAAAAATCCAATCTTATTCTCGTCTATTAACTGAATCAAATTTTAGGAGGTAAATAAATGAATATTAAAAAAAGCTCATTAGTAGTAGCAACAATGTTAGTATTTTGTGGATCAGTTTCAGGGTTAAATTTGACTAAACCGGCATTAGCAGCACACAGTAATGTACACGATGTAAATATTCTCCCTTATAAAATATCAGAAGAACTAACTCGAAAGATTGAGGGAGCTTCGACATCGGATGTATTCTCAGTAATTGTTAATTTTAATAAAATGCTCAACAATGAAGACTATGCGAAACTTGAAAAGGAAATTGGCGAATTTTCAAGAAGATATACTTATGATAGCATTATCAGTGGTTTTGCTGGAGATTTAACCAAAGAGCAAATTTTATTGTTAAACAAAAATGCGTTTGTCACACTTATTGATTTAGACCAGATAGTAACAAATTACGATGATATCATTGTTGAATCAACTTTTAGCAAGGATAAAAATGGATGGATCGGTGGATTTTCTGACTATCCATATAAAGATAAACTTCGTTATAAGCTCCGATTTTCTCTTAAGTCACTACCTAAAGAAATAAACAATAAACAAAAAGGTCTTTACTTAAGTGGATATAATGGAAGTGACGATTTATTTATGTTTGTTAAGAAGAAATTGGATACAAATAATCGATTAAAACCAAATACAAAATATAGTGTGACGTTTGATTTCGATATTGCCACTAATGCTGGAGATAAAATAGGTGTAGGTGGATCGCCTGGTGAAAGTGTATTTGTGAAAATTGGTGCAACCAATACGGAACCAATCCCAGTTAGAGATAAAACGGGATTTTATTTGATGAATATTGATAAAGGGAATCAAAAAGAAGAAGGTAAAGATGCATTTATGATTGGTGACTTGGCAAAAACGACAATAGATAAGAAGTATGAGTTAAAACCTTTTAATAATAAACAACGCCCGTTTATTGTTGAAACTGATAAAAAAGGAGAACTGTGGTTATTTATTGGCACCGATTCCGCGTTTGAAGGTGTTACGAGTATCTATTATCCTCGTATTAAAGTGACCCTAAAAGAAGTGAAAGAATAGATTAACCTCCAGAAGAAACAAGTGAGATTTCACATTTAAGAACTCTAATTCCATTAGTGGTAATAACAACGTCAGTATTTTGTGGTTCAGTTGATGACAAAGCCATTCTTCGTTTAAGGCTTAAAAATGAAAGACAAGAAGATTCTTGATAAGTTTGTTTTTCTAAAGGCAAAGAATGAGGAATACACTATGCACGGTCAAAAGTTTAATGACTTGATGAAATGAATTAATGTGGTTAAATAACAAAAAGTTTCAGTTGATTAAGGACAGGAAGAAAAAATTAGGGGGCTAATGCCATGAAAAAAATACTTTTTATCTCCATACTTTTAGGTTTCAGTATAATAAGTGCATGCTCTGATAAAGAAGAAAAACCTAACGTGCCGAACAGGCCACAAGAGGAACAGGAATCTAACATGCCGAACAAGCCACAAGAGGAACAAAAATCTAACGAGTCAAACAAGTCACAAGAAGAGCATCAATCAAACGAAAATCAGGAACCTTCTAAAACAAGTAAGGGAAACACAGAAGCACCTCTTACACAGGCTGGTGTACTAAAAAATATTAAGAACCAGCTTAAAACTAATTTATCTATAACTTTACCAAAAGGGCTACCGATTACAGAAGGTACATTTTTAACTGCAACAACTAAGGTTGAAGCTAACCAAGTTGAAATACTATTTTTTGAAAGTAAAAAGTATTTGCCAATCAATGATCCAAAGCTTAAAAATTCACAGTCAGCTACTGCTATTGCAAGACTAGTAGTAAAACAATATCAGAATGCTAAAGAAGCAAATGAGCAAATCGCTTTTGTGAACTTTAGTCAAAATGGTGGTCAAGAGGTTGATCTTGGCTATAGCATTAAAGGTTATCAGGATGCAGGAGCTGGTTCTTTATGGACTGGTTGGAATGAGGGAAGATGGGCAATTACGACACATACACGAACAGACAATCCAGAAGCAGGTATGAAACTTGCAAAACAGGCAGTCCAATTTCTAGAAACACATATGCTCCCAATTCCAAAACAAAACGGTTTTGCGCGCTTAGATGTTTATGAATCAGGGAATTCGATAGTTTGGCAGGACGACAAACTGGTCTATACGCTTGATTCAATCAAAGAGCCACTTAAAGCTCTTGAAATTGCCACAGCTTTTTACCATTAACGAATTTTAATTAGAACGATGCTATAATCTACCTAACCTAACTAGTTAGGTTAGGTAGATTACGACAACATGGTAAGGACAATGGAATCCCATTGGCGCCTAATAGTAGGATGCACTCCTATTGGACTCCGCCCATAAGATCCCTTCGGAGGATATTCTTTTTTCGTTAAAAGTATGGCGTTGAAGAGCATTTATAAAAATCTAATAAAGAAACTCCATTTTGATTAAAATTTTTTCAAAATGGAGTTTTTTTTTGAGTCGCTGTTGAAAATTAAGATTGTTCACATTTACAAAAGCACTTACAATCGGAATTCTTCCTACAAAAAGCGAACTGCTATTTTGAAAATGTTTATTCTTACTAATGAGTAAGAATAGAGAATAAATAGTAAGACAACAGTTATTCAAATATAAAGTATATCTAGTCTATAATTTAGACATTAAGAAAAAGGAGAAATATATAATGAAAAAAATTATAGGATTAGTCTTAGTTATCTCCATTTTTTTAGGTATAGGATACGGAGTAAAACGTTATGTTGAAGGTCCACCGCAATCGGCCAATGGAATATTAGTTATCGGCACAGAAAAAGATGTGAGTAAAGTTAAGCAGGAATATAAAAATAAAACCGAACGAACTGTTGATTACAAAGTGAAGTTCGTAGTAACAAAAAAAGGTGAATCCGAAAGGAAGTATATTGTTATTAACAAAAATACAGCTGAACAATTTATTAGGAAAGGAATTATTAGAGCAAGAAAAGAACCAGACAGTGTGTCTACCATTTCAGAACCTGTTCATGAAATTAAAGAATTATCTGGTTCACTAAATTTGTTCTACTCTTTAGATGATTTTGATATGGTAGATCACCATATAGATTTGAATGGACAAATGATACCTGTACATTATGTTAAGAATCAAATATGGGTCGGGTATAGCCCTATGGATTTTGTTATTCTAAATGACCAATCTTATGATGAGTTAACGGAACCAGATTCCGTTATTACACTGCTTTCCCTGGATAATAAATTTGATTATAAAGATAAAGAAAAAGTAGAGAGGATTTTTGAAACAATTAAGAAAGTTTATCCAGATAGCAAAGACAAAGTGAATTTTGTAGATATACAGGATTGAGTTTTAATGTTGAAAGGATGGGTTATATGGAAGTCGTACGTATGGAGAATATAGTGAAAAGTTATGGGGAAGGCAATAACAGGGTAGATGCGTTAAAAGGAATTGATCTTTCTATTCAGCAAGGCGAGTTTGTCTCAATTGTCGGTGCTTCTGGTTCTGGAAAAAGTACACTGCTACATATTTTAGGTGGGTTGGATCGCCCTAGTTCAGGGAAGGTACTAATTGGGGAAAATGATATTTATGAATACTCGGATAATGAGCTTTCAGTATTCAGAAGAAGAAAAGTTGGGTTCATTTTTCAATTCTTTAATTTGATACCAGTATTAAATGTCCAAGAAAATATTGCTTTACCTACGTTATTGGACAGTGAATCTATAGATATGGAGTATTTAAATGAAATTATTACTATCCTGGGGCTTCAAGAACGTAAGAACCACTTGCCATCTGAACTTTCTGGAGGGCAACAGCAACGGGTTTCAATTGGCAGGGCGCTTATTAATCGTCCACATTTGATACTTGCTGATGAGCCTACAGGTAATCTGGATACTCGAAATACGAAAGAAGTTATGGATCTATTAAGATTAACTGCAAAAAAATACAATCAAACCATTGTAATGATTACCCACGATCTAACGATAGCATCAGCTTCGGATCGAATTATCACAATACAAGACGGTGAAATCATTTCTGACCAACGACTGACTGCGAAAGAGTCAATGACCGGGGGGAATGATTTTGATCAATAGTTATAAGCAACTAGGTACTAAGTATTTAAAGGGGAATATGAAACGAACAATTTTGACCTTGGTTGGAATCGTGCTCTCTGTGGCGCTAATTTCAACTATTGGTCTGTTTATGAAAGGAACACAACTGTCTCAAATTGAAGGCACCAAAAAGTTAAACGGAATTTCTTTTCACGTTGGCATTTCAAACTACGATGAGGCGATTTTAAATAAAGTCAGATTTAATCCCCAAATTGAATCGTATGGTCTGATGTCTCAGGGTGACACCGTTCCGGTTGGAGAGGTATCTGTGCGTATGAATTTCGCGGATCATCACGCCTTAAACTTTCTGACTTACAGCCTTTTAGATGGAAAATTACCAGCCACTGCTCATGAAGTAGCTATCGATTCCTGGTTAATTCCTTATATTAAAGAAGATCTTCAAATCGGTGACTCATTTGAACTGGGCGGAAAAACATATCAACTGGTTGGTTTACTGAATAATAGTGGGTTTACACAAAAAAATAAAGAGGGGAGATTATTAACATATAAAAGTGAGTTTGCTATTGGAGAGGGAAGGATATTAATTGAAATTAACGAGAAGGCAGACTTTAACGAAGTTTTAGACGAATTTAAATCAATTACTGAAGATAATAACATTGTTATTAATACTCAATTGATTCAAGCTTTGAAACCGGAAACGAATCAATCGCTTCTGATTATGCTAGTTATCGTCGTCAGTATTGTTGTAATTTCTACAATTGTTGTTATTTACAACGCTTTTCAAATCAGTGTCGTAGAGCGAATGAAGCAGTTCGGCTTGTTGAGAAGCATCGGTGCTACACGAAAACAAATTCGACAAATTGTCATGAAAGAAGCTGCCGTGCTTGCTTTCATAGCCATACCAATTGGGGTTGTATGCAGCTTATTGGCGCTGGCTATTCTCCAAGCCTTTTTGGTGATTTTATTAGACAAAGGTTCAGAGGTTTCCTTTTTCAATATAGATTGGAAGATATTATTGACTAGTTCGATTCTAACTCTGATAACTGTATTAGTGTCCAGTTATTACCCCGCATTTTTCGCGGGCAGGATATCACCTTTGTTGGCAATTAGTAGTAGATTGTCAATAAAAAAAGAGAAAATCAAAAAACAAAATAATAAGGTGCTAAGAAAGCCTTTTTCATTCCCATTAAGCATGGCAATTAAAAATGTAAAAAGAAATAAAAATCGTTATATCGTTACTATTTTATCAATCATTATAAGTAGTGTATTGTTTATTACTTTTTCATCTCTAATGAACATCGCATTTTCATCTAAACTTGTAACCGATCCATCCGAATCGGACCTTACAATCTATCTACAAGAAGAAAATAATGTTTCTTCTAAGAATCTGGAAATTTTAGAACATTTAAAGTTGATTAAAAATGTATCCGAGGTTTCCGAACAAGACTTAAGTTTTAAAGTTGAATTGAAGGATACAAATCAATCTATCGCGACTGTTGAAGACATTCAGAAGTCTATTGGAAAAAAACATGATATTTCAGTGGTCAATAACTTTGAAGAGAATAAAGCCAAAAATGAAGAAGCTCTCACAATCAAAGTTCTTGTATATGCTTTTATTGTGGTCATTTCTTTAATTGGCAGCGTAAATATACTTAATACAATTACTATAAGTATCATGATTAGACGGAAAGAATTGGCTGCATTAAAATCCATAGGCATGTCCCAAAGGGATTTGAAAAAAATGATTATTTATGAAGCACTGTTTTACGGTTTTTCTGGAAGCTTGCAAGGTATTTTTTATGGTTGTATACTTTCATATATTTTGTACACTGCTGCATCCGGTCTCTTTAAAGTTGAATGGTCGATTCCCTATAATGCTTGTATCATTACGTTTGCTGCAGCATTGTTAATCAGTTATTTATCTGTTCTGCTACCGCTGAGAAGAATCCAACAGGATAATATTATAGATACGATAAGAGAAGAGTAATACCTATGGCCTGGCTACTTATAGTCAGGTTATTCTGATTTGATGGTAAATGTTAATATGGAGTGAGAGGAAGGAGAAGATATATTTGAATAAAATATTACTTGTAGAAGACGATGAAGCACTCGGTCTAGCCATTGAATTTTCATTAAGAAATGAAGGGTATGAGGTGATTAGAGCTACTAGTGTGAAAGAAGCAAAAAGCCAATTTAATGATAATACTTTTGACTTGGCTATTTTAGATATCAACCTTCCAGATGGAAGTGGTTATGACTTATGTTTACACTTCAAAAACCAAAATAATGCAACAGCTATTATTTTCTTAACGGCTCTTGATGAAGAAGCAAATGTGGTAATGGGTCTAGATATTGGCGGAGATGATTATATAACAAAACCTTTTCGAGTCAGAGAACTTATGTCTAGAGTAAGAGTACAATTACGCAAACAAGTTAGGATAGAAGAAATTTCAATGATTTTAATATCTGAAAATATAAAAGTGGATATGAACCAAGTAAAGGTATATAAAAATCAAGGAATGGTTCCATTAACAAGCTTAGAATATAAGCTTTTGTTAACTTTTATGAAAAACGCTCACAAAATATTAGAAAGAGATGAAATCCTACTGAAAATAACAGAAGAAGAGGATGTTTATTTTGGGGAAAATACGTTATCTGTATACATTTTGCGATTAAGAGAAAAAATTGAAGACGACCCCAAAAATCCACAGTTTATCATCACTAAGAGAGGATTGGGATATCATTGGAATAAGGATGTGAACCGAGAATAGATGATGAAAAATACCGAATTGAAAGGCTATATGATAATACTGATGGTTTTATTTTCTCTATTTATGGTTTATCAGCTAATTGCACACCAAATATTTTACAATCATTTAAAAACGGATTCTATTACAGCCTGGGGGGAAATTACCGCTAGATTGATTGAACAAAATCCTGAGAATGAAGCAGAAATTATGAAAATCTTAACAGGTAATTCTTCTGATTCGAGTGAGTATCAGGAAAAAGGGCGAGAGATCTTTAGACAGTATGGATTATATGAAGATTTGGAGACAAAACTGTTTCCACTTTTAAATAACCATATTTTTAGCTTTAATCAAACAATATTTTGGGGATTGATTTGTTTCGGATTTATACTGTTTTTGGCAAACTATATGCAATACAAGATTATTTTCAATAAAATCAAGCAACTTACTTCAACTGCCAAGAAAATAATTGATGGTGATTACTCTGTTTCAATAAATGAAAATAAAGAGGGGGATATCGCCAAATTAGCGGTTTCATTTCGCTCTATGAAAGACATAATTAGAAAAAATATGAAGGATTTACTTGGTGAGAAGGAATTTTTAGGACAGATGTTGCAAGACATATCCCATCAATTAAAAACGCCCCTTTCAACTATATCAATCTATAATGAAATGTTATTGAATGAAGACTTGCCCCGTCAGCAACAAGTTCAATTATTGCAAAATAATGAAATTCAAATCTCCAGAATGAATGTCTTGATTCAAAACTTATTAAAAGTAGCGAAAATAGATGCCAAAGCTGTTTCATTTGATAAAGAATCATTAAATTTGGTGGAGACCATTCGCGAAGTTTTGAACCGTTTGGAAAATATAATCAATGAAAGGAATTTGTCAATTGACTGGGACGGGACGGAGGAAGTAGTGGTTACCCACGATAAATTATGGATGCAAGAAGCTTTGATGAACGTGCTAAAGAATGCGATTGAGCATTCCAAGCCTGGTGATACAATCACACTTCAAGTTAATGATACACCGATTTATACAGAGCTCATAATTCAAGATTTTGGAGAAGGGATTGCAGCTGAAGACTTACCACATATCTTTAATCGGTTCTACAAAGCAAGCACTTCTAAAAAACATGACTCGACTGGGATTGGCTTGGCTTTAACAAAAGCGATTATTGAAGCGCATCAGGCCTTGATTAAAGTTGAAAGTGAAAAAAATGTTTATACAAAGTTTATAATTACCTTTATAAAATTCTAAATTTTTTTAAATAGGTTATTTTTTATATCATATCGGGGAGTCGCCCCTTTGATAGATTCCATATCACCTTGTCTGATACTCCAGAAAATAGTATTTTTGAGAAAAAAGCCGTATGCAATGTAGATGGTAGAGTTAAGGTGTTTTGTTCAACTAAGGGGTGGTTAGTTGAGAAGGTTCATTTAATTGATCAAACTTTTTAAGGAATGTTCATTCAAAAAGAAAAGAATCCATTTTGATTAAACTCTTAGTTAAAATGGATTTTTTATTTACTGTAAAATCTACGTTTGCACAATTTTGTAATAATTTAGAAAAAACTACATTCAATAGCTTGATAATTTGTATAATATGGTTTATATTGATATCAAATGATATATTTATCTATCAAAAATAATTACTTTATACAAATAAGGGAGAGATTGATAATGGGAAAAGGCTTGTCAGCGTTGAAGGAAGCGAGATTTAATGCAATTCTTGATGCGGCTACAATATTGCTTGTTGAAAATCCTACTGCTTCGATGAATGAAATTGCGGAATATGCGGGTATTGGCATTGCTACACTTCATCGCTACGTCGAAAGCAGAGAGAAATTGATGCTGTTTTTGGGCCATCGGGCTATACAACTGGTAAGTGATACCGTAAACCAGATTCCACTGGATGAGGAAAGAAGCGAAAACTATATCCCGGAACTCATTGAAGCGTTAATCCCTTTAGGTGACAAAATCTATTTTCTAGGTCATGATGCATCTGTATTTAACAACAAAGAATTAGGTGAAGCCGAAGAGAAGTTGAGGGAACCCTTACGACGAGTTATTGAGCTGTTACAACAAAGAGGTTACTTTCAGCAAACGGTTAGCAGCGAATGGATTTTGAATACGCTTTATGCCCTGCTTTTCCATACTTGGGAACAGGTACATGAAGGTAACGTGGCTAAAAAATCAGCTTCAGCGCTTGTTTTAAATACGTTTTATTATGGTTTCAAAGCTAAGGAGAATAATTAACATTAATAATATAAAAAGAGAAAAGGAGTGCTAGGAAATGAATCAAATCTCTATTGTAAAGGCTGATCATCGATCCATGGTCAGCGCTAAGCTAAATGTAATGGCATTGGAATACATGGCGTTTTCACTTGCAGGATCTGAGGAGGAAAACACGGTTGAAGGGACATTTCATACGCTATGGCAGCAGGAGAACAACCGCTTTAGTCATCAATATGCTTACGAAGCTCAAATTGACGGGAAAACTTTAGGGATGATTACTTGCTATCCCATACCTGTTTTAAATCGTCTTGCATGGCCCACTTTTAAACAACTGCTTTCATTCCGAAAGCTAGGCCTTGTTGTTTATAACATTCTGAATATCAAAATGTTTTATTCAATGATCACTATGAAGGAGGGAGAAGATGACGAGTTTCACATTGGAACAATCGCCTTATTGCCCGAAAGCCGGGGAATGGGGGTAGGTACCAAGCTGCTTGAGTTTGCCGAGGAACAGGCCTGTCTACAAGGCTTTACCAAATGCTCTCTGACGGTAAAGAAAGAGAACAATCTCGCCATTAAATTGTATCAGAGGATAGGCTACCAGATTACAGGTGAAATCAATAAACCAAAGTTATCGTTGTACAGAATGGTCAAAAATGTAGAACCTTGCAACCGTTTATAAAAAAAGTTGTACCGTATTACCCCTTTGATTAAAGATTAAGTGAGTTTTATTCAAAAACAACACAATATTCAAATATCAGCAGTGTACCAGAGACTCTTTACTATGAAGGGTACAATATGATTATTGGTTTAAAGGTAATCTAAAATTAAAGAGTGTTATAGTCAGGCGCAGACGCATAAAAGAAACTGGGAAGAAATGAGTGAGATTTATAATAACAATTACCTAACTAATTTAGTTAGGTAAACCGAAATTCTTCACCATCATACTCTTCTTCTATAGTTACAATTTAGTAAGATTATATTTCAAATTGTAAGGGAACAGTTATTCATTTAAATAAAGCAAATGTTTATCTTTAAGGTAATAATAAACAATTAGACAAAAGCGAGGTAAATAATATGACTTTTGAAGAAAAATTACAAGCTTATGCAGAACTTGCGGTAAAAGTCGGTGTCAATATTCAACCAGGGCAATATTTATTAGTCAATACATCAGTGGATGCATTGGATTTCGCCCGTTTAGTTGTGAAAGAAGCTTATAAGGCTGGTGCTGGACGTGTTCATGTTAATTTATCGGATGATGAAATGGATCGTGCTTACTTTGAACATGCCTCAGATGAAGAATTTAATCGTTTCCCAGAATGGATAGTCAAAATGAATGATGAATTGATCGAACGTAAAGGAGCACTATTAATGATAGATGCTGCAGACCCTGATAAATTTACAGGTATTTCAGCCGATCGTCTAGCTACTTATCAAAAGGTATCAGGGGCTGCTCTGAGAAACAATCGCAACGCGGTAATGAAGGATTTAATCGCTTGGTCGATGGTAGCAGTTCCTTCACCAAAGTGGGCATCGAAGGTGTTCCCGAGCTTAGCTGCTGAGGAGCAAGTACCAGCATTATGGGAGGCTATTTTTAAAGCTGTTCGTATCGGTGAAGGCAACGCTGTTGAAGACTGGCGTGAACATGTAACAAATTTAGAAGCTCGTGCAGACCTTCTGAACAATAAAAAATATGCGAAGCTTCACTATAAAGCGCCAGGTACTGATTTAACAATTGCATTAGCGCCACAGCATAAATGGATTACTGGAGGTGGTAAAACACCAGATGATACGATCTTTATTGCTAATATGCCGACAGAAGAAGTTTATACGTTGCCGATGAAACAAGGTGTAAATGGCTATGTAAGCAATACAAAACCATTAGTTTATCAAGGGAATATTATCGATGGCTTTAAACTGACATTTGAAGAAGGAAGAATTGTTAAAGCTGAAGCACAGGTAGGACATGATTTATTACAGGAACTTATGAATGTGGATGAAGGCTCTTGCTATTTAGGCGAGGTAGCACTTGTACCACATGAATCACCAATTTCAGCATCAGGGATTTTATATTTTAATACATTATTTGATGAAAATGCATCGAACCATTTAGCGATTGGTAAAGCTTATCCAACTTGCTTAGAGGGTGGAAGAGATTTAGAAAACGATCAGCTTGAATCGTTAGGTGCAAATATTTCAGTAACACATGAGGACTTTATGATTGGTAGCGGTGAGATGGACATTGACGGTATTTTACCAGATGGAACTGTTGAGCCAATTTTCCGTAAAGGTAGCTGGGCATTTTAAGCTTTTGATAGGAAGAAAGAAGTGGGGCAGATGAAACGATACCTGAGCTTCACTAGTAGCCATACTCACAAAGGTATTTAGGTTTCATCTGCTTTAGCTCAGACTGAAAACTGCCTGTCAATTGGAGATTCCTTGGCGGCTGGTCAAACACCTTATCAACAGAAATGATACAGGCTACAGTGATTTAACCGCCATGAGCTTGGAGATGGCCGGTCAATTGAGTTTCTAGGTTATCCACTAATAATGCTATAAATATATATTTATATTAGGAGTCTTGGAATGAATAAATTAAATTCTTATACAAGAATAGATACTATGGATTATTTACGAGGATTTGCCTTGTTGGGGGTACTTCTTGTGAATAGTTATCAGGTAATGAGTTATTTGTCTAATACTAATGAGTTACATCAAGTATTATATGATATATTTAACAGAAAATTTTATCCTATTTTATTCTTTTTATTTGGATTCGGGTGTTATCTTTTTATGAATCGATCCAAACAAAAAGTAAACAAGAGAAACCTTTCGTTTTTACGCAGAATCTCTTTTTTATTTGTAATAGGGCTTATCCATACATTTTATGCACCACCAGGAATTAATGATGTATTAATGTTTTATGCTGTACTTGGCTTGTTTATTATAATATTTTCCAAAACAAATAAATGGACCAACTTAATAGTAACGATTACACTAATAGCCTTATCTATAGTTACTGCTTTTTGTCAACCGTTTTATGGTGAGAGAATCGTATGGCTGGAATTGCTATCTAACATAAGTAAATGGTTTGTATTAATGATGCTAGGTTTTACGATGGGCCAATTTAAATTTTTTGAGAATGTCTATGGAAAATTAAAGTATATTTCGATTTTTTTAATCGTTAATATTTGTACTTATGTATCTTTATTTTATGTAAAGGGGTCAGGGTTATTTAACATTCCCCCTTCAGGAATTGAAATGCTAGAAGATTATATTGTTGCCTTTATGATGACTAGCATTCTTCTTATTATTTTACAATGGGATAAGGCAAAAATGATAGTAACTCCATTAAAGTTCTATGGACAAATGTCTTTAACAAATTATCTTGCACAAAGTGCTTTACTAATTGTATTTAGTATCATAATTGGTTTTACACCTATTAATTCATTAATAGTGTGCTTCATAATCCACGCTATTTTAATTACTTTTAGTATGGTTTGGTTAAGGTATTTTAAAATAGGACCAGTTGAATGGTTATTAAGATATTTTACATATTGGAGTGAAATTCCAAATAGGAAGAAATCAGTTAGAAACGATTTAGAAAGTGTTTAAATGTTTAATCACTTTAATTAGAAGTAAAATGCATTCAAAGGAGATAGGCCAATGAATTTATGGGAAGTTGTTTTATTAGTTGTAAATTTTAGTCTATTAAGTTGGATTTTGTTAGTGAGTGGGGAAACGAAAAAGTGGTCTAAATTCGCATCTTTGGTTGCTATTGGAATGGTGATAATGCAGCTATTGGCAGAAGGTTTTAGATGGCAGATGATTCCAGCTTATTTATCCCCAGTTATCTTGATTATATGCTATTTATCAGCTGAGCGGAAAAAGGGGTTCAGAAACAGGAGTATATTCATTGTTAAGTCTTTGTCGTTGTTCATCTATATTTCTGTAGCAGTTACGTTACCCTTACTTATGCCAGTATTTGCATTTGAAGAACCAACTGGCCCACATACGGTCGGTACGAAACTATATCATTGGGTCGATCATCAGAGAAGTGAACCATATTCAAAAAATCCAACCGACCGACGTGAACTGATGGTGCAAATTTGGTATCCTGCAGCTGAAAAAAGCAATCGGAATCAAGAGCCTTATATTGGGAACATGACAGAGCTTGCTAAGGGACTGGAAAAAGCATTGTCCATTCCTGCATTTGCATTCAGCCATCTGGGTTTGGTAAAATCGCATTCGTTTAAGGATTTACAACTATCAGACTCAGAGAACCATTATCCCATATTAGTTTTCTCCCATGGTTTAAGTGGTTTTCGTAATCAAAACACGTTTGAAGTTGAGGAGTTGGCTAGTCAAGGATATATTGTTCTAGGTATCGATCATACATTTGATGCTGCAGCTACCGTCTTTCCAGATGGTAGAACTGCTTACTTACAATCCGTCAATTTAATTGATTTTGACGAACGCGATCGCCACATCAAATTATGGAAAGAAGACGTCACTTTTGTACTTGACCAGTTAGAGAAACTTAATCAAAACGATGAGACCGGCTTCTTTACAGGAAAGATTGATACCTCGCGTATTGGAATGTTTGGGCACTCTTACGGCGGGGCTACCGCAGCACAAATACTTGCAGAAGACTCTCGTGTCAAAGCAGCTATTGATATGGATGGTACATTGTATGGGGAAGTATTACCTGAAAGTGGGATTGGAAAACCGTTTCTTCTCATGAGTGCAGACATAAATGAAGATTCTGATGAAGATTCCTATAAAGACAAGGTTCGCAATGAACGTGGGTTAGCTGGCGGTGGTATGTCAATGGTCATTCCCAATACGGATCATACAAGCTTCACTGATTTTCATTTGTTCTCCCCTCTGTTGCGGAGCCCAGGTGAAAATCCAAAGGAAGTTCATCGCATTATCAACGAATTCAGCCTGGCATTTTTTGACCAGTATATAAAACAGAAGGACGACGGCTCTACCCTTAAAAGGCTGAAGACCAAATACCCGGAAGTGAATTTTAAAGTAAACCGATAACCTTATGCAGAAACTAACTTCATCTGTTGAAGAAGTCATTTAGGATTTTAACCAATCTGTTTGGGTTGTAGTATCTCTTACCAAATAAGTTTCTGTGACCTCAGAAGAAATATCCATATTCAGAGGAGATTACAACAGGTGTAATGGAAACAACAAATAAGGCTGCAAAGGCACAGAAAGTGTAGTAGCATACGATGGTGCAAGAAATTTACAATTAAGATAGCCTTGAAAATTCTACCATTATGTAATGCTGCTATCGATTATCTTTTTGAGGGTGGGATTAGAAGAACACTTTTCAATGTTCTTTGTAAATCCCATTCCAATAAATGTTCCAAACTTGCTCGGCGTGCCTTCTAAATTTTTCTTCTGTATAAAAAAGTAATTCCAAAAAGAGCCCATCCATCAAACAATTAAACGAGGCTATTAAGTCATCAACTGGTTGATCCTTTATTATGCCTTGCTCTATTCCTTCTGAAAAGATTGTTTCAAGCACCTCAAAAAGTATTTCTTCCATCTCATTAAAAATGTTTTTCACTTTATCATTTAAAGTTGGAGGAAGGTAAAAAGCTAATTTTGTATATGCTGCTGTTTTTTCAGGTTGACTTAAATAGTAATTACAAAGTTCTTTCACTATTTGGTAGAGCTTTTCTTTAGCCGACCCATTTTTTAAATTGGCAATTGATCGTTTTATGTGAAGGTAATACTCTTCGAGCAGATCTTTATATACGGCCATAAACAGGTCCTCTTTGTTTTTAAAAAAAGCATATATCGATGGTGTTTTAATGCCAACTTCTTTAGCAATACTAGAAAGAGTTGCCTGATCGTAGCCTTTTTCAGCCAATTGTTTATAAGCAACTTCTTTAATCCTATTTTTTGTCATAAATATCACTTCTAACTTATTTTTTATTGTTAACTTTACTATGTGTATTTAAAAACAAGGTGCAAAAATACACACTTCCTAGGAGTATTTCTTTATAATACTCCTCTATCTATAATACAAAACATTTGAGTAAAACAAAAATAAAAGTTAGGAATATTGTTAAGCAATAAGTTATAGAGAATACTAAATATGAAGTGTTTTCTACAAAAAAATTTCTTCTATTTATTTTTGCTATTTCTCTTTTTGCCGTTTGGTACTCCGAGTATATGTCAGACATATACGTACCCCATAAGCTAGGGATTACCTAAAAGTTCCATAGCAGAAGATTTAATTTCTATTTGGTTTTGATCAAACTAGTATTATCCCCTTTAAGTAGACAATGTTAAAAAACTTACAGTACGCTGTTAATCACATTTAACTTAAAAGGGGTTTTTTGTGTGTTGAAAAAACGAATGATGATATAACGCCTCCAAAAATAACTCACTGGCGCCGATAGAATATCGATACCAAATGATTAGTTTAAGTACAATTCTACACAAGGTAAATTCAATCATGACAATCATAAGTATTAAAAAATCACCTCAGAAATACTAAAGAGAGGATTTTAATTAAACTTTATTACAAATTATCAATCTTAATTATAATCGATGAATCTTTTTTACAAAGCTACAATAAGAAACAATGACATGTATAAAGCCTGTTTTTTATTAAAAAGTCACTTGTTTGTAGTGAGTGACTTAGTTAAAAGTGCTTTTATCTTGGATGTTTTTAAGTTCAAATTTTCTTAGTATATGATATTGCCTATACTTATTAACTAACACTATCGATTAAAGTAAGAAGATATGTGTTTAAAGTTTGAAGTCAGTAATTTAGTGACTTTTTAGATAATACTAAATATAAATGCTTTTACGTAAGCGGTAATAGGGGTGGTCCCTACTATTTCGAAAAAAACCGTTAGTTGTAGTAACAACGTTAGTGTTTAGTAGATTCGTTTTAGGGTTAAATTTGATTAAACCGGTAGTAGCAGCACTTTATTAAACAATTACAATATTGATTTTTTAAGGGTAACTACAGATGGTGATAATTTTTTGTTGCGAATTAACTCATTCTTTGTCTCTTGTTCGCTAAATCAGTAAGTGACAGATAAATGAAAATATTTGTTTTTTTTAAACTATTTTCTTATAATAGATTAGCTGTTACCTCAATGATCTCATTTAACTGTCGAACCCATTTATTTCTAAAATAGTTAAGTTTCGAAAGATAATTCCGAATGTAGGGAAAGGAGAGATTGGAATGAAGCTATCATCTGTTGAACAAGAAAAATTATTCCTCCATGTGGCAGGAGAACTTGCGCAGAAAAGAAAAGCTCGTGGACTAAAGTTGAATTATCCAGAAGCTGTAGCACTCATTAGTAGTTTTATTATGGAAGGTGCCAGGGATGGCAAAACAGTTGCACAATTAATGAGTGAAGCGAAGCAAGTGCTCACAGTAGATGATGTTATGGAGGGCGTAGGTGATATGATTTCAGATGTACAAGTTGAATGTACATTCCCAGATGGAACGAAGTTGGTAACTGTACACCGCCCAATTCAGTAAAGGAGGATTTGTCTATGATTCCTGGAGAAATTCGCCCAGCTAAAGGCGAAATCGAAATGAATGTAGGACGAGCTACTAAGACGATAGTCGTTGCTAATACTGGTGATCGTCCGATACAAGTTGGTTCGCATTTTCATTTTATTGAAGTGAATAGATTTTTAGAGTTTAATCGGCAAGAGGCATTCGGAATGCATCTAAATATTCCTTCAGGTACAGCAGTTCGCTTTGAGCCAGGAGAAGAGAAAGAAGTTGAGCTTGTCGAGTTTGGTGGTAAAAGTCATGTGTTTGGTTTGAACAAACTAACAGAAGGCTCTACACATCATAAGGACGAAATTTTAGACAAGGCAATTGAAGGTGGTTTTAAAGGAGCTGAGGAAAAATGAGGGTGACACATGATGCGTATGCAAAAATGTTTGGACCGACAGTTGGAGATAAAGTTCGATTAGCGGATACCGATCTATGGGTTGAAATAGAGAAGGATCATACAAGCTATGGGGATGAGGGTGTATTTGGTGGCGGAAAATCGCTACGTGTCTCTATGGGGCAAAATGGTAAGAATACACGAAATGAGGGTGTGCTCGACACGGTTATTACCAATGTAGTCATTATTGATTATACAGGTATTGTAAAGGCTGATATTGGTATTAAAGATGGCCGAATTATTGGTATTGGAAAAGCCGGAAATCCGAACAGTATGGACGGTGTCGGTCAGGATATGATCATCGGTGTTGGAACAGAGGTATATGCTGGGGAAGGTTTAATTGCAACGGCTGGGGCGATCGACACACATATTCACTTCATCAGCCCAGATCAGGTAGAAACAGCATTACTAGCAGGTACGACTACCTTTATCGGGGGTGGTACAGGTCCAGCTGCTGGCTCAAAAGCGACAAGTTTAACTCCCGGTGAATGGCATTTACATAGAATGCTTCAAGCAGTTGAAGGATTCCCAATCAATGTTGGATTACTAGGAAAGGGTAGTGCATCTGATCCAGAACCGATTATTGAGCAGGTTCGAGCTGGTGCAATCGGCATGAAAATTCATGAGGACTGGGGCGCAACACCTACAGCGCTAAATCAAAGCTTATCCGTTGCAGACGAGTATGATATTCAAGTGGCACTTCACTCCGACACGTTGAATGAGGCTGGGTTTGTGGAAGATACGATCAATGCTATTGATGGACGTGTTATTCATATTTTCCATACGGAAGGTGCGGGTGGGGGACATGCTCCTGACCAATTAGTCATGGCTTCCTTACCTAATATTTTGCCAGCATCTACGAATCCCACGAAACCATTTACAATCAATACGATTGATGAGCATTTAGATATGCTAATGGTGTGTCATCATCTTAAACACGATGTCCCAGAGGATGTGGCATTTGCTGATTCACGTATTCGTCCAGAAACAATTGCTGCAGAGGATATTATGCAGGATTTAGGGATTTTAAGTATTATGTCATCCGATTCCCAAGCAATGGGGCGTGTCGGTGAAGTGACAATAAGAACGTTCCAAACGGCAGACAAAATGAAAAAACAACGTGGCTCCCTGCCACAGGATGAAGGCAAGGATCATGATAATTATCGCGTGAAGCGCTATATGGCGAAGCTTAATATTAATCCAGCGATCGCTCATGGAATTAGTCATGAGGTAGGTTCACTGGAAGAAGGAAAGTTAGCAGATATTGTCCTCTGGGACCCAGCCTTCTTTGGCGTAAAGGCAGAGATGGTCATTAAAGCAGGTATTGCCGTTTATGGTATTACAGGTGATCCTAATGCATCGATCCCTACACCACAGCCTATGAAAGGGCGACGTATGTTTGGCTACTATGGACAAGGGCCAAAAAATTGCGGAATGACATTTTTACCAAAGATTGCTGTAGAAGAAGGATTACCAGAAGTATTAGGGTTAAATCGAATGATTGGTACGGTAAAAAATTGTCGGAATATTGGTAAAGCTGATATGAAGCTTAACAACGCTACCCCAAAAATTGATGTTAATCCAGAAACGTACGAAGTGAAAATCGATGGTGAGCTAGCAATTTGTGAGCCAGTAGATGTACTACCAATGTCCCAACGGTATTTCTTATTCTAATTGTAATAAAAAGATTTAATTATAAGAAAAATGAAGTTTCTATATGAGATTTATAGAGGAACAGCCATTTAATTCCATTAAAATATGAGGTGCCTATACTATGTTAATAGAAAAAATTATCGGTAATATTGCCAACGAGGAAGAACATACTCACAAATCCACAGAATGGATTGAGCTTGAATGGGAAGAGTTAAGCAAACGTATTATTCGCACAGAAACGGATAAGGGAACTGACATTGCTTTACGTATTGATGGAGAAGAACCTTTACTATATGGAGATTTATTATTTGAAGATGACAACCGTCGTATTGCTATTCGCACAAAATTAGAGCCTGTGATTGTTATTACACCAAAAGATATGGTTCAAATGGGGAAATCTTCATTTGAATTAGGGAATCGTCATACACCTTGCTTGATTGAAAATAATGAAATCATCGTACGTGCAGATCATACGATCAATCCATTATTAGATGAAATAGGAGTAAACTATGAAACGACAGAGCGACGTTTTAAACAACCGTTCAAATACCGTGGACACTCTCACTGATTTATCCATATTGCATTTATTACAAATTCATGATTCCGCATTTCCGATTGGGTCCTATACGCATTCATACGGAATGGAGACCTATATTCAAAGGGATTTAATTCGCACAAAGGAACAGTTAATTCAGTTTTGCAAAGCGTACTTAATGCAAAACTTAGTATATGGTGATGCCATTATCATTCAGGAGTCGTTTCATGCAGCAGTAAGCAAAGACGAAGCGCGTTTAAAGAAGCTTGATGAGCTTTGCGGGGCTATGAAACTTGCGAAGGAATCGAGAGATGCTAGTGTCAATGTCGGAAAGCAATTTGTTCGAACAGTAGCACCTCTTGTAGAGCACCCTTTTATAGAGCAATGGAAGGAAAAAATAGAGCGTGAAGAAGTGAAGGGACATTATGCAGTTCTTTATGGTATTTATTGTGAGGCATTTGGTATCGATGTCTATCATGCTATCTTGACTTTTATGTATGCATCCATAAGTGGCTTAGTGCAAAATGCGGTACGTTCTGTTCCATTTGGACAAAATACAGGGGTACAAGCATTACACGAACTACTTGCTTATGTAGAGCGAGCAGCCAAAAAGGTGATAGATTTAACCATTGATGATTTAGCCAATAACGCATTAGGGATTGAGCTTGCATCTATGAAGCATGAATTTTTATTTTCAAGATTATTTATTTCGTAGAAAGAGAGTGAAGATTGATGAAACCAATAAAAATCGGAGTCGGTGGGCCAGTTGGTTCAGGAAAAACAGCGCTGGTAGACCAATTAACACGCGCTATGCATGAGCAATACAATGTGGCGGTTATTACTAATGATATTTATACACGAGAGGATGCCCAATACCTGATTACGAATGGTGTTTTAAATGAGGAGCGTATCGTTGGCGTAGAAACGGGTGGATGCCCACATACAGCTATTCGTGAAGATGCGTCGATGAACTTTGTGGCCATTGATGACTTGAATAGACGCTTTCCCGATTTAGATATTATTTTCATTGAAAGTGGTGGGGATAACTTATCGGCTACATTTAGTCCTGAGCTTGTTCATGGTTATATTTATGTTATTGACGTAGCAGAAGGCCAGGATATTCCACGAAAAGGTGGCCCAGCTTTAACACGTTCAGATTTGTTGTTAATAAATAAAACATCGCTTGCTCCACATGTTGGTGTTGATTTAGAGCTGATGGATCAAGATGTGAAAAAAATGAGAGGTGGGCGTCCATATATTTTTGCTGATGTTCGCTCTCAAACGAATGTGAATCAGGTTGTCGCATGGATTCAGCATCATATGTTACTAGAAGGGGCAGAAGCAGTTGACGGCAATGTCTAGTCAGGGAAAAGTAAATCACTTTGGCAAGCTAGAGATGGCATTTGAGCTTAGAAGAGGATACACAAGACTTGTTCATGTGTACCAGCAGCCCCCATTGAAGGCAAGTCGAGAATTATATGAAGGAAATAATCCAACAGCTACTGTTTTTATTATGGAATCCTCAGGTGGTATGGTGGCAGGTGACCGAAATGAAATCAACGTTAAACTTGCTGCTGATAGTCAAGTACGCTTGAAACAACAATCAGCATTAAAGATATATCCGTCCCATACAGGAGAACGATGCACACAGTCAATTTCTGTTGAATTGGAGGAGCAGGCTCGCTTAGAATGGATGCCTGAGGTAACCATTCCATTTGAGAGGGCGAAATTTCAGGTGGATACAACGATTCGCATGAAGGAAAGCGCGACACTAATTTGGGGAGAAATTATTGCACCAGGTAGGGAAATGCGCGGAGAAATCTTTGATTATCAGGCATTTCGCTCAATATATCAGCTATATGTGGAGGATGCATTAATAGCATTTGATACATTACTATTCAAGCCACAAGAAATGGATTTATCATCCATGGGCTTGCTTGAAAAAGCGCTATACATCGGATCATTATGGATTGTTTCACCACAGGTTAAAAACCTTAACATAAGAGACTTACAGGATATGATACTACAGGAGAGCTCAATAGAAGCAAGCGTAACGCGGCTTACGGATCATGCGATTCATTGTAGATGGCTTTCTAAAGAGCAACGCATTCTACATAAAGAAATCAATCGAATGTTTGTACATGTTGCCTCGCTAATTTAAAGCGCTTGTTTGTTTAAAGGAGAAAGTGAATTGAATTGAAAAAGTTTTTAGTAAGTTTGCTAGGAACAACACTGATGCTAGGTCTTATGGGGTGTAGCAAATTGTCTAGCGAAGGTGCAAAACAGCAACAATCTGCTGAGGCGACATCACATGCGAATGAACTTATATATGCTTCAGAATCTGAATTTGCAAACTTAAACCCTATTTTAGAGGAAACAAATTTAGATGCTTTATTATTTCGTGGATTAATGCGTTTTGATGAGCACAATAATCCGGTGAATGACATTGCAGAAAATGTTCAAATATCGGATGACCTGTTGATATATACGATTACTATAAAAAATGATGTCAAATTCCACGATGGGCAGGTTTTAACAGTTGATGATGTCATTTTTACAATCGATAGTATTTTAGACGATCAAAATGCCTCGTTTTTAAAGTCTGATTTTATTCATGTAAAAGCAATGGAAAAAGTGAATAACTCGACTATGAAACTCATTTTAGATGAACCTTTTACGCCAATGCTCGATAAGCTGACAGTACCGATTTTGCCGAAGCATGCATTTGAGGGGCAGGACATGCGAACAACTCCGTTTAACCAAGAGCCTATTGGTGCTGGTCCATATATGTTTGCTAAATGGGATCGTGGCACGAGCTTAACACTGCAAGCATTTCCAACATTTTTTGGTACAAAAGCTTCTATTGAAAAGGTCATCTTTAAGTTTATTCCAGACAGCAATGTTCGTGCATTACAGTTAAAGTCTGGGGAGGTTGATATTGCGTTACTTGACCCTAATCAAGTGGATGAACTTTCTAAAGTAGAGCATTTAAAAATGTACGAGGTTGAATCAGCGGATTATCGTGGCATTTTATTTAATATGAAATTTAATCTTTGGCAGGACGTGAATGTGCGTAAAGCAATGAGCTTTGCGGTAGATCGTGGAGGAATTGTAAAAGGCATCTTACATGGCTTTGGTACAGAAGCATATTCGCCACTACAGAAACACGCTTATGTCAACGACAGCATGGAGCGCTATGAATACGATTTAGATAAAGCCAAGCAGTTACTTGAGCAATCCGGCTGGAAGCTAAAGGATGATGGCTTCCGCTATAAAGATGGCAAAAAACTTGGTTTTACCATTACTGCCCCTGCTACAGATACAGTACGTGTAAATATGGCAAACTATGTAGCCGAGGGTTATAAAGTGATTGGCGCAGATGTGGAAGTGGCCGCCTTAGATTGGAGTAATATTGTCATTGAAGATACAGAAGCGTTTATGGTTGGCTGGGGAAGTCCTTATGATGCAGACCACCATACCTATAGCCTATTCCATTCAAGTGAGTCTAGCTTAACAAGTGCTGGCTACAATTACGGAAGCTATGCTAACGCAAAGGTCGATGCGTTGTTAGGGGAAGGGCGTTCAACGGTTAATCCCAACAAACGTAAGGAAGTTTATAGGGCATTACAAAAAGTGCTAGCAGAGGATCCACCGTTTGCTTATTTTGCTTATGTAGACGCGGTTTATGGCATTAATAAAAATATTAGTGGTGTAAAAGAACGTATTTTGGGTCACCACGGAGCGGGCTTCTTATGGAATGTTGAGGAGTGGAAATGGAATGATCGCTAAGTGGCTTGGGAAGCGATTGATAATGGGGACACTTGTCCTCATTATCGTGAGCTTCCTCTCTTTTTTTATACTACAAGCCGCTCCTGGCAATCCAGCAACGGCTTATTATGGAGGCAATGCACAAACATTAACTGCAGCCGAGCAAGAGCGCATTGAAAAAGCTTTTGGCTTAGATAAACCCATCATCTATCAATACGTAACATGGCTTCATGAAGCCGTTCAAGGCAATTTAGGATATTCCGCAAAAGAAGGAAGACCGGTTTTAACGATTTTACTAGAGCGATTACCTAACACCCTACAGCTAGTGGGTATCACCTTGTTTATTGTAGCGCTTACCTCTATTTGGTTAGGACTTTATGCAGGCTTAAACGAGGGTACACTATTAGATCGTGGATTATCCATTTTTAGTGTGGCTAGCTCAGCTGTGCCACCATTTTGGATAGGCATTGTATTAATCATTGTATTTTCCGTACAGCTTGGCTGGCTCCCGTCATCAGGAATGAACGATATACGTGGTGATGGAGGATTAATAGATAGAATGCGCCATCTCGTCTTGCCTGTGATTGTACTTGTTGTTTCACATATAGGGATATTCGCACGCTTTTTACAGGATTGTGTGAAGGTTGAAAACTCAAGTTATTATGTACAGGTTGCTCGTGCAAATGGTGTGGCACATCGAGAAATACGTAGTGCTATTTTACGGAATTCCATTATTCCATATCTCAATTACGTAGGGGTTACGATTCCATCATTCTTTGGTGGCTCCATTGTTGTAGAATCATTATTTGGTTGGTCAGGCTTAGGGCAGCTTCTAGTGAAATCGGTAATGGTTAAAGACTTTCCGGTTTTAATGGGAGGCATTCTTATTATTGGGGTGGTCGTTATCTTGTGCCTATTTGTAATCGATATCATCATGATTGTTTTAAATCCTAAGCTAAAAAGAGGTGCTTGGCAATGAGAAAACAACGGAAAATATCAATCTTTTGGCTTGTGATACTGTGCATTATTTTCACTGTCACTATTTTTTCTTCATTCCTTGCGCCCTATGAGCCAAATGCAATGAATATGAATCATACTTACGAAGCCCCTACTCCGACACATATACTTGGAACAGATCAGCTAGGCAGAGATGTACTTTCACGTTTACTTGTTGGTGGACAGGTAACACTTTTAATTGCGATTGTTTCAGTAGTGATTTCCAGCTTAATTGGCATACTATATGGTGGTATAAGCGGTTATTTTGGCGGTGCTGTAGATGCAGTCATGATGCGAATTCTTGAAGCTTTGTTAACGATTCCTTCGTTAGTTATCGTTCTTGCCTTCCAAGCGATATTGCAAGGCAATGTCTGGAGTATGGCGCTCATAATGGGGGCAACAGGGTGGTTTGTTACGGCACGTATTGTGCGCTCTGAATTTATTCGTCTGAAGGAATCAGAGTTTGTACAGATGGCAATCATGTTCCGCACACCCATTTGGAAGATTTTTGTTGGGCATTTATTGCGTAATATCTACCCAGCAATTTTTATCGTGATATTGTTTAATTTTGCTGGGGCCATTTTTACAGAAGTTTCATTGAGCTTTTTAGGAATTGGCGTACCACCCGCAACACCTTCTTGGGGAACCATGTTGAATTCTGCTCAAAATGATTTACTGATTGGTGCATGGTGGATAGGGCTTTTCCCAGGCATTTTAATATTTGTGACGATTTTATGCGTACAAATGATTGGTGGAGCTTTCAAGCAAGGAGGAGAGCGTTCACATGCTTAAACTAAAAAACGTTTCTGTTAGCATAAATAATAAGAATTTAATCCAACATATTTCCTTCACTGTCCCAGAACATAAAATTACAGCTGTTATTGGTGAAAGTGGCAGCGGTAAAAGTACTACAATATCCGCAATTCTAGGTATATTACCTGCTCAGGCGAATATTCACGGAGAGATATTTTGGCAAGACAGCAATGTCCTAGCAATGTCGTCAAAGGAAAGGTCGACGGTAGGGAAAACGAATTTCTTCACAATTTTTCAGGACGCAGCAAACAGCTTTTCACCAACAACAAAAATGAGGAAGCAATTATATATGTTTAGCGGACAACGCTTAGGTCATAAGGAAGAGCTGTTTCTCTCAAAGATGTCCTTGATTTTTAAGGACCTAGATTTAAGCGAAGATATTTTACAACGCTATCCCTTTGAACTTTCAGGAGGCATGCTTCAAAGGTGTATGCTAGCTTGTGCGTTTTACAATGAGCCTGCATTACTAATAGCTGATGAACCAACATCGGCGCTAGATATGCTTCATCAACAAGAGTTTATTAAACTATTGAAAAACCTCAATAACCGACTTGGAACGACGATATTATTGATTACGCATGATTTAGAAATGGCCGTTTCGACTGCCCATTCCATTGTGGTAATGAAAAGCGGCGAGGTTGTTGAAACTGGACAAGCGTCGGAAATTTTTGAGGCGCCAAAACATCCGTATACAAAGCGACTTGTCGCGAATCATTTTTAGAAGGAGTGGTTTTGTTGCTTCACGTTGAAAATATTAGTAAAAGCTACACAGGGCAGCAAGTACTACACCATATAAATATAAACGTTGGACATGGAGAAATGGTTGGGCTTGTTGGTGAAAGTGGCAGTGGAAAAAGTACGTTGGCTAAAATCATCATGCAGCTTGAGCAGGCAGAGCAAGCCCGAATTCGCTTTCTTGGAACCTATATTACAAAGAAAAATCGTCTATCTTTATATGAAAACTGCCAAATCATCATTCAAAACGCGACTGCCGCTTTCAATCCAGTTTGGACGGTCAGAGAAATTTTAACGGAGCCATTACAGCAACAAAAGTCAGATTGTTATTGGCAAACAATGCTCGAAAAGGTCAAGCTATCAACGAATATATTAGATTCCTTTCCACATGAACTAAGTGGTGGTGAAAGGCAAAGGGTAAATTTATTAAGAGCCATTCTAATTCAGCCCAAATTGTTAATATGTGATGAAATCGTTTCAAGCTTAGACCGTTTGATTCAACGTGAGATTATTGATTTATTAATTTCATTGAATAAAGAGCACAGCATGGCTATTTTATTTATCTCACATGATTTAAAGGCTGTTTCATATTTATGTCAACGCATTTATGTGATGAAATCTGGCGAGATTGTTGATGAGTGTTGTAAAGGGAGAGATGGCTTTACATTCACGGATAGCTATGCGCAAAAACTGTTTCAGGCAATGAAAAATTGAATTTTTACAATCGATAAAAGAAAGTCTGTGAAGGGGATGGAATAGCATCTACTTTTCAGACTTTCTTTATATGTATCCTACGCCTAAATTATATTTTAACTCAATTGATTAGTGGTTTGAAAATTTAGATATTTAGAGGGAGGGTGCTAGGACAATAACCTTGGCAAACAGGAAGATTGACTATTTCTTTTTTCTCTCAGCCTATCTATATTTCCTATACATATGAAAGATTTGTGCAGTGAATAAAATGGGATTTCGCGTCTGAAGGTAGCCATTTTGTAGATAATTCCATCATACTGAAAAATATCAGCATTAGTATTTAATGTTAAAACTTCTTCGGCATCAATATTATCAATTGATATTGTTGTAGGTTCACCCTTGAATATTGCATCCAGTAATCATAAATAAAACTAATGCAATCAAACCATTGAATAACCTTTTTACTTTCAATCCACTCACCTTTTTATCAAAAGTTACATTGTGATTTTTTATTTCCAAAAATTTAATATTGCTAAAAAGCAAGCGTTTGTTCTAATATGTATACAAACAAGTGTTCTTGCGTATGATAAGTAAAAGGGAAAATCATTGTACCAATAATAAATAACTGTAGTAGGAGATATTTCGCTTCAAATTGGACATAAAAGGTTTAAAAGTCCGGATGCGATTCAAGTTATGGAAGTTGATCCTTTACCAGTAAGTACATCGGTAGAATTTGAAAGTCTAGATATAGTGATTAGCCAATTTAAAAAAATGCGAGATGTAAGGAGGAAACTACGATGAGAGAGCAACTGATTAAAGCTATGCAACGCAATCAATTAGTGAACATTATGTACGTAGCAAAAGATGGATCCATAACAAAAAGGCGTGTAAAAGTCATTAAAGTTGTTGGTGATTCATTTCAAGCATTTTGTTTTACAAGATATGCAAAACGTACTTTTTTGATCAGTAACGTTCTAGCCGTTATTCCTTTTGTTAGTAGGGGACGTGAAGTTGTATGAATTATGAGAGTATGCCCAATAGACCTATTATGTGTATCGATATGAAATGCTTTTACGCGAGTATCGTAGCGATGTTACATGGGCTAGATGTTTTAAAAAATCCAGTTGCAGTAGTAGCAAATTTTGACCAGCCAGGTAGCGTAGTGCTTGCTGCATCTCCCTTAATAAAAGAAAAATTTAGTATCAAAACTGGTAGTCGCCGTTATGAAATACCTAAACATCCTGACATTAGATTGTTTGAGCCTAAAATGAGTTTCTTTATTCAAATGTCGATGACTATTACAAAATTAATTTCTAATTACGTCCCGGTTGATGCTATACATGTGTATAGTGTAGACGAAAGTTTTGTTGATTTAACCGGCACGGAAAAGCTTTGGGGTTCACCAGAAGAAACGGCTAAGGAAATACAAAAGGCTATTCTTGACCAATTTAATATACCTAGTGCAGTAGGTATGGGACCAAATATGTTAATAGCCAAATTAGCTTTAGACCTTGAAGCAAAGAAAACAGGCTTTGTTAAATGGACTTATGAGGATGTCCCAAAGAAATTATGGCCTGTACGACCTCTATCGGAAATGTGGGGCATAGGAAAACGAATGGAAGCAAATCTAAATGCTATGGGAATACAAACAGTTGGTGGTTTGGCTAATACAGATCTAAAAGAATTAGAAAAGCGCTTTGGTGTAATGGGCAATCAACTCTATTACCATGCATGGGGAATAGATCTATCCAAATTAGGGGAGCCGTTAATAACAAACGGAGCTTTAAGTTTTGGGAAGGGACAAATGCTGATGAGGGATTACCATACACGAAAAGAAATCTCTGTAGTGCTCCTTGAAATGTGTGAGGATGTAATGAAGCGAACGCGGGATGCAGGTTATGTGGGCCGTACAATTAGTATTGGTCTTTCTTATAGTCGAAACGCCATGACCAAAGGGTTCCATCGGTCTAAAACAATTGCAGTGCCGACAAGTGAAACTCTTGTGATGTATAAAACTTGTCTTGAATTACTGGATGAACACTTTGCAGGGGAGCCAGCTCGTCAATTATCTGTCCGAATAACGAACCTCGAAAGAGAGCATAGTATCCAATTAGATTTATTTGACGAACGCAAACCACAGCGTCAAATTATAGGACCTACTATGGATGCCATACGCAATCGGTTTGGAGCAACATCAATATTAAGAGCAGTTTCTTTCACAAAAGCTGGTACAGCTATTAATCGAGATCGCTTAGTTGGTGGTCATTTGGCATAGGAGTGATTTATTAATGATACAAGACAGAGGTAATATTAAATGGGCATCGATGATGTTGCCGGAGCATTTGGAGCTTCTTAGAGAGTACAAACAAGAGTGCGCGGAACAGCCAAGAGAATTGACTGAATGGGAGCTGGAAGAACTACAGAAAACAATTGATCAAGCTTTTAATCAGCAATTGGACATAAAATTAGAAGTATGGAAGGACTACAAAATCACACAATGGACTGGAATAATTAAATCGATGAATACTAATGAACTCATACTTGAAACACTACTTAAAACGAAAAGTATTCTAATCCAAAGTATTCAATCAGCCCAACTGGATGCTGATTATTATGATTAAAGCCGATGAAAGACAGTTACTTCATAAGTATCTTTTGTTAGAGCTAGCAGTTAAATCATTGCAGGTTGACTATTGTAAATTAGAGCAGTTTAAAATGAAAATGGTATTTCTTCCAATGATGGATTCATTGCTAAAGGATCTAAGACAAGAATATTTTAGCCTAAAACGAGAACTTGCACAGCAACGTATACGAGTAGTAGGTTGGCAGCCAGTAGATGAATACTTTAGTGACGTGCAAGTTGCTACTGCAGGTAATGATGTAGTACTCCGTTATGCTAATCAAGCTCTTAAATCACAGGTGGAAAAGTTGTTGGCTAATCATATACGTGTAGCTTTAGAATAAAGATTTTTTCCTTCAACCCTTATTTATCAGCAAACGCAAAAACACTCCATTTCGAAAAAAATTAACTATGATAGTTTGTTTGGAAGGAATTTGTAACTTTTTAATAGAAGATCAGATAAATAAATTTTTACACATAAGGAGATAAGACTATGGCAGAAAACAAATTACTAAGAATGGACAATGTCGGCATCGTTGTAGAATCCCTTGATGATGCAATCTCTTTTTTCGAAGAGATTGGCTTGAACCTTGAAGGGCGAGTTACTGTCGAAGGTGAATGGGCTGGTCGCGTAACCGGATTGGGTTCTCAGTGTGTAGAGATTGCTATGATGGTTACTCCAGATGGCCACAGTCGACTTGAACTTTCGCGATTTCTCAGCCCACCTACTATATCAGATCACCGGACTGCTCCTGTAAACGCCCTCGGTTATCTACGCGTCATGTTCGCCGTTGAAGACATTGACGAAATGGTATCCAGACTCACAAAGTATGGTGCTCAACTCGTTGGCGAAGTGGTTCAGTACGAGGACTCGTATCGGCTCTGCTACATTCGTGGAATCGAAGGACTTCTAATTGGTTTGGCGGAACAACTCGGAAACAAATAAGTAAGTGGCGTTTTATAAAAAGCCTTCACTGAAATATTTGAAGAAAATTCTTATTAAATAAAGGGCGCATTTGTTGGTTTATACGACTTTATTGTCACATCTACGAGTACTTATTCGGCACTTGTACCAAAAATTAAACGACTTTATTTTTACACCGTCCGCAAATGTGGACGGTGTTATGCGTTTTTTAGCTTCAAAATTAAACAACAGTATTGTCATTACTTTCATATACTTATTCCCCTCCAATCACTCCTCTTACCGCTCTCCTAATTTTCTATAAGCAACTACACCACTGGCTGTACCTCGAACTGCTGGCTTGATAAGATTAATTGAAAAATCTATGAATTATTGTAGGTCATTTCTCATTCGAGTTCTCCTTTTTTGTTAAATTACTAGGAATATAGATTTAATTTATATTTGATAAAATGATACAAATTATCAATATTTTAAAATGTTAGAATATTTAGATATTCGTATTAGTTTATTTGTGATAAATTGGAAATGTCACACTAGACTGAAAAGTGTGACAATTAAAAACAAAGGGGGAAATGAGATTTGAAAAAGTTTAAGTTTACGAAGTTCTTAAGTAGTATTCTAGCTTTCGTTATGGTGCTTTATCTATTGGTTCCATTGTCGAGTGCTAGTGCTGAAGAATTGAAACCATTCAAGCAGGATGGTCAAAGTGAAAGCATAATTCAACTAAAAGGGGCTATTGCTGAACAACTAAGCTTGTCTAAAGATGGTCCAACTCTTCACGAAAGCTTACAAAATGTATCAGGCAATCAAAAAGTTGCAGTCATCATTCATTTATCTGAAAAGCCTGTGGCACTTGAGCAAGGAATGAGCGAAGTCAAAGGCGAAGAATTCTCTAAAGCCCAAGCAAATGAAGTTCGCTCAAATGTAAAAGAACAACAAGCAGAAGTTAAAGAAGAGTTAGCTGCTAAAAATGTTCAGATGACTGAAGGATACACATTTGATACTGTTTTAAACGGTTTTGCGGCAACTGTGAAAGCAAATGATCTCCCGAAACTGCTTACAGTAGAAGGAATTACATTAATCGAACCTGATGCAATTGTTTCCGCATCAGAAGATAATACGATGAAATCATCGGAACTTATTAAGGAAGATCAATTAGAAGCTCAAATGAATACAAGTAATTCATTCCTTGGCATCGAACAGCTTTGGAAAGAAGGACTTGAAGGACAAGGAATAAAAGTAGCGGTATTAGATACTGGTATTGATGTAGATCACCCTGAATTTGCTGGAGTTTATAAAGGTGGAAAAAACTTCATTCCGAACTCAGCAACTTACACGAAACCTCGGACAGATGACGATGCATCGGAAACATTGCCTTCGGAGCGTCCAACTGGGACACCTGAATTTAATGAAAAGGGAAGCGCGTTCTATACTTCTCACGGTACACATGTTGCTGGAACAATTGCAGCAATCGGAGCTAACGAATTCGGTATTAAAGGCATTGCTCCAAAAGTAGACCTTTATGCTTACCGTGTTCTTGGGGCATATGGAAGTGGAGCTACATCTGGTATTGTTAAAGCAATTGAAACTGCTGTAAAAGAAAAAATGGACGTTATTAACCTTTCACTTGGCGGGGGAGCTAACTCTGAAACGGATGCTGGTTCATTTGCTATTAATAATGCTATGATGGCTGGAACAATCGGAGTAGTTGCAACAGGAAACGAAGGTCCGAATCGCGGAACAATAGGCACGCCTGCAACTGCTCGTTTAGGAATTGCTGTTGGTAACACAACAAATCCTGAAACAATGTATAACGGGGAAGTGAATGTTACAGTTGGCAACTACAACTTAACAAAACAGCTTCCAGTAATGGGAACGACTTTTGGAAAAAATTTAGCAACACAGCTTCAAGGAGAATTTGATCTAGTTGCTGTTCCTGGAAACGGGGAAGTAAAAGACTTTGAAGGAATTGATGTAAAAGGTAAAGTGGCATTGATTTCTCGTGGTAGTATTGCATTCGTTGATAAAATTGCGAATGCAAAGGCAAAAGGAGCAGTCGCAACAATTATTCATAACTTTGCAGGTGGAACGAATGCCCCGAACATTTCAGGCACATACCTTGGTGATTCATTTGAGTTCCTGCCAACATTTGATATGTCCCAAACAGATGGCGCTGCAATTCGCGCTGCATTAGCAGGCGGAACCGGAAAAGTAAGCTTTAGTAAATTTGCTTCCACAAAGACACTGGGAGATGATGTCAACGATTCAAGTTCACGTGGACCATCTACACCAAACTTTGATATTAAACCGGATGTAAGTGCACCTGGAACAAACATTATGTCAACGATTCCAATGTATAAAAAAGATTTCCCTGATGCAGATTATGGGGAAGCATATGATCGTAAAACAGGAACTTCTATGGCAACACCGCATATTGCAGGTATTGCTGCATTAGTTAAACAAGCAAATCCTGATTGGAACGCGTTCGATGTAAAAGTGGCGCTTTCTAATACAGCAAAGGTTATAGATAAAACAAAATACGATGTATTTTCTCAAGGTGCAGGGCGTGTAGATCCTTATGCAGCAGCTCATCCGGAAATTCTTGCCTATGCACTTGATAGCGCAATTTTAGATGGAACTGGTGCAGTTACAGAAAACTTGAAAGGTACAGTTACTTTCGGTCCGCAATCACTTAAAGACCGAGATATTTCTGTAACGAAACAAGTTTTAGTAAAAGATATTAAAGGGAACGGCGGCAATTATAACGTATCAATTGATGTGACAAAAACATTTGGTGATGCAACTGTTACAGTAGATCAGCCGACATTTAATCTAGCTGGTGAGCAAATTTTAAATATTACATTAACTGCTTCACAAGCTACGGCACCAAACGGCTCTGAAATCCTAGGGTATATTTACATCAACGGTGAAGATACAGAAATTTCATTGCCATTCGCAGCTGACTTTGGCAGCGCGGCAGCAACTGAAATTAAAGATTTTAAGATTACAGAAACAGACCTATCCTTTAACGGAGATGGAGTGAAAGACTCAGCTGTACTTTCATTCACATTAACTGGAGAAGTAACAACTAACTATATCGAGCTTTGGGATATTATGAATCCTGAAGGTGGAGAATACGGAGACGGCTACATTGGTTATCTACATGCAGGTACTGCGCTAGGAAAAGGCTCTTATACGCTGAATATTGGTGGGCAGTACAAACCATGGGGAACAGCACCTGCCACAAAGATTCCAGATGGACTGTACACAATTGACTTCACCGGTCTTGCAGCATCAGGAGTAGTTTCCGATTATGTTGGACCAATTATCGTGAAAACGACTAAACCAGAAATTACTGGTTCAGTAGCTAATGGTGTCGCTACAGGACAAATAACAGATAAGTATATCGACTACAATGAAGAGTTATATTTATACGGTTTAGATTACAATTTAAATGATAAATTAAATGCTTCCTATGTTTCGACGGTAAATGGCGAAGTACAAGCTCCAGTTGCTTTTGAATTAAATCAAGACGGTAGCTTCACATTCCCAGTAACAGCAGAAACAAATGCTGTATCAGTAATAATTAAAGATGCTGCTGGGAATGTTGGTGAAGCGAAGATATATGAAAAAGAAGTAGTAGAACCAGTAGTAGCACTTTCTGTAAATCCAACTAAGCTAGACCTAACAGCTGGAGAAACTGCACAAATTAAGGTAACAGAAACGACAACACCTGTAGAAGGTGCTGCAACAGAGGAAGACGTAACTTCAAAAGCTACTTATGTTGTTGGAGATGAAAACGTTGCAAAAATAGTAAATGGATTAGTAACTGCAGTAGGCGAGGGCACAACTACAATTACTATTTCATACGGTGATAATGAAGTTACTTTAAATATTACAGTTAAAGCACCTGTTGTAGAAACACCAATAGTAACACTAGAAATTGATCAAGCTCAGGTTGAAACTAGAATAGGTAAAGAAGTTCCAGTTAAGATTACTGAAGTAACTACTTTTGATGGTAAAACAACAGAAAAAGATGTTACAAATCTTGCAACCTACGAAGTAGCAGATGATAAAATAGCTACTGTAAAAGAAGGGGCTGTAAAAGGGAAAGGTCAAGGTAATACAACGATTACGGTAACGTATGGTGAGAACACACTAACATTTGATGTGTTGGTTGTAAAGCCAGGGAATGGGAATGGTAACGGAAATGGCAACGGGAACGGCAATGGAAACGGAAATGGAAACGGAAATGGAAACGGAAATGGAAACGGAAATGGAAACGGAAATGGTAATGGTAATAAAAATAATAATGAAGTTACCGAGGGTTAGTTATAATTAATTTCAGTTCAAGCAAAAAGAGAAATTGCACAGCGCAATTTCTCTTTTTGGAATTGCTTGATTAGTTCGTCTTAGGTAAAACGAAATCAGTCCTGTTTTTTTGATTAACAAAGTTAATAAGCAACTCTTCACCTGTAAGCTCCGTTTAAGTATATAAATGGTTAAAAACATTAAAAATTTGCAAAAAATATAGGGTTTAATAATGTAACAATATTACGATCATGTATATTTCCACTTACTTTAACTTGTATTGACTCCGCTTTATTTAAATTAATTTCGACAGGTATAACAGAATCAGATGGTGATAATGAGAATGTTTTTACAATACTACCATCTATAATAAATTCAAATTTGAAGGTACTATCATTAGCCCAAAGGCGTTCTTCTCCTGGTGGAGCATAAGAAAGAATTGTTTTAAATAATTTGGAGTCAACAACACCTCGATAAGAAATACCACCTTTCGGTTCAATTCTCAAAGTAATTGAACGTTCTGCATTTTCTTCATTATTTTGTGGTGCATCAAAATTAATAAATAAATACTTTTGATATTTTCCATTCCCAAGATTGTCCGTTTCATATTCGTTGCCTAAATTGACTTTTTTATAATTAATTGTTGGACTAATCATATTATTAGTAGATTCTACTTCTATAAAACTAATATCTGTTTTCTCTTTATCTAAATAATCTGATTGCCCTCCGTTTAATAATAGTGTAATTGCATATGCAATTAAACCAAATACACGAAGAATTAATATAAATCGATGAAAAACGAAATAAACAAATAACATTTTTGATTTGTGATTTAAGATCTTTGAAATTTTCGTTACGATGAAATAGGCGATTATCAAAATTCCAATGTGAATCCAATACTGTCCATCCCAAGCAATTAATAAATCAAAAGTTGAAGGGAACAGTATTATTTTTACTAATACGTGATCATACAAATCCAAAAAAATATAATTTACCTTTGGAAAATATCTAATTATAGACATTAAAATAAATCCAATAATTGAAAGGATGATATACAAAAATAAACAACCACATCCGCCTGTTGCACAACCATTATTTTCGTTATTATTTCTACTATCTGCCATCCCAAATAGATAGCCTGTCCAAAAACTATTGGAATTCCACATATGTATCTTTCCACCTTTATAAATTAATAATTAAAGAGAAAAATAAAATTTTTCTCAAATCAAATGGCCTATAATTTATGTTTAAGGAATCACCCTATCATTGTATTTTCGCTTTTCGGCCACACGGACCTCGGAAATAAAAAACAGGTAGTATAGTAAGATACTATTGTTTATAAGTCCTCTTGCTGATTTATTAGGCAAACCACATACCTATAGCAAATTATATACTACAAATATAACAAATTATGCTTAATATTGGGAGTGTAAGATGTATTCTGTTATAAAAAGGGTAATATTTCACTTGATTTTGAAACAAGGATAACTGGATGGCCTTGAAATAAAGGTCGATAATTTTAAAAAGTATGACCGTCAATTACGGAGGCATAGTATACATACTATAATCTTGAGAGGTTAAAGTGATTTTCGAAATGACTACTCAAGTATGAATATCTAATATCGAAGACAGGCATTTGTGGTATGAAACACTGTTAAAGAAGAAACCGGATTTCATACCACAAGATGGTTGTGTAGAATGGGAATTTATACCTGATTGTTGGTTGCAAGTAGCAGGGGGTAATCACTTAAAATTGATTGAAATTTACTCAGGATCAGAATTTTAGTTAAATGAGGAATATTTATAATCGAAATGCGCGAGAAATCAATTTTAGAAACATTGATTTCTCGCGCTTCTTAAGGTTTTGACCAATTTTGTCCAACCCTTATTAATCACTTAATTTCCAAGAAGTTATTAAATTAGCTGCTATGACTTGTGTAGTTTTTCTATGAGAGTTGGGAAATATTAAAAAAGTTTCGACAGAATTCATCGTTGAAGCGGAACGTTCTTCGAAATTACTTGATGACCTTGCAATGAGTAGGTTGATATTTCCTTGAACGCTGATATCATTAAATTTATACATAACTATTAATATATTAGAAAATATTGGGGGTCTTTGATATGTTAGCAAAGATAAAAGGAGTTAAGCTTCTAACGGAATACAAGAATCCAAATTATAAAGTAAAATTAGAATGTGAAGATGGAAGTGTACTACTCATTAGATTTGATTATACGTATGCAACGAAGAGCTATATGCCTTTAGAGGTTTATCATAATGGTGTTTCTAAAGGAGCTAAGTTGGCATGGTATACAAGTGAGGTTGAGAAGATGACAGTAAGTGAGTTTTTAGACAAAATTGCTACTAAAATAAACAAGAAATATAATTTCGAATTGAAGAAGTAAATAATTTTATAATTAGAGGGGTTTAAGGATGAATATTTTTAAAGTATTATCTTCTAATGATGGTTCTATCAATGAGCCTAATGTAACTTCGTTTCTTGCTTATTTGTTAGACCCTAATGAAAATCATGGCTTAGGATCAAGGTTTGTTGAGAGTTTTTTAACACCAATTGTATTAGCAAATAAAGAGCAGTATAACGAGCTTATATACAATAATCGGATTCGAGATTTATCTCGAAATTCGAAGTATGAAGTAAGAGTTCAAGCTGAAGTAAAGGTCATATGTTCAGAGAGTGAAATTGCTAAAAAAACAAGGGATATAGATATTGTAATTGAACTTTTTGACCAAACATTTTCTGATAGTCTTCCAAAATTTTCGTTTTGTGTGGAAAATAAAATTAACGATGGAGCTATTCAAAAAGGAGATAATCAGCTTTTTGAGGAAATCATTGGATTAGTTAATTTTTATAAAGTTTCATCATTAGAGAAAGAACAACCTTTAGTTTCCTTTATATTCTTAACACATACTGGAAGTAAGAGAGCTTTAAATGAATTTAATGAATTATTATCTACTATAGAAGTAGAAAGGTTATCAGTACCTTGTTATCATCTGACTTGGGGTGGAGAAGAATTAGATGACTTGGAGAATACTATAGTTGATTTGCTCAGTAAAATTCTTAAAGAAGAAGCCATAGGAAAGATTGAACCGATTTTTGATTACACGAAGCATACAATTAAGTCATTTATCTCTTTCATTTACTCAGGCTTTAAATCATATAAAGAGGAAAAAAATCTTTTATTCGAGAAATCCGACTATGGAAAACCAGTCATTCAATACATAAAAGACTTTTATGAAAGCTCACAGTTTGAAAAAGACATAAATCATGAGGATTTAAAAAAATGGGTAAGTGATATAGTGAAAGTGGCATCAGGAAAAACATTAAAAAATGCAAACTTTGACCGTTCGTACATTGTAAACGATCGAAATAGAAAGCACTACGGTGTGAATAGCGCACATAAAGAATATAAAAATTTATTTTATTATCCAGATGAAAACAATAAAAAAGTAATTAGAAAGTTAGACCTTTCTAACCCTCCTAAAAATGTGATGATTTATTGGAAAGACGGCAACAATCTGGATGGTATGGGATGTGCTTTGCTCACGGAGATATTTGTTGAGGGAGTTTAATGAAAAAGAGATTAATTAATCATTATTAGTTAATATGAAAATGAAACCTGTATATCAATTAATTTGCAAATTAGGACTTTGATGAAAATGGTCTTAAAGTACAGAAGAAAAGCTATTTAGTGTTAGATGAATTAGAATAGCGTGATACTAAAAAGATAGAAAATCCCGATTATCGGTATCATTAGGTGTTTTTTAGTTAAGTTAAGTTAAGAAATTTTTAAAGGCCTACAAACGTTGATATACCAACGTTTGTAGTTTTTTCTATTTTAATGGACATGATAGAAAACGATAACATTGAATTTATATTACACAAACTTTATACAAGAAAGAACTATGATAACACTGCAATCATTAGCTAAAAGCAATGTAGTTTTTATACAAAAATGTTCTTAAAGCTTTTATAAGGACCTTAATCCAGGACGTGTATTTGTAAATGATACGAATATACCAAATTAGGACTAATTTGGTTAGGCAATAATGAAAGTATGGTAAATTGGTAAGGGTTAAAGCGTGGCATTGTAAGCTGTTGTGTGGTTGGAGAGAATTAACCTACTTAAAGCATAACTATAATTAAAAATTTATATATTTGTGTTTTTTTATTGAGTACTAAAAAATACCTTTAAAATTTTACGTCAATAATCGACATATTGATTGTACTCATTGCAAAACTTTGTAAATTAATAGTGCATGTTGTTACTGTCTTGTGAATATAATAGACCAAATGCCACATGCAATTTAAGCTTTTAATTGATTTATAAAGGAATTAGGATGAAACGAAGGAGTGTAAAATTGTCGATTTCAAATCCTCAATACGCATTTTTAGAGGTTGATTTTCATAATCCTAATTTAACTCAAGCAGAACTTAAGGTTGAGAATATTTCGGAAGGGGTACGAAAAAATAATGAACTCGTAGGAAATGCAAAAATATCCTTGAAAATAATACCACCTAATGTATATATAAAATTAAACTGGATGATAGGATGGCTCTTATGGATACCAGTAGATATTTATTGTGCCGCGGCTTTGGTAGTAGATAAATTCATATCATAAAAAGGTGAAACCACCATTCAATGGAAAGGAATTATCAAGCAGAATAAAATCTCATACTTAGTGAGAAAGATTAACTCCATTTTGATCAATCTCTTTTCCCAAAATGGAGTTTTTGCATTTGCTGATAAATAAATTAATCTTTATTCTAAAGCACAGCACAAGCTGCGAATAGATCCAATGATTGATTGTATAGTTTCACAATTTAAAAAACATTCGTAACAGGCATAACATTGGGGACCAAAGGAACATATTGATTTTTTTCAAAAAAGCGTATAAGAAATAATAATTAATCTATACTATTAAAGATTTTCACTTCAACCAATATGACTGGGAGGGTTAACCCGATGAGTACGATTGATCATTTACTCTGAATAACCATCAACTGAAAGCTAAAGCACGGTTGTCTTAGGTTATTCTTAAGATCGAATGCGAAAAGCGAGACAGTATGTGTCATGGAGGAAAAAAGTAAGTGGTAATTAGCCCGGAATTATTTCCGGGTTTTTTGTATTTTAAGAAATCGAAAGAGATGGATCAAGGTCGATGTTTACATAATAAAAAGCCCCAATACACATCTTTTTCTAAGGTGAATATTGGGGGTTAAATTAATTAACGTTTATTTTCATTTTGAATACTACTGAAATCGACTTCCTCAGCGAACTCTTCTCTGTTTTCATTTTTACGTTCTCTGTTAGCATTTTGATTTTGATTCTGCTGTTTTTTGTTGTCTTGAGTTTTATTATTTTTATGTTTATTACTTCCCATGATTATTTCACCTCCACCATTAGTGTGAGAGAAAGATGATTTTTTATCCGCAAAACTTACAATTAATTAATGAAATATATGTGATGAAAAAACAAAAGGTATGGATATAGTAACATTTTCAATTCCGCAACAAGTTTGCTGTGCTCGATTACATGAGGATATGATGGGAAGACGTGAGAACTGTCAAGTGACGAGTTAAAAGTGGTTCAGAAAGATAAGACAGAATGAAGAGGAGATGATTAAATCGAGCGGCTCCATTTAAACTTCTTACGGAGTGAAAGCAAGAGAGTTACTATTAGAACTTGCCAAATAAAGGGGTAAACCAATAAAATTATTATGTAAACTATGTCAGAGGTTTGAAATGAAGTGGAATAATTCGATCAGAACATCCAAAAGAATATGTAATCCTTTACACATTTCAGTGAACTTTCTTCTTTAAATAGTCGATTGTCAAAACAGTCTATCCGCAATAACAATCATATGTAGGCTCAGATTCCATTTATCCTGATGCACAACAGTAAGGGGAGAACAGAAAAAATCACTCATTGTCATGACGAGTGATTTTTGAAAATTCGTTTCTAAATTATTAAATGTTTAAGTTCATAACAATTTGCTCGCCAATACGTCCCATTCTTCTTTCCCCATTATCGACAAAGCCAACTTTTAAATACAAATTTTGAGCCGGAATATTTTTATGATTAACGACTAAAACAACTTCATTACAATCTTTAAATTTTCTTTTAATAAATTCAGGCAGTGCTAGCATCCCTTTTTTGGCATACCCATTTCCTTGTTGTTTATGGTCAATAGATAATGCAGTAAGCAGCATAGCTTTTGGATTATTAGAGTACTCTTTTACTCTTTCTGTTGCGTGCAGGACAAAAAATCCTACAGGTACATGCTCACTCAAAATAACAATCGGATACTGACCAACCATTTCTATAGAAATCTCTTTTGGAAGGGCAGTAAATTGACTTTGTTCGTCCGGAAGGTCAAAGTCATTCAAACTATCTACATACTCTTCAGAGAAATGTACTAATTCGATGGTGTTCGTTTTTTGCATAAAATTCCCCCCTTTCTATCATTTTAATATTAGAACAAACGTTCGTCAACAGGCTTGATTTATAAATGGCGAATAATCATCTTTAATTTGATGATTAAATATAGTTAATCAACACTAAAAGAATTAAAAAATTAGGGGGACTGAAAATGGTTTTACTTAGGTATGACGTAGAGGAAAACGAGCTAACAATGTTAAAAGAAGTTTATCAATCGGTAGGGTGGATGAAACATGACGAAGCATGATAAGAAAAGTTTTCAATGCAAGTACACATAAAGTTTTCGCAGTAAAAGATCATCAAATTATCGGATTTGCGAGAGCTCTTTCAGACGGTTTAACTTCTTTCAGCAAAAATCCCTCATTTCTAGAGGTGGTAGATGAAAGAGGTTTGAAGTTGTTTTTCAGAAGATGTCCAAACATCAGCTGAAAGAAGTTAAAGCCTCCGGCGGATGTCATAGAATCGGCAAGGAGTTCTTTGTGCAAGCATAAAGCCGATTCTAGAGGCATAATTGATTTGCTGCTGCTATTTATGATGTTGTCGTACATAGAAATTTTCAAGGAAGAGGGATTGCTAGAACTCTTATAGATGAGAGCATTCAGCAATTAGGGATGTATCTTGTATTCAGTTAATTGCAACAACAGGAAATGAACCTTTTTATGAAAAGGTTGGCTTTAAAAAGTTGAAAACTGGTATGGCTATATACAAAAATCCTCAACTAGCCGAGGAGTATTTGGACAGTAATAATCCTTGAGGAGGAGAATGATTTTAGTAAGTCTTTATTCATTACAAAAAAAGCTGTAGCGTACGGCATCGCTACAGCTTAATATTGTCTTGCTTAGGTTAGTCAGTAAATGAATTATATCATACAATACGGAAAACTAAAAATAACAACAGCTATTTATTACATATGAATTATTTAATGAATTTGTCCTTGAATCTCTAGTAGCGTCACCTTTTATGATGAATTTAGTTACTCAATTCAAAAGGTAACAATCAATACGCTATTGGAGGAACGGCACAATGAAAAAAGAAAGTTTATTAAATAGAGGATTGGCAAGTTTAATGCATCTGTTCTCACTATTATTAACCTTTATTTTACCAATATTGGTATACTTAGTATCGAGGAATAAGAATAAATACTTTGCTGACCATGCAAAAGAAGGGATGAACCTTCACTTTACTTTCTTCCCGATTTTTTTGTTATTAACTTTTATTTCTAAAAAATGGAGCGCGGTTTCAATGATTTCTTTTGCACTTATTATTCTTGAAACAATACTAATTTTAGTTGCTGCAATTTATACTTTAAATGGAAAAAAGTTTTCTTATCCCGTTATACGTTACTTTAAAGTCAATCATTAAGGAGAGAATAATTTGTGGGGAAAGGTATATTTACGATAGGTGAGCTTGTGCAAAAGTCTGGTGTTAGTATTAGAACACTACGCTATTATGACAGTATAGATCTACTGAAACCAAGTGATTACACAGAGGGTGGACATAGACTATATTCGACAGAGGACCTATCTACTTTACAAAACATTAAGTCATTACAGTTTCTAGGTTTGCCGCTAAAGGAAATTAAAGATATGTTGCAAAAAAAGAAGATTAAAGGTGAAAATATCTTAAAATCTTTAAACGATCAAAAACAGTTGTTTGAAGTTAAAAAACTTGAAATCATAAATATATTATCCGATTTAAACCACCTTATTGAAACAGTGAAAGACGATGAAATTATCAATATCGAGATATTTTGTGCTATGCTACAAAAATTAATGTTTGCTGAAAACACCGAAACATGGTTTAAAGAACACTTTTCAAAAGATATAACTGATGAATTATTTAGTATAAATAAATCTGAGGAACTCGATTTAGATAGAAAATGGACTAAAGTTTTATCAGAAATTAAACATTTAACGATTACAGACGCTATACCTTCTTCAAAAGAAGCTCAAGAAACGGTTAGAACACTTCTACAACTTATGAATGAAACCTTGAAAGGGAATTTAGATTTAGTTGAGAAAAAGCTACCATTTACAGAAACATTCAAATTTCCAAATCCTTTTACAGAACAGGAGCAACTATTTTTAAAAGAAGCAATAAGTATAAATCAAAATAATTGTCAGGAAACAGTGAAGAATTAAAGTATAATCAAGCATGAAAACGCAGATTGAAAAAATGGATAGCATGGGAATTGCACCCCACTTGTGACTAACAATGGGGGTGCAGACCATTACTAGTTATCTGCTTTACTCTTTCTTTAGTTATCTAATAAACAATTAGCTCTCAAACTTTCATCACACCCTTCTACAATCACATTTAACATCATATCCTCTCTTACATACATATACCCAAGTACTCAGTGACATACATAAGAATACGATTCAAAACATATAAATAAAGGTGGTTTAAAAAACTCTAAAAGCATTTACGAAAAATTAAGAAAATATTCAGTTTTTACTAAGAAAAAATATAGTATCATAATATATACTTATAAAAAAAGGAAATTAATGAAACCGATTGAATATTTAAAACGTATTGGTAGTAGGAAAGAATATTGAAGTAGGTGAGGACATGGCACACACCATTTACATAGTATTAACAAAAACAGGTACATTATTATCAAAAGCTATAGGTATGTATACTGGAAAAGAGATGAATCATGCGTCCATTGCTTTTGATGAGGAGCTCTTTGAAATGTATAGCTTTGGACGTCGACAATTAAACAATCCTTTAAGTGGGGGATTTTTACGAGAAGATGCAGTCAGAGGGCTATTTGAAACAGCTGATTGTGTCATTTATCGTTGTAAAATATCCCATGATCAATACTTAGAGATGATGAAGATCGTACATTATATGTATTGGAATCGCGATCGTTATAAATATAATTTTATTGGGCTCTTTGGCGTTATGATGCAAAGGGAGGTTCGAAGAGAGCGCGCCTATTTTTGTTCACAATTTGTGGCGATGCTTTTAAAGGTTGGAGGGCTGAATGTTTATCAAAACCCAGCATTAATGACACCCCATTGCATCTCACAATTACCTTATTTAGAAAAAGTATATGCAGGGAAGCTTGCAGACTATTTACAAAGTGTGCGTTCACCAGCAATGTTATACGGTTAAGGACAATCCTCGAATCATTTTAATTATTTTTTACCTTCCTATTGATAACGCCTCGGCATATTTAGATATCGTCGAGGCTTCATTTGATGGCCACTCTAGGCCAAGGTCGATACATATTGTCATTGGATATGATTCTTAAGTCCTGATAATTTACTCGACATTCTTCGTCAATAAATGAACATAAAACTATTCTGTTATAAATTTAAAGGTCTTCAAGTTGGGTATTATTCTCTTTGGAGTGTATTATATACTTTAAAGTAGAAGCTGAAGCGAATATATTAGTAACGAAAGTGAAACGTCAGTTATAGAAGTCTTCCATCTCAATAGTTGGGAGATGAATAGAGTTTAAGTTACTTTTCAGCGGGTGTCCAAACATCCACTAAAAGGAAGTTGAAAAATACATAAGGGGGCGTTATGGATGAGTGAAGAATTAAATGCATCTGGCTGGGATGAGATTGATGAGGAATTATTAAAAATTTATGGGGAGCAAGAGCCGAAACATTATGGAACTGTTATTCCCTATTTATTAGGGGGCGAAGATCCGCTTGAAGGAATCAGTGCCTATAAGAGTGAGACGCCAGTTCCACACTGGCATTTTGTCACTTATGGATTTTCCGAGTTATATGAAAAAGAATCAGAAAATGCTGAATACAGCGGATATGGGTTTGAGTTAACATTTCGTCTTGCCCGAAAGGAAGATGAGGAGGAGCCACCTGCGTGGGCATTAAATTTGCTACAAAACATGGGAAGATATGTGTTTAACAGTGGCAATGTTTTCAGATCAGGTGATTACTTGGATGCTAATGGACCAATCTGCGAAGGCGCGGACACGCTTTTAACGGCACTTGCCTTTACGATAGATCCCGAGTTGCCTGCTATTGATACACCAAATGGACAAGTGGAGTTTATTCAAATGGTCGGTATTACAGGTGATGAGCTTGAGGCGATGCAAACGTGGAATACAATGGGCGTGCTAAATGCAGGTCTTGAGTATATCCCGAGCTATGTTACTGATTTATCTCGGGCCTCTCTTTTACAGAGTCCATCCGTTGCAGAAGCGGTAGCAAAAGGAATGGAGAAAGGGGGCTCTAGTACCGGCTTTTTATTCGTAGACCAACTAGCTTGGGAGCAGGGTAAAAAGGGATTATTCAGCAAACAACCTAATAAGTTAACGCTGGGGGCAAAGCAAGCAGGAATAATCGGTAAGCTATTACGCGGAAGGATTTTAAAAGGGAAAAGCCTGACTTTAGTTAGTCAAGAAATCCGTGTTGTATTTGAACCGGGTGAAAAATGTGGGTATAACGTGGAGGAAACGGATGTTACCATTTCTTTAAATGACAAGACAGTTAAAGAACTCAATCAAAGTTTGATGCCGCAAGAACAAGAGTTTGAAGTATCCTCTATACCGGGGCTTTCCATCCAAATTGCAAAAACATATATTAAAGATCAACAAGGAAACGTTGTGGAAACAATCGGATGATAAAATATAGTCTCCCACTAGAACGAACTGAAATTCAAATGATGTGCTTTGGATTCGGAGTGGGAGATTTTTGTTTATGTTTCTAGCTTCTCTCCTAGTTATTAAAGACGCAATGGATAAGAAATTTGTAGGGATTGTTATTATTTAAAATATGAAAGGGGCTTAATATGGGAGCATGGGGATATAAACCATTAGAAAGTGATGAAGGCTTGGATGTAGTCGATTTTTTAGAGGAATATATACAAAATAATGTAGAATCAAATCATATAGAGCTGTCGGAGATTATTCATGCGATGAAACAAGAGGGTTTTTTTGGAGAGAGCTTCGATGAAATTGATTTCCTTTTCGATATAAGTGCGATGGCGCTTGCAGAGCTTTATGTAATGTATCTTGATACAAAGAAATTATATGATGCAGAAGACGAATTTGAAAAAATACACTCAATAAATGCGGATGAGGAATCATTAAAGTTTATATTAAGATATTTAACTGATATTAGAGCTGAAGTTCCAGATGTTGATGGTATTAGGGAAATCGTTGAATTATGGCGTGAATCAGATTGCTGGATTGAATGGAAATCTAATTTAGAGTTTCTATTTAGTAGAGTTGAAAAAGAAATGATCCATTCTTTAAAGTGATATTAGAATGGGCATTTCATTTTTATGTAAAGAGCTTATTTCTCTTTTGAAATCTGGTATTTATCAAGAGAGGACAAGCTTTTTACTTTTACTACAAGGGAATAGAGCTACGCAATAGCTTATTTAACTCGTCTTCAGAAATGATTTTATTTCCCCCGTATACGATGTCATAATGAAATCCCCATTCTCCAAACGCAATAAGATGGTGACGCTCATTTTTCTTTTTGATGAGAGCCCATGTTCCTAAATCGCTTTCCGTACTTGCACTTATCAATATCCATTCGTTGTAATGTAACACATATATATCCCTAAACATCAGAAAAGAATCCAAATGACCAGAACCGTTTGAATCAAACCAAATATCGCAAGTTTCTTTTAAGAGAACAACATCCAGAATTCTGATTTCAATCCACGCACATTCATCATTTTTAGACAAAATCTGCTCAAAGCTGCAATGTACAAATGCTGAGGAATTGATTTCACTAGGATGCTCTTCCCATCCATTAAAGTAGGAGAGGGCAGGCATAAATAACATCCAAAAGCTTTCACCTACTGTCATCTGAAAGGGATAACAGACCATTACGATTCTTCTACTTCCTTTAAGAGGAGGATTGCTTGATCGTGCCCATATTTTTTCATCAAGAGAAGGTAAATTACTGGCTTGAAAATCGGACCACTCAATGCCCGCCTCAAATCCTACGACTTCGAAATCATTTTTGATTAATTTTAGTTTATCAGGTATTTTATTACATGCGGAACATGGAAAAGCTATACCGTTATCATTCATTATAAATCACCATTTCTTTTTGTTTTATTAATTGTAAAAGGAGGATTAAATTTGCATTATGAATTTTGGATTATGACATCGATTTCAGAACTAGTTCATTATCCCGACGAATGGAAAGATGAATATATACCTCATCCGAACTTTAAAACGATTATGGATGCGATTGGTATTCGCGCACCAATTGAGGAAATTTACGAACGTTATCTTAACCAGGCTGTACATACCGGTCATGTACTAGTGTTTTCCGATAAAAATGAGCCTGGAACATGCATTGTTTTTGACACCTATCGAGACGCATTGGACCAGCTCGATATGATTAGATTCGGATGGAGAATCCGTGGGAAAGAAACTATTGAATCAGTAAAACAATTATCACGGCAATTTTATGATGATTGCGTAGATGCTACCGTATTCTACAAGGAAGGTCAATCAGTTCTTTACGAGGTACTGAAAGAAGAAAACTATCCACGTAAAATTTATGATAAAAAGGAATTTAAACAGCAAATCAAAAGGTACATGGTTTGAGATAACTGTCCTATTATCTCAAACTATACCATATATGTATGATTATTATCCTTGATCTACGGGAACGGGGCATATGTTTTCGGTAAGTAAACCAAATACCCAAAGCAGGTCAGTTAACGTGTTCGACGACTGGAACTAAGGATAAACCATAGCACTTTATGAAGATTGCTATGAATTTTCTTTAACTCCGGTTAAAGCGTACTGCATTGTTCAACCTTAAAGTTCAACCTTTTTCTGCTATAATTAATGACAGTTGAGATAAGGGTGACAAAGATGCAATTTACTATTAGAAAACTTGAAAGTAAAGAAGGACTCATTTGTTTATTAGCAGTAGAAAATAGAATATCATAGGATTTAAACTAGGATACATACATCCGGATGGAGTTTTTTATAGCTGGTTAGGTGGTGTCCATGGTCACGGAATTGCCAGTCAATTAATGAAGCGACAGCATGAACATCTACTGGCACTTGGTTTTAACTTCTTTCAGCAGAAGTCTCCTACCTCTATAGGTGGTGAGATGAATGCGGATCTAAGCTACTTTTCACCGGATGTCTAAACACCCGCTGAAAGAAGTTAAAGCCTCCGGCGGATGTCACGGAATCGGGAAGGAGCTCTTTGTGCAAGCACAAAGCCGATTCCGGACGCAATTATGCCTCGGCATAATTGATAAAAAAGTTCGTACATATGGTAGAAATGAGCGAAAGCGATGCTTATCACAAATCTTAAACACGGATTTGGTATTATCTCAACTTTTGTGGATAAAAAAGATCGACATAAAAATAGTGTTTGAAAAAATATTGGAATAGGAGTTTTAACATGAAGGCATACTTAGCAAATGGATTATTTTCTTTAGGAGATCGTTTAGTCAACGAACAGCTCGCTGCGGCAATTAGAGAGGCAGTACCTGGTATTGAATTATATGTACCACAGGAGAATGATGCGATAAACGATAAAACGGCCTATGCGGATAGTTTGGCGATTGCACAAGCAGATTTAAAAATGCTGCAAAAAAGCGATGTATTAGTAGCTGTTTTAGATGGTGTTGAGATTGATTCAGGTGTAGCAGCAGAAATAGGTGCATTTGCGATGTTGGATCGTCCAATCGTAGGTGTCTTTACAGATGTTCGTCAACAAGGTCGGGACAATATGATGAAAATAGAGGCACTTGTGCGGGACGGAATTGAAAATCAGTTTGTTTATCGTAATTTATTTGTTATTGGTTTGATTAAGCGCACGGGAGTGATTACGACTTCCATCGCTGAAGCTGTTCAAGCTGTCCAAAAATATAAAAAATAGAAGGAGACCTGTATGCTATTATCAACAACAAATATTGTGGCGGGAAAAGAAATTGTAGAAACGATAGGTTTAGTAAAAGGTAATTCGGTACAATCAAGAAATGTTGGTCGTGATATGATAGCTGGACTTCGCAATATTGTCGGAGGAGAGATGAAGGAGTATGCAGAAATGCTCGTTCGCTCCAGAGAAATTGCCACGCAAGCTATGGAGGAAGAAGCAAGACGACTAGGGGCAAATGCTATTGTTGGCGTAAGATTTTCCACATCATCTGTGATGGATGGCACATCAGAGGTATTAGCATACGGAACAGCGGTAAGAGTAAAAGAATAACGGATAAGGGCTTCAATCAACAAGGTTGAAGCTCTTTTTTTATTTGCCACTTCGGAATTCATTGGTAAAAATAAAGTTAATTATAACAAAAGTATAGTATGTTTAGTCTGTATAATGGTTATTGTTTCTAATTAGTATACACCAATTATACCTATATTATAGAAAAAATATAGTTAAAAGGACTAATAGTGTCCAATTAATTTTGTATAATAGAGTTGTAACTATGAAGAAAGAGTGGGATATACGGTGGATTCACAAAAAAACAAAGGCTATCGTGTCATTTCGATGTTTGACAGACTGATAGTTGGTCAAGGAATTAACAAAAAACAAGAAGCATTTACACATAATGTTGGCGAAAAAACAATACAACGGGATTTGAATGAAATTCGAGCGTATTTGGAAAAAGCTAAATTGGATAGCCATTTAGAATATGTTCGGACCGAAAATGTGTACAGGTTGACAAATACAGGGGAAAGTATTTTATCGAAGGAGCAAGTTTTAGCGATTGTAAAAATTCTGATCGAATCAAGAGCGCTGCCAAAATCAGAAATGAGCGATATTATAGATAAGCTTATTTCGATTGTAGCAGCCGATAAGCAGGAGTTTATTCGCAATATTATTTTAAATGAAAAGCATTTGTATGTAGATTTACATCATAAAAAGTCGCTATTGCGTTTAATTTGGGCTCTGTCAGAGGCGATTCACAAAAAGAAAATCATTAAAATTGATTATTTACGTGAAGGAGAAGCGATTCCGACAGAAAAGATTTTAAAACCACTCGCCGTTATTTTTTCAGAATACTACTTTTATTTAATTGCTTACGATAATAAGGTCGAAAAGGATTTGCCTATTGTCTATAGAGTGGACCGTATACAACATTTGCAAGAACTCGAACAAAAATTTCAAATACCCTATACCGAACGTTTTCAAGAAGGAGAGTTCCGTAAGCGTATTCAGTTTATGCATGCTGGCGAGCTGTTGCGTATGAAATTTATCTTTAAAGGAACATCCCCGCAAGCGGTATTAGATCGCCTACCAACAGCAAACATAGTATCCAAAAAAGATAAGCAATATTTATTTGAAGCAGAAGTTTTTGGCCTTGGCATTAAAATGTGGCTGCTGAGTCAAGGGGCAAACATTGAAGTGCTAGAGCCAATTGAGCTTAGAGAAGAGATCATTGAAACGATTCAATTGATGCAGGAAAATTATCGCTATATATAATAAACAAAAGCAATCCACAAAAAAACGATAAAAATCCGCGTAGAATCTAATCGAAGCGGATTTTTACCGTTTAAGAATGAATATATTTAAAAAAGATCCTCAAAAAAGGTCATATTAAAATGATCTAAAAGCTTGTAATCTTTCATATAGTTTTCTTCATACAAATAAACGAATAAATGCTTTGAGTTATCTAATCGTATGCCTATTTCTAGGTGATCTTTATTACGCAATGTAAGCCAATAAGCCTCGTCGTAATCTGAATTGGAAAAATAGACTTTTCGAAGCGACTGATCTTCAAATTGCTGCATTATTTGATTGATTGTAGCTACATCTGTAAAAGTGATTGTTTTGTTATCAGAGGAACGGATCAATTCAATTTCATTAATTTGTTCAATATCAAATCGTTCAATTACCTCCTTTTCGAATGTTGAATCGCGAGTTAAAAATATGGTTGAAGCATATAAGGTGAGAAGAGGTAATAGGATGCCGATTACTATTTTGTATCGTTTTTTCATGTTAAACTCCTTAATTTCTGAAAATTTGTACATATATATTCTTTCGCACGCTATAATTGAGCATATACTGAATGGATAAAGGATGGCAACCAAATGACGCATAATCATGAAGAAAAAGAGATATTGTATCCAGATGGTACATTAATGTATCGTGGCGGTGTGAAGAAAAATGACTTTGGTCATGACATTTATGATGGAAAGGGGTACGCTATTTGACCAAGAAGGTGAGCTTTTATTCGAGGGAGAATTCATCAATCATATGAAGCAAGGTAACGGCATCATGTATTTAAAAGGCCAAATTATATACCAAGGAGAATTTATTCAAAATAAAAAACAAGGTAATGGTATTTTATATAAGAGCGGTCACGTATATTACGAGGGGCAATTTCGTAATGATTTAATGGAAGGTTATGGGGTTTTATATTATGAGGAAGATGTAATTGCCCCATTTAAAGAGCTTCGTGAACAGTATCCGCATTTAAATCAACCACAATATGAGGGTGATTTTGTTCATGGTATGAAGAAGGGCAAGGGAAAGCAATACTATCCAAGTGGTTTTTTACAATATGAGGGTGATTTCATATGGAATCATATGCAAGGGGCAGGAAAGCTGTATTATGCAACAGAATCGTCAAGTGCTGAGGAGCTTGCAAAGGGTGTAACATCCCTTCTGTACGAGGGCTATTTCTTTGAGGATATGAAGCATGGAAAAGGTAAGAACTATTCCAGACAAGGTGTACTTGAATCGGAGGGGCAATTTAAAGAGGATGCGATGACAGGACAGGGTACTCTTTATTATGCTAATGGACAAGCTTCGTATATTGGGGAACTTGTAAATGGAGCAAAGCACGGCCGAGGAGATTATTTTAATAAAGAAGGAAAAATTATTTATAGTGGTGAATTCATTAACGATGAACGTTTACGAATAACGCCAGAAATAGAACGAGAGATTGAAAAATTACAGAAGCAGCTTGATGGACTTGTAGGACTTCCTAATGCTAAGAAAGAGTTACATAATTTAATCAATTTCATAAAAATTCAAAGCTTGCGTGTCGACCATGGTTTAACAAGCTTCCCAATCACATATCATCTAGTGTTCTCTGGAAATCCAGGTACAGGAAAAACAACAGTGGCGCGCATTATAGGCCAAATATATAAGCATCTTGGTGTACTCTCTAGCGGTCATTTTGTGGAAACGGATCGTGCCGGCTTAGTAGCAGGGTATGTTGGTCAGACGGCTTTGAAGGTCCAGGACGTTGTGAATAAAGCAAAGGGTGGCGTGCTATTTATAGATGAAGCTTATTCACTAATTCATGATAAACAGGACGCATTTGGTAAAGAAGCAATTGATAGCCTATTAAAGGCAATGGAGGATTTACGCGATGATTTAGTTGTGATTGTTGCTGGTTATACAGAGCTCATGGAGGAATTTTTGCTTGCGAATCCAGGGTTCAAATCGCGCTTCAATCATTTTGTGCAGTTTGATAATTTTAGCACAGATGAGCTTTATGATATTTTTGCCATGCTATGTAAAAATAATGATTACCAGTATGGGGACGTATTTGCATACCATATGAGGGAGCAATTGCATCAGATTCCGGTCGAATCCATTCCAAACTTTTCGAACGGTCGTTACATACGAAACTTATTTGAAAAGCTCGTGACTATTCAATCAAACCGTCTTATTCAACAGAAAGACATTACAAGAGTAGAATTAATGGAATTTACAGAGCAAGATATTTTGCTTGGTATAGCAGAAAATCTATTTGATAATACATTTTAACTTATTTCAGCGGGTGCCCAAACACTCGCTGAAATAAAGGAACTCAGGATAAGTGGCATCTACTGAGTGACCAACCTCGTGTTGCTGCCGCTGCGTTAGCACTACGCTTTCGCACAAAAAACATCTGTTGGCCCAAAGCCTCCAGCGCGGATATCACGGAGAATCGGAAAGGAGTTCTTTGCAAGCACAAAGCCGGTTCGGATGCATTTTGCCGAGGCATGATTGATAAGGTATCGTTGAGGCCAGGAATAAATGAAAATTTAGCCTCAGCTATTTACAAAAGAATAAATATGATCAATAAAATGAAAAAGGAGAGAAAGATGAAAAAACTTTTAGCTTTTATATTAATATGCGCTTGTATTTTACCAAGGGTAATGAACATAAATATTACGATCAACCATAACATTAAAGTACATAAACAGAATGAATAATTGACAAAAAAATGAAAGTAGTGGTAATCTAACTAAAAAACATACGCAACCGTATCTTACTGGGGAGATAACATGCAATTAACGAGGGAAGATTGGATAAAAGCAGGGTTACAACAATTAGCCGATGAAGGAATACATAAAGTTCGCATTGAAGCACTTGCTCGATTACTAAAAATAAGTAAAGGGAGTTTTTATCACTATTTTCGTGACCATCAAGAGCTGTTAGATTCTATGCTCGACTATTGGGAAGTACATGCAACAAAGCTCATTGTTCAAAGTATGGAGCAACCGGATAGCTCATTAGAACAGCTATTACAAATTAGTTTTAATCGAGATAAAAAAATAGAGATTGGTATTTATACTTGGGCAAAATATGATCCTGTTGTTGCAGAATGCTTAGTGAATATTGAAGAACAAAGAATTTCGTGTGTTGCGAAATTGTATCAAAAAAAGGGCATAGACAATGCTGAATCGATTGATAGAGCGAGACTAGCCTATTTAACGTATGTAGGATGGATGACAAGGTTTGAAGAAAATCCTAATTTTGATATTGACAAAATGGTTGAGCTTTTAACTTCTTTCAGCGGTTGACCAAATATCCGCTGAAAAAGAGAACTCAGTCTAAGAACGACATATCCTATGGCATTTATCTGTTGCTACCGCTACGTTGGCACCTACGCTTTCGCACAAAAACATCATGCCGAGGCATAATTGATTATTCGATAATAAATGTCCCTAATAAGGTTATAAAACTTGAAGGGACAAAATTTTTACTGTAAACATACGTTTGTGTATGTTTTGTTTGAATTAAAACATTGGGGGCGGAAAATGAAAATACTTTTAATATTAGTAGCTGTAGGGCTTCTATGGTTTATCGGTTTGTTGCATATTTATTGGGCTTTTGGAGGTCGTTGGGGTTCTGCCGCTGCTATCCCTGTAAAAGAAGGAGAGCAAAGACCTGCTTTTACTCCTGAAAAATGGGGAACATTATTCGTGGCTATACTTATTCTACTGGCTAGTGTCATTATTGTTGTTCAAGGAGGTTATATGAAGGGGTTCCAAGCAAATGGTTTATCTAAAATCGGAAGTATTATTTGTGCTTTCGTTTTCATTATTAGAGCAATTGGTGATTTTAAGTATGTTGGGTTTTTTAAAAAAATAAAACATTCTCAGTTTGCTAAATACGATACTTGGTTTTATAGTCCATTATGTTTATTTTTTGGAATTGTCTATATTATTCTATTGTTTTAACAAATATAAGTTTTATATGGCAACTAGTTTTAAATCCCTCATTTAATGTTACTTTTATAGATGATTTTAGGGCTCATGGGACGCCCCCCAGGAAACTTTACTCTGCGCGCCAGCAACAAATGTTTTAACTGTGCGAAAGCGAAGCGACAGCAACAAATGTTTTAACTGTGCGAAAGCGAAGCGACAGCAACAAATGTTTTAACTGTGCGAAAGCGAAGCGACAGCAACAAATGTTTTAACTGTGCGAAAGCGAAGCGTCAGCAACAAAGCGACCAGTCGGAACGGAAATCAACTCCAAGTTATGTGGTGAGGATAATTTAGAATCATATTGATATATTTGGTTTTTTGTAAATATATTCAATATAATTAATAGAGATTGACTAATATGTGGAGGAAGTTATCTTTGTGCTTCTTCTAAGATGCATAAATTCTAAATTTCATTTCACAGTGGTCGTAATATTGAACAAGTTGTTTAAGAAAAAGAATAACAATCGTGTAATACGGGTTCTTTGCGTGAACACGCAAAAATGATGCGTGTGTAAACCTGAAATTGACGGAAAATACGGATTCTATTGACAGTGAAGTCCGCTATGATCAAGGAGCGTACTAAGAAATTAACGCTCATTTTGAGATTAAATGGAGGGGTTTTGTTATGTCCGTGGTTTACCGTAAATTCGTCGATTTTTTCAACTTGTCCGATCCGACTTACGTCCAGTTCGTCCGTAAGTTTGAAGCCAAGAAAAAGAAAGAAATCGCTTTCTACTTGTTTCTTGGCCTGTTGCCTGGTCTGATTGCATATGTGTTCATCTATCCGCTTCGCGAGTCGATGATGGCATGGACCGGTTTATCGGCTCATTATGTGCAGTTATATGTGCTCATCCTATTGAGCGCCGGCTGGCATATGCTCGTTCCTTTCCTGATGCTGCGTTACAAGGACGGACTTTCATTCAAGGAATCGCTCGTATACTTAGGCTTCGCCAAACTTGATCTGAAAGGGCTGCTGCTTGTATTTCCGATTTTGACGATTCTGTTCACGCTTTTATCGTTGCCGTATGTAAAATATGTCTATCCACCATTGTTTGAATGGCTGAATGGTTTCCCAGCTTTCCATATGGGTGAATGGCATGTTTTTTATCAAGGATATTACGACCCGAACTTTCCATTGCTATTATTGCTAATGGGACTAATAGGCAACTTTATCGGAGAGGAAATTTATTTTCGAGGCTATTTGCTACGTAAAGTTGGGCGCCTCAAACATGACTGGCTATGGATTGCGATCATTTTTCAGTTTTATCACATGTGGCAAGCACCAATCAATTGGGCGTACGTTCCGTTAGCCGTAATTATCCCGGAAGAAATCTTAGTTAAGTTGCGCAAAAATATTTATGGCGCTATCCTATTACATCTGTTCGTGAATTTTTTGTGGGGGATGATTAATATGTATTTGGTCGGCGTGCGATAAACCCTAGCGTATCATTCACCTTAGCTTTGATGCTGAACATATTGATTTTTTAGAGTAACACACTCGAGGAGAGGTGATGCAATTTGCCGGAAATTGCACGGAAATACAATTTGGCGGTATACAGTTCAGCTTTGTTATTCCTGCTTGTTGCGGTTTATATTCACACTATTACATTAAAGAATCCATATACTGGTTTAATGTTCTATGAAGATAGGGGCATCTGGGTCGTCGCATCCATTGATCCGGCGGGCAAGGCGAGAGGATGGGACGTCAACATCGGCGACAAACTCCTGTCGGTTGACGGCCAACAGCCAGAAGTAATGAAGCTCGGTGATCGTGCTTATCTGAAACGATTGGGGGTACTTCAGTTCGAGCGGGAGGGCTGGGTTCGCTTTGAATTGCGCAGCGAACCCGGGATGATGGATGTGTATAAGAGTTTGTTTGCAGCCTGCGCGGAGCTAGCTTTGCTCATTATTGGACTGGCCGCTTATCGGAACAAGCCCGAGTCCTATATGGTTCGCCGCTTTTATGCGCTGAACGTATTCATGGCGACGACGCTACTATCGGTCTATTCGACAGAGACGGCGCTTACTGGATTGATATTGCCTATCGTTGCTAGTTGGTTGCCTTACCAGTTGTTTGCTTTCTTCGTTGCATTCATGTTCCGCACGGTCCCAGGGTGGATTGATTCAGCGATGGCTGTCTACAGGGTACTGGCTGCCTTGTTCGCCATATACGTCTTATTTGTCTTCTCGCTGGGATCCATCCCGGGGTGGACCCGGAGCGCTCTTCATACGACTCTGCTTGGCACATTACTTGCCATAGTTGTCATTGCTGTCGTATATTGGCGCGCGATGGATAGCGCCGAAAAAAACCGGCTGCTGACATTTGTTACCGCGCTGACATTTGGTTTGTTACCATACCTGTTTCTATATGCGCTACCTGACCTGCTATGGGGGGAATACATAGCGTTGCCTGAAATGACATTGGGAGGTCTCATTGTATTACCTGCTTCCATACTATCGTTGTGGGCCAGACAGAAGCTGCTTGACATCCGCTTCTATCTTCCTAGTTTAGCTATTCATGGTTTGTATGGAGGGCTTGTGATAATCCTAATTGCTGCGCTAATCCGTTCTAGTGCTTCTCTAGCAACACTTACATTGTGCGGCGCGTTCGTTCTCCTTACACTGTTGCATCGACTCGGCCTTGACAGCTTCAAACGGCAGCGGGAGAAACGGGAAAATCGTCTGGATCGGCAGCGGCTGGAGATGTCGATTAGGCTCGCCGAATATCGCAATAGCCGCGATCTATTGCGTATGCCAGCAGAGCTTGTCCATAACGTGACAGACATTGAGGGGCTTTGCTTCGTCTGGAATCGGGGAAATGAAGCTATTATGTATGGAACAGGGCCATTTGTCGAGATGCAGGAATTAACCAATTTCCGACAACTTGCACCGTATGTTTTTACACAAGTGATGGATCTTGTGCAGCCTGACGGAACGGTCATTGGCTATTTGGGACTTGGTTCAAAAAAAAATAATACGGTCTTTACACCGGAAGAGTTGGGCTTAATCGACAAAGTAAGGCTGGAAACCGTTTGTTTGCTGATGGGCGCTACCTTACTCGACGAACTAAGAGGAGCGAGGAATGGGTTGCCAAAAGAAACCTTGGAATACAGATTGCTAGAGGCACAAGAGGCTGAGCGAGTTCGCATGTCATATTACTTGCATGATCATGTTTTGCAGAATCTAATCTTTCTTGCACGCGATTTGGAAGAATTACACGATACCGAACAAAGTGACAAGCGGTTGACCACCGTCTGGTTAAAATGTTTGTACGATACGCAACGCGACATCCGAATGCTGTGTGATGATTTATACCCGCACATCATCGATCAGGCAGGGTTAGATGCAGCGCTGCTCTGGCTCGCGCGTACAGTTAAGGAGAACGGTGGCCCATCCATCAAGCTGGAAAATGAACTGCCAAAGACATTGCCTTCGTTATACAAAATGACGCTATTCCGCATTGTACGAGAGCTTGCCAATAATGCGGTCAAGCATGCAAGGGGACAGAAGCTGGAGATTCGGTTATGGGAAAATCATGATGTGTACTACGGGCTGATTAGCGATGACGGCATTGGATTCGATCCAGCGAATGTGAGCGGAATTCGGACCGATTCTCAAGGATTCGGACTTGTCACGATCAGCAGTCAAGTAGCCCAATTTGGAGGCGACATCAAAATTGACTCGGAAGCTGGACGTGGAACGATTGTCCGCATTAGACTACCGAAACAGTGAGGTGAAGTAAAATATGGATCGACCGATCAAGGTGCTGCTATTAGATGATCATCCGCTTGTCATGGAGGGCTTGAAGAATAGACTAGAGCGAGAGCAAGATATGCTGGTCGTAGGGACATTTAGTGAACCTCACGAGGTGCTTAAACGTATCGGTACACTGAAGCCGGACGTCGCCGTTATTGACATTTCAATGCCAAGTATGACGGGCTTTGACTTGGCGATAGAAATAAAGCAGACTTACGATATGGCAATCAAATTAATCGTACTGTCAGGTTACGTCTACGATGAATATGTGCACAAAGCTTATGAGATAGGAATTCACGCTTATTTATCCAAACAGGCGACTTATCCGCAAATTATAAATGCCATTCGGCAGAGTATGCTAGGGTTGCGGCTCGTACCGGAGAAAATGACTACATTACCGAGAGCTGACCAATTGACACCGACAGAGAAGGAAGTACTAATGCAAATCGCACTGGAGAAGACAAATAAAGAAATTGCTAGGGAGTTAGCGATGAGCCAGCGCACGGTAGAGTATCATATGGCGGCTATTAACCGAAAGCTTGATGTTAAGACGAGGGTCGGGGCAGTCGCAAAGGGCTATGAGCTGGGATTGCTAGAACGCTTATATGAATGAGGTTGAGCATCGTGGGGAAGCGCTCCTCATATTTTGTAGGTATTGGGGATTGACAGTGAACCCATTTATATAATTCTACATCCATATTTTTTAAAAGTATGTTCAAGCAATCGCCAGTTGTCACAAAAGTGATGCTGGCGTTTTTTTTATAACCGAGGGCCAAAATATTTCCGTCTTTCACAACAGGCGCAATAACATATCAATCTTTCATTTACCTTACAATATAAACATCTAAAAGGAATTGAATGTTAATAAATAGAATACATTAAAGGATATGTGAAGGAGGATAGACTATGCCCAAAACTATATTGATAGTTGATGATGATCCCGATATTGTAGACTTGTTAAAGCTTTACTTACATGCAGAAGGATATATTACATTAGAAGCGTTCGATGGCAAAACAGCTTTCAATCAGTTGAAAAATCAGGCGATTGACCTTGCCATTCTAGATATTATGATGCCAATCATTGATGGTTATCAACTGCTGCAAATGATCCGTCAGCAATATAAAATTCCAGTTATTTTACTTTCCGCCAAAAGCCAGGATTACGATAAAATAACAGGATTGAAATTAGGAGCAGATGATTATATTTCGAAACCATTTAGTCCTTTAGAAGTGACAGCTAGAATTCAAGCCCAATTACGGAGGTCTTATGAATTTAATGACTCATTATCTGCTCAACAACACTCTCAGCTGAAATTGGGGGATTTACTTTTATCGCACCACGAATGTGTGCTATATATCAAAGACAAGCCGATTCCACTCAGTGCACGAGAATATGAACTGTTAAAACTCTTGATGAGTGAACCGGGACGCGTCTTTACAAAAAAACAAATTTTTGAACGTGCATGGAATGAGTATTTTATTGCTGATGACAATGCAGTTATGGTCCAAATTAGCAGACTTCGTGAAAAAATTGAAGAGTGTCCAAGGAAACCAGTATATATAAAAACCATTCGCGGCCTCGGTTATCGGTTTGCCAAGAAAGATGAGCTGATTCCATGAAATCTCCGAATCGGCTTCGGCGCTTATTAATTATTACATATAGTTATTTCTTCATTGCAATTGCATGTATTGCAGCCTTTTCATTGTTTATATTAAATGAGCAGATTCTTAATTATTTTGCAGACATTGTCGGTGAAAACGGTACAGTCCTATCATCTGAAACGAATAAGACCATGGATGGCAAAGATCATCAAAACAACGAACAGATCTTTTACAAAATGCTTTTGCAAACTCTTCTGCTTTTTCTCTCTTTATTAACCATTGCTGTTTATATTTTTGGAAAATGGACGGCCTCCAGACTTACCACTCCACTTCGTTCAATTGCAGATGGTATCCAAGATATTGCTCGAGGTCAATATAATAAGCGACTAAAATTTAAAGCAAGTTATGAGCTTGCCCAAATCCAAGACGATTTTAACGACATGGCAGAACAACTGGAACGAATGGAAAAGGAAAAGCAGCACCTAGAAGAGAACAAGCAACGAATGCTTGTGGATCTATCTCATGATCTAAAGACACCGATTACTACAATTAGAGGGTATATTGAGGCGATGGAATTAGGACTAATTAATGATGAAGAGCAAAGACAACGAATTTTACGCATAATTTCAGATAAGGCTGAGCTTGTATCAGAACTCATTGACGACATTTTTGAATTATCTAAACTGGATAGCCCTAATTATCCTTTTAACTTTCAATTTGCTGATATAGCCGAATTCACGAGAGAAATCGCTGCAGAGTATTACGAACTATTTGCAGAAAAAAAATTTATGTTTCAATTTGAGATTCCTAAAGGTGAAATCATCTTTCCATTCAACTATACATGGTTATACCGAGCTGTATCTAACATTCTCTCAAATGCATTAAAATACAATCCACCAGGAACAACCGTGAGATTGAAGCTTTTAACAACGGAAAAAGGACTTGAAATTCATATTCAAGATGACGGGATTGGCATTCCACAGGCAATTAAAGAAAACATATTTGAAGCTTTTGTGCGTGGGGATCAATCGCGCAAGAGTGATGGTGGTTCAGGGTTAGGACTAGCGATTGCCAAACAAGTTATCGAAAAACATGATGGTAATATTACACTGACAACGAATGACGAGACGAATTTTATACTCTTCTTGCCAAAAAAAGTTCTGACATCTAACTAATTTATTCTTCAAAATGTACTTGAGTGGAATAGTAAGATTATTGAAAGAAAGATGAAAGCTGGCTGAAAGAATCATCCTGTAACCTACAATAGAATATTTATGAAATAGATTGTAGGTAGGGGGATTAAAAATTGGAAGTAATAAAAAGGAAACTCAAAAATTTTGTTAGAAAGCTATATGCAAATCGAAAGCGTATTGAGCCATTGTCATTAGGTTGGAAAGGTGCAGCTACCGCTTTAAGTACGATGGCATTTCTAATGATTTTGATTCAAGGTAAGTTTTTATTAGAGCAGCGTAGTTTTTTTGATTACACTATTGGAATGTTCGTATTTATTTTTTTCGTAGTGTTAATAAGTGGTTTTATTACTCTTCTATTGCATGGAGTGAAAAAAATTCCTAGTCGATATATATGGATACTCTTTAGTTCACTTATATTTCTGTTGTTCTGCTTTTTCGCTTCTTCTTTGGAAGTAACTAGCCTATTTCTTCTATTAATAGCAGTTGTTGTTTCTTTGTGGGGGGCGTTATTATACAAATGGTTAAGGGGTAGCTATAAAAATGCAAAAAAATATCAAAAAGTTAGCGTCCTCACATGTTTTTTTATATTGACTATTGGGATTGGAGCATGGAGTTATTGGTTGATTCATCCCGGGGAAGCGAACACCCCAGTAGTTGTATTAAAGCAACTGAAATCATCGAAACGGTATGACAATACATTGCTTAGTAATCCAGCGAAACCGGGCAGCTATTTAATTAGAAAGCTCACATACGGCAATCTGAATACTTATCGGGAAGTCTTTAACCAAAAAAATTCTTTGGCAACTAAAACAGTAGACGCTTCCGATTTTATAGAAAAGTGGTCTTCTGTTCGCACGAAAACACTTGGCTTTGGACCTGATGCAATGCCGTTAAATGGTCATGTTTGGTATCCAGAAGGGAAAGGAGACTTTCCGTTAGTAATGATTGTTCATGGAAACCATGTAATGACTGATTATTCTGATACAGGTTACGAATATTTAGGTAACCTTCTTGCGAGTAGGGGCTATATAGTTGTATCCGTAGATGAAAACTTTCTAAATGCGTCTCCCTATGATGATATGTTTTTGGTCAGTCCGCTAAAGAATGAGAATCCAGCGAGAGGATTAATATTGCTGGAGCACTTAAAGCTGTGGGAAGAATGGAACAATACTGAAAGCAATCCATTTTATCAAAAAGTGGATATGGAAAACATTGCACTGATTGGGCATTCCAGAGGTGGAGAAGCTATCGCGATTGCAGCTGCTTTTAACGAAATGCAACACCCGCCTAGTAATGGAAATATTCAATTTGATTATAATTTCTCAATCCGCTCGCTTATTTCTATTGCTGGAATAGACGGTCAATATTTGCCTGCAGGGAAACCACTTCCATTAAAAAACGTAAATTATTTGGCACTACAAGGGGCACATGATATGGATGTAAATAGCTTTGATAGCTCTAATCAGCAATATCGAATTTCCTATACGAATAAAGATGATTATATGAATGCGTCGGTCTATATTTATGGAGCCAATCATGGGCAATTTAATGAAGGGTGGGGGCGGGGCGATCTAGCCGGTACGACTAACCAACTCTTTAACCTTAAACAAATTATGCCTCGCAATCAGCAAGAAACCATCACGAAAGTATTGATATCTGCTTTTTTAGATAGTACGTTGAAAGAAAAGAAACGATACAAGGAGATTTTTAAAGATCTAGGTTATGCTAAAGAATGGCTTCCTGATACACTATATATCAATAATTACTACGATTCGCAAACATCTTTTATTGTTACGTTTAATGAAGATATTGATTTAAACACGACCACTGTCCCAGGTGGCAAACTGTTCGGCAAGAATTTAAAGGAATGGAAAGAGGAAAAAGTCAAAATGAAAAATGACGAAGCAGATTATAGTGCCGTTCGTTTAGGTTGGGATTCAAAAGACAAATTTTCTCAAGCTTTTTATACATTAACTCTTCCCAAGAATGGATTAGAGATAGGGCAAAACAATTCTATCGTATTTTCACTTGCAGATAATAGAAAAGAAAAAAAGGAGAAAAATCAGGAGGAACTAATTGATTTTACAGTTACTGTAGAAGACAGCAATGGCAATCGGGCGAGCTTGCCTCTTAGCTATATAGCCAAATTGACACCTGCTATAAAAGGAAAGTTACTGAAAAAACCTTTTTCCAATATAGGTAATACGTCGGAACCAGTGTTTCAACATTATGGATTTTCATTGAACGATTTTAAAGAAGTAAATCCACAGTTTGATCCATTGAAGCTAAAGAAGATCCATTTCCAATTTAATTAAACCAAGCAAGGGACGATACTAATGAACAATATTGGGATTAGAAATGAAAATATATAAAAATATTAGTAATAACTAGGGAGAAATTAAAGGGGGAAACAATATTGAAGAACCAAACGATTTACTTAATCCGTCATGGGGAAACGGAATTTAATACACAAGGACGATACCAAGGAGAGCTTGATTCTCCATTAACAGAAGCGGGTGTACAACAAGTACAACAAAATGCACAAATGCTGAAAAGTTTAATTGGAAATCCTAATGAATGGAAAATTGTGTCGAGTCCATTAGGAAGAGCGATGCAAAGTACTGAAATCATTTGTGAAACAATAGGATTTGATGTGAAAAAGGTTGAAAAAGATGACCGATTAACTGAGGTTGCTGTGGGACAATGGGCTGGGTTAACAACGAAAGAAATTGAAGGGTCTTGGCCAAATCTTTTTCAAAATACAGATGTGTATAACTGGTATTTTAATGCGCCTAATGGAGAAGCTTATGACTCGGTAGTGTGCAGACTAAGTACTTGGTTAAAAGACATTCAACATGTACCAAATGTGATTGCCATTTCCCATGGTCTAACAGGTCGTATTTTACGAGGGATTTATGCAGATTTAAAAAAGGAAGACGCGCTGAAGCTAGAAGTGTCTCAAGATGTATTTTTTAAATTAACGTATAACACTATCACTAGAATATGTTCAGATTTTAATGAAGTTTATTTTCATTCATAATGTACGAAAACGTAGCGACAGGGGCAGAAGACTCCCACCTTTGAAGGTGGAGATGAATGAAGATAAAGTCTCCTGCCGCAATTACGCCAAGGAGAAATTAATAAAAAAACCTTAAGAATTTCTTCATAAATTTCCTACAGGAATATTCATAAATGCCTCCTATTATAATGAGTAGGGGGCGTTTTTCATGAAGAAATTTGTCGTATTTTGTTTTATATGTGCAGTTGCATTCTTTTTTTATTATACAAATAACTCAACGGAACAAACCGAAATAGAGTTACCTTCGTTGCATAGTAAAAATGCGTTGTTGCTGAATGCAAAAGGAGATATATTGTTCGAAAAAAATGCCGATGCCATTATCTATCCTGCATCATTAACGAAAATTATGACAGCGATTGTTGCCATTGAAATGACTACTGATCTGCAGAAGCAAACAATCGTTGAACCACAAACGATTTCTAAATTTACTGCTCAAAATGCGTCCATGGCTGGTTTTAAGGCAGGAGATTTTGTGACGATAGAGGATTTATTATATGGTACATTACTTGCTTCTGGGGCGGATGCTACAGGAACACTTGCGGATGCGATTGCAGGAAGTGAAGAATCATTTGTGACATTAATGAATAATAAAGCACATGAATTAGGGTTGAATGATACACATTTTGTGAATGCCAGCGGATTACATGATCCTTCTCATGTCTCCAGTGTACGGGATATTAGCAAGCTGTTTCGTTATGCTATTGAAAATTCTATCTTTTATCAAATTTTGACTTCAAAAAGCTATAGCACGCATGTGCCTAATGCATTAACGATAACAAGCTCACTTTTGACAAAAATACCAGGCGGAGAAGGTGCAATATTGGGTGGGAAAACGGGCTATACACCTGAAGCGGGTCTTTGCTTAGCGTCAATAATCGAAAAAGATGGTAAACGATATATATTCGTGACGACGAATGCAGATGGGCAGGCCTGGACACCACCATTCCATATTGAAGATGCTCTGACAGCGTACGATTCGCTGTAGGGAAAAATATGAAAAAATAACAACTTTTTAATCGTTTCAACCGTCTTCTTAATAGGGAGCACGCATAAACACATGAAAAAAAGCGTCTTGGGAGCGTTTTTTCGACACATATGAGATAGCTATCACGGTATTAAGCTTGGGGATACAATCAATCAGTTTGATTTAAGAGGGAAGGTGTTATGTGATCATTGAAAGTTTTTTAGAAAAGAATAAGCAAACAATTCAACAATATGCCGTATTTATTACTTGATTGGAGTGGAGATTGGGCGACTCTAGGGAAGTGCCTAGCCGAAACGGAAATCCATCCTACGTTATGGCGTGTTCCATTTTTATTCACAAAAACTAGTTGATTCCTACTATTTCCTGGCACAATCTATTAATCTATAATTAGAGTCGAATTCTATACTTTAATAGAAAAAACACATGAGAAAAGACATCTGTGATGAAAAGGGCGGTGTAGAACAATGAAAAAACTTTTACCCTTTGCAATTATTTTGACATTTTTAATTAGTTTTGTGTTTGTAGATAATGAAGCTGCAAACGCTGGGGGTACATCTGTTATTCAATTAGTAGCTAAAGACACAGCAATTTATCAAGAACCTTCCGTAGAAAGTACCGAAATCGGTCAAATAACGAAAGGTAGTTATGTAACAGCTACACCTGTAAGTGAGAAATGGACTCGAATTAAAGTCCAACAGCTAGAGGGATATGTTGAGACGGCAGCATTAGTAAGCACTACACCTGAAATTTATTTAGTGACACAAAAAGGCGGAACATCTTTATTTACATATCCTAGTCCAAATGCACAAAAAACGGGACTGCTTAATGAAAACAATATTATCTTTGTATATGGATCAGCACCTGGAGGTTGGTCATTTGTTCAAGATGGTCATCAAACAGGCTATGTTGCAACAAATTCTTTAAAGAAACCTGTTGCGACAACAAAACGAGTAAATGCTGCTAATGGTGCTGTGCTTCGTTTAACTGCTAGCCCAAATGGCGAGATTCTTGGTACGATTGCTAATAAAACAGTCGTTCAACAGTACACAACGCTAGTTGGCTGGGCCTATATAGAAGCTGGTGAACAAAAGGGCTATGTGAAAGCTTCTGAGTTGGCGAATATCCAAATATCTGGTAATGAAATATATAATAAAGGTGTGCCAGTAGCGAAAGGGGAAAAGAAGCGTGTAGCTTTAACGTTCGATGATGGGCCAGATGCAAAAGTTACCCCACAAATTTTAGCGACTTTAAGTAAATATAATGCAAAAGCAACATTTTTTATGGTTGGGACAAACGCCTCTAAAAACTCAGCAATCGTAAAGAAAGTTTATGAGGCTGGTCATGAAATAGGTAATCATACATGGAACCATCCAAAGTTAACAGGCTTATCGACAGCAAATGTTAAACAAGAGGTTGATCGAACTAGCAATGCTATTTATGCATCCATCGGTCAAAATCCAACAGTTTTCCGTCCACCATATGGTGCAGTGAATGATAAAGTTCGTTCTGTCATTACAATGCCTTCTATTCTATGGTCAATTGATACATTAGATTGGAAGCATCGCAATGCTGATAAAATATTAGCATCTGTGAAAGCATCAGTGAAAGATGGCAGCATTATTTTAATGCATGATATTCATCAAACGACAGCAAATGGTTTGGAAAATGTAATTCTTTACTTGCAAAAGCAAGGGTATGAATTTGTAACTGTTAGTGAAATATTACAATAACCTATAGGTAATAAAATAAGGCCGTGTAACTGTCTAATAAAGACAATTGCACGGCCTTATTGATTATTTAAATAGATTAATAGTCGTAATAATAATTGGAATACCGAATACGTCGATTAAAAACGCTCCTACGATTGGTACGACAAGAAATGCTTTTTTCGATGGACCGAAGCGTTGGACAACCGCTGACATATTAGCCATCGCATTTGGCGTTGCCCCTAAGCCGTGTCCGGCAAAACCGGCAACCATAACTGCAGCATCGTAGTTTTTACCAAGAATCTTAAATAATACAAAGATACTAAATACGACAATGAAGAATACTTGCGCGAAAACAATAATGAATAATGGAAGTGCTAAATCAGCAATTTCCCATAATTTAATACTCATTAGTGCCATAGAAAGGAAGATCCCTAATGTTACATCGCCGATTAAAGAAATGCTTTTCATGTTAATCGCTTCAGGGTTTATTTTATCCATAATATTGCGCACTAGTACAGCTACAAACATTGCACCAACATAGCCAGGTAGTACGAAGCCAGTAGCTTCTGAGAATAACGTTCCAACATATGTACCTACTGCCATACAGAACGTGATGAATAATACTTGTGTAAAGAATGAATCAGATGTAATTTGTTCATTTTTATTTTCAAAATCAACTTCTTCAGTTTCTTGTTCATCTGGCGTTAAATTGTATTTACCAACTAAGTACTTTACAATAGGACCACCGATTAAGCCACCAGCAACTAAACCACATGTAGCTGCCGCCGCACCGATTGTCATGGCGGAAGAAATACCTAAGTCTTCTAATGTTTGTCCAAATGCTGCGGCGGCACCATGACCGCCTTCCATAGAAACAGCGCCAGCCATCATGCCGATTAATGGATGAATCCCCATTAGTGATGCAAGTGACACACCAATAACATTTTGCATTAAAGCTAAGAAACCACAAGCTAACCAATAAATAACTAATAATTTTCCACCAAGCTTCACTAGTTTAAAGCTTGCCCCTAAACCAATTGTTGTGAAAAAAGTAATCATAAATAAGCTTTGTAACGACGTATCAAGCGAAATTTCTATGACGTCTGTTGTCTTTAGAATAGTTGCTAATGCGGCGAATAGTAAGCCACCAACAACAGGCGCTGGTATACAAAACCTTTTTAAAAAACCGATTTTATTGATGAGCCAGCTGCCCAATGCGAATAGGGCAACCGCTAGAAATACTGTTGTAATTTGATTAAATTCGATCATTAACCTTGCCCCCTAAGTAAGTTATTAAGTGCTTCATAAACAAAATAAGCACCTAATTTAACTGTGTGTCCGTTTTCATCCAATGAAGGATTTACCTCACAAATATCAAAAGAATGTGTATTTGGGTGCGAAGTTACTGTTTGAAGTATTGTGCGCACAATTTTTGGATCTAGTCCAAACGGTGATGGAGCGCTAACTCCTGGTGCAAATGCAGCGTTTAGCACATCCATACATAACGTTAAAAGGATATAATCATGATTATCCATAAATTGCTGAAGATCATTTAAAGTTTGCGCCATATTTTCTGGTGTCAGGTTATCTTCTAACACATAATTTACATTCAACTCATTGGCTTTATTAAATAGCTCTTTTGTATTACCGTAACGTTGTATGCCTAGAACATAGTAATCGGCATTTGGATCCTGCTCTAAAATCTGACGGAACATTGTGCCAGACGATGGTTGTTCATCATATGGTCGTAAATCGAAATGAGCGTCGATATTGACGATTCCAATTTCTGCATATTTAGGTAACGCTGAGCGAACGCCTAAGTAATGTCCATATAGTGTTTCGTGTCCACCTCCAAGCACGACACATTGTATTTTTTTATTTAGCAATGTTTTGACAATTTCACCGAGCTCACGCTGTGCTTCTTCTAATGCGTGATTTAGACAAATAACGTTGCCGACATCTATAATTTGCTGTTCATCATCAAATGTCCAAGGTAGGCTAGATAATGCCTCACGCAGAGCATTAGGTGCACTTGCTGCGCCTATGCGTCCTTGATTACGACGTACACCTTCATCACAAATAAAGCCAACAATTCCGGCATGGTGATTATCTGAGGCACTGATATCATTAATAGGAATTCTTTTTACTTTTTGATGTAAACGAAAACTACTCGTATTAGTAGTTGAATCTATACGACCTTTCCATTGTTTTTGATCTGTCATTGTATACATATCAGTATCAACTCCGTTTCCAATATTATTGTGGTAAAAATATTGTTATGAATAAATTATATATTCGCATAATTATAATATCTAATATATAATTATTATTAATCTATAGCTTTAAACTATAAATGGGGAGAGATATTGTTGTGGATATTAAACAATTGCAATATTTTATAGCAGTTGCGGGGCAAATGAATTTCTCGAAGGCTGCTGAAAAACTGCATATTTCTCAGCCTTCTCTAAGTAATGCTATAAAAAAATTAGAGCAAGAAATTGGTTCACCGTTGCTTGAAAGGAATACGAGAAATCTTCAATTAACAGAAGCAGGTGAGCTTTTATATGAACGAGCAAAAGTTATATTGAAAAACATGGAAGTTTTAAAAATAGAAATGGATGAGGTCATCGTACGTGGCACGAGCGAAATAACGATCGGCATTATGGAGTCGATTAAGCATTGGCTCCCAAAAGTCATTACAGAGTATAAAAAAGAGTATCCCCAAATGATGATTCATCTAGTAGATATTTTAGGAAGTAAGCGTGTCGAAAAATCGCTAAAAAGCTATAAAACACATTTAATTATTACAAATCAAATCATGGAAGATGAGGATCTCGAAGTTAAATGTTTGTATGAAGAGCGACTTGTAGCCGTTTTACCATTAAATCACCCTTTAGCAGAGAAGGAAAGATTGACGATCGCCGATTTAAGTGAGGAGCCATTTATTATAAGTACAGAGGGCTTTCAAACGAGACAAGATATTTTAGATGCATTCGCAAGGGCTAACAAAAACATTAATATACAATTTGAAATTGAACGTTTTGAAACAGCTGTATCTCTCGTTCGCGAAAATTTAGGGATTACCATTCTACCTGAAAATTATTTAAAAGGTCCTACAGCTAAAACGATTGTACAAAAAGAAATTGATTGTCCTAATTTACGACGAAATGTGTATGTAGTGTATTTAAAAAACCGTCATCTACCATTGGCCATTCGTCAATTGCTTACTGATATTATGACAGTAGGCAAAATGCTTTAAAATGAGAAAGACTAATATAATTGGGAGAGTAACTTCTTTGAATGAGAAGTTACTCTTTTTTATCTACACTTACTGATTTTAAAACGAAGCTATTACAATTTAATTATACATATTATGGCAAAATAGTTTTTTGCTTGTATTTTATTATCGTAATGTGATGATTTATTTGCTTGAAATATTGCCTCGAGTATGAATTTTCTCTATAATTCAAATTTTTGATTAATAGCCATTGATTTACAATAAATATAACGGTAACATTTAATGTAGGAATAAAAATGAATATTCATTCATTTGTCATTTTGAGTTCAAACAAAGGGGGCTTTTTTATGAACTTTTCTTATAGCGAAAAAGTAGTAGAACTGCAAGAGAAGCTGACAAATTTTATGGAGCAATACATTTATCCGAACGAGGCAGTGTTTGCTGCACAGGTAGAGGCAATGGAGGATCGTTGGGGAGCGATTCCACCAATTATGGAAGAATTAAAGCAAAAAGCAAAAGAAGCGGGCTTATGGAATTTATTTTTACCAGATAGCGAATATGGAGCAGGTTTGACGAATTTAGAATATGCACCTTTATGTGAAATAATGGGACGTTCTTTACTTGCACCAGAAGTGTTTAATTGTAATGCACCCGATACGGGAAATATGGAGGTACTTGTGCGTTACGGCTCAGAACAGCAGAAAAAACAATGGCTAGAGCCGTTATTACGTGGGGAAATACGTTCCAGCTTTGCAATGACTGAGCCAGCAGTTGCCTCTAGTGATGCAACAAATATCGAGGCAAGCATTGAACGTGATGGCGATTATTATATTTTAAATGGACATAAGTGGTGGACAACAGGAGCTGGGGATCCACGCTGTAAAATCGCCATTTTTATGGGGAAACATAAAGATACTACAGCGCCTATCCATGAGCAACAATCGATGATCTTAGTGCCGATGGATACTCCTGGAGTAAAAATTGAGCGTATGCTTACTGCATTTGGCTATGATCACGCACCAGAAGGACACGGTGAGGTGACGTTTACGAACGTTCGAGTGCCTGTTGAAAATATATTGTGGGGAGAAGGAAAAGGCTTTGCGATTGCACAAGGTCGTTTAGGGCCAGGTCGTATCCATCACTGTATGCGTCTTATTGGAGCTGCTGAACGTGCATTAGAGGAAATGTGTGTGCGTGTAAGTGAGCGACACGCTTTCCATCGAGCGCTCGCAGACCAAGGTGTGATGCGCGAGCGTATTGCGGAGTCCCGTATTGATATTGAGCAGGCAAGGCTCTTAACGTTAAAGGCTGCGTATATGATGGACACAGTAGGGAATAAAGAGGCGAAAGCAGAAATTGCTATGATTAAAGTAGTGGCTCCAAATATGGCATTAAGAGTGATTGACCGAGCGATTCAAGCATTCGGTGCTGCTGGAGTAGGACCTGATACGACGCTTGCTGCACAATGGGCAAATTCCCGTACATTACGATTAGCAGATGGACCGGATGAAGTGCATCGTAACACAGTTGCTAAGATGGAGCTAAAGAAGCATGCCAAAAAACAAGAGGAGCTGGTTAAATGACGGTACTAGATTTATTTAGCTTAAAAGGGAAAACGGCCATCGTAACGGGTGGAGGACGTGGTCTTGGAGCTCAAATCGCACAAGGCTTTGCCGAAGCAGGTGCGAACGTTGTACTTTGCTCAAGAAAGGTTGAGGCATGCGAAGAGGTAGCGGCAGAATTAGCTGATTTAGGTGTACAAACTTTAGCTCTTGCCTGTGATGTAACAAAGCCAGAAGATATAGCGAATGTAGTGTCAGAAACGCTGGAAACATTCGGTCAAATTGATATTTTAGTCAATAACAGCGGGGCGTCTTGGGGTACTCCTGCCGTTGAAATGCCATATGAAGCTTGGCAAAAAGTCTTCGATGTTAACGTCAATGGTACATTTTTAATGAGCCAAGCTGTTGGCAAAATAATGCTAGAACAAAAGAGTGGAAAAATCATCAATATCGCTTCAGTTGCAGGGCTTGGTGGTACACTACCTGAATTCATGGATACAATTGGTTATAACGCTAGTAAAGGTGCGGTCATTACGCTTACAAAAGATTTAGCTGTAAAATGGGGACCATATGGCGTTAATGTAAATGCGATTGCCCCAGGATTTTTCCCAACAAAAATGTCAAAGGTTTTAATTGAGCGCGGACAAGATTATTTACTGGGCGTGACGCCGTTAAAACGATTAGGAACAGAAAATGACCTTAAAGGTGTTACATTATTTTTAGCCGCGGCTGCCTCAGACTATATTACGGGAGATGTTTTAGTTGTGGATGGCGGTATGAGCTCAATCATTTAAGGGAGGGGTACAATGGATACGATACAAGTAAGGGCGAGTGAACGTATAGATGAAGTGAAATTACACTCATTTTTAAAGAGTCAATTTCCGGAATTACCAGAGGAGAAACTAGAAATTTCACAGTTTAGTGCTGGACATTCAAATTTGACTTATTGCCTAAAAGTAGGCGAATTTGAAGTGGTTCTTCGACGGCCTCCACATGGACCAGTCGCCAAAAAAGCGCATGATATGAAACGTGAGTTTACGATTATATCGGCATTACATCCATTTTTATCTGCAGTACCTAAACCGTATGTGTACGTTGACGATCGAGATATAATCGGCAGTGATTTTTTTCTAATGGAACGCAAAAAGGGTATCGTACTAGATACTCATTTCCCATCCGGCACTGATAATACGGAGGAATTAGGACGTCTCGTTTCGGAAAAGATGGTTGATTCACTTGTAGCTCTTCATGCAATACCATATAAGGAAACTCAATTAAAAGATATGGTGAAGCCGGAAGGATTTATGGAACGGCAAGTACAAGGGTGGATTGAGCGCTATGACAAATCGAAAACGGCAGATTATGCTGAAGTAGCAGCCTTGACTAATTGGTTAGAGGACCATGTACCCTCTAATGGTGAAGCTACTATTATTCATTATGATTACAAGCTTAATAACGCTATGTTTTCCGGCGATTACTCTGAAATGATTGGTCTTTTTGATTTGGAAATGACAACTGTAGGGGACCCATTAGCAGATTTAGGGGTAGCTATGAGCTATTGGATGCATGCAGATGATCCAAAAATGCTGCTATACGCATTTGGAGAACCACCAATAACGACTTTACCAGGGTTTTACACACGTCAGGAATTCATAAACCGCTATGCTGAGAAAAGCGGACGTGATGTTTCGACAATCGATTATTATATTACATTTGCCTACTTTAAATTAGCTGTAATTTGTCAGCAAATCTATTATCGATACGTCAACGGTCAAACAAAAGACGATCGTTTTGCACAAATGGATAAAATGGTAGCTGCTCTAATTCATCAGGCATGCAAAGCACTATAGGTATAAAAAAACGGTTGCTTGTCAGAGCAGCCGTTTTTTTATTGTCAAAAAAACAGATTATCCGACATTAGTTTTCATATTATTAAGATGTATTCTCGCACCCAATTTATTTTTATAACAAAATATTCCCGTGATGAAAATCAAGGGAGTGCGAATATACGTTCTTATTTTATCATATTTCACTAATTAAACAAGCATTTTGGCTAAAAAGGGGAAGATATATGTAGTTACAATAATTATTTATTGTTTTACGATAAATAATTATTGACTTGGGATGAATGGCAAGATAATATGTCATTAGCAAGTTATGAAACAAAGAGAATTTTCAAAATGGTTAAAATTGATAATTGTTTGTGCTTTATTTGGTTTATTATTCTGTATTTATGCAGCGCCACAAACAGGTAAGAAAGTTTTACTAGATACACAGAAGAACTACAAGCGCTGTATAAACCATTTATTTGGATATCGGGGATTCCGTTTTTTATAGAATTAGCTTTAGGATGGAAAATATGTACGGATATTGGCTCCAATCAAGATTTTACGGTCGCGAACGCAGATAGATTAAAAATAATAAGCGTGTTAGCCGTGATTGAAGGTGTTTTATATGTAGCTGCGGTATTTTATATTTTTTCGGTTTGGAGCTATCACACGAATGTCCTAGATTTTAAAATGCTTTCTTAAAGCGGGATAATGATCTAACAATTTGGGGTGTGTAAACGATGGTTATCCTAGTAAATCTCGATGTCATGCTAGCCAAAAGAAAAATGGTGTGTTACAGAATTATTAGAAAAACTAGGCAATACAATGGCGAATGTTTCTATCTTGAAAAATGAAAGGCAAAAGCCGCTAAATTTTCTACATTAGAAAAAATATGCGAAGTTTTAGACTATTAACTAGGTGACATTTTGGAATATAGAGAAAATGAGGATAATAAATTATAGGAGAAGAACGATGAAAAAATATATACTTGCAACTTTACCGATTTTAATAGGCGTTTTATGTTTATTTACGAAGGGAATTATCGGGGATAAAATACTGCCAGATGGAACACTCATAGAAAGAAACTTCTTTTTAATTCCTTTAAGTTATTTATTTTTCTTTAGCGGTATAATTTCATTATTATTTGTTACAATTATTTCTACCGATAAAAAAACAAATATTGTGAAGTAATATGAAAAGATCAGGTTACCAAATAGGAGCCTGATCTTTTCTGCGTTTATTTTGCTATTCCCACGTTTGATCAAGTTTATCACTGTAAAACTTTATAGCTTTACGATAGTCTTTTATACCTTCATCATTAGTAGTGTCAGCTACTGTATTTAATAAAATTTCCATTGCTTTTGAATGTTCCTTGAGATTATAGAGAGTCATAGCATAGAATACCTTTACATGTTCGGCATCTGGAAACTCACTAAAAGCTTGGTCAAAAATACGTTTTGCCTGTTCATATAGACCTAACGTACGATAAGTGCTTCCTAACCCTACATAAGCATCTAGTAAAATTTCTGGTTTGAGTCCTAGCTGAATCGCTTTTTCATAGTGGGGGATAGCATCATTTTCCTTTCCTAATGAATCATATGTCCATGCACATTGAAATTGGTAATATCCATTTTCAGGCTCTTCTTTAACTAGTGCTACCATTAATTGATTTGCTTCTTCCAATCGACCATTCTCCCGCAAGGTTATGATGTGTTGTAATCGTTTATCCATATTCTTCCTCCTTATAACTTCTGTATTTTTCTTTTTCTAATCTATAAACATTTTATATTTACCATTATAAGAATACTAGAAATATATGTAAGTTTATAATTTATTATTGTATACTTGGAAGTTAAGTGACTCATCACCAAAAATTGTTATGACATTTATTAAGACATATAACTTGTATATATGCTGATTGGAGTAGAGGCTGGGCGACTCCTCGGTGTTCAGCGATATAGAGGGAGCGAAGGCTAAAAACTTCACGTCCTGTGATAACGCCTTCGTGACCAACATCGTGTTGGTACGAGCCCTACAGCGAAGCAGCAGCGGCAAATGTTTTCTGTAGCGGAAGCAACTAATGTTTTAACTGTGCGAAAGCGAAGCGACAGCTACAAAGCGCCCAGACGGAACAGAAATCAACCACACGTTATGGTGATGAGCCAAATAAGTACTTATTTTAAAAATACCACTTTATGCCAAAATATTACATATGAAATAATAATGAGAGGTGAGGTAGGATGCTGGAGCGTTCTATGGAGAAAACACGGGAACGTAAAATAGAAGGGGAGTGATAAAAGGAAGAGCATTAAATGATAGCTCTTCGATATAAAGAGAAAAGAGGACGATTATAATGAATAATGATCAAAGCATTTTAAATGAAGGAAATGAATTAAAATATTGTGTGAAGGGACAAGGTAAGCCGATAGTGGTAGTGGGTAGCAGTGTATATTATCCACGCTTGTTCTCGGAAAATTTATATAAACATTTTCAATTTATCTTTTTAGATCATAGAGGCTTTGTTAAGCCATCACGTACTTTAAAGAAAGAAGATTATACTTTAGATAAAATTATCGAGGATATCGAAGCAGCAAGACAATTATTAAAGCTTGAGGATTTTATCATTTTAGGACATTCTGGACATGCATTTATGGCCTTGGCGTATGCTGAAAAATATTCTCAATATGTTCAGAAGGTCATATTATTAAATTCAGCACCGACAAACAGTCAAGAGAGACAGCAGCAAAGTTTTTCGTTTTTTAATGAGACGGCCAGTGCTGAACGAACAAAGCAATTCGAGCATGATATTGCTTTCTTAGAGAATGATATTCACAATGATCCAGAGAGACGATTTGTGCATATGTGTATTCGTATGGGAGCGCATAGCTTTTATGACTATACGTTCGATGCTGCTTATATGTGGGATGGTGTCTATACAAATATGGATGTTATTGATTATCTTTGGGGTGTAGCTTTTGCTGAACGAAATCTAATCCAATCTATGGCTCATTTAGATAAACCTATTTTTGTAGGGTTAGGAAGATATGATTATTTAGTCGCTCCTGTTTCACTCTGGGATATAATTGACGATTCATTTGAACATGTGAAGAAGCTTATTTTTGAAAAAAGCGGACATAACCCTATGTTTGAAGAACCGGATATTTTTGATAAAGAATTAATCAATTGGATTAAAGAATAGATGATGCCCCATTCCTCATATTAGTTTGTAATAAAGATTGATCATTTATAATATGGTTCATTAATATTAACCCAAAATATAAAATCGCTAGAGACTTAATATAATTCTCTAGCGATTTTCCATGTAACTTCGAAGCGTGAATTTAATTGCCGACGTATCCAAAAAAGTAGCGATTATGATCCCCGCTATATATCGAATCAAATCCTCTACAAGAAAGCCTTTGCCAAGTATCAAAGCCCCGAGCGTAGTCCCACGAATCTGATTAATCCAATCTTCCTGATATAACTGGCTAAATTCAATGCCGAAGCTAAACAAAAAACTAAGCAAAATAGCTGTGAGCGCCCTTTTACGCACTAGTAACAATCGAAATCCGAAATAGACCATCATAGCCCATAGTATGTCCCCTGCATTCTGCGCTACAAATGATGGGAGTAGGGTACTCCAATTTCTTGAAGCTAAGCCGAGTAAAATGGTGATAGCAGTAGCTATCAAATAAGTTATTCGCATTTTACCGTATTGTAAATTGATAGGTTTATGCCCATTAGTCAATAGAATCACTCTTTTTCGCGTATTGATGTAGTATTCATTAATTTTCATTATATCTCAAAAATGGTGTCAGCAAGAATTATATGTTTATAAGCCTTTGAGGAAATGATCGATTTGTACTATAAGGTGAAACTAGGTAAAGGCTTTCTTGCAATGAGAAGGGAGAATAAGTCAAAAAAGCATCTTTAAAGATTAATTTGATATTATAGATTTACCCAAATTATGTTATTGTTAATTTAATTAACTTAAGGAGGATAAGATGAATATATATTGTAAAAGCGCATTACATCAAATTAAATTCGCTATAACGACAATAGTTGAGATGATAGAAAAGTTAGCAGAACATGACTTGCAAAAAAGACCTACATCTAGCAAGTACTCCATAGGAGAGCTGTTAGAACATATTGCTATTATTTGTGTAGCTGATTCACTTATTTCAGACGGGGCATCTCAAGACAAGATGAAAAAATTTTATTTAAGTGTTTCATATAAGAGTTTAAATGAGATGAAAGATGCATTGATAAAAAATTATCAATTATTAGAAGATAAATATATGAATTATACAGAAGTCGAGCTTCATGAGAAAACGACTTCTTATTGGGGTGTAACATACTCACGATATGAATGGTTATTAGAGATCCTAGCTCACGTTTATCATCACAGAGGGCAATTAAACTCTATGCTTGTTCATTGTTATGGGATAGAACCAAAAGTTCCATTGTTTGAATAGAAATGAACTACTTAACAAACGGGGGCCTTTTATGTAGGAACGTTCTTTTATATTCTATATAGTATAAGAAATTCATTCAAAATTGTTTCTAGTACAGTGAATTAAAGTAAGACATCCTATTAGTTGAAGCATTTAAAGAGCATACTTTTCCTTTAAATACCTAATTAATCATAGTAAGAAATCCAATCAGCTATAAGTCATCGTTGATTTGTAATATTAAAATTCAGCTAAGCCATCATTACTATCACAATAACCAGAAATATCTAAAGATCATTTCATAAAATCAATCACCTTAAAAACAAACGTTTTTAACCATAGAAAATATTTCATCTTGTTCCCTCAAAGCATACATATTTGGTCCATATTTTTGATTGATGTACAATTTTTTAAAATCACCACCATGAGAAGCAGAGATACTAGACGTTTGCCTAACCTGTTCATCACCTAGCAAACCCCATTCTCCGCACTAAATGTTACAAAACCATTATCTTTGAAAAAACAGCTTTTCTTTATTGAATGAACCTTGCAGGATAGTTAAAGAACATTTAGGGTACTTTACTTTTAAAAAGGAGTAATCTAAATGAAAAAACTTTTCTTAATTAGTTTGTATATGTTTTTATTTTCGTTCAGTCTTTCCATGTTATTAGGAAATACTGTTTATTCACAAAATATACCTTCAGATAAAATTGAATATTTATTTCCTGCAAATAAGGAAAAAGTTATTGATGAAACTGTAGATGAATTTTACCAGGCATTAAGAGATCTAAAGTATCCTGTACATCAGGAACTTTATCGAAGACATAAGCAGGAGCATCGACAGTTGGACACGGTTCTTTTTAAAGAAATGCCTGATGCATCTGTAAACATTAGAAAAAAGTTATTGTTTAATGAGGTAGAGCGATTAAATTATATAACTTTTGATGGAAATATACTTCGGCTCTACCCTGATGTAGATATTAACTTCCATCAGACCGTTAGCCCGAATAGGCAGGTTTATTTCTTTTTTTCTTTTAAAGACACAGAAAACGAATTTAGAGGTAAATATGCAATTTATGATGTTGAAACAAAAGAAACGGTAGCAGGCGGATACACTTATATGCCAAAGCTCCAATTTACAAATAATACTTATGATAAATAAGGATAATTTAAGTAAAATGGAAAAAGGTTGGATACATCTGGTTCATTAACGTGGTGCGATTGTTCAATTAGAGCGATCGCTTCTTGTGCTAATGAAGCAGTTTAGTTGATCTAGAAAGAGTAGAGAGTTAATAAATATGGTGGTCAGCTTTTTATTGTGAGTATGTGAAAAATTGAGCCGAAATTTAAGACTTAAACACACAAGCTTTATGAACCTCACCCAATTATTTATCTACGATGTATTCTTCTTTAAGCAAACCGTATATTTCTAAATCTACAACACCTTTACCAGACCACACTTTAGCTTGTCTCAAAAGTCCTTCTTTTAGAAAACCATTTTTCTGGAGAACCTTTTTAGATGCTTCATTTAACGGCATTACTTCGGCCTGTATTCGATTTATATTAACTTCCTCAAATAAAAATTTGACAAGTATGTTAACCGCATCGGATGCAAGACCTTTACCCCAATAGTTCTCTGCTAAATAGTAACCAATCGTCACCATATTCACTTTTTGATTAAATTCCATTGCTTCTATAATACCTACTAATTGATCGCTATGAGATTTTTGAAAAATGCCCCATTTAACTATGCTTTCCTTCTTGTAATCTCTATCAAAATGCCCAATCATTTTACTCACTGTTTGGATATTATGTTTAGGGATTATCCCGCAGTATTCAAATACTTTATCATTATCATAAATCGCAAATAGTTCCTGTAAATGTGCATCTTCTATTTTTTTTAGTACTAGCTTTTCGGAATTTAATAATGGGAACTCTAGAAACACTTTTTCTTTTTTCATAGTATTCTCTCCTTATTTTTAATTGAGCACAAAACCAGCTGTGAGGTTCTCCTTACCATTCTTCGTAGTAATTAAAAGAACTATTTGTTAAAATTAATGTAATTATGTATAATTTTACTATATTCTTTACGAAAGTGAGTGATTAATTATGAAAGTCAGCTCTATTTTTTCATCAAACATAAATAAGGTGTGGAAGAACTAAGAGTATAATAGATTCTTCTGCAAAAAAATCGGAGGAATTACTTTGTATAGTTATTACGGTCCATTATGTACAGAACTTTATGATATGACAAAACCAGTAGGATATTCTATTGGTGGGGATATTGAATATTATCTTGAACGACTAAAGGGAACTAAGGGAAAAGTGCTTGAAGCGGGGGTTGGTTCGGGACGCTTCTTAATTCCTTTACTTGAAAAGGGATATAATGTTGAGGGAATTGATTACTCACCTGAAATGTTAGATTTATGCAGAAAACGTTGTGAAGAAAGAGGATTCATGCCAAATCTATATGAAGGTAACTTGAGCAATTTTTCAATAGACTCAAAATATGAAGCGATTGTTATGCCTACAGGTTCTTTCTGCTTAATAGAGAATTCAAAAGATGCAATGGATGCATTAAAATGTATGTATAATCATTTGATACCTGGAGGACGCTTAATCGTAGACTTGCTTTTCCCTACAGACTGGCGAACAGGGGAAACATCTTCATCTTACTATGAAATTTCGAAAGAGGAAGGAATTGCATTAGAAAGAAAAGCCGTTGAAATGAACTGGATCGATCAATATACTTTAACCGTTTTGAAATATGAAAAATGGAGAAATGGTAAATTAATAGATTCAGAATTGCAAAGATTTTCGTTGCGATGGTACGGAATAGAAGAATTCCAGCACATATTAACAAGCTTAGGTTTTTCTGATATTACTTGTTCAGCTGAATATATTTATGACAAAAAGCCTTCAAAAGAGCATTCAATAATTACATTTGAAGCTGTTCGCAAATAAGTAAACCTGCTAGATTTTAGCTAAGAAAGAAGCTAAATATCTAGCAGGTTTTTAGATTCCTTTTTTTCTCATACCTTGTTCAATGTTACAGATTCCTGTGCCGTGGATCGCTTAATGTTAAATTCATTCCAAATCGAGTCCTTTTCTTCTAATAATTCCTTTCCCTTCCAAATGATATCGATAATTTTACCCTCATAAGCAATGGCTCGGCCAAATGCAAATGAAATAAAATAGTCATTCCAGGATTGGAAGATAGGGCTGGCAGCATCAGCAGCTCTCTCTATATAGCCCCATGCCTGTTCTTCGGTAATATAACCAACTATGTAGCTCCATCTTGCAATATTTACAGCACGGTCAAAATCCCATGCAGCAATGGTGTTCACCTGGTCAAAATCGGATTTTGTAAAGGAAAGCCTCTTCATCATACCCTCTTGGGCTGATTCATAGCATTCCTGCGATTTCCCCACTTCCTCCTCTGTAAAAGACTGGCCAGCTTTTAATGCGAGAAGCAGCTCATCAAACTTCGTACGATGCCCTTCCGATATCAGCCATTCCAGGGTTTGCACAGCCTCCTCTGTATTATTAACCTCCCAGGCAGCGGATAGGCCGTCCTTCAAAATTTCATGACTTTCCATCACCTGCAATACCCGGGGCGACTCAAGTCTGTAAAGTGCGAGGATGGCACCATAGGCAAGCATATGCTGTTTCTCCTTCGGTAAAGGGTTAACCTTCTCCATTTCTGCTCGCTGTTTTTTATTTTTTTTATTAAATCCATTGCCGACTATAATCAAACCCACGAAAATTAAAATCAAAATCCCTACAATAATAAGAAAAATCTTCAAACCATCACGTTCCTTTTCAAATTTTTATTTGGTGCAGTCTAATTCAAAATCACTCACTTTCGCTAGGAGATAGTAAAATTATACATTTACAGGTAACTATATACAATATGGCTATTTTATTACTTATCGCCAAGCGTAATGATAATATTTGTTGATTGGCGTAGAGGCATTTGCACGAGTGATTGAAAAGAATTTAAGGAATGGGACATACAGTATGAGTTGGCTCTTGAAGTTTCTAAATCACTTACTTTTTGAAAAGGAATATATAAAATTGAATCATGCCGACAAGCTAGTTGTGTATAATGGAAAATTGCTATGGGTAAATATGGGGAAGTTGATAGTTTTGAATTATAATCCATTTTTTTCTTGCTATATCTTTACTGTATAAAGGAAAAATATGATTGTCTACAATTCAATGAGGAAGAAGGGATTTCCATGCATGAAAATATGAACTATGGTAGCGACTTTAAATATATTCCTGCGACATCAATTTGGAGTGGTGATGGTGTAGAAGTTTTACCTGATTTATACCAACATACGATTCAAATTGTTAATATTGTACTCTACGGTGAACCTCATAAGGGAGAGTTCGTATTAATTGATGCAGGCATGCCAAAAAGTGCAAAGGAAATTATTTCGATAGCCGAAGAGAGATTTGGATCAAATAGTCGACCTAAAGCGCTAATTTTGACGCACGGTCACTTTGATCATGTTGGAGCGATAATTGATTTAATTGAACACTGGGGTATGCCAGTTTATGCACATTCTTTAGAATTACCTTATTTAACGGATATAAAAAACTACCCTAAACCTGATCCTAGTGTAAATGGTGGCCTACTAGCAAAAGTTTCATCCATTTTTCCGAATGAAGCGATTAACTTAGGAAACAGCGTTGAGGCACTTCCTTCTGATGGTAGTATTCCATTTATGGATGGTTTTCGTTGGATTCATACTCCGGGTCATACGCCAGGGCATATATCTTTATTTCGCGAAGAGGATCGAGCATTAATTGTTGGAGATGCTTTTGTTACGGTTAAACAAGAGTCGCTCTACAAAGTTTTGCTACAAAAAAAGGAAATTAGCGGGCCGCCGCGATACTTTACGACGGATTGGCAAGCAGCTTGGGATTCTGTAAAAAAATTAGAAGCTCTAAAACCTTCAGTTGCTATTACAGGCCATGGATTACCAATGAAGGGGGAAAAGCTTACTAGAAATTTGCATAAGTTAGCAACTGAATTCGAGCAGATTGCTATACCTAATCACAGCAAATTTCTGAATTAACATAGTGAAAGAGTCAAATGATGTAAGTATACCTTTGATGTCATGATTCCGTAAAATGCTTTTTGTTATATCCCCATAAAAAACTGCATCTCCAGTTGTTAGATGGTCTAACTTTTGGCGTACAATATACACTGTGTTTGTCTTATGAAGTTAAAGCTTCTGAACGCATTTATGTCGAGTCTTAATTGAAAATATAAAAAAACTGTAGCAAATAAATTTGCTACAGCATGAATTGGTACATGCCCCTTTGATGGCGCAATATCATATATTTTATCATAAAATAATTTATTATAGCGAATTTAGATTTTTCCAACATTAAAAAAGAATACTAAAGTCAATTGACAAAAAAGTCAAAAAACAGTATATTCAACTTATTCAACGTTGAATATAAAAAGGTGATTATTATGACAAGGCTATTAGTTCTTACAATGTTGGGGCTAAAACCAATGACTGGGTATGATATTAAAGTAATGCTTGAATTAAATGACGCAGAACGATGGGGTGGTGTGCTAATCGGCTCGATCTATAATGCTTTAAAGAAGCTTGAAAAAGATGGCTATATAGAGGTAGCTAGTATAGAATCCACGGGTCATAGACAAAAGGCAATTTACCAAATTACTGAAAAGGGCAGGGAGCATGAGCAAGAATTAATTATCGAGGCTCTTGAAAAATCTTCTGTAGTTTATCCAACAACTTTGTATTCTGGTGTATCCTTTGCATTTAAACTGCCAAAAGATAAAGCTGTGGAAGCATTAGAAAAGCAGAAAAAAATTTTAGAGCAAGAAGAGCAAGCTATCAATGCTGGCTATGAGGCGAAATTAATTGCTATGCAAGGAGAACTGCCAGCATTAACTCAACTAGCATTTGATAATATGCTAGAAATTGTGAAAGTGCAGTCAAAATTTGTGCATCAAGCTATTGATATTATGGAAAAAAATAACTCCCTTGAATAAGGGAGTTAAAAAATAGCTATATGTTCAACGTTGAATATACAACGATTATCAAAGAGGGAGAAAATATGAAAAAGTTAATTAGCGCTAGTCAATTAATGAAAAGTTATAAAACTAGATGTGTCGTTGATCATATAGATGTTGATATTAATGAGGGGGAGATTGTAGCTTTAGTGGGCACAAATGGTGCTGGTAAAACAACAACTATCGGTATGCTTCTTGGCATTATTCCTCAGGACAGTGGAACAATTAAATACTGGACATCTGATTACAAAAAGGAAATAGGTGCGCAGCTTCAAACAACACCTTTTTTCGAAGGCTATTCTGTAGAGGATAATCTGAAATTATTTGCTGCATTTTATGGGGTTTCGCTAACAAAAATGCTGATAGATGAAAAACTTGCAGCTTTTGATTTATTGCAGGTGAAAAAACTGCCTGCTATTAAACTGTCATTAGGACAGCAAAAGCGCTTGGCAATTATCGTGACAACTTTGCATAATCCTAAACTTGTGATTTTGGATGAACCTTCTGCAGGATTAGACCCAAGAGGACAACGAGAAATTCAACAAATCATTAAACGTTTAAAAGATAGTGGGGTTTCCGTCTTATTTTCTTCCCATGATATGTTGGAGGTAATGAATGTAGCTGACAGAGTATTGATGATGCATCATGGAAAAATATTTGCAAATGGCTCGCCTGATAGTTTAATGGAGCACTACCAAACTCAAAATTTAGAAGAATTATTTTTTGAATTAACAATGTGAGGAGTGAGAAAATGAAGGCAGTTTTCGTATTAAATTTGAAATCGAGTCTAAAAGATATGTATTTACTATTTTGGTCAATATTAATGCCATTTGCTGCGATAATTGCGCTAAGGTTATTTGTACCGAACTACGCAGAAAATTATGTAGAAGGAATCATTGCCGTGAGTGTATTTTTTTATTCATTTATGACCACTGCTTTTATAGCGTTATCGCAAAGAAAAAGAGGTGTATATAATTTACTTCACGCTACACCTATGCCTTTATGGAAATATATCATTAGTATTTCGAGTTCATGGGCAATAGTTGCCATTATTTTATCTTATATAGTACTTTTATTTTCTATCGTTATCAATCGTCTAGATGTATCTTTTAACATCATCTTATATATGACACCGATTATTTTAATAGCCTCATTAAGTTTTGTATTTTTAAACTTTTTTTTATCAAGTCTCGTGAAGAACGAGGGACATTTAAGTATGACTGCTAATGTACTGATGATACCAATGTTACTTTGTAGCAATGCATTTTTTACAATGGAAAAGTCGCCAAACTTTATACAATATATTAGTCTGATAAATCCATTTGAATGGTTTTTAAATGGGATTAAAGCTGCATTTATAAATAACTTTAGTACGTGGGGAGAATCTTTACTCCTTTTAATAGGATGCTTAGCATTGACACTTATTATTTCATTAAAAACATTCAAGTATAGTGACCAATAAATGTTCAAAGAAAAGTATAAATAAATGCAAAAGAAGGAATGACCAGAACTCAAGATGGAGTCTGGTCATTTTGTCGTTTGCTCCAATATGCATAACAGCTCGGTGGTGGAGTCCACTACAGGCAGGTTACTTCAATACGTTTTTTGCCTAATAGGGGGCTTTGTTAAAAGTCAACTTTATCTACAATTTTTTCTGTAGCATGTGATTTGTTATATTTCTGAAGGAATGTTTTGAGCTTCTCGTACGTAATTTGGGTATTCAAACTACCTAGTACTCCATCATAAACATGTTCAGCTTTCGGAAGATAATAGATCTCATGAGGAACATGATTCATGGAAAGTTCCTTGCCCAATATTTTAGCTTGTTCTGTTGGGACAAGACTGTCGCTCGTGCCTAAAAACATAATGGTAGGTGGTGTATGCTCTCCAATATAATTGATAGGAGAAAGCTTTTGATAACGATCAGGAAATTGTGAAGGTGTGCCCCTTATATACTCCTTCATAACATTTTGCACATAGCCTGGACTCGGGTTATTCTCATAAAATTTTGTCATATCTGACGGTCCATAAAAGTTTATCACAGTATTAATAGGTACTGATGGTACATTGGTGGACGGTGGTAAAGTTGAATCTCCCATACTATATGCAGCGAGCATAGCTAGATTTCCACCTGCTGAATCACCCATTAAGTTAATTTTTTTAAGATCAATTTTGTAAGTATCCGCATGCTCAACTACCCATCCAATTGCTGATTTCACATCAGCTACCTCGTCTTTCCATCCTGCTTGGGGAGGCATGCGATAGTCTATATCAAAAACAGTAAATCCTAATTCGCTTAACCATTGATTTAAATAAGGGGCATTCGCTTTACTGCCCTCAACCCATCCACCTCCATGTACTTTTATAACAGCTGGGGTAGTTGTGTTTTTCAATTTTTCATTAGCTGGCCACACATCAAGCTTTAACTCAAAGCCATCTGTAGTTTTTCCAAATATAATATCTTTTGTAAACTTTGATGATATTTCTTTTTTGTAAAAAAAGTGAGAGTAAAGTGAAACGTGAATATTTTCTTTTTTAGCATAGTTCTTCATTTCGATAATTGGCTCCACATTTAGAAATACATTTATTAGCAATAGCGAAATCAACATGAGTTGAGCGATTTTAGCTTTGTTCCATAAAGCAAGTATTAATAGCACTATGATAAAAAATGTTAATATTAATAAAAACCATGGCGTGTACAATGCGACCGATCCAAGGAAACCAATTACACTAAGGATATTAGTTGTATGAAAAATGGCATACGTTATCATGGCAGTAAGAAGTGTTAGCACTACAGAAATGCCTGTTAATAGCCACTGTAAAAAACCTTTAGGGCGCCAAAAGGTTAATTGTTTTTGTTTCATATTTCAAAATTCCTCCATAAAGAATATATTTTATCTCCGACAGCACACATCTTTCTATGAATCAAATACACATGGATAATTCTCTTTCTATATAATATATAGAATCAATTTTTTATTTGTAAAGTTAATCTACAGAAGAGGGCATACTCATTCGAGTCAATGTATGGGGACAATCTTTACTGTTTTTATTGGGCTGCCAAACTTTGACACCTACCATTTCATAATGACCAGAACTCGAAATTGAGTCTGGCCGTTTTAGACTGTAAACCAAATTTAGCATTTTGTGAGGACAAAATTGTAACATAGGCTTAAAAGGGATATAAAGGAAGAGCATGGAATAATTTACTAGAGACATTGGAGAGGGTGAGTAGATGTGTGAAAAGTTAATTAGAATAGGAACTACATATATGCCAGTCAGCAATGTAGAACGTTCATGTGAATGGTATGTAAGTAAAAGCAGGTATCCAAACACCCGCTAAAAGAAGTTAAAGCCTCCGGCGGATGTTACGGAATTGGAAAGGAGTTCTTTGTGTAAGCCCAAAGCCAATTCCGGACGCAATTATGCCGAGACATAATTGATTGATAGAGGAGTTAAAGTTGGAGGCATTGAAAATAGGGGCCATACGTGAAGAAATTTTGTTTTTTATGATGTAGACGGAAATAAGTTTGATGTGTGGAGTAAGCTGAGCCCTATTTTTAAAGAAAACTACAAGGAGGGAAAATATGAGTAAACCTATATTAAAAGGTGTAGAAGCAATATTTATTCCAATTAAGAACCCAGAACTATCTGCAAAATGGTATGAGGAGAAACTTGGGTTTTCACCTCTGTATTTAGAAGAAAGCGCTGCAGTAATGAAAATTGATGCAGAATCTCAAACTGTTGTTTGTTTAGTAAAAGCAAAAAATCATATACCACTAAATTTCCCAGATAATTATTTTGGGGTCGGGAAGTTCTTTAATTTTATTACGCAAGACATTGAAGAAACTTATCGATCATTAATTGAAAAGAATGTGAAAGTTAATGAAATAGATGGAGAAGGTGAGACGAAATTTTTTACCTTTTATGATTCAGACGGAAATCCACTGGGAGTTTGTCAATAAATTATATAGAAACACTATTGATAGAATAGTAAATTTATAGAGGGTCACCTATAATAATAAGTGACCCATGGTAACAAAGCTTGGGAGGTGTAAGACTAAACCATCTTACATTACTAAAATATGATAAGATGTTATTTTTGCATAGTTAATTGCCTGATGAATACTCAGAAAATATCGATAATACCCTTTGTAGGCATAAACGCTGCGGGATTTAACTGTTCAGATTCTATCACGATGCCAGTTAATCCTTTATCCGATTTTGTTTCATGCCATTCGTCCTTCTCCCAAAAAATTACGTCACCAGGCTGGACTTGAAAATATAGCTCTTGTTCATTTCTTACAAATCCTTCTCCTTCTATAATTAAAAGAAGCTGGGGAACTACTGCTTGATGATAGCCAATTACACCGTTTTCTTCTAAATACATACATCCGATACTAGCTGATGTTTCAGTGTTGATAATTCGAGACATAATAAAATTTGACTTAAATTGTGTTATATTTTTGCCGTTTTCTTTAGACAATTGATAAATTTTCATTTGCCTCCTCCAAACTTCAATTCATTTTTTCACAGCATGAATGTAGTGAATTGTTTCAAAGGCTGTTAAATTATCTTCTCGATTGTCAAAATAAAGTTCATTAATTGTATTTGGAGATAAATGCTCATAAATTAGCAAGCCTGAGTTTTCTAACATTTTTTCCATTTCTTTATAAGTAAAACATGATTTCATCGGTTCACCACTAGCTGCAGCCATTTTCACCATATTATCTACTCGATTTGAAATTCCTTTTTCAGTAAATAATTTTTCATCTGCATAATCTAAGACGATGGAACTTCCAGACGGTACATGGGCAAACAAATGATTAAGTAAGCTTGACGTTTCCTCTTTCGTTAAATAATAGGAAACACCTAGCAGACTAAAGAACGTTTTTTTATTGTCAAAGCCGTTATCCATTAGATGTTGATAGGAAAACTTTTTTGTGAAATCCATCGAAATGTAATGTACATTACTTGGAAGCGTTATTTCAACTTCAGCCAATCTTTTCTTTTTAAATTCCTGTGTAGCAGGGTGATCAATTTCAAAGACTTCTAAAATGTTTACAAATTCAGGGTGTCTTAAGCTAAATGTGTCTAATCCTGCTCCGAGTATGGCATATTGCTGTAAACCTAACATGACTTCATTGTGCACAACTTTTTCACAATATGCTGCACGTGCCAAGGGCGTAGGGGAGAGTTGAGTTTGCACAATCCATTTTAATAGCTCTTCATTTTGTCCATTTAGTTTTTCTGCGATTTCTTTGTTAAAAAACTGGATGCCTTGAATCATGTTTGTTTGAATGTCATGTAACTCTTTTTGGGTGATTAACTCTTTTGCTAGATAGTCATCAAAAATTTTAGGGGTATCGAATTGACTATGATAAGCTCTACTAAAAGCTGAGATTAATGAAGTTAAGCTGGATTCACCTTTGTTCATGCAAATACACTCCTTCAAAAAAAAATAGGATTCCCCTGGCCAGGAGAATCCTATTGTACAAATAAATATAATAAAAGTAAATTATTGCATAAAAAAATTTTTTTGTCAAGTTTTAGGTGCTGGAAGCAACTGAATAAGAAATTCTTCTTAATCAATTTTTTGGATAAATATGTTTCCGTCTGGTTGAATTTCTGCATATAAAACTTCTTGGATTGTTTTAACATTTGCCTTTTTTAATTCGTTATCTAGCCATTTTCTACTTTTTCCAACTTCCAGTAAATTTCGCGGCAATAGCTTCCCATCTGTGATGATTTCAATAGGGATAAATGCCGGAGATGATGGGGCGATTTTTAAATCCATCTTTTGTAGGCTTTGAAATTCAGGCTTTTTCAAAATACTAAGCATGCCGTTTGGTTCTAATATAGCATAGTCAATTTCTGTAATCGAGAAAACTTGATACTGTCTAATCATCATCGTAAGGTCATCAATATTTATTTTTGTGCTTGCTAAAGCTGCTCTATCTATTTTTCCTTTTTTAATGACAATTGTTGGTTGTCCATCAAGTATTGTTCTTGCTTTTCCGGATTTTAGAGCCATGTAACTAATCAAACTAGTAAGCGCGCACCAAACAATTAAGCTTACTAAAAATTTTGTGAATAGAATTGTTTTTAAAATTACCATATTGGCTGCAATAGAACCAATTGTAATACCAGTTACGTAGTTAAAGAAGGTTAAGTGACTTAGTTGTTTTTTACCTAAAAACCTCGTAAGTGTAAGCAGGACAAAGAAAGTAATAATTGTTTGAACAACTATTTGTAAATAACTTGAAAACAAATTCCCCACTCCTTATCTAATCCCTAGAATACCCAATGAATTTTTAAAAGATACTCCATATTAGCTCTTCATCAAAACGTAGGGTTGATTTCCGGTTCGACAGCATGCTTTTCTATGGACTTCTAGTTGGAGCGAAGATCAAACGGGCATAAGTTTGAATAAATTACATCTCTGATTTAAGGTGATAATTACTTTATTATCAATAATTGTAAATATGGTAGTCGTTTTGGTAATATAAGTATTATTTGATGAAAAGGAGAGTTTTTATGGATACTAGAATTCCTAATCCGGTTCAAACTGTTATAAATGAATATTTAACCTTATTTCAAAATAAAATACCGAATATAATTGAAGGGTTCTATTTACATGGTTCAATTGCTCTTAACGCTTACATAAATGGGTCTAGTGATATCGATTTTATTACTGTTGTAAACAGAACCTTAACAGAAGAGGATGCGAAAATAATTTCCGACCTTCATATAGAATTAAATCGAAAATATAAGGAAATAGGGATGGATGGAAGTTATATACAAGTTGGAGATGTCGGAAAGAAACAGAGTGAGGCAAAAGGCTGTTTAAAGGTAAATGAAGGCAAAACAAATTGGGGTAATGATGATATTAACCCAATCACTTGGTGGGTTTTAAAAAATAAAGGGATTCCCGTTTTAGGGCCGGATATAGCTACCTATAACTTCAGCGTAGATGAAAGAGTGCTGACTGATTATGTTTTGCAAAACATGAACAGTTATTGGGCGAATAGATTGAAAACGATGGAAAAATATAAAACTATGGCATTTGTGATACCAAATAAATTAGTTGATGAAGAAGTAGAATGGTCAATTACTGGGATGTTACGACAATTTTACACATTAACAGAAAATGAAATTGTTTCAAAAGTAGATGCTTGTAAATTTGCGATACAGCATTTACCTGAAGAATTTCATGAAATTATTAACGAAGCTATTAGTATTCGAGAAGGTTCAAATATACGTTATTATAATTCGAAAAAACAACGCATTGCTGATACGGTTCAATGTATGACATACATACTAAATCATTGTAATAGTATCAAGGTATAGTGAGATGTGGCATCATGATTAAAGTTGGAGGATGACATTTGTTAAAACTGAATAGAGTGAAGACGGACGCCCTCAGGAAAGCGCACAGTTGGAACAACCATCGTTTTGGTGATGAGCATGAAAAGTTCCATTTTATCAGCTATTACCTTTTTGGAATAAATGGTAAAATTAATTAGTCTTAAATGACAAATTCATTTAGGAGGTAGATAGTATGGAAAAAAATTATGTTAGCGTGATAAACAAAAAGGGGAAACCGTCTAACTAATAATTATATAGCGTTTTCTCAGATTGAAAGGGGAAAATTATTTGAATCAGGCGTTGCTTATTATTGATGCTCAGGAAGAATTATTGGATGGTAATGAGAAAGAAAAAGCTGTTTTTAATAAAGAACAACTTATTAGGAATATCAATTTAGTCATTGATAAAGCAAGGAAGACAAATGTTCTAGTTGCATTTGTAAGAGATCTTGATGTTGCGGAAGGTAAAGGAAAAGGATTTGAAATTCATAATGGCATTAATGTTCCTCAAGAAGCAAAAATTTTCGATAAAAAAGCAACGAATTGTTTTCATGGGACTGAACTTCTAAATCATTTGCAATCACAAGAAATTACACATGTTGTTGTGATGGGCTGCTCGACGCAACATTGTATAGATAGTGCAGTAAGAACGGCGACTATTAGTGGTTTTGATGTCACATTAGTTGGTGATGGGCATTCAACTGCGGACAGTGATGTATTAAGTGCAGAACATATTATAAAGCATCATAATCATACTCTTCATGGTCATTACAATGTTGATCATTTTTCTGTTGTTAGAAATTCAGAAGAAGACTTGTTTCAACCTACACATGATTCTTATCGATAAGATAAAATGTATATGGACACTCATTTTATGGGTGTCTTTCTTTTTTTGAAAATATTATTATTCTAGTAGATAAGCCTTAGAAGCAATATAGGGTTATTTTTAGTAAATAAAAAGTAAATAGAAAGTAAATAGAAAGGCGAGATAGTATGACCATATATATTGCGCTACTAAGAGGAATTAATGTAGGCGGGCATAATAAAATAATTATGGCAGAATTAAGAAAGTCTCTTCAGCAATTAGGATTACATAATGTGAAGACGTATATCCAAAGTGGAAACATCCTTTTTGAATCAGACGAAACCGAGGAGCTTTTGCAAACAAAAATTCACGATAAAATTAAAGGGGATTTTGGGGTATCTAGCGTTGTTGTCATTAGAACAGCAGAGGAAATACTGAAAATTATTAGTCAATCTCCTTTTTCAGATGAGGAGATTTCAGAAGCGAATCGTTCATGTAAAGGGGAATGTTTGCATGTTGCATTGCTGCCAACAGCTCCTTCGATGGTCAATAGTGAAAAGTTTTTATCTTATGCAAACGAAAGAGAACTCAGTGTCATAAATGGAAGGGATGTGTATCTATTATTTTATGACAGCATTCGAAATTCCAAACTAGGCAATAATCTAAAAAAGCTTGAGATTCCAGCAACTGTCCGTAATTGGAAAACGCTCATAAAGCTTTCGAGTATGGTCGAAGAAGTCAAACATATGAAGAGTGAATAAGAATAAAAGTTCTATGTAAAAACTAATAAGGCAAATAATTTTGATTTGAATGCTTAACATTAACTATATCGCATAAATCGAAAAACTTCATAGTATGTTTAGACATAATAAGAATAATATGGTAAACTAGTAATGTCATGGTTAACAAATGAACACGCATAAAGAAAGCTAGGTATTCACAAATTTTTTGTGAACCTAGCTTTTTTGTTTAGATGAATGGAGTCAAAAAAATTATTATCGCTGTACCCATTTCGAAACAGTTTACTATAAAGGTTTAAGTGGAAATAAAAAGTATCTTGACAAATTATGTTTTTTAATTAAAAATAATTATGTTTAAAAATTTAAACATAGGGGAGGTATTATGGAAAATTTTAATTGCGATAACAAAGAACAAGTTTTAGAGAAGTTTAAATTATCAACCCCCATTTTTCAAGCACTTGGTGATGTTAATCGTCAACAAATCATCATGCTTTTACTCACACATGATAGCTTAAATGTAAATCAATTAACAGAAAGAATAGAGCTTTCTAGACCAACTGTTTCCCATCATTTAAAAATTTTAAGACAAGCAGGTTTAATTACTTTTAACCGAAATGGGAATGAAAAATATTATTCATTGAGTTCTAATGAGTTTTTAAAACAAATCAAAGAGTTAATTCAATCTATTGAACAAAGCTATTGATTTGTTCTTTTTTATAAATAAAGTTCATATGTTTAATCTTTTAAACATATGAACTTTATTAAGAAGATTAGGAGGAATAAATAATGAAGAATAAGAACAAAAATCAATCAAAAAACATGTATTTATTAATGCTGCTCGTTCCTTTGTTTTGGGGTGGAGCATTTGCGACAGCGAAGCATGTCATTACGGAAGTTCCACCACTTGTTGCAGCTACGCTACGTTTCGGCATAACAGGAATAATACTTGTTACAATCATAACAATTCAGAAAGAATGGCAGTGGCAAGAAATCCGAGGTCGATGGAAAGGATTGATCTTTATTGGCTTTATTGGGATTTTCGGTTACAATGCTTTCTTCTTTACGGCATTGAAGTATACTTCTGCGACAAACGGTGCGTTAATTATAGCTGCTATGCCTGTATTTACAATGCTAGGGGCCGTCATGTTAGGTAAAGAAAAATGGAACACTAAAACTGGAGCAGGTTTAACTTTATCGATGATTGGTGTAATTATTGTTTTAGTCAAAGGGTCACTTTCTGATTTGTTTTCTCTTTCTTTTAACTTAGGAGATTTGCTTTTTGTTGGGGCTCTTTTATGCGGAGTTATTTATGCACTAATGGGTGAATCTATGCTTAAAGGTATACCAGTGATGTTATCGAATACTATGATGATGTTATCTGGTGCTGTTTTCTTAGCAATCAGTACAGTATTTGAAGGCGGTTGGGGTCAAGTAGTCAATATGTCAATTCAAAGTTGGATTGAAATGTTTTATATGGTTGTATGTGGGACATTGATTGGCTATGTTATTTTTAACAAGGGTGTAGAGAGCTTAGGAGGTAGTAAAGCGAGCGTATATTTAAACTTGACGCCGATTGTCGCAACATTGATTGCAGTAATTGTGTATGGTAGCCCAATTACGTTGATACAAATCGTTGGGATGGTATTGGTGCTGGTAGGTGTTTATATTGCTACTAATAAAACAAATAACGTATTCAGTACACAGTCAGATAAAAGCATAATAGAGAATACATAATCATTTTGAATTGGGAAAAGAAACATAATACTTCTGGATTAACAAATAAACTGACTTCAAATGCTTTATTTAGAACGATGTGGTATTCAATAATTGTAAGCTTTTCAATGTCATAAGGTAAAACCAAGATACTAGGTACTCATTAATTTGAGCCTGGTATTTTTTATTAAATAATTTCTCTTGCTATAAAACGGTCATAACAAATTAAATTAGCAAAATTAGAACTGTTTTCCAATCGTATTAGTTTATTACAATTAATAATTTTGTAAGGAATGAGTAAGAAAAAAGAGATGATCGATTCGTACAATTAAAGTACATGAAAGGGGGATTTTAATTCGGATTAAGAGTGTTAAAAGGATATCAATTAATGTCAGCTACTCTTAAAAAACATAGCTCTTTAGAGAAGTATTTCTTAAATAAACGAACGGAGAGAAAATCTATGCTTAAACTGATGGAATTAGGATGGAAAAAATATCGATTAACTAAATATTTTATAAAAATAATCATTTGTATTGTGGCGATCTCCTGTCCTATTGAACTTGTGTCGTGGGGATTTAAAAATGGAAGCGGACTAATGCCATTATCGGATATTCTTATTAAAACAACAGTGACTATTGTTTTAGCTATTATTTTATTACGTTTATTAATTGATAAATACAAGAATAGTTATGGTCTACCACTATTCAACATAATGAGTGTTGTTTTTATTATCATGCAATGAACAAACTAAAGAGGAGAGAGAGTTCTATGTTACATTTACTGAAGCTAGAAATGAAGAAATTTAACTTAGGTTGGTATGTAAAAGGTGCGATAATCGCAAATATCATTATAACTGCAATAGTGTGTTCCGTAATTTTTATAGCACAGAGAGAAGGGGATATACCCATTTCAACGTATGAAGATGTTAATGTACTGATTGGCGCAAGCGTGAAGGCTACGTTTATTGTGTTTGCCTCTATATTAATTGCGAAACTAGTTATTGAGGAATATAAAAACAGAACAATTTTGATTATGTTTACCTATCCTGTTAGTCGCAAGAAACTGATTGCTAGTAAATTGATCTTGATCGCTTTATTAACATTCATGACTACGATGATGTCGAATAGCATAGTTTCGGGTCTATTTTCGATCATTAATAATTATTTTCCTATCGTTCCATTTTCAATAACTGCAAGCCAGTTCATAGGTGAAGCCATAAACATAGTACCTTTTGCTATTGCTACAACAGGAACAAGCTTAATTCCATTATATTTTGGAATGCGTAATTATTCTGTCTCGGCCACTATTGGTTCATCTCTTCTTGTGGTGACAATTGCTTGCGCTTATAACCCAGAAATTTCATTGGTGACTTTCATTCCACTGCAATTAGGGCTTGCAGCTATGGGAGTAATCATTGCGTACATAGGTATTCGTAAAATTGAAAATGTGGATGTGATGTAATTTTCAGTATGTTGAAGGATCAAAAGACATGTGAAAACGGAAGAGTTTAGTAATATATATATGGGTGCTTACAATAAAAAATAAAAAGAGAGAAGGTACAAGAGATGGGAATGTTTATTGGCATTATTTCAGGTGCAGTTTTAGGTGTCATTTTATTATTAAGTAGCCTGTTATTATTTTGGATAAGCAAGTGGAAACAAGAAGAGAATTGCTATGTTATATGGATTATGGTTGCGGGTCTTCTGGCGTTAATTACATCTGGCAGCAATGCGCTACGGTATTTTTTATAAGGACTATTATTTTTGCTTAAGACAATGTTGGTGGGATTTTTGCAAGACTTTGTGTGATAAGAAAAAATTATGGGTGTATATGCAAAATCATAAATTTATTTTATGTTCTGTGTTTGATAATGTATAAGAAAGGGGGCGGTAAGATGAAAATTTTTGATACACACTTTCATATTATTGATTTTGATTTTCCGATTACTGAAAATCAAGGGTATGTACCACCTAGGTATGTTGTAGAAGATTACCGAAAAGAGACAGCGACTTATCCAATTGTAGGTGGGGCGATTGTATCTGGTTCTTTTCAAGGTTTTGACCAAGCATATTTGGTGAATGCTTTAGAGAAAATGGGATCTGCATTTTGTGGTGTTACACAGCTTCCATTTTCGGTGACAGATGATGAGATTATCGATTTATATAATAAAGGTGTACGCGCACTCCGATTCAATGTGAAGCGCGGCGGCTCCGAAGATTTATCGAAGCTTGCTTACTTTGCGCGACGTGTTTATGATTTAGCTGGCTGGCATAGTGAATTATACATTGACGCGAAAAATTTGCCTGAAATTGCACCAACGATTGAAAAATTACCGGCGATTTCAATTGATCATTTAGGACTCTCTGAGGAAGGCTTACCCCATTTATTGCGACTCGTAGAAAAAGGTGTACGAGTAAAGGCGACTGGTTTTGGTCGTGTAGAGCTCGATGTAGAACAAGCTTTGAAATCTATTCATGCTGTTAACCCAGAGGCGTTAATGTTCGGCACAGATTTACCGTCTACAAGAGCGAAAAGACCTTTTGCTTATGGAGATATTGAGCTTATTCAAGAGTTATTTGATCCAATTTCAGCGGAAAAAATTCTTTATCAGAATGCGATGAATTTTTATTTTAAGTGAGTTTTTAGATAGAAAACTTTTTTCTCTCGTTACTAGGATAGATTAAAAGGCAAATATTGGTTCTTTACAGATTTTTGTTAAATAAATGGATGGCTTTAATAAATAATAAAAAACTATAGGGGGCGCCTCATGAAACTTTTAGATAGTAATTTCTTTATTTTTATTTTAGCTTTTGTAATTGTTATAGCGTTTGTTAACCCGCCTGTAATAAGGGATTTTAAAAGCATAATGTATGTTTCAACTTATTTTATTATTTTAGTTTCAGCGGGATTTGTGACAATAAAGCTTTTATTTAAAATATATGATTTAGCTGTTTTGAAATTAAGTAAAAACTGAATACTCAAATAAAAAAGTCAACTCAACATTTTTAAGAGTTGACTTTTTGTTATGCTAGACCCATTTATTTGAACAAGAAGATAAAGTAACACGTCAGTTAGTTTAAACTTTGAGCGTTCTTAGTTTCTATTAAAATATCTTCTTTCTTAGCAATAAATACACCTACTAAAGTAATCAAGCCGCCTGTTATGGAAGAAAAATGTGGAACCTCGCCAAGCCAAATCCACGCAATAAGAAATGCGAATACAGAAGTTAAATAAAGTGTACTCGTTGCTTCAGCTGCTCCTGTTTTTGATGTAACATAGGCTAGCATAAAATAGGGAATGATTGTTGGGAAAATGCCGAGATACAAAGCGACGAATGTTGTATTTAACGGCGCATCCAAAATGGCTTCACCTAGGCCAGGTAAAAATAGTAACATAAAGATAGTACCTGACCAAATTGCGTACATCGTAAATGGAAGAGCCCCGTATTTTTCTACATAACGTCGTTGAAAAACAAAGTATATACTTTCTGAAAGAGATGCTACTAAAACTAGGATAATCCCCGTATTAAAAATAAAGTCTCCGGTTGAACCTCCTACAGAAATAAATGCTACACCACAAAAACCAACAACTGAACCAAGCCATCCCCATAACCCAAGCTTCTCACGAAAAAAGAATACAGCTATCAAGGCGGTGAATATAGGGGTTGTTGAAACAAGTAAACTTGCAACGCCAGCACTAATCGTTTGCTCCCCATAATTAAGTGCTACTTGATATACAGTGAATCCTAAAAAGCCAAGCAATAAAATAATTGGGATATCTTTTAGTGAAGGTAAAGGTGTTTTAGTAATAACTGCGATGATGATTAATACGAATGAGCCGACTAATAATCGTAATAGTGAGATATGTTCGGGTGAATAAGCCGTCAATGCGACTCGGATTCCTGGAAAAGCTGATGCCCATAAAATAATCATTAGGAAATGAGCAGAAATAATTTTAAAATTTAATGTTTTAAACATAATTACACCTCGTTCTACTTTTATCATCCAACCGGTTAAATTGATATTTTTAATGTTAATAGGACTTTGATAAAATTTCTTCAACAGGTTAAAATAAAAAAAAACAACCAGTTCATTTAAGGGAGTACATATGAAAAAGCCGAAATACCAAGTAATTATTGATTTTATAAAAGAAAAAATTGCGAAAGGGGAGTGGGCGATTGGCAGTCCTATACCAAGTCAACGTAATCTGGCAAAACAGTTCGAGGTTAATCGGAGTACAGTTATAACAGCTTTAGAGGAACTAATGGCAGAAGGACTCATTGAAGGAAAAGCAGGAAAGGAAACTCTCGTCACCAATAATACTTGGACACTGATGGGGGCAAAATCCTCGACGAACTGGAATGAAAATGTCACGTTAGGCATTCATAAACCTAGTGTTTCTATGGTGCAGGAGATTAACGAAGCGGAATCGAATGCGAATCTTATTCAATTGAGTAAAGGGGAGTTATCACCAGAGATGTTCCCTTTAGAAGAGATGAAAGCCGTTGTTCAAAAGGTTTCGAATCAATTGACCACTTTTGGCTATGAAGAGCCGAAAGGAAATATAAGACTACGCCAAGCCATTAGTGACTATTTAAAAGTAAGAGGAATTGAAGCATCACCGTCGTCCATCCTTATCGTTTCTGGTGCGCTCCAAGCGTTACATCTAATTTCAATTGGTCTCCTAAAAAGAGGTTCATCGGTATTGTTAGAAATGCCGTCCTACCTTTACTCATTGACTGTTTTTGAGTCTGCTGGGATGGCGTTGCAAGGATTAACGATGGACAATGAGGGGATTATTATAGATTCCATTTATCCGACTAATGAAAAAGGCAAGAATATTTTATATACGATTCCAACCTTTCACAATCCAACAGGCGCACTAATGCAAGAAGAGAGACGACAGAAATTAATGGCATACTGTGAGAGAGAGCAACTTCCAGTTATAGAAGATGATGTGTACCGTGATTTATGGATTGACAATCCACCACCTAAACCACTGAAAGCGATGGACCATTACGGGAATGTATTGTATGTTGGAAGTTTATCCAAAACCATTAGTCCAGGATTACGAATTGGGTGGGTAGTCGGTTCGGAGTCAGTCATTAATCGATTAGCAGACTTAAAAATGCAATCTGATTATGGATCAAGTACTCTTTCCCAGCTAGTGGCAGCAGAATGGCTATCAAGTAATTTATATGAGGATCATCTTGATAAAGTAAGAGAACAACTTAACATTCGTAGAAAAGTTGCTTTAGATGCATTGGATAAATATTTGAGTCCTTACGCTACGTGGGACATCCCAAAAGGTGGATTGTTCATATGGGTTAAAATAAAACCAGAATATAAAGTAAAAAGGCTGTTTGAGAAAGCGTTATCCAACAATATTCTTCTAAATCCTGGTAGTATTTATGCCGAAAAATCAGGATTATTTATACGAATTTCCTACGGGTATGCTTCACTCGAAGAAATTAAAGAAGGCATTTTCCAATTAAGTGAAATTATTAAACATCAATAGATTGTAATGGAGGGGTTAAATGAATTTACGAAACAAATTGCCGAAAAGTGACCCGAATTTACATGTAGAATTAATTAAAAATGGCTGGATTCCTATGAAAGAACCTAAAAATTTTGTAAGTGCTATTTTGTTATCGATCCCTTTAATGATGATCGCTTCAATGATTTCTATTGGGGTAATAAATATTTTCTCCAGTATTTCTTTGAATGATTTTGGATTTTCAGAGGGTGCAATAACTATAACAATTAACTTTACTATTATTTTGGGGCTAGTCTTACTAATGATTATTCATGAATTACTTCATTTGATGTTCATTCCTAATTTTGTGAAATCAGAAAAAACTTTTGTGGGTCTTACTCTGTTCGGGGCTTTTGTTATTACGGAAGAAGAGATTTCAAAATCAAGATATATCTTCATTACGGTTGCTCCTTTTATAATACTGTCAATAATTTTGCCACTAATTTTAAGTGTAGTTGGACTCTTAACAACGACATTAAAGTTTTTGGTCATACTAAACGCAATGGGGTCGTCAGTTGATTTACTAAATCTTATTCTTATAATGAAACAAGTACCAATAAACGCAACTTTAACATGTAATGGGCCAAATACATATTGGAAAAAAGTTCAGACTGAACGAATAGGGTAAAGATTTCGTAAGTCACCTTAATAAGAATAATACCTTATGATTAAATAAGAACCTTATTAAATGCTCTTGATATAAAACTCATTAGAACAGCTACAAAGAACCACACTATAAATTTAAGACTTAAAAAAAAGAAATACTTTTAGAACATTTAAAAAATCACTCAATCGATAAAAGATGAGTGATTTTTTTGATAAAGACTTTATTTCTATATGGCATGAGAAGTACAGAGTATAAGAAGAAGGCCTATTTTATATTTTTATCTCATAATAATAAATATACTATTAATGTTAACTGGTTAACAATTTTGATTGACTTGCGAAAATTAATAACATATAGTTAATGTTAACCGGTTAACAATGTTGTTTTGAAAAATATTTAGAAAAGATTGGTGGAAACTAATGGATAAGATAAGTAAAAAAGAAGAAGCCTTGGAGTCTCTACAACATTTAATTACAGAAAGAGAAGCAGCTCAAAAAAGGAGAAGAGTAGATAAATCAGGCAAAGAAGGAGCGTTCGTTTTAGATTGGACACTTACTCAATTACATATCGTTGCAACAATCAAAGAAAAGGGAATGGCTAATAACACCTATCTATCTGAAAATTTAAAATTATCTAAACCAGCAATTACAAAAGCCGTTAAAAAGTTGTTACAACAAAATATTCTTATGAAAATACAGCAAGAAGATAATAAAAAAGAAGTTTATTATCTTCTTACAGAGTCGGGGGAGAAACTTGCTTTAGTTCATAATCAATTACATGAAAAAGCAAGAATACGCTATTTAAGTATTTTGGATAATTTTAATATAGTCGAATTGGAGACTATTATTAAGTTTTTAAATGCTGTTACCAAGAATATAAAGTAAAATTAAGGAGAGCGTATATGGCAAAACGAATAGCTCAAAATAAATTATTGGTTTTATATTTGTTAAGTATAAGCACCTTTTTTGCCTCTTTAAATCAAAACATTTATACACCAATTATTCCTCTTATTCGGGATTTTTTCAGCGTCTCAATTAATTGGGTGAACTTCACGGTGAGCAGTTTTATATTTATTATTGCTATAATTCAAATTATTTTAGGTGCAGTTATTGATTCTAAAAATCAAAAAAAAATATTATTAGTTAGCTTTATTCTTATCAGCATTTCAACGATATTTTGCGCTTATACAACTAATTTTATGCTTTTTTTGATTGCCAGGATAGTCCAAGCTATTGGTGCTGGAATGATACCTTTAGTTACGATCAACATGATAGCACAACTGTTTGAAGGTGAAGCGAGAGGCAGTGCAATGGGTACATATCAAATATTGCTTACACTTGCGCCAACGATTTCGCCTCTATTAGGAGGATTACTCGGGCAATATTATGGCTACCGAGGAATTTTCCTATTCCTTCTTGTTATATCTGCTATATTATTTATTTTGGTTGCTTACATACTACCTAATAATAGAGGAAAGGAAACCCAAGGAAAACCAAGTAGCTTAATTAAAAACTATATTGCTGTTTTTTCTAATTATATAGGTGTAAGCACAATGATTGTAAGTTTCTTTGTATTTTTTGTATATTTTTCAATTCTTGTGTACATGCCGATATTACTTAACGACCAATATCACGTATCATTGCAAATCATTGGTTTAATCTATTTACCCTTGACCGTTAGTATGATTTTGGGAAGTGTATTATTCAAAAACTTACAGAAAACAATACCTTTAAATGTGTTGTTTATTGCTGTTTTACTGTTAATGCCCTTACAAGTAATATTATTTGGTTTACTGCATACCAAATCAATAATTGGCGTCACTATCATATTATTTGGCTATGGCATGACAGTGGGATTCTCACCTCCTTTATTTTCAACTATGATAAGTAACGAATACCACGAAAATAGAGGAACAGCTTTAGGTCTTTTTAATTTCATCCGTTATTCAGGTATGGCAATAGGAGGCATGTTCACTGGATTATATAAAATCCTACCAAGTGATATCGTATATGTTTTTTTAGGTGTCTTTCTTTTTTTTGCTTCAATATTACATTATCGAAGTTTGAAGAGAAGACATTTGTAATAGAATGGTTTATTCCTAAATGCATTTGACTGAAAACATTAATAATTAAAGTTTAAAGAGAATTTTATTACTTGTGTGTAGTTAGATAGGTTCCTGAGGGTTATGAAAGTAGAAATCATAACCGGTATTTACTGTTGCGAATTATTAGACACAATATTAAAGTGTAACACGGTCAATAAAAAGGTCCTAAAAGCTCTATTTTACCAGGCTTTTAGGACCTTTTATGACTCTTTTTTAGGCTAGATTTTTTATAAATTTCGTAACATTCCCTAAACAACAACTACCTTGGGGATTGTTTACCTCACAGCCACAACGATTCTCTTTTATATTTTCACGAATATGTTCTAACGGATTTGGAGTAAGTTTATTTTCGACATTTTGTTTAATTTTCTCTTTAGTCCAATTAAAACAATAACAAACCGGTGTACTTAATGAGTCATCCTTTTGATGCACAGATATCTTTATATCAGAAAGTGTGTATTCCTTATTACTCGTATCAAAATAAACGACCTTACAATTTTTGGTAGAACGAAAATGGTATTTTTCCATAGCATTTATTGATTCTAATACAGATGGTTTAAGCATGGAATTAATTGTCATTAGCTGTATGTTTTTAGCTTTATTTTTGCAAGACGGATAAATAATAGTGTTTGTATTACTATTTTCTTTAGGACTACTACAACAATTTTCCATCTTTGATTCACCTCGTACAATTTAATTTCTACCGCTAAAGTTTCAAGTAGTAGAGCATTGGTTTGGACTCATAATACACACCTATAATAAGGAGGGGAGGAATTGTTTCATTATCAACAAGACCGTGAATAATCATAAAATAATTAAGGGCCAACAGCTTTTTTGAAAGTTGTTAAACATTATATTAAAATGTAAATTAATTCCGATAAAATACGTGAACTTTTTTTAGGCGCTCATAAATAAACTGCATCTTAGTTCGTACTAACTGGGATGCAGTTCTAAATGTCGTTTTGGCTTTATAAAAGAAAATAGTAAAGGTGATAAATTTTATGTTAGGATTTGAATGGTTCCCTAGAAGATGGGGGAAAAGAAAGGTTTCTGAACGTTTTCTTCAAGCAAAATTTACTGAAGAAGGTAAAGGGATTACGATTACTACATATGCAGTAGATTTGTATGTGCTATCAATTCCTTTAGAAGTGAAAAAATATAAATCACTGTGATTTATGAGTGTCAACAAATTTTGTTGACATTTTTCTATTTGAAAGACATGTATTCAAATAGGTTGTGTTTGACTTAAAATGTGAAAATAAATAACATCCTAAAATAACAATCAATCCTCCAATCCCTTGAGTCCAAGAGATGCTTTCTCCTAAAATTAAAAACGCTAAAAGTGCAGTGAAAATCGGATTGAAATTAAGGAAAACACCGGATGTTGTAGCCCCTAATTTTTGAATACCAATACTCCAAAGTACCATACAAACAACAGTGGAGATAAGTCCTGTATATAAAAGTGAAAGAATAAAAGAATGATTTACATTGAAAATGGTAAAATCCTTAAGGTTAAACGGTAATAGTACAAGAAGTCCGAATATTCCTGAATACAAAGTAGACATTAGTGGCGAGGTAGTCTTCATTGCCCATTTACTACAGATGGAATAAATTCCCCAAACACATACTGCTGCAATCATCCATAAATCACCCAAATTAAATTGAAAAGACAATAAAAAATCGATATTACCCTTTGAAAGTACGAGAAGCACACCAAACAACGAAAATAACATCGAAAGTGCTTGAAGTTTATTCATTTTTTCCTTTAGAAAAACAAATGAAAAAAACGCAATAGAAATTGTATTTAATGATGAAATGAGACCAACATTTGTCGACGTAGTTTTTTCTAATGCTAAAAATTGAAAGATATTGAACAATACCACACCTGAAATACCCATTAAAAATAAAGGGAGAAGGGCGGCTCGAGAGGGAAGCAGTTTTTTCTCTTTCCACCATACCATTGGAAGAAGGGCCACTATGGCAATGAGCCACCTTAAGCTCGTCAGTGTTAACGGAGAGGCATGGTCAACAAGAGATTTGGCCACTACAAAATTGCCACCCCAAAGTAAACTAGTTAAAAGCATTAATAAAACATAGACATTCTTCAAATCATTATCTCTCCTTTGATTGTCTTATATACAATCAGGTTACATTTAATAAAAGAATCATAACACTTTTGCTAATTTGGCAGTATAATATTTTGTAAGAAAGATGAAAATCAAAACAATGGAAAGAAAAATAAAGTTCTTGCAGAATAAAATTAAAAATAGCTGTCAAATATGGTTGGAATTTCGAATAAAAAAAGGAGAGAAAAAAGCATGAGAGATGTGGAAAGAAAATTACTAGATCGTGTTGATACTCAAATACTAGATATTTTGCAGAGAGAGGTTCAGATAAGTAATGCAGAGATAGCGAGACGAGTGAATTTGTCTCCGCCGGCAACCCACACAAGGATAAAACGTTTAGAAAGTGAAGGATTTATTGACAAACAAGTTGCCATTTTAAATCCTGAGAAACTTGGATTCGATTTACTGTGCTATGTTTTCATGAGTACCAATATTCATCAAGCTAAGGAATTAGAAGCTTTGGAAAATAGCTTAAAAACAATGACCGAAATATTAGAATGTCATTGTTTAACGGGAGAGTATGATTATCTTTTAAAGGTCATAATTAGAGATCGAAAAGAATTAGATAGCTTTATTAGAAAATTAAATAGGATGGGCATATCCCGTATTCAAACTAACTTATCTTTAAGAGAAATTAAATATTCAACAGTCTTACCGATATCAGAAGATAAACAGTAGAAGTTTTTTAGAGCAATATGGTTTTTAGCTTCGTCCCCAAAATGGTTTAGGTCAAAACTCAATTTTAGGAGGTATTATGAAAACATTCATATATATGGTGCGACATGGAGATTCACTAAAAGACGGTAATGAGAGAACGAGAGAATTGACTGAAAAAGGTAGGTTAGACGCTCAACGAATAACTGATATTTTACAAAAAGAAGGCATTGATACTGTTATTTCAAGCCCGTATAATCGTTCAATCCAAACTGTTCAGGAAGTAGCTAATCAAATAGAAAAAGAGGTAATTATATTTGAAGATTTAAAAGAGCAACTATTTATTGCGGGAGATAAGCGAATTGCTGACGAGGAATTATTCCCTTTTTTACAAAAGTCATTTTCTGATCCAACCTATGCATTAGAGGGAGGCGAGTCAAATGCTGACTGCCAGAAACGTGCTATAAAAGTTTTAGAAAAAGTAGTAAACACATATCAAGGTCAGAAAGTAGTAATTGGCACACATGGGGCTGTAATGACTTTAATGATGGGGTTTTATGATAGTAGATATGATTTGAATTTTTTATTACAGACAACGAAACCAGACATTTACAGAATGGAATTCAATGGGCAAGTATTGGTCGATGTAAAAAGGTTATGGGGGATATAGGGAGAGGTTTTTGAAGTAATTCAGCATATAAAGTTAGGAAACTTTGGTATTTGAGATAATGTTCATTACACTAAAAGAGAAGAATGATTAAACTGAAGACGAAACAATGTTTGTAGGGGTGAAAATTAAATGGAGGACAAACTAAATCAGAAGTATGAAATAAAAAATTATTTGAACAAACAAATTAATAAAAATCAATATATTTTAGGTGTTGCAGCAGGTTCTGGAATGACAGCTAGATATGCAGAACAAGGTGGCGCTGATTTTATTCTGGCGCTAAATTCAGGGCGGTTTAGATTAATGGGGGTAAGCTCATTAGCAGGCTTTTTACCGTATGCCAATAGTAATGATGTTGTAATGGATTTTGCATGCAAAGAGATCATTCCTACGATAAAAAAAATTCCAGTTTGTTTTGGTTTATGTGCAACAGATCCAATAATTGAATTAGATAGCTATATCGATTTGATTCAGAAGAAAGGATTTGCAGGTATTAATAATTATCCAAGTATTGGCCTGATAGATGGGCTTTTTAGAGAAGCTTTAGAAGAACAAGGGATTACATACGAAAAAGAGATAGAAGCTATTCGTATCGCTAGTGAAAAAGGTTTGTTTTCAGTAGCTTTTGTATTTAATGAGGAGCAAGCTATAAGTATGGTAGAAGCGGGTGCAGATATTATTTGTGTTCACTTAGGTTTAACGAATGGGGGATCACTAGGCGCTAAAAAGATATTATCTTTACATGCTGCCAAAAAGATGGCTGTAACTATTTTTAATAGATGTAATGAACTGAATCCAAACATTATTAACATGATTTATGGAGGTCCGGTTAATAAACCAATAGATGTTCAGTATATGTACGATGATACTACTATTATGGGGTATATAGGGGGTTCCGTTTTTGAAAGGATTCCAAATGAACAAGCACTTATACATATTACGAAATCATTTAAGCAGACGAACGATTTTCAGTTGGATGAATTAATCAGTAAAATTACTGATGGTTTAGGAAGTCGAGATGATTATATTAATTTTGCAAAGAAGTATATCAGCCTACATTATATGGACGAAATTTCGTTGAATGAAGTCGCCGAAATATTAAGTTTGTCTCGCTCTTATTTAAGCACTTTATTTAAAAAAGAGATGGGTATTTCATTTACTGAATATCTGATTAATTTCCGGCTTAATCGAGCTATCGAAATACTGAAATTTGAAAAAATACCCCTAAATAATATCGCGGAAATGGTAGGTTATCCAGATTACACTCAATTTAGTAAAATATTTAAAAAATATAAAGGTGTGTCACCTAAAAACTATTTAACTTCTTTTCAGCAAGATTTTGAACACCCGCTGAAATAGAGGAACTCAATCTTGGCAACGTCCCGTGGCAAAGACTGAGTGACCAACATCACGTTGGCCCAAAGCCTCCGGCGGATGTCATGGAATAGGAAATGAGTTCTAAGAGGATGTTAGCCTAAAATCATCGCATCCTTGCGAAAACGGCTAACTGATCTCCAGCCTGTTGTTGCTGACGCTTCGCTTTCGCATAAAAAACATCTGCAGGCCTAAGTACAAAGCCGGTTCCAGACGCAACAATGTCAAGGCATAATTGATAATATAACAAAGAGACAATTTTATAGAACAAAAACACATTAACTCTCCCAAAAGAAAACGTTATTATGGAATGGAGTAATAAATGTAATCGCTTTCTTATATGATTATTTTGACGATTTAAAGATCTAGAAGGGAGAGAGATGATATGAAAACAATTGCTTTGGCTGGAACATTTGATTCAAAAGGAAAAGAATATTTGTATGTAAAAGAGTTGATTGAATTGTTAGGTTTCAATACTTTTACGATTCATACTGGAGTTTTTAACCCAGCGTTTGAGCCTGACGTATCAAATGCTGAAGTAGCAGCTGCAGCTGAAGAAGATATACAGGACATTGCGACAAAGAGAGATCGAGCAAATGCAACCGCAGTTCTTGCAAAGGGGATGGAAGTGCTTTTGCCGAAACTGTATGAAGAAGGTAAATTTGACGGTGTACTTTCCTTTGGAGGTACTGGAGGCTCATCTATCGTAACAACTGGTATGAGAGCACTACCTATTGGTGTTCCAAAAGTGATGGTTTCTACAGTTGCTTCTGGTAATACGGAGCCATATGTAGGAACTAGTGATATCATTATGATTCCATCAGTAGTAGACGTTGCTGGTTTAAATGTAATTTCGACAAAAATATTTACGAATGCAGTATTTGCGATTGCAGGTATGCTGAATTTTGACAATAAAACGATCGTGAAAAAAAAGCCACTTATTGCTGCAACTATGTTTGGACTAACAACACCTTGTATTAATCAGGCTAAAGATTTTTTAGAAGCTAAAGGATATGAAGTATTAATATTCCATGCAACAGGTGTTGGTGGTCGTACAATGGAGAATTTAATAGCTAATGGATTTATAGATGGAGTCCTTGACATAACGACCACTGAATGGGCTGATGAGTTAATTGGCGGTGTATTGAAAGCTGGACCGAATCGTTTAGAAGCAGCTTCTAGAAAACAAATTCCTCAAGTTGTATCGGTTGGTGCAATAGATATGGTTAACTTTGGTCCATTTGACTCTGTGCCTGATAAATTTAAAGGTCGAAAATTTTATCAGCATAATCCAACAGTTACTTTGATGCGTACATCCGTTGAAGAGAATAAACAAATAGGTGAAGTAATTGCAGAAAAATTAGCTTTAGCGAAAGGATACACATCATTATTATTACCACTAGAAGGGCTCTCTGGTCTAGATGTTGAAGGGCAACCTTTTTATGGTTTAGAAGAAGATAGAATGTTATTTGAAACATTAAGAAAAAAAGTTGACCAAAGCAAAGTGGAAATGATTGAAATCAATGCGGATATTAATAGTGAAGAGTTTGCACTAGCTGCAGCGAAAAAATTGATTGAATTAATAGAAAATAAAGAGAGGGATAGCAATCATGTCAAAGAGACAAGAAATATTGAATCGTTTTAAAGAAGAAATTAAAAAAGGCAATATTCTGCTAGGTGTTGGAGCTGGTACAGGAATTACAGCTAAAAGTAGTGAAGCCGGTGGAGCTGACATGTTAATTGTCTATAATTCTGGCCGTTATAGAATGGCTGGTCGTGGTTCTCTAGCTGGATTATTATCTTATGGTGATGCCAATCAAATTGTTGTGGAGATGGGTAATGAAGTATTACCAGTTGTAAAGGATACTCCAGTACTAGCTGGTGTTAATGGAACAGATCCTTTTAAAGTCATGGAAGTTTTTTTAAAGCAGCTGAAAGAACAAGGGTTTAGTGGGGTTCAAAACTTTCCTACAGTTGGGTTAATTGACGGTGTATTTCGTCAAAATCTAGAGGAAACAGGAATGGGCTACGATTTAGAAGTAGATATGATTAGAAAAGCAAATGAATTAGACTTACTAACTACACCTTATGTCTTCGATGAAGAGCAGGCAAAGAAAATGGCTGAAGCGGGTGCGGATATTTTAGTAGCCCATATGGGATTAACAACAAAAGGAACGATTGGTGCTCAAACTGCATTAACTTTAGATGGCTGTGTCGATCGAATTCAAAAAATTATTAATGCTGGTAAGTCTATAAATCCTGAAATATTAGCAATTTGCCATGGAGGTCCAATTGCGGAACCGGAAGATGCTGCTTATATTATTGAAAGAGTAGATGGGATTGTTGGATTCTTTGGTGCTTCTAGTATTGAGAGATTTGCTGCAGAAAAAGGAATCAAGGAGCAAACTGAAGCTTTCAAAGGTTTATAATTGAAAGTGTATTCTTATTAGAAGAAAAAACAAAGTACCGGTTATAACATTAAATAATAGTTTAATTTAAATAATCTAAATAAATAAGACGAATCCATTTTGAAAAAAAATTGTTCAAATTGGATTCGTCTTTTGATCTCTTTTTATTTGAAATTTATTATTTTTTGGTATCTTTGTTGCGCTTTTTCTTAGCATAGTCTGCTTCAATTCGGATAGTTTTTTACTGTTTTGTTACGATTAATAATTATTGTTAGTGTATTTAATAGATTTGAAACTAAAACAATTAGGGAGATGGTGTAGTGAGCGAAATAGATAAACGAAACAGATTAAGCGAAGAACCATTTGCTTATCAAATAACGAAAAAAGGAACGGTAGTAATAGAATACGAGGGTAAACAAATAAAAATTGTAAAGGATAGGGAGGCCGTGCGACTTATCGCAAGAATCAAAGAAGTTGAAGACAATATAACAGCGGTACAGTTAATGCTAGCTAAAATTACAGGTAATTTTAAATGGGGTAACGAGAAAATTGGAAAAAATAAAAGAAAGTAACCTACGATTTCGTAGTTTCACATTTTCTCTTACCAGTTTCCACACCTACTTCATAAATAAAGAGGATCATAATAAAGAAAAGGACAATTTTTTGAGTAGAGCTTGCTGACCAAAAGCCCAAATAATACATGAACACAAGAAAGATAGCTAAAAGAGTTTTAACAATCTTTAGCGTCATCCAGATACCTCCTATTAGTCGGATTGATAGATTTCAAAATGATCATATAGTCAGGCAGTCTTGCTGAACAAGCTTTTAAATATGATGAATAATTATTTTACTAATCCAAACCGCCAAGATAACCCAAATAATAATAAAAAGAATACCAACAAACCAATTCTTTTGTTTTCCAGATTGTTTTAACTTTTCCGCAGCTTCTTTATGATCATCAATCACACGTTGTGGAATTAATTTTAAAGCGAAGATTATTCCAAAAGGAACAATTATCAAATCATCAAGATACCCTAGAATTGGAATAAAATCTGGAATTAAATCTATTGGGCTAAAAGCATAAGCAACTATAAGCATAGTCACAAGCTTTGCATACCATGGGGTTCTTGGATCTTTATAAGACAAGTATAGTACAAATAAATTTTGTTTTAATTTTTTAGCAAAGGCTTTAAACTTGGATAGTAAATTTATTCTCATTGAAAAATCTTCCCCCATTCCTAGAAAGTATATATCATAAAAATACATCGGGGGAAGAGAAATACTTACTGTACATCCAATGATAATATAGAGTTAGATTTTAGTATTTATATATTCCATTAGCAAAGCACTTTCATTATTAATTGTTTTAACTTTTGTAAACCCGCATTTTTCGTAACATCTAATAGCCCTTTCGTTAGAAACTTCAGGGTCTACTATTATAATTTCAGCGTCTGTAATTTTAATTATGAGTTCAATAAATTTACAAACCATAATTGTTCCATAGCCTTTATTAAATAAATTTGGATTACCGATAAATTGATCAATTCCAAAAACCACTTCATTATTTAAATAGCCTAATTTTTTTAATTCTTCCGCTTGAAGTTTATAGTATTGCATAAATCCTATTGGGGAACCGTCTAACTCAACAATGAAGGGAAGAACTAGAATTTCCCCACGAACGCGTGGTTCATATTTTTTCCTAACTTGTTCTATTGAAAATGGTGAATTGATATCCCCGTAAAATTCTAAAACTTCTCTCGTACTCAACCATTTAGCCATTAAACCATAATCATTATCTGTCATTTTTCTGATGTGTATTTTGTTGATATCCAAAAAAGTACCCCTTTCAAAACAATAAGTATAGATAAAAATATTATTCCCTACCTATTTTAACATCTTTCAAAGGGTGTCCAAACATCCAAGTATCCTGCCGATTCCGGAAGCAATTATGTCGTGGCATAATTGATATTTGGTTCATCCACTTTATCTGTGGTTGGGAAGTTTCTACATGATATCAGACCGACGATTGACTTTCCCAGCCAATATTTCTTTGTAGTACTATATTCACATGAATGATGTTCCATACATGCCATAGAATTTTGTTTACAAACTAAGCTTTCATCTTAGGTCACTGAATGTCGTTTTTGAGATAGTAAGAAAACAACTTTTTACAGCCAGTTGTTACTATTTAACAGGCGACTGGTTGTTTAGTTTCGTTTGAAAACAGATAATTTGTTAGTGTCGTCGAGAAAATGATGGGGGAATTGATAAGGGTCTTAATTGCCCATTTTTATACATCTGTGTTGGTGGGGGAAGAGAAGATTTGAAAGAAAAATGTGCAGAAATAGAACTAATTTTAATTAAGAAACAGTCCCTTCACATTTGAAAGGACTGTTCATTAGGGGGGCATTGTGGGATCGACTAATAAAAGAATTAGCAGAATTCATGGTGATTGCGAAGAAAGTTGTAATAATAAAAATGTTCAACGAGGAATACAAGTCCCTCAAGAACCTTTAGGTACAGGTCTTCCAGGGTTTGCTTATATTTATGATACAACTGCTCAACCAGGTATCCCGAATAATGGTTCAGTTACTTTCAATACAAATGGCAATATTACACCTGCAGGGTTTGTAACACATGTACCAGGAACAGCACCTATCATTATAAATCAAACGGGGATTTATCTTATTACCTTTGAAGTGTTCGTTACAGGTGGCCCTTTTGCATTTTCCCTTTTCAATGGCGACAACCAAATAGCAGGTTCCAATTACGGAGGCAATGGTGGTTCCGACCCGCAAAATGGTCAAGTAATCACTACTTTAAATGCATCGGATGTTCTTACATTGAGAAATATTCATCCAAACCCAACAGCTTTATTAAATACAATTATTGGAGGCACTCTGGTTATCAGCGCGTCTATTGTCATTTTAAGATTAGCTTAAGGATTTTAATTTGAGTCACATCTAATAAGGTGTGGCTTTTTACATTTATAGATTGGTTTTGAAATTCGAAAGGGATGGTTATCATGTGAACTTCGTCCACTTTCCATGATTCAGTTAAACTTACTAAGCAACAAGTGCACGGAAATGCACTATAAAACTAAAACACTTTTCTGCTTTACAAAACATGTCCGGCTCAACGAGAAATGAGCCAACTCGACAAAAGAAGACTTACCGCAGAACAAAGCCTTATCTTACATGGTAAGGCTTTTTATTGTTAGAATTTCTCTTTTTTACCATCTTTGTTCGGTCCTTGTGTATAATGAAAATAATCCTAAATAAGAAGGAGTTGGATAGAGAAATGGCAGATGATCTCTTTACTGCATTTATTTTTTTATTTCCAGTTTTACTAATAGCAATAACACTATGGATTAGAATCATAAAAGTAAATAGCAATATTCAAGTTGAACAAAATAAAGAAATTATCGAGCTTTTAAAAAAGAGCAGTCGCGATAAAGATGAAGTCAAAATAAACGATAATACATATATAGATTAATTTAATGTTAGTTTAACATCCTTCGGGGTGTTTTTTCTTTTGCTTTAGTGAAAAGATAAATAGAATTTACGTGCAACCTACAAATAAACGACATGGATATTTTAAAAGCAACCCATATGTTAATTCTGAAATGAATAAAGAAATATCAAGGTTATTCAGATTATTACTTAAGAATAACATTAGCAAAGACGCTTAATTTAAATTAAATGACTTACTGTGGACTTCTAAATTTTCAACACTATTTTTGACATCAAAAATATTAAAGGAAGGTGCGTAAGCATGGATTTAACAAACATTTTTATTATTGCGATGGCAATCGCTGCTATCGTTTTTGCAGTTTCGGAGGTACTTAAAAAGACATTTAATATAAACGCTCGTTACATGCCGATTACGTCTCTTGTAATCGGTATTTTAATTGGATTAACTTTTACACCACTTTCTGAATACGACGCCTATGTCATGGCTGTAGCAGGTGCAATAGCTGGTTTAACTGCCTCCGGCACATTTGATCTGGCAAAATCACTAACTAAAAAGGATGGTGCTCAATAATGGTAGTTATTCGTAAAAAATTAGTCACTGATGCACAAGCAAACAAAGTCTCTTATGGCAAAGGTAATGCTAAAAAATTCATCGTTGTCCATGAAACAGATAATACACGATCAGGAGCCGATGCAGACGCGCACGCAAGATTACAATATAACGGTAATAGCCGTAATGCATCATGGCATTATACAGTTGATGATAAAGAGGCAGTACAATCTTTTGAACATACTTGGAGATGTTGGGCTGCAGGAAGCACGACAGGCAATAACCAAGGGATACAGGTAGAGTTTTGCGTAAACAGTGACGGTAACTATCAAAAAGCAATGCAAAATGCTGCAGAGCTAGTTGCTAAAATCATGAAGGATGAAAACATTCCTATTCAAAACGTTGTTCAGCACAATTACTTTAGCGGTAAAAACTGCCCTCGAAATATGCGTGAAGGTAAAATTACATGGTCACAATTTATTGCTATGGTTAAAAATACAAGTGGCAATGTACAGCAACCTGCACCTATTGCAGACAATAATAAATACCGAGTACTTACTGGAACATACAGCACAAAACAAGCTGCAGAAAATTCACAAGATGTACTTAAGCACCGTTTTGGTTGGGTAGCTTACATTGAGCCGGACGGATCGAAATGGCGTGTTAAAACAGGTACATTTAGTGGAATTGCCGCAGCACAAGCTGGGGCAAATAAAATTAAAACAGCCAAATTAGCACAAGTTGCAAATATTATTACTGTTTAATAGTTAAAAATTATAAGCTAAGGATTTTACTATGATTCAATCTAAATAGTTTTAAAGAATATTATTCTATGGTTGTTTTTTACTGTTTAATAATCCCTTTAATTTATGAGAGGCGAATAACTGTCTACAAAAATTAAAGGAGGTAATTCTAATGGCAAAATTAGAATTAAGATTACGCACTTTTATTCCGTTTGATAAGGTGCATTTCAGTAACACATCAGGTGGTGGCGGAGAAACTTACTATGGTGGCGATAACCGTAGTGAGAAATGGGAAGGATCTTATCGCACGTCACAACGATTTGTAATCGATACTTCAAAAAAGGATTATTCAGTTAAAGATTATAAAGATACAGGAGTAACTAAACAACTTCTTTATCTAAATGGTAAATTGAAAAAAACAAATACCAAAAAAGCTCCTACTACTGGTATTACTTATACTAAACGAGTAGTGAATGATGATCTTTATCTTGATTGTCAAGTGGATTCAGCCATCCCATTCATCCCACTTGCTCCAGCTATTAACTATGAATTTACAATTAAAGTCACACGAGCAGGTAGTGTGCGTATTACAGGTAAACATGATGGATTCCCTGCTTATGAATGCTGGCGCAAGCTAAATGGTAAGTCTCCACAATTAGTGTATTTACATGATCCGCGTAAAACTGGACATGAACTTAAATCATTGTTCCCGCCTATGGATATTACAGGCGTGGATAAAGGATTATCCTTTGACGCATAAAAACATACTAAATTATTAGGCCATAGCATTATGCTATGGCTTAATTTTTTTCTCACAAAAAGAACATATGTTCTTGAAACAGGAGGCTAATATGAATTTTCATTTTGATAACAAAATGCTTAATAGTTCTTTGTTTAAGAATTTTATAAAAAATGACGAAAATAATAAATTATTTACTAGTTATATAAATGATCCAACAGATAAGAACAAGTTTTTATTGGATCAAGCATTTCAAAAGTACACTAAAAAAGCTCTGGCAGTATCTTATATAAAAAAAGTTATTCATTATGAATCACGCAGGTTTGACATAAATATTAGAAAATTAGAGAAAAATGAGCCATTAATTATAGACAAATCAGACTCGTCCTTAATTGATTCTTTAAAAGATATAGAAGCTGAAAAAAAGTTAGATCAAGTAGAAGAAAATTGTATGAGTAGCTTTATAACTGGTGATTTATTAAAACAAGCTATCTACACTTTAACTAAACGACAACAAAAAATACTGTATTTCTATTATGCATTAAAGCTTAGTGATATTGAAATTGCAACTAGATACAATGTATCACAACAAGCAATTTCCAAAAGTCGTAAACAGGCAATTTCGAAGTTGAAAAAGTTCATAGTAACAAGGAGATAATTTGATGAAAAATAAAAATTTTGAAGAGCAAGAAATAGAAGAAATTATTACAATAATTGAACCGATGATTAATTATGCCTTATTACAAACAAGTCCAAAGCATAGAGAGGAATTAAAGCAACATTTGTATGAACTGTCTCTAAAATCCTTGGCTAAAGTCAAATTTAATGAACCGAAAGGACTATTTATCAATTAATAAAATAAATATTTCTTCTGAGTTAAGATATTGTATAATAATTTTAACATCTAGATTCCCAGAAAAAGGAGAGTTTTGTATGAAAGCTAAAGGTATTTTAAAAGGAATTACTATAGGTATTTTTTGTTCAATTTTTATTCCATACCTTTTTTCTAGTGTAGGGAATACTTTAGCAGGAGGTCGTATAAGCTACTGGGGAGAAAGTTGGTTATATATAGCATTTTCTATTCCCATGATTCTATCCATGGCCATAATAGGATATTATCTATCTACTCAAAAGAATATCCCAAATAAAAAAATGTGGTGGATTAGTTTCTTTGTAACTTTAATTGTCAGCTTATTTACTGGCACATTGGGTATTTTAATTAGTGAAATGGTATTGCGCGGTAACTTAAATACATTTAATCTAGAAGATTCAATGATATGGGGCGTCATTTATAGTATTGTATTTCTTCCAATAACTGTACCTTCAGGGAAGCTTATTTTAAATTCTTTGCAATATTGGATTCAAAAACCTTCAGTTTAAAAAGTATATAATATCAAGACCAAGATGAAATTAATTATTTTGGTCTTTTTTGAGCCATATAAGTGATGTAGAAGATACAACAATGAGGTACTTTATGGGGGACCCCACCGAAAAAGTAGGCTCTATGACAAACGGAGAGGCTTTAGGATTGCTGATATCAGTAGTGAAACGCACAATATAATCAATTAACTATGACCAGGTAATCACAAATTTTTGTGAGCCTGGTCATTTTTTTATTGCTAAAAACAGAACGTTAGTTCTATAATATATACAAACAAACGTTCTGTTTATAAAAGGAGAATTAACATGGCTACTAAGACAAAAACACCAACAAAAAAGAAAGAACCTAAACACTTAGACCGTGATGAGTTTGAATTAGAGGAAATAGCATATACATTAACTGAATCGATGCAAGAATCAAAGAACAAAGTATTTTCAGTTTACAAAAAAGATGAACAGTTAACAGGTATGGTCACGAAAATGGATGCAAACACTAAATTAATACATATCAAAGATAAATACATGGATATTCATAAAGTGCATTTCTTAGATATTTTAAACGTATCAGAATGTGATTATTAATGGAGAGTGATTTGTATGTTGCATGACCGAAATAATATTAAGTGGACATCAATGATGTTGCCAGAACATCTTGTAGAGTTAAAAAAGTGGAAAGAAGAGCAATTTTACGATAAAAAAAGAGAATTAACTGAGTGGGAACTAGAGGAGTTACAGCAAACAATCCACCGTGTAACTGTAATGAAAAAACTTGTAACACTTACTTTGTGGGATAATAACCACCTACATGATGAGACAGGTTTAATTACTGCAACAGATACAAATAAGAAAGAATTGCTGTTGGAAACCGAAACGGCTATTAAAAGAATAACAATTGATAAAATCCAAAATGCGAAATTGGTGGATACTGATGATTAAACCTGAGGACCGTGAAATACAAGACAATTCTTCTCTTGAAAAGTTAAAAATGGCCAAAGTGGGGTAGCACCAACAAAACGCGAATTTCGTACGCTAAGCAAATTGCAACCTAAAAAAAGTCGATTCGTGAACGCTAAGGAACCGACTTTTTAATTTGGGTGTTTTTGCCCATCCCCTCGAAATGGGGGAGGGCAAAAACAAATTATGAAAAAACCTTATAAATAAGCGTTTTGAGTTACTTTTTTGAAATTGACATGTTTCAAATGCTTTTAAGTTGTATTTTTGAAACGGGAAATGCTCTATTATAAACCATGTCAAAAAGTACACTTTATGACATGGTTTATAATAATTTTAACTAATACCCCCTTTTCGGGGATTTGGGAAAAAACCCCCTTGTAGGGATTCCTACAAGTTCTTTTTGTTTTACTGAAATTAGAGGATGTTTGGACAAGGATAGAAGGCCCCGCTTGTAGCCTGTACACCTCCACCATTGAGTGGATCAACATCATCATATATTTGTCGAGTGATTTCTTCAGCATGACTTTTTTCCAATCTATCATCAGTACATCTAATATCTAGTTCATGTATGTTCACACTAGTCCATAAAGAACCTCCATGAATATTTTTGAATTCAAACTGAAGCAATGGGCCTGGGTCATGATTACGATCTGCAAAAATAGTATGATATCCTCCTAATGAAACCGTATATGAAAACATCATTCTATCCCTTCGATCCCCTTTAATGATAGTAAGTATTGGATTTTTCAATGTAACTAAAACTACACTCTCATCGTCTTTCCATACTATGTCCCAATCTTCAAATGGGAAAGAGAGAGATGCTAAAGTCCCTTCCGTTCTTACACTTGGTATGGCTTTATTTGCTGAAGAAGCTTTTTCTATATCCATCATTCTATTTAATACACCTCTCTTGAAATTTATTCATTTTTTATTATTTACACGAAGCATACAATTTATGTATTTATGTCCTCAAAATAATAACGGAACATTCTTAATATACAGAAAAATTAAGTTTTTTAAATGAAAAATTCCTTAGCGTACCTTGGTAATCTCCAGCTATAACTTTATTCTTTGCCATAAATAAAAAACTCCTCCAAAAATAAATAAATCAATATTACCAAGTGTTGTCAGTGTTAGCACAAAAATAAGTATAAATGCTTTTTTACAAAATGAATAACCCGTTAAAATAGATATTTTTTGTATCGCACCTGCTCAATGCTTTTATTTTTTATTTAAATTAATGGTACCCCACGGTACCCCAGAAAGTACCCCAGTTAAAAGATTTTATATGAGTTTATATGGTAGATTGTTAAATATAAAATAAATTCTTTTTTTTATGAATCACCTCTATTTAATCAAGTCATTTTTTCACCCCAAAAAAATCAATAAAACAAAAACACCGCCAAATCAATATTTTTACGCTATAATGTAGGACGAGGTGAAGAAAATGTTTGTAAGTGAGAAACAAATTGAAATTCGATATGCTGAGACCGACCAAATGGGCGTAGTGTATCATGCGAACTACATTATTTGGATGGAAATAGGTCGTTCACAGTTAGTCAATGATGCAGGCTTTGAGTATGCAGAGTTAGAGAAAAATGGTTATGTATCGCCAGTGATGGATTTATCCATTTCTTATAAGGCAGCAATGCATTATGGTCAAGTGGCAACTGTCCGTACATGGGTAGAAAAGCACGATCGTCTACGTACAACATATGGCTATGAAATTTTACATGAAGATGGCACGATTGCAGCGACTGCTCAGTCCGTACATATTCTAGCGCAAAAAGATACGTTACGTCCGGTGTCATTAAGTAAAATTGATCCGGCATGGGATGCGAAGTACAAAGAAATCGCACGCGATACGAAATAGGAGAAACATATATGGAACTATTATTAGCGATAGGTGCAATTATGGCATGTCTTGGTGTCGTGCTAGGCGCTTTTGGAGCACATGCATTAAAAGATAAATTTGCGTCACCACACTACGCAGCCATTTGGGAAACTGGAGTGCAGTATCATATGTACCATTCATTAGGTTTACTGGGGCTTGGTATTTTATCGAGTGATGCTCTTTTAGGAGCTTCTAGTATGCTTTCTTGGGCAGGTTATTTAATGTTTGCAGGTATAGTGTTTTTCTCGGGTAGTTTATATGTATTAGCGGTTACAGGTGTGAAAAAGCTTGGAGCGATTACCCCAATCGGTGGTCTATTATTTATCATTGCCTGGGTGCTAGTGGCTATTTCTGCATTTTCTTAGAATATTCACTGCAAATAAAGTGAGGTAGTTCCTATGGAGCTATCTCATTTTTTATAAAGAAGTAAAAAAATGAAACAAAATGGTCTATTTGTGCGTACTACATAATGATTAGATTATTTTAGCATTTTAGCGTATTTCAACTGAAATACAGAAATTCAGGTTAAGCACTTCACGACTGTGAAAACACCTGAGTGACTAACGTCATGTGGGCCTAAAGCCTGCAGACGCAATTATGTCGAGTCATATTTGATATGGTAAAATAAGTCTTAGTTTATAAGTTGAAGGTGGGAATAAATATGGGTTTATTAAAAGCAGGAGTTGGCGCATTAGCAGGTGTTTTAGAAGATCAATGGCGTGAATATTTCTATTGTGAATCACTGTCAGCTGATGTTCTTGTGGCAAAAGGTTTTAAACGTACTTCTAAACGAGGGTCAAATAAAGGTAATGACAATATTATTAGTAATGGCTCTATTATTGCTATAAATGAAGGGCAATGTATGATGATTGTCGAGCAAGGGAAAGTAGTAGAGTTTTCTGCTGAGTCTGGGGAGTATGTTTATGATACATCAACAGAGCCTTCGATTATGTATGGCAGTGATTTATCTGAAGGTATTATGGAAACATTCAAGCAGATTGGTAAACGCTTCACTTTTGGAGGAGAACCTGCAAAGGATCAGCGTGTGTACTATTTCAATAAAAAAGAAATCGTAGGTAATAAATATGGGACACCAGCACCGATTCCTTTCCGCGTAATCGACCGTAATATTGGCCTAGATATTGATATTGCTATTCGTTGTCATGGCGAATATTCATATAAAATTGTCGATCCATTATTATTCTATACGAATGTTTGTGGAAACGTAGAGCGTGAATTTACAAGAGATGCCATCGATAGTCAATTAAAAACGGAGCTGATGACTGCGTTACAGCCGGCTTTCGCACATATTTCAGCAAGCGGGGTTCGCTATAGCGAAATTCCGGCTCATACGGTAGCTCTAGCGGATGCTCTAAATAAAGTGTTATCAGAGAAATGGCTAGCAACACGTGGTTTAGCAGTCGTATCATTTGGCATAAGTTCTTTAAAAGCATCTGAAGAAGATGAAGCAATGATTAAACAACTACAACGAAATGCAGTAATGCGTGATCCAGGTATGGCTGCGGCTCATTTAACGGGTGCTCAGGCGGAAGCGATGATTGCAGCATCCAAAAATGAAGGTGGAGCAATGGCAGGATTTATGGGCATGAATATGGCAGCTCAAGCAGGCGGTGTTAATGCAGGACAGCTTTACCAAATGAATGAGCAAAATAAACAGGTAGCCCAGTCACAACAAACAGCGACGAATTCAGGTACATGGAAATGTGCATGTGGCAACGAAAACACTGGTAAATTCTGCTCAAATTGTGGGACACCAAAACCAGCCGAAGAAGGATGGACTTGTACATGTGATGCTGTCAACAAAGGCAAATTCTGTGGCGAATGTGGTGCTAAAAAACCTTCAGGAGCGTTACAATACGTTTGTGATAAATGTGGATGGCAGCCAGAAGATCCTGCGAACCCACCAAAGTTCTGTCCTGAATGTGGCGATGTGTTTGATGAGAATGATGTTAAGTAAGGAGATGACTAATGATGCCAACGCAAGATGCTGAAAATTTTAAACAAGTAAAGCTTGATTTTGACGCTGAGTGTCCATCATGTAGTGCATCTATTGAATTTAACCCCGCAACTGGCAAACTTACGTGTCCATATTGTGGCTATGAGACTGAAATTGCAGCCCCAGAAAAGCAAGAGGAAAAAGTTGCCCAGGAAATGGATTTTGTAATGGCTGAAGAACGTGGGAATTTTAACTGGGGTGTTGAGAAAAAAACAGTTATTTGTAAATCCTGTGCGGCAGAAACAATTTATGATGCGTTACAGGTAGCCGATAGTTGCCCGTATTGTGGTTCTAATCAAGTTATGGAGGCAAGTGCTAAAAATACACTAGCACCGAACGGGGTATGTGCATTTGAAATAACAGATAAGCAAGCAGGAGAGAACTTTCAAAGTTGGATTAAGGGAAAATGGTTCACGCCAAAAGCAGCAAAAGAAAGCGCAAAGCCGGATTCGTTTAAGGGAGTTTATCTTCCATATTGGACTTTTGATACTAAAACAAGCTCAAGGTATTCTGCAAGTTACGGTAGACATCGAACAGTTACAGATAAAGAAGGAAATACCCGAACTGAAACGGATTGGTATTCCACAAGTGGTTTTTATCAGGAATTTATTGATGATCATTTAATTAGTGCAACAGCCCGTTATGATCGAAATATGATGAGAAAAATAGAACCTTTTAATTTACTCAACAATAAAGCCTATAAACCAGAATATGTTTCAGGTTTTTTATCAGAACGCTACAGTATTGGTTTACAGGACGGATGGAGTCAAGCGAAGAGGGAAATTTCAGATCATCTGGAGTCACAAATTACTTCAAAAATACGTTGGGAACATAATGCGGACGTAGTATCTAGCTTACATTTCTCAACAACGCATGATGATATTACATATAAATATCTAATGTTACCAATTTGGCTATCTTCATTCCGCTACAAAGAAAAGGTTTATCGATTTATGGTGAATGGACAGACAGGTCGAGTAGGCGGAGATGCCCCGATTTCACCACTTCGTGTTACAATTGCAGTTATCTTATCATTAATTACGATTGCGATTATTTGGTATTTCTTTATGTCAGAATAGTTAGGAGCAGTATTCCTGTAGGGTTATCCATACGTTGGAATGCTGCTTTTTATCTACTTTCAGGCAATAATTGATTTAGTAGTGAATGCGTCAGCACAAAAAATAAATGGGTGAATGGCTGAATCATTGTAGAAAATAGGATGAAAACTTCTAGTTATCACGGCTTTCACTTCTGATAGTTGCATAAATTATAATAGGAAGAAAATCTAAGGGGTTTTACACATTACTACATGAAAAAGGCGAATCCATGTGTTAGTGTGGCGCTAAGTAAAAATATATGTACTAAAGCAACCTATTTTATGGGAAAGTCGTTATGAAAGATGAAATGTCAGAAAAACGCACGATATAGAGTACGTCTGTGGAATGAAAAAGAAATGTTATTTCGTCAAAGTAATGGTACTTCTTATGACCTTTATTGTTAAGAAGTGATGAACATAAAGCGTGTGAAAAAAATTACTAGGCACTAATTCGTTTTATTAATACATCATCTTGGTAGGATCTTGTTAAACTTCAGGACAATTTATTCCATAAAATAACGTCATGTGAAGTTGCCAATTTACTTTAAACAAATTATTATACATTCAGAGAGCTTTTTTTCATGAAATGAGCTGTGAATGTAATGTTATTCTTGGATAACATCATGTATGGAGGTTTCGACAATGGATGCAATTGAAGTGTTAACAAATTTAGATCAAATACATGGGTATTTTCAACCTATATTTAGCGCGGATGCGCATACGGTGATTGCTTACGAAATTTCCGGACAGTTACAAATTGAAGGTCAACAAATTAATTTAAAAGACTTTGTGAATAACGAAGATATTCCAGAAGAATATCGTATCGATATGGAACATAAAATTTTACACGCTGCATTAGCAAAAGTAAACGAAATCGGACAGGATATTGATATTTATATTCCAAGTAACCCGAACTTATTGATGCAGGATTTCGGTGAAAGTCATTTTAATATTATTCAACAATACATCAGTGAAGAGGATTTACATCGTATTGTATTAGTTGTTTCTGAGCATCGTTTTATAGGTGACATTAATAAATTGCACCATGCAGTACGATACTTTACGACTTTTGGTGTCAAAATTGCTATTCAGGAAGTAGGAGCGGAGAGTCATCTAGAGCACATTGCTTTATTATCACCACAAATCTTAAAGGTCAATATTCGTGACTTAAATTATGATTCTTGGTCCGCACAGTCAGATATGATATCAGCAATAGGTAGCCTAGCTTATAAAATTGGTGCAAATCTTTTATTTGAAGGAATCGAAACAGTTTATCAATTACAATTTGCCTGGAAAAATGGAGGCCGATTTTATCAGGGCAGATACTTGGCAAATTCTTCATTGACATTCGTAGAGAAGGATATTTTAAAAGAGCGCTTTAAGGAAGAATGTCAACAATTTATTACCTCTGAAAAGAAAATTTTAGAGGCACAATATTTTGAGTTGAAAAAGTTGAGGGAGGAGCTAGAAGCAATCGTCCATCGTGTTAAGCCTTCTAGTGACAACATCACACATTTAGAGCATTTAGCTCAGTTGTTGGATAGTTATTCGTTCCGAGTATATATTTGCAATGAAGATGGTTTCCAACTATCCCCAAACGTCATGCGTATAGATGGTCAGTGGGAATTGCAACCTAGTGCGATCAATAAAAACTGGAGTTGGCGACCATACTTCCTACAAACAATCATTAAAATGCGCAATGATCAAAGCGGAGAAATTTCAGAGCTTTATCGAGATATCGAGACTGGAGAAATTACAAGAACATTTTCGATTGCAATAAACGAGCATGAGTACTTGTTCGTCGATCTATCGTATGATTATCTTTATGAGCATAACATCTTTAGATAGTGCTACAAATGCTTATATGTCAGGGTTTCAGGGGTACAAGAATAACTTGTACCCCTAATTTGTGTAAAGATGATCACTTGAATTTTATTGGATAAAAGAAAATGAATTGTTTTTTTTGCAACGGCGTAACAGTAGCTTCAGCAAATCTTTTGATTGAATGCTTATTTTTAATGGTAAAAACATTTTTGCGATGTAACACTACTAAGGAATTTTAAAAGTATTGCTATTAAGAGACTGAGAAAAAAGCTAAATGTAATGGAAAGTAAAGGAAAGCGATAAAAATTTATATAGTAAATCCCCATCCGTTTATATATATTTATGGAGGAGGGATTTTGAACAATGAAAAAATTATTTTTAGTACCACTAACATTGCTACTAGTTATTTTGTTAGTAGCATGTAACAAAGATAAAGAAAGTGACAGTGGTAAGAATGAAGAAAATGCTGATCAAACAGCAGAGGAAACACCATTAAAAGTCGATAAAGGACTTATAAACGTTGAAGTTACAATACCAGCTTCGTTATTGGAAGGTCAGGACATTGATACAGCGATTACTGCGGCAAAAGAAGAAGGGGTTAAAGAAGTCATTAAAAATAGTGACGGCTCTTTAACATACAAAATGCCTAAATCAGTTCATAAAAAAATGTTGAAAGAGCTGGAAGAAAGTGTTTTAGAAACGGTAGAGGAAATTAAAACTAGTGATGATTTTACTTCTATCAAAGATGTCACTTATAATAAGTCCTTTACGGAGTTCACATTAACTGTAAATAAAGAACAGTTTGACAGCGGTTTTGATGCCATGTCATCAATGGGACTTGCAATAGTAGGTATTTATTATCAACTTTTCAATGGAATGGATCCGGAGAAGATTAAAGTTACAGTAAATTTTAAAGATGAAGCAAATGGAGATGTATTTAATTCAGTTGTTTATCCTGATGATTTGAATGATAAATAAACTGGAGAACAATTAGTATGGAATGATCCTCTTTAAATTGGGCATTTAAATATGACTATATAATTCTAGTCAATTACATGTCCTTTTTGAAGGGGATATTTTTATAAGTTACGCAAAATTTGAGTTAAAAAAATTTTAGTAGCTAAATAAAAAGCTAAAAATGTCAATCTTTGTTGGGCAAGCCACTGAAAAAGTCGATTTGTACCAAAATTTTCGGTATAAATCGACTTTTAATAATCATCGCATAATTGATGTAAATTATTTTAACGGAACTCCAAGTCCTAATGTAGAAGCGATCGAGACAATAGAGCTAATAACACCTAGTATACTAGTTAATTTCTCTAATGGCTTTTTAGCTTTCTCCTTATCTCCATTTTCAATATGAGTTTTAAGGAGTTCAAAATGAGCTTCTGCAATTTCTCGTTGTTCATCTGCTAGGTGTTGAATTTCTTTTTGAAGCTGTTGTAAAGCATTGATAATGTCACTTGGTGGGCTAGCTATCCCTTGACTGAGTGTACCATTGTTTTCAATAGTTATATTACCTTTGTTTTCTCCAAAAGTTAGACCACCATATTTACTAGATTCACCCATATAACCATCTCCTAATATAATAGTAACTTTCCCAAGTTTTGATACTTTATCTAATACTTGATCAGAATTTTCTTTTGTTAAAATATCGATAATTTCTCTTAAACTCTCGGGTTTATTGTGTTTAGTTATCCCGACATTTTCCTTTTTATTTGTAATTTTTTTTTTGAAAAACTTTGTCTGAAATCCTCACTTAATTCAATGATTGGAATAGCGTTTAAAGGATCAAAACAGTTCTCTGTACCACAATATTTGCATGTAACGGAATCGATATTTTCAAGTTCGGATTTACTAGCAGTTAAAATACTTCTACTACATTCCTCACATTGAAATTCTAATTTTATAACGAGCGCTTCTTGTTTTTCTAATGCAGATAATTGATCAATAACTAATCCAAGAGGCAAGTTAGTTATTTTTGCAATATAACTATGGTAAAATTTATCAATTTTACTGATAGCAATTACCTCAAGTGCATTATCTATTTTTTGAGAAATTTCCCATGGCTTTAAATTGCTCAATACTTTTACCTCGCAGAATAAATTTGGTAAATCAATTTTTCTCTAATATAATCCAATACAGGTTCAGACGCAAATACATTGAACTTAAATGTCTTTGTATTTACACCGATTCGAACAGAATATTCTTGTTTAACGCCATCAACACTGTGTTCAAATAGTATAGATCCTTTTTGTTTGGAAAGGTAAGGCTCTAAATAATTGTATAAGGGTAAACCTCTCAGTTCTCTAATACTACCTAACCCTATCGTTTCAAGGCCACTTAACAGTAACAAAGTAAAAGGTGTTGTTTCTAAAATACCGGTGATATGTTCGCAATTTAAATTTTGCTCTAGAACTGATAATTCACCATTAGTATAGTATTCATCAATTGCAGAAAGTATACTCACAATGGATTGACCCTGCGTTTCTTCAAATGTATTGACTAATCCTGCTGGTCTTCCTGTAGCATCAATCAGCCTTCCTTGAAGTGAATCCGCTAAAGTCGCAAGATTACCACCATAATTTTCTAATAAATCATACTGTTTGAATTCGTAATGCTCATCAACTACTTTAGTTAACCAGGCAATTATTTTTTTGGCAACCGTTGAACTTGCTCGTACTTCAATTATTCCCTTAACTTCATCAATGTAAACTGTTGTAATTTCATGTTTAATATATTCTCTACGGTTTGCTAAAAAGTAATCAACATTAATACCTGTTCTATGAATGAATCGTAAAAAATATATTTGTGAACCTTCGATATCAGCAGCAGCAATAATGGTAGGATCAATAGGAACATTTTCGCTATTTGGTGTAACAACTGTTTCGAAAGGATTAAAAGGCATTTTATTAATAATACTTTGTTTAAAACCTGTTAAATCAGTTTTATTTGTCGCCTGGTACCAAGCTAAGGAAACTGCTCCAGAGAAAATATTATCGCTGATTATTTTTAGAACATCGCCATCAATATGCTCAAAAACATCCCATACTCTGCTAGCTAATTCATTTACATTGCCATTGGTATCTAAAGTCATTTTATTACAAATCTCTTTAAGTAGAGTTTTGCTTAATCTATGCAAGTCTTGGGGGAAAATTAAAGATTTAATAGTGTTCATTTAACACCCTCCAGAATTATATTCTGTGTTCGATGAAAGTATGCATTTTGCTTAATAAATATAATAGTATATGTATGAAAAACCCAAAAAATGACAAAATAATGTTGGTTGACAAGAAAAGATGGACATATATAGACCATGGCGAATAAAGTTAGAGAAGGATTGTAAGAAAGTGGGAGGGGTTATATAAAACATCAATTCGGTATAACAGCCTAAATTAAAAAGTCACTCATTAATAATTAAGTAACTTTACTTAATTATTCGGCAAAATGAAATTAGGGTACAAAGGAGAAGCTGGTTCTCAAATGTACCCCAATTGACTTACCTTTAATTACTTTAAACGAAGAATGTTAGTAAAGACTTGTTACTAAAATTAAAGAATTTGTGTTAATTCTGAATTTACAAACCTTTGAGCAGTAATGAGAACACCTGAAGCCGTTCTACCATAGACGCTATATAATCCGCCAGTTTGGTTAGGGACAATTTCCACTTCATACTGAGCAGCACCTCCTACACTTGGTGTTACGAATGCAGAAGCGTTAGCATTTGCGGCAAATGGAGTTGTTGATAGTAATTGTCTTGAACCGTTAAGTCTAAAAACTCTTACTACCCCAGTTAGTAAACCTCCAGTTAGATTGAGAATTTTGATACGAACGCTAGTTGCATTAGCTGGTTGATTTCCTGTATTTTCAATTGGTCCAGTAGTTAAAGGCAATTTAAATTCACCTCTTTCTTTAAAATAGATTTATAATCTGCAGATTACATTTTCATTGTATGCAGTATCTATAGTAATGCTCTAAACGTATTCATCAATTTTCTATAAAAATGTAGAAATTGATATGTAAATCTTTCTTCATTAGCTATCTAATGTGCTATGACTTTCTACCATTTTGGGGGTGTCACTTAATTCTTTTTTTTGCACGTATTGAGGATATTTGGTGTTATATGAATATCAGATGAGTAACCGTACATATTACGGCTTTTCGATAAGGCGGGTGAGGATATATTGATAGGAGTTCCTATTCTGGTATAATTAACTGTGAGAGAGGATGATCAGTATGAGTAAAAATATCGTTGTTATAACAGGGGCAGGCAGTGGTTTAGGTGCAGCACTTGCTAAAAAGTATTCGACTTTAGGCTATCACATTTGTTTGCTTGGTAGAACAAAATCAAAGCTTGAAAATACGGCTAACGCGTTAACTAATGGCCACACTATTTATGAGGTGGATGTTTCTTCAAAACAAATGGTTACTCAAATAATTCATTCTATACAGGATGAGTTTGGGTCCATTCCGTTGCTAATTAATAATGCGGGTGTTGGCTATTTTGATAATGCTGAAAACTTGAATGAGGATTCAGTTCATCAAATGATTGATATTAACTTAAAAGGAACAATTTTTTGTTCACAAGCAGTATTAAAAGGTATGAAAGAACGTAATGAAGGAACAATCATCAATATTGTTTCAACAGCTGGTCTAGAAGGAAAAGTAACGGAATCTGTTTATTGTGCTAGTAAATTTGGTGTACGCGGATTTACCGAGAGTCTAGCATTAGAATTAAGCGAAACAGCGATTAATGTATGTGCTGTATACATGGGTGGTATGAGAACAGAGTTTTGGGACGGTATATTTACTGAAGAAAAAACTAAAACGTTAATGGATCCTAATGACATCGCGGAAATTATAATGGACAATATAAAACCAAGAAAAGCGTTAGCTGTAACTGAGGTTGTAATTAAAAATCGACGATAATACAATGATCTGAAAAGAAAATGACTAGGTTCTGCAATTAATGTTGAGCCTGGTCATTTTCTATTTCATTTAATATTTCAAAAAAATATACAGTAGATGTCCTCAAATATTATTATTTTAGCCATGCCAATAAGGAGTGAGTAGCGTTGTTTAAAGAATCTATTTCTGTCATTGCAACTGCATCATAGTAAAAAAACGAAAATGCTATTCATACTTCGATGAAAATTGAAATATTTCTCTTGTACTATAAAAATTGAAAGACGGATAGGAGGAGAAAAAATGACTCAAATTGCTAATACTGAAATGATTCATCCAAAAATTTTATACTACGGGACACCTGTGATTTTATTAACTACACTGAATGAAGATGATACCGTAAATATTAGCCCCCTTTCGTCATCATGGGCGTTAGGGGATTGTATAATATTAGGGATTGGACTTGGAGGAAAAGCTATTGAAAACCTAGAACGACAGCCAGAATGTGTAATTAATGTCCCAGGACCTTCATTATGGGAGAACGTAGAAAAATTAGCTCCATTTACAGGGAAAAATCCTGTTCCAGAATTTAAGAGGGTGAATGGATTTTCATTTGAAAAAGAAAAATATGAAATTAGTAACTTAACACCAACCGTGTCTAAAACAGTAAAGCCTTCAAGAATTGCAGAGTGTCCAATTCAACTTGAGGCAAGGGTAAAACATATTCGAATCCCTGAATATGCCTCTTTTTTTGCCATTGTTGAGACACAAGTTTTACATGTCCATGCCCATAAGGAAATTATTGTTGAAGAAAATAAAATTGATCCAAATAAATGGAGCCCACTAATTTATAATTTCCGACATTATTTTGGACTTGGTCATCAGTTAGGTAAAGCCTTTAGAGCAGAAATTTAACTATTATTAGTTATCGTAGAAAAGATCAGCACTCATTTTTTATGAGGGACTGGTCTTTTAGTGACTTTTTTAGATTATAAAAGTACAGTAAGTTACAAAACTGTCATGTTGTGATTTCTTTAGTCATGTAAAACGATTGTTGTGGTCCGAAATGCTTGGTATAGTTAACGATGCTGTTATGATAATTTATAACCTTATACCCAACATTGATTGCTTAAAGGAGAAATGAAAATGAAAGCACTATTAAAAATTTATTTGTCTATAATTGTTACGATTGTGTCCTTTTATAGTTTAACGCCTACAATCGTAAACGCAGATGCAAATGAAAAAACTCAAAAGATTGATCAATTTATTCAAGAGCAAAAGGCGATTAGTAAAATTCCAGGGATATCGCTAGTAATTGTTGAGAAGGGGAAAACGGTTTATGAAAAAGGTTTTGGATACGCCGATGTTCAGTCAAAAACACCAGTTACCTCCAATACATTATTTGAACTAGGATCTACATCGAAAGCCTTTACTGGACTAGCCATTTTAAAATTGGAAACGGAAGGGTACCTAAAACGCTCTGATGATGTCCGAAAGTTTATCCCGTGGTTGGAGTTGCAATATAATGGAGAACCTCAGGCGATTACTATTAATCAGTTACTGTATCATACAAGTGGTATAGCTACGAACACAATATCAAGTATTCCTAAAAGTAATGAAGAGAACGCACTTGAATTGACTGTGAAAAAATTGCTTGATCAGCCATTAAATAGACGGCCAGGTAGCTCATTTGAATACGCAACAGTCAATTATGATGTTTTGGGACTCGTTATTGAAAAGGTTTCAAAACAACCGTTTGATATGTATATCAAACAGCAAATATTAGAGCCAATCAATATGAAAGATTCATTTGTTGGACTTCATCAAGTTAAATCTAATGAGATGGCGTCAGGATATAAAATAGGACTGATGAGAGAACAGGAATACACACCACCTATCTATCGTGGAAATATACCTGCTGGATATATTATTAGTAACACAAACGATATAGCAAACTGGTTAAAGCTCCAGTTAGGAAATAGTCAAATTAATTCGATAGAGAATAAAATTATTCAAGATTCGCATATCCCAGATCAATCTGTAAAGCCATTCGATAAGGATACATACTACGCAAGTGGATGGGGAGTTATAGGAAAAGAAGATAAACAATATATATTCCATGCTGGTGAAAACCCTACATTTTCATCTTATTTCATCATGCAGCCCGATGAACAACTAGGAGTAGCCGTATTATCGAATATGAACTCGAGCTATCCAACTGCGATAGGACAAGGTGTGATGGATTTATGGGAAGGGAAAACGGTAAATACTATTCATGCTGACAACTATCAGAATTTGGATAAAACGCTGTCACTTATATGCGTTATTGTTATAGGCTTTGGGATGTTTTTAAGCGTTCTATTGCTACAATCCTTGAAGAAAGTTATTAAAAAACAACGAATTATAGTATCTTTAAATATGAAAAGGGCTTTATTATTAGTTTTTCATTCTTTAAGTGTTGCAATAACTATTACAATGATCATAATGTTCCCGAAAGTATTACCTGGGGGATCAAATTGGGAATTTATTAAAGTATGGGGTCCAACGTCAATTACTGTGTTATTTTATGGTGTAATAGTGTCGACTGTGATTTACTATTTAGTAGGTTTGGTAAAAATCTTCACGAAAAAAGAAAAGAATTAGAAATGTAGAGATTTGATTGTTTAAGAAAATTATGGTAATGTGGAAGTGACTTTAGGTGAAGGGTGGAGAATCCAAATGAAAAAAAGATCAATATGTTTTTTATCTATGGGTATCGGATTCTCAACGGCTGTTTTTTTCTAAAATGGAGTTTTAAGGGACGAGTCTGTCCTTTTTTAGAAAAATAAAAACCTAAAGGAGATTAACATGAAAACTAAAATAACACGCAAAAATCCAATCCAAGTACCTAGCCCTGTTGGCAATTACAGCCATCTTACAATAATTCCAAAGAATGCAACAATGTATTCATTATCTGGACAGATTGGAGTAGGAGCTAGCGGTGAATTGCCATCGACACTAACAGAGCAGGTTAAAAATACATTAAAAAATATTCAATTAATATTAGAGTCAGAGGGGCTTAACGCAGACAATGTGGTGAAGGCCAATATTTGGGCAACTGAAGAAATAGATTGGGATGACTTCTATCAACAATGGGAGACGATGTTTGGAAATCCTTATCCATCTATGACGATAGCTTATATTACTGCTTTAGGACTTCCTGACATTAAATTAGAAATTGATATTTGGGCTGCTAAATAAGCAGAGTACCGACAAAATCTTGAATGATTTTGTCGGTTTTTTTAAGTGAATTTTTGGGGTAAATGATCTGAAAAAAAGGCCACTTTTCCTAAGTGGAAAGTGACCAAAGAAAGATTTAATAATGATGGGGGTGTGTTTCTTGCCCAAGGTATGAGCAAGTTGGAAGCAAATTAGATACACTACCATTTTATGAAATAGAAAAGATGGCTGTTAGGTCTTTGTCTAAATCAATTACTATTTTTAGGTGTTTTTTTAGAATTACTAGAAGTTTTAAGTAAGGAAGGTACTGTCCAATACGTACCCATGCGCCATAACCACTCAAATGGACCAAATTTAAAGTATTTTAACCAAATCTTACTGAATAGCAATTGGAAAATGTAAATGCCTATACAAATCCATAGAGATTGGATGAAACGAATATTGCCAATAAGGTGAAATGCATTGCCAATTATTAAAATTAGCGCGGTTTGTCCTAAATAATTTGTTAATGCCATTCGACCATAGTCTTTTAACGGTGAAAGCAAAACTTGACATAAAGGACGTTGCAGTAAAAGCATTAATAATCCTACATAAAATGCTGATACAAATGGGCTAAATTGAAGTCCTATTAGTGTAAACTTTTCAATGTTTGTAACTTGTACCTTAAGCTCATCTTCTGTCATTTGATCAAAGTTCACCATTGCTTCTGGGGCATAATGCCATTGATACAGCAATCCCCCTACGCTAATAAAGAACATAATAACTGTTACGATAACTATTCTTTTGCGATTGTCATGGATCTTTTCAAAAATTCGATACTGCCCAGCAGCTAATCCTAGCAAAATTAGAGGGAACGGCATAGCAATTTTGAAACCAAAATAAGCGGTTATAGCTAATAAAATAAGCCCTATAGTCAGGTTTATTTCTTTACGAACTTTGTAAAAAGGTAATGCTATTAGCCCGAATATTGCATAGATGGTTAATGCTTCTCCAGGTTGGAAATAAAAGTGTACAAGCCCGATTAACAATAAAATAATAATTCTTCTAACAAATAATAAGTAGGCATTTTCATTTTTAGCCATTGCACGGGAAATGAAAATATAAAAGCCTACACCAAATAAAAATGAAAAAATGGTGAAAAACTTACCTTCCACAAAAAGTGTTAAAAACCTATTATATGCAACATCTACAGATGTGTCTGGTAGATTAATCCACATTAATCCTGGAATATTGACTAAAATAATTCCTAATAAAGCAAATCCCCTTAAATAATCTAGTGTATCAATTCGTTTGTTTAATTCAATTGGTTGCATGTTTCTCACTCCTCATTGACAAAGTATACGGAAGTTATCCATAAAGTAGTAACGAAGAATGTTACGCCAATCTTACAAAATCGTCATATAACATTAATCATTTTCTGGATACATAGATAAAATGTCCTTTGCCTGCTGCCTTAAAATATCGATTAATTCTTTCGGTTCTACAATTTGTGCATGCATGCCAAGTCGATAGAAAAGGGGACTAATAAAATTCAGCTCACCATTGTCTATAATGGAATTAATATAACCGGTGCCATCTTCTTTGATCACGACCAAATCTTCAAGGTTTGGTTCACTTTTGCATTGTCGCACACCTTCTTTTGATAAGAGTACATGTAAACGGATAGGTTGTTTATTTTCATAATTGCTACTAAACCACTCCTTCAAATTTACAAATACCTCTTTGTTTTCTGAACTTTCTATAATGGAAAGTATGCGGTCTACACGAAACAGTAATATTTTTTGTTTTGTGAAATCAAAGGCGGGCATATACCACAACCCATCATGAGCATACACACCAATTGGATGAATATGTTTCGTAGTTGTACCTGATTTTGAATCATAGTGAATATGTAGATTTTTGTTTTCAATGGCTGCCTCTAAAACTTCTTTCAATAAAGGGGTTTCAATCGCCCGTTTAGGATTCCAAAACGCGATGTAAGATTGAAGTTGATCTACTTTCCGCTTTGCCTCTTCCTGAAGCGAGCTATAAAGCTTATGTGAAGCTGATTGCATTTCCGTATTAAAAGGTAAATCACGGTAATAATGAAGTGATTGGAACGCAAAGAAAATCGAAACTGCTTCATCTTCTGTAAATAAAATAGGCGGAAGAAGTCTGCTCGATAGGACTGTATAGCCACCGTTCCGCCCTTGCTCTGCATAAATAGGCAAGCCCATATCACTTAAATCTAAAATATATCGATGAACCGTGCGAATCGATATATTGAATTCATCTGAAATTTCCTGAGCAGTAAATTTCTTTTTTGCACTTACAAACAGAAGAATATCTAATAGACGTTTTGCTTTTGACATTTTCTCACCTTTTTTCATTTAATCATGCCAGTAGTTGTCATGTTTTTTGTTTAGTATAGATCTTGTTCAGGAGTTTTTCAAAAGTTAAAAGGAGATGATGTTATGTCACGAGAAATCATTTTATATATTGCAACAAGTTTGGATGGATATATTGCGAAAGAGAATGATGATTTACAATGGCTAGAAGAAGCAGAGGGGGAAGGGGATGCTGGATATTCAGATATGTATCAATCCATTGATACTGTAATTATGGGTAAAAGAACGTATGATTGGGTTGTAGACCATATTGAGTCTTTTCCATATCCCGATAAGAAATGTTATGTATTTACAACGTCACTAAGTGGTCAAAACGAACATGTTGAGTTTGTAAATGAAGATATTGTAGCGTTTACTAAAAAGTTAAGGGAACAGGAAGGCTCTAAAATTTGGATGGTTGGTGGAGCGGGAATTCTCGATCCATTTATAAAGAAGCAGTTGATCGATGAAATAATTATTACGGTTACACCGCATTTATTAGGTACTGGCATTCCATTGTTTAAGGATAATAATCCATTTCAAGACCTGGAGTTAGTAAATACACAACGCTTTGGGCAAATGGTGCAAATGCATTATAAGGTGAAGAAAGAAGTTTGATCATTTATCTTAAGGTGACAACCTTCAAACGTAAGTAAAAAAAATCGACCAGACATATTATATATATATATTATGTTTGGTCGATTTTTTAATGATTTTGAACATAACGATTGTTAATTTACCTTGTCTTACTCAATTATCGGTACAGATTTGTTCATGTTCAATAAAAACATGAGTAGTTTTTAATCCAATCTAATATTTCTTAAAAGCATATTCTATAAGAAACAGTGGGGTGAAATTATGTCTGAAAAAAAGAAAATTACTAGAATAAAACCTATTGGCTATTGTCCTCCGGTTAAATACACAGCACTTAATAGTTGTTGTCCTTCAGCCCCTTCATCTTCATGTCTTTGTGACTGTTGTGTTTCTCCACTTCAGTCCGTCTTACAACAACTTGTTGGGCAAACTGTAATTCTTGGTACTATTGCAGACGCACCTAATGTACCTCCTCTCCTTTTTTTATATACTATTGTTGAGGTGAATGATTTTTTAGTTACTGTTACAAATGGAACTCAAACTTTTGTGGTAAATATTTCTGATGTAACAGGGGTAGGTTTTTTCCCACCAGGACCTACTATTAATTTGTTACCGCCTGTTGATTCTGGGTGTGAATGCAATTGTCGCGAACGCCCAATTAGACAATTGCTGAATACACTTATTGGTTCCTCAGTAAATCTTTTGGCAAGTAACGGGTCTACTGCAGTAAATTTTAACGTGGAACAAACAGGTCTTGGTATTGTGTTAGGTACACTACCAATAAGTCCTAATCAACCAATTTTTAGATTTGCAATTTCAACTTGCAAAATTGTAGCTGTAGAGCAAACTAATTGAATAAAGAATGATATTAAAAACAAATATTTAGTGAGTCAGTAGTTATTAATAATTAATAGTTTTATTCTTGAACTAACAGGTTGCATTTGCATTAGTTTAGCAAGAGACAGCGATTCAGGAATTTCATCTTCCTCTGTCAATTGATGAACTTAGCCATCAAGATCAAAGCTAAATAAGAAAAGAGGATAACTAGCCTTTATAAGAGTAATTATCCTCTTTTCTTATACTCTTACATAAGATCATCAGCCTCTTTTTCCGTCATTAGGAAAGCAAACGGTAGATTTCCCCCATGATTCCCTTCATTTGATGCATACCTGTGTCAGTATTGGTCATCATAACAATCCCTTTTTCAAGGTAAGGGTAGGCGACTAGCATACATTGAAACCCAACACCCCAGCCAAGCGAGGAAAACTCAAGGTTGTCACCCGTTCCATCTAGAAATATGCCGAGACCTGTCCATTCTTTACAGCCTTGTGTGCGGAATAGTTCTTTTACATGTTTGGACGTAATGCCAATTTTACCTTGGCCTTTGACAGCAATCATAATATCTAGTAATAATTTTACTAAATCGCTCGAGGTAGTCCATATACCACAAGCTGCAATATAAGGATAAATAGAATATTTCCCTGGAATTAACGCTCCATTTTGATCATGGCCACATGCAAAATTATCTAAATTCGATGTTGAAAGAGAGGTAGAAAATGTACTGTTCGTCATGTTTAGTGGCTTAAATATAAAAGTGTCCATGAGATGAGAAAACGGTTTTTGTGTTATATCTTCTAATAATAGTTGAATAAGACAAAAGCCTGCATCAGAATAGTGAAAATCACTTTCAGGTTCATATGTCACTTTAATGGTAGTAGAGCAATAAGGTGTTGTACCATTCAATATTTCTACCATGGACGGTATTTCGTTGAATGATTCTAGTTCTATAAAACTACCCTCAGGGTCCACAATACCAGATTGATGACATAATAAGTTGCGTAATGTAACTTTTTTATGCTTTGTCAAAGGATTGTCAGGAACCTTCCATGAAACTAGTTTTTTATTAACATCTTCATCTAAATCTACAATTCCTTGTTCTACGAATTTCATAACTAAAATGCTTGTTAGAAACTTACTAATTGAGCAAGCGTTGAAAATGGAGTGCTCATTAACTATTTTATCAGTACCTGCTTCAAGAACACCAAAATGATCTTTCTTACTGATTTTTCCTTTTTCGATAGATACAATGCTTAAACCTGTTATACGGTAATGCTCCATGCGTTCACGAATGTTTATCATTTATTGAGCTCCTAGTTTTTTTCATTATAACAGAGAGAGGAGAACTGGTGTTTGTGGAATGAGTATTTATTTTTTTAATTGTGCATGTACAATCATACAAATACTATCTTTTGTAAAGTCACTTTTGTTCCATGACCCATATAGGTGTAACAAGTCAAACCCATTTTGTTCTAATAGCCTCTTCAATTCCATTGGATATGTATAGCGAATTCGAATTGAATCTTCGAAAGTTGAATGTTCTAGCTTATTGATAGAACGACAAGTTAAGATCTGTGTGATAGGGTCATATTCTTCATGGTGTTGAATGGTTAGTTTTTCTCCTTTGCTAGTAACCAAGCTTTCCTCGTATTCATCTACAATAGAAAGCTCGCTTAGAATAGGGTTTCGAGTATCGAATATAAATTCTCCTCCAAGGTGTAGGTGTTGTTTTACGGATTGGAATAAAGCATTTTGACTTTCATTACTTAAAAATGTTGAAATGAATTACCTGTCATATAAATAAAATTTGATGTGATTGGTAAATGAAGTTGTGTGCAGTCTTGCACAGTGAAATGTACATCAACATTCTCCTTTTTCGCATTTTCAATGGCTTGCTGAATCATCCCTTCATGAATATCAATTGCATAAACCTCAAATCCTTGTTTGGCAAGGGGAATAGCTAATCGACCTGTCCCACAAGCTAGTTCAATAATCGTTTCGTTCTTTGTTTTTAGGTGATCCTCAATATAATGTAAATCTACTTTATAATTTTCATGAAGTTTACCATATTCAATAGGGTTATTATATTTCTCTAAATTTCCACTAAACTCATTTTGATACATATAATATAGCTCCTTCGACTTTATCTTAAATTGTAAGAATATTGTATAATATATATAATATTCGTGCAAATATGGTTTTTATTGAAAGATATAGATAGTGTTTTATAAACAAATGCCTTATATTTAAGTTTATTGGAGTGGAGGCTGAGCGACTCCTTGGGGATCAGCGGTAGAGGAACGAAGGCTAAAAGCATCACATCCTGTGATAACGCCTTCATGACCAGCAACAAAGCGCCCATCTGGAACGGAAATCAACCTCACGCTTTGGTGATGAGTCACGAATAATCAATTAAACAGGAGGGTTTATTTGAACAAAGAATTTCCGCGTAAAATACATATCATTGGCTCTGTTGGGAGTGGGAAAACAACTTTAGCGAAAGAATTATCAAAAAAATTTGATATTCCTTATTTTGAATTAGATAATGTTGTTTGGATAAGACAAAATTCTGGTGATAGTAGAAGAACTGACCAACAAAAAGTGGATTATTTGCAAAATATTATTCTTACAAAAGCGTGGATTATTGAGGGCGTTCATAATGAGGACTGGGTAGCACAAAGCTTTTCGAATGCGGACTTAATTATTTTCTTAGATACAAATTATTTCATCCGAATCTACCGAATAATAAAAAGATTTACGTTGCAAAAACTTGGTTTAGAAAAGTCCAATTACAAACCGACCTTTTCAATATTTATAAAAATGTTTCAATGGAATCGTTATTTTGAGGAGATTAGCAAACCTAATTTTTATAACAATTATGGAAAGTATAAAGACAAGCTATTGGTCGTAACAAGTAAAAGGGAGATTCTTAAAAAAAGCATATCCAATAAATAAAGGATACGCTTCTTATATATGTGTATTTTAAGCATTTTTCTTCGTTTTTGTTGCTCGTTTTCTCGTTGTTGGCTTTTTCGTTTTCTCTAAGGAAGCTTGAAGTGCTGTCATTAAGTCCGTGACATTATCAGGTACTGGACGTTTATCGCTAGTCGAGATTGTATTTGTAGCTTTTTTCTCCTCTATAAGTTCCATTAAAGCATTGCGATAGTCGTCTGTATATTTTTCAGGATTAAATTCTGTTGTTAATTGATCGACTAGCATGAGTGCGGTTTCTAGCTCTTTTGGAACAATGTTTTGTTCACTTGGAATACTTGGAACATCACCAACACTTCTTACTTCATCAGGGTAATGAATCGTCTCCATCACTAAAGCGTTTTGATAAACACGGACAATTGCTAATTGCTCTTTTGAACGGATAATAATTTTGGCCACACCTATTTTTCCAGATTGTTCTAGTGTTTGACGTAATAGGGCATAAGCCTTTCCGCCAGTCGAATCAGGGGATAAAAAATAAGTACGCTCAAAATAAATAGGGTCAATTTCAGTTAATTTTACAAAATCAATGATTTCAACGGCCTTATCTTCATTTTCCTTCCGCAAGTTCTCTATTTCTTCTGGATCTAATACGACAAACTTATTTTTTGCATATTCATAAGCCTTCACAATGTCCTCATCTTTTACTTCTTGGTTACAGCCTTCACAAACTTTTTTATAGCTAATAGGTGTATGACATTCTTTATGAAGCTGTCGCAATTTAATGTCTTTATTTTCAGTAGCGGCATGAAGTTTTACCGGTATATTCACTAGACCAAATGAAATACTGCCTTTCCATACTGTATGCATTTGTATCACCTCGTTTTTCTTACTATGATATATTTTGCTTATTTTTATGTATCTTAAAGTGAAATCGTCAAAAACTGAAGGTAAAAAGAAAAGTAGGTATTCATATGAAACCAATGCTTTTAACGGAAGTGCTTGAAACGCCTATTGGTGAGGAATGGATGTACGAAACAAAATATGATGGATTTAGATGTATGTTAGTGTGGGACGAACAGCCAATGTTAATAAGTAGAAATGGCAATAACTTAAATAACTTGTTTCCAGAGATACTCGATTTTTGTAAAAGTATATTTAATAAAGTTAAAAAGTATTTACCACTTACATTTGATGGTGAATTAGTTTGTTTAACGAATAACTTTAATAGTAATTTTTCGCTCGTCCAACAAAGAGGAAGGATGCAAAACAAAGATGTTATTGCTACACATGCAAAAACTTTTCCTTGTCATTATATAGCTTTTGATTTACTGAGCTTAAAAGGGGAGTCGCTAACAAGTAAGTATTTAAAAACACGCAAACAGCAACTTTCTAAGCTTTTTACGATTTTAAAGCTCCCGGTGACTGTCAATTATGAGGATCAGCGTTCTTTGCAAGTGATTAATAGTGTGGAGCATAGTAAACCTCTTTGGGAGGCTATTAAGGTTTACAACGGAGAGGGCATGGTTGCGAAGAAGAAAACAAGTAAATGGATTGGGGATATACGCTCGACACATTGGTTGAAAATAAAAAATTGGAGATATGTTACGGTCATCGTTACGAAATACGATAATAGCAATGGTTACTTTCATGGCAGTATTTATCAACAGGAGAAGCTAGTTGAAGTTGTTAGTTTTAAACATGGAATGTCAGAGAAAGAACGTAAAACACTTATTGCTTTTTTTCAAGCAAATGGGAAGAGGAATAATGAAACATGGGAGTTGGAGCCATCCATTTGTGTTGATATAGCATGTATTGATTTTGATGGCAGCAAATGCCGAGAACCACGTTTTCAAGCATTTCGACTGGAGATGTTGCCAGAGGATTGTCATTGGCAGCATATGCAGCGTCAGCTTTTGCCTATTCCGGACACTGTTCAGATAACACATCCTGATAAGCCTGTTTGGCCTGAAATCGGTATTACGAAGGATGGTTATTTGCAATATTTGCAATTGATTTCTCCGTATTTGCTACCTTTTTTGCGAGATCGTCCGCTTACGTTAATTCGATTTCCTCATGGCGTGTCGGGAGAAAGCTTTTATCAAAAAAGTAGTCCCGAGAAAATACCTGCATTTGCTTCAACAGGATGGATGGACGATATTCATTATCTTGTATGCAACAATCTTGAAACATTACTTTGGCTTGGCAATCAGCTTGCATTAGAGCTGCACATACCTTTTCAAACGTTACAAACAGAGCATCCTACTGAAATTGTCTTCGATCTAGATCCACCTTCAGTCGATCAATTTTCGCTTGCCGTTTCTGGGGCACTGGATTTAAAGGAAATGCTAGATTTTTTTAAGCTCCAATCTTTTGTGAAAACATCAGGAGGTAAAGGATTACAGCTATATATACCATTACCTGAAAACGCCTTTACTTACGATGAGGTGCGCGTATTTACTGAATTTATTTGTCGTTTTTTATGTGAGCAAAAACCAGAATTATATACGATCGAGCGTTTGAAGAAGAATAGACATCAAAAATTATATTTAGATTATGTGCAACACGCAGAAGGCAAGACGATTATTGCGCCATATTCAACTCGTGGCAATGAGAAGGGATTAGTGGCAACGCCATTATACTGGGACGAGGTTAATGAGCATTTAACACCTGATCAATTTACGATTCCCGCTGTACTGGAGCGTATGAAAAAAGGGAGTAACCCATTTAAAAATTTCCGTGAAATAGGGGAGAGCCAGGATTTTCAATCCGCTTTAGAACAGTTAAAGGAGCAATGATGTGCTTATCCACGACTTTTGACGTCCTATCCATCCTTTTAGGGATTCTATCCACGATTTTGGACGTTCTATCCATCTTTTCAGGGATTCTCCTAAGTATGAACAGGCAGATAGAAGAAAAAACTCGCTAAAAGCACTAAGCATCGGCTTTAATGTCGATGTCTTTTTTCAAACTTATATGAGTTTATTTTGGAGTATTAAAGAGTTTCTAAAGAGAAACTGTCTCTTTTTTATCAGTCTCAATTAATTATTATCATTTGTGATTAAAAAAACAAAAAGACCACCTCGTATGAGATGGACTTTTTGGTCATATAAAAGCAAAGTTAGAATGGTGTCATGAAAGGGTGGTATCAGATGACAATATAAGAATAGACCAGCACTATTCCTATATTTAGAAAACTAATAACAGCCCTTAAAATAGGGGGTAAACGAATTCGCTCAATCAAGTATTAAGACAGTTCGCCGAGGGGTTTTCTACTGAATCTTTATACAAATCATGTTCAAGGACAACATTCTATACTTCGTTCTTTTCTAGATAATCAAGAATCCCCATTGCAGAAACAATGGTATCGAACGGGATTGTTTGATAAACGGGATGATTTTCTGCGATACCGTTTTCCTGTAAATAGTTGTGTAATAGTGCCTTCAAGCGACTATCTAAAAAATGTACTTGTTCTTTAAAATCACTAGATACCGTTAACGCTTTTTTTCCTTCAGCTAGAAATAGCGGCGTCCAATAGCGCACTTGTCTGTAAGCTTCAGCCGGATTTCTATAGGCACCGAAATGACCGAAATACAATTCTGAAGCATTTAACTTTTCATAAAGCTGGATAGATTGCTCCATCGTATGTGGGTCATACTGATTCGGTGAAGTGGAGGGAATAATTAAATCAATTGCTTCGCTCTCCATTTCTGGATAACGTACACCAGTAGTATCTCCAACAAACAAGCCGTTCGAAGCAGAATAATGCATTGATACATGATGCTTTGCATGACCTTCTGTATGATAAAACGTTAGCTGATGCTGACCTAAAGATAGTACTTCCTCATGGCCAATTTCAATAATACGTTCAGCATCAATAGGTACAATTGGATCAAATAGACGATCGAATTCTGCTCCATAAACACTCTTAGCACTTGCAATTAGACGACTTGGATCTACCATATGAGATACACCTCGTGGATGAACAACGAATGTAGCATTTGGACAGCTTTGTAAAAACAAACCTGCACCGCCAGCATGGTCTAAATGGATATGCGTAACAATTACATATTGAATATCCTCTAAATCAAGATGTAATTCATCTAAACCTTCTACTATATATGGCATAGAAGGACTAGCAGAAGTCTCGATTAATGCAATTTTTTCATCGATAAGCAAATAAGAGCTTGTACGCTGTTCACGATTTAAATCGTGTGTATCAATACAATAAAAATTTGGTGCAAGTTGTTGGACTCTCCCCATTAAATACTCCCCCTTTATTTCTGTTGAGTGCTAAATATTCTCTAATATGCAATTTTTATCTACAAAAAGTAGTGGTTATACTTTATAATAATAGAAAATTATACTGAATGTCCATTCATTTTTAGGAGGATTTATTAATGGAGAAAAATATTCGCTACGATACACAAAAGGTCCATCGAGTTAATTTAGCCATCATTGCAATTTTGGCTGCGCTAATTTGTGGACCGCTCATATTTTCAAAGGGCATTATGTTCTTATTTGTTGGACTTGCTGTTATTGCTTTAGCTATATGTAATTACTTTTTACCAATTAAAACGTATGTTAAAGGCTTTATTTTTGGAATGATTCCTTCAATTGTTGTTTTTTCGTTATTTTTAGTTGATAGCTTTTCATTAAATAAACATTATATTTTACTTTGTTCGGTAGCCATTATCGCTCTTTATTTTAAGAAAGAATTACTAGTTATTTTTGGAGTGCTAACAAACATCAGCTTCCTGATTCTTTATATTGTTAAGTCTGAATCATTATTAGGTCCATTTGATGATATAACGGTATTCATTACGCTTCTAGCGATTATGAATGGTGTTATTATTGCATTATATTTAATCGCAAAATGGGGCAATGAACTAATAGAGCATGCTGCAATTCAACAAAATGAAGTGAAAGCGTCATTAAATCAGTTAGAGAATACATTTCAGGAAATTGAAAAAAGTAGCCAAGCTTTAGATGAGCACGTTACACATTTCCAACAAACAATGCAGAGTATATCTGGATCTAGTAAACAAATTCTTTTAGCTACTGAGGATATTTCTGCAAGTATTCAGCAGGAATCATCTAGCTTACAAATGATTCATGGTACGATGAAAGAATCTGTGCATTTTGTCAACGAAACATTCTCAATTTCAAAGGATACTGTTTCAAAATCTACTGATTTGCAGCAGGAAATTCTAATAGGATGGGAGAAAATGCAGGATGCGATGGTGCAAATGGGCGTAATGAATCAAGCGATGAGTTCTACAGCAGAAACTGTGAATGAGTTACAGACTAGCTTGAAAACCGTAGATAGTTTATTAAAGGGCATACAGCATATTGCAGAACAGACGAATCTACTTGCTCTTAATGCTGCAATTGAAGCGGCAAGAGCGGGGGAACATGGTAAAGGGTTTGCCATCGTTGCTGATGAAGTGCGGAAATTAGCGGAAGAAAGTGCCGCTATTACGGTAAGTATTACGAATGTAACCAGAACTTTGTTCGAAAAATCAACAGAAGCTCATCAACGCTCTGATGACGGTGAAAGGGCGGTACAACAAGGGGAAATGCTTTTACAAGATGTGAGCAACTTCTTCAATGTTCTAAAAGATTCATTTAATAATACCAATATAGATTTAACTCGAGGGATGAACGAATTAAGCAGCGCCATTTCTCAGTTTGAAACAATCCAATTTCAGATTGAAAAACTTAATGACATGACCGAGCAAAATGCAACTTCCACAGGAGAGATTGTGCACTCGGTAGAGGACGAACATACTATGCTTGAAATGATGACGAATACAACTAGTCGTATTCAGGAATTAAGCGATACATTAAAGTCGCTTGTAATGAAAAACGGAAGTGAATCTTTTTATGAGTCTAATGAAAATTAGATTGACAAAATTATTTTGATTATTTAGAAAGCGGAAGTGTATTTTAAATTCATTTCAAAGGAGGGGGTTTTTAATATATGAGTATTTTGTTAATGGATTATATGAGCTCTTTTAATGATTAGAAGATAGTCTTTTTAATTTCAGACAAAAGATGGATGAAAATGAAATGTGTTTTTATATATTATTTCATAAATAAAGGGGAGATAGGAGAATATTGAAATGATAAAAGGTTTATATGAAGCACATTTACCAGTTAGTAATTTTAGAAAAATCGATTGTATTTTATCAAAAGTTAGGGTTGGAGCTCGCTTACAAAAAAGGAAAGGTAGCTTTTTTCTGGATCGTTAAAGGAGAAAGCTGGTTAGGTTTATGGGAAAGTGATAGCGTTGAATTAAAATACCATTCATCTATCCGACACTTAGAGTTTAACTTCTTTCAGCGGGTGTGCAAGCACCCGCTGAAAGAAGTTAAAGCCTCCGGCGGATGTCACGGAATCGGAAAGGAGTTCTTTGTGCAAGCACAAAGCCGATTCCGGACGCAATTATGCCGAGGCATAATTGATAATTGACGAAGAAGATCATGAGCATGTAAAAGAATGGTTGTCTTCAATTGGCGTTGAAGTTCGCACTGAATTTGGCCTTACTTCCGAACATCAACCTTTAGTATTATCAAATTATCCTCATGCACATGCAGCAATTTACTTTTCAGACCCGGATGGTAATTCATTAGAATTAATTACACCATTGAGACTAGATGATATGGAGAGTTTTAATGAGATGTCTCTTGAAGAGTGGAGAAAACGTTATTCCGTTTAAGCTTTTAGCGGGAAATTCCATTACAGTAAAAGAGCCTTATACCATGAACGGTAAGGCTCTTTCTTTTGTGGAGGTGATATTATCCATTTTTCAATGCGTTACTGTCATGGTTATATTTAAAGACGATGGCAAAAATGATGGCCAAAACAAGTGTATAACCGCCAAAGAACAACCAAATACTTTGCCAATTTCTTACACCCTCAACTGTGAAATAATCAACTACTTTGCCACTAATTACAGCTCCTAAATAGGCGCCAATACCATTGACCATCGTACTAAATAATCCTTGAGCACTGCCTCGAATTCGATGATCGACTGCTTTTTCAACAAAAATCGCTCCAGAAATATTAAAGAAATCAAAGGCACAACCGTAAACGATCATTGATAACAACAATAGTAAAAATCCTCCGCCTATCGGGCTTCCATACCCAAAGAATACAAAACGTAATGTCCATCCAATCATACTGATGAGTATTACTTTTTTAATGCCAAACTTACTTAAAAAAAACGGAATGGTGAGTATGAAAAATACCTCTGAAATTTGTGACACTGATAATAAAATAGCTGGATATTTAACAGCAAAGCTATTTTTATAATCAGGGTTCAAAGCGAAGTCGTGTAAAAATGGATCACCAAATGTATTAGTAATTTGAAGCGCAACGCCTAGTAACATTGAAAAAATTAAAAACAAAGCCATTTTTTTATCTTTAAAAAGAACAAAAGCATCCAGTCCCAAAAGGCTTACCCACGACTTGTCCTTTATTTCATTGGAAGTTGGGCATGCCGGAAGAGAAATAGTGTAAAGGGCAAGTACTAACGAAGAGCCGCTAGCGATAAATAATTGAATATTACTTAATTCAATTTTGGCAAGACTAATAATCCACATCGCAAGAATAAAACCAATTGTCCCATAGACACGAATTGGTGGAAAGTCCTTTACAATATCAAAGCCTTTGTTCTCCAAACTAAAATAAGAAATCGTATTCGATAATGCAAGTGTTGGCATATACACGATTGAGTTAAAGAGCATTACCCAAAACATCATCGTAGGATCGGAAATTTGAGCCGCAACAAATAGGGTAATCGCACCGAGGAAATGTAGTATTCCGTATAAAACATTGGCTTTTACCCAACGATCTGCAATTATACCTATAAGACTGGGCATAATAATGGCTGCAAGACCGTTAGAACTATACACGATTCCAACTTGCGCGCCGGTAAAATTCAACGTATTAATCATATAAGAACCGAATGTAACGAGCCAAGACCCCCAAATAAAAAATTGGAGAAAAATCATTATTTTAAGCCGTAATTTTATATTCATTTTTTCCTCCTATAGAAGGTGATGTAGTTGTTCAGAAGCAATAATGCAATTCACTACTTTGGATTTTTAAACATACCTACAGCATTTGCTCCTTGCGACCGAATCATACGAATTTTACTGGAGTTTCTTTTAAAGGATTGTCCTATATGTAACAGAATTTTTTTGTGGAAATTGTAATAATATAGACGCTCTGAAATGGGAAGGCCTAGAAAATATATAACAAGGAGGATTTTAGTTTTTTGAAAATATAAGGAAGTGTTCAACTTGATTCAAGAGCGTGCGTGTTCTTTTTAGATGAAATCTGGAATTTTTTGATAGGAAATCTAGTTACAAAATAATATAATTAATAAGTGACGTTTTGTTTTAAAACTTAAAGTTTAGGAGTAAGTACTTTGGCAATATTTATTATGGCAATATTGGTTACGTTAATTTTCGGCAGTTTTTCTTACATGTTATTAAAAAATACTGAAGATTTTTTAAAGATGAGTTCCTTTTCAGAAAAATTCATTAAGAAATCATTTTTAAAAAAGTTCGTAAAGTTTATGGGCTGGTGGTTTTTAATACTTGTGATAAGTGTATGGATTATAGCAATGCTCTCTTTATTTGAATGAAACTATGTCAAGTAGTTGAACATAATGTATGTCCTTCTATTTTACACATAGAACGAGAAAGCTAAGGGATAGCATTCCTGTACATATCTTTTTTCAACAAAGTGAAGTTACTCATTTGAAAAATAATGAGTAACTTTTTTCGATTTTCAATTACTTCAATAAAGGACAATGGGGCTCACTTTTGAACCGGATGATGAAGTAGCCGAAAGGTTGATTTTTGTGCATAATTATTTGTATTTTCAGAAAAGTCTTGATATTATTCCTGCTCATATTTATATGAAAAGTGAGGAAATGATAATGCCAAATGTTTATAGAGCATTAGGTGATTCAACGCGACGCCATATTTTAAGTATGCTTAAACAAGGAAGCAAAACCAGATAGTTGAAGTATTTGATATCTCTCAACCAGCAATTAAGAAGCATTTGAATATTTTATTGGAGGAGAAAATTATTTCATTCAATCAATCTCGACACACTCCAAATTGCTTACCTTGAAATGATTCAATACATCGGAGAACTACTTGATGATCAACTCATAAGTCTAAAAAATTATGTTGAAAAAGGAGAGTTTCGAGATGGAGAAAAATGAAAATTCTGTAAAGTGAGAAATTGGTGTTAACGCACCTTTGAATAAGGTTTGGGATGCATTGACTAAGCCTGAGCATTTAAACCTTTGGTATACGAAAAATGCTGATATAGAATTTTGTATAGGTGGAAAAGGTTATATGAATCATGGCTGGGGGGCAACATCTGAGGGTGTTTTTACAGAAATAGATTTATTGAAATGCTTTGTACTTCAGAGCATAGATGGGGATTTTACAACCATTACGACTTTAGAAGAAATTTGGGATGGTGTAAAAGTGAATATAGAATATCAGGCTTCCTTTATTAGTGAAATGAATCAATCTACAAAGGAAAATATGTTATTTGGCACAAGTCAATTTTTGGAAAATATAAAGAGTGTCTATGAAACTGGCACCGATATTCGTTCGATGTTTTGGAAAACATGGATTGGTATTGCACACACAACAAACGAGGGTAAGAGGGGGACAAAGGTTTTACAGGTGAAGGAAGGCTCGGTAGCTGCAGCTGCTGGAATTAAACCTGAAGATATTATACTAGAGATAGATGGAGAAGCAATCGAAGGATATGAATCTTTTGAAAGAACACTGAATAAGAAAAATATTAATGGCAATGTTACGTTAACGATAGAAAGTAAAAATGAAAAATCACAGGTAAATTGTCTTGTAGATGTTTTTAGTTAAATTAACGCTTCGGTACAATCATAACCTACATGATCAAATGTAACTGGCACTTAATAGAAGGGCTCTCAGACGTATTGAAAATCCAGTTGACGGGTAATTCTCTGTCACGATTCGTCTGAGAGCTCTTTAAGTATTTACGGGAGAGTCTAATACAATAATCATATAACAAGAGATAAATAGACCGCAAAGTTTTCTTTAAGAAAGCTTCTTATTAAAATAAAACCTCTGAAAAGCCATTTCCAAAGGTTTTGAACATTTAAATGCTATGTGTTGAATCTTATTTACTTGTCCTTATCGTTCATACGACTAAAAATGGTTGCTAAAATAGGACCTGATATATTATGCCAAACACTGAAAATCGCACTTGGCACCGCGGCTAATGGAGAGAAATGTGCAACCGCTAAAGATGCACCTAGGCCCGAATTTTGCATTCCTACTTCAATAGCAATAGCTTTCTTTTTCGCTAAGTTCATACCGAAGAACTTTCCAAATAAATACCCGATTAAATAGCCTAAACAATTGTGTAAAACAACAACAGCGAAAATAATTAAACCAGTTTCAGCAATCTTTTGTTGATTGCCTGCAACTACAGCAGCCACAATAGCGACGATGGCTACTACAGAAACTAGTGGCATCATTTTCACACTTGCTTTGGCTTGCTTGTTAAAGAACTTTTGTACAATGAAGCCTAATGCAATCGGAATAATAATTACTTTGACGATCGACATAAAAAGTGCACTAGGTGCAACATCTATGTACTCACTTGCGAATAAATAAATAAGTCCAGGTGTGATGATTGGAGCTAATAATGTTGTGATAGATGTAACTGTCACCGATAATGCCACATCCCCTTTGGAAAGGAATGTCATGACATTTGAAGATGTACCTCCTGGACAGCAACCTACCAATATAACTCCAATTGCAATTTCCGGTTGAAGATTGAACAGTTTCACCAGTAAAAAGGCTAAAGTTGGCATGATAAGAAATTGACCAACTACACCAACTGCCACATCTTTCGGTCTAGTTAAGACTTCTTTAAAGTCCGCAACTGTTATGGTTAATCCCATACCGAACATCACAATACCTAATAATGTCGTGATATACGCCCCAATCCAAGAAAATCCGCTAGGGATAAAAAAGGCAAGCGCTGCAAAAAGGAGCACCCAAATTGCAAATGTATTGCTAATAAACTGACTAAAACGTTCTAAAACTTTCATGTAACACCTCGATGTAATATTTTACTAACATAGTAAACTATAAACTAATTACAGAATTTAATCAATAGTGTGAATAATCAGTTAATAAATTGTGGTTTGTTATAATACCTTCAATATTAGAATCTTTTTTTGAGTAGTTATATGAGTTAGGTAAGGGAATAAAAAATTAAATATAACAAAATATGAAATTTCAGATAATAATGACCGAAATCTAATTAAGTGGTAAAGTATAGAAAAAACGAATGGAGAATTTTGTTATGGAAAAATTAAAAAGGGTTGTATTAAAGCATTTTTTAAGTGAACATATGAAAGAATTGAACTCTTTTATACTTACAGAGGAACAAAAACAATTTTCTGCACTTCCAAGCAAATTTGAGGAAATTAATGAGGGACAGTATCGTATTGTTATTTTAAGTGATAATATACCAGTTGGTTTCTTTCTCCTAAATTCAAATGAGAGAGTAAAGAAATACTCTAATAATTTGAATGCTATGTTATTAACGGCACTATCAATTAATCATACCGAACAAGGAAAAGGCTACGCAAAACAAGGAATGACATTACTAGTTGAGTTTGTTAAAAAAGAATTTCCGAATTGTGATGAAATTGTTTTAGTTGTAGACAAAGATAATATACCAGCACAAAAACTTTATTTAAAAGTAGGATTTGAAGATACAAATGAGAGATTAATAGGACGTATCGGCGAAGAAATTATTATGAGACAATTAATAACATAATATTAGACCACAAATAAAAGCTAGGTTCGTTTTACTATCTTCGTCACCAGAGTGATTCTACATTTTGTAGATTAACTCTGGTTTTATGTATTATTGAAAGTTTAGCATCAATCCCTGAAAATCAGCTTCATAATATGTATCAAATGGCGCAAGTGGTCATTTGTATCAAACGTTACATTTTATATATGTATGAAATAAATTAACAATCAAACTAGGAGGTAGATCGGTGCGGTAAGTATTTCCTCCAGTGGTGTTTATAAAAACAATTAATTACCAGAAGAGACTGACCGACGACCAATCTGCGCAGTTATTAGAATTAGTAGAACAAAAAACAGTAAAGAACAGTTATTATTTGGGGGCTGGAATACTGGTTTTACTTACAGTCACAGTATGTTGACGCAAAGGCTTCAGATAAAAATGATGCCTCTATTGTATTAAAAATTGGATATAAAACGTGTAATTTCTATTAATAGCAGTTGTCGTATGAGATATTTGAGCAGATGGCGGATAACGGCGAAATCAGACGCTTGGTGCTTGAATGTAAGACTAAACTTGTCATTTCTTGCGCTTACCCGGGAAATTATTTCTTATTTCCTAAACTGAGTAACCAATTTCCAAATAGCTTTCATGCAGATAAAAAATAATGCGTGATTGAAGATCTTATAATTATTTCGTGATACATAGCTGATGAAGCTCCATCGTATGAAAACTACACAATTATCGGGTCTTCTTTGGCGGACCAGACTTATTTTCCGTTAGTAGAAGAATATATGGCAATGGTTGACGAAGAACACCTGTCCGTTCAGAACGACTTCACGGTCGCTTTTGCCGAGTGGCAAGGCGTTAACGCAGAAACGATTCTTACGCTAGTGAAGTGTATGCTGCATAGCACGGATTCTATGAAACTGAAAATCAAAACCGATATGGAAAATGAGAGGCATCTCATGCTGCTGCTAAATCAGGTTCGTGACCTTCAGGATTACGAGGTCGAACATATCGTATACTTAATCGGGGCGGACCGAATAAGCTGAAGAAAATAGCTGCCAAAACCAAAGGAAATCGAGGAAAGTGGCTCACTGAGTTGGCGCAGGCCGCCAGCCGCGGATAAATTGGGACAAAGGGCTTAACAGGATAAGTATTGTAGCTGCAAAATAGAAGATGACCAGCAAAGCTAATTTAGCCGAGCTGTTTTTTAAAATTTACTTAGTCATCATCAACCATAAGTCTAAAGCCCAACATGGTATCAGTCTATCACTGTATTTACGAGTAAATAAAACTTTGATATTCTATTTATGGTAAATATTTCTTTATGAAGGGAGTAGGCAGGGTGTTAAAGTGAAAAATTTTTTAATTGTGGGGGCATTAATTTTTGTTTTAGGATGTGTATATCTATAAAGGAGGTAATTCTTTTATGAAAAATAAACTATCTGCGGTGTTAGCCGCTACATTAGCGTTAACGATGAGCCTACCAACAGGGGCGATGGCGTCTTCTAGCAGTCAGACTACGGTTGTAGCTAGTCAAGAATTAGCTAGTCAAGAACTGAAAAAGATTGCGGCGGAGAAGGCTACTCTACTCACGAAGTCCTATGAGACGACAAGCGTGCAGTATGCTCTAATTGATAATGGTAAAGTTATTTTGTCGGGTCAGACAGGCAAGAACGATATAGAAGGGAAACAGCCACTGACCAAAGATACCCTATACGGGATTGGTTCAGTCAGTAAAATGTATGTAACAGCAGCTGTAATGAAATTGGTCGACGAAGGAAAAGTCGATTTGGATGCTCCTGTCATCCACTATGTTCCTGATTTCAAGATGAAAGACGAGCGTTACAAAAGCATTACGCCACGTATGCTGTTGAACCATTCCTCCGGCTTGCAAGGTAGTACGTTTAGTAATTCATTTTTATTTAAAGATAATGATACCTATGCCCATGATAACTTGTTGAGACAATTGTCCAACCAACATTTGAAGGCGGACCCTGGGGCGTTCTCTGTATACTGCAACGACGGCTTTACATTAGCTGAGATTATGGTAGAAAAAGTAAGTGGTATGAGCTTTACCGAATTTATCCATCAACGGTTTACAAAACCCTTAAAGCTAAATCATACGATAACGCCGCTGGACAAATGGGAAGATGATAAGCGGGCTGGACTTTATAATCCAATGTACCAAGGGCAGCTTCCTACAGAATCGGTGAATGTGATTGGTACGGGAGGGATCTCTTCCACAGCAGAAGATTTGGTGCGATTCTCACAAATATTTATGGGACAGGGAAAAGGAATCCTCTCTGATAAGGCAGTCAAGGCGATGGAGCAAGAGGAATATAAAAAAGGAATGTGGCCGGGGGATGGAGATAATATTATCAACTATGGTCTTGGCTGGGATAGTGTGAAACTATATCCATTCAGTGAATATGGGATAAAGGGCTTGGCTAAAGGCGGTGACACGGGACTGCAACATGCTTCACTGGTCGTGCTTCCGGAACAGAAGATGGCAGTGGCTGTGTTGTCATCCGGTGGTAGTAGCATTATAAATCAACTGATGGCGAATGAATTACTGCTCGCCGCGCTTAAAGAGAAGGGCACAATTAAGGATATCAAGCCGAACAAATCTTTTGGTAAGCCGATCAAAGCCAAAATGCCTCAAGACGTAGCGAAGAAAGCAGGTTATTATGGTAATAGTTTCAGTCAATTCAAAATAGAAATTACGAAGACTGGAGAACTAATCTTACCATCTAATCCACAAGAAAAATATGTATATACTGCGAATGGAAGTTTTATAAATGAGAATGGTACTGCCAAGCTCAATTTCGTCACAGAGAAGAATGGACGAACTTATATGAAGGAGAGCACATATTCATCGTTGCCAGGTTTAGGGCAAGCAGTGGTTACTCAATATGTAGCCGAGAAACTAGAAGAGAATGTGCTATCGAAGGAAACCGCTGCCGCATGGGCAAAGCGGGAAGGCGTCAAGTTCTATCTTCTTAATGAGAAATTTAGTTCTATGCAGTATTTCGCACCAATGATGCAAATTAATGGCAAGGAAGGCATGGAGGGCTATTGGGAAAGTATAAAAATTACAGGCCCTAACACGGCGATGCATCAGCTCCAAATACCTGTGGTGGGTGGCCGTGATACGACGGAAGCCCGTTTCTATACAGAAAGCGGCGATGAATATATGGAGATGTCCGGATTTTTATACGTAAGTGAATCCAACGTAAAACCGCTGGATGCAAGCCAATCATCCAAAGTAACGCTGCAAGCAAATGGGAATGCTAAATGGTTTACAATCCCACAAGCGGCAGCAGGGAAAACAATGACCGTGGCGTTGCCAGAGAATAGTGCGTTCGCGGTGTATAATGAGGAGGGGGTATGCGTCAATTTCACTGTTGTGAGTGGTAATAACAAAGTAAAACTGCCGAAGAACGGAACAGTTGTATTTGCTGGCGCACCGAACTCGGAATTTGCATTGACGTTGAATTAACTATAATTCAAGAACGACTTCAACAAAACCAGTACGACACAGAAATAATTCGAGCATTTGACTGCATTCTTAACTCGGAAATAAGTAGAAGATAATAAACAAAAGCCACTAAAGATAAACTATACCCCAAAAGTTAGACCGAAAATTTATCATTAAGGGGTCACTATCTTAGTGGCCTTTTTATTTTAAAATAAAATGGAAATAAAGGATACAAAACCTAGTTGTTGGCCGGCCCATATTTTTTAAGAAATAAGGGAAAAGGCAAATAAAACTGAAGGGGTTTTTATGTGAACTTCGTCCACTTTCCATAATTCGGTCAAACTTACTACAGTTACAAAGTGCGCGGAAATGCACTATAAAAATAAAACACTTTTTTGCTTTACAAAACATGTCCAGCTCAACGTGTGTGAGAAATGAGCTAACTTAACAAAAGTATATTTACCACAGGAAAAAGCCTTACACCTAGCATGGTAAGGCTTTTTATTATCAAAATTTCTCTTTTTTTCCATCTCCGTTCGGTCTTTGTGTATAATGAAAATATTCCTAAATAAGAAGGGGTTGGATAGAGAAATGACAGAAGATCTCTTTACTGCATTTATGTTTTTATTTCCAGTTTTACTAATAGCAATAACACTATGGATTAGAATCATAAAAGTAAATAGCAATATTCAAGTTGAACAAAATAAAGAAATTATCGAGCTTTTAAAAAAGAGCAGTCGCGATAAAGATGAAATCAAAATAAACGAATAATACATATATAGATTAATTTAATGTAGTTTAACATCCTTCGGGGTGTTTTTCTTTTGCTTTGAAAACCTATGTACCTATATCTTCATTTGATTTCTGAAATTGTTAAAATATACAAAATTGCTGAAAGAGTATTTAACTAGTAACAAAAAAGAATTTTTAACAGGTATCGGTATAGAAGTAATAAAAACTATTATGAGTAAAGGGGGGAGAGGTTTACCATGTTGGTGCCCCACTTTTGAAGAGTTTAATTAAAATTCACTATATTGCTGATATGATTTGTATAGCTTGTTTCTCTTTTTCTGCGAAAGAGTGCGCATATGTTTTAAGTAGAGTAGGTGGTGTGCCAGATGAAATTGAAATGGTAGTAAATGTATGCCTTAAACCATGTGTAGAGATTAGCTTTACATCATAAATCTCATGCTTTTGTAACAAAGTTAATCTGGCAGCATTTTGATTCAAAGGTCTACATGTTGTACTGACAAAGACCAAATCGTCATCCTGTTGCTGTTTACCATATGCAAGTTTTCTTTCGATGCACAATTTCCGCCTCCAACAGTAATGCTAAATCATATGTCATATCGATGGACCGGATACTATTTAGTGTTTTTGTCGATCTTTCTCCAGGAGCATCGCGGGTACGGTTGATATAAATCAATTTATTTTCAAAATCAATTTCTGACCACCGTAATGCTTTTGCTTCTCCTCGTCTCATTCCTGTTGCTGTAAGAATTGCAATTAAAGTATACCTAGACATATCTCAAGATTGTTTAACACACTGTAATAAATATTCTAACTCTATAGGAGTTAAATAGTTTCCTTCGACCTCGTCATTATTTTGCTTTTTAATACGTGGTAATTCAGCTTTTAATATACGATTCCTTTCTAATATTGCATCTTAGAAACCAGGAAGCAAGACAGCCAGTAGTTATGACCGATAATAATAGTTACATCCGGGCAAAAACAGCAATGTACGGTATTGAGGCAGCATTGTCGAAAGCTAGTGGTAGAACTAGTGATCCGGTATATACAGAAGTACAGCGTCGTGTATATTCGCTAAATTACAGAATTAAGGAATATGAGCATAAGATTGCAGAGGTGCAAAAACGCATTCTTTATGTTATAGGCGATAGAGAGATTGAGGTTCTTCATAGACTTCTAGATGGTGATAGTATGCGGGCGATTGCTAAACATATGAAATTATCCAGTACGACAATCTTTAGAGCCAGAAACAACTATTGAAACAAATGATGAAGTAACCAAGAAATTCTTTTTAGATATTTTCTGAATTAATTTTCAAAATAAGAAAGGATATAATAAAAAATTATAGAATTCCACAGTGTATTAAATGCATTTTTAAAGGAGGATGTATTTGTGACTACACCTGACTACAGAACACCAATTAAAAACCGAATCGGTGGTGTGTTTATACCAGTACGAAACCTAGAGAAAGCAAAAGAATGGTACAGGAAAATACTTGGTTTGGAAAGAGGAGAAGAATATTTTGGCCATATATTCGTGGCTCCCATGGAAGGTACTGCTGGATTAATTTTAGATGCCATGCCAAAGTGGAGAAAAGAAGATGGTGATATTTCCACTTACCAAGTTCCATCAATTCAGTTTTTAACTGATGATATTCAAGCTGCTTATCAATTTATGAAAGAAAACAATGTTGAACTTGTTACAGAGATTCAGGATAATTTTTATTTTGTGTTTAAAGATCTAGATGGGAATTTATTAATGATTTGTAAAGAAGTATCTTAAAGATTGTGAACGATTGCACTTCATTAATTGGTCCTTTAATAAAAATGGAAATGTAACTTTTGGAACAAATATAACAAAAGGAACAAATGTAAAACGTGTAGCGTGTTTTGTGATAGAAAAAGTATGATGTAAACTCGGGGTAGGTCGGTGCGGTAAGGTTTTCTTCCCTTGGTATTTATGAAATCCTAAATATTGGGGAAAGATAGACCGACGACCGACCTGCGCTTTATAAACTTGTTCGAGGCAAGACATACACGGCCGGCCCATATTTTTTAAGAGATAAGGGATTAACTTACAAAGACTTAGGAAAGAGTTGGAACAAGAATATAAAAATAATAGTCTAGATCGAACAAGGAAACGTTTTAAAGATCATAAGTTATTTTCGGTGTTTTACACACCAGCAGTTCAAGATGCTTATGTTAAAATAACTGGACCGCTAAGTTACTAAAAGCTGTACGGTTTTCTTTATGATGTTGAGGATTATATGAATTATCATATGCCCTGCGAGTATAAGTAAGTAGCTGTTCTGTGTTGACTAATGATTTCTTAAGATGCTCGATTTTGAGCGTCTTTTTTATTTTACAAAGCAACTAGCATAATGGGGTTATTACAAAACAAAGAAAAGATGGAGGTGGTGTTGTATGAGATATGGCTGGACAAAGAAAAAACCACTAAAAAGTGGTTTAAAATTAGAAATAAATATTTTCTTTATCTATCAATTCTTTAATATTCGCATATCCATACCGAACCTACCTTATAACAATTGGGACCAGCTGCTGATGCAGTAGAGATTGTAGATACAGATGTTAAGCCTAAAAGTGATACAACAAAAAGAAGAATGCCTAATTTCTTTTTCATATAATCACCTCCTTATTACTTATTTATTAAACTAATTGGAAAATTATAACCAAATAAATTATAAATGTTCTTTTATAAAGCTACAAAACAAGTTAACATACTTCAGGATGTTTTTATTTTGCTTTGAACATAGCATCAAACAGTCAAAATGCTTAGCAATGATGGGAAAAGTTTGGTGTGGTTTTGAGAGTGAAATTTATAGAAAATTGTTCCAATTTATTACCTCTCGAATTATTATTGAATGGGAGGTGAAAATATGACTGATGATATTAAACGATATTTAATATATACTTTCTCTTTTTCGTGGATATTTTGGGGGATACTAATTGGTTTAGTAAAAATGAATATTACTACATTCGGTACTCCATTAGCGATGGTGTTTTTTATTTGTGGAGGTATTATGCCAGCTATCATTGGAATTAGTCTAAAGAAAATATATAGATCCAATGAGGAGTTTAGTGTTTATATCAAAAATATTGTTAACCCTAAACATCATCTTGGATGGTATATCTGATTATTGTTCTGGCTTTTATTAGTAGTTACTTGCCAACTTTATTTGGTGGAGCAACGATGCAAAAACCCTTATACATGGCAGTTCTTAGTTTCCCAATGATGATTATTGGTGGCGGAGTTGAGGAAATTGGATGGAGGGGGTTCTTGCAACCTGCACTCCAGAAAAAGTTTTCGATATTTATTAGTACCATGATTGTGAGCATAATATGGGCAGTTTGGCACCTACCTTTATGGTTCATTCCAGGCACTAACCAGTCTCAAAGAAACTTTATTTACTTTATTATCACGTTAATTGCCATATCATTCATATATTCTATAATTTATAATGCAACTAAAAGTATCTTCATGTGTATCGTTTACCATGCATTTATGAATTCTTTTTGGAGCGTATTTGTACCAAATGATAAGATTTTACCGGCTTTTTCTACTCTTATCTTTGGAATTTGTATTTTTACGGTATATAAATTAGTGATAAATAGAAAAAGTGTTTTTTAACTGGATAATAAGGATAAAAGAATGGAAATCATTTTGATTTTCCACCCATCAATTCTTACGTATCCTATTGGGAAGAAAATAGAAAACGGTATTTCAAAAACAACATCGATTTTGATGTTGTTTTTATTTTTTTAGAGCAATTAGCATAATTAGGTGATTACAAAACAAACAAAAGATAATGGAAGTGGTGTTTATGAAATATGGCTAGAGCAAGAAATCCAAAACGTAATAAAGCCAATGAATTTTATAAGGCTACAAATGGAGATATTAAATTAAAGGATATTGTGAGCATTTAGGTGTAGCAGAGGGTACAGTCAGAGGATGGAAAAATAAAGACTGATAGGATGAAGCCTTATCCCTAACACGGTAAGGCTTTTTCTTTTGCTCTGAGAACCGCTTCAAATCCCCATTATAAATTGTGTGAGGAAGCGGCTAGGTAATGTGTGACACAAATGACTATTTGAAGTGTTTTGAGAGCAAATTTGATTACATATATTTCCCCTTTATAAATGGTGGTAGACATTATTAAAAAACACAATTAGTTGTGTAACTTTTCCTTACTACAAAGTAAAATAAAAAATTTTTCCTCCACCTTCACACCTGTTTTGACATTAACATTAAAGAAAGCAAATGCTAGCAAAAATACTAATACGTATTTTAACAGGAATTTCATTTCATATCCTACTTTGTAAAATGTCGGGTTACATATTATTGAATTTGATATGAAATATATAAATCCTTTTTTGGGGGGCAAAATAATTAATAAATTAAAATAGGAGGAAATTTGAATTGAGAAAAATATATGTATTACTTTTTGTTTTTTTGTTTATTGGGAGCAGTAACCTTGTTCATGCAGAAGATAAAGCAACTAAACCAGGAGGTTCGTATGATGTTAAGAAACTTTATTTAGAAAACGGTTTTACTGAGGTTAATGAAGCAATAAAAAAAACCGAAGATTTATTAAAAAAAAATTTAGAGCTTCCAACCCGTGTTCCATCAATTACTTTTACACATATTGTGGGAAGTTTTAGCAATAAACCAGGAGTACCCAATTTAGAAATTTCTTATTTAGATGAGAATTCACCGCGTACCCGTTTTAAAATATTGGTTTCCAAAACGCCACCTTCTTCAAATATTTCTAAAAAAATACGTTTAGAGGATGGCAATGAATTACTTTATTATAATCACAGTGATTTTGATGTGTTCGTAGTTGAAAAGAAAGAACTTGGATACACTTTTATGATTGATAAAGAGAGCAGTAAAAAAATTACTATGGATGGTGTAGTTAAAATTGTTAACTCTATGGAATAAGCGGGGAAATTCTTATTTATAAAAAGTTTTAACTTTTCCATTTAGCTGATAACAGTACAAATGTGGAGGTGGTGTTAATGAAGGATGGCTAGAACCAATCGTGAAAAAGCTTATGACTATTATCGTAAGCATAAAGGTAAAGTCACGTTTAAAGCAATTGCTCCCAAATTCGGTGTTAGTGAAAGCACACTGAGGCGTTGGCGTAAAGAAGATGGTTGGGACGATGATATACCCAAAAAGAAAATATCTAGTCGTGGCAGCCCCAAGAAGCGATCACAAAAATCACAAAAAACAGTAGAATATGAATTACTACCAAGCAACGGTCTGAATGATAGACAGTCGCTTTTTTGCATGCATTATGTGCGATGTTGAAATGCTACGAAAGCCTATCAGAGAGCCTACGAGTGCGATTATCGAACCGCTCATGCGAATGCGGCCCGGCTGATGGCGAATGATGGCATATTTTATTCATTCTCCTTGTGATAGCAATTATTGCAATGAACCTGGGGTCAAATTTCTCTGAGGACATGTCTATACCTGGATCAGAATCAGAAAAAGCCCTTCACCTCATTAAAAAGGAATTTCCCACTAATACAAGTCAAGTACAGTTAGTATTTAATGCACCTGAAAATAAAACCTTAGATTCTGAAGAGATTAATAATATAATTACAGATACATTGAAAGTGATAAAAGAAAAAGATAGTCATATTGTTTCTGTAGCAAGCCCATTAGAGTTAGGGAATTTTAATAAAGATAAGAATATTGGTTATGCAATTGTTACTTATAATGTAGTAGCAGACAAGGTATCGGAAAAATCAAAGGAAAATATTATAGAAAACATCGAAAATATACGTGATGCTGGCATTCAAACAGAACTATCTGGTGATGTTTCATTTTCTGAAATGGAAATAGGAGGAATAACAGAAGTAATTGGGGTAGTTGTTGCTTTCGTTATATTGGCAATTACTTTTATTTCTTTATTAGCGGCTGGGTTGCCAATTATTACAGCGGTTATTGGACTTGCTATAGGAATTTTTTTAATTATGATTGGCACAAATTATTTGGATATTACCTCAGTTTCAATAACGTTAGCAGCAATGTTGGGACTGGCAATAGGCATTGATTATGCTCTCTTTATTATGACCCGTTTTAGACAGCAAAGGAAAGAAGGATATTCTGTCCAAGAGTCTGTAGCAATTGCAAATGGAACAGCCGGTAGTGCTGTAGTGTTTGCTGGGATAACCGTCATCGTTGCGCTCATAGGATTATCTGTTGCAAAAATACCATTTTTAACAATGATGGGTCTTTCTGCTGCCCTTTGCGTATTATTCGCAATATTTATTGCAATAATTGTAGTTCCAGCTTTTTTAGGTCTGATGGGACATAAAGTGGGGCCAGATAGAAAGAATAGTTTTATAAGCAAAATTATTAAAAGTGATAAAAAACAAACTACACCCGAAAGATGGGGAAATTTCGTAGCAAAACGCCCGTGGAAGGTGGCGATTATTGGAATTGTACTTCTATCTATAATTGCTATCCCTATCTCCCATATGGAACTCGCATTACCAGATAACGGTTCTAAAAGTGAAGAGACAACAGAAAGAAGAGCATATGATTTACTTAGCAAAGCCTATGGCCCAGGCCATCTTTCAACATTAATTGTAGCGGCTAAAACCTCAAGCGAAACAACCAATCCACAAGAAGCATTAAATGATACTATAGAAGAGTTAAGTGGGTTATCAAATGTAAAAAATGTTAGTCCAGCAATTCCTGGACCTTCAGGAGAATTGTATCTTATTTCTATAACTCCAGAGACAGGAGCAGCCGATTCAGAAACAAAAGATCTTGTAAACGATATTAGAGAAAAGGCAAAGACCTTGGAAAAATCCAATCATTTAAAATTAATGGTTACAGGTACTACGGCGGTAAACATTGATATATCACAAAAACTGAGTGATGCATTACCAATATTCGCTTTGTTAATTATTGGATTTTCATTCATCTTATTAGTACTAGTATTCAGGTCTATTCTAGTTCCATTAGAAGCAGTACTAGGATTTGTACTATCTTTAGGTGCAACATTAGGATTCACTGTATTTGTAATACAAGATGGAAATTTAATTGATTTATTTGGATTTCCTATTGCTTATCCTATATTAAGCTTCTTACCAGTCATTGTGATAGGAATTTTATTTGGGTTAGCAATGGACTATGAGGTTTTTTTAGTTAGTAGAATGCGTGAAGTATATACACATACCGGTGATGCACGTAAAGCTGTTCTAGCCGGAATGAAAGATAGTGGTGGAGTAGTAACAGCTGCAGGGTTGATTATGATTTCAGTATTTACTGGATTCATGTTAGCTCCAGATCAAATAATTAAAGCAATGGGATTTTCACTTACATTTGGCGTTATATTTGATGCTTTTGTAGTAAGAATGGCTATTGTACCAGCAATAATGATCTTAATGGGAAAAGCTTCTTGGTACTTGCCAAAGTGGTTAGATAAATTACTACCAAATTTAGATATTGAGGGAGAATCATTTATGAAAGAAATAGAAAGAAAAAGGAGAAAGGTGTTAAGTTCGAATAATGCATAATGTTTTTAATTAATGGGTCTGCTTATTTTTTATAAAAAAGTTCATCAGTCGGATGTTTTGGATCAATTCTTTTTCAAAGCAACCTCTTTATGTTTGTTCATTTTTCAGGATTGTTAAGAACAGTATCGTTTAAAGGATTTTCTTTTGATAAAGAACCTGAGGAATGTATATCTATTATTAATAGTACATGAAAAGTCACTCATTTTTTATTTATAAAATTTTATTTATAAAATGAGTGACTTTTTAAAATTTTTTTAATATGATTAAAAATACAAGTTGTTGTAAATTATTGTCTTTTTTAAGAGTTCTACTTAAAACATACCTGTCCGAACGATTGTTATAAATTATTCAATATTATAGGTGAGGTACCATTTTAAAAAAAACTACGAGTGCCCCAGAAAGTGCCCCAGTTAAATACATTTAAATACGCTTAAATAGAAGGGTATAAAAACCTCTGATTTGCAAAACCTTGATGTTATGCATCCTTAAAAATTAAATACATTTGGATAGAAACCAATGTCATAAGGATTACTTATTGAAAAAGATAATATTAATGTAATTTACTTATGAATATAAATGAGCTATCATGGGTATTGGAGAAAAGATGCTTTAACAATTTATATAGGCCTTTTCAAAAAGATATTTAGGGGGATCCGCAAATGGCACAAGGTAATTTACACAACAGCCGCGCATCATTCGAAGTTAATGGTAAAACTTATAATTACTATGACTTAGCTGCGATTGAAAAAGCTGGCGTTGCAAAAGTTTCAAACCTTCCTTACTCAATCAAAGTATTATTAGAATCAGTTTTACGTCAATATGATGCATATGTTATCAACGAAGAGCACGTAAACGAATTAGCAAAATGGGGTAACGGCGCAAATCCAGAAGCTGAAGTTCCATTCAAACCTTCTCGCGTAGTATTACAAGACTTCACTGGTGTACCAGTAGTAGTTGACCTTGCTTCTCTACGTTCTGCAATGAAAGAAATGGGTGGCGACCCAAGCAAAATCAACCCTGCTATTCCAGTTGACCTTGTAATTGACCACTCAGTACAAGTTGACAAATACGGTAATGCATCTGCATTAGCAGCAAACATGGACCTAGAATTCGAACGTAACGCTGAGCGTTATAACTTCTTAAAATGGGCTCAAACTGCTTATGATAACTTCCGTGCTGTACCACCAGCAACTGGTATCGTTCACCAAGTAAACTTAGAGTATTTAGCTCCAGTTGTACACGTAAACGAAAATGCTGACGGTACTTTCGAAACATTCCCTGACTCAGTAGTAGGTACTGACTCACATACAACAATGATCAACGGTATCGGCGTTCTTGGATGGGGTGTTGGTGGTATCGAAGCTGAAGCAGGTATGCTTGGTCAACCTTCATACTTCCCAATTCCAGAAGTTATCGGTGTTAAATTAGTTGGCGATCTTCCAAACGGAACTACTGCTACTGACTTAGCATTAAAAGTAACTCAAGTATTACGTCAACGTGGAGTAGTTGGTAAATTCGTTGAGTTCTTCGGACCTGGCGTAACTAAATTACCACTAGCTGACCGTGCGACAATCTCTAACATGGCTCCTGAATATGGTGCTACATGTGGTTTCTTCGCAATTGACGAAGAGTCATTAAATTACATGCGTTTAACAGGTCGTGACGAAGAGCACATCGCGGTTGTAGAATCTTACTTAAAGTCTAACCACATGTTCTTCGATCCAACATTAGAGCCAGTTTACACTGACGTATTAGAAGTAAACTTAGCTGAAATCGAACCAAACCTTTCTGGTCCAAAACGTCCACAAGACTTAATTCCACTATCTCAAATGCGTTCTCGTTACAAAGAAGCAGTAGTGGCACCACAAGGTACACAAGGTTTCGGTTTAACTGAAGATGAATTCTCAAAAACTTCTGTAGCTAAATTTGCTGAAGGTGATGTAGAAATCCCAACAGGTGCTGTAGCAATCGCTGCAATCACTTCTTGTACAAATACATCTAACCCATATGTATTAATCGCTGCGGGCTTAGTTGCGAAAAAAGCTGTAGAAAAAGGTCTAACAGTGCCTAAATGGGTAAAAACTTCTTTAGCACCAGGTTCTAAAGTAGTAACTGGTTACCTTGAAGATTCAGGTTTACAAACTTACCTTGACCAAATCGGTTTCAACACTGTAGGTTACGGTTGTACAACATGTATCGGTAACTCAGGTCCATTACTTCCTGAAATCGAAGACGCTATCAAAGAGAACGACCTATTCGTAACTTCAGTTCTTTCTGGTAACCGTAACTTCGAAGGCCGTGTACACCCACTTGTAAAAGCTAACTACTTAGCTTCACCACCACTTGTTGTTGCTTATGCACTTGCTGGTACTGTGGATGTTGACCTACAAAAAGATTCATTCGGTAAAGACAAAGATGGCAACGATGTATTCTTCGCTGATATCTGGCCTTCAACTGAAGAAGTTAACGCAGTATTAGGTACTGTAGTTAACCGTGAATTATTCCAAAAAGAATACGAAACTGTATTCACAGCGAACGAAAAATGGAATGCAATTGAAACATCAACTGAGTCTCTATACACATTTGATGACAAATCAACTTACATCCAAAACCCACCATTCTTCCAAGGTCTTGCAAAAGATCCAGAAGCTATTAAAGGCTTAGAAGGCTTACGCGTAATGGCGAAGTTCGGTGACTCAATTACAACTGACCATATTTCTCCAGCTGGTGCAATCGGTAAAGATACACCTGCAGGTAAATATTTAATCGAAAACGGTGTTGCAATCCGTGACTTCAACTCATACGGTTCTCGTCGTGGTAACCACGAAGTTATGATGCGTGGTACATTTGCAAACATCCGTATCCGTAACCAAGTTGCTCCTGGTACAGAAGGTGGATTCACTACTTACTGGCCAACAGGTGAAGTAGAGTACATCTATGACGCATGTATGAAATACCAAGCGCAAGGTACTGGCTTAGTAGTACTTGCTGGTAACGACTACGGTATGGGTTCTTCTCGTGACTGGGCTGCTAAAGGTACTAACTTACTTGGTATCAAAACAGTTATCGCACAATCTTACGAGCGTATCCACCGTTCTAACCTAGTAATGATGGGTGTTCTTCCACTTCAATTCATGCCAGGTGAATCAGCTGATACTTTAGGCTTAACTGGTAAAGAAGAAATCTCTGTTAACATTACTGACAACGTAAAACCACGTGAAATCTTAACAGTAACTGCTAAATCTGAAGACGGTTCAGTTAAAACTTTCCAAGCTTTAGCTCGTTTCGACTCAGAAGTAGAAGTAGACTACTACCGTCACGGTGGTATCCTACAAATGGTTCTTCGCGCAAAAGCTGCTCAATAATCATTTAAAAAAACCGATCTCTTAGGAGGTCGGTTTTTGTCTATACATAGAAAAACTGAACTTATCATAGAAGAGTATTCTGAAGACGGAAGAGTGATGTTATCATGGGCGAATGAACAACAGGATGAAAGTATGACTGTTCTGATTGATTATTATAGTGGACCGAATTTTGATTTGGATGAACTTCGCCAAATGCCTACAGTACCAGCTATTTCTTTGGAAAAAGCGTATCGTCGATTTCTAGAAAATATCGATTTTCAATTGGTTTGGGACAAAAATTACGATAACGAAATTGAGTCTTATCAACTTATCTATCAGGCGTGTGATCGACAAACTAAGTTACCTATCCGGTATATTGACGCGACTACTGGCGAAATTATTGTGAGTAATGTTTAATGAATTGTTTTTTTATGGAAGCAAAGCGACAGTACAGAAGTTTCCAATCACTATAGGTGGTGCGATGAATGCGGATTAAAGTTATTGTTCGCATCCGTAACGCTAGTCAGTTGCACTTGGTAAACAACCGATTTTCTGGGAAGTCGGTTATTTTTATTTGCTTCTTTCAAAATGAAAGGGTCGGTCTAGAAATTAATCAAAATCGTGGATAGAACTGCCGAAATCGTGGATAGAAACGTCAAAGTCGTGGATAGAACTGCCGAAATGATGGATAGAAACGTCAAAATGACGGATAGAAAGCAGGGCGACGGAAACAACTTTCAAAACGAGAGATTGCTCCGATTGAATGAAGAATAATCCTTATGAAATGACGGATATCTCAACAAAAATGAAACATAAAACCTAAAAGTTGCGACTCTAACCATCAATTAGACGGTTAGAGCCGCAATTTTCAAATCAGTTTATCCGCTAAAGTTCTTCATACTATAAAACTGTAAAAAAATCGCGAATGACATAGAAATTACTGCAAAATAAATCAATGTTATTGTTCCCAACTGTAAAGACAATACGACCCCGCCTAAGCTTGCGCCTATTGCACTGCCTAAATAATTTACAGAACTGTTTAATGCCACTGCCGAACTTCCGTTATTCGGCTGTTGTAAGAGTAAAATATGTTGTTGAGGAGCCTGGCATGCCCAACCCATTGATCCCCAGACAAAGAACGGTAAGTATTTTAAAACAGGGAAGTTAAGCAATAAGGGTATACTAATAATCGATAACGTTAAAGTAAATAAAATGATTGTAACTAAAGTTCTTGGTTTTCCGAAGTAGTCGATTAAGTAACCAATCAATATACTTCCAACCAAGCCACCGAATCCCCATGCCCATAGGTACATTGTTATATTACTCGAGCTTGTCATTTCTTTTAAAAGGGGAGAGAGATATGTGTACAATCCAAGACTAGCAACACTGGCGAAAAAAGTTATACATACAGTTATAGTTACTCTTTTATCCAGGAACATTTTTAAACGTTCGTTCAGTGCAGGGGGAGGTGTTGTTGGGAAATCGGGCAGAAAAATATGCATACATAAAATAGAAATGACACCGATTGTCACTAATAGCCAAAGTGTTACTTTCCAATCAAATAAGTTCGATATATAAATACCTAAAGGAACGCCCAACACTGTTCCCATACTCATTCCTCCTATAGTCAACCCTAGAGCTCTTCCTTTCTTTTCACTAGAAACGAATTTTGTAGAAGCTGCTATAGCTAAAGGTGAAAATAAACCAGCCCCAGTCCCCGCAATTGCTCTCGAAAGTAGAAGAATAGAAAAGGCCGGAGCTAAAGCTGTAACGCTATTTGCTATTGTAAAGAGTAGCATTGACCATATTAAGATTTTTTTAATAGGTTTTCCAGCAAGTAAAGAAGAAAAGAACGGCGCGGATATTGCGTAAAATAAAGTAAAAATGCTCACTGCCTGACCAACTTGTGATGTGCTTTTTTGATACGTATCGCTAATTCCAGGGAGAAGTCCTGCGATTACATAAGCATCAAAACCCAAGGCAAACATGCCAAAGGCTACTAATAAAACATTTTTCATATTTTGAACCTCCATAAATTAAAGATGCTAACCTATAACGTTATGTTATAATCGAAGCACCTTCTATATTTAATAGGTTACTAAAAAACCTCAGATATGGAACAATCACTATTTTATAAGGATATAACAAATCGTTATAGGGTATGGAGGGATACAATGAATGTAGAATGGTTACACAGTTTTATTGCTGCTGCCAATCAAAAAAGTTTTTCTAAAGCTGCTCAAATTATGAATCTTTCCCAACCTGCACTAAGTAAACATATACGAAACTTAGAGAATATTCTTGGCATCGAATTATTTCATAGGACTTCCATTGGTATCGAATTAACCGAAGCTGGCGATCGTTTCTACACTCGAATAACACCAGTTTTAACTGAATTAACAGCCATTCGTGAAGAATTGCAGCAATTTAATCAAAGCAATCCTATTGCCATCGGTGGTCTGCCTAGCTTAGCCACTTACTATTTGCCAAACAAAATGAATGAACTTAAGCAACTTGGTCGACCTATAACATTAATGATTCAAAATACTTCAAATGAACTGTTACAATCTTTAGAAAAAGGGAGACTTGATGCAGTCTTTGTGGATGCAAAATATTCAAAGGAATCTTTATGGAATTGGGAGCTGTTTTCGGAACCTTATTATGCCGTGTTTCCTTTGAATCATCGTTTTAATTCAAGAATAGCAGTTGAACTTGAAGAACTGTGTGAGGAGCCGCTTATTGTTCATCAAGCTCCTTGTGATTCAAGGAAGGATATAGTAGAACAATTACAATCACTTGGCTACACGCCGAATATCATTAGTGAAGTGAACTTTGGGGATTTTGTCTTTGGCGCAGTAACTTCTGGAATGGGGATTACGATTGTACCAGAATTAATGGCTAAAAATATCGGCCATCTTCAACTTTTTACCGTACCGATTAATAATTTTGGAAGATCTAGAACGATTTCATTGGTTACAAAACATAAAGAATTAGGTTCGAAATTATATCAGTTAATATCAAATTAAATGAAATGAAGCTGTCTCCAAGTGTTTAGTGGAGACAGCTTCATTAAATTAATTAAACCCCATTAAATCCTTTACTTTTTTTGTATTTTCCACAGATGTCAGCATTTCTAATAAGTTAAATGCAACATCGAATGCAGTGCCGGGATTGGAGGATGTAATAATATGTCCAGTTCGAACAATTCGTTCGTTGACGATGTCTGCACCATACGATTGTAGCTGTGCTATTCGTTTACTTGTTGGGTGATTATAAGTTGTAGCTTTTCGATTATGCAGCACTCCACTATGACCTAAAATGAGGGAAGCTACACAAATCGTCGCAATCGGTTTTTTGTGTTCATCGAAATGACGAACAAACGTCTGGAACTCCTCGCTAAAAGCATCTTCATAAAATCCAGCCTCTTCAAAGCCTCCAGGAATCGCAAGTGCATCAAAATCCTCTAATGATATTTCATGTAGCAACTTTTCCGGAGCTACGTTAAAATTCCATGTACATTGCAGTTGCTGATGTAATCCTACAGTCACGACCTCTGTTGTACCGTCACCCTCCCATTTATTCCAGCCAAGTACATCTGTAAAAACACTTGCTTCAACAGCCTCAAAACCATTTGCTAATAGTAATAATATTTTTTTCATATTGTAATGCCTCCTTTATACGTTTAATTGTAATGAATAATACTATTCAATGACAGAATCTGTATAATGTAATTTAGAAGATTTGCTTTATAATGAAAGGAATTTCGTTAAATCTAGTTTATAAAAAAAGGTGGATACTTATGGATCAAATAGATCGTGAAATTTTACAGCAATTACAACAAAATGCAAAAATGTCGATGAAAGAATTAGCGGCTACGGTTCATTTATCTTCTCCAGCTGTTATTGAACGTGTAAGAAAATTGGAAGAGCAGGGGATTATTGAAGGTTACGGTGCTGGGGTTAATTTAAAAAAGATCAATCGCGACATTCAAGCCATTATTTTATTTAAATCCATTGATTGTAAAAGTCTTTCGGATTTTTGTAACGCACATCCTGATGTCCTTGAATGCTATCGTGTAGCGGGTGAAATCAGTTACATTGTAAAAATTGCAACCAATTCAGTAGAAACATTAGAGCAGTTTATTGACGACGCAATGCCTTATGGAACGCCTTCAACAAATATTGTGCTTTCTTCAACAAAAAAAGCAGTCATTGCGCCTTTTTCTGATGAAAATTTAGACTAATGTTCTTACAACAATATCGATTACAGATTTAGAAAAGATGATTCTAAAACAAGAAGGCTAGACATTCAAAAATTTAAGAATGTCTAGCTTTTTATTAGCTGTTTTTTATATTTGGAATAAGGTACAATTATTGTAAGTATTTGAATTCTCAAAAAATAGGTACAGGGAAGTGAATAAATCATTGATAATTGCAATAATGGACAATGCGTTAGCATTTATTCTATCTTCACCACTTATACTTATCTATTTTAAAAGCCTTTATCAGGAAAATTTAGCTTGGCGTTGGACTTTACCCATTTGGTTTTTAAACCACAATATGATTAGATATTTTGTGTCTTTTGGTGATATCTTTGGAGTGGTGTTAATGTGGCAATTTCTTTTTATTTGGCCAATTTGTATAGGTATATATTATTATTTATACAAAATGGAATATAAACGGGAATTTTATATAGGGTTAAAGAAAAAGCATAGCATTTTATTGGGAAGCTTAACCGTTTTATGCATTAGTTCACTAGTGATTTGTATGTATGATACAAACAAAAAAGTAATTGCCTTTCATGAACAAGTAATGAAAGAATTTGAAGATAGCTCTGACCGTCCGCAATATTTGATACAAAATAGTGTTACGCCATCTACGCTGCTTTCTTTGTCCGAGCAAATTAATGAGGTCAGAAATGGAAAGGTGCGTGCGGCAACCTTCCCTTGGAAAAGCAAGGTGATTGTTGTAATGGACAACGACCAGAAGGAGTTTACTTACGTACGGTTTAATAAGGGATGGAAGCTTGACGGCATTTATCATGAAAGTAGTTATGATTATTCAGAATAAAAAAACCGAAAAGGAGAGCAACAGTGCGTATGTTAAAAAATGAAACCTTATTAAAGGAAAACGACTTAAAAGAAATTCTCAGAGAATTAAATAGTGGAGGTAGAAGCTGGCAGCAAGAGGACCAAACGCAACTCATACAATCAATGATGATACATATTGGCTCATTAGATAGTGAACTACGAGATAACTTAATTTATGGATCGTTTTATGAATTGATCCGTGAAAAAGACTTTCTAGAGCATTCTCTTTTAACGGAGCTTTTAGAGGAATGTTTGAATAATTTATTATGTAAGGGTATTGAAGAAGGCGAATCAGATTTAGTTTTTACCCGTACATTTACGTCGCTATTGATTGCGCTAATATTATTTAGAGATAACGCAGACGATTTTTTATCCCAACAGAGAATCGCTGATTGTAAAGATAAAGTACTAGCTTATTTAGCAGCAGAGAAGGATGTAAGGGGTTACGTGCCGGTGAAAGGGTGGGCTCATAGTGTTGCCCATATGGCTGATGCAATCGATGAATTGGTGAAAAATCCAAAATTAGATAAAGCTACTTATATTGAAATTGTAAACGCCTTATGGAACGCCATTTTGCAAGAAAATTATGCTTTCATTCATAATGAAGATGAACGGATTTTAGTCCCTATTTTCACTATGCTTGAGCAAGGTCTAGAGGAGCAAGAGATCATTAAGTTGCTGCAACAATTACCTGCTATTTTAAAAGTAAAAAAAGATCAGCTCGATGTACAGCATCACAGAATTTTAGTTTTTAACTGTAAATCCTTTGTGAAAAGCTTTTATATTAAAACAAATGGAAAGCCTAAGTTCGCAGCTCTTCATAATAGCATCCAAGCATGTCTTGATGAATTATAGGGAAATTACTACCAATAGTAGTGCTTTGAAATTATTGACAGACGAAAAATAGTCTGTTACGATGAGTGACAATAAAAGCATACAAATTCGTTGATGAGAAAGAGTAGTGTTTCATTTTGTTCTACAGAGAGCCGACATATTGGTGGAAGTCGGTGTACAGGTGATACATGAAGATCCTCTCTGAGAAGATTAGCTGAACATAGTAAGCTGATCCGGGTGTCTACCGTTAAAAAGAACACGTATGATTGTACGTTGCTGAGTGCTATTGAACGTTGCTTCAATAGAATTAGGGTGGTATTCGCGGTTAACCCCGTCCCTTACTTGGGACGGGGTTTTTTGTATGCCTTTTATACAAAATTAATTGTATAGGAGGAACTAATATGCAAGCAGAACAAAAGAAGGAAACTACAGTTGAACGAGAAACACGGATCCGAACATTGTGGGAGCAAGAAGGCACGTTTGCAACATCCGTGACAAATCGTGTTGGACAGCAGCCTTTTGTTTTTTATGAAGGACCGCCAACAGCAAATGGATTACCACACGTAGGTCACGCGTTTGGTAGAACGATTAAAGATGTAGTAGCTCGTTATAAAACGATGCAAGGCTATTTAGTTGAACGTAAAGCTGGTTGGGATACACATGGTTTGCCTGTAGAGTTAGGCGTGGAAAAAAAGCTAGGCATCTCTGGCAAGCAAGAAATTGAGGAATATGGTGTTGAGGAATTTATTCAAGAGTGTAAGGGAAGTGTCTTTACTTATGAGAAGAAGTGGCGCTCCTTTACAGAGCAGCTCGGTTATTGGATTGATATGGATGACCCTTATTTAACGCTAAGTAATGATTACATTGAGTCCGTTTGGAATATTTTAAGCCATGTGCATAAGGAAAAACTTTTATATAGGGGGCATCGTGTTTCGCCATATTGCCCTAGCTGTCAAACATCATTAAGCTCTCATGAGGTTGCGCAAGGCTATAAGGATGTCAAAGATTTATCTGTAACGGCAATGTTTAAGTTGAATGACAAAGATGAGTATTTTCTTGGCTGGACAACGACACCATGGACATTACCTGCTAATGTTGCCTTAGCGATGAATCAAAAGCTCGTGTATGTTCGAGTGAAGCAACACGATAAAGTATATATCTTGGCAAAATCATTAGTGGAAAAGGTTTTTACTGAACCAGTTGAAATATTAAGTGAGCATAATGGGCATGAATTTGAAGGTGTATCGTACACTCCTCCTTTTTCATACGTAACTGTTGATAAAGGTCATGTCGTTGTGCTGGCCGATTATGTCACAGAGAATAGTGGAACAGGAATTGTTCATATCGCGCCTGCTTATGGGGAGGACGATTATAAAACGGTTCAGCAAAATGGGTTATCATTTATCAATGTTGTTGATTTGAAAGGCTGTTATACAGAAGATGTGCAAGAGCTTGTCGGTAAATTTGTCAAAGATTGTGATGTCGACATTATAAAAATGCTCGCTAAAGATGAGCTATTATTTGATAAGGAAAAATATGAGCATAGCTATCCTCATTGCTGGCGCTGTGACTCACCTTTGCTTTACTATGCAACTGATAGTTGGTTTATCAACATGTCTACATTGAAAGATAAGCTTTTACAAAATAATGAACAAGTAACTTGGTATCCCGATCATATTAAACACGGTAGATTTGGAAACTTTTTAGAAAACTTAGTGGACTGGAATATTAGCCGAAATCGTTATTGGGGAACGCCACTCAATGTATGGGTTTGTAAGGATTGTGGTCATGAAGAGGCGCCAAATAGTATTGCTGCCTTAAAAGTGTTATCGAAGAGTACTTTACAAGACGTAGAGCTTCATAAGCCGTATATTGATGAAGTTGTGTGTACTTGTCCAACATGTAATGGCGACATGGAACGCACACCTGAAGTGATTGATGTATGGTTTGATAGTGGTTCGATGCCATTTGCTCAGCATCATTATCCATTTGGAAACCCCGATACGTTTAACAATCAATTTCCAGCAGATGTTGTCATTGAAGGTATCGACCAGACGCGTGGCTTTTTCTATAGTTTATTAGCCGTATCCACTTTATTTACAGGTAAAGCACCTTATAAAAATGTACTTTCTTTAGGGCATGTTTTAGATGAGCATGGACAGAAGATGTCGAAAAGTAAAGGCAATGCATTAGAGCCAGTTGAGCTAATTCAGCAGTACGGAGCAGACGCATTACGATGGGCGTTTTTAGTGGACAGTTCTCCTTGGAACCCTAAACGCTTTTCAAAGAAAATTGTGATGGATGCAAAATCAAAACTAGTCGATACACTAGATAATACGTTCAAATTTTATAAGCTGTATGCAGAAATAGATGGCTTCCAATACGATGCCAATAATACAGGTTCTCGTACAAAATTAGATCATTGGATACTATCTAGATTACATCATACGATTCAGCTAGTGACAAAATCGATGGACGATTATCAATTTACACAAGCAACTCGTGAAATCGGTAAGCTTGTGGAGGAGCTAAGTAACTGGTATATCCGTCGCTCACGAGCAAGATTTTGGGCTAACGGATTGTCAAAGGATAAACGAGGTGCCTACAGTACACTGTATGAGTTACTCACGACGATTTGTCAATTACTAGCACCTTTCACGCCATTTATCGCAGAAGATTTAAATCGACAATTATGCGGAAAAAGCGTTCATTTGCAAGACTACCCAACATTCAATGAAGCGCTCGTGAATACAAAGCTTGAAAATGAGATGTCGAATATTTTAACAATAGTAGAACTTGGCCGTAGCATCCGTAATAGTCAAAGCATCAAAGTGAAGCAACCTTTAAGTGAAATGATTGTCTCGGTTGACGGTGAGCTAATGGATTATCAGCCATATAGCGAGCTCGTGAAAGATGAATTAAACATAAAAGAATGCCTGTGGACAAATGATTTCTCTGCATATGAAACGGTTCATTATAAGCTTAATTTTAAAACGGCAGGTGCAGTATTTGGAGCAAAAGTAAACAGTGTAAAAGAGTACGTAGTAAATTTAAGTGATGAGGAGAAAAATTTATTACAACAAACAGGTTCAGTTGCATTAACGATTGATGGAGAACAACTAACATTGCTAAAAGCTCACGTATTAACTGAATCTGTTGTAAAGGACCAATACATCTTAGCCGAAGAAGCTTCTTGTCGAGTCCTTTTGAATGTTCAGCTGACAACTAGCTTACTTGAGGAAGGGCAAATTAGGGAACTTATTCGCACAATCCAAGATACACGAAAAAAATGGCAACTTCCTGTTGAGCAATATATATCGATTGCGGTTGCTGGAAGTGCCAAAGCAAAAACGATTATCCAGCAGCACGAAGCATTATTAAAGACAAATGTGTTGTTACATGATATCCATTATGTAAGTGCCGATCATAATGAACGAAATATAGAGACAGTAATGTTTGATGAAAAAGTTTCTATTTATTTTAAATTGTAAAATCTGCATTGATCGGGTAGATAGAGTAAGTGATCAGGTAAGCTCAGGAGTCAAAAGAAAAAAGCTCAGAACGATGAAAAAACGCTAGGCACAAGTATTTTAAGCAAGAATTAAAGTAATGCACTATTGATCATTATCACCTATATACAATGTGTAACATTCGTTATTTTTAAGCTGAACTAATTTTGATAGTTGTTCAGAATTTTTTCTATACGTGATTCAAACGATGCAGTTTAATACAAGGAGAATTCAAGTAAATAATAGCCTTTAAAAAGAGGAATTATTAGGATAATATGCTAAACTGATGAAAAGGAAATTAAGGACTGATTCAATTAATGGATATTAGAAAACCTAACGATTTGGAACTAAAAGAGGTATTATCTCTTTCGCCACAAGCTGTTTTTGATGGTACATTAGGTGATGTAGAACCTACGAAAGAAAAAATTGACCAACTTGTTAAGCCACTTTTGGAAAAGGGAAGCTACTATTTAATAGCAAAAGAAAATGATAAATTAATTGGCTGGATTCTTATAGGGGCTAGTAAAGACCAATTTACTGATAGGATGAATGGATTTATCTATGAACTATTTGTTCTAGAAGAATTTAGGGGGAATGGGATTTCCAAAATGTTAATGAGAGAAGGAATTGATCATCTAAAACAAGAAGGATATTCAGAAATCCGTCTAAGTGCATTTGCAGGGAATCAAGCAATTAAACTGTATGAAAAATTGGGATTTAGCATTAGGACAGTTACTATGAGTTTGCAGTTATAAGTAACTAACTGATTTCATAAGGGTGCTGTAAGATGGGATTCCACAGGGATCCCATCTTTTTTATTTTCGACTAATGTCGCAGGTAAGTTAGATAAGCGAAGAGGTGAGATTATGGATGAACGAAAAAGAAGAATGCAGCAAAAAATACAAGTTGTCAAACAAAAAAATCAGAGAACTAATCTAATGAATTTATTTCCAAAACATATTTCAAGTGTTATAGAAAAAAGCGAGTTGATTAGAAAAAATCCTAAATAAAGTTCACGAGAAATGGAATTATGAATTACATAAAGTGGATTTTGCGATTAAATATAGTGATTTCAGAAAAGAATTAAGTTGGGAACATGAGGTTATTCATTATGTGCAAGGGATTGATATGGAAAATAAATTAGTGTACTTGTTTTTTGGGGTAGGTGATAGTCCAATATTTCTTGTTGATGGAAAATGGGCATTAACGAACTTTAGCATTCTATGGGAACATATCAATCATGATGATATATGGATTATTAGTCAAGATTTAAGCTATGGTGTTCTCGTATCTCATTATCTAGGCTATTTAGAACACGATCCAAACCCAAAAGAAATACTTTATGCAATTACTAAATGGGATCAGGAATCAAAAGGCTTTTTTCATGTAATGTAGTGCTTTAATGATATGCTCTCCATAGTAGATCATTGAAAGCTAGCAGAAGATTTATTTAATCAATTGATAGTATCTTTTAAAAAATTTATGACTATATCATCAGTATCTTTGGATGAGTTACCAAGCCATATCAAGTGTCCCCAAGTATCCAAGAGACATAGTTTCGAATGTAGTATATTTTCGTAAGCTAGCATGGCGTGCTCTGTAGCAACTGAACTATCAAAATTACTATGCATAATTAAAGTAGGGCAATTTATAGATTTTAAATCTTTAACGGTTAGCTCCTTTGTTTGTGATAAATCAATTAGAAATCCATGGCCAGAGCGTTGGCGATTATTCATTTGAACAGTTAATGCAATGTCATTCGAATTAATTTTGTCCTTTGCATCTTTGTATTTTAGAGTGCTAAAAGAAGAAAACATTTGTTTGAAGATGAAGCGAGGGAAACAATTACTTATCGCTGAAATCATGCCCCAAGTATATTTTTCTGTTCTAGAATTGAATAAGACCGATGCTGCTCTATATGTTCGATCCTTTGGAGTGAGCCATTCTTTAGTGACTGCAGATTGCAAAGTGAGTGAACGGGTAAGGTGTGGAAATTTTTTGGCGAAAATGATCACTGTTGGTTCACCAGCTGATATAGCCAATACGTGAGCTTTTTCTATATTCAAATGTTGTAATAGCTTTGCATAGTAGTCACAAGCCATGGAAAGCGTATCTCCTATTTCCTTAGATGTTTTTCCATACCCTGCTCTTGAAGGTGTGATAATTGAGAAGCCATTTTCTGATAATGCTTTATATCCAAATTCTTCTCGACAATTCGAATGTCCACCATGAAAAACGAGTACTGGTTCTCCCATCCCTAGAATTGAGAATTCAATAGACCCGTTATTAGTCGTATATTCACCGTATGTTCTCATCACTTATATAGCCTCCCTGCCAATCTTTCACATTCTTTAATTTATAAGGGCACTTACATGACAATAAAGCTAGGTTAAAAACATCAAAATGAGGGCAAAAATGTTCTACAAGTCCCCACCTGAGATTATAGAACTTTATAAATCACTTGACTTTGAAACTCGTAAAGAGGGAGAGGTTTATGAATCCTACAAAATTTACGAGATGAAAAATCCAACTATATAATGACTAACAAAAATTGCAACATAAATTAAAGTAATATAAGGTTGATAATCAATATAAAATTCTTTATGTGTTAACCTAAATTTATGAGGAATTAAAACCCAACTAATATAGTCAATTATTATTGAAAGTGTTGTCCATTGGATAACGGTATAAAGCATAAATTCTTTTACATTATTCGTATCAATTCCTTTACTATATAGCCAAAGAAAAATTGGAAATATTAAAACATTGTAAAGAACCTGATAGGGTCTAGATTTAACATAAACTGGTGATTTTAAAAAAGTTGTACCTACCTGTTTCGCATTTTGAACACCAAAAAATTTATTGGTGATTAACATATGTATAAAAACTACTAAAGTTGCGACTGAATAAGCAAGTAACATCCATAAAAAAGACATACCTAAATTATTAAACAAATAACTTCACCTAACCTTCTAAATATAACATTTTATACCAATTTATTACATTATCTTATAAAATAAAGAGATTGTAAATGAAACATTCCGAAGAAAATATCTATAACTTCGAAAGCATAACAAAGTGGTGTGAACTTTATTAAGGGAAATCATTTATTCAAAATTGCACCGTTACGGATAGAAAAATTACAGTACAAATTAATATACTCAAGCTATATCTTTAAGCACAAATAAAAGCTGAACTACTATCAAAATTAGTTCAGCTTAAAAATTGCCCATTATATATTGGATCCTGAAATAGTAAGTGCAAGTGTTTTTGTGAATAGGTTACAATAATCCACTAAAAAGATAGAGAGCGGTTGCCCAAATAAAAATTGCTGAGCATTTATTAAAAATATTCATAAGCTTCCCAGTGCTATCAAGTCTTTTCAACGATGCTCCAGCAATGATAAGACCTAAAAACCACAACCAAGAAATCAAAACACATGCTGCCGTGAACAATATTTGCTCTGTACCACTATATTTTAAAGCACTCGTCCCAATAACACCTATTGTATCTAAAATAGCATGTGGATTTAAAAGAGATACAGACAGTGCGAATAAAATTTGCTTTTTTATAGGTAGTGCTTCGTTGTTATCAGCAGTTGCCGGATTTGAACGCCAAATTGTATAGCCCATATAAAGTAAGAAAAGTATACCAACAGTCATTAAGGTGAACCGTAACCATTCAAATTGCAATACGATTAATGATAAACCAAATACTGCAAGTAGGATTAGAAGTGTATCACAAATTGCGGCTGTAATACTGGCTGGTAAGGCCCGAACTAAACGAGGCTGTGTTGCACCTTGAGAAAAGACAAAGACATTTTGTACGCCTAAAGGCAAAATAAGTCCAAACGCTAAAATCATTCCATGAAGAAATGCTTCCAATAACATTCCCTCCTTCCACTAATTATTCTAGATATGTTATAACTAAAAGAAAACGACCAATTGGATGGTTTTTTATCCACCCAATTTTAAGAGGTGATAAGAATGAACTGGCAGCCAAATAGACAGGGTGAAATGACATTGCAGCAACAAATTGTGACATGGGTTATTGAGCATATCGAACGGGGCGATTGGGTAGCAGGGACAAAGCTACCAACACAAAGACAGCTAGCGATGCAGTTTGGGGTAAACCGTAGTACTGTTCAGCAGGCGTTAGAGGAATTAAAAGCAGCAGGAATATTGGAATCGAAAGTAGGCTCAGGTATATTTGTAGCTCATAATTCTTGGCATTCCTTAATTACACAATCACAGCCAAATTGGCAATCCTTTATTGACACAAGCTTACATAAGCCTAATTATCATACCATTCAATTAATCAATGAATACGAGCAGCGCGATGATGTCATTCGATTAGGTACTGGGGAGCTAGCACCAAGTTTATTACCGACAGCTGAAATTGAAGCGTCATTGAAAGAGCTCTCTTTGCAACCGAAAGCTTTAGGTTATTCATCACCGCAAGGTAGCGAAGAACTTCGAGAAGCGATTTGTGAATACGTGACAAAAAGGGGCATTCATGCAAAGCCCCTAAATGTATGCATTGTCTCTGGTGCACTACAGGCTTTACAGCTCATTGCAGTTGGTCTGCTAGAACAAGGGTCTATCGTATTTCAAGAACAAACATCTTATTTAAATTCAGTGCATCCATTCCAGTCTGTAGGTATGCAAATGATGGCTATCCATCGAGATGAACAGCTTGTACAAACTTTAGCTCAACGAAAAAGAAAAAGGCAGGCTGTATTTTATGCTGTTCCTACGTTAAACAATCCGACTGGAGGGGTGTGGACTACGCATGAAAAAAACAGCTTTATGAAGCATGTCAACAATCACGAATTCCTATTATAGAGGATGACGTCTATCACGAATTGCTCTTTGAAGCGGCAACACCCCCAATTAAATCTATGGATGATAACGGGCAAGTCCTTTACATTGGAAGTGTTTCGAAAACATTAAGCCCTGGACTTAGAATAGGTTGGTTAATCGGTCCAACAACAGTAATTGAGCGGTTAGCGGATATAAAAATGCAAACAGATTACGGATCAAGCGCCATCTCGCAGGAAATTGTGCTGCATTGGCTGCAGTCCGGAAAGTATGAGAAGCATATCGTCGACTTGCGCCAAAAATTACAGCAAAGAGCAGAATATGTAGAGACTAATTTACAAGAAAAATTTAATGCTATTGCAGAGTGGAATAAGCCAAAAGGCGGCTTTTATATTTGGCTAAAGTTTCATGAGCCAATTGTTGATAAAGAGTTGTTTACCAAGCTATTGCAGCGCGAAGTTCTCATTAATCCCGGTTATATTTACGATCCGCAAGATAATCAACATATTCGATTATCATATGCTTATGCGACAACTGAAGAATTGAAGATTGGCTTAGAAATATTATATGAATGCGCCGTTGAAACGATAAAAAAACAACTATAAGAATAAAAACATCACACCTTTGAGGGAGTGATGTTTTTAATTACCTTGTCATCCTTATTAAATTGTATTTGAATAATAAATGTCATTTCCGAGATTCATTAAAAAATGCACAAGAAATGGTGCTAAGATATTGTTTGTTTCAAAATAAATCCATTCAAAAATTAGACTTGTAACGAAGATATTGATTAACATAATCGGTTTTTTAAAGTATTGAGTATGCATTCTTAACAACAATAAAGTTGTTATGATAATGGCAATCCATTGTTCGTTTAAAAATAATAGAAGTGAATTTTGAATAATTCTCCTAAAATACATTTCTTCAAATAATTCTGCTATAAACATAAAGGAAGAAATAGTTAACAACGAATAGGGATATACATTGTTAAGATTACGCCAAATAAAAGTAAACCGAATGAACAGAGAGCTATACTCAGAACCATCTAGAATGGCTGATCAAATGATAGGAAATTATGTATCGTAAATACATCATAGATGATTAGAGCAAAAATGACTGCCACACAAATGAATGTAAAAGAAGAGCATACAAAAACAGCATCTTTTGGGCTAAAGTCCTTCTTTGTTTTTTCTTTTATATGCTCCATATGTTTCCTCCTTTTCTTGGAGAATTTAGAACGAAAAATATTTTACCATAATATTGTAGTGGAAAGTATGGCCTTTTTTTGAAGAGAATTTCTAAAATAGGGACCGAAATTGTTTATCTTTTTTCAGTGGGTGCCCAAACATCCGCTGCGCCGCTTCTCTTTACACAAAAGACATTTGTTGGCCTAAAGCTGGACGGAGTTAAAATATATAGTCATAAGTTAATTCACATTAAAAGTGGAAATGGATAATTAATAATTTTAAACAACAACTTAATAATATTTATTTTTATAATTAAAAAGTTTAATTTTAATTACTTGCATTTTTAATTTCTTGTTGTATAATCAAATCAACTAGAAGGAAGGGATTTCACTATGGCTTATCAAGTTATCACAAATTGTCCTGTTTGCAGTAAAACATTGAAAATTACAAAGTTGCAGTGCTCTCATTGTCACACAACGATTGAAAATGAGTTTGAATTATCTAAGTTGGCATCTTTATCAAAGGATCAGCTTCATTTTGTAGAAGTATTTTTAACTTGCAGAGGGAATATCAAAGAAGTGGAAAAGGAACTGGGGATTTCGTATCCAACGGTTCGAGGCAAGCTAACAGACATTATCTCATCCCTTGGATATGAGCAAAAGAAGAAAAATGAAGTAGACGAGAAAAAAGTTGTCACTATGCTGGAAAATGGCGAAATCACACCAGAAGAAGCTATTAAGCTTTTAAAAGAAGAATAGGGGGAAATTATCATGAAAGAGGAAATTGCACGAGTATTAACAATGGTTCAAGAAGGAAAGATTGATGCAGAACAAGGATCAGAGCTGATTCAAGTATTAAAGGAAAAAGAAGAAACAAGTAATGATAAGCCGACTAAATATTTAGATAAAACTTTAAAAGTCCGTGTTGTATCAGCCGAAAATGATAACGTCATGGTCAATTTGCCTATAAAACTTGTCAAGGTAGTATTACTGGCTGGACACAGCATCGCAGCGAGTGTTCCTCAAGCGGAAAAATATGTTAAAGATATTGATATAAATCTTATTATTGAAGCAATTGAAAACGAGTTAGATGGCCAAATTGTTGATATTAAATCGGCAAACGGGGATACCGTTTCGGTCATCATTGAATAGTGATTTGCTTATGATGCATGTAAAAGTGAAAACAAAAGGTTTTCGGCTTACTATCCCAATGCCATATGCTATGTTAAACATTGTTATTTCAATTTTGTCCTCGAAACTTCTGCAACGAAATTTAAACAAATGGACAAATGAGCCCTTCGAAAGAAATAAAATAGACTTTACTTTTCCAATAATAGATAAAAACACACTAAAGCCTATCGTCAAGGAACTGAAAAATTATAAGGGAATCGTGATAGTGGATGTCAAAGCTCAGGACGGCACTGAGGTTAAAGTTAGACTATAATTGATGATTACTAGTATTTTTAAGAAAAAGCCTAATTTCTTGATTGAAAAAAACTATTATAGCTCAAGTACGTAATCCCGTTCTTAAATCTAGGACGGGGTTAAATATGTACAAGAATCGCGAAACCTTTTGATAAAAGAATAATTCTAGTAATGAATCATACATATTTACATAATGATTATTTATGAAGAGGTGAACCATTGGAGAACATGCCAGAGGGCTATTCTTATGTTCCACAGCCTATTCGGAAAGATGGTGCAGGTGGGGTAGATAAAGGGCCGAGAGATATTATGAGGGATTTGGAAAATCCTGATTTGCTTGTCCCTCCTAAAACAGATGCTGGGCTTGTACCAAATTTAAAATTCTCTTTTTCTGATACGCATATGGTATTAAAGCATGGCGGTTGGTCTCGAGAAATTACTGTTCGCGATCTACCTATTGCTACGACATTGGCAGGTGTTAATATGAGTTTAACACCAGGTGGGGTACGGGAATTACATTGGCATCAACAAGCTGAATGGTCGTATATGCTTCTTGGTCATGCACGTATTACTGCGGTCGATCAAGATGGGCGTAATTTTATTGCCGATGTAGGACCGGGAGACTTATGGTATTTCCCACCAGGTATTCCTCATTCCATACAAGGTCTTGAAGATGGCTGTGAATTTTTACTAGTATTTGACGATGGGCATTTCTCAGATCTTAGTACATTTTCAATTTCTGATTGGTTTGCTCATACGCCTAAAGATGTGCTGTCCTCTAATTTTGGTGTTCCAAAGAGCGCTTTTCAACATATCCCGAAAGAACAGGTCTATATTTATCAAGATAAGGTTCCAGGACCACTAGACACACAAAAAGTACAATCTCCATATGGTACAGTCCCGCAAACTTTCAAGCATCGTCTGCTTGCACAAACGCCTATTAAAACTCCTGGAGGCAGTGTCAGAATTGTAGACTCCACTAATTTTCCTATTTCTAAAAATATCGCAGCAGCCCTTGTCGAGATTAAGCCTGGTGGAATGAGAGAGTTGCATTGGCACCCGAATAATGACGAATGGCAATATTATCTACAAGGAAAAGGGCGTATGACAGTTTTTGCAGCAAATGGTGTGGCTAGAACATTTGATTATCGTGCGGGAGATGTTGGATATGTGCCGTTTGCAAATGGTCACTACGTTGAGAATACTGGTACGGAAACATTATGGTTCCTTGAAATGTTTAAAAGTGATAGATTTCAGGATGTTTCGTTAAATCAATGGATGGCTCTTACTCCATCTGAGCTAGTGCAAAGTAATTTAAATATTGGTCCTGAACTTCTACATGCTTTAAGGAAGGAAAAGTGGCCAGTCGTGAAATATCCTGGGTTTTCATATTATCCAAAGTGAGTATATAGAAAAGCAGGTGAGATTTTTTTCTCACCTGCTTATTTTAATATTGATATTTATTTCTAGTAGTAAGCAGTATACCGATTGCTGGAACAGTACAAATAAGCATTGCTGCAAATGATAATCCAGGAGAAATTTCGTATAAATAGCCGCCTAAAAATGTAAGGATAGCTGTACTTAATCCCATTGCTAATGCAGAATAAATACCTTGTGCATTTGGAATTTGCTCCTTTGGCAATGTTTTTGTTAAATAGCTGATAAAGGCGTAATGCGCAAGAGCAAAAGACAATGCATGTAATGTTTGAGAAGCGATAAATACCCAAACATTCGAGAATAAGTAAATGAGTAACCAACGTAAAGATGAACCACTTGCAGCTAAAAGTAATAGAGAGGATGAGCGCCATTTTTTAAATAGTGTATCAGCCTTCATAAAGTATAAGATCTCGCACATAACGGCGATGTTAATAATCATCCCCATATAAAATGGATCAACATGCAAATCTCCTAAATATATATAGCCATAGCTGTAATAAGAAGCATGTGCACCTTGCAACAGAATAACAACTAATAAAACAATAGGGAAGCCTTTAATAGTCCATAATGTTTTCATCGACAATGATTTCGCACGTTGTTCTTTCGTCGGAACAATGAGTAACTCTTGTGGAGTAGCCATTTGCTGCATCAACAGCATACCGATCAGGCCGACCACCATACTCCAAAAAATAATATCATTGCCATATGCACCTGTCAGCATACTAATGATTAATACTGCAATGACAAAGCCAAGGGAACCATAGGAGCGGCTTTTGCCATAGTGTACATTTCCATGCTGTACGAGCGTTGCCGCACTACTTTCAACTGCAGGGAGCAGAGCTGGATAGAAAACGCTAAATATAAGGGTAACGATAAGAAGCGAGATAAAGCTCGTGCTTGGTATGTAAAGTAAAGTTGTGAGTAGGGCACCTATTGCTAGAATCCTAGTGAGTCGTTTATTGTGCACATATTTCGCAAGCATCGGGAAGAAAAATAGATTTGAAGTTGCTCGTGCTAAAAGACCACAGCCCATTACGACGCTAGCCTGTGAAACTGTAAGATGCTTAGCATCTACAAGCCAACCAGTCCAGTAAGGTAAGAAAATACCCCACGTAAAGAAAAATGCAAAGAAATTTTGAGAAAGCCATCGTTGATTGTTCATAAAATTACGTACCTCCATTAACTATGTTGAATAATAGCACGTTCATCGATACAATAATGTGAGATATCTCACATTATTTCGGAGGAGAGAGTAAAAATGCAAATACTGACAGCTGAGGAACGTTCATATTATCTTGATAAATTTCCAATTGATGATTTTTTTTCTTTTGAAATTGATCCATTTTTAGAAATATGTAGGTTTGACAAAGGTGAATGGATTTTCCAAGAAGGCTCATTTCCAAATACGCTATACTACATGATCGAAGGAAAGGCAAAGCTATACATGACACATAAAAATGGCAAGGTCTCGCTTATCGATTACTTAGAGGCTCCACTTTTTATGGGGGAAATTGAGTTGCTTAATGAGGCAAGATATACGAAGGGGATTCAGACAGTAACCGAGACGATTTGTTTTTCGATTAAACAGTCCTGCAAAGAAAAGTTACTCACGGATGTATTATTTTTACGTAAACTTTGTTTGTTTTTAGGGGAAAAAGCGTTCAAAATGACGTCAAAATATACACAAAATCAAGCATTTCCACTTGAAAATCGACTTGCTGCATTTATTCAATTTTCGTCAGATCAAGGAGTCTATAAAGAAAAACATACTGAAATCTGTGAATATTTAGGGGTTTCCTATCGACATTTATTATATGTACTTGCACAATTTTGTGAAGAAAAAATTTTAGAGAAGAAAAAGAATGGCTATCACATTATAAATAAAGAGCGTCTTTCCGAATTGGCTCAGGAAATACAGTGAGGAAAGAATTTAGTTGCTTTTAAAGGTCTTAAACTACATAAGCAGTTCAAATCATTTCACGGAAACAATGTGATTGGGAAATAACAAAAACCTTTTTGACGGTCAGCCTCAATAGATGGTATTATTTACTATTGTCTGGTGAAAAACGTTTAGAATGGTGTATAAAAGGGAGAATAACAAGTTTTGGGAATGGATTGAGTGAACAATATGGATAAGCCCAATCATTTTTTCGTATTCAACTAGATTTTGGAGGGATAATTTTTAAACATATTTTAATAAATATACGCGGGAGAAATTTTTAGAGGGGGTCATAGAAGAAAGTTTGTGGTGTTTTTAAATAACAACTATATTAGTGTTAGTCAATTTAATGTTATGGCAAAATAAAGAAAAGCCATTACTAGAGTATTATTTTAAAAGGGTGGACTTTAATGAGTAATAATCATACAATATTAAACTTTTCAAAAACTGATAAAGTTATTATGTGGCTTGGTTTCCCACTTATCGGTTTAGTGCTAGGATGGTTTCTTCCAAGTATTGCTAAATGGGCTATTACTTTACCATGGGTACCTTTTCAAGGACCTTTAAATTTAATTGCATCGTATCATGGAGCATGGGTAGGTTTTATCACAATGGCACTTGGTTTGGTGGCGGGAATTGCAATCACTTTTTTTTCTATTCATGAAAGTTTAGAGATGACAATAGACGATGAGAAAGTAATTTTAAAACTTAGAAATGATGAAATGAACTTAAAAAAGAAAGATATCTCACTCGTATTTATGGATGGGAAGCAAATAGTATTATTAGGCAATGATGAGAATGAACTTTTTCGATATAAACAAGAGCTGAATAAAACTACAGTAGGTGCTGCATTTTTAAAACATGATTATCTTTGGAGTGAGAGTGACCCATTTAAAGAAGAGTTTAAAAAGTGGGTAGTAGATTGTCCTGATCTAACACCCGCTGCGAATGCTATATTTAAAGCAAGAAAAATTGCGATTGAAGATAGCGATGATGAAGAAGTATTTCTGTTAGCTAAAGAGCTTTGGAAATTAAGAGTATCAGTAAAAGAAATAAAAAAGAGTCAATATTATCGATAAAAGATAATAAATAAGTAAAAACTGACTTACCTCTTAAATGTAACAATTATGCTTCAATAGTTTTTTGAAAATACAAGTATGCCGAAAAAAGCTTGGTAGCAAGTTTTTTTCGGCATTAGTCTTCTGAAAAGAAGTTATATTTAAACTCTTTCAGTACATGTTTTTGGCCGAAAGTTTAGGGACATGTACAGAAGTTTCTTACTTCTATTGAAGATGAGTTGTATTCAGGTTTAAGTTAATTTTCAACAGTTGTCCAAACATCCTTTGAAATAGAGGAATCAGTCAAAGAACGCCACGTCCTGTGGTAATTTATCTATGCAACAACAACACACGAATGAGTGATCAACATCACGCTGTCGCTTCGCTTTCGCGCGAAAAACGTCGGTTGCCCCAAAGCCTTCGGACGCAATTATGTAGCGGCATAAGCTACTATCTACTAACAAGTCTAAAATTCCCATAATATATATTGATTCTCCGATTTTACTCCTTTTCAATTACACCACCCTAAAACATAGCGAAGAACAAGTTAAATGTAACTTTTTGCATATAGATTGTCCCAAAAAGGGCAAAAGATTAGGGAACTTCGATCCCATGCTGAAGAAGTAAGGAAACGTATCTTAGTTTTAGTCAGTCCTAGCCTTATTATATTCACATTTTTTAACCAACCAGCGTGCAATCTCTTTGCCACCATGGTAGAAGTTAATCTCATTGACTCTTTGTATAGATGTAACTAGGGTTTCTTCCGTAACGCCAAAAGGTATAACCCCTAAACATTGGTGTGTGTTGTGTGGGATTTTATTGTGCTTTACCTCAGTTTCAATGTGAGCTTTAGCAGATTTTTGTGCATTTCGGAATGGACGAGTAAGTAATTCTCCTTGTTCCAATGTTGTGCTTGGCGAATAACAATTACCTTTCATTCAACATGCCCCCTTTGTCGTTAGTTTTATTGTACAAGACATGCGGTGGAAAAAGTCTTCATTTACATGGCTTTAACGAAAACTTAAAGGTTAGTTAATCAATTATGCCTCGGCATAATTGTAGCTGCCGCTTCGCTTTCGCACAGATAAACAGTGCGTCCAGAATCGGCTGGCCAGTAGGAAGCAGGTCAGTTAGCCGTTATCGCATGGATGCGATGATTTTAGGCTAACATCCTTAGCGAACTCCTTTCCGATTTCCGTGACATCCACCAGAGGCATTAGGGCCAACGTGATGTTGGTCACTCAGGCGTTGCCACAGAACGTGGCGTTCTTAGACTGAGTTCCTCTATTTCAGCGGATGTTTGTATATCGGCTGAAAGAAGTTAAATATGTAACCGTATTCATGCCATTTTCGAATAGAAATCATAGAAAACTTGTATGATTTCAAGAGAAAAACTCGTACTCAAACTATTGTGAATTTTCCTAACACAACGTATTATTGTAAGTAGATTTAACGTGAAGGACTTCACATAGTCACGTAATCGTGAGGAGGAATTTTTAATGAGTGCAATTCGAGTAGGTATTGTAGGTTATGGAAATTTAGGGCGCGGTGTAGAGTATGCCATTTCACAAAATCCAGATATGGAGTTAGTAGCGGTATTCACACGTCGCGATCCTTCAACTGTAAACATTGCAAGTAATGCTAGCGTATATTTAGTAGATGATGCTGAAAAATTCCAAAATGACATTGATGTAATGATTTTATGTGGTGGCTCAGCAACAGATTTACCTGAGCAAGGACCACACTTTGCACAATGGTTTAATACAATTGATAGCTTTGATACTCATGCGAAAATTCCTGAGTTTTTCGAGGCTGTAGATGCAGCGGCACAAAAGTCTGGTAAAGTATCCGTCATTTCAGTTGGGTGGGATCCAGGTTTATTCTCATTAAATCGTATACTCGGGGAGACAGTTCTACCAGTAGGCACAACTTATACTTTCTGGGGAGACGGTTTAAGTCAAGGTCACTCAGATGCTGTGCGTCGCATTGAAGGTGTTAAAAATGCGGTACAATACACATTACCAATTCAAGAGGCAGTAGACCGTGTTCGTAACGGTGAAAATCCTGAGCTGACAACGCGTGAAAAGCATGCACGTGAATGTTGGGTAGTTCTTGAAGAAGGTGCAGATGGGGCGAAAGTTGAGCAAGAAATCGTGACGATGCCGAACTATTTTGATGAGTATGACACAACTGTAAACTTTATTTCTGAAGAGGAATTTAAAGCAAACCACACAGGCATGCCACACGGTGGATTCGTTATTCGTAGTGGAGAAAGCGGCGCTAACGAAAAACAAATTCTTGAATTCTCATTAAAACTTGAAAGTAATCCAAACTTCACATCTAGTGTTCTAGTAGCATTTGCTCGTGCAGCACATCGCCTAAACCAAGCTGGAGACAAAGGTGCTAAAACAGTATTCGATATCCCATTCGGTCTGTTATCACCAAAATCAGCTGCTGAATTACGTAAAGGACTTTTATAATTTTAACCTATTAAACTACCCGATTATCATTTAGTTGATAATCGGTTTTTTAAAATTTAGCAATTCATTTTGTTAAATCACTATATAGGTATACTATAAATGAAAGTACCATTAAAAGCTGAGAAGACTAAATTAACGACTGAACAATCGCTAGCTTTATGTAAATTGTTATACAAATCATTGGTTCGTATTTATTGTATATATTATTAAATTAACATTTTTTTGCAGTAAAAAACTCTCATTTTCTCAGTGGGAAAAGTCAGTTAAGATCAAACTTTGATAAATATGAAAATGCAGAAATAGTTTACATTTACAATCTTCTAAATAGCGGGATAGCAAAGGTTTTGATAACTATAGAAAACTTTTACAGGTGTAATTTAGGAGAAAAAGGTCTTGGTTATGTGATTATAGCTGAAGATAGTGATTGTAAATCTTGTGAAGTATCCAGATCAAACATTTCATATTGGCGATAAGGTGAAATTGGTCTATGATGGTAAAATAAAGGAAAAAGCACCGAATGAATTTCTACTCATCCAACAGAGCTATTTTAGTGATTTTTAGTATAAAAATGATAGATTGTGGGGAGTTTCATATGGAAAAAGTGAATTTTTTTAATAGTGAACTATTTCATGAAAATGCTGAGAAATCTTTTTTGATACACGCAAATAAAATACATGAATTACTACCAGAGGCCGATATCCAGCATGTCGGTAGTTCAGCAATTCCTAATAGCATTACTAAAGGTGATTTAGATATCCAAGTACGTGTTCATGCTGAACAATTTTCGAAAGCTGTAGAACTACTATCAAATTTATATGAAAGAAATGATGAAAGTGTTAAAACAACTACATTTAGGGCATTTAAAGATGATACAACTAATCCTCCTTTAGGAGTTCAATTAACAGTAATTGATTCTGAGTTTGATTTCTTTTGGAAATTTAGAGACGTTTTATTAGCAAATAATAACTATCGCGATGCATATGATAAATTGAAGAAAGAGTACGAAGACAAATCAATGGATGCCTATAGGGAGGCTAAAGATATCTTTTTCCAAAGATTAATGGAAACTCCTGAGTTTATGAAATACGATAAATAATATTGATTATTCATCGGATAGTAAGGAAACTTGTAAAAAAGTTGGTAACGGTAAAATCAATTTGATAAACTTGAAGTACCAAGCGAAAACTCCACTCGTGGTTTGTCTCAGCAACCATTGCGATACGTGAGTTTTCGCTTTTATTCGATCTATAGATATAAAGATTTCATAAGAGCATCCCCACGTTATTATGAGGAACTCATAAAAGATTTTAACTCTGAAGACTTGTAACCTTACATAACCAGTTGAATGGGGAGGTTATCACTAAATGACGACAGACATTATTATTCAGTCAAAATGTATTCCACCGAGTCCGTCTAATCATTGTATTAGTAGAGCTACATTAATGAGAACATTAAATAAAAGCCTAGACCATAGTTGCACGCTTATTCATAGTGGAGCTGGGTATGGCAAAACAACAATTCTTACACAATTTCTACATGCACAATCAAGCAAATTTTCCTGGTATAGTGTGTCGGAGGAAGATGATAATATATTGCCGTTTTTAAGGCATTTATTTTTTAGTATCACACGAATTGTTCCGGGCTTCGGCCAAGAATTTGATGCTTGGAATCAATTATCCCGTTTTCCGAAAATTGAAGAACTTAATCGTTGGTTTAAGCTGTTTGTTAATAGTTTATGTGAAATCGAAGAATCAATATTAATTGTCATCGATGACTACCATCTCGTTGACCATGAATTTCATATCAATTATGTGATGGAAAAAATAATTGAGTTTTCACCACCGAATGTTCACTTTATCATTGCCTCTAGAACGATGCCGAATTGGGATATTTCGAGGAGATTAAAGCTACAAAAGAAATTACTTGTAATTGCAGAAAGAGAATTAGCATTTTCCTCAGAGGAGATCGCTGTTTTTTTCGAGGATTATGCAGAGGTGCATTTAACAGAGGATGAAATAGCTAAGGTTGTGGAAATTACAGAGGGCTGGGCAATTAGTATTTCTTTATTAGCTGAGCAATGGAACAATGAGACATTAACTCATTGGTTAAATATTTCTACAAATGATCTTTTCGCTTATTTATCGGAGGAAGTTTATCTTAAGATGTCTGCATTTGAGCAAGAGGTATTATTAAAGCTGGCGATTTTCCCCACTTTCTCAGAAGAGTTAATTTCACAATTTTATAGTACGGAAATTGCACAGGTGTTTAAACTGTTTGTCCAGCGACATTTATTTATTCAACCTATCACGAAGGATGGTTTGTATCGTTTTCATGCCTTGTTTAGTCGATTTTTAGAGCTAAAGTGGCCACAACAAAATGCTTCACAGTATGTTGCATTGCATAAACAAGCAGCAGTGTATTATGTAAAACAAAACAATATTCAAGCCGTTCTTCATCACGCATTTAAAACGAATGATCAGGATTTTTGTGGGGAGCTGTTACAAAATCATGCTGAAAGTCTAGTCCGGGCTGGGCAATTTGAGTGGTTATTAGAAAAGATAAACAGATTTCCAGCTAATGAAAAATCGGAATATTATAAATTGTATTATTTTGAAGGTGAGTGCCATCGCTATCGAGCTTACTATGAAAAAGCGAAGCAGTCGTATGAAAATTGTGCAAACATCGCAAAAAGTAAAAACGATTGTCTCTTTATGACAAAAGCACAGGCAGGTTTAGCACATATTTATCTCGATACAATTCAGCCAGCATTGGCAGAGCCACATTTAAAGAAGGCTTTAGAGTTAGCGAATCATACGCCGTTAAACAAAGAGGAACTTCTCGAATTGCAACGTCAGTATGCAGAAAATCTTGTGAATCTAGGGAATGCGAAAGGCGCGCAAGTATTTACCGATGAGGTTGCTTTAACAGAGGACGTGTTACAAAGAGCAAATGTCGATGTTCGAATATTGTTAAGAACAGGACAGCTACTAGAAGCGAAGGAATTGCTGACGAAGAGATTGGAATTACCACCACAGCTTGTCGCGACACATAGAGAGAGTGAGCTACTAGCATCATTTGTCTATGCGCTTTTAGGGCAGGGGAAGGATGCATGGTATGCCGCTCAGCATGGAATTAGTAGGGGGCTACGTGAAAAATCGGTTTTTATTGAGGCTGTTGGCTATATTCGCAAAGCACATGCTTACCTATTAGTGGATTTTCCTGATTATCAAGAAGCCTGTGAAGCTTATGAGAAAGCTCTTACATTAATGAATACTATTAATATTTCTCGCGTAAAAGCAGAGCCTTACATGGGACTAGCAATTGTCAAACATGCGCAAGGTGATATGATCTCAGCTAAAAAATATATAGCCCTTGGCTTACAGGAAACAGAGCAAGTACAAGACGCGTGGATGACCGCTCTAATATTAATTGCTGAGGTGAAAATCATTCTTTCTCAATATGAATATGACCGAGCTGGACAATTATTAATGAAGGCACAGCGATTATTTCACGACTGTAGTGATCAAAATGGTGCAATGCATGTACTATTCTTTCAATCTGTCATTGCTTTCAAAGAAAATAAACCGCAACAATTCAATCATTATTTTCAACAGTTTGCACAGTTATGCATCCAAAATGGCTATGACTACTTTTTACAAAAGAAAACCATTCTCGGTCCTTCGAATGGGATGATTTTTTATGAGCTTTTACAATTTAGTAGAAAGTGTGATGGGGAAAATGCCGCTATTTTGACGATGCGTAGCTATTTTCAAGTGGAGAACAATATCGTCTATCCGCATGAAGAAGTACAAGTGAATTTTTTAGGAAGTCTAAATTTAACGAGAAATCATCGAAAGCTTGAGGATAAGGAATGGCAGCGCGATAAATCGAAGGAGCTTTTTGTTTATTTATATTGTCATCGCAATCGTTTTATGCCAAAGGAAGAGATTGCACAGGCGTTATGGCCAGAGCGTAATGTTGATTCACTCGATCGAGATTTTAAAGTTGTCTTGAATACGTTATTAAAGGTTCTTGAGCCTAATAGAAATGCGCGTCAGGATAGCTTTTTCATTCAGCGTAAAAATAATATGTATCAATTACAGCATACTCAATTTCTGCAAATTGATGTCGAGCGCTTTCTCTATTTTTATGAACTAGGGATGGAGGAGTTCGATCCACAATTGTCAAACGAATGGTTGTATCTTGCTGAAACAAGCTATACGGATACACTTTATGCTGAAAAAAAGCAGTTAGATTGGCTTATACAGGATCGAGAAAAGCTCCAATCATTGTATATTGAAGTTCTGGAAAGATTAGCACAAAATGCGACGAGGCAGCAAAATTATAAACAAGCTATTTTTTATGCAGAAAGAATGATTCGTGAGGATCCATTGTGGGAAGAAGGCTATCGCTTGTTAATGTATAGTTACTATCAATTACAAAACCGCTCCCTAGCATTAAAATGGTATGAAAAATGTGTGCAACAATTAAAAAGAGAACTAAATACAACACCGATGGAATCGACGATGGTTGTTTATGATTTGATAATGGGTTAGTTTTACTATCTCGATAGCGATGGGGTGATTTCCGTTCCGACTGGACGCTCGCCCGCAGGAAAGCGAGTAGCTCGTAGCGGAAATTAAAGCCTTCTAATTAATTAAGATGGATAATAATGGTTGGTCAACACACCTGGATATTTCTAATTAAATTGGAGGAACTACTATGTCATTTTGTAAGGTAAGAAAAGCGAATATTTACTATGAAGTGATTGGCAATGGAACACCAATCGTAATGATTCATGGCTATTCGCCAGATCATAGATTAATGAAGGGCTGTATGGAACCCATTTTTGTAGAAAGAGAGGGCTGGAAGCGAATTTATATTGACCTTCCAGGAATGGGCAAGTCGACAGACTATGAAAAGATCAATAACTCAGATGAAATGCTAGAGGCCGTAATAGAACTAATTCACTCTTTAATACCTAATGAACGTTATGTATTGGTAGGAGAATCTTATGGTGGATATTTAGTGCGCGGAATCATGAGGGAGTATCATGAACAAATTTTAGGGGCTGCTTTTATTTGTCCGTTGATTATTCCTGATAAACAAAATCGAACAGTGCCAGAACAAAGTATTGTGTCGGTGGATAAAGAATTTTTATCGACATTATCAAAAGAGGAACTAGAGGATTTTAGTTCACATCTAGTCGTATTGAATGAATATAATTGTCATCGATATACGAGTGAAGTGTTAGTAGGCCAAAGAAATGCAGATGTGGAATTTTTAGAAAAAATCCAAAAAAGTTATCGTTTTTCTTTTCCTGTAGATGAAATTTCATTTGATCAACCGTGCCTATTTTTGTTGGGCAAACAGGATTCAATTGTTGGCTATAAGGACGCTTTTGATATTTTAGATAAATTCCCACGAGCAACTTTCACAATTTTAGATAATGCCGGGCATAATTTGCAAATTGAACAAGCGAGTTTGTTTAATAGCCTTATGCATGAATGGTTAGATAGGGTAGAGGAAATTAACGATTGAAATACATTTTTAAAAAGACAGACAGAATGAAATCCTTTGTTTGATTGAAGAATTCACTTATTCAATTAATTCAAGGGTTTCTTTCTGTCTAATTTCTTTTCACATATTTTCCTCATTGGAATCTATATCAATTTTTATAGTCTCAAGTCTTTCTTTAGTGACTTTGCCCTCGCTATCCATTGTACGGATTATTGGCGTAATGAAAATTGCGGAAGCATCAGCATTAAAGTTATTTATTATTGCTTGACCATTTGAGTAATCATCGGTTACTTTTGTTGTCGTCGTTTCTGTTGTATCTTCATAATGGTTCTCTAAATTATCGACTATGTCTAAAGTTATAAATTCAGTAGCAAAGTCCATATCACAGCTAAAGTAAATGTGCGCTGAATTTCCAGAAATCGAAATACGATTAAAAATAAATTCATGCTGTTTTGAGAACAGAGTTTTGTAAATTTTTAAATCATTTATTGGTAATATGGAAGCTAGAGATGGAAAATTTACTAAGCAAGATGAGCTTAGTCCAATAGCAAAAATTGAGGCAATGGCCCATTTATGGATTTGCTTTGGTTTTGATTTCTTTTGTAAAACGGTGTTAATTACCTTTTGCTTTTCATTTTTTGAAACTACCACTGGTACGATATCTTCTATATCTAACTGTAAGATACTTTTTTCCTTATTCATATCCAGCACTCCTTTAATTTAGGATTTTTAGCAAGCTTTTTCTTTCCTCGATATAAACGACTTTCCACTGCAGATTTTGTAATATGTAAAATTTCTGCTATTTCACTATTTGAATATTCAAGATAATACCTCATTAAAAATAATTCTCTATCTAAATCAGGTAGATGCATTATTTCAAGAAGCAATTGTTCTTTGGCATACAATTTATCCAGTTCTTGTTCAATATTATTTGAAGCGATAAGTGGTGGAATATTATCCATAGGCAGTGTGGCAAGTTGTTTTTGCTGTTTTCGGTAAATATCAATCGCTTTATATTTAGTAATCATCCCTATCCACTTTTTAAAATCCTCTTCGCTCCCGATGAAATAAATACTTTTTTGCCATATTAGAAGAAATACATCATTTACACATTCCTCTATAAGCATGTAATCTGACGGTTTGTCTAAAATTTTCAAAGTAATTGCCTTCACAAATCCTAAATAGTGTTCAACTACATATTTAAGAGCATTTTCATCATGTTGTTGAAGGCGTTCGATAAAATCATTCATTTTGTCACTCCTTATGATCGTTATACATACTATAACGAAATTTTTGTGGAACACTCGCACATAAATGGAAAGTTTTTTCTGGATTTGATTGAAAAGTATCTTTTATTTTTTATAAAAAGTAGGGGTGGTAGAAACCCGAAGTGTATGAGTTGGATTTTTTAGTGAAAGTAAGCTGATAACAGGATTAATAGATTGTATGATTTTCAATAAACATCTTAAAAAAGGCATAAAATTCATATATAAGGGCTCAGATTCTATGCTAAAAATTTTTCAACTGTTAAAATTAAATTTAACCTAAAAAAGTAACATCGTAGAAGTGAACCTTTAGCAGAATTACTTGGCATACTGTTACTGAAATATGGATTTTTACTTCAACTACTTTACAAACCTATCCGATTGTGCCTATTAACCAATGTTGTTTTTTCAATTTTTGTATTGATATAACTTCTTTTACTTAAACCAAAAAGCCGAAAACATAATAAGCATAACTACAAATTACAAGGCACACAAATGAGTTCAATATTAAAAGAAGTCCTGAATCGATTTTAGTAGAAAGGATAGTCAAATGGATATTAGGAAAATGCGGTATTTCATAATGGTGGCAGAAGAATTGAATTTTAGTCGTGCAGCAGAACGTCTTAGGATGGCGCAACCTCCTTTAAGCCAAGAAATTCGTAAATTAGAAGAAGAATTGGGCGTTCAACTTTTTCATCGAACGAAAAGGTTGGTTGAACTAACGGATGCTGGGAAAATATTTTTAGAAGGATCTCAACAGACACTGCTTCAGTTAGAAAGAACTATAAAAGAAACACAACTTGCAGCTGAAGGGAAAATAGGGAGCTTAATTATTGGTTTTGTCGATTCCACAGAAATTGTTATAGAAGTTCTTAATGAATTTCGAGAACGCTTTCCTAAAATCCATCTTATATTACGTGAAATGACAACGGAGCAGCAATTAAAAGCACTTTATGAGAAACAAATTCATATTGGATTTATCCGTTCTAAACAGAACAACGGGATACTCTCTTCTGAAGTTTGTTCGGAGGAGTCTTTAAGATTGGTTTTACATCAAGATCATCCTTTCTCCTCATTGTCTGAAATACCACTACGAATGTTAATTGATGAACCATTTATTTTGTTTCCGCGTCATATGGGGCCAAATTTTTATGATTTAATTATTAGCTACTTTTGGGATCATGGTGTAAGTTTAAATGTTGTTCAAGAAGCTATTCAAATGCAAACGATTGTTAATTTAGTGGCAACTGGAATGGGAGTTTCTGTCGTTCCATCGTCGGTGGAAAGTTATAAACATCCTGGGGTTATCTATAAAAAAATCCAAGAGTCTACGCCAAAAGTAAACTTATACATTAGTTGGAGAGAAGATGAAAAATCTACAGTAGTAAATCATTTCTTAACAGTTGTTAGAGAGATGTATTCGATTTTACAATTTAATCACCAAAAATAAAAGCCCATCCTAAAGGGGATGGGTAATACAATATTATTAACCTGTTTTGCTCGGATCGTACTCAATGAGACCTTCTAATACTTTGTCAATCTGATTCATTATTTCAATGTCTAGTATGATACCAGAAGCGAGCGCATTCTCTCTTACCTGTTCTGGGCTCGAGGCACCGATAATTGCTGAGGAAACGTTCTGGTTTTGTAGTACCCAAGCTACTGCGAGTTGAGCGAGGGTAAGATCAATCTCTTGTGCGATGGGTTTAAGCTTCTGAATAGCTGTGAGCACACTGTCGTTCATCCAACGTTGTGCAAGTTTATTAAAGAATGGTTTGCCGGCCGGAGAATTAGCACGCGATTGCGCTGGTACAGGTTTTTGGGGTAAATATTTTCCAGTGAGAACACCTTGTGCTAAAGGCGACCATACTACTTGCCCAAGTCCTTCACGTTGACAGGTTGGTATAATATCGCTTTCGATAACTCTCCACAACATTGAATACTGCGGTTGGCTTGCGATGAACGGAATTTTCAATTCTCGTGAAAGTGCTGCACCACGGTTGATTTGTTCTGATGTCCACTCACTTACACCGACATAAAGCACTTTACCTTGTCTTACAAGATCTGCGAAAGCTAACATCGTTTCTTCAAGTGGAGTAGTTGGATCAAATCTGTGTGCATAATAGACATCTATATAGTCTGTCTGTAATCGACGCAAAGATGCATGACAATTTTCTAGAATATGTTTTCGTGATAAACCTTTATCGTTTTGCCCATTTCCAGTCGGATAGCACACCTTCGTACATAGTTCAATGCTTTCCCGGCGTATACCTTGTAAAGACCTGCCGAGTACTTCTTCAGCTTTAGTTTCTGAATAAACATCAGCAGTATCGAATGTAGTTATACCGACATCAAGTGCTGCTTTAACACACTCTTTTGCAGTATCCTCATCTACTTTACCCCCATGATTTATCCAGTTTCCGTATGCAATCTTGCTTATTGTTAATCCGCTATTGCCAAGTTTACTAAACTCCATTCTAGTCCCTCCATTTAATAGTGCTATCTTCATTATAAAAACCAGATTTCAATATGGATAATATATTATTACTAATGAATTAATATGAAATTTATATAATAAAACTGCTTTGCTGTTGTTGCAGAAAAAGTGGCACCTTACACTGTATTTTCTAAAATGTTCCGATAAATCGATGAATCATTCCGATAAAACCTGAAATTGTTCCGATAAATCTCAAAATTGTTCCGATAAATCACGAATTTATTCCGATAAATCTCTCATCCCCGCAAAAATCCCACTTTCGTCGCAGAGTTGTTAGGCTCAAGTGATGAGCCTAACAACTTGTAACTAATTTGTAACTGGAGTTTTATATAGTGTTTATATAGCAACGAAAGCGCTTTCTTTTTAGTTCATTATGAAGGGGGATATGGGATGAAGAAGCATTGGTTATTTATGCTTTTATTGATGCTGACGATGTTGATGGTGGCTTGTAATTCGGATGGGTCGAAGGATAGTTCAACTGGAGATAAGGCTTCAGAGGATGATACAAAGGGGACTACGAAGGAAGGAGGCACTATTAAAATTGGCGTGCTTGCGTCGTTGACGGGTGCTCTGGAATCGTATGGGAAACAAACAAAGAATGGCTTTGATTTAGGGATTGAATATGCGACAGGTGGAACGATGGAGGTTAACGGTAAGAAAATTGAAGTTGTCTATGAAGATACAGAAACAAAGCCTGAGGTAGCGGTTCAAAAAGCGACGAAGCTATTAGAAGATGACAAGGTTGATTTTTTAGTAGGTTCTTCTAGCTCAGGTGATACGCTTGCTGTTTTACCACTTGCGGAAGAGTACGAAAAGATTATGGTGGTGGAGCCTGCGGTAGCGGATAGTATTACGGGCTCAGAATTTAATAAATATATTTTCCGTACAGGTCGAAATTCCTCTCAGGATGCTTATGCAGCAGCGGCAGCAATCGCGGGAAAAGGCGTTAAGATTGCAACGTTTGCGCCAGATTATTCATTTGGCTTGGACGGGGTAAAAGCCTTTAAGACGGCTGCGGAAAAGCTAGGTGCAGAAATTGTTTTAGAGGAATATGCAGATCCGGCAGCAACTGATTTTACGTCCAATTTGCAAAAAGTAATTGATGCAAAACCAGATTATTTATTTGTTGTATGGGCTGGTGCAAACTCCCCATGGAATCAAATTGCAGATTTAAAAATTCAAGAAAAAGGCATTAAAATTTCAACAGGTGCACCAGATATTATTGCATTGAAATTTATGAATCCGTTAATCGGCATGGAAGGGTTCTCTGTTTATTACAATACGTTACCACAAAATGATGTAAATAAATGGTTGGTTGAGGAACATAAAAAACGCTTTAATGATGTTCCAGATTTATTTACGCCAGGAGGCATGTCTGCAGCCATCTCGATTGTAGATGCTTTGAAAAAATCAAATGGTGATACAGATGCGGAAAAACTGATCGGCATTATGGAAGGGATGTCATTTGAAACACCAAAAGGAACGATGACTTTCCGAAAAGAAGACCATCAAGCATTACAGTCAATGTATTCGATCCGTCTAGAAAAACAAGAAGGTGTAGATTATCCGGTACCAGTGCTAGTTCGTGAGCTTAGCCCTGAAGAAACGGCCCCTCCGGTTATAAATTAATGAAAAATAAAATTGGAGACAGATAGCTTTATTATTCTGTCTCTCTTCACCCACTTTCATATGAGAATGGGTGAAGAGAGTTAGAAGTACTAGAAAGGAGAATACGATGGAACCCATTTTACGAACAGAAAACTTAACCATTCGTTTTGGCGGACATACAGCTGTCGACCATGTGAATTTTAATATGCCTGAAAAGCATTTGAAGTCAATTATTGGACCAAATGGAGCTGGGAAAACAACCTTCTTTAATTTAATAAGTGGAGAGTTAAAGCCGACTGCCGGGGATGTCTTTTTTAAGGGGCAATCACTTGCGCAAAAATCAGCAATCGAAAGAACGCGCATGGGGCTCGGGCGATCTTTTCAAATTACAAATGTTTTTCCGAACCTCACAGTTTTAGAAAATGTCCGTTTGGCTGTGCAATCCAAGGAGAAAGTTCGTTTCCAATTATTTCGCCATTATAAAAGCTATAAGGCGATTACAGAAAAAGCGGAGGAGCTATTAACACTTGTTTTGCTTGACAATAAAAGAGATGCGCTCACGACAATGCTATCTCATGGGGAAAAGAGAAAGCTTGAGATTGCGATGCTGTTAGCACTTGATACGGAAATTCTTTTACTAGATGAACCAACGGCAGGTATGTCCTTAGAGGAGGTGCCGACGATTTTAGACGTTATTCGCACGATTAAAAATCAAGGTGATAAAACCATTCTCCTTATCGAACACAAGATGGATATGATTCTTGATTTGTCGGATTCGATTATGGTGCTATTTAATGGCCAGCTTCTTGCAGATGGAACACCAGAGGACATTATGAAAAACGAAACCGTACAAAATGCATATTTAGGAGGTCTGTACGATGAACACCTTACTGAAATTAAATGATGTCCACACCTATATCGGGCAATACCATATTTTGCAGGGGATCAATTTTGAAGCAATGGAAGGGCAAGTAAGTGTACTGCTTGGCAGGAATGGAGCAGGCAAAACGACCACTCTAAAAACGATTATGGGGTTAACACCTGCCTCAAAGGGAGAGGTAGAATTTCGCGCACATTCTATTAAGAAAAACCCTACCTATAAAGTGGCGAAATTAGGAATCGGCTATGTTCCTGAAAACCAAGGGATTTTTGCAGATTTAACCGTAGAGGAAAATATGAAAGTGGCTATGCGTAAAGAAGATACAGCTACTTTAGAGCGACAAAATTATGTGCTAGAGCTGTTTCCTGACTTAAAGAAATTTTGGAAGAAGGCTGGTGGACATCTTTCGGGTGGTCAAAAACAAATGCTGTCTATGGCACGGGCATTTATCAATGATAGTAAATTGATATTGATTGATGAGCCTTCGAAGGGACTAGCGCCCATTGTGGTAGAGAAAGTAATGGAGGCCATCGTTGAAATGAAAAAGCAAACGTCCATTGTTCTTGTCGAACAAAATTTTATGATGGCGAGCCAAATTGGCGATACGTACACGTTGATTGATGATGGTAGAACTGTTCATTCGGGGAAAATGAAAGATCTTATCCATCATGAAGAATTAAAACGAAAATATCTTGGAATCGGATAAAGGGGGGTGTACTTTTTTGGAGCTACTTGTCAATTTAGTCATTAACGGCCTTGCAACTGGCATGTTAATTTTTCTGCTAGCGGCTGGTCTGACGTTAATTTTTGGATTAATGGACGTTTTGAACTTTGCACATGGTGGTTTATTTGTTTGGGGGGCTTATGCGGGGATCTTTACGTATATGTTTACAGAGAGCTTTCTTATTGGAATTGTAGGTGCCATCGTAACGGGAGCTTTATTAGGACTCATTACTGAAAAATTAATTATAACACCTGTGTACGGCAATCATATTCAGCAAATTTTAATTACATTAGGGCTGATGCTCGTGCTACAGGAGATGATTAAAGTTGCTTTTGGTCCAAATGGTGTGGCAGTGAAAACGCCGAGTTACTTAGCAGGCAGCTGGGAAATTGGAGACGTTATTATTATTAAATATCGATTATTTATTATTGTTGTCGGTTTTATCATTTTCGGTATTTTCCAATACACGCTAAAAAAGACGAAGGTCGGCCTCATCGTTCGAGCTGGTGTACAGGATAAAGAGATGGCACAGGCGCTTGGTATTCATATAAAGCAAGTGTTTTTATATGTGTTTATGGTTGGTGCGGCACTTGCAGCACTTAGTGGTATGTTAATGGCTCCATATTCAGGCGTCATCTATGCAGAAATGGGCATGGAGTATGCGATTTTAGGTTTTATCGTTGTCGTAATCGGAGGAATGGGTAGTTTTTCAGGCTCGCTATTAGCAGCTATATTAGTAGGTTTAGCAGGTAGCTTTATGGCTTATTATGTGCCAGTGTTATCGCTTGCGGTCAATATGATTTTAATGGCTATTGTATTAATTTTCCGTCCACAAGGCTTATTTGCTATGAGAAAGGAGAGATCAACGTGAAAATGAAGCTTTCATTGCAGCATCTATGTTTTTTCCTCATGTTAGCTATTTTAGTGCTTCTCCCTTTCGTCAATGATTCAAGGACGCTAATGATTTTATTAACGCAAATCTTTATTTTCGGTATTTTAGCGATGAGCTATGACATTCTCCTTGGCTATACAGGAATTGTGTCGTTCGGCCATGCAATGTTTTTTGGTTTAGGTGCTTACACAACAGCTGTCATGCTGAAGCAAATGGAGCCAACACTCTCGACATTTTTTATATCTATTGTCGTAGGCATGATACTAGCAGGCTTCATTAGCTTTTTGGTAGGGTTACTGACACTTCGATTAAAAAGTCATTTCTTTGCGATGCTGACATTAGCTTTTTCAGGACTATTTTTAGTTGTGGCAGAAAAATGGCGTTCTGTTACATACGGAAATGATGGCTTTACGTTTAGAGCACCCGAAATTTTTAGAGATCGAATGACGTTTTATTTCTTCGTGCTCGCATGCTTGGTCGTTATTTTTATGGCGCTATATCGCTTTGTGAACTCGCCAACTGGCAGAATTTTAATTGCTGTTCGGGAAAATGAACAACGAACAAAATCATTAGGTTACAACACTTTGTACTATAAAGTGATTGCTTCAATTGTCGCAGGTACTGTTGCTAGCTTAGCAGGCTCCTTATACGCTGTGTCACTACGATTTGTCAATACGAGTGTGATGACAATGGATATTACGTTAGATGCATTACTAATGACGATTATCGGCGGCGTCGGCACTTTAGTTGGACCATTATTAGGATCGGCTGTTATTGAATATGCACAGCATGCGCTTTCAGGGTTAGCTCGTGATTATCCAATATTTGAACGGTGGATTATCTTCTTTGGGATTCTTTATATTTTAGCGGTTATCTTTTTCCCAAAAGGAATTATTGGATCCTTGCGTATGATGTTTTGGAAATGGCGATTAAAGCGAAATGGAATAAATCAATCATCGGTTGCCCTGTCGCAGGAAAAGGAGCGATTTGAATGACTGTAGGCATTGTAAGTACAGGAATCTATATTCCGCAGACGAAAATGACATCAAAAGAAATTGCGACGCTTTCCAATATACCAGAGGATGTTATTCGTCAAAAAATGGGTATTAATGAAAAGCCTATTCCTGATGAGCACGATCATACGGTTCAAATGGGGGTATGGGCCGCGCAGGACGCTATACGCAAGGCTAATATCGACCCGAAGGACATTGATGTTGTGATCTATATGGGAGAGGAGCATAAAGAGTACCCTTTGTGGACTGCCTCGATAAAAATGCAGGAGGAGCTAGGGGCCGTAAATGCTTGGGCATTCGATGTGCAATTAAGATGCGGCACGACCATTATGGCACTAAAGCTAGCGAAAAGCTTAATGGCGTCGGATGACTCCATTCATACCGTACTCCTAGCTGGTGGCTATAGAAACGTCGATTTTATAGATTACAGCAATCCTCGAACACGCTTTATGTACAATTTAGCAGCTGGTGGGGGCGCTATTCTTTTACAGAAAAACTATGACAAAAATCAATTATTAGAGGCGGATATTATGACGGATGGCTCATTTTCAGAGGATGTAGTCGTGCCTGTAGGCGGTACAAAAAAACCTTTGACGCCTTCTGATTTAGAAAATAAATTGTATCAGCTCGATGTGATTGACCCAATTGGAATGAAAGAACGTTTAGAGCAAAAATCTTTAAGCAATTTTTTGAAGGTAATTCGAACATCTTTAGCGAAAAGTGGATTCAATGAGGGCGATGTTGGTTATTTAGCGATGCTTCACATGAAAAGATCTGCTCATAATTATATTTTATGTGAACTCGGCTTAAAGCAAGAGCAGTCCATATACTTGCAAGAGTATGGTCATATCGGACAGATTGATCAAATATTATCATTGCAGCTAGCGTTAGAAGAAGGCCGTATTCATGATGGCGACATTGTTACACTTGTTAGTGCTGGGATTGGCTATGTATGGGGAGCGATTACGATTCGATGGGGATAAGGGGGAAATGCAATGTTAAAAACTGTTGAGCTATCAAATGGAGAAACGATTGCGTATCGCAAACGTCAAGGGGGAGAACGTGTTTTATTATTGATTCACGGTAATATGACATCATCCAAACATTGGGACGTTCTAATCGACGTGTTGAATGAAAAATATACAATTTATGCGCTGGATCTACGGGGCTTTGGTAGTTCATCTTATCATAAACCAATTTCCGCGATTAAAGATTTTAGTGATGATGTGAAGCTTTTTGTGGATGCGATTAAATTGCAGCAGTTTGACATGATTGGTTGGTCAACGGGCGGAGCTGTGTGTATGCAGTTTGTCGCACAGTATCCAGGTTATTGTCAGCAGCTTATTTTACTAGCCTCGGCATCTACGAGAGGCTATCCATTTTACACAGATTTAGGTACTGGCAATCAAGCGGCTTTAAAAAGAGCTTTTACCTATGAGGAAGTACTCGTCGACACTTCTAAAACAAAATTAGTACAAGGCTTTTATGATTCGAAAGATGTGCATGGCTTACAGTCGGTCTGGGACGCACTTATTTACACTCATAATCAGCCTAGCGCAGAACACTATCAGACATATGTGGAGGATATGCTGACGCAACGCAATTTAGCAGAAGTTTATCATGCCTTAAATGTCTTCAATATAAGTGCTGTTGATCATGATGTCGCAAAAGGCACGCATGAGGTACAACAAATTACCATTCCAGTTTTAGTGTTAAGAGGGGATCGTGATTACGTAATAACAGAAGGGATGAATGATGAAATAATGCTCGATTTAGGTGGAAATGCACAATTCATTAGTTTAAAAGACTGCGGTCATTCCCCATTAATAGATGATTTACCACAGCTGACATCTGAAATTGAAGCGTTTTTAGAAATAGGAGGAAAAAAGTATGCGTTTAGACAATAAAGTTGCCATAATTACGGGAGCCGCCAATGGGATTGGCTATGCTGCTGCTGAACGGTTTATTGAAGAGGGTGCATTCGTTGTCATTGCAGATTTTAATGAGGATGCAGGTGTTTCAGCAGCCAAACAATTTGGAGATCAAGCGTTATTTGTGCAAGTAGACGTTGCAGATAGAGAGAGCGTCAAAAACTTAGTAGCAACAGTTGTAGAGCAAACAGGCCGAGTCGATATTTTAGTGAACAATGCGGGTATTACACGTGATGCGATGCTAACAAAAATGACGGAAGATCAATTTCATCAAGTGCTTGATGTGAATTTGACTGGCGTTTTCAATTGTACGCAAGAGGTCATTCCACATATGATTGCTGCCGGAGGGGGCAAAATTATTAACACATCCTCTGTTAGCGGTGTTTATGGCAATGTTGGTCAAACGAATTACGCTGCCACAAAGGCTGCTATTGTCGGCATGACGAAAACTTGGGCGAAGGAATTAGGGCGCAAGGGGATTAACGTTAATGCGGTGGCACCTGGTTTTACAGAAACTGATATGGTGAAAAAAATGCCAGAAAATGTGCTTGCACAAATGCGTTCTATCGTGCCATTGCAAAGATTAGGAACACCTAGAGATATTGCCAATGCCTATTTATATTTAGCATCTGATGAGGCTTCCTATGTCCACGGCCACACGCTTCATGTGGATGGAGCAATTATGATGTGATAAGGAGGCTTTCAAAATGTTTGTCGAGCAATCCTGGATTTTAAAACGTGCATCGTTAACACCTAAACGTATCGCCTTGGTAAACATAGAAACACAGGAGCAGTGGACTTATCAGCAACTAACAGTGGAAATCACAAAATGGTGTCATTTCTTGGAGCGCCAAAACTTGCGGGCAGGAAGTCGTGTTGCTGTATTTGCGAAAAATCACATCCAGCTTTTTGCTGTCTTATTCGCCTGTGGATTAAGAGGACTGATCTACGTGCCACTGAATTGGCGTATGAGTGCAAAGGAATTACATGATATTTTAACGGATGCTACGCCTTCTTTACTGCTTTACGATGAAGAAATGAATTGCCCTGTATCTTTAGAAAATATGCATTCTCTTCGTTTAGCGAGTGAAGCCACTACACTAAGCATTCGAGAGGTAGACTTGAATGACCCTTGGCTAATGATTTACACTGGGGGCACAACTGGCAAGGCAAAAGGTGTTGTCCTATCGTTTAATTCTGTGAATTGGAATGCGATTAATACAATTATTAGTTGGGGTTTGAATGATCGTGACTGTACGTTAAATTATATGCCATTGTTTCATACAGGCGGCTTGAATGCCTTATGTATACCGTTATTAATGGCTGGCGGTACAGTGGTGATTGGTGATAAATTTGAGGCAGAATACGCTCTTCAGGCGATTAATCAGTATAAGACTACAATTTCACTATTTGTGCCAACAATGTACCAAGCGATGATTGCAACGGAGTACTTTAAGGAGAGTAGCTTCCCGTCAATGAATGTATTTTTATCAGGAGGCGCACCATGTCCGTATCCAATCTATGATGCATTTTTTAAGAAAGGGTTATTTTTTAAAGAGGGCTATGGCTTAACAGAAGCGGGACCCAATAATTTTTATATTTCCCGAGAGGCAGCCTGTTTGAAAAAAGGTGCCGTGGGGAAAAGTATGCAATTCAATGAAGCTAAAATTATGAATAGTGCCGGAGAAAGCTGTGCGACAAACGAAGTGGGAGAGCTATTCGTCAGAGGCAAGCATATGTTTCTTTTTTACTGGAATAATCAGCAAGAGACTGAAAAAATCATGCATGAAGGCTGGGTGAAAACTGGTGATTTAGCTATGATGGATGAGGATGGTGACTTTTATATTGTCGGTCGCAGTAAAGAGATGATAATTTCTGGCGGGGAAAATGTGTATCCACAAGAAGTGGAGCAATGTATTTTGCGCCATCAGTTAGTGCAAGAGGTAGCGGTCATTGGAATAGCTGATGATTATTGGGGAGAAATCGTAGCGGCCTTTATTGTTTGTCAGGATCGAGATGAAACTATATTAGAGGAAATCAAAGAAATTTGTAACAAGCATCTAGGTCGCTATAAAATCCCCAAAAAGATTATTGTTATCGATGAATTGCCAAAAACAAGTGTTGGAAAAATTGATAAGAAAGCATTACAAATGTATGCGAAAGCTGCGAAATAACGAAAAACGCTTGGAAATTCAGGCGTTTTTTTTGTTTTTATAAATGAAATGTTTCCTTCATTCTCTACTCGAGGAAGTCCCTTGAAGATGTGAATAAACGGATAGGAGAGGCTATTTAATTGGGCCAGGTTTTTGAGAATCCCTTGTGTAATTATGATAAAATATTGCGAGTGAAATCAGATTTTTAACGATTTTCAGTAACAAAGAATATATTTCAGAAACGAGAAAGGTCAGTACTACTATGGAAAACGTAACAAATGTAGAAAAATTGGAATCAATAAAATCTTTACAATCGACAATCAGCAAACTCGAAAATGCCTTGTCTCAGATGATCGAGAAAGGCGCAAATACTACTTTAGTAAAGAAACGACTTAAAGCTGTTTCCATTGGATTAGCGATGCTAGAAAATGTTTGGAATCAAAGCCCCCATCATTATACTCAAGAAGATTTAGCCGTAGCGAGCAATGTTCTCGCTGGTTTATTACCATCAATTGAGAACATATACATGAAGTCAAAGGTTGGTAGTCCCCAAAGAACGCTCTTAGAAAGAAGGATTAAAGCGTTGGAACTAGCTGTTCAAGCGATTGATGACCATTCAATAACTAAATAGAGTATAGGAGCTTTAATAATCATAGATAGTAATCCTTCTGAAGAACATATACTGGCACTTTATTAGCGCTACACTTTCGCGCAAAGATCATTTGTTGCCCCGATGTCCCTTACGTTGTGAATTTACTGTCTGCCACTGCTCACTAATTAGTGAGCGGTGGCTATAAAAATAATATCAAGGGGAATCCATTTTTGATGTGTACATACAATAATTGACAATTTGATAATAGTTAAGTAAACTAAACTTAACTTAATGTGAATTGGGGCTGATAAATCTGTGGATGATTATTTAATAATGATAGACCAAATCAATCAAAAGTTTGAGCAGTTTAAGTTGTTAGTTTTACAAGAAACCAAAGAGGTTGAGGAATTAGAAAACTTTCACTTAACTCCTCAACAAGAAATTATTATGTTTTATATTATTCGCAATGAGCCTGTAATTGCAAATGATATTGCAAATCATTTTGGTATTTCAAAAAGTGCGGTTAGCCAAGTAATTTCAAAGATCGAAGAAATGGAAATGATTTATCGTCAAGAGAATTCAATAAACCGTAGAGAGACCTTTATTTATCTTGGGGATAGAGGTCAAGAGTTTCATCAGCTTCTAAATAAAATTGACGCCATGCTTGTGAAAAAATATTATTCAAAAGTTAGCTTAACAGAGTTAAAAAATGTTCTTGATACATTAAATAAGATTGTCGGAACAAATGAAAACAAAGGGAGTTAAGATAATGGAGAAAAGTTTGAAACAACTAACTAATCGTATACAGTATTTACCGCATGATCCTGAAACAGATCGACCAATACTGTCTGCCATTTGTGGGGAACACCGAACTTTAATTGTAGATGCAGGAAATTCTGATAAACATACTAAGTTATTTCTTGATGAACTAAATAAAAGTCATATTGCTAATTATCATTCTGTAGTATTAACGCATTGGCATCATAGCTTTGGAACAAATCAGATGAATCTCTTAACCATTGCACATGAATACACAAAAATACATCTTGAAAAAATGATTGAATATGATTGGTCAGATGAAGCTTTAGATAATCGTATCGAAAAAGGCCTAGAGAATCAGTTTTGTTCCGACATGATAAAAAACGAATTTGGAGAAGACACAAATATTACCATCAAATTACCTAATATTACTTTTAAAGATAAATATGAGATTGAATTAGGTGGTATTCGGTGTGTAGTCAAACATGTAGGTGGAGATCATTCTGATGACTCATCACTTATTTATGTAGAGGGAGAAAAGGTACTTTTCTTAGGGGACTGCTTGTATCCAAGTATTTACACACAACAACCACAATATAAAATTGAAAATGTTAGACATCTCATAGAAAACATTGAAATGTTTGATGCCGAAATTTATGTACTTTCGCATGAGCCCCCATTATCTAAAGAGGATTTTATGGGGTATATCATGTTGTTGAAGTTAATTTGTGATTTAACAGAAAAACATCAAAGAAACCATCCGAATTTAGTTAATGAACTAACTACTCAACTAAATCGTAAATTAAGTCAGTTAGAAGAAGAAATAGTATATTGTTTTATTAACGGGTTATCAGTTAATTAATTATAGTTACAAGTGATTATAAAAGCGAAAAAACGCTTGGAGATCCAGGCGTTTTTCAATTCTACAAATGAAATGTTTCCTTTATGCTCAAAGCAACTTCTTCAGCACTCAAATTTGTGTTGTTGATCTTGAGATAATTTGCATATTTTAATTCGCCTTTTAACGAATTTAATCTGTATTTTTCCATTGAGCTTTTCAAATCCTTTTCGGACCATTCAATATCTCTCTTTGAAGGTTTATGCTCAAGTCGATGACCGCTTTTATTTCTTTCCAATCTTTCTACTACATCAGCTTCAAGCTCTACAAAATAAACAGTAGCACCTCTTGATTCAAAAAGCTTTGCAAGATCGTCGACATAATCCCAATCCTCCTGCATATCAAAAGCCCAGACATAAGTAAAAATTAAGCCATACAAATTACTTTTGGACACCTCTTCGAATATTTCCTGACGAAACAAATTAACCAATCTTTTTCCTTCTGTTGTACCATAACCAAAAAATGACTAACCAAATCAATCGTCATATGGTTATGAAAAAGTTTCAATTCCGTTATTTTAGCTAATTCCTGTCCAACGGTCATTTTTCCTACTGCTTGAGGACCAAATATTAAAACAAGTTTCATAAACTTCCTCCCTTTTAAAAGATATATTAACAGAAATTTAAAATTACACCATAAAAAAGAAGGATTGTAGTTTACCAGCGAGAGATGGGGTGACATTATGTTAAAGCATAAGTTATGCGGTTAAGTTGATTAGAGAGGAAACAGAGCGACTCCTTGGGAATTAGCGTAGAGGAACGAAGGCTAAAAGCATCACGTCCTGTGATAACGCCTTTGGGATCAACATCCTGCCGCTGATGCTTCACTTTCGCGCAAAAAACAGCTGTTGGCGCGAGACCCTGCAGCGTAGCGGATGTTTTCTGTGAGAAAGCGTAGCGTCAGCAAAGCGGCGGAAAACAACCATACGTTGTGAATTCATTGTATTTCCCTTAGCCACTGCTCACCAACAACTCATTTATATTAAAATTGTTAATTTATTGATAATGTCTTGAAAGTATTTATAGAATCATGTTTAATAAAAATGGTTTACATTTTATACATAATATTCCTAATTAATGTGAGAAAGGAGAGACAAATTATTTGCGCACTTTTAAAATTAGTACGAAATTTAATTTGCTTTTAGTGGGGGTTATTCTGTTTTTAAGCATTATGATTGGATTTGTATCCCATATACAAGTGAAGCAAATTATGCTTAATAATTTTGAGCAGAGTGTAACCCATATTTCAAAGGTCGGCTACGCGCTTCTAGAAGAACGATTTAAGGGAGATTGGACTATAAAAGATGGGGAACTTTACAAAGGGGATTCAAAAATGGTTGATCAGGAAGCCTTTGTTGATGAGGTTGGAGAAAGCATCGACGGTGGTGTAACCATTTTCCAAGGCTCTAAAGGACTAATTACTAATCTAAAGCTAAATGGCGAACGTTTAGTTGGCAAAGATGCTGATCCAAAAGTCGTTAAAAATGTTATGACTAAAGGGGAAACCTTTATTGGTGAGGCAGATGTAGTAGGAACGAAATATTTAACACTATATGCACCTATTAAAGATGCAAATGGAGACATCATTGGGATGTGGTTTGTTGGTGAAACGATAGATGGTGTGAACTCTATTATCTTTGCATTTATCGGCAAGCTTCTCATTGTATTGTTCATCGGAGCTGTCATCGCTATATTAGGTAGCTTCCTCTTTACAAGAGCATTTGTTAAGCCGCTTCGTGAAATGAATGCTCAACTTCGAGATATTGCGGATGGAGAGGGAGATTTAACAAAACAGCTACAAATTAATTCCAAGGATGAAGCAGGTGAGCTTGCGCAATCGTTTAATAAAATGCTGACAAGTTTAAAGGTAGTCATGCAACAAATAGCACAATCCTCTAAACAAGTTGATATATCGTCTGATGGCTTAACAACTAAATCACAGCAAACCGCTGACATGACGAGACAGCTAACGTCAACACTACAAGATTTAGCCAATGGTTCAAGAACAACGTTACATAGCACAAGTGATAGCTTAACGGCCATGCAGGAAATGGCGATTGGCATCCAACAAGTTGCTGAAACGGCTTCAACGGTTTCAGATGCTGCTGATTTAATGAGTGACGAGGCTGCTCAAGGAAATGATTCTTTGAATCGTGTATTGAATCAAATGACAATTATTAATAAATCATCTGACCATGTAGAGGAGCAGGTTCGAATTTTAGGTGATCAGTCGCAACAAATTGGCAATATCGTAGATGTGATTACAAGCATAGCCGAACAAACGAATTTGCTTGCCTTAAACGCAGCCATCGAAGCGGCTCGTGCCGGGGAGCAAGGAAAAGGCTTTGCTATCGTTGCAGATGAAGTTCGTAATTTAGCAGAACAATCAAAGAAATCTGCTGATCAAATAGCATCGCTTATTCATTCAATTCAAAGTGATACGGCAAATGTTATTACGGCTATTTCTAGTAACTCGAAGGAAGCTGCCGCAGGTATGGATGTTGTCGATGATACAAAACTGGCTTTCCACAAGATTATGCAGTCGATTAAGGGTGTAAGTACACAGTTGCATGACATCTCCGCTGTGACGGAACAAATGTCTGCAAGTGTTGAAGAAGTTACTGCTTCAACAGAAGCAATGGCACGCATTGCAAGCAAGGCTACTGAAAGCACGGAACACGTTACGATAACCGCAGAGGAGCAATTAGCTTTCATAGATAATATGGCCTCTTCAGCAAAAGTAATGGCACGACAGGCAGACGAGCTTCAAAGCTTAATAAAGAAATTCCAATATTAAAGATGGTGATAAACGCTGATCCTAGCTATTTGAAGTACAAACAAGTACACAAATAGGAACAAGGAACAAGGAACAGCTTTTCCTAAATTTTTTATTAAAAGGATAGAAGAGCTTAAATAAATTGGTTCTATCTATCCTCTTTTTTATCAAAGATGGCTTTATTTACTACAACTACAATTTGTTCGTTCATCAACCTATGTTGCGGTAATTCATATCAATTATTAAATGAACATTCAGCCTATTTCTTAAACGCCTATGTAAAAAAGATATAGGCTGTTTTCGAATTGATCCTATTCAACTAACGATATAATGTTATGTTAATGAAAATTGTAAATATTCAAAATTAAATGAATGTATGTTAAAATAGTTATTTGATACATAAATATTTTTATAGGAGTATATTTATGAAAATCGTAGAAAAGTATGGAAAAGTAATAATAGACAACTTTGAATTTTATGGTCAAATTGAACAAGATAAATATTGTTCTAAATGCAAGTTTAATCTAGTATACTACGATGATTTTGATGCTTATTTTTGCCCTAAATGTAATAGTTGGGCTGAATCAAAATGTAGTGACCCTAATTGCAAATATTGCGCTAACCGACCAGAAAAACCTTTAACTTCTTTCAGCATTGATGAAAACTAAAAGCATGAATGGAGAGCTAAAAGTGGAAATAAAATTAGCTGAAATCGATGACTTATCGCAATTGATGTATATATTAAATGAAGTTACATTAAATTTACAACAAAAAGGAATATACCAATGGGAATACCCTTGGGATAATAATAAAATTATAAACCAATTAAAGAATAACTTTTTGTATGTTTTAATACTAGAGGAAGAAATAATAGGGACATTTTGTATATATGATATAGAAAATATAAATGAGCTTTTACTTGATGATAAAAGTAAGTATCTATCTCAAATCGCTATTTTACCCAAGTTCCAAGGAAAAAACATTGGTTCTGCTATAACAAAATTTGCTTGTTTTTTGGCAAAAGGATTAAATAAAACCTTGTATTTAGATTGTTGGACAGGAAATGAAAAGTTAAAACAGTTTTATTCAAGGAATGGTTTGGAATATGTGGGGGATTTTCCTGAAGAAGACTATTTCGTTAGTATTTTTAAATACAGCTAAATATATGTGCTTACTTACTGATGGGTTCCCTAAATAAAGAAGTGTCAGTGTAAAAGATAGAATAAGATTGTGAATCATTGTACTTAAACTAATGGGGGCCTTTGAGTTGCATAAGGGCTCAGTTTGCTCGAGCTATGTAATAGATTACTATGTAATGTAAGTGAAATAATTTATTGAAGATAGGTGATGAAACTTGTACTTTATACAAATGGCAGGCTTCCCTGGTTCCGGAAAATCCACTCTTTCGCGTGAGATTGCTAAAAGAACGGGGTGTATTATCATTGACCATGATATAGTCAAATCGGCTCTATTAAATACATTGATGAGTTTTCAATTGATGAAAAGCTTTCGGGTAATATTTCATATAATATTGATTGGTCCTTAGTTGACTTCCATTTATCACAAGGACATAACGTAATACTTGATAGTCCTTGTTTTTATGAAGAAATGGTCGATAAAGGAACAATACTAACAGAAAAATACAATGTTAAATATAAATATATCGAGTGTTATCTTGATGACTTCAAAGAGATAAATTATAGATTGAAAAATCGAGATAGAATGGTTAGTCAAATAGCAGAGATAAAATCAGAAGCGGTTTTTAATGATACACTTCAAAATAGCAAAAAGCCCTCCAACTGTAGGTGTATCACTGTGAATACAAGACAACCATTGGAAAATTATATACAAGAAGTAATGTATTATTTAAATAATTGATGATCTGATTACTCTTCTTCAACGCTGATGGCATAACTTAAGGTATAGAAGAAGCGAATAATTTACGTTCAGAACACAAAATAATGGTGAATCTGAAACGAAAAAGCTGGGAATAAAACTAGCTGATATTAAAAGAAAAAAGGGAAATCGATGTTGTTCGATTTCCTTTTTTTATTTGACGAAGTCATTCTATTTTCTTTGACATATTTTCCGTCTAAACTTAATTCTCATTCTATTGGAAGACCTGAGTTCGTTTTTTACGTGTATCTTGTAGGCAACTACTCCAGTTATACGATAAGTGCACGCCTACAAAAGAAAGAGTAAAATTAATATTAAATGATTTGCTAACTGATTACATCTTAACAACAGAAAGTTTATCTAGAAGAAAAAGATCTTATAGATTTTAGAAAAAAACACTACTTGATAGAGATATAGAGTTAAAAATATGTGTAAATATTATCTTTCTTCATTTTATTTTACACAAATAATTAAAAAAATTATAAGAGCACCTAATGTAGTGACCCCTTAAAGTAGAGTTTTCATTTTGTCTTCATTTTTTGTAATGGCTATGCTAAATAATCTAAATAATGTCCCGAGAGAAAAGCAAAGAATTAAATCTTATTTTAATCAAACATTTATTTTTCTCACAAAGGTTCCCATAATACGAACATATCAGTAAAATAGAGTAGGTTAGGGGGACTATATTTTGAAAGATCAACGTTTTAAAATTGCGCATCGAGAGGCGCTTATCGGTATTGGACTTGTTATCGTTAACTTTGCGATATGGTTCGGCTTTGCCTATGGTCTAGGCTCTGGTGATCCAACAAGCTATACGTATGTTTTCGGTTTCCCTGCATGGTTTTTTTATAGCTGTATAGCAGGGACAGGCTTTATGATTATTTTAATCTGGCTCGTCATGAAACTCTTTTTCAAAGAGGTCCCATTTGACGATGAGGAGGTGGATCGATAATGCATTGGCAAGTTATTGTTCCACTGCTATTATTTTTAGTTATCATCTTTGGTATTGGTATATGGTCAAATAAGCATATACGCTCTTCCAATTCATTTTTACAGGAATACTTCCTCGGTGGTCGTGAAATGGGAGGATTCATCCTTGCGATGACAATGATTGCTACGTATGGTAGTGCAAGTAGCTTTATTGGGGGTCCAGGTGTTGCTTATACGAAAGGGCTTGGTTGGGTATTATTGGCGATGGCTCAGCTTCCTGCAGGTTATTTTGTTTTAATGATTCTTGGGAAGAAATTTGCTATTATCGCAAGACGTTATCAAGCGATCACGTTAATAGATTTTTTACGAGAGCGCTATAAAAGTCATGCCATAGTCATTTTATCAGCCATTAGTATCATCATCTTTTTATTTTCTGCCATGATGGCACAATGGGTAGGTGGTGCTCGATTAATTGAGTCATTAACGGGCTTAAACTACACAACGGCACTGTTTATTTTTGCGATTTCCGTGTTAGTTTATGTGATCATTGGGGGCTTCCGCGCTGTAGCATTGACGGATACGGTGCAAGGCTCGATTATGGTAATCGGAACAGTTATTTTATTAATTGGGACAATCATCGCTGGCGGAGGAATCGATAATATTATGGCCTCGCTTGTCGCTGAGAATCCGAATCTTGTGTCTCCATTTGGAGCTGAAGGTGAATTAACGCCATTATACGTTTCTACATTTTGGATTTTGATCGGTGTTGGTGTGGTGGGGCTTCCACAAATCGCTGTTCGTGCGATGAGCTACAAAGATTCAAGAAGCATGCATTTAGCCATTATCATTGGCACTATTGCCATTGGGACAATCATGTTTGGTATGCATTTAATTGGTGTTTTAGCACGACCTGTGATGCCAGGTATTGAGATTGGTGATAAAGTTATGCCACTGCTAACATTAAAGGTTTTACCGCCATTTTTAGCTGGTATAGTATTAGCAGCACCGATGGCAGCAACGATGTCTACAGTTAATGCGTTGTTGATGCTTGTAAGCTCAACAGTAGTGAAAGATATTTACTTAAATTATATAAAGCCAACAGCAAATGATACGGAAATTAAACGTGCAAGTTTTATTGTTACAGCAGTGATTGGTTTAGCGGTTATCGTTTTTGCACTAAATCCACCAGATTTATTAGTATGGCTTAATTTATTTGCTTTCGGAGGACTAGAGGCAGTCTTTATTTGGACCGTCGTTTTAGGACTTTATTGGAAAAAGGCCAATAAATATGGTGCGATTGCGTCAATGATTTCAGGGATGACCTTATATATTATCATTGATCGTTTTTATCCTTCTGTCTTTGGCATGCATACTGTGACAATTCCAATTGTCGCTTCCTTATTGATATTTATTATTGTTAGCTTATTAACAAGTCATAAATTTAAAGATGAAAAGTTGTTTATTTGACTTATAAAACGCCGTAGAGATTGAAAATCTACGGCGTTTTTTTACTGTAGACAATTAGCAACGGATAGACTATTCAAAATCGTGGATAGAACCCTCGAAAACGTGGATAGACGTCCAAAATCGTGGATAGAACGTTCAAAGTGATGGAAAGACCCTGCGAAGCGACGGATAGAACCCCGAAAATCGTAGAAAGAACTACTGAAACGACGAAAAGTCTCTCCGAAATGAAGGAGAGAATGCCCAAAAAAACAAAGACGCCGTAGAGCTAGATATCTACGGCGTTTTTTATGTAATCATAAGCATTTTTAGTGAGCAATGTAATCGTTACGATAATAAACAATACGCGAACAAAGCCGCTACCTTTTTTAATCGCCATACGAGAGCCTACAAATGCACCGGCAATTTGAGCTACACCCATCAGTAAACCGTAGACAAAATGAATTTGACCTAAGTAGGCGAACATTAAAAGGCCTGCAAAATTACTTGCTAAGTTTAAAAATTTGGCATTTCCTGCTGCCTTTAAAAAATCGAAGCCTATTAGTAAAAAGCTGAAAATTAAAAATGAGCCAGTTCCTGGACCAAGAAATCCATCATAAAAACCGATGCTAAATAACAATAGCATGAATAAAACTAAGTGCGTAAACTTTAAATTTTTGACCGAAGCTACTGAACCCCAGTCTTTTTTGAAGATTGTATAGACTGCAACAGCAGTAAGCATTATTAGCATAAGCGGTTTTAGTAATTCAGGGTTTATTAAATGTACTGTCCATGCACCAAAAAGGGATCCTATAAAAGCTAAAGGGAAGTATTTGATAACCGAACGTATTTCTAGCTGACCAGAACGATAAAAGGAAATGGTTGATGTTAAAGACCCCATTGTACCAGCAAGCTTATTGGTTGCTACGGCTGCTGCTGGATTTAAACCTGCAAACATGAGGGCGGGTAATGCTATTAAGCCACCGCCACCAACGACCGCATCTACAAAGGCTGCTAAAAATCCAAAAGATATTAATAAAATGACTACATTTAAATCTACTTCAAATAGCATGTTTACACCTCTTTAAATAGTTACTACTGAAATAGTAACTAAATTTCGTGTAGCTGTAAAGACTAATTTTTTCGTTGGCGTATCTTCATACCCTTCAACTATAATAGAGGAAATGGAGGGATTCGATGGAATTATTAATCGCCCAATTAAAAGAACTGGGATTCACAGAATATGAAGCAAAAGCTTATACGGCACTCGTACAAAATAGTCATGTTAGTGCTTATCAAGTAAGTAAAAACTCCGGTATCCCACGTGCAAGAATATATGACATACTTAATGTACTTGTTGAAAAAGGGTTAGTACTGAAAGAAGAAACTGCAGATCAAACGACATACTCTTCCATTCCTGTTGCTGTGTTTTTACAACAAGTTGAACAACGCTGGCAATCGAATTTCACGTCGATTAGTGATCAATTAGAAAAATTAGAAGTAAAAGAGCAGGAAGCGGAGCATAAGGTTGTTATGCTAAAAGGAAAAGAAGCAATCGTCAATTATTGTCAGTCGTTATTACAAAAAGCGGAGAAAAAAATATTATTATCAATGTGGGAAGATATGTATGAAAAATTGCGAGAAGATATACATGAGGTCTCTCAGCGTATTCCGGTTCATGGCATTACATTGTATGTGGATGAAAATGTTGCATCGATTGACCAGCATCGCATTACTCAATATACGAGAAATGCTTCCACACCACATTGGTTCATTCTCTCTGTAGATGGTCAAGAGATGATTTATGGTCACTCACCGTCCAATCAAGAAACGGCTTTTATAACAAATGACCCTGTGCATATTTATTTACTAGAGGATTATATATGGCATGATGTGCTTGTCAATCGATTGTTAAAGCGCGATGATGATATGGAGCTTGAGGAATGGATTACTAAAGAGCGTAAAGCTTTTTTTGTAGAGTGAAAATAATAAAAGAATCTACAAGCCATCATGTACAGATGGCTTGTAGATTCTTATTTTATTTGTTATATAAGATTTTTTATCTTAATAAAAAACTTTATCAACATTATATTTAGCACGGAATGTATTAACCGCGTATGTTTCGTAAATTTCACGTTCCATTGGATCATCTACTTCATATACTTCAATTTTGAAAACTTCATCACGGTGATTTTTCATCGGTGACACATTGTCTTCAAAATGCTTTTTAATACGTTGACGAATTTTACGTGCTTTACCGACAAATAATAGTTCATTCTGTTCATTGTAGAATAAGAAAATGCCGCCATTTTCACGTGTGATTTTATGGAAATCAATAAAACCGAAATACGGTGTGATTGGTACATCACCTGGCTTTAAATCTTGTTCGCGTTGGCGAATTACTAAATCTGGTTTTGGAAAATCAATTTTAATCAAACTTTTCACGTTCCTCTCTGTTACTAAAGGTATATGTTAACATAATTACAGCTTGTTTACCATAAAATATATGGACTTAGCTTCAATATTAGTTTTAAACAAATTACGGTATGACATGCATGGTTAATAACAAAATATTCTATGTATTGTTGATATTCTTAATTGTTCATGTTACAATTCTTCTTAATTAAATAATCTTATCAAGAGAAGTTGAGGGATTTGGCCCGATGACGCTTCAGCAACCTCTAACAAAAGTTAGAAAGGTGCTAATTCCATCAAAGGATTTGTCCTTTGAGAGATAAGAGTGAACGTGGTAAAAATCCTTCTCATTCTATCTCAAATGGAATGAGGGGGATTTTTTAATTTCATCGAAAAAAAACTTTACGCAAGGCCTATGTATGGAGACTAAGGCCAATAATGGGTTAACAGAGAGAAATATAAGAGAGGGGAATGCAAGATGCCAATTAATATTCCAAAAAACTTACCAGCTGGAGAACATTTACGTGAGGAAAAAATCTTCGTAATGGAAGAGGATAGAGCGAAAACTCAACAAATTCGTCCGTTAAATATTTTAATCTTTAATTTAATGCCAGAAAAAGAAAAAACAGAGCTGCAATTACTACGTTTATTAGGGAATACCCCGTTACAAGTGAATATTACATTTTTGAATACTGCTACGCATGAATCGAAAAATGTTAGTAAATCACATTTACAATTATTTTATACGACGTTCGATCAGATTCGTCATCGTCGCTATGATGGCATGATTATTACGGGTGCACCAGTAGAAAAAATGCCGTTTGAAGAAGTGAACTACTGGCAGGAAATTTCAGAAATTATGGACTGGTCCAAAACAAACGTAACATCGGTTCTACATATATGTTGGGGTGCTCAGGCAGCGTTATACCATCATTACGATATTGGCAAAATTGGGCTTTCTGCTAAATGCTCAGGTGTATATTCTCATGTCATTACGGATTTAACAGTTGATTTAGTACGCGGCTTTAGTGATTTGTTTACGGCACCACATTCTCGTTATACGTCTGTATCGATTGATGAAGTACGTAACCACCCTGATTTACGATTGCTCTCTTATTCAGAAGATGCTGGTGTTTTCATTGTGCAATCTAAAGACAATAAAAATATTATGATTACTGGTCACCTTGAATATGATGCGACAACTTTAGCGGATGAATATAGTCGCGATGTTGCGAAAGGATTAGATATTGAGGTGCCGGTGAATTACTTCCCTAATGATGATCCAGCAAATGAACCGATTAATACGTGGCGTGCCCATACACATTTGTTATTCTCGAACTGGTTGAACTACTATGTTTATCAAGAAACACCATATGAATGGGATTTTGTTGATCAAATTGAATATCATATTTAATGCCTTAGAAAAATGATGACCTTGATATTTTAGGGTCATCATTTTACTCATCTCCGTTCCGGCTTGGTGCTTTACAGGGGCGTCCAATGAGCCACTTTGCTTTTGGCAATAACCAGACTGCTGTTAATTGTCTGGCGATTATTTATTCTTATCACTGTTTGGCGTATTTCCGGTATCGCTATCATTCTGTGTAGAATTTCCGGTATCGTTTTCACTTTTACTTTGTGTAGTATTTTCGGCATTACTATTACTTGCACTTTGAGCAGGATTTTCATTATTGCTGCTACTTGTGCTTTGAGAATCATTCCCCCCATTGCTGTTACTATCACTTTGAGTAGAATTATCGATATTGCTGCTATTTGCACTTTGAGCAGAATTGTCATTATTGTTACTACCTGCACTTTGAGAAGCGTTACCGCCATTGTCGCTACCTGTATTTTGAGAAGGATTACCACCATTGCCGTTACAATCGCTTTGAGTAGAATTATTGTTATTACTCGTACTTTGAGCAGAATTGTCATTATTGCTACTACCTGTACCTTGAGAAGCATTCCCGCCATTGCTACTACTATCACTCTGTGTTGTATTTCCATTTTGATTTTGCGAACTACTATTACATTGCGTATTATTTCCTTGATTACCATTGATTTTACGAATCTTGGCGACAATTAATAATAGTAATGGTAATAAAATCATTAAAATCAAGGAAAATATAGGCCATATATCTCTATTGTAAATATCTGAATGAATAATATTCGGATGAACAATTTGTGAAATTCCAAGGATAATCATGCCGAGTGGAAAAATGAGCGGTCGATGATTTTTAATTTTACATAATTGTGCAATCCCGATAACGGCAGCATAAAAATACATAAAAGTTCTAATGAAAATAGTGATAATCCACATGGCGGCCATAATCACTTCAATACGCTGTAAAAAGTTACCGATTGAAATTCTTTGGGCTAATGCATAGCTAGGGTATGTCCGTGAAGCAGTATTTGTCGGGCCAAGGACAAGGATTGATAGTGTGATGATCATTATTAAGACAATTCCTCCCAAAATTGCGCCAATGTAAAAACCTTTTTGTGCAGATTTTTGGACGTTAACTGCGGAAGGGAAAATCATTAATAATACGACAAGTGGGAATGAAAAAAGACTTATAAAACGAATTATACTAAAGAATAATGATTTTTTTTTTGTTTCCAATATTGGCTGTATATTTTCAATCTGGATGGAAGGTGCAATAAAAACGACAAAGAAAATAAAAATTAATAAAAATATTGCAAATAGTATTTCTGCAGAACGGGCAAAAACCTCAATTCCTAAAAATGCAGCATAAATAATGATAATACTGAACAGAAATGCAAACGCCATCGTGGGCGTTTCTGGCATTATTTCCGTTTTCATGAAAATTCCAATGAAATATAATAATTCTCCGGCAGAAAGTAAAGATATAAGAATAAAGCCAATGGCAGTAAATTTTCCGAAAAAACGACCTAATATTTTTTCATTAGCTTCTACAAATGTAAGGGTAGGCGTTTTATTTCCTAAAGTAACGAAAAGCTTTAAAATAGGCAAACTTATTACGACACCAATGATCGCTGCAATCCATGCATCTTGCTTTGCTTCACTTGCTACACTTGCAGGGATAATTAAAATGGCTGTACCAATTGAAAAGAGAAGGGTAATGATCATAAATTGTCTTGAACTAATGATTTCTTTTTCCATCATGAACTACCCCTTTTTCTTAACATAATATTGCCTTATTACTTTGTCAGTGAGACGATGTAATCTTTAATAGGTGAAAAAATAAAGGTAATCAAGTCTAATGGGCTTGGAATTTTGATGTTTAATAAGATCGCAATATTTAATGCGGTACCAAGCAATAAAAAAATCGAAAAAATAACGAGCGTTTTCGTTTCTTTCTTTTTTTTTAATGTTGGAACGTAGGTAAAAGCGATAACAGCTGTAATAATTAGTATGAATATTGTCATGATCATAGCTTATTTTCCCTCCGGTTTATTCACTAATGAGTTTTCCATCGTTCCTAATCCTTGCGTGTTAACATGTACGTCAACTTTAACTGGTATCTCTTGAAATATGGTTAGCCAATCTTTTTTTATTTTTTTCCACTCTTTAGGATTTGTGCGGTGCAGTGCTTCGCCAAATCCAAAAATATCGACCCGATAACTTTGCTGAACTGTACTGATTGTTTTTTCGATCCGTTTTTTTATAAGTTCTTCCGTTTTTTTATCGATGTAGTGAATCGATTTTTCTTTTGTAAGGTCTATATCACATTCAACTTCTCCGACATTTTGGTTTACATCTATAGAAACATTGATTTTGGGAGATCCATTTTCAAATTTACCTTTTATTTTTGTCTTTGAGTGCGTAATTTCAGTGGATAACGTACCTTCGTTAGGGCAAGCAATAATTTCAATTGTACTTTCTATTTTGTCCTTTAAAAAACCTAGACTTCTACTCTCATCTTCTGTTAAAAGCCCAATGTATTTATCTTCTTTAAAAACAGCTAAGCCAGCATATTTCAAGACCGTAGAAGCCTTTGATTTTTTAACATTCCTTTCCTCCATTCCTACACTTTTATCTCCATGAATTTCAATAGCAGACATAACTACGCTTGTTTCTTTGGTATTTAAAGTATTAATTAATTCATCAATTTTAATGGATTGGGTTGTACCCCAAGATTTCTCCGACGTTCTAAGAGAATTTAGCATTTTAGTAGCTGGTACTTTTTCGATAGGTGTTAATACATTTAAAACTTCTTCGGCAGTTGCTTCATGAGCAACGATGACATCGAAATCATTTCTGAATTCATGATCTCTTGAAATTAAATCTAACGGCTTGCCCATTCCTTCCCTAGCTAATTCATCGCCGAGCACAACTATTTGAAGATGAGAAAAATAAAGTTTTCGAGCTGTTACGGTTGTCATTTTTCTAATGGCCTCAAAAACCGTTGCACCTTTTGAATGATAGGTAATAACTGGTGATCGTCCTGAAGCAGGCTGTTTGGAGGAGATTTCACCAGGAATTACAACTTGAACAGTTATGTCATATTCATTATCTACTTTATCTATTCCTAATGCTGCGACAATTGCTAATTCATTGAGTTCACGCTTACTCCAACACCCACTTAAAAATATAGTAAGAATCATTAGTAAACATAGTGCCTTACATTTTGACATAGTTTATTCCTCGTTTACACATTCTTTTGATTCCTTTTTTTTGCATTAAAATATTTATGCCCTCGGACAGTGTTTTTGTTACTAACTAAGCGTGGTCGAGTCAATAAAGCTCTACGCGGAAACAACACAAGTGCATCCTTTTGATCCTTTAAAATTAATGGGCCGAATGGACTTAAATATGGGACACCGAAAGTTCGTATGCTGCATAAATGTAGTAGGATGATCATCAGGCCAAACATTAAACCAAATAGTCCAACGATTGCTGATACGATCATTAATGGGAAACGAAGAGCACGAACTGTATTGGATAAGCCATAGGCAGGGAACAAGAAGCTACAAATGGCTGTTAAGGCTACAATAATGACCATTACTGCTGATACAACTCCTGCTTCTACAGCAGCTTGGCCGATTACTAATGTTCCGACAATCGACACGGCTGGTCCAATGGTTCTTGGCATGCGAAGACCTGCTTCTCTTAACACCTCAAAGGCAATCTCCATAATGAGTGCCTCAACAACGGCAGGGAAGGGGACTCCTTCACGTTGAGATGCAATACTGATCAGCATCGGAGTCGGTAGCATTTCTTGATGGAAGGTGGTGATTGCTACGTAAAGCGATGGTGCCACCAAGGCAAGGGCAATTCCAAAAAATCTCAAAATGCGTACAAGAGAACTAATCATCCAATGCTGATAATAATCTTCAGCTGATTGTAAAAAGGATGTAAATAATGCTGGCACAACGAGGACAAACGGTGAACCGTCCACTAAAATAGCAATTTTACCGTCTAATAGCTCACCAGCAATAACATCAGGCCGTTCAGAATTATAAATAGTAGGGAATATAGTGAATTTGTTATCTTGAATAAAATCTTCGATGTAGCCGCCTTCTAAAATACCATCAATATTAATACGATCTAATCGGGCTAGAACCTCTGCTACTATTTTCTCGTTGGCAATGTCATTGATATACATAACTGCAACTTCCGTTTTTGTTACTTCACCGACAATCCGGGTCTTGATCCAAAGATTAGGACTTTTAATTTTTCGACGGAGCAGGGCCGTGTTCGTACGTAATGTTTCCGTAAACGATTCCCTAGGACCTCTAATAACCGACTCTGTGGCTGGTTCCATAATGGCTCTATCTTTTGCACCTTGTGTACTTGTCACGATACCAGTTGAAGATTCATCTATTAAGATGACCGTATTACCCTTTAAAATAGAATTGTACAGTGCTGAAAAATGGAAAATATCATTCACATCGCCGGCTGTTAAACAAGAATCTCTCAAATATCGAATAATCTTTTCTATTTCTGTATCTTGATGATCTTCAATATCAAGCATTAGTTTATCAATCACCGAATTAGAAATGCTTATTTTATCGGATAAGCCATCTATATAAATGATTGCTAACGTATATTGTTCAGCTTTTCCAATCGTTATTTCTCGTATGACAAGGTCATTACTATTCCCAAGTGTGTTTTTAATCAACTTTAAATTTTGAGAAAGTGAACTATATAGTTGGTTGTTATTTTGGGAGGTATCAGCAATTTTAGAAATAGACATGTTCTTTCCTCCTCAAGTTTTTACATAAATATAGAATGTACAACTTTGAGAGAAGATAAACTAAGGTTGGAAGTGATTTCATAGAAAAAAGCAGTGTTCCTTTCGTATAAAGAAAGGAAACACTGCTTTATTTTGTATACGTATATTTTAGTTCGTCATTAGTAGCATCCACATCTACATTTAAATTGTGGTCATTGAAGAACCATAAATCTTTTTCATCAATATAGTAGGTCACATCGTCAATAACTGTCTTTACACCAATTTCGATTGGTTCTTCACGTGTCATACCAAGAGAAAAGCCTTCGTGAAAAGGACTGGAACCACCATATCTAGCATAAAAACGAATCGTATCTCCGGATTCTACTTCCATTTCTTGTTTAAACCATTGTAGGGCTTTATCTGTTAGTGTGATATTCATTAGAATGCTCCTCTCTTCGTTACAGCCATTTTACCTTTGGTTCAGTACCATTTTTAATGCGGGTAATATTTGCTCGGTGACGATACATGATAAAGGTAAATAAACAAGCTACTAAAATACCTAACGCAAAATCACCTGTAACAAAATAATAAACGATTGAATAAATAAGTGCTACTAAAGCGGCAATCATCGAAGTTAAGCTTACAATCTTCGTTATTTTTAATGTTACAACAAAAGCGATAAATAGTAAGATAAATAGAGGCCATGAATAACCTAAGAGAACGCCTGCTGATGTTGCTACCGCTTTCCCTCCGCGAAAACCTGCAAAGATAGGGAACATATGGCCAACAACGGCTACTAGTCCAAGAATTAGCGAGTGAATGGAGACGTCAGAGAAGACAGGAAGAGCTACAAGTAATACGGCTGCTGTACCTTTTAAGACATCCATAATTGTTACGACTATTCCCGCTTTTTTTCCTAAAATACGAAATGTGTTTGTCGCACCTAAATTTCCACTTCCGTGTTCACGAATATCCGTTTTATAAAAAATTTTGCCTACCCATAATCCTGAAGGTATAGAGCCGATTAGATAAGCACATAAAATAATAAGTCCATTTAGCATAGCTGGACTCCTTTCATTCATTGATTATTACTTGGTACTAATAATATGTAATAAATATTCTACACTTTTTCTCTACAATCTACAATGACATGAAGGAGATTTCTTCGTGTATCTTGAATTCATTATAAAAGATAACTATTTTTCAAGGATTTTAATATGTATTTGATTATATGTTAGGGTTTTTGACATGATTCATGTTGGCAGTATGAAAGCCCTTTCTAGAAATATAGGTAAAAAGGCAATTTTGTCAATCATCCATTCCTTTGGTAGAATAGAAGTCTATCTTTAATTTCTAGAGTAAGTTAGTATGAATTTTCAAATAGACAGAAGGAAGCTATGAAGTACTGTACTGTATATTTTGCAGTGGAATTTCAAATGCTTCTGTATGGAAGACCAAAACCTATACCGATCGGCATCGTTTTGAAATGAGAGAAATGACCAGAAGTTAGCCATATGTTGTTTTATTTATGGAACTAATGTTTATGATCCTGCGTCAAGGGAATAGGATAGTTAGTAATACATAATAATGCATATATTGCAACTTTTTCTTCCGGTAACATGCTCAAAACGACAAAGCTGTGAGGAAATTTTAAAAATTTATTGGGTCTGTCACTAGCTATTGACAGGAAATGCTATTATTATTAGGAAGAGAACATAAATAGAACATGCGTTTTGTTTTTTGGAGGGGAATTTTTTGGCGAATAAACAGTCACCAAGCGTCTATAATGATGACGCCATTCAAGTATTAGAAGGATTAGAAGCGGTACGAAAACGACCCGGCATGTATATCGGTTCTACAGATGGCCGTGGACTTCATCACCTTGTATATGAAATCGTAGATAATGCGGTGGATGAAGCACTGGCTGGCTTTGGTTCTCATATCATTGTCACTATTCATAAAAATCAAAGTATCAGCGTTCGAGACTTCGGCCGTGGAATGCCAACAGGTATGCATAAGATGGGGAAACCCACTCCCGAAATTATCTTTACTGTCTTACATGCTGGTGGTAAATTTGGACAAGGTGGCTATAAAACAAGTGGTGGCTTACATGGTGTAGGTTCTTCTGTTGTAAATGCTTTATCCACTTTTTTAGAAGTAACGATTCATCGTGACGGTAAAAAGTATCGTCAACGCTTTGAAAACGGTGGCCATCCTGTAACAACATTAGAAGCAATAGGACAAACAAAACAGACAGGAACACTTGTACATTTTCTACCAGATGACACAATTTTCTCTGTAACAAAATTCAATTATGATACACTTGCAGAACGTTTACGAGAGTCCGCATTTTTATTAAAAGGCTTAAAAATTGAGCTAATCGATGAACGCGAGGAAGGCAAAGGTGATGTTTTCTTTTATGAGAACGGCATTGAAGCTTTCGTTGCGTATTTGAATGAGGAGAAGGATGTCCTTCATCCTGTTAAGTATGTGGAAGGGATTCAAGACGATATTGAAGTAGAATTCGCCTTCCAATTCAATGATGGATACTCAGAAACAATCCTTTCATTTGTTAACAATGTTCGTACTCGTGATGGTGGTACACATGAAACAGGTGCCAAGTCAGCGTTAACACGTGTTTTCAATGAATATGCACGAAAAATTGGCCTGTTAAAAGATAAAGATAAAAACCTTGAAGGGACAGACATTCGTGAGGGCTTAGCTGCGATTGTTTCTGTTCGTATTCCAGAGCATTTACTACAATTCGAAGGTCAAACGAAAGGTAAGCTCGGGACTAGTGAGGCACGTTCGGCGGTAGATAGTGTTGTTTCGGAGCAAATTTTATATGTGCTTGAGGAAAATGCTGAATTGTCTGCATCTCTAGTGCGTAAAGCTATTCGTGCGCAACAAGTACGAGAAGCTGCTCGTAAAGCACGCGAAGATGCACGAAACGGCAAGAAAAGCAAAAAAGGCAGTACGATTCTTTCCGGAAAATTAACACCTGCACAATCGCGAAATGCGGCGAAAAACGAGCTGTATTTAGTCGAAGGTGACTCTGCAGGAGGTTCTGCAAAACAAGGGCGAGATCGTACGTTCCAAGCGATTTTACCATTGCGTGGTAAAGTTATTAATACTGAAAAAGCAAAGCTTCAGGACATTATGAAAAATGAAGAGATTTCAACGATTATCCATGCTATTGGTGCTGGTGTCGGAACAGATTTCTCCGTCGAGGATGCAGCATATGACAAAGTCGTGATTATGACCGATGCTGATACAGACGGAGCGCATATTCAAGTGTTGCTGTTAACGTTTTTCTATCGATATATGCGACCATTAATCGAAGCTGGAAAGGTATTTATCGCATTACCACCGCTTTATAAAATATCAAGAGGCACTGGTAAAAAAGAAGTGATTGAATATGCTTGGACCGAAAATGATTTACAAAAGGCCATTAAAAAAGTTGGAAAGGGTTACATATTACAGCGCTATAAAGGTCTTGGTGAGATGAATGCTGACCAGCTGTGGGATACGACGATGAACCCTGATACGCGTACATTAATTCGTGTAACGATTGAAGATGGTGCACGTGCTGAAAGACGTGTGACAACATTAATGGGCGATAAAGTAGAGCCACGCCGTAAATGGATCGAAGCTAATGTAGACTTCGGTATGGAGGATGATTCAAATATTTTAGAAAATGAATTCATCCAACAAGAGGAGGACCAAGCATGAGTAGTACGGAAAAGTATCAAGATTTACCTTTAGAAGAAGTAATGGGTGACCGTTTTGGTCGCTATAGTAAATATATTATTCAAGACCGCGCGTTGCCAGATGCACGTGACGGTCTTAAGCCTGTGCAACGACGTATTTTATATGCGATGTTTACAGAGGGCAATACGAACGATAAACCATTCCGTAAATCAGCCAAAACTGTCGGTAATGTTATCGGTAATTATCACCCACACGGTGACAGCTCAGTTTACGAAGCAATGGTGCGCATGAGTCAGGATTGGAAGGCGCGCCATATGCTTATTGAAATGCATGGGAATAACGGCTCTGTTGATGGTGACCCACCGGCAGCCATGCGTTATACAGAGGCAAGACTATCTGCTATTGCAGCAGAAATGCTCCGCGATATTGGCAAGAAAACCGTTGAATTTGTGCCAAACTTTGACGATCAGGATATGGAGCCGACTGTTTTACCAGCTCGCTTCCCGAACTTATTAGTCAACGGTTCAACGGGTATTTCGGCAGGTTATGCGACAGACATCCCACCTCACGCACTTGATGAGGTGCTAGACGGTGTTCTTATGCGCTTAGATAAGCCAAACTCCACTGTTGATGAATTAATGACCGTTATTAAAGGGCCTGATTTCCCAACAGGTGGCATCATTCAAGGTGTCGATGGTATTAAAAAGGCATATGAGACAGGACGCGGTAAAATCATTGTGCGCGCTCAAGCAGTCGTGGAGCCAATTAAAGGTGGCAAAGAGCAAATCGTTATTACGGAATTACCGTATGATGTCAATAAAGCAAATCTTGTGAAGAAAATCGATGAGCAACGCGTGGATAAACGACTTGAAGGAATTGCAGAAATTCGCGATGAATCAGATCGTACCGGCCTACGTGTTGTCATTGAGCTGAAAAAAGATGTTCCAGGACAAGGGATTTTACAGTACTTGTTTAAAACAACTGATTTACAAGTAGCCTATAATTTTAATATGATTGCTATCCATAATCGTCGTCCGACAATGATGACATTGCCATTGTTATTGGATTCTTATATTGCCCATCAAAAGGAAGTCGTGACAAACCGCTCTATTTATGATTTGCAAAAGGCTAAAGATCGTTCGCATATAGTTGAAGGCTTGATAAAGGCATTGTCTATTTTAGATGAAGTCATTGCAACGATTCGTTCGTCGAATGATAAAAGAGATGCAAAAACGAATTTACAGGCGAAGTTTGACTTTACAGAAGTACAATCAGAGGCAATCGTTAGCTTGCAATTATACCGATTAACGAATACAGATATTACAGAGCTTCGCAATGAACAAGATGAACTGAATAAACTGATCGCCAAGCTTGAAGGGATTCTTAATAGTGAAGCAAAGCTTGTACGTGTCATTAAACAAGAATTGCTCGACATTAAAAAACGCTTTGCAGAGCCTCGTCGCTCAAAAATCGAGCAAGAGATTGAAGAAATCAAAATTACGTTAGATGTCCTTGTACCAAGTGAAGAGGTCGTAGTGACTGTTACAAAGGATGGCTATATTAAGCGAACATCTACACGTTCACATGCAGCTTCAAACGGTCAGGATTTTGCCATGAAAGATTCCGATTATTTATTATATGAAGCACATTTAAATACACAGCATCATCTACTGCTGTTCACAAATCGAGGCAATTATATTTATCAGCCTGTCCATGAGCTACCTGACATTCGTTGGAAGGATCTTGGTCAGCATATTTCAAGTATTGTGCCAACCGGAGAAGATGAATCTATTATTGCTGTATATGGTTTTGAGACATTCGAACAGGCCAATACGTATATTTTAACGGCTACGAAAGATGGACAAATTAAACGCTCATCAGTAGCAGATTATGCTGTAACACGCTATTCCAAGCCGATAAAAACGATGAATGTCAAATCAGGCGATGAAATGATTTTTGCAAGTATTGTGACGGACGAGGTAGAACTAATGTTAACGACAGATACTGCCTATGCAATTCGTTTCCCAATCGAGGAATTACCAGTAACAGGTGTAAAAACAGGTGGCGTCAAAGGGATTACCCTGAAAGACGGAGAAGCATTAGTTGGCATCAATGTTTTACCGCCAGATGAAACGTCCTATGTGGCAATTGTTACGCAACGCGGTGCTGTGAAGAAAATGAATGTAGCCGAAGTAGAAATGACTAGTCGTGCAAAACGAGGCTTAAAAGTATTAACAGAGTTAAAAGCGAACCCGCATCGAATCGTGGCTGTAGTCAAGGTCACTGATGGGGAACAGCTAATGATTGAAACGGAAAAAGGTGTGCAAGAGTCCCTTGATGTACAAGCATTAACTCGAGCAGATCGCCATTCAAATGGCTCCTTTAAAGTGGATATAGCTACAGACGGTGCCATTTCACATGTCTTCGCGGTCAAAAAAGAAGAGAAATAACATTAGTTTTCTAGCCCAGCCCCTTTGAGAGCTGGGTTTTTTTATAAAATGAAACCAATCAGCTTTGTGCTTTTATGAGGCTGTTTAATAATAATTCAGCACTATCGGTAAACAGACCCTTGTCATTTTCGGATGGATATGGGTATAATAATCATCGAAAAGTTCATATGGAAAGAATGTGGGGGGGCTGGTAGTTGCCAGCTGAGATTGTGTCCGATAGACGCTGACCCTTTGAACCTGATTTGGCTCGTACCAGCGTAGGGAACATCAATTCAAAAAAGAAAGTTTTTGATACTGATTGTAAAACGTCTGGGAGGAATCCTAGACGTTTTTTATGTTTTCAGACTTTTATTGCATGGACAGGCTTTAGTGTAAACAGACCGTGAATACGCTTTTTTCTGGTAAACACTTTCAATCATGAACACTTTCACACTACTAACTTGGAGGATTCAGCATGAAAAAATGGTTATTGGTCCTAATGGTTGCACTTTTAACATTAGTGGGCTGTAGCGAAAAAGAGGCTAAAAAGGATGCTAAAGGATTAACAAAAGTATCGGTAGTTCTTGATTGGACACCGAACACAAATCATACAGGTTTATATGTAGCGGAAAAACTTGGCTACTTTAAGGAACAAGGTTTAGATGTTGATATTTTATTACCTGGTGAAACGGGTGCAGATCAGCTCGTGGCATCAGGAAAGGCTCAGTTTGGCGTAAGCTATCAGGAAGGGATTACGCAGGCTCGTGTGCAGGATGTACCTTTAGTATCGATTGCAGCGATTATACAACATAATACTTCTGGCTTCGCATCTACCGCATCAAAAGGTATTACGTCACCAAAGGATTTTGAAGGGAAAACATACGGTGGCTGGGGTGCACCGCTTGAAAAGGCTGTACTACAATCACTAATGCAAACAGAAGATGCGGATATTAATAAGTTAGATATCGTCAATGCAGGTGATTTAGATTTCTTCACTATGATGAAAAAAGATATTGATTTTGCGTGGATTTATTATGCATGGACAGGTATTGAAGCAGAACTTCGTGGCGAAAAGCTGAACATGCTTTATTTAACAGATTATAGTGAGCAGTTAGATTATTACACCCCTGTACTTGCTACAAATGAAAAAATGATTCAGGATAATCCTGAGACGGTAAAAGCATTTGTCGCTGCTGCAGCAAAGGGCTATGAATATGCAATAAAACACCCTAATGAGGCAGCTGATAGTTTACTAGAAGCGGTACCTGATTTAGATAAGAACCTTGTGCATAAAAGTCAGGAATGGTTAGCAGATAAGTATCAAGACGATGCTGCACAATGGGGCGAGCAAAAATTAGCTGTCTGGGAAAACTACGCGAAATGGATGGCTGACAACAAAGTTTTAGAGGGCGAATTTAACGCAAAACAAGCATTTACAAACGACTTTTTACCGAAAAAGGAGACAAAGTAATATGGCAAACTCTTTAATAAGTGTACAAATTATCCCGAAAACTGAAACATATGAGGATGTAATCCCGTTTGTCGATGCAGCGATTGCAGTGATCGACGCTTCAGGGTTGAAATATGAAGTTCATCCATTAGAAACGACAATGGAAGGCGAGCTTACGACTTTGCTGCAAATTATTGAAGAAATGAATGCCAAGATGATCGAGCTTGGCGCAATCAATGTCATTACGCAAGTGAAAATTTTATATCAGCCATCCGGTATTACAATGGATACGCTAACGGAGAAATACAAGGGATGAAGCAGGCTGTTAAACAAGGAAGGACGATAATTTTTATCGCCTTCCTCTTATTCATATGGGAACTAATTGTCCGTTTTGCTGATATTCCACATTGGCTTTTGCCTGCACCGAGTGCCATTTTGAAAGAGGGCTTTCAATCGTATGAGACGTTTGTGCCGCATGCTTTAGCTACTATCCAATTAGCACTTCTTGGTCTTGCTATCGGGATATTATGTGGGCTAACAGTTGCGGTGCTATTACATCGTTTTACGTTTATAAGGGAGCTATTTTACCCTATTCTCATTATGTCGCAAAATGTCCCAGTACTTGTCCTAGCACCATTATTAATCATTTGGTTTGGCTTTGGTTTATTGCCAAAGCTCATTATTATTTGTCTTGTGTGCTTTTTCCCTATTGTTATTTCGGCAATGGATGGTTTTCGTCAAACTTCGCCTGAGCTAAAGCATTATTTTGAGATGATAGGTGCTACGAAAGCCCAAACCTTTTGGAAGTTAGAATGGCCTTATGCGTATCCAGCGATATTTTCAGGCATTAAAATAGCAGCAACCTATAGCGTCATGGGGGCGGTTATTGCGGAATGGTTAGGAGCGAAAATGGGGATTGGTGTTTATATGACATTGGCACAGTCTTCATTTCGAACGGATCGTGTATTTGTAGCGATTTTCGCTATCGTGTTTTTAAGTTTATTATTATTTAGTGCTATTCGATTAATAGAAAAACTTGGTGTGAAGGGGAGAGGAAACTATGCTAAGCATTCAAAACATTGATAAATCCTTTGATTCCCTTCCAGTTATCCGTAATTTATCTTTTGAGGTGAAGGATGGGGAATTTGTAGCGATTATCGGTCCGTCAGGCAGTGGGAAAAGTACACTTTTTCAATTAATTGGTGGTGTTTCTTCTATTGATAAAGGTGCTATTTTATTAAACGGCACAGATATCCAGAAAAAAAGAGGGACGATTGGCTATATGCCTCAGCAGCCATGTTTATTACCGTGGCGAACGATCATAGAAAACGTCATGATGGTCGAGGAGCTTCATGGAAAACCTAATGTTAACGTTGCGAAGGAATGGTTAGATAAAGTGGGGCTCGCAACATTTGTTAATGCATATCCTAATGAGCTGTCGGGTGGTATGCAACAACGGGTATCGTTTATCCGTGCAATTGTCAGTAATAAACCTATTTTATGTTTAGATGAACCGTTTTCTGCACTGGATGAGTTTACAAGGCTAGAAATGCAGGTGTGGCTATTATCGATTTGGGAGAAATATCGAAAATCTATATTGTTCGTTACACATAATATTGAGGAAGCTCTATTTTTAGCTGATCGTATTATTGTACTCACAAAACGACCAGCGACGATGAAAAAGGAAATAAACGTACCTTTTGCAAGGCCAAGACAAGAAGAAATTCGCCATTCCGCTTCATTTACGGCATTGAAGCAACAATTATTCTCGTATTTAAAAGAAGAAAAGGATGAGGCGAATGTTGATTGATGCACATATTCATTTAGACAAGTATAAAGAAAACGACATAACTCCTTTGCTAGAAGAAGTGGAATATGTCATTGCCGTAAGCATGAATCTACTATCATGTGAGAAGACGTTGAAGCTGTCGAAAGCCTATGCAAAGGTAAAGGCGGCATTTGGCTTTCATCCTGAACAACCGTTACTTAGTAATGCGGAGGAAGAGGCATTATTCGATTGGATACGTCAACACGCTCATGATATGGTGGCAATTGGCGAGGTAGGGTTGCCTTATTATTTGAGGCGGAAGAAGGCGATTGATGATCATACGTATGAGGCTTTGTTAGAACGGTTTATTGTATTGGCAAAGGAATTAAATAAACCGATTGTGTTACATGCTGTCTATGAGGACGCGGCTATTGTTTGTGACCTGCTAGAAAAACACCATGTAACGAAAGCACATTTTCATTGGTTTAAAGGCGATGAGGGAGTGATTGAACGGATGATTCATAATGGGTATTTCATTTCTGTGACGCCTGATTGTACGTATGAGACTGAAATTCAAGATCTGATCAAAAAATACCCAATCGAGCTAATGATGGTAGAAACAGATGGACCTTGGCCGTTTGAAGGTCCTTTTGACAATAAACGAACATCTCCTTGGATGATGGATCATTCCATGGAGGTTATTGCTTCGATAAAGGGGCTTACAACAGAGGAAGCGGCGCGTATCATTACAAGAAATACGACAATATTTTATAATTTATAGCAAAAAACACAGCTGTTCATTTAGAGGGGCTGTGTTTTTTATAGTACCTGAATGGTTGATAAAATATTAGAATCACGATAGTCTACATTCAGTTACGAAGGTGTTCTATGGAACGTTCACTTAGCGAAAGTTTAAAAAGGGATCTATTTATTAACACAACTTTTGCAAAACAAAATAGGAAGGCAAGCTCTGAAATAGCTATGTAAAACCCTTAATCTAAAACTCTACCCTCACTTAGAAAGAGATTGTGCCACTGCGACAAACCTTTTTACCCCTTTCCTTAGTTGTTTTTCATTTGCATAAGAATAGCTTAAACGTATCCAGGATGATGGTTGTTTTAATGGATCACAAACTTGACCTGGCACGAAGGATATAGATTGTTCGATACATTTGGTTAATAATAATTCAGTCGGAATTTTATCTGGGAGTGCTACCCATAAGTTAAGACCGCCTTTTGGACTGGTCCATTTCCAATCTGTTACTGCTAGCTCTTCCTCCATGATTTCCTTTCGAATCTGAAGGGCGATCCGGATTTTCTCCAAGTGCTGCTGCAATCTTATTGATGAAAAGTAATAGAGAAAAATCTTTTGATTGAGAAGTGGAGAACCATTATCAGCTAACGATTTTACTACTAGTAGTGAATTCATTAACGATGATTGACAAATAACAGCTGCAATTCTCAAACCAGGTGAGATATATTTGCAAAAGCTTCGGATATAAATGACTGTACCAGCAGTATCATATGTGTAAATTGGTGGTGGTGGGGCATGATCAAAATATATGTCGTGATAGGCATCGTCCTCAATTAATAGACATCGATATTGTTCAGCTAATTCTACTAATTTTTTCCGCTGCTCAACTGAAACAGTATAACCAGTCGGGTTATGGAATGTTGGGTTGAGATAAAATAGACGTGGTTTATATTGTTTCATATATAATTCGACCTGCTGTAAATCGTACCCGTCTGGATGGATATCAACTGTTACAATCTGTGCCCCTTGTGCTCTAAAAGTATCAATCGCAGCACTATAGCTTGGACGTTCAAATAATACGACGTCTCTTGGCTTAATGAAAGTTTGGGCGATTAAGTGAATCGCTTGCTGTGAGCCAGAAGTGATTAACAGATCATCTGCACCCAGATGGGTTTTAAATTGGTTGATAAAATATTGAGTGAGTGTTTCACGTAGTTCTAAATCACCTTGCACAGTTGAGTAGGTTGCAAGTACTTTTGGATAAAGGTCAAACACTTTCTTCACGTAATCTGAAAAATAATGATTAGGCAAAAGATTTGGATCAATTAACGCCTGAGAAAAATGATAAGAAACAGGTGATTGATGGATTTCAGATAAATGATTTTTTTGTACGTATGCAGAAACAATTGGATTGTCAAGATCTAGATATTCAAGATTTTTCGTCACATTTGATTGGACAAAATAACCTGCTTTATCTTTTACATAAACTTTGTCATGTTGTTTCAATAATTGATAAGCCTTTAATACAGTTAATCGATGAACATTCATTTCAGATGCTAATTGTCGGACGGAGGGAATCTTTTCATGTTCTTTCCATTCTTTACGTTCTATTCTGTGCAGTACATAATCATAAACCTTTTTAAAAAGATAATCTCCATTTTGAATCGCTTTGCTCACATCGATTCCTCCTATTCAAGACGATTGTACCATGATCCAATCTAATCTGTTCTATCTTTTTCAATCTGTTCTACTGTCCTTCTTTTATGATAGAAAAAGAGGAGGAGTGTTATATGGTAATTGTTAATTATTTTCTCATGTGTTTGATTTTTGGAACGACATTTTTAGCGATTAAAATTGGTGTTGATGCAGGTATGCCTCCATTTTTATCAGCAGGACTTCGTTTTTTCATTGCTGGTTTGCTGCTATTTAGTTTTATGGTTTGGAGAGAAAAAACGACAATAGGGTTATTTTTTCGGAAAGAGATGTTTTTTACAGGAATAGGTTTAACCTTTGGGACGTTCGCCTCATTATACTGGGCAGAACAGTATGTGACATCAGGGATTGCAGCTGTTTTATCTGCTACAGGGCCAATGATGATCATCGTTATTCAGACATTCATAATGAAGCAAAAGGGAAACTGGAAATCATTCATAGGTTGTGGCGTCGGAGTCATTGGTGTCATGCTATTGATCTTACCTAGTTTTTCAATTGAGATTAGTCCCTTTTGGATGGTTGGTTGTTTCGCCATAATTTTAGGTGAAGTTTTTTACGCATCTGGAACGATTTATTCGAAGCATGTCATCCGAAAATTTGAAACGACCTCACCGATTGCTTTAAATGCGGCACAAATGATGCATGGTGGGATTTTATTAATCTTTTTATCATTTTTTATCGAGAATATTCAGTTTGATTACCTTTTAAGCCCAGCTTCAATTGGCTCTCTTCTTTATTTAACTATTTTTGGTTCAATGATTGGCCATAGCATTTATTATTGGCTAGTCTCACGGACAAATCCTGTTTTTCCTTCTACATGGCTGTATATCTCTCCATTAATTGCTGTTATGCTAGGTGTTATCTTCTATCATGAATATATTTCTTGGCTAACAGGTATAGGAACTTTGACGATTATTGTAGGAACGGTTTTAGTTAATTTCGAAACATTACGGAAGTTGTTTTGGGGGAAGGGGACTGTTCTTCAGAATATTAAAAATTAACTTGCTATTAGTGATACTTCGTAATTAATCTAATTATAAAGGAGTGTAAATTATGGAAATTTCTAAGGGAGTAGAGATGATTCAACTTGAATTTCACGGAAATATTATTTATCCCACTCTATTATGGGATCAAGAAATGGCTGTTTTAATTGACACTGGGTTCCCTGGACAAATTAAAGATTTACGCGTGGCAATGGAAAAGGTAGGCGTGTCGTTCGACAAACTAAAAGTTATCATTTTGACGCATCAGGATATAGATCATATAGGAAGTCTTCCTGAGATATTACAGGAGTGTGGAAGGAATATTAAAGTTTATGCTCACGAACTAGATAAGCCTTATATACAGGGGGATTTACCTCTTCTGAAAGACGGGCACATAGAAAATCCACCGAAGGGGAAAGTAAACGATACCTTGATTGACGGTCAAGAACTGTCGTATTGTGGAGGGATTCGTGTCATTCATACTCCAGGGCATACTCCTGGCCATATCAGTTTATATTTGAATCAGACTAAAACACTGATTGCCGGGGATTCAATGTACAGTGTAGACGGAGAAATCGGGGGAATTCATGTACCAACCGTACTGGATTTAAAAGAGGCTCGACTCTCTTTGAAGAAATACCTAGACCTCGACATTGAATCTGTGGTTTGTTATCACGGCGGATTAACTAAGGTAAATATTAATGAACAGATACAAAAAGTAATTTCACATTAAAATTCCAGAACTAAAACGGGAGCGATTGTTAAATAAAACATTATTTTACCCCCATCCAAAACAGGACGGGGGTATGTACTTTGGGGTTATTTAACTTTAATTGTGTAACATTGACATTATTTTCATTTGGCTCTATCATTAAAAGGAAAACATGGAAAATTAATTTTTTTCTTTGTTTTCCTGAAAGAAGGTGATCATGTTGAAAGATAGAATTTTAAAAGTATCAATAAATGAAGCTGAACGAAAAGGATTCCGATTTACGATGGGGGATTTAGCAAAGCAACTAGGTATGAGTACGAAAACATTGTATAGTTACTATCCCTCGAAGGAAGAATTACTCAATGAAATGATTGATCTTGCAATCCATGAATTGAAGTTGAAAGAAAATGAAATACTGCATGATTCAACGATAAATCTTCTAGAGAAACTACAGAAATGTCTTGTATTAATTCCAGCTGATTTTACATTTGCTCAGCTCCAGTATTTAGAGGAGCTTCAACGCTATTATCCAAAGCAATGGGAAACAGTTGATCAATTTATTCATGAACAATGGACAGGCATTATTTCATTAATTGATGAAGGGATTGTCACAAATCAAATACGTCCCTTTAATAAAGAAATATTTATAGAAGTTTATATTGGTGGGCTTTATCGATTGATGGATCATGCATCCAAAAGCAGAAATATGATTTCACTTCAGGATACTATGCAGGAAATGGTGGACATTCTTATGCTTGGTATTCTTAAAGGTGACGTTCATGAAGAAAATTAAATGGGGGTTGTAAATGAGTAAAACTTTAAGAATACTATTTTTATGTACAGATTTCTTTTTTATACTGTATTGGCTAGTCACTTTTTTTTATTTGATTCCAGAAGAGTATTTATATAAGGATTATCAAAATGAATTATTAGTTATATGGAATTGGTCGTTTTTCCCGCTAGATATTCTAATCTCAGTTACTGGTTTTATTAGTCTCTATTTATTTAAAATAAAAAATGAAAAGTGGAGAGCATTAGCTTTAGTATCTTTAACACTTACAAGTTGTTCTGGATTACAGGCGATTGCTTTTTGGACAATAAAGCTTGATTTTGATCTTATGTGGTGGATACCAAACCTTTTTCTATTACTATATCCGTTGTACTTTATTCCAAAACTTATTTCTTCTAAATATCAAAATGTCCCATTACAAGCAAAACACAACCACTAACAATCCTCAATGTGGTTGTGTTTTTTATGCTTTGTAAAATTTTGTTCAATGCTTTCTTTTTTCGTTTTTGTCACACGCTCATGTGTACTGAAAGAGGAAGTTTGACGATTTTTTTCAACGTCCTTCCCTTTAGTGCGCTTTACATGCATGCGTTTCTTTTTTGCTTTTGAGTTTGTCATGTTTTCTTACCCCCAACTGTTATTTGTGAATATAATACCGAATAAGGAAGAAAAAGTAAAACCTCGTAAGTGTTAACTTACGAGGCAGTTGTCGTATTATTAGTGAGAAACGTCCTGTACAGAAATACCTGTGTTCGCTTTAACATCCACTTCACGATATTTCTTATCATCTGTTTCCTTAGAAAGCATTGTTCCGATGAAGCCTCCTAGGAAGCCTAGTGGAACAGAGATGATTGCTGGGTTCGTTAACATAATTAATGGATCACCAACGAAAATTGCTTTTCCTTCTACTGGATTCCAAATATTTGGTGAAACAGCAACAAGAGCTAAAGCAGAGATTAGACCTGTTAACATTGCCGTTATAGCACCAGCTGTATTAAAGCGTTTCCAGTAGATCGTATAGATGATTACAGGTAAGTTAGCTGAACCTGCAATACAGAATGCTAGTGATACTAAGAATGCTACGTTTAATGTTTGTGCACCAAGTGCTAAAAGGATTGAAATAACAGCGATTGTGATGGAACCGATACGAGCTGCCAGTACTTGCTCTTTTTCTGTAATTTTGCCCTTTTTAATAATTTGACCGTAAATATCATGTGATAGGGCAGATGCGCCAGAAAGTACAAGACCAGCTACTACCGCTAAGATTGTTGCAAATGCTACCGCACATACGAATGAGAATAGAATGTCGCCACCAAGTGCTTCCGCAAGAAGTGGAGCAGCCATGTTTCCAGCAGCGTTTGCAGCAATTATATCTTCTTTACCAACGAATTTAGCTGCACCGAAGCCTAAGAAGATTGTAAGAATGTAGAAGATACCTACAATCCAAGTAGCCCAGATAACTGATGAACGAGCTGTTTTCGCATCTTTTACTGTAAAGAAGCGCATTAGGATATGAGGAAGACCAGCTGTACCTAATACTAAAGCGATTAACATTGAAATAGTATCAATACCATTTGTATATTTAAGACCTGGATTCAAATAAGCTGCACCGCTATCAGTTGCAGTTCCCATTTCTTTGAACATCGTTGCAATGCTAAAGCCGAACTCTTTTAATACTAAAAATGAAATAATAACTGTACCTAACATTAAAAGACAAGCTTTAATAATTTGTACCCAAGATGTTGCAGTCATACCACCGAATAATACGTATGTCGTCATCATAAAACCAACGATTAAAACTGCAATCCAATAATCAATTCCTAAAAGTAATTGAATAAGTGCTCCTGCACCAACTAGTTGTGCAATCATGTAGAATAATACAATTGTAATAGTGCTTAAAGCTGCTGTACCACGAACTTTAGCGCTATCAAAACGCGCTGTAATCATGTCAGCTAATGTGAATTTACCAAGATTACGTAATGGCTCAGCGACGATGTAGAGAACCACTAAGTAAGCTACTAAATAACCGATAGAGAAGAAGAATCCATCAAATCCAAATAATGCAACTGCACCGGCGATTCCTAAGAAAGATGCTGCTGATAAGTAGTCACCTGCGATGGCTAGTCCATTTTGCCAGCCTGTTAACCCTCCGCCTGCAGTGTAGAAATCACTTGCAGATGAAGTTCGTTTTGATGCCCACCATGTAATAACTAATGTTAAACCAACAATGGATACGAAGAAGAATATGGCTGTTAAACTCATCCCGTTATTCATCGGCGGCCACCTCCATTTTCGTATTCAGCAATAATTGCCTTTGCTTCTTTATCAAAGCTATTCGCTTTCGCTACATATAAATGACATAATGCCCAAGTCATGATGAAAAGTCCCGCTGAATATACCCACACCCAAGTGATTTCCCCAAATGCCTTTTGGTGTAGTATTTTCGTGTACGAAGTCAGAATTGGTAGCAACATATATGCTGCTAAGAAGATCGCGGTCATTAACCAAAGAAATGAATTCTTCCTTCGAACAAGCGCTTTAAATGATTCTTGATTTGCAATCGCATCATAGTCAATCACGACACTTTTGCTAGCTTTATTGTTCCCCATTAACATTCCCCATTTTGTGTTTATTTTTACTGCTTAAAGACTTGATTTTGCTAGATTAGTGAATTCACATCTTCATTTTATGAGAGAGTTCACAAAATTGCAATACATTTCAGAAAAATTATGAAAAAATAATTTTCGTAAAAAAAAGTCTTGAAAGAGAATATACGTGACAAAGCTAAGAAATAAAAGGGTTTTAGAAAATTCTGATAAATAAGCAGAGGTAGGTCAATTCTAGATTTTTGAGCGAAGAATATGGAAATAAATTAAAAAAATTAATGGTTTTTTGTAAAAAAATAAACACTGTTTAATTAGTGAAAATCATTTTTTTTCTCATTTTTTTCGAAAGTGAATAGTATTGCTAGATAAGTAAATTGGGAAATATTTTGAAAGAAAAAATAAAAAAACTCGATAAAAAATCGAGTTTTTTTATTAATGTAGATAGGATGATTGATAGATATTTTTTCAATAATTTGGATGTCTGAATTGGATCAATGAGAGATATCAGAAACCGATACACCAGTGTTTGCTTTAACGCGAATTTCTTTGTAAATACGTTCTGCTTCTTCCTGCGGTACTTTACTAGAAGAAAGAACAGAACCTAAATAACCTGCGATAAAGCCAAGTGGAATCGTAATAACCGCTGGGACGGCTAACGGAACGAGAGGATTACCAACAAAAATGGCTGCACCTTCGACAGGACTCCATACATTAGGTCCCATAGCACCTAACACTAAACAAGATACTAAACCAGTTACCATCGCTGATAATGCGCCCGTTGAATTGAATTTTTTCCAGTAAATTGTGTAAAGAATAACTGGTAAGTTTGCTGATGCACCGATACAAAATGCAAAGGATACTAAAAATGATACATTCAAGTTTTGCGCAAATAACGCAAGGATAATAGATACAATGGCAATAGAAATAGAGCCAGTACGAGCTGCTACAACTTGTTGCTTTTCTGTTAATTTACCACCTTTAATGATTTCACCATAAATATCGTGGGAGATGGCAGAAGCTCCTGTTAAAACTAAGCCCGAAACTACCGCTAAAATAGTTGCGAATGCTACTGCACCGATAAATGCCATTAACACATCACCGCCCAAATAATTAGCAAGAAGTGGGGCTGCAGTGTTACCAGCTTTACTTTCAGCAAGAATTTTATCGATCCCTACAAAATTTAATGCACCAAAGCCTAAGAAAATAGTTAGTGAGAAGAAAATAGCTGTAATCCAAGTTGTCCATGAAATAGAAGAACGCGCAGTTTTAGCATCTTTCACTGTAAAGAAGCGCATTAAAATATGTGGTAACCCAGATGTACCTAAAACAAGTGCCATCATCATTGAAACAGAATCGATCGTACTTGTATATTTAATCCCTGGTACAAGGAATTTCTCACCATGATCCGTGGCAATCGTATCAAACATTTTCATTAGAGAGAAGTCGAACTTAATTAATACTAATGTAGCTAATACGCCTGTCCCGAATAAAAGAAGGCTAGCTTTAATAATTTGCACCCAAGAAGTAGCTGTCATTCCACCGAATAAAACATAAGTAGTCATCATGACACCTACGATTAAAACAGCAATCCAGTACTCAATACCAAATAATAGTTTAATAAGAGCACCTGCACCTACTAATTGTGCAATCATATAAAGGATGACGATAATAATTGTTCCTGACGCGGCAACGCCACGAATGCGTTTTTCATTAAAGCGGGCAGTAAGCATATCCGCTAAAGTATATCGACCTAAGTTACGCATAGGTTCTGCAATTACATAAAGAAGAACTAAGTTTGCTACTACATAGCCTACGGAGAAGAAGAAACCATCGAAACCAGTTAATGCAATCGCTCCGGACACCCCTAGAAATGCCGCAGCTGATAAATAGTCACCAGCAATCGCAAAGCCGTTTTGCCAACCTTTAAGACCACCGCCAGCTGTATAGAAATCAGACGCTGAAGACGTCCGCTTCGCTGCGATATATGTTACTACGAGTGTTAAACCAACGATTGCTAAGAAGAAACCAACGGATACTAAGTTCATTTATTTTCCACCTTTCGCCTGATACTCAGCTAGTACTGCTGCGGCAGCTTTATCGAATGCAGCTGCTTTTTTTACATATACTGTACAAAGAACAATTGTCATAATGAATAATCCAGCTGAATAAATCCAAACACCCGTAATATTTCCGATAAATTTTTGTTGTAGTACAGGCTGGAAAGCAAGGATAGGCAATAAAATATAAAGTAATAAAAAAATTGCTGTGATCGAGAAAAGGAAGGTATTCTTCTTTTTTACGAAATTGTTGAACGATTCCATAGCTTCAATTGCATTATAATCAATTGATTCTATATTTTTGTGTTCAGAAAGATTTGCCATTATTATTCCCCCTAAAGTGATATATTTCTGTTTTAGACGACATATTTCTTTTATGTTCGTCGTTATACTCACTTATTTTATGGGGTGGATTCTTATAATGCAATACTAAATTTTGAGTTTTTATAATTTTTAATCATTTCTAAATTACGGAAATAACATAGAAATAATAAGGGTTTAGTAGAAAAAAACCGCATGAAAGAGAATGGTATTGTCGATAAGAATAATATTCCTATAATAGTTTAATAATGATAATTTTGAATGTGGTAGAAAATTTAAGTGTGAAAGAGAATTTTTAAGTGGTTTATTATTCCATCATTAGATATGGAGGAACCTGAAAAGTAATGAAACTTTGTTATATAACAAAGTTTCGATCTCTTGGGAAATAACTGAAATAGTAAAAAACAGCTTTAAAAAAATTTAAAAAAAGTGTGAATTTTCTGGAATATAAAGAAGGTTAATTATACTAAAATTTCACAAAATGCATTGAATGGATATAAAAAGTGAAATGATAAGCTCATATCTTGTATTAAGTAACATTAATTTATACAATAAAAAACGATGGTAAATTGAAGGGAAGTGAGCAAATAATGAAAAAGAAAAGTGTCATACTCGTATTGATACTAACATTAAGTACCATACTTGCTGCTTGTGGAAGCTATAAATTTGAACCAGAAATGAACATAGAAGTACAGGATTTTTCGGTAACAAATCAAAATAATGAAAAGGTAAACCTAAATGACTTAAAAGGTAAGCCATGGTTAGCGATGTTCATCTTTACTAATTGTAATACCATTTGTCCACCAATGACGTATAACATGACAGAGGTGCAAAAGGCGCTTAAAGATAAAGGTCTGGAAGACTATCAAATTGTAGCTTTTAGTGTTGATCCTGAGGTTGATAAGCCAGAAGTTTTAACGAATTATTTGAAAACGTATACAGTGCCTGATGCAAGCAAATGGCAGCTATTAACTGGCTATGATCAAAAGTATATTGAACAGTTTGCAAGGAAATCGTTTAATTCATTAGTAAAGAACGATCCGAATTCTGACCAAGTCGTACATATGTCAAGTTACTACTTAGTGGATGCTGATGGTATAGTTGTGAAGGATTATGACGGTACTACAGATGTACCCGTTGAGACGATAGTGGCAGATATGAAGGCCTTAACTAAATAAAAAAATAACTCAGGAGTTCGGAGGAACTTCTGAGTTATTTTTTAGCCTTGTCATCAATTAAATGAAGTGGCAACTAATTTATAGAATTAATTGGATTGAACTATACGATCATTCACAAACGCTTGTATGAAAAATAATTCATTATCATTAGGGTCCCTATTATTTTCTACCTTAAAGCACTCAGTAGCATTTTCTAGTGGGGTAGATTGTACAGCTCGACTTACGGTTGTTAACTCTTCCCAATAAATATTCATTTCATCAGAATCACAAATCGATTCATGACCAAGTAGGAACATATCAGCATCATATTTTTGAATGTCTTTTATCATAGGCAATAACAATGATTGCTTGAAATGAAAAAGGGAATTTGTAGTTGTACCATATGCGGCATCACCTAAAAAAACAACCTTTTCATCTGGGATATAAACAATGGTGGAGTCGTCTGTATGAGTACTTTTGATTCTTTCAAAGATGCAAACTTTATTACCTAAATCAATGGTTAATGTATTTTCAAAAATTACATTCGGAGAGTTCAATTTAAAACTCTCGCGGTTTGGTATGTCTGCTTGAATAATCTTCATACACATAGTCTTCATCTGATTAGTATTCACATATTCTAGAAGGGAATGATCCTCAAATTTATAAATTTGCCATTCTTTTAATCGTTCGTTTGTTTGACTATTAACGATAACAGTTGCATCAAATTCATTCATACCAAGGATGTGATCCAAATCCGCTGGGGAATGACCAAATATTTGATAGGTGGTACATTTAGTTTTTTGATTTATAGTAAAAAATCTTTAGCATGTTGAGTAGAATTACCAGAATCTATAATTAGACTATACTGCTCACCACATACCAATCCTAAAGTTGGTCGTTCTCTATCAACTTGATGGGATAAATAATAAATAGTATCACTTAATTTATTTAACATGTTATTTCTCCTCTCTTTAGATATTCATTGTGTGAAAGAGAAAATCTACATGTGTATTTTAAAAAATGTAAATAATTTGAGATTTTTTCATTTTTACTTTTTTACCATTGGACCTGTACCTCCTTATTTAATAAGGAAATATACCATATTATTATTTGATTTGACTGTTTTTTTGGAAAAATAAAACAATCTTCTTCGTGTATGATGGCTATACATATCGAAGAAAAGGTAACCGCTTCGTGTGACGTAACTAATCGCAAATGGGGTGGTTTTTTTATGGGCGATTTAAAGAAAGAACACATCTATTTCTATCTATAATTTTATTATGTCAACTAAGTGTTGAAGTTAAATAAAACTTCATTAATAATCAGTGGTTTTTTAAATGTATTTTTTCCAAAACATGTATATATTTAATTCCGCCAGCTTATATATTATTAGAAAGATATACCGTCTGGCAGTCGATTCTAGGTAAAATTTATTCCGAGGTATGACAGCATCACACGCAACGGAAACATCTTGAGGCTGTGAGTAAGGGAGTACCATACTTTTCAATAAGGGTGAAACTGCTACAAAAAACGGTCTTTTGCAATGCTTTTAAATGTCTATTATTTTGCCAGGATCAATGGCTTCTTGATAACGTATATCGACAAAAATGAAGCGAAAAAAATGTAACTCTAAAATATACGACAATCGTTGTTTATTTTAGAGTTACTTGACGTTGACCAAAAATGATTTGAGGGGATGAAATAAATGAAAAAGCTTATCGAATTTTTAAACGTAACGAAAGAATACAAAATAGGAGAAGTCCCAATCAAGGCTCTTGATGGTGTTGATTTTTCTATTTATGAAGGGGAATTTGTCGTTATACTGGGTGCAAGTGGGGCGGGTAAAAGTACGATTTTGAATATTCTTGGTGGTATGGATACGGCTACCTCGGGTCAAGTATTTGTTGGGAATCAAGAAATTACAAGATTGAATGAAAAAAAGTTAACAGAATATCGTGGTGAGAAAATTGGTTTTGTTTTTCAATTCTATAATTTAATTCCGAATTTAAATGCTCTCGAGAATGTTGAATTTGCTACTGAAGTATGTAAACACCCTCTGGATGCAAAGGAGATTTTACATCAAGTCGGATTAGAGAATCGTCTCAAAAATTTCCCTTCACAACTTTCAGGTGGCGAACAGCAAAGAGTGGCTATAGCTAGAGCGGTTGCAAAAAATCCCTTGCTTTTACTTTGTGATGAACCAACCGGTGCTTTGGATTATGTAACTGGTAAGTCCGTATTAAAGACTTTGCAAGATTTAAACAGAGAAACGAAGAAATGCGTTGTTTTGGTCACACATAATTCAGCAATTGCTCCTATGGCAGACAAAATTATTAAAGTTAAAAGCGGATACATTGAAAGCGTCACGATCAATAATGAAAAACAAAGTGTTGAAGGGATTGAGTGGTAAACATGAAATTGTTTTTAAAATTATTGAGGGACATCAAACAATCTATAGGGCAATTTATAGCAATACTGATTATTATCGCAGTTGGTGCTTTTTTCTATGCGGGACTAGTAACGTATAGCACTAATCTAAGTGCTTATACGAAGGATTACTTCCAAAAACATCATTTAAGCGAACTAAATGTGTATTACAGTCACCTTTCTAAAAATGATGTGACGCGTTTGAGTAAAATTGAAGGAATCCATAAAATTGAAGGACGTTATACCTTTGATGGAACGCAAGCCTTTGAAGATTACAAAACTGCATTAAAAATTCATACGATCCCTGAAAACAATGAAATAAATACGCCTACTATTATCGAAGGGAATATCCCATTAAACAAGGGTGAGATTTTATTAGATTCTCACTATGCAAAAGAACATCATTATCGTGTTGGCGATCAATTCACAATCAAGGCGAATGACAGAAATTTTGATTTTACAATTAGTGGTTTGGGTGAGAATGTAGAATATGCAAAAAAGAATGAAATTCAAGACCATAAAACTTATGGGGTAGCTTATATCGCCGAAGAGACATTACCTGAAATCTTAAATGGCTTTTACTATAATGAAATTATCGTAGATGCTAAAGAAGGATATGATATTGAACAATTAGGCAAATCATTCGAGGTACAATCTAAACAGCTTAGTTATTTAGATCAAGTAAACAAGGAACGGACTTTGAATTATTCTAAAATCAATCAAACGATAAATAACAATAACTTAATGAGTAAGGTTATACCATTAGTACTCTTTTTGATTGGAGCGGTAATCCTTTTTCTAGTCATGTCGAGGACAATCGATTCTCAAAGAATTCAAGTTGGTATTATGAAAGCTTTAGGTGTGAAAAATAGCAATATTATGCTTCATTATATGGGATACCCTGTGTTGGCAAGTATACTAGGCTCAATCATTGGCTGTGTTATGGCCGCTTTTGTTTTCATCCCTTTAGTAACGGCATCATGCGCGAGGGCCTACTCTCTACCTGACATTAAATTCTCACTCTCTCTATTTTCAATCATTCCTCCGATTATTTTCTCAAGTGCTTTTGGAGTTCTTGCATGTTACTTAAGCGGTAGAGCTATATTAAAAGAACGTGCAGCACAAGCTATGCGTCCAAAACCGCCAAAGAAGATGAAAAAGCTATTGATAGAAAGAGTTCCAGGTTTCTGGAGTTCTATTTCCTACAGTAATAAACTTATATTAAGAAATATATTTTTAAATAAACAGAAGGCTTTAGCGAGTTCGATTGGTGTTGTTGTTAGCACGGTTTTACTAATCACTGCTTTTGGTACTCAAGCATCCTTGCTAAAAGTAGCAAATCAAATTGAAGATGTTTATAGCTATGATTTAAAAGTAGATTATACGATCGGTACATCTCCTAATATGATAAAACAACCTCCTGGTATGAAAGAAAGTTATTTTTTATCGACTTTTCCTATTGAAATCATCAAAGAGGATGAAAAAGAAAATGCTACTTTAATAGTTACTGAAGAAAGTAACAATCTCATTCATTTCTTTGACGAAAAAGACAATATCATACCTTTCGAAAATAACGGTTTACTTGTACCAAAATCTTACGCGGATAAATACCATATTTCAAAAGGGGATTTTATCAAAATAAAGTTCACAGCACCAGAGCTTAAAAATACTACTGTAGATATGAAAGTTTTAAATATATCCACACAGTATTCGAATCCATCGTTTTACAGTACACCAGAGTACTTAAAGGGCTTTAACATAGACTACAATCCAACCTCGCTTTTAGTTCAAGCAAATAGTGCCGCCGACCTTATGAGTGTTCGTGACTTTTTTGAACAAGATCGTTATGTAGAAACAATTGCAGATAAGAATGATTTGAAAAAATCAGCTCAATACATTGTGAAACAAAACAGTTTTGTTTTTATCATGTTCATCACAAGTGCCATCATACTTTCTTTTGGCGCCATCTATACGATATCGTCCATAAACATCTATGAAAGGAATCGTGAGCTTGCAACGCTTAAGGTACTAGGCTATCAAAAAAATAAAATAAGCAGACTAATATTTTTGGAGAACATTATATTAACTTCATTTGCGGTCATTGTGGCTTTACCGATTAGTGGGTATGTTTATAAAATTATTGTAAAGGCTCTATCAAGTACCCATCAGCAAATCCCTGATAAATTAACTATTTTAATCATTTTTGTTTCTGTATTGCTGGCATTCTTACTGACGATTGTCTCTAATTTGCTTCTTAGAAGAAAAGTTACGAAAATCAATATGATTGAATCGTTAAAAAGTGTGGAATAGGCCTTTTAAAATGAACCTGTTGTTTTTGACAAAAAAGAATAAAGGACAACAATTAATTTGAAAATATTAAAGGTAAGTGAATGTATGTTTTTGTTATAAAATAGTAACTATCTTTAATGGCGCACATTATAGGATAATTAGTACATCACTTATTTATAAGTGGTGTCTTTTTTGTTTTGTAAGTGGGTGTATTCATTCATGTATTAGGTGGGGCTTGTGTCACTGATTATGTTTGTTCAATTAAAATGGAATGTTGGATGCTATGAAAAATTCCTCATTCAGAAAAAATGCAAGAATTACTACAATAAATGAGGTTTATTTGAAAAGTAGGAAAGCACCTTTCTGGATTCATGCAATTTGTGTTGCTTTAGATGAAGAAATTTATGGTAATAATACCCCTTGCATCAATTTAGATTTTTAGTTAGAATGGTATATAGTTAGATAATCTAATTAAAAGGTGATTAAATGACAAAATTTAAAAAAATGTTCACTAATGAAGATGATTTACCAGTATTAGGCCTAGAGCCGTATATTGAGCTGATTCAAACAACTTCTTCGGATAATACGGATCAAGAAGATGCAAAATTAGGATTAATGTTGTTGTGGTTAAGTGACTACGTTTTAGATGTAATGGATATTGAGCTGGCTCCTTTCGGAATTACAGAAAGTAAATTAGACTTACTAATATTACTTACACTACATGGTGAAAGACGAGCGACTCCTTCTGCTATAGCTGAACGATTAGGGATTACGAGAGCATCGGCAACTTCGATGATCGATTGGTTAGAAAAGAGAAATCTTGTCGAACGGAATCATAGTAAAGAAGATCGTAGGAAAATTTACGTGAGTTTAACAGATGAAGGTCGTACTTTTGTTGCTGAGATTTTGCCAACTTATTGGTCGTCTTGTGCTTCTAACATGATTGATTTGGAACCCGATGAACGAAAAGTCTTTGAGAAGCTAGTTAATAAATTATTAAAATCTATACAAAGAAGGCTTGAAGTGGAACGTTAAACTGTAGCTTCGTTGATGCAGTTTAATTTTTTTAATCATTTAATTAGATTGTCTAACTATAAGTTAATCAAATTAAAAGGGTGATTTATTGTATGAACAAAGCAATTACAGGAAACCATGTAAATTATTCTCTGATGACAATTATTTTATCTTGGTCAGGGATGGTAGTTATGTCTAGTTTGTATTTAACAATACCTCTAATTAGTCTTTTCAGTGATTATTATCATATTCCATTGTCCAAAGCAGGCATCACTTCAAGTATTTTTTCACTTGGTTTTGCTGCAGGGTGCTTTTTCTATGGAGCTATATCAGAAAAATACGGACGAAAAAATGTGATTGTTATGGGGCTTTTTTCATTAAGTATTATAACGTTGCTACTAGGAATGGTTACTGATTTTTCTTTAATTCTACTACTAAGAGGGTTACAGGGACTTGCGGCGGCTACATTTTCACCAGTAGCACTTGCATATACTCTTGAGGTATTTCCAAATGATAAAAAAGTAGGAGCAGTTGGTTTTATAAGCACAGGATTTCTTGTAGCTGGAATTGTAGGTCAGGTATTTAGCGGATATGTTAGTGAACATACTCATTGGCATGTAATATTTTATGTTCTTTCTATAGTATATATTTTTACTGCCTTTCTAGTATCGTGGTTTATACCAAAAGGAGTGGCTCATAACCAAACCAAAAATATATGGGAGCCTATGAAAAAGATTGGTATTATTTTTACCAATGGAAATTTAATACTCAGTTATATAATTGCATTCGTTCTATTAATGTCTTTTGTCAGTATGTATATTATTTTGGGTGAGTATCTTACTAGTGCTTCTTTTGGAATGAGTAGTCAGAAGCTAATTTACATTCGATCTTTTGGTATTTTAGGAATGATATTGTCACCTTTTGCAGGAAAATTAGCAAAACGATTCAATGTGTTGTTTGTACTTAAAGTTGCCTTGACTCTTTCGATTATCGCACTAATCATGATGAGCGTTATTTCAAACATAATTGGTTTAACCATCATCAGTATCATATTTGTTAGTGGAATTGCTCTTGCTGTTCCTTCGTTAGTAACACTTGTTAGTCAATTAGGCTGGAAAATGGGTGGCATTGCAGTCTCTATGTATACAGTTATTTTATTTGCTGGAACAAGTGTTGCGCCCATTATATCTGTTTACTTTATGAAAACTGGTAGCTTTACAGTAGCATTCATTCTTCTTGCTACAACACTTAGTATCGGGTTAGTTTCTGGAATGATGATAAAAATGCAAACTAAGAAAATCCTAAATTGATTAATGATGGACTATCAGCATAAAAAAGCTTCTTCACTTTTAATAAAAGAAATCATCGTTGACTTTTCAAATAAGGCAGCTTGTTTTATAAAAAAAGGTTGCTTCCGACTAAACAAACCTCATTTTTATTGTTGTGAAAGAGGGTTTGTCCTATGTATAGCTACCTAATAATTAATAGAGGGATTTGAGATTGGCAATACTAATAAAAATTTTTCAATTAAACTAGCTATAACAGTCCGTTTACCTTAGAGGTAAACGGGCTTTTTATTGTATGTAGATGCAAAAATACCGCGCAGAGAGCGAAAATAGAAAGACTCATTAGATCGATAAAGAATAATTCTCTAGTTATTTTACTTGTTTTCTTTTGTCAAAAACATGTAATGTTGTTTCTATTTTTGTTGATAGTGAACAATGTTATTTAAGTGCTCCTATCCTACAATTTCATTAAGGAATACCATAAGAAAACAGGAGGAAAAAGAAGCGAGAGAAAATGAAAATTCCTTGTTTTTTGTGCAATAGGTACAAAGTGATGACTGATATTTCATTCACCTCTTCCTATGTGATTTTAACGTGAATCTTTCTATTTTTAAACTATGGTACCTAGTTAATCAACAGACGTATTGCAAAATAATAGGAGGGAATTTAAGACATGTTAGTTAAATTATTAGAACCATTAAATGTTTCGGATTCGATCATTGAAAAATTAGCGGAACCAATTAAACAGCGCGGTCATGAATTTGTTTATTACAACGAGAAAACAACGGATTCGGCAGAATTAGCAAGACGTAGTGAAGGTGCAGATGTTATTATGATTGCTAATAATCCTTATCCTACAGAAGTCATTGATCAAAATGACAATGTAAAACTAATCAATGTTGCCTTTACAGGTGTTGATCATGTAGGGATCACTCAAGCTAAAAACCAAGATATTATAATATGTAATGCTGCTGGTTATGCAAATCAAGCAGTTGCGGAAATAACAATTGGTTTAGTATTAGATGTGTATCGACATATTACTCAGGGGGATAAAGAGATTCGTGTCGCTAATTTCCCAGGAGCATTCCAAGGTCGTGAAATTAAAGGGAAAACAGTTGGTTTGATTGGTACAGGTAAAATTGGCATGATGACGGCTCATTTGTTTAAAGCATTTGGCGCAAAAATAGTGGCTGCAGACCGATCCCGAAGAAATCCAGAAGCTGAAGCTTTAGGAATCGAGTATATGGAAATAGATGAGGTATTAAAACAATCTGATATTGTGTCCTTACATATTCCGTTACTACCAAGTACGAAGGGATTAATCTCTAAAGAAAAATTGGAATTAATGAAGGAATCAGCTATTTTAATCAACTGTGCACGAGGTCCGATTGTTGATAATGATGCATTGGCAGATGCATTAAATGAAGGGAGAATTGCTGGAGCTGGTATCGACGTTTTTGATATGGAACCACCTATTCCTGGAGACTATAAACTATTACACGCCCAAAATGTAATTTTAACACCACACGTAGGTTTCCTTACTAATGAAGCGATGGAATTGCGGGCTAAAATTGCATTTAATAACACAATGGCATTCTTAGAGGGGAAACCTCAAAATATTATTCGAAGATAATCGTTATCTGATAAAAGCTAAATAACGTGGGTAAATTTGAAATTCGAAACAAGGAGAAAATACAATGACATTAAAACAATTAGTAAGAGAAGATTTAAAAAATCGTATTTTCCATTGGCCAGATATTCAAGAGTTTAGAGAAGAAGAAGCGACAAAACATATTTTCTATGAAACACCTAATACTGTTGGAGCTGTATGGTGTATGCGTCCAGGGCAAACTTTGCCACTTCACTCACACGAGAAAGCTGATGATATTTGGATTGTTATTGAAGGGACAGCCGATTTTTATCCAGAATGTGGTGAAATGGTGCAAATTAAAGCTGGTGATGTTGTTGTTGCTCGTGCGGGTGAAAAGCATGGTATGACTAATAATTCTGATAAAGATTTTGTTATGTTAGGAATTGCGGGTCCAACACCAATTGGTTTTATTCCGCATTAATAGTATTGAGTTAACTTTCACGTCTGTTGGTTAACTAGTTTTCATTGTAAAAAAAGTGAGGTTAAACTTATTTCACAGGAATAAGTGGATCATAGAACGAGGTTGTCCAAATAGTCAAAATCAAAATCTGACTGTTTTTTGTCAGCCTTTTCATTATATGTCCAATTATAATACCTAGAGAAGCGGTTTGAGGAAATGAAAGATTTTTCTCAATCCGCTTTTTTTTCGCTTTTTAGACAGTTTCTCAAAGATTCAACAGTAACATAAAGCGAGGGTTTATAGGTTTAGACGAAACTTTACTTATTTCAAGAATGTTCTTTTGTCTATAGTGTTTAAAGTTATTTTTATTTTTGTTCAAATTGAACAATGTTATTTACCTAGTCGTAACCTACAATCAAGTTAAGTAATAACAACAGTAAATACAAAAAAATGGGAGTGTCAACCATGGAACAAACAGTTAAACATGACCCGAATTATTACAAAAAAATCATCTTTGCACTATGTTTAGGTTGGGTAGTTATTTGGATTTATCGTACAATACTTACGCCAATATATCCACAAATTCAAGAATCACTTGGGAATATTAGCGATACACAAGTAGGACTTGTTGCTTCTATTTATTTCTTTGCTTATACAGGTATGCAAATTCCATCAGGAATACTCGTTGATAAATTTGGTCAAAAACGAGTATTGATACCTGCGTTTGCTATTTTTGCGCTAGCAGCATTCGTCATTGGGACAAGCTCGACAATCACTCAAGTATATATAGGTGCTTTATTGGCAGGTCTTTCGACTGGTTCATACTATGGGGCAGCATTCTCGTTATCTGCTAAACATATGCCTAAAGATAAGAAAAGCTTTTCAAATGCGATCATCAACAGTGGTGCTGCATTAGGTATGGTCATTGGTCTAGTAGGCTCATCTGTTTTAGTAGGTGGTCTTGAAATCAAATGGAATTACATGCTGTATATTACAGCTGTCTTAATAGTAGCTGTAACATTTGTGTTTATGTTATTTGTTAAACAAGACAAAAAAATAGCTATAAATGAAACGGCTGAAGATAAGAAAACTACAAATGAAGACACAGGATCTCAAGCCATAGATTTATTCTCGCCTAAAAAATTAGTTATTTATTTTGTCTATTTTGCAACATGTTATGGTTATTACATGATTGTGACATGGTTACCATCATTCCTTGTCGCAGAAAAAGGATTCGAACAAGGCTCAGTAGGATATGTTGCTGCTTTAGTTGCAGTAACAGCAGTACCTGGCGCATTGATCTTTTCTAAGTATATTGACAAAAATGCACATATGCGTCTGAAATTAATTTTCCTGTTGTTAATCGGTGCAGCCGTAACTATAAGTTTAACCGTATTTGCACCTAACCCTGCTGTGCTATATGCTGCACTCATCCTTTATGGCTTATTAGGTAAACTTGCTATTGATCCAGTGTTAATCACATATGTAACTGATTCAGTTTCTTCTGATAAAGTTGCTAAAGCACTAGGTTTCTTTAACTTCTTTGGAATGAGTTCATCCGTTGTTGCGCCAACTCTTACAGGTTACATTGGTGATATCACTGGCTCGAAAGTACTAGCATTCTATATTGCAGCAATACTTCTTGCAGTAGCAGCGATTCTATTTTTCTTTGTCGTGATGTTGCGAGAGAATAAAACAACCCCACCCCTAATTAATGAATAAAACAAAGCTACCCATCAATGGAGTGATCTTTATCCCCCGTCGATGGGTAGCTTTGTGATTAAATTTATTATTAAAATGTGGTGGGGAAGTAAGCGTATTCTTTTTCCATTAAATAACCCGCCAAAAAGCATTTACAATAGCTTTTTAGCGGGTTATTTAATTTAAAACGTTATTTTCTCTGATGCAAATAACGCTAATCGTAAATCCAGTGAAATGTCAGGCGATGCGATAGAATGACCTAATATCTCTTCACATTTTTTAATCCGATATTTGACCGTATTCCGATGGATAAATATATCTTCTGAAGTTTTTGTAAGATCACAATGGTTCGCCAAATAAATTTTCAATGTATGTTTTAGCTCTTTTTCCTTCGTCGTCTTCGGATAGGCTAATGAACCTAGCGTATACGTGATAAACGGCTTTAATTTATTGGCTGGAATGAGTTGTAATAATTCTTCTACACTTTTAGATTTATAGAGTTCTATAAATTCTAATTTCCCACTTTCAGACTTATGATCAAAAGCTTCATTCGCTTCGAAATAAGAGAGTGGTAACTGTGAGAATTCGGTGACTTCATTTCCAATACCAAATGAAAGTGTGCTATTAAAAAGTTTTTGATATTCTTTTTGGATATATTTGCAGTAATCTAAATAGTGTTGATGTTTCGTTTGTAATAGTATCGTAAACCGATGATTTCCTGGAGACATATAGACACTGATGGAAGGATCTATGTCCGTCAACTTATGCGTGAGCCATTCATAGGTCATCTGATAGCGTTCATTCAAATAAATATTATTTTCCACATCTCTTTCTTGATCAATTGCACAAACGATCACTTGATAGAAATTAGATGGTTGGATAAGATGCTTTTTTAAAAACTCAGGGTGCTGCTTGACTGAAATGAGATTATCAGGATGTTCAGACATTAACGTTTCGAAAAATCGGTTTACATCTTGTTGTTCCGCTTCTTTGATTTTACTATTTTTATAGATGGCGAGACTGAGTGTATTGACAGCTTGTTCTATGGCAAGCAAACTAAATGGATACGTAAGCGTATTGACATTTGAGACCATCAAATAATATGGAAAATATTTAAATGCTGGAACTTCGAAAATAATATGTTCTTCTTGGAAAGATGCTTTATTACTAGGAGAAATTTGATTGGAATTAACACATCTTTTGAAGTAACTAAGATTTTTTTGAACTTGCTCTGAGTGCTCGTGAAAGTGATGACTCATCGATTTAATTTGATGGAAAGGATTTAAGAGCATCACCGGGACTCTAAGGAGTCTGCTCATACGTTCAATCATCATTTCCAAGCTCAAACCCCTCATAAGCATTGTATTTAATTCTTGTTGGATATCTAATGCAAAATATAACTTTTCAGTTTCTTCATCCAATATATAGGATGATATATGGTGCGTAATGGATCCAAGATTCCAACTATCAGGGATTCTGATAATGGGGAATTTTAACTCATTTGCATATTCTAAAACGTCCTCGTCGATCTTTTCTAAAAAGCGCGATAACTTAACGCCTATGCCGGCAACTTGTATATCATTTAATTCTCGTATGAGATCTATTAATCCGGATTGGTCGTGTTGATAACACATACCCGTAGTGACGATAAATGAGTGTGGTGCTGTGAAATTTTTAATATCAGGCGTTTCTGTAATATCGACCATTTCTACTTCTCTTTCTAAATCGCCCTCATCATTTAACAATATTAAATCAGAAAATTGTTGGACAGACATAATTTCTTTTAATGTTGTCACAAGAATCATCTCCTCTATCTTTGTTAGAAAAAGCCAAAATATTATTTAAATATGTAAGATGCTACAAGGATAAGCTATCACTCTGATTGTATACTATTTTTGAAGGTTATTATACGTATAATCCTTTATTTCGAAATAGTAAAGGAGAATCATATGCTTGAACTAGGTCAAAATATTCTACGTGATGCTTTTGTTTTTGAAAAGTGGGTTACAACAAGGATAGCATGCTAAAGTAGCTCGAACAAAGAAATTTACCTTTACTCAACTAAACCATGTTAGAAATAACTACGTTAGAAAGAAGTGACAACGATGTGGGATCAACAATACAATCCACTTGGAAACGAAATAGCGAGTGGCATCATAGCCTTTTTTCCTATACTCCTATTTCTACTTAGTTTAACAATCTTTAAATTAAAAGGGATTTATGCAGCAGCCTTAACTTTAGGGGTTACTATGATCATTTCAATCGGAATTTTCGATATGCCGATTACTAAAGCTTTCGCGGCCATTCTTCTTGGAACAGGCAAAGCGCTGTGGCCTATCGGTTATATCGTCATTATGGCTGTTTGGTTGTACAAAATTTCTGTGCAAGCCGGAAAATTTGAGATCGTACGTGGTAGTATAGCGAATATTACCGAGGATCAAAGACTTCAATTATTGCTCATTGGTTTCTGTTTTAATGCTTTCTTGGAAGGAGCGGCCGGATTAGGTGTGCCAATTGCTATTTGTGCAGCCTTACTTGTGACGCTTGGTTTTCATCCGATTAAAGCTGCCGGACTTTGTCTAATCGCCAATGCCTCTACGGGTGCATTTGGTACAGTTGGAATTCCAGTCATTACTGGTGCTGAAGTAGGTGGGTTGGAAACATTAGAACTGTCAAGAATGACAGCCTATCTATTACCTTTAATTTCATTTGTAGTACCTTTTCTCCTCATCTTTATTTTAGATGGTATCAAAGGAATAAAAGAAATATTCCCAGCTATTTTAGTCGTTAGTAGTGTCTATTCAGTGCTTCATTTACTGACAATTACTATGATCGGTCCGGAGCTTGCGAATATTATTCCTTCTTTAGTTAGTATGGTTGCTTTAGCATTATTCTTAAGGAAATGGCAACCGAAAACGATTTACCATGAACCGGGAGTAGAACTAATAGGGAAATTAAAAAACTATACGATGAAAGAGATTTTGGTAGCGTGGTCACCATTTTATATACTCACAGGTGTTATAGCCGTTTGGAGCTTGCCTGCATTTAAACAATTATTTGTAGATGGTGGTGCACTTGATTTTACGACTGTCGCTTTGAAAATTCCAGGATTACATGATCAAATCATGCGTACACCACCGATCGTAACAGAAGCAAACTCTATACCAGCTATTTTAAATATTAACTTTGTTTCGGCTACGGGAACGGCGATTTTATTGGCCATCATTTTAACAAGTGTCCTGTTTCCTGCGTTAAACATCAAACAATCCGTTCATTTGTTAGGTAACACTATTAAAGAACTATCGTTACCAATTTTTACGATTGTACTTGTAATGGCTTTTGCAAATCTTTCGGACTTTTCTGGGCTTAGCACTTCACTAGGACTGGCGCTTGCCAAAACGGGTGAATTTTTCCCATTTGTTAGTCCAGTATTAGGATGGATCGGTGTCTTTCTCACGGGATCTGTTGTGAATAATAACGCATTATTTGGCAGCTTGCAGGTAGTTACCGGAACGCAGATCAGCATCTCACCATCATTGCTAATGGCAGCTAATACGGCTGGAGGAAGCGTAGCGAAATTGATTTCACCACAATCCATCGCGATTGCTACGGCAGCTGTTAATCAAACTGGGAATGAGTCAAAAATCTTTCAATATACAATACGATACAGTTTAGGCTTGCTCCTTCTCGTATGTATCATGACACTAGGGTTATCGTTTATCCTCTAATGACGTAAATAATATACCACATAGTAAATCTAAGTTATAACATAGATTTACTATGTGGTTTTTGTTTTTTTCGTAAAGATAAACTCAATTATTTGCTCCACTCAAACGCTTTTTTAGTTCCTTTACATAATCGATAGCGAACAGCATTCTTTTTACCTCACGGCTACTTGCTCCTTACCAATTTTTTTGTCTAAAGTGCATAAAATGACCCTCCATTATTGTTCGTTGTGTCAATGAATGGTTATGGGGAAGGACCTATAATAAAAGTGTAGAAGGAAGGAGTGAAAGAGGTATGGATATTCAATTGACGTTTGAGTTATTAGATAAGAAATTCACAGGTTTTGGTGGCTTAGAACAAGGTGGAATTACACGCCTTTTATATTCTCAAGAATGGAATGAGGCAGTTCGTGAGCTGGAAAAAACATTCAAAGAAGAAGGATTAGAAGCAAGTTTTGACGACATCGGGAACTTATCCGGACGTCTTGTTGGAAGTAAATATCCAAACGAAACAATTTTGACAGGATCACATATCGACACAGTTGTTGAAGGTGGGCATCTTGATGGTCAATTCGGTATCTTATCTGCACTTGTTGCTGTGAAATATTTAAAAGAAAAATATGGTCAACCGCTACGATCTCTAGAAGTATTATCACTTGCAGAAGAAGAAGGTAGTCGTTTCCCTTACACATTTTGGGGTAGCAAAAATTTCTTTAACCTAGCTAAAAAATCGGATGTTGACACAATTGAAGATGCTGGGGGTATTAAGTTCGCAGATGCGATGCGTCAATCAGGCTTTGATTATCGAAAAACTACTGACGTTCGTAATGACATCAAAGCATTTGTTGAAATTCATATTGAACAAGGTAAAGTGTTAGAGACAGAAAACAAAACAATCGGTGTTGTTAATGGCATCGTCGGTCAAAAACGCTTCACGATTAACTTAAAAGGTGAAGCAAACCACGCTGGCACTACGCCAATGTCATTACGTCGCGATACAGTTGTTGCCTATAGTGAAATTGTCTCGGACTTAACAAAACGTGCTAGAGAAATTGGGGAACCACTGGTATTAACGTTCGGTCATGTCACACTTGTACCAAACACAGTAAATGTAGTTCCAGGTGAAATTACGTTCTCAATAGATTGTCGTCATATTGATCAGCAAATACTAAATGATTTTGCAGCAGAAATCGAAGACAAAATTAAATTAGTCGCCGAAGCCAATAGCATGACTTACGACATTAATTTATGGATGGATGAGGCACCAACATTGATGGACAAAGATATCGTTCAAATCATTGAACTAGCAGCAAAGAATAATGTAGGTGATCAATATAAAGTGATGCCTTCTGGTGCAGGACATGACTCACAAATCTTCGCGCAATATGTTCCAACGGCGATGTTGTTTGTACCTTCTATTGGTGGAATTAGTCACAATATTACTGAAGAGACGAAGATAGAAGACCTTGTTAAAGGTATTGAAGTATTAGCAGATGTACTTTATGAACTAGCGTATAAAGAATAAAAATAATAAAAAAGGAGCCGAATATTTATGGGTTATTTAAATCAAGTTCAAGGATACAGAGAAGGTTTATTAGAAACACGTTCTGTCATTAAAAAAGACAATTTCGCGGTAATCACACCAGACGGCCTAGTTAATAATGTTGTACCTGGCTTCAAAGATTGTGACGTAACAATCTTAGGATCCCCACGTTTAGGTGCAAGATTTGTAGATTACTTAGTAACAGTAAAAAACCAAGGCGGAAACAAAACTGGGTTCGCTGGTGATGGTATTCAATCATTTGTATACGTTGTTTATGGCAAAATTAATGCCTTTGCAGATGGTAAAAGATACGAATTAACAGAAGGTGGGTACTTATATGTACCACCACACTTACAGTTGACTTTTGAAAATAATAATAACGGTGAAGATAGCCGCTTATTCTTATACAAAAAACGTTATCAACCTCTTAAAGGACAACCTCTTAAAGGGTATACACCAGAAGTCGTTACAGGTAATGTGAACGACATCGAACAAGAGGCATATGAAGGTATGAAAGAAGTATTAATCCAAGACTTATTACCAAAAGAAATTGGATATGACATGAACATTCATATTCTTTCATTTAAACCAGGTGCTTCACATGGTTACATTGAAACACATGTCCAAGAACACGGCGCGTACGTTTTAAGTGGGCGAGGCATGTACAACTTAGACAACGAATGGATGCCGGTTGATAAAGGGGATTATATCTTTATGGGCGCTTATGTACCGCAAGCAACCTATGCAATTGGTTTAGATGAACCATTCTCATACATTTATTCTAAAGATGCAAACCGAGACATTGACCTATAAAGAGGAGGCCTAATGAATCTTTGAAGCTATCGAAAGATTCATTAGGTATCTCAGTTACAAAAGAAATTCACTTATGTAGAATCTGACAAAATATTATTGTGATGTAAGAGAAGGGGCTGACAATATGCGTGTATCGAAGGAAGAACTATTTAATTTAATGAAACAAAAGTTTATAAAAGCGGGATTAAATGAAGGGGCGGCAAATGATGTTGCAGACGTATTAACATACGCTGATCATAGAGGTATTCATTCTCATGGTGCCGTACGTGTTGAATACTATTCTGAACGAATCGCAAAAGGCGGGATTACAGCAAATCCAAATTATACATTTGAGCAAACAGGTCCAGCATCTGCGGTCTTTAATGGAGATAATGGTCCAGGTCACCAAGTTGCCAAACAAGCGATGGAAAAAGCAATTGAAATGGCAAAAAAATCAGGTATTGCCGTTGTTGGTATGAAACACATTTCTCATAGTGGTGCATTAGGTTACTTTGTTGAAATGGCGGCAGAGCAAGATATGGTTGCCATAAGTATGTGTCAATCAGATCCTATGGTCGTGCCATTTGGAGGAACTGAGCCTTACTTTGGGACAAACCCAATTGCTTTTAGTGCACCATCCGCTGATGACCGTATCATCACATTTGATATGGCGACAACTGTCCAAGCATGGGGCAAAATTTTAGACGCAAGAAGTAAAAATGAATCTATTCCAAATACATGGGCAGTAGATGCAACTGGTGCACCAACAACGAATGCAAGAGATGTTCATGCACTTTTACCGATTGCAGGTCCAAAAGGATATGGATTGATGATGATGGTGGATATTTTATCCGGTAGCCTTCTGGGAGTTCCACATGGTATACATGTGTCTTCCATGTATCAGGACTTAACAAAAGGGCGCGATTTAGGTCAACTTCATATCGTGATTAACCCTGCATATTTTACAGATTTAGATGCTTTCAAACTACAAATTACTACAATGCTCAATGAATTAAAAACGCAACCAGCGGCAGAGGGGTATGGAGAAATTTATTACCCAGGTGAACGCGGTATATTAAGAAGTAAGGAATATGATGAAGAAGGTATTGAAATCGTAGACGACATATACAACTATCTTGTGTCAGATGATATTCACTACGATCGTTACCACGGAAAAAATAGATTTGCAGAATAATAAATTGGAGGATCATCATGTTATACACAATTATAAAAGAAAACACTTATAAAGACTCCATCGTGTTAATGCTTTTATCAAACAAACTATCTGCAATTGACGGTGTAAACAAAGTATCAATCATGATGGGAACACCAGCGAACAAAGATATTTTCAAATCTTCAGGCTTAGGCACGGACGAATTAGAAAAAGCAAAGCCAAATGATATCGTCATCGTTGTAGATACAGATCAAGAAGAAAAAGTAGACGAAGTGAAAGAAGAAGTAGAGATAGCTTTAAAAGGTGAGTCTGATTCACAAGACGCATCTAAAGACCAAGAAGCACATAACTGGAAACGTGCATTGGAGCTTGCTAACAATCCGAACTTAGCGTTAATTTCTATTCCTGGTCAATATGCAGCAATGGAAGCGGAAAACGCTTTAAACGAAGGTTTACACGTATTCATGTTCAGTGACAATGTTTCGAAAGAAGACGAAGTGAAATTGAAACAAAAAGCGCATGAAAAAGGGTTATTAGTGATGGGTCCAGACTGTGGTACTGCACTTATTAACGGCGTACCTCTTGCCTTTACAAATAACGTCAACGAAGGTGATATCGGTATTGTTGGGGCATCAGGTACAGGAATCCAAGAAGTCACAACAATTATTGACCGTTATGGTAAAGGTGTTACAAACGCTCTTGGTACTGGTGGACGTGATTTATCGACGGAAGTTGGTGCCATCACTATGTTAGATAGCATCAAAGCGTTAAATCAAGATCCGAAAGTAAAAGTAATTACAGTGATCTCCAAACCACCTGCAGAGGAAGTACAACGCAAAGTATTAAACTTATTAAGAAATATTAATAAACCAGTTGTTACGCTATTTTTAGGTGCCAAACCTACCTATCAAGAAGAGAACATCTATCATGCTTATACACTCGAAGAAGCAGCAGTTGTAGCTGTCCAATTATCAAATGGGGATAAACCGAATTTTGAACCAACAACAGCTGAACGTGTAAATGTTTTATTACAAAAATCACAAGTTGGTATAAAAGGTTATTATTCAGGCGGTACGTTAGCATCTGAAGCAGCGATGCTAGTGAGAGATGCTTTCAAAGATACAATAACGGAAGAACAGTACGATAATTTTGTTTTAAAAACAAAAAATCATGAAATTATCGATTTAGGTGATGATGTTTATACAAAAGGCAAACCACACCCGATGATTGATCCTGAAATACGTATTGAAATGCTTGAAAAATCCGTAAACGATCCTGAAACAGCGGTCATTATGATTGATAACGTAATCGGTAACGGTGGTCATGAAGATATGGCCAGTGAACTAGCGCCAGCAATCAAACATATTTTAGACAGCGCACGTCAAGATGGTCGTCAACTTGCAGTGCTTGCAACAGTTGTAGGTACAGCACAGGACATCCAAGGTTATGAGAAACAAATGGAGATCTTAAAAGAGAGTGGTGCAATTATTTGTAAGACAAACGACCAAATGGTTCGCACAGCTATCCAACTTGTAGGCGGTAAAGTGGAACAACCTATTGTAGATGTACAAAAATTTGACTATACAAAAGAAAATTTAACAGTAGATGATAAAGTGATGTCTTTAATCAATATGAAACCAAGTGTGATCAATATTGGGCTAAAAAGCTTTACGGAAGTTGTTCAAAACAGTGGCTCGGAATGTGTTCAATTTAACTGGCGTCCAATTGCTGGTGGCGATGAGAAGTTAATGAAAGTACTTCAATTCTTAAACTATTATGAAGGAGGTACAATCTAATGGGTTACAAAACAATAAATGAAGCGAACGAAGCCGTTATCCAGAAGATTATAGCAGCAGCACCATTTTTAACAGATGTTGTACCTGCAAAGTCTGTCATTCCTGAATTAGAAGAGTATGTGTTATTACATGCTGGACCTCCAATTAAATATGAAAACATGACAGATCCTATGCAAGGTTCCTGTGTTGGCGCAATCATTTTTGAAGGGTGGGCAAAAGATGAGGAGGGTGCACGTGATTTACTTGAAAACGATAAAATTACGTTCATTCCTTGTCACCATGTGAATGCAGTTGGACCAATGGGCGGTATCACTTCACCTAACATGCCAGTCCTTGTCGTTATTAACAAAGAGAGTGGTAACGAAGCATACTGTCAAATGAACGAAGGGATTGGTGCAGTATTACGCTTCGGCTCTTATAATGAGCAAGTTATCAATCGTTTACACTGGATGAAAGATGTATTAGGTCCAGTATTAAGTACAGCCTTAAAAACATTTGATGGAGGCTTGAACGTAAACGTATTGATTGCTAAAGCTATTGCAATGGGTGATGAGTTCCACCAGCGTAATATTGCAGCTTCACTTGCATTTTTAAAAGAACTATCTCCAGTAATTGTATCATTAGAAGACGTTGAAAAAGAACAACGTACAGAAGTAATCCAATTTTTAGCTGACACAGACCAATTTTTCTTAAATATTGCAATGGCGACTGGCAAAGCGATGATGGATGCAGCACGTACAATCGAACACGGTACAGTTGTTACCGCCATGTGCCGAAACGGTGAAAACTTTGGTATCCGTATTGCAGGTATGGGAGACGAATGGTTTACTGGTCCTGTTAATACGCCACAAGGGTTATATTTCACAGGTTACTCAGCAGAAGATGCAAACACTGATATCGGTGATTCAGCGATTACAGAAACAATCGGTGTCGGAGGTATGGCGATGATTGCAGCCCCTGCAGTAACACGCTTTGTTGGTACTGGTGGATTTAATGATGCGCTTGAAACAAGTAATCAAATGACTGAAATCTGTATTAGCGAAAACCCTAACTTTGTTATTCCAACTTGGAATTTCAAAGGCGCATGTTTAGGTATCGATGCACGGAAAGTTGTTGAAACAGGGGTCACACCAGTCATCAACACTGGTATTGCCCACAAAATTGCGGGTTATGGACAAATTGGTGCTGGTACAGTCCATCCGCCAATCGAATGTTTTGAGAAGGCAATCACGGCATATGCTGAAAAGCTAGGTTTTAAAGGATGATTTTACAAGCAAGTGCGATTGGTTCAATCGCACTTCAATTATTAAATGAAGGAAAAACTTTTACCGTGCATAGTATTTTTGAAAAAGGTTTAAATATTGTTGATCGAAATGGTGAATTGATATTTGTTGGTACCAATGAAAATGGGACATTTCCGTTTGGAATTTTGCTTGATCCTCAAACGAAAAAAAGGTTAAAGAGCAATATTAAGGTAGGCGATACATTAATATTTCGAAATAATCGTCTTTTTCATAACCGTTTCGAAATGGTGTTTAATGTAAAAATACTACCGTTAAATATGGATTTTGAACATGCAAATCTAAATAAAATAAAAGAAAATTTACAATGCATTTCATTTACATCATATGACTCAACAGATTTTGAACGAGCACGTGTGTTGGCCTTGATCAATAGATTACATGATCCAACTCAAAATGTTGAGAAGACATTCCGTTATTTTATTGGACGTGGACAAGGTTTGACACCAACTGGTGACGATATACTGGTCGGCATATTGTACGGTCATTTTCTAAATAATTTTATCGAACATAAACATCTTGATACTTTAAAAGCGTTAATCAAGGAACCTTTAACGACCGTTGTCAGTAAGCGCTTTTTAACATGTGCTCTAGATGGCGTATTTAGTTCGAAGATTACAACATTACAACATGATCCATCTTTAGAAAGTATGGAAAGTCTTATAGAAGTAGGCTCTTCATCTGGTATGGATACGCTTTATGGCATTTACATGTCGTTAATTAAGGAGTGAAAGAAATGGGAAAGAGTGTAGTTATTGCTTTGGGCGGTAATGCCATTTTACAGCCAAAACAAGCAGCAACTTATGATAATCAATTCAAAAACGTAGTGTCGGCAACAGGCCATATGGTGGAAATTCGAGAAGCGGGGCATAAAATCGTCATCACACACGGCAATGGTCCGCAAGTAGGAAATATTATTGCTCAGAACGAAGCTGCTAAAAATGTAGTCGAACCACTACCAATTCATGTTTGTAATGCCGAATCACAAGGGTTCATTGGTTATATGATGGAAACAGCTTTAAAAAACCATATGAAAGAACGAGGCATTGCTACAAACGTGGTGACATTGCTAACAATGGTCGAAGTGGCCAAGGAAGATCAAGCGTTTAAAAATCCGACTAAACCGATTGGTGTATTTTTCTCAGCGGAAGAAGCGAAACGACTAGAAGCACAAGGTTTTACGATGGCGGAAGATGCAGGAAGGGGTTACAGACGAGTTGTCCCTTCACCAGAACCACAGGTCATTCATGGTATAGACGAAATTAAACGTTTAATTGATGATACGATCGTTATTTCATCTGGTGGCGGCGGTATACCTGTATATCGTGAAGATAGTGGTCAATTACACGGTATTGAAGCAGTCATTGACAAAGACCGTTCAGGATTAAAGCTTGCACAACAAGTGAATGCGGATGTTTTCATGATGCTAACTGATGTACCAAATGTCTATATTAATTTTGGGAAAGAAAATGAGCAAAAATTAAGCCACATTACAGTAGCAGAAGCTGAACGATATGTTGCAGAAGGACAATTCCCAGCAGGAAGTATGTTACCAAAAATGCAAGCAGCTATAGAATTTGCGAAATTAGGTAAAGAGGCAATTATTTGTTCATTAGATCAAGCGATAGCTGCATTAGATGGAAAAGCAGGTACACGTATAACAATTTAAGTTTAATTAGTTGTTTGCAACGTCCTAGAGCGAAATAGAGCGTTTTCTAGACGTTGCAAAAACTTTACTTCGAAATTATTGAATCGCTCTTAAAAGGGATTCTAATAGCCTTTAAACAAACTAGAGGAAAGTATATGAATCGATTGTTTTAATTTAAAAGTCCAAAACTATTTGTCTTAAAAGTGGAGAAATAGTTTTGGGCTTTTTATATTTAGGAAAAAAAGGATAATAAAGTATAATAAAGATGTAAAACAGTTTGAAAGCTTCTAAGATTTACTGCTATTACATATCATTATTCTGTGTTTTGAAACAAAATGGACGATAAAAATGATTATTTAAAGGGGAGAAAACTAAAAGATGAGTGTAACTATTTATAACGGAGAACGTTCTCAAGAAAGTATTCAATTCGAAAAATGGATAATTGCTGAAAGTAATAAAGAGAGTTTTTCTAGTATTGCAAACACCGAACAGTTTGTTAAGGAAAGAGGAACTGAAAACACTAAACCATATGTTATTGGAGAGGATGTTACATTTTTAAGTGAAGTTAAGGAGCATGTATTCGAGGGAATGCAGGTTTTCACATTAAATGACGAAAAGTCTTTGAAGCAAAAAGCTATTTTGTATCTACACGGTGGTGCTTGGACGGAGCAACCTTTAAGTTTCCATTGGTTGTTCTTGGACAAAATGGCGCAATCTTTGAATGCGAAAATAATTGTTCCGATTTATCCTAAAGTGCCTCATTTTAACTATAAGGATGCATATCCGAAAATCCTAAACCTGTATAAAGAAATGCTTGAAACTGTTGAAAATTCAAATCAATTAACGATCATGGGAGATTCGGCAGGCGGTAATATAGCACTTGGCCTAGCCCATGTTATAAAAATGAACAATTTGCTTCAACCGAAAGACATTATTTTACTATCAGCAAGTGTTGATTTGACTTTTGAAAATCCTCTTATAGTTGAATATGAAGAAATTGATCCGATGTTAGCAAGTGAAGGAATGGTAGTCATTACTAAGTTATGGGCAGCTGATAAAGATTTAAAAGACCCATTGATTAGTCCGATAAACCTTGACTTTAAAGGACTTGGAAAGATAACTCATTTTATTGGAACGCACGAATGTTTATATCCAGATGCAATAAGACTTGATGAAGAACTATCAGAACAGGGAATTGAACTCAATACCTTTGTTTATCCGAAAATGAATCATGTGTTTGTTGTTATGCCAATTCCTGAAGCTCTAGATGCTCAACAGAAAATTATTTCTATAATTAATAATTAAGTGCTGTTTTTTCAAGTGTAGAACATATGTTCTTTTGAACGTATTTATATTTAAACTAGCGAATATGGTTTATTAGAAGTCACGATTTATAAATGTCTTAACTTTTATTCTCCAATTGAAGGTTAACTGCAGCTGAAATCGCAGACTATGATCATTTCGCGCATAAAAGGGCATAGAAGTACGAGTGCATTATAAGAAAAGCGAATTATTGGTAATGTATGGAAGTTTGGTTGGTATAAGTACTTCAAATATTTAGCCGTATATGATTTTGACAAAGTGGATTATGTATTAAAGGGATTAAATTGGAGGGAACAAACCATGGATGCAAAGACACTATTGTTACAACAATGGGCAAGTTGCTTAGATGAAGAAGACTGGTTTCCAGCACTTGAAAAAGTGCTGGAGGAAATTACTTTTGAACAGGCAATTTGGAAACCAACTGAAGGAGCAATGAATTCCATTTGGGAAATAGTTTGTCATTTACTTTTCTATAAAAAGAGACTTTTGACGCGATTTTTTGGTGATACAGCGAATGAACCACAGGCAGATAATAACGAATCTACATTTCGATTACCAACTATGACCCTTCAAAATTGGAATGAAACAAAACAAGAATATTATGAAGTTCATCGTGAACTTGAAAAAATACTAGCAAAAGCAGAACAAGAAGATTTGTATCGACAGATACCAGGAGAAAGATCATTAGTGCTTGAAATGAAGAGTTTAGCATTACACGATGTATATCATATTGGGCAAATAGTATTTCTAAGTAAAATGCAAGGAGCTTAGAACTTAGGCAAGTAAACGCAGATTTCATACTAATGGGAATGTTCGATTTGAATGTTCCCATATTTTATACTTAAAAAACAACAATACTAATTAAATTAACTTTTTTAGCTGTTTCGTCTCACTGTTATTAGTATACTTTTCATTGATATTTAACTTCCTATAATTTATATTATGTAAACTAAAATTATTTGGCGTGTAGGAGGGCTTGGATACGTCAACTACCCATAATATCTGTTGTATATTGTATATGGACAAGAACTTGCAGACACTCATATAAAATCAAGTGTAGTCTTTTAATAAAAATTCATTAAAATGGTGCTTTAAAATAAAGTTTGATCAAAAATTTTTCACAAGCCAGCATTTTACGATAAATAAAAAGAATCCATTTTGAAAAAAGATTGATCAAAATGGATTCTTATCTCTCAAATTTAAGATTGGTTTTTATAAAAAAGATCGATTATTTTCTACCAATAGACTTTGGATCTACAGGTTTTTCTGGTTGCTCTGGCCCTTCAGGTGTTGGCTCTATTGCTACTGGTAAGGATTTCCGTATTTTAGAACGAAAGCAGTTTTACTTTCCACACCTGTAGCAGATATAGACTTTATACCATATGTGTATACTTTACTATTTTTTGCAATAGTATCTACATAAACAGTATTACCTTGTGTGTTATAAACCACGTCTACTATATTTTTAACGTCTTCATATGATCCTTCTTTTGTTCCATCAAATCGGTATATTACATATTTCCTTGGTTGAATACTATTTTCATCTGTAATAGTAAGCTTCATGCCGAAAGACTCTTTACTCAATTTAACATCAGTTGGACATAAAGGTATTGCAGAGCCTTTCCAATAAATTGTAGGAGTTAAAGCTTTATAATTGTATAGTTGCTGATTTAGATATGAAGCATGTCCAAGAGCGTTATTGTTAATACTTCTTAGAGAAAAATGCATTTGTCCTTGAGCATTTTTATTTGCTCTGTTGGCGATTACTTGGCTGATAAGTTCCGTCTTATTATTCCATGCAGTATCAGAATCATTTCCAACTTTATGGTTGGCCATGCCAATATATAGATTAACAGGATGGACTTTTGCGTACGTTTGAACTTCTCTTCCCCACCAATCTAATAAAACAGAGTAATTTGCTGCTTTATGATTTCTGGACCAATAGATTTGAGGCGCAATATAATCGATACTTCCATCTTTAATCCACTGTCTTGTATCAGCATAAAGATCATCGTAGTTACTCATTCCATTCGTGTTACTCCCAGTAGAATCTTGCCCTTTGTTTCGCCAAATTCCAAACGGAGATATTCCATATTGAACATGAGGTTTAATTGCCTTAATGTTGGCATAAACCTTTTTTACTAATTGATTAACATTATTTCTGCGCCAGTCTTCAATATTTTTGAATGAGCCACCGTACTTTTTAAAAGTTTGTTGGTCTTGAAAAGTCTCTCCTTTTATTTTATAAGGATAGAAGTAATCATCCATATGTACAGCGTCGATATCATAGTTGCTTACTAATTCTTCTATGGTTGATAATAAGTAATTTTGAACTTCCGGCAAACCAGGATTTAAATAATATTGTTTACCGTATTTCACTACCCAATTAGAATTTTTACGGGCTACATTATCGGCAGCAAGATTAGACAAAGATTGCGAAGGCATAGTGACCCTATATGGGTTTACCCAAGCATGAAGTTCTAATCCTCGCTTATGTGCTTCGTCCAGCATTATTTGCAATGGATCAAAACCCGGATTGGTCCCTTGTGTCTTGCCTGTTATATACGATGACCATGGAGCAAGCTTAGACGGGTACAGTGCATCATTTAATGGCTTAACTTGAAAAATAACTGTATTAAAGTTATCAGCTTTTAATTTGTCTAAGGTACTTTGAACCCATTGAGTATATTGGTTTTTACTCATACCTGCCTTCATATCAATATTAGATACTGTTGCAATCCAGGCTGCACGCATTTCATTTTGAGGTAGTGAATTAGCTGTAGCCTTTTGATTTGTAAAAACAGGGATAAGTAAAAGTAAAACAAAAAAAGTTACTAAGCACTTTCCAAAAAAATTTTTAAACATAATTAATGAAATCTCTCCTTTTAATTCTCAGCTATTAAAACCTAGCTGTTACTATAACCTAAGTAAATACCATATCAGCCTATTCTATAAAAGTAGGAACTGATTTATCCTTCTAAATTTTGTCGGCAGGCCCCCCCCTATTGGTAATTTCAATTGTTTGCGAAGCTCGTTGGAAAATTTTATTCTGTTTCTTCGCTCACTATATAATACCACAAATCCCCAATTACTCTCCCTTCACCGGTAATCTCCATTTATTTAAATTCTTGACGCCAATTTTATGATAGCGTTGAATAGCAATCATTTGGTCAATTGTTAAGTTTGTTTGATAAAGTGGACCATACGGTGGAAGGATTGGAAGAAATTCTTCACAAGATAAACATCAGTTTTAACATAAATGTCCAATAAAAAAATCATCTCAAAGGATAACTGAAGAGATGATTTTTATAAAACTTTATTATTATCTTTGATATAATTCTCAACGCAGTAACACCAACTCTTTCAACTTACTTTATTTAAATATCAAATTTAATTAACAGCATAATTTTGATTACATTTGAGTTTACCTATAACTTACAGCATCAATTTGATTAATTTTTATACTAGTGGCATATGTATGATTAACTACTTATAATAAACAACATGGAAGTTCATTGTAATTTATTCTGAAGAACAATACTAAATAACCAGTCGTCAAATAAATTTCGACAACTGGTTAGGTGTATACTTTTTCGACTGTAATATATCAGCAATTTTCACTTCTACCTGCAAAAAGGATACTAAACATTAGTTTTTACAGAAGCAAGATCTCATCTTCTTTTGCAAATTCATTTTCTATAAAAAACTTTTTTACTTTTTACTGGTCGGCTGTATAAATAATCAGCACTAGGGATTTAATGGCTCGACTACATGCATCATAAAATAATCTGTTTGTTTTATGAAAGATTATTACGTTCTTTCATGGGAGTTTAAGTATATTGATTACATGCCATGCGTAAGGAGCAATACTTTGTTCAATTCTCATTTTACTACCTCAGGATACTGATATGTACGCTGTAATTGATTAGCTGTTAGATTCTTAAGTAAATATATCCAGCGTTCATGTAGACAATCTTTTTTTCAAATTCAAAGACACAACGATCTTATTACACTTTTTTATTTATCCCACACTCTCATCTGCTAGTACTACTATTTTTTATTACCAAATTAGCCGTTTCACTCGGATGGTTAAGAGGAAAATGATGACCATATGGAACAAAATCAACCTTACCAAGATGCGAAGGAGCAGAATAGCCTCTGTCATAATCCCCCCAAATAATGCGAAGATTATACTTTGTTACTTCATTGAAATCACCTTGAACGTTTTTCAATAGTAAACTGTTTAGCTGAACCGTAGTATTTAAAATTCTAGGAGAAGTAAAACTGTTACTTATTTTTTCGATATAATGTTCAGGGATGCTCTCCGTACTTTCGAATATACCATTACTTAATAAATAACGCTCTATCAAATTAGTAGTTGCCAATTTCAATGTCCATTTGTTCATAAATTGAGGAACATTCATCGATTTAGCATTTTTTTTAGCAATAGGTGGCTGAAGTAAAGTAATTGTATACTTCTTATCTATGTACTTTTGTACTAATGCTTCCAAAAGAATATACGCACCAAATGAATGGCCGATTAGATGGGCACCGTTAGTAGCTTTCTCCAATAACTTTTTTAATACATTCAAATAGATATTTAAAAGATTTTTCTCTCGTTTAAAAGGAGAACGTCCCAAACCTGGAAGGTCCATGATCCATACAGGTCGACCCGTTTTTTCATGAAGCTCTTTCCCTAAAGGAAATAAATCCTCTCCATCACTTAATAAACCATGTAATAGAATAAACGGTTTACCCTCTCCTTGTGTTTGATAAATGGTCGTATTATTACATAATGTTCGTTTAAATAAATGACTGTGCTGGCCATTTGGATACATCATGCGATAATCCAGATCAGCTATTACGGCTGGGAAAAATTTCATTACATTTGTCTCCTTAAACCAATCTTCTCCCATAATTTTTTTCACGGAACCATTTGAAAATGTTCGTTTTGTAATAAAGTTCAGCCCATCAGCAGGAATTTGGGTTATTTTGCTTACGCCACTATTCATAAGTGCTTTCATAAATGGCAATGGGACAGAAATTTTAGGTGCAGTCATATTCATACTTTCTGACGTAGCATCTAATAATTCTGAAATATTCTGATCATGTTGTTTATCTTCAACAAGTGTATATGTTTGTATAGTTGGTTGCTCCAATCTGAAAACCTGCACAATAAACTTTGCTAGTTCATCGTTTTCAATAAGTGGTAATCTATATTTCTTACCTCCAGGGATCACTGGCAAGAGCCCTTTTCGCATACTCATCACAAGCAAGCCTAAGTTTCCTGTTTGCTCCGTACTCCCTGTTTTACTACTACCAACTACAGTTGGTGGATTAATTACTGAAAGCGGATAACCTACTGTTGATGCCTGCTGACGGATATAAAGATCTGCTAAAAACTTTGTTCTCTCATAGGGATTTTTTATTTTCAAAAAATTGTTTCCTTCTTTAAACACATCTATCGCAATCTTGCTATTTTTATCATCAAAGGGACTCATATAGCCTACAACATGAATAAATTGTTGCAATCCCTTCAATTGGTGAATATTTTTAGCGAATTCACTAATATGTTGGGCACCATTCAAAAATACAGAAGCTGCCTCTTTGCTAGTCGCTTGAATATCCATGGGGCCTCCTGCGTGAATAATCACATCCGTTTTCAATACCAACTCCTTATCTTCAGCACTTAGACCTAAGTCTATTTTCGTCAAATCACCTTCAATAAAGTGCATAACTGCCTCTTTTAAGATGCCTTTTTCTTGATAAATGCGTGTTGCTTTACTTTTCGATCTCACTAATAAAAGAATTGTAACATGCTCTTTGGCTAATTCCTTCACTAATTGCTTTCCAATAAAACCTGTTCCACCAGTTAAAAATACTGTTCTCATATAAATCCTCCTTTTAGTACTATTCAGTACTAATTTAGTGTAAAAAAAATGCTTCTTTTATCGAAGCAAGTTAAAAAAATGATCTGCTGTTTTCATGATAACAGTTGCATCCTTCAGTGTTTCTGAAATAAATAGCGCTCCTTCAAGATTTGTAATAAAAAGAGATGCAACCTCGTCAATATTAATTGTCTTTCTAAATTCACCATTCTCTACCCCTTGTTTAAGTAATAGAGAAACTTTCGTTTGTAATCCTGCAAAAAAAAGACCTATTTTTTCTTTTACTTTTGTGGCATTTGTAGGGCTTTGAATATAAAGCGTAATAAATGGACAGCTCCCCTTATATTCTCTCGTCTGAACTCCTTGTGATATTTGCTTTAAAAACAGTTGGATACGATCTTCAACTAATAATTGGTTTTGAGATAGTAAGCCATCAATTGCAGATTGATACATTTCAATCCAATAATCAACGACCCCTTCCAACAATTCTTCCTTATTAGAGAAGTGATAATACACATTAGACTTTGAAACTTTGCTTACACGAACTAATTCATCCATGCTTGTATAAGCAAACCCTTTTTCTAAAAATAATGTTGCAGCTACTTCAATCACACGTTTTTGATTCATTAATTTTACCTTTGTCATAATTAGTACTGTACAGTACTATAATAGGTGTTGCAAGTATTTTTGTTAGTTTAATAAAAAATTTGATCAAAAAAGCTATACTTTAATTGATTTTACTGCTAAAAATTAATCTCATTTTGAGCAAAGTTGAACTGAACCTCAAAACTGTTCTGGATGGCTTGCAATTTTTCACTTGTGTTTTAACGCTAGGTTCATATATTTTTGAAAAGAAAACAAATATGTTTTTTTGGAAGATACATACGAATTTATTTTTGTAGTTACTAAATTGTTTAGAGGAGATGCTTTTATGCCCATTTCAGTACAGCATATTCGACATGCTACATCAATTATCTCAATAAATGGAAAATGATTACTGATTGATCCGATGTTGAGTGAAGCTGGTAAACTTTCACCAGTCCCTTTCACTAGAAATTATCGCAGAAATCCATTGACTGTTTCACTTCACATTTTCGAAGATGTAGATGCTATCCTTCTAACACATCGTGCCAATTCGGCAAAGATATACTTAAAGTCACACAATTCTTTCTCTCGTACCAAAAATCTAAAGCCCATCTTTTTATGTAATTGAATACTTGATGTATTGATGGTAATGGTAAAGATAGATGATTGGAGTGTCCAAAACCCTGCATTTTCACTCTCTTCAATTAGTATTTTAAAGAGCTTTGAGGCAATACCTTTCCCTTTACAATCAATTGATATATAAACACTAACTTCTCCCACTCCAGAATAAACGGTGCGTGTAGAGACAGGTGTTGCTTTGAAATAAAGTTTGAGCAAAAATGCCTCGCAAACCCTTATCTTACGTTAAATAAGAAGAATCCCTTTTGAAAGGGATTCTTCTTTAGCAGTTTTAAGTTAGGTTTTATAAAAAAGTTTGATTATTTTCTACCTGTGTTGCTCCACAATCGCGCCCGATTGCGGAATAGCGGAAAATGCGGAAGAGCTGCAAAATGTCATTTCTAAATTTTTTCTAATACTCCCCATTCTTGATTATAGTAACATCTTTTTTAGTCTCGCTAAATTTCCTTTAAGAAATAATAAAGCATTTTTTTCAATTCCACGGCGTTTACACCACCCAATACTATTAAAAGTATCTGTAAATCGATAAAAAGCAATATAATTAACTGTTAAAGGATATCTAAAATAGCTTTTATCCGTTTTTTTATTTTGGTGCAATTATTTCTATACCACCCATGTATGGCCTTAGAGCTTCTGGAATTACTACGCTTCCATCTGCTTGTTGGTAGTTTTCTAAAATAGCAGCAACTGTACGTCCAATAGCAAGACCTGAACCGTTTAATGTATGAACATATTCTGGTTTTGCATTTGGCTCACGACGGAAGCGAATATTCGCCCGTCGTGCTTGGAAATCCTCAAAGTTAGAGCAAGAAGAAATTTCACGGTACATGTTTTGTGCAGGAATCCAAACTTCTAAATCATATTTCTTCGCTGCAGTAAAACCTAAATCAGCAGTACACATTTTTAGTTTACGATACGGTAAGCCTAGTAATTGCAGTACTTTTTCAGCATGAACTGTTAACAACTCTAGCTGTTCATAAGATTCCTCTGGTTTTACAAAGCGTACTAATTCCACTTTGTTGAATTGGTGCTGACGAATTAAACCACGTGTATCACGACCCGCAGAGCCTGCCTCTGAACGGAAGCACGCACTATAGGAAGCAAAGCCTTGTGGTAAAGCCTCAGCCAGTAAAATTTCATCACGATAGAAGTTTGTTACAGATACCTCTGCTGTTGGAATCATGAAATAATCTGTTTCCTCTAATTTAAATAAATCTTCTTCAAATTTAGGAAGATTTCCAGTACCCGTCAAGCTATCACGATTAACAATGACAGGTGGTAGCATTTCTTCATAACCATGCTCTTCTGCATGTAAATCCATCATAAAGCTCATTAATGCACGTTCCAAGCGAGCGCCAAGTCCACGATAGAATAAGAATCGGCTACCCGTTACTTTTGCGCCGCGTTCAAAGTCTACAATTTGAAGATCTGTAGCAATGTCCCAGTGTGCTTTGATTTCAAAATCAAAAGTTGGTACTTCGCCCCATTTTAATACTTCAACATTGTCATCTTCTGTTGTCCCTACAGGCACAGATTCGTGCGGAACATTTGGTAAGCGCATCATCATATCTTTGAAGCGATCTTCTACATCATTTAACTGTATGTCTAGCTCTTTAATTTCGTCGCCTACCTGACGCATACGTGCAATTACTGCATCTGCATTTTCTTTGTTACGCTTCATCACAGAAATTTGCTCAGATACTTTATTACGTTCAGCTTTAAGTTCCTCTGTTTTAGCGATTAACTCACGACGGTTCGCGTCTAAGCCATCAAAGTCGTCTAAATTTCCTAAATCTTCATTGCGTGTTAACAACATTTCTTTAATTTCCGCGAAATTGTCGCGGACGCGTTTAATATCTAACATAGTTCATACCTCCAGTAGATTGATAATGATGGGAGTAGATGTTTTATAAATGAACACAAAAAAGCCCTCATCCCATGAAAGGGACGAGAGCTACCCGCGTTGCCACCCTAATTGATTAGACATTCGCCTAATCCACTTATCTCATAACGGCATTTCAACCGGCGACAGCCTACTTTACTCACTTCGACTGCGCAACTCCAGGACGGATTCACAAGTGCTTTTATCAGCTTCCACCACCCGCTGACTCTCTGAAAAAAACGTGATTGCTACTACTTCCCATCATCGTGTTCACATATTTAAATTTTAACCATACTATACTATATGAAAACAGATTTTGCAATCTATACCATATGATACAAAATATTCTAGAATTCTTGAATCTCCGGTTAATTCCGGATGAAATACACGCCCCAATAAAATGACCAGTTCGCGCTAAGATAATTTCCCTTCATATTCAGCAAGAATGTCAACATTTTTACCGACTGCTTAAATACGAGGGGCCCGAAGTCTTCAATGGAAAGTTACAATAAAGTAGTAATTAATCTTGCACTAATCTGCCTCCCTTAGTAAACGGCCCTAATGACGTTCTCGTTGTTGCGTTAAAGCACCAGTTTGTTAAAGTGCAGTATTTCATAATCTCACCTGAAAGTTAACATAAATATATAAATATCCAGTTTCATTTAAAACTTTTATTCCAGTAAATGGCCTGATATTTTGTTCAATCCCTAAGTCTATTAAAACGCTAAAAAACCCTACTTTTAAATGGAAAGCAGGGTTTTTTCTTTATATTTAATTATAAGATTTTAAGTTAAAGGACTACACTACATTGAACAAAAATTAAACAACATTTAAAGGTATAAAAAAAGACCGTCTATTGACAGTCCTTATAACATATAATTAAGTAGCTTTTGTTTAAACCCATTCAATACTCTTTTCCGTTCTTCATAACTTTTTTGATCTGCTTCTTCCCAAAGTTCAAGATCTACACCACGTTCAATTAAACAAATAGCATTGTTACATACTTGTTCTTGAAGACATTTTCTCTCTAGTTGTATTGCTGCTAGACCGATATATACTAAAGACATTATTTCCTGGTCATCATCAATACTATATTCATCCGATTATTCTTCTAAGATTTTGAGTTGCTTCCTCAACGGTTTTTCCTTCTTCCAAATAAACAATAAAATCATCTCTGACATCACAAGTAGTATCATCATTAAATATCCCTTTTCCCCAGGCACCCATTTAATCACCTCTGCATTTTTTAAACTTAGCTTAACAGAAAAACCTTATTCTTAAATTTAATTAATAATCAGATTTAGCTATTTAAAAGCTAAAATAGTAAATTCCCATGGTATATTTTCATCAACCACGATGCTCATCAAATTTCATTAATTTGAAACCAGATGTGATTACAGAATTTATTATCTCACTAAGTGTATATAATCTTATAGACACATCAGGAAAGTCCTCTTGTTCATGCTCATCAAAGAAATGCTTATACGCTAAGTCTCCATTTTGTAATTCTTTGTCAAAATAACCTTGTTGGATTTGATATTGGATTTCAGCGTTAGGACCTTTAACTATACATCTTCTTAAGGGATGAAAATCATTTAGAATCATTTCCCCACCATTTTTTAGTATTGAAAGCAGAATAAACATGAATTTATCAATATCATTAAAATAGTGTAATATGCCACCTTCTAAATAAATCATGTCAAAATGACTTCCATACTTTTTTAAGTCAATATCATAAATATCCGTGACAATATAATTAATAGAGGTATTTGCATCTTCTGTTAATTCTAAGGCATATTTTTGATTTTCTACTGAAATATCAAATACAGTTATTTCAGCACCTAATAATGCTAATGGCACTGCTTTTCTGCCATTTGAACCGCAAATATTTGCAATCTTCTTTCCTTCAATATGTTCAAAGTATTGTTGGTGCTTTTTAAGACATGCTCTAGGGTTTTCTAATATATACATAGCCAAATCCTTTGGAGTACCGTTACTTTTGTTCCAAAATTCATAAGCTCGATATTCCCAAGCCTTTTTATTTTTTATGCTTTGTTCATTCATCTTCAGTGAGACTCTCCTCAATAGAACTTTGATAAGCTTTATATATTCGTTATAGTATTAGATTATCCTGCAGCTAAAATGAAAATGACGCTTATCCTTGTTCCGGGATTGCGCCCGATAGTTGAAGATCGTTTTTCTTATTGAACTAACGCATTTGTTCGTTAAGTGTACCTCTTCACAATTACTTGATATAATATAGGTGAATAGAAAGATAAATTAAAATTTAGTTTAGTAGTTGTAAAAGTAGGTTATTTATATTATTCTCTTATAATTTTTCGAAAAGGAGAGTTTATGAAAAAGATTATTGTTTTTGTATTAACGATATTTATTTTATTCTCAGGATTTGCAACACAAAGTTATGCGTTGTCAGATTCGAAATCTGCGGCAATACAAGCGTTGCTAGATGATGCCTCTCGTATTTCAGGTGTGCCGGGAATGTCAATCTCAATACTTGCTGATGATGAAGTGTTCTACTTTTCTTCAGGGTATGCAGACCGTGAAAAGGGGGTGTCTGCAAGTGAAAATACACTCTATGAGTTAGCCTCGGTCAGTAAAGCTTTTACCGGTATGGGTATTATGCTGTTGGAAGAACAAGGGCTGCTCTCAATGACTGACCCTGTCCAAAATATTTACCTTGGTTTACGTTAAAGTATCAAGGGAAACCTGTTGATACGCAAAGCCTTACACTAAATAACTTTCTTCACCATACCAGTGGTCTAACAAATATTAGGCATACTCAAAATATTCCACAAGGCAATACACCGGATATGTTGCAAAATACTGTGGAAATGCTCGTAGATGCTGAATTGGCGTTCCCTCCCGGTGAACAGTATAACTATGGAACCGTTAATTATGACGTATTGGGTTTGGTTATTGAGATTGTGTCGCGACAAAGCTATGAAGACTTTATGAGGGAACAGGTAATTCAGCCGTTAGGTCTTCACCAGACGTATGTTTATAAAGAAGATGCTCAAGCCACTGGACAGTTGGCACAGGGCTACCGTTCTTCCTTTTTTATGACAACCCCATTTAAAGCTCCAGATTATGCTGGGAATAAACCCGCAGGCTACATCATTTCTAATACAAAAGATATGGCGCGTTGGATGGGCATACAGATGGGTATTGTGCAGGACATACCCGAAATATTTCACACGGTTATCGAAAAATCACATAGGGGTGATATATCTGTCTCGGCTGTCAACGATATGTATTATGCGGCAGGCTGGTCGGTAAACGCCAACCAAACGATTATAGAACACACTGGGGGTAATCCAAATTTCAGAACCGAAGTAGCCATACTGCTAAATGAACGAACAGCCGTCTGCTTGCTGAGCAACGGCGCAAATACCAATATAAACCTGGTACTAAAAGTTAAAGATATATTAGACGGCAATCTAACTCAGTCATATGAAATAAGCGGCACACAGCTTTTGGATATCATTTTGTCGTCTATCACTATTATTCTTTGCCTATTGGCTGTTCTGCTATTTCTCTTAGGATTACGAAAAAGGAAAATGAATGAGCGGCAGCCAATGACAAAAAGGAGAATAATCGTAACAGTTATTTTCCTGATCGCTACGATTGCCCTTGGTATACTGTGCTGTGCTTTCGATTGGTCAACGATACTTATTTGGCGAACATATAGTGTTCTTACAGCTTTGATTTCGTCAGCATTATTAACAGCCAGCATTACATGGTTTGTATACACTCACCGATAAAATACCTCGCTCCCAAGATAAACATAATGTTAAGTAATTAAATTTAAATGTATCGGTATGCTTAATTTGAAAAACATAAGACACTTCGGTGTCTTTTTTAATATCATCGACAATTTTCCCAGTCAAACCTAATTACTATTGCTTCCACTAACCTCCTCCGTTCGTGGAATAAGGATTTTTAAACAACTATATTATTTTTTAAATGACTTTATTGTAAATTAAATAACAATATTATTTTTGCACAAGCGTCGTGAGGTAACATTTCTTAAAAGACTGTTATTCAACAATCTGGCCCGTTTGTTGAACAAAAACATCCTGCATATCAACACAGGATGTTTAATCAAACTTTATTATAAATTATCGAACTTTGTTTTAAATGATCAAACTTTTTTATAAAACTACACAAACCAGTATTTTTATAAATAAAAGAGATATTGATTGACCGGTTCTACAAAAAAAGACCAACTTTTGTTGGTCTTCATCTACGAATTAGTCGTAGTGGGCTAATTGCTATTCTAGAATATAAAAACAAATTATCTTCTATTTACTCAAAAAGAACTCGGTGAAATAGCTTAGTGCTGCTTTTAACGGGAGTTTCCATTAATAATTGGGGAGTCCCTTTTTTAGTTCGCTAAAGGGAAATAATAGAAATACATATAGATTAGAGCAAAAATAGTAGAATCAACTTCTTCAAGAACCTGTTTTACTTCTTTAATTTCAGTTTCTACACCATCAAGACGTTGGTTCGTTTCCTGATGTATTTCCTGTACTGCAATAATGCTATTGTTCATTTTAACCATTGTTTCGTTCATTTGTTTCAGCATTTCCATTAAAATCCTGTCTTTGTTGTTTGTCATTTTGACACTCTTTATATTTTGATTTTACTATAACCGTCCGATTGCTTCAGTGGTAAAGCACACGTTAGTTCAATAAGGAATAGCATGTTAATGGTATTGAAACCAAACAAACCATCCTTTTTCCTTACTTTTAGCTAAAAATATTTGCCCCTGGGCTAAATCAGCTCCTGGTGCTTTTGGGAAATCTAAACGTACAAGCCAAGACTTTTCAGCAATTTCTTTGCCACAAAAGGTTTTTGCCATTCCAAAATAGGCTTCTTCTTCTTTATTACCAACTGTATTGAGAAAAGGTTTGGCAGTTACTACATTCCACTTAGTATACATATCAGGAAAGCCATCTATACCAATTCCATAAGTTTCTGGTATTAAAGTATTTAACGCTTCTATTACATTTTTTTTATCCTTAAGCGATGTTTTCTCTAAATCACTTAATACAGGACAGTTTTTAGGCTGTGCATAAGATTCAAATGGCACAATAGTAAATAAAGATATGATTAAAATCAGTGCATAAAGTTTTTTCAAGATAAATTCACCTCTTTTCTTATCTTCCCGAATTAGAAAAGTGTTATCCATCCTTCTTCAAGTAACCTGCTCCGATAGTTTGAAGGTAAGTAGGATTATTTTCTTCATTAAAGTGTCCCCTTTTTCACCGAGATCAAGGATTGTAGTTCGCCCCCTTTACTGAAATAATGAAAAATAAAATCTGCGGTTGTTTCAGTTACTTTTTATAGAAAAAGGTTGGAGGAGAATCTAAATTTCTTAACCACCGATGTTCTTGAGCATCCATACTATCTTTAATCCAAACATCTCCTTGGTCTTCTTTTTCAGATGTTCGATACCAAGTAATAGTTGAACCAACTACTTGAGGTGTATTATCTATTTTATTGTTCTTTGGAAATGTAAGCTGCTTTTGTTCTCCTGATCCAAGATTAATTACATACAACGCTGTAAACATAGTTGGAACTGGTCCCACTTTCCACGCTTTGTTTTCTTTCGCCCGAGCAACAATTATTTCATCTGGAGAAAGCCATTCTAAATCTAGGTCTACATATCCTTTAGGTGTGTAGTCTTTTTGTTTATTCAATGTAGGAATCTCGGTAACTGTTGTACTTTTGTTTACAACAAAAAATCTGCCTTCACCAGATATGAAGGCTAGTTGATTTTTTGTAGGAGCCCACTTTATCCATTTTTCATACCCAAGCATTTTCCCTATAACTTGAAATTGATCTCCAACTGATGAAAGTACAGCTAATGTATTGCTATCATTAGACCAAGACGCAGTTGGTGCTAATAGAAAGCTAACCCAGCTCCCATCAGGGCTCCACTTAAAATAATCTGCATCAATTGCAAATAAGTCGGTTGTATTTGTTTGAATGGTGTAAAAAGGCTTGATTTTATTCGTATCTAGATTGGCATCTACGGGTACTTTAAAAAGACGAACTGGTTCCCATCCAGTAGGAAGTAAATTAGATTGAGATGAAACGATAAACGCTTTTCCGTCGGGGAACCATTCAAAATCACTAACACCTAGGGATACATTTTCAAAGCCGTGTGGTCGTCCATTTTTTGATTTTGTAACATTTAGGATACCTCTCGAATTGTAAGCTAGTTGATTTGATGTTGGCGACCATTTTATTTGACTTGTTTCAATTGATGGATACGGTTGATAGCTTTCCTTTTTCTTCAAATCATAAATATACAGATACGTTTTTTCTCCATTCTCGTCACCTGCTAAATAGGCAATAAACTGACCATCTTTGGACCACTTTGGAGAGGATACATACTGACCTGTTGTAAGCTGTATTTCTTTATCTCCCTCCTTCATCCATAGCTGATGATTTCGTATATAAGCAGCTTTAAGAAGAATTTCAGCAGAAGCATCTATTGAAAGATTAAAACTAACGACTAGTATTAATAATAAAATTCTAATTGTCATTTATCACACCTCTCCTTTTTTTCGTTTCCCGACCTCTTTTTAGAGATATTGTTTCCAAACATTGTTCAATTATTCTGCTCAGTTAGTTGAATAAAGAAGAAGGTTATGTTAAAAGAAAAGGTTGATTTATAACATTAAGGAATCCGCTGACTTTTGAACAGCATTCAAAGCTTTGTTGTATCTAAGTTCAAACGATAGTGCATAAAAAGGTGTATATGAATGAAATACAGAAAAACACTTAATACATTGGTATGACAACGTTTTAAGTGTTTTATTTCGTCCCAAAACCTTTGTTTGGGAACGTTATTTTGTATATGATTGTATAGCTTAAATAAACGTATCAATCGAACTCGCATGTAGGCTTTACTTGCTGTTGTGCTTCTGCTTTTAAAGTATCGATTGTTTATTTTATCCGACTTTAGATTGAATGTTTTTAGTGTTCTTTTTTAATCCCGTTGCAACCCCAATCATACAAAATGTTATTGCAAGAGAAGACCAATCGAAAGTGCCTAACATAACTAAATCATAAGTAAAAGTGATAATAGCAAGAACTGCGATAGTGTAAAAAAAGTAAAGTAATAATTTCATAATAAATACCTCATATATTAATATAATCATACAGATTGTAACTTTATTCCTTTTTTGTTTCTATATCAGTCAAATAATTTCTAAACAAGTTCCAAAACGTCGTTTAGAAAGCTTTCTTCATAGAGTCACCAAAGTCTGATTCGATCTTGTCATGTCATTCCATAGCAAATACCATCATAATAGAATCCTTTGGTGAAAATGATACTCTTAGTTGTCCCTCTTTTAGGATACCTAACTTCTCATGCAAGTGCATCGATGGAGTAATCTAAAGAGAAGAAACGAACCATAAGGATCATTTCTTTAGCGTACCCATTACCTCTGTATGGTTCAAATACAGCTAAATAATAATCGAAGGTTCCATTTTTTCGATCACAATCAAATGTTTCAATTATATCAACAATATTATTGTCTCTATCAACTGCAATAAAACGGAATTCATCGTCCTCTTCCAGTTGTCCTTCTACCCATTCTCTCATTTTTACAGCTGAACGAGGAAAATAAAGTGAGTCCATATTTCGTAGAATCTCATCATCTAATGATTCAAATATTATGATATCTTTAGGTTGAATAGCTCATAGTGTAAGTTTTTTTTCTGTCCAATAAGTAACTGCCATTATAACTTCCCCACGGTATTTTCTAGATATGTAAATGTAGCGAGTTTGAAATCCCTCCCTTTTTAACAGCATCTTTATACTATTCTGGCTGTTTATTAATAAGTCCTTCTTAAATTAAACTACTTCATTAGTTCAATAAAGAAAAAAGAGTTGCCTATGCAATTCAACATTATTCAATTAACTCACCCTGATAGATTAATAAGTCTTTAGTTTTGTCCCCATTTATTTTCGAAAATAAGATGTTCTAAAGAACGTCTTTTTTCCCAATTAGCTAACTCTAAAATGGGCTTTTCTGGGTAATTTTCAGTGTAACCGATTGATATAAGAGCAATGGGATCGATGTGTGGTGGTATTTCTAAAATGTCTCTAATATCATTCTTTTTATAAAAACTTACCCACCCCATCGCAAGTCCTTCAGCACAAGCTGCTAACCACATATTTTGAATAGCACAGGCTGTTGATAATATATCTGTTTCAGGAATTGAATTTCGTCCTAATACATGGGAACCTCCTCTTGTAGGGTCACATGTAACACAAATAGTGATAGGAGCTTCTTTTAAACCCTCAATTTTTAAATCAAGGAATTTCATTTTTTTCCCCCCATCATAATGAACAGCTAATGCTCGGCTTTCTTTTTCTGCTGCCCAAGCCAATTTTTCTTTAATTTCGTCAGCGGAAATCAAAATAAAGTTCCAAGGTTGCATAAATCCTACTGAAGGTGCATGATGAGCTGCATTTAATATTCTATGTATAATGTTTTCAGGGATAGGAGTTGATAAAAAACTTCGAATATCTCTCCTATTATAAATAACTTTATAAATAGACTCTCTTTCTTCATTAGAAAACATAAATTTCTCCCCTTTTCTTTACAAAAATATTTATTATTAATATTAACTAATTTTTCATTATTCTGCCACGTAAGTTGAAGTAAAAATGCACCGAAAAGCGTGGTTTGGGTATGTTTGTCCTTATCGTTGTATCCACATAAATCTGTCTCCACCTCCTCTTACTTCGGATTAACATTCGTCAAATCGATTACCACAATTCCGTTCAGTTTCATATATGGATAATGGCACCAATAATAATAGACCAGTTTAAAGACACTTTTTCTAATACAGTCTCTAGAACTGTTTTCAATAAAATCTGTGCCACACAATTATGTTTTTTTAATCAACTACTTATGAAATATATCATAGACGGCTTGAACGAAATCTTAACAATGAATCAAAATGTTAAAAATTCACTAATCAAAAACACCCCATTAAGGTTAGTACTTTCCTTAACAGGGCATTCTACTTGTTTCTTTAATGGTAATCTTGACTTCATTAAATCAACCTATTATTTGGAACATGGGAAAACCCTACTGATTGAAGTCTTACTTTATTGTTTTTGTACTAATTTAATAATTTGTTCTGCCATGTGTTCTGCTTGATTGATAACAGAGATTGGATCTGCTAAGAAGAAGTATTTTCCATCGAATGTAATTACTTTGTTATTTTTTACAACATCCAAATTATCCCATGTAGAAGTCGTTTCATATTTTTGATCATAATCTAAAATACCTGCATAATCACCTACATAGTCACCTACAATTTCCCATGAAATACGTTGCTTCTGCCAATCTCCGTTGCTATCTTCAATTAGCTTTTGAATAGATGTTGGTGGTGAAAGGTTTAATAAATCATACATCGCTTTACCACCTGAGTTACCACTTGGAATCACCGCAATTTCTTTATCTGTTAACGTAAAGAGTGAGAATGTTATGCCTTCTGGGATTTCGGCTTTGATTTTTTCTTCAGCTACCTTTGCACGCGCCGTGTAATCTGCTATAAACTTCTTCGCATCCTCTTGGTGATTTAACATTTCGCCAATTGCTGTAATTTCTGCTTCCACACTGTCGTAGCTAGCCGTACTGAACACAATCGTTGGTGCAATTTTTTCATATTGCTCTACATTTTTTTCAGCAAAGGTAATAATTAAATCTGGTTTTAGACTAGTAGCTGTTTCTAAAGATACAGCATCTTCATTTCCTAAATCTACAATGTCCTGTCCTTGATAGTAATCTTTTAAAAATTCACCATAACCAATGACCTTTGTTGTTGAAGCAACTGGTACAACACCTACAGCTAATACGTGACCTAAATCCCAATCCACAATTACACGTTGCGGGTCTATTGGCACTTCTACTTCACGCCCTACCGAATCTGTTACAATATGTGTTGTTTCAGTCGCTGTGGATTCCTTGTCACCATTTGTACCTTTCTGTTCTCGAGATTTATCCTCATATTTGCTACTACAAGCCGCCATTATTAGCAGTAGACTCATTAACAACATTACCAATACAGGGTTTTTTATGTACTTATTCATTATCCTTCTCCTTTAACTGTTTATAGTACATTATTATATTGAAAATGATTATCATTATCAATAGATTGTTTTTAAAAGTTATTGGACTATAAATTGTTAGCAACAACAGATCTATGACGTTCTGAACTTGTTTCATTAACATGGGAACAAGTTCATTTGGAGACTGAAACAATTCGAATTGATGGAAAAGGAAAAAAAGAACGGATATTGCCCCTTCATCCACACTTAATGCCGCTTCTGGCATTCTATAAAGCTTCTTTAAGAGCATATCAAGAAGATTTCTGAATCTATCCTGGAGGCCATGACAAAGGCTAATAAAAACTTCCAAGAATTTGATCTTAAGTTGTATGAAAGTATTTTACTGGGCTAGTAAACAAACGTATATTGCACTTGGTAATATGCTAACTGCCACAGTATTAATCGGAATAGATTCTTCTCCCGTGGAAGGTTTTAACAAGGATGAAATAACGGAAATTATTGGAAGTTAGGAACTATTAAATAGTGGAAAATTTGGTGTATCCGTTATGGCAGCTTTCGGATACCGATCTCAAGAACCAGAGTTTGAAAAATCAAGACTAAGTCGAGAAAAAGTTGTTCAATAGATTGATTAATTATCCATATGAATTTTGTATAACTTGTTTGTAAAGAATTTTAGATGCTAATCGGTGTTATTGTAAGTCAATTGAAAAGTCGATTCTTATAGTATAGAATCGACTTTTTACTCTGATTATGTTGTTAGAAAAGCACTATAATTGTTGGTTTAGAATAAAGTTTGCTTGAAAATAACTTTAAATCCTTTATTTCACGGCAAAACAAAAGCCATTGTTTTGAAAAAAGATTGATCAAAACAATGCTTCTCTTTAAATTTTAAAACAATTTTTTATAACAAAGTTAGTTTGATTTTTTTAAGACTTCTTAAATACAATTATAGATAAATAATACACCTTTTTTCTTCTAATGCACCTAACCACTTTGGTATGTTTAATTGATGGTTCCATCTAAGATCCAGACGTTCTAACCCCTCAATTTCCAGCAACGATTTTGGTAATTCCGTTAGAAGATTACTTCTTAGATCAATTTTTAATAAATTCTTCAATTGTTCAATCTCTTCAGGCAATGTGGTCAATTGATTATGTCTCAAATACAATCGTCTTAACCTAAAAGATTTATGTAACGAATGAGGTATTTCTTTTAATTCATTTGTCTTCCTCCTTTTTTTTTGGAAATATAATCTTAACATAAACCTTGTTGGATAAACGCCAACGTTAGCTCAATAACTATTTTAAATCAATTCTTGAGTAGATTTTATTATAGGTCGTACCATCATCATTATAAAATATGGGTCGGAGATAGGTTCGTAACGGTGTTTGTTTATCATTTTGGGATTTTCTATTGGGCAACACTCAAATATCTCAGAATGACCTAAACTCTTTGCTTATCTTCCATTACCCCTAGGTTGTTCAGTATCCAAAGTTTGATAACTCACAATTAAAGAAGCACCATTCAGCATATTGAACGGTGCAAAAGGAGTTCTCGTTAAGAGTTTAATATTTGTAAACGATGAATCTCTTGTTTTTCAAGTAGCGGGTCTGTTTGCTGGCTACAATATTTATAATGTTCAGTATTAATATGAAAAGTAAGCGCGTTTTCATCTTTCCATCTTTCGTAAAAAACAAATGTATCGCTATTTTCAACAGATTCGTGAAGAATATATTGAATGCAGCCATCCTCGATTCGAGATGCCTCAACCAAATTTAATAACTCTTTTTTTAGCAGTTCACCTTTTCCTGATTTAGCTTTTAAAACTGCATTGATTATAATTTCGTTCATTATTTTTCCTCTCCTTGTTAAGGACATATTATCCTCTTATTCATACAGAATTGAATCATTAATGCCTTTTGTAGTATGTTTCCTAAAAAATGGATTCCGTCGTTTATTAAAATCAATTCATGGATCACCCGAATCAACACTGAGAATAATCCTCCTCTTCAGTGCTTGCAAGCAACAATACCCCCACAGTGTACGAACTAAGTTTGTTACCTACTGATATCAGATCGGTCTTAATATCAAGACAGTACGCACTAAGACGAACAGCCAAGGCTTTTTTGAAAAAGCTCTTGGCTGTTGAAGCATCTTTAGATATAAAATTCAATATTTCTGAGATTTAGTAATTAGTGTGAGTAGCCATGTAACCAGAAACGGTCCCTTCATAATTGAATAAGTGTAGTAACGCTCCTTATTGTTAAATGCTATTAAACGCTCTACAATCGCATCACGATCAGAATTAGCTAAATGATGCACACGTCCACCCTCACTTACCTCACTGCTTGGTATATAAAGTAACCAGTTCTGAAGGAAGTCAAATCTCTTAATAATCTCCAGGTCTGTTCAGGTGAAACTCAAATTTTAATAGATGTGTATTTGCCTTTTCATTACTATTTTTATTTAACATCGATTGGAAGTGGTGCATTAGGTGCTACTAGTTTTTGTTCACGCATTTCTTCCCAGAATGCTGTCGGAATTACCGTGTTCAATGCAACTTTGTCTTCTGCAATTCGCTCTGGTTTACTTGCACCAGGAATGACAGCAGCAACTGCTGGGTTCGCCAATGAAAATTGTAAAGCAGCCGCCTTGATGCTAATTTGATGTCGATCTGCTATATGTTTGATTTTCTCCACTTTCGCCATAATTTCTGGTGACGCTTTTTGATATTCGAAGTGAGTGCCTCCCGCAAGAACACCTGAACTATATGGGCCACCAACGACAATGTCCATGTTATTTTTTTTAGCTGTAGGCATTACTCGTTGTAGCGCACGTTCATGGTCTAATAAAGTGTAACGACCAGCCAGCAAGGATACATTAGGCTTTGCTTCTTCCAGGTCCAGCATGAGTTCAATTGACTCTACTCGGTTTACTCCAAGTCCCCACCCTTTAATGACTCCTTCATCACGTAAACGTGTGAGAACACGAAATGCCCCTGTTCGAGCAGTTTCAAATTGTGCAATCCATTCATCGCCATAAAAGTCTTGCGCTAAATCATGAATAAAAACAAAGTCTAGATGATCTGTTTGTAAACGTTTCAAACTATCCTCGATAGAACGAAGAGTTGCATCAGCACTATAATCATTGATAATTTTATTCTTACGGCCGAATTCAAAAAGCCCACCTTTTTCACCTAAATCACGTGCAGATGGATCTTCTAATTCATCTGAAATAATTCGACCTACCTTTGTACTTAAAACATACTCATCACGATTTCTTTTCGATAATGCTTCACCAAGACGAATCTCCGCTAAGCCGGAGCCATAAAGCGGAGCTGTGTCAAAGTAACGAATACCACTCTCCCATGCCGCATCTACAGTTGCTATAGCTTCTTCTTCCGGGATATTACGGTACATATTACCAAGCGGCGCAGTACCAAAACCTAGTTTTCCTTTCAGTAAATCTCTCATTTAAAGAATCCTCCTAAAAATTTATAGTAAGAATTGGATTGAATTGTGTGAATAGATATAAAAATCAATGACTGAATGATATTTTATCACCTGACTTGATAAATCGTTTAACAAGAAAAAAGTACACACTATAAAATACCTTATTACACATCTCCGTCTTACAAGTGTCATTATGAAATATATTTAACACGATGAAAAGTACGTACTTAAAAGTGCTTTAGAAACAAAAAAGTACCCTATGTACCTTTTATAAAAGTAAAAAAACTTAAACAGCTTGAATTAAAAAGTTTATGCCTGATATAGCTCAAAATATATTAACAACAATAAGGAGATGATGTAGGGTTCTTCATAAGGTTACAATGTTCCACCTGAAGTCGAATATTTACTTACCGAGGATGTTATCTTTAGATAAAATATAAGTTTTTTGTTTACACAGTAAAGTTGCCATCCCTGTAATCACATATATTACAATTTCAATCCTAGAACGTTTTCTTTCTAACCTGTTATTTTTCAGTTGACTGAAATATATAGCCACATTTTCATTGTTTACTTATAGGGGATAATACCTGAGAGAGAAATTTTAATAATATTCGAATACAGTTTGTTTTCAAAATTAAGGAGACACAAAAAAGGATTGAACAAAAAATATCAATCCAAAAAGTACAAACATTTAATTATAATAACTTCAGATAGAATCCTATTATCCCTAGTCCTACTAGAATATAAATTAAAACTTTTAATGTTGAAGATTTGATTAATGCTGGGTATAAAATTTCTGATACTGTAACCATAAAAATTATGCCTATTGTCTTAAAAAACTACCAATAAAAACGCCTATAGAAACTGGAATGGATACAATAAGGGAAATTAAAAAACCAATCAAGATATTTGAACCTGCTAAATTCATAGGAATAAACAAAATAATTCCTTCTGGGATACTATGGAATAAGAGTGTTTGTAATAAAGTCATTGTAAATTCGGGTTCTTGATTTGCACCTAAAACAATTCCCATAGGTATATTGTGAACCGAGAAACTAAACACTAATATTAAACCAGTACGAATATACAGTTTTTTCATTGAATTACTCTTTATATCTTGTTTATTGTGCAACCGATTATGCAATACTTCGAATATGAGCATCCCTATAGTAAATCCAATGAAGGTACTTAACCAACCACCAGTTTCAATTGCTTCTGGGAAAATTTCGAAACTAATTAAGCCCAAGATAATACCTGCACAGAGTCCATAAATGATATCTACCTTCTGTTGCAACCCCTTAAAAAGCCAAGCTATCGTTCCACCTAACAATAGCCCTGAAGACGTACATAAAAAACCTAGTAGCCACATTCCACATTATCACCTTTCAATGGTTATAATTAGTGGTATGATTAACTAGTTGATTTTAGCACACCAGTCAATTTTATTTAACTAAAGAACAAGCTTTCTTTTTTCCAATTCATATTTATCAGGGGCTGATGGCAGTATAAAATCAGGATAATATTGTGTTTACTCTTGTTATATTCGTATTTTCCTAAAGGGCGTACTTCTTTATCTATATTTGAGTTAAACAACATATCCTTTAATTTGAAAAGTTTTCGTGTCCACATTATTTCCCCCGACTCTTAAGGAATTCCAGTTTTAAAACAATTATATATAAAATCATTATTCAACTACTTGTAATGAGATTTTGTAATCGGCTAAGTTCATCAATCTAATGAATAATTTTTAAAATTATCGGACAAATCTACATTAAACGATAATTAGCATTCTTTAAACGAATAATCCCCTTTTGAACGATAAATTATAGGACCTCCCCGTTAACTTGAAAGTGGTGGCCAAGGTATTTATACTATGTAAACTAAAATTATTTGGCGAGCATAAGGGCTTGAATGCTTCAACTACCCATAATATTTGTACTTTTATATGGACAAGAATCTACAGACAAATTAAAAATGATGTTACTTATGACTATCTTCTTTCTTATCAACAATGCACTTATGTTTGCTTGTGGTTTTGTTCAACTTCCGTTACTTAAACCTTTTATTTAACAGCTTGAATAATAGCTGAGACATCGTTTTTTGGTTCATTTGAGATTTTGTAAAGCCTGCATCTTTTAAAAGTACTATCTTTCCCATAAATCTTTAGGATTTTATTATATGCACCTATACTATTTCCTTTTAAAAACAGAAAAAGGATTTATAAAACTGATCCCATTAATAAATTCTTTGAAGAACTTTTAACTAGAAAATCACTTATAAAATTAATACTATAAAGCATAATTGAATATTTGATACGAATAATACATATATTGGTTTTAGTATTTTATTAAATTAGAACTCTATAATTATCCAAATGATGGATTTATAATATGAGGGAAAATTATCTATAAAGATAGGATGATGACATTTATTGAAAAATCGGTTCTTGCTATGGTTATTTTACGAGTATTGTCTGGAAGTATTGAAGTAAGTGCTGGATTGTTGATGCTAAAGTTGAATAATTTAGAAAAAGCCTTCTATATTAATACAATGCTTGCATTGGTTGGTCCAACAGTTTTAATCGTAACGACAGCAATTGCATTATTTGGACTAGCTGATAAAATTCCTGTGACGAGAATCATTTGCCTATTTACGGGAATAACACTTATTATTATTAGCTCACATGTTAAGTAATATGAACATTCCATTCTTAATCCTTGCTAAACTTCTTAATTACAAACTCACATTTATTAGCCATAATTGATTTTCCTTTCTAAATAATACCTTTTGATTATTCTTCCTAATAGTGTTCATTAGTTTGCTGTAGAGTGTGACGACGCTGCGTTTGCGTTTTTTTATGTATAAGGAACCTCTACCTGCACAAATTTATATTGAGTGTAATTTCACTTTATCACCGATTAATATTTCAATTTCTTGTATTAATGATTGTAATTAAATAGTGGCATAAGTATCCAAAAACGCTTATTTTTAAAGTGTTTTAGTATTCCCTTGTTTCATTTTAGTTATGGTAAGGTCATAAAAGGTTTCATTCGTGATTTTAAAAAAAAGATAAAATTCGTGTTTTATTCAATTGATAGAGTATCCAGCTGATGGACGAATCGCATTTTTGGTATTTAAACACGAATGTTTGTAGTGGTTATATCTAAAAATGTTCGTTAATTTTATTTGTCAGGAATTTTTGCCAAACAAATCAGCACTTCCCTGTCTTGAACTGTATTAATATCAGGGAGAGTAAATCCTTACTGTGGTTTTCCGCACAGCAGCACAATCCATCCCTAAAATCTAATACAACTTGATATGATTTGCTGAAATATCTTCAAGTGGATTCGATCCTTCACTAGCACATGTGTGGAGTTTATGTGGTAACACAAGGGATGTAGGTTGATTTATGAAAAAGACTAAGTTCTATCATAGTAGAACTTAGTCTTTTTTTAATTCCAAACAGTTTTCCATCAACATACACACTTAGTACTTAAAGAATGGTTTTCTTCCCAGTCGAGTTCTTTTGTCAATGATACGTATCGTTATGCTTTCACTTTAGATCCAACGAATTGATTATAAAATGACAGGATTTTTTGATAAACAGCAATTTCATTTTCTTTTTTAGAGAACCCATGTCCTTCGTTTTCAAGAAGCATGTACTCGACATCACGACCTTTATCTTTTAAAGCTTGTACGATTTGATCAGATTCTTCTTTCACAACACGTGGGTCATTCGCTCCTTGGATAACGAGCATTGGTTTGACCATGGTTTCTAAATACGTTAATGGAGAGTATTCAATGAGTTTTTGCTTGTCTCTTTCAGGATTTCCTACCCATTGATCCATAATTGGCTTCCAGTCTTCAGGAACCGAGTTGATAAATGAGAACAAATCAGAAGGACCGAATATGTCCACTACGGCTTTGAAATACTCAGAATGTCTACCATGAAGCAATAAGGCCATGTATCCTCCATAACTTCCGCCCATCAATAAAATATTGCCTTTTACCGCGTAGTTATTTTCGATGAGCCAGTCGAGACCAGCTACATTATCAAGGCGTGGGCCGTGTCCCCAATCTCCTTCTACCATTTTCGTGAAAGCCAATCCATAACCTGTCGAACCACGGAAATTCGGAGCAAAGATGCTATACCCATGATTTAAAAAGAATTGGAAGGAAGCTCTAAAAAACTTACGCTCTGCAGCTTGCGGACCACCATGCGGCCAAAAGATGATTTCACCATTATCATTTTCCTTTTTAGCTTTGAAAAATAAGGACTCTATTTCAAGTCCGTCAAAGGAAGAATAAGTAATCACATCCGGCTCAACTAATTCGCTTTGCTCTACACCTGGAACTGTGTATTCCGTTAAAGATGTCCATCCATTTTCCTTAAATTGATAAATATTATGCGGCTTTGTAGCACTTCTTCCTAATAAATACAAACTACCGGATTTTGTGACTATAAGCTTTTCGATGACACTGCATGGTGAATCTAGTTCTTCCCAATTATTCGATCGCAAATCATGCTTGTATAAATGATCTTCTATACCTTTTTCACTGATTACATATAGGCATTGCTTTTCTTTGTTATATTTCAACGAAGTAAAGCTTTCATTCTCCAAATCTCTCACTTTTACAAACTCATTTGTCTCTAAATTATACGAAGCCAAATACGTAAAATCAGCATCGTAATCCGTTAATAAATAGATGAGCTCATCGGATACAAAAACTGCGTCACTGACCGTATGTTGTTGATCTGTTGGCGGTGTCAGGAGAATATGTTTCTCTCCTCGTTTGGCGTATATGAGTGTATACGTATTAGCAAAATGTTTATAGTAGAGAGCTACCTCTTCATTCGGGCTAAAATCGATTAAAAAAGTGGGCGCATCTTTTCCCTCAAGAACTGTTTCTTCCTCACCAGTCTCCAAGTCATAGACATATGCATTTAAATACGTAGGATTTCCTTTCGAAGATGTATAATAAAGCTTGTTCCCATCTTCTGATAAAATTGGCTTAGCATTGCGAGTTCCTTCTTCATAAATAATTTTCTTCATTGTCCCACCTTGAAGAGGAAGTCCATAAAATTGCGTATTTTCGTCCCCGTTCTGGTCAAAACCAGCAATGATGAATCTTCCTTGTTTATCATAGAGAAGGCCTTGACAGCTCTGGTCAATAAAAGTAAGCGGCGTCGGGAATGTATTTGGTAAATTCATGGCCCATAGATTAAACTTGCCACTTAAATTTGTACTGAAAACTAGTTGTTTTTCATCTGGACTAACCGCAAAATCACCAATCGAAAATGTTCGTAAAAATTGTTCTACATCTGGTTTAGAAAAAGATATCATAATGAAAACTCCCTCCTTTTTTAAATTGAGCAAAAAGTCTATCTTTTTATACAATACCATTATTACGCATTAATGTATAATTCATGGTGATTAATTTTATCTAAACTTTGATGATAAAAGTTAACATCATAATACTAGTTATAACTCAGTGATTGAATAATATCTCCGTTTAGTATTACGGTATCAAACATTTCAAGTTTTTCTTGGGTAATTTTCAAACATTCTATTTGCCGTTCTAAATACCATATTTTAGACTTCAACAAAAATAGCATTTTTCCTTTTTACAATAAAAAACGATTTCCATCATCAGAAATTCGTTTTTTCAATATACTCCTCGCATTGTGTTGTTTCTGTTATCAGTAGTTGTTGATGTTGTCGTTGAAGAACAGCTATTAATTAGTAAATTAGTAGCTGCACTTATTGACGAAAAACTTAGTTCATTGCGCTTCCTCGTCCGCCGAGGGACTGTAGATGCCTGGCACCGAAATAGCAAGTAGGTGCAAATATAACCCGAGCTGTGCCCGATGGTGGACCATGTGGTTTAATCCGAAGGTGCGGAACGCAATTGCTCTTGGCTCACGGCGGATGATTTGATCACCGTGGCGCAGCGTCCATTCCTCACCGAGCGCTTTCTCGTCACATTTGGCCAGCAAATTTTTCAATTTACCGAAATTTGCGTCAAACTCATCCAGAACGGAAGATTGTTTTTCCAAAGGCTTTCGTCGCAGCGGTACGGTTGAAAGATCAAACTCTGAATACTGAAGAATTGCGATTTGCCAATTCAGCAGATTGATCAGGTGCGTGGCCAGCTCGCCAAGCGTCATCGATTTCTCATGTGGTTTCCATGACATATGCTCCTCGGGCAAGCGTTCAGAATGCGACGCGTAGTAACCAGTTCATACGTTGCGTCACCGACAATCAATTGTGTAACCATAAAGTTCCTCCCCTCCTTATAGTTAGCATACTATAAATTCCATTCGAGTAGAAAGCTCTATGATTAACGGACTATGATATTTCATCTTTCATTCAGTTCTATGCCGCTCCTAGAGCGAATTTTACTTGTTTTACTATTATTAGTAAGATTTTTTAAAAGCGCCACCAAGTGATACAGTTACAAAAGGAGTCAAAACTATTTGCTATTTGCCAGTTGTAGCTACAAATAAAAAGCCGTGAGAGCAATCGAGATTCGATAACACGTACCGTTGCCCATCTCGATTGCTCTCACAGCTCAGAAATAAAAGCACTTTTTTTAGAGCATCTTTTAATTTTGAAAATTAGATAAATCACTCTTCCTAATTTATCCATTCGCATTTCATCAGCAATTGATCTCCATTTAATTGTGCTGATATATCCCATCCATCTTTGTCATTAGACTTTTCGCAAGATATAATCTAAAGCTGTATTTCTTTTTGTTCTTGGTTGATTAACTCTATAAAAACGATCAAAAAGAAAAGGAAGATTGTATTCTTTTAATTCTTCGGGATTCAATAGAGTAAGTTGAACAGATGGTGAATTTTTATACTGAAAAATCGGACTTATTTATTTCCTTTACGGTGTAAAATCAATAGTAAAGTTGACTCAATACCAAGCAGCCCAGAAAATTTTAACGGACAGTAAAATTTTCTGGGCTTTTTATTATAAATTTTGATTTCTTAGAATAGCAATTTTATTAGTCGCTTGATTGAATTAATTGTATCTATTTACAAATAAACCTATAACAACGACATTACTATTAGAATAATAATTCAGACCTAAGTCTGAAGACAGGAAACGAATAAAAGTTGTATTATTTCATTTATACTTTTTAGTTATAAAAGTAAAGGGAGAAATTCTAGACAACCATTACGTAGTCTAAAAATTACTACTACTAATACATTCAACTACATTAATTTTTAAATACTACGTAATGTGTTTGTTATATGGCACGAATATGCAAGCAGCATCTTGTACATCTTTAGTACAATGGTGTTTTTTTGATGTCTTTTTAGCCATGTGCTATATAATAATTCATCAGGCAATTGACTGATTTTAGCTGAAGATTATTGATATGAATTAGTGCATTATTAATCATACTTTTTATTTTAAATAGATTGTGAGTAAGAGAACGATTTGCCTGCTGAATCTAATTCGGCAATTCTACTTACACTAAATCAATATCGAGGCTAAGATTACTTTGTATATTCTTTTTAACATACCGCGTTTTTTGATGGTATTAGCTATCAATGTATCCTGAAAATATAAATGATAGGTGGAAAATAAATTGAACTATCGAGTTTTACTGTATTACCATTATACAAATATTCAATCTCCTGAGGAATTTGCTAAGGAGCATTTGGAAATATGTAAAAAAATGAACTTAAAAGGTCGTATTTTAGTTGCTTCTGAGGGCATCAACGGTACACTTTCTGAATCAATTGAAGAAACAAACGCTTATATAGAAATGATGAAAAATGATCCGTTATTTAAAGGCATTGTGTTTAAAATTGATGAGGCAGAAGATCATGCATTCAAAAAAATGCATGTACGTCCAAAACCTGAGCTGGTTAATTTAAGCTTAGAAAATGATATTGACCCACTCGAAATGACAGGTCGTTACGTTGCACCTGCTGATTTTTATGAACAAATGCAGCAACAGGACACAATTGTTATTGATGCACGAAATACTTATGAATATGATGTAGGTCACTTCGAAGGTGCAATTCGACCAGAGATTCAATCGTTTCGTGAATTACCTAAATGGATCAAAGACAATAATGAATTATTAGAGGGTAAACGTATTTTAACGTACTGTACGGGTGGCGTACGTTGCGAAAAATTTTCTGGTTGGCTTATAAGAGAAGGTTATGAAGATGTAGGTCAACTACACGGCGGAATTGTAACCTATGGTAAAGATTCTATTGCAAAAGGTCAACTTTGGAATGGGCAATGTTATGTATTTGACGAACGCCTTGTTGTTCCAATAAATCAAGTAAACCCAACTATTGTCGGTAAGGACCATTTTGATGGGACTCCATGTGAACGTTATATTAACTGTGCTAATCCAGAATGTAATAAACAAATATTAAGTTCAGAAGAGAATGAGGCAAAACACTTAGGTGGCTGTACGATTGAATGTACAAAACATATACGCAATCGTTATATAAAACTTCATGACATTTCTCACGAAGAGGTTACCAAACGCATTGCTAAATTGGAGAAATCATTGAATTTAGCATAAGGGAATAAAACTGAACTATTAAAAGGTCTGATCACAAAAAGATACGCATAGCTCTATCGAAAGAAATTCTTTTGGGTACTGAGTTATGCGTTACTAATTTATTTAATTGAATAGTAAGCCCTTACTGACAATGATTTCTAACAATTTATCCTGTTCATCTTCAAAAAGTAATTTACCTTCATGATAAATTTCCTCTGTCAGGCACCTAAAATTCAGCACAATTTTGGTGCTACATCTTATGAGAATACTGTAGTAACTGTACATATGATAAATATAATTATAAATTGAGGAAACTTTATCATTACTTAAACAAAAAGAAGCGAATTTGGGATTTCTATCTTCCAAGTTCGCTTTATTCTTAAATGGAATTGTAGAATTTCAAAGAACGCTAAAATTTGTGCATACTGAGCAAGTACTACTCTTTTATAACCAAATATGAATTAACGGATACGAGCTTTACGGAAACCATCAAATATACTCATTGCCGCGAATAAAATAAAGATCATTATTGAACCGCAACTATCCATATTTCAAATTGCTTAGCTGTTGTGGTAAATAATTTACTCATGCGTTATAAATTCTTGGTTGATTAAATTTGGATTACTTAATATAACAATGAATGCAACAGTTGCGAAAAGCTCAAAAGTTGCATTAAAGCTTGCCATCTTTTTCGTCCATTGTCCTTCATCCATACCCATACAGAGGTCTTCACTAGGTAAAAATTTGTTAAAATCTCACTAAATGAATGATTTCTAAGTATGGGAATAGTCGGATTAATACAAACTGATACTAACAGTTGCTTCGTTATTATTAGGAAAATATGAAGGGAGTAATTCATAGATGCCATTTGTCACCGTATTTGGAGGAAAAACCTTTGAAGTAGAGGAAGGCAAAAAATTAGTATTAGCTCTTGAAGATAATGATATAAATATTTTTCATCAGTGTGGTGGAATAGCAAAATGTACTACTTGTAGAGTGGAGGTACTAGCAGGTGAATATAAGGATATTTCTAAAATAGAAAAAAACGCCTTCGCTACAAAAAATATTGATGAGAATTTATATGAAGACTGTTTGCGGCTATCTTGTCAAATTCGTGTAATAGGAGACATTACAGTTCGGCCTATTTTAACCTTGGAAAATACACAAGGCAATAGAGGTCCAAGACCAGCAGATTAACCAAGAATCGATTAATTCTATATCACAAATATAGAGAAAAGTTAAAAACGCGGGCTTTAAGGTATCCGCGTTTTTAAGTTAGGCTAAATTATTTTTTCTGTATATTTGCTTATGTCAAATCCAATTACAGATGTCTGGTCGAGGTTGATAACATCTATATAAACTATGACATCACCCTTTACAGCTAACCCTTCCCTGCCGGCTTTTAGAATACTTTAAATACTACTGACTTTTTATAGTATTGATAACTGCGAAATGTCAGCGCTCCCCCCATTACGGATTTCTTCGAATGATATTATCTGCCATCCGTATCGCAAGTGCAACCGTTGAGTTTGTCGGGTTTGCCGCAGCAAGAAAAGGTATAACACTGTTGTCTGCTACATACAGACCTGAAACACCATGGATTTCTCCATAGAGATTTGTTGCCGAAATAGATGGATCGGTACCCATTCGACATGTACAGGATTCATGCACGTCACTTCCCGGCGGCATTAAGGTAGGCTCACCATCTAATGTAACTCCCATCGCCTCAGCAGATCGAATGATTCCCTCACGCATTTGATTAATAACAACCCTATCCCTTTCGCTATAAGAAAAATCAACTTGCCCCAGAGGAACACCATATTCATCCCGTTGGTTAGGATCTAAGAAAATCCTGTTCTCTCTCCGAGGCTCTACCAAACCGAAAGTTGCATAGACAACACTAACTTGATCTGGAAGTACTTTATCTTCAAACTGTTGGTAAGAAAAATATTGATTAGGACCTAATATTTGTATTTGATAAGGGAATTCTCTTGTTTCACGTTTCAAAATGGCTAAATTACCGATATTATCTGAGAACTGCCTGCGACTTATTTTTCCCGTACCTAATACAAATGAATGATTAGTTAAATAGCGACCTATAGCTGGACCACTAATCCCGGAATTTAGCAAAATTCGAGGTGTCTCTAATGTACTTGCAGAAACAACTACATTTTTTGCACGAATAGTGTAAGTTTTTTTGTCTTGTGTTGATACAACATTTACCCCAACAGTTCTTCCGTTCTGAACCAAAACTCGCGTCGTATAAGCATTTAGCGCAAGATCAAATGGTTTATCATTTAAGGCATAAGCAAGAAATTTGATTGAACTAAACCATGCGTTAGAGTGAATTTCCCCCATGCGCGGTCCTCTCATATCAATGGCAAGAGGCATATTCGTGGCTTCTAAAATACCACCAGCGTGAAGCCGATTCATAAGAATCCGTTGCATTGAAGAACCATCTGCATAGGTCGTTGTACAATTCAAGACACGTTCTGCCATTCTGAAATATACATCTAATTCATCTGGATGAACAGGCCAATTTTGAAGTTGAAACTGCGCAGGTCTCGGACAGGCAGCATTCCAAAATAATGTCCTTCCACCAAGTGCGAATGTTAATCTAGCACCTGAGAATTCTGGTAAATTTTCTCCTACTGGAGTTGAATTGTCAGGCCATAGCTGGTCGCGCATTCGATCGACATTCATAGTGGGGATATTCAGCGCATGTGAATGAAATAGCTTCGTCCCTTTCTCTAAAATACCGATTCGCTTAGCCCCTTGATTCTTCCACATTTCGCATAAACGGTAAAGCGTTGCCCCTCCACCTGCACCACTTCCGACGATTAGAACATCATAGTTCGTATTGGCCATTTGCTCCAGTGATTTAGTTGGGATCCAATTATTTGGATAAACCCACATAATAGCCACGTCCTTTCGCGTTAGTCTTTGACATTTAAGGTTATGACTTTTGGTATTTTGATATCACCATTTTGGAGCTTTCAAAAAAAGTTTGAATAAAAATTTAGTTCAAACCAGATTTTATGCCAAATAAAATATACATATTTCATTATTTGGTATTTAGTTTTTTTAAAGCAATGCAATTTTACTTTAGAAATGAAAGTATTTTCTTCCCTTTAGTAAAATAAAAAAGACATTGGAAAAGGTTTATATGCCTGTTTTGTTCCAATGCCAGTTTTTATTTATGCAACTGTATCTATAGGGATTTTCTTCATGAAAAAACCAGTTCCGTAAAGGTACTAGTTTGGTTATAACGAATACATAAATTACTTGTAAAATTTTATTCGCTCTTCAAGTGGTTGGAATTCTTTTTCACCTGGTGTTCCCGTAGGATTTCCAAAAGGCATTTGCGCAATAAGCTTCCAATTATCAGGAATATTCCATTCTTTTTTCACTTCATCATCAATTAGTGGATTATAATGTTGTAAAGAAGCTCCTAATCCTTCTGCTTCCAATCCTGCCCACACAACTAATTGATGCATACCTGATGCTTGATTTGACCAAATCGGAAAGTTCTCAGCATATGCAGCAAATTGCTCTTGAAGCGATTTAACTATAGCATCATCTTCTAAGTATAATACTGTGCCATAACCTGCTTTAAAGGAATCCATTTTTTGTTGAGTTCCTGAAAAATCACTATCTCCAACTACTTTTCTTAACGTTTCAGTTGTAATGTCCCATAGCTTATTATGTGCCTCACCTGATAATACAACAATACGTGCAGTTTGAGAGTTGAATGCTGACGGCGTATGTTTCACAGCAAATTCTACAATTTCTTTAATTCTTTCATCTGATATTTTTACCTCTTTATTAATTCCGTAGTAAGTACGTCTTTCTTTAAGTGTAGTGTAAAAATCTTTTGTCATAATTCTCTTCCTCCAAATTTACTGAAATTATTTTTCAACACACATTGCACTAGTCGCGTAGAGATTTTTACTTACAAAATTAGAATTTTCAAATGGCTGTTTTATACCTAAAACCTCATCGGACTTCAACAGGAACACCTGTAAGTTAAGTCTTAATGAGAACCGCCATTCGTATGTTCTTTTATCATTTCGACTATGTTTATTCTCCAGTACATAATTAGTGTTCTTAAAATATGTTTTCCAAACAAACAATAGAGTATTCAACTATCTGTGAATTAAAAATAAAATTCAATAATTTTTAGTAAAGATTGATAAAAAGATCAATGTTATAGATTATGTTCGACAACTAAACCGGAGAGAGCAACAGTAAAGCTAGACCTTTCAATTTGAATTGCTAAATGGAATGTCCAATAAGCAGACGTATATGTAAGCTAAATTTGCACACATTAGTATTGAGTGTATCGCACGCACTTATTTTGGTTGTGGCGTTGGTTGACCGTCACATCCTCCCTCAATTGTTTATTTGGATCACTTTCAACAGTGATCCTTTTTTGCATCAATCAAATGATGGGGAAATTTCTTTTATGATGAACTTAAGAGAGGTAGAAAATGCAGGTGATTAGTGATTATCCCTATTTCTACCTCCTTTTGGCATATTGATGAACTGATTTATCTCAAAACAAGCATTGTAATTAAACATAACCCCGTTCTAAATTTAGGACGGGGTTAAAAAATTTTGAATGTAAAATACTTCACTCGGATGTTTAGATATTGCCTAGATAGCTTCGCGTTATGTTTGGGAGAACAATATTTCCGTCCTTACTATATTTTTCGAATAACTCTGACAGGAGAAAAACAAAACGTTTATACTCTTCGTCATCTTTTTTTGGAGCATAGGACGCTGACAAGTTCCTCCCTAAAAAACCTTCATAATCAAAAATCAATTCATTTTGATACTTTTTTACCTCATATTTTCCATCCTTAAAAAAGCTGTTAAATACTTCTGGAGTTTCCTCTATTCCACCGCTAAATCCTTTGAAATTTAAACAGGTCTTTTGGCAAATTTCTGCATTTGCTTTAATAATCGGACTAGCTAAATCTCTGCTATTCCAAACAAGAGCAACATTTGCCTTTTGTTTTAAAATCCGTTGACATTCGTTTTTGAACGCTTTTTTATCAAACCAATGAAATGCCTGGGCAACAGTTACTAAATCCACACTATTCTCTTTTAAAGTGGTATGTTCAGCAGTTGCTTTTATTGATTTAAAACGAGAATATAGTTTTAACGATTGCTCAGCCATCTTTCTCATGTCATCATTTGGCTCAACTCCAATAACATTTATACCTCTTTCAAGTAGCTGGCGGCTAAATATCCCTGTACCTGAACCGATATCGGCCACAATCCGATCCTCTTTCAGTTGGTTAGCTGAAAACAAATAATCAATATATTCATTAGGATAACTTGGGCGATATTTCGCATATATATCAGCCTTGTCGGTAAAATTTCCTGTTGGATTCACATTATTACCTTCTTCCACACGATTCTCATTAGCTATTTTCTAAAGGGTCCATACCTTAATTATATAATCTCAGTACTTCTTTTTTCCATTATAACGGTATCGTGCCATTGCCCATGTAATTGAGCAATTTTTTCTCTTGTACCCACTTTTATAAAACCCATCTTTTTATGTAACTGAATACTTGCTGTATTAATGGCAAAAATTGATGATTGAAGCGTCCAAATACCTGCATTTTCACTCTCCTTAAATAGTGTTTCAAATAGCTCGGAGGCAATACCTTTTCCTTTACTATCATTTGATATATAAACACTTACTTCCCCAACTCCAGAATATACAGGGCGTGTAGAGACAGGTGAGACGGCAATCCAACCGATAACTCTATTATGTTCTTCTGCTACAAAGCGCAAAGTTGCCATGATGTCCTTCATTCCATACTTGTTCACTTGGTGCATTTGTTTCAAAGGTGGCCATCCCTGTTTCGATTCCTTCTTTATAGATGTTTAATACCTTTTTTAAATCGTTAAGTTCCATTTTCCGAACAAATAATGTTTCCATTCAATTTCCTCCCCATTATTTAGAAAAGGATTGCTAGCTCTCGCTAACAGTCGAATAATTAACAACATGTATTTGATTGGTTGGAAATATTACTACTACATACGCCTGTTTCAGGTAGCTCTAATTCCACACGTTGCGAAGCTTCCAGATTGCCTGCTAAATAGGCAGTTATTGATCGGACTTGTTCATAACCTGTTGCCATTAAAAATGTTGGTGCACGACCATAACTCTTTGCTCCGACAATATAGAAACCTTTTTCTGGTTGTCGTAGTATTTCTTCTCCATGTGCTCGTACTGTACCACAGCTATGGATATTAGGATCAATTAGTGATGCTAATGCTTGCACACTCTCTGTTGCATTATCAATGGAAAGACGTAGTTCGCTGTTTATTGAATAATCCGGTCGATTCCCTGCATTTACAATGAGCTCATCGAATCCAGTTAATACAGTTTGTTCTCCATTTGAAGTACCAACAATATTTATTTTTTCATCTTTTTTCACCATTGAAATATGAAATGGTGTCATTACTTCAATCTTACCTGCATCTACTAATTCATGAATGCGTATACCTAGACCTCCACGTGCTTTCAAGGCATCTTCTTCTTCCCCACCATATACTTCTTCAACAGATTTTTTACGCATAATCCAGACAAGTTTCGTTGAAGGGTGCTCTTTTTGTATGGCAACCAAAGATAATAAAGTATTGATAGCTGAATGACCTCCTCCAATAACAGCGACCTTCTTGTTTGCATATCTCTTAGTATTCGTTTGGATATCTGGAATACCATACTCAATGTGACCTGCTAATGCTTTTTCATTTTGCAGCCAAACACCTGTCGAATTTGCTGGATTTGGGTTCCCCCATGTACCTGTTGCATCAATAACAGCTTTAGCCTCAATGATATTTATGTCATCTTCCGTTTCAATATATATTTTAAAGGACTGATTTACACGATTTTTTGATTTCATCTTATCATTCAATTGACGTGAAACGGCTACTACTTTTGATTCTAGATGAATGAAAGGTTTTATTTGTGCTAACTCTGCTAAAGGTTTTAAATAGAGCTCAATTAATTCATGTCCAGTCGGTAATGTTTCTAGGTCAGGTTCTTGCCAATTAGTTTCCTCAAGTAAGGCTTTAGCAGCTTTATTGATGTTATATCGCCATGGAGAAAACAGTGTAACATGACCCCAAGTTCGAATATTATGAGCTATTTCACTCCCAGCCTCTAGTAAAATAAAAGACTGCTTTTGTTGTACTAAATGGGCTGCTGCAGCTAACCCAATTGGACCAGCACCAATTATTACAATAGGTAAATCCTTATTTAAATCACTAAAAGCCTCTTGTGCCACGATGTTAGTTGCAGTAGTACAACAAGAATCATTTTGCTTAATGATTTTAAGTGTATTCATAAATAAACCCTTCTTCTCTATAAAATTTTAATATAAGCATATTCTTATATAATGTGTATTTTTTACGTCTAGCTTTAAGCTAGACGCAGTTTTATTTAAACTTTCTGATGCAGTTAACATGCTTCAATCTCGCACATTTTTTCTCAAATGTGTTTTTACCTCTGAATTAGCTAGTACTGGCTCTATAATTGAATGGTTTTATAATATTTCTTCTGCCATCGTAGGGCAACCCATACAAGTCCAATGAGTACAGGTACTTCGACAAGAGGACCAATAACAGCGGCAAACGCCACGCCACTATGAAGCCCAAAAACACCTACAGCTACTGCAATTGCCAACTCAAAGTTGTTACTAGCCGCTGTAAATGAAAGGGCTGCTGTTACTGGATAAGATGCACCTACTTTACGGGAAGAAAAGAATGAAACCGCAAACATTATTACAAAGTAAATTAATAATGGAATTGCAATTCGCACTACATCAAGTGGTAATTCCACTAATTTCTCACCCTTTAATGCAAACATCATTACAATTGTGAACAGAAGTGCTATTAACGTAAGTGGTGAAATTTTTGGTAAGAACTTTTCCTCATACCACTGTTTCCCTTTTGTTTTCATACCTATTAATCGTGTTAGGAATCCAGCAGCAAATGGAATACCTAAGTAAATAAAGACGCTTTTCGTAATTTCCCACATAGAAATAGATACATTAAAATTTTCTAAGCCAAACCAACCAGGTAATACATTTAAGAAAAAGTAGGCAAAAACTGAATAAGTTACGATTTGAAAAATAGAATTAAAGGCAACTAGACCTGCTACATATTCCCGATCTCCACGCGCTAAATCATTCCACACGATTACCATTGCTATACATCGTGCTAAACCAATCATAATAAGTCCAGCCATATACTCTGGATAATCATGCAAGAAAATAATGGCTAAAAAGAACATTAAGAACGGTCCAAGTAACCAGTTTTGAAAAAGTGATAGTAAAAGAACTTTCCAATCCTTAAACACACGCCACATTTCTTCATATTTTACTTTTGCCAGTGGCGGATACATCATCACAATTAGCCCTATAGCAATCGGTATGGATGTTGTACCAACCGACATGGATTCTAATACTTTGCCTATATTAGGCATCGTAATACTGAATAGAACGCCAATACCCATCGCAACAAAAATCCAAAGAGTAAGGTAACGATCTAAAAACGAAAGCTGTTTTGTTAAAGATTCATTATCCACTAAATTTCCTCCCCTATGTTTGTACAGTCAGAGCCACAATTGCATCCATTTAATGGCTCAATTTGTTCTAAAATCCCCATCATAAGTGGCGTCTGTTCCTCTACTAAACGATAATGTTTCCATGTACCAACTTTTCGTTCAGTAATAATACCAGCTTCCTTTAATTTTCTGAGATGCTGACTAACTGCTGGCTGTGAAATCCCTAGAACATCTACAAAATCACATACACAAACCTCCCCATTTTTCATGCATGCCAATAATTTAATACGGTTCAGATCAGCTGCTGCCTTTAATTGTTTTTCAATTAGTGTGTTTTCCATTTAATTGTCTCCTTATATAATCATTTGCTTATATTTAATTTAAAATAAAATCCCCAGATAAGTATAGGTGATAAATTAATATATAACTATACACTTATATTATGCTTCCTTTTCTTTAATTGCAATAGTATGGAAATAATTTTTTTATTTGTTCCAATTCTAATGTATAGCTTATACGCCAACATTACTAATATTGGAACATTATTTTAATACTGTGTTGGATATGTAAATCTTTTAGAAGGCTTAAGCACAAAGCTTATTCTGAGCGCATTGTTTATCTGCGCGGGAGCAATGCGACAGCTAAATTTATGACAAGCAAGATCGATCAAATTTCTGCCTACCTTTGTATGATACTACTCATACGAACAACCTTATAAGAAGAGCTTAAACCGATTCTGAGCTGTAGCGTGTGACAACGCTGCGGCTTTTATGTATAGAAAACTTAAATTTGCACACATTATTATTAAGTGTATCGCACGCACTTAGGTTGTGGCGCTAGTTGACCGTCACGACCTCCCCATTTGTTACTTAGGGTCACTCCACCCCAGTGACCCTTTAAAAGTTATTTTCTACAGCTACAATTTATATTTTGATTTACTTTTATTACATATCGAGGTGCTTTCATTGACTACATTCGGAAAATGCTTATATATCAGTTTTTTTGTAACAATGTTTTTATTAACAACAGTTTGGGATTATTTCAAAAATAATAATTTGGCTTTGCTTGAAAATTTTTTCTTTTCCTTTTGGGTAGCAAGTTTTTTATTTATTGTATTGTTACTTAGAAGTAAAAAAGATGAAATGGAAAAAAGCGAAAAACATGAAGCGGAATAGATTATGTATATTCTGCTTCATGTTTTTCTTTATATAACACAGGATTAAAGAGGGGGATAGTATAGTCACTCTTTTTTCATTTCTTAAGGCCATGAACTATCCAACCTTAGTTTTTAAATCATATAAATAGTAGTATTAAGATAAAGCAGTCTAACTTGGTGTCTGTCTTCCTTATGAACACATTAATTGTCATACACTTTTTCCTCTTCTATTCACTTTATACTAAAAGGAGGAATACACAGTAATACATCTAAATTTATTGTCATTCATACTGTCGTTATGCTGGTTAATAGTATTCTTTATCACAATTAACTCTTCTCAATTCACACTATTTTTTGTATCTTACTTTCACGTAGATCCCTTGATTTTTTTATTAGTAGCAACCATAATAACTTTTTTCCTTGCCAACTACGGGTTAAAGAATGTAAAAAATTTAACTACTATTGTTAGAGGACTTCTTACAATTATTATAACTATAATCCTATTGGTTATAATTTGTATCACATTGATCATAAGGAGTTTTTCAAGTTAAAAACAGATGGCGAATCTTTAAATGCACAAAGGTGTAAATATAAAATTAGGATTAGTATTGGTCACTTCCTTTTTAGGAAGTGGCCTTTTTTAATTTTGACCATTACTTTTTAAGGAAAAAGCTCGAATTTCATTTCTTACATTTTCATAGTTGTAATGTTTTTAAATAGAAGTACATACACTTGTTTTGGGATAGCAATCTGTTACTTGCATCGCCCCAAGTTGTTAATGCACTGCGCTATCCCGCAAATACATAATTTTTCTCCTTCACAGCTAATGTACAAAAATAATAATGTCTATATTGTTATTCGTGTAATATCTAAAGCTATAACGACCGCGTTATGGCTTTTTGTGATGTACCACAACCCGAAAATTATGGTAGCATTCATTCTTCTTACTGCTTTTCATTTGCCAATGTGCCGATCTCCAATAAATATATAATTTGTCCGTTTTGAGGTGATTTATATTTTTTATCGTAGGCTTAATTTCAAAATGATGTATCCTTGGGTTCCAATTTGATACATAAAATAAACGGGACCTGTTGAGATTTTTTTATCTTCAAATACTTCGAGGGAACAACTTGGAGCTAAACTATTCTTAAGTAGTCTCTAACTACGTATTTTCATACAGATAAAAAATTAAGCAAACTACTACTGTCCATCAATTACATCATAAACGAAAGCAAAAAACATTGAAAAGAATATTCTGAATGAAGTATTTGATGAAGCAACTTAATAAAATTAAGAAGAACTATTTAGTAGCTCTTTTAATATAGGTTGTTGCTCCTTGATTTTAGGTAAGTAGTATTTTAAATTGTCGGATAAAGCAGGTGTTTTCTTACAATGAGAAGAAGTACTTATAAGGGAAGCATTAGTAATATAAGAGGTGAAGATAAGGTGAAGATAAGGTGAAAATAAAAACAATATTGTTTTTGATTATTTGTTCTATGTGGTTAGTGGCTTGTAACGGTAATGAAGAAACAATAAAAACGATAGAAATTCAAGAATTAATTAATTTCGAAGAAGAAAAACCCGACACATTACAGTTAATATCCGATGCGAAGGATATTAAGATTATAGAGAAAACGTTTAAAAAAGCTAGAGAATTTGGTGAAGTAGATAACAAAGTAGTTCCGCAATATAAGATCAAAATAAATGATGATGACTACTATTTATGGATAGACAATACTTTTACAGGGACAATAGCAAACGTAAATAGTAGAAATATGTTTTATAATATCTACACTACTAAAGAATTTAAAGAGGCCATTAATTATCAAGAACAAAAATAAATTACTTCTAAAAACTTGATCAAGTCTATTTGGAAAACTTGAAAACAACCCATACGCACCTTCCTACTGTGAGAAAAAAGTACCATTTATAATGGCTCCACGCTGTATGAAAGCAGCTTTCCAATATGGCTACTACATGTTTCTTACTTAATGAGAAATTGCAATAATTACATTTCTTTATTTTTTGTGATGTTGGCATAAACTAGTATTGGAAAGTCCCCAATTATCTAGCTAGACCATTTATTTTAGTCATTTACTTGTGGGTAGTTACTCATTTTGAACAGTTACACTTACTAAAATATTAACACTCAATGCAAGGAAACCGATGTTGATATCTTGAATATAGGATGACCAGCTTGGAAACAGCTTACTTAGATGGGCACCTGTAGCTGCTTGCCTACCTACAATCGTGACACCTACGATAATCCCGGCAAAGACACCTTGTAAAGTTATTGGTTTCTACCTTACATTGAATATCGCAAAAAAAGAGTGTTTCAAAGTTGAACTTTGAAGACACTCTTTTTTTAGATACACGGAACAAATCCATAGCTCTCTTGGTCAATATGCAAAGAAAAAACAATAAGAAACCTTATATTGAAGGCCTCTTGTTTTTTCAAAATAAATTTCTTAGTTACTGAATGAAACGGTTATTTAAGCTGTAAAACAAGCAATAGCTGCATAGATAGTAGCGTCACCAGTTCAAGCTGTGCAACTCGGTAATACTACTCTTGATTAGGTTCCATATAGTAAGGATTTACATGGATAAGGACTTCCCCTACATCAGGGTATTTTTTTAATATCGAATTTTTTATGTCACGAGCTATATCATGACCTTGTTTAATTGTTAAATCATGATTAAGGGATAGACGGATGTCGAGAAGCTTATAGTGACCGTGTTCTCTTGCGCGAATTTTGTCTATTCGTTGCACTTGATTAAATTCATGAATAGTAGCTTCATATTCATCTAAAAGTTCCTGATCCACACTTTTTTCCATTAAAACGTCAACGGAAGGTTTAACTAATTCCATTGCGATTCTAAAAATAAAATAAGCTACTAAAGCACTTGCAATAGCGTCGGCGTATAATAAGAATGTCCACCCAATGGCATTTCCTATTATCGCTAAGAGGACGCCAATGGATGCAGCAAGTGATGCAACAATATCACCCTTATGATCTAAAGCAATCGCTATAATCGCCTTACTATTCCACTTTTTGCCCTGTTTTATGGAGTATCTATATAGTATTTCTTTCGCTATGTAAGAAATAATAGCTGCAATTAAAGCACTGTATTGTGGTACGCTAGGTTTTTCAAAAAATCCTAAAATTGCTTCTACTAAAATATATAGTGCAACTAATATTAAAATAATTCCAACGATCGCTTCACTAATAACCTCCGCCTTACCATGCCCAAAGGGATGATCCTTATCAGGTGGTTTATTAGAAATACCGACTACTGCTAGCACAGCAATCGAAGCAACTACATCTGCTCCAGAGTGAATCCCATCTGCAAAAACAGCCTCACTACCCCCAAAAAGACCAAAGAAGATTTTACCTACCATAAGAATTACGTTGGATATAAGTGCAATCCATGCAACCTTTTTGCTAATTTGTTCTCTCTCACTAACCATTTATATCTCCTCCGAGTAAGAGTTTTAACCATAAAAAAATCCGGGAAGAATACTCCTCAAATACTCTTTACTCTTCTTCCTTCAATTAATACTCAACTATGATATCAGACGAATATCGAGTGGGTCTACAGCAACCTTTTTTACCATTACTAAATAAAATTCGAGCGTAAAAATAAGTTGCCTCAGACCAAGATTAATCAAATTAAAGGTTTCACGAAAATAGACATTTCACCGAACTAGATGAGCCCTATAAAGTCGTTCACTTATTGCATTGGCTCCATTGCATTCGAAAAAATTATCCATTCCAATTTTATATGCAATATGCTAATTTATTACATATCGATATGTAACATGATTTATTAAGTATTAAGAAAAGGTGGATTGATTATGAATTCAATGTACAAGCCACTAATTTTTGCTTTGATGGTAGGGCTATACGTTTATATAGTGAGCAAAAGTGAAAATAGTGTAATTCTTAATTTTGTCATACTTTATTTTGTACTAACGATGATTTCTTGGGTATTTCGAAAAATCGAACAGAAAAGAAAAGCGGTTCGAAAGCTATAGTTACTCTGATAGAAGAATAAGGAAGTGGAAGTAACAATGAACTACATAATAAGATTAGCGAATGAAAACGACTTATCGGGTTTATGTGATATTAGAAATAATAAAGATTTATTCACAAAGTATTTAAAGCAATTTGCAAAAAGGGAAGTATATTTGGCAATTGCTGTACAAGATTCACTTATATTTGGTTTTGGAGTTCTTAAAATAAATGGTACTTTGATTCCTAAACTAAGTGACTTATATGTAAAAGAGTATTATCGGGGTAATGGTATAGGTTCAGATTTAATTAGGTATAGAGAAAATATTGCAAAGAGTCTAGGTTATTCTGAGATATTTGTGAGTGTCGACCCAATAGAAAATCCCAAAATGATATAGTTAATTAGCCAACACGGATATGAACCTATCTCTAACACATATTTGAAAAAAGCCGTATTTTATAATGATGATGGTACGACCTATAATAAAACGTATACAAGAATTGATTTAAAGAAACTGTTAAACTAGCGGTGATTAGTTGAAATTTGAGAAAACAGTCTTTCCCAAAGATCGTTGCTGTAAAAACTAAAAGCAGAGTTACTCTACAAAACGGGGAGAATAAATCTGCTTTTTTTGTATTAAACTTTGGTGAGTGGAGACATCCTTAAAATTGCCCTCTTATTTAAGAAATTTTACTATTTTTCTATTAGTTCTTCTTTCCATAAACGTTCCATATTTATTTCATTCTTTGTGTAATATAATACAAACACATCAGGATTACTAAGTCTCTTCCAGCAATCAAAATCAAAGCTGTTATCATAATTCTTTAGCAGTAGAGACATTAAATTTCCATGAGTAACGATCATTGTGTTTTCATATTCACTTTTAAAAACTTCATCTACAACTGTTACTATTCGGTTCATAGCTTCTTTACTTGATTCTCCACCTTGAAATTTCAACTCCAAATCATTGAATGTTGCTTTAAGTTTTTCAAGCCAATCAGGTAAATCCGCAGTACTTAGTGTACGTTCTGATAAACGTTCATCAATCTCTATGTCTATGTTTGTTTCCTCGCTAATCGGTTCTACTGTCTGAATTGCACGTAAAAAAGGACTTGAAATAATTCGATCAATTTCACTTTTTGATAAAAATTCAGATAAATAGTTTGCTTGTATTAATCCTTTTTCCGTAAGTTGTGACTCCGCTGGTTGCCCCTGTGCCTCACAATGTCTTACAATATATATCCTTTTTTTCATACAAAGCCCTCCATTTATGTATAACTACTTTACTGCTATGATTAATTTAAAGCAGTAATGACAAATGAATTTGAATCAACGCATTCGCATGTTTAATACTTTCCTTTAAATGGGGGTGGCTTAATAGTTCTTCAGTAATTTAATTACCATACCGCTTCGAGATCATCGCTTCCCCCATTCATAATCACAACTTTTTCACCTGTAGTTGATTCGTATCGCGCTTTATAATGTAATAGCTATTCTACTTCTAAAACAAAGGCAAAGAAAGCGTCCCCATTAGATACATTCGCTTCCTTTTCATCCATCCACCAAACGCCATAAGAATAATAATACACGCCACGTTGTGTAGGTGCAGTAAAACGATTGTCTTTGACCACGACCTCAGTTTCCTTATTACCACTTATTTGCGCAACATGAAATTCATTCGGTTTTGTTTCATAGTCCAATACAAGCGTTATGGTTTCACCTGATTTAACTTTTATAGGCTTTTGGCCTTCTAAAAGTTCAACTGGTCCAGCAGTATCAACGCATCCATTTTGCCAACAATAAGTACCGAGTGTAGTTTCGAATTTTTCATTTTCAATCTCTATAAAGGCTTTAGGAGGCTTTTCTCCCGACAATCCATCAGTATTTGAACACCCCGTTATAAAAGTAAGTCCTAAAAGAGCTACTACATATAAAAAATATTTCTTCATGCACATCCCCCCCTTACCATTCGACGAACTCGTTTAAACTAAGTTACAAAACAATATCCATATTATGCTGCAAGGATAAGGTTTCTTCCTACAACACTCGCTCCTGTGCTTTCTATTCGGAGAAATGTTTGTGAAAATAGAAACGGCTGAGTTCTTGTATAACAAGAGTCTCAGCCGTTTGTTTAACCAGGATGCATGATCGTATTTACCCGCTTCAAGCCCTAGCTTAGATTGGATTGTGATAGTACCTAATTAATAGTACCTGTTGGGTGTAATGTAGTTCCTCCAATTGAAACTTTTATTTCTTTTGATAATGGAACATTGTATTCGTCAATAATTGTTCTCCACCAATCCCATGCGAGACCTGTACATTCTCTCGCATAAATTCTTATATTTTTTGAGTTAGGCGGTAGTGGTATTACAGTAGAGAAATGAGCTGTTTTGTCTTTCCAGTTTCCATTCCAAGTTTTATGGGATAGCACTTCTTCGCCATTTTCATCGTATGAAAATTCATCCCATGCTACTTCAAATTGAGCTACATATGCACCATAATGATCAAGGATGATGCTGCCTTTAGAGTATTCTGTAGATGTTGTCTCGATATAATCTGTATTGTTATGAACAGCAGCAATAGAATTGTCCTTTAAGAAAACACTTGTATATGATATTGGGTATGCTGGATTTTTAAGACTAAATTCTGCATTATCTTTAATTATTTTTCTGATATCATTAAAGTCTTTTGAGACAACTTGATTATGCTGTTGAGAATCTCCACCTAATACTACAGCAGTAAAGGAACTTTCTTCAAAAATATCTTTATACTGTCCACTAGTTTCTACATTCGTATTCACATTATTCAGTAAGGCTTTAAAGGCAGCTTGTACATCCTTGCTCTTAGAGCTTGTTTCTAATTTTACATAAATTGTTCTGCCATATGCTACATTTGACACCATAACGGGAGGAGCATCATTACTTACCCCTTTACGCGTTAACTCTTCAAAAGACACACTGTCATCAAAAAGATCTGATGGATTGTTAGGTAGTTCTGCACTTACGGTATAAAATATTTGTTTATATGCCGCAACCATCACTTTTTTCTCTCCATTAGCAATTGCATTAAAGTCAATTCCTAATGAATTATCAAGAACTTTGGCGTTCACATTTAGCGTACTTGCTATTTGAGATTTGCTATAAACCATAGACTCTGAATATTGTAGTCTTGCAGGTAAAGTATGAGTTGTTGAATATTTTTCACTCCAAGTAGATACTAGCTCATCTACAGCACCAGAAACATTACCATATGTAGGATTATCCACGGTCGTAGTATTTTCTCTTTTCATGCCAGGTAAATCTATACTTATATTTAGTGGTTTTCTTTTCGCCACTAATAAACTAGGTTGATTGTCTACAAAAGCTTGATTTGCAAGTTGTAATGCTCCTGGATAAGTACGATTTGCCATAGAATCGATAATTGAAATATCCACTGGTGAGGTTGTAAGTGATTTTTTATTACGTTCCACCACAATAAATTTATCATTTGTGTTCATGCCTTCTCTTGGAACGAAACTATCAATCTTCTCTCCTTTCAAAGCTAAAACCTCGTTGTTATTGTAGTTCAAGTTAGCTATACCCGAATCGATGTCATTCGATTTGCTTTTTTCACTAGGATGGATGTCAAGTGTTTCAGCAAAGGTAATAACCGGATAATTAATCATGCATAAAATAACAGCTAAGCCTACTAGAAATTTTATTACGTTAAATTGATTTCGATTTCCCAAAAAATCACTCCTTTTTTAGGAAATTATACCACAGAATTATTTCAGTCGAATATAGTAGTTTAGTTACATGGTTGCTTGTGAATAACCAACGAATAGTTAATATGGCATATATAAGTTGTTGACTTTAATGTTTAAATAAATACATATTCAAAAAATTCTCCCTCTACAAGCTTTAATAAATCTACATTGTCATGCTCGTAGATGTCAAAGCTACCTTTACACATAACACATAACTAATTTTGATATTAATTCTTTAATGAAATATAAGGGTCTCTATAAGAATAATGTTATAATATAAGAAATAATTTTATTAAAGAAGGTACGTATATGGAGATACGACAGCTAGAATACTTTTTAGCACTGTGTAATGAGCTTCATTTTACAAAGGCTGCCGAAAAATTGAATATTTCTCAACCGACGCTTAGCCATCAAATTAAAGTATTAGAAAATGAACTGGGCATTCCACTATTCGATCGTCTAGGGAAAAAAATAGCGATTACAGAAGCAGGCAAAATATTGCATGAACAATGTACCCATATATTTCGAGCAATAGATAATACAAGCAATCAGATAATTGAACTGAAAGAATTAAAGGCAGGGAAATTAGTGATAGGTACTTTACCTGGTGAATTAACCAATTTAGTGTCGGACTATTTGTTAGACTATCACCTTGAATATCCAGATTTACAAATCTGTATAAATAGCACAGATGATTTATTAAAACAGTTCAAAGACAATAAAATAGATTTTGCGATTTCCTATAAACAAGAGTACATTGATTATGAGGATGAGCAGCTTCAAATAATTCCATTGTTTACTGAAGAATTACTATTCGTTGCGCATAGCGCGCATCCACTATTAGCATCTGAAAAAATAGCATTGCAAGATGTTTTAGAGCTTCCACTTATATTATTTCCAACTATCCATCAATGTAGAAAAGTAATTGATAGTGCTGCGCGCAAAGAAAAGCTTAATGTGAAACCTAAAATAGAGACAGCTAGTATTCAAGCTATTTTTAAACTAGTTGAACAAAATGTCGGGGCAACAATTATTTCGAAAACGCTGTGTAACCTATATAAAACAAATACTATTTGTGAGCAACCGATCTATAACCCACCATTAACGCGAGAAATTGTACTTCTATATAGAAAAGATAAATTCATTAATTTTGCGGCGAAAGCTTTTATTCGTTTAATGGTTGATGAACTTGAAAAAGCTGACTTTTCAAGTTCAGAAAAAAGTCAACTATTGATTCAATCATTGATAAAATCTCAATAAGAAATCCACTAATCACAGTAATACTATGGCTGTGATTAGTGGATTCTATTTTTCTACTAACTAAACACTATGCCTAGTCAACATTGCCTTATTTTTTCATTGTCTTAGCTTTCTCTAGATGAACATGCCAAGATAGCGCCTCTTCTAATAAATGAGGTGTGTGATGATTACCAGTCTTCTCAACAGCAGCATTATAATACGCCCACAATTGGGGACGATAATCAGGATGTGCACAATTATTAATTAACAAAGGCACGCGTTCTTTTGGTGCTAAACCACGTAAATCGGCTACCCCGAATTCTGTAACAATGACGTCCACATCATGCTCTGTATGGTCTACGTGAGATACCATAGGTACAATACTTGAGATATTTCCACCTTTCGCATAGGATTTTGTGACGAATATTCCTAAACATGCATTACGGGCGAAATCACCGGATCCTCCAATGCCATTCATCATTTTTGAACCAGAAACATGTGTTGAGTTTACATTTCCGTAAATATCAACCTCAAGTGCTGTGTTAACTGAAATTAATCCTAATCGGCGAATAATTTCTGGATGATTGGATATTTCTTGAGGTCGTAAAATTAAACAATCTCTATACTTATCTAGCTGACTATAAACTTGCTCACCACGTTCCTGTGATAGTGTAATGGACGTACCAGAAGCGGATTTCACTTTTCCTGCATCTATTAATTCAAATACGGCATCCTGTAATACCTCTGAATATATTTCTAAATCCTCAAACTCTGATTCTAAAAAACCATTTAAAACCGCATTTGCCACGGATCCAACGCCTGATTGAATAGGTGCTAATGTTTTTGTTAAACGACCAGCCTTAACTTCATCACGTAAAAAATTGAGTAAATGCTCTGCCATTTTAGCGGTTTCCTCATCTGGCTGTACAATTGTTGATGGAGCATCTGTTTTTTCAGATAGCACGATGCCACGTACCTTACTAATATCTAATGGAATACCAACTGTTCCAATTCGCTCACCTGCACTATTTAAAGGAATAGGATCTCTCTTCCCTTGTACATTAGGGACATAAATATCATGGATTCCCTCTAGAGAGTCAGGATGCGAAACATGCGCATCTGTATACAGCACTTCTCCACTATTAATCATACGACGGATAGCTGGATCACCTTGATAAGGTGCTCGCTTACGAATAATCCCAGCTTCAGCCATCTGTTGATCTACCTCTGGACCAAGTGAAGCTCCTGTATAAACATCAACTTGGAATTTTTCCATTTTTGCTTTTTCTACTAGCGCTAGTGGTACTATTTTTGCATCGCCAGCCCTTGTAAAACCACTCATTCCTAATAACATTCCATTTTTAATCAAAGAAGCCGCTTCTTGCGCTGATATAATTTTATCTTGTAATGCAACATGACGAATTTTCTTATGTGCTAGTTTTAACATATATATGAATCCCCTTATCTACTATCAATTTTTATTCAGACCAAGATGAGTGCAAGACACAGTCACAAAAGTTCTTAGGTTTATAATTTGGAATGAACAATGCACAAACATCAGATTTAATATTGCCAAATGTTGTTTCGGGTTTATGTTTAAATCCTTCAAAAAATGCTGGCAAAATTTTTTGTTTAAATTGGTTACGTGGGAAAGCATTTATAATTTCATTTCGTTCTTCATTCGTTAAATCATGATAACCGTCTCCCATTACATCAAGACCTACCCCGGCATATAGCAAAGCGACTTCATTTTCTTTATGCTCAGCTACACCGATTGTAGTATGTAGTGCGATTGCATCCCAAACAAGTTGTATTGAGTCATCATCAATATGATGGTGTGCTAGAAATTGACGTGCAGCATTTGCACCATCCACCTCAAATCGTTTATCTAGGCTACTGAATTGTTTTGTTAAACCTAAATCATGAAACAAAGCACTTACATATAGCAGCTCTTCATCATATTTCCGCTGCGATTTTTTACCTTGTAGAGCCCCAAACAAATAAACACGATTTGAGTGATTCCAAAGTAATTCTGAACCATGTTCTTTTAAAATTTCCTGAGCTTCCAATGTCAAACGGCTGTCAGGTATTTTAATTCCAGCAATATTTGTCATCCGTATTACCTCCCCATTAAAAATAACTATTGCTTAAAAAAATTATAAGAATCCAATTACTATATATCAATTCTATAATTTCTATAATAACCATAGATATTTTCTATAATTACTCTCATAGATTATTTCTATAATTAAAAAGTCCTCTACAGATTATTTTGTAGAGGACTTCTAACTGTAATCCACCATATAATGAGGATTCAAACAGAACTATTGAAATGGGCAGATTTTGTCGTAAAGTACATATTTTATATCATTGATCACTATTCCACTTTAACTTGCCCCATCATACCATTTTCTTCATGCTCAAGAATATGACAGTGGAACATGTAAATGCCTTTGTTATTAAATTTCACAGCTAATCTTACTGTTTCTCCAGCATCTATTGCGACAGTATCTTTCCAACCATATTCGTTTGTCGGAGGTTCTTTACCATCGATGGAGAGAACTTTAAACTGAGTACCATGTATATGGAATGGATGTGTCATGCCGCCCATCATATCTGGTTTATTATAAATTTCCCATATTTCAGTCACTCCTTGTTTTTGCGTAAAGTCGATTCGATTCATATCAAATTGTTTATTATTAATAGTGACCATCTTTCCCATTCCGAAAAGTTCCAGCTTTTTAGAAACAGGCAATTTTCTTTCTTCATCGGTTACTACATAATTATTTAAGTTTTTTGGAGAATTACTAGATGTTGCTGATTTTTTATCGACGATATTAAATGATAGTAATTTAGTGTCTTCTTCATTCATTAATACTATATCCGTTGACACATTGTATGTTGAAAAATCAATTATAATTTCTGCACGTTCGCCTGGCGTTAATGATAGTTCATTCATCGAAATTGGTTTATTTACAAAGCCACCATCAGTAGCTATTTGTTGAAATGAATCTCCTGTATTTAATTTAAATGTATAGTTTCGGGCATTTGAACCGTTTAATAAACGTAAACGGACCTTTTCTTTGCCAACTGTTAGCTTAGGATTAACTGTGCCGTTTATTAACAAAGTATCACCTATAGTACCATCCTCATTCATTGCAGCTTTAAAATTTAATTGTTTATTATCGTCAAATTTTCTATCTTGGAATACTAAAGGGAAATCATTCACACCATATTCACTTGGTAAGCCTAGTTTTTTAGAATGTTCATCTTCTACGTATATTAATCCTGCTAAACCTTTATATACTTGTTCCGCAGTCGCTCCTACAGGATGAGGATGGAACCATAATGTCGATGCTCCTTGTTTTACAGTAAACTTCACATTTTTCGTATCTCCAGGCTGTAATAGATGATGTGGACCTCCGTCTCCTTCTCCTGGAATATCTACACCATGCCAATGAAATGTCGTTGGCTCTGATAGTTGATTGTTTGTTTTAAACGTTACTTTTTGACCTTCATTTATTTTAATGACAGGACCTAAATACGAGCCATTATAGCCATATGTTTCGGTGTTAATGCCTTTGAAAATTTCACTTGTTCCTTGTTGTGCAGTAATAGTAAAAATACCATTTTTTGCTTCTAGTAAAGGCGGAAGAGCCAGTTCATTTTCTCCAGTCGAATGATTTAATGTTAATGGATTCGTATGGCTCTCATGTCCATTCATTGTTTCCATATTTTTTCCCGACATATTTGAATGATCCATCCCCTCCATATTCGACATTTCTTCTTTTGTCATCTTGGAATGGTCCATCGTTTCATCAGATTTTGAACTACTAGCACTACATCCCCCAATGATCACACTACTCACTAGTAGAGAAGTAATCAAAAATTTAGGCTTCATCATATTTCCTCCTTGCATTTCAATACAAAGTAACTGTAACAAATAAATATGAAGAAATTATGGAGTTACAAGATGATACTCGAAAAACATCACGATGGCTCCTCTTTGGACAATAAAAAAAGATATCCAAGTCAAAATTGACTTTGGACATCTAATTAATATTACTTTATAATACATTACGCTTCATTAGCCCCATTTATATCCGATTCCCCAAACGGTATTAATAAAATTATCACTCGGAAAACCAGCATTCACTAATTTTTCTCTTAAATTTCGAATATGAGAGTCTATTGTTCGTGTATCGATATCTGTATCATATTCCCATGCAGAACGTAATAATTCTTCTCTAGTATACGTTTTAGATGGTCGGGAAATTAAAGTTTTTATAATATTAAATTCTTTTAACGTCAGTTGAATAGATAAATCATGATAGTGTAAGGAGTACGTTTCTATATCTAACATAAAATCTTTGTAACTAATAATTTTATTCTCATCACGATAAGTTCGACGTAGTAGCGCATTTACTCTTGCAACTAATTCTCGTTCATCAAAAGGCTTCGAAATATAATCATCCGCTCCTGTATTTAGACCCTTTGCTAGATCTATTTTATCGGATCGTGCCGTTAGCATAATAATCGGAACATTTGAGAATTCGCGGATTGCTTCACAAACGTCCCATCCATCCATTCCGGGCATCATAACATCTAAGATGATAAGGGCTATGTCTTCTTTCTTTACGAGCTCAATTGCGTTTATGCCACTTGTTTCCTTTATGCAATTAAAACCATATGGCAATAGAAATAATTCTACTAAATCCAACATTCTTAGTTCATCATCAACTAATAAAATTGTTTTCATGTATATTCCTATCCCCTTCTATATTGTGATTGTAAATGTACTGCCTTCGCCTAAATTGCTTTTCACTTTAATTGTACCGCCATGGGCCTCGACTAGTTCTTTAACTACAGCAAGTCCTATTCCTGAACCCCCAAAAGTTCGCGAACGTGATTTTTCCACTCTGTATAATTTTTCGAAAATCAATTCCAGGTCGTCTGAAGGAATACCGATCCCTTCATCAATTACGTTTATTACGGTTCTTTCTTCTTGTTTCATTGCTTCTACTACAACTCTCGTGTTTTTATCTGAATACTTCATAGCATTATCTAATAAATTTAGCATGATTTGCTCCAGCCTTATACAATCTGCGTATATTTCAAAATCCTCTTCACAAACAAGAATTAACTTTATGTTATTCATGTCAAAAGAAGGTGCAACTCGTTTACATATATTATCTAGAAATAGATGTGCAGTAAAATATTCCTTTGACACACTAAAAGTGTTTTGATCCATTTTTGCTAATTCCAATAAGTTTTTTACAAGCTCTTTCATTCGATTTGACTCTTCAGTAATAATTTCAAGATAGTGTTTTCGATCATTTTCGTTCAAATTTTCTCTCATGGCTACTTTTGAATACCCTATTAAATAGGTTAAAGGTGTGCTTAATTCGTGCGCTATTGATGCCAGAAATTCATTTCTTTCTTTTTGTAATCTTTCTAAATCATCGGCTAACTTCTGAATCGAACTTGCTAACTCACCAAGTTCGTCTTGTCCTACATCAGCGAGACTTACATTAAAGTCGCCATGACTTAATTTTTCAGTAGCCGCTTGCATACGGATCAATGGTCTCGTTAGAACTTTCGATAATAATGCGTATATAGCAAGAAGAACGACAATACTAGTAATACCAGATATAAAAAAGTGTTTATTTAAATTATGAACCATTTCTTTGATAGCACTTGTACTTTGAAACATGATAACATAACCAGATTGATTTTTATTTATTTTATAAGGGTGCGCGCTGACTATATACGGAGAGTTTCGCCAGTCTGCTACTAGTATTTGATCCTTTGTTTTACTTAGATTTTTTACTAAAGGCATATATTCTTCTACTATTGTGTTATTTAAAGTGGAACGACCTATTATATGCCCATTTTTATTTGTGATTATGACTTCTCGATCTTTATTCTTTTCCATTAACTCGATATGTTTTATAGTCATTTCTGAATAATTCTCGAGTAATACATCTCTATGATTTTCTCCATTTGCTAATAAACTGGCTAGTTCTTCTTCAACTTTCGACTTAATAATATTTCGATGTAGGTAAAACATTAGAAATAATTCCATAATTAGCACGACAACAAAAAAACTAGCTGCTAATTTAGTAGAGATTTTATTCATCTTATTGCATGCGCCTCCTTACCTCAACGTATTATATCGTCTAAAATCCTGTAAATCCTCCTAAAAACGGTGTTAAAAATGCTATCACTTTTGTCATCATATCAAAATATAACATGATTCCCATAATAACCATTAACACACCACCTATTTTCATAAAGAGAGCACTTCGTTTTTGAAACATTTTCATTTTCTCAATAAATAGAGACATAACTAAAAACGGAATAGAGAAACCAAGTACATAAAATAGCATATATAGTATACCTCTACTAGGATCGGATATACCTAATGCAATAACTCCCGCAAGAATTGGACCAGTACACGGAGTCCATCCAGCAGCAAAGCCCACGCCGATAAGAATAGAACCAAAATACCCCTTAGGTCTTTTCGTAAACTGTATTCTCTTATCTAAAAGTAAAAAATCGAACTTAAAAACACCTAAAATGATTAAGCCAAATATTACGATAATAATAGCGCCAATTTGTCTCAGCAAATCTTTATGCATAATAAAAAGAGAGCCGATAAATGATGTAGATAGACCTAAAGCCAAAAATATAATAGAAAAACCAAATAAAAATAAAAGTGTATGTATCAAAGCTTTACGATGAAATACTCCTTTGTCATCCTTTAGTTCATTAAAGGACATCCCCGTAACATACGAGAGAAATGCTGGGTAAAGTGGTAATGAACAAGGGGAAATAAACGATAATAACCCTGCTGCAAAGGAAAGAAACAAATTCAATTCTCCTGCCAAAGCCATTCACCAATCCTTCCTTATTTAATGAAACACATCAATTATTTAGTATAAATAAAAAATATGAAAAATTTATGGAGAATGGCCAATTGTTTTTATGAAAATACAATTGGGATAAAAGGTGCTATTTCCCATTTGTGAACTAGCTTGTAAAGAAAGTCTTCGTTTATAAGTATAAAAATCTAGCTAATAAACGAGGTGTTAAACTGAAAAGGACCAACAGTGCCATAAAGCACTAAATAGGATTAGATGTGGAAAACAATGAATTACTTAAAGTTTTTTATGTTGGATAGAACCACTAAATTAACCCTTTCCACCCTCTATAACCATTTATTTAAATTATTTTTAGTAAAATTGCCCATGATTATTGCAGAAGTTTTACACAGTTAAAATTAAGGTTTCAATTTTGCTGTTTAACGGTAATCGGTAATATGATTGAAAAATAACTGAGGGCTGTTTCATGCTATTCTTACTTTATTAAAAACTGAAAGCTTTTTGGAAGGAGTAAGTTTACATGAAGAAAAAATGGTTACTTCCCATTTTTGCATCGTTTATGTTTTTCACAGGCATGGGTGTTCATGATGCGAAGGCAGCGACAATAGCAGATATAACTAATACAGCAAAATCATATATAGGTGTACCTTATCTATACGGAGGAACGGACATTAAGAAAGGTATAGATTGCTCAGCATATACACAAATCGTTTTTTCTAAGTTAGGCATTTCACTACAACGTACATCGAGTGCTCAATATCAGCAAGGTACTTCGATTGAGAAAGCTGAGTTGAAGACTGGGGATCTTGTATTTTTTAATACTTCGGGAAGCGGCGTTTCTCATGTTGGCATATACATAGGTGACAGCAATTTTATTTCAGCTACTACAAGTTCTGGAGTAAAAATCGACAAGCTTAATGATCCTTATTACTGGGGATCTCGTTACGTAGGGGCAAAACGCGTAGCAAACTTCTATGAAGGAGAAGTTAAAGGTGCTGAAATCGACTTTAGCGTTTATGCATCGCGTGGAGAGGTAGCTCTTAAACTAGCTAAGCATTTAAAGTTAGATACTAGTAACACCAATTCAAGTTTTCCAGATTTAAAACCTTCGTCTAAATATGCGGGTGCTGCAGAAGCACTTAAAAAAATCGGCGTTTTTAAAGGTGATCAAAACGGAAAATTCAATCCAGGTTCTCCGATGACACGTGGTCAATTATCAAAAGTTTTAGTGGAAGCATTCCGTTTAAAACAAGAAGGAACATCAGTACAATTCGTTGATGTTTCAAGTGCGCATTGGGCCTACAATTATGTATCTATTCTCGCTTCTAATAAAATTACAGTTGGTAAAGGTAACAATACTTTCGGGGTAAATGACAATGTCACATTTGTACAATTAGACACTTTTATCCAACGAGCAGCTCAATAACTTCAAGAAAAGGTGTTTCATCTATGGATGAGATGCCTTTTTCGTTCTTTTACCCTCTTCCACTATGGTATTTCATTATGATTATGAAGAAATGAAGGATAAAATCGGGAATTAGATTAATCTAGCAAAACTAGAAAACGTAAGCAATCACCTATTCAATACATAAATATAATAGGTGGTTGCTGCGTTTAATTTCTCAAAAGCAATTTTATTCGTTTTTTTTACTCTAACTTTGTTATCTTTAAAAAATTGTTTCAAATCTTCATCTGTAAAATCAGCTACGGTTTTATCCGTATACTTAGGATTTCGATTATTATCAATTACGACGGAATGTACACCTTCGAAAAAGTCATCATGTCCCAAAAATTTTATTGCTAAAATAAAATCCGTGACAAAGCATTCTTCTACTGTTTAATAATTTCCATCTTTTAGCTGCTCCTAACTTTTGGGGTGCAGCACCTTAAGGATGGTCAATTGCCGCTATTTACATGCAGGTGGTTGTGTAGGTTGTTCAGGATTAATTCCTTTATCATACTCTTCTTGAGTTATAGGTATCAATTTCATAATGCCACCAGAAGCACCATGTTTAACATTCATAACTAAGATATAGTTTTGTCCGTCTACAGGTTTAAAATCTTTGCCCATTACTTGATTGACAGAACTTATTTTAAAGTTTCTTTGTTCAGACATCCATACAGAACCGTCAGAATTATAATCAACATTTCTGAAAGAGTACACCTTCATAGACGGATATTTTTCATATTTTTTATTTTTCTCATTTGTTTCGTTTTCTAGGTATGTTACGGCGGTAAATGAAATACTACCTTCATTTAAAATATCCCAGTTATCATAAGCAGTTAGCTTATCTTTGAATACATCCCACTTAGCTGTCGCTGTTTCATTGAATGGATATGCGTGTGCAGGTTCTTCTGCTTGATTACTACCCATGATAAAACCACCAGTTGTTGCTACTCCTAACGCTAATACGCTCGCTAATACTTTACCTTTAATGTTCACAAAAATCATCCTTTTCAGTTTGTATTTGTCTTACAAGTAATATTTTAGCACAGACTTATATTAGAAGTTATTTAGTCAAAGAAAACGTAAAAAAGGATTACCCACGAATGGAGAACCCTAGTTTATTATGGAAATTCGATAATCTCTAAAATACCTTGTTCAGTTAAGTAGTATTTATCATATACAACTAAGTACTCTCTACCTGCTAAAATTGGTTGCTTAAGCTCTGAATTACGTACAAAGTGACGTTTATGGAAAGTTTGCTCTCTGTTTGTGTATCCTTCTTTAGATCGAATAAGAGTGAATCAGGGTTCCGGTCATATTGTTTCTCGTTCAGTACGAATACCATAATCTAGTTGTCTTTAGTTTAGCCGCCAGGATATATTTAGTATTGTTCGAAGCTTTCATATTTCATTTCAGTTGGTAGTGTTTCAGCATGAGAGCACCAACTCTTATACAATAAGGATAGGCCCAATCGCTAATAGGGTAAAGACCCATTATCAACCAATGATTCTCTGAATAATCGGAATTAGATTGATAGAAATTATAGTAACTAGGGAACCAATACACATTAGAGTAGTAAGGGCAGTGCCTACATATTCTGCTATTTCTGAGACTGCTACAGAAAATTGGGCGGAATCGGATATGACAGACATCCCCCAAATTATAGAAATGATGAGCGTTAAACAAAACGATTGTCCATAAGTAAAACCTCTTACTATAGAGCATATAGCACTGATACCATAGATAAAATCGTTAAATTGGCTCTTCCGATTTTATCGGAGATAAGTCCACCAACTACACACCCAATCCCTATTGACATAAATGAGGATAATGCAAGACTTTAATTCTAAAAGAATTAAAATTTGATTAACGGGATGCTAAAGAAATATACATTTTCACGGATGAAGAATTGAATCATCTTTTTATAAATGACTGGATATTTAATTTTATTATTTTTATGTTTTAATAGATAAATATCGCTAATCATTTTAACAACGATTCATATTATATAGTATTGAAAGGAGGGAAATTACTATGTCTGAATATTGCGGTAATGGTTCTGGTTCTGGTTATGGTTCATCATTTGCGCTAATCGTAGTTCTATTCATTCTATTGATTATTGTTGGTACTAGCTTCATAGGTTATTACTAATACCGAAAACCACCTTTCATGCTCATAATGTATAGGATTATACAAACTAATCCTATATACCTCCCATTCTTCAGGGTCACTTTCCGCCAGTGACCCTTTTAATAGTTTAGTTAATCTATATGTATTCATTATTTTTAGTACTTAAATATTCAGCTATTTGAAGGTAATATCAGTAGCTATATAAAACAAATCAATCCTAATACTTAGAATAGCCCTGGATTAAATCGATCATCTGTAGCATCTGTGCTTTTATATTTGGTACTACTAAATGAAAAAGTAACGGTTTTACCCATTAATTTATCCTCCTATTTTAATCATTCATTGATTCGCCTTTTATAACAGCATCTGGTATTTCTTCATATTACACAAACCTCCCCCGTTAGCAAAAGAAGCGACTGCTCTTATTGAACAATCGCTCCCCGTTAGCCATCCATGAAGTGCAAAAAGCAGCACTTCACCACAGAAAATGAAAGATGATTAAGTTCTTTCATGGGAGTTTAATAAATTAACAAAAAGTAGTACAAATTTTATTTTGAGTTGAACCTTTAGTTTTCTATTCGGATATAGTATTTTTCATAAAAAATCTATTGCTTCAATCTGTGGATTTAAATTAATTATTAACTCACTCTCACACTCTTCATCTAGCCAACAAATATAAATTTCACATAATCACCTTGTGGAAGTACCTCTTTTAGTAGTGACATAAATAAGAAAAGCTACCTTTGACTTTGGAGCTTAACTTTAAACTCTTGGCCCCGTTAGTCGAATATAAATCAGCTACGCTAATTCCAAAATCGCGCCTGATTTTGAAAATGATCTATTGTGGTCTCACAAAAAAATTCACGACCACCGAGAAGAAACCTCGATATCGTAGTGTTCTAAATCATCTTTAGACAATTTGGCTTTTAAATACTTTTCAACTTCAGGTATATCATTTTTATCATATACATCTATCCATATAACCGGATCAGTAACACCAATCTGAGTGCTTTGTACTTCATATTTATCCCACAATGAGTCTATAACTTGCTCTGTATTATATGGTTTTTGTTGTGCGTACAAAAATACCACAGACATTACAATAACACCCGTTAAAATTAGTGCTCCGAATTTTCTTTTAACACCCATTTTTTCTCCTCCATCATTTGTTTATCACAATACTGCGTCGTAAATAACTTTTCATTTCAATATAGATTACGGTGTTTCTAATAAAATTAATTAAAGTTGCTACCTTTCATAATCCTACTCCGTTCGTTTAATAAGAAAAGAGCTGCTAATGCAACTCAACGTTCTTCAAGTTAGACCCTCGTTAGTTGAACAATACGCCCCCTTTTTTAACCTATAAATCTTGAGATAAACGAACCATATCCCTGCACTGAATACCGTTCTCAAAAATTTCTTCTGGGTAATGCTTAACAAAAAAGTCCATATCAACACCAATTATTCTAAAACCGCATTTTTGATAAAGAGCCAATTGCCCTATGCTTGAATTTCCAGTTCCAATTTCTATTGTTTTGTATCCTTTTGACTTAACTACTTTAATTGCATCCATTACCAACTGTTTTCCTATACCTCTTCCGTGTTGCTCCTCTACGACTGCAACATTCACCAGCTCCACTGTTTCTGGTCTTGTTGGAAGTAAGACATAAACTCCTATAATTTGCTGTTCGATTACAGCTATAAAACATTCGCCTCTATTGACATATTCCTCAATTATCTCTCTTGAAGGGTCAGCCAATAACAACAATTCCATTGGAAGTTTTTCATCTTTATTCAGTTTCCTAATATCCATTTTAATCTCCTTTTTTTTAACTTCTGACTTCTTTGATAAAATATTATTGTTTCTTAAACTAATCTGCAACGTTAGTTTAGGTACATTTCTTCACAATCTTCAAAGTGATATTATCATAAATTTCCAATAAAAAAAACCTTACCTCTAAAAATCTATTGAGGTGAGATGTTTTTAATCAAGCTTTATTACAAATTATCAACCTTTTTTATAAAGCTACACATACTTTCCATCGATATAGATTAGAAATTAAGAGGATTTTAATAATAGTTTTTCAACTAATTTGTTGTGTAATTTTTATATTTATTAAACAACATGAAAGAGCCTTACTACAATAAGATGTAGTAAGGCTCTTATATTTTATATTTCTCAGCAGTCCATAACCCAACTATATAAGTTTTTTAATACTCTAAAATGCTTACATTTTAATCAAGTTCCAAAGGCAGAAAAGCATATTCTCCGCTTCTAATAACATCACATTTACGAACAGGAATAGGATGTTTGAAAATGGGTCCGTCTAATACTGTAGTATGGAATTCTCCACCTTCTCCGCAAGTGTCAATACCGCGGGCTTCAAGCTCCTTCACGTATTCATGGGTTAATGTTCGCCCTAAATCATCCTCTCGCATCCCTAATAATAAATTTACAGTGACTATGATTGTAACAAATCCTAGGTTTATAAATTCATCGACAGCTTCACGATGATCCATTTCCCATAAAGGCATGCCTAGTTTTAATCCAGCATTCTTCGTAACCTTGTCATGCCAGCAGCCATGTTCAGGCATATCTAAGTCACCTGTGACTAAAACTTCTGCACCTTCATTTTTAGCTTTTTCTAAAAGGCTCATAAATACTTTTTCATAATCTGTCCAACTTGCTTCTGCAGTATAAACCGGTAAACCTATAGAATTAGCTTGAGCACGAATGAGTTCCGGAGGCATGCCATGAGATCTGGAACGATTTCCTTCTTCCTCCATCATGACGATTAGTCCAACCGCTTCTCCAACCTGCATAGCTTTATATAAAGCTAAGACACTATCCTTTCCTCCGCTAAATGAAGCTATAAAACGATGCCCTTGAGCATTATTTTTCCAGTCCATCAATTCTGTCATTCCTATCTTTCCCCTTTTATCCGACTAACTTTTTTACAAGCACTTTCTCAGGATAACATAAAAACTCATTTGCATTTATTATTGCAAATGAGTTTTTGAAGTAACTTTCACTTAAAATAAGGCTTGCTTTAATTAATTATTTTGCTCAAGGCATTGGTAAACCGCTATCATCTCTCGTTTATTTAACTCTCGAATACGATTGAAAATAGGGATATCAGCAACAGCGTCCGTTCGTAAGTTTTCAGCAACAACATCGCTTACTTTGCCGGTTAGCCATGTTTGCACGTCTACACCATCGACAATTTCCTTACGACCTTCGTCATTGATCCCACTTTCATAGCAACGAACACATGGTACTGATAATTTATAAACACCATCATGGAGATTATCTTCTGAAATGACTTTCTTCCCACTACAATATGGACATTTATGACTTGCTTTAATTTTATTAATTTGTGTAACAATTTTTTTATAGCCAAATGCTTCATAAACATACGTTAATTTTTTGTATTTTCCATTCGTGAAATACTGATCAATAATAGCTTCTCTCGTTTCGTCAATATGGGCGAAATCACAAATTGTAATTTGATTTTTACTGCTTATGGCTGCGATATTATTTTGGATTTTGTCCCAAAATGGTAAAACATTTTGTAGGACTATTTCATATCCAGCAAAGCTTGCGAGTTCTAATTCCAGCATTTTTAACGACACTTGTGTTTCTCTAGGAAGTAAAGAGACATCTTCTGTAAGTATCATATCGCCACCAACAATTGATTTTAGCTTTTCAAGCTCTGGTAAATTGCCAATCGTTTTTAATACCTGATCGATCGGTTGATGAATAAGCTTACGAATATCAGTGTCTCCAATTGTTAGTGGTTTCTTATGGTTTAGCACCGCTCCTTGACAGATTGGACAGGCAATCATCTCTTTTGATGCTTTCATTTGCTCTTTAATAATTGATTTCGAAATCACCATATAACGTCCAAGGATCAAATTAAACCCTTCCCATTTTTTCGAAGACTTCGTTGCTTTATCATAAAATGATTTTTCCCAATAACCATAAAGGAATGTATGTCTTTCTTCTGCTGTCATGTCATTGTAGCTTTTACTAATATCTTGACCCAGTTCATTTTTAATCTCATCAAACAGGAATTGCAATTTAGGATATTGATAATATTTTAATACTTCCATCACGTCTTGATGTAATAAACCATCCCAAAATGGCACTGTTTTGTCTTGCATGACCAAATCAACATCAAATTTTTCTATTTGCAGGCGGCCAGAACAGCTTGGGCAATGATTTTCCTGACTAAAGAAATCGAAGCTTCTTGTATCTTTATTCGTCGGATGTGACGCCACAATATGGTTGATAAGACCACCGATTTCATATAAAAAACTATATTGACTATATAAGTGTCTTTCTAGATCAATGGCGACGACAGGAGCAATAGTTGCGGATTCGTATTCACCATAAATTAATCGGGCCATCGATGATAAGCTTTTTAAAATACCGCCTTTATAAATGTTTTCAGCATTTTTAAAATAGCTAATATGATTCTCTTCTAAATAATGAATACCATTTTTAGAATTTAGTGTTGAAGATATATGCAATGGAGCTTCACTATTTGGTTTGTTATGTTGACTAAAATACTCATCATGACTGACAACATCAAGATGTCGAACAGGTTCCGGCTGTCTTTTACCAAAATCGACGATGAAATCAGAGTTTTCCATCATATAGGCATTATGTTCAATCATCATAATAGAGACAGATTCATCTCGTAGAATATCCCTAACACTATCAATGAATTGGTTTAAAATATTTTGAGATAAACCTTTTGAAGGCTCATCAAATATAAATAATGTATGGGAGTTTCTGGCATTTGAAAACAGCTCAGACACTAAATGGACGCATTGAAATTCACCTGTTGACAAAGATTGTGTTTTTCTTTCTAACGTCAAATAACCAAGTCCCAGCTTAATTAATAAATTTAAGCGTTTATGAGCGATGTCTTCATTTGGAAGCTCCGCGATAATATCCTCAATGGAACGTTGGAAAATATCATCAATTTCGTCACTGTATTTCGTCATTTTCTTTTTAATATCAAGAAACGTTGCAACCGTTGATCGGCTAGTAATCGATTGGTTTCGGTCTTGTCCTACCATAACCAATTTATCTTTCGGGTATCGTTTTTGGAAATCCTTTGAGATGCACTCATTGACAAGAGTCGATTTCCCACAACCAGACTCACCTGTAACGGTTACGAGTCTATTTTTAGGGATCTGAATGTTAGCCATTTCAATATTACGACAGTAAAGATCATGAAATTGATAATAGTCAGTTGGCATTGCCTGATTTCGTTCCCAATAGACTGGTTCTGGACGTGGTGATACTTCGACAATTTTACCACCGTATTTTCCACTACCTGGTCCAAAGAACAGTTGCTCATCTGCTGTATCTAGCACCGTATCAGAATGATCAATAAGCCAAATTTGGTTTTTATAGCCCAATTGTTTAATCTGCTCTACTATTTTCAACAGCGTTTGATGATCAAGACCAACAGAAATTTCATCTATAATAATGACCGTATTTTCACTAGCTGCCATAAATTCCGCCAAGTACAGTCGTGTTAATTCCCCACCAGATAGAGTTCCCATAATTCTATTTAACGTTAAGTAACCAATATTCATTTGGATAATATTTGTGAGAATACGTTGTCTTTCTTCGCTAATCGCTAATTCCTCTGAAAGAGAATAAATCGCTTCTATACTTAAATTGTTAATATCGGAAATACTATGTGGTTGATCCCATAATTCAAACTTATATTGCTCAACTTCCGAATTATAACGCTTACCTTCACACTTTTTGCATTCGACATTTTTAGTCGTACCACGCCCTTTACAAGCAGGACACCAGCCTAATGCATTATTAAAGGAAAAAACTTCTGGAGAAAGATCTAATTTATTTGCCAGCTTTTCACGTATCTCTTTAAAAACACCTGTATGAGTACCAACCGTCGAACGTGGATTGGCAGAAATGGATGATTTCCCGAGAAAAAGGACTAAAGGCATTTCTTCCATCTTAATGGCACTGAAATTCGTTTCCATAATATTCGGGAATAAATACTGATATTCAGCCTTTGGTAATAAGGAAACGAGACGCTTCTTGGATTCTTCACCAATTGCTTGGCAAAATGTAGTTTTACCTGATCCGGACAATCCTGCTATTCCTAATGATTGATCTTCCGGCAAGTCGACATTTAATCGGTTAATATTGTTAGCAATTAATTGATTTATTTTCATTGGATACTCTCCATTCAATCTATTATTGTCATGTTAGCACAACTTCAGAAGTATTTGCTGTGTTTTTGAATCGAATGCCAATCAATTAAGTCTCAGCATAAATGCGTATCAACTTCTTCTGAAAGAAGTTAAAAATGACGCTTCCCGAGTTCGGAAAAGCGTCAATTGTTGAAGAACGGTTTATTTATATAAACGATAAAAATGAATTATAGTTCTGCTAACACTTTTTCAAGCTGATTACCATTGTTAATCCAAGCATATTTAGCTCCCTCGATCGCTCCTTGACGAGCTTTCGTTGCTTCACTAAATCCAGATTGATCAAGATGTAGGTTAGTTGTACCATCTTCACCTTGTGTCAACGTCCATGTAACCGTAGTGATTTCTCCGGCACTCGCCCAAGTGTAAGATAATGTATGAGGCTCATCCACTACAAGCACCTCACAATTGACAATTCCATCCCACCATTCGTTTGGCTCAGCTCGGAATTGAAATTTATGTCCTACGATTGGTTTAAAATCATTTTTCCATATCCATTTTTCAAGAGTGTCTGAATCCGTTAATGCGCTCCAAACTTTCTCGATTGAACTTGTGAATTGGTAATCTAAAGATACATCTGCTTTCATTTTTTTTCCTCCAATATAAGATTTAATTTAGCCATTCTTTCTTTCCAGAATCCTTCGTAATAAGATATCCAATCTTGAATTTCCTTTAATGGATTGGCATTCAACCGATATCTCGTTTCTCTACCAACCCTTCGAGCAATTACAAGATCAGCATCTTTCAGGATAGCCAAATGTTTAGAAACTGCTGTACGCCCCATTTGAAAATGAGCCGTTAATTCGTGAAGAGGTAATTCTTCTGCATCAGCCAACAAGCGTATTAATTGACGTCTTGTGGGGTCAGCAATCGCAGCATAAACATCACGCTCTAGATTTTTCTCGCTCAAAATCTCCTCTCCCTTTTTGAATAGGACACTAAATGGTGTCTTAATTATATGACACCATTTAGTGTCCAGTCAATTTTTATTTTTGACAAAATGACATTCGTTTTATTCTTTTTCACAACAATAAAAAAGAGTGTCAAATACTTTTACAATTTGACACTCTTTTGACTGATATTTTTTTAACTAAACGGCGTTGTTTAAGTCCAAATATATACTATGATCTTCCTTTAGGAATAGTAGCTAAAAATTGAACACCATTTTCGGTATCATTCATTAAATAGGTAATAGAAAGTGATTCAAATATTTGCTTTACAATATAAAGACCTAGTCCGCTCCCACCAGTATTTCGATTTCTCGATTTTTCGATTCTATAAAATGGCTCAAATAATTGTTGTATTTCCTCTTCTTTTATTGTGACACCTGTATTCATCACTTGTATTTGAATCTGATTTTCTTTTTGGAGATCGGATACGTCTATACATACTGTTTCTCCTTGCGGTGAATACGTAATCGCATTATGGATGATGTTTTTGAAAGCTTTTTCTAATAAATCTCGATCTGTGCGTACATTCATGTTAGGAGAAATTTGTTTTATAATCTGAATGTCTTTTTGAGAAGCAAAAAAACCGAGGTCTTTCGTTATTGAATCTAATAATTCTAGAAGGTTGACTTCCTCCAATTGCAATTTTAAGGTATCTTGTTCTAATTTAGACATGCTTAAAATCTCTCGAACTAATTGTTCCATTCCTTCGATAATTTTGTGGTTTTTTTCTAAGTAGAGGTCACGATTTTGATAAGGACCGATATTATAAATCATCCCTTCTAAATATCCTTTCATAACAGTAAGCGGAGTTTTTAATTCATGTGCAACTGTTGCGAAAAATTCTCGGCGTTTTGTTTCGATTTTTCGCTCTCTTTCAATATCATCTTTTAATTGCTCATTTGCTTTTTGTAAATCAAGCATAGTTCGTTGCAAGTTATTCGACATCTCATTCAAGCTATTGGATAGTTCCTCTAATTCATCATTTGAACGAACTACGATGTTTTCGGAAAAATCCAAGTTGGCCATCTTTTGCGCACCTTCATTCATATAGATGAGCGGTTTTGTAATGAACCTTGAATATAAAAATGCACTTCCTAATCCAATACACACTACAATGATACTTATATAAGGAAGAAAACGGACTAAGACATGTGTCGCTTCATCAATAGGTTGTAATGTCGCTAATACAGTAACCATTAAACCATCTTGATTAAGGAATTGAATAGGCAAAGTAACATTAAATACATTATTAAGGTTTTCAGAATTTTGCAATGGCGCTGTTTTTGCAGTAAGTATTGGTGGTTGCGTATTTCCCTGAATAAAAAAAGAAGGCGAATATATCATAGTTCCTTCTTTAGTTTGTAAGTAAATGATGGCATTGTTTTCTTTTGTGTACTCATCCAAAAGTGGTATCGCATTTTGTATTGTTAAATTTTTAGATTCACCAATTATTTCCTCTAATCCAGATTGGAGTTGATTCTTTTTATATTGTTCATAAAATGTTGGAAGGAAGAAGTATAACGTTAAATAAATCAAGACTGCAAAAGATAACAATATGAGGGAAGTGATCATAAAGAGCTTATACGTTATTCGTTTCATCTTCATGATGTTTACAATCCTATTCATCGATTTTGTATCCAATACCCTTTATTGTTTTTATATAGGGTATATTTAATTTTTTTCTTAAATTTTTTATATGTGTATCAATCATCCTTGTTTCGCCTGCATATTCATATCCCCATATCTTTTCTACAATAATTTCTCTAGTAAGCACCTTTTTTTCATTATGAAGTAGTAGTTGTAAAATTTCGAACTCTTTAGTTGTTAACGGGATTTCAACTTTATTTACATAAGCCTTATATCCGTCACAATCGACATTCAGTTCATTAAAATTCAGATGATTATCGCTATTTTGATTACAACTTCTTCTTAGAACTGCTTGTACTCGTCTGATCAATACATGGAATGAAAAAGGTTTCGTTATATAATCATCAATTCCTATATCAAAGCCTTTCATTTGATCTTGTTCTTCTTCTAAAGCCGTCAACATTATAATGGGTATGTTTGACTGACTTCGGATCATTTTGGCAACTTCAAATCCATTAAGGTTTGGCATCATGACATCAAGAAGAATTAAATCAAAGGGTTGTGTATTAAATCGTTTCATTCCCTCTAACCCATCTGAAGCAACCTCTATTGTATAATTTTGTGTCATCAAAAACTGTTTAATTAATTCTTGAATTTCTAAATCGTCTTCTACTACAAGAATATGATAGTTCATCAATATATCCCCCTCGAAGCACATTATAACCTTTCAATCTGGAGTTTATGTGAAGAAACCTCATATTCCCTTTGAATGCTATACTATCCTCTCAAATATTCATTCTGGAATGGATTCGATATAACTATATGTTCTTTTTTGAAATTGAATAAAATAATAAATGTTACTGACGCTAATTTTTATCTTCTCTACATAAACTCCTCTTTATCTCCATACAAATACCAGATTGGTCATATACATTAGTTGTTAGGAAGAAAATGAATTCTTTTATGTGTACTTTCAATAGAATGAAGCGTCTGAAGATGTATATGACTATACAGTAGTTTTCTTTCAACATGTTCAACTAAGGAGAAGGTTTTATGTATAAAATTAATCTACGTCCATTATTGTTAATGGTCGTATTTATGTTGGTATTGTGTTCGTGTTTGACATACGTATCCCTTAAAGCTTTAGGAGCAGAGGAAATCTTCTTTAAGTGTACGAAGTCATTTGTTAATATGATAATGATTAAAATAATTTAAAAGTTATTTATAATTAAGAATCCATTTGGAAAAAAAGATGGATTCTTTTTTATCGTCCAAAGCTTCGTTTATTATACTTTTGATTCCATAAATGTCTAATGATAGATTTCGCAAAAAATTTTGATAAAGACACGAAGTTCCCCCTAAGATAAACATGTTTTAATTTTCACCTGTTTATCCTAGGGGGAGCTTATGCTATTCATACCTGTTCATTTATGCCTGGTGTAAATCTGTCGAGCTAAAGTTTTATAGAATTTATTTATTGTATGAAGAATTTCAATTAGGAGATGTAGAACCAGATGTAGAATCTTGTATCATATCTTCTTCTGAATTAGATGAGTAAGGATCCCTCTGTTCTGGTGACCGTTCACCTGGTTTTGATGTGAACTCCTCCCACTGTTCTGGTGTCATTTCTCCTCTTGGATTTGGAGATTCCCACTGTCGCTGATCGGGAATCTTTTCTTCTGAATACGTGTTATGATCTTGGTCCATATTCGTTTCACTTTGATTCAGGTTTCCACCAAAATTAATCAAATTTGCAAATAAACCAATTGCTATTCCGATTGATACTAAGCCAATGGATGCTGCTATTTTCGTCCACATTTTTTTCACTCCAATTTTACATTTTAAAAGATTTTCTATAAAATTTTATTCCCGTTTCTTCTTCAAACTTTTACAAACCAAATTTTGATTTTCAAGATACACTACCTTATCAGATTGTTTAGCGACTTCCTGGGAATGAGTGACAACGATAATACATTTGTTTTCTTTATGAGCTAGTTCTTTAAACAATTTTACAATTTCATCCGAAGTATTCTCATCTAAATTACCGGTCGGTTCATCCGCAATTAATAAATCTACTTCACAAGATAATGCACGAGCTATTGCTACACGCTGTTGTTGACCGCCGCTAAGCTGTAACACCTTTCTTTTCGCTTCGATTTCCGACAAGCCAACCATTTCTAATAATTCAAGCGCTCTTCTTTTTTTATCATTTATGTTAACTCCTGTAATCTCCATTGCCGTGACGACATTTTGAAGTGCCGTCATATACGTAATGAGATTATAAGATTGAAAGATGATCGAAACATATTTATTTCTATATTTATCTAATCCAATTTTCCGTATATCTTTTCCTTTGTAAAGTACATGTCCTTCTTTTGGGTTATCTAATCCACTTGCTAAACTAAGTGCGGTTGTTTTTCCTGAACCTGATGGACCTAAAATGCTATAGAAACATCCTGTTTCAAAGGTGAAATTTACATTCTCTAACAAAGTATTCTTCTTATTATTACTTTGATAATAGTAAAATAGATTTTTAAATTGTAATATAGTGTCCATGTGACTCCTCCTACTCATCTTTTAATAGAATTTCTTTTGGATTTAAACGAAGAATTGATAATGCTGGAAGAAGTGTTGATAAAATCGCGATTAATAACCCTAATGCACCTAAATTCAACACATCTTGTGATGATATACTTACATCAATATCGTCGATAGGCTCTACATCCTTATCTTGTTTATTCATACTTCCAAACGTAAATCCTAAAGTATTTGATTCTTGTTGTTGATCTTCGGCAGCAATAACTTCTTGCTGTAATAAACTGTCTCCCATTTTTTGAGACACTGTTTTTCCTGTAATGATAGAAATGCCAAATGCTAGTACAGCTATACATAGTACTTCTACTAACAGTTGTCCTATTAATTTCCTCTTTTTTTCACCGATTGCCAATAGAATACCTAATTCCTTACGTCGCTCTTTTATGGTCAACATGATAATAAGACCTAATATAATGGATCCAGCTATGGATACTAAATAAACAATCATTTTGGAAGTAGCGGCAATATTCTCGATAGGGCCTACCATTTTTTGATATAAAGCATCATGTGCATCTAGCTTAAATAAATCAAAATCAATATTTGTTTTCTTTGCCTCGGCTTTAAAATCTTGAATATTCTCTGGATCATTTAAGTAGTAAATTGCTTCGTTAATAGATACACCCTTTTTATCACTTTCTTCAGACATTTCTTTCGTCGCGTCATAAGTAGTGTATACTTTGTTAGATGGGTGCATCATAGCTGGTAAATTTTCATCGAAGTCAGTTATCCCGGAATTTTTGTATATCCCTATTATTTCCAACTCAACTTCCGATGTTTCATCAGTTGATTTAATCTTTAACTTATCACCAACTTGAAGCTCGTTTTCTTCGGCTAACCGTTTTTCAATCAGAGCTACTTTCTTATTCACATCCTCTGATTCAATTGAACGACCGTCAATCATTTCATTCGTTCCATCTGTAAATTCTTGCAATAAATCGGAACTTTTTACGCCTTGGATAAATGTATTAGGCATTTTCATATTTCCAGAGTGACTACCACCTACTGCTCCAACTACCCCTTCATCATCCGTTCCACTATTAATAGGTGCAAAATCATCTGCTACAAGCATGTCACTTTTAAGATAGTTGTAGTCTATTACATAAGGTGATTTAGCTAACTGATCTGCTTCATCAGCAAAAAGTTCAGGGTGTTGTATTTTTCCATTTGGATTCTCTTGTCGCTGTTTCTCTACATTTTCCATAAGCTTCTCTTCGTCCATTCTAAGACTCACGTCAACACCTAATGTTTGTCTAGCGTGATCATTCGCCTTTTGTGAGACATTTTGAATAGCGAAACCCGCTAATACTAAATTGGAAACTACTAAAAATACAGTAAATAATATTAGCGATTTCCCTTTCCTTGCTTTAACACTTAAAAATGCTCGTTTGATAAAATTCATTTTTATTACCTCCTTGATAGCTATACTATAAATGGGTAACCTGTAGTTTATATGGAGATACTGCGGAGTTTATCTAGAGATTATTTAAATATAAAATAAGCTTGTTTCTCAAAATGCGAGAAACAAGCTTATTTTATTTGAATATTATCCGTTTTCAAACTCTTCAATGATTAATATGCCTGAGCAAACCAAACTTTATGCTTCGCTTCGTTGCCACAGCAAATACAAGTAGTTTTTGTAGTTGGTGGGTTAAACGGAATGTTACGAGAAGTATATTTTGTCTCCTCTTTCACTTTTTCCTCGCATGCATCATCTCCACACCATCCAGCAAGAATCCAGCCTGGTATAGATCCGTTTTCTTTGGACGTGTTAATATGCTGCTGTAATTCCTGTAGTGTATCAATCGTAGTATGAGCGTTTTCATCACGGAATGTACGTGCTTTTTCAAATAAACGCGTTTGCATAGTTGTTAGTTCTAACTCAATGGCTGAAATAATGTTATTCAGGTCAATGGATTGCTTCTCATCTTCATCTCGTGCTTTTAACAATGCCTGGTTTTTCTCTAAATCACGAGGTCCTAGTTCAATACGAATCGGTACACCTTTTAATTCCCATTCGTTAAATTTGAAGCCAGGTGATTGGTCCGAATCATCTAAACGAACTCGAATTTCCTTCTTTTTAAGGGCTGCGAAGATGTCATCTAGTTTCTCTATAATTTCAGGGTTCTTTTTCCATGGACCTACAGGTATTAAGACAACTTGGGTTGGTGCAATTCGTGGCGGTAAAATAAGCCCCTGTTCATCACCGTGAACCATAATGACAGAACCGATTAAGCGTGTGGAAGTCCCCCAAGATGTTGTGTGTACATGTTCATGCTGATTAGCTTTGTTTAAATACTTAATATCAAATGCTTCAGCGAATTTTGTCCCTAAATAATGAGAAGTACCAGCTTGTACGGCCTTGCCATTTTTCATCATTGCTTCAATTGAAAATGTATCAACCGCTCCTGCAAAACGTTCTGAAGGTGTTTTTTGTCCATCATAGACAGGGATTGCAAGTAAATCCTCAACTACCTCTTTATAGATCGTTAACATTTGCTTGGTTTCTTTACGTGCATCTTCTTCATCGACATGCGCTGTATGGCCTTCTTGCCACAAAAATTCAGAAGTTCGAATGAACGGAAGTGTTTTCTTTTCCCAACGAAAAACATTTGCCCATTGATTAATGAGGACCGGTAAATCACGATAACTTTTGATCCAATTTGAATATAAGTGTCCAATCATCGTTTCAGATGTCGGGCGAAGTGCTAAACGTTCTTCTAATTTCTCGCCTGCTGCTTCCGTTACCCAAGGAAGCTCTGGTGAGAAACCTTCGATATGATCTTTTTCTTTTTGAAAAAAAGATTCAGGGATTAGCATAGGGAAATAAGCGTTGCGATGGCCTGTTTCTTTAAAACGGCGGTCCATTTCTTCCTGAATATGTTCCCAAATCTCATAGCCGTCCGGTTTAAATGCGATACAGCCTCGGACCGGTGTATAATCCATTAAGTCTGCCTTTTGAATTGTTTCAATGTACCATTTTGAAAAATCATTTTGTTGTTTCGTCATGTTCTTTCCTCCATTTCGATTAGGTGTTTGCCACCTATTGAATAAAAACGAAAAAACACAAAGCTGTCCTTAAAATAAGGACGTCTTTGTGCCGAATTAACGTGGTACCACCTTGAATTTAGTTTTAAAAACATCTTAAAACCCTCAAACGTTTTGTAACGAAAACGACTCGGTTATGTTTGCATAACATCTCCGTGGTAGGTTTCAGATAGAAGCGGTGATATAGCTCTCAACATTTGCTATATTTTCTGTTTCACAATTCTACCTTACTTGGCCACATCATCAATTTATATTGTATATAACTTTAGCAAAACAGTTAAATAATTTCAAATATTAATAATTATTTTTCGGAAAATATCTAAAAATTAACATTACTCCAGTGCGAAATATCACTTTTAATAACAAAGGATTTTTCAGCAGTTGATTTTTCACAAAGACTTACTATAATTATTTACTCTCAACTATTAACTGCGCAAAGTCATCTACCGATAGTGGTTTACTGAAATAATAGCCTTGTACATACTCACAGCCATGTTCACGCAGCACTTTTAATTCTGCTTCTTCCTCTACGCCTTCAGCTACTACTTGAAGATTTAGGGCATGTGCAAGAGAGATCATAGCTGAAATCATGGCAATGCCTGATTTTTCAGGTAAAATATCACGGACGAATGCACGATCTATTTTTAAAACATCTACTGGGAATGTTTTTAAGTAATTGAGCGACGAGTAACCTGTTCCGAAATCATCTAAAGAAATCGTAATACCGAGTGCTCTTAATTGGTTAATAGTATTGATCAAGTCTTCGGTATAATCCAACATACTCATCTCAGTAATTTCTATTTCTAATAAGTGTGGATCGATTTTAGTTTCTGTCATAATTTCGCGTACCATTTTGACAAAGCCTGTCGTACTAATATGAATCGGAGAAATGTTTACGGCAACACGTAAGTTTAAATTATGTACCTCGTTCCAAGCGCGTGCCTGGGCGGATGCTTTTCTTAACACCCATACCCCTATATCATTTATAAGCCCACATTCTTCAGCAAATGGAATAAAGTGATCCGGAGGTATATGACCAAGTACAGGATCATGCCAACGAAGTAAAGCCTCCATGCCAATGATTGTATTCGTTTTTAAATCAATCTTTGGTTGATAATGTAATTCTAAAATATCCTTCTTTAACGCTTGATGTAATTTTGTTTCAAGTAATAGCCATTTATCATTGATTTCATCCATAGTAGGTCGATATAAGCGATATTGATTACCACGGGAAGATTTCGCAGCATACATTGCAATATCTGCATTTTTCAATAATTCCTCCACAGAGTTTGCATGATCTGGAAAAATACTAATTCCAACACTAATACTAGCGTAAAATTCATACGTATTCACGATAAAACTCTCATTAAAGACGCTAATTATTTCCTCAGCCTTCTCTTCAATACGGTCAACATCGTTTATTATAATTACAAATTCATCACTATTGTGGCGGTAGATAGAATTCGATGTGTAATCCACGTTGCGTAGGCGATGTGCCATTTCCACTAAGAACAGATCCCCGATGATATGACCAAGTCCATCGTTAATGTTTTTAAAACGATTTACATCAATAAAAAATAACGCAAACTTCTCACCTGTACGTCGAGATTGATGGAATTCGTTTTCTAAACGTTGCTCTAACTTACGACGATTTGGTAGCCCTGTTAATTCATCGTGATAGGCAATATGAGTAATCTTTTTGATATCTTTTTGTGCAGTTATGTCGACTCGAATAGCAATATATTGATATGGTTTACCATTGTCATCAAGAAAAGGAAAAATCGTCGTCTTCACCCAGTATAGACTACCGTCCTTTGCGCGATTACATACCTCGCCATTCCACATGTCACCCTTACCTATCGTTTTCCACATCTCTCTAAAGAAAGATCGTGGATGGTAACCTGAATTCAGTAAACGGTGATCTTGCCCTAATAATTCTTCACGTGTATATTTAGAAATTTTGCAAAAATGATCATTAACAAACGTAATTTTCCCAGTTCGGTCTGTGATTGCCACAATGATTGAACTATTCATTGCTGAAAAAATATCTTGTAATTCTTTCAGACTATAGTGAACTTGATTAATACTACTAGGCGTGATATTCATCATTTACATTCTCCGTTCATTAGAAGGGTTTGGTACTTTTGCTTTATAAAAAGCGGGGTATGGGATATCGCCCTTTATTATGTAATTATATTATAGTATTAGAAAAGCGGTTAATTCAACCCAAATATTCAAACGTTTAAATCTATATTTAAATGATTTTTGTTAGAACAGACTCAAAAAACAAGGTCTTTTAACTCATTTAACACGCTTGTTTTGGAATACACTAAGTACCTTAGTCCATTTATATGTTACGTTTAGCCTATTCATTTCTCAACTGAATGATCGGTCTGTATTTTCAGATACTTGAATAATTACTTCATTTATGATAATTACTAAAAATACCTTACTGTCATAACTAGGCAGTAAGGTATTTTATAAGCTAAAAGACTTCATATTCTATTGGACCTCCCAATGTTTTGGCTCGTTCATTGTAGGCATCAAGTTGCTCTTGAGATAAGGTCAACATATAATAGTGAAAATTGATGGGTTCTAAACCGTGTTTCTCACATACTTGTCGGTAAAAATCATAGCCTTCGCGATATTTTGTCATCCTAATACTTCCTTCCATTTGTGCAACTTCATTAAAATAGTCTAGTCTTTTTTCAATCAATTTCGCCTTGGCGTAATTGATTATGGATTTTGAATTGTGATCGCACAATTCCTTCTTTTAAAAATCAGTGATATCAAATCTTCAAAGGTGAATGTCTTCTACTGAATGAAGAAAAAATTTCGTATCCAGTTTTATATAAAGAAATTCGCATCCCCTTTCCTTTGTTATATAACAGATTAATTATTTTTTAATAATATATAACAGTTTCTTTGGTACGTCAATAAATTATCTGATATTTCTTTCAAATAGTTGAAAGCCCAGTCCATTTTAATTAGTATGGCTGGGCTTTTCATAAAATATTCACGTCGGCGTCCGTTCTAATCACATCCTTTAATCTTAAACCTTTTAAATACCTAGTTGTTTTGCTTGCATATTATAAGCTGAAAGTTGCTGCTGTGATAACTTTAGCACATAATAGCGGAAAGAAATTGGCTCTAACCCATAACGTTCACACATCTCACAATAAAACTCATAACCATCACGATACTTTGACATTTGAATTCCTCCTAAAAACAAACTGTTTTATAACAGTTGTTATTATTTCTTTTTTAATATATAACAGATAATTCGTTTCGTCAAGCTTTACAATTTGGGGTACCTTCAGGAAAATGCGGATTTACAACGCTAAGCCTTTCTCTCTGGCATATAATCTTCGATTGATAAACTAACTGATAACCTCGTATTTCCCTTCGTTTGATTCCATGTATCCTCTGAAAACAAATATTTCTCAAAATCTCTTTATTGTCTACTGCCCACAATGGATACATCACCAGCCCGAACATGTTCCCTTAGTTCTGTTAAGACAGCCATTTCATAATAATGACGATTGATTGTACCGTCATCCTCATATAAGTGTTTTTCCAACGCTTTGAGATAAAGTCCACAGGTGAGTCGTCAGGTACTTTTCGCTTTCCAGATTTCCTCGGATAATCTCTACAGATTGTATAAGTGATTCATTTCCCTTTGTAGAATGAAATTCCAATACCTTTAATAGCGTTGGCGTGTATTTTCTAAGTGAATAAAATCGTTTTTGCAGTAAGTCTAAATAATCATAGTCGGCAGGACGTGAGAGCTTATGAGCTTCTTCTACCGAAAAGACAAAAGAATTCCATCCAATAACGAATTCTAAAACCTCAAATATGTCTAATTTTTCTTCTTTTACTTTGATTAAAGCTTGTCCGGTGTTCATAAAGTGTATAACCTTTCCACCCATCTTTTTACAGGTTTTGGAACATTTTATAGCTTGGTAAATATTAACGTGTTATCATTTGATTAAAAGGGAGTTATTTAATTTTGTTCGTCAATCGGGCCATTTTATCGAATAGCTTGCATATATAGGAGTACATCATTATGAGGTTAAATATTATTAATAAAGATTTCTCGTCAATGTGGTTATCTAATTTACTATCCATTTTGAATGGAAGATTCAGAGAACTAGTTATACCATTAATTGTGTTGGGTTTAACTAATTCCCCTTTAGTAACAGGACTGGTTGCACTTTCGCAACAGCTTGGAACAGTATTACTTGCGATTCCTATAGGCACATGGGTAGAGAAGAAAAACAAAGTCCGAGTAGCCAGAATTTGTCATATTATCTATGGCATTGGTATTTTCACACTTGCTTATTTGATAATATTAGAACAATTAAACGTTGCAGTAATCACCTTTGTTTTATTCTTTATGGGTATAGTATCTTTAATTAGTGGTACTGCTTTTTCGGCAATGATCCCTAGTGTTGCAGGAAGAAAAAAGTTATTAGAAGCCCATACGAGTTTAGAAGCTGCCGATGCGATTGTCACTTTAATTGGACCGGCAATTGGTGGTTTTTTATTAGCGAAAACAGGATCATTCATAACATTAAGTATCTGTGCTACGTTGTCCTTATTATCAGCACTCTTTATTTCGTTAGTTCGAAATAGAGAAATACAACCCCAACAAAGTATTGAAATGGCAACTAAAGAGAAAAAAGCAAACTTTTTCAGGCAAACGGTAGATGGACTGAAATACCTTATTGTTAATACGCAACAATTAATTAATACTATTGTTTTAAGTACGTTAGGCTTTTCTACAATATTTATTGTTCTAACTGTTCTACTCCATGCAAGGATATCTTTAAATTTTTCTGAAGAACTCATAGGTATTTTATTATCAAGTGCCGGTATTGGAAATATCATAGGTGTTTTAATAATGAAATGGTTTAAAAATAGGAATTGGCTATTACTACTGTGTTCATTTCTGATTATCTCTTCTGTTGGCGTTTTTGTTATTTTTTCAACAGAAAACTTTATATTAATGTGTTTAGGAATGATAATATTTGATGGTGCACTATCAATGGCATTTGTGGTCCAAGTATCTGTGCATCAAGGGATTACGCCAAATAACTATTTGGCGAGGGTAAAAAGCGCTACATATGTTATAGGTGGTCTATCTACAATGTTGGGAACGTTTTTAGCTGGTGCTATTCCAGAATTTTCATCATCAAGAATTGCACTAGGAATTGGAGTATTCGTACTAGCAATACCAGCATTGTATTTGCTTAAGTTTCGAAAACTTGGTGTGAAACTCAGTAAAATAAAAACGATTAGTATGAATAGTAATGTAGAATGATTTCACTAATTTAAAGTAATGAGATCATTTCTAGAAGAATCAAAAAAACGATTGGGCAAGTGGCCAATCGTTTTTTTGCCTATTATTCAGTTGTAACGATAAAATCGCCACGGCGAATTAATGCAAATAGAGTGCCAAGTCCTAACAAAGTTGCTACAAGGATAAATGCTACCTTGACATCCCAAAGCTCTGCAATTGCTCCGAAACTTAATGTTCAAATACCGAATAAGAGTGATATCATAGTACTTTGAACGGCGTAAATTTTAGGAAGCTCGTCAGTAATTGCAAATTTTTGAAGCATTGTCTCACTTACAATGCCTTTTAATTGTTGAACAACTCCGTTCAGAATAACAATTAGAATTGAAATCCACAGAATGGTTGTTACTCCGAAAAGAAGAGTAACACCGCTAATGCCAAATGATAACACAATACCTAAGAAAGAAGGAAAGTTTAAAGGTCGGTTAAAGAAGTACCATAAAAATCATGCAGGAATGAATTATGCAATAAAGCTTTATAAAGAGGAGATATGACTGAAAATCAATTTGTGAAATTACAAATCTGTCTAGGGCCTCATTATATAGAAAGCTATCGGAAAGGAACAGTTGATGAGTTATACCCAAAATCGGAAATATATAATAGAAAATAAATTTTATATAGAGGTGGAATTATATGCCTAAAATTGACAATATGTTAGCAATTCTATGGATGCTTCGTTCAGGTGAAAAAATTACTGCAAAACAAATTTCAGAAAAGTTAGAGATGAATATAAGGACTGTGTATCGTTATATTGATACAATTTCAACAAGTGGCGTACCTATAATTTCAGAACCAGGACATAACGGTGGATACACTTTATTGAACAATTTTATTGAGGCTCCTCTTTTTTTTGATTTTGAGGAGCAAACTGCATTATTTCACGCTGCTGTTTTTGCAGAAGAAGCGGGATATTATGGAGGTGAAGCACTAAATAGGGCTATTTCAAAACTAAGTAAATACTCAAATCAAGAGCAGGAAACAAAGATAAACCAACATTTAACTAGTCTTGAAGTAATAAGTCGATTAAGTTCACTCTCTATGGAACCTTTTTTGAAGGAGTTGGAGCATGCCGTAGCTGACGGGTACTCAGTAAAAATTCTTTACCTTAAAAGTGGCGAAAAGCAATTAAATTATAGATTGGTCGATCCGTATAGAATTATCTATTGGAATAATAAGTGGTATGTGATTGGATTTTGTCACCTTAGGAATGATATCCGTAGTTTTAGAGTAGATCGAATTGAAAGTCTAATGTTAACCGAAAATAAGTTTAACCGGCCAGAAAATTTTTCAGCACGTGACTTTTTTATAAAAGGTCTTCTTCCACCTATAGAAGATAAGGAAGGGATTATTTCTTTGGTTATTAATGGGGATAAAAATGTAATGGCTGATATTTGCCAACATTGGTTTTTAGGACATTATTTACAAGAACGGACTTCAAATCAAGCAGTTTTTCTTCTTGAAAAAGATATGATACATACATATGTACCTTATTTACTTTTACCATACAATAAATCTATTAAAGTTATTGAGCCAATAAGTCTTAAGAAAAGACTTATTGAAGTTCTGTCGGAATTAATAAAATTTCATCAAGTATGATAACTTCCCTGACGTTAACTGTCAGGGAAGTTATCTTATAATACCTATATCAATTGTGATTGGAGTGTTATTGGATGCAAACAAAAAGAGTTTTTCTATATGTATTTAATACAATGTCGGACTGGGAATATGGATATTTAATTGCTGAACTAAACTCAGGAAGATATTTCAAAAAAGATTTAGCACCTTTAAAAGTAATTACAGTAGGAGCTAATAAAGAAATAATTACTACTATGGGAGGACTGAGCATAAAACCAGATATTTCCCTTGATGAATGTACTCTTGAGAGTAAAGATCTTTTAATTTTACCAGGAGGGACTACTTGGAGTGAAGAAATTCATCAACCTATCTTGGAAAGAATTGGCCTAGCTTTAAAGCTTGGCACTATTGTTGCTGCAATTTGTGGTGCAACTGAGGGCCTCGCGAATATGGGATACTTAGATACTAGAAAGCATACAAGTAATAACTTAGAATATACTAAAATGGTATGTCCTAACTATAAAGGAGAAAAGTTCTATGAGTTGGGATCTGCGGTATCTGATGCGAATTTAGTTACTGCATCAGGAATAGCTCCTCTGGAATTTGCAATGGAAGTACTGAAAAAAATAGATGTATTTACACCGGATGCATTACATTCATGGTATAACCTAAATAAGACTCATAAACCTGAATACTTCTTCCAGTTAATGAATTCAATAAATAAGTAACTGAAAAGCTCTATTTCTCTATTTTGGTTTGGAGAGAAGTTGGGCTTTTTAATTTGGAATTTCCATGTCGTTGTAAATCCGCATTTTTCCTAACGCTACCCTAATTTTAAAATATCCTTGAAGTATTACTTTAATGGAATAATAAAAGCCATTGTTTTGAAAAAGATTAATCAAAACAATGGCTCTATTTAATGTTGAATATTTAATTCAGTCAAGTAACTCTACCGTTACTTTTAGTTTTATATCTACTGGATGCTCTTCCTCTATTACTCGGTAAGTTATGACATAAGCTCGTTTGGAGAATCCTTCAAATACCTTTTCAATACTTTCGTTACCGTTCAAAATACCATTTTCAATTTTCCACGTTTTGTATTTTGTAATAAAACCTTTTCGTTCCAGTATTTGATACGGACACTTTAACTGGAAAATCCACCTCATAAGTAAAATATGATTTACTTTCACCTAAGGGAGACGATACTTCTTCATTAATTACAAACCCTATTTATTTACCGCTTTTCTCCGTATTGGTGATATCTACGACACCAGGTTTATCGTCTTTTTCCTTTTGTGTGCTATCCAAAACAACAAGTTCATTTATTACAGCCTCTGAAGTTGCATTTTTAGAGGCTACTTCTGTTTTAGATGAAAATATAGTACACCCTTATAAGAGAATAATAGAAGTGCATATAATAACTAACTTATAAATTCTCACAACTTCTCCTAATCAAAAATTGGAAATAATACTAATTATACTATAAAGTCAGAAAAAGAAGGAAAGGCTTTTGCCCTTTCCTTCTTACTATGTGTCTATTTATGCTGTTTGCACGACATTGGACAATCTACTAAAAATTTTTCAATAGTCGGAAGATCATTTTAGGGATAAAAATTAAAATGTTCCAGATAATCTCTAAGGCGATTGAATTTTTAATTTCTACTAATATTTTTTTAATATAGTATCGTGTTTTGCTTTTTTTTATTCTTTGTATTAATTCTTTAATATAATTTCGAGCTTTGCTTTTTTTCATTCTTTGTATTTAGTCTCCAGGAAGTTCTTTAGCTCTTAGTAATTTGATCATTTTATATTCTTAAACAAATCATCCGTTAGTTAAAAGTAATAAAAAATGGATGTTTTTCTTTATCTAAACATATTAAAAGTTCCTCTTGATAAATTTTATTATTTATCATTTTTAATGCCTCTTCAATAATAAAAAATCCGACTTCCAAACTTTCTTTACTGGTTTTTAGTTTTTCAGTGACAGGCGTTCCCAACCACCATATATTACAGATATTATTACTTATTTCCTGCGAAACGCCGCAAAAACCAATAATGTCAATGTCTATTCCAGTTTCTTCTTTGACCTCTCTAATTACAGCATTTGGGACAGTTTCATTTTCTTCTACAATTCCACCTGGCAGTTCTCATCCTCGAACTGGATGCAACTTTAGCAAAATCATATTATGTTTATTTATAACGACAGCGCCTGATGTAATCGTATATTTACTCATTTAATCATACCTTATAATAATTCTTATAGTAGATTGTCAACAACAATTAATTTTAAAAAATAGCAAGTATCATACTATTTGGTGCATTTAAATCACCAATTTTCATTATTACATTTGATTTTCACTTTTATTTAAAATATTAAATCAAGTTTATAAACTACATCAATGCTTTGATTTCTTTTATTTGTTCAATATGTCGTTGTTCATGAATAGAAACTAGTTCTACCCATTGATCGAGGGGTAGATCGCCAAGAAAAGGATGTTTAAAGGATTTTTCTGCTAACAAAGATGGATCTTCAATTGTATCAAGGAAAGATGTAAATTTTCCTCTCGATTCGTCAAGTAACTCAATAATTTGTTGAACTGTAAAAAAGTCTTCAGCTGGTACAACAAATTCTGGTGCTGGGACTTTCTTTGTTCTATCTGCGATAATATGAATATTTTTACGTTCCGCTTGCTTACTATCTTCTTGTTTTAATGCCCACGCAATCAGTCTTATAAAAGATGCCTCTGTTAAAGTTAAGTGATGGCAAACCTGTGCTATACTCCAACTGTTTGCATCAGGCTTAGCGTTGAATTGACTATCACTTAATAGTTTGATCTCCTCTACTAAGTTAGTTCTTGTTTCACATAGTTGGTCGTTAATTAATTGACTCATATGATATCTCCTCCACTAAGTGTTTTTTTACTCCCTTTTCTGTATATGTTTAATACGATGTGAAGTATTCTATATTTTTTATATCATTATTCGCTTTCCGGTCCTTGCAGATTTTCGAACTGCATCTAACAATCGATGTAGTTTGACAGCGTCATTAAAATCCGGAATTTGCCTTGTACACTCAAATATATCTTTTGCCAACAGCGTATACGCTTGATTCACATAGCTTATAGCGCCATTATTTAGTTCTGATGGCATTTTTAGTTCTTCATATAAAACATCTTTAGAATTAAACAAATTATTAGGGTGTAACATTTTTTCAATGATAAGGTTACCAAATTGAACATGGCCATAGGAATTTTTTTGTGTTAAGCGAAATGCACCCTTTTCTCCCCTAATTTCTAATTGAAAAGCTGGATAAACTCCGCCTTGGATATGTACAGATGCTGAAGTACCATTAATGAGGGTCCCTTGTATCAATATTTGATCAGCTGTATTTTTTACGGTTGCCTTGCCTGTTTCTTGTATGAATGCTTCGTTATAGTGGTTATTCATTGTAGCGGATAGCTCTTCAAAATCACCTAAAATATAACAGAGTACATCTAGTGAATGTCCACCGTTAATGGACAGAAGGGTTGCTCCATTGTCTTCGTGTAAAAGATAGCGGCTTTTTTCATCTGTTACTCCCCCTTTTCCTTGTGTTGCTACTTGCATAGTACAGGAAATGACATTACCGATATCCCCCTGCCGAATTGCTTGTTTTAAATAATTTACTTCTGGAGATTGCCTTCCCTGAAGTCCGATTGCATGATGAATATTTCTTTCGTCTGCCAATTGAGCCATTTTTTCTGCTTGCTTCGTATTAATAGCTAGTGGCCATTCACAATAAATATGTTTATTTTCTTCTAATGCAGTCATCACAGCATCATAATGATGCGGGACCTTGATACTCACAACAACTAAGTCGACATCTTTCGTTTGAGCTAATTCCTTATAATCTGTAAAAGCAAGAGGAGCATTTAAGATTTTAGCACTTTCCTTGGCTGTGTCCAAATTCGAAGTACCAATTGCTGTTATTTTGAAATAAGGATTGTTCTTTAGTGCTGGAATATGTGTTTGACTTGCCCATTGATTATTCAAAGATCCACCTATAATCCCTACATTAATAATTCTATTTTCCATTAACTATTCCTCCAAAACATTATAAATACTTTTATCTAGCGTTCAGTAATAGTGAAATCGAAGCGGCATTTACAAGACCTCATTTCAATATATAAAGATGAACTGCTCGTAAAATCCTGATTAGTACCCCCGCTGTTGAAAGTTTCACTAAACCTTTATACAAAGTATAATGAAAAAGAGGCATCATATTAAATGTTTATTCGTGATGTTGCTATCACTTTTTTTGATGGATGTGAATGGAAATGGATATAGAAAACATGAAAGCGTTTGTGTCAGTTGCAGAATTGAAAAGTATATCTGCTGCTGCTAGTAAATTAAATCACCTACAATCGAATATGACGGCAAAAATAAAAAAAATTGAAAACCATTATAATCAAGAATTATTTATTAGAAATTCTAAAGGTGTAACATTAACGAAAGATGGAGAAAAATTATATCATCAATTTAAGAAAATATTATTTATTTGGGAAGAAACAGAAAATGTGATGAAAAAACATGATGAAACACTTCGAGTTGGAACGATGACTTCAATGGGAGGAGCTCAAATCTCACCAGCTTTAAATAAGCTTTATCAAACATATCCTAATTTATCGGTAACATTAAAAACGGGTTCAACAGAGTATATAGAAAGTCAAATTTTGCTAGGAAAAATTGATCTAGCATATACGATTGGGTCATTAAAGAATAACAAAATAAAGTATAAAAAAGTAGCTATAGAAGAAATGGTTGTCATTGGTCAAGGTATTAATCGGTGTACAATATTCGAGGATTATATAAGTGGAAAAAACATACTTGTCCTATCTGATAATTGTTTGTATCTTTCAATATTACAGAATATGTATAGAAGTTTAAATTTTACTCAAGGAGAAATAATTGAAGTGGGAGATCCACAAAGTTTATTACAATTTGCCATGATGGGTATGGGAATTTCTTTAGTTTCTAAACGTATAGCAAGAAGATACAACATTGAGCAATACTTAGATGTACCTTTACCATTTAGATTCGTTGATTTATATTTAATTACTCGTTTAAACCACGAATTTACGCCAATTGAAAGACAGTTTATTGAGCTAACAAACTCTATTGATGAAATGAAAGCTAACAACTGATAATAGTGCCAAAAAGCCGATTCCTACAAGTAAGCAAAATCGGCTTTTTTAGTTGCCTATTTTATTCAATGAATTGCTCTTTACTACGAACAATATTGAATGGATTGTTTTCGAGTACATGTTGCAGCTCTTCATTTTCAATATGTGTATAGATTTGTGTTGTTGCCACACTTGAGTGCCCCAGTATGTGCTGAAGACTTCTAATATCCGCTCCTGATTTATACATCATCGTTGCAGATGTATGTCGTAGCTTATGAGGTGTCAGTCGTTCTTTTTGGAGACCAGATTGTTGATTAATTCGTTTAACGATTTTAGCGACGGTTTGACGAGTAAATCGTGTTCCCTTTTGTGAGATAAATAGGGGCTCCTCTCCCTCACCTTTATATGTTGTCTTTCCGCTATTTTCATAATCTGCAAGTGCCTGTACACAGCTATCATTCAAATAAACAGTCCGTTCTTTATTCCCTTTCCCGACAACCGTTAAGTAGCGCCCTTGTATGGATGACTTATTTAACTGACAAAGCTCTGTCACACGAATTCCTAAATTTAAGAAAAACATCATCATACAATAGTTTCTTGGTGAAGCACGATTTGGCTGGATTCCATCGATAAATCGTGTGGCTTCCTCGATATTCATATAGATTGGTCTTTTTCGTCCAATTTTTGGTGTTTCTAATTCATCTGCCGGATTTTCTTCTATAAGACGACGTTTCCCTTTCAAGTATTTAAAAAATGACTTCAACGTTGCTACTTTACGCGCTCTCGCTGATGCAGAATTTCCACGCTGCACCTCGCAATATTCCATAAATAAATATAGATCTTCTAATGTCAACTCTCGAATTTCTTCTATTGAAATAGTAGAAATATCTATTCTCGTTAAATCTGATAGTTCATGATCATTCTGAATGGCTATGTAAAAACGGAAGAATAATGTCAAATCATATTCGTATTCTTTTCTAGTACGTTGAGACTTCCCTTTAATCGTCGTTAAATAAACTAAGAAATCTCTCATTATTTTTGGTAGCTTAGGCTTTTCCATTAAAATCACCTCTATTTGTTCTATTTTACCACGAAAAAACGTTCCCAAATATAAATTTGGGAACTTTATAGTGAAATATATGCCCTTTTTTATATTCTGGAACAAGCGTTCTATTTATGGACGATTAAAAAAGGTGATTCTCTTTTGAAGGAAAATCACCTTTTTTAAAAGTTTTTATGAAAGTTTCATTTTTTAGGCATAAAGTGCAAAAAAAATGAATATTTAAATCTAGTGGACTAAATGAACTATGCGCTGTGAGACGATTCGAAAAATGAAAAGATGGATAACTATACGTGTCGATTCTTCTCACAACGCGAATGGGATTATTTGTATTTTTGTCGATTTCGGTATAAAAACCGTTTACTTTACAAAAATACTATACGTCCCATCAACTTGTTTTGCTAGAGACCAGTTTGTTGAGAGCATATGTTGAAGTTTACCGATAACTTCCTCATCACAAGTCAAATTCTGGATTCCTGTTTCTAATAATTGATAATCCCTACCTTCTTCTAATTGGAAACGAAGATACAGTAAACGTTTAATGCCTGGCAAAGTTACATATTTGATTCTGTAATTACCATGCAGAGCGTCTAAAAATAATTGTTCCCCTTCTTGGTAAAGTGCCATTGTTTCGGAAAATTCATAGTTTGGTACTTTTTCCTGCCAAACTGATACATCCCCTGTTTGCAATGTGCACACAATTTCCTCATCTGTAAAATCTAATTTTGAAAGCTTGTCTAGTTCATAAGCTTGCATTAAATTAATGTTTGTCATTTTTACTAGCTCCTTTTATGTATTTATCTACATTCCTCTAAAAATGATGAGATAAATGCGAATGTAGTTCCTTTTCAATTGGTTTTACTACAATTTCGCCAAGACGAAATTGATTCTTACTAAGTGTAACACGTTTTCTCTACTACTTAAATTCGGAGGGCGATCCATATGATGAAGTTCTATGAATCTGGTATGTTTTTTGATGAGATGTTCGAAGGTAATCAACCGAAGCCTCATTATAGGTCTTTCCACCATAAGCTCAATGTTTTTACTAAGGAGCAATTAGATGAAAAATATCAGCAAGCACAATCAACATTCCTTAAACAAGGCATCACTTTTACCGTATATGGTGCACAAGGTGGAACAGAACGGACAATGCCCTTTGATTTTATACCCATTATTATTCCACATGAACAGTGGCGCGAAATAGAAGCTGGTATGAAGCAACGTGTAAAAGCGTTAAATTGTTTTCTACATGATGTTTATCATGAGCAATCTATTTTTGAGGATGGGCTTATTCCGAAAGAGCTCATTGAAAACAATCCGTATTATTATAAAGAAATGCTTGGTGTCAAAGTACCTATCGATAATCATATTTTTTTAGCTGGTATCGATTTGATTCGTGATGAAAATGGTGTTTATTACGTGTTAGAAGATAATTTACGCAATCCTTCAGGTATTTCCTATGTTTTTCAAAATCGATCTGTGATGAAAGAAGTGTATCCTGAATTTTTCTCTAAACATACGATCCAGTCACTCGACAAACAAATGGCCTTTATGAAGAAGGCACTTCTTGCTCACCGGCCACCTTGTATGGAACCAAATAGAGAACCTAAAGCTGTCCTTTTAACAGCCGGCATGCATAATTCGGCCTATTACGATCAAGTTTTTTTAGCACAGCAGCTCAATATTCAGCTTGTTGAAGGCCGTGATTTAGTGGTCCGAGATGATAAGGTGTACATGAAGACTATCTATGGGTTAAAGCAAATAGATATTATTTATCGTCGAATTGATGATGATTTCCTTGATCCTGTTGTTTTTCGTGAGGATTCTTTACTAGGAGTTCCGGATATTATGGATGCTTATAAAGCTGGAAATATTGCTATTTTAAATGCAGTTGGTAACGGTGTTGCTGATGATAAAGCGATGTATGCCTATGTACCAGATATGATTCGTTACTATTTGAATGAGGAACCTATTTTACGCAATGTGAAAACTTATCATCTAGCTGATGATCGTCAACTAGCTTGGGTTCTTGAGCATATAAGAAAGCTTGTTATAAAAAATGTTAGTGCATCTGGTGGCTATGATATGCTTATTGGTCCGCATGCGAGTGATGAAGAAATCGCTATTTATAAAGAGAAAATTATGGAAAACCCGCATCAATACATTGCACAGCCAACGATTAGTCTGTCTAGAGCACCAGCTTTCCAGGAAGGAAGATTCTATCCCTGTCATGTCGATTTGCGTGTATATGTGATGAAGGGTGAGGATATGTATGTGCTTCCTGGCGGTTTATCGCGTGTAGCATTAAAAGAAGGATCTTTAGTCGTAAATTCTTCACAAGGTGGAGGAGCAAAAGATACGTGGATTTTAAAGGAGGAATTGCAGTATGCTAAGTCGAGTAGCCGATGCACTATACTGGATGGCACGATATAGTGAACGCTCACAATCGAATGCACATATATTACAAGTACAGCTGTTGAATATGTTGGAGCAATCTGGCAAAGAAAATGAATACATCGATCATTGGGAAGCGGTGTTGAATATTTGCGCCTCGAAGGAAGAGTACTTGACCATATATGAGTCGATTCGAGTTAATCCACTTATCGAATATCTACTTTTTTCTACTAATAACTGTAACGCTCTTCATGTTACTTTATGTGCCGTTAGAGAAAATGCGCGTGTAACTCGAGATAGCATTCCCATTGAGCTTTGGGAATTGCAAAATGACTTTTATTTATCGTTACAGCAAGAACTATTGGAACGTGAAAGACCCATTCCACTTATCGTTCTTAACTCTTTTTTACAAAATGTTCGTAAAACCTCATTAACTGTGACAGGGCTTATCGAAGGCTCGATGAATCGGGATGTACCTTTTTATTTCATGCAAGTTGGGAAATGGTTAGAGCGTGCGGAAAAAACGATTCGTATGGCTTTAATTATACTGGAGCAACATAAGGAAATAACTATCTCCTTAGTAGAAGCGGACGGTTCGTTTTTACTTGATTTGTCGGAGGCGACGGAGTCTTATTTACAAAAGCATCGCCAACCTAACTTACTATGTGTGCTTCAATATTTATTACAAGATAAGCATTTTCCACGTTCAGTAATGTTTTGCTTACAAAAATTAGAGGAAGCATTTATTTATTTAGAAAACGATCCTCTTTCAGCTAGATTTTTAGAGCTTCATGCTCCATTAGAAAATTTATTGTTTGCCATCATGAATGTAGATGTTTGGAATAGTACCTTAGAAGAAACTATTTTATTAATGGAGGAAAAATTGTGTCAATGTATTGATTTAGGCAATACATTTTCAGCAATTTATCATTTATATGAACCCAGCGTACAACCTTGAAAAGAATCAACGACAGCTCCCTATCAACAAGCAAGTCAGTAATTCAAAGGAAGCGGACACTATGAAATTTGAAATTCAACATACTAATATTTTTCAATATGAGTCTGAAGTCGATCAAAGCTTAAATACAATCCGCTTAAAGCCAAGAGGCGATGAGCGTCAGCGCTTATTATCCTATCGCATTGCCATTACACCTTCATCTTTAACGCGTGAGCATACAGATATATGGGGCAATACGGTTGGCACTTTTTATATACCAGAGCAGCATCAAGAACTAGAAATTCAAACGACCTCTATTGTCAGCATTCAACGTGCACCATTTATTCATCGTATTCAATATTCACCAGAGATGCAGACGATTTTTCACTCGCAATTGTTTTATGAGCATTATTTGCCCTATTTAAAGTTTACACAATTTACGTATATGACAGAAAATCAGTTAGAGGAAGTTTATCATGCCATTGGCCATGCTGAAAATCCTGTACTATTTTCATTAAATTTAATGCAATATTTATATTCGACTTTTGAATATGATCCAGGTGCAACCGATGTGACGACAACGGCAAGTGAAGCCTTTGCCCTGAAGCGCGGTGTTTGTCAGGATTTCACACATGTCATGCTGGCTGTGCTCAGAGCTAAAGGAATACCAGCGCGCTATGTGAGCGGTTATTTATATGTGGATGAAAACTCCGCCTTAATCGGAGATATTGCAACCCATGCTTGGGTAGAAGTTATGATACCAGGAATCGGTTGGATTGGTCTAGATCCAACTAATAATGTTGAAGTATTAGAACATCACATTATTTTATGCATTGGCCGTGATTATTCCGATATAAGCCCGGTTGAAGGTGTTTATTCAGGTGGAAAGCATAATTTAACTGTTAAAGTGAGTGTCAAAGCATTGAATCATTTGTAATAAAAATGGGTATTGGTTTAAATTAAAACCCCTGATTTTTCTATCCTAAGTAGAAGAATTAGGGGTTTTGTTAGGAACTATTGTTTTGAAAATGAATAATCTCAGTAATCCTACGATTATTTCCATTTTTTCAATATTATTAAGTGTTATAAGACTTTTTATACAATACCCATTTCTTTTCCTATTTTCTTCATTTTATTTATAACTGTATTGAGCTGCTCCATTGTATGTGTAGCCATTACTGTAATCCGCAATCGGCTTGACCCTTTTGGCACAGTTGGTGGTCGAATCGCTGGAATAAAGACACCTTCATCCATAAGTTTCTCAGAAAATTGCACAGCTTCACGGGAATCTCCAATAAGAAGAGATATAATTGGTGTTTCCCCCTCATTAACTACAAAACCGGATTCCCCCAATTTTAAACGTAAGTACTTCGCATTATTCAGCAGCTGTTCCCTTCGTTCGGGCTCATTTTGAATAATGGATATCCCTTCTCGCCCGGCTTCAATCGCACTTGGAGATAAACCCGTTTGGAAAATAAATGATCTAGCGTTATTTAGTAAATAGTTCTTAGCAATTGCAGACGTCGCCACAAAACCACCCTCTGCACCAATCGCTTTACTCAACGTGCCCACTGTAAAATCAATCTCTTCTTTCAACCCAAAATAATCTGCAGTACCCCGACCATCAGTTCCTAAGACACCTGTCACATGCGCATCATCAATCATTATGTAAGCATTGTATTCCTTTGCTAGCGTAACTATTTCGGGAAGCGGAGCAATGTCACCATCCATACTAAAAACGCCATCCGTCACGATTAACTTCTTTCCATCTCCACGTGATTGCTTCAATTTATGCTCTAAATCCAACATATTCGCATGTTCATAAACAATTGTTTTTGCTTGACTAAGGCGACAACCATCTATAATACTTGCATGATTCCAAGCATCAGAAAATATAATATCCCCTGCCTTCATCACACTCGAAATCACGCCAATGTTCGCTAAATAACCACTGCTGAAAACAATGGCAGCTTCAGTTTTTTTCAAATCGGCAATTTCAGATTCAAGCTGTTCATGAATATCGAAATTTCCAGTTGTTAATCTCGAACCACCAGCTCCTGTACCGTATTTACTAATACCTTCAGATGCTTTCTTTTTCAACCGAAAATCTGTTGCAAGACCTAAATAGTTATTAGATGAAAAAAGCAAAAATTTCTTACCATTTATGATTACCTCGCTTTCATTGCCATTTGAAAACGAGCGTAACTTCCTTGTCAATCCTTTCTCTTCTATTAATTGTAGTTCCCGTTGAAACCAATGATCCATTTTTTAATCCCTCCTAATGAGAACTGGTACGGTTTCTAAATAGTTTAAAAAAGATTCAAGTTCAACTTCATCAGACACAAAATAAACACGACCTCCGCTTTCACAGCCCTCCCTTTTTAAAGGTGTAATTCTGACATAACCAATGCCACGATTACTTACATATCCAGTCACGTAATCAGGATCGTCAGACCAACATAATTCTACAATTGTAAATGGAGAATTTGCCACTTTCGACGCCAGAGCCAATGCTTCACGTACACGCTCATTAAGGTCTCCACCATCATCTTGCCAATCGATTCGTGATACACGAACACCCCTTTGTCCTCGAGCGTCAAGCCGTAAGCCAGTTTTACTATTTAGGATAATTGCCCCACGGAGATTTTGATTACTACTAAGTTGATGAAAGGCAACATCCAGTGCATGCTCTGAAACACCTAATGAGGTTAGTATCTTTCTAGCTTCACTACGGGCCTTTTCGATTGAAGCCGCCTCAACTGTTGTAATTTCTAATGGTGATATATACTGAATCAGATCAGGCGAAATCTTTTCAACGGTAATTTGAATAAAGTCAGCATCGCCACGTGAATGATTACTTGCTTTGTTCAATAACTGTTTTACAATTGGCTCTATCTGAGATTTACTTCCTATCCGTTCACCACCAGATATATGCTTTTCCCCTAGTTCAGGACTTCTTTCAGCCGCCCGCATTCGGATGCTATAACACGCTTTTAACATGATGATTACCTGCTACTTTCTTATTTATTGTATGTAACATTTTCGTTATGGGATAAACACTAACAGCTGTGATTACCATACCTGGAATAGCCAAAACTAATAACGGTAAAAATGGAGTCCCTAACGTAAAAGCCAAACCAAATCTAGCAATCGTTGTTCCAATTGGGCCTGCCAAAACAAGTACCGGAATTGAAGTCCCATATAAAACAATGAGTAGGCCTACAGTTAATCGAAAAATGAATGCGATCTCCACATTTAATATTGAGTGTATACCTAGTAAAAATAAGATTAAACTTGCAATGATCCCCGCTAGAAAATACCGCTTAAACCCAAACACCGCTGCAATCGCAACTGCAATGGGCGCTGATAATTGAAATTCAGACCCAGGAATACCTGTTGGAATTTTAAACATACCTGTAACGATAATAAGACATGCTAGCAATGAAATCTGAGCAAGATCATATGTAGAAAACTTTCGGATCATTTTATTCCTCCATCTTACCTTTTAAATTAACCTGTAATAACTTTATGTTATTTCCTCCTATTCATAATTTGTGTTAACTTATATTTATATTAAGTTAACACAATTCAAGGCTGAAAAGTAGATATAATGGTAGGATTTTTTATTATTTGTGAAAATGAGGTTTTATTAATTCTCAAACAAAAATGGGCAGTGGCTTAAATTAAAACCCCTGATTTTTCTACGTTAAGCAGAAGAATCAGGGGTTTTATTAATATTTATTGCTTTTTAATCTTCATAAGAGAATGTGTACAAGAAACATCATCCTTCTTGTCTACTTATAAACTTATTTTGCGTTTATAAAGTAAACTAGATGATCCGTCCATTTGTCGTCCTCGAATATGAATCCTTTCCTCGTGCATTCATACACCATTCCAACACTTTCTGCTAACTTTATGGATGCTATATTATCAAGGTTTATGTGTGCTTCTATTCGATGATAATTTAATTTTTTAAACGCTAGATCTAAAGCAGCTTTTACAGCCTCTCTCCCATAACCTTTTCTCCAAAACTGGTTATGAATTGTATATCCAAACCTGGCCCACTGAAATTCTTCCCTCGTAATTGTCGAAAAGTCTATAAAACCAATATGAGTATTATCTTCTTTTCTAAACACTCCAAATACATAGACCTTGTCATCTTCAGCCATTTGATGATGATGAGTAACTAAATCACGAAACCATTCTTTCGTACAGATGCTCATATCTAATTTACCTTGATCGTATTTATGTTGAGAAGGTAAACGATTTTCATATTGGGTTAGCCAAGAAATATAATCATCTTCCTCAAGTAATCGAATAACTAATCTGTCTGTTTCAGTTCTTATTTTATTCAATCGAACACCTCATCTAGAATTACTTCCTATTCTTATATAGATTATTCGACATAAGGTAATCATTTCCTTTCTATTAAAATCTTAAAGCCAGTTTTGTAATGGCACTATACCCCTCTTTTATTCCCCCAAACAAGGGCATGCAACTGTGGCAGTACTCTGACATCTCTGAAATCCTCATCCTTCATCACTCTATCAATCAGCGCATGATATTTATCCAATAAATGTAATATTAATCGTGAATTGTCAGTCGTCGTGAGATCATCATTACCGACTTGAAGATAAAAAGGAATCGTCGGATATCGATGATGAATTTGTTTAGCATACTCGTAATCCTCTTGATTAAAAACGACTAGTTTAAGGGATACATGATGATCACTGTTCCGATTTTTAAGTTTTTCGAAAATATCAGAGAGCACCGAATAGTCTGTAGTCATCCCGGAACTAGGGGGCTTTGGTGAGATTGTTAGTTCATCAATCTCATACATCCATTTTTGCCACCTACTTCCCTGTGTTTCCACGCCGACCTTTATACCGTTTTCATTTAGAATGGCAATGAGACCCTCCAAATTTTGGATAAGTGCAGGGTTGCCGCCTGAAATCGTAACAAATGAAAAGCCGCTGCCTCCGAGACGTTTCAACTCAGACCAAATTTCTACAGCTGTCATTTGGACAATAAGATGCTTTCCGCTGCCATCCCACGTAAACGATGAATCACACCAAGAGCAGGAATAATCACAGCCGGCTGTTCTCACAAACATTGTCTTTTGGCCAACTACCATTCCCTCACCTTGAATCGTCGGTCCAAAAATCTCGATAACAGGTATCTTACTCAACTTCCATCCACTCCCGTCTCGCTTCTGCATAGCTAGTCGGCGTTTCATATAACCGGATAAACTCAACACGCGCTCCGTTATATCTTTGTTCATCCAGCAAGGTCGCAGCCAACTTTTCGTAAATCCAAACAACAATATTCTCTGCCGTCGTATTCATTGGTGGAAGCGTTTCATTTAAATAACGGTGATCCAAATGAATCTCTATTTTTTCTTTCCATATTCTTTTTATATCCCCAAAATCAATCATTAAACCCCGTTCATCTGTGTATCCACTCAGTCCTAATACTACGCGATACGTATGACCGTGCAGATTTTTACATTTCCCCTCATAATTATGTAAATGATGAGCAGCATCGAAGGTAAATTCTTTGCTTACGAGAACGCGCTTTGCATGATAGTTTAATTGATTTCTTTGAATATCTACATCTAGTTTTTGGAGCTTATCGACAATTCTAAAATCTGACATGCCTTAAGACTCCTTCCTGTAGCTCAAATACTCATCAAGCCCTTTTTTTCGCAGTTTACATGCTGGACATTCCCCACAGCCATCTGCTATTACACCGTTATAGCAAGTCAACGTTTTTTCACGAACAAAATCAAGTGCTCCAAACTGATCAGCAAGTTCCCATGTCTGCGCCTTATTCAGCCACATCAACGGTGTATCAATCACAAAGGAATCATCCATCGATAAATTTAACGTTACATTCAAGGATTTAATAAAAACATCTCGACAATCCGGATATCCGCTAAAATCCGTTTCACAAACGCCAGTTACAATATGCTTAGCTCCTACTTGGCTCGCTAAAACGCCCGCAAATGAAAGGAAGAGAAGATTTCGACCAGGTACAAAAGTTGATGGAAGCTCACCATTTTCTCCGTCTTTTACCTTTATGTCTTGTCGTGTCAATGCATTCGGAGCAAGCTGATTCAGGAGTGACATATCAAGAATGTGATGCTTAACACCGAGCTCCTCTGCTATCGCCTTCGCACTTTCAATTTCAAGATGATGCCTTTGACCATAATCAAAAGTTACTGCCTCAACCTCTTGAAAACGTTCTTTTGCCCAGAACAAACAAGTTGTACTGTCCTGGCCTCCACTAAATACAACAATTGCTTTTTCCTGCTTCATGTGTAAAATCTCCTTTGTTTCAAGAAAACAGCATTATAAGAAAAAGTACTGCTTCTTCTTAGTTTTTTTTAGAGGGTAGCTAAATACCTCTTTCTTGATTGAACTATTCAAGCATTTATCGTTAATCCATTTTTTCCGGATTAATTTCGTGGCTCATTAAACAGCATATGAATAATGAGTACTTTTAATCTGTCAGACCTTCTTCATGGCTCCGGCCAGACATAAAAAAACCTCCTTGCAAAATGTTTCCCAACACTTTTCAAGAGAGGTATCACCAATCGTTCTATTAAAACATTAGTAAACACATAAAAAAAGCCACGTCCGATATGGACATGGCATAATTATCATGTTTCCATAGTTTTTTATAGAGGGTATCAGCTATGAACCTCTCCCGTTCTAGTCCGGGCATTCTTTTCTCCAATATAATACAAAAAATAGAACAAAACGTCAATTGGATTTTTAAAAAATCTTTACATAAATACTTCTCTTGAAAACCACTGTTATACTACACTAATCCAGACGAAGTACGTGCATTGCAAAGCAATTTCCTGGACGAAAACTAGTTGTAAAGGAAAAACGAATAATACGATTTCTGAATTAGAATAGTTACTTTCATGAGCTGAGGCAAAAGTGTGTCAACAAAAAACCGAACTATCCAATAAAACGCTCATGAAGTGTTTCGGAATCGTTCGGTTTTTTCTATTTATCTTGTGTTGTTAATCTAGAGATTATTCGGCTTTATAAAGGAATTATTTAGTTATGTCCCAGCCTCTTATTCATCACGATCAAGTGACTCTTTCACAAATGTAGGAAGTGCGAATGCACCTACGTGTAAATCTGTATTGTAATATTTCGTTTTCAGACCAAATTTGTCCCAAGCACCTACTTGAATATCTTTAGTTGGATGTAATGCTTTTGAAGCAAATCCGAATAGCCAGTGTCCCGATGGGTATGTTGGCATATGGAATTGATATACGCTCGCGATTGGGAAAATCCCTTTAATCTTTTTATGTGCTTTGCGCATGTTTTCTGCATACTCGGCAAAGTATGGAGATTCGTGTTGGTTAATTAAAATTCCTTTTTCATTTAATACACGGTAACATTCTTTATAGAAAGCTGTTGTAAATAAACCTTCACCGACTGAAATTGGGTCAGTAGAATCTACTAATATTAAATCGAATGATTGATCAGCAGCATTTTGAACATAAGCTAAGCCATCATCAAAAATCATTTCCATACGTGGATCTTCTTCAACACCAGCAGCTGTAATTGGAAGATATTTTTGGCTCAAACGGAATACTAACTCATCGATTTCTACCATTACTACCTTTTCTACTGATTCGTAACGTAGTACTTCGCGAGCAGTACCTCCATCACCACCACCGATAATTAATACCTTTTTTATATCTGGGTTAGTAGCGAATGCTGGGTGCGTAATCATATCGTGATAAACGAACTCATCTTTTTCATTAACCATCATCAAGCCGTCTAACGTGAAGAAAGTACCAAACTCTTCACTCTTATAAAAATCGATTTTTTGGAACGGAGATTGTTCACTATGAATCTCTTCGTTGTATCCGATTGAAAATTTACAGTTATCGCTCCATTGTTCTGTATACCATTTCATTAAATCACGTCCTCTAATACTTCTTGTTTCACTAGAATTGTATCAATTTCTTGTTCTGCAAATTGGCGAATTTTATCTGCCATTCCACGTGGTACTTCAAATGATTCTGTCTTTTTCGCTTGCAGTTTTTGTTCTAAATATTCTGCTGCCTTCCAAGGACTTACAGAGTCACCACAAGTGTAAACATCTACAGAAGCAAATCCGTATTCTGGCCATGTATGAATCGTTAAATGTGATTCAGCAATAATTACTGCACCCGATACACCATATGGGTTGAAATGATGGAAGCAAGATTCTACAATTGTTGCCCCAGAATAGTCAGCAGCTTCATTCATAAACTGCTCGATTAATGCATTTTGCTCAATAATTTCACTTGGGCAACCATAAAATTCAATTAATACGTGTCTTCCTAATGTTGATAATTCAATGCTCATTTATTTATCTCCCTTACGACTGTAATATAATTTTCTTCTTTCGTTTCGAATAGAACATTCCCAAAATTAAGAAAATAGAAGTTATATAATTCTACTACTTCCTCTGAAATAACTTCACCAGGGATAATTAGTGGTATTCCCGGTGGATAAATCATTAATGAATCTGCACTAATTCGACCTACCGCATCATAAATTAAAATAGTTTCTGTTTCAGCATTACACGCCTGTTGTGGTGTCATTGCTAATTTATTAATTTGATTCGCTGTCACATAAGCTGATTGAATCACATCTTTTTTTGCGTGATTAAGTTCAATATCTTTTAACGCATGTACTAATTTACAGATTGTTTCATTTGTATCAACATGACTAATGACTGCCATTATGACATATCCTTCAGCAAGTTCTAATTGAATGCCATACTGTTGTTTCAATATTGTGTAAACTTCGAAACCAGTTAAACCGAGATCGTTCACACGAATAACAAGTTTCGTCCAATCATAGGCTTGATTGAAATTTTGTTGTACATACTCAGCTTTTAGCACTTCATAACGTGAATTATTTTCAATTTCTTCAATTGCTGCATCAACAATTGACTGTAAATGGCTATAACGTTGTTGTCCATACAACACTAATTCTCTTCGTGCTACATCTAAAGAACTCATTAATAAATAATTTGCACTCGTCGTTTGAAGCATATTTAATACTTTTTGCAAATGCTTCGAATCGATTCGTTTTTCTTGTAGTAGTAGAAGCGAACTTTGTGTTAATGAACCGCCAGTTTTATGCATACTGACTGTTACTGCATCTGCACCAGCACTAATCGCATCGTTAGCATCAGGTAAAAATGTTAAATGCGCTCCGTGTGCACTATCAACAATAACTGTTACATTTTGTTCATGTGCGAGCTTACAAATTTCTTGCAGTTGATTCATCGACCCAAAATAGGTTGGATACGTTACAAGTAAAGCTTTCGCTTGTGGATTTTCTGCAAGTGCCGTTTTTACATTTTCAACTGAAATTCCGTGTGCAATACCAAAATGTTGATCAACTTCAGGTTGAATAAATACTGGTTTTGCTCCGCTTAATATAATGCCGTTCATAACTGATTTATGGCAGTTACGAGGTACAATCAATGTATCGCCCTGTTTACATGTCGCTAAAATCATCGCCAAAATTCCTACAGTAGTTCCATTTACCAAAAAGTAAGCGTAGTCTACATTAAATGCTTGTGCAGCTAATTGTTGAGCTTCTTTAATAACCGATTCCGGGTGACTTAATAAATCAAGCTCCTTCATCGAGTTTACGTCCATTCTTAATGTCATTTCGCCAAGCGTCCATTTTAATGGGTTTTCATGTAGCCCCATTTTATGTCCAGGTACATCAAAAGGCGTAACATCTTGTTTAGTATAATTGACTAAAGCTTCAAATAATGGCATGCGGTCTTGAGTGGCTAAAACTTCCTCAGTAGCCACTCGATTTTGCACGCATTGCATTATTGTCCCAAAGCAACTGTTAAGAGTTGCTCTAATTCCGAAACTTTGTCTGTTTTTTCCCAAGTTACGTTTACATCACTACGTCCAAAGTGACCATAAGCTGCAACTTGTTGATATTGTGGTTTACGTAGATTTAGCATGTTGATAATGCCATTTGGCGTTAAGTCGAATAATTGACGAATCGCTTTTAAAATTTCTTCTTTCGCTACTTTTTCTGTACCAAATGTTTCTAAAGCGATACTAATTGGTTCACTTACACCAATTGCATATGATAATTGGATTTCACATTTATCTGCCAAGCCTGCTGCAACAATATTTTTTGCAACGTATCGCGCTGCGTAAGCCGCTGAACGGTCAACTTTTGTACAGTCTTTACCAGAGAATGCGCCACCACCATGACGAGCTGCGCCGCCATAAGTATCAACAATAATCTTACGTCCTGTTAAACCTGCATCTCCGTGTGGTCCGCCTACTACGAAACGACCAGTAGGATTAATTAAAATGCGGAAGTCTTCATTCATACCAAATTGCTTCGCAACAGCTTGAATTACATTTTCTGTAACGTAATCAATGAATTCTACTCGGTCAAAATCATCATCATGTTGAATTGACATTAAAACAGTATCAATTTTAGGTTGCATACTATCCGTATAATCAATTGTTACTTGTGATTTCATATCTGGTCGAGCCCATTTGAATTGACCATTTTTACGTAACTCAGTTGCACGCTTTACAAGCATATGTGCCATTTCAATTGCTAAAGGCATATAGTTTTCAGTTTCATTAGTCGCAAAACCGAACATAATACCTTGGTCACCTGCACCAACTTCTTTTGTATCGCTTGAAGAATCAACACCCATTGCGATATCAGGAGATTGCGTGTGTACTAAAACTTGTACATTACAGTTATGACCATCAATACCGAACTTATCATCTGTGTAACCAATGCCGATTAGGGTATTACGGGCAATTTTTTCGATATCTAGTTCTGCTTTTGTAGTGATCTCTCCACCAACAATTACTGTGTTTGTAGTTGTGAATACTTCACACGCCACACGTGATAGTGGATCTTGCGATAATGCTGCGTCTAATACTGCATCTGAGATTTGGTCTGCGATTTTATCTGGATGTCCTTCCGATACAGACTCCGATGTGAATAATACTTTTTCTGACAATTTTAACTACCCCTAACAAATTATAGATTTTTAGGGCATAAAAAAAAGCTCACCCAATTTTAAGGAAAGCTTCGAATACTATCAGCTGCTGTTCCTCTTATTGTTCACAAAATTTAATTTTGTGCTCAGGTTCGGCCCACTGGATTCAGTTCATTATGAACTAAATTGTTTGGCCACCGTATCTTCGACCCCTCGTCTCAACGGTTATTAATAAGAGCTATATTATTATGCTGAGACTCATATTAAGTCATAAACTTTTGAGTGTCAATTTATTTTTTAATATTTTTTTATAATGAATCGCTATGAAAGTTAATTCATTTACCCTTTTGAACCAAAAAATACTAAGAGTAACATTATGCAAATGATTAATATTTATTATAAATCTTGAATAAAAATGCATACAAAGGTTTTTTATATTAACAATAGAAAGAACTCCTATTAAATTTGTAAATAGATGTGTCAAATTAACATATTGCTAGCAAATAATTTTTTAAATTACCAAAGAAAATATAGGTATTTTTAGCGTCTTTAATTTCATAGAAATCGCTTAAATTTCTATAATTCAGACTATTATTTTTGATCAATTCTAAGAAGACCATGACGATTCTATGGTTCAAACTTGGTATGTTGATTAACTAATTTTTATCATATTTATTAAACTGCTAGGTTAATTTCCCTTATGGAAACTTCCCCCATATCTTTCCTTATCTTTAAAATCACTATGGACATCAAAGCTATGAAATACGAAATTCATTTGCTTTGCGAAGGCTTATTTAATGCCTTTTCCCCTCTTTCTACCAATTGTTTAATTCAAATAATTTAAATTTATAATGCATTCTACTAAGCATTTTACGGCTTGTTTGATATTACTATTTATAAAATTCGCACATTAAATTGACAGAAAATTGAGAATTAGTATATAATTTTTGGTATTACCACTGTATTTAATTTGTATTACCACATAGTAAAGGGGACGAGGATTTGAAAGAAAAGGAACGCTCCTCAGATAAAATTGAGAATGAATTAATTAGATCAATAGTGGCTGGTGTTTATTCTGTAGGAAGTACTTTACCGCCTGAAAGAACGCTTGCAAAAGAATTTGGTGTTGGTCGTCCGACTATTCGGGAGGTACTTCAACGTTTAGGAAGGGGTGGATGGATAACAGGGAGAAAAGGAATGCCTGCAGTTGTTAATGATTATTGGCGCAATGGGAATTTAACGACACTTGTTAATATTATTGAGAATCATCATACCTTAACAGATGAATTTATCATGTACTTATTAGAATTAAGAAGTACTTTGGCTCCGACTTATATTCGTGATGCTGTCACGTTTAATCAACCTAAAGTGGTTGCTCTCCTTGCCAATCTAGAGCAACTCGAAGATACTGCAGAAGGCTATGCTGTATTTGATTGGGATTTGCAAAAAAGATGTGCTGGCCTTGCAGTCAATCCAATCTTCTTACTCATATTAAATAGCTTCGATTCTATTTATCTGGATATGGCAAAAAGATATTTTTCTATAAAAGAACATCGTCTGTTGTCCTTCGACTTTTACCACAGCTTATTAAATGCTGCATTAAATGGAGATGCAATGGAAACTGAAAGGTTATCTACGACAACAATGGCGAAAAGCTTAGCACTCTGGAAAGATAGAAAAAAATAAAGAGTACTGGAGGCGTGATAAATGAAGTTGAAATATATTAAAGAATATTTTTTCTACCCTGATATATTAATCATGACCTGTCTATTCCTTATTAGTTTTGTATTTATGATTCTACATTTAACCTTTATCGGAATTTTAGGTACTTTTTTTCTGGGAATGATTATGTATTCCTTAGCTGAGTATGTTACACATAGGTTTCTTTTTCATCTTAAACCACCAAAGAATGCATTTTTGTTACAAATGCTTAAACGCTTACATTATGACCACCATACAAATCCGAATGAATTGCATTTATTATTTTTACCCTTATGGTATAGTGTGCCAAACATTGCAATTGCAGCAGCCATTTTTTATTTTCTTTCATCTAGCTTAGTAATGACAAACGCATTTATTGCAGGTATCATGCTCTTTTTATTATTTTATGAGTGGAAGCATTATATCGCCCATCGTCCCCTTCAGCCAATATCTCCATGGGGTCGTTGGATGAAAAAGGTTCATTTATGGCATCATTTCAAAAATGAAAATTACTGGTATGGCGTTACGAACCCAGCCTATGATTTTCTCATGGGTACCTTTAAAAACCAAAAGGATGTTGACCAAAGTAAAACAGTTAAAAATCTAGAGAAACGTGACGACTAGAAAATATAATTATAAAAAATATGCCTTATAGGGGTACCGTCAGGAAAAATGCGTATTTACTGTATTTACAACGTTAAGGAATTTCCATTACTCCATAAGCATTTTTAAGTTATATTCAAAAACCATGCTTTGACATTGTCTAGAGCATGGTTTCATTTAAACTAATATAAATCTGCTAAGTTGATTTTTTCAGCTCATCTGGTTCTAAAATTATAGGTACGCCACTTGTTGAAATGGTATCAATATAACGATACACAGTCCTTATATTCATCTCTAACTTTTCTGAAATTTGTTTTGCAGTAATATTTTCACCTGAACGAAGCATTCATAAAATTGCTAACATATTAGCAATTTTAGGCATATAATTCCACCTCTATAAGGAATTTATTTTCTATTATATATTTCCGTTTTTTAGTATAACTCATCAACTGTTCCTTTCCGATAGCTTTCTATATAATGAGGCCCTAGACACATTTGTAATTTCACAAATTTGATTTACAGTCATATCTCCCTCTTTATAAAGCTTTACTGCATAATTCTACTTCTTTAACCGACCTTTAAACTTTCCTTCTTTCTTAGCCAGTTTAATCCCTTCACGCTGTCGCATACGGATAAGATCACGTTCTAATTGGTTTACACCCGCCATAACCGTAATTAAGAATAGGCTGTAGGGATTTTCTTCTGATAAATCTAGCCATGTAACTTTTAAGGATATTAAATTTGCCTTTTTACTCCGTATGTTATTCTGATATACTAACTACTAAAACAATCCCACTTTGTGTTATATTCCCTCCAGTATTTTATACTTCTTGAAACACTTTACTTTATGAAGAAGTTAATTTTATGAACTCATTAACGTCTTGAACACATAATTTTATCCCTTTTTCCCAAAAAGCTTCTAATGTGATATCTTCTCCTAAGTGTTTCATTACTAAATCTTCTGTTGACATACTTCCTGAATCCCGAAGCAATTTTAAATAGTCTTTTTCAAATTCTTTCCCTTTTTCTTTTGCGTTTGCAAATATACTTAATGCAAATAAATATCCAAATGTATACGGGAAATTGTAAAAAGGAGATTGTGTAATATAATAATGTGGGGTCCAGATCCAGGAATAGATTGAAGCCTTATCAAGCGAACCAGCATACCCTACATCTATTGCTTCTTGCATTATTTCATTTAAGCGTGATGATGAAACAATTCCCTTTTTTCGCTCCTCATAAAATTTCTTTTCAAATAAAAATCTAGAATGAATATTCATAAAATTCATGACGCTACGCTTTAATTTCTCATCAAGTAAAAACAATTTTTCATTAGTAGATCCCGCTTTTTTCATTGCAGCATCTAAAACAATCATTTCAGAAAATGTGGAAGCAGTTTCGGCAATACTCATTGGATACTGTTTATTTAAACCATTAATAGGTTTCATTGCATGATTATGAAAAGCATGACCTAACTCATGTACTAGTGTTAATAGATTTGTAAACGTACCGTCATAGGTCATAAAAACTCTTGATTCATTCGAAAGTGGAAACCCAGTACAAAAAGCAACAGCTGACTTATTAGAGCGATTTTCTGATTCTATCCAACCTTTATGGAAAGCCTGTTTTGCGAAATTCTCTAGTTCTGTTCCAAACTGACTAAAATGCTCCAATATGAAATCAACAGCATCTTCGTATTCTATTTTTTGATCACTCTTTGTAACAGGTGCCCAAAAGTTAAATGATTTCATTTTTTTATGACCATTCATTTTTGCTTTTTGATTTAAGTAGTTAGTGAAGGGGGTTTTGAATTTATTAACCGCAGACCACATTGCATTTAGCGTTTCCTCTTTCATACGATTTTTCATTAAGGGTTCTTCTATTACATTATCTAAGCCACAATTTTTGTAAACTTGTAATCGAAACCCTGCAATATGATTTAATATTTTCGCAAATAATTCTTCGTTTTCTTTCCACTTATTTTCTAAAGCTGTATGAGATTCTTTACGAACTTCTTCGTCAGGATGTGAACGTAAATTTATAGCTTGCCCCACTGATAATTCGTTTTGTTGACCATTTATTTGAACATTAACTCTAATATTGCTTATAAACGAATTATAAAATTGCCCCCAAGCATGAAATCCATCTACCATAAAGTCTGACATTAAATCTTGTTCTTCATCTGAAAGTTTCATTTTAGTATCTTTACGCCATTCATTTAGTATGAAGTTGTAATTTGCTAAAACATCAGTATTAAGTAAATCCACCCACAAATATTGATTCGTTTTTATTAAAGTATTTTTCACTTTTTTCAATGCAGATTCAAAACGAGTCTGTATTGTTGTTATTTTTCCTTTTAATGTTATTGCATGTTGATCCTTAGTATTTTGAGCAAGAAGACAGGTTATAAAAGAATTAGCTTGTGATATATATATTTGGATGTCTCCTATATAATCAAGTAGATCTGCAACTTCTTCTGAATCGTTTATGTTTCGCGGGGTATTAAAAAAATTTAGTTTGTCTTCAAATTTATTGACCTTAACATCTAAAACTTTTATATGTTCACTTAATAGGGATGATTCACTTCCACCTGGGAATAAATCATCTAAGTTCCAAACTTGTAGATATTTTGTTTCTTTCAATTGTTTCTCCCCCTTAAATTATAATAACCCCATAATAATCGAACGTACATTCTTAATCCTATCATATCATAGAGAGTTATTTCATTATTTTACGCATACATTTATTCATTATCTATTTAAGGAATGGATGAAACTGCATTTTATTGATTATGCCTCGGCATTATTTCTCTCCCATAATAAAATACCGCCGTCATCTGCAATTACAAAATAATTGCCACTAAATGAAAACCCATAGCAATACAAAAAACCTCTATAAATGCGGATACAATTTTTATTGTGCCCTTCGACCAAACAGCCCTCCAACGCAGGTTGATAAATTATATCTTCACAAGGGTACAGAGGAGTACTCTTTGTAAACAATCCCCGAATTTATTACTGACTGGTAGTAAGCTCTCACCATATTTGCCTGCCAATTTAATCGTTTATCTTTTAAAACGTCGAAGCCTTCACAAATTAACAATGTTTCATCTAAATCAAAGTCATCTGTATAATCTCTGGATATTTTTTTGCTCTTGCTAAATCTATAATTCCCCTACCAATACTTGATACGACAAGTAATAAATCGGATGATTCATCAAAAACGAAATATTCAAAACGGTCAATACTAAAATTACCCTTAAAAGTTCATCCAGCCGGACTTTTAGCAGAAGGAATTTGTTCTAATATGTTATATGTATCTTTTCTATGTTCCTCAAAAGCCTTACTTTTAAAGTAATTCATGATAACCTCCATTGTAGAACTGTTAAAAAATATACTAAAAAACTATTAATTAATTTATAAAAGCGTGCACAAATTTTCTATTGTTATTTATACACGCTTAATCACAATCCAATACAGACGAAAAACGATCTTTCTTTATTCAAAACGCTCCTGTCTTTCAGTCAGTACCCATTTTCGTACATAGCCCATTTTTTCCTGAATATTTTCGATTGTTTTTTCACTTTGAAACGCCTTTTGCATGACGGTATAGCGCAAATCCGTGGCTCTCACATTTGTGCCAATATCCTTTGATATCGTTTGGAAAATTCGCTCAATTGTTTTTGTAGAGATGGATTTAGATTGACTAGCCTCACTTACCCATACCCATTCTCCTAACTTTTCTTCATGCAATTCTTCGGTTGCTTCATTATAGTGTGCCAGCATGTTCATTAAAATTGAAGTCAGCTTTATTTCTCTACGCCTATTTTGATTAGCAATGTAAATAATCGATGAATCAAACTGAATATGTGACCATTTCATACGGACAAGTTCTGCTGGTTTACATCCTGTCTCCATAAGTAGTTGGACAATGCAGCCGTTTCGTCTTGCTAGCCAAGCATGCTCCATTGTTTTAGCGTATTGAAAATAAGTTGGCCAGACATTCGCAATTTGGATTAATTGCTTCTTTGTCAACAATGTCAAAGCTTCTTTTTGTCTCTTTTTAGGCTGTAAAATAACTTCATAGTCAAATGGATCCACCCATTCCCTTAAAAAGACAAAGTCAATAAAGCCCCGCAAAGTAGCAATTTTATGATTAAACGTGTTGACATTTGTGTAGGTCTCTTTTAAATAATTACTATATATAAATAACAATTCTTTTAAATGATGATCTACATTGAAGTAGTTGTTCTCATGAGCAAACGCTAAAAATTGTTGTCCATCTATATTGTATTGTTTTTTCGTAGCAGCACTTTTCTTCAATGAGTTCAAAAGTAAAAAATAGCTGTTCCATGCTTCCACTAGAGTGACCATCATACGACCTCCTTAATAACTGTGCGTGTTTTATTTAAGTTTACTATATTTTCGGGGCGTCAGTTTATAATTCATTTATATAAATCATAATGTCGGATAATCTGTTGTATACATACACTTTCCCGCTTCTATTATTCAAATGCTCCTTTCAAAATGAAGAAACAAATGATCCTATAGCAGTTTCCCACATCTTTTGTTTTCTTACAATAGTAATTTTCCGAACTTTGTTGTAATACAAATTCTTTACTATGCCTCTATTCTTGTATAACTAGGCTGATTTACATGAAAATTCGTATAATTTAGTGTTTATGTCCGTTTGTGTTATATAATAAGAGTAACAACTATAAATGTAGGGGGCTTTTCAAGTATGCAAGTAAAAACAACTCGACTTGAAGCAGAAGACGCAAAAATTATTTATCAAGAAACAGCTGGGCTAGCTATTATTACGATCCATCGCCCACAGGCTAAAAACGCGCTTACAGCAAATATGTGGGATCAATTAGCTAAAATTGCCTTACAAGTATTAGATAATCCGAAAAATAAAGTATTGATTTTACGCGGCTCTGGTGAAAACTTTACTGCTGGCTCAGATATTAAAGAATTCAACGCCATTTCTCTTGAAAAAGCCGAAGAAGCGTTTGTACATATGGAGAAAACGATTTCCACAATTGAGCGTTTACCAATTCCAACGATTGGCGTCATTAATGGTCCCGCAATGGGTGCTGGTTTAGAGCTTGCATTAGCCTGTGATATCCGCATCGGGTCTGAAAAAGCAAAGCTCGGTATTCCTGTCGGTAAATTAGGGATCACGTTAAATAACAAATTTGCACAACGTTTAGTTCAATTAGTAGGCCCTTCTACAACAAAGGATTTAGTATTTACGGGGCGCATGTTTAAAGCTGAAGAAGCCTTTAAGCTTGGCATGCTTAACTATTTAGTAACTGAAAAAGACTTAAATAAATACATGATTCGTATGGGTAAGCTTGTTGCAGGCATGTCCCCTGAATCTTTACTAGCTGTAAAGCAATCTGTTCAAGAATGTGTGGACAGTGTACCTTCATTATGGCAAGGTTTAACACCGTTTGTCGGAAAGGATTTTGCAGAAGGTTGCCGTGCCTTTGTTGAAAAACGTCAGCCACAATTTACACGTCAATCGAAATAGAAAACAGGTACTCCGCTCGCCCTCTTGGGAATGGAGTACCTGTTTTTTACGATTTTCGCTTTTGTACTACCGACTTAATTTGAAGATGAATTGCATCTAATTCATACCCAAAATGCTGGTGAAATTCCGCCTGTATCTTTTTTTGCAGTGCATACAATCGATCTGGTATGGAATAATTAATAGGTAGCTTTAGCTGTAAAGTAATCGTAGCTTGGACTAGATCGCCTAACGCGAACTGGACATGATCAACTTTGTGCACGATATCTTGCTTTGCACAGCAATACGTTAGTAGCTGCACATAAACATGCTTACCAATTTCAATATACTCTTGTTGAAAATCAGGACGGACAATCGTCGTCTCCCCTATTTTTTCACGCTTTGTAGAGAAAATCTCCTTCCCTTTTTGAACGAGTCGTTTAAAAAAGTTTTGCTCGACTTGTCGGTACGGGATTGGCATCACATGCTTCCCCTGCGTCTGTCGAATAAAGCGAGCTTTTGCAATTTCTTTTTGAGAACGTACATCCTCAACATAGTAATATGTATCGACTGGACCAAGCTCAAGCTGACGAGCGATCGTTTTAGTCATTTTATCGGACGTCCCAATTAGCAAAATCGACTGTACTTTATATGTATCAAGTGCTTTTTTTACTTCATTACGATGTGTATCATCTGTAAAAATGGCTCGACGAACGGCTGTAATCGTATTTTTCTCAAATTTCGCGGAAATTCCAGCTACTTTCACACCATTTACAATAAGAAGGCCATCATCAATTAGAGCCTCTACCCCGATTTTATGGGCGAAAACTAGTGCGCTTGTACTTTTCCCTGTTCCACTTGGACCACTCAAAGAATAAACATCCATGACTGACAGCTCCTTTCCATTTTATGATAGCAGAAACGTTACATTTTTTCCGTCAAAATTATCATTTCCAGTATAAGTTAATTTATTCCTGCTAGGCTATGCATTCATCTTCTCCATTATAGAAATATATTCTTTTTTCAGAATAACTTTCCCTTTATATGCTTTAGTATGATAAAATGTGAACTACTATTCTGTTATACAACTATAAGGAGTGTACTAGTTTGAAAATCGTACCATCTAAAAAAATGTCTTTATTTACAGCAGCAATTTTCGGAGATTTAAAAAATCATGCTAAGCAACAGGAAGCAAAAGGCATGAAAATGATTGATTTAAGCTTAGGTAGTCCTGACCTTCCTCCTCATGCTAAAATTCGCGAGCATTTATCGTATAGAGCGGGTTTAGCAGAATCCTACGGCTATACATTAACAGGCACGCAACGTTTTTATGAAGCCGTTAGTCGCTACTATAAACGTCGTAGTAATGTAGATTTAGATCCCGCTTCTGAAATCATTCAAACGATCGGCTCTCAAGAGGGATTAGTGCATTTACCAATTGCTTTTTGTGATCCAGGCGATATCGTACTATCCACAAATCCAGCTTACGTGGCCTATGATGCAGGAATTCATCTAGCAGGGGCAACTCCTTACTATATGCCTCAAACAGCTGATAACGATTATTTACCAGACTTAGATGCTGTTCCTGAAGAGATTGCGCAAAAAGCAAAACTATTAATTTTAAACTTACCAGGTAATCCTGTACCTGCAATGCCTTCAATCGCCTATTTTGAAAAAGTCATTGCCTTTGCAAAAAAATACAACATTATCGTACTACATGATGCGGCATACTCTGAGTTCTACTTTACTGGTGATGGCCCAATTAGCTTCCTAGCCACTCCTGGCGCAAAAGAAGTTGGGATGGAAATTAACTCATTATCGAAAAGCTTTAGCCTTGCTGGTACACGTATCGCTTATATCGCGGGTAACGCTGAGATGATTTCGATTTTAAAACAATTAAAATCAAATTTAGATTTCGGTATTTTCGAACCAATTCAAGATGCTGCGGTCGTAGCACTTGATAATGCAGAAGAAATTACTGCAGACCTACGTGCAACATTCTCAGAGCGCCATAAAACATTAATGAATGGCTTACATTCATTAGGATGGGATGCCGCTCCTTCTGAAGGTGGCATGTTCGTCTGGGCAAAATATCCGTACGATATTGACTGCACAGAGCTAGCCTTTAAACTAATTGAACAAGCTGGCATCGTGACAGTTCCTGGTACAGTATTTGGCTCGTCTGGACAAGGCTATTTACGTTTAGCGTTAGTACAACCGAAAGAAATGTTGCAAGAAGCAGTTGATCGCTTAGCACAAGTGCAACTAGCACCACAAAAATAATCATCTAAACAACATGAAGCCCCTTCTAACTTTAATCGTTGGAAGGGGTTTTATAGTTTATTATGTAATCCTCAAGTATCGGTTTATCAGGAGGACTAATATTTTGGGGTAAATCATCTAAAGAGAAAAACTGCAGCATTGTTGCCTCAATTTGATCATGAACAAGGTGGCCACTATATTCTTTACATTCAAATGCTGTAACAACATTATAAACTTCATCACCGTGCGGATATTGATAATAAAAATCTTGTCCAGAGTATGTATTGATCAATTTCAGATTTTTTGCCTTTAGTCCTGTTTCCTCAAATAATTCTCGATGGGCAACTTGCTCTACTGTTTCACCTAACTCCATTGATCCTCCAATTAACCCCCAACATCCATTATCAATTCGAAGCTGTAATAAAACCTGCTGACGATTATTAATGATTAAAACAGCGGCACCACACATAATTAATGGTCTAGTCCCAACTACTTTACGCAAATCCTTTATATATCCCATTAAGCCCTCCTTCATTTTAAAACGCTTTTACTCCTTAAAATTGGCGGGGATTTTCTCTAACACATAGTTTCCGGTCCACATTTGTGTTGACACAACCAAGCTTTCACCATGTCTTTCAAAGAAGAGTCCATTACAATCTTGTTGTTTGAAAGTCCAACCATTTTGATCAAGCATTTCTTTAATCATTTCACCAGCTGCGGATATATATTTCCCTTTATCACTTACCATTCTTGGTCGTTTTCGTTCGACAATTTAACCATTCGTGGCTCGGAATCATTTATTTTTTCTATAATTGTCTTTTTACTTATATGTTCTATTGGGAGTGTAGGGAGATAGAGTTTGTTGTTAAATACGAATGCTCCAACAAGGAAAATTATTATTCCGACTGTTAATAACACCTTTTTCATAAAACACACCCAGTTTGTTTTACATAAATACCCTAAATAACCCTATATGCCCTATTTTATACTAGATTTAAATTTGAATAAACACTGATTTAGCATTTCTTTCCAACGTTGTTCAAAACAGAGGGATTTTCTAGTAAAAGTTTATATAGCAATGTTTATCATACATTTTTAAAGAATTCTTTCTTGTTCATAATCTATAAAGCTATTCTCATACACTTTATTTTTTATTCTAACAATAGATAATTTGTTTTTAATATGTTGGGAGAGTAAGAATAAGCAGACTTTCATGGATCAACAATTTGTGCAGATCTATGAAAGTAGCATAAAGAAATTGATACGTGGAACCGATTTACATGATATGTTGTTCTTCTCAAGGATTGGGGGGACTAATGGGGGTTGGACAGTATACCTGATACTATATCCGACGTAGTATTTCACTTTATTCTTAAGCTTTATTCTCAACAAATATAAATATTCTCATTATTCTTTTAACTACAAAAGGTAGTAAGTTAGAAGCTACAAATGCAACTACAAATGCAATCCCCCATGCTTTCATCCATGATTTAAGGAAAAAAGCTGTATATCCAACATTCATTGAAGTCATAACGAAAGAGATAATACAGGATATACCCAAAATCATAAAGATACTAAAAATAAATGGTTCGAATTTTTTATTGATTTTCAAAAATAACACCTTTTCTATTTATTATACGCTATCAAATTTTATCAACATCTAATATTACTGTTTAATATCTAGGTTGTCCAGATTGATTTACTTGGAATCATTTACTACTATAATTGCTTTTCTGTAAATCCCCCTATTGTATATGTGAGTCATGATGTTAGTAAAAGGAATGGATGTATTTTAAGTCATAATTTTATTGATTTTAAAAAAGAATCAGGAAACGGGAAACGATGAATAACCTTGCAAAAAACCTCTGAATAAAAATATTCGAAGGAATGTAATTACTAATCATTTGTTATTTTTTCGTTTACTCTTTGCTTTAAATTATTATATTGTTTGTCATTTGTATCTGCAAAAGCTTCTTCTCTATTAGAAGAACATCCATGTATTCAATAGAACTAGGAAATTGGCTTTCTGTAAAATCATATCGTTTTCCATTGATTTCATTATAAAAATGCATCCTTCTTCAAGTTCTGTCTTTAATATTTCTCCTCCAAACAAATCATTTATCACTAGTGCAGTTACACCACATTGCCTCTTTGCAGGATTCTTTATACCCCACTTAATACTTGATTTTATTGACCAAGATTAATATAAAATATTTTGTATGCTTTCCCCTCCGAAAAATAGCATTCCCCCATCTCCTATTTTAAATATTTATTTCGGACCTTACTTGGTAAATTTCTTTGACTCATCTGTTGGCTTATAGGCAGTTCTATCTCTTCTAGAAACGAGAACGTATAAATAAACTTCATACGCAACTACAAAGCCAATTTTCCCCTAATTAGGTTAAACATGAAATAATCTATTTGAATAAAGATATTTTTGCTTGCCGCAAAAAATTAATCTTCTTAAATAAAATGTAAAATGGGCCATAAACTGATTTTTTCATCTACGACCCATTTTTATTGTGTATCATCATCTTTTCAACTATCAACACTCTTGTTCAATTACTTTTTTCTCCGTCGCATAATAAATCAACGCAATGGCAGGTAAAGCTATGCCAATCAATAATGCTGCTTTCCAGCCAGCCATGGCGTATGCCCATGCTCCTGTCGCAGAACCTATAGCACCGCCAGAAAAAAAAATGGCCATGTATAAACCATTAAGCCGGCTTCGAAACTCTGCGCCCAATGAGAAAATAGCGCGTTGACCAAGGACTAGATTAGCAGAAACCCCCATGTCTAAAAGAATGGCCGAAACTACCAATATTACTATTGCTAATGTCGAGCCGCTTTGAATCATAAGGGGTAGAATGACAGATATGATAACTAAAGCTAAAGCTAATCCTGTAGCTGGTCGAACCCGACCTTTATCAGCAAGACGACCTGCCACAGGTGCAGCAACGGCACCAGATACCCCTACCAATGCGAACAATGCAACTTCTTTTTGCGAAAAATTGAAAATCGGACTAGTCAATAACATAGGGACAGTTGTCCAGAACAAACTAAAAGTTCCGAACACACAAAAGTGATAGATTGCTCTACGTTGTAGGACTGGTGTCGTTTTAAGTAAATGCAACATAGATCTCAGCAGTGTTGGATATTGTGTTGTTGTCATTGGTTGCCTTGTAGGAAGTAACTTTACTAATACAAAAGCCAGAACAAAAATTATTACAGCGGAAATGACGAATATAGCGCGCCAACCAAAAAACTCCGCCACAATACTTGATATGGGACGAGCGAGCATGATACCAAGTAACAAACCACTCATAACATTACCCACATTGCGGCCGCGTGTGGCATCGGGTGAAAGATGAGCTGCATACGGTACTAGAACTTGAGCTGCTACTGAGCCTATCCCGATAAACAGTGAAGTTGTAAGAAATAGCGTAGCACTTTTAACCACTGCAGCAATCGCCAACACGACTGCGGTGAAGAACAATAAAGTAACAACAAGTTTTCTATTTTCCAGGATATCTCCCAACGGAACGATAAATAACAATCCGAGTCCGTAACCAATTTGAGTTAGCGTGACGATGAGACCAGCTGCCCCGGAAGATAATTCAAGTGTAGAACTGATGGGTCCTACTAAAGGTTGCGCATAATAGAGATTAGCAACAATCACGCCACAAGCTATGGCCAGAATTAGTATAATCCACGATGAAACGGGTTTCTCCATTTTTTGTTTTGCGATTAAACTCATCGAAACTCTCCTTCACTTTAATAAAGTCACATCTACTGGAATGATCATTCCGGTAATGTTAAAAAAAATTTGTCTATAGCATCTCAATTACAGTATTCATCATGTCATCAATAATTTTTTTGTTGTTTTTCACCTTGGATACTACTTTGATACTATGATTAAGGTTAAGCAAAAGATGTGATAAAGCCTTAATATCTTTCTGAGCGTCGATTTCTCCCGTCTGTTGCCCTTTGCTTAATAGTTCATAGAAAGACTGTTCTAATTCCTCAAAGCTGTCTCGTATCAATTTACTTAGTTGTTCATCCGGTGAATCCAAACCAATGCTTGCCTTAGTAATCAAACATCCTTTGGGCAAATCATCATCAAATGCAGAAGAAATATGCTGATCAAAATACTGCCGTATTCCAACTTTCGCAGACGGTGCATTTACCAAGAGATTGCGTTTATTTTGATTGAATTTTTTGTATTGCTGTATAGCCTCAATATAAAGTGTCTGTTTGTCCGTAAATGTTTCGTATAAACTTGATCTGCTTAATTCCATAGCTTCTAACAAATCCGGTATACTCGTTGCATCGTATCCTTTTTCCCAAAATACTAACATTGCCTCATGTAGTACGTGCTCCTTGTCAAACTCTTTTGAACGTCCGATGGTAAATTCCTCCTTTCAATAACAATAATATAATCTTTTCGGAACGAATAGTCCAGTATTATTTTTACAACTCAATATTGCGGGCTTCTCCACTTGCCCTATAGTCAATAAATTGCGGGTTTCTAGCACTGGTATCCTTACTCCTTTTGTTCTTTCGTTCTCACACATATATATCTAAGCTCATAAAAAAAACAGCTACTGCAATTTCGCAGTAACTGTCTCCTCTTACACATCATATTTTTGATTCATCTCATCCGTATAACGATTATAACGCTGTTTATATAGTTTAAATAAATGTGTTACTAGCACTTTTAAAATGGCATAACCTGGAATCCCTAAAACGACACCTGGTACGCCAAATAGAGAACCAGCCGTTAATAACACAAATATAATTGTAATTGGATGGATACTTAGTGATTTACCCATAATTTGTGGAGAAATAAACTTCCCTTCAATGAGCTGTACAACCGTCCATACAATGGCTAGTTTAATTAGCATGAATGGCGATGTTACAAGAGCGATAATGACCGCTGGTGTAATGGCGATGACTGGTCCTAAGTATGGAACCACACTCGTGATCATAGCAAGGAAGCCAAGCAATAAGGCGTATTTCATACCGATAATTAAAAAGCCGATTGTCACCATTGCACCTATACACATGGACACTAAAATTTGTCCTTGAATATAGGAACTAATTTGCTTGTCCATGTCATGTAAGATTTCTGTTACTTCTTTACGCATACGTGGCGGACAAATTTTTATAATAAAACTCGGAAGTTTTTTACCATCTTTAAGTAAGTAAAATAAAATAAATGGAACCGTCACTAATGATAGAACAATTCCAGTTAACGCTGAAACGAATCCAGTAATTCCAGATGCTACACCTTGCGCTAAATTCGCAGCCGTATCTTTTACCGTTTCCACCATATCTGTAGTAAAATTCTCTACCATTGAATCATAATTTAAATTAACTTTATCTAAGTACTCGTTGAGACGTGCATTATTGAGAAACTCAGCAATATTTTGTGTAAATGCCATAAAATATCCTGGGAATTCCTGTGCTAAATTAGTAAACTGGTCTCGTAAAAACGGATAGACAAGTACTACTAATAACGTAGTGATGCCAATCAAAATGATATATAGAAGAAAGATACCCCAAACCCTTGGGATCCGCCATCTTTCGAAAAGCCCCAATATCGGACGAAGTAAATAATACCCGATAATGGCTAATACCCCTGGTAGAATAACTACCTCAAATAAAACTTTTAGCGGGGTAAATATAAAGGAAACTTTTTGAAACATAAAAATAACGCACGCTAATAATAATAAAACAATCAATGTAAAAAATAAGTTTTTACCACCGATAAAGCGAATAAACTTCGTTGAAAAGAAATTTGAACGCTCATCTGATCTGTCTTTTTCCATCTAATCACCCCAATACCAATCCTATATCCTTATTTTACAAGATGATGTTGGATTTTGCGAAAAATCACTCTAAAGGAATTCCTAAAAATTTACGTAAAAATTCTTTGTTTTTCTCTACATCCAGAACAATTGAATCACCGACACCTCTAAAGCTTTGGAAATTATAACTACCTTCAATAGGAACTGTTGCTTTTTCTATATTGACTTTACCTTTCGACACCATTTTCAGCACTTGTTGAACCTCTTCTGCTGATGAATAGTCCGTCGTTATATATCCTTGCGCTGCTCCAACGAATTTTGGTAAGTTCAACATATTTTGAGGTGATAAAACTTCATTTTTTAAGGCTTCGATAACCTTTTGCTGACGTGCTACTCGACCAAAATCCCCTTCAGCATCGTGACGGAATCGAGCAAAGCCAAGTAATTCTTGACCATTTAAGTTATGAACACCTTGTTTTAATGAAACCCCGATTTTTTCGGACATATCTTTGTCTACATCGATTTCAACACCATTTGGCGCTAAAATATCTACAAGTGATTCGAAATTTTTAAAATCTATAATGGCATAATGATGAATCGGTAAGCCAAACATATTAGTAATCGTATCTTTTAATAATTGAACACCATCTAAATAGTACGCCGTGTTAAGCTTATAAGATTTATAACCAGGAATATCTGCATAAATATCACGCATGAGTGACACGAGCTTCATATCATTTGTTTTCTTATTCCACGATAATACCATCATTGTATCTGTACGTGATTTTTCTTCACCACGAGTATCGATCCCTAATAATAAATAGTTTTCCACATCGCCATTTACTGTATCGCCCTTGAAATCCTCTTCGGCTACCTTTGTATCACTTGCCAATTTCAGTCCACTTCGATATTGCATAATGGAATAACCTGCAATCACGATGACAAAAAGTAATAACAATGTGAAGAATGCTCGCCCTTTACGCAAACGTCGTTTTTGTGGGCGCTGCGAGCGTCTTGAATAATCTTGCTCTTCCATAACTGTTAACTCCTCTATTTTTTATAGTAATGTAACGATTCCATCTATAGAAAGGTTCATTTTATAGTATGTTGCGAATCCTTTCAATAACTTTTTAAAGGTTATTTTACACCCTTTTTGCCAGGAATGAACCAAATAATGCTATAATATTTTCACAACAGAAAGGATGATGTACATGATCGAGAAAGCTACGTTTGCTGGCGGTTGTTTTTGGTGCATGGTAAAGCCATTTGTTGAATGGGATGGTATACATAAGGTCACTTCTGGCTACATGGGTGGCCATATAGACAATCCTACTTATGAGGATGTCAAAAAAGGAACTTCTGGCCATTTAGAAGTAGTCGAAATTGAATTTGACTCTAGCGTTTTTAGTTATGAGCAGCTCCTTGATATTTACTGGATGCAAATCGACCCTACAGATGCATTTGGTCAATTCCATGACCGTGGTGAATCATATACGACTGCTATCTTTACTTATTCAGACGACCAAAAGCGCATTGCAAAAGCTTCCAAGGAAAAGCTAGCTAACAGTGGGCGCTTTGATAAACCTATTGTAACCACAATTCGCGATGCTAAGCACTTCTACCCTGCAGAAGATTATCATCAGGACTTTTATAAAAAAGAGTCGGAGCATTATCAGAAAGACCGAGCGCTTTCTGGCCGAGATCAGTTCATCACTGAGCATTGGGAGAAATAACTATGAAATTCCATTTTGATTGACGAATCCTCTATTTAACTCAAGGTATAACCGTTTTCGAAATGGATTTTTCTTTTTTTGTTTATGTGTATAAAAAATAACGAACGGTCTATACTATTAAAGATTTCACTTTCAAATCCAATGACAAGGAGGGTTAACCCGATGAGTGGGGCTGACCGGTAACTCAGAAGGACCATCAAAGCTGAATGAAGCTAAAGCACAGTTTCTTAAAAATTTTAAGATCAATGCGGAAGCGAGGCAGTGTGTCATGGAGCACTATAAGTAAGTGAATCAAGCCCGGAATAGTGATATTCCGGGTTATTTTTTTGGTATATCACCTCTTCTGCAGAACTAAGCACGAAGCTGATTCAGGACGCATTTCTGCCAGCGTATAATTGATCTCAAGGTATAGCCGTTGGATTTTTTCCTTTTTACAAACGTGTATAAAAAATATTGAACGGACCATACTATTAAAGATTTCACTTTCAAATCCAATGACAAGGAGGGTTAACCCGATGAGTGGGGCTGACCGGTAACTCAGAAGGACCATCAAAACTGAATGAAGCTAAAGCACAGTTGTCTTAAAAATTTTAAGATCAATGCGGAAGCGAGGCAGTGTGTCATGGAGCACTATAAGTAAGTGAGAATCAAGCCCGGAATATTAATATTCCGGGTTTTTTGTTTTTCTACTGTAGCTTCGAAAAATCCCCTCTTTAGTTATTTTTTGTGGTAATTCATTTAATGGAAATTTATGCTAAAAACAATGTTATGAAAAATTGTACTTAAACTATTCAAGCGGTATAGTTGAAGAAGGAAGTAAACATAAATTCGAAAATTAAAAGTCAGACAGGAGCTAGATACGATGATAAAAGGTTTCGGGGGAATATTTTGGAGAACTAACAATCTTGATGTTATCAAAAAATGGTACAGTGACGTGTTGAAGATGGAAATAGACAATTGGAATGGGACTGTGATTAAACACGAATTAGGAAATGAGACGATCTTTTCATTCTTCAAAGAAAATGACAGTTACTTTCCAATAGAACAACAAGTAATGTTAAATTTCCAAGTACATGATATAGACGAAGCTATTAAGCATCTCGAACATATTGGTGTTCCTCTTGAGAAGGAAATAGAAATAAGTGAATTTGGAAAGTTTATTTGGCTTAAAGATCCTGAAGGTCGACTGATCGAGCTTTGGGAGAAATAGCAGTTTGTAGTACTTTATAAAAAAGGCTGTTTTCTTAAAGATTGTTGCTAAACTAAATCTTGGAAGGACAACAAAAAACAGAGCTAATCTACAAAAAAGCGTAGAAAAAACTCTGTTTTTTATAGTTCTAAACTAAAGCATGCTTTAACCCAATATCAAATAAATGTTAATATAATGGGTATTTAATTTTTTCGTTTAATTTCTCTGTTTGATTTATAAAGGAATCCATATTTGGAGTTATAGTAATATTTAATCCTAATCCTACTTCACGAAGTGTATCCCGCAACTCTTCAAAATTCTTTTTATCCTCTTCGGTTAAATCTACAAATCTATATAATTCATCATTAGGATATTGATTTAATTTAGAATATAACTGTTCCAGAATGTCATTGTCACTTTTAGAAAGCATTCCTAATTGATTTCCAGTAGTCATACCAAGCCAAATCCCATTCAATACATCTCCTAATTCAGTTGTAACCAAATTGGGCTCTGACCAATTATCATCAATTTGATTTGCTATTAAACCTTCCAGTTCTACTAAATTACTCTGTACTTCCGTAACGAAAACTTGCTCTTTAACAAAATTCATTTTTATAATTCCCCAAGCTACAATTGCGATAAGAAATATGTTCAAACCTATGGAAATTCGAAATAGTAATTTTTTCTTTTTACTCAATTTCATCCTCCCCTCTAACAAAATTTCACCTTAAACACCCATAGTTGTTATCGAAGTTATATGAATAGCAACAGTATTTTTGAAAATAGCTTTCTGTTTTTAATGAAACCATTTTGGAGAAAACAAACATAAATAAAAAGGAAGTGCATAATTCTGTTGAATTAAGCACGCCATTTTTCTCTTTAAACTGTTTTCAAAAAAGTCTGCAGAGCGTCGAAGAAACGCTCGCCATATTTTTCAAATTTTACTTCACCAATCCCACTAACATGTCGTAAATCTTCTAGCTCATTCGGTTTTTTGTCACATAAATCACGTAATGTTTTATCAGAGAACACAACAAATGGTGGAACCTTTTCCTCATCTGCGATCTCTTTACGTAATAATCGTAAATGCTCAAATAACGGATCATTGTCTACAAGCTTACGTACTGTAACAGCTTCTTTTCTCATGACTTGTTGATTTCCGAGTAGAACTTCTTTGCCTTCCTCTGAAACATAAATGGTTGGAAACGTGCCATGTTTAACGGCAAGAACGCCCTCAGCAATTAAAAACTCAATAAAGGTAGAGACATCCTTTGAGGAATATTGTCCTTTTAATATGCCGTAGGTAGACAGCCTTGCAAAGCCAAATTCAGTGACCTTTTGATTTTTGGAGCCTATTAACACTTGGGCTACCATCGTCTTACCGAATTTTTGCCCCATCCTTACGACACAGGCTAATACTTTTTGTGCATCTACCGTCACATCTTTCACTTCTCGTCCATCATTACAGTTGCTACAACGACTACAAGGCTCCCCTGGTACTTCGCCAAAATACGTTAAGATGGCATTTTGTAAACAGCCTTCTGTATGGCAATAATCCACCATCGTTTGCAGCTTTCCTAATTCCTGTGCAATCCGTGTTTCATCCTGCGTCTGTTCAATTAAAAAGCGCTGTGTTTGAACATCACCTGATGCATACAGTAAAATACAAGCACTTGGTAAGCCGTCACGCCCTGCACGCCCCGCTTCCTGATAATAGCTCTCCATATTGCGTGGCATTTGATAATGAATGACAAAGCGTACATTACTCTTATCAATACCCATTCCAAATGCATTGGTAGCTACCATAATGCGCGCTTCATCTTTTAAAAAGCGCTCCTGCTCTGACATACGCATGTCCTCTGATAATCCCGCATGGTATTTTGCAACAGCTTCGCCAGAACGACTTAACAGCTCATAGATCGCGTCTACAGCCTTTCGTGTAGCCGCATAAATAATGCCCGCTTCATTTTTATTTTTCATTAAATAATTTTTAATGTAGCGCTCCTTATTTTCACCGATTAATACAGAGAATGCTAAATTGTCGCGTGAAAAACCGGTAATGACAGTAGATTGCTCGTCAATGTCTAATAATTGTCTAATGTCATCACAAACAGCTGGTGTAGCTGTGGCAGTAAGTGCTAAGACAGTTGGCTTTTGCGGCCACAACGTAAATAATTTTTGGATTGCTCGGTAGCTTGGTCTAAAATCATGCCCCCACTGAGATATACAGTGTGCTTCATCCACAGCAATCAAAGGTACAGATAAATTCGATAATACTTGTAAAAAACTTGCACTTTCTAATCGCTCTGGTGCTATATAAAGAAGCTTTAAATAACCCGCACTAGCCAGCTGGATCGTTTCATTCACTTCTTGCGCGGTTAAGGTACTATTAATATACGCCGCTGGAATATTTGCAGCACGTAATGCTTCTACTTGATCTTGCATCAAAGAAATCAAAGGGGATATGACGACTGTAAGGCCATCTAGCATGAGCGCCGGAATTTGATAACAAATTGATTTACCTCCGCCAGTTGGCATCACACAAAGACTTGATTGACCTCGTAATGTTTGTTCAATAATTGGTTCTTGTCCATTGCGAAATGAATCATAGCCAAAATGATGTTGTAGCATTTGTCTTGCTTGCTCCATCCAACTTTTCACTCCTCAGTTGTTAGACGAATAAGCTTATACTCGCCCTGTTCATTTTTATTTATTTCATATACCATCATAGAGTTTGCAAGTGCCTCTTGACCAGCAGAATTTGTTAGGACATATTCTGTTTTGGCACGAACAATAATATTTTGTCCTTCCATGCTGATATTTTTAATCGTCGTATCGGAAAAATATATTTGCGCTTTTTTGGAAGCGTAATAGGCAACCATATTATCCAGTGTGCTTTGTAAATCGTTTGACCCTATGAAAGATTTCATGACACTAGCATCTTGAACCTCAACAGCTGCTCTTAATTGCTTATGAAATGTATCTAAAAATAGCTTTATTTCATCGGTATTAAAAGCAAAAATGTTCTTTCCATATTGATCAATTGCTTGCTGAACGGCTTCCTTATTACCTTGTTCTATATAAGGATACAAGTTTTTGGCTTGGGTTAGCCTATTACTTGGATTCATGCCTCTTTCACACCATTCATCCAATAACATAACAATATCCTTAAATGGCAATACATACGGCTGTGATACACCGTTTTCCTTGCGTTTAAAATAGATGCCAACAAGTTTGCCATTTTCCGCTTCTAGAACAGGACTCCCTATACGTGTATTTTGATTTGCATCTATGTAATAAGCAGCTACATTGTCACTAAATTTTTGAATAGTGTGTGGTAAGCTATCGACATAAACAGCTAACTGATCTAATTCCCCATTAAAAACGGTCGGTACCTTTACCGATACGTTATAGGAAACTTCTAAAATGGCTATATTATTAGCTGTTGATAAATAGTGAACTTCGGCTTCTTTCAGTTTATCATTATTAAATTGTACAAGCGCAGTTGGCTTTGAAGCCACGAGCGCCCCATTTGTCACAATATAAAGTTTACCGTCCTCTTTTTTAACAATAATCCCTGCACCGATTCCGTTCTCCCCAACTACTTTTACTTCCGGCACTATTTTTTCTTGCTGCTTCGTCACAGCCTTTTCCGATTTCACATCGGTCTTTTTACTTTGAACTACCTCTGCCAATGTATCATTGCCACAGCCAGTTAAAAGTAAAGTTGTCGCTCCAAGAATGAGCATCTTTTTCCACATACGTTCACCAAAACTTTCTATCATTCAACTATGCCTTGGAAATTGCGTCCGAAGGCTTTAACTTCTTTCTGTGGACGTGCTAAAAAAATAGCTTCAACCCGTATTCATCTCATCACCTATAGAGGTGGCAAGTTTCATTATTGAAAGTAAGTTAAACATCTTTCTATTCTATCATAAACAAGGTTACGCTACGTTTCAAGTTTACATAATAATATTATTGTTTTTTATGTATTATTAAAATAAAGTTCTTGCCATTTGTTCAATTCGTTCTACCTATAAAAAACGACTCTTTATTATCTTTGATATAAGAATGACTTATCATTTGTGGTTAAAATGATATAAAAAAAAAGACAGGCTTCTCGCTCAAGCAACCTCTTATTATTACATAGACAATGCATTGTCTAATAGAAAGGAAATCTTTATGAACAAAGAATTATTTCTAATGCAACAAATCTATTCAGCCCTTTTTTCTATTGGAAATAAAATCCAAGTACAATCAGATCAATATATAGAAAAATTAACGTCAAGACAATATATGGTCGTTTTAACTATTGCTCATTTACCAGAAGATCAAACAACATTCAACAATATTGCAAAAAAGCTAGGGACTACTAAGCAAAATGTGAAACAAATAGTCACTACGATGAAGGATATGTTGACATTACACCTAGTCCAAATGATAAACGTGCTGTCAACATTACAATTACTGAACGTGGGAAACAAGTTTCGTTCGAGGCAGCTAAAAAAGGAATATATTTTTTAACAGACCTTTTTAAAGATTTCTCTACAAGTGAACTGTAGAAATTGTGGAGTCTATTACTGAAGTTATATCGTTTTGATGGTGATGAACAGGATGGTTTTGAAGAAAACATTCAATTAAATAGTGATGAAAAATAAATTCGAGAAGTTAATTAATATTGAGGAATTTGTCTCGGTTAATGGTGCAGATCATTATTTATTTCATTCTGGTATTAACTATGATAACTCACTATTACTTTATTTACATGGTGGTCCCGGTAGCGTTGAATCGCTTTTTGCCCATGCATTTCAAAATAAGTTAGAAGGATTTTATACGATTGTTCATTGGGATCAGCGTGGTGCCGGAAAAACGCATATTAAAAACCTAGAAAAATATCCGACAATATGAAAAACTGAAGGAACAAATCATGCAAGCGGATGATAAAAAAGCTTGAAACTATCGGAGATTATCCCGGAGAAAAAATTAAATTTGATCGAGCGTTTTTGAAGAAATGTATGAAAATACGTAAACTCCAAACGAAATATGGTTTAGCTGGTAAGAGTGATCTTCCTATATTTATGACTGCCTGTAAAAGACCTATTTTTAAATTTTCGGATCTTCTGGCGCTTTTTAATATAATGAAAGCAAACAGAAACGTACATGAATTTTTAGAAGACTTTGACCTACTGGCTGAACCAGCAGATTATCAAGTCCCCATCTATTATATTTTAGGTGAAAATGACTGGCAGGCTCCCTATAGCATTGCCAAAGAATATTTTAATACCATCAATGCACCCCATTCTGTTTACGGATGCATTATTGCATATTTATAATAATGAGCATCGTATACTCATTTTATAATTGGCTCATTATAGACTTCTTTTCTTCCCAACAACTGACATTTGAATATGGTGGATCTGTAGTAAAATATTCTTTAGCAGTTTTTATCAACTTTTCCATCCAATCTAACTGCTTTAAATTTCACTTTTTTGATTGATTCAATTAAATCATATAGACTATCAAAATCAACTGGTTTCGGTTTCTCATTCAATGTATTCTCCTTACTTTGAACATCACTTCAAAACTTAAATACTATTTACAGTTATACCGCTCTTTTAGCCTGTCATTTATCTCAGACTGACATCTCTCACCACTCTTATCTTCCTTTTATTAATAGATTCCTATTATTTAATACTTTCTCTAACTTTTTCTAGAGTTTTACCTAGTAGATTTAACCCCTTCCATTTTAAAGGATTCGTGGCATCTGGATGATTACAATCTACACCAATACCCCATATCTTATCGTAAGGACTAGCTTCTGCTATTGTTTTATTTTCCGTATTTAATAATACTTGCTTTAATTTCGGGTTTGAAAATTTGTCAACTAATACTTCAAAGTACACCTTTTCACGATTTCGCACCCAAACCTTTTCATCAAATGGAATTTGCCTACTACGACCTAATTTTTTACACTCGTCTGGTGTTTGTGCTCGCATTATTTGCAAGGCGATTTTATCTGCTCCAAACAATTTAGCTTTACGATACATTACAGCTTGTTCACTCCATTTAAAGAGTTGTCCTTGATGCTTAAATGGTGAGTAATAAAAGTTTGAAAATGCATCCTGTTTTCCCCAGAAAAATACAAAGTCTTTAGTTTCTTTCATAATTAATTCCTCCATTTTGTGTACTTTTAATAATATATCTCTTTTATGTAATTATTTGTATCATTCAATTAGTTTAAATCCTTAATAAAAAGCATTTTTGCTTTTGAATTATCAATATATTAACCACGAATATCGTACGTAAAAGATCATATTATAAAATTCTACTGCAATAGAAATTTAAAGATGTAATCAACTAATTATTAGATTTATATTTATTGTTGCCGGGTAGTTTCTTGATTGTATTCCATGCTTCAATCGCTTCTTCACGACTTTTCCCTTGGTTTTTCGGGTCAGAAAAAAAGTCACGAATGAACTGATTATATTCAAATTGGGGTGCAATGTTTTTCTTGTATGAAGGGGCTTTCTTTCGTTCCTCCTCTTTATTCCAAGCGTCTACAACATCACGATAAGTTTTTCCGACGTTGTTTTTAAAATAGTTTTGGATATACGTTGAAAAATGAAATTTTGGGAGTACTGTCTTAAAAAACGCCCTTACATTTTGACTACAACGATGATTTTCGGTAATGACTGTATCAAGACTTAAGTCTACTTGCTGTTCTATTTTCTTCGCTTTTGATTTTCTGACAGGATTCTTAATCTCTCCTGTCTTCAGAAATGTTTCAATCCTATTGGAAATCTCTATTTTAGAACCAGAAGCACTTATTCCGTTTTTTCTACAAAATGATTGCAATTCTTCCTTTAACCAATAAAAATCGTTAAAACTATCTACACTTATATCTTTCGTTAGTTTAGGTCTCATAAAATATACCTCCATTTTACTCCTTCCACATTATAGAACAATAGTTCCTATTTGGCAAAATTAATCACGAAAACAGCATAAAAAAACATGCGCGTACATTCGCGCATGTTTCCACATTATTTTTTCTTAAGAAAAATGATAGTAGCTATAATACCTAGCAGTAATGTGATAAAAATTGCATAAGTAAATGTATGGTTACCTGTCACATCATAGCAATAGCCGATCAGTACTGGGATAATGGCGCTTATCATGAAGCCGCCTGAAAGCACCATAGATGACCAGCTATTTGCTTCCTCGTCATTTCTTGCCTCATCCAATGGTAGTAATAAACCGATTGGAAATAAGCCGCTTAATACAATTCCTATAATGAATACCGCAATCCATAACAAAGTCCCTGAGCCTACCCATAGCAACAGAAAGCCAATAATGCCAAAGACCCCTAAAGAGAAGAGCCAGCCGATTCGACTCGACCATTTTTCCATTAATATAGGGACCAAAATATTCCCAATCATTTGTACAATAGACATAAATGTTAGCATAGAGCTTGCAGCGCCAAGGGAAAAGCCCTTATCCTGTAACATCGGTGCTAACCAGGACATCATGGAAAAGAACAAAGATGTTTGTAAGCCAAAGTAAATTAAAATGGTCCAAGCACGGACATTTTTCCACGGATTTCGTGCTACTTTTTCTGTAAATACAGCTGTCTCTGGTAGCTCTTGATTTTGTATTGTCAGGATCCATATACAAAGAGCAAAAATAGCAAGTATTGCCCAAGAGCCAAGGGCCATCGTCCAGCTCTCATGAATGATTATATAATGGTAATGTTAGTGCTGCACTCAATGTTGCCCCTGTTCCTATTCCAAATGAATAAATACCTACCACCGTAGTAAAACGGCTCGGGAATTTTTTCTTGATATAGGCATTTAATATAGGCCCTATCAGTGCAATGGCAAATCCTGCTGCAAAGCTTGTGACTACAAGTAGTACATAACTTTCTTTTAAAAAGCGAAGGCCATTTGCTGTTGTTAGGATGATTATTAAGAGCGAAATAGCTGTTTTTGTTCCGAGTTTTCTTTGTAATGGGACTGCGAATGGTGCAAAGAGTCCCATACAAAACACCGGAATAGATGTTAAAAAGCTCATTTTCGTATTTGATATATGGAGTGATTCTAAAAGTACATTAAATAGTGGTCCTATTCCTGTGACTGCTGGGCGCATATTGAGCGCAACCAAGAAGATACAAACAACCACAAGTACCATGGAAACACGCCTTTGCTTTTTCTCCATACTTTCTAAGAACCTTCTCTCTATTTATGCGGTTAAAAATTTAACGAAATTTTATAAGACCATTGAATTCTCACTATACCCTTTTACCATTTTTTCTAGTAATGGTCAATTGTAGCTAGCACGATGTTGTAGACACACTTATCGTTCTTACATATTTTTAGGTGCGGCAATTCCTAATAGTGCTAACGACTCTTTTAACACAATGGATACACATAGACAAAATGCTAATCTTGATTTTATTTGGCTGTCATTGATCAATACTTTATTTTGGGCATAATATTTATTAAATTGACGCGCTAATTGTAAGGCGTATTTAGCAATTTGTGATGGATCTACTTGTTCAAAGGCGTTAGCAATTACTTTCGGAAACTGTTCGAGTAATAAAATAACAGGCCATGCTTGCTCACCTAATGTTTCGAGCGATACTTCATAACTTTGTGCATCTGCTTTTGCCAAAATAGATGCGATACGTGCATACGTATATTGAATATATGGCCCTGTTTCACCTTCAAAATTCATCATGTGCTCAATAGAAAACTCAATATCATGAAGACGATCATTTTTTAAATCATTAAAAATGACCGCTCCTACACCAACCTGTTGCGCGATACTCTCTTTATGCAATAGATTTGGATTTTTTTCCTCGATATTTCGCTTCGCTGTAGCAATTGCTTCTGTTAGTACATCTGTTAATAGAATAATCTTTCCTTTACGCGTCGACATTTTTTTACCCTCTTTTAAAATCATCCCAAAAGGTACATGCTGCAAGTCATTTGCCCAATCATACCCCATCTTCTCAATGACCTTAAATAATTGGCTAAAATGAAGTGATTGTTCATGCCCTACAACATAAAATGATTTTATAGGGTCATATTGTTGTTTACGATAAAAAGCAGCTGCTAAATCACGGGTAGCGTAGAGCGTAGCACCATCAGTTTTGGTTATTAAGCATGGAGGCATATTGTCTATTTCAACAACATGAGCACCCTCGGATTTCACAAGCAATTCTTTTTCTTCCAGCTCCTTGACAACAGCAGCCATTTTGTCATTATAGAATGCTTCCCCAGCGAATGAATCAAAGTCAATTCCAAGCAATTCGTAAATGTTTTTGAATTCTTCGAGTGATGCATCTCTGAACCACTGCCAAAGAGCTAACGTCTTTTCATCCCCATCTTCTAATGCTTTAAATGCGGTGCGTGCCTGTTCATTCAGTGAATCATCCTGCTCCGCTTCTACATGGAATTTCACATAAATTTTTAGCAGTTCCTCTATTGGGGCAGCCTCAATCGTCTTTTGATCTCCCCATTGTTGATAGGCGACGATTAATTTACCAAATTGTGTTCCCCAGTCACCCAAATGATTAATGCGAATTGCTTTGTAGCCGTTTTTCTCGGCGATATTGGCCAAAGCATTACCGATCACCGTTGATCGTAAATGGCCCATAGAAAACGGCTTCGCTATATTTGGTGAAGAAAAATCTAGCACTATATTCCCTTTTGACTCTTGTTGAGTCCCATATAAATTTTTCTCTTTTACAATTTTGCTAAGAACTTGTTGAGTAATCGTTGGCTGATGATAAAAAATATTGACATAACCACCTACTACTTGAACTTCTTGTATACAATCGCAGCTTATATTATTTTTTATGTCGAACGCTATAGAGTGAGGGGATCTTCTTAATTTTTTGGCTAACGTAAAGCACGGAAATGCCAAATCCCCTAAGTCCAATTTTTTTGGTTTCTCCAGTAAATGTTGAATTTCAATAACGGACAGCTCATTATTTAATGCTTTAGCTATACTTTTTGCAATTTGTGTATTCATATTCATTCCCCTCTCTATACATAAATCCATTTTCTTGTAGACAAACAAAATGCCCTGATTTTGAGTTGTGCCGCGCACGATTCATACTAAATGAAGATAAAAAAACCCTCGTCTCTAAAATAGAGACGAGAGCATAGTTATCCCGTGGTACCACTCTAGTTGCCATATAATATGACCACTTTCCATTGTTAACGGGGTGACTCCCCGATATTCTCTACTATTAATTCGAGAACCTTCTCCAAAGTGCGTTTCATTTATGGCTCCTGCATTAGGCTCACACCATCCCTAATTCGCTTTCCGGTTGCTCCATAAACTACTCTCTTTTTCATCGAATTTAACTGTAATTTCAAAATATTCTACATGAGCTGCAATTTAAAGTCAATAGTCTAATTACAATCATAGTGCAACACTTGAACTTGTTAATGACTATTTAGTTTCTTCTTCTCTTAACTAACTTCCAGTAGTTTATTATTATATGCAGTTGTTAACTGTTTCGTTCGATTAGTGTTAAAGTCATTTTCAAATAATCGATGGTTTTTAGATAATAAAAGTAAAACCAGACCGAATAAATTTCATGTTGTACAAATAAGTAATAACGAGGAAACTGAAGTCATGGTTACAGACAATCGATTTACCGCACCTACACAACCTGGAGTTTATTATTATTCTTATAGCGTTTGGTGAATGGATGAAAAGGAAGCGAATTTATCTCATGGTGACGCTTTCTTTTGCCTTCGTTTTAGTAGTTGATTAACTATTCCATTGAATGGCAAGGTATTTTCACTTAAACTTTACTTTTAATGAATAAAAAATCTTACTCATCAGAAAAACGCGAGAAATCAACATTTCTAAAATTGATTTCTCGCGCTTTTTAAGGTTTTGGCCAGTTATGTCCCAGCCTTTTTCTATCTTTCACAAGCCCATCCATCGCCATCACGATCATGCTTTTTTTCATACGCTGGGTGATCGCTACCTACTCCATTTGGATAATCTTTACGAAGCTCTGTACAATTTTTATATTTTGACTTACTTCCGCTTGAAGGTTTTGATGAGTTACTTGACCCATTACTAGTTTTAGCTAACGGATTTTGAGAAGTTAAATGTGAATCTATTACATAACCTCCGTACAGTGGAGTTGTTACAAATGACCATCCAGCAATTGTAGAATGCACTAAAACTTCTTCGTTTTTCGAAAGCTCGCCGATATTATCTCCAGAAGGACTAGCGATATTTCTAACAACAAGACCCTGTGTTAATACATATTTAGTTGTTGGTTTAGATACACTCATAAAACTTGTAGTCGCATAACCAATGACATTACCGTATTGTACCAATGACCAACCGTTTCCAACAGAACCGAAGTCTTTCACAACCATTTTATGTTGTAAAGTCGCAACTGTTTTTCCTTTTAATGATGGTGTTTGTTTCACTACCAAACCACTTTTAGAACTAGCTATCTGAATTCCGTACAAAGCATCATCTAATGCAACATCTTTTATATAGCCTTCTATTATTTTCCCATCACTATTTAGATAGGATATACGTGAAAATGAAACATTATGTCCCTCGCTGATTTGTGTTACAAGTGTTCCTTCTTTTACAGTTCCTAATATTTTAGAAGACGCATCGGGTTTTTCATATACTTCTATTGATGAACTTGTAATAACTTTTACTTCTTTAAATGTGCTCGCATCGGCTACCTCTAAATTAAATGCTAAAAGTAACATAATGAATAATGCTGCGATTGTTTTTAGTCTCATTTTATCCTCCAATTATATATAATCTTGAAATCTTCTTTTTGAGTCTGCTTGAAAATAATGTAAAAATACTTATAATTACAACTATATGTATTTCGAAATGAAGTAACTCAGCTATTTTTCACAAGCCAATCCATTTACAATTACAGTCAGACTTTTGTTAAAATTCCCCTCCTTCACATTTATTATACATAAAAAATCCTATAATTGGTTAATCAAGTCACATTTTACAAGAACAAGGACAAATCATTAATTTACGATAAGTGTTGATAAAGGTAACGACATCCATCTTATCCCCAAGCTCTTTCATTTTCTCTGGAATAACACGTTGAACTCCCTCTTTTAGCATCGCAATTATGTTGTTGTGACCAAAGTTTGCTCTAAAGATAAAATCATCAATAGTTATATAACGCTTTCTTCATGTAATATTCTATATGCAGGATTTCTATCTGTATTATGGGAAACAAGAAAGTTATTAAAGTCTCCCTTAATTTCCCGATACCCACACCAACTTGAATATCATCTCCAACTACTTTAACACTTAAAATAAAAGTTAAAATATTACTCACGATTTTACAAACGTATGGGATTATTACAGGGGTTATCGTTGTATGCATTCTTGGCTTCATCTTTTTCCGTATAGCACACATACTAGGTTTCATTCATAACGAATACGGACGTTTATTGATTATAGGTTGCCTTACCTATGTCACAACGCAAATTGTATATCACCTACTTATGCTTTTCGGACTTGTACCCTTTATGTCAATGACAATCCCATTTATTAGCTATGGTGTTTTCCCAATGCTGCTCGGAAGCGTTGCTATCGGCTTGACGCTTAGTATTTATCGTAGAAAACCCTATGTTTAGTGATGAAACATTAAATGTTTTTTAAACAATTTAAAGTGACCTTTTAACAGTCTATCTCATAAAAGGTTACTTTATTTTATAGAAAATATTTTCCCCTTAACTATATGTATCTGAATTAAATGAGAATTTATCAAAAAAAGCTACCCAATTACAGGTAGCTAAAATTTTTTATATTTCACAAGCTCATCCATTTCCATATTGATCATACCTTTATTCATAAGCCTGGTGATTCCGACCTACTTCATTCGGATATTATTTACAGAACTTTGTACAGTTTTTATGTGAAGAAGGATTCGTTTTTAATTTCTTTGAGAAGTTAATTGTGAAGCTTCGACATAACCCTCATAAAACAAAGATGTTATGTAAGACCAACCAGCAATAGTAGAGTGTACTGAAACTTTATCGTCTTTAAAAAGTTCTCCAACTCTAGCTCCAGAAGTACTAGCGATATTTCTTACAACAAGCCCGGTTTTTGATGCATATTTAGTTATTGGCTTAGAGTCACTCATAAAATTTGAAACAGCATAACCAATGACATTCCCATATTGTACATAAGACCATCCATTTCCAACAGAACCAAAGTCTCTCACAACCATATTATGTTGAAGTGTCGCAACTGTCTTTCCATCCAATGAAGGTGTTTGTTTAACTACTAAACCACCATTAGAACTAGCTACCTTAATATCATGTTTAGAATTACCAAGGTAGTAACTATGAATATAGCCATCAATAATTTCCCCCTCATTATCAAGGCAGATTATACGAGAATAGAAAGTATTATGCCAATCACTAATAAATGTTACAAATGTTCCTAATTTTACAGTTCCTAGTACTTTAGATTTCGAATCAGGGCTTTCATATACTTCGACTGGAGATGATGTATTTTGAACAATTTTAACTTCTTTAAATGTGCTAGCTTCAGCTACATCCAATTTGAATGCTAAAAGTAACATTATGAATAATCCTGCGATTGTTTTCAGTTTCATATATTATCCTCCTAATATATATGTCTAGTTAAAATTTTTGGCTATCATTCTTTTTGCGTCTGTTTGATAATATTGTAAGAATACTCATAGGAACAACTATACGTATTTCGAAATAAAGTGACTTATCTATTACTCACAAGCTACCCTGTTTGCCACTACAGTCAGACCGTTTTATTCCCCCTCCTTCTATTATTATACATAAGGTATTCCTTAATTTGTGTAATATAACAATATTTACCGAAAAAAATAGAGATAACCATTATTTAAAAGAATATGATAAACGTTGGTTTTACAATATGTATCAAACATCTTCAAAATATACTGTTTAATTCACACAAAATAACACTAACAATAATTGAAAATCAGATATTTCAATTGTTGAAAAAAATATCTAGAAAACTAATTGGGGATGAAATTCTCAAAATCTTTCCCTTTAAAATGTCAGGACTATATTTCTTCCATAAAAAATCCCTCCTCAAAACACAGTGGAAGGCAAAGACTTATTTTTTATTTTCTAAATAATTACAGAAAGGACAAAGATGATCTCTATTAATATAAATAGCACTGTACATATCTGACCATTGAATATCGTCAGTACAACTTTCGCATTTATCAACATAATTATAAGTTTTCAAACCATTTTCTATTAAGATATGCCATTGTTCATCTGATAATCTTTCAGGTCCGCTTTTTATGGCAAGTATCGATATTCCCAACGCTTCACCATCTTCAAATCTATTTGTTTTAATTAGTTTATCCACATAAGAAATGAATTCAGATTGCTCACTTAAAATTTTTTGTTTTAGCTTTTCCCAATGCATATAACTCCTCTTTTCCTGTACTTTCATTCGACAAAAAGAAAATATTTCCTTTTAGAAATGGCAATAAAAAATATTATAGCATTATTCACATAATTGTGTGTTTACTAAATTAGCCCTCTTGCGTATTCCCAAAAATATATCGCGGATTCACGTTGTATATAAATGCATATTTTATATTTTTTTGGTTTTTATGTATAATTTTATAATATGATTCAAGTGTTTAATAAGCGGTAAATAAATAGATTGTGAGTTATAAATATGAAAAAAACGTTAAAAATTTTCTCTATTACTATTCTTATTATTGTAGTCGTAGCTATAGTAGGTTTGCTATTATTTGGACGTAACAACCATAGTAATTTATCTGGAAGCGTTTCTGAAAAAATCGATCAATATTTGATAAATGAAAATTTCAGGGTACCGTCCTGATCGCAAAGGAAGATGAAGTTTTATTTACAAAAGGTTACGGATTGGCTGCCACTGATTTACCTAATAGCCCAAGCACGCTCTATCAGATTGCTTCATTATCTAAACCATTCACTGCAGTAGCAGTCATGCAACTAGTAGAAAAGGATCTTCTAAACTTAGATCATCCAATTTCGCAATACTTTCCTGACTTTCCGAATGGAGAAACTATTACAATAAGTCATCTACTAAGTCATAGCTCAGGAATTCCGGACTATCTAAAGGGAAACTTTGATTACAGCAAAGAATGGAATCCAATTGATATTGTAAATACCGTTAGTGATTCTGGATTAGAATTCACCCCAGGCACAAGCTTTCATTATAGTAATACTAGCTATGTGATGTTAGGACTTATAATTGAAAAAGTCAGCGGACAGCCATATGCAAATTATATAGAAGAGCATATTTTTGAGCCGAGCAAGATGATTAATTCTTGTTTACAGTTCCGGATGATTTACCGAAAGCGGAAGGACATATTGAGGGTAAAGTCGGACCATTAATGCATAATTCTGCAGCGTATGCAGCTGGGGATATCATTTCTACAGCTGAAGATTTATACCTGTTTGACCGAGCCTTGCGTAATAATGTATTGATAAGCAAAGGATCTTCAGAGCTGATGGATCTTCAGAGCTGATGATTATGACTCATGCTAAAAAGTTTCCGAATCAATATGGATATGGTTGGTATACTCAAGATGTCATGGGGAAAAATGCTGTTGGGCATCCTGGAGGATATCCAAGTGGTTTCCGTCATTATGTTACACGGCTAAATGACAAGGAAATAACAGTGATTGTTCTTAGTAATGAGATGACGACGAATTCAAAAAGAATCAACCGTCACCTTACATCCATCGTTCTTCAGCAGCCAATTTGGATATGGGAAGAGAAACTTTAATTATAGAAGACTTTTCTCAAGTTTGATTTAAAATAATTTAGTGAAATAAAGCCCTTTCACTAGAGAGGGCTTTCATAAAACCTGTTCTTTACAATTGAGACGATTAAATACATAAAAAAGTATATGTATTCACTTTTTTTTAACATTATCCCCTCTCTTATCCCGCTCAAATATTTGACAACACATAACCAAACGTTGATTTAATAATGTTTATAGACTATGGTACATATTTCATGATATACTAGTGCCATTGTGAAAAAAGGAGGAACTTGCATGATTCAAGTAAGTAATGTAGGTCTTCGCTATGGCGATCGTAAACTATTTGAAGACGTAAATATAAAATTCACACCAGGGAACTGCTACGGTTTAATCGGAGCAAACGGTGCTGGTAAATCAACATTTTTAAAAATTCTTTCTGGTGAAATTGAAGCGCAAGAAGGACATGTATCAATGGGTAAGGACGAACGTTTATCAGTTCTTAAACAAAACCATTTTGAATACGATGAATTCAATGTATTAGATACTGTTGTTATGGGGAACAAACGTCTTTGGGAAGTAAAATCTGAAAAAGATGCTATCTACGCTAAAGAAGACTTTTCTGATGAGGATGGCATGCGTGCTGCTGAATTAGAAGGTGAATTCGCTGACCTAAATGGTTGGGAAGCTGACTCAGAAGCAGCAACATTATTAAACGGGTTAGGAATTGGCGACGAGCTTCACTATATGCTAATGGCTGATCTTGAAGGTTCTGACAAAGTCAAAGTATTATTAGCACAAGCTCTATTTGGTAAACCAGACGTTCTATTACTAGATGAGCCTACCAACCACCTTGACTTAAAAGCAATTCAATGGTTAGAAGAATTCTTAATTAACTTTGAAAATACGGTTATTGTCGTATCCCATGACCGTCACTTCTTAAATAAAGTATGTACGCATATCGCGGATTTAGACTTCTCTAAAATCCAATTATATGTTGGTAACTATGACTTCTGGTATGAGTCTAGTCAATTAGCACAAAAAATGATGGCAGACCAAAACAAGAAGAAAGAAGAAAAAATAAAAGAGCTACAAGCATTCGTTGCTCGTTTCTCTGCGAACGCTTCGAAATCAAGCCAAGCGACTTCTCGTAAGAAAATGTTGGATAAAATCGAGCTTGACGACATTAAACCTTCTAGCCGTAAATATCCATTCATCAACTTCCAAACTGGACGTGAGATCGGTAATGATGTTTTAACAGTGGAAGGTCTTACAGCAAGCAATGAAGGCGAAACACTATTTAAAGATATTCGCTTTTCAATGAACAAAGAAGATAAAATCATTTTACTTGGTAATCCAATGGCCAAAACAGCTCTTCTTGATATTTTAATGGATGAAAGAAAAGCAGATGCTGGTACGTTCAAATGGGGCGTAACAACTTCTCAAAGTTACTTTGAAAATGATCACGATAAATACTTCGAAGGTTCAGAGAAATCATTAGTTGAATGGTTACGCCAATACTCTCCTGATGATGAAACAGAAAGCTTCTTACGCGGCTTCTTAGGTCGTATGTTATTCTCTGGTGAGGAAGTAAAAAAATCACCTTCTGTACTTTCAGGGGGAGAAAAAGTACGTTGTATGCTATCTAAAATGATGCTTGCTACAGCAAACGTTGTTTTACTAGATGAACCAACGAACCACCTTGACCTTGAATCTATTCAAGCACTAAACGAAGGGCTTATGCGCTTCAAAGGTGCGATGCTGTTCACATCTCATGACCATCAGTTCATCCAAACAATTGCGAACCGTGTCATCGAAATCCGTGAAGACGGTACAATTTTAGATAAACTATTAACTTATGATGAATTTCTTGAGTGGAAAGATAGCCAAGGCTTAAGCTAATATTAAAGGGGTTCTCCTATTGAAAAAGGAGAACCCCTTTTTTATTGCTATAAAGAGCACTTTTGCTTTCCTTGTAAAAATAATGTCCACAATTACTTTGTCGATGTTGTCATTGCCACTTCCACTTGAGGATCTGACAGCCGTTCATTTCTTTGTACTTTCTCGACAGTTTCTTCATATTGAGTGATTATCCGTGTATCAGGCGAAAATACTGCAAGTAGCAGTGATATTAGAAGCCCGGCTATCATCAATCCACCAAATAAATATGGTGAAGCCCCATACTCTGTTGCTAAAGAAGTCCATAGCATGGGTCCAAAACCGACGATTGCTGCCGCGATTTGATAGCCAAAGGATAGCCCCGTATAGCGAACATTCGCTGGGAATAATTCTGAAAAGAACGTACCTTGCGTCGCGAAAATGGCTGCCCATACGACACCAAGTAATACGACTTGTAACATAAAGAAATACGTTGAACTGATTGGAATCATAACGAAATAAGGAATAGCTAGCAGTAACATTGTGATAAGGCCACCGATATAAATTTTCTTACGTCCTATAAAGTCTGAAAAATAACCCACTAGTGGAATTGTTACAATCATTGTTGCGCAGCTTATTGTTAGAGCAAATAATGCAACATCCCTTGTGTAGCCAATATAGGTCGTCGCATACACTAAAATAAATGACATTAAAAATACATTAAAGAATCCGTCCCCTATTTTTAATCCAATAATACGGAAAATGTCTTTTTTGTTATATTTAAATACTTGGACAATTGGTATCTTCGCTAGTTCACCATTGTCTTTTTTACGTTTAAATTCAGGTGTTTCTTCAATCCCGCTTCGAATCCATATCGCTAATACGATTAAAACTGCACTAAATAGAAATGGTAAACGCCATCCCCATGCCATAAATTGTGCTTCAGTCGTTAATGAAGAAATAAGTGTAAAACTAAATGTCCCTAAAACTAAACCGATTGGAACACCAAGCTGCGGAATAGAACCAAAAAAGCCACGCACACCTTTTGTAGCCGATTCGGTAGCTAGTAACACAGCACCTCCCCATTCACCCCCAAGTGCAATCCCTTGAATAAGTCGCAAAATGACTAATAGCGTTGGCGCGAGTAACCCTACTTGCGCATAGGTAGGTAATAAACCGATCAAAAAAGAACTACCGCCCATTCCAATTAACGTGAGCATAAGCGAGGCTTTCCTTCCGACACGATCTCCCATATGTCCAAAGATTAAACTTCCAATTGGTCGTGCCGCATAGCCAGCTCCAAACGTAGCAAATGCAATTAAAATCGAAATTGCTGGATTGCTCGAAGGGAAAAATAGCGTTGTAAAAACTAATCCTGTTGCAGTTCCATATAAATAAAAATCGTACCATTCAATGATTGAGCCTGCTAAACTTGCTAATAATACTTTCACATTTTTCATATAGCCCCTTCTCTCTACAGTCAAATTTTTTATATCATTCGCTTTAACTAAAAATAGCGTTACGTAAAACATGCTTTTGGATTTTGCCGACTGGTGTGCGAGGGAAATCTGTCACAAATTCAATACAATCTGGCACTTTAAATTTTGCGAGACGTTCCTGACAATGTGCAATCAATGCCTCTTCACTAATTGCAGCGCCAGTCTGTAAAATAACATATGCTTTAATAGCTTCATCACGAATATCATCTGGTACACCGATGACTGCTGTTTCAAATACAAATGGATGCTCAGCTAATACACGCTCCACTTCATTGGCTGCCACATTTTCACCTGAACGTTTAATCATATCCTTTATACGATCAACAAAATAAAAATAGCCATCTTCATCTATTCTGGCGTTATCCCCAGTCATTAACCAGTTGTCTTTATACGTTTCGTTTGTCGCTTGCTCGTTCTTAAAATAGCCTTTCATTAACGTTCTACCTAGGATCCCTTTTACGGCAATTTGACCAATCTCTCCTTGATTTACGGGGACTCCATGTTCATTGACAAGCTGAACCTCATAACCAATGCTTGGTCTCCCAATACTCATATTTTTTCGTGTTCCAAATACAGGATTTATTAGTGGAATCCCAACAGTCTCGGTCAAACCATATAGTTGCAATAACTTCACATCAAATTGTTCTTCGAATTGTATTAATTGGTGTTCTGCTACTGACTGTGCAAAAAGGATAAGTCGTAGCGGATTATCCTTTGCCTCTTTTTCATAATCTTTTGCTAAAATCATACGAATAGGTGCGGCAAATAAAGAGCCAACTGTTCCACCTAAAGCCTTTGCTTGTTTAAAATAACGCGAAGCACTAAATTTCTCCGTAACTGCAATGCCTGCTTCTACCATAATGGCAGACATCGTGGAGTAATATTGCGCATTTCCATGGAAAAGAGGTAGGACAATAAATGTTCGATCTTCAGGTGTTAAAGCGATTGAACGTGCCATTAACTCTCCTGTGTAAATATAATTAGCATGTGTCACTTGAACTCCTTTTGGTTTGGATGTAGTCCCAGATGTATAAAGTAATGCCACAATATCTTCTGTGGAAACCTTTGGGAAATGCATGTAGTTATCGCTCTCATCTTTTATGAGCTCAGAGAAATATAAGACACCATCAGCGTTTTCTTGTTGTCTCGTAATAATAATATTTCGTAAAGTTGGTGTTTGAGACTGTATACTAACAAACTTTTCGATATAATCCTCTTCCGTAATAATAAGAACAGCTTCAGAATGAGCTATAATATAAGTCATCTCATCCGCCGGAGATAAAATATTAGTTGGCACCATGATGCCACCAATTTCAGAAAGAGCGAACCATGCTGTAAAAAACTCCATATTGTTAGGTAAATGCAACACAACATGATCCCCTTTTTTAATGCCAAGTTTAAGAAGTGCATTACTGAAGCACATAACTTCCTGATAAAAATCCCCATAACTTTTTTCGAAATAAATTCCGTTTCGATCCTCAAACCGAATAAAACTTTTTTCAGGCTGTTGCGCAACTCTCTTCCTTAAAACCGAACGCAATGTTCTATTTCCAATTAGATCCATGATCTACACCCCTTTCGAAATAGTTTCATAGACTATAGTCTGTATATTAATCGTCAATGCAAATATTTGTCAATATTATTTCTAAAAATTCTGAAAATAAGCCGGTGACATGAACGACTATTATGCTAAAGTTAAATAGCAAATCTAGTGGAAATTAGGTGATGTAGAAATGAAAATGACAAGAAAACAGCAAGCTCAGGAAACGAAGAAACATATATATTTAACAGCGCTTACATTATTCCAAACGAAAGGCTTTGATCAAGTAACGGTTGATGAAATTGTTCAGCAAAGCAACAGCTCAAAAGGAGCATTTTATGGTCATTTCTCTTCAAAGTACGATATTTTCCTAGAAAAATTTAAAGAAATTGATCATTTTTATGAAGAATTTACGACTACACTGCCCGTACATCTTTCCTTTAAGGAAAAGGTAATTTCATTAATTGATGCACAAATGACATATTTAAAAGATGATTTAGGAATGGATTTAATGCGGTCTGTTTACAAAAGTGGCTTAATTGAAAACGAAAAAAATTTCTTTTCTAATTCTGAACGCAAATTGTATAAAATCTTACATTCATTCATACAAAAAGCAATTAAGGATGGAGAATTATCTGTACAAATAAATGTGCAAGAAACTGTGATTTACATTACTCGTTGTATGCGAGGTTCTTTATATGACTGGTTAGTTTTTGGAAAAGATTTTAATTTGTTGCAAGAAAGTAAAGGCTTTATTGCAATATTTTTAGATGGTTTGCTATTAAATAAGGAACGTTAAAAATTTGAAGCCTAAAACCAACTCTACTTTAAACAAAAATAGGCACTTCCAATTAGGATTGCCTATTTTCTCATTATTTGTAATTGCTTTTCATTTTCACAAAAAATAAAAAAAGACAGATACATTGAGTATCTGCCTAATACGTCTACTTTTGCATTTCTTTCGTTGGTCCCATTACGCCTGGTACTGGTAAGCCTGCTTGACGTAGTAGCACCGTCATTTGTCCACGGTGATGTGTTTGATGATCGATTAGTACACGTAATAATGCACCTCTAGCAATTGGACCAGTGAAGCCTTTTACTTCTTCTAGCAAGTCTTCATCTGATAGCTTTGCCGCTTCCTCTTTCACACCATTTGCTAGTTTTTCGTAAGCAGCTACAATTTCAGCTGCTGTAGATGGAATTGGGTCCTCTTGACGAATCATAGGCACCTGTAAACCTGCTAAATAACTGAAATAACCAGCAGCACCAACTAAATGCCACCCTAACCAGCCTAATGAACTGTGACCTTCTACGATGCTTTGCTCTAGCTTTTCATCTTTTATAGCTTTTAATACTTGAATAGTACCTTGTGCTGATGCTGACCACTCATTTAAAAAATCATCTACTTGTCGATACATCTAAACGCCCCCCATTTTCGTAAATTCATCTCTATCATATTAAATAAGAAACTCTCTTACAAGTTTCCAGCATTAAGTTTACATAATATAATTATTATAATAATTGCCTTTGTCCTGTATACCGAGCAATATTTTTTGTGATTGGCTCCATGCGTCTAGCAAATAGATTATTTTGTAAACGGGTTTTCATAATATTCGTATAACCTATAGACTTCACGTATAATGAAAGTAAAGAACTGAAGAAGTCTCTAAGTGAAATAGCAAATAGCTTGAACTATTCAATCACCGCTGACTTCTTTTAGATTACACGCTCTAAAGGGTACAATGACCACACAACGACATACCCCGTATAGAAAAAATGATGTTGACACTAATATGAAACCGTTTGGCATTAAACCTACCCTACAAAAATTGAATAAGAATTACTTCACAGGCGTCCTGCTTGGGCGCTTTTCATTTTGAGTAAGGAGGGCTTTTATGAGTGACATACATAGAACAACAGATGAAGAACTGACGGAAGAACAATTGATTGAACTTGTCCTCGCTGAACAGGAAAAGGCGTTAGCACAAGAACAAGAAGAACGCCTCAAAGGTAAAAAGCCTAAAAAGCAAAGACCGGTTGTCAAATGGATTGTCTGGAGTATGGCATTTGTGTTATTTTTGAATACATTTGCTCTTATCTTTCAAATTTACTCCATTCCAGCGATTGAATTTTTGAAAGTGTCTGCTCGATTATCAGCACAAGAAGATATAAAAACATATAAAAAGGCTGTTGTAGAGATCTCTACAGGTTCTAGTAAAGGTACTGGTTTTGTGATTTCTTCAGATGGACTTATCGTAACCAATGCACACGTTGTAGAAGATGCACAATCATTACTCGTTGTTTTCCCTGAGGAAGGATTAATGGCGGCCAAAATAGTAGAAAGTTACCCTGAGGTAGATTTAGCATTATTGCAAGTATCCGGTGATGATCTACCTTCCCTTTCACTTGCTAATAATCCGAGCTATAGCAAAAATGAGCATGTGTATTTCATTGGTAATCCACTAGCCTTTACGGGCATCGCAAATAAAGGAACATTACTGGAATCAACATACCTAGAGGATTGGCAGGAACCTGTAATGATGATGGATGCCCCTGTTTATCGAGGAAATAGTGGGAGTCCTGTCATAAATGCTGATGGCGAGGTTATCGGGATTGTCTTTGCAACGACGAAAAAAGATCCATATGGTCGTGTCGGTTTGTTTATTCCGGTTCAAGTGTTACAGCGTGTATTAAGTAAATAATGTTCCGTAGAGTTGCTTATACGAACGATATAAGCAACTTTTTTTATTCAAAATTATTATCTTTTACATTATGCTTGTTCAACAATTTGAGTAAAATTCAACACTTCTACCTTGGCATTATTCTCAGTTAATTGTTGAATAGAATGAGAGCTTATCGTCTCTCTGTCCAACTCTTATAGTAACTTTTGCTTTGTAATTATGGTAGTAACTAAACTCTTTCATATACAAAATCACTAGTATTCATATGTTGTAACTCTCAAATGTTCAAAGCACACAAAAAAAGACATCCTATATAAATAGGATGCCTTAAGTTTAACGGAAGTAATTTTAATTACTGAGAATTAAAGTTTAGTTACGTTAGCAGCTTGTGGTCCGCGGTTGCCATCTACAACTTCGAATTCCACTTTTTGACCTTCGTCAAGAGTTTTGAAACCTTCGCCTTGGATAGCTGAGAAGTGTACGAATACGTCGTTTTCGCCTTCAACTTCGATGAATCCAAAACCTTTTTCTGAGTTAAACCATTTTACTGTACCTTGTTTCATTTAAGAAAACCTCCAAAAAAATAAAAGTGAACAATATGTAATTTCTTCAGCGAATGGAAAAATTCACATATTACAAAGAGTACCGTACTAACGCGATCACTTTTTGTAATATGTGAATTCATGTTTCCGGTGAAGCAATTAAATTGTTATCCTAAGTATAACCATCATTCATAATTTTGTCAAATAAAGAAAAATGTTTTTTTTAAAATGTCAAAATTTTATTTCTATGACTCAGATTTCAAAGCGATAATACCGTGATAAATTTGTACATCATCATCACACGCTTCGCAAAAAGCACTTTCATCCTCTGACCAAAAAGCCCAAAATCCCCCTTCTTTCGTTACTTCATTGTCATAAGTTGATCGGAAGTGTTGCAATTTTCTTTGTAAAGCTGACTCAAATTGCTCTTCTGTTTCGAAGGTTTCATTTGATTGAATAAAAGCCTCCCAGCCCTCAAACTTCCACCAAGGCTCATAATCAGCTTTCATGTAAATGATTGTATACATATTTGCCACATTCCCTGCTGTAATAAGATATTTTCATTTTAGCAAAGACATTTGAAATGTCTATTAAAACACACTTTTATATGCTATTATTACCTTATTATTCATAATTTTTGGAGGTATTTTTTTTATGTTTTCAAGTATTCGACCTAAGGCCGAACTCGATGAATTATTAAAGCGTGGTACAAATTTAAATGCAACGGGCCGTTTTAATAAAACACTAGCATTTAACCATTTCAACTCTCAAGATGAAGAAAATTTAAAAACTCTTTATAAAAAATTAAATGATATCACGCCTTCAATGAACGCTATTTTTAATAACTATTTAAGTGAAATCTCTCTCTCCACTGAGCAAACGATTAGTGAAGAATATATTAATCGATACTTAACTCAATTTTTCTTAGCTACTCGTGATGATGAATATGTAGATGAAACCGTTAAATTTTTCAATTTATTCAGAAAAAACCAATATGAGCCTGGTAAGTTAATCGTCGTCTTCAATCAATTTGCATTTTATATTACTACATACATACTACATAATTTTGGTTTGAAACCTAATAAAGCCTTTGAATACATGAAATCGTTCCAATCTGCAGTCAATGTTGATCAGGAATTGCTCGTTGAAGTATTAACAGAACGTACAATTGAAAATGTAGTTGCTGAAATTTCTTCTTTAATGGATGTTAACGCAAAAATCATGTATATGAAAGATTTAGTTTTTAGCTTAGATAAGCAAAATGAAGAAATTCAATCCTCTACCGCAGCAACTGAAGAAATTGCCGCTTCTATTAATGAGGTTGCACGAATGTCTTCACGTATTTCAGAAAAAACAACTGAATCTGTTGATCACGCCATACAAGGTAAAAATGCCATTGAGCATGCCCTTTCTGAAATCTTTAAAACGGAAGAGACATTTACAACGATTGTTGAGTCCTTTACAGAATTGCAAAAGCGGGTAAATGATATTGAAAATGTTGTATCGTTAATCAACCAAATTGCCGATCAGACGAATTTACTTGCTTTGAACGCTTCTATTGAGGCAGCACGAGCAGGTGAACATGGTAAAGGCTTCGCCGTAGTTGCACAGGAAGTTCGTAAGCTCGCTGAGGGCACAGTATCAGCGCTTAATGAAGTATCTACAAATGTACATCATTTAAAGAGCTATTCAAATGATGTGTCGGTCTCGATTACGGAAACGACAGAGATTATAAGAGAAGCAACCGTTGAAGCTAAAGAATCGTTACCATTATTAAATGCGATTGTTAGTGCCATTGAGGGTATTAATCTGGATGTTACAAATACAGCGGCGATATCAGAGGAGCAAGCAGCAGCTATTGATGAAGTATCCGCAAGAATGATTGAAATTTCTAGTCTTCAAGATGATATTCGTGATTATAGCCATAACACATCTAGTGATATTCACGCATTAGGGAAAGAAATTAACCGATTCCGAAATGACATTATTGCGAATAATAATGTTCAGCTATCGTCTATAGCACTATTACAATTATCAAAAGCCGACCATATTTTATGGAAATGGCGAATTTATAATATGTTCCTCGGTCTTGAAAACGTCCAACCAAGTGATGTTTCATCGCATACAGATTGTCGTCTCGGTAAATGGTATACATCTGCTCGCTCTGTAGAACGTTTTGGGCACTTGCAGGATTATCGTGATTTAGACGCATATCATTTACATGTCCATAAATCAGCGAAGTTAGCAACGGAAGCTTATAAGGTTGGAAATATCGAACAAGCTGAAGTTCATTTAAAAGAAGTAGATCAAGCTTCTAAGCAGGTTCTACATTATATCAATAACTTAATTGCCTATTTAGAACAAGAACGTGTTATGCACTAAGCACAAAGGGGGTACTTTCCCCTTCACTAGGAGGTGTAAGCTTGAATAAGCGAGCGCTAATTAAATTTTTCGGTGACGTATATGGGACTGGCTACCGCTTTTTCATTAAACAAAAAGCAATTGAGCTAGGATTAAAAGGTTACTGTAAACTTAATGATCAAGAACAAATTGAGGTTGAAGTAGAAGGTTCTAAAAAAGCGATAGATGAATTTTTAGTCTTTGTTCAAAAGGGTGTTAGCCCTCAAGCAGATTCCAATTCATTTGCATTAGAGCTTTTTGATGATTTAAAAGGCTATGCACGCATGGACTCAGACATTGTTTAATCTGGCTACTCCTTTTTTGTAGCGTCATTATGGCTAGCTATTGTTGCCAATGAATGAAATCAGTGACGTTGCGGGCTCAAAGTTTATATTTTATTAATTAGGATTGGGGATAATACCCCAGTCCTTTTTATTTTTCTCTTCCATTAAAACCGTTGATGATTCATTGATTCCACCCTATTTCGATTCCTCTTACATTTTTAATACCTAATTTCTAATTATTGTTTTGACTTCTTTTGATATATCTTTTAATAACGGAAAGCATGCACCATCAAGCATTAATTTCTAAAGTGGGTGCATACGCCCCTTCCCTGTTCTGCTGCCCTAATGTATTGGAATTCGTTTTTAGCTGTTCTTTATGATTTTTCATAAATTCTCTTGATTCATCATAAAATAGAAAATATTTGAACAAAAGAGAGAAAATGCAATAAACGTATTTCATGGATAATAACAGAAAGAACGGGGTGATTTACATGAAATTCATAAAAAAATTATGTGTGATCGGACTGTCAGTATGTATATTAAGTATCGTCTTTTCATCTGCCAGCATGGCAACAAAAATCGTTACAGATGAGCACCTGAATTCAGTAAACGAAAAAAACAAAAATGATATTCATAATTACAAAAACGACTCCGCCAAAATTTTAGCACAAGAAACAAAAACGGTGCTGATCAAAACAACAAGAGAAGATAAATCATTATTAGAGAAAAAAACAAAAGAATTTGAAGAAAAAATGAAAATGGAACAAATAGCCTTAATAGAAGAGGGATTGAAAAAAGCAACATCGCTGCAAGATGTAGAAAAAGTAAAAAGTGAAGCAGCTAACTTATTAAAAAAAGAAAAAGAATTGTTTAAAGAAGAAAGTAAAAACTATGTAAAAAAAGTGACTGATACGGAAAAAGTGAACTTAGCGATGATTTCAAGTTCATATAAAACGATTAATGATGACTTTTTCACCTTTAACAAACACAGATTTTATTACTATGATGTAGATAAAAATGAACTGCTTCCAAATGATAAAGTAAATACCATAGAAGAGGTAAGAGCATTTGAAAAAAAACATAAAGAAGATACAACTGTAAAAGATAATCCAATCAACACTTTAATTCTGTTCATTCTCCTAGGATCGTTATGTATCATTCCTCTTATCATAAGCAATAGACAAAAAAACAAAGCATGAGCTTTGTTTTTTTATTTGACCGTATTCGTTTTATTGGGAAATTAACACGTCATTTAAATGATTGTATTTATACTGAATCACTCTCGCACTCGCATTAAAACCATTGAGTCTCAAATTTCTGCAGCTATATGAAGGGATATCACCTTTAGAGTGATTTCATTAAATTTATCCATTAAATGAGATGTTGTCAATTAGACAACTCTTAATTGATTATTTGTGCAGATAAACTATAAACATTGTTATTACTTTCTAGCACCGATTGCTATTTCTATTTCTTGTTCTATTTGTTGCTACATGTTCTCATTCTTCTTTTTATCTATGTTTTATTTAGTCGCTACCGCATTTAAAAGTAATTGTTTGTTGTGATCAGACATAACACGCCATTCTTTAACCGTTACTTTCATTTGCCTCCACATCCTTTCAAATGTTTGCTTCCAAACACTGTATGCAATTGTTGCCGCATGTAGGACACTTTCATATTGATTTATATGCTGTGGTATTTCATAATGTGCTAGGTGAGCACCCATCACAGGGAACAAGAATGGCTTGACTGGTAAGCCAGCTCTTAATATAGATGAGGTCTAGCCTATCTAATCATGTGAGTTAGGCTCTTGCTATCATGCAATTACTCACACACTTGTATAGAAAAGTAGTTAATCATCATCGAAAATGTACATTGTTATTTTGACATTTACAGTGATATTCAATTTTGTCCAACTTCTTTCTCCTAGATTTTCTTAAATTCGAGAAAAACGAAAGCAGATTCTATATTCTAATTATTTTCCATTTTATTCACATTCGCCATTCTAGCAAATAATCTATATGAGATCTACTAATTTAACCATTATAAAACGACAAGACATTCTCTATGCATTTGTCCCTTACTATTCATAGTTCTACCCGCAAATTCCGTTCACTACATCCTCCGTTGGACATTGTAATCACAATAAAAAGCCACACCTTGTTAGATGTGACTTTGGATGTTTTTCGTTCGTCAAAGCAAAGCTAATTTTAACACCTTACATACTTGCGTTTGAAACCGATTCTTCCTCTATCCATTTCTTTTTGAATATTTTCGTAAGCATTTAAAAAACTTGTTTTTTTGTTGTCCCTTTTGAGTTCTACTATACCTGTTTCCTTTGCGGTCTCAATCGCATTTTCATGTAGTGGCAAATACGAAATTCCCACTGTAGATAGGAAATTATTCATAGCAGATTTTGTTCTTCCTGGTGAATCATGAATAGAATTTTTCACCATATCGAGCATACTGGAAATCTTGCTTTCGGAAAATTCATTGTCTTTGCGATTCCCTAAAAGCCAGCAATAGCAACTCCAACCCGCTGACATTCTTAGCTCGTCACCGCTTGCAATCCATTTATCAGCAACGTCTTGGGCAATATCTGACTCTGATAATGTTACTGCCACGACATAATCAGATAGCATATAAAAATACGCACCATCCATCCAACGATCAAAATCCGACGCAGTCATTGCTTTTGGATCTGCAATAATACCTGCAAAATACATTGCATCATAGTTACCTGTAGCATAAAGCTCTTCAGCTAACTGTTGATTTTTTTTTATTTTCTTTGCAATGGGTTTCATAGCACCTGTAGCAACACCAAAAAGTGGCTCATGCGCACCATTGGATATATACATTTTTTTAGTTCGTTCCTTACCAAGGGCTTCAAGCTCCTGCATAACAGTTTCGAAATCCATAATTTTGTACTTCCCTTCTTATCACTCTATGCTTCTCAAGTATACAGAGTGGCCTTATTACGAATCAATTAACTAAGTTTCTGAAATTACTTTTTGAATCTGCTCATTAATTTTATCCTTACTCAGTCCTCCATGGTAACAAATCACAGATTCAATGTCGAGTTCTAGGTATTTTTTCAATGAATGTCGAGCTTCATTTATATCAAGTACTGTCGGTGCATGAAAAACTTCCTTCAGTAAGTGAGTTACCTAGCGAAAGCAAAGCGTCAGCGATGTTGACAACACACGACTGAGTGACCAACATACGTTTGTTTCAAATCCTCTAGCGGATGTCACTCATAAGGAGTAAAGTATGAAGTTCTTGTACTATTTTTTGTCAACTGCAAACAATAAATGCTTAGTCATTATTAATTATTTATCTACCTACAATGAATTCCGAAAGTAAACTCCCACGGATATTGCTTGCTTCGCGAGTATTTACCCTCCTTCTGCGAGTAGTTGGATACTCGCGGAAGCAAGATAAATCTTTTTCTAAGACAACCTATGATAGATATCTCACCCCCCATTTAAAACTATACATATTATAAATTACAGAAAGGAGGGAATTATTATGTCTCAATCTTATGGTAATGGTGGATCTGGTTCTGGCTACGGTTCAGCATTTGCGCTACTTGTTGTTCTATTTATTCTCCTAATTATTATCGGTGCAGCGTTTTTGTATAATTCGTATTAACGTACCTAACATATATCACAGATATTTAATCCATAATATTACAATGATGAACTTCAAACCTCTAATGAATTTTACAAAATAATATATCCTTTTTTCTTTCTAAGGGTCACTACCCTTCGGTGGCCCTTTTAATGAGGCAATAACATGCAAAATAAAAAGCCACTACTCGTTGTGAGTGTGGCTCTTGAAATAGGTCCTAAATTGGACAAATTTTCCTCTCATGAGATTAGATATCCAATGCTCTTTCCAGTTAGAAACTGTTGTTACTAGTCTAAGTCATTATGTAGTCTAGCTTCTTTATTATTGCACGCTAGTAATAACGCACTTCTTGAATCTATCTCCCTCAGAATATGTAACAATCGAAAGTATGAAGCATATTTTAAACCTAAATCAAATTGGATGTGACTTGGTATCACTATTTTATTCAGTTATTGATGTCACAATAGTATTATTGTTATTACAGTTTAGATTATTAGCTTTATATCTTATACTCGTTGAAAGCAACTGCAACATATTTAATTCGTTTGCTAGCTTTTCTAATTCAACTAAACCTTCACTTTGCAAATGACTAACTTCCAACTCTAGTTGGTTTAATGATTTTTGAATTGATTCTATATTTTCCTTATATCTCTCTAAAATAATTTTAGTTTCCAATATCTCAACCTTCTTGTTTGTGTTCTTTAGCATATGGCAGACTCCCTTTCTTCTACATGAAAGCATCTCAAGAATTGGATATAATTAACACTATTATAATGTTGTTTATCTTATTTAACAATCTTAATCTCTTTTAAATGAAATTAAAAAACTATACATAGTTAGATGTGACTATATGAAATATAAAGGACTATCTATAATCGACAAGATAATATAATAATTATTAGAAACGAAATTAGGCAGAACTGTTTAGGGTGATGGCGAATGAAAAAAATTTTGATTGTTGGGATAATCATTATGTTGCTTGCACCATTTTGTACAGTACATATCAAAAAGCGTCTATATGAAAAAAGAATCGAAAACTATTTGATCGAAGATATGTCGTATCGGAAGGAAGCTATCCAACTTATTGAATGGTATTGGCACTTTGCAGGTCTCCCTAGTTATTGGGCGAATGTTATTTTTTCTGGTGAAACAAATGTCGTCTATATTTATTTTGCTTATGATAAAGACCATATAGGGCAAATGAGTACTATACAATTGATGGATCAACTCTTTCACCAAAACAATTAAAGCATTTTAAGCCTTACGATTAAGCTTATCAAAGGCGTGATGTGTATTCAAAGACGCTTTTTCAAAAAGCAAAAAAATAAAAAGATTGAAAACGACTGCTTCAATCTTTTTATTTCAAATGAAACTATTTAATTTAAATAACACCTATTGGGATGCAAATGGGGGCTTGATTAACAGGGCTTTCGATAATTTTTGAATTGAGTCCAAATACATGTTGAATCATTTCTTCTGTAAAAATATCATTAGGCGTTCCCTCTTGATATATTTCACCATCCGCTATACTAATTAAATAATCTGCATAGCTCGCTGCTTGGTTTAAGTCATGAAGCACCATTATTATAGTGTTTTTGTGCTTCTGATTTAATGCACGAAGTAATTCAAGTACTTCTATTTGATGTGCTAAATCTAAGTATGTTGTTGGCTCATCAAGTAGTAATATATCTGTTTCTTGCGCTAACGCCATAGCAATCCATGCGCGTTGTCTTTGACCACCAGATAATGCATCTAATGTGCGATCTTTTAATAAGTCCATTTTTGTAGCTTTTAACGCTTCTTCCACTACTGCCTTATCTTTATCTGAATGCCGTGCAAACAAGCTTTTGTGTGGGTGACGTCCATACAGACATAATTCCTCTACTGTTAAATCTTCCAGTATTTCTGGTGACTGCGCTAAAAAGGCCAGTTGCTTTGCTACTTCTTTTGGAGAATATTGATGAATGTTTTTCCCATTTAGATAGACACTACCTTGTTTAGGTTTCATCAAACGACCTAAGGCATGAAGAATAGTCGATTTTCCACAACCGTTCGCCCCAATGATGATCGTTATTTTCCCTTTTGGAATATTCAAATTGATTCTATCTATAATCGTATTTGTTTCATAAGTCAGTGTTAATTCTTCTGCTGAAAGTTGTGTCATAAAAGTCGATTATCCTTTCACTTATTTTTTTCACGTCTAAGTAAATAAAGAAAATACGGCGCACCAATGAGAGCTGTAACGATTCCAGCTGGAATTTCTACTGGTGGCATAAGTCCTTTTCCTATCGTATCAGCCACTAATAAAAATAAGGCTCCTAAAATAGCTGACATTGTTATAAATCTACGTGCGTTTGTATCAACAAGCCTTTTAGAAAGATGTGGCACTACTAATCCTATGAAGCCTATTGATCCGACAACTGCTACAGAAACACCTGTTAAAATTACACTAACAGAAAGAAAACTATAACGTAATAATTGCACATTTTCACCTAGGCTTGCCGCCACCTTATCACCCAGTCCCAAAATCTCTAATTTTCGAGCAAATACTAGCATGATCGGTAACAAAATAAGGCAAGGGATTAAGAACATGATTTCGTTCCAGCTACGTCCCCATAAACTTCCAGTAAGCCAAAGCAATGTTGTATTAACATTATCAGGGAATTTAACGATAAAAAATTGAATACCCGCTTGGCATATCGCGCTTAGTGCTATTCCTATTAAAGCAAAGGAGTGTGTTTTTGCGCCTTGCTTATAAGCAAAAACTAATAGAATTGTTGCTACAGTGATCGCTCCTAAAAGTGCTGATATAGGTAACATGATTGTCAAAGCATTGGGTAGTAAAATCATAGAAGCAACTGCAAATAAGCTAGCTCCCTTTGTGACACCAACAACATCCGGAGAAGCTAGTGGATTCTTTAATATTATTTGTAAAATTGCACCTGCAACTGCCAAAGATGCTCCCACAATAATCGCAATAACCATACGAGGTAAACGATAGTTAAACAAAATAAAAGAATTACCACTAGAATGTCCTATTAATGTATAAAAAATATCGATAGGTGATATTGATATAGATCCAATTCCTAAACTAATAAAAGAAAACGCGAGCAAAATTATTCCACAAATGCTAATAAGTAAATTAGGCTTTTTCTTTCTAATCATTGCTTTATAAGTCGCTCCTTCCTTACTAAATACAAGAAAAATGAAGCGCCTATTAGAGCAGTAACAATTCCCACCGGTGACTCATAAGGATATACGATAAAATGAGATAAAATATCTGCATATAATAATAAAGTTGCCCCTAAAAGTGCCGAAATTGGGATGACACGGCTATAGTCTGGACCGACAAGTTTACGTGTAATATGAGGTACAATTAAACCAATAAAACTAATTGGACCTACCACTGCAACCGAAGAGCCGGCCAACATAATAACTAGTAACCCTCCAATTAGGCGTATCAACTGGACTCTTTCACCTAAACTAGACGCCATACTTTCTCCCAATGATAATATGGAAAATGAACGCGAGAGTAAAAAGGCAATTGCCAGTCCTATAATGATCCAGGGCGATGCAACTTGTACATGTGTCCAGTCTTTTCCATTCAGAGATCCAACAAGCCAGTAAAGCACATCAGTTGCGCGTTCATTTAAAATAACGATAGCTTGTGTAATGGAAGAAAAGAAAAGATGAATCGCTGTTCCAGCAAGTGCTAGTTTGACATGTGTCATTTTCCTTCCAGAGGCGAATACATATACTGTTAAACCTCCAAGTAATGCACCAATAAACGCTGCATATACGGTCATTGATGGACTCAGAGTTGCAAATAGCAGTGTAGCAGATGCTACTGCTAATGAGGCACCCGCGTTGACACCAAAGATTTCTGGAGAAGCAAGTGCATTTCGTGTAATAGCTTGCATCAGTGCTCCTGCTACTGCTAATGCAGCCCCTACCATCACCGTAAGTATTGTTCGAGGTAAACGTAGTGTTTGAATAATCGTTGTTTCTCTTGATTGATCTATTTGAAAGATTGCATTAAAAATTGTATGGATGTTCATAATAGTCGAACCAACACTAAGGTGTAAAAATAAACCAATTAAAAGTAAAGATAGACTTATAATTGCAACGACCCATATATTCAATGTTCGTTTAGAACCCATTGTTTGTATCACACCTTTAACTGAAAACATATCTAAAAATAAGTAATGCGAGAATGTTGTTTTATCAACACTCTCGCTTTTAGTAAAGAAATTAATCTTTTAATTGTTTAACAAGGTCATCACCAATTGCTTCAGATGAAATAACCCCTCGATAACGAGTCCATAAATCACGATCTACTACAAAAATTTTGTTTTCTTTCACAGCTTTTAAATTTTTCCAAAGAGGATTTGACTTCCAATCATCAATCACCAATTTCCCTTCATTCTGCGCTAACACTAAAATATCAGGGTCGATTGTTGAAAGTTGCTCTAAGTTGATTTCCACATAAGCTTCATTACTTTTTGCAGCAATTTCAAAGCCTAAATTCTCTAAAAGTTCACCATCATAAGAAGAAGCAGTATGTCCTTGGAAAGAAGTATCACGAACAACTGCTGTTAAAATACTTTTTCCTTTTTCATCAGCTAACTCAGCTTTTAAAGCATCCAATTTCTTATCGTGTTCTTTAAGACGTTTCTCAGCTTCAGCCTCTTTATTTACAGCTTTCGCAATTGTTTTGAATGAATCAATATTTTCTGTATATGTTGACTCACGACTTTTCAATTCAATCGTTGGCGCTATTTTTTGTAAGTCCTCATAAATGTTTTTATGACGTTGTACATCCGCAATAATTAAATCTGGTTGAAGTGAGCTAATAACTTCCAAGTTTGGCTGTTCACGAGTACCAACAGAAGTATAGTTTATTTTATCGCCTACAAGCTTCTCAATCATATCCATTTTATTATCATCTGCAATACCAATTGGTGTAATACCAACACCTTGTAAGGCATCCACAAAAGAAAGTTCTAAAACAACTATCTTTTTAGCATTTGTCGGAACTTCTGTCGTCCCCATTTCATGTTTGATACTGTTTGATTCGGTTACATCTTTTGCATCTTTATTTGACGCCTCTTTTGAATTGCAACCTACTAATAAGAAAAGTAATGAAACTACCATTAGTAAGCCAATCGTTTTTTTGTTACATCTAAAAAACACTTGAAAGCCTCCATCAATTCATTTGATAACAATTATCATTCTCTTTTTATAACACCATATTCACTATGTGTAAATAGTTTTATATAAAAAATATTTTTTTACTTAACAATCCCCGAAATATCAATTTTTAACAAAATTTTATTATTTATACTTTATTTTTTAAGTTCGATCCTCATCTCTCACAAAAAATTAGCTAAGAAACATTTCACTAACACAAAATGACATTCAAACTATTGAGAATTCATTACGTTAAAATATGTGCGAAAGTGAAGCAAGACAAACAATTTGCGAATAATATGAATAGCTACGATTTGATTATGCAATAATAAAAAATCTTTAATAGTTAAAGTTTTCAACCTCTCCATGAATATCTGGAACTAGCGATGGCGATTTTTGTTTGGTCCGACTTCTTTCCACTGTGCCTATTAAAAAGATAAGGAAATTCCCTGTTCTAAAGTAATATTATTGAGAAACTTTATAAATAGCAGTAAAATTTATGTAAGCTTTATTTTTCATTGAAACTTTATGTCGATTATTTCGTATAAGAAGATAGACATATTTAAATGCTAGGAGGAAGAAACATGCTCAGTGTCGGACAGTTTTTCTCTAGACATACCGCTAGCCTCTTATTTTCTCTCACAACTGTTTCTATCGCAGCATTTGCGGCAACACCAGGATACTTACTTGGTAGTTTATTGTTCGCTGGAACATACGCGTCAAGTACGACGCTGTTGAAACATAGACAGAAAAAGAACTTCATGCAATTAGCCGGTATAACAAAAGAAGAATACAAACATATTGAAACTCAACTTAAAGCAGCCAATAAAAACATACAAACATTAAGTCAAAACTACTTACGTGTACGTTCTATTTCTGCATTTAAGCAATTACTTGAAATGACACGTATTTCAAAAAATATCGTGAAAATTGTCAAAACAGATCCACGAAAATTTTATAATGTTGAACAGTTTTTTTATGCACATCTCCCATCCGCTGTTGAATTAACGGATAAATATACGATGTTATCAAGGCAGCCTGTGAAAGATAAGGAAATCCAAATTACATTATCTAAAACAAGAGAAACACTAACAGATTTAAATGATACGATTCAAATTGATTTAAAGGATGCGCTTTCCAACGACATCGACCATCTTCAAATGGAAATCGAATTTGCGAATCGTTCCAATGTACGACGAAAAGAACAATTGGAGTGGCGAGGCGATGATAAGTGACGGCAAATGAACACGCATTTCAACTAAATACAATACAAGGTATTTCCCCTCTTGTGCAATCTTATTTAGAGACTACAAATAATGAGACGATGGCGACGTATGAAACGCTATCGCCTCTTGCACAAAGTCGTGCACTTTTATATGCTAGTCAGCTTGACCTGACAAACTTCGAATCAGTCCTGTCCTTAGGGCAAGATTCGCAACGATCACTTTCACAATTTGCTGATCGAATGCTTGCACAAGTAAAACAAAAAGACGTCACAAAAATTGGCCAAATGCTAGACTCGTTAATGCATACATTAGACCGAGTGGACCCTAACGCATTAGAACCAAAAAAACAGTCCTTTTTAAAAAAAATGTTTGGTAAAGTTGAGCCTACTATTAAGCAAACATTAACGGAGTTTGAACGTACTAGTATCCAAGTAGAGCGAATTGGTGTTCAGCTTGAACGTGCACAGCTTCAAATGATTAAAGATGTAGAAATGCTAGAAGAACTGTATGCTCATAATAGAGGATACTTTGAAGAGTTAGCGACTGCTATAGCAGCTGGACAAATGAAGAAGCAGCAAGCCATTGAAGTAGAACTTCCAGAAAAAGTGACAAGTGTACAGGCATCAAAACAGCCACTAGCTGTCCAACAGCTTAATGATTTTGCCGCTCAAATCGAACGTCTAGATCAACGTATTTATGACTTACAAGTTTCTCAGCAAGTTGCCTTACAAACTGCGCCACAAATACGCATGATCCAACAGTCCAATCAAACACTAGCGGAAAAAATAGAATTTTCAATCGTTACACTTATTCCACTTTGGAAAAATCAGTTAGCTATCATGTTGTCTATGCATATGGATCATCGCTACGCGCAGCTAGAGGAAAAATTATCTCGTGCAAATGATCGTTTTACGAGCCCTTCCTTTGCACAGCAAGTATCAAAATTCAAAGAAACACAGCTTGAGCTGAAGTCAGCTATCCAAGATGTATTCGCCCTTCATACAGCTACAGAGCAGGAAAAAGAGCATCTACAAGAAGTTGCTGAATTAAAAACCTTTAAGCAGGGATAATTAAGTTTAATCAACAAAAAAGGGTGGCTCAGAAATCATCTGAACCACCTTTTGGTTTTCATTCAAACCGATTGAATGAAAACTCGGACTCAATTACGCCAAGGCGAAATTGATTTGCTTATTCAAAATAATCTTTATAGTAGCCACCAATATTACCAGTGTTATCGATAATAAAAACGAACTCTTCTGTTTCATTTTTTACATCATATTGTTGCCCTACTGTTAATACGTTTGAAACTAAATATTTTGATGCATTTGTATGCTTACAAGTAACTGTACGTACCGTTGGAGCATCTTTCCATTTTAAATGTAACATAATCTCTCTACCTCTCTTTACTAGCACGAAGCTAATGTATACAGCTTATTTTATAATATTTTTGTACGCTTGTGGAGAAAAAAACCATAGATGACCATATTTTCTCCGTAACTATCCATTTTTTTAACCATATTAATTTCTCATTGGCGTAATAGGTGCTGTCGCACAGATAAACAATTCGTCTGAGGACATGTCTTAATTCAGTAGATATTTCACTGTAGCTCTCATCCCAATACATGCAAAGATGGGGGTCTGAATGAATGGAGATTACTAATAAAAAAATTTACTTCGAGGTGTTAACATGAGCTTTGGTGGTGTACCGCAATGGTTTTTTATCCTGGCCGTTGCATTTGCAATTTGCTTTATTTTATACGCAGAATGGAATTCTAGAAAATAACTCGGTAAACAAATTAAAAATGTACATTACTAAATTCAATTTTAGTAGTGTACATTTTTTGTCATTCAATTATTATAAGAATTAGACGGACTGCAGCTCAAAAAGTAAGCCTTTCTATCGCTGAATCAATAATTTCTTGACTTTGTGTTGATGAATCCCATACGTTATAGCTTTTTTCTTGCTAACATCCAAGTAATAGAACACTAATTACGGTAAATAGAATACATAATTTTTTCAAAATACTACCTCCATAACTGCATAAATTGACGCTATCAGTGGAAGAAAGTTCCTAGATTGAAGTAGCCCTGATTATATCTAAATCACAAATAAAATACATTGTTACAAATTATATATTGACTATTAATAAAATTCGTTTGGACTCACTTTTTTTAGTTATTCATTACCAAACGCGTAAACTTTTTTATCTTAATGTCCGTTTTAAAAACGCCTTTGTCCGTTCATGCTGAGGGTTTACTAAAACCTGTGTTGGAGGCCCTTCCTCTACAATAACACCTTTATCCATAAAGACAACGCGATCCGCTACTTCTTTGGCAAATTCCATTTCATGTGTAACGATTAACATCGTATTGCCGGAATCCGCTAGCTGCCGCATTACCTTTAAGACTTCACCCACCATTTCTGGGTCAAGGGCTGACGTCGGTTCATCAAACAGCATTACTTCTGGACTCATTGACAATGCTCGTGCAATCGCTACACGCTGTTTTTGACCACCAGATAGCTGTCGTGGCTTCGCATTGACATATTGATCCATACCAACAATTTGCAAATATTTTTGGGCAACTTCATCGGCTTCTGCCTTCGAACGCTTTAATACTTTCATTTGACCAACTGTGCAATTTTTTAAGACATTATGATTATTGAATAAGTTAAATTGCTGGAATACCATACCTAAATGTGTACGGTATTCTTGGATATTATGCTTTTCATCTAAAATATTTTCACCTTTGTATATAATTTGACCGCCACTTGGTGTTTCCAGTAAATTAATGCAGCGTAGTAATGTTGATTTGCCAGAACCTGAAGAGCCGATTAAGCAGACAACCTCGCCCTTTTCTACTTGGAAATTTACATCCTTTAACACTTCGTTACGCCCAAATGATTTACTTAAATGCTCTATTTTAATAACTGTCATTTATTAGCCCCCCTATACTGCTTCTTTCTGTTCTTTTTGGTAGGCATCTGGTCCATCCAGCCGTTTTTCTATATACAGTAAAATTCTTGATGCTGTGAATGTCATGATGAAATAAAGGACACATGCTACGAAGAAAGATTCGAAGTAGCGGAAGTTATTACCTGCAATCGACTTTGTTTGGAAAAATAATTCCGTAACTCCAATAACGTTTAAAACTGCTGTATCTTTAATATTCATAATTAATTGGTTACCTGTAGCAGGCAAAATATTTCGGGCAACTTGTGGTAATACAACATGTAGCATGATTTGAACATGATTCATACCAATAGCCGATGCAGCCTCGTACTGCCCTTGATCAATGGAAACAATTCCACCTCGTACGATTTCTGCCATATAAGCGCCTGTATTTAATGAAACAACTAAAATACCTGCCGTAATAAAGTGCATATTAATACCAAATGCTATATCTAAGCCGAAAAATACAACCATTGCTTGTACAATCATTGGTGTACCACGGAAGAATTCGACATAGCAAGTTAGTATAAAATTAATGAATTTCAAGCTATAAAATTTTACTCCCTTTTTACGAACTTTGATGGTATGCATAATTCCAATGAAAAATCCGATAAGTGCACCAATAATTGTACTAATAATCGAAATAAGTAATGTATAATACGCACCTCGTAAAAACATTTGCCAGTTGTTCTCAACAATAGAAATAATCCATTCAAGACTCATGATGTTCCCCCTAACAACGTCGTGTTGCTTTTTCGTTCAATCGTCTTAGCTATCTACCATTTTCAGTGGGACCCTGTTTCTTTTATCATATGAAACAAGTAGCTTAGACATTATTATTATTTAGAAAGTTTCTATTATATTGATATTGCACGGACTAGTAGCTAGCCCGCGCAATCATATTATTGTGCTGCTGGTTGTTGGTGAATGGCTTCTTCCATAATTTTTTGACGATCATCTTCAGAAATACCTTTTAAGATTTCATTTATCTTCTCAAGGTTTGCATCACCTTTACGTAAACCAACTGCGATCGATGTATTTGAAATGTCTGTATCGAAGCCCTCTTCAAATTTTACATATGCTAATTTATCGTTTGCAGCAGCAGCGGAAATACCTTCTGGACGTTCTGCTACATAACCATCAATTTTTCCAGCTTCTAATGCTACTCGCATTGCTGGGAAGCTATCCATAGCTGTCTGTTTTTTTACATCTTTGATTTGATCAATAACAGTGTAGTTAGATGTATTTAACTGTGAGGTGATTTTAGCACCAGAGAAATCTTGGATAGATGTTACTTTTTCATATTTACTACCTTTTTTAATTACCATTACAAAATCAGACGTATAGTAGTTTTCTGTGAAGTCGATCGTTTGTTTACGTTCTTCAGTAGGTGACATACCTGCAATGATAGCATCGATTTTATTTGATTGTAGAGCTGGTACTAATCCATCCCATTCCAATTTTACGATAACCAATTCTTTTCCTAAGCCTTCAGCTATTTTTTTCGCCATTTGTACATCATAACCGCCTGCATATTCTGCATTATCAGCAATTTTTACTGCGCCATTTGCATCACCTTGCTGCGTCCAGTTAAACGGAGCATAACTAGCTTCCATCCCGATACGGAATTCGCCACCAGCTTCCTCGTTATTCGTATTGCCCCCCTCATTACTAGATGACGACGGCTCCTTCTTGTCACTAGTACCACATGCAGCTAACAAAATTGCAGTCACTACGGTCAACATTACTACTAACCAATTTCTTTTCATGTAAAACTCCCCCTTTTTCTGTAAAAAAAATAAGACAACTGTACTAAAAAAGCCTAAGCTCTGAACTTAGGTCTTACTTTTTCAACAGTTGCCCAAATCCTCACTATAATTCCATCATTCCGAGATAGCACAACCTAGTAAACCTGGAAAAAATCTACTAGGACAGTCCTGCACTTATTCACTGCAGGCCCAGCATAAAAGTACGAGCTCCTTTTACACTTCGGCGATAGTTCCTTCTTCATTGCGTCTTCGCTTGCTTGTACTCAACAATGAACTAATAAATACCGCGCCTCTACCTCACAATGAAAAAACGTGAGGTTTGAATATTTAATTGATTATTAAGATACTACTATAAAACTAACTTATTCGTCAAGATAATTTCATTACTTTTCTGACTAATTACAATATTAGGGTTTTTTATCCTTTTTAAAGAAAATCCGCAAATAATTAATACATAACTTCTTTTTTAATATTTTAGAGAAATTGTAGTTCTGTACAAATAATAGTTTTGTACTATATACATTATTATAGGGAAGCTTTCGCAAAAGTTGGGGTAAGCGATCCGTCGGTTTGGCTTTTTTATACGTCGTTTGGGCTCTTCTTTCCATCATTTCGGACCTTCTATCCGTTGCTTGACTTCCTTTCCACCACTTCGGCTCTTTTATCCGTCGTTTCAGCTGCTTTATCCGTCGCTTGACTTCCTTTCCGTCACTTCACCCTTTTTATCCGTCGTTTCAGCCCTTCTTTCCGTCACTCTGATTACTTTAACCTTCACTTCCTCAAATAATCCACAAAAGAAAAAAACCTTGCGAAACAATGTTCGCAAGGTTTTAGAAACTCAGGAATTAAGAATTTAATAATAAATCTTCTGGGTTTTCAAGTAGTTCTTTAACAGTTTTAAGGAAGCCTACAGAATCTTTACCATCGATAATACGGTGGTCATAAGAAAGTGCTAAGTACATCATTGGGCGAATTTCTACTTCACCATTCACTTCAACTGGACGTTTTTTGATAGTATGCATACCAAGGATACCAGCTTGTGTACCATTCATGATAGGTGTAGACATTAATGAACCGAATACCCCACCATTTGTAATTGTGAATGAGCCACCTTGAAGATCAGCTAAACCTAATTTTTTGTCGCGTGCTTTTTTCGCTAAGTCTGCAATTGAATCTTCAATTTCTGCAAAGTTTTTGCGGTCAGCGTCACGTACAACTGGTACTACTAAGCCTTCTTCTGTTGATACGGCTACACCGATATCGAAGAAGTTGTTTAAGTGAATTTCATCACCAACGATTTGTGCATTCACATATGGGTATTTTTTAAGTGCTGCAACTACAGCTTTTGTGAAGAATGACATGAAACCAAGTTTAGAGCCAGTTGACTCGAAGAATTGGTCTTTTTTACGAGAACGTAAAGCCATAACGTTTGTCATATCTACTTCGTTGAATGTTGTTAACATTGCTGTAGATTGTTTTACTTCAAGTAAGCGTTTTGCAATTGTTTGGCGACGACGGCTCATTTTTTCAATTGTCACACGTGAATCATCAACAGCTGCTACTGCTTTAGGTGCTGCTGGAGCTGCTTGTGGCGCTGCTACTGGAGCTGTACCATGAGCTGCAACGTCTTGTACACGTACACGGCCTTGCGGATCTACTGGAGATACAGCAGCAAGGTCAATACCTTTTTCACGAGCAAGTTTACGTGCTGCTGGAGACGCGATTACACGCTCACCAGAAGTTTCTACTACAACTGGAGCTGCTGCAACTGGAGCAGGTGCTGCTTGTGGTGCTGCTGGAGCTGGAGCTGCTTCAACTGGAGCTGCTGGAGCAGGTGCTGCACCTTCGCCAGCTTCTACAACTGCGATTACTTGACCTACAAGTACAGTATCTCCTTCTTCAGCTAAAATTTGAGTTAAAACTCCTGCTTCTTCAGAAATGATTTCAGCGTTTACTTTATCTGTTTCAAGTTCAACGATGAATTCACCCTTTTCAACGCGATCGCCCACTTTTTTTACCCACTGTGCGATACTACCTTCTGTAATCGATTCTGCTAATTCAGGGACTTTAATTTCAGCCACTTTCATTTCCTCCTTTAATTAACGTGCATTGGTGCACATCAATGGGCTACTGCCTAAGCAAGTAGCCCGGCTCTCAAAAATATTTAATATGTGATTATTTAACCTTTACAGGCTCAGCAACTGCTTCTTCTACAAGTGCGGCTTGAGCTGCTTTATGAGAATCTGCATCACCTTCAGAAGTTGAGCTCATTGCAGGACGGCCTACATAACGTAGCTTTTTACCTTCTGAAAGGTCGTGTAATGTTTCTAATGCATAATTCCAAGAACCTTGGTTTTTAGGCTCTTCTTGTACCCAAACGATTTCTTTTACATTAGGATACTTAGCAATAATACCAGCAACTTGCTCTTTTGGGAATGGGTAAAGTTGTTCTACACGAGCAATGTGTAGGTGATCGAAGCCTTCACCGTCTTTAATACGGTCTGCGATATCGATCATGACTTTACCTGAACCTAAAACAATGCGCTCTACAGCTTCAGGTTTTGAACCTAGGCCTGGTTGTTCAATTACTTCTTGGAATGAACCATTTGCTAATTGATCAGCATTTGCTGCAGCTAATGGGTGACGAAGTAAGTACTTAGGTGAAACAACCACAAGTGGACGAACGCCTTCTGTACCTAATAATGCTGCTTGACGACGTAATAAGTGGTAGTAGTTACCTGCGTTTGAACAGTTTGCTACGAACCAGTTATTTTCAGCTGACATTTGTAAGTAACGTTCCATACGGCTTGAAGAGTGTTCTGGACCTTGACCTTCATAACCATGTGGTAAAAGGATTACTAAACCAGATTTTTGACCCCATTTAGCACGTGCACCTGAAATAAAGTTATCGAACATAACTTGTGCCATGTTAGCAAAGTCACCAAATTGAGCTTCCCATACTGATAATACATGGCCGTTTTCTAAATTGTAACCATATTCAAAGCCCACTACCCCAGCTTCTGTAAGTGGAGAGTTGTGTACTGTAAATGATGCATTTGCACCTGAAATATGGTGAAGTGGCGTAAATAAATTACCATTGTTTTTGTCATGTAACACTAAGTGACGTTGAGAGAACGTACCACGTTGTGCATCTTGACCTGTAAAACGTACTGGTGTCCCATCTTGAATAATTGTTGCATATGCTAAAGTTTCTGCATGACCCCAGTCGATTTTTGCAGAAGCAAATGCATCACGGCGTTTTTCTAAAATTTTGCCAAGTTTTTTCTGTGGTTCAAAGTTTTCTTCAAACACTAAAAGCTCTTCATTAATTTTTCCTAGACGTTCCACACCAACTGCTGTATCAATTTGTGGGAATTCTACTTTTAATTCTTCTGGCATTTCTAAATGTTTATGTTCATCTTTATCTGCCATTTCTTTTACATGATCATAAGCTGCTTGCATTTCTGCATAAATAGCTTTATCTAATGCAGCTACTTCTTCAGCAGAAACTACACCCTCAGCTACTAATTGAGCACCATATAAAGCACGAATTGGTTCATGTTTAGAAACTAATTTATACGTTTCAGGGTTTGTTACAGTTGGATCATCCGTTTCATTGTGACCATGACGGCGGTAACCCATAAGGTCAACGATAATATCTTTACCGAATTTTTGACGGTAGCTAGCTGCGAAACGACCAACTAAAGCTACAGATTCAGGGCTATCTGCATTTACATGCACGACTGGTACTTCGTAACCTTTTGCAGGGTCTGAAGAGTACACAGATGAACGAGAATCATGTAATTCAGTTGTAAATCCAATCATGTTGTTAGCAATGATGTGGATTGTACCACCAGTAGTGAACCCTTCAGTTTTTGCAAAGTTTAATACTTCTGTTACGATCCCTTGACCTGGGAACGCAGCATCACCATGCACAAGAATTCCTAATCCTTTTGTGCGGTTATGAATAGCTTGCCCTGGTTTAGAAGTGTCATCTTGTGCAGCACGTGCAGTACCTAAAACAACCGGATTTCCTACTTCTAAGTGAGATGGGTTGTAAGCAAGTTTAACATTCATACCAGATTCGCGGTTGTAAGAAGCACCCATGTGGTATTTTACATCACCAGTCCAGCCTTTAGTAATTTCAAGGCGACCATCTTTTGGCATAAATAATTCATTAGAAACATGTGCGAAATCAGAGAACATCATGTCGTATGGTTTATTTAAAATGTGTGTTAACACATTTAAACGACCACGGTGGGCCATACCAATACGTACATTTTCAACGCTATTTGTTTCAGCTGTTTTCAAAATTTCATCGAATAGAACGATTTGAGTATCTAAACCTTCACCAGAGAAACGCTTTTGACCTACAAAAGTTTTATGAATGAACTTCTCGAAGTTTTCAACACGAGTTAAACGGTCTAATAAAGCTTTTTTCTCATTAGAAGCTAATGCTTGTTTAAATGAACCTGTTTCAATTTGTGCTTGAATCCAATCACGTTCTTCTGTTGCTACTACGTGATTATATTCAAATGCTACTTTATCTGTATAAACAGATTTTAAGTAATCGATTGCATCCTTACCATTTTTCACGTTTGCTGGCACATCTTTGAAGAAGACAGCTGCAGGAATTTCAGCTAAATCTGCAGCGCTTAAGTTGAACGCGCTTTCTTCAATTTGAGCTGTTTGTAGTTCACGGTTTTTCAAAGGATAAATATCTGCTGCTAAATGACCGTTTGTACGGATTGCATCTGCTAATTTCACAGCCGCTAACACTTTCTTGTAATCGCCAGCAGGAGCTGCTGCATTACTAGCTACAGCTACTTCACCTTCTACTACTACTGGTGCACCAAATTGTTGGAATAATAATACTAACTCCGGTTCTACTTCTTCAGGAGACTGTAAGAATAAGTCGTATTGCTCCATCACATATCCTAGGTTAGGACCAGAGAAAGCTGACCATGGAGAACTTACAGTTGTAACGTTGTTCGACATGAAAAATGACCTCCAAATTTTGCCTTTCGGCAGTTCCATTAATTAAATTACAATTAATTATATAATATTTTCCCGCTCTTTAAAAGGATGTTTAACACAACATACCCATAAATTAAAGAACGTTTTTTCCATCTCAATCTTACTACTCTTCACAAAAAATACAACTCTTTTTAGCAAATTAAGCAATTTTTTTCCCAAAGGATAGAATAATGAAATAAAGCGTGTATTTTTCTCAATATTTTAGCGGGAATTTCATGAAGAAAACGGTTCCAACATTTTTTCTACTCTTGACTTCTACAGAGCCATTGTATTTTTCAAGTAACATTTTTGTAATACTAAGCCCTAAACCTGTTCCTCCGATTTGACGGTTTCTTGCCTCGTCGACCCGATAGAAACGATCAAAAATAAATGGAATATTTTCTTCCGCTATACCAATCCCATTATCTTCCACACTCATCAATACTTCCTTCCCCGAAACAGCAACTGAAATTTGAATTTCAGGAACTATTTCACAATAACGAATAGCATTTTCTATTATATTGCGAACAATTTGGCTAAGTGCATTTTCTGTTATAAATATCCTCCCTATTTCGCCTTCTTTCGACAGCATTATTCGAGCTTCTGGGTGAAGGAGTCTTATCTCCTCTATAACCGCTTCTATAACAGCAACTGCATCAGCTTCACTATCGATATCTTTTTCCTCACGACGAGCAAGTTCTAGTAATTCTTCGATCATTTTTCGCATGCGTGCAATTTCCGTTAGCGAAGTATCAATAGATTCTTCTAAAATTTCCGGATCATCCTTCCCCCATCTTTTCAAAAGGGATAGATGCCCTTCAATTGCCTGAATAGGCGTTCGTAACTCATGAGAGGCGTCTGCAACAAATTGCTGCTGCTGTGCAAATGATATTTGCAATTCATTCATCATCGCATTGTACATTTTCAATAAATCACCTATCTCATCATGAGACGTGTAAGTTAATTGAATCGGTTCATTAAACCCTTTATCCATAACGGTTTTCATCGATGAACGTAACGAACGTAATGGTTTCATCAAATAATTGGCAAGATAATAGCCAATAGATGCAGATATCAATAATGCTCCTATACCCGCTATTAACATTGTCGTCAATAAATAATGCATCAATGACTTGAACTTTGATAATGGATGAATCACTTGAATATATCCTTGAAAGAAACCAAGTTGAATCGGTTCATTAATGACAAAGACATCTTTTTTATCAATTGTCATTTTAATAGTTTCCCCCATTGAGGAAAGAGGCGCAGCCTGAGAAGTATCATTAATAGCAAAAATCGGAACACCATCTGAATTAAATATTCTAATCGTCTGATTACGATCAGAAATAGAACCTATAAGACCTTTATTTTGCAGAATTTCTTGAATGGTAAGATTGGGTCCTTGTGACTCTAAAAAATACACCAAATCATCGCTTGTCCGTTTGATTTTACTATCCTCGTCATTCGATAGCCATGTATGAAGTGAAATATATACGACAATACATATAATAGTATAGCTAAAAAATATAACAAGAGTAGATGTTAGCATCCATTTTCTTTGCAATGACTGATTGACTAAATAATCTCTCCATTTTTTCATTCACGCATCACATACCCAACCCCACGAACGGTTTCAATATAAGCATTCGTATCACCCGGTAGTTTTGTTCGCAAATGCCGAATATATACATCTACGACATTTGTCTCTATATCCGTATCATACCCCCAAACAGAGGTTAAAATTAGCTCCCGTGTACAAACTTTGTTTTTATGTTCTATTAATAATTTTAGTAGATCATATTCTGTTTTCGTTAAATCAAGCTTATCCCCTTGTACAAAAACTTCATAGGCCGCGATATCCATTTCGATATCTCGAAAATGTAATGATCCCCCCATTTTTTCATCCGGTGTCACCCGACGTAAAATAGTACGAATTCTAGCTAATAGTTCTTCAATAGCGAATGGTTTTACTATGTAGTCGTCTGCACCAGCATCCAAGCCAGCTACACGGTCCATCACAGCATCTCGTGCCGTTAACAATATAATAGGTACCTGTGACTGCGAACGTATCCGACGGCAAATTTCAATTCCATTGATTCCCGGAAGCATCACATCTAATAACAACACATCAAAATTTTCAGATGCAGCTAGCGAAAGTCCTTCACGTCCATCAAAAGCTACAATTACATCATAGCCTTCATGCTTTAATTCTAGCTCTACAAAACGAGCAATATGCTTCTCATCTTCCACCAAAAGTATTTTTTTAGGCATTTCATCACCTTCTATTCCAAATTAACGATAAGGTTTTCCTTAATACGGTTATAGCATACCATCAAACAAAAAGTCTGTACCACAAGCAACTACTTGTAATACAGACTTTTTTTAATTTCTAAAAGAATTTAAAGCCTTCGCGATGTCACGAAGGCGGACAGGAGTTTTTTTGCACAAGCACAAAGCAGATTTCGGACGCATTGTTTATTTGTAGCGAAAGCAAAGCGGCAGCTACAATTATGCCGAGGCATAGTTGATTAAATGTCAGTAATATAGTAATTATTTTTTCCGATTTCCTTTGCTTTATACAAAGCTTGATCTGCTAATTCTAGCAATCCATTTAATGTTTGACAGTGATCCGGATAATAAGCGATACCAATGGACGCAGTTGGAGAAAAATGATGTTTTTCAATCGTCCAACCTTTTTTTAGTTCATTACGAATGCGATTAATAATATCCATCATTTGAGTATCCCTCGTCTTACCATCCCGAGTTAAGCCTGTTAAGACGACAATGAATTCATCGCCACCCATTCGAATCACTAAATCGTGATTACGTACCGCGGTAATTAATACTTGGCCAAACTTTCGGATAAAATCATCCCCTGTGTCATGGCCATGCTGATCATTTACAGTCTTAAAGTCATCCCCATCGATATAGAGCATAGCTAAACACTCATTATGTTCTTTTGCTTCTGCCAATATTTTTGGGAACTCCTTGTTTAAAAAACGGCGATTCGGTAATTGTGTTAATGTATCATGATAGGCTAAATATAATAGATCATTTTCTCGTTCTTTACGATGAGTAATCTCACGAGATACCATCATAATTTGTGAAACTTTTTCACGCTTTGGATCATGAACAACTGTTACGTTCCCTTCAGTCCAAACAGGCGTTCCGTCCTTCGCTTTTAGTAGAAGCTCAAATTGTGTTTCCGTTTGACCCGAAAAATTATTTAGAAACGTTTGCCAATCCTCCTTACTTTGTTCATCTACAATATTATTGTAAAACTGACCTTGTAATTCTGCATTTTCGTAGCCTAAATACATCTCATAAGAGGGCGAAGCATAAATAATGATGCCATCTTCGTTTGTAATGACAATTAAATCATTTGTATTTTCTGTAATTAGACGGAAAGTGCGTTCAATATTTTTCAATTCTGTTAACATTCTTTTCTTGTCCGTAATATTATAGTTAATGGATAAATATTGTTCTGTCTCTCCAAATTCATTTTTCAATGGAACTACAGTTGATTCTACCCAACAATCAGCATGGAATTTTGTACGATAGCATAGCTCCCCTCTCCAAACAATCCCCTTCCTAAGTAATTGTACTAACTCTTTAGTATCGTTACGAGGCTCGATTAATTCTAAAGAAGATTGGCCTATTAGCTCTTCAGCAATGTAGCCTGTTGCATTTAAAAACAAATCATTCACTTCTATAATTTTTGCATTTCTATCTAGAACAGCAATGGAAGCTGCAGAATTGAGAGCGGCCTTGAACACCTCAAAACCATGGGATTTTGTGCGTAACTCTGCCTTTTGTTCGGTGAATTGTGTGAAATCCTGCATGATAAGAAAAATAGCAAAAGAGTTATCCCCCTGCATAACTGGGGATAGTGATACTAAGTACTTGCGTTCTTTTTTATCCAGTGTATGAAGCTTAATGAGTTTTTCGCCAATATTTTTGCCCATAGCTGCTTTTTGTAAATAGTTCTGTATATTTTCCACTTCATCTTTAGGAACAATTGGTAAATCAATGAATAATTGCTGTTTAACCGTTTCAGTATCTAATTCAAAGTCTTCTGTAAAGCTGGAATTCACTTCAAAAATAGTCCCTTCAGCTGATAAGATGACCGTAGAAAAGAAGGCATGATCAAACATAGAGCGCAAAAATAAAAACTTATCTTCGATGCTACGATCATAGAGAATCTCTTTAGTTATAGCTAAAATATAGTCTTCTTTATTATGTTTAAGCGGACGAACAGATGTCTCATATTTACGAACCTCTGATTTATAATAGGCATAATCCACATAATCAACTTGACTATGCATTTCAATCGCTCGATTGTAATTTTCTTGAATTGTAGTGAAATTACGACTTTGGGTAAGGGAAGAAAGCATTTTCCCAATCGCCTCTTGTGGAAAGAAAGCTCTAGCTGCTTGATTTAAGCGAATATATTGATAATCGTCTCCCACTTTTTTCATTAAAAAGACAAAATCTGTGCCAATAAATAATTCATTAAATAAGACTTCGCTTAAAAGATATTTCATGCTGTCACCCCATAAGTCGTTAATAGTAATATAGAATTTTCATATAGTTTTTGTTCATACAAAAAAATCAATACGACTATTATAACATAATTTAAAAGAACTACCCTTCTCGAATCGGAAAATTTATATCCTTTTTAGGGTAATATTTGATATTTTACCTCTTTTGAAGAAATAATATAATCCTAAAGAAACACTATTTTGTTCAAAAATTGATATTATAGACTTAATACTATACAAAATTATACATTAACAGTTTTTAACTATCTACCCGATTACCTATTTTTCAGAATCTTCTGATATAGAAACTTATTTTTTGTTTTAGCGAGGAAAATGATTGCATAAAGCAGTGTGATTGTTATATTATATTAAAAAAACTAGCCTTTTTTCGGTATGGTCGAAAAATCAGTAAGACAGCGGGAGATTATGGTTATCATAGTTTGAACGTCTAGTTCTTTGGGTTTTAATTCCAGTACGAATTTTAGTTTTCTTCTTTATGTTTTAAAGGAATTGTTTTAACTACCCTAGTAAAGGAGGCGTTTCGTATGCTTAAACATCGAGACCTACATGAATGTACAGAGCTTTATGAGCTATTATCACACCCTTCTGTATTCCCTTTTGTCCGTCAAAAAGCCACATCCGCTGATGAATATTGGTTTATGACAAAACAACTGATTGAAGAAGAAGCGAAGGGACTCGCTATTTCAAGGACAATTACTGATGATTGGGGTCAACCGATCGGCACCATTAGCATTCATGATGTGGAGGATGGTGCAGGCTTTTTAGGAACGTGGATCGGACTCCCTTATCAAGGTTTAGGTTATAACCAAAAAGCAAAAATGCTTTTTTTGAATGAACTATTTTTTGATTATAATTTCCATACGGTATTTCTCCGTATTCGAGTTGAAAATATAAAATCACAGCGTGCAGCCTTAAAGCTACCCTATGTTATAAGCGCAAATGAAAGTCATCCAACATTATTAGCACAAGTTAACAGAGGCGAGGCGCAATTTAATTTATTTAAAATTCCAAAAGACTTATTCTACCTTACAACTGCCAATCAAGTGGCAGAAGGCGAAGAACAAGCGATGTAATTTCATAAAGCGAAACTATAATCAGCGTGGGTTTACTTCAGCCACCGCTGATTATTTGTCTTTCCCAGTTTTACTTTCGGTAAAGATTAATTACTGCCCGTTCATCTCGGATAAAAAAAAGCTATGTGCTCCGTCTTCATGACAGACACATAGCTTATTTTTTAGCTTTGTTTCATTTTATTACTATAATTGCGTTTTAGTTAAAGGCTGTGATAACGAAAAACTACTTTTTATAATGTAAAATCAATTTCGCCATTTCTTCAGGAGTTTTCGGTCTTTGCGTTTTTTCCATCGTTGAAACCATTTCCGCTTTGCGCTCTGTTAACACATGAACTGATCTTTCAAACGATTCCTTCGTTAACTCTTCCTCTTGTAACACTTCTGCATAGCCCTGTCTTTTAAATAAGTTTGCATTTAATATTTGGTCACCACGACTTTTTTGTGCAGATAACGGCACTAGCAACATCGGCTTGTGCAGTGCTAAAAATTCAAAAATCGAATTGGAGCCAGCACGTGAGACGATAAAGTCTGCAGCGTGTAATAGATCCGGTAATTCCGTTGTCACATATTCAAACTGTTTGTACCCAGACATTGATTCAAATGATTCGTCGTAATTCCCTTTACCGCACAAATGAATGATTTGAAACTGCTTCACAAGATCTGGTAAATTTTGACGAAGTGCATCATTCAAGACAACTGATCCTAGACTGCCGCCCATCACAAGAAGAACAGGTTTTAATGTCGTAAAGCCACAAAGAGATAACCCTTTTGCTCGATCTCCTATAAATAACTCTTCGCGAATAATGGAGCCTGTGCATGTCGCCTTTTCTTTCGGCAGATGCTGTAATGTTTCCTCAAAAATCGTAAAGATGTGTGATGCAAATGGTAGTGCAATTTTATTGGCTAAGCCAGGTGTAACATCTGATTCATGAATGACTACTGGAACACCAGCAAATTTCGCAGCCATGACAACAGGTACAGAAACAAATCCGCCCTTAGAAAAAATGACTTGTGGTTTCACTTTTTTAATTATACGAAAAGCCTGCATCATTCCAGCAAGCACTTTAAATGGATCAGTAAAATTTTTCATTGAGAAATAACGGCGCAATTTCCCACTTGAAATACCGTAAAACGGAACATTAGGAAACGCCTCGCCTATTAATTCTTTCTCAATGCCTTGGTCTGAGCCAATATAATGGACATCATAACCTAGTTCTTGTAAAGACGGGAGTATCGCTTGATTGAGCGATACGTGACCAGCTGTCCCTCCACCGGTTAAAATGATTGATTGTTGATTCACATTAATTCTCCTATTCCATCAATTATGCGCCGGCATAATTGTTACTGTCACTTCGCTTTCGTACAGATAAACAATGCGTCCGAAATCGGCTTTGTGTTAACAAAGAACTACTTTCCGATTCCGTGACATCCGCCGGAGGCTTTTACTTCTTTCAGTGGATGCTTGGACACGCACTAAAAAGGAACTTAAACTCGGATTCATCTCGTCACCTATATAGGTGGTGACTTTCGCTGAAAGAAGTTAAAAGCCATTGTAACCATACTACTTTTGTATACAGTCTTCTATTGTACTATATGCGAACTAAAAGATACAGGTGAAGCTTTAAACTTCTTTTAGCTGGTGTCCAATCATTTACTGAAAGAACGGAACTCAGTCTGATGCAATATGCCGGGGCATAATTGATTTTTACATCTTTATTCTATTTTAGTATGCTATACTAATTTAATTATGATAATAAAGGAAGATTATTCACTATGAATCAAACATCTACGTTAAAAGAAAAATATGTATTAATCTTAAAAATTATCGTACCTATTTTAGTATCGCAAGTAGCTATTTATCTTATTTCTTTCTTCGATATTTTAATGTCAAGTCGGTACGGTACTACCGATCTAGCTGGAGTGTCAATCGGCTCCTCTATTTGGATGCCTATTTACATAGGGCTATCTGGAATTCTCCTTGCGATCACACCTATTGTCTCACAGCTTGTTGGAGCTAAAAATGAGTTTGCAGCTAAAAGAGCTGTTCAACAAGGCATCTATGTAGCCATCGTTCTTGCAGCACTTATTTTTATTTTATTAATAGTCGGTATAGATTGGATTCTTGGCAAAATGGATTTAGAAGCCTCTGTACATTCTATTGCCAAATCTTATATTCAATCGATGTGCGCTGGACTTATACCACTGTTTTTATTTTTTGTCATGCGCTGTTTTATCGATGCGCTTGGACAAACTCGCGTTACAATGATTATTACATTACTTACAACACCTATTAATATTGCGTTGAATTATATTTTTATATTCGGCAAATTTGGTGCACCAGAGCTCGGCGGAGTAGGCGCCGGTGTTGCAACAGCGATTACATACTGGCTTGTTTTCATGATTACAGTTTGGATTATTGCTAAACGTAAGCCTTTTGAACGTTTCAACCTATTTAATGACTGGCCAAAATTAGAATGGCTTCGTTGGAAAGAAATTTTAGTCATTGGCGTGCCAATAGGAATATCCTTATTTGCAGAAACGAGTATTTTTTCTGCTGTAACAATGATGATGAGTAGCTTTAGTACAGAAATCATCGCAGCTCATCAAATAGCATTAAATTTCACTAGTTTGTTGTATATGGTACCGCTCAGCATTTCGATGGGTGTAACGATATTAGTAGGATTTGAAATTGGTGCTGGCCGTATGCACGATGCTAGACTCTATAGCTATTTGTGTGTAGCGACCGCGATATTATTTAGCTTTGTTTCAGCTTGTATTCTTTTTATCCTTCGCGAACCCGTTGCAAATATGTATACAACTGATGGAAAAGTACTAGAGTACGCCGTTCATTTTTTAATATTTGCAGCCATTTTCCAGCTATCTGATGCTATCCAAGCACCTGTACAAGGAGCTTTAAGAGGGTACAAGGATGTTACAGTAACCTTTATTATGGCCATCATTTCGTATTGGGTGATCGGCTTGCCTGTCGGTTATGTACTGGCCACTCATACAGACTTCGGGCCGTTTGGTTACTGGATTGGACTAGTAGCAGGTCTGACAACAGGCGCGATTACTTTATTAATACGTTTATTACTTGTTCAAAAAAGATTTACAAATACGACTAAAACAACAATGAGGCTGGGACATAACTAGCTTCAATTAGTGAGAAATCCGAATTTGAAATCATTCAAATTCGGATTTCTCTATTTTTTATGTTGTCTCCACATAGCTCTTAATAAATGGCTGTGAATTTTCTTAAATTCACGGCCATTTATGCGAGGCCCATTGCGCCCAGCCGGAACGGAAATCAACCTTCGTTTTGCCAAAGAACCATGCATTTTTGCATAAAAAAATGTCCACTAAGCTTTTTATAACTTAGTGGACATCCTATTATTCAATGTAGCTATTCAATTTATACGATTACTTTTGGATAAATTGTTGAGTCCAGTAGTTACCTGTTTTCACATAGCCAACACCAATATGCGTAAATTTCGCATTTAAAATATTCGCACGGTGACCTGGAGAATCCATCCAAGCTTGTACTACTTCTTGAGGTGTACGTTGACCTTGTGCAATATTTTCACCTGCACTCTTATACGTAATACCTAAAGCTTTCATACGATCAAATGGTGAACCAAATGTTGGGCTTGTATGTGAAAAATAGTTTTTAGATTGCATATCTTGTGATTTTTCACGAGCAGCTGCCATCAATTTATCATCAGTTTTAAATGGTGCTAAACCAGCTTTTGTACGTTCTGCATTTGTTAGTTTTACAACCTCTTGTTCAAAAGCATTCACATCTGAAGTAGATGTTGCTGGTTTTGTTTGAGATGGTGTAGTTGTTGTATTATCTTTTTGAGTCGTTTGTGAATTGTTATTTGTTGGTTGATTATTTTCTGGTACTTGTACTTCTTTTGATGGTGCTTGTGTTTGTGGTTGTTTAACTACCCACTTATGATTTGACCATTTATAAGAATAAACAACTTTATTACAGTCTGTAGTTGTGTTCCCCTCTGTAGTATTTTCTGCAGCGGAAGCCATTTGAATTGGAGCTGCTAATAAAAATGTTGCACAAATTGCAGTTAGTGTTTTTTTCATTTTTGCAATTCCTCCTTCTCTGCAAACAATCGTAAAGTACGATTTTAATAAATTTCTTACCAGCATCTTCTAGCAACACCATCCAAGAAATAGATTCGCGTTAAATAGAGGGTTATTGGCTTTAATTTTTAGCAGGTTTCACCAGTCTATGAAATACTTACGTTTTAAATAGGGTTGACACTTCTTAAAAACTATTAAGTATTTTCAATATTCAAATAGATATTCATGCGCATTCACACAAAAAAACTACCAAAATCTCTACTTTGAGAAAGACGAAATGAACTAAGCTTTCGTCTGACAAGTAGAATTTGGCAGTTTTAGGATTTCTATTTTAACTAGCTTTAGCGTTTACTCAATACCAATGACGTTTAATCTACTTACATCTTCACCAATGATCACGAGTTTTGCGGGCATTTTTACGTACTCTGGAAGCCATTGGACCATTCCATATGCATATTGAAACAGCATAGGATTTTTTATACCTTCAATTGGCACGTATCCTTTCATTCGATACACAGTTTCAGGCAATGTTCGTACCCAATCCTCAAATTGTTCTTGTGTAAAGTTAACGTCTTTAAATTCAACTAATCGTGAGCCTAGATGCATCGATGCTATAGGAGCTTTCACAATATCTTCTTTATCCACCTGAGCTGTTGCCTTTAAATCATCTAATAAACGTAATGGCACGCGTCCATTTGTAGTTTGCAAAATAAAGGCATGTGGATTAAAGCCTTGTAGCTCATAAACAACTTGTGCCTGCTCAGCTTCGGTTAGTAAATCTGTTTTATTGGCCAGTAATAAATGTGCGTGACGGATTTGTTCCATAAATAAAGAGCGCACTTGCGGGGTTAATGTTTCTCGGTTCAACCACAGCTTTGAATCAGCAACCGTGACTATTCCTTTGACATTTAGCTTTTCGGCAAATAACGGTGAGTAAACAGCGTCTAATGCTTCCACAGGATGTGCTGCACCAGTTGTTTCAATGATCAGGACATCAAAGTCACTATCTAATAGAAGAGATTGAATTTGCGCTTCTGTTTTTTCGGCGCCAGAGCAGCAAATACAGCCCTCTAGCATTTCCTTTAACGGAATATCCTTTTCTACAGCCTGTGAGTCAAATGGTAGCTTTCCAAGCTCATTCATAATGACAGCGGGCTTTAAATTTTTTTCCTTTAGTTGACGAATAACATCAGTTAGCATGGATGTTTTTCCACTACCTAAAAATCCACTAAATAAATATACGTCCTTCACTATTTTTCCTCCTATTAAAAAAGCTGTCGCAAGAGGCCATTAGAGACGCCTACTGCGACAGCTACTTTGTTAGTTTGTAGTTTACTCAGTTTTTGCTGGTGTACCAGTTAGTAGTTCTTTCGCTTTTAACAATTGAGGATCCTCTGCTTTTATTTTAGCGCGTAACGCATCCATTAAAGCAAACGTAGTATCGCCAGTTAAAACACCAGTTTCTTCAAAACCATTTGCAGCTTGCAGTTTTTTCACTGCACTTTCTGTATTTTGTTCAAAAATACCGTCTGCCTTTCCAGGTTTATATCCTAGAACTTCTAGCATCTCTTGTGCCGCTTTTACAGAGTTAGATTGCACGCCCATTTTCATTTCCATAGCTGGATCTAAGTATGGTAATGATGCATAAGGTGGGTATGACACTTTTACATCTGGAGCTATGCCTTTTTCGTTAATCCAGTTACCATTTGGTGTTAACCATTTTCCTGTTGTGAATTTAAGGTTAGAGCCATCTTTTAATGGTGCGACATTTTGCACTGTACCTTTACCAAACGATGTTTCTCCAACAATTTTAGCACCAACAGATTCTTTTAATGCACCAGCTAAAATTTCAGAAGCAGAAGCACTGCCGCTATCGACCAGTACTGTCAATGGAACATTATATTTTTTACCAGAAACAGCTGTTGTAATTTTTGGCTCCTCGTCTTTTTGTTGCACTTGTACAATCGTTTTACCTTCAGGAACGAATAAATTCGAAATCTCTACCGCAGCATCTAGGTAGCCCCCGGGATTTTGACGTAAATCTAATACGATGCCTTTTGCTTTTCCTTCATAATCTGCAAGAATCTTCTCAAATTCTTTTGCTGTATTTTCACTAAATGACGTAATTTGAATATGGGCAATGTCCCCTTCAAGCATTTCACCGTAAACCGTTTCAACCGGAATTTCGTCACGGACAATCGTCATATTAATAGGCTCAGCATTTGTTCCCCGTTTCACGGTTAATTTTACAGGCGTTCCCTTTTCGCCGCGAATACGCGCTACCGCTTCAGAAGCAGTAAATCCTTGCACGCTTTTTCCATCCACAGTTAAGATAATATCTTTTGGTAATAACCCCGCCTTTTCAGCAGGTGAGTTTTTAATAGGTGACACAACAGTAATAAAACCATTACGTTCTTGAATCTCAGCCCCAATTCCTTGGAAACTAGAAGACAGTCCAGATTGAAATTGTTCTGCTTCGTCCTTTACCATAAAATCAGAATACGGATCATCTAATGCGTCGAACATGCCGTTAATTGCGCCGTCGACCACTTTACCATCGTCGATATCTTTGTAATACTTGTTTTTAAGTAAATCGTAGGCTTCATATAATTTTGTAAATTCTGCACGCCCACTCGGTACTTTCACTTCAACTACTTTCTTTTCACCGAATGTTAACGCAAAGATCGTTAAGCCTGCAGTAATAAGGATTGTAAAGAACATCAGCATGATAAATTTAAACGGTTTCATTTGTACAAATCGTACTGCTGGTTTTATTTCAGCAGGGGATGTTTGTTCTGGCTGTTCTGGCTGCTGTTCTATACTATCTTTTTTCTGTTCATCCATCTTGATTGTCACCACTCTCATATACACTAACTTGTTGTCACACTATTACCATCTTAACAGGTTATAGAGAAGACGAAAAGAAAAAGACTGTCAAAATTTCATGACAAATCTTGTCCCACAACAATCTTCCTTAAATCCATCATTTCTAATCACTTCATTAAAAGCTCTATATTCTATGTAGGTCATACTTGTAGCCTTAGTATAAGTAAAGAAACATAAGAAGTACTTTCTAAAGACACTCCAGTTATCTGCTAAGTTGTAGGTATATAATGGTACTGCTTTTCTATTTTACTCGTTTCCTCGAAGCAGTCAACTAAAATCCTCATAGAATATTAAAAATTACATGTCCACTTATGCATGTTCAATAACATATGAACTGTTGTTATTACATAAGCTCTCTTAATTTTTTTATCACCGAATGTATTGTTAACCTATGAAACGTCAGAAGCTGGCCCTTATAAATGACAGAAAAAATACCATAAGGGGTTGGAGCCAGTTCCATCAACGCTTTTCTATCTTTGAGATCAATAATTTCCACTGGTATATTCAATGTACTTGCACCAGCTATAATATTTTCTGTTGCAATTTCGACATAAGGACATTGAAATGAACGTAAAATCGTCAAATTGTTAAATTTTTTTAATCTCTCCTCCCAATCATTCGGAAAATATGGTTGTTCCGCTTCGCTGCTCAAAGGGTAGACAAGTAATTCAAAATCATATGGAGCCGCATCAATAAGTTGAAAATCGATTTTCAAAAAAATATCTTTACTTGGCGCCCAAGACGTTGTTGAATTCGTAATAACAACAACTCCTTTTTTTCCTAGTTTTTTTGCATCTTCTAAACATTTATTAATTAATCGAGCACCGTATCCTTTTCCAACTTCACTTACCCATAAACAATGAATAACTAAATAACCATCAGCATGAAGCACTCTAGATGTATTTTCTGCTTCTGTATATTCAATAAACCCTACTTGTTTTTTATTGGCGATTACTTGCACATATTTCAAGCCTTCTTCAAATCGATTATTCAGCCATTTATTCTTATTTATATAGCCATTTGATCTCTTCTTACTTCTAAGACAATAGCTCCCAATTCCCTCTAAAAGTTCAGCATTAAATTCCACCAATTCAACCTTTCTCAATGCCAATTCCCCCTAATCATTATGGTAATTATACCCTATCAAGGTGTTGAAAGTACGCATAGGAACATAAAAATCAGGCTAATTTATATTTTAGCCTGATTTCGACAAAAGGAAGAAATTTAATATGTTTATGTGCTTTACATAGGACTAATCATTGTCGATATTTCATACAAATGATAAATGAGTAATGATTTGAACTATTTAAGGAGGGTTTAAATATTGGATAGGAATAAGAATACATTTAAAAATCAATCTACTGATTCACTGGATATTTTCGCTGCTAAGCTCACCTACATCGGAGCATCTATTTCTACATTAGGTGATGGCATACAGGGCAGTTGCAGCAGGTCTTGCCTTAGAAGCATTACAAAATTCCAAAAATGACAATTCAAATGATCAGGCAAAACAAAATGCAAACATGAAAGAACAAATTGATTATTTAATTTCTGAGTTACAGCAAATAAAAAAATTTTAAAATAACATAAAGCTTCAATCATTACGGATACTTATTTGTTTGTGCTTTTTTTACTCTGCTCATCGAGTAATTCAGAAACTGTGACAAATCGATATCCTTGATTTTCAAGTTCAGCTAATATTTTTCCCATCGCTTTCACAGTTTGATGGCGATTGCCGCCTCCATCATGAAAAAGAACGATATTACCTTCTTTAACACCATTTAACACAGTATTCACAATTCTATTCGTTCCTGGACTTCTCCAATCTAATGTATCTAAATGCCATGACCACATCACCACTTTATATCCTTCTTTTGCAATCGCTTCAATCATTGCATCTGAATACTGGCCTTCAACAGGTCGGAACAAAGTAGGTTTAGTTCCAGTGATGTTCTGAATAGTGTCATCTGTTTGTTTTATCTCCTTAAGTAAATTCGGGACATTCGTCCTTAAGGGATGCGTAAATGTATGGTTAGCTAGTTCATGGCCTTCCTTATACATTCTTGATATCACCTCAGGATTTTTTTGTGCATTTTGGCCAACAATAAAAAAAGTTGCTTTCGCATTGTATTTTGATAATAAGTCTAAAATCTCAGATGTGTACTTTCGATGTGGCCCATCATCAAAGGTTAGAGCAACAATTTTTTCGTCCGTTTTGATCTCCCAAACAATTTGTCCTGCTTCTTCATAATACCTTCTTCCTTTGTTTTCATATGTTGCTGCGCCAACTTTTAGATAAAAAAAGGAGACCGTTAAAAGACAAACAGGTATTAAAAACCACAATTTTTTCAAATCTTCACTTCCTCAACTAAAAATATTTAGACTTATTATTTGAGGAATAATAAAAAAAATGCTCTTTTTTAATTTTTTATTGGTGTATATTTGAAGCAAAAACTGATTGAAGTTAGAGGTTGCCTCTAGGGTTTGTTAAATACATTTTTCGACAACTAATTTGCAGCAAAGTGTTAAAAAGCTAACGCTGTAATTAATTACGCCTCGGTTACGGTATTATTGCGCCCGTTAATCGACTTTGTGCTTAGGACTGTAGATGTTTTTTGTGCGAAAGCGTAGCACTAACGTAGAGGCAGCAACGTGTTTTTGTCTCTGTGAAAGCGTGTTGTTGTTGTTGCTGTTGTTGTTGTTGTTGCTGTTGTTGTTGTTGTTGTTGTTGTTGCTTCGCTTTCGCACAGATAAAACCGTGTTGTTTTCGTTTCGCTTTCGCACACATAAATTGTCACAGAGCGTGGCGTTCTTAGACAGAGTTCCTCTATTTCAGTGAGTGTTTGGAAACCCGCTAAAAGAAAATCTGTTTTTTTATATGGTGTTCCATATGTTCTAGGTAGTCTTGGATAAGCCACTGTAGAGTCATGAGTTCATTACTTCCAATATCACATTGGAGGGCTAGCTCTTCATCGGGGATATTCTTAATAACATTTAGTATTTTTTTGTTTAAGCTCACCCATAAATCCAATATTATATCAATTGATAACTCTTGATACCCTTGGATTTTTACTCATTCAACTTGATTATATGGTGTTAGTACAAAGGGTTCCTTTTCATATTGTATTTTAATGAACCTTTGCATATTATTGATAGCAGAGTCACATAAATGGCCTAACACCTCTTTTTTCGACCACTTTTGAGGCGCTGGTCGTTGTGAAACCTCTAATTCGGACATTTGCCGGAACTCTATCGGCACTTTATTTATCCAACAATTTAATTGATCAATTAAATTTTGATCAATTAAATTTTGCATAATTCCCACCCCTACTTATAAAAGCTTAAATAATAATCGATTAATTTTATGACTTCATATATCTTTTTATATTCTTTTTCTATTTTATAGGAAATAAACAATACAGCTACATTGAAACTTAATACTGCGAGAGCAACTATTTGAACAAATGAGATTCCAATCATCAACTTTGTATTAATGGCAGAGGCAATGATTGTAATTAACGATAATAGCACACCACATAATGTAATAAAAATCGGCTTTGATCTAATAATTTCATTTGCTTGCAATTTCAAAACATCTAGTAAATATTGAATTTCTTTTAATGTATACTTTTGATCAAAAATCACGAAATATGACATATAAACATCGTTTGCTATATTTTCATTTAGAATATTTTTATGGATTTTTTTCACTAATCGATCACAAAAATCTTTATCTAATGCTTTTTTAGGTATGAATAGTTCCTCTTTATTTTCAAAAACATTTGTGCCGGGATGCTTCAAACCCCTCATCCTCTCATACTGGTTTACCAGATTTAATGACCTTATTAAAAATAGAAAACATGTTTATAGTCACCCAAATCTTTCAGATAATTAAAGTATATGAAAGGACGGAAAGGTTGTATGTTATTTTCGACAAAATTTTATAGTAATCTGATTTACATTTATACAGTCTTAATTAGTTTAGTTGTCGATAGACAGCTAATGCATCTGTAATATTGAACTGCTCTGTTCGTGAGTCACCCTCCGCACCTACAGTTACTAGAATATACTCTTCGCTATTAATTGACGCTAGACTCGCTAAACATAAGCCTGCTTGCTCTGTGTAGCCAGTTTTGCCGCCAATTATTTCACCTCTCGTATTTTCAATAGCGTTCAAATTTTTAAACATTCGACTCGTCACCGTCATTCCCTCTGGATGAAGATTTGTTGACTTTATTGCGTATCTTTCCGCGGTATAGATATCCCGAAAGGTGTTATTGGTTAAAGCATATTGTAAAAGTATCGAAATATCTTTCACACTCGTATAATGATCAGGATGATGGAGTCCTGTTGTATTCATAAAATGTGTGTTTTTCATCCCTAGCTGTTTAGCTTTTTCGTTCATTAGCTTTACAAATTTTCTCTCCGACCCAGCAATGTAATCGGCTAACCCAATAGAAGCATCTGCACCAGAAGGTAGCATTGCACCATAAAGTAAATCCTCTGCTGTTACCTCCTCATTAGGAAGAAAGCCTGCCATAGAAGCATTTTCTTCATACAAATCCTTAAATATACTTTTAGGAAGCAATATCTTTTCTTGTAAATTCGGGATATTTTCAATTGCAACTAGAACTGTCATAATCTTCGTCAAAGAAGCGGGGTAAATAATTTCATCACTACTTTTGTCCAATAAAATCTTATTTGTGTCTAAGTTCACTAAAATAGCATTTGAGCTATGTAAATTCACATCAAGATTTATATCACTTTTCTTTGGCATTTCCAGTTGAGGATAATCAACTATTTCTAGCTTTGAATCTTGGAATTCTTTTACAAACATGTACCCCAGAAAAATAATCATCAGTAATATAAGACTATAAAACCTTTTTCTTTTAAACATAAAAACAACTCCTTCTCTCAATGCCTCTATTGAAACATAAAAGAAGGAGCCCTTTTTTAATTATCTATTATAGAATTCTTAAGTTTTCTTAAGAAAGTGTTGGAAGCATAACGGTGAAAACTGTTTTTTCATCATTACTTGAAGCTGTTATCGTTCCTCCATGAGCATGTACTATTTCATTAGCAATTGCAAGACCAAGCCCCGCCCCACCTGATTGAGTCGATCTGGCAGAATCTAAACGATAAAATTTTTCAAAAATCATCTTTAATTTTTCTGGTGGAATTGTTTTCCCCTTATTTGTAAATGAAATTAATGTCTGGTCATTTTGATGGTGTGCACTAATATGAATTAAACTGTTGTCATCACTATATGCTATGGCATTTTTTAAAATATTATTGAATACCCTCGCTAATTTATTAGCATCCGCAAAAACCTTCATTTCTCCCTCGATATTCACAATTGCTTGCTGCCCTTTAGGGGCCAATAAAGGATAAAATTCATCGGCCAATTGCATTAACATGTAATTTAAATTAATGGATTCTTTATCTAAAATAATGGACTGTAAGTTAAATCTTGTGATTTCAAAAAATTCATTAATCAACTGCTCTAGCCTATATGATTTTTCTAATGAAATCTTCACATACTTTTCTTTTTGGTCTACAGGCATATCCTTTGCCTCATCCAACAGACTTAAGTAACCAATCATAGATGTCAGCGGTGTTTTTATATCATGCGCTAGGTAAACTACGAGATCATTTTTGCGCTGCTCAGCCTCTTGTGCATCCTTTGCCCGTTTTTCTAATTTATTTTTAGCATCATTTAATTTTTTCTCCATAAAATCTAACTCAGAAGGAAGACTTATTTCCCGATTTGATTCCTCCGAAAGCATATTAACACCTATGGCAATTTGGTTAAAATACTTTGTAAACCGAGAAAGTGCAAAATAAAAAATTACTAATAGCAAAATAATTAAGCCTATCGCTAACCAAAGAGATTTATTTTGTTGGAATAATATACCATAGGCTCTCTGTGCCGAATAATAGTCAAGCTGTAGCACGTTTTCACAAAATCGAATAAACCAATCCGCGAAAGGGGCTTGTAAGACACCATCAATAAACACATAGCTTATGAAATAACCGACTAACAATGCTATTACTAAAATCAGCAAAATTTGAAGCATGATTGTTCTTTTTAGTTTTCCAAAATCATTTTTCAATGGTATATCCCACTCCCCAGACAGTTTTTATGAATTTAGGGTTCTCGGCGGAATCATTCATCTTTTCTCGTAAATGCCTAATGTGAACCATTACCGTATTGTTACTGCTATAATATTTCTCCCCCCACACTTCTTGAAATAATTCTTCTGATGAAACGACACGCCCTCGATTTTCACATAAAAACCACAATATGGAGAACTCTGTAGGAGTAAGAGACAGCTGTTTTTCATTTAACATACATTTTCGGGTTTTTTGCTCTAAAATTAAACCTGAAAAATCAATAATCGGATCATTATGTATTGTCCCCTGATGATTGTACTTTGTAGATCTGCGAATTTGAGCCTTAACCCTCGCAATAACCTCCAATGGACGAAATGGTTTAGTTATGTAGTCATCAGCCCCTAATGTAAGCCCCGTTATTTTATCTATTTCGTCTTCCTTCGCTGTTAACATTATCACTGGAAAATGAAATTGTTCCCGAATTCTTCGGCAAATTTCAAAACCATCGATTTCAGGCATCATTACATCAAGAATAGCAAGATCCAACTTGATCGAGTCTATACACGCTAACGCTTCATGAGCATCGTAAAATTTATAAACATTAAAATTCTCATTTTTTAAATAAAGCTCAATTAAATCCGCAATTTCCTTTTCATCATCAACTACAAGAATATTTATATCCATGCTCATAACCACCTTTATTCAAATAACTTCATCTTTGTTTAAAACATTGATTTAAATCATCCAACATCATATCATTCCGTTAAACTTACTGTCATGCAAAGTCTTATTATTTAAGAAAATCTAAAGAATTACACATAAAAAGACCACTCGTTTACAACGAAGTGGTCTAAAAAATTTTCATGCCGAAATTACATATTAAGGAGATTTCATTACCTTGCTTGATCATCATAATAGGCTTCATTTGCAGCCTTTTTATTCGTACCTCTGAGATAAGCCAAAACTATATCTGGACGTTTCAGTAACATCCAGTCGCCATAATGGTCGAATCGTCTACAAGAAGTTATCATCCCATTTTTAATTGTCCCATATTTTTTTCCGTTCTTCTTGCCCCATACTTTTAAACGCTTAGCAAAATCAGCATCCTCTGCCATTAGCATATTTTCATTAAAACCGTTTACTTTCTGAAAGTCTTTTTTGTAGCACCAAAAGATCCCCACAGAGATAAATCCGTACTTGAACAGTATAGGAACAATTAGCATCATGCTAGAAACAACGATACCTAAGGACATTCTTTCAAAATTACCATTCACGCCTCCTCCAATGTATTGATTAGATGCTAAATGCTTTTCAACTTCAGATAATAAGTGTTCTGTCATTCGAGTATCAGCATCAATTGTAATCAGAAATTCGCCTTTTGCTAACGCAGCCCCAGCATTTCTAATTTTGGCTAAGTTTTTATCGTTATTTTCCAATGTCACGCAATTGTAAGACTGTGCAATTTCTTTCGTTTTATCCGTACAACGATTTAGAACTACGATAACTTCAACTTGATCTTTATAAGGTTGTGCAGACTTTGCAATAGACTCTAAACACTCACCGATATATTTTTCTTCATTATGAGCAGGTATGATTACAGAAAATTTCAAATTTTCATCAGGAACATCTTTTATAAATGGTGTACTTAACGACATATAAAATCTCCCCTTCATAATTAGTTCTCATTATTTTAATTTAAGTATACAATTATCCTTCCCCCTTAAATATTTAATTTTTGGATTTTTATGTCTATTTTGTAGCTGAATGAATTAAATTCCTCTTTAGATACTACATGCGATATTCAACTTAAAAGAACAAGCTTCTACTTTGCAGACCTTGTTTCTGAAATTGTTATATCGCGCCGCTTAGCCATATTTCTAAAGAAAGGCCTACTACCTCGTTCAGTGACTTTGGATAGTTGGATGTTGTGCTAGTCACTAGAGCTTCTCTTTATTGGTCTGCTTGACATGAAAAGAGTAATATTTGTGAGGATGATCAATTGCTTGATACAATTGGCTATATAATGAGCTACTGGATAGTTCATGTAACCACCTGCATTTAAAAGTCATTCATTTACTATATTATTCAATATAATTTTAAATACACTTTTGACACAGCACACAAAAAAAAGCACTGCAATGATTTTTGCAGCACTTTTATTAATCGAATTGACTTAGACTTAGTTTCCGAATGCGAAAATAAGCTCTGTTTCACAAGCTATTTCTCCGTCTACTGTTGCAACCCCGCGTCCTTTACCAATGGCACCCTTTAAGCGTGTAATTTCCACTTCAAGACGCAATTGATCACCAGGTTTCACTTGTTTTTTAAAGCGACAGTTATCAATACCTGCCAGTAATCCAAGTCTTCCTTGGTTCCCTTCTTTTGTAAGCATAATAATTGCGCTCACTTGCGCTAATGCTTCAACAATTAATACACCTGGCATTACTGGGTAATTAGGAAAATGGCCATTAAAGAACTCTTCATTTATCGTGACGTTTTTAATGGCTACTGCTCTCTTCCCCTCTTCTAATTCTAATACTCTATCCACTAACAAAAAAGGATAACGATGTAGTAAAACCTCTTGTATTTGTTGAATATTTAGCATCAAAAAACCTCCAATAATTTTATCACCTAATTCTAGCATTAATTATTAGTAGTTGGTACTATTTTTTTGTTTGAATTTCAAAATAAAAGCCACATCCTAATATACATGTGACTGTACTATTTTGTATTAGTAGTTTTCCTTATTGAGTGACTAAGTATGAGCAGGGACATTTTCATATGGGAAGTTTCTCAAATAATTTGAGACTGCTCCTCGTGTATCCGCATAAATAATATCTCCCTATTGGTTTGAATGTAAGTTTCGTTTTGAAAAAATGATTTTGTCTGCTCGCTTCACTATAATTCAATAATATATATCATTATACAAATACTACTGATTATTTTCTGATTTTTATAAATAGTTAGTTCACTTCTTTTTTTATCGACAGTTATATAGAAGATAGCATATAATATTTTTTGCATTCATTAAATGAATCTTATTATTGTCTTACTTGAATGTTTAGTTTATTAGAATAGGATGGGTTAATATGTTATCTTTTATTGCAATAGTTCTTCTCTTATTTTTAATTCCTGGCCCTGCTGTTATTATTACCATTACGCAAACGCTAAAAGGTGGTAAAAAGAACGGTATTTTCACTGCATTAGGCATTGGATTAGGTGACTTAGTCCATACGTTAGCAGCTGTCTTAGGGTTATCTGCCATTTTAATGAAATCTGCCACTGCGTTTGAAGTAGTGAAATATATTGGTGTAGCCTATCTTGTTTATTTAGGTATTCAAATGCTACTAACAAAACCACAAAAAATAGAAAAACCAACTGTTGAACAAAGCTCGGCTAGTACTTCATTCCGACAAGGTTTTTTAGCAGAGATTTTAAATCCAAAAACTGCATTATTTTTCTTAGCTTTTTTACCACAGTTTGTTCAACATAATGGCCAATCCATCACTGTACAATTATTGATTTTAGGCATTACTTTTGTTGTGATGAGCGCTTTGTATACTATTTTGTTAGCTATTATTACAAGCTTTATTGGTGAAAAAATCTTTACGAAAACAACAAATAATGGTTCACGTTGGCTTGAAAAGGCTGTTGGTTTCGTTTATATAGGACTCGGCGTTAAATTAGCACTTCAAACTCAAAGTAGATAATAGTTTCTTAGGGAGAACACGATTATAAACGTGTTCTCTCTTTTTTATTTCTTTAAAGAGAAATTTAGGTAATTTTATCCAATAATTATTAAAAAAAGAGCTAAGGAGAATTTAAATGAAGCCACGTCATCAAATTCTATTTCATCAGTTGGATAGTTATCGGAGTGAAGTATTACTAGTATTAGAAACCTTAACGGAAGACACCGCCGACATTATAACATCTGAAAAGTTTCCTACTGGCTTAATATTGCTGAAGATCATTGTATAGTGTGATACCGGAAAATACTTACTTTGAGAAGTGGTTGATTGGAGTGTAGTCTGGGCGAACCCTTGGGGATCAGCGATAAAGGAACGATGGCTAAAAGTATCACATCCTGTGATAACGCCTTCGTGACCAACATCGTGCTGTTGTTGTTGCTGTCGCTGCGCTTTCGCGCAGTCCAAAACCTTTTGCTGTCGCACAATCAAAACCAAAACCCTCTGCTGCCGCTTCGTTGACACTACGCTTTCGCGCAAAAAACATCTGTTGGTCCAAGACCCTGGAGCGAGCATCGCGAGTGAAGTGGCTCATCGGACGCCCCCAGGAAGCTCTGCTCTACGCGAAAGTGAAGCGGCAGCAACAACAAATGTTTTATCTGTGCGAAAGCGAAGCGGCAACTACAAAGCGCCCAGCCGAAACGGAAATCATCCCCTCGTTTTGCTGAAGAAGTCTGACTTTATTCAAGTCACTTTCATTCTCTTTTTTCGAAAATTACGATTCAAGTACAAGCCCCATTTCAATCCTTACTTCCCTTTTTTCAATATCTTTATTGGAGTAACTTATTAGGTCACTTCCAATAAGTTGAAATCCATGTTTTCTGTAAAACTGTATAGCAGGATAATTAGACGTTTGTGTTTCTAAAACGATTGCCCTCACCCCAATTTCTGCTGCTCGCTTTTTAACTAAAGCCATGAGCTTACTACCAATACCTTGCTGTTGGTAGGCTTGATCTATATGAATATCATTAATTCTTAACACATGATGCCACTTCTCATGATTAAAACTAACAATTCCCGCTTCTTCTCCATTTAACTCAGCAATATAACATTCAATATCCTCTATATGATCCTCAAAAATTTCTCCTTCCAAATACTTGTGAAATGGCGTATCAAAATGTTTTAACGTAAAATCAACTGCCCAGCCATTTTCTCGTTCTTTAAAGGAAACATCATAATAATTATTGGAGCTGTATTGATAGATAATTTTTTTCCCTTGTGGGAAATTTTCTTTATATATCCTTTTTATTTGTATCAAGTTGAATCACCCTTTTCACTTATTCTTATAATAGAAAAAACTCGATAATTTAACTGAACTCAAACATTTAACTGGCTTTACGAATGCGATGTTAATGGAAATAACGGTCGTTCTGTCCCGAATTTAATCATCGGACGAATAAACAATACATCGTCCTCAGTTTCAATTACTTCATACTCTAAATCATGACAATCAGGAATAAAATGAAAAATAATTCTTTTTATATCCGATGTAGTAATGTAGCTTAATACCTCTATAACATCAATTTCACTACGACTAACAACATCAAAAAGATGTAATTCCTCATCCTCTTCTTCGAATAATACTATAATGTCTTGGTCTTCGATAAAATAAATTGAATTAGGAAATGCAATAAGAAAATAGAACATAAGTAAACTTTCATTATCTTTCACATCTAAAACCGACGACAATGGGATTCTTTCCTTCGCATACAATTTCAATAAAGATACATCTTTGATATTTTCAACATTTAATTTTCGGTTCGTCATGTTTGACTTTTTCTGTAAACCATCAGCATTTATGAAATATCTACTTTCTTGTACTCGTGAAAACCCAAATTTCGGATAGAAATCTAAGACTGTTTCATTCGCAAATAAATAGATGAAATCGTATTGTTTCTCATATTTATCAATAATGTTATTCATTAATTTTTTTGCTAAACCTTTATGACGATAATCTGGATGCGTCATAACTGTACCAACTTGTATAGCTCTAAAATCCTTACCGTTTACAGCAACAGTCATTTTACTTATTGATGCATTTGCAATTACTTTTTCTCCATCGATATATGAATAACAACTATATTGATCGTTCCAGCAGCCTTTTTCATACCATTGGCTAAAATCTAATCCAAAAACTAGCTTTGCTAATTCATTGAAACTTTCTCTATATTTTTGATTGTCCTTGTAATCATAAATTAATTGATAATTTGTCATTTTTACGCCTCACTTCTCTATTTTATTAATTCAAAGTAAGTAATTGAGACATTACCATTTTGCACACCCCCAAAAAGACATAAAAAAACTATAAGAAGAAATCCTTCTCATAGTCAGATTAAAATTCAATATAATTAATACTCCTCAGTGTAATTTTAGCTGTCATTTCGCTGGACTTAAGCTTCTGTACAAATAAACTATACGTCCGGATTTTGACTTAACCCTGCTAGAGGCTTATAGGAGATATTAAAAATATATGATTTGAATAGATATGATGACTTCTAATCGCTATTGTGCAAATGGGCGAACAAAAAGAATTAAGATATAAACCTTAATTTTCTTTATTGCACTATAAAATTTTTTAAAATTTTATTAGCCATTAATAAGTTTCATCATAAATAATCAAAACCCCATTTCACCATATATTTAACACAACTATACATTTTTCTGGATACTTTTGTAAAGAATAAAATGAGCTTTCATTTTTTATGTAGAAGCTTATAGACCTTTACAGTGTCTATAAGCTTGAAGTACATTATTTATTGTTTTGGTGTATTTGCGGTAAGTGGATTACTGTTTGCAACTAATTGTACCGGCGTCGTGCCCTCCTGAGACGATGTCATTTGCTGTGCATTGTCTGACATTGCTTGGCGTTTCATTACGCCAAAAATAGCTGCGGCACCTAAAAGTCCCCATGCAAAAAATCTCACTGATGATAGCCTCCTTTCTCATACTAAATATTTTAAAACAGCTTTAGTATTGGAAATCCTCTATGGTTTATACGGTGTTAATTATTTGAGTTTTTTATTCATTTTACTGATTATTCTCAAAAATATTAGAATATGGTAAAGTATAATAGTATAAAATTCGAATGGAGGTAGAACATGAATATTAAAGTTGCAATATTGGAAGATATTCCGCAAATAGAAATATTATATGAAGAACTGTTTTTAGAGATGTCAAAACTGCAACCAAAGTACATAGCTCCAGCAAAACAGGATGTGGGTTTTCTTACAAACACAATTTCGGAAGAAAAATCAGATATTTTTGTTGTTGAAATAGATAACAAAATTGCAGGCTTTTTACTAATTCAAGAATTAATTACTCCTCCTTATTCTTGTATTGTCCAGCATAATTATGCGTATATTATGGATGTAATTGTTGGCGGACAATATCAAAGTAAAGGCATCGGTTCACTTTTACTACAAGAGGCAAAAAAATGGGCAGTAGAACGTAAATTAGATCACTTAGAGTTAAGTGTCTTAGCAGAAAATAGCGGGGCTTTTGTCTTGTATGAAAAACATGGATATAAGGAAACGAGCCGTATTATGCGCTTAGAACTTTAAAAGTAAATACGATATTAGAGCCTGCATTGAAAGTTGCAGGCTCTTTTATATGGTCAGAAGTTTAAATTTATCCTTTTTATATTAACTTATACCTTTTTGGTACAAATATCCATAGTCAATTTTCAAATAACTTGGGTTGAATCTCAGGATATGTTAGGTATATTGGTAGACTGCTAAAAAGTTTTACTTCATCGATTTCAGAACCAGGTAATTGACCAATTCCTTAATCCTAGCAAGTTATAACCTTCCAAAACCTTTTTTGAATAATTGCAGATTGGTGATAAGTTGATTTCTTTACACCCAGTTTCTTCAATCTTCTTTTAACGCTCTCTCCCCCAAAAGTGCTAACCGTATTTCCCTGGTTGGCTAGCCATTATTTTTTCTTCTTTCCTATTCGTAAATCCTAATAATTGCGGTTCACCAATCAAACTTGAATTTTTAGATGTAAAATAACCGCTTTCTTTTCAATCATTTCCCCTTGGCTTAAACTTCTCCTATTAGTTTCGGGCTATGCTCCTGTTGAATGATGTCTTTTGATTCTTGATGTGAGTAACCTACTCCGCAAATTGTGATGAAACCTAAAATTTTTTCACGCAATATCCCCTTTTTATTGTTAAACGTTTATTTTCCGTTACAAAATAAATTTTTATCATCGCCATTTCCGTTATATTCTAAGTGTAATTGCACAATCTAAAACGTAACATACAATAACGGAGGTTGTAGCAATGAAAAAATTCTTGTACTTCGGGGCACTGGCTGCGTTCTTACTAACTGCTTGTTCTTCTCATGACGAAGCTCCAGCTAGTGAACAAGCAGAAGCAAAGGAGAAAACCGTTTTTGCTGAAACAAAAGAAAATTTTGAGAAAAGTTATCTATATGAAGCGGAAGATTCATTTACAAAATGATTGCTGAAGACAGATGATTAATTAAGGTTATCTGTTCTTGTTTTTATAAAATCCCTTATAAAAGATACGTCACAATGGAAACTTCCTATGGATTCAAGTACCTGACAAAGACGATTCATCCTATCATGTGGATGTAGGTTTTGAACCTGTGCATATGTTATGCTCCTTAGACGGAAATAGGAATTCACAAACGATACCTGCATTTTACAGTTTTGATTATTATGTAAAATAGCAATAAAAAATATGTCTGAATGTTGTTGGGCTATTTTAGGTCATGTATATTGAAATAACTTTATAACTTAAATAAGGCTTCCTGTATCTATCCTTATTTGTATTATCTTTTCCTTACTCTTTCCATAGTTAAAGAAAAAATCCTGCAGAAACAGGATTTTAAATGGACAGTATTTTTACAAAACTTCACCCCCATTATGAAATGGGGGTGTGGCACCTATTGAATGTTCTTATTTTACCAACAGTTCACGCTGAAACTGGTTTGACTTTTCTTTCTTTTTAAAAACTACGAACGATATGGTTGTACCTTGATTTGGCTTACTTTTAATTTGAAGTCCTTTACCGTAATGTTGTTTTAAGCGAAGATCTGTATTAAGCAATCCAATACCATTTGAACTCTCCGATTTTCTTTCAAGTAAACGTTCCATCGTAGCTTCATCCATTCCAATACCATCATCTGACACAATGATCTCAATATACGTGTCGAAATCTTCAATGCTAATATGAATATTCCCGCCATTTTCACGGGGCAATATCCCATGTTTCAAAGCATTTTCAATTAACGGTTGGATGGTTAGTGATGGTATCATGACGTCTGTGGAAACGTTTAGATCCCAAGTTACGTTTATCCGCTCCCCGAAACGTTCCTTATGAATGTATACATAAGATCGAATAAGATTTACTTCGTCTTCCAGTGGAACAAGCTCATCAATATTTTGAAACTTAAAGGATTCCCTTAAAAATTCACTTAGTGCTTCAACTAGCTTACTAGTACGCTTGATATCAATTTCACTTAATGTGATAATCGCATTTAATGTATTGAATAAAAAATGGGGCTGTATTTGTGCCTGAAGCCAAGCTGCCTCCATTCGAAGCCGTTCTTGTGCAGATTGTTTAACGTCGGTTAATGCCTTCACTCTTGATCTTAACTCTAAAGCGTCCACTGGTTTTGTAACGTAATCATTCGCACCAGATAAGAAACCATTTTTAATATCTTGCGGCTGACTTCTTGCTGTTAGAAGTAAAACTGGTAGTTCAGTTATTGAAAAATGCTGACGAATTGTACGAACTAATTCGTACCCAGACATATTTGGCATCATTACGTCTGATATGACTAAATCCCACTCTTGTGACATTAATATTTCAAGCGCTTTATTACCGCTTGTAACCATCTCTAAGTTGTATTTTTCTATGGAAAGTATTGTTTCGATTACTCTTAAGTTCACTGGATCATCATCAACGACCAATACTCTAGGCCGATTTACTTTCACGATTGAATGATTTTCAATTCGATCATCAAATGATTTTGTAGTAGTCACTACCGTTGATTCTTCCTTCGCATTTGATAGCAGTGCTACATTTTCTGTAGCATCTTGCACATCCGTTATTTCAGATATTGGGAGAGTAAACGTAAATTCTGACCCTTTCCCTACAACTGATTTTACCCATAATGTTCCCCCATGTAGTTCCACTAAACGTTTACTAATACAAAGACCTAGTCCAAATCCGCCTTCTATCATTGCCTTACTAAGAGTCCCCTGCTCATAAGGTTCAAAAATACGTTCAAAAGTTTCCTCATCTATCCCAATACCCGTATCCGAAATCACAATTTCCGCCATTCCATTTCTTACATGACCAGATACCTTCACTTCACCTTCGTTTGTATATTTCACCGCATTATGAAGTAAATTAAAAACAATTTGAATCACTCTATTTTCATCAGCCATTACTTTTGAGAAATTTTCAGGGATTTGATTCATTAACTGAATCTGTTTTCCGTCACCCATAACATAGAGGATATCTAATACACCCGATACAATTGCATGAATTGAAACAGTTCTAAACTTTAGTTTAGGGTTATTTTCTTTTAAGCTCATTACATCTAGTAAATCATTTAACATAAGTGACATACGACTTCCTACAGACAGCACTGTTTCTATATCCTTAACACTTTTGTCACTGAGTACACGTTCTTCTCTTTCCAAAACAGCTTTAGAAATGTTAAGGATTCCATGAAGTGGATTTCGTAACTCATGAGACGTATTAGCAAGAAATTCATCCTTTAACTTATTAGCCTTTTGAAGCTTAGTAGCAAGTTCTTTCGTATCTGAATAAACTTTTGCATATCCTTTAAACCATAATGTAGCCAAACAAGCCATTGTGATAATAAGATCAAATGGATACATAATCACTTTTATTCCAAAGATGAGAAGTAGACCATCCCAAATGTAATTATTGCCAAATGCTAAAATGGCAAGAAGTAAAAATATATTATTTCTGACCTCTTTAATAGTTTTTCTCATGACCGTTAGGATCGTTATTACTAACGCAATACCTAAAATAAATATATATATATCTTGATAAGTTATTATATAGCGAGTAGGCAACACGATTGCCATAAATGCAGCTATACCACAGATAATACTAAACCAACGTGTATATTTACTCACATGTTGAGGCATCCAATGTTTTATGCATTGAAGTAGTGAAAAGCCTATCCCTACCATAGCAAGATGAACTAATTTAAAGCCCCATTCGTAATTAATCGGAAACAAATAAGATAATAATTTGTCATCGCTTGCTAATAAGTAATAATTCATAATGCTCATCGATAATAGAGAAAAATAAAGTAATCTTTTTTCTTCTATGTTCCCTATAAAAAATAAAATGATAGCATAGATTGCGTGTATAAAAAAAACCACTGCAACTAGTTGCTGCATAGCTATCGACCATTGAGTTTCCTTAGCTAATATATTTTCTTTTCCTAATTTAATGGAGCGAACTATACCGCCACCACGAGGATCCTTAAAGTTTGAAGCCTGAACAATAATTTCGATTTCTTTATGACCATTCGCTTCAAAAGAAACAGTATATGGAACATTTTTGGCCACTGTATTTTCTGCTTTCTCCCCTATTTCACCTGATTTTGCTACCTGTCGTCCATTTACATAAATTTCAGAAGAACTCCGAACACTCGGAACTCGAATACTGTAGGTTATTTTGTTTTCTGGATTGACGAGTAATTTTAAGCGATAAGTACCGTAACCGTAAGGGCTCATTTTTTCTACTTGTAAAGAAGAACTCCATCCCTCAGGAACCTGTATGTATGTAGATTGAACCTTTTTAGATTCTAAGTGCTTTTCTTCACTAATCAACCAATTATAAGGATAAAACTCCCACTCTCCATCGAGTGTTATGGCATGTTCATCATTAAAATTCCAATTTCTTAAATCCATTTGGCCTTTTACAGCATGAGGTTGATCTGAATTATCAAATAATTCCAACCATAAAACTCGCGAGCCTGTTAGAAAGACAATAAACAAGCAAATGATGAGAACAATTTTACTCTTTTCCATTAACATTAATTGTCAAAGGTGTTATGTATTTTTCTGTTATGATACAAGCTCCTTAGACCAAATCACACCTCCTCCGATATATTATCGTAGCAGAGTTAACGTTACTTTTAAATCCATTTTTTGTAACACATCCAATTTTTACAAAAAATCAACAAATCAATATTTAATTTACAAAACTATACTTATTACTTCATAAGTTGAAATACTTTTTTACAACGTCTTAAAAAATCACCGCCCCGAATCTGGTGATTATAGATTGTAGACAAATGCGACTTTGTTTATGCTTTAAGCTTGTCTACAAAAGAATATACATCAATTTTTTAGTATCATAAGTACACGGTTTTGGCTCCAATCCCCTCTTCACAACGTTTCTGCGGGTATTCATTTTAAATGTTTCTAGGCATATGCAGCATGCTTTCACTGTCATACTGTGTACCACCCAGGTCGAATAAGATTGTACCCGTATTTCCCCTAAATTACATAAGCTTTAACTGTTTCAGTGCGTATTCTGTAGTCATTGTAATGTTTTCTGGAATTTCATTTATTGAAAACCACTGCACTTTCTCTAAAGCATGCGGTTCTCTATTTTCCACTTCACCATTCGTAATATGAGCAGTGAAAGTAGGCGCTACATAATGAACATCTTCTGAATGTATAATATGGTTGGTCACACATACCAATTGTGTAATTTCGATGTCCACTCCAAGTTCTTCTTTTATTTCACGTATGATCGCATTTTCTATTGTTTCCATATAGTCAACCTTACCACCCGGTAAGCTCCAACAGCCTGCTTCAGGTGCTTTTTTACGTAAAACGAGTAAAATTTTGTTAGCCTTATCTAGAATAACTGCCCCAACGCCAACTTTTGGTGATTTCACTTTTTCCATTTGTATTTCCTCCTATAATAACTAGCTGCTATCGGATGTATATAACTTCAAAATGTAAAATATATATCTTGAATGGTTACTTACGAAGATCATTCACTCCGCCAAGTAGTAGACGCCCTCTTCATAACTATTATACTCGTAAAATTAAATGTAAAAGTATAGGAAAAATTATTTCTAACTATAATCCATTATTTATTTTTATAAGTTAGATGATTACCATCTCTCCTTTTTACAGCTTTACGTATTATATATTGTAGAAAGGAGGGAGTAAAAATGAGTTGTTCAGGTAATGGTTACGGCTCAGGGTCCACTTTTGTCTTAATTGTAGTATTATTCATTCTTTTAATTATCGTTGGCGCTACTTTCATTAGTTACTAATTAAACGACACCTCCAATATCTCTATTGCTCATACTAAAGTAATACTAATTTATCCCTATACCTTCTATATGAATGACTAAGGGTCACTTTCCTCCAGTGACCCTTTTTTTCTACTTACATTTATTTAATTAAAGAAAAAATATTAGTGTCATACGGAACACCATTTTGGTGCATATAATTTTTTAAGATCCCTTCTTTTTCAAAGCCTAATTTGCTTAATAGTTTATTTGAAGCTTCATTTTCAGTAAAAACAATAGCTCCAATACGTATTAAATCCATCTCTTGAAAGCCAAATGCTAGGACTCTATTAATAGCCTCTTGTGCATACCCTTTTCCCCAGCTCTCAGGAAAAAGTGCATAGCTGATTTCAGCTCTTTTATGCTCAGTAGACCACTCTTGAAAGCCGATAGTACCAATAATACCTTTTTGTCCTTTTAATGAAATTCCCCATTTAATTCCACGTTTTTCATCATAATTCTTTGAAAAATTTTTAATTATTTGTTTAACCTGCTCTATATTTGTTAAAGGATTTTGCCCATAGTGGCGTAATACATCAGGATTTGAAAAACAGTTTAATACTTCTTGGGCGTCATGTTCAGTAAGTTCTCTTAACACTAATCGTTCAGTATCTAAAATAGGAAACATCTTCTTCACTCCATTTCCAATTAAGTTATCTTAGATTCTATACAAAAATGGTGATAATTGGTACAGAATTTTAGGTAGAACAATACTTTTTTATTTACACATGTAAAAATATAAATGGATCACGTAATGTTTTCTCATTCCAATCAATTGAGCAACTTCATCCTTAACTTGCAGTGCTGAACCCTTTTATCAATCATTCTGGATTAATTCCTATATACAAAAAGGTAAATTGCCCTGAGTTCGTTACTATGTAAAACATAGTATACCTATAAAAGGAAGTATCATAGTGATCCCGTGAAGACACGATGGGACGCTTGCTTATATTAGCTAGATGAGGTGGGAAATCCTACATTCAATCAACATGGTAGAAAAAAACTAAGTGGAAATGAATGCCCTGAATCACACTTTAAATAAAGGCTGCAACGTATTGTTACATCGTTTATTAATATATACTACCTTTTCTTTCTACAGGAAGGAGGGAGCTGCATTGAGTTATTCATCTTATGGCTCAGGGACGAATTTTGCCTTTGCTATTGTTCTATTCATTCTTTTGATTATTGCCGGTATTGGCTTGGTTTATTTATTAAGAACATTAATATGGAGCGGTGCGTAGCATAAAAGCTATTCTGTTTTGAACCACTATGATGTGTGTTTGATTACAGACAATTAACATGTAATGTCTCCGTTCTAGGGCTTGCGTGTATGAATTGAACCAATAACGGAAGTCCTTTTTTACGTTTTTATATTCTTCATTGGAATGTTACTACCCTTGTCTCACGCTTTTTAATAGGCGATTAAAATACTTCGATTCTACGATAATTGGATTAGAACTTTTCATTTCCTCAAGTTCTTTTATTACCGGGATATCATAAAAAGAATCATACTTAGCACCGCTTAGGAATTTTTCCTATGTACATATAAGACAATTCAGTGAGGATCCCATTTCATTTTCCAGTTTACTTACTATTATTAAATCTCTTACAACTTTAAATTCTAACCAGGATGCCCTGTTTTCTATATATATTTTCAACTATCCATCGATGGAGCCATTTTATTCAGTACAAAGTTGTTCTTCAAATCGATTTCAAATATTAAATACAAAAAGACCAGAACTCATTTTATTAATGAGTGACTGGTCCTCTGACAAGAATACTACATTATTCTACACACTTTCTAGACAAACCGTAAACAACACTTGATTTTGTACTATTTGGAAGGTTTAGACTACAACCACCTGTTTTCCAGGCTCGGTTTTCAAAGTCTACAAATATACAATACATCCTCTTTCTTCCAAAACCTCTATCCAACTAGGGACACTCAATTGATGATTCCATCTTAAATCTAGACGTTCTAAACCTTTAATATCCATTAAGGATTTCGGTAACTCTAAAAGTTGATTACTTCTTAAATCTAGTTCTAATAGATTTTGTAAGTTACCAATATCTTCAGGCAATGTTTTAAATTGATTATGTCTCAAATTTAATCGTCTTAATTTTTGACATTTATTTAATGAATGCGGTATATCTTCTAATTGATTGTCTTCTAAATCTAAAACTCGTAATAAAGCTAATTCTCCAAATTTCTCTGGAAGAGATGTAATTTGATTATTTTTCAAGTGTAATTCTCTTAGATTAGTTAAACTACTTATTCTATTTGGCAACTCTGTTAATTGATTATTCATTACACGTAGCTCTACTAGTTTGGTTAAATTTCCAATTTCCTCGGGCAAATTTTTTAAACTATTATCACTTAAATTTAAATATTTTACTTTTGTCAGATGGCCGATTTCACGTGGAATTGATTGTAATTTATTGTTATGAAAATACAAATAATCTTCCATATTCAAAAGGTGACCGATTTCTGGAGGAATACGGTCTATAGCATTATGCCCTGCATCTAACATTCTTAGCTCTGTTAAGTTCATTATTTTTGAAGGCATTTCGCAAATCTTATTGGCAGAGATGTTCAATACCTCCATACTTGTCATTTCAAAGATTTCTTCAGGTATTTTTATTAAATCATTATCAAAAAGATTTAATTCTTTTATTTCATTTATTAGTGCTTCCTCTATGATAGGCAAAGTTTGTAAATTCTTCTGTGATAAGTTTATTTTCATGTTCTTTCCTCCCACTTCAATCTCAAAACCTTAACTTGATATTCTTCTTTAGAATAGAACGAGTGTTTCGAATTTACAAGTAGTCGGTGTGAGAAATCGATTTCTTCATGAAGTAATTTTAGCTGTCACTCGGAAGACCTTTGATGCTGCCGCTACGTTTACACTACGCTTTCGCCCAGTAATACTATGTAGATCAGTTAGCGGATATCGCATAGATGCAATAATTTTAGGCCACCATCCTATGTGCACTCTTTCCGATTCCGTGACATCCGCTGAATGAAGCTAAATAAAAATAGTTCGTTGAAACTGGCGATGGAACACCGTATTTCCTTCTTGAGGCACCCCTGCAATATTAATCCCCCATGTATTCATGATAATAGGATCGTTAGGAAGAATTGGATCACCTGGAATTACAGGATCACCAGGAATGATTGGATCACTTGGAGTTTTAACAAGCACTTCATAACATGGATCACTTAGTTGCCAAGCATTTGGTGGAGTTGCATGGACTACAAGTAATTTTTTTGCAGGAATTGTAAAAGTAAGAGGCGTTGCTGGGTCATAAAAAGGTGAAGGTTGCGATTCTCCACATAAGAAGGCTTCTTTTGGCATCTCTTCTTGGGCACAATTTTGCCAATCTAATACCGATACTGTTACTGTTTGGGGTGCGTCAGTTTTATTTAAAAGAGAGACAACAATCGTCTCTGTAGATGGATTTCTCCATATTGCTCCTGTCGTAAAATTACTTGGAGCAGGAAGCCTAACAGAGCTACTTTGACAAATCGGACAAGAAGATACTTTATTCGATTGAAATACATTTTTACAATCACAATTGCAGGAAGAATTCATCATTGTCATACCCTCTTTTCAATCGATAATAATACTAGAATATGATAATTCATTTATAGGGTTTAGGTTATTCGTACATAGGCTTAAATAACAAGACTATTAAGTGCTTTACCTAATTCTACTTATGAAAAATATCAATATATTTTTCTTATTATTATTTTCCTATACATCCCATTGAGCATGATGGGCGTATCTTCCTCCACTACTATATTTTCAGGCGAGATTTCTTCAAAGCTCCGACCAATATCAGTTCCTAATAGGCTAATAATGGGTCTTAGTAAAATCTTAGGCAAGGACAGTTTTTCGTTTTTAGGAACAAATTTGTCAAAAACTATTATTCTCCCTTCTTGTTTTAAAACCCTCGTCATCTCTTGAAAACATTTAGTTGCGTCAGGTACTACCGATAGGATTAAACTAGCTACGACATAGTCAAACGATTCATTTTCAAATTCCATATGTTGAGCATCCATTTCTATAAATGTAATTATAGAATGTTCGAACTTTGCCCTCGCTTTACCGAGCATTTCCGGTGAATAATCAATAGCCGTTATTTTTAAATCATTATGATTAATTAACTCTAAATCAGCGCCTGTTCCTACACCTACAAATAGGATTTTTTGTTGATTATTAAATGCTATGGATTGAAATATTTGTTTTCGAGCATTCAAAAAAACACCAGAATTAAAGAACTTGTCATAAATTGGAGAACCTATCCTATAGATAAATCTATTCCAAGAATTACTCAAACCTTATCACTCCCACCTGAATATAATCCCTTCTTGAGACAATCATACATCATTTCCCTTTTGTATAAAATTACCTTTTGATACACCCTCTGTTGTAACATATGTAAGGCAAAAAAGGCATCAAGAAACCTTGATACCTTTTTTACACACCTTTAGTTATCCACGACCAGCCTGGAATTCAGGATATAAAGTCATTCCACCATCCGCAAATAGAGTAATACCCGTTACATAACTAGCCTGTGATGAAGCAAGCCATACTGCGACTGCAGCGATTTCTTCTGGCTTTCCGATATAACCCATCGGAACCATACTTTCTACATCAGCACGTTTGGCTGGATCAGCAAATTTCTCAGCATTTATAGGTGTATTGATTGCTCCTGGTCCAATGTTATTGACACGAATTCCCTTTGGCGCATATTCTAAGGCTAATGTTTCTGTCATTAACTTAATGCCCCCTTTACTAGCAGCATAATGCACAAACAGCGGCCAAGGAATTTTCTCATGAACACTGGACATATTGATAACCGTTCCTTTAATATCATTTTCAACGTAATATTTAATCGCTTCACGACTTCCTAAAAACGCGCCCGTTAAATTTGTATTAATGACTCTATTCCAATCGCTTAATGGCATTTCATGAGAAGCGACTGGGTTTTCTATACCTGCATTATTTATCATCACATCGAGTGTTCCAAATTCTTTTACAGCAGTCTGAACGAGATTAATGACGTCCGCTTCAACAGTCACATCTCCTTGTACAGCAATGGCCTCGCCACCTGCTTTTTTAACTTCTTCCACAACAGCATTTACTTCCGCTTCATTGGAACGATAATTAATAACTACTTTCGCTTTTTCCTCTCCAAAGCGAATGCCCATTGCTTTTCCTAGTCCCGTCGCAGCGCCTGTAATGACAATAACTTTTCCTTCTAAATCTGGATACATACAAGATCCTCCTTTTATCTTTTCGCAATTCCTAACATAATACCAGCAGCGACAATAAATACAATCCCGATAATAATTGCTATAAGTTGACGTTTTGATTTTTTCTCACCTAATATAAAAATTCCACCTAAAGTTGCGATGACAATCCCCATTTGAGAAAGAGAAAAACTTGTTGCAACTCCTACACGTGGCTGTGATATAAATAAAAACATATTTCCGGCAGCCCATATTAAACCAGGAATAATATTACGAATCGCATATTTATTAAATGGTTTATGCTTAAATGTTAATAAAACACCACCTATTACCATCCCGATTGCTTGTGGCAATAAAGCAGACCATCCACTTACATCAAATAAGCGTACTATTACCACATATACTAAATAACCAAAAGTTGAAACAAGTAAAATTAAAATCCCTTTTTTCAAGTTGCTTCCGTGTTCTTCTTGTTTCTCTTCTGGATTAGGAAGTGATGTGAGAACAATACCAATGATGATACTAATAAGCGCTAGAATACCTAATATAACCGACATTGTTGTCGACCATTCATGAAACACGATCACGCCAAATAAAGTCGTTGATACCAATTGCATCCCTGTTGAAATGGGCATTGTTTTTGAAACCCCAATTAAATCAATACTTTTTAATTGGTTTACTTGACCTAATGCCCAAAAAAGACCTGATACAATTCCGACTCCAAACACTATAGGAGATAACTCGGGCTTTACAAAAAAGTAAATACCTATAGAGAATATAAGTGCACCAAATGTTGTTCCAAGTACTTGACTATACGGTCCACCACCGAGCTTGACGTTAAATAATACAATACTTCCCCAAAATAGAGCTGGTAACAACGCTAGGATAATATCCATTTTTCTTTCACCTCACTAAACGCTATATTTGATTTAACAAAACATCTATAATACTTTTTTATATTGCGCTTAGTGAAGCTTTTTATACTTTTAATTAGAACTACCATTGAAGTTGTTTTAATTTGTTATGTAATACTTCCACTATCGTCACACAAAATAGACCAAGATGGCCAATTAAGCTATCTTGGTCTTATAGAATCCCTGCTTGCATTGTGGATTTTTTTACATTACTATTTATTAATTAATTCCTAAGGCAATCCACTATACAAAAGAGTTATTTCATCATAATAATAGTATAAGCTAATTTTTTAGCTTACACCGCCTTGTTACTATGGGTCACTTCTATACAGTGGCCCTTTTATTCAAAGTAAATTACGGAATAATTTATTTCCAAAATTATAATTTTAAGGTACTTTTTGTTGGATAAATACCTCACTCGCTTTCTATATCGATACATATTATAGATGTAGAAAGGAGGAATGCTTCATGGGATGGTTCAGTGGCAATTATAACAACAATTGTTGCTACGGAGGTTATAGCTATGGAGGTGGCAATAACGGTTCAACATTTGTTCTAATTGTTGTTCTGTTCATTCTTTTAATTATTGTCGGCGCTACATTCATGTATTAATCTTTTAATAATTATTTTGAGCTATTAAAATAATTAAACGTGTATACCTTACACCTCTTCATTCAAGGTCACTTTCACAGAGTGACCTTTTTAACTTAAGTAAACTTTGCTTAATGATCCAATTTGTCCACACTTCCCCAGCAATCATCAAAAAATTTCAATACCAACAATTTTTCTTTACATTTTATTTATAAGTATTGTCAGCACTAACTAAATTTATTTTTCAATACTAAGTTATCCCTATACCTTTATTAAGCGGATCACTTTCCTCCAATGATCCGTTCAATATAAACCTAAACAATAAAAACGATCACCCCTATAAAGATCTTGTCGTTTAGTAATAGCGTGGGTTCGGATAGGGCTGCTGTGGGTATTGGGGATGATAGTGGTGTTGGGGATGATAGTGGTGTTGATGATGGTGGTGCGGATGGCGATGATGAGTTGGGTAGTAATGCATTGGGTAGAAATGATGGGATGGATAGTGTTGGCTCGGATATAAATGAGTTGGTGAAACCGGGTAATATGGATGTCTGCCACCATATTGTCCCCCATAACCATCATGTCTGTAATCGTATTGCATATTTTCTCCTCCTTTCGATATCGATATAGGTTATGCTATTAAAGATTAACAGTCTACGCAAATGCCTATATACTCCCCAAAAACGCGCCCTCTTCAACCTACTTATAAAAGAACAATCATCATACCCTCCTATTTTCGATATTCCATCTAATTCTGAGAAATCCATAGCGCGCAGCTTAAATCAACTAGCATAAGTAATCGTTTTTGGTAAAAATCAAACGCTTGCATTTTTTCCATTTAATCCCATTACACCGCTCTATCTATGTTACAATTTAACTGTAGATAAAGTTCGATTGAGAAGCGAAATATATGACGAATAAACAATGTAAGAGATGTGGAAGTACCCAATTTACAGATGCTACAGACTATATCCCAGTAAAGCCAAGTAAAGGTTCATTTAAGGGGGCAAATAAACTATATACATTTTGTGTAAATTGTGGTGAAGTTGATTCAATTCGTATAGAAAATACAACTATATTTAAAAAATAAAAATTTATGATCGCCTATCAAAATCAAAATTATTAGCCGTTCAGCACTAGGGCTTGTGTGTAAAAACCCATACTAGTCCTTTTATTTTGTGTTCAGGTAGTGAGGTACCTCTTCTTTATAAGAGTAATGTTGGGTTATCTTGCTTCAATATTTGTGAAATGATATAGTTTCTCTATCTCTACAATTTGGGATAAATTACCGAGAATATCCGGTTTCAACTCATTCACTTTTGTCAAAGGGAGCCAACTAATTTTTTGACTAATGGAGTCCTGTCCATTGTATTTTGGCTGAATTGGAATTTGACCACGGTAAATAAATAAAATCTCGTGAAAATAGTCCTTATCGTGGAAGAAATTTTCGATTACCGCAAATAATTTTGGGGTACCTAGTCGCACTCCAGTTTCTTCCAATATTTCACGCTCGATTGCCTCAATACTCGTTTCTCTTAACTGTACTCTTCCTCCTGGCAAAGAAATTGACCCGTCAGGAAATTGACTTACTAATAGGTTGTCGTCGTGAACAATCCATGCTGCAACCCGAATGTTCAGTTTTCCTTCATTCATTTTTACTGTTAAATCTTCAGACATTTTTGCTCCTCCAATTACAATTATTTTAGTTTATATGTTGACAGATAATAAAATCAGACCTCATAATTTTCTCTTTCAATAGCCTTACGAGAAAAGTAGAGTAATGATCAAATTTTTCAATGCAATGTGACATTGTAACATTATTATATTACTCAACTAATTCAACAGTAAGTGTAGTAACAGCCATTGGTGCCGTACCTTGTACTTTTCCGTTATAACCGACTTTTACTTTATCACCAACTTTAAATGTTTCGTCGAGATTCTTTGCAAGATTTACATAAACAATTCCGTAAACCGCATTATTTTCTGATTCAGTTACATAAACTACGGCTTTCTGATCGTTTACCATCTCCTCAATTACCCCAACAAAAGTAGCTTTAACTTCACTTTTACACATAACCAACAAACTGCAGAATACAAGAAGAACGATGAATAAACTAAATGTCTTTTTCAAAATAGAATCCTCCTTTCATTTACCTTTCACATTTAAAATAGCTCGATTCAGATAGTTCCAAAGGAGTCGCTTAGTAGAAAAAGAAATAACAATTACAAAAATCCACCCATTTCTGGGTGGACTACTATAATCATACTTCCTTAGACGCTGTCGCAAAAACTAGAATTTAATTTTGCTTAATTCTACGCGGAATTTTAAATCCTAAAGCTATAGCTGCACCTATACAGCTAGACAGACATCCTAAGATTAAATAAATCGAAAGAGGTGATTCACCAATTAGAACAGAGGCTATACCTCCAATTACCGGAAATAAAGCTACCATGTACCCGCTTTTTGCAGCACCTATTCTGTCAACAAGCTTTAAATAAAATAGCCATGCTAGGAAAGATGCAATCAATGTTAAATACAATAAAGCTGATATGTATGTTATTGATGTAGGGATTATGATCTTTTGCCCCTGGAACAATACAATGACTGACATTAAAATACTTCCTACGGTAAAACCAATAGCGTTCGAATAAATAGGGTCAATCTTTCCTCTGGCATTCCTCGCAGAACTTACATCACCAATAGCTGTAAGTACTGTACCTAAAAGAGCAATCAAAATACCTTTTAAAACATCTAAGCTAGAAAAACTACTTAAAGAAGGATAAATGAGGACACAAACACCCACCACTCCTAACACTCCTCCAAACAAAACACGAGGATGTAGTTGTTCTTTTAAGAAAATCCGAAGAGCTAGCGGAGTCAATATCACTTTTAATGAAAAGATTAATGTTACAATTGCTGCTGAGCTCAATATTGTTGCGTAGTATAAGCATAAATAACTTAATGCAAAATTACATATACCAAATACTATGATAAAAGGTATATCTTTACGTGATGGCTTCCCTTTTGGTTTAAGAAATAACACTAGTGCAATAAATAAAAATGCAGTAATAACTAGTCGATAAGTCAAGGATAATTCTAAGCTCACTGGCGTTCCTTGAATTTTCACCGCAATAAAATTAAGACCCCAAACTATTAAACAAAATACATACATTAGATTTGTCACGATATTTACTATACCTTCTGTCGTTCTTTAATTGACGAAATATCAAAAGAGAATATTCAATAGTTCTAGGAAAAAATTCTCTATCCTTGAAATCATCGCCTTATATATAGTATCATCGCATATCATCTTTGTAAAAAGGTTTCTTCCATATCCTGCATCAATTTCATTAGATTTCTTGAAGCTATCGTATTTAATCCATTAAAATTAGAAATAAAGATTCAGAATATCCCCTATCAATCTTGTCTTACATATATTCACCTCATCACAAAGTCACCGTTAAGTCCGTTCTTCCCCGGTTAACTAAATAAAATTCAGAAGAATATGAAAATAATATATATTATGCTAAAATGTAGTGGTATTAATATGGATAATAGATAGATATAAAGGAACAAAGTACAATGAATATCGAGTGAAACAAGGTAAAACGGAAAAAGTAAATGAGTGGTTAGCTTTCTTGAATGAAAATATGGAAGATGTTCTAGTTACTCTTGAAGGCGAGAAAATGTACGTTGAAACGATTTTTCGAGAAATGTTAAATGGAGAAGAATATTTGTATTGGTATGTTGTTCAAGGGACAGGCGGAATCGATGTCGATGATTCAGAACATTGGATTGATAAAAAACATATTGAATACTGGGATGAATGTATTGATAAAACCTTTAAACCTGTAGATTTACAAACTGAGGTAGTGATGATTCCTGAAAAAGTACGAAATTCTATGAATTAAACACTTTCTTAAACAAATGAAAACTTAGGGCTTGCGTTTGAGATTGAATTTTAAATCTGCAAGTCCCTTTGTATGGATTCCTCAATCTCCGTATAACTCCTCAAATAATGCCGAAGCAACGATGTAAATGATGCCTTTACTCTTGGTTTAACTTCACTACAGTAGACTTTTTTCCGTTCATTAAAATTGCACATTACCTTTCCTCAACCACTCACTTTCTGTTCTTAATGAATTGAAGGATACTCTTATGAAAAAAAACTGTTACTTTTGCGGTTGATACTAAATATACAGATAGAATACAAGAAACGTTTAATATAGAAGAATTAGGTATTGATGAGAAGTTGAGCACTAAAGAACTTAAAAAGAAAACAGAGAGTATTTTTAAGGCTTGGGTTAGTTCTAGACTCGATATTTCCTACAGTATCGTAATTGACATGGATTGCGAATTGACATCCTATTTTTAATTTAACAGGGCTATTCGAAACACAAATGCAACAAGTATTGTCATTCATGCCTAATCTCAACATCTATCACCAACTACAAATCAAGCTATATAGGCTTTTAAATCGATTGTTCTAATAATGATGATAAATCTTATTATTGTGCGTTCTATCGATTTAATTTGTTCGATATCTTTTTCGGGAACTGTTGAAAAATGCACTTTTGCAACCCACTAGCCTTCAATCTTGTTTGTTAAATTGCAAAAAGGCAGTTGAAATTCAGATTCAACTGAACTTTCAACTGCCAACTCAAATATTTAATTTTTAGTAGTGCTCATTTAATAATATAAGGTTATTTTCGATTACATTTTGTTGCCGTGAACTACTTTTTTGTTCTGTACCTCTAAAAACTAGCGATTATCAAGGACTAGTAGGAGGAGTAAGTCCGAACAGAACAGGAGTAACTACAGTACTACCAGCTCCAAGGCGGACTTGTTGAACTTGCAGTACTTTTACTGTAAGATCCAGAACAATTTTTTCACGCAATGTGCTAAAAGTACCTTCTGGTGATGCCATAACTGGTGAAAAATCAAGTTCAAAGAAGTTTGCAGCGACTAACTCGCCAAATGGTTGTTCATTGTATTTCACGAGATTTTGGAAGAAAGCCTTATCTAATCTAGCATCCATTTGAGTTCTTTCATTCAGGAAGTTCGCTTCGGCAAACTCAGAAATTCCCAAGATTGGAGTAGGGCCTCCAGTTGTTTGTGGGAAAAATAGTTCTGTAAAACCAGAAAACGGAACATCGGCAATTCTATCTTGTAGCGCTCCATTACATGCTGCTGAAGCATATTCAATATTTTTACGAATATGTCCTGCTACAAATAATTTAGCTCTTGTTACCCTAAAAAAGTCAGTGTTATCAATACGTGCAAATCTAACAGGCACTAATTTAACTTGATTTAGGAATACATTTTTTTTCACTCTTTTAATTTCAGTTGCAGCAGGATTCAGCGTAATATCTGATTCCACAACTATTTGAAGTGTTGGTTCTGCAAGTACAACTGGAATTTTAATAGTTGGAGCTGTAACCGGTGTAGCGATTAGTGGAGTAATCTCACTACCTAATGGTACTAGTTCAGTTGATTCTACTGGACATGGTGATATTTGATTTAGATTTTCTGATTGACTCAAAAAAATTCCCTCTTTTCATTTTATTAGTATTAGAGAGCGCTCTCTATATTGCTAGGATATGTAGCGATTAAATCTATGTATGGATGTGTATACTAGTTATTTTCTAATATTTTAAAAATGAATTTTTAAAAGATAAAAATTGAGCATTAAAGTTCTAGATCACCTGATTTTAATTGTTTAGTTAACCAGCGTTTAGCCATTTCCGTGCACTTTTGTTATTACTTCACAATATCAATTTACAACATTTTTTAGTGAACTTCGCTAGTGTTAGGAAGTTCACTATATTGTGTTGAAGAAATTTCAATCTTTTACACAAGCACAAAAACAACAAAATAGACACATGCTAGAGGAACTGCGTAAGAAGATATACCTTTTAAACTCCATTTGTCCTCATCAGTTGACCAGAGAAAAACAAACAATGTTATCATGCTAATCCCGAAAGCGGTCGTAATAATGTTTAATAATCCAATAATCCCCATCCCCTTTTCTATCCAACATTAATATACTCTTAATAAATTAGGCTCATGCTAACCGCTTGACTGCTTCATCAATTAATGCATTGCGTTTACATAGCACCTTACTTATATTGTTCAGGTAATGATTTCAATATCGCTTGTATCTAAAAAAATGAAACTTTTATAACTCTCTTCCGTAAATACATAAATAGCCAATTCAATGGAGGTGCTTACATGAAAGATATTTTTAAAGGAATTCTAGCAGTAATCATAGCTTTAGCTATATGGGATGGAATTAAATACATATGGAATCTTTTTGTTTAAACGCCGAGAAAACAGCCAATCTTTGGTTGTTTTTTCTGTTTGAACAATTGTTTTCAATCTTCTGCTGAACAATTTCTTTCCACCCCACCGTGTATACATGCTTACAGGATGGAGGTATATGTACGTGTCGATTTTTTATTGGACATACAATCTGGAAAAATCACTACGAAAAAAGACAAAGTAAAAATCATTTGTGAATTAAGGCATAAATCTTTAGTAAAGGCACTTGTGGCGTTAGCGGACATTCCAAGAAGTACATTCTATGACATCGCAAAGAAAATAGATTTACCGGATTCAGACGCCGATCTAAAAAAAGGAATTAAAGCGATTTTTGTAGAACACGAAGGTCGTTCGTTATGACTACAGTCGTATTCGTGAAAGGTGGTCTTGTTCTTGGTATTTCAGTTGTTGTTTTTATAGTGGTACCTATAAACGACACCGAATCATCTAAAGACACTAAAGACAAAGAAAAAGTAGAAACAACTGCAAAACCTAAGGAGGAAACACCAGAAGAAAAAGCTGAAGCTGAAAGACTTGCCAAATTAGAATCTTTAAAATTGTCAGGATCAGGTGATTCTGTTACTAAAAAAGTCAAGTTAGATGCTGGTTTTGTAATTATCGATGCTACACATCAAGGTTCACGAAACTTCGCTGTAAAGTTATTAGACTCAAATGCTAATACTTTAAAGTTAGTAGTAAATGAGATAGGTAACTATTCAGGAAAAAAATATATGCTATACCAGCTGGTGAATATTTATATGAGGTAACCGCAAGTGGAGTGGACAATCAACATGTCACAAGACATCCCGAAAGATGTATCACCAGAAGGTAAAGTTTCTGGTATGGGTGATAGTGTTGTGTTTATGAACATATCAAAAGGAGCAAAGAAAGTTTCTTTTACACATGATGGCTCTAGCAATTTTGCAGTTAAAGCAAATGATAGTGCTTTATTAGTAAATGAAATTGGTGCTTACAGTGGCTCTAAAGTTCAAAAAGTAGAAGATACATCAATTTATTTCTTTGATATAATAGCCCATGGAAATTGGACTATGGCATTTGAATAAATAAAAAATTAAACCACTCAAATGAGTGGCTTTTTATTATTAAAAATAAACGATTTTTATTATGGTAAATAAGTCTCGTTTTGGTCAAAGTTGTCTTTAAAGGTTATTTAGAGAAATTACCTTTACTAACTTTAAAGGAGAATACATAAGTGAGTAATATATTTAAAAATGGTTTTATTTATCTAGCATTAATACTACTAGTACTAATTAGCTATAACGTTGAAAATGCACATGCTGAAGATGGCTATTCAGAAAATTTAATACCTAAAATGACTTCGAATGAATCAGAGTTTGGTAAAGCATCCTCTTCAAGTAACTATGTTGAAACATTGTATAGTTACTGTTAAAAAACTCGAAGGTACAGAATCTAAATCGATCATTTTAGATAGAAATGTATTAGAACTTCTAGAAGGTAGTCAAGATAAGTTAAAAGCAACAGTTACTCCAGATACTGCAAAAGTAATATGGTCTTCTAATGATGAAAGTATTGCCACTGTAGATCAAGATGGAAATGTAAATGCAGTTGGTGAAGGTGAAGTAATAATTACAGCCAAAATTGAAGGCACTGAAATTACAGCCACTAGTACAGTAATTGTTAAGAAACCAAGCAATGAATCTTCAAATGCAATTTTAAGCATCACATTAGTAAACGGTATAACAAAAGAGTATGACGTTACTAATAAAGTATTAAATGACTATTTGAAATGGTTTGATAGTGCTCAAGGCACATCGACATTTAAATTTTCTAAAACAATTTCACCTTACAAAAAGGTAACGGAATATATCGTACATGATAAAATTGCTTCATTTGAAGTAAGAGAATACTAAGACAAAAAAAACAGGTACTCAGCTATTTATGAGCTCCTGGTCTTTATTTTGATGACTAATTAATAAATTTTCAACCTGAGTTTTTAATGACATATTAGCATATCGTAGAACCACATCATTCCCTACTGTCGCTACATGTACATCTCTAAAGTATTCGTCTATCTTTTCCCATTTTACTAACTAATTTTATCTTTGGCTAACAGCCTCTTTGAGTTGTAATATTCTTGTGTTATGTCCTTTAGAAGCTTTTCAAGGATGGCAAGTAGACCTTACTCATTTTAAGATTTTCTATCACTTTGAAATCACGCTGTAATGATTGAACTGCCATATCTAAAATCACAAACTTATGAAATAATTGACGCTGTTCAATATTCAACATACAACGGAGCGCTCCTTTTGAATGATTGGAACAACTGCCAAAACATTATTGATAGTAAATGTGCACTTGGCTTGCCTCGTAAAACTATTTAAAAATTGGTTACGCTGCATTGCTTTAATCAGTTGTTCTTTCATCATTCCACACCCTTTATAAGGAAGTTTTTGGAAATAAAAAAGAACAGGTACTCACTTTTAAAATGAGCTAATGTGTCTTGTTTTCATTTGACACCTTCCTTTTCTGCATAATAAAAGCCCTCCACAGACTATATGGAAGGCGTAATTGAAACTAACTATTTTTTTATAACAAAGTCATATTTTTTACAACATCTGGTATTGTCCATGTACCAGTTGAGTTAATGAGTGAAATAAAGCAAAGGATCATAAGAAGTTACAACTTGCATCAGGTGAAGCTATGACACCAATGAAGGATGATGAGGGCGCTCCAATTAATCTATTGTTTAAAAAAACGAACGTCTTCCCCTCACATCCAGATAGTAATTTTAGAAAGACACAATCTACCTAATCTAACATTCCATGATCTAAGGCATAGCTACGCATCTTTATGGTTAGTAAAAATGTTAATTTTAGAATCATCCAAGAACAACTTGGACATGTTAACATTCAAGAAACAATTAATACCTACAGTCTCTTAACCATGAAAGATACAGAAAAAGCAACCGACTGCTTTGACTACATTTTATAAAATGGTCGATTTTTGCTCGGTTGCTCTTATTCTTAATGTTATAGACTCGCTATAAACGTTGATAAATCAACTATTCTTGAATTGCTGCTTCTAAAGCTACAACGATCATGTCGTTGAATTACGTGTACTTTTTAGAACAACAAGATACTTCAATAGCATTGATTTAACAACGTTTTACTCTTTATTAATTGCATATTAATGTATTTAACTTTTTATAAAGTTATTCAAATTTATGATGTTGGTCGCTTTTTGATCGCCAAAGTCGCCCCTTTTCTTTTATAGATAACAATGAAGACCATCCTTCACGGAGTGGTCTTTTTGGATTATTTAACTATGCACCATAGTTATCTTAAGTAAAATCTTTCTAAGGAGAAAATATAACTGTTAATAAATATGTTCTATATATTGAGAAATAATATTTACAATTTCGGATACAGGTAAAGTTCCATCGACCATGAGGTCAGAATTTGGTTTTATTTTTTCTAACATTTCTAGATAGCCGCGCCTTCCTTGTGAAATATAACTCTCTATATCCATTAAAATATTTTCTACAGAATTATTCTTAAAATCTCTAGATACTCGACGTGCCATTGCAATATCCAAAGGAGTATCAATAAACACAGCAAAATCTATGAATTTACTCGTTTCAAAGTGTTTATAGGCAAACGGAAAGTCCAGCACTATGTAATCTAAAGGTTCATTTAGTAACGCTTCTATATCTCTAATGAGAGGAGCCAAGTTCCACTCATCATAATTAGCTCCGTTGTCAATCCAATCTATAATGTCATCAGGACCATCAAAATCATATTCATCAAAAAATAGGATTTTAGAATTTTGTAATCTTTCGTTTAGGTGAGTCGATATAGTCGTTTTTCCTCCACCAGAAACCGCAGCTATAGCAATAACTAGTGGTTGCTTTCCTTTTCTCATAAATTCCCCCACTTTTATATTTCTATTCTCTAAACCATTTGTCCAACTAAACTACGTCTACAGCTTTATAATACCTTATGCCACATTCGTTTGGATAACTATTTCTCACATCTACCGTTCTATCCAGTTCTCCAAATTATATGGTCTACTACCTATTGATTGTGGAAGGCTATCACTCTCATTAGCAGTTATTATTTCGATTACCCTGTTTAGATTTAATACCAGTAAGCGTGGTTGATAGCCTTTGTTCCCCTACTCTTAACTACATAGGATAAAGACAAAAAGGAGATAACCATCATATGAATAATTGTAGGTGTAATAATGAATCATCAATATTTAAATGCGATAGGTTCGGGACATTTACGGCTAATGATGTAAACTGTATAAATCCTTCCATTCCTGCTGATGGCTCAATAATTCCATTTTCATCTGGAATTACACTATCGTTCGGGATTTTTTGGGAAGTATAGAGGCCAGCTTGTTAGGATTCGGTACCGCTATTAACTTTGTACCTATTATAAGTAATACAATTAATTTAACTAACTTTTTAACTGAAGCCTTCGCGGTACCACGTGATGGTAAAATCACAGCAATTTCAGCAACATTTTCCCCATCAGGTGGGTTTCTTTTTAATGATTCTGCAACAATTCGAGCTCAAATTTTCCTTGCACCTGAAGGTAGTAATATTTTTACTGGCACAAGTGCCAGCGTTGATTTAACTCCACCTATAATAGGTCCTTTTCCAAATGGATAAATAACTTTTGCTTCAGCTAGTATCCCACTGATTCCGGTAACTGTAGGTGATCGTTTATTAATGATATTTTATATTTCGTCGACAACAGGTTTTATTGAAATTGACGATATTATCGGCAATGCAAGTGCAGGAATTAATATTGTTTAACAATATCCCTATCCTCTAACCAATTGTAAAAAGGTACTGGGCGTTCTTTTGATGGAGTTTTTTCTACAGATATTGATTTATTAGGCTTCAAGTTAGAACGCTCTACAGCCTTACTGTAAGATCCTACAAATATGGCTCTTAATGTACTTGTAACTGTAAGTACACCTTCTTTAATATCCATTGCTATTTTGAATAGAACGTTTTTAGCTTTTACAAACTCAGGTGCACTTTGAATCTGAGTAGCTAATACAACCTTGTACAATTTATCTTTTAAGCTATCTGCTAATGGTAGTGATTGCATGAAATCAAATAGCATCACTTGGTACTCATTCATGTATTCCTTTTTCTTTTCAGCTTGCAAAGCCAAATCATTTTCTAATTCACATAAATTATTATTTGCTTGTTTAGAACTTAAAAGATTAAAAGAATTAAATGCAGGATTTATATATGAAGAAAAAATTAATCAGCATCTACCTTTATTTTTCCCACAACAAGTTATAAACTTCTATGCTGCTGGGTCGGAAGCTTTAAGAGTGCTGCGAGTGTATGCATAATACATTTACCCTTAGATACCGCTACTATTTGGATAATTATTTAATTGGAGTATTGTATAGGAATTTCTCCATGAATCGCTGTGCTTTATTGTTGAATAGGTTTCTAAGCTACTTTAGCCTGCTCGACTCGTTGTTTCGTAACAGCGAAGCATTTCTGTCAGTCATACCATTCATTTATCACCAATATTTGTAAAATATTCCGTTATTCAACTAGTGAAACAGATTAGTTTATAAAAGGTATCTTTTGAAAGTGACAGATTATCATTGGGAGGCATAAATAAATGAAAGAAAAAAAGTTTGATGTTTTAATGTTATTTCAAATATTTTTTGCAATCCTTGTTATGTTAATTGGTATTTACAGCAAAGTTGCGGAAAACTACAACTTACTACCATTGATGCTCATACTTCTGAGTATAACGTTACTTATAATGGGGTTACGAGAATATAAAAGAACTAGGAGTTTATTATGGGTTATCTTCCTTATATGCACTTCGTTATACATTTTATTCTCTGCGCTTAGAGGCATTATAATTAATTAAATACAAGTAATATTCAACTAACGTGCGCATTAATTCCAGAAGAACAGGACTTGAGTTTATGATTATAATTATATCACGCAAGTCCTTTTGTTATGCTTTCTCAATCACTCCAGTAGCTTAACACAAAACTTTGTAGCTCCCATCAAGCAATCTGGGTCAATGAATTTAGTTATGAAAGGTTCGAGGAGTGTCAAGAAAGGATTTATTAAACATAAAAAAGAAAAGATGACTTTTATAGTCACCTTTTCACTTGTAAGTAGCAATTTAGTTATTGAATTTTTGTTCGTAACGGTGGAAGAATGCCACTGTGTGCGCTCTTGCTAGAGAACCATTTGGTTTAAAGTCTTCATTTGTTTTAGTAGTTGTTAAACCATTATCACGAAGGAATTTAATAGCTTCTGACTGAGATACAGTCTTACCATAATGCATTGAAGCTAAGATACGAGCGAAGTTACCCCGTGTGATATCCTTCCCTGCAATGGCTTGTTTGGATGCTGTGTTTGCACCTAGAACTGGTAGAGAGTATTTTGTAGCCAGTTGGTAGTTTACGTCTCCATACCATGAAGTATTAGCTATCGTTGAAGCTAGTTCTGATGGTTTGAAGTAACGAAATAGGATAGATAACATTTGGTTTTCCGTTAAGTTATTGTACGGTTTAAGTAAGTTTTCGTACTTACCTGTTGATGGGTTTTTCACGTTTGGGTCTCCACTGATGATACCGATGTTGACTGCCCACTTAAAATCCTCAGCCCAGTATTGGTTTGCATTGTAATCAGCAAACTTTGATACATCAACGTTACCCGTTGTTGGCGGTGTTACCGGAGGTGTTGGCGTTGAAGCTGAGTAGTTTAAATAACTTGATGCTACATACCCCTCTGTCCCGTCACTTCTTTTCACAGGATACCAAACAAAATGGTTTTTCTTCGTTGATACTTTTTCATATTCAAAAGGACCCGTAATGGTAACAATTTCGCCTTCACGTAAAGTACTAAAAGGACTATCCATAGAAGGTCTTGTCCTAAATTTTACATTAGTAGTTGTTGCACTAACTTTTTGATTTGTTTCAAAAAAATACTTTGATTTTGTTAATGGTAAATCAAAAGGATAGTTCATCGCTGAAAATTTAATATTTCCCCTGCTGTTAGAGTCATATTGAAAATGTTCGCGTAAAAAAGGAAGTTCTGTTAAGTGTATTAATTCCATTTTATCAATAATTTGCAGAATTCTTTCTTGATAGGCATTTGCATTTCTTTCACCAGTTGCTTGGACAATTGGACTATTTACTGGCTTAGTACCGTTATAAGCCATGATAGCGAAGTACCAATGTTCCAGTACATCTCTCTCCCCACCGTTGATGCTAGGTAAATCCTTCCGCTTAAACATATTATCTAGAGTCTCTACACCAGCTTGAATATTATAGACAATATCGCTTTTTAGTCTATCTTGATTGTAGCCGGATTGATTTGTAATTTGCATAATGCCAATCCCGTTATCAGCTGTCACAATCGCTTCACCATTCATATCGAAATGACGCCAATTTCCACTTTCACCTTCCGCTATTGCCTTCACAATTTCAGGAGGAACATCATAATTCAGTGCTGTTTCGGTTAACAAACAGTTCATTGTAGAATAATCAGGGTTTTTTTTCGATGCCGAATCATACTTACAAGTATTTGCAATATCATTAGCTAATACATTTTTATCTATATTTATAGATAGAGAGAGGGCACCAATGACAATAACACTAACCAATGGTTTCAATATCTTTTTCATATCTGATTATTACACTTCCTTTCATATTTCATATTTTCCAAAGTTACCAGATTCAGATATATGTTATCATAAACCCAATATTTGAGATAGGGGTAATATCAATGTTTCTTTTATTTAACAGGATTGAGTGATAAATGACAGATCTAACATATGTTATTTAATTCGGTGAAAAGATTGTAAATAGTGATTGTTGGATTTTTACTTTTTTGTGACATAGGTAAGCTTCCTAAAGTCCATTGAAAAAAGCCCAAGCCAAATCTTACAGTCTCGTTAAATGGCTCTGTAAGCTTGCTATTGTTGTTGTAATCTAGCTCAAACTTAAAATCGTTTAGACCTAATCGTCTCGCTATGAGTAACGGTCAAACGATAAAGTTGCACAAATCCTACTACTATTAAAAATACATTGATGCTATCACTTACTACTTCATTTACAATTACAAGTAAAGAAGGAGGAAATAGAGAATGGATTTTTTCTTAAATTCTCCAAATATTCTACCGATAGTTGCTTCAACCATTGGCAAATCTTCAAACTCAAAAGCACCGATTTCATAAAATTTAATTGCATTACTTCGGTTATCCTTTTCACTCTCCGAAGTTGTAGAATTATAATAATCCTGATCCTTCTTTGAGTGATGCTTAATGATAATTCCCATTTAAATCTTCCTTTTCACTGTTTTATTTTAGGTAGTAAAATGGATATTTTAATCTCCACTTTACGAAATTTGAGTTTAGCTTTTTCCTTAGTTATTAAGGAAATTGTGTTGAGCTTTTCAACTCTTTATAATCAAAAAATCCTCAACAGGCTCTCATTTATTGAGTCACCCATTGAGGATTAAAAATCTTTTTAATTTTTAGTGTAGTCCCTTTTAGTCCCTTTGAAATTTATTCCAAACTTCAAACCGTTGATAAGACTATTCTTGAATAGCCGCTTCAAGTGCAACAACGATCATGTCGTTGAATGTAGTTTGGCGTTCTTCTGCTGATGTTACTTCACCAGTTAGAATGTGGTCACTTACTGTTAAGATAGAAAGTGCTTTACGGCCATATTTTGCAGCTAAAGTGTAAAGTGCTGCTGATTCCATTTCTACAGCAAGTACGCCGTATTGAGCTAATTTTTCGTTTTGGTGCTCATCAGAATAGAATAAATCCGCTGTAAAGATATTACCCACTTGTAAGTTTAAACCAGCATCTTTACCTGCATTGTATGCTTTTAATAATAAATCAAAGTCAGAGATCGGTGCGAAGTCGATAGCGCCACCCCAAATGATTTGGTTCATACGTGTATCAGATGTTGCAGCTTGCGCTAAAATAACGTCACGAACTTTTACATCTTTTTGAATTGCACCACAAGTACCTACGCGGATTAATTTTTGAACATCATATTCTTGCATTAATTCTGTAGCGTAAATCGAGATTGATGGCACACCCATACCCGTTCCCTGAACAGAAATACGTTTACCTTTATACGTACCTGTATAACCAAACATGTTACGAACTTCGTTATAGCAAGTAACATCTTCTAAAAATGTCTCAGCAATGTACTTTGCTCGTAATGGATCTCCTGGAAGTAAAATTGTGTCAGCGATTTCGCCTTTTTTTGCATTAATATGAATACTCATACTGCAATCCCTCTTTTCTGTCAGTTATCACTATAAATAATACTGTGTTTCTCATATTTTCGCAATGCTAGACGTCTAGCAACTTGAAATAAATTTTATTGTTTCCACTTATATCACGCGAGATCTACGTATAATGACCACAACTCATCAAATACTTCTATTTTTAAGTTATCTGTGGCGTAAGATTCAATATATGAAGAAAGCTCATCAAAGTCCATGCTCTGCTTCGGAAAATTATGCTCATTGAACACTTCCTCTGCAAACCGCACCCTCGGATCTGACCAATCTCCACCTCTGAATGTTAATACATACAAATAAAAGCTCTTTTTCATACTTAAATCCCCTTTTTAATCATCTGCTTTCCGCTAGTTTATCAAAAAATACCTTCTTAGTCACAATAATATCGTTTCTCCACTATAACTAGTAGCGCAATCTTTTAAGATAACTGGACTTTCCTCACAGAAAAATATATCTATAATTTATCTGAAAAATTAAAATTATTAGAAAAAGGATAGAAATACCTATAAAAATAAGGTAAAATTTAAATCAACTATTCAAAAGTTGGAAGGTGATGACGATCAAAGACTCTCATAAACACAGTAAATTCGTAAAGAAACGACTATCTTTCTTTAAAAATATTTTTTCTAAAAAGAAAAAATATGATTTAGAAGATGGTAGGCATAATATCCCTCCTATCAAAGAAAAACGACAACGTTATTACCATTTAATTCGAGGCAAAGTGCTTATTATATTTTCTCTTCTCATTATTATAAATGGCACAATGGGTTTATTTTCGTATATCAATATTGAAAATCTGCAAAGACAAATGAAGGATTTTACTGAGAAAAACGTTCAAGAACAATTAACGGTTAACCAACTTGCTTATGAAATTGCGAGGCTCACCAATTTAGAACAAGCCTATTTAATTACCGGGAACGGAAGCTTCGCTACTTCTTATAAAATGAAAATTGATACCATCGATAAAAAAATGGAGACCTTAGAAAAGCAGTTTACAGAAAGAGAGCTAGAGTTAGGTCATATACAGGCGATCAATCAATATTATAAAAATTACCTTGAGTATTCTAGTAAGGTTATGACAATGCGTGATGAACTTGGACTTGAACAAGCTCGTAAACTGATGATGGACGGTGCTGGAGAATCGATGAAGGCGTATATTGATAAAAATATCGAGTCCATTAATGAAGTTATGGATGCTGCAAATAAAGCGAAACTAGATAAGCTTAACAAGCAAGTTACTCTATCTATTACTTCTTTCTTCTTCATTTCAATACTTGGACTTATTGCCATTATTATTTTTGGTTTTATGTTATTTAAATCATTAAGAAACAATACACAAGCTATTAACGATTCCGTTCTCGATATTGCACGGGCTGGCGGAGACTTGACACGACGAGTTAAAGTTCGTAATCATGACGAGTTTTCATCTATTGCCACTTCAACTAATACACTAATTGAATCAATATCTAATTTGATAAAACGTGTTAGTAATCTAGCGGACCACGTTTCAAGTAGTAGCCAAGAGCTAATGTCTTTAGCTGACGAAAATGCCCGTACTATACAGAATATTGCAGATGCTACGGCTGATATCGCATCTGACAGCGAGAATACGATTTCAAGTATGACGAGCGCGCAACAAAAAATGAGTGATCTTGAGCATTCTGTGCACCAGTTAAATGAGCAAGCAATTGCTGTTCAGCGTGCATCTTTAGCTATGCAGGAGGCGGCTAATGATGGCAGTCGCTCCGTTCAACAATCTTCGTTTGTCATGCAAGCTATAGAAGAAACAATGGCTAGCACGACAACCACTGTTGAAGCGCTTGGCCGAAAATCCGCCGATATCACATCTATTATCGGCACGATTACTGCTATTTCAGAGCAAACAAATTTACTTGCCTTAAATGCTGCGATTGAGGCAGCACGCGCTGGCGAGCACGGACAAGGCTTTGCTGTTGTCGCTGATGAAGTTCGAAAGCTAGCAGCGCAATCTCAAAATGCTGCGAAAGAAGTAACATCCATTGTAACGTCCATTCAAGATGAAGTAACATCCATCATCTCTCAAAACCACGAGGGTGTATCTTCCGTTATTCGCGGGGTTGAAGTAACGAATGAAACAAATCAATCTTTAGCCAATATTTTGACCCATACTAAAGAAACATCGACAATTATCACGACTATGGTAGAAAAGATTGCACTAACACTTGATTATAGTCATAATGTAGCGAATGATTTTGTACAGGTAAATGCATACGCTGAACAATCAGCTACCAACACCGTCACTTCTGCCGCTGCGGCAACTCAAGGATCTGCATCCATGCAGGAAATTAATGCCGCTGCCACAGAGCTTGCACAACAAGCAGATAGTCTACGAAATCTTGTCAGTGAATTTAAAGTTTGAACGTCGTAAAAGGTTCTCAATCACATGTTTGCGTGAAGCTCAATGTAGTAGCTTACCCAAATTTCCCAGAACCTAACTTAATGTCATTCGATTTCGTGCATTGATTGGTCATTCGTCGGTTTGATGACTCTTTCTCTCGTTCTGACAAGTCCATCCGTCGTTTCGATGACTCTTTCCGTCACTTTAACCTTTCTTTCCATCACTCTCGATATAAAAATCATTTTAAACCATAAAAAAACTCCTAGCACGATTCCTGCTAGGAGTTGTTGTTATTTAAATAATGAAAGGTATTCTGCATAGCCTTCTTTTTCTAAATCCTCTTTTGGTATAAAACGGAGTGCTGCAGAGTTAATGCAATAGCGTAAGCCTCCAAGCTCACTTGGTCCATCCGGAAAGACATGTCCTAGATGGGAATCGGCTTCTTTGCTGCGAACTTCTACGCGACGCATTCCATGAGATGTATCGAAATGCTCCGTTACTTCTTCTTTTTCAACCGGTTTTGTAAATGCAGGCCAGCCGCAACCTGAATCGAATTTATCAAGCGAGCTAAATAATGGCTTCCCTGACACGAGATCTACATAAATACCCTTTTCAAAATGCTTATCATATTCATTTCGGAACGGTGGCTCTGTACCATTCTCCTGTGTTACGTAGTATTGCATGTCCGTTAACTGTTGTAAACGTTGTTCTTTATTCATTTTTCAGCCCCCAGTGATTCTCCTGAAACGCTTTGCGACCAGATCCTACAGCATAGCGCTCGTAGTGCATTGGATTTTTCTTATAATAATATTGGTGATAAGTTTCTGCAGGGTAAAACGAACTTGCCGGCAAAATTTTCACTGCGATAGGTTTATCGAATTTACCGGATGCCTGTAAATCAGCTTTAGAACGTTCAGCCAACTCACGTTGCTCATCATTGTGATAAAAAATCGCGGTTGTGTAGGACTCTCCACGATCATAAAATTGGCCTCCAGCGTCTGTTGGATCAATTAATGTCCAAAATGTCGCGAGTAATTGTTCATAAGAATATAGCTCATCATCAAACTGTATTTGCACCGCTTCTAAATGCCCTGTCGTTTCAGAGCATACTTGTTCATATGTTGGATTGACAACATGTCCACCCGTATAACCGGAAATTACTGATTCAATGCCAGGTGTTTCGTCAAAAGGCTTGACCATACACCAAAAACATCCACCTGCAAATGTTGCATATTGCATTGCCATTTATCTCACTCCTTATGCACCAGGAACAATAATTTCTAGTAAAATTTTATCCTTAGGCAAGTCTAATTCTTTTGCTTTGATACGAGACCCTGAAGCAATGTTTACGCGCGATAAATCAATATAGATTTCAGCCTTATCCGGATTGACTGAAATCCATGAAGGGAAATCCACCGTATCTCGCATAATTTTCATCGTTGTCTCAGGTGGAATATTTAACAGCCCAACATTCATTCCTGTCTGTTTTAATATAATATTCCCTTTCTCATCCACTATCGGATCGAAGTTCATAGAAATATCGATTTCTGTATAGAAAACCTTTAATGTACTTTTCAATTGAATATCGTCGCCAATCGTAAAGTCCAACGGTAATGGTGACCCCGCATCCTTTAAATACTTTTTCGATATAGATTCTAATTCCTTCCTTGTTGTTTGCACAACGAGTACATTTCCTTTTACTTCACTTTCAGCTTTTGTACTTTCCGCTAAATTTACTCCATCTACTGGTCTAGTTGCTAAAAAAACGACGAGGAGGATTGCAAAAAGCAGTGTGCCCGCTAAAGCAAAAAATGCAAATTTCCACTTATTCATTTTGTCACTCCTCGTACCCTATTTCCTTGTTAACAATTTGTTCCATGTTACATTTCTCCATTGCCTTTATTATTCGCTCATTCATTTTGTCATAGCCTTTAGCATTTGGATGGAAGAAATCCGTATGATAAACGAGCTCTTTATTTGAATCAAACAGGTCTTCCACTGACACATAGCACGCATTATTATCTTTCTTAGCTATGTCTTCAATGACTTTATTCCACTCCGTAATAATTGAATCAAATTCATTCGCTTCATTTGTCACGATGGAGAATGGATTATAAAAACCGATAAGTAATAAAGGTACTGTTGGATTTTTCTCTCGAATGCCTTCAATAATTTTACTATAACGTTTCTTATATGCCCGCAATTCTTTATCAAAAGCATTTCGTTTCAAATTAAACAGATCGTTTTTAACGATCTTCATGACATCGTTTCCACCCATTGTAATTGAAATGAGCTGTGCTTTTTGCAACTCTTCATCATAATGCCCTTTTTCCACTAATTTTAATAACTGATCACTACGTCTTCCTCTTTTTCCTCGATTATCGACTTCAACATCTGAAATCGAGGGCCAAGCTATTAATGAATCTGTTAATCTTCCAACATAACCGTCTTTACTATACTCATCACCAACACCGGCAGTTAAAGAATCTCCGAGTGCTAAGTAATGTAGTTGCTTTGCGTTATTATCATCAATCTTCCCTAAATCCTCTGGTGATGGCTCAAAAAAATGTTCATAAATTTGCGTCAATACATTCTTTGAGGTCTTTTCCTCATTTTCTGTTTGTTGCTCATCCTGTTTCATATCTTGCTCCGTCCTTGCTTGCTCCCCTTCTGGGTCTGCTTGCGGATCCGGTTCATCTATTGATATTGCACAACCACTTAGTACTAAGACGGTCAAACATGACAAAACCATTATTCGCCAAATGCTCATTTGACCACCTTCCATCATTTTCTTCTTCTATTATAGAATAGTTCATAGTGCAATGAAAAGTCACTATACCTAGGTTTTGAGTAAAAAATGTGTGTTTACATCTTTTATTCGAATAATGAGCTATGCATTTTTCAACAGCTACATGAAAATAAAAAGCCACTACAATTATTTATGTAGTAGCTCTTATATATTATTCTGCAAAATAAATAAAACCAATAGCACCTGGGCCAGTATGCGTTGAAATGATTGGTGAAGTAAAGGCAATTTCTACTTCATTAAAACCTGTTCCTTCAACTAATTCTTTTAATGGTCCACCCATCGTTGTCAAACCCTCTGCGTGAGAAATCCCAACTGATTTCACTGTTTTTCCAGCTGTGTCTGCTTGGAATTGTTTAAATAAGTAGTTCACAACCTGTTTATGGCTACGTACTTTGGATACTGGATTGTAGGCGCCACCTTCTAAGTTTGCAATTACTTTTATGTTCAATAAAGAACCGATAAAACCTGTCCCTTTTCCAATTCGTCCGCCTTTAATAAGATTTTCAAGTGTATCAACAATAACATACAAATACGTATTTTCGCGCACTTTCTCAAGACGCTCAACAATTTCCTCAACCGTAGCGCCAGCGTCGCGCATTTTAATAGCCTCACGTATTTGAATAGCTAAACCTATAGCAATAAAACGTGAATCGATCACAGTTACATCAGAATCTGTCATTTGCGCTGCCTGACGAGCTGATTCCACTGTTCCGCTCATACCACCAGTCATATGAAGAGAAATAATTTGATCTCCGTCTTTACCAAGCTCATCGTACAATTCTTTAAATTTCCCCGGTGCAGGCTGTGAGCTTTTTGGTAAATTTTTAGCATTTTTCATTAAGCCTAAAAAAGATTGTGGTTCTAAATCAACACCATCTATATATGTTTTATCGTCAATTTGAATCGTTAAAGGCACAATATGTATACCATGCTGCGTTACTTCTTCTTTTGTTAAATCACAAGTTGAGTCCGTTACTATATGAATTCGTCCCACTTCGACACATCCTTTTACTTCATTAAAATTATTATATAGACTAATGAATCATTATGTAAACATGACATTTGTCATTAGGTTTCGCTCGTTTTAGTCCATTTTGAATCCGCTACCTTGGATACTATAGCGCTTTGTTCAGTCCTTGTCTAACAATGTCCTCATACATTTCGACATTTATATGACACTTTTGATGTTGAAAACATGACAAATGTAAATACCAGGATGAAAATTATTGGGGTATAGTAAATGTATGCACGAAAGGAGTGTTCGATATGATTGATTCTTTTGACTACAAAACATGGAAGGAAGAATTGTGGAATGCCATTACTCATGGCATTGGATTTATCGCAAGTATTCCAGCTCTAGTTGTTCTAATTTTAGCAGCAGTTCAAACCGGAAGTGCGCTCCAAATTACTACGTTCACTATTTTTGGCACTTCTGTGATCATTTTATTTTTAATGTCAACATTGCTACATAGCATGCCTGAAAAATACAAACACTTTTTCGCTATTCTTGACCATTCCTCTATTTATATATTAATCGCTGGAACGTATACACCTTTCCTTTTAATCGCAATTGGTGGCAAGTTAGGTATTACGTTATTATGTATAATTTGGTCCCTTGCGATACTAGGCGTTATTTTTAAATGCTTTTTTATTAATCGATTCGAGAAGCTTTCTTTAATTTTTTACATCGGTATGGGCTGGCTAATTATTTTCGCCGTTAAACCTGTCTATCTTTTCTTAGGCTTTCATGGTTTTGCCTTACTATTAGCAGGCGGGCTTTTTTATACGATTGGAGCTCTCTTTTACGCATGGCGTTCACTTCCCTACAATCATACAATTTGGCATCTTTTTGTATTGGCTGGTTGTGGCTCAATGTATGCTTGTGTTTATTTTTACTTATAAATAAGAAAAATCGCTTCCATAAAAAAGAAGCGATTTTTCTTATTTGTTATTACCTTTTAATTCCTTCATTAATGCTTTTATTGCCCACATTATTTCTTGCTTATTTTCTTCATTATTCATTTTATTTCTCGCATGAAGTAGTACTGGTCTAATCGATTCTACTGAATGTCCAAATTCGTACATCCATTCGTAGCGCGGCACCATCCACGTATGAAAATGATGGGTCGTATCCTCATTGTAAAAATAATAAACATGCTCTATACCCAACGTCCCTTTGAGCCTTTCTGATTTTTGATAAAAGGCTTATATAATCCATTTTCTCCTCATCATTTAGCTCATCCAAACATTTAATATGGCGCTTAGATGCTAAAATAATTAATCCTTTTATCGGATAAGCAACATCTTGATGGGCATGAAAATAGTCAGTCTCAATAACTACTCCTCCATCCGGTTCAACGAGTCCATTCGTTATTGCACAGCTCAAACATTCAACTTCTACCGTTTCTCCATTGGATAAGGTTATTTTTCTCACAGATATACCCCTTTCCGTTTGATTCAACTATAGGAATGTGAAGCGGCTCATCGGACCTGGCCAGGAACTTTCCGTCACTTCGGTGGACTTATCGAATTTAAAACGCCCGGTCGAAACATAAATGCCCCCACTTCACGGGAATAAGCCTAATAATCATTTATTCCACAAATATTCCCAAACACCTTTATTTAGTAACACAAAAAAGCACGGTCATTCATAACCGTGCTTCCTTACTACTTATTGTCTTTAATTTTTACGCTCAAAAATCTGATATTGGAATGTGTAGCCCTCTGGTGCAGTTTCTGGCTCCTCTGAGGATACTTCTGTAAAATCCTCATATTTCGGGAAGTATGTATCCCCATTAAACGAATGATTAATTTTTGTAATGTACAGGCGATCTGCGATATCCATGGATAGGCGGAAAATTTGCTCGCCGCCAATAATCATTATTTCCGGAACATCCCCAGCAAGGACGAGGGCACCCTCTAAACTTGTCACCACTTCAATACCGTCCGCATGATAACTTGCGTCACGCGTAATGACAATATTGCGTCGACCAGGAAGCGGTCTACCGATGGATTCAAAAGTTTTACGCCCCATAATCATTGGCTTCCCCATCGTTTTGTCCTTAAAATATTTTAAATCCCCAGGCAAATGCCATGGCATGCCATTTTCATAACCAATCACATAATTATTATCATGTGCCACTATTAAAGAAATCATATTGTCCCCCCAAATACTATCGTTCATTATATTATAAACATAATTTAACTTTACAATCAGATTATTTCTGTATAGAAATTAAATTATTTTCAATTCCGATATCAAATCCTAGTAATATTATAAGAATAGTTTATAATGTAATTAACAAAAGAAATTTAAAGGATTGATGAAGATGACAAAATTAAGAGATGAAGCGATCCGTTATATAAAAGCAAGTGATTCTTCTAAACAGTACTATGAACTAACACCACAAGAAGCAAGAGCTATTCGAATTGTGCCGAAATGGACGTCACCGCACAGCCCACAGCTTGCGGCAATTGACAATAGAAATATTACTGTTCGAGATGGCGCACAAATTAATGTGCGCATTTATAAACCTGTTTTAGACGAAAAGCTTCCTGTCATTGTTTATTATCATGGTGGCGGTTGGGTATTTGGAAATGTAGACTCTACCGAAGCAGGCTGTCAGCTATTAGCAGAAAAAGCACAAGCAATCGTTATCTCGGTTGAGTATCGCCTAGCTCCAGAATACCCATTCCCTACACCGCTCTACGATGCCTACGACGCTTTAGTTTGGGTTAGCGAAAACATCCAAAATTTTGGTGGAGATGCAGCAAATCTGACAGTCGCTGGTGATAGCGCAGGCGGAAACTTAGCAACAGTAGCTGCCTATTTAGCTGCTATATGTAATGGACCCGTGATTAAAGCGCAGGCACTTATTTATCCTGTAGTCAATGTTGATTTTACAACGGCTTCTTACAATGCATACGGCGAACACTTTGGCTTAGACAAACAAGGAATGCAATGGTTTGCAGGTCATTACACAGATGAACAAAACTATATGAATCCACTTGTTTCTCCACTTCAGATTGAGGATTTTAGTGTTTTACCGAAAACGATCATTATTGCAGCTGAGGCTGATGTCCTCTACGATGAAGGTCTTGCATATGCGCATAAGCTTACAGACGCCGGAGTGACTGTTGAACATGTCAATATGACTGGTTTAATCCATAGTTACTTTAGTAAAATGAACTTTTTTGAAGAAGCGACGATTGAAACAGCTGAAAAAATTGCTAATTTCGTGAAATAAGTTTGTCTATCGACATAAAATAGTGCGATAATAGAGCAAAACGTTTTTTAAAGGATGACAACATGACACAATCTATTGCTTTACAAATTAACAATCCATTTTCTGATCAATTAAAAAAAGGCTACCCTCTTATTTCGAAAGATGCAGTTGATGCACGTCATCTTCCAAAAGAAGAAGGTGCACTATTAAGACTTATGGATAATCATAACCGTTTTATTGGTACAGGATACTATGGCATACAAAATAAAGGTATTGGTTGGGTGCTAACGACCGATGCTAACGAAAAAATTGACAAAGCCTTTTTTATGAAAAAAATTAATAAGGCCATACAAAATCGTGAAGCTTTTTTCAACAATCCTCAAACAACAGCCTTCCGAATCTTTAATGGCGAGGGTGATGGCATTGGCGGTCTAACGATTGACTTTTTCGATTCTTACTATATGGTGAGCTGGTATAGCGCCGGCATTTATTCATTTAAAGAAGAAGTATATGAAGCCCTTGCAGAGACAGTAAACTACAAGGCTATTTATGAGAAAAAACGTTTCGATACGAAAGGTCAGTATATGGAACAGGATGATTTTGTCATGGGAACGCCTGGCGAATTCCCAATTATCGTATCGGAAAATAATATGAAATACGCTGTTAATTTAAACGATGGCGCCATGACAGGTATTTTCCTTGATCAACGAGAAGTGAGACTTGCCATTCGTGACCGTTATGCAGAAGGTAAAAATATGCTTAATACGTTCTCCTATACGGGGGCATTTTCTGTTGCAGCGGCACTTGGAGGAGCTGTAAAAACAACAAGTGTAGATGTTGCAAAGCGTAGTTTAGCCAAAACAATTGAGCAATTTAGCGTTAATAGCATTGACTACGAATCACAGGACATTAAAGTAATGGATGTCTTTAACTATTTTAAATATGCTCAGCGCCACAATTTAAAATTTGACCTTGTAGTTTTAGATCCACCAAGCTTTGCACGTACGAAGGAAAGAACGTTCTCAACTGCGAAAGACTACCCTAAATTACTAGTAGATACAATCGCTATTACGGAGAAAAACGGTATTATTGTTGCCTCAACGAACAATGCAAGCTTCGGGATGAAAAAATTCAAGAGCTTCATTGACCAAGCATTTAAAGAAACTAAAACAGCTTATAAAATTGTTGAAGAATTCAACTTACCAAAGGATTTCCGAGCCCCACGTGAATATCCAGAATTCAATTACTTAAAGGTTGTTTTCATTCAAAAACTTAACTAAATGAAAATTAGACAGAATCACTATCACTCCCAAATGATTCTGTCTTTTTGTTTGGCAGAAATATTTAGATAAACCCTCTTGATACATTGTTAAAATTATCAGAATGTTATAAAATATCATTTACAGATTATTGATATATAGTCATATAATAGGGTTGAGTTTTATTTCAACTGGGTGCTTTCCTGGGGCATTTATCAAGTAGTACAAGACGGAAACTTGAAAAGGAGTGAATTAGACTGGAATTTTAAAAAATGTAATCATTCATGATGACAATGACTTCAGTTACTTTTGGATTAATTTGTACAACTTATTTTATTAATTCAACATCTACTGTTTTAACACTTAATATCATTTCATATTTTTGGCCTTTACTATTTCTATTAGGAATCGTTTTCGGATTATTTATGTTAAAAAATTATAAAACAAATAGTTTATTTGACAACTTAATGTCCATCTTTGTTATTTGCTTATATGTTTCCTCTTTCGGGTTCTTAAATAACACCAAATATCGATAAACGAAGATGATTGAATGGGTTATGTTCATGAAAAATTAATGATTACTACAGAAAGACTCGTTCTTAGATTATTTGAAACAACTGATGCAAAAATGGTTGCAAAGCTTTGCAATAACTATAATATTTACAAAAGCACCATGCACCTACCTTATCCATATAGTTTAGATGATGCCTTATCATGGATTGAACATCATTACGATAATTTTACGCAGGATATTTCGTACGAGTTTGCAGTTACAGATAAGGAAACCGGCGAATTATATGGAGCCATTGCATTATCGAATAATAAACGTTTTAAGCAAGGTGAAATCGCCTATTGGATTGGCGAGGAGTATTGGGGAAAAGGCTATGCCACAGAGGCGGCGCAGTCGATTGTTCATTTCGCTTTTGAAGAAAAGAAACTACATAAAGTATTTGCTCGATATTTTTCAACGAACCCCGCTTCTGGAAAAGTAATGGACAAGATCGGTATGAAACAAGAAGGAATTTTAAAGGACCACATCATTAAAGACGGAAAATATGAGGATTTGGTGTATTATGGAATAATTAATGAATAGCTCAAAAGTATTTCAATCAACTATTTCCTTCCTCAAGATGAAAAGGTTTTTCCCTCCCTTTAAAAAGGTGGCCTAAGAAGTCTTTCCACTTCTTAAGCCACCAATATTTTTCTTATAGATAGTCTACAAACCAATCTCTAATATATTCTAGTCGATTAATTCGTAACGTTGGCTTTCCGCTCCTTGAAAGTTCGTGATTGGCTTCAGGGAAGCGCACAAATTTCGTTTCTTTTTTACGATGTTTTAAGGCGATAAACAATTGCTCTGCTTGTTCAATCGGACAGCGATAGTCTTTTTCGCCGTGTAAAATTAACAATGGCGTCTCCACGTTGTCCACGTACTTAAGTGGTGAATGTTGCCATAGCTTCTCTATATCGTTTAGTCCCCCTTGGATTTGCCAGTCTGTAAAGTAATAGCCGATATCACTTACGCCATAGAAGCTTATCCAGTTAGATATGGAACGTTGCGTAACAGCTGCTTTAAAGCGATTTGTCTGTCCGACAATCCAGTTTGTCATGAAGCCCCCATAGCTTCCACCTGTAACACCGAGACGCTTTTGATCAATAAAATCATATTGCTCCAAGGCATAATCAACAGCAGCCATTAGATCATTATAATCATTGCCACCATAATCACCACGTACTGCATCCACAAATTTTTGACCATAACCATGGCTTCCTCGAGGATTCGTATATAGAACCGCAAAGCCTTGTGCAGCAAGGATTTGGAACTCGTTAAAATAACAGTTAGCATACATTGCGTGCGGACCACCATGGATTTCAAGAATAAGTGGATATTTCTCCCCTTCTTCATATCCAATAGGCTTCATCATCCAGCCGTTTACTTTCCAGCCATCTGCCCCTTCAAATTCAATTGCTTCTGGAACAGATAATGCTCGCGTCTTTAAAAATTCTTCATTAACTGTAGTAAGCTGTTCCTTTTCACCGGTATTTAAATTTACGTAAAATAGATCCCCAGGATTTGTAGTCGTGCTGATTGCGGCTACCGCTCTATCATTTTTAGCATCAAGTGAAAAACCATATACATATTGATCATCATGAATAGCTGGATACAATTCTCCCGATAGATTGCCAAAATAAATAGATGTATTTCCGTGATCTGTCAATTGGAAGTAAAAGCTTTTATTATCCTCTAGCCATTGAATGCGCGGAGGAACAACACCTTGAAGGAAATCACCGATAGCAAAATCACCGACAGGCGCGTCAAATTCACTCGTTACACATGTCTGATTATCATTGTCCAAATCATAAATCCATAGCTTTGGTTGTGTTGCATTTTCAAATTCTCTTTCACTTCCAATATAAGCTATGAAGCGGCTGTTCGGAGACCATGAAGTTTGGTAGAACACCCCTGATCCATCTGTTAGCTTACGACCATGTTTCGTTTCTAAATCCAATAAATAAATATCACATATGAATGAAAAGTCTAGATCCTCAGTTAAGTCCGCAATGTACGAAATATATTTTCCATTCGGAGACCATGTACCAAGCTGTAAATTATGTTTCCCTTCCGTCAGTAGCTCTAATTCTCCTGATGCAAGATGAACGATCGCAATTTGAGAAAATTGCTCCATATCCATAAATCCCGCTCCATCTGATTTATGTTTCATCTTTTCTATTACAAGTGGTTTTAGCTCTTTGTCTTCCTTTTGATTGTTCTCAACTTTATCATCAATGGTTTCCTCTTTACCAAGCTGTACAGAGAAGGCAATTTTCTCTCCGCAAGGAGACCAAGTAGGCGATGTCGCACCATTTTTACAATTCGTAACTTGTTTAGCTTCCCCGCCTGTTTTTGAAAGAACAAAAATTTGCGGCTTACCATTTCTCGATGACACAAACGCGATTTTACTGCCATCCGGAGCCCAAACAGGTGAATGCGTTTTATCTTCCCCAAATGTCCATTGTTGCGGTTTTTTATCATCCAAGTTTATGTAAAATAAATTAGACACATAGTCCTTTTTTTTCTCATCAATATGAGTCTGTACATACACCACTTCTGTTCCATCAGGTGATACTTGTGGATCTGCCACTGATTTTAATTTATATAGATCTTCTGGTTTTATCCCTTGTTTCAATGTCATAATTTCCTTATCCCCTTTGTGTGAAAATTTGATTACTTAGTACAATATTTCGATACACTAAGTATTATTCCTTCTTTTTCAGAGAAATTGTTTTTTATTCTAAAGAGGATTTCGAATACCAACTGATGACTTGCGTATAAAAAAAACGTAGCTCTTCGTAATAATTAGGAACAGCTACGGCTTTCATTTATTTCAAGAGTGAATCCGGGATTGATGGTTGTGCCCCCATTTGTGTAACGACATAAGCAGCAACTTTCGTGGCAAAATCGATTGAATTTCGAAGCGAATTTCCCCGGCATAGTCCTACTGCCAAAGCGCCATTACTGGTATTTTTTCCATCAAGTTCACTCCTATAGTTAATCTATAATTTTTACTGTTTTGGGAGGATGGGTTAGGAGAAGTTATTTTTTCGAAGCCGGATTTACTTGAAAGCGATAGAACAGCCAATCAGTCGCTAAGAGCCCTTGTTATGATAAGAGGGAGATTAAATCTTTCCAATAATCTGCAGAATTTGTTCTGCGATAAAATTTATAAAAGGGTTCATTCGGACGAGCATGTTTCTGATAGAGCTCAATGATTTGTTTTAAAAAGCCTTCAATAAGCTCTACTCCTACCTTTTTCGCAAAGAGTGTCCCGGCTTTTGCATTCGCTCCCATCGGCACTGCCCCTAAATAAACATCAAAGCTATCCTTTTGATAGACAAGCCCAATATCATCATACACCGCATTATAACAGGCAGAGGCACAACCATTGACATTTACACGTAATCTTGTAGGGACAGTGATTCCTTTTAATGAATGATATAGCTTTTCTGTAATTGGTGCTGCCTCCATCTTGTCACCATCACAAAAATCACATGCTTTCATCGCTACAATCGGACCTTGCTTTGCCACATAAAAGCCAGCGTCTTCTAGCTCCTCAATCGTCTTTTCAACTTCTACTGTTGGGATAGATAATAATAGGCAGTAAGAGGCAGAGTATTTTATGGCACCATTTTCCCTTACAACCTTTGCTATTGTTTGGAATTGTGCAGGGGTATAATGTTTATTAATAATGCCTGGACTTACTGCAAGGCGAGTAAAATCCGCATTATTGTTTAAGTTTTCGAAGGTTTTGTCCGGTATATTCGAACGGAATGCATTCATAAATACTTCTCCTTATGAAGAAAGAAGCTAGCCAATTGCTAGCCCCCAATTTATTGGATAGCTTAAAAACTCTCAGGATAGAAGCCTTTCGCCAAAATTTGAATGGCTTCTGCAGCACGTACCCCTTCAGAGGCAGCAGAAAGTGGTAGGATCACAAAGCGTTCGTTTTTGACCGCTTCCATTTCCTTTAAGGCTGGATCATTTTTTAAGAAATTTATTTTTGCTTCCGCTGTTGTTTCTCCGTAATCTATGACAACTACGACTGCTGGATTACGTTCTACTGCATCTTCTTTGGACACCGTAGTCCAACCCGATTCTACATCACCAAAAATATTTTTACCGCCGGCCATTGTAACAAGTTCATTCATAATGTTTTGTCCTGCAGTGAAGACCTCTTTATCACCACTATCAAACACTAGAACAGGTAGTTTTTCTCCATCTTGCGGTAATTTTGCACGGACATCCTCTACATCCTTTGTCATTTTTTCAATTAGTGCTTCTCCACGTTCTTCAACACGAAAAATTTTTGCGATATTTCGAATATCTATGAAAATATCGTCTAAAGTTGGTTTCGTCATGATTGAGGCTGTATGTAAATAAGTGTGAATGCCTAATGTTTCAAGCTCTTCTTGTGTACCAACACCTTTCTCTCCAAAGGCGCTTTTCCAACCACCAAATAAAAAATCTGCTTCTGCATCAATAACCTGCTCCTTTGTAGGATACTGATTTGCTAACACAGGCACTTTATCGTAGGCCGCTTGTAGGGGCTCATAAATTTTATCATCTAAGTACGCCGTCCCTACCATTGAATCTTCTAGCTCTAAAGCTAACATAATTTCTGTCACGTGCTGATTTAAGCTAATCGCTTTTTTTGGGGCTTCCTTATATACTTGCGTTGTTCCATTATTTTCAATCGTTATGTCTGACTTTTCAGCTTGTGAAGCCTCTACCTTCTCACTTTGTGTAGCAGATTCTAGTTTGTCCTTTTCACTACAAGCACCCAATATAGCCAGCAATGCGATTGCAAAGACTAGCCATGAGCTTTTCCATTTCTTCATGTCCTCTTCTCCTTTGATGTTAAATATATAGAAAGAAATCGTTTAGACTTCTATGCTACCAGATAGCGATTCTAGAAAAGGGCATAAAAAAATCCCCTTGTTTCCAAGAGGTTAGCATAGCAAAAGAAAGGTTTTTCAACCTGTTCACTATCCCCATCCTCGTGGATTCAGTAATAAATACATAATGGCAGGTATCCTGGCTTAGGTTCATCATCTATACGCCTTCCCATAGTGTGGCTACAGTGGCATCTTGTATAGACTCCCCATTTACAGTTGCGGGACAGCATCGGATTTGCACCGATTTCCCTTTTAAGCAAATAACAAAGGTCATTTACACCAATACGTCGTTTTTATTTTGTTGTATATATTAATTGACTAGTAAATTCGCAATCATACATATATTAACACTATTGCGACATAAACACTATATGAAATATTTTTTATACCAATTCTGTTACAATGTTGTTAAATGAATAAATAGAAACGAGGATCTTTTTATGCATGTAACAATTGGAGTACTTGCTCACGTGGATGCCGGTAAAACAACATTTTCTGAGCAGTTACTATTTCATACAAACAGTATTCAATCCCGTGGACGAGTGGATCACCAGGACACATTTCTAGATAATCATGAGCTGGAGCGTCAGCGAGGTATTACAATTTTTGCAGAGCAAGGTCGCATGACGCTTAGGAATGATACATATACCTTAATCGATACACCTGGGCACGTCGATTTCTCTCCAGAGATGGAGCGTGCCATTCGGGTTATGGATTATGCCATCATTATTGTTAGTGCCGTCGAAGGAATACAGGGTCATACTGAAACAGTGTGGCACCTCTTACGCCAATATCATGTTCCAACCTTCTTTTTTATCAACAAAATTGATCGTGAAGGTGCAGATGTTGAAGCAGTAATGGCTGCGCTTCAAAAAGATTGCTCTGCAGATGTTTTATTCGTAGACGAACCGCTCCGTTCCGACTATGTTTCAAACGACATAATGGAGTGGCTTGCTGAACGTGATGAACACATTCTCGATGCTTTTCTCAATGAAACATTAGATAGCTCTAACTGCCTTACTCATTTAACTCAGATGATTAAACAGGAAAAGGCCTTTCTATGTTTTTCTGGGTCTGCCTTAAAAGATAGTGGAATAAAGGAATTCCTAACACAGCTCCCCCTCCTTACAGAGACACAATTTAATAACAATACTCCGTTTCAAGGTGAGGTGTTTAAAATTCGTCATGATGGACATCAACGCTTAACTTTTATCAAATCTTTGCAAGGAACGTTACATGTTCGTGATGAACTTTCATTTGGAGACGTGACTGAAAAAGTGACGGAGATTCGACTATACAATGGCAACCGGTATGAAACTTCTCAAAAGGTAGAGGCTGGGGAGATTTTCGCATTAAAAGGGATTAGTCAAGCAAACATCGGCGATATTATTGGTTCTTCGAATAATTCTCAGCCCTTTGAGTTAGTACCGACTTTACAGGCAAAAGTACACTATGAAGGTACTCAGCATATAAAGGACGTGTTAAAAACTTTCCGTATTCTTGAAGCAGAAGAACCTTCATTACGTGTGCTATGGCATGAAAAATTCCAAGAAATTCATGTACATATTATGGGTATCATCCAACTCGAGGTTCTTATCGAAGTGCTTCATGAACGCTTCTCGCTAGACATTTCATTTAGCGAACCCCAGATTTTATATATGGAAACGATCGCCACAACGGTGACAGGCTATGGTCACTTTGAGCCATTAAAGCATTACGCAGAAGTCCATTTATTGATGGAGCCAAATACACGTGGCACGGGCAATACATTTGTCAATGCATGCCACGCGGATGATTTAACAGTTGGGCATCAACGACTCATTGAAAAACATTTATTCGAGCGCGATCATCATGGGCTGTTAACTGGTTTTCCAATAACAGATATTCGCTTCACACTCTTAACGGGACGCGCACATAATAAGCATACTGAAGGTGGCGATTTCCGTGAAGCAACATTCCGTGCATTACGGCAAGGGCTCGAACAAGCAGAAAATGTATTACTAGAGCCATACTACCGCTTTAAACTTAAAGCTTCTAGTGATTTCATCGGCCGCATGATGACCGACATTCAGCAAGCTGCGGGTACATTTGACGCACCAATCATAACTGAACATGATGCGATTGTAACCGGCCGGGCCCCTGTCTCAACATTTATGAGCTACAGTACTACCTTTGCCGCCTACACCAATGGGAAGGGCGTAATTTCCCTACAATTTGATGGCTACGATATATGTCACAATACAGAAGAAATTATCGCTCAAATCTGCTACGATAAGAACGCCGATCCCGACTATACATCCTCTAGTATTTTTTGCGCAAAAGGCAAGGGCTACTCCGTTCCATGGCACGAAGCACAAGCAGCAATGCATTGTATTGACTAAATTCATAAAAACAGGACATGATTTGTTAGATCCATGTCCTGTTTTCTTATGTTTCGTGGAGAGTTACTATGCTTTTTGGGTTATCTTGCTTCGCGTGGGTATTCCCTTTCCTTTCGCGGGTATTCGACCTGCTTCCGCAGGTATTCCCCTTCCTTTCGCGGGTATTTGCCTTCTCTCCGCGGGTAATCTTGCTTCGCGCGGGTATCTACCTATACGGACAACTCCATTCTATTAACTTGCAAGGAATATATCTTTCTCCTAAAGGCATTGAAATTCATCCCGCACATATTTAATTTACTAAGCTTGTATCGTTTTCTGACCCTGTCTATAAATAGGATATGAAGATTCCACCACAACGTAGCTATGGGAATGTGAAAAATCCATTAAAACCTTGCCAGGTCGACTTTTCAAAAGTTGTAAATTATCAATCAGTTCAAGCAATAGTTCATGACCATTTCCACGTGGGTGCCAATTTAAATGATGATCATTTAGTTCCTTCACAGCTTTTAGAAATTGAAGATACTCTCGCTCTATAAAATTGATCAGTTGTTTATTTTTATAAACTACTCGTGATAAATCTTCTAAATATACCTCATAAAAGCGCATCACTATCGAGCACAATAAATCATTGACCCGAGCAGCACTTAGTATTGGCTTAGGTGCTTGGGAAAGTCGCTCTAAATTTGGTTTTGCACGAGTCGAATCGATACGTGTAATTAAATGATAATGTTCGCCATTCACATCGTACACAATTGGATTTGTCGGCATATACATCATAAAATCATTTGTTTTTGTTTTAAGTTGGTCCGTAATATTCGCTTTTGCAAAAAGGTGGCCATTAAAACTTTCATTTTGAATCCAAATAATATCTTTGTTATATAAAATTTGTTCAAACAATCGTTCATTACTAATAAGATTGCTAGCTAATAATTGATCGACAAGGGATTCTACAACCATTCTTGTTGTAGCTTTCTTGGCAAGTTCAGTGCGTGGCTGCTTACAAATTTTCATTTCTACATATTGCGATTCCTGTGCTGTACTTACATGAATATTCGTCATCATTGCATCCTCTTTTCGTACATATTTTTCAAAACGGAAGTCTTCTTATACATAAAAAAAGGATTTCCTAAAACTAGAGGAAATCCTTCATTCTATCGTTTTCATTCATCACTTAATGTCAAATTATACCCAAGCATAAAAGAATCGCCTTGAAAGCGATTACCTTCTTTTATTTTGGGCATTTGACGTACGGTGACGAACAGAGCATTCTGTTTTGTCAACATGCCACCTCCTATTCCTCGTAGGGTTATGGTGTGTACTCATAATAGGCAGGTATCCTGACTCATGATCATCGCTACTTTTCCCCTTCCCGTCGCTAAACAGTGGTATACGAAAAGTCGCTCACATTTACAGTTGCGGGACAGTGTCGGATTTGCACCGACTTCCCTTTTAAGTAAATTGCACGCAATTTACACCTATTACTCCACGCTATTCAGTTGTAAAATTAGCCGTTTTAAAGATGTCGGAAACTGTAGAGTAAATATTCCTAACTGACTATCAAACTAAATTGTAATGTGTAGTTTACCTACTGTCAAGAAATTGAAAAACTGCAAATAAAAAAAGAGGGTGTTACCCCTCTAAATATTATAAAGAATCCTTATTCTTTTTATAATATTGATACATCATATCAACAAGTAGGTTCTGTAAATTTTCTCTGTTCTCTTCTACTTCCTTTATTTCTTCTTCTGTCGTAGCCACATTGTAAATAATTTCACCACGACTTACCCCATTTCTAGCTTTAATGTCGCCAACCTGATATATCTTTTTACTCACCACTGGCATTTCCACTAATCGAATGAAACTTTTAACGGTACGACCTGTTTCATTTTTAATCTCTCTCGCTAAGCTTTTAGCAACCATATTTAGTTTAGTTGAATTATCATATTGGTTAGGCGACTTATATTCAGCAGTATTAACTTCGCTTTTTTCTTCGTAAGTATAATCACATTTCCAATACGCCTTATCCTCCATTGCTATCACCTCTTACAACATTATTCGAGGTAAGACGGATATTACCTTTTAATATGTTCAAATAAATACAAAGTTCTTATTAGATTTTCCCCTGTCTTTTTAACATTTCATAAAATAATCTAGCAGCCTTGTCTATATTTAATTCTCCAATTCTAAAGTATGTGTAACCATCATTTTCAACTTTAACTACTTTTGAATTAGGAGGTGCAAATTTTAACGATGCTTCAATAAATTTCTTTTCAGAGTCAGTTAACTCAGCTTTATCGATTTCTGTTTCACGATAATTTTTATTTCTCATTAACATCCCTCATTCACTAAGTCTATGTTAATAAAGTTAAAGCAGTTTTTGCTAACCTTTTAACGTTTAACTCACCACATGTATAATAGATTGTCCCATCATCCATTTTGACTTTTCTCATGACTTGATTTCTTTTTATAGCCTCCTTCTCTAAAATATCTAATATTTTTTCGTTCGTTCATTCATCCATCCTTTCTTTATAGTTTTAAAAGTATCTAATCTATACTTATTTTCTTATGAATAAATTAAGTAAAAAACGAAAGAATAATTACCATTTTATGTATTATTTGTTTTTTATATGTACTTTTAAATCTAAGTTTCCTAAAATGGTAATATAGAGGGGGAATTTTTAAATGAAGAAATTATTTTACGTTGGAGCATTATCAACACTATTATTAACTGCATGTGGAGAAGAAGAGAAAGCTGCTCCTAAAGAAGAAACACCAGCTGCTGAAGAAAAAGATGCAACAGATAAAGTTACTGAAACTAAAGGTCTTTCACAAAATGAATTAAATGAAAAATTGAAAGCTGAAGCGATTAAATTAGATTTTGTAAAAGCAAATGGTGATGAAGTTGAAAAAAACACAAAGGTAACTATCAGTGGGAAAGTTACTAATATTGCTAGCGAAGGTACTGGAGGAACATTTACTGTTACAACAGCTGAAGGTGATGGTAAAGGCATGTACTCAGTAAACAATCTTTCTCTAAAAGATATTAGTATGGATTCTGAAGTAACTATTTATGGGACATACAATGGAAAAGATGATTTAGGATTCCCTGCAATTATTGCTACTATCATAGAATAATTATTTTAAGTCACTCAAATGAGTGGCTTTTTTTATTGAAAATAACCGATTTTTATTATGGTAAATTAGTCCCTTATTGTTTAAAGTTATCTTTGTAGTTTTTAGTATTGCTATATATAATTTAAAGGAGGATACATAAGTGAGTAAGTTATTGAAAAAAGGGTTTATTTATCTAGCATTTTTGTTAGTAGTACTTGTTAGTATAAGTGTTGGGAATGCATCTGCAGCTGAAGTAGTCGATTATGAAGAAGGGGTAACTAATTTAAATACTACTCTTGAGAATAGTGCTGTAGTTGGGGATAGTTTAAAAAAACCTGAAAAGGGTTGGAAGCGATATGATGATTCAAATCTTAAAATCGAGTATCTAGGTGATGTACACAAAACTCAAAATGATCAATATTATAACTCGGGATATTCATCTTATTTATTAAAACATCCATTTATTAACGAATTAAATGGAATTAAATTCAACTTTACTGGTACGAAATTTAGACTTATAGGACTTAAAAGTTCTGTGTACCGCTCTTCTAATATAGTTATAGAAATAGATGGAGTTACTGAACGTTTTAATCAAACTGGTTTTGTTGAAACTAAGAAGGCATTAGTATATGAAAAATCTGGATTAACTGATAAGCAACATTCCGTTTTTATTTATGCGGATGATAATACGTCAAAAGTTGGGACTGACAGTACTGTACGATATGATCTAGATGCTATAGATATAGATGGAGAGTTAACTAACATAGACTCTAGTGATTCTATTTCATTAGATAGAAATACATTAGAACTTTTGGAAGGTAGTTCAGAAAAATTAACTGCCACTGTAACACCAAATAGCGCAAATGTAATATGGTCATCAAGTGATGAATCAATTGCCACTGTAGACCCGAATGGTAATGTAACCGCTATTCGTGAAGGTCAAGCAATTATTACTGCTAAGGTCGAAAACACAGAACTAGTTGCGACTGCTACAGCTATCGTTAAAAAATTAAACAATGAATCATCGAATGCTATTCTAAGTATCACATTGGTGAACGGCATAACAAAAGAATATGATGTTACAAATACCGTTTTAAACAACTACTTAAATTGGTTTGATAGTGCTCAAGGCACATCAACATTTAAATTTTCAAAAACAATTTCACCTTATAAAAAAGTAACGGAATATATTGTTCATGATAAAATAGCTTCATTTGAAGTAAGAGAATATTAAACAAAAAAATGACCAGGTACTCACTTTCAATCGAGCGCCTGGTCTTTATTTTGGTGACTAATTAATAAATTTTCAACCTGCGTTTTTAGTGCCATATTAGCATATCGTAGAACTACATCATTGCCAGATGTAGCTACATGTACATCGCTAAAGTATTCATCTATTTTTTCCCATTTTACTACCTTAATTTTATCTTTGGCTAACAGCCTCTTAGAGTTGTAATAATCTTGTGTTATGTCCTTTAGAAGCTTTTCAAGGATTGGCAAGTAGACCTTACTCATTTTAAGATTTTCTATCACTTTGAAATCACGCTATAATGATTGAACTGCCATATCCAAAATTACAAAATTATGAAATAATTAACGCTGTTCAATATTCAACATACAACCTCTTGCTCCTTGTGGACGATTGGAACAACTGCCAATATACTATCAATCCTAAATGTACGTTTGGCTTGCCTCGTAAAACAATACGCCTGAAACGAATCACCAACAATCTTAATGATTTTGATTCGTCTTTTTGACACATTACCGTCCTTAGCCATGTACATCATATTTAAAAATTGGTTGCGCTGCATCGCTTTAATCAGTTGTTTTTTCATCATTCCACACCTCTCAACAAGAACATTCGTTTGTAATTTAGCAAGTGAAAATTAAGGAAATTAAAAAAATCCCAGGCTCAAAATTAATTGAGTACCTGGGCTTAAGTATTATTTATGTAAAACAAAATTAAGCATAATGATATTCACAGATATCTTTATTTCCATAGTTTTTTCTAGTAATTGATCTTCCTTAAAATCTATAAGTTCTTTTTCTTCTACATTAATAATTTTAGACAAGTTTTCAGTCGTTAACTCGTATTCAGTTAACAAAGTATTCAATATTACTTTTACCCTTTCTTTTGCATCAAAACCTTCAAAACCATAATTCAACATTGCTAATTTATTCTCTACATCTTCAAACTTTTGGTTTGTAATGTTATTTGAACCATTCATTAAATCTTCTACCTCATTTATGGTCATACCAAACATTTTCGAAAGTTGTTGGAACTTTAAATTAAATTTTTTAATTAACTTTTGAAATTGTTCTCTAAGGTAATCAGATTGATTTGATGGAGTGGATAGTAAAGATACTTCTATATTATCTTGAATTTCATCCATTATATTACACCTCTTTATATTTTTTACACAAAAACTTGTTTTATTATTACAATATTATATACTAAATATTGTAATAAATACATATTTCACGGAGGTAAAAAATGAAGAAATTATTTTCACTCGTTCTAACTTTATTGTTATTTATTGGATTTACGGCAATAAATAATGCACATGCCGAGGAATACTCTGAGGAGTTTCAAACAACAGTCAGTATCCCAGTCTACGAAGATGCTGATTCTTAGAGTATGAAGAGGAACCACAGTCTACAGAAATCGAAACTTCTGAAGATGCTTTAACAAGCGTTGCTCCACTTCTTGCTAAAAAGAAAGAAATTGCTAAAGTGAATTTTGGTGTTAATAAAAGCAATTTAATAAGTTATGAAGTGGTTATGAACAAAGGTTATAAATTTAAATCTTTTTCTGGAGCAATATCTACAATGGACTTAACAAGTGGTTTATCACAAGGTAGAAAAGATATTTCTGGACAAAGTGGATCAGTTCAAATCGCTAAACTTGACGGTCATTCATTCCGTTCAACATTAACTGGTGCTGTTACTACTTCAACAGATTATGGTTACAATCTTGGCGGAGCTAGTATAATGTGGGTTTATAAGAAATAATAAATTCAAAGGACTGAAACTATTGCTAAATGGCTCAGTCCTTTGAATTTTCTGCTTATTTACTCCGTCTTTGTTGAATCGTAATATACAATCCAATCAAACGATCAGTTGTCATTGCTCCACTTTGTAAATCCTTCAAATGTGAAGTTTGGATAATACCATCCTTTACAGCCAGTGCAATATAATTTTCTGCTTCTGTTTGCATAGTTGGTGAACCTGGATTCCAATTTGTATCCGTCACTTTATTTTCCTCCTTTTTGTCTTCCACAATTAATTGAACTTTTCCTTTGCTGTTACTTGGAACTATTACTTGTCCTTCTAACTTATAGCCTTTAGGCATCTTCCAAGTTGATTTAACTTCGAAATGAGGTCGGTCAATACTGCCTACCCAATCACCGCCCCATGTAATACCTAGCTTACGAGCGATAGCACCGATTCGATTTAAGATTGTTACATCATTAAAGGTTGATATTAATGAGTTTAGTTGAAAGAATTAAAACACTCTGTAAAGAAAAAAAGTTAACAATTGCTGAATTAGAGAGAAAAAATGGGATTTCCAATGGTCAAATTAGAAAATGGGATAATTCTACTCCTGGAATTGATAAACTAATTGCTATAGCAAATTACTTTGACGTTAGTATTGATTACATTCTTGGACGCTCTGAAAATAAAAGATGTGATAATTTAAAAGTTAATAATGAGAGTGATGCAGACAAAAAACTTCATGAGATATTAAACGAATTAGATGAAGAAGATAAAGAATTATTAATAGCATCATTAGAGAATTCGCTGCTATTAGCCAAGCAATTAGCGAAGAAAAAGTTTATGTAATACAAGTGTCGCTTGTACTCCTCTTTTTTTAAAAATTAAAAACAGGCTGAAAGTAGTTGGAAAAATCCTTTTACTCAGCCTGTTAAATTAAAATAATTAAAGGAGGACTAAGTTTCGTCCACCTATTCTTTATATATCCATATTGTTTAGTGGATTAAACTTATTATTCTGTTCATATAGAGCTGATCCCCATAACGCAAGGTACTTTTCTGTCATCGAAATCGAGGAATGTCTAAGTATTTTTTGTAGCGAGAAGACGTCTCCTCCAGATATAATATATCGGTGTGCAAAAGTATGCCTAAAAGTATAGGCAGAAAGTCGCACGTCCCTAAAGCCCATGACTTCCTGCAACTTCTTAAATACTCCCTTACATGATTCATACGACATCTGTTTACCATCCCTGTGTACGAATACGTGATCTATTGGAGATTTAAAGTAACGATTATAGTATTGCTTTAAGTCCATTAGTTCATTATAGACCTTTTCCGTTAGCGGTACTGTTTCCTGCTTTCGGCTCTTTCCAAATACTACAATATGCTTAGAGTGAATGTCCGTCCATTTAAGACCTCTCATTTCACCTAATCGTATGCCAGTTCCAAGTAGCGTCAAAATTATTACCGTATTCCTGTAGGCTGTAAACTCATGGTCTTTACGTTTCATGCGTCTGTAGTATCGGAGCGTCTGACGAATATGCAAGTCGTTAAAAACTTCTATACGTTCATCTGTGTGCTGTTTCTTTAATTTGAGACATGGATTGTGTTGTACAAACTCATTCTCTATAAGATGATTAAAGAACGCTTTAAGACATTTTACCTTATTGTTGATTGTGTTAGGGCTATTGCCTTTCTCATTTTTACAATACATCAAATATAATCGTAGCGTATTTGCAGAGATGTCTTGAACGTCTTGGATGTTATTCTCTCTTAACCATTCTTGGAACCCTTTAAAGAAACTCCTATAATTCGTGAGCGTGAATTCACTCGCATTCATTAGTTCTCTTTCATCCATGAAATCTTGACAAGCAAACTTAATTAACATAGTATCACCTTTTACAATTTATTAGATAATCGGAAAAAGGTAATCTACTGCTACATATTCCTAAAATTGCTTTAAACGTTTATATATCAACCTTTTCGAGATACACTTTGGTATGATTCCTCGTAGGGTTATGGTGTGTACTCATAATAGGCAGGTATCCTGACTCATGATCATCGCTACTTTTCCCCTTCCCGTCGCTAAACAGTGGTATACGAAAAGTCGCTCACATTTACAGTTGCGGGACAGTGTCGGATTTGCACCGACTTCCCTTTTAAGTAAATTGCACACAATTTACACCTATTACTCCACGCTATTCAGTTGTAAAAGGAATCTAGTAAATTCTTTATTCCTTATTGATTATTAAAATTAATTGTAAATGAGTGTATTTCGAAAGTCAATATATTCCAATTTATTGTACTTATGCTTTTCTTCTAGTTATCTTCTTTTCCATAATGCGTTACATAAAATTTTCATTTAACGTTTTCAAGGTAATTTCCTTTTTCAAAAATTTCTTTTGAACTTACGGCAGTCCATTCCTCTGGTGTTAAAGTTGGATTTAAATCAAGATAGGATTTAACCAATTTATAGCCCACACCGTAACCATAAAGACTAGGAAGACCATTACCTCCCATAAGTATTTCTAATGCCCGATTCGAGTCTGACTTTTCAAGATCTAATGCAATTTTTGACCAATCATCTTTGTTGTATGCTGTAAAATTGGATAAAAATAAATGTCAGGATAGACTAACTTATCAAACATTACCGCCTTTCCTTCAACTACTAAGTCCTCCAAAACAGTTAAAAATACACCTTTACTTGGGTACTTCTCAGTCCAAACACTATGTTAATATTCGTGTGCTATACCAGATCTTAATTCATCTTCTGTTTCATAATTATTGTATAGGACTATAATTTTACCTGTCCCCAAAGTTATCATAGATGCCTTCCATTTGTTTTAGGCAGAATACATACTGTTGTTTCATTTTCGGATGCAATAAGATCAGAAGATTTTATAAAAGCTTCTTTTATAATATTTACTGTTTTTTCCCCATCAATTTTTTCACTTACTTTTTGATTTTCTGTTAAGCAATCAGGATCTACATTTAGAACTGGATCAACAATGAGCAAGACCTTCGTTGCCTATTATCCAATTAACTTCCAATTTTTTTTTTGCTGTGCTACACTCTGTATACAGATACAATTTTCAGTTATTTTATAATAGAACGGGATGGGGGTCTTAGAAAATGCATAGATGCATTTGGGGTGCCTTAATGTGTATATATGGTGTGTCTTTATATATCAAATATTTTCAAAAACTAAGTGAAGGATGGAATATTACCCTTCATTTTTTATCAGGCAGTCTATGTATTATAGGAATTTCATTAATTATTCAGGCAAGAAGAACGGTTTAAAAATCTGGATCTATTAAGCAACATTTGTAATGCTATCGTTTCACACATGCCCGTATAACAAGATTAGCTATTATCTTATTCTTATTGAAATAAAAAGCAGGCTTAAGAGGTGAACGAAATGAATTTCGGACTAGGATCATTAATACTTTTTCTAATTGTACTACTTTTAATTATTAGTATTTTTGGATTTGTCATTAGAAAGTTGCTAGGAGTCGAGAGAAAGAAATGGTTTTCTTATGATTACGTTAACGAAAGACATAAAAAACTAGATTTATCAGTACGAATAATTTATTTGAGTCTAGTATTAATTAGTTCGTATTATAAATTTAACAATGATAATGTTGGAATTGCTTGGTATTATGAGCTATGGTTTATCATAATTGTCTTTTTAGTAACCTCTGAAATGTTACGAGCATTTATGGAATGGAAATACGCGGAAAATAAAAAAGATGCTGTTGCTACGATTGCAGAAATGCTGTTTATGATTAGCATAGTATTTTTGACGATAAAGACTGATTTTTTTGGCTTATTTAATAGTTGATTCGGAAGAAATTGAAAAAAACAAGGCTATTTCGCAAATAATCTATCCCTGCAAAATAGCCTTTTTTCTTTAGTTACTAAATCTCTGTGTAAGCTTTTGTAAATCTTCTGCTTGTACACATAGGTCTTGTGACACCACTGTGTTGATTGCTTGCATTGAGGCACTTTGTTCATCAACTGAGTGTAAAATAACTTCTGTGGAATTCGTTAAACTATCCATTCCATTTGCGATCGTCGAAACTAATTTTGTAACTTCATTCGCGCTACTTGAAAGCTCTTCAGCTGTTGCGGAAATATCCTCTAGCTGATTCGTCATTTTGCTAACATGCTGAGAGATTGTACCAAATGACTTTGTAGCTTCATCAATGACGTGAACGCCCTGCTGAACGTTTTTCAAGTCTTCTTCTACAGAAGTTGCAACTTGTTTTGTATCGCTTTCAATGCCAACTACTAGATCGACAATTTGAATAGCTGAATGCTTAGATTGCTCCGCTAATTTTCGAACTTCTTCCGCTACTACTGCAAAGCCTTTCCCATGCTCTCCCGCACGCGCAGCTTCTATCGCTGCATTTAATGCAAGTAAATTCGTTTGATCTGTAATGGCCGTAATCATGTCTGTCATAGATTTTATATCCGTCATTTTGCCTGATAATTGTTGCATTAAGTTACTTGTTTTTTCAGTAGAATCTGAAATGAATTCCATTTGATTTTTAGCTACATGTAAAATTTCCGCACCATTGCCTGCAATGTCATTTGCTTCTTTCGCATGATCAAATACATCTTGTGTAGCCACGGTAATACGTTCAATGCCATCAGCAGTTTCTTGCATAGCTATAGCGCTTTCATTTGCAGACTGTGCTGCTTTTTTAAGACCCTCAGTCGTATTTTCCATTTGTGAGTCTACTTCGTTTACTGCATCTGCAATTTCATTTGTGCTTGCTGATAGCTCTTCTATACTCGCTGATAAATCGGTAGAACTACTAGCAATTTTTTGTGTCATCATATGTAATTGTTCTTTCATCTCAATAAACGCTTTACCTAACGCCGCAACCTCATCATTGGATTTTATCTCGATAGGAGAAGTGTTCAAATTCCCCTCAGCTATAGCTTGAGCGGATACTGCTAGTTGTTTAATTGGATTAATAATTTTGTATTTCACATAGAAAATACACGATATTGTCGTAGTAAATCCTATTACTGTTAATACAGTGGACACCCACTCTAATGATGTTAAATTTGCTAGGTCTATAATCAAAATAAGACCCATGATTACATTTAAAAAAGAAAAGCCAATAATACTTTTTTGTCGTAAACTCATACTAAATTCCCCTAACTATAATATTATTCCTATAAACAATTATAGTTTAAAATCCCTAAAATTGATAGAAAAAAACACCAACTTTTGTAAGAAAATAGAATTATAAAATAGGAAGTTTTTTCGTATTGTTCAAAACTTTTGTGGCGAAATTGTGATATAAAAGTTCGACTCATCGTTAAGGGTGATTTCTGTAAAGATCAGGCGTCTTCTAGAGGGGGGCGGGCCAACAAATGTATTTTGCGCGAAAGCGAAGCGCCAACAAACACTTGCCCACAGACATGTAAATGAGTCGGAAATTATTACTATTAGTTAGAAAAACATTCATAAAGATTTCCCTTGACCATTTGAATTTTGAACATCTAAAAAAGCACTTTGCTCTAGACAAAGTGCTTTCAAACATAAATTATTTTAATTTCATAATACTTGATCCGGCAATACCTGGATGAGTCATCTCATATGGATCTAAAATTAAATCTAATTGTTCTTTCGTTAGTACACCCTCTTCAAGGCAAAGCTCACGTATTGAACGACCAGATAGAATTGCTTCGCGTGCAAGGCGTGCAGCTACTTCATAGCCAATATGTGGGTTCACTGCTGTTAGTACGCCAACACTTTTTTCCACATATTCTTTCATACGGTCTTCGTTTGCTTCAATATCCTTCAAGCAATTTTGTGTAAATGCTCGGAACACGTTATTCATAATACTAATAGATTGAATTAAGTTAAAGACAAGTACAGGCTCCATTACGTTTAATTCTAATTGTCCTGCTTCAGATGCTAAAGAAATTGTATGGTCATTACCAATTACTTGGAATGCTACTTGGTTAAGAACCTCTGGCATAACAGGATTCACTTTACCTGGCATAATAGACGATCCAGGTTGACGCGCTGGTAAAATGATTTCCCCTAATCCAGCACGGGGACCAGAAGCCATTAAACGAAGGTCATTAGCAATTTTCGACATATTAATCATACAGATTTTTAATGCGCCTGATACTTCTGTATAAGCATCCGTATTTTGTGTTGCATCTACTAAATGTGTAGCGCCTTTAAGAGGTAATCCTGAAATTTCAGCAAGATGAAGATCAACTGCTTGAATATAGTCAGGAAATGCATTTAAGCCAGTTCCAACAGCTGTTGCTCCCATATTTACATCATATAAATTTGGGCGAGTTTGGCGAATACGCGCAATATCACGAGTGATCACACGGCAGTATGCTTCAAATTCTTGCCCTAATCGAATCGGTACAGCGTCTTGTAAATGCGTACGACCCATTTTAATTACATGCGCAAATTGCTCCGCTTTTTGGTGGAACACTGCTTGCATGTTTTCCATTGTAAGAAGTAGTTCATCTATCAAATTCAACACAGCAATATGAATAGCTGTTGGGAAAGCATCATTTGTTGATTGAGACATATTTACATGGCTGTTAGGGCTAATTGTATGGTAATCCCCTTTTTCTTTGCCTAAAATCTCCAAAGCACGGTTAGCAATAACTTCGTTGGCATTCATATTAATCGATGTGCCAGCACCACCTTGGATAGGGTCTACGATAAATTCAGCATCCCACTCACCATCAATAACTTCTTGTGAAGCTTCGACAATTGCATCTCCGATTTCTTTTGAAAGTAGGTGTACCTCCATATTACTCAAAGCAGCTGCTTTTTTAACAATACCCATTGCTTTAATAAGTGCAGAATGAATTGTATACCCTGTAATCGGGAAATTTTCAGTTGCACGAAGCGTTTGGATTCCGTAATAAGCATTGCTTGGTAAGGCGCGTTCACCTAAAAAGTCTTTTTCTATACGTTGTGTGGACATAATTGTCGTCTCCTTTTATGTAATCCTCACACTTGATAGTAGCTAATAACTGTCGTATTGTAAACAGTCAATTGTCTGTAAAGTGAAAAATAATCATTTTCAACTTTACGTTATTGTGTCCGGAGGCTTTGTTTTCATTCATTCCATCACATTTAGCCGCTTCGCTTTCGCACAATAAACACTTGTTTCATAATAAAGATAAAAACCGAGCGCAATTTTTACGCTCGGTTTATCATTATTTATTAGAAGTCACTGTAAAACGGCTGTTTACATGCTTTGGATTTTCAATTTCATCCAACATCGCAACCGCATAATCTGCATAGCTTACATAACTTTCGCCAGAAGCATTCACTAATAAATGATCTTCTCCAGCAGTATAGCTACCTGTACGTGGACCCTCTGGATCAAAGAAAGCAGATGGACTTAAAAATGTCCAAGTAATAGTAGATTGTTGTAAGTCGTGTAGATTTTCACCTTGATTTTTAGCTGTTGCGTAGAACATTTCTGGAAAATCAGGTGTATCCATTACGCGTACATTTTTCTCTGGATCTACAAACAGACTACCTGCTCCACCGACAACCAATAATTTTGTATCAATACCCTTGAATATATCTATTAAATGGCGACCAGCTTTCACATGCAATTCTTCCTGACCAGCAGGAGCACCAAACGCATTAACGACTACGTCAAACCCTTTCACATCTTCTTGAGATAATGCAAAAACATCCTTTTCAATTACCGAAATATTTGTTGTTACTTTGGAAGCTGAACGTACTATTCCAGTTACATCATGACCACGTTGCAGTGCCTCCTCTATTATTTTTTGTCCTGCTTTCCCTGTTGCACCAATTACTGCGATTTTCATCATTCTAATTCCTCCTATTTTTCAATTGTAACCTCTTTAGTTACAGGTTAGATACAAAAGATCGACTTCGTTTATAAACGAAGTTGATCTAGCACATCCTGTAAAGTTTGTGCTTGAAGTTGTTCTTCCATTGCATGCCAAACAGATGTATAAACACCTTCCAATGTCCGTTGGATTTTTTGACCAACTGAACATGCTGGATTTGGCTCATCATGAATCGCAAATAACTGCTCTGGTCCATCAATCGCATGGTAAATAGCTAAAAGCGTTAAATCTTTTGGCTCTACTAAAAGGTCATAGCCTGCAATACCTGTTTGCGAAGTAAGCAAACCCGCTTTTTTTAGCACACCAATCATACGTCGCACAACAACTGGATTTGTATTCACACTTCCAGCAATGTACTCAGACGTCAGCTGATTTTTATCAGATGTTGTTGCAATAAGCGAAAGAATATGGATCGCTACCGAAAACCGACTGTTCACCATATGTATCACCACCCGTTGTAACTATTATAGTTACAGGTTTGAATAAAAGCAAACAAATTGCTTTATTTGTACCTGCATTTATTTTTTTCATTTTACGGAGTATTATACTTTCTTGACGTAAATGACTAATTCTTGTCGTATTTCTCCATCTTCCTCATAAAAATCTAAGTTATGAAATTCATACTTAAAATGGCCAACTGGAAACGTCACACTTTCCCCCTGTGCCGCAGCTAATGTCCCTGCCACATCATGTGACACCATATGCAAAAGCTCTGTACCTAAAACTGAATCTACAAACACCACGTTCATAATAAAACACCTCCTCAGCTATTATAGCTTAGAAGGCGCTTACATTTACAGTCTTTCTTTATAACGTTTCAAGCGAATTTCCTCAATGACTTCCATCATGATTTGTATTTGCTCCAATGTTAATTTTGTAGAGATGTTTGGTAGCTCAGATTCCACTGTTCCTCGAGGAGTATTCGTCAGCAAATTTGTCCTTAAACGCTGCTCACGCTCTCTTCCATCTATTTGAAAAACCAATGATTTCCTCACACCACTCACCTCAAAATCGTTATTTTAACTTCCATATTAAAACTTATATCGGAAAAAACTTCAAAAATTTAAATATCCTTTATATTTTTTAGAAAGTTTTGGTTCTTTTATATGTATTAAAGGGTTTCTCTCTTTTGGTGTTTTATGCGTGGGTTCTTTCTGTAGATTTGGCGGTTCTATCCATGATTTTTATGGTTCTATCCATCATTTTGGCTTCCTTCCGTCGCTTTGACTCTTCTATCCATTATTTTGGCCATTCTATCCACGATTTTGATGGTTCTATCCATCATTTTTGCTTTCATCCTTCACTTTGTCCTTTCTTTCCGTCGCTCTGACTCTCTTTCCGTCACTTCGGCTCTTCTTCACGTCACCCTGGTTCTTCCCTCCGTCTATCTGAACTATATATCTCCGCTTCAATGTTTATTTACATGAAAAAACAGCAGCCAAAAAGGCTGCTGCTTTAGCTTAAACGGCAATTGGTGCTTTAATTGTTGGGTGTGGATCGTAGCCCTCAATTGAAAGATCCTCGAGTTCGATGTCGAAAATAGACGCTTTATTTGGATTGATTTTTAAGGTTGGTAGGTCTTTAGGCTCGCGCGAAAGTTGTTCTTTTACTTGTTCCACGTGATTTGAATATATATGAGCATCCCCAATGCTGTGAATAAATTCGCCTACTTCCAAACCGCATTCGTGGGCAATTAAATGTGTCAGTAATGCATATGAGGCAATGTTAAATGGACAGCCGAGTAATGTATCGAGGCTTCTTTGCATTAGCTGGCAGCTCAATTTTCCATTTGCTACATAAAATTGGAACATTACGTGACATGGAGGTAGTGCAGCTTTACTGCCCTTTGCTCCTGCATTGATAACGTCTTCTGGATTCCATGCATTGACAATAATGCGTCGTGAATCTGGATTGTGCTTGATTTGATGGATTACATCTTGCAATTGATCGATGCTTTCCCCTGTTGATGTTGTCCAATTACGCCATTGCTTACCGTAAACATTTCCAAGCTCGCCGTATTTATTTGCAAATTCATCATCTGTTAATATGCGCTCACAAAATGAGGCTAACTCTTTTTGATAGTCAGCATTGAATGATTCGTCCACTAAGCAGCGACGACCAAAATCTGTCATATCGGGACCTGAATATTCATCAGACTCAACCCATTTTTTAAAAGCCCATTCATCCCAAATATGATTATTGTTTTGCAGTAGATAGCGAATATTTGTATCCCCTTTAATAAACCAAAGTAGCTCACTTGCTACAAGTTTGAATGGTACACGCTTCGTCGTTAATAGAGGAAAACCTTTGCTTAAATCAAATCGCATTTGATAGCCAAATACACTATATGTACCGGTCCCTGTTCGATCTTCCTTTTTAACGCCATTCTCTAATATATGTTGTAGTAAATTTAAGTACGCGATTTCTGGATGCGCCATGTTCATCAACAGCTCCTTCAAGTATGCTGTTGACCATTATATCATCTAATAACTACATGTAAATGCCCAAAAATAAAAACAATATTTACCTATCTAAGCCAAAGGAATTGTATTCTAGCCCCCTTGCGATTTCACTCTCCATCGTGATAAAAAACATTGGCATCAAAATAATATTAAATAAAACTGGGACAATAATAAACAAAAGGTCAATCCCTGGGTCAAAATAGATACAAAACGCGTTCAATAAGCCTGAAATGATTAGAAAAACAATTTGCATACCGATAATTATTATCGGTATAATTTGATACATATAATTTAGCTTTCGGAACTGATGCATATTTTCAGGGTCTTTAATAATTTTCTTTTTTAAGCGCCTCGATAAAATGAAACAGGCAATAAACTGCGCCAATACAAAGCTAAAATAAATAACAATATGTAGTACCATTTGCCCTTTCATAACAGTGCCATTAAAATGTCCTACCCGCTGATGTAGTAGCTCGTTGACCTCTCCCTCATAAACATATTCCTGTTCACTAAAATAAGTAGGCGGTTCTACAAAGCCGAGAGCTGCCAAATCCTTTGAGTTAGCTTGCCAGTCGATTAGTTTGCTAGCCAAAATTTTCAATTGAATGGGATCATTTTCGCCAAACATTCCTATTAAAAAAGTATATGGAATCGCTATCTTTATTTTCCCGTCTTTTTTTTCATGAATTAAATCTTTAATTGAAAAAGTATACGCCACATCCGTCTGGAGGATTTCATAACGAGGATCCTCGACCTTCCAATGACTTGCTAAGGAGGATTCTATGTTATTCTTCATTTCAACATACGGCGTATCATTATGTAAACTCTTTGGAATCTTATAGACAAAACGATTATCACTCCCAATAACGCAAATATCTACTTTCACCGTATCATTTCCAACGTTTTTAGCGATTGTTGTCATCGGGTACGACATTATGACGACTAGAAAAAGGACTATTAACAATCCTTTCTTTGTCATGCAACGCTCCCCCTTTTCGTCACACATGATAGTTTTACACTATCATAGGTTACACCGAAAAAACTACTTCGTTATTCCGAAAAAGCAATAGTGGTTTTCCGAAACAACTTTTTCGGTATTCCAAAATTACCAAAAATTATGGATAATATAGTAGTACTTAAGATTGAAATGGGGCATTATTATCATGCAAATAGTTGAGAGAAAACTATGAGAAAATGGACATATAGTATTTTCATAACCTACCTACTCATCGGTGTTTATGTGCTCGCAGTGGCAATGCGGATACCTTTAATTGATATTTCATTAGACACAAGTAGTGGACAACCTATCATAGATGAATTCATTTATCCCGATTGGGCACAGCAAAATAACATAGAAGAAGGTGATCTTCTACTAACAATCGATGGCAAGTCTGCAGAAAATGTTCGTTCTATCCAACTCGATTCTATCGTTAGAAGTGCAAAGGAACTAACGTTTATGAAGCCTAATGGGGATGTTCATACTGTTACAGTTAAGCATAAAGATATCCCGGAAGAATTATATTTCCAAATTATTTTTCCACTGTTTTATTTCGTCTTATCTTTTGGTGTCGCCATCTATTTATTGCTAAGAAATAAAGATAATCTGCTAACTATTCTACTAACATTATTTTTATTAACTTGTTCATTAGCTTATATAAGTACAGGTGCCTCAGTTAGAGGAAATTTAATTGGAATATTAGTAATATCTATTGGTATCGTTTTATGCATTGTACTTTTTATTCACTTTTTACAATTCTATTTCCGCTATCTACGTATAGAATGGCACTACATCGATACTAAGTGGCTTTATTTAATATTACTATTAATTCCTTGTAATGATTTAATTAATATTTTTTATTCTGACTTCGATACGATGGCATCATTAATTATCTTAGGATTGTTTGCTGTTCTAGTTCTCTACGCCATCTATATTTTACTAACGAGCTATTTACGAACTAAACTGGCAAAAATCCGTCTGATTACAATTGCATTTATTACGCCTTTCTTACCGTTTTTGCTGTTTTACGCTATACCTGAAATATTAGTTCAGAACTCTATTTTACATTTTCAAGTAGCTTCATTATTTTTATTGTTTATTCCTTTTTCTTTTATCTTCATACAAGTGAATGAACGTTTATTCGATATCGAATATCAATTATCACGTTTGCGTTATTATTCGACACTTGCCTTTTTTAGTACATTAATATTAACTGCAGGCATTACCTTAATGTTTATAAACAAATTATCGATTGTTGAAATTACAAGTGTCTTTATATTATTATTCCTAGTCATCATTGCTAGTTTCTATATTAAAGAGCAGCTTGATTTTAAATATCGAAAGATTATTTTTTCATCCACCGGCAATTATGTACATAATTTATATGCTGCCGTTAATCGTATGGGGAAAGCAAAAAACCAGCAAGAATTATTGGATCAATTCAAGTATGAAATAACAGAAAAGCTTGGTACTACAGCCTTTACAATTACAACAATAACGGAAAATACTCGTAATGAAGTTACTATGGGGAATCACCTACTATTACATGATACAGGTGAAGAAAAAATCATGTTACACATTAGACATGTATTACAAAAAGAGGAGCTTCTTTGGCTAGAGTTACTAACCCTCTATGTCTCTATGTTTATTGATAATTTAAAGCTTATTGAAGATTTAATTTATGAAATAAAGCTTATGAAGGATCACAATGATACACAGCTTCCTTGGCTCGACAAAATCTTGTGGAATATTATTGAAAAGGAGAAAAGTATTTTAGCTCAGGAATTACATGACACTATTTTGCAAGAGCAACTTCATTTAGCGAGAGAGTTAGATGTACTTACTAGCTCTCCTATTATTTATAAAGAAAAGGTATTAGATATTCGTGAGCAGTTGCTGAATGCATCGAAGGACTTACGTGAGTATTGTGAGAATTTAAGCCCTCCTTTGCTGGACACATTTGGGCTACAAATCGCCTTAAAAAAACTAATTCAAAAGGTGAAAATTAGAGCAGATTTTTTGTTAAAAACTCAAATAGAACGTGTCCAATTTGAAGATGTAACTTTACATTTAGTCGTCTATCGTCTTGTGCAAGAGCTCTTAAATAATGCCATTAAGCATGCTGAGGCAACTGAAGTATCACTAAGACTACAATCGATAAATCGTGGTTTCATCCTCCAATACGATGATAATGGTATTGGCTGTAATATTGAAAGTTTAATGCAATCTTCAAATTCTATGGGTATTAATGGTATTCGAGAACGAGTTCGCGCTTTTAATGGGGACATCACGATAACCTCCAATTTAAATGAAGGAATGCATATAGTTATTCAAATACAAGAGGACGTGGATTCAGATGATTAATATTCTTATTATAGATGACCATCCTGTCGTTTTAGATGGTACGAAAACATTATTACAGGATTTAACAAATGTCCATATAGAAACGGAACAAGATAGCTCCGCTGTTCTGTCGAGAATGGATGCTCAATCTTTTCAATTATTTTTGATTGATATTAATATGAAGCCAATCAATGGCATACAGCTTTCAGAAATGATTAAGAAAAAGCAACCAGAAGCTCTAATTTTACTCTATACAGGATATGAGCTTTGCGATTATTACGAACTACTGATTGAGAAGAAGGTCGATGGACTATTATCAAAGCTCGCCACGAAACAGCAAGTGATTCAAACCATTGAAGCCGCACTTAGGGGCGAGATCCTACTAGCAGCTGATTTTTTAGACTTTGTACAGCAGCGTACCAATCTTCCAAACGCACAGCAAGATGTTTTACTAAGTGACAAGGAACAAGAGATTTTACAGCTTGTCGCACAAGGATGTACAAATAAAGCAATTGCTTCAGCCATCGGGGTCACGCAACGCACTGTTGAAAATTATTTATCCAAGCTTTTTGTCAAACTAAACGTAGAATCTCGTGCAGAGGCGGTAATTGTCGCTAAAGAAAAAGAATGGTTAAAATAATGGGAATGTAAAATTTACATTACAAATTCGGAATATACTGGATAAATATTTGGAATTGTTATATAATGAGAACAATAATTACATTACTTCATCTTATCCGCTAAAATCATTGAAAATGTGATTTTTTTGCAAGCGATCGAAGCAATATGATTGTTTAATTTTTTTGGGAGGTTGTTCACATGACACAAGGTACAGTAAAATGGTTTAACGCAGAAAAAGGTTTTGGATTTATCGAGGTAGAAGGTGGAAATGATGTATTTGTACATTTCTCTGCTATTCAATCAGATGGCTTTAAAACTTTAGAAGAAGGCCAAAAAGTAGAGTTCGGCGTTGAAGAAGGTAACCGCGGACCTCAGGCTACTAATGTTGTAAAGCTTTAATTTATAGTTTTAACATGTAGATGCAAAATACAAGAGACATCCAAATTAATGGATGTCTCTTTTTTTACGGTTATTTAATTTGTACAGCTCCAGATTTTGAATGGTAGCATATAATATTCAAAGTTCCTATATAAAACGGATAAAACAAGAGCATCGCAAAAAGAATGAACCCTTGAGCTGGCCCTGGCATATTCCCCCGATAAGTGATTGGATACACATTCACAAATATAAACATAAAGAACGCTGTGTAAGGCATCCAAAAAATCGTTGTCCAATATACCAATCGACGATGCGCTATCCATTTATCTGTAAGCATGTATAGCGCAATAGTTGCTACAACAAAACCAACCGCATGCATAATATCGAAATATTGTCCTTCCCACCCGGTGAGTCTCACAATGCGATAATATTTACTTGCATTTCAAGAGAAATAAAGAATATTAACCCATATAACATACTCACTACATTCAATTTTAAAAAATAATTCATTCACAACATCCTTACGCGTAAGAATGTAAACCTGCTATAACTAAATTTACAAATACTTGATTGAACACGATAATTCCAAATCCAATAATCGCTAACCAAGCTGTCTTTTCCCCTTCCCAGCCTTTTGAAAGGCGGAAATGAAGGAAAGCGGCATAAAATAAAAATGTGATTAGTGCCCACACTTCCTTAGGGTCCCACCCCCAATACCTACTCCAAGCAATCTGTGCCCAAATCATGGCAAACAACAGACCCCCTAGTGCAAACAATGGGAAGCCTATAACAACTGCTCGATATGTAATTTCATCTATTAATACTGGCTGTACACGGTTTGTTAATGGCTTTAATAACACAATTAATCGTCTTCGCGTGATGAGTACAATCACTCCATATAAAATCGTTCCAACGATAAATGACCATACAATCGTATTCAATTTCTTCGCATCTAGCTTATTCGTAATCTGGAAAACACCAACCTGATCCCCACTAGCTGTTACTGCACCTTTATTAACAATCCATGGCGTCATCGTATATTCAGCTGTTTCTTTCTTTTCTAGCTTATTTTCAAATTGAACCTCGATTTTATCTCCTGCTAAGTTAAAGTAAGTTGCCACTCCAATAAAGCCAATCACGACAATTAAGCAATACATAACAAATTCCAAAGCAACTGTACTCATCGAAAATTTAGAAACATCTAATGTTCGTAACAAATAAATAATACCTGTTGCAAATGAGACCGATAAAACAGCACTTGAAAAGGCAACTGTCATAACATGAATCGTTAACCAATTACTTTGCAGCGATGGAACAAGTGGGGAAACTGTTTTTGTAAAAACGCTTCCATAACCGAGAATAATTAATGACACAGGGATAGTAAACAAACCTACAACGATTTGCTTATATAAAAAATGAATGATCAAATAACTACCAGTAAGCATAATGCCAAAGAACGTCATAAACTCATACATATTACTTACAGGTGCATGATCAACAGCAATCCACCTTAAAATGAAATAAACTAACTGTAAAGCAAATGCAATATATGTAAGTAAAAGCCCGATTTTCCCAAAAATCTTTCCTTTTGATTTCACGGCAAGTCCAATCGGTATAATGGCGATCAGAAGTAAAATAAATGCCACGAAAAATGAATTACTACTTAAACTTAATAATGTTTCGTTACTCAATATAACATCCTCCAAAGTATTTTTTGCTCATCTCCATAATGCGAGGTTGATTTTAGTTCCTACTGGGCGCTTTACCGCTGACGCTTCGCTTTCGCACAGAGCAAAGCTCCCTGAGAATTTCCAGCCTCCACTCCAACTTATATCAATGGTATTACCTTTCCCTCCCTGTTGTGATGACCCATTTTTTGAGGAAACTTTATTGTAGCTTCCAATAAAATCAACGTCATTCATCAAAGTAAGTGCCATCATTTCCCTTTAAATAGTTTTATTTTTTCAGAATTGTTACAATCCCGTGGCGCAAAGTAAAGAATAAATCTCTAAATGATGCCCTCATATCAAAAAAATAAACCATCTATAAAGGAAAATAGATGGCGAATTTCAAAAAGATGGAACGACTCTAACTACATCCTACTAAAATATGAAATAAAAGTTTATTTTTAAAAATTATTTCTATACTAAATCTTGAAGGACAAAATAAAAGAACTAAGCCCGGTGGAGTACCGAATTATCGCTTCGTCACCTCTCCTTTTCAGTCATACGAGCACGAAAATAACTTTTCATCGTTGCAACTCTCGTAGCAGAAACCTTATCGCGAGACATGCCTTGCTCCTATTTATATTTCACATAAATAATTTCTGGATCTCCTTCATCTAAATTTTCAATACACCCACTTTTTATAAAGCCTGCCGTTTCAAATACCTTATGCATACTAGTATTGGATTGGTTAGTAGAAGAAAAGATTTTTGGAGTTGCTGCCATTTCTACATAAAAAGCTAGTAACGCTGTGGCAATGCCCATTCTTCTCTCAGAGGGCTTCACAATAACTAATGAGATGAAGCAGTTTTCAAAAAAGTCATTCGTAAAAATAAGAAAACCACCAATCCCTTTTTCAGTTTGTTGAATGATACAACGTTTTCCGTTAATGGCTGTACGCAAATATTCGCTTCTTGAATAATCTCCAATTACTTCTTGATCAATCGCACATATTTCATCGAGATGCTCCATACGTGCTTCCAGCAAATGTGTCATTTTGTTCACCTCATTCTTTAGATACGAGAAGATTTTTGTGCAAAATTAAGTTGGTTCATCAATGTTTTTCTAATCAAGCATTTAGCTGTTAGTTTTACTTATGTAATAACTCATCACTTTAATCTCAGCCCTAAATCCTTTTGCCATCTTCCCTTCATCGACAAATCCGCATTTTTTATAAAGTGACTGTGCAGCAGTATTCGGTAGATTAACCCCTAACACAAGCTCATTAATAGTTGGAAAATGGTTTAAAACAAAGTCCGGCAAAAGCTGTAATGCCGCTTTCGCATAGCCTTTCCCCTGTTCATAAAAGTCTGTTGAAAAGGCGCGGATTAAAATAGCCTGTTCATTTGAGGAATATGGCGTAACGCCTTCTTTTTCATGTAACACAAAGAATGTCACAAGCTTATCTTCATCTAAAACAAGAACGGCATGACGATTTTTATCCTGCTTTACTAGTTCAATACTCTCTTTCGGAGACATCGTATAGCGAAGCTGCTCCTCTGTAATCGTATATCGTTCAATTAAGAAATCATCTTTTTTTTCATAAAATTTTAATCTCATCAAAGATCCCCTTTCATCTTAAATTGCCATTCTACCTAGGCGTAATTGTAACTGTCACATTACTATTGATACACAAAACATTCGCCGCTTACGAATCAAAAGCATACATTTCATATCGTTTACTCCTATTTTAAAAATAGAAAATATAATATAATCTAACATAATTTAGAAAAAACACTATAGAGAAGGTGTGCATATTGAAACTATTAGAAAGAGCTCAAAAACGAAAAGAAACTGTCATGCTCATTTTAGAAGAATTGAAGCTGCTAGAGAAATGGAATACTATTGGACAAGCTTATGTGGTCGGCGCTACAGCATATGATTTGCTAGTGGATCAAGATATCGATCTCGAAACATTTTGTGTACATCCAAATGCAGCAGAAGCTATGGCGATATTAACTGATTTAACAAGCAATCCAAAAGTTTTAGAATTAAAGTATCGTAATTATTTGAAAACACCATTTAATGGTATCTATTTTAAAATACAATATGAGCAAATGCCATCAGAAATTTGGACTATTGATATGTGGCTGTTTTCTGAAACACGAGATGGCCCTCTATCAAGAGATTTAGTAACGTTAATGAACGATTCCTTAACAAATGAAAGTCGGAAATATATTTTAGCTATTAAAGAAGAACTTCTTAAGAAATCCCTAGTGCTTCCTTCAATTTATGTGTATGAAGCAGTGTTAGACTACGATATTCAATGCACAGAGGAATTTCTTACTTGGATGGAACAACAAGATGTAGACATTCAGACAAATTGGCGCCCTTCAAAATAATAAATAAAATCAAGCGTTTCCTTAAACATTTTTAAAACAATCACCATAACGTCTAGGTGATTTCCGTTCCGACTGGGCGCTTTCCTTGGGGCACCCAGTCGGAACGGAAATCAGCATAGATAAATTACATATTTTTTAGTAAATTTCATCCTATTTAATTATTACAAGCTACTCACTTTCCCAGCAGGAAGCATTGCTCTGCTATGAAAGTAAAACAATAGGAGCACTCGAGTTTTCATCAACAACAATTAGTAAAGTGGGCATACATTATAATATCAACAAATATCATTCTTCCAGTCACAGAAAACCTTTCATTTCCATATTCAACAGACTTGAACAAAAACATCATTCCCACTAATAACCAAAAATGCTACTATAAAGTTATCAATACATAAGGAGTTGAGTGAATGAGTGCGAAAAGTGCAGTAGATGTTTTGTTTAAACAACAAATAATCCAAGTGTTGTAAACTCTAACTGCAGCTCTTGAACATGGGAGAAAACAAATGGAAAACTATTTTAAAGAATTTCTTACAGGGCAAGCTATTACATTACAGCAAATGACTTCTTCCGACCTAGAAGCATTTGTAAAAATTGAGAGTGAACTGAAGGCGTTGTTATTGGCTAATGACGACATTCCCTTTCCAAATACATTTGAGGATCATTCTTCATTCTTTCAAAGTATTAGTGGAAAAAAAGAAGAGTTTTTCTTCGGTATATTCGAAAAGTCGTCAAATGAGCTTATCGGTTCCTGTGCTGTCTATGGAATCAACTGGAAGAACAGTACTTGCTCTGTAGGCATTTCAATTGGAGAACAATGGCATGGTAAAGGCCTTGGAACGGATGCAATGAAAACACTTATTCACTTTATTTTTAATTATATTCCCATTAATAAAATCAAGCTTCAGGTTTTCAGCTTCAATAAAGGAGCTATTCGTTCTTATGAAAAGTGTGGCTTTACAAAAGAAGGTATTTTACGAAATGAACTTTTCCGTTTCGGTCAATTTCATGATGTAGTTTTATTTGGCCTTTTACGAGAAGAATGGAATCAAATAGAATAAGCTTTTTTCTTCGTGTAGAAATATTTCAGCATTCTCGATAAACCAACGAGCTACAATTTTTTTTCGATAAATTGTAGCTCGTTGGTAAAACAAATTACCATCAACAGTTGAGTGATGATCATACGTGTTCTTCACTATAATTGTTCGTAGCATGTAAAGCTCCTCACATCAAAGAAAAAATATTCTTCCATTTCATTCTTAAAAAGTGTTGTTTATACGTTCAATTCCCCTACAAAAGACATTTAATCTCCCATCGCCTTCCTAGATGCCATCTGGTCTAATTATGCCAATACGAAAAGGATGGCCCAATAGTAATCATTTCCATTTCATAACTTAGAATATGATGTAACCACCAAGGTGATGAACACTTTCTTACCTGAACATGCTGAATAAGACTGAACATTATTTTTGTATAAAGTGTTCAAAGTCATCTGATGGTTATATATGTTTTTAAAAAAATAAAAGGAAGTGACTTTGATGACTTGGCAATATGGTTCTTTTCCTAATGATATAGGCCCATGTCAACAAGAAGGGTCCACAACTTGTGTTGGTGATATGTATTTTGAATGTAGAAATGGTCAATGGAGACCTACCTCCGAATATTGTCAAAGTGATAATACACCAACATGGTCACAATATCGTTATGGTCCACAGCTATCACCACAATATCGTTCTATCGAAGATATGGGACCATGTCAACAAGAAGGGTCCACCGCTTGTATTGGTGATATAAGGTATTATTGTAGAAATGGTCGTTGGAAACCTACCTACCAATATTGTCAAAGTGATAATACACCAACATGGCCACAATATCGTTATGGCCCACAGCTATCGCCACAATATCGTTCTATCGAAGATATGGGACCATGTCATCAAGAAGGGTCCACAACTTGTATTGGTGATATGAGGTATTATTGTAGAAATGGTCGTTGGAAACCTACCTACCAGTATTGTCCGAGTGATATGTATCCCTATGATTAAATATTTATACTTTATTTATAGAGTATAGGGAACGCAAGGGTGTTTTCTCTACTAACTCACATAAACTTCAACTACACCCACCCCATTAGTTAAACAAGAAACTGGAATAGCTAAATGAAATCAATTCGTAAAAACATCGATTCAATTCTTGAACGAGCTTGTATGTCCCGTACACAACAGGTTGACGTATCCTCTGTTTTCGGAAGTTGAATATTTCTGAAACACTGTAATATCAACGTTCTCACAACTTCACTTTTTATTGATTTGCAAGATTTTATACATTGTTGATTTACCAGGCAAGGGGGCTGCCAGTAGACAGCTCCTTCTCTTTTTCTTCCCAAACTCTTTGAACATCACTTAACACGAAATGCTGAAATGTAAGTTGATAAACATCAGGCATTGAAAGTCTGTTCCAAAATGAGTAATCATATTGTGCATCAAAATATTGCATCATTAAAACCATTATATTGCCGTGTGTACCAATCACTATATTGTCATTTGGATGTGCAAGAATAATTTTTTTCAACGTAGTAATAGCTCTTTCCTGGGCGGCTTCATTTGATTCTCCACCTTCGAATGCGAAATTTGGATAACTCCATACTTGTTGCATGGCAGTGTCAAAATCAATTATATTTCCATTAGATAGTGTTCTTTCTTTCAAAGAATCTACCTTACTTATTTCTAACTTATGCCCTTGTGCTATGCCTTCCACCGTCTGTACGGCTCTTTTATATGGACTTGAATATATAGCATGGATTATTTTATTGGTAAATAATCTAGTAACACGATCCCGATCCTCCAATCCTTTATCAGAAAGCGGACGATTGTACTCATCAACTGTATAGTGAGAATGCGCGTGTCTTACAAAGTATAATACCGTCATAATTGTTTCCTCTATTTTTCTTCAGATTTTGCCTTCTTTTCTTTCACATAATTATATATATCTACCTTCCATATATCATCCTCTTTTAGTAAAGAAAATATCTTACGGTAGTGCGAGCTTCCGAAAATTATATCCAATTGTACAACTGCTATACTTTCTGTGCTTGTTTCTTTATCCAATGAAATACTATCGTAGTATCTGTACATTAAATAATTTTGTATATCCTCATCTAATAAATAATCTATATACTCTGCTATAAAGGTTTCTTTATCTGGAAGTTCATTGTTGTTGTAGGTAATTGCATATAATTTATCGAACTTATTTTCAAATATTAAATTCATCATAATTAACACCATTTCCTCTGGTGTAAAAGTCTTTATACTATTCATATTCCCATTGCTTAAAAATTCATCATATAAAACTCTTTTTTCCTCTGGCAATTCCTCTAAATATGTAAAATCATAATCCCTATCAATAATAGGAGGGGTCGGTTTAAATTCTCCTTCATGTTGAACGGAATGGTTAGTAACTATCGTTGATTTTGGAGACTCTTCTGTTTTTGTTTTCACTTCTGAACACGAAATTAACATTAAATAAGAAACGATCATAACACTTAATAATAGTGACCTTACCTTCAACATTGTATCCCCCCTATTATTCAATAGATTTAAAACCCACATTTCCACCATTCAATATATTTCGAAAATTCTCAACATTTTCATCCAAAGTAAAATCCCTTCAATTACAAACAACAAAGAAGTTTATTTGATAAATTGTGACAAGATATGAAGCCTATGAAATTTTCAGTCTATGACACCAAATATTTTTATAGTAAAAAAGATGCAAATCTATTAAACATCACCCTGTCCCTTTTCTAAAATCTAGCCAAAAAAAAACCCTAATATTTTAGCATGAAGGGTAATAAAATATATGAATAATACAATAAAAGTAATTTTAGTAGTCTAAAATATCCATTGTTACTGTTTTTAAATTTACTGCCCAATTTAAGAATAAACATTTTTTTCTATGACTAAATTACGAATTTCTCAACCTATACACAATGTGACATATTTTTCATTTTAGGTGAGATACAATGAAAAAGTTGAATCGAGGTCAATGTATTTCAAGAATATATGGAGAAAAAATAATAGGGGGAAAAGATTTTGGTTAATTATTTAACGCATAAACAATTCTTGAAGATGGAGATTGAAATTAAAAGAAAAATTATGTATAGCAAGGCAATGGATTTAGGTTTCACCCATCCAAGTGTAGTAGATTGTAGCCAAGAATTAGATGTCCTACTAAATAAATATTCAAAAGCGATCAATAAAGCTAGCTAAAACTATTTTCGATGAGTCGTCTAGTTTTACCCTGTATTAGTTTTTGGTTATAAAACCTATTGCTGTTGTTAAGATACGTATAAATAACATAGAAATGGGCTATCTTCTTTATGACAGGAAAAAGGAGGCCAAATAATGCAGGTATTTATTTTATCACTGGTCGCTTCAAGCTTTTTACTACAGCAACCTCAAGATTCAGTAGAAAACACAACACCGGTTCTTTGCATACCTTCTAGAACTACATCTTATAAATACCCAAATAATCAATATCAAGCATTTCGTACTGAGAATGATTTTTATCATATATTAAATAGGACAATCTATGAGGAATATAACAATGCTACCTTGAACATTCGTCAAAGAATAGCCTTTAAGGACGTATCGAAGGCTGAGGAAACATTTAATCTAAAAACAAATTTTATACGTAAAAAGACAGACCTCTCTCAACATACTTTTATTCATCCCAATCGACAAGTATATTTTTTAGCATCCTTTAAGCAATTGGATCAGGAGACTTATCATAAATACCTGGTCATTGACGCTGAGACACAAACTATCCTTTTAGGAAACAGTAATTACCAAAGTAATACCATTAAATAATTGTATTTCGTTTGTTGTTTAATTTATTGTATGCTTGAAAATTGATTAATAGTAGCAAATTCAAAGAAAAAATTAACATTTCTAAGCGAATCCCGAAATTACCATTTATTCCATAGCTGTTATAGCTCGACTCTTGGGAGTGATTCCCCCTAGAGTCGAGCTAAATTATTTTATAGGATTCATTTAATAGTTAAAGCTTTTTGCTGTATTTCTTGCTTTATTTCCTCAATAAACTGCTGTAATGTTTTTTCAATTAATGCTTGCTCACCATATTTACGAACAGTAACATGTTGAGTATCCATTTCTTGATCACCGATCACTACAATATAAGGTATTTTTTTCATTTGTGCTTCTCGAATTTTTTTACCTAGCTTTTCTTGTCGATCGTCAATGCTTACACGGATTTGTACATTTTTTAAAGCATCCACAACTTGCTGTACATATGCTCGATGCTTATCTGCCACCCCAATAACTTTTACTTGTTGAGGTGCAAGCCACGTTGGGAACGCCCCTCCAAAATGCTCAATCAGTATGCCTAAGAAACGATCAATTGAACCGAATACCGCTCGATGAATAACAACAGGTCTTACTTTTTCATTCTGTTCATTGACATATGTTAAGTCGAATTTCTCAGGTAGTTGAAAATCGAGCTGCACTGTTGCACATTGATGACTGCGATGAATGGCATCTTTAATATGAATATCAATTTTTGGTCCATAAAACGCTCCGTCACCTTCATTTATTGTAAAAGGGAAGCCTAGATTCGTTAGTACGTTTTCTAACGCCGCTTCGGCTTGGTTCCAAAGTTCAAGTTCGCCCATATAATCAGAGGGACGTGTTGATAATTCAATATCGTATTGGAAGCCAAAAACCTGGTAAACCTCATCAATAATTTTTAGTGCAAGCGCAATTTCATCTTCAATTTGCTGTGGCGTAACAAAAATATGTGCATCATCCTGGCAAAAAGTACGAACTCGTAAAAGGCCATTTAATGCGCCACTAAATTCATGTCGATGAACTTGACCAAATTCAGCCATACGAATCGGTAAATCTCTATATGAATGGTAATCATTTTTAAAAATCAGCATATGTCCAGGGCAATTCATAGGTTTTAATGCAAAGCTTTGGTCGTCTACATGAGTAAAGTACATATTTTCTTTATAGTGATCCCAATGCCCTGACTTTTCCCATAAACGCTGGTTCATCATCGATGGTGTCCGTACTTCTTGGTAATCAAATTTTGCTTGTAATTGACGTAAATAAGACTCTAATTCATTGCGTATAATTTGACCATTTGCTAAATAAAACGGCATCCCTGGTGCTTCCTCTGAAAACATAAATAACTCTAGTTCTTTTCCTAGCTTTCGGTGATTGCGCTTCTCCGCCTCTTCTAGGAAAACAAAATGTTCCTCAAGCTCTTTTTTTGAGGCAAACGCTACACCATATATACGCTGAAGCATTTGATTATTACTATCTCCGCGCCAGTAAGCACCTGACACATTCATTAATTTAAAGTGTTGTAATTTCCCTGTGGAAGGTACATGAGGTCCACGACAAAGATCATAAAAATCGCCTTGCTCATAAACCGTCACCACTTCATGCTCAGGTATATCCTGTAATAATTCTAGCTTTAGCGCATCATGAGTAAATAGCTGTTGTGCCTCTGCTCTCGTTACTTCTTTGCGCTGTATTTGTATATTTTCTTGAACAATTTGTTTCATCATTTTTTCAATTTGTTGTAAATCACTAGGCGCAAAGGAATGCGCAATGTCGATATCATAGTAAAACCCATTTTCTATAACTGGTCCGACCCCAAATTGAGCATCAGGGTATAAACGCTTAATTGCTTGTGCTAATAAATGGGCTGTTGAATGACGAATCACCTGAATTCCTTCTTTTGTGCTAGCATCGTACAGGGAAATTTGTGAATCCTCCAAAATCGGGCGCGTCAAATCAATGATGGTTCCGTTCACACTCCCTACGATTGCCTTTTTACGTAAAGCGGGACTAATCGCTTGTGCAATGTCGGTTAATGTAACACCTTTTGAAAATACTTGTTGTTTACCATCTGGAAATTGAATGTTAATAACTTGATTTGACATGTTTTCTACTCCTTTATTTTAAAAATGAAAAAAACACATGCTCGCGCCCCATAAAGGGACGAGCATGTGTTGATTACCCGTGGTTCCACCCAAATTCCCACTAGATGCTCTAGTGGCTCATTGTTATGCAGTAACGTTGCAAATACGGTGCAAGTTTCCAAGCACTGCTCAAAGGTAGTAAGTTTCGCTAGCTGCATTAGGAAGCTTTCAGCCCTTGCCTCCCTCTCTGTAAATCGCTTATCAAAACTCGTGTCCTTCTCATCGCCAATTTCATTGTTTTGTGAAATTGTTACTTACTATAACGAATGTTTCATTACTTGTCAATAATTGAAAATTTTTCTCAAAACAATTTCGACTCTAATTCAACTTGAATATTCTGGCAAAAATATGTATCAAAACGCTGCTGATCACTTCGACCATATAATCCCTTATGCTGAGTTTTATCCATTTTTCACTTCTAAAGTGTCTTTGTAAGACTGCCACTGAATATGAATAATTGGGGCAGCATCCTTTTTAAAAATTTTCGTACTTTCTTTTTTTGTTAAGATAAACTGTTTATCGGTATTTACTCGAACATCATTGAAAGTTATTGATTCTTTTGAACCTTCTATCGTTATTTGTAAATCACCTAAGTCTTTCTCTTCTCCAAGATAGAAAATTCGTAAGCCCTCTTCCGTATTACTATGATATACAGCCTTCCAATGCTCACTTTTCGATATAAAATGTACCTCTTCTTGTTGATTCGTACTACAAGCAGCTAACACAAATATCATCAAAATTAGGAAACATAACTTTTTCATTAAATATTAATTTTCCTCCCCTAGAAAGTTTTCTACTTCAATCTACCCTTCTTGAAAACTGTTACTCAGCTTTAATAGTGATGATCCGTGTAAACCCTCCTTATGTCATAAATTGTGTAAACCAAGCAATATATTTTGCCCCAGGAATAAATATAAGCTGTGCTAAACATGTACCTAGTAGCCTTGAACCCATCATCATCACAGACGCTTGTTTCAGACTTAAATAACTACCTCTTTGATTAATAACATCGTCTGCAAGAACGGAAATTTTAGGGTCAATAAATATAATTAGTAACATCGTTGCTACCCCATTAATAAGTCCTGATGCCATCACAGCAGTTGTATTTCTTTCTGGAACTAATAAAGATGCGTAAAGTGCAGACAGGACACCAATTGTATAAATGGCGGTTATCACGATATTCACAATAAATAATTTAAGGGGTATATCACGCCAGTTAATTCCCTTTAAGTATGAAAAGCTTGGCAAATGGATATGTTTTATTCCACGTTTAAAATACTCTATACTAAAACCTTTCTTGAATAATGCTGGAATAGAACCTTTTTCCTCAGATAAATGAATAATGGCTCTTGAAAATATCGCTATAAAAGTCGGCAATAGTAGAATGCCTACTAAAGTACCTATTGAAGCGGCTCCAATAAGCACTCGGAATTGCTGCTCCACAAACGCTAATGTATTTTCTTTCGGTGCTGTATCAGCCAAACTTCCGGTAAAAGGCTGCTGCATCATATTTGCCAACCTTGACACCATAACCATCACATTGAACAAAGATAGTGCAGAGGCTAGTAATTTCACACGTGCACCTGATAATCGAACTGCATACGCAAGTGTTTCTATCGAATGGATGATGAGAATAAATAAAGCAATCATGATCAATTTATTTGTTAAAATATCCAAAGTCTTGTACCTTCTTTTCGATTATTGATTAGACATCTTTTGACCCAAGGTTGAACTCATATCGTAATGAATACAACCGAGACACTCCCTCCCTTTAATATTCTACGAAATTCACTTTAATAAGTTCCGTTATTTCCCACCAAATAGAAAAGCTATTCATCAGGCTTTTCCTCCTAACGAATAGCTTACTCTGTATTTATTGATTTACTGCGAAGTCATTATTCCAGCTAGTTGAATCAGATAGCTGATAGGTCACCATATTAGCAGTAACAGCAAGAATCACACCTGCTCTAGACTTATCAGTAGAAATTGGGTCTTCTAATACTAACACAACATATCCCTCTCCCCGTCCCAGATGATCAATATCATTTGTAGCTATTTCGAAGGTTGTATAGGTTGTCTCATTTGCAGCACGGAGTAATCGTTGCTCCTGATAGACCCCATTTTCCTTTAAATTATAGCAAACAGGCATCCATCCTTGTGACCAATCAATACTGCCTATTATTTCTTTATTACGTTGTGCTAGTTTACCAATTGAAAATGTAAAATATATTTTCATAATAGCTTGACCTAATTCATTAACCCCTTCAGAAACAGCTGTTACATCTAACTTGACATCCACCTTCGAGTGCTTCTGAATAACCACTAAAGTCACAGTAAAAATACAGATAACAAGTACTATACTAACGATTAAAAATCCCATTTAGTCCCTCCCGACACCGTAATAGCTATTACTATCAGATTACCATGTTTTAGGAGTCGCAGTATTTTTTCACCAAACAATCTTATGAAATGACATAGGCATAAAGGATAAGACAAATAACGAGTATATCCAGACTTAGCCATTGGTGAAGACAAAAAATCAGTGGGTAAGAAAACCCCACTGATGATAGTTTCACTTTTTTGCTTGTAACTCGGCCGTTAAAGTAAATGGTATTTTTAAATACTTGTACTTAATCGTTATTTTTTTAATAGAAGGCGCTTCAACCTTTACTGCATAATGCTGAGGCTGCTTTCCAATGGCCTGACGATCTATGTATTGACTCGGAAAAATGGTTATTTGCTTTAATTTATGATAGGTAATATTCGCATTACCAACCAATTTTGTCTCCGCTTCAAATGGTTCAGACTTACTCACGGCAAGCTCGGCACTTTCAGGTACTTTATCATTGACGAAAATTTGTTGAAGCTCTATCTCATGCAGTCCTTTATTTTCTATTTCTAAGATTCTTATAGTTGAATCATCTACAGGATTCGTATAACTGTTCATGACGAGTGGCGGATTGCTTTTTAAATAAATGATGAAGGCAGCCCCCACTACTAGAACACTAAACAATAAAACAAATAATAATTTTTTCATGTCATTCCTCACTTTCTTGCTACCTATCAAGTATAGCGAGAAATCGTAGGTGATGAAACCTTGAATAATAGAATCAGGATTTTTCTTCATCTCCACCTAACTTCTTTAAACCAACTAAAAACAACCTGACTCATTATAAGCCAGATTGCTTTTCTAATCGTATTTCATCACGTATTGGAATTCCATCATTGCCGATTAAAGGAATTTCAGGTTTATATGCTCTTGCTTGTTCGACCGCGTTTTGTATAATTTCAACTAAGTGATAACCTCTTTTTTGATAAAATTTTAATGCGTGTAAATTATCATTTGTCGTTATTAGAGTAATTATTGTACAGCCTTGTTCGAAAGCAATTTCTTCAACCGCTTGTACTAGCAATGAACCTATCCCTCTTCCTTCTACAATACTATCAAGGGAAATAATTTCACATTCTTCCTCTCGCATGATATACGTTACAAGACCTAAAATCATGTTGTTTTCATCTACATAGACGAACCCCTCTAATTTACTACAGTCATAAATCCCACTGGAAATGACCATTTCTGTACTTCCCCAATGTTATTTAAAAAACTGCCGCACATTATTTTGTGGTACTTGCTGAATAGGAATTATTGTCATTTTTTATTCTCCTAAATTGATATATTGAGCATACTAGTAATAGCTTTTTGAACACCTAAAAATACTGCCCACGAAACAATGCCTAGTCCAATGGCAAAAACGATATGGATCGATGATTTCATCGCCAAATAAATAACAAACAGCATCACCATTGTTGCCGGTAAACCAACGATCACGCCAACCGTAAATCGCTGAATATGCTCACTCGATTCACTTTGCACAGTAAGCCAAATGATGCTTAAAATACTGACAAGTGGCAACGCTGCGATAATGCCACCATAGCTAGGAAACCTTCTAGCAATCTCTGTCACAATACCAATAACGGCTGCCGAGCATAAAATTTTTACAAAAGTGTACATTATTTAGCCACCTCGCTTAATAAACTAAATGCCTCTAAGATCTTTCGTTGCTCTTCTTCCGTAAGCTGGTTTAGTGCAAATTGCAGTTTCTTCTCATCTAATTCTGTGTTTTTCTTTAAAACAAGAAGCCCTTCAGTTGTTAAATGAATATGTACTTTACGCTGATCATCGATGTCCCGTTCCTTTTTCACCCAGCCGTTACGCTCCAGCTTTTTGATATGCTCAGACGCTGTATTATGAGAAATATTCAGTAACTCTGCAATATCACGCACTGTTACTTCAACTTCCTTTTGAATCATCTGTAAAATACGCACGCTCTGATGCGAAATTGAATCTTCATGTTTTGTGTGTAGATGGTAGAAAATCGTTGTAAAATAATTGTTTATATCTTTAATCATTAAACTTACCCCTTTATTATATCAATACGAACGATTATATCGTAAAGTACGATATAATAAAAGAGAATTACTCCCATATTCAAAAGTTGGAATTTTCAAACTTTTTAACACTCGAATAATTCGGTATCCATTTAAAGGAAATTCAACATAAGGAAGTTTTCCACATGCTAAATAAATGGGCTGTCCATTGGCAGCCCATTTACTAGTTTTATCGAGATCCTAAAATCAAAGAATTTTCACAAATACACCCTTATGAAATTAATTCTATCTCATCTTCCTACGCAAAATTTGAAAGAACAAAAACACCACCACAATGCGAGATCGGGTAAAATTCTAATTGGCATATTCCTTTTAACAAGGAACTTATCTCCTCATGGACAAAGTAAATTTCATCATCATCCCAATAGCCAATACTTTCTTCACGGCATTTTTCAAGGTCCACTCTTGTATGAAACGCAATATCGCCGATAAAAATTTTGCCTTCATGTGTTAGATGTTGCAATAATTCTATAATGTATTGCACCTTCATTTCATCGGTAAAATGATGCAATGCATAGGTGCTAATAATGGCGTCATATTTTTGATGAAGAAGTGCTGTTGGCAGCCCTTTTGACAAGTCCCACTCCATTAAGTTTGCATTAGGCATTTTTTCTTTTGCAATTTCGATCATTTTTGAGGAAAAATCGAATCCATTGATCATATGCCCATTGTCATATAGCTTTGCCGTTAACACCCCAGTCCCAAATCCAATGTCTAATACAGTGGACTTTGGAATATGCATGACCTCATTAAAAATCGTATTTAATACTTCTTTATATCCTGCAAATGGATATTGATTGCTTTCTTCACTTAGCTGAACCGTTTTATCGTAACCATCAGCCCATAAATTAAATCCTTGTTGACTTAGCATAATAGTCCTCCTAGGTTTCAATAGGTTAAGAATTCGGAAGGTCTATTCGCACTAAACATCCCATGTTAGTTACTAACAATCCCTCTCCATACATATAAATTTTCATGACCTATAACCTGTTTCATAAAAATTCCCCCTTTCAAATTCAAGCTCATCCTCTTATCGTGTAGGGTGTTTTCTTTTCCGACGGGCCACTTTTTTTGTAGGCGTGCCATACACACGACATACTTCTTTCAAAATGTCATCCATAACTATTAGCAATGAACTAACATTAAACTATTATACCATTTTTTCTCATTAAATAAATTAAATTTTCTAACTTTATATAATTCCAAAAAAATGTTATAATAACGGTAGTCTCTTTTCAAGGAGGAATCGAAATGAACGCATTCTTTTGTAATGCTTGCTCTAGACCAAACACTTTACAGGTCAAAGAGGTCTAGAAAAGTTAACGCAATTAACATAAATTGAATGATCTCTTTAGGCCAGTAACCCTTATTAAAAGCCTACTATTTTAGGAGTGAATTCAAATGGAAAAACAAACAATTCAGCCGTTCTTAACGGTCGCAAACTATCATTTACTTGAGCAACAAATGAATAAAATTATACAAACACTTGCAACAACAAAGGATAAAAACATTATCTTAGCCGTACATGGTATTGTTGAAAGCGAAATTACAGCAAAATTAGCGCTATCCACTGCGGAAACAGAGCTAATTGAACAGCTTTTTAATGTGACAGATCGCGCTCATGGCGAAGCGTATTTAGAGCGCTTAAAACCATATGTCATCCCATTCAAAGCAGTCACTGCAAGCACGCTGAAGAGCCTATTTAAAAAGGAAAAAAAGCTCAAGCTACCGAAGCTTGAAGAAATGGACTTTCAGCAGATTTGTTATTTAGCTTGGGATGATCCCGGTACACATCGAAAATATGTCGTATTGGAACAAGATGAACAGCTAAAAGCGATTAAAGGAACTTTCTCTAACAATACAATTAAAGGAATATGTGCACTATGTAACCGCCATTCTGAAGTTGGCCTATTTACAACGTCTGTAAAAGGGCAAGTCGTTGGAACGTTCACGAATTATAGTAATTACATTTGCGCAGATAGCCAAACATGCAATCGACATGTAACGGATATAGAAAAAACAAAAGAGTTTTTCGAACGTGTCACTCAATAACGTAAAACTTTAATCAGTGGGGTATTTTTCATCCCCACTGCTGCATTTTATTTTTCACATCAAGCTTTATGTACAGTTTTTTAGAGATTAAAAAGCCTTCTCCATTACGGAGAAGGCTTTTTGGATAGTCATTATTAATATCTAAGCTGATTTTTATCTACTTTTATAATCGACGATGCAATAATGACAAAGCCAAGCATTAAAATAAAGATTAAATCGAGTAAACCTGTATGCATAGACACAGTAAATACTGTAATGGTAAATGCATAGGCGACAGCATGGAAACTTCGAATGCCCTCCTGCTTCACTTTATTATAAATAAGCGAAATTAAAGCACCGTATAAAAAGAAGCCTATTGCTACTAATAAATAGCCTCCATCTAAAAATAATTGGCCGATAAAGGTTGGAGTAGTCGTGCGGTTTTCACGTGTAATGTTCTTCCCCTTCTCCACACTCACGGAATTGACAACTTCAGTTACCTTCATACGAGGTGAAGTTTGCTCACCAGGTAATACCGTACTAAAGATCCCTTTATGAACTTCCCCGTTTAAATACCCGTTCTCCTGTGTATACTCAATAATTGTACTTAACACAATATGCCCTGTTACACTTTCTTCATTTAGCGCACGGACCCATAGTGGTGTCTGGTTTACCTTTTGCTCTGCCGTTAACAGCTGCTCTCTCGCCTCTTCCGTTAGCTCCACATCCGGCTGATCTCGGCGATTGAATTCTAATGACCGGTCCTCCGTTAACACACGAATAAAACTAAACATTGAGAATGCTACACCAATAACTAAAAGCGTTGTTAAAAACCAAGATAGTTTCACACGTTTTACTACGTAGTGGATAATGATGAGCCCTGTGAATAGCATAATAATTAATGGTGTTCGATAAGCTACTAACACAAATAAAAACATAACTACTGCATAGATAGCACCGTAGATGAACGCTTTTTTCCACGTCATACGCTTTTCCAAAATCATTTTATAGGATAGTAGCAACAAAGCTCCAAACCATAGTAATTGACTAAAGAAGTTCAGCTTCGGATTCAGATTTCGGCGATTTGACTCATCCGTAATACCAAGGCCGCTTCCAAAAACCATCATTATGTAGGCACTTAAACCAAGTAATGTGAGAAACACAATAAAATGAATCACATATTTCCCTAAAAACGACAGGCCAAATGAAGGGATTGTCCATTTCTGCTTGTCTATAACGTAAACACCTATGTAATAGCAAATAACCGCTAAAATCACTGCTGGCCAAATGGATACATGTATATTGAACTGTTCAAACCTATGCCAATCAAACATGCTTGTAAAGAAATATAGCAGTAAAATAAATGGTAAAAAGAAATACGGCGAAAATGTATCGATTTTATTTAATTTTCTGAAAAAATGTTTCATATCCTAAGATGCTCCCCTCCCAAACTTTATATCAATTTCCAAATATGTAAAATAAAAATAGTATATCATATTAACAGATAATACGATATATACTTTCCCTATTTTAGTTAGTTATAATTGTAGCGTCCGTTGTCCCATTTAACGTTATATCCTCGCCGCACTAAACTGCCTCATTAGCTCAATAAGAAAGTTGCTTTGCCAATCCTAAACTAATAAAAAACCATAACTCAAAAGAAATTATTATCGGTCCCAAACAATTAGTATTATTCAGAAGCGGACCAGACACGATACTAGAACATCTAAAAAGTAAAATAGTGAGCTAAAAATCAAAGTTGATACGAATTGATCGAGGGAAAGTTAGAAGATACGGATTTTTGTTTTTCTCATAAAAAGTATGTGATCCTATGCTGTCAATCGCGTTACACAGACAATTCAAAAGTATACTTCAACGTGCCTTATATGAAACTAACTATATTTATGAATGACCATATACTAGTAAAAGCAATAGCTGAACAATTAGGCAACAAACAGATAATGGTTCATACATACATGTATTGAGAGAAATGGAAGATAAAAATATTGACTAATTCGACCATGCTGCAAAAATGGGGCTAATCTTTAACAGAAAGCCCCTAAACCTTTATTTATCAAGACAACCACTTCGGCGGTGTGTTTTTCTGCCAGAGTTCAAATGAATTTATATTGTGTAGTTTCCTATAGATAGATTGTTATAGTATCAATGTTTCATAGCGTACAACACTTTTTGATTTTAATATTATTGTATATTTTTATATCTCTTTTAGGGTACATCTGGGGTACTAAACATTTTTATGTACATTCATACCTGCGCCAAGTACATCATATTCACTATTGTTTACGCTGCATTGCTTTAATCAATTGTTCTTTCATCTTCTACATTCCTCGCGACGAGAACGTTTGTTTTTAATTATATTAAAACAGACGTTTATATTGAATAAATGTATCCCCTTTACAAGCAGGATTTGCAATATATTGAAAAGGCCTTTAAAGAGAGTGATGAAACAAAGATTGGAGAAATACTGCAAATTTCGAATAAAAAGGGTGTTTCTATTTTTGAATCTGAATATAAAGATTCTTTTATTCAAGAAGTTATGGAGAAATTATCATAATATCTGTAGGAGGCTAGCCGAACTCTCACACCTCCGTACGTATGGTTCCTATACGTCGGTTAATCTATATATTAAAATTTCTATTTACTTAATCAAAAATTTCCATTAAAATGCAATATGCAAATAGAATTTATAAAGGAGTAAGGCAACATGGATTCATTTTTAATAAATAATAAAATATGTAATGTTAATATCGTTCCTTATGAAGACAAATGCGGAAATGGAACTTATATGATTTGTTACAAAGGATGGAATCTTGATTTTCACTACGATGATAAAGAATTACTATACGCTTCTATATCTGAAGATGGACCCTATTCAATATATTTCGGAAGCTCTCCATTTCCTACTTTCGGTAAAGATATAGGAATAGTAAAAGAATACTTACAGGAAAAACACGGGATAACAGATTTTCTATATTATGACTCAGACAGAGATGAAGCTAGTTATGTAAATTTTTAATCTTAATTTCAAAATATCTAACTTACAAGAGATAGCTACATATTATCATGTGACATAATAATTTTATGTAAAAGTATAAATTACAACAAAAGTCACTCAAGTTTTAATTTGAGTGACTTTTCATTGTGTATATAAGACTGTTCACGATCTCTTTTGTTTCGATTGAAAACATTTCTTCTCCTTGCATATTTGGTTCATCTTAAAAAATAACTTTAATTTGAGGCAAACTAAGGCTGAAAAATGTATATGTTTTGTTTAATTTCATCTGTATACGTTTAAAAATCATTAATCTTTTTTCTTACTTTCTTTCTAAACTTAAAGCCAAATCGATTAGCATGTACCTCATTCCTTGCAAGAAGTTTATATGCATCTAGAATATTAGACATGTGAGTTAAAATATAGATACCGACTGCAATCAGCCCAATACAAATCGGGTAATAAGGTGCTAAAAAATCATCGGAAATAATTTTTTCCTTACAAATCCAATTGGTAAGAACCAGTGATGGCCTTTCTTTCCCCCTGAGATTAATTGCTTGTAAAAAGCTGAGAAGAGCCGTAGAAAAATATAGAGTTAATTGGGGTTTTGAAACATTTTTAAACAATAGAATACCTACCTTATTTTACCTAAATGATAAACAATAATACATTCAAACCAAACTAAGGCACCTATGGAAAATGATGTTCTCTACCTCGATTGTAAATGTACAACAGGAAACCCGTTAATACTAGGTGCTCCTAAAATTAACTATGAATTTACACTTAAAGTGACTCGTCTGGAACTGTGCGTATTACAGGTAAACATGATGGTTTTCCTGCATATGAGTTTTGGCGTAAATTAGGTGGAAAAACTGCTAAACAGTATGGTTACATGACCCGCGAGTTACAGCTGATACAGTTCTGTCACTTGGACTGCCTATGGAATATACAAATGTTGATAAAGGACTTTCATATGATGCATAAAAAAATAACAAAACCGCTGTACAATCTTTTTGTACAGCGGTTTTAGTTATTTAAACCATCTTCTACAACAACGTCTTGCAACAAACAAACTTTAAAAACTTCCTAATTTCTTCAAGTATTCATCGAACCCCAAGGTAATTGATGAACCCACTGATATAGAATATCAACGATAAATTTCCCTAGAGGTAGTGTAATTGGTAAAAATACAAAGCTATAAAAAATCCCCGATAAAACAGTAGTTTGTATACTAATTGTTTCCATTCCACCTCGCACAATAGTTTCCCCTATTATTGTGCCAACGGTTCCTCCAAACAAACTGACTATTAATACTAAGACGATAGTAATTTTCCATCTTTGCTTATTCAATAAATTATTTTTCATAGATAAATAATAACCAAGATAACCAAAAGCACATGTACAAGGAATGAATAAAGCTATATATAACCAGCTTTCTCCAAAATAATTTGTAATCCCCCCCATAACTCCTTGCAATATATTCATCATCAGAAAAGGAACAATTAAAGATATAATCATTCCAATCAAAATCCCTTTTAAAGTTGCATTGAATTTCATGCTTCATCTCCTTAGTTGGGTCATAGTCCTTAAATATCTGGATAAATAACATACCCTCATACGTTATTGGATAAAGAAAAATCATTCACTTAGTTATCGGAATTAAATAAATAATCAGTTAATTATCTCTTTATTTTACCACAAAAAAATACCAAACTGGAAACTTAGAAAGAGCATAAGAGAATTAAATATGGAATTAAAAGCGTATTGTTGATGAAGATGAATCTAGACCCCATGGAGGCAGGCTCAAAATAAAGTAGAATTTTTAAATTTGGAGGGAAATGTATGAAGAAAAAAATAGGACTTGTTTTGTTTGCAATTGGTATAGTAATGATGTTAATAGGTATGACTTATTTAATGGGATATTCAACAAATGAATTTTTAAAGTATCCTTTGTATTTAGGATTGTTATTAATAGTTATATTTTTTCCTATCCATAAAAAATATTAAAAAGAAACGATGGCGTTACAACTGAAATAGTATCGATAACGGTACTTGTTGCTGTATTGATAACAGTAACTATACTAGAGCCAAGGTTTGTAGCATAAGCACGGGTACCATCTGGTGTAATCGCAATATTATTAGGTGAAGCTCCAATCGGAATAGTGCCAATAACTTTGTTGTTTAACGTATTAATGATCGAGACCGTATTAGAACTAGAGTTTGTAACATATGCACGGGTACCATTGGAGGCGATAGCAATTTTCCCGGGATTGTTTCCAACTGGAATCGTAGCCACAACGGTGTTGCTAGCAGTATTGATAACAGAAACAGTTCGCATATGAAAAGATTAAGAATTATAATTATGCTCCTTCTTATCATTCTATGAAGAAGCTTCAAATTGATATAAACAAATTACACTTAAGGAAACACTGTTTTTTTGTATATAGGTTTGAATAAAAGATAGCCTAGGCTATCCCTTTTCTCCTAGAATGCTAAAAGCTATCTCATTTCGAGATGGCTTTTTATTATGCTTTCAACTATGAATCGTTGAGGGTTAAACAGTTTATTGGAAAGAGCAAGTTTATCTCTAAAAATGTTGCTATATTAATGTTTTCGAACAAAAAAACACTCGTATTTTAAACGAGTGTTTCGTGACTTTTAGGATAACCATTTCGGCGGTGTGTTTTTCTCCCAATAAATATCCCCTAAATTATTGTGTGCCATAAAGTCGTCCTCGGCACTATGGTAGTGGAAGTTGTAATAGTAGCCGTCCTGCGGTCTTTTTTCCGTGCGGACATGGAAGCGAATTAAATCCATACCTGTTTCATTGCTAGTAATATTAAAAATTTTTTCACCATAGTTTCCACTTGGCTTTTCTGAAATTGTTAACGATGCTAATGATTCTTCGTCTAGGCCTTCTACTGTCATCGCAATGGCTTCCTCCATTTTAGGGAAGATAATAGTGTCAAACTCATTGCTAATTTTCGGGCCAATTTTTGTGCCGAATTTCATATAGGATTGCTCTTTCGCCGCATCAACGAGCGATGCATTATAGTCAATCGGGTCTTCCTGTATTTCTGTTTGTTCTATCGGAAGAGCAGCCGCTTCTGCAGTACTTGTCCCGGATGCTGGTCCGATTGAGGCACGATTTGATGGATTATGATCAAATGCTTCCCATATCTCATGTGTTGGCGTAATTAATCCAAATGTTAAAAACGCAACCATAATAACGATACTTTTTTGAATCCATTTCTTCATTAATTTACACCTTCTCTTTATGTACAAATTGGTAATTCTATTTCTAATATATACGCATAAGCCCTATAAAAGGTTTCATAATTTTATAATTCATTGTACAATATTTATGTATAAAGTAAAAACTTCACATCCTGTGAAAACGCTTGTATGACCATCGTCCTGTTGCCCCATACTAATCGGGCATTTACTCGCAGTATGCAGGATAAGTGTGTCGTTTTTTTAAAAGGAGGTACAAAACATGGAAATCGCAATGGGTATTGGTCTTTTAATAATGTTAGGTTATTTATCATCTTTATGCTTCACGAACTAATACAATTACTTTGCAAAGAGCAATAATTAATTCCCACAAAGCCTACTACATCAATATTCTGTAGGCTTTTTATTTTTTATCAACAATGCGTATAAACACTTTAATAACATTAAATTGGGGCTAATTAATAACGCTTTGGTGGGCATGTTAATAGGAATGTGTAAGTAGGATTGGGAATAATACCCCAGTCCTTTTTATTTTGCTTTCCACAAAAAACACCTGCTGTAGCAAGTGCTTATTTCATTACTTTTCTTTATTCGCATTTTTTTGAGATTCAACTTCCTTACGTCTTTGCTCTTCTTCCAATATGCGGGGTATAGAAGTTTTCATAAAGAACCCTTGCATTCGTTTATTTGTTTCAATTGGAATATTAGGTGGTTTAATTTTATTTTCTGACACTATATTCACCCCTTTCTATTTCATTGTGCCCAAATTGAAGTTATGATTCACCAATTACAGTATCATACAAATGCTGTGCATGAATATTAAGAGTTTTTACTTCTTCTGACATTTCCTTGTATAACAGAAAAAATGCCATATCAATTAGACGCACTGTATCTCGGATTTCATCGATTGCACAACACGCCATTCCGGGATTTCTATCCCAACCTTTATGAGTAATCTCGTCAATTCTGTCCATTAAACGAGCTACGGCACCTTGTACAACCTCTAATTGGTACAACCTCTAATTGAATCATCTGTGCAGATAAGTTATATGTAGTTCATCGTCAATAACTTCACGAGCATTATTGATATCGTTTTCTATTTCAGCAAGTAATGCTTCATCAGATTTCAATTGTGCCTTTTGTTCATCGGTTAATTTACATTCACATCTTGCATTCTTACGTTACTAGATGAAGTAACTTAAAGCGTTACGTTCAGCGATTAATTGTTTGTAACTTCTTTTAACATTGAACCTACTCATTGTTCATCCTTCCAAAATTCATAGTTAATTGCATAATAAAAAGCCATCTCGAAATGAGATAGCTTTTAGCTACAACATTGGTTTGAATAAAAGAAAACCATAGGCTAACCCTTTTACTCCATAGAATACACTTGGTGAAAGAATAAACCATGCTAATTTTTCATCTAATTCTTCAACCTTTTCTTTACTAGTCTTTTTCTCTATAACTTTTTCTATTAACAAAGCTATGATAATAATCATACCTGCCAATAGTAATGAAGTAATCATTTTCCACATTAATGAAAAAGCTAAGAAAAGATAAACTTCTGGGAACAGTATGAAATCAAAAATAGGTATGAATCAATCTATTATCGTTCCATCTAGAATGCTCTCAATTGATGGTTGTTCGTTTGTTAATTGTCTTTTAACTTTTTTAATAATTTCCTTTAAAAAATCTCTCATTATCTATTCACCCACAACTCATTTTTTGTTTCCAATTATTTCTACGGAATTGGAGATAAAAAGTTTCGTGCAGATTTCAACAAACCATAAAAAATAGCCCCCTTATCAAATAAATAAGAGAACTATATATAATTCATAATCTATCACTTATCTACAACCGGCTTTAATAGATTTGCTGGAATAAAATCAAAATTCTTATCTCCTACCATCAAATAACCATTAATCTCAATTCCTGGTGAATAAAAGACCGTTCCCTTCAACTCTTTTCTAGAGTATCTTGTTATCATCGGACCATTGTATAGCTCTGTATCTTCTGTTAATATATAAGAGCCTTCATTTCTTGTTATTTTTTCAAAAATTCGAATATCAGTGCTATCAAGAATACCGGTATTAATTACAGGTCCTCCTTCAATATCTCCTGCACAATAATGGCGATATAATTTTCCCTTCTCAATAGAAACTAATAATGATGATGGATTGCAAACCTCTTCACGTTTTCCAACTTTTAAATTCTCACCATATTTGATGTAGGAATATGGATATCCAGGATTTTCAACACCAAGATGATTAATCATGACAAATGCCGGATTGTTATAGAAAGATGTACGAATATCGATTGGTACTTCTTTAAAAACAACCAAATCCGTTGCTTGTACCCGAAATTGCCCCATTTGATAGAATGTTTTTCCATCATATTTCTCAATATCATACGTTTTAAAGAAATTATTACGCTTAACCATCAGCGAATCAAACGTACCATCTGAATTTTTCTTGTATACCTTGATGTCTTTTTTAAAGGTCATTTTTCCAGTCTGCCCTTTTACAACTTCTGCTCCATCATACATTACTTTTGCTTCTGATTTTGTTGGATTTACTACCGCAAATACAAATGCTACCAGTAACACAATAAATATTTTTTTCATTATTCTCCCCCTACATTTTATAAAAAACATAATATCTTAGTATTATATACTAGTAATCCGATATTCTACCAACAAATGTTAAAAACCCAACAAAAGTAGAGTGTTTACCTTTTAAGCATAGCTTTACTCTGTTCTTCTAGCGGAATAATTAATCCAAGCTTCGGTTGATCGGTCATTGCACTAATAATTTGTGTGACGATTCGATTTGGATAAAAAATAGGCTTTTCACATGTTAAATTCGAAAAATCATCTGTGCTTAATTCGATGACCATATCCACCTCTTGTTCTAACTTTGATAATTCCATTTGTAACAACGGAGTAGTTTTCTTCTATCAATTATTATGGATCTGCCATCCCGTAATCGAGAGAAAGTTGTGTTCTTTTCATTTCTCGCTAAAACTGTTAGTAATTCCGCCTCGTTTAAGGAATCCAACGCTCCTCTTTCAACAATTTTAGTATCTTTATTAAATATTTCTGTAAATGTCGGTATAATATCTGAACGAGATGATTGTCCGATCGTCAAAAACCAACTTTATTCATTTGTAGTCACCCCTAAAGTTTGAAAATATATCATTGAACCGTAAAATTTATTTAGAAGGTTACATTCATCTTTATCGGAAAACTTAGCTGCATCCTCAAAAAGCCGTTCGTATGGTGTTTTAACATCATAGCTATTCCTCCACAATTAGACAGTATCTTAGCGAAAAAAATTAAAAAATTCTGAATTTAAATGTGCAAAAAGCCCTTCAATCTATTTGTTCGACGATTCTATCCACGATTTTGGCCTTTCCTATCCATCACTTTGACTGTTCTATCCACGACTTTGGCCTTTCTATCCATCACTTTGACTGTTCTATCCACGACTCCGGCCTTTCTATCCATCACTTTGACTGTTCTATCCACGACTCCGGGCTTTATATCCATCACTTTGACTGTTCTATCCACGACTTTGGCCTTTCCTATCCACAGCTTCAGAAATGACCTTCCCAATAAATTAGACAAGGGGCAGCCTCGCTACTGCGAAGCCACCCCTTTAGTATTTAATAGGTAACATGTTTCGTAAATTGTAAAGTCTCAACCCAATCATCTGGGGAATATTATATTGAAACGTAGTTGTTTCATCACCGCGGTAAAATTCCACTGTGTGCTTTCTAACTTAAGCAACGCAAACCCAACCTTCTTTTGCGTCCTTGCAGCCCCAAAGCATGCGCCAGTGTGAATAAGTATCTTCAAAAACAAAAGTAGAATTCCAGATTACGTAAATATGCCACCTAAAATAGCACGATTCATATTATAGCATATAGTTTTTTAAAAGTAAAGATTTCATTTCAAGTTACCAAGGTATAACCTTTGAACATTCAATTTGATACCCATGTTGAGCATACCACTCTAGTAAAGAATCCCAATAGTTTTCGCAAATCACAATAATTTGTTGTGCGTCAGAGAGATTACCGGACATCACCAACTCACAAAGAACCTCAAATCCCTCAGGCTTATCTGTAAACGACAGTGCTTCAGGTAATACTTGAGCAGAAGTTGTGAAAAATTGTTTATTGTGTAATCCTAAAATCATCGCACCTGCAATGGCAATTTCCATCGCCAAAATCGGTAAAAATGTTAGCGGACCCTGCAATCCAATATTTCTCATTTTACCAATATACTCATACATTTCTTCTACTAAAGTTCGACAGATCGCTTCTTTAAATATCGAGCTATCTATTGAGCTAGCTTTTACTTTTAGTTCAGTAAAAAAATCATTCGGGTCATAAATAGGTAAAATATTGAAAAATTGTCCATGGGTCAGTGGCCATCTTTCGTCAACTGTAGTTGCTTCTTCAATTATATGTTCTGCGCTTTCAAAGTTCACTTCTGCTTTCCAATCTCCGGCTGTCCATTCATAGCAAAAGTCTTCATCTAAAGCGTTTAAAATACATTTAATTTCTATATCTGAAAATGGTCCATCTGTTTTTCGGGCTAATGATCCGTAAATCCCAATCGCTTGCACCTTCGAACCATATCTTTCTAAAACTTGGTTGGCAATTGAATAAGCAATTTTCATTCTTTCTTCTCTCGTTATTTTTTTCGGACCAATCATATTTTCTCTCCTTGTGAATAAATTATTAAATTGAGCTATATAATTGGCCGTGGAGGACCACGAGCTTAACGAGGAATTTTATCTGCCGTCATGTGCAAAATCCCCTTTCCTTAATTAACATTCTACATTCTTTTTTCCAACAAATCCGAAATTTCGTCTATATCCATGCCAAACATAACCGAGTCATGTGATAGAGGCGCAAAATAATATGTAACTTTTTCTTCCCCATATAATTTCTCTAACCGCAACCACCTTTCAGTCGGTAGCACACAAAAAGCCAACGTATCTCCGCCAAGTGAATCCATGTACCAGCGGATATGATATTTCGGAGCAATAAAGTCCTGCACAGCTTTCAAAGTTGTATCCCTATCCGTTCTTTCTTCATCATACGGGATTGCTTTCTTCACTTCATCTTTTATTAAGAAAATATCAACACACCTTGGCTTATCAATTTCAACTAGTTCAACATTTATTTTATCTTCTTCAAGTAAGTATTCGTTAAAATAATCCACGATAGATTCGTCAAAATCTTTCCAATCCACCCATACTAATGCTTCGCTATCCCAAAAGCTTTCTTCTTCCGCTAATGGATTTTTCAAAAATAGCTCGATTTCTCCCTCTATTTGATTCATACACATCCCCCTCAAATTTGATTTTAACGCACAAAGATTTGTAAATTCTTTATACCTCTACTGCATTTTCGCAATCCTGATACTTGCCAACCCCAAAAACAAACAATCTAACACTACTATATATTACCATATTTTAGATAAAAATAGAGGCCGTTCACAATGAACAAGCCTCTTAAAACGCTTAATATTTACTTCGTTCAACATCCAGAACACCATAATGAAACTTCGCAGTTGTTCTTGTTAACTGCTGAAATCTGTATTTAGCAAACCATTCTGAGCGAAAATGAGCCTTTAACACTACCCGTTTTCTCGCCACGCGATACGCTTCCTTTACCCATTCTTCCGTTAATGTCACATGTTCCCCAGCTATGCGTAGTGCTTCAAAATTATTGGCTTCTTCAATAATTTCTTCAAACATCGGATCCATATAGACGACATCAAACGTATTGTCCGGCAACGTTTTCAAATAATTAATCGCCTCAGTCTGCACCACATCTATATGGCGCATACATGCAGTTAATGGCAGCTCAGTCGTATCGTAGGATTTCATCCCTTGCTCAACAATAAATGCTACATTCGGATTCGCTTCAAGCCCAACGACTTGTCCCGCCTCGCCAACTGTATAAGCTGCCAGCATAGCGTCAGCAGCAAGTCCCAATGTACAATCTAGCACTGCATCTCCCTTTTCAAGCTGTGCCGCTTCTAAAAACGGCTCCGCTTCCCCACGAGCAACACGCTTTAAGCGAAAGGCCGCTGAATTCGGATGGAAGAAAAACGGTTCATTGGCACCAAGAGCATAATACTCAAAACGATTTTTTCCAGCGACAATCACATGTGCATGCAATTCCTGAGAAATCTTTCGAACAGAACGCTTTTTTCTTGGCTCAAACGAAGCATGTAATTGTTCACACGCAAAAGCAGCGAGCGCCAACGATAAATCGTCTGGTCTGCCCGCTGTCGTAACAATAGTTTTTATTTCTCGCATGTTTGCTCTAAAACACCTGTTAAATGTGTAACAATTTGCTCCACAGGGAACCCTTCAATTTGTTCACGTGGAATAAAGTATGCCAATTCCCCATCCTTTAAAATCGCCATCGAAGGTGAACTTGGTGGCACATCCTCAAAAAATCCACGCATCGCTACAGTTGCTTCAGGATCCTGTCCAGCAAATACAGTCACAAGATGATCAGGCTTAACTGCCTCCACTGCCTCACGAGCAGCGGGACGCGCCAATCCAGCCGCACATCCACAAACCGAGTTAATCACAACCAACGAAGTCCCCTTCGCATCTGCCATAAATTCATTTACCGCATCAGCCGTCGTAAGCTCCGTAAATCCAGCCTCCACTAACTCCTCGCGCATTGGCTTCACTACCTGTTTCATATATTCATCGTAAGCGTTCATGCTTTTACCCTCTTTCATATGTATTCGCAAATGTTATTATAGCAAGGTTTTTCACGAATGTACAAAGACTTGCCTTTTGCCCGATTTCATGCGTTTTCGGGGGAAATGTGACTTTTTCGTGATTTTAGTGACTTTTTTGTGTAACGAGGCTTGGTTTGTTAAACACTTGTTACACACTTAAAAAATGGGTTTTATTATTATTTATTCTACTGTTTTTAATTACATTACATCCATATTTTTTATAAAGATTTTCCATTTACTTTATCGTTTTACTCCAATAAAATGTAAATAAATACATACAAAAGAGGTAACAAAATGAATCCATGGATAAAGACCATTCTGGGTGTAGTCATAATAATCGGCTTCAGTATAACGTTGAATCAATTGATGGAACCTGGTATTTTAAGCACAATGTTAAAAGGCTTAGTTATTTTAATTGTATTACTTATGAATAATTTCACTACCAATAAAAATACAGAACAGAACACAAAATAAACCAAGAATAGCCATTAAGCTATCTTCAAATTTAAAGAATCCCTTTATAGCATCGATTGCTTTTTTTACAGCATCCTTTGCTTTGGTTATCGGTGACTTAATTGCTGAATAAATAGAATTCCAGTTTTCTTTAACCTTCCCAAGCAAATCACCGTTGCTGCCATCACTCCAATTTAGAGAGGCTTTTATAAATAATAATGACCAGGTACTCACATTTCATGAGCGCCTGGTCATTTATTTTGGTGACTTAATAATAAATTTTCAACCTGCGTTTTAAGTGCCATATTAGCATAAGTAAATACTTGATCCTCGCCAGCGGTGGCGATAATTAAATCACTAAAGTTTTCATCGACCTTTACCCACTTCACGACTCTAATTTTATCTTTGGCCAACAGCCTTTTAGAGTTGTAACATTCTTGTGAAATGTCGTCTAAAAGCTTATCAAGGATTGGCAAATATACTTTGCTCAATTTAAGGTTTTCAATCACTTTATAATCACGCTGTAACGACTGAACAGCCATATCATAAACCACATATTTGTGCATTAGTCTCCTTTGTTCAAAACTTATCATACTACCGAGCGCTCCTTGTGGACGATTGGAACAACTGCCAACACACTATCAATCATAAATGTACGCTTTGCCTGTTTACTGAAACAGTAAGCTTGAAACGAATTACCAACAATTTTAATGACTTTTATACGCCTTTTAGAGACTTTGCCGTCTTTAGCTAAGTACATAAGTACATCATATTTAAAAATTGATTACGTTGCATTTCTTTTATCAGTTGTTCTTTCATACCAGTTCCACCTTTCAAAAAAGAACTTTTGTTCCCTTCTTTATTTTACGCACAAACGTTCTCTTTTACAAGCAGTAAAATTTTCATGTACTTGATTAAAAATTTCTATTAAAATGCAATATGTACATAATTTCACAAAGGAGTTAACGCAACATGGAAACACTAACTATAAATGAAAGAACTTATAAAATTAAGTTTATCCCGTTTGAAGACAAATGTGGGCTGAAAGAAGATGGAACACATGACATAGCCTATAGTGGTCACAATATTGATATTCAGTTTAACGATGAAATATTTAATGGAAAAATATATGAAGAATTAAAATATAAAATCTCTTTTTTTCTAGTCCTTACCCTTTTTTGGAGAAGATATAGAAATGATAAAGAAATATTTTCAGGAAGAACATGGAGTTCAGGAATTTTATTTTCTTGACATAGACAGCGATGAGGGTTATGTAAAATTTTAATCGTGGTAATGAGGTAATTGTATGTGCTTATTAAAAGCTTTTGCGTCTAGTGGATTAAGTATGTTACATATCATACTGCCAGTAATAATACTAATGGCAGTTGAAATTGGATGTATTGTTGTTTTTTAGTCAATCTTTGAAAAACTACTCCCCAGCAAAATTTATAAATCCCTTTTAGTTTGTGTGGCATTAGCTACTTTTTACGTTTGGGTTGTGCCAATGAATTTAGGATATTCTGAGTTTTTTTGAGCGATGTTTTAATCGCTCTATTTTCGTTTAACCCTCAAATTATTCAGTACTATCTCTCCATCTACTTCAATTTCATAGCTTTCATTTGATGTTAGGTATTTAAAAAATCCCATCTTTTCATTAAAAATATTATCTAATTCTCTTTAATAGACATATTACCAATCACCTTCCAACATTAAATCATAAAATATTAGTGCATGAACAGCTTTCTTAGTACAAACGCCTATAATTTACGGGGTTACCAACATATTACGAAATGGAGGTGACAAATAATGAAAAAAATGGACCCACAAAATTTGATTTGTGATAGTTGTTGTGAAAATAACCGATTTTTTTTGCCCCGTATAAAAGCTGTTGACATATGTTCTATTCAACCTCCTCCAGTTGTTATCCCTGAAGGAACTATTATTCCAACGATAAACCGATATTTCTATATTGTTACAGAAGATATTGATTTAACAAACGGAGTAACCCTTCCAGCTAATTTATTTACAGATGATAATGGCAATTCAGTATCAGAATTCAAACTTTTTAAACCCAATGGTTATGTCAATCTTTACATTAATGCAGTGATGCAAGAGGGAGGTGCATATAAAGTAACCTCAGATTCGTTAACCCTTAATCCATTTAATACAACAATTTTTGCTGGAACTCCAATCATTATTGAATCATTGGGATTCCAACAAATGTGATTTAAAAATCTTCCGAATTATTCTTTTTCACTTGAAAGGAGGTGAAAAAAATGGCACTTTCCATTATTAATATTCATGTAAACGTTAATGGTACTTCCACAAGATTTTTTGATGTGTTAGCAGCAAATTTAACAGTTGCTGACGGTACTACAGTCCCTGCAACTGCCTTTCTAGATGATAGTGGGACTGCTGCGACTGCTTTTCCAGTAGTAACTCACGGCTACTATAATTTCTATATTAACGGTGTATTACAAGAAGGTGGATCGTATACAATTTCTGCAACAGAGTTAACCTTTAACGGTGTTACAGGCACAATTTCAGCCGGAACTCCATTAGTAGTAGAAGCTGTAGAATTAGTTACACAAACTTAATGACTAATAATTAACAACCAAATCATAAGTTTTAATAGTGTAAACTTTCTATCCTTTCTTCTATTTTGGTACTTTAGGGTCACTTTTATCCCAAGTGACCCTCCAATCCTATATAGATTTATAGAGAAAGCATTATATAATAATCCCTTCTCTAGTTCTTTACATTACCGCTTTATCCATTTTCTCCCAAGGAGATGGCCCTTTTTCTCGTCCTCTTCTCACATTTTTAAAGTGTTATAAATGTTTTTTAATCCCATTACATACATTAGTTTTGGGATAGCAACCTGTTGCATGGCATCGCCCCAAGTTGTTATTGCATTAGCTATCCCCTTTTCCCCTATGGTATACTAATGTTTTTATGCGCCATCAAAGGGCATAAACCAATTCTTAGCTGTAGCGTCTGCAAACGCTGCGGCTTTTTTGTTCATTAATCTACAAAGTCAAAACCACCGTATAGCTGTTCCCAAGCCCATTCGTTATAACTCTCAGCAACAGCCTCTTGGAGTTCTTCGCCTGTTAGATTTTTATCAATTCCTAATTTTTCAAGTATAAATGTCATTTTACTTAGCATCTTGTCCATTCATTCCGACTAAAAAAGGAACTTTCATTTTTTCCCCCTTTTGTTACCGAACATTTTGGTTTAAACACCCGAATTTTAAAATAGGATACAGAATAAGATATAGTACTGATTAATTTAGGGAGGTTAACATTTGAGTAAACGTAAAGATAATTTTAATATTAATGACCTTTTATCGAATGGCGAAAATGATGCCGCTAAGCTTGCTGTAATTGCTGGACTAATTACTACATTAGGTGACGGCCTATCTACTATAGCAGCAATGATGGCTTTAGAGGAAGCTCAATCCCAACAATCAAATACCAACAATAATAGCTACTCAAATAAAATAGATGAATTAGAAAAGCAAGTTCAATATTTAACAAAGGAACTAAATAAACTTAAATACTTAAGAAAATGAACCTCTTTCCCTAATACACAAAATTTATCAGACACAATCCTCTTATTTTTCATTAATGAGATTTTCTATTTTATATCAATTTCAAGTCAATTAATTAATATCCAAATTTTTCATTACAAAAATTGCTATATCGTTTATAATACATACTTGAATGAAAAAATACGATTCGGTTGGTAGTCCGGATGCATCATAATTTTGATGTCAATAACCTTCCCCTCCTTGGGATGTCCATCATTCGAGTTTAATTTTAAGGAGGGACCTACTATGAAACTAACCATTTGCTATGATGGACAATTTTATATAGGGCTAATAGAAAACATTTTCGAAAATAAATACAAAGCATACCGGTATATTTTTGGAAAAGAACCTAAAGATCAAGAAGTCTATGATTTTGTAAATACGAATTTGTCGGATTTTATCAAAAATAATGATAACCATAGCGGAATACCTATCCAACAAAATAAAGTTAAAAAAATCAACCCTAAAAGGCTTCAAAGAAAAGTAGCGAAAGAACTTAAAAAAACTAGTATTTCTACTAAAGCTGAAGAAGCGATTAAAGCTGAAATGGATCTTAGAAAAAAAGAAAAATCTGTTACCTGCAAACGACTAAAAGAAGAACGTAAAGAATATATTAGAAATATCAAAGTTCAAAAGTCTAAAAATAAACATAAAGGTAGGTAATTCATTCTTTTTACTGACAACATTAGTTGTCAGTTTTTTTATTATTTGATTACTGCACATTTTCTTTTTGACACGATTGTCATTCCCCTCTTTCTTAATCACATTACAATTTATGGTATAATCAAGAAAAAGGGGTTTTATTAGAATAATGCTTGTAATATTATTTTTTATATTTGTAATTTGGTTTTTGTTTAAACTCATTAACTTGCAAGAAGAACAAAACAACTTACGCGAGAAACAAAACTGCTTGCAGGAGGAACAAAACGAAATTCTAAGGAATATATACAACAATCTAGATAAGTAGTATGCATAGATGGGAAATCCCATCTTTTTTTACTGAACAAAATCTTTTGAATTCACTTACTCCACCTACGCAAACGACTAATCTGCTCAAGCTCTTTCGCAATGCTCCGTAGTTGCCTATAAGTCTTGCATCATCTGAATTTCTTGGTAGGATCATAAGCTTTTCGTTTTGGACACCCTTCACATTCGAGAAAAGCTATGTGGTCCTGTTGATTGATTAGCCATGCTCTACGCTGTTTAACTTCATTGCTACTGTTCATGCATTATACCTACAATGCATCCAAGTAATGCATCTCCATCCTTTGATTTTTAAATGGGAATTTTCACACCTAGTCTTCTGGACTACAAAGAAATTTCTGTCAATATAGAGATTAAAGTTTTTTATTAGCCAGACTCTAGCCAAGCGTTATTTGCTAACGCGGAACCTTTTATTTTCTTAGATGAAACACTTAGCCAACAACAACAGTAGCAAGAATTTTGTCATGAATTGTCTCATGTACTACTACTTACCGGAGATCCATTCTCCATGTCTCCCCTGTTTCGTGAATATCAAGAACGAAAAGCCAATAATTTTATGTATCATATGCCGACCTTCATGGTAAAGGATTTGCAACTATATGATTTTATCCTACAAACAGTAGAGTTGTTTAACGTTGAATATGAATTTTCATTGAAGCTTTTATTCACTTCTACATTTAAGCTTTTTTAATCATTCAGAAACTGTTCTCATTTAGCATTTAACCATAATAAAAATCCCGTATTTTTACCGTCTAATCACTCGTTCTTTATTGTATCGTCTAGCAAAATCATGCTCGTTCAAAAACTCTCGCACTTTAGCTTGTCTGTTTCTCAATAATCGCTTGTACTTCTTAATTGCATCTTCATCACCGATTTCCCCAGCGACATAGGTTTTCTGGGAAAATGTGAATTTCAAGTGATTTTGGGACTTATCGTGTAACGGTCAGTGGTTTGATTTATAGTCCTATAATAATAAGCAACAAAAAGTCCTGACTCAAACTTGAGTACCTGGTCTTAAGGATTTATCTTCAACTTTTATGTTTCTTTAAAAAACTATAGATAAGTATGCTTATCCCTAAAACAAAAAAGAGAGGAACAAATAGATTATCAAAAAACGTACTTATTTTTACATCTGGAATTTCTCCAGTCATTTCGCCTGCGAAAAAACCAGCTTTAACAATACTTGTTGAGAGCATTGTATATCCACGTTCTAATGTATAAATCAAACCAGACATAATTAAAAGTACAACTCCAATTATTTTCAAAAATTCCCACTTCCTTATCCTGTTTTGGTAATTTATTATAATTCGTCTATGAATAATTCCTTTAAAGGAAATCTTCTTATACCCGCTCATTTAAACTCTTTTGAATAGAATTTACATGAAGTAGTTTCTATCCTTCACGACCCCTTGCTTCATATTTCATATTTTTTCTTCCATATACCACTCCTTAATTTAGATCAATACGAAACTTTGAATTGACACATATACTGAAAATAAAAATAGCCCCATCAGTAACCAACCATAAACTTTTCTTTCTCTCTGAAATTCTTCAATACCTAGAGTTAACATGAATAAACCCAAGAAGAATACCATTAAAAAATTCAGATTATAATCACGTGATATTAGTCCATAAGCCGAGAGAGCGATTACTATGATTGCAAAAACAATTTGTAAAAGTTTCAGCATACTATTCCCCTCCTCTTTAAATGTCATTTTTATTTTGCATTCAATAAAAAAGATGCCATGGAAAGCATGTATGTCTTGCATGCAACAAGTTTATGGGTGCAGGTCGGTCTGTCCTAATATTTAGGGTTTAATATTTACCATGGGAGAACAAATGTAACACTCGGCAAATTTGTAACCTATTTACATCTAACTACAATTAGGCTTTTAGTTTAATAAAGGAAATATATTCATAATAGGTTCCTCATAAGGATGAATACCATTTATAACGTTCTTTACTTCTTCTATTTTTTGAATACGGACACCTGAGTTCCAACTTACATTCAGTTCCAAATGAAATTTCTCCAGCGAAAGGTACAGCTTTTTCAAGTGGCCTCCAATTTCCTTTTTTAACAGTGTAAGAAACGACATGGTCATAATTACAGACTGTTAAAACCCCTAAATTATTTAGCTCATTCTTTAATTGTTCAATATATTCTTCTGGCAATAAGACTTCAACCTTTATAATTTTTATATCTATTGGGCACCTCAATAATTTTTATATTTACCTAAATTATACATAATAATCACGGACAAATCTTTAAAAATTGAAATCTTATAACTCCTAAACCTATCACCAAAAGACCAGGTACTATCTAAATTGAGCGCCTGGGCTCTTGTGTATAGAGTTATCTAAAAACTATAAACAGGGTACACTCTCCCCCTACTGGAGAGTTTATTCTTTTTACATACTTAAATAAATGGAGGGAATTACGATGTATCATCCTAGATTAAAAGGAAATTCTTATGAGGCAGGAAAGCATTATGCTGAAATTCTTTATAAAAATGGTTTTAGGTTTCCGCAAGTAACGGGAGAGAAATTAATATTTGGAGAGTCGTGCAAACAAATTCTTACAGATTTTGATCCCCATATTGTGAAGGAAATACAAGGATTTGCTGAAGGTTGTCATTCTACTTTTCAAGAGGTAAGCTCATTTCTCTTAAGTATTGGCGTATTTGAATTGGCAGGTCAATGTAGTATTTTCTCCGCCTTTAACGGAAAAGAAATGTTTATTGGTCGAAATTATGATATGCTCTTTAATCTTAAAAATACTACAGAGTCCTCACTCGTTTGTTTTGATAATAAAAATAAATACCTTGGGCAATCCGATTGCTTTATTGGAAAGGTTGATGGTATAAACGAACACGGATTATTTGTAGGGATTTCATCCGTTCCTCATGATGGAATTAAACCAGGACTGAATTTTTATTTTGCAGTTAAATATATTTTAGAAAATTGTTGTACGGTAGATGAAGGAATAGACGTGTTGAAAAGATTCCCAAGTTCTGTGGCAAATAATTATTTGTTAGCAGATCCTCAAGGGAATATGGCTGTTGTAGAAGTTACTCCTAATAGTTATCAAGTACGCCTTCCTACTAATAATTACATTCATTGTACAAATCATCACGAAAGTACATCATTAACTGAAAGTTGGAATTGGAGCAAATCAAAAGAACGCTTTGAAACATTAGATACCCGTCTTAAACAGAACGTAAATAATATGGACCTAACCATTGCCCAATCAGTTATGTCGGAAACTAAAGGTCATGTTTGTTTAAATCTAAAAGAACAACAATTTGGTACTCTTTTCTCTGTTATAGCTAACCTAAATACATTAGATATACATAGAGCAGAAGGTCAACCAAACAGAGCAAAATATAAATCAGATCGACGATTAATAGATGCTGTTTTAAAAGATGTCTAATTAAGACCATCACTACAATGAATTCATGACTTCCATATTGTAAACTCCTTTTGCATAATAAAAGCCCTCCACAATTATCTGTAGAGGGCCTAATATTAAAGCATTTTATTTAATTCATTTATAAACTCTTGGTAAGTTTTAATATTCCCACTTAAGTGAGACTCTTTTTTAGTAAGCTCTACTACTTCATCCACAGCCATATCAATATTTGCCTTTACGATTTCAGTTTTTGAGCCAGGTGTAACACGTTGTTTTAATTCATTTAATAGCAAAACTCTTTCTTTGCCTTTATCCAAATCAGCTTGTACCTTCAATAATTCTTGTTCCCATTTATCAATAAATTCTTGGTACGCTCTAATTTCTGCAATGATGGTTTCTTGACTGCTTTTTACTTCTTGCATAGGAATCCTCTCCTTTCATCTACTCAATTCGACAAAAGGAGAGAATTACCTTTAACAAGTTTTTGACCATCTACAAAGTATTTAATTTCATAGTAAACGTAGCATAAGCAAGTGTTATTTTTATTGCCCCAAACAGGTTATTTCCTTAAAACGGAAGTAAATAGAGAGGTCCACTGCAATAAATTTTCTTTCGTTACCTTTTTTTGCCCTTTCAACATAGGTTTCCCTCCTGCATTGTGATATAATGATGTCGTGAACACCATCAAAGGGCATAACTAATTCGAAGCTGTAGCGTGTTAAGACGCTGCGGCTTTTTCTTAAAAAGGAATGAACCTATGAATCAATTAAACCAAAATATCAGCTACCCGCCAAGCTTGTAGGGAGTGCCGTTACATCCCTTGACCTCCATGCAAGCTTGGGTTTCTCAAGGGAGCTGATATTTATGAAAAATCGTTCAAAAGCTTATAATCGCCATCAGAGAGCGCGAATTATTCGAAAGAAATGGACCATTTTAAAAGACGTTATGTTAAGAGAAAGTGAAGACATGCCTGAACGCGGCAGATTGAGCAAAGGTAAAATTCATTGCTCCTGTAGAATGTGTCGATACGAGCAGTTTCACTCGATTCCAAAAGCTAAACATAAAGCAAAATTAAAAGCTATGGAACAGGAAATAGACGATTATGTCTATTTCCTTTTTTAAAAGAGCCCAGGCTCAAAATTAATTGAGTACCTGGGCATTGCTGTTAGCCACCACGCTGTTTAATGAGGATTTTTAGTCCTTCAAAATCGCCACCTGTCAAAGTTCCTTGGTCAAATTTATCTAACCACGACATATTAATTAGATTTTTATCTACAGATTCTTTAATATAATCACGAACTGCTGCTTTTGTAGTTACACTTGTAAATCGCATTATGTCATCATCCTTATCTGTTTGTTGTTGATCCAAACCATTTTTAATATCTAGTTTGAATTGTTCATCTGTGATTCCCATAGTTTGTAAATACGGAAATGGATCTCTGTGCGTTGTACCGCCTAAAGTATCTGTGACCCAACGATGCGACTTAATACCATTGCCACTACTATCAAGTACAATAGGTAAACCTGCCTCTTTCGCAAGTTCTCTTAGTAACCAAATATAAGCAGCGTAATCCTTTTTAAATTGTTCCTTGTCATTTGATCGAGCCAACTCTACTTGTGCATAGCTAAGCGGATTACCTTTAGGACCACAGCCATATTGCACACGATTAACTGGTGCGACTTGCACGATCCGTCCACCACCGCCTACCCAGTGAGAAGTAAAAGCATTTGCTTTATTTTTATTCATAAAAGCTATTTCATTTTCCAAAGCATTCGGTCCATTATTATTCGGATTGCCAGATTCATGAGCAATAACATATTTAACTGCAGTTAAAGCTAAGTTCGGCAATCCGGACATTAAGCGTTTTTCTATAATATAAGTCATTTTCTCATTTCTCCTCTCGTTGGATTATGCCTTTGAAAAAATCAATAAATGGATATTCACTTATCATCATTAGTCAATTTATAATGATTTAGAATCCAATAAACAATAGATAAAATGCGCTAATCCCTAGCGGTTCTAGCAACAGAACTCCTACAGGAATTGTATAAACAAATACAACTAACAACATTTTACGAAATATTCAGAAAAAACTTTATCTTTTTAATCCATTATACTGACATTTAAAAATTATCGCTAAAATATATCTATTAACTTTGAACTACCCGATTCTAAAAAACGTTGTAACCATTCAATCATTCACATAACTCATACTTCATTTTATTATTTGAAATATAAAATACCTCCACAATTATCTATGGAGGGCATAAAAAATAACGCTAGCTTATGCCGCGTTTACTTCTTTTCGTATGGTATAAAAAATGTATGAGCATTTGGCGTAACGTATAGAAAGGAATAGTCCCTTTCCATTTGCTCTTTGTCAAATACTATTAAAAACATACTTATTAATCTAAGCATGTGCAAATATAAAAAGCCCAGGCTCAAAATTTAATTGAGGTTCCGGGCTATCTATAGTGTTCTTCGCATTAAATTTCTATCGCTGATTTTCTATTGGTATGGTTACATACACTCACTGGCTTCGTAGCATGTCCATGGTCATCTGTACACCAAGACTGAGATTGGAAAGCAAGGAATATACCAACCCATCTGTTTTCCTCCTCAAAATGAATGAGGACACCACCATCTTGCCATATCCCGTCGTCTTTTCTAAAATCTCTACTATTTCCTTGATTCATATGAATATCATGAATGCCTCTGCCTGGAGAAAAGCCGAAATATTTATCTACTTTATCTTCATTTTTAAACTTTTCACCGTAAGCGTAAACAGTAGCTTTTTTAGTAATAGCCTCTTGCATATACTTATTCACTTTTTCATTTAAGTCATTATCTGGCCCATTTTCTGTTGCAGGGAGAGGAATCATTTTTGACGGATCAAATAAGCCACCTCGAATATAATCTAATGCAATTTCATAATTTTCACTAGTAACCTCTGTAAATCCTTCTTCGAAATTAGGGATAATGGTTATTTGACTCGAGTTAAAATCTTCACTCACAAAATACAAGACTTCTGATGGCTTTACTTTTGAGGCGACATTGATTGCAATCCTATAATTCTCCACGCTTTTATCCTTCTTTGTTGCCCGAACATGCACTTGGTAATGAGGGGTTTTGTCAAATGAATCCACAGGTCTCACGTCAACAACTTTACCTTTTAACACTCCATACTTGAATAAGGGCATAGAACTATAACCTCCAATTTAATAGATTTTTTCCATTCTTAGCTCACTTAGTATTTTGTCAAAATAAAAGATAGTGACTATATAGAAGAACCTAGTCTCTTCAGACATTTTTATGGTTTCGTTACTAATTCATTTGTTTTATTCAATCTATATCCCCTATTCTAGCATTCCTAAAAATGGAACTTCAATCATTTATTCTCACCAAATTTCGACGTCCACACCGCCACCTTGTTGAAGTTTCATTGTTCGTGAGATTATTGTCTGGTATGCATTGTTGAGGCAATGACTGATATTTTTACTGGTGAGAATATTCATTTCCAGTTTAGCTTTGCAAATCACTTAACAAGAACAAAATATATGCTAAAAAAATTGTTGATTTTTCCTGTTTTTTGTTTTACATTTACAATATCCATGTGCTGTTTAACAGGTAACTGTTAAGCAGCTTTTTTTTGACTACATGAAATATTATTGGAACTCCCATTTTATAATGATTAACCTACACTCTCCGCCATCCTCTGGATCCATCACTTATACCAATCATTAACATTCACTCATTCCATCACCTTTTACTGTTGTAGGCCATTAGTGACCCTATCCTCTTCCATGTCATCAACTTGCTAACTAACATGCTTCTTAAACTACGAATCCTGTCATATACCCATTCAATCGCTACTATAATCTTCTATGATCAATTATTTTCATGAAATCCACCATATAAAATCTCCATTCCATACCATCTTAGCCGCTACGTGTTCGGTATTTAGCGATATAGCATGTAGCTACACACTTTTTTTCAGTCTAGAGATATAAAACAGATGCACATTTTAGGCTTTCATCATTTAATAAATGGCTTTGAATTGTTGTGAATACAGTGGTTTGACGTTTAATTTGTAAAAGGAGCTGTTATGAATGTCTTCAAAAAAAGTATCTATCGGTCTTACACAATTTACAGATTTTACTTTCAAAGGCGTTACTGGTAAAACCTCAATGGTTAGACAAATAAAATACCAAGATGAATACAATCCTGCTTTCGATTACTGGAAACCTTTACGGGATGGAATCCGAAAATTTCACGAGAAAAAATTTAGTAACGATTACTTGCTTGATCTTGCTGAAAAGGCTTCTCAAACGAAACAAAAAAATTACTTAGAAGCAGTGAAAGCACATTTAAAATTTATTAAAAATAAAGAGATTGAATGGTTTGAACCAGGCAAATCCAATTGGTATAGCGAATATTTAACTGTTCGCTCATCACCAGAACTTGGATTAAAGATCGATGGTGTTCCACACTTAATCAAGTTATATTTCAAAGGGAAGGACGAACGAATCGATAAAAATAAATGCCGTTCATCTTTGACATTATTAAATCAATCTGACTTCACCATTGAGCATTCACCTGATATAAAACCGGCAATTTTAAACGTCCAAAAAGGACGATTAATTTCAGAAGAACCCTCTACTGAAGATCATCTAATTGCGCTCGAATCAGAAGCAGCACAATTTATGGTCATCTGGAACAAAATTTAATACGAGTATTAGGGATATCACAAAGAAGGTCACTCTTCAATGAGTGGCCATTCTGGAAAAACGCTATGTGTTTTTTATGTTACTATTTACATATGAGGTGATTAAAATGCCGTTTATAAGAAAGTACATATATATCTTTTGTTTTTTAATTATGTTTTTATTTATGACGATTTGGGAATATCTTAGAAATGGAAATTGGGCTATACTTGAAAATTTTTCCTTTTCCTTATTGTTTGTAATCATCTATGCTTTTGCAAATTGGGCATGGGATAGTAAAAAGTATGAAATGAAATAGCAAGGTGATCCGTTAATAAATCAATAGCTAAGCTTTTAACAATGTATCGCCCTAGTGAATAAATCCATTTTTTCATTACTGCGGTAGTAAGTAATTTCATGCCCCGCAAAATTAACACCCCTAAACTCCCTCTTCATTTGTTATAATTAAACTAAATTTACTGAAAATTCTTCGATGTTTTAACTACTATTATTTTAGATTTTTTACAGGGTTTTACTTAATGATGGTGGAATAAATCATCACGAAAGTGGAATCCATATTTTTTAAGTTGCATTTTTGGATATTAACTTTTATTTATTTGCGTGCCTATGCAAAACCTTCTAGAGAAAATAAAGAAAATAGTCTACTTCTTTTTCTTTACATTGCAAATTAATTGAATTACAATCGGGAAGTTTTAAAAAGCTGAATCCATCTAAGCAAATAGTTTACTGTACATTATCTTTCTCACATGATGTATGTTTAGATTCAAAAAAGTATTAAATATAAAGGATTTATCGGAGGAATTATCGTGATAATTAGGAGTGCAAAAGTTCAAGATTGTTATTTATTAAGCAATTTAGCTTATAAATCAAAAGCCTACTGGGGATATACAGAAGATTTTCTGCAACAATGTAAAGAGGATTTAACAGTAACAAAAGAGTACATAGAAGAAAATCCAGTTTTCGTCATGGAGAATGACAACAAGATCATTGCATTTTATAGCTTAATTATTAATGAAATGAAATTAGATACATTATTCATAGACCCTGATTATATTGGTAAAGGATTCGGGAAAATGATATGGGACCATTTACTAATTAAAGCAAAAGAGTTAGGATTAAGCGAGTTTACGCTTGATAGTGAACCTAATGCAGAAGGTTTTTATTTAAAAATGGGCGCAAAGAAAATAGGCTCAATCCCATCTACTGTGTTTCCTAACCGTCATCTTCCTCTCATGAAAGTAAAAGTGTTTTGAAAAAATAAAATGTATTTCGCGGCTTGAGTCCTAAGTTTAATGGGCTCAAGCCGTTTGCAATTGTTTAATCACTTTAAATCCCCTATTGAAATTACAAACTAAACAACGCATATACCTCCAAATTAAATCCATCTATAACTTATATTTGCATTAATTGTAAATATAAGTTAATATTACGTTATATGTTATATCGTCAAACGTAATAAACTTTTAAAAGGAGGAATTGTATGAAAAAGGATAGATTTTCAGAGCCTTCATTGTTTATTTTGATTAGTCTTGCAGAAAAAGATTGTCATGGCTATGCGATTATGGAGGATATTGAAACAAATTATAGTATTAGGCTAGGTGCTGGAACTTTATATGGAGCAATTGCACGTTTAGAAAAAGCAGGTTATATTCAAGTGCTTGAATCAGATGATCGCAAAAAACCTTATAGGCTAACAGATGCAGGTCGAGAATATTTAAGCAACCAAATTAAAGAAATCCAAGCAATAACTACACTTGGCGCAAAAAGGCTTGGCCTTATATGAAATCATTAATTTATCTGTATCCAAAAAGTTGGAGAAAACGATATGGCGATGAAATACTTGATCTATTAGAACAAAAAGATTGGACATTCTTTATGACGATCGATTTACTAAGAGGTATAGTTGATGCGTGGAAAATCGAAATAAATGAACGAGAAGTTTTTGGTATTCGAATGAGCAATGTTTTATTGCTTGTCGGTTTGATTAATATATTTATTATTCTACAATACAGATCATCACAGGAGGTAATTATAATCGAACAAATCACATTGATCATTGCGATAGTATCTTTTCTCTTAGCAGTATCCATTTTCATTGTACATCTTTTTAAAGAAGGCTTGCAAAAAGCTTTTTCAAATAGCACTAAATTATCGAAAATGAGTCTTGGATTTATGGGCATATATGGATTGAGCATAATAACATTTTTGGTACTAGCTAATTAAGCATCGTAAGAAAGCCCTTTAGTATAAACCCAATGTCAATTAATAAAGCGTATTCAACCATTCCGAATACGCTTCTAATTTTTCTAATGTAAAAATCGCCACAGTATTGAATTAACCTTCCCCATTTCAGCGTCCTTTGTAAATAATTAGAGTTACAATTTAAAAGCGGGACCCTTTCCTTTTGATTAATGAACAGCCTTATTTTTCATTAGCTTAACACTACCAAAAGCAATGACCAAAGCTATTAAAGATATAACAATTGGCGCAATTGAACTAGTATTTCCAAACATCACTTGCGATGGTAAAGCCGAAGCATCTACCCATTGGTTGCTGGGCGTATAAAACATTGTTAATAGCATCCCTGATAATACTTGCAATACTAAAAATGCTACCGCAAAAAGAAATGTAAATAATAGATATTTTTTCAAGTTGCCCCCTCCTTTCTTTATTAATACTACGGCTTGAGTTTAAATAAGTTTCACAAAATCCTATTACCGCCAAAGATAATTGAATAAGAAATTATTCTGTTCCGCATTTTTTCCTAGCTGCCTGTCTATAAAACATCATCCTTTTTTATGTTATAATTTACACATATTACATACTGAGGTGGTACTATGGACAACAACAAATTGATTTGTAAAGCTTGTGGTAATGATTCATTTTCTGAAGGTAAACTTGATGGCTATGCTGCTTTAAGACCAGTCGACAAATTTTTTTCTAGTGGTTCTGCACTTATTTTTACTCTGTGTCAAAAATGCGGCGAAGTAGCCTCAATTAAAGCTGAAAAACCCCATAAGTTCACTAGTTCCATATAGTTTTGTTCAGGGTCACTTGATAGTGACCCTTTCATGTGCTCCGCTTCATATACCATCGCGCGAAATAATCGTTAATGTAGAACTCTATGTTATTTCGGAATTAACAGCAGTGATTCTTACTTAAAACATGAACGCCTGCCTTCTGTAAGCATTTATGATTCCCCTCGAAAAAGTATTCCAAAGCAAATTGTAGTAAGATTTCTTCGCCTTATACTGTACTATCCTTCAAAAATGAAATAGCAAAGTCACGAAAACTGCTTACGACGAATGAACCTTTTCTCTTTTTATTCCATGCAATCCCTACGGTTTGAAAGCAATCAGGGTTTGAAATTTTTAATATCTTTACATTGTCCAAATACTGATCTAAAAATGAATATTTGAAAATAAAAGAGATGCCCTTTCCTTCGTTCACCAATTGTAAAATAATCGATAAATCCTCACCTTCAAAAGCAATATTTGGCGTAAATCCTGCTCTTTCAAATAATTGATTTTCAGTTGCACGGAAATTTTGCCTTGTTTCTGACAAAATAAACATTTCATCCTTTGTCTCTATTAATGAAACACATTCTTTAGCAGCTAACGGATGATTTCTAGGAACTACTAAAAAGACTTCTTCTGTAAATAACGGAACCCACTGTATTCTGTTATCTTTTATAGGATTGATGACAATCATTAAGTCAATTTCACCACAAATTAATTTTTGAAGTGCTAATTTATCTGGTAATAAATACTGTCGTATTTTAACATTCGGGCGCTTTTTATAAAAATCATAAAATAATTTTGGCAATAGTTTTGAATTCATTACATTAATCGCTACACTATCTTCTCTAATATTAGCCAGTTCTTGAATTTCCGTTTTCGCTTCTTGTATATCATTTAAAGCCTTTTCCGCCTTTTCATAAAATATTCGTCCATATTCATTCAAACGAATAGATTTCCCTTTTCGATCAAAAAGTGGTACTCCTATATCATCCTCTAAACGAGCTATCGTTTTACTTAATGAAGATTGTGAAACCTCTAATTCTAAAGCAGCTTGCGACATATGTTCCAAGCGCGCTACTACTATAAAATATTCTAATTGAGTTAATTGCATTATTACTCACCTTCTTATCCTTATTACTATAAAGGAATAAGCTCATTCATTCAAAAATATTGAATACACTTTTTATGGAAAGCTATACTACACATGTAAAGGACACTTACAAATATGGGGGAGGTAATAGTATGAATGGTAATGATTTTGAAGGTCGAGTTGTCTTAATTACTGGAGCAGCAACAGGTATTGGTCGTGCTACAGCACTAGCTTTTGCACGTCGTGGCGCGAAAGTTGCTATTGGTGATGTTGATGACCGTGCACTAGAAACTGTAGAACTAGTACAACAAGCAGGCGGAGAAGCAGTTTTCTTTAAAACGGATGTAACGAGCCCAGAGCAATTAAAATCACTTGTTGAAAAGACAGTAGAAAAATTTGGTGGATTACATCATGCATTCAACAATGCAGGTGTCTTAAATAACCCAACAAAATTCGTTGATATTGAAGTAGACACATTTGATAAAGTAATGGCAGTTGACGTTAAAGGTGTATTCTTTGCCGTGAAACATGAACTTGAATATATGATTGCCAATGGGGGTGGTACAATTGTAAACACAGCTTCAGTAGCTGGTATCATTGCCGATCCAAATATGGCACCATACGTAACAGCAAAACACGCAGTAACTGGTTTAACAAAAGCAGCTGCCATTGACCACGCTCAAGATGGAATCCGAGTTAACGCTGTGGCACCAGGTTTAACAGAAACGCCGATGACTCAAATGTGGAAAGATAATCCTGAAGTTTGGAGCGAAGTTGTATCTAACGTTCCGATGGGTAGAGCTGCAAAACCAGAAGAAATTGCTGAAGTAGTAGTATTCCTTTCTTCAGACGCTGCAAGCTTCTGTAACGGCTATGTTTACGCAGCTGATGGCGGACAAGTTGCTCACTAAAGCCAAATTTTCAATTTACATTCTAAAGTCGGAATATTTGAGATGAGGCTGGGAAATAACTAGTCAAAACCTAAAAAGCGTGAGAAATCAATTTTAGAAACGTTGATTTCTCGCGCTTTTCTGATGTGGAAATTTTTAATTTTTCCGTGAAAACATATTTATGTACCAGCCTCTAATTTATAAAATAGTTCGTATCAAGGTAAACGGATGTCAAAAACGCTAGTAATTTACAGACGTTGTTGAAAGCCTTACTATATTCCCCCACTTCATCAAGCATTAATGGTAATAGTCTTTTTTCTACTTCTTTCATTTGTAAATATTTTATTTCATCAAAATCATTCAGTAAATCTAATTTCCGTTTTATTATATATTTCTTTTACATTATAACTGTAACTTGTATTTCTCATAATTTCGTTCAAACTTGACCCGCTTTTTGTAATATAAGGAGCCAAAAATATTTTTAAAGACCAGGCTTGATATTATCGCTTAACCTTTAAACCTAGCAATTCAGCAAAGCCAATTGCTTGTTCAGTGGAAATTACACAGCCACTTAAATTTTTTATCGTTACATTTAATCGTTCAAATTTACACGTGCTAATATCCACATTATTTAGCGGCGTATCGCTAAAATCAACTTCATCAATATTACAATGTTCAAATTTCACTTTTTTAAATTGGCAGTCGTAAAAGCTGGTACTACGTAAAGATGACTGGTCGAAACAAATTTGTTTAAATCTTGCTAGGCCAAAGTTACATAAATTCATGATACACCCTTCAAAAGAAACGTTTCCTAAATGGGCCTCTGAAAAATCAACACCTAACAATTTGCAGTTTTTAAACGTAACTCGATGGATAATTCCTTCGTTAAATGTTGAGTTAGACAAGTCACAGTTTTCAAAGATTACATCCGTCATATCAATTTTATTGAAATTCGAGTGAATCAGAGATACTTTTTGAAACAGAACTTTAAATACAATTAAACGTTCAATACTATCATTCTCTCTACTTGTATTCGTAATCATTTGATGTGATAGATAAGGTTCTTCATCATAAAAAACGTCTTCGAAGGTTCCTTGAGGCAAATCATTTGGAATAAGCGGTCGTTCAATTTTAAATTTAGTCGTCATACTATTTGTCCTTTCTTACTTTTATTATGTTTCTTATTTTATCACCTCTCCAAGTCTTTACTATTGTATTAAATTATAAAGGAGTTTTGTTTCTTAACAAATAAGTTTTTCCCTGCTATGTATTTGAGTCAATACAAAATTACCACAACCAAAAGATTGTGGTAGAAAATTATATTCGTCTTCTTTATTTTTTATTACGTTTTTGGGAAGTGTTTACGTTTTGCTGTTTTTCATAATTTGCATTGTTCATTTGCTCTTTAGTTAGTTCATTTTCTTCACGCACATCTAAATCGTCAGGGCTTAAATCTGCTCCAAATTCTACTTGTTCTTCTTCACTTGTTTTGCGCTTTTTGTTTGTCAAAATTATCACCTCCGATATATAAATTATCCATCTTGTCGCGAATTATACTTGTGCGAATGAAAGCTAAATGTTACGCTATTTCTTCAGTAATAAGCAATTTTGGTATCATTTAGCAATGAAACATTGATAGTGCAGCTTAAATAAAAGGAGAAATACTTTATGGTTGAAAAATATGTGCATCACATTTGCATCCAAACGAATACATATGCAGAATCTTTAAATTTTTATACAGATGTAGTAGGTTTTGAACTAGTACAGGAGTCGCCGAATTTCCACAATAGACATTTTAATACATGGTTAAAGCTTGGAACCTTTTATATAGAACTTCAAACTGGGAAATTTGATGAAGAACTTGAAGCATGTAATTCAAATGCGCAAGGTATTGTACATTTTTGTTTATGGGTTGATAATCTTCTTCAAGAAGTAGAACGCTTAAAAGAAATGAACGTTCATTTTATTCGTAAAAATGGTGACATTATTTATAAAGTTGAAAATGGTCAGCTTTGTAAATTAAAAGCACCTGAAGGAACTATTATAGAAATTCGCGATAATAAAGGAATTTAACCTACCGCTTTACTTTTTTACGTTATTGCACGATAAAATATTTTCCACACACGTCCAGGACTCATTATATAAATGAGTCCTGGACTTTTATTTAAATGGTTAATTGTAGCTATCCTAAGTTTTTCACTGCTTATAATCCTCTTATTTTTTGTCCAAACTATAAACATAACTTCTTAAGTCCTCAAAATTACACAGGAATTTCTAAAAGTAGGGATTAAAAAATGAAAAAAAAAATTACGTTACTCGTCAGTTTAACTGCAGTACTAATGCTTTCAGGATGCTGGGATGTCTCTGAACCACAAAGAATGTACTATGTTGACGGTATTGGGGTCGATTTTAAAGATGGTCAATATGAAATATATATGCAAATCATCAATTTTGCTAATGTAGCTAAATCTGAAGCACCTAGTCCTCAAGGACCACAATCAGAGATTGGGTTCGCTAAAGGAAAAACAATGGAAGAAGCCTTTTTTAAATTATATCGCTCCATTGACCAAGAAATATTTTGGGGACATTTGACTTACCTTCTTTTCTCAGAAGATGCATTAAAAAGTGAGAAAGGCATTGCTATTATTGACAGTTTTTTACGTCATCGAGAAACAAGATATCAAATATTAACTTATATTACAAAAGAACCTATTAAAGATATTTTTTTAATCACACCGTTATTAAATAAATCACTAACAGCTTCAAAACTAAGCAACCCATTGCATACAAAAGAGATTGAAACATATGTAGAGCCCGTTGATTTACGAAACTTAGTCATCGCGTTAAATGAACCGAGTCATGAGGTGAATATACCAATTGTCTCAATTAGCAAAAATTGGGAGACTACCGAAAAACCAACTAAAGAAACTGAATTAACAGGTGTCGGAGTAATGTCAAAAGATGGATTTAAAGGCTATCTAGATAACGGGGATGCAAGAGGGATTCAATGGATGTTTCATAAAAAAACTCGTGGAGAAGTAACCTTTAAATTAGACAATAAAGAAAAAGAATACTTAACAGTCGATTTAGAAAAATTAAGTACAGATATAAAACCAATTGTAAAAAACAATGAAGTAACATTTGAAGTTGATATAAAATTTAATGCGATCATTAATGGTTTCAAAGGAAAAATAAACACCGACGAAATAAGAAAAGGTATAATTAAGGCTGTTAAAACAGATATTACAAAAACATATGAAGAGAGCTTAAACATAGATGTTGATGTTTACCGCTTATCCGAGCAGTTATACCGAAAAGACGTGAAAATGTGGAAAAAAATACACAAGGATGGCAAGATACCATTAACAAAAAATACAATAAGTAAATTAAATGTAACCGTAAATAAAGTGAATCCTGGACGAAAAAGTTTTGATGAAACAATAAAAGAATAGCTTTTTTAAACACAATTGTGTCAACTATCCAACGTTGTATTCAATTCAATGAAATAAATTCTCATTAGAACTTTGATTTATCGTACGTTGTGTTATAATGCTGTTGATGGCTAGGCCATTATTAGGGCAAGACCAATTCTGTGCTGTAGCGTTGTCATACGCTACAGCTTTTTGTGTTGTAAAGCAAATTAATTGACGAAAAAAAGTATGCATGCCTTAAATTATTATGCAGAATGCTGATGTGGAAGCACCATTGTTACAACACCTTAGTCTGACGACGATGAACCACTATCACTACAACTAGACGTATCATTAAAACTAGAAGCACTGTCAGAGCAATTGTGTGTATTTGAATTTTCTGCGGAGACAAATGTACTTGTTGAACTATAATCAACATGGGTACCCGAATGATTGGAATGACTTTTTGCTGATCGATCATAATTCGGCGATTCCTTTTTCAAGATGTTGATGACCACCCCTAAAATGATTAATCCCATCATTAGAATAAAAAATCCCATTCTTCTCTCCCCCTTTCTGAAATCAATCCAATTTTTCATCAGATGTGATGAAAAACCATTTTCAGCACACATAAAAAACATCGACTTCTTCTATGGGTTGCTTTCTTGAAGGCGAACATGATCATAATAAAGTTGTTTAATTTGAAGAATAACTTATTAATAATTGTACTCATCATTCAATAGTGTATTTAAAAATATCGATATGGTCGCCTTGTTCATATCTAAAACTGTTTCAATACGCTCCCAGCCTCTATTTTCATAATAAACTGCAGCATTTTCTGTTTTTAAAAACACTTTTGTATACCCTATTTTTTTCATATGTTCTAGCAAAGCTTTGATTAAATAAAAACCTATTTTTTGACTTCGATATGAAGGTTCAACAAATAAAGATGCTAACCAAGGTTTGAATCGAGGTCTTTCGTTCCAATCATTTTCAAATACAGATACTGTTCCTACACATTGACCATCTACCTTTGCTATAAAAGTAATTGGAAATTCATTTACATATGTTCTCTTGAAAAATTCGACAACTTCTACATATGTCTTTTTACTGCTAGTTGGTACAACAAATTCCTTGTAGACCATTTCAGCAACATCTTCTATATGCTGTGGCTTATTTACTAATAAATCAATTTCAATAAATCGGCTCCTCCCTTGTTTCTTAAAACTCGTTCTTTACAACATTGAACCCTAACATTTCAGCTTCTTGACGGTCAAAGCCCTCATCTAAATGCATACACCAAAATATTGGACGTAAATCAGGACGAACTAGCTCGCAAAGTTTTCGTAATGATAAGTGCACATTCCCTTCATAATCAGCTTTACAAGTATCGACGTAAACACAATCGTAAACCTTACTCGATTCATGTGGAGTTCGTAAAGATGCTTTTAGGCTATTTGTATCTCCCGTATAATAGATAAGTTTGTCATCTATACTTAATTCAATGGAATAAGAAGGGATCTCTTTCACATGACTAGATCTTTCGAATAGTACGTTACAAAAATTCAGTGAGTACTGTGTATCTGATTGAAATTTTTTTGTTAAACAATGAACTTCTGGGCTAATACCATTCATGGTCAACAATTCTTCAATTTTCACATCATGAACGGCATAAACAGAAACATTCGGTTTTGCCATTTCGCCATGGCAATAATAGCTATAAAATATAAAATCAGCAAGGCTTCCAACATGATCTGCATGTGTATGAGTGATCAATACATGAATGTGTTCAATACCTTCCAGTAAATTATTTTCCTTTATGCGGTGAAAAATATTGCTACCACAATCAATCAGCAACATCTGATTCCCCGCTTTATAATAAGCTGAATTATTACCTAATTTCGTATTAAACGCACTTCCAGAGCCGATAAATTTCAACATAATGTGAGCACCTCATCTCCATAAAATTAAAGCTAAATTTTAACCTCATGTAAGAAGTCCATACTTGAGGCTATACTGTAAAATTTAGATCAACAGAACTATAAATTACAAATAGTCCCTTTTCAAAATAGAAAAATTAATTAAATCTACATACTTTCCTTTTTCAAATTCATGCTCTCTTAATATACCTTCTTGATAAAAATTTAATTTTTCCAATAATTTAACGGATGATTTATTTTCAGGATCGACTTTTGCTTCTATTTTATTCATGTTCATCTTAGCAAAAGCAAAATGGATGATACTACTTAATGTCTCCTTCATTATGCCCTTTCCCCAGTAAGAAGGAATTAAATCATAACCAATCTCTATACGGTTATGAGCCTTTTCATAATTTAAAAAACCACATGTTCCGATTACTTTTTTAGTTGTAGGTTCTTCTATAAGCCATCGTAAACCACTCTGATCTTCGTAAATTTTTTCATACCAATTCATTTCATTTTTTGAGTCCTCCACTGAATTAAAAGGTTCCAATGGAATGTATTTCACAACATTTTCATCTGAATAAAGCTCCAAAAGATCAAAACAATCACTTTCCTGTGCCTTTCGTAATATAAAACGTTCTGTTGCTAATACGGGGAAATCCGTAAAGTTGAAATGTGCGTTCATAAGTATGCTCCTTTACGTCTAGTAAACTCCTATTTTATAGTACCATATTAAGCAATATAAGGTATTCATTGATATATTAGAGGACCTGCTCAATACGATTTTGAGTAAGGTCCTTCGTTACTAAAAAGTATAGATCATTATTTCACTACCTTAAATTTTGGGGCATGGTAGTTAGTTGAAAAAATTGTCAACTTATAGAACCTAGTTAATATATTATTTACCTTGCTCTCCTGTTATGTTCTTAAATGTTTCCAAAATTTTTTGACGCTCAGCTTCAAAGTCAATAGCTTGTCCTACTTCTTTCTCACTTTCTTTTTGATGACGTTGATGGAACCATTCAGGGACAATCTCTTTATATTTTTGATGAGTAGATCGATTAGTATGCTTTTGTCGTTGTTGTTTTTGAGCGACAAATTGCAGATTGTACGCTTCTACTTCCTCAATGGATGTCACCTTCTTATTACTCCAATCTTGAAGAATCTTTTCTACGTAATTCCAACGAAACACATTGTTTTCTACTGCTAACTTCATAGCATGTATAACAAGGTCTTCTGACAGATGATCAATCCAAAAATTGATTTTGTTAGTGACATGAGCGACAAGAGAACCAAAGCTATTTTGCTCATAAAACTGTAATGCCGTTTGTGTTTTTTGAAGGTTTTCACCTGTGGAATGACCCTTTCTATCATCATCATTATTTTTATTTAGTACATTATTATTGAATGATTTATTATTACTTAGTAGTGGCGGTTTTTCCGGTGACGGATTAACCGTTTTCGGCTTTTTACTATACGGTTCAGCTCTTGGTGTTTCGAACACGAACAGCTCCAATTTCCCGAATTTCCCGTGGTTTGTTCTGACCTGCATCTTATGAATATAGCCCGCTTTCGTTAACTCCTTTATAATGTTAGCCGTGGATTCACGACTGCATTTGCTCTTAGTAGCTAAATTAGAAATACTAAATGACCAATCATCTGGCAATGACAACATATAAGCAAGCAACCCCTTTGCTTTCCAGCTTAAACGAATGTCATTCAAAAATCCTTTGTCTAACACAACAAAATTCTCCTTTTTGTGAACCCTAAATATAGCCATGATACCCCTCCTTGTAAATTCTTTGGGATAAATAAAAAATGAGATTCCTCTCTCATTTATATACAGTTGTTTCACAAAATAAGGGACAAATATTTTCATTAAAATCACTTTAGAAAGCAAAAAAAATAGGACACGCTACAATGGCATGTCCTGTATCTTTACTTTTTTTATAGTCTGTAAACGTTTTATTTATATAATTCTTTATAGACGATTACTTTTAGTGCTAAAATTTCTTCGTCTGTTAATTTACCTTCCATCTCTTGAATGATCTGTTCTTTCGTCATTGAACCATTTTGTACTTTTGTTCTTATATTATTAAGCTCCGAAATGCCAACTTTTTGAATAATTACTTTTGTCGCCTCTTCTTTTGTTGTAAACGGTAACTTGCTACTATCAGCAGTTTTAGCCTCTTCCATAAAAGATTTTAATTGAGGGTCGCTTTCAATCGTATTTTTAATTTCATCCATTTGACCACTTTCCTCTAATTCTGAAGAAATTGTATCAGCGACTTTTTCGGATGCAAACTTCACACCATAATGATAAACCCCATAGCCAATAGCACCGAGGACAATGACAATAACCAGAAGGAATTTAATGAATCTCATATTCTCACGCTCCTTAATTCTACACTTTATCATACTATATAGTGTGGAAAGATGAGAAATGATATCCATTCGACCTTTTTAACAAACCTAAAAGGCTGCGCATGTTCAAATTCGAGATATCTACCTGTCGTTCAAGAGAAACAACAAACAAATAAAATCTCCCGGGTTCATTGTTATGACCGGGAGACTTTGATTTATTTAACATACTTCAAATACTTTTTCACAAAATTTACGATATAAACAACTTCTTCTTCTGAAATAGAAAATCGACTGCTCACTATTCGTAGCTTCGCTGGTGATTTTAATTGTTCAAGCACTTGATCAATCCTCATATATTTACATTTACGAGGATTGACACTATCTCGAATCTGCTTGTATCGAAGGTAGGCATAGCGAGCAAAAGCATTCACCATCTCTCGCTCCTGCTCATCTCGTAGTATTTTGTTCGCAACTTCATCGATCACTTCAGAATCAAAAATCCATTTACCATCTGTAATTTGCATAGTACCACCCCTTTCATTGCGTATAGTTGATGTCAAATATCGCTACACCTTAATAATCTGGCATTTGTTTCTTTTTATAGCTATTAGATGCATAAGAAAAAGCCACACCTAGTTAAATGTGACTCTTTTTGTATTTTGTTTAGTTGATGAACCCCCAGCATCACTCGCCGGCTTTTGTGCTTTATTTCCAGATTGGCCCCTTAAAACTTGAATTTTTCTATATTAAAAGATTATACATATATATTTTTATTAACTAAAATGGAAATATAATGATTCCATAAATAAAAAGGAGGCAACATATGAACAACCAAACCTACGTGGACTGGAGAAGGACATTATCTTAAACTGACGTGGTTAGCAAATAAAAATATTCACGATTACAGCAAAGTAACAAGTGTACATGGAGTTTGTTTTTATAATGGGCATGTTTTGTTAGTTCATGTAGACGGGCGAGGATTTAACTTTCTTGGCGGTCATATAGAAAATGGAGAGACACCAGAAGAAGCATTTCATAAAGAGGCATTTGAAGAAGGCTATGTAAAGGGTCCTATTATTGCATGTATCAACTTAGGAGTTGTTGGTTCATAAATTTTAACCATACCTTTTATTCGAATGGACTTAGTACCAGTAGGAATTGGATTTTGCGGAGTCATGCTATTAGGTATGGGCTTCACTAAATTGGTAGATGAAAAGAATAAAACAAAAGAACAGCTTATTGAGGAAAAGGATGAAAGAAATATTGAATTAAGTCAAAACGCCAAATCAAAAGCATTTGATTTGATGATTAATTTATTCGGTTTCAGTCTTCTAGCACTAGCGATGTTTGGTTATATGAACGAGATTTCTTTTTTCAGTCTTATAGCTCTTTATTTTACCTGCTATACTTATTACTTGTATCGCCTTAAAATTAATAAGGAAATCCTGTAGAAAAAAGTGATGAAAACACAATTTTTAAACATCATCTATAGACTTGATTTTTTAATCTAATTCAGAGGCATTTCACTATACAAACATAGCAACCAAATCATATTAATAGTAGTGTAAAGCTAACTTAGCTTTGCCCTCCTAGTTTGTGGTTTAGGGTCACTTTGGTTCGAGTGACCCTTTTTTACTTCTCTTTCATTGTTATTTTAATTCCCCTAATAATTTTTATTCTTATACTGATAAATATATAAGCATTTTCAAATTTAGTGAGAGTCATCACAGTTTATTATGATGAAATACCTTCGAAACAGCTTACCTTCAGTAATAATTTGGAAAACCCATTTTTGTTTTATTCGTATATTTATTAGTCCTAAAATAAGTGAGGTGCGAAAATGATTGCTGGATATATTATATGTATAGTTCTTGCTTTAATCTTTGTTTTCATGGGTTATCTTACCCATATAAAAAAGAAACTGTGGCTTATTGCGGGTTACCAAGAAGAAAGTTTTTTTGGGGATAAAGATAAACTAGCTAAGCTATTTGGGTTATTCTCATACATAGTAGGTATTGCTACTTTTCTTTTACCTTTTGGTTTAGATTTTTTTGGTATCATTAGCGGTATTATTTATGCCGTTTGTATATGTTTAGGCACAGTAGCAACTTTGATCCTGAAACAAATAATGAATAAACCACTCTAAAAAGAGTCTTTCTTAGGCTCTTTTTATGTTAACCTTAGAATATAGTTTATTAACATAAAAAGGAGTATATGAAATGTTTCGTAAATTACGCCTTTGTTCCCCCATTGTTACTGCTATTTTATTTGTCATCCTTGTATTTATGAATTATTTGGGCTATTGGACAGCAGATAGGTTCATTCAAATTCTATTTTTCTTTATTATGATAGTGTCCGTTTTCAACGCGGGTATTAGAACAGAAGCAATTTTAAAAAGCAGAGGTAAAATCGAATCCTCTAGATAGCGAAGAACTTTCTAGATTTTTTAAATATCCCCTTGAATTAGTCTACATTCAAGGGGATACTTTTTTGTGTACTGTAGCACAAATTTTTCCAACTTTTTGCTCGTCATTCCATCGCTTTTCTTTTATCTTGCCTAACGATGAAGAACATGTAAAAGCTGGATAATAAAATGATAATGACTATTACTGCCAAGAAATATGTATCTTTCATCTTAAACAAAAATAAATTCAATGAATTTAATAATCCAGCTAACATCAAGAATAACCAATAGTTATTTTTTCTTTTTGATTGATCCCCATTTCTAAGATAACTAGCAGAAAGCCAAATAAAAAAAGGTAAGTAACATACAATTGAAAAAGTTAGTATGGCCCATCCGATAAATGGCATAGTACATTCACCTCCGAAAATCTTCCTTATTATATACGGTTGAAATTTGTAATGGTTTCAATTTTATTATTCTATAAAAATGATTTTTTCTCAAAATGTCATAAGTAACGTGCTCTACTTTCTAAAAAACCTCAAAAAACCGAGAAACCTTTAACGTTGGTGTTCCTTTTTCTGGAGTAATTCCTCATAATAAATTTTCCTATTTTTAAAACGAAATTGAGTAAAATCTAGATGAATACCTCCCCTCCTTTCTACACATGAACATATTATAGATTGTAGAAGGGAGGGATATTTTATGGGATACTACCAAGGTGGAAATTATGGTAACTGTGGCTGTTACGGAGGATATGGCGGCGGTGGTTACGGCGGTTACGGCTGCGGTGGTGGCGGCGGTTACGGCGGCGGCTCAGCATTCGCCCTAATTGTTGTCCTCTTTATTCTTTTAATTATTGTCGGAGCAACATTCATGAGTTATTAATGAAGTCTTTTACTACTATTCAGATTTTTAATAATATAAGTTAATGCTAATTATCATTGTTACATTCAATCATTCCATACTCTCTATTGCTAAATAACATCAATAGTAATAGTAGGATAACTTACCAGCCTAACATACTACAGTTAAATCAAAAAGGTCACTTTTGTCCGAGTGACCTTTTATTATTGATTTCACCTTCATATACTTAAGGTACACAAAAATCTTAATCATTTATTTAAATAATAAAATAAAACCGCAACAATAATATTTGGTAAAGCAATGTATAAGGAATTTATCGTAATTTTATGCCGTTCGTCTCGATGTTCTGTAGTTTCGGTAGCAAAGTTTGCCCTCATTCGATCCCCACTTGCCATGGACCCTGAAAAAACCATTGAAATTACAATAAAAATACAGCCAACTGTTCCTGGGACTACATACATCTTTTCCATTCCCCACAAAATCTTCGATATGAAAACACTACAAAGTGATAAGAAAACACCAATTGATAAATATTTCACCCAATCCCCCCTACCTTTATTTTACGCATAGTTACCCTCTTTTGTTTCTCTATAAGGGAATTTTTTATTGAACTAGGATCTATGTATTATTCGAGAACATAAAGCGACTTGCAAATTTGGGTAGAGCCTGTAACTTCACTATAAATTGATAAATGAAAAACACTATACAATCATCATCGTCGATGAAAGTATAGCGTTTTCTAATTCAGTATATCGTTGTTATTTAACGAAAATTTCTTCAATTTGGTCAAGCATAATATCTGCTGCAAGGATGCCGCCAGCTGTGTTCCAAATTACATCATCAACTTTATGGACATTCCCTTTTTGTACTGCACTTAAGTTTTTCCAAAGTGGATCTTCTGTCCATTCTTTTTCAGTAGCTAATGCTGTATCATCACCTGTTGGCATGTAAGTAAAGTAGAAAAGTACATCTCCGTCCATTTTAGGAATTACTTCTTTTCCTACCTCAACAGCTAATTTTCCTAATTTTGCATTATCTTTAAATAGTTCCGCTTGCTCTGGTACACGTTTAAATCCTAATGAATCAAAAATAACGCCTGAGAATGAATCTGTATAGTAGATTCGAGATTTATCAGCCATAAAGCGTACGAATGACACCTCTTGATTCGTTTTATCGCCAAGCTTTTCTTTTACAGTTTGAACTTTATCATTATATTCTTTTAAAACTTCTTCGCCTTTAGCTTCTTGATTTACCGCTTTTGAATAAAGTTTAAAGTTGTCTTGCCAATCACCGCGTAATGTCTCTGCGAAGACTGTCGGAGCAATTTTGCTTAATTTTGCATAGTCTTTCTCTTGTCTTATTTTATTTCCAATGATTAAATCTGGTTTTAAAGAAGCAATTTTTTCAATATTAACTTCACTCTCAACCCCAACAACTTCTACACCTTCCAACTGATCCTTTAAATGGTCATACCAAGGATTACCTGAAAATGCTTGTACAGCCCCTACTGGTTTAACACCTAAAGCAAGAAGTGCTTCTGTCCCTTCGTTTGTTAAAACGACAACTCGTTTTGGTGTGTTTTTAATTTCAGTTGTCCCCATTGCATGTTCGACACTGTAAGCATTACTCTTAGTTGAACTTTCCTCTTTCGTGTTTTCCTTGTTATTGCCACATGCAGCTAAAACAAATACAGCGACAACAGCAAGTAAAACTAGTAGTTTTTGGAATGCTTTTTGCATCTTTTCTTCCCCCAATGTATATGATAGAATGTTTAAGCAGATTTAACGATAATGAGAATCAATTTCATCTACTCGAGAACGAAATTAATCATATTGTAAGAATCTATCATTGTCAATAATTTTTTTACTTATATGTAAGCACATACTATTGAAAGAAGAGTACAACTTTATATGATTTTAAAAGATAATTTTTCAAAAACAATTGCTTTAATTGTAGGAACACTTCTCCTACTCCTTTGTGTGGGGATAAGTATTGTATACGGCTATGCAAATACGTCCATTCAAACTACGATTGACTCTTTTACACAGTTTAATCATTCTAACGAGCATATTATTATACAAAATGTCCGTATTCCTAGGGCTCTAATCGCTGCTTGTGTGGGTGCTTCCTTAGCTATTACAGGCGTGCTCATGCAGACGTTAACGAAAAATCCTTTAGCATCACCAGGAATATTAGGAATTAATGCAGGAGCTGGCTTTGCGGTAGTTTTTGCTATGATTTTCTTCCATGTGTCAAGTTTACAAGCCTTTGCATGGATTGCATTTTTAGGCGCTGCAATAGCCGCTCTATCTGTTTATGCTATTAGCTCTGCTGGACGAGACGCGGTAACGCCAGTCAAAATAACGTTAGCAGGTGCCGCTATCAGTGCATTATTTGCTTCTTTTACGCAAGGATTACTTGCAACAAACGAAGCAGCACTCGAACAAGTATTGTTTTGGTTAGCTGGTTCCGTGCAAGGCAGAAAGCTTGAAATTCTTTTATCTGTATTACCTTATTTAGTAATTGGATGGATTGGTGCTCTATTAATCTCATCTAAAATGAATATACTTGCTCTTGGGGACGATGTAGCGAGAGGCCTTGGATTACCTTTAGGCTTAATGAAGTTAATGGTAGGTATAATTGTCATTTTATTAGCAGGTGGTTCAGTTGCGATAGCTGGTCCTATAGGGTTTGTCGGGATTGTAGTACCCCATTTTGCGCGGAAGTTTGTTGGCACAGATCATCGTTGGCTCATTCCAATGGCTGCACTATTAGGTGGTATTCTTTTACTAATAGCCGATGTGGGAGCCCGCTATATCATTATGCCTCAAGAAGTACCAGTAGGCGTAATGACAGCGATGATTGGTACCCCATTCTTTATTTTCCTTGCGCGAAAAGGTGGAAAAAAATAATGAAACAGTTAAAAACAGTACGTTTACTACAAAATAAAATCTCGTTTTTACTTGATGTTAAAGCTTCTAAAAAACTTACGTTTATTAGCATCATTACATTAGCCGTTTTTTTCTTTAGTGCCTCATTTGGTGATTCGTTTATAAATCCTTTTACGGTGATCCAAACTTTGTTCGGCAAAGGTTCTGAGTTCGATCAATTAATTATTGTTGATTTCAGAATGCCTAGAATTTTACTTGCTGCTTTTGCTGGAATGGCTTTAGCAGTGGCGGGCGCTATATTACAAGGAATTATTAAAAACCCACTAGCCTCCCCTGATATTATAGGAATTTCTGCAGGTGGCGGAGCGGTGGTCGTTGGTTTTTTAGCTATGTTTAGTGATTCCAATCATTCTTTAACAGTTAGTATTGAATGGTTACCCCTCGCAGGTTTTATCGGAGCAACCATTGTTGGACTTATTGTTTACGTATTTGCTTGGAAAGATGGTGTGACACCTACCCGTCTTGTGTTAATTGGTATCGGAGTCTCTGCATTTATGCAGGCCATTACGACGATGTTAATGATTATTGGTCCCATCTATCAAGCTAGTGAAGCCAATAAGTGGATTACAGGGAGCGTCAAAAGTGCTGATTGGAATCAAGTTCAAATTGTAGTTCCATTAATACTAGTCCTTCTACTTATCACATTTTTTATTACTAGACAGTTAAATGTCCAAGAATTGGGCGATGATACGGCTGCTAGTTTAGGACAGTCTGTACAAAAGGCACGACTCTTTCTAATAATTTTGAGCTCAAGTCTAGTCGCTAGTGCTATTGCGTTTGCAGGAGCGATAGGATTTGTCGGCTTAATGGCACCACATATTGCGAGACGCATTGTAGGGCCTTCATTCGGTGTATTAATTCCTACATCTGCTGCAATTGGCGCATTACTTGTAATGATTGCAGACATTATCGGACGAACAGCATTTAGTCCTTTAGAAGTACCAGCGGGTGTGTTTACGGCTGCTATTGGTGCTCCTTATTTCATTTATTTATTATTTAGAAACCCTAGAAAATAAAGGAGTCAAATTCATGACTACAACTTTAGAAACTAAATCACTTACATTAAATTATGGTGATTCCAATATCATTGAAAATCTGAATTTATCTATTCCAATGAATGAAATTACTGTGCTAATTGGCGCCAATGGTTGCGGAAAATCTACACTGTTACGCTCCATTGCTCGATTATTAAAGCCTAAAAATGGCTCTGTATTATTAGATGGTCAAGATATCTTTAAATTATCGACTAAACAAGTAGCTAAAAAACTTTCTATTCTTCCGCAATCACCAGTTGCACCAGAGGGATTAACAGTACTACAGCTTGTTAAGCAAGGTCGTTACCCACATCAAATCTGGCGCAAGCAATGGACAGAAAAAGATGAAGAAATAGTGTTAAACGCTCTAAAAGCAACAGGTGTAGATCATTTACAGGATAAACCGGTGGACGAGCTTTCAGGCGGTCAACGACAACGTGCTTGGATTGCCATGACACTTGCACAGGATACAGATATTATCCTCTTAGACGAACCAACTACTTACTTAGATTTAACACATCAAATAGAAATTTTAGATTTATTATTTGAATTAAATCAACAGCAAAAACGAACAATTATTATGGTTTTACACGATATTAACTTAGCATGTCGATATGCTGACCACATCATAACGGTTCGAGACCAAGGCGTATTCCAGCAAGGAAGACCTGAAGAAATCATGACGACGACGTTGGTAAAGCATGTTTTTGATCTAGATTGTCAAATGACGAATGATCCTATTTTTGGCACACCATTATGTATTCCTTTTGGTAAAGGGCGTAAAATCTCTTATTCATAAAAATGAGACATTCCTAGTGCTTCATTAACATTTAAAAACACGTAACCCCCTCATTAGTACAAGATACTAAGAGTTACGTGTTTTTTTATTCTATACATGAACGGCTAGTAGTGACGATTTATTTCTTCTCAATGAATAAGCCTATCCAAGTCAGGAAAAGGCATGAGGGCTTACTGAAAGCTTCGTAATTATTTATACATTCCCTAAATATTCCACAACTAGCTCTTCCTCCTTGATATCCTTATCCAACGAGACCTTATAGGCTTTACCATTTGGTTTTGAACTAACGATTTTATGAATTTCTTGATTGATAAAATGGACGGCTACTCCATCATCTGCGGCAATTCCAGCTGAGAGTTTACTCGCTTTCACCAAATTATGATAGGCTGGTCTTCGATTGATTTCTCCATCATAATGAGGGCAATTACTACCTGGAAGAAACCCTAAACATTCTATCGGCTCTAACTCTCCCCCGAATGAATCTGTTATTCCTTCCTCAAACCAACAAATTGACCCAGCACTAATGCCTGTTAATAGGATTCCCTCATGCCAAGCAGTTTTAAAAATGCTATCTAACGACCATTCCTTCCATAAAGCTAACAGGTTTTTAGTATTTCCTCCCCCGACATAAATGATATCCTTTTCCATAATAAAACTTTCTAAATCTCGCGTTGGTGGTGAAAAAAGGATAAGTGGGACGGTGTGCATTGTTGTGAATTAAAGAAAGAATAAAATCTTGCAATATAGTTTTCTGAGTCTCCACTTGCCGTTGGAACAAAGCAAATTTTAGGATTAACTTTGTTAGACTGCTGTAAAATATATGTATCTAATAAAGGATTATGAGGCTCCATAGAAAAGCCTCCTCCCCCTAATGCAATAATTTGTTTCATTTCTTCCCACTTCCGTTCCGTTTTAGTTTTTGAAAATACTGAACTTAATTATACAACGCCGCTTATTTTTATGCCGTTTTTTTACAACAAAATATTAATTGAGGTTAAAACTAATGCTTTAATTTTTGCATTTTTAGCTGTATACAAAATGTAAGCAAATAACGCTGCACATTCCAAACCATTATGTTATATTACCGGGAAGGAGTATGATTATTTTGATAATAAAGGTAGAGAAGAAGATTTTTTGAATCGCTTTATGTAATGTTCGAAAATATTTTTCCAACTACTATAGAAAAAATAAATTATTTCATCGAAAAGAATTTATAATTGAAAATTAAACAAAGGAGTATTTTTTATGGCCACTATAGAAGACTTCATGAATCTTGATATTAGAATTGGTACTGTGATCCAAGCTGAGGAACTTCCGAAAGCAAGGGTACCTGCCATTAAAATGAAAATTGATTTTGGGGAAGAAATCGGCATCAAGCAATCTTCTGCTCAAATTACTAAACACTATACACCTGAAGGAATTATTCATAAGCAAGTAGTAGCAATCGTTAATTTCCCTCCCCGTCGTGTAGCTGGCTTTAAATCAGAAGTTTTAGTGATTGGGGGCGTTCCGGTAGAAGGCGATGTGATTTTATTAACGCCTGAACAACCTGTACCAAACGGAACTAAAATTAGTTAAGTCGAGGATTTGGTGATAGTGGTATCCTATCAAAAATGCCTCATACAATTGCGACCTGAATCGGCTTTTTGCTAGACCGACACGATTTTGATAATGCCACAGGTAGTGCCGCACTTTGACTGAGTTCCTCTACTTCACCGGGTGTTTGGACACGTGCTGTAATAAGTTTAAAAAAAATCTAGTTTGCAGGCACAAAACTAACTTTAATTGCTTCTACATCATATAAATAGTAGTGTAAAGCTAATTTAGTCTTACACCTCCTGACTTGATACTAAGGGTCACTACTATTGTGGTGGTCCTTTTTTGTTTCATCCATTGCCATGTGTTACAATTTTTGTTACATAAAACTGTAAAAACAAATCCCCTAATTTGGGAGGAAATTAAAAAATGAAATTTTATATAGATTGGTGCTATATCGTTAAAATCTTCAAATAAAGAATAGAAAGGAGCGTGATACATGAAGAGAAAAAGGAGAGAACATTATGAAAAACAGACAAGCAACAACTAATGACTATGAAACTATTATAAATCTTTGGGATAGATCCGTCATCAATACCCATCATTTTTTAAGTGTCAAAGATAAGGAAGACATTAAAAAGGAAATCCCTATGTATTTCCCACATCTTGATGTAAGACTTTGGTTTGTAGAAAATAAATTGATAGGTTTTTCAGGTACCAATCATCAGCATTTAGAAATGCTATTTTTAGAACCTGCTGAAATTGGAAAAGGTTATGGAAAACAAATAATGCAACAACTTATTAGAGATTTTAATGTACGGTCTGTTGATGTTAATAAAGACAATGAAAACGCAAAGATGTTTTATTTGAAAAATGGTTTCACAATTGTCAGTGAAGATCCAACAGATAGTTCAGGTCGCCCTTATCCAATAGTACATTTAAGATTGAATTAGATACGAGAGGCCCCCTCTACTTTTATCAAATAAGTTAATTTGAAATTAGACTGCAATCAAGCTTAAGTTTGATTGCAGTCTTTTTTAATTGAAACCCTAACTGATCGTGGCCCCCTTTTTATACACAACTGATAATATCCAAATTAAATCATGTATTTTCAATAAAACATTCCAATAAAATGGTATATATACATAACACGAAAAGAGGAATGTGTATGAACACTAAAAAGAACTATAAATCCCTACTCATACTAATTGGTTGGTTAAACGCTTCGTTTGCACTTGTCTTTTTTCAATTGTTTTGTGGTATTATGGCCATTTGTATGGGCATTGTTTTAAGAAATGATTATCATGAGAAAAGACATGGGCTTATTTTAATCATTGTTGGAATTATTGCTGGGATTGCCGCGTGGATACTCAATTATTTATACTTGTAGTCTAGTTAAATTGCAAAACAAAAAAGCACTAACATGCAGTACGTCAGTGCCTTCAAAACAAAAATAGTACTTACTTCTTCACTTTTGAAAGTGTCATACCATCACCAATTGGAATAATAATCGACTCTAATTGAGGGTGGTTTGCTACTGCAATATTGAATTTCTTCATTAATTCCGTATAACGTTTTGGTTGGGCATTTGGGTCTGCCACACTCCCATTAGCAAGGACATTATCCGTAACGATAATCGCATCCGGTTTTGCTAACTTCACACAGTAATTTAAATAGTTTTCATAATTATCCTTATCAGCATCGATAAAGAAAAAATCGAATCGCTCATTGCCCTGCTCCAGCTTTTCGAGGCTTTGCAATGCAGGCCCCGTCATATAGGTCACTTGTTCAGCAAAACCTGCTTTCGATAAATTACTGTAAGCTAACTGCGCGTATTTTTCCTCTAATTCTAGCGAAGTTAATTTCCCATCACTTCCGAACCCTCTAGCTAGACAAATGCCACTATAACCCCCGAGAGCCCCTACTTCAAGAATGTTTTTAGCACCAATCATCGAAACAAGCATTGTTAAAAGTTTGCCAGAAGAAGCAGAGACAGAAATGGCGGGCATCCCGTTTTCTTGAATGGACGTAATAACCTCCTCTAAAATAGAGTCTTGCGTATGAAATACTGAATCAATGTAAGTATTAATTATTTTCATTTACGTTATTCCCCTCTTCATCATGGTTGATAGATTTTTCATCCTGTTGACCGTCAGGTATTTCCAGCGTTTCACTTTCATGTATTTCAAATAATTGACTGAATTCATTGATGACCATATCAATAGCTTTTAATTCCCCCACTAATATTGGCTGAATCGATTGAAACTCTGGTTGCTCTAATTGTTGCTTAATCGTTGCACGCTTTAAATTCATCACCTCTAAAAAAGCAATAGCTCTTCCACGACGGAAAGTTTTGGGGCCACGTTGATGAGAGCCATCTCTTCCTCTGTGACGTCCCCCACGATGATGTCCCTCTTCTCTAAACTCCTTCATTTTTTCACTTCTCATTTTCATCCTCCTCTCGTTGTATACATTTGTATACAATATCAATTTCATTTACAGTGTATACAAATGTATACAACTTGTCAATTAACCTTCTGTATTCATTTCCCGTTTCCTCATTTCATACTTTAACAACAGAAACATTATACGTTTAAGGCATTATGTAATATGTACTTCCCTCTGTTCTTCCATTAAACTGTAAATAATAGCCATCACCATAAAACGGTAATTATTAGTTGTGTGACTTCTAGGAGTTAAGGATTCATTGGTATTGAAGTAGAGAACTTCATGTTCAAAAGAAGGAGCGATATAATGAAAAGGCCATTTTTAAAAATTGGTCTATTACTTGTTTTTGGCGTAGTGTTTTTAACTGGGGTGCAATCATTTTTTAATCAACAGGAAATTAATTTGGCAAGTGAAAGGTGTCTAAAAGCAGGTGGAGAACCCATTGTAGAAAGAGATCTTCTTTCATTAAATTACACCTTTGCTTGCCACATCAAATAATTGATCTTATGAGTTCTTAAAGCGAATCGAACTTTTTTCTGGTCACCTTTCTATTATTAAAGGTGACCTTAATTCATAACTTGAAACCATAGAGATCATTAATTAGGTTTTCATTTCTAATTAACATAAAAATTTGATTTTTGATTTTTATACTTAAAACCAGAAAAATAGTGTTTTACTTATTTAGAGTTATGACCTCTTCTCTTCATTTATTTTTACCATTCATCTCATTAATTAGTTGAATAGCTTCATCGATATGAGACACATGCAAAATTTTTATGTTGATTTTTTGCTCCTCTTGAATTTGTGCTGCCTCTTCTGCATTTTTAGTGGGAATAATCATATAAGGTAAACCGTATTTTTCTGCGATTAGAATTTTTTCTTTTAGTACTCCTATCGGTAATACGTCACCGTTCGCGCTTAATGCGCCAGTCACTGCAATTGCTACGTTGTTTTGGAAATCGCCTCGCAAAATGAGTCCTGTTAGTGCTAGCCCCAAGCCAGCACTATTTCCACTAATATTATCCTGATTTAAAAAAACATTAATATGTTCATCTTCTTTACCTAGATAATGAATGACGTTTTCTTTCATTTGATCTACTTCATTTTTCTGAAGATGAAGCCACTTTAATATTTGCTGATTTTTGCTCTCGTATTTATCTAAATTCGTAATTTCAGCAACATCTAAAAAAGGAACTTGTTGTTTATTTAACAGATCTTCAACAGATTGAATACTCTCCATGTATTGAAAATCTACTCTATCTACCCCTATTAAATAGATTTCAGTATCCCTCGCATGAAATGGCTCTTTGTATATGTATGCAACATGCGAAGTTCCTTCATAAAATATAAGTGGGAATTCGAAACAAAACAGCAAGAACATCATGTAAATTGCAAGCGTGATTTTTCTTTTATATACTTTTTTTCTAAGTAATATGCGAACAATAAATAAGATGATAAAATTAATCAATAATATAGCAACAAAAGAAATTCCACCAATTACATCTTGAAAATACAATAATAAAAATACACCATAATAAAGGGGGATTAAAAAGATAGTCACGATATAAGGCAATCTTCTTTTTTGATTAGAAATATTCTTCACTCCTTATTGAGATACATTGCATTTCTTAGTGTAAACATTCCAGAAATATTCTAAAATTCCTTCTTAATCGATCATCTTATATTGCAATGTTCTCAGCACATCTCAAGTTCAATACCCAAAATATTACCTTAACAATAAAAAAGCGTTAATCCTACTTCGATTAACGCACTTCCACACCTATTAGCTTTTTTCAAACTCTTTTTATCATTAGTAAGCAATACCTACACGCGATTTCACATATTCTTTACTTTGAATTTGTTGATAGGCAAACTCTGCCGTATCTGCTACAGATATTTCTCCACCACCATCCGGTAAAAAATCCTGTTCAATACGATAGGTCCCTGCGTATTCACCGTCAGGTAAGTATGTAGGACAGACGATTGTCCAATCAGAGTCTGATTTCTTCAATAACTGATAGACTTTATGATGCTCTTCTGCCGCAAAGGTTGTTTTTCTTTTGGACTCACTCGATTGGTAACGTAATACATTTGGTGTCAGACGACTTTGTAGAATTCCCGCCGTTCCAATCGTTATAATTCTTTTTACATGCTGTTTTTCCATTGCTTCAAGAATTAGCGCCATACTTTTAGTTAATGTATTGGTGCCGTCCGTATTTAATGCACTGATCACAATATCAACATTCGCCATGACATATTCTATATCTTGTTTTGTTAATACATTTCCTTGTACTATCTGTAAATTTTCATCATTTAGGTTCAGCTTATTTGGGGTACGAACTAACGCTGTAACGCTATGTTCATCCCGTAAAGCTAGGGAAACAATGTGGCTACCAACGCGTCCAGTGGCGCCTAAAACTAAAATTCTCAAAATGATCACCTCTTATCTTGATTATAGCACACAAATTTTCTGTAACTTGATAGAGGACTTTCACCATTCTTACTTGTTGTTAATGCATCAATAAGTCTGACATTAACGATAAACAGCTCAAGATCATTTGTTTCCGCAATACTATTGACGATATTTTGGATTTCGCTTTCTGTGCTTTTTTCTAATTTATCTAAATTATGTAATGGTATAGTGATTACTTGATTGTTTGGTGATTCAATTAAGTAGCCGATCGTACTATCTGGATAATAGCCTGCTGCTCGTAACGCTACTATAATTTTTTTTGTAAAATTCGTATTTTGTAATTTTTCACCAATTTCTTCATTATAATTTATATCGGGATTTTTTTGAACGGGCCTTTCATTTGAAGGTTGATTATACTTAAACAAGGCAGCAGCTATTACGATCACGGAAAATAAAATAAAAAGGCTTTTAATGAACCCTCTCATATATTCTCTCCATTCCATCTTTTTAATAGAATACGCTTCTCTTTTTAAATCATGAATTGATCCCATTTTCCCGTAATGTACAGCAATGATCGAAATGATTTTTATAAATTTGCCAGGCTACCATTTAATTCACCTGGCAAATTTGTTGTAAAGGACATAAATCACCTAAAGATTTATTTATTAACGATAACTTTCACAACCGGTTCTAATTTTCCTACATATGCATCTCCAAGATAATCTACATCTATAACTATAACTTGTGGCACGAAACGTTGAATGCTTTCTAAAAGACGTGCAGTATTTCGTCTTTTGGCAAGCTGGAAGGGTGGAAGAGTGTCTAGACTAAAACCAAAATCTCTGTACAAAGGGCAAGAAATTACGAAAGTAGATAATATATACGCTACATTTTGTAATATTTCATCAACGCCGGAAGCATTAAAATCAAAATTGCTTTTGGCGGTTACTTGATGTGTCATCCTATCAACCTTTCTTCTACGATACATGGAAAGATGTTAGTAATCTTTCTGAATATGAGCTTTTCACCAAAAAAAGAGCACTTAGTTATTTATGCTAAATGCTCAAAAGTTATGAACGAGGTACACATTCGTTATTGTATGTAGACGATGCAATGTATCGCTAAACAATTGGACAGTGTCAGGTTCCATATTTGCGCTACTTTGATTGGGGTCTATATAAATATTGCGTAATAAATGACATATAACCAGCTTAAACAACCATGTACGATGGCCCAGATGATCGAATGATTGACACTCCAAGAAATAGTAATCGCCAATACCGAGCCAAAACTAATACCGCTCTTAATGACCGTTTTATTTCCCATTTTTCTCTCCTTCTTTACTTTTCTAACTTCGGAAGTATGCCTCCTCATTTTCATTCCTCCTCATCATTCCATTACTGTTTGAACGTTAAAATGATTTTACCGCTAATAAAAATCGCAATCTACACGCCACTCATTTAGCTCACGATTAAAAAAGAAATAGAAATTCCCATTATCGACGATATTAAAATACGCCTTCGCGTCTGAGGCAATTTGGAGTACAAACGGAAATTCCTCACCATAATCACGACCACTTTGGCAAAAAGCTGGATAGCCACCAATTTTATGGACGGCGTATATTTCTTCAACGATATCATCGAAGTACTCAACATCCTCCTCTTGCTCTAGCCTCAAAATTTCTTCCTCAACATCAGATGGAATCCCTCCCCCATCCCATGTCGGATAATCATTGTCAATCCATTTCGGAATAAGTGGGAAAGCTCGAATTCGGTCATGCTGCCAATTTTGCTGGACTAAATCTTCTAAAGAAGTATATGCTCTTATTTCAAAAAAACGGCTAAGATCATCGTCTATGAGGTGATCAAATATTTCTTCATTCATAAATAACGTTAGCAGCTCAATATGTTGAAGCGATGTGGGTACAAAAGGAAGCTCCTTTAAAAATAATGAAGCAAGGGGCTGAAACCCTTGTGGACACTCCTCTGTTGGTAAAGACCATCCTACGTAGCCTATCCAGCTTTCTAACAGGTCATATGTAGGTCTAATACCACCCGTTTCAAAGATCGTTGCTTGCCTTACTAATTGAGCCTTAATATCATCAACTTTCATCAGCTATCACCTTCACTGCGACAAAAACAATCGACGACATGGTCATTTACCATTCCTGTTGCCTGCATAAATGAATAGCAAATCGTACTACCAACAAATTTAAAACCGTCTTTTTTTAATTGCTTGCTCATACATTCACTAATTTCTGTTGTAGCAGGTACGTCTGCAATGGACGACCATTCATTGATGATCGGCTGATGGTCTACAAAGCCCCAAATATATTGAGAGAAAGATCCATACTGCTCCTGTATTTGTAGAAAGGCTTGAGCATTCGTTACAACACTAGCAATTTTAAGCTTATTTCGTACAATGCGAGAATCCTCTCTAAGCTCCTGTAGTTTGTCCTCCGTATAGAGAATGATTTTAGAAGCATCAAATTGGTCGAAAGCTGCCCGGTAGCCCTCTCTTTTTTGTAAAATCGTCCACCAGCTAAGACCAGCCTGTGCTCCTTCTAGACAGAGCATCTCAAATAAATGCTGATCATCATGGACAGGGATACCCCATTCTTTATCATGGTATTCAACATATAAAGGCTCATCTTGCTTGACCCATTCACATCTTTTCATTGATATATCCTCCATTTACTATGATTCATTTAATTCCTGTAATACAAAGCCAGCCTTTTTGCGTGTTTTCTCGTATAGTAACAGTTTGAAACCCAACACTTTCAAACAACTGCTTGATTTCAGACTTAGTTTTATAAGCTTTCATATGATAATTAATTTTATAGAGCTCCGAAATGATGATAAACTTACCATCGTCCTTCAATACCCTAAATACTTCCTTGACATCATTCGCTAAATTTGGCCAAAAATAATGCGTTTGGAACGCTGTAATCGTATCGAAAAACTTATCCTTGTGCGGAATGCTTGAAACACTTGCTTGCGTTACGATCACTTTTCCATTTGCCACGTCCATTTGATTGGTTTTTATAGAATCTTTAACCGCCTGCGCGGAAAAGTCTATACCATAGATTTTACCACTTGGATTCATTTTCGATAAGGATTGAAGCGTTTTTCCACCTCCACATCCAATATCTAACACAATATCACCATCATTTACAGCTTCCTGTTTCATGAGCCAAATATTCATACCGCTATGTGCCTTATTCATAATTCGCAACATCAATGAGCCTACGAATCCTCGCGGTTGTTTAGCTTGTTCGATTAATCGTTGTAAAAGTGTCATTTTAAAATTCCCCCTTGTCATTGTCGCTTTATAAGGCCATTTATGTTATTTGAAGTTGGCTCAATTTGATGACTTGCTACTGGCATTCTCGTTTGATCACTAAAGTAATCATGTTGAATATCAAGTATCATTAACGCTTGCTTCAAACTACTATCCTCCCGTTCTTTTCTTTCTTATCTCTTTACGTTCTGAAAAATAAAAAAGTTTCAAATTTTACCATTCACAAGGGAGGTTTATGTTCAAAAAAAATCACAAGTGCATTTAGGAAATAGCACTTGTGATTTTTGTCATCTATAAGTAGGATAAAATAATAGTAACAATCGTTTAAAAGGGTTATTTTTTCGTCAATTAATCTCAAAAATATATGGTATATGTCAAAAAGATAACTACTTATCCTACAATATTTTCTAATTTAAATATGTATTGTTGGCAATACTTCTTTCGCGCTCGTCCATTACTAGATGGATAATAAATGCAAGTTGTTGCTCGATTCGTAAATTGTTAAGATGCAGGATGTCCGCAATTGCTTTTTTTTGTTTCTCCTCTAATCCTGCCTTCTCAAGCATTAACATAATTTCTTCTTTTGTCAGCCCAAACATTCCTTTTTCACCTCTACTTCATCCAATTATTATTTTACAATCATTTTTCATATTACTAAAACAACGAACTAGTAAAGCATTCAATGAACTTTTTCCCTGATTATAAGGATAACATATACAAATTAAACAATCCAAAATCTACTTAAATCTACTAAAACTTTAACCTCTGTAGTTATTTAATAATAATTTTTAATACAATACCTAGATCGATACTTTTATTCATTAATTCTATTATAAAAATAACAAGTGCTTTTGTCGAATTTTAGATTTCGGCGCTACAGTGTAAAAATCATTATAAAGAAACCGTTTACATACAAATATCAATGGCTATGAACAATGAAGAAGTGTCTTTGTACGTATCCATCATATTTATTTACATGGTTATCATAGTACTTTTACCCCACAAAAAAAGTAATTTCAAAATAATTGAAACTACTTATCCTACTTTTTTAGTCGGTACCTATACTGTTTTATTAACATTATTCGTCGAGGCAATAATGTTAAGTTTTTGTAAATTTTCGACTTGTATTCGTAATCTTTCGTCCAGTATTTGCATGTCGGTTGCTTCTGCTTGATTTATTACATCTTGCTTTGTTTTAGTATTGGCTTGCAAATAAACTATTCTCGACGATGTATCACTCTTCCACAATGCCTTGTTCGTATACCCTTCGATAAATAATTGACTTTTCCCCTGTACAATAGAGGGAATTTTGACAGTAACTAGATCTGTGTACACCATCTCAAGTAAAGATTGATTGGACACCGCTAAAAATGGACGATCTGCTTCATCAATCGTACAATGCTTAAAACGGCCCATCGACTGATCAGACCAAATGATTGCATATGGACCTTCATAACAGTTTTTAAATTTACTATTTGCTATTTCAAAAATACCATCAATACAAGTAATCGCATTCGCACGAATATGTTCGAACGTACAATTATCAGTAAAGAGCCAAGCGTTATTAATATAAATTTGGTGACTTTCGAGCTCCCGGATTATGGTATTCTGGAGCGTAATCTTAGCATGATCATTGCCATAAATACCACCTGCCTGCCCAATTTGAATCATGCACTGATTGAGTATTAGCCCGCTGGCGTCAACAATCATTTGAAATTGCGGGTGTTCTTGGACATGACATTCTGTCATCGATACATCTGCTTCATTAACAACCGTTACTCCTGTCGCCTCTCCCTTTTCTATTCTACATGTACGAAACTCCACTTTACTGTTTTCAATTAACAACTGTGATTTCACATTCCGGTGAATCTTACAATCGTACACTATCGCCTTCGATTTCTCACCAAGAAAAAGGCCATTTCCAACTCCATCAGAAAAGATAGAATCCGTCACGAACAGCTCACTTTGATGTACAACTAAGTGCGTATCTTGGTGTTGCTTGATTTCACAGCCATCCATCGATAGCTTCGTGTTCTCGAAAACTTGAATCCCAATACTCTGCCCTTGGTGAATAAGTGTATTCATCATTGAAATTGAACTGGAGGCTGCAACAATTTGAGACTTTTGATGTCCATGAATTTCACAATCCACCATCTCCATTTTCACATTTCGTATTGCATAAATGCCATTCGCTTTCCCTTCCAACAGCATACAATTCGTCAAAGTGATTTCACTATTTTGAACCATAATTTGAGCTTTTTTATGATGCTGGATAGTTGTATCCACAAGAATACCACTCGAACCATTATCAATACGTAAGCCAACATGATTGATAGGACTCGCTAAAATATCAACATTTTTCATCATTAAACTTCCGAAGCTCACGGTTACTTGTGTTTGCACCATTTGCTGCTCAATAACACAGTTTTCTAGCTGTAAATCTCCCTTTACATAAATACCCTGTCCTTGCGTAAAACGCAAACTTCGCATATTCACAAGTGTTTGATAACGTATAAACACGCCACCTTTAATGGTCACATTTCCTACTCCATACAATGTAAGCCTTTGGGAAATTTCAAAGCTTTCTTCATAGATCCCTTCCCGGATTTCAATAAAATCTCCTGGCTTTGCCTCTTGAATCGCCTGCCCAATGCTTTGGTATTTGTACATAATACCTCTCTTTACAACAAGTGTCGCCATCTCCACACTCCTTATCGAAGCTTATTCATGAAAACATGAAATTAATTGTCGGTTTTATATTATTTATAGCCTCATTGAACTTCCTGTTATTCAATTTTTGGATAAATAATTTACAACCAGCTTTTGTTAGAGCGACAAAACTATTTTGATAAAGGTATTAACACTTTGATTTCAACCTTCTTTCAAAATAAAATAAAACCAGCAATCACACGATTTTCTCGTCGATTGCTGGTTTAACCGATTTACATAATTAAATTGCTACAAAACAACAATACATTTAATTACAATTTGAACTTCCTTACAAGGTCATTTAAATTCTCTGCCATACCCGCTAAATTGGCTGAACTATTTTTAATTTCGTCCATTGAGCTTGCTGCTTGTTCGATTGTTGATGAAGTTTCTTGGATGCCTGCAGCGGATTGTTCTGATACAGCGGCAATTTCGTCCACTGATTTATTAATTGTAACGGTATTTTGTACTACCTCTTCTAGCTTTGTCATCACGTCATCAATATTCGTTGACATGGCATAAACGGCCTCTGCAATCTGATTGAATGTTTCATTTGTAGATGCGATTTGAGCCGTACCTTTTTCAACCTCGTGATAGCCAGTTTCTAGCGAAGATGTCACCGTGTTAGAATCTTGTTGAATTTTTTGAACAATCCCCGTTATATCGTCCACGGAGACTGCTACTTGTTCGGCGAGTTTACGAACTTCGTCTGCAACGACCGCAAACCCTTTACCATGCTCACCTACGCGAGCCGCTTCGATTGCTGCATTAAGTGCTAGTAAATTCGTTTGTGCAGCAATATCCTGTATGACAGCTACGATTTTTGAAATTTCCTGCGTTTGTTTACTAAGTTCATCCACTTTATAAACAGAATCCTTCACAATATGATGAATGGAAGTCATTTGCGCAGTTGATGCGTCCATTAAACTTCGGCCCTCTTTCGTTAAAGCCATAACGTGTTGGGAATACTGCTGAACATCTGTACTACTATTGTTGACATCTGTCACCTTTAAGGTGAATTCTGTCATTGTTGTCGCTACATCTGATGCATTACTTGCCTGCACTTCTGTGCCACTTGCAATTTCAGTAACTGTATCGACAATTTGTTCCGTACCCGTTTTCACTTCTGCCGACGATTGCATAAGCTCTTCACTATGTGCAGCTACGTCATTAGATACTGTTTGAATTTGCTTTAATAAACGATTCAAAATATCGGACATCTTGTTAGTCGCTTCTGTAAGCTGTCCTATCTCATCTTTTGATTTCACAGCAAGTGCAGGTTCACTTAAGTCACCTTCAGTAATTCGTTGCATACGATTTGTCAAAGCGATGATTGGTCTTGAAATCAGTCGAGCACTTAACAATGCAATCATAATAGTAACGATCACAATGACAATTCCTATGACACTACCTGTCAGCTGCTTCGTCTCCCCTGCTTTAATAATATCTGCGCCTAAAGTATTAATCGATTGCTTACGATGCTCGGCTAATCTTTCATAGCCTTCACGTATTTCCGTCGCTTTTTCACTCATAGAAGCTAAATTTTTCGTTGCTAGTTCCTTCTGACCTCGATCATAAACATCAAATACCTCTTTTTCAACATAGCTATTCCATTCCTTCGCCATTTCCGCAATTTTGCCGAAATCTCCTGACTCTGTAATTTCTAAACGCTTTTGTTCGTTCTCAACAGCCTGCTTTACAGTATCTTCAAAAATCTTCTTATACTTTTCTTCGCCAGAAAGTACATACCCTCTAGCTGCAGCAATTCTTAGCGAAATCGTTTGAGCTTGCTCATAATCTGCAATTAGTATTTGCAAATCTTCATCAACGATTTGTTCCGTCGCGCTATTGCTTTGTTGTATTGCAAAGTTATTGTAAACAATGTATAAAATGACGATTGCTATAACAATGCTGAAAGAAAAAACGATTCTTTTACTAATAGACTTAAAATTCATTTCAAATTCTCCTTATTTTCCAATGAAAATATGTGCTTTATCATAATTTGAATACTATTAGTAATCTACCACTTTAAAGACGAAATTGGATGAATCAGGAATTTTTTATATATTAAATGAAATAACTAGTTAATTTTTATGTAATTTATAGCGGATTATAGAATCTAAAAATAAAGCATATGAACTACCAAGAAACTCCGAGTAGTACTTTTAACACACTCGAAAAGGAACAGCTTTATAAATCAAGCTGTTCCTTCTATTTAAAAACTAATCCCAATAGTTAAAAATAACATCCCCTATTGTTTTACTGTCAAAGTGTGAAATATAATTCCATTCCACCTCAGATAAACTGTGCAACTCCTTATCTTGCGTCACCATTGTGTTTAATGTATCAGCTATAAGGCATTTACGCATCGGAAAATATTTGTGTATGTGAGTTTTTGTTAAAAATTGAAAGCTTAGCTCTTCATCAAACTTAGCAAATGCAATATAAGGCATCAGCCTATGATGGAGAATTGTCAAACGCTCATCCTCCAGTTGAATCACCGCTTGCATGTAAACAAAATGAGGCTGATTGATAAAATGCAACGCTTTTGCTCGTTGTTCGCTTGTCACTAAATGATAAACCATCGACTGGAAAGTACGCATATCCTGTTCGATTAGATGGTCTGCATCAAAACCTGAAATCCCTTTCGTTAATCGCAACGAATCACCCCTTTATGAATGTGTATATATGACCTTCTAGTAAAGGTAGGTGGATTCCTTCTATAAGTATCTATTTTCTTGTTACTAAACAGAGCAGATCGAAAATACGTATCTTTTGTACAGCATTTTTTTCATCTTGTACCTTTATTTTAAAATGCTTCTAGCTAGTGATTTTTCGTTTTACTTCTTAAACCTCCATCACTTCCACCTATTAATGGTATTATAGCAATAAACTATTTTTAACCATAAATTGGACATTAGCTAAAAATGAGTACAACACTAACATTTAGGGAATCGTTGGTTAAAACTTATGCTATGTATATAAGTTGATCTTCGTTCAAAACTTGGAGATTAGCATTAGTGGAACGGAAATCAACCCTACATTAGGGTGATAGCCTACTAAATTTCCAATAAAAAAAAAACTTGAATCGAAATGATGGTTTGCCAAGTCTAACAGTCGGAAGGAGGCGATTTTCATTACTACAAAGCAACAATCATTAGTACAGTTAGCACAAAATGGAGATGAGCAAGCTTTCTATAAGCTTATTGAACAAGAGCAACATAAGCTATATCGAATGGCTTACGTTTATGTCCAAAATGAAAATGACGCCGTAGAAGTTTTTCAACAGACCATTATCCGTGCGTATGAGGGCCTACCTCAATTAAAGGATCCTCAATATTTTTCTACTTGGCTAACGCGCATTATTATTAATTGCTGTAAAACCTATCTTGCCAAGAATAACTCTGTACAGCTTGTCGAACCACATACATTAGAGGATCTCAATAGTACATCACCTACATATATCGAAGAAGAACTAGATTTATGGCATGCACTCTGCAAGCTAGAGGAAAAATATAAAACGGTTTTACTATTACGTTTTTATCAAGACTACTCGGTAAAGGATATTGCTGTGATTTTACAATGTCCTGAGGGCACAGTGAAAACTCATATTCGCCGAGGCTTACAAGCTTTACGACAACAATTAAAGGGGGCATATATAGATGAATGGGTTCAATCCGTTGAAAGGAGTTATTAATGCGATTCCAATCCCTGAAGGACGTTTAACAGAAGTGTTACGTATTGAAGGGATGTCAAAAATCTTTCAACAAAAGCATCATACGGTCAATGCATTGAAAAATATTCACTGTACGATTTATCAAGGTGAAATGGTGGCCATTATGGGGACAAGCGGTTCTGGTAAAAGTACACTACTAAATATGATTAGTGCCATCGATGAACCGACTGAAGGTGCGTTATTCTTATTTGGACAGGAAGCGCATGATATTTATAAAGAGCCAAAAGCATCGAAATTCCGTAAAGAGAATATTGGCTTTATCTTTCAATCATTCCATCTGTTGAAAGATTTATCAGTTGAAGATAATATTGCGCTCCCCCTTATCCTTAATGATGTGCCAAGTAAAGAGATTAAAGTACGTGTACAGCAAATGATGGAAAAGCTCAATATTGCTGCATGGGCGAAGCATCGACCTAATGAGCTTTCTGGTGGTCAAAAACAACGAGTAGCTATAGCACGCGCCATTATTGCAAACCCGCCAATTTTACTGGCCGATGAACCGACTGGTGCTTTAGATGTGAATACGACAGACGAAATTTTAGAGCTCCTAGTAAACTTGCAAAAAAATCTGGATCAAACCATTTTACTCGTGACACATGACCCTTATGTTGCTACTTATGCAAACCGTGTATTATTCTTCCATGATGGTGCCATTGTGGATTCCTATCAAAATAAGCAAACAGCAGAGGATTTAGATTGCATTTTATCAAAGTTCAAGCTGATTACTAGAGGTGATGTGTAATGTTTACGATGCGTACCATTGCTCTGAAGCTATTTCGTGCAGCGTGGACAAATGTATTAACGAGTATAAGTATTATTACCATTTCTATTTGCCTTGTCATGACAATGAGTGTTTACATATTGAATGCTAATAGTCAAATGAAGGAAGAAATACAAGCATTATATGGCGAAATGGATTTGCTGGTCGGTTATAATCCTGATCAACATAGGCTGTTAACATCACAGCAAATCAAAAATTTCGAATCAATGCCTGGAATCACAAAAGTTTCTAGTGTGTCATTAGCTCATACAAATGTTGAAAATGAAAAAAACACATCATTTTATACTGTTGGTGTTGAAAACGATGACTTAGTGAAAAGCCGCTATCATTTTAATGTTAATCTTGGTCCAGAAGATGTTGTCATCACTGAAAATATGGCCCGTCTCTTCCACAAGGATGTCGGAGATGCTTTAAACATTACGTTCAATAAAACAGTCGGAAACTCCGCTGAAGCAGAAACAGGCACCTTTACGATCCAAGAAATCCTTCCACCTCTAAAAGGCACAGATAGTCCTAATATTATCCTGATTCAAAATGATGTGTTGAAATCGTGGATGGATAATAGTGATGCACAAACTGCCGGTATGTTCGCCCTCATTAAAACGGAAAACGATCATATTGCAACTTCAGTTGGTGCGGATTTGAAACAGCTAGATGACACATTACGTGTCGATATCATGAGCGACTACGATGAAATTAAGAGAAATCTACAAGCATTAATAATTTTTATAATTGTATTGTCATTCTTTATCTTACTTATTTCTAGTGTCTTACTTCTATCAACGTTCCAGCTATTATTTTACAAAATTAAAGAACAGCTTATGGTATTACGTGCACTTGGCGCATCCACTAAGCAAGTTAGTCGCATAGTACAATTGCAATTATCTATCATCATTGGCTTTGGCGTATTGCTAGGGACTTTGGTCAGTTTATTAGTGATAAAAAGTTGGCTACCACAGCTAATTAGCTTGATGAAAATGCCAGATGCAAAAACTGACTTTCCAATGATCTTTGTTATCGTGATTGCTATTGCAAGTTTTTTATTGCTGCAACTAATCACACGATGGCAAGTTCATAAAAGCGCTAGTCTTTTACCTTTACAAATCGCCACAGAAAATGAAAATTTAAGTTTACGCTGGACAAAATGGAAAACGATTGTTGTGGGCATCGTTGCATTCATATCCCTATTCTTGTTTGTGAATGCTTATCAAGTCGGGAAAAGTACTGGCAAAGGGGCACTCATGATTTTAATCGGTACATTACTCGTCTGTGGGATTTTACTCTATATCATGCCGTATCTTTTTACAGTACTATTCAAAATTTCCTTGAAACCTATTCGTGCTGTACTTGGCAAAGAAGCATACTTAGCGTGTCAGCAGCTCATGCCACAGGTGCGAAAAAATATGCCTATTGTGCTTAGTATTGTTGGATTAATGGTCATTTTAATATTCGGTAGCTCTTTATTTAAAACGAATCAACAAAACTCATATAGATATATAAACTCTCAATATGAAACATCTATAAAAATTGATAATGAATTAGAAGATCCAACTATTACACCAGCTTTGATTAAAGAAATTGAGGCGTTGCCGAGCGTATCCTATGCCTATGAACGAAGTAACGCACCTTATATAATGCTTGAAGGTGACAATGGCTGGGAAGGTAGTAATTTCGAGGCCATTGATGTTGAAAAATACGTCCAATTAGAAAAGCTTGATGCTTTTAAAGGAGAGTTAAAAAATGGGGTGATCATTACAGAACGACTTGCCAAAAAACATCAATTAGCTGTTGGTGATTATATAATGGCAGGTACATATGATGAAACACTTCAGCAGGAAGTGCCAATTGGTGAATTAATGGTCGTTGATATAGCCCTTGACTCTTATAATAAATATATAGATTTGTTTGTCGATTGGTCCTCATTTATAGTATCAGATTCAACTATTATTACAGACATCATGGTGGAAGCAGATGATACAGAGCAGGCATTAGCAGACCTCGCTTTCTTACAGAAGCGTTGGCCAGCTTTAAAAATTAATGATAAAGAGACATTTATCGAGCAAAACGATGAAATGATCTTCCAGCGATGGAGCCTTTTTGTTGGCGTCTTCGTTATTTTGATTACCACTACTTGCCTTGGGGTATTGCAAACATTGCTTCACTCCATTTATTCAAAACGTGGCGATTATGCGATTCAACGACTAATTGGTCTTTCCCCTAGCGGATTAATCAAGTTGATTTTAACGCAAGTGATATCATTTGTGTTATACGGGCTAGTAGTTGGAACTATTCTTGGATTAGCGTTAACGAGAATGTTGAGCTTTATTGACGAAGGAGCTCCGACGTACTATGACTTTTTCACATTAAGTATGACGAGTATCGTCTTTTTAGCCGCGACACTCATTGTCTTTACACTGCAAGGATACTGGATTAGTCGGAAGAAATTGGCGAATGAAATGATTGATATTTGAATGATCCCCCCCTCTTTCATACCTCTATAGCTGTCTTAGAGGTATGATTTTTTTTCGGGGAATTTTTATACTTCAACTAACGAGCTAGGTAGATTTATTAAAAAAGATGTTCGCTTTCCGTGTTAAATTTTGTAAAATATATGTAGATCAATACTATAAACATTAACTAAGCAATATTAGGAGGAAACACCGTTGAATCAGGCTGTGGAAGCTTTTCTAAATAAGGTATGGCAGGAAATCACTACAATTTACGAAACAGAAAGCAAAAGAATCGATGAGTTTAAGGATCAAAGAGCGTTGCAAGTTGGCGTTCACGACTACCTCCGGGTGGCGTGGAGAAAAGGCAAGTTTACCTGGTCTAAAGGTCAAATTTATATCGATTTCTCCAAATTTTTATCCCGCTCGAATAAATTTAAAGCGGATACTTACATTTTGGAGTTGACCGATGAACTTCTAACTGAGGAGTTCTTCCCTCCCTTGTGCAAGTTAGTAGACGACTTGTTCCGCTCGGAGCAACTGGGATCCAATTTCTTTGATTACAAGTTTGAAGTTGTGTTTGAGTTTGAATGGGAGAATTCGAAATTAACGCTTAACAAACAGCTGTTGAATGAGGCCAAGTTGATTCAACTACAAAAGAGGCTGGATCATTTTATTCAAACAATGATTCTTTCTGATCTGCCCGTGATACCTGTAGAGATTGACATTTTCTTTTTCGCCAATCATTTGGTCAATCCTGATTTGATGAAACAGGAAGTAGAAATAATTGATCCGTTAATTCGTCGACTCTCCGACAAGTTAAATCATGAACAAAAGCTCAAAAATGAGTGGATCAGTCGGTATACTTATGCGTTAAAAAATTGGGCGTTGGATTACTTTTTACTGCAGCATTTTACCCGATCCGGTCATTATGGAATGATTTGGACTTTGAAAGAAGATCGTCCTTCCGTAGACATCAGTGAGATGAAGTTCTTTCTTTATGCAGCATTACAAATTGGCTTCACAGAGCCAGATATCCGGCAAAAATATATAGAACTGGCAGTCCAATTGGGCTCCAAGGAGGCTACTCATTATTTAGAAGAAGGCAGTGGAAATTTTGCTCGTACATATTACGGAGAGCTGATGGAAGGTAGAAACAACGATATTACACAAACGATCGAAATCCGAATTCTGTCCGAAGAAGAACTGGCATATAAAGAAGCGCTAGATTACATTATCGATCTTTTGATGCAAGGGTTTTCCAAAAGTTATCTGCTAAAACTGGAGAGTTGCCAAATGAACTTTCTTCCTATGACGGAATTGGCGAAGTCCGAGCTACATCAATTTTTTGCGAATGCACTTAGCTACCCTACTTTGTTTCCGAAGCTTGCACAATATGTGGAAACAGCTATGGAAGAGTTCGCATGGTATGGGGATGTGGAGCCAAGTGAGGAATCGGTCATGCCAGGCACTTATGCGGTATTGGGCCTAGGCTTGTACAGCGAAGCTTATTTTCCGTTGGTCTGTCGCTATATGGAAATGGTAGATACAGAGCATCAGTTAGCACATGATGGCTATGCAGAGGCGTTTATTGAGGCGCATGGCGTAAAAGCGGAGCATATGCCGGTAATTGTATCCATTTTGCTTGGAGGGATTGATGAAGGTACGCTAGTCAAAAATCTAACCATCGATAGTCTCGAGCTTTCCCAGGCACTATTCGAGGCGCTGAAAGGCAAAGAGATTTATGAATGCGAAATGGTATTATGCCGGATTTTCGGTAGCATAGAAAATCTTGTAGAAACAACCCAAAATACACAAACGCCATTAAAAGAAGGTTTGGAACAGCTGTTGGCACTTCAAATCGAAATGACCTGAGAGCTTCATTCTGTTTAAAAAGAGCGTGTTTTGATCAATTTTTTCAAAACACGCTCTTTATATTTGTTCTCATATCAAGTTAATCAAACTTTATTTAGGGCGATTTTTTATTTATCGCGCACTATTTTAGTTTTATCGCCCGATTTTCTTATTTTATCACCGAACTATTACAGTTTATCAGACACTTTTTCAAATTTATCGACATCTTACGCTCCTACAAACAACACAGCCTGTCCGATCGCAATAAATAAGGCTTCATGCTGTATAGGGCTGTTATCTTCAATTTGCAGCGTTATCTCAAAATGTGTCTCACAAAAAACTGCCTGCCAACGAGCAATCGGTTGATCGTCAAGAGAAAAAACTGACCAGTCCTCCATTTCCTTGTTCAGTTTTATTTGTTGGACGTCATCCGTGATGATTAAATCAGGAATCATAATTTGCCAGCCATCATAGGCAATCATATAGTCTTTGCCTGTAACGAAATCCTTCCCTCGAAAATGCACTCGCCCACGTCGCGACATCTTCTTACATGTAAAAAGAGCCTGACCAGCGACATCGCTCACATCAAAACGTACAAAATAACGATAGTCCATCGTGCGGTCAAACGCCTTTTTCAATCCGTTCGAATAAACACGTTGAACAGTAGACGATACTTCCCCCGCTTCATTAACGATTGCTACTAACTCTGTCGATTCAATTGCCGCTGGTTGTTTGTATGTATAAATCTTCAATATATTCGCTCCTTCATTACACTTGCTCCCTATAACCTAACATAAAATAAACGCCAAATACAAAGGTTGCATTTGGCGCTTGACTGTTTATTTAGTTTGCTTTGGTACTTCTACGGTAAATGGTTGGAACTTCACTTCTTTTGCAGATGGCTTTTTAAATGGGATTTTCGTTTCTACGCCGGCTAAATCAACATGTACACCGCCTCCACCTGAAGGAATCATTAAATATGGTGTAATCATTAATTTTTGAACATCGTCTGAAATCGGGTCAAAGGACTTGGTGCTGCTAAAGTTCCATACACCATTATCAAAATGACCTTCTCCTCCACCAGAATGCGATGTAATTTCTTTGCCATGTTCATCTGTAATACGGAACTCTATAAACGATGCACCTATATGTGGATTATCCTCTGTACCCTTTTCAGTTGCTTTATAATCAAGTGCTATACCTGATGGACTTAAGGAAATTTTGGACACATCTAGTTGAATGTCCCCTGCTTGTTGCTGATGATGAACGGGAACATTAATAATATCCGTAATCTTTTTAACAGGAACCGTAAACTCCCACTTTTCCCCTTCTTTCCCTTCTAACGATAGGCCCATTTCAAAGGAATCCGGCATGTCCTCCTTCACTTCTAATGTTGCGATGCCTGTACGAACCGTTGGACTTACAACTTTTTCACCATAGCCACCAGAACTTACTTTAGGGTTTTTACCATTAATAGTAAAGTTCGGTCCTGCCCCGAAGTACTCAGCACTCAATTCCTTTTCAGAATCAATTGTAAGTCCTACCGTAATATTTGACGCGTCATAAAGGACTTCATCAATTGTTACGGAAATACCGTTAATTGTTTGTTTTTCTCCAATAGTGCTTGATAACCCTTGTTCACTAGCTTGTTTTAACCCAAGGAAACCAGAGTTACTGAATACTGAACCGACGATTGGTAGCTGTGATAATGTACTTGCGAATGTTGGTGATACATAAGCGGCTGAACCTACCATAATACAAAATGCTGCTGCCGCACTTGCTACATATAATAACGGTTTACGTTTACTTTTTCTTTTCATTTGAATAGGGGCTTGACTCATATTTGTTTGCTCCTCTGCTTGTTGGATTCCTTTGCTAATTGCTGCTCGTACCTCATCTCTTGGGAATTCCGGAAGGGGTCCGTTTTCATTAAATAGCTTTTTCATTCAACGTTGCACTCCTTTCTAATTCACGCTTTAATTGTTTTTTTCCACGATGCAAATACGTTTTAATAGTGCTAACTGGCTTTTCCATTACTTCTGCTATCTCTTTAATCGGTAAATCGTGATAATAAAATAAAATGATGGCCATTTGCTGAGAATGACTCAATTGCTGTATGGATTCCGATAAATCGATTGGATTCGCCATAACATTTTCTTGCTCCTGTAAACGATTTAATAATTCACTTTCTTCATAGGGGATAATTTTATTCCCCTTTTTTAGTAACCTGTAGCACTCATGTATTAAAATTCGAAACAGCCATGTAGAAAAAAATTCTGGATGCTTTAGCTGATGAACGGTTAGAAAGGCTTTACACGCAGCTTCTTGAATCGCATCCAAAGCATCCTCTTTTTGGCCAACGTAAGAAAGCGCAGTATAAAATAATTTTTCTTCCTCTAGAATAAGTAGCTGCTGAAAAGCCTCCTTATTCCCTGCAATAGCCTGTTTGACGATTGATAAGTCATGTTCCACGCTGTTCCCTCCTTTCAATACTTAGAGTCAATAACTCTATGAAAAGGTTTCACTTTGATAAAATTCTTTTTAAAAATAAAATAAGTGACTCCGGGCGGGCACCGTCACTTCGGTTCTTCCATCGTGCATTTTATTCGTTCTATCCACGACTTTGGCTCTTCTAGCCACGCTTTCGTTCGCTCTATCCACGACTTCGTCTCTTCTATCCACGCTTTCGTTCGCTTTATCCACGACTTTGATCGTCTTTCTATCCGTCCCTATGTATCTACAAAAAAAATAGACTACTTCATATAAAGTAGCCTACTAAAATTTTCTTTATTTATCCAATTTAAATGTAATGTCGCCAACTCCGATTTCCGAATTGACCTCTATTCTTACATCTGCTTTATCATACGCTTCGTTTACATAAATCCCTTTGCCTTTGGAAATGAAACCTTCTATATTTGATGTACCGAGACCTTTTTCCGTCGTAAGCTTTACCCCAACTTTTGATGGTAATATGACAGTAGTGTCCCCAACACCTGTTTCAATATCCGCTTCGAAGCTTTTTTTCCAATCGCCTCCTAAATTTACATCGAGATCGCCAACGCCTGTTTCAATATTTAATTTTTCCAGATGCAACCCTTGTAAATCTAGCTCTGCATCTGATGCTCCTGTTTCGATTGAGAGATCCATAGGAATATCATCATTCAGTTCGATATCCCATATATTTTTTATTTTCCCTAAACGCACGTTAGTAGAACCTTTATGATCAATCGTTACTCTACCTGTCTGGCCGCGTAAATCATATTTTACTTTCGGTGCTAGTTTATCGATATTGTATTGAGCAGTACCTTCAACCCAATCGTTGGCACCCTTCTTAACTGTTATTTCTCCAATACCAAGTTGTAAATCAACATCTAACTTCTCCGCTTTATCCTTTTCCACTAAGATCGTTTCATCTTTGGTTTTGCCTGGTATGACTGAGTTACACCCCGATAACGCAATGAATGAAGCGCCTATAACCAAACCAAGTCCCATAAATTTTTTCAATGGTTTTTCCTCCTACTATATAATATTCCAATAAATTCATTATATAGGAACTGTCATATATAAAAACGACCCTCCGCTTTAAATTACTCTAAGACCTAAGACGTAGTGAGTATTTATATAATGGATATGTCACCTTTCAAAAAAAGTGAACTAGTATTTTGAATATGGATAGGTAAAAATTTGTGAAGCATTATAAAGAATATACGTATTTCCTTCATGATCCAATGCATGTATCACCGCTATTTCTGATTTAAGAGGGACTGATACTAATTGCGCATCATTCGAATCGACTGCCTTCTCAATTCGCTCATCTCCAGTATCTATTATTAATTTTTCAACGTTATGATTGTTAAGTAATGGAATAACAATTTGGTGAATGTCTTTTAAATAAACAGCATCATTCATTTTATTTTCTTCACTCACTAAGTAGAATTCTAATGCATAGCCTTTTCCATCATGCTTGAAAATGGAAATACATTGATAAGGCTCATTTGAAAAAAAGCCCATTCTATATTGACGAATCGTTATTATGTCATTTAATTTCATACTAGGATTAGGACCCCATTTTATAGTATTCTGAATGTCTGCTTCATTCTGTACGTAAACACGATAACCGATACGTTCAGACATATTCCCTAAAATAGCTATAATAATGATGATACATAGTAATACACGCCAAAACCAATTTTTCATGAAAGCAAATATGGCGAAAATAAATAAAAAGACAGCACTTACTAATCCTACTACCATCCATGGCCGTGCCAATGAGCTATAGTCTTTCACCCTTCCAGACTTTTCTGGATAAAGATTTGAATCTGTAAGCACCGTCGTCATTGGTTGGCTATCATGTTGGAAGAGTATCATCTTTAAGCCAATGAGCAAACAAGCTGTTACGACTACTGTTAGGATAATCGGGATGACTGGTGTTCGCTTCTTCGTTATTTGATTAATTTTTTGAAACGTTTTTACTTGGCTTTCGTCAGAGAATTTACCTTCCTTATACATTTTGTTCATGGCATTTCGAATCTGATCCATATTCGAATCCCTCCTCCAATAGCGTGAAGCCAACCATTTGACGCGCTCGTCTTAATCGTGTTTTCACCGTATTTACTGGCAGCTTTAGCAGATCTGCAACGTCCTTTAAGGAAAACTCTGCAAAGTGAAATAGAAGTAGTACATCTTTGTATTTCGTCGGAAGTTTTTCAATCGATGCTACTAGCAATGCATCCGTCTCTCCCATCAATACTTCCTCTTCAGGATTATCGGATAGGCTCTTTAATTTGCTCCAATAATCAATGACTTGTATTTTTTTATAGCGCCAGCTTGAAAGATAACTATGACACTTGTTAATGGCAATGCGATATAAGTAGGTTTTGACAGAAGCTTCTTCACGAAATTGTTCCATTTTTTCATAGTATTTAACAAATGTATCTTGTACTAAGTCCTCAGCGACTGTCCAATCTTGAACATATGTATAGCATACTCGCAGTAAATAATCTCCGTACATTGTCATAGCTCTTGATAAGTGAGCGTCCTTCTGTTCTTTTAACATGTTGCTCGCCCCCATAAAAGCATTTACAGTTAGACTGCTGAACAATAAAAAAGTTTCATGAAAAAATCAATTTCTTCATGAAACTAATAAGTTAAAGGATATCACTCTCCACTAAAGCCTTTAAGTTAGCAAGAGAATCCTTGTAACCGCTCATATTAAAAGTGACCGTGGTGCCATTTTGTTCTTCCTCTAATAAAATAGAGATCCGTGATTCTTCTATACCTAAGTAAAATGAAAATTCTCGATTCGGCGTTACCTGTTTGATCGTCAACACCATCGGTAATTTCTCTGCAAGCTGATTCTGTTCATTTGGCAGTAACGTGAAAACAATCTCTTCTCCAGCCTCTAATTTAGGGATTTCCCAAGTTGAATTTGGAGCATACCATTGCGACAATTGCGCCTCCTCTGTAACAGCCCGCCAAACTGTAGCAATACTTGCGTCAATCCAAATCGAACTTTTTTCATTATCCATCATTGCATTCCTCCGTTTGTTGAACTTATGCCTTTACCCTTCATTTTATCCTATTATTGGAATTAACAACATTTATAGCTTTAGCTCCTAAGAAATAAAAAAGTGTGTTTTGACAATTAATTACTCAAAACACACTTCTTAAAGATTTTTTTATGTTCTACGCATATACGCTTTCACTGTTAGTGGTGCAAAGATGGCGACAACCACAGCAGCTCCAATAAGTGAGGCCGATAAATCCCAACCTATTGTTCCTGAATTCGTCAGTTCTCTGACAGCCGTCACGAGATGCGAAATCGGATTAATTTTCACAAACCATTGTAGGAAATCTGGCAAAGTTTCTGCTGGAACAAAAGCGTTCGAAAGAAATGTTAGTGGAAACAATACAAGCATCGAAATTCCCTGTACACTTGAAGCTGTTCGAGCAATGACACCAAAGAAGGCAAAGATCCAGCTTATTGCCCAGGCACAGACAATGACTAAAAGCCCCGCAAGTACAACGTGTTCTAATCCACCTTCTGGTCGATATCCCATAATATATCCCATAGTAAAAGTAAGTACCGTTGCAATTGTATAACGAATGGTATCGGCCAATAAGGCTCCTGCCAATGGCGCAATGCGTGCGATCGGTAATGATTTAAATCGGTCGAACACTCCTTTATCCATATCTTCTCGTAATTGAACACCTGTAACGATTGAGGTAGTGATAACAGTCTGCACGAGAATTCCTGGAATAATGACTGGCAAATAGTTTTGTACATTCCCCGAAATGGCTCCCCCAAAAATGTAGGTGAACATCAGCGTGAAAATAATCGGCTGAAGCGTTACATCAAACAACTGCTCAGGCGTACGTCGAATTTTTAGGACACCTCGGTAGGCCATCGTGAGCGAATTTTTTATCGATTGGTTGATACTCGGCTTGCGTAACAATCCACGTCCAACTAGTGGTTTTATCGTATTACTTTTCATACTCTTTCCTCCTCTAGTTGGGGACCATTTTCATTCACATTGTTACCTGTGATTGTTAAAAATACTTCATCTAAGGTCGGTTTCTGTACACTGAACTCGTCCAGTTGAATTCCTTTTTGACGAAGGGCAATCAGTAAATCCGTAACTAGATCAACATCTGCCATTGGGGCAGTAATTTTCCCGATATCCTTGGAGATGGTTGTTTTGACTTGAAGAATGTGTTCTACTGTTTCACGAGCAGCCAACATTTCCTGTGTATTTTGAATGCTCAAATGTAAGGATGAAGTACCAACAGATGCTTTTAGCTCATCGACTGTCCCTTCCGCAACAACACGCCCATGATCTATAACCGCAAGCCGATCTGCCAGCTCATCTACCTCTTGCAAATACTGTGTCGTTAACAATACAGTTGACCCCGTATCTACTAAACGACGAATCGTATCCCACATTTGATTACGTGTACGTGGATCTAGCCCTGTCGTCGGCTCATCTAAGAAAATTAAGGGTGGCTGTGCGATCAGACTGGCTGCCAAATCCAGGCGACGACGCATTCCTCCAGAAAAATTTTTCAAAGGTCGTTTAGCTGCTTCTGATAATCCGAACTCTTCCAGTAATTCAGCTGCTTTATTTCGGGCCTCTGTACGTCCCAATCCTAGCAAACGAGAGAAAATAATTAAATTTTCCGTTGCACTAAGTGACTCGTCAACTGAAGCATACTGACCAGTGACGCCAATTAATTGACGTATAATATGTGGCTCTTTCGCTATGTCATAACCGAATATTTGTGCCGACCCAGCATCTGCTCCTAGAAGAGTCGCTAGCATCCTAATAGTCGTCGTTTTACCCGCTCCATTAGGACCAAGTACACCATAGATAGTGCCGGCACGGACGTTTAGATCGACACCATCAACAGCCCGATTTTCTCCAAAATGTTTGACTAGGCCACGTGCTTCAATAGCCCACTCATTATTTTCTAACGGGCTTTTCATTCTATTCACATTCCCCAATACTATTCCTCCCTCATTCATTACCATCAGTTTTATAGAAATTTGTCTATATACGGATAATACAACAAGTTTATGAACTGAATGTGAACCGAATAATCTACGTCACTCATTTAATTTGTTACAAGATTTCTGAACTAATCTTTGTAGTTTTAGTCGACCTATGTAAATTAACTGCACCTAGCGCTACAAAGGCTGCGACAATATCCAGGGACAATTGATAACTAGAGAAAAAAGTGACCATGAATCCAAATAATGTAGGAGCGATGACAATAAAAAATTGATTTAGCGTCAAAGCAGCACTTACAGTTAAACCCACATATTGTGGATTCGATTGCTCGGTCACACAGGCGATAAATAATGAATACCAGCCAAGTGCTATGAATCCTAAAATAAAACTAAATAATAGCATCAACAATTTCGCATGTATCATATACGGCAATATGACTGTAAGAATAACTGCACTAACCATTACTATCATTAAAAAATATTCCCGCTTCTGTGCAAAAAATTGATCACTAATCCAAGCAATAGCTATCCTGCCAATCATCCCACCGATTAATATAAGGCTTAAATATTGCCCCGCTTCCGTTAAGGAATAACCTCCCTCTTGATGTAAATAACTCATAAAATGGGCAACGAGGATCATTTGTAAAGTCATCATTACGATTCCTACAATATAGATTGGATATAAACCTTTATTATTTTTAATGGCCATGAGCTTCTCTTTAAAAGTGACAGACGTTGCAGCTACTGCTACACGTTCTTTAGGCTCCTGATAAATTAGTAAAAAGAGTAGTCCACCAGCAATTGCTACGAATCCTTGCACAAGATGAACCGATGACAGGCTATAATGATGGTACATATATGTGAGAATAACTGATGCTAGCGCTCCACCGATTGGAATGCCTGTTTGTCGGATGCCAATCGCCAGCCCGCGATGTTTGTCTGGAAACCATTTCACGATGGCCGTACTCCCCCCGGTTTGCGCACTGCCGTACCATACCCCTACGATTAATAATAAAAATAACAACACCACATAATTATTAACCAACATGAGTAGTAAAGCCGAGAGTCCTAATAATATCGAACCCCAAGCGATGATTTGTTTTTCCCCTTTTTTATCCATAAAATAGCCGAACAGAATCATCGAAAAGATTGGACCAATATTAACCGCAGAAACAATAAAACCTGTTTGTAGCGAGGATAAATTCCATTCAATTTGATAAAATGTGGCGATTGGCCCCATGCCGTACGTCACAAAAGTCGCCGCAGTTTGAGACAGCGTAGCTACTAATACGATAACCCATTTAAAATATGTATTCATAAAAATTCCTCCAATGCTTTTACAATGATTACATATTTGAGTTTACGCTTCCCCTATGAATGCGTAAAATGGAGGAAAGTGATAGTGGCTATCAAAAAATTTTATAGGTGTGTGACAAACAAATATGAACATAGAAGAAATAGCATTAAAAATCGAGATTTTGGAGAGGCAAAACCTTAGTAAATCTGCTGAAATAACGAATTATACGCAATCCGCCTTAACCTCTAAAGTGAAGAAAATGGAGATAGAAATTGGTCAGGAAGTGTTTAAGCGTACACCGCAAGGCTTGAAGATTACAAATGTAGGGACACAATATTTAAAATTTTTAAAGCTAATGACACAGGAGTACGATGAATTTTTACAAGAGATCGGTTCAGCACAAACAAATTCAAAAATTAACTTCGGCACTTCTCATACAACGATCAAAATTTATGGCGCTTCCATTATGAATGCCTTACAGATCAATAATATTCCGTTAGATGTCGATTTCACTGTGGAATCAAGCACTTCCTTAAATGAAAAAATACATAATGCTGAAGCGGATTGTGCACTGACGAGTAATCCTATTAAACACTACCCTGATTTAAATTATGACAGGATTGCCTCAGAAACATTCGAAGTCATTTCGAACAACTCACATATTATTAATTTTGAGGCAGATTCACTTCTTACATTACTTGTGTTGAGCAGAGGCTGTATGTATACTCGTGCAATGGTGGAATGGTTAAATAAAAATCAAGTACCATTTACAATGAAAGAAATAAAATCGGTAAGTAGTATCCTTGATTTCCTACAAATAGACAATACGATAGCTGTGCTAAATACGAAACTAATTGATCTTTATAACTACTCCAACATTCATTATTACGATTTGCCACAGTTAAACAAAATCATCGAAACTGTCTTTATTTACAAGAAGAACGAAAGTCAACAGTCTTCTATTTTTCAATTAAAACATGTTATTGAGTCCTTGTTGGAAGACCCTATCGAACGAAGCTAGTTCGATAGGGTCTAAAACAATTTATCGGAATAACTCTTAAATTTACATTTTATTTCAAAATACGAAAATCTTTTCTTTTTCAATTACAATAAGATGTTTTAAAATACTTTCATCCAATTTCAGCACCTCACCATTATTGACCCAATGGTTTTTGTTTTACTTTTTATTGAGTGTCTCTTCGTCACCTTTGTACGCCAAAATATCACCTGGCTGACAATCCAAAGTCTTACATATCGCTTCTAATGTTGAAAAAACGAACCGCTTTTGCTTTCCCATTTTTCAAAATAGAAGGATTCGCCATTGTAAATCCCCCTCTCCGAAAGCTCCGTTCCGCTCATTTTTCCCATATCATCCACCTTAGACCGTCAAATCATTTTCTGATTTTATATTAATCACTTCTTGTAGAAGCCGTTGGAGGATAGCAGCGAAAACGGCGATAATCAACGCAGCAAAAATGATGATGAGTCCCATTATTCCAATAGGAGGGTCAACTTTCTTTGCTATCAAATGGAAGATTGGCAAACCTAATACATATAAACTACTGATTATGATCGCACAACACTTTATGTTCTTTAACGCTTTTACAGATAATTCCGTGAACACTGTGCTCTCGTCAATGTACCGTAAAAGATTAAAAGCCTGATAGAGAGCAAAGTAAAAAGACACAGCCGATCCATACATCACGATGAAAATGAGATAATTCATCAGGGAAATACTTGGATACATTTTTGATGCGAAATTCGCTATATGGGGTACTAAAAATATACATAAAGCGAGTACTGCAATTCCAGCCAGAAAAATAATTACCTTTAAGAAAGTCGTTGAACCTCGTTTAACCTTCATATTATGCACCTCACTTATTTAATAACATTATAAATTTAACACATGATTTATCGTTTTGCGATAAATATGTATTGTTTTTGATTATATTATTATTGTTATTTAAATATCCTTTGTAATGTACGTGGACAAGAACTTTTAGACATTCTTGTTTTTGTCTAGACATTCCTGTCCAAAATTAAAGACAAGAATGTCTGGACTTTGTATAATAAAGGCAATAACTTCCATACTCTTATATTGGTTTAGAATCGATAAAAAAACTATTGATAACAACAAAATACATTTTAATCTCGCATCCGTCTCTAAACAATTCACAGTATTTGCAATTTTGTTAATAGAGCAAGAGGGTAAACTGAGTTTAGACGATTAAACGTATACTATAAATTATACAAATAGAACAAGGAGGGAAAGTATTGACTAAAAAGCAAAAAGTTATAATTGTTGGTGCAGGGATTGTTGGTGCATCTATTGCTTATAATCTATCAAAGAAAAATCAGGATGTCACTTTAGTTGAGAGCCATTCAAAAGCAGGATGTGGTGTAACATCAACTTCCTTTGCTTGGATTAATCCTTCAGGGCGTGTTCCAGATAACTTTCAACATTTGTATGACGGGTCATTAGCAGAATATCATGTATTAGAAAAAGAGATCCCAGAATTAAAGGTAGATTGGAACGGCTCCCTTTCATGGGGAATTCCTGTAAATATCCATAAATCTTATATAGAAAAAATAACTCGCCAGCAAGTATCGGACTTAGAACCTCATTTAAAAGAATATCCAAAGGAAGCTCTATATGCTTTTAAAGAAGGTGCAATAGACCCTAATATTCTAACGAATCTTTTAGTAATGAAAGCGCAAGAAAATGGGGTAAATATATTGTTCGACACAAAAGTAACACAAATTAAAAAGGAGGACGCTAAAGTTGTTGGCATACATACTTCAAAAGGGTTTATAGAATCAGATGTCATTGTATTGGCAACTGGTACAACTTTACCTGAGCTTTGTAAGCCTCTTAGTATTGATGTTCCTGTTGAAGCATCACCTTCTATTATTATTCGTATGAAATCTCCAAAAAAGCTTATTCACACATTAATTTCTAATTCAAGATTTGAGGCAAGACAATTATCTGATACTACTATAATTGCTGCTGAAGATTATTTGGATGACCATGGAGAAAATGGACCGGAAGAGGTTGGAAGAAGAGCTTTTGATATCCTTCGAAATGATTTAAAAAACGGAGAATATCTTGAGCTAGATAGTATTCAAGTAGGAGAGCGACCAATGCCTAAAGACGGCTACCCCATTGTTGGTTTTCATGATCAAATAAAAGGACTTTATTTAGCAGTTATGCATTCCGCAATCACGTTATCTCCTGTTATTAGTCGATTAGTTGCGAAGGAAATCGTAGATAATGTGCAGTTAGAAGAACTAGAAGGTTGTAGACTATCTCGATTTTACCCAGTAAATGAATAATGCTTTAATGTTTTTGTAAGGCTGGTTTGGTTTACTGTAAGTAACGTAGATAAGAGCATGTTTTGAAAAAAATGATCAAAACATGCTCTTTAGATTTGTTCTCAAATCAAGGTCAATATCATTGATCCTGAGCAAAAGTTGTCCAAAACTATTTGTCCTTTTACATGTATACAGATTCGAAAACAGCCTCAATAAAAGAAAAGCGAGCATTTCCTAATGGTTATGTTCGCTTTTTTATAGCCAAAAAATCTTAATCATTCTTAATTTTGTTGATAAGAATATGATTCAATAATAAAAAAGGTAAATGTCATTGCAGAATTTACTGCCAATCGAGCGTGGTGTTCATTAGGCTTATATTCTCTTGCGTGTGAATCACTTGCTTTGGTTCTGAGTTTCCCAATTCCTAAAACAATGCTATTTAACCCTTGGAGAATTTGTTTTAGGGAATCATTCAAACCTTCTTGTCCTGGATCAAAATTGTTTAATTTCTTAATTCGATTGTATAGAGCAGACATCTCTCCAGCATTCCTGCTCCGTTAGTTGAATGGCAACAATCTTTTCGAAAACAGCCTTTATAAAATACCCTTTTTTATTTATCACCTAACTTTTTCAAAATTATCGCCCACCGCTCAATAAAATCAAAGAATCAAGCGATTTATTTAGTCAAACAAAATTCGGTCCCTTCTTCGTTCGAGTTGAGTGTATAGTTGACTTGCAGAATTCTAGCGATGTCATCAATGATCTTCAAGCCAAGGCCTTCGCTTACACGGCTTTGGTCAAAGCCAGTGCCATTGTCTATCATGAAAACCTTTTGATCTTTAATGGTGATCTCGAGCTTTGTAGCTTTTGAATGTTTCAATGTGTTTTGGAACACATTATCAAACATTCGTTGAAGCCATAGTGCATTACTCGTCCATGTTACATGGCAATCCTCTAGATGATAGATTAATTCGATGTTTTGCATTCGATATAAATAGCTCCACTTTTTGATCATCGTTTCAAACAATAGCGTAAGTTGCACTTCTTCCTGAACGATATAAGAGTTCTCCATTGTATCTAGGGACTGCCAATTTAGTTCATTTGTTAAGCTAGCGATGTATTGAATTTGCTCATTCAAGGATTCTACTAATTTCGGTTGTTCCTTAAACGTATCTTCTAAATAAAATAATTGTAAACGGATCGCTGTTAACGGTGTATTTATGTCGTGTCTTAGCTTTTGTAATAGCTCTTTTTGCAGCTCCTGCTGTTGTTGAAGCTCTAATTCCCGGTAAGTAGTTCGCTCAATTAGTATGTTAACGGACTGAATTAGCTGTCCGATTTCATCCTCACTGCCAACAGCTAATGTACTCGGTGTTCTTTCATTGCTCGCTAAGTCACGAATCGTTTTGTTGAGCATATTAATTTTCGTTAGTAATGAATTGATTGATTTCGAAAATAAAAACGCTAGCAAACATAATGATAGAAAGAACACGATCAGCATCGTTGGATAGGCGAAAGATTCATGGAATGGAGTGCCTTTATTTCTAGTTTTAAAAACGAAGTCATATATAATAGACATCGACACACTAATCCCTAACAAGACAATTGGAACACTGATGATGGCGGTAAATAATAATAATCGATATTTTGTTTTTAATGTCATTTCTTTATGTAGGTATTTAAACGATACCCTTCTCCGTAAATATTTTGTAGGATGGTACCTGATGTATCATTCATTTTCGTTCTAATCTTTTTGATGTGGACATTGATAATATTTTGATTACGATCTTCAAGCGGCCATAAATAGTCAAAAAAATGATCCTTCGTTAACACCCTATCCTTGTTTTCATATAAATAAAAGAAGATTTTACGTTCGATCGCAGTCAATGCTACTTCATCATGTATATTATTTTTAAATAATTTACGATGCTCGCTATCAATCAATAGATGTTGGATCTGTGTAAATGTACCATACTGCTGCTCTAGCATTTTCTGCATTCTTAAAAGAAGCTCTCTCGGATCAAATGGTTTTGTCATATAATCTTCCCCAACGGTTAAGCCTTGCAGCTTGCTCTCCATATCATTGCGAGCAGATAAAAAAATAATGGGGATATTCAAGCCTAGGCTTTTAATGTTCTTTGTCAGCTGATAGCCATCTTCCCCTGGGAGCATAATGTCCATAATGACTAAATCGATTTGATGAATCATGGTCATCATTTCTCGACCATCTGTTTTCCATACAACGTCATAGCCTTCACGTTGTAGTATTTTTTGCATCAAATCGCCAATCATTTGGTCGTCTTCTACTATTAAAATCGTAAATCCTTTCATTCCCTCGACCTTTCTTTGTTGTCAACTTTAGTTTTCATAAAATCTATAGCAAGCTGATAAATCTCATCGGGTTTATATAAATAGATACTATGAGTGCCACTTAATACTTTCACATCCGCTATGTTGATTTGTTCAGCAAATTCCGCATATTTCTGGCTATGGTACTTCGTATATTGCGAACCTTTATTTTGTTCAGCAATCGCATCTATTAATAATATCGGTGTGTCTTTTGGTTTCGGAAGCTCTTCTGATCTTAAACTATTTTCGTACACTTGTAGTAACTCATTTTTCATATCATCATTAAAAGTATTTTTATTGGATAGTGCTTTATAAATTTCTTTTTCTTCCTTAGATAAAAACGATTGCTTCATTACTTCTGGATTATACACTTTCGAAGGTGTTAATCGATGTACGCCCAATTTCGTTAGCAAATTCATTCCTTTAACAGTCCAGTAGTCAACTGCCCCCATTTCGTGCTCCACATATTGACTAGGCAAACCAATATCAAGCGCAATGATTCCCTTTATTTCTTCAGGATATTTTTGTGCCCAATAAATAGCTTCAACCCCCGAAATAGAATGCGGTACTAATATATAAGGAGGCTTATTTCCACTTTTCAAGAGCGCTTCTCTCGTTTGCACTAAAATTGTATCAATATGTCGTTCATCATTCGAGACACCGCTATACCCATACCCCGCTCTTTCTATAACAGCGATTTTATGTTGATGCGAAAATTTACTGTACAGCCCTTTCATTTCATAAATGGGTGCCGCAACCCCTGAACCTGCCATGAAAACGTAAGTGTCTTGACCATCCCCCTCCGTATAAACATTGATTTTTTGATGATCAACCTCAATTAGTGTTCCTTTATTGCCTAGAAGTTTGGATTCTTTACTTAGCTGATAACGATGATAACTAAATATCCCCACTAGTCCAATAAGCATGACCGCTATAAAGTAGATAACTATTTTCTTTAAAAGTTTTTTCATAAAATGCTCCTTTCAGTTGATAATGAAAGGATAAACAATAAAAATAAATTTCTAATTAATTTTTCGGTGATAAGCTAAAAAAAGCTGTCTAAAAGTGTTTTACTCCACTTAGACAGCGCTTAATTATTGATCGGGATAGCTCTCTTGTAAAAAGGATACAGATCGTTGGATGAGCGACTTTAATATTTCCACATCAATATCCGCTAGTTTATTTATATAAACACAAGCTTTTCCTGTTGTATGTTTACCAAAAACCTTTAATAAATTGTCTCGCTCACTGTCACCTGGTGCAAAATATAAACTGATTTTAGCTTTTCGGGGAGAGAATCCAACTAAAGGTGCATCGCCTTCATGTCCAGATTTATATTTATAATGATATTTGCCAAATCCTATAATACTTGGCCCCCACATTTTCGCTTCATCCCCTGTGACTTCAGCAAATATATCCAATAGTCGATAAGCATCTTCACGCTTTTTTGGATGATCCACGTTTTCAATAAATTCAATAACACTATCATCCGTTTCTTTTGTTTTTAATTCGTACATTTTTAAGCCTCACCTTCTAAAGTTGAATTTTGATGCATCATAACATTTCCGGATTCTTTCCACAATAGTAAAAATAAAGCTGTCTCATAAGTTTTTTCATACTTACGAGACAGCCCTCTTACTCTTATTCCACTTGCTCCAGTAAAAGTTTTTGCTGGAGATTACTATAAATTCCTTGTTTTTGCATAAGCTGCTGGTGATTGCCCTGCTCCACAATTTCACCTTGTTGAATAACAAGGATTTGGTCGGCATTTTCGATTGTTTTTAAGCGGTGTGCAATAACAAAGCTTGTGCGCCCCTGCATTAAATGCTGGAGACCTTTTTGAATATCAACCTCTGTTTGCGTATCCACACTGGATGTAGCTTCATCCAAAATTAAAATATCTGAATTTTCTAGAATTTCCCGGGCAATAGCTAGTAATTGACGTTGACCTTGACTTAAGTTTGCCCCACCTGCCTGTACAGGTGTATCATATTGTGCTGGTAAATGTTTAATAAAATTATGGGCATTCGCGATTTTCGCCGCTTCTTCAACCTCTTCATCTGTAGCATCAAGTTTACCGAAACGAATATTTTCACGAATCGTTCCTGAGAATAAATACGTATCCTGTAAGACAACACCCACTCTTTGACGGATTGTTGCCATTTTATAATCCTCGATATTATGACCATCAATCAAAATTTCACCTGCATCCACATCATAAAAACGAGTTAATAAATTGATAATCGTTGTTTTCCCTGATCCCGTTGGACCAACAAGTGCAATCGTTTCACCTTTCTTCGCTTGGAAGCTTATATTTTTCAGTACCGGCTTCTCTGGCAAATAGCTGAAGGAAACATTGTGAAATGTCACATCTCCTTTTAGGCTTTGGCAATCAATAGCATGCTTTTTATCCGCTACTTCCGAAGGTTCATCTAAAATTTCGAAGACTCGTTCTGCCCCTGCAATCGCCGACTGGAAGGTGTTCAATAGATTAGATAACTGATTCAATGGACGGAAAAATTGACGTGTATACGTGACAAATGCGGCGATAACCCCAACTGAAACGATCCCTTTTAACGATAAAAATGCGCCTGTGCCAATAACAACAGCTAAGCCTAAGTTATTCATAAAATTATTAATGGGCCCTAGTAGTCCTGAAGTAATTTCTGCTTGCTGTGCCGAGTGACGAAGATTTTCATTTTGCTTATGGAACGTCTCAATTGTTTGCTGTTCTGTCCCAAAAAGCGTCACAACCTCTGCACCCGTAATCATTTCCTCAATATAACCGTTCAGCTTACCTAAATCACGCTGGCGGGCCGCATAGTTTTTACTACTACGTTTAACAATTTGCTTCGTTGTAAAAACAATTAAAGGAATAATAGTCAGCGTCACGATTGCTAGCTGCCAACTTAACGAGAACATAGCAATACTAACACCGATTACCGTTAAGACCGACGACACGATTTGTGTCACACTTTGTGCAAGTGCTGTATTTAAATTATCGATATCATTTGTCACACGGCTCATTAGATCACCAAGTGCTCGCTGATCGAAAAATCTAAGCGTTAATGTTTGTAGCTTTTTAAACAGTTCCAGACGTAATGTACGAATTGTTTTCATCGCCACATGGATCATGACATATGTTTGAAGCCACGTAAAAATTGATGCAGCTGTATAAATAACTGCTAGCACAATACCAAGACGAATCGTACCAGCAATATCTTTTTTCATAATATATTCATCGACGATATGCCCAATTAAGTACGGTCCTGCTAAACTTAAAAATGTAGAAGCTATTACAAAGAATATTGAGAAATAAAGCCCTATTTTTTGCTGCTTTACATAATGCCACACACGATTGATCGTAGCTTTTTGATTTTTAGCCTTTTCAGCTGGTCCAGCCATACGTGGTCCACGTCCAAAATTCATTTGCTTCGGTTGACTTTGACTCATTATTGTACACCAGCCTTTTGCTGTGAAGCGTAAATCGCTTGGTAGAATTTATTATTCTGTAATAATTGTTGGTGTGTGCCTTGACCAACAATTTCGCCGTCATCTATTACTAAAATTAGGTCTGACTGCTGAATAGAGGCTATTTTAGACGCCACGATAAACGTCGTTGTATCATTATATTGATTGCTAATAGCTTCCTGGACATGTTTTTCAGAGGCACTATCAAGAGCAGACGTTGTATCATCCAGCACTAAAATAGTAGGCTGTCTTACGAGTGCACGTGTTAACGCTAATCGCTGCTTTTGACCGCCAGAAAGATTGGTCGCCCCCTGTGAAAGTTCATGCTTTAAACCTTTATCCAGTCGACTCACAAATTCAGTAGCACATGCTGTATCTAGAGCTTGCTGTAATTCCACTGACGTTGCATCTTCTTTACCAAGACGGATATTATGGTCAATTGCACCTGAAAACAATAATGCTTTTTGAGAAGTAAAACCAATATGTTTGCGTAAAGTGGATAATGCATAATCCTTTAGAGGCTTTCCGTCCAAGAGGATTTCTCCACTCGTCGGATCAAATAAACGTGGTAATAGCTTCACTAGCGTTGATTTTCCACTACCTGTTTTTCCGATCAAACCTACCGTTTGCCCCGGCTTTACCGAAAATGTAATGTTTTTCAGGACATCCTCAGCCGATTCATAATAACGATAGCTTACATTTTGAAAGTCAATCGCACCTTGAATTGACGCTGTAATTGGATTTTCCGCTTCCTTAACCGCTACTTCTTTATTTAAGACATCCACGATTCGCTCTCCTGAAGGAATCGCACGTGCAATTTGCATCAATACCATACTAGAAGTCATCAATCCATTTAATATAATCGTTAAATAGTTAATAAAAGCTAGAATTACTCCAACCTTTAAAGCACCGGCTTCTACCTTAATGGCCCCAAGCCAAAGTGCTGCTACAATGCCTAGATTGACAACGAACATCGTAAACGGCACGAGCACCCCAACAATTTGCTCGGCTGTAATAAAGCGCTTCGTTAATGTATCATTTAGAGCGCCAAATTGGTCAATCTGTTGCGTTTCACGACGGAACGCCTTCACAACACGAATCCCCGCTAAGTTCTCCTGAAGCTTCGTATTAACATGATCAATTGCCTCCTGCACTCGACGGTACAGAACACCCGAATATTTGGTGAAAAAGTACATCGCAATAATTAATAGCGGCACGATAATAAGAAGTATCGAAAATAACTCACGTGCCGTCACGAAAACAATAATAACGGCTCCAATAAATAATAAAGGACCACGCACAAAAATACGCAACGTCATCATAAACGCGCGCTGAACACTTTCTACGTCACTCGTTAAAATCGTAATTAGCTTCCCTGTTGTAAAAGTGTCACGTTCCTTTGCCGAATACGTCATCATTTTTTCATAAAGTGACTGACGAACATCCGATGCAAAATGGATCGCTGCCTTCGAACTATAATAGGAACAGCCTATCCCACCAACAAGTCCGAATACCGCACTGATCAGCATCCAGACAAACATTTTCAGCACATATGGATTATCGCCATTCGCAATACCCGTATCAATCATATGTTGCATAATCGTCGGCTGAAGTAAATCCATCGTTACCTCTAGTACCATTAATAATGGTGCAATTAAGGTAAAAAATTTATAGGGCGCTAAAAACCCTCCTAACTGTTTTATTGCCTGCATTCCTTCGACTCCGTTCTTTAATTCACATTCATTATTAATTATAACTGAAAAACATTCTCAAGCGGCATTATTTTTTCGGGTCTCGTAATATTTTGGACACGATTGATTTTTTTGTAGGTTTTGGTAACTGTAGAAGATCCTTTCGAATAGCTTATAAGGAAACTCTGGGCTAATGTTCATTTACTGTTATTTCTATGTTAGAATGAAAACTAGCATGAGGTAAATATTACCGATAATGTAATAACTTCCTATATATATATATATATATATATATATATATATATATCCCCCTGCCCCCACTGTTTATTGTAGTCTGACCCATTCACCCTCAATAAAAATACACCGCAATGTTATTTCAACATTGCGGTGTATTTAGTATTACAAATCATCAAATCCGTTATCTTCTACATTGACTTTCACATATTGGCGAGAACGCTGCTCGAAGAAATCTGTTTTTCCTAAGTCAACATCCTCATACGCTTTTACCCACTTTAATGGATTTTTGCGGTAACCTTCAAATGGACGCTCTACCCCAAGCTGATTACAGCGTACGTTCGCATAGAAGTGGACATAATCATGTACATCTTCCACATCAAGGCCAGCAATTTTATCACCAATTACTTCATTGGCCCAATCGATTTCTAGCTGAACCGCTTCACGGAAGATCTCCTGTACGCGAGCTGCTCGTTCTGGTGTATCGTATTCAGGATATTCCTCTAGTAGCTCCTGATAAATTTTCACAAATAAATCGACATGAAGCTGCTCATCGCGATTAATATAGTTAATCATCGTTGACGAGGCTACCATTTTTTGATTGCGTGCTAAATGGTAGAAGAATGCGAAGCCAGAATAGAAGAATAAACCTTCTAAAATCACATCATAGACAATCGCTTCTAGCATATTTTCAACAGTTGGCTCCTCCGAAAATGCTTGGTAGCCCTTAATAACGAACTCATTACGTCGCTCTAACACTGGCTCTGTACGCCAAAAGTCAAACGTACGATCCTGCTCATCTTTGTTCACAATACTTGATAGCACGTAAGAATAAGAGTGATTATGGATAACCTCTTGTTGCGCTAAAATAATCATTAATGCATTTAAGCTTGAATCTGTTAAATAATCTGCTACTTTCCCTGCAAAATCAGTTTGCACACTGTCTAATAGCGCTAGTAAGCCAATGATTTTTAAAAAGGATTCCTGTTCATCTGCTGATAGCTGTGGAAACTGCTTAACATCATTGCTCATATTAATTTCAAACGGAGTCCAGAAGTTTCCTAGCATTTTTTTATACTTAGGATAAGCCCAGCTAAAACGCACATCGTCCCAGTTTAAAATGTTAGAAGAGCGTCCGTTCACAATACCTGTTGAACGGTTTGGTGCTTCTTTATCCATAATTTGTCGTTTTGTAATAGTTGTCATTGTTACTTCCTCCTAGCTCGCGCAAGACTCACATTCTAGCAATTCTACAGACGTTGAGCGAACATAATATGTCGTTTTCACACCGCTCGCCCAAGCGTTCATATGCAATGCTAGTAAATCTTTTGCCTTGATCGTATTTTGAACGTATAAATTAAGTGAAATGCCTTGGTCGATATGACGTGCTCGAGCAGCATTTTGCTTGATTGTCCAATTTTGATCGATGAAATAAGCAGATTTATAATACCAAGTTGTCACAGGTGATAGATCTGGTACTGTTACTGGAATTTTGTAATCCTTCTTCTCTTCTGAATAACTCTTTTGGAAAATAGGATCAATCGTAGCCGTACTACCCGCTAAAATGGATGTTGATGAGTTCGGTGCAACCGCCATAACATAGCCGTTACGCATTCCTTTTTCAGCAACCGCAGCGCGTAACTCATTCCATTTATGACTGTCGTAGCCACGTTTATCAAAATACGCACCAGTATGCCAATCCGAGCCTTCAAATAATGGGTAGGCTCCTTTTTCACATGCTAAATTGTTAGAAGCGCGAATCGTTAAATACGCAATTTCCTCATAAAGCTTGTCTGCAAATTCTACAGCTTCCTCAGACTCCCATTGAATTTCTTTCAAAGCTAATAAATGATGCCAGCCAAATGTTCCAAGTCCAATGCCACGGTAGCGTAAGTTCGTACGCTCTGCTTGTTTTACTGGAATTGTATTTAAGGCAATAACATTATCTAACATACGTACTTGAACCGGGATTAATCGTTCTAAAACACCAGCCGGTACAGCTCTACCTAGATTAATAGATGATAGGTTACATACAACGAAATCGCCAGGCTTGCGACGTGTTACGATGACATCATCTTCTAGAGTGATAGACTCGAATTCAGTTGCCGACATATTTTGGAAAATTTCCGTGCACAGGTTCGAGCTATAAATCATTCCCTCATGCTTATTCGGATTCATGCGATTTACTTCATCTCGATAGAACATAAACGGCACACCTGTTTCAAGCTGCGAGCGCATAATACGCTTCATAATATCAATCGCTGGCACGACTTCACGACTTAATAATGGATTCGCAATACATTCTGCATATTTAGCACGGAAAGTGCCATCACCCTTTTTCTCATCGTAGAAATCTTCTAGTGAAAAGCCCATAACTTCTCTTACTTCATGTGGGTCAAATAAATGCCATTCCCCGCGCTCTTCAACCGTTTCCATAAATATATCCGGTAAGCATAGCCCTGTGAAAATATCATGGGCACGCAGACGTTCATCCCCATTGTTTAAGCGTAAATCTAAAAACGTAAAGACGTCTTTGTGCCAAACATCTAAATAGACAGCAATAGCTCCTTGTCGCTGACCTAGCTGATCGACTGAAACCGCCGTATTGTTAAGCTGTTTAATCCATGGTAAAACACCACTAGATGCACCTTTAAAGCCTTTGATTGATGAGCCACGGCTACGAATTTTACCCATATAAACACCAATACCACCGCCGTACTTCGATAATGTAGCGACATCTGTATTCGTGTCATAAATACTTTGTAAACTATCATCTACTGTATCGATAAAGCAACTAGATAGCTGTCCATGTGTTTTACCTGCATTTGATAATGTAGGTGTTGCCACAGTCATATATAAATTACTCATTGCCCAGTAAGATTCACGTACTTTTTCTAAACGATTTTCAGTTTCATCTTGCATCAGGGTCATCGCAATGACCATCCATCGTTCCTGTGGTAGCTCCACTGGTGTTTTCGTGTAATCGCGAACAACATAGCGGTCCATTAATGTTTTTAAGCCAATATACGTAAACAATTCATCTCGACTTGATTCTAAATAGGAAGCGAGTTCTTGAAGATCCTGCTCACTATATTTTGTTGTTAAACATTCATGATACAAACCAGCTTCTGTATAGCGTGCTAATTGTTCCGGGAAACCTTTATAAACATCTTGCACTGAAACGCCACGGCGCATTGCAAATTGATCATACAATTTTTCTAAATAAATTTGAGCAGCGACAAATGTCCAGAATGGCTCCTCCTCATCAATTAGGCTAAGCGTTTGTAAAATCATCGCATCCGCCCATGCTTCAAATGTTGCATTGTCGTTTTTTCGTAGCCATCGATCCGATAATCTTACAAAACTTTCGAGTTCATCCTCCGTATAACTTTTCTTGAGCTTAGCAATTTGCTGTTCGATTTGAATTGTCATGTATACATTCTCTCCCTTTCTTTCTCCAGCAACACAAAAAGCGATCACGCAACATTTATCGGTTACGTAATCGCAGTAAAATCGGAAATGGAAATGAAGGACATGCACACTAAGAAGTGGACAAATCTCTCGCCTCCACTTCTCAATCCCCGAAGAATGTGTTGCTGTCTTGAACAAATCGGCAGGTCTCCTGGCTCATGCTTCCTCCAAATGATGGCCTTCCCGTTCTTTACAGTGGCCTATTCATCATTTGTCAGCACTTACAGTTGCGGGGACAGCTTCGGCCTAAGATGACTCTTTTCCGAATTCCCTTTTAAACCATATTTGGTACCGCTCGTCCAAAATACTATATATTGTGTTTTAACTCCTAAACAAATCTAACATATAGTGTTTATAGTTGCAATAGGCGTTTTGCCCCTTGAATTTTTCAAAGTGTTATTTTTTCTCGAAGCAAGCCCGATTACAATGCAGTTTTACGTAGTTTTTCAAAATTTCTAGGAAAATATTTTTGTACTTGCTGCTCTTTTTCTGGATCTATTCCTAGCAAAACTACTGCACATGGACCAGCCGTTTTCTCAACATCTAATGAACTTTTGACCTGTTGCTCACCAAAAAGTCGGTTAAACTCTGCTTGTAGACCTTTTGATCCTACTGGCCATACTTGCTGTACGATTCCCTCTTTCCACGCTTGAAAAATAGATTCAAGCTGTGCGACATCTTCAGGCTGTGCAAGGATTTCATTGCCTACAAGCGGCATGCCATATGTGTACCAACATAGCTGCTCATACTTATACTTAGTTGCTGTACGTTTCTGCTGCTCTCCAAGCATCGTTATTGACAAACCTGATTGTAAAGTTGGCATATTAGTCTCTGAACTACCGTCTATTTGCGGACAAAAAAGACCAGCCTCATCAAAAACCTGCTGAATGCCTACAACATAACGAGACCATGCAGCATCCCCTGAAAAATTGGCAAGTAAAATATGCCTTGGTAAAGCATTTGCAGCAAGTTGCTCTAAAAATGTAACACGTGCAGTAAAGTATGCCGTAAGCTGATCTGGAGCAGACACAACATCTTGTAGCTTTTCGCCAATTGCAGCGGCATTATCGGTTGTCGCAATGAGCTCACCTATTTTTATTGCATTTCTCAATGTACTCGACCTTCCTTACGCACAAACACCTTCGACAGAACTGGCATCGCCACCGCAACGATCACTAGATTAATGAGTGTTGCCACTGGAAGACTAGTCAATGACGTCCAGTAAAATGCCGGACTAATAATAAAGTAAAATGGTATAGGTGCCACGACACCATTTAAAATAAGTGCCACAGGCCATTTCCAGAAATGCATTTCTTTTTTATGCATAACCCCAAAGATCCATACAACGATAAACATTTCCACAGCAATAATTATATGTAGTGGTCCAAAAGGGAAGCCAGTAGTTAAGGCTGAAATAAAATGCCCAATGACTCCCGCAGTACCAGCTAATACTGGCGATAAAAATACAACGCTTAAAAATGCCGGTGCAGAGTCAAGCGCAGCAGTTGTAATAAATGTTGGAATTTTAATGACTGCACCTACTGCACAAATTGCAGCTACCATGGCAGTGAGCGTCAATTTCATCAATTTTTGTCGATCCATCCCATTTCCTCTTTCTTGGCTCGTCCTTATAACGTAGGTTGATTTCCGTTCCGGTTGGGCGCTTTGTTGTTGCTGTCGCACAGTTAAAATTGCCGCTGACGCTTCGCTTTCGCACAGAGCAAAGCTTTCTGGGGGCGTCCAGCCTTCACTTCAATAAACGTCATCCCTACCCTTTTTGAAGAGCCATATAAATTCTTCAAGACACTAAATCATTTAATTTGTTCCCCAATACCGTACCAAATGCGGACGACTTGTTCGGCTTCTGCAAATAAAGCTTGGTACAAACGCCCACATGTATCACGTAATAATCGTGCCTGTTTGTCCATCGGCACAACGCCACGCCCCATATCGGTCACTATTATATACAAGGCACAATTTTCTTCAAGGGTCTTTAGTCTCCTCAAAATAGTACTGACAAGAGGTTCATCCTCCTCAAGATCTTGTGTTACGAGCCATTTCTCTATATTTTTTATAACTAGTACATCACAAGTAGGAGAGCCATCTGGTAGCGTGCCATCCACTAGCTCAACGTTTTGACCTGCAAGTAATTTCATAACATAGTCGGTTTTTCCACTATAGGCTCCTCCGATAAAGACATGCATCTTGCTCCCTCCTCCCAAGCACTTCTTGTAAACGTTAAAGAAAACATTTTATCATGCGGTGTTTGATAGGACCAAAAAGATTGCTCAGTTGGAGCAAAGGCTACGAGTAGCGCTCGAATAACCCCGCCATGGACAACGAGATGATACACATCTTCCCCTTTTGGTAATGCAGCGAACCCTTCCAAAACACGTGCACAAAACATATCAAAGCCTTCTCCCCTTGGAGGTGGATACTGTACAGGATCATCTAACCATGCACAATAACGACGATCGGATTGTAAGTCTTCATATGTGAGCCCTTCAAATTCTCCGAAATTCGACTCTCGAAATCTTCGATCAGACACATAAGTTGCATTCGGAAAATAACGGGCAGCTGTTTCCCTACAGCGTAGTAAATCACTCCCATACACCTTCGTAGCCTCTTGATTTACAATAGAGAGTAAAGATGCATCAGCTAATGAAGAATCTGTCCAACCGATATAACGCTTCTCTAAATTTTCCTTTGTTGGTGCATGTCTCATTAAGCGCACAGTAACAACGTCACCCACAGTACAACCTCCATTCCTTCAATTGATGCACCGAGTAAATCCCCAGAAACACCGCCAAAGTTACGCACTGTAAATTGCCGAAAGATTAAAAAAGCAATCGCTAGTACTGCCATCAACACGAACGGAACAATTGTGAAGCCCGTTACAAACAACAAGCTACTGTATGCTACAACTAATGTTAAAAGCATAAAGCAGATTAGTAAACCCGGCTTAATATGTGTTTTAAAAAAGTAGGCAAGCCCCTTTTCCTTTGAGCAATTAAGCGACATAAAATAAAAGCTCATACCTACTCGTGTACATAACGGAATAAATAGAAGCATCCACAGTTCAAACTTTTGCTGTACGAATAATTCGTGAAGTATGACAAATTTACCAAGCACTAAAAATAGCACTGAAAGCACACCAAATGCACCAACACGTGGATCATCTAAAATTTCAAGCCGCTTCTCACGATCTCGATAGGAAAAATAAGCATCACCCATATCAATAAAACCGTCTAAATGTAGTCCACCAGTAAATATGGCAAATAATCCGATAATCACGAAGGCAAGTAAGACCTCGCTACTTGCCGTCCATTCCGTTAAACCATAAATCACCGCAGCCACTGCGGTACCCATGAGTGCCCCTATCCATGGCAAAAAGGCGAACATCCCTGTAATCGTTCCCTTCGTTAAAGGAATTTCTTTATGTACTGGCAAAACTGTAAAAAATTGAAACGCAAGTTGTATGCTATGCCAGATATTTTTCATCGTCTTGCCTACCTTCTTTTTAATTTCAAACCATCATTCATTATTTCCATTTCTTTACGACACCGTAATTGATTTCATACGCCTCATCTGCTTTAGACACGAACCATTGATGTAATTCCCCAAGCATTTGCCGGTATAACTCTACTTCCTCGTTCGTATATGGTGGCTCATCAAATAATTCGTTTGAGACAATAAAAAACGTCACCCTTTTCTCAAGTAACGTCTCTACCGCCTCTTTTAAAACCTCAAGTTTCTTTTCTAAACATCCAGGTTGTTCCACACAGGGAGTTCCCGTGTCAAACCCTTCGTAAAACGCATTTGTTAACCACGTCGTAACACAGTCCCATAACACGACATCTCCATCAGTCAGTTTATGCAAAGTATCTGCGATTTCATAAGGTGCTTCTATCGTCAGCCACTCGATATTTTGCGCTTGTCTGTCTGCCTGATGTCGAATGATCCGCTTCTCCATTTCACGATCCAACGCTACGCCGGAAGCAATATATATAAGCCGCTGTGCTTGCATAGACTCTGTTTGATAGTGAGTAACAGCCGCTTTTTCAGCAAAGTGGGATTTACCACTGCGTACTCCCCCAGTAATGAAAATCAGTGGCAATGGTTTCCCCTCCTATTGTAAATGTTGAATGTTACCGATCTCATGAACGAACCATTGTTGATCGACAAGTTCAATAATCGTTACACTTGTACCATTAATATATGGCTCTGTCCATAGCTGATCGACACTTCGGCCTAAAATAGCGTTAATGATACACTTAATGGTTACAGCGTGTGACACAATCAAAACAGTATTTTCGGGATATTTTTCTGCTATTTTCTTTAACGTAAATATTGCTCGTTCTGTTACCATACCAAAGCTTTCCGTATGGGTTGCAACGAATTGTCCAGGATAATCAGTATATAATTCATAATCCGGATGAGAAATCACGATGTCCTCGATTTTTTTTCCTTGCCAATCTCCTAAAAAAATCTCCCGTAAATTACCCTCATCATAGATTGGAAGCTGTCGATCAGCTAGAAGAATTTGCATCGTTTCCTTCGCACGACCACTTGAACTGCTATATGCCGCTGTAAAATTAGTATTTTTCAAATGATCACGAAGTTTTTCTGCATGTAAAATACCATTTTCAGATAACGGCGAATCTAACCATCCTTGTAGCCGTCGCTCTTTATTCCACATCGTTTCGCCATGTCTTACTAAATAAAAAGTCGTCAGTTTTCTCACTCCTTATTTGCAATCAATTATACCTCGGCATATTTGCGTCCCAAAATCGGCTTTGTGCTAGCACAAAGGATTCCTTTACGATTCTGTAACATCCGCCGGAGGCTTTGGGCCAACGTGATGTTGGTCACTCAGTCGTTACCACAGGACGTGGCGCTCTTAGACTGAGTTCCTCTATTTCAGCAAATGCTTTCTGTACCGAAAGCGAAGCGTCAGCTACAGATATCTTTTGTACCAGAAGCATTCATATCACCATCTATAGAGGTGGTAGCCTTCTGCTGAGTGAAGTTAAACCACGCCTGCAAACAATTCTGTAAATACGTCATAGCTACAATATCTTTAATCCCAATACGGAACCATTCGCCATTTAAGCCCATAAAGTTTTTTGTATGACGCAGTACGACACCCTTTGATAAACAATATGTAAAAAATGTATCTGCTTGCTGATTTTTCGGTAATGAAAAACATACATAATTCGTTACACTATTTGTCACCTGGCAACCATGTTCCTGTAAATAGCTCTGGAGCGACTGTCGTTGATCTTTAGCATAGGCAATGGCTTGCTCACAGTATGCGCGTTCATCTAAACAACCTGTCCCGATAACGAGGGCAAAGGCATTCAAGTTCCAATGCGGTAGAATATACTTTAGCTCCTTAACAACTACCGGGTTCGCCACTAAATAGCCTAGGCGTAATCCTGGAATCGCATACATTTTTGTCATCGAACGAACGACAATCAAATGAGGGTTTTCTGCCACATACTGGATTAATGAATAAGCTTCATCTACCCAGTCAATAAATGCCTCATCAATGACAAGCTCACAATTGACCTTTGCACCGTGAGAGATTAATTCAAGAAGCTTTTCTTTCTTTGGAAGCACCCCTGTTGGATTATTCGGTGTACAAATATATAAAGCATCCGCGTTCACCATTTCACGCTTCAGATGCTTCATTGGCAATGTATAGTGAACAATATCCTCCACAATAATTGGCACAATTTCAGCGCCTGCAGCTGTTAATGTTCGTTCATATTCTGAAAAAGTTGGATGTACGATAATAACACGCTTATTGGCATAGCGTCTAACTAAAACACTAAAAAGCTCAGATGCACCATTACCTAGTAATATAGAATCTTTTGGCACAGCATGAAAAGCTGCCACCTTTGATAAAAACGGCTCACCGTCCGGATCTGGATAACGTTGAATGAGCGGATAAAATGTCCGCCAACGTGCCTCGACAAACGGTGGTGGCCCTGCCGAATTCACATTTTCGCTAAAATCATACACCTCTTCAGGCATATTAAGTCCTAGCTGATGATAAACATTTTGCGGATTTGCTCCGTGATTAGGTAATTGCAAAAATTAACACCTCCACTGATAACATTACTAGCGTAAAGAGCAAGGTCGCGATGCGCATATGAATCACTGACGTTGCAATATGCTCTTTTGTTAAAGGGACTAATTTCTCTCCCATTATTGCTCGATAAGAAACGACACCCTTATATGTATTTTTTCCACCAAGCTGAACACCTAATTGAACAGCTGTAGCTGCTTCTAAATAACCACTGTTAGGACTTGGATGCTTTTTCGCATCTTGTGCCCACCGTTTTAAGCGCTTCCCGAGCGATACATTCGTTTCATTTTTCGTCCCTAGCACCATAAGTAAACCTGTTAATCGACTTGGAATAAAATTAAGTACATCGTCTAGCTTTGCTGCAAACATACCAAAATCTTTATATTGATCGTTTTTATAGCCAATCATAGAGTCTAACGTATTAACAGCTTTATAGCCCCATAACCCAATAGCACCAAATAAAAAGGCATAAAATAATGGAGCTGTTACGCCATCACTCGTATTTTCTGAGACTGTTTCCACAACACCACGAACAATTTCATCCTCGTCAAGTTTTTCTGTATCACGGCCAACTATCCAGGAAAGCTTCACTCGAGCTTCAGCAAAATCGCCTTTGACGAGCGGTTCATAGACAGCCATCGCCGCTTCCTTCAAGCTACGCTGTGCTAGTCCAATCCCAATAAGTAAGCCCTCAACCACTATGCCAAATAGCAGGCTAACCTTATAGCTTAGTAGCATAATAGCCGTCACAACAAACATCGTTGTACCAACTACAGCGAGCGCCATCACCATGCCACGGAGTTTTCTCATTCTTCCTTTATTCCATAACTCTGTTTGAGATTGAATGAGTTTTCCAATCCAGCGTACTGGATGAGGCATTTTAGGAGGATCACCCACTATTAAATCAAAAACAAGCCCAATGATACAGGCAATCACCAGTGCTATCATAACGGATTCTCCTCCTTATCTTTTTTATATTTTTGAATGGCCTCGCGCATCGTTTCATAAACACCGTGGCCAATGATTTTTCCAAGCATCGTAATCGGCCCAGCATATTGATGGTAGTCGCCTTCCTCAGTTGAAGCAATCAACAAGCTATCTGTTGAAGTACCTGTAGCTTGTGTACCCGTTGTTGGATCAGTGATGTCCTCATCAATAAGTGCCTTAACCTTTGCCTCTGTCGTAGAAATCATCGCTTGAAATAATGCTTCATCCGACAATCTCCCATTTATTAGTACCCACGTATTAATAGTCCCCGCATGATACTGCTCCTGACGATGAAATGCTCGCGTAATATCGACGGCATTGCCAAGACCAGCAGTAATCATGATGACAAGATGAATTCCTTCATATGTAAATTCACGGACTGTCGCATACCGAGCATAGACTGCCGTCATCATCGCCACCGTATTGTCAATAGGAAAGCCCTCAGACTGCAAAAAACGTTGCAATTCTAGCTGTGGTTTTCGCTCATCATACGTATAGGGCACTGAACGATTCATCAAATGAGTATAAAAACCAAAGCCCGGATTATGTACGGCTGAGGATACGACCTTCATCGGTGAATCTGTTTGGATGGCAACATAATGGTCAGAAATATGAATATCTCCCTTGCGAAGTACTGACATGATCTCGCCTCCTATTCAGAAAATAAAAAAACAAATTCTTACAAAGAAGAATTTGTACTGTTGATTCTTAAATTAATCATCTTTCCCCAATTTAAAACTTTTGAATTTTCGCACAGCATCGCAACTTCATAATACTCAAATTATTTATTTTTTTTGAAATTGTATCATAAATTCACAGGTTGCCACAATTCAATTTCGCGATATTTCGTTATTGTCTTTGTTTTAAAGTTTTAAAACGAATGACGGATCCCGCAATAATAAATACCCAACCAATACCTATATAAACAATTTTCATTGTTTTAGTCGAGGACGGTAAAATATCCATAATTGTTAAACAAACAAATAGTATGCCAATCATTGATAGAAGCATACCAATCGATAATTTTTTCAAAAGAAAAACCTCCAATCTGTGTACGCCCTCGATTTTACCGTATTCTCGTCAAAAAGAAAACACTAATCCGTTTTAAGGATTAGCGTTTATCTCCCGCATTAACAGGCAGTATTTTTTCTGTCCCAAAAGTGAAACGTTAGATACAAGACCTCCACCCATAAATTAAGCGAAGGTTAAATGCCCGTAAATGCCCGCTAGGTGAACACTAATTAATAAGTGGGGATGAAGAACTCCCCACTGTTAAAAGTTTCACTATATATCCTTACACTCTCACATGCGCAAAAAATTCCTCATAAAGCGCTTGTAAAATTTGGTTTTCAAACTCTTGTAGCACGCCGAATACTAGACTAACTTCAGATGAACCTTGATTAATCATCTCTATATTTGCACCTGTTTTAGAAATCGCAGTTGCAGCACGTGCCGCTAAACCTGTATTATTACGCATGCCTTCGCCTACGATTACAATCATCGAGAAACCATGACGCATTTGCACATCATCTGCATGTAACTCATTTTTAACACGAGAAAGAATTCGTTCTTCATTTTCTAGTGTAATTTGGTTTGAACGCATAATGACAGAAATATCGTCTAAACCAGACGGTGTATGTTCATAAGAAATATTTTCATCTTCCAAAATTTGAAGAAGCTTACGTCCAAAGCCTACTTCACGATTCATCAAATATTTTGACACATATAAAGTTGAAAAGCCACTGTCTGCCGAGATACCTGTAACTGGACGTCCTGTAACAGAGCGTCTTGGTACGATACGAGTACCTGGGGCTGATGGATTATTTGTATTTTTTATGTTAACGGGCACCCCAATCTTGTAGACAGGCATTAACGCTTCATCATGGAAAACTGAAAAGCCTGCATAGGATAATTCGCGCATTTCGCGATACGTAATTTCTTTAATTTCCACTGGATCATTCACAACTTTCGGATTCGCGGAGAACACACAGTCCACATCCGTAAAGTTTTCATAAAGCTCTGCTTCAACAGCAGCTGCTAAAATAGAGCCTGTAATATCCGAACCACCACGGTCAAATGTACGCAGTATGCCCGCTTTAGTGTAACCGAAGAAACCAGGGAATACAATAATTTCCTTGGTATTTTTTAGTGGTGCTAAATTGCCATAGGCCTCTGGTAATGCATACGTGCGTTCAGGTAAATCATTGACGACCAAACCTTCTTTTGGACTTACATAGCGTGCCGTCATACCGATGGAATTAAAATAAGCTGCGATTAGCTTCGCGTTATTGTCTTCCCCTGCCGCTTTGATGCTATCGATAAATAATTCCTCATTCGATTTATCACCCTGTACACGTTCACGTAAATCTTCAGCGATCACATCACAAATTGTATAACCTAACTCCAAACCATCCGCAATCGCCATAAAGCGATTTACAACGATTTGCAATTCTTTCTCAATATCTTCATTTTTTAATGCTGCCATTGCTAAGTTAATTAATAAATCAGTTACCTTTATATCGTCACCAGAACGCTTCCCTGGTGCAGAAACGGCTACGATTTTACGTGCCGGATTAGATTTTACAATGTTTGCTACTTTTTGAATTTGTTCTGCACTTGCTACAGATGTTCCACCAAATTTACATACGATCATAACCATCAAATCCTAACTTTTTAAATTAAATGTATTCCTCCAAAAAACAATTGATTGTACACAGTGTACAAATTATCATTCCCTACGTCAATACAATTTAAAAAATTCACGCAATTAATCGGCGGAAAATGGACAATTTTCACACTGTTTGATTTATTATACGGATTTCGTATGAAATAGTTAAGGTTTTTGCGAAATTTTTTCGTAAAATTCCAATATTCGTACAAATATTTGTCTGAACTAGCTGAATTCATCTAATTTATAGAATTTTCAATGGTGTATCTGACATGTCAAAACAAACCACGTCTTTACAAATTTATATGGATATCAAGATGGACGATTTTAATTGATAAAGTTGTATCACTTCAACAGCGGGATGTAGATTTATTACAACGACAGGTCGAAACACTTCGAATATGACTTCCCCATTTAGAGACATTTTTTTCACGTCGTAATAAAATCAAGTGACGAAATGTACCTCAATCAAGAACTTTTTTATACTTGCTCATATTTAACATTCGTAACAAAGTATTTTGCAGCAAACTTGATTGAATTGTAGTGACTTTCTTCTATATTAATTGAAGAAAACGCTTTCTCCATTATGATATGCTGAAAAAATTGTGATGTTTGTGCTATTTACGAATGATGTCAAGCTATTCTTTTATTGTTTTTTTATCTGTTTTAAACAGGGATTGCTTTGATTTGCGTAAGTTTGTGCTTTTATTCTGTGGAGGGCTGTATTCGTAGGAATAGGAGCAGTTCTTTAGGTAACCTGATTTTATAACGAAAAGGCCCTAACACAACGATATGCTAGGGCCTTCTGTATGTTAAATCACGCCAATTACATTTAAAAATACGATAATAATTGCAATCGGTGCTATATAGCGAAGTAAGAATAACCATAATACAAATAATTTATAGCCTTTATTTTTACTTACACACAGTTCACTCATTAATACATCTTTCTTCATTTTAAACGGCACGAAGATCGCAACTAATAATACACCGAGCGGCATAAGAATATTACTTACTGTATAGTCTGCTAAATCAAAGATGGTTTTTCCAAATAATGTAACATCACTTAATACGCCAAATGATAAAGCTGATGGAATCCCTACAACAAAGATTAGTAATCCTACAATCAATGCCATTTTTTCGCGTTTCCCTTTACCTTTTGTCGTTAAAGAGGCCACGCTAATTTCCAACATGGAAATGGCTGATGTAATCGTTGCAAAGAAAAATAGTAACAAGAAAATAATGAAGAACACTTTTCCAAATGCCATTTTACTGAAAATCGCTGGCAAGACAATAAATAATAGACCTGGTCCTTGAGACGGTTCCATTCCAAATGCGAATACTACCGGGAAAATCGCAAGCCCTGCAAGCAAAGTAATAACAAGCGTTAAACCGACAATAGAAAATGCGGAACGTGGTAAACTTTCTTCTTTCGGTAAATATGAGCTATATGTCACCATTACCCCTACGCCGACAGATAACGAGAAGAATGATTGCCCCATTGCATATAAAATAATTTCAGATGTAACATTCGAGAAATCAGGCTGTAAGAAGAAACGAACCCCTTCTCCTGCACCATCTAGTGTAAGAGCACGAATAATTAATACAAAGAATAAAACAAATAGTGCTGGCATGAAATACTTATTCACTTTTTCAACACCGTTTTGCACACCTTTACTTACGATAAAAATAGTCATAAGAATAAATAATAACTGTGATCCAACTGCTAAAAATGGATTAGCAATGATTTCAGTAAAAGTTGCTTCGTAAGAGCCATTGCCTTCCCACAGTCTACCTGTAATCGCATTCCATAAATATAATAAAATCCATCCTCCAACAACACTGTAAAATGAAAGCAATATGAAACAAGTGACAATCCCTAATTTACCTACCCACGGCCATTGCGTTTTTGGAGCAATAGTTCTATATGCTTCAACAGCCTCTTTTTGTGTACTTCTTCCAATAACAAATTCCGCCAATAATAACGGTAAACCAATTAATAAGGTAAAACCGATGAAAATAAGGAAGAACGCACCGCCACCTCCAATACCGGCCATATACGGGAATTTCCAAATCGCACCAAGACCTATCGCTGAGCCTGCTGCAGCTAAAATGAAACCTAATTTCGATGTCCATTGCTGTGAATTCATTTCTTTATCTCCTCTCTACTACTATTTCTTTGTTTATAACAATTCGGCCTTTATTCATATTGGTCTATCGTACTCCTTTCTTATACAACCACTGCTTTTCAAATAAAAATCGTCCCTACGAAAACGTAGGGACGATAAAAATATCGCGGTACCACCCTAGTTATGAAGATATAACAAGATGAAAACCTTAATAAAAAACGCCCCTACGCAATTACGTAGGGACGATGTAATATCGCGGTACCACCCTAGTTATGAAGTTACAACAAGAGTAAAACCTTAATCAATTATGCCTCGGCATAATTGCGTCCGGAATCGGCTTTGTGCCTAGGCCTGCACGATGCAGGTCAGTTAGCCATTATCGCATGGATGCAATGATTTTAGGCTAACATCCCCTAGAACTCCTCTCAGATTCCGCGACATCCGCCGGAGGCTTTAACTTCTTTTAGCGGGTGTTAGACACCCGGTAAAAGAAGTTAAAAAACGCCCCTACGCAATTACGTAGGGACGATATAATATCGCGGTACCACCCTAGTTATGAAAATACAACAAGAATAAGACCTAAATAAAAAACGTCCCTACGTAAGTACGTAGGGACGATATATATCGCGGTACCACCCTAGTTGTGAAAATTCTTCACCACTTTATTTGATAACGGTATTCACTACCGTCTTCCACTTCCTCACAACATGTGATTTATGAAAGATGCTCCAGGTCGAAATTCATGATCATCTATATACTGATTCGCACCAACCACCAGCTCTCTGAAATAGGGAGATTTTCACTACTTAATCCTATCATTGCCCAAATATTAATTTTCCGAATTGATACTATCATTTTTATCACACATTAAAAATAGAGTCAATTAATTTTTTGAATTTTTATGTATTATCCTCTTATTTTTTGCTATAAAAATTCAAAATATTACTTTTGAATGAATTTTATTTAAAGTTTTATATTTTTATAGTTAAACTATTTGATCATGAATCCTTTAAACGAACAAAGGTATTTTACTACCTTTATCGGGAAAATCGCTTGGAAATATAGAGCAATACGACCGCACTATATGTTTTTGAATCTAAAAAATACATTATTATTAAGCAAGTAATAGCGACTCGATTGTTGATTACTATTCAAGTAAATCCTTTGGTGCCATCCCACGACTATTTGTCTTATTGGAATCTGCCCCATTCTCTAATAGATACCTTATCGTTGATGTTTCATTACGATTTTCCATTACCGCTCTCCATAAGGGAGTATTACCTATGTAGTCAACTGCATCAATTTCCGCACCATGAGTTATAAGAACCTTAACAATACTAAATCTGTCATAAATAGCTGCAAAATGTAGCGCAGTTAAGCCAGCTTTATCTTTAGCATTCACATTGCATCCACTATTCACAAGATAATTTACAATATCCTCTTTACCTTCAACGATTGCGGACATCAAAAACGTACGTCCGTCTCTATCAACACTATCTAAGCCGTATGTTTGTAAAAACGCATTGATTTTCTCATAATTTGATTCATTTAATAACACATACAACTGTGTATCATCGAATTTATTCATTTTCTTCCCTCCATATGAAAAAACCCCATTTAATAACACAAGAAAAGAGTAGAAAAACTACCTATCAACAAGGATTCTACTACTCTTTTGATATGCTTATTGCACTAAAAGTCGGTATCGAATAATCCGATATAATGCAGACCGTTATAAAGCTTGTTAACATCAGTAATTTCAATTTCAGGATCGAAATAATAAAACATTGTGTTTACTTTGTCTAATTCTTTTCGAATACAGATCTTTTTTATTTCAACCATCGTCTCATCTTCTACTGATAGTTCCTCAATAAATTCATCCACGTCTGTTAATTTATCTTGCCAGTAGACACCAATCCAATCCTCGTCATACACTTTTTCATTAATATCCTGACAAAATTCACAAATCTTATAGTTTGGATCATCAATATCCATGTCTGGATCACTATAATCGATTTTGAAATACTCATTAAAGATATCGTTATCTACGTTGCTAATTCCTATCCAAACATGAACCCTACTCATTATTTCCATTATTATTTACACCTCAAGACATTTTTATATGAAAATATCTACTTGCTTTCTAAATTGTCCATAAAGACCAGTTAAATGTGATCCCGAGTGCACATTCCTTTTTCTCCCAATAACATCCAAAGCGATTATTTTATCCTTGCCCTACTTAAAAAACTAAAAACGCATCATTCTCAAAATAATAAATGAACGCCTGGAGTAACTGATCTAGTGTTGGATTCTCTAATTGATTATTTACATTATCAATTACATCCTCAATACTTGCTCCATCCAATATTTCTATCCAACCGTTGTTTTTCGCTTGTTTCGGTAAAAAGTCATCAGAATCAATTGGAAAATCAAAGCTATCTAGTGAAAATACTCCCTTTGTATGTAGATTCCATTCCGCTGAATTTGGAGGAAGATAAAACCAAGTATCTGGATTTTTCTCTGGATGTGATAAAACATTACTAATACTGATTAAACTCATTTTTTCTTCAGTCATAATTTCACACACTCTCTTAAGTTAGTTCATCTATTTTTCAAATAACACCTTAATCACTAAAAAGCCCGACTAAAGTTTGCTTACCTCTTAATACTCAACTTAATCTATCCAAATAATTTTTCTGCAAAATATGATAGTTCGTGAATTGCATCTTCAAACTTTTCTTCCTCTTCTGTAGAATACTTGCCATCATGAAAATAAAAGTATTTGCTGATATCTACAAAACATAAAGCAAGTTTCTTAGGAATTTCAGTTTTATCTGTGTACTCCGTAATTAGTACCTTCATTGCTTCAATTAATGAATGATAGTTTTTTTCATTTACTCCCAATCCCACTCTTATTGAATATAGAACAGAGTTATCACCAATCGTATATTCATAAACTATTTATAATGCCTCTTCTACTTTCATAAACCTCTCTCCAATCTTGGACATTTTCCATTGCCGAAGCAGGCTCATCATAATGAAAAATTGAAAATCAAGTTTTTTTCAATTGCATATACTGCACATTTTTAACATTTTCATAATCTATTCGCCCTAAACCACCTCTCATCCCTATAATAAAATCCCCTTTGTAGACGATTAGTGAGTTCGTTACAAATGCACTGAATGGGAAATTATTGAATATAATATTCTTTTTAAATGACCCCTTTTCAATAGATAAACTAAATAAATTTTCGCTAGATATTATATACAAGTGACTATTGAATATATAAAAAGCAATTGGACACTCTTTTAAATCAAGACACTCTCTAATAGAAAAGTTAGTACCATCGTAAATCAGCTGATATAAATAGCCTGTATTCAGATACAAATGCTCTAACCCTTCTAGAAAATATAGATCTCCTTCATATTCAAATATAGATTTAACATTACACTTTTTTAATACTATTTCTGTCGAGTCTGGACAAACGGCCTTTAACTCTCCTCCCCATTCTCCATAATCTGTGCCGACTATTTTTAAATCTAAATAGCCATATTGTATACAGTGTTTTTCACGATACCTAGAAATAACAAGTTCTTCGTTTTTTATTTCAACACAATACTGCTTTGAATTGTTTATGATTTGCAACCATTTACCGCTTCCTGCATTGGGAATTTCGGCATTTATAAAATCATTCCATAACGGCATAGAATTTTACACCTCCAATAATACACAGGCGCTGTGAGTTTGATTACCTATATACTTAGTATAGCCGCATCAGGCTCAAACCGCGTATACACTCTGGCATATGGCTTATAGTATTTAAAAAATTTTAATACAATCCTGGCATCGTTTTCTGCGAGTGTAAACAACGTGGGATTAAACCCCATTTCATTTTTATCCTACCATAAATATCAAGTTCCGGATTATACAATTAACAACAATTAGAAAAATAATATATAGTAATTTTATATTTTTTTTGTTATCTTTTTTAGGATAAACTTATTAAGGAATGGCCTATATGAAACTAATTAAACGATTTATTTTAAACCGTCCTGCAGAAAAGCGACTTGCATATTTTTATGGTATGGTTGCAACGGATGAACAAGTGTGGTTACTACGTGACGTAAATGGCGACATGTTATTATTCGAAGACGAAGACGGCTATCCATTTGTACTTCCTGTTTGGCCTACCCGAAGCTTTGCTGAAATGATGGCTGCTAATTTAGACGAGACCTTTGAAGCATTCAACATACCACTTTCGATTTTTCTAGACGATTTAATTGTTGATATTGAAAATGACAGTGGTGCCATATCGATTTTCCCAAACGAAAACGATACAATTATTCAAACTAGGGATGAAATAAAGGAAATGATTCGTATTTTATGACAAGCAGAATACTCCATGTTAAATGGAGAACTCTATCATAAGTAAGAAATAGAATTTTTATTGAACTAACTGAGCAGTTCTGTCCAATTATGAGTATGAACAATAAGGGGGAAACTAATATGACAAAGAAAAATAAGGCGTTGTCACTAGAACAACGTGAGGAACTACTCAGAACTTTGAAAGCACGTTTTGAGAAAAATATGGACCGCCATAAAGATCTTGAATGGACTGAAGTACAAGCTAAGCTCGAAGCTAATATCGAAAAACTGTGGTCGCTTAATGAAATGGAAGGAACTGGCGGTGAACCGGATGTTGTCGGCCATGATGAAAAGACAGGTGAATACATTTTTTATGATTGTTCAGTAGAAAGCCCTAAAGGTCGCAGAAGTGTTTGTTACGACCGTGAAGCACTGGTGTCAAGGAAAAAGCACAAACCAGAAAATACCGCTATTGATATGGCAACTGCCATGGGCATTGAACTTTTAACGGAAGAACAATACCGTGAGTTGCAGAAACTTGACAATTTCGATATGAAAACGTCGAGCTGGGTGCAAACACCTGCTAATATTAGAAAACTCGGCGGGGCCATCTTTTGTGATTATCGCTACGACACTGTTTTTGTGTACCACAATGGTGCAGATTCTTACTACGCAGCAAGGGGCTTCCGCGGCTCACTAAAGGTCTAAATTTTTGATCTCATACCCAGGTTAATATCATTTAATCAAACTTTACTATAAAGCTACATCCAACTCTACAGGATGTACCTCCATTATGGAGCAAGGAATAGCATTAGGACTAACCAAAACTGGTGAGTCCTAATTTTTCTCTGCTTGTTGGAGAAATAAAGGTCAAATTACGAAGTCAATTTTTTCTTCAAATCCTATTTAATCTGTACGTGATAAAGGAATGGTTTCTAGCACAATTATGCCCTCTTATAGCTAGTTATTAAAGTTAAAGCCTGTTGAAGCTGGCTCGGTTGTAACATCCGCTAAAGGCTTACTAAACACTCATTTGTAACGAATTTATTGTCTATTATTCTTAAATGTCTGTGTCACTTTTGTATTCTAAAATATCTCCAGGCTGACATTCTAAAGCCTTACAAATCGCCTCCAAAGTTGAGAATCGAATCGCTTTAGCCTTTCCATTCTTCAATATAGAAAGATTAGCCATTGTTATTCCAACTCTCTCCGAAAGTTCTGTCACACTCATTTTCCTTTTGGCCAACATCACATCAATATTGATTATTATTGACAAATTGAACACCTCAAATCATTAAATCATTTTCTAATTTTAGATCGATGGCTTCTTTTAAAAGCTTTTGAAGAACAGCCGAAAAGACTGCGATTATCATTGAAGCAAAGATAGGAATCATTCCGATAATTATAAGACCTGGAGCATCATCTGTCTCTGCTGCAAGATAAACAAATGGCATCATTACCACATACAAAGTACTAATTGTGATTGCACAGTATTTTATTTTCTTTAAAGCTCTTACAGAAATATTAGAGAACGCTTTGTTCTTATCAATGTAGCTTAGAAGTAAGAAAGCCTGATATAACGCAATAAAATATGGTATTACTGATACATACATAATAATTATACCAGGATATAGTATATACCAGTAATCTGGATTTGCTAGATTATTAGCTAACCAAAATAAGCCAAATATACAGAAAGCTAGAACGGGAGCTCCCATAAGAAAAACAGCTATTTTTAAAAAGAGTGTTGACCCTCGTTTCATAAAAAGCACCTCACTTATTTAATGTACGTTTGATTTTAAAACACAATTTATCGTTTTTCAATAAAAAAATATCTAAATTCATTATTTTTTTATTGAAAACCCATCATTTAATCCTCAACTCTGCTACCGTAAGTAATTAACTACAATAAAAAGAGATTAATCCATTTTGGATTAACCTCCTCAATCAATAAATATTGTCCATGATGTGTGATTGTTTAACATCAAATCACAGACATGGGCCTAGGTAGTTTGTTGGCTTTATCATCGTTGAACATCATCCTTATATTTTTACGATTGTTCTTTGAGCCTTTTTAATGATTTTCTCAGTCGCTTTAGTTGGTGATGCTTTTTGCCATTCATCACAAAGGTTTTTTACCCACTCTGGTTGAGTTTTACTAGCATCATTTAGCCAGTTACCGACAGAATCTTGAACATACTTTGACGGATCTGATTTTAGTAACTGTAGAATTGGAAGTGCGATTTGCGGTTCTTCTTTCAATCTTTCAATATGCTTTGTCCATACCCCACGTGGACGGATTGATTCTAAACTAAACCTACGAATGTTTTCATCCTCACTTTTCGCCCATTCCGTTAACAAATCGACACTACTCTCAATATTTGCTGAAAGGTTCTCCCTAATTGACATCCAAGCAATTTCTCGGACACCAAAATGATGATCTGCTGCAAAAGAACGGATATACAACAATTTTTCTTCTAAAGAATGAACGTTGTTTTTATTCATAAACGCTGCCCAACAACGGACGCTATCAGATACATGATTGGAGCATATTTTGATTAGCTCCTCTTTTTTTGCCTCACTTTCATCCATCATGACTGTATCTAATAAACTCCCTATTAAGCGTATAGCCTTCATTCCCGTTTCTACTTTTTGCTTCTCTATCTCCGTTAGTATAAAGTCTAACTTTTCTTCTAGCCCTATTGACGGTAGAACATTTTTTACTAATGTAATATGGTGAACAGCTTGCCATTCCGTTAAATTAACACTCTCTATTTTCCCTTGATTTAACAATATTAAAACTTCACTAGGAATATCGCTGGCCTTTCTAGCTCCCTTTCTATTCAAAACGTCCTCTTTTACAATCATTTAACACCCTCCAGTAGTTGTGATTATTAAATCCGACCTATTCAAAATAAATGTCTATTTTTATATTATTTTTTCTTACAAATAATTTCCACTATTCCCTCTAATTAATTTTACCTCGCCATAATTGTGAATCGATATTGATATGGAGTGGCTTGATAGAGACACCTATGATACGATTACCAAATAAACAATTTCATTTGTTTTTATGAACGTTAGTAATTTCAAGTGAACTACAATGTAAAAGGATGATAATCAATTGAGTAACGAACAAAATAACAGTAAATTTATATACACATATGTACATCATGTTGATGAATACGATCTGTGCAGAATGGAGATGCGTTCATTTTTTAATCTTGATTCCCAATCAAACTATATAATAAGCCCTATTAAAATTGATCCAAGCCGTAGCCCGTTTATGCAGGACAGACTGGAAGTGCTATTTGAAGATAACAGTATAGAAAACATCAAGACATTGATGAAGGATTTAAAAGTAAAGGAAGCAACTTATAAAGTAGTTTGTTTAAATAGTATGGATATAGGTGAAGAGAAGAAAATTCATCTGCCAGAGCGTCGAATGATAGAACGCGAGGTAGGTCTGTGCATCGATGGCGAACCAGAACTAAATGAGCCTGAAGTTGTATTTGGTCTTATTTTAATAGATGGAATATGGTATTTTGGAAAGCATATGAAGAGTGAATCCATTTGGCATAATCATTTACACAAGCCACACAGTTATTCAACGGCACTAAGTACTAGAGTAGCTCGTACTGTTGCAAATATCGCAGTTCCACAACCTCAAAATATTCGTGCGATTGATCCTTGTTGTGGTATAGGGACAGTAGTAATTGAAGCCCTTTCTATGGGAATTAATATTGAAGGGCGAGATATTAATTACAATGTTTGTCAAGGTTCCCGAAAAAACATCACTTATTTTGGGTTAACAGGCAACATTACATTAGGTCCAATCTCCGAAGTGAAGGAACATTATGATGTCGCGATCATTGATTTACCCTATAACTTATTTACGCATACATCAACCGAAGATCAATTTAATATTCTAAAACATGCTCGACGCATTGCCGATAAAGTAGTTGTCGTTACAATTGAAACAATCGATGACTTGATAGAAGATGCAGGTTTTGTTATATCTGATCGATGTGTTGCTAAAAAACAGTCATTTTTACGTCAAATTTTATTATGTAAATAAAAACCATTATATCAAAAAATATGCCCATTAGCTTCCGATCATCTTTAACAAAAACAGCTACATAAAACAGACAACTATTTAGTTCTCTGTTTTTCACCTGTCGAATTTTATATTCTTGTGAAGCTTATATAATTCTGTATTTATTTGTTCTAATTGAAAAAGGCGATTTGCAAAGTGATCAAGTAAACCAACTCACATGCTTGGAGGCAAGGGCGGTTTACTTTTTTTGTGTAAAAGTAAACGACAATGCAATTACTGAAACTATAAGCGATGAAAAACTTATAGCAAACACTTTATCAAAACTTTTTTTGTAAAACTAAATAAAATACTAAGGACTATAATGGTAATTAGAAACCTATAATTCGTTTTCGTCACACATTGGTGATACTGAATAATTTGAAACTGTAGCCTCATTCATTTTAATTACAGTATTTCATCGAATAACTAAAATATATTACTACCCCAAAAGTTATCCATATACTTTGTCAAAGCCAATTTTTAAATACAAATAGACCGAGCATAGAAGATGAATGCCCGGTCTGAATACATGCTTTAAATAAATGTTTGTAAGTAATACTATCACTACTTTTAATAAATTAACCATTTAGTGTATAAGAGAATTAATTAAATGAAACAGGTAATACATCCATACAACGTACAGTAGCCGTATTGCGTCGCTTAGGTTTCGATACCAGTTGTAAACGTCTAGGCGATTCGAGTAAACATACTATTAATTGTTTAATTGCTAGTTTACCAAACAAAGTCCCTACACAAGAATGCGGACCCCAACCAAAACCAAGATTTGGTTTTGCAGACCGATTTAGAATAATTCTATCTGGGTCGGGATATACTTCAGGATCTCTATTGGCAGCAGCAAGTAAAGTTAAAACAATTTCACCAGGCTTAATGATAGTATCCCCAATTTTAGTTTCCTTAACTGCAAAACGACTTGTTCCTGTTGCTGGTCCATCATATCTAATTAACTCATCAACTCCAGAGTCAAGTAACTCTTGATTTTTCAATTGATCAAGAATATCTGGGTGTTCTAACAGTGCAAGTATAGCATTACCAAAAGATGCATATAACGTTTCAAAGCTTGCAGTAAACATTGTGCCTGTAGTGTTACGCACATAATGTTCTGGTATATTAGCTTTCTGACTATTTTTTCTTATATAAGATAGAATTCCAGGCTGTTCTTCTGCTGCCAGCCATCCTTCAACAAGTTCGTTGAGTTTTTTTCTTGCTGAAATACCGAGTTTTGCATTCTCTGGTACTAATCCGGAATCCATCTGATAAGCAATAGCCTCAGATATTTCTACAATAGACTCTAAGTCTGGTTCTTCGATGCCTAGCAAAGTACACGTTAAACTTAATGAAAGTGGAGCTGAAACTTCTTTCATAAAATCAAATTCTTTATTAGAAGCTTGTTTTTTGTAAATGCCCTCAATTAAATCATGAACTCTTCGTCTAATACTTTCAATATCCTGAGAATTAAAAGCTTTAATCATTAGATTACGTAACGGCATATTATCAGGCGGATCTAAAGTTTGAAGGTTATTTTTTATATCTGGAATATCAACACCAATACGTCGCAAATCCCTAGCAAACAATTCGTGATTACGTAGAACTTCTCTACAATCTTCATATCTGGTTAGAACCCAAGATTTCATACCTTCATGCCAGAAAACGGGTGAATTTTCACGAAGTTGATGGTAAATCGGATATGGGTTTTTTAATGTTTCCGGATCCAAGGGATTATACTGTAATTCTGTTTTTGTCATAGCGACTCCTCCTACATCTTTTTATGGTAATATCAGTAATTTTTTTATAATGTAAGTGTAACTTATATATACAAAAAATGGAAGTATATTTTCTGAATTGCTGTTATTTTAAGAATCATTCGATATTATATCTAATATTTTGTAAAGATCATTTTCTTAATTATTTACTTCTTCAAATTGTTTTTTTAAAATCAAGCACATAGAGGAGTAACAGTTGAATCGTAATCTTTAAAGCTCTAAAAGCATTTATCATATTATTACCTGTTTTAACATTATAAAAAGACAGGGAATACGCCCTGTCTTTTTGTAATCATATTTGTTAGCATATACAACCGTAATAATTAATATGTTGAATTACAATTTCTTTACTAAGTATTAATAGACCCATTGCATATAAATTACCTCCTTTCAATGTATTTTTTATGCTACCGTTTGGTTTAATAAGTTAAATTACATTTTTCCTTACTAAATATTAATAATTCCATTGCATATAAATTACCTCCTTTCAGTGTATTTTTTATGCTACCTTTTGGTTTAATAAGTTAACTTACATTTTTCCTTACTAAATATTAATAATTCCATTGCATATAAATTACCTCCTTTTAATGTATTTTTTAGGAGTTTTGGTTTAATAAGTTAAATTACATTTTTCCTTACTAAATATTAATAAACCCATTGCATATAAATTACCTCCTTTCAGTGTATTTTTCAGGCCTTTTGGTTTAATAAGTTAACTTACATTTTTCCTTACTAAATATTAATAATTCCATTGCATATAAATCACCTCCTTTCAGTGTATTTTTTAGGCTGCCTTTTGGTTTGTCATTTAATAATCCTATATATTCAAGATGTGATTTATCAGCTGTTACTTCACCTTTGGCTAAAAACATCAAGTAAGAATATTTACACAAAAAACTATTTATAATATCGTTTGTTTAAAAGATTAGAAACTTAAATTTCGAAAAGTACAATTAAAAAGTTAAAAAGAAGATATTCACAATACAACATCCTATTAATTCTTTATTTTCTATAATATTACATATTACACATTCATTTTGAAATCCCTTCTATTTTCGGAAAAATTTTTATTTTTTTAATCTTTAATTAATATAGAGGTTTAAAGACAGATTAGATTGTAGTATTGAATAACAGGACTGAATAAATAAAAAACTTATTAATGGTTTGCGAATTTGAATTGATTTTATCTGATTTCATTATTAAATATTTCGAAAAATCACCAAATCTAATACTGACAGGATTTGAAAACAAACAATTTCAAAAGGAAAGATTAATTATTCGTAAAAGAGAAAAAAATTGCGGAATTAAAAGTATCAGGAGGATTGACTTATTACGAGCCACTCCCTCTAATCTGCAACATGAGAGGAAAAGTAAATGACAAGGTAAGTACTGAAACTATAAGTGTAGAGAAACTTATAGCAAACACTTTTTCAAGACATTTTCTATAAAACTATATATAAATAAACAACGAATTTATAAATACATGTATCTATAGATTCGTTGTTTATTTAAAATACTTTATGCGATACATCATCAAGCGGATATCAAATCGTGCTGAAATCAATAAAGAAATTCATCCACACCAACTTAGACACAGCTATGCAACTGTTGAACAATGGAGCTCCCTTAGAAATCATACAAAGTCTTATGGGGCACGAGAAAAACGAACCAATTAGGATCTACGCTCAATTAAGCGAGAGGCTAAGGAAAGAGTATTATCAGAAGTACTTTTAAATGTAAAAGGAGCAATGTCTAAAAAGACTTTGCTCCCACTTTACTATAGCACCACTTTACTTGAAAAAGAGTTATTAACACTAATATACCATTTGTATCTTGCATAATAGTCTCTGCATCTTTAAATCCAACTTTTCTGTATAGTTTTATAGCTCTTTGATTAAAAGTTGCCCCTGATTATGTGATTTTTTCAGGTTTAAATTCTGATTGAATAAAGTTAATACCTGCCCTTAAAAATTCTGTCCTATTGCCTTTTCCAGTTAAATCTGGTCTCATTCCTAATCCAATATCAAAAATTCTGTCAGTAACTTCACTAATACTCAGGAAAGCAACCAAACTTGAGTTCCCTCGTTCTTCTGGGTTTAAAAATTCCTCTAAATCTGCTTTATAAGCTTCCATATCAAAAAAAGATTACTCACCATCATAATGTCAATCAAATGCGATATTTTCAGCTTTTTCTTGTGTCAAAATACTAAATTTATAAGCCATTTAAATCCCCTTCTCACCTTTTGATTCAATCACCTAATTAACAATCCTGCCCCGTTAGCACTATAATGAAGATTGAATTCCTTATTTAATCACTACATCTATCTATAAGATCAATGTCCCATGCCCCCGTACGTTCTACCCTGGCTACTGATAGATTAAATCTAAATAAAAAAAGTTCAACCAGAAAGTTCTGGCTGAACTATATAATACGAAAGCACCCGATAGTTGAAGAACAAAAGTGATGCTTATTCAACAATCACGCTCGTTTGCAGATATATGAAAATTGATTACCCCTCAACAAGCCCATAATATTTATAAAGTTTACCTTCTGATTCGACGAGTAAAATTGGTCCTCCAATTTCTTCTTTTTCTTTAACCGAAAAGACTTTTGCACCAACAGGCAATTTGTTCGACATTTCGTCTTTAAAATTTGTATCTGTATCGTTTTTTGTTTTTATTTCTCCTACCTGCTCGCCTTTTGTTAAGGTTAGTTCCTCAACCCAATCAATTCCAGTCTGATAAATCACTCTATTGAACTGAAATATATCGGCTTCAGGGTCTAATTTTAAAAGCTCTTCTGCATTAGGATTTTCAGTTTCATGAACTTCTACTTTACCGTTATCCGATGTATTAGAACATCCGACAGCAGTTAATAAAACAAACATAACCAAACCCAAAAATAATCTTGACACTTTCATGTTATCCCTCCTCGGATTGTTAGACGGATAAAGGTTAATTAAGTTACCTAATTGTCCCATAAAGTGACCAGATTGTTTAACACAAGTTAATCAACTCTGTTCGACTAACCTCCCTCTATAAACATTGATGTATCAACGGTTTCTACCACTTCGTGATGAAGAAAAAATATTTTTTTACTTGATTTATAAACAGTATTTTTAATTTATAGTTATAATTTACAATATAGGTGTACGCTTCGCTAAAACTAATGGAAATCATTAGCTTTTTAATCCACTATGTGATGCACAATGGATCTCTGCGATACTTATGACGACGTACCCTCCCATGTCTCTTAGAATAGCACTAAGGATACAAACCATTTAATGAGAATGAGTTATTTTTTATTCAGCATTTATCACAAAACTTGTAAAAAACTTTTCATCAACAGTGACGGTCAACTTCCACAAACCTACTTTATCTAGAGAAATTTTTGCTCCACTTTTGTTGTTATCAATACCCCATTCATAAAGTTGTAAAGAATCTTTCATATCTTCGTGTATACCCATTATTTTAAATTTTTTCCCGTTAACTTCAATTGAATCGTCCAAAAAATAAATATCATAAAGCCTTCCCTGATTAACTGGAAATTCTGGTTCATCGACTTTTCCGTTAACTTTAATCATCCCAAATTTCCCTTTTGTACCATATAATTCAATATTATTGTCCTTTATAAATGTAGCAGATGATTTCCAATTTATTTTCTCATCTTTACTGCAACCAAATAATAAAGCTCCAAATATGCTAACTAGCATTAACAAAAAAATGTTTAAAGTGAGGTTACAACGCTTCATTAATTTCCTCCCAATTTACATATGTTAATATTTAACAATTCATTATACACTATGACTAATTTTAATTCTTATGCAGCTAAACTGTACCTTTAGTTGAATAATAAAAAAGTGCTGTCTGGAAAGCTCAACGAATTTGTACTAAATCAGCTAATGTAACACCTATTACCCCCAAGTAGTATTATAGCTTCGCTTGTTATACGAGATCTAAGTCCCAATCAGCTTAAAACATATTTTTACATGTAGGGGATGAATAGTTTAGTAGACGGGATCATTGTCCCACGCCCCGTAGTTCTACCTTGGCTACTTATAAATTAAATCTAAAAAAAAGTTCAACCAAAAGGTTCTGGCTGAACTATCAGTAGTTTCTTTTGATATAGAAGTATCGAGACTAAAGAAAAAGCGATTAGCATAACTAGAGAATCGCATTATTCACTTTTAGTAATCCCTATTTAAGGAAGAGTTACTGTAAAACTTTCAAATTCGAAATCAGTTCCTTCATAAGGTTTGTATTCTGTTTTTGTTTCATTGCCTTCAATATCAACTTCCACACTAGTTCTTCCATCTTGGAATTTAATATGCGGGATAACTGTCAATGTCTTTACATTATCTCTAGTTGGGGCAATTAGTCGAATACCAGTCAAATATTCCTTGCCATCGATTATTTTAATTTCACTACCACCTGAATGAGACATCAGTTCATTTCCTTTATCATCAACTACTTTATAATCTAAATATCCATTAGATAAGTAATTTATTTGATCTGATTTTGCACTAAAGGTAAATTTCAATCCAGCTGGACTTACTTTTAAATCAGAGACAGTAAGTTCTATACCTTTTACTTCTTGGGTATGATTAATGGCAATGGATTGGACCTTTGATTTCTTGCTTACGGGACGTTATTTTTCAATGTTTGGATTGAATTTAAAGCTTTATACGGGCTCTCCTGAAAAACCTCAAGCGCATCATTTTCATTTCGCATATACACATATGCCATTCGGTACATTTTTTCTTTTATTTTAATTACAGGTACCTTCAGGATTTGAACAAACTGATAATATTAATTGGTCAGAACGCCCTGCTATTGTTAAAGGTAAAGGAGATAAAATAATAAAGATATGCGCACCCATTGAAGTAATTCAAAGTTTAATGGAGCACGAAAATTACTCGGAAAGCTTAGGAAGGAATTTTATCAGAAGTACTTTTAGTTTATTTAATACAGATAAACACTCTAATAAAAGTTTCTCTGTTCGATTATTGTCCCCGTTTGTTCAAGATTTTTTTACAGAAGTTTTAAAATTTTTTTTGTAATCTCTTCATATGAAGAATTCTTTCCCCGTTGGTTATACCACTTTCGAATTATATCTACTAACCAAAACGGCACAGAATTTCCATCTATTAAATGATAGTATTGTTCATATCCTTTTTTTAAATGCTCCCATCGAAAATCATTACCTTGTAGTGTGTATTCAGAGACATCAATTATTTTTGCTCCTCCATTTTGTAGTAAAATATTTTTTAAATGGATATCACGGGGGTTAAGGCCCTTATTCCGAACATATTCTCTTGCATCCTCCACTTCATTTACAACCTGTTCCGGAATGTGAATACCTTGTAGAATGCAGTCAAAGAGAGTTTTTCCTTCTTCGTAACTTAAAACGAGGTATTCGTCGTATGAAGCAAAACAGGTTGAAAAGAAAGGTGAACCTTCTAATATTTTATAAACATTTGCTTCAACCTTTACTTTGTGTACTTTGTCCTTGGCAAATATTTTAAATGCATAAGCTGGGGTGGAAAGGGATTGAAACACAGCCGCATCTGTCCCGACACCTATACACTTCAAATCATTAACTTCACCACATATGGTAACTGGCTCGTTATTTGGATTTGAAAAAACTTTAATTTTAGAAAGAGAACCAAAAGCTTTGTCCCAGTCGTTTTTCATATAATCTCTCCCTTTTTGCATTGAAGAAAACTACACTATCCAATTACTTTAATAAGGATTCTATACCGCTCTTAACAAAATTTAAATTATTACAGTTCATTGATCTTTAACTAACACCCCCATAAAGGCTTAGGGGATACTATCTTCATCATTATTTTGAATACCACATCAACATATTCTTAGACTTTAATTAAATTACTGAACATCGAATTTTGATTACTCAACCAAACGAAATATATGTTCATTACTTAACTAAACTGCTCCGTTCAATAAGAAAAAAGCGCTGCCTATGCAACTCAATAATCTTTAAGTAAAGTGTCACTACCAATATACTACTATCTTCTTCAAGTATTCGGCCTCTTCAGCACAAAAAGTGATTGCGCAGCTATCATACCTGATGGGCTAATAGACCCAATAACTTCAACAAAAAAAGCGTCAATCCTTCTTGGATCAACGCCCCTATTTATTTTAATCCTCTTTTTCCTGATCAAACCACAGTAGCTCTTTATCATCAACGTCGCCATTATAATTGATTAGAATTTCATCTCCGGCTTTAATATCCGTATAAGCAAAGAAGTCAAACGTTTGGTTTTTAAAATTAATCTCATAAGTTGCATTAGGTTCATAAGAATGGTTAAACAACATTCCATAACCAAGAAGGATAGCAGATTGGCCGATCCCATACTCAAATGCGTAATCAGCGAGTAATGTTTGCTCAATGTATTCATGTTGTTCATTTGGGTAAGAAATGACAGGAGCTTCGTGTAAAAGCTGACCTTTTTTAATATCACACGTTGCAAATACCCCTCTATTGAATTCTCCATCACTTAATGGAGATGTTTTAATCTCTATCATGTTTGTTCTCCTACTCACTTTTAAAATATTCTTGCAGCTGTAAACATTAGCTAGTTCATTTAAACACTTCGTTTATTATTGATTAGCGTGATTCTTTTGGTGGTTGGCAAACGTCACATTTACGTTGATGTTTATTTTTAAACTTTGTAAATGTTTTTTCAAACTTACTACCACACGCACATTTTAATAATAACTTTTGGGAAAAACCGTGATATTCAGTCGTTAGCAACTTACTTTCAGAATTAGTCTCAACAAATTCTTTAATTTTATCAATCGTCCATTTTTTATTCAATCTTTTTACACCTCTATATTTTATCTCTATGCGGAGGCTTTCATGGCATCCGTTCAGTTATAAGGAACGTCTTAATTACCTTAAGTTACTCATTATAACACGAGCTGGTATATAATCAAAACAGATTGGAAAAATCATATTTGACTAATATCCGACTACAAACATTTATGTATTAAAGATCTACCACTTTCTTGTTTTATTTATGACGATACTTCGAATGTTACAAGCGTAATTTCCCGGAATTAGAAAAGACACTTCATACACGCTATTTGAATGCACATCCACTCCACCATTATTCATTTTTTTGCAATATTTGTTATTATATTAACAAAAAAAGGATTTATATTTTGATGAATTCCTTTAGCAAATTTATAACATATATAGCACCACTAATTTTGATTTACAAATTAATATATTACGGTATTCCTGATTATGTGAAGCCTATTTTTGTTTATGAATATATAATATTTTTCGGAGTAATTTTTTTATTTGCTATTCTTCAAGATTTTTTTAATCTAAGTGAAAAAACAAAAACAAATATATTACTACGGGTTGTTATGATCATTAGTTCTCTTATACTATTGATTACATCCATCTACTATACTGCCACGTTTTCGATTATACTTTCTACGATAATGTTCGTTGCAATTAGTTTCTCATTATATTTAGAAATCAAGTCAAACAAGCAAGAAGAGTAATCTTTTTCACTTGTCTGGCTTGATGATTATTATATTATTATCGTGAAACATTCACTTCACTAATTTTGTATACAGGCGGCTTTCTTTAAACAGAGCGACCGTTTTAGATGTTCATCCAAAATGGTTGTACAGCTGTTTAACGAATCATATTCCAATCATTTGCTTTAGTTCTTCAAACGGCACATATCCAATAATTGGTTCACGTAATTTATTATGAATAATCAAGCGAGAATGAGGAATTCCCATTACCTTATATTCTGCTGCAATATCTGGGCTTTTTTCAACATCCACCCTTATAATTTTCACCTTACCACTGAATTCTTCATTCAGTTCTTTAAGCACTCCTTTGAACATTTTACACGGGCCACACCATTCAGCCCAAAAATTTATTAACACGATCTTTTTAGTTTTTAAGTGTTCTCTTAATTCTTCCTTTGTTGTTGCTTGAACAATTGACATCGTTCTTTTCCCCCTTTGTGAAAATAAAAATCTTGAAGTTATAATATGCTTATTATTATGATTAGACCCTACTCTTTCCCTTTTAGCACACAATAAAGCCTTTTAATAGGATCAATGTCCACGCCCCCGTAAGTTCTACCCCAGCTACTGATAGATTAAATCCAATAAAAAAGTTCAACCAGAAAAATCTGACTGAACTATATAATACGAATGCCTCCGTAAATTGAATTAAATCTCAATTCACAGACTTTCATCCAGTTGTATACATCTAATACACAACAGTTATATCTGCATATTTCTCATCTCATAGATTTTTTGCAAAGTACTAAGGTGCATTGATTTATCTTCGGGAGACGTAGCGAATTTATACCACTCCACAAGCCTGTAACCGAACATAACAAGGATTAGTTCATAGATACAATGATCGGATACATTGGACATATCCTCATATTCCGAAAAACCTCTGTAATATGCTGGAATGCATTTTTGGTAATGTTCAATCTTATGACAGACGTCCGCTTCATCAGTTATTAAACTAGCGATATCCTCTCCCATGTACCCCCATCCGGCGGTATCCCAATCGATAAGTACGATTTTACTGTTCGAATAGAATATGTTTGCCACCCAAAAATCTCTGTGGCAAAGCACTATGGGTAGCTTTTCAATTCGACCGAATATTTCGTTCTCATTGTTATCTAAGTCTATGAGCATTTTACACAGGTGCTTCGGGATTTCGCAGTCATCAGAGCGTATATAATCGTACAAAACATTCCACGACCGATAATGCAGATAGTAGTTTTTCATAAACTCAACCTTGCTTAAATTGGGCAAATTCTGCAATACGTTTGGTCGTTCAGTATACAACCTGCCTTGAAATCGCCCCAATTCTTCGGCTATACTTTCATACATTTCCACGGTTAGATTTAAGCCTGACACACCATCAATATATTCCATCCACAGTTGAATCTCATCGCCATTTATTTCAGCGTGATAGCACTCCGGCCAACGGAACGAGTCGAAGAAAACCTTTTTGAAATCCGATGCATAGAGATCGTATTCCCTACGCCATGAATCCGGATCACCATAACGCTCAAATTTTTTCTGTGTTTTCCAAACCATCTTATACGGCAGATTTTCACCATCAGAAGTTTCAGCTATGCCTGTTACAAGCCAGACAATTCCTATTGTCCCTCCTTGCAACTCTTTAATTTGATAGTCTGCGCGGATTATCGTCTTGTCGAGCATTTTATTCAAAACAAGCGTCAGTATTTCGGGTTTTACAACCTTTTCATCATATTTGTTCATTTCTTGTATCCTCCCTTTTTACCCTTTTGTCGCATGACAATAGACTTTTGCCTCGCCCGTTTATCGATGAGATACCTCGATTTATCATCTACAAACCTGTTTTCCCGCATCTGTACAAGGTAACGCTCCCATTTCTCTGGTGCCAATGATCCATCGGCAAGGGCAGCAAGAACAGCGCAACCCGGCTCACTCTGATGGTGGCAGTCATTAAAACGACACTGTGTGAATAATTCCTCTACATCATTAAATCCCGCACTGATCCCGTCGTCCGCACCGAACAGCCCAAGTTCACGCATACCAGGCGTATCAATAACCATCGCACCGGACGGAAGCATAAAAAGCTGACGATGCGTTGTTGTGTGTCGGCCCCGACTGTCAGCCTCTCGGATCGCCTTGACAGTCATCACTTCCTGATTCATTAAGGCGTTTAGCAGCGAGGATTTTCCCACACCGGACATGCCGAGTAATACAACGGTTTTTCCTGGTTGCAAATATTCACTCAACTCGTCTAATCCACTCCCAGTGTGACTGGAAACTACGTGTACTGGGATATCAGGAGCGGCTTTTTGAACTTCAGCTAACGGTATGCTGAAATCTGGGGCCAAGTCAGCTTTAGTTAAGATAACCACTGGCTGGCTGTTGCTCTGTCTTGCCTGTGTCAGATAGCGCATGATGCGGCTGACATTGAAATCCCAGTTTAGGGACGACACGATAAATACGTAATCAAAATTCGTTGCTACGACTTGCTCCAGTATAGTTTTGACATACCCTGCTGCATGTCCCGAATAGTCAGCGCGGGAAAATTTCGAGCGGCGAGGCAGCAAATTGGCAATGCGGGAAGCACCATTTTCGTTGTATTGCAGAAATACAAAATCACCAACGCAAGGAAAATCCTCCCGAGATACGGAAGTATGGTAGAAAGTGCCCTTCAATACAGCGGTCACTTCTCCTTGTTCAGTGATGACGGTATATTGCTCTCGCTGTAGTTCCGTAACCCTTCCAGGTATTAAACCTATCGGCGGTGTTTCGACTGCGATATAGCCGTATTGTTTCAAATCAATCATTGAAAACCGACCCTCTCCAAAAAATTAATGTTGTATTTGGGCATAAAAATACCGCGAACAAGCAGCCTCCTAAGAAGCTGCTGTTTCGCGGAGAATAGCCAAAAGTCGACTATAATTAAAAAGGAATACGACTTTCATCGTATCCCGCTAACAGCAGTATTCACGAAAGGTTACTTTTAACGGCATAGCAAAAAAACACGGGTGATATTCCCGCTTGCTCTTATTCCAAGCTATAATAAAAGTTTGGAATTCACTATGCCTAATATTCGGTTAAGTTAAAACCACCAATATGATATAAGTTGTCATTAATAACATCCCCTTTCTCAGGAAAAACTTGGAATATATTTCACTTCTATAGTGTGCCATACCCCTTACTAAAATTCAACAGAAAATTTTGAATATATAAAATTTTATAGGTCAGCTACCTCTCCAACTCAATGCCACAACTACTGCATATAACATGAGAAAAGCCACCTTCGCTCTTATGAAGGTGGCCTCTTGTGTGCCGAAGTTACTCAGGAATCCAACTGCCATTAGTCAGCTTGTCCCTGTAGGGGTTGGAGTCTCAAGTTTGGATCTTTCTGTCCATACAGTACATTCTTTGGATTGATAATGATGAATAAAACCGCTACAACAAAATAAAAAATGGCGTTATACATGATTAAATCGAGTAAGTTTCCGTTTATTAGCCCTATTAAAAAATTAAATAATTGATGGATAATGATTGGGATGACTAGATTCTTATTTAAGTTATAAAATGCTGTCATGACGATTTTAATAGACATGATTGCTATCATAAAGAAAAGAATATATTTGATTAAATCAATGCCCACAAGCCCTGTGGTAAACCATATGGGCAGATGCCACATACCCCACCAAAATCCAATGATAATTGAAGCTTTTAATGGTGAATTCTTCTTTTGAAGCTCAAGTTGAGCGAAACCTCTCCACCCTAGTTCCTCTCCTAATGGTCCAGAAAGAAGGTTTTTAAAAAAGAAGTAACACATCATTCCCCATGAAGAAACAGTAAAAATAGAGTCTACTTCATTATTTTTCGATATGAGAAACAAAACCATCAAAAATATGAAGGTTTGAATCAAAATCGCATTAAGAATCACAGAAAATTTAAGTTTATAGTTGAATTTATCTTTTACAAATTGGATAAAACTTTGCCCTGGATAGATTTTTTTAAATAGAATTGCAAATGCAAAGGTTGAAGACCATGCTGATATGCAAAACATTACATCAATAACCCACGCAGGAAATCCTAACATGCTGATGACTCCTACAACACAAAAAAGTGGCAAAAAAATGATATTGGTTAGTAGAATAAAATTGGTTACTGGTTTTTTTAGTTTCTTTTCTTTACTCATGCATATTCCCCGCTTCAAACTAGTATTTCGTAAATATATTTAAGAATATCTTTAGCTTAAACCTAGGGGTTGCTCACAGGTCAATACTTTTACCACCAAATAATTCGACGAAAAAAATACCCTTCAAAAACAATGAAGGGTAAAAAATATATTCTTTCTATTCATCAAAATATGTAGTTGTTATATTTTTCTCGTCTAAAAACTTTTCAATTTTTAATTGTTGCCTTCCATTCGCTTTAGAAAAATGCTCTGAAGCAAATTCTGATATTTCTGTCAAACTACCACTTTCAACCGCATCAACAATTTCCTCGTCAAATTGTGTTAAAGTTTCCCTGATGGATGATACAAATTCGTAAATTGTCTTTGAAGGTTCTTTATAATCATCAGGAATAGTATTATTACTTAAAAAATCATTGAAATTCGCATCATTCTTTTTTCCTTCATCCATTAATTCTTTTAATTTTTCATGATTTGATTCAGTAGCATCCTCATATTTATAAACGATTGTTTGCATTTCTTTATCGATTACATAACTATAATCCATATACTTTTTTATACTTGCTTTCATTTCATCTTCACTAATAGTTTCATTCTTTTTATTAGAAACAAATAGATCGTCTGGAATTTTAACAGGTACATTGCTAGAAGAATTTTCCTTACTTTCTTTTTTGCTTTCTTCTTTAGGCATTGTATCATGTGAACAACCATAGATGACCACAATTGAGAATGCCATTAATAGATATAAAGTAAATCTTTTCATCTTAATCTCCTTTTCAATTCATTAAATATTTCTAGTATTGTAAAGCTATTATTGCTAGCCCCTTATTCGAACATCTCGAATCGTCTATAAATGAATTAATATAAAAAGGCTTTGCTTCGCTTTATAGTGTACTAGTTAAATAGTACACTATAACTGTTAAGTTTTCAAGTGTTAAATTCAAAAAAAAGGAAAAACCCCTATATAAATGGCTCTTCCTTCGTGAATTTAAGTTGAATAACGTACCTCTTTAGCTCTAAGGAGCGTGAAACAATAATGATCACTTGATAGGTGCATAAATTTCTAAAAATACCCGTTCCAGTCCATCTTCATAAGTGGTCAGTAATAGATTAATATAAACTTGCCCCAACAGTGTATATCTTTTTTCTTTTGCAAACTTTCTTAAATTCGCTTCCACGTGTTGATCAATATTGTTTCCACCAGTTGACCATCTTCCATCTTCAATAACTGTATAAATACATTTTGGATGAGATAGAATTTCACCCTCTATTTCTTCATCTAAGTCTTCTACTTTTCGTACAATTATAAACTTATCTTCTATAATACCTTCTTTGTTGAAATGGATGACTCTTCTTAAAGATGTAAGCGTAACTGCTTTTTTTAAGCTGTCTGCATTCTTTTTTAAAGTGTCATATTCTTCATACGCAGTAAAATGTTCAATCTCTCCCTTTATTGCTAAAGGTTTCATTTCCTGAACTATGTATTCTCCTAAAAATTGTTTGATTTTCTTACAATCTTCTTTTACTATTTGAATCTTTTTCAATAGCAGTTTTTTATATTCTATTTCCAGTAAAACCTCTTGTTCTTTTTCTTCTAGCAATGATTGAATTCCATCGATACTTTTACTCTTTCTTAATTCCTGGATTTTTTTAATTTCAATATCAATTTCTCGGTAAAAATTTACTGTTGTAATGTCATAAATATCAAATTGACTATATTTTCTATACCCATTCTCAATATTTTGCTTCGGCTTTACTAAATCCTTTTCCTCGTAAAATTTCAAGGTATCTCTTGATACACCTAAAAAATTAGCTACTTGCCCAATTGTGTACATTTTTCCACCCTTTAACAATACAATTTCTATAATCTATAAACCTATTTTTCCCACCAAAGGAAAAATAGGCAACTGTTATTCTCCAAAAGAAATTCCTATGAATTCTATCCTACCGAGACTTTCCGACAGTACACTCAGGAGAAATGACATCCCACTTTCCAAACAGCGTCAATCCTGCTGCTTTAGCTAGGAACATTGATGCCTCGTTATCGAACTGGCATCTGTACTGTGTTTCGTAACCTTGCTCAAAGGCGTACTTACTAATTGAACGCACTACTTTGCGAGCATGACCTTTTCCTCTAAAAGATGTCAAAGTCAGTACACCTAGGTCCGCAATTTGCGCATCATCTTTCCAAGGATACATGCTGGCAGCACAAACTAATCGGTTATGCTCAAAAGAACCGTACACCGCCCAATGATCCAACTCCACATAAGCATCATTCAAATCTTGTTCCGACGCGGAGGACTCGAACTCAGAGAAAACTGCATCATCTTGCTCTGTTAATTGGCGCAATGACCCTTCCGAACTTTCTTGCAGCAAAACGTTCTTTTCGACTTCTGAAAAATAAAAAACATAATCTGCACCATGTAGCATGACGCCCGCTTCTTTTAATTTTTGACGGAAGACACGATCAGTCAGTTCTCGTCCTTTGGAAAGGTTTAATTTATCGGCCATCTTAGGCGTCAAGGCTGCCCAAAACCGGCCGTCAGTCGTTTCCAGCACCATGAGTCTACTGTCTTCGCTTAGATCTGGATTGATAGTAATCGTAAATTTTTCATCGTTATAGATAATGTCTCCGTTTAAAAATAGCGACTTCCAATAGTCAGTTATCGTCGGTGAAAATAAAGGCATACTTATAACCCCCTACAATTTCTCAAGTCTTATCCTAAACCAATATCGGTATTGAGCCAGCACGATTTCGAAATTAGTTTAGGGTTTTAAATGAACTTCTGAAATCCACCATTCCCTCTTTTATGTGATTTAGCTTTGGTGCGGAGAAATAAATCCTTCGCGCCCGTACATTCAGGATATTTCATTTGCTATTTTTAGACTCTATACTAATACATTTCTTGCCGATTCGATAAAGGCCCTCATCGATGGTGAAATCCATTTTTCTTGATGCCACAGCATTTGAGTAGCGAATCGTATTTCCGATAAATCCCAAGGTAAAGCAATCAGTTCTCCCTGCTCCAACTCTCCCTTTATCGCCATTTCAGGTAGTAAGGCAATGCCGAGCCCAACCATCGTGCATTGTTTTATGGCTTCTACACTATTAAACTCCAGCTCGGTCAAGCTATCGGCACCCTTTCTCAGTAACGTTCGATAGAAGAAAGCCCGATAAGAGCAGCCTTTTTCACTTAATAAAATTTGCTCTCTATTAAAATCTTCTATGCCCAATGTAGAGCGTGTAGCTAATGGATGGTCGGGTGAAACTACCATAAGAAATGGTTCGTCCATTAAAGGCTCTGTATGAAGATCTGTAGATATGACAGGTTCATCCAGCATAAAGACCACATCAACATTTCCTTCTCTCAGACTCTGTTTCAAATTGTCACTAGACAAGGGCCTAAATAAAAGACGAACTTGCGGATATCGTTCACGAAAAAGCCGGAGCAAGGCGGGTAACCGATATGTACAGAGCACTTCGTCTGCACCGATTATCACCGTACCAGTTAATTCTCCGCTCTGACTTGAGATATACCGAGCCTCCTCAACATCATTTAAAATTTTGTTGGCATAGGGCAACAACTGGTGGCCTGCATCTGTTAATACAACACTCTTGCCCAAGCGATCCAATAGCTTAACGCCCAATTCTTCCTCTAAAGCCTTGATTTGCATGGTTACGGTAGACGGAACATAGTTCAATACTTCGGCAGTGCGGCTAAAACTGCATGTGGAAGCAAGCGTCCAAAATGTTTTAAGTTGGCGGATTTCCATTGACAACACCTCATAAGTTCAAAAAAATTGAATGTTATAATCAAAAACGTTTCGTTGATTTGATGGTAGCAGTGTCGTAGAGTAAAAATCAAGCTTCAACACCAAATATTGTATAACAAAGGAGATTCGAATCATGAAAGATTACGAAATTTATTCACTAGGAGATGTCATACTGCAATCGGGTGAAAAGCTACCTCAAGCCTTTCTTGCCTATAAAACGTATGGAACTTTAAATTCTGCAAAGTCCAATGTAATTGTCTATCCTACTTGGTTTGCTGGCCAACACACCGATAATGAGTGGCTTATTAGTCCCGGTAAAGCACTCGATCCTGACAAATATTTCATTATTGTGCCTAATATGTTTGGAAATGGGCTATCTTCCTCCCCAAGCAATACACCAGCCCCTTTTGACAGAGCGAATTTTCCACTCATAACGATTTATGACAATGTCCGACTACAACATCAGCTCGTAACCAAGAAATTTGGTATTACGAAAATTGCTCTAGTCGTTGGCTGGTCACTGGGGGCGCTGCAAACCTTTCAATGGGGAACTAGTTATCCTGAGATGGTCGAACGGATTGCACCATTTGGCGGAACTGCAAAAACCAGACCACATGCTCAAGTTGTTTTTGAGGGACTTATTGCAGCATTGCAAGCGGACTCCAATTGGAAGGAAGGCTTCTATGATAGTCAGCCTGTAGCAGGACTTGCCGCGATGGGTCGCGCCTATGCTCCTTGGGGGTTTTCTCAAGCTTATTATTTAGAGCAACTCTATCAGTCAGAGGGATATTCGACGTTAAAGGCATATCTGAAAGACTATTGGGATCAAGTATTTCTTTCTTTTGATGCCAACGATTTGATTGCTATGCTCCGTACAGGAATCGCCGGAGATATTAGCGCCAACATCGAAGACTACAGAAATTTTGAACAGGCATTAAACAAAATCACTGCTCATGCTCTTGTTATGTCAGGATCGACTGATCTGTTCTTCCCTCCTGAGGATAATGCATATGAAGTGAAACATATGCCTAATGCTATTTATCAGCTAATCGAATCCAAATGGGGACATTGCTTTGGAATCGGACAAAACGAACATGATTCCTTTGTGATAGACAACTATCTGAAACAATTTTTGCAGTTGCAATGAATAACTTTACGTATTCTAGTAACAGAGAAGTAGATAATGCCCTTCTCCATAATTTTTTCACTTACAATAATAAAGTGATACTTTAATCAGTGTGGGGTTTGCTTCTTCCCCCACTGATTATTAAGGTAAGAATCTGATACCTAACGCTTCGTTTACCGTACAAATAAATTACTGCCCTTTAATGTCAACATAGGCTATTCATCTAAAAAGATACACGATCAAACTTGCTAAAAGAACTCACTCTGTCTTACCATAGTTAAGCAATGATAAGAGAAAGTTCCATTACTCTTACACCTTCTTGAGTATACCTTATCTAAGGAGTGGTAAAATTGGCGCGTGTTTTTTTTATTAACGCTGGATCAGAAGGACATATCAATCCAACGATTGGCATTGTGCAGGAGCTCATTTCACGAGGAGAAGAGGTCGTGTTCTTTACAATATAAGCTTTTCGGGAGCGCACCGTATACTAAGTTAATAACCTTTCCCACAATCTACACAACGATTATCTGTATCATTCTCTCCATACATACGAAGTTCTTTTTCAACATTACATATCCTACATTTCTCAAATCGAATTTGCGGAAGCGTACCTGCTTCAGCTAATGGCACCCATTGCTCTTCATACAATTTTTTCGTCATTCCGTAGTCGATTAAAATAAGTTTTTCATCTTTGTCTAAACCGTAGTTACTAGAATCATTAAAGTCAAAACCATCTAGTTTTTTATCAATTACATTGAGTGCAGTTTTTAAATCTTCTGTCATTCTTGGATCCATTTCTAAATCGATATCATAAGAACAGTTATTGTTCAAAGGTAATTGCTCATAAAAAGGCTGAATTACATATTTTTTGCTTATATAAAGAATAGGTGCAATATGCTTCTCCAATCCTAACGCTTCCAATGATTTATACATATCATATTCGTTTTTACTTTGAGCATACCCGAGTGGATGCAAGAATGTTTTAATCACGAAACCCTCATAACGATAAACTTTTCTTGTTGAACCTATCCCAATCATTTCAGCATTATTAATTAGTTCGTCTACATTTTCTAATACTGTTGAAATATTCATACTCAATACCTCGTATCACTTGATATATTTTCAGATAATTTAATTATACAGAAAATCCCAACCGGTAGGTATGGTTAATTTCTAAATATCCCTAAATCGTCGGTTTGGAAACTTTTTGTTAAAGAATGATATTCAATAATATGGCCCGATTGTTGAACAAAGCTGAATACGATTATAAAACTAAAACTGCTCCGTTAACACTATAATGAAGATTGAGTTCCTTATTTAATCACTTTGCCTCATTTGCCATAAATCATAAATAAGTATCAAAGCACCAATTGAAAATAATATAATACTTAATGTATAAGGAACCCATCCAATTATTTCATTTAGAACTGTCGTAAGTTTACCAAGGGCACCCCAACCTGTTAAATTAGGAATGAATAAAGCAATCGCCAAGTGCATTAAACCAAATAAAAAAATACCTGAAATAAATAAAACATAACCAAATTTCTGTAAACTCTTGTTCATCTAATCCCCCCTTGATATTACTTATCTAAATAAGTTGTCAAGTTAATGAAAAAAATTCCTTCTTGTATTAACCCACTCCGTTAGTTTAAGTGAATTTACTCACAAATGTATGATATTATTCAGTTGAATAGACAGACAAATTAGAATTTGGAGGTTCAATATGAAAAGTAAAGATAAACAATATGCTTTAACTGTTATTACTAATATATTAAAAGTAATGCACAGTAAAGAATATGAAAACATTTTAAATTATGTAGATGAATCTGAAGTGGATGATATTGGTGAGTTATTCTATTATGTCCAAGAAACATTAAACTTAAATGGATTTGATACATTTGATGAATATGGAGCTCCATGTAATTTCCACCCAAAATACGAATATTCACAAATCAACTTCTATGAATTCAATGATAACAGTGGATTTGCTGTTGATTATGATTTAACTTCAAATTCTAAATTGGCAGATATGTGTTTGCAAATGGAGTTTTTATATACGGATGACGGATTAAAAAGTGTTTTTATCACAGTTGACCCACAGTAAAACAATAATTCGAAAGAATCGTCAGAAATGATGAATTCAAGGACTTATTGAAAAAATTAATGAGTTTTTAAAACTATTAGGGTATAAAAAGAAACATTGAACTTTAGATTTTATGAAAATGATGGATTATGCAGAATTATCAATATGAATCTATTTTAGAGAAGCCAGCAAAATCAACCAAGGTTATTAGTAGATATGGGATATTCAAATTCAGTGTATGAGCTTATCAAAGATTCAGAAGTTCGACTTTTGGTTGAATAAGCTAATAAAATCAAGAATTAATAACTTATAAATCTAACTATTAAAAGGAGAACATATGGAAATATACAATATTAATTTGAATATTCATTATTCTGCCCCACAAGAAGTTTGGGATGAGTTGGAGCGTTTATATAGAGAAATGCCTAACTGGAACAACTTTGTAAATAGCTGTCCACAGTGGTATGGTTCAGATGGTAAATTGATAGAAGTAAGTATTGAATCAAGTGGATTACAATTCTATGCTAAATTACCTTCAGAAGAATGGAATGAATGGATTACATTATTTAAGAATAGAGCTACAAAATTATTGGGATATGAAGTTGGCGAACCAGAAGACGGATTTGAATTTCACTATTACGATTAACCCTACAAATTTCAATACGTCCATAAATTTACTTTGAAAATACATAAGATACTTCGATGTCTTTTTTATATTATCGACAATTCTTCCAATCACACCCAATTGCTATTCAACTAACCTGGACCGTTAGTTTAAGAACCTCTTTTCTTCCCTAGAGTCTTTATTGTTGTTCCAATTAACATAAAAAAAGGCCCTATTATCGTGCCATAATGAAAGTTAGGATTAATTCCGAGGGATGCAAATACCCCTAACATAATCAATACGAATCCAAAACTAGAAGTTATCTCTCCCATTGCGCTTTTATTAAACTTCTCTATACCAATTAGATCACTGATAAAGATTAAAAATACTCCAAGCAAATAACATATCAAGAAAAATTTAAAGGAAAAATCCACAATAAAAATACTCAATAGAATTATGATTACGCCTAAAGAAACAAATTTAGTTCTTTTAGATAAACTATTTATAAATTTTCTTTCTTCTTTGAACAAATCCCCCCACCTCGCTAAATATTTTACCATAAAAACCCACATAAATTGTTAAACTATTTTGCAACATTAGTTCGATAAAAAAAGAGTTGCCTATGCAACTTAATTATCTTTAATTAACGCACTCGTTAGTTGAACAAGAAATGCTCCCCCAAACGAAGTTTTGTTACCAAACTTTGATTTGGGGACGTAATTCAGTTGTAGTAAGTATAGAAAATACAACATACTATTTCTTAAAAACATTATTATCTTTGCCACGAACCATCAAGTTGAATTATTTCTCCATCTTTTTTTACACGATAAGTAACTCCTCTATCTGGTGTAGACTTATTACTTACATCAAAATCCCCTAATTGAATGACATCGTCGTAGTTTCTTGATTCAATATAAAACTCTTCAGTTGGATATGTGTTCTGTAAATATTCCTCTAATTCATCATAAAGTTTTGCATGAATGTTTGAACGTATAGTAGGATAGATTGCGAAAAAAACTATATAACTACTGACAATTATACTAACGATAATTCGTGCAATCTTTTTTCTTTTTCGAAAAATTATAAATATGATAACAACAGCAATTGAAATAATCACTGAAATACCAATTAAAAAAATTAAATCCTCTGGTTTCAAAAAATCACCCCATTAAATTAAATGACACCAAAATTCTTCTCCAATTAAAAGCTCGGTGTTGAATATAATTTTATTTCTATATGTCCTATAAAAAAACCTTTCAAATTTTTACCGAAAAACGGAGCAAGTACTGTCCATCCTGCAACTGCTATATATATGGATGAACCCCAGTTATTTTCAAACTGCATCATTGACAATGCATTAGATTGTTTATAATCTGTAATAATGCATAAAATTTGTCAAGTAATACGAAAACAAAGACTGGGGTGTCCTGAATGAGAATTATAAAAGTTGTAGATTATAACCACAATTGGAGCAGCGGCTATCAGAAAGAGGAACGTTCTATTAGGACTATCCTTCAAAATGAATTGGTGAATAGTTTTCATATTGGAAGCACGTCCGTTCCAGGTCTAAAAGCAAAACCAATCATAGATATTTTACTAGTAGTCAATGATATTCATAAATTAGATTCATTTTCTAAGCAATTTCAAGAGATTGGATACGAAGTTAAGGGCGAATTCGGGATAACCGGAAGACGATATTTCTGTAAAGGTGGCGATTGTCGCACACACCAAATCCACGCTTTTCAATATAACAACTTAGAAGAAATAGAAAGACATATAGCATTTAGAGATTATCTTCGAGAGCATCCCGAAGTTTGCAGACAGTATGGAGAAATAAAAAGCCAACTTGCCAAGCAGTATCCAAATGATATTGATGCGTATTGTAATGGGAAAGACGATTTTGTCAAAAGTGTAGAAAAAGATGCTATTAAATGGCATTGGTCTGTCCGTTAATTTGAATCTTCATTTAGCGGCTGTCTTACACCATATATTATGGTTTTAGCGTTGACTGTTTCTATATAAATGCACCACGCTGTGTGTGATGGTTATCATGCAAGTTTATTCATGAATTACATTCAACATTTTGTTGGTTATTAGTTTGGATATTTAAAACCTGCTTCTTTTATAGAAAAGCGTTCCTACTTGTTAGAGGAACGCTTCTTTCTAATCTCCCTTTTAATCTACTTCTAATACTAATCTGTTATTTTTCTCATACCCCATTCAATCGGTCCTCTTTTATATTTTTTGCTCCATAAAACAGAAAAGTGAATACTCGCTACGAAAAAGAATATTGTAAATACTAAAGAAAATGCTAACGTTTGGTTTTCTAACCTATTGAAAAACGCCAATATACCGACACCGATAAACACATGACTTACATAATGCGTTAATGTTAATTGTCCTGTTTGAATAAGTGCTTTTATCACCCATTGTCCAGTAAACTTTTCTACGATATAAATAGCAGCAACGATGACAATAATCCCAGAAGCAAAGTTTGATAATATATATAAAATGTTTGGTGGAATTGGCCCTGTTTGAAACAAAAATTCTGCACTTTTTACATCTAACACCGATAGCAATAGTCGTATTAATATTTTTGAAAGTACCTCTATTGTTATTAGTAGAATTATAGAGATAAACAACAATTTGTTTCTTACTGCTTTCTTCGATAAATCAAGTCTGCCAATGATCATTCCAAGCAAAAAGAAACAGACCCAAGGGAATACTGGGTGATAGCCATTAAATAAAAGATTTCTTAGAAAACCTTCGAACGTCCAAAAATCTAGATATTCCATAAATGGTTGTTCAGGATGCCATCCTTTCAAATAATTCATTGTCACTTGTAACACTTGCGAGGTGATTAAAAAAAGACTAGATAGGATGATTAAGAGCTTCGACGAAGCTACGATAAGAAAGGACGCAATCAGCATATAAACACCATAATAGTGGAGAATATCTCCAGTCCAATCAGAAACATATAAAAGCAAACCTAGAATAAAGAGAAAAGCGGAACGTTTCCATAATTTCATCCTATTCTCTTTAATAGTAGAAAGCTCACCGCTAATTCTAGCTTTTCTTGTCATCAACGCAACTCCGATTCCAGCCAACGTAACAAAAGTGGCAGACGCTCTGCCTTCGAAAAGACCAGTAAACCATATAAGCCAATCTGGCCCTCTCCCTGCCGCTCCCATAATAATTTTAAAATTGACGATAAGCATCCCAAACATAGCCAAGGCTCGAGCGAAATCTAGCCCTTCAATCCGTTTAGATTGTAACGGTTCGGTCATAACTGTTCCTCCTTCTGTTAATACACCATCACTATAAACTATAGGGTTGACCTAATGTCAATCCAACTTTTATTTGTCCACCACTCAATTCATTTATCCCCAAAAATACGTTAGGTTTATCGCATGGAATTAATCTTTCTTTCCTTCTTATTGATACTGTATGAGGTTTTATCTTAGGTTTATTGGTTGACATTAGGCTAGCCCTAGAGTTTATATTTATCTAGAGAAGAGGGATATTATGGATGAAACAATTACAATAAATCAATTGGCTAAAATATTTGATATCAGTCATCATCAAATACGATATTACGAAGAAAAAGGGCTCTTATTCCCATCCTACACAGATCATAATAGATATCGAAAATATTCGCTGAAGGAAATTTATCAACTTGCTCAAATATTAATGTTGAGAAACTTAAATCTTTCAATCGCACAAATTAAAGAGGTTTTAACTTCGTATGAAAAAAATGATTATTTGAAGTTATTAAAAGAAAAATCAAAAGAAGTTTCCGATGAAATAAACAAACTACAAAAAATAAAAAAGGTAATTGATCACCATTATGTAAATATTACAAACCAAAAAGTAAATTCAACAAAATACTTACAAGAAAGTCATTTAGAAAAAATAATCACTTTAAAAACAAATGAAACTTTATCAGCCAAGGATATGTTTAAATTTCAATTATCAAAGCAATTTTTTTATAATGATATTATTTATGTTTTTGAAGAAGATGAATACCATATATGTACAGAAACAGAACGGAAAGCTGATTTCATCATGAATGAAGGTAAATATAGCTCTATATTTATTTTAGGTGAAACGGATGATGAAATTGAGAAACAAATAGCATCCATTATCGACAAAAATAGTACCCCTATCTACGTAATGGAGCTCTCAAGCGGCATTTTTACTAATAGTAATGTTCTTGAGTTAGAAGTTCTGATTCCCGAAAAAGATGATAACTACTTGGGTTAAATTTATTAGAATATTAACCTCATGATAGCGAATGTTAAATTACTGACATCATTTTAAACGGCTCACATATTGAACAAAATCGTTCAACATGTGAGCCGTTTTTATACTGTATTACACATTCATATCTGTAATAGCAGGAATATTTATCTCTTTCACACAGGAAACTGGCGATAAATTAATCACACATTGGACAATGGCTACAATATCTTGTACAGGAATACGTGTACCTTCATACAACATAATTGCTTTTTCAGCCCCTTCTTCAAAAGGTACTTCAGCAGCCAGCTCTCCTGGATTAATACACGTTACAGCGATCTTATCTTTTCTCACATGCTCGCGTAAAGCATTTGTAATGCCTCGTAAGCCAAATTTAGATGTCACAAACGAAACTTGCGCATTATTCGTATGATCTAAACCCGCTGTCGATCCTATTAAAATTATTTTTCCATTTTCGGCCTGTCTTAAATTAGGTAATAGCGCCTGAATATATGTAATCGTGGAAGTTAAATTAATATTTATTAAGTTTGCAATATCCCCAATTTCATCATTATCGAACGTATAGTCATCTTCAAAACCACGTTTTTCCCATACTCCAACATTATAAATACATACATCAATAGCAACGCCTTGCAAACTTTCTTTTAAAGCAGGAATATGTTGTTGACTAGATAAATCAATAGCAAGCCATTTACGATTTACGCCATCATTTATATCTAAACTACTTGGTCGTGTTCGAGAAACCACCCATACTGTATCCCCTTTTGTTGGTAACCCCTTTACAAATGCATCACCTAATCCTTGGCTTGCTCCAAATATAATAAAGTTCTTACTCATCCAATCACCCTTTCCATATGACTACAACATAAGTATAGTTAATACAAAAACTAGTAACAACTAATGTGATTTATGGAAATATTAAGGTGACGAAAAATCGTTTATTTTAACATACAAAAAAAGAATCCATTTTGACAATAATCAATCAAAATAGATTCCTCTCAATGGAATAAAAGAAACGATGAACATATCAATTTTTGTTATTCAAAATCTTTTACCCCTAGAGAACTTCTAGCAATAAATACAGATTTCACTAGGATTAATCATTTTTAGGAATGAACCAATAGTTATCTTGATTATTTTCATCCATGTATTTTTTAAACTCTGTAGAATTATAGGCGTCTTTTACAGCTTTTGCCCAATCAGTATCTTTATTTTTTTCATCTACTACTGCTACTAACTCGTAATTTTTCACAACATCTTCTTGCAATATGGCTTTTTTCGCATCAATTCCTGAAGAATACACGATACTTCCTGGGATTACACCATAGTCCAAGTCTTCTAATGTACGTGGGATTTGAGCCGATTCCATTTCTTTAATTTCTAACTCATATTTATTTTCAACGATATCCTCTGCTGTTGCTTGAATTGGATCTACACCGTCTTTAATTTTAATCCATCCTGCTTTTTGTAGTATTGCATATGCACGAGCTGCGTTTGATGGATCTTGAGGAATACCAATTACGTCGCCCTTTTTAACCTCATCTAATGATTTCTTTTTACCGGGGAATAAAGCAGCTGGAACTGTCGGTACAGCTGTTACAGCAATAAGAGTTGAGCCACTTTCCTTATTGAAATTGTCCATGTAAGCTGTATGTTGGTCCACGTTTAAATCAATACCACCATCTGCTAAAGCAACATCTGCTTGTCTTAAATCTGTAAATTCCGTGTCTTCCACTTTATATCCTTCATCTTCAAGAATCGGCTTAACGGCTTTTAAAAATAATTCACTATAAGGTCCTGGTGACGTACCGACTTTAATTGTTTTCTTGTTATCAGATGAGCTTGAATCAGCTTTTCCACAAGCTACTAATAAAATGGCAAGCGATAATAATAGAAATGCTGAAATATACTTTTTCATAAATAAAGCCCCTTTTTTATTGATGTCTAATTTTTTTCGCTAAATAACTGCCTAGCGTTTGGATAAGTTGCACAATAATAATTAAAATAACGACAGTTAAAATAATGACAAATGTATTAAAGCGTTGATAACCGTGTGATATGGCTAAATTCCCTATTCCACCGCCCCCAACTGTACCAGCCATCGCCGTTGCCCCAATCAATCCAATTGTTGCTGTTGTTAACGTTAATATAATAGAAGCAAGTGCCTCAGGAATTAAAAAATGTCGTACAATTTGTAAAGGCTTCGCGCCGAAAGATTTTGCTAATTCGATAATTCCAGGATTCACTTCTAATAGAGATGTTTCCACTAATCGTGCAATAAATGGGGCAATGTAAATAATAAGCGGAACGATCGCTGCCTCCGTACCATATGTTTTTCCAACAATTAAACGTGTGAACGGAACGATCGCTACGAGTAAAATAATAAACGGTAACGAACGAATAATATTAATGATTGAATTTAAAATGAAATAAGCAATTTTATTTTCTTTAATACCATTCGGCCTTGTGAGTACTAAAAATAGTGCAAGTGGTAGCCCTAATAACGTTCCAATGAATAGCGAAACAGAAACCATATAAACAGTTTCAGTCATAGCCTGCCAAATTATATCCGGGGAAATCCGATTCATATTTTCACATCCTCTACAATGACATTAAACTCTTTAATAAATGCTTTAATTTCTTGAATGATTGACTCATTTGCAGAAAATGCGATAGTAAAGATGCCTAAAGTAGTTCCCTCTAGTTCTGTAACACTGGCAAAGACAATATTGCTTTCTACATGATTGAAACGTTTATTTAGTTGATATAATAACGAGCTAGCCGTATTTTCTCCTAAAAACTTTAGCCGTAATAAAGTATACGACTGTTGATTTTTTTGATAAAAGTCCAATAAGTCTTTTGGAATGTTATTAGGAATAACCGTTTCTACAAAATCTTTAGTAGTTTGTTCTTTCGGTTGACCGAATACTTGAATAACATTTCCTGATTCGATTAATTGACCATTTTCCATCACAGCTACTTTATTACAAAGATCACGAATCACTTCCATCTCATGTGTAATTAATAAAATCGTTATATTAAACTGTTCATTGATTCGTTTTAACAATTTTAAAATTGATTTTGTCGTTTTAGGATCGAGTGCAGAGGTTGCCTCATCGCATAATAAAATTTCAGGATTTGTAACCAGTGCACGTGCTATCCCAACGCGTTGCTTCTGACCTCCAGAAAGTTGGTTCGGATAATTTTTATCTTTATCCTCTAATCCTACAAATGAAAGCATTTCTTTCACTTTTCTATCGATCGCTTCTTTACTTTCATTACGAAGTTTTAATGGTAAAGCGACATTGTCAAAAACATTTTTAGACTCAAGTAAATTAAAATGTTGAAAAATCATACTAATCTTTTTCTTATTTAGTATTTTCTCATTTGTACTTAATGTTTGAATATCCTTTCCGTCTACGATGATTTGTCCAGAAGTTGGATTTTCTAAGCCATTTACCATCCGAATTAATGTACTTTTACCCGCTCCACTATAGCCAATAATTCCATATATATCACCTTTCTGAACTTCTAGAGAAACATCATTTAAAGCGACTACTTTCTTTTTCTTTTGATAAAATTCTTTTACGATATGTTTAAAGACAATCACGGTATTCATTCCTCCAGATTAATTTGCCAACAAACAGAGAATACGGGCTCCATTCTATTGATTTTCATTTTTAATCGATCAAGAAATGATTAGCTATTTTCAAGAACATTTCTCCTGTATTGAGTAGTGCTCGTTCATCAAAATCAAATTTTGGATGATGGTGAGAATATTGTGTATTTGGATCATCATTATGAGCGCCTACATAAAAGAAATTACCGGGTTTTTCTTGTAAATAGTAAGCAAAGTCTTCCGCTCCTAACACCGGCGCTTTCTGGATAAAAGCACTATCTCCAAACTGTTCTTTAATGAATTGCTCCACAATTGTAGCCTCTTCCACCGGATTAACTAGTACTGGGTAACCATGTAAGTAATCTAATTCAAAATCTATATAATTAGTAATCTTTAACCCTTCTAGAATTGCCCGAATTTCCTTTTCTATCTGAGCACGAACATCTTTATTTAATGCACGAACGGTTCCTTCTAAAACAGCTGAATCTGCAATTACATTGAAGGCATTTCCAGCATGTATACTTCCTACTGTTACAACGGCAGCTTCTGTTGGGTTAATACGACGACTAACGATTTGTTGTAGGTGTTGAACTAGTTGTGTTGCCGCAATAATGGAGTCTTTCGTTTCATGAGGTCGAGCTCCATGCCCACCTTTACCGAAAATTTGAATCGTAAAAGCGTCAACTGAGGCCATTGCTGCACCTGAAGCGGTTGACAGCTTGCCAACTGGAAGGTCTGTCGCTAAATGTGCACCAAATACATAATCCACTCCATCTAAAACCCCTTCTTCAATCATAAACTTCGCCCCACCTGGTGGTTTTTCTTCTGCTGGTTGGAAAATAAATTTAGCTGTTCCATGAATACTGTCCCTATGTTTTTGAAGAACTTTTGCCACCGCAAGTAAAGCAGCCGTATGTCCATCGTGACCACAGGCATGCATAACGCCAGGCACTGTGGATTTATATGTAACTTCTTTTTGATCCTCGATTGGTAATGCATCAAAATCTGCGCGAAATGCGATCGTTTTTCCATGTTCACTTCCTTGAACAGTTCCAACTACACCTTTATCACCAACATTTTCTTGCACAGAAATTCCATAGCTTTTTAATGTATCAGCGATAAAGCGGGATGTTTTTTCTTCTTGAAAAGAAAGCTCTGGGTTTTGATGTAAATAACGACGATTTCCTACTATTTCTTCAAATAAGCGGTTCAACTCTTTTGTAAGTGTTTCAATAGTCAATTCTTAACCCTCCTTGTATTGATTAATCATTCGATATATTTGAACAATTAATACGATTTTAAACATATAAAACCAATAAGTCAACTATGTTTTATTTATTTGTAATCTATTCCAAAATAAAACAACCATCCACCTCGATTGAATCTCGAGACCAGATGGCTGCAAAAGTCTGTTTATTTAATAGGGATAAAATGATGATTAGTCTTCATTACTTGGGCTGTTACTGTAAAAAAGATTATAAAGTTATATAAAATGTTAATGATACTTATCTAATCGTTTTTTTCACTTTCCCGAAATATGAAAACACTGCTTATTATGCCAAGCACACCAAATAACAAAACCCATATATTCTTAAAAAGAAGTCCATAGATTATCATAACACTGCCAATACTTCCACTTGAAAAAGCACTGGAAACCATCGATTTTTTTGTTGGTTTATGGAATTGAATAGAGGTTCCTAAATTTTTATTCCCCCATTTGCAAGCCGCATCCATAATATTTTGTAGTTTATCTAGCATCTTTTTATCCTCCTATTTATCATTTATGGCTCGTGATAATTGCGTAACACCCGCTGAAAAGTGATTTAAACCCCATTCATCTCATCACCTTCAGAGAAGGGAGACTTCTGTACTTGTCACTATACTTTCGGTACAAAACACATTTATAGCGAGGCTTCGCTTTCGATACCAAAACAATTGCTGAAAGAAATCAAAATATGAAAAAAGAGAAAAATGCATTAGACATTGCACCTAAAAAAGCCAACATTGAAAATGATAAACATACCATTCCGGCAATCTTTTTTGCCTTCTGTTCTCTATTTTTTTTGGACATTAAAACTAACCCTAAGATTAGTAGGAAGCTTGCTAAAATGATATTCATCGCAATAAAGAAAGGTGCTGTTTCTTTTAGAAAGTCTATAATACTTCCAAATAAACTCATTGATATCTCCTCCTATTTTTTATATGCAAGACAGCCTCTACTCAAAGATACTTGTTACCAACTGCTTCGTCATAAATTGAAATGCAGCTAAATGATCACAGTTCTTTGATATTCCTTCTTTACTTGCAATACTTGAAAGAAGGACGGTGAAGGTAGAAAAGGCTAAATTTTCAGGAACCTTTAATTTAAGATTCGCTCGTTTGATTGCTGTACGAAAAAGTTCACTACTATCAAATATTAGTTTTTCTTTCATTTCCTCCGAAAGTTTACTATAAAACGATGTGAAATCAGTCGTTTTCACGTCATAAAGAAATGGCTTGCTTTCGTATTCAAAGTAAAGCTGGATTATGGCTGTTTCAAAGCCGGACTTTTCAGGGCATTGTTCAATTCGCTCAATGAAATTTTCATAAATAGTATCTTGAATGTCATACAGAACTTCAAAAAAAAGTTCTTCCTTACTGGAATATAAATTATAAAAAGTACCTGTTGATATTTGTGCTTTCTTACACAATGCGCCAATGCTTGTTTCTTTATAACCTAGAGAAATCCAAAATGCCATACACTCCTCTTTCAATTTACTTTTAATCAGACTTTTATCTTCTTCTGAAAAAACCTTTTTTCCTCTTGCCATAGATAATCCTCCTTTTTTCATGAATATACTTTACGAATATTCATAAAGTATATTCACATGATAGCATTTACACCAAATTTTAACAAGGTATTAAATAACAAATTATTTCAGACCGCGTCACCATTGCTTGTATTTTCAATAGATATAAAAAGCCAACGTTTTGATTAATGTACCTTCAAAACGTTGGCTTTTCTTTCATTTATTAATTTTCCCCACATATTCACAAGCTTTTGTCACGGTACGTGCTATGAAAGATACTTCCTCCATTCCTCCCATGCTTCCATATAACCATTAAGATCATGCGGATGAACTTTAATACACACGCCAATACGTGTATATAATTGAAAAACAACTTCATTCAAAAGTTGTTCCTTTGTCAAGGATGCATTTCCGTTCCACAACGAAAATGAAGAAAAAATCGTATGTACATCTAGACTATCAGGTGAAGAACAAAACGCATAGGTAAAATCGTAAAATTTAGGACCGACTAAAGGTGATGGGTCAATAACGCCTTTTAACTGATTACAAGAATAGACAAAATTATGAACACCTGTATCACCGTGAAGGTAATACTTCTCCTCTTGATAGTGATAAGTATTTAATATATTTACCAATAACTCTTCTCTTTTATGATCCTCGCTTGGTAATAGCTTACCAATATTCATTTTGGAAGACTCAAAACTACTTCGATTAAAGTCTGACCAGGACCTTCTTTGAATCCCGTTTACTCTTCCCCAAGGAATGTCTTTGTCCACCTTTTCATAATGATTAAATAACTCTTTCGTTAAAATGTTCATCCATTCTACTTTCGATCCTCGATTATAGTGAGTTTCTCCGGGTATATAAGAGTACACAATAAATTCTTTTTTATGATCCGTGTAAAGAACATCCGGCAACAATTTCACTTTTTTATAGGCAAGCAGGAATTCCTCAGTGGCAGATATTATCATAGGATGATCAATCTTTATCACATAGATTGGCTTTTTTTTGCACAAGATCGTATATAAAATGCCCTCAGTTGTACCACTTTTTAACCTCTTCACTTCTAAATAATCATTTATGACTAAGCCTTTATTAATGAGTAAATCCATGATTTCATTTATTTTATCCATTTTTCAATCCTCTTCTGACGGTTTAGTTAACTAACTAAATAAGTTCGCTACTTTTTCAACAATCCTGCTTATCAATAAGAAAAGCTGCCTTTGGCTTGGGCAGCTTTTACTCTTGCATCGTTAAGTTGAAATAGAAAAATTCTTTGTTGACCTATACCCACCCGAGATTAACAGTATCAAATTCCGTAATATTTTTTATAAAAATTCAGGACTTCTTCTACATTAAAATCCTCAAAATCTTCTTTACATTTCCGTAAATAGCTAAGTTCTTTCTTTGCCTCTAAAGAATCAATTTCATTGAGATAACCCAGTGTCTTTTCCAATCCTGCACCACATAATAGTTGAGCATCAATATAACAATGTGTATCAAAGTCCTTTTCCTTTGCTCTCCAAATTAACAGAGTATCGTCAACACATCCAAATGCAAATAATTGAATACATAGTGTTTTTAAGTATTCTTTATCTTCCGATGATTCATTCTCTAGCTCTTCTTTTAATAAATCTCTGATTCTATCCACAAAATCTATCTTAGGTACTAAACCAAATGTTTTTAAAAGTTCTTCAGTTTTATCCATAAATCACAGTTCCCCCATGTCCCCATTTAAATAAAGATATTCTCCTAAAATCATTGTACTCCTTCTTGAACTAAACTGCGCTGTTAGATCAAGAAAATAGAGCTGCCTAGGCAACCCAACAACCTTTAATTAAAACCATTCGATAGTTGAAGAAAGAAATGGAAGCCTTTCCGCAAGTGATCCGTTTCTCAAATTTAAATTTAGTTGTCTATGCAAAAACATAAACACTTAGCGAGCAATGAAAACCCCAAGCAGCATAAAGGATTCTGCTCCAATTTAGTACATAACTCAAGCTTTTTCTCTTGCCCTCTGCGTATCTCTTATATTCTTTTGAACTGTTATTGCTGCAAATAAACTAAGAACAAATGCCATCCCAAAAAATCCTTTTTCGCTTAAAACAACACTTCCTGCATTGTATAAACCGATGGCCATTAATGAGATAGATACAATAAGGGCGAACCAACTAAGACCATAATAAATTGTAGTAACTGGTATTCCCTCATCTTTATCTCTTACTGCTTTTTGTAAAGATATCGCAGAATAAAGTCCGAATACTAAAACTGCAAAGTAAAATCCTTTTTCGTTCAATTGCATAGTTGCGTTAAACAAACCTATTAGATATGACGCAACGCCTACTAATAGCGCTGCCCACGAAGCCCCTTTGAAGGCCTGAGTCGGTTCTCCCTCTTTCCGTTCTTCTTTCATTTTTAAATCATTTCGTTTTTCTTTATCTACTAAAACTTCATTATCATCATTCAATTTTCCGCCTCCATATTTTAGTCTAATAAAAATGGAGCACTAGAGACACTTCAGTGCACCTTCTTTGCTAAACTAACTGGCCATAAAGTTGAACAAGCAAAAACGATCTTCGTTATCAAAGTATATGCTCATTAGCATTATAACTTCACAACCTTATGGTCCAGTAAATGAATGTACGAGCCTCTACAGCTTAAACCCCTACTGCGCCCCCAAACAACACTAAACGCTCTTTTACCTATACGGTTAGTAATTTTTTCTTTGCAAAGGTCTTACAAAAATAATTGGCAACTCTTCGCACTAGAGCCTTTAAGTTGTAAAAGATTTAATATTTGTTTTCGCAAATTTTTGAAATGCCAATCCACCATATATATAACGTTCAACCAGAATGTTCTGGCTGAACTATATAATACGAACACCCCGTCAGTTAAATTGTTTCCAAAATCTCTTTTGCGATTTCATCAAGTTCTTCTGCGAGTTCATTAGGTGTAGGTGTTTCAACCACTCTTGTTAAATACTCTCTAAACTGAACTCTTGACTCTACTGGCAATTCAATAACCAAAAAGTTTAAAATAAACCACTTCCAGTTTTCGTCATCTGAAGATAAAACAACTTGCACATGTGGGACAATTTCTTCTGGAAAAGTTAAAAGTAATTCTAATACGTTTGGTGCTACTGGCCAATTCATATCTTGAATCCATTCTAGGAGGTTAGGCAATAAAGGCAATATTTGATCTCTCTCCATTTTTTTAATTATTTCTACTCTATCATTATCATGCTTATGTCTTGGCAAAAGATCTCCTAAGTTTTCCACATGCATCGCTCCCTTAGATTTTTATACATAGCAATCTATTTATTATATCAGTCTATATTAAATTAATTTGAAGAAGCAATTGTTGCACTGTTCATTCGTCTCGGAATGGGTAACGAATCTTTTGTATTAACTCAATGCAGATAGGATAGCCGTCAATTCTCCTGTTATTTTCCACTCCATATAGAAAAAAATCACCTCTAGAAATGAGGTGATTTTTTTCTATCTTCATGATAAACATTTATCTTTTTTACGAAGCTACACACTGTCTAGCAGCCAAAAACGAATAGATACCATTCAATTTTAAGAAGCATCTTCAAACTGACTATTATATAGATCCGCATAGAATCCTTTTTCCGCAATCAGCTCTTCATGATTGCCACTTTCAATAATATCTCCATCTTTCATCACTAAAATCAAATCAGCGTTTTTAATAGTTGAAAGTCGATGTGCAATGACAAATGATGTTCTTCCCACCATCAATTTATCCATCGCTTGTTGGATAAGTGCTTCAGTACGTGTGTCAACGGAACTAGTAGCTTCATCTAATATAAGCAACGGTGCTTTTTTAACCATGGCCCTAGCAATGGTAATAAGCTGTTTTTGCCCAACAGATAAACTAGTTTTATCATTTAAAATCGTGTCATAACCTTTTGGCAGAGTTCTAATAAAGTGATGCAGGCCTACTGCTTTACATGCCGAAATCACTTCTTCATCGGTTACATGCTCTTTGTTATACACGATATTTTCCTTAACGGTACCTTCAAATAGCCAAGTATCTTGTAGCACCATACAAAATAAATCGTGAACATTTTTACGAGAAATCGACTTAGTCGGTACATCTCCAACCATGATTTCACCACTATCAACTTCATAGAAACGCATAAGAAGATTAACAAGCGTTGTTTTCCCTGCCCCAGTAGGTCCGACAATGGCAACTTTTTGACCTGCTTTTATTTGCGCAGAGAAATCTTTAATAATTAGTTTTTCTTTCGTATAGCCAAACTTAACGTTTTTAAATTCTACATTCCCTGTAACATCTTTGGCTTCTAAAGTGGCTTTCTTATCACTTTCGTCTTCAAGTTCCTCTTCTTGTAAGAACTCAAATACACGTTCACTTGCTGCGGCAGTTGACTGCAAGCTTGTAGCTGCCTGTGCTAACTGTGACAATGGCTGCGTAAATAAGCGGATATACACCATAAATGAAACGATCACACCAAAAGTAATGGAACCTTTCACTGTAAGTGCAGCCCCTACGACACAAACAACAACATAACCTAAATTTCCAATAAAGATCATGAGAGGCATCATCATGCCGGACATAAACTGCGCGCGCCAAGCGCTATTAAAAAGACTTTCATTAATTTCATTAAATTCTTTCTTCGCTGCTTTTTCACCGTTATACACCTTCATGACATCATGCCCTGAATAGATTTCTTCAATATGGCCGTTTATTCTACCAAGGTCTTGCTGCTGGCGTATGAAGTATTTTCGCGATTTGGAAATAATAAAGGTCATACATACAAATCCAACGAAAGTTGCAGCAATTGCAGAAAGTGTCATCGTCACATTAATAGAGAACATCATTATCAACGATCCAAAAAACATAACGACCGCTGTCACTAACGAACCAATACTTTGATTTAGAGACTGTCCGATCATATCCACATCATTCGTGACACGACTTAATACATCACCATAGGTTGTAGAATCAAAATATTTCAATGGTAATCTATCAATTTTGTTCGATATATCTGTCCGTAACTTTTTAGAAACTCGCTGCGTAATCGTAGCCATAATAAACGCCTGCAAATAATTTAAAATAAAACTCAATCCATACAATATAGCAAGGAACAGACCTATTTTTCCAATAGCCGTAATATCAATCTCGCCTGTAATGCCTTCCGTTATCAAATCGGTAATATCACTAAGCATATTAGGTCCTATGATCGTGAAAATTGTTCCTACAGTTGCTAATACAAGTGCAAAGATCATCGCTGGTAAATAAGGTTTACAATAGGCAATCAACTTCACCCAAGGCTTTTTAAAATTTTTTGGCTTTTCCCCAGGAGCACCAGGACCTTTTCGGGGCTTATTTGTTTGTTTATTACTCATTGTCCAACTCCTCCTTCGATAGCTGAGAATAAGCGATTTCCTGATAAGTTTTACAAGTTTTCAATAATTCACTATGTTTCCCCATACCAACGATTTTACCTTCATCAAGAACAATGATTTTATCAGCATCTTTAATCGTTCCAATTCGCTGTGCCACAATCAAAGTCGTTACACCTTCTGTTTCTTTTTTCAACGTAGAACGAAGTTGACGGTCTGTTTTATAATCTAGAGCGGAAAATGAATCATCAAAAATAAAGATTTCTGGATTTCGATTCACGGCTCTTGCAATAGAAAGACGTTGTTTCTGTCCTCCTGAAAGATTTGTACCACCTTGAGCGATAGCTGCATCATATTGGTCCTCCATGTTCTCCACAAATTCTTTCCCTTGAGCAATTTCCACAGCTTTTTTGATTTCCTCATCTGTTGATGGGGTCTGGCCATTACCACCGTAGACAACATTAGATTTTACTGTACCTGAAAATAGTACGACTTTTTGAGAAACGTACCCAATCTTATTATGAAGAGCTTCTTGTGAATATTCTTTCACATTAATACCGTCGACTAATACTTCACCCTCAGTCGCATCGTAAAATCTTGGGAGTAAATTAATTAGCGTACTTTTACCGCTACCAGTAGAACCGATAAAAGCGACAGTTTCGCCTTTATGTGCTGTAAAGCTAATATTTTCTAAAACATAGTCCTCTGCATTCGGATATTTAAAGCTTACATTACGCAGTTCAATTTCACCTTCGATTCCCTTTGGTGACGATTGCTTTTCTCCATCGATTATTGTTTGAGGTGTATTTAGCACTTCATTAATACGCGCTGCAGATACCGCTGCTCTCGGCAGCAAAATGAACGTCATGGATAACATCATAAATGCCATAACTACTTGCATTGCATAGGAAGAAAATACGACCATATCACTGAACAAACCGATTCGATCCATACCCCCAGCATTATTTATTAAATGTGCACCAATCCAGTAGATTGAAAGAGTTAAACCTGACATTATCAGACCCATCCCCGGCTGCATAAGGGCCATAAGTCGGTTCACGAAAAGATTTGTATCCGTTAAATCCTTATTTACTTTTTCAAATTTCTCTTCCTGATATTGTTGTGCGTTATAAGCATGAACAACACGAATACCAGTTAAACCTTCTCTTGTTACGCGGTTCAGATGATCTGTCATTTTTTGAACGACTTTAAATTTCGGTAGCACAAAGATGATCAGGTTGCCTATCAAAATAAGTAAAACAATGACAGCTACTCCTGTTGCCACTGACCACTCCCAGCTTTTCCCGGTAATCTTTAAAATAGCCCATACTGCAAGGATTGGCGCTTTAATCATAACTTGAAGACCCATCGCAACCGTTTGCTGTATTTGCGTTATATCATTAGTAGAACGAGTGATTAGACTTGCGATTGAAAAACCATTAATCTCTTCCATAGAGAAAGATAACGTTTTATCAAATACACCTTTTCGTAATTCCTTTGACAAAGATGTTGCTACCTTTGCCGCAAAATAGCCAACAATGACTGCCAATATCATACTGCCAAGAGCACATAAAAGCATTTTCCCTCCAGCTGTCCATATCTCGCTCGTTTTACTGCCATCTGTTTGTACAAGAGTCGTAATTTTAGCCATATAATCCGGCAACTTCAAATCCAAATAAACTTGCCCTACAATGAACACAACACTAGCAACAATAAGGGCCCATTCTTTCGGTTTTAAGTATTTAAATATTTTCAACATATTCGCAGTCCCCCCCTCATTTTAGTTAGCACGCTAACTATATGGTCATATAAAACTTCAAAATAGCATCTTCTTCAAGGTCCGATATTTTCTTTCATGGCATCCATCACTTCAAAAAAAACATCCAGTTTCTCTTCCGGAATACCTGATAGTAATGTTTGTTCAAGGATTTCTCTACGAGTCTTAATATCTTCATGTAGTTTTAACGCATCGTCTGTTAAGACAATTTTTTTGAGCCTTGAATCGTAGGAAACAGATTGCCTTGTAATCAACCCATTACTTTCCATGGATTTAAGTATTCTAGATGCTGTTGATTTACGAATAGAAAATGCACTTTCAAAATCCTTTTGAAACACATCTTTATCTTGGTTTTTGCAAAGATAACTAATTGTCCAACCATGCATGGCAGTCAGGTTATCTTTTTCTGTTAGCGCAGCAGTTGTGATTTGATCCAATTGTCTTCTCATTAAAAGCGACAATGTACGCAATTCTAATCCAACTGATCTCCTTTTGCTCAATACTATTACCCCCAATATATCAACGCTAAACTATCGCATTTATTAGTATTTTTAGTTGAACATCTCCATAATAAAGATTCTTACGTCCTTAAGTACCGATGAATCCTGTTGAGATTTATCTTCGTATTCAGTTTGCCATATTGTCTTTAAATAATCCAACAATAAAGTATGCTTAATAATGTCAAAATAACAATGACATTGTGCTTGGGTGCATAAATAAATTTCAATAAAAATCGAATGACATAAATTGTTAGAGAAGAAGATTTACCTACAATGAACCTCGGAATTTTTGTATATGTTTTTTCATTTCACATATCTAATTTAAAATTGGAAATAATACAAGGTGGTTATAAGATTTTCAATTTTAAGGAGGATAAGTATGCCTACATTTAATTTGCGTGACAAAGTACCTGATTTCACACTTCCAACAGTGAATAAAGAAGAATTCTCTTTTGTATCCCATCAAAGCCAGCATAAAACTTGGCATCTCATTATCTTTTTCAGAGGATCATGGTGTCCTGTTTGTCTTCATGACTTAAAAGAGCTTGAAGAAAACAAAAGTTATTTTGAAAGTAAAAATGTACATTTAATTACAATCTCAACGGATCAGTTGGATAATTTAAAGAAAATGGTTGATGAACATAACCTTACTTTTACCGTCTTGGCTGATGAAGAGTTAAAAACATTACAAGCATACGATGTTTTTTATCATGGAGAAAATGCGCCATATGAGGATCATGGCACGCACGGCGAGCCAGCCTATTTTCTAGTTGATGAAAATGGACAACTACTATATCAACAAAAACAAACAAGTCCATTTGGACGACCATCATCTACTGAACTTCGCAAGATCGTCCAATATATTGGAAAAAATTTAAAGTCAAATCAATAAGGCGCAATAGTAGAGCAACATAAGTAGAAAATGATCCATCTCAAATGGAATTTTAAATACTTAAAGATTAAAGGTAATCACATTAGAGTTGTGATTACCTTTTGCTTTATGTGGAATCAATTCGTCACTAGGCTATAAAAACAATACTAATTCCATTTGTGATCGCTAACGAGAATTTGATTTCGGAAGTACTTATATTTTCATATTTAATTCTCTATTAGGGTTATAGGATTTTAGCCATTTATCAGCTTCAATAACCATCCACGTTCCAAATTCATTTATAAACGATAACAATTGGTTTGTATCTATTATGGGGGTTATGGCATATTCAAGTGCCTTTCTCATATCACTTTCCTTTTCAGGGTAATATTTAGAAAACATTTTATAAGCAGGATATAAATCCCTTGTATATGTGTGTTCTTTGGTAATGACCAGTGCAAGTCCTGCTCTTACTATAATTTTCATAATCCACTTGCAACAATCTTTAATATCCTCTATATCTGAATTATCTTGAAGATCATCACAGGCATTTTTAATTTGAACTTGTAAATGAATTAGATGGTCATTTGCTAAAGCTTCGTTCGCTTTATATTTTGGTAAATGAGGGATCAAGTTTTCTCCAAACACACACATGCCATGGGTTTGGAGTATGAAACTAATGATAGAAAATGATGACGTATTTAAAACATCTTCCATGCAGTGAACACTTAGTTCAATACCATCTACACAATTGTGTTTTTGAGTTAATTCCTGTTCTCCTTCTTTTATCCGCTTTAACTGCAGTTTATTAAGCTTTTGCTTAGTAATCGCTATTGTATCTAAGTCAGCTACACCTTCAATACCTATTCCTTTTGGAATGGATCCCCTTATGTATACACTATGTAAGTTATCTTGAAGAAGGGTGGAATACGTATGAACTACATCGTTTATAACAGGAAGAAAAATAGAATTGATGTTATTCCAATCTGCATGGTTAATAATGTGTCCATCACTATCCGTAACACATAAGCTTCCAATTGTTCTAATAGTAGTCATCACATTACTCCTTTTACGAATTTATGGTTGCTAGCATGCAGAACACTCCTACGCCTCCCTCTGCTAGTCTATTTAATTAAGCTTAATTCGTATTATTTATTGCTCTTTTTTTCTTATAAACATATACGAAAAAATAGCTATAAAACTTGTCACAGTTCCTATTATGATAATTAGTGTAGAAGAAGTGACACGTTCTAAAATTAGTCCTGTAAGGGTAACTCCTATTGGTGTTGAGATTAGTAATACAGAATTTAATAGTCCAAAAAAACGCCCTTGTTTCTCCATAGGTACTATTTTTCTATATAGCACTCCAAAATAAACATTACTAACTCCAAATGCAATTCCCGAGCAAAAATATAGGAAAGAAAATAACCAAGGATTATAAGTTAATCCCATTAATATATTTAAAACACCAACTATGCACACAAAAATAAATGAAGAACTAACAAAATCTTTATTTATTTTTCTCTTTCGAGATAACAAAGAGCCAATTATTACACCTACAGGTGAAGATGCAAATACGATTCCCCACCAAAGGGTAGATAAATCCATCTCTCGTACCACAAATACTTGTAAACATAAAAATAATGCACTTCCTAGAATATTTATTAAGGCAGCTGATAGTAATAATATCTTTAATAAAGTATTATTTAATATTATGAGTATACCGTCTTTCATATCTTCAAAAAATCCCCTTTTTTTCTTTATAGAAATATCTTTTGGGAATTTTAATGAAGCCAAAATCATTATTGATATCAAAAATGTTAAAGCATCTATAAAAAAAATACCTTTATAACTTATAATTCCAACTAGTACACCTCCAAGTAAAGGTGCCATAGTGGTCACAATCTGATTCATAGTTTGTCTTAGAGCAACAGCATCTTCTATATGTTTTTCTTCAACAAATGTAACTATTGCAGCATTAGCTGCTGGAGCTGAAAGTGAAGTGCCAAACGAACGAAGTATTAATAAAACTAACACAATATAAAAAGAGAAGTTATTTTCATTTACTAAAACCACCAGTGCGACCATTACAAAAAATTTTAAAATATCAGCATTTATCATTAGTGCTCTTCTTGAGAAACGATCTGCCATAGTACCAGTAAACGGTGTTAACAAAGCAGTTGTAGCAACGATTACAGCATTTACAATTGAAACTAAAAAAGGAGATTCTGTTACACTCAAAATCCATAAAGGCAAAATAAACACTACTAGTTTATCACCTAAATTAGAGATAAAAGTTGATAAATAGACCTTAATGAATATATGATTTTTCCAAATTGAGCTTTCACTGTTAGACTTATTTCCATTGTTCATCTGATTAGTAGACATATTGGATCATCCTTCTAAAATCTTCAACTCATGAATATTCCATAAGACGCCCCTTGGATCTGGCTTTATTCCTTTTATACGTTTATGTATAACTTGAATATCATATGGACTTACTAACGGAAGTATTGGTAACTAAATTTAGACCATTCCTTATATATAGATTCCCTTCTTTGTTTGTTTTGTTGTCCACTATCAATTAAGTCAAAGTTACTATTATCATGCCAATCAATAGTCGAAACAAAACTACTATTTTTACCAAATATCATTTTTGGATCTGGATCTAAAACTACTTGTTTCTTCCATACTTACCTGAATTTCTTGTAATTCTTCAATGTTTAAATTGAATTCATTCATTAAAACTTCCCTTCCTCCTTTCAAAATATCATTACCAACCAAAATCATTTTGTCATTAATTTTATAAAAATTCAATTATTTTACAAAAACATAAAAAACAAGTGGTTTTTATCTGGAATAGATTTCCTCCTAATCTAATAATATAGCTTAAAAACTATTAAAATGAAATTCACCTGTATTTGCTAACAAGCTGCGAAATTCCACAAAAGTTAATATCCCGTTTCACATTGTGATCGTAAAACGGGATATTCATAAAAACACCGCAACAAAGGACAGCAGTCTATATGATCTACTAACAAACCTTTCACCCCGTTCTTTGACTTTGAACAAAGGATTTTTTTTACTTTGATGATCTTTAGGTACTTTCATTTAGGAAAATAATTATTTAGGATTGTAGAGAATTAATTCAGCAATAATTTTCTTAATTTTAATCCTTATTTTCAAATTCCATCTTTTAACAAAATATTCGTTGCCTGTATTTTTTTCATATTTTAAATGAGCATCGAATTTAGTATCTTCTTTTACTTGTTAGGCATTTACTAAAACAGTTCCATCTGCCAGCAATTTCTTCACTATTGTTTTGGTAGGCTTCTTCTTCATTGTCGCTAAAAATTTATCGTTTTTCCAATTACTGCAGCCGAAGCCTTCTGCTCTTCCATCACGCTATGACCACATATTGGGTATTCTTCTTCGCACATGTTATTTTGCTGAGTTTCACATCTTCACTATTTTTAACCGTCTGAACGGCATTTAAAGTGAAATTAACAATTACATGCAAGAACTATAAATTTCTTTTTTACTTTTCATTAAACTCAAATTCTATTTTTCCTTCTACCAAACGAAGAGACGCATTAAATTGTTTACCATTTTTTGATTTAAACCCTTTAAGTAAAGCTGTTTTACCAATCTTACATAAATCATTAATGTTCTTTTCAGTTAGTTTTTTTCCTAATAGCCTTCCTGGGAACGTTTGCTTACAACCATTTTTATAATTCGAGCAACCGTAAAAGCTTTTACGCAAGCCTATTTTTCCTACTTTACATGTCGGACACGTCACAATATCTTTTACAGCAGTTGGTTTAAACTGCTCTGCGTCTATTGTAAGTAACTCTAGCTGTTTAGGAACCTCGGCTATTAATTGATTAACAAACTTGCCTATGCTTTCAATAAAATGTTTTGCAGAGCCTTCTCCACGACCAATTTTATTTAAGTAAATTTCCCATTTTGCAGTCATGGATGGGCTTGAAAGTAATGTCCCTTCAATTGACCGACATAAAAGCTCCCCTTTAGGCGTAATACTCACTATGTTTTTTCGCACTTCAATAAATCCATGCTTTTTAATCGTCTCTATAATGCCACTCCGAGTTGCTTCTGTGCCAATACCTTCAATCGATTTCAGCACCTCGATTTCCTCTTCATCCTCAACTGATTTACCGCATGTTTTCATCATTGTAATGAGTTGCCCTTCTGTATAAGGCTTAGGAGGTGTTGTCGTGCCTTCTAAAATAGAAATCTTACTTTGTACCTTCTCACCTTGGAGAACGACAGGTAACGACTCTTCACGCTCCTTTACCTCTTTTTCGCTTGAAAACAACTCTTTCCAACCTTTTACAAGTTCTGTTTTCCCTACCGTTTTAAACTCTATATTTTTGACATTCGTTAAAATCGTTTTTTCATCGTATTCATAATCTTGATGGAACATAGCGAGTGTCGTATTGACTATCTCAAAATAAATATTACGTTCATCAGCATTCATTGATTGTAGCGCTTTTTCTGTCGGCACTTTTTTCGTTGGAATAATAGCATAGTGCTCCCCAACGTTTGCACTGTCGACGTAGCGTTTGTTATTCCCTCGATTTAGCGCATTAAATGACTTTCCCACGAGCTGCTGATATTTTGCCAATGATTCATTTAAATAGGCAAACTCATTATGTGTAATGAGTTGTGAATCGGTACGTGGGTAAGAAACGAGCTTTTTCTCATAAAGTGATTGCGTTAGTTTCAACACATGCGACGGACTGTATTTCCAACGTCTATTAGCAGCCGCTTGTAATGTTGATAACGCATGTAGTTTGGGTGGTGCAATACGCTTCGTTTTGTTCGTTACACTCGTAATTAGACCAGTATCCACCGGTTCAACCCCATGTTGTTGTAATAATTGCACAGCCTCTGCACGCTCTTTTGTTTTTAACTTTGCCTTCCCTTTATATACACCATTTTGTGCTTTAAAAACCCCTTCAATTTCATAAAATTTTTCAGGCTTGAAATGTTCGATTTCCTGTTGTCTTTTATAAATTAAATATACGGTTGGCGATTGCACACGACCGATAGAGATACTACCCTTAAAGCCCTTTTTTTGTAATAGTAGTGTATATAGGCGACTACAATTCATGCCTACTAACCAATCGCTAATTTGACGTGTTTTTGCTTCTTGGTACATGAGCAGATCACGCTCATTACTTTGCATATTGTTAAAACCTTTTCGAATTTCCTCAACCTCTAATGAATTGATCCATAATCGTTTAACAGGCTTATTTACTTTCGTCATTTTTAAAAGTGAGTAGAAGATATTTGAACCCTCACGTTCACTATCGCAGCAGTTATAAATCATTGTTACTTGAGGATCACTAAAGATTTTTTTTACGGCATTAAATTGTGTATACATTTTAGAGACAACTTTATCTTCAAATTTTTGAGGAATGATCGGTAATGAACCAAGCGACCATTTCTCCCATTCCTTTTGATATTCTTTTGGTTCCTTTAATTCAACAAGATGACCAACTGCCCAGGTAATTACTGCACCCTCAGGAAAAGTAGAACAAGGTTCCAATTCAATAAATACTTTCTCTTTTTGTTTAATTTTAAATGCGTCTGCATAAGCCCTTGCTTGAGATGGTTTCTCTGCCAAAATGGCGATTTTCCCCATTAATCATCACATCTTCTTTAAAATATTTTAGTAGCTTTTTATATAAAAACATAAATTACTACTATTTTACTTTAAACAATTTAAAATATCACTTACTAAAATATTTGTACCAGAAGCACCCTTCAAATATTTTCAATCGCTAGTCACAAGCCAATCGATTTCGTCTAGCTTCATTAAAATTTGTGCAATTTTTGCGGAATCAGGCTGCTATGATTTAACTAAGTAATTTTCATTTATCACTTTATTACCAACTATCGCTAATGCATTTAAACATGTAATATGTGTCATTCGGGTAAAGCTTATTTTCATCCCCCCGTTAATGGAAGCAAAACTTCAATTCTGTGAGTTTTAGGAGTGGTAGTTTAAAACTTTCTATAATAACTACGACATACGTGACTTTTAATCTAATACTGTTATACCAAGGTTTATATAGCATCTTAGCCAAATTGTTAAGATGCTTTTTTCATCCCTCAAAAAGTCGATGGGTTAAATTAGGGTTAAAATTCTTTTAATGAAAATAAATAAACACAAACGTCGACTGCTCTAATTGAACGATCGTGCCACTTCGTATTAGTTCAATAAAGAAAAACATACTAAGATTAGTAGTGCAGACCAAGGCATTGGTTCGTACTACTATTTTTTTATATAGTAGAGGTGAAGAATAGGTCGGGCAGCTCTTTGGATCTTGAATCCGTAAAAAAAACTGACCTACTTCACAACCTTATTTGAATCAGGTTTAAGTATGTTGGATCCTTTGAGATCGTGTATAAGAAATGGGAATCAATAAGGCTAATGTGAAGACTTCAAAACACATAGGGAGGGAGAACATGAAACATGTCATCGCCTTTGATATTAGTATGGGAAAGAGTTATATGGTTGTCTATAACGCGCTGAAAAAATGTCAGTTGGAAAAGGAAATTGCGCACAATCGACCGGGATTTATGGACCTTAAAAAGTTAATTGATGACTTAATTGAAGGATATGATGAGCAACCTCATATCGTATTTGAATCTACAGGAGTCTATTCAAGAACACTGGAACGTTTCATGCAAGAGAACAACTATAGTTATTGCCTATTAAATCCCTTGGAAGCAAAACTCCAATGTGATTCCTTACGGATTCACAAAACTGACCGAAGTGATGCACATCGATTGGCACTCACACACTTTACGCACGAAAGACGGATTGAAACAGATTCCAATGATGTTTACCGTCAGTTAAAACGATTATCGAGACACTACAGCGAATTGGATGATGAATTGAGCGTCACCCGCAGTCGATTGCATAAGGTCGTCCAGGAAACATTTCCTGAACTCGAGAATATCTTCACGACCAAGTCTGAACTGTTCCTAAACGTAGTACAATTATACCCTCATCCAGATCTAGTCTTGAATCATTCAAAAACAATCATTAAAAATCGAATACTCGCAAACACAAATAAACGAATGGCAGTAAACAAAGCAGAGGAAAAAGCTGTTGAATTAATAGAAGCCGCAAAGCAATCTTACCCCGCCGCGTCTTCAACAGATGTGGTTTGTGATCAAGTTCGTGTATATGCTAAACGGTTTCAAGAGCTTCTCCTTCAGAAAGAACAATGTATCAGTAAAATGGAGTCGATAGCCGAAAGGCTTGAAGAGTATAGCATAATACGTAGTATTCCGGCTATTGGAGCTAACTCAGCTGTCAGAATCATAGCAGAAATTGGGAACATTCAGAGGTTTGACAACAACAGACAGTTGAATGCCTATACAGGTATTGATATTAGGCGGTATCAATCCGGGAAGTTTATAGCTAAAGACAAGATTAATAAACGCGGCAATAAACACCTACGTAAAATAATGTATCTAACCGTTCAGAACATGATTAGACAGCGACGATTTGGTGGAAATCACATCGTTGAGTACTACGATAAATTAAAAACGCAACCCTATAACAAATGTCATAAGGTTGCCTCCGTCGCATGTGTAAACAAGTTATTGAAAACGATCTTCTTTCTTGTCACACATAATCAAAACTACGACTACAGGTTGGCTCCCTAGTACAGTCGTAGCATCAGTTTAACATACTAAAGCCTTATGAAAAATCGAAAAATCACTAGGCTTATTCAGCATGGCCCAATTTATCAAAATAATATCAGAGAGTTAAGAAAGTTATTATAGATACTTGACTAATCGTAAGAAAAGAGCTGCCTATGCAGCTCAATAATCTTTAATTTACGCACCCGATTGTTGAAGAACTATTACTTAAGATTTTTAAAATATAGCTGTTTGATTGCTGAAGACTGAATAGCCTTAACAGGGTAGAATGCCCTTCAAATTTCATCTTAGTTGAAGGGCACTCTCACTATTTAAAACAACTTTTTAGCGTGCTTATTTAGCGGAATCGTTCGGGCATCACGAGATTTAGAAATTCAACAATACCATTCCCAATCATAAGTTCTACTCTATCTTGATCAGCTAAAATTCTTCTGATGGTGTCTTCTTTACCTTCCAACACTTTACTTGTCCAGTGAGGATCGATGATAAGAGATCGTCCTACTGCCACTAATTCAGCATTTTTCAAAGTATTTTCAGCATCTTCTTTCGTACGTACATCACCAACACCAATTAGAGGTAAGCGACCAACATTTCCCTGATTTAGCTTTTAAAACTACATTAATTATAATTTCGTTCATTATTTTCCCTCTCCTTGTTAAGCCATATTCTTCTCTTATTCATACATATAAGAACGCGTCATAGGAATTGAATCATTAATGCCTTTTGTAAATACAAATTGATGTAAATCAATATTCCCCGTAAAGAATGATGCCGCACAGGCATTTAAATATAAGCGCCACATACGAATGAATCTTTCATCTTTAGTCTGACGAATTTCCTCTAATGCATTTTCAAAATTTTGAGCCCAATGTTGTAGGGTTTTACCGTAATGTCTGCGTAAGCTTTCCACATCAACAATATAAAATTGTTGGTTTGTCATATTGGTGATTAATTCGTTGACAGCGGGAACATATCCACCGGGGAATATATATTTATCAATCCAGCCATTGGTAGCACCATTCGTTGGAGAAGTAATACAATGAAGCAGAGATACCCCGCCGTTATTTAATAATTTATTAACTGTTTCGAAGTATTCCGTAATGTGGTCTTTTCCTACATGTTCAATCATGCCTACGCTAACAATTTTATCAAACTTACGATCTTGAATATCACGATAATCAAGTAAAGATACTTCAACTAACTCAGTAAGTCCCTCTTGCTTAATTCGCTCAGAAGTCTTTGTATATTGCTCCTCACTTAATGTTACGCCCATAGCTTTAACGCCATATTGCTTTGCCGCAGCCGTGATCAGTTTACCCCATCCGCAACCAATGTCCAATAAAGTATCACCTTTCTGAAGATTTAACTTCTTTAAAATATGATTTGCTTTATTATGTTGAGCTTTTTTTAGAGAATCATTATCACTTAGAAAATATGCACAAGAATATGTCATTGTTTCATCGAGCCACAGTTTATAGAAATCGTTCCCGATATCATAATGGTGAGCAATATCTTCTTTATTTTTTTGTTTTGAGAAATTCCATTTACTTTTGAAATATTGCAATTTACTATTACCTAAAAAGCTATCCTGCTTTTTATAAATAGATTGAATTGCTTTTTCAAGGTCTCCTTGTATTTCAAGATTTCCATTCATATATGCTTCACCGAATGCTATAGAAGGGTCCTTCGCAATCTCTTTTTTTGATAGAGGCTTATGAAATGTTATATGAAATAGAGGTTTTCCTTCACCATATCGTACGGTCTCTCCATTCCAAAGTGTTATTTGAACAGGGTCTGAAAAGAGATTTTTAAGTATATTTTTATAAAAAATTCTTCAACCATATAAACATCTCCTATAAATAAGTTAAAAGCTACCTTGATAATCAATCCATTTAGAATTAGCTAATTATGATTGAGATGAAGGTAAATAACAGTACGTACTAATATGAACAGCCAAGGCTTTTTTGAAAAAGCTCTTGGCTGCTGTAAATCTTCAGATTTACATAAATACTCAATATATATTTTGTAATGCTTCTAAGCAATCTTTATAGATGCCATGGAATAGATCTATAGCTTCTTGGTCACTAACACCTACAGGCGTAAAACTTCCAGACCACTCTACCAACGTTGATTTACCATCAGTATCCGCTTTAACGTGGATTGTAGATAAATAATCAGTAACCGGAAACGGTGCTTTCATAATTGAATACGTGTAGTAGCGTTCCTTATGATTGAATACTTCTAAACGCTCTACAATCGTATCACCATCAGGATTAGCTAGACTACGTACACGTCCACCCTCGCTTATTTTACTGCTAGGAATATAAGGTAACCAGTCTGGAAGGGAGTCAAAGCCTCCGATTAGCTGCCATACTTGGTCAGGTGAAGCTGGAATTTTAATAGATGTAATAGTATTTGCCATTTTGATTATTCTCCTTTTTATTTAACGTCGATTGGCAGTGGTGCATTCGGTGCAATCAATTTTTGTTTGATCATTTCTTCCCAGAATGCTGCTGGAATGACTGTTTTCAATGCAGCTTGGTCTTCTGCAATTCGCTCTGGTTTAGTCGCACCAGGAACGACAGCAGCAACCGCTGGATTCGCTAGTGAAAATTGTAACCTTGCCGCCTTTACGCTAATTTGATGACGATCTGCAATATTTTTGATTTTCTCCACTTTTGCCATAATTTCTGGTGATGCTTTTTGATATTCGAAGTGAGCTCCTCCCGCAAGAACACCTGAGCTATAAGGACCACCAACGACAATATCCATATTGTGTTTTTTAGCTGCAGGCATTAGACGTTGTAACGCTCGTTCATGGTCTAGTAATGAATAACGACCAGCTAACAAGGATACATCCGGCTTTGCTTCTTCTAAGTCCAGCATAAGTTCAATTGGTTCTACGCGGTTTACTCCGAGTCCCCACCCCTTAATTACTCCTTCTTCACGTAATTGTGTAAGCGTACGGAACGCTCCTGTTCGAGCTATTTCAAATTGTGCCAGCCACTCATCACCATAAAAATCCTGGGCTGGATCATGAACAAAAACAAAATCCAGACAATCCGTTTGTAAACGTTTTAAACTATCCTCGATAGAGCGAAGGGTTGCATCGGCGCTATAGTCAGGGATAATTTTATTTTTACGACCAAACTCGAATATTCCACCCTTTTCTCCAAAATCACGTGCAGACGGATCTTCTAGTTCATCTGAAATAATTCGACCTACTTTTGTACTTAAAAAGTAATCATCACGATTTCTTTTCGATAGGGCTTCACCAAGACGAATCTCTGATAAGCCTGATCCATAAAGTGGAGCTGTGTCAAAATAACGGACTCCACTTTCCCATGCTGCATCTACAGTTGCTAATGCTTCTTCTTCTGGAATATTACGATACATATTACCTAACGGTGCTGTACCAAAACCTAGTTGTTTTCCTTGCAGTAAATCTCGCATTTATAAAACCCTCCTAAGGTTAGTATTAAAAATTGGTGCAAGTGTGTTCAATGACTGGAATCAACAAGTGTCATTTCTCTACCTGGCAAAACTGATTATGCAACACCTAAACATTAAAAAAAGTACGCACTTTAAAGTAATATGGGCACTAATAAGTACCTATAACTACTAAAGAATGCATATGAGTGTCCACAGAACCTCAGTTTTTATACAGTTCCAGGATCAATTAAAAAAGCTCAGGCTCAAAATAAGTTGAGTATCTAAGCTTTGTTACTATATTTTTAAAATATTTAAAAAACTCTGACCATATGATGAACACTACTTGACGTGTGAGAAAGAGTTGTTATAATGACATTAATATATGAGTATATGAACAGATGAACATATATTAATTTAAAATAGAAATCGGGATTAAGAAATGTTAGATATTATTGTGATTGGTGCTGGACAAGCAGGATTGAGTATGGGGTATTATTTGCAACAAGGAGGCTATAATTTTGTCATATTCGATGGAGAAAAAAGAATTGGGGATACATGGAGAAATAGGTATGATTCCTTGATTTTATTTACATCTAAATCATATAGTTCACTGCCAGGGATGAAATTAGAAGGAGATAAAAACGCATTGCCTACAAAAGATGAAATCGCGGATTATCTTGAATCATATGCTAAACGTTTTTTGTTACCGGTGAAAACGGAGACGACTGTACTTAAAGTACAAAAAATAAAAAGTACATTTGAATTCACTACTGATAAGGGAATATTTCATTCTAAACATGTTATCATCGCATCTGGCGCTTTTCAGAAACCGTTCATTCCTTCAATTTCCCAAAGTCTTTCACAAGAGGTGTTTCAAATTCATTCTTCCCAATACCAATCACCTGAGATGATTCCAGATGGTCCAGTTCTTGTCATTGGAGGAGGAAATTCTGGTACGCAAATTGCGACAGAACTTGCTGAAAATCGTAAAGTAACCATCGCCATTAGCCATCCTTTCAAATTTTTACCACTTAATATTTTAGGCAAAAGCATTTTTTATTGGTTAGAAAAGATTGGTCTCTTATTTGCAGGAACGGATACAAGGCGCGGATTATGGTTTCGAAAACAAAGTGACCCAATTTTTGGCCTTGAGTTAAAATATCTTATCCGTAAAGAGAGAATACATATTAAACCGAGAGTAATAAAGACACAAGACAGAGAAATAATATTTAATGATCATAGTAAAACAAACGTACAAAATATTATTTGGTCAACAGGATTTGTTCCTGACTACAAATGGATCGATATAGAGGGAGTTTTAGATACAAATGGTTTTCCTCTTCATAAAAGAGGTTTGAGTCCAATTCAAGGGTTATATTATATTGGACTACCGTGGCAACATCAAAGAGGATCGGCACTTATTTGTGGAGTCGGAAAAGATGCTGAATTTTTGTACTCGGTTCTGAAAAAAATGATTTAAGCTTTTTCAATTTCGCGTAATTGTTAATCGCTTCCCCACTCCAGTTTCATTAATAAGCTCTTCTTAACTGTTGCTCTACGTGCCATTAACGTATACAAAAAACCAAGGAAAAGACAATCACAGCTTTTCCTTGGGATACTCTGTTTACTCAAAACCTATTATTAAACTTTTAGCCCAAATCCCTATTTCAATATTTATCTCAAGGCAAGCTAATGCAGCAATATGGCCCATCGTCAAAGCCGGGTGTAATCAGGCTTTCATTATATTTGCACCAACTGCAAAGACTTCTTAACCCCCTGAACATCTTTTGCTAATACGCTCTTCACATTGGCCCCAAACCATTCCAATGACGCATCTACCTCCATGTCTACTTCTGCTAGGAATTCACCATAATCAACTGCACCTTCAAACAACGGAACCATCCCTTCTCTAGACCCTGCTGCAGCATAAACATTGTTTGGAGCAAAAACATCAAGTTGGGCACGTGAGGCAATATTTTTAAAGTGATAATGTGAGATATAAGGACGAAGTTGCTTCATGGCGACAATAGGGTCCGTCCCTGATTCCCATATATGTAAAACGTCAAAGTTCACTCGTAGGCTTGAGTGATTCGTTTCTTCGAGTAACTGCATTGTTGAAGGTAGATTATCTGTCAACGTATTCGGATGAGTTTCAACAAGCAAATATTGCCCTCTTGACTCAAGATAATCACAAAGCATTCTAAGTCTGAAAATAAGTTCTTCCCTTTCTTTTGTACTCGTGTCTGAGCTGCCCTTCTTTCCTACAAATGTACGAATCTTATTTGTTCCCCAGCGCCTTGCAAGTGAAGATAACCTCTCAGTTTCAGCCATCATCACAGATACTGGTGCTTCTAATGGCAAATAATCACTAAGCATGCTCGTTTCCAAACCGTAGGAGCTTAGCCAATCTGCTCCATAATGAAGTTCATCTGCCAAGTTCTTTGCATGAACACCCCAGAGCTCGATTCCTTGAAAACCTTGCGTTTTTGCAAATTGGGCTAATTGGTCAATCGAGTAGAGATGGTGCCGAAACGAGATTGTACAGATAGATAGTTTCATATTATAACCTCTTTCTTGTGCTGTAATGTTAACCATGCTTCAAAACATTCTTGTAATCCATGCTTTATCTTGAACTCAAGGAGATTTTGTTCTTCTAACTTCACAAAAATATCTTTCGCTAATAATAAATCTTGCGTCATCGCCAGTTTCATCGCTCGATACTGAATCGTTGTATAACCATTCACTAGACGCTCAATATCATCACACCATTTGTCAAAGCCTTCCTCATCGCGGCCTAGTGCTTCCCAAAAAAATGCAAACGCATGCTCATATGCATACTTTCTAATCGCTATAACCGGCAATTGTTTTAAAGCAGTCGGAAGCTTTGACATAATTTCTTGTCCTGCAATATACTCTTTAATAATTTCAGTAATTGCATCTGTCAACGGATTACAATGAAGCTTTATACATGTATTAAAATAGGCTTCAACCGTCTCTGTAGTTGGCGCAATAATCGTCTTTGCATCAAAGTAATAGCCACCTTCGACAGTTGGCTCTTGAATTGCAGCTAAAATCCTCTCCTTCGGTAAAATCCCTTCCCAGCGAAAATCAGGGTCATACATAAACCATTCTTCTTCATTTTCTGTCGATTCTAGCATCACATAATGAGGGAATGGACGTTGATGAAATTTATTCTCTCGCTCGGGAAGCATCGATAAATCCAGCATCACCATCACATGTTGATTTGGAGATTTATTCTCTAATAACATTAGCAGTTTGTTCGTATTTTCTTGTTTTGATTGCTTTTCGTCATACCATTTGTATAACTTGATTCCATAGAGCATTTCATACCATGTTTGAAAGAAGTGATGATCAATTTGATCAGAGTGGTATGTTAGCACTCCGTTTTCGAGCACATCAAAATCTGCGTCCCATACCCCAAAATAGTAGGGCCTATGATCGACGCCTTTCGTTTTCTTAATAACCTCACAAACACAGCTTACAAAACAATGAACTTTTATCATTTTTAGCCTCCGATTATTCTACCTTTTGCTGTTTTTCTAAAAAGCTTGCTAGTGTTCCTACTGTTTTGAAATCTTTCGGAACGAGAACCTCATCGGGAATGGGAATACCAAGATCCAACTCTATATGAAGAATCAGTTGAAGGACCATAATTGAATCCATATACAAATCCTCATTTAATCGGGCATCTTCATTAAAAGAGGACAGTGTCTGCAACTTTAATGAATTTTCCATAATTTCATAGATGCTCTTAATCAATTGTTGACGCGTCATACTGGTATGCCTCCAAGTTTTTTTCTACTTACTTTTCCATTAGGCAGCTTTTCAATTTCATGAACAAATACAAACTCCACCGGAATTTGATGTGGTGCGAGATATTTCCGGCACCATTCTCTAAGTTCCATATTATCGATTGGTTCACTAGACACATATAGTGCGCATACTCGCTCTCCTGATAAGTTGTCTTGTTTCTTATATACGACAGCTTCGACTATTCTTGGCTCACCCATTAATACAGCTTCAACTTCTTGCGGATACACATTCAAGCCTGCTACATTAATCGTGTCATCTATTCTTGCAAGAAAAGATAGAACATTATCTTCTATATAGCCAAGATCTTTCGTATAAATTGTTTGTGTAGACGATTCAATGATAATTTCGCTCGGTGTTTGTTTGTTACCAGCTGTCACCTTCACATGAGGAAGGGGGTAACCCATTTCTTTCGGATCTTCCACATTAGGGTGAATTGCAACACACCCCGATTCAGAGCATCCATACTGCTGTAGTACTTGGCGTGATTTCTCTCTTAATGATGTCAACCAGCTATGCGGCATCACAGTTCCTGACGTCATCACACGATCAAATTGTTGATCAATAGGTAATAATTTACTTAATGTATAAAGTAACGTTGGAGCCCCATAAAGTATGTGCTTAGGATATTCTTTTAGCTTTTTCAACATATATTTAGGATTACTATTCGTAATAATAACCGGCTTTGCTCCCCTTCTTATGCAAGCTAAGACACCACAGATGAATCCATAAGAATGAGTAACCGGACAAGCAACAACAGAATTTGTCAAGGAATCGACAGGTAACGTCTTCACATAACTTTCAATCTCTTCTTCCACTGAACTCCACGTTCGTTCAATACATTTTGGAGCTCCTGTTGTACCTGAGCTCATTTGAACTAATACTCCTTCTTGGTTATTGGAATGATTTGATAGTTCGATGAAAGAATCGATTGATTGAAACAACAAAAGATGACTACCTGCTGAAGAAGCAAGCCGTACAGATCCCTCTTTTGGCGTCGCTGGATGGATTGGGACAACTGATCCACCTTTTCCGCGAATGTATAAACAAAGAGCTATATATTGGAAAGTATCATCCATACAAATAGCTAGTCTGCGATTATTACACTCCCTTAGATGAGGTAAGCTTTCATATAGCTCAAATTGCTTCTCGATATCTTCTACTGTATAAAATTGATCATTGACATAAAACATCATCATTTCCCCTTTTCATCCGCTTGCGCCAACGTATTGTTGACGATATGTCGAAAAATACCTTCTTCTTGATTTTGAACTTTCTTTGTTAGCAAAGATTCAACATAAATATGTGTGTTAGTATGCTGAAGCTGTTCATTTCTTGAGCATAATGATGGGAAGCGTTCAAAGTGCTTCTGAAGTCCGTTCTTAACTTGACTCCAAAAACATGTTTCTGCAAATCCATACTGCTCTTCTAGCAAATAAGATAGTTCACTTAAATGAAACACGAATAGTGTATCCATAGCTAACTCTCGTAAAGCCTCTACAGAAGACATCCAATAATAATGATCGACAGGTGCATCTTGAAAACGTTCGTGTATCGTTTCAAAGTCTGGAATGAGGCTACTGTCTGCAATGAATTCTTCCATATATTCAATACTGTCGTGGAAATCCCTCAGTACAACTCGAGTTGGCCACCCATTTTGATGTAATAAAATCATATTTTGCGCATGTGCCTCAACAGCAATACCGTGAGCGACAAGCAAGTGCCACACCGGAATAACACTCACTTCAATCAAGCGTTTTACCCACTCCTCCGTTCCATATCGGCAAAGCCAATCATCAATATATGGACGCCCATCTAACTCCATCATCATTAGTACCGTAAACGGTACCGCTTCCTCTTCATCCTTCATATACGTGCGCACACTTTCTCGCCATATTGAGCCAAGCTGACCTTCTAGTTTGCTGCTATGTTTTTTGGGATTCGGTTCAAAAATAATCCCTGCATATTCTTCCAATACAATAAGAGACGCTTCCTTTTGTAAATAGTCGTCTAATTGAATCACCCGTTTAAGCCATGCTGAAATTTGAGGAGCGGCACAAACAGCATGAGAATGCAACTTTCGTAATGAAGAGGTATTCACCATATTCATCGAGCATTTTAATTGCGCCTTTTTTGGATTTGAAAAATTCCATAATGTTCGAACTGATTGAGTTGCCCTATAGTAATCTCCTTTCACATTTAGAGGTATTAGATCTTTTTGCTCCATTAATCTAGCTAGTTCATGTTTCATGTTATGCCATTGCCAAGGATGAACAGGTAAAAACGTATATTCTTCAAATGTTCCATCGAATACCGCAAGCGTTGCAAGAAGGTCTCCCCACAGCAAATGCCCTAGCTCTCTTTTCCAAAAGTTCTCTTCCTCTTCAAGAACAGAAATTCGTACGTAGCATCTTCTCACTGCAACCCATTGAAGGGTAAAAGATTGCTTTGCCTCAGGGCCATAGTTTTTATGGTCGTCGATCGTAAAACCGGTTCTTGATTTAAAACAAGGATGATATGGATGTCCTTCAATGATTTCTGATTCTATTTCCTCATAGCTCGAATTTCTTCTCGACATCGGCATTTGGAGATGATGATCATTCCATTCACATAGCTTACTCGTCAAATGAAGTTCTTTCAGTAACCGAACTTTGTCTTTACGAGTCGAAAGTAATTCATCTACTAGATCCTCAAGTGTTGCTTCTAGTAACGTTTCATCTTTTCCTACTAGAAAAATACTATCCCCCTTTATACGGATGCGATCAAATGCCATTCTTCTCCCTTCACAACGATAGGTGCACTTCTGTCCGACAAGAGTAAAAATTGAAGTCCATTTATCTAGAAATGTTTCTTCATACTTGATTAGTCCTTCAAAAATCATTGCCTCTACAAGTTGCCGCCTTACACGTAGTACTCCTTGTTTAGAAGCTAAAGGCTGTAGTTGCTGCATATTCTGCCTCCTCATGCTGAAGAACAAACGGATTTGGAATTTTCGTGTATACCGCTTGTTCAAGTTCGGCTTCTAGTTCATCTACATCATGAAACCTTGTTAATAAATTTGCTTTGAACGCAAGCTCTTCTTGTTTTAAAATGTTACGAACAAATGCCTTCCCGAAACCTGTAAATTCTTTTTCTAATAAGTGCAATTGATCGATAGACCACTTCAAAAGAATTTTTTCATCGATTAGCTGATCTGCTCCAAACCGGGAAATAATGGGAAACAGTTGATTCATAAACAAATAATATGTAAATCTATCATGAATAAGGGCATCTTCGTAAAATAGCTCAGCTGTTTCATGCAAAGAAGGCTCTATTGAAAGAAGTACTTCTTTATATGTTTTTGATAAGTAATAACCTTGGTTATCACGATAATAATAAGTAGTTGGATAACCAGAAGAAATGTTTAACAGACTATTTTGCTGGTGTGCTTCGAGAGCTATCCCATGCTCATCGTATAATCTTAATAATGATTCAATTGAACATTTCCAATAGACTTTAAACCAATCTAAACTTACACTCTCTAAAGAGCGGAATTCTGATTGAGAGATTTTCGTAATGAGTTGACACAGTTTTGATTGTTCATTTGGCAAGGGCTCCTGCACAAGAGTAGCGATCATGCATATTCCTTCATCATGTCCTTTAGGAAATACGTTTGAGCGAAAAATAACCTCAAACCCTGACTCCGCCTGATTTGGGAACTCTACAGTCATATAGGCTGGGTCATCAATCATCCGGAAAGATGGATGGTTCTGTAAGAAATCAATCTTATTCATTAACCGAGCCATAACAATTCCAGCTTTTAGTTCATGCGTTCTATTTACTCTCAATGAATTCGTTATTTTTACAGGAATTGAAAACTTATACATCATTTCTTCATTTGAGCTATATACCGTTCTAATTGAAGAGGTTGCTGTATAAAATGCCCCAAGCGCACCTTCGTATTTTATCAATCCTTCAGCAATCGCTTCATTTACATACTGTTGCTGCAAAAGCCACTGTGCTTGAAGCGGGTGCATCGGAATGAGGCATTGCTTCTCTGACCTAACAAAATCAGGTTGTGATTTTGTTAAAGACTGAGTAATGAGTTCACTTGCACTTTTTTCTAATACAGAAGACTCTTTCACAATTTTACGGTCGACACGAAAATAGTGAAGTTGGAAAGAACCTTGTAACTCTGGAGCAAAACTCGTTTGTTGCCAATCTGCCATCCCTTGTCTGCTTTTTGGTGTCGGATGAAGCCAATGTCCAAGTAAGAGAGACTGCTCAGCTTCAATAAACGTACAGTTACCTCCATTTTGTTTCTTACCTTCCAAACTCTTTTCAATATAATTTGCCATCGTTTGATAGCTCTCTATTATGCGAAGAATGAGTTCATCAAAATGAGAAGAAAGTCCAAGACATCCATCCGCCTTAGCCATAAAATGTAGTTCCTGAATGAGTGTGATGAGTATCGTTAATTTATCTTCAACAAGCCATTGTTTTTGTTTCGCACAATACTTCAACGAAACACCAAATAAATGTCTTCCAACAAGAGATTTGTATTCCATGCCAAATGCAAAACGTGTGTTTTGGATCGGCAACTCAATCTCTAACATATGTGCCTCTGTAATCAAGATAGATAGTCGCTGTTCTTTTATCCACTCCTCCTTTCTGACCCAATGTCCGCTACTCACCTCTCGTATATAACAATTCATAAACGCCTGAAACGTTGCATTTTCTGCAATCTGTTTAGCTATCTGTTGCATGTAATTAATCATCCTTTCACAAAGCCTTCTCCTTACCAAATGATAATGATTATCACTCATTGATAAAAAAATTAGTCTCCCTAATTAGAAAGACTGATGATAAGAAGTGAATAGAAACAAATGTGTTGCCAAAAACAATTGATAATGATTATCACTTTCAATTACTATTACATATTATAGGAAAGACGGAAATGACTCAACTGTCTAAAGACCTATATGGCAATATAAACCATCGAAATAGGTAAAAGTGTATAAGAATATTTCGTATCTTGTATCACACGCGCACGATTATTAATACGATAGACGCGTTGATAACAAAATATTACAAAAAAACTTAAAAAGAATCGTATGATTTGGAAAAGGTCTGTATGTTATTAATATTCATAGTTATTGATGTGATAATTTTATGCCGTTACTTCGTTTTAATCTTTACTTCGATGTCCATAAACTATTACGTGTAATTGCATATATATACACAAACCCTTTCTTATCAATGAAAGGGGTAACCGATAGTTGGCAATAAATAAAAGAATCCATTTTGAAAAGATTGATCAAAATGGATTCTTCTTTAGAAGGTTTTAGCTTTCATATTATCTTTTACAGCGTTATCGTTTTTGTTGCAACTGTTTGTTGAAATGCTTGATCATGCTCAACAAACACCATTGTCGGATTAAATTTTTGAATCAGCTCTTCAATCTGCATGCGTGAATAAATATCAATAAAATTCAACGGTTCATCCCAAATATAGATATGCGCTTTTTCACATAAACTTTTGGCGATAAGCAGCTTTTTCTTTTGTCCACCTGAATAATGAGAAATATCTTTCTCAAATTGAATTCGATCAAAGTCCATCTTACGTAGGATGGATTTAAATAACGTTTCATCAATCCCATGCTCTTCAATAAAGTCCGATAACATTCCCTTCAAATGAGAAGTATCTTGTTGGACATAGGAAATAATGAGGCCAGAACCTGCATACATCGAGCCAGTATGCTGTATCGGATCTCCATGAATAAGTTTGAGGATACTACTTTTTCCGCTTCCATTTTTTCCATCAAGCACAATTCGGTCACCTTGTTCAAGTTTAAAGCTAATGGGCTTATTCACTATTTGGTTATCGTACTGAACAGACACGTCAGCCAAAACAATCAATTCATTTGAATGAAACGCCAATGATTCTAATTTTAATGACTCGGTTTTTTCCACATTTTTTAGCAGTTTTGACTTTTCCTCAATAGCTTTTTGTTGCCTTGATTCAAGGTTTTTTGCTCTCTTCATCATCTTCGCTGCTTTATGCCCTACAAAACCTTTATCTAACTTTGAGCCTGAATTCGTTGTCCCATTTTTGGAAGCTTCCACTTGATTAGACCAACCGGATGTACGCTTTGAAGACTGTTTTAATCGCCCTATGTCTTTTTGTAGACGCTCATTAGTTGCCTCTTCGTGTTCCTGCTGTCGATCAAAGTTCAGCTTCCAAGAAGAATAGTTACCACTTTGAACTTCAATATTTGCCCTATTTATAGATAAAATATGATCAACACAGCCATCTAAAAAGTTTCGGTCATGTGAAATTAAAATAAATCCTTTTTTCTTCCTTAAATATTCAGAAACCATCTTTCGCGCTTCCGTATCTAGATGGTTGGTTGGCTCATCAATTAATAAAAATTGACCCTCCGTTAAAAAAAGTGCAGCAAGCAACACCTTTGTCTGTTCTCCATTTGATAATGTATGAAAAGGTCGATACATGACCTCGGCATCAACGTCTAAATAGGATATTTCACGAAGAATTTCCCAATCCTCTGCTTGGGGGCAAATTTCTTCCATGATCTCATGCGTATACTTGCTTTTATCCGAAACTGGATAAGGGAAATAATTAAATTCGACCGAAGAATTGATTTTCCCACTATACTCATAATTCCCTAATAATAAATTAAAGAATGTTGTTTTTCCTCGTCCATTTCTACCGATAAATCCAAGTTTCCAATCCGTATCTATTTGAAAGCTTACATTTTCAAAAATATTGTCAAAGCTGCTTGGATAAGAAAAAGTTAAATTTTGAACTTGTATCATTGACATGATAATTCCTCCTTTGTATTCAACACTTTTTACTTTTTATACAAAGTCGGCATATCCATCCATTCTAAATTTCTCCGCATAAGTTTGATGGATATTAACGACTTGTACGGAGCATTACATGCGTAACAATTGTATCTGAATCGCTCATTTCCCTCTCCCCTTTTTTAAATCAATTATGCCTCGGCATAATTACGTCCGAGGGCTTTAACTTCTTTCAGCGGATGTTTTACTGAAAGAGGTTAATGTTTATGAGAGCATAAAAAATCCTCCCAATTAGTATTTGGAAGGATTAGTCTTTCACTTATATTAAATAAGTGTTCTTTTTCGTCATTGGAACCATGACAAATAAAACGTAAACTGATTTATAAAAATGGACAGACTAATCCTATATTTTGTAATTTGAAGTTTGAAGTTGTTCATTTCAAATAAAAATATAGTTTAGTTAATCATCGTCCATTCATCAGTCCTCTCATAATTTGTATTTTTATTTTACCAAATTTTTTTATGAAATACAATTCTGTATCATCTTCATTTCAAATTACTGTTTATTGCTCTTTTGATAATTACCATACAATTGACCACAAGCAGCATCAATATCAATGCCAAATTGACTTCTAATGGTCACATTAATACCGGAGGATTTTAATTTTTTATAAAAAGTCTCAACATGACCTTCATCAACTTCTCCAAATCGTAAAGGAGAACTGACGGTTGGGTTATATCTGATTAAATTCACATGATATAAACGTCCCTCTTTATATCGACCTTTTAATAAATTTACTATTTCTTTCGCATGGTTAATCGAATCATTCACACCAGGTAATAAAATATAAGCGATATATACTTTTCTTGATGTTGTTCGAATATGCTCATCTAATGTATCCATTACATCTACTAATGGATATTTATCATTAATCGGCATTAATTTACTCCGTTGTTCATTAAAAGGAGAATGTAACGAAAACGTCAAATTAACTTGCGGATAATTCAGCGTCATTTTTTTTATACTTGGGATAATACCAATTGTTGAAATAGATATTCTACGAGGGCTTAAAGCAAACAGCGTAGGATCAGTAAGTACATCTAAGGCATCAAAAACTTGTACATTGGCTAACGCTTCACCCATCCCCATAAAAGAAATACTATCAATAGATTGACCTTGTAAGTAAAAATGAAGGATTTGGTCCGTTATTTCATCTGAGGTCAAATTCCTTTTTAACCCAATGTCACCTGTTGCGCAAAATTTACACCCAAAATTACATCCGCATTGAGAAGATATACAAAATGATTCCCACCCAGCTTTATATTTCATAGTGACCGTTTCTATTTTTTCATTTCCTGAAATGCCAAATAATATTTTAGTGACTTGCTCAGAATGTTGTTCTTTTAAAGGAACAACATCTAAAATAGACTCGCCAAATTGCTGAACTAAAACTGCTCTTAACGATTTTGGAAGTACATTCATTTCGTTGAATTTATTTATTCTTTCTTTAAAAATGGCCGTCAATAGTTGCTTCATTCTAAAATCAGGATAATTGTGTTTCTTTAAAAAATCTTTCATTCTTTCATACTTATTGTTTAGCTTTAATTGCATCTCTCTCGTCCTTCCATAAGACTCTCTATTTTTATAGGAGTAAGTAGAAAGGAGTTGTCTATCCCTTAAAAACGAACGCAAAAAAGCACCGCTAAAATTTCCGGTGCTAACTTTAAATAAAATATCCTCAAATAAATAACAAGGACTCTAAGTCATTGCTTTGGCATTTATTTGCCATAGAGGGTAAGCGCCGATTACTGTTTTTATATGGATGTATAGCTTAAAAAAGGACAGACTACTCCCTTTGTCCGCTAAACCATCTCCAATTTTTACGTTTTTACCGAATAGAATTCTAAAAACAGTTAACATTGCTTACACCTCCTTTTGTTAAATTCTTATTGAGTAATCTAACATATAAGCAAATTAATGTAAAGTTTAGTTCGACTTTATTAAAAATTGTCAATCTATGAAATTAAATATTTATGAGAGACTAAAAAATCCTCCTAATTTGCAATTGGAAGGATTTGTCTCTCGCTTATATTAAATAAGTATTCTTTTTTGCTATCGGAACCATGACAAATAAAAAGCAAAAACGGTTTAGGAACTTATTGTTCAATTTTGTTTTATAACGAGTTATAGATAATCTATCATCGTCACGTTCAGACGAGCTAAATCTTCCCTATCTGAAATAGTTTTCATCCATTTAAAAAGCATATTACTACCTTGACTAGCAAGTTTTACTTTTCTGTCATGTTCCTCTTGATTGCCCCACTCTTCATCAAAAGAATGAATCTCTTCAAAATCGCTAACAAAAGAATCACACGCTTCCTCTAAATAACTTGCAAAACTTGGGTAATCTTTCTTATATTCATTTGACTTTATTAATTCTAATATTCGATCAGCTAATTCAACCTCACCAAATGGAATTAAATCTGCAGCTGAATAAGTATATACATCACTTGAGATACCAAAACAAACCTCAACAATATCATCATTTTCTTTAAAGATATCTATTATTTTTTCATGACCAGCATTCCGTCTAATATCGTCGATTATACTACCTGTATACCAATATCCATCTTCTTTGATAAATGTTTGTGCATTTTGAAGTACATATCTCCACATTTCTACAGCTAAATCAACATTAAATACTGATACTCCACAAATAATATCCGAAATTTTCCTATTATGTTTTTCCAAATTCACTTTTAATACGTCGAAGCACTCTACTAAGATTGCCTCTTTATCAGCATTATTTTTACGTGCCATAATAAACACTCCTTACATAATATTTCAACACCATTCCCCATAATACACCAAAATACCCAACTGTTATATAAAATATATAGTACATTTGAAGTCCAATAACACTAAATTTAACAATTCCATTTATCCATAAGGTTTTCACATCCATCAAATAAAGTAAAATTTTGGACAAAATAAAGAGCCACATTAAAATGTGACTCTCGAACTTTGATTTATTAAATTTCCTGTCACAAATCTTAATGGCTGAATTTTGCTAAAAAAGGAATTCGTTTCGTTAGTCTATTATAAATATTGAATAGAATTTGTACGACCGGCTCCAATTTTTTAGAAGACTTAATAATGACTAAACTTGCCCCAAATGACAGAAGGGCTCCGCCAATCACGTCCGCTGGGTAATGAACGCCGACATAGATACGGGAAATACCTACTAGGATAGCCCATACCAAAACAGGATACTTCCACGAGTCTTTTCGTAAAAGCAACGTGCATGCTACAGCGAATACTAATACGGAATGATCGCTTACAAACGAAGAATCATTAGCATGCGGTACTAATTGATGAACACTATATGTGATGAATGGTCTTGCATGATAGGAGAACATGTGAATGAGTGCGTTTAGACCCAATCCAAGTAAACATGTAAAGACAATGTATATAGCAGTATATTGTTTTTCTACCCTTTTTTCTTTGTTTGCAGTAAACCATAAAAATAACATAAATACGATTACGACATAAGGAACGCTATCGGTGATGAAAATCATCCCTTTATCCAGTAAAGGATAGCGCCCCGCTATATCATTAATCCATTGAAATAATCCATAATTCATTTAGTAAATCTCCTTGCATTTAATTTCTAGGTGTTCATTTTATCATGTAACAAGTACTGTCTTTTCAGGTGATCAATGCTCAAACACCATAATCCCAGTGGAATACCTACATACGCTCATAAATGACGTCATTATTAGCCTCATAGTTTCCTATAAATATTTTGAAATAAAAAAACCATTTATCAACAAACAACAAACAAAACGACAAATCTACAATAATAATTCTTAGACTAGAAAATATTATTGTAAGCTAGCAAAAATCAGTATAAAAATGATAAAATATTCTCATAAAGGGGGCTTTAAAATATGGGGAAATTAAGCAAAAGGAACATTCTGTGGATTGTGCCAATCGGGATTCTAGGGGTATTCTGGTATTTTTACGGTCCACAAAAGGACATTACAGATAATGAATATATTACATATGTTAAAAACTATTCATTCGAAAATAGTAATAAAACGTTAGAATCTGGCTTTGCCAACACTTGTAAAAATCCATATTGGGTATATTTTAAAACTCAAAAAGGGCAGGACGTTGTAGAATTTAAAGGAGATTGTCCTATCAATAAAAAAGCTGTAAAAGTGAATGTTCAGTTTTTAGTTGATCGAGATATGACAAATGTGAGATACGGTGCAATGCTCGTCGAAAATAAAATGCAGGAGGAAGCGGATCGAGACAAGTTCATGCTCGCATTAGTTGGCGAATAATAAGATAAAAACTCTCGTTTGAAAAACGAACGAGAGCTTCTTTTTATCGAATCGATGGATAGCTGATTGAGCTACTTTAACGTCGGATAGTTCATCAGAAAGAATCCTTTTTTATAATCATTTCATAGCTTTCCATATAGTCCATCTATCCTTTTCCACTATAGAATTCTCAGTTGAAATAGCCTGATCAATGTATTTTACTAAATCATTTAATTCTTCATCGTCTAATTCGTGTAAAATACTTCTACCTGTTCTTTCCCGTAAATCATTTAACAATTGCTCTTTCAGTTCATACACATTTCTTGTTTCCCATAATTTCATTTCGGTGATTTCACTAAAACCAATTTCCTTAAGAGTTTCAATGACTACCTCACTACTATGTCTGCGTTTAATTTCTTGTTCCTTTAATTTTGGGAAACGTTCAAAGAAATAGCCCCTAATATGGCAGTCATCTCCCTTGAGAAGACAATCTTCTGGTGTCCGATCTTGGATAATGTAGACCCCTTCACCCTCTAAAATTCTATATGCCTCTTGAAAACAAACCTTTACATCTTGGATATGATGTATTAAAGCTCGTTCCAGTACTAACTGAAAGTTGTCATCATCTAAGCCTGTCGCCAATGCATTTCCTTGCTTGAAAGTTATATGATGATATTGTTTACAATTTTCTCTTGCCCCTACGATCATAGCCTCTGAAAAATCCACACCGATCACAGAAGTTACTCCCATATCGGCTAATGCTTTAGCGTAAATTCCTCCCCCACAGCCAATATCTGCAGCCTTATTAATACTCGTGATAGGGACAAGTTCTTTCATTGTTTCAATCCATGAATGGTCAGCATGCCGAGTTGTATAAGTAGTTTGATTGTCCTTATTGTGAAAATCAATTCCCATCTTCATCACTCTTTCTGTTTTTAGTACCAATCTTTCTGGATATTCTTGCTAACACAATTTTACATTTCTTAGATACATAAGTAAAATCAATGTTAATTATAAATCATTATAAGTTATCTTTATCAAAACATTACAGAACATCCTTAAAAACACTTCATCCTTGACAAAAAGCTACTATTCCAACAAAAAAACTCATGCAATTCATTACTTTTTGCATGAGTTTTTTTATTTTACGGACTGGATAATGTTTAGCTCAAGTATTCGAATTTCCTTATTTAGCTTAGCAATGGCTGCTTCTATTTGTTCAAAGCGTTCCAAATGACTTTTACTGACATGTGTAGGTAGAGCTTCTTTTAACGCTGCCTGCCCTGCATATAAAATTTCAAGTAAATCCAACTTTTCAAAATAAGCTGTGCTATATTGTATCTCCATTCAAACAAAGCCCCTTACTGTTACTTTTTCACTACTAATAACGATGCCTTTATTAGCACTATAACCGAAAAAAGCAAACACAAAACCACATCTTAGTCATTATTCATTTTCCAATAAAATGCATATCAATAAAGAAAATATATATCCATAAGTTAATAGAATTATTATTAATAAAGCGGGACTTTAATCAGCAAGGTTTTCCTCATTCCCACTTATTATTAATTGAATGAATCAGGCTTTTACGGGACGTTTGTCTCCCTAGTTAACTTCTTCACTTTTGCCGAATTGCGAGGTAGAAGAAGTGATTCCTTAAACACTGTTTAAAATGGAGTAGACAAATGTATCGTGTGCCAGCCCATTTTGGTACATATAATCTCTAAGAATTCCTTCCTTTTGAAAGCCTATTTTAGTTAGCAGCTTATTGGAGGCTTCATTTTCAATAAATACAACAGCACCTATGCGAGTTAGCCCCATATTTTGAAAGCCATACGACACAATTTCGGTAACTGCTTCTTGCGTATATCCTTTTCGCCAATAATCAGGATGAATTTCATAACCGATTTCTGCTCGTCTATGTATAGGCGACCAGGCATGAAAACCAATTGTCCCGATTATACCCTTTTCTCCCTTTCTTTCAATGCCCCATCTTATTCCTCTTTTTGCAGCAAAGTTCTTTGAAAATAAGTCCACTAAATCTTCTGCTTGCTGTAACTCTATAAATGGTTCTTGTCCGTAATAGCGTGTGACTTCTTCATTAGAAAAACAATTGAAAAGGCTTTGCGCATCATCCTGCGTCAGCTCTCTTAAAATAAGTCTTTCGGTCTCTAAAATTGGAAACAAAAACATCTCCCCCTTTAATTACATTTATTCTCCACACTTCCGTTAAAATCCTTTAATTACAAAAAAGCACACCCAATATAACGTGTGCTCACTTAGTTTATATGTTTTATCCAAAAATTTGTGCAGCTATAGCAAATAGTGTATCATTTCTAATCGGCATTTTTTCAGCATGCAGAATCATCACTGGAGGTTTTTTTGCCTCTGTAAAACCACTTTGCTCTAACCATTTTATAAATTCAGCTTGACCGGATGGTACATCAATTCTTAACTTTCCATTATGATCCCTAGCTAAAGTATTAATGATGAGACTAGCTGTTAGAGAATCAGGCGCAATAATAGGGCCTAAAATTAGATTGAGTGGGCCTAAAATGGACAATCCAAAGCCTATAATTTTCCCATGAGAATCTTTCATAACGATACATTGCTTCGATTGTATTATTCTATTCTGTAGAAAATTACTTCTTTTAACTCCAAAGGCCGCTGCATCTAAGGTGACAATATCGGCAAAATTTTGCTCATAGAAATCTTCAATCGTATACTCGTTACAAGCTAGGTTTTTGTCACTAAAATAGTTGTTATTCAGATATTTATGTACATAATCAACAGTGGCAAAGCCCATTTTCTTATATAACGGTTCACCCTCATCCGTTGCGACGAGCATAATTACCGTATGTTCTGAAACACTTTCAATACATTTTTGAATAGCTAATTTCCCAAGGCCAAGCCCTCTGTAATTTTCATGCACAATAACCATGCCTATGGAAGCTATATTTGAATCATATGCGATAATGGCCGCACTTGAAACAATTTCTCCCTCAGCATTTTTATACCCAAATATTTCACCTGACTTCATCACTGTTCTAATTTCAAATTCATCGTAATCCCACCCGACAGAGTCAGATAGGGCAATTAATCCTGGAATATCATTTTCTTCGTATACTACTAACTGTAATTGATTTAATGTAGTCATTTTCCCTCTCCCAATCAAGAACGTTTGTTTCTATTTTATACGAACCCCCTTTTATGCACAAGTTAAAATTTTTTAAAAATTCAGATTCACTACTAAGAGTTAGTGATGACATTTTTAAACATTGTAATTTGGAAAATGCCCAGGAAGCTTTATTCTGTGTAAAAGCGAAGCGGCAGCTACAAATGTTTTAACTGTGCGAAAGTGAAGCGGCAGCTACAAATGTTTTAACTGTGCGAAAGCGAAGCGGCAGCTACAAATGTTTTAACTGTGCGAAAGCGAAGCGGCAGCTACAAATGTTTTAACTGTGCGAAAGCGAAGCGGCAGCTACAAATGTTTTAACTGTGCGAAAGCGAAGCGGCAGCTACAAATGTTTTAACTGTGCGAAAGCGAAGCGGCAGCTACAAATGTTTTAACTGTGCGAAAGCAAAGCGACAGCACAAAGCGCCCAGCCGAAACGGAAATCAACCAAACGGTATGGTGAGGAACCTAAAAATATTGAAATTTTTTCTATATATGCCTTTTAAAATTATCTAATATCTATATAATAGAAGCTAGACTATGCACTCCTACTTTTAGCATATATAGGTGATTGAAAATGACATCTTATGAACGAATACTTATAATGGTCCCGCCGTTTCCCTAGCTACGTCTACTCTTTTCTAAAGAAGTAGATTTTGCTTGTAGGAGGGCAATAAGTTGAAAAAACATGTAGCACCATCTTTATTATTAATGATTGTTCTTGTAGCTTTTCCACAGATTAGCGAGACAATCTATACACCATCTCTACCTGATATTTCAGATGCATTAAATGCTTCAAATCGATCTGTACAGTTAACTTTAAGTATTTATTTTATAGGGTTTGCTATCGGTGTCTTTTGTTGGGGATGGCTTTCTGATTTTATTGGACGAAGACCGGCCATGCTAGGCGGTTTAATTTTTTATGGAATTGGAAGTTTCATGTGTTTTTACGCAGAAACGATCACTTTTCTATTAGTAAGTAGATTTATTCAAGCTTTTGGGGCAGCGACAGGCTCCATTATTACGCAAACCATTTTGCGAGAAAGTGTATCCGGCAGTAAAAGACATGCGATGTTTGCGCAAATTTCTGCAGTCATTGCGTTTACTCCTGCTGTAGGGCCACTGATTGGTGGTTGGGTCGATCAAGCACTTGGTTTTAGAGCTGTTTTTTTTGTGCTCGTTGCGATGAGTATTTTGTTGTTTATCTATGCTTATTTCAGACTTCCTGAAACAACAGATAAATCAACAAGAAAAAGAACGGCTATTTTTCCAGTTGTAAAAAGAATGATTTCATCTCCACGGGTTCTTGTCTTTGGGTTACTAATTGGTGGGATAAATGGCGTGTTATTCAGTTACTATGCTGAAGCTCCTTTTATCTTTATTGACCATTTCAATTTATCCCCTGGACTTTATGGATTTCTTGGTATAATTGTGGCTCTTGCCTCTATTATCGGTGCCATGATTTCTAAACGACTAGTCAACAAATATCAGCCAGAAAAAGTTATTCATCTCGGTTGTTTGGTCATGACTATCGGGGCATTATTACTACTAATCGTTAGTACATTACCATTGCCTACTGTCGTCTTACTAATAGGCATGTTAATGACCATTTTTATTACATTATTAGGATCGGGAATTGCTCTACCTAATTGCTTAAGCCTTGCTCTTGTCAACTTTCAGGACGTTATAGGGACAGCTGGCGCGATTTTCAGCTTAGGCTATTACTTACTCGTAAGTTGCATAACGTCAGGTATGAGTTTCCTGCATACCGGTTCTTTGATAATTATGCCACTATATTTCTTCATCTTAACGATGATCCTGTTCATTTTCGGAAGAAAATTTATTGATTAAACTATTGTAGCGGGAATATATAAATCAATAGAGCTTCCTTTACTGGCCACCCTATATATCTATTAGGGTGGCCTTTTATTTACTGAAAATAATAATTGACTACTTCTTCAGCCGAATGAAAAATAATATTGCTTTGCGTTCTATAAATAAACTTTGGTGAAGTACAAGCTTTTTCAAGACTTTTTGCGTACTTTAATGTATCGGTCATTTGCTCGATAACCTCAGAATAGCCATCAAGATTATTAGAGATCTTTGGCATCATTGTATCGGAGATGTCTAAAACAATAGAAACTTGATCCTCCGCATAACTATTCAAATTAATAAAAAAGCACTCCTCCAAATCTTTTGAGTGCTTGTCAACATTAATAACTGCTTCATTATAATTTGCAATTAGTCCAGTAGATGTCACTGTAATTGTAAAGCCTTGTTCAGTTAATTTTTTATTAACGGCATCTAAAAATGTATTGATTTCCGCATCCATTTTAGGTGTTACAGTTGTCTGCATTAAATTATCACAATTTTGATGAATAGTATCAATTTCTGCCTGCTTATCAACAAGTAATTTAAAGTTTGATATCGAATACACACTAAATCTCCCCTTTATTATAAGGTTGACATTAGCGCGTTTTTTTAGTCATCTTTCAACTATATATTTTTTAGATCAATCATCTGAAAGAAGAGATTACAAATGCCCTTATAGTCTTTAATAATGGGTGTTTTTTCAAAGATTGTTGCTTCTAGTTTGCCTTTAGTTGAATAAGAAAAGGCACTCGTTATTGAGTGCCTTTATTTGTCGAAATTTTTCTTTCACTATTATTTACTGTTCAATTTAATATTTTCCGATTTCCCGTTCCACTCCAACTTGGCTTCAATCTTCTCATTTTCAGTTGTATAAACTTCACAACCTGTACATTCGATATTACCTGAATGTACATTATTTTCTTCGTTAAAAGTATCTTCAGCAATACCAACATCAATCGATGCACTCTTTATTTTATACACGAATACTTCAGGTGCAGGTTCTTTTCCAATATATTTAATTGTATATTCTCCAAATTCCCTTTCTTTAGTAACTTCTGTTTCATACTTAACAACCCAATTGTTACCTTCTCCATAAAAATTATATTTTTTCCCATCACCTGAACAAGCACTTAAAATCAAAACTGAAAAAAGAAATACAGCACCTAAGGTTTTATATAATTTCACTTCACTATTCTCCTCCTATAAAAATCTTCTTTTTCAACGTAAACTTCAACACTTATCCTTTATTTTCCTTCTTGAATAATCCTGCAGCGTTAGCACAAGAAGCGACTGCTTATTTGATGCAATCTCTTCAGTTATTCACCCTATTGATGCCACTCATATTTATATAACTGTTGTGTTTGTGTTTTATATAACAAAACAATCGTATCATAGCCATTATTTCGTTCCTGATAATAGTAATACTCATTAACTTCTGCTTCAACATCATAGGTCTTAAAAACATCAACTACCGTTTTATCATTTTGACGAATTTCAAGTGTTCTTCGCTGAAAATTAGCTATTTTATTATTCGCACTTGCTATTTCTTCTAATGAAAGTTTTACAAAGTTACTTTCTGTTAAATCAATTGGTTTTGAGTATTCAAACAATGTAAACCATTCACCATCTCCGTGAAAACTGTTTTCTGTCGTAAGTAAATCTTTAACTTCTGATACTTGTGGTAATTCAATTCCCCAGTTTGCTTCAAGTACCTCATATTTATTAAGAAGTAGGCTACTTAGCACCCAAATTGCCAAAAAAAAGAATAATCCTATTACTAAACAAAAACCGATTAACCATTTTTTCACATAACCACCTCATATTGTAGACGAAGTTATATTCGAAGTGTTGCACTATCATGCACCGTTAGTTGAATAAGAAAAAGATGAGATTTCTGTGGAATCCCATCTTAAAATGCTTTTAGTGCTAATTGAGCAGTTTGTTTGTTTTCTATTGATACGCTCACTAAAATCCCCTAATTCTTTGTGTATTCTTCCCATTTTATCACATATTCTTATTCAACTTACCTGCACCGTTCGTTGAAAAACACCCCTCAATGGTGTGACCTTTCATAAAAGGTAACAAATAAATCAAAATTACGCATAAATTCTTCGTATAGATTATGAAATTGAATTTTCAGTTCCCGTCTGGACAAGTATTTTTCATTTTTTAATTGAGTAATCCTATCTTCTAATGATAATAGAGTTTTAATATTATTAACTAAATATCCTCTTTCTTCACTTGTATAATCCACTTGAACAATAAGTTCTAGCAAAACCTCTCGAACTTGTTTTACATCTAAAAGCATCTTGTCTAATTTCAATGCATCAAATGGGATAGAATCTTTACTCATTAACCAATCTTGTTCAAAAATAGGCAGTACATATTGTGTTCGGTTTATCGTAAGATTTGGATATTCGTTATCTATATCTGCATTTAAATCTTTTTGATAGGATTCTTTAAACTCAATCAGGATTGCTTCATAGCTTTTACCGCTATATAAAACCCTATCTGGATGGTAGGCATAACTTTTTTTAACACTGAAAGGGGAGTATGGATAAAACCAAGTCATTAATGAAATATAACCAATAATTATTACAACGAATCCTCCTAATACCCAACTGATTCTTTTACCTTTTATACTAATATAAACCCGCTCCCTATTTTTTATAATTTCTATGCTTCGTTAGCTTATAACAACACTTGCAATCTTTATGTATTCAAGGGGGCTCTTTTTTTGACACCCCCATATTAATGAAGTTAAATCAGTGTTTTTACTATGGTAAAATAGCTACTGCCAGGAGGATAATCTTTTATTTCTCCTACTACTTGATAACCCCTTGCTTCATAAAACGTACGTGCTTGAAAATCATAGGTAGTTAACAATGCCTTCGTAGCCCCCATTTGCTTGGCTGTTTCTTCAGCTTTCGCTAGTAGCTGTCCTCCAATGCCTTTTCCACGGAATTCTTGACTAAACCAAAACTTATTGATTTCTACCCAACCCCAATAAACCTCAGCAGTAATACCGCCAATCCATTGCTGTTGAAAATCGGTTACGATTATGTTTAACGGACGAACAGAACCTTTTTTCCTACTTTCCTTATGATACGGTGAATGTTCATCGTTGTAATCTCTAATCTTTGTATTTAAAAACGTAGTAAAGTCATCGTGATTTTCTAATAAAATCTCTACTTGATAATCCATATGTTTCCCCTTTCCATATGTATCTCTATGCTTTATAACGCTCCATTAGCTTTTCCTGATGAGCTGTGAAAATTTCTTCGAGTGAAATATCATATTTATTAGCTATAACAATAATATTCCCTAAAACATCTCCAAGCTCCTCTACTAATTCTTGCTTATTTTCTTCATAGGATTGAATCTTTTCATCTGGTCGATCCCTGCCAATTTCCATTGCTCGTATAGCCCTTGCTACTTCCCCAGTTTCTTCAGCTAGAAAGCCGATACGCGTAAAAATACTTAAATCAGACCAACCACGTGCATCATAGTAATCTTTCACGAATTTTTGAAACTCATTTAATTCCATTTCTATTTCCTCCATTTCTTTCCTCTTAAGATTAAATTATACTATAAAAGTGAATCGGTGATGTTTTTAATCCACATTTCACTAACCGTTATTGCGGAAAAAACTTATCAGATATGGAGGAACCATTATGAATAGTATTGCAGTATTTTGCGGATCAAGCATCGGTGCTTCTGAGGCCTATAAAGAAGGAGCTATTCTTCTAGGAAAAGAACTAGCTAAACGGAATATTACGTTAATATATGGTGGAGCGAGTGTCGGTGTAATGGGGACAGTAGCAGACACGGTTCTGCGTGAAGGTGGCAAAGTCATTGGGGTTATTCCGACGTTATTAGAGGAGCGTGAAATTTCTCATAAAAATTTAACAGAGCTAATTGTCGTCAATTCTATGCATGAACGCAAAAGCAAAATGATGGAATTAGCTGACGGCTTTATTGCTTTACCTGGAGGACCCGGTACGCTAGAAGAATTATTTGAAGTATTCACTTGGAATCAAATTGGCCTTCTGCAAAAGCCATGTGGTATTTTAAATATCAATCATTATTATGATTTACTCATTGAGTTATTTGACCATATGCAAAATGAACAATTTTTACAAGCCCAATCTAGAAATGCACTACTTGTCGATGAAGACGTTGCGGCACTACTAGATAAATGTGCAGCCTATGTTCCTCCTGCAGTCAAAACATATCAAACAAATAAATGAGCTAAGGGGATATTGTATGGATTCTAATAAAATTTCATGACTACCCTACATACCCAAAAAACAGCTGAACATATGCATTCAGCTGTTTTCCATGTTGTTCTTAATTTCATAACTTTCTTGTTATTTCACCTGACTTAATAATAATTGAGACATACTTTGATTCACCACTGTCTATGTGCTTTCCATCTGCGACACATCAATATCAGTCTCTACTATCACTCGTTTACGTTCTTTCCCTTTTAATACCTTTATTTAATTTCTCGACTACGTTTTTTTACTGCGACTACGGCTATTAACACCATTACTAACTTCATCACCAAAATCAATGCGTACATGCTAAAAGATATGATCGCTGGCAAAAGAACTAACCACCAAGACCATGCAATAACACCCGAAAGTTTTAATACTACAAAGACAATTGTTAATACTTCAGCAATTCCCATGTTCGCACCACCTATCAGATTGGAATACAGGATAATAAATACCTAAATTCCGCCATTCAATTTTATTGTTATACAACCATTTAAGCACTTATATGGAACATTTTAAACTTTTTAACTTTTTTCAAAATATAATGAACCTTTTTGCTTGGTAATTCGTCTAAATATTGGAAACATCGAGTTCCAAAGTAAAAAAAGGGAGATACGATTATGAAAAAACCAATTAAAAAATCTTGGATGATTGCTTCAGCACTAACATTAGGAATGGCTGTTCTAACGCCACTACAAGCAGGAGCTACTTCAGTAGAACCAACAAATGGTGTTACTGTTCAAATCGAACAACAAATTACAGGAACGATTAAAAGCGTCAGCGGAGACTGGATTGACTTAAAAGGTAGAGACGGTAAAAACTACTATATCAGTTTCTATAAATTTTCTGAAGAACAACTAGAACAAATGAAATTAGTAGAAGGTCAAGAAATCACAGTTGAAGGCGGTGTAGTAGAGGATTATTCAGACTTCTACACTTTCGACGTTTATAAAAAGAGCTTGCCTAAAGAAGTAACAAAAGAAGAGCTAACAAAATTAGAAAAAATGTTTAACGAAGTGAAAAAGTTGCAAAAAGAATTGTCAGATGACATGACAGAAGAAGAGTTAGACAAGAAATTTGAAGAAATCGGAAAAGTTTATGAAGAGATGTATAAAATTACAAAACCATATATATTAGCTAATTGGCAGCCTCAAACGTTTGAAGAATATATAGAAGACTTTGGATTCAGTGAAAAAAATATAATTATTGCAGAAAATGATAAAAAAGAGCTTAAAGCTATTTATGAAGAGTGGGTAAAACTTGAAAAAGATGGCCAAGAGGAAAAGGCTAATGAGAAAATGGAAAAATTTTATGACATCCTCAACCCATACCTTGAAGAACTTAATCCACCTCAAACATTTGAAGAATATTTGGAAGAGTTCAATTTAGTAGAAATCCCTGCTGAAACATTAGCAAAACTAAAAACGATCTATGAGGATATCCTAAAAGCAGATAAAGGTGAAGATTACGACTTACAAGAAAAACTTTACGAGGAATTTTATGACATCATTGATCAGTTCATAAAACCTCAAACATTTGATGAATACATGGCTGACTATGAATTCAAAGTTAGTGAAGCGGATAGCAAGCAATTAAAACAGCTTTATGAAGAAATCTTAAAGATAGATAAAAAAGCAGAACAAGCAAAAATTGAAGAGAAATGGGAAGCATTCCACACTATTTTAGAGCCATATTTTGAAGCAAATAGAGAAATTTTAATCTCTGCTTCTAAACTAACAATTAACGGCCAAGAATACCTACCACAATAAGGAAAAGAATCGGGGAACCTTAACAATCATTAATCTGATTGTTGAGATTCCCCTTTTTATTGGTTCTACAATAATTTAGCCCCCCTTCCAGGAAAAAAGGTCTTCAACTTATCCATCAATGTACAAAAAGTGAAAAAAAGAGTCGAAATAAAGTTGCTGTTGATTTCATTCAAGAGGATCGAATTATTCAATCGATCATTTAGTTTCATATTTAAAAAAGACGCATTGGAAATAAACTTCAACATGTTTTTCTTTCATAATAAGCCAATGTTTGTCGTATTTATTTTACTTCTATAGCAAAAATATAAGAAGAACTACCATCATCCCATCTTCCGTAAACACTATAAATATAAGTCCCTTTTTCTTTCGGTACAGAGAAAACATTACCTTGTACTTTTACTACCTCTCTTTCATCGTTGCCCAACCATTTATCAACTTCTATTCCCTCAATAGGTGCTTTCTTAAAATTAATACTAATTTCACTTTGCGGTGAAACAGGAAACGGAACAATATTATTATTAGCAATAATTTCAGGTGGTGGAATTTTATCAACACATCTATTATTTATGAAGCCTTGCCAACAATAGGTACCTTGTACTATTGATACTTTCTTACCTTCTGACAATACAACCGGTTTGGGTGGTCCGGCATAAATTAGCGTAATAATCCATACAAATGCAATAATAAATAAAAGACTAAATATTGTTTTCTGTATTCTTCTCATTTAAAAGATCCCTCCTAACACTAAATTTTATTCTTAGATTTTTATTCAATCCATTTTCACGCGTTTTTTATTATGTATAACAAAAAAATGAATGTAGTGAATAATTAGCAATCCTATATGACACATTACATATAGGAGGTGGAAGAATAATGACTAGAATAATTGGTGTAGAACAATCATTAACAAACGTTGAAGACGCTTTAAAAGCAAAAGGTTATGAAGTTATTCAGCTTCGTACTGAAGAGGATGCAAAAAAATGTGATGCTTGTGTAATCACTGGGCAAGATAGAGATATTATGGGAATTAGCGATCCTGTCATGGCGGGACCTGTTATTGACGCTGATGGTCTTTCTGCTGACGAAGTAATTCAACGCGTCGACAAATATTTCCACTAATAAATAACTAGGTGCTGTCGCTATAGCTTTGTTGACTATAGCGCAGCACCTTTTAATATTTATGTCGATTAGAGAATGGACATTAGTAAATTCGCCAATTCGAATCATATTGCTTCCGGAATTGGCTTTGTGAATTGAAGCCCATCATCTTCCCAGAAGCAAATCTTACAAATTCCATATGTATACGGTCGTTCCTCATCTAATGATAAATACCCACAACATTTACAAGTATTACTTTTGTAGACTTGGTGAAAAAACGTTTTTAAGCGCACCAATTATTCCGGGCACTAGAAAGACAATGCCGAATAAGATAGTAAGTAAATTGAAATTTTTTGTTTCATAAAAGGTAAACCACTCTTTGAAAATTGGAGATTCCGTAATTCGTCCAAATAACGTTCCACTAATATCTCGATAATTAGGAATCCACCCTGTTGCTTCTAATGTAATAAAGATTATTTGTGACAATACAAATACACCAATAGAAGTTACCCAAGGTTTTTTCAAAAATGGAGTATGATGTTGTTTATTAGCCAGATAATTTCCCTCCCTCTATTTAATTCTATTTTTAATTATACGTAAAATCAAGGGTTAAATACCAATATTAAACAAATACCCTTAACACCGTTCTCCTTTTCTATTCCATCCAACATGTTTTGTTGTGTGGAACAAAATCCTTGTAATGAACCACCAACAATGGCTTAGATACATACAACCTATTTACACCCTTTCATCATTCCACTTATGATTTTAGCAAGAAAATTCAATGAAAAAAGACGCGCTTGCTAACCCTCATTTCACTTATTTTCTTGTTAAATTACAATACTTCCCCCTACACCAATCCTTTTCGTTGCTTCACAACAAATAAAGAAAATTTACTAATGCAATTTCTTAAGAAATCTTCATAAACATCCTCAATAATTATTAATTCTTTCCATTTACAATAATGATAATGCCACATGATTCTATAAGCGGTAACGTATGAAAAGGAGATATAAATATGAAAAAACGAAATTTAATTATGGTGATTACTTTTCTTTACACAGGTCTGATTTTATACTTCATGTTCTTAGGCTTTAATCGTCTAGACGGTTATGAAGAATACAAAAGCGCCGGCTACGAATTTCTGCTCGTCCCATCAGACGTTCCTTTGAATTTTCCTAGATTTACGTTTTCTTGGTTATACAATTTCGGAAATATAGCAGCATTTATCCCCTTTGGTATCTTATTACCTTTACTCACTCAAATTGATTATAAAAAATTTATTGGATGGTTCATTATTGTGATTCTTGGATTGGAAACGATTCAATCTTTAACGTATCTCGGGACTTTTGATGTAGATGATGTTATTTCAAATAGTATAGGTGCAACAATTGGATATGTTGTATACAAAGTTGGGTTCACTTCAAACCTGACTTTTAAAAAACTCATTGCTTCATCCTTAACTGCCATTATACTGTTAGTTGGTGTGATGATTGTCTCTGAAATTTTAGATAAACGAGTAAGTCCGGTACAACCTTTGCATGCTATTAAAGAAATCACAGGAGCTAAACCACTAACGAACGAAGTACCGACTTTCACTGTAGCTGGTAATAAAATAGAACCTCAATTCAATTTATATAGTAATAAAAGAAATACTACCAAAACCTATACTTATACTATTAAAGATAAAGAGGAGCTAGTAATTTTTCTAAACATTGGCATTCCCGATCAAGAGGAATTCAAAGGTGAAGTGACCATAATTACGGACGGAAATGTAATATTCAAAAAAAATGAAGTGAATTTGAAAGAAGAATCCGAAACAATTGAAATGCCATTAGAAATTCCGTTATATTACGAAGCTAAAAAAATGACCATTGTGATCACAGGTAATATTATGCTATGGGATGTAGGCTTCACCGAACTGAAGCATTGGTGGGAATAGAGTGATTCATTTCGTCATTGGAGTAATTGCATATTTCTAAACAATGCAGAATAATGTTCTTATAAATACCATTCTGGACGTTCTCTTACATTTCATAAACAAAGTGAAGCTTAGGCTCAAAATTATTTGAGACTTGTGCTTCACTTTGTTTATTGCCTATTTTTATTTCAACGTTGTGGAATCTTAAAAATCTTCGTGACAATTAACTTTGAAAGGTACTGAATTACATATATCAATCGAGAATCCCGTCAAACATACAAACCTCTTTGCTCCTAGTTTACATACATTTGATTAATCAAACTCTAAAACGTTTTTTTCTATTACTACTTTGTAAACATCTATTGTACTAATTAAAACCGTTTTATAATGTTCTGTTTCAGTAAATGAATACCAAGGCTTCTCATTGAACCCATTAGAAATTTCTTCTGTAAATGTTTCTTGTTCAATATTATTTTTGATTTTATACTCTTCTTCATGACCTTCGTTATAGTAAACCTTCACTTTATATTCATACTCCATAAGTCAACACCTCCCATCTATCTATATAATGGATTGGAATGACAAGAAATATGAGCATAATAAAAAGCCTATGTATGACAAATTATATTTCTGTGCCTATGCTTTGTTAAATTGATCTTACTGCACAGTATGGTACTCCAAATTTATAGATCCTTAAATGTTATTAAAGATATAGGATTAAGAGCTCAAAATAAAAACACAGCAACAACCGTATTGAACACCAACGCAATTTTATAATGAAACTTAATTTTAAATAAAGACACAAGTAAATCCATACGAACCCATACCATTATCACGATTAATATGAATGTAAATATCTTAGTATTATATCCCAACAACTTTCGATCTAATACTTAATAAACTATAAAAATAGCTCCCCTTATCAAATAAATAAGAGAGCTTTATAAATATCTATTACTTATCTCCAACTGGTTTTAATAAATTCACCGGAAGCCTACCTAGATATCGGACTTCTCCCTCGAATATCACTAATAGATAACCATTAATTTCAATACGATCTGATGAAAAAATGCTTCTAACTCAGTTAATTTCTTAATCGAACGATAAACTGTCTTTGTACTGAAAGAAGACACAAAATGGTTAGTAGTGTGTACCCGTAGTTAAATAAAGTAAATTAAGTTAAAATAATGACTAATATCAGTATTCAAATTCGCTATTTCCCATAAGTATGTTATATTGGTAATTAATTGGATGATGCATAAGGGGGCTTACTGTTTTATGAATGAGGAAAAAGTAAAGAAATTACAAAAACCATCCACTATTATTTTGGTTTTACTGGGCCTTTGTATGGCACTTAGTAACAATATATTATTTTTTCCATTTTTTTAATTTTACTTTCTCTAAGCTTATTTTTGATTAGCTTGCGATTATACTTTAAAAAATATAATCCAATTCTTCCCTCATTTATTATAATCATTTGCATTTTTTTGATTATAATAGCAATCCAAAGTTTTTTTGAATAATTGAAAAAGGATACTATACCATTGAAAACTGCAAAAAAATATTATTTTTATTAACTTTAATTGTATCATTTGCACTTTATTCTGAAAGTACATCCGCTGCAAGTAATCAAGAGGATGAAATTGAAACTATTAGAAACTATATATATGATTCAAAATTCTAATTAGATTTTTGAATTAGTTCGGATTTTTCGTTCACTAAGCTGCTATGATAGGACTTCGATTAGCAGAAGTTGCGGGTTTAAAGGTGTAATCATTTGATTTTAAAAACAACGCTCTATACATTTATAAGACCCTTCAATACGACATTGAAACAAAAAGTTAAAAATTTTACTTCCTAAAAATAAAAAACCTAGATTAGTTAACGTACCTAAAGGGTTAATGGTAGAGCTAAGAACGTTCCTGGAGAAGCATTTGATGTTAAGAAAAGAAATGGGCTGTGCTTGGAATCCATTGAAAGATGATGATGGAAATGACATAAACTTTATTTTTACAAATTCTGATGGCTATCCGTCAAAACCTGCCGCTATAAATACGGCTTGAAGAAGACTTATTGAGAAATACAATCTTCCTAAATTAAATTTTCATGCTTTACGACATTCCTGTGCTTCGTTATGTTTAGTAAAAATGTCAACTTTAAGGTTATTGAAGAAAAATTAGGTCATTCTAAAATAAAAATGACGATTAACAGGTATAGTCATTTAATTAGTAAAGATGAAAATAAAGCTAGTGACTATTTTTTTGATGACTTAATTAAGTTGGTCACTTTTTGGTCACTCGCTCCATTTTCAGACTCATTTCTGCACACATAATTCTTTAAAATTACACCCTTTGCAGTGCCATTTTTCAGTGGTTTGCTCAAATTCCTCAAAGTCCACGGGTTCATTCGAGAAAATATCCGCCTGATATTTTTTCATTTCCAGCACACTTTGCTGAAACGTATGTAAAATATTATCCATATCATATGCTGTAAAGGTGTATTTTTTTCTTTTGCCTGTCAATAAATATTCATTATAGACATCAATCTGGTCTAGAGATACACGATATTTCTGCTGAATATAGTAAGCATAGAGTGCTAACTGTTGGCGATCATCATCAGACTCTCCCCCTGTTTTCCAATCGATAATAATCCACTTATCTGTCATCTCATCAAAATAATGAAAATCCATTACGACAAAAACTTGTACACCCTCGATTTTCATCGAACGAAATTGTTCAGGCTCACCGATTCGTAGCGAACCTTTTTGTGCGGTAATTTGCTGGAATGTTTCACTATTAAGAAAGTTATCAAACACAGCCGTCATACGCTCCTTATAGTTCTGTACAAGTTCAGGATTTAACTTTCCTTCGTAATAAATTTCTTGCATCATATAAAATTTATTTGGCTTATGTCTCCATAAATCTACATGACGTGTAGAATCGATAAAAGCGGCATTAAGCTGGCCACGTGCACGATTTACGAGTTCTGCAACAGTCGGCGCCTTGCCGGTTTGTAAATAATCATTGATCGATTGCTCTATTAAATGATGGACGATTTGCCCAAATAAAATCGGCATCGATTGAAGCTTTTTTAAGCGATAGACATGTTGATGATATGGCTCCACATTGTAACTGAGCCAGCCATTATGAGAAAAATAATATTCATAGCCATATTTCCGTGCGCAGCTTGTTAACGTTTTATGACGTGACAATGACCACGAAAAAGATGGATAAGGTGTGATTTCAAACATGATATCGCCTCCTTAAATCTGTTTTATCAATTTCGCCTTGGCGTAATTACCGCTGACGCTTACTGAAAAGAAATTACATCTCCAATTATCTCATCACCTTCAAAGGTGGATATCTTCTACTGAATAAAGATAAAATCATAGACGAGCTGTACTAGTAGCATAATAGTTACAATCCGCAGCAATAGCTTTACTTGATTTGCCTTAACCTTTCTGGCAAGGAATATGCCTATTTGTGCACCGATTACAGAACCAACCATTAATACGATTGTCAACGGCCAATCAATTTTACCTGTGGCAATATACGTAATCGAAGCTCCTGAGCACATCGCAAAAACACCTACACGCGACAAACCTACTGCTTTCATATAAGAGATTTTCTGATGTGCATATGTATAAAGTGCTAGCGTACTGCTACCAGGGCCGAACATACCATCATAAAAACCAACCCCCAAAAGGATTGGACCGTTTTTACGATTCATTGTAAAGCTTTCTTTTTTTCCAAATTCAGCCCCACCTAAAAAGGACATAACAAGGGCAAAGCCTAATAAAATGATGGCGATAAACGTTAATGTTTGACTGCTCATAAATGATGCAAATAGACCTCCAAGTGTACCACCTATTATGGAAACAAGGAATACTGAGCGCATTTCTGACCATAATATTTCTTTTCTTTTATAAATTGTGTAAAAGCTTGAAAAGGCACTGACCATATTAGAAACCTTATTCGCACCGATCGCTGAATGAACTGGTACCCCTACTAACATCATTGTCGGTAAAGTTATTAGCCCTCCACCTCCAACTAATGTCCCAATGATGTTGCCAATGATTCCAATTAGTAAAAACAACAAGTACTCCATCTAATCCTTCTTTCTATGTCACACATGATGGTATTCTTATGATACAGTATAACAGACTGCACTTTTTTAATTGAACTATGAGGTGAACAAATGCTAGAACAACAAAAAACACCTACACCACGATTTTGTAAATCGCTAACGCTTATTGTTACGACTATTTTTTTAGCTGGCATTACGGCAACACTAATCCAATACAATAAGCTCCCCGCTTCTATACCGGTTTTGCAAAGCTTTAAGAGTGAACATGCGCAATTTGGCCCTAAAATCACCATTTTTTATTTACCATTCATTGCCTTAATGCTATTTTTGCTTTTACAATACTTAGAGATGAAAGCAGCTTATCCTACCCTCCGTAAAAATAAGCCTACCTTATCTCATATTCAGCGACAAAATGGAATCATTACCTTTTGTCTCATCAAAAATAGTATACTCTTATACTTTACATATTCACTATTCAATGATTTAACAGTTGCATTAGGCCACGAACGCATTTTACAGCAGTGGCATGCTTATGTATTTCTGTTTGTACTAAGTACAATATTTATAATGGGGATTGTGCGTGGAATTTTATTGGATAATAAGGAATAAGGTACAACTCGCCTCCATACTGCGTTTATAACTAATTAAAACCACCCTATACCTTTGCAATTATCTCTTTTGTAAAAGTAAAGGTGGTTTTATTTAAATCCGTCAATAAAGGATAATAATTAAAACAAGTGCTGCACTAATAATACTTATTTTTATTGTTTCTACTTTATATATGGAATATGTTCGTATCCCTCTTATTATGAAATACCAAAAAATGAAACCATATAAAAGCGCAAATGTAATCATTAATGGCTTATACAATGGACCGACCCAGGTTGCCCAAGCAAATACGCTAGAAAGCATCGAAAGCACAAGTACTAACAGCCACCATACATGCTTAGATGGTGTAGATCCTTGTAGATTATGACGTTTATAATAGTTCGTAGAGAATATATTTACAGCTATCACGATAAGTGGAAGAATAAAAATCCAAGGCTTTGTTGTTACAGTGTATAATCTCTGAAATACTATATCATACGTTACAGAATTCCCAGCAAAAAACTGGCCAGAATCAACATTTAGCATGCCTGTATCTGAAATCTGATAGTGCTCTTCTTCGCGATCTCTAACAACGATTACATCTGTAATATAGTTACCTAACTTTCCATCAGCCTCTTCAACATACTGTGTTAAATCTTCAAAAAAGTTATAAACTATTGTATCTTCAACCTTCTCCGTAGATGTATATAAACTCGAGCTTCTCGCAAAAAACTTCCCTTCTTTTCCTCCGAAATGCTTATATATTGCTTGGATGGATTGGCCAACAGTTTGGGGTGGTGAAGAATTTTGTGGAGTCATAATAAAAAATAGAGCAATCATGGCAATCGTTAATAGTAGAACACTCTCTTTCCATAGCGGTAAGTCTTTTTTCCTCTTATGTTGTATGCGTTCATAAATAAGGTTTTTCACAGCATGATCCTCCGGTAATTTATTGAGTTTCTTCAGTCGATTGTTTAAATCCAAATTCATCACCTCCAAGTACTTTCTCCAAAGCTTTCATAGCATTTCGCTGAGTATTCGCTATTTTCACTGTAGACCATCCTAAAATTTCACTAGTTTCGGCTAAACTTAACTCCTCAATTTTTCTATAAATAAGAACCTCTCGATATTCAGGTTTTAATATTTGAATTGCTTCATATAATAGTCGTCGATCCTCAGACTGCATAATCCAATTATGTGGGACATATTGCGTCTCCCGTTTTTCATGTTCTTTTTGAAATGGTAACCATTTAATAAGTTTCTTTTTTCTATAGGTGTCATAGACTAGGTTTCGTGCAATTCTCCTTATGTATGTGCCTATAGCAGCTTCGTTTCTAAAATGTCCTTTATAAACCCGGATAAATGTTTCCTGCGTTAAATCCTCCGCTAAGTTTGGATCCGAGACCATATAATAAATAAATTGATAAATGCGCTGAAAATATTGTTCATACAGCTCATCAAACTCCATCTTCTCACCTCTCTTACTTTATTAGACGAATGAGTAAACAAAATTTGTATGTTTAATGTGAATTTTCTATGCTAAAAAATAAGCTACTTGACACCAAATAGCATCAAGTAGCCTTTTTTTACAGATCCATTTTCATCTGTTCATAGGTATGTATTAACACATATTTTTGTACGCCGCGCGCAAAGGCAATGCTTTCTTTCTGATACTGATTAAACGCGGCTTCATTTTTCACCTTGTGCGCATAAACCGCTTCAATTGCTGGCTGCATCCACGGCTTTGTGAGCTGATCGCTTCGCATGTCTGTTGTTCGTTCTTCAAGTGCAGCAATATAACATTTTGCATAGCTAGTTAATGGCTCTTTATTTATTTTATTAGCCGCATCCTTTGCTTCCTCTAAATTATCTTCCAAGATCGCTTTAATAAATTTACAGTTATACTTCATTGCTGGCTGTTTATACTTTACAATTGCTGCTTCTAATGAGTGTAACTGGTCTTCCTTTGTACCATAAGCAACTGTATATAGATAGGAAAAAAAAGGATGCTTCTTGCGATCTTTTACTAAGTTATCTACCAATTTCATATTATTAGTCCACAATACTATATGTATATGTCTATAAATCATTGCAATCGCAATAACTATAAAAACGCCAAGTGGAATGGATGGGCGAACCCCAGCTAGTGATAGTAATAGTGCCAACATAAATATGACCAAATAAAATATGGCTAGTTTTGTAATTTTCATAATTCCTCCTAGTGTAATTTCTTTCGCATTTTTCGAGAAAAAATAAAGCCTGCTCCAAGGAAGAATATAAGCGCCATAAATTTCATGAGAGGAATAATAAATAACTTGCTAACTACAAGAACAACAAGAATATAATAAACCACCATTGCCAGTAATAATAGTGTTAGTTTATTCACTGTTTTCCCTACTTTCATTCAGTGCTACTTCAATGGCCGCTAACGCTTTCGGTCCCATCCCGTGTAATTTTTTTAGCGTCGATAAATCAACCTTTTCCAATTGCTCTAATCGTGTATATCCTGCCGCATTTAATGCACGTATAGCAGGCTTCGCTACACCCTTTGGCCATTTCGTCATTTATGCTCGTCCTTTCCTTTTTCGTCTATTAAGGATCTCTGTTCCTATAATACCTATTATTAGTATAGCGATTGAGGCGACATGATAATCAACGAAAAAGGTCGTAAAAGCTATATTATAATAATGGCAAATGGCAGTGATAATACGCCCTCCCATTAATATTAAACCGATAATCAAGCATCCTTTTACTACTTGCTCGATGAATTGCATTTCTATCACTCCTCTGCTTTATTATGCAATCGAACATGATGAAATGCAAATGGGCAAGGTATTTAGAGTAGATTAAACATGGCCATTAAGGAGGCCAACAGATTGCCAATGCCATGTATGCACCAGCTTGTTATGATGGAGCCATTGGATTTTCTTTCATTGATCCACCCCATTAAATATCCTGCAAAACCGGTTGCTAAAACAACTAACACTACAACACCGAATGGAATAATAGAGTATAAGATCCATCCATGTAAAGTACCAAATATTAAACTTTGCATGATATTTCCTATTTGAAAACCAAACTTATGCATGAATCTTTTCAGTAAAAAGCCTCGGAAAAACAACTCCTCTGACAAACCTGTTTGTACAATAGCATAGAAAAGTGCTGATAAGAGTGCTGAAAAACCAAGCCCTGTAAATCGATTTGACGCTAAAATTGAACTATCTAGGTAGAAATAGGTAATTGTAAAAATTGGTCCTAAAAATAAAACAATAATGACTAAAAGCCATACCGAATAATTTCCTTTGTTTTCAATGACAGGCTTTTGAAGTCCGAGCCATGCAAAAAATGATTGCTCCTTTTTGGCTGAGATCAACCACCAAATGAACGGTATAACTGAAAATAAAATGACCTGAAAAACTGCATCTATTACACTTTGCAAAACCATATTTTTTCCCCCCTGTTCATAATGTTTTATATGGAGAATGACAAACGATAGTGAAAGGTTCCTCTCGGATGGAGAAATCCGCCGTTATTCTAGCTCCCTTCTTCAATGTTAAGCATATTAAATAGCGGAGTTAAAATCAAGATTAATTTAATGATAATCATTAAATAATTAACTTTTATAACTAAATATTAAATGCTAATCAGTACTTACCCATAAAAAATACGACTAGAATAACACTAGTCGTTTTCATTAATTATTCGGATTTCGCTCAATAAAATCTGTAATTTCATCTTTTAATTCATAAACTAAATCAAAATAATGATGTTCGTTCAGCGCCCCCTTCTTTCTCCATTTTTGCATTTCTTGATAGTGAAATGTCACAAAATAATTTATTATTTCACGTTGGTCAATACCTTCCCTTTTTGCCATATCGACAATCGAAAGTCCTTCTTTCCAATATTGATCATACACTTCTTGCGTAATCCCAAGAACTTTACAAATAGCAGCATAATCGTACTTTACATGGAAACAACCTGTCCTTCCTCACCATTTGCATGTTGTTGAATTACGTTATTTGCATAACCAATTGGTGTAAAACTCATCATAACTATGCTTATTAGAAAAAGCTTTTTGAACGTTACTTTCATATAAACCTCCTTAATGTTTCCATTAGTGTGTGAGGTTTAAAAAATCATATTCCTTGTGAATCACAATGCTTTTCGAAATGAATAGCACCATTTTTCATATCCTAATCGATCCTCATAAAAGCGATGTGCATTACTCCTTTGGATACCTGACTCTAAGACAATATAGTGCCCCCCATTATCTTTGCCCCATAGATGAAGATAATGTAAAAGTTTCTCACCATAGCCCCCTGAACGATATTGCTCATCCGTTACTAAATCATAGACAAAAATATGGCGTTCGCTGTAAAAATTGACTCTCCAACTTAATCCGGTGACAACAATCATTTTCTTATTTTCAAATAATGCAAATAACATATAGCCATCTTGAGTCATTTCCTTTAACAATTGGAGATACTTTTCTACGGTTAATTCCGTACGGAGCTGCACGATAACTGCATATGCATCCATCCACTCCTGCTCCGTTGTTAATTGTTTGATGGTTACAGTCATTATTCGAACCTCCATTTACCAATATTTAATATAATGAAATACTCCATTATCAATTCTCATCCCGAGCTTCTCATATAGTTTTTGAGCACGCACGTTGTCTGTCGCTGTTTCTAAACCTAGATAACACGCATCGTTTCGTACACAATACGAATAGCTCTGTTCAATTAGGGCCTGTGCTACACCTTGCTTCCTAGCATACTCGGCCACAAATAGATCGTTTAAAATAAATGCTTTTTTCATTGCAACAGATGAAAAAGTAGGATAGAGCTGAACAAAACCAACTGGCTGTGCGTTTATATAAGCTAGAAAAATGACCGACTCTTCCTTATTTAAGCGCTCTAATAGAAACTGCTCAGCCTGCTCTAAGTCAGATTGTTGACCGTAAAATTCCCGATAGGCATTAAATAATGGCAGCACGTCTCCAACTGTTGCTAAAGTTACTGTACAAATCTCCATTCACTTATCTCCCCATTCCTTTTTTATATGTCATTCATGTATTATGATAAATAACAAACTGACATTCAAAAAGAAACAGTTCTAGACATTTCACCATGTCAAGGAGGGACATATGGAGGATTTTATTTTCTTATTCACTGATGAAGAGGCAAAGTATAAACAAATTTATCAGCAGATTAAATTGTTAATCGAACAAGGGACATTGAAAACAAATGATTCTCTTCCTTCTATTCGGAGGCTAGCCGAAACTTTACATGTCAGTCGGAATACAACGTTAACTGCCTATGAGCAGCTCGTAGCGGAAGGATACATACGTGGCGAAGGACGAAAGGGTTATTTCATCAATGATTTTGAGCAAGTGTTTCTACAAGAGGAACGACCAAGCCTTACTCAAAGTACGAAAAGTAACCGTGAAAATATCATCATTGATTTTCGTGCTGGCGCTGTCGATCAGCAGCATTTCCCTTTAAAAATATGGCGTCAAATGGCCAATCAAGTGTTACATTTGAACAAATGCTATCAATATGGCGACCCTTTCGGGGAGCCCCTTTTAAAGGAACAACTTGTTCATTATTTACTTCAAGCTCGTGGGGTTCATGTAAACGAAGAAGATATCATTATCGGTAGTAGCACGCAACAAATGTTAATTTATCTAGGCTTTCTATTAAAGCAAGATTTCCAAAGTGTTATTTTAGAAGATCCTGGCTACAACGGTGCACGAGAAGCGTTCAAGCTACATGACTTTCGTATAGAGACATTACCTGTGTTGGAAAGCGGTGCACAGCTTGAGCATTTAGGTCATTTACATTCGCGTTTACTCTATGTCACCCCTTCGCACCATTTCCCATATGGGGTTTCCATGAGCATCCAGCAGCGACAAGCATTAATTCAGTGGGCCAAAAACGTCGATGGATATATACTAGAAGATGATTATGATGGTGAATTCCGTTATACACAACAGCCGTTTCCTGCTCTCGCCTCCATCGACAAGTCACGTGTTATTTACATGGGGACATTTTCAAAATCATTTCTACCAGCGATTCGTTTAAGCTATATAGTGCTACCAAAAGCACTTGTTCAGCCATATAAAAAACGATTTGCACATTTTGAACATAACGCCTCGTCCTTACATCAATTAACGATGGCTAAATTCATGGAACTAGGTGAATGGACCCGACATATTAAAAGGATGCGTATCACCTATAAACATAAAATAAATACACTCGTGGGAGAAATTACTAAACAATTTGGAGAAAAAATTACGATTCTTGGAGAGCAATCTGGACTTTATATATTGGTCAAGGTGCATACCCGATTTTCAGAAGAACAGCTCATCCAAAACGCACAACAATACGGAGTAAAGGTCTACCCTACAAGCCCCTATTATCTACAACAGACAAGTTCAGCGCCAATTATTCAATTAGGCTTTAGTAAATTAAAAACGGAAGAACTTATCCTCGGAGTGCAACTACTAAAAAAAGCTTGGATTACAAAATAAGTAGCCATAACTGCAATGGTTATGGCTACTCATGTTTTCGAAAATCATATATTTCATCTGGCACATTCAATGTCACTCCGTTAATACTGACCGTATCATCGTCGCTCCATTTAATGTAAGCTTCATTTTTTCGATATTGCCAATATATTTTTTTAGAATTTTTCTTTTCATGATTCAATTATGCCTTGACATAATTGCGTCCGGAATCGGCTTTGTGCATGCACAAAGAACTCCTTTTCTGATTCGGAGACCTTAACTTCTTTCAGCGGATGTATGTCCCCCTGAAAAGTGACTTAATACTGTATTCATCTCACTATCACGATAAAGATAGGTGACTTCTGCTGAAAGAAGTTAAGACTAATTCTCCCAATAGCGCATAAGAAGTCGTCGCACCCGCATCTGAAACATAAGCTTTCACTTCATAGGTTCCTTGTGGCGATGTAGTAGATTCAGCAATCAAATTTTGTTTACATCTAGACCAATCGAAAAATAACCAGTAAATACCGTCCCCTATAATACTAGTAAAAAAACAAAATCCAAATAAGTAGCACTAGAAGAGTTTATTTGTATACTTTCTGGCGTTGCAGCTGCTCGGATTCATTCATCGGTATCCCCCAATCTGTTTATATAAGAAACGATTTAAACGATGCAGTGTTTCCTTAATAAGGTAATAAAGTTCTCCAGAGCGGTTTTTCGCTGTCCCGATCAATTCCCTCCTGAATCCATAAAAAATGGATCTGCACAGCATCTCACTGCACAAATCCCTTTATTTTCTTAAAAATAATCAATAAACGTTGGAATCCCAATTGGTAGTACTGTCTCTAGTAATGCTATTTCAATGGCATTGCCTTGTAAACGCTCAATTTTTTCTAAATAGCTTGGTCGTTTATAACCTAGTAACATCGTGGCAAGAGTTTGGACCGTTAGTTGAACAGCATTTTCAGACTGCACCTCACTCACCATTTCGACCGTGACTTTTCCATCTTGCTTTGTGATGACAAATGTGCCATTATTCCATGCCACAATGCGATCAGTTACAGCTAGTCGAAGCTGAAAATCATTTCCCGTGAATGGATAGCGTAGCAGAAATTCTTTTACATCGACAATTCGTGCCATAAAATAAGGGGACACTTTTTGAATAATTTCACTATCTTCTAGTAAAAAGGCAACGGCTTCATTGCCAGTTGTTTTACCATAGACATTATAAATCATAGAGCTATGTGCTGAGACAAAATTCCATAAGCCTTTACGCGCCTCTTCCTGCAAATAGACAATCTCATCGATGTAGTAATTTTCCTCCATAATGCGGTAAAACATATACCCCTGTGGCAGATCATCCTCATCATAATATACGGCTGCCTGAAGGTTCACATCACTATCAATAAATTTTTCTTCCCAGAAATCTTCTTGAAACTTTTCATTCCAAGCAATGCTATTTCGTACCATGACACCGTGTGTCTTCTTGGCATAGCGTGCATAAATGTTTACAACATCTTCATGCTTCGGATCGACACGGCGGATTTTACCGTTTAAGCCTTTATGGTGAGGAAGCTGCGTATCCTTAATCTGAAATTCCACAATATCACTCATAATTTCCCAGCCCTTTTTCCGGTAATACGGGATTGAATATGGAAATAAATAGGATATACTTTGTCCTTCATTGCGCATTCGCTCCAGGCTTTCAATAATAAGGCTCTCCATCAATCCATGCCCAGAATATTCCGGGTACGTTCCGACCGCAGTAATGCCACCCATTTCATAGATCCTACCATGAACATTTACCTCAAAAGGTAGGCTTAAAATTTGAGATACAAGATGCGAACCATCGAACCAACCAATGGCATGTCCCTCATTAAATTGTTTACTTTTGGCATTTACAAAGCGACGATCCTTATGAATGGACATGGACATTTGAAAAACATAATTAAGCAAATCGATAGACTGTGCCATTTCATCTAATCGTATTTCTCGCATGACTAAGCCTTTACGTTGATTCATGATTCTCTCTCCTCATCAAATAACTCTGAAAAAATGGATTCCGGTGCATTTAAAAAGCGCTTCGTGACGATGTAATGAATAGTATCCTCATAGCGAATAGACTCAATGTCCCCATTATCAAAACTATAGATAGTCGCATTTGGATAGCCAAGTAATATAGGTGAATGAGTGGCGATAATAAATTGGGCCTCATGCTCCAAATCCTTCATAATTTTTAGGAGACTAAGCTGCCTAGTCGGTGACAATGCCGCTTCAGGCTCATCCAATAAATAAATAGCTTTCCCTTTAAAGCGATGCATAAATAGCGATAGAAAGGACTCACCATGTGATTGATGATGTAAAGACTTACCACCAAAAGCGGTATATTTTCTTGGATCTTCTAACAAATCAATATGACTTGCAAATTGATAAAATGTTTCAGATCGTAGGAAAAAACCATTCGTCACTTTCGGCATCCATGACAAACGGATATATTCCCCTAGTGAAGACTCCGCCTTATGTACTTCATATAAATTTTGACGACCACCACCCGCTGTATTAAAATCACAGCGATCCGCAATTGCCTCCAACAGTGTTGATTTCCCAGAGCCATTTTCCCCAACAAAGAAGGTCACATTCGTAGGAAACTCTAGCTCTTGTAAATCCTGCAAACTTGGTATATTAAAGGGATACTGGTCTTTAACTTCAATATCCCCCTGTAATACCTTACATGATTTTAAATACATTTTGTTTCCTCCCTTACAACTATTATAACGCGCTTATGCTTTTTTCCAAATATAAGCTACGATATCAAGGACTTAAAAAAAGTCCATAGGTTGCAAAAAAATCAGATTATTAGAACAAATCATAAACTCATCATTTCACTTAACCTACAACCGTACCTAATCACAAGCTATAATAACTATAGGATGCTCATTAAAAACATTGCCGTAACTACAATTTTATATGAAATATTTCCTGAGAAATAAATAAAAAATATGTCGAAAGTTGCAATTAAAAATAATAAAATTATGCCATAAAATAGCGATTAACAAAAATCATTGTAGTAGCATAAACTCATAAACTGTCTATCTCATCTTAAAACATTCAAAGAACAACCCACTTTGAACTGCTATTTCCCGCTGTAGCTAATATTAATTTTGTACTTACAATAAATATACCTATAACAATCACTCGTTAATCTAGGAAATAGCTTCCCATAGGTTCGTTTTTTTGTTTACGGATCTTTATTACGATTCCTAATTCCTCGGGGTAAAACAATAAATTAATACAGGTGTATACTAACTATAATCTTGGTATCAGAGTTATTCCTTGAAAAATCGGAAATAATGACCATTTAATTAAAGGCTTTCTATTTCAATTTCCCCAAAAAATAGACAAACCGAAATTCTCAGTTTGTCTACAATATTAGTAATTTTACTCTAAAGCTTTGGAAACAAATTTAAACATATAAGAGTTCATCTTAGGTCCTCCATTCATAGGGTTCCCATTAATAACGAATGAACCTCTATGGACACCTACAATTTGATTGTCAGTATTTAATAATGCTGAACCTGATTGTCCTGGTGCAGTATCAATTGTATAAAAGGCTACAGATGCATCCTCTCTAGTAATATTTCCTCTCGTACCAAATTGAGAAATTTCACCACTTGCCTCCATTAAGTCTCCCGGATAACCATAAATACCGATATTTTGATAAAGAAGATTATTCACCTGTTTGATTCCAAAAGTACCTGCAACATCTCCCGCCTGTTTATTGTCTTTTGATACATCTAAAACAAGAATAGCGAAGTCTTCAGAGCTCGAACCAGTTGAAGCCCAATTAGCAGCTACATAATAATCATTAACATTATAAGAACCAAATAATCCAACAGTATTACTTACACCAGGGTAAACCTTTGCACTAGTTATAGTTTCTTTTGTTTCTGGATTTATAACACAATGTCCATTTGTTAGGACTTTATTTTTCCCAATTAAAGAACCTGTACAAGAACCACCTTTTCCATCAGGCCAATTTATTTCAATATACGTAATTGCACTGTATGGCATTTCTTTAGTATTCTCTACTTTTTTTCTACTATCGTCACCGATGACAATCCGTGGTGATATTTGTAATGGTTCTCTAGCTGTAGAATCATTAATAACAACTGGTGGTGGTGTAATATCGATAAACGAGTGACCTTCCATTATGGAATCAATCTGAACGGGAGAAATTTCACCCGTTCCTTGAACGCTTGGTATTTCATCAATTAATTGTGAGTTACTGTCATTAAACTCTTCATACTTAATGATTTCACCTTTCGAATTTACCATGTCATAAGGATGAGATACCTTACTTGGGTCAAATGAAAATTCACCTAAAGACTCCTCAGCAAAAACATTCATAGGAACTAACAAAAAGATAAGCATAAAGAACAACTTAAAAGTAATTTTTTTCATCTTATTCCTCCTTTTGATTTAATCTATTTGTAGTTTAATAGAAATATCAGGAAAAATAAAGTAAAAATTTAGAAAATATAGAAGATTGTTAAAATGAAAATTATTTACGATTGAAATAAAATCAAATTTTTTTCGAGTAAAAATATCTTCGCTATATTTCTAATTTAGATTTTTTGATGATCTGAACACAATAGTTTGTTTCATAAATGACTACATAGCCAATTTCACTTGTGGCTTTTTCTTACTCGCTACTAATTTACTCATACCCTCAACAATCAAAAAACAACAAAACAAGCATCCAAACACCGTCCATAAATTTCTTTTTTAATGCCAAGATACTTATGGTATCTTGGGAGAACACTTAAAAGCATTGCTACCATTTTGAAATGTTCTATATTTAAAGCTCTTCTCATACATTGTGTAAAACCTTCTACCTTGCAAATGCCTCCGTAAAAAATCTACCCCTCTTCATCCCATAAGTACAATTAATGCCATGTTTAAATGGAAGGTACAGCTCACGTTTTTTTCGTTAAATAACAAGTTATAAGGAGAAGAAAATATGTATGTAACTCATTTTTACGAAAACAAGACATCCGTTTTAAGCCAGCTACTAGTAAGTCTTCCTACTGTCGAAGACAATATTAAAATTAAAGGACGTAAAGCAAAAATTGTTCAGATTACACAAATAGACGACCACAACTATCACGTAAGGATCATTTTTGAAAAAGTACCTAAAAAACAACCATTAAAAGAAATTGGGAAGAAAAAGAGATAGCTCTTCCCGTTTATTGTACTGACGCTATCGTTTCATGGTAGCGTTTTAACTTTTTAAAAGCAGGAATGAACTCCACAAAACTTTCATCGCAAAATGTTCTCAATGAATATAATTATTTCAAAATTAAATATTTGACTTTTCAATTGATAACGATTATCATTATCGGTAGATTATTTCTTTTCTCCGAAATGCTTAATTCAGAATCCCCCCTATTTTTTTGAAATAAGCATGTATCAAACGGATATTCTTACATCAGACTAAGAATATCCGTTTTTTAACACCTTTGTGCAAGTACAAAGCCGAATCGGAAACAATTATGCCAATGCATAATTAATTATTATTAATGGACAGATTTACATAAATAAAGGAGCTGTTTTACATGGATTATCGTATTGAAAAAGACACTATGGGTGAAATTAAAGTACCTGCAGATAAAATTTGGGGTGCTCAAACGCAGCGTAGTAAAGAGAATTTCCAAATCGGTACAGAAAAAATGCCAATTGAGCTAATTCAAGCAATGGCCATTTTAAAGAAAAGTGCCGCGATCGCCAATAATAAACTAGGTAAACTTTCCGATATTAAAGCAAATGCGATTGTGCAAGCAGCTGACGAAATTTTAAATGGTCAATGGGACGATCAATTCCCTCTTGTAGTTTGGCAGACTGGTAGTGGTACTCAGTCTAATATGAACGTAAACGAAGTAATTGCGCACCGAGCAAATCAAATTTTACAAAATGCTGGTGAAGCTGATCGTATTCATCCTAATGATGATGTCAACAAATCTCAAAGCTCAAACGATACTTTCCCAACAGCTTTGCATATTGCAGCAGTGTTGAAAGTGAAGGATTATTTACTACCTCGTCTACGCTTACTAAAAGCAACATTGGATGACAAAGCAGAGAAATTCAAAGATATTATTAAAATTGGCCGTACTCATTTACAAGACGCAACACCGCTTACTTTAGGTCAAGAAATTAGTGGCTGGGCAGCAATGCTTGCTAAATCTGAGCATATGATCGTCCAAAATATTGAATATATGAAGGAACTAGCGATTGGTGGCACAGCAGTTGGTACGGGTATTAACGCACACCCTGAATTTGGTGAGCGTGTAGCAGCGGAAATTAGTAATATTACTGACAAACATTTTACTTCAGCCGCAAACAAATTCCATGCACTAACAAGTCATGATGAAGCCGTTGTCGCACATGGCGCATTGAAGGCTCTTGCAGCTGACTTGATGAAAATTGCCAATGATGTTCGCTGGTTAGCAAGTGGTCCTCGTTCAGGTATCGGTGAAATTACGATTCCAGAAAACGAGCCGGGCTCTTCGATTATGCCTGGTAAAGTAAATCCAACACAAAGTGAAGCGATGACAATGGTTGTTACACAAGTCGTTGGCAATGATGCAACAATTGCCTTTGCCGCTTCCCAAGGTAATTTTGAGCTAAATGTCTTCAAGCCAGTAATTATTTATAACTTCATACAATCGACTCGCCTACTAGCAGACACAATGAAATCATTTAATGATCATTGCGCTGTTGGAATTGAGCCAAATAAAGAAGTGCTAGATCATAACTTACAAAACTCATTAATGCTTGTAACTGCCTTAAACCCTTATATCGGTTATGAAAATGCGGCTAAAATCGCGAAGAAAGCCCATAAAGAAGGCACAACATTAAAAGCTGCAGCAATTGCATCAGGGTTACTAACGGATGAACAGTTCGATGAATATGTAGACCCTGCGACAATGATTTATCCGAATGTAAAGTAATAGGCATGTAAGTCAAACGCAAAACGTTGGTATATCAACGTTTTTAGATAACAAGCTCCATTTTATAACTTGTATATTATGGTTGCTTCTGCGCTACATTAGAGCAAATAATATTCGGCGAGCGTGTTGTACAAAAATATATGTAAATGAGCAGGATTGGGGATAATGCCCCAATCCTTTTTATTTTTCATCGTATGCCCTCATGCAACTATTTTATCTAATTAGTGCATTATTTTAGTAGCCCCCTATTCGTAGCTCCCTATTTTTAGCTAGACATGACACTAAATATTGTTTTATGATAAATCGATTAAACAATTATCTTCTGATAGTAGAGGGGTGTTCTTGGATGACAAATAACAAAATGAATCCGAAGGTTGATGAATTTTTAAATAAAGCTAAAAAGTGGCAGGAAGAATATTCGGTGTTGAGAAATATCGTTCTTGACTGTGAGCTGACCGAAGAATTTAAATGGATGCATCCTTGTTACACGCTTGAGACCAAAAATGTCGTGTTAATACATGGATTTAAAGATTATTGTGCGCTACTTTTTCACAAAGGTGCCTTGTTAAAAGATACCCATGGGATTTTAATTCAACAAACGGAAAATGTACAGGCTGCACGCCAAATTCGTTTCACTAGCGCTCAAGAAATAGTTGGAATGGAAACCATTATAAAAGATTATATACTTGAAGCCATTGACGTTGAAAAAGCAGGTTTAGAAGTGCCAATGAAAGAGCATAAGGAATACATCATTCCTGAAGAACTTGACAATAAATTTAATGAAATACCTGCCTTAAAAACGGCGTTCGAAAGCTTAACGCCAGGGCGACAAAGAGCATATATTTTACATTTTTCTCAGCCTAAACAAACCAAAACTAGAGTATCAAGAATCGAAAAATACACGCAGCACATTCTCGAAGGTAAAGGATTAAATGATTAAATTTTTATAAACTTAAAAGTCCAATTTCTTATACATTATCATTAAGAAATTGGACTTTTATCATTATATAGAAATATTGCCGATTGTTTATCATAGTAAATTCAACGCTTCCATTAACTTATCACTATTAATCAAATATTGTATCTTTAGAAGGGTCCCTTAAAAATTCAAAAAGCATATTAATTTGAGTACCTGTATTTCTCCCTAAAGATAGTTTAGGTAAATGATCTTCATGATAAAATTTTACTCCTTTTGTTTCCAAACCATTTCTTGCTTGCCCGCCAATAATCTCACATTGAACAAATAATTTATAATAATGATATGGTTGAGGTGGATGCGGGTGCTTATTCATATCCAATAAAGCAAGCAATTTCGTAGGGACTACATCGTAACCCGCTTCTTCTTTAATTTCTTTAACAATGTTTTCACTAGGCGACAAACCTATATCACAGAAACCACCTGGCAAAGACCATCTATCATCAATTTTTTCTCTGACCATTAGTATTTGATTGTTTTGAAAAACTACTCCTCGAACATCTATTTTAGGCGTTTGATAACCCGTTTCATTCGTAAATAAATCCTTGATTTTTTTCATTTCTAACCCGGTGTATTCACGCATAATCTCGGCACTTAAATTTCTTAATTGTTCATAACGTTCAATATCGTAAACATCTTTTGAAAAAGTTAAACCTGCTTGGGAAATTGATTGGATCTTCTTTGCCCATTCTAACCATTTATCACTCATGACGAATACCTCCCCTACCATTTTAAAATCAATAAAATTAACGGTGTTAAAGCCCGTTTCATTCAACAAAGACTTATTATAGATAATCTATAGTGTAAAATATTAATATTACTCCTACTATACACATCATCCAGGATAAGGCAGAACTTGAACCGCTTGATATTTTATTCCGAAGATTTACTAAGGAAGGGTTTATCCACTTTCCAAACAATTTGTATCCTAAAAATAGTAGCAGAGCTGGTAAAACCATAATAATATTGTATCCCGCTATAAGTGGGAGCCACTGATAAAAAGGCATATCCGTTGTCGTTAATAATCCAATAGCAGCAAAATACGGTAAAGCCATGCCTGCCTCAATGATAAAAGTCGTAATACCGATAATAATAATTGAAAATATGCTTTGAGTTTTTGGCTTCGGAATATTACTTTTTTTATTAGCAGGGATAAAAAAGCTAGCAGTAAATAGTACAACCCCTACTATAAAGATGACCCAGCTAATTATTTTATTTTGAAAAATGTTAGAAAATGCTTCTATAATAAAATTTAAGCCTAACATCATGATGATACCTAATGAAAAATAAAGTAACCCAACTGTAAGAAGATATGCTAAAAATCTTGATGTTAAATTTCTATTGTCTGTTAAAACGAGAAATAAAGTAACACCAATAATAGTAGGACTTAATGTATCTAAAAGAGCTAAGCCCCCCAAATAAATTAATATATCTGTTTCCATCTTTCCCCTCCACTTTTCAAATAGCTATGATTTATGTCCGAGATAATATATATAAGCCTTTTCCATAAAGTTAAGGATTTCCTGATCCATTGGATATAAATTATACTTTTCGGATTCCTCAGGTGACATTCTAATGTCCCAAAGCTTATCTAAAAAAGCATCTTCGTCATTAAAGTCTTCACCTTTTTTTACTTCCATTCTCTTAATAATATTTTGTATTCGTTTATTATTATAACCAAGGTGCATATGTTTTTTTATTTGCCCTACTAAAGCAATCCACTCTAAAGAGTCTGGATCGCTACTACCCATTTTTGGAAGTTTTTCTAGTGCTTCCGTGTTTTTAAAATGTAATGTATCTCGATTATTTTTTAATACTTCTTTAGAATCCTGATTATTATATAAATCCATAATTTTTTTAATCCTAAATTCTTCTCCATCAATCGCTATACCGTTTATTAGTTCCCTTAAACTAATTTCTATCTTTGAAAGACGGTCCTGTTCACTAATAACATAAGATAGTTGTTTCATTAGACTATTCGACCAATCCCATTCTTCGGACTCTAGCATCATTTTGATCTCACTTAATTGAAATCCTATAGTTTTTAAGAATTGTATTTGCTGAAGTTTCTTTAACTCAGCGTATGAGTATAATCGATGACCTCCTTCCGTTTTTGATACAGGTTTCAGAAGTCCAATTTTGTCATAATATCTAAAGGTTCTAACCGATACACCACTCAGTTTTTTAAATTCGTTAATATGAAACAAGTTAATACCCCTACTTTCTTATTCATTTGTTTTAAAAAACATAGTTTTTAACAGATAACCAATTCCTAAGCCAATTAGTACCCCCGGAAAAGCATTATCAATCAATAAACCGACTCCTGCTCCAATAATAACGCAAGCATAAATAATAATATCGTCTTTCTTCATAACAGAATTCTCCTTTTAAGTTAGTTTAAAGTAAAGGCTCTACTTAACAGTATAAAAGATGACGCAAGGTCACTTTCAAGTAATTTAAACATCCTGTTGGATAAAATTTGAAACTGACCTTGCGTCATTTAATATAATCAAGTTTAAGGAGGGCGGAAAATGATGAAACAAACAACTATTCGTTTATTTTTAGTACTAATTATGCTTGCAGGCTGTTCGACAAGGGAGGAAGAAGTCGTCGTCAATAAAGAATCCGTAGAAGATATTGAAGAGATTATGATAAATTTTGCAAGTACAGATGTTGTATTTTCTCCAAGTGAATCAAATGAAATAGAAGCAAATTTAACGGTTAATGATGACGGACCGGGTGCAATAGTAGAGAAAACTTCAAAACAAATATTGATTAAATTGGATACTGATATTACAAGATTATTTAACCTTAGTAAAAAACCGACTTTAGAAGTTAAAGTACCTAAGCAATTCAAAGGGAAAATAATGCTTGATGGATCTTCTGGAAATGTTACCGGAAAGGAATTAATTCAAAATGACATCGAAATACACTCAAGCAGCGGTAATGTTAAACTACATTTTATAGAATTGAACAATGATGTAAATATAACAACCACAAGTGGTAAAGTATCAGTGGATTTTGATGAAGTACAGCCTAATTTACAATTAGATATCAATACAAACAGCGGTAGACAATCAATTGACTTAGCTTTAGACGGCAATTCAAAGACAAAAAAGGGGTTACAAGGTATTTCAGGTAATGGTGATCATAAGATGCAAATTGTAACGAAGTCTGGAAGTATAGATTTGAATTAATAAAGGATAGATAATTTAAATGGCATAGCAAACTAAAGTTCAATTTGCTATGCCATTTCTTTTCAATGCAATGATTCTTTCTAAAAAAATCCACGCTCTATAAGTTGAAACAGTTTTACTCCTCCAAGAACCAATCATCTAAGGTTTTATTTAACGTTTTACATTTTGTATGTCTGTTTTCCGCAGATGTTGATTTAGCAAATGACAATACAAATAACCACTCATAGGAGTGGTCATGTTTGATAAGTCTTGTTCAATTCTAGTTAAAGTTAAGGTCAATATGCTGAAGCGGCCAACAGACGATACTTGTTGTACCCATTATTTTATCTTTAGGGATGAATCCTACCTCAGGATTTCTACTATCATTACTTACAGGACGATTATCACCTAATACAAAGTAATGTCCTTCAGGTACCGTAGTTTCACCTAAAAGTTGGTCTAGCGTAAAATCATAAGTGAGTGATCTAGAACCTTTTAAGTCCTTCTTGAATTGGTCTAAATAAGGTTCACTGAACTTCTCTCCGTTTATGTATAATTGATCATCCTTATACTCGATTTTATCTCCTGGTAGACCTATAATACGTTTAATAATATTTTTTTCTTCATTTTTGTTAAGAAGAACATGTTCAACAACAACAACGTCAAATCGATCAATCGACTTAAATTTCGGACCGATTTTATTAATAATTACACGGTCTTTGTCTTCCAATGTCGGCATCATTGAAGCACCTTTTACGAGTACTGGTGTAAATAAAAACGATTTGATGACAAACGCCACCAATAAAGCAAATGCAATCGCCTTTATCCATTCGATTAACTCATTTTTTAGTTTTCCCTGTACTTTTTCTTCCAAATTTTCACCTCCCACTAGTTCACTTAAATAATACGTTTATCAATGGAAAAAGTTTCAATTTCCAATTCATTTAATCAAATATTTATTCTCAAACAAACGTCAAGAAATCATTTTATGGGATTGACACTATATCCATTAATACGCTAGCAGAAACGATTAAACGACCTGAGCTTTTTAAATTCCTGCTCAAGCCGCTTCATACATGTTTATTATTCCCCTTGACTTAGCACAGTTCAGCATTCTAAATTTTTCTTATTTCATTGGTTGTTGCGATAGAACTTAAAATACCTATTGTCCCTAGAACTAACAACGATTTCGATGGACCAATAATTCCTAATGTTAATCCTCCTACTCCTACGACAGTTGTAAAATACCTACTATATTTCAGTTTTGATTTTGTTACTTTTGGCGTTTTCACATTTACCCCAAACCCCTTATTTACCTTACTCAAAGCAGCATCTAATCGTTTAATCATTTTAGTTTACCTCCATTTAGAATTAATTGAATAAAAAATCAATAGCTGGATTTACTAATAGCAAGAAACTGGAAGCCAATACATATACACCATATTTTTTCTTTTTTAAAATACAAAGCAATCCAATAATAAACACAAAAAGTGCAAGCCCGATTGATATGTAGCTGAATATTCCTATAGAACTATTTTGTTGCAAGAAATCTCCTATTAAATTTCTCAAAGCAAATTCCCCCAATCTTAATGTTTGTTTCGGTTAGTTTATACAATGGTCATTAGTAGGATTTTTGGTTGCTAAAGAAAACGAATTTGCAAAAATTTGATATATTGAACTATCAAGTAGGAAATTGAATATTTCGCATTTGTTATCAACTAAATCTTTTTTCATCGCTGCAGTATATAATAATGTACTAAAGATTCCATATGCTTTTTCTTTTGGTATTCTCATTTTTAAATTTGAATGCCCTAAAACTTCATCAAAAAACTGCCTATCATTTTCTCTTAGATTTTCAATTTTTTCTACAGGTAACTTTTTAAAAAACAAATGATAATCTGGATTGTTGAAATTATATAATGTAGGATGCTTTACATACTCTTCAAAAAGCCAGTTCATAGCTTTTTTAAACCCTTCAATACCTGAGTTAGTCTGTATCATAGAGTGCCATTGTTCTTTCAATTGATTTTGAATCATTGACAATACTTCTAGAAAGAGCTCTTCTTGTGTTTTATATAGCCTGTAAAAAAATTCTGTTGATATGCCAACTTCATTAGTAAGAGTATTGATGCTAGTTAATTTGTATCCTTTCGTTTTCCAACTCTGAGCACAACTTTCACGTAACTTTTGTTTAAGTAATGGAATATCTTCCTCAGTAAAATTTTTTGCCATTAAATCGGTTCCTTTAATTAGTATCATTTAGATCCGCCCCTTTCAATTCGTACTTTAATTGTACGAATCGATTGTCTCTTTTTTCTTACTCATTCCTTACAAATTTATTAATTATATAAAGCTAAAGGTGAACCAAATGAAAAAGTAGAAAGGACTTAATCAAGCTGAAAAAAGCCCTCCACATATGATTGTGAAAGGCAATAGAAATATTTTTATTCGAAACTTGTCCTTATAAATATTGAAAGGGAGACAAGTTTGTCTCCCTCTCCATTTAATATATTGCAGCCTTTTCACGTCCTCGAACTCGTTCCAAGACTTCTACCGCCGTCATTCTCCCAACGATCAATGTCCCAAACAACATCAACATCTTCCAAGCCGTCTTGTAATTCTCCGCTAGGAAGGGTACCAGTTCTAACTATAGAAATAATACATCCTCCTTTTCTGATCAATTTTGCCTTGGCGTAATTGAGTCCGGATTTTGAATTGTGCCAGCACAACTCATTCCTTTCAAAATCCGTGGCATCTGCCGAGGCTTTATCTTCATTTAGTAGTTGTTCGACTGAATGAAGATAAATATTTCTTATTTTTATATTATGTAATGTCATTTGTTTTGTTGATTGCCAAATATGTGGGTTGTTTTATAGCTAATAAACCAACAGTCACAGACCATAGCACCATTTCTATGGTTGCATACTTTTTAATACCGATAAAATGCACTTTCATAAAAACACCATTAATTATTGTTGCTGGAATTTCAGGGAATAAGAAATTTGCATATCCTCCTATACCAATCGCTACTACTGGTCCTGCGATAATATTTTGTAGAAGTACCGATTCCCGTAATAAAACCTTCATACCTTCCCATAGCTCTCCTTGCAAAAGAATAAGGTAATATGTTTTTTCTGGAAGAAAGTATACTGTTTAATAAATAAAAAACATACTAATATAGTATGTTTTTTATAAGAAAGAGTGAAAGCTTTGAGGGGCTAATAAGATAGAAACTTTCGTTTTATATTTTTCCAACCTAAAAATTCTTTTATATATTCAGCAGGTGTTATGACAAGTAAGCTTTTAAATTCTTTGTAATAATGTGAAGGATCATAGTAACCATATTGGTCAATGTTTACAGGTGTCTCTTCAAAAGAAAAATGTTGAAGTAAGAGTTGAATACGTATGAATTTACTTAGTTTTTTCGGTCCAAAACCTGTTTTTTTGTAGAAAAGTTCTCGGATATATCGCTCAGAATAACCTGTTTTATGTTGAATTACATCTGGTAAGAACAGCCCATAATTTTCTATAATAGAATCAAAACAAGTAGCAAATATTTCATCACCCAAGCTTTTTTCCTTTTTTCGAGAGCCAAAATACTCATTACAAATCTGCACTCTTTGTTCGAAATCTCCTGCTTCAAAAACAGCTTGTATAAATTTAGAATCTAGTGTGCAGCCTAATTCAACATTAACAAATGGTTGTTGAATAATTTGTTTTAATGCGCAATTGTATTGAATAACGGTTTGTTTTGGATTTAGACGAACACCAAAATATTTACCTTTTGGGGTAAATGAATAAATTTCACGTGTAGTCGGGGTATTCCCTAAGACAACCTTTTGATCTTTGCCCATGTAAAACATTAAATCTTGGCAAGCATCAGGAATGACATGAATATCACTATTAATGCCTATTGGTTCAAACTCATAATAAAATAGTATATCCTGGTTTAATTCGCTGTTTGGAGTCCGTTCTCTATAAGAATGCGTTTTTTGGACCAATTCAGGTTGGATTGGATAATAGCTACTCAATAAGCCGCCCCCTCACTTCACTCTTAGGTAAAATTAAAAGAATCCTTGCGCCTGTTCATTGTAACTAGCTAAAACACATTTAGTCGATTGATACGATTCTAAAGCTTTTAAATGATTTTCTCGACCGAAGCCTGACTTTTTGTAGCCGCCAAATGCTGCACCAGCAGGGTATTGATGATACGTATTTATAAAAACACGTCCTGCTTGAATCTCTCGACTTGCTTTATAGGTAACGTTTGTATTACGTGACCATACAGCTGCCCCTAATCCATACATAGTATCATTTGCAATTTCAATTGCTTCCTCGAAGGTTTTAAACGTAGTCACTGCCAATACAGGACCGAAAATTTCCTCTTGGAAAATACGCATTTTGTTATTGCCTTTAAAAATAGTTGGTTTAATAAAATAACCATCTAAATTATCAAGGTGATTTTCGGCGCCACCGATTAAACATTCTGCACCATCTTGTTTGGCAATTTCAAAATAAGAAAGAATTTTTTTATGCTGTTCTTCTGAAGCCTGTGCACCCATCATTGTTTCAAGATCGAATGGATCACCAACTTTAATTTGCTCTACTCGCTCAATGGCTTTTTCCATGAAACGATCATAAATAGACTCATGGATCAAGGCTCTAGATGGACAAGTGCAAACTTCACCTTGATTTAAAGCAAACATAACTAATCCTTCAATCGCCTTGTCTAGATATCCGTCATCAGCATCCATGACATCTTCAAAGAAGATATTAGGAGATTTGCCACCTAACTCTAGTGTCACAGGAACTAGATTCTCAGATGCATATTTCATAATCAGTTTGCCAACAGCTGTTGAACCTGTAAAGGCCACTTTGGCAATACGTGGGCTTGAAGCTAACTCTTTCCCTGCCTCTACACCAAAACCATTAATGACATTTAATACACCTTTTGGTAATAGGTCTTGAATAAGCTCAACTACGAATAAGAATGATACCGGCGTTTGTTCTGCTAATTTTAATACAACACTATTTCCTGCAGCAAGTGCTGGCGCCAATTTCCAAGCTGCCATTAAAATAGGAAAGTTCCATGGGATGATTTGACCTACTACTCCAATAGGTTCTTGGTAATGATAAGCTACTGTATCCTCATCAAAAGGTGTCACTTGCCCTTGTTGTGCGCGAATGGCACTTGCAAAATAGCGGAAATTATCAATTGCCAATGGAATATCCGCATACATAGTTTCACGAATCGCTTTCCCATTATCCCAAGTTTCTACCTTTGCAATTTTTTCAAGGTTTTCTTCCATACGATCAGCAACGGCTAGTAAAATACGTGCCCGTTCTGCTACGGGTGTTTTCCCCCAGTTTTTTTGGGCTTCATGAGCGGCATCTAATGCTAGCTCTACATCTTCCCTCGTTGAACGGGCTACACATGTAAATACTTCTTTCGTGATAGGCGTACTATTATCGAAATACTCTCCATTTACAGGTGCTACCCATTCACCGCCAATAAAATTGTCATATTTCTTTTTGAATTGAATGCCAGATTCTTCAATATTCGGTTTAACATTTACCTTTACCATAATTATCGACCCCTTTAATGATGATTATGATGCTGTTGTTCTTCTTTTACAGGTACCTCTTTTTGAATCTCAAAACTACTTACTACTAGTACACAAATCATTAAACCAGCCGCAATGTAAATATGCTTTGGAATGGCTTTTATAAAGATAGGAAACATTTCACGATTCCATACACCGATGGAAATGATAGCACTTACAATAAACATCATTGTAAAAAAGATAATGCTTAATGTTAAATATTGGGTAGTCATTAATGTTAGCATCGCCCCCATCATTGCTCCCATAAAACTAGATCCTACACTTTCCATGAATAGATGCATTGGTAAGCCTATTGACAGCAAATAGCCTAAAGCAATAGAAATAATAATAGATGCTATTGCACCTAGTACCATATTGGGAAGCCAGGTAGCCATATTCATCCCAACAGCAGTACTCATTGTCATAGAAATCAGCATTATACAGCACTTGGCCATGCCATGATTAGCAAAACGCTGTTTTAGTAAACGATTAGTGATTACCGTGAAAGTAACAATCACCAACATGCTTAGGAATGGTAGCATATAAACACTCCTTTAAGAGTTTTATTGTATATGACAAGACGAAGTTGTGTGACACTTCTTGTCCGGTCTAGGAACGTCTATTGCTGGGTTTCGATCAAAGAATCCAACCGGTTTTAATTGGAAGTTGATATATGCAGTTGGCATTACAGGCCAATCTTCAGGACGCGGGATATGATGATGGCCCATTGTGTACCAAACGACGATATCTTCATTATCAATTGAACGGTTTTTCTCAACGTATTTTGGTAGTCCATCTCCTCCAGCATGTTGATTTGGATACATACCTGTTGCATATTTTTCATTTTCATCAAATTGCGTCACGTGTAAATGGTGTTTAAGGAAACCAGCCCGTTTCATGACACTTGATTCTTCATGAGCAAATGGGAAACAATTTTCGCCAGGCAAAATTTTATAGCCAACAGGTTGATTCACTCGGTTAAGTGAGTTTTTATTAATAATTTTCCAAGTACGCTGCGTTTTTAAATCTAAATTACGTAACGCTTCCTCCTCCGTTTTAAAGATACGTGAAAGAGGATAGAAACCATTACTATTCGGATTGTGCTCTCCCAATGTTTCTGAAACTGTTTCTGTTTCAACTACTGAGTTATTTTCACCGTCTAACATCGTATCAAGTCGGAAGTTGAAGAAGTGTTGATGATGTGATGCGTTTAATCCTGGAGAAATCTCAGATCCATATTTTGTTTGGATGCCATCTTCACATGTACCAGTGCTTAAAATACCTGTTAGCTTGACTTCAGCTTCAATCGTACCGTCTTGGTAGAAACTCCAATAGAAGCCGTAATCATAATTTCCTACTGTACAGAAGAATGAAATCACTAGTCGACGTGAACGCCTTACTTCTACATGCCCTGTACGCCAATCTGTATGTTTCCAACCAATCCCGTAATCTTCTTCGTGTAAGCAAATCGCATTTTTGATCGTACGCACATTTCCTTTAACATCAGCTACAACTCCATCAAAGTATCGAATTTCTCCTAAGCAATCGCAACCAAGTTCTAACGAATTGGCTAATTGCCCCATTCCATATTCACCAGCATCAAAGGCATTTTGTGTGTTATGCGAAAATGTTGGTTCACCATATGGGACAACCATTTCCGATAATGCTGCACGATAAAGAACCGGACGATCCTTGCCTTTGTCATGGTAATTAATTGTGTATAATACAAGCCCCTCACGTGGTGTAAATCCATAGCGGAAACTCCACTTTTGCCATTTGATCAAATTACCTTCAATTGTAAAGCTTGGACCTTCAGGTTGAATGATTTCCAATGGTTTTAAGTCATTTCTAAACACAATCGATTCATCAACTTCAGGATGGTAATTACCTGATGTTGTTGGGATTGGACGTACCCCGTGATCTTCGACTTTGTAAACTTCCATTTTGTTTAGGTCAACATACGTTACAATACCTGTTAAAGGGTAAGCATATCCGTTATCTTCTAGTGATTTTTTTTGCCAGCAAATCGCACGAAGTAAGCGTTTATCTTCATGTTCCTGAATACCAAAATTCCCTGCTGACCAAGGATCCACCATGATTAAATCTGGATTGTCAATGCCACGTTTCTGTAAAGCTGCTACAAAATCAGGGTGGCTCTTTACTAATTCTTCACATTGCTCAAATTCCTCTAATGCTACATTTGGTTGTACACCAGGAATATATTCGTAGGAATCAACTTTTTCTGAAGTTAAATTTACAACTGCTTCAAATGTTTTCAATTCTTTATCATCTAAAATCACTAAAAACACTTGGCGATCTACAGTATTACATGGTTTATAATTTAGTACTTCTGATTTTTTAGGTTCATGTAACATCACCGACATAAATCGTACATGTTCAGACAACTGTTGCTGTTCCTTGACTATTTGAACAGCTTTTTCAATTTCTATTTCAGATAATGGTGATAATGGGTGGCTTAGCTCAACGTTTAGATTAACCTTTACCGACATTGTATCAACCCCTTATAATTTGTTCTCTTTAATTATAATCAGAAAATTCAGTGAAGTGATTGTAAATAACGGCATTTTTATTGATAAGTTATTTTTAGCTAAAAATATATAACATTTTCTTCTTTAAGTATTATTTATGCTAACTGGGTTATTTATAGTTCTCTTTGAAGACCACCAATAGACTGTCTCCCATCTTGCCATAGCAATTCTCAATAGCAAGTTGTTTTCGTTGTAAAAAAAAGCAGCTAAGCACCTATTTGCTTAACTGAGTTTATATTAAAACTATGCCTTAATTCTTCCCATGACAATTGTATTATAATAGTTGCCATCTGAAAGGAGTTTATCATTTTTTAAAACGCCTTCAACTTCAAAGCCAAGTTTTTTATAGAGTAAAATTGCTTTGTCATTTGTCTCTACAACATTCAAGGCCATCTTTTTAATGTCATTAGCATCAGCCCACTCAATCGAAGCATTTAAAAAATTTTTGCCTATTCCATAGCGCCAAAATTCCTTCAATACACCTACACCAAATTCTACTTTATGAGCAATTCTTTTAAATGGCGATCCCGCACATCTTGAGAATCCGACAATGCGATTATCGACTACTGCCACTAAACACAAATTTCTTGGACTTTCTGTGTCTTCCTTAATAATCGCTTCAAATCCTTTCGTATCGATAAAGCCTTCCCCTTGTTCTCTATCGAAGTTTTCCGTTTCTCCATCCAGCTGTAGCCTTAAAGCTGATAATGCTTGGGCATCTTCGAGATTGGCAGATCTAATTGTATAATGAAGTTCATTGACAATAAATTCTTGACTATTTATGAGCATTATTGAAACCTCTTTTACTTAGTTTTATAAAAAGTAGTTGGCTGAATTTTAACGAATCGATTGTGCCAAACTGACTCGTGGTGCTTAATAATTTGCTCTGCATTTAATACACGACTATGTAGTGTGGTATGTGCACCTTCAACTAAAATATTATGATGGTATCCATGGCTGTAAGCATTTCGGATGGTCGTATCTAGGCAAAATTCTGTTTGAGCACCAGCGAAAATAAGCTGCTCAATTTGTTGTTCTTGTAAATATTGCGCTAATTCCGTTTGATAGAATGCATCCCAAGTTGTTTTTTGAATCACTTTATCTTCAGGTTGTCGCAGAAGCCCATAATATAGATCCCAGCCTGGTTTACCAAATGCAAAATCGTCATCCTTATTTGAATCCGTATGTTGGATGAAAATAATAGGAACTTCACTATTACGTGCCCAAGTTATTAACATATTAATAGTATCTAACACTTTTTCATAATCAAATAAATAGTTTTCACTATCCAAAAAGAATGCTTCCTGCATATCCACGATAATTAATGCCTGCTTCATATAGTGCTCCTTTAGAATTTGACTTTAATTATCTAATTGTACAAAAGTTCATTTTCCATTTAAAGAGAATTATGAGAAATGATGTAGTTTTCCCACGCAATGCGGCTAAAACAACTTGCCGAACTATAGCAATTGTATTGCTCTTTTTAACAATGGAACATCTTTAATGTGTGTATGCCATTCACCTAAAAATAGAGGACTGCTGCAAAACATTAGCACTTTTTGCGTAAAAAAATAATATGCGGTACAATTTGGTAATTAGATAAAATCTTCAAATTTGAGGAGTTCTTCTACTGAAAATATAGTGGTTAAAGTTTTAGATCAATTTTTAATTCGGGAATATGTAATGTAGATTCAAATTTAACCATCATACTGTTCATATGACAAAACATATTCTTGATAAATGTAAGAAAGGATGATGACAAATGCATAAAATTGCAGAAATGCTATATAAGAATAGGCTCTCCCTAGAGGAATTCGAAACATTCGAAGATACACTGGCTCAAGTTGATCTATCAAATCCTGCGTTAGTTTATGATCTTTGTCTCGTTTTTGATGATGAAACGGAATGCCCTGAGGTTATGTATGGTTTGATTCATTGTATTGAAGCATTTGAGTGGAAGGATGCACTAAAACACGTCATGTTAGCTACTCCGCGAATGATGGAAAATGCCGCAGAATGGGCGGATACAATGCACTATAGAATTCTAAATGATGATCAATCTCGTATATGGTACAAAGAGTATCTCCATACATTTGAACCAAATCAGAAACAACCTCTTATTCAATTACTTCAATCGATTAGTCGAGGTGAGCCGGAACGGTTTAAAGATAAAGTAGACGAGATCATAGGAACGTATTATTAAATTTGATTCGTTTCAAGAAATGATTAAAGCTTTGAGTCGATCACAGGTAGGGGGATAAACCATATGAGTGAAAGATTAACCTATGAGCATTTTTTCAGCCTAATTTATAAATCTCAAATACACATAAGTCTAAATAAATCCAAACAAATAAACACGAAAAACCCCTCCACAGCATCATGCATGAAGGGGTAAAAAGGTTTTTATTTCATTAATTCTTCAATAAAATCAACTGGTACATATGTTTTTGAGGGTTCTAATAAAGCTGGTGCTACTTTAAAATAACGAAGTGCTTTATTATAGCCATATTCTTTTTGACCACGTGTAATTGTATAAGATAATGCGCCTTTAGAGATAATAGCGCCTTTTCCTGTTGATTCTACTTTAAAGCCTAATTCTTCGGCAATTAAACGTAAAGGTACCATTTTAGTACCTTCAACCTCATAGAAGTCATTGTTAATAATTTCTTGTACAGCAGCTTTAGACGGATCTACTTCACCTTGTTCTTGCGCAATCGTATCTAAAACGACGACTTTTGAAGGTGTAGTTTGTGCTGGAATGCTCTTTGTTGTAAATGTGTAGAACACTAGTAAATGTTGCTCAGCTAAATCATTAGCTTTTACTTTTTTACCAGAGAGGCTAAGTAATTCCGTTTCTTTATCAACATTAAGTGTTAACGTGTTATCAGTATTCACTAATTCTTTATTGAAAAAGTCTACTTCAACTTCAACAATTCCCATTTCTTTTGTTTCAACAATAATTACTTCTGGGTTATATTGTGGTGGATAGATCATAAGCATTGGCTTATTTGCATACGTGTAAGCTGTTACTTGATCACCCTTTTGTAGATTAACTTCTTTACCTGTATTATCGAAAACTAGTGTCTCGTCATTTACGACAAAAACATTTGTATTTTCATTCTCTTTCACAGTGTAATAGGTTGCATCCCCACGTTTTTCAACATTCTCAATTATACCAGCTATTTTAATAAAAGTTGGTTGAACTTCTGGATTTTGCTCCTTATTATCAGTCGCATTCTTTACAACTGCTTCTCCTTCGTTTGCTGATGCGGTTGGAGCTACTACAGCGCCCCCGATTAATAATGCTGACATGGCAAATGGTACGACTTTCGTCATTTTCATAATAAAGCATCTCCTTCATTTCAAGAATTCATAGAAGTAGTCGATTATAAAAGAAAAAGGTTACAGCATTGCCAACTTGTTTAAAGGAATGCTAAATAAGCCGAGATTCCTTTACAACGAAGAATCTCAGCTTTTACTTATATTGTTTGTATTGATTTGAGGGTATTTCCTTGCCTCGCGCGGGTATTCGCTTCCCTTCCGCGGGTATTTCGCCTCACCCCGCGGGTATTTCATTTAAACTAGTATTACAAGCATTCCATACAGATTTAATACATGAATTGAAGTAGGTTTAGTATACGCTGTAAAAAGTATTCGCGTTCATTTTGCTTTGTTCGTATATCCAAAGCCATATCGGGGAGATCGGTTATGACTCCATTGACATTTTTCCGAATAAAATCATGTAATGACTGATTATTATTCAATGTCCATACGAACAAGTCGATTTTTTGCTGCTTCATCTCTGAGATTAACTGGTCTGTTACCCATGCTTCCTCTAGTGAAATAAAATCAACGGTTTCATCCATCGGCCCTATATTTAATGCATAAACAATTCCTACGCGTAAGTTCGGTGCCAATTTTTTTATTTGTGACATCATTTGTGGGTCTGAAGATTGCACATAATACTTATCAAGTACCTTGTAAGCTTTTAGTTTTTTTACTAGCTTGGGCAATACGTCTTCCGTTTCTTTACCATGTACTTTTAATTCAATTAGTAAGGATACATTTAGAGCTTTTGCTATTTCAATAAAATCATCTAATGATGATATTTTGTCGTTAAAGCCATTAGCATGAATAGTTAACGTCTTCAATTCACCGAGCGTCATATTGGCGATAACACCATTTTTACCTGTGAGTCTTCTTAATGTTTGATCATGAAATACTACGAATTGTCCATCCACGGTTTGTTGAATATCGATTTCGATTAAATCTGCACCCGAACTTGCTGCACTGACAAGGCCGCTGATCGTATTTTCCACATTCCCCTTCGTGTAGCCACGATGTGCAATAATTTGTGTATCTGGTGCATAGACACTTTTCTCTAATGAAATACCATTCATCACACTTAATGCGATGAAAACAACCAAAATAATGAAAGTTAAAGGCTTATAGTTTCTTTTTCTAAATTTTGGTGTAAATCGTGATCTCCTTAAAATAGGCGTATTATAGGTAATCGCCACCATTACTTGTGAAATCATTGCTTGCAGTAAACTAAATAACACTACAAAGACCATTTCTAAAAAAGCAAGAGTAATCGCTGCTGTGACAAGTGCTGTGCTCGGAATCAAACGCTCCAACAAATATAATGGAAAAGTACTTATTAGTGTAATGCCAAGCATCACAAGTAAATGAACTAAAGTAAGCATGAATATTAATCCAAGTAGGGTCAACAAGCCGCGCTTTGAAAAACGCCAGCTTTGTATGAATGAACGAAGTAATGATATTTTTGGCTTGATTGTAAAAATCGGCATTGTCAAAATGCTACGTATCCCTACTATAACTAAAACTATTGTAATAGTCGAATAGAGTAAACGACCAGAACGACTGCTCATGATTTCATCTGTCAAAAAATGAGGTAAGGAAATGGCTTGGGTAACTGTTAGTGGAAATATAAATGAAGCTAATGGTAATAAAAGTGCACTATAAATTATAAAAAAAATGACTTGAATACTAAAAAAGGAAAGCACCTTACGATGGAGTTGCTGCCAAATGTGTAGAAATCGATAACGAGTACCTTTTTGTTGATGAAAGGCCATTATAAAAAGAAAGCCCATTTCATAATAAATAAATAGCAAAATGAGCATTATCAAAAGAATGATCATCAAGATGACAAAGGGATGCCCCACAAAACTTTGAATATTTTGCTCAGTTATTTGTGTGTACCCAGTAACTCGTAGCATTAGCTTAAATACGATAGCTGTTACTGGAACAATTAATAAAAACTGAAATAATTTAATCATCGCAAAAACTTGTATATAATCAAAGCGATACTTATAAATATTGTAGACGGCTTGGCGCATCACTTGTCCAGTTTTGTGCATTTACTCACCCCAGTCATACCTTCGTATCTCCTATCTTAAGCATCTTTACGATTTTTATAAGCTCTTCCTTACAGGATATGTAAAGCCATTTATGTTAAATTACTTGAGCTCTTGAAATACAATTTGTCCCATATAATATGCGAGTAAAAATGATAAGATTTCTGTATTTATAGTAGTGCCTAAAAATTTTTTTGAAACTTTTTTGTATGTCACTCAGTAAATAATAAAATCGATACAATTTAAGGGGGCTAATAATTATGATCCAAACGATTTTTAACTTTAGAGATCTTATTAGTACAACTGTACTTCTTGTAAGTTTTCTCGCCATATTTTTCGTGATGATTAATATGATTAAAAAAATGAAATCGACAGCTCCTCTACCTCCTGAAGAAACACTTCAACAAAAAGTAGACGATTTAACAACACGGGTGAATGCGCTAGAGCATCGTGTGGAAAATTTATCAGAAAGACAATAGCTCTTAAACAATACGAGTTAATTGAAAAAACGCTGTAAAGTTATTCTTTACAGCGTTTTTCATAAACGATACGGCCATCCACAACCGTATATGCCACTTTTACTTGTGGAATTTTTTCAATATCTATCGTAAAAAGATCCTCTTCTAATATAGTGAAGTCTGCTGTATAGCCTTTTTCAATCTTACCTCGAATATCATCTTGACCTATTATTTGTAAAGCTCCTACAGTATAGAGTCGTACTGCCTCAAAACGTGATATTTTCTCTTCTGGCCCGTAGCCGTTATGAGATTCTCCCAAATTCCGTCTTGTGACTGCAGCGTATATACCATATAAAGGATTTGGCACTTCAATCGGGGCATCACTACCACCTGCAACGACTAATCCGCTATCTAGTAGTGATTTTAGTGGGTGCAAGCCTTTTGCTCGTTCCTCTCCCAGCCTAGCTAGTTCTGCTGCATACTCGCCCTGCACAAATTGCGGCTGCATATCCACAGCGACTGGCAACCCCGCAAGTTTTTCTAATATCCCTTCATCCACTAAACTACAATGAATAACACGATCTAATTGACCTTCCTGGGGTGGATAGGTAGCAAATACGTTTAAAATTGTTTCAATGGCTAAATCCCCAATGGCATGCACTGCCACTGTTTGTCCATGCTCTCGAGCAAGTTGAACATATTGCTCTAATTGTTCTGTTGAATGGACAAGCATACCGCAATTGCCTGGCTCATCACAGTATGATTTTCGTAAGGCTGCAGTTCGTCCTCCAAAGGCACCATCGATAAAGATCTTCATTGCGCCAAACTCTAAATACGGAGAAGATATTACTTCCATCATAGTTACTTCCTTAAATACAGTATGGTGTTGTAGTAAATGAACTTTAAACGATTGCTTTGCCTCGACGATTTTGCGAAAAGCATTTATTGGTTGAATCGGTGGCCCGTAATAACTTAAATCTTCAGAATGACCACCCACTAAGCCATATGATTGCAAGGATATTACCGCCTTCCCAAGCGCATCCTCGATATATTCAGGCGTAATATGTGGCATATGGTTAACAATCATATACAAAGCTGCATCCTTTAAGACGCCTGTTAGCTCACCATCTACTTTTTCAATGACGCCACCTTCTGGTGACGGTGTGTCGTTTGTTATTCCTGCAAATGCCATTGCCTTGGAATTAGCCAAAATCAAATGATGGCAACTACGCTTAATTATTAAATGTGCTTCCCCTAGAACATCGAGTTCCGCTAATGTTGGGAAAATAGGAACTTCAAATTGTGTCTCATTAAGCCCTATCGCAATCACCCATTGATCTGCGGGAACTTGCAGCATCCTTTCACGAATAATGGCCAGTAGCTCATCCTTACTTCTGACGTTCGATACATCAATATGCTTTAATTTCTCCCCGTAGCCAATAATATGTAAATGACTATCGACAAAGCCTGGATACATCACATTTCCTTGTAAATTTTGAATAGAAGTAGCTTGTGGCGACAAGCTATCTACTGAGCCTGTCGCCACAATTTTTCCATCTTCTACAAGGACTGCCTCAACTGTTTCGCCAACTTGTGCCATCGTGTAAATTTTTCCACCTGTCCATAACGTTGCCAAAACAATTCCTCCTATGCAATCGCTTCTATTTAATTATGCCCCAGTATAATTGCGTCCGCAGTCGGTCGGAGGCATTAGCCCAACGTGATGTTGGTCACTCAGTCGTGTGTCTGGTGTCGCTTCGCTTTCGCACAGATAAATTGCCACAGGACGTGGCGTTCTTAGAATGAGTTCCTCTGTTCAGCAGGTGTTTGGGCCACGTTGAAAGAAATTAAATGGGCTCGCTCTAGGCGACGACGAACAATTACGCCAAACCATCCTGCCATAACGGCTTTCACAATACCTACTATAATAAACGGTGCTGCACCACCCATAAATGCAGCTGTCCAAGTTAAATCTCCAACGATTTTTAACCAAGTCGTTCCAAATGCCAATGTCACAACCATTCCAATGATGTTCGAAGTAATAGCTTGTAAAATTGTAATACCGAACTTATATAAATATAAGCCCATAATAATTGCTGTGACAAGGAATCCGACAATATAGCCACCTGTCGGCCCAACTAAAATTACAAATCCTCCAGACATACCGCTAAATACTGGAAGACCTGCCGCACCAAGCAAAATATAAATCAATACTGACAACGTTCCAAGTCTTGTTCCTAAAATCGTTACGACTAGGCCTACTGCTAATGTTTGTCCTGTTATTGGAATAAGTGGTAACGGTATCGTTACTTGCGCAAGAACAGCAATAATCGCTGCACCAAATGCCGCTAACACATAATTATATGTACTACTCTTTTTCAAACTAAATTTCCTCCCCTTGTGTGTTAACTATAGATGAAAATAAGTTAACACAAACATAATGCAAATGAAAACTGTTGTCAATCTATTTTGAAAAATTGCTATAAAAAAAGAAATTGCTATAGTAAACTAGCAATTTCTTATCATACTTCAGCTTGTAATTTAAATAAATCAGGAGCTATTTGATAAGAAAATATCATCAAATAAAATCCAATTCCAAAATGGTTATTAAAAATGTGTAAATATAGTTAGTCAACTATTTATATTGTGTTCGATTCGTTAATATTCTACAATTAATGTTAGTTTTTTGACCACAATCAGTCCATTTGGATAAAAATCATTCTGAAAAAGACCTGTATTTCGAAAATGAAGAATAGGTACCAAAGTCTCCAAACGTTTGCGAGCAAGTGGTAGAAATTGTGCCTACCTATATAGTTGGAAGAATGCGCGTTGTAACATTTTGGTTTATATGGTAACCTATTTTAGTATTTTTCCATTATTAAGGAGGAAGTTATGTTACGCACTGGAATCATTTTTTAAATTTTAGGTTTAGGGGCATTTATTCTGCCGCAATTCGGTCTACAATTCAAATTATTTACCGTTTTTAACGACATTTTTGGCGGAGGCGAAACCTATGTCGAAATTGCTCTAGCAGGTATAGGCGCCGTCCTAGTATGCATGCATTTATTTAAAGGAAAGAAGGACAAGTCGTCCGCAGCATAAGAACATGTGATTTTTGGGAGGAATTTATTTTGAAATCGTTAATTGCAAGACTATTAAAATCAGTAACTGTTATGACTTTAATTATGATGGTGTGTGCGGTTCCCGCATTCGCCGAAGAAGAGCTGAATTGGATTGAAGGTGGACAGAAAGTTGACGTGGGGACCAATTTAGCGGAACTGGAGTTAGACAGTGATTTTATTTTTCTTAATGCCGAAGATACGAAAAAGTACCTAACGCAGAGCGGGATGGAACCGAGCGGGTCAGAAATCGGCGTGGTTTTTCCAAAGGATGAAAATCAGACTTGGGCCGTATATTTCGAATATGACGAATCTGGATATATAGAAGACGACGAAAAAGCGGAAATCGATGCAGATGCCTTATTGGAAAGCTACAAAGAAGGTACGGAAGAAATGAATAAGGAGTTAAGCCCTGAAAATCAGTTATTCGTTGACAAATGGGATATTGCTCCATTCTATGACAACCAATTACATAGTTTGTCGTGGTCTTTATTAGCGCATGATAATCAGAACAACGGTGTTATTAACTACAATGTCCGAATTCTATCCCGCGAAGGCTATATCTCGGCGATACTAGTCTCAGATCCAGCAAAATTGCAGGCTGATCGTATTGTGTTTAACAACAAAATCCTGTCACAGTTTAACTTAAAGAAGGGTCAGCGCTATGAAGATTTTGACAAAAAAACTGATAAGGTAGCTGAATTCGGCTTGACAGGATTAATTCTTGGAGGGGCGGGTCTAGCAGTTGCCAAAAAAGCGGGCTTTTTTGCTATACTTCTTCCTCTATTAAAGAAGTTCGGGATCATAATTGTGCTGGCTGTCGGTGCGATTTGGGGCTTTATTCGTAAAAGAATGGGATTGAAGAAAGAGCAACCGGAGCAAACTGAACATTCGGAGGAACTACCGACACAAGCGGAGCAATCGGAGCAACCTACACAGGACCAGAGCAAGGACCAAGAGATTGACAAGCAGAAAGTTTAATTTGCATGAGAAATAACCGCTAAATGTTTCGAGAATGTGGTTAAAAATAGGAATAATTAAAGCCCCTCCTAATCGCTCGTTAGCCAGGTGATTAGGAGGGGCTTTTCATATCGGTATTCATATAAAGAAGTACCTTATGGCCAAAACCATAGCGAATTTTGCATCCTTTCAACCGTTGTCAATCTAATCTAAAAAAGAGAAAAAAAGAAATTGCTATAGTGATCTAGTAATTTCTCTATACAAATTACCAAAGCGGATCGTTGATAGGATCATCTTCTTGTAAATCAAATACATATGGTGCTAGTAATCGATAATAAATAAGAACACCAGCGATAAAGAAAATAGTCCCAATAGAAATATTATTAAAAACAATATGCATAAATATCATAAGTGGAATCGGGAACGTTAAAATACCACCCATTTTCATTGATTTTTTTGTGCGATATTGTTTTTTCCCACAATAAGGACATTCGATTTGTCCATTTTTCCGGTACATTTTTCGAGCTTGCTTCTCTGACCAAGTTTCCCCACACTCAATGCACACCGGTAGGCCATAGCCTTTCTTGATTAACACACCTTTCACAATCAAAGCAATCCCTACCAAGAAGCTAAAAAGCAATATCCCTTTTACAAAATCATTTTGTAAAATTGTCCATAGGCTCCATGTATCCGCTTCTTGCTGTACACTAGCTGCCTGATGACTTCCTGAATGTTTATTCTGTGATAGTAAATAACTAAAACCAATGGCCAACATCGTAAACGTCGCAAGCACCACACGATATTGCCATGGACTACTTCTTCTTTGTTTCGTTTTATTACGTGCTTTCTGAGCAATTACCTGTTTTTTCTCATCTGTAAGCTTTACATCTCGAAGTTCTTGTAGCATATCTTCTTTAAATTGATTCATGGCGTAACACCTCCCAATCATAATCACCGATTGCTGTTGCAAGTTGCTTTCTAGCACGCTGTAATCTTGTACGTATTGTTGCTTCTGGACAACTTACGAGCTGTGCAATTTCTACTGTCGTCATATCCTCAAAATAGTAGAGAATCAGTACTTCCCTATAGGCCACTGATAATGTAAACAAAGCTTCTACTAGCTCTCGTTTTGTGGACTTAGCAAGATATTCTTTTTCAGGCGTGACTGCTGTCGTACGTCCTGTTATTTTTTCAAAGAGTGTCAGTCGTTTACTTTTCCAGCTGCGCAAATAATCATGGCTTCGATTGACCGTCATTTTCACTAAATATGTACGTAATGATGCTTCTTGACGAAATTGCTCCTGCTTTTGATAAAAGGCGATAAACACATCCTGCACAATGTCCTCAGCTGTTGCTTCATTTTTCACATATAAATAAGCAACCTTTAATAAATAATCACCGTGCTCTGCAATAATATTTTCGATATCCATCGTTGTCCTCACCTTCTTTCTAAACTACTGACGGACGCCGCTTCATTTCCGATTCACTTTATTAAAAAATTTTTTCAAAAGAAAAGAATCTGCGAAACTCCAATGAAAAATTCGTTGGAATGAAGCAGATCCTTTATGATTGATACTAAATATTAACATTACACGCCAGCCCCCGTCATCTGACTTGTTTAATTTCGATTCCCCGCGCCACTATATTGATTAAAAACAGTGATTTGGTTTCGACCATTGCGCTTTGACGTATATAGTGCTGTGTCCGCACTATGGATCAGCTCCTCAACAGTGGCAATCTGACCTTGTTTATTCGTACTGACACCAATACTAAATTCCAACTGAACGTTCTCATCATTAATTGTTAAGGACAGAGAGTTTAATGTTTGATAGAGATTTTCCGTTATCGTTTGAATGGATTCATCCTCCGGTAATTGACTAAGAACAATAAACTCATCACCGCCAAAACGAGCAACGATCGACTCAAATGATTGAAAATAATCCTTTAATGTAGTTGCAGTAATCGTTAAAGCATCATCACCAAATAAATGACCATTTGCATCATTAATTTCTTTAAAATGGTCTAAATCAATCATCATTAATGCTAATTGCTGATTTTCTACCGAAGCCTTCTCCAGCATTTTTTCTGCATTCTCATCAAAATAACGTCGATTATAAATATTTGTTAATGGATCAATGTAAGAAGTTTTTTCAAAACGTTTTTTCTGGTCATTATACTCCATCTCAAATAATAAATGAGTATAATTTTCCCTTTGCATTTCCAACAAAATGTTAATATATTCCTTTTGTATCGAGCACAATACAAGCTTATTCCCTTGTTCTTCTATTAGCTTCACTAAAGAATTATAAATAGTTTGAAGCATAGACAAATCATTATTTTGTAAGGCATAGTGCTTCGCCTTTTGATACAAATCAATGGCCTCCCCAATGCGCCCCTGTTTTTCACAAAGCAATGCATAGGCATTCATTACCTCCAATTGTAACTTGGAGTAAGGTGGTTTCTTAATCGTCACTAGTAATTCTTGCAATAATTCATCTGCTTCATCAAATTCCTCCAAGCAAATTTGTGCAACAGCTAAGTTTATTTTTGAATAAATAATCCCTGAATATGGATTTTCATGCTTTGTCTCAAAATAATTGGCATAGTATAAGCTCTTTAATGCAAAATCCTTCGCTTTTTGAGAGTTCCCTAAAGAGTTTTCTAAGTCGCTTAAATTATTATAAATTTTCCCTATGCTATCTGTATGTTGTATACGCTCAGCAATCTCTAGTCCCTTGAACATAAACTCTTTCGATTTCTTTATATGGCCAAATGTCCCCCAATAAATGGATGCTAAAATATAATGATGGATTAAATCGATATCATCGCCATATTGGAAGGTTAATTCTTGATATTGCTCTAGCACACTAATGGATACTTGCAAATCACCTGTTTGAAAATAGCTTGCACAGCTATAGCGTAATAACAGGATTGCTTTTTTATACATACCAAGCTCTATAGCACTTTCAATTGCGGCACTACTTAATTCTATATATTCTATAAAGCGATTCGCTTCATACAATTCATTGAGTGTAATCCATAATTCTTCAAACTCCTGTATGTTCATATCGCTCCTCCTTAAAGTAACACCTACTTCTTTAATACTATCTTTATGTGCCAAATATTACAATTCCTCAGACTCATTTATTTTCAAATTTATGAGTAAAATTAACCTCAAAATTCCATTCAGTGATTCATTTATCCTAAAAAGTTGTGATTCCACCTGTAAAATGACTCTTTTTATAGGGGGGATATTTAAGATACCATAAAAACCATAATTTTCCGATGAATAAAAAAACAGCCTCTTCTCGAAAGAGACTTGAAGAAGGTGGGGATAGCTAGATATGTGTGGATCAACATCATAATGTGAAGTTGATTTCCGTTCCGGCTAGCTACTCTTCTGGGAACTTCAGAGCAACAGTTTTTTGCGAAAGCGTAGCGCTACGGCAGTGGCAGCAACAGCACGAGGTTGGTCACGAAGGTGTTAATATAGGACGTGATACTTTTTGCTAAAATCAACTATTCTTTATCACTAAATGATTTAAAGTAAATCAAAATTCATCATAAAGAAAGAGCTCCCACAAAAGTTCAAATGATGAGGTCTACCGATTTTATCATACAGCTTATTATAAAGATTCTTCAATACTTAAACGCTTTTTTGACTAAGATATACCATACGTAACCTATCTTATACAAAATGACCGTTTCACTTAATTTTTAAAAAATTTCAGTTATCGTATTGACCTTGGAGCATACTCCAATGTTAGGATAAATTTAGGAGGTGCTCACATGCATATAAAACAGTTTGCAGCAAAATATAATTTATCTACTGATACCGTACGTTACTATGAAAAAGAAGGATTACTACATCCAAATAAACAGAACAATGGCTATCGCGTGTATGATGTCACGTGTGAACATACAATCAAATTTATTTTAGTATTAAGGCAGCTTGGCTTCACATTACAAGAAATCAATCAACTTCTGACACTAGAGCAAAAGCCTACTTCTGATTCTTGCAATCAAGAGACCGTACGACTTTTCTCTGCAAAGATCAATCACATTGAGCAGCAGTTATATTTTTATCAGCAGGCACTACAATCCTTACAGCTCACTCAAACATTAATGGCTGAAGGAAAATACGCTGAAAATAAGCTAGTCATCGGTTCACTTATCGAGGATATGTATAAAAAATTACAAGAAGGAAGTGTTCATCATGAAACTACGTAAAATTATCTCCTTGGAATATTTAATAGCACTTTTAGTAACTGTATTTTTCTACTGGCATTTTGAATTTTCGTTCCTATATTTTGTACTACTTTTACTACTACCTGATATAACGATGTTAGGCTACATAGTAAACACTAAAGTTGGCGCATTATTTTATAATATTGGCCACAGTTTAGTCCTGCCAGGTATTCTCTTGATTATAGGTTTTGTCACTGCATCATCACCCCTACTAATGGCTTCTATAATTTGGATAGCTCATATATTTTTAGATCGTGCACTAGGCTATGGTTTAAAATATGATGGAACTTTTACAAAAACTCATTTACAGCAAATAGTTTAAGGTAGAAGTTGAGGCTCTATCGGTAAGCTGCGTTTTATCAGCGATGAGCGTTCTTTTCTGTAGTTCTGTTTCACTTTGTCAGCGATTATGTTTACCCTTTTAAAAAATAATTTTTCGGAGGGATCATATGGTGTTGAATTTAGTTCTTCGCTTTCTATTAGAAATTTGCGTATTAATGGCTTATGGATATTGGGGTATACAAACTGGGAAAGGCATATTCTTCAAGCTCCTACTTGGAGTTGGAGCACCCGCTTTGTTCGTAGTTCTTTGGAGTATGTTTGGTTCACCCAAAGCAACATTTCCATTGAGTGGGGTTTCGCATTTTATGTTTGAAATTTTGATATTCTCGCTAGCCGTCATCGCACTATATGCTACAGGTCAAACAAAATTAGCTAATGGATTTGCTCTACTCATCATCATTAATCAGATTTTATTGTCCGTATTTAATCAACGCTAAAAAAATTCACTTTTTTTAAAGTGGATTTTTAGCTTTTTTGAAGGTATGTGTATATCGTTGTAAGGTTAGCTTTAATATCGTTTACTCCCTTCCACTCCCTATACGTTTTAGGTACATCAAATTCAGAAACAAAATCTTCCAGTGACAACTTTCGTTGAAGGGCCTCTTCTGCTTGTTGAGTCATATAGTCATATAATGTAAGTAATCAATTAACGTATCGCATACAGTCAAATCTGCAGCATTACTATGACCAGGAACAATTATATTGATATGGATGCTTTAATATGTTCATAAATTCTTCAGGGTCATAGATCGGGACATGTAAATCTTTTGTCACTAAATCCCCCATAAAAGCTATTTTTTCTTTAGATAAATCATCCAACACCTTCGACATTTCTTGATATTGGTTGATTAGACTCGTTTTTATAATGATGTCCTCTGTTGAATCAATTTTACTTTTTAGCTGAAGCAGGTAATGATTCATATCCAGCTTTTCCTTCTCGTAGTCTTCAATCTTATTCTTTTCTTTGCACAATTTCTCCGTTATATATGTAGAAATAATTGTTGCATCCGAAAATACTTGATTCCCAAAAACGTGATCCCCGTGATAGTGACTGTTAATCAAATACTTTATTTTCTTACCGGTTAAACTTTCAGCTTGGCGTCTTAACTCTTCCCCCGCCGAAGGAGTATTTAACGAATCAAAAACTATAAGTTCTTCACCTAAATCAATGATTCCCGCCTTACTCCAAGCACCTTGACCTGGTTTAGCAACGGCAGCATATATACCGTCACATAAATTATGGAAAGTAAAATAGTTTGTTTCTATAATCTCCCGTCCCATTCATAGTCCCCCTAAAGTTTTTACATAGTATAGTATTTATACCTATAGATTAATCCTGGGACAAAAAGATTTTAGCCAATGAAAAACCCAGACTATTACGAAACGCGCATTCTGTGTTTCGTAATTGTCCGGGTTTTCTATTTATATTCTTTGTTCATTTAAAAATTATCCGTCTTTCATAAAAGACAAATTAGTTATGTCCCAGCCTCTTTCCTCATATTAGATGAGTTGCTTAATCTTCGTTTCATATAGCGCAACTATTAGTAAGCCGCCAAGTATAGGCGTTAAAGAGCTAAAACTAAAATAAAAACCTTCATCACTGTATTGTCCTAAGAAATGAAATTGCAGCCATGGAACTCCATATGTTTCACCTACACCATATAAAAAAACTGTGCTAAATAAAAACAATGCGAGACATTTTATAAATTCATTTCTATTCATTACAATTCACCTCACTTAACGATGGTCATTTGTTTTGCATATGCTACAAGGTCATCCATTGTTCGCTCAGGGTTTTCGATCATAATGCCATATTGATAGCCATTTTCCTGCCAACCAATATAACGGAATTTTTTCTCGTCCATGGCAGTCCCTTTTTGACCTCGAATGTCTATTTCTTTTTCACCTAAAGTGGGATCAGCCTCAGTAGCACTACTATTTGCTTTAAAAACTGTTACTGAAATTTCTTTCAGATTGTTCTTTGTATAATTAAAGGTATACTCTGAACGACCTTCTATCCCTTTATCTAATGAAATATCTTCCAAAATTAATCCATCTTCTTCTGGCATCATTAAAAATTCGCCAAGTTCTCCTTTCACTGTATCTAGTGTTACTGACTCAGATTCATGCCCACTTATTTCCTCCACTTTCGCATCCTTTGGAATATCAATTGTAAATTGTGCATCCTCAATTTTTGCGCTGTCATCTAGTTTCGTATACTCTGATGTCATTTTAGTTCCAGCACTATTTGTTATTGTTTTTAACGTCACCCAAGTTTTTTTATCAATCCATACTTCAATATCACCTATTAAAGTATCCTCTTTTTTGGCTTTCGCTACGATTTTATACGTATCTCTTCCAGCAATCTTCTCCTCCCCTGCAATTTTCACATCATGTGTATCCTTTACTATATTGAAAAGTGATTCTGCCTGGTCTCTTGGTGATTGGAATAAATCCGAGCCACCTTCGCCTATATCCATTTTATGAACAGTGTTTTTTACAACATCATATAAAAGGACTTGTGAGCCATTGTTGACTGTGATAATATGCTCACCGTTTTCAGCTGTTATCTCAACACGTCTTTTACCATCTTTCGTCCACTCCTTAACTTGAGCTTTACCACCAATATCTCCCATATCCATTTGGTATTCAGCGTAATAAGTAAGTGGTTCTTTTGTTTCCTGTAATGCTTGATCAATAATTTCCTGTGGAGAATATGCCCCCTCCGTATTACAACCTACTAAGCTAAATGTTAGTGCGGCAACTAAACCTGCTGCACGTAATGATTTTTTCCAATTCATCATCAATTCTCTCCTTTAAATGGTGGCAACCAGCAAAGTACAGCTGTTCCATAGCCTTCTTTCGATACAAGTTCTACTGTCCCACCATGCTTTTCTATTATTTGCTTTGCTATATTTAATCCTAGTCCAGTGCCGCGCTCCCCAGCCTTTGTTCGTGCTGAATCTGCTTGGTACATGGGCTCAAATAACTTCTCAATATCCTCTTTTTTTACACCTTGCCCGCTATTTTGTAAGATGATATACATTCCCTCTTGCTTTTTTAGAGCTGACTGTACAAAATCAAAGCTCCATACCGGACACTCTCCAGCATTCATGGCAGCTAAGCCTATCATCGTACCTACTGCCCCATAGCGCCAAGCATTACTCATTAAATTGTCGATCACCCGTTGAAGCTGCTTTGGATGCACTGCATACATACCATCTATGTCACAAGTGACTTCAAGCATAAATCCTCGATCCTTACATAGTTGCTCATAATCAGATAGTGCCATTTCAAAAAACTCGGACCCATCTACTGCAACTAGGTCTAAATGATAGCTTGTGGATCGCAGTAAAGTGAACATTAGTAAATCCTCTAACATCTGCTTCATCGTTTCAGACTTTGTTAAAATAATTTGGCGGTACTCGTCTTGCTGTTCTTCTGATAACGCCTTACTTTGTAAAGACTCGGCATACGCTTGAATAGCTGTAAGAGGGGTTTTTAAATCATGGGAAATACTTGCAATCATTAGCTCCTTTTGCTGTTGTTCAACTTTTAAATGAGCTCGTGCTGTTTCAATTTCGTCCTGCATGGCAAGAAAGGTTTGAGCAAGATCTCCAATTTCATCTTTTCTTGCCACTAAATTCGATTCCACATGCTCTCCCTTTGCAAAAGCACGCATTTGCCTCATCAGTTCATGTAAAGGCCGATTTAATTTTCGGTTAAGCAGTATCATGACTGCGAAATAAATAAGGAGGAATAATAGTATAGAGCTAGCTATTACAAGCCAAGAACGGCTTTCTACACCTTTTACCCAATCCTTCCGAACTAATTGAATTTCATATACCCCAAGTAACTCCCCATCTTGATAAACAGGTTCTTTATACGTAAAGGCATTGTAGTTTTGCTTTAGTTCATATAAACCTTTTAAAATAATATCCATCGAATCATAGTCCAATTTCAATGGATTGGAGGAATACAAAAGAATGCCTGATTTTGAGTAAAGTGTAATGGCGAGCTGATCATTCGATAGTGCTTCAATATCTTGTATATCCGCATTTCTTTTATAATGCTCAGGATTTTCGAGAACGGATTTCACCTGATTTAGCTCGGTCATTTTTTCGAAATATTCAGCAATGCTTTTATCTTGATAATAGGCATTAATCCATATATAAAGGCTATAAGCACCTGTTATCGGTAACACCATCACGATGAAAAAAGTGATGAGTAACCAAGTTTTAATTTTCATAGCGGTTCACCAATAAAACGGTAGCCCTTGCCCCAAACTGTTTGTATATAGTACGGTGTTTTAACTGGGTCCTTTAACTTTTCTCGTAGCGCCTTTATATGTACTGTGACAGTATGAGTTTCATCTACGCTCGCCTGTTGCCAAATATGCTGATATAACTCTTCTTTAGAAAAAATTTGGTTTGGATTTTTCGCAAGTAGTTTTAATAGCGCAAATTCCTTCTGTGTTAAGGTAAGCTCTTTATCATGAAGGCGCACCGATTCCTTTTGCCAATCAATTTTTAAGCCTTGTGTAAAGGATGTAACATCTTCTGTTATTTCTTTTTTCGTATAACGTTGCCAACGACGTAAGTGTGAGGCAACACGTGCCTTTAACTCCTCTAAGCTAAATGGTTTCGCAATATAATCATCAGCGCCCTGCAAGCCCTCAACCTTATCAGCCTCTTCCTTACGCGCACTCATCATTAAAATAGGTACATCACTTTCCCAACGAATATTTTGACAAACAGTAAGACCGTCCATCTCAGGCAACATCCAATCGACTAACACTAAATCGAATGTATCAGCTTGAAAATCAGCTAGCCCTTCAAGTCCTGTTGTTGCCCAAGTAATTTGGTAACCTTCTTGCTCAAGCGTTTCCTTCACAATACGTCCAATCGCAGTATCATCCTCAATCACTAATAGCTTTTCTTTCATCTGATTTCCTCCTGCACTAACCTTACTATGTAAAAAGACATTTTTTCTGAACTTTATACTTTCTTTATAATTACCATAGATCTGGCTTTCCGTCACTTCTCGTTTTTTATCCATCGCTCTGGGCGGGTTTTCCGTCACTTCGCCTTTTCTTTCCGGCGCTCCGCCCGCTCAGCTCGACCTTTCCGCCGCTCTAGTTGAACCTTGGACCATCCCTCGCATTGCCTTTCCATCAATCCCATCCAATAAATCAAATAAAAAAGAATGCACAATTTGCGTGCATTCCCTCATTATGTTAGAAAAATAAACTTAAGATATAGTATATAGCTGCAGCCATGACTGCGGAAATAGGCATCGTGATTACCCATGTTGTTACAATTTTTCGTGCCATGCCCCATTTAACACCTTTTACACGATGTGCTGTACCTACACCCATAATAGATGAAGAAATAACATGTGTTGTAGATACTGGCAAGTGAATTAATGTCGCACCGAAAATGATGGATGCCGAAGCAAGGTCTGCCGCAACACCGTTTACTGGACGGATTTTCATGATCTTACCACCGACTGTTTTGATGATTTTATAACCACCTACAGAAGTACCAAGACCCATCGCACATGCTGCTGCAAAACGTACCCAGAAAGGAATATCGTCTGTATGGTGCAAGCCTCCTGCAATTAAAGCTAGCGTAATAATCCCCATCGCTTTTTGCGCATCGTTTGTACCATGAGTAAATGATTGTAATGCAGCTGTACCAATTTGCATTGTCCGGAAGCCTTTATTCGTTCGATATAAATTCATATCCTTAAAGAAGACTTTGAATAAAGTCATCATTAAGAAACCCGCTCCAAACGCAAGTAATGGTGAGAAAATAAGTGCCTGAAGGATTTTTATAAAGCCACTATAGTTCAAAATATTAAAGCCTGCCGCTGCAATCGCAGCACCTGCCACAGAACCAATCAATGTATGCGATGAACTAGACGGAATTCCAAAGTACCACGTTACTAAGTTCCATGTAATCGCTGATAATAATGCCGCTAAAATAACGACAGAACCTGTAGTATCTCCAATATAAGAATTTAAGGTGAACGGGTCAACAATATCCTTTGTTAAAGCTTTCGCTACCCCAACGAATGTAATAGCTCCAATGAAGTTCATAACCGCAGCCATATATACTGCTGTACGTGGCTTCAATGCCCTTGTTGATACAGAAGTTGCGATCGCGTTGGCTGTATCATGGAAGCCGTTAATAAAGTCGAATACAAGTGCAAATATAACGACTAATATTGTTATCAGTAATATCGTATCCATTTAGTACTCTCCATCTTACGCGTTACGCATAATTATTGTTTCAATTGTATTTGCTACTGTTTGACAACTGTCAGCTATATCCTCAAATTGTTCGTAAATACTTTTAAACACCATGATGCGCATTGGATCCTTTTCTTGAATAAATAATTGCTTCATCGAAGAACGGAAAATTTCATCACATTCACGCTCATAGTCCTTAATTTGAATAGCATGTTTACGCATTTCAACAAGCTTTTTACTATTTAATAACTCCATTGCTTGGACCATTTCGTCTGTGCTTTTCGCAATATATGTTAAAAATTGGCGCATTGGCTCTGTCACTTCTGTTAAATTATACATATCAAAATGAGCAATACAGCCTTCCATGCCATCAATAACATCATCTAATTTATTGGCAAGTGCTAAAATATCCTCACGTTCAATTGGAGTCATAAATGATTTATTTAACATCACAATAAGTTCGTGGATTAATTTATCTCCACTTGTTTCATAGTTCTTCATTGTGTCTGCGATTTCTTTTAGTGCATCTATATCTTGAATACGCGCATTGTGAGCATAATAAATACCTTCTTTAACATTTTTAGAAATATTTAATAATGCTTTAAAAAATGGATCTTGCTTGTTTGAGTTGAACATCATGTTCCTCCTGTTGAATGAATATTGTCGATTTCTGCAATCATCATAACAAAACTTTCACATACTTCTACAGATTTTTAAACATAAACAAGTTGAATTTACAAAAATGTAATATAAAATTTGCCACAATTATTTCTAGGTACTTTTCCAAGTTGAAAACGTTGGAAACTCGATAACAAAAATGAGCGATTTTCCTTTAAATATACCCATTTTTTCTTTTATTTTTATAAAAATACTTGAAAAACTTTTTTCCTTTCTATTTTTTTCATCTTTATTAATGTTAAGGAATTGTAAACGAAATTTACATTAGAAAAGAGAAACTCCATTGTCATTTATTACAATTCGCAGTACTGTTATAAGAAAAGTGTAACTTACACAATATGCGTGAAAGAAGGTTGTGAATATATACATATGGACATCGATTTACTATCATTTACAATACTTTTAGTACTCGGCTTTATCGCATCCTTTTTAAATGCGATTGTCGGTGGCGGAGGATTAATTTCATTACCTGCGCTTATGGCGGTTGGTTTACCACCAAGTACAGCGATTGCCACAAACAAACTCGCCAATACAATTAGCAATGGGACTAGCATGTTAACTTTCTTACGAGCTGGCAAGGTCGATGTAAAAAAGAATAGAAAAATAATACCTTTTATTTTTATTGGTTCGTTCATTGGTGCCTATACTGTGCATCTTGTATCACCTGCTATTTTAAAGCCGCTAATGCTTGTTATGCTCGTCCTCGTTACCACTTATACGGTTTTTAAGAAAGATTGGGGACAACAACCTGAAGAGCGGATTTTAAGTACTGGGAAGAAAATCATCTTTGTTGGCGCTTTTGCTGCTGTTGGCTTTTATGATGGTTTCTTCGGACCTGGTACTGGTTCTTTTTTTATTTTCATTTTATTAATGATGGGCAATGATTTTTTGCAAGCTGCGGGTAATGCAAAAGCTTTTAACTTCACATCAAACTTAGCAGCGCTTGCTATGTTTTTACTTTTAGGAAAAGTGAATTTTTTATACGGCCTACCGATGGGTTTTATTATGATTTTCGGTGCCATACTAGGTTCAAAATTTGCGCTGAAACGTGGGACAAAAATGATGCGTTTTATTTTTATCATCATGACTTGTATATTAATTGTTAAAAATACTTGGGATTATTTCAGTAGCCATTAAAGTCCACTACTAAATGGAAAAACACTACTGATATCATTGACAAAATGTTTCTGCATGCTATAATACTTTTGGGATTCAACGCATTGAAGCGAAGAAGTGACTGTTAGGAGGATTAGCATGTTTCGAATTGAAGCAAAGAGTAACCCTCGATTTATCGAGGCAAGCTTTATTATACTTTTAATTATTGCCGTGATGGCATACAGTATTGGGTATTTAAAGGCGACACCCCATATACCTATTTTTCTTGTCATCTCACTTTTAATTGCATATGGATTATTAAAAAAAGTTCCGTTCCGTGAGCTAGAAACTGGTATGATTGCTGGTGCAAGTGCTGGACTTGGGGCAGTTTTTATTTTCTTCTTTATCGGTATTTTAATTTCAAGTTGGATTATGGGTGGTACAATTCCAACACTTATCTACTATGGCTTTTTAACTGTTTCACCAAGCTTTTTCTTTGCCATCGTATTTTTAATTTGTAGTATCGTCGGTGTTTCAGTTGGGAGTTCTTTAACGACTGTAGCGACAGTGGGCGTTGCTTTTATGGGGATTGCTGGTGCAATGGACATCTCATTAGCTATAACGGCTGGTGCGATTGTTTCTGGAGCTTTCTTTGGGGACAAAATGTCTCCCCTATCAGATACAACAAATCTTGCATCTGGTACAGTTGGTGTAGATCTTTTCGAGCATATTAAAAATATGGGGTGGACAACGATTCCAGCTTTCGTGATCTCATTCGTCCTTTATGCAATCATATCGCCAACAGGAGCAAATACTTCATTTGAAACAGTTGAGCAATTTAAAGAAGGTTTACTGTCTACTGGACTTATTCATTGGTATACATTATTACCAATTGTCGTTCTCGTTATTATGACTTTTTATAAAGCACCTGCACTTATCACACTCGCAGTTGTCTCCATTCTTGGTGTCGGACTTGCATACGTACAAGAACCGATTGCCTTATCGAATGTCTTTAAAATCCTTTTTGAAGGCTATGTATCTACTACGGGATATAAAGATGTAGATGCACTACTATCTCGTGGTGGTATGAACAGTATGCTATTTACAATTGCCTTAGTTTTATTAGCCTTAACAATGGGCGGTCTCCTATTTACGCTAGGCATTATTCAAAGTATTTTAGCGAAGGTCGAGAGCTTCTTTAAAAGCGCCGGCTCTGTTATTACGGGGGCAGCCATTACTGGGATCGGTGTGAACACATTAATTGGTGAGCAATATTTATCTATCCTACTAACGGGTGAAGCTTTTAAAGCACAGTTTGCAAAGGTTGGACTTGCCCCTAAAAATCTTTCCCGAGTTATGGAGGACGCAGGGACTGTAGTCAACCCTCTTGTTCCGTGGAGTGTTTGTGGTATTTTTATTGCTAGTGTACTAGATATACCAACTACATCTTACTTGCCATTTACCTTCTTCTGTCTACTCGGACCAATTTTGACGATCCTCTTTGGTTGGAGCGGTAAAACATTAACAAAGCTTGAAAAATAATATTGGTAGCTGATGAATGAATTCGTCAGCTACCTTTTTTCTTTAGCATGAAATAAAATCGCTAATAGCGGATTGAAATATGTAGCAACTTTTCTCGATAATGCATTGATATTTAATTAAAGAAACAAAAAGAGTATGCTTTGAAAAACTGTTCAAAACATACTCAAATTTTATTGTATTGCTAACTTGATAGATGAAATTTCGTCTGTCTTAGCCATTTTTTCATTGTCCTTTGATGATAAAAACTCCTCTAATGCCTGTTTGTTTTTATCTAAGTCAATATCTAAAACATCTCCTACATTCACACGTTTGTCTGCATAAGAATTTGCAACAGGAATTCGTAAAGTGTCCATACTTGATTTTCCTTTTACAATCCCTTTTCCAATAGTAAGAATTGTTTTATTATCAACATTTGTATCAAAATATGAATCTGCAACGCCAAGTATTTTTGGTAAATTCATTAAGCTTGAAACACCGATTTGCTCTTTCACCTTTGTCAAAACCTCTTGCTGGCGTTCCACTCGCCCAAAATCACTTAAACGATCGTGGCGGAATCGTACATAGCCTAGTAAGCCATCACCATGTAAAGTTTGTTTTCCAGGATTTAAGGTCATACCAATTCCATAAGACATTTCATAAGGAATATCAACTTCAATCCCATCCGGTGCTAATAGATCTATAATTTTAGGGAATCCTTTAAAATCCACGAGAGCATAGTAATTAACATCAATATCAAAATTTTCCTTAATAGTTTTTCTTACTAGTTCAGGACCTCCGAAGGCAAAAGCAGAATTTATTTTATTCATTCCGTGCCCTGGGATGTCAACATACGTATCTCTCATGATAGATATAAGTTTTACATCATTCGTCGTTTGATCATAGTGTGCAATCATTAAAGTATCTGATCTACCGTCCTCGTCTCTAGCGTCACTTCCCATTAATAGCACATTAATCTGATCAAATTCCACATCCGCACCTTCAAATGGGTCATAAGCCTTTTGGTCGTCTTTATAAAGACCATCGTCTGCCATAGCCAAACCGCTATTGTATTGATACACCCCATATATAATCCCTGCTACTATTACTAATGCGAATGTTAAAAACAAATTCCTTAACCATTTACGGCTCTTTTTACTTTTTCTCATCAATATCCACCTATCATTAACGCTAATTTATTTTTTTAGCAATGCCTTTGTAGTAAGTTGTACAGCTATGGCATCGTCTAAATAACCAATCGGAAATAAATAATCCGGTATAACATCTACAGGGATTATAAAATATAACAATGTACTTCCAATTACAGATAATTCAAAAATTGTACCCTTGCCCAATGAGAATTTCTCATATAACTCTTTTAATTTACTTATAAACGGACCTATGCTTCCTACACTCTTAATTTTTTCATCAAAATCCTTATGAATCGAACTTTTACCCTCTTCTGTTTGCGCAAATAATCCATAGCTTTCTAGTTTCTGTTCAACATGTGCTACCGAAAATTCATCATCATAAACATTTGAAGATTTAAGAAGAGCCTGTATTGCATCAACAGACGTATGAATATCTGAATCTGACTCTTGTTGTCTCTGCTCTATAGCGTATCCTGCTGCTTCAAAAAGATTGATTAACGGAACGCTAAGGCAATCAGCAAATTTTTCTAGATGTTGTGGGGTCGCTTTTCTCTTTCCATTTATTATCCGTGAAATCGTAGCTGTATCGATTCCAGTAAGTTCACTAAACGTTCGCATAGACAATGAACGTTCTTTTAATAATTCTCTCAGCAATACACCTAGAGTAATGCTGGTTCTCTGCTCAGCCATTTTCGATTCCCCCTTCTTACCATGACTAACATAAATTAAGCAGTTGTATATAAAATTATCATTATCAAGAAGTTTATTCTCATGTTGACATTTTGTCAACACTTAAGGTGAATTCTACCCATTTGCATCCAGGTTCGGCTTTATGATTGCACAAAATCTCCTACTGAAACAATTTATAAGAACGCTGCAAAAGCAATTATTAATAAAATTATTCCACTAATAATTGTTCCAAATTGTCCTACAGTAAATGTACCGACCCGAACATCCGCTACTTTACTTCCTAACATTCTATTTTTATATCAAATCTAACATTTATCTTTCGAATCCCGTAAGATAGTCCGACATCCAATACTGAATGAAAAAGTAAAAGCTAAAATGATTAACCAAGTCACTGTACCTCATCCCATATTTTCATATAGCATATTATTCATGTTGACAAACAAGCAACAAGAGCTTAGTTACACAATACAAAGTACTACATAAAACTTTGAGAAATATTGGCTTATCGTTATTTACTTGTATGTTTTTTGTATAAAAATACAATATAAAATATAATTTAAAGGCGTGCCATTAATGAAAAATTATTTAGAATCTGGCAACACAATTTCAAACACACTAAGAAAATACAACTGCGCCAATCCGTTCCTAAGAAAAAGAAAGAAAATCTTAAACAAGTAAAAAGGTATTAGTAAAAGATAGAATTTATAGAAATATAAAATGATTTTAATAATATGCCCCAGAAATCTATTTTTATAAAAAAGACTGATTAAAAAGATAAAAACTTGCTCTTTTAGACATAAAACACCCCTTTAGATAACTAAAATCTAAAGGGGTAAAATGGTATAACTTTATTTTAAACGCTACATCTTTTTTATAAACGGTATGACTTTATTTCAACCTACATTTTATTTCAATGCCATATAAGTATATCCTGCCTTGCTTTCAAACATTAAAGAAACTTTAATTCTTGTAGATGAACTTGAACTACCATCAAGATTTAAATAACTAATATCCCATTGCTGTAATAACCATTAATCACTGTCCAATGATATGGATCTTTAGAACTTAACATTGCTAAAGGATAAGGCGTGCAGGGTCGACTCCTAGTGGAATAGCAATACACTTTATACTCCAGGTTCAGGACGCCCCCTTAGCGTACCCAGATCAATTCCTTCAACAACATGAAAAATGATAACTTTTCATTATGTCCCAGGCTCTCTTTTCATAAGCGCACTTACTTATGGTGCGGTTTCGGCGTCAAAATAAAAGTCTAAACCTTTTCCTTTAATAATTTTCTTTTCTTCTTATTTTTATACATCTTTGCATCTGCCTGACTAAACAACTGCTCCATAGTGCCGTAAGAGGAATTGCTATATTCATATCCGATAGATATTTTAATCGATGAGAACGGTAGATCTTTATAGTCTCTTTGCATTTTCATCTCAACATTTTTTAAATATTGCTCGACTTGTAAGACGCTTTTATTTGGAATAAGAATAGAGAATTCATCACCACCGATTCTTGCTATAAGCATGTCATTATCTGCATAAGCTTCGAAACAAGCTGCTGTTTCACAAACTAATTTATCTCCCATTTGATGACCGTATTCGTCATTAACCCATTTCAGCTCATCTAAATCTGCTAGGACTACTGTAATCGGGTCGTTGCGTTCGTTAAAATGAGCCATCTTTGCTTGAAAATAATCTCGATTATACAAATTTGTTAAGGCGTCATGAGTAGATTTATACTCTAATTGCTGTTGTAATACGATTTTATCATTAATATTTCTATACAAACCTTGTATAGCTACAAACTTACCATCCTTATAAACAGGTGTAGCATATTCCTCAGACCAAATATACTCCCCTAGATGATTTTTTAATCGTACCGTAATAGGCTGGTTAAAATTAAGTTTCCCTAATATTTTCTTTACTAAGATCTCATAATCATCTGGATGGATTATTTCAAAAATTTTATCAGGATCCTGTGTATGATCTCTTAATGCATTTGGACCAAGGAGATTATTGACAGTAGGACTTAAATATAGATATTTCAACTTAGGAACCGTCTCACAGTAATATAAAATATCACGTATATTTTCAACCGATTCCACTAGTGGTTCTAATAACTCTACTTTTTGTTGTAGCTTAGATTTTTGATAATGTAGGCGTATACAGTTTAGTAAAAGTCCTATTATTATGCCCCCCAAAAAAATCCACATAAAAAAACCACCCTCATATAAATTGCACAATTTATTTTTCTAGAAAATTACAATTGTCTCCACTTTCCAAATTTTTTCAACATAATGTAAATTATACCTCCATTTCACCTATAACAAAATGCTTATATATTATTTATATAATTCTTCCATATAATAAAATAAAAAAATGACTTAATTGAGTAGCTGCACAGGTAAATCAATACATTAGGTGGTCTTTCATTTTAACCGCACTTACTTATTAAACTGGTCCTCGTAAATTCCAATATGGAATCAAAACTAATCATTTTACGTATTTCTGTTCAATTAAATTCTTTGTTATGCTCAAACAAAGGAGATGAGGGAAATGACACCAAAATGGAATGCCCATTTATATGATCAAAAACATGACTTTGGTTCAAAATTTGGAGGAAGCTCAGGAAATGAAAGAGTTTTAGATGTCGGCTGTGGCACTGGTGACTTAGCCCATGAAATTGCTACTCATGGCGCCCATGTTCAAGGGATAGATAACTCCCACGATATGATTATCGCTGCACAGCAAAAATATCCGGACATTAGTTTCACACAATGGATGCTACAGCACTTCACTTAACCAATCAATTTTTCAAACGCTGCGTTACATTGGATGAAGCATCATCAAAAATATTTACAGTGCACTTAAACAAGGCGGTCGTTTCATCGCTGAAATAGGTGGACATTTCAAAAAAGTATGTAAGAATATAAACTACCTTATATTGAGGAATGTTTGCCGTGGTATTTTCCAACTGTAGAAGAATATCAATCGAAATTGGAAGGTGCTGGTTTTACAGTTGACATGATTTCACTATATGAACGTCCAACACCGATTCAGGGCACGGATGGGCTACGAAACTGGCTAGTAATGTTCCGTACTAATATGCTCTAGCATTTATCAGAAACTGAAAAAGACAAATTTATGCAAAATGCGAACAATTATTAAAGCCAATGCTTATCAGAATCATCAATGGGTTGCTGATTATGCAGATTACGTTTTGTCGCTATAAAGAAATAACAATCATTTCACACGTGAAATCTTGAAAGCATTGACGAATAATTAAGCACAAAAAAACGCTTGGAAAATATCCAAGCGTTTTGCTAACTATTTATTTGTTTGAGATTCCCGACTGCATTTCGTAATTCCTAACGAGCATACCGTTTGATTTGATCATGCCAAACTCTTCATAATAAGGAACTAAGTCATCGTCACAACACAAATCAACCATATAGATATGATCAAGTTCCTTTAACATTTGATTGACTAATACCTTGCCAATACCTTTTCCTTTATAATCCGGCAAAACTTCAAGAAACGGAATATAGGCAGATAAAACCCCATCGCTGATCGCTGTTATAAATCCAACTACTTGATTCGAATGATCATCTAAAGCAATGATTACTTTACTACTATTTTTTAGCAGCTCTAAGTGGGTTCGTGGATTAGGAGGATTCGGCCAATCCACAAAAAAGCCGTTCAACATCTCATCCGAGATTCCATTAATAGAATTTTTGTATATCATCATATATCAACTCCTAAATTATTTTAAAATTTTTAGGTAGATGATACATATCAAAAATAAAGTAGCAAATTTGCGACCCCCATACTTTTTCGGCATTACTACAAATATTCAATTCAAACTCGGAAAATCCTCTAATATGTTACTTTAAAACACATTAATGGTAAATTGGCCTTTTTCAGCTTTAACGTTCTACTTTAATTCCTTCAACAACCTCTCATGATCGAGGTAATAAAATCACCATCACACCAATCAAACAAATACCAGCTCCAACCCAATCTAATGTGTCTGGTTTTTCTCCGTCTATTCCCCAGCCCCACAAAATGGAAAGGACAATAAAGACACCTCCATAGGCAGCATAGACCTTCCCAAAGGTTGGGAAGGTCTGAAAAGTAGCGATAACTCCATATAAAGCTAATGCAATTCCTCCTAAAACGCCCCAGTAAAATGGTTTACCTTCTCTTAACCAAAGCCATATTAAATAGCCGCCTCCAATTTCCCCTACACCAGCGAGGATAAATAATAATGTTGCACCTATCATTTTTTTCACACTTTCTATTCATATTTAAAAAATTTGCATTGTCTGCTCTATTATACATAAAAGCACATTCCCATTAAGGAAATCAAAAAAATTTCGCTTTTCTCCTGTTCAACCAAAAGCAAGGAGTTGTTTATTTTAACGGGAGAAATGCGAAATATTGTAAGTATATATCGATATTTTATTTTTACTTTACTTCTCCTCCTTTTACTTTATTCCACTTTAATATAATCCCCAATAAGTAATTGTATCCGTTACGCCGATTAGAATTAGAATAACCCCCGCTACGATTTGAATCACTCTTCCCAGTTTCATGCTTGTACGCATAATAAACCTTTTTGCGTCAAATAAATGGATAAGTCCCAGCATCACTAGAAGTTGCAATCCCAAAAACGGCCGGAAAACTCCACTCGTCCCTCGTCCTATAAAACTACTGGATGACCTTCTTTTTGACATTCATCACATGCGTGCATCAGAAGAGGAATTAGCATTTCCTTGCATACATCACATACCTTCAGCCTCTTCCTATCCCACAAAAAAGCACATCGTTTACAATATGTTTTTGTATCTTCCATTGAAATATACCTTTTATGAACTTCGATTCCTTTTAAGACAGCTATAGTTCTCATTTCTTCCCCGTATATATTCCACTTGAATTTTCGTTGTTTTTCAAAAGTAATGCTTTTTTTAAATTTCAATAGAAAGAGCAACTATCTTTAATTTTGAATTGTAGGGAACCATCTTTGGTACATCAAATTCATGGTCGCACTTTCTACACCGATAAATAGGGGTCATTGTTTTTCGTTTATTAATACTTCTCATTTCACTTGAAGGACAAGCTTCTTTTTGTTCCGTGAATTCAGGCATAAAGGATTTTACCTCTTCATCTGTCGCTTCTGGCAAAGAAGAAGTATTTTGTGCTTTAATGAAAAAATGCTCATAAATTTCTCTAATATGCTCTTTATATGTAGGTGGGTGCCATAAATGCAGTAACACCATTGACCCTTTAGTGTTACCACATTGTTCGCAGCAATCTTTAATGAGATTTTCTCTTTTCTTTTTCCAGGCTGCCGTTTGCCAAGGTTTTGTAGTTGAACTATAGTTTTTTCACTTCAATTTTCTCCATTCTTGAATATCCATTGTTATCCCCCCAACTATGTTAGTTTAAGCGAATTATTTCATACCCCTCCTATTTTTAACATAAATATCCACAAAATTTCCACTTTCATGAAGAAAGACGCTTTCCTTATTTCAGAAAAGCGCCCAATTGTTTCTGTAAAGTCATCCGTCTATTTCATTCATTACTTTGCCTTGAGTTCTAGGTACTTATTCCCCTACCATACCGTCGTTATCATTATCTTTCATATATGGGTATAACCAGTGATCACTCGTTATTGGCATGCTATAACCTGCTGCCTTTGCTTCTTTAATCGTTACTTGACCATTTCCATCTGTATCAACGCTAGAAATATCTTCAGTGCCTTTCAAAGCATTGGATTTATTAGAACTTGTTGACTTATTTGAGTTAGTTGATTTACTTTCAGTTAATCCTAGAGATTTATTTATTTCATCAGGGTTGCCGTTATCAAACTCATCTACAATTTTATTCCCTTTTAAAGTGTAAGTGTACTTGTAATGAGAAGGAATCTGCGTTTCCGTATTAGGATATGTGATTATTGCTTCAAAATTAGTAGCTCCCCCAGCTTTACGCATAGCGTCTTCCATATATGCTTGATCACCATGTCGGTTAAGCGTACTATCTTGTGGCGTAATATTATAAGCATTTGATACCCCACCAAGAGAATCTGCAATAATATGTCCTTCATCTAAGTCTGCTCTTTCCACACCAGGAACTTTTGCTTCATCAGCGTAGTATCTGCCAGACGATGTTACAGGTTCGGTACGATCATCTTGTAGAACGATTTCGTCAGCAATGACACGGACTATTTGCCCGTGTTCATTCGTAAAGGACCAATACTCGCGGTCCCCAAAACCAATGTCAACGACGACGTTAGGTTCGCGATGTCCAGACAAATCACCACCATCAACTTCAATTAGTTTGTAACCTTTGAACAGTTGATCTTTTGATTGAGTTGATGTTTTCTCTACTACTTGTTTTTCAGTCGTAGTTTTTTCTTTTTCACTATTTTTTGTAGTTACTTCTTGTGAATCAGCTTTCCCATCAGTATTCGATACATCTTCTACGTTAGTACAACCAACTATAAAGATGGTAGTTAAAAGTAAGATTAAATAATTTATTTTCTTTTTCATTTTAGGACTCCTAATAATATTTTTCTGGACTATCTAGAGATCTTTGAATAAAACACAAATTAATATTGTTAACCTATTTAAAATAGTATATTACAATTTTAATTATTTTACAGTAGATACTTAGTTCGAAGTATGTAGTGTTAATTTCCAATAAAGATTAGTAGAGTCCATTGCATTATATTTTTCAAATATAAAATTTAGCTATACTTGCTTATGGCGGAATAACTGCTTTCTCAATCTTACCTATACGTTTATATCAATATTCAGTTTCAAAAAAGATGTTATTTAGTAATATTGGTTCTAGTACTGAAAAAAGGCACAATTCCAATTCACGAATTGCGCCCGATTGTGGAAGATCACAATTCAACTAAAGCACCCCGTTCGTATTATAAGGTCAGCCAGAGTAAATCTGGTTGACTATTTTTTATTCAATTTATAGATTGATAGTAGCCGGAGCAGAACGGAAGCACTCGTGGGACTTGAGCTCGATAACTAAACTGTTCGCCCTCTACTTGTTAACACATGATTAGGCTGGTTGGGACAAAGGGATCCCGTATAACTAACGAAGATATGAATGACAAGGTAGATAGAGGTCACTGGTCAATCCACTTCATAAGGAGGAGATAATTTATGAATCCAGTTGTAGGTCTGAATGTCGCAAAAGGTAACAGGCCGTCCCAGGCAGCTATTTCATGGCCTATGAGGTGGCCTGTGTTTTCTTGAGTGGAATTTCCTGGCAGGACTTCAAAAATCCTTGGTGAATTTCCAGTTGCTACAGTCACTTTTGGCGCATCAGGGTATGCCTCAGGCGGTAGCTCTCTCCTTCCAAGACAATCCATTGTCCGTGGTGGGCGAGTCCGCGACAGCCATCTGGTCATCGATAAAGATTGAGCCCCATTTGGAGAACTCCAGATTCATGGTCAGGGCCAGACTCGGCGTTCGTAGCTGGCGGCAATCACCTTAAATAGCAGTTGCGCTGCATCCCCGTCATCACCATTCGTCCAGGATCACAAGCTCAGCCTTCTGCAAATCCTTCATCGTTCGTTCCATAGACCCAGCACGATTGCTTTCACTCAGACGGGTCAACCAGTGACAATAAATGATCAAACTTTTTTATAAAGCTACATAAACTAAATACTACAACTTTCCCTAATATAAAAAAGACAATTTCCTGCCAATTGTTTTTCATTTGCAAAGATCGATTTCCATAGAAAGTAATAGCACTCATATTCCCCGTTAATTGACAAGGTGCTAAAGCGCCTACTAATCCAAGAAGAATTGCTATAATGAATGGGGAATGTTCATAGGCGTATAAAAATACTTTAATAGGCTCACTGATAGTTTGACTTATTTTCGATATTAAACTATACATAGACACACCTTCTATTTTAGAACTTACCTGCATTAGCAAGTTTATTCCAATTTATTACTCATCTTTCGTTAATATTAAACTGAAAAAAATATTTTCTCTGCTTTCATTTTTCCCACTCCTCAAAACTAGTTATGAATTTTGATATTCCCATAGTATAGAAAGTAAATATGAATAAATGATGCAGATTAACGTAATAGTTCAATATAATTAATTCTAATTTGCTAACCGTTTGTAAATCGAATGACAAACCGCTAAAACGCCCCTGTTACACATTTTGGTAAAAAGCAGGAATCCGAAATACTATAAAGCAATTGCTAATGAGAGTCTGGCTTAATACATTCTTTGATATCGAAATGTATTTACGTCCTTAATCCTTTTCTAAACAAATCACAACAAAAATTGTTCAAAATAAAAAAGCAGTTGAAGATCACCCTCTTTCTTGATCTTCAACTACTTGTCTTATATTTGCAAACAATTAATGAACAGCTTGCTTCACTCTAGCTAATATTTCATCAGATGTTGTTAATTGTAATGCTTCTGTTGCTAATGCTCGCATATCCGCTACGGATAAATGTTTAATTAAGGAACGTGTTTTTAAAATGGATGTTGCACTCATTGAAAATTCATCTAGACCTAAACCAAGTAATAGTGGTACGGCATATTCATCCCCTGCCATTTCACCACACATACCAGCCCATTTCTTTTCTTTGTGAGCCGCATCAATGACCATTTTAATCAAACGTAAAATCGCAGGGTTATATGGTTGATATAAATAAGATACTTTTTCATTCATACGATCCGCTGCCATCGTATATTGAATTAAATCATTTGTACCAATCGAGAAGAAGTCTACTTCTTTCGCAAAAATATCTGCCATCACTGCTGTTGATGGAATTTCAACCATAATGCCAATTTCAATCTCATTTACCTCGACCCCTTTTGCAAGTAGGTTTTCCTTTTCTTCCAAAAGAATCGCTTTCGCGTCACGGAATTCTTGCAATGTCGCAATCATAGGGAACATAATTTTTAAGTTACCGTAATTGGATGCACGTAGTAATGCACGCAATTGTGTACGGAAAATGTCTTGATACTCTAAACATAGACGAATCGCTCGATGACCGAGAAACGGATTCATTTCTTCTTGGAGCGGTAGATATGGTAAATTTTTATCGCCACCAATATCGAGTGTTCGGATGACAACCGCTTTACCTTCCATTCCTTCTAATACCGTTTTATAGGCCGTAAATTGTTCTTCCTCAGAAGGTAAGTTGTCTCGTCCCATATATAAAAATTCTGTACGATATAAACCGATTCCTTCACCACCGTGACGTAGAACGCCTTCTAAATCAGCTGGTGCCCCAATGTTCGCAGCTAGTTCAACTTGAACACCGTCTTTGGAAATCGTTTTTTCATTTAGTAATGTTGCCCACTCTGCTTGTTGAGCAGTAAAGTCTTCCGCTTTTTTTCTATAGGTTGCAACCACTTCTTCTGTTGGGTTCACAAGTACATCGCCTGTTAAACCATCCACGATTAATAAATCACCATCTTGAATGGACTCAACTGTTGTACCTGTCCCTACAACGGCTGGAATTTCTAGTGAACGTGCCATAATGGCAGAGTGTGATGTACGACCGCCAATATCCGTTGTAAAGCCAAGAACAAAATCACGGTCCAATTGTGCTGTCTCAGAAGGTGTTAAATCAGTTGCTACAACAATCACCTGTTCATTAATATTGCTTGGATTTGGAATATGTACACCGAGTAGATGCGCTAAAACGCGGTTTGACACGTCTTTAATATCTGCAGCACGCTCACTCATATATTCGTTATCCATACCTTCAAATAATGATACAAACATCGTCGAAACTTCATTCAATGCATATTCAGCATTAACAGCTTCTTCGGCAATTTTTTGTTTGATCGGTCCAATTAATTCTGGATCTTTTACGACAAGTAGATGTGCACCGAAAATGGCAGCTTCTTCCGCCCCTAATTTTTCATGCGTTAGCTGTTGAATAGCGGCTAACTCTTCTGCTGATTTTTCAAGCGCGGCCACTAAGCGTTGCTGCTCTGCATCAATATCCTGAATAGTTGTTTTCGCAAACGATAAATCCGGTTGTACTAAACAATATGCTTTTGCAATGGCAATGCCGTCAGATGCGGCAATACCTTTGAGTTGGATCATTGTGCTAGCCCCGTTTCTGAAATTAATTTTGTTAATGCAGTAAACGCTTGTTCTTCATCCTCCCCCTCTACTTGTAATGTAAATATTGAACCTTGTTTTAAGGCTAATCCCATCACGCCTAAAATAGATTTTAAATTGGCTGTTCTTTGTTCTGTTTGTAACTCAATTGAAGAAGCAAATGGTGTTGCTGCTGCTACTAATTGGCTAGCTGGACGTGCGTGAATTCCTAGTGGGTCTACTACTGTAAATTGTTTTGTTTTCATTGTTCATTCTCCTCTTTTTGTAAATCTGTTAATATAATGACATTAGGATGTTTTGTTAATACACTTGCCGGGACATCTTCTGTATATTCAGATGCAAGAACGCGTTCTAATACATCACGTTTTGCTTCTCCTACAGCGATTAACAAAATGCACTTAGCGCGCATGATTGATTGAATTCCCATTGTAAATGCTTGGGTTGGAACGTCATCAATTGAATCAAAGAAACGTGCATTCGCTTGACGTGTTGATTCTTCAAGCGTTACAAGATGAGTCAACGAATCAAATGATGTGCCTGGTTCATTAAAGCCGATATGACCGTTTTGTCCGATCCCAAGCAATTGAAAATCTAATGGATGCTTCTGTAATAATGATTCATAGCTTGCCATTTCCTCAGTAGGATTATTAGCTAAACCATTCGGTAGATAAGATTCTTTAAATGGTTTGTTGTGAAATAAATGTTTGTACATATAATATGCGTAACTTTGTTCATGTTTAGCACTAAGTCCAACGTATTCATCCAGGTTGAAGCTAATACAATTCGTAAAATCGATATCAGTTTCACAAATTTTACTATACAATGGCTCCATTGTTCCACCTGTAGCTAAACCGAACGTTGTAGCACCATTATTTTTAGTATTCACGATAATGTCTACAGCACGAGCGTATAAATCTTCTTTTGAAGCAAAGCGTTCCAGTCTCAATTTCCTATTCCCCCTTATTTACTTATTAAATAGGCATACGAAATCTTATGCTTCGTAGATTACTTTTCCAGCCTTTATTGTTTGTTGCAACATTAACTGTTCATCCAAAATCACAACATCTGCATCAAATCCTTGTTCGATTTGTCCTTTGTTCGTCAGTTTTAGTTGTTTTGCTGCATTGTAGCTCGACATTTTAACTAGTTCTTCTAACGTGCAGTTCGTGATGAGTTGCATATTCCGTACAGCTTGGTCCATTTTTAATACACTACCAGCAAGGGCTCCATTTGATAAATGCGCTCCACTTTCGGAGACATGAACCATTTGACCACCTAAGTCATAATCTCCATAGGGCATTCCTTTTGCTCGCATTGCATCGGTTATTAAAATAATACCATCTGCCCCTTTTAAACGATATGCCATGTTCACGGCATCCTTGTGCATATGGATAAAATCAACAATGATTTCTGCCTTCATTTCCTCTAATAATAAGACGCCACCGACAACACCTGGATCTCGATGATGGAATGGGCGCATTTGGTTGTATAGATGTGTGCCTTGTGTTGCACCATGACGAACCGCTTCTTTCATTTGTTCAAATGTTGCATCAGAATGACCAATTGAAACGACCACTCCGCTTTCTGCAATTGCTTGAACGACCTCAAATCCATTTGGTTCTTCTGGCGCCATTGTAATTTGTTTAATTTTATTGGCACTTACGTTTTGCCACTTTGTAAAAACAGCGAAATCAGGTGGTACAACATGCTCAAGCGGCTGTGCACCTACACGTTTTTTTGATATAAAAGGGCCTTCTATATGAATACCTAGAAGTTCTGCCTCATCTGGATTTGAAGTAAACTGCGCAATATTTTCAAGCGCTCGTTCTATATTTTGATAGCTTTGTGTCATTGTCGTTGCTAAAAAGCCTATTGTGCCTTCTTTTGCAAGTGATTTCGCCATTATATGAAGACCTTCAATCGATGCATCCATCGTGTCCATTTGAGCAGAGCCATGAATATGCATATCGATATAACCAGGGAATAAAAATTTCCCTGTACCATCTATAATTTGCACGTGATCTGCGTCAATTTGCTGCGCAATTTGTGCGATTTTTCCATCCTTCATGAAAACGTCGACACATTCCAGTCGTCTTGTTGCATTGACAACTGTGATGTTACGGATTAATAATTTCATTAAAAACATCTCCTAGGATTGTTAGAAGATACTGGCCTAAGTGTTTGAAGCGATCCTATCAATGCTAATTTTGATATAGTGCTACGACCCGCATAGATTTCTGTGGGACTATGCTTTCCCACAGAAAATAAAGCGGATTTACGATAAATGCATGTTCATTTTGTTAGATGGACCTTTTTAGACAGCATCCTTTGTTTGTTACTTCTTCATCGAAATAATGTTACGTGAACCCGATCGTTGGAAACCGGTTTTTTCAAGTGTAATTTCTTGCCCCATTAAACTTGTGAAAACAACTGGTGTAACAATAGACGGTACTTTGTCTTTAATACTCTCAAAATCAACTTTTAATAATGTATCGCCACGTTTAATTACTTGACCTTCTGTAACCATCGCTTCAAAACCTTCACCATTTAGAGTGACCGTATCTAAACCGACATGAACTAATAGTTCAATACCTGAATCAGATTTTAAGCCAATCGCATGCTTCGTCGGGAAGACCATTACTACTTGACCATCAAATGGCGCATGAACTGTACCATCCTTTGGATAAATACCAAAACCTGGTCCCATTATACCTGATGAGAATGCATCATCTGGCACGTCAGATAACGGTATTAAATCTCCTGTAATCGGCATTTCAAAATCATTGGAAGGATTTGTTCCTTCTGCTGTTGTTGCCTCTTCAACAGGCGCTTCTTTTTGTACATTTACATTTAAAGGAGCTGGATTCCCTTTTTTCAGGCGATCTTTCATGGCTTCTGCCAAAAACTCCACGGAAGTGCCGATAATCACTTGTACATTTGTCTTACTTATACGCATAACACCACGTGCGCCCGTTTGTTTTAATGTTTTTTCATCCACCTGATCCGCATCACCTACAGTCATACGAAGACGTGTTGTACAGTAATCAACTTGCTTAATATTATTTTGTCCACCTAATGCTTGGATTGTATGGAAAGCACGAACATCTAAATCATCAGAAACAGTTGAAGTAACATCTGCCCCTTCTTCATCTTCGTCTTCACGACCAGGTGTTTTTAAATTTAACTTCTTGATTAAGAAATAAAAAACGACAAAGTAAATGGCCCCGAAACCTAATCCCAATGGAAGTAATAGCCATGGACTATCAGCTAAACCAAAGTTTAAAAGATAGTCAATTAAACCTGCGGAAAAAGCAAAACCGTCACGGAATCCAATAATATAGGCAACAGCAAGCGAAATACCTGTTAAAACTGCATGGATCCCATAAAGAACTGGCGATAAAAACATAAATGTAAATTCAATAGGCTCTGTTACACCTGTTAAAAATGCTGTCAACGCGATGGATACGAACATACCACCGACTACTGCACGATTTTTCTTTTTCGCTGCAAAGTACATCGCAAGACATGCTGCTGGTAATCCAAACATCATAATTGGGAAGAAACCTGCTTGGAAATGTCCTGCTGATGGGTCTCCTGCTAAAAATCGATGAATATCTCCTTTGACAAGTTCACCCGCAGCATTTGTAAATTCACCAAAGTCAAACCAGATGATTGTATTAATAACGTGATGTAGACCGACTGGAATTAATAGTCGATTTAAGAAGCCATATAACCCAACACCAAGTGATCCAGCACCGATTAACCAGTTCCCTACTGAATCAATACCACCTTGAATTGGTCCCCATATAACAGCTAAAATACCTGCTAAAATCGCCATCGTGATGGACGTTATAATTGGCACAAAACGCCGTCCTCCGAAGAATGACAGCCATTCTGGGAATTTTACATTATAGAATTTGTTATAAAGTAAGCCTGCTGTAATACCTGCAATAATACCACCGAATACACCCATATTCAGGTCTTCATTTACAGATTTTAATACTTCGACTAACACTAGATGTGCAATCGCGCCCGCTAATGCTGCACCACCACTATTATCATGTGCTAGGCCCATCGCGATACCGATCGCAAATATAATAGGTAAATTACCTAAAATCGCATCACCAGATGCTGCCATAATACTTGCAATATGCTTAATAACGTCATTTGACACTGCACCAAGCATGTCATCAGAGCCTAAGCGTAACAATATTGCGGCTGCTGGTAATGTAGCGATTGGAAACATTAACGACTTACCGATTTTTTGTAAGAAAGCTAACATTAAATATCCCCCTTTGGTATAGTTGTCTAGACCACTTAATAAAAAAAAACGTTTTCATTAAGTTTGTAATCCATTATATTACCACTCGTATAAAAAATAAACATTATTTTTGAACAGAAGAAACGGAATCATGATTTTAAATCCTATTACACATAAACATGATTTATTTATAGGAAAAAAATATAGCCCAATTGGAAGGATTTCTTCAACCAATTGGACTACAGTTCATTAATTCTATTATTTACGCTGTGACGTCACGTTTCATAAAGGACATATAGCTGATTGCAAGGAAAAGAACAGCATAAATCGCAAGAATCGTGAGTGAGAATGGCATCGTTATACCGTCTAGTATTGAACTACTATGTTCATATTGTGTTAAATCTGAATGAGTTAACCAAACATATTTAACGATTTTATATTTACTTAAGAACATTACAATCATTCCGCCAGTAAACGATAAGAACATCGTTAACCCAATTGCCAAAGAGCTTGAACGGAAAACGGAGCCTACTAAGAAAGCAAACAACATTGACATAACAAAGTTTCCGCCAGTAAGTAAATAGTGGTATGCCAAATCATTCCAGACTGCTTTTTCAACAACCTGGCCGTTGACTATTTCTAACTCAGCACCAGTTGTACCACCAAATAGTATAAGTCCAACTAGAGCGCTAACTCCGATATTGACAACATATAATAAGAGCCCAAATAGGAAAGTCGTAAGTAATTTTGAAGTTAATATTTTTGCCCGTGAAACAGGACGTGTTAATAACATTTTAATCGTACCAGTAGAGTATTCACTAGATACAATACTTGCTGCAACAATAACTGTAAATAATGTTACTAAATTCAGCATACTACCTGTAAATGACATAAAGCCCGCTAAGTCTTGAGACGGCACATCATTTGCTAATCGATACTCAGAAATAGCTATTTGCTCTTCATAGTAATTTTTTTCCTCTGCCGTTAAATTTTCATCATTCATTATTTCTTTATAATTCTCAATGGCCTGCTGTTCATTTTCCTGCCATGTGTTACCCTCTTTTGTTTCATAGTATTTCATCATAATACCAGGACCAATAATAAAGAGGATTACTAGCGCGACCATTGCCCAAGTTCCTTTTTTATGCCATAATTTCATCCATTCATTTTGCATTAGCTTCAACAATTTGGCCACCTCCTGTCATTTCTAAGAATTGATCCTCTAACGTTTTTTGATGCGGTTGTACGGCAAATAATTGAATTTCTTCGTTAACAAATTGGGTAATGAGTTTCGGTATATCCTCTTTCTTTATTTCCACTACATAACCGTTATTTTCCGCCACAAAGTTGTAATCGAGCTTTTGTAGAAGAGCAGCAGCCTGATCACTTGGTGTAGCTTCAATATAATAAAACGAAGATGTTTCAACGTTGATATCACGAATATCGATGAGTTTGCCATTTTGTATGACAGCTACTCGATCACACATTAATTCAATTTCGGATAATAAGTGGCTGGAAACAAATACAGATACGCCATCCTCCGTCGCAATTTTACGCAAGTACATACGAAACTCGCGAATACCTGCTGGGTCTAAACCATTTGTTGGTTCATCTAAAATTAAAAATTTTGGTCGGTGAAGTAGTGCTTGAGCAAGTCCTAAACGCTGACGCATCCCTAGCGAATACGTCGAAACCTTTTCATGAATACGATTTTCAAGACCAACCTGTCTCACTACCTCTTGAATACGCTCTTTTGTAACGTTTTTATGCATACGCGCAAAGTGTAATAGGTTTTTATAGCCCGTCATAAATTTGTACATTTCCGGATTTTCTACGATTACACCGACTTTACCAATCGCTTCCTCATAATTGTCCTGTAAAGAAAGACCATCAATAATGACTTTCCCTTCTGTTGGATTCATAAGACCTGTCATCATACGAATTGTCGTTGTTTTCCCTGCACCATTCGGTCCTAAAAAACCAGTGATTTGCCCTGGATATAAATCGATATTCAATTGCTGAATCAATTGCTTGCCACCAATAGTTTTTGATAAATTTTGCAATTGAACAATTGGTTGTGTTGTCATAAATTTCACCCTTTCTTATAATACGCCTTCATCCATTGCACAGCATCCTTATTCGAAACATCTCGAATCATCTCTACTTCCTCTTGTGCAATGATCGATCCATTTTGCAATAAAATGATTTGATCTAAAATAGGCTCTACCTCATATAACTCATGCGTTGATAATAATATTGTTTGATGTTCAATGTCAGTAAATTGAATTAACCCTTTAATTAGCTGTTCACGAACGATTGGGTCCAGACCAGAGAAAGGCTCATCCATTAAATAAAAAGGTACTTCTCGCCCAAGAGTTGCGGCCATTTTCATCCGGCCACGGTTCCCCTTGGATAATTGCCGTAACTTTACATTTTTATCAACCTGTAAAAACTCTGCAACGATACAAGCTTTATCATACGAAAAATCTTCGAATTGAGAGGCATAGTGCTGAAAAAGCTGTTCACCTGTGTAAAAATCAAAAAATAAATCAATATCTGGTAAATAAGCAATTTCATCAGCACTTCTGCGTGTAACAGGCGTTCCATCTAGCAATACCTCACCACTTGTTGGACGTAATAGTCCGGCCAACACTTTTAATAATGTCGACTTGCCACTACCATTTTCCCCAACAAGGCCAATGATTTGTCCAACAGGGATGGAAAAAGACACATCTTGTAAAATAGGCTTTTTCATATAACGAAAAGAAACATTTGATAGCTGTATCATTTATTTCACCTCACGATTTATTTTGTAAAACAACGAGCATTTCTTCCTTTGAAAACCCAAGTGCTTCAATAGAAGTTAAAAAATGATCTGCCAGTTGATTTTTCATATCTTCCCGTAATAGAGCAATTCGCCCATCATCGGTAGTAATAAATGTACCTTGCCCTCGTTTGGTTTCCGTTATATTCATCGCTTCTAACTCCTTATACACTCGTTGCACAGTATTCACATTGACACCTGTTTCCACTGCATATTCTCGAACCGAAGGAAGTCGATCCCCAAGCACTAGCTTCCCTTTCAAAATATCCCCACATATCCGATCTACGAGCTGGCTATATATGGGCTTATCACGTGAAAAGTCGATTGTCATCGTAAAACCACCTTTTCAAGCCACTTTGTCGCTATGATAAATAATATCGCTACAAAAATAATCGTTGCTACATCTTCTACGACATAAAATGAGCCTAAAAGTAGCTCCATCGTTGGTATTTTTGGAAAATATTGAACCAACCACGTTAGCGGAATCTCTATATGATGGAAAATATTATCATATAATTCACTCGCTGTAAATTTAAACCATAAATCCATACTGAAGAAGAAGGTAAACATAGTAATAACAATAGAAAATCTACCAATTAAATGTTTCATTTGAAGATTAAATGCTAAAAATAATACCATTATTACAAACATCATCAATTGAAGAATTACAATAATTGCTACAATAAACAACAGAAATAAAAGTAATTGTGCGAAGTTACCGACAATTTCATCTTTGACTTTGTAAATAGCTATACTCGCAAAGATTAAATTAAAGATAGCGTATCCTATTAAGGAAAATACGATTTTCACAAATACAAGCTGTGCGATAGAACTAGTTGAATGCAGCCATATCTCTTTGCTCTTTAAGTCATGACGAATACTAGCTAGGAATTGTAATATCGAATAAAATCCACCTAATACAAGTACTAGTATTGAGAAGGCAAATGACAGCTGATTTTCCATCGTAAATCCATCACTTAACCGCCTTATTAAATATGGAACTACCATCGACAGCATGACCCCTATAAAAACTCCTACAAATAGCCATGTCCGATAAAGCACCCATTCCTTTTTTAAAAGCCCTGTGAATTTTTTCAACATAAACACCTCGTGTCATAGTGTACTAGTTGAATATTACACTATGACTTTTTGATTTGCAAGCATTAAAATCAAAAAAAAGGAAGAACCTTAAAAATATAGGCTTCTTCCTTCAGACTGTAATGAAATTAATGCTATAGCTTCTACGTTTTATTGACTAACTTTTTAGATTTATCTACTAACTTTTTGCATATTATCACCCAACTTCTGAAATTTATCGACAGCCTCCTTCCAAAGAGTAAAAAAAGATTCACACAGAAAAATACAGCAACTCATATTCCTATTTCCCACATTTTCTCCGTTACTTTCTCAACTCTGCTATCAATAGCTGTACCGTCAAACTTCGGAAGCTTTAGCTCACTGACGATTTTTCCGTCGAGCATAAACATTATGCGTTCCGTACGCGCCGCAACCTTTGCGTCGTGAGTGACAAGCATAATCGCAGTTCCGCCCGCGTTAATTTCAGAAAAAATGTCCATGATCTCCTGGGCTGATTTTGAATTTAGTGCGCCTGTAGGTTCATCGCCGAAGATGATTTTCGGGCTGTTCAAAAGCGCTCGACATATTCCTGCTCGCTGAAGCTGACCTCCCGAAACTTGTGTAATGTCGCGCATTTCAAGCTCCGCAATGCCTACCCTCTTCATAAGCGCTCTTGCTTTCTCTGAAATCTTTGCAACGTTTTTTCTATTATCGCGCATTGATGGAAGAATAATATTGTCGAGAATATTCAGATTTTTTACCATAGTTGGCTGCTGAAAAACAAAGCCCATTTTAGTTCTACGTAAATCTGAAAGTTCTACCTCCCCGACTGACGATATATCACTACCATCAAAAATAGCCCTTCCGCCATCAACGCTGTCCATACCGCTCAATGCAAACATGAGCGTGGATTTTCCCGATCCCGAAGGTCCCATAATTGCAACAAATTCACCCTCGTTTATTTCAATGGACACACCGTCGAGAACATTGTGTTTTTCATCGCCCTCGCCGAAAGATTTTACAATATGTTCACCGATTATAAGATTTTTCATAAGCTACTCCTTTATATTTTCGGATATTTTTATTTTCCCAACGCCTGATGTGCCAATGATTGTTGTAATAAGTACCGAACAAATCATCAATAACGGACAAAGCACGTACGCCGTAAGTGGATTGATTGAAAAACTAAACGACGTCGCCCCGAACGAGGAAATAACTGCACCTGCAAGTATCTCTCCAAGAGTGTTTGCCAGAAGGGTACCAACAATTATTCCGATAGTTGATACAAATAACGCCCGCGAACCATACTGCACCGTAATATCCGAATTTGTAAAACCTATTGCTTTCATTATGGCAATCGAATATCTATCCTTGGCGACAAGCATTTTCATAAACAACAATGTAACTAGAATCGTTATTACAAGTGCTATGGCAATTGCGGCAAAGGAGGACTTTTCGACTGATTTTATAGTCGAACCGAAAGTTTGTTTGACAAACTCATCAATATTGGAAATCTTAGCAAAAGTAAATCGGTCCGCATACTTAGAGATTGTTTCATCGACAAGGGTTTTATCAGAAAGCTTTGCACAAATAACGCTCCACATTATATTTTCTGAATGATCGGTAAATACAGCCTTTGCCGTTTTACCACCGTTCGTAATGTCAGAATAAATGCCACTTACCGTGAGCTTACTCTCTTTCCCGTTCATAATGACCGTAATGGTATCACCGACTTTTTTGCTCATTTCATCAGCGTTCAAAGCTGAAAGTGCAATTTCATTTTCTACAGTGGGTGCTCTGCCATCTGAATATTCGATAGGGAATATCGAATGGTCGCCAAGTTCGATTTTTATATTTTCTTCCGAACCGTCTTCCATTTTAGTTTTGAATGTCTTTGTAGTGAGGATGGTATACTTTGAAATGGAACTGTCGCTGTTCATATATTCTAAAACTTCTGCAGCTTTTTTAGAGATTTGATCAGTTTGTTGAATATCAAGTCGAATATCGTAGTTTCCAATACCCATATATTTAATGAAGCTTGTTGAGGAAATCGTGTTGTATAGGTTTTGTGGGACAATAATGATAAATGCTGAAATGACAAGTACTGCAAGCATTGTGGCATAAAGTCTTTTTCTTGCGAGAACATCTTTGATACCAAGGAAAAGATTCGTATTTAACAACTTATTTTTGTTCAGGCAAACACGTTTTGCGCCTGTGCTTTTTTCCTGCGAAATGCCAAAGCGTATTGCTTCTGCAGCAGATATTTTCCGGAAGCGTCTCAGCACTCCGCTTACATAGGCTATTATTGCAAGAAATACAAGTAGAATGCCGATGATCCCTAAAGACGTGGCAAAAGAAGAATTTTCACTTTCCCCCATATAAAGCCTGATGTTTTCAAGTAGCATGTTTTTGAACATCAACGAAAGTGCATAACCGAGAATACTCCCCACTGCCGCAATTGCTGCATACTTCGAAAGATAAATTTTCTTAATGTCAGAAATGCGTAGCCCTATTGCCTTCATAACACCAATTTCACGGTAATCGTCTTCGATTTTCGCAAGGAGTGTAAAGCTTATGCACATAAATGCGATAACAACGACAAGAACGCTTATGAGAAGAATAACTGCTATCATAATCCCATCAGAAAATGCGTTTATTGTTTTGAAAAGTGGATATGTGATCGTTGGTCCGTTCGCTTCAAGCCCCGCAGAAGCATAAGCAGTTTCAAATTCACCGAGCGCAGATAAACCCTTTAATCTAAACTCTATCAAATACTCCATATTTCCATGACTTTTTATTTCAGCGTAATCATTTGGACTAACGAGAAATCTTTTTGAAGAGGACAGCATAGAATTCATCTGTGAATCCCGGAGGAATCCTGCTACAGTAAATTCCTTTCCGCCTATTATAGCTTTATCACCGACCTTCGTAGTGGTGTCCTTCATATAGTTTATTGGAACATACAGCTCGCCATCGGATACGTTAATAATGTTTCCATCAAAATCAAGAAGATAATCAAACTTTTCACTCTGTATGCTAAAACCATTGTCTTGAACATTATTCGCAAGTGAACGATCACCTAAAATAATTTGACTGTTATCCAAATTGAGAAACTCAAGCACTTGAAATTCATCGACATTGCTGTTTTGCTCCGCGAAGCTTGTAAGTCGGACAGTATCGATATCTCCAGAGTGCATTTGCATAAAATGCGGCGTCTTCGCCTGATTCATAAGTGAATCGATTGCACCTGAAAGATTTACCATAAGTATTGCCGATAAGGAAACGAGCATAGCCGCAACAGCGACAAATAACATTGTTGTCAGCGTTATCAGTTTGCTTTTTAAAAAGTCATTTCGGATTAATCTGTAATACATAAGTCACCTCTGATTTCAAGTTGAACAAAATGAATGAAGTAGTACTTAATAAAATTCCAGCGATGATGATGAGGAAGCCCGTTCCCCTACCTTGACCTGTACCGGTAATTTTCCCTACGCTATCAGCAAGCAATCCGCCGTCAACTAGTAAAGGAGTGAACACATAATCTGCAAGTACACCCGAAAGCGCATAGGCCGCTACAAATCCAAGCTGTGAAATTACCCCAATAAGTGACCATGCTCTACCCTGAACAGCATTATCAATATTGGTACGAACAAGAAAATCCAATGTTGATTTTGCAAATGGCATCATGGCAAAAAAAGAAAAAACCTGAAATACAGATCAGTGCTATATTTTCTCGAAGTCCGAATATCGCCATAAATATCCCTTCAAAAAACAGTGAAAACGAAAGAATTCTCACATATCCTTTTTTTATCGGAAGAAATCCTATGATTACACTGGATACGAGCATCCCCGTAGCTACAATGGTTTCCACCATTCCTATTACAGAACTGTTCGTAAAAGTAAGCACCATCGGAATGGAAAGTGTTTCAATAATGCCAAGATAAAATGTCAGCACAGATGTCATGATAACAAGAACGAGTACATTTTGAGAAACTGCACGCCAACCATCTTTGAACTCACTGAAAAATGATTGTGTCTGTTCATATTTCTTTGAAGCAAGACCTCTTCGTACAGCAAGCGCTGAGATAACCGTTACAAAAAATGTACAGATGTCAATGACAAGTAAAAGTTTTATATCCGAAACGGTGAGCAAAAATCCCGCAATGATGGGCGAAATCAAATATTTTGCAGAACCAGCCACCTGGACTAAACCGCTTGCCTTCGTGTACTGTTCCTCGGTCAGTAAATCCGTAACCGTAGCCTTGTATGCGGGATCAAGCAACGATGAAAACACCGAGCTTATTGTAACTCCCACACAAATCTGCCATAGTAGCGCTTCCCCGCTAAGCATACATATAAGAATATACACAAGTCCTATCGCTGAAAGACTGTCGCCTAACACCATTAAAAGTCTTCGATCATAACGATCCGCAAGCACTCCTGCCACAGGACTTATAAGAAGCGAAAGCATGAACGCAAGTAAGGTGACAAGTGCCATTGCCGATGCCTTTCCCGTCTGCTGGAAAACATAAATCCCAAGCCCAAACGCTGTAAGCCCGCTTCCAATTGCTGAAATTAGCTGCCCTGACTAAAGCAGAAGAAATTTTTTGAAAAGATGCTTGGAATCAACCATCGTTGGTTCCATTTTCTTCACCCCCATTACCAAACATCTTCATCATGTACATAAGGCTTCCACTTTCGACACCGAGCAGTCTTTCTACATTGAAGACAAAAGCTGGTATACGAGAAGCACGCTCTTCATCGGTCATATCAACCATATCACCATCAAAAATGGTATTCGTATAAGCCACAATCATTTCCATACATTCATATGGATACGGTGTACTGAATAGTCCTTGCTCAATACCCTCACGGATTATTTCCGTCAGTATCGGTGGCAGACCGTTCATGATGACCTTTTGTATTTTCTGGTGCATAAGCGCGTTCTGGGGCTTATGTATATGGTCAATAATTTCCTTACCGTTTCCGCTACTTATGTTTAATGCCATTACAACACGGACAATTCGCTCGTGAACAGGGATACTCTTATTTGCAGCAATTTCTTTTGCAGTACCTAGAATTTGAACATTATACCGCTCAATTAACGCGTCCATAATATCCTCCTTCGCCTTGAAGTGATAATACAGCGTTCCCCGTGCAATACCAACCTTTTCAAGAATATCGTTAGTACTTGTGCCATCAAAGCCCTTCTGACCGAAAAGCTCATCAGCTACATCAAGTATTTCGTTTCTACGCTCCATCGCTTCTTTTCTCATTATTATGCCCCCTTAATAGACCGACTGTCTGTCTATAAAAATTATAGCCTTTTTCTATAAATTGTCAATAGGCTGTTCCTATTTTGTAAAAAACTATCAATTTATTTTCCTGATCATCTAAAGTTAAACGATGAACATTGCCTCCTCGATATACAGAAACCTTCCACACAAAAATATCCTTTTAATCATAATAAATGATAGAATTAAATGTAAAAAGTTTATGCGTTAAGAGAGGAAAACAACAATGTCTGAAGTAAAAAAGATGGATTTCACAATTGGAAAAAAGATTCGTGAAAGCTTACAGGCTGATTGCCAAAGCTGTTTTGGTCTATGCTGCACGGCTTTAAATATTGCTGCTTCTAGTGACTTTGCCATTCATAAAGCAGCCGGAACACCTTGCCCTAATCTATATTCAGATTTTAGCTGCCAAATTCATCATAAACTTAGAGATCAAGGGTTTAAAGGATGTACAGTTTTTGATTGTTTAGGAGCTGGGCAAAAGGTTTCTCAAACAACTTTTCATGGACAAGACTGGCGACATTTCCCTGAGGTTTCCGAGAAAATGTTCCGAGTCTTTCCGATTATGGAACAACTTTATGAAATGATTGCTTACGTAGCGGAGGCATTATCGTATAAGGTTGATTCATCACTATACAACAAACTACATTTACAATTAGAACAGCTACAGCGTGCAACAGAGCTGGAAGCTGATGCATTACTAGCAATAGATATTCCTACCTTCCGACTGCCAGTGAATGTTTTACTATTAGAAACAAGTGAGCAAATCCGCCAAAGTCTTATCGTAAAGATCGGAAAAAACGCTCGAAAGTATGACAATCGAGGGGTTGATTGGATGGGAAAAAATTTAAAAGGCAAAGATTTAAGAGCAACCAATCTTAGAGGTTCTTATTTAATTGCTGCCAATCTACAAAATACAGATTTAAGAGGGGTTGATTTTATTGGCGCTGATTTACGTGATGCCAATTTACGTGGCGCAGACCTTTCAACAAGTATGTTTTTAACCCAAATGCAAATTAATTCAGCACAAGGCAATCAACAAACAAAATTACCTTCCCACGTGAAACGTCCGTCTCATTGGGTTGTATAACTTGAAAAGAGGCAGATGAAAGGTATTCATCTGCCTTTTAGCATGTAGAAAAAACATATTTTGTTTGGGTAACGCTGTATGGTAATTTAATCGGCAACACCACTTATAGTGAAGTCACCTTATTAACCCTAAATATTAGAGTTCTTTGAAGAATTTCCTTTTGTGAATCCAGCTCGGATTCAGCATTTACTTTATTTATTCTATTTTGCGCTTCATTATATAACCATAGGAATTATATTGAATTGTAAGGGAGTATGGACATTCGACGCAAAATCCGGGAATATCTTTGCGAATTGATTTCCTTTCTTTTTAAAACCTTTAGCCTTAAATAAAGGACTAATATCATCTTTGATAATCTGATTTAATACATCCTCCATAATTATAGTCTTAACTCTCCATTCTCTATTTTCGCCATGAGTAATATTCTCCCTTGTAATTTCCCTGTTATTAAACTAACCAGCTTACGTTAGTTCAATAAGAATTTCTTCCGCACTCTTAAGATCTAAAATTACTATTATGCTTAGCACTGTCAAATAGTAGTAAGAAGATAACAAAAGGAATTGCAGTTAACTGCAATTCCTAACTTGCTGGCTATGTAAGAATTTGTTATTGTTTAGGAAATTGAATCTTTGAAAATTGCGTCCGTTTTTAAATTATATTTCATAAACAAACTTTGAACAAAGACCCCAATAAGAGCTTTCGTAGTATTCTGGATATTCGATGAGAAGTTGAGAACGTTCAATCCACAATTGAAGTTCTTTTGATTTAGCTGTGTTTTCCATTGTATCTAGTAATTGAGATAGCTTTTGAATTTCTTCAATGTCCCCTACTCGAACCGCATCTCCTGTGAATACATATAAAGTATTAAGGAAATAAGAAGTATGTTCACATTGCTCATCCTCAACAAATGTACAAATCATCGGTATATTTTCAAATTTATAGATGGCAAGTTCCCAATCTTGCACTGGTTCCATTTCATCACTATATGCCCATTTTTTTATTTCTTTTTGTGTAGGATTCCAAGGGTCTTTAAATTTCATTTTTTGCTCCTTTAAATTTAGACTATCATTAATTTTCTTCAAAATTATAACACGAGATATTGTAAATTGGTATAAAAATGTAAATTTTCAACAAATTAGATTGACTGTAAGCTTTAGTGAAATGATTAAAGAGTAGCAACGTTCAATAATTAAATTGACCAAGCAAAAGGAGAAATAGGTAAAAAGTATACAGATAAGTATCAAGGTCTGAATCATGCCATTGAATTACATAAAACTGTAGAGGCGATATGTGCAATTACATAAATCAGCCATGTAGCTTTTTACTGTATGCTCAGTGGAATGGAAAAAAGATAGTGTATAACAATTGAAAATTTCCCACTTGTGGCTTCTCATCAATCGTTTCCGTATTCCAAGTTACAATGTTGCTTAATTAATTATTTTGCAACCGATTTGCTAGTTCATTCGACTTTATTGTGTAACGGAGAGGAGGACCAAAATGGATTTAGCAAAATTAGTAAAAAAAGCAAAAAAGGGAGATGATGAAGCATTTGAACAACTGATTGATTCTGTTCGACAAAAGCTGTATAGAACTGCCTATGCATACGTTAGAAACGAACAAGATGCTTTAGATGTCTATCAAGAAACAATTTATACAGCCTATATTTCAATAAAAACATTAAAGAAGCCTGAAAGTTTTTCAAGTTGGATTACAAAAATTCTAGTTTTTAAATCGATTGATTTTATTCGAAAAGAGTCCCGCCATTTTTCTGCGGATAATGAGGAAATCTTTAATGAATTAATCGCTTCTGAAAATAGTGATTTTATCATGCATTCAATGGATTTGTCAGAAGCCTTTAAATTCTTAAACCCTACTGTAAAAACCATTATTTTGTTGAGGTACTATCACGATCTGTCTATTAAGGAAATTGCTGCGATCATGAATTACCCGGAAGGAACCGTTAAATCACACTTAAATAGAGCGAAAAAAGAGTTAAGACCCATTTTAAAGGAGGGTTATCTGTATGAATAAAGACAATTTCAATCGAACTATCGACAACATACATGTACCTGTTGAAAAGCTAAAGGCAAGGGAAAAAACGGCTATCTTTCAAGCCAAGAAAAAAAGAAAAATAGGAAGAACAACTAAACAGTCAATCTTGGTTGCATGTGGGCTATGTATATCTTTGCTAGGTTCTGGATTTGTTTCAGCAGGCATGGCAGAAGCATTATCAAATATCCCCCTGATTGGTCCAATTTATAAGGACTTCAGAGACATTGCCTCAGATAAAATTGAACACGATCAACTTACGACGGTAATTGATAAACAAGATAGTAAAAACGGCTTAACAATGACTGTAAAAGAAGCAGCTTATGATGGCAGCCGGTTAATCGTAACAGTTGTTTACACAGGTCAAAAAGAACTTTCGATGAAAGAAGAAAAGGCCGGCTTTAGCTATATAACAATTAATGGACAACAAGAAGTTAAACCAGCTATTGGTTCAATAGGGCAAGATGACATAAACTCGAAAACAATCATTGAACATCATCAATTTACTTTGTCTAATTATAATGAATATGGCGATAAAATTGAAATTGCGGTCCATGGAGAAGATTTATTTGGCTATGAAGGTAAGTTGAAGGTGGCTTTCCCACTTGAAAAAATAAAAGGTGATGTATTTGAGTTTTATCCAGAAGTTACAACTCAAACGGTTGATGGAGTATACACACTAACAGCCGACAAAGTAACATTCTTACCTTTATCAACAAGAATAGACCTAAAGATTGATTACCCTGCTGAAATGGATAAAAACGATACTTGGCCATGGTTTGATTTCTCTGTAGTCGATAATAATGGTCAAGTATATGATAAACTGAAACTACAAGCAGGCATGGCTGTTGGGAACTATGGTCATCATATGGTACTGACTTTGCCTCCAATGGATACGATACCAAAATCATTTACACTCAAGCCAAGTCATACAAACAATGAGGGCTTTAATGAAGAGATAAAGGAATTAGTCGTTCCTTTAAATAAAAGTAAATAATGGCCTCAATGACATTAGGAATGTAGTTAAACGCTTCTTCGGCTCACATTCCTTTTGTAATTGATTCGAAAGAATTACTAAAATACCACTCGCTTCAATATGCACATACTTTATTCTTTAAAAGGAAACAATTCAATTTCAATTCCGTTAAAAATTCAGTTTGAAAGCTCACTTTAAATACTACAAACTGAAACCATACACACACATTTAATTTTATTAAAAAAGCCTACCTGAATTAATCAGTAGGCTTAATTTTTTTCCATACATACCACGGTATTTTATAATCCATTGCAAGTTACCCAATGGATCATAATCATATGTCGCAACGGTGGCACCATTTTGGTCTAGAGTGCGTACGACATCACCACGGTGGATCGTTACGTATTCGAATGCTCCCCTGCTGTATTTGTCAGATTTACTACTTTGACATTGTTCCAAGTAATCGCCCAAATAGCTTGCTGGTTCGCATCTAAATGATTAGCTTTTATAAATAATGATGTTATTTTCCCAATAAGAAAAAAACCTTGAAAGACAAAAGCCCCTCAAGGTCATACACTTAAAAAATAGAGTATTTCTCAAATCCAATTTCAAAAGTTATCATTTCAGAAACAAAGTTGAGGAAAGATAGTTCTTTTGAAGTTGAAATCATAGTAATTATATTATCTTCTATAAATCGAGCGCTATTATTCTTCTATTTTTATTCTCAATAATAGATAATCCTTGACTTATTGATTTTGTAATTTTTAATTGAAGTTGTTCTATACTACCAAGGTCAACAGTTGGATTTGAGAGTAAAATAATTAATAATTCTCTAATTCCTCATTTAAATCACGTAATAGATTATCTATATCTCTTAATATTGAACTTTCATTATTAGAAAATACATCAAATTTAATTCCATCCTTTTTGAGCGACGGGGCCAAATTTTCAATAAATTCATACAAATCTATTGCTTTTATCTCAGATTTTGACCTTTCGTTCACTGCGCAAAGTTCGGCAAATTCTTCCTTGGGCCATATTGGAAAAAGCGTATTTCCAAAATCATCTTGTGATAAAACCCACCCATCTTTATACAATGACCATACTTCTTCATAGTCTGCAACCTTTTTAATAAAATATTCGTATCTTTTTTCAGGTGTCAACCCACTTACAGTAGCTAGTTCTTTTTCATGCATATATCAATTCCCCTTTATCTCTTTTACCATTTTTGACATATTTATATTACATTCTGTGATATAGTATTGTTTGTAAATCAAAATATAGATATTCATAACCTTATTTTGCTTCAAATCCTCACCAATGCGCTAAATGATACCCTTTAGGCTACCGTGCACCCTAAAGTGGGCAATAGAAGAGTCACCAACTTTCACCCTGTTTTTATTTAAGCAAAGCCCCCGTTAGCCATCCATGTCGTGTAAAACTAACACTACATCACTGAAAATGAAAGATGATTACGTTCATGGGAGATATGGAAGCGAAGTTAGGACTTCCTTTTTGAATTAAGTAAAAGTAAAGTAAATAAGCTATACCTGACCCAATGTTCCTATTCCAATTAATGCGCCTATAGGATGCCATGTTATTTTAGCTAAAATTTGAATTGGTTAAGCACCCTGTTCATTTAAGTATAATCCTTCACAAACATTGTATTGTCAATTAGAGGACAGTTCTAGCTGTTTCAATATATATTCTTTATATTATAAATTTATTCCTATGTTTTTACTCGGGTTTAAAATTGTAGAGTTCTCCTTATTCAACACATCACTCGTAATAATATTTATCGTATTAATTTCACTAAATGGACCCTCTAAAGTTGGAATAGTAATAATCCTCTCATCGACTACTTTATTTTTGAGGGTTATCGAATCAAATGATGGAACATAGAAATCCTTCGATTTAATTTGAGTTTTATTATTAATTGTAAGTGTATCAGCAGGGTAGAAAACTATTTCTTTATCGGTTGTATTTTCAACTTTATAAGATATATCAATTAAATTTAATTCATCATTGAGATCTTTACCATGTTTCTCTTTGATTCGTTTTACTGTAAACTCAGGTAAATTTGTCAATTGTATAAAATTGATTGATTTAATAGTAAATTTAATAGCACCCATATCATAGGTTTTGTCTACATTTTTTATTTTAACTAATGTAGCTTTATTAAAACCATCACCCAAAAATTTCCACTGACCTACTTCTGTAAGTGGACCGTTTGTTGGTTCGCTATTTTTGACACTTAATTGTTCCACCTCTGTTTTCCCTTTTTCTTCATTTAATTCCGTATTTTCATTCATCGGGTTAGTCGGTTTATCTACACGTGCATTTACTAAAGATATAGATGAGACAGCAATTAAAGTAGCAACGCCAAATACAGACCAACGATAAGAGTTTTTAAATTTTTTTATCATAAGGATCCTCCTTTTCAAAGTTTTTTTATTTCTACTTAAGTTTGCTAAACTTGGTATTTGATAAAAATTTGAATAGTGTTCTAAAAGGCTAATAATAGTATGACCGTATGCAAGTTGCTCCTCTGAATTTATATATGTAAGAGCTAATGAATCACAGGCTAATTCCTGATCTTCTCTCATACATGAGTAAGCATACCAAAGAATAGGATTAAACCAATTTAGAATGAGTAAGCCATACATAAGCCAATTCACCCCCACATCCCTTCGTTTGATGTGGGCTAATTCGTGAAGAAAAATGTATCGTAGCTGTTGCTCATTTAATACTTTCGAGTGTACGCCTGACAATAACACCTTCGGCCTAATAAATCCGACAACAGTTGGACTTGAAATATTTCCAGCAAAGAAAAGTGGGATTTTCTGTTGAACAGACATAGATTTTTTACAATTCTCAAAGATGGTGACAATTCTCTTATCTGTAATCATAGGCTGTTTTTTTATGAAATGAAGTAAACGCCTATTTATAATGATAGTAGTAAAGCCCAAAATGATAACCCCAGTAAGCCAAATGTATATAAAGATTGTATAAAAAGAAAATGTCTCATCATTTTGGTTTGCATTATTTTGACTTTGTTTCTTATTTTCCTCAGCTACTTGGGTTGAACCAGTTGCAAAGGAATCTTCTTTAGTAACTTTTGAATAGTCTATATCTGTCGATTCTTTCATATGTTCTTTTGAAGAAGAAACCGTTGTAACAGCAGTCCCATTACTGTATGAAAAGATTGAATAGATACTGTAGGTACTATTCAAAGACCATGGCAATAAAAGTCTTACAATTAATATCATCCAAAGTAGATATTGCCATCGTGGATTTAACTGATTTCTAAACAAAAGTTTTACACATAAGATTAGAACAACTAGAATACTTGCCATAATTGATGTTTCTATTAACCAATTAAAAAAGTGAGGTAGATAGACGTTTATAAACATATCCATCATTATTAGCTTTCCTTCCTCTGATTTTCCTCAGTCTTCTCATCCAGAATACGTTTGAGTTCGTTAATATCTTCTGAAGACAACTTTTCTTCTTTTAAGAAGTTCACAAGAAGAGGTTTAAATGCTGCGCCATAGAAACGTTTAAGTAATGATTCTGTTTCTACTTGAAGATACTTATCTTGTGACACTAAAGGAAAATATGCATATATACGCCCTGTATCTTGATGGTAAGAAATGGCTTCTTTTTGGACTAATCGATTAATCAGTGTTCGAATTGTCTTCGGTTTCCAATCCGTTGTTGATTCTAATACTTTAATTACTTCATTTGCTGTTTGCGGGGATTTTGACCAAAGAACTTTCATAACTTCCAATTCAGCTTCAGATATCTTAGGTAATTCTTTCATAATATAACTCACCTTCCTGTATTACAAATGTAATCCACATACAAATATTACGTTTGTAATCAGTAATTGTCAATCTTATTTTAATTTTCAAATAGATACTCGCAATACGCTCATGCTTTAAAAGAACATAGCATCACACAAAATATGGCTTTATTAATGAAATAATACCCGTAAAAACTCCTCTTCTAATCGTTCCTATAAATAACTTATACTTCCTTACTGCATTAATCTGCTCCGTTAACAGAAGAAGCGATTGTTCTAATCGAACAATCACCTCTTCACTTACATGTATGTATTGACAAAATTAAATACCATAATGAATCAACCATCTATCTTCTTTATCTTCAGCTATTTTTTTCATTAATTATTCAAGTTCTTCTGATTTGTACTCGTCGTTTGCTTCACTAACCATATTTAAAAATTGTTTATGAGAACTCAGTGGTATCAATCTGCCCGCTAGTTGAATAAAGAACAAAAGAGCTGCATACGCAACTCAATGATCTTTATTTAACGCCTCCCTGTGATAATTACAAATCAAAAGGAGCCTCACTGGCTCCTTTTGTTTCTATGAACATTAAAAAAACCCCGTGTGGGGATTATGATAATTTTTCGCGGTCTTCTATACCACCTTGGTTATAAATGTTCAATATTGTAACAAGATCAATTGTTGCGCTCTCTATCCTTTCAACTATTTATTCTTCTGCTTTGCAACTTGCTTACCGCCGATGATAAGCATGATAATCCCAATTACCGCTAGAATAATCCGAACTAAGAATGGACTCAATGAAAACACAGTTTCACCTTGCAAGTGCAATCCGAACAACCTTTCATTTAGCCCCACAATCGCCATTATTGGCTTAAGAAACAAACTCAGCGCTAATAATACTATCCCACAAATAGTATTGCTATTCATTGATTCAAAACCTCTTTTCCAATTAAGATAAATGATAATTAGTTCACAATAAAATGATCTATCATTGCGTTTCGAGAATTTTATCCGATATTATCAATGTTTGCTTGATAATATCCACAACAGGTCCATAATTCTCTGTAATAAAAAAATGTCCACCATCTACCGTATTGAAAAGCTGCCGCCCCCACCTGCATAATATTTCCACTCACACATTTCATACACTATAACACTATGCCGTTGCGACCATTAATAATTAATCTATTAGCTGGTTTAGTGAAAAAAAAATAATTAATTATAAAGGCAAACTCATAGAAACTGTTCTTATATTAAATCCCATTTTTTCGTAAAGTTTAATAGCTGGATTCCCTACAAACGGACTAAGACGGACTTCTTGTCTTAGATGGTCAAATGCAGTTTTCATTAACTGTTTAGAAACTCCATTTCCTCTAAATTCAAATTCTTGAATAACAAACAGTTCATAAATAAATCCATTCATCTTGTCAGTAAATTGGTCTTTACTCGCACCTACAAAAAAATCCAACCCATTAATTTTTCGTTCTCTGTTGCTAATAAATAATAGCTTCCTTTTTTAGTAATGGTTCAATAAGACGTTTGATTTTACCATTTGTAGGTTTTACTTCACCCAATGTGTCCTCAAATAATGCTTATAGAGAAAGTAAAATAACCTTTTCAAAATGAACAGTTAAACATCTCTCCCAAAATCAAATTTAAGAACTTTTAAAATCTATTTTTATGTAAATTCTCTCTTATTACCATCATCGAATTACGAATTTCATTTATTTCACAATCAGTTAGTCCATTAAACAATTGAATTATTTGGACATCTGACTGAATATTAATTTGATCCAGCAGTTCCTCTCCTTTTTTTGTTAAATAGAGAAGGCTTTTTCTACTGTCGATTGTTGAGCTTTTTTTCTCTATTAATTCTTCCTTCTCTAATTTACGTAAAATTCTGCTCATATAACTTCTATCAATATTAAGTTCTTGCACGAGAATATTGGCAATACACTCAGTTCTCTCGCTTATTTCAAATAGTATTCGTGCTTCAGTCAATGAATAATCTGTATCAAGAATTTGGTTATTAAATAAACCAAGTACCTTTGTATAAAATCGATTGAATTGTCTGATATCATAAATTATCTCTTTATCCATAAATTCTCCTTTAGTTGACTTTGTCCACATTTAACATTAATATAACTATATCCTTACAATGTGGACTTTGTCCACGTTTAGGGATGCCATTTTCAAAAATCTTTCGTAATCTTTATTATTACCGAATTGAAGGAGATTATATATGATAATTCGAGAAATTAGAAAAGAAGACAATGCAAAAGTAAAAGAAATAATACAAGATTCACTAAAATCACTTGGATTAGCAATTCCAGGGACAGCTTATTTTGACCCTCAACTTAACGACCTTCACCAGTATTATAATAATTTAAAACATGCGAACTATTGGGTGGTCGAAATGGAAGGAGAGGTGGTTGGTGGCATTGGCATCGCACCGTTTAACGAACATGATAAAGTTTGTGAATTGCAAAAGCTATACTTAAGTACAAAAACACAAGGTTTAGGATTTGGAAAGATGCTAATGGAAACGGCTTTATCATTTGCATCTAAATATTATGCAAAGTGCTACTTAGAAACAATGCATGAATTAAAAACTGCATGTATATTATATGAAAAGTTTGGATTTACACTTTTACATGAGCCACTATCCGGTTCTGGCCATTCTACTATGAATGCATGGTATTTAAAAGGTTTGAATTAACCAGAAGTCTATTAAATCAATCAATTATAATTAGAAAGTAATATATGGAAAAAGCCAATTTCCAAATACGGAGCTCGGCTTTTTTTCTAACTTTGTGAAAGTTTGTACTTAAACAAACCTGCTTCGTTCGTACAATAAGTAAAAAGAGCTGTCCAAGCAGCTTTTAAAAAATCGCACTCATTTAGACTAGTTAAAATATATTCTTGATTAAACGAAACACCATTCTTGGTATTAACATTATGATGTTCCAAACTATTTCAAATAATATTGAATCTCGAATTTCAATAAGTATGTCTTTAAAAATGCCGCCCTTATCATTCTTTTTCTCTTTCTCTTTCCTGATTTTCATTCTCCACCCTACTAAAAATTGTAGCATTTTGTAATTTGAGTAGACTTGTTTCATTAACCCGCGCCGTTAGTTCAATAAAGAAAAAAGAGATGCCTATGCAACCAATGATCTGCAAGTAAAGTGTCCGTTTACAAAAACTTTTCTAACTCTACATTTCACTCAATATTTTTATTCAACAAATTAAGTTCCTCATCAAGTGATGTTCCACCGTCCTTCTTTGTAATTTCAAAAGTTTTTTATAAAGACAAGCATATTTCAAAGTAAGAAATCCATCGACTGGAAATGTGGAAATTCACCACTCTTGACTGTATCCTAAATTTTCCCTTTGTTTAATAATTCGACCCTATTCTTTTACTACACATAGTACAAATTCATCAAAGTTGCATTTCGTCTTTAACACCGTTTTAGGCAAATTAGGATTCATTTTACTATCTGCAATAGGATTTTGAACTTTTGTAATGATAATTTCTAAGTCTTCAAAATCACGCTTAAATTCCCAACGCAATAAATAAGGACCAATATGCCACTCAATACCTCCATTGATTTTATGAAAAGCGCCCTTTTTCCAACTTAATTTGCATAATGGAAGTATTGATGCTAACTATGAAACAAAGTCTCCGAGAGCATCTGAAATAGTAGGATAAAACTCAAATTTTTGCTCGTTAATCTCTTAAACACAGGTTGCATTACCACATTTAATATTTACATATAAAAATTTCAAATTAGACCACCTCCACAATATATCAAAGCCCATAATATATATTTCTCTAACATAATAGTTTAAACTTTTTTGCGTTAACCTGAACCTATAGTTTAAGTAGAAAAAGGCTCTACTCCTTAATTGAAGTAAAGCCCCAGTTAGTTTAATAAGAACAGAGACGCTGATTAAACAATTGCGCACGTTAATTGAATAACCCAATTTATAATGCCAGGACTGGTATCTCCTTATTCCGATTACACTGCTACTGTTAATTCTTTTCCTTATCAGTCCATAATACTCTGTATAAAAATGCGAGCTCAGCTTCTTCAATGCCAGAAGGTAATTCGCCATTTTCGCTTCCTACAGAACGCAGCTCATTTTTTGTAGTGCCTATCCATGCCGCTAAATAAACAGGTTTATTTTTCTTTAAAGTAATCTTTTCGCCTACTAAATTACTAAAAGAAGAAGACGTCATGTCATTTGAATAATTCGTTGTAGCAAGCCCAGAAGGTATACCAGATATCAATTTTAAGGGACGAACTTCATCGTTAAAATCACTTATTCCAAATGAGATGAGGATATCTTTATAATTTTTTTCGGGGTCATCCCAGGTCTTTAGCAATTCTTCTTTAAACTTCCCTTTTTCAAATACTTCCACTGAGATTTGCAAATCATCATCCTCAGCTAAAGATCCATTTAGTTTAAAAAATTCAATATGCCCTACGCCCGATTTGCTAATAAGAAGACTTTCTTTTTCACTCATGTTATATGGCTCAATAGTTATTTTCATATTTGAGGACGTGTTATCTTTTTCCACTCCCACACACCCTGTTAACAACAAGATAAGAATTACAAACGAGAAGTAGCGTTTAAAGCCTTGCATTTTTTCTCCTCCAATCAATTTGTCAGGCATTATTTCATATTACTCCTATGTTCACAATGAATTACTTTATTAATTGGCCCGATTGTTGAACACTAGTTAAATAATACTCTTTCAACTAAACTGTCCCGTTAGAACAAGAAGCGATTGCTCTAATTTAACAATCGCCGCCCTTTCATTGAACAAAAGAACCTTTACATTAGCATTCATAAGCCATTCTTAGAAATTCATATGTACTACCATTTGTATCTTGCATAAATGTATCAATATCTTTAAACCCAACTTTTCTATATACTTTTATCGCTCTTTGATTAAAAATTGCCACTGATAATGTAATTTTATCTGGTGTAAATCTTGATTGGACAAAATCAATTCCTGCATTTAGAAATTCTAACCCTCTACCATCACCAGTCAAATCTGGCCTCATTCCTAAACCTATATCATAAATATTAGAAGCTACTTTGTTAACACTGAAGAAACCAATGATTTCATCCTCTTTCAAAACTGCAAACATTGAGTTACCTCTTGTTTCTGGGTCTAAAAATTCAACTAAATCTTCTTCATCAGCTTCTATATCATAAAAAGAATATTCTCCATCATAGTGCCAATTATGTGCAATATCCTCAGCTTGCTCCTGAGTCATCATCACAAACTTATAAGACATAAATATCCCCTCTCGCCTTTCATCCCCTTGTTCCACTATTCTGCCTGTTTGCTTAATACCAAGCATCTCAAATGATCTCATTTTCAGCAATGTTGATCTTCAACAATTTGGCCCGATTATTGAACTCAAGTTAAACAACACTCTAAAACTATCCTGCCTAGTTAGTTGAATAAGAGGTGAGTAGATTTTGCTCATAAATAAAAACTGAAATAAATTTTTTTCATATAGTTCAGTTTAAAAATATACGATGGCCGTTTATAAACCTGTAACATTTTTAATTGGTATGGACTTATACCATAATGGTTGATCCAAATTAAAATAGTCATGATCTTCTAAAATGAGATGGATTCTTTCCAATGCATCATCAAAAGATTGTTCATCATATTTTTTCGTCCACACAATCGTAGAGACGATATTCATCGCTGCATAAAGGGCATATATTCGCCAAAATGCATCGTCTGGAGATTCTGTAAAATAACCATTTATTTGTCCAATACAAAATGGGATACTCTGTCTTCTGCTAAACAAAGAAAGATTATAAAAATCATGATATGGGTCACCAAAATCATAGCCATTAAAATCAATTACGCCATTGTACGTGTTATTTTGAACGATGATATGACCAAGATGAAAATCATCATGGAGTAAGGTTATAGGTCGATCTTTAAGAAGGTAGAAATTGTTTTCAATAAAGTTTAGTATTTTATGCTCTTTTGGCAGTTGATAGCTACCTTTTGTATATTCATTTAAATAAAAACTGTATTTCTTTCTTTGAGCTTCTTCCCAGTGTATTGTTTGTGGAGCATGGGCATGTAGTTGATGAATTTTTCTTAATTCTTTCCCAGCAGCAAGACCTATATTAAATTGCGCCACATCAGAAAGATTCCAAATGAATTCATCTGCAGGGTATCCTTCAATGAAGCTTAATACCATGACAGAAAGATTAGCCTCATTCAATAAAGTACATTCTATAGCTTTATTTGTTTGTGCACCTTGTTTTTCTAATGCTTGAAGCAATGAAAATTCGACGGTTCGTTTTTCGTGATATTGTATGTCAGATAATCGTATAAAGTATTGATTTTTGCCGACAGTAACTATGTATTTTTCATCTGGTGAGTATCCTTTCTCGACTTTTTTTATAGATGAATACCCTTTAAGGCTCGATATATGGTCTATTACACTTTCAATTAACAAAGTCAATCTCCCTTTCTCTCAACAAGTAACAATGAAAATGATACTAACTAAATAAAAACCTCGTAAGCTTGATCTTAAACTCTCTTGCTCCCGTTAGTTCATTAAGAAAAGCGATTCTTATAAAAAAACAGTCCCGATTGTTTAAGAATAAATCTTTACCCCTTCTTCACATCCACCACTTTAAAACGCTCACAAACAAGGAGCATATCTTCTGAAAATTCACGTCCGATTGCGTTTAACTCATTTCTGAAGAACTTTTCATGAGCTTCCCACCAATATTTATAAGTTCTATCTCCTTCACCTTCTGCAATAGCGAACTCTTCAGTGACCTCGTTCATTGGAGTTAGGTAACTTCTACGGTTTTAATAATTGCTACAGGTTTATCATTGTTGTTTAAAATAATACTGTAATCTTTCGTTGTTGGCAGTGGTTCATTCTCCTGTTCATAAAAAATATATCCTGAGCATGTTGCAGTTTTACTTCCATCTACCACCAATTGCGCGAGATAATCAGGATCGGCTCCAAATTGCCATGCACTAACAGACTGTGGTTGATTTTGATTTTTCCAATATTCATTCCAGTATTCCTGAGCCGCTTGATTCATAGTATTCCCCCATAAGCGTCTTTCATTTTAGTAACATTTTACCATAAATAGATTAAGCACTCTAAAAACCATATTCCATTAATTACTAAATTTTGAAGTCATACAACACTCTTCAACTAACCTGCAGTGTTTTCTGCAAAGTATTGAAAAGTCTTATTGTAACAATGGTCATATACCTTTGAATAAAATTTGCATAGATAATATTCATACAAAAAGCCACAAACACTGATTTAACAGCACTCGTGGCTTTTGAAAGTATTACCAAACTTTCATTTGGAACATTATTTTTTTATAAAAAATATCATTTCATTTTGAATCTATTTCTAAATTCTTGGATGAACGTATTTTTCTCAATCTATAACAATACTAGCAATGTTTTATAAATTCTCTATGATATATTTTCCCCATTTTTTTGTTTGATTAACTTTATCAGTTGGGTGTTGGATTTCTACATCTGACTCAAATATTAATAATTCATCTTCTTCATCTGTTTCTTTGGGCGTCTCCACATGGATTCACACTCAGCACATGAAAACAAAAGGTTGCCTGTTATCTTCTCCTGTACTATTTCTACCCATCCCTGATTGCATATATGGGACCAGGATACTTTATTTTTATAGTAGTTCAACTGACCCCATCCTTTTTAATCTTATTTATGGGTACACTTTATTGAACTAACCAGCTTTGTAAGCTCAATTTGCGATTGCTCTAATTAAACAATCGCCCTCGTTAGTTGAAGAAAAGTACACAGATACTCATTTATTTATTCTCGCAACTAGGAAAAGGTCGGATAATTTTTTTACAACAGTTCGTTTATTTTCAATGATCCTCTCAGTCTCTTCACCATATTCATGATCTAATAAATACACAGGAGGATTATTTCCTTCGTGTATATTTATTGCGTATGCATCTCCAATAGCAATTTCTTCTCCGATACAAATATAACCGCTTTCATATACTGCACATCCAGGAACAGCGTTGAAACATCCTTCAATAATAAACTTCGGATTCAAGAATTCGATGCGTAATTGGGGATCTTCATCTTCCGCATCAAAAGGAACCACCAATTCACTATCACAAACTTCTACCGTGGTCATTAAATCGATTAACCATTCTGGAAGTTTAGTATCTAGTTTTCCATTTAGATCATTTATTTCTTCAATTGTCGCTATCCTAGTGGATGTCCCAGACCTTTGAATCATTTCTTTAGCATTTGTAATTACTTCATTAACCAATGTGACTCCTCCATACATTTAAAAATATTTACCTCTTCTTCAATTAACGCTATGATTAAAATTCTTTTTACAGGATCCTTACTAAAAAGTCTGTCAAATACAGCCTTACTTTACAGCTATTGCACCCCGTTAGCAGAAAATTTCTTTCCATTATCCACTAATGCAAAACTGATTTTGATTTTAAAAAATCCAGCTACGAACTGTAGCAGCTCCAACAAATACAAGAATAGTTATTAAAAATGTCATTGAAAGACAACCAAAAACAATTGATTTATTTAATTTATCTTTAAGTTCTGTTGGAACATCTGGTTCTTCTACTAATTTTTCTTTTACTTTATATAAAAGTGCTGGGTCTAATTCCAGTCCTTTCAAAATTTCAATATCGCCTTTATACTTTAAAGCTCTTGCTATATTATTAATGTCATTTCCCATAGAGTTTTCAAATTCTATACACGCATGTACCATTATTGGGGGCTTATTCTTTTCTAAATACCAGTATCGACCAGCCATTGCAGGATATTTTAACTCAAAATAAATATCTCCCAACTTTTTACGAAATTCTAATTCATTTGGAATGTTGATATTAACCCGTGTAATCTATCCCTTGCTTTCCCCAAATCATCATTTTTAATATCCTCTTCTATTCGTTTTAAAGCCTTTGAAATTTCCTTTTTCAATAAAAAAACACCCTCGTTTATCCTAATTCCTTACTTACTCTATAATAACCGTTTCCAATTAGAATCTTTTTCGTCTTTTCCATTTGGTTTTCTTACCAACTCAATACACCTTTCTTCACAAGCTCCAAATACAATAAAGTTTTTTTGTGCTTGCCTTAAGGATGGAATATTAGCTCCTCCTTCACAATCAGGGTCATCGAATTGAACTCCATCATCTTCCCAAAAACAAATTCCACATATAACGTAAGTTCCTGGTGGCTCTTCGTCTAATGTTCTATATCCACAACAAGGGCAAGTATATTTCATATAATTTCTCCCACACTTTTTTTCTTTTCATACTTCTTATCCAACTAAACTGCTTCATTAGCACAAGAAGTAATTGCTACTATTGAATAATCGCAACCGTTACTTTAATAAAGAATATACTAATATCAATGTTATATTTTCGTTATCAAGGATTATTTCTTTTTCTCAAAATTTTCTAGATATCCCTTAATTGTTTGATTTTTTGCACCGTGTTTTTGTTCCCATTCAAGTAAGGTTTTAACGTTCAAATCAAAACTCTTTTTATTATCAAATTATTTCTTTTCACTTTATTTACATATGTAATTTTATCCTTCTTTAACTAAATCGCGCCATTAGCACAATAAGGAAATGGAACTGTCTAAGCTTTCCAATGATCCTCAAGCAAGCTTGCTTGAGAATACTAAAAATTCAATAATTTTCTTTTTTCCAACTTTTATATTCTCGAAACTCTAAAAAGCTATAAACTAATATCATTGATAAAATGGGGACAACATAATGCTTCGGAGGTCCAAATATACAGTTAGCAACAATGAAACCTGCGATATAAAGTGCCATATAAAAAAGATATGATTTTTTTCGATATGTTAAATATAGTTTCACCTTACTCATTACTTTTCCTTTCGCAACAAAATACTTACTAATTATCTACCTTGAACCATTCTACTTAGTTAGTAAAAAACGTCATCATTTATTGGAAAAATGCCCCTCTTCTAATTTCTTACCAAAGAATACTTGACCTATCAAATCTTAACAATGTATTGCATTTATTTATATACGTAATTTTTTCCACACCCTCCTCAACTGCTTAGTTTAAGTATAGTTCTACACAAATTCTTGATATTCGACGAAGTAGTAAATTACTTTATTTATTAATCTCCTCAAAACCAACGTTCTAAAATTTTCCTAATCATGTTATGCTTTGATATACAAAAATCCACATTTCAAGAGGGTTCTATATATAAAAAACATACTACAATTGAAATATTCATTTATTGGATAGGCTTCTTTATGTGTATGAGTGGATTTGGAACGTCACTCAGCCCTCTTAATTACAATCTATTTATTCCGAACAAGTCTACAGCGCTACTATCTATTTTTATTGGAATTGCTTTTTTGTTAACTTCATTTTCTTTACCTTCACATATTCACTCAATTTAGGGATGTAGTTTAATATTGTACTTTACTATATACTCGTATCAGTTCCATAACTCTTAAGTGATGCCACCCTATAAAAAAGAAACCACCTCAAAAATAATGAGATGGTTACCTCTTTCAGTTAATAGTAAGACACGATATTGCATATCAATTTTATGTCTTTTTAACAACCTTCTTTCAAAACTTTTTTATTTTTTTTAGAATTATATAAGTTATATAAAGAATGCTGTTAAAAAAAAGTAAAAATATACACTGCACAATTGTGATGTACAAAATCATTAAAAAATCTGCGTGTAATACTAATGTTTCGCCAGGAGGCTTTTCTTTAGAAGGGTCTATAAGTAGAACAAATGAAACAATAATGGATAAAAAGAAGGCAATATATCCCCAAAGCATATGCTCATAAAATTGAAGTTTGAATTTACTAAACCAAAGAGCAATATTGATAAATACAATAATTAAAGGAAAAATTATTAACTTAAAAAGTGCTAAATCAATTATATTGAATAGTATTGAATCATAAATGATTGGAGCTAAACAAATAATAATAATATTTGTAACAGCTACGATAATCGAGCGTTTGTGTTTATACAATTTTTCACTCCTTTTACTTTTTTATCTCCACATTACTTAAACGAAATAAAATAATAAAGGTTTTCTTTCTAATTTTGATTGTTATAATCCTCAAATATACAAGATTAGGTGCTTCTTTTTAATACCAATATGGTGCCACACCTAACAAGATTACAACCAAACTTTTGCTAATTGTGATACTCCTTTTATGATCTCTTCCTCACTTAAATTACCTAATCCAAGTAAAATATGTGGATATTGTGGTTTATATTTCGAGAAAGTTTGTGAGCAAGGATTAACTGCTATTCCGTGTTCATATGCACTTTCTATTAGCATTTTTTCACTCATTTTTGTTTTAACTTCAATAATAACGTAAACTCCGGAGCTACTACCTTTTATTTCAACATCATTTTTAAAGTGTTTTAGTAATTCCCTATTCAATAGATTCATTTTACGTTTATACAAAGCCTTCATCTTCCTTAAGTGTGAGTACCAATAGCCTTCATTCATAAAGATCGCTAATGTTCTCTGATGAATGGATGAGGATGTTTGCTCAAGCAAAGGAAGTATCTTTTTATATTCACTTACTAGCCTCTTTGGCAAAACCATATAACTTACACGGATAGAGGGTAGCAATGCTTTTGAAAAAGTTCCTAAATAAACCACCCTATCATTAGAATCTAAGCTTTGAAGAGACGGTATAGGTTGATGAATGTAACGAAATTCACTATCGTAATCATCCTCAATAATATATCCCTCCACCCTTTTTGCCCATTGAATTAACTTTAATCTTTCATTGACAGGGATAGTTACTCCATATGGAAAGTGGTGAGTAGGAGTGACATATAAAAGTCTAGAAGGTGACTGTATAAGGCAATCGACTTGAATGCCTTGTTCTGTTACCGGGATTGGATCAATGCTAAATGATTGAAGCGCAAATAGGTCCCTTGCCACATTATATCCAGGATCTTCTACTGCCAGATATTGATAGTCTTGCTTTAGCAACAGCGTCAAAAGTAATAATAAGTGCTGTGTACTACTGCCAATAATAATCTGTTCAGCAGAAGCATTAACCCCTCTTGATTGGAACAAGTAATCTACTAGTGCCTTTCTTAATTGAATATCCCCTTGCTTTTCTCCGTATGAAAATATGCTAGAGTCTTTAATTACTTTGTTAGTAAGCATTCTCCATGTTTTCAAAGGGAAGTTCTCTTGATCCACTGTCCCGATTTTAAAGTCAATCGTTTTTATGTCAGTTTGATTCTTTTCATGATACTGTTCTTTAATAGGTTCATAATTAAGCGTCTCATCCGTTATATTTGCATCTACAAAAAACCCCTTTTTGTTCTCACTTCTAATATAGCCTTCCGATTGCAATTGTTCATAAGCTAGCTGAGTTGTGTTTCTGCTGACCTCTAGTTGGAGAGCAAGTTGCCTAATCGACGGCAACTTTGTATTCCATTCTAATTTACCAGATAAAATCTGAGTACGTATGTATTGATAAACTTGTTGGTACATAGCAATATTACTTTCTCGATTGATATTAAAAATTAGCTCATTCATCATTGAAATACCTCATCTGTCATTTATGTTTATTGTAAACTGTACCTTTTAGAAATGACAGTATAAATGAATAATGAATTTAGAAAAAGGTCACTGATGACAATATTTATGTACATATTTTGTTTGATTGTATGGGAAATCAACTTGATAGCAGTAAGAATTCAAGGAACTTCTGTCATCTTGGGAGATCTTAGCCTTAGTTCCTCTTTTTCAGCGGGTGGTTTGACGCTACAAGGAATTTAATATTTTAGAGGAGGTGGAAATATTGGATAAACCTCGATTATGGACAAAGGATTTTATCAGTATTGCCATTACTAATTTTCTCGTGTTTACAACATTTTTTTATTTATTGGTTACATTACCGGTATATGCTTTACAAGAATTGCATGGTGCCAAAACTGAAGCAGGACTTATTACTACAGTTTTTTTGATTGCCTCCATCCTAACACGCCCATTTGCAGGTAGATGGATTGAAAAAGCAGGAAAATATGTCGTTTTTATAAGTTCCCTCCTTGTGCTTTTCACAGCTTCAACTTTGTATTTTATTCCGCAATCTTTAATCGACTTACAATTTCTTCGTTTTTTTCATGGAATTGGCTTTGGAATGGCCACAACGGCCACTGGAGCAATTGTAGCGGATCTCATCCCTGAATCCCGTAAAGGAGAAGGAATGGGGTACTATGGACTGACGCTAAATCTTGCTATGGCTATTGGTCCCTTTTTAGGTTTGACTGTTATGAATCAAACAGCGACAAGTCTAATGTTCATCTTAAATGCATGTTTTGCCTTCTTTGCACTCGTCGCAGGATTATTTGTTAAATTACCTAAGAATACTTTTATGCCTGAACAGGAAATTGAACGAAAAACAAGGATGAAAATTGGCGATTATTTGGAACGTTCCGCCATTCCTGTATCATTGGTTTCAGCTTTCTTTGGACTGATTTATTCAGGAATTATTTCCTTCGTATCCTTATATGCTAAAGAGCAAAGCTTAGTGGAAGCTGCTAGTTATTTCTTTGTTGTGTACGCAGTGGTCCTTTTAATTTCACGACCTTTTACCGGAAAATGGTTTGATTTATTTGGGGCAAATAGGATCATTTATCCCGCTATTTTCTGCTTTGCAGTCGGTACGTTTTTACTGAGTATATCGAATACGTCCTTGTTATTTCTTGCATCAGCAGCCCTTATTGGTATTGGGTGGGGAACTGTATTTCCAAGCTTTCAAACCATTGCTATTCAAGTAGCACCTCCTAAAAAGAGAGCATTGGCTACGGCTACATTCCTTTCTATCTATGATTTTGGGTTCGGCATTGGGTCATTTATCTTCGGTATTGCCGCAGCTAAAATTGATTATGGATCGATATATTTTTATTGTTCATTCCTTATCATAATCGGAATTGGTGTTTATTATTTACTACATGGGAGAATATCTTCACATTCTATTGTGAAAAAGGTAAAGAAAGAGATTGCTTAGGGTTTTGACTTCAACAGCCTAAAAGTATAATCATTTTCACGTTATTGCCGTGTAAAATTGATTTTTCAACGTATGTCATGTCGATGAACCTACTGAAAATGTACGTTTGAAAAGAAAAAAACGCCACTTCAACTTAGTCATTGAGGTGGCGTTTTGAGTATTTTTTCTTTACCTTACCATATCTTCTCCACCCATTCAGGATGATCTATAAATGGATTTCGATTGCCTTGGATTTCGTAAATTTTTTCATTTCTTTGTTTTTCATATCCATCTACAGGATCTTGCTTGTGCCATTGTAAAAGAACAGAAAGCTTACCGTGATAAGGAGCTGTTCCATTATTAACTTTGTCATTTAATTCAAGATCCACCTTATCGCCAGCTTCATAGCGAGTGGCCATATATAATAGTATACGTGCTACATCACCTTTTACGCGATTAGGTGGCTCGAATGAATCTGAATCTTTCAAGCAACCATTACAACCTGCCACTGGACTGCCACCATTGTCAAAATCTAAATTTCCTCTTGAGCTATTAACTTGTACATCGGTTGGGCGTAAGTGATGGATATCTGTTCCTGGTCCATTGCTTGTTCCAAAGTTACCATGTGACTTTGCCCACGTATGCTCTCGGTTCCAGTTCCCTACATTGCCACCACTGTTTGTTTTTGGACTAGATTTCCCAGAGTAAAATAATATGACATTACTCGGATTAGCAGGATCTTCATCCGTATACTTCAATGCATTCCAAACATCATCATACGAAAGTACCTTTTGAACTGAGATGATATCATGAAGAGCCTTTTTTAGTGCTTGCCCTTCCTTGTTATAAGCACTAGTATAATAATCATTAGCAATGACTGTCACGCTGAAACTTGTAGTGACACTTTTTTTTCCATCAGAAGCTGTAACGCCAACAATATGACTACCCTCTGTTAAATTAACTGTTAATATCGTTCCATTTATCGTGCCTTTTGTGGCAGTAAATGAAAGTTTATCCCCATCAGGATCGGAAAAATGATTTGTTAAATCAATTTTAATTTCCTCTCCAATAGCTACAGTTTTGTTTGCTATAGGTTTTTTAATTATTGGTGGATTGTTTCCCGAAGGCAAAGAAGGATCCACAATGGGATCCCCTTTCGAATTTGTAAATTTAATTTGCTCAGGAGCTGCACCCTTTTTATAGATGATCGATTGTAAATCTAAATTTTCAGCGCCTCTTATTTCACTGACTTTTGCACCTTCAATTGTGAGTGATTTCACGATAGTTCCTTTAAGGTCAATAATCATCCCTGCTTTCGCTGGACTTAGGATAACATCAGTCGTCTTAAAGCCCTCCCCATGGAGTTCTGCATAGGCACCTTTAAGGAACACACCTTTTGGAATAACAGATTGCGCATCTAAATGAAGTGCTATACTAGGTTTATTGATTGTTAATTTGTTCTTTTTGAAGTTCTTATAGTCATATACTATTTCAGGTTTAATCGGTTCAACAGTTGAATCTTTATTAACATCAATTTGAACCATTACTGGATCATGGTCACTTGCACGACCGGCCATATCTGTAAAATCAGCGTTAATATGAAGAATATCAACATCTGCTTTATCTGCCAGATTGTTAGACACTAAAATATGATCTAATACTTGTGAGTTCCCCTGAAACACATATGTGTAACGATCAGAAGTATCCACTTTATTAATCATATTCGTCATCCATTGACCTTCATGGATTTTAAGAGAATCGGCAAATTGATAATCATTAAAATCACCTAAAGAAACAATGTTTGCATCTGGATTTTTTGATTTAACGTCCCCAACAAAGCTAGAAACAATATTGGCGATTTTTTTACGTTGTACTTCACTTCCATACTGTGGAGGTTGAATTGAACCAAATAATGGGGTATCTCCACTTTTAGAATTCCAATGATTTGCGATCACAATTACATCTTCATCTTGGAATTCAAATTGCGCTGCTAAAGGTTTACGGCTACTTTTAAACGCTTCATTTGCAGGATCAATACGCCCAGGATTCACTGTTAATTTTCCATCTTCATAACCAACAGCTGTTGTCGCATCCCCTGCAGGAATACCATCCTTTAACTTCACTCGCTCTGGATTATAAAGGAAGCCAACTCGAATATTCGCATCTGGTGCTCCACCGTCTTGATTGTTCATTGGGTCGATATTAACATACTGATACTCGACACCACCAACACCTTTAATAGCGTCAATTAATCTTTGATAACTTTGATCCGCTTTGGAATCACCTGGAGACGCACCGTTATTATCCTGCACCTCTGTTACACCAACAATGTCAGGGCTGCCCATATCAATACCAATTGCTCTTGCTAGTTTTTTCGCTTTATCATCCGTAGTAGAAGTTTTGTTATTAGAGAAGTTCTCCAAATTATACGAGGCAATTGTTAACTTATCTTCTGCCTTTACTATTTTTGTTGTCTCTGGTGTTGTATCTCCTTTTTCATAAGCTTTCTTCATCTCATCTAAAGAAGCATAGATTTTAAAGTTTTGATAGGAATAGCCTACGATTCCCGTAATTGGCCCTTTAAATTTATCACCTGTAGCCACTTCAAAATCGCGCGCAGCTCCATTCGGTTCTAATCGGAATTGAATCCTGTTTGGATTTGCATTTTCTTTCTCATACAATACCCCACCGTGAATTGTGTTTGTTGGTTCATCCTCAAGTACTGTTACTAAATCTCCATGCTCCTGTGGTGCTACCGCTTTCACGTTTCCAACTTCTACTCTCATGCCTTCGATACTTTCCCAAAAATCAATAGCGTCGATTGTTGGATTAAAAATCCCCAAATTATCACTGTCGATTTTACTAAAGGACATTTTTAACTTATCGATTCCAATTGCTTTTGGTAAGGCTACACTACTTTTAATGACTTCCACTTTTCCGTCTTGATCGTCACGCACATTAATTTGTGTTGTTTTTAAATCTGTTTGCTGCCTGTCATCATAGCCATCGTATGCATATTCGCTTACTTTACCTTTAACAGATACTAAATCCCCTACTTTTATTGGCCAAGGTTTCTTTCCACTGTACAGAAAAATACCTTCAGAAGTGTTCGGATCCTGATCGGCTAATTCATCTGGCGTTTGAATTGTATAATACCAATTATTATTTAACGTGAATGAATAAGTTACGATTCCTTCAATTCCTTCAACTGTTTTACCATCAAATGTTGTAGCATGCCCAGCACCTTGAATATCATGAATTTGTAATTTATCTGCAATGCTATATTCAAATGTAGTTATTTCACTAAATTTGCCATCTTTCGCTTTAACGATTGTTTTTAAAGTCGTATTTTTGCTAATTTCAATTGGTGTCTCATATTTAAGACTTTTATCAGTTGGCCCCGTACCATCTAATGTGTAATAAATTTCTGCATCTGCTGTCGATGTTGTTAAAGTTACTGTTGTTTTCCCCACAAACGTCCCGCTTCCAGGAGATGCGCTAGCAGGCTTTAGTGCTGCACTATCCACTACGATATCTGTTTCTGAGCGAGGGATCACCTGATAGTCTTTATCGAACTGTTGAACAATACCAGTGATAGATTCATAGTTTGTACCGACAGTTAAGCCAAGCAAATTTGTTTCATCGCGTACGAGGAAGTTCGTACCGTCACTTGCAGTAAAGTTTGCCCATCCTGCACCTTGTTGAACATCTGTAAGCGTAACATTTTTCACTGTTACTAACTGCGATTCACTCTCTTCATTTACTTGAGCCCCTGTTATTACCTTTGGAGCAGGTACCCCAGCATTTTCAACTTTTTCAACGATTGTAGCACCATCTAATTGTAGTAAACCACGATAGTCTGCTAACTTCCCTTTTAACTTAACTTCATCCCCGACAGACATAGCTAGACTAGTAGGTCGTACGGCAATACCACCTGTTTCATCTTGGACAGAGAACGTATTTTTTAAGCCCGCCGCAACTCTACCTTTGATAGTAACCGTTTCACCTACACCCTTATTCCGGGCCTCTCCAATTGAGAGGACTGCCGGTGCTTCGGGGTCAACAGGATCAACAGGTCCACCTGAGTCGGTATCCATTACGTGTTGCCCTAAATTAGAAAAATCATCTACCGGAAATGAAGTCCATTCTAATGCCGAGTTAAAAGCATCATTAATAGTTGTATCACCCGACAAGACTGAACTCTTTCTTACTAAAGTTACATCTTTAGCAAAATCTGCTGAAGAACCAACTTGTCCAATGGAATCGACTATTTCACCAGATTTCCTTAATACGATTGAATCATTTCCATTGAAATTAATAACAGTTGCGTTTTCTAGATTTCCTTTTGCTTTAATGTTAGGAGCTGCATCTTTATGATACAAAACATAAGTAGCTCCGTTTTCTAGCGTACCTGTCAGACTCACTTTATTTTTCGCGGTATCTTCTCCGTTCGTATGAAGCTCTAAAGTATAAATACTTAAATCAACCGCGGCACCTGTCCCATTATATATTTCAATTGCTTTATTGAAGGAACTTCCTTCTATATACTCCGAAATGATTAAATCCTTTGCTAATGTTTCAGCATTTACAGTAAGGGGTGCTACAGGTGCGGCAATACCTGCGACTAGAGTTGTTGCTAAAAAGGTATTTAACGGCTTCTTCCAATTCTTCTTTGACATCAGGTTAATTCTCCTTTCAATTTAAAGAATGTCAGTTTTTTTGTAAAAGATTCTTTAGGTATACGTCTATACCGTACAGACGACAATTATCGCGTACGCCATGTCGTAATTGGTCGAACTATTCAAAGCATATTTCCCCATTACATATATATGTAATCATATTATTATTAATTCACTATTTTTATAGTATTTATATTGTGTTAATAATTTGTAACAATGGAAAACTCATCTACTACAGGGATTTTAACAATTTATAACATAATTTTAACATATGACACATACCTAATTTGCTTAATTATTAAAAACGGGCTAATGGATTTACGCCAAAAGAAAATAGTCTCTTAACCAGTTACTGGTCAAGAGACTATTTTCTTTTTTACTACTACTTTTGTATCAACACCATTTTGTGGAGGTGGAGCGGCTCTTCGAACGCCCAAGGAAAGCGCCTAGGCGGAGCGGAAATCACCCCCTCGCTTTACTAGAGGCGTCAAAAAATATTTTCTACTAGCAAATGCTGATTTCAGCGATTAATTTAAAGGTTAGTAAATAAATTTTCTACTATGATATATTCATCATCTTTTAGTCTTGTAATTTCAGATAACTCCTTTGGGGATCTGAAACCCTAAAGCATACAGCATTTTGTGAGGAGCGTAGTGCTGACCTGTTCTCGAGGATTTCTTCGTATAAAATAATAGTCAATCCTAGAACCGGTTTTTCTATAATGATAATAATTTTGTTTTAGCTTGTGCTGAAAGCCCAGCAGGAACGCAGTGACGAGGAGGTTGAAGCCAAGCCCGCGGAAAGCGCCACCTCGAAGTGAAAATAAACCTTAGTTTATTGAATAAATTTTTATCGACATGCTAAAGGGCAGATGAAAGTCTATTCATCTGCCCTTCTATTTATTTTTGTTTCTTTTTATAAATGATTGTTGCTACAACTAGTACAAGTAAAACTGCTTGTCCAATCATTGTTTCTACCGTTGGATAGAAACCAATAATGTTGACAACTGGCAATCCATCTACAATAGTAGTTGAAACTGAATCCCTTAACTGCAATGTATGCAGACTGACACCAATAATTTTAAAGGCCAATACGTAGATTAACACCGTAGCTACAGCGAAAAATTTATGAATTGGAATTTTTCCACTTGCTTTAAATAATACAAATGCAAAAATAGCTAGAATTAAAAGTGCTACTACGATCCCTAGCACAAACTGAGATGTCTCCATTTTAGGTGCAATTCCTGCATAGAAGACAAGTGTTTCTGCACCTTCACGGAAAACAGATAAAAAGCTAATTGATGCCATCGCAAATACCGAGCCAGTAGAGATGGCATTGCCCATTTGTTTGGAAATATAGCGGTTCCAGCTTACCACACTCGATTTACTATGAAGCCAAATACCTACTCCAATCATCATTGCTGCTGCAAGTAAACCAACATAACCTTCCATTAACTCTCGATTAGTATCAATCGTTGCAGAATTAAAAATCGTAGACATTAAAACTGCAGCAACTGCAGATACAAGAATCCCTATAAATGTACCAACATAAATCCATTTACGCATTGATTTTTGCCCTGATTTGTCTAAGAACGATACTAAAGCTAAAATAATGAGCAGAGCTTCTAACCCTTCACGCAGTAAAATAAGAGCAGCATCCCAAAAAGAATAATCTGTATTCCCTTGGATCAGCTCGATTTCGGTACGAATATTATCTAGCTTACTTTTAATACCTTCTTTATCAGCTGATGATTTTAATAAATCACTTGCGATAATTGGCATTTCACTTTCAATTTTAGTATATAGACTACCATTACGAGTGGAGATTTCAATTTCCACACTTGGCCAGATAGTAATAAATTCTCGAATTTTATCAGAAGCTGCTTTATAATCACCTGCATCGATAAAATCGTTTGCCTCATCAATATAAGCAATTAATGTAGCTAATGAATATTCCCCTTCCACTACTTCTGCTGTTTCCTTACCAGCCACAAAATCCTCTATTGTTTGCTTTAAGTCAGCAAATTGAGATTTCATAAGCTCTACATCAGGTTCCTCAGCGGAAATGGAAATGCGTAAAAACGCCATTTGTGTTTCAATTTGCCCATACATCGCGATACTTTGCTCACGCACAGGTCTTTCGTTTTTATTCCATTTGATATTAAAGTCTTTATAGGCTTCATCGATTGCTGTGATGTCACCACTTGCTAAAGCTTTCTCAAAGTCCCCCATGATTGGTTTAAACTTTTGCCCAAATTCTGCTCGCTGCGCCGCTTCATCTACAGGATTCTCAAGCTTTTCTAATGCACGTAAGGCATTTGACAATTCAGATAGTACCTTTAAACGTTCATCCTTAGTTGTAGCTTCAACTGCTTGTGCAAGAATATTATCAACTTTTTCTTTTGCTTTCTTTTGCTCTGATGTAACCGAAGCCCAGTCTGCTGCAAACTGTTTAAGGGCTTGCTCAGCTTCGGATTCCTTATCCTGCTTCGTATTCATTAGTGCATCACTAATAGAAATGTATAAGTGACTATAAGATTGCGCTGCCTGCACTGGTACAGCAAGTGCCAATAACAAGCAAAGTACTAAGCTACAGCGCGTTAAAAAGTGCTTCACCTATATAACTCCCCTTTTGTACACCAGGGAAGCAAGCGAACACTGCGCTGCCTCGATGTGTAGTATACTCATTCATTTTATCCAAACGTCCTAAGCTATTTTGAACTGTTATAAATTGGGCTGGGTCTTTTTGATAAGAAATAAACATAAGTCCCGCATCATGCGCACCTGTATTCGTCATAACACCCGATGCATAAGAATACGAACGACGTAACATACGCGCACCTGATTTACGTGCCAAATGTACATGTGACGTATCGGGCATAATATACTCACCATTGCTATCCTTCGCCTCTACATCGAAATCATCGAACTCTTTCTTTTTACCAAAAGGTGCACCACTATCGCGATAACGACCAAATGTTGCCTCCTGATCTTTCAAAGATGTGCGATCCCATGTTTCAAGATGCATTTGAACTTTACGTGCGACTAAATAAGACCCGCCTTTTAGCCAGCCTTTATCGACCCATACAACTTTATTTAAATCTTTGTCATCGGCAGTCGATGGATTTCCAGTGCCATCCTTGAATGCAAATAAATTTCTCGGCGTTCCTCCTCCAGCTGGGAATGAGTTAAAGCCTGCTTGAGACCACTTAATTTCTACCTTACCAGATGCTGCCCGAACTAAGTTACGTACTGCGTGGAATGCCACCTGTGGGTCATCCGCACATGCCTGAATACAAAGATCTCCACCTGTAAGTTCTTTTTGTAGCTGATCTTTTGGGAAATGTGGTAAATCATTTAATTCTGCTGGCTTCAAATGTTGGATCCCAAGCTTATCAAACAAAGATGGACCAACACCAATTGTGATCGATAAATTTGAAGCGTCTAAACCTTCTGCTTCACCTGTATCTCCTGTAGGAACTCTAGTATTTGTTGTTAAATCTACCATTAATTCACCATTCATTAAACGAACAACAAGAGGTGTCCATTTTTTGAACAACTCTTGAAGGTCTTTCTTTGATGTCAATAAAACATCTAAAGAAGCAAAATAAATATTTGTCTGAACTGGTGTAATAATGCCAGATTGATGTTTTCCATAAAAATCAACTTTATTACGTGCAGTTGTGCTATCCGCAACAGGCTCGAATACATCGTAGCCCATTACTTTCATAACACCACCTAAGCCAGAGGCACCGATAGCTATACCAGCCGCTCCGATACCTGTTAGCTTTAACATGTCACGTCTTGATATTTTTTTATTCATCCATTTTTCATCATTTGACGCTGTCATTTATTATCACTCCAAAAATTACTCTAAAATAATACCCATTTGACTTAATGGTTCACCTAGTTGATTAACTGCTGCTGAAAGTGCTTTTGTGTCTTCATCAGTTAATTTTTCGTAAGAAACATATCCGCCATCAGCAGTCGCATGCTTCGCTAATAAATCATCTACAGCTTTGAATTTTTCATCTAATGTAGCAACTAAGTCTTTATCTTTCGCTTCTAATTTAGAACGTAGTATTTCAAAGATTTTTTCTGCACCTTCAATGTTTGCCTTAAAGTCATAAAGGTCTGTGTGAGAATAGATTTCTTCTTCACCAGTGATTTTTGATGTTGATACTTCGTTTAATAAATCAACCGCACCTGTAATCATTAAATCAGGTGTAACTTCTACAGTTTGAACTAATGCATGTAATTCTTTTGCGTCTGCTAGTAATTGATCTGCAACAGCCTCGTAGCCTGCAGTTTTATTTTCTACCCAAAGCGCATGTTCTAGCTTATGATAGCCTGACCATTCTTCTTCGCCCTTGCCTTCGTCTTTAATATCAGCTAAACGACCGTCAATACGTGGGTCAAGGTCACCAAAGCTCTCTGCAATTGGCTCCGAACGCTCAAAATACATACGTGCAGGTGCATAGGCTGCTTTTGCTTCTTCAATTTTACCAGCCTTAAATGCGTCCACAAATTTCCCCGTTTCTACTAAGAATTGGTCCATTTGCTCTAATGCAAATGTTTGATAGGCTGCTAGTTCAGCAGATAAATCAACTTTTGTAGCTTTTTCTGCTTGTTCTGTTGCTGGCTTATCGTCTTTTTTAGCTTCATCTGTATTTCCACAGCCAGTCATTAGAATGCCTCCTGCAACTAATACTGACAATAATGATGTTTTTTTCATGCTAAGTACCTACTTCCGAAATAGTTTATATCGAGAATGATAATGATTATCAAATAGAATTGCAAGAAGTATTTTTATTTATAGAAAAAAACGACATTTTATAGTTGATCCAATTAGATAACTAGAAAAATGACGTTTTTTCTACAATATAATTATTCTAAACTACAAAATTTTCGTTTGTTTTCTATTTTCATATTTTCCATATAAGAAATAATAAAGGATAATTGATACTAAAATTACAAATACCATCGCAAAGAAAATGGCACTGTACCCCGAAGTCGGAACGAAGAATCCTAAGAAATAAGGACCAACCCCTAAACCTAAATCATATAAAATAAAATATGTCGATGTCGCAAGTCCTAAACGCTCATTTGGAGTAACTTTTATCGCTATTGCTTGCGCTACTGAATTGAAATTGCCATATCCGATCCCTATGCAAGCTGCAGCTAGTAAAAATACAACACTACTAGTCGCCGAACTAAAAGCATACATTCCTAGTGCGAAAATAACTAGACATGGATAGATAACTATGTTTGCACCTCTAGTGTCTAGTAATTTCCCTGTAAAAGGACGTGTCGCTAAAATAACAATTGCATAAATAATAAAGAAATAACTTCCTGCTGTTACCAAATCAAGCTCTTTCGCGTAAAACGTCATAAATGACATAACCCCTGAATAGGCAAAGCCAATAACGAGCGCCACAAAAGCAATAGGCACAGCACGCATTTCGATAAAATTAGTGAGCTTAAAACCTGTTTTCTCCGCCATCTCTTTGGCCTTCTTCGGTGCATCTGGAACGGTTACGATAAAATACAACAAGAAGCATACAATAGCTAATACGGAATCGACAGCAAAAATCATCCGATAATCTTTAAACAGCTGCGTTAGAAGAATACCTACAAACGGTCCGATAGCAGTAGCTAAAATAGCACTCAAGCTGTAATAACCGATACCTTCTCCTCGTCGATCAGACGGTAAAATTTGTGCAATAATTGTTCCTGTCGCCGTACTAGCCATCCCAAGTGCAATCCCTTGTACTAAACGATTGACCATTAGAAGCGGCAAATTCGTCGCGATAAAATAAGACATCGTTGATAGCATAAACAATAATAATCCACAAAATAATGTTTTTTTGCTACCCCAATCCCCAATAATACGTCCTGTCCCAAGACGACCAAATAAAGTACCAATAATAAAAATACTCGATACAAGCCCTGCCGTACTAGTTGAAGCCCCAAAATGCTCAACCGCATAGCCTGCAATCGTTACCATCAATAAAAAAAATATTAATGTAATGGTAAAATTAATAAGTGAGACGATTAAAAAGTCCTTCGTCCAAAGTTTATGTCTAGTTGCTTCCACTTTTTTCTCTCCTACCGATTAATGTTTGCACAAATGTTCGCTAACACTTGTGTCGCAATTTCAATATCCCGCTCTGATACCCCCGCGAGTGCCTGTTCCATAGTTGGTTTTAAATGCGCTTGAATTTCTTGCACAATCTCTTCACCATTAACCGTCAATTGCACAAGCTTTTCGCGCTTATCCCTACCCGCTACCGTTTCCACGTAACCAAGCTCCACAAGCTTTTGCACAAGCCTCGTCACACTCGGCTTTTCAATAAACATGAAATTCGCAATATCCACAAATGTATGTGGCCCTTTATCCATCAATAGCCGAAGAAGAGCCCATTGAGAGCTATACAACTGATATTTCCCTAACTGCACATTTATTAGATTGATAAACGGTCTATACATTAAGCGGTACTGATTAAAAAATTCTTGTTCAATCGTCAACATTACCACTCCTCTTTAGTTAGTTAGCCTAACTAACTATACGCTTTTAGTTTTTATTTGTCTAGTAGGAATTAGCGTGAAATTCGGGGTTTTGAGCGGGCTTTTCGTCTTTCTTGGCTTTCTATCCACGTTTTTGAGCGTTCTAACCTTCATTCTCGCCTTTCTATCCACGTCTTTGAGCGCTCTATCCTTCATTCTCGCCTTTTTATCCACGTTTTTGAGCGTTCTATCCAGCATTATCTACTTTCTATCCACGCTTTGAGCGCTCTATCCAGCATTATCTACTTTCTATCCACGCTTTGAGCGCTCTATCCTTCATTCTCGCCTTTCTATCCACGACTTTGAGGTTCTATCCTTCATTCTCGCCTTTCTATCCACGTTTTTGAGCGTTCTATCCTTCATTCTTGCCTTTCTATCCACGTTTTTGAGCGTTCTATCCAGCATTATCTACTTTCTATCCACGCTTTGAGCGTTCTATCCAGCATTATCTACTTTCTACTTTCTATCCACGTTTTTGAGCGTTCTATCCTTCATTCTCGCCTTTCTATCCACGTTTTTGAGCGTTCTATCCAGCATTATCTACTTTCTATCCACGCTTTGAGCGCTCTTTCCTTCATTCTCGCCTTTCTATCCACGACTTCGAGCGTTCTATCCTGCATTCTCGCCTTTCTATCCACGTTTTTGAGCGCTCTTTCCTTCATTCTCGCCTTTTTATCCGCAGCTCAAAGTGCTCTATCCATCTTTTATCCAATATTTCCTATGTCTATTTATCCCCTCAGCCTTCAAAGGTAATTTCTGCAATAGTCTATACGCTAAATCAGGTGAATCTATTGCGAAAAAATCACAAAAGCTTTTATTCGTTAACGAATCGCCCACTAATAACTTGTAATCTTTAAGCGTTCTGAAAATAGCATCCTGATCAACTAATCCGCAGCGTTGACAAGTCCATTTTTTTAGGGAATAGCTCATTCGCTGTCCATTTGAACAACGTACACATAACACGCCTTTTAGTAGATCCTGCACAGGAAGGGTTATTTCTCTTTTAATTGGCAAATGCCTGGTCAATAATTTAGTAGTAAAAAGAGAGAGTTCATCTGCTTCTAGTTTCACCTCTTTATACCGTTCAAGACATTTTCTTACATAGTAACGTAATCCTGAAACATGAAAAATTGGTTGTCCTTTAAAACTTTCTGATAAAATAGCATTTTTCGTTGCCAGAACGACTGCATAATGAACAGGAATCTCCACTTTGTAATGCTGTAATAACCCCTTTATCCACTCGGCGTGTCGTCTAACTTGATGAAAAGGATCAATCATTCCCTCAATATCTCCTTCTGCAGTAGTCCTTGTAAATTGAGTAAATGACTCATCGAATTCAAGGAAGCCTGTTATGTTTTTTATTTCTAAAATTAATATAAAATGAGGGCAAACTAATACAGTGTCTATTTGATGTGTAGTCCCGAAGTGATTAACTATTTGTAAATCATGAAGGAAATAATGTGGGTTGGGCAAATTAATTTCAAGCCATTCTGCATCTACTCGCTTTTCTCCAGCAAAGCCAGCTTGTATACGCATTAACCTATTAAAATAATTCATGTAGTCTACATGTGTACTAGGCAATCTTTTTACCAAAGCTTCTAGCATTTTTTGCATTTGTGATTGCTGTCGTGCTAATAAGATCATTGTCTCTCCCCTCCTGTATATATTATATAAACAATTACATGTATAAAAAGCGATTCCAAAAAACTTGAAATACAAAATGTAAAAATTAAATTTATAGCCCTTTTTTGTAGATAAAAAGAATGGATAAATCACCTAGTTTCTAGCATCGACTACTACTTTTCTGCCTCATATCTCCACTTTGACGACGGTACTTTCCATCAATTTCGACTTTCTATCCACGTTTTTGAGTGCTCTATCCTTCATTCTCGCCTTCCTATCCAAAACTTGCCGCGAGCGCTTCCTATCCGCAGAACCACGTTCGTTCAACAAAAAAAAACAACCGAACAGCCTAAGCCATTCAGTCGTTTTTTCGTAGTAAATATAAAAAATATGGCGCGCCGATACAGGCTACAACAATACCTGCTGGCACTGTCGCACTCGAAATAGCTACGCGGCCAATTGTATCTGCAAGCATTAGTAAGCTGGCACCGATTAATAATGTGAGTGGTAAAAAGAACTGGTAGCGCGGTCCAACGAGCTGCTTTGCAATATGCGGAGCCATCAGACCGATAAAGGCAATGCCCCCTGTGATCGATACAGCTGCCGCAGCTAATGCGACAGAGACTACTAATAATTGCAAACGCTCTCGTTCGATGTTTAAGCCTAAGCCAACCGCTGTTGGTTCAGTCATTGCAAGCACATTTAACACATTTGCTTTATACAAAATAAATGGAATGCCTAGCACAAGCCAAGGCAATAAAGCCCAGAAAAATGGCCAGTCTGTTCCCCAAACATTACCTGCAAGCCATTGTGCGATAAATTGCACATCTCTACGCTCAGCAGAGGAGATTAATATCATCATTACACCTGCTAAGGCAGATGCTACCCCTACCCCGACTAAAATGAGTTGGATCGGCTGCACCCCCACATTCCGCTTATATGAGAAAAAGTAAATGAGGAGTGCCGTTAACAGAGCGCTAGCAAATCCAACAATTGGTAACACATACGCGAAATGAGGTAAATCACCACCAACAAGGAGATAAAATAGCGTAATTCCTACACCTGCTCCAGAATTAATCCCAATAATACCAGGGTCCGCTAAATCATTACGTGTTACCCCTTGCAAAACGGCACCAGCTAATGCTAACGCCATACCTGCTGCTGCTAGCACAAATAATCTTGGCAAGCGAACAGAAAACAGTACGAATGATTCTTTGAAGCTGCCGTCTCCAAGTAAAATCGGTATTATGCGATCAATCGAAACTGAAGCTGCTCCCATTGAAATACCCATTACAAAAATAGCTATTGTTAATAGCGTCCAAACCATGAGCCATCTACGTTGTTTTTTTCGTCCAATTTTAAACAATTTGACGACCTCCCTTCCGAACAAGAAGTAAGAAGAACGGAAGGCCAATAATTGAAATAATTGCAATTACCGGTGTTTCATATGGGGCATTAATCATTCTACCTGCAAAATCTGCAGTCACCATTAACCATCCACCGATAATAGCACTCATCGGTAGGACAAATCGACAGTCTGTTCCAACAATTGCTCGGACAATGTGCGGTACCATTAACCCAACAAACGCTAAATTGCCTACTAGTGCAACTGCGGAGCCTGCAAGAATTACAACGACAACCATCATGATCCCTTTAATGGCTGTTGTTTTTTGTCCTAATCCAACAGCTACTTCTTCATTTAAACTTAAAATGGTTAGTTGACGACTAAACACAAAAGCTACCGCTAATCCTATTACAATAACAGGAACAATTATTAAAGCTTGCCATGTAGTGCCAATTAAACCACCACTCGTCCACATTGATACATCTTTTGAAATTTTAAATAATATTCCAGTTCCATCTGCTATTGCTTGTAATAGAGCAGATACGGCTGCCCCAGCTAAGACTAACTTTAATGGAGAAAAGCCATTCTTCGTTGAAGCACCAATACTATAGACAACAATCATCCCTACACCTGCACCAATGAAACATGCAAAAATAAACATATAGTACGAGGTATTTGGAATAAATGCCATCGTCAATGCCAGTGCCGCATTTGCACCTGCTGTTAGACCAAGGAGACCTGGATCTGCTAATGGATTTCTAGTAACTCCTTGCATTATAGCCCCAGCAACTGCAAGTGCACTACCTACAAAAATAGCAGCAATAATACGAGGAAATCGAATTTCACGTAATACAGAGTAGTGCTTGCCACCGTCTTGTCCGACAATCGCTTGATAAACATCTTGAATACTCGTATTAGCCGCGCCTATACAAAGCGAGATCGTAACTGTAACTGCTAATAAGATCAGTGCAAGCAATACTTGAAGCCAAAACGGGACATTTCGAAACTTTATCATTTGCCTTCGCTACTCTCTACTGAAATTATTGTAAAAATTTCTTTTCAAAGAAATCTAGTTGATATTCTAAAGTTTTTGGATCATTAAAGTAAAATTCATTGCCACTCACTTCAAATAAATGACCATTCTTCACCGCTTCTAAATCTTTAAACCACGGAGCATTTTTAATGGCGCTATCCTCACCTTTAAACGTACTAAAGATCACATAGTCACCTGCATATTCATTTAATACTTCTGTAGAAATTGCAAAATAACCTGGTTTTAAAGCATCTTGTTTTACTTTTTCAGGCATTTTCAAGCCCATTTCTTGATATAAAATTTCTGTTCCTCGACCCCAGTTATCTCCATACACATACATTTGTTTATTAAACATTTCTGCGACAGTAACCGTTGCATCTTCGCCGATTTTTTCTTTAATTTTTGTACCCGTCTCTGCAGCACGTTCTTTAAAATCTTTTACCCAATCAGTTGCTTCTTTTTCTTTATTGACAACTTTACCGATTTCGATAAATTGCTGTAAATAATCCACTTTACCATAAGTGAACAATACAGTTGGTGCGATTTCTGCTAATTTATCTGCATTTTCAATACCATTTAAACCAATAATTAAATCTGGCTCAAGCTCGAGAATTTTTTCAATATCCGTATTCTCAACAACTACTGCATCTTTAATATCATCTTGGAATTTTGGATTATCTGCAGTCCATGAATCAATACCGACAACATTAACGTCAAGCTGTAGTAAATGCCCAACAAATGAAGATAATACAACTACACGTTTAGGGTTTGCTGGTACTTCAACAGGGCCAGCCTCTGATTGATACGTAATCGTTTCTGCAGATGCCTTATCTTTAGAGCCTTCTTCCGTCTTCTCTTCTTTATTGCCGCACGCTGCAAGCACTAGTACGACCATCATAAACATTGGTAATAACCACTTTTTCATAAATCTATCTCCTTTTACACTGTTTGTAATAAGTTATATGTAATGCACATTGGCTTATCAGTACGTGGATCCTTACCAATGACTGCATCAATATTAAACACTTTTTCTAGTACTTCAGGTACTATAACTTCCTCCGCCGTACCAAACTTCACTAGCTCTCCTTTTGATAGCGCAACAATATAATCTGAAAAACGTGCTGCCTGATTTAAATCATGTAGCACCATGACAATTGTGCGTCCTTCTTCTTCGTTAAGCTTGTTAAGTAATTCTAAAACTTCTAACTGATGGGCCATATCTAAATAAGTTGTTGGCTCATCTAAAAAAATAATATCGGTCTCTTGGGCTAATGCCATCGCGATCCACACCCGTTGACGCTGTCCACCTGATAAGGCGTCAACTGTGTTCAGACGAAAGTCATCCGTTTTAGTTACCTTTAAGGCCCAGTCAATCATTTCTTTATCCTTTTGAGATAAATTACCGAAGCCCTTTTGATATGGAAATCGACCGTAGGATACAAGCTCTTCCACTGTTAAACCATGTGCACTTTCCGGACTTTGTGGCAATATGGCCAGCTCTTTCGCTAATTCTTTTGTATTCATCTCGGAAATATTTTGACCATCTAGTATGACTTGTCCACTCTTATGCTTCAATATCCTTGTAATAGCCTTTAAAAGTGTAGATTTACCACACCCATTGGAACCAATGATAGTCGTTATTTTACCGTCTGGAATTTGTAACGATAAATCATGCACAATCGTTTTGTCCTCGTAGCCGATACGAATCGATTCAACTTGTAAACGCACGACGTAACCTCTCTTTCCTTTTTGTTCTTTCCATGCTATGATAGCGATTAGCCGACAATGATAATCATTATCACTAGAATTAGTCTAGTTTTCTTATGTAGTTTTGTCAAATACTTTTTTATTATTTTTTAGGATGTGGTGATATAAATGCAACATTTATACGATGTAACAATAATTGGTGGTGGTCCTGCAGGCCTATACAGTGCCTTTTATAGTGGTTTACGAGGATTGAAAACGAAATTAATTGAGAGTCAACAACAACTTGGTGGTAAAGTTTTACTTTATCCTGAAAAGCTAATTTGGGATATTGGTGGTCATCCCCCTGTATTAGGAGAACAATTTGTGAAACAGTTAATTGCACAGGCAAAAACGTTTCATCCAACCATTTTAAAAGGTACAAAAATTGACTTTATCGAGCGCCAAGATGATATTTTTGTTCTTCATACTGCGCAAGGAGATAAACATTATTCTAAAACCGTTCTTTTAGCCGTTGGTGGTGGTATTATTAATCCTCAAAAGCTTTCACTAGAAGGTGCAGAAAAATATGAAATGACAAATTTACACTATACCGTGCAGTCATATCAACGTTTTGTGGACAAGGAGATCATTATTTCGGGAGGCGGAAATGCTGCGATCGACTGGGCAGTTGAACTAAGTCCTATCGCCAAAAACGTAACTGTTGTTTATCGTAAAGATAAGTTATCCGCTCATGAGGCAACAATTCAAGAGGCTTTAGATGCTGGCGTAAAGATTGAATGTAATACGACTATTACAAAATTAACTGCTGATGCCGACAAAACAGCCATCCAATTAGTGACATGTGAAAATACACAAACAAAACAAAGCTATACGCGTCAAATCGATGAAGTCATCGTTAGTCATGGCTATAACCGTGTAGCATCATTAGAATTGGAGCAGGCAATTACCATTCCTAAAAAAGATGATTACTATTTTGAAGGGAAAGCAACGGGAGAAACAGCACAGCCTGGAATTTTTGCAGCAGGTGATATATTAGCGTTTGAAGGAAAAATCAACCTCCTTCTAGGGACTTTCCAGGATGCAGCCAATGCCGTGAACTCTATCAAAACGTACTTAGAGCCTACTGCCTATCGTCAAGGGGTCGTGTCATCACATAATGAAGTATTTAAAGAGAAAAATCGCTCTATTATCGAAAAACAACTTTCAACAAAATAAGCATTAAATGAAATAATCAATAACCCCTCTTAAGAATTTACTCTCTTAAGAGGGGTTTTAATAAGTTTAACTAAAAAAATCATTTTACATTCTATCTTAAGAAATTAATAAAAGCTCCCATTTGTCTTAACATATTAACTCCATATGTTATTGTTCCCGCGTGGCCCATAATTGTATTTAAATGATGTGGTAATCTTCCAAATCTAGAATTTTGGGGTTGCTGGTAAGGATTAAAAAAGGGTTGCCCTTGTCTACCTTGCATAGGAGGGCCAAAACCTTGTCTATAGCTTGGTGGAAATGGTTGCATTCTAGAATTAGGCGGATAAAATGGCATCAATACACCCCCTATCATATATCTTTTAACTAGTATACGTATGTATTTTTTTATTGTTTAGACTATCGGAGAAGTTGCTCAAAAATAATATACATATTGAAGTCCATTAATTCGTGAAGTTTCTTTATAACAACTTTGGCTCTTGCTGGAACCATACTTTTTTAAATTTCATATTATACAAAAATACGAATAAAGAAGGGATTCCGATTCAAAATTCGAAATATCTAGAATTTCTGTCCAAATTTGGTGTTGGCGGTGCGCATCCTGGTGGTCTTAATTTAACAAAGGAACTATTCAAGGCCGAGAACATTGGTAAAAATCCTTATATTTTAGATGTAGGCTGTGGTACAGGCCAAACCGCTGCCTATTTGGCAGAGACGTATGAAGCAAAGGTAACAGGCATCGATATTAATTCTGTCATGGTCGCAAAAGCTAAAAAGAGAATGAAAAAAAATCGCTTACCCGTAAAAATAATGCAATGCTCAATAGAACAAGTACCTTTACCTGATCATACATTTGATTTTATTATTTCTGAATCTGTGCTTTCTTTTGTCGATAAACCGAATGCACTTAAAGAAATCTTTCGTTTATTAAAGAACGGCGGTCGGTTTATTGCTATTGAATTTACTATTCATCAACCGCTTGAAGAGAAAATTGAAAAAGAAATTAAAGAGTTTTATGGTTTTGATTCGTGTTCAACGAAAAAGGATTGGGTAGATTTATTTAACCAGGCTGGTTTTAAACATATTCGTATACAAAAAAACAAATCGATTTTCTCAATACCTGAGCTTAATCACTCAGAGGATATTGAACCTGAACTTTATGAAGTAATGGATAAACATTTTGAAATGATTTTAAAGTATGAAGGGCTATTAGATTATAGAATTTATTCATGTACTAAATAATAGTATGTCATGTTCTTCAAAAAGAAAGCATTAATCGCAATTGCTATTTATATGAAAAGAGTAGGAAACTCGTATTCAAAGACAAGTCTCCTACTCCAATATTAATCACTTTGTATTATCGACTGAAATCAATCCTCCGTGTCTTCTTCCCTTAGTCAGCCATTTCCATGATCTTTATGAATCGTAGCTGCATGAATGCCCTCAATAAAGGTATTGATTAGGATTGAAAAGCTTTTATTGATATCTAGTGGCATCCCGAATCCCCCCATCTGTTCGATTGAAGAGAATCCATGTAGAAAACTTCGTAATCCTCTGACCATATGAATCGCAGTTTCTTCTTGCAAATGATAGGCATCTAGCACTTGAAGTACTAGTTGTACAACAGACTCTTGGGCTTGCTGTAATTCTTGATCATTTGCATCCGGAAAGTGAGTACTAGCATCATATAACCCCGGATGTTCTCTAACAAGTTGAAGATATGCTTGACTAATTGCACGAATGGCGTCATCACCCGAACGTCCTACTGCTGCTTGTAGCATATATTCATGTAGTTTTTTTACGCCTTGAATGGCTAATTTCTGTTTCAATTCATTTAAGCCATCAAGATGGTTATATAAGGACGGTGGCCGTACTTCCAATTTTTCAGCTAATAGTCCAATTGAGAGTTGGTCCAATCCTTGCTCATCAACTATCTCTGTGGCCTTTTGTAAAATAATAGAGAAATCTAACTTCATACGACGGGACATTTTTCTCACTTCCTATTTAGATGATAAAAAATCTTTTTTCTGCTTCAGCAATGGCTATGTTCAAACGTTCCTGCGGTTGCTTTAACATCTTCCCATGCCCTACTGCAAGTAAACTTGGATTCAGATTGCTTAATTTTTTTGCACTTTTTAGAGCTGTCTCTTTATCCCATGTAGCAAGAGCAGGAAACGGAAACAACGGATTCATCATTCCAGGTACTATTAACTTTCCTCTAGTTACAAGGGCATCACCCGCTATTAAACTTCTATTACGTGTGTCGAATAGAGAAATGGAACCGGGTGTATGCCCTGGAGTTGCAATCACTTCTAATGAACCAACATGATCACCTTCTTCAAGTAATACATCCGGTTTAGTTTTAATATTTTTTGGAAGGCCTCCCCGAATAGGGGTGTTTTTTTCATTTGGTAGCAAGGAACTATTTCCTCCCAATAGAAGCGCATCTCTAGAAGAAATGTACACTTTACTATATGGTAATAATTCTTTTAACGTATCTAGCGCTCCAATATGATCATTATGTGCGTGGGTAAGAATTATTCTCGTAATCGGTTTTCCAATATTTTCAGCAGCTTTTATTATACTTTTTGCACTATATGGTAATGCTGCATCGATCAGTGTAAGCTCGTTTTCTTCTTCTACGAAATAACAATTAACAGGAAAAATCCTCGGCATAAAGGACAATTGATACACTGTGCCACTATTTTCAACTTTCATTTTACTTCAAATCCCCTCTGTAAACTAATCGTATTTCAATTTTAACTAATCAAATTAGTTTTCGCAATATTTATTTTATAAATAAAATTCTTATTTTCTTACACTAATTACGGATGTGAAAACTATAGCCACATAAATCCCATTCATTATGAAAACAATAAACTAGTTGATTTAATAGTGTCCCTCCTTCCGAGATGGCCTTCCTTTACTTTTGATACACCTTAAAATGACACCTGTCATAAAGAACCTTTGACTGGTGTGAATATGTTTTTTCCTGTTGTTTTCTTATCATTATTGTAAGAAAACAAAGAAAGAGTGATTTCATAATGAAAGTTCAACAAAGATTACCCTTAATCGATATGTTACGAGGTTTTGCTGTATTAGGGACACTGGGCACAAATATTTGGATTTTTGCTTATCTTGGAGATATTTCGTATATCACGACGAGCAATTATTCTGGTTGGTGGTCATTGAACGATTTTTTACGAATGGTGGTTCTGTTTTTCGTAAACGGTAAACTCCTTGGTTTATTAACAATCATGTTTGGTGTTGGTCTGGAATTAAAATATCAGCAAGCTTTACGAAAAGGAAATGCTTGGCCAGGAATGTATATTTGGACAATAGTCTTTTTATTTATGGAGGGGCTTATCCACTTCACCTTAGTCATGGAATACGATATTTTAATGAGCTATGCTGTAACAGCTATCATTGTTGCCTTTATTGTTAAATTTGGTGATAAAGCGATTAAACGCGCATTATTCGTTTTTGGTAGTTTCCACGCAGTAATGATTTTGCTAATTTTAGCCGGTGCATTGCTTGGTGCCAACACTTCCCTTGCTGGCGTCGATCCAGTTGTTAGTCTATATGAAAATGGTACTTGGTTTGAACAAATACAATATCGTTTAACAAATTTTCTTTATTATAGAACGGAAGCTATTTTTATTATCCCGATGAATATCTTTTTATTTTTACTTGGTGTGAAGTTGATGAGAAATGGTGTATTTTTGCAAAATGACAAAGGACGCCAGGCGCGTCAAAAGCTATTTAAAATTGGTATTTTTATTGGAGTACCTTTAAATCTTCTAATCTTTATTCCTGGAGGAGCATTTGATTTACCTGTTCGATATTTATTCGCACCAATCCTATCTATTGGTTATATTGGAATATTAGGTAAAATGGTAGAATATAAGAAGCTTGATTGGTTATGGAAGAGATTTGGCGAAATTGGGAAAATGTCATTAAGTTGCTACGTGCTTCAAAATACTATGGCATCTATTATTTTCTACGGCTGGGGCTTAGGTTTAGGTGGGAAATTGAATAGCATTGAAGTTATTTGTATTTGGTTAACCCTTTCCCTCCTCCAACTTTTCATTGCACATATTTGTATCAAGCATTTTCATGTTGGACCTATGGAATGGATAAGGAAACATGCCATTCAAAGTGTCACGCAGAAATAATCGACAAGGGTTGGTGTGAAATATAAAGATTTATCCAACAGATCAGGCAAAACATTATTTAATTATTGATGTAGTTTCGTTAATTTTTTTATTCACCGTAGTATTAGGATCGAATTCTTCATTACCATTATTGGCTAAAATAATAATCCTTATGTTATTTTTAGTAGCTTTCTATATTGCTTTATGGAATCAAGATTGGCGTTTACTTATTGCTTCCTTAGTAGGCTTTACTCTTATTATCATACTAGGTATTTATGAAGGATCCGCCATGTTATTTTCTGGATTTATATTTGCTGATTTAATTGGGCGAGCTAAAAAGAAATGGCATATTGCTTTAGGAATGATTGCCATTGCCTTTATGTTTTTGACCGTTATTTGGTTTGAGTCAGGAGCATCTTTCAAATTAGAATCCCAAGTATTAATACCCGTTATGATTATTCAGCTACTATTTCCAATGCTAATTTACTACGTAGAAAAGTCTAAAAAATTACAATCAGAATTAACAGAGGTAAATACGCAGCTCGTTCAACAAGAAGAAAGACAGCGTATTGCAAGGGACCTTCACGATACGATCGGTCATACATTGACAATGATTAAAATTAAAACCGAATTAACTACAAAATTAGTCGATAAGGATACGATGCGTGTGAAAGATGAGTTAAATGATATTTTAGCAACAACACGAACTGCGCTAAAGCAAGTAAGAGAATTAGTATCCGATTTGAATTTTATTTCGTTAGAAAGTGAGCTTATTCTTTGTAAACAGCATTTACAAACTGCGGATATTTCCATAAATATCAATAATAACTGTCCAAAGCTTCTCCTAGCGAGTGTAGAAGAAACGATGCTGTCCTTATGTTTGCGGGAAGCGACTACAAATATTATTAAACATAGTCAAGCAAAAAAATGCCAAATCGATATCAATACTATAAATGGAATTTTAAATATAACTATTGTTGATGATGGTGTCGGCTTACATATCCAAGGGCATGGGAATGGACTTTCATCGATGAAAGAAAGAATGAATGCCCTTCTAGGAACTGCTTCCATAGAGAATTTACCGACAGATGGAACAATTGTGACGTTAACACTGCCTATCCAACACTACAGATTGGAGCAAACTACATGATACGAGTATTACTAGCAGAGGATCAACAAATGTTACGTGGCGCCTTGACTTCCTTGTTGTCGTTTGAGCCTGATATAAAAGTGATCGCAGAAGTTTCAGATGGTCAAAAAGCGTGGGAATTTATTCAACATGAGCTACCTGATGTTTGTGTTTTGGACATCGAAATGCCGAATCTTTCTGGGCTTGACCTTGCTGAAAAAATTAAACAGGCAAATTTACCGTGCAAGGTGATGATTGTTACTACCTTCGCACGCCCTGGCTATTTACAAAAAGCGATGGATTGTGGGGTACATGGATATTTATTAAAAGATGAACCTATAGACTATTTAATCGAAACAATAAGAAAAGTCATGAATGGCGAAAAGGTCGTCAGCAGAGATTTAGCCGCTACGTTATTTATGAAAGAACAGAACCCACTAAATGAACGTGAAATTGCTGTTCTGCAGCTTGTAAAGGAAGGGCTCACAACAAATGAGATTAGTAAAAAACTATTTTTAACGAAAGGTACTATTCGAAACTATTTATCCACCTCTATTCAAAAACTTCAAGTCGAGTCTAGACAACAAGCTGCTCAAGTCGCCAGTGATAAAGGGTGGCTTTAGAAAAGAATCTCGTCACCAGTCGTGACGAGATTTTTTAACATGTTAGAAACCTCAGATATAAATTTTCGTATCTACTAAAAGATTCTTTAGTTCGCTTTTAAGACTATATTTGTCGCTGTAGCCCAGTTGTTTAATGGGACAACTGTATAATTGACATTAGCTTTGAATGTACCACCGTTCGCAATATCAAAAATGCCTACTGCACCTTTACGTGATGAGTATCGATATTGCGCTTGAAGTGAACTTCCATCATTTCCTCGTAATTCTACACTTCTACCTGCAAACAAATCAGATTGAGGATCATTTGTTAACTGTAATTCAAATGATTTATTATCAACAGCTTTGGCAGACTGAAGAGTAAATGGAACCATTTCTTTTGCTAATAAGCTTTTTTCATCAATTTCAGCCCATTCAGAGTTAATACGATATGTGACACCAGGCTTCAGTTTTTTTCCTTCAGGTAGTCTAAACTGAGGAGCTTGTTTGCCATCTGCAGCTTGTGTAAATGGTACATAATTTGCTACAAACTCTTCCCCTTCGCTTGATTTCACAGTAACATAGCGATCACGCAAGGAAGATATAATATCGAAGCGTGTACCATTAGCATCTCGATTATGACGATCTAAGCTAAAAGCTAGATTTCCACGACCTGCACGATAAGCTTCAATAATATTTGCATAATCAACAACGCCATCCTCTTGGAAAGACTCCAATATAAATGTATCGTTTGTCACTTGCGCTACATTACGAACAAATACTTTCTCATCAGTTCCCTCAAACATTTTTTTGCGCTGTTCTTTATAGCTCAACGTATAGATATAGTCATCTTTCTGGAATGTTACAGGTACAATATATATACTCTTTGAACCAGTCATTAATCGTGGAACATTGACAATCTCTAAGTCACCATTAAATATGAAATGTTTTTTAATAGCTTCTAAATTATTCAGATCTACATCCTCTGCTACTAACGGTTTGTTAAACGTAATTTGCAGCGTCATTGTGTTTAATGACTTAATGTTTGTAATCTTTGCTACTTGTTCATTTTTGGCGCTTGCTACTGATTGAGTCCCTGCCGCTTCTACACTTAAAGGCTCGTTAAATGTTACAATACCAGCTGATAATACCGAAAGTGCTAATGCTGCTGGGACAATACGTTTTCTTAATTTCATCTTTAAATCTCTCCTTTACTTGTGCAAGTTGTTTACAAGATTTATCATAAGATCCATCTCTAAACTGCCAATAAATAAACTATTAAAAAACAATTAAAAAATAAAAAAATTAATTTAATAATACAAAAGAAACCATAAAAAAACTGTAGATCAACTCAGCATCAAGTTCATCTACAGTTTAGTTTTTATACCGCCCCTGCTGCGTTGAGAATCTTTTCAATCTCCTTGAATCCTCGTTTTTTAGCATGTTGTAACGGGGTCACATTATTATCATCTGCTATATTAACATCTGCACCATGTTCGATTAACAATTGAATCGTTTTTTGCTGTGTTGGATTACCGTCATTTAAAATGATCGCCTCCATGAGTGCAGTCCATCCTAAATGATTGACATGATTAACGTCAATTTTTGTATTGGTCAATAATTCTTTTATAACCTCAATATGCCCGTGCTCTGCAGCAGGGATTAATGCCGTTCCCCCATATCTATTCGTAATCTTAGAGTCTGCACCAGCTTGAATAGTCATCTTTAAAATATCAAGGTATCCTTCTGCACCTGCATAAAGGAAAGGTGTGTTCAGCATTTTATCCTGAATGTTCACATCAGCTCCTGCGTCTATTAATAGTTTTGCCGCCTCGACATTATTCTTATACGTAGCAATCATCAATGCTGTCCGATTGTTTGAGTCCTTTGCATTGATATCGACTTTTTTATTCAAAATACTTTGGAGTTCGGTGTTGTCACCTTTTTCTACTGCTTTAAACAATTCACTAGTTGATTCCTTTTTCAAAATTTCACTACCCCCTTTGCTATTATACAAAGCCCCCTTTTCATTTGAGGTACAGCCTTGAAGGATAAATAATAACGCCATCATAACCACCTTCATGTTTGTCACCATTAAACACCTCTTCTAACGACATTTTTTAATACCTCCCATAGTTTAAGTGTTAATGCTAAATTATCCATTAATGATTTCTTAAAAAAGTCTAAAAATTTTCAAGAAAAAATAACTCTTCACCTAACAACGAGATATTTTCGTTAGACATTTAACCGGTACCCGGCTCCCCAAACGGTTTCCAAAAATTTAGGCTGTGCAGGGTCCCGTTCAATTTTTTCACGCAGTTTTCTAATATGAACAGTCACTGTCGAAACATCTGCTGCTGACTCATAGCCCCAATTTCTTTCATAGAGTTGCTCCTTGCTTAGCACTTGATTGGGATGTCTGAAAAAAAAGACAAGCAGATCAAATTCCTTTGTCGTAAAGGCAATATCTTCCCCATTGACAAGTACCTTTCTTGCAGAAGTATCGATGCTAATCCCATGAATAGAAATGATATTATTCGTTTGTTGATTACTAGCTAAACGTTCATATCTCGATAAATGTGCCTTCACTCTTGCAACAAGCTCACTTGGACTAAATGGCTTCGTAATATAGTCATCCGCACCTAGTCCAAGTCCTCGTATTTTGTCTATGTCCTCTTTTTTTGCTGAGACAAACAGTATCGGAATATTGTGAACTGCACGAATCTGTTTGCAAATCTCAAACCCATTCATTCCCGGAAGCATAATATCTAAAATAATTAAATCATATTGTCCCTGAATAGCCTCTTTGAGTCCGGCTTCACCATTATGTTCCATAACAACTGAAAAACTATTAATCTCTAAATAATCTCTTTGGAGCTCAGCAATGCTCACTTCATCTTCAATTAGTAATATTTTTTTCACTGTTTCTCACCTTTTCCTCAGCCTTTTTCAATGAAAAGAAAATGCTTGTTCCCTTGGTTATTTCACTAGTTCCCCAAATGTCTCCATCCATTTCAAGGACAATTTGTTTAGCAATGGCCAATCCTAAACCACTGCCACCAGTTTGAGAATTTCTTGATGGCTCAGCCCGATAAAAACGATCAAAAATTAAAGGTAATGCATTCGGATCAATACCTATTCCATTATCCATTACTTGAATGATCACTTCATCTGGTTTTTCTAATAGTGAAATAGTAATTTGCTTTTTTTGCTTATCCATATATTTTTCACTATTGCTCAATAAATTCGCCAAAACGCGACGTAATTTATCGCGATCAGCCTTAACGTAAAGTGGTTTATTAAACGGAGTATATTGTAAATGGATCTCTCTAGAAACTAAGTCGAAACTTGCTTCTTCTACGTAATCCTTTATATATTGATGAAGATCTATTGTTTCAACATTAAATGGTAGTTTCTTCAAATCCAGCTTTGAAAATAAAAAAAGTTCATCAATTAATAAATCCATATCCTTCGCTTTCGTATAGATGGTAGTTAAATATTTATCCATTTTTTCTTCTGTATTCGCCACACCATCTTTTATCCCCTCTACATAGCCAATAATAGATGTAATTGGTGTTTTTAAATCGTGTGAAATATTTGATAAAAGTTCTTTGCGGTTTTCTTCATATTGTAACTGCAATTGTACGGAATCCTTTAATTTGATTCTCATTTCCTCGAAGGAGCGATTTAATTGACCAATTTCATCATTCGAATGGACATTAATTGCAAAGTTTAAATCTCCAGATTTAATACGTTTAGCTCCCTCTTTTAGAGTTGATATCGGTTTGATAATACTTCTAGATACTAAATAATTTAATAATCCAATAATCATCATAAAAAATAAAAATAAAATACCTAAAAGTATTGGCAGCAGCTCTCTAATTAATTCCGCATGGGAGCTAACTTGTTTTAAGACAAAAATACTTCCCTCCGTGTCATCAGGAAAATAAAAATCGAACTTTACATACGTATAAAATGAATTCTCAATCATAATCGTGTCGCGTGTATTAATATTCGTTGCTTCAAAGCCTGGAAGACTATTCAGTAACATCTGTTTATAATTAGAATGCGAAGTATAAATAAGCTGATGATCTTTTCTTACTACAATTCCAATTGAAGAATCGCCAATTTTCTGAAGCTGTTCAATATCCAATAACTGCTGGGGATTATTTTTGGCAATTAACTTTAAATCCAGAAATGCGTTCTCCTCAACTGCTGTTAAAGGCTTTTGCACATAGGATTTTTTGTAAAAATGCTCAATGGCCTTTACATCACCTGTAATTGCAAATGAAAATAAAAACCCTGCAGCTATTAATAGTGTGATAGCTATTATGATTACACCTACATAAGATAGCAAAAACCTTGTTTTAATGGACATGCTCTTCCTCCCCTAAGTTAAACTAAAAAAACTTTACCATACAAATCTTAAAACTTTATAAAATGACCGTAAAAAAATAAAAAACTCTATTTAAAGGAACTTAAAGTAAAAAAGCGACACTGCTATCCTCTCATCTGAAGGAGTATGCAGTATCGCTATAATTTTAATTTACATCATTTTTTGCTAATTTATTTTTAGACACCAAATTTATAATTAATTCTACAAGGACGACAGCAATTAAAGAAAGTCCAAATAGTGGCATCAATATTCCTAAAATGATCATGAAAATGATAAAAGGAATAGATACCTTTTGAGAGATTTTAGGTGGTGCCGATAGTATACCTTGTTTCTTTCGTAGTAGCCATGTTCTGAATCCCCAAGCAATAACTACTAAAAATGCTATACATACTAGTAAATTGATTAATTTATTTGGCCAACCAAACAAATGACCTTCATGTAAAGGAATACCCCATGTGAACCATTTTGCAAGAATGCCATAGTCCTCATAGCCAACCTTGTCTATAAATTTCCCGCTATATTGATCAAAATACATTGTCGTTTCATCATCTGGGCTAACATCAAGACCTGTGACACCTGTGTTACTAGATTTAGCAACTGTATAGACACCGTCTTCGCTAGTAGGATAAATAATAGCGTATGGTTTCGAGATATTCATTGCATCAATTTCTTGTTGTAGCTTTTCCACACTTAGTTGGTTAGGGTTTGCAACAAAGCCTGTATTTCCTCCCCCGTGATGGGCTGCATGTGCCGAGTCTGAGGTTGGAGGAGTTTCTTGACGAGTAGCCCAAGGAATCTCACTTACATCAGATGTAGGTGGCTGCTGTTGCAATAATGGCGTGCCGAAAGAAGGGTAATCTTGTGAAGCTTGGTAAATATATTTCCCCATAAACGCAGACCATGGTAAACCTGTGAAAATAATAACTAGCATTGGAATCGTAATAATTGTCCCAACAAGGGCATGGAATTTTCTACTCTTTTGACGTTTGTTTGTCTGCTTTGTTTTCTTTAGTAATTTTCCTTTAAACGTCATGTAAATGCCTGAAAGCATTAAAAAGATAGCCCAGCACGCTGCTAATTCAACTAAATAATTGACAAACGTTCCCCCAATAAATAAGGAACTATGGATATTTCTAATTATATTTGCAAATGTGTAGCCAGCATCTTGACCACCAATAATTTGGTTATGATCATCTAAAAACACATATTTTTCTTTGCCATCTGCATTTTTCATTGATAAACGTGTATTGTATGGCTCTTCTAACTCAATAATTTTATTTGTTTTGTAGCCAGCATATGATTCTTCTGCAAGTTTAACAGCATCATCAATAGATTGTACCTCTATTTTTCCACTTTCACCAAAAAAGTATTTATCATATAACTGATTTTCAACATTGGTATAAAATAAAAAACCGATACCACTTAATGTTAGCGAAATAAGCAGTGGCGTAATAAATAATGCGGCATAAAAATGCGTTCGCCAAAAGCTCTGATAAAATGTGTTTTTCATGTTGTATTCTCCAATCTATTTAATCGATCTCGCCTTGGCGTAATTGTAGCTGACGCTTCGCTTTCGCTACAGAAAACATTTGTAGCTGACGCTTTGCTTTCGCGCAGATAAACAAGGCGTCCGGATTTTGAATTGTGCATAGGCCTGCAGATGTTTTTTGTGCGAAAGCGCAGTGCTAACATAGCGTCAGCAAAAGGTCTTGGTTATGTCTGTGCGAAAGCGAAACGTCAGCAACAACACGAGGGTCGACACGATGTCGGTCATTTCGGTAATGCCACAGGACGTGGTGTTTTTACCGATGCAGGTCAGTTAGCCGTTTTCGCAGGATGCGAAGGTTCAGGCAAACATCCTTATATTCTTCCCTTGCAAAATCCGTGACATCCGCCGGAGGAGCACAAAATTATTATATAGATAAAAAGTGAAATATGGATGAAGTACTAGGGATTATTTTATGACAATTATATGTATTCCTATTAATATAATTAGTTTATAAGAAATAAAAAGTAGCCAAACGCAGTCATTTCAGGTTTGGCTACTCAACTTTTCTATAAGATCATCTAAGCTAATAACGGTATTACTATCAATAACACCTCGTGCAAGTAAAAGGATAACTTCAGGGGATATATTAACGTAGTTTCATTTTATCCCATTAATTCTTTCATTACATTCCTATATGCTATTAAAATATCACTTTTATGAACAGCATCCTGCCCTACATACTGTTCAACGAGCTCCCCTAATGTGTGAGAAGTACTTGTATACTGCTTTTCCATGATTTCAAACTTTAACAGACTTTCATAATACTCGATAACTTGTGGATTCATGTGTAACACTCCTTCATTTTTAGCATAAAAAAACATCTTTCCCTCTACAGAAAGATGTCTACTATGACAAATACACGACATAATACGGTGATTGCCACGGCGAAAAAGAATTTCTATTAGTAATAGAAGCTACCTTCTCAGCAATCATCGTACTATGAGCATGCAGGAGAAGTTCTCTAGTCACACTCAACACCCCCTATCCTCGTAGGTTTTTTGGTTGTACTAGATAAAGGCAGGTCTCCTGGCTTATGTTCATCACACCTTTCACCTTCCCATTACAAGTCGTAACAGTGGTCTTTTGAAACGTGCTCCCATTTACAGTTGCGGGACAGCGTCGGATTTGCACCGATCTTCCCTTTTAAACAAATCAAAATATGATTTGTACCTCTATCTTATTATTCCGTTTTTATTATTATACCATAGTGGTTTGTGTACATTGTCACCTTTATATCAGTGTTTATCGGAAACAATGGGCATGCCTACACTATGCTCATCTAAATTGAACTTACCCAACACCCTCCGACATTCATGGCACTATACTAAGCAATAAGGGCGCATTCTCACTCACAAGATAGCTTACGACGTTTTCACAACTCTACAGAGGTATCGGATACTTGCATAACCTCAAAATAAAAACGAGATAAACACATCGTTCACCTCGCTCCTTTACTACTCTTATTGATCTGTTTGTTTTTGCTTCTTTTTCAAATACTCCGCACGTATTTTTTCAAGTTGCTGCTTTTTATCAAATTGGGCAGGCTTGTGTTTTTCATGATACTTTTGCACAGCTACCTTACCTTTGGTATCCAATTGATATTTCCCCACTTTGTTCACCTACTTTTCTTGTCTTTAAAGAGAAACTATTCAACTTTGTACCTCTATCTTATTATTCCGTTTTTATTATTATACCATAGCGTCTTGTGTTAATAAGTCCTTCTATCTTTTATCCAATGTGTATCCACCCTCGTTAAAACACACTTGGAAATTAAGGGATATTTTGTTATTTTATAGTTAGTTATCCAACTAACTAATAACTAAAGAGGTGAAAACCAATGGCAAAACCTACTGGTATCGAAAAGTCTGATTTATTAACGGCTGCCAAGCAAAGTTTAGTGGAAAAAGGGATTGAAAAATTCACATTAAAGGCTGTTGCTGAGCAAGCCGGGGTGACACAAGGAACTATTTATTATCATTTCAAATCAAAAGACCAAATAATTCTAGAAATTGTTCAAAACATTTGTGAAAACTCTTGGAATGAGATTTTGACGATTGATCAACATATGATTCAATCTGCACTTCTCTCTGCAAAAAGTCGATATGAAAATGATGTCTTTTATCATAAATTATTTTTCACCTTAATCGTCTTTGGCTCTACTAACCCAGCTATTAGGCAGCAAATGGGACAAATTTTAGCGACTGAAAATGAACATTTATGTAACGTTTTAATAAATTATGGGGTACATCTCCAATTGATGGTGTCACAACGGAAACGTGGAGCATTTTTCTCAATGCCCTTATTGATGGTTTAGCTATACAAGTGATGATGCGGGACGATTTCAATGTAGATGCATTCTATCAACAGTTAGAAAAAATCCTAGAGACACTGTATCGTCTAGGGAAATAATTGAAGGAGGAACCACAATGCCATTCTTTTTATGTTGGGGGTTTGCAATTTGGCTTGTAGCAAGTGCTGTATTCCGATTAATGGGGAATTACTTTTTTATCCTTGAAAAACCTTTATTCATGATAGCCGCTTTCATTATAGCTATTCCACTCATTTTGATAGCGACTATACCTATTTATTCTTTGAAAAAGATAAAGGGTACTGATCGATTACTGGCTGCTATTTGTATCGTATTACCTGGAATGCTCATCGATGCAGTCGTATTATTAGTTTTCGATAATATTTTTCCGAATTTATCAGCCGATGTAGATCGTTATTTCGCCTCATGGCTTCTATGGGCCTATTCCCTAATACTTATTACAGGTGCTACAAAGGCTTCATTCGTGAGGAAGAATACTATTCATTCATAAAATAAAAGGATTTTACATTATCATCCCAGAACTTAGTATTGATAGGAATTAAAGGAGGAGAACAAAAATGATTATAGGCTTACATCATGTTCAAATAACAATTCCAAATGGTGAGGAAGAAAAAGCAAAACATTTTTACTGTCAAGTATTAGGACTAAAAGAACTTGAAAAGCCTGATTCGCTTAAAGGACGAGGTGGATTTTGGTTACAAGTCGGCAATAAAGAGGTACATGTAGGGACAGAAGATGGCTTTGATAGATTAACGACTAAGGCTCATATCGCCTATCAAGTTGAAAGTATAGGAGAGTGGAAAAAGACATTAATCGAACATCATATAGAAATATTCGACTCAGTTCCTATTCCTCATTTTGAACGATTTGAATTTAGAGATCCATTCGGTAATAGAGTAGAGATGATTCAGGAAATTTAATAGCAACAGTTGAATAGGAGTAATTTCTATTCAACTGGCCTGTTTTCAAAAATATGATAGTGAATATCACATGACAGTCGTTTTAACAAATGTCATCTAACTTTTGAATTTTATCGGATACCTTTTTCGTTTTATTACCCAAATGTTTTATTTTATCGATTAACTTTCGCGTTTTATCCCCCAACTTCTGAATTTTATCGACATCTGCCTTCCAAAAAGCAAAAAATGATTTACCTGATTATCGCTAAATATTTCATGCTGAGTGTATCGTCGTTCCCCCCTCTGTCATGGTTTTTACTGCCCCTTTGACCTTTCGATTCTAACAATTACTTCACCCAACTGAAACATTTGTAATATAACTGTAAATTAAGGCGATGAAGCCATTTGTATCAGGTGGTTACAGCGAATTCCCATTCACCGTGGTAACAATTACCTCAAAGAAGCCTTACTTTTTCATGCTACGATTAATTCCAGAGAAAAGCCAAAACAGGATTAAACTTAACAAATGGCTTCAGGAGGAACTTAACATCATGAATAAACGATTTTTAAAAACAACATTAGCTTTGACAATAGGTTTTAGTACATTGGGAATAGTGCAACCAACTGTTCATCCAGTAGAAGTAGAGGCTGCAACAACTAATAACTCTCAGGCTGTTGCTACGAAAGCAGAGCAACTAATTCAAACTGGTAAAAGCTTAATTGGTAAGGCGACATATAGTAATTCAGAATATAAGCCTACGTATCCATATAAATTTTCTTGTGCTTCTTTTATCATGTACATTTTCGAGAAAAATGGTGTCGATATTGGCACTTACAATGAAGATTATATGATGCAGCAAGGGTCTTACGTGGCGAAAAGTCAATTACAAAAAGGCGATTTACTTTTCTTTAAGAGTAAAAAAACAGGAACAGATCCTGATCATGTAGGAATGTATATTGGCAACAATAAAATGATTCACATGGCTGATTCTAAGCAAAATATCGTTATTTCGGATTTAAATAGTAAACCATATTATACAGATAATTATGTAACTGCTCGCAGAGTATTACCTACACTACTTTCAGCTAATCCTGCAACGAAAGGCGATAAAATTGTTGAAAACGCCTTTAATTATAAAAATAAAGTAACGATCAGCTCTACAAATAATGAAGCAAGTCTTCGCTTTACAGCGCCAGGATTTGTAGACTTTGTTTATCGCAAGAGTGGCGTTAAACTTGGTACAACCAATTTAAAGGATTTGATGAATGCTGGCACAACAGTTTCACGTGCTAATTTAAAAAAGGGTGATTTAGTGTTCTTTAATAGTGTTGTAGGCTCTAAAACCCCTTCACTAGTAGCTATCTATGCAGGTGATCACCGTATTATCATTCCAAGTTCTAGTGGTATCACTACAAGAGTACTAATGGTTGATTATTACAAAGAGCATTATATTACAGCAAAACGTGTTTTTTAAGACCACTCTAAATTGTATGTAGAAAAAAGAAGCATTCCTTAAGGAAGCTTCTTTTTCTTTTATCCATTTTTTAACTGATTGGCAAATTCAATCATAGATTTGCTAGACATTGGTCCTTTAATAAGTACGATGGTTTCACTATCGAGCTTAGTCTTTAGTATATCTAACACTCCTGAAACATCTTTAAACATATGAACGTCTGCCTTCGTACCTTCCTTCAACGCTTGTTTCGCGATATTTTCTGCTCTTTTGCCAATAGTAATAAGCGTATCAATATTTCTTTTCGCGACCATTGTGCCAATCTCTCGATGATATTTTTCTTCGAAGTTACCTAATCTCTTAATGTCACCTAAAATAAGAATTACTTTTTTCCCTTCTCCTACCGTATCTAACACCTTTAGTGCCGCTTCAACAGAAGTTGGGTTATTTGTCCAAGTATCATCTACGATTGTACTTTCACCAATCCCTGTTGAAAACTCTAAGTGTCTTGCCATCGCTTTAAACGTTTTTAAATGCGAAATGGCGATTTCAATGGAAAGTCCCATTTCCTTTACAGCAGCTATAGACGCTAACGCATTATATACTTGGTGTTCACCGTATCCTGGAACAGACACTTCATATTGGTTATTTGACACTTTTAGTACAAATTGCATGCCGCTCTCTGTGAATTGTATATTCGTAGCTTGATAATCTGATTTTTCGTGAACGCCAAAAGTAATCAACTTCCCTTTAAATTTGCGAAAGGGGATCTTTTTAGTGTTTTCATCATCACTATTAATGATTAGTGTGCCATCTTTTTTTATTCCTTCTAAAATTTCTGCCTTTGCTTTTATATACCCATCAAGATTTATACATCCGTCTAAATGATGGACACCTATATTCGTAATAATACCAATCGTAGGCTGATAGATCATACACTGGTGTTTAATATTTCCGATATTGCCCAAACCTAATTCAAATATAGCTGCTTTTGTCTTCTGATTGATTCCAGTCAAGTATGGCAGGGATTGCCGAGGCTCATTTTTACTACTTACAGATGCTTGAACATCCCATTCCTTACTAGTTATGTGTTTAATCATTTCTTTCGTAGTAGTTTTCCCACATGTTCCGGTTAAAGCAACGACTGGTATTTCGAATAGGTTTCTGTAATATTCAATGAATTTCCAATAGGCCTGCACAATGCTCCTGACGCGTATAACAGTTGTATTCTTCAGCGTATTTTTCAATTCTTCTGATGATTTATCCGAAATGACTAGAGATGGCCCCTTTCGATCTATCTCTTGCCAGTTGATGGTATCCCTTTTACTAACAAACATAAGTGTATGATTATGTGTAAGCTCATGTCGATTGTAATAAATTGCATGTTTAACAGACCAGTGTTCAGAACCGCTTAATAATTCTCCTTGCAATAGTTTTCTTATCTCATGCACACTGATATGTTGCAAGTTAACTTCCCCTCCTTTCTATAAAGTATATTTCTGAGTAAATGAGCGATATATAAGTAGCCTTTTACCTTTTTTGCAATCAGCTAAAGATATGCTCAATCTAGAAAATGATGAAAAATAACATTTTATTTTGGTGAAATCTATTCGCAATCAGATGATTTCTTTATTTTTAGATCATCTGCCAACTTAGAAATTTCTTTACTATACATATCTCCTTTAACGAAAATAATCGTATTTTCATCTACAATATCATCTAGCAATTTATAGGCCAGCGTACTATTTTTATAAATATACACAGGTGAACTCAGTCCTGCCTCAATGGCATGAACAGCCATAATGCTTGCATGTTCCCCTATCGTAATGAGTACATCGACCCCAATTTTACTAATTAATTCTCCCGCTTGCTCATGAATGATATATCCCCAAGACCCTAAATCTGTAATCGTCCCAATAATGGCAATCTTTTTCTTCCCTTCTCCGAGCGCATTCAAAACCTTTAACCCTGCCTCCAAAGAAGTAGTTGTAATATTCCATGTATCATCTATTAATATGGAATTATTAATGCCTTTAAACACTTGAAGCTGCTTATTCAATTTTTGATATGATTGCAGTTGTTCAGCTGCTAAAGAAATCGGCAGACCCATTTCATAAATAGCTGCTATCGCAGCAAGCGCATTATATACTTGGTGCTCGCCAAAACCTGTTACAAAGATTTCATAGAGCTTATTCTTGTGATGAACGTTGAACAGCATACCATTTTTGTGGTAACGAATATTACTTGCTCGAAAATCACAGGATGCATGCTTGCCTATTTTAATGATGCGACCGTGAAACTTCGATACATCTATTTTACTTGTGTTGATATCCTCAGCATTAATGATTAATGCGCCTGTAGGACTAATAATATCCAGCATTTCAGCCTTTGCTTGGATATACCCCTCCAACGTTTTACAATAATTTAAATGATGTGCTCCTATATTCGTAATAATCCCAATAGTCGGCTTGAAATACTTCCCTGCATTTCTGACATCCCCTGGTGAACCAACAGCAGTTTCAAAGACGGCCGCTTCGGTATGATCATCAATACCCAGTAAATATTGCAAAGAAGCCGTTCTAGAATTACTGCTAAGTGTCGTGGCTACTACATTTTTATTGGCAGAAAGTATATGTTTAATCATTTCCTTCGTTGTCGATTTACCAGATGTACCAGTAATGGCTACAATCGGAAGTTTAAATTGATTTCGATAAAAGTTTACAAATTTCCAATAGGCCTCGTCTGTATTTGTTACTTTAATAATAATTATTTCCTCAGGTATATCATTTTGACTATATAGTCTATCTGTTACAAGCACTAGAGGATAAAACTGCTCAAATTTTTTCCAGTTTACAATAGGCTTACTCGTAAAAAGGACGGTATTGTTTTTTTTCACTTGCTTCAGTCGATAAGCACCATGGTGAATCAACACTTCCTCCGACCCTTGCACTAAATGACCTGTAGTAATCACTGTTAAATTTCGCACCGTAAGAGGCTTCATATTAATCTCCCCTCCTTTCCTTTCTAGTATATGGAACTTCTTAAAAGTTGCTTGGATGTAGACAAGATACATAACTAGAGGAAATCTATTTGTTCGCATATATATATAGGTGATTAAGTAATCTAAGTACCAATAGAAGGAGTGATATACCTGAAAACGATTATATTTATCGGCACAAATAAATCCGGGTCAAGTCGTGAAGCGACAAGAGCAGCAGAAAAATTGGGTTACTTTACTGTACTTTTTACAAACACCGAAAAGCAATTACAGCAAAGAAAAGCCTACCCAGATATTCATAAAATGATTCTTATTGATACTTCGAACATAGAAGCCATGAAAGATGAAATTTATACCTTAATTAAAACCGGGTTAGATATAAAATCAATTGTTAGTTTTGTCGATCCCTTTGTCCATATAGCCTCCATTTTATGTGATGAGTTTTGTGTCAACTATACATCTTCAGCAGCTATTGAAATGATGGAGGATAAAGAAAAAACTAGAATTTTTTTAGAGAACCATTCCTATTCTCCAAAGTTTTTTCTTCTCAAACCCAATGAGTCCGTCACTAATGACTTAGAATTTCCATTAATTATAAAATCTCCGAAATCTACAGGTTCCAAAGATGTTTTGTTAGCAAACAACTCGAGCGAACTGAAGAAACACCTGAGCTATCTACGAAACAAAAATCCACGTGAAACAATTATGATTGAAGAATATATCGAAGGCCCGCAATATTTAGTAGAAGCACTTGTCTATAAACAGCATGCTCATGTAATCGGTATTATTGAACAAGAAATTACTCAAGGTAAACGTTTTATTATTACTGGTTATGGCGTGCTTGTTAAAGTTCCTAAAGAAATTCAATCTGGTCTTGAGGAAGTTCTTCAATCTATTGTTAAAGAGTTAAACATCGAAAATGGTGCGCTTCATTTAGAGCTTCGTTTAACAAAGAATGGCTGGAAGCTTATTGAGATTAATCCACGAATCTCAGGGGGAGCAATGAATACTATGCTTCACGCCGCTTTTGGATTTAATTTAGTGGAAGAAACACTTAAATTATTTTTAGGTGAACGCCCCAATATCAGGCCAAAGCATAAAAAGTTCGTCTATACAAAATACGTCATTGTTGAAAGTAAAGGTATTTTAGAAAAAGTGATTGGAAAAAATAAAGCAACGAATTCACCGGGAGTCGTGGATGTATATGTGAAGCCGAAAAGGGGAACATTACTGAGCCCTCCTTTATCGATGGGACATCGTTATGCCTATGTAATTGCGGAAGGTGCGACATTAGCTGAAGCAAAAGATAAAGCAATAAATGCCGCGAAAGAAATAAAATTCATTCTAAAAGTGTCATAGATTTAAGGTATATTTTGAAACTGAACTCATCGATTAGCTACAAAAAATATCCCGAATAATTGTCCCCTTTCAAAAGGTCAATTACTCGGGTCTTTTATTTATTCTTTAAATGTTTGATCTAAAAATTTTACCGTTTCAAACATATTCGTTTTACTAGCACCCTTTACTAAAATGGTATCGTGAGGTTCTATGACTTTCTCTAAGAGTGCATGCAAGTTTTCCTTATTAATGAAATGATGAATTTTAGAAGGCTCCATCCCTTTAGCCTTTGCTGCCTCTCCCATTTCCTCCGTTCTAAAGCCATAAGTAATGAATAAATCTATGTCTTGCTCGTAAATGAATTCGCCCAATTTACGATATTCCTCTTCTCTCAAATCCCCTAATTCTCGCATTTGTCCAATAATAGCAATTTTACGTTTCTTCGCTATATTCGTAAGAACATTAATAGCTGCACGTACGCCCTGTGGATGAGAGTGAACGGTATCGTCAATAAGCGTAATGTCATCACGACAGTTATAAATAGTTAATCTTCTAGGTGGTTTTTTGAAATTAAGCCCCGCTTGAATATCTGCTGGACTAAATCCTAAATAATCTGCAACCGCAACAGCATTCAGCGCATTATAAACATGATGCTCTCCTAAAATGGGGATATACATAGCGATTCCCTGTCCTTGTAGCTTTATTTTAAAGGTCATACCGATGTCTTTATATCGAATATCATAAGCATTATAGTCCGCTGTGCCATGAATGCCAACCGTTAATATTTTTCCTTTAAACTGCTGTGTCTCTAAATAGTTTGAGTTGTCATCATCCTTATTCAATATTAATAAACCGTTTTGATCCATGCCATGTATTAATTCCGATTTTGCCTTCGCCACGCCTTTAATCTCTCCATCAAAGTTGCCTACATGAGCTAAACCGATATTTGTGATAATACTAATATTCGGTTGGATAATGCTACAATGATTTGTAATGATACCTGGATAAGCCATTCCGTATTCAAGAACAACAGCCTCATGCGAAGCATTAATTTCTTCTTTATGTTTTTTCGTATGCTCTGTTGTATTCCAATAATCTTTTGACTCAAAAACATTCCATTTTTGCGACAAAATAGAAGCAAGGAATGCTTTTGACGTCGTTTTTCCAGCACTGCCGGTAATCGCAATAATCGGTAAACCATTTCCTTTGTCTAAAGCCTTATTTGTCGTCTGTTGTGTTATTTCACTTTTTACTTCGCCTTTATCCTTATTTGTCGTCTGTTGTGTAGTTTCACTTTTAACTTCGCTTATATCCTTATTTTTTTGCCGTTGCTTAATTTCACTTTTAATTTGCTTTTGGTTGCTAGCAAGGTACATGGCATACTTTATCGTATTGATGACCACATCTAATTCTAAATAGAACGCAGGAGGGCAACCTGGTCGCCAGTTTACCTCATACATCCAGATTTTTTGATGTTCATCTAGGCCTATATCAATGCCAATTTCATCAATAACTTCTCCAAATTGCGAAATCTGAATCTCATCTAAATGTTGAGCTAGTGACAAGGAAAAATGCTCTAACATACGCCGAATATCATAAGCCTCTTCTTTAAATTCCTGCTCTAGAAAAGGATCTAAATAATTCGTAAATCCACCATTGTTAATATTAGGTATGATTGAGCCATTTGGTGCAATTCGCGGATAAATCGTCGTTATAACCCATTTACCTTCACCGTTTTTTTGAACATGAAGCCGAAAATCATAAATTTGACCAGATTTTGTTATCGATTGAATATAAGGTTGCACGATAAAGGTGCCTGTAGAGAGTTGCCCTCTTATCAAATCATCTAGCTGTGGCTTTGAATAACTAGTAATTTCCGTATCTTTCTTTACCTCAAAGTTAGCCCTTCCTACTTTCGAAATAAAATAAATCCTTTTTCCCTTCCGGCCATCTATCGGTTTAAATACCACTTTTTTATAAAATGATATAAATTTGTGGAATAAATCAACATTCTCCACAATTTCAGATGGAATTAAATATTTATCGAATTCCTTAGCTTCCTTCAGTCGCTTCATTACGTTCCATTTATTCCCTATAGAATAAGTTGTAAAAGGAATTTCCTTTTTCAATTTCTCAATAATGTCCTTTGATACGGACAACTTTTCTGGACTGCCTGCATTGTATATCACATCTGGAAAGGGCATCATCCTTTCATGCCAATCGCCATTTTCATATACCTTCCCTCTAATGGAACGATTATCGAAGTTAACACTTTTTGGTGTAAAATAAAAAAATTGAGCCCCTTCTGCTTTTGCAACAGCCGCAAATGCATATGACTTAATTACTGTTTGAGGATCTAGACGATGATGCAACATTCCAATAATTGTCATTCTTCAATCTCTTCCTTTCATCGATTTTCTCTCTAATAAATTCAATCAATCCAACGTGCATATAGACAGCTGCTATAGAGTTCATGTTATTTTAGTAGGCTAAAAGAGGGACATAATTTCATCACCATTTGGGCTCAATGATAAATTTCCCTTTTAACATATCTGGCTTAAGTAACTGAATCGCAGAAATACTACTTAATTCAATGGATTTTACTGTGGACGTTCGCTCTAACCTGACGACCTCTGCAATTAAATTCGTATCATGCCCTTCATAATCATAAGCACGCAAAAGTGAAACAGTTCCTCGACAAAGTTCTTTATCAATAGCCTCTATTCGAAAAAACTCTGTTTCAAACTGGTTTACAGTATCCATTAACCTTAAATGAGTACCGTTTTGTGCAATTAAAAAAAAGGGAATTGTATCGCTTCCCACTATTTTCACAAGCAGTTGACCAAAGTATTTAGAATGATAATCCTTCATCACATCTTGGAGTGCTTTTATGTCGTAGAGTGCTTCACATAGAAAATGGTTTCTTTTATTTTCATTATTCATTTCCCCCAGCCCCTCCCAAGTCTTCATGAGCCATTCGTCCAGGACAGTAAGACTCCCCATACAAGGTTTTAATGTAAAACAAAAATATAGGTGGGAGTTCCACTACCCGTAAAAGCCCGATTGGTTCATGAACAATCAGCGGGAATGAGAATCTCCCATTTCACTTTATGCAACATCTTCTCTTTATCATATGTAAAGACAATAAATATGACGACTTTTTTCGATTTACCTATAAAATTAGTTCTTTATCATGTAAACTGAGGGGAAATAGTTTACCGAATATAGATTATGTTAAAGATATTTTGAAGATCATTGCAGGAGGTTTTAAAGCAAGAAAAACGGGCAGTAAGACTCCCTAAACAACAGCAAAGAAGTTAGGTGGGAATTCAACTGCACGTTAAAGCTCGTTTAATGAAGACTTATTATCAGTGGTATACTCCACGTTTCACTTTATTGAACACTTTATTGAACACTTTGTTGGTCTCCCTGATTTAGAAGAATAACACCGCCAATAATTAGGGTAATTCCGATTGCTGAGTATAAATTAAACATTTCTCCCCATACAACGATTCCTACAATTACGGTTAAGGCTGTGCCTATACCTGACCAAATGGCATATGCAAGGCTTAATGGTAGCGTTTTTAAGCATAGGGACAAAGAATAAAACGAAATCCCATATCCTAATGCGACAGCTATCGATGGACCTAGAATTGTAAATGCCTCTGAAAACTTAAGCATCGTTGTTGCAAATACCTCACTGACAATAGATAACGCTAAAAAAAGATAACCCTTCATTTACAAATTCCTCCTTAATGTCCGCTACCAGCAAGGTTAAGTATAACTACACCGACAATAATAAATAAAATCCCCATAAGCTTTTTTTTATTAAGTAATTCCTTATAAAAGATTACACCGATTATCGCCGTTAACGCCGTTCCTATTCCTGCCCATATCGCATACGCAGTACCAATTGCTAAAGATTGTAATGTTAGAGAAAAGAAATAAAAAGCTGTTCCATACCCAACCACTACACCAATTGACGGGAATAATCGTTTAAAGCCATTTGTAAGTTTTAGCATCGAACTTGCAAATACTTCTGCGATAATTGAAATAAATAAAAAACCTAAAGCACTCATGTATGTTAGTCCTTCCTTGTCATGTGCATTAATTGTTCAAAGACACCTTCTGTTGCCTTATCGGATAATGGTGCGATATTTAATAGTTTAGAATAATACAATCCATCAATCGTTAACCGAATCAAATGAACAACGGGGGCCTCTAAGCCATCCTGAAGCAACTCTTCTAATAAACATTCATAAACGGTTGAGATGGATGAATGGTCATTTTGCAATATTTGAACCGCAATATTTAAAGATGCCTCATTCGCAAGATCTTTTTGAGAAGTTAAAATAAATGCTCTCGACAGTCTTCCAGTTCCTTGCTCAAAACTTGCTAGATGTTCAAAGGATTGTATAACCTCGTTTAAAATCGTTTCAGCAATTGCTGTTTGAAGGGCGTCCTTCGTATTAAAATGATACAGTAAACCACCTTTACTAATGTTCGCCCTTTCGGCTACCCTTTCTAAAGTTAACGTGCTTAAATCATTATCCTTTAAATATTGAATCGCCGTTTGAATAATATGTGATCGCTTTAAATCCGCTTTTGATGACATACAATACCCCCTATCAAATAAAAAACCGTCTGGACGGTCTTTTTTAGTTTACAATTCCTATTTCACATCGTCAATTACCGCGCAAAAAAAATCGAGACCCGAATAGCATTTACGCTTCGGGCCTCTGTTATTCTTCATCGTCTATATACTCCAAAATATCTCCTGGCTGGCAGTTCAATGCCTTACATATCGCATTCAACGTAGAAAAACGCACTGCTCTAACCTTTCCAGTTTTTAAGTTGGATAGATTGACAATCGACACATCTACTTTTTCTGCTAGCTCACTTAGCTGCATTTTTCGATCAGCAAGCATTCGATCTAATCGAATAATTATCGTCATTTTTTCACTTCCTAAGCTGTCGCATCATATTCATCCTGTAAAAACGCACCATATCGGAATACACGTGCTATCGTCCAAATGACGAATCCACATAATAATAATGTCCAATTAATTCCGGCAAATTGAAAGCTTATCTCTTTTATTAAACCTGTACCTACTAACAACTCACCTAATTGAATTTGTTCAGTTACTGTATAAGCAATGTACGTGCGAAATGTATCTACTGTCAAGCTCAATACAACTACAGTATAAGCTATCCATTCTATTTTTCTACTATTCTTTTCTGAAAAAATAATTCCTTTACTTAAATTACTCAACAGATTTCTTACTTGAACAACGATGAATAATAATAATCCTATGTAGATTGAAGCAGTCAATAGTAATTTCACGACACTCATTTTCGTATATTGAATATTTTCCGTTACCTTATCTGCTAATTCAATTTGAATCCCTTCTAAATGAATGAAAGCTGTTATATTACCCTGTTCCAGAAAATTATTTACACTATTCTCCGGCACAAAAATTACCCCTGCACATAATACACCTATCATAATTATCCCAATTATAATTAAAGCCATCATGATTGTAAAAATTGAACGTAACCCTTTTGTTAAAAATCGAAATTCTTTACTTTGGATTATTTGTTCCATTCCAAGCATCCCCTCTCTTATTGTTAATTATACATCTCACTAAACCCTTTACAATAATTAATTAATGTTTATCATTAAAAAATTATTGTTTAATTTTAATATCATGAATTTACATAAATGCGTTCTATGTTTTCAAAATTGCTGTTTCCTTTACATTATTGGGAAAAGAAATGTGATGAATGGAAGTGCTAGAATCGTCTCATCACAAAGGATTAGGCCTAAACGGATGATAAAATAAGCCCTCTCAATTTACGAGAGGGCTCCAGCCATTTATTTTGGTAATATAAATGTTTCTTTTTTACCTTTAGAAGTATCCTCTGCTCCTTTATTTCGGATCGGACCCAACTCAATGTCAAAGGCTTTATCTTTCCAAATTTTTTCATACTGCTCTTGATCTAATACGAATACTTGTAATAGCTCGCCATTTTCACCAGCTTTAATAATGTCATTAGGCTTATAATTTAATAACATACCTTCGCTTAATAAATATTGCATGCCATCATTAACTGTTAATTTCGAAGACATAGAAGATAAGCCAATTTCACTAGTAGCTTTATTTTCAAGTTTAAATTTCACTGTTAATAAAGTGACACCGTTTGTGAATTTTGAGAAACGAGGAGCTTCCACATCATTAGGTGTGAATTTTGTAAACTGATAACCTTCTAGAATAGCATTTACATCACCTATTTTTTTACTTTCATTGATGTCGCTTTTTTCCTTTAGAATCTTCTTTTCACCCATATTGTCCATTGTTACTTTATCTTGATAAAATGTTGAATTACTTGATACTTTTTTCGAACCATCTGCATTTAAAGCAAGATTAAATCTTCCTTCTGTACCAATAGTAGTGTCATATTTTTCTTTTTCTGCAAGCGGTACTGGAATCATTACTGATACTGTGCCCAATTCATTGATTTTTGCTAAATCTGTTTCACCGAATGGATAAGCGATATACCCAGTTACCTCTTCGCCTGCTTTTATCAAATAATCCGTTTCGAAGCTTAGTTTTCTTGGTAATTGATCTTCTTCCGGAATCAAATACTTATCATTCGTATAATATTTACTAGCACCCGTAAATGTAACGTCTAAACTAGGCATGTAGTAAACATCTTTATCCATATCATTCTTCACTGTATATTTAGCTAAGATGACACCACCATTATTTTCTTCGTTAAATGGAATATTAAAATCTGTGTGGAAATCCTTTAACTCTACTACTGAATATGCATCAAGTGAAATTGAAACATTCTCCATTTTATGTACTTGTGATTCATTATTTTCAAAAAGAACTTTAGCTTTCCCTTGTGTTTCCTTCTCCATATAAGAAATGAAGGAAGCGAAGTCAGCTGAACCTTTTGTTGCTTCTTGATCTTTTTTAGGTTCTTCCTTTTGGACTTTTTCTTTATCTTGTCCTTTTTCCTCCTGTACTTTCTTTGGTTCATCGTCTTTCTTTGTTTCGTCCCCGTCTTTCCCACAACCACTAAGAATGATTGAAGTCGATAAGATTAGCGAAGACATTAAAAATAAACTCTTTTTCATTTCTTCCTCCAAGTTGTTTCTTTATTAATTTTTTGGCTCAACTGTAAAAAACGAATAATAAAAGCTATTTTTCGAGCTGATACCCATTTTAATCCACATTTAGTTACAAAACAACTTGCATTGGAAGAAATTATACTATCGAAATAATGAACATCCAAATATTGTTTATTAAATAATTCAATCTTATTTTTCTATTACCATTATTTACATAATTCGAACTTTTTTAAGTTATTTTCATTGAATAATAATTATCAATGTACTAAAAAGGCTGTATCACTCATTGTTATTAGAAAATAAGTATAATTTACCCAAGAACATAGTCTCATTGCCCTTTTTGTAATTCATGATAAAACGAGGCTGATATCGTATAGATTATTGTTATTAAAACGTAAAAAAACAGAATTAATCTACAAAATATATAGAATTAACGCTGTTAAAAAATATTCAAATTGAATTTTATATACTTATTAAACCATATAGCATTAGTAGCAGACCTAAATAAAACAAACTTGATCCTGAATAGCTGGCCTTTTCGTACGCTCAACACCTCAAAAAATAAGTACCTCTTTCTAAGGTATCCTGTGCTATATACTGAAGCATAGATGCTCTTGTGACAACACCAATTATTTCCCCTTTTTCTTCCACATCCAAACATTTATAATGAGCTAATTTTTGAAGAATGGTCTGTAAAGAATCATTGAAGGAAATGGTGTTCTCTTGATTTCTTTGAATATTCTTAACTGCAATAGGTTCAATTACATCTTGGATATTGAAAGTATTCTCCCCATACTCTTTTACCCCAATAAAATCTCGAACAAAATCATTAGCAGGATTTTGTATGATTTCTTGTGGAGTATCAATTTGCACAATTTCCCCATTCTTCATTACGCATATTCGATCACCAAGTTTTAAGGCTTCTTGCATATCATGTGAAACAAAGACGATCGTTTTTTGTATCGTTTGCTGAAGCTCAAGAAGATCATCTTATAATTTTGTGCGAGAAATCGGATCTAAAGCACTAAAAGGCTCGTCCATTAAAATGATTTCGGGATCCGCTGCTAATGCACGAATAACACCGCCCCTTTGCTGCTCACCACCAGAAAGCTCTGTTGGTTTGCGCTGACTATATTTATCTGGTTCAAGTCCAACCATAACTAATAACTCACGAACTCGTTGCTGGATTTGCGGTTTACTCCATTTTTTCAATTCAGGCACAACAGCTATATTTTTCTTCAATCGTCATATGAGGAAACATCGCAATTTATTGAAGGACATAGCGATATTCCATCGCAATTCATGAATGTTGTAATCACTAATTCTTTTGCCGTTAATTCGAATAGTCCCGTCCGTTAAATGAATGAATCAATTTATCATTTTTAATAATGTTGTTTTTCCACAGCCACTAGGTCCAATAAGAACAAAAAATTCTCCCTTTTTGATCTCTAAATGAATAGCTTTCACTGCGACTTGGTCATTTGCATATTTTTTTGTGACATTTTCAAATGCTATCATTGTATAAGCTCCTTTTCAGCGTCACTACCTGTTAAACGAATACCCACGATATTAAATATATATTTTGTTAAAACGATGGGGTTGATTTCCGTTCCGACTAGGCGTTTTTCTAGAGCCTAGCCTTCACTCCAATCAGCTATTCCACTTTGTAAGGATTCCTTGATCTTTTGAGAACACACATTATCTATTTACTTAATGTTTTAATATAGAAATAAACTACTATTATTGTCTTCTTCATTTCGTATACGTTAAGCATAGTAGGTCTAGAACTAACACTTTTTTAAGATACAACGTGTTCCTATATATATTTCACTATCTAAAGTCATTTCAAACTTAATTTATTGTTTTATATCAAAACGTTAGTCATCTTGACGCTTTACTCTATTTGTCTCATAATTTTCATAGAAAATCGTATACTGTTTTTGAGTACGTATAACTACTATTCAATCCCCTTTCATTTCTAAATGGTGCTGGAAATTAAGGAACTAAATGAAGGGTTTTATCGTTCTATGAATGATGTACTCTATAAAAGAAAACATGACTTTATTTCTATTAATGACTTTGGAATAATTAGAAATATATGAGCTTCGTTATTGAAAAGAAAGGAGGATGGCAGATGTTGTAATCTATCAACATCAATGAACAATGAAATACGTGATTAATTTTTTCAAAGGACTTATGATTACTATTATTGTTATTTGTATTTCGTTTTTTATGGTGACGCAGCTATTCAAAACGCATGAAACTGAAGAGCCTATAGTTGTAGATAATCGTCCTAGTGTAGAAGAATTTATTGGCTCAATTGCTGAAATTGCTCGGAAACTCGGTGCTGAAAATGACTTGTATGCATCGATTATCATTGCGCAAGCCGTTTTAGAAAGTGAACATGGACAAAGTGGTCTTGGATCTGCTCCAAATAATAATTTATTTGGTATGAAAGGTAGTTATCAAAATAACTCCGTGACATTTGAAACATATGAGGATGACGGGAAAGGTAATATGACTACGGTGATGGCTCAATTCCGCAAATATCCTTCCTATGAGGCATCTTTGCAAGATTATGTGAAATTAATGCGTAATGGGGTTTCTTGGGACAAAAATTTCTATGCAGGCATTTTTAAAAGCAATGCGAAATCCTATACAGATGCTACGAAGTTTTTAACAGGCTCCTACGCAACAGATTCAAAATACAATGAAAAACTGAATGCACTAATAGCAAAGTATGATTTACAACAGTATGACAGCCCTGTCAAAGATAAAAAGACAATTACCGTAGCTGATGGTGACTCGCTTATGCATATTGCAGAAGCTCATAATGTTAAAGTTACGTCCATCAAACAATGGAATCAGCTTCGATCTGATACACTTGAAGCTGGTCAGCAATTAAATATTTATAAATATTAACGTCAAACCTCCAAGCTTAATAGGGTTTATCCTAATAGCATGGAGGTTTTAGTTTTATAGGCTTAATAAGAAAAAAGCTTCCTTATCTATCCTGTTCGGATATCCATTTGTTAATCATAAAACCTTAAAGTCTTTCATACTTTCTCCAAGAATATAGTGTGAAAACCACATCAAATTCTGCTTCATAATAGCCACATTAATTCCTGGCTGATCCGAACTATATGCCATTCCTTTAAATATTATTAATTCTGTATCAACTTCCATATCCTTTAGTCCTTGATATAGCTCATATGCATTTGGAATTGGGACTCTTGCATCCTTTTCGCCATGTTGGATTAAAGTAGGCGTACAGGCTGATTGATTATATGTCATTGGTGATGTTTTGCTATAGATCTCTGGATCATTCTATGGAGCATCTCCTAAATACATCCTAATAAAGTAAGGGATATCTGTATTTACATAATGGCTACTCCAATTAGTAATTCCACCACCAATTGAAACTGCCTTAAATCTACTACTAAATGTAGAGCAATAAGCTGATATATAGCTACCGTTGCTCCATCCCATAACCCCTACTCTATCTTTATCTGCAATCCCTTTGTCAACTAGTTTATCCACTCCAGATATAACATCATCGTAGTTAGCAATTCCCAGTTTTCTATAGTTTTCTTTTAAGAATTTCGAGATTTTGGTGGCATCTTTTTCATTTCTTCAAAGTGTTAAGAATGATCGACGGGTGCCGGTAGCTCTGTAGCAGGTAAAATATACAGGATTTTATACATGCTGCAGCTAGTGAGCTAGCCGAAAAACACTGTCAAACCAACGATGTATAAAATTCTGCATACACAATAAATTATTTTGTAATAGAAAACGAAGTAATACCAAGGGTTTGATCCTTGGTATTACTTCCTTTTTCTTCTAATGTTATGTAAAGTCGAAATGTATGAACATGAATAAAACTTTTTTTAAAAAGTTGTTAAATCAAATTGAAAGTCCCCTTTATAGAGTGTTAGGTTGTTCAACTCTAACAAATTCATATAACAATAGGAGGAATTATATTATGGCTAGATAGAAAAATATAGCAAGAGAAACAGAGGCTCAAAGCGTACAGAGCTACCTAGCTGCTATACACAAAGAGAACTCTAAGGTAAGTCCTAGTGATTTAACAATCGCAATTGCAGGGGTAGGTCTTTCAGCATTATCGTTATTATTTATTAAAAAGATTGGGCCACAAATGGGGAAACTTTTGGGGGCTGTTAGTACAGTCCTTAGTGTGGTTTCATTAACTTCATTGTTTTTAGCTAATCCGAATAGTTCGAAGTTACAAAAAGTTTTAGACGACTGTGCTAAAAAGAAGGGTACTTATATCTTAACAACTACAGAATTATGGGAGTACGTAGGTCATAGTGGTAACAATACTACCTGGGAAACGCGGACAACCTATTCATACCATTAAGTTTTTCTTGTTTTCAACTACTCGCAACTAACATTATTACAGAAGAAATAATAGAAAGAGTTGCTTTATAGTAGATTGATGTAATCAATAAAACTAGAGCACTGATGATGATTGTTACACGTAAAAATGTATCTGTTTTTTTACTTGCATTGAAAAAATCGTGAAGAATACCAAGCAAATAACACAATCCAAAAAATATAAGATATTGATAAACAAATATCGGTTTTATATAAACTGGGATACCCAAATAAATTATTTCAAATATGAAAATGAGTAGCACTACATATTTTGCGTATTTGGTGAAAAAGTTACCCAAAACACCATCTCCTTTTATATAATAGATTGTTAAATAATAGCTTATTTAAATCAATGACGGAAAAATGATTACAGATTAAACATGGCTTTCATTTGCATCGCTTCACGATGATACCCAGCGTTTTTAATAATAGCTAAGATTTCTCGTTGGAGTTTCGCCCTAGTTTTTTTTGTTTTTGCTGCAACTAGTTCCTGTATTTTTGGTTCTACGTTAATCAAGTGAATGTGATGTATTCTTCCAAGAATTCTTGATGATTTCCTTGAGAACTTACATTTACAATACCATAACCCGAACTTCCCCAGTAGTTTGGTTCTAAAACAATAAAACCTTTTTCGATAAACTGTTCAATAGGATATTTCTCATTAAAACAGTCTGAAAATATTGAAAAGAACGCCCAAGCCGGACCACCATGGATCACTACTAATAAGGGATATTTTTTATTGGCGTCAAAGTCGACTGAGGTTGATAAAACTCCTTCTATTTCAAGACCATCACTACTTTGCCATGAGATTATTTCCCTGTTACTTTGACCCCTTCTTTCTCATCAGTAATTTGAACCCCTTTATAACCATCTATTGACTTAACAAAGATCTGATTTTTCTTATTAACTGGGCTAAGGTATACGATAGCTCGAGAATCTGGAGACCATAACGGGTAAGTACTATCTAAATCTCCTGTTGTTAATCGGTAACATTGCCCCTTATCTTTTTCATATATCCATACATGATTCCTATAGTTATTGTCTTTCCAGTTAGCAGTCTTTTTGACAAATGCTACGTTTTTGCCATCATCACTTATATTTGTACCTGATAAAATTGGTATTGAAATAATCTCTTCTATACTTAGATATGTTTTTTCATTCATTTCCATAAGTACACCCCTTTGTTTCTTTCATCATATATTGAACATGACCCTTACTGAATTTTCATAAAATGGGTGGAAATCACTTCTCTTACTAACTAGCCTAAAGACACCCATTTCTACTGAGTGTCTTATCGAACCTTCATTTTAAACGTCGCGACATTTTTATAGACTTCATGACTTTATTTATAAGCTACAACTTTGTCATAGTGAACATTCAATATCACTGTTTGATTAAATTGTCATTATTGGTGAAGAGGGCAATGGAAAAAGTACATTATTAAAACTCATTTACGATGAACAATTGATTGCTGATTATATGCATCACCCCAAGTGTTTTTAAAAACAAAAAAAGATGCCTCTGTGTAAACAGAAGCATCTCGCTCAACAAAAGTATTCACTCAAAGTGTAAAAATCAAAGAGTGGTGGAATTGATATATGACAGGTGAAAATTAGCTTCTTGTTTATTTATTATGAGATTAGCTTTACGAATAAATAAACAATTGCTCATATTCTTCACCCTCCGTTCATTCAAAAATAGTAGGTTTAATTTAACATAAACTTCTATATTCTGCAAATAACATTAAAGCTTAAAATAGACTCCCTACCGCTATTATTGTTGTTGCTAAATCTTTTCGATAGAGCGGGTGTAATTCATTCAGACTATTAATATTTACTTCATTTCCACCAAGTGATGAATGGACATAGAAATCATCGCCTATATAGAGCGCAATATGATCTGGGAAGTATAATAAATCACCCTTTTGTAGGAGCTCGACAGCTATTTGTTTTATCGGAAACCCTTCGACAATTTTAGCATCTCGGTAAATCAATACACCACTTAGCATATACGCCATTGAACATAAACCTGAGCAATCAATACCGAGTGGCGATTTCCCCCCCCAGCGATAAGGTGCTGCTAAATAGCTAAGCGCTGTTTGGACCACATTTTCTCGTATTTGTTGCTCTGATAAGCTGTTTTCTGGAATTTTTTCTTGTAGCCATTGCCTACGTACATAACCAGTCTCTCCCGACGCTAATTGCACTGCTGCCCACTGAGTATCTAACTCGTTTTTAGTAATCGAACAGATAAATGAACCTTTAACAAGTGTTATCATTTTCGCACTTTGAATTCGAGGCTGGTGCAAAACATCGGCGAAGCTTTGGTTAATAAAATGGTTTGCTTCTTTTCGCCAAGTATCTGTTTTTGTTTTATCAACTATTAAATTAGCCTTTTGGCAATAACCTTCATAGCGATAATCGGTTAGTATGCGTGCCCAGTTCTCATCTATGTCTTCCATAATTTCTACCGTCATTCCATATAGTACCTCATCTACTAATTCTGAGGCTTCATCTGGCTTTGCGTGTAAATTTGCGATCATGGATTTCACAATGGCATTCATTCTATCCGCTCCTTCCGCTTCACCAAGTATTCGTAAACAACTTTGGAAATACGACCGATTAGCTGCCTCGCATGATCATTATTCGTAACCTCTGTTACGAAAACACCAATGAGATAATCTCCAGAGGTGCTGTACACAATCCCAGCATCATGATCTACTGTTTGAAGACCACCTGTTTTATGAGCAAGTTTCACATCATCTACTAAATAACGACTTAATGATTCGTGTATTCGTTGGCGACTTAAAATATCGATTGTTAGCTCACTAAATGCTGATGATAACAAGTCCTTACGATAAATTCGTGAAAATAATAGTGCCATATCACTTGCGGACGTTGTATTGTCACAGCCTTTTGCAAGCTTTTCAAAATCCATCATCTTCCGTTGAATGGTTGTTTGCTTAAGCCCTATTTGATGAAAATAATGATTGAGTGCGTCCATCCCTAGAAAATCGATTAATACATTTGTTGCTGTATTATCACTCGTAATAATCATCCATACTAAAAGCTCATAGATGGTACTTTGCTCTAGACGCTGCTCACTAATAACACTAAAATCAACCCACTCTTCTGGCACTATCTCAATCTCTTGCTCTAAAGATTGGTTGTTACTTTCTAAATAGTTCAAAACAGCAAGCAGTATAGGCACCTTTATTAAGCTAGCACTAGAAAACGTGTCTTCTAGCTTTTCACTTATAAAAAATTGCTCAGTCTTACAATCTTTCACAAACATATGCACTTTATAGGGAGCATTTTGAAGAATCTCCGTTATCGTTTGCTTCATATTTCACCTACACTACCACTTTTATCATCTGATTCTCCGTATCTATCGTGATCGTACGACCTAGTGGCAGCGACATAGTCGGTAAAATGTGACCACAAGTAATGTCCTTAATGATAGGTTTATGGAATGGACCTAAAATTTCTTGGAAAATTGTTTGTAGGGATAGGCTATGCTCTGGATGTTTTGGATTTTCAGGACCACAATTTGTCCAAGCTCCTAGTAAGATACCTGCCACCTTATCTAGTTTGCCTGCTAGTTTTAGTTGCGTAAGCATCCGGTCAACACGTTGCTCACTCTCGTCTACATCCTCTAAAAATAATATTTTGCCCTTTGTATCAATTTCATAAGGTGTTCCAAGAGATGCGGTAACTAATGTTAAGTTCCCACCAATAAGCTGTCCTGTCGCTTTTCCATCTACAAGCGTTGTCATTGTACGTCCAGGTGGATTTTCAAGACAGTAGTCAGTTCGTTCTGTTGCTGTCACACTTTCGATAAAGGAATTCCATGTATATGGATCCATCTCTGGCCGAATAAATTCTGTGGAGGGCATTGGTGTATGATAGGTAACAAAGCCACATGTTTGGTTAAAAGCGATATGTAATGCTGTCACATCGCTATAGCCAGCAAATACTTTTGGATTTGCCTTGATCATATCGAAATCCAGAAGCGGTAAAATCTTCATCGCTCCGTAACCTCCACGTATGCAGAAGATGCCATCAATATTTGGATCTCTAAACATTTGATTAACTTCAGAGGCTCTTAGCTCATCAGAGCCTGCTAAGTAGCCATGCCTTGCACTACATGTTTCCCCAGCAACTACCTTAAAACCTAGTTTTTCAATACTTTTAACTGCGGGGAGAAATTTTTCTGGTGGGGTTGCACCTGAAGCACTTATCAATCCAATAGTGTCGCCTTTTTTCAATGCCTTTGGACGAATCATTTGCTTACCTCCATCTTTAGTGAAGTTCGGTATCTATCCAATTCCTCTTCATTGGCCAATACAAAATGACCTTCCTCTATTTCGAAAAATGACGGTGGCTGAATGTCATAGCGGTGCTGTGATGGATCATAGATTTCTACGACTTTATCACGCTCCTTATAAGGGTTTGGCTCAGGTACTGCCGATAATAACGCCCTTGTATAAGGATGAACCGGATTAGAAAACAGCTTTTCTGTCTCAGCTAGCTCAACAATTTTACCTTTATAAATTACAGCAGTTCGGTCTGTAATAAAACGGACTACCGATAAGTCATGCGCAATGAATAAATAAGTTAAATCATTTTGCTGCTGTAAGTTTGCTAGTAAATTTAATACTTGGGCACGAATAGATACATCTAATGCTGAAATTGGTTCGTCTGCAATAATAAACTCTGGCTCCATTACTAGTGCACGTGCAATACCGATGCGCTGACGCTGCCCTCCTGAAAATTCATGTGGAAAACGACTAGAAAACTCCGGTAATAATCCAACATTTAATAATGCATTGCGTACCTTCTGTTGACGATTGGCTTCATGTTTGACGTTTTTTGAATTAATGAGTCCCTCGGAAATAATATAGTCTACCTTTGCTCGTTCATTTAGCGATGCCATAGGATCTTGAAAAATCATTTGGATTTTCTGTGTAATTTCTCGATCCCACTCTTTTGATATTTTGCCATTTAGTTTCTTACCGTGATACAGTATTTGTCCTTCAGTGACTTCATTGATCCGCATAATAGCTCGGCCGATTGTTGTTTTTCCTGAGCCCGATTCACCTACTAAACCGAACGTTTCACCTTTAAAAATATCGAAGCTGACATCATCAATAGCTATAAATTTATTTTTGCCTTTACCAAAAACGACCTTTAAATTTTTCACTTCAACTAACACTTCTTTATGACTCATGGGCGTATCGTCTCCCTTCAGCGAAAAAGGCTTGTAATGCTTCAGGTGGCTCTACTTTCGGAGCAAGTGGATCCAATAGCCATGTACGTGCATAATGTGTGTCACTCACCTGAAAAAATGGAGGACGTTCCACAAAATCAATCTTTAACGCATATTGATTGCGAGGTGCAAAGGCATCTCCTTTAATTTCTTGAAAAAGATTCGGAGGAGTACCTTTGATGGAATAAAGCTGCTGCCCTTTTGATCCTAGTTGTGGCAATGATGAAATGAGTGCCCAAGTATAAGGGTGCTTGCCATTAAAGAAAATTTCATGTGTCTTGCCCACCTCGATAATATCACCCGCGTACATTACTGCAATACGGTCGGCAACCTTCGCGACAACGCCTAAATCATGGGTTATATAAACGGTTGTTAGTCCATATTTTTGTTGGAGATTTTTTAGGAGCTGTAAAATTTGTGCTTGGATTGTTACATCTAACGCAGTTGTTGGCTCATCACAAATTAATATTTTGGGCTTACATGCTAGCGCAATCGCTATCACAATTCGTTGACGCATGCCTCCGGAAAACTCGTGAGGATATTGCTTATAGCGCTTTTCCACATCGTGAATGCCAACATCTTTTAACAATTTTAAAGTTTCTTCGTATGCGGCTTTACCCTTTAAGCTTTGATGTAAATGGACGCATTCCTCAATTTGCTTACCGATCGTTTTAAGTGGATTTAATGATGTCATTGGATCTTGTGTCACCATTGCCACTTCTTTTCCACGAATGCTTAGCCATTCCCGCTCGGTTCTAAACTGTGCTAAATCCTGATTATTGTAGAAGATATGCCCCTGATCAATATGTCCATTTTTATCAAGCAAGCCCATGATTGATTTCATGAGAACGGATTTTCCCGAACCTGATTCGCCAACGATTGCAAGGCTTTCACCTTTGTATAAATCAAGGGAAATATTACGAATAGCCGTTAGCACTCTGCCACGAAGTGTAAATTTAATGACAAGGTTTTGAATGGTTAAAATAGGTGATTTAGTTTGTGTCACTTCCAACATCCCCCTTTATACGTGATTTTTCGGATCTGCTGCATCTGCAAATGAATTCCCTATAATATAAAATGCAATCGTAATGATACTTAATACAATACTTGGAAAAATGAGCTGATATCTTAATTCTGGAGACATCATGAGCACTCGGCCTTCATTGATTAAATTTCCTAAAGACGGCTCACTAATCGGTAGCCCTAATCCGATGTATGTTAAAAAAACTTCCGAGCCTATTGCAAATGGAATAGCTAAACTCATTCGTAGCATAATGACAGAAATAAGATAGGGTAATAGATTTTTTATTATAATTCGGTAATCTGGTGTTCCTAAACATTTTGAGGCTAAGTTATATTCACGATCTCGTAAAATAACAATTTGATTGCGTATAAACCTCGCCATCTCTACCCAGCCAGTAATACACATAGCAATAATGATGGTTGAAATACTCGGCCGCAAAATATAGGACATTAAAATAAGTACGATAGTCGTCGGTATATTATCAACGACGTTGTAAAGTTGCGTGATAGGTAGCTCTAATTTACGCGAAAAGCCCCAAAGCGTACCAATCGTAATACCTACGATAGCCTCTACTAAAGCAACGACACAGCCAATAAATAGAGAGGTCCTTGTCCCTGCCCAAATACGTGACCATAAATCCTGCCCAATGGAGTTTGTTCCAAACCAAAATTCAGCGCCTGGCGCAATATTACGTGCTTGGAGACCTGTTTGCTCATCAAGATATATTTCAGTCGGTGATTTTTGCGCTGGTAAATACGGCTGTAAAATAGTAAAGGTTACGATAAGAAGCACGCCAACTAATAAAAAAACAGCGATGCGGTTTTTCAAAAAGGATTTCCAAGTTGAACGCCAATAAGAGTAATTAGAGTACGCTGTTTCTTCAGCTTGACGTTCATCAACTTCCGCAAACTCGAACAATGTTTCACGTGATTTGTTAGAAATATTATTTATTTCTTCTGAATACATTCCCATTAGCGTACACTCTCCCCTTTCCCTAATTTAATCCGTGGATCAACAAGGGCCATTGCAATATCCCCTAAAATGAGCCCGATAATTCCAAGTGAAGAGAAAACTAGTACTAAGCCTTGTACAATCGTATTATCTTGTCGCTGTATAGCATCTACGAGTAAGCCCCCCATCCCAGGAATGGAATATAAGGATTCAATATAGATAGAGCCTGTAATCGTAAAAAGAATGGTTGCAGGTAAATATTGTGCCATCGGAATAAAGGCATTTCGTAGTACATGTTTAAACATTAATGTACGTTCTTTAACACCTTTCGCCTTTGCTAGCTTAATATAATCCTTGTTTAGTTCATCCACCATATAACGTCGCATCCACATCGCATAGGAAGCAGTCGGCGCTAGTGCCATTGAAGTAAGTGGTAAGATCCAAGTAATGGGCTGATATTCATCAAAAAGCATTGGCAAATGTAAAATTTCTGTAATATACATTTGAATGACTAAATAATAAACGGCAGCTGGCACCGCTACAACAATGACAATGTAGCCAGTTCCCAAACGGTCAAGCCAGCGTCCCTTCATCTGGGCCATCAATATTCCGAGCGGAACCCCTACTAAAAGTGATAGTGCAACCGCACCTAAACCGAATAGCAAGGAATACATGATCTTATCTGCAATAATCGTGACGACAGGTACATCTGTCCGGTATGTAACGGATTTACCTAAATCACCTTGAAATAGATTCGTGTAAAAGTTCCCCAATTGTACAAGTAATGGGTCCCGTAAACCTAAATTCGTTATATAGATCTCTTGTTGAGCAGGTGACATCTTATCTGCTGCTGCACCTAAATAACCTTCTTCAGGCATTAAACGTAGTAATGAAAAAACAATCGTAATAATAATAAACAGTGTTAACACTGATTGTAATAAACGTTTACCTATATACCCCAGCATCACTTCAACCTCCTTTTTCAGAAAGACTAAAGGAGATCCCGACTTTTCTATTTCGGTATCTCCTTCATCAATACTCACTACTTTTGAATATTTATCTTGAATGGAGCCATCACGTTTTTTCAACATTAACTACCCTAATAATCGATTGATACAACTAACAATTATCGGGATAGGGTTTTAAATGATTGAATTTTCAATTATTTCGATGCGTTAGCTAACGCATCCGCCCGTTCTTGCTCCCACTTCACTAAAGCTTCTTTAAACTCCTCGTTACTCATTGGTTTTTCTAAAACTCGCTGACCTTTAAATTTCTCGGCCGTCACACCAAATGGGGAGTATTGAGCCTCAAATGGATTTAATTTAGAAGCAACATAGCCACTACCTCCTACTGAATAAGGAATGACAAATGCCTCATCAATTAAGAACGCTTCCGCTTTCGCAAACAACTCGTAACGTTTTGCTGTATCGATTGTCTCTTTTGCTTCGTCTACTAAGTTTTGATATTTTGTTTTTCCGTTTGCTTCTGTATAACCTTCAGCTAGCTCCGGTTTATTATAAGTACCGTCTGCAGTGAATGGATCCGTATACGTTGATGGATCGGCATAGTCTGGACCCCAGTTAGCTTCAAGGAATGCAAATTTACCAGGTTTACGAACCTCCGCTAAAAAGCCTGTTGATGGTCCGGCCTCTACAATAACGTCTACATAATCAGTACCTAATAATTTTTCAATCTGCTGCTCAACGACTTGTGAACGATTTGCCCAATCTGGACTACCAGCGTTATAAGGCATTAACACTTTTACCGGGAAAGTTACTTTCCCTTCTAGCGCTTTTTTCGCTTTTTCCTTGTACTCTAATGCTTTTTCCTTATTAAAGGAATCGGTGTTCGTAAGATTAGCTAATGGTTTTAATTGTGTATAGTCAACTCCCTCTACGTTGACAAAGTTTTTAGGTGTAATTGTGTTGCTCAGTAAATCTTTAGGATTATAAGGTTCTAACGTAAGCATCGCAGATTCGCGGTCAAGCGCATGGAACAATGATTTTCGGAAATCTTTATTATTGACCGCTTTCTTCCAATTTTCAGGCTCGTATTCTGCATCAAACTGTGGATTGAAGTTTAATGCAAAGAAGTACGTATAGAAGTTATTTTGTGTTTGACGGATTTGTGTTTTTTTCTTTTCGTCTTTAAACCACTCATCAATAATAGAAGTTGGAATACTCGCTGAATCGATTTCTCCTCGTAAAAATAATTCTGGTGCTACTGTAGCCGCTTCTTTATTGTATTTATAGCGAATACGATCAATCAGTACATCGTCTTTATCCCAATACGTATCATTTTTCACAAGTACACGCTCATTTTGAGGTTCAAATTTATCTAAAATAAAGGATCCGTTATATAGGAAATTTTCACGAGTTGTTCCAAAACTATCACCTTTTTCTTCTATAAACTTCCCGTTAACTGGGAAGAAGCAGACGTAGTTCAACATCGACAGGAAATAAGGTGTAGGCGTTTCTAAAGTATATTCCACTGTCTGCTTATCTACCGCCTTAATGCCTACCTTCGTAAAGTCAGTCATATCACCGTTATAGAAGGCTTCCCCATTTTTCACGACCGTCGCAATCCAAGCTGTCGATGATTCATTTTTTGCATCAAGTACATAAAGTAAGCCATCTACGAAATCTTGAGCAACAACATCCGCATACTCTTTACCGTCATGTGTAACCCATTTTGCATCGTCACGAAGCTTGAACGTCCAAACAGTAGCATCTTCATTTGATGACCATTCTTTCGCTAAGCCCGGTTGCACAACACCATAATTATCATACTCAATTAATCCATCAACTAAGTTCGCTGCAACAGCAAACTCATTCGTTTCAGAAGTTTTTAAGTAATTTAGCGTTTTTATTTCCCCCGAATAAACAACCCGATATTCTGATTTTTTTTCACTTGATGAATCGTCACTACAGGCTGCACAAAGCATTACAACTAGACACGCGAAAAGCATCCAATATCTTTTCATAATAAGCATCCCCCTAGCAATCTTTTTATCTCGCATAAACGGGTAGAGATTTATATGTACTGTAAGCGAAAGCGTTCAGTACAAGACTCCCACTTCAAGATATATAAGCGGGGAGATTAACTACCCGTAAAAGCCCGTTTTGTTCATCAGTGGAGGATGAAACACTTCCACTGAGCTACATTGAAAATCCTACCCCAACCGCATCTGTCATCCTAATTCGATCATTTTCAAATTTTGGACCCCCAGCAATAGGATCTTTCACACATAAACTCGGTCCATCTAAATCTACCATCGTGATATTTTTCTGTGATGCGGCAAAATGTGCAGCAGCACTTACGCTAATTTTTGTCTCTAACATACAGCCAATCATGCATTGTATGTCGTTTGCCTCCGCAATGTGGCAAATTTTCTGTGCTTGATAAATACCTCCTGTTTTCATGAGCTTAATATTAATCAAATCTGCAGCTCGCTTTTCAATAATTGTATAGGCATCTTTTGCAGAGAAAACACTTTCATCCGCCAAAATATTTGTCATTGTATTAGCCGTCACGAATTGCATTCCCACTAGATCATGGCTATGAACAGGCTGCTCAACTAATTCAACATTCGTACCTGCATCTTCAAGTGCGCCAATAATTTGTACAGCCTGCTTTGGTGTCCAGCCCTGATTCGCGTCCACCCGTAATGTTATGGCGTGTCCAACTGCATCTCGAATTGCAACAACTCGCTCTACATCACCTGCTGGATCTTTCCCCACCTTGATTTTTAAAATTTGAAAACCTCGTTGAACAGCGGCTATACTATCCTTCACCATTTCTTCAGAATCATTTACACTTATCGTAATATCTGTAATTAATTCTTTCCGATAGCCCCCTAGTAATTTATACAGAGGTGTTTGATAGTGTTTCGCCAATAAATCATAAACCGCCATATCTACGGCGGCTTTCGCACTGGTGTTTTGATAAATACTGCTGTCGATTCGCTCCATGATTGATGACAATTCTTCAATATCCATCCCGATAATGGCTGGCTTGATATAATCTTCTATAGCGTGCGAAATGGACCCTAGTGTTTCACCAGTAATGGCTGCAGTCGGTGCCGCTTCACCGATACCTATTTGCCCATCATCAGTGTGAACATAGACGGCAATATTGTGAATGCTATGCACTGTTCTTAAAGCTGTTTTAAACGGTGTTATAAGCGGTGCTTCTACTTTCCCTACGATAATATTTTTTATTTTCATCCATTCACCTACCTTTTCATTGCTTATGTTAAGAATTGTAATATTCGAAGCACCTCATAAAAATTATCCGTTACGAATTCCACTGTATTATGTGGTTTAAATGTAGCATTGGGATAGAACGAGTTTCGATATGCACGCGTATGATCACGATAAATGATTTCCACTACAAAGCGCTCCGGTAATGGAACTTGCAAATCTTCCCGAGGAACTTTCATTGAGTCCTCAACAAGTCGTTTCGTTTCTTTAATCGTCAACTGTGGGCTGACACTAATAGTCGCATTTCCGATCCCTTCTTTTGTAGCAAATGTGAGGATATGATCATTGATTGATTGAATTTCCTCTGTTAACCCCACATCTCCACTAACAAATGAAACAGGAACACCATGTAAAGCAGCCGCGTACGTATTAATTAAAAATTCACTTGCATACTCCCCATTAATTTTCACATCCGCAAAAACACAAAGCGTATGTGCCAAAGGATTACGCGCACTTCCCCCTTTACTGTGGTAACCAATAAAAATCGCTCGATCAAAGCTCTTATCAAGTCCCGCGACCATACACATCGGGTCATACGTCCAACCTCGAATAATCTTGCAATTTACTGGTAAATTAGAAATATCTAGATTACGTGCTGAATCATGGGCATCCTTTAATAAAATTTCGGTTGCTCCACCACGAATAGCCCCCTCTATAGCGGCTTCTACTTCCTTTGTCATTTGCTTTTGGAAAAACTGATAATCTGGCGCGTTTAGCTCCGTCTCACTCCAAGCTGTTGTGCCTGTAATTCCCTCAATATCTGCACTAATATAGACCTTCATAGAAATCGAAACTCCTTTACATTATTGTCTTGGATCATTGCTTCCACAGCCCCATAACTAGCTTCTAGCGCACCTACACGTCTTGCCCATGAAACATTATTAAAATCGTAATGCCACCATTCCTCTGAATAATTCGTAAAGCCAACTATCGTCATACAGTTATATAGAAGACGTCGATGTACACAGGCTTCCCAATCTTCCTCTGGATGTTGTTCAAAATAGCGTGTCGCAGACTTTTCACTGATTTCATCAAATGCTGAACCTAAATTTAAAGCATTACCTTCTAGATCTCCTAGTGTCAGATCAATTGCTCCACCTGTTAAATGTGGGGCAAGATGAGCTTGATCAATGCTAGGAAACGCAACATACTTACGCGTTTCTCTTACAACCTCTTGCTCAGTAAAATGGGGATAAAGCTGTGCTATTTGCTTTGAAAAATTCACAAACAAAAATTGCTGCACTTGGAATGGACGATAGCCATCATATAAAATAAGACTAAAAGTTTTAGGTAAAAATAACAGCGCTTGTGTTAATCGCTCATAGACACCTTGACGTAAATAAATTGCTTGTAAACTGTTTGGTATTTTTTGTTGATAGTAAATTGGGTTAACAAAAATCCTCGAATGTTCTTCCCCGATTTGAATGAATGGCTCGCCATTTTCACAAATTGCTGGAGTAGATTCCCCCATTGAAGTTTTATTTACCTCAATGGGTTGAAAGATGGGGTCATGTATAGTTCACACCTCCGATTTCAGGTTTTGATAAAATTTTTAGATAATTCAGTTTTATCGAATGTATCATACCTTAAATTTATTGACTAGATAAAAAAAGAAATCTTCCAGAGTAATTGCTATTCTCTGTTTTTTTAACAAGATGCGCCAAATCATTGGTGCAAGCAGTCGAAAGGCGATGTATTTTCACCTATTTAGGAATTTTATTCGTGGATAGGGTAGAAGATTACCGAAATATAATAAAAATTGACCGATTTAAGCCTTCTCTAAGTTTCCTCACCATAACGAGTAGTTGATTTCCGTTCCAACTGGGCGCTTTGGTGTTGACGCTTCGCTTTCGCACAGAGCAAAGCTTCCTGGGGGCGTTCGATAAGCCGCTTCGCTTCTCTCCAATCAACTTATATAGCACTTGTAATTAGTAAAAAAACCTCCATTTTGATAATAGTCAAAATGGAGGTTAACTCTCATAATTATTTCGAAGTTACTAAATAGGCCAACTATATAGTATTTTTATTAATATTTCGAGCACTAAAACTAAAGAGGTTCATGTCTATTTATAGAGCTAAAATCGATAGCTTCAACTTTATGTCCATTTCGGCCAACAGTAGTTTGTGCCTGTGATAATGAATTTAAAATGGCTTCCTCTGTTGCTTCTGCAGCAGCTGCAAATAATTGATTCATGATAGGATGATCCTCACGTAGTTGTGTACGTGTCTCGACTAGCTGATCTGATAGATGAGCGATATGATGGGCTGTTGTAAAGCCAATAACTATATCTCCACTACCATGTGAAAAATGACTGCCTGTACGTCCTAATCCAATACCACAGCGTTTAATGACACGTGTCAGTTGACGACTACTAAGCGGCGCATCCGTGGCAAGTACGATGATAATTGAGCCATCAGTCTGAGATAATGTCGATTCACTTTGACAGTTCGAAGCATTATATCGATGTGCTTGAAACTCTGAGCTTTGCCCGAAATTACTAAGGACCATACATCCTACCGTGTAGTTCGTTGACTCATGCGTCACAATTCGGGAAGATGAGCCAATCCCACCTTTATAGCCAAAGCACATCATTCCTTTTCCTGCACCAACTGCCCCTTCCTCTGCTGTTACATTTGATGCGTTGCGGATTGCTTCCACAGCATGTTCCGGTGTGATAGGACATTCTCGAATAGAGTTTAAATAGCTATCGTTACATTCCCCAACTACGATATTAATTGTTCCTGTTGAATAACCTATTTCACTATTCGAATCTAGCATAAATTGTAACGTTCCTTGTGTTACAGCTGGAACGCCAAATGTATTCGTTAGCATAATTGGTGATTCAATTACTCCTAGTTCATTCACTTGAACGAGCCCTGTCGTTTTCCCAAAACCATTTATCACATAGCTTGCAGCAGTAACTTTTTGCTGAAATAAATTGCCACCATGCGGTAAAATCGCTGTTACCCCTGTACAGGCATAAGCGCCGTCTTGATTCAATTTCTCATCGAGCGTTACATGACCTACATGCACGTCAGCTACATCGGTAATACAATTTTTCTCACCAGTGGATATTGTTCCAATAACGATTCCCATCTCTCGTACTTTCATATTACTTCCCCTTATGAATCGCCATATTTACTGCAGCCTTTGCATGAAGAATTGTTGTATCAAAAACAGGCACGTTCAGATCTCCCTGTTTAATTAGTAATCCTATCTCTGTACAGCCTAATATAATTCCTTGTGCTCCCGACTGCACAAGGTTTTCAATCACCTGTAAATAATATTCCTTCGATGTTTGTTCAATTTGGCCCAAACATAATTCTTCATAAATGATACGATTGACCTCAGTACGCTCGTCAGCAAGTGGAACAATCACTTCAATGTCAAATCCCTCTACTCTAGCTTTATAGAAATCTTGTTCCATCGTGTACTTTGTCCCAAGAAGGGCAACTTTCTGTAAACTAGCTTTTTCTATTTGATTTGCTGTCGCATCAGCTATATGTAAAATCGGTATCTGGATCTTTGCGGCAACGATATCTATAACTTTGTGCATTGTATTTGTACAAATGATAATAAAATCTGCCCCTGCACTCTCTAAAGATTGTGCTGCTTCTCCCAGCACTTGTCCAGCCTTCTCCCAATCTCCCTCAGCTTGATAAAGCTCAATTTCTTGAAAATCTACACTATACAAAATACATTTGGCTGAATGTAAGCCTCCTAATTGTGTCTTTACCTCTTGATTCATAAGACGGTAATACTCAGCAGAAGACTCCCAGCTCATACCACCAATCATGCCAATAGTTTTCATACGAATTCCCCCTTTAATTTGACTGAATACACATTACATCATGTTGATTTCCGCTCCGACTAACGCCTTTTTTTGCGGGCGTCAGTCTTCATTCTAATCGACTTGGTTTCAATAAATTACATACCAAACTCTGGTTAATTATACAATGATTTTATTATTATACTAAAAAGCTACAGCAAATAAAGGAATTTTCAAAAACTTTACCATTTGTAATCCCCTTCCTCCATTTCTTCCGCTTTTCATTTTAAGAAGAGTAAATATCTAATGATGGAAACATAGGAAACAAAAAAGTGATATTCCCCTCAAATATGATCAATAACATAATCATAACGAAAAATGCCAATACAAAAGAAAGTAAAACACGATACCGTACCTCCTTTTTTATACAACATGCACTTTTCTTTCGTTTCATTTAATCATTTTTATCCGGTATAATTTCGACAAAATAATCCATTACTTATAACATCTCGGACTAGACGTATCAAATATTGTAAAAACATTACAACACGCAAAAAATTAATATAATTCTGTATTTTCAAAAAGTGGATATATTGCAAAAAAACAGTGTAGACTAAAGCGTATTGAGATTGGAGGAAAGCAAATGGAATGGTTAACGAATATTGTAGGTGATACTAATAATATTTTATGGACATATTGCATTATTACATTGTTATTAGTTGCTGGATTGTATTTTTCATTTGGCACAAAATTTGTCCAAATTCGACTTTTCCCTGAAATGTTTCGTTTAATAGTGGAGAAAAGAGAGGGAGATTCAGGTGTTTCTCCGTTCCAAGCCTTTACGATTAGCGCAGCCTCACGTGTAGGTACTGGGAATATTACAGGTGTTGCATTAGCAATCGGTGTAGGTGGACCTGGAGCAGTTTTTTGGATGTGGATTATTGCCATCTTAGGAATGGCGACTGCCTTTATTGAAAGTACGCTTGCACAGGTGTACAAAGTAAAGGATGGCGATACGTTCCGTGGTGGACCAGCATATTATATGGAAAAAGCGTTAGGTCAACGTAAATTAGGGGTTATTTTTGGAATTCTTTTAACGTTAAGCTTTGGCTTTATTTTTAATGCGGTACAATCGAATACGATTGCAACTTCTGTAGGTGAGGCATTTAATATTAAGCCTTATATCATTGGTATTATATTAGTTGTGTTAACAGCCATGATTATTTTTGGTGGCGTACATAGAATTGTAAAAGTTACGCAAGTACTTGTACCCGTGATGGCGGTTTTCTATTTAGCTGTAGCCCTATTTGTTATTGTTACGAATCTGACTGAAATACCTGCCGTTTTCAAACTGATTTTCACAGAAGCGTTTGGTCTTCAGGAAGCTGCTGGTGGTGCGATTGGTGCTGCCATTATGCAAGGTGTACGCCGTGGCTTATTTTCTAATGAAGCCGGTATGGGTAGTGTTCCTAATGCCGCAGCTACAGCTAATACATCACACCCTGCAAAGCAAGGATTAGTGCAAAGCTTAGGTGTATTTTTTGATACAATTATGATTTGTTCTGCAACAGCGTTTATCATTATTTTAGCGGGTCTATATAATACTGGTGAAAGTAATGGAATTATTCTTACACAAAATTCCTTAGCTGTACATGTAGGTGGATGGGCTCCTTACTTTATCGCTATTGCGATTATTTTCTTTGCATTTAGTTCTATTGTCGGAAATTACTATTACGGTGAATCTAATATTGAATTTATGAATGCTCATAAAGGTTGGATGTTTGGCTACCGTATTTTAGTTCTTGCTATGGTTATGTTTGGTTCTCTTGCGCAAGTAGATCTTGTTTGGAATTTAGCAGACCTATTCATGGGACTAATGGCTATCATCAATATTACGATTATCCTGTTACTTGGTAAAATTGCCTTCAAAGTGTTAGACGACTTTACAATGCAACGTAATGCAGGCAAAAATCCTGTATTTTATGCAAAATCAATCCCAACATTGAAAAATACTGATTGCTGGGAAGAAGATCGATAATTATTCGAAAACGCCATTCCTCAAACGGAATGGCGTTTTTTTATATTTATAATTAATATTTAAATTGACTAATGAGCTGTTTTAACTCATCTGCCATATGCGCAAGCGCTTGTGCAGAAGCATTAATTTCTTCCATCGAAGCTAATTGTTCCTCTGTAGACGCTGCCACATCCTCTGAGGCAGTTGCATTTCCTTGTGCTGAGAATGCCAAATCTTCCGTAACAGCAGTCACCTCTTGTACACTTGCTGACATTTGTTCAGAGGCAGAAGATACCTCTTCCATTTTAGGAGTAATCGCATCCATACTTGACATAATCACTTGGAACTTCGTGATAGCTTCATCCGATACATGTAGACCATTTTGAACATCCTCTGTAACTTTTGCCATGATGTTTACGGATTGTTCTGTTTCTAACTGGATGCCATGGATTAACTCGAAAATTTGTTGTGCAGATGTCTGTGATTGCTCCGCCAACTTTCTAACTTCATCAGCAACAACTGCAAAGCCTTTTCCGTGCTCCCCTGCTCTTGCTGCCTCAATCGCTGCATTGAGAGCAAGTAAGTTCGTTTGATCTGCAATGCTTGTAATCACATCTAAAATAGATGTAATTTGCTGAGAGCGTTCATGTAGTGATTGAATTTTCGTGTTGGAATCGGTCACCGATACATGAATAGATTGCATTTGATCTTTTGTATCTCGAACTGCCTTGCCACCTTCGTCTGCCTGTAGCGTTGCATGCTGTGAAAGATCTGTCACAGTAGAAGAGATCTCCGCGATATGAAGAATAGCCTTAGAAAGTTCCTGTAACGATTCTGCATTCTTAGTGGCACTCGTCGTTTGCGTGTCTGCGCTCGACGCAACATCTTGAATCGAAATGGCCACCTTTTCTGTAGCAATGCTCGTTTGATTAGCATTGGCTGTTAGCTCTTCTGCAGACGATGCTACCTCTTCAGCATTTTGTTCAATTTTTTGAATAAGAGTTCTTAAACTGTCTTGCATATCGTTAAAGGCTTGTCCTAGCTGCCCAATCTCGTCATGAGAAGTGATTATCACCTTCTCTGTTAAATCACCTTTACTAATAGTTACTGCACTATCCTTTAGTGATCTAATTGGTCTTATAATTGCCTTCATGACAAAAAAGAATACAATCGAACTGATTACAATCGCAGCAATTAGTACGAGAAACGTTTTTTTCAAAATAGGTGATGCTGATTGGTCAATTTCCTTTGCAAAAATTGTGCCGGTAATTTTCCAGTTTGTCAGTTCATTTGTTGTATAGAACATAATACGGTCATCACCGTCAAAGACATATTCAAACGTTCCCGATTTGTCGTCGTATATTTTGTCAAGGAAGCTTTCCTTTAATTCGCCACCCGGTTCTAAAGTCGGATGTGAAATGACCAAATTATTCTCACCAAAAATAGAAGGATATCCATTTTTCCCTATTTTTATAGAGTCCGAAAGTTTTTGAATGTCTGTCAATTTTATATCAATTGCCACTACACCAGATTGATCTTTTAGCTGACGAGCAACTGTTACGACCATTTCTCCAGTCCCTGCATCTATGTATGGACTTGTAATTAAAGTCTCACCTTTTAACGCCTTAGCCTCTTTATACCAATCCCTTTCCAAGGGATTATAATCCGCACCATTTATTTTTGGTTCTTGAATAAATGTTCCGTCATTTGTTCCTACATAAATGCTTAAAACATCTGGACTCAACTTCATATATTCTTGAAAATTTGGTAGTATTGTAGTTTCCTTCTGTCCGTACTTTGAAGAATTTATTTCCTCACTAAAAGTAATGATTTCATTCATTTTTGTGCTAATAGCACTATCAATTAACGTATTCAAAATTTTAACACTTTCATCCGCACTAAAAAGTATTTCTTCTTTTATCGAATTTTTTGCTGAAAGATATGATAAGCTTCCTACAGAAATAACTGGGACTAATAAGATAAGAGCAAATAACGTGTAGAGCTTACCCTTAAAACTTTTAAATAATTTTTTCATGCAACAGTTCTCCTTTTTCTTCAAAATTATTAAGATATATATTTTTGTGTTTCTTTTATCGATGAAATTTCACCCAAGGCTTTTATCGGACGAAATACTTCATTTCAAACCCTTTTTTTCATTTTTTTGATTTACCATTGGCATAATTGTTGCTTTCGCACAGATAAAACCGTGTTGCTTTCAGAAAAGTGGGAAGAGAGATTTCACAAGAAAAACCAGGTACCATCTATCGACAACGAAAAATCAATGTAGAGCCTGTTTTTGGATTCTTAAAGGCTAATTTTTGTCACATTCGATTTTCTGTCCGTGTTCCTGTTCGTGGTTAATAAAAGGTTGAAAACGAAATAGGCTTTATTGGTGCCATTAAATCTCCGGAAATATACACCCCTTATTAAATAAGATAAAAAAATAGAATGACTTGGTTAATCAAGAAAAAAGAGAAATCGATGCTATTAGATTTCTCTTTTTCATTTCGATCAATTAGTTAAGTCCCATTCTCGTTTATTAGTGTTGAAAATCAAAATACTTAAGGAAATCTTTGCGAATATTTTCCTATAGCTCAAAACAGTATCGCTAAAGCTGCTTTAGTTCATTTTTGTATGAACACTTTTAAGATTTATCAAAACAAAATCCTGTTTTATCAGAAAAACAAACTCTTACTATTATAAACGCTTAAAAAAGCGCCCATTCGTTTTGCCGAAGAGCCATACTTTATTTAAAATGTAATCTTAATCTCATTGACACAATAGTTTTTCAACAATCTAAAATGCCACCCCTCAAAGGAGGAATGGCATTTTTCGTATGTCTATTAATATTTAAATTGACTAATGAGCTGTTTTAACTCATCTGCCATATGCGCAAGCGCTTGTGCAGAAGCATTAATCTCTTCCATCGAAGCTAATTGTTCCTCTGTAGACGCTGCGACATCCTCTGAGGCAGTTGCATTTCCTTGTGCTGAAAATGCCAAATCTTCCGTAACAGCAGTCACCTCTTGTACACTTGCTGACATCTGCTCAGAAGCAGAAGATACCTCTTCCATTTTAGGAGTAATTTTATCCATGCTCGTTTTAATCATTTGGAATTTAGTGATGGCTTCATCCGATACTTGTAGTCCATTTTGAACATCCTCTGTAACTTTTGCCATGATGTTTACCGATTGTTCTGTTTCTAATTGAATACCATTGATTAGCTCGAAAATTTGTTGTGCAGATTCCTGTGATTGCTCCGCTAGCTTTCTTACTTCATCAGCAACAACTGCAAAGCCTTTTCCGTGCTCCCCTGCTCTTGCTGCCTCAATCGCTGCATTGAGAGCAAGTAAGTTCGTTTGATCTGCAATGCTTGTAATCACATCTAAAATGGACGTAATTTGCTTAGAGCGTTCATGTAGCGTTTGAATTTTCATGTTTGAATCGGTCACCGATATATGAATAGACTGCATTTGATCTTTTGTATCCTGGACTGCCTGTCCACCTTCATTTGCTTGTAGCGTTGCATGCTGTGAAAGATCCGTCACAGTAGAAGAAATCTCCGCGATATGAAGAATAGCCTTAGAAAGTTCCTGTAACGATTCTGCATTTTTAGTGGCACTCGTTGTTTGCGTGTCTGCGCTCGACGCAACATCTTGAATCGAAATGGCCACCTTTTCTGTCGCTATGCTCGTTTGAGTGGCATTGGCTGTTAGCTCTTCTGCAGACGATGCTACCTCTTCAGCATTTTGTTCAATTTTTTGAATAAGAGTTCTTAAACTGTCTTGCATATCGTTAAAGGCTTGTCCTAGCTGTCCAATCTCGTCATGAGAAGTGATTGCCACTTTCTCTGTTAAATCACCTTTACTAATAGTTACTGCACTATCCTTTAGTGATCTAATCGGTCTTATAATTGCCTTCATAACAAAAAAGAATACAATCGAACTGATTACAATCGCAGCAATTAGTACGAGAAACGTTTTTTCCAAAATAGGTGATGCTGATTCGTCAATTTCCTTTGCAAAAATTGTGCCTGTGATTTTCCAGTTTGTCAGTTCATTTGTTGTATAGAACATAATACGGTCATCACCGTCAAAGACATAATTATACGTACCAGATTTGCTGTCATACATTTTGTCGAGGAAGCTTTCGTTTAATTCGGTACCCGCTTCTATGGTTGGATGTGAAATGACACTCTTGTTTTCATCAAAAATAGAAGAATATCCACTTTTTCCGATGTTAATAGAGTCCGAAATTTTTTGAAGGTTTGTCAATTTTATATCAATTGCCACTACCCCAGATTGATCTTGTACCTGACGAGCAACTGTAACAACCATATCTCCAGTCGCTACATCTTTATAAGGATTTGTAATTAAAACTTCTCCCTTCAAAGCTGTAGCCTCTTTATACCAATCTCTTTCTAAAGGATTGTAATCAGTACTATTCGATTTGGGCTCTACAAATAATGCGCCCTCATTTGTTCCAAGATAAATGCTCAGAACATCCGGATGTAGCTTTATGTATTGTTGAAATTTTGTTTGTACCACTGCCCCCTGCTGTTCATACTTAGAAGAATCTATTTCGCTAAACACATTGATGTCATTTGTTTTTTCACTAATGGTTTTATCAATTAACGTATTTAAAATTTCTACACTTTCATCCGTACTAGCAAGTATTTCTTCTTTTATCGAATTTTTTGCTGAAAAATACGATAAGCTTCCTACAGAAATAACTGGTATTAGTAAGATAAGAGCAAATAATGTGTAAAGCTTACCTTTAAAGCTTCCAAATAATCTTTTCATGCAACAGCTCTCCTTTTGTCTTTCCTAGTTCTTAAAATGTGTTTTGTCTCATTTTGTGGTTTCCTTTTATATTCAAAGAATCCCCAGCACACAACCTCCCCTTCTCCTATCGATTAAATTTCTTTCTTCTATTTTTATCGGACAAAATACTTAAATTCAAAGACCTTATTTCATTTTTTTGATTTTCTCGACATAAATCGAGCTCTCTCTGCCACTATCCACTAAACATAGAACCCCTATGAATCAACTTTTATGATCATAGGGGTTCTCGTGTTAGTACTTAAATGCCTGAATGGATTCTTGTAAGTCAATCGCCATTTTTGCCAAATGTGTTGAGGCAGCCGCTACTTCTTCCATCGCCGCATTTTGTTCCTCAGAGGATGCTGCAACACTTTGAACATTGCTACTCGATTTCATGGATACTTCGCTAATGTAGTCAATTTCTTTTACAAGTTTTTCAATATCTTGATGGATTGTTCGAATAGCCTTTGTAACTGATTCGGTTTGAGCTTGCACATCATTAATGGCATCGTCAATTTGAATGAAATTATCTCTTGCCACATCTACTTTTTCACGACCTACCATTACAGAATCATTACTACTAATCATATCTTCCTCGATAATTCTTGTATCTTCAGTAATTTGCAAAACAACCTTTTCAATATCTACCGCTGCTAGATTCGATTCATCTGCTAGCTTTCGTACCTCTTCTGCCACTACAGCAAAGCCCTTACCATGCTCACCACTGCGCGCCGCTTCTATAGAGGCGTTGATTGCCAATAGGTTTGTTTGGGTAGCAATATTTTTAATAACATTGACTGCTGAGACGATCGCTGCTGTATTTTCATCTAAGTCTTTAACGCGGGTACTTAGCTCTTCTGAATTATTCGCAATGTCATTCATCTGTTCAATGACATTACGAACTGAGGAACGCCCTATGCTAGTCATATTTTTAGTTTCTACAGTTGCACTGTTTACATGATCAATATTCGTTGATATATCATCCATCTTTTTTAAAATGTGTGAGGATAAGTTTCGTACATCACCTGTTAATGTATCCTGCTCTTCAATACCATGTGCAATATCTTGAATCGATTCTGAGACAACTTCTGTTGCCTGTGTCACTTCCATACTACTCGCTGTGAGCTGCTCGGATGTTGCTGCTACTTGTTCAGCCGAATTACCAACTTGCTTCATCGTACGTTGAAGCTTTTCTGACATCGAATTAAATGAAGCTGCCAGTTGGGCAAACTCATCTTTTGTTTTAAATTGCAGGTGCGTTTGTAGATTGCCAGTTGAGAATTTGTCCATTTCTACTACTGTTTGCTGAATATTTTTTGCTACTCTTCGCCCAAAAACCGTCGCAATAATAATGCTTGTAAGTAAGGAGACTATTGCTAGTACAGCAATCTCTTTGCCACTTCTGTCGCCCTTTTGCTTAGTAGCCTCAATACGTGCCTGCATTTCGTCCTGCTGAGCGGTTGCCATCGTTTTCCCAAACTCAACAAGCTTTAGAGAGCCTTTCCCTAAAACCGGTAATGCCAACTGCTGGGCTTGCTGTTTTTCACCACTTTGAAAAAGCGGTACAATTTGTTCATCTATAGGCTTTTCCCATGTTTCTAATTGCTTTAAAAACTGTTCAAAGTCCGTATTTTTATGTTCGAGTTCTTCAATACGCTGAATAGATTTATGTAATGTTTCTCGTATTTCCTGATGATTGTTGAGCATATCTTCTTTACCATATAACATATACCCTCGAATAGCAGCATTTGCACGAACTGTTTGAAAGGAAATATCATTATACAAGTTCATTAGTTCCGTATTTTTTTCGATTTCCGCAAGTGTGTGTTTATTATCATTTAAAAAGTATATAGCAATACTGGTAATTAGCAATAGAAATACTAAAACTATACCAAAAGCAAATTGCAGTTTTCGTTCTACCGTTGTTTTCATACGACTCCCTCTATTCTACTATTAACATTAGTCCTCTTGAGTATAGCCTAATCATACCTTTTATCCCATAAGAGGTGCGTCTTTTATCATAAATCAACACTAATTTTTTACAAAATTTAAACACATCTCCAAATGTCTTGACTTCTGTAAATTTAATATGGCTATTTAAAAGCGTAGTACAAACATAGCGGCAACAATTTCACGATGTAGGTTTCGAACTGGCTTTCACATTGTGGGTTCACGTTGTTCGTTGGTGTTATTACCAAAATTAGGGTAAACTGTTAACAACTAAAATAAGGGAGAGTAGTAGAAAATGAGTAAACCAGATTTATACGTTAGTTTAGTAGTAGGCTCTGAATGTGATATCGAATCGCTTGCAATACGCTCTGTACTTGAGTCATTCGGTGCACGAGTGACTCTTCATTTAATTGGAAGACCCAATGATTTAATTGATGTTTTGTCTGGGGAAGATTTAGACGATCGAATAGATTATTTAATTTTAAACTTCCATGGGAACGAAGGACGTTTTTGCATGCCAGAGTTAGGTGAGGATATTTATGAGTTAAATGAACCAAGGGGTGAATTTTTCGGTCCACACGAGATCTTAAATTACTGTACATTAAAAGATGTGAAAGTTATTGCCTCTGGCTGTACTTTAGGTGAAAAGCAGTTAGCTACTGCATTTTTAAAAAGCGGTTGCCACTCCTATTTAGCCCCGGATGATTACATAGATGGTAATGCCAATTTAATGTTTCTCATTAGATTTATGTATGAAATCATTGCTAATGAGCGCACACAACAAGAAGCCTTTGAAATCGCAAAATCTATTGACGATGAGACTTCGATGTATCAGCTTTATTTTGCATAGTAAAAACAGCAAAAAATCGTAGCTATAAAATCGGCTACGATTTTTTATTTATTTAAATCTTCCCTTAGGCTAACACGTTTTTTGTCTGTCCCGGGGATGCGAAGGCAGAATAGCGTCGTATAGTTCGAGTGAAGCGGGGTGTTTAAATGGATCGTTCTTATTGATTTCCTCAACAAGTCGGCCTTTATGCATCACTAGTATTCTATCTGATATAAAGCGTATTACATTTAAATCATGAGAAATAAAAATATAAGATAACTTCAGTTGCTTTTGTAGTGATTGAAGTAGTTGCAATATATTTTTCTGCAATATCATATCGAGGCTACTGATAGCCTCATCTAACACAATTAATTTTGGTTTTATTGCAATTGCTCTAGCAATATTTACGCGTTGCTGTTGACCTCCACTAAGCTGTGAAGGATATTTATTAGCAATATTGTTTTCTAACTCAACACAGTTCAGTAGCTCCTCTACTTTACGTTGCCTTTCGCTTTTGGAAAAATTCTCAAAATTAAGAAGTGGTTCTTCTATTATTTCTGCAATTGTTTGCTTTGGATTAAAAGAGTTAAAGCTATTTTGAAAAACAGCTTGTAAATCTCTTCGAACCCCCTTTTTTTCTTTAGAGCTAGCTTGATATAAATTTACATTATTAAATCGTACAATTCCACTCGTCGGATTCTCTATGCCCAAAATGATCCTAGCTAATGTACTTTTTCCTGATCCACTTTGACCGACTACTCCTAAACATTCGCCTTCCTGAAGCGAAAATGTGACCTGTTGTAATACTGGTATTTCTAGTTTTTTTTGTATAAATGACTGCCTCTGATGATAGTACTTCTCAACATTCGTCACCTCTAATAGAGCCATTTACTACCTCCTCTAAAAAGTGATTCTCGATTGTAAAAGTTTCTTTGTATACCAATGCTGTGGCGCGTCAAAAAAATCAAAGACATTCGCCTGCTCGATGAGTTCTCCCTTATACATAACAGCAACTTCATCGGCAAGTTCAGCAATAACACCAAGGTCATGTGTGACGAGAATAATCGCCGCATTTGTTTCATCTCGAATTTGATTAAACAATGTTAATATTTTCTTTTGATTGACAGTATCAAGTGCTGTTGTAGGTTCATCGGCAATATATAATTTAGGTTGCATCGCAAAAGAAAGAGCAATCATGACACGTTGTAACATCCCTCCACTTAATTGGAAAGGATAATATTGCAAAAGTTTTTCGGGATTAGGTAAATTTACTTTATTCATAGCGGAAATAGCTATCTGTCTTATTTCTTTTTTAGTTAAAACGTAATGCGCTTTTAATGTTTCTCTAAAATGCATTTCTATTGTTTGAATACTATCAAAAGCTACCAAAGGATTTTGTGTAATCATCGATATATGCCTTCCTCGATAATCTCTCAAGCTTTCTTTTGTTACAGATGATAAATCAATATTTTGAAATAAAATTTGCCCCGTCGATTTTGCTACAGCTGGAATAGATTGCATAATTGCTTGACATAACATCGACTTACCACTACCACTTTCACCGATAATACCTAATATACGACCTTTATTTGCAGTTAAATTAATAGAAGATAGGATTTCCTGCTCTCCTATTTGCACATTTAAATCTTTGACTTGTAATAAGATTTTTCTTTCCATAGCAATCCCTTTCAATGATCCACTTGCTTGCTTTGACGAGAGATGAAGTTAAATAATAGGACTACAATGATTATTGCTATACCTGGATAAAGCATAAGTTCAGGATGTAGTCGAATATACTGTTTGCCTTCACTAATCATCATTCCCCACTCAGGAGTAGGAGCTTGAACACCTAATCCAATAAATGAGAAGCCAGCGATTTCTAAAATGACTTTTCCTAAATCTAATGAAATAATAGTTAGCATGGGCGCCTTTATATTTGGCACGAAATGGCGTAGGATTAGCTTAACTCCTGAAGTTCCACTAATTTTAGCAGCTTTTATAAATTCTTTTGCATGAACGCTTATAAATAAGCCTCTTAAAACTCTAGAATAATAAACAGTTTGAGTAAAAATAAGTGCCAATAATAGATTTTTTAAGCTTGGACCCAAAATACCTAGAAGTCCAAAAACAAGAACAAGCGTGGGGAATGCTAATAAAATATCACAGATACGAATAAAAAAATAATCAATTATCCCCCTTTTAAAAGCCACTATTGCCCCTATCCATATAGCGAAAAAGGTTGCTACTAATTGGATAAATAAAGCTGATCCTAAAGAATAGCGAATACCTAACAGTATACGTGAAAGTATACATCGCCCTAAATGGTCTGTGCCGAGAGGATATGCCCATGATGGTTCTAAAAACTTTTTAGATACATCTACCAAAAAAGGATCATTCGGCATGATAAACGGTGCAAAAAGCCCCAATCCCCCAATAAATGTGAGAAGAGTTATACTAGTTAATTGTTTACCATTTAAACTTTTGTGTAATTTGATCAATCTACTCTCTCCTCCTCACTATCATTAGCTGAGGATCAAGAACTCGATGTAATATATCTGTACATAAATTAGCAAAAACATAGATGATAGCAATTATTAGAACATAACATTGCACAACTGGATAATCCCTATTCATAATTGATTCTATTAAGTAGCGACCTAAACCTGGCCAGCTAAATACTTGCTCCACAATAACTGCCCCACCTAATAAATTTCCAAGTGTCATGCCAAGCATCGTCGTCAACGGAATAGCTGCATTTTTGAAGACGTGTCGACTGAGAATAACAGATTTTTTTAACCCCCGTAAAAATGCATACTGAACATATTTTTTTTGTAATTCTTCTATAACACTTGTACGAATTGCTTGAACAAACAATCCAGTGGTTGGTAATGCCAAAGATACTGCTGGTAAAATCATATGTAAAATAGTCCCTTTACCATTTGTCGGGAAGATGCCTAGCTTCAAACTGAATAAGTATAAAAGAAAAAAACCTAACCAAAAAGTTGGGATGGATACACTGATAATAGATAATAAGCCGACAATCCTATCAAATATTGAATTTTTATAAAGTGCACTAATAATACCTAGTGGAATACTAAAGCAAATCATACATACAAATGCAGCTAGGGCTAATTCAAAAGTTGCCGGCAGTTTTTCTACTATTTCTTGAGCAACGGGTAATTTACTCACAAATGATGAACCAAAATCGAAGTGCAACACACCTTTTAGCCATATAAAATATTGAATAGACAATGGTTGATCAGTGCCTAATTCCGATCGTAGCGCCTGTATCGCTTCTGCTGTCGGGGCGACCCCTGACATTCTAAGTATGACCTCCGCTGGCTCTACTGGAACAAAACGAATAAATAAAAAGGTCATTATTGACACCCCTAGTAAAACAAATGGTAATGTAATAACTCGTTTTAAACAAAAAAGCCAAGTTGATTCGTACATTTCTTTCATCACTTCCCAAGTCTTCATAGTGCAAAAAGAGAGGAGTCATAGTAGACCCACTCTCTTCTCATTCTCTTACTTTAAATCCATTTGAGCATAAGGGATATCGTATTCAGATGCACAGGGATTAAAATCTTTCATATGTTTATGGTAAATAACGTTATTCGTTTCATATGAAATTGGATAGAATAATGCTTGGTCATGGAACATTGTTAAAATATCTTTATACAATTGCACACGTTCCGCTTCATCTGTACCAATTAATAATTGATGTATTTTGCCATCAATTTGCGCTGCGTTATCTAGGCCTAATTTCGCTTCATAAACACCATTTGCATTCGGTGTTGCTGACTCGTTTGCGAAGCTGTGTGGGTCTGTTGGTGGACCGTTTGTGCGCCAGAAATTAATATCTACTTGATTATCCATTAATTTTTGGAGCCCTACCATTACATCGGCGCCTTCAAGGTTTAATTGGACGCCTATTTTTGCTAATTCCCCTTGCATTAATTCTGCCATTGGTTTTTGGATAGCATCTGTTGCAATGTAGATTAAATCTAATTGAAGAGGCTGCCCATTTTTAGAACGGATTTTATCACCATTTTTTAATGTCCAACCTGCTTCATCTAATAGCTGCTCGGCTTTTTTTGGATTAAATAGTATTGGTTTTAACTCAATATCTGCGTATGGAATAGCACCCCAAAACAGTTTATTGGCAACTTTTTCTGTACCATGGGTAATACTTTCAACCATTTGTTCTTTATTAACTGCGTATTGAATAGCCTGGCGTACTTTTAATTCTGCTAAAGGACCAGATTGTGTATTAAAAAGTAATGCTCGTGTAGATAAAGGTTCAGATACAGCCGTTTTGTATTGATCACTGTCTTTTAAGAAAGTGTAGTTATCTAAGCTAATAATGCCTCGACCATAAATTATGTCTAATTCTTCATTTTCAAATGCCAGTGAAATAGATTCTGAATCAGGAATAATTTTCACTTTTACTTTGTCAACTAGTGGCTTTTCACCCCAATAATGTTCGTTGCGGCTAAAAATTGCATATTGATCTTTTTTATATTCGGTTAATACCCATGGACCTGTTCCAACCGGAGCATTAATACCTTTATTAGTTGTATCTCCTTCAGGGAATCCGTTATCCCCTAAAAAGCGAAATGGTCGCACAAAAGCCAGTTCATTTAATACAGGGTAATAGGGCGCATCTAATTGTAGACGAATTGTATAGTCGTCTTCTTTCACAACATCTACAATATGATTCACCATCCCCATCCAAGAGTGTGTATCACGATCTGCTAAAACCGCATTAAAATTACGAATAACATTATCTGCATTAAATGCTGTCCCATCAGAGTATTTTACATCTTGTCTAAGATGAAATAGATAAGCTGTTTTATCATCAGAAATTTCCCAGCTCTTCGCTAATTTCGGCGATATTGTCCCGTCATCGTTATATTCTACCAATGATTCATATACCATTGCTTGCGCAGTCATTTGGTTTGGTAAATAGGTGTGCGGATTTAAAGGCCCTATATCTAGCGGCCAGCCAACTGTTATCACCTTTCCTTCGTTAGAAGTTTTACTTCCATTACTTTCACCCGAGCTTGAACAGCCTGCTACAATGGTTAACATCAGTATGAGAATGAAAGGTAATATTTTTTTAAAAAATATCATTATGATTGCTCCTGTCTATTCTTGGGTGATAGAAAATTGATATATGTATGTTTCTCCACCATAATACTAACTTGAAACTCAAAGTAATCTCATGACTATGATTAGAAAAATGCAAAAAAAAATCCTTATTCCACGTGAATAGGGATAGAAAAACTCATTATTAAAAGCCTTCCATCCATCTCCCTATCTTTCGTAGATCTACAATGAATCTTACTACAAGCAGGCATTCTGGCTTATGAATCTTCATTTTGCTTCACCTTCCCAAGTACTTACTCAGTGGTATTAGAAACAAAACTCCTCATTTACAGCTGCGGGACAGCATGGGATTTACACCCATTTTCCTTTAAATTAAGCGAAAAAGTTTTTTCACTCAAACTTGTAATGATACATATTAAATTAGTATTAAACATAACACGCTGCAAAGACACACGTCAATTTTATTTTCTGAATATAATATAGTTTTGAGATTTTTCAACATAGATATTTATGTTTATTCCACAAAAAAAAGCCACCACATACTAGTGCGATGGCTACACTTCTATCGTTGATGTTTTTTTAACATTGATTCTGTAAAAAACTGAGATTGTCCCTTTGGAATACTTATTGTTTGCCACTGAGAACCCTTTACTTGCTTAGCGATGTAAACGATTTGACCGACATGTTGTGAATAATGGGCCATTTGTCTTTCAATCGCATCTATCACGGAATGCTGCTCTCCCCTTATCGTTACAAACCCATTTAAATCAGCTTCAGATAATCCTTGTAAAGCATCTAAAAATACTTGCCAGCCCTTTTCCCATACTGTCATAACCTCTTCTTTTGTCTGAAGGCTATCCGTAAATTCATCATCACGATTTCTCGTTGCTTTCTCACCATCTGTCGTTAGAAAGTCAGTCCATCTCGATATCATATTACCACTAATATGTTTTACAATCACTGCGATACTGTTTGAATCTTCATTATACGCCCAGTGCAATTGGGCCTCTTCTAATTGGTCGAGTGTTTTATCGCCTAGCTCTTTGACACTTCTAAATCTTGTTTTGACAACATTTAAATACATTCGCGCTAGCGTCATTGTTGACCCCCCTGTCCCTTTTCAACTATTTTAATAATATTCTGTATCAGACAAAATCTTTCCCCTCCTTCTACACTATAACAAGGCTACAGGTATAAAAGATTAAATTTAAACCAAAAAAAACCGTCTCTTCATTAATTGAGACGGTTTCCTTCGAGCCATTATAAATTTTCATCAATATATGTTTCTATATCTGATACAATCGTGTCAATAGGGACATCCTCTGGATTCTCTGCATACCCCGAATACATTTTTACGATTACGCCATCTTTATCAACTAAGAAAAATTGATTCCCATGGACGACTTGGTCGCTGTTAGGATCATTTCTGACGATTATTTTTGTTGATTTTACAGCGAACTGCTCGATATATTTTTGTGAATAACCAGTAAGTAGATTCCATTTTGATTGATCTGGAACATTATATTTTTTCAAATAATCAGCTAATACTTCTGGTTTATCAACGTCAGGATCAACTGAAAACGCAACAATATTATAATCTTCCACACCTTTTTTCTTCAGCTTCTCTTGAACTTGCGTCATATTAAAAGACATTGGTGGACAAATTGAAGTACAATTCGTGAAAATATACATACCTATCCACGGTTTTCCTTTTAAACTTTCTAATGAAACTTTTTCTCCGCGTTGATTGACATGTTCAAAATCTGGTAATTCTAAACTATAATCTGCTTTAAACTTTGAATTTCCACACGCACTCAGTACAGTTGCTACTGCAAAAAGTAAAACAAGCCCAATTATTTTATTTCTCATCTTTAACACGCTCCCCACTTACACTATCCTCATCCTATCGTACGATGTAACTATTGACAAGGACACTCAAGTGACAGCTTTCGTACATCTTTGTGAAATCGATTTCACTTTAAGGAAACAAGCGCATCATGAATGGCATCTAATTTCACTTCTACTCGGTGCAGTAAATAAAACGACACTAAAATAGGAAAACCGATATCCGATATCATGTTTAACCATTGTTCCATGTTAGTCCCTCCTTCGCAGCTAGATGAATAAGACTACTATTGCTGAAAATGGTCCTTGCAGTACATGCTGCAAAGACCATTTCTTAGTTATTCGATTTCTAAATCAATTTCTGTTACTTGACGATCAACGATGCGAGCCCCAGTCATTGTAACCAGAGCGCCAGCTTGTCCTTCAAAAACGTTTTTAGCGATGATTGTTTGCATTACCTTTTGAATTTCTTCCGATGTTACCTTTGGCTTCGGTGCATCAATTGCAATTGTTGCCGTTTTCCCTGCTGCTGTTTCAAATTGCAGCTCTAGAACTTGTGTCATAGCTTTCCCTCCTTAGGATAAATCTGTTGTTTCCTGTTTTACAATACTGTCTAGTGCGTGTGAAGATAGACTTGCAATGACTTTTGCAACAGCTACTAAATCTTCTGCCGTATGCGAGCTGTTCAAATTACGGTACGTTTTTGTTGTGAACAAAGGCTCGTTCTGGGCATCGTGTCCAGCGACATACTTTAAGCGCAGTGTAGCACCTACGAAATTGACTTTTGCCATGGAGGTCACCCCCTTTCTTTCACAATATATATACGGACTTATTACTAAAAAAGGGACATTTAGGATGAATTTTTTTATGTAAGCTTTTATAATAGAGTGAGAGAAGGCAAAGAGGTGAACGATTTGTTAAGTGGTTGGTTTTTATGGTTTATTTTATTTTGGGTAGTTGTACTTATTTCCCTTATGGCGATTGGCGGATTTTTCATGTTCCGCAAATTTTTAAAGGCTTTACCGAAGCAGGATGGTAAATCTGATTTAGATTGGCAAGAGTATTATTTAGATAAAACTATTCATTTATGGGGACAACCTGAGAAAGAGCTTCTATATGAACTTGTAAGCCCTGTACCTGAGCTATTTAGACAAGTAGCAAAGGAAAAAATTGCAGGGAAAATTGGAGAACTTGCAATAGAAGAAAAGGCATCTGCTATTAACCATGATTTAATTATACGTGGCTATATTCAAGCAACGCCTAAGCGCGACCATAAATTTTTACGTAAGAAATTAGATGAAATGCAGATTGACATTTCTCCATATGAACATCTATTTGATTGATGATACGCTGCACAGAATCGTTGTGCAGCGTTTTTCCTTCCTTAGTAAAGAATTATCACATATTCTTTTTTATAAGTTTTTCTTGGAGTCTATCCGTCGCTTGGACGACTCTTCCTTCGCTCTGTTTTCTATCCATCACTTTGAAGATTCTATCCACAGCTTTCGCCCTTTTATCCATATCTTTGACGATTCTATCCGTCGCTAGAACTACTCTATCCATCAGGTGCATAAAAAAAACTACACTAGATAAAATCTCTAGTGTAGCTCTTCCATTAATAATTCTTCAGTGGAATTGTTTTTTTGATTTTTATGAACTGGATAAGCATTGCGATTCGCCAAGGAAGTAACATCGCGAACGCTAGAATCCAAAACATTCCAGCTAATTCACCAATATCAATGGAGTTACTTAATATTACTTTTGCAACTACACGGAACACTAACAGTCCGATTAGTATAAAAACGAATGCTTTTGAACGTTTTAAATAAATATCTAGGCCTTTTACTTCAAATTTAGAAGTGGCAATTAAGATTGTCGAGAATACCATGCCGACTGCTGCCGCTTCAAGAATTTGCATGGGTGGCACTCGAAATTGTTCGAATAAAAACATTAACGCACCTGTAGACATCGCTATAGGTGGAATGATAATTTTCTTCTCATTTGTCGGTTTCTTAGACGCTCGCATACGTATAACCATGACAAAGGTACCCATAAAAATGGCCATTATGGTCGAACCTATTACATAATAGTGAGAAGGGATATTGCTAAACATAAAAAATCCTCCTCTAATGTCATTAACAATTTTGTCCAAGTAATTGATCAACTACAGCTTTTAATCTTTCTGGCTCGAAAGGCTTTGTCATAAAATCCTTTGCTCCACTTTCAATTGCTTCCACAATTAACTTTTGTTGCCCTAAAGCTGTAATCATAATTATTTTTGCATCTGGAAATTCAGGAATGATTTCTTTTACTGCTGCAATACCTGTCATAACGGGCATTGTTACATCCATCGTTACAAGATCTGGTTGTAACTCACGATACATAGCCACAGCTTCCTTACCATTTGCTGCCTTACCGACTACCTCATAACCCCATTCAGTAAACATATTACTTATTGCAACACGCATAAAGAGCGTATCATCCACTACTAAAACTGTAGGCACATGTTCATCTCCCTCCACGTTAAGGTATGGTATGCCACTTTAGTTTAGCAGATTAGAAGCCTGTAAATCCACCGAAAATAGGCTCTAAAATGCGTGTTATATACGTTAATCCATCAAAGAATAACACGACACCAACGGCAATCATAATATAGCCACCGATTTTCACAATTTTTTGGCTGTGTGTACGAATCCAAGTCATCCGCGCTATAAAGAAAGATAACAAGAAGAACGGAATAGCAAAGCCTAAGAAATAAGCTAACATATAGCTAAAACCTGAGCTTGGATTTGCACCAGCTAAAGCAATAATCGATGCTAAAATTGGGCCAGTACACGGCGTCCAACCAGCCGCAAAGGCTATTCCGATAAATACTGATCCCAAATAACCAGATGGGCGGTTTTTAAATTGGAATTTTCGATCCTTCATTAAAAAGTCAATTTGTAGTAATCCCACAATCATTAAACCAAATACTACGATTAAGATAGCACCAACCTGACGTAATAATGTTTGATAGTTAAGGAAGAACTCCGCCGCTAACGATGTCCCTAGTCCAATCATAATAAAGATAATTGAAAATCCTAGTAAAAAGAAGAGGGTGTGCAAAATAGCACGTTTTTGCATCATACCTCGTTCCGCTTTTAGCTCATCTAATGTCATCCCCGTTATGTATGATAAAAATGCGGGATATAACGGTAGAGTACATGGTGAAATAAAGCTTAAAAAACCTGCACCTAAAGCTAAAAATAAGTTAATATCAGTTTCCATATTTTCTCACTCGCTCCTTACAGTTACTGCCTCCATCGTACCAAAAAACACTGTAAATTGCGCCCTTCCTGTTTGTGAACGTTTCATGTCAAAAAGGTGTTGAAAAAGTGAAGCTCTATGAAGTTCTATTATACTAGTATACAAATTTATTATTCAAACTTTATTACATCAACGTGATGTAGTTCATATACTTTTGCATTATGCGCTCCCCTTATATTATCTGTCAACAAAATTCCCCATTATTCTGCATTCCAAGTTATAACATTCTACGCCTATTCAAAAGGCACTAGCACTGTGCTTTCATAGGTGCACAGCTTTATTGTAGACTGTACAATGTCTTTACTGTTAAATAGTGAGAAAATTTATTTTCTTCATGTATAATAAAAACAATAGAGCCATTGATAGAAATAAATGAGGTGTAGTCCTTGGAATTAAGAAAAATTAAACCGAAAAAAATATATGAGGAAGTAACCGAAATTCTCTATGAAAAAATTAGAGCTGGCGAACTAAAGCCTGGTGACCGACTTGATTCAGTAGAACAACTTGCTGAACAATTACAAGTAAGTAGATCTGCCATCCGAGAAGCTCTTTCCGCTTTAAAAGCGATGGGGCTTATTGAAATTAAACAAGGCTCAGGTACTTTTGTTAAAAGTAATCAATCCAATCAGCTCGATTTCCCATTATCAACTGCCATTTTAACAAATAAGCAAGATATCTCACATTTGTTAGAAGTACGCAAAATTATTGAAGTAGGCACAGCGGCTAGCGCAGCCATTCATCGAACAGACGAAGACCTACAGTCAATGATGCAAATTTTAGATGAAATGAAACATGCCCAAGGTAATGGTGAGCTAGGTGAAAAAGCAGATTTTCAATTTCACGCGGCCATTTCTGCAGCATCCCAAAATCCCCTACTTGCAACTTTATTAGACCAAGTTTCAGGTTTAATGATTGAAACGATGAAAGAGACACGACGAATTTGGTTGTACTCAAAAAAAATAACAAGTGAAAATTTATATGATGAACATATGCAAATTTTCCTCGCAATAAAACAGCAAAATGAAGAACTTGCAAAACATGCTATGGCTTCACATTTAAGTAATGTGGAAGAAGTTCTATTGCAATATTTCGAAACAACAGAAACTCAAAAATAACCGAAGCTGCCTAGTTTTTATAATAGGCAGCTCCTTATTTTTCCGAAAATTTAAAATAAACACCTTTCATTCGTCTGAAAAGTTGTAGTATTATAAATACAATATATTTACCCAACAAGTCATCAGATGACCTGTTGATTAGTTGGTCAAAGGGTAATAGAAACATAAAGGAGCGGTTATTATGAAAGTTACACTTTTTGCGACTTGTTTAGTTGATATGTTTCAAGGTGATGTAGGAAAAGCTGTTGTAGAAGTTCTTGAAAGGCTTGGCTGTGATTTAGACTTCCCTGAAAATCAAATTTGCTGTGGACAGCCTGCCTATAATAGTGGCTATGTAAAAGAATCTAAAAATGCTATGAGAAAAATGATCACAGCATTTGAACATGCCGAATACATCGTCTCCCCTTCTGGTTCTTGTGCTTATATGTTTAAGGAATACCCAGAAGTATTTAAGGGAGATCCTGTTTGGGAGCCTAAAGCACAAGCATTAGCAAATAAAACATATGAATTTACAGAGTTTATAGTAGATGTACTAAAGGTCGAGGATGTAGGCGCACATTTAGAGGGCACGGCTACTTATCATACTTCCTGTCATATGACACGTTTGCTCGGTGTTACAGAAGCACCGTTTAAATTATTAAATCAAGTGAAAGGTTTACAGTATGTCGAACTTCCAGGTAAAGATCGATGCTGTGGATTTGGCGGTACATTTTCAGTAAAAATGGGCAATATTTCAGGAGCAATGGTCAATGAGAAAGTACAGAATGTTGAAGAAACAGAGGCAAACATTTTAATCGGAGCTGATGCTGGTTGTTTAATCAATATCGGTGGACGAATCAATCGACAAAGTAAGCCTATTAAAGTTATGCATATTGCGGAAGTATTAAATTGCCGCTAGGAGGGAGTAAAAAAATGTCCATGAAAACAAGTTATGACCGCTTTAATCATCGAGTATCGAAAGAATTAGAAAATACTTTTATGCGCGGAGCTGTGTCAAGCGCACAGGAACGCTTTCAAACACGTCGGCTAAAACAAGCTGATGAGCTCGGACATTGGGAGGAATGGCGTTCTCACGGAGAAGAAATCCGAAAGCATGTACTTGCGAATTTAGATTACTACTTGTATCAGCTAAGTGAAAATGTCTCTAAAAGAGGTGGACATGTTTACTTTGCGCAAACAGCAAAAGAAGCGACGGACTATATTCAAAGTATCGCTAAAAAGAACAAGGCTGCTAAGATTGTGAAATCAAAATCTATGGTGACGGAGGAAATTGATTTAAACGCGGCTTTAGAAGAGCTCGGTTGTGAAGTCATTGAAACAGATCTTGGAGAATACATTTTGCAAGTAGATGATCACGAGCCCCCCTCTCACATCGTTGCCCCAGCTTTGCATAAAAATAAGGAACAGATTCGTGATATTTTCAAAGAAAAACAAGGCTATGCGAAAAGTGAAAAGCCTGAGGAAATAGCTTTATATGTACGTGAAAAATTAAGGAATGAATATTTAACAGCAGATATAGGCATTACAGGCTGTAACTTTGCTATTGCAGAGAGTGGATCGATTACACTCGTGACGAATGAAGGGAACGCAGATTTAGTAACAGCATTGCCCAAAACACAAATTACAGTAATGGGGATGGAGAGGATTGTCCCTACATTTAAAGAGATGGAAGTGCTAGTAAGCTTATTAACAAGAAGTGCAGTTGGACAAAAGTTAACAAGCTATATTACAACATTAACAGGAATCAAAGACGAAGGTGATACAGATGGACCAGAGGAATTCCATTTAGTCATCGTTGATAATGGGCGTTCTAATATTTTAGGCAGTGAGTTCCAGCCTATTTTACAATGTATTCGCTGTGCAGCCTGTGTGAATGCTTGTCCTGTTTATCGTCATGTGGGTGGGCATTCTTATGGTTCTATCTATTCTGGGCCAGTAGGTGTTGTTCTTTCGCCATTATTAGGTGGCTATGAAGATTTCAAAGAGTTACCATATGCATCCACATTATGTGGTGCCTGCACTGATGCTTGTCCTGTTAAAATACCGTTACATCAGCTTATTCATAGACATCGTCAAGTAATTGTTGAAAACGAAGGTAAAGCTCCTGTATCAGAAAAGCTATTAATGAAGGCATTTGGTTTAGGTGCTTCCTCCCCTACTTTATATAAAATGGCGACAAAAATGGCTTCACCAGCAATGGCCCCTTTTACTAAAAATCAAAAAATCTCAAATGGTCCAGGTCCACTAAAAGCATGGACGGAAGCAAGAGATTTTCCAGCACCAAACAAAGATAATTTCCGTGACTGGTTTAAACACCGCCAAAAAGGAGGCGATGAATGATGGCAGGTACTATTGAAAATAGAGATGTATTTTTATCAAAAATTGCAAAACAGCTTGGGCGTGCGCCAAAAACAGAAATGAAGCAACCGACATGGCAATATCAACCTCAAGATCGTGTCCTAAAAGAAGCGACAAAAGATGAGTTAGTAGAGGTTTTAGTTGAACAATGCAAAAATATTCATACGGATATTTTCCTTACAAATACAGCAAACCTTCCAGTAGACTTACAAAAAGTAATTGAAAATTATGGAGGTCAATCTGTTATAACATGGAAAGACGAACGTTTTAAGGGCTTTGGCCTATCATCACTAATGACCGAGCAATGGCCTCAAGCAAATATTCAGCTGTACGAATGGGATTCGGAGCAGCCAAAGGAAAATATTCGACAGGCTGAAAAAGCTAATATCGGCATTACGATTAGTGAAATAACATTAGCAGAATCAGGGACTGCTGTACTTTTTAGTAGTAAGGATAAAGGTAGATCTGTCAGCTTTTTACCCGAGAACTCTATTATTTTAATTCCGAAAAGTACGATTGTTCCACGGATGACGCAAGCAGCCCGCTTAATTAGTGAAAAAGTCAGAACTGGCGAGCAAATTGCCTCCTGTATCAACTTTATAACAGGACCAAGTAATTCAGCAGATATCGAAATGATTCTTATTGTTGGTGTACATGGACCCATGAAAGCTACTTATATTGTGATTGAGGATCAGTAAATCTTGTTGAATGAAGAAAACCGGGCATACTTCACATTGTGAAGAGATGCCTGGTTTTCTTCTAATGATATATGCAAAGCGATACATTAATTTGTTACGCTCTTAGTTACTACCTTTTGTTCATAAAACTCTGGATGTGCTTCTTTTAAGACAGATGTTCGTAGCATAACTAGTGCTATCGTTACGATAATTGCACTTGTGACAAGTAAAATAACCGTTGCCGGGAAAGTATCGTACAAGATACCGTAAACAACCATACCGATCGGCATCATTGACATTGCCATTGTTTCCATTAAACCTAATACACGTCCGCGGTATTCTTCCGAAATTAGCTTTTGCATATAAACCATAATCGGCATGTTAATTCCCATCTCAAAAATAGCGAAAATAAAGTAGATTACAATATAAAAGATAACCATCGTTAAATATGATAAATTCGTTACTAATGGAACAACCGCAAGCCCTAAACTGCTAGCCAACAGCAATAAGCTGATTTTAGCAAAACGTAGTGGCGCCTTCACCTCTGCCCGTGTTGCAAAATAGATGGAAGCAACAAGCATACCAACTGCACCCGAGGCCTCTACAAAACCAAAATGAGTTGATTTTACTTTTAATAACTCAATAATAATGTAAGTCGCCCCTACAACGATGGCAGAGAAAAACAAATTAATCCATAACGAAATCCACATGATTGTTTTAACTACTTTTTGTTGCTTAATATAACGAAAGCCGCTAGCAAGCCCATCCCACATCTTTTCCTTTTCTACAATCTGTTCCCTTGTACTATAAAGTGTAAAATTCATTGTGGCTTCTAAGCAAAACGTAATCACATAGGCCACCATATGTACAAGTAAAAATGCTTCCATGGAGAAAAATCCATACATCATTCCACCGATTACTGGTCCTCCAATTGCTGCGATTGACACTGACATTTGATTAAATGACATTGCTTTTTGTAGACGTTCTGGATCTACTAGTGTTGCGATTGAAGAAGTAAATGTTACACCTGAAAAGGCAGAGCAAATTGTATTAAAAACTGTTGCAATATAAATAGCATACACCGACAAACCGACCATTTCTGTATAGAGTAGTAGCCCTGTAACGGTCAATATCGTACCTGCTTGTGCTATTAAAATAGTGCGTTTCTTTGAATAATTATCAGCTACATAACCTGCCAAAGGCGCGACCAATGCACGAGGTAAAATGGAACAGATCATCGTTGTCGCAAAACTCATCGCTGACCCTGTCAGTGCCAAAATATATAAACCTATCCCAAATGATAAAACATGAGACCCTAACTGCGAGATCATTTTGCTGGCTGTAAATGTCCATAAATGATACGTTGCCTTTTTATACTTTTGCGCTTCATTCATCTAAAATCCCTCCATATTTTTAGTTAGGTTAAAAAGTTTAATTTTATTAAACAAAATATAACACACCTTCCACTTTTCATACAACAAAAAGTTTAATATAATTAAACAAAGGATATGATTTAAAAAGGAGGCGAGGCAGTGGACTCTTTAGGCACACGAATTCGCAAATTAAGGAAAGAACGAAAATTAACATTAGAGGCACTTGCCGGTGAGCGTCTAACAAAAGGTATGTTAAGCCAAATTGAAAATGATAAGGCCAAGCCTTCGATGGAAAGTCTTGAATATATTGCGGAGCGTTTAAAGGTAAAAGCAAGTGAATTACTTGAAGAAATAGCACCTTCTACGATACGTCATCTTTTAGAGCAGGTGGAGACTATATATGCAGAAATAAAACTAGGTAATACAGAAAATCAGCAGCAAATCATAGAGATGATTAACCCTTATGTAGAAGATCTTCCGCTTAGCTATGAAGCTGGTCGTTTACTGTATATTTACGCAACAGCACAATATCAAATGGGATTAACAACATGGGAGTCACCACTCCAACAAGCGCGCTTCATGTTTAAAGAAATTAATTTACTGAGCCATTGGTTTGAAACCTATATATTACAGTCAGCCATATTCACAGAAGGTCGAAACTATAAAATGGCGTATTCCTGTATCTTACAAGCTAAAGAAAAAGCTGAGCAAGAAAATTATCAATTAGATTCACGGGATGCCGGAAAAATGGCTTATTATATTAGTGTTTTTCAATTAGCAATCGGAGAACATGAAGCCGGTAAACAACTCGTTAAAGAGACAATTGCCAATGCACATAAAAATCAATTTTACTCTTATATAGATGATATGTATCGTATTGCAGCGTTTTGTGCTATGGTTGACAACGATTTTGAGCAAGCAGAACATTTGATAAAAAAACTTGAGCAGTATCGAGTTTTTGCGGAACAAGTGGATGTAGATGCCTTTATTTTCACATTACGAGCGCATTATTATAACAATTTCACTCATGATTATGAAAAGGCACTAGCGGAAATAGAGCGGTTTCGTCCACTTATGGATATGGGATCGATTAAATTTGATAAAAATCTTTACTATTCGGAAAAAGGAAAATCCTTATATTTGCTAGCCCGATATGAAGAGGCTAAAGAAGCATTTGAACATTTAACAAACATTCCTCCATTCATCTTACATCCATTTGACATATTAGGCTTAAATGAGTGCTTTTCCTATAAAGCACTTTGCTATGCACATTTCGGTGAATTAACAACTGCCTACGAAATTGCCAAAATGGCCTATTTGGATTCAAAAGATTTAATTGATTTGCCCTATAAAGAAAAAATTGAAGAAACTTATTATTCAATTAAAGCACAAATTAATTCGGTTCAATAATATAAAAGGGATTGCACATTTTTAAATTTATGTGCAATCCCTTCAGATTATTAGCTCGATTTATCTCTCTTTATTTCCTTCTGAATCTTGCGAAGGGCTTTTTTCGAACCGCGCTCTATATCATGCTGAAGCTTTCGATCTTTATAGTTCACAAACAATGTCTCTACATCATATCCTTCTGGGTATAATTCTGTTGCTGGTAGCTCTAGTGCCAAGCGTTTAACATTTACCTTTATGAATTCTTCCTCATAGTACACGACAACATTATAGAAATTATCCATTTCTTCATAAACGATTCCAACGTCATCATGATCTAACAGCTTCACACGATCTCCCTTTTTAAAGTCATACTTTGCTTTTGTTCTCTCTTGCTCAATCTTAGGCTTCCTGATTTTACTGTCATTTACTTGTTCTAGATGATAATCCTTATTATCAATATAACCCTTCGCTCTTTGTAATACTGTTTCACGTATATTCATTTTCTTAGAAATCCATAGCGCATTACTTTCTCCAGATGTTCCGATGACTAATTTATATAACGGTTCTAAAGTTTCACTATTAAAACGCATAGCCGCATTCATAAAATCACTATGCATTTCAGAAAAACGCTTAATTTCTCCATAATGCGTTGTCGCCACTGTGATACAGCCCATATGGTAGAACTCCTCCAAGATGGAAATGGCCAGCGCTGCTCCTTCATTTGGTTCCGTACCGCTACCTATCTCATCAAATAGCAAAAGCGTATTATTATTGGATGCCCTCATAATATCCGAGAGATTTTTCATATGGGATGAAAACGTACTAAGTGCATTTTCAATACTTTGATTATCACCAATGTCTACAAAAACATGATCGAATATCGCTATTTCAGTACCTTTATCCGCACCAATATGGAAGCCCGACATTGTAGCCAATGTTAACAAGCCAATGGTTTTTAGGACAACGGTTTTACCACCAGCATTCGGTCCTGTAATGATTAAGCTGCGATAGTCTTTACCAATTTCAAAATGAAGTGGCACCGCTTTACCTGTTAACAGTGGATGCTTACAATTAACGAGCTTAATATAGCCATAATCATTTAAGCTTGGTTCTAAGCCCCCAATATTCTTGCTAAACTTGGCTTTGGCAAACACCATATCATATTGGCTAATTAACTCCATGTTGATGTTGATTTCACGGATATTTTCCATCAGGAGCCCTGATAATGTCGCCAAAATTTGATATTCCTCCACCGCTTCCTCTGCCTTCAAAGTGGCCAATTCCACATTTAATTTAGCAACAGCACTTGGCTCCATAAAGACCGTAGCACCTTTTGATGAAATCTCTACTACCGTCCCTTGCACATGGTTTTTATAAGAAGCTTTAATAGGTATCGTGTATCGATCATCCTTCTTACTTATAAAAAATTCCTGGATATATGTTTTATTTGCACTGCTATTCAAAAATTTAGTCAAACGGTCTTTAATTTTTTCCTCTGTTGATTCGATATGATTACGGATACGCTTTAATTCTCTACTAGCAGCCGAATCGACACGATTTGCTTTAATCGCAAAATTAATCTCCTCTTCCACACTTTTAAATTCAGACATCGAATTAGCATAGGATGCAAGTACGGGTGCAAAAAACTCCTTTTCCAGCATAAATTTTTTAATTTTTCTACAGCCTCTTAAAAAGTCTGAGATGCTAACTAATTCACTTGGGTCTAAAATGACCCCCTTTTCAAGTTTTTGAATGGTATTGTCAATATTGGATACCCCTAAGAACGGGACATGACCTTCCGCATCTAAAATTACTCGTGCCTCAGTCGTTTCATTCAAACGATTTTTAACAACTGTCAAATTTGGGCTTGGCGTTAATCTATCTAATAACTGTTTACCTAATCCACTGACACAATATGATTTAACGATATTCTTCAATTCATTGTATTGTAACTTCTCAAAAGTAGTATGATTCATTGTTAATATCCCCTCACTATGATTTTCTAGAATCATTCATGAAGACACCTACTCATTAGATAGCAATGATTTTTATCAATTATGCCTCGGCATAATTGCGTCCAGAATCGGCTTTGTGCTTAGGCCTGCCGAGGGCCGACACGATGTCGATCATTTCGGTAATGCCACAGGATGTGGCGTTTTTACCGATGCAGGTCAGTTACCCGTTATCGCATGGATACGATGATTTTAGGCTAACATCCCCTAGGAACTTCTCTCCGATTCTGTGACATCCGCCTGATGCTTCAACTTCTTTCAGCGGATGTTTGGACAGTCGCTGAAAGAAGTTGAAAAAGACAAAAAAAGCTGCGGGAGAAACCCACAGCTTTACCATTACAAGGCATGTGTAAAAAGCATCATGAAAAAGACTTCATCTACATGAAGTTTAGTCAGACCATTACAAGCTTTATAAAGTATTGTAGGTATCTTCATAGGTATCGAAATAAATCCACGACTAAATAAAGGGTGACATACTGACATAAATCCCCTGGCGTCATTAAATTTATTTCATTAAGTTGTTCCTATTTAGAACCTACCGCACTCATCAAAAGCACCTCTCATTAATTATCATTGTTATCTAATTTGTCATCATCTTACTATATGCTGGTAAAAAAGTAAAGGTACTTATGTTTGATACGATTTTAAACTATAGGAGAACAAAAAATTAAAAGTAATTGGATATATTGCAAACAATCCTTTCCCCCTTTACAAAATATTAATTCTATAAGTATTACGATAATCGCCCAACAATGAGACCGTTACTTAAATGCTTCACGGTTTAAGCTGCTGTTGTGGAAAATTCCTTTTTATCTAAAATTATGATATTTTAGAATATAGTATATAAAAAATAGTAAAAAAATTAATATTACTTAAGTTTTTCATATGAGAAGGTGGTTTTTTTCATATATGGATATTAGACAGCTGCGATATTTCATAGCAATTGTAGAGGAAAGAAAAATTTCTGCTGCCGCTGAAAGGCTTCATATCTCCCAGCCTCCGCTAAGCCAGCAACTGAAAACAATGGAAAATGAATTAGGAACGAAATTAATAGAGATAACTGGTAAATTTTTAGAAGTTACGGAAGCAGGAAGGGCCTTATATAAGTACGCGCTACAAATGAATCAATTAATGGAAGAAGCTAAAATAGAAGTAAAGGAAGTCGGAAACGGGGAAAGTGGAAAATTGACGATCGGTATCAATACTTTTTCGTTAACCGGATTACAAGAGTTACTTCACCAATTTCACAAAAAATATCCTAAGGTTACATATACAATTCAACAAAATGAGTCATCTCATCTTTGTCAATTAGTGAGAGACAGGGTTGTAGAGCTGGCGATTATTCGATTACCGCTCGAGTTAGATGATTTTTCTGCTACCCATCTTTATACAGAACCTTTTTACTTTATTACTTCAAATAAAAATCAGCCTTTTAATCATCAGATTATGCTTGCTGACATTCAAAACTACCCGTTGATATTACCGAGTACAGAAGGATTAGGAGTGCATTATATGATTCTGGAAGCATTTTCGAAAGCTCAACTACATCCGAACATTATTGCCGAGTGCTCTGATATCTCCCTATTATTAGATTTAGTTGCTTGTAACTTTGGGGAAGCTATTGTTCCGGAAACCGTCATTAAACAATACAAAAACTACAATATCCAAGCTTTCAAAATTACAGATACAGAGCTTTCTGCATCCACGGGCTTAATATGGCTGAAGGATCATCATCTATCAAAAACCGCTCAAAACTTTACAAAACTGTTAACGAAGTTCCACCAGCAAAACACGGATTTACAGAGTCAATGATATTCCAACATTCAAAATCCCAATCTCTCATTTTCATAATTGAGGAATTGGGATTTATTTATTCAACTAAATGGCCCTTTCATGTGAAAAAACACAGATCCATCCTCTAAAAATGCGTCCGATTGTAGTAAAACTAAAGGATGGTCTCAGTCTTTAAAACTGAATCACATTTTTCCGCCAAAACCGCAATAAAAACAATCGCACTATTTATCATTATATAATAGCCCATTTGCTTGCCATAAAACATTGCAAATTCACCTAAAAGGGGGACCACTAACAAACTACACATTTAGTAGGACCTCCGGAAGAAGTCTCAAGGATTTTCTTTCTATATTTCTCCTGCAACTACACTACCTTTAAACATCGTAGCAATTCTATTGGATCTTCTAGCAATAGCCTCTGCAGAACAAGAAGCTTCAACAAAGACAATGTTTGCTTCGTCTCCGACTCTTGGCCAAATCTGATTGCCTTCATCGTTCAAAGTAGTTTTCCCGTCAGTTATAAATCCAAGTGTCTGTGACAATGAACGTTCATCAGCCCACCCTGAAATTTCTGCCAAACGACTAACTCGTTCCAAAATGTCTCCGTTTCCAAATGGGGACCAGACATCGAAAATATTATCGCATCCAACAGAAACATGGACTCCTTTCTTGTGCAATAAGCCTACATGCGGGAATTTCCTTCCAATTGGTACACTAGTAATGATAGAAATACCTGCATCAGCCAAAATTTCTGCCATTTCTTCTGCATGTGCCTTTGAGATTTCCCCAAGTCCAAATGCATGACTGATTGCTACTTTACCATGCAAACCCGCTTCTTTCGTTAATGCTGCCAATCTTTTCATAGTATAGACACCGAGGTGATCCGGATCATGTAAATGTAGGTCGATTCCCGCACCCCCTTCAATAGCAAGGTCAACCATATCTTGTAATGATTTTTCGATATTACCGTCAACTGTAGCTGGATCGACTCCTCCTACCAACGTTGCTCCCTGACGTAGACTTTCCCTTACTAAATCATGTGCCTTTGTACGTAACAAACCGTGTTGTGGAAAGGCAACGATTTCATATGATAATTTACCTTCAAATGTTTGTAATGCTTTTTGTACCTCTTCTAAATTTTTTAATCCAACCTCTGGATATATGTCCACATGGGTGCGAACGTGTGTTACTCCTGCGTTCAAGTATATATCCAGTAATTTTTCTGCCCGTTCTTGCGTAGTTGTTTTTAGAGAAGAGAGTATTTTTTTCTCGATTTCAAGTCGTTCATAAATATGATTAACTGGTGTTACTGCACGCCATTCATCACCAAGCAATGTTTTATCTAAATGACAATGTTTTTCGGTAAAGGATGGTAGAAGTAACAACTGTTTTACATCCTTTTGTGGGAAATCGTCTAAAATTGTCTCACTAGCAGAGATAATTTTTGCGATTTTCCCATCCTGAATTAACAAGTGGCGGCAATCTGTCTTTGTGCCGGTTACCATATCGCTTTCTATTTCATATTTACTCTCTACTAGGGCATTTGTTAGCCAAAATGTTTTATCCATATTATCTACCCTTTCTTATGTGAATCATGAAAGTTTGTCTGTAACAAAATTTCCAGCAAACACTACTGCCTTTCTCGTTGCTCTCCTTGCAACTGCTTCAGCTGAACAACTTGCATCAACTAAAACGAAATCAGCTTTGTCACCGACTTTTGGCCAAGCACGTTCTCCTTCTTTATTTAACGGGGTTATGCCACCGGTAATATACCGAAGCGTTTGTCCTAGTGAGCGTTCATCGCTTAAACCGAAGCGCTCTGCCAATGTTCCTGCCTTTTCTAAGCTGTCTCCTTTTCCAAAGGGAGACCAGTGATCCATAACGCTGTCAACGCCAAGAGACACATTGACACCTTTCTCTTGAAGTAATGGGATTGGTATTGTATGACCAATCGGAACGGAAGATGCAATTGAAATTCCTTGTTTGGCTAGTAGTTCAGCTACTTCGTTTACTTCCGCACGTGAAATATCGGCAAATGCCAATGCATGACTAATTGTGACTCTACCTTGCCATCCAGCTTCTTGTGTTAGAGCTGCAAGCCGTTTAAAGGTAAAGATACCTAGATGACCACCATCATGTAAATGAAGATCAATATCTGCATTTGCTTCAACAGCAAGCTCCATTACTGTTTGCAACGATTTTTCAAGATCTCCGTCAATGGTTGCTGGGTCGACACCCCCTACAAGTGAAGCCCCATTGCGCAGGGCTTCTCTAACAAGTTGAACGGAGTCACTACGCAATAATCCATGTTGTGGGAAAGCAACGATTTCAACTGTAGCTTTTTCTTTATAAGCTTCCACAGCTCGTACAGTTGCCTCAAGATTTTTTAAGCCAATGACTGGGTCGACATTACAATGTGCACGAATATGAGTTGAGCCTTTACTAGTTAGCAAGTTCAGTAACTTTTCGGCCCGTTCTGTGGCAACAGGAAGTAGTTTTGGAAGTAATAGTTCTTCCTCTTCCAGACGAGTGAAAATTCCCTTCGTCGGAATGGAGGGTGCTTTCCATGGTCCGCCATAGTAGGTTTTGTCAAGATGTACATGCATATCTCTAAAGGAAGGCAACATCAAATAGTTTTTTGCGTCCTTCACAGGGAAATTTGTTTCTAAAAGCTTGTCCACCGAAACAATATCTGTTATTTTTCCTGCTGTAACTTGAACGTGAAAGCTTTCCGTTTCAGTTCCTGTAACTGTACCATCTAGATAATGATAGCCGGTCTCCAATTGAACATTCTTTAGCCAATATGTTTTATCTGTCAATTACTTTTCCTCCTCGTTTGTTACTGCGCGTTTATTTATTTTATTCATTCCAGCGTTGATATTCTTTGATGTCGTCTTTATGTTGATGCTGCACTATAGGTATTATCCCTTGAATGATTGGTTTGAAAAAACCAAGGAACATGCCCCGGCCTATTCTCATAGCATCCTTCTCTCTTTTGTTGATAATGTTATCATTGTATAAAATATATTAAAAATATTAAAAAAATTACTTTTCGTTAGGTTTTTGATATATCGGGAGATAAAAATCACAATCATATGCGTTTGGTGAGATCTTTCGGCAGCTTTTAGGAAGTATTTTATTCGATAATCACATCAATTTTCCTTATCTGTTCAGGGCATGCATGCTACATGTTAGTAGCTTCATATCGTTAAGAAGAAGAAAAAATGGAGCAATTAATCCAAGAACATATAAGGTTTTAATTGTCACTAAGTGAGAGGTTATTATCTAATGGTTCATTTTTTTGAAAAAGTAAAACGATTCTAAGCTTAAAATATTAATTAAAAAATTAATTACTCGGATTGACAATAACATTAGCAGCAGCGTGCCGTACAAGTGACAACGCAAATGAACCAAAGAAAGAAACAAAATAGTCATCTGTATCAAGATGACTATGAGGAAGTTCCTTTGATAACAAGGCTCCGAGTGTTGAAGTTCCATTAAACAATCGCGCCCTAGTTGAATATCCCAAAATATAAAAAGTTACGACTGCATACATACGTTGAAATGAAGTAAACTATATTATAAAAAGCACAAATGGTGTACTTTATTAGTTAGTTTGACTCTTCAATAGGAGTTGGATAATTACAGGATAAGGTACGAATTAATAAAAAAAAAGGAGAGATATGATGTTCGATCAAGTTGCGTATTTTATTTTTCAAGCCCTGCTAATTCTAACGGTTTTGGTTGTTTTCGTTGGAATCCCTCTTGGGGATACACTTTTAAGAAAAAAATAATACTGCATCTAGTTAATTATTATGAACTGCCCCTTCGCTTCGTAGGGATTTTTCAAAGAATACAAAAAAGTAGTACAAACCAAAGGCTTGGTTTGTACTACTTTTTTTGTATTTACTTATGCAGATTTATGATGTGCCCTTCTGATTTCAATGATTTTCGATCCTGAAAACAGTAGTAAGGCTGCCCAAATAATGCTAAATGCCAAAAGCTCTATTTGACTAAACGGTTCCTTATAAAGTACGATCCCTATAACTAACGTAATCGTTGGCGATACGTATTGAATAAAGCCTAATAAATAGAGTGGAATATTTTGTGCACCTTTCGCAAATAAAATTAACGGTACTGCTGTCACGATACCACTTACAATCATGAGGATGTCTGTTTTCACATCAACATGTAAAAATGAGGCATGATTCGTTGTAAAGAGGTAAACATAATAGCCTAATGCAAACGGTAGAATAAATAACGTTTCTATGGCTAGACCTCTTGTCGCATCAAGCTTAATTTTCTTTTTTAGAACACCATAAATAGCGAAGGATATAGCAATAAGAAGTGCTACCCATGGGATTGATCCATAATTTATCGTTAAAATAATAACAGCAATAAAGGCAATTCCGGTAGCCACCCATTGCGCACGACTAAGTGCTTCTTTAAAGAAAATAACCCCTAAAATAACTGACAGTAAAGGATTAATATAATAACCTAAGCTCGTTTCAATTAAGTGGTTATGGTTAACTGCCCAAATATATAAATACCAGTTCATCGAAATAACAAATGAAGCTCCAGCAAGCTGCCAAAAATGCTTTTGGTGTGACCACAAATATTTTAAGTCTGCGAGAAGATCCTTGCGCATTCCAAATACTATTACTGCTAGTACTGTAAAGACAAAGGACCAAATGACGCGCGATAATAAAATTTCCATACTCGGTACATGTTCAAGTAGTTTCCAATAAAGTGGAAATGAACCCCAAAAAGCATAGGCGAAAAATGCTGCCAGTACTCCTTTTTTCTCATTTGACATTGCCTCTAACTCTCCTACTCCATATGAATCTATACGACTTTGCGTATTATTACCATTAAAAGAATAGACTTATTATAGGACTTTGAGTGGAAACTGTAAATGCCCAATTTTAATAAATTGACATGTATATTGTTACTTTTTCATTTCAGATTCAAGCTCAGAAATATATTTGCGCACCGTACTATAACTAATATCAGGATTAATTTGACGCTTAATACGAATATGAATCTCTTTAATACCGACACCTTGCTCTCGCATATCGCGAATCATACATTTTAAAGGACCTGACAAGGATTCCTTTGACAGAGCAGTATATTTACTTAATTCAATTAGTAGCTCTGTATTTTGTCGGCGAATCTCCTTGAGCTCTTCTACAACGCAATTATATTCTGTTAACTTTTTTTGTAAGACGGCGTTTTGCTTCTTTATTTTTTGCATGTCTTCCACAAGCTCTAAATTTTGTTTCTTTAAAATTTTCCTCTCTTGCTCTAAGATTGTGTGCTTTTCATCTAAATCTATATGTAAGGCATTGAACAGTTCTTCTATATGCGTTAATTCATGGTAGCGACTTTTTAATACGAGCATTAGTTTTTCTGTCGTATTAATCGCAAGTGCTCCATCATTTAAAGACTCACAAGATAATAAAGTTGGATTCATTTTGCTCATCATCTTTTCTTTCTCCATGATTGATTGTTTTATATAATCGAATTTCAGTGTTTAGCATCTTTCCGCTTCCTTTTCTCTGATAATGATTCTCATTTACTTTATCATAATGAGGAATTTCAATTTTGTCAAAAAATAAAAAAACTTCTTGCAAGATAAGATTGCAAGAAGCTTTACATTTACATTTTTTTCAGTTTTTCATATTCAAGTTGTAAACGTTCAATACGTTTACGGCCTTCCTCACGATTTCTTGCTGTTTCTGCTTGAATTTGCTTCGTTTCTTGAATACCTGACATAATTGTTTGCCATGTTGTTTCAATTGTTTCGATTTTAATGCTTGGGCTACCAGCCGCACGTGCGATATTAACGCTATTTTTACTAATATTTTCTGCATTTTTGACAAGCATTTCATTTGTACGACGGTCTAATTCACTCATTGAATCAGAAATTAGTTTTTGGCGCTTTAACGTCACCGCATGAATAAGCCCTTGCTTGAATATAGGAATTGTCGTCACAAATGCAGAGTTAATTTTAGCAATTAAATGGTTATTACCTTGCTGCATTAATCGAATTTGTGGAGCAGACTGGAATGATACTTGTTGTGCCATTTCTAAATCATAACGACGTTGTTCTAGTAAATCAACGGCACGTACCATCGTTTCATATTCCATTGCAGCTAATTGATCGCCAGTTTGTGCTTTTTGCTCTAGTGCTGGTAATGTTGAACGTACTTCATCTGTTTTCACTTCAATTGCTGCTATAAATTTACTTAGTGTTTGGAAATAGTTTAAGTTTTGATCATATAAATTCTCAAGATCAATAGTATTTCGCTTCATTTCACCTTCGTATTTTTGAACCTCACGGAAAATAACGTCAACTTCTTTATTCATGCTGTCATATTTGGATAGAAACTTTTCTAATTGTTCCTTTCCTTTACTAAACAGTTTCGTAAGGAAGCCACCTTTTTGTTCCTCCGCAAAATCTTGAGGATCAAATTTATCCATAATTCTATTTAAATTATTTAATAATACACTTGATTCCTCAAGCTTACTTGTTTTCATCGTTGCTAGCATTTTATCTGAAAAGGTAGAAATACCATTCGCTGTTTCTTTTCCAAGTTCTAGCATTGCAATTTGATCTTTCACATCAATTTTTTGTGCTAATGCATGAACCTCTGGATCTTGCTTTAGCGCAAGTTGATTTTGAGCAATTTGTGATAGCTCTTGCTCAGAAACAAGCACTGGTTTTTGTGCTTGCTCCGCCTGTAATAATGGATTAGGTTGTAATAATGGATTTTCTGATGCGAATGGATCCTTTGATTTCATAAGGTCGTTGTCAAATTCAGACATAAAGTTTTACCCCCTGCGATTTATCTCTTTTACTTACATACGATTCCCAGCTGAAAAAGTTTCATTTTAGTCAAGCATCTGCAAAATAAGAGTCATTAAATGTAGGAAAACCCTCGAGATGCTCTAGTTGATTTACTTATGTGGCAAGGCGTTAAATAGGTGATTTTTTTAGTAAAGCTTCAATCCTTGCTTGAGAAAACGAAACTTCACTGTCTACTATAAATTATAGCTTGTTTCATTAGGAAATTCGACTGAATGCACGAAAAAAATTACATTATTCTCTAGTATTGGCATACCCGCACTAAAAAAAGCAGCTACTAAATGCAGCTGCTTTCACCATCATGTTGTCACTTTTAGTACGGTTTTAATTTTTTGAATAACGCCACCTGAACTATAAGTTAGGACACTGCGTTTATAGAATGATATGCTGAATAAGTAAGCTACAATAATTGTTGCGATTAAAATACCTAACGATAAAAGTGGTACCGTTACGCCTATATCAGTAGCCCCAATACGCATCGGCATAATCATTCCAGACGTAAATGGAATATAAGAGAATATCTTAATGATAAGAGTATCCGGATTCCCCATTCCAGATAACATAACATAGAAACCAATTAATGTAATCATCATGGCTGGCATTAATACTTGACCTGCTTCTTCAACTTTAGACACTAAAGAACCGAATAGTGCGCCAACAATTAAATAAAGAATAATTGTTAATAGTAAGAATAGCACGGCATATATGACATAACCAATCGATAATTCACTAACGATACTAGCTGCCATATCCCAAATAACACCGTTCTTCGCAAATTTCGCATAGATTAGGAAGACAACTATAATAATGCCCATCTGTGTTAATGCGAGTAACAATACACCAGCAATTTTTGCTTTAAAATGGGTAGCTGGTTTAACACTTACTAGTAGCATTTCCATTGCACGTGAACCTTTTTCAGTCGCAATTTCCGTTGTAATCATAGATAGGAATGTAGAAATAAAGAAATAAATTAAAATACCTACTGCATAAGATACAAATTGTCCTGATTGTTTTTCTTCTTCGCTTTTACCACCAGTAGACTCTGTATTTAAGTTTTTATCAGTAATAATCGTTTTGGCATCCACAATTTGAGCTGCTTGGTCTGGTGTTAATGATAACTGTTGTACAGCATAATTTTGGCCAGCAAGTTGCAATATCGAATTTATCGCACCTTGATCATTTAATTTCAACGGAGTGAAAGTGGCAATTTCAGCATGTAGCTGTCCATCTTGATCTGTTATTTTAACGATTGCATCTAGCTTTTCGTCTTTGACCTTTTTCTCTAGCTCCGATATATTCGATTCATTTTGTATAAATTCCATATCGCCATTCGATACAAAGAGACCACTTAAATCAGCTGTTGTTTCATTGACGATTGCAATTTGTTGCGCTTGATCATCACCTGTAAAAAGCTCTTTAATATCTGACCAGAATACTGCAACGGACATCCCAAGTATATAAATGACTGTCATTACAACAAAGGATTTTGATTTTATTTTTGATGTGTAAAGCTGTTTCATTAATAAATTAAACTTCGACAACGTTGCCACCTACCTTATCTTTAAAGATCTCATCTAACGATAAATAATCTAAGCTGAATTTTTCTATATATTTACCATTGGAAAGCTTCTCGAAAATACTTTGTGCATAACTCTCATCCTCTAGAGTAAGCACAATTTGCTCTTTCTCCACTCGGACATCTTTGACTCCTTCTAGTGTCAACAATTGAGTGGTCGACCACTCTGTACGCACTGCTAATCTCGTTTTTCCGTATTGTTTCTTTAAATCTAGTAAACTACCTGAAAATAGAGAGACTCCACGTTTTAATAGACAAAGATGATCGCATAGCTCCTCTACATTATCCATCTGGTGACTAGAGAACAAAATCGTTGTGCCCTGTTCTTTTAAATACAAAATTGCATCTTTCAGTAAATCTTTATTCACAGGATCCAGTCCACTAAATGGTTCGTCCAGTATTAAGAACTGCGGTTTATGAATAAAACTAGCAATCAGTTGTACTTTTTGCTGATTCCCTTTCGACAAAGTTTCAGCCTTATCTTTTCGTCTTTCTTCGAGCTCAAATCGATTAATCCAATAGTCAATCTCTTTCTTTAGCTCCGACTTCTTCATGCCTCGTAGCTCGCCGAAAAAGTAAAGCTGGTCCTCTACCTTCATCGTTGGAAAAATACCTCGTTCCTCTGGTAAATAGCCAAGTACATCTCGGTTGATGGCATTAACAGGTTTGCCATTCCATGTAATCGTACCAGCCGTTGTCTCCTGTAAATCTAAAATCATTCGGAACGTCGTTGTTTTACCGGCTCCGTTTTGTCCAATCAGCCCAAAAATCTCCCCTTTTTCAATCGTAAAGTTTAGATTATCGACTGCTGTGAAATCTTTGTATTTCTTCGTGACACGCTCTAATTGTAATGTCATTCTTTTCCCTCCTACGCTTCAAATATATGTAATTTTTGTTGCAGCCCTTTTTTACGTCTTTCAACCTTCAAAATTTGCATACACACAATTATTACGACTACAAAACTTAAGAATGATGCTCCCATGTTTAAGAATCTTTCTGTTGATTCACCAAGCCCCATATAAAAATTGATAAATCCAAATAAAAGATTTATCAATGTTGCGGCTATAAAAAGACGGCTTATTGATGTTAAATATTTTATTTTCGAAGAACAATCTGAAAATAATTCAAATGGGCCTTCTGATTTCTTTTTTCGGTAATAAGCCCATACTCCAAATTTTGAAACTAACTCAATATTCATCGTCTCTAAAAAATCAAAGTATTCCTGGCTTTTACCTTTGATTAGTTCATTGCGATATATGTACTGACCAGGTTTCCCTTTTTCAAACATAAAGTATCCCATCATTGTGCGCTTTAGATGCCAACCTTGTTCCGCCATTTTATTAACCCATGCTTCTTCTTTTTCATAATCAAGAAAAATCCGATACACTCTTTTATTCATAAAGTTCCACCTCCCATCCAAGTCTTATAAAATTGATGTGAACTCTTGGTTAAATATGCGCCTTAATACTAATCGTTATAACTCTGCACCTTTTTGAATTATCCAACTTTTCTGATTTCCCGGAAAATAATTTTGAATATTCATCTCATCTAAAGCTTTTTTTCAGACTTGGTATTATTAACATGCAGCTAGCTTGTTGGGAATCTCCTATACTAATCTGTAAACAGATCCAAATCCTTCTTTAATTTATGGCGCACACGCATAAGTTTTAATAATGGAATAGAAAATAACACGACTACAAGAAGATTAGTGATATTCATTGATAATTTAATCCAGTCTATCGCCTGTTCTGAAAAGATTCCACTCAAGCCAATTAAACCTATTATCAAATTAAGCATGATGAGTGATAGTAGCACTGAAATTTTTTGAGACAGCTTACTAATTTTATTTTTCTTATCAGAGTAAAGTTCAAAAGATCCATCATTTGCTGGCTTCCTGAAGAATACGAAATGACCAGAACGATCTACCTGTTCAATTCCCGTGGACTTTAGAAATTCTAAGTATTCGTCTTCATATGAGGCACCAAATCGCTCCAATTCATCATGCCGATAAATATAGCTACCTGGTTCCCCACGTTCGAACGTAAAACGTATCCAAGTAAACTTTTTCAAATGCCAACCTTTGCTTGCCATTTCGTTAACCCATTTCTCAATATCATAAGGGTTAACAACCAATCGATATTTATCCATTTGTTCCATCATCCTTTGTTATACGGACACCATTGTCAAAAAGTTCCCTTAATCTCAAAATTTCGTATTCAATAACTTTTTTTCCACTCTCTGTAATGATGTATTCTTTTTTTCGTCCGTCACCATCTAGCGCCTCAATCCATCCTCGTTCAAGTAACGTTTTGATTGCCCCATAAATCGTACCCGCTCCAAGCCGGACTCGACCATTACTCATTTCCTCTACCAATTGCATGATGCCGTATCCATGCCTTGCATCAAATAACGCTAATAAAATATAATAAACGCCCTCTGTTAAAGGCGGATGCTCTTGCGTCATACGAATCCCCCTTTTGTATCGCCTAACAATATATCGTCAGCTGATACATTTAAAATATATCAGCTGACGATATAGTTGTCAACGCTATTTTTTCCATAAAAAGTTATTTACACACTTAGTGTAGTACTATTAGGTTGATTTGATTCACTTTGAGTGATTTTCCCGGATACCCGAACGTCTAAATAGTTTTGGCCTTACCAATGCAATCTTTTAGTCATCCAATCGTTTCTTGATTTCCTCTATTCTTGAATATTTATATTGCATATGAAATTGCTCTATGCTAGCATGTAAGTAATTACTTGCACGAAAGGAAGAATTCTATTGTCAACAAAAGGTACCGCAGAACGAATCATAGATGCAGCTTTACAACTCGTTAGTGAGAAGGGCTATACTGCTGCAACAACGAAAGCAATTGCTGAATTAGCTGGGGTCAATGAAGTAACAATTTTTCGCCATTTCGGAAACAAGCGCGGTATTTTGAAAGCCATAATTGAACAATTTTCCTATTTTCCTCTTTTGCAGCAAGAGATCAATAAAAATGTAACATGGGATTTAGATACAGATTTACTAAATTTCTCTGTGAAGCATTTTAACTTTTTAATGTCTATTAAAGACTTTGTAATGATTGGCTTTAAGGAAGCTATGCAGTTTCCTGAAATTAATGAAGAGATTGCTAATATCCCTCTTCATATTAAAAATGAGTTAATTCATTATTTTCAGGAAATGCATGAAAGAGGGAAAATTAGAGAGATTGATTTTGAAGCAGCAGCGTTATCTCTTATCGCTACTAATTTTGGCCATTTTATTTCACGGGCACGTTTAGGAACAATTGTTTCTAATGCGCCTACTGAAGAATTATTAAAAACAAGCGTTTCAATTTTTTCTAGGGGATTGGCTCCCTAGAAAAAATTTTCCCTTTCAATGCAAGTAAGTACTTACTTATATTCAGGAGGTCAATGATGAAAGGTTTAAAAGCTTTATTAAAAATTCGAGAAACTTATATTGGCATTGTCATTACAATTGCATTCCAGGTAATTTTCTTTTCCGTATGGATGACTGCCTATGATGGTGTAAATGACAGAACAGAAAATTTAAAGATTGGACTAATTAGCGAAGATACTGTGATGGGAAAACAAGTAATAAATGAAATAAAAGGAAAACTACCTTTTACAATAGAAAATTACACATCTCTAAACAAAGCTGAGCAAGAATTAAATCAACGTGATATCCATATGATTATTCATATTCCAAACAACTTTACGAGTCAATTACAAGCAGGTAAGGAAGCAGAAATTATTTACTCTATCAATCAAGCAAATCCAAGTATCGCAAAAAATATGATGGATGGAGTAGCAAAACAAGTAGCAGAGGAAATTAACCATAATATTTATCCTATAAAGCAAGGCAAGACCATTGAAGCATTTTCTCAAAAGTTCTTACAGCTTTCAGTGGAACCAAAAACAGCACAACAAATTTACGAAGCCGTTGCTACAACAATTATGAGTGTAAAGGATCATACGATAGGATCTACTATTATTAAAACGAATAATGTTGAAGAGTTTGCAGCGAATTTTGTGCCATTGATGGTTATTATTTCGTCTTTCGTTGGTGCTATGGTAATGATTATGCAACATCAGCAGGCTGCACAACTTGTACAAGATAAAGTTTCAAAATGGCAATTGTTCCTAGCAAGACAGCTCATTAATATTGGTGTAGCCTTCTCCCTTCCGTTATTAACTATTGGCTTAATGCACCTATTTAATATTTCAAGTCAGGCAAATTTTTTAACAGTTTATCTATTTCAAGCATTAATGTTCTGGGCTTTCCTCTGTCTGGCACAAGCCTTTATTATTATTTTTGGTAATTTGGGTATGATTTTTAACATTTGTGCTCTTTCTATACAACTTGTTACTTCAGGTGCTCTTGTTCCACAAGCGATGCTATCAGATTTTTACAATAAACTAGCGTTACTTCTTCCAGCTACTTACGGAGCAGATGGCTATTACACGATTATTTTTGGTGGAATCACTGATAGTTTAATGAGTAATTGTAGCTCGTTAGGAATGATCATTACTGTAACATTGGCCATTTCTGTTACGGTCGTTGCTTTAAGAAGATCAAAAGTAAAAAGCGAAAGTGAGCACATTTCTCCTGCTACTGTTCAATAACATTATCAAAAAGGCGATGTATTAATGATGAGTTAGTACATCGCTTTTGTTGTTGAACGAGCGAGGGGTTGATTTCCGTTCCGACTGCGCGCTTTGTCGCTGCCGCTTCGCTTTCGCGCAGAGTAAAGCTTCCTGAGGGCGTCCGATGAGCCGCTTCACTTTAATCAACTACTCCGCAAAATATGTGTCATTTAGCATGTAGTAAGATTTATAGTGATAAAATCCAACTATAGAACATATGAGCGAATTCACCGACTTTGTACCACGCTTCTATCCACTCTTACTTCATCACTTTTCACCAATCCGCAAAATAGCAGCAAGTTGTTTATTTAAGGTATCTACGCTGTCCTCAAAATCTTGGCGATACCATTGAATGATTAGGCCTATGATTGCATTTGCTTGATACGCACTATAATATTCAATGGATATCTCGTCATGTATTTCATTATGGGTTGTGATATCCCTTTTTAGCAAAGAGAAAATTCCATCAAATAACATATAATAGTAGGTCAGCGGTACATTTTTAGAAAAAACAATGCGATAAAACATTTTAAAGCGTTCAATATGATGAAAAATACGAATAGTATTAGGATCTATTTGATTTTTATCCATTGTTGTTACTGCACGGTACGGTTCCTCGTAGGAATTATTCAAATCCTCCATAATTTCCTGAAAGTATTCCTCAAATAGCCCTTCCTTTTGCTCATAGTGCAAGTAGAAGGTACCTCTATTCACCTTTGCCATCCGACAAATTTCTGCGATGGTAATGTTCTCTAAAGGCTTCTCACTCAGTAATGTTAGTAAAGCATTATGTAATGCTTGCTTCGTTTTGACAACTCTTAAATCGTTAGCGCTCAAATATTTTACCCCCTTATTAAACAGATTTTTTATATGTGTTGATTACTGAACAGTTTATAGTATTTTGCATATTGAAATCGCTTACAAATCTATTATATTATTTTAATGAACACATGTTCAATTTCTAACATATTATATCCTAGAAATCACTGGGACAAACGCTGGTGAAAGAACATAATTTATAGGAGGATTTGTGATGAGATTAGAAGGTAAAGTAGCAATCGTAACAGGTGCCGCTTCAGGTATGGGTAAAGCAATTGCAGAGGGTTATGCAAAAGAGGGAGCAAAGGTCGTAGTTTCTGATTTAAATATAGAAGGTGCACAAGCTGTTGTTGAAAGTATCAAAGCAACGGGTGGCTCAGCATTCGCCATTCAAACAAATGTTGCATCAACAGAAGATTTACAACGCTTATTTGATGAAACAAAAAATGCTTATGGCAAATTAGATATTTTAGTGAATAATGCTGGTATTATGGATGGAATGGAGCCAATTGGTGAAGTTTCTGATGAGCGATGGGACAAAGTGTTCTCGGTAAATACAACTGCTGTTATGCGTTCAATGCGTATGGCGACAGAGATTTTCCTTGCTCAAGGACATGGTGTATTTGTCAATAATATTTCTGCTGGCGGTCTATATGGCGCTCGTGCTGGAGCTGCTTACACTGCTTCTAAGCATGCCGTTGTTGGGCTAACAAAAAACACAGCATTTATGTATGCAGATAAAAATATTCGCTGCAATGGGATCGCTCCAGGTGCAGTTATAACAAACATTGCTTCTACCATGACAAACGTGAGCCAAACAGGTGCAGCTCGCCAATCACTAGGTATGGCCATCAACCCACGAGCTGGACAACCTGAGGAAATTGCTCAGCTTGCTATTTTCCTGGGATCAGATGAAGCAAGTTTTGTCAACGGACAAGTAATTGCTGTTGATGGTGGCTGGACAGCTTACTAAGATTCAACATACGAGAAAGCACGCACATGTAAAATTCATTGTGCGTGCTTTCTCTCATTTAAATTTCATTTTTATGCTTTCTTACTGGGAATAAGCATCCAATAAATGCCCCAACTAACGCTGGTAATACCCATCCTAAGCCTATGTCGTAAAATGGTAAAAGGTTCGAATAAGCTTTCTCAATTGCATCAAAAATAGTTAGATTCGCCGACGGAATGCTATCTACTAATGCTTTATAGCCATCAATGACACTAATAAAAATTGTGAAAAGCATAGCAACCGCATATACCGTTTGCTTATTTTTAAATAGTGATGAGCATAATGCTAGTAAAATTAAGACAATTGCTATCGGATATAGGAACATCAACACTGGAATGGCAAACTTAATAATATTCGTTAATCCGAAGTTGGCAATTGTAAATGACATTACACACAAGATTAATACAAACCATTTATAGCTAATTTTCGGAAACACCTCATGGAAAAATTCACTACAAGATGTGATTAAGCCAATACTTGTCTTTAAACAAGCAAGGACAATAATAACTGCTAATAAAATAGCCCCGAATGATCCAAAATAGTGATCTGCCACTGCGGCAAAAATTAAACCACCGTTATCAAATGTACCAACAGCTCCCACACTTGACGCTCCCATATACGTGATTAAACCGTATATTAACATCATTAAAGCCATGGCAAAAATACCAGATTTCCACGTTGCTTTAGCAATTTCTTTTCTTTCCGTTATTCCTGCGCTTTTAATTGCATTAATGACGACAATACCAAAAGCTAGTGAAGCTAACGCATCCATTGTGTTATAGCCTTCTTTAAAGCCTGTCATAAATGCTGTATCAATATAATCCCCCATAGGCTGTTGGAAATGCCCCATCGGTTTTACAATACTAATTATAATTAAAATAAATAACACAATAAGAAATGCTGGTGTTAAATATTTTCCGATATAATCCATAATTTTCGCTGGATTCAATGAGAAATAATAAACGATGGAAAAAAATACAAAGCTAAATAAAGCGAGTAAAAGTGTTGTATGTTCAGCTTGTATATATGGTTCAAAGCCAACTACAAAAGGAACTGTCGCTGTACGAGGGATCGCAAAAAAAGGACCAATCGTTAAATAGAGGGCTAATGAAAAGATGACACCGAATAATGGATGAACGCGGCTCGCTAAGTCACGCAAACCGTTACTACCTGACAAACCAATAGCTAAAATACCTAGAAAAGGTAAACCGATAGCTGTTACTAAAAATCCAATTAGGCCAAGCCAAAAGTTAGTCCCAGCTAATTGTCCAAGCTGAATTGGAAAGATAAGATTCCCTGCTCCAAAATACAGTCCGAAAAGCATCGTACCGATGACTGCATATGTTGAAAAAGGTATTTTCTGTTGCATTTTGATGAACTCCTTAGATGTATTTAACTATTGCGAACAATTTAAATGAAGAGATTTTTCACTATAATTCCACTATATTAACATAGCTTTTATTTGAAAAACAATAGTTGTTTTTTCTTTTAAAATCGTTAATTGTATAGTTTCTAGCATTAAACAGGCAAAACTAAAAGAGCTGTCTGCTGACAGCCCCTTAGTTTGCTACAGACCACTCTATATGATCTAAAAACTTATATACGTCCTCATACACTTTTTCGCGCTCTTTATCTAATGTAATAATATGACCAGAATTTTCATACCAAATAATCTCTTTATCGTCTGTTTCCACGGTATTTAAAATAAATGGTGCACTTTCTTGATAAAGTTCATCATCTAATGAACCTTGTAATACTAATGTAGGTGCTTTGATTGTAGATAAATCATCGCGTGTTTCTGTCGTTAAACGTGTTACACCATCCAATGAATCCTTAGGTGTAATTCGTAATTCATGTAATTCTGAAATAATTTGATCTTTTGATTTATTTTCAAAATGTTTATATAAACGAGCGTAATGATATAAACGTGTAAATAAGCCTTTTGAGTTATCGCGTGTGATTGGTGCACACATGGCAACACATGCTTTCACAGGAAATGTCTCTGCTACTTTTAACGAAAATACACCGCCAAGTGAAATTCCTACTACCGCGATTTCTTCATAGCCTTTACTTTTTAGGAAGTTATAACCTTCCACAACATCATTCCACCAGTCTTCCGGTTTTGTTTCAAGTAATGCTTCTGGTTCTACACCATGCCCACTATAAATCGGTGCATGAACTGTATAACCACGTTTTGATAAAAATTCTCCTAGCTTTTTCACATCTTTTGTGCTACCTGTGAATCCATGCAGTAATAGTACGGCTTTTTTGCCTCCCTCAATTGTTAGAGGTTGTGGCTTAGATAAATTCATTTTATAATATCCCCTTCACGGAAATTTGTAATTGTGTAATTTATGTGTCTATCTTAACACCCTTTATTCATAATGTACAATTTATAGTTTTTATCATATTAATGTGTTTCATGCATTAACGATGTGAGGTTAACGGCTGTACTATCACACTTTCAGCTACTTTCATTTTTCATTTCTCTTTTTAAGCGCTCCATCTTTTTTAAATTTTTTTGGCGCCTATACTTCCTACTCTTTTACCGTTATAATGCAGTTAACTCAAAAATAACGAGAATTGAGGTGAAAAAATGGAGTGGCAGCAATTGGAGTATTTCGTAACGGTAGCTAAACTTGAGCATATGACTCGTGCAGCTGAAGCATTAGCGATTTCTCAGCCAGCATTAAGTCGCTCTATTTCAAAGCTTGAAGAGGAATTAGGAGTACCCTTGTTCGACCGTCAAGGGCGATCGATTATGCTTAACCGATATGGCGAACTTTTTTTATATCGTGTTCAACGCATGCGAAAGGAATACGAAAAAGCAGTGATTGAATTACAGGAGCTAAATAACCCAGAGCTAGGAGATGTATCACTCGGTTTTTTACATACTTTAGGGACTAGCATTGTACCTGACTTGATCCGTTCCTTCCGTCAGAAGCATCCGCATATACGCTTCCACTTTACACAAAATTACTCACACTCCCAGTTGAAGCAATTACTTGCGGGAGAGTTAGATCTTTGCTTACTCGCAGCGATTGACACGGAGCCGCCTGTTTGTTGGAAAGAGCTGTGGCGAGACGAGCTTTTTATTATGGTGCCGATTGACCATCCCCTCGCCAGCCGTAAAAGCATCAATATGAAGGAACTTGAACATGAAAATTTTGTTCTGTTGAAAAAGGGTTACGCATTACGCCGCACAGCTGATAAATTATTAAATGCTGCAGGTATCAAACCGAAAATTACGTTTGAAGGTGATGAAGTATCTACAGTTGCTGGTTTTGTAAGTGCTGGGCTTGGCGTGTCGTTGCTACCAGTTGATGAAGACTTGAATCCAAATAAATTGGCGAAAATTCGTGTTGAAGATATGGTTTGTGAACGGACTATAGGTATGGCTTGGATTGAAAATCGATACCTTTCACCATCAGCACGGCAATTTCAGCAATTTGTATTCGATTTTTACGATAAGAAGTAATCTTTCATTCATATATAATGGGCTAAAGCAATAAAGCGAGTAACAATTGTTACTCGCTTTTCTTTATATTCGATTTTGGAAAAGTTAGTCCTTTCAATGACTTTTCACGTTAAGGTACTTTTCTTAAACTACAAAAAAACCACCTTCTCCAAATGAAAGGTGGTTACTGGAAGCGGTCTTATTATTTTTCCCCTACATATTTTACTTGATACGAATACATATCTGTTCTATCTCCATCAACCTCAAAAAGTCCCTGCTTTGCAAGTGTCATTAGTCGTTTTTCCACAAACTCTTCACCTAAATACTCATTAATTGAACCAATTGCTTCACCGATGATACGCATCGGTTTAAGCCATTCCTCATTTAGTTCAGCATGAGCTCTTTCTGCACATTCTCTAATGATAGGATCCAATGCATCTTCCGCTACATGGACAATTCCATCTTGCCAAACTCGCAATGTACTAGGGTTTTGTTTTAGTTCTTCCCATTCATTAGCAAATTGCTGACACTCATCAATAGAAAAACGCTTTGTCTCAGAACGTAGCTTCATAAGCAAGTCTGGTGAAAGCTCACCTGTTTGACGAATCATCATGTTTGGTTGTACACGTTTCAGGCCATCTGTGGCATCAATCCCATATACCATACTACATTTATTGATCAACTCGCTCATGACATAACGTAACCCAATCTCTTCATGAGTACTTTGACTGTACCATACCCAGACATCAACATCGCACGGTAAACCGGCAATTTTTTTCTTCCATTCTTTATGAAGATCCTCGTTCAATTCACGTTCTTCACTGTCCCTAAAAATATTCGCTCGTAACCAGCTTTTTCGTTCTTCTGAGCTGCTTAGCGGACCAATTGAGAAAATCTCATTGACACTAAGCACTGACTCCTCTCGTTGTAAATGATGTTGTCGTATTGCATGTTTAATTGATCCTTGCGTAGATAAGCTAAACGTTATATGTAAAATTGCCATGAAAATCCCCCAATTTACTGTTTACTTAGCGCTATTTGTATTCCAATAAAAGTGAAAAGTACACCTTGAATCATATTTAATCGTTTAGCAATTGCAGGCTTCCCAATAATTACTTTTCTTACTTTACCGGCAAAAATACTAAATAATGAAAACAGAATAAGCGCTTGTCCTAAAAATACAATACCTAAAACTAGCATCTGTAAACCTACATGGCCATTAGAAGGATTTACAAACTGTGGCAATAGTGCTAAGAAAAATAAAGAAACTTTTGGATTTAAAATATTCATTAAAATACCTTTTCGATATAACGTCACATATGCTTGTACATTTTGCTGTTCCATTGTGAATGGATCACCTTTCGCACGAAAAGACTGCCATGCTAAATACAATAAATATGCCGCTCCTGCAAATTTAACAATAGAGAAAATTACTGTTGATTGATAAATAATAGCCGAGATACCGAGAACCGCCGCGCCTATATGAACGAGCAAGCCTGTACATAAGCCAAGTGATGTTGCTATACCAGCCTTTTTATCCTGTGCAATACTTTGTGCAAGAACAAATAAATTATCTGGACCTGGCATTATAGTTAAAATAATTGCCGCTCCTAAAAACGCCATTAAGGTTGAAAACGCCAATACTATCCCTTCCTCCTATTACTTTTACAAAAAATTCATCATAAGTGAGATTAATTTCTATTCGGCGATTAAATCTACTTTTAGTAAAACAATTACTTTTCAAAAAAAATAACCATAGAACGTATTCTTAACATTATACTATATATCAATATATTTTTCCTAAATTTTTACAAAAATCTTCCAACTAATTCTGCTCGTTTCAACAATACTTTTCTACCTTAATCCATTATAATAAATATTACCATAACTTAAAAGTCGGATTATTCGGGAGAAAGGGGTGTTAGTTGATGGCAGTAAGCGATATTGTAAAGCAATATGAAGATGAGCAAGGAAATGTCTATTATAAAATGAAAACACATGATATCAGGGTACAGGCTACGCAAACTTCAGGGTTAGCGCCAGTTATTACTTATTGGATGGGTGAAAAAGAGATTACAGACGACATTCGAAGTTTACGCTTTAGCCCTCGCCCTCCCTCAAGTTATATTCAAGATTACGATGAATTTCAAACTATGCTTTATGCGAAAGAACAACGTTCCATCAACGAACTATATGAACAAATGAGTATTACACCAAAAAATATGTCTTCTGGAAAACAAATAGTATGGAGTTCTTTCGTGATTGTTTTAGCGATGCTCCCACTACTAATCGCAATCTGGTGGTTCAAGTAAACAAGGTTATGTTGCTCCTACACGTTACTCTCGATTGTTCAGTAATACCTACTTTTTTATTCAAAACTTTCTATTAACATTCCTAATCAGCTTGACAGACATGCTAAAGTAGTGCATTCTTTATAGAAATCAGACTCCAACCAAAAGAATTGATGAAGATTCATTCAAAAAAAGATATTGAATTATACAATATAAGCGAGCGAAGATTAGTACCTAGAAACTGCTTGATCAGAGAGCGATGCCCACCGGCTGTAAGGCATTGTACAAGAAAGACTAAAGAACCTACTTCGTAAATCGTCCTAGCAAACTAGGCGCAGTCTCAAGCGTTATGAGCAAAGTGGAATGTCAATGATGTTCAATCTAGGTGGTACCACGGAAAGTAAACCTTTTCGTCCTAATTTTTTAGGATGAAAAGGTTTTTTATTTTTAAATTTAGCGAAAACTAAGCAGCTGCTAAAGTTTAAATCATAATACAAGTGTAATGGCGAATTGGAGGTATTGCTATGGAAAGAAAAAGAATTGTCGTCAAAATTGGGAGTAGCTCCTTAACAAATGCAAAAGGTGAAATTGATAAAATACGTTTAATGGACCATGTCCAAGCGATCGCTGAATTAAAAAAATACGGTCATGAAGTATTGCTTGTTTCATCAGGTGCCGTAGCAGCGGGCTTTAAACAGCTAGGCTACCCTTCTCGTCCCGTCACATTAAAAGGTAAACAGGCTGCCGCGGCAGTTGGGCAAAGTTTACTAATTCAAACCTACAATGCTTTATTTAGCATTTATGATATTGTGCCTGCTCAAATCTTACTTACACGTACTGATTTTTCAAAAAAAGAGCGGTATAAAAATGCCTGTGCCACATTTGAGGAATTATTAGAACGTTCCATTTTACCTATCATTAACGAAAATGATTCGGTATCTGTCAGCGAATTAACCTTTGGAGATAACGATATGTTATCAGCACTTGTAAGTGGTCTTATACATGCCGATCAGCTCATTATCTTAACAGATATCAATGGCTTGTATAATGCCAATCCATCTAAAAATCCTGATGCACAACGTATTGATCGTTTAACAGAGGTATCTGATGAGATGCTTGGCTTTGCAGATGGTTCAGGCTCTAAGGTCGGTACAGGTGGTATGGAATCCAAATTACTGGCAGCTCGAGCAGCTTTAAATGCAGGTGTTAAGGTGTTTATTGGAACTGGTCACGGTGCTAATAAGCTTGTCGATATAGTAGAAGGACGTGGTGATGGTACGTATGTTGAACATGACGCGCTTGCTGTTTTAACGAATAATAAACAGTGGATTGCACTAACGGAAGTATCTGGTAAAATTTTTATAGATAACGGTGCAGAACATGCTTTATTGGCAAATGGGAAAAGCTTGTTGCCTGCTGGTGTATATCGTGTCGAAGGCGACTTCGCAAATGGCGACGTTGTCGAAGTCTATAGTGACAAGGGACTGCTTGGCCGTGGTGAGGTCTTATATTCTTCCCTAGAGTTAGCACATGCGATGGGAAAACGTACAGATGAGTTAGCGAACTATCCCATTGAGGTCATACATCGAGATAAATGGCTAAAAATTTAAACAATTTAAGGAGGAATTCACATGACGAGTGAAGTTCAACAAAAAGGAAAGCTGGCTAAGGCTGCAAGCTATATTTTAAATATTAAAACAACTCGCGAGAAAAATGAAGCTCTTACAAAAATCGCTGAGCAATTATTAATCGATCAAGATACGATCATTGCTGAAAATGCAAAGGATTTAGCAAATGGCGAGAAACAAGGAATGCCAGCTTCTACCCTCGATCGCATCATGCTAAACAAAGAACGAGTAGAGGCAATGTCAAGTGCTATTCACTTACTAGTTGAATTAAATGATCCAGTTGGGAGTCTCTTAGAACGAATAGAAAAAGATAATGGATTACTAATTGAAAAGCGCCTAGTACCGATTGGCGTTATCGGGATGATTTACGAGGCACGCCCTAACGTAACAGTAGATGCTGCAACATTATCATTAAAAACAGGCAATGCAGTCATTTTACGTGGTAGCTCCTCTGCTAAATTTTCAAATGTAGCGCTAGTAGCAAGTATTCATCGTGCACTTAGCGAAACGGCTATCCCTGCGGACGCTGTGCAATTAATTGAGGATACAAATCGTGAAACTGTCAAAGAATTATTCCATTTAAAAGAATACTTAGATGTTTTAATTCCTCGTGGTGGAAAGGCACTTATTGACTTAGTAGTAAATGAAGCCACTGTACCAGTACTAGAAACAGGTGCTGGCAACTGTCATATTTATGTAGACCAAACGGCAGATTACTTAAAAACAGAAAAGATTTGCATCAATGCAAAAACACAGCGTCCTTCTGTTTGTAATGCCGCAGAAAGCTTACTTATTCATCCTGAATGGTTTCATGAGCACGGCAAACAACTACTAAGTGCTATACATCAAGCTGGTGTGACAATTATCGGCGATGATACTGTTTGTCAAGCTCTTGATTTCGCGCAACTAGCAACTGTAGAAGACTATGCAACTGAATATTTAGATTTAAAGATTAGCGTTAAAATTGTGGAAAACGTTTATGAAGCAATTGAGCACATTAATAAATACGGCACAAACCACTCTGAAGCCATCATGACAGAGGATCAGTTAGCAGCAGATACTTTCTTACATAGCGTGGATGCTGCCGCTGTTTATCACAATGCCTCCACTCGCTTCACAGACGGCTTTGAATTTGGCTACGGTGCAGAAATCGGCATTAGTACGCAAAAATTACATGCTCGTGGACCAATGGGTTTACCTGCGTTAACATCTACAAAGTATTTCATTCACGGTAACGGCCAAATCCGAGAATAATTGTAGAACAAAGAAAAGCCGACAGTTGACGTACGCACACTGTCGGCTTTCTTCGCTTATTTTATGAAGCTTTAAGATTGAAAGATTTGTAGAGGGACGTGGCGGATTCTACTCCTAACCGCGTAGTTCTAACCTCTACATGAGTGAAGAACATTGATAATGGGGCGAAATAAACATTAATATTTTCACAAGCGTCAAAAATTTTAATAGAGAGAAGGTTTAATATGAACATTTCAGCGATTATCAAACTAACTGTTTCAATGGCCCTTTTTGGCTCTATTGGATTTTTCACCGTTCATACGGGCGTACCTGCAATCGAGCTAGTATTTATTAGATGTATTTGCGCTACCCTCTTCCTTGGCGGAATGTGGCTTATAACTGGTGGTCATAAGACGGAAAAATGGGATAAAAAAGAAATATTACGTACACTTCTATGCGGTGTCTTTATTGTCTTAAACTGGGTATTTTTATTTAAAGCTTTTGAAGAAATGTCGATTTCCATTGCCATTTCTATTTATAATTTAGCACCAATATTCGTATTAATTTTTGGCGCATTGTTTTTAAAAGAAAAAATGACTATCCAAGCGTTACTAGCGACACTAACTTGTTTTATCGGCAGTATGTTTATTATTGGTTTAAATAATTTTATTTCCCTCTCTGAATTTATGAAATCAGGCTTTATATGGGCATTACTGTCTGCATTATTTTACGCATTTACGATGTTAACAAGTAAAACGATCATAAAGCTTAGCTCCTACGCATTAACATATATCCAAACAGCGGTCGGAATTATCATACTATTGCCATTTGTTAATTTTTCATTATTTGAAGGCTTAACGACTACAAACTGGCTATATATTTTAGGAACAGGTTTTATTCATACAGGATTTGTTTACTATTTATTTTTTGATAGTATTCGTAGCCTCTCTACCATACTAGTTTCAGTATTAGTATTTGTTGACCCTGTTGTGGCAATATTGCTTGATATGCTGTTGCTTGATTTTATGCCGAGCTTTATGCAAACAGCTGGTATTGTATTAATTTTTGGCGGTATTTTCTACACTATTTACGTACCAAAGAAAAAGCGAGTGCCTCGTAGTGGAAGTGAAGCGTCTGCTACAGACCCCCCCCACCTTTAAAGGTGAATGCGGTGTGGTTCAGGTATCTAAACAACTGCTGAAATAAGGAATTGTGCGGGCAAGGTGACGGAGCGTACTGGCTTAACAATGGATACAATGCCCATAGCGACGGAAAGCCACGCCTTATGGCAATTTTTCTGTGCGACAGCACCAATTATCTAAGGCGAAATTGAAATAAAGGAGGTTTTTCATGAATAAACTTTATGCAATTGGTGAATTATTAATTGATTTTACACCTACTGAACTAAATGCCTCCCTTTCTGCAGTTGAGCAATTTACTAAAAATGCTGGTGGGGCCCCTGCCAATGTTGCAGCTGTTTGTGCAAAGCTTGAGCAACAAGCAGCCCTCATTACACAAGTAGGTCAGGATGCTTTTGGAGATTTTCTAGTAGAAACATTAAAAAAAGCCGATGTCGATACGAACTATATTGTGCAAACTGTTGAGGGTGAAACAAGTCTAGCCTTTGTTTCACTGACAAGTAATGGAGCCCGTGATTTCTTATTTTATCGCCGCCACGCAGCTGATTTACTTTACAACAAAGAGCAACTGCCACCTAATCTTTTAACAGATAAAGATATTCTTCATTTTTGTTCAGTTAATTTAGTGGAAAGCCCAATGAAACATGCACATGTTGCTCTGATAGAACAAGCTCATCAGGCAGGGAGTCTTGTTTCTTTTGATCCAAATGTTCGCTTGCCACTGTGGAATGATGTGAAGGCATGTCGTCAAACCATTTTCGAATTTTTACCAAAGGCCCATATCGTTAAATTGTCTGAGGAGGAGCTTTTATTTTTAACAGCGATTGAGGATGAAGAAACAGCCGTCCATTCATTATTTCAAGGAAAAGTACAAGTACTTATCATTACTCGTGGAGCAGAAGGTGCAAGTCTTTATACGAAAAAACTTTATGTTAAAGTACCCGCTGACAACGTTCATTCGATTGATACAACCGGAGCAGGTGATGCATTTATTGGTGCATTGTTAGCCATTCTCCTTAGCAAGCAGATTACAGCGATCAATCTAGTCGACTTTTGTCAGCAGCATGCTACCGCCCTCCTTACATTCGCGAATAGCTATGCGGGAGCTTCGACAGAAAAACATGGGGCCATACCCTCTTACATTACTAAGCAAGAGTTGCCATTAAAAGACAATATATTCCTTTGAAACTTATGAGGAGGTACTCCGATGAAATCTATTACTAAAAAACGAACAAAAGCATTTCTAATTGATTTGGCAATTTCAACGGCTGTCACAGCTGGAGTGGAATATGTCCTGCGAAAAAAAGTAAAAAACGAGGCTATTCATACCATTATCACACCAACAGCCGTTATGTGGTCACTTGAATTTGCACAATTACGTAAAAATGGACAAACCGTTGGCTATAAAAAAATGGGGATAGCTCTTGAGAATCAAAGTGGGACTAAGCTCACTTCTGCTCAAATTCTGAAACGAATGGCATACCGTGATTCAATTAGCCCATTCGACTACTTGAAAAATCCAACAGCGTTCGAACAACAAAACGGACAACTTCTACCTCACGATCACTTCTCAGACACCGTTGTAAAAGAAGTCTAACAAAATAAGGCTACTCAAAGTATTACTGAGTAGCCTGTTTTAATAGAAGGAGAGGATACACTTGAATTTGGGTCATGTTGTTGAGATTTTACTCGAAAGTTTAAAAGGTGATCAATTTATTGAAGCTGTATTTTTAAGAGGATCCATAGCTAGAGAGGAGCATGATGAATTTTCAGATATCGATATGTACTGCGTTGTGAAGGAAGAAAATATTGAAGTATTTTTGCCCAATCGCAAGAAGCATATTGAAAGTTATAAGGATACATTATTTGTTGATGACATTTATATTATTGCCCCTCAGCTACTAGTCGTATATGAAGATTTGATTCATATCGATTTATTTACCGTAGCTCCCTCTGAAATAAGTAATAAAGATGCCATTAAAATATTATTTGATCCGAATGGGATCCTTACAGCTAAACTGGAAAGTACAACTATGGCTTTAACTCCACTTGAATTTCAAGATGCTGTAGATGATACTGTCTGGTATTTGTATCAATATTATTGGAGTGCTCAACGCGGAAATGAAATTTGGTGTATTCATTTATTGCAGAATAGTTTAGAACACTTCGCTAAAGTACTCCTGCATAAATATTGCCCTGAGCGAGCTTTACTTGGACTTAAAGCGACATATAATTCGCTTCCCTCTGACCCCTTAAATGAGATAGTCGATATTATGAATTGTATGAGCCTTGTCACACATGAAATGGCCGTTAAGAAATTAGTGAAAGCCATCAATAATGAATCAGATTGGATATTTGAAAATGTGCCGACTAAAGAAGAAATTAAGCCATTATGGGAAAAAATAAAAGAGTTATTCCACTAAAATAAAATAGCAAACTAACATAAACCTTAGTTTGCTATTTTTAATATATTGAGTACCCTACGCCTTATTAAATTGCTTTTTCATTAAAATATGCGGGATGCCACAATCCATAAATTCTTCACCTTCACGTTTATAGCCTAATTTTTCATAAAAGCCTTCTGCATAAGATTGCGCGTTTAATTTTGATTTTTTTAAACCTTTTTCTAGTGCTATTTCCTCTAAACCTTGGATAATTACTTTACCTAAACCAAATTTGCGGAATTCTATAAATATACATATACGCTCTAGTTTGCCATAGCCATCAACAACTCGCAGTCTACCAGTACCAACAGGTTGATCGTTATAGTACACAAGAATATGATCACATGCTGCATCTAGCGTGTCGAATTCATCATATTCTTCTTCCACTGGCACCTTTTGCTCCTCAATAAAAACTTTTTGACGAATGGAAAACGCTGTTTGTAAGTCTTTTTCATCTGTAATTTTTTTTGTGTTCATTTTTATATTCCTCCTGATTATTACTTGAATTTGGTGAGCTATTAAGGCTCATCCGCATAATGTAGGGTTGATTTCCGTCCCGCTTTGTTGCTGCCGCTTCGCTTTCGCACAGGTAAAACATTTGTTGCTGCCGCTTCGCTTTCGCACAGGTAAAACATTTGTTGCTGTCGCTTTGCTTTCGCGCAGAGCAGAGCTTCCTGGGGGCGTCCGATGAACCGCTCGGGCCAACAGATGTTTTTTGCGCGAAAGCGTAGTGCTAACATAGCGACAGCAGAGGGTTTTGTTTGTGCGAAAGCGCAGCGACAGCAACAGCAGGATGTTGGTCACGAAGGCGTTATCACAGGACGTGATGATTTTAGCCTCCGTTCCTCTATATCGCTAATCCCCAAGGAGTCACCCAGCCTCCACTCCAATCAACTTATATAAATAGCATACAAATATAAAATATAATCCTAACCTAAGGTGATGAGTTTCTCTTTGTATCAGTGATCGAACTTTCTGTTCCACTGGTAGAATTGTCAATTGTGTCGCTAGATCCGCCTATTGAACCACTACGCTCCTGACTGTAAGTTTGGAAAAGAAAAACACCTGTAGATATGAAGTGAAATTTCCCTTCATGGATGATAATATATAGTATAGAGTATTTTTTATTGCAAATACAATATTTTTCGGAGGCAATCAATGAAGGAAATTTTACGAGATATTGGTGCGATTGCACGGGCACTTGATTCCATTAGTAATATTGAGTTTAAAGAACTTGATTTAACAAAGGGACAGTATTTGTATGTCACTCGCATCTGTGAAAACCCTGGTATTATTCAAGAAAAGGTTGCTGAGCTATTGAAGGTAGATCGCACAACTGCCTCTCGAGCTATTCAAAAATTGGAGACTAAAGGTTTTGTAGAAAAGCGTAGTGAAATTGGTAACAAGAAAAACAAACAGCTTTTTCCAACAGAAAAAAGTTTAAAGATTTATCCATTTTTAAAGCGAGAAGGAGACTATTCGAATGCTAGAGCATTAGATGGTTTTTCTCCTGAAGAAATGGACAGTGTTCAAGACTTTTTAATTCGTATTCGTCAAAACATTGAAACTGATTGGGAATACGTAAAAAAAGGACATAAACGAAATTATTAAAGGCGATTCCTCTTGCTTTTCGAGCATTTGGAATCGCCTTTCTTTGCGAAGAATACCTATTTTGATATATCATTAACAGCCCTTGAATTACACCCTCTTGGCACTCTAAGCATTAATTGGCGAGCTTATAGTATGATAAAAATGAAAGTTATTATAGGAATGGTTATACGAATTGAACGACTAAAAATTATTTTATTTTTTTACAAGCCCTCGTCGTCAATAGCTATGAAACCTTTGATTTATTGAAAAAAACAGCACCTGATATTTTACGCTTTTGAACGTGGATCCATAAAATCGCGTAACGCATTGCTAAGCATATACAAACCTAATACAAGTACTGTAATAGCTCCACCTGGCGCATAAGTGTACCAAGGGGCTCCCACTAAATAAGCTTGTGAATCTTTTAACATTCGTCCCCAACTAGGGTTTGGTGGCTGCACACCAAGCCCTAAATAACTAAGTGCCGCCTCCGCAAGCATCGCAGTCGCAAAGGTCACAGTGGTAGCGACGATAATTTGCGATGAAATATTAGGTAAAATATGACGAAACATAATGCTATAAGATTTTACACCAATTAACTTTGCTGCTAAAACATATTCAGTGTCACGATGTTGGACGAAACCACTACGTGTAATTCTGGCAATGGCCGGTATGGCAATAATGCCTAATGCAATAGCCGTATTAACAATCCCCGGTCCAAATACCGCCACGAGCATTAAAGCTAGTATAATTCCTGGAAAGGCCATTAATGCATCCATCATGCGCATAAAAATTTCATCGATCCAGCCACCTACATACCCCGCTATACCACCAATTAAAATACCAAAAATTGCTCCGATAAATACAGTCAGTAAACCGACTGCAAAGGCCGTTTGAGTTCCTTTCATAATACGGCTAAAAATATCACGACCAAATTCATCCGTTCCAAATAGATAATCACTACTTGGGCTACGTAATTTTTGAGGAATATTCATCGAGTTCACATCATGAGGTGTATAAAAAAAGCTGATTATCATGATGATTAGAAAACCGATAATGACTAGTAGACCAATGATTAAATTAATATTTTTCATGTATCTTTGTATATGTTTCATCGTATCCACCTCGCTCATCGTAATCGGATTCTAGGATCTAACACTGAATATAAAATATCGACCATAAAATTAATCATGACCACCGCAACAGTAATATACATAACGATTCCCTGTACTAATGGAAAATCACGATTACTAATTGCTGTGATGAGAAGTTGACCAACGCCTGGCAGTGAAAATACTTGCTCCACAATAATTGTTCCAGCAACAACTTCAGCCATAATCAATCCAAATACCGTTAATATTGGAATCATCGAATTTTTTAAGACATGCTTATACATAACATTTTGCTCAGACATCCCTTTACTACGAATCGTACGCACATAATCGAGCTGAACTTGCTCTAGAATTGACGTACGAACATAGCGAAAATTGACCGCAATTTGTGGAATCGCAATTGTTAACGCAGGGAGAACAAGTGTACTTAACGCTCCTGCTACACTTTGCGTCCACGGAATATAACCACTTATTTTAAAGAAGCTGAACTGCAGTCCAACATATAAAATGAGAATCATTCCGAGCCAGAAAGAAGGAATGGCCATTCCAACTTGTGTCACTGTTGACAACGACATATCACTGAACTTATTTTGTCTTCTCGCCGCAAACATCCCCAACGGTAAGGAAATGAGTAACACAATTACGAGGGCGAGCCCAGCTAATGACATCGTTACAGGTAATCTGTCAAACAGTAAGTCTTTTACTGGCATTGAAAAGCGAATAGAATTTCCTAATTCCCCTGTTAATAATCCCTTCATCCAATCTGTATATTGCTCATAAAGAGGGCGATTCAAGCCAAGCTCTGATCGCAAATTTTCAATTTGTGTGGGATCCGCTTCAGTACCTAACATTGTCCGAACCGGATCACCAGGTAAAATTTGAAAAACACCGAATGTAATGATCGACACTAGAAGGATAGTTGTTATTAACAGGATGAATCGACGTATAATATACATCATCAAGCACTCATCCTTTTCTAGTTAGAAATTTTAACCTCAGACATATCATGGAACCAGAATGGGTAGTTCTTTAATCCAGTAACTTGCTTCTTAGAGCCCCAAACAATCTGATAATCTGCGATATAAACCGCTGCTGCCTGCTCAGCTAAAATTTCCTGTGCACGATGATAGTAGTCAATTTGCTTCGCCTGATCTCTTTCCTTTAAAACGTCTGCCATAATTTTATCGTATTCTTCATTTTTAAATTTGAAGAAGTTTTCACTATCATTAGTTGAAATGTAATCATTTATAATTTCATAAGCAGAAGCACGACCTGTTAAATCGATTGTTGTCATTTGATAGTCACGACCAAAGTAAACACGGTCTAGCCAAATTCCCCATTCTACAACTTCAATTTCTACATCAATACCAATTTCCTTTAAATTATCGGCAACGATTTGCGCGATATTTGAATAAATTTCATTATGCGAAGATACTGTAATTTTCGTTTTAAAGCCTTTAGGATAGCCAGCTTCTGTTAATAATGCTTTCGCTTTTTCCACATCACGCTTATACATATCTTCTAAACCTTTCTTTTGATAGTCCCCCATCGCTGGACTCATGTTTGAACCAAGTGGTACAGCATAGCCTGCAAACACTGAGTCAATAATATCGGACTTACTAATCGCGTAGTTAATTGCCTGCCGAACCTTTACATTATCAAAAGGTGCTTTCGTTTCATTAAATGTAACGATTAATGATGAGTTATTATTTTGATGAGATAAGTTAAAGTTATCTTCTACTTCACTTACACGTTGCCATGGTACACTCGTTAAATCAACTTCATTGGCCATTAAACTCATAATTGCTGCTTGATCATCCGATTGGAAGGTAAACGTCACTTTATTCAAGTATGGTAATCCTTCCTTCCAGTAGTTTTCATTTTTCTTCAACTCTAAATTTGTACCAGGAGAGTATTTTACATATGCAAATGGTCCAGTACCTATTGGATTTTCATTATGCTTTCCATCATTGCTTTTTGGTAAGATAGCAGATTGACGTGCTGTTAATGAATATAAGAAGTTAGAGTTTGGCTCCTTTAGCTTAATCACAAATGTATTGGCATCTGTTGCTACTGTTGAAGCAACATTATCAAAGCTGTTTGACATCTTTTCGCCGCCGTTTTTCCCCATTAAACGATCAAATGAATACTGGATATCCTCAACGGTTAAATCCTCACCATTATGGAATTTCACATCCGGGCGAATTTTAAATGTATAAGTTAAACCATCCTCAGATACTTGATAGCTCTCGGCTAGACCTTCTTTTAAAGTACCATCTGTTTCTGGTGCCATTAGCCCTTCAAAAATATTAAGAATCATTTGGTACGAAATAGACGCCGTTGCTTTATGTGGATCTAAAAAATCTGGGTCGTCATTTATACGTACTACGATTTCTTGAGGTAAATCTGCCACTGACTTTCCACTAGTACTTGCATCCTTTTTGTCATCACTTGAACAGGCACTCATTAGTAAAACGACTATCATTGTCAATAACAGCAACGACCAATTGTTCTTTAGTCTCATGTTATTTCCCCCTATTCCCTATGTGTTCATTATTTGAATGCTTTTATAGCTTTCTACTTCAGCTAATTTATCAGCAGTTTTAATACCAGTAATGATCGCTTCCTCCATAGCTCTTGTAGCTAAATGACCCAAATAGTCCACCGGAAATCTTTTATCCCCTGTACCAAGCACGAATATCGTATCTCCATCCAGCATTGTGTGTACTGGATAAATTGTCCGTGCAAGAGCATTTTGTGTAAGCTGGGCTATTTTTTTCGCCTCTGCTTTAGTCAACTTGGCATTCACTGCAATGACACCGATTGTCGTATTCGTACCAGACAATGCTTCCGATTGCACATGCTCCTCTAAATACGTACAGCAATCCATCCATTCCCCTGTTTTCGGATTCCTTGCTCCTGCTAACGTTTCTCTTGTAGTAGGATTTTTCACATCTCCAACAGCATTGACAGCAACAATGGCACCCACTACAACACCCTCTTTGCCAGCTATAGAGGCGCTGCCTAGTCCCCCTTTCATACAAAATTGAGGACCCGCCAATTTTCCTACAGTCGCACCATAACCAGCACCTGTATTTCCATTTGCAAATGGACCAACAACTGCACTTTTAGCGGCTTCATAGCCCATTGAAGCAGTAGGTCTTGTCTTTGGATCACCGATAAATAAATCGAACAGCACCGCACTAGGAACAATTGGAATTGTGGCAACTCCTGCCTGTATGCCAACACCCCTCTCCTCTAAAAATCGCATGACTCCGGTCGCAGCATTCAATCCAAATGCGCTCCCTCCAGACAGGCAAATTCCATGCACATGCTCAATTTCGTTAATTGGATCAAGTGCATCAGTCTCTCGAGTGCCCGGCGCTGAGCCTCTTACATCGACACCGCACACCGCACCACTTTCCACTAAAATCGCTGTACAGCCTGTAATTCCATCACTATTTTCTGCATGCCCCACTTTAACTCCAGGCACATCTGTAATGTTTCCATACATCATACACACCTCACTCACAAAGACTGATTTTTCAGTCTATTTATCATATAAAAAGCAAGCTACCCGTTGATGGTTATTTTCTTCCTTTAGCTTTGGGCGTTCCTGATGACATCTGTCCATCACATAGGGACAACGTGTATGAAACACACAGCCTACAGGAGGATTCATCGGGCTTGGCAATTCACCCTGTAACGGTATTTCTTGTTTCGGCTCATCAAAATTGATCACTGGAATGGCGGATAGCAATGCCTGCGTATATGGGTGCAGAGGATTTGCATATAATTCTTTCTTCGCGCCAATTTCCACTACCCTCCCCAAATACAACACAGCTACTCGATCGCTAATATGTTTTACAACACTTAAATCATGTGAAATAAATAAATAGGTTAAATGAAATTCATCCTGTAAATCCATCATTAAATTCAATACTTGCGACTGCACCGAAACATCTAATGCAGATACAGGCTCATCCGCAATAATGAACTCTGGATGAATAGCTAGAGCCCGCGCAATACCGATTCGTTGTCTTTGGCCCCCGGAAAATTCATGCGGGAACTTTTGCATAGCATCCTCTGGTAAACCTACCTTGTGTAAAAGCTCCTTTACACGTTCTTTGCGCTGCTCTTTCGTTAATGTTAATTGCAGCTTCATCGGCTCTTCGATAATGGCACCGATTCGCATACGAGGATTGAGTGATGCAAACGGATCCTGAAAAATCATTTGCATTTGATTGCGATAAGTTTGTAGTTTTCTTCCCTTTAACCGCTGAATAGGCTTTCCTTTATATAAAATTTCTCCGTCCGTTGGTTCAACGAGTTTTAAAATAGTCCGGCCAAACGTCGATTTTCCGGAGCCGGATTCGCCTACGATCCCAAGCGTCTCACCTCGAAAAATTTCTAGAGAAATATCATCGACTGCTTTAATGACCTTTTTCTCTTCCTTCATCGACTTACGTTTTACAGGAAAGTACGCTTTTAAATGTTTTATTTCAAGCAAGGCTTCTTTCTTCGTCATGATCTTGCGCCCCTTTCTCTGAAAATAAATGACAGCGTACTTTATGCTCATCTTGAATATGGATTACCTCAGGTTGCACATCACGGCATTGTGCCATTACAAATGGACAGCGTGATGCAAAACGGCAGCCTTCTGGTAACGCATAAGCCGGTGGAACAGTACCTGGGATTGACGGCAATCGTTTAACATCTGTCCCTAGATTAGGCATTGTTTTTAAAAGAGCCGTTGTATATGGATGCTTTGGATTCATAAAAAGATCTCGTACTGGCGCTTCTTCTACAATTTGTCCGGCATACATAACTAGAACACGATCTGCCGTTTCTGCTACAACGCTCATATCATGTGTAATAAATAATATAGCCGATTGATGTTCTTCCTTCATCTTCATCATAAGCTTTAAAATTTGAGCCTGTACTGTTACATCAAGTGCCGTTGTTGGCTCATCAGCAATTAACAGTTGAGGGTTATTGGACATTGCAATCGCAATCATGACACGTTGGCGCATACCACCTGATAATTGGTGTGGATATTCAGCAATCACCTTGTCTGCATTGGCAATACCCACTTCTTTTAAAAGCTGCAGAGATTTCTCCCGCGCACCCTTTTTTGATAACCTTTGATGTCTACGAATACCTTCCATCATTTGATTACCGATTGTAAAGACAGGATCTAATGATGTCATCGGCTCTTGAAAAATCATACTAATTTCATTGCCTCTTATATTGCTCATCTCTTTATTTTTAAAGTCTAAGAGATTTTTACCATTCAGTTTAATGGTACCAGCTGTAATTTCTCCTGGTGGAATAGGCAGTAATCGCATAATTGATAACGATGTAATACTTTTACCACTTCCTGACTCACCTACAAGCGCAACCGTTTCTCCCTTACGAATCGTAAAGCTCACATCATCGACCACTTTTGCCTGCTCACCATTTTTTAAATGGAAATTTATTTTTAAATGTTTTACCTCTAGGAGCACCTGATTTTCTTTCGGCTGATCCATATGCATCCCTCCATCTCACATTTCATTACATTTGATTAGGTGGTGCATAGCGTATTGCGATATTTTTCATTTGCGTATAATTTCTCAACGCAACAAAACCTTTTTCTCGTCCAATGCCACTCTTTTTATAGCCACCAAACGGCATTTGAATTCCGCCTGCTGCTCCATAGTTATTAACAAACACTTGTCCAGCTTTTACACGACTGGCAACATAATGTGCAGTATCCAAATCCTTCGACCAAACGCCTGCAACTAATCCGTAATCTGTACTATTCGCCAAGGTAATTGCTTCATCAACCGTCGTAAACGCAAATACAGTTAACACCGGTCCGAAAATTTCCTCCTGCGCGAGTGGATCGTTAGCTTTTACTCCAGCAAGTATGGTTGGCTCAACATAATAGCCCTGTTCATAGCCTTTAATCGTCAGAGTTTCACCACCAGTAACTACGTAGGCATCCTCTTTCGCCTTTTGCAGCAGTGTTGAAATCTTCGTATATTGTCGTTCATTTAGAAGAGGGCCCATATCAACGTCCGCTTCACCAGGACCAACTTTTAATGCTTGGAATTTTTGTACTAATTGTGCCATGAATTTTTCTTTAGCACGCTCTTCAATTAGGAGTCTGGCCCCCGCCGAGCATGTTTGTCCGGCATTTTGAATAATGGCGCGTACAACCCCTTCAAGCGCTTGCTCCATGTTGGCATCCGCAAAAACAATATTCGGGGATTTTCCACCAAGCTCTAATGTCACTGGTACAACATTTTCAGCGGCTGACTTCATTACCTCAATGCCTGTCGGAACAGAGCCTGTAAACGTAATATGATTGATATCAGGATGGGATGTTAAATACGGTCCGACATCACGGCCTAAACCTGTAATATGCTGAAAAATACCTTTTGGTACTTTATCCGCAAACCATTCCGTTATAGCGTGTGTAGTTAATGGCGTATCCTCCGCACTTTTAACAATTACAGCATTGCCAGTAGCAATTGCAGCTGCTACACTTCTTGCCGTAATTTGAATAGGATAATTCCAAGGCACAATATGTACGGTAATTCCTACAGGCTCTAACACTACCGCATTTAAAATGCCGTCTTCAATGGGAATCGTATCCCCCATTACTTTATCAGCAGCTCCACCATAAAACTCAAAATAGCGGGCTGCCGCTTCAATATCGGCCCTTGCTTGAGTTAACGGCTTTCCAACATCACGACATTCTAACAAACTCCATTCCTCTGCATGCAGACGTATGTAGCGTGCAAGTTCAATGAGTAGCTGCCCACGTTCATAAGCCTTTATTTGCCGCCACTCTTCACTTTCAAACGCTACACGCGCAGCGCGTACAGCCTCGTCAACATGGATTTTGTGCGCATTCGTAATTCGGGCAATGACTTCACCAGTAGAGGGGTTCATGACATCCAATAATGCTTCCATATCACCATGTATCCACTCACCATTTATTAACATCGGAATTTTCTTCATGTGTTCCCTCCTATAGTCCACGACCACCGTCTACATGCAATGTCGTTCCTGTAACCATATTCGCTGCATCAGAGAGGAAATAACTAACTGCCCCGGAAATGTCTGATGGATTTACTAATCGCCCAAGTGGGACCGATTGAACAAAGACACTCTGCTTAGTTTGCTCGACGTCCGCTCCTTGTGCCGTAAATTGAGAAAGCATCTGCGTATCAGCTGGCCCTGGGTGAATCGTATTCACACGTATTTGGAACGGAGCTAGCTCAATCGCCAAACCACGTGTAAAGCTTTCCGCCGCCCCTTTAGATGCAATATAAGCCTGTAAACCTGGGCGAGGTCGCACAGCAGAAATGGAAGCGATTGTGACAATTGAGCCCTTTAGCCGCTCCTTCATATAAGGAACGACTGCCTTTGTTGTAATAAATAAGCTTTTAACATTGACATCCATTAAGCGGTTCCACTCGTCCATCGTTACTTGCTCAATCGATTTTGCAGCCTGCGCTATACCAAGTGCATTGACAAGTCCATCAATCCGTCCGAACTCGTCAAAAATTTGTTTGAATACTTTGTTCACTCGCTCCTCTTGCAAAACATTGACCGTAAAGCATCGCAAGGTATCGTGCGCTAAATCGCTTAGGGAAGCTACTGATAAATCAAGCCCTACAGCAATATTGCCCTTTGCAAGCTGTTCCTGAATAATAGCTTTTCCCATTCCACCACCAGCACCTGTAACGATGATGACCTTTTGCTCCACTGCCATGCTATACACCCCTTGCCGCTAAATTCATTTTGATAATCTCCTGACAAATCGCATCACCCATTTGTGCGGTTGTCGCCTGTCCACCAATATCTGCGGTTTTCACAACCCCTTCTCGAAGTACCGTCTCAATCGCACTTACAATTAGCATTTCTAAATCGGGTTTCCCGATATGTCCAAGTAACAAAGCAAGTGACCAAATTTGTGCAATTGGGTTTGCTATGCCCTTTCCTGCAATATTTGGCGCTGACCCATGTACAGGTTCAAACATAGAGGGGAATTCCTTTTCTGGATTTAAATTAGCTGACGGTGACAGCCCAAGACCACCAACGATGGCTGATCCTAAATCTGATAAAATATCTCCGAATAAATTGGAGGCCACAACAACCTGAAAATCTTGCGGTCGTTCCACGAAATAAGCTACTAAAGCGTCGATATAGATAGATTCTAACTCTAGTGCTGGTGAGCTTTGTGCAACAATTCTTCTAGCATGCTCATCCCAAAACTTCATTGAATGTATAATAGCATTCGATTTTGTCGCGCTCGTAATCTTCGTTTTGCCATTTTTATAGGCATAATCACAGGCGGCTTGGACAATTTTTTCAATACCGATACGTGTCATAATCGTATTTTGAATCGTCATTTCCTGTGGTTGACGATGATAAATTCGCCCACCACTATCGGAATATTCCCCCTCTGCATTTTCACGGAAGATCACAAAATCAATATCCCTTCCATTAGCAAGTGGCGAGGCTATGCCAGGTAGTGATTTAATCGGACGAAAATTAACATATTGCTGAAAGCTTTTTCGGATCGGCATAATTAATTCCCATACTGTCACGTCATCAGGAACACGAGCATCTCCAATAGCCCCGAATAATATCGCATCAAATTCTTTTAATTTGTCTAATGCGTTACTTGGCATCATTCGACCGTGCTTGAGATAATAATCTGAGCTCCAAGGAAAAATAGTTGTGTCTATTTGTAAAGTAGAATCATGTTCCTGAAGAGAATTTAGTACCTTTAATGCTTCCTCCATAACTTCCTTCCCAATACCATCCCCTGGAATAACTGCGATTTTTGTGTGAGTCATTGTGCATCACCTGCTAAAAACTTTAATGCTGCTAAACGATAAATGGCTGTTGTTTCTGCTAATTCTTCGATATCGACATATTCGTCAATTTGATGGGGCATATCACGATCACCCGCTCCAACGGTAACGATTGGTACTCCATGCACATGTAGGAATGTTCCATCTGTAGCCCCTGGGACACCGTTATATTTCGGCTCTTTTTCTGTTACCTCAGCGACTGCCTCATAAATGGCTTGTACAACAGGCTCCTCCTTCGCTGTTGCTGTTGCAGGGCGATTATCAAGCACTGTTAACTCAACTTTAAAATCTGGATCATCTGCTTGCAGACGTTTAATGATCCCCTCAATTTTACCGAGAAGCTCATCGTGATCCTGTGCAGGAACTGTACGAATATCAAGTGTCGTCATACAATGATCAGGAATGACATTAATTTGCGCATCTCCTTTTACAGGCGCGCGTAAAATCGTTGGTGTAATAGATGGCCAATTAAGCATCGGATCACGTCCTAAACGTGCCTGCTCTTCTTTTTCAAATTTTTCAAGCTCTACTATAAAGCGTGCCATGCGCCAGTTCGGGTTAATGCCACTCCAAGAAATCGCACCGTGTGCCATTTTACCGAAAACATCCACTTTCAAGCGTATTGCCCCACGCTGTGCGATACAAACGTTGTTTTCCTCTGGCTCACATATAATTGCTCCATCTACATCATCTGCCCAACCATTTTTTATAAAATGTTTAATACCAAGCATTAGCCCTTCTTCATCACATGGAATACATAAAATAATCTTGCCTGTAAATTCCTCCTGATCCAGTAACAATGATTGACAAGCTGTAATCATACACGCAAGATTTCCTTTTGTATCATTTGTGCCTCGGCCATACATTCGACCATCAATAATTTCTGCACCGAACGGATCGTACGTCCACGCTTCACGATTCCCTTCAGTTACGACATCTGTGTGTCCTTCAAAGAGAAGTGTTTTTCCTGACTTACCCGAATCAATAATACCAATGACATTCGGTCGACCTGGCACAACCTCCTCAACATGTGTCTCAATCCCTATATTACGTAAATAGTGAGCGACATAGTTCGCGACTTCTTGTTCATTGCCATTTGGGTCATCTTCTCGGTATACGCTTTCTATACGTACTAGCTTTTGTGTAAGCTCAATAACTGCTTCGCGGTCACGTATATAAGATTCAGTTGTCTTTAAACTAGTTACTGTCATTTATAAGCCCCCTATGTTTTATAGAATATTCTGAATTCTATTCATTTTATCATTATCCCATTCAACAAACATTAGACAATTTGTAAATAATATATAGAATGCTATTAACTTTATGTTTAGTAGTGAAAAGCTAGAAAACACAAAAATAATATATATTATGTTATTTTTCGATAAAAAGAGACTTAAGGAATCCATTACCATAACGTAGGGTTGATTTCCGTTCCGACCGGGCGCTTTGCTCTGTTCACGAATGCGTTATCACGTTCTGTGATAACGCATTCGTTCCTCTATTGCTGATTCCCAAGGAGTCGTCCAGCCGGAACGAAGATCAACAATCACATGATATAGGTTTTATCAAAATGCCATCACATATTTCGATGATAAAGAAATAAATAGCTTTTAGTTTAAAAAGGACCGAATTAAAGAAGTAATGATGGAGAAATTTTATATATCTTTCAGTTTTTAAAACATTGATAAAGTAAACTATGTTTGAGGTTACTTTACCACAGATGGATACGAGCAGACGTATGACTGGACACAAAATATTAGAACTACGACATTTGAAGATTTAAGGGGAAGATTAGAGGATTTAGTGATAGGCTGTTTTCGAAAAGATTGTTGCTATCCAACAAAGGAAGTTAGTCAATAATAGTAGTGTATTTCTTATATCGCGTTTAAAATAAAATGTTCAATAAGGAGAAGCAACCTGAGATGATAAATTAAAAAAGGGTCACTCTGCTTGAAGTGACCCAAAGTATAACTATAAGATACTATTTGTACTTATCCTAATTTCTTAACTTTCATTGAAATCATTGGTGAACCCGAAAAATTAAGCTTAACGAGCCTAATTGGTTTTACATTTGCATAAGATCCGCCAAATTCACCTTGGGCAAACGAATCATTACCACAAGTATTACGAACTAAAAGATCACCTTCCATCCCCACTACTTCTTACGAATAACAGGAATATGCGATGAATCATCCTTTAACAGGATGCGCCTTATTAATGAACCTTTGTACAAAACGTTAAAGTGATAGAGTAGTGGAGTTACTCTAATCTACTAGATTAATTAGTTAGTGGATATGGCCATTAAATCTTCATTTTCTAGCCAGTGTTTACCGCCGAGAAAATCAACTAAATAAAGCGGTTTATAGTTGTTATTAATAGTAGTATAGATTACTTCGCCCGTTATCTTTAGGGCAGCTATCATCACTTGTGATCTGATAGGATATTTAATATCGACGCATTCCTTTAGAACAAGGATGAATTGTTCCATAGAGCAAACACCAGTCTGGAAGATACGGTAATTATCATCGGTCTCAATGTGGTATATAACTCCCCCGTCTTTTAATACATCGATTACGATTGTATGTTGGAATTGACCAACTGAACGAGTAGCAGAAAATCTACACCCGGTAACAGCTCGGTGGAACGGTTCTTCTTTATCCGGATAATATAAGCTTCTCTCTACTTGCTTCCAACCACTTTCTGTAAGTGCATTCTCAATATAACTAAAGATGGGGACGTATCGACTCGGGTTTTCTAGTATGAATTGTTTTATTTCTTCAAGTTCTTGAGCCAATGAGTTGTCGAAATTAGTCTCATCGAAATCTCCCTCGGAATACGTTTTAGTCAAATCTTTCATTTGATTTCTAAACTGTTGGGGGGTGATAAGCTCTGTAATGGCCCCTTCATTTTTTAGTAATTCAGATGTTTGGGTATTGCCTGATGGATCGAACAAATATGGTTTGCCTAAATAAGATGTTTCTAAATATACCTTTAATAGCTTCATTTGCAAAGCTCTGTTGTGTTGTATTATTGGGCACCAAATTGCAATGATGTCATATCCAAAGACTTCATTCATTGCTAAGGCAAATATATGGCTGCGGTTAAGACAATAATCGAATAGTGTTCTTCCTGTAGCGCCTACTCTAATTTCATTTAAAGGCAAGTCTACGAAATCGTATTTCAACTGCACTTATCTTCCCTCCTTAAAAACTATAATCTTTTTTTATTTGTCATTTGTTATTATTTATTATGCACTGTGCTCTTATAGCTTAAACTTCAAGGGTACCGATATAGAATATGCCCCTGCTCTCCTATGTTCCTGTTCTCCTGTTCCACTATAAAATAACTTGTGAGATTTCAATGTATGAAACTTATGAAAAAAACATGACTGAAAGAAAATCAGAACGAAAATCCTTAATCTTAGAAAGTAATTACCTTCAATAAGACTAGTTGATCTGCTTTTCCTAATTCTCCGAATGCTTCATACATTCTAGGAAGCAACAAGCTATAAAAAACAACCTAGCGAAAAAATGAAATTGAAATATAAAAAAACCAGCGTCTATTTGAATTGCTCAAATAGACGCTGGTTGTTTCGTTTTATCGCTGGCGAGATTCTGTCATTTGCTTCCAAACAGAACCTTTTGCTTCCTCACCTTGTTCGATGCGAGCAATCGCCATTTTTACTTGTAGCTTCACTTCAAACTCTTTATCTTCTTCAGCAGCTTTTAATGCCGTTAACGATTTCTCCGTTCCGACTTCATATAAGTACATAGCTGCACGCCAACGAACTAGTTTATTTTTATCTTGTAATGCTTGCTGCATCGCGTCTTCAAATTCCACGAAGCCGAGGTCACTCATACAATCTCCTGCAGTTCGACGTACCGCTGCACTTTTGTCCTGTAATGCCTTTTCCAAATAAGGCACAACCGCTACATCTTCAATCATTCCTAAATATACGGTTGCAAGTCGACGGATAGACATTTGCTCATCTTGTATCGCTAAATCTAAAAGTGGTAAGTCATCTAGTTCTGGATCTGCCATTTGATCAAGCAGTTGGAAACGTTTTTCCCATTCTGGTTGTTTAAACTGTTCAACAGAAATTTTTAGCTTAGCTTTTTTCTCGATAGTTTTCTCAGAATCATTAATCGTTGCAATAATCTCCGCTAAACGTCCCTCTGAATAAGTTACATCGATTTCTTGTTTTACGGCTTCCGCAATTTCCTCTAGCTCTCCATAACGTACACCATAGTCAATCCACTTACGTTGGAAAATATAATTTTCATCAACTGCTGTCTCAATAATTTTATTGAAAGCTTCCACAAAGCGATCACCACAGCTTACACGATGCTCACGTTGATTATCAAACACCTTTACTTGAAGCGGTACTTGTTTATAAAACTGCACATGGACGTACACTTCACCATAAAATTCATTGGCAACTTGTTCATTATTTACTTCCTGTACATCTTCACCTAACACTTGACGGATGCTGGCTAAAATACCTTCCCATGCATACTTTGCGTTACGCTCAACAGCGAAGAAATCTGCTACATGATAAACACCTTTAACACCTTCAATTGCTAAAATCGCTGCCGCTTCACCTGTTGCTTCATCTTTATTATCTTTTGTAAAATTATAGCTTTTGCCAAAAGGTAACTCTGTATCAACGACAATCTTCATAGAATTAGGGCTTGGTGTTGGTTCAATTGTAATAATCTTCATGTATATCGCTCCTTATCCGTTTACGATTTCATCTAAATACGACCATCTTTCAATAAGATGCTCATATTGTGCATTCAGCTCATCTAGCTTCGCCGTTAATTCCTGTAGCTTTGTAAAATCAGCTCCAGCATTTGCAATACCTTCTTCTGTCTCCATAATTGCTGTCTCTGTCTTTTCTATTTCATCAGCAATAGTTTCCCACTCTTTTTGCTCTTTAAAAGATAATTTTTTCTTGTCTGATTTAGGTTTTTCGGTCTTAGGTTTTTCAACTTTTGGCGCCTCTACCTTTACAGCAGTTTCCTGTTCACGCTTTTGTAAAAACTCACTGTAAATATCAAGCGTCTCATTCACATGCCCCAGACCATCTAAAACCCACAGCTTTTTCGCAATTCGATCTAAGAAAAAGCGATCGTGGGATATTGTTATAACGACTCCAGGGAAATGCTCAATGAAATCCTCTAGCACACCTAATGTTTCAATATCTAAATCATTTGTAGGCTCATCTAGTAACAGTACGTTTGGTTGCTCCATTAATAATCGTAATAAATGTAGACGTTTACGCTCGCCACCTGATAATTTACCGATAGGTGTACCGTGTGCATGAAGTGGGAATAAGAAACGCTCCAGCATTTGAGCAGCCGAATAGCGTACACCTTCTGCATCTGTAATATCATTGGAAGCTTCACGAATATATTCAATCATGCGCTCATTTTCATTCATCTTCGGTAGTGTTTGTTTGAAATGCGCTAACTTCACTGTCGAACCTACAAGAATTTCACCAGCATCAGGTGTTTGCTCTCCTGCTAGCATGTTCAATAATGTTGATTTTCCTACACCATTCGCTCCGATAATACCAATACGATCGCCCTGCTGTAGTAAAAATGAAAAGTTTTCAAGGATTTTTTGTTGGCCAAATGCCTTTGAAATATTTTCAGCCTCTAAAACTTTCCGACCGAGTCGTGTTGTTGCTAGTCCCATCTCAAGTGAAACATCCTCAGATTTACGCTCCAAGTTATCCTCTAACTGCTCGAAGCGCTGGATACGTGCCTTTTGCTTCGTAGAACGCGCTTTCGCACCACGACGAATCCATTTTAATTCTGAGCGATAGCGGTTGCGATCCTTTTGTGCAGAAGCTGCTTTCATTTCCTCACGAATAGCACGAGCTTCTAAATAATCCCCATAATTCCCCGTATGGCGGTATAATGTTTGATCAGCTAGCTCGTAAATATGCGTAGACAGCTCATCTAAGAAATAACGATCATGGGTAATAAATATTACTGCGCCCTTTAATCGTAACACCATTTCCTGTAGCCACTCTGTTGACTGCACATCTAAATGGTTGGTAGGCTCGTCTAATAAATAAAGATCTGCCGGCTCGATTAAAACTTTTGCTAAAGCAACGCGCTTTTGCTGACCGCCTGACAGTGTTAATACTTCTTTATCAAACATTTCAATCCCAAGCTTCGTAAGCGCTGTCTTTGCAAGAGCATTGACATCCCATGCTTGCTCTTCATCCATACGATGTTGCAAACTAAATAACGTTTTTTGTAAACTTTCTGAAGTCGGATTTAAGGCAAGTGCAGCAACCGTCTCCTCATATTCACGGTTCAGTTTCAAAATAGGTGAATCCCCTGCAAACACTGCCTGTAACACAGTTTCGCCACTATTAAAAGTAGGCTCCTGTGGTAAATAAGCAACTCGATATTTATTTGGGCGGTCAACTTCCATAGAATCCGCTTCGATTTCATTCGCTAAAATAGAAAGCAATGTGGATTTACCAGTACCATTAATACCAATTAGCCCAGCTCGTTCTCCCTCATAAATGGTAAATTCAATATTTTGAAAGAGCGTTTTATCGCCCACTGTTTTCGTTAAATTTTGTACAATTAAATGACTCATTACACTTGTCCATCTCTTTCATTTAGGTGTTGTTTAATGTCCATACTACTTTTAATATGTAGTTTATTATTGATATCCATTTTTATCATAACACCAAATGACAGGTAAACAAAGGACAACAAACTCTTCTTGCCCATCTAAAAAAAATAGCCCCTCCAAACATGCAAAATGAAGGAAGGGTTAAAAATCTCAAAAAATATCCGGATAGAAATAGTTCTACCCGGATACAGAAGCTAATTATTTCACCAATAACCAAGAGCCTTCCACCATAATCCCCCTATTACAACAAAAATCAGGATTGTTACAACGGAAACTACAAAACCAACTGTCCACCATTTTTTTTGATCAATATAGCCTGCACCAAAGAAGACCGGTGCTGGACCAGAACCATAATGAGTAGTGGCGCCAAATAAATTACTAAATGCTGCTAATAATATAGCTGCCAACATAGCAGGTGCACCCGCTTGCAGCATTACAGATAAAAATGCTGCATACATCGCACTAATATGGGCTGTAGAACTCGCAAAGAAATAATGAGAGTAAAAGTAGACTAATGCTAATATGACAACAGCCCATATCCAACTATACCCAGATACAAGTCCACCCACTTCATTACTAAACCATGGAATCAGCCCTAGTTTGTTCATAAAAGATGCCATCATAAATAGCGTTGCAAACCAGATTAGTGTATCCCATGCGCCTTCTTCCTTTTTAATATCTGCCCATGTTAATACATCTAACAATAAAAGCAATGAAAGACCTATAAGAGCTGCTGTAGTAGCACTTATGCCTAAGTAGTCTCCACCAATCCATAACGACAACACAGCAACAAATACTATGATCATTCGTTTTTCAGAACTTTTTAGTGGACCAAATTCATCCAGCTTCTTTTTAGCGATAGCTGCTGCCTCTGGTGTTTCCTTGATTTCAGGCGGATAGATTTTATAAATAACATAAGGAACAACGATTAAAGCTGTTAACCCAGGGACAATCATGGCCAATGCCCAACCAAACCAAGTAATCGTTACCCCAGCTGAATCACTTGCTAGCTTTACAATTAAAGGGTTTGCTGCCATGGCTGTCATAAACATAGCAGACGTTATTAAATTCCCTTGAAAGCCTACCTTCAAAAGAAAAGCACCCATCTTACGCTCTGTCCCGTCTTCCGGTTTAGATCCGAAAGTGTGAGATAAAGACTGGATGATTGGGAATATAACACCACCAGCACGAGCCGTATTACTAGGAATAGCTGGCGCTAATATAAGGTCACTCGCTAATAAAGAATAAGACAGACTCAAAGTTTTTTTCCCAAAAAGGCGAACAAATACATAGGCAATTCGTTCTCCTAGTCCCGTTTTAATAAATCCACGAGAAATAAAGAAGGCAATAACAATTAGCCAAATCGTTGAATTGCCAAAACCACTTAGAGTCTCTTCAATAGTTAAGGTATTAGTTATGGCAATCATAGCCATAGCAATAAAAGATATCGCTCCCATTGGCAACGGTTTCGATATAAATCCTATAATTGTCGCAACAAAAATAGCAAATAGATGCCATGCCTTTTCATCTACTCCTGAAGGTACTGGACAAAACCAGATTGCTACGCCAACAGCAAGGGAAATGAAGAAAGGAATCCATTTGACTGCGCTTTTTGCTTCTTTCATGATGTTGATGCTCCTTTGACGGTTACCCCAATGTTTTTTAACAGGCTATTTCTCCCACGATCTAATACCCGAATAAACTATAGACAAAATCAATATCCCCATTGTCGAAAAAGCATAAGTAATTATATATGCTTTGTGCATTGTATGAAAAGAGTTTTGACTCATTTTTCAAGAAAAAATAATCAACAATTACAAATACCTATCTTTTATGATATTTTTTTGTTTTAAAATTTTTCAACAACCACATATCCATTGAAGTTAGCATGTGCAATTCCACTGAAAAAATACGAATGAACGCGTTTTGAATGAGTTAGATAAGTAGTGATATAGTTGATTGGTATATTAAATCCTTTTGTATTCTATTTCATTTTATAAAAGTCTTATTACTAACAGAAAAAATACCATGCCGATTGCCAACATGGTATTTTCAAATCTTTTATTTAAATAGTGACTCATCACTCTTTAATATCTTTTTTATTATATGATTATCAATTCGAACGAAATCCAACCGTTGCTAAAGATATGTTTCCATTGTCTTTTTCTAATTATTGCATATGTCCTTTTACATACTTAGAACGAACAATGGTCCTATTATATGGCTCACCTTGTAACGTTTCACCGGAAATATTTAAAGTTATATTATATACACCAGACTCTTTATTCTCTGGGAAATTTAGCATAAAGTTTTGTTCATTAACCTTTTGCATTTGTAGAGAAGAAGCAATGTCTTTACCTGTTGGATCTAGTACTCGTACATCGAAAGCAAGTTTTTGTAGTTGTTGATCCGCTTGCACTGTGATGATATTATTCGTTTCAAATGTTACTGTCGGAATGCTCACTTTAATCAAAGATGGACCCCCGTGTTGAACTGCCAGTAAATACGCATTATCTCCTGCCTGCGTGCTTATATTTATCTTCCATTCCCCCTTCTCAGAAATAACGTCAGTAAAAGTATGAGGTACTACGCTATTAAAGAAGGAGGCTTCCTCCAATGATTCGATTGTCTGGTTGGTATATTTTTTCCCTGAAGGAGATACCAACTCTATCTTATCACTAGTTAATCCCGTCCACAGTTTAACATTATCGAGTGCGGTATCCACATAAAAAGAATGTGTCACATTATTTGTTGATTGTAACTTTCCTCCATAAAAATAATGAGAAACATCCAACTCTTGAAACATATCAGATTGAGAAAAGTATTCTTTGTTTGCAATGATTCGATCAGTGGAATCAGACTGTAGATACTGTTCCAATCTAGAAAATACCGCAGATCCCATGCGAATACGGTCATGGTCAAGTGAGGTATCGGTAAATAAATGTGTACCGTAAGATAATTTAGTGCTCACCTCTTTGACTAATCCATCATTTGGATCAGAAAGATATTGACCACCCATCCAGAGTGCAGATAGAAATGGTCCTGTATTAGTACCAGCAATTGTATAATAGTTGTTCTTACTTATGTTGGGATGATTGTCTATTAGTGAGCGAAAGTGTTCCATTTCCCCAACTTGAAGTGAATAAGTTCCATCATCTTTTTGACCGAGTAATGTAGCTAGCCAACCTGCCCACCAGCTATATGCAAGATCAGCTAACTCTGATCCATAATGAGGGGAACCTAACGTAAACACCCTACCAACGTACGAATGAGCATTATTAAGAACTAATGCTGCTTGGGTATCGGGCCCACCCTTGCTATGGGCAACTATATTTAATTTTTTTCCGTTAAAATGTTGACTGATTTCTTTTAACATAGAGGCTAATAATTTCCCATTATCGTATTGACTATAAGAACTTTTACCTGCCGCATCGTATAATTGAACAAATACCGTTTGATACCCTGCTTCATAAGCTTTTGTATACATGTCATTAAGACCGTGATATTGTGTATTACCATACCAACTTGTAGCGTTACCGTTTTTCCCTTGAACAAAAACAATAGGTGGTTTATTCGGATCAACATTAGGTGGAGTATCTCCTAGAAACCACTCTCCAGGTGTAAAACTTTCACCTGGTGGCTTCACTCCATAAGGTTCAATCGAGTTTGAGGCAAAAACATCTGGGGTAGAAAAAAGAATAATTGTGACCATTACTAATAACGAAACTATTTTTTTCAAATTGTTTTCCTCCTAATCATAATAGATCAAGTTCGTAAAGCTGTAGAAAAGCAATTCAGAATCCATAATTCCAAAAAAACTCTCGATTACTACATCATCGTAACGGTTTCCTTTGCACGGCATATCTTGTGTAAAGTCTACAAAAACAGGTGTTGATTAACAGACATTAATGATAATAAATCTGTCTTCAAAGATGTATTTTCAAACAGAGACAAACTAACACGCCATCCACTTATCTCAATATTCTATAAAAGGAAATGATTCCCTTCTAATTCAGACAAAAAAAACATTATCTTATACTGCGGCGAAGCCTAACGTTGAGAAACAGCATAATAGATTGCGTTAGCAAGTAAAATAGCATAGAGCGAAATGAATTGTCCCTTTGTTTTTCAAGTTACATACCCATCGCATTAATTACAGCACAACTTTCTCTTGAATATCCTCGATAATTCCAATATATCTATTTGCCTTATTTCCTTATCGATAAAACCAAACGTATCTTTTTTTAATTGATTCATAAATTACTACCTTCTAGAAAAGTAAATAATTTCGTTCAGTTGGTCACAAAACATTTAATTTAGCAAGTCTTATCAAATTACTACATCCAAACATTATTCCTAAATTTCCTCACACATGCTTTAAAAATAATAATAAAGAATGGAGTAAATCACTCTAAGTTTAAAACGCGCGCTTGTGGCTTCATTTCACCTTTTGATATAAATTGATGGACTAAACCCACAAAAATCCGTTGCCTATTGGAATCGACAACGGATTTTTTTATGAGACGTATATCTAATTAATATTTATAAGCCCACATTATTTTTTTGAAGCGTGAATTGTTACTCACCTATCTCATTTTGTAATTGCTCTAAAAACTGCACCATAAATTGATGGCGTTCTTCAGCCATTTGTTTGCCCTTCTCTGTAATCATTAAATCCTTCAGTAATAAGAGCTTTTCATAAAAATGGGTAACTGAGGATGTATTTTTACTACGATACTCGTCCTCGGTCATATCCATACGTGCATTTTCTTCCTTGTCATAAAGCTTTCGACCTTTAGCCCCACCAAAAGCAAACGTCCGTGCAATACCGATTGCTCCAATTGCATCTAAACGATCTGCATCCCGTGCTATTTTTGCTTCGAGAGAAGTTGCTTCTAGTTCGTTGCCACCATTAAACGATACTTGTTCGATGCAATCCCGAATATGTTGCTTCTTTTCTTCACTTAAAGGTAGCTCGGCAATCAGCTTATTTTCTTGATCTTTGCTATCGGTATACTTTTTATCACTTACATCATGCAAGAGCACAGTGATTTTCACAACTTCTGCATCCGCTTCTGACTCTGTTTCTAATATCGCTAACGCGTTTTGATAAACACGTTCAATATGTTGAAAATCATGACTAGCATCAAATTGTTCGTAAATTCCTCGTACTTTGTCCATTAAATTGTTCATAATCTTAGCTCAGTCCCTTCGTACATTATTATACTGTATTACTTAGAATAGTTGGCAATTATTAAGCAACCTCAAGGCTTTTAAAAAAAACAATTTCGCAAGTGATTCCAATTGACAAATTTTTCAGAATATTGTAAGGTGAATGTACAGAACATTTAACTTTGTTCTGTAGCTCACTATTTCAGTGGTGTACAGCAACTATGTTTTGACAGATTTAACAACTTCAGCGGGCTTGCAATTGAATACTGTGTTGAAAGATGACGTGCGTATAGTGAAAATCAATCATCTAAGAAAACAAATAAAAGTGAACATTTTTCCCTTAGAAATTCTTTGTTTCAACCCGCATAGCGAATGTACATGACGAGATAAGCGAACAAACAGTTAGCTTGTTGTCACGACCTAGAAGGCTTTGACCATATGTCGCAAGCGTGTGATATTTGTATCATTAATTGACGTTACCTTCTGTAATCATACTCTTGAGTATGTGTGAACGTAACTCCTCCCATTAATAACAAATAGCATATCGAATTCTTGCCAACATTTTTGAAAAGTCAAATTATCAGAGTCGTGCTAACAAAACTAGAGAATTCTTTTTAGGCAACCATTTTTCCGAATTTCATTTAAGCCGTAAATGAAGTAATAAGTTATGAAGGAAGTAGGAACGATAGTTATGTTACGTATTACCAACCCGCTGAAGAAAAAGTAAAAGCTGCCCATCTTACTATTGTAGATGATGGCAGCTTTTATTTTTTCTTCCATTTTCATTTAAAAGACATTATCCTATCTCCCTTTTTGCCCTACTCTTATTTCGTTTTTTCTATTAGACTTTCAAAATAATTTAAACGTAAAAGAAGACTTCCTTCTTTTAAATATACAATGTTTACAATAATTCGAATGGCATTTTTATGGTTACCCTGTTTTTTCTTATTTCATATGAGAGATATTTTTAATTAAAAAAGCTGCCCTTTATAACTTATAGGAGCAGCTTTGTATGTTGTATTTATTTTTTTACGAAATCTTGCATTTTTTCTTAGAACAAACCTACCGCATGTCCTTCGTTATCTACATCCATGCGTAAGGCAGCTGGTGCTTTTGGTAAACCTGGCATTGTCATAATATCGCCTGTAAGACAAACTAAGAATCCTGCACCCAGTTTTGGAATCACTTCACGGATTGTGATAGTAAAGCCCTCAGGACGTCCTAAAAGACTTGGTTGGTCGGATAAAGAATACTGTGTTTTCGCCATACAAATCGGTAAAGAATCCCAGCCAAATTTTTCGATTTGGGCAATTTGTTTTTTTGCTTGTTCAGTAAACTGTACATCTTTCCCACCGTACACTTTTTGAACAATCGTACGAACTTTTTCTTCAACGGACTCTGTTACATCGTATAAAGGAGAGAAGTTATTTTCTTCTTCTAATACGGCTACTACTTGCTCAGCTAAGGCTAATCCACCCTTACCGCCTTCTTCCCAAACGTTTGTACGAGCTATACGAACATGATTTTCTTGACACCAGTTCAGCACTGCTTCTAACTCCGCTTCTGTATCGGTAATAAATCGATTTAAAGCGATAATCGGTTCAACGCCAAATGTACGAACCGTCTCAACATGTTTAGCTAAATTTTCAATTCCTTGTAAAAGTGCTTCAACATTTTCGCCTACAAGCGCTGTTTTTGGTACACCGCCATGCATTTTTAATGCACGGATTGTAGCTACAATAACAACTGCACTTGGTTTAAAGCCTGCTTTACGCGCTTTAATGTTCATGAATTTTTCAGCACCTAAATCTGAACCGAAACCTGCTTCTGTCACAACAATATCAGCTAGCTGGCGAGCCGTTTGTGTCGCCATAATCGAATTGCAGCCGTGCGCAATATTGGCAAATGGCCCACCGTGGATAATGGCAGGTGTTCCTTCAAGTGTTTGCACTAAGTTTGGTTTAAAGGCATCTTTTAATAATAATGTTAACGCCCCTTCCACTTGTAGATCTCGCACGAATACAGGCTCACGCTCAAATGTATAACCGATTACGATACTTGCTAAACGTTCACGTAAATCTTCAATGCTTGTAGCTAAACAAAAAACTGCCATTATTTCTGATGCAACGGTAATATCAAAACCGTCCTCTCGTGGCATCCCTTGTACAGGACCACCAAGACCCACAACAACTTTACGAAGGGTGCGATCATTTAAATCCATTACTCGCTTCCAAATAATACGGCGAGGGTCAATGTTTAAAGCATTTCCTTGGTGGATATGATTATCAATAAAGGCTGATAATGCGTTATTCGCCGTCGTAATAGCATGAAGGTCGCCAGTGAAATGCAAGTTTATATCCTCCATCGGTACAACCTGTGCGTATCCACCACCTGTTGCACCACCTTTCACACCCATTACCGGTCCAAGTGATGGCTCACGTAAAGCAACAACAACGTTTTTATTCAATCGATGAAGTGCATCAGCAAGTCCAACTGTTACAGTTGACTTCCCTTCACCTGCTGGAGTTGGACTGATGGCTGTTACTAATACTACCTTTGCGTCCTCACCCTGTGCTGTTATTTTTAGTGGGTCAATTTTTGCTTTGTAGCGACCATACTGCTCAAGTGCATCCTCTGGAATACCTGCATCTTTCGCGATTTCAGTAATAGGCTTCATCACCGCTTGATTAGCGATTTCTAGATCTGATAAAGGTTGATTAGTCGTTGTCATTTGGCATCCTACTTTCTATGTTGTTAATTTCCATTATAGACTTTATTGTGAAAAAATCATAGAAAGTTATACAAGCATTTCGACAATCAATTGACAACTTTGCTCAATTCATGTATGTTCTTAATGAAAATGCATTTTTTCACATTTTCTCAATTATTTCACGACTTAGTTGATTTTATTCTACTTTCAAGCGCATGGGAGGCGAATGCTTATGCAACAGGGAATCGTAAAGTGGTTCAATAATGAAAAAGGTTATGGCTTTATTGAATGTGATGATGGAGAAGATGTATTTGTACATTTTACGGGAATCCAAGAGGAAGGCTTCCGTACACTTGAAGAAGGTCAAAAGGTATCATTTGATGTGGTGGAAGGCAATCGAGGTCCACAGGCGTCAAATGTTGTAAAATTTTAAGTACAAAGGAGCTGTTCATTTGATGAACGGCCCCTTTTTTCAATTGCTCTTTATAGATCTTTTAATCTCTTTAACCTCAGCTATTAATCCAATAAAAAGCTCCTGGAAAAACTAGCGTTTCCTTCGTTCTATCAGTATCCTTAAGTGTAACCCCAAACGGCCCTTCATTTAATGGACCTAGCGCCATCGTAGCCGCAGTAACTTCGTCATAAAAATCTAGGCGAATATTTGGTAAGTGTAGGGAAATAAACTTTTCTTGTTGTTCAGGTTCTGGTAATTGTAATACTTCCCTCCATAGTTTCACTGTGGCTTGCACATCTTTTACATAAAATTGTACAGATTCCATCGATATGGGTTGATCGCTCTTAATGACTCCATTTGCTTTTAATTGCGCAACACGTTCCTCGTCTGTATCAGCCCACTCAATCAAAAATGGGAAATCAATTTCCAGCCCTGGCTTCCCAAAATGCAAGAGCTTCCATTCAACTACGGAGCCGTCTGGTCTTGTACGACTACAAGCATCAGGTCCATATACTTCGAAGCCAAGTGCACGTAATCGTTGTCCCTCTTCCATAATACTTTTTGTACGTAACGCAATTCTTGAAAAACCATAGCGCTCGTTTGTATGATTAAACGTATAATGTAGTGAATAAGGTAATTTCACTGCATTTTCATATAATTGGCGATCATAGATGGCTATTTGCTCAATATAGTTTAATCCAAAGTAGCTTAATGTATTGAATGTCCCCCACATTGTATGTTGACCACCGTTAACTGTATGGATATTACGTTTATTTAAGAAAATCTTTGTATTCTCTGGTGATTGAACTTGATGAACTAAATGGTCAAAATATAAAGACATGACTACCCCCCCTTTTTTTCTCTATTATATACTTTACCAGTTAGTTTTGTTGGTTTAAAATAAAATTAAGAATATTACAATTATTTAAAAATATAAATACTCAGCAAGAAGATGGTTGGCACGCTGATTTTTCATTTCCAAAAATCAATGAAGAGGTGATTAGAATGACAGACAAAGTTGCTGCTTTTAAACAAGCATTAGGTAATTATCCAACAGGCGTAACGGTAGTCACTGCTTGTAACGACGCAAACGAACCTTTTGGCTTAACTGTCAATTCCTTTGCATCGGTTTCTATAGATCCACTCCTTATTTTGTGGTCGCTTGATAAAAAATCACAGCTACATCCATATTTTACAGTAGCTCAAAAGTTTGCTGTTAATGTTTTAGCGTATAATCAAGAGCATCTATGTACACTATTTTCAAGTAAAATTCCAGATCGCTTCGCCCAGGCTAACTGGTCAACTTCTGTATTAGGTGTTCCAGTTTTGCATGATACTGCAGCTATTTTACAATGTAAAACATTTCAGCAAATCGATGCTGGAGATCATACGATATTTATCGGGCAGGTCCTAGAAATTGACAATGCACAGAAGGAACCTTTACTGTATCATCGCAGACATATTGGTGAAATCCCAAAAAGTTTTTATGAATAGGTTATAAGAATATACGCAAAACCAGGATGATTCGCCTTAATCATCCTGGTTTTTGACGTTGAGTTGTTCTTTTTTTATTATGTGTGTTTTTAATACAATTCAAATGATAGGCCCCTTCAGATTTAGTAAAAAAGATAGCCGGCTCCTCACCCTAAAAAAATGCTAGTTATATAGGAAATATTCCCCACGATCTAGAAATATCTGTTCGCCTATCATCATACCTTTTACTTTTTCTGTGGAAATCTTTGCTTTTCTAATCTGTTAATTTGCACAATGACACCATCTTGAATCGTAATGTGTACTTCTCCAAACTCCAAATTTTGAATTGCCTTTGCAATTGCCTCTAGTTTTGTGTCATCTACTTTTGCCTGTTGAGTCATCCGATACACCTCTTCTTTTATTTTTTGTACAAAAGAGCCAACGCGTCAATCATAGCCCCTTATCCCTTAGGAGCTCTCCTAGGTTTAACCTATACCATTCGTTATCGTAGAAGCCTCATTTTGTGCCAAGTCCTCTACGGCTCCCGATAAAAGAATTACGTTTCTTGGAAATAATTCTATAATTCAGAAATCCTATTGTCAATATAAATATTAGAAAACTTAGTTGTTTACTAAGGAATTAAGAATAATAAGGTTTATCTATTAGTTATGCCAGTTAGTATCATTTCATTCTTCATAGTAAAAAAACAAAAATAAAAACTGTGTAGAGTCTATTTTACCTCTACACAGCTTTATTCATTTTATAAAAGTTCTATTAATACTTGTGCTGTCTTTTGCTTGCCCATAACCTTTTTCGGTTCTCCTTTAGCTGGTACAATCCAGTGAGGCTCATCGCCACCATATAAAGATTGTGAGCTGTTAGCTACCATAAACTGAGCGTTGGCCGATTCCATTCGTAGACGTGCACGGGACATTAAAAATTCCTCGTCATCTGTTGCCTCAAGTTTAAAACCTACTAATGTAACTTCCGGATTCCACCCCTTTATTTGACCTAATACTTTAGGTGCCTTTTTAAAGTGGATGATAGGTGGCTCGTCAGATGGCATTTTGCCTGCCTCCTCCAATAGATTCCCAGACTGGTCATACACTTTATCAATGAGCCAATCAGAACCTGCAGCCGCCATAATGACGATATCCACATGCTCTTCTTGAACAGCATGTCGAACTTTCTCGCCTAAGTCTTCGATGCCTTCAAATCGAATGGTACGCATTTTATCTTTATTCGTTGGAAGCTGTGCGAAATAACCATGCATATACAATACGTTTGCCCCAGCCGCTAGTGCCGCTTCCGCTAAATAACAGCCCATCGATCCTTTCGATAAATTCGTATGCCCACGCACACGATCCCATTTTTCAAGTGTTCCCCCACTTGTAATGAGTACGGTCTTCCCTTGTAATGTCCCCATACACTCACCTTTTTTCTAATCAATTTCATCTTTGGTAATTGTAGCTGTCGCTTTGCTTTCCTACAGATAAAAATGCGTGTGGATTTTGAATTGTGCCTAGGCCTGCACGTGGGCCGACACGATGTCATTCATTTCGGTAATGCCACAGGATGTAACGGACAACAAATGTTTCCTGTGGCGAAAGCGAAGCGTCAGCAACAACATGATGTTGGTCACTCAGTCGTTGCAGTAGGACGTGGCGTTCCTAGACTGAGTTCCTCTATTTCAGTAGGTGCTTGGACACCAACTGAATAAGTAATCAAAATTGCATTCATCTCACCACCTTTAGAGGTGGGAATCTACTGTACCTGTCGCTACGCATTCGGTACAAAAAAGATCTGCTGAATGAAGTTAAATATACAAATACTATTTTAGCGTAATGCTACGTTTTGCTTCAATGCTGTTTTTATAGAGAAAGTTGCTATTAATCAATAAATCAATTCCTATTTTGCTCTTTTAACCAGGAACTTAGTATTTCCGCAAATTTTTTGGTCACTGGTGATGCATGGTGTTTCATTGCAATTCCAATTGTCCGATATCCACCTTGTTTTAACGGTATAGCTTTTATCGTAGGCGGCAAATTATTCGTCACTAATTTCGGTAAAATACTAATTCCAAGTTGGTGAGAAATCATCGACGTGATTCCTACCTCTTCAGATAGTTCAAAACGAATATTTGGCTTCACATGATATTGCTCTAACAATACTTTTACATCGTTTGTCCCTTTATGTGAAGTCATGATAAATGGCATATCTTCTAGTTCCACAATATCAATTTCTGCTTTATTATAAAGTGGGCATTTATCAGAAACGATACATAGCAACGGATCTTGCTGTAATTCTATAAACTGAAATTGCTTGGACTTTTGACCATTTAAAAATCCGGCATCCACCTCTCCACTCAAAAGCCATTGTTCGATTTCATAATAATCTCCCTCACGTAATTCAACTTGTATACCAGGAAATTGATTGTCCATAATTCGAACAATTTCCGGCATCCAGTTTGACGAAATACTTGAAATTACACCAATTCGCACTTTCCCTCGAGTAACACCGAGTATATGTGCTGCTTCTTGCTGTAACAGTTCCTCTGCATCGAGGACATGCCTCATTGACCTTAACATTGCATCTCCTTCACTTGTTAACGAGACGCCCGCTCGACTTCTGTGAATGAGTGCAAAGCCGAAATCCTTTTCTAAACTTGAAACAGCATGACTTACAGCAGATTGAGTTAATCCTAATGCCTCTGCAGCTTTTGTAAAGCTAGCTACCTCAGCTACTTTATTCAAAATCTCATATTTGACTAAACTCATTGTCTTGTCCTCTATATACATGAATTTTTTTAATACTGATTATTATAAACATTCGTTTTACTAATCACAATACAAGAGATATAGTAAATTTTAGGTTAAAAACTGTTTTAGTACACAGAATGTAGGTGAGCATAATGAGTATCCAAGGAAAAGCAAATTTATTAATGGTTATAGTGACAATGTTTTGGGGATTATCTTATACCTTTATGGTAATGGGTCTTGAAACATTGGCTGTTTATAATGTAGTGGCATTGCGGTGTATCATCGCATTTTTCGCAGCAGGAATCATCTTTTATAAACGCATGATTAAGGTCGATGCTAAAACTTTAAAATATGCGGCTATTCAAGGGTTTTTATTATTCATTGTGTTCGTTCTAAGCTTATTCGGACTAGAAACAACTTCGGTATCAAATGCAGGCTTTATTTTAAGTCTAACAGTTGTCTTAGTGCCTATTATCAGCAGTTTTATTGAAAAGAAATTACCTTCAAGAGCAGTTAGTTTTGCGATTGTTTGTACAATGATTGGGATTATAGTTTTAACTGCTCACGGCTCATTTACCTTTCAAAAAGGGGATATTTTAATAGCCATCGCTGCACTATGTTATTCGATTTATTTACTGTTAAACAGTTCATTTACGCGTAACGTTGAATCCATTTCATATGGCATTTACCAGCTCGGTTTTGCTGGATTTTATGCCCTCGTATTAACACTCATTTTTGAAACACCTACACTTCCAAATACAACGTCTTCTTGGATTGCTATTATTGGACTCGGTGTCATTTGTAGTGCATTTTGTTTCGTAGGTCAAACTGTTGCACAACAGTTTACTTCTGCTACACATACAGGACTAATATTTTCCTTAGAACCGATCTTTGCAGCGATGTTTGCCATGATGTTTTTAGGAGAAGGATTAACGATAAAAGTATTAATAGGTGGTAGCTTTATTCTAATTGGTAACCTTGTTGCTCAATTCGAGCAGCTTCATGTATTACGTTTTATAAAAAAACATGACCACAAAAAAGCGATTCATTAAATCAATTTTGAAACCTTTCTACACAAATAAACAGAGTGATGCATGTGCACTCACTCTGTTTATCGTATTATAATAAGTAAATATTCCCTATTATGTGAATGAAGATGACTTTCAATCACCTTTCACTAGATTATGTCGTCATAGGTTCAATTGTAGGCTCAGCAAATACTACGATGACACCTTGTTCTACGAGATGAGAATAGTAAGCTGTTTGTCCCTCTGTAAGATCAAAACGTTTTAATCCTTCCGTCACAGCCGATTCACCAGTAAACCAAGACTTGAATTGATCCACCCAATTCCCTACTTCATGGGTTTTAACATTAATACCCCATTCCACATCCTCAAATTTGCTTGGATCCTTTGCAATAACATGAATGTCCTCTATTTGATATGCTTCTAATTGCATACTTTCTAAAATATGAAGCATTTCTTCCCTTGTATGGGCCACTTCAATTTGTGGGTTTTGTTCATTTATCATGTTCAATTCCTCCTACTTGTATGGCTTACTTAGTATCTACCCTTCCTATTCAAAAAAAAAACATATTTTGCCTATTCTTTTCCGAACTGTAATATATGTTATTTCCTTGTGAAATATGTCCATCTTTTGAAACAACAATATGAAACAACAAAAAACAGACAATGGAAATACATGAACGAGTTTCCATTGCCTATCATTTATTTTTGGTTATTAGTGTCCAAGGAAGGCCTTTAACATCCATGTATGCTTTTCAAGAGACTGGTACATAGCATTCAGTAAATCCTCTGTTCGATCGTCCCCTTCTTCTGCTGCAAGCCCCATTGTTGAATGTAATGCTTTCATAATTTTTTTGAAATCTGCAATGGTTGTAGCCACCATTTCCTCCGTCGTCTCATTCCCAGTCGCTTCCTCGATAAAGGACAGTTCAAGATGTTCTTTTATCGTAGCTACTGGTTGTCCATCCTTCGAAAGAATGCGCTCTGCAATTTCATCTAGATTTAATGTTGTTTCATTATATAATTCTTCAAATTTTGCATGTAGTGTAAAGAAGGTATTTCCTTTAACATACCAATGATAATTGTGCAATTTAGTATAAAGTACAGACCATGTAGCGACAAGTTTATTTAATTGTTTGTTTAAGTTTTGTGTCATTGTTTCTCCTCCAATGTGCCAGTTATTCTAACCATTAGTATGCGTAGCAAAGTGCATTTGCTATACACACATTTTTCACCAATAACACAAACAATTTTTAAAAGTCATTTGTCATACAAAATCAAAACATCAGGAGGCAGATGCAGTTTCACAACAATTTCACACAATAAGATTTCATCATTAGGACGCAAGAAAACTTACAACAAACCTAAAAAGAGATTGGCAGTTTGTCTCTCTACACAATTAGACTATTTAAGTTCCTTACGAATTTCATTAATGTTTGTCACTGGAAGCTTCGAAACCTCTGCAATCCATTCGTCTTCAGCACCCTTTTCAAATAAACCAAAAATTATTCGTTTCATGCCACGTTCAATTCCTAGCTCAATGCCCTCCTGTCTTTCTAATTCCAATACTCCAGCAAGTGTCGGTAGTAAATCTTCTTTATATTGATGCAACATTTCTTCCTCCCCTCTAATTTCCTCTTTTACAGCTCTTATAAGTTGCTCAGTCGTAGCTCTTGTTAGTTTCAATAAATAATCAATAAAAGTAAAGTAACGCATTTACTTCTGTTTTTTCAACATTTTCTAATGACCACACTTCTCTTAGTAAAGTTCTTTTGTACGCACTACGAAGACTCATTTCATTTTTTGTACGATTCAAATAAAGAGATGCTAGTAATGCTTTACTGAGTAGCTTCGTTGATTTTTTCAATTCTTTTTCATCAAAATCAGATACAACAATTTTATTAAAAGTGTACATTAATTCTGTACCGTAATACTTTTCATGATGCTAGTTCGTGCTTTTTGTACTCTTATCCGTAAAAATAGCAATAGCCACAATCTTCTTACCATATCGATCCCTAATACGATGGAAATACTCAATCATGCGCTTCACAAAATGCACTTCATCTCCAGTTTGTATTTCCGTATGGACAAAGCTCCATTGCACTTTCCCACTTTTCAGATGTACATTCGCAATTTGATCAGCTATTTTGCGCCCTTGACAATGCTCAATAATTTCTTTGAAAAGCTCCTGTTGCAAAAATTCTACTTGCTTCGAAAAATCTACCTCTAAGTGTAATTCAGGCAAAAAAACAACAAAAAATCTTCAAACAAATCCGCAATTAACTTCTTCCATAAATTATCCTGATTTACTTGACTAAGTTTATATAGGTCGGTTTTTTCCCAAACTAACTGCTTTATAACTTCATTCCTCCTCCTTTCTTTACATCCATTATATTTAACGCGAACATAAGTTTCTACTTTTCTATTCTATTTTTGAAAATATTTAAACTATTCTCTATAATTATTTCACTTTCCGAAATAGTTTCGTTATAATGGAGACACTTACAAATAAGGGGTGTTAATTGATGGAAGTATTACGAAAAGATGTACCCGTAGAAGAAACGTGGAATTTAAAAGATTTATTTGAAAATGAAGCGGATTTTGAGCCTGTTTTAGCTCAGCTTGTAGAGGATGCACTAACCTTTGAACGGAAGTATCAAGGTACAATTACGGATGCGCAAAAAGTAATTGAAGTTTTAACAGCCTTTGAAGCATTACAAAAAAGCATTGTCCCTATTGGCACATATGCAAATTTAAAAATTCAAACAGATCTTACAGATGATGTTGCGCAAATGCGTTCTGCCAAATACAGTACTGCGGTGGGAAAAATAAGTAGTGCATTTTCTTTCGTACGCAGTGAATTACTAGCATTAGACGAGGCAATTTTACAAGAGGCCACTGAGTTGAGCCCTATTTACAAAGTTTACTTAGAGGAATTGTTAAAGCAAAAGCCCTATCAGCTGCACCCTGAAGTGGAAAAAGCATTAGCTGCATTTAGCTCAACTTTTAAGGCACCTTATGAAACATATAATACGACAAAGCTTGTTGATATGCATTTTGGACAGTTTGAGGCAAATGGTGAAAAGCATCCATTAAGTTTTGTATTATACGAAAACAACTGGGAGTTCGAGGCTGATACAAACGTACGTCGCGCTGCATTTGAAGCATTTTCTAGTAAGTTACGAGATTATCAGCACACAACTGCAAAAATTTATAACACACATATTCAACAAGAAAAAACAATGGCGGATTTGCGCGGATTTGACTCTATCATTGATTATTTATTATTTGATCAGGATGTTGATCGATCACTTTATAATCGTCAAATAGATCTTATTACAAAAGAGCTTGCGCCTCATATGCGCCGTTACGCAAAACTTATTCAACAAGCGAACGACATCGAGAGCATGACTTTTGCAGACTTAAAAATAGCGTTAGATCCAGCGTATGATCCAAAATTAACAATGTCAGAAGCAAAAGAATATGTTGAAAAAGCATTATCGGTTATGGGCGAGGATTACAAGAACATGATTGAAAAGGCGTTTAACGAGCGCTGGATTGATTATGCAACAAACAAAGGAAAATCTACTGGGGCATTCTGTTCAAGTCCATATGGTAATCATCCTTATATTTTAATGTCTTGGAATGAACGTATGAATGAGGTATTTACGCTAATTCATGAGCTAGGACATGCAGGTCACTTTGTAAATGCACATGCCCATCAATCATATTTTAATAGTCGTCCTTCGCTATACTTTATCGAGGCACCATCAACAATGAATGAAATGCTTCTAGCCAATTATTTATTGGCCCATAACGAAGATCCTCGTTTCAAACGTTGGGTTATTTCAAACATTGTGTCCAAAACATACTATCATAATTTTGTTACACACTTACTAGAGGCAGCGTATCAACGAAAAGTATATGAATTAATTGACGCAGGTGAAGCTGTTAATGCTTCTATTTTAAATCAATTAAAACGTTCTGTCCTTGAAGATTTCTGGGGCGATACTGTCGACATTTCTGAAGGTGCAGAACTTACATGGATGCGTCAGCCTCACTATTATATGGGCTTATATCCATACACATACAGTGCTGGCTTAACAATTTCTACACAAGTATCCAAGCGTATCTTAAAAGAAGGTAAGCCGGCGGTAGATGAGTGGTTAGCAGTCCTTCAAGCTGGCGGTACGAAGTCACCTGTAGAGCTAGCTCAAATGGCGGGTGTCGATGTTACAACAGACCAGCCGCTTCAAGATACGATTGCTTACATTGGTCACCTCGTTGATGAGCTTGAGCGATTAACGACAGAAATGGAAGCTATCAAAAGCTAAACAAACCTTAGAACCATCTATGCTATTTCTAAAGCGTAGATGGTTTTCTTTTTTTTAGTTCTAAGTTGGAAAATATGTTCATATAATAGAATCAGGGCGTCCATTTTTTGATATTTCTAAATAGACAATCATTTTTCTTCATACAAATGTACCGTTATTATTAAGTAGATGCAATTTATTTAGCAAAATTCGACTAACAATTTTCAAAGGAAGTGTTTCTAATTATGGTAAAACGTAATGATCCATGCCCTTGTGGTAGCGGCAAAAAATACAAAAAATGTTGTGAAGGCAAACAGCAGGTTACAGTAGAAACTGTAGCAATAGAAGAATTAGAACGTGTACTACAAACATTTTACTTAGAATATCCAGAACGCAAAGATGTTCGTGCTTATATCGAGCATGTAGGTACATGGCAGCCTAAATTAGAAAGCGTACTACAAAGAGAGCTAATTGAAGCGATCGCGTTAGACGACTTCTTCTTCCATCAAGAGCCTTCTATTTGGAAAGGTTACTTAAAGAAAACAAAGAAAAAAGCGGTAAGACCTTCAACAGTAAAAGTGTTAGAAGGCTGGTCACAACCTCGTCTATTTATTGGTTCTGTGTCTGTTGTAGAAGAAAAATATTTCAAGGCTACACATGTGTTATCAAATGAAGAAATTTATATTCGTCGTGAAAATGATAAACCAATCCCTGAAGGTATGCATGTCTTTGCATTCATCTTACCGGATGGTACAAAAAAATCAGAGCATTATTTAGCTGTTTCAACGCTGATCTTCTTCCCGGAAGATCACGCGAAGGTGTTTGAGCAATTTAATAAAAATTTCGAGGCTTCTGAGAAGAAGATTGGCGCATTCTTAAAAGAAGAGCATTTATCCTTCTGGGAGTTACTTGTGTCAAACGGTTATAAAGGCGAGGAATTCACGAATTTCGAGAGCAATGTAATCACACAAGTGAAAGATTTCCTTGAGCAAAATGATCGTGAAACAGCTCCTATGTTAGAGCTTTTAGAAGACTACTTAATTGAAGGACAACCATCTGCGCGCAAAGAGGCTGCGATCGCTGCTGGCGCGATTCGATATGGTCAAGAAAAAGAGCTGTTCGAGCCGCTATCAATGACAGTAAAAGAAATTGCAGCGACGTTCGATATTTCAGCTTCCTCTCTCACAAAATACTACCAAGACTTAAGTACCTATGCTGAAACTAAATAATACTTAAAATTATATTGTGCTACACGCTCTAAACAGATTTAGAGTGTGTGGCGCATTTTTGTTACCATAGAAAAAGCTACATTTGTTATCGGTAGTGAACCAACAACAAAGTAGCTTATTTTAGGGTAACCAACCATCACCATTTTTTCGAACAAATTGAGTAAAAAAATTTTTTCATTAAGCTTTACTTTATTTAAACATAGTCCATTTAGTCCTATGATTACTTCAAAGACATTTCTGCAATATGTGAAAACATTATTTACTATATACCTTCATGAGCTCTTCTCCAAGAAATTGTAGTCGCTCTCCTATCGTGCAGGCTTCAATACAGAAGCGATGAGCTCCAGATTTACCACGCTCTTTTCGTAATTGCTTGATCACTAAGCAATCAGCACAATACATATCATGTAGTTCATCAATATCTTTCATAACCGTCACTTTATCCAATTTGAACTCTCGCTCCTTTCACGTCCAAATTTCGCTTCTTACTATTATGAAGTGAACATTTTGAACAAGCAACTATTTTGTTTATCCATATTTAACTTCTTTCAGCAATTGTTTTCTGTGCGAAAGCTTAGCGACAGCAACAATTATTTTCTGTTCCGATAGCATAGCGACAGGTACAGATGTTTTACGTAACGTAAGTGAAATGGCAGTTACAGAAATCCCCACCATTTTAATTACGCCCAGGAATTATTGATTATCAACTAAAATATTGTGAAAAAGCACTATTGATGTACAATTAATGTAAAATCTAAATCAAAAAGTGGGGATTTTATGTTAGAAGTTTACATTGATGCTGCTAGTGCAGGAAACCCTGGCCCCAGTGGTATTGGAATATTTATTAAAGGAGAGGGCCACCATATACAAATAAGTGAGTATATAGGACAGACCAATAACCACATTGCCGAGTTTACTGCATTAGTACGCGGACTTGAGGAAGCACTCAAGCTTAGTTCAAACCTAGTATCAGTGCGCTCTGATTCAAAAATTGTCGTAGCCTCTATGGAAAAAGAATATGTGAAAAATGAGGAATTTAAACCTTATCTTGAGCAGGCACTTACACTTGTAAGAAACTTCGATTTATTTTTTATTAAATGGGTTCCAGATACGCAAAATAAAGCAGCAGATGCACTTGCACGTAAAGCAATTCAAAAAGAAAAAAATTAAACTTCGGGGACTGTCCCTTGTCTTAAGCCAAGAGCCAGTCTCCTTCCATTATCCACATTCACTTTAATATCCCCCAATATTTCATTTTTATCATCTTCAAATACATTCTTCTATAAAACTGTGTTCCTATAATTGTTAATCTCCTTCCATATGAAATACGTTTACCTTGTATCATCCCTGACTTTACATAATGATCCATAAAGTGGATGATCTCCTAATTATTATTAGTAAAATTTGTATCTTTAATGTTATTTTATTGACATACTATTGTAATATTACAATGTTAATATCATTTATGTATTAAGTTTTTAATTTTTAGGAGGATACATAATATGAAAAAGAATAAAAAGTATAGATGGGGGATGAAATTAGCTACATTGGTTTTAAGTTCATCTGTACTTTTTTCAACAATTGACACAGCATCGGCGGCAACTTATACAGTAAAATCTGGTGATTCTTTATGGAAGATTGCCAATCAGTACGGTGTTTCTTATCAAACTTTAATGAAATGGAATAACTTATCTTCTTCAACCATTCGCGTTGGACAAAAGTTAAACCTTAATACTACATCAACATCAACCATTAAACCAAAACCAATATCTACAGCTAAACCAACTGCTAGTCTAGTACAAATTGCTAAACAACAATTAGGCGTAAGATACACATTTGGTGGGAGTAAACCAAGTACAGGCTTTGATTGTTCAGGCTATGTTACTTACGTTTTTAATAATGCTGGTATTTCGACTGCTCGTAAGTCAGCAGCAGGTTTTTACAGTACAGCTAAAAAAGTAAGCTCTCCCCAAGTAGGTGATTTAGTATTTTTCGCTAATACGTATAAAGCTGGTATCTCACATGTAGGCATTTATATTGGAAATAACCAAATGATTAGCGCCAGTGACGGTGGTGTTTCTGTCGCTGACATTAAGAGCACTTATTGGAAAAAACATTTTGCAGGATATGGTCGTTTATAGTGCAAAAGAAAAACAGTTGGGACATCCCAACTGTTTTATTTTGCACTTATACACGCGTTACTTTTTTCGATTTTTTTAATTATGCCTCGGCATAATTGCGTCCTGAGGCTTTAGGCCAACAGATGTTTTTCACGCGAAAGCGTAGTGCTAACGCAGCTTCAACAAAGGGTTTTATCTGTGTCAATGTTAGTCACTCAGTCGTTGCCACAGGACGTGGCGTTCTTAGACTGAGTTACTCTTTCCAGCGGATGTTTGCCCGCTGAAAGAAGTTAAACGCGCTAAATAAATGATAAAGACAACGACTAGTATGCCTGCTCCAATTAGATAAACAGAGCTATAGCCAGCTTGCACGGCCACCATTCCTAAAATATAAGAGCCTAGTGCAATGCCCAAGTCAAACATCGTAAAGTACGTTGCGGTTGCATAACCACTACGTGTATGTGATGTAGACTGCACCGCTAATGCTTGTAAGCTTGTATTCACCCCTCCGTAGCCAATTCCAACAAAGATGGCTGCACATAAAAACAATGCCGGCCCTGAGACAAATGCAAGCATAACAAGTCCGATTGCAAAAAATATTATCCCCGGAAGAATAACATATTGCGGCCCTTTTGTATCATAAAGCTTACCTGTATATGGCCTAGTTATAAGCATTGCTGCTGCAAAAACCGCATAAAAAAGACTCGCTACATCCATTAAATCTTTTTGCTGTGCGTACACTGATAAAAACGATAAAACACTCGCATATGAAAAAGCTACTAAACTAGCAATAGCCGCTACCGGAAGTGCACGACGTTCAAATAAATCATCAAATTTAAAAGTCAATTTACCTTGATATTCAGGCTTAGGTAAATCATTCGTATTCATTGTTACAGCTAGGATGCCCCCTGCTAGTATGCAAATACTCATAACAATAAATAGTACATTAAAGCTGCTATATTGAATAAGCAATAAACCGACAAATGGCCCAATAACTACTGCTAAGTTAGTAGACATTGTGAAATAGCCTAGACCTGCACCTTTCCGATTGGCTGGCACAATATCCGCTGCTAATGAGCCGGCTGCCGTTGTAATAATACTAAAGAAGATCCCTTGAACAAAACGCAATCCTAGTAAAAGTCCAAAAGGATGTATAAATAAATATAAAACTGTACATAAAAAATAGCCGATAATTGAAATAACTAAAAGCTTTTTCTTCCCAAATATATCTAATAGTTTACCTGAAAAGGGGCGAACGATTATGGCCGATAATAAAAATCCTGACAGTAACAATCCCGCTTCCTTGTCAGTCTGGTGTAACTCACCAATCGCATAAAGCGGCAAAGTCGTTACCAACCCATAAAAAACAAAAAATACCGAGATATTTGTGAAAAAGAGACTAATAAATCGCTTCGTCCATATTTTTGTATTTCCCTCTTGCTGCATATCTATCAACCTTTCATTTTTTCCAATAAAATCATAAATTGCTGCTGTTCCTCTACAGTCAATGCCCCTACCATTTCTTCCTCAAATGCTAAAATGGTTTTAGTAATAACAGGCAAATGTTCCTCTGCATATGGTGATAAGGTAACAATTTTTTCTCGTTTATCTTCACCATCTATTCTTAGCACCCAGCCTAAAGTCTCGAGTCGCGTTATTGCTCTTGTAATACTCGGCGCTTCAACGTTCAAATACTTCCATATTTGTGTTAATGTCATTGATCCGTGATTATGTAAGCAATATAAAATAGTCCATTGCGAGCTATACAAATTATGCTGTTTCAGTACTTCATTTAAACAATTCGTTAAATAACGACTTTTTTGGAATAACGCATGAAATAAAGGATTCAAGTTTGTGACCTCCTGCATTTATTTACCTAGCTAAATAAATACTATACGCCTCATTTTTTTTGTTGTAAAGCAAGCTGTTTATGTAGGGTATTTAGTGGCAATGATCCAGAGTCGACTGGCGCGGATTCCCACGCAATTATCGCGATTACCCTACTTCTTCTAGCTTTTCTATCATATTAGAAGGGAATTTTTTGAAAGTGTCGAATTTAGCTACTAGATTACAATAAAAGGAGATGGAAGCATGGGGAAAAAGGTATTAATACTTGCAGGAGACGCAGTTGAAGCTTTAGAAATTTTTTATCCTTATTATCGTTGTCTTGAGGCTGGCTATGATGTAACGATTGCAGCACCATCCGCAAAAAAGTTACAAACTGTATCGCACGATTTTGTCGATGGAGTTGATACTTACATCGAGCGTACAGCATATGGCTTAGAAGCACATTCATCCTTTGCCGAAGTAGACCCAACACATTTTAACGGACTCATCATTCCTGGTGGACGAGCGCCAGAATACATTCGTTTAAATGAACATGTGCCAGCACTAGTGACCCATTTCTTTGAAGCAAATAAACCAATCGCTGCTGTATGTCACGCAGCACAAATTTTCGCGACCATTCCAAAAGTTCTGCAAGGACGTGAGCTAACTGCTTATATTGCCTGCAAGCCAGAGGTTCAAGTAGCAGGAGGAACGTATATCGATGCTAATCTTCATACAGATGGCAATTTGATTAGTGGTCATGCATGGCCAGATTTACCTGGATTAATGCGAGAATTTATTCATAAGCTAGAAAACTAATAGAAGGAGGATGCCTGAAGTTAGGCATCCTCTTATTTTATGAAGTGATTTCTTGGAATTCAACTTTTACCAATTTATTTGTATTGGTTACATATTTGATTCGAACTTGTACACCGAATTCCTTGTCACTTAGTTTTATCCAAAGCTTAAATTTCTCAATCGTGGTGTCTCCTTTAACCTCGCTTCCCTCATGCAAATAATCGAGGATTTTAGCTTGAGGGTATTTTGCCTGCGTTTCTTTTATCGCTACTTTTCCCCATTGAGCATGGGCTGATATTTCTTGCTGGGCAAAGACACTTGTTGGGATATGGGACGACACGGCAAACAATACAAGAGAAATTCCTAGCATTACAAAAAATTTTCGCAAGTGAATCAACCTCTCATATTTTTTGACATAAAGTCGCCAAAACTGCATAAAATAAGTGCTCCCTAAGTATTTTTTTAATTTACTTAAGGAGCAGTTTCTATTATCTTTTGCTGGATTGTTTTGGTTGTTGAGGATTGTTATGAATTACTTGATTAAATTCTGCTGAATATTCTTCACGATCATTTCTTTTATGTGTATCTTCTTTCTTTTTCTTTTTGAAGCTTGTTTTACCCTTCTTTGCCATTTTTTAAGCCTCCACTATTTGTTTTTGTTGGACTGTTGATTTTTCTTATGGTTCGTTTTATTATCTTTATTTTTGGCCTTCGCATCGAATTCTGCAGAGAATTCTTCATTTAAATTGTCATTCGGGTTATTGTTATTACTATTTGATTGATCGAGGTCTATTTTTTTGTAGGTATCAAAAGGATTATGTGTTCTAATGTTCATTGTTTTATTGTTATTTTTGTTGTTTTTATTCGTGTTTCTATTGCCCACGGATGTTCACCTCCTAATTGTAATGTGCTCAGGATAGAACAATTTATGCTTTGGGGATTACTGCAGGCATTGCCAAAAAAAAATGTACATCACCAATATTAATTAGTAATGCACATTGTATTTAGACAATCGTATATTCAGTTATATTTAATAATGCGCCGACTGCACCAGAAAAACCGTGGTCATTTATAAAGATTGGTGTATGTTTTTTCGTTCTTGTGTAATTGGCAATAACACGTGCAAGATGATCATTATTACTTAAAGTTGAACCGATATAAACGATATGCTGAGCATTTTTCTCTTCAGCATATTGAATACTAAGGGTAGTAATAACTTCACCAACAAGCCCTTGTACAGTTGCAATAATATCTTCTGTTGGATGTTTGACTGACTCGGTAATACCAACTTTCCCAAAATTACTAGCTGTCAAATGCCCATCAATAGGTGTGTCCATCCCTTGGTAAATATCCTTGACAAGTAAATCAATACTTTCACGATTTCCCATAGAGGCCAGATTTCTTATTTCATTATAATCCGTGATTCCAGTTGTAAGCGCTGACAATCCAATCAATGTTCCACCACCTACACCTGTCCCACCAACACGGACATGCGTATTATCTTCCATATAATGAATTGAAGTACCAGTACCAATATTCGTAATCATACTTCGTTCGAAGAAGTAGCCCTCTTTATGCAACAAAAATCGAACGCCCTTCAAAGTGGCTTCAAACTCTACTATATAATGAATCGATTTCATTTTTTTAATGACATCAAGTAATTGTTCCGTACGCCCTCCCGTAACTCCAATATCCTCAATATCTGGATGATTAATAATCCAATTCTTCACAGCGAGCAAATCATTTGACGGAAAAGTTGTTAAAACAAGCTCGTTATGCTCATCTAAATAAGCAACTTTAGTCAATGTTCCTCCTGCATCAATTCCTATAGCCTTTGGCATACCATTCTCCTTTGACTTTACGTACAATCTCTATTTCAAATGGTGAGATATATACTAGATTTTGCTTTTATTCAAGTGGCGTTTAGAAGCCAGTTGAATAACGTTCATGTCTCCACAAATGTCACGGATTTTGCAAGGAGTTATTGTGCCAAAATCCGATGTATTGTATTTAGGTACCGAAAGCGTAGCGACAGCAACAATTGTTTTTTTCTGTGCGAAAGCGTAGCGGCAGCAACAATTTCTCGAAAGATGAAGTTGCATATTTGCCCTTCTTAAACTTTAACGCTGTTGAAATAATTGTGCAATAACTTAGCAAACTTTCATGAAAAAAACACGAAAAATATCAAATTTCTTCTATTATTCACGCGAATTTCGTCGCATTTTTATAACTTTAACATTATTCTATTAAAAAAACAAAAGAAGCGAAAATTCGCTGATACATTTTCACTTCTAAAGGAATTCTTACAATTAACGAGCCAGATACCCTCAACCTTTACTAAGTAATTTTTTTCGCCAACCTAAACAATTTCTCCAGTGCTACGGCCATCTTTAACGTACAACCTATATTATTCGCAACTTTGTTATCCATCCTTCTATCCCATTTGAAAATAGTTAATTATAAATTGAACAATCTGTTTTATCTTTCTTCACTTTTACGATACGATATACTATAGATGCGTTACCATTTGAACGGAGGAATACAAGTGAAAGAGCAAAAGAAACTTTACAAAGAAGCGATGCAAGTTTTAAAGGAAACTAGTCGCACTTTTTATATACCAATTACTTTTTTAAAAAATGATTTAAAATTGTCAGTTGCAGCCGCATATTTAGCAATGCGCGCTATAGATGAGATTGAAGATCATGAAGAACTTTCAAATGATGTAAAATTTGATTTACTAACTGCAACAAGTGAATTATTAAAGGATACATTTAATGCCGAAGCTTATGAAGCATTATTAGCGCCATATGCAGATCAGCTACCTGAAGTATCTCTTCGTTTAGCAGATTGGCTAACATTTTGTCCGGAAGGCTCACGTAAAATTATCCAAGATTCAACAGGTGAAATGGCATTCGGGATGGCAAAATGGGCAAAGGCAAACTGGCAGGTTCATACGCGAGAGGATTTAGATGATTATACATACTACGTAGCAGGGCTTGTTGGGACGATGCTGTCTGAGCTTTGGGCGTGGGGTGCAGACATTCAAACAGATCGCGATTTAGCAATTGGCTATGGTCGAGGTCTCCAAGCAGTCAATATTTTACGTAATCAGCACGAAGATCTGGATGAGCGCGGCGTAAGTTTCGTTCCTGATGGCTGGACACGCGATGATTTATTTGCATACGCGGAGGAAAATCTTGCGAAAGCGGATCTTTATATGAAAGATATTAATAAACGAACGGTATTATTATTCTGTCGATTACCGCTTGCCTTAGCTCATAAAACTTTGAAGGCGATGCAAGATGGTCGTGAAAAAATGACACGAGCAGAAGTAGAACAAACGGTTGAAGAAGTACAGGCTGACTAAAACCTTCTCCTTTAAAAAGAGCCCTATTACGAAAAAATTTCGTAATAAGGCTTCTTTTATACTGTCTGTATTAGCTTAATCATAATTTCATAGCTAAAAAAGACTGAAAGCATCGTTAACAACATAAACACTACCTTTTCAGCTTTACTACCCGTTTTTGTAGTAATGGGTAAACGCACTGAAATGGATACCGGGAAGAACAGCTTAACACCCTTCTTCGTCGCCATATCAAGAAGTATATGACTGGCCATCCCTAATAAAATACCTAGTGAAATGGATTTGTAAGGTATAAATGTATGTAGTAACATCCCAACTAGAAATAAAAAAAGCAAACTATGTGTAAAGGAACGATGACCAAACATAGTATTGACAATCTTTGAAATGATGGGAAGCTTCCTCCCAATTTTACTGCCGCCATGGCAAATATCTGGAAGTAATGCACCGATAACGCCCGCCCCTACTAAAACAAGCGGATTATCATTTGAAATTTGTGCAAAAGCAAGGCTTGCCGTGATGCCTCCAACTATATGTGTATTCCCTTGCATTATTTACCTCCACTCCTTCTCTCTATATATTTTTACCCTTCTTAATTTAACACACCACACCACAAAAAGGAACATATATTCCGAACGTACAATCCCTTTTTTGTTGTGGACAAATTAAACTCTCATATAAAAAATTAAAAATATCAGAAACATTTCAGGTTCTTATTGTATATGTAAGATGATTAGAGATAAAAATGAGTATTGGAGGTTATTTATGAAATCTATCAAAGGAATTTTATTTATCATATTAATTATGAGTAGTAGTGCTTTACTGTGGTATTTTGCTACTCCTATTGAGCCTATACAGGCAGTTAACAGGCTTAGTCACATCATTGGGGGCATGGCCATAACAGGCTTCTTTCTTGTCTTTTTGTTAGCAACAAGAATGAAGATTTTTGAACGTTGGTTTTATGGGCTAGAGAATGTTTATTTTTATCATAAATATATAGCAATATTTTCACTAGTATTGGTGATTATTCATGGACAATTACAAGGTCTAGTACCCCGCTTGGACAAAGTAGAAAGAACTTCATTCAGCGAATTTGCGAAAGAACTCGGGTCACTTGGCCAATATGGCTTCATAGCACTAATTTTAATTGCTCTTTTTGCTAAATTTCTAAAATATGAGCATTGGCGGATTTTTCATCGGTTATTGCTTATCCCTTATACATTCGGAATTTATCATGCTTATTTTTCAAGCAGATACGATTTATTACAGCCTACACCTTTAGGAATTTTTACCGTAATAACGGCTACTATTGGATTTATGTCAGCATTATATATGTTGACGATGTATCAGGATATGTTTTTTAAATATAATGGCACCATTACGGGGATCAAAAAATTGGGGCCAAATGTTATTGAACTGGAACTAACACTTGATCAAACATTACCGTATCAACATGGACAATTTATTTTTATCAAGATTTTGCAAGATGGCATAGAAAAGGCACCTCATCCATTTTCTATTTCAGGTGGTGATGGTAAAAAAGTATTTATCTCTATGAAGGTACTTGGTGATTTCACAAAAAAAGTATATGATTCCGTTCAACTGAACACACCAGTCACTCTTGATGGTCCATATGGTCATTTTAATTTTGAAAATGCTGCACAACAACAAGTTTGGATAGCTGGTGGCATAGGCATCACTCCATTTCTATCTTATTTGCAATCACAGCCCGTCAATCGTGATATCGAGTTATTTTACACTTATCACGGTGAAGACAACGCAATCCATAAGAAATTTTTACAGGAGTATGCACAAACAAATCAACAATTTAGAGTGAACTTTATTGATACTGCCCAAATGGACAGGCTTTCTTTTGAAAATATTTCAGTATCAGCGCATACGAGTATTTTTTTGTGTGGCCCCCAAAAAATGCTTAAACGTTTTGCCAAGCAATTGAAAACCTGCAATAAAGATCTAAGCATTCACTTTGAAGTATTTAAATTTAAGTAATAATGGAAAATCGTAAAATTAAAACTCTCTAATTCGAGCAATTTACTTGGAATTTTAAAAAGGATATCGTATAGTAAAAATCTCATCAAATTTAAAGGAGATTTTTTAACATGACTACAACTAAAAGTTATTTAAATAAAGTTATGCACGATCGTAAATCTGTTCGTAAATATGATTCAGATTTTAAAATTCCACAATCTGAATTAGAGGAATTGCTTGTTGAGGCAACAACCGCTCCATCATCAAGCAATTTACAACCTTGGCGCTTTTTAGTCATTCAAGATGAAGAAGTAAAAAAAGAACTACGTTTGATTGCTAATAACCAGGAGCAAGTAGAAACTGCTTCTGCTATCATTGCGGTATTAGGCGATACTGAAATGTACAATAATGTAGAGGAAGTCTATACAAAAAACTTCGAGCTTGGCTACATGGATGAAGCAACGAAAAATATGATGATTGAAAATTCATTAAAGCTTTATTCAAACCTTCCTAAAGAAGTTCTAAAAAATATAGCTACATTTGATGCTGGCCTAATTTCTATGCAAATCCTGCTTTTAGCAAAAGAAATGGGCTACGATACGGTTACAATGGGTGGCTTCAATAAAGAGGCTTTTGCGAAACGCTTTGAATTAACAGATAATCTAGTGCCTATTGTTTTAATCGCCATCGGAAAAGCAGCAACACCGGCTTACGGCTCTTCTCGTTTAGCGTTAAATGACATTGCAAAATTCATTTAAGACTTATACAAAATGTTCTTTTTAGAATAAATATGATACACTGACTATAGAATAAAAAAGACTGGATGCGTTCACATCCAGCCAAAAGCAACAATCATGCCGCAAACATAACGGCTGACCAAGTTAAAGTTCATAGAAATAGCCACCTTACTTAGCCGGCAGGGGGCTATTTCTTTTTATTTTGAGAGACAATAATGCTAAGCATCAGCGTTAGTACTGCAATTAGCAATAGGCTACACTGTACAATCAAACTAAATGCTTCAAATACTGTCATCCGCCTCACCCCCTTTCAAAAGGGAGTTCAGCCGCCACCTGCTTTATGAATTGTTGCTATTGCTAGTCTACCAATTTTATGAAATATATTCTACGGAAAATCCTCAGAAGATTTATGTTTTTCAACGTGTATCGATAGTCAGGAATGGCTATACTCATTTTTTTACGCTTCATAAGCATGAATCCCGACTTACTTTATTACCTAAAAAACACTATAAAAATACCTTTGTTATTCTGACAATTTAGCTAACGACTCTTTCAAAAGCTGTAGTTCAGGCATTGATAACGTAACACCCTTCCCCATCTTTGTATGATCCTCCGACCAATCTCTAATATCGTATTTCGGTTCACGATCATTCCAACTAATTAAATTCAATTCTTTTTTCCAGCCTTTATTACCCTCCGATAACACCGCAATCGTTTCAATAATTTCATATTTAATTTCTGCCATATGTATTCCTCCTTCATGTATCTGTAATAAGAACTATATCTTGAAATAATAGGATTATCAAACGTGACAACGCATGAAATAATGGAATTGTATAGAAATAGATCGCGAAATCTTGCCTTTCTACGGCCTTCCTTAAAGTAATCAAATTATTTTTTCAATTTGTGTACTTTCTTTGGTTTCTATACTTCAAGTACTCATCGCAACAACCTTATTTTGCCCAATTGAAATTCCTTCAACGCTCATAAAAAAGATGACGCCTTCACGATACAATCATCATCTTTTTAAGTTACCAAAAGCGTATTGTCTTTTACAGAGGGCACACATTATATTAAACATGTACTCTCTTATACTGTAAAATAAAGGATAGGGACAACACTCATTATTAAAGTAACATCACCAAGAACAGATATTCTTTTGTGTGAAAGCGCAGTGCCAACGTAGCGGCAGCAACAATGTCTTTTGTGCGAAAGCGCAGTGCCAACGTAGCGGCAGCAACAATGTCTTTTGTGCGAAAGCGCAGTGCCAACGTAGCGGCAGCAACAATGTCTTTTGTGCGAAAGCGCAGTGCCAACGTAGCGGCAGCAACAATGTCTTTTGTGCGAAAGCGCAGTGCCAACGTAGCGGCAGCAACAATGTCTTTTGTGCGAAAGCGCAGTGCCAACGTAGCGGCAGCAACAATGTCTTTTGTGCGAAAGCGCAGTGCCAACGTAGCGGCAGCAACAATGTCTTTTGTGCGAAAGCGCAGTGCCAACGTAGCGGCAGCAACAATGTCTTTTGTGCGAAAGCGCAGTGCCAACGTAGCGGCAGCAACAATGTCTTTTGTGCGAAAGCGCAGTGCCAACGTAGCGGCAGCAACAATGTCTTTTGTGCGAAAGCGCAGTGCCAACGTAGCGGCAGCAACAATGTCTTTTGTGCGAAAGCGCAGTGCCAACGTAGCGGCAGCAACATTACTATCGAACTAGGAAGTAACGACAAGGCTAAGCCATCCCTTGTCATTACTTCCTTCTTTGGTTCAATCACTAGTTGGGGTTGCCTTTAATCCGATAACAAAAATACGTTTATCAAAACCAAATATATATTCCTTAAAATAATATAAATATATTATTACCATTGAATTCCGGATATTTTTTACTGTAGATTTATTACTTTAGCATTGTTATTATAAAAAAGTATTTTTTTGAAAGGAGGTTATCTTGTGTACGATTCTTATTATTACGATGATTTTGATGCGGCTCTCGGAGGTATATTTATCATTATTATGTTAATTGGCCTTGTATTGAGTATTGCAAGCTATGTTATTAGTTCACTTATTTATTATAAGGCGTCAAAAATAAATGGTTTTAGCGATCTAGCTTATATTGCATGGATTCCAATTATTAACGTTTATAGCCTTTTCTTATTAACTGCAAAGGGTGAAGATAACGCAACTGTTCGTGGTGCAGCGAAAAAGAATGCTCTTATTTACGTAGGATTAATACTAGTTTCATTTATCCCGCTTATAGGTATTATTGCTTCATTAGGTCTTTTGGGCTTTACTTTGTATTTCACATATCGCCTCTTCTATCGTTGGACTGGTGAAACTGGCAAAGCTATACTTTATATCATTTTATCATTCATTACATTCGGACTATTCTATTATATTTACGGCTTAATGAAAATGAATAAACCTTTCGTTGCATAAATACATATGCAAGTACAAAAACCTCTTTACACCTTTAAAAGGGTATAAGAGGTTTTGAACTTATTTTTACTATAGATACTCCTGATTTTTAGGGAAGATCTTATCTCACATTTTAACTTTTGAATTTTTGATTCCCCTATCCAACCATTGTATTTGTAGATTTTATTTAACATTAACACTCTAAGTGTTCTCCTTGTTTTAATACTCTTATGCTACATGTTTTCCCCTCTTCTTCAATTACTTGAGGAATTAAATCACGTATTAATTTATTGTATCTTGGCATGCTTATTGTCCCCTTTTAACGCACGATTATTTTCCATATTTCTGCTGAATCGTTTGAATATGTTGTTTTTTGATTTCATTAGATACTTGCATTTGAGGCACAAGCTTCTCATAAATTGTTTGAATATCGTCCTGAGAGAAAAACTGTTTTGCAGTTTGCTTTTGTGTTTGGATAAAACGCCTTAAATTCTCTCGTTTTATAACATGTACATTTTGGGAAGTAACTCCCACTTTTTTCAATGTGCAACGCTCACTAAAGACAATTACTGAATGAATTGCTTCTTTCGGAAGATCTAAAAAGTCTTGAATTGCACGGATATGCGTAGCATTTTGACGGATTGGATTGAAAAATTTATATTTTTTCTTATTTGGCATCGTTTGTGTCCATTGTTGTTGTGTTTCATTGCCAAAAATCCAACCACTATAGTTTTTTGACTCAATTACATATAGACCTGTTCGATCAATATAAAGCAAATCAATTTCCGTTAATTCATCTGAATTTCTCTTTGGAATATATACATTTAATAATTGCCTATGACTTTGTAAGGCATGCCTTTCAATAATTTTCGATGTTAAGTACTCACCATTTCTCCCTTTACTGAGTTTAACTGCAAAAATATTATTTTTTGTCTGTTTATAATAGACACTTTTCCGATAATTTTTTTCCATAAAGTAAAAGCTTATCACTATCAATATAAAAATTATAATTAGCATCGCATACTCTCCAATCTCTTATTTCTTTTACTTCATATAAACTAAAAACCCTAAAACTATTATACCAAGACTACTGAGGATATTTTTAGCATTTTTTACATTAATACTCAAATTTTCATCAAGATAGTTTCTTGTAGAATTTTAGTTTGTATTAAAGTATTTTTTGTAAGTTGCCTTTTTCTAACACTGATTTTTTGTGCCATCTACAACGGCTTATTGAAAATGAATAAACCTTTCATTGCATAATACAAATGCAAGTACAAAAACCTCTTTACACCTTTAGCGGTTAAAGAGGTTTTGAACTTATATGTTTTATCCCTTGCTTCATTGCACGTTTTCCACCATTCTAACTTAAGTACTATCTATTTACTCCGTTAGTACAAGCTAAATTCATACATTTATAACTTAATTACAGCATATGATGTACTCAACCGTACTTCCATTACAATATTAGTAGAATCCTCTAAAACAGAAAAATGTATAAAATGGTTCTTCACCACTATATCCCCAATAATTCCAAATTTATTTTTACGATTCGATCAATCTTATATCAAAAAAACATTATTGAAATTATACAAATATTTCATGAAAATGGTATATTTGTACGATTACCTTTAACTCCCTATATTTACCGCTATAGATTTAAAACTTTAGTATTGTTATTATTATGAAGTATTTTTTTGAAAGGAGGTTTTCCAATGTACAATTCTTATGATTCTAATGATTTTGATGCAGTATTTGGCAGTTTATTTCTCTTGTTTATATTATTTTGTCTTGTAATGGGGCTTGCTGGCTATATTATTAGTTCTCTTATTTATTATCAAGCATCTAAAACAAATGGCTTTAATGATCTTGCCTATGTTGCTTGGATTCCTATTATTAACGTTTATAGCCTTTTCTTATTAACAGCAAAGGGTGATGATGACGCAACCGTTCGTGCCGAAGCGTTAAAGAATGTTTTAATTTATGGTGGATTATTACTTGTTTCATTCATCATTCCATTTATAGGTATATTCGCTTCCTTTGGTATTTGGATTTATGTTATGTATTTCACATATCGCCTATTTTATCGTTGGTCTGGTGAGCCTGGGAGAGCTGTACTTTATATTATTTTATCGTTCATTACATTCGGACTATTCTATTTTATCTACGGCTTAATGAAAATGAATAAACCTTTCGTTGCATAATTACATATGCGAAATAGAAAACCTCTTGACCCTTAAAAGGATTAAGAGGTTTTCAACTTATTCACGTAACTTTACACTATAGTGTCTCATGGACTTAGGAATACCTTTTAATGCAAGCACCCCACTATAGACTAAAAATCTTATTCTACATTCTAAAAAGAAGACATTAGGAAACTCTTCTATTGAAGGTAAGAGTTCCTCAATCACTGTCCCTGTCTTTATAAAATCTATTATTGCTTGTTCATTATGTAGCCTTTCTATCGTCTCTATAATAAGTGGATCCAAATAATTTTCTGGCATCCCTTTTATTCCATTATTAATCCATAAGCGCAGAACATCGTTAGTTTGCGATAATGTTTCCCATTCATTTTGGAAAATACGACGGTCCCGGATAGTTAATGGCTTTTTTTCTTCTATGTTCATAAAAAGCTGCGCTAATTGCTGTGAACTAAGATGACTTGTCGCACATTTAGCCTTACTATGTTCTATTGTATTAATAAGAAAAATTTCATTTGATTTATCTCGCAATAAATAGAGGAAAAAACGAAGCCCACATTGTTCATCAGCATTATTACCATACCAAATATAGATAGGAACATGATTTGGAATATCTTCTATCTCACGTAAAGTATTTGTAAACTGATTTTGATAAATATCTTCCTGTCCATCGTTAATATTTTCAGATAACCAATTACTTCGGAATGTTTGACCCCTTTTGTCCTCTAGCTTCCACAATGGTCCAATTGAGAAGCAATCAGGGAAACCAATTACATGTTTAGGTGGTACAAGTGCTACTCTCACTGAACCAGCAGCAGATTCAGAGCTCACAATATGAACTGCCTGTGTTGCTATTCGTTGGTCCACAGAACGATGTTTTTGAATACAGTCATTGATAATTTCTACTATGTCTCTTAATTTATCTTGCTCAATCCAGAACCCCCACCCCTCAATTGCTTCATTTTCTTCATGGTTGAATGTTTCAAATTGAGCATGATGCTGTAATTTATAAGCCTCCCATTCACTTCTATCTAGCAAATCCGATGCATTTAGATAATGATGTGTTTTAATTCGATAGACACAAACCATATTTGATTCCAATAAAAAATAGATATATGGATAATTTACTTTCGATTCCATAGCTTAGCCCCCCTTTACATGAAAATTTTACCATATAAAAATCAGGAACTAATCGTTGTATTTTCTACTCTCTTACGATACTTGACTAATCAAATTCTGAAAAAGAAGTTAGATAGCAGAAAAAATATGCTATATTATAGTTAGAAAATTTCTAATTTTTAATTACAAAGGGGTTTGATGATTGTGTATGGAAATATTTTAAGACATCCAGGACCTACGCCAATTCCGAAAAAGGTCCAGCTTGCGATGAATCGCGATATTATTAGTCATCGAAGCAATGAATTTGTAGAGCTTTACCGTGAAACTATTGAATTAGTAAAACCTGTTTTCGGGACAAAGCAGGATATTTTAGTCCTTCCATCAGGAGGTACAGCAGCTTTAGAGGCTGCGTCGGTTAACACTGTTTCTGCTGGTGAAAATGTTGTTGTGATCACTGTTGGAGCATTCGGAGACTATTTCGTTTCGATTTGTGAGAAGTACGGCTTTCATGTACATAAACTTGAAAAAGAATGGGGACAAGCTTGCACAGCTAAAGAATTACGAGAATTTTTGCAGCCGTTACAAGATATTAAAGCTGTTTTTATCACATACAATGAAACTTCGACTGGGATCATAAACCCAATTGCTGAATTAGCACAAGTTGTTCGTGAGGAAACAGATGCATTATGTATTGTCGATGGTGTAAGTTGCATAGGTGGAGCTCCTGCTGAAATTGATGCCTGGGGCATCGATATTCTTGTTACAGGCTCTCAAAAAGCCATGATGCTACCGCCTGGACTTTCCTTAGTCAGTGTAAGCGAAAGAGCTTGGAAAGTTATTGAAGAAAATAAAGCACCATCCTATTATTTAAACTTATTGAGCTATCGTAGCTGGGCAGAAAAAGGGATGACGCCAAACACGCCTACTGTGACACTTATTTCTGGACTTCATGAGGTTTGTAAACTTATAGAGGAAGAAGGAGGCTTTGAACATACAGTTGCCCGCCATGAACTAATGAAAAACATGGTACGTGATGCAATGAATGCCCTTAATATTGAACTTCTCACTACGGATGAGCATGCTTCTCCGACCATTACAGCAATTATGGCACCAAAAGGAATAGCACTCGGTGACTTCTTGTCACATTTAAAACAGCAATATCATTTAGATTTCGCTGGAGGACTCGGTCATTTGCAAGGGAAAATTTTCAGATTCGGCCATATGGGCTATTGCTTCCCAAGTGATATTTTACAGGCCGTTTCTTTAATGGAAGCAGCTCTTCAAGACTTTGAATATGACTTTGAACCAGGTGCAGGTGTACTGGCGGCACAGGAAGTATTTTTAACCGCTCAGCGAAAACAACGCCACGATAAAGTGAAACTTTAATCAGAGATCTCCACCGATGATTTGTTTTAACTAATCAGGCTTATATGGGTAGTTATTCTCCATTTTACTGCTTGCTAATGTGGGATAACGCTTTAAACCTCCAAATCTATGTATGGATTTGGAGGTTTGTTTATTTATTTGAGTTAATTTCATAAATTTAATCCCTATAGTCTCCATGGGTCCGAAACAAACTTTTCGTTATGGCCTTTTTGATTGAGGCTTGGACATAAATATTCTCGAGAAAAAGTGAAATCGCGGCGTCGATTTCACTTTTTTTGAAAGCTATTAATAATTCACAAAATTTATTTGAGTAATGTGAGAGTTGTTGCGATTGCATTGTCAATAAATGATTTTTGTGGTTGAGATTTCATCATGACTGTTAATCCAATTAACGCCACAATTAGAGCCTGCGCTAAAGACTTTGCATCCGTTTCTTCCTCTAACTCACCCGATTGAATTCCTCGTTCAATTGTCTCCTGAAAAATGACTGCTAAATAAAGTTGATGTTCTCTCGTTAAGATTTCAAATCTCTCATCATGAGGAGCTAGTTCAACCATTGTATTGATGCAAAAACAGCCGTTACTAAGATCTTTCGTATATTCAGTAGCAATCACTTCTTCAAAAAAATTAGCAAATGCCTGTTTTACAGAGGAATGACCTTGAAGTCTAGCTCTTATTTCAGCTGCACGAGATGTCGTATACCTACGAAGTGCTGTTTCGAATAGTTCCTTCTTATCACCAAAGGTTGAATAAATACTCGGACGTTGAATCCCCATTCTTGCAGTGAGATCACTTAAAGAAGTAGCTTCATAGCCCTTCTCCCAAAATAACTGCATGGCAGCCTCTAAAACTTTTTCCTCATCAAATTCACGGGTTCTTGCCATAAAAAATCCACCTCCATTGTTTAAGAGTTAGTGAGTTTGTCACTTTAAAATTTAAAATACCAAACAGTATGTAAACATTGTATAATCAGCTGCTTTCATTGTCAATTTCCATTGTATTTGGTAAATGTTGAGTAAAATATTTTCAAATAAATCCTTGACATTATAAACAGAGCTAAGATATATTTACCAATAATTATATTGTACCGGACGGTATGTTATGGTTAAAATCTAATAACGAACGGGGGAAATGGTGTGGACAATGATCTGAGGCAAGAAGTGGATGCATCTGTGATGAATCTACAACCTTCTATGTCTAGAACTGTAACTTTATTATTCGCAACAGCCTGCGGAATGTCTGTCGCCAATATTTATTTTGCACAGCCGTTGCTTGATCAATTGTCTTATGAATTTAATATTGATCCCTCAACAATAGGTGTTGTAATTACCATCACGCAGATCTTTTATGGATTGGGCTTATTACTGCTGGTGCCTCTTGGAGATTTACTTAACCAACGACGCTTGATTATCGGACAGATGCTATTATCCACAGCGGCTTTGGTTATAGTTGGTACCGCTTCTTTTAGCGTGATGCTTTTTACTGGTATGGCTTTAGTAGGTCTACTCGCAGTTGTGACACAGACACTTGTGGCGTTTGCAGCAACTATGGCTTCCCCTACAGAACGTGGACGTGTCGTTGGTATTGTTACAAGCGGGATCGTCATTGGCATTCTGCTCGCTCGAACCTTTGCTGGTCTATTAACAGACCTTACAGGATGGCGATCCGTCTATTTAGTCTCTGCCACCCTCATGCTTGTAATGGTTTGTATGTTTGTTAAGGTGTTACCAAAGGTGGAACGTGAAATAAAATCACTCCCCTATCATCAGCTAATTAAATCCGTGTTCACTCTGTTTATGCAGGAAAGAACATTGCGCATCCGTTCAGTTCTCGCCATGCTAATTTTTGCTGATTTCAGTATTTTGTGGACTTCACTTGTTTTACCTCTTAGTGCGCCACCATTAACTCTTTCACATAGTGTAATTGGCGCTTTTGGTCTCGTTGGAGTGGCTGGTGCACTAGCTGCAGCACAGGCCGGGAAACTGGCCGATCGAGGTTTCGGACAAAGAACGACAGGTATTGCTTTAGTTCTATTACTCATTTCATGGTTGTTTATCAACTATCTAGAACAGTCGTTATTGGCATTAATTATAGGTATTGTATTGCTTGATTTGGCCGTACAGGCAATACATGTCACTAATCAGACGATGATTCTTCCATTACGTACAGAGGCACGGAGTCGTCTTACTGCTGGATATATGATGTTTTATTCCATCGGAAGTGCCGGTGGCTCAATCGCTTCTACACAGATGTATGCACACTTTGGTTGGGAAGGAGTTTGTTTCCTCGGAGCTTCAATCAGTGCAATTGCCCTTATTTTTTGGGCTACGACTAAACGGTTAACAAAATAACAAATTTGACTAGGAGAGATAACAAATGGAAATAGGAATTACTTCTTTTGTAGAAACAAAACCAGATGTTCATAGTGGTGAAGTGATTAGCCATGCACAACGTCTGCGTGAAGTGGTTGAAGAAATCATTCTTGCAGATCAGGTGGGACTGGATGTGTTTGGTGTCGGCGAGCACCATCGAGAAGATTATGCTGCAGCCTCTCCAGCAATGGTGCTATCTGCTGCAGCTCTACAAACAAAAAAGATTAGGCTTACAAGTGCAGTAACAGTTCTATCTTCAGCTGATCCTGTACGTGTCTTTCAGGATTTTTCCACATTAGACGGACTATCAAATGGACGCGCTGAGATTATGGCAGGTCGGGGTTCCTTTATCGAATCCTTCCCCTTGTTTGGCTATAATTTAAATGATTATGATGAACTATTTGAGGAACATCTGGACTTACTTCTCAAAATTCGCGAGTCAGAAAAAGTAGTATGGGAAGGTAGACACCGACCAGCAATCAATAATTTAGGTGTGTATCCAAGACCTGTTCAAAGCTCCTTACCAATATGGGTTGGTAGTGGAGGAAATCAACAATCTGCCATCCGTGCAGGACTTTTAGGATTACCACTTATGCTAGCAATCATTGGTGGCAGTCCAATGCAGTTTGCACCTATCGTACAGCTCTATAAAAAGGCAGCTGTTCAAGCAGGGCATGATCTATCAAACCTTCAGGTGGGATCTCATTCAATTGGTTTTGTTGGCCCGAATACTGAATGGGCAGCGGATACATTTTTCCCATCAACAAAAGCGGGCATGAATAAATTGGGCAAAGAACGGGGTTGGCGATATTATGATCGCTCTAGCTATGATGCTGCACGAAGTTTTGAAGGCGCGTTATATGTAGGTGATCCAGATACAGTTGCTGAAAAAATCATCCATCTTCGTAAACATGTAGGGATTACACGTTTTATGCTGTACGTACCGTTAAGCACAATGCCACATGATCAAGTTATGCAAGCTATAGAATTGCTCGGAACAAAAGTTGCTCCTCGTGTCCGTGAGGAAGTTGCCAAATGGGAGAAGGAAATGGCACTAGAAGGACATCCATTTCTTTAAGATATCATTATTTAACAGGAGGAATTTATATGACGATCAATAACCGAGTCTTACCGGAATTAAGACAGACTTACTCCCAATTTCCAGGCTTTCGGTTGGAGAAAGATTTAGAGTGGAGTCGAAGTCTTTTGTCCAACCCACCTTCGGAGAAGTCAGAACTTGTACACATATCAAATCGTATGATTCCCAGAGGTGATGGAGACGAGATGTTGGTTAAAATTTATGAACCTGTTAAACGAAATATCAACCAGCTTCCAGCGATGCTTTGGATTCATGGCGGCGGTTTCGTTATGGGACACCCTGATATGGATGATATTTTATGTGAACGCTTTGTTCAGACTGCTAATTGCGTTGTCGTTTCGGTAGATTATCGACTTGCTCCTGAGCATCCCTACCCGGCGGCTATAGAAGATTGTTATACAGGGTTAGTATGGATGACAACCGAGGCAACTTCCCTTGGCATCGATGTCAAACGGGTGGCGATTGCAGGTGCAAGTGGTGGCGGAGGGCTAACAGCAGCTCTAGCATTAATGGCTCGTGATAAAGGAGGACCCTCAATTATATTCCAGATGCCATTGTATCCAATGCTTGATAACCGAAATGAAACATCTTCCAGCTATGAGGTTACCGAGGATCATGCAATATGGAGTAGAACTAATAATTTGGCCGCTTGGGGTATGTACTTAGGCAAGGAAAAGGACACCCATGAGCTATCTCCGTATGCGGTCCCTTCAAGAGCAGATAACTTAGCAGGACTACCTCCAACTTATACATGTATAGGTCAACTCGATTTATTCCGAGACGAAACCATTGATTACGTGACACGTCTTGCCCAAGCAGGAGTAGATGTTGAATTCCAACTCTACCCTGGTAGCTTCCATTGCTTTGAAGTCTTTGTGCCAGATGCGGAAGTAAGTCAACGAGCTAGTCAGAATTATTTAGATGCTATGACACGCGCTCTTTATTCTTAATATCGAATAGCCCTAAACTTCAAATGAAGCCCTTTCCCCTACTGGCTGATTTAACTGTGTAAGAGAACGATAAACCTAAGTAAAATTGCAATTTAGGCCAATATTTCATTTTATGATCGACTGAATAATCTTTTAAAGCTAGAATTATGAATATAAGTGCATTTTCAAAAGCTAAAAGTGTTATACTAATAAGCACGTTATAAATTGAGGAGTTAGACAGTATGAAATATTTTAAACCACAAATGCAGCAACTTGTGAAAGAAAACCGTGAATTACATGATCGCTTAAAAGAGTTAATGGCCGAAATGGATTTGCAAAAAAATTATGCTTTAAAAGCGCTATATCATGCTGAAGTAGCGGACGGCGGACGCTATCAGCAAGATTATCAAGCGTTGGACTATTTATATAAATAACTCTCAATGAGCAAAAACACTTTGATTAATGAATAAAATTTTGAAATCAATTTTTAAAAGTAATAAACGCAAGAATGCTAATTCCGATCGCATTCTTGCGTTTTCTTATTAAATACCTTAATCATTAATTCTTGCTACTTGTACTACCTTCGCCATGTATTCCTCACGCATTTCCAACGGCACCATACTTCCACCTGTTGCCCAAACAAGATGGGTAGCTTGCTCCATCTTATTAACTAAATCATGCTTTTCTAAATAACTTTGTCCATTTTTCATTAACTGAATTGGTCCGAACATCCCTGCATGTGCAGATGGCTCCAAAAATAACTCTTCAACTTCCATAGTTATTGCAAGCGATTTAAATAATTCCTCATCTTTTACCGTGTAGCAGCCACTAATATAAGTTTCCATTACTTTCCCTACGAACTTAGACGCGCGGCCAACAGCAAGGCCATCTGCTTCAGTTTTATTATCAAGACCAATATCTTCTACACTGATTGCGTCATGTAAACCTGTCATTAAACCAATTGTCATACAAGGAGAGGCTACGGGCTCAGCGAAGAAAATATGTGCATGTTCTCCAAAAATTTCACGTACGCCGTATGCAACACCGCCCGGTCCACCACCTACACCACACGGCAAATATACGAACAATGGATGCGCTTCATCCACAGTAATATTCGTCTTTTCAAACTGGGCTTTTAAACGCTTCGCCGCCACTGCATAGCCAGCAAATAAGTCCTTCGAATTCTCATCATCAATGAAATGGCACTTAGGGTCTAGTTCAGCTTCTCGACGCCCTTGTTCCACAGCAACGCTATAATCAGCTTCATATTCAATCACTGTCGCACCTTTTTCACGCAGCAATGCTTTTTTCCATTCTTTTGCATCACTCGACATATGTACAACGACATTAAAGCCGAGTTTTTTGCCCATAATGCCGATACTTAATCCTAAATTACCTGTAGAACCTACGGCAATTGTGTATTGCTGGAAGAATGATTGAAAATCATCTGTTGCCAACACAGCATAATTGTCCTCTTTTGTTAGTTTGCCACTAGCGATGGCAATGCGCTCTGCATGCCTTAATACTTCAAAAATACCCCCACGAGCTTTAATAGAGCCTGAAATCGGCAAGGTATGATCACATTTTAAGATCAACTGACCTGGTATTAAAACGTCAAATTCCTTTTCAAGAGCTTTCTTTATCAAAGCTATGTCTTGTATAGATGATTCAATAAGTCCTTTACTTTCCAAAAGCTCAGGAAATGCAATAATTAAATAGGAAGAAAAACGTTTAAGTGTTTCTTCTGCTTCCTCAACCTCTTCCATTGAAAAAAGATTGGTTTCCCCCCTTTTTTTTCGATTTGTATTTTCCCATAGCACAGTTTCATGATTCGCTAGCTCTTCTAATCTCGAAAATCGATTAAATAGTTCGTGTTTAAGTTCATTTTTCACCTTTAGATTCCTCCACTTTTTGAGCTAAAATTGCTCGTTCACAAATTTGTCGAAATTTCAATTCGAACGAAATATTGTTTTCTTGTGTTCGTTTTTTCGGTCCTCTCGTACGTCCACCTGCACGTCTAATTTTTTGTCCAACATGGCGCATATCGAGCAAACGTTCGATATTTTCATCGGACATCTCTCGTCCATTTTGATCAATTGGATAACCACCTCTTGCCAAAACCATTGCTGCTAATCCGTAATCCTGTGTAATGACAATATCATGTTTTGAAAGCGCATTCACTAGCGTAAAATCAACCGAATCTGGCCCTTTAGGAACAATAATTGTTATTACATTATCACGTTCAACACGATGGGATGTATCGCAAAACAAGATTGTTTCAATCTCAAACTCAGATGATATGGATAGTGCTAAATCCACGACTGGACAAGCATCAGCGTCAATTAAAACCTTCACAATAAAGCATCATTCCTTTCTCATAATTAGATGGATCAAACACATAATTATTATTTCAATATAACAAATTTTCACTCCCGTTTGTTCAATTTTTCACAAACTTAAGACTGTTAAAAAAAGTATTTTATTGAATAGTGTGAAAAATAGATATACGATACACCTATCAACTAACTGGAGGTTTTTTACTATGACAACTGTAACTGTAAGCAACGAACAATTAGCAAAAGAATACGTTGATGGCGTATTTGAGCAACTAAAAAACCAAAATAGTTATCAAGCAGAATTCTTACAAGCAGCTGAAGAAATTTTTATTTCATTAGTGCCTGTATTTGCACAACACCCTGAATATATAAAAGCCAATATCTTATCTCGTATCGTTGAGCCAGATCGAATCATTTCCTTCCGTGTTGCTTGGCAAGATGATAACAATCAAGTTCAAGTAAACCGTGGTTACCGTGTGCAATACAATAATGTTATGGGGCCATACAAAGGCGGCCTTCGCTTCCACCCTTCCGTAAATGAATCCATTATCAAATTCTTAGGCTTTGAACAAATTTTTAAAAATGCTTTAACAGGCCAACCAATCGGTGGTGGTAAAGGTGGCTCAAACTTCGACCCTAAAGGTAAGTCAGATTCAGAAATCATGCGTTTCTGCCAAGCATTCATGACTGAATTATACCGCCATATTGGTCCTGATGTCGATGTTCCAGCAGGTGATATCGGTGTTGGTGCTCGTGAAGTTGGCTATTTATGGGGTCAATATAAGCGTATAACAAAAGCAAGTGAATCTGGTGTATTAACAGGAAAAATTCCTGGCTATGGTGGCTCTTTAGCTCGTAAAGAGGCAACTGGTTATGGTACTGTTTATTTTGTAAATGAAATGCTAAAAGATGCCAACGATTCATTCGAGGGTAAAACAGTAGTAGTTTCTGGCTCTGGTAACGTTTCAACATATGCAATTGAAAAAGCACAATCCTATGGTGCAAAAGTTGTTGCTTGCTCTGACTCTTCAGGCTATATTTACGATCCAGATGGTTTAGACCTTGATGCAATTAAAGAAATTAAAGAAATAAAAGGCGATCGTATCTCCACTTATTTAAACTATCGTCCTAATGCTACATTTAAAGAAGGCTGCACGGGTATCTGGACGATTCCTTGTGACATCGCGCTTCCATGTGCTACTCAAAATGAAATTAATGGCGATTCAGCTCGTACTTTAATTGAAAACGGCGTAAAAGCTATTGGTGAAGGTGCAAACATGCCATCAGATTTAGAAGCAATTAACGAATTTTTAAATGCTGGCGTATTATTCGGTCCTGCAAAAGCGGCTAATGCCGGAGGTGTTGCAGTATCTGCTCTTGAAATGGCGCAAGATTCAAGTCGCGTATTCTGGTCATTTGAAAAAGTAGATGCTAAATTACACGAAATTATGAAAAATATTTACGCAGATAGTAAAGCGGCTGCTGAAAAATATGGTTACCCTGGGAACCTTGTAGTTGGCGCGAACATCGCTGGCTTCGTAAAAGTTGCTGATGGTATGCTTTCTGAAGGTGTATATTAATAACTTTACCCCATCCAAAGATGATAACGAATATTCGTTATCATCTTATTTTTTAATATATAAAGCGCTGAAATACTCGTAAGTTTTGCATTAAAACGAACAATTTTACTATTAAACAATCAAAATATTCGTGTTATAATATTGGAGTACTACAACATATTGGAGGTTTTTTTGTGGAATTATTGTATACAGGTAAAACGAAAAATGTGTTCAAGTTAGAAGATGGTCACTACTTATTAAAATTTAAAGATGATGTAACTGGTGAAAACGGCGTATTCGACCCAGGTGCTAATACTGTTGGATTAACAATCGACGGTGCTGGTTTGGCTGGTCTTCGCTTAACTTCTTATTTCTACTCAAAACTAAACGAACAAGGTGTTCCTACTCACTATGTTGATGCAAACTTCAACGATGCAACAATGACGGTAAAACCTGCAACTGTTTTCGGTAAAGGGTTAGAGGTCATTTGCCGATTCAAGGCAGTAGGATCTTTCCTACGTCGCTATGGTGCTTACGTGAAAGAAGGACAAGCCTTAGATTCTTTCGTAGAAGTTACCATCAAAGATGATGATCGACTAGATCCTCCTATTTCTGAAGATGCTTTAGCAATGTTAGACCTGTTAACACACGATGAATATGCAATTTTAAAACAACGTACGATTGAAATTGCTAAATTTGTTGCTGCAGAACTTGCAAAAAAAGGGTTAACCCTTTACGATATTAAATTAGAATTTGGCCGCGATGCTCAAACAAATGAAATTTTATTAATAGATGAAATTTCAGGTGGTAATATGCGCGCTTACAAAGGCGAACAATACATAGAACCATTAGAGCTTGAAAAAATTATGTTAGCTGAATAAAAAAACCATTCTATTAATATGCTATGTAAGATTAGTTACGCGTAATCAAAAGAGTCGCTTTTTTGCGGCTCTTTTTGTTACTATATATTGATTTTTTTCGAAACCTTTCATTAGGTCATTCCGTATACTCATTATACGCATAAATTTATACTATTATTTTGGAGGTAATTTGATGGATAACTATAATGAATCATCACAAGAAAGGCCAAAGGTTAATCCATTTTTGTCTATTTGGTTGCATCCAAAGAAAACAACCCGTTACATGATTGAAGAAAAATCAATAGGTTTTGCGATTCTTCTCATGTCAATTGGTTATCTAGGTGTTATACTTTCAGACCTTGTTGATAGTACATTTTTGTCAAACGTGTCTCCTTGGTTTATCGTCATTTTTTGCGTTATTGCAGCACCGATTCTAGGGATAATTGGTACGGCTTTTTCTGCACTAATCACTTGGTTGTTCGGTAAACTTTTTAAAGGAACAGGTACGTACTCACACTTATTCAAAGGGCTAAGTTTAACTTCTATCCCATTTATAGCACTTATTCCTTTTTACTTAATTTGGTTATTTACATCACCCGAGTCTTTAATGAATTCTGACTTCGCCGGAACTTACCCTTGGGTTATTTGGCCAGCACTTTTATTAACCCTTGTGGTTGTAATATGGTCCCTCGTTATTACAATAGGAATTATTGCAGAAGCACATCAAATTCCAAATTGGATGGCCTTCTTAACACTCTTAATTCCAACCATTATTTTCGTTATTCTATTCATTATTCTTATTATTGTTCTATTTTTCATTTTCGGCATTTTTATCGGAATGATGTAAAAAAATCTCCCCTCTCTATGAGAGTGGGAGATTTTTTAGATTCACCTGTATACGTAAATGTTAAACCGATAACACTGTATTTTGTTGGAAGAGCTCCGACACACCTGACTCAACAGCTGCACCACTTACAGCTTGCGAAACAATTTCAACAACCCGCTCATCTAATGATTTAGGTACAATATATTCCTCAGTTAATTCCTCATCACTAACAAGAGCCGCTATCGCTTCCACTGCAGCTATCTTCATCGCTTCATTAATATCTGTCGCTCGAACATCCAAAGCCCCACGGAAAATACCAGGGAAAGCGAGAACATTGTTAATTTGGTTCGGATAATCTGAGCGTCCTGTCCCCATAACACGCACTCCCCATGCCTTGGCGTTTTCATACGTGATTTCAGGATTTGGATTCGCAAGTGCAAACACGACCGGATCTTCATTCATCGAAGCAATATGTGCTTCTGTTAATAAATTGGCAACCGATACGCCGATAAAGACGTCAGCCCCTTTAATGGCATCCTCCAATGTACCATGTATTTTTTCAGGATTTGTTAAATGGGCAACCGTTTCTTTAATCGGATTCATACCTTCAGCGCGGCCTTCATATATGAGTCCCTTTGTATCGCACATAAAAATATTTTTATAGCCCATTTGCACAAGAATACGCAAAATAGCAATACCCGCTGCACCTGCACCATTAATGACAACCTTCATCGTTGCCACATCTTTCTTCACAATACGATTGGCATTAATCATCCCTGCACCTACTACAATCGCTGTTCCATGCTGATCATCATGAAATACAGGAATATCACATTCTTGGCGCAGACGATCTTCAATTTCAAAGCATCTTGGCGCAGAAATATCCTCTAAGTTTACAGCACCGAAAGTTGGAGCTAGTGCCTTCACAATGCTAACGATTTCATCTGTACTCTTCGTATCTAAGCAAATAGGAAAAGCATCAACATTAGCAAAACGCTTTAATAAAATCGCCTTCCCCTCCATTACCGGTAATGCCGCCTTCGGACCGATATCCCCTAATCCCAATACCGCTGTACCATCTGAAACAACAGCCACCATATTCCCCTTCATTGTATAGTCGTAAACAAGTGATGGATTTCTTTCAATCTCTACGCAGGGCGCAGCTACCCCCGGAGAATACGCAAGACTTAAATCATATGAATCTTGCACTGGTACTTTAGAAATCACCTCTAGTTTACCACTATAATACTCATGCATTTCTAAAGCCTTTTTCATAATGTCCATTCAATCCCATCCTTTTCTTTTCGAATTATTATATATTTCAGAATCATAATACTTTGTGAAAGTAAAGTCAACGAATTTTCTGTCAATTTTATTTTATCTATGAAATAGCGCCATTTTTAATCGTACACTCCAATTTATTGTCTTGTTATACTCTTCACAATCAATTATTTCAATATATCATCTACAACTATTAGCCTTTCAATAAATGTATTATTACCGGTATTAAACCTGTTCAACTTTTCACATAGTATTTTACTTATGTAAATGAGAATCTTTTCACAAACTTATGTAAGCGCATCCATTACTCTATCTAGTTTCGTCACATTTTCTCCACATTTTTTCACAAAGTTTTTTATTATATTCATTTCATAGGCAGTGTTACATTAATCAACAAAAAAGAGCCCTTATTTCAAGGACTCTTGCGTAAACTGATTTATAAATGCGGTGATAATATGCTTGGAAGACCATTGTTCCCCTGATACTTTTGTAATCGGGTATTCTCGAGAAAAGATCGATTTTGTCATTTCGTCTACCGAATAACCTTTATAAAACAGTTGCCTTATATTCCCCTCCATCTCTTCTAAATAAGCAATTTTTTCTAGTATTTTCGCTCGACCATCCGCTATAAAGCCTGCATGACAACAATATACTACTTCAAAATCATAGTTTACTATTTTTTTCAAAGACGCTAAGGTATGTACGATATTTTCTTCATCAAGGACAACCTTAGTTTTCGTTTGTATATACAAATCACCTGTAAACATAGCACCTGTTTCCCGATTATAAAATGATACATGATCTGTCGTATGTCCTGGTGTTTCAATTACATCCCAAGTAGCTGAATTTGTTTGCAACGTATCGCCAAACGGCTGAGCTATAAACGCTGGTCGCTCACCCCATAATGCCTGTCGATAAAAAGGATACTCTCCATCCTTTGCACAAAGGCTCACCGAATCACGGTGAACATAGATAGGTACACCCGTATACTGCTGAATCCATGCTGCATTTCCTGAATGATCCTCATGAGAATGAGTGAGCGCCAATTGTTCAATCGGTAATTCTTTAAAAAAAGATTGGAACTCCTGCGAAAGTGAGTATGAGCCTGTATCAATTAATAACCCATCTACCAAAAAGCTATAAACACTCATGCCAATACCCTGAACCGCCACTTTCCCATGAGCACATTGCACACCACGATTTCGTTGAATTTCTATACTTTTCTCTCGTTCAAACATCCTTTCTCCCCCTTTGTAAAAAGAGTTTAGCATAAAAAGAATATTCAGTCATTTTACCAATACATCAAAATTCGGTTCGTTGATATAATTTCGCTCTGGTGGGTCCATCCATCATTTTGATGGTTCTATCCACGATTTGAGCGGGGCTATCCTTCATTTTGACAGTTCTATCCACGATTTGAGCGGGGCTATCCACCATTTTGACAGTTCTATCCACGATTTGAGCGGGGCTATCCACCATTTTGACGGTTCTATCCACGATTTGAGCGGGGCTATCCTTCATTTTGACGGTTCTATCCACGATTTGAGCGGGCCTATCCACCATTTTGACGGTTCTATCCACGATTTGAGCAGGGCTATCCACCATTTTGACGGTTCTATCCACGATTTGAGCGGGCCTATCCTTCATTTTGACGGTTCTATCCACGATTTGAGCAGGGCTATCCTTCATTTTGACAGTTCTATCCACGATTTGAGCGGGGCTATCCTTCATTTTGACAGTTCTATCCACGATTTGAGCGGGGCTATCCTTCATTTTGACAGTTCTATCCACGATTTGGCTTTTCTATCCTGCCCATCATTCTGTCACCTTCGCTCTTCTTTCTGCCTCTCTTACCTTTCTTTCCATCACTTCGACTGCTTTCCACCTTTTCCACTCCAATAAAAGCAAAAAAAACGCCCACCAAAGTGAGCGTTTCTTCTATAATCTTTTATTCATTTGTCCCTTTTTCAACGTCATATTGTGTAATCCAGTCACTATAGCTACCTACATACAGTTGAATATTTTCGTAGCCTTCATCTGCTAGCACTGCATACAATGGTGATGCTGTAACACCGCTTCCGCAATACACCACAACATGCTCGTCACGAGCAACTTTACTACGTAACACATCATTCGCTTGCAAATGACCGTCTGCCTTTAATTGCTCCCAGTCAAAGTTTTTCGCAGTCGGAATATGCCCAGCTACATTATCAAGAGGCTCCATTTCACCACGATAGCGAGCTGCGGCACGTGCATCTAACAACGTAGCATCGACTACTCCATCTACAATAGCTTTCACTGCTTCACGTGGAGCATATAGTTCATCTCGCCAAACAAATTCGATCGTAGTTGGTGGATATTTGATAATGTCTTTTGTGAAAGGTATTTTCTCCTCAAGAGCCGGTGCGCCACCATTCACAATTACTACATTCGGAAAGCCTGCATAAGTCAGCATCCACCAAGCACGTGGTGCAAATGGAGAAGCTCCTTGATCGTAAACGACAATTTGATCCTCATAGTTTAATCCCAATCCTTGAAATACTGCTGATAGCTTTTCCTTATTCGGCATGGGATGGCGACCATCGCTGGACCCCATATCAGATAAATCCTGCTCTAGATCGATATAAATAGCTCCTGGTGCATGTCCTTCTTCAAATGCTTTGCTACCCGCCTCTTTCTTTTGTAAATCAAAGCGAGCATCTATGAAACGGACTTCATCAAACTGAATTTCCTCAACTGATTTGAATACTTTTCCCAAATGAATCACCTCATGCGTATTGTAATTGAGCATAAATTTCTTTCCAAGAAGCTAAACGACTTTCTTCCTGAAGTGCAAGTCTTTCTGTTGCAATTTGTTCAAGTGCCTGATGATAAATATGCAGACGTAATTTCTCTGCTTCCTCCGCAATATAAGTAATCGCCCATGTCATGAGAGATACTTTTTGTGAATCTAAATAATCTTGCGCATCTGGTTTCGTTAAGACCTCTAGAGCCTCACTTAACTTCACTTTTTCATTCTTCTCAAAGAATGCCTTTTGATTACGGAAGTGTGATTTCACACCTGAATATTTAGTGATATCTGTAAATGGCCCTTCAAAATCAAGTAAATCTGGCTCAGAAGATTCAAACGCTAAAAACGAGAAGCTTCGATTTAATTCTTTAAGCTCACGTACTTCATCTTTAAAGCGCAGTTGCATTTTTTTACTAATAAACTGTGATAAACGGAAGTTTGTTACACGCATTTCTTGTGTAAAATCAAATCGTAAACTTTGCATTACTTCCTTTAAAGCATGCTCTAATGCTTGCTGAACCGGCATTGCTGCAAATGTTGACGGATTGTAGCCTTCCTTAAAGAACTCTGGGTAACGATAATACACACGCTGAAGAACATAATACAGTAATTCATCAAGCTCTTGCTTCGTTTCACTTTCTACCATACTTGTATTAAGCGAATTGAATTTCGATTTCACATGTTGCTCAAGAGTTGTTAATTCCTCTAAACGCTCATCCTTACGCTTTAAGTTCTCTTCTGTTTGCGCAATTAAGTCACCTAAACGTTGCTCCGTTTTATCGACTTCCTCCGCAAGTGCCTGAACCGCCAATGCACTTAATTCATCATTTAAGAATGTGTGGAAAGAATCTTCGAAAGGTGGCATTCCAGATGTGAAATCCGCACCCTCTACTTTTTCCTTTAATGCTAATAAGCTAGACACACCGTAAAGGCGTGGGAAGCGAATGCCAAAGCGTTGTAATTCTGAACGCACATAACCTTTTACATCTTCCTGTTCTTCTTCTGTTGTCGCTAAATCAATCGCATTAACGATAAAGAACATCTTATCAAGCTCGAAGGTATCTTTCACACGACCAAGCTGGATTAAAAACTCACGGTCCGCTTTAGCAAAAGCATGATTATAATAAGTAATAAACAAAATTGCATCAGCATTACGAATATATTCAAATGCCACTCCTGTGTGACGCGCATTAATAGAATCTGCTCCTGGTGTGTCAACAAGTGTCACACCCATGCGTGTTAACGGACTGTCATAATAGAAATCGATATTATCGACAAAGCATGATTTATTTTCCTGCGCAACAAATTTTTCGAACTCTTCACGGTTTACACGTAATACTTTCCCAAGCTCAGACTTAAATATTGGGAACCCTTCTTTAAATGCGCGAATAAATGATTTATGCACATTTAAGCGATCGTCAGATAGTTGCACCGCAAGTCCCTCATCTGCACGATTGAATGCTTCTTCTAACGAGGAAACCGATAAACCAATCGCTGCATATGAAGCTTGAATATCTTCTAGCATTTGGTCAGGTGTTTTTAATTGGACATCTGCTGTTTCATGCGGATGATCTGGTGAAACAGGACGAATTTTATTAATAGCCGCCGTTGTCGGGTTTGGTGACACAGGTAAAACCTTGGCACCCATTAACGCATTAGAGAACGAAGATTTCCCTGCACTAAACGCACCGAAAAGCGCAATTGTGAAATCCTTTTTCTGTAAGCGTTCTACTTTATTTTCTAAGTAAGTTGCTACTTCCGCAAAGCCTTGTACATCTTTTACAGCAGTTGCCGTGTGAAGTGCACGCTTCACTACACCTTCAATAGGAAGACTTGTTGCACTAACTGTTTGATGTGACTCTTCCTCAATTAACGCTTCCTCTTTTGGCTTTAACATCGATTCGTCAAATAATCGAATATCTGCTAAATCTTGCTTAAATGCATGCTCCCAATTTGTCAGCTGTTGATTTGCTATTTTACGTATTTCATTGCTTGCCTGATGCATAATACTTGCACTATATTGCTGATAGCCCTCGATTTCAAGCACTGCTTGAATGGCATCAACTTTCTTTTGCATCCCTGCCATTTTTAATTTAGATGGAGCAGCTGTTTCTGTAGCTACTGCTTCCAAAGTTGTTGCTTGCGCATCTTTCCACTTATCAGTTTCCTGGATGTAGTAGCGCTTAGTCGCTTCTGCCACACGGTTGGCAAAATTCAACACAGCATCTCCTGTTAAAATTGCGCCAACTTGTACCTGCTGCTCAATAAGGGAGAATGGTAAATCAAAGTCGTAGGCATCAATAGCTGTAGCACGTTCTTCATTTAACGCACCAACATCTTTTATCACCTTTTTCATTAGCCCTTTTAAATGTCCAGTAATCTGTGCATGAACAACATTTTGATAGGCACTATAGGCATCCTCTTTACGGCGGTTACGCTCTTCCTCTGTTTTTTTCTTAGCAGTAAATAAGCCCCCTACCTTGAAACCTTCCTGCTGACTCTCTAAATAAAGACGTAATTTATCGCGTAAATCTGCTGGCATAATAGCTGCATTCGCAAGAAGTTCTTTGCGTTGCTCTTCGAACATTTCATTCCATGCCTCAACTGAGAACAATTCAACTTGACGATTTAGCTTATGATACTGCTCTAAAATATCCTTATGGTTTGCCCAGTCATCGGCACTTAATACATCTTCATCAATATCTAAACGATCCTGTCTTTCTTCCGTTAAATAATTGTCATGCTCACTTTGTAATAAACGCAATGTATTTGATGCAGTTTGTATAAGCTGCTCCTGCCAATCATTCATACTATCCATAACGATTTTCTTTACGACCACAAAATCGTTATTAGGGTGCTCCGGCTCTCTTAATGAAGTGAAAAATACGCCTTTTGGTACTACGCCCCAAGCTGCAAAGGAATTGTGAACAGTTGCTTTAAATTCCTCGAAGCTTAATTCATTTTCCTTATGCTTATCTATCATGTTAACGATTAAATAAACGTTTGGATTGTACTTCATTAATTGCTTTGTAAATTGAAAATTCAATTCCGATTGCACGTGATTGTAGTCCATTGTATAAAAAACAATATCAGCAATATGAAGAGCAGACTCTGTTGACATACGGTGAGCATCATCTGTCGAGTCAACACCTGGCGTATCCATAACAGTGACACCTAGTGGTAATGTCGATGTACTATGACCAATTTCAATTTGTGACACTAGGTCCCCATTTTTACTAAGCTCTTTAACTGTTTTAAAATCATAGCCCGCTTCGAATTTTACAGGCTTTTCATTATGCATATAGACAATCGCAAAGTCTTCTTCAGATTTATGGACTTTGACGATATTTGCACTCGTTGGAATAGGACTTGCCGCAAGTAAATCTTCACCAGATAGTGCGTTAATCATACTCGATTTACCAGCAGAGAAATGGCCTGCAAAGCCAATAACATATTCTTTTTGCTGTATTTTACGTGCAAAAAGTGATGTCTTATCCATACGCTCTGTATCACCATTATGCTGATAAATTATGTATTGTAACGAAGCTTGCTTTAAAAGCGCCTCCAATTGTTGTTCAAAATCTTTCATAAAAACCAGTAACCCCTTTATTCATATTAATCAATTTCGCCTTGGCGTAATTACCGCTGTCGCGCAGAAAAAAATTGCGTCCGGAGGCTTTAGGCCAACACGATGTTGGTCACTCAGTCGTTGCCACAGGACGTGATGTACTTAGACTGAGTTCCTTTCAGTCTTGGTTGGACAGAAACTATATCCGTATTCATCTTACTACTTCCTAGGAAGTAGTTTTTACGAATGAAGATAGTCATAAATAATATTCTACCTTATTCGACAAGCAAAGTATAACACTAATTTACTATAAAAAGCATATATATCAGGATTTCAGACGCCATATTCATCCATATCGTCCTGTTTATTTATAAAATTAAAGTTTATAGGCTCATGATTACTATGTAATGATGTTTCTTAAAACCTTCTACCAGGATAACGCCCAGCCTGAACAGAAATTACCCACACGTTATGGTCATTATTTTTCTAACTACTAATTTCTATTGCAAAAATGGATGCGCAACTATTCAACTAATAATTTTCTTCATATTTTAAAGTAAGAAAAAAAGATTGGTGTGCGATTGTAAATCTAATAGTGAATAGATAAATACGAAGTTAAATGGAGTGATAAACATATGGTAACTTTAGGAACCTCCGAAAAATCGAGCCAGAATGTGAAGATCGGTTTATTTGGCCACGTATAAAACCTAGTACCATTCCATTGGAAGACCCTCCCCCAGTCGTTGAACCTAGAAAAATATTATTCCAACAGTAAATAGATATTTCAATGTTGTTACATCGGATATTGATTTGACTAACGGGGCGACTCTATCAGCTAGCCAATTTTGGAATGATAATGGGAACCAAGCAACCAAATTTATCATTTTTAATCCGAGTGGCTACGTTCAGCTTTATATCAATCCCGTCATGCAGGAAAGTGGAATTTATACCTTAAGTCCAAGTAATTCAACAATTTATAGTGGTACTCCAATCATCATAGAATCAATAGGGTTTTCAACACAGTAAAATAAAGCCTTGTAATAGGTACTTTATCTGCCTGGACACTGTATTAGTGATAGAAGAAATGGGTGTACGTTGATATCAAATCAATCCTACTATCCAATAATTTGTTTCATTACTTATCTAACTAAAAATGGATGCCTAAAATGATGATTATCATTTCAGGTCATCCATTTTACTTCTTTATTTATCCTCATCGTTTGAGGAAAATCAATCGTTTGCTGCACGAATGGTCTCCTCGATACAGAGCCTAATACACGTGATTAAATCTTGGATATTCCATCCAGGTATTTTTCCATGTTGAATCGCCAAATCAAATGACGCAGGAATATGAATGAATCCAGCATGGACCTCTTTATGTTGCTTCGCGTAAACAAGCCCTTCATACATAATGTTATTACATAAATAGGTACCAGCCGTATTTGAAATCTCCGCTGGATATCCTTCTTTACATAATCGATTTACCATATTTCTAATAGGTAGATTCGTGATATAGGCATCTACACCATCATCATAAATGTTCTCATCTACTGGTGTATAACCATCATTATCTGCTTCCCCATCTTTAATATTAATCGCGATTCGCTCTGGCGTTATTTTAAATCGCCCCCCAGCTAATCCTAATGAAATAATGATTTGTGGCTTAATCTCAGCAATATATTGTTTCAGTTGCTGAGCTGATTGCTGAAAATCTACAGACAAAATGCGTCCTACAATTTCATAACCATCCATCTTTTCCCCATTTAATTTTTCTACAATTTGCATCGTTGGATTTATTTTATATTCAAGAAATGGCACAAACCCTGTTAATAATATCTTCGTCATTTTCTTCACCTAATTTTCTATAGGACGTTGCTTGATTGCCTATCCATTATTATTTTTTGATACTTCAGCAGCCAGACCGATCATTAACATCAGATAAACATTGTATGAAGTTAATGTCTTATTAATAGCCTCGTAACCATAATATAAAAAACCAATTCTCATTTTCAACTTTTTTCAGAAAAAACAAATAGTTTTTCTCTTTATTCCCTCGAAAGTATGTAAGATAAATATTTTCGTAAAAAAAGCATGATCTCTAAATTGCTTAGACCACGCTCTCTTGTAAAAATATTGTCGTTATTGTTTATTCTCTTATTTTAAATGCGCAGTCGCCTGTTTCATAACGTGTTTCCCTACTCCAATATAGATAACCACTGCCGTTCCAATCAATACGAATGTCATCGCTGACCGCTCCTTTTTTTATAAAAATTTGTATTTAAAAAAACTTAATCGTTCATTTAATGATTTTGAAAATCATTCTCATTAATATAATATAAATTTCCCATTAATTCGTCAAGACATACTTTCATCTTACCCTTTTAACATGGTAAGATGTAGAAAAGTCGGAAAAAGGATGCGGTAAAAATGAGTAATTCGAAGTACTTTCAAACTATTTTAAATGGGACAATCCACGCTTTAAAATCGATCCTACCTATGGAGATAGACGTGAAAACGCCGAGTATTATTTCTGAACCATTTCAACAGCAGCAAATGGGGGTTTTAATTGGTTTAATAGGAGATTTAAAGGGCCGAGTAATCATTGACTCTTCTCCAGAAACATTTAGCGACATCGGCAATACGATGTTTGGTATGCCTCTCGAAGGAGAAATGTTGGAATCCTTTACAGGGGAATTCGGCAATATGATTGCAGGGAATCTATGTACTACCGTCGGACAAGAAAGCTTAGAAATTGATATCACGCCACCAACAGTGATGGTTGGTAACACAAAATTATACGGCTTTGAAAAGGCCTTTATACTCCCTGTCACAATTCCAAGCGTTGGTCCACTGACAGTTCTTTTAACAATTGAAGAAGAATAGAGTTCTAGAATATCGAACTGTTCAATTTGTACATCCTATGCCTATACATCAAACATTTATGATCACGCTTTATCATTCTCTTTAATAAACGATGAATACCCCGTAAGGCTCAAGTCTAAATTCCCTATAGTAAAATTACTTGAAAAATAATAGATTTCAATAATAATCACTTCATTTTCAACTAAAATGCGGCCATCTCAATGACTATTGAGCTGGCTTTTTTTTATTCCCTCCTCAATTTTTCACATTTTTTTCACATTATTCGTCAAGATGTGTGATTTTTTTCACATCAAAAAGAATTTTATTTATATATCATGGCAATATGAAAGACACAATAAAAGCGAAGGAGGAGCAAAAATGGCAAATAAAAAAAAGTCAGATGAAAATTTAAAAGGTTCACTCTATGCGGTATTTGGAGTAGGAATCATTATTATCTTACTTTGGGTGTACTGCTTCGATTTGTTCATCAATCGTTTTTAATCTACTAAGAATAAGAAAGGACAGAGACATATGCACTTACATAAGTATGAGAAATACTGGCTTGTGTTTGGAGTTACTACTTTAGTAGCATTCCTTATCATTCTCGGCATCGGTGCATTTCATCAAGGCTCACATCCGAACAATGGTAAAAAAACACTAGATTATGAGAAAGTAAATGAATTTCCTCCCTTCGATAATCCTGGTGTTCACAAAGTTGAAGGTAAGGATTGGGACTATGAAGTGGTTGTTTTAGCATCAGCATTTAATTACAATCCTCCAGAAATAGAGGTCCCTCTAGGAGCTAGGGTGAAATTTATCGCAACAAGTGCGGATGTCATGCACGGTTTTGAAGTTGCAGGTACAAATATTAATATGATGCTTGAACCTGGATACATTTCTGAATATGTGACAGAAGTAAATAAAGTAGGAGAGTTTTTAATTGTATGTAATGAATACTGTGGTACAGGACATACGATGATGCACTCTATGCTAAAGGTGGTGGATCCAAATGAGTCTCAACAATAATTTGACAAAAGTGGATCGTCGTGATGCGAAGCTAGCGATGGCACATATATACGTGGCATTCATCGCATTATTATTAGGGGGTCTTGCAGGTTTATTACAGGTTTTCGTTCGTTCTGGTCAATTTACATTACCAGCAGGCATTGGTTACTATCAAGTTTTAACTGTACATGGTGTTTTACTCGGTCTTATTTTAACAACATTCTTTATTTTCGGTTTCCAAATTGCCAGTGTTAGCCGTACATCAGGGACTTTCTCAGATGGACAACGTCGCCTTGGCTGGATCGGCTTCTGGTTAATGACTATCGGTACAGCAGCAGCTGCAGTAATGGTTCTACTGAACGAAGCATCTGTTTTATATACGTTCTATGCTCCACTGAAAGCTCACTGGATTTTCTATTTAGGACTTACATTAGTCGTTGTTGGTTCTTGGGTTGGCGGCGCAGGTCAAATTTTACGATATGCTCAGTGGCGTAAAGAAAATAAAGGTAGCGGACAACGAAGCCCTTTACTTTCATTTATGGTTGTTGTCAATAATTTAATGTGGTTCGTAGCAACTTTAGGTGTAGCTGTTTCTGTTCTATTCCAGTTACTTCCATGGTCTTTAGGCTTTATCGAACGTGTTGATGTAGCACTTTCTCGTACATTATTCTGGTATTTTGGTCATGCTCTTGTGTATTTCTGGTTATTGCCAGCTTACATGGTTTGGTATGTCATTATTCCGAAGGTTATTGGCGGAAAAATTTTCTCTGATTCTTTAGCAAGACTGTCATTTATGCTGTTTTTAATATTCTCTGTACCAGTTGGGATCCATCACCAATTAACAGAGCCAGGTATTGATGGTACATGGAAATTTATACAAGTCGTTTTAACATTTGCCGTAATCGTACCATCTTTAATGACCGCCTTCTCGATGTTTGCAATGTTTGAATTACGCGGTCGTGAATTAGGAGGAAAAGGTCTTTTCGGCTGGTTTAAAAAATTACCATGGAAAGATGCTCGTTTCTTCGTGCCATTTATCGGTATGTTAGCATTTATTCCTGGTGGCGCAGGCGGTATCATCAATGCTTCTTACCAAATGAACCAATTAATCCATAATACTATTTGGGTTACAGGACATTTCCATTTAACAATTGCAACAACAGCCGTTTTAACTTATTTTGGGGCGGCATTTTGGTTAATTCCGTATTTAACAGGTCGTACACTGACTAAATCTTTAAACAATCTTGGTAATTTTGCCGCTATTTTATGGGCGATAGGTATGACGATTATGTCTTCTGCTATGCATATAGCTGGTCTAATCGGTGCACCGCGTCGATCTGATTACTCTGAGTATGGCGGAGCTCAGCAGGCTTATGATTGGATTCCTTATCAAATCGCTCAAGCTGTTGGTGGCACAATTCTATTCATCGCCATTATAATCATTCTTTATATTGTGGTGAAATTAGCATGGTTTGCACCAAAAGGCGAAGAGGAATTCCCTGTTGGTGAGGTACATGAAAACGGTGGTACGACTCCAGCTATTTTAGAGAACTTTAAAGTATGGCTAGTTATTTTAGTAGCATTAATTTTATTTGCTTATACTATTCCAATTATTGATATCATTTCCAATTCCCCACCTGGCTCTAAAGGCTATAAGCTTTGGTAACAAAGTTTAGTCTCTTCATAAAAAGAGGCTGGGACAAAACTAGCTTCTAATATCAAAAAAGTGAAATCGAGTATGCTTAATTTCACTTTTTTGATTTTTCTCTATTTTAGCTTACACTTCTTATTGAATAAGCTCCCTACGTGGATGATAGGCAGGACAACCCGCACTTCGTATAAACGGTTCGAAATTTTATTACGAAAAAAATAAAGCCGGTGAAATTTCACATTTCGTAAAATTTCACCAGCTTTTTTGGTATCAGAGGAATGGTTTGTCCTTGCCTCTTAGTAAAGGTATCAGCAAAATAAGCATGATGGCTCTCTTTTGCCTACCAACCACTTTTTGAAATATTTTTTAGCGAGCTCTCTTTTTCTATTTTTGTATGCGTAAATTGCGCAATTTCAACTGCTTTTTCATACGACTACCTCAATTTTTATTGTTATTTCGAATTTGAAATGTTTTAAAATGTACGTTTCGTATAACAATTTTAATTGAGGAAAGGCCGCATATTGATAATTTATATTAATGTGATGCCTCGCGATTGTACGTTTCCATTTCAGAAGCAGGGTCGAATTGCTCTCTACCCATAGCAAATGCCATAATTAGCGCAATAGCAGCTGGGATTATCGCCCAAGCAAAAGTATGAGCAACTGAAATAGTAAGTGCTTCTTGCATTTTATCGAGAACCTCTACAGGGATAACGTTTCGAGTTTCAGATGTTAGGATTATACTTGGATCACTTAAATCCATACCAGTAGGTGCTTGACCACTAAACGCGGACGTTAATTTATTTGAGAAAATATGGTTTTGAATAATCCCAAACACTGTAATTCCTAATGTCATTCCAAGTTCTCGATTGAAGTTTAGCGTTGAGTTAGCCGAGCCACGTTGTCTCATACTAAGACCATGAATAACGGCATTGCTCAACACAGAGAAAGACGAGCCAATGCCAAGACCAACAAGTATCATAAAGATTGTTACCATAAAGTGTGACGTTTCAGTTGTCAATGTTGTAAGCAAGGTAATACCAACAACGAATAGAGTTAAAGTCGGTAACATAATCGTTCGATACTTAAATTTTGTGAGGAGAGCTCCACCTCCAGATGCTGTTACAACAGATCCGACCATCATCGGAAGTAAAATAAGACCTGAGTTCGTTGCCGAGCCTCCAAGTACGCCTTGAACAAAAATCGGAATGTAGATGGCAGCTGTAATGTAAGCAGCACCAGCAAATATTGAAATGATATTACTCGTTGCATAAAGACGATTTTTGAACATTTTAAAGGAAATAATAGGCTCTTCTACACGTAGTTCAATTAAAATAAAGCTAATAAGAAGCACTCCAAATAGAGCGAATAATCCAAGAATCATTGCGGAATCCCAAGCATATTCTTTGCCGCCTAGCTCAAGAGCAAACATTAAACTAACTACTGCACTAACTAAAGTAGCTGCGCCAAAGTAGTCGATTTTTTGCTTGGCATGTACAACTGATTCATTATAAAATTTTGCAACTAACACAAAGGCAATTAGCCCAAGTGGTAAATTAATGTAGAAAATCCAAGACCAATGAACATAATCAGTTAAATAGGCTCCAAGAAGCGGACCAAAGATACTCGATAGACCAAATACTGCCCCGAATAAGCCACCCATTTTACCGCGTTTATCTGGAGACACTACATCAAACATAATTGTGAATGCAATTGGCATTAATGCACCACCGCCAATACCTTGAATTGCACGGTAAATGCTAAGCTGAATGATTGAGTTTGCTGTACCAGCTAGCGCCGAACCGATTAAAAATACAACTAAACCGAAAATAAAGAATCTTTTACGACCATACATATCGGATAATTTACCGAAAATCGGCATACCTGCAATCGACGCGATCATATAAGCTGATGTCACCCAGACAAGTTTGTCATATCCACCAAGATCTCCGACAATGGTACTGATTGCCGTTGCTACAATTGTATTATCCATTGCAGCCATTAAAATCGCTAGCAATAGCCCAGCGATTACTACACCTATTTTACTTGAATTCTTTGACACTTTCATACCTCCGTTTTGGTAAATCCCTACTATTTTTAACTATCAATATGTATCTTGATAGGGGATGTTTAAATAACCATTTTGTATTATATCAGTTCCAATCAATTTTATATACGATATAGGATTCAGCATTTTCTTTTGGAAAAAAGTGGTCATTGGAATATGAAAAGCGATTTCTCTATAGTAGAGAAATCGCTTTGACCTTTAAAGCTGATACAGCTTCGTATACTTTTCTTGTAAATAGTTTGCTAAATATTTAGCGTTTAAGCCTTCCCCTGTTGCCTCTTGTAACAATTCGAACGGCTTCTTCAGCGCACCGTATTGATGGACTTTGTCTGTTAACCACTCACGAATTGGAAGAAGCTCTCCCTTTTCTAACAGCTCATCAAAGTTTGGAATATCTTTATCCATTGCATGCTTCCATTGTGCTGCGTAAATCATTCCTAAAGCATAGGATGGGAAATAACCAAACATGCCCCCTGACCAGTGCATATCTTGTAGTACCCCTTTTGCATCTGTCTCAGGACGAATACCTAAATATTCCTCGTATTTATCATTCCATACTTGTGGAAGGTCTTTCGCTTGGAGATCGCCATTAAATAGATCACGTTCAATTTCATAGCGAATCATAATATGTAGTGGATATGTTAACTCATCTGCTTCAATGCGTATAAATGAAGGTTCCACCATATTAATCACTCGCAGGAAATCAGCTAATGCTACATCGCCAAATTGAGCAGGTGAATGTTTTTGCAGTCGCTCGTAATTATGCTCCCAGAACTTTTCATTCCTCCCAACAAAATTTTCATAAAATAAAGATTGAGATTCATGTATTCCCATTGACGTACCCGTTGCTAACGGTAAACCATCAAGCTTCGCATCGATATTTTGTTCGTACATAGCATGCCCACACTCATGGATTGTTCCAAAAATTGCTGAGCGGAAATCATTTTCATCATATTTCGTTGTAATTCGATTATCTCCATGATTTAAGCCAATCATAAATGGATGCACACTTTCGTCTAAGCGACCTGCTTCAAAATCATAGCCAAGTTGTGTTAGCATTTCCAATGATAATGCACGTTGAGATTCACGAGGGAAATGCTTAAATAATATGCTTGTATCTGGTTTATTTGGTGAATCTGCAATTTTTTTCACAAGAGAAACGATTGTTTCACGTAATTCACCAAAAACTTGATCTAAAACATCAGTCGTCATATCCGGTTCATATAAATCTAGCAATGTATTGTATGGAGAACCATTTTTAATACCCCAATATTGAATAAATTTCTTCTGCCAGCTTATAATTTCCTCTAAATAAGGTAGGAATAAAGCAAAATTATTCGTTGCCTTTGCTTCTTCCCATGCTGTTTCCGCTTTAGATTGTAGAATGACAAATTCCTTATATTCATCAGCTGGAATTTTTTTATTTTGATCGTAATCTTTCCGTACTTTCTCTACTAAACGCAGTGTAACATAATCGAGATCTGCCTTTTGCCCCTCTAGATCCGTTAGTAATTTCCCTAACTCTTCACTAGTTTGCATTTCAAATAAGGAAGCAGATAATGTTCCAACTACCTCTGAACGTTGAGTTAACCCCTTCTTAGGTGCACCCGTACGCATGTCCCAATAAATCACACCCAATGCTTCTCCGTAGTGCTGCATTTTTTTCACATAGTCAGTAAATTGTTGTACAGTCATACTAACATCCTCCTTTTCACGCTACTAGTTTATCATATTTTCGAAAATTTTGTATATTATGGACTTTTAGTATTTTTCTTCTTCTACTTCAATTAAATATTGATTCTACAAAATTACAAGCTATTTCAAAAAAGGATGTATGGGGATTTAGATTCTACTACTGGATTTTCTATAATGCGTTAATGGAGATTCTTATGCTGCTGCACTAGATGAGTGGCGAAGTTACATAATTAAGTGGTTATGTATCTGGCGAAAAATACTTACTGAAGAAGTAAACAAAGAGAATACAACTTTGTCTACTTTGACCAAACATGGACAATCGAAGACGGATCTATCCGACTTAGGACTAAATTATTCCTGCAAGAATATGCTTTTTCCCACTAACTATACTAGATGGCTTTAAAAAAGCTGAATACAGAATAAAATCACTATGACTAGTCTTTGATTTAAAACAATACTATACTTTATATTGCTTCACTCGCCCATAAGTTGTTTGTATCTCAAGTAAATAATATAGCGACGAGAACAAATACTACCAAGCGGTATGAACATAAGTGCATTTGTTAATGATAGCAATGCATGCTCTCTACTCCAATGACCTACCAGTATCCTTACAAGAAGAAATCCAAAAAACAAAATAATACCAGCAATAGAACTTTTTGTAGTAACGATTCCTCTAGTGTGATTCTTACGAATTTTTTCTAGTTTTCCTTTCCATACTCCTATACCCAATCCAACAATTAAACAACTGATATACATCATAATACTTAAAGGCGTTAATTTAATACTGGCAATAGTAGAAAACACTACACCAATTAACAAAACTGGAATGACCCACAAGCGAGCTGGTCTAACTTGTTTCTCCTTTAACATTATAAGGACAATGACAATAAAGACGACCAAGTAGCTTACCATTTCTTCCCCTCACTTTATTTAAAAAAGTATAATTTAACCTCAAACTGAAGATGTAGTGAGCACGACCTTCAGAAAGGGGATTTTTCAATACGCTTCTTCATAAAGATAACTTTATCAAATTAGATAATAGACTATTTATTATAGCCTATTGTCTAATTTGATAGGATTAAAATTTAACCTATGTCATAAGTTGAATGGGGTCGAGACTGCGAAATACTAGGGGATAGTTACCGATGAACTTGAAGCAAGCGTGCATCCACCTAATTGGAAACGAATTATCCGCCTCACTTGAACTATAAAATTATTGATTATTTATTACCGCTGGAATTATATACTCTTTTATTAACGGCCATCTATCTCGTGGATTCATGATGAATTCTGAACTAATTGCCACAACCATATTCAATTTCGGTATGCAACAAATCATGTTACCTCCATCCCCTATTGCTGAATATGTAAATAGTCCATCATCTTGGCGTAGCCACCATAAATAACCGTAATTGTTATGGTTCATCTCCATCGATTCTCGAATCCATGTCTCTGAGAGGACCCTATTATTATTCCACATGCCATTGTTTATATATAGGTAACCAAATCGCGCCATATCACGAGTAGTTAATGTAAGTCCCCATCCACCTGTCGAATGACCATTTGGATCATGGACCCACCCCTTGACGTTTTTCCCGAATAAATCATCAAACCCATAGGCATTCATTTGGTAGTTTGGAATTTCTTTTATGCCAAGCGGTGTAAACAAATGTTCATTGGCGAACGCTCGTGCACTCTTGCCAGTACTTTTAGTAAGAATTGCTGACAATAAATGTGCTCCTGCAGTAGAGTATTTAAATGCACCTAAATCTCCATTTACACCCATAAAATCAAGTGTGTATTTTATCCAATCCTGCTGTTGACATAGCTTATCTAATGGCTCATGCCAATCTTCAAATGGATAAGGTACTGTCATCGTGAGAAGATGTCGTATAGTAATCTGTTGTTTCTTCTGATCAGTAGCCAAATACTCTGGGAAAAAATTTAACACCTTTTCTTCGACGCTATTAATATAGCCTTTATCAATTGCGATGCCTATTAGTGCTGAGAGTACACTTTTTGTTACAGATGCTACATGGTGACAATGCTCAGGACCTTTGCCATTAAAATATTTTTCATATGCTAAATGACCATCTTTAATAATAATAATGCCATTAATATTGTGATAATCACTTTTTATCATCTGTTCTAGCTTAGAAATTTTTTTATTGTTCATATATATGCTTTCAGGTTTTACGGCTTGCCAATTTATTGTCGTTTGCATAGGAACCTCCTAATTATCATTTTTTCTTTACAGGAAAATATACCTCAGTAACATACTCCTCAGGGTCGATTGCTTGATTTGGGTCTGTTACATATATTTCATATGGTGGCAATATTAGCTCGTATCCCTCGTTTTCAATCCACTTCATCAAATTAGCGTAGACGGATGTCAATTCTGGATATGCCCCCTTTAAAACAGATTTAGCACAGAGGCGACCAGGCAAATCTCTCGTTCCTTTGACACTCTCAGCTATTGAAATAGCGAACTCGGTATCATTGCCAGCAGGATTAAATTCAGGGCTATGGTAAATCGTCATCGGCTGACCAAGTAAAGTAAGCTTCTCCTTCGCAATTCTTTCGTATAACTCGTTAAAATAACGACCGTATCCCGATGCATAATCATCACTGCTCAATATTAACCGCTTATAAAGGATATTCTTTGGCTTTGTTTCTATTAGTTGTACTTCGAAGTCGTCAAGATACGACATGATTGATACCCCCTTTTCTAGATTTGAAATATCTTGACTTAGTTGTTTTACAACATATTCAAAAGCCTTTAGTTTCTCTTGAATTTCATTTTTTTTCTGGTTCAACGCCGAACAAAGCATTTCTTCGGACTGATCCTCTTCTAACGCCACCATAGTTTTAATTTCTTCAAGAGAAAAATGATAGGATTTTAAACGGTTGATGTAGAGCATCCTTTTTAGTTGTTCGATGGAATAATACCTATAACCGCTTTCAGCATTAATCTCATCTGGGTTAATTAATCCAATTTCATCGTAATATCGAAGTGTTTTTGTTGAGACACCACATATTTTTGAGAACTCTCCTATTGATAGCACAAAACCACCTCACACATTTATTTGTTACTTGCTACCATTCATTTATACACCTTCCCCTAAGGACATAGTCAATCAAGATCTTTGCTTTATTCTAAAATCTTTTATTGACCGTTTAGTACAAAAAAGATATTCTAGTAATGTAAATGAGAGGAGGATCAATTTGAATAAACGAGGCAGACCCCGAGAGTTTGATTATTCCTCAATTATAGATGTCGCCATGAAAACTTTTTGGATAAGAGGATATGAGGGATGTTCTACACAAGATTTATGCAATGATACTGGACTTGGGAAAGGCAGCTTATACAATACTTTTGGTAGTAAACACGAGCTATATCAACAAGTATTAGAACGCTATCATGAGTTTGGGATTAAGGAACAACAGGAATTGTTAAATGCTCCAATTGCATTGAAAGAACGTTTAAGCAATTTTTTCGAATGGGCATTAAAGGAAGATTTTGAGAATATTGATCAAAAAGGTTGTTTGTTAATCAATGCCAGTGTGGAAAGAGCTAAGAATGACGAAATGGTTCAAGAAATTTTCTCACGGCATGTTGAGCTCCTTAGACAAGCTATTGAAAAAGTAATGGAGGAAGGATTACAAACTGGCGAAATTTCAAATAAGCAAACTGCTGAGGAACTAGCTAGTCTATTTTTAAGCAGTTATTACGGATTTCGTGTTCTTAATGTTTCGATGCAAAATAGGGTGTTGTCGGAACAGATTATGAACGGAACATTGGTATCTATTTTTGGCGCTTAGTGCGCTCTTTTTTAGCACTATTTTTGTACCGAACGTTACAATAATAAATTTAGGAGTGTTTTTATGCCATCGATAATTTATTTACTAGCTTTAGCGATTTTTTGTATGACGACATCTGAATTTATGGTTGCAGGTATGATGAATGAACTTGCTCTTGCATTTCAGGTTTCTGTATCTTCAATTGGGTATTTAATTACAGCTTATGCAGGAGCAATGGTAGTAGGAGGACCTATTTTAACGGCAACTCTTCTCCGAATGCGCAGTAAACAAGCATTATTATTTTTAATGTTTGTATTTTTAATTGGCCAGTCGCTCGGAGCTATTGCATGGGACTATGATAGTATGATGGTTTCACGTATTATTACGGGTATTGCTTCATCTTCAGCATTTGGTATTACCATTTCCTTTTCTGCAACATTGGTTCCTCCTAATACAAGGGGAAAAGCTGCATCTATTGTACTTGCTGGTTTAATAATTGCAACAGTCATAGGCTTACCTATAACAACGTTTGTCTCGCAAAATTTTGGCTGGCGTATTAGTTTTGAGTTTGTTTCTATTCTCGTACTCGTTTCCGGGATTATGATTCAATTTTTACTACCCTCGTCGCCAAACAAATCGGTATTAAACTGGAAAGACGAGCTCATAGGCTTTAAGAATATTAATCTTTGGGCAGCGTACATAACAAGTATGTTTATCATAGGTGGCACTTTTGCAGCATTTAGTTATTTCACCCCTATCTTTACAAGTATCACAGGCTTTTCAAGCGCAAGTATTCCATATTTACTTGCTCTCTATGGTGTTGCAACAGTAATTGGCAATATAGCAATTGGCAAGTTTGCTGATAAATATACAATGAAAACACTTTTGATTGGATTGATTATTTTAATCGTAGCATTGTCTTTATTTGCTGTAGGAGCTGAAAATAAATACATTGTAGTTATTACTACTATTTTTATTGGCTTGACAGGTGTTTCAATGAATCCAGCTATGGTGGCAAGAGTGATGAAAACAGCTAATAATGGTACGATGATCAATACCCTTCATAGTTCTTTTATTACGCTTGGTGTTGTTATTGGTTCATCGCTAGGCAGCCTAGGTATTAGTAATGGATATGGCTATAAATCACCACTGTGGATTGGCGCTTGTTTAGCTATCCTAGGGTTACTATCATTATTACCTTATTTAGGAAAGAATTTTAATGTTTCAAAATAAATTAAAAAGTTGGGGTGAGGCATATTGTGACGCTTCCCCCACATCTATGGGCTCAACTCGTAGTTTCTTGTCCATATGCACCGATAAATCTCAAATAAAAATTATTTCAAACTAAAGAAGCTCTCTTCAAACTTTCACGTTCAAAGTGAGCTTCTTATTCTATATAAATATGGGGGAATTTTAACTAGCTTTTAAGTGCCATGTTCGGTTTCCAATCAAACATTTTTAAGAGCTAAAGGTTTTTACAACAGATATATAGTTGGGGATACTACATATCTTATTGCAGCATAGCGTCTGATTACCCTATGTTTTGACAAATTGTTAATACTTGTTTGACGGCTTCTGCCGATTGGTGGAGTGCCTTTTTTTCTTCATTTGTCAGGTGCAATTCGATAACTGATTCTATACCATTGCCGCCTAATATTGTCGGTACACCTAAAAATAATTCGTGGTAACCGTACTCACCTTCTAAAAGGGCAATAGAAGGAATTATTTTGCGTTGATCTTTCATGATGATTTCGGCCATCTGTGCACAGGCAGCAGCTGGCGCATAATAAGCACTACCATTCCCTAACAAACCAACAATTTCTCCGCCACCTTTACGTGTACGTTCTACGATTTGTTGTAGTCTATCTGAGGGAATTAGTTTTTCTAATGGGATACCCCCAGCATAGGAATATCGAATTAAAGGGACCATTTCGTCGCCATGTCCACCTAAGACGAATCCTGACACATCCTCTGGTGCAATTTGCAGTTCCTGTGCTACAAATGTATTAAAACGTGCTGTATCTAACACACCTGATTGACCAATGATACGATTTTTCGGAAAGCCTGTTTCCTTATAACAAACATAGGTCATGGCATCGACTGGATTGCTTAATACAAGAACTATGCTGTTTGGAGCATAATGTTTTATTTGTCTAGATACTTGTTGAATAATTTTTGCATTCGTCGCCACTAAATCATCTCGGCTCATGCCTGGTTTACGAGGAATACCAGCTGTAATAACGACAATATTTGCTCCTGCTATATCTTCATAATTGCTCGTTCCTTTAATAGAAACATTAAACTTTTCGATTGGTCCTGTTTGTAATAAATCTAGCGCCTTTCCTTTTGTCGGATTCTCCGCTTCTGGAATATCTAACAGGACAACATCTCCTAGTTCTTTTTGTGCCAAAAATAAACTTAAAGTTGCGCCAGTATGACCAGCACCAATTACAGCAATTTTACTTTTTCGAAAAGACATTATGCCTCACCTCGTTGATCAGTTACAGCTGTTTCCGTCGTTTTTTTAGCACGTGTTGATGTTGTTGCTGGCTTTTTCTTTGGTGCTTCTGGTCCTTTAATCATTTGGAAAACATCTTCATCAGGCCTCGGAATTACGTGAGCGCCTAATAGTTCTCCAACACGCATTGCAGCGGCTTTTCCAGCTTCTACTGCTGCCTGAACAGAACCAACATCACCTTTCACGACAACTGTCACAATCCCACCATCAACGAACTCTTGCTTGACGATTGTTACATCTGATGACTTAATCATCGCATCTGCAGCTTCGTAAGAGCCTACTAATCCTTTTGTCTCTATCATTCCAATAGCGCTACTCATTCTCTTCACCTCTCATAACTTCCGTAGAATCAATAATACCTATAACAACTGCATCGATAGGCAATGGATTTTCTTTCATAATATATCGGGATGAACCACCACTTGTAATAAGCACATCATCACCGATTCCTGCCCCGATACGATCTGCGGCTACAATCTCTGAACGAATCGGCTGCTGATTGGAGTCAATTGGTTGAATAATTAATAGTTTTAAGCCATTCAACCCATCTTCCTTACGTGTTGCCCATACACTGCCTATCACTCTTCCCATTTGCATGAACTTCACCTTCTTTATCCTGAAAGGACTTTTCTAATTACTCCGAGCGAATTGTTAACGTCTTATTCAACTCTCGTATTTTGTCATAAGCCAATGCCGTGACAATTGTGTTTTTAGAAACAACAATTTCCCGCGCTTCTATTTCAAGTACTTCTACTTGCGAAAGTAGTTTCTTATCAAATTGATAGATGGACGGTCTTTCATCTTGTTTTAAAACTGGAGGAATTTCTTTGACATCCATTTGTTCGTTAGCTTGTACATAGATAATTTCTGCAAGTGCACCTTGTTGAATTAATCCTGCATTTGCTTCATCTGTGTCGATATGCATCTCTAATCGATAACGATCCGAAACACGAATAATTACATTGGATAAAATAATCGGTCTCATACCTTCTACTTTAATTTGCACAGATTGTCCATCCGCTACTTGGAACCGAGCGCTATCAGCTGGTGACATATGAATATGTGCTTGCGCAATAATGAGTCCTTCATTTAGCACGACACTGCCACTTGGACCGATGAGTGTTACAGGGCTAGAGCCTTTAATATCTCCTGAAATTCTTAATGGTGGCTTTACCCCTAATTTCATCGCGTCTGTCCAGCTTATTTCAACTTGAGATAATGAACGAGCTGGGCCTAATATTCGCACCCGCTCAATGGAACCCTTAGGACCAGCAATAACAACGGTTTCCTCAGCAGCAAACTGTCCTGGCTGTGAAAGTTCAAACTTAGGTGTTAATTGATAGTTCTCACCAAATAGCTTCTCTACTTCCGCTTGGGCAAGGTGGACATGTCTTGCTGACACACCAATAGGGATTTTTCCATCATATTCAGAAGAAGGCTGTTTTTTTAAAACTTGCTGCAATACTTCTTCGACAATTTTTTGGACTAAATTTTCCTGCATCTAACCTCCTCCTTACGTTAATGATCTGATAATTCTCCCCTGTGCTTGCTGTTCAATAAAGCCTGCATTCGCTTCATCTGTATCAATATGCATCTCCAAACTAAAATCGTTCGACACACGAACAACAACTCCACGAAAAGTTACAGGTCGATCACTATCCACTTCAACCGATACTAATTCATTATTTTGTACGTCCAATGCAATTGCATCTTCTTCCGTCATATGAATATGTGCCTGTGCAATAATGACTCCCTGCTTAATTATGATTTCTTGTTCTTGATTGATTAATTTGATGCCTGCTGAACTTTCGATATCTCCCGATTGCCTTAAAGGAGGGGTTAATCCTAGTTTCATTGCATCTGTTCGACTAATTTCCACCTGTGTTGCCGCTCTTACAGGACCTAGTACACGCACATTGTGAAGAACACCTTTTGGTCCCTCAATAGAGACACGCTCTTTGGCTGCAAACTGTCCTGGCTGTGAAAGATCAAAATCCTTCGTTAGCGTTGCTTTTGGACCAAAAAGTGCTTGTAAATCTTCTTCACTGACATGTATATGACGAGCTGAAATGGCCACAGGAAATATCTTTGTCGCTGTTTTCACGTTAGCCACCTCTATATCTTTATTACTGTTGAAAATGAATAAGCAGGATGAGTTATGATGTGTAGCATCCTGCCCTTCTAATTAGATTGTTTTATCCGTCGCTTCGGCTTTCCTTTCCGTCACCTTTAATTGGCTCAGCTCAACCTGAAATTACGCCTCTGCTTTTGGTAAAATTAATTCTAATTCATGGTGTGGACGTGGGATTACATGTACAGATAGCAGTTCTCCAACACGTTGGGCTGCTGCTGCACCTGCATCAGTAGCTGCTTTTACCGCTCCTACATCACCACGAACTAATACAGTGACAATACCGCCACCAACATGTACTTTTCCTACTAAATTAACGCTAGCAGCTTTCACCATTGCGTCTGCTGCTTCAATTGCTCCTACTAATCCTTTTGTTTCTACCATTCCTAATGCTGTACTCATTTGTCATTCCTCCAAATTATTTATTTTGTAATGTTATTTGTTTTAATACTTGATCAACAATTTGTTGAACCACTGCTGTATCCAGCGATGGATCTTGTGCCTTAATATTCTCTACTACTGGTTTTGTTAAGAACTTTGGTTTTGGCACCTCTACATCTTTAATGCCGTATGCCATACGTTTAATATTCAATAAATGTCTCGCTGTAATGTTATCGGACGTAATATTGCCACCAAACGTGCCACATCCTAATGTGAAAGATGGTGCTAAACCTGTAGTTCCACCAACAGCGCCAATAGATGATAATGTATTGATCACAATTCTGGACACTGGTAATTCAACAGAAAATTGCTCAGCTAAAGCTGTATTTTCTGTATGGATTGAGCATGTATGTCCGCGTCCACCTATATTTAGCAAATCAATCATTACCTGTTTTGCTTCTGTACTGTCATCAACTGTGTATAACGCAAATATCGGGGACAGTTTTTCCAGTGAAAATGGAATGTTCTTGCCGATCATCGTTTCCATACCAACAAGTACTTTTGTATCTTCCGGCACAGTAACACCGATAGAATCTGCTAGGCAAGCCGCTGACTTGCCTACAATTTGAGGATTTACTTTCCCAAGGACTGGAGAAATCAACTTTTCCATTTTTACCTTCTCTTCATCACTCAAAATATAAGCATTGTTTTTCTTTAACTCTGATAAAACTTGCTCGGCAATAACTTTATCTACAATAATTGACTGCTCTGTAGCACAAATCGTACCGTTATCAAAAGACTTACTTTGAACAAGCTGTCGAACAGCTTTGGATATATTCGCCGATTTTTCAATATAAGCTGGAACATTCCCTGGCCCAACACCATAAGCAGGTTTGCCTGAACTATAGGCTGCTTTTACTAGCGCACCCCCACCAGTCGCTAATATTAAGTGAATATCGGGGTGCTTTATTAATTGCTGCGTAGCCTCCATAGAAGACAGTGTTAAACAGTGAAGCAAGCCTTCTGGTGCTCCCGCTTCTTCTGCTGCTACTCTACAAATCTCTAAAGCTTCCTTTGTACATTCAACTGCATATGGATGCGGGCTTAGAACAAGACCATTTCTAGTTTTCAATGAAATAAGTGTTTTAAAAATGGCTGTTGATGTTGGATTTGTCGTTGGGACAATGCCCGCAATTACGCCAAACGGACTAGCAATCTCTGTCACTTTCTTCATTCGATCGAAACCTATGACACCGACAGTCTTTAACTCTTTAATGTCTTCATAGACATCTCTAGAGGCAACCTCATTTTTCATCTTTTTATGATTAGGAACACCCATCCCTGTTTCCTGAACGGCCATATTTGCCAAACGTTCCGCCTCTTTAAATGCGGCATCCGCAACTGCCTTGACGATATTATCTACTTGCTGCTGTGAATACTGCATGTAAGCAACCTGTGCAATATTGGCACGTCTCACGGCGTCTCTCATTTCTTGAATTGCTAATAAATCTTTATCTAGTGTGGCCATAAAGCCCCTCCTTTCTAAACAACTGGATTTCTTGTTAAATTTTCAATAGCTTCTCTAAAAGAATTTGCAGCAGCTTGGCAGGAAGATTGGCTACCACTTAATAAACCGCCACCGAAATTGGTTTCAGATGGTGGACCAAAAAAAACCTTTAGCTCTACATCTGCCGCCTTTAATGCAGCATCTAAACCAACAACAGCCTCAAGTGGCGGTGCGATTAAATAAGCAAGGGCTGTTCCAACCTTAACGTTCGCTAGCTCTGCTAAATACGTACCACAGCTTGCTACAGTATGTGCAAAAAGAGCGTGTTTTTCATTTTGAAGGATCGCTTCAAAATACGTATCAAACTGAATTTTTTGCTGAATCGCATCGAAACCACTGCGTATTTCATCAGGCGATCTCCCGGCAATGATGCCAATGACTTCACCAGATAATGGGCCAGATGCATGGGCCGCTCCAGCATAAAAGCTTTTCGCATACACAACATCAACATCTGCTTTTTTCGTAGCCTCGTCCAACGCTACATAGCCAACATCATCTATTGTTAGTGTTACGAGTCCAATGCTATTATGATATGGCTTCAAATCTAATTGCTCAGCTAGTTCACGATTCACTCTTGGAATGACTTGCATTGCTAAAATTTCTGCCATAATTTTTTGAGGATTCATCGTTTGGCCCCCTAACCTTCTTTTGCCACAAGACCAACTCCACTTGCCTTGTAATGCAATATTTTTTGCACGACTGTTCCTAAATAGGCTCCAGCTTCTAACGGCGGGATACCACCTTTATGAATGTTCGAAACGACCATTCGATCAGCTTCTACTGTGCCAATTCTAGGTTGATAGCATATATAAGCACTCATTGACTCGGCTGATACAAGTCCCGGACGCTCACCGATTAGATAAACAATCACTTCTGCTTGTAATATCTCGCCAATTTCATCCATAAGAGCTACACGCCCTTTATCAATATAGAAGGTAGTTCCTATTTCAATATTTAAATTATGAAGACTTTGCTGTAACGCTAAATAAACATCTTGCACATTCTCTTCAATCGCACTAGCGCTTAATCCATTAGAAATAATGATTTGTACTTTAGGATTTTGTTGGCATTTTGATTGAATAAGTGCTTTGGAATCATCAGATAAACGACGACCTAAATCCGGTCTTGTAATGTATTCTTCCTTATCTGTCACTTTAGTTGTTACTTGAAAGACATCAAGCTTTTGAAGTAGCTCCTCTGTCACTTCTCCATATACTGCATCAACTGCTGCCGCATGATCGAGGCGGAATTTTAGCCAAGTTTTTGTTTTTGGTCTTGTCCCAGCTCTCCCAACACCTATTCTTGCCGGTGTATGTTTTTTAGCTGCTTGCACACTTTCAGACACTTCATCCTCTTCAAATTTAAAGGCTGGGATAGGTGTCACAGTGTAAGACGGTTCATCATAACTTGTACTGTAAAACGATTGTTCGTGATTACCTGATTCATTATGATAAAGTTTAATTAATGGTTCATTTGATTTTTCTGTTGTGCTTGGACTTGCTACTTCATCAGAATGATTAGCTGCCATATCATAGAATTTAATAAGTGTTTCCTTTTGTTCTTCTGTTTCCACAGTTGTTTCTGATGAAGATTTAACGGACGTATCATTACCCATCTTTTCCATTACGAGCTGTGTAATCATCGATACTAGTTGTTCATTCAATAGACTCACCTACCTTTCAAATATCGATAAATCGCCAGCTCTTGCTGATAGACGACCATTTTCATAAATGCCCATTTTCTCTAGCCATGCTAGATATTCAGGTGCTGGTTTTTTACCAAACGTTTGAAGTAATGTAGCGACATCATGGAAGCTCATTGACTGATAGTTCAACATGACATCGTCGCCCATTGGTGCAGCTATAATAAAGTTGACACCAGCAGCTGTTAATAAAACACTTAAATCTTCAACATCATTTTGGTCTGCTTTAATATGGTTTGTGTAACAAATATCAACGCCCATTGGAATGCCGTGCATTTTGCCCATAAAGTGATCTTCTAGTCCTGCACGTATAACCTGTTTGTTATTGTATAAATACTCAGGTCCAATAAAGCCAACTACCGTGTTCACTATATATGGATTAAAATGTCTAGCAAATCCGTAATTGCGCGATTCAAGTGTTACTTGGTCAATACCCATATGTGCCTCAGCAGATAGCTCCGAGCCTTGTCCAGTTTCAAAATAGAATAAGTTCGGACCAGTTCCTGTTCCTTGCTTTTTCACAAGCTCCTCTGCTTCTCTTATTAGATCAGCGGATATACCAAACGAGCGATTAGCAATTTCTGTTCCTGCAATACTTTGGAAAATCATATCAGCTGGTGCACCTTGTTTAATAGCCTTCATCTGTGTTGTAATATGTGCTAACACACAGTTTTGTGTAGGAATCGACCAATCATTGATAAACTCCTTTGTCGCTTGCAATACTTTTTTCACGCTTTCAACTGAGTCATCTACTGGGTTAATCCCGATGACCGCATCACCAATACCATAGGATAAGCCCTCTTTTAATGAAGCAATAATACCGTCAATATTGTCTGTTGGATGATTCGGCTGTAATCTTGAGGATAGTGTGCCCTTTTGTCCGATTGTACTATTACAAGTTGACAATATTTCCACTTTATTGGCAGCATGGACGAGATCTAAGTTGGACATTAGCTTTGTAACGGACGCAATAATTTCTGAATTCATGCCCTTGCTTAAGCGTTTTAATTCCCTATCGCCTGTTTCATTGGATAAAATGTATTCTCTAAGTTGCTCGATACTCCAGTTTTTAATTTCTCCATAAATTTGCTCATTAATATCACCTTCAATAATGCGTGTCACTTCATCCTCTTCGGGAGGAACTAATGGATTTTCTCTTATATCTTTCACTAACAGCTCACTTAGAACGGCCTTGGCCGCAATTCTTTGTTGTACAGATTCAGCAGCAATTCCAGCTAACTGATCTCCTGATTTTTCTTCATTGGCCTTGGCCATTACATCCTTCAATGATTTAAAATTATATTTTTCTCCACCAAATATCACCGATAGATTCACATTCATCCTCCTTACTTTGAGTGAAAAGCAAGTGTTTTTACAACGACTGGGACAACTCCAGATGGCAGTACTTCCCCAATGTCAATGTAATCGCCTGTTTCCACTTTGATTTGATCGATGCAAATGATGGGAACTGTTTGATTAATCGCTTGTATCGTTTGCCCAATAACTTTTGCATAATCTGATTGAATGACTATGATAATTGGTAGTTCCTTGGAGCTTATCGTCGCTAAGTGTTTCAAAATAGCCTCACATAAAGCACGGACATCCCGGAAGCTTAAATAGGGTAACTGACTAAAATAGAGTGCAAACGGAGAGCGACTCTCCTGTATAGAAAATAAAGCATCGGCTCGTTCAACCGCTGTTTTTACCGCATAGTCGAATTCTTGGCTGTTCGTATCCATATGACAATCGAAAACAGGCACATTTTTTAAAGGCAAAATTTCCGCGTCTACTTGAATCGTTGCACCACTAATCTCAGTTGTTTGGGTACCTGCACCAGTCACCGTTGCCCGTGCTGTTTCCTCTGGTTTTAGCCATAAAAAGGATTGTAACTGTTCGTGCTGCAAAAGATATGTCGCCAATTTTTCGCCGATATCATCATATTGACGGTTTGTACATTCTTGTTCATAAATACAAGCAGCTACACCACCGGAAAAAACGACTGCTTCAACTGGTTTATTCCAAGTTGGCAAATGTCCTAGCAATAACGGATGCTGTTCATCTGACAATTGTCCGCTTAGTGTCATCGCGACTATATCCGCCATTTCTTGGATTAGTTGTGTGACACGTACATCCTCTGCTGCATCACCCACCTTTAATGGCTTTGACCATTTTTCCATCAGTTTCATAATGGGTGGTGAAATCGATTGAACAATGCCATTATGAAATTCTATGAGTCTCCCTCCGACATGCAATGTACACGTACCAATTACTTCTCCATACTGCATTACCGCAATATTTGCTGTACCACCACCGATATCGATATTAGCGATAACTTTGGCCGTATTTTTAGATTGTTGTAAAGTACCCGCGCCCTTTGCTGCAATGATTCCTTCCAAATCGGGTCCGGCAGTAGCAACTAAAAAGTGTCCAGCTGTATCCGCAATCGCATGAACCACCTCGCTAGCATTTTCCTTTGTTGCAGATTCACCTGTAATAATAATGGCACCTGTTGCAATATCTGTTGGTGCAATTTGGGCCAATTGATATTGCTGAAAAATAAATTGCTCGATTTTTTCCATATCGATAATTTCTTTATTGATAAATGGTGTTTTAATAATCGGGCTTTGATGTAAAACCGTTTTTTCAATAATTTCTATGCGAGGCACATGCGTTATACCTGCAACATTTTTCAACAGAAAGCTACTGACAACCATTTTTGTTGTACTTGTTCCAATATCAATGCCTGCACTATAAATTTTTTCTGTCTTCAACTTATTCCCCCCCCCTCCTTTCGCCACTACGGGCAATACATGAGATAAGGACTATCACGATCCTTCACGAATTGGCGAATTTCTTCGTCACAATTGAGCTGAATAAGTGGCGCAATAAACTCAATACCAAGTTTTTGCCACGAAGAGGTTTTCACAATAGGACCACGTGTCATGACATTTTGTAATAACGCTGTTGCTCTTTCTACATCTGCAAGGGGTGCATCAATTTTTGTAATAACACCAATTTGTATTTTGGGAATTCCTAAGCTAAATTGCGGAGGAAAAACACTCCTTGATGACGTGGCATCCTGCAAATAAATTACATGTGTCACTTCAAGCGATGTTGCCATAATGTTTCTGTAATACATCGGATTTTCAATATATTCTCCGGGTGTATCAACTATCCAGTCATCATAAACGAGCGCTTGTGTTTTATTGGCTTGTCTATCTTTTCCTAATAACGCATTCATCAATGTCGACTTCCCTGCTTGCACACCACCTATAATCATTACTCGATTTTTCATAAGGCACATCCTATGACTTCGTTATTTTTGATGGCGTATAGCCTAGCTTCTCTGATAGAAAACGATTAATCTCTAACATCGCCATTTCAACCTCGGAGACACTGCCAACAATTACGAGACTGCCGGTAAAGCGATCTAAAAACCCAAGTTTTACGTTCGCCGACTTTGTTGCTAAATCCCCTGCGATAATAACTGTCTCACTTGGTGTACATGTCATGATGCCAAGTGCACCTGCTTCTTGGATACCTAGCTTTTGAAACATATCAGGGTCAGGATTTGCGATTAGATGACTTAATGTTAGCTGCTTTCCTGGCACAAACTCCTGAATAAACCGTTTCTTTTCTTCACTCACACGTCATCACCTCTTTCAAGTTCATTGTTCATTTAATCAAGACTTTTGCTCTAAATATTCTCCTTCTTTAATAATGCCTGCCTTGCGATCTTCTTGTTCAAGCCTTAGAGCTGTTGGAACAGATAGCTTATAGGCAAATATTATTGCAATAACACCCGCTAAAAACTTACCTGCGATAACCGGTAAAATGATGGTTGGTTGGAAGTTTGCTGTAAATGATAAATGATCTCCTAGAAGGAATGCAGAACAAACTCCAAAGGCAATGTTAATGACCTTATCTTTCGGTGGCATATGTCGAACAAGTGTAAACATGGCTAAAATATTAGCAATTGTCGCTAAAATACCTGCGCTCCCTACTGACGATAGGCCTAACTTTTTACCTGCTGCTTCTAGAGGCTTCGATGCATATTTTCTTATTAAGTACACCATTGGGAATGCACCCGCTAGCATAATACCGATGTATCCAGCTGTTTCAAGTGCCCGGAATTGATCGACTTTATCTGCCATAATCGGATCAAAGCCCCATGCACCAAAAACCTTCGTAAAAATACCTGTGAAAATTTCTACAATCGAAAACACTAGCACAAGTTTGATAGCAGCATCCATCACACGTCCAAAAATCATGAAGCCTTTGATCATGCCATTTGGAATTAACTTAAGACCTAACGCAATTAACACGACGAAAATAAATAAGGGCAATAAATTAATTAATATTTGTATAACTGAAATGGCAAAAACATATGTTGGTGCAGCTGTTGTACTAATCACTTCACGAACATCTGTATTAAACGTTACAATCATGATGGAAGAAATAAATGCTCCAATCGGAATTGTTAAAACACCCGCCATAATACCTAAAGCCATATATTTATGATCTCGCTTATCTAACATGGCAAGACCCATTGGAATAGAGAACACAATTGTTGCGCCTGACATAAATCCGACAACTAGAGCCATGACCCATCCTTCATAGGACTCTTTTAACGCATTCGCTAATTGGTATCCCCCCATGTCCGAGGCTAAAATTGTCGTTGCTGCAATAGCTGGATCAGCACCAATCCATTCAAAAATCGGACTAATAAAATGACTTATAAACCACGTTAAGTAAGGTATAGCAGCCATGATCCCTGCAGCAGGGACAAAAATATGTCCAACCGTATGAATACCATTCATAAACTCTTTCCCGATTCCATATTCAGCATCTCGAATTGCTCCGATTGCCCCTAAAACTGCACAAATCATAATAATATAAACGATAACGGTTCCTATCATTGCCATCCTAATCATCACCCCTTGAGTTTTGCTTAAAATTTTGTTATTTATTAAAAAAAAGACGCATTTAAAGAGGAGATCTCTTTAAAGCGTCTTTGCTTTACCTATTTACTTGTAAAGTATTGATAATGCGCCTTGCAATAAGCGCCATTTCCTGTTGAGTCTGCATACTTTCACTTCGAATTTTTTTATAAGCTTCGTCCTCACTAAGGTTCTCTGACTTCATGAGCAAACCTTTTGCTCGTTCGATTATTTTTCGCTTTTCTAATTCTGTCTGTTTATGCAGCAATTCCCCGTTTAAACGATTGAACTTATCAATCTGGTGAAATGCCACTTCCAACGCAGGAAGGACATTCTTCTCAGAAAACGGTTTCATAACATAGCCTAAAACGTTATCCTGCTTCATGTATAGTAACAATTCTTTTTCACTATAAGCTGATATAAATAGCACTGGTATACCGAGCTGCTGTTCAATTATTTTGCTTGCCTTTAAACCATCTAGCTTCGGCATTTTAATGTCCATTAAGATTAACTGTGGCTGATGTGTAAAAGCCAACTCAATTGCTGATTCTCCATTGTTCGCTTGTGCTACCACTTCGTAGCCATTATCCTCTAACATAAACTTCAAATCAATTGCAATAAGGGACTCATCTTCGACAATCATAACTTTCCTAGTCATTTAGGATAAATACCTCCTCACTTACAGGGAACTGGATTTGAGTATGTGTACCTTGTTCACTAGGGATAATTGAAAATATGCCAGCTAAATCATGTTCAACAAGCCTTGTTATAATCTCCATTCCAAACGATGCCTTCACCTCTTGCATTCCAACGCCGTTGTCAGAAATATGAAGTGAAATAGAAGAAGCATCTTTTTCAAATTGGATATCGATTGTTCCCTCTTCACGGCCAATAAAAGCATATTTCAGTGCATTTTGCAGTAGCTCACAAATGATTAATGCGAGCGAAACAGCCTTTTTAGAATGACAAAATAACAGTACATTCTCGTGATGAAAAGTTAATTGAATAGATGATGTGTTGGATGTGCCAACCATTTTATGACCAATCTTTTTAGATAACGCAATAACATCTACTTTCTCTTCTTCGTTATCCTCATTCTCTAAAATAAGTTCATAAACAGATGAAATACTATATATACGATTTAATGCCTCTTGAAAAGCACTCGCACTAGAAGCTGACAAGTCATTTCGCATTTGCAAGCGCAATAGACTCGTGACTGTTTGTAAATTATTTTTCACTCTGTGGTGAATCTCTCTTATAGCGAATGTTTTCATCATTAATTCATTTTCTTTCAGCTTAAGCTCTGTAAGATCATGAATTATGAGGAGTGTCACTTTATCATGTTGATCACGAATAGGAATTTTCTTCACAATAAAGGATTTACGATCAATCGTAATTTCTAAGAAAAAGACATCATCACCCTTATCATAGATTTCCTGTAAAAAAGGTAAGATTTCATCCAAAGCAACGTTGTCAAAACGCTCAAGTCCGGATAGCTCCGATATAAATCGGTAGCCTGCAGGATTACTATAGATGACTTTGTTTTCATGATTTGTAAGAATAATCGATTCCACTAGCAAATCAGAAACAACTGGAATCGGTTGAGAGTCCGGCTCCACAATATGCTCAATTAATGCAAAAGGCATTTGCCTGAAATCATCTTTAGGTGTTGTTTGCATGTCCACCTTTTTTTCCTGAATTAACACTGCCATAACTTGTTGTTTGTCATTATAGAGAGGGACAACGTTTTGTTCAACCGTTATGCCTTCCTGTGTGATTGCTCTAGTCATTGACGATTTTTCTTTATTTTTAAAAGCAGCAAATACTGCTGGCTCAAAACTTTCAAAGACAAATTTTCCAATTACAGATTTTTCGTATAAGCCTCTTTCTGTTTTTGGGAATGCCTCTGCCACAACAATCGCATGCGGAAAGTTTTCCATCATACAATCTATGAACATATAACAATCTGTCAACTCAGCATAATACGATAATGTTGCTTCTATTTCTTTTAACTTTTCTATGTCATTTGCAGATAAGCTCGTATATTTTCGACACAACGATTGAATGTTCGACAGGCTCATACCCCCTATCACTGAATAATCAGATTTGAATTATTCTAAAATTTCTTGTCATCATTATAAACCTTTTGCAAAATTATTTTCAATAGAAAAAATAATTTATTTTATTAAATTTCATTGCATTACAAAGAACTATATAGCTTAAAAGAGAAATATTCAACACTTTTTTCAAACTCAACATTATCCCACGATAAAAAAGTTATTTTAGTATAAAAAAAAGCGAGAATGCAACAGGTGCAAACTCGCTTTTTTCTACTTTATTTCTGGTGTAACAGCTAATATATCTTCAAATGTTTTACGCTGCTTTGACTCTTCTTCATTCATTAAAATATGGATATCTCCGCGGTCGTTTGAAGTACGAATTAAACGCCCCATTCCTTGCTGTAAACGAAGTTGCATAAATGGTAATTCCACTTCTTCATATGGATTTTCTGCAAATGTACGTTTCGCATCAAATAATGGATCGTGTGGAGGGAACGGTAAATCAAAAATAATAACTCGTGTTAATGCCTCCTCCGGCAAATCTAGACCTTCCCATAAATGATAGGAGCATAATGTTTTGATGGTACCTTCTTGGAAATCACGAACAATTCCTGACAGTTCACGATCCCCTTCAAACGCTACATACATTCGTTCCATAATAGGTAGTTCTGCTTTAAAATCTAACATTGCTTGTTTAGATTTAAATAAAATTAAAGTTTTTTCACCGTCACGTAATAGCTGTTGAACCCTCGCCGTTTTCTCCTTTTGAGAAAGTTCATGTAAATAAATTCGCATAACTTCTTCATAATCAAATGGAGAAGGAACAGAAAACGATTGATAATCACGAATTCCTAGACTATAAGCAATATATGAAAAATCTTTTTTCACTGATAAAGTTGCTGAAGAAAATATGATTGGAAGTTTTTTAGAGAATAGTTTTTCTGCTAAAACTTCTGTGATAAGACGTGGCATAATGACAAGCGTTTCTTCCCCATCGGTTTCCTCTAGCCAATCTACTGCATCTCCCTGCGCTATAAAAATACGTAAAGAAGCCTCGTATTGTTCTAAATACTCCTCTGCCATATTTAATTCATACTCCGGAATCATATACATTTCAGATTCGAAGACAAATTCCTCAAGTAATGTTTCGACATCTTGAATAAGTTGTTTCCCGTATTTCAATAGATTTGGCGATTTGTTAATACGTTTACGCTCTTCTTCAGAAGCGACTAGATCGTCTCGTAGTTGGTCAAAAAATAGCTCATGGTCATCTTGTAATTTTTCCATCGCATATAATGTACGTTCTCGCACACCATCTACCATTAAACGTTCTAACAATTGAACAATTGTTGTCGCCTGTACTTTATACGTCATTGCTTTTTGCGCAGCATATTCTAATAAATGACCTTCGTCTAACACGATCATTGATACATCCGGCAATAAAGCTAATTGCCCTTCACGTTCACGTGATTCCTTTGTAGCTAAATGTTCCATCAAAAAATCTTGTGAACAAATAATGAGATCCGCTGATTTACGATAATGTGCACGATGTAATGTTTGACCACATCGATTACGTAGGTCACATACTGAACACTGCATAATCGAGTTGTAATTTACTTTTTGCCAATCTTCATCACTGACTGTTGGATAATCGCTTCGTTCACCATAGGGTTGTATTGCAATCATCGAGCCCTGTGCATACACTCCATCAGGTATAGAAAACGAAATATCATCAATCCATTCATCAGTTTCGACTTTCTCAGCTTCCTCAAAACGCTTTAAGCATAAATATTGGTCACGTGACTTCGCTAGGCGGACATCGATTTCAAGACCTAATGTTTTTTGTAGCTTATAAATATCGCCGCCCTCTTTTACTAACTGGTCAATTAAGGTTTCATCAGCACATGCGATAAGGGCTGGTTTACCAGTATAGCGTGCATAAGATACAGCCGGTAGTAAATAGGCAATTGTTTTACCAGTTCCTACTCCTGCCTCTGCAAAAAGCACGTTTTTCTCTTTTAGGGCCTGCTCGATTTGATAAGCCATAAAGATTTGCTCATCACGGCATTCAAAGCCCTTTTCAGGTAATTCATCGTAAAGGACGTCCCCCATCCAGTCACCTAATGACTCAAAAAATGAGCGGTCCTTCGTTAATACAAATGGTAAAGATTTACGCAATTGACGCTCCCCCTCTAACTATCTGGTCCTATTATACGCGACGAAACGGAAGATAAGAAAAAATCTTATCTTCCGTTATCATTCGTTAATCTCTTTTAGACTTTTGTCCCCAGAACTGGTAATAATTCGTTTCAATAAAGCCATTGAATAATTTACGTTTCTTTGTCGATTGACGACCGTACAGTTCCTCAAAGTTTTTCATTGAGGATAACATGTACACAGACCAAGTTGGATAGTTTTTCATGACTTTTCCTAAATCACGAATTACCTGCTCCACGATCTCAATGTCCCCAATACGCTCCCCATATGGTGGATTACCAATCATAACACCATCTGTTAGCTGTGTTGTAAAATCACGTGCTTGCATTTGCTTGAACGTAATCATATCACCAAAGCCTGCTTCTAGTGCATTTTCTTGTGCAATACTCACCATGCGATGATCGATATCAGACCCGAAAATTTCTAATGGTTGATCATAGTTCGCTAAGCTATCAGCTTCATCTCGCACTGCATCCCAAATTTTTGCCTTCATCCATGGCCATTCCTCTGAAATAAATTCACGATTATAGCCCGGTGCAATATTTTGTCCAAGCATTGCTGCTTCTAAAGCAATTGTGCCTGAACCACAAAATGGATCAACGAACGGTCGATTTGGATTCCACTTTGAAATTTGTACGAGTGCCGCTGCTAATGTTTCTTTTAATGGTGCTTCACCCTGTGCTTGACGATACCCACGCTTATGCAAGCCAACACCCGATGTATCAATAGTAAGTGTAGCCACATCTTTTAAGATTGAAACTTCAATTTTATAAGTTGCACCAGATTCATCTAAAAATCCTAAACGCTTATAATGCTGTTTCATGCGCTCTACTATTGCTTTTTTAGTAATAGCCTGACAATCTGGTACACTAAATAATTTTGATTTTACAGACTTCCCCGATACTGGGAAAGCTGCATCAACGGGTAAATATTTTTCCCAAGGTAACGCTTTTACACTTTCAAACAATTGTTCAAAAGATTTAGCCGGAAACTGACCTACAACAATTTTTACTCGGTCTGCTACACGTAGCCATAAGTTTGTTCGTGCAATGGCCGTCTCGTCACCTTCAAAATACACTTTACCGTTATCGACTGTTGTTTTATAGCCTAGAGCCTTTACCTCTTGTGCCACAATCGACTCTAATCCCATTGCAGCAGTTGCTACTAATTTATAGTTTGCCATACACTAATTCCTTCCTTGATGTTCAATTTCCCAATACTCCAGAAACTCCATAAGTTCACGAAGTGGTAAAGGTTTACTGTAATAATAGCCTTGGATTATATCACAGTTCATTTTACGTAGTATATCCACTTGTTGTGCTTGTTCTACACCTTCAGCAACAACTTTCATTTTTAAACGATGCGACATTTGAATAATTGCATCCACTACTGCTTGTTTTTCATCGAGTGAGCCAATATGCTGAATAAAGCTTCGATCGATTTTTAAATAATCAAGGGGAAAACGAACTAAATAACTAAGAGACGAATAGCCTGTCCCAAAATCGTCAATAGAAATTTTAAAACCCATTTTCTTGAGTCGCACAAGCTTGCTAACCGTTTCATTTGCGCTGTTCATCACTGTTCGTTCTGTAACTTCGATTTCAAAATTGTTAGCAGGTGTGTTGTAACGCTCTAATATCGCTTGAACAGCGTCTAAAAAGTTTTGTTGCTTAAAGTGAATGCTAGAAATATTGATGGCAACTGGAGTCTTATAACCAGATTGACGCATCTCTATAACTGCTTCACAAGCTTTTTCTATAATTACTTCGCTTAACGGTATGATTAATCCTGTTTCCTCCGCATAAGGAATAAATTCTGCTGGAGATACAAATCCCAGACTTTCACTTTTCCAGCGAATAAGTGCCTCTACCCCTTGTATCTCTTCATTTTCCATAGATATTTTGGGTTGGAAGTGCAGCTCAAATTCCCGGCTTTCAATGGCTCTCCGTAGTTCCGAATCTAATAATAAAACACGCTGAGAGTCCGTCTTCAATTCATCAAAATAAAATGCATAGTCGTTTAGACCATTCTTTTTGGAATACGTCATCGCCTTGTCAGCACAATGAATCAATTGCTCTGTTGTTTCACCATCAATTGGATACATACTGATACCAATACTTGTAGAAATAAAAATATCTTGGCCATTAATATCTAAAGGCTGTTCAATAATACCTATAATTTGTTCAGCAAAATTTGCAGCTTCTTTAGCACTTTTTACGTTTGTAAGCGTTATAATAAACTCATCACCGCCATATCTAGCGATGATATCTTTATTTTTCAACAATGTTTTTAAGCGTTTTGCTACTTCTACTAGCATGGTATCTCCAACAGCATGACCTAACGTATCATTAATTTGTTTAAATCGGTCTAAGTCTAAAAAATAGACTGCATGCTGTACTGAATGAGAGATAGTAGAAGTTGATTCTAATAAATTATCCATTCTTTCAATATAAGCAAATCGATTTGATACTTCCGTTAATGAGTCCGTTAACAAACGCTTTTCTAGTTCATTTTCTACGATCTTTCTTTCAGACAAATCGGAGAAAATGCCACAGTAATTTGTAATCTCACCCTCATCGTCAGCTACACCGACAATTGTTAACCATTCTGGATATACGTCTCCGGTTTTACGACGATTCCATATTTCCCCCTGCCAAATGCCTTCTTGTCGTATCATTTGCCACATATCTAAATAAAATTGCAATTCATGCACACCTGACTGTAGAACGGCTGGCGTTTTTCCGATCACTTCATCACGTTTATAGCCAGTTACAAATTCAAATGCAGGATTAACCAATTCTATTCTTTTATGTTTATCTGTGATCATAATACCTTCAGATACATTTTCGAAGATTTTTGTCAATAAGGCAGTAGGATATTTGGAAATCGAATTTAGCTTCTCCAGACTATCGTTCACTCCGCTCATGATTCCGCTCCATCCTATCTCTCTATACTACCCTCATTTTTTAGAAAAGCGCTTTTGCGCCAGTCTACTCGTATGTAGACAATATGTACATCGTTGCGATAACAGTTTAACTTCTTTCAGCAAATGTCTTCAGTAGCGAAAGCAAAGCTTCAGCTACAAATGTCTTTTGTATTGTACGAGACAAATGTCTCTCACCTCTATAGGTGGAGAGATGTATGCTGATTTAAGCTACTTTTCAGCGTGTGTCCAAACACCCGCTGATATAGAGGAACTCAGTCTAAGAACGCCACGTCCTGTGGCAACGACTGAATGACCAACTTCATGTTAGCCTAAAGCCTCCGGCGGATGTCACAGAATTGGAAAGGAGTTCTTTGTGCAGGCACAAAGCCAATTCCGGACGCAATTATGCCAAGGCATAATTAATCTAGATGTTTTTGTTTCGAATCGTAGCGACAGAGGTATGACCAACAGTGTACAGCCTTATTCTCAAACGTATATCGCGCATGTTTAGACATGCTTCACAAGTAATTTTTTCTTACTATAGTCAAAAGAAAAGCTCTCCACCAAATTGGAGAGCGCTTGTCATTTCATAATAAGCATCAAAAAAATTCCATAAGCCATGTTTTGTTCCCGAGTACTCAAACAGCTATCGCCTCGTACGACCGGGTAGTAATCATCTATCTACAGAGCGAACTCTGTCCCTCTATCCGTTCAATTCCTTTTAGAGAGTGCCCCTACCATAATTTGGGTTTCTCACTCGTGGGGTTTACCTCGTTCCACCTTGCATGTTTCCAAACAAGCTACGTCACTGTGGCACTTTCAGGAAGTTTCAACCATATCATAAAGACTTAGGTTTTCCTTCCGCCGTCAGCTTTTACAGCTGCCTTACCTTATTTTTTCAGTAAGCACGAACACTACGGTCATCTCAGAACCGTGCGAGCATGGACTTTCCTCTACGACGTCTAGCGCCGCAGCGATTACCAGAATTTCATGATGATAAAAAGATTATACTAGAGTTTTATGATAAATACAACATTATTGATAAAAATTTATTCGTACAACTTACTCCCAAAGACGTGTTTCTCTAAATTAGAAAGACGTTTTAAAATATCAAAGTTAGTCGTACCAGCTGTCGATGCGACAGGTTGTCTCTTAGGTGTATTATCAATTTCTTCTTTTAACTGTTTATTTTCTTCACGAAGTTGGGCCACCACTTTTTCGAACGTTTCATAGTCTTGTATTATCTCATCAAGAAATGAATCGACTTCTTCTACATTGTAGCCTTTAAAGTTTTTCTTAAATTCCTTTTCAAGGATCATTTTTGACGTTAATTTAATATCCATTCACATCGCCCTTCCTCACACTACGTCGTTTCATTATAGCATACTTCATCACATTATATCGTCTGAAAACATCAAATGTAAGGCAAAACTTGTCGTTTCTTGCGCTTACCCAGGAAATTATTTCTTATTTCCTAACCTGAGCAACCTCTTCTCCCAAGAAATTCCCCATTTTTGCTTTTGTTCTGCTCTCCATTGCTCATTCTTCTTAATTAAATTTATACCCTCTTGCGTATACTGAAGGGCTTGGTCATAATCTTTCATTTGATGCTCATATATCATAGCTAGCTGTTCTAATACGTGCAACTTTTTTCGTTGATCAACAAAATGGAGAGAAGCCACAAATGCATCAATTGCTTCACTATACTTTTTATTTCTTTTATGCTGTATGGCCAAATAATATTGCGCATTACCCGCTTCAAGTGCATCAAATTGGGTCGTAACTTTCTCTAAAACCTTTACACTCTGCGAACTCTCTTTTAAATCGGCATACCACTTACCGATATTTGTAAACGTTTTGGCCGATTCTTCGCTTGTCTCTTCAAATAGCAAATTTGTAGAATGGACATAAAGCGTAATCAATGAAAGTAAATCCCATTCATTATGAAGAAGGACTTTCATCAGTGCATCTGGAACACCGCTTTTAACGGCATCTAAATATATTATAGGTGCAAGATATCCAGGTATATCTCCAATTCGGGAAAAACCCAGCTTCTCTTCTTCCACAGATTTTAATTTCATTCGTTCCATATCATTTTTCCATAAACGCTTCGAACTATGCAATAAATCGATTTGACGTTGTGTACGTAGCTTAGGTAATTCTTTTTGGTGGAGCGTCCAACGTGTTTCAAGTTGTGGCCAGTCAAAGCTTTTACCATTGTAAGTAATAATCGTCGCAGTTTTTTGCCAAAGCTTTGATTCAAAAAGTAACGCTGCTTCATGAGCAGGATCCGCTAAAAGATATTGAGTTAAAATAAAACTTTCATCTTCCTCTGACACTTCTAAAAAGCCTAGAAGAAAAATTTGTGTACCTACACCCTTTAAGCCAGTCGTTTCCGTATCAAAAAATAATACTTTTTCATTTTTTTCTAACGCATATGGATGTTCGAACTTTGCCTCTTTCCATTTTACTAACGCATCAAAAAATGACTGCAATTTATAATGACCGTGCTGATAACTAAATGGATAACGCACTTGCCGTTTAAATACAATACCGAATTCATTTTCTACAACTGTCAGTCCCGCTTTTTCCCACTGCTCTGTATAGCATGGAGATACAGGTTTTTGAAAAGCAGGTTTAGCCTCTTTTTTTATAGTTGTTGTCGTTTTTTTACCGAGCATTTTTTTCATTTGTAAAATTTTATTTTCGTAAGACATTACATTCACTCATTTTCTGCATATTAATTATTCCTCAGCATAATTGCGTCTGGAATCGGCTTGATGCTTAGACTGTATGAGGGCCGACACGATGTCGGTCATTTCGGTAATGCCACAGGACGTGGCGTTTTTACCGATGCAGGTCAGTTAGCCGTTATCGCATGGATGCGATGATTTTAGGCTAACCTCCCCTAAGAACTCCTTTTTGATTCCATGACATCCGCCGAGGCTTTAGGCCAACAAAAGTTTTCTGTGCGAAAGCAAAGCGTCAGCAACAACATGAAATTGGTCTCTCAGTCGTTGCCACAGGACGTGGAGTTCTTAGTCTGAGTCCCTCTATTTCAGCAAATGTCTTTTGTACCTGACGCTACGCTTTCGGTACAAAAGACATTTGCTGAAAGAAGTTAAAATTGCTAAAACTTATTGTATTTTTTCTTCACTAACTGCAATCATAACTCATTTTTTACCTGCTGCACAAAGAGAAGGTAAAAGTAGTAAGGCTAGACGAGCATCTTGTAACTTTTCTTTCGTTTCAGAACAGCTTTCCGCAGATAAATTTATATTGGTATATATATAAATCATCGGTGGATGATTTGTTTATACGGTACAGTTAGGAAGTATTATAATACAATGAATAATTGAATAAGAGAAATTGTCTCTAAAGATGGTCTTTAAACTGATAAACGAAGAGGGCTTGAGGAAATAACTTGGTTATTCCTTAAGCCCTCTTTTTAATTTAAATTTAATTTTGATTAATTTGATTCAAGATCCGAAGAAGTTCTATTATTCTCTTCTTCCCTTCCTGCAAACTGTCTTGTGCTCCAATGCATGATGGACACCCAGACTCACAAGGACAATTCGAAACATGCTCTAAGGTTTTGACTAAAAGACTTTCCCATAACTCATATACCTTTTCACTTAGGCCGATACCACCAGGATACTTATCATAAACAAAGAATGTTGGCATTTCATTGTGAGATGCCTTTACCTGAGGTACGACAGCTACATCGCTGCTGTCACATTGGATAAATATCGGAATAAAGGCGTTCATTGCATAAGCTGCTCCAGTCATCGCATCTGTTAATTCAGCTTCGGACCACTGTTCTACTCTGTTGAATGATAGCCACGATGAATTCGTATGCATTTCATCTGGTGGTAAGTGAATTGGACCAGAACCGATATTATCGTGTGTACCGAAGCGTATTTTTTTAAATATCGTTGCCTGTGCGACTAAGCCAACATCACCGAAGCCAATAATGCCACCTTTATAATCTCGGCTCCGATCTTCTTCTAGCACCTTCATCTCAACTGCTAGATTAGCGTTAGTATAGTAATCGACATCTACTTCTCGCACATAGGCTTTCTTCTCTTCCCAATCAAGCTTTTCTACTTGAAATTGAATGCCCTGATGCAAATAAATAGCCTCTTCATGTAGCAACGTCATCGCACTATGACGATCCATTTCACCAATCACCTTTGTTTGTGCAGGGACAGTCATATCAATGATTACAACATTTTCTTGCGAAGCAGAACGAAGACTAATATCATGTGCTGGAAAACGGTCACTCATCCAATGCCACTTCTCACTTGTTTTAAAAATTACGCCTTCCTCCGCTAAATAGTCAAGCAACTCCTGAATTTCATATTCACCATACGTATCCTGTGTGGAAAATGGTAGCTCAAACGCTGCACATTTCAAATGATCCATTAAAATCAACATATTTTCAGGATAAATACGCGCTTCCTCAGGTGCACTACCAAGTAAAAAGAGTGGATGGTTCACTACATATTGATCAAGTGCGGCTGATTGTGCTACATAAATGATTAGCGCCTCGTCTTGACGACGGCCAGCACGACCTGCTTGCTGCCATGCACTTGCAATATTTCCCGGATACCCTGTCATGATACATGCTTGTAATTGGCCAATATCGACACCTAACTCCAGCGCATTTGTACTCACTACTGTTTGAATAGTACCGTCACGAAGCCCTCGTTCAATAACACGTCGCTCAGAGGGTAAATAACCACCACGATAACCCCGTACCGATTCATCTAAAAGCTTATTGCGTGTAAGCTCCTTTAAATACGTCACAATCATTTCTACTCGCACACGGCTTTTGGCAAAAATAATAGTTTGAATACCTGCTGTATATAATCTTTTCGCGAGGTCACTCACCTCCAAAACAGCACTTCGACGTACGCCAAATGTTTTATGGACGATCGGCGGGTTATAAAAAAGAAATGTCTTTTTCCCAACAGGCGCTCCAGAATCACTAATTAAGGCATGGCTTTCATTTGTTAAAGTTTCCGCCAGCTCTTTTGGATTTTTAATAGTTGCTGATGTACAAATGAAAATCGGCTTACTGCCATAAAACTCACAAATACGCTTCAACCTTCGAATAACATGCGCAACATGTGAGCCAAACACACCTTTATATGTATGCAACTCATCAATGACGATGTACTGTAAATTTTCAAATAGTGAAACCCATTTCGTATGATGTGGCAAAATTCCCGAATGAAGCATATCCGGATTTGTCATCACAATATGCCCTGCCTTACGTACTTTTTGACGAATGCCTGGCGCAGTATCCCCATCATACGTATAGCTTAATATTTCTTCACCGCTTAGTTCGATTAATTCATTCAAATCATTTTTTTGATCCTGTGCTAAAGCTTTCGTTGGAAATAAATAAATAGCGCGTGAATTTTTATCTTCTACTATTTTTTGAAGTACCGGTAAATGGTAGCAGTATGATTTTCCAGACGCAGTTGGTGTTACAGCAGTAAAAGAAACACCTTCCATTGCGTTATCAAATGCCTGACGTTGATGAGTATACAGTTGTTCAATTCCTCTTGATTGAAGAGCTTTTACAAGTGAAGGATGTAAGTTTGCAGGGAAAGGTGCATATTTAGCCTCTCGCCCTTCAAGCGTTTGCCAGTGTACTATGCGTTCCTTCAATTCCTCATCATATCTCCACTCGCTTAACAGTTCACTAATGGTCCTTTTTTTCGATAACATCTGATTGTGTCTCCTTCACTACCCGTTCTAAAATTTCCAACGTATACGAGGTTGAATGAATCGCATCTAAAAAACGCTTTTTACTTGTTTCTTTATAAAAGGATTGCACAACAAATTGCTCCATCGATTCTGCCGCTGAAGCAATTTGTTGTGTATGCATATATTTTGGTCGATTTTTTTGAATCCACACATTCGCCTCTTGTTGCCATTCTTTTAAAAGTTGGTGAATGATATCTGCGTGTGGCTTAACCTCCTCAAAAAAGTCGGGAGTACGATCCTCCTCACGCATTTGCCAGAAGCGTGAAACACATTTTTCACATTCATCTATTAATTTGGAAGTTTGCTGTAATAATAACAAAATTCGCACCTCTTCTTATTCAATTAAGACTCATCACCAAAATGGATGGATTTCCGTTCCAACTGTGCACTTGCTTAGGACATTTGATAAGCCGTTTGGGTATTGGTCACACTTTGTTCCTCTATAGGTGCTCCAAGCCTTATAACACGGCATACATAAAAAAATGTCTCGCAAAATTTTTGGCGATGAGCGTTAAAATATATTTTTATCATTAGGTTGGTACTACTTAAAATACAGATTGAACTACATTAATATAAACGCATAATCTCATTATAAGCTAGTTTCGAACCTGCTATTTTAAAATTCGTCTACAAAATAATTTATGCTATATGAGTAATTTCTCCCAACAATAGATAGAAGTCTTTATTTATGACTCATTACCATAACGCGGGATTGATTTTCGTTCCACAGTCCCGAAGCCTTTATCACAAAACGTATGCTTTTTAGCCCTCGTCCCACTCACATCTTTGACCAAGGAGTCCCCTGTTTCAGTAAATGTCTAATCAAACATATCACTCTAAGTGACAAATACTGTATGAAAAATGCTCATATTGAGTTAGGTACACTGCATATGAGATAAGTGTACCAAAGTCTATCATTTTTCACTACTAATAGGCGAACAAGCATTCTTTACTTGCCAGTTCTTTTCTGCTAAGCTTACTTTCTGGCTAACAGATTTAAGCTGTTCAAAAAAATGCATACTCTGTGCATTGTTTTCCAAAGACACTCTTGTTAACAGTAATTGATTGACCAGATCCAACTGCGCAACTAATTGTTTTAACTTGTTCAAAATAACGCCTCCTTTGCTTTATTTTATGTATTCCTCGTATGTATAAAATTACCTTCATGCGTGACAAAATAAGCGTAAGTTAGCTGAAAGAAGAAGTATTTCGATAAAATTTAGTTGAACTAGTCTATTAAACTCCCTTGTCTTGACACTTGGAATCAAGTAGAGAAGCTAGCGTGGGATACCGTATTTTCTATAAAACGTCTTGAAAATCCCATCAGTTATTTTGACGATTCGCGTGAAAGAGCTAATTAAATTACATGCTATTATTCGACTTTAAGAGGCGAAAATTGCCCAAAGATTGATCATCTGCGGGTAAATTTAACTATAAAAAATCTAGCGTCAATCATACTATTAATGGAAGTAGAGAACTGCTACTTAATCGTGGTAAACTATTGTATAATAGCAGTATTATAGAGGGTGAACTAAATGACAATTCGTTATCCGAATGGGAAATTGTATTCCCCCATTCCTACTGTTCAAAAAACGGTAAAAAAGGGGAAAGAAAAAGATTTTTCTTTTAGTAATCGAGGTAAAACACTAGAAGATGAAATTGATGAAGCAAACGATTATTATGTAAAAAGACGACTTGCTATCATTCATAAGAAACCTGTTCCCGTGCAAATCGTCAAAGTAGAGTACCCATCACGAAGTGCTGCAGTTATTCGTGAGGCTTATTTTCGAACACCGTCAACAACAGATTACAACGGTGTTTGGAACGGGCGTTATATTGATTTTGATGCAAAGGAAACAGCTTCAAAGACCAGTTTTCCCCTAAAGAATATTCACTTACATCAAATGACACATATGCAGCAAGTGACGGAACAAAATGGTGTGGCCTTTATTATCGTTCGTTTCTCGGCTTTTGAACGATATTTTATCGTGCCATACGATGTTTTACAAAAGGCCTGGCTAGCGATGGAAAACGGTGAACGTAAATCGATTCCCTTTTCAATTATAGAAAAGGAAGCTTTTGAAATTCCTACAAGCTATTATCCACGTATCGATTATTTACCGATTATCCAACAGCTCATTGAAGCACAAAGTCATGGTTCTGAAAGTGAGGAGATAGTAGAATGACTGAACGTCGTCCAACACGCGGTGAGCATCAAAAAGCTCTCGCTCAAAAAAATAAAAAAAGCGCTCCGAAACCATCGAAGAAAAAATGGTTTAAGCGCATTACGCTAACACTTGTAGCAATTATGGCTGCATGTTTTATAGGTGGTGCTGGGTTATTCGCCTATTACGCAAGTACCGCACCTGAATTAGATGAAAACTTACTGAAGGACCCCGTTTCTTCTGAGTTCTATGATAAAAACGGTGAATTATTTGCCACAATTGGTGCAGAAAACCGTAAATATGTAAAATATGAAGATATACCTAAGGATATGGTTAACGCAATCCTTGCAACGGAAGATGTACGCTTTTTCGAACACGGTGGTATGGATTTTTATCGCCTTGGCGGAGCAATACTCGCTAACTTCCGTGATGGCTTCGGGGCACAAGGGGCCTCTACATTAACACAGCAAGTTGTTAAAAACTCATTTTTACAAAATGAGAAAAAATTAAAACGTAAAGCACAAGAAGCTTGGCTAGCCTACCAATTAGAACGTAAATATTCAAAAGAAGAAATTTTTGAAATGTACTTTAACAAAATGCTTATGTCAGGTCGTGTTTATGGCTTCGGAACAGCAGCCCAATATTTCTATGGGAAAGAACTAAAAGATTTAGATTTAGCTGAAGAAGCATTACTTGCAGGTTTAGTACAGCGCCCAAATGCTTACAATCCATTAAAAAACCCTGAACTTGCGGAAAAACGCCGTAATACCGTTCTTGGATTAATGTATCAACATAAAAAAATTACAAAAGCCGAGATGGAAGAAGCAAAGAAAGTAAACGTTCAGGCTGGTCTAGCTGACGATGCGACACGCCAAAAATTTGCTGGCTCTAAATACGATGCCTTCCTTGATGTCGTTATTAATGAACTAGAGGATAACGGTGATGGTAGTGCAATGGCAGAAGGTATTAAAGTTTACACAACACTTGATCCGGATGCTCAGCAAATTGTTGAAAACATTATGAATGATGACAGTAACTTCCCAACAGAAAAAATCCAATCGGGTATTTCTGTCGTTGATACAAAAACTGGTCAAATTCAAGCAATCGGTGGCGGACGCAAATATGGGGCTGAACGTGGTTGGAACTATGCATATGACTTACATCATCAACCCGGCTCAACAATGAAACCATTAATAGATTATGGTCCAGCAATCGAAAATTTAAAATGGTCGACAGGTCAAACACTTGTGGACGAACCAATGACCTACACTAATACGCGTCAAACAATTACAAACTGGGATAATAAATATATGGGTGCCATAACAGCACGTAAAGCTTTATATGCTTCACGTAACGTTCCAGCTGTTAAAGCATTACAAGAAGTTGGTATTGATAAAGCAAAAGAATTTATTGGTCGTTTAGGTATTAATGCTAAAAATATTTATGAATCTGATGCGATCGGTGGTGGGGATATTACGATGTCTCCTACGCAAATGGCTGCTTCCTTTGCAGCATTTGGAAATAATGGTGTTTACACTGATCCTTATTCAATTACAAAAATCGTTTACCGTGACGGTAAAACAACAAAAGACTACACACCTGAGTCTAATGTAGCAATGAGCGATTATACAGCTTATATGGTGACAGATATGTTACGTGATGTTGTCGGCAATAAGCCAGATGCATCAGGTACTTACGCCAATGTACCTGGATTAGATATCGCAGGTAAAACAGGTACAACAAACTACGCAGCTGCTGATTTTAGCAAGCATAAATTACCGGATACAAGTGTACCGGATGCATGGTTTGCTGGGTACACTACAAACTATTCAATCGCTATTTGGAGTGGTTATGAAGAACACTTTGATCCAATTACAACTTGGGATGAGCGTCGTTTACCACAAACTTTATTTAAACAAATTATGCAAGATATTTCGAAGAACGGTGAAACACCACGTTTCAAAAAGCCAAATTCAGTTGTTGAAGCTACAATTGAAGTAGGATCAAAGCCACTTAAATTAGCAAGTAGTTTTACTCCGAATGAGTTACGTCGAACAGAACTTTTTGTACGTGGCTCAGAGCCTAATGAAGTTTCAAATGAATACGCTGCACCAGAGCTTTCTACACCTTACAATGTAAGTGCAAGCCTAGATTTAGAAGGTCAATCTATTAATATTTCTTGGGAGCATGATGCAATGCTTAATCCGGATTCAAATGAACCGCTCCCAACAACCTTCGAAGTATCCGCTAAAAAAGAAGGTGGAGAGACTATTCCTCTTGGTACAACGGATAGCAAAGGTTTAACTGTTAGCAACAAATTAGAAGATGGCAACTACACGATTTCTGTCGTAGCAGTTGTAGATGGTACACGCAGTAAACCAGGGAAAACTACTTTCCAAGTAACAGGTACGGCTGAAGAAGATAAAGAGCCAGATACTCCTGAGGAACCTGATGTTGAGGAACCAACGGAACCGGACGAAAATGGCAATACCGAGGGCAACGGTAACCACAATGGTAACGGAAATGATAACAATGGTAACAACGGCAACGGTAATGGAAATGGCAACGGTAATGCAGGTGACAATGGTAACAACGGCAATGCAGGAAATGGCGGCACCGCGCCAGGTAACAATGGCAACAATAATGGTAGCCAGCCACCAACAACGCCAACTGACCCAACCGCTCCGGATGATGGTACCGGTAGTACTGAATAAAAAAAGTAGAGTAGCTTAACGCTACTCTACTTTTTTTGATTCCTGAGATTATCGATCTGTATTACTTTTTTGTAGCTTGCAAACGTAGTCGCGCAGCTCGTTTTTTTGTTTCCTTAAATAATTCATCAAGCTGACGATAACAAGCATATTGGCTAGGCTTTGCTTTTATAAAGTTTAGTCGTTCCACACCGTTTATGGGTAATACTTCATCCCCTGCTTCCTGCACTAAACGCTCAAATAATACAATGGCCTCTTCCATCAATCCTTTTGCTTCACCATTCCTTGCATCATGTGCCGCATGGATATTGGCTTCAAATTCCATCCATTCTGCAAACCAAGCATCTATTATTTCTTTTGCGATTGCCTCTACATTCACGATTCCTTCACCAGCCCTTTTTTCAAACGCTTTTGCCCTTCTCTACAATCATCAAATAAAGGGCATGTATGACAGCCAGGATTTTGAGCCTTACAATGGTAACGACCGAAGAAAATTAGCTGATGATGTGTTTTCGACCACTTGTCCATCGGTGTTTTTTTCATAATTGTTTCTTCTACTTCTAATACTGAATCCTTCCAGCGACAAAGCCCTAATCTTTTAGACACGCGCTCTACATGTGTATCCACTGCAAGTGCAGGAATATCAAAAGCTACAGACAACACGACATTAGCCGTCTTACGACCAACACCCGGTAACGTAACTAGTGCTTCACGACTTGCTGGTATTTCTCCCCCGTATTCCTCTAATAGTCGTTGACATAATGCTTGAATGTTCTTCGCCTTATTTCGATACAAGCCGATGGAGCGAATATCCTGTTGCAGCTCCTCTAAAGATACAGCTAAATAATCTTCAGGCTTTTTATATTTTTGAAACAATGTTTTCGTAACTTTGTTTACAAGTACATCCGTACACTGTGCAGATAATAGCGTGGCAATAGTAAGTTCAAACGGATTGTCATGCACCAGCTCACAATGTGCATCAGGGAACATACGATCCATTTCCGCTAAACAATGTTCCCATTGTTTTTTTGTTAACATGTCGGAAGCCCCCCTATTCTCTTTCTTCTAACCAATTATAAAATGGTACTTTATTTGTCGACTGCGGTTCTTGCTGCATTGTACGAACTGACGGTCTGTTAAATGTTTGCTTTTCACGGAACTGCTCGCTTTGTTTCTGCGCAGCCTGTGGTGTCGTAATATTTTTCTTCTTCCACTCCAGTAGTATTCGATCAATATAACGAATACTTAGTTTGCCAGCAAATACAGCCTCTTTCAACGCCTCTTTAATAAGCGCGGGACTATGCTTATCGTCATCTAACCAAGACCCTATTTTTTCTAGTTCTAAAGGAGATAAAAGACGTCCCATTTCCTCTTCAAATAATCGGAAAATCTCACCCTCTTCTTGTCGGAGTGATGCTGCTGATTTTTGCTGTTCCTTCATTTCAATAATCTGCATAATGCGCTCCCAAAGTGGATATACCGAGTATTTTTCATATAGTTTGCCATTTGCGTCGACGTCACTTGTTATTTCAAGGAAACCCTTTTGCATTAATCGCTGTAGATGTGAAGTAATATCACTGCTAGGCATTGTTAGACGATTCATTAGATCATTAGGCGTTGGAAAATCATTACCCTCCGTGTAGAATGCAAGTAAATGCATAACAATCAATGCCTCATCATCCTCAATTTTTAACTCCTTATAAAACTGAAAAAAAAGCTGAGGAATTTGAATCATTCTCTGCTCAGTCCATGTACGGAGTCGATTATTATTTGCGCTCATATGATACTTGACTCCTTTTCCATCGTAAGTAGAAAAGCCGCGTAGACATATCACTACGCGACTTTTTTTAATTTTACACTTCAAAACCTAAAACAAACTAGTTATAACTTATGGATATAAGCGGTTTAGTAAACGTGGGAATGGGATTGTTTCACGAATGTGCTCAGTGCCAGAAATCCATGCTACTGTACGTTCTAATCCTAGACCGAAGCCTGAATGTGGTACAGAACCTTGTTTACGTAACTCTAAATACCATGCATAAGCGTCTAAAGATAAATGATGTTCTTCAAGACGAGATTGTAATAAATCAAAGTCATGGATACGCTCAGAACCACCAATGATTTCACCATAACCTTCAGGTGCAATTAAATCTGCACATAATACTACATCATCTCGGTCAGGATGTGGTTGCATGTAGAATGGTTTAATGCCTACTGGGTAGCAAGTAATGAATACAGGTTTGTCAAATGAATTAGCAATTGCCGTTTCATGTGGTGCACCGAAATCATCGCCCCATTTAATATCATCAAATCCTTGTTCATGCAATAATTTTATAGCATCGTCATAAGAAATACGCGGGAATGGCGCTTTAATATTTTCAAGTTTAGATGTATCACGACCAAGTCGCTCTAAATCTAATTTGCAATTTGCCAGAACGGATTGCACAATATGCTCCACGTATTGTTCTTGTACTTCTAAGTTTTCTTCAAATTCAGCAAACGCCATTTCCAGCTCAATCATCCAAAACTCGATTAAGTGACGGCGTGTTTTAGATTTTTCAGCACGGAATGTTGGACCGAATGAGAATACTTTACCTAAAGCCATCGCAGCCGCTTCCAAGTAAAGCTGACCAGATTGAGAAAGGAATGCATCTTCATCAAAATATTTTGTATGGAATAGCTCAGAAGTACCTTCAGGTGCTGAACCAGTTAAAATTGGTGGATCCATTTTTGTAAAGCCTTTGTTGTTAAGGAACTCATAAGTTGCGCGAATAATTTCATTACGGATTTTCATGATCGCATGTTGCTTACGAGAACGTAACCATAAGTGACGGTTATCCATTAAAAACTCAGGACCGTGCTCTTTTGGCGTAATCGGAAAATCAGTTGCAGCATGTAGCACTTCAATACCAGTTACAACAAGCTCACAACCAAAGCTTGAACGCTCATCTGCTTTAACCTCACCTGTAATGTACATAGAAGTTTCTTGAGACATACCTTTTGCAATTGCAAAAATTTCTTCGCCTACTTCTTCTTTTACAACAACGCCCTGTACAAAGCCAGAACCATCACGTAATTGTAAAAAGGCAATTTTACCACTTGAACGTTTGTTAGATAACCAAGCACCTAGCTTGATTGTTTCGCCGATATGCTTTGGCATATCTTGAATCATAATTTTTTTCATAGAAATCCTCCAAAATTGGTTAAAAGGATTAGTCTTGCCATTTTGATTTTACAAATGTATCAATTCGACGGACTGCCTCTTCTAATAAGTCTAAAGATGTAGCATAAGATAATCGCATTGTAGTTGGTGCACCAAAGCCAGAACCTGGGATCACTGCTACGTTCGCTTCTGTTAATATATCCGCAGCGAATGCATCTACAGAATCATAGCCAGTATGAGCCATAGCTTCGGCTACATCTGGTAATAAGTAGAATGCACCTTGTGGTTTTAATACGTTGAAGCCAGGAATTGCACTTAACTGTGGATAGATTTTTTCAAGACGTGCTTCGAATGCTTGACGCATTTCTTCTACAGCGTCTTGTGATCCATTATAAGCTTCCACTGTTGCATATTGTGCAGTTGTTGTTGCATTCGAAGTAGAGTGTGATGCAAGGTCAGTCATTGGTTTAATAATGTCCGCATCCCCTGCAGCATACCCGATACGCCAGCCTGTCATAGAGTGAGATTTGGCAACACCATTTACAACGATTGTACGTGCTTTCACTGCATCAGATAGCTGTGCAATTGAAAAATGCTCAATACCATTGTATACAAGCTTTTCATAAATTTCATCTGACACGATTAAAATATCTTTTTCTTCTGCAACTGCAGCAATTTCAGCTAGCTCTTCGCGGGAATAAATCATACCTGTTGGATTGCTAGGAGAATTTATAATCACTGCTTTTGTTTTATCTGTCACAGCAGCTCTTAATTGATCAGCAGTAATTTTATAGCCTTGCTCACGTGTGCCTTCCACATAAACTGGTACACCGCCTGCTAATTTAACTTGCTCTGGATAAGATACCCAATAAGGAATCGGAATAATAACTTCATCGCCCTCGTTTAAAATAACTTGGAATAAAGTGTAAAGAATATGTTTTGCCCCAACACCTACAATTACTTCATTCGGCTTGTATGTAAGATTGTTGTCGCGTTGAAGTTTATCGATAATAGCTTTCTTTAGTACCGGAAGACCGCCAGCAGGTGTATATTTTGTTAAGCCTTTTTCCATCGAGTCAATGGCAGCATTTAAAATATTTTGCGGCGTGTTGAAGTCTGGTTCACCAGCGCCTAGGCCAATAACATCAATACCTTGCTCTTTTAACTCCTTCGCTTTAGCAGTAATGGCTAAAGTTGAAGATGGTGTTAAAGTTTTTACACGGTTTGCTAATAAATTTTTCATACGGGATCTACTCCTCTTATAAATTCGTAATGCGCTTCCACCAGTCGCCGTCCTTAAACATAATATAGACATAGTTGAGCTTATCCTGATCGTTTAGGTATGAAATTTCCCAAACAGCACCTGGCTCCTCATAGCCTAATTTCACATTGAGGACTTTTTGTACATTTCCTTCCTTTTTTAAAACCGATAATGCTTCCTTTTCCGTAATACCATCTTTTAAATATACATCCTTAATCGAATCAGCTTTTAGATTCGTTGGAACAAAGACAGCTTTTTTATCACCATATTCATCTACCCCGAACACAGTGACATACGAATGTTTGCCATTATATGTGTAGGACTCCGAGACAATTGCGAGGGCTTTGGCATCAAGTGCCAACTGTTCAGCCTGTTCTTCAATTGAATCGAATGGAGCCTCGGCTTTCCAGAGTACTAAAATACTAATGACAAGTGACAACGAAACCATAAAGACAGAAATGAAAATCAACCAGTTTTTCATATATTCACCTTATGTTTCACATCTAGCTTATTCTTTAACACGAATGCCTGATGCTTTTGCATGTTTATAACTGCGTATACATTCATTTTGCTTTCCATTTTTGTCAACCTGCTTTCTTTCCTCATACCACAACATTATACAACAATTTTGTGCTGTCGTGTTTCTTAATTTCATATATTGTACGTTGATAACATACCGTTTTCAAATGATTCGGGTAGCAATTTTTCTCTTTTTCGTTCAGCCTTAAAAAAAGGTAACCTTTTTCATGTAAAAATTCCTATTCACCATCGCAATTAGGCATTAAAGTTTTCCCTAAACACCATGACCATCATTTTTAGTGCCTAACAGAAATCAATGTACTTGCTCAACTGGATTTTTTTATTGAAATGTTTTTTTCTTGCTCAAACACCCTTGTTTGCTTGGAATATCGCACTCCTGTAGATGCTTAAATATTTGTATTTTTATATTCGTACATTATCTCCATTATTGTCCTAGGCGCCCATTATTTTTACCCATATGATGAGGTAATTAGCAATTTTAAGAATAAAAAAAGGGACGTGATGTTTTGACTAAAGAAGTCAATCCAACAGATCCAGCAACAATACTAAAATTTGTGGATGAGCTGCCAAAACCAGTTACCGCTAAACCAAAATACTATAAGGGGCCACAAAGAAAAGATTATTATGAACTTAAAATGATGCAAGCAGAGCATTGTTTCCACAGAGATTTCCCAAAATCAATTATATGGGGCTATAACGGGCTTTATCCCGGACCAACTATTGAAGCCAAAAAAGACAAAAGTATTTATGTTCGCTATCAAAACAAATTGCCCTCAGAACACTTTTTACCAATCGATTTTACACTTCATACGGCAAACGATTCACAAGAAGTAAGAACTGTTACACATTTACATGGCGCAAATGTAGATTGGGAGAGTGACGGTCATCCCGAGGCATGGTATACACGTGAATATGCACAAACAGGTCCAAATTTTAGAAAAGAAATACATGAATATACCAATCATCAACCCGGCACAACACTGTGGTATCATGATCACGCAATGGCGCTCACCCGTTTAAATGTGTATGCGGGTTTAGCAGGTTTTTATTTACTACGGGATACACTTGAAGAGCGTATTAACCTACCTTGTGGTGACTATGAGTATCCCATCTTAATACAAGATAAATCGTTTAATGAAGATGGCTCACTTTTCTATCCTGATGAACCACCATTCCCAGTTCCTGTTCATCCATCTATTACACCTGGCTTTGTTGGTAATACCATCGTTGTAAATGGGAAGGTCTGGCCATATTTAAATGTCGAACCTCGTAAATATAGATTTCGTTTTCTCAACGGTTCTAATAGAAGAGGTTATGTCATTAGCCTTTCAAATGATGAGCCTATGATACAAATCGGAACAGATGGAGGGTTTTTAACAGCTCCTCAAGAAATTCACTCTGTTGAGTTATTGCCGGCAGAACGAACAGATGTTATCGTTGATTTTTCAAAATTTGAGGGTCAGGATATAACGTTAATCAATTCTGATGAAGATTTCCTCGATGAACATACAAAAGTCATCATGCAATTTAAAGTGTGTCTTCCTCTTAAGTGTGAAGATACTAGTGAAATTCCTGAAAGACTCGCAGTATCAATGGATTTACAACACCACAAAGCAAATACTGAAAGACATTTACTATTATCCGCCACGACAGATGATTTTGGTCGACCTATGTTATTATTAAATAACCGAATGTATCATGACCCTGTAACTGAAAAACCTACACTAGATAGTATAGAGATATGGAATTTCATTAATGCTACACCGTTTGATCACCCTATCCATCTTCATTTAATTCAATTCAAAATACTCGAACGACGCCCATTCAATATAGAGCTCTATCAAAGAGAAGACAGACTGGAATTTACAGGTCCCCCTGAAAATCCGCATATCTATGAGCAAGGTTGGAAGGATACTGTAAAAGCGGAAGCTGGGAAGGTTACGAAAATTATTATGCATTGGAAAGATCATGTCGGTCATTACATTTGGCATTGCCATTTCCTAGAGCACGAAGACCATGACATGATGCGACCAATACTCGTCATGAAGGAGGTTCCCCCCATGCAAGAGCAACATACTGAAATTGAGCACCATGAAATTGAGCATTCGCCAAAACAGAATCATGGTGACTCTACTATTATAACAGGCAATAATGAGCACACTGTACCGCTCCTTAATTCTATTCAAAACATCACTCCGACAGAAGAAATAGTAGAATACGCACATGCTTCTGCGCAAACAACTTATTTAGAAGATGAAATAGAATATATTCCGCAAACTATTCCTCTCTTAACTAGTGCCCAAAACATCACCCGCCCTACTAAAACAGCTTATTCAGAAAACAATGTGGAATATAATCAGCTATCTAAACCATTTTTGAACAATACTCAAAATATCATTTTTTCAAAAGTAGAACACTCAGAACATCATAAAGTTTCTGATATTGAAAGTATCCCTCAGCCAACCCACTCGTCTGCTAAGTTCCAAACACAACAAAGAATATCACCTAGGCATCGGAGAAGATGGTTTTAATGCTGGAATTCTAAAACGGAGACATAAGTCTAAAACTAATTGTTTTACTAATAATCGTATAAAATAAAACCGCAGGAAATCAAGGTTTATAAATTTGATTTCCTGTGGTTTTTTATTTTTATAGAGTAGGTACGATAAATAACGTTAAAAATGTAGAAGTAGATAGCCCACCATTAGCAACAACAGAAAGAGACTTTGATATCATCCCAGTTTCATTCGAAATAGCCATCGGGATTCATGCATCCATTGTTGCAATTGCTGTCATCAATATTGGGCGAATACGTACGATCCCCGCTTCATTTAAAGTTTTTTTTTTGCTTGGTCATTCCACATCTTTCAAATTGCTCCACCTTATCAACTAAAACCATAGCCTTCGTTACGACTATTCCAATTAGCATGAGTAAACCGATCATTGCTGGCATACCAATTTGTTCCTTCATAATAAAAAGTCCAATTAATGCCCCAATAATAGAGAATAGAATAGCAACAATCTATTAGAAAACAACCACCTTATTATTATTCAAAAATATGGTTGCGCCAGAAACTTGCCTGTAAAGGACTTTCTATACACATACTAAAAATCTCAGAGAAAAAGTGGATAGCGAGAATCAATTTGCTGCCTCGCTCCTTTCAAATCGTAAAATACTCTTTGTGGCAATTGCCATCACTACCATGGCAATACATATCATTAAAGTAGGAATGTAGACTTTAACACTAAATGCTTCGAATAATAAGCCATACACTATTTGCCCAATTGGTGCCATACATTGTGAAACGGCAATGATAATAGCCATGACCTTCCCTAAGTTTTCATTAGGTGTTTCTTTTTGTACAAGCGTAATAACATAAATGGAGATGATTGTCATAATCATGGCGATTAAAAGTGCGCTCAAAACAAATAAAATATAAGATAGATAATAGCCTATATTCAGCAGCATAGGCGTAACCGCTATAGCCATCGGGACAATCAATAAAGCAGTAATGAAAATCCAACAATACAAATTAGTGATACCCATTTTTTTTGCAAAGTACCCCATAGATAAAGCTCCTAAGATCGTAGCAAAATCGATTAACCCCATCCCTACTCCGTACAATGTATTACTACTTTGCATTGTAACACGGAGAATAATCGGTACGCCTACGACAAACAGCGGTGTTAATAATAAATTTAATAATGCCGCTAAAATCATACATTTGAAGATAAAAGATTGCTTCACAACATAACTAAAGCCCTCTTTCAAATCATTTACCAGCGTCGGAATAATATGACCGTTTTGCTCTCGTTGCATGAATGGGATGTGAATAAACATCTCTAATATGGCCGAAAGGAAAAAGAACACACCACTCACTACAACTAGCACTTTTAAGCCAATCAAACCGTATAGTATTCCACCTAATACAGGAGCAGCTACATTAGACAACGCTTGAATACCATTAACAATTCCATTAGCTTGCTCAAGTTTTTCCTCTTCTACAAGAACCGGAATACTGGCCATCACTGCAGGTGCATACATAGCACTAACAAGGGATAGCAGTACCATCACAACACCAATAAGCAAAACGGAACTATTACCAAATGCTAGCATTGCAAAGAAAACAAACACAATTATGCTACTCGTAAAATCGAAAATCACCATTATGTTGCGTCGATTGAACCTGTCAGCAATGGCTCCTCCAAGCGGTGCTAGTAATATTGGAACGCTCGATATCGCAAACAATACTGCAAAAAGATCTGCGCGTCCTGTAATATCTAGTACATAAAGTGATAAGGCAAACCTTAAAAGCGCAGAACCTAAAATAGAAATAATTTGCCCAATCACCATCAGGTTAAAGTCTTTTGAAAAGCCTTTTCTTTTAATCTGTGATTCCATTCATTAGACCCCTTTCTTTAACATTCATGCCCCTTTTGAAAGGGCAAAATATTTTTGTATTATAAGAAGAAAGACATTACTAAAAATACTAATAGTACTTAACCAAATGAGCCAGTCAATTTGCGCACTCCAAGACGGTATTAGCAATAAGAACCCCACGATAATGGATACATAATTTCCAGTACGACTAATTTTTGAACTCCGACAAAATTTCCCCTTTACCTCATACGCAGATTTCTTTATTTTACGTTTCATAAGAAACACTTTTTCTTTTAACTTCTGCTCAATATCTTTTGCTTTTTGAGGATAAAAAAAGATGTATCTGCTTTAATCATGGCGTTCTTCATCTCCATATCGTCTTTTTAATAACTCTGTTAAAAATCTCTCTTGGAAGTCCGAAATCTGTTCTGGTTCCTCTACCTACATATTTACCGTTTCTTCATACCCATCTAGTTCCTCACCATCAAAACGATAAAGTTTTTGCAATAGCTTCCACAATGTTTCGATTTCCTCAGTTGTAAAGTCTTTAAAGATATCTGCTAAAAAGTAAGTAGACTTCTCCGAACAAGTAATTAATGCTATTTTTCCCTCTGGAGTAATCTCAACATTGATTGATCGTTTATCTAATTTACTTGGTATCGTTTGGACATATCCTTTTTTCGCAAGACTCGTTATTAACTTATTCGCAGTCTGCTTAGTTGTACCAAGCTTTTTAGCGATATTTACGAGTGTTGTATTTTCTACTTATAAATGGGCAATGGCATTAAGAGCCATATGCTGTCTCGAAGTTAATATCCCTAAATATTCATCTCCTTTTATTTGAACTTTCTTGACAACTGAAAACAATGTCGCATAACTTTGCTGCATGAAATGCAATTCTTTTAATAATTTATTTAAATCCATATGTAACACCTCCCTATTTAGTCACCATGTTTACTAAATAACACAAAACGACTTTTAAAATGTCAACATGGTGACTATTTTACAAAAAGCAAGAGATGTTTATGTTATTAGACCGACTGTCGGTTTATGGATATTATATGGTACCTATCCAAAAAAAGGAACACCTTTTTTGAATTTTATTTTTCATTTTCCTAGAGCATTCACTATTTAAAACAATAGAAAAAGCCAGCCCACTTTCGGACTAGCCTTGGAAATAAACTTCAATTTGTTCAATTAAAGCTTTTGTTGCTTGACTTACATAACGATCTACTCGATAAATAATCGACAAACTACGGCTTGGTGCGTCGTCCTGAATGTGTATGATATGCAAGGTAGGATCATTCATCTCTATTATTAAAGGATAGGGCTGTACAGTTGCACCTATATTCGCTTTAACAAGATTAATAATCGACGTAACTGAAGATGTCTCTAGCACAGAATTTAATTGAAAACCATGTTTTTTTACAGTGTCCTCCACAATTTCACGCCCAAAAAAACCTTCTGGGTACATTATCACTGGTAGATTTTTCAACTCTACTATGTCTATGCTTTCTCGATTTGCCATTGGATGCTCCTTCGATACAGTTAGCACGTACTGCTCCCTACATAAAGGAATCGTAACGAGTCGGTCGTTTGGGAGGACGTTAATGCCAATGCCAATATCAACTTCATTTTCAAGAACTTGTCGCACAATTTCGATGGACGACATAATCTTTAATTTAACTTTAGGAAACTTTTGGTGAAAATCGATGACAAGCTGTGTAATTCGATAGTCTAGATCAGATGGCATAATTCCTATTCTTATATGACCACTTTTCATATCCTGTAAATCCTTAATGGCGTCTTTGACATTTTGCAATGTATCTAATATTTCTGTTCCATAACTTAATAGCATTGAGCCTGCCTCAGTGAGTACAATTTTTTTGCCAATCCGATCAAACAGCGGCATACCAACCTCGTCTTCAAGTACACGAATTTGTTGACTTAGAGTCGGCTGGGAAATACCTAGTTTTTCAGCTGCTTTTGTAAAATGTAACTCCTCACAAACAGCCATAAAATAATGAAGATGACGAATTTCCAATATATCACTACCTATCATAGTTTGTAACTATCATCATAATAGTAATAATAGTATTGTTCAATCATTTGTATTGTTATAGACTTCAATTTGTAATTATTATTAGCTATAGATGGAGTTGAAAGAGAATGAATGTAAAACGAACGATTCTACCAATTATCGCTATTATTTTAGCTTCCCTTAATCTAAGACCCGTGATAACTTCCGTTTCGCCTTTGTTAGGAACCATACGAGAGTCATTACAAATAAGCGCCGCTACTGCAAGTTTATTAACATCACTAGCGGTACTATGTATGGGCTTATTTGCACCATTTGCAATAAAACTTGCCAATCGTTTTAGCATCGAACGAGCCATTGCTTACTCACTTATTCTTATTGGGCTGGCAACAGCTGCAAGGTTTTTTGCCAACTCTGTATGGGTGATGCTACTAACAGCCTTTCTTGCTGGTATTGGCATCGCTATAGCAGGGCCATTACTATCAGGCTTTATTAAACAAAATTTCACGAATCCTTCTCGTGTTGTTGGTATTTATTCGTTAGCATTAGTTGTAGGAGCTTCACTTGGCTCAGGGCTTGCCTTACCTTTAAGCGCCCTTTTTCATACATGGCAAACTTCTGCTGCATCTTGGGCTATTCTAGCTGTCATCGCTGTTTTCTTTTGGTGGAAACCAATTGAGAAAAAGCCATTCACTAACACTGGCTCAGACGCTTCAGGTTTTGATAATAATTTAAAGAAACTTTTTACAGATCAAAAAGCTTGGTTATTAACTGCTTTTTTTGGCTTAATGGCTTTCATGTTTTATACAATCATGGCCTGGTTGCCACCTATAGTAGAAGATATGGGCTATAGTAAACAACAGGCTGGCATGATGTTGACACTATTAACGGTTGCCCAAATGCCTGCAACTTTTTTAGTACCGATTTTAAATAATCGTTTTCAGCATAGAGCTGTATGGTTAGTGGGTTGTTCATTGTTAGAATTAATCGGTCTATCCATGCTACTATTTTCCGTTAACCCTTGGCTCAGTAGTCTTTTCATTGGCATAGGTGCAGGTGGCTTATTCTCATTAGGATTAACATTACCAATTGATGAAGCCAAAAACATTAAGGAAGCAAGTATTTTGGCAGCTATGACTCAATCGGTTGGCTTCGTTTTTGCCGCACTTGGCCCATTTTTCGTTGGTTTTGTCCGAGATTATACAGGCAGTTTTACAGCCGCAATTATTGGGATGTTGGTCATCGTCATTGCCATGATCCTCATTCAGATTAAAATTGGTAATCAGAAGCACCAACAAATAAAATGACACCTTATCATTTAAGGGGTGTTAATGTGGGATGAATATTGCTTTTATTTCTTAGTAACTATAAGGAGGATTTTACTGGTTAATAGTTTAAAAAAATGAGTGTTTTAATATGCTCTTGAATAAGTACATCATGAACACACAAAAGGTTACTCAGAATTTCGAGTAACCTTTTTTCCTTATTATCCCACCTCATTTCATATTCAGTTCATAAAGACATGCTATAGTTAGATACATAAAAGATTAATATTTTATTGTTGATGAAAATTAAGGAGGATTTTAACGTTGCAAGAGACATTAAAAGATACTACTAAAACGAAGGATTGGCGACGCTTTGTTCGCTTAGTCAAACAGGCTGAGCCACCAATGTGGCTTTTAATTATTTCATTAATTATGAGCTTAGCGACTACAGGCGTTGGCTTTATCGTACCGTTATTTACAAAAAAATTAGTCGATGGCTTTTCATTAGAATCACTTGATTATTGGCAAATTATTGTATTAGGCATTGCTTTTATCGCGCAAGCTATTGCGAGTGGACTTTCCATCTATTATTTAAATCGTGTTGGACATCATGTTGTCGCGAAATTACGCGATCAACTTTGGAGAAAGCTTCTTCATTTACCAATTCCTTATTATGATGAGAACGATACAGGTGAAACATTAAGTCGTGTTACGAATGACACAGCTGTCGTTAAGGAGCTCATTACCGAACACCTTGCAAACTGTTTATCTGGTGTTATTTCCATTATTGGCTCCATCATCATTCTATTAATCTTAGATTGGAAAATGACATTAGTGATGCTGATTGCTGTTCCACTTGCTATGGTAATTTTAATGCTTCTAGGAAGACGTATGTTTGTCATTTCAAAAGGAATGCAAGATGAGACGGCAAAATTTACGTCCGTGCTCAATCAAGTTTTACCTGAAACACGATTAGTAAAAGCTTCAAACGCCGAGAATATTGAATATGAGCGTGGCAAAAAAGGAATTACAAACCTCTTTACGTTTGGCTTAAAAGAAGCTAGAATCCATGCACTTATTTCACCACTAATTTCGTTTGTATTAATGTCAGTCCTTGTAGCTATTATTGGTTATGGTGGTGTACGAGTTTCTTCAGGAGAACTTACAGCTGGCGACATGGTAGCATTTATTTTATATTTAATCCAAATTATTATGCCGATGACCCAATTAACGATGTTCTTTACACAGCTTCAAAAAGCAATGGGTGCTACAGAGCGAATCAGTGCTTTACTTGAGCATGAAGAAGAGCATATTTTCGAAGGAAAAACATTAGAAAAAGTAAATCAGCCGATTTATGTAAAAAATGTTGACTTTGCTTATGGAGAAGAACTGATTTTATCGAATATTAATTTTACTATTGAACCTGGTAAAGTTACGGCCATCGTGGGACCTAGTGGTGGAGGAAAAACTACAACATTTTCTCTGTTAGAAAGATATTATCAACCTACTAACGGAAATATTACACTCGGAGAAACCCCTATCAACACGTACTCCCTACATTCTTGGAGAAGCCAAATCGGCTATGTTGCTCAAGAGAGTGCACTGCTGTCAGGTACGATTCGCGAAAATATTTGCTACGGTATTGACAGAGTAGTACAGGATGAAGAGCTTGAAAGAGTTGCTAAAATGGCTTATGCCGATCAATTTATTAATGAACTACCAGAACAATTCGATACAGAAGTTGGAGAACGAGGCATTAAGCTTTCTGGCGGTCAACGACAACGAATTTCAATCGCCAGAGCACTTTTACGCGACCCTCAAATATTAATGCTAGATGAAGCAACATCTAGTTTAGATAGCAACTCGGAAATCTATGTTCAAAAAGCATTAGATAATTTAATGCGAGGTAGAACAACGCTTGTCATTGCACACCGCCTTTCAACAGTAGTAGATGCAGACCAAATCCTTTTTGTAGAGAAAGGACATATTACAGGCAGTGGCACACATGAGACTTTATTTGAGACGCATGATATGTACCGAGAGTTTGCCAAACAACAATTACGTATTAAAGAAGAATAATGAAGGGATTTGTAAGCATGACAAAATTATTAGTTGTAGATGATGACGCCCATATTCGAGAATTGGTAAAAATATTTTTACAAAATGAAGGTTTAGAAGTAATTGAAGCTACGGATGGTGTAGATGCACTGTCCAAATTAGATTCTGATAAGGTGGATATGATTATCATGGATATTATGATGCCAAATATGGATGGCTGGGAATTATGCGAAGAAATACGTTCATTTAATGATAATCTACCGATTTTAATGTTAACCGCAAAGGGAGAAACTTCACAAAAGGTAAAAGGTTTTAATCTTGGAACAGATGATTATCTTGTTAAACCATTTGAACCAGCAGAGCTGATCGTTCGTGTGAAATCAATACTTAAAAGGTACCAAATTTCCCTTTCTCAACTTGTGGAGGCTGGCAATATTAAGTTAAATCGTAATACACATGAGGTTTTGTATAACGGCAAATCTTTAACACTTCGTTTAAAGGAATTTGAACTATTATTTACATTAGCAAGCTATGCTGGAAAAACTTTTTCCCGTGAACAGTTAATCGAAGATATTTGGGGATACGACTATGAAGGTGATGAACGTACAGTCGATGTTCACATTAAAAGACTTCGTCAACGCTTCCCACAAGATACAAGTGGATTTGTTATACGTACAATTCGCGGCCTAGGCTATCGATTGGAACTTGTTTCATGAGAAGATTAAAAAATAGTATAAAGCTATTTTTAATTTTAATGCTTCTTCTTACCATTAGCATCGTATTTGCTTTTATTTCCTACCACATAACGTCCTGGCTTTATGATTGGTTAGGCAAGCATCCACAAGGTTTCTTGCTTCAATTATGGACCGTAGTCGGTGTTTTTGTTCTCTTTGCTTGCACTGTTATTATCACCTTTTTAATTGGGCTAAAAAAACAACGGAACTATTGGAATACGATTGTAGATGCATTGAGTCGGATTGCTAAAGGTGATTTTACTGTCAAATTAGATCTTAAAGCAGATGACGAAGATCAATTTGGTCAATTAATACATGGCATCAACCATATGGCGATTGAATTAGGTGAGATGGAAAGAATGCGCCAAGAATTTATCTCGAATGTATCGCATGAAATTCAGTCACCTCTAACTTCTATTAATGGCTTTGCTAAAGCTTTGAAAAACATTGACCTCCCAGAGGATAAGCGACAGCATTATTTAGCAATCATTGAGATGGAAAGTAATCGACTATCAAAAATAAGTGACAATTTACTAAAGCTTACTTCATTAGAATCACAACATCACCCCTTCGAGCCAAGTCTTTACCGAATCGATAAGCAATTGCGCAACGTTGTATTAACGCTTGAGCCAAATTGGCTAGCTAAAAACATCGACATGGATCTTCAACTAGAGAACATTTCGGTAATGGCGGATAAGGACTTAATGAATCAAGTATGGATGAATTTACTAAGCAACAGCATTAAATTCACGCCAGCTGCTGGCATTATTACAATATCTATGACGAAGCAAATAGATACGATTACTATTGCTATTCATGACAATGGAATTGGTTTAACTGAAGAACAACAAAATCATATATTTGAACGATTTTATAAGGCTGACCAATCGAGGTCAGCTGAGAATGGTGGAAGTGGCTTAGGACTATCTATTGTCAAGAAAATCGTCGATATGCATAACGGGACAATTATTGTTGAGAGCAAGTTTGCTGAATTTACAACATTTTTTGTAACATTGCCACTAGAAATCAATATGACTCGTGAAAACGAATAGGAGATTCTTACTTCGTCTGCACGAGTCTATTAGGCAGATGAACTAGGAAGCTACTTTTCTAAAATATTGATAAACTTTTTTGAGTTTTTTGCTTTGTCTCCCCTTCTTACTTTCCATATTGCCAAACTCAAAAAACTTCACTTGTTTAATGCCAACAAAATTAAATACCGCTCTTTTCATTAATATTTTATGCGCATTATTCAGCCATAAGAGTGGATATTTTGTTGGCCCCTTCATTGTCGAAATACACACTACTGATTTTCCCTTTAAAAGCCCCTCAGGAAATAGACCATTTTTATCTTTATAAGCAAAATTGGCCGCAAACAATTGATCAATATACCCTAAAAGCATTGCAGGTGGTCTTCCCCACCATATCGGATAAACAAAAACGATTTTATCAGCCCACTTAATTTGTTCACGATATTTCTCAAGCTTTGGATCACGAAACATATCACGACGACGTTTATGTTCATGAAATTCTAAAATCGGGTTAAATTGTTCCTCGTATAAATCTAATACTTGGATCTCATTAACGGAAGGATTGTCATGACAGCCATTAATAATCTCCTGCAAAAAAGCATAATTCAAACTTTTATGATTGGGATATGTATAAATAATTAACGTATTCATTAAGCGCCTCCATTACTTATCATTTGATAACAAAATAGTAAACTACTTAATTTTAGTTGTCAAATGATAATTGTTTTAAGATAAGTTTTTTGTTATCTTGTCAGTAAGAGGTGAACCCATTTGGACAAAAAACAATTATTCCAGCAGTTCGTAGCATTTACAGCAGCGGTACACCAAGTAACGCACGAACTAACTCAAAATGTTAAAATCGACAATATTACACCCGTACAATATAAAATTTTAGAATATATAAAAGTAAGCCAGCCAGTTACACCTACAGAAATTAGTGATTGCCAGCATATGTCCTTACCTAATACAAGCCGTGAATTACGGAAACTACAGGAAAGAAAGTTTATTGAAAAAATTAGCGATACTGAGGATCGAAGAAAGCATTATGTTTGCCTTACAGAGGATGGAGAAAAAATAATGGAGGAAGCATTCGCCTGTATAGAAGAGCGCTTTCAACAGCTTATCGAACATGCATCTACAAATGATTTAGTGGACATCCATCATGCATTAAACATTCTTGAGGAAAAGGTCTTTAATCCAAATTTATAAAAAGAACCTGCAATGCTTTTCATTAGGAAAAGCATTGCAGGTCCTTTCACTGTTTAGTATATTGACATAGAAAGCGTTCCACACCTGGGTATTTCTCTCCTAGGCTAGTTATAAAAAAACCATAGCGTCGATAAAAGTCTACAGCCTCAATATCCGTTTCAGCAACAATTGATGAGTACTTACTTGTCATAAAATTAATCATTTTACTGCCAATACCTTTCCCTCTTTGATCAGCTAATACAGCAATATGCTTAATCTCGCACTCTGCTAAGCTGATTTGTTCTATACCAATACAACCAACTATTTCACCTTCGAATTCAATGCTATATAATGTCCTATTCGATAAAAGTAAATATTTTTCATACTCTTGTTGAACTTTTTTATCCGAAGTTGCAAAAGAAAGTAGTTTTCTAATAGCTGGAGAAATAGCGTTTACTTGAACTATATTCATCTCTTATCTCCTTAATAATTGGGAGCAGGAATGACCACAGCATTACAAGCTCTTTCATAATACTCGATTGGACCCGCTCCTCCAATAATTGCATATTCATACCCTATCTCATTCATATCTTTTAAACAGTGATGGAGGAGGGAATACCCTATCCCTTTCGCCCGATTAGATTTCACTACACCCATTGGGCCAAAATAACATTTTTTATTTTGATAAATGTCAAATCCAGCAAATCCGACAAAACCTCCCTTATGATCAAAAGCTATATATATGGAAGGTGTAGTTTTTAAAAATGCACGCTGAATCGTTTCTGACCACTCTTGCGAAAAATGACTTTCTATAAAATCAATAAGCTTGTTCTTATCATCTCGATTGACTCTACGAATATTAGTAGAAATCGAATCTGGGAAATTATAATGGCGAAGATGAGTAACCATATCCCGCGAAGTCGTAGCAAGCTTTAAAATCAGTTTCGTATCTTCTTCTGAAACGAATTCCTCAAACATTTTCGTCTTTATAAGTGCTTTAAGAAAGTGACCTTCATTTAAATAAACTTGGTTATAGTTTTGCATATAGCAAATTGCTTGTTCCAGTACTGTTAAAACATCATTTGATATTGGAACAGAAAATAAGCTATGGCTTGTAACTTTCCTTTCTGTTTTTTGATCAAATTCATTAACCAAGTTTCTTAAAGACGCTTCATCGATAGTACATTTTAATATTAATTCACCAAGTGCCCCCTCTTTTTCTTTGAAACAAGCAAGCAGGAAATGAATTGGGCATAACAATTTTTGTTGTGAGGAGGAAGCCTCTTCTTCTGCATTCATTATAATCCTTAACATGCGTTTTGTTAATTTTATATTAGTTGAAATCAAATGCCTGACCACCTTTCTTGGATTTTTTTCAACCTCCAATTTATAACACTTAATAAATAATCTTCATGTTAAATAATTGAAATATTAAGACTTTATCATATCATTAATCATGTTTTCTATGATAAATAAAATTGAAACTATTAATTTGATTTTCACCAAAAATTAGGAATGACATATGTAAAAAACGAAGGTTGATTGGAGTGGCAGGGCGGCTCATCGGACGCCCTCAGGAAGCTTTTCTCTGTGCGAAAGCATAGCGACAGCAACAACAAAGCGCCCAGTCAGAACGGAAATCAACCACACGTTATAGTAATGGAATTTAAATGATTTCTAATAAAATGATCCACATCGGAATTTAGGAATTACATTTTGTTAAACGTATGTCATGCATATAAGCTGATTGGAGTGGAGACTGGACGACTCCTCGGGGATCAGCGTCACAGATGAGACCCTGCAGCGAGCATCGCGAGTTAAGCGGCTCATCGGACGCCCCCAGGAAGCTCTGCTCTGTGCGAAAGCGAAGCGACAGCTACAAAGCGCCCAGTCGGAACAGAAATCAACCACACGTTATGGTAATGAGCCTATTTAGTGTAGAATCCCCTTTTTTCGCTATTAAAAAAACGTTAATGCTATACATCGTCACTCATCCACACTTTATTTAATAATATAAAGATGTATAGAAGGAGGAGACTCAAGTGGAAGTAGCAGTGTTAGACAAGAAGTGGATAGAAGAACATTTTGAAACACTTCCATTATGGCAACAGTCAGCATATATCGACTTCGCTGCCATGGTTGCAGATGAAGCAAATACTTTCCCCTGTATTCCAGCTAGAAAAGGTTTTTTATCGAACCATCTTCGCTACAGTTTTATCGGAGATCCACGAGAGGAACAATCGATAAAGACGTTAGCACTTTGCTTAAAGGAATACAATAAGCACTGTCAAACATTCGGCAACTATACAACACATACCATTTTCTTTAAAACGCCCAATGATATGTCTACATTCGACGTTGCTGATTATAATAATTTATTTTGGTCAGTTTTAAACAATTTAACTAAATTCGATGAAATCGATTGGCCAAAGGAAATTCCAACCAATCCATCACATAATGAATGGGAATTTTGTTTTAACGGCGAGCCTTATTTTGTGTCATGTGCAACGCCCGCACACAAAATAAGAAAGAGTCGTCATTTCTCTACTTTATTAATGGCATTCCAGCCACGCTGGATATTTGAAGAAATAAACGACTCTACTGCATTTGGTCGAAAATTAAAGAAACTTATTCGGCAACGCATTAACGAATACGATGATATTCCTGCTCACCCTGATTTAAAATGGTATGGGCAAAAAGGAAGTAATGAATGGAAGCAGTATTTTTTAAGCGATGATAATGATAGTCCATCGAAATGTCCTTTTTTACGTATGCAAAATCCCCTGATTTTCCCACAGAACAAAGAACATTAAGCTTTCTTACCTTGTTTTTGTCTTTTTATTACAATCCAAGTCGCAATCCCTATTAAGATGAGAAAAAGCAGGCTCACGAAAAAACCGAGTCTGCTTGTTTTTTCCCCTAAAGTTCCAGACACTGTCACCACAATGAGTAACATCCCTATTCCATTCTTCACATGCTCCCACTTTGACAGCTCCATTAGCTTCATATAGGTCACTAATATAAAGAGCCAGTTATAAATTAGCATTAAGCCTGCAGCTGTAACCAAATATTCAAATATCTTTTCTGGCATGAGGAAACCTATAACAATCGTTATGATTAAACCACTAGCTAAAAAGAGAAATGCAGGAAATGGAATCTTCATTTTCCCCTTCTTCGCCAGAGAAGCTGGGGCATCGTGATCCTCTGCGAGTGTAATGAGAATCGTTATAACCGCGTATAAAGAGGCTACCATTGTTGAAAAACCTGCAATAATTAACACACCATTAAAAATATCTGCAAAAAAAGGTATATGATAACCGTTAAGAGCTGTAATAAATGGGCTTTCCTCGATAGTAAAGTCCTTCCACGATACAAGTGCCAAGGCAAGCATAATAGCTATTATAAAAATGACAGTAATAGCAATAATCATCACTTTTCCAGCTTTCGGCGCTTCTTTAGGGTTTTTTAAGTCAATGACCATTAAACCCATAACCTCAATTCCTCCAAATGCATAAAAGGCGTATAGCAGTCCAAGCCAAATTCCTTTCACACCTTGAGAGAAAAATCCTTCGTAATTTGCATACAACGCTTCGAGTGTAGTAGTTTCCGTATTAAATCCTTTTATTATTAATACAACCGCAACTATTATAAACATGACAACCGCTGAAGCCTTTAACGCCCCAAAAATATTTTGAAACTTTTCAAAGCCCTTCATGCCCATAAGAATAACGACTAATCCAAGTGCTGCATAAATAGATGCAGCAATCCATAATGGAAGCATTGGAAACCACAGCTTTGTAAAAATACCAAGCGCCATCAATTGGCTCCCCATAATAAGCATCTCAGAAATCAAGTAAATCCAGCCATTACTAAATCCTGCCCAATTTCCAAAAGCTTGCTTTGCATAAGTACGAAATGATCCCTTATCTGGATTGTCAACTGACATCTTAACAAGAGCATCATAGACAATGTACGTAGCAATCGCCGCTAACAAAAAAGGAATTAAAACAGCAGGACCACTTTTATGAATGGCCATACTTGTCCCAAGGAAAAATCCTGTTCCTAGTGTACAACCTATACCAAGAAGCGAAAGCTGCCACCAAGACAACCTACCTTTACTTGTTTTAGATGTCATTTTGATCAACCCTCCTGCCTGTTATTTACTTTCTTAACAATGGCAATGTCATGCACCGAATGCCACCTCCGCCTTTTTCAAGCTCTGTGACTTCAATTTCTATTAAGTTCTTTTTTTGCAATAGTGGATGTTTCGTCCATTGCTGCTTCGTTGCTTGCTTACTAATCAACAGTGTTTCGGGATTAAGATTGATAAAATTGATATCAGGGATTGTATTATATTTTTCAAGCCAGTAGACATCAAAGCCATGATGATTTAAAAATTGCTCGGTCATTTCGAAACGCCTTGTTTGAGGCGTAAACACCTGTACAGGAAAATAACGCATAAAGTTTTTAGCTAATACTAGATTAGCGTTTGTCACATTACAATTCATATCTAAATGAAGTGTATCGGAGCGTCTCGGCAAATCAATGATTGCAATTTCCGAAAATCCTTCTTGGAAGATGTGGTCCTTGATACTTTCAACAGCCTCTAACGTTGTTCTCATTCCAATATTAATAAGGACAGCATCCTTATTTAAAATGAGCACATCTCCACATTCGAATGCAGTAGAAGCTTGTTTAACTTTTAATTTTTTTTCTGGAAACCACTTTTCTAATAATGAGTGTGCATGTGGATACTCCGGACGCCTTAGCGAGCTCCCCGCCTCTCCAAGGAACATCCTATTTCCCAAAACACAGGCTAGATCGCGTACAAAGTACCTATTAATAAGCTGCTCACTTACTGTTTTCTCACCATTTGTTAGTTCTTTCGAATAATCAATAACCTTGACACCTTCATTTTCTAGCGTCGTCTTTAATTCCATGAAATTCTCCATTGCTTTTACGTGATTGACAGTAGCGCTCCACCCTACATTTTCAGCTATTGTTAAATCTGTTACATCTAATTTTGTTGGCGCACAAAGCATAACAACCTCAAGCTCTTCATGCTCCGACCAACAATTCGGTTGAAATGAGTACAATAGATTCTCCCCTTTTTGAATGACTATCTCGGCTTAGCGTTACCATCAAAACTGGGATTATACAGACAATGTGTAAATGGAGATCAGCATGATTAAAATTTAAAGAAGGAAATCCCTGGTATTTGTATAATTAAAACAAGGAAAGATAAATTTATTCAATTAGAAATGAGTGAAACGATGGAATACTATAAATTTTTACGACAATATGTTGGTCACCAACCTATTATTTTGCCAGGTGCTGTTGTATTAATCTTAAATAATGAGAACGAGCTATTGTTACAAAAGAGATATGATGGAGGTTGGGGGCTTCCAGGTGGTTTGATGGAATTAGGAGAAAGCTTAGAAGATACCGCAAAAAGAGAAGTGTTAGAGGAAACAGGTTTGATAATAGATGACCTAAAGTTATTAGATATTTTTTCTGGTCAAGATTATTACCTTAAAGTTTCTAATGGAGATGAATTCTACTCCGTTACAGCCGTCTATTATACGAGAAATGTTAAAGGTGATTTAGTAATCGATTATAAAGAATCAGAAACAATGCAATATTTCTCACTATTAAATTTACCAAATGGAATCGATAGTAGATATATTGAACCTTACGTATCACACTTAGTTATAAAATAAGCTTTAGAGAGAAAACTTATTAAACAAGTATAATTTGTTTTCTCCCATTGTTGAAAACGGTTTAATATAAGCTTCATCAATGAAAATACTGATGATAAGCTTGCACAGCCTCCATTTCGCTTGTAAATATTAGAATATCGTTTGTTATCGGATAAAAAGTCTCAAATAGAAAAAGCGCCTGTTCATTTGGATGATCCGGATTATTCACAACTGCGGCTTCCTGTATGTTCGCAACTTCTTGAAAATATGGATGACGATAAAAAATAAAAACAATATCCCCTACATTATATCGCTGCTTCATTCCATCACCTTTCTCTGATTTTCCATTAGTTTGGTGTTTGATGCAGTAAATTATAATTAATTTTTGATTTTCGTGTAGTTGTTCATTAAAAATATGTCCCACCTACCAACGCTCCTATCATAAAACGTCTCAATTAGAATATATATTAATTTATGTGATAAATTTCACTAGATTTGATTCCAAATTATCAAAACTGAACATTCTGATTATTATGTATACTTAAGAAAAGGAGGAAAAAATATGATAAAACAATCAGTTATTGAAAATGTACTTGAAGCTGCCCTTTCAACAGGTGGCGATTTTTCCGAAGTTTTCATCGAGGATAAGTTTGTCAATGAATGTACATTACTAAGTGGAAAGATTGAACAAAGTATTTCAGGTCGTGACTTTGGTATTGGAATACGCATTTTTTCTGGACTTCAGAGCATTTACACATACACAAACGATTTTTCAGAGGAAGGCTTATTAGCAGCAGCAAAACGAGCAGCACTTGCTATTAAAGGCGGTGCTACCGGAACGATTCAACCACTAAAAAAAGAAATTATTACACCTATTCATAACATTATCATTCTACCAAACAGTGTGGCTCATGCTAGAAAAGCACCAATCATGCGGAAGGCTAATGATATTGCTAGAAAATATGATGAACGCATCAGTCAAGTTAAAGTTCGGTATCTTGACGATGAGCAGCATGTTTTAATCGCCAACTCAGAAGGAAAATTTGTAGAAGATACACGTATTCATAGTCGACTTACCATCCAGGCAACTGCCTCCGAGGGCAAAGAAACGCAAACTGGCTCCTACGGTCCTGGTGCACATGCAGGCTTTGAATTTATCGAAAACCTAGACCTAGAGCACTATGCTGGTGAAGCTGCACGTATTGCGGTCACGATGCTTCGTGCCGATGAATGTCCTAGCGGAAAATTTCCAGTCATCATTGATAACGAATTTGGCGGTGTTATATTTCATGAAGCTTGTGGTCATGGACTTGAGGCTACAGCCGTCGCGAAAAACAATTCCGTTTTTGCAAATCGTCTTGGTGAAAAAGTTGCCCCTGATATTGTTACATACATTGATGATGGCACACTTCCAAGCGAATGGGGTTCCCTTAACATTGATGATGAAGGGGAAAAAACGCGAAAAAACATCTTAATTGAAAATGGAATTTTAAAAGGCTACATGATTGATAAATTTAATGCGCGCCGTATGAATGCTGAACCAACTGGATCTTCACGTCGCCAATCTTATCGTTTCAATCCAACTTCCCGAATGACGAACACATATATCGCGCCGGGCAATTCTACACCTGATGAAATAATTGCATCTACCGAATATGGTATTTATGCAAAATATATGGGTGGCGGGCAAGTAAATCCATCAACAGGTGACTATAACTTCGCGGCTATGGAAGCTTATATTGTTAAGGATGGAAAAATCGATCATCCTGTACGTGGTGCAACACTTATAGGCAACGGAGCAAAAACATTGCAGCTAGTTGATCGTGTTGGTAATAATCTTGCGCACGGTGCTGGCATGTGCGGATCCATTAGTGGTAGTCTTCCTGTCAATGTTGGTCAGCCGATGATTCGTGTTAGCGAAATGACAGTTGGAGGAACAAAGGGGGAATAATTGATGAATATTGCTGAATATCAAGAAAAACTACTAGATCAGGCGATAGATGCCGGTTTTACAGAAGCTGAAGTTTATTTCGAACGAAAAAACTCTTTTCAATGTATGCTTTATGAAGGACAGATTGATAGCTACGAAACGTCTGAGGATGGGGGTCTAAGTCTACGTGGGCTGCATAACGGAAAAATGGGATACGCCTATACAGAAAAACTAGATGATGATTCGATGTCCATTTTAATCAACAGTGTAAAAGCAAATGCAGACGTTCTAGATGAAGATGAGGGCATAGATATTTTTGAAGGCAGTAATGAATACACGCCACATGAATTTTACAATGAAGAATTAGAGTCAATCGGTATTCCTGAAAAAATCGAACTGCTACGTTTAATTGAACAAAAAATCCGTGCCTACGATTCGCGCATTGTAACGCTTGATTACTGTTTTCTTCAAGAATATACTACTGAACGTTCATTAGCGAATAGTAAAAATCTTTCTCTATCACATAAGGAGAATGGCCTAGTCATCTTCCTTTCCACAGTGGTCAAAGAAGGAGAGGAACTGAAAACGGGTAGTTATTTGAAAATGACTCGTGATTTCCATTCTCTCAATGCTGATGAAATTGCCAAAGCAGCAGCCGAAGAAGCACTTGCAAACCTAGGTGAAAAATCGATTCCATCTGGAAAATATCCAATCATCCTACGCTCTGATGCGACAGCATCTTTACTAAGTACTTTTATGCCAATATTGTCTGCTGAAAATGCACAAAAAGATCAATCTTTATTAAAAGGGAAAGTCGGACAAAAAGTGGCGTCAGATACTTTGACATTACTGAATGCCCCATTCCATCCTGAAGCTTTGTCAGGAGCAAGCTTTGACGGTGAAGGTGTTTCAACAAAGGAGCAGGCAATCATTTTAGATGGAACACTGCAAACACTATTGCATAATAGAAAAACCGCAAAGAAGGAAGGCTGCAAAACGAGCGGACATGCACATAAAGACTCTTACAAAGGCACTTTATCAATCGCACCTCAAAATTTATATATTTCACCAGGTAATCGATCACAAGAGGAGTTAATTGCCTTAGTCTCTGAAGGAGTACTTATTACTGAATTATCCGGCCTTCACTCAGGTACGAATACGGTTTCGGGTGATTTCTCAGTCGCAGCAAAAGGTTTCCATATTCAAGATGGCAAAATTGCATCACCCGTGAAGCAAATGACAATAGCCGGAAACTTTTTTAAGTTCTTAAATACTATCGAAGAAATTAGCTCAGAGCTTTTCTTCCTACCAGATGGGTATGGCTCCCCTTCCCTCTTTGTGAAGGAGTTATCAGTGACAGTGGAATAAAACAAAAATTTTATAAAGGTACTCTCGGCAATACTTGTCGCTAATCATTGTGACAGTTGTAAGAGCTAGAACTATTCGAACTTTACATTGACGAAGGCGAACAGTCTGTCAGCTCTAATTACACGTAAGTGAACAAGACCGGCTAAAATATTTCTCAGGTTCTCTCCTCAGGGACTCGAGATACAGTTTGTTATGCCATTCAGAATGGGGTCAGCTATCGTGTATTCGTTATGGCCCTAGCTAAGAACTCTGTGAATAACGTATTATCGTCTGCTTCCACGGGAGTCGTGATCCTCTTCGAAAAAAATCATCGCCCGGATCTTTTGCTGGAATATACCAGTAAGAATCCGGGCGATGAGGTTTATATTGTCTGATTCAGGCTGAAGAATTTGAGCTGATGAACTCGGCCCAAGGTGTACTAGGTAAGACTATGGTCAAACCTGAGCACCCTTACTTCATAAAAGAGACTCGCTTTTTTATGCATTAAACTATTTCGATAAATCAATTTTTTTATTTAATAAATAAATAGTCATACCACCAACAGTCATTGACAATAGCTCTCCGATTCCAACTGTAAACCATGTTGCCCAAAATGGAAGATCATAGAGAATTGTTAATTGTCCTGCAACGGTGAACATTGATATAGCAAAAATCAATGCAGTTATAACCATTTTCACAAGATCATTTGTTATATTTTTCGTTACTCTTCGGCAAAGAATTAAAACGAGGAATGTCGCAATTCCACCAATGGGTACATCTAATATCCACGTTGGTGACATGAAATTAGCGAGTACTACTCCTAGAGTCACGGCTACTACATAGCGTTTGTTGTAGAGGGCCAGGTAGTTAAACATCTCCGATAGACGTAATTGAACTGCCCCAAAACTGATGACTGACAATAAAACAGTTACAGCCACATATAAAGCTGCAACAAGTGCCGTCTTTGTAAGCTCGGTTACAGAAGTACGACTTGAATCTTTTACAATAGATGTATTCAATTTTATTCTCCTTTGTAAAATAGCACATCCACTATTTTAGTAATAACTACGGCCAAAGGAAGAGAGCTTTTCGCCCTATCTGAAGTGCCGTAGTGCAAGCAGATTTTTGCTTACTTGCGTATTATATCAGAAGAATTTACGATTGAACAATCTTATTTCGTAAGCCAGCCACCATCGATGGGCATAATAGCTCCATGAATATAATCAGCAGCCGAACTTGCTAAGTAAAGTGTTAAATTCGCTACTTCATGTGGTTGTGCCCAGCGTCCAGCAGGCGTTTCATTAGCGACCCATTTGGCCATTTCCCCATCACCTTCAAAATCTGCCTTATTCATCGGTGTTTGAATGGCCCCAGGTGCAATGGCATTGGCGCGAATTCCTTCACGACAATAATCTAAGTCTAACTGTTTCGTATAGCCGACAATCGCATGTTTAGATGCTGTATAGGCTGCACCACCACCGCCAGCAACAAGCCCTGCAATAGATGCCATATTAACAATGACGCCTGATTTTCGTTTTACCATATGGGGTAATACCGTATTCGTCACAAAATAAGTACCCTTAACATTGGTATTCATAATTTTATCCCAAAGCACTTCATCTGTATCCAGTGTTTTTGCAAAACCATCTAAAACCCCTGCGGTATTTAATAAAATATCTACCTGCTTAAATTTTGAAATTGCTGCTTCAAATGCTTGCTCTACATCGTCCTTATTACATACACTGCCTACTTTATAGGCAAATTGGTCAGGGTATTGGTGAAATAATTTTCCTAACCCTTGCTCATCTAAATCAAACCCGTATACGTTTGCCCCATTTTCTATAAATGCAATAGCTTGAGCTTGACCAATACCTGAACTAGCCCCCGTCACAAATACCGTCTTTCCCTTATATTCTTCAAACGTCATCGATCTCTCTCCTCTAAAAACAAAGAAACCACCTCATTTGAGATGGCTCTTCCGATTAATTAACAATTATCCAATCTTCCGCTAATAAATCACAGACTGTCGGCGTGAACATTGTATAGCCCTCACCGCGTACATTAATTAAAAAATAAGGATTCAAAGTCTCGCCACCATGTTCACTTTGTCCAACAAGCTTCACATATAATTCGGCACCGCCCCAACCTTTACGAATTACTTTTTCGCCCGCCTTTAAGCGAGGTAAAATTTCTTCAAACGTCATTTAAATTCATCCTTTATTTACATTCTTTATCGGATTAGTATACTGGAATTCTCAATTGTTTACAACCTAGCTCTCCAGCAAAACCGTATAAAGTATATAATGCCCATTTAAATCCGCAATGATAGTATCAGTATTATTATCATTTGTAGAGAAAATCTTTGTTCCACTTTCCAATTTAGTAGCATAAAAATCATTGAAATTTTTAGAGGAATTTGTAGTTTTAATAATTTCCCCTATAGTCTCACACTTCGTATATTCTAATTGTTTCATCGACTCCATGCTTGTAGTATTAATGTAAATCAAATTATTATATTGAAGAATATCCGCTTGAGAATGTTCTGTAAGTATAGATTTTGCAGTGGGAGTGGTATTTATAGCCGGTGTACAACCTACCAACACCAATATTAGTAAATTACATATGAGTATTTTCCTCATAACTAATAACCCCTTCTTTTTATAACTACTTTGAACAATTACGGTTCAATTTAAATTCTTCACATCGAAATTGACTCTTCTCATCTCGCAAACTACGAATCCATTTTCTTCTTCATCTGCAATTGCTCCGTCTTCACTTCTAGCCCGTTTTCCATCAAATAGCTTGTAGCTGGATTGCTTGCCAAAAAGTTAACTGTTGCTAGTTTTACTTTGTGTTTTGTAATGCTTGCGATAAAGTGTGGAATATGCTCAACATTACCATTCCCTAATAGCTCTAATTGATAAAGCACTATGCTATCGATGGCTCCCTCCTGATTCCATACAGTTTTATATAACATATAGCCAATTGCTTCATTATTCTCATTATAAAAAACTTTAGCTTCTCCTTGTTTATTGCTTTGCCAGCTACATTGCCAAGGAACATCTTCCTGATAGAAAGATAAATACGGTAGCTGCTCTGGCCGAATAGTTTTCACATGAATTTCGACTGGCTTCTCTAGTTTTGCTTCATATTCGCCCCTTAAAAAGATCAATTGATTTGTAATGGTATAGCCATACTTCTCATATAGCGCAATTGCTACCTTATTCTCTTTTATAGCTTCAAGCGTTGCAACTTCCACATTCTCTCTTTCATAGATGGCGATGGTTTCTTCCATTAAAACACGAGAAACACCTTTACCGCGAAAGTCTGGAGAGATACCTGTTCCTCCATTCCAAGAGGCTTTCTTACCATCTATTTGTCTAAAGCCATTTAATACAATACCAACAGGATTATTTTGATCAAATGCGACGATTGAAAGCTCTGGCGATAGTCCTTCCCCAACGAGTCGGTTTAAAAACACCTCTTCGTTCATTTCTATTTGTACAAAATACCCCTCAAAGCCTTTATTCCAAGCTTTTAAAGTTTCATTTAACGTGCACTGTGAGACTGTTTTTATTTTCATGTTTTTCTCCCATCCCTACGTTAATTTATAAGTGATAAATCTTCTAAAGTTAATTTTTTTATTATTTCATAACCATTTCCAGGACCATTTGGCTTAACAATAACCATTCCCATGTTCGAAATCTCCCCTAGTCCAACATCTTCAGGAAAACTATGGGCAACGATCACTTGATTCATTCCTTGCGATGGCTTTCTTTCTAACACTGATTGCACATTTGATAAAATATTACTTTTTTCAACAAAAGGAATAGCCCCACCCAATTTATAAATTTCATAACCAATTGGGTCAATTTGAATATAAGAATAAGGAAATGCGAGCTGTGCCGTTTCAACTGTACGACAAAAAGGACTTACGACTATTGATGAACTAATCGGAATTTGTAAATGACGTAACAGTTGTCCAAAGTAAACGGCCTGCCTCCGCCCAAATTCAGACAAATTTCTTTGCGTAACACAATCTTGGAAATTTAAATATGGCTGATCTACTCCGACAGTTGCTTGACCATGCCTTGCATACAAAACAAATCCACCCTTTCTCAATAGATCAAGGAATGATTTATCCAAATATTTCAACTCCCCCCTAATAGAATACCATCGATTATTAGTACTATATGAAATGAATTACTCAAAAAATGTAAAAGTGAAAGTTGAAACTACTTTTCACATAGAGAAGGAGCTATTCCACCGGCAAATACTTCAATTCAACCCTCCCCTTTACTTTGCCAGTAGTGGACTTAAATTAATAAGAATGAAAAAACTCCCTACAATTTTCTGTAGGAAGTTTCGAAATTTACTTTATTGGAATAGTTACTATTGCGGTTGTCTCTAGGTGTTTTGATGAATCGATAGAAATTTGACCGTCGTACTTATTGACTATTTCATTCACAATAAACAAGCCTTGTCCTCTCGTTTTACCATTTCCTGGTTTCTTTGTGGAAAATCCTTGCTTGAATATTTGCCCTGCTTCTACAATATTTGGTCCAGTATTTGTAACCTGTAATTTATATTGCGTGTCATCAGCTTCACAACAAATTGTTATTTTACGTTGTTCTTCCGATAATTCATTTGCAGCATCAATCGCATTATCTATTAAATTCGATAAGATTTTAATTAGATCCGTTGTTTTAATTTTATTAAACGCATCCTGAGAGACTGTGAAATCCATATCAATATTATGATTTTGTGCCGTTAGTTTTTTTGTTTGCAATAAAATCGCCAAGCCAGGATGATCAATATTTAATTTAAAAGACTTTATATCATGAACTTCTTTAGACAATGAAGATAAATATTGTTTTGCCTGATCAGGTTTATCTAATTGTAGAAATCCATGCAATACTTGTATATGATTTGTGAAATCATGTCTTAATGAGGACACGGAAGTGATTAAAGTTTTAATTTCCGCTTGATATGTATCTTCTGTCGCTTCGACTTCTTCTGCTACTTCTTTTTGATACCATCTCTGTAAGAAGAAAACTGAGCCGGTAACCATTAAAATAAGAACACCATTAAAAATAAAGATATAAAGATTGTCTTCGATCACTTTTCCCTTAATGTCATTTAATGTGTCTGCACTAATATCAATGCCTATGTATGCAATAACCTCCCCTGTTTCATCCTTAATCGGTGCACCAACAGTTAAGTAGGAGCCATATATAGAATCTTGTATTACATCTGTTGTAAATGTTTCTCCATTATAAGCTTTTTGCACTTGTGTCTCAGGTACTGTACAGTCCATTCCGATATCAAAGCCTTTAACTTCACTTGGTAAACCCATGATCATTGCTTTGGATACCTTTGGATTTATAATATCTAATGTATAAACAAATAAAGCACCTATTTTTACTCTTGCATCGTTTAAGTAGCTTCTTATTTGCCAATAATACTCATCTTTCACGGGGTTATCTATAAATTGTTTGTACGCCTCTACATCAATAGTAGATGCGATAGAAATAGCCGCTTCCAGACTTTGGTTCGCTATTGACTCTTCTACTGTCTTTTTCATTTTTACATAGGATGTAAAGATGTTTAAACTTGTAAACAATACTAATAAGAGAGTTGATAGTATTAAAATTAGTTTTATTTTTCGTGTTTTCATACAAACTGGTACTTCCTCATCTATTGACATGAATAATATCTTAATTTAATTGAGCTTGGCTTTCGCATTCCATAAAAATTGTTAGTCGTAGTTGACATTATCTCATACTTTCAACCTAGGAAACAATTTCATATCTAACAACCCTATTATACTACAATATAATTCTTTTTTTATGGTTGATTAAAAATCATTTATTTGCGTAGTGAATCGCTCTTCCTGTCGAAAATCAGATGAAGAGAAGTAAGATATTTAGAAGTTTGAACGACAATGGCTATCTCCCCCCTGTACATCCATCTAAACACTCTGTTCAGAAATACGATTCAGGATTCTTAAATAAGAATATTGGTTCTTAGTTTATCATTTCAAGCCCGTTTTGACTATCTCAACCTTCGCCCCCTACTTTTGGGCTATGTCCTTCTCATTGTTGAAATGGGGGTCTGTTGGGAAATGAAAAAAGATCAGGCCTATAAAAACCTGATCTTTTCATTTTAAGTATTTATTTTTTCCTACTCGATGTCTTTGTCTCATCCTGTACATTTAAAAATTTCGGTCGCTTACTGTAACCTGAAGGAGAAAGGCGCACTAAAGATTTTTTAATGTCCGGCCAATCTAAATTCGCTCCCATATTTAAGTATGGAACACCTAATACTCGTAAATTTGCGATATATAGAAGTATGAAAAACACCGAAATAAAGAATCCAAATAATCCCAAAAAGGCAGATGCTAATATAATGATTATCCTGAGAATACTCATTGCTGATGCAAAGGATTGATTGATGAGTGTAAAAGCTGCAATACTTGAAGTTGCTATAACGATAATCATGGAAGGACTCGTAACCCCCGATTTAATCGCTGCATCTCCGATAATTAATCCCCCGACAACGCTTATGGAACCACTGATAACATTAGGTAGATGTATATTAGCTTCCCGAAATAATTCAAACATAAATAGCATCATTAATATTTCAAGAATAGATGGAAATGGGAGCCCTGTTCTTGATTCAACAACTGTTGCCAATAGGATGAATGGCAATTGCTCTTGATGAAAGGTTGTAAGTGCAAACCAAAAGCCTGGTAAAAGTACACTTATTAAAATTGCAACTATTCTTAGTAAACGCTCCATAGAACTTACAATAATCGGATACTCATTATCCTCACCAGATTTAAAAAGTAACATTACATTAACAGGTGTAATAATCGCATAAGGGACTCCATCAACTACGATGATAATACGCCCTCTACTTAAAGCTTGTACAGCAAAATCCGGACGTCCAGTATAATCATGCTTAGGCAGAATTTTATCGCTCTGCTCAATCCTTTCCATCAATATATCCCCGCTAAATATAACGTCCGCATCAACTCGCTGGAGCTGTATTTTTATTTTCTCAAGCATCTTTTTATTTACGACATCTTCTAGATAAAGTACAGCTACGGTTGTTTTGGATCGTGTGCCAAGTTCATATGTTTCAGCACTTAATGAATTAGTCGGTAATCGTTTTCGAATTAAAGCAATATTAATTAAAACATCCTCAATAAAATCATCTCTCGGACCTTTGATAACCAATTCAAGAGTTGTTTCTTTAGGCTCTCGATTTGGTTTTTTTGCGATATAACTTGAATACAGCAAATCCATATCTTCGAAATATAGTAAAACATGTCCTTTATAGACTCTCGTGATGGCCTCATCTTTACTTGTTATTCTCTGAAGATGGGGAATGTGTAAATGATTTTGTATATGTTCCGCTAATAATTCATCCGATGTTGCTGAAAATAAAGATTGAACTCGTTGCACAATAACGGTCTGCAGTAACCGTTCATTAATCATCTCTTCGCATTTTATCAAATGTACTTTATGTTGCTGAAAGAAATACTCCTGAAATACCACATCAGCAGAGCGTTGAAATAGTGACTTCAAAGATTTCAAATTTAATTCTTGTTTCATTGAAGAAATATCCCTCATCTCCTACTGAGCCAGTTCCAAATTAGTACATTTATAAAAAATAACATAAATACACTTACGGATATTTTCTCCATGCTTTTAAAAAATATTCAAGGATATACGCAGTTTAAAATGCATTGTCAGAATAATTTAGTGTTGAAATTTCCAACCTATTATTAAGAAAGATTTATCCAATCATCTTCTTTAAATTTGCCATTTCAATAGCTGACATTGCTGCGTCATAGCCTTTATTTCCTGATTTAGTTCCTGCGCGCTCAATTGCTTGTTCAATATTTTCAGTAGTAACAATGCCAAAAATAACAGGTACATTTGTAGTTAGCGACACATTAGCAATTCCTTTTGCTGATTCATTACATACATAATCATAATGGGTTGTTGAGCCACGAATAACCGTACCTAATCCAATAATTGCATCATATTTCTTTGTTTCAGCTAACTGTTTAGCGATGAATGGAACTTCAAATGCTCCAGGAACCCATGCTATGTCGATAGAATTCTCATCAACTCCATGACGCTTTAAACCATCTAATGCACCGTCTAATAATTTACTTGTAATAAATTCGTTGAAACGACCTACTACTACTGCTATTTTTAAATCCGTACCAATTAATTGTGCTTCAAATGTTTTAACCATTTTTCTTTTCTCCTTTTTTATGGCTCATCACCATTTAGTGTGGTTGATTTCCGTTCCGGTTGGGCGCTTTGTAGCTGTCGCTACAGAAAACATTTGTTGTTGCTGTCGCTTCGCTTTCGCACAGAGCAGAGCTTCCTGGGGGTGTCCGATGAGCCGCTTGGGCCAACACGATGTTAGTCAGAAAGCGTTATCACAGGATGTGATGCTCTTAGCCTTCGTTCCCCTATCACTGATCCCCAAGAATCGCCCAACCTCCACTCCAATCAACTATATACATGGTATACGTTTTAAAATGAATTTCCCCCAACTTTTGTTGCTAAACTTTTTATATAGTCATTGTGTTTTCTTCCATTTTTTGTTGACGATATGTTACCAATGCTTCAATTGAAATCATTTTTAAATGATGTTGTGCTGCATATTTAACGAGATCATTAAAGCGTAGCATTTTGCCATTGTCGCCCATAATCTCACATATAACTCCTGCAGGAACGCTATTACAAAGCTTTGCCAAATCTATTGTAGCTTCCGTATGTCCCCTACGCTCTAATACACCATTTTCCTTTGCTATTAGTGGGAATACATGGCCTGGTTTACGAAAATCCGCAACTTTTGCTTGTGGTTCGAGCATTTTCTGTATAGTCATTGCCCGTTCAAAGGCGCTAATTCCAGTTGTTGTGTCAACATGATCAATACTAACGGTAAAGGCTGTTTGATGATTATCTGTATTCACACTAACCATAGGGTTTAATGCTAATTTTTGTGCAAGCTGCTGGGAAATTGGCGTACATATAAGTCCCCTTCCATAGGTAGCCATAAAGTTAATCGTTTCAGGGGTTATAAATTCCGCAAGTGCTAGTAAGTCCCCTTCATTTTCCCGATCCTCGTCATCTACTACTATAATTATCTTTCCTTGCTTTAAATCCTCAATTGCTTCTTCAATCGAATGTAGCAATTTCGCCACCTCCCTGTTGGTTAAAATCCGTTTTGTGCTAAGAAGTCTTTTGTGATGGCCGGCGGTTCCTGACCATACTTAAGTTGATGTAAAATGTATTTTCCTACTAAATCGGTTTCTATATTGACGAGATCACCAATTTTCTTCATACCTAAAATTGTTTCCTTGTACGTATGGGGTATCAAAGATACTGTGACACCGTTTTTCTCAACTTGAAAGAGTGTTAAGCTCGTTCCGTCAATTGTGATGGAGCCCTTTGGAATACAGAAGCTCGTTAACTCCTTTGATAGCTCTATATCAATATAGACTGCATTTGCTAACGGCCGCTTTCGTACTACTTTCCCTACTCCATCTACATGCCCAGATACAAAATGACCACCGAATCGCCCATTCGCTGACATAGCGCGTTCTAAATTTACTGGATCTCCTATTGCGAGCTGCTGTAAATTTGTTGCCTTTACCGTTTCTGGCATTACATCCATCGTAAGCTCCTGATCATTAAAAGATATGACTGTTAAACAAACACCATTGACCGCAATACTGTCCCCGAGCTTTACATCCTCTACCATTTTCTTTGAAATAACAGTAATTTTCATACTTTTTCTATCGCTTTGCAAGGTTTTTACGGTACCAACATCCTCAATAATTCCTGTAAACATTTTTTCACCCACTTCTATTCTTTGTTCTAAGCTTATCTATTCCACTTTTGGAGCCCTATGTACCTCCTCCCTCAATCAAAAATTTCTGTTCAAATAAAAAACCCCTTTGATTAAAGGGGTTTGGGAGTTCATATAAATAAGACGTCAACAAATAAACCTTTAGGAAACAAAATTTTTCCATAGGCCACCATCTCATCGTTCTTCTCCCATCCAGACTTTAACTGTCGGTTTTGGATTTGCACCAAATCAGCTTGCGCTCACGGACTTTGAATTACTTCATCACCGCCGATTGGGAATTTCACCCTACCCCGAAGAACTACTACTATTTAATTCGTTAGCTAAATAAATAAATTCCACCTTGGCGTAATTGCGTCCGGAGGCTTTAGGTCAGGCGTTTTCACAGGATGTGAAGTGCTTAGCCTGAGTTCCTCTGTTTCAGTGGGTGTCCAAACACCTACTGAATGAAGATAAAAAAACTTCCCAACTTAAACGATGGGAAGTAGTTTACATAAAAGCATAATCAAATAAACCTTATAAACTCAAGCGAATTTAAAAAGTTCTTACTTTTACCCTTCTCCCATCCAGACTATAACTGTCGGTTTTGGATTTGCACCAAATCAGCTTGCGCTCACGGACTTTGAATTGCTTCATCACCGCCGATTGGGAATTTCACCCTACCCTGAAGGATATTTTTATTTAGCTATTTCTTACAATAACACTACTTAATTAATTTATCCAGACAAATCTCAAAATCAATTCTAAGTTTCTGTCATGATGCCCTATTCACATGTAGGTCTAGACTACATCACGTCCTGATTACGCCTTTGTGGCTAACATCCTGTTGTTGCTGTCGTTACGTTAGCACTTCACTTTCGCACAATAAACATCTGTTGCTGTCGTTACGTTAGCACTTCACTTTCGCACAATAAACATCTGTTGCTGTCGTTACGTTAGCACTTCACTTTCGCACAATAAACATCCATTGCCTTAAGCAGCTCATCGGACGCCTCCAGGAAAGCGCACGAATCAACCACACATTATGGTGATGATCCAAAAATATTTATTAGTGAAAAAAATTGCTCATCTAGAGTTATTTGTACTCCTCTGTTTCATATCCTGTATAATCATGTCATTTTTTTAAGTATAGGCAGTAACATTTTCAAAAAAAAAACGTCTTTACAACTAGATTATAAAGGAGATAGTTTACATGAAATATATTATCTTTGATTTTGATGGAACATTGGCAGATTCTACAGCAGTGTTAGCATCAGCTTGGAATACAATTGCGCAAAAATATAAATTTAAAGGAATAGAGTTAAAGGAAATTGAATCGTTGAAAAAATTATCTATAGCGGAACGAAGTAAATTATTCGACTTTCCTATGTATAAATTACCGATGATTTTACCGCAATTTTATCGCTTATATCGCCAGTCATTAAATGATGTTCATCTTTATAACGGTATGAAGGAAGTCCTAATGGAAATTGATAAAAGGGGCTATAAAATACTTATCATTTCTTCCAATTCACAGGAGAACATTTTAGAATTTTTAAAAATGAACGACATTCATTGTGTGTCAGATGTTCTTTGTTCAAACCGAATTTTTGGAAAAGATAAAGTGATTAAAAAATTCTTAAAGGACAAAAGTATTACACCATCAGAAGTTTTATATATTGGTGATGAGCAAAGAGATATCGCAGCCTGCAAAAAAGCGGGAGTGCCTATTATTTGGGTCGGTTGGGGATATGACTCTATTGAAGTTGTACAACAAGAAGAACCCGATTACAAAGTTGCTACACCACAAGAAATTTTGAATATTATCTAGACGAAGAGGATAATAGCTATTTGCTATTATCCTTATCAATTATGCCTCGGCATAATTGCTTGAAGTTATTAAGCCTTTACTTCGCTTATATGCATTAATTTTTCTGCTGCGCTATTAATTCCTCTAAGCGTCGGTTAATTCATGCATACTCACAGAAAATTGCTGGGTAAACGTTGCGATTTGATTTGCAAATTCATTGACTTGATCAATAGATTTTTTAATACTTTCTAATTGGTTTGTAATGCTTTCAGCACTATCCGTACTACTTTGCGACATTTTCTGTATTTCAGATGCTACTACAGCAAAGCCCCGTCCATGCTCACCTGAGCGAGCAGCCTCGATGGATGCATTTAATCCAAGAATTTTAGATTTCATAGCTAAATCTTTTACTAAATTAACAATCGTATTGATTTGTTGAATATCGCCAGTCATTGATTCTGAAAACTTGGATAGCTCCCCCAAACGATTTGATACATCTACACTTGCTACCGCTAACTCTTCGTTCGTTGCGGTCATTTCTTCAACAGAACTCGAAAGCTCAGCTGCTAATAATCGCATCCCATCCATTTTTTCATTCGAAATAATGGCACTTAACACACCGATTACTTTCCCACCATCAAAAATAGGCTGTGCAGATGCAATATACGCCATTCCAAAATCTTCAGAACCTCGCTCTTCTCTCATGAACTTTCCTAGGCTTAGAGACTTTTCAGTTGTTGTTCCACGATACTTGGCTACAGGATCACCAACTTTAATCTTTAAGTCCACTTGATTACCTGGCTTGTAAGCAATGACCTTCTCAGTATCAGCAACTATAATACAAGCATCTTCTGGGTATGTTACCTGGTAAAAATCGATAGAATCTATTGTCGCCTGTAGCTTTGGATGCATTAATTTTCCCCTTTTCCAATAACACGATTATACTGAAATTTCTTAATTTAACTATAGCATGTCACCAAAAAAAAGACACCATTAGCTTAAGTGTCTTTGACAAACTACTATGACTTTTTCAAGATTTCTACAAATTTTTCTGCTGTTCTTACCTCAACTGTAAGAGAGTTTTTACTATAGTTAGCTTTTATTAAAAATGGTACATCACTGGTATTGTGGAATCTAAAATCTAAACCACCATAAGAAACAGTAGCGTCTCTTCCTTTTGGAACATACCCTACATCTAAAGAATGGTGATGCCGTTCTACAAATTTAACTGGTATTTGATCAACTGCGTTAAACAAGGTAGAGGACGTTTGACAAATACCTCCCCCAATGCCCATCACAACCTTTTTGTTGATGATTTCAGGTGCGGGCTGATAACCATTCGCTTCGTCTCTAGGGCCAACTACTGTATTAAACGAAAAATAATCTCCACTTCCAACGATAACATTATTGATTGCCTTCGCAGAAAGCTCAATATTTTTATTTCTGCCTACATCATAGGTATTAAAGTAAGTTGTATAGGATGCAACAACTACGTTTTCTAGATAAGGGATATCTTCAAAATAATATCCGCTTTCAGTTATATAAAGAGGCATCTCTACTTTACCACCAGTAGCTGATGCTTCTAATATTCTCTCTACTAATTCACTTTCTTTTAAAACAATTAAAGGACTTCCTTTCATTAGTTTCCCTTGATCGTCCAGCTTATCGAGTATCATACGCTTATCATAGCCTGCCGCTTTTTCATTCCCTCTCGCCAACTCTTTAGCTAATTGCTCAATTTGCTTTGTATACGATTGTTTATCAAATTCATAGCCCATTTCTTTCGGCGAAATTGTTTGGATGATAGCTTTTGTAGAAGGGTCTACAATTTCAACAACGCCAGATTCTGTTTGTTGTTGTTCAATGGTAACAGGCTTTTGTAAATCCTCAGCTTTTTGCTCTGACTCTTGAATTGATTGTTCTTGCTTTTTCTCATCTGTAGATTTCACCTGACAGCCAACTAGCCCAATCGTACAAATAATACATAATGTGGTCATCCACTTCTTTTTCAAATAAAACACCTACCCTATCGTCATACTACAGAGACATCTTATTCGTGTATTGTAGATAGTGTGTTTCATTTCATCATTTTTATTTATTTTTAAAATGAAGGTTATTTCGCATATTTCACATAAAATCTATAGATTAATACGATATACAGCCAATCATAAAAAAGGGTCGCAAGCGAAATAATAGTAATCAACGGTGTTCTAAAATACATATAGAAACCAACTGCAGCAAACATCGTTCCAATCATTTTACAAACAGCGATGCCCATTGATTGGCCACTTAAGTTCCCTCTTTGTAAAAATAAAGCAATAAACAATCCTGACATCATCAAATTCTGTATAAAAGCGGCATACTTGCCTTCAAGATCATTAAATTCATGCATCACTGCTAAAATCGTAAAAAAGCTTACTACTAGTGTAATTAAAAAAGATGAATAAAATATTTTCCTTGGAACTATTTTTTTATATTCCTTATGACCATAATGTAAAAATTGCATCATAATAAAAATGTCTAAAATAAACCACAGTAACGTAATAATCCTTTGCAAGTCATTTTGTGGATACATAAATGAAAAAATAAATTCCCATGAAATATTTGCACAAATTGCAACCATGGGCATCCCGTATCGCTTATCTTGTAATCCTTGTTTGATGATTAGTATGTATGTAATAATCCAAAACAACCCCATTCCTAATTGACAAATCAGTAGGAATTTTTCTTGCATCATATATACAAACTTCCTCCTCCTAATAATGATTCTTCGATACTATATGTGAAGAAATCTATTATTTATGTCAAAGGTTTGTACAACTAGGCTCTTAAAAATCTTAAGAGTAAGCGCCTATACATTCAGTAACCAATCATATATAGTAAAACGAGGTGATGATATGAAAACTAAAATTTATTTTGATAATGACCAATTTATCGCAGGCACTACTTTAAAAGATGATATCGAACTAGAACAAAACAATATGGCATTGCATACATGTGTACATGAATCTGATGTGGTAGAAAATCGAAAAAAACTGGCAACTACTTTGCATTGTGACTTACATGATTTTATTTGCACGCAACAAACACATAGTGCTAATTTCCATAAAGTCACGATTTCTGATAAAGGACGTGGCGCTGAAAAGATGGACAATGCCGTTAGTAATACTGATGCACTTTATACAGTAGAACCGAATTTACTTTTATGCAGTTTTACAGCAGATTGTGTACCTGTCATTTTTTATAATGAAGTCAATGGTCTTATTGGTGTGGTACATTCAGGATGGCAAGGGACTGTCAAGGAAGTTACATTAAAACTTTTCCAACATTTGATGGAATATGAGCATTGTAATCCACAAGATTTTCATGTACAAATCGGTATGGCACTCAGTCAGCAGAAATTCGAGGTGGATGCAGATGTTTATGATAAATTCCACAATCTAGGATATGCTGAAGACTTTATGTATTACAATGCAAAAACAAATAAATATCATATCGATAATCAACAAACCGTCAAAAAACAATGTGAGCTTGTAGGTATTCCTCCAAAGCAAATATTGATTGATTCAACGTGCACATTTCTCAGCCCAGATGGGTTTTCCTACCGCCAAGATAAACAGACTGGCAGACATTTAAGCTTTATTATGCGAAAAGAAAATTAATTGAAAGGGACAATCCAATTATTAAATGGAGTGTCCCTTTTGTTGTATTGAAAAACAATATCTCTATCAAAAAAGTAAAAAGGATGTATATCATAGTAGAGAAATACACCCTTTTAACATTTCATTATTTATTAACCAGGCGATCTTTTCCAATTCTAAAAACATAATAGCTCATGATCACAAGAACTAAGAAAATAATTCCTACAATTAGAGAAATTCTCGTATCATCATTAATCCACATACCGATAAGCACCATTATTAAAAAGGCAATCGTTAAATAGTTTGTAAATGGTGTTAAAGGCATTTTGAATGGGTGCTTGGAAAGTTGTTCACCTTTTATTTTTCTAAATCGTATTTGACTGATTAAAATAATAAACCACGGAACCATCCCTGGTAATACACTAGCACTGTATACATATACAAATAAATTTCCTGGTGCAACATAACTTAAAATAACACCGATAACCAAACCAAATAGCACGCCTGCTGTACCGAAAATGGGAACACCATTTTTAGAAAGCTTCGCAAAAAATTTAGGTGCTTGTCCATTCATGGCAAGTGTATATAGCATACGTCCAGCACTATAAATTCCACTATTACAGCCTGACATCGCTGCTGTAATGACCACAAAATTAATAATACCTGCCGCAGCGGTAATTCCAACCTTTGCAAAAGTTGCAACAAACGGGCTACCGATCGTACCTAATTCATCCCACGGATAAACTGTTACAATGACAAAGATTGCACCGATATAAAATATTAAAATACGCCAAATAATACTTTGAATCGCACTCGTTATAGTTTTTTGAGGATTCTTCGCTTCTCCTGCTGTAATCCCAATGAGCTCAACACCTTGATAGGCTGCAACTACTAATGATAACGCAAAGAAGAAACCTGTCCATCCGCCTGTAAAGAAACCTCCATGATTCCAAAGGTTCGATAATCCGATTGCCACGCCTTCATTACCAATCCCAAAGAAAATAAGACCAAAGCCTGCAACAATCATTAAAACAATCGTTACAATTTTAATCATGGCAAACCAAAACTCAAATTCTCCAAAAGTTTTAACAGAAATAAAGTTGGCAACACCTAAAATAATCATTGCAATTAATCCTGGAATCCATGCCGGTAAATCAGGATACCAGTATTGCATGTAAGTTCCTACTGCTATAATCTCTGACATCCCAACAATAACCCATTGAAACCAGTTACTCCACGCCGTTAAATAACCAGCTAATGGGTGTATATATTTATAGCCAAATGTTGCAAAGGAACCTGTACTTGGCTCCATATAAAGCATTTCTCCCATTGCTCGCATAATGAAGAAAATAAATATTCCTGCTATACCATATGCAAGGAGCACGGAAGGCCCTGTCCACTGAATGGCACTAGCAGACCCCATAAACAAACCTACGCCGATAGTACCTCCAAGAGCAATCATTTGGATATGACGTGCATCTAATCCCCTATTTAACTCTTTATTTGCCACAAATTACGCCTCTTTTCGAAGTTCTTTCTACGATGAATTATTTTATAATGATAATAAATTCTGCCGAAAAACACAATTGTATTTTTAGGAAAAACATAAATTACGGCAATACGACGGGGGTTCTGGGGAGCATTTTGAAGGTACTATCCGTTGCTTCGGCCGTTCTTTCCATCAATTTGACGACTCTATCCGCGACTTTGGCTGTTCTATCCATGACTTCGGCTGTTCTATCCACGATTTTGACGGTTCTATCCACAACTTCGGCTGTTCTATCCACCTTTTGACGGTTCTTTCCGTCGCTTTGGCGGCTATATCCGCTTTGACGGTTCCATCCGTTGCTTCGGCTATTCTTTCCATCAATTTGACGACTCTATCCGCGACTTTGGCTGTTCTATCCATGACTTCGGCTGTTCTATCCACGATTTTGACGGTTCTATCCACAACTTCGGCTGTTCTATCCACCTTTTGACGGTTCTTTCCGTCACTTTGACGACTCTATCCGCGATTTGACTGTTCTATCTACGACTTCGCCGGTTCTATCCACGACTTTGGCTGTTCTATCCGCGATTTTGACGGTTCTATCCATGACTTCAGCGACTCTATCCGCGACTTCGGCGGTTCTATCCACGATTTTGACTGTTCCAGCCGTCGCTTTTGCTGCTCTATCCATCACTTTAAGCAACACTTTCATCTTGGAATCAAGCTTTTAGTAAAAACCTATTTTATTACGTAAAAAAACTCTATTCCTTCATGAAAGACGATGAATGGAATAGAGTTTTTTTGTTATTGCAATAACGTCTGTTCTTGGAGCTTTGCAGAGAAGTATTTACGTGCATCTGCAGTTAGAATTTGCATCAGAATAACTTCTTCATGACGGGCAAATTCTACAAACATTCCACTTAGATTTTCATACACATATTTGATTTTATAGCCACTATCTAAATATTGATCTACTTTTTTTATTTCCTCTGTGCTTTGTTGATGTTCTGACATGCAATCACCTCACCTTTTTTTTGTGAATATCTTGGGTGTTTAATTTTTATTCAGCACCTTTTATTTCTAACAGCGGATCAGGTTGTTCAACGATGTCATCCTCATCTGGAACTACAGTTTGAGTTGGCATTTGTTGCTGCCCAAATAGTTCATCCAAATTGTGGCCAGCTGTAATTCCTAAATATTTTGCATCACTTGGATCTTCAAGCTCAGCTTGAGGGTATTTTTTGAACCACCAATATTTCGCTAGTACATAATATACAAGTGCCCCTACAAAAAACCCTACTAATGATGAATAAGTGGAGAATATATTTGCTATTGCACCACCAATAATCCAAGCAATTAAACCAGCTAAGTTAAAACCTTGCCAATATTTAAATTGACCATCTAATTCGTACAGTGCTTTTACATGCACACGGCGCTTACGGATTAAATAATAATCAGCATATAAAATACCAACGATGGCTGTTAGAATTCCTCCAATAATTAAAAGTGCATTGACTAATACATCAAATAAACTCCAAGGCTGTGCTAGAATACCAATGATTCCAGCAATAACAACCCCAACCCAAAACGGCACTTTTGGACCACCAATATTTGAGAAGATAGTTGCCGCTGGAATAACATTTGCAGAGGTGTTAGTTGACCATTGCGCTAACACAATCATTAACAGTAAAATGCCTAAAATAAAGCCGCTTGCACTTTGCTGTAATGCATTGATAGGATCAGCTGAGGCAACGGCCATATAGCAAACAGCACCAATTGTCACAATGAAAGTATTTGTAATCGGCATAACGATTAATGAGCCAACCAGCTGTGTTTTATTGCGTTTGAACCAATTGCGTTCATTTTTGGGTGCTTTAAAGAAGCGTGAAAGTGAAGGCATGTCGGCTGCTAGCGTCGACCAGAAGCCCATATTTGCCATAATCACTACCATAAATGCAGTGAAGGCCGTGAAACCTGTTGTTGGTGCTTCCACCCACGTCCAAATATTTTTTCCTTGAGCTACCGCAGTATCTGCCAGTGTATAATACATCCAGCAAGAAATTAAAATAATTACTGGTGCTGCCAAATCTGCAAAGCGTTCAATAGATTTAATACCTAGTGATGTATTAAATAACTGAAGTGCTGCAAAGACAATGAAGCAAATAAACCAATTATCAAAATTAAAAAGTAAATTTAAAATACCGTTTATAGCTAATGCACCGAAATAAGTGTTCAGACCGAACCAACATGCAGCCGTTACACCACGGACAAGTGACGGGATATGTGTGCCAAATGTACCGAATGGAGCACGCATATATACCGGGAATGATAAGCCATGTTCAATACCTATATCACCAATTAACGTCATAAATACACCGATTAAACAAGAGCCAATCAACGTTGCTAAAATCACCATCGGCAACGGCAAATTTATGATTGCCGAGCCACCAATTGCAAAAGCAGCTAATACAATTGCCATACCTATCCAAATTACTGCAAAACCAAATGTTCCAATATTTCTTTGTTGATGTGTCACTGGAAGTAAATCTGGGGATTTTAAATAATTCCCTTCACGTTCCATCTAATCTCTCCTTTTTATCAAATTTCCGTGACAACTTACATGAGGTTATTCCTTCAACGATGCTAAAGGAAGATGGAATTTCAGTTATCTTCATTCGGCAAAGTACACCCACCTTAGAAGGTAGTGAGATGAATACAGATATGGCTCCATTTAGTTAGTGTCCCAGCAAATACGAATGAAGATTTAGCCTCCGAACACAATTACGCAAAGGCGAAATTGATTTTAGAGGTTTACTTAGATAGACTACTAATCAGAGTTTGACGTTCATTCCAAGTCATAGGTGGAACTGTAGATGGACGTTCAACCATTGTAATAGCACCCTCTGCAGGACAAACGATTGAGCATAAATTACAGCCTACACAGTCCTCTTCTCGAACTTTCAGCATTGGGCGACCATCTTCTGTATATAAGTCAATACATTGATGTGATGTGTCCTCACATGCAATATGGCACTTGTTACAGTTAATGCAAACATCATTATTAATTTCAGCTACGATTTTATAATTTAAATCTAAGTCACCCCAATTAGAATATCTGGAAACTGAGCGACCTACTAAATCCATAACAGAGGCAATCCCTTTATCATCTAAATAGTTATTGAGTCCATCAATCATATCCTCAACGATACTAAAACCGTGATGCATCGCTGCTGTACAAACTTGTACGCCCGTTGCTCCCATTAATATAAACTCGGCAGCATCTTGCCAGTCGGAAATACCACCAATGCCCGAAATCGGAACATTGATTAATGGATTACGAGCACATTCTGCAACCATATTGAGTGCAATTGGTTTAACGGCAGGACCGCAATAGCCACCATGCGCACCCTTTCCTGCTACATGAGGCACTGTATTCCATGTATCTAAGTCAACACCCGCTAAGCTGTTAATCGTATTAATCATACTAATCGCATCTGCTCCACCTCTTGTGGCCGCTTCTGCTGTTACCGTTATGTCGGTAATATTTGGCGTTAGCTTCACTATTACTGGTGTTTTTGCTGCCTCTTTCACCCAATACGTTTGCTTTTCCACCAATTCAGGTACTTGACCAGAGGCAGAGCCCATTCCTCGTTCTGCCATCCCATGTGGACACCCAAAGTTAAGCTCTAGACCATCAACACCCACATCTTCGACTCGTTTAACAATCTCATGCCATTTTTCTTGCTTTGGCTCCACCATTAAGGAAGCGATTATCGCGTGATCTGGAAACCTTTTTTTCGTTTCATAAATTTCTTTTAAATTGACCTCTAGTGGACGATCCGTAATCAGTTCAATATTATTGAAGCCAGCTACTCTTTGTCCGTTAAAGCTAACAGCTGCAAAGCGTGAAGAAACATTTAGAATCGGATCTCCTAACGTTTTCCAAACAGCACCGCCCCACCCCGCTTCAAATGCACGTTGTACTTGATAGCCTGAATTCGTTGGTGGTGCTGATGCTAGCCAAAATGGGTTCGGCGATTTGATGCCCGCTAAGTCAATGCGTAAGTCTGCCATATTAGTTCCTCCCTTATGCAATCTTACTTGGATTTCATCAATAATGCCTCGGCATTATTGTGTCTGGAATCGGCTTTGTGCTTAGGCCTGCACGAGGGCCGACACGATGTCGGTCATTTCGGTAATGCCACAGGACGTGGCGTTATTACCGATGCAGGTCAGTTAGCCATTATCGCATGGATGCGATGATTTTAGGCTAACATCCTCAGTGAACTCCTTTCCGATTCCATGACATCCGCCAGAGGCTTTAGGCCGACACGATATCGGTCACTCAGGCGTTTTCATAGGATTTGAAAACGCCTGAGTTCCTCTATTTCAGCGGAAGTTTGGACACCTACTGAAAAGTAACTTAAATCTATGTTCATCTCAGCACCTATAAGGGCGGAAGACTTGTGCTGAAAGAAGCTAAACGTTCATGGATCTTATATGCTGCGTCTTTTCCTTGCTGTACAGCTGTTACGACCATCGCCTCGCCCTGGCCATTTCCGAAAACGACATCTCCACATGCAAATACTTTGTCATTCGAAGTTTTCATTGTCGTTTCATCAATATCGACAACGCCATTTGTATGCTGGAGCCCAAAAGCTTCAATCAGTGACACAAAACGTGTTTGCCCAATTGCCTTAATAACAGTATCCACTTCAATAATAAAATTGGAGCCCTCTACCTCTTCAGGCCTTTGTCGACCATCAGCACCCGCTTCACCGAGCTTCATTTTCACACATTCAATACCTACAACCTCACCTGATTCATTACCGACAATTTTTTTCGGTGCTGTCAGCCACTTAAACTCGACACCATCCTGCTTGGCAAATTCATATTCAAATTTGTATGCAGTCATTTCTTTTTGTGTTCTTCTGTAAAGAATTTGAACATTGTCAGCACCTAAACGCATTGCACATGTAGCACCATCAATCGCGGTATTTCCAGCACCAATGACAGCTACTCGCTTCCCAACAATATCTTTTGTAAGCGGTCCCATTTTTGTCTTTCTGACAAACTCTATCGCATCATGTACACCTTCTAAGCCTTCTCCTTCAATGCCTAGATTCGGAACAGCTCCCATACCGACTGCTAAAATAACACTGTGATATTGCTCTAAGATCTCCTCAGCAGAAATATCAACACCGACAGTTGTGTTTGTTTTGATTTCTACACCAAGCTTTTCAATCTGTTCAATTTCCCAATCAACGACTTCATTCGGTAAACGGAACGACACAATACCATAGTTACCTAAACCACCAGCTTTTGCTTCAGCTTCATAGATTGTGACATGATAGCCAAAACGACTAAGTTCTCGAGCAGCCGATAAACCAGCGGGACCTGCACCAATTATCGCTACCTTCTGCCCATTACTTTGTCCTTGCTTAAATAGCTGAGCAGTCGTCTCCATTGCCCAATCTGTTGCATAGCGCTGTAGCTCTCCAATTTTAATTGGCTTTGTTGAGGAATTTAACACACACGCCCCTTCACATAATTCCTCCGTTGGACAAACCCTTGCACAGCTTGCACCAATTGGATTTGCTTCTAATATAGTCGTAGCAGAGCCCTTCATATTACCTGAAGCAATTTTTTTTATAAAATTCGGGATTTGAATACTCGTTGGACAAGCTTTAATACATGGTGCATCGTAGCAATAAAGGCAGCGATTTGATTCCTCAATTGCCTCATTCTTTGTCATCCTGCTAGTCAATTCCATAAAATTACGTTTTAACTGTTGGGACATTGTATTTTCTTGATTCAGAACCATTTCCACATCCCCCTCATGTGTTCATTTTTTTCCTTCAAAGAGCTAAAATCAACATTCAACCCACCATCAATAAAGGAAGATAGTCTTCAGTAGCTAAGTGAAGATATTATGAGACCGATTGCTCTGTTCTCCACCAAAGCAATCGGTCATAAGCTAAATATTAAGTGCTTCTGCAGCAGTTGTTTTTAATGGGCGTTTTATATATTGCCCACTACCTAGTACACCAACAAATTCTTTATTTTTAATGACATATTCCCCACGAACTAGTACACTTACTGGTTCACCTGTTACTTCCCATCCTTCATATGGGTTGTAATCAACGTTCATATGATGGGTTTTAACCGAAATTTCTCGTTTTACCTCTGGATCAAAAATAACGATATCGGCATCAGAACCGATTGCAATCGTTCCTTTTTGTGGGAATAAGCCAAATATTTTTGCTGCACTTGTGGAAATCATATCGACAAACTCATTGATAGAAATTTTTCCTTTTGCTACACCTTCTGAATATAAAATGCTGAAACGGTCTTCGATAAAAGGCCCACCGTTAGGAATTTTAGAAAAATCATTTAATCCTAACTGTTTTTTACCTTTGAAACTAAACGAGCATTGATCAGAGCCAATTGTTTGTAGTTGTTTTGCTTTTAGAGCATTCCATAAATGATCCTGATGGTATTTCGGGCGAAGTGGTGGGGACCAAACATATTTTGCACCCTCAAAACCAGGTTGTGCTAAAGCAGATTGATCCAAAGTTAAATATGGTGGACATGTTTCACCGTACACGTTATACCCCTTTTCACGCGCAGCAATAATCTCATCTACCGCCTCTTTACAAGTTACATGTACTACATAAAGGGTAGCGCCAGCAATATGAGCTAACTCGATCGCACGTTTTGTCGCTTCGCCTTCTAATTCTGCTGGGCGAGTGAGCGCATGATAAATCGGCTCCTTATGACCTGCACGTCGCGCCTCTTCCACAAGCTCATCGATAACAGAACCATTTTCACAGTGCACCATAACAACAGCACCGAGGTCCTTTGCTATTTTAAAAGCTTTAAAAAGGGTGCGATCGGTTGCTTGAAATTCTTTCGCATAAGCCATAAACACCTTTACAGAAGTAATGCCCTCCTGCTCTAAAATTTGCGGCAATTCAGCTTCTGTTTCAGGCGTTAAATCACCAATCATTAAGTGGAATCCATAGTCGATAGCTGATTTCCCCTTCGCCTTGTCATGCCACTTTTCAATTGCAGCTGAAAGTTTTTCTTCGCCAGCCGTTAAGCAGAAGTCCAAAATAGTAGTCGTCCCACCAAATGCCGCTGCAATGGTACCAGATTTCCAATCATCATCAGTCACAGTATTGTTAAATGGCATATCTAAATGGGTATGCGGATCAATCCCACCTGGCATCACGATCTTACCAGTAGCATCAATAATTTCTACGCCTACTTCGGCTAAATCTTTACCTATTTGAACAATTTTTCCGTTTTCAATTAAAATATCTGCCTCAAAAACATCTGCAGCTGTTGCTACTCGTCCACCTTTAATAATTTTTTTCATTCTGCCCCTCACCCTTCGTAAAATAATGGAGAATGCTCAATTAATTCATAAAACCTACCTTAATGTAACGTGTAGGTCTCCCCCATACTGAACTTTGTTTGCAGCGTCAACACTGTTTCAAGTAATACATCTGCTCCTTTCGCACAATCCTCAAATGTTGTTTCCTCTTCCTCACAATGGCTCTTACCATTAATACTAGGAACAAAAATCATCGCTGATGGAAAAATACTTGCCATATATTGCGCATCATGTCCCGCTCCGCTAAACATTCGATGAGCAGTATAGCCGAAGCTCTGACAAGCCCTTGCCACCTCATTACAAATATGAGTATCAAAATAAACTGTATCTCTCCCCCAAAGCATAACCGGCTTAATGTTACAGCCCATATCCTCTGTAGGAAGATGATTCAGTATATCCTCAACTTTTTGCATGATTTCTGGTTTTTGATGACGTGAATCAATCGTAAACGTCACTTTGTTCGGTATAACGGTATGGATATTTGGAGATACATTCATTCGACCAAAAGTAAATACTAACTGTTCATCAATTTTTCCGAGCTCTTCATGTAAATACGTAATGATTTTTGAAGTTACGATCATCGGATCTTGTCGCATTGTCATCGGCGTCGTTCCAGCATGATTGGACTGCCCTGTAACCGTAATTTCATAGCAAACCATTCCTAATACACCTTCAACAACTCCTATTTCTAGTTGCTTCGCCTCTAGAACAGGTCCTTGCTCAATATGCAATTCGATATAAGCAAGAGCTTCCTTTAAACGATTTTCTTGATCCCCTTCATAACCACTCGCTTGCAGCGCTTCTTTGAAACTAGTGCCACTCTTGTCGACAGATTGCAGCATTTTTCCTTTTTCAAATTTAGATGAAATGACACCAGAGCTCATCATTGCTGGATCAAAACGAGCACCCTCTTCATTCGTAAAATTAACAATCATTATAGGGATATCTAGCTCAATCTCGTTTTCCTTTAACGTCCTAATGGCTTCTATAGCCGTTAAAACGCCTAATACACCATCAAATTTCCCACCCTTTTCAACGGAATCTAAATGTGACCCCATAACAATTGGAGGGAGATCCTTTTTCCCAGGGAGAATAGCATAAATATTGCCCATATCATCGACTTTAATGTCCATTCCTAATTCATCACAACACTCACAAAAATAGTTTCTTGCTAATACATCCTCATTCGAAAGAGACAAACGAGTTACACCACCATTTTCAGTGGCTCCAAATTGACTAAATTGTTCAATTAACTCTTGCAATCGTCTACTATTACACTTATACATATGCAATTCCTCTCTTTCACAGTAGTTATTCACATTCTATAAAAGATAAAAATTATGAGATATAGCTAGCAAACTAAAAAAATATGTGCATCTGCACATAATATATGGTAAGTTATGTTCATAATAAGGGGGGAAGAAATGGGGACAATTCGCAAAATTGTAGAGGGAGTTCAATTCCCAATGCTAACATTAGTAGCTGGACATAACGGAACGTATCGAAGAGTTACAGGGATTAACGTAGTAGAAAGCATCGATTTAATTATGTTTTGTAGACCTAATGAATTAGTCGTTACTACAGGTATTAATTTCTCTTCTGGAGGAGATTCCTTAGAGCAGCTTGTAAAACTAGCGTTCTCTAAAAAGGTAGCAGGTTTTATTATTAATACTGGTCTATATATTCCAAATATACCAGATTCAGTCATCTCTTTTGCCAACGAACATGATTTCCCTATTTTTCTCATGCCATGGAATTATCGAATAGCCGATCTATTAAAAACAACATTTCAATTTATTGCTAATCACCATCGAGAACTGTCTATCGAAGAAAAGGTTCTTTATAACTTACTTTTTCACTACAAACAAAACGCCAACTATATTAAGGATCAATTAGCACTACTAGGATTTCCACAAAGTAGAGAACTAGCCATCATTTCATGTACAACAAATAATGTACAAGCTAACATTGACCGTTACGAGGTCATGATCCAATTTGCATTTCAAAATAGATATAAACGCTTCTTAAAACTAAAGCATAAAAATCACCTCATCTTTTTAATCGACAAAGCACAAATCAATACACCTAATACTCCCTTCTCAAAAATTGTTGAAGAAATTTACGACAAAATTACACAAAAAAATGGTTACTTAGATATGATCATTGGTAAAGGAAATTTTCATAAAGAGCTTGAAAATGTTCGCAAAAGCTATGATGAGTCATTAACAGTAATCCAATTAGCAAAGCTTCATAACAACCGCTTCCTATATAAATATAAAGAAATTGGTGCCTATAAAATTATTATGGCTGTGCAAAATCAAACATTGATCAAATCATATAGCCAAGATATTCTAGGTCAGCTTTATCGCTATGATGAATTGCATAACACAGATTACGTACAATTTTTACGGATTTTTCTCGAGGAGAATGGTAGTACTCGTAGGATAAGTGAACGACAATTTATTCATCGCAACACAGTACTTTATAAACTAAAAAAAATAGAGACTCTTTTAGATATGGACCTAAGTAATCCATTTACAAAAACAAATCTCTATATCGCATTTTTGATTGAAGATGTATTGGCACACCAATAAATAGTCAGCATAAGACTTCCTTTTTGAGCAATCCATTGTACCTTTACAGATTTTCTCTAATTTTTCATAACCACGAACAAAAAACCCCCGTAAAAATTAGATTGATGTCTAACTTTTACGGGCAGTTCACATCTGTTTTTTGGAGTAATATCATTAAACTAGGAGTTATTTTCGGTTATGGTGTTTATTTTTGCTATGTGAATCCTTTTTTTCTTCTTCTCGCACATCCGTTGTGTTGAATGCAGTAAAATCTTCTTCATCACCAATCTCCATGCCATAGCTTGGATTCCTGTCTATGCGGGTATGAGGATCTAGGTCTTCATCCTCATCAAATCGCATAATTAGAATCGGAATAGATATTAACCCCGCTAACCCGACAATAGCATAAATCCATCGAGACAATACTGCTGTTTGTCCACCGAATAAATAGGCAACTAAATCAATTCTAAAGAATCCTATAAGTCCCCAGTTGATTGCTCCAATAATGACTAACACTAGAGCGACTCTATATACTATGCTCACGTTTACACCTCCCTTATTTGTAAATACGAAGCCAGTTATACACACTTGAAGTTCATTCTTCACATGTATGAAAAGCGTCGTTATTGCAAAAAAACTGTCATAACAAGTGAGAAAACAACAAATACTTATTGTAATTAAAACGCTCATTTTGACGGTCTTATTTTTAGCAATAACCGTTGTTTTATACAAAGTGCATAGTAGGCTACAAACAAAAGGAATGCTAGTGAATCAAATATAATAAATCGCTTTTTTATGGCTTAGCAGCATAACTAAATCCCACGCATTACCTATAAATAATAGCTCTTCAGCTAAATGTAGTTCATTGAACTCCTGAATTTTTCGTGTTCATTATTGCTCTTATGGTCTTTGATAATCAAGGAATCCTAACCGATCTATATCCCTTCTGTACCAATTCTTGTTTTAAACCTTTATTTAGCACTCAAAAACCCTAAATATAGAATAAAGTGTGATATATTTACATAATACTCTATTTTTAGAACACCTTATTTAACCTATCGTCAGAATACTCACTAATGACTGACTAAAAGGGATTGAGATAGGAGAAAGATTGAATGATGAAAAATAAAATTATGAAAACCAAGCTGTTATTTTATTTTTTTATCGTACTTATATTTACTTTTACACAATTCAGCTTACCAGGTCATGCTGAAGAACTATCTGAACCTATTATATTAGGAAAACATTATGATATTTTTCGTGACCCTTCAAACAAAATTACAATAGAAGATTTATTAAGTGGTACCTATAACAAATCATTTGTCGCTAGTAAGGACGATTATGTATTCTTTTCACATACGAATGATACAATTTGGCTTCGATTGGATACTGAAAAAATATTAAAAGATAAACAGGATTCTTACTGGTTAGAAGTAACAGACAAACTAGATAGCATTGAAATGTATTTAGTGAAAGAAGATGGCTCCTATCGTGTTCAAAAAAGAGGAATATCAAATGTGGACGATCAAAACATTCATTATCGTTCGAATTTATTTCAAATCAAAGAACCTTCCGTCAAAGAAATTTATTTAAAACTAGATGGAGAATTACCATTAAGTTCAATTTCTTTTCTTTTTGCAACAGATAGCTTCATCAATAAGATTATTGACTATAAATATTTAACAGGAATGTTTTACGGGTTCTTATTAGCTTTATTAATTTACAATTTATTTTTATTCTTTTCGTTAAAAGAAAAGGCTTACTTTTACTATGTATTGTATATTTTTAGTTTTATCCTCTATCAGGCTACATTGAATTCTTTAGATGTTGAGCTATTAGGACAATTTTTGCCTAAATGGTTTTTTATAAAATCCTCCGCTATAAGTGGGAATCTTTTACTTTTGTTTATGATTCTATTTTGTAAAGAGTTTCTTGAACTAAAAAAATATTTACCTCGATTCCACAATTTCGGAAATTTACTATTATGGGGCACTGTACTTTCTTTAATTGCTTCATTCATTATCCCTGATGTGGCAATTACTAATAATATCACAATTATTTTGGCTGTAGTTGTCTTCATTTTCCTTTGGTTATCAGGAATTTTTGTATTGTTAAAAGGTCAGAAAATGGCTAGATATTATATGGTAGGTTGGACTATTTTACTTGGTTCTATCATTGTGCAAGCGTTGGCTTTATTAAGTATAATTCCATTCCATCCAGTTATATTTGAGGAAGTTCCTGCAGTTGGTGCTATTTTTGAATCTATATTTTTGTCATTAGCATTAGGTGATAAAATCAATATTATTAAAAAAGAGACTCAGGAAATACAACAAATACTAAATGAAACACTCGAATATAAAGTTAAAGAACGAACACAAGAGCTAGAAAGAGCTAAACTTGAGCTTGAAAAATTAGCAAATACCGATCGACTTACTCAAGTTCCAAATCGTGTAAGGTTAGATTACGTGTTAGAAGAAGCATTTGAACAAGCTCAACATCATGAGACCAAGTTTTCTATTATTCTACTAGATATTGATTATTTTAAAGAAGTCAATGATGAGTTTGGCCATCAAGTAGGAGACTTAGTCTTAATGAACGTAGCCCAGATATTACAAAATACGATTCGAGAGCAAGATACAGTTGGAAGATGGGGTGGTGAGGAATTTTTAGTTATTTGCCCCCAAACTACACTAGATGAGGCTGTTAAGGTTTCTGAAAAAATTCGTCAGCAATTAGAAAATTATCAATTCCCTATTGTGCAACGAAAAACTAGTAGCTTCGGCGTAACTAGCTATGTAAATGGAGATACACGAAATACATTATTATCAAGATGTGATAAAGCGTTATATCGAGCAAAAGAACGAGGCAGAAACTGTGTTGAATTTTTAATAGATGATGTCAATGACAAGATTTCTAGTACGTAATAGTTCACTTATTATGAGTGGTCTATTTTTAACTAAAGAACTTCACTACATTGAATAACAATTTTCACCTCACTCTGACATTGGTCCAGATGCCAATTGAAAAGTATCTGTAATGGCAATTTGTGGCACAATCCAAAGTCGTCCTTTGGAAAAATCCCAAACCTGTGTCTTAGTCTAAGCCACTTCATTGTTTGAACATAGCCTATACTATATCAATTGAAGGGAGTTATAAAAATGGTAAATCCAATGCGTTTTAATGACGGACGCCAATTTTCTCCAGGCATGGGCGAATTCGGAAGACCGTTTTTCCCAGGGAGACCATTCTTCCCAGGAAGACCGTTTTTCCCTGTGAGCCCATTTTTTCCAGTAAGTCCATTTTTTCCGATATTCCCATTTTTCCCGTTTGGGAGACCGTTCTTCCCCGGCTTTAGACCTGGTTTCCGTAGATGGTAGGAATTCTTTTTTGAACTACCGATTTATTAGACAAAAATTTAAAACAAAGCTATAGAACTAGACTTTGTAAAAGCTCAAGAGAAAATACAAAAGATTCTATAGCAATGATTAATAACATTGCTGATGAAGGTATGATGATTACGGGATGTCAAGTCCTTTCGGCAGACCAAAGAAGTTTTATAACAGCAACTAGCCCCCGCAATCGTCGAGGGCTTTTTTAATGAGTAAATCTTATTCTCGACTTGCAGACTAAATAGCTCGTGATCGCTGTTTTCTACTTTATATTCGCTCGAGTCACCTGGGTTTTACTTTCTTCAAAATTCGCTCAGGTAGCCTTACTTTGGGGATAAATCCCACAAAAAAATCCCTTTTAGCAAAACTACTAAAAGGGATTTCAACTATTTCTGCCAATTATTAAGTTCCTTTAACAACTCCGGTAGCTGCAATTTTTTCACATCAATCGGTGGTAACGCCTTAACAAATTCCCTGCCGTACGACTTTGTTGAAATACGGCGGTCTAAAACTATAAAGGCTCCTTTATCCTGTGATGAACGGATTAAACGACCAAAGCCCTGTTTAAAACGCATGATGGCTTCTGGTAATGAAAGCTCGTTGAAAGAATTGCGACCTTGTGCGGTAATATGTTTTGCTCGCGCTTTAAATACAGGTTCTTCTGGTGAGGAGAACGGTAAACGTACAACGATTACCGATGCAAGAGCGTCACCTGGAACGTCTACACCCTCCCAGAAGCTGTTTGTACCAAAAAGAACGGCATGGCTAAACTTTTGGAATGATTTTAGTATTCGCATCCGGCTACCACCTGTGACTCCTTGTGCAAAGAGCATATAGTCATCAAGGAGTTCACTATCTTGAATAAGCTCCACTGTTTTTCGAAGCATGTCCTGAGCGGTAAATAAAACAAAGCAACGCCCTTCAGTCATTCGCACGGTACGTGTAATTGCATGGGCGACCGCTTCAATATATTCGTCTTGAGTCACATGTTGAATTTCAGGCATATCGGTGACAATAAATGCCTTCGCACCTGCATAATAGGATGGTGGTGCTTGGAGCTTTATTACTTGCACACTATTAGAAATACCAAGTTGACTCGTTACAAAACGCTCATTACCTGGCACCGTTAAAGTACCTGAAGTCCACACAATACTTGCCTGCTTACGAAGAGGCGTCAGTACTTTTTCAATGATAGGTGTGACATTAACAGGCTTTTTATAGACGTGTAAGCTGCCAGGAACGCTCCTTACATCAAATTCTACCCAAACTGAATTATCATCCTGTGCCGATAGGAAAATTTCTTCCCATTCCGCGATTTTCACTTTTAATTCACGGATCCAATAATGCCACTCAGATAAAATAAAGAGCTCATTTTTATCTAATTGCTCAATATTATTTTCAAAGGCCTGCCCTACTTCTGTAGCAAGATCAAGCCATTGCTGAGTGAGCTTACTCACTTGTAGAAGCGGCTCTTTTGCTAGCGTTACATCCTCTAAAAACAATGTACATTTACTACTAGCTTGCTTCCCTTTTATTTGTTGCTGCATTTTTTGTACAGCCCGTTGCATAGTTTCATCAAATGTCCGTTGTAGACGTATGAATTGTGCATCTAGTCGCTGCAAACTTTGCATAGAAACACGATGTTTTTTCTTAGCGGCCTGACTAAATTGCTGGAACAAAGCAGTTTCCTCCATCGTTCCGATTTGGCCGAAAATATACTTCCACTGCGTATAGGAGAAGACAACTTCATCTTGCTGCATAGCAGATTGTATAAATTGATGTGCTTCGTCAATGATCCATCCGTCAATTTGTGTAAATATTGGTGTTTGACGAACTAAATCACTGAGTACCATAGAATGATTCGTAACAATACAATCAGCAAATTCACTATTTTTTAACGCTTGCTCATAAAAATCAAAACCCTTTGAAGGTTTTTCATCAGGCATTTTGCGGATTTTCTCTAAAAATAATTGTCCGCCTCCAGATACATTGAGCTCACTTAACACACCTGTTTCTGTTTTAGTCAACCAGACAAGAATTTGCAAAATCGTAAATGTATCATCATAAGTTTCATCAGCATATGCCATACATTGCTCAAAGCGTGCAACGTCAATATAATGCTGCATGCCCTTAAGCACAGCAATATTTACTTTTGTGCCAAGGATTTTTTCAATCTTTGGTAGCTCCTCCTCAACAAGTTGCTCCTGCAAGTGTGACGTATATGTGCTAATCGCAATTTTTTTATCGACTGCTCGAGCATACAAAATCGCTGGAAGTAGATAGCCTGCTGTTTTACCAATACCTGTTGAGGCCTCTATAACGCATTCCCTTTTGTCATTTAGCGCTTGCCAAATCGTGTCCATCATCTCGAATTGCGCTGGTCGTTGCTCAAAATTCGACATAGCTTTTGTCATTAATGCTGTTTTATCAGCTGCTGTTTGTGGATACGATACAACCTCCGCATGATTTGTAAACTTTTTTCGTCCATCACAAATAGCCAAATTGCGGTAGTAGGAGACATTCTCATTAGCAGTTACATGCTGTCGTTTAATTTGAAGTGCCTCGAAGAAAAGCTGGGATAAATTTGACTTCAATCTGAATGAACGTTTATGCATTTGTTCTAGGGTTAGCTGAGGGAGACTGAGTAACTCCTTCCAGCATCGTTTAAAGAGTTCCGCTGTTGCACGGGCATCGTCATCTGCACGATGTGCATTTGTTAGCTCTATATTTAAATCTGCCGCTAAATCACCTAGCTTAAAGCTGAGTGACATTGGGAACAAAATTTTTGCAAGCTCCACCGTGTCCATCTTTTTACCCTGCCATTTTGATAAACCCGCACGCTTGAACTCTGCTTGTAAAAAGGATAAGTCAAAATCCGCATTATGCGCGACGAATACACAATCGGCAAGCAGTTCATATATGTAGTCGGCATGTGCCTCAAACGGCAAGGCATCCTTTACATCCTCATCCGTAATATGCGTTAAATCCTGAATGAAAGTTGGAATAGCCTTACCTGGATAAATAAACTTCGTATACGTTTGTTCAATTTCCCAATCTTTCATAATAACAATTGCTATTTGAATCATTCGGTCCCCATTTGCCGGTGAATGACCAGTCGTCTCTAAATCAACAATTGCATACTTTTGACTTTCCATCATACATCTCAACTCACAGTTCACATTAGATAGATGAATTTTATCACATATTTGGCTCAGCGGCATCCCTTCACCATTGTTGATTGTTCATAAAAAAAGACTTCTGAACGATTATCAGAATTCACAGTAAGAATTTTCAAATTAATATATAATGATTGTTAAAGATGTGCCCAACACCATAGCATTTAGTTAATTTCCGTTCCGACTGGCATCTTCCTGTGGACGTCCGGTGAGCCGCTTCACTCCAATCAACTTTTATACAAAGCGACGTCTTTATAAATGCCCTCCACAACTTTTGATGAGGAGCAAAATTAAAAGATACAATTTAAGAGGTATACTTCAGAAATGAAACCAAATTTTTGCATATGAAAATATAGTACAATATCAAAATAATATACAACCAACTCAATATTTTATTGAAAAATTTGAGATTTATCGTCAACTATTAGAAAAAGAATTTGAACTCTATGTTATCCCTAAGGCGATTGTATGGACTTCAGAAGAAATTGCAACCAAGATAGCATTTGGTTTGAAGAAGGGATGTGCGAATATTTATCAAAAAAATAAATCTCAATGAAAATCAGTTCGCTGAAATTGCAAAGAAAGAATTAGAATTGATTCATTTGATTAAAGATAAAATAAGGTAAACATTTATTAGATGATTTTGGTACTGCTAGTTATGAATCAAAAAATTTAACGAGTATTATGTATGACTACTGGCGTAGCTTCCAAACCATCAAATACTTAGTTGGGGAACGTTCAAATAACAATATACATCTTATATTTGAAGTCTATCATCACTGGCACAAAGATGTAGGAAGGTATCGTTAACGCAATATTTTAATTTGGACAACTTTTTAAATTTTATTATGTTCGTAGGCAAATCTATGATACGCCTTTTCTTTAATATTTTTTTTGCATAATAAAAAGTGTACATCACCTTTTTATGCCTCGGCATAATTGCGTCCGAAGGCTTTATTAGTAATGTACACTTTCAAATTTGATGAATTCAATCATCTTATAAAAAAATAGTCTTTAAAGTTTCAAAGAAGTAGCCACTTTTATCACACTACATCACTGTTGCTTCTGGCTCATACGATATCATTTCTTTAATTGTATTACCCTCGCCCATAATAGCTACTGTTGGCTTATGATCTTTTGCCTCTTCGTTATCTACATACACGTAAGAAATAATAATTACAATATCTCCACATTGTACTAGGCGTGCTGCAGCTCCGTTCACACAAATAACGCCTGATCCACGTTCCCCTGCAATAATATACGTTTCAAAGCGTGCGCCATTATTGTTATTAACGATATGCACCTTTTCGTTTGGTAGCATTCCTACTGCATCTAAAATATCCTCATCAATCGTAATAGAACCGACATAGTTTAAATCTGCTTGTGTCACTGTAGCTCGGTGGATTTTACTGTTCATCATCATTCGTAACATTTTACAATCCTTCTTTCACATTAAAGATACAATTATCAATTAAACGAGTTTTACCAATATAAACGGCTGCCGCTAAAAGCACTTGCTCCGTTTCAGCAAATGCGGGTGTTAAATCTGGATACGCTAACAGTTCAATATAGTCAATTTCGCCATGTGTACGTGCTGTAATGTGTACCTTCGCTTTAGCAAGCGCACTCGCTGCATCACCATTCGCTAAAAAGCTATTACGAGCAAGCTGTAGCGCTTCATTAATGGCGGGTGCCTCTAGACGCTCCGCTTCACTTAAATACACATTACGAGAGGATTTCGCTAAACCGTCCTCCTCACGTACAATGGGTACAACTCGCATTTCCAAAGGGAAATTAAAATCACGTACCATCGTCGCAATAATTGCCACCTGCTGTGCATCTTTTTGTCCGAAATAAGCTCGTGTCGGCTGTGCTAAGTGAAATAATTTCGCTACGACCTGTAAAACGCCATCAAAATGTCCTGGACGGCTCGCCCCACAAAGAATGGTTGCCTGTTCACCCGCATGTATACGAATACCTCCATCATGAGGATACATTTCTTCCACACTCGGTGCGAAAACAATATCTACACCGACAGACTCTGCTAAAGCAGTATCGCTTGGCAAATCACGCGGATAACTTTCAAAGTCTTCGTCTGGTCCAAATTGAGTTGGGTTGACAAATATACTCATCACGACTAAATCATTTTCGTCGCGAGCGGTTTTTGCAAGCGTTAAATGGCCCTCATGTAAATAGCCCATCGTTGGAACGAGTCCAATTGTTTTTTGAGCTTGTTTAGCTGCTTGAATTTCTATAGTTAGCGCTTGGATTGTAGTGACGACTTTCATTACTTTACGCCCCCGTATAACTGGTCCAATGTGTCTTCTTTCATCGTAAAGAAATGCTTCGGTGCAGGGAATGTACCCGCCTTTACAGCTTCTACGTAACTAGCAATTCCACGGCTTGCTTCTTGGCCCATATTCGAAAACTGTTCCACAAATTTTGGTACATGATGTGAACCATAGCTTAACATGTCATGATAAACTAAAACTTGTCCATCAGCTTGTACACCAGCTCCAATGCCAATCGTTGGAATAATAAGATTAGCAGATACTATCTCTGTTAGCTGATGGGGAATACATTCTAAGACGACAGCACACGCTCCTGCCTCTTGACATTTTTTTGCATCTTCAATGAGTTTCGTTGCTTGTTCAGCTGTTTTACCTTGAACCTTGTATCCACCAAGCACGCCTGCTGATTGAGGTAGTAAACCTAAATGAGCAACCACTGGAATGCCAGCTGACGTTAATTTACGAATTGCTGGTAGAACATCGTCTGCTCCCTCTAACTTTAGTGCATCTGCTCTTGTTTCTTGCATCATAGATACTGCCGTTTTCAACGTCTCGTGTACATCACCGTGATACGAACCAAATGGCATATCAACAACAACAAACGTATCCTTTGCCCCGCGGCGCACTGCTTTTGCATGATGGACCATGTCTGCTACTGTTACTGGCATTGTAGAATCATAGCCTAGTACTACCATACCTAGTGAATCTCCCACTAGAATCATATCGACGTCTGCTTCTTCGGCAAATTTTGCAGCAGGATAATCATATGCAGTTAGCATAACGATTTTCTCACCTGCTGCCTTCATCTTTAAAAAATCTGAAGTTGTTTTCATCATGTAGTCCTCCTTTTTTTAAGGAAAGAAAACAGAAAAACCCTTCTGTTCTTTAAATAGACAGAAGGGTAGTGTTTCGTTCGTTATCAAAAATCACCTCTAATTTTTGAATAGAGGCTATAACTTAATAAAAGAATCGTAATCAAATCTCATTATGAGAGTTGCCCATTCCATTGAATTAAGTTACATTTTTGAACGCTTGTTTTCTTCCGTCCCTGTCATTAAAAGATCAAGGCAGATATTTATTATCAATTATGCCCCGGCATAATTGCGTCCGGAATCGGCTTTGTGCTTGCACAAAGAACTCCTTTCCGATTCCGTGACATCCGCCGGAGGCTTTACCTTCTTTCAGCGGGTGTTTTTGAACACCTGCTGAAAGAAGGTAAATTGTTCTAACATTTTGAAGGTGCCGTTCACAAAAAGATACTGCCCTTCGCACATACTATAACAGATTCCCCTAGTAATCTTCAAATATTATTTTCTAATAATTACGATCAATCAATAGTACCAAAATCAAACCATTCGTTTCTGAAAGTTTGATTTTCGATAAACTTCAAATACCGTAAATAGGAACAGGGCAAATAAAAATGTGAATAAACCAGATGATACATTTGTAACCGGTACAAAGACATCCCAAAATGAATTAATTAAAGCGTGGAAAATAATACAGAGAAAAATACTTTTAGTGGATAGGTAAATGATTGTTAATAAAAAGGATAGCGCTAAAGCTGTTAAAGAAAACCATAGGAAGTTCATGTTCATTTGGTTTGATCCAAGAACAAACCATAATGGCAAATGCCAGACTGCCCAAATAATACCCACAATAATTGTACTCGTGAAGGGAGACCATCTTTTTTGTAATGTCGGCTGTAAAAAACCACGCCAGCCAATCTCTTCCAATCCTCCCCCGATAATCATGATCGGGAATTCAAGTAAGACCAGATACATTGGATTCTCCATAGTTGCTCCGCCCCATAGAGTTGGTAAAAAACAAGCTACAAATGCTAAGCCAATTGCAAATATGTACCAAGATACAGGATGCTTAGGATTTTTCACATTATGGATAAATGATTTGAACTCTTCTTTAGTTGAATATTTCTTTTTCAACCAAATCTCACAAATTGCCGGAGTAATTCCGCCGAGAATAAATAAAAGCATTGATGTTGCATTTCCAAACTTCAGACAATTTAGTTGCGTTAATAAGGCTAAGCTACCCCATATTATCCAAGACGTTGCAAAGGTATAAAATAGAAATCTTCTTACCTCTATTGCCAACTTTAATCCTCCCCTTCTTTTGTACCCAATAGTGATAATACGGATTTGCAAAGTGTATTCATCAAACGAATCTCATCCAACTGCACTTGATCACTCGAGAACACCCCATAACATTTTTGCAAGACAACGTCCCTCACAATGCCATCAATAGACGTCATTACAAAAGTTGATAGATCCTCTATCGAAATCTCAAGCTGAAAACATCCTGAAGAAATACCCTTATGGATTGAGTTAAAAATTTGTTGCATCAAATATTGTCCACTTTCATTCTCAACAATGTTCGATAATATTTTGTTTTTTCTATCTAAATTATTTGCACATAAAATGGTAAGCTCAAATTGAATTTTTCCAACTGTTGAAAAGTTTTCTTTCATGTACTCTCCAAGAAATGCGAATAATTCGATAATTGTTTGTGTAGGAGAATCACTCAAACTTATTATTTCATCGATAATATGTTTATAGTCTGCATTTGCATTTACTTGATTAATAACATCGACAAGTATTTCATCCAAGTCTGAATAGTAACGATAAATGCCACCTTGACTTACACCTGATGCTTTAATAATATCTCTCATCGTAATATCATAAAGCGGCTTAACTTTACATACTGCAATGGCTGCTTTTAAAATACTGTTTTTCTTTTCTAGTACATATTTATGGCTTACCTTTGGCATTATTTCTACCTCCAAGTATTTAAAATGACACTGTTGTCATTTTTATCGTAGTTAATATTCCTTTTATTGTCAATCTAAAAATGACACTACTATCATTTTTATTTTCGTTAAACTTTTAAATAAAATTTGACAATTAAAAATATATGTAATATACTTCCACCATACTATACGACGTATAATATAAAACATTGTATAGGTAAAACAATTGTGAGGTGAGAAAAGATGACTTTTCAGCTTGGCTCAGCTTTACTTGACGCTTGTGTACTTGCCATCGTCGATAAAGAGGATGCATACGGCTACTCGTTAACACATCAAATACAATCTGTAATGGATATATCCGAATCTACGCTGTACCCAGTATTACGTCGTTTACAAAAAGCAGATTGCTTAACTACCTACGATCAGTCCTACCAAGGGAGGAATAGACGCTATTACCAAATTACTGAACAAGGTCGGATACGATTACTGGAGCTATTAAAAGAATGGCAAAAGTATAAAGAGATGGTTGATTGTGTACTTATAGGAGGGAAATATGATGAATAGAGCTAGCTTTCTGAAAAAGCTACGGGGGAAATTACAACGTCTTCCAGCGCATGAGATTGATATTGCGCTTGCCTATTATGAGGAATATTTCGATGAAGCAGGAGAAGAAAACGAACAGAAGGTCATTCAACAGTTAGGTTCTCCTTCTCATGTTGCATCACAAATAATGGCGGATTATGCATTAAAAGATTTAGAAACAACTTCAACTTCAACTAAGAAAAATATGTCTGCGATTTGGATTATCATTCTAGCAATATTATCTGCCCCACTTTCATTACCATTACTAGCAGTTGCTATAGCACTTATTTTTTCATTTGGAGCAGTTATATTCAGCATTATCATTGCGATTATTGCAACTGTATTAAGTATCTTTTTTGGTGGAATCATTGCACTTATTTCAGGCTTTTTCATTTTAACTCAGCACTGGCCGACAGCGATTCTCTTTATGGGGGTTGGCTTTATTGTAACTGGTCTCGGTATCCTACTATTCCCAATCGTTGCTCGTTTGATTAAAACAATCGTTGTTGTTTGTGTCGAAGCATTAGGTAAACTATTCCATAAAATAACGAAGAAGCGGAAGGAGGGATACTAATGACGTCTCGACATACCCATATCGCCATTACTATGATTGCTTTCGGTATACTACTAGCTCTCGTCGGTTATTTCTCTGGTGGAAAATGGAGTCTTGTGTTAACTGATGAAGGAATCCAATTACCAGAGAACAATACATTAGTAAGCAATTCCTATAAACTAGATGATTTCACTAACATCAATGTTATCAATCACTATGGAGATGTTGAAATTGTTGCTAGTGATCGTTTTGCATTAGAAACAAATGTTATTAAAGATGATGATGTGACGTACAGTGTTAAAGATCATACATTAACTGTTGAAACAAAGAGTAAGAAAAAAAGTGGTTTTCAATTCGGATTTTTTGGTAGCTTCAGAACTCCTTCCATCAAAATCTATGTTCCTTCAGATGTAAAATTGAAAACCGTCGCCCTTAATAGTAATTTCGGGGATACAACCATTCGCGGTCTAAACTATCAGGAGTTAACACTAATTGAAGATTTCGGGGACATACTATTTAAAGACACTATTGGTGATACAACCGAGATTACACAATCTTTTGGTGATATAAAGCTACAACAATTTTCAAGTAATGGCTTCGTTGTAGAAAGTGAACATGGCGATATTAACATTGATGGTACATTAAATGGTCAATCCACTATTACGTCTAACTTTGGAGATACTACGCTTCACTTACAAAATAAAAAAGGTGAGCTTGGCTATGAATTACAAACTGACTTCGGGGATCTTACAGTTGATAAGAAGGAACAAAACAGCAAAGTATCACAATCTTATCAAGGTGATAACCAGTTAAAAGCAACTGTTTCTCATGGTGACTTACAGTTAAAGTTGAAATAAAGTTGGCTACAAGATTCATCTTTTTAGGTCTTAGAGTGAGTTCCTCTTTTCAGCGGGTGTCCAAATACCCGCTGAAAAGTAGTTTAAATCCGCATTCATCTCACCACCTATAGAGGTAAGAGACTTCTGTAACTGCCGAAAACACTTGTAGCTGGCGTTTCACTTTCGCTACGAAAACACTTGTAGCTGACGTTTCACTTTCGCTACGAAAACATTTGCTGAAAGAAGTTAAAATGAAATTGAAAGAGGAGGGTTCATGATATGACGCAAACCATCATTCCTAGAGCTGCTGTGGCGGGACAGCTTCTGGCGTTATCTTCATGGCATTTTTTGGTACTCTGTGGGCAGGAATTGGAATTAGAGGATTGCAGGGCTGGGGATTTCTCTGGCTGTTGATCTTATGCTTGTTTGTTGGTGTTGTACTGCTTGTTGGAGGAATCGTATTGATAATGAAATCAAAAAGATTATCAAACGAGACGATGGGAGAGGATTCCCATCGTTGGAAACGAAAAAATATGTGGTTCTGTATTATTTTCGGTTTAGAAGGCGTTTTGATAGCCACTGCCGCCGTAATTTGTCAATTTACCAATCACTTAGATTTGTTTGTTCCTGTTATGGCTCTCATTGTTGGTGCTCATTTCTTTCCCCTAGCGCACCTTTTCCAGGTCAATCTCTATTATATTTCAGGTTCACTTCTTTGCCTGCAATCGGCCATCACACTGTTTACTTTACCTGTAAGAGTTACCTGGGGAAATCACCAAATTATGGTGTGGTGGACATCTGTGGGTTTTAGCTCAGCTCTGATATTATGGGGGACCGGGGTAGTAGTTTGGATAACCAGCCATAGGCTACTGAACAGGGCTGGGAATAATGGATCCAAAGAAGCTTAGAGCAAAGGCTAGGACATAATTCCTCTCTCCTAAATGCAGCACGACATCCATCAATATTTCCTTCCTTGACCATTTTGTTTTTCTATCCTAGAAGGTAGAATTATACCCTTGTGATAATGCCTTTTTAGTAAGAATTTTATATGATTACCCCTAGTATTAGTAATAGATTCCCATTAATTGTATAATAGTCATACTACTATGTAGTGCTACATTTTTTGTAAGTTAAGAAGGAATCAAAAGTGAACCGGGTCAGAAACGTCCGTAATCATTTGAAATAAAGTGCGACTTTCGAGGTGATCAATATGAAAATTAGAAAAGCAAACATTCAAGACGCTCAAAGTATTGGAAAAGTACATGTTGACAGTTGGCGAACAACTTATAAAGGCATCTTGCCAGATGATTTTTTGAATAGATTATCTTACGAGCAGCGAACAGAGCTATGGAAGAATAATATTTCAGATGCTACGAATTATGTATTGGTGGCTGAAAATGAACAAGGAGAAATAATCGGCTTTGCAACTAGTAGTACACGAAAGAGAAATTCAGTAGTAAATTCAACTGATTTGACTTCTATATATCTTTTAGAACAATATCATGGAAAGGGCATCGGAAAACAACTACTCAAAGAAATATTCACCTATTGTAATCAAAAAGGATACGAAAAAGTATTTGTCGAAGTATTAGCAGAAAATAAAACACGTTATTTCTATGAATATTGTGGTGCACAATATGTAAATAACGTCGAAGTAAAAATTGGCGGAAAAATAGTAGAAGAACTTATTTATGTATGGAATGATATTGATAAGTTAATAGAAAAAATAAAATAAGCGTTTTTTATTGGGGGCATGTAATGAAAACTATAGCGGGAACGATCTCTTTATCGGTCTCTTTTACATTATTCATTTACTTGTTCGGGCTAAAAATGGAGCATTCAGTTAAATATGACTCTGAGTTGTTTTTTCTTCCAATAATTTTACTAATACATTCTCTGATCTTCTTTAGACAAGACTACAAACGAGAAAAAAATATATAGAGCTAAATGTATTTCGAAAAATATGAAAGAACGTATACTTTCAGATTCGAAAATATACGTTCTTGCTAGATAAGTGAATGCACATTGTAGTTTATGTTCCTATAAAATTTTTATATCTCCAGCATAAATTGTCCGAATTGTGCCATTATCCTCTGTTAGCTGTAGTACACCTTCATCCGTTATCCCACTGGCAATACCTTCAAAGCGCCCACGTAAAGTCGTTACTTCAATACGTTGTCCAATCGTACATGACATTTGTTCCCATAGCTTTTTAATGCTTGCAAAACCTTCCTTCACGTATAATTCCGTGAATTGTTCTAAGTATTGTAAAATTGATGCGACAAGGGCAGCACGATTAATTTCTTCACCCACTTCTAAACGTAAAGATGTAGCAATATCCGCGATTTCTGGTGAGAAATCTGAGGCTACTTGATTCGCATTAATACCTATGCCTACTAGCAATGCTTGTACACGGTCTGCCTCTGCTTGCATTTCTGTTAATATACCTGTACATTTTTTACCTTTAATAAGCAAATCATTTGGCCATTTAATGGCTGGCTCAATATGTTTATATAATGTTTTAATAGCCATCGTAACCGCAACTGCTACGACAAGTGTATACGATGAAGCTTGTTGAGGAGTGACATCTGGTCTCACAATAACAGTCATCCAAATACCTGTGCCATTTGCAGATTCCCATGGACGCGCCATACGACCACGACCTGCAGTTTGCTCCTCACCGATTATAATCGTGCCATGTGGAGCGCCTTCTTGTGCAAGCTTGTGGGCGATTGTTTGTGTTGAATCTACAATATCAAAATAATGAATTTCACGTCCAAAGCGTTCCGTATTTAAAAATAGTTCAATTTGTGTTGGACTTAAGCTATTTGGTACACCCGTCAGTACGTAGCCCTTTTTCTTTACCGTTTCAAACGTATAGCCTTCCTCCTGTAGCGACTGCATATGTTTCCATACAGCAGTACGTGATACTCCAAAGGAATCTGCTAGCTCCTGACCCGAAACTGCTTCCCCATTAGCAGCTAATATTCTTTTTAAAATTTCATCCTTCATAGAAATACTCATGCTAATCAATCCTTTAGTAAACTCTTATTTGCTTGCAAAATATTGATTCAATTTGTATTTATCATACTGTAAATTATGACAATTGACCATAATCTACATAAGATATCTTTCTATTCGCTGTTTTCATCTATATTGTTTCGAATCTTTTCTCTCTTAATAGGTCCTTTATGTGTAAAAGTCCATTCAATGATATGGTCACTTATTCTGTCATATACATTATCGTCAAGATATGGCTCATCAAAATTTAATAACGTATCAATATCCATTTTTATTTCAAGCAAAACATGATGGTCAAAAACCTCTTCGTCATTTAGAATTTTCCATAAATAATGACAAAATAGCTCAAACCCTTCATCCCGAAGTCTTTCAATTAACCGTATTAGTTCACCTTCAACTGTATCTGCCTACCCGCTCTTCGGAACGTAATTTTTCAAATATATTTTGCTTCTTCAAAGTATTTCATAATTACCTCCATTTTGCTAAGTAGTCAGCTTTGTTACTAAGGTCGACTGAAAGAAGTTAAAAAGGAACCGTCTCATTCTTTTAATGACGGTTCCTTGTAAGCCAGAAATGATAAAAATCAACGTTTATCATTCTTTTTTGAAATAATCATGTTCTATCCAATTCTTTATGTGCTGTCGGTCATTTTGAAGTTCGCCATTGACAACTGCTTCAAGCATTGCCTGCAACGCTTCCTTTACCCATGGTCCACCTTTTATTCCAGACCATTTTAATAAATCCGTCCCGTTTACAATAAGCTCTTGCTTGTGTCTAATAGGAAGCTTTGTCTGTATTTCTTGGATACTTTGCTGTGGCATTTGAACGTCAAGCTGTCTCAGCTCCGCAAAATAACAAGCTGCCTCGAGTTCCTGTTGTGTATGCGAAAAGTAATCCATATTCGTCCAGCCATTTTTCAAAGCCTTAAAAGCTGCTAACACAGCTTTTACAAATGCCATCTCTTTATTCGATAAACGATAGTCACCTAGCACTTCTCGCCAATGATCACCCTGTAACATTGAAAAATATGCCCAGCCTAATAGCTTGTCCTGCGTGGTAAAATTACACCAGTCATCTGCTTGAAAAGTACCACTTAAATGATTCACTAAGCTACTTTCCTCAAGCTTTCTAATACCATTAAAAACATCTTTCCCTACCCATAGCTTATCGAGCTCTGCCTTTATACGCTCCTTTGCAATCCAAGAAATAGTATTAGCCTTGTCCTGCATTGCTTGCAAGGTTTCTGATTCAATTAGAAAACCTAGTTGTGCTGAAAAACGTACGGCTCGCAGCATTCGTAATGCATCTTCCGAAAAGCGTTTCTGCGCGTCACCTACTGCTCGAATGACACCAGCCTCAATATCTTGGCGCCCCCCGTAAAAATCAACAAATGAGCCATCACGACGCATCGCTATGGCATTCATCGTAAAGTCTCGGCGCAGTAGATCATCTTTTAGCGAACGTACAAATTGCACTTCCTCTGGTCTACGGTGATCCGTATATTCCCCATCTGTGCGATATGTCGTTACCTCCACCGATCCAGCTGGCACGATAACAAGTACCGTCCCATGCTGAATTCCTATATCAACCGTGTGATTAAAGACAGATTTTACTTCGTCTGGCATGGCATTTGTTGCAACATCTACATCATGAGCAGGGCGACCGATTATGGCATCTCGTACCGCACCACCGACTATTACTGCTTCAAAGCCCGCGTTTTCTAGTTGTTCAATAACTGAATAGGCCGCTTGCCATTCTTTATTGTTTTGCATGATTTCTTTCAGCAACCTTTTCATACAATTTTTCATATTGTTCTACAATTTTTGATGAATGGAATTTTTCATCAACAGCACAAATGGCTGCCTCACGGAAACGTTGTAATTTCTCTTCATCACTCAAGAGGTTCACAGCATATTCTGCCACTGCGTCTGTATCTCCTAATTCCACTATAAAACCGTCTACACCGTGTTCAATGACTTCTGGAATACCGCCTACAGCTGATCCAATACAAGGTACACCACAAGCCATTGCTTCAAGTAAGACTAACCCGAATGATTCTTGCTGTGATAGTAATAATTTAAGGTCACTGATTGCATACAATTCAGCTAAATTTTCTTGTTTACCTAAAAATAGAACATCCTTCATGTAAGGACTTTCCTTTACTTGATCCATTACACGATGCTTTTCAGGGCCATCTCCTACAAGCAACAGCTTTGCCTTCATATTTGCGCGAATCTTCATAAATGCGTCTATTATATGAGGAAGATTCTTAATTTTACGGAAGTTAGATACGTGAATAATAACTTTTTCGTCTTCTTCAATTCCAAATTGTTCCTTTAGGTTTCCTGAATTGCGCGGGAAGTATTCACGTTCATCAACAAAGTTGTAAATCGTATTAATCGGCTTTACTGTATCGATAAGCTCATAGGTTTGTTGCTTTAATGCTTCTGACACTGTCGTTACGATATCAGATTTGTCAATACCATACTTAATTGCCTGTGAAAGAGTGGAATCCTGCCCAAGTACCGAAATATCTGTACCATGTAGCGTTGTGACAATCCCAATGTCACGACCACTCATTTCACGAGCTAAGACAGCACAGACCGCATGTGGTATTGCATAATGCACATGAAGCACATCTAGCTCTTCATCCTTAATCACGTCCGCCATTTTACTCGCTAATGCTATATCATATGGCGAATATTGAAATACTGAATAATTATTAACTTCTACTTCATGGAAAAAGACGGTTGGATAAATTTTGTTCAATCGAAATGGTACGCTTGAGGTGATGAAATGAATCTCGTGTCCTCTCTCTGCAAGCATTTTTCCTAATTCTGTTGCAATAACACCAGAGCCTCCAACAGTTGGATAACAGGTAATGCCAATTTTTAGCTTTTTCATTCGATTATCATCCTTTCTAAATCACGTCTTTTTTAATCTCGTCTTTCTTGAATCAGTCTCCAATCCACAAAGCCTTCCTGTAGGCCTTTTAGTAATATTTCTGCAGTTCCCATATTTGTGGCCAGTGGCACTTGGTATACATCACAAAGTCGGATCAGTGCAGAAACATCTGGCTCATGTGGTTGTGCTGTTAAAGGATCACGGAAAAAAATGACCATGTCCATATCATTATTGGCAATCATTGCGCCAATTTGTTGATCACCACCGAGTGGTCCAGAACGGAAACGTGATACCTCTAAGCCTGTAGCTTCAATAACTCGCTGTCCTGTTGTCCCTGTAGCAAACAACGTATGCTCATTTAAAATATTACGGTAAGCAATAGCAAACTGTACTAAATTATCTTTTTTGCGATCATGTGCAATTAATGCGATTTTCATAAAGCTTCCATCCCAATCTTTAGATGATGTTTTCTAAACCATATACAAGTTGATCCATTTTCATGACTTCTTCTACGCAAAATGCTACACCAGACATAAAAGAATTACGGTTTAATGAATCATGACGAATTGTTAAAAGCTGTCCGTCTCCACCAAATAACACTTGTTGGTGTGCCACTAAACCTGGTAAACGAACAGAGTGAAGGCGCATGCCGTCCAATTCTGCCCCTCTTGCACCCTCAAGTGTTTCTTTTTCCTCTGGATGTCCTTGCATTTTTTGTGCTCGCACCTCTTGAATCAATTGTGCTGTTTTAACAGCTGTTCCAGATGGTGCATCTAACTTTTGATCGTGATGCATTTCAATAATTTCAACATCAGGTAAATATTTCGCCGCTTCCTTAGCAAACTTCATCATAAGGATTGCCCCTATCGCAAAGTTCGGAGCAATAATGCAGCCAAGCTCTTTTTCTTTAGCCATTGCTGATAATTCCACTAGTTGTTCATCTGTAAAGCCCGTTGTACCAATTACAGGGCGTACATTTAAATGCAAGGCTTCTTTAGTATGTTTATATACTGCATGCGGGTTTGTTAAATCAACTAATACATCTGGTGCAGTTGCCTCTACAAGCTCTGACATGTCTGTAAAGATTGGAGCAGTATAACTTGTTGGAAACATCTCCAAATCAGCTAGTGTTTTTCCTACTTCCTTATAATCTAGTACAGCTACTAATTCCATTTTGTCATGCTTCATGACCGTATGTACAGCCTCAGCCCCCATCTTCCCCCTAGGTCCTGCAATAGCTACACGAATTGACATTATTCTTCATCCTTTCTAGTCCAGCGATCTTTATCCCTTGTTTCAAATTTATGTATAACGCGTAAAAGTGCTTCATCTAATTTAATGCCTTGTGCATTTGCAAAGCAAACTAAAACAAAGAAAAAGTCACCTAATTCTTCTTCAATGCTGTTAGCATCCTCTGAACTCTTTTTCTTCTTTTGCCCGTAAACGTCCTGTACCTCGCGAGACAATTCACCAAGTTCCTCAGTTAGACGAGCCAATAACTCAAATGGTGGGAAATAACCTTCCTTAAATTGTCCTATATAATCATCCACACGCTGCTGTAAAGCTTGCATCGATACTTGTTCAGTCATTTAAAATCACACTCCTACTTACCATCGTATAAAATTTACACCATTGTTGTCAAAAACAATAAAATGTCAGATAATAGATAGCACAACTTCAATTGTTTAAGACTACAGGAGGTCATATGCTAAAACAGATCAAAGTCATCAATATCATCGCAATAATGCTCGGAGCTGCCATTTTTAGCTTCGGCTTCGTCCACTTCAACATGCAAAATCAGCTTGGTGAAGGTGGCCTAAGCGGGATTACACTCATACTTTATTTTACACTAGGCTGGGACCCCGCCTTCATGAATTTACTATTAAACATTCCTATGTTTATTATTGGTTATCGTTTACTTGGGAAAAAATCATTTATTTATACGCTCGTTGGCACTTTATCTGTTTCAGTTTTCCTTAAAGTTTTCCAAAAGTATCAATTTACCATTCATTTAGAGGATGATTTACTACTTGTTGCACTTTTTGCTGGGGTTTTTGTTGGACTAGGACTCGGGATTGTCTTTCGCTTCGGTGGTACAACTGGCGGTGTAGATATTTTAGCTCGCCTTGGGCATAAATATTTTGGCTGGAGTATGGGTAAAACGATGTTCATCTTTGACGCAATTGTCATTACACTGTCATGGATAACGTTTTTAGATGCACGCTCTATGATGTATACCCTTGTCGCGGTATTTGTTGGCGCGCGCGTCATTGATTTTGTTCAAGAAGGAGCATATGCAGCACGTGGAGCACTTATTATTTCTGAAAAATCTAGCTCCATTGCTGAAATGATTGCATTACGAATGGAACGCGGCATTACTATTCTTGAAGGCCATGGCCATTTTACGAAGCAACAAAAAGAAGTTATTTATTGTGTCATTGGTCGCAATGAAGTTGTACGTTTAAAATCTATTGTTTATGACGTCGATCCTCACGCTTTCGTATCAATAATAGAAGTACGAGATGTGGCAGGAGAAGGCTTCACGCTCGACGACCAAAAACAACCACTCCATTAAAATGAACAATTTGCCTGCTCTCTCGAATAAAAACATTCGTTGAGGTAGGCTTTTTTTTACATATTACAGTTTGACGGATTAAAAAACTTGCTATAGTGAAATACCACTACAACAAGTTCTTTAATTAGTCGTCACTTCGCATATTTGTAAAGATTAATACTAAACGTAATAATTCTAATACAGCTACTGCTGCTGCGGCAACATATGTTAATGCTGCAGCGCTTAACACTTTACGCGCTGGACGCTCTTCTTCATTTGTAATAATACCTAGGGAATTCATTTGTACTAACGCACGCTTTGATGCATCAAACTCTACTGGCAATGTTACTAATTGGAAAACCACACCTGCTGCCAATAATACGATACCTAAAAGTAACATATTTGTACTACTTGCAAAAATACCAATCATAACAAATATCCAAGACATATTTGATGAAATATTTGCAACCGGCACTAGCTTACTACGTAATGTTAGCATTGAATAAGCTTCTTTATGCTGGATGGCATGGCCAACTTCGTGGGCAGCAACTGCAGCTCCAGCAATGCTTGCTTCGTAGAAGTTACTTTCCGATAAAGCAACCGTTTTTGTCGCCGGATTATAATGATCAGATAACACACCTTGTGTTGGAACAACTCGTACATCATATAAGCCGTTTGCATCTAAAATCGTACGCGCTATCTCTGCACCGGTTTGTCCCTTCATTGTACGTTCTTTTGCAAACTTATTATACGTGCCCTTTACTTTCATCTGTGCGTAAAGCGGCAGTAGCATTATTATTGCAAAATAAACAATATACATGGTTGTTGACAATTTTCTAACCCCTTTCTATCTCGATACTATAATTCTATAATCAATTACCTAATTCGGCAAATATTTGCGCCACCTAATTGAGAAAATCGCTAAAAAAATGCATGCGACCGATAACCAAAAAGTAAAATAGCCAATATAGCTTGTGTAATCAGCTAAATCACGGTACATCGGCATTTGGCCAAATACATAATCAATCACATCATTATGCAATGTCCATACGGCTGCTACGGCAATATGCCAATATGAAAAAACATATTTACCAATGTATAGTACTGCTTGGAAGGCCATCATAAAATGCGAGCCTACAAGCATCCAGCCTTGCCAATCAATAGATCCAGTTTCAATCAACGTCCAAATATTCATCACATCAGCCCAAATTCCATACTTTACTAATGTTATTAGTGCTAGTACTTCCATTAGAGGCCACTTTTTCCCCATAATCCAAGCTAACAATACAAAGCAAAAGAATAAGCTGGCTGTCGGACTATCCGGAACAAAAATATAAAAAATTGGTTCCGTTATAGCAAGCTGCCACCCGTACCAATAATAACCGTAAATAGTTCCTAATAGATTGATAATAAGTAAAAGTATTAAAAATGACTTATGTGTAAGGAGATACCAGACGTTTGCACGTGTAATTTGCATAATTAAAACTCCTTTTTCTTCTGTCTTTACTAAGATGCCTTTTTTATCTGTTATTATGTATTAAATAGTCTTTAATTTGCCACGTTCTTTCAATGCTGAATATGAGCAGTATTTTTTACTTATAACCATAATGTAGGGTTGGATTCCGTTCCGACTGGGCACTTTCCTGGGGGCGTCCAGTCGGAACGGAATTCAACTTATATAGCATAGGTTTTAACCAATGTCATCCTTACCTTTGTTGATAAGCTTTTTTCTAACATTCCTCTTAAACATAGACTGCATCAAATATTGTGGTATTGCCCACTGTGAAAGCACAACATAAATTGTAGTGACTTCCCCGCATTTTCAACAACTTACAGCTTTGCCTCCTCGGTTTGTTCACACATACAGCCTTGAATTACTAGTTTTCCACAGGAGTGAATGGGCACTTGTCTCGACCTTAAATAGTATGTAAATCCTAACAAATATTATTTTATCAATAATATTTGTACGGGAACTTTTTTGAAGCTGTAACAGTCACATTATTAGACTAGAAAAAAAGAGCCAGTTTCCTGACTCTTTTAAAATAAAGCTTATTCCTTAGCCTTTAAGCTCGCAATAAATTCAGCTAATTGCTTCGCTTCTTCATCTGTACCAGCGAATGCACCTTTTGGCATATTGCCACGACCATTGTGCATAATCTCTTCTACTTCTTCAGCTGTTAGTTTATTACCAACTAACGCTGGAGCAGCTGGACCACCTTTTAAGTCAGCAGCATGACAACCGATACAAGTTTTAGCTTGTTCACCAGTGTCGCCGTTCCAAATTGCAAACCCTGGTAGAGATTCATCAATCTCAACCTCAACCTCTTCTACAATTGCACCCATAGCTTTTTGAGCTTCCCAGTCATGGTTAACAACTGACTCCCAAGTTAAGTAGAACATAGCAGCCAATGTCAATAACATAAACGCTGTTGGTAATGGGCGTTTAGATGGACGACGTTCTGGACCTTTATCTAAAAATGGCATTAATAATAGCGCTCCAAATGCAAGACCTGGAATTACAAGTGCTCCAATAACATTATATGGACCTGAAGCATATGAGTATTTTAATAATTGATACATGAATAAGAAGTACCAGTCCGGTAATGGCGTGTATGCTCTTGTTGGATCAGCTGGTCCTTCAAGTGGTGATGGATGTGCAACTGTTAATATTAAATAAGCTATTAAAAAAACAGCACCAACCATCCATTCTTTTAGTAAGAAGTTCGGCCAGAAAGCTTCCGTCTTACCTGGATATTCGGAATAATCCTTTGGAACGTTCGGCATTTTATGATTCGCTTTAATACGAGAATCACCAACAAATTTCATTCCTTTTCCGCGATGCATTATGTCCCCTCCTTTAAAAAATCATCGAACCGTCAAGAACTATTACAACGGCCCTGAAATTCCTTGACGACGAATCATGATAAAGTGTGCTGCAAGTAACCCAAACAATACTGCAGGTAAGAAGAATACATGAATCGCAAAGAATCGTGTTAACGTTTGAGCACCTAGAATAGTTGAGTCACCAGCTAATAGGATTTTAATCCATTCACCGATAAACGGTACAGATGCAGCAATTTGGATACCTACTTTTGTAGCGAATAATGCTTTCATATCCCAAGGCAATAAATATCCTGTAAAGCCTAGACCCATCATTACACCGAAAATACCTACACCAACCATCCAGTTTAATTCACGAGGTTTCTTATAAGAACCTGTAAAGAATACACGAAGTGTATGTAAGAACATCATTACGATTACTAATGAAGCTCCCCAGTGGTGCATACCGCGTACGATTTCACCAAATGCTACTTCGTTTTGTAAATAATAAACTGATTTCCAAGCATTCACTACGTCTGGTACATAGTACATTGTTAAAAACATACCTGATAGAATTTGAATTACTGTGATGAAGAATGTTAATCCACCGAAACAGTAAACGAATGCTGAAAAATGATGTGCAGGGTTCACGTGCTCTGGCACTTCATGGTCGGCAATATCACGCCAAATAGGTGTAATATCTAAGCGTTCATCGACCCAATCATAAATTTTATTTAGCACTGTTTTGTACCCCCTTACTTATTTAACTAGAGTATTTGCTTTAGTTGGACCAAGCATTAAGTAACCATCTTTTTCTGATACTTCATATTCATCCAACGGACCTAAAGGTGGTGTTCCTGGTACGTTTTTACCGTTTTTCTCGTAACGTCCAGCATGACAAGCACAGAAGAATTGATCCGGGTGTGCTGTATCTTGTCCGAAGTTCACCATACATCCTAAGTGCTTACAAACAGGAGATAGTGCGACGATTTGATCGCCCTCCTTGTAAACCCATGCTACGTTTGTTACTTCTGACTTGTACCATGCATCAACTTGTTCAAATTTCAAATCAACTTTAACAGGTTCTTTAGTAATATCAGCGATTTTATGCTCTGTTTGTACAAAATCCCCACCGCCATGCTTTTGTAACACTGGGTCAATCGCAAAGCGAACCATCGGCATTAGCATACCTGCCGCCATAAAGCCACCTACACCAGTTAGTGTATAGCTTAGGAATTGACGACGTGAAACTCGATTATTACTCATTTTTTTCCCCCCTCTAACTTAAAGGTCAGTCCAACGGACATTCTTTTACAAATAGTAATACTAGGACATATCTATGATATATCAACTCCATAGCTTGGTCAATATAGCATTCTGTGGAAAGCTGGAGAATGTGAACATTTATTGAAACAAATTGTTAAACCTGTGCCCATTTGGTCGAAAGTACCGGAATAACTTGTCGCAATTGATCTTCAAGAATAGATTTTTTCACACCTTTATCCATACTTTCTAACGGAATCGCTGGTAGCCAAACAACATTTATTTCCTCTCCAATATTTGTCCAAAAATGGTCACAAGTAATGAAGAACACATGCTTAAATCCTGCATTATGTAATTGTGCCTCTAATTGCTTCGGCATAACTTCGTTTTTTAATGTTGCACTATACGAAAATGGTGGCATCAGTAAAAGACGACCTTTAAACTGTTGTTCGATAAAAGATGTAAGCGATAACAAAAAATCCGCCTCTGTGCCACTCTGTTTCATTTTTTCAGGAGATAAATCGACGGTTACGAGTGGAACAATTGCTGTATCGATAAATTCCTTCTGTGCCATAAACGATGTCACATCGCTTGCATTAAAATACATCTAACAAACCTCCTCATGTTACATATAACGTAATTGCGTTATGAAAATAAAAAAATGCCCTTCTCCACTCTTCAATAGGATATCCAATAAAAAGTGAAAACAATCATTCACTTGTTATGTTATCATATTGAGGTAGATAAAGGACATTCAATTTTTGCCTATAACTAATGTAAATTAGCTGTTTCCTTTAGAGCTTGTAACAAATTAGACAATTCATAAAACCGCTCTTCATCTCCTTGATCGAGAGCTTCATCAATTTGTGCGAGTAATTTTTCTTCTTGGAATACGAGTAAGCTGTTGGAAAGCAGCTCTTCTGCCAGTAAGCGATCTTTTTCACTGACAATTAGTGCTTCCGGCATATAAGGGTTTTCTTCAAGAACTGCTAAGTATTGTGCACTTGGAGGTACATTAGGAAAATTCAATTGTATATACATATCTTCATGTTCATGTAAGCGTAAATCATGAAAAGATTTCTCAGCATCTGCTGTCATTACATTACCTTTGTAGAAACGAAATGGCACACCTGTTGAGTCAACTGTTGACATTACCATTGCTCTAGGGCAATAATGAGCTTCTTCAACAAATCGAATTCGTTTTAATAACTCATCGTTGCTTAATAAGTAATTCAAAATCCATACACACTCACGACGTTTCAATTGATAATTCTTTAAAAACCATCTAACAAATGCTTTTTTATCGACAACTGATACAGAAGCAGTCATACCCACTCCCTCCTTTACTCAAATTCTAAGGTTTCTAACTTCTCTTGCCACTCTAGTTCACCAGGTTGAATAGTTATTAATTGGCCAAGTACTTCTTTTGCTTCTGAACGCTTTCCTTCTTCTAACAAGAAATAAACATATTTTTCTAAAAATGCTGCGTCTTCCTTAAAATCATTATATGCCAAACGGTAAAATTCGTATGCACGGTCGTACAATTCTAAATTTTCATATGCAACCGCAGCAAATGGGTATAATGTGCTCCATTCAAAATCATTTTTTTGCAACTCTTCAAATAATTCTATTACATCCTCATGACGCTCTTGCTGTGCCAACACAGAGATTAATGCCAATACTGCCTCCATGTATTCAGGATCTAAGGCAATAGCTTCACGAAGATGTTGTTCACCCTCATCTGGCAAACCAATTTTTAAAGCCATTTTACCTGCAAATAAATATAAGGACTTATCATATTCATCACGCTTTAATCCTTCTAGAATGGCAGCATAAGCTTTTTTATTGTCCTCCGTCATGGCATAGCTTTCAGCAAGCAATAAATAGGCAGAAAAATAATCAGGATCTAATTCTTTTAATTCTTCTAATTGTTTAATGGCCATCTCATATTTTTGTGATTGAAAGGCCGAATATGCAGCACCAAATAAAACATCTGGCTTTATTTCATCGTCAAGTGCTTTTAAATAGTAATCTAAAGCCGTTTCATAGGCAGCTCCAGCACGATACACTTCAGCAAGTCTTTCAACAAGACTTATCCCTGCAAATTCAACTTGTTGTTCATATAATTCTTCATATAGTCTCGCAGCCTCTAAAAAACGACCCGTTTCAAATAAAAGCTCCGCTTTAGCAAATTGTAATAATGGCTCGTCTGGTAATATAGATAGGGCCTCATTAATACGCATTTCTGCTACTTCGAATAATCCTTGCATTTGATAATAATCCGCTAATACTAATAATGCTTGGGGATATTCTGGAGATGTCTCCTCTATTTCTAATAAAAAATCTAGCGCTTCATCTTCAGCGCCAAGCTCCATTAAGACGTTTGCACGATCAATTTTCAACTGTGCCTCTTCTGGGAATAAAAATTGTAAATGCTCCAGTACACGGTCAGCTTCCTTCATATACCCATACTGCATAAACATTTCTGCTAGCGTATAAATTTCCTCAGGTAGCTCCTTCGTTAAAAATGATTCAAGTAGCTGTTCAATTAATGCTAAGTCTCCTTGTTCAAGTGCTTGCATCATTTCAGTCATCGCATTGTTCACAGTCATTCACCTATTCTTTCATTTATATCTTTATGCTACAAAACATTTTCTTTCGAAACAAGAAAAAACTCCCCAAAAGACTTGGAGAGTCAGGATTAATTTCGCATTGGCGTAATTTCGTCCAGATTTTGAATTGTGCCCAGGTCTGCACACGATGGCCGACACGATGTCTGCCATTTCGGTATTGGCACAGAACGTGGCATGCTTAAGACTGAGTTCCTACATTTCAGTAGGCGTTTGGTACATCCACTGAAAAGAAACCTCAACCGCAATCATCTCACCACAGTCAGAGGTAGGAGTCTTCTGCTGAATAAAGATAGACTTTACTTTACTTCCTCTATGTGCTCGAAAAACGATGGATAAGAAACTGCAATACATTCTGCATCATCTAAAGTTACAGAACCATCTGTTATTAGTGCAGCAACAGCGCCCATCATGCCTATACGATGATCACCGTAAGTTTTTAGGCGAGCACCACGTAATGGAGTTGGTCCTTCAATAATCATTCCATCCTCAGTCGCTTCAATTGAAGCACCTAGTTTTTTCAATTCATCCACTACAGCCGTTATCCGATCTGTTTCCTTCACTTTCAACTCCTCGGCATCTTTAATAATCGTTTTGCCGTTCGCCTGCGTTGCTAATAAAGCTAGAATCGGGATTTCATCGATAAGACGAGGAATAATATCTCCTTCAATTGTAGTTCCTGTTAATGCTGACGTTTCTATTGTAATTGTTGCTGTCGGCTCTGATTGGCTATCTTCATTCGGCATAACTGTTATCGAAGCGCCCATATTATGAAGCACTTCGATGATACCATCTCGTGTTTGATTAATTCCGACATTTTGTAGCGTTATTTTACTACCTTCACAAATAGCTCCTGCTACTAAGAAAAAGGCCGCTGATGAAATATCACCTGGTACAGAAACATGCGTCCCTGTTAAAGTTTGCCCTCCTTGTAATGCAATAACACCATCCACCTCGTCAACCTGTGCACCAAATTGACGTAGCATTCTCTCAGTATGATCTCGAGATACTTCCGTTTCTCGCACAATTGTAGTACCTTCAGCACGTAAACCGGCAAGTAAAATAGCTGACTTCACCTGAGCACTCGCAACAGGCATGTTGTAATCAATAGCTTGTAATGTTGTACCTTGAATAGCTAATGGTGTATATTGTCCATTTGTCCTTCCAGTAATGTGTGCACCCATTTGACGCAACGGATCAATAACACGGCGCATCGGTCGTTTTCCAATGGACGCATCCCCTGTCATTACTGAATGTACATTAGACCCTGCTAGTATCCCTAACATCAAACGCGTCGTCGTACCAGAGTTTCCTGTGTATAGTACTTCAGTGGGCTCTTGCCACCCCTCTATACCTGGACTGTCGATAGATACATTTGTTCCTTCCACGTCAATCTTCACACCAAGCTTTCGGAAGCAATCAATTGTACTCAAACAATCCTCCCCTAATAAAAATCCGTTAACTGTCGTTTTACCCGTTGCAATCGCTCCAAACATAATGGAACGGTGAGAAACAGATTTATCACCTGGAATCATTAAAGTCCCTTGTAAGGAAGGTTTATCATATTGTAATACTTTTTCACTCATCGTTTTCTTCCCCCCAATATGAAGATAGAAAGCGCCGCAATTTCGACGCTTTCTTCAAAAAATGCATTTCTTATTAAGCTTTTCTAGTCTGCCTATGAAATATATGTTTCATATTTAGCACGCTTTTGTATACACGCTGCTGCTCGTTCACGGTCACTTTCGCTTTGTAAGCTAATAACAAGGATTCCGAACACGTCCTCCCGCGACTCTACGATACGTAAATTCGTAATACTAATCGCTTCATCTGCAAGTAAGCCTGTCACCTCAGAAATAACACCCGGATAGTCAGGAACATCAACATATAAGTCAAATGATGTAAACATTGCTCCAGCACTAATCGGTAATTCATCTCTTAGCTCTTTGGCAACTGCAAAGTATTTTTCAATGTCCTCCGAGCTACCATTTAAAAGGAGCTCCTTAACACGACTCATTTCCTTTTCCCAGCCATCTAGCTGTGCAATAAGCTCATCTCGATTTTGCAAAGTAATATCTCGCCATAAAATCGGATTGGATGACGCAATCCGCGTTACATCACGGAAGCCCCCTGCAGCAAGTGAACGCGTCATCGGATACTCACCATTTTCTTCGCCTAACTGGTGCACAAGAGAAGCCGCAACTACATGTGGGAAGTGACTAACTACAGCTGTCATATGATCATGCTCACGAGCAGATACACTTACAACCTTTGCATGTGTAAACTTTAATAAGCTTTCAAGCTGTGCCATATGGACAATTTCTTCACCGGCAAGCGGTGTTAGCATATAATACGCATTTTCAAAAAGGTGAGCCTTTGCAGCTAAAACACCGCTTTTATGTGAGCCTGCCATTGGATGTCCTCCAATAAAGGTAATGCCTAACTCACGTAGTTCCCCAGCCTTTTGCATAATCCTCTTTTTTGTACTACCTGTATCTGTTACGATTACTTTATTTTTCAACGGCCATGTTTTTAATTGTTCCATCCATTCAAGTGTTGCGTTAACGGGAGTTCCAAAAATGATAACATCTACGTCGTCCGCCACTTCTTTTGGATCTGTCACAATATCATGCACAATATTTAACGTTTTCGCATGTTCACGTGTTTTCTCATCCATATCATAGCCAATAATTTTTGTCTCGGGTGCCTTTTGTAACGCTAGGGCAATTGAGCCTCCAATGAGGCCTAGCCCAATAACGAGCACTTTACGGGTCGTCATGCAAAAACTCCTTGCTCTTTTAGGACGTTTTCAAGGTGACCTAGCAACGCTTCATTTTGAGCCTCTGTTCCGATTGTCACGCGGATAAACCCAGGTAATCCTAACGCATTTCCACTACGGATGATAAAGCCTCGTTTCATTAGCTCATTGAAAACAACATCGCTATCGGCATTCGTATTAAAGAAAATAAAGTTCGTATCAGACGGGAAGTATTGCAAATTATGCTTTTCACAAAATTCAACATATTGTTTTTTACCTTTTTCATTTGCTTCTCGGCAAGCCTTTATAAAATCTTGATCACTTAAAGCGATTGTCGCAACCGCTTGGCTTAGAATTGTATTATTAAATGGCGATCTTACGGGATCTAGTTTAGCAATCACGTCTGGTTGCCCAATTGCATAACCAACTCGGAAAGAAGCAAGACCATATGCTTTTGAGAATGTACGCAACAATAGTACATTTGGAAACTCGTCAATAATAGGTAGAGTATCTTTGTGACCAGGATGTGTTACGTATTCGATGTAAGCTTCATCTAATACTACTAGCACATCACTTGGTACTTTAGCTAAAAATGCTCGTAATTCAACATCTGATATCACAACACCTGTTGGATTATTTGGACTACAAACCCAAACGACCGATGTGTTTTCATCAATTGCCGCTATCATTGCTGCTAGGTCATGTGTACCTTCGATACAAGGGATTTTACGTACCTCCGCGCCTTCTATTGCAGCATTGTGCCAGTATTGAGAGAAGGATGGGTCTGCCATCACTGTGTTTACACCTGGATACAACAATGCACGAGTAATAATCGCAATGATATCGTCAGAGCCGTTACCAAAAAGAAGCTGTGTTTCTTTGACACCTAGATAAATTGCAACAGCTGTACGTAAATTTTGCGCATAGCCATCTGGATAGATAGCATGATTTACTGAATTATTTTGTAAATAAGCAGTTACCTTAGGTGAGCACCCAAATGGGTTTTCATTAGATGCTAATTTTACGACTTCTTGTAAGCCATATTCTCGTTGTACTTCTTCAATTGGTTTTCCAGGCTTATATGCTTGCATACCGTCCAGTTGTTGTTTCCATTTCATCTTAAACATCTCCTCTAATTATTTAGCTTGGGCTAAATCTGGTCTTAATTTCACTGCATCATTGAGATACAAGTGTTTTACATCTTTTTGTGCCACTTCTACATTCGCATGTATTAATACACGAATACAAAGTGGCAATGCGTTCGGCACGTCCATTTCATGCGTACACATGACAGGTACATATTGCCATCCGTCCATTAACCGTACAGCACGTGCAGGAAATGCTGACGTAATATCAGGTGTTGTGGAAATTAGTATGGAAGCAATATCATCTACTTCCACATTATTTGCTGTTACTACTTCACGCACTAATCTCGCTGTCTCATCCCATACAAGCTCTGGCCTGTCAGATTCAATTGTAATTGCTCCTCTAAGTCCACGAATCATACAAGCACCTCCGCTAATAGCTGTCGGAATTCGGTGTCTACTTCTCTGCATTCTGCTAAATCAATTGGTTGTACGAAAGGTTTACCAATTTCATCCAATAACACAAATTGTAAAATACCATACTCCGCTTTCTTATCTTTCATTAAATATTCTGTTAACTGGTCAAAAGTATACATTTTCACCGAGTCAAATGGATAGCCATTCTTCACTGCAAAATGCAAAAATGCTGTAGTGAAGTTACGGTCTAATTTTCCATATCTTTCACTTAATAATAAACAATACACGAGTCCAATCATTACAGCCTCGCCATGCGCTACTTTTCCATAACCAGCTGCCGCTTCAATGGCATGACCATAAGTATGACCTAAGTTTAAAAATTTCCGTACGGATTGCTCGGTTTCGTCCTCTGCTACTATTTGCGCTTTTACTGCAATTCCTTTTCTAAGCTGCTTTGCTAATTCTTCTGTGCTGAAATGAATAACTGTCTCTACAGCCATTAATTCCTCTAACCACGCTGCATTCGAAATCATTGCATGCTTGATCACTTCTGCTGTTCCTGAACGTACTTCACGCTCAGGTAAGCTGTCGATAAATATAGTATCGTAAATGACTCCCTCAGGTTGATAAAACGCACCAATCATATTCTTTCCTAGTGGATGGTTAATAGCTGTCTTACCGCCTACCGCCGAGTCATGTGCTAAAATCGTTGTTGGAATTTGAATAAACGGCACCCCACGCATATATGTGGCAGCAACAAAGCCTGTTAAATCACCTACAGCACCCCCACCAAATGCAAAAACAAATGATTTACGTGAGCATTTTTGTTCAAGTAAAAACGTTTGTGCTGCAAAGTATTGTTCGAAGGTTTTACATGCCTCACCACCTGGTAAGACAAAGACTTCAAAATGATAAGGGAAATTAGCTATGAAATAATCTCCTTGAGCTGCCCACACATTAGCATCCGTAAAAACAATCAGTTTATCGGCTTTTTGAAGCTGATCATCAAATTCTTTTACTGCTTCTGCCAAAAAATTATGACCAATGACAACCTCATATTGATGTGATTTCGTCGCTACTGGTACTCGCATAAATTAGAACCCCTTTGTAGATCGACGATGTTCGTCGATTTGAGCTTTTAGTTGTGGTAATTGATCGCTATGGAATTGTTCTACAATCGCATTCGCTATTTCCCAGGCAATAACGTGCTCAGCAACAACTGATGCTGCTGGAACTGCACAGCTATCAGAGCGTTCTACACTAGCTTTAAATGGCTCTTTCGTTTCAATATCAACACTTTGTAACGGTTTATATAATGTAGGAATTGGCTTCATTACACCACGGACAACAATTGGCATTCCAGTAGACATTCCACCTTCTAAGCCGCCAAGTCGATTCGTAGCACGTGTATAACCTTCTTCCTCTGACCAAATAATTTCATCATGGACTTCAGAGCCTTTACGGCGTGCCATTTCAAATCCTATTCCAAATTCAACACCTTTAAATGCATTGATAGATAACATGGCAGCTGCTAATTTCGAATCTAGCTTTCGGTCATAATGAACATAAGAACCGACACCGGCTGGCATTCCTTCTACAATGACTTCAACAACACCACCAATTGAGTCTCCTGCTTTTTTCGCTTCATCGATTGCTGCCACCATTTTTGCGGAAGCCTCTGGGTCAACGCAATAGCAAGGATCAGCTTCAACAATTGCACGAATTTCATCTGCTGTTTTCCCTTCTACTAAGGAAGTGTCTGCTTTAATACCAATGATTTCTGTTACATGTGCCACAATGGAAATACCTAATTCATTTAAAAGCGCTTTTGCAACAGAACCTACAGCTACACGAACTGTTGTCTCACGCGCTGAAGAACGCTCTAACACGTTACGTAAATCACGGTGTCCATATTTCATGCCTCCTACTAAATCTGCATGTCCTGGACGAGGACGTGAAATTTGACGTTTAATATCTTCAGGATTCACATCTTCTGCTAATGGTTCTGCTCCCATAATTTTTGTCCAGTGCTTCCAGTCATCATTCGTGACTACTAGCGCTACGGGAGAACCAAGTGTTTGTCCATGACGAACACCAGCAACGATATCTACTGTATCCGTTTCGATTTGCATACGGCGACCTCGCCCATGTCCTCCTTGACGACGCTTTAAATCGTGGTTAATTTTTTCTGCTGTAATCGGTAAGAGCGATGGTAAACCTTCAATAATTGTTGTTAATTGGGGGCCATGTGACTCTCCCGCTGTTAAGTAACGCATAAACACTTTCTCCCTTCAACTCGCTAAAGTATGTATTTTTCACTATAACATATATTCTCTAAAAAAACAGTCCTTTTGCAAATGTCTTTCAAGACTCGTTTCAATTGCTTATAAATTCTGAATTACCTATCAACTTAATCTGTTTTAAATTAGAATATTCTGAACGATATACATAAAAAAATCTCCACTAATTATTAATCTTCACCAACCATGCTTTTACGATAACTAATAAAAAATACGCTTTTTGCTTATGGCAAAGCGAAAAGCGTACGATTCATCTATGTCTAAAGCTTTTTAAAAATATGTACATGCTATTTATACTGCCTTCTGTACGAATGCTTTTCTCATATTATTAACTAGGTTCTTCTATAGAAGAATGTATCCTCGACTTCAAACTCATAACGAGATGGGTTAAAAATTTGCTCAGTAGATCCAACAAATAAAACCCCATCCTTGCGCAATGCTTTACTAAAATTCGTATAAATCTGATCCTTCGCTTCTTCAGTAAAATAAATCATCACATTGCGGCAAACAATTAAATCATAATTAGACTCGTAATTGTCATTTAGTAGATTATGCTTCTTAAACGTCACACAACGTTTAATCTCATCCTTGACCCTATAAAAGGAACCTTCTTGCTCGAAATACTTAGCTTTAATATCACTCGGCACTTCTGCTAATGATCGCTCTGGATACACACCTAATTTCGCCTTTTGAATGACATTCTCATCTAAATCAGTAGCAATAATTTGAATTTGAGATAATGGCACTAGCTGAGATAATACCATAACTAAAGAATAAGGTTCTTCACCTGTTGAACAAGCAGCACTCCAAATTTTTAAACGCTTATTAGATTGCAGTAATTTCGGAAATATTTTTTTCTGTAACACTTCCCAACGTTTCCCATTGCGATAAAATTCGGAAACATTGATCGTCATGCGATCTAAAAACTCATTCATTAAATCACGATCTTGTTCAAGTGACTTTAGAAAGTCCACAAAATTACGATATCCTTTTTTCTCATACAGAGATGTTAATCGTCTTTTCATTTGCGCTTCTTTATATAGTGCTAAATCTATTCCTGTTTTGCGCTTTATACCTTCTATAAACTGTTCATAATCAGACATCCGGTCTTCTTCCCCTCTAGCATCGTATTTCCATTATAGCGGAAAAGTGCCATTCCTGAAATACTCTTTCACATGTAATCCAAGTTACTTAGTTGAGTTTTGTTTTTCCTCTAATAATAACACTTTGGATTGCTCTAATTCTAGACGTAATTTTTCTGTTTCCATCGTATATGTTTCTAGTCTTAGCTTCTCTAGCTCTACTTCTTTCTCAATAGCCTTTAATTTAATTTTTTGGTTTTTTGTAAGTGTATCTGTAAAAATACCTGTTAAGGCAATAACTACTCCTCCAATAATCGCAACCGTCGCTATCAATACATCCACATCCTCTCATTAATAATAATTATACGGTAAAATAAAAAAAATAGTTTCATTTTTCTTTTCATTCTTCCATTAATTTAGCAAAAATATCCCATTAGTTGTATCCTGTTCTTGGATAACGCCTTTGTGAGATAACACCCTTATGCCTCTAGCTTCTACGGATATTCGAAAGGGTCCATCCATGGAAGATATCCCCATATTTTAGACGTAAAAAATGAAGGCAGTTAGTTACCACCTTCAAGTTTCAGGATCCTAAACCTCTAGACGGTAGTCCTTTAAATCTTCTCGCAATTTTACCTTCATGAACTTTCCTACAGAAGTTTTAGGTATCTCATTTAAAAATACAACATCATCAGGAATCCATGTTTTATGGAATTGCGATTGTAAATCTTCTAGTAGCTCTGATTTCGTAATGGAATCTTTAAATTCAGGCTTCGATACAACACACGCTAGAGGTCGTTCTATCCATTTTTCGTGAGGAATAGCTATAACAGCTGCCTCCAACACTTTAGGATGTGACATTAAGGCATTTTCAAGGTCTACCGAAGAAATCCATTCTCCACCACTTTTTATTAAATCTTTCGTACGATCTGTAATTTTAATATAACCATCTACTGTCACTACAGCAATATCACCAGTGTAGAGCCAGCCATCTTTAAAGGCTTCATTTGTTCGTTCATCGTTATAATACTCAGCAGAAATCCATGGACCCCTAATTGTCAATTCACCCATTGTTTTGCCGTCCCAAGGTACTTCACCGCTTTCATTGACTACACGTGTTTCAATGAGTGGTACTGTTATTCCCTGCGTAGTACGAACATCCATTTTTTCATCCAACGTATAATCTTGCATATGTGTTAAATACGTCGATATACTAACAAGTGGCGATGTCTCGGTCATACCGTAGCCCGTCATACAAGGAATTTTAAGCTCCTCCTCAAAACCACGAACTAAACCGTTCGGCGACGCTGAACCACCACAAACAATCAACCGTATTGAAGACAAATCACGAGGATTTTTACGTTGCTCCTGTAAAAGCCCAAGCCAAATTGTAGGTACTCCTGCAGTCAGCGTTACCTTATATGTTTCAAATAAATCAAGTAATAGTTGTGGTGTAAACATTGGCCCAGGGAGCACCTGTGTAGCACCAAATAATACACCCGCAAACGGAAATCCCCACGCATTCGCATGGAACATTGGTACGACAGGTAATACAACGTCTGTCTCGCTAATAGCTATACTATCAGAAAGTCCTGCTGCCATCGTATGGAGGACAATACTACGATGAGTATACACAACACCCTTTGGCATTCCTGTAGTTGCGCTTGTGTAACACATACCAGCAGCTGTATTTTCATCTAAATCATCTGGGAATTTAAAATCTTCATTCGCCTCTTCAAGTAATGCCTCATAAGACAGAGCATTCGGTAGTGGGATATTTTCTAGCACAATATCATCTCCCATTACGATAAAGTACTTGACTGTTTTAAGCTGAGAGACAATTGGTGCAATAAGTGGAACTAAATTATCATCAATTAGTAATATTTCATCTTCTGCATGATTAATAACATAAGCAATATGCTCAGACGCTAATCGAATATTAATCATATGCAATACGGCTCCTGCACATGGCACTGCAAAATATGCTTCTAAATGGCGGTGGTGATTCCAAGAGAAGGTACCTACCTTCATCCCTCTCTCCATTCCCAGCTTTGTAAGGGCATCTGCTAGTTTACGAGTTCGTTTTACATATTCTTTATAAGTAAACTCGTGAATTGTTGTAGGGCTTGTCCGCGAATATATTTTTTTCGCATGGAAAAATCGTTCTGCTCGATCCAAAAAACTTGTTAATAATAAAGGTGTATCCATCATATGCATAACAACGCTCCCCTTTGTTTATATAATTTTTGAATCGTCCAAGGCTTCTGCTGCTACCAAGAATTACAGTCGAAATAAGCTAATTCTTCGCCTCTCTATCCGTAGACAAGCACCTTTTCACGAAAGCTACTAACAGGAAAATGGTTTTAACCTTCGTCATTCTTTCTGGCTAATTTAGCAGAAATCAACCACCTTAATGATCCCTCTTACCTTGGCTGCAAGCGAATCGCGCCGTCCAAGCGGATGACTTCACCATTTAACAAACCATTTTGGATAATACTTTCGACCAGCAACGCATATTCTGTTGGTTTTCCAAGTCGTTTAGGGAAAGGCGTCATTTGAGCAAGTGCTGTTCTTGCTGGCTCTGGTAGCGACGCAAACATTGGTGTTTCTATTAAGCCTGGAGCAATCGTCATAACACGTACACCGATTTCAGCAAGCTCTCGAGCAATCGGCAACGTCATAGCTGCCACACCACCCTTTGAGGCACTATATGCCGCTTGTCCTATTTGCCCATCAAACGCCGCCACAGATGCAGTATTAATAATAACGCCACGCTGACCATCCTCGTTTTGCTCATTCAGTTGCATCTTCTCGGCCGCTAGACGAATTACATTAAACGTACCAATTAAATTGACAGAAATCACCTTTTCAAATAACCCCAGAGCATGTACACCACGCTTTGAAAGTACTTTACTTGCATCAGCAATTCCGGCACAATTCACTGTGACATTAATGGAGCCCAATGTTGTTACTGCTTGCTCAAGCCCTGCCGCTACATCAGCTTCTTTTGTCACATCAACGCGTGCATATTGGACATTCTCCCCTAACTCCTCTACTAGTGCATGTCCTCGCTCGTCATTAAGATCAAAAATAACTGCTTTGCCACCGTTAGCAACAATTCTACGAACTGTCGCCTCCCCTAAACCAGATGCTCCCCCTGTCACAACTGCTTTTACTTCATTCATCAAACACACCCCTTTTACATTTTTTCAATGATAGTAGCGTTCGCCATTCCCATACCTTCACAAATTGCAAGTAAGCCATAATGTAAATTTTCTCGTTCCATTCTGTATAGCATCGTTGTTAACAGTTTTGTGCCCGTCGCTCCTAGTGGGTGCCCTAAAGCAATTGCTCCACCATCTGGATTTAACTTATTTGGATCTGCTCCTATTTCATGCAACCAAACAAGTGGTACTGGCGCAAAAGCTTCATTTACTTCATACGTGTCAATTTCCTCGATCGTAAGACCTGAACGTTCTAGTGCTTGTCTAGTTGCCTCAATTGGACCAGTTAGCATTAACGTCGGATCTGAGCCAACAACAACTCTTGTAACAATTTTCGCAAGCGGGCGGATGCCAAGCTCTTCGGCCTTTTCTAAAGACATAATAACTACAGCTGAGGCACCATCACTCATTTGACTTGCATTACCGGCTGTTATCACACCATCTTCCTGGAAAACGGTTTTTAATCCATTTAATTTATCAACTGTCGTTTCTGCCCGTGGTCCCTCATCAACAGAAAACATTGTCACCGTGCCGTCTTCTTGCGTAACTTGGACAGGCAGTATTTCCTTTTTAAAACGGCCTGCCTCAATTGCACCTAATGCTCGTCTATGACTATTGTAAGCAAAGTCATTGAGCTGCTCCTTCGACAAGTTCCATTTTTTTGCTATTTTTTCGGCTGATAACCCTTGATGAATAATTGTATAATTGTCTTGTAATCGTTTACCCGCGTGGGCACCCTTCATGTTAGAACCCATTGACACCCTCGTCATGCTTTCAACTCCACCAGCAATAACAATGTCCATATCGCCTGCTAATATAGCCTGTGCAGCGAAATGAACAGCTTGCTGACTAGAGCCACATTGACGATCAATTGTAACACCTGGTACACTCTCCGGAAAGCCTGCCATTAATAGGGCCGTACGGGCTATATTTGCCCCCTGTTCAGCAGTTTGCGTCACACAGCCAAAAATAACATCCTCTACCTGATCCTTATTGATACCTGCTCGTTGTACCACTTCTTGTAGTACATCTGCCGCTAAGTCATCAGCTCGAACATTGCTTAATGCCCCTTTACTTCTGCCAACTGCTGTACGAACAGCTGATACAATTACCACTTCTCTCATCAAAAAACCCCTTTGCACTGTCGATTCTCTCATTTCCTATCATCCAGTGTATTTAGATGCTATGAAATATATTCTTGATTATTAAGCTATCAAAAACTATAATTATCAGAATATTACATCTTTTATTTTACATGACAAAGAAGTATTTAACAATTCTATATGGATTTAGAAAATTTCCATCACTGATTTTATAGGTTTATTTTTTGGTTATAGCCTTCTATTTATTAAGTAAACGCAGTCCATTTTCTGAGCAATAAAAAAAGCAATCTCAAATTGAATTGAGATTGCTTAATCTATTTGCAAATTCAATTATGCCTTAGCATAATTGTCATCTCACTAAGTCGGAGATAAACGCTGAAAGAAATTAAACTAAATCTTCACCGAAGAATAAGCCGATTTCACGCTCAGCAGAAGCAAGTGAATCAGAACCGTGAATGATGTTGTGAGAAACAGTTGTTGCATAGTCACCACGGATTGTACCTGGGTTAGATTCTTCAGGTTTAGTTGCTCCCATCATTGTACGAGCTAGCTTAATTACGTTTTCGCCTTCCCATACCATAGCGAAAACAGGACCAGAAGTGATGAAATCAACTAATTCACCAAAGAATGGACGCTCAGCATGCTCAGCGTAGTGCTTTTCTGCTAATTCTGTAGGAATTACCATTAATTTAGCACCTTTCAATACAAAACCGCGACGTTCAAAACGATCTACGATATCTCCTACTACTTGACGTTCTACGCCATCAGGCTTAACCATTAAAAAAGTTTTTTCGATTGCCATGTTTAAAACACTCCTTAAATTCGTATAACAGGTTTTACACCTACCGATAAATATTAACAAAAAATCGGGCTTTGTACAACAAAAAGCTAGAATTTACGCTTACCCATAAATAAAGCGACATCACGTAGTTTTTTCTTGACGGGATGTTTTGGTAATGCATCTATTTCCTGTAATGCCTTTTTCAAATATTTATCACTCATTTTATTAGCTTGCTCAATCGCGTCGGATTTACGCACATAACGTAACATATTTTGACGTTCTACCTCTGTCAAAGTACCTGCAAATACTTTTGCCAAATAAGGTTCCATTCCAGGATCATCTTTTAACAATAGAATCGGTAATGTAATATTCCCCTGCAATAAATCACTACCGGCTGGCTTCCCTAATTCTTTATCTGTTGCCATTATGTCTAAAACATCATCGATAATTTGGAAGCTCATGCCTACAAAATAGCCGAAGCGCTTCAAATGTCTCACTGTTTTTGGATCGACACCTGCTGCTACTGCACCAAGTTCACAACTAGAAGAAATCAGTAATGCCGTCTTGCGTTTGATTCGTCTAAAATAATCCTTTAAGCCTTGATCTAATCTAAATTTATCTTCAATTTGAATGACTTCACCGTTACAAATTTCCACCATCGTACGTGCTAAAATTTGATGAACTAATGGGTCTTCAAGCTTTGTAATATATTCAAGTGCACGCGCAAAAATAAAATCGCCCGTGTACATTGCAACTCTATTATTCCATTGTGATTTGACAGTCGGGCGTCCTCTTCGCATATTGGAATCATCAATTACATCATCATGCACAAGTGATGCCATATGAATAAGCTCTACTGGCACGGCTACATCCTTCATCTTTTCGATATTATAGTCGCCAAATTTCGCGCCAAGCAACACAAAAATTGGTCGTATCCGTTTACCACCAGCTTGCAATAAATGGAGAGAAGCATCATTGATCAAACCTGAAGAAGAGTTCACTGCTCTTTCTAATTCTTTTTCAATGATTTCGATATCTGATTTCAAATCGGAATAGAGTAGTTTTAACTTCATCTTTTCCACTTGTGAAAACCTTCCCCCATTAACGTACCTTCTTAAAGCCCATATGCATTGCCGCAGCACCGCCACTGTATGCTTTGTACGTTACTTTTTCTAAACCTGCCTGTTCAAACATTGCCGCTAACTTCTTCATACCTGGGAAATCATTTGCTGATTCCTGTAACCAAGAATATTCTTTAAAGCTTTTCGCAAATATTTTACCAAATACCGGCATTATATATTTAAAATAAAAACGGAATAATTGTCGATAGCCGGGAATTTCAGATTGAGATGTTTCTAAACAAACAACCAGTCCCCCAGGTTTTACAACACGATTCATTTCCTTTAAAACTTGTAAATAATCTGGTACATTGCGAAGCCCAAAACCAATTGTTACATAATCAAATGTATTGTCTGGGAAAGGTAATTCCATAGCATTTCCATGTATTAGTTCAATTTGTGGGTATGGCTTTACTTTTTGCTCGCCAACCTTCAGCATGTTTTTACTGAAGTCTACCCCTTTTACTTCTCCGCTTTCACCAACTGCTTCAGCTAAGGCAATTGTCCAATCTGCCGTACCACAGCAAACATCCAGTGCTTTCGCTCCAGGTTTTACTGCCATACGCTTCATCGTATCATTGCGCCAACCAACATGCATCTGGAAGCTAATAACACCATTCATTTTGTCATAGCTTTGCGAAATACTTTCAAATACTTCGTGCACGTGCTCTTCTTTCGTTTTAGCCATTTCGAAAAACCTCTCTTATCCATTAGTAGAAGCAATGGATGCCTCTACATGTGCTTGTAGAGCTTGCTTTACATCACCTTGTAAAAATGATGCCTCATCTATCACCTGTAACAGCTCTGTTTTTAATTGCACAATTTTATCCTGTATAACGTTGCCATAGGTCACTCCTGAATGTCTCGCACTTTCTTCAAGAACCCTACTCATTAACGTTACTTGTCCACGTTGATATGTCGCCCATTCTCTTTCTAAACGCAAGATTAATAAGCTCTTTTCCACAATTGGAATATAGTTACCAAACGAATAGAGCTCAAAAAATTTTGAGATTAATCCCGATTCAATGTTAGTTATTGAAGCATACCATTGTTCGAGTGTTCGTTTTTCTGCCTCATATACTTTAATTTGGTGCTCACAACGTTGTACAATTCCTTGCGACAAATTTCTAATCAATGCGACATTTCCCGACTTCGCTAAAATCTCATAATAACGACCACTATAAAAGTCCCCAGCTAAAACGGTTAGCTGCTGCTCTTTTGATGTGGCATTTAATTCTTTAATATGATCGTGCGCCGCTAAAGCTACGTACACAATCCCAACCGAGATTGCAGCTTCTCTTTCCTCTTGTTGCCACTCTTCACCATTCAAAAAGGGAACTAACAAGTAAAATAATTGATTTTCATCGAGCACAGGCACTCCTGTGTATTTTTGCAAAGTTCTATGACGAACATCCATGAAAATCTCTGTTTTTAATTGTGCAATTGAATTTTGAATGTATGTTGCATTCATAGACCTTACTCCATTTCACTTTCAAATACGTTAGCCACTTCATGGATCTAACGCTTGCTTACTGAGTCATTATAGCACACGCGACGATTCCGAATAAAAATTTTTTGCTTTATTCAACATGATAGACAGTAGAGCTTCCCCAATCAAATATGCCTCGGCATAATCAATTCCGGAATCGGCTTTGTGCCTAGTCCTGCACGAGGTCCAACACGACAATCATTTCAGTAATGCCACAGGGCGTGGTTTTTTACTGATACAGGTCAGTTAGCCGTTATCACATGAATGCGATGACCTAAGGGCTAACAGCGTGTATTGAACTCCATTCCGATTTCATGACATCCGCCGGAGGCTTTAACGTTTCTGTTCCTGCCGTTGCACTTTCGCTACATAAAACATTTGAAGCTGACGCTTTGCTTTCGCTACATAAAACATTTGCTGAAAGAAGTTAAAAACAGTTTTACACATTTAGTCGATTTATATGTGCATCACTAATTTGCCATCAACACAAATCCATTTTTAAAGCACTTCTGCCTGTCATTGTTCTTCTTTACTTTTTCGTTTCGCTATTTATAACACCATGAGCTGTATGAATCTGTGCTTTCCCACGAATTTTCACGGCGGATGTATGTTCAGTAAATTGAGCAATCATAACTTCGCCTGCATCTAATTTTTCAGAATGATGGAACTTTGTATCTGTACCTCGAGTTAAACCGATTACATGCACGCCATCTTCCTCTGCTTGAATAACAATATAATCTTGTGACATTGTCTTTACACTCCTTAAATCCGTCAAATTCTTAGTCCATCATAACATAATTAGACATGCATATTAAGACATTTGAATAAATGATAAAACTTCTCTACGTTTTACTTCATCTTCTTCGTAAATACCACGTGCAACCGATGTAACAGTTTTAGATCCAGGCTTCTTAAGCCCTCGCATCGTCATACACATATGCTCCGCCTCAATCACTACATAAACACCTTTCGGTGAGAGCATTTCCATAATTGTCTCTGCCACTGATGAGGTAATACGTTCTTGTAATTGCGGACGACGAGCAATAGTTTCTACTGCGCGTCCTAATTTACTTAGTCCTGCAACAATTCCATCATTTGGTATGTATGCGACATGCGCTTTTCCGTAAAAAGGCACTAGATGATGCTCACACATCGAATAAAACGGAATGTCCTTTACAAGTACTAATTCCTCATGGTCTTCATGAAACACTGTTTTAAAATAATCTTTTGCGTCTTCATGTAAGCCACTAAACATTTCTGCATACATTTTTGCTACACGTTTTGGTGTATCGAGTAAACCTTCACGATTTACATCTTCGCCTACCGCCTCTAATATCATTTTTACTGCTTCTTCTATTTTCAATAAATCAACATTCGACATCCGTAAAAACCCTCCTGCGTATCAATACATTACACATTTCATTATGCATCGTAGCATATCCAAAAGGTAAGCGCAAAATGACTTACTTGATTCAAAAGAAATTCAACACTATATAAGCAAAATCGCTACTTCACACTTACTAATTAGTAGTATATTTTGTAAATTTTAGCTCATCACAATGACGTCAGGTTGACCATCCCACAAGGCACTTCTTCTTTCTCGAGGAGTCGTGCTGACAGTTTTTTCTGCGAAAGGTCATGACAAATGTGATGATTTTAGCATTCGTCCACCTACTCGCTTGCATTCCAGTGACAGTGATCCTCTAAGGAGATGCCCTATCTCCACCAACCTACTAAATATATCTACAAGTTTCAAAAAATAGATCTCGACTTTCATCGATAGACCTAAATTGTGCATAGGAAATCTATATTGCTTACACTGACGTTTATGTGATCTTTCTATGTACAGTTATCTATGCAACACTCGCTGAAATAAGTTAAAAAGAGCAGCCTCCATGTTCATATACATGAAGACTGCTCTATGTAACTACTAGACGTGTATTATTTTACAGCATCTTTAAGCGCTTTACCTGGTTTGAAAGCAGGTACTTTGCTAGCAGCGATTTCGATTTCTTTACCAGTTTGTGGGTTACGACCTTTACGAGCCGCACGTTCACGTACTTCAAAGTTACCAAAACCAATTAATTGTACTTTGTCACCCTTTGCAAGAGCATCTTGAATTGTATCAAATACAGCTTCAACTGCTTTAGAAGCGTCTTTTTTAGAAAGACCTGCAGCTTCAGCAACAGAGTTTACTAATTCTGTTTTATTCACACCATTCACCTCCTCTCAAAGGGTCATGAACCAATTCTGTAAAAAGATTAACACATAGAAAACCGCTACGCAACTGTATTCATTCATGATTATAACCAAAAAATTAGTTTTTCACCCAAAAAACAAAAATAACAGGACTTTTCGCATAAAAACGAAAAGACCTGTAGTATTTTTTTGCGTTTTATTTCACTTTTTATCACTACAAAATAAATGTAACTAATCCTCTATCGCCTTCGTTCACCATACGTTCAATTGTTTGTCGCATCCGTTTTTTAGCTGTATTTGGAACTGCATCCATTTTATAGCGTATCCCTTCTTTTAACACTTCATGTAACGGAGTTCCAAAAAGCTGCGTGTTCCATAAAGCTTCACGATCATGTAAATAAGCATGATTTAAATCTTTAAGCAATTGTTGACTATGGAATTCTGAGCCTATTAGTGGCGCGAATTCTGATTCCATATCTACACGAATGATATGATATGATGGTGCTTTTGCCTTCATACGAACACCAAAAAAGTTATTTTGTTTAATGAGCTCTGGTGCTGTCGGCTCAAACTCCTGCATCATTGGCAATGTGACACCATAACCAGTCGAATCTGCTTCATTAATTGCACTTTTAAAGCGTTTTTGTGCCTCTTTTGCTTCTGCAGCCTCTTTAATAAAGACTAGCCAATCTCTCTTCGTCTCAATTGGTTCTTCCAGCCATTCATTACAAACGGACTTATATAGCTCGCTTTGTAATGATACTCGAATGACCGCAGTTCCAATACCAGCATCCACATGTACCACTTCACTTTGATCAATAAAATCAATGGCTTTAAAAGCATCTGACGCCTGCTGCACATCTCTAATTTTCATAATAGATGACAACACTTCTTCCATCGAATCAATTAGTGCAACATTTAATGGGTGTGTTGCCTCTAAAACATCTAACCAATCTGGTTTTTCCACCTCAATTGTTCGAATTGGAAATTCAAATAATGCTTCTTGCAAAATATACTGAATATCAGATGCGCGCATTTGATCAATCGAAATAGCAATTACTGGAACATTATAGCGTTCAAATAACTCATTTCGAAGCTGCACCGTTTCCTCCCTTGCCGGCATTTGGCAATTTAATACAATAACAAAGGGTTTTCCAATATCCATTAATTGCTCTACAATTTCCTCTTCAGCCTTCTCTGCTGCACGACGACTTATACCATTGACCGTGCCATCTGTTGTTACAACAATTCCAATATTGGCATGGTCACGAATTACTTTATCCGTGCCTATTTTCGCCGCTTCCTGGAAAGGGATAGGCTCTGTATGCCAAGGTGTATGCACAAATTTCGGACCATTTTCATCCTCATAGCCCTTTGTACCGTCAATGACATAACCAACGCAATCTGCTAAACGAATTTGGAATGTCATTTCATCTTCACCGACCGCAATACGTGTTGCTTGGGCAGGCACAAACTTCGGCTCAGCAGTCATTATGACTGGCCCCGGCGAGCTTTGTGGCAACTCGTCTTGTGCTCGCATTCTTTCTGTTTCATCCACAATATTTGGTAACACGACCGATTCCATAACCTTTTTTACAAATGTTGATTTACCTACACGTACTGGACCGACAACACCAATATAAACATCGCCATTTGTGCGCTCTGCAATTTCTCTAAATACTGCTTCACTCAAGGTTTCTGCCTCCTTTATCTACGCTTTTTCACTATATGCGAGCGGTTAGATAAATATGAAAAGCCCCTCACAAATGTAAGGAGCTTATTGACTAATCTTTTTTATTTTTGGATTCATACTCTTGAATTAATTTTTCTCTAGCTTTTTTTGCGTCACTATTATAGGCGTCCATAAAATAAATCGGCTCACCTTTTTCATCTACTGTATATGGTAAAGAATAAGCTGGCACTACTGGATATTTATCGATAAGTAGCTGACGAATATCATCTCCAGGTTTTACATCAGGCTTTTCTTCTTTTAATAGTTGCCCTAAATCTACTGAATAGTCGACATGCATTTCGCCATCGCCTGTCATAAATATTGGTAATTCGGCACCTGAATAGGGGCTCTTCACAGTTACATCTGTTTTATAGCCCAATTTTTCAAAGTTAATTTGAAATACATTATCAGAAGAAACACCCTTTATCGGTAAATATTCGGTTGAAAGTTTACGAATATTAATTTCACGAATTCGCTCTGCGGCATTTAAATCTACCAATTTTACTTTAGCTTCATTTTCAGGATCCCAAATAACATACTGGAAAATCCCTCCCTTTTCATAAGCATTCCCAGGAATTTGCGCAAGATATTTAGGCATTAGTTTTTCAAAATCAATTAAATATTTTATATATATATCTGTGTCTAGCTCGCTATTTTTAATTGGAACTAGTCCACCAGTTGCTTCGCGGTATTCATCAACCGCACGCTGAACCGCCGCTAAATTATCAGCATCCGGCACTACTTTCGCCCTTTTCTCGTCTTCTGGATATGCACAACCTACTAAAAGTACAGCGGTTACAATTGCCAAAAGAAAAGCACTTAGTTTTTTCATGTCACTTCCACCTCATCATTTTTATGCTGGCCATGTGGCTACAATTAGAACCATTAAAAAAGTGCCAAGTCCAAACAGTATGTATGCAATTAAATTTACGATTGTACGTAAAAAAACGTTCGAAATCTTATTACGACCGAGATAAATTAAAGCAATAGATATAATCAAAAAGCCAATACAATAAAACGATACCCACATTATATCAAGCGCAGGTAAATGTGCTAACGGACCCATTTAAAACAACCACCTTTCTATAACGTCACGAAACAATCAAAATATATTATACTATGTGCTTTCGCTAAAAAGAAATAGTTGTCCAATAACTATCAATCAATTATGCCTCGGCATAATTGCGTCCGGAATCGGCTTTGGGCCAACAAATGTTTGTTGTGCGAAAGCGCAGTGCTAACGTAGCGTCAGCAAAGGGTTATACCTGTGCGTAAGCGAAGCGTCAGCAACAACATGATGTTGGTCACTCAGTCATTGCCACAGGCCGTGGCGTTCTTAGACTGAATTCCTTTATTTTAGCAGGTGTTTGGACACCCGCTGAAAAGTAGCTTAAAACCGCATCATACCACCTAAAGAGGTAGGAGACTTTTGCTAGAAGTTAAATGGACAACCTGTATAAAATAATTAATTAACAGCACACAATAAGGCGTCTCAGATATTCTCTGAGACACCTTATTTATGTCCATTTTATGACAAAACTAATCAAATAGATTAGGTATATCGATTAACCTTATTTATCCAATTCCATTAATTTAATATATCATGTCATCAATTTCTCGCTTTTTCATACGCATCATTAATGTATCAACCGCTATTTTTGGTTCGATATTATTAAATAGAACACTATAAAGCTCCGCTGTGATTGGCATAGCAACGTCATATTTCTCTGCTAGCTGATAGGCCGCTTTTGTTGTGCGTACCCCCTCAACAACCATGCCCATTTGATCGAGTACCTCTGGTAGTTTCATTCCTTGCCCCAATAAATTACCTGCGCGCCAATTACGAGAGTGTACACTTGTACATGTTACAATTAAGTCCCCCATGCCTGAAAGTCCTGAAAATGTAAATGGATTCCCTCCCATTTCAACACCAAGACGTGAAATTTCAGCTAAGCCTCGAGTAATAAGTGCCGCTTTGGCATTATCACCATAATTTAAGCCGTCTGAAATACCTGCCGCTAATGCAATTACATTTTTTAATGCGCCACCTATTTCTACGCCAATCACATCTTTGCTTGTATAGACACGGAAATATTGGTTCATAAATAAATCCTGCACTTTTTCTGCTGCTTCAATGTTTGCACATGCTGCTGTAACCGTTGTCGGGTGGTGTAAGACAACTTCCTCCGCATGACTTGGACCCGAAAGTACAACAACTTCTTCTACAAATTTTGCAGGTAGACTTTCTTCTAAAATTTCTGAAATCCGTTTTAATGTATCGGGCTCAATTCCCTTCGATACATGCACAAACAGTATTTTTTTATCAAGTGTTGCGCACATTTTTTCACATACTTCTCGAATAGCCTTAGTTGGCACCGCTACGATAATTGTTTCCGAATGAGCAACTGCCTTAGCAATATCACTTGTCGCATACAAATTTGTCGGTAGTACTGTTTCAGGTAAATACTTCCTATTAGTATGCAAGTTGTTTATTTCTTCTGCTTGATCTGTTCGATGAGTCCATAGAAGTGTATCATGCCCATTTTCTGCAAGCACCATCGCAAGTGCTGTACCCCACGAGCCTGCTCCTAACACACAAACTTTTTCCATTCAAAATCCTCCCTTGTTAAGAAAAACAATTCACTCTTTTTAGTTACGAAAAATGCTACAGAAAATTATACTTTGCTCTTTTGTAAAAAGACGCCACCCAACAATATTGTCGGGCTGGCGTATTGTATGTGTATATTTTTCCTAAGCACGAGCACGGGAAATTAATCGAATTGGCGTTCCTTCAAAATCAAATGTTTCTCGGATACGGTTTTCTAAAAATCGTTCATAAGAGAAATGCATTAGCTCTGGTTCATTAACAAATACGACAAATGTCGGTGGCTGGATCGCAACTTGGGTAGCATAGTAGATACGAAGACGGCGTCCTTTATCAGCTGGTGCTGGGTTACGTGCCACAGCATCCTCAATCACCTCATTAAGGATAGATGATTGAATACGCATTGCATGGTTTTCACTTACACGTTGTATAATCGGTAAAATTTGATGTACACGCTGCTTTGTATTGGCCGATACAAAAATAATCGGTGCATAGTCTAAGAATAAGAAATGCTCACGGATTTGCTGTGTAAAGACGTTCATTGTTTTTTCGTCTTTTTCAATAGCATCCCATTTATTAACTACGATGACAACAGCTTTTCCTGCTTCATGCGCATAGCCTGCAATTTTTTTATCTTGTTCTTGAATGCCTTCTTCTGCATTTAGAACGACTAAAACAACATCAGAGCGTTCAATTGCACGTAACGCACGTAATACAGAGTATTTCTCTGTCGTTTCGTATACTTTCCCTTTTTTACGCATACCTGCCGTATCAATAATGACATATTCCTGACCATCATACTCATACGGCGTGTCAATAGCATCTCGAGTAGTCCCTGCGATATTACTCACAATAACGCGGTCTTGGCCTAAAAATGCATTTACTAATGAAGATTTCCCAACATTTGGACGACCAATTAACGAGAATTTAATAACCTCTTCTCCATATTGCTCTTCATCTTCCTTAGGGAAATGATTGGCACATTCGTCCAATAAATCCCCTAAGCCTAAGCCGTGAGAACCGGAAATTGGCCAAGGCTCTCCAAAGCCAAGCGCATAGAAATCATAAATCATTTCGCGCATGTCCGGGTTATCAATTTTATTAACTGCTAAAACGACCGGTTTTTTTGTTTTGTATAAAATTTTAGCTACTTGCTCATCAGCAGCTGTTACACCTTCACGACCATTTGTCATAAAGATAATAACGTCCGCTTCATCAATGGCGATTTCCGCTTGTTGACGAATTTGTTCTAAAAACGGCTCGTCCCCAATCTCAATACCACCTGTATCAATAATATTAAAGTCATGTGTTAACCACTCTGCCGAACTATAAATACGGTCGCGTGTAACGCCTGGAATATCTTCCACAATCGAGACACGTTCTCCAACGATACGATTAAAAATCGTCGACTTACCTACGTTCGGACGACCTACGATGGCTACTACTGGTTTCGTCATCTGTACTTCATCCTTCCAACTTCTTGTCTTTCGCTATTATACACGAAAAATGCCATTATATCATATCATATCCATGAATGTGCGCGCTATGTACCGTTCTTTAAGTCTATTTAGAAATTTTTATATCATTTCGGCTGAGCTGTTTGAATGTTCGATGTGATGTAATTATCTTCGAGTCTGATTTATTCTATCCGTTATACTTTGATTGTTCTTTCCGTCGCTTTGGCTTTTCTATACGTTTCCTCCATAAAAAAAGCGAGGATACAAACTGTATCCTCGCTTGTCAAGTTTATTTAAAGTTTTTCAGCTTATCGCCAATGACATCACCGAAAGAGAAACCTGTGTTTTCTTCTGGTAATTCATAGTCGATTACTTCCTCTGCCTCAGGATTTTCAAGTAAATCTTTAATGCTTAATGCTAAACGGCCATCTTCAGCATTTACGTCAAGCACTTTCACCTGTACCTCTTGTCCTTCTTTTAAAGCTTCATGAGGCGTATTAATGTGCTTATGCGCGATTTGCGAAATATGCACTAAACCTTCTACACCTGGGAAAACTTCCACAAATGCTCCGAAAGAAGTAAGACGTTTTACTTTTCCATCTAACACTGTACCTTTAGCTGCACGCTCTTCAATGTTCGACCAAGGACCAGGAATCGTCTCTTTAATAGATAACGAAATACGCTCATTTGCTGGGTCTACAGAAAGGACTTTCACCTTTACCTCTTGTCCTTCTGATAAAACCTCACTCACATCACTCACATGCTCATGAGACACTTGCGAAATGTGCACAAGGCCATCAATACCACCAAGGTCAATAAAGGCACCAAATGATGCAATACGCTGTACTTTACCGTCTAAAACATCGCCAGTTTTAATTTGGTTAATAACATCTTTCTTTTGAGAAGCTTTTTCAGCTTCCACTACAGCACGATGTGATAAAATCAAGCGATTTTTTTCTTTATCAAGCTCAACAATTTTAAAGTTTAGAGACTTACCTTTATAGTCTTCAAAATCATCAACAAAGTAGTCTTCTACTAGGGATGCTGGAACGAAGCCACGTACCCCTAAATCTACGACAAGACCACCCTTAACAATATCTTTTACTTCCGCTTCGAAAATTTCCTCAGCGTTGAATTTTTGCTCAAGTGTATCCCATGCTTTTAAAGCATCTACTTTACGTTTTGATAATACATAGTTTTCTTCTTCAACTTTTGTAATCATCAACTCCAACTCATCTCCGGCAGAAATGACGTCAGACGCTTTTTCGATGTGTAAGCTTGATAATTCACTTATCGGTACAATACCGTCAAATGGTGCACCTGGGATTGAAACAGTTACCGCTTTTTCATCAACTTGCTCAGCAATACCTTTGACGATATCACCTTCGTTAAACGTTTGTTCTACATTGTTCATTTCTTCAGACATATGTAACCCTCCTTCGCATCTTCCCTTACTATTTTATTCGATATTGAAGACAAAGACAAAAATAAATCCTTTAAATTCAAAAAATGTCTGAAATTTTTGGATTTACAGCATTTTTTCTTGCGCTAATTTTAAAATGGCCTGTGCTGCATCATCAATTGACAATGCTGTCGTGTCTAAAAATATGGCATCTTCTGCTTGAATTAGTGGTGATGCTTCACGCTCGCTATCCATTTTATCGCGCAGGGCAATTTCTTCTTGAAGCTTTTCAACGGTAGATTCAATTCCTCGCTTTTGATTATCAATAAAACGACGTCTTGCTCTCTCTTCTACAGTTGCAGACATAAATATTTTTAGTTCTGCATTTTTTAATACATGTGTAGCAATATCGCGCCCATCCATCACTACGCCGCCATTAGCTGCAAGCTTTTGTTGCTGCGTTACTAATAGTTCGCGTATTTTAGCATGAGCTGCTACTTGTGAAACAGATGAAGTTACCTCATTTGATCGAATTTCAGCAGAAACGTTCTTTCCATCTAAAAAGACAAGTTGTCCTTGAGAAGAAGGCTTTAAGTCAATTGTGCTAGATGCAAGCATTTCTGCTAATTTTGTTTCATCATCTAAATGTATGTTTTGTTGCATTGCTTTATACGTGACAGCACGATACATAGCACCTGTATCGATATAAGTAAATTCAAGTGCCTCTGCAACGATTTTTGCGATTGTACTTTTCCCAGCGCCAGCCGGTCCATCAATCGCAATTTGAATGTTTTTCTTCATAATTTCCCCTACTTTCTATCACACCATATTGTATCATAAAAAAGCCCTCTTCAAGGAGAGGGCTTTCTAAAATCTAATTACTACTCGAGTTGAAGGTGTGTAAAATTCCTATCAATTATTCCTCGGCATAATTGCTCCAAAATCTACTTTGTGATTTGTCCTGCACAAGGGACGAATCATATCGGTCATTTCGGTAAAAATCCACTGGACGTGGCGTTATTAGACCGAGTTCCTCTATCTTCAGCGGTTTTTGGACATCCGCTGAAAAGCAGCCTAAATCCGTATTCATCTCACCCACCTATAGCGGTTGAGAAAACAATTAATAAGCGAAAAAATTAATCATCAAAAGGATTTATTTCTTTACGACGATTTACTAACTGACGTTCAAAGCAGAAACGAACAATATGCTGTTGGTCTACATCATCAGTATCTAATAGTTGTATAGTGGCAAATTTTTGGGCATCTTTTTCGAATATACGAACAACCGTCGCATCCGTAATCACGTATTTAACATCTCCGTTAGCATATGGTAAAACGATTGTTAACTGAACATCATCACCAGCTTGGAAATTAATTGCCCCTTTCAAGAGAACAGCCAATCCACCTGCGCTAATATCTGTTGTTACTAGCTGATATTTGGCATCTTGAAACTGTATCGCTATATCTACAGACGTTTCCACACGTACATATTCACGACGTTGAATTTTAATAAATTCATCTTCCTTTGGACAATGCAACATAATCATAGGAATGTTACCAGCTTTACGCCCAACAACTTCAGTACTAAAAGCAAATGATTGTTTATCATCCGTGCGAAAAGTCGCTCTAAATTCAGATCCATCTATTAAAAAAGCTGTTTTGTTTGTGGCAACATTTATTGGATAATCGATGTAAATAATATTTTCAGTTTGTTCTACAACTTTACAGCGAAAATTTTCTACACTCTCTGTATAAGTTGGTTCAAGTTCTAATTGAGTACCAATTTTTATTTCCATGAGCATCTCCTCGAACACAAATATACTTTATTATCGCATGAGATGCCCATTCTGGCTATATAAATACTGGTAGTTTTTTCTTCGACTACGTTAAATATTCCACTTTCAAAACATTGTGATTTTCTGCGTCAATTACAATTCTGAATGTTTCTTGCGTATTTTTATCACGTACCGCAATTACCTCATAACAAAGGCGCTGTTCAAATTGACCATTGTCTGTATAAATATTTCTCACTTCTTCTACTTTCACGTCGGCATCGAAGAAAGTTTTCCAATCTATTGGTTTTGCTGTTTGTTGCTTAATCGTCTCTTCCTGAATATATTCCATCGCATTTGCACCAAGTAACTCACCTGTATCCTTAGCAAGTTTTAATTGCACCCCATCCGCATAAACCAATGCATTATCACCAGGGTGAACCCGCGCAAATGTCACATGCCATGCCTGATGATTTTCACGAGTTTCCACAAATGCAACATCATTCATCCCAAGTCGTTTTACATATTCTTCAGCTTTTTTCATAATTTCATCCTGCGATACCCTTGCTTCATCTACCGGACGTTCCACTAAGTAGGATATTAAATGCCCACCCTTTTCCGTTAAATCAACATATCCTAAACGAATGCCTTGGTGGAATTGGATATGATAAAACGGATATGGTGCAGTATCGCTACTTTTTGTAACAGTAAATGTCGCATCTTTTATGATAGGGAATAATTGTTTTACTTTTTCCAATGCTTCTTTTTCAGTAATGACTGAATCTTGTAATGCTTTAAGTTCTATTTTTTTCTGCCAATCCGATTCACTTAATGTAAGCGGGAAATCTTTTTCACCATAATCCTTTAATGTTTTTTGTACATTATCAAATGTTGTATTAGGGTTCTTCGTATCTACTTGTCGTAACCAGACATCCATTTTACCGTTATTTTTATAAAAATCTACTGTTGCAGCTGACCATTCATCTGAAAGTGATTGTAAATTTGTAGAGACTTGTGGCATTTTTTCTCGCCAAGCTTGGTAATCACCTGTTTTAGATGTTTTCTTTGCCTCATCTCCTAGACGCCCTAAGTAATTTAGCCAGTCGTTAGACATTTCCTGCCCGATAGGAATATTAGACATAGACGATCGAACGTCAGAGCTTAGTCGCCAAACAGAATCTAACTCATTGTGAATCGCTTGATCATCTCGAAACAAAAGAGATTGTGAAACAGCTCTTTGTAGATGCGATAATTTTTCAGATGCATTCGTTAAATTATCTGTGTACTGAGCTAGCACAGTACGTTGTAAACTTTTATTTTCTCCGTGCATATTAATGCTATATGCCCCTAAGCCAATAACTGCCGCAGTGAGTATAACGAGCATAGTTCTCATTTGTTTTCCTCCTTTCTATGAACAGAAAATGTGTTCTCCAATTCGTTTAATTTGAGGTCTTGACCAAATCCACTTACTTGTAGCTGTTTTCGGATTAAAATAATAAAGTGCATTTTCTGAAGGATCCCATCCATTCATAGCATCAATAACCGCTTCTTTTGCACGTTCGTTTGGTTCCAGCCAAATCTGTCCATCTGCCACCGCAGTAAAGGCTAGAGGTTGGAAAATGATACCTGAAATAGTATTTGGGAATTCAGGACTCTCTAAACGATTTAAAATAACAGCCGCTACCGCTACCTGCCCTTCATAAGGCTCTCCCCTAGCTTCACCATAAACAGCATTCGCGATTAACTGAATATCTCTGTCAGTATATTTTGGAGGTATTTGAGTTTGAGTACCATTATTATTACTACTACCACTGCTTTTACCGCCACCGCCACCACCGCCGCCAGTGTTTGCTTTCACTTGCTGTTCAAGTGGAACTCCACCATAATAGGTGAATTGATTTCCTGCATTTAATTGCGCTTTGACCCATCCTTCATCGTAATCTGAATAACCTGATAAAGCTTTCTTAGTTTTAGTACCAGCTATCCCATCTATTGGTAAACCATATTTTTCTTGGAAATTCCGCAAAGCCCAATATGTGTTATAGCCAAATTTGCCATCAATTTTACTTTTATAAAATCCTAAGTATTGTAGCCTTGCTTGTAACTCAATTACATCATCTCCATAAGCACCACGAGAAATCTGTTGCTCGGTAAATGCAATGGCATCATTTTGCGGAATAGCAAATATACTAATCCCCAACATCAAAGCAAAAATTATGCTTACTAATCGCACTATCATCACTCCTTTTTTTCATAGCTTGAAACAAACGACTCATTTTATACATATCAATTTCGCCTCAGCAAAATTGCGTCAGGAGGCTTTAACTTCTTTCAGCAGTTTTTTGTACCGAAAGCGTAGCGACAGGTACAGGTGTTTGGACACCCGCTGAAAAGCAACTTAAATCCGCATTCTGACGCTTTGCTTTCGCTACGAAAACATTTGTAGCTGACGTTTCACTTTCGCTACGAAAACATTTGCTGAAAGAAGTTAAAAAAAGAAAAGCGCAGAAATCTTTTTTAGATTTCTACGCTTTATATTTTTTTATGCATATGCAAATGTTGTACTAGGTGATAGTGAGCAAGCTTGACTTTTCGTAGCCCAAACCACCATAAAAATAGCATAAAAGGTATCATTAAATATACCCAATATCCTTTAAACGATAAAATTGTATTATATAAAATGTGTAAAACTACCGGTGCACAAAGCGCCATAGCAATCATTTCTTTCGTCTTTGCAAACTTTGAAAACTTGGCACGTCCATAATAATAGCCCATTACAACACCGAACAAAGCATGACTCGATACAGGTAATAATGCACGCATAAAAGCAGTATCTAAACCGAAAGAAAATAAATAAAGCACATTTTCAATTGTGGCAAAACCAAGAGATATGCTTGCACCATACAGTATGCCATCATAAGGATCATCGAATTCTACATGATTGTAGATTGCGATTAACAGAATAAACCATTTAAAAAACTCTTCAACTACACTCGAAAAAACTACATCTTGTAGATAAAGATATCGAAAGACCCCTTCCTCTGTTAGTACATATTGTAAGAACAAGATTGGGAACGTTAAAAATGCGCCATACAAAAACGTTTGAAGTAAAGTTCTTCTTGGCTCCGTTGCCATCTGATTGCGCAAATAAAAGTAACTAAAAAGCGCTAAACCGGGAGCAATGGCAGCTGATAATAAGATGATCATGATGCCGGCCCCTTTCAAAAATCAATTTCACCTTGACATAATGATGTTAAGATTTTAAAATTCGTGACATCCTTCTGACTTTTCCAACAATGTTTTTTATACGAAAGTGAAGCGCGTCCATCTCACAATGTTGGTTAACTTTAGCATTTTTGCAGGATGTAAATTTCATAGCCTATGTTTATCTATTCTGTCGGTTATTATATCGTATGTCATAGGCGGAAAACTTTTGTGACATTTTCCGACAAAAAAACATCTGTTACATGAAGATAAACTGCTATTATTATACCATGTTATTACACAAAACTTTTTAAAAGGAGATATTATTTTTTATGAAAAAAACAATTTTATTAATTCATACAGGTGGAACAATATCTATGGCGATGAGCGATGAAGGTGCCGTTATGCCTAACAAGGAAAATCCTCTTATGAAGGAAAGTAGTAAACTTGATGCGCTTGCCACAATTATTGAAATGGAGGCATTTAACCTCCCATCACCACATATTACTCAAAAAGAAATGCTTAAATTACGTAATCTTATTATCGAAAAAGTTGCAGAGGAGAAAATTGATGGCGTTGTAATCACCCATGGTACTGATACATTAGAAGAAACAGCATACTTTTTAGAGTTAACAACTGATTTATCAATTCCTATTGTTTTAACAGGTGCCATGCGCTCCTCAAACGAACTTGGTGCAGACGGCGTTTATAATTTAGTAGAAGCCGTTCGTGTAGCTGTAGATGAAGAAGCTCGCGAGAAAGGTGTTCTTGTTGCCATGAATGACGAAGTCCACCTTGCTGTTAATACTACAAAAACAAGCACTAGTTCAGTAAATACCTTCCAGTCACCCCAGTATGGCCCGATCGGACTTATTACAAAATCAAGAATATTATTTCATCATGCTCCTATCCGCCGTCAGTATGTAGATATTGATGGATTATCAAAACGAGTAGCCATGCTGAAAGTGTACGCTGGCATGGAGGTTGATTTACTTGATGTAGTACTCGCATGTAAATATGATGGCGTTGTATTAGAAGGCCTTGGACAAGGCAACGTCCCCCCATCAGTAGTGAAAGGTATAGAAAGTCTTATAGAGCGCGGTATTCCAGTTATACTCGTATCCCGTTGTTTTAATGGTATCGCAGAAGGTGTCTACGGCTATGATGGTGGTGGCAAAATGCTCGAAGACCTAGGAGCTATATTTGCAACCGGCATTAATGGTCAAAAGGCTCGATTAAAATTATTAATTGGGCTGAATAAAGTTGGAGCGCCTATTGATTTAAAAGAATTTATCATGTAAGGCTAATGAATTCGATATTCACGTTGGCTTATGCATCTATAATTTGCTTATAATAACCTAAAATATTATGTAAATGATCGATTGCTATATCAAAATCCGGCTGAATAACAGAAAGCTGTACGAAATTTCTTCGACGTAAGTATTGACTATCCGCATGAACATAAAAACCATTTAAATTTAAATCTCTCTGTAGATTTGCCAAATCCTTAGGAAGCTGTAAAGTGATGAGCATCGGATACTGTCTAGTTAAAACTTGATAGTGCATGAATGGTAGCTGCTGCAATGTTTTAAAACGTTGCTGTAGCTGTCCATATCTTTCTGGATATGCTTGTAATGCTGCAACAACATTTGCAACAAATACTGCTGGTAATGTAAACGGAATCGAACTTTGTTGGTAATTAGCTAAATCGAGATAAGCAGGTAATGTCCTAGAAGATTCCACTATGTTTTGCGAAAAAACAAAAGCCAAGCCACTAAGTGCACCAATTGCTTTTCCACTTACCGCTGTCGCTAAATAACAATCCTTTAAAGAAAATGGCATAGCTCCGAAAGAACTAATGCAGTCCATGCAAAGCTTTATATTATAACGCTTTGTAAGCTGTAAAATCCCCTCTAAATCATTACATGTCCCAGTTGACGTTTCTCCATGAACTACTAGGAGCCATTGATAAGGTCTTTTTTGCATATAAGTGTCCAAGCCATTTATATCAAACGAGATTCCCCAATCTTGCTCGATCACATCAAAATCTAATGACCATCTCTCTGCTTGCTTTCGAAGTCGTTCTCCAAACTCACCATTCGTTAAAATAAGTCCACGCCCTAATTGTTGAGCCTTCAATTGCCCCAGCATAACTTCATTTGCCAATGTCCCAGTTCCTACAATTGTCGCTACATGCGCTGCCCCTGATAGTTGAAGCAATTTATTTCTCATTTGCTCAAATAATGATTGAAAGCCTAGCGAACGATGAGAAAGCTCAGAACACATAAATTGTTCGCTTTGTTTCACTGGACCTGGATAAAATGTATGGCAATCCTTCGCAAGTCTTTGCTGCAAAGACTTTTCAAACTGTTGTCTCGTTAATACCATTGGTAAAAATAAAGCATCCTCTGTCCCTGTAGCAGGTGCAAATTGAGTAAACCCCATTTGCTTATAAAGTTTCTCTTCACGAGTAGTACCAGAGATAACCGCTGCCGAATAATCTTTTTCATACGCAAAAGTATTTAATGCCTGTGTCAATTTCAGTAGTACTCTTCCTGTTCGATATGCTTTCTTGACCGCAAGCAATCGAATTTCACATAGTTTCGTACTGATTTCCTTTGATAAATACTTCTCAACGCTTCCTATTTTTTCATCAATTGAAAACGGCCTTTGATCTCTAAATGCAAGCATGCCTATAAGTTCTATTCCTTTATAAACAACAATATACGTATTTTCATGATGGAAGCGGTCAACTTTTTTTCTTTCGGAGTTAGACTTATGCTGTGGAATTTCTTCTACAAAGGTTTCATAATTTAATCGTGCTATTTCCTCAAACTCCGCTTCCGTATGTGCAATTTTACACCAATACATCTCATCACTTCCTTCTCTCTAAAACTTCTTTAATATTTGACATATGCTTACTAAGCATAAAAATTATTGCTATTAGTAGCGGAATATACAACAGTAATTGATCTGTATAAATAATCGCTCCAGCATAAAAAAGAAAGCCACCTAGCATACTAAGTGTTAAACTTCTAATGACACTCAATGTAATTGCTGTCCCTATGACCATCATTACAAATAAGCTTGGTGATATTGCAAGACCTACCCCTATAAAAGTTGCTACTCCTTTTCCTCCATTAAACTTAAGCCAAAACGGAAACATATGCCCAAGCATACCCAAACTAGCACCCATAACTATCGCCCATTCTTCGAAATGCAATAAACGTCCTGCACCAACAATGAGCGCACCCTTTAAAGAATCCCCTAAAAAGGTCCAAATAAAAGCACCTTTTCCAATCACACTACCGGCATTTCTAGCCCCTAAGTTTTTACTTCTTTCTTCCTGTAAATTAACACCATGTATTTTTCCAACAAAATAGGCAGTCATAAAGTTCCCTGCAAAATAACTTAGCAACCAATATAATCCAAGCATTCCTTCACACCTTTTTTATCAGCTTCGATTTGATTAGAGAAATTACTTATCATCATCATAACGTGGGGTGGATTTCCATTCCGAGTGGGCCTTTCATAGGGAGCGTAGGATGAGCCACCTTACTCTCTATTTGTCACTTCGGTTCTTCTTTCCGTCGCTTCAGCTCTTCTTTCCGAAAAAAAGCTGTATAAGCAGCTTACTTGCCTATACAGCTCCTATTGCTATTTTTCTTTTTCTACAATTGTCTTCGCAATACAATCACCATGGAAACGACCATTTTCAATAAAAATTTCATTGGCATTATTTCCAGCTGCAATAACTCCTGCAATGAATAATCCTTCTACATTCGTTTCCATAGTTTCTGAATTAAAGAAAGGACGACCCGTTTCATCATCAATAGAGACACCCATTGCTCGAATAAATGAATGATCAGGATGATAGCCTGTCATCGCAAAAACAAAATCATTTTTGAAAGTTTTTTCGCTGCCATCCATTTGTACTACGACCTCATGCTCACGGATTTCCAGTATATTTGTATTGAAATGCATTTGGACTTCATCATTTCGTACTAGTCCTTCAAATTCGGGTAAAACCCATGGCTTAATGCTAGGTGAATACTCACTACCACGGTAGGCAACAGTGACGCGAGCTCCAGCCTTATGCAACTCAAGCGCTGCATCTACTGCCGAATTTTTCCCACCTATTACAAGAACATCAGTATCAAAAAATTCATGTCCCTCTTTAAAGTAATGGTAGACTTTCGGTAATTTCTCACCTGGAATGTTTAAATAATTTGGATGGTCATAGTAGCCTGTTGCAATTACAACATAAGGTGATGTATAAACTTCTTTATCTGTCGTTACTGTAAACATCTCTCCATTTTTTACAACGCTCTCTACTTTCTCGAAGCGATTTACTTGAATATTTTTCAAACGCACAGCTTCTCGATAATAAACTAGTGCTTGGTTTCGCTTCGGTTTACGACCTTCAATAATAAAAGGGACATCACCGATAGCTAATCGTTCACTCGTACTAAAAAAAGTTTGATGTGTAGGGTAATTATAAATAGCATTGACGATATTTCCTTTTTCAATGACAATTGGCTTTAAACCAATATTTTGCAAGGCTATTGCTGCTGCTAAACCACATGGGCCTCCCCCAACAATAATTGCATCTACTTGCTGCATTTCTTGACACTCCTATCAACTTTGTATTAGCAAAATACTAATACTTTACTTTTAACTTCTTTCAGCAAATGTTTTCGGTAGCGTAAGCAAAGCGCCAGCTACAAATGTTTTCGGTAGCGTAAGCAAAGCGTCAGCTACAAATGTTTTCGTAGCGAAAGTGAAACGTCAGCTACAAATGTCTTTTGTATTTGTACCGATAGCGAAGCGATAAGTACAGAAGTCTCCTCCCTCTATAGATGATGAGATGAATGCGGTCAGCAGGCGTCCAAACATCCGCTGAAATAAAGGAACTCAGTCTAAGAACGCCACGTCCTGTGGCAATGACTGAGTGACAAACTTCATGTTGTTGCTGACGCTACGCTTTCGCACAGGCAAAACCCTTTGCTGACTCTACGTTAGCACTGCGCTTTCGCACAGAAAACATTTGTTGACCTAAAGCCTCCGGCGGATGTCACGGAAATCGTAAAAGGAGTTCTTTGTGCATGCACAAAGTCGATTCCGGACACATTTTATGCTGAGGCATAATTAATTAATCGGACTATTACCGAATAAATCCTTATCGCTTCCATTATACGCCTTCTAACGAGTTTTGGTTGTTTATTTCCCCGAAATTTCAATGTCAATAATATGACACTGTGGTCTCGCACCAAGTCGGAAAGGTAATAATGTCGTACCATAGCCGTTACTTACTAACGTCATCACACCTTCACGCTCCCGATAAGAGCCATTAGGATGCACACCGTATGAACCAATTCTAATTTGACCACCATGTAAATGCCCACCAATCATCAAATCTGCTCTAAATTTTGCACGGACTTTTGCAAAAACGCCAGGGTTATGTGATATGAAAACAACAAAGTCTTTCTCTCCTACCTTTGCAAATGCTTCATCAAAGCTATATTTCATTGTAGATGTGTCTTCAATTGCATTTAGCCAAAAGCGGTTTTTTTTAGGTAGTAATACAGCATCATTAGCGATGGTCTGAACACCATGTTCCTGCAAAATACTTCGTAATCGTCCTTCCCCTACTTCCCTGTCATTATTACCCCATACAAAAAAAGTCGGTCCTAAAGGAGTTAATAATTTTAGGTTGTCATGAATTCGTTGAATAGGTGTGCGTCCATCCGCAAAATCTCCACCAATAATAACAGCATCAAATTGACCATCTAACTGTTCAATCATCTGGCGATTAATTTTGCGTAAATGTGTATCCGAAATAAAAAATAGTCGGATTTTTTCCTGTTCACCCTTTAATTGCAATCGATGATGTAAAACATTATTTTCATGTGCAACCTTTAACATATAAAGAATGAACGCGATGACTACTAAAATAAATAGACCAAAATAAATCATTCTTTCACTTCTCCTTACGAAAACAAAAAGACGATCCATTTAAAATAAGAATCGCCTTTTCACTAAATAAGACGTACGCATTAAACCCTATTTGGTGTTAACGTTTGTCCATTATTTTATACTCGAAAAACATCATTGCCAAAGAATGACATCTGTTTATTATGGTAACTTAATCACTTGCCCAACTGATATATTATTTGAAGACATACCATTGGCTGCACGAATCTTCGCTAGTGTTGCTTCACTGCCATCACCGTAATGATTCAATGCAATACGATATAGGTTTTCATTTGCTTTTACAGTATGAGTACTTGCTTTTGCAGATTGTTTTGCGTCTTGGGCTTTTCGTGCTTCCTCAGCCTTACGAGCTTGTTCAGCTTTTCTATCCGCTTCGGCTTGTGTTCTTCTAGCTTCCTCTGCTTTTCTAGTTGCTTCGGCTTTTCTAGCTTCTTCATTCTTAACTGCTTCGGCTTTTCTAGCTTCATCTGCATTCTTGGCTGCTTCGGCTTTTTTCGCTTCCTCAGCAGCCTTCTGTTTTGCTGCTAATTTCTCAGCGTCTTTCTTAGACGTTTCCTTTTCTTTATCTGCTTTATCGCCATCTTTGTTTTTGTCTGTTGACACAGGTACAGCTTCATCCCCCGAGTTATCAATTTCTACAATTTCATCCAAAGAATTTTTTTCAGCCTCTTCAATTGTTGTTCCAGGTTCATAGAATTTTAAGAAATAGATTAATATTGATAATGGAATTAAGATAAAAATTACAAAAAGAATCGTCATTAATGGCGTTTTTCGTTTTGTTTTTTTTGGCTTTTCATTATTACTTCCATTTTTATTCATTCTTGCAACTCTAGATAAAGCTTGCTGTTCTTTTTGTTCTTCTTCAAAAGATTGACGATGTTCTTCGATTTTATCGCGATAATCTTCTTTACTCATTCGTCTTTCCTCCAACCTCACTACGCTTTCTATCATTCTATTATGACGAATTTTGCGAAAAAAGTAAATGACCGTAAAATATAGTCTAAAAAGGGCATATCACCAAAGCTTGTAGTCTATCCGTTCCGGCTGGACACTTTCCTGAAGGCCGCTGAGTAGCTTCTCTCGCAAGGTTAGCCCAGGGGCCCTGGCCAACAGATGTTTTTTGCGCGAAAGCGAAGTGCTAGCGTAGCGGCAGCAAAGTGTATTATTTGTGCAAAGGCCAAGCGACAGCACGATGTTGGTCACGAAGGAATTATCAAGATGTGGTGGTCTTAGCCTTCGTTCCTCTATTGCTGGTCCCCAAAGAGTCGCCCAGTCGACTATGTTTATCAAATGTCATCCACAACTTTTGGTGATAAGCCTCTATAAACCCATTAAGAGTTGTTTCAACCGACTTTTCCATGGAATCATTTCTATTTTCTTCTCTTCCGTCAAGCGTACCTTATTGATTTCATCATAATGGATTCCACAATTTTCACAACAGTTTTCCGGTTTTTTCAGCAATTTTTGCCCAAAATACCCGACTAACTTAGTGCGTATACAGTCTTTTGTCTGAGTCATTTTATGCATTTTATCGACAGCACGATATTTTTCTAGTGCCAAATGATTTAAACGCACTTTAACTTGTTCCATCGTTTCTTGTTGCAGCCAGTAATCAAGCACACGAAAAGCGGTCTCACTTAGTTCTCCATTTTTCAACATTTGAGAAGGGTGTACTTGTTGATTTAGTAGTTCCTGATAACGATCAACATGACCAGCTGTTGGCAAATCGCCTGTTACAACAAATTTCGCAAGTTCCTCGTCGCCATCACTATATAGTAATATAGCGAGCGCTGGTTGACCATCACGCCCTGCACGGCCAATTTCCTGCATGTAATTTTCTACATTAGCAGGCATCGTTTCATGGATGACCTGACGAATATCAGACTTATTGATACCCATTCCAAAAGCATTCGTAGCCACAATCCAGTCGAGCTCTCCGTCAATAAACTGTTGCTGAATAAACTGACGGTCCTCAGCAACATAGCCTGCATGATACGCTGCTGCTCTTATACCTGCCTGTATAAGCGCCGTACTATATTGTTCAGCACGCTTCCGCGATGACATATATAATATACCCGGTCCTGCAGTCTCTTTAACATGCTGCATAATCCAATGTGCTTTTTCTGCCCTATCCTCAAATAAGACACGCCCAAGGTGAATATTAGGACGATCCACATTGTACAAAAACTCAAATGGCGTATCCAGCGACAATGTATCTCGTATATCATTGACTACTTTATTCGTCGCAGTCGCTGATAAAGCTAAAACCGGCGGACGATTCACTTGTGAAAACCATTGTCCAATTCGTAAATAATCTGGTCTAAAATCAAAGCCCCACTGTGAAATACAGTGTGCCTCGTCCACTACGATAAGACCTAGCTGCATTTGTGAAAGCTTATCTTGAACCTGTTGCTGTAAAAGCATCTCTGGCGATGTAAAGATAAAACGAAACTGCTCTAAAAAATGTAACGCATAGCGTTTTTCACTTACGGTTAAAAATGAATTTAAGGCAACTACCCTCTTTTCACCAAAACGTTTAAGCTCTTCTACTTGATCCTGCATAAGAGAAAGCAAAGGAGAAACAATTAAAACTGGCTTCTGCAAAATATATCCTGGCAACTGGTAACAAAGTGATTTTCCCATTCCTGTTGGTAATAAAGCAATAACATCTTTTTTTTCTAAAATTGCTTCAATGACCTCTTTTTGGCCTGGACGAAATGTTGTATAGCCAAAATACTTTGCTAACGTTTGTTCAAGTTCCATTTATACTTCTCCTTTCGCAAGGACAAGCCTTAACTGGAAATAACTCATACCTTCAACTAGTTCATGCAATGTTTTCAATTTTTTAGTTTGATAATGTTTCGATGCATGCCAAACTTTTTCCGCTTCTTCATATGAGACGAACGGACCAATCGAAAAGTTCGGTTCATTCATAGCTAATTCTACCAAATGATCCTCAATTGTACTTTGTTTTAATTTCCTTATTTGCACAATCTGTTCAATTGAATGGCCCTGCTCATATAAATGTGCTGTTTGCTGCGCTGAATCTGTTAATAATGCTTTTACTCTTAATCCCTCTGTTATTTTACCGAGCAAGGGACAATCATTTGTCTGATGAACTTCATTTAAATACGTATGTAGCAATTCTATAAACGCTAATTGACAGTCTAAAACCGTTTCCTGGCGTTGACTAGCGAGCTGCTGCCACGTCCATCCAGGTAATCTATGACCACTTAAACGATAGAGAACGAGTTGCTTATTAGCATCTGACAAGGGTAACATAGAAAGTACCTGTTCACATTCCTGCAATAATTGTTGCTGTAAATGTCCATCTTGATAGTGATGCTCGACTAAAAAAGATCGTACCCATGATTGAATATTCGTATCCCTACTAATAGGAGAAAATGAACGAACCCCAGCACTTTGATAAGATAAACTTTGTACAATTAATGAAAACCTAGCAAAAAATATATGCTCATTTCCTCTATAGTGCCATCCGTCAAATAAAAAGTCAGGCGTCTGCTCCGCTCGCTGTAAACCTAGCTTTTTCATGGAATAGTGACCAGATTCTTGTATTGTTAACCAACTATACTGCAAAAATAAAGATACAGCTTCATCAAATGTTTTCCGAGGTAACTTAGGTAATAACCCAAAATAATTGTGTAACTTAAATAGGCCAATGTCTTGAATAGTCTGACCTGAGCGCTTTCCTCTTAATACATGATAAGCAGCAGAAATAGTACGTTCGTTATTTAGTTTTTGAAAGATTTGCAATAAAATTTGATGAAACATAGACGCAAATTCCTCCAATTTAATAGTATTTATGTTGAAATGTAAGATAAACATCTTTAAAATGAGTATGAAGCTTTGATAGGAACATGTAAAAGGAGAGAAAAAAAATATGGCTAAATACACAATTGTTGATAAAGATACATGTATCGCTTGTGGCGCTTGCGGAGCCGCAGCACCAGATATTTATGATTATGATGATGAAGGTATCGCCTTCGTTATTTTAGATGATAACATGGGAACAGCTGAAGTTCCAGAAGATCTACTAGAAGACATGCAAGATGCTTTCGAAGGCTGCCCAACTGACTCAATCAAAGTAGCAGATGAGACTTTCGATGGCGACTCATTAAAATTCGAATAATTTTAAGTATCTTTAAAGGCATCCTAAACTGGGTGCCTTTATTTTATCCCCACATGTATTAGTTGATTGGAGCGGAGACTGGGCGACCCCTTGGGGATCAACAATAGAGGAACGAAGGCTAAAATCATCACATCCCGTGATACCGCCTTTGAGACCAACATCGTGACGCTGCCGTCATATTACCACTACGCTTTCTGGCAAAAAAACATCTAATTGGCTCGAGACCCTGTAGCATAGCGTAGTGGCAGCAACAAAGCGCCCAGCCGGAACCTAAATCAACCACACATTATGGGGATGAGCCATTTTCTACAAACGAACCACTTAGTAACAGATTCTTATACCTCGATTCATCTCTAACATAATAGAGATGATTTTTTGTACTTTTTAACGTAAAGTTGGTCACTCTTTTCATCTTATTATTGCAACCATTTTTTATGTATGATAAGATTTTAGTAGTTGGTACTAATAACAGATATTATTTCATAAACATAAAGGGGTTCTTATTAGATGATGGATAATTTATTACAATTAAAAAATAAGAATATTGTTGTAATGGGCGTGGCAAACGATCGAAGTATTGCTTGGGGTATTGCAAAACGTTTATTTGATGTAGGTGCAAATGTTATTTTCACATACCGCCAAGAACGTTCATTAAAAAAATTACAAATGCAATTAGAGAAAATCGGACAATCCGATTCACTAATCGTACAATGTGATGTCAACAGCGACGAGAGCACAAAAGCAGCTTTCGAAGAAATCGGTACAAAAGTAGGCGTAATCCACGGGATTGTCCACTCAGTAGCGTTTGCTAATGCAGAAGATTTACACAATCGCTTCTTAAATACAACTCGTGATGGCTACGCATTTGCGCAAGACACTAGCGCCTATTCTCTTATTTCAGCAGCAAAGGCTGCACATCCTTATATGACTGAAGGCGGCTCTATCGTAACAATGAGTTACTTAGGAGCAGAGCGTGTCCTTGATGGTTACAATGTTATGGGTGTAGCAAAAGCTGCATTAGAGGCATCTATGCGCTATCTTGCTGCAGATATTGGTAAAGATAATATTCGCGTTAATGCGATCTCAGCTGGAGCGATTCGCACACTTGCTGCAAAAGGGGTTCCTTCTTTCAATACAATTTTACACAAAATCGAAGAAACGGCTCCTTTAAAACGTAATGTGCAACAAGATGAAGTAGCAGATATGACAATCGTGATGCTTTCTCACTTATCTCGCGGTGTAACAGGCGAAACGATTTACATTGACGCAGGCTACAATATTATGGGTTAAATACAAAGAAGCATGGAAGATCATATAACGATCTCTCATGCTTTTTTGTTTCGGATTTATTAATCTGTTATTTTATTACCTTTGGGGCAGGGTAATCAAAGCCCTTTGTATCTACTTCGACCTTTTTCATTTGTTGATCTTTTATTGGTTTTTCACCATCTCGTTCAACAGCAGCGATAGCATCTACTGTTTCCATCCCCTCGATTACTTTCCCAAAAGCAGCATATTGGCCATCTAGTTGCGTTGTATCCTTGACCATAATGAAAAATTGAGATCCTGCAGAATTCGGATCATTTGAACGAGCCATTGAAATGACACCGCGTTCATGCTTTAAATCATTTTTAAAATCATTTGATGTAAACTCACCTTCTATCGAATAGTCCGGTCCTCCTGTACCATTACCTGAAGGATCTCCACCTTGAATCATAAAATCAGGGACAACTCGATGGAAAATAAGTCCATCATAAAAGCCTTTTTTAGCTAAGGAAATAAAATTAGCTACCGTATTCGGCGCTGTAGAAGGCTCTAATTCGATGACGATTTTTTCATCATTGTTCATCGTAATTGTCACAATTGGATTTTCCTTCACCTTTGATGAATAATCTACACTGTCTTCCGTTTTTTCTTTAGCGGCTCCACAACCTGTCATAACTAAAACTACCGCCAGCAAAGCAAAGACAAAAGAAATTCCTTTATTACGTGTAAACATATCTTTCAACTCCTCTTTATATCCAGTCTACTCATTATACTATCAGATAGTATACGACAAATCATTTTTTATGAAGATCATGTAAATGAAGGAAATAAACTCAATAACACTCCACAAATAAAAAAGATTCCTAGTGCCCTGCTATAATGCGTTGCTTAGTAATGATCCCCTTTAATAAAAATGAAAGTATACATGCAATGACTAAAAATACCGCAATCATACATATAACGCCTCCCCAACCAAAGTGCATCCAAAACACACCCCCTACCGTTCCTCCAACGCTTGAACCGAAATAATAGAAAAATAAATAGAGAGAAGAAGCTTGTGCTTTATCATGAGTGGCTCGTTTACTTACCCAGCCACTAGCAATCGAATGCGCTGCAAAGAAGCCAAATGTAAAGATTGTAATCCCTAAAATTTTTAAACTAAGTAGCCCATTTAATGTTAAAATTGCGCCTGTAAACATGATCGCAATAGACAATAACAACATCTTTTGTCGTCCATATTGATCAGCTAGACTACCGAACCAAGCAGAGCTAAAAGTACCTACTAAGTAAATGACAAAAATCCAACCAACAATTGTGGCACTTAAATTGTAAGGGGGCGCCATCAATTTAAAGCCAATGTAGTTATAAAGAGTCACAAAGCTCCCCATTAGTACAAAGCCAATACCAAAAAGACAAAGCATGGACAGGTCCTTTAAATGTTGTAAAAGAGATGTCGCCAACGATTTTATCTGTAATGGTCGAGCTGAAAAATGCTTGGAGTTAGGAAGCATCCAGATAAATAACACACTAATCATTAGACTGATAACACCCAGTACAATCATCCCCACTTGCCAATTGTAAAGATCCGTTAGTGTCCCTATAATAACTCGGCCACTAAGCCCACCTACCGAATTACCACTTATGTATAAGCCCATTGCAATACCTAAACTAGATGGATCCATTTCCTCCCCTAAATAAGCCATCGCAATTGCTGGCAACCCTGCAAAAACAACACCCTGTATAACACGTAACACTAATATCGTTTCAAAATTTGGAGAAAAGGCAAGAGCAAGCGTAATAATAGATGCCGTAAAAATAGAAACCGTCATCAAGGACTTCCTGCCCCATGCCTCTGATAATGAGCCAACAATAATCATACTAATGGATAACGCAAAGGTCGTCACAGAAAGCGTTAAACTCGCAATAGCTGGTGATACATCAAACTCCTTCGCAAATGTTGGTAATAATGGCTGTGTCACATATAAGTTGGCGAAGGTAATAAAACCCGCTAAAAATAAAGCCCAGTTTGTTTTATGAAACGCCTTTGTCCCTTTTTTAATGTAATCCATTTCTCTCTCTCCTTAACGTACTTCCAATGCAACTATTATTCTAATACAATAATCTTCAAAATTCACGATTATTTGTCATAAAATAGACAAATTTATCTCTATATCAATTATACCTTGGCATAATTGCGTCCGGAATCGACTTTATGTTTAGGCTTACGTGATGCAAGTCAGTTAGCCATTATCGCATGGATGCGATGATTTTAGGCTAACACCCGATGTGATGGTTTTAACCTTCGTCCCTCTATTGCTAATCCCCAAGGAGTCGCCTAGTCAGAACGAAGATCAACTTATCTATATGGCATACATTTTCACCACAACATTTGATGATGAGCCTACTATTTATAGTGTTAAATGCATTATATTATTTGACACTCCATCCATGACTATAATCACATTTTCTTCATATAAATTTAGTTTTTTTCTATTTTGAGTTGGCAAAATTGTGTTACAGTGAAAGTAATCATCTAGCAATCATTGGTAAATAAGCTCCGATGACCAAACTATTTTCGTTGCGCAGATTTGGAGGAATTTTCATGAAGATTATTGAAGCTTTAGCCCTTTCAGTACCTTATATCCACCTTGCATTAAAGGAAGAAGCAATCGTGGCTGTCGTTGAGAAGGAAAGTGGAACAATTGTAAAATATTTAGCTGGCAAACGTGTAGATTCAGGCTATCTAGATGGACAAAAAGTAAATGCTAATGACCAAAATGTTTTCATTGCATTTAATGGAAAAAATGCTGATGTTGTTATACCAGAGAATGTATACGGAGTTGCCATAAATGCGTTTTCTTTTCCAATCCGTGAAAACGGGAAAGTCGTAGGAGCTCTAGCGTTTGGACTGCCAATCGACAATGAACTTAAACTCCAGGATTATATGGGAACAATGGATAGCATCGTTAATAGCCTACAGGACAAAGTACATACGATCGCCTCACATTCAGAGGAATTGGCAGCAACAAGTGAGGAAATTAACAAACAAGCACAGCACGCCCTTGAAGATTCAGAGAAAACAAATGAAGTCACAGATTTAATAAAAAGCATTTCTCGCCAAACCAATTTACTCGGCTTAAATGCTTCTATCGAGGCGGCTCGCGCTGGTCAGTATGGCACTGGTTTTAACATCGTAGCGCAGGAAGTTAGAAAGCTATCTTCCGAAACATCAAGCGCGACTGAAAACATTGAAGCATCCCTAAGAAATATAAATAGAAACCTTGATAATCTGAAGCAAAATATGGGGCAGATCAATGACGCTACAAACGAACAGACTCAACTTGTTCAAGATTTCAGTGAAATTATCGAGGAGTTAACAGTTCTTAGTCATGAAATGAAGGGCTTTATGCATAATGCTTTAAAATAATGAAGGGGGAATAACATTGCAAATTACTATTAATCCAGAACTATTTTTACGTACTATCGAATTAGAAGATGCTAATGCTGTTTTTGCCTTAACAGATGCATCACGAGCATATTTACGTGAATGGTTGCCATGGTTAGATTTCACAAAAGAAACAGCCGATACAACAACATATATAGAGGGCTGTATTAAAGGACATGAAGCAAAAAGCAGCCTCTCTCTTGTTATCATTTTTCGAAGTAAAATTGTTGGCGTCGCTAGCTTCAACACGATAAATCATAGCAATAAAATCGCTGCTATTGGCTATTGGCTCAGCGAAGGAGCTCAAGGGCACGGTATTATGTCGCAGACCGTACTGGCATTATTACAATATGCTTTTGAGGATTTACAGCTCAATAAGGTCGAAATCCGTGCTGCTGTGGGCAACACAAAAAGCCGTGCCATCCCTGAGCGCCTAGGCTTTACAAAAGAAGGAACGATTCGTGCTGCAGAGTGGCTATATGATCATTTTGTAGACCATGTTGCTTACGGTATGCTCGCTAGTGAGTGGAAACAAATTAAGGAAAAATAAAAAATTCTCAAAAATAGCCGCCCGATATTACAAATATCAGGCGGCTAAAATTTTATTTTTGTTCAACTGTTTCTTTTATTTCTTCTTGCGTTTCATGATTTGTAGTTTGCGCTTGCTTTCCTAAGCCTACTGCTATTTGCTCTAATTCAGGACGTAATGTATGCTTCCCTGCGTAGCTTTCAATTAGTTCCTTCACGTCAATCCCTGAAGTTTCTTTCAACGATTTCTGTAATGTTGACATTAAATTAGTTGCGTAGGCAGTTACTTTATTGGCACCGCCGTTTCCTTCCCCACCGCCAGTATCAACAACAGTAATCTTATCGATATTGCCAAGTGGACTCGCAAGCTCTTTCGCATATTCTGGCATCATACGTACAATCATATCAAGTACAGCTGCTTGACCATAGTATTCGAAGGCTTCCGCAATTTTACGTTTTGCCTCGGCTTCTGCTAGACCGCGAAGACGAATAATATCCGCATCTGTTTCCCCTTTTGCACGCTCAGCATCCGCTTTTGCAAGACCATCCAAACGAATTTTCTCTGCTTCCGCTTGTGCTAATGATTCAATACGGTATTTCTCCGCATCTGCCTGTGCTAGTTCACGCATTTTTGCCGCAACTGCATTTTGTTCGACAGCGTAACGATCAGCGTCAGCCTTTTTCTTAACTTCTGAATCATATTGCTTCTCACGACGTAAAATCTCTTTTTCCTCTAATTCAATCTGCTTTTGACGTTCAATAATGCGAATTTGCATTTCTTGTTCAGTTACTTCCTGTTTTGCACGAGCCGTTTCAAGTTCATATGCTTGGTCAGCACGTGCTTTAGCGATATCTTGCTCACGACGGAATTCTGCTACCTTTAATTGATTTTCTTTTTCCGCTTCTGCAATTTCAGTCGCACGTTCAAGCTCTGCCTTTTGTGCTTCTTTCGATGCTTCAGCACGCTTAATACGTGTTTCCTTTTCAGCATCTGCAGTAGCAATATCCGCATCACGTTTAACCTGTGCAATACGTGGTTTACCAAGCGATTCTAAGTAGCCATTTTTATCGCGTACATCTTTAATCGTAAAGGAAACGATTGTCAGACCCATCTTCGCCAAGTCATTAGATGCTACACGTTGTACTTCTTGAGAGAATTTATCACGGTTTTTATATATTTCCTCCACCGTCATTGAACCTAAGATTGAACGTAAATGACCTTCTAACACTTCACGTGCCTCATTTTCACGCTCATCCTTTTGCTTCCCTAAAAACTGTTCTGCTGCCGTAGCAATTTCAGAAATAGAACCACCAATTTTAATGATAGCTGTTCCATCGGCCATAACCGGTACGCCTTGTTCCGTATACACTTCAGGTGTAGTCACATCAAGTTTACTAGATAACAGGCTTAACGGCTGTGCTTGCTGGAAAATTGGGAATACAAATGTACCGCCACCACGAATAATTTTTATACGATTTCCTGACTCATCTTTATGTACATTTTTTGAGCCAAGATAGCTACCTGTCACAATCAGTGCTTCATCAGGACCCGCTGTACGATACTTTGTCACATACAGTGCAACTAGTGCGATTAAAACAAAGGCTACAATCCCTAATACAATTAAAATCTCCATTGACATATAAATATCGCTCCTTTATAAAAATTTCTTATCATAAGATCTCACAAAAAGTGTTCCTTCCTTTACTTCTACAACAAGGACTGTCGTATCGTAATCGATAGCCTCATTGTCAAAACCTGTTGCTCGCTTCGAAATCATACCGCTAGTCGTTTCAATAACTACTTCTCCAAAACCGTCTGTCGGGATTGGGACGATGACCTTTCCTAACTGGCCACCAAGCGATTCTTCCGTATAAGCTAAAGAGACATCGGCTGATCGTAGCGGAACAAGAACGAATAAATAAAATAGTGCACTTAAAATAGCTCCGATGATACAAGCAGCAACAATGTTCCAAACGCTAGGGAAGAAGGCTAATTTTTCTAAAATAAACCCTGTTGCTGACATCAACGTAATGAAAGATAGAATGACACTTGGATTAAAAATCGGTAGCCCCTCTCCAATGCCCTCGACAGCATCACCAAAAAACATAATTAAAAGAGTTGCAAGACCCCCGAAAATTAATACCACTAAAAAGATCTGCTCGAGTGAATAGCCAAATAGCGTCAAGTTGTTCACCCCTTTTCATTGTATTACCTACTATACGGATGCAGCTTGTAAAAGGTTTCGTAATTTTTTATATTTTCTTGTTTTTGGATGATAAATTGGAAATAGGTAATCTCTTATAGTATTAATGTTCTCTGGAAATAGAACCCTATTACCATAAAAAGATAATGGCAATTAAGGTGATATCGCATATTCTTACTCATCATCAAAAGTTAGGATACCTTTGCTAAAACATACAATAATATTAGTTGATCTTCGTGCTCAACCTCGGTACTGTTGTTACTGACGGAACGGAAATGAACCCACGTTACGGTACTATCTCCGATTTTTATTTACAAAAATAAAAGCATGTCACTGATTGAGCTTTATTTAGAAGCTCCAATCAGCAGACATGCTTTTCTTATATTCTAGTATATTTAATGTGGTTTAAGAACCCTTCAAAGAATGCTCGGCAACCCATATGACCAACCATTCGACACAGAAAAATTTGGTTTGGGCAAAACGTACAAGCAACATAAATCTGTTTGCATATAATGTCAATATATGATAGAAAGGGTGTGTATCGTGAAAAACGAACATAAAAATAATAAAACGTTCAGGTTCAAATTTAGATCAAATCCAAGTTGTCGTTGTCATTGTTGTGGTTTTTGTTGCCCTTGTCGTTGTAAGCCACCATTTATACCTGAGCCACCAATTCCTCCACCTTGTCATTTTTTAGTGTATGTTACAGATGCCGGTCAATTAGCTACTCCCGATAATAGAGTATCAGTAATTGATACAGCGACAAATACGATAGTCGCTGACATTCCAGTAGGAACGGCTCCACTTGAAATAGCGATTACACCAAATGGAGCATTTGGTTATGTCCCAGCTCTCTTCTCTGATAATGTAACGGTTTTTAATACTGCAACAAACGCTGTAGTCGCTACAATTCCAGTAGGATTTCAACCTCTTGGTGTAGCGGTTTCACCAAATGGAACACTTGTTTATGTATCAAATCATGGAGCTGGAGCTAACTCTGTATCTGTCATTAGTACAGCTACAAATACCGTAATTGCTACTATTCCAGTAGGGCTCCAACCTCAGGGCATAGCTTTTACTCCAGATAGTGCGTTTGCTTACGTTGCAAACGAAAACTCAAGTTCAGTATCCGTTATAAATACAGCTACAAATGCTGTGGTTGCTACTATTACTGTGGGAATTGGTATTCGCCCAAGATCAATCGTTATTACACCGAACGGGCAATTTGCTTACCTTACAAATGAAAATAGTAACACAGTATCTGTCATTAATACTGCAACAAATACGGTAGTTGATATAATTCCTGTTGGAACAGGACCTGTTGGAACAGCAATTACGCCTGATGGAGCATTTGTTTACATTGTAAATAAAGGTAATAATACTGTATCTGTCATAGATACATCAACAAATTTGGTAATTGCTACAATCCCTGTAGGAGTATCTCCTGACCAAGTAACAATCTTGCCGGATGGAACACTTGCTTATGTCACAAATCAACTTGACAATACTGTATCTGTCATAGATATTGAAACAAATACAGTAATCGATACAATTCCAGGGTTTAATGGTCCAACTGGTATAGACACAGGGACAATCTGCCTAGTTTCAGAGCTCTAGAGTTATATCAATTATACCTCGGCATAGTTGCATCCAGAATCGACCTTAACTTCTTTCAGCGGGTGTTTTGACACCCGCTGAAAAGTAACTTAAATCCACATTCATCTCACCACTTATAGAGGCGGTAGACTTCTTTGCCTGTAGCTTCACGATCGGCACAAAGGACATCTGTAGCTGGCGCTACCAAAGACATTTGCTGAAAGAAGTTAAAAACAGACATCCCCTAGTTCATCTGCTTAAAAGCAGACATACTTTCTATTGCCATTTGGGCAAATTAAGTATGTCTTTTTCGATGTTGTTATAAAGTTTATCACCTTGAAATATTTAACGTAGAACATGTGACATACTACTTGTTTTTACCTAGTGATTATCAGTTCCTTGCTGTTCACCGCTTTCTAAATATATAGGTATTTCTTCTTAGTCAACCCGACATATTTGACCTCACTATTGAAACTGGAGCTAAAAGTGGGGCTAGCTCATAGCTAACCCCACTTAAAACACATTATATAGACATTAACAAAGCCTTTAAGATTCTAATACATTTAAAATAGCATCGAGATCATTAACAGCAATATCTAAGCGTTCCTTTGCATCGATATTTTGCTGTTTTAATTGATTAAACTCTAGCAAATTTTTCTCATGCTTTAACTTAATAGAAGACAAGCGTTCAATTCGTGATTCTACCTTTTCAATAGCTTGCTCACAAACTGATGTCCATAGCTTTTCTGATTGCTGCATTTCAGTCGTTGATGGGTTGTGTTGACGCATAATTCGTGCATATACAGCTTCAATGTGTTCTATTAATTCTGAATAAAAATGTCGCTCAACACGAGTTGTTTGGAATGTTGGATGCTCTACCTCTTTTGCATATGGGGTAATTTGACGTAGAAGCTTCCCAGCATTTTCTCCAAAACCATGTGATAAATTTAATACATTCATTAACTGTAAAAGTAAACGAATTTCTTCTAGATTAATAAGCTGTGAATCGATGCTTTCCTTTAGCTTTAAGGATTCTATATAGCGTCGATCAAAGTGCTCAATTTCACCGTTGCGTTGCTCTACTAAATGATCACTTGCATTGTCTTTTAAGCTTTTAATATAGCGAATGGCGTGGCTTTTTAGCTCTTCCATCGACAGCAAGTTGTCATTGTCTTGTTGTGCCTTTCCTCGTTGAACATACGCAAATGCATCCATTTTTTTGGGCCATTGTGCTGCTGAGGTTTCTTCTGAGACATTATAGCGTATATAAATTCCGTGCATTCCATATCCTCCAAGTCCATTAAACAAGTATCTCTAAAGACAATAAATCGAATACGCTATTTTTTCAAGTAAAAAACTTTCAAAGATTAAAAATCCTTCTTTCGAACAATTGTTAGAAAATTCCGAGTATTCGTTACTGTTCACGATTGCAATATTTATTAAACGGGCGATTTTACCACTTTATCTTTTAAAAGCTGTTCTTACACAGTTTGAAACATATTCTACGACTAAAATAAGCACAATTGTCTCCCCCTAAAAGTGGCTCTTGCATTGCACCACTAATAGACATTCCTAATTGATCTCCCAAGTTAGATCCTAACATTTTTATTTTTCATCCTAATTAAGCATCTTGTCGTATTTGATGAATGCTTTTTCCTTCAGTAAAGGCATGAATCGATTTTAATTTACCTATTGATTTGAAATTTGCCTTGTCGTAGACCTTTGCAACTTGCTCATTGATTGGCAAGATCCAGAGATATTCTAACCCCTGTTTTACCGACTCTTGCTGAATATGCTGCAGAATATATCCAATCAATCCTCGTCCTCGGTAACTTTCAATCGTCGCTACACTCTCAATTCTTCCTTGATTCCCTGTGATAAATATATTGGCAGTACAGCAAGCTTTGCCATCCACTCTTAATAAATAATACGTAAAATGCCAAGAATGATAGGTTTTCTCAAAAGCTTGTTTGATTAATGCAGGCTCTCCAAATGTAGAAATGCTCATTTCTACGGCCAATGCTTCCTCCATATTGGTATCTGTTACAAGTTCAATCTGTATGGCTGGATTTAGTGATAATTGCGCGTATTCACCATTCCAGCACTGTACATCATCTGTAAAACTTTCATATTGAAAGCCATGATTCTCTAATGCCTCTATACATGACTGATTTTCCTCCACATTGTATAAATACAACCTTGGGGTAAGCGATTTTGACTGATAGAAGTCTTTTATGTTCTTTAAAAATATATTTGGCTCGACAACCTTCCTCCAAATGTGTGCATGGTTGGCGTCGAAATAGGTTGGCATTTCTCTATTGTAAAAAAATACTCCTTCATTACATGTTTCTATCTCACTAATACTTTTAATATAATCAATATCTAGCTGCATGATATGCTCAATTTTATGCATGCTCTGTTCCTCCCTCAATCCATTTTTCATATAAACCCTCTAACTGCTGTTCAAGCTTTTGACGTTGCTCCTTAACAAGTGTCGGCTCCTTTAATCTCATTTCGAGCTTTTCAATTTGTTCTTCAATTGGTATTTCTTTTTTAACAGCATAGGATTTTTCAGGCATTTCTTTTATAACTGGTTCTTTTACTATTTCTAAGCGTTTTTGTCTTGCCCATTCATAGTCACCTTCAAAAACTTGGATCATTTCGTGCTCAATCCATGCAACTTTTGTAAAAATCTTTTGTAAAAAGTAGCGGTCATGCGAAACACCAATAATAGTCCCTTCAAAGGATTCCAGTGTATCCTCCAATACCTCTCTTGCTTCAATATCTAAATGGTTAGTCGGCTCATCCAGTATCAATAAATTAATATCCTCATGCATTAACTGCGCTAGACGTAAGCGCATTTTTTCTCCGCCACTTAAATCCTTCACTTTTTTAAAGACGTCATAACCATAAAATAAGAACTGAGCAAGAATATGACGTGCTTCAGCCTCTGACACAGAGACACTCTCACGGAAGGCATCTATTAAACGAACGGCAGGATTTTTATGCTCAAACTGTTGCGATAAGTAGCCAATTTTAACACTACTGCCGATATGGCAAACACCTTCATTTGGTTCTACTTCACCTAGCATCATTTTTAATAACGTTGATTTTCCACTGCCATTGCCACCCACAATCGCCAGTCGTTCTTCGAAGTAAACCGCTAAATTGCTTTCCTTAAATAATGGTTTCTCAAACACATGGCTAATGCCCTTCATTTGTACAACCTCTTTACCACTACGCTCAGCCATCGTTAACGCTAAATTCATTTTCTTTTTTGTTGAAGGCTTCTTCACACGCTCTATACGGGCTAGTGCTTTTTCCATACTTTTAGCACGACGATGCAAGCCATCATTTGGCGGATTCGCTTCATTTGCCCATTGCTTTAAGCGCTTTATTGTTTCCTGCATTTTTTTAATTTTCTTTTGCTGTTCTTCGTATTGAGCAAATTGCTGTTCCAGTTTAGTTTCCTTTTGTTCAACAAATGCATCGTAATTGCCAATGTACATAAATGCCTCTCCATCTTCAATTTCAATTATTTTTTGAGCCATTTGATTCATAAAGTGGCGATCATGTGATACTGCAATAACAATTCCTGCAAAATTCCGGACATAATTTTCTAGCCATTCAATTGCCTGCATATCTAAATGATTGGTCGGTTCATCTAATAACAAAATAGATGGATTACTTAAAAGGATTTGCCCTAGCATTACCTTCGTTTTCTCTCCACCACTTAAGCTACTAAAAAGTTGTTCAAGCAATGGTGTAATACCTAAACCATTTGCAATCATCGCTAATTGCGCATCAATTTCATAGCCACCCTGTAGCATAAACTGTTCCTGCACATGGCCATATTGCTGGAGTACCTTATCAGTTACAGCTAACTGCATTTCCTGCTCAAGCTTTGTCATTTTTGCCTTTAATGCATAAATATCCGCAAATGCTTCCTCCAGCACTTCCTTCACTGAGAACATAGGATACTGCGGAATTTGATGTAAGTAACCAATCGTCGCTTCCTTACTTTTTATGATTCGCCCTTTATCTGGCATATCCAAACCAGCTAGTAACTGTAATAAAGTCGTTTTCCCACTGCCATTTACGCCAACAATGGCAACATGCTCCCCTGTATTTACTTCTAATTGAAGCCCTTCAAATAAAATATTTCCACCAATAATTTTTTGTATTTGTTCAGCCTTAATTTGCATCGTTTTTTCCTCCAATGAAACGTGCGAAAAACATCTATAGACACAAAAAAGACTGCTCGATTAACAAGCAGTCTTTTCCTCATTATTTTGTGAAAAAGAATGGTTAATTCGCTACGTTTGATATTTGATTTTGCTTAAAAATGGACAAACCTATCCCGTTGTTCGCAAAATCGAAAGTAATCACACGTGCAAAATACATAGCTGTATCCACTTTTACACATGTTTTCGTAGCGTTTTTATTCATTCCTTCTCACCTCCGTTCAATATAATTAAATTTATATTACCATAATTCAGTAATTTTTGAAAAGGAAAAAATACATTCTTTCATAATTTTTCAGCCTTGCACCATAACGAAGGTTGCCGTTCCGGTCGAGTACCATCACTCATTCCCCAATCAAGATATTTATTAAAAAGATGCGAACTCTTGTACAAATACTTATGTACTAGAGCTCGCACTCTGATGTAATTAATCAACTATTATGGTTGTAATTAAAACATTGTATTTTTTTCTTGTACCACAAACTTATCGTCATACTTATAAAAATTAATGCACCGACAGCTGTAACCCAAAAGAATATGTTTCCTCCAATAGTTGATGAATTAAAAAATATACCGCTAATAACAATACATACACAACTTATAATCCCTGACAAAATAATGGATAACTGACGATTTAGTTGAAAAATGAAAAATATAAGTACAGTACAAATATATAGAACACTTACTGTCATAATAGTCGGAAAAAATGGTTGGAATTTAGCAGCATAGACAAAGTAATCAAGCTGGCTAATATCCTGTCCATTGTTTATCTCAATATTAAATATATTAGAGAATGGGGTTGAATACTTCCATTCCAGCGTATTATCTACGATATCACTTCCCTCATACCAAGAAATAGCTGTTGACATCAATAAAATTAAGAAACCAAGAATTAGTTGAATTACATATTTAAACAATGCTCTTCTCCCTTCACCTTTTGAATTTAAAGACGTTTCAATAAGTTTTCAGTTTCATAAATACCAGGTTATATGGATTAAAATGGGTGTATCACTACCATTTCAAATGGACACTTTTTTGGCCTTTGAGTTTAATTCCTTTATCAAGATAAGATAGCGTATTTAATAAAGCATTTTTTCTCTTTTTGCAAGCTATTAGAGTAGGACATACTTTTTAAGAATTTGTACGCCTATCTTTATTACATAAAAAGATGCCCTTGTTAAATATCACAATCAATGGCAAAAGTATGATAGAAATTTATTAAACTAATACATAATTAAATCAAAGTCAGAAATTTCCCCATCTAAAGTAAAATATAACCTGAATTCTCCTACATTCTTCCCCTTATAATCTATCTTAAGTATGAAACCACTTGATTAACAAACTCAGGGAAGTTTCTCAATTCAAGTGAGATTTTTTTAATATAATAGCCCACATTTGTTTGCACAAGTTCCCAAAAATCGAATTTCATCTTCAAGTAATTAAAAATCCCTTTCAAAATCAACCTTTATTTTACGTGTTCCTTCATATGGAAATGGAATAGCCATTATCAAATCATGCTCGTCTGATATTAACGAGAGCACTTTTTCTTTATCCAAACCAAAAGACCTCCTACTAGATGAATATATTTCCAAAAGGAACTCTCTCCCATTCGGTGAAATATCGACTTTTTATAACGAAATTGTACAATTAACTGCTCCATCGACATATCCCTTAATTTATTAAGGAACAATTTAGCTTCTTTATATTCAACACTACTATTTATCAAATCCAATAAAAAAAGAGGCTGATGGGATACATCAGCCTCTAGGTTTTCGCTTTTTTCACAAACATCTTTACAAACGGTACGAGGAAAACGGATACGACCAGCACTCGGAACAGCTGAAATGCGGTGACGATCGTGACATTTGCATGAACGGAAGCGGCGATAATCCCCATTTGATCAAGCCCGCCTGGTACGATACTTAAAAATCCTGTTCGAAAATCAAGTCTGTAAAAATTATCCACGACAAATGTTAAGCCATAAGCAGCACCAACAAAGATCCCTGCCGAAACAAAAGCGTAAAACACATGCTTCTTCGATAAATGTAAATCCTCTTTTCTCAATAAAAGTCCGATATAAATACCAAGCATTAGTTGCGCAATATGAAGTAGGGACAATGGCAATTTTGGTACGTCAATCCCTGCTATATTTATGCAAATCAATAAAAATACTGGGCCTAACATATAGCCTGTTGGTATTTTTACATTTTGTGCAAGCCAACCCGCTACTCCACACACAGCAAGTAATCCTATTAAGCTCCATGTATAAGCTCCGTTAGCAACTACACCAGTTCCCCCAGAGCCTGACACCATTAATGGCACAAATCCGACGATTAAAAGAACCCTTAATATTTGGAAAAACGTAATCACGACCATATCCATGTCCCCTTGCTCCTCGGCAAAGGCAACAACTTGTGACATGCCACCAGGTACACAGCAAGTCAACGCGGTCGCAAAATCTAAATCCGCACGTTTCGCCACTATATAACTAACTCCAAAAAACAGGGCAATAAATAATACGTTTAAAACAATCATACTCCCTATAAATTGTTTAATATCCTGTACCGCTTCTGGAGTAAACGCAAAACCAATGGAATAGCCCGCAACAATTAACCCAAAATTACGAAAATATTTATGCCATTTCAACTGTACTTTTGTTGATAACTGAACTATTAGCACTGCAGTTATAGCTCCAAGTAACCATGGCATTGGAATATGTAATAAATTAAATAACATCGCACCTGTTAAGCCAATACATAATGTAATAAACATGTACTTGTCAAAAATAAACATAGAAGCAACCCCTTGTAACTGTATAATTCTATTATGCCGTGAACTTGCCTACTTTTCTACTTCATCACTTTTTTGCAAAGTCATATATCGTTCAAATTGAACCTGTTATCGATAAAATTTAACCTCTTATCCAAGATTTTCTCCAAGCCAAAATTTTCTATGCTACATTATTATTACCTGATTCAGTGTTTCTCCAAGCGGAGATATGTAAAGGAGGCCTCCAATGAAAATTCATTTAACAATCAATAGTGAACTAGAAGAAACTGAGGTTCATATACATGCAAAGGAATACACCGAGCAAATTGAACGCCTGATGAAGCAGCTTCAAGCTTCACAAACAACAATGCTAGATGGGTACTTTCAACAGGAAATTCATATGCTAAAAATTTCGGATATTTACTCCATTTACGCAGAGGGTGCAAAAGTTTTTTTGCAGACGGAGGAACAAGAATTCGAAACGAAGCGGAAATTATATGAGTTAGAAGCACAATTAGCGAAAGACTTTGCCCGAGTTAGTAAATCGACACTCGTCAACATTAATAAAATTGCCTCTATTCAAATGGGTAAAATCGGTACAACAGAACTGATTTTAGAAAACGATGTGTCCGTTCATGTTAGCCGCAAATATTTAAAAGAACTAAAACAACACTTAGGTATCGGGAGGGACTCATAATATGAAATTTATTCGCATGATGATTATTGGAATACTCATATCACTTAGCTCTTCCTACGTCTTAGTAACATTAAGTGTCATATCTAATAACTCTATGATATCAGGGCCGGAATTACTTGAACAAATTATCATCGCAGCTATACTTGGAGCTGTAATAGGTCTGCTGTCCACCATCTTTGATATCGAGCGTTTACCTTTTATTGCTCAGTTTATTTTACATGTAATTGCAGTTACCCTGTGTGTGTTGATTGCAGGCTATTTCGGGCGCTGGTTTGAACATTCAAACATTACGTCTATTTTTATAAGTGAAGCCATTATTTTCTTTTTCGCTTGGTGCATTATTTATGTAATCCAAAAAAATGATATTGCAAAAATCAATCAAGAAATTCAAAAAAGAAAGGAATAAACAATATGACCTTTGCTATACAAGTTGAAACTCTATGTAAGCAATATGGTAATCAACAAGCCGTAAAAGGTATTTCATTTACGGTTGAGCAAGGTTCCCTCTTCGCCTTTTTAGGTGCAAATGGAGCCGGGAAATCCACGACCATTGAAATACTCTGTACATTATTAAAAAAATCAAAAGGTACAGTAAACATTAATGGCTACACACTTGATGCAAGCAATGACAATGCCGAAATTCGAAAATCTATAGGTGTCGTATTCCAGCAAAGTTTACTAGATGAACGTTTAACGGTGCAGGAAAATATCCTTCACCGCGGTAAAACATATGGCTTATCGAAAAAACAATTAACCGAAAACTATCAATTCGTTTCAACATATTTGCATTTAGCTGATATTGAAAAACGCAAATACGGGACTTTATCAGGTGGTCAAAAAAGGCGCGCTGATATCGCTCGAGCCCTTATCCATCGACCAAAAATATTGTTTTTAGATGAACCGACAACTGGACTTGATCCACAAACGCGTCAATTCGTTTGGCAAGCCATTAAGCAGCTTCAGCTCGAAACAAACATGACTGTTTTTTTAACAACACACTACATGGAAGAAGCAGCTGTCGCTCATCAAGTAATCGTCTTAAAGGAAGGAGAAATTGTTGCTGAAGGTACACCAGATGCTCTAAAAACAAAATACGCCTATGATTCTATGGCGCTTGTTTTTCATAATAGTTCTGAAGGGATACAGTGGCTTGAAGACAATGCCATCTCTTATACAGAAAAGCTAGGTATTTTCTCCATCCGAGTCGACTCGACACTTCATGCTTTAACACTATTAAAAAAAGCAGAGTCGCTTATTGCTTCGTTTGAAGTCATCAAAGGTACGATGGACGATGTCTTTCTTCATATTATGGCCGAGGGAGGAGCAGCTTAATGGAAGCACTATTTAGCTTAGTCCAACGAAATAACAAGGTTTTTAGACGTGATAAAACACAAGTCTTTTACTCGCTGCTTTCCGTCATTATCGTCATTATCCTTTACGCAGTATTTCTTCAAAAAGCGCAAGTACATGCAATAGAACAAATGACAAAGTCTACTCCCGAATTGATAACGATGGTCAATGAATGGATTGTCGCTGGTTTACTCTCTATGACTGCGGTTTCGACTACACTTGCCGCGTATGGAATTGCTGTTAGGGATCTTGAATCAAAAGCGCAAGCTGATTTTCTTACTGCTCCGATTTCGCGAACAACCATTCAATTTAGCTATGTATTAAATGCCTTTATCATTGGCTGTATTTTTTCCTTTATCGCCCTTATTGGCTGTGAAATTTTTATCGCAACAACTGGCGGTCAGCTACTAAGTTTTGAGGCTTTCATCAAAGTAGTAGGATTACTATTTATATCTGTGTTACTGGCCAGTGTTTTTAACCTGTTCCTTGTATTACTTGCTAATACGCAACATTCATTTTCAACACTTAGTACAATCGTCGGTACAGCACTCGGTTTCTTTTGTGGTGTTTATGTACCTGTTGGTGCACTTCCATCCTTTGCTCAAAATCTTATTATGTATTTCCCTATTAGTCATACAACGCTACTACTACGTAATGCCTTTATGGAGAACTCAATTTCCAAGGTTTTCGAAGGTGCGCCTGCTTCACAGGTGGAAGATTATAAAATAATGTATGGCATTGTCTATGACCTTCACGGAAGTATACTAAGTACCTCAACAAGCATTATCATTATTGTCGTAACAATTATTGTGCTAGCCATCTTATCTATCATTATTTTTAAAAAGAAAAACAAATAAACATTTTCGCACATCGTTTATAAAACGATGTGTTTTTTATTGATTTATTACAAACAATTTGTTATTTTAATAATAAATAAGCAAACAAAACTACAAATCGTTTGTTTTATAGGAGGATACCCAATGGATGTAAATGAATTATTTTGGCAAGCTTCAATCCATGACATAAAAAAAGGCTACAATGATGAAGCTACACACTTCACTTGTTTACTTTGCGGAGAAAAAATTGAAAAAGGTATTATTTATCCACATGAAGGCGTTCTCTTCGAAGCAGAAAAATTTATGCAACATCATATTACTGCTGCACATCAATCTGTATTTCATTATTTAAATGGCCTTCATAAAAAAAGGACAGGACTCACTGATCATCAAAGTCATATTTTACGTTTATTTTACGAAGGAAAAACTGATCAAGAAATTAAAGAAGAGCTGGAAATTGGTAGTGCAACAACGATACGTCACCATCGCTTTACGCTTAAAGAAAAGGAACGTCAAGCGAAAACGTTTCTTGCAATGATGGAGCTATTAAAAGAACAGAATGAAAAAGAAGACAGCTTTGTACCCATTCACAAAACGGCAACGATGGTCGACGATCGCTATAATATTACAATTTCTGAAGAACAGCAATTACTTGAAAAGTACTTCCCAAACGGCATCGGCAAGGAGCTTGTCCGCTTCCCAAAACGCGAAAAGCATAAAATTGTAATACTACGTGCAATCACAAAGCTTTTCGATGAAACAAATCAGTATTCAGAAAAAGAATTAAACGAAATGATTCAACCGATATATGAGGATTATGTGCAAATACGTCGCTATTTAATCGAATACGGCTTCATGGATCGAAAAGAGGATGGCAGTGCTTACTGGATCAAAAAATAAGAAAGTAGGGTTACTAATGGACCATAAAAAAGAATTAAAGGAACTGTATAAAGAAATAAAAATCGAAGCTGGTGTTTTCACAATGACCAATAAACAAAATGGTAAAGTGTTTGTAGGTAGCTTCAATAATTTAAAACGCTTAAACGGCTTTCAGTTTATGCTAAAAACAAATACACATACTAATAAAGAGCTACAAGTCGATTACAACACTTTCGGCAACGATGCTTTTGATATTGAAGTTGTGGAATATTTGAAGAAAAAAGAAGAGGGTTATTTCGATGCCAAAAAAGAGCTAGAAAAACTAGAACAAAAATGGCTCGACGAGCTGCAGCCATTTGGTGAACTAGGATATAACTAGATATGCATGGAAGCTACAAAAAAGAATCTGCTTTCTCCGCGGTTAAACTGGAGAAACTTGCAGATTCTTTTTTAATTTCATATATAATGTTGTTTCGCGCGGGTATTCACATATTCCTTTTAGGCAGTGGCGTAAAATCAGCTGGATCGTAGTATTTCTTTGTTGATTCTACACCCATTCCTTTGCCTAGGGCATTACTTTGACGCACCGATATTTAACACTTCAATTCTTCAATAACTGAATTTCTTGTTGAGCTTTTTTTGTTAGCTTACCGAAAACTAGCTCATAAGAATGTTGGATTAAATTTTCAACTAAATCCATAGGTACATCATCTACATCCATATAAATTGAATTCCAATGTGTTTTATTCATATAGTAGCCTGGAATAATACCTTCATAGGCCTCTCTCAACTCTTCAGCTCGAATCGGTTCACATTTCAACGTAAGTACCGGTCTACCAGTAGAATCGCCGCCCAGCATCCCATACATTTTACCCCCAATATGATAGCGATCCGCCTGCCATTCTTCTTTGTAATCATATGTTGTTCCGTGAAGCTTTAAGCAATATGCGTGAATTGTTTCTTTGCACATGATTTAACCCCCTAATATAAAAACACACGTTCGATTATATTAATTATAATCCACAACGTGTGTAGAAGGAATACATATTTATTTGTTACTTGCAAGACATCATTTTTTACGCGAATCCAGGATACCCTTTACTTTATACCTCTATCAAACACGCCGATGACCTCGATAGTTTGCAATATATTGACGAAAGCTTTGGTGTCTGCTTCCTTTATCACCCCTTTTACTTCAGCAAGTTGATAGCGCGTAATAACCGTAATTAAAACTTTACGCCCTTCGCCTGAATAAGCGCCTTTCGCATCTATAATAGTTACACCTCGATGAAGCTTTTCCAGTAGCTGCTGTTTGACTTCCTCACCCTTGCTCGTAATAATCATCAATGTCAATTTAATATGACTCGTATGAATCGTGTCGACAACCTTCCCTGTAGCATAAATCGATACGAGCGTCAGTAATGCCGCATCCCAGCTAAAAACGAATCCAGAGATAGCTACAACGATACCGTTCATCGCAGAGATTAATGTACCAAGCGGAAAATCCCGCTTGCGACTTAGCAGCATCGCTATAATATCAAAACCTCCCGAGGAGCCTGCCGCTCGAAAAATCATGCCCATCCCTAAGCCCACAATAACACCACCGAATAAGGAGGCGAGAATTGGGTCTTGGGTAGCTTTATGGATTGGAATAATATACAAACTTGCTGACAAAACAACTACTGAAAGAATGGTATATCCTATGAATCGTTTCCCCAGCTTTAAGACCCCTATAATAAGTAAAGGCAAGTTCAATAGTAAATTTATTACCCCTGTATTTAAAGGCGTAATAATACCAAGCATGATTGCAATCCCGCTTAATCCCCCACTTAAAATCTCATGTGGAATTAACAAAAAATTATAGGCAAAGGCGACTAGTATCGATGAAAGTGTAATAACGACAATATTACGCATAACAATTCCCCTATCATTAACGAACCGTTTTAATCTTAGAATACCCAACTTATTCGTTCAAAAAACCTGGAGTATCGCAGTTAAAAAAACGACATTTATTTCTTATGATATTCTTTTTTCTGCTCCTCTTTTATCGGCACTTCTTTTAGAGGCTCCTCTTTATTCTCTTCTACATTCTCTGCAACCTTATAAATACGTTCAAGCATTGGCGGATGTGTATAACGGAACCACTTTACGAGTAACTGTGGATTTACTTCACTTAAACCTGATATCGTTAGCTTTTGGAATGCAGTAACTGCGGACTCTCGATCACCCGTTAATGAAATCGCATATTGATCAGCTCTCGTTTCCTGGTACCGCGAAATATAATTCGACAGAGGGCTTGAAGCAAATAATAAAACGGATGTTATGAGTAAAAACAATGGATAAGAGCTTATATCACCGATTTTTTTAATTTTTAATACCTGACCGTAACGTCCAATCATCCACTTAAAACATTTCGCTGATAGCCATAACCCTAGCAATGTCAGCAAAAGATATCCCGCAATACCAAAATAAATATGCTTCTCAACGTAGTGTCCCATTTCATGAGCCATAATATATAATATTTCATTATCTGTTAAACGATTTAACGTTGTATCCCAAAGCACAATTCTCGAATTACTGCCGATACCTGTTACATAAGCATTTAAGGCATTTGTCTTTTCTGCCATATTGACTTCATATACATGCTCTGCTGGTATATTTGCCTGTTCAGCAATAGACAAAATTTTCGCCTCTAGCTCTTTATTTTTGAGTGGATAAAAATCATTATATAAAGGATCGATCACTACAGGTTGAATAAACATTACAAATATTGTAAACGGAATCGTTAGAAACCATGCATAGAGCCACCACCTTTTGGCACTTTTTTTGATGAGCCAATAAAGGACAGATACGATAATTAAACTCATGCCAAAGTTGACCCAAAAATCAATAATGCCATCCCGCATCCATGACGAAAATCCTTGTGTACTAATTCCGTAGGCTTTACTTAATTTGTAACGATAATAATCGAGTGGAAATAGTACAACATATAGTAAAAGTGATAATGAAAATAAGTAACTTGCATTTTGTAACAGCTTCCATTTTGCTTGTGACGTCGCTACCTTTTCGAAATAACGTGATACGCCCATTATTAATATCATGAAAAAGACTAACCATTCCAAAGGTGTAGCAACAAAGAATAGGAAGTTCCGGATTTTCGAATATTCACCACTTAAATATAATTCTTTTTCAGACATAAACATCACTGGATCTGCGGCTGTCCCCTGCATCGCTCGTGGTATAGTACCACCACCGCTATGGAATATATACCAATACATACACAGCACATATACACCGAATATAAGTAGCGCGACAATTCCCATTTTTTTCGCTATGTCATTTCCTCCCTTGTTCAACACTAAGTTCGTCCTATAGTAAGTGTAAGCTAAATTAAAAAAGTTAGAACAATTTTTTCTTTGTTTTTATTTACCTTCTACCCTACTTGACACTTAAAAGAAAAAATTCGCCCCACTTCTTCAAATAAGTGACAAACCATGGATGCTAATGCACCACAGCTTGTTCGCTTTTACAAGAAGTGTCGCGAATTTTAAAAAACTTATATTTTACTTATCCATAACAAATCCCGTTTTGCCACGTTGATCATGACTTAAATACCCTGCAGATTCTAATTCATCATGCCAATTTTTTTCTATAACAGCAGCCTTTAATGCATCCTCCTCTTTCGTTGATAATTCTACCATCGTCTCTCCTTGGTATTGCCAAACCTCAATATCTGCCGCATAGCCAGCAAAGCTTCCTTTATATGTTGTAGCCTTTGCAGGACCATAAACTACAGCTTGGGATAAAGTATTTTGATACCATGATTCGGAATCCCAATTAAAAATTTTCTTCGGAGCATTTTCTAAAATTAATTTTTTTGCTGCACTTGTATCCACTGCATCATAGGAAACTTTAGATGTCGTCTTTAATGATTCCTTACGGCTTATCGTAAACGTACGATTGCCATCTTTAATATCCATTTCAAATTTATAGTTAGATTCTGCTCCCGTAAAACCATGACTTTCTGTTATTGCAATTGCTTCATCCAGTGGTGTATTTAAAAATCTCTTTTTATAGGTGATATCCAATTTATTGCTCCCTTTGTAGACACGCAAACGGTGGATATAATCCTCATTTAAAAAATCTTTACTTGGAGTATCAAAGAAATATACCTTCACCTCATCTTTTTTTGTAGCTTGGAAAACATTTAAAATATCTGATTCAGCAAAGAGGTCTGATTTAATATTATATTTAATTTCATGCTCTGGATCGATTGCTGCCTCCGCTTTTGTGGAGCCGAACCCAATAATGCTAACAAGTACAATGCCAATTAAGCATAAATTCACTAAACATTTCTTCATATGATCTCCTCCTTTAGTAATTACAAGAAAGTCGTTTCGCTATTCGTTAATGAACTGTGAAAATAGATTGTTTTATGTGCATGTATTTTCTTAGATAGTGCGATGATATCATGAAAATCCGGATGTGTTTTGTAAAAAAAATCCTTATATTGATTTTTGAAAAGCTTCATTTTGTATTTGCCTCTATTCCAATAACCCGTAAAGATGACTATAGATGTAGGTTTTTTATGAAGTAGCTTCACTAATTTAGCTTCATCACGCTCAGGAACAAAATAAATGACGTTTTCACTTTCTGCTTTCTTTGCCAAACATTCTAATTTAAACTGTTGCAAAATAGTTTTTTTAGTAGCCAATAAATTTTCTGGTGCCTCAAAGTAATTTTCAAATAAGGATAACAATTCAGGATCTACACGTATCGCTCTAGTTGTATGCTGAAAAAGATAGGCTGCAATATCGGCTGTTTTTCCAGAGAATGAGGATGGGAAAATGATTGGGCGGCCTGAATTCACATTGATATATTCGGTCATTTCCTCCAATACTTCTAAATTATCGATGCGTTTTTCTACATGGCCGCTATCAATAATGGCTACATTATAAACATTCCTGTCCTCTATCGGTAGCGTCGCTTTCAACAAATAAGAGTCCACTACATAATCGCCAGAATAAAATATCACCTCCTTAAAAAAACGAATCTTATACCATACGCTTCCTATTAAATGCCCATTGTAACCCCATTGAAAGGCTATATGATTCCTAATATCTATCCACTCACCAATTGACTCTGATTGAAAGGTTCTTGTATTTTGGCAAAACTGCTTTAATTGCTGCGCAGTCATATTACTCATAATTATTGGCCCTGTGTATCCCCATTCCTCAAGTAAAGGAAGAGCACCTGTATGATCTGTATGTGAATGTGAAATAAATACTGCATCAAGCTTCGCCACATGAGCTTGTGTTAAATTCGGAAGAGTCTTTTGTCGATTGTTCATCACTCCGCAATCGAGTAAAATGGCATGTCCATTATTTTCAATGAAAAAGCAGTTACGGCCATACTCACCGACCCCACCTAAAATCTCTACATTAAGCATCCGCACGTCCTCCCCCTTTTTGTAACAAGGTAAACAACAACATGAAAATAATAGTCATTATGACTGTTATTACTGCAACAGCCATTCCTTCCCCGACATTTCCTTGCTCAAATTGACTATAAATAAATGTTGCACCAGTCTCTACCGAAGGGGGCAAAATAAGTAATCCAGCGACAAGCTCACGCATGGAAATAATAAACGTCATCGTCATTCCAGCAAGAATTCCCTGCATTAATAATGGAATGATAATCTGTCGATAAATAGCCCAACTACTTCGCCCAAAAATAGCTGCCGATTGGAATATCGAAGAATCTAATTGTGATAAAGAGGACTTTATATATTGCACGGAATACGGTAAAAAGAGTACACAATATGTGACCACAACCATTGCCTTTGTGTTATAAATGGTCGCTGGTAACCACGGTGAATTCCAAAACATGATTAACCCAACTACAAAAACAATTCCAGGAATAATATTAGGCATTAAACTAAAGAAATCTAATACTTGTTGCTTTTTCGTTTCTCCTTTTTTAATGTATAAGGCAATAAACAAACCAATAATCGCTGTAACGACAGCTGTGATTATGGAGAAAAGAACACTATTTAAAAATGCTGACAATCCTGCACTTCCACTTGTAAACACTTCCTGATAGGAGGCAAAACTAAAATTCCCTGCTTGCAAACCATCTCCCCTAACTTTTTGCAAAGATGTTACGACAATCGAAAAGTAAGGAATACCGATCGATAGCAAAATAACGATCCCCACAAAAAGCCACGAACCAAGCTTGACATACCACTTATCTTTAATCTCGCGAATTGCTGGTGTTTTTCCTGAAAGCACGCTATATGTATATTTGCGCCCAATAAGGTTTTGAAAATACCAAATCACGAGACAAACCGACAGTAAAAATAATGAGAGCGATGTCGCCATACTAATATCTACAGGCCATCTAGATAGGTAAGAATGAATTTCCGTAGTAAATACTTGAAAACTAATTCGATTACCAAATGTTGCAGGTGTTCCAAATTCAGCTAACGTTTTGATGAAAATTAGCAAACTTCCTAGAACATAGCTTGAAACCAATAAAGGTAAAATTATTTTCGTCCAATTTCTCCAAGGGCTTCGGCCAAAAATTAGGGCAGCATCAAGAAAGGATCCATTAATTCTTAATAGCGTATTTTTTAGCATTAAATATAGAAAAGGAAAAAGGTGCAAGCTCATAATCATGACCATTCCAGACAAAGAGAAGAACGCTTCAGTCATCCAAGCAGCACTTGGAAATAGCTGTTGGAGAAATCCATTATTTTGCATAAACAATATCCAACCCATCGAGCCAATATACGGTGGAGTCATAAACGGAATCGTTAGAACAATGTCTAGCCAATTATATTTATACAAGCTTGTTTTCGTTCTTATTAACGCCATAGGGAATGCTATAATTGTTGTCCCTATAATAACTAAAACTCCTAGTAGTATAGAGTTTCCAAGAGTATGCCACACTCTCTCGTTAGCAAACATTCTATTAATTTGTGAAACATCTAATTGCCAATCTTTCATAAATGTATAAAACACAATGGCAATTAACGGTGCGATAGCAAACGTGATGACAAGTGTCAGTAAAAATCCAAAAGTTCGTCTACCTTCCATAATCATTGATATTTCAATCCTTCCCTAGAAAAACTTAAAGGAGGCTAGAAAACCTCCCAAAACTACTTAACGAAATATATCATTGAATTTAGTTAATACTTCAAGCTGCTTCGCTTCTGCACCCTCCCAGTTCACGTTTAGCTGAGGAATTTCATCTAAAGCAGACCGATCCTTTACAGTTATATCTTTGTTGCCTGGTAGTAAGTATGCACCTGCGACAAGTTTTTGCCCTTCATCTGACAGTAAAAAATCAACGTACGCTTTTGCACTCTCTACATTTTTTGCATCCTTCAAAATACCAACAGCTCGTGGACTGACAACTGTCCCGCTTTTTGGATAAATAATCTCTACTGGTTCCCCATCAGCTTTTGCTTTATAGGCCATGTAATCTACCCCTGAAATTGCGGCATTTTTGTCACCAGTAATAACAGCATCTAACGCTTCCTTATTGGCTCCACTCACCTGTAAACCATTTTCTTTCCACTTCTCCATCGTAGTCCAAGCCGTTTTTTCCGCTTCTGTATATCCGTATAGGAAATCTACTGCAGAGCCTGACATGCTTGGATCCGGTATATTGATCTTATTTTTCCATTCAGCTTTTGCTAAATCTGTCCATTCTTCTGGAGCCTGTTGCGTATTTTTTGTATTATAAGCAATGCCTAAAGCTGAGGCACTGTAACCATAGTAATAACCTTGTGCATCTGACCAATCACTATTAATTTTCTTTGCATTTGCAGCGTCTTTATAGCTTTGAAGCTGATCTGTTTCCTTTAAGCCATCCATAGAAGCGACAGAGGCTAGTACAACAACGTCTGCTACAGGGTTATTTTTCTCCGCTTCTAAACGCGATAATATTTTGCCTGTTGTCCCTTGGAACATCTCTACTTTTATTCCTGTTTTCTCTTCAAATGCTTGTTGAATATTCGCTGCTAAACCATCAGGACCAGCAGAATATACCGTTAAAGTTTGTTCTTCTTTCGGCTTTGCACTTGATTTTTTATCGCTTTCTACTGTTTTATTTCCACAGCCCGCTACTGCTAATGTTAAAAGAATCCCAGCTGTAGCAAATAGTTTTACACTTCGTTTTTTCAATGTAAACCCTCCAATTGATATATTTGTTTTTCATCAATAAAAACCTCAAGCTGCTTTCCATGTTCGATAGGTTCTGCCTCGTAAAAGCTCCAGTGCTTACCATCTACCTGTGCCTGCACTAAATATCGATCACCAACAAAAGTACTTTTTACAATCATCGCTTGTTTCGCAATTGTTCCTGGGCGTGCTACTCTGGAAACTCCTTCAGGTCGCACAATATAATTACCCTTATCAAACCAGTTCACTTTGCCGATAAAATCCGCTACATATGGTGTTGATGGAGCATGATAAATTTCTTCTGGCGTTCCTACTTGCGCAATTCTACCTGCCTCCATCACGATAATTTGATCTGACATTGCCATTGCCTCTGTTTGATCATGTGTGACAAAAATTGCCTGACAATCTAGCTTATGAATAATATGCATGATTTCGTCTTGCATTTTTTCTCTTAGTACTGCGTCGAGCGCCGATAAAGGTTCATCAAACAAAATAAGCTGCGGATTAGTCGCAAGAGCCCTCGCAAGTGCTACCCGTTGCTGCTGTCCCCCTGATAACTCTCCAGGCTTTCGTTTTTCAAGCCCTTCCATTTTCACCAATCGCATAACATACTCCACTCGAGCCGGAATATCTGACTTTTGAACAATTCCCTTCAGGCCAAAAGCAATGTTTTGGAAAATAGTCATATGAGGCCATAACGCAAAATCCTGAAAAACCATTGCAATATTTCGCTTATTTGGTTTTACATTTTTACGGAGTTTAGATGAATAAATGATGGTTTCATCAAAACGAATTTCTCCATTTGTCGGTTGTTCAAGTCCAGCTAATATTTTTAATAACGTTGTTTTACCGCAGCCTGATTGTCCTAAGATTGTAATGAATTTGCTATCCAGCTCAATATTTATAGGCCATAACGCTTGAGCCTGCCCATATTTTTTCTCAATATTCATAAATGAAATTTTCATAATATCCTCCTTGCTAATTACAACTATAAATTCCAGATATTTAGAAAATATTAATCTACTATTAATAACTCGTTAAAAAAAATCTAATAAACTAAAGCAAATACAAGATTTTTTCTAATTTACTTTAGGAGGATAAAATGAATAATGTGAAATTACAGGCGTTTTGCCTACTTGTAGAATTAAAAAAATTGGCTCCTGTTGCCAAAGAGCTTGGTATTACAGCACCGACAGTATCTTTTCATATTCGTTCAATTGAAGAGGAATACGGCATCCGTTTATTTCGGACAAATGCAGGTGGATACCGTTTAACAGAAGCAGGAGAAGGACTCTATCATTACGCTCACAAAATTGTACAGCTGCAAAAAGAAATGAACCGTTTTGTTGAAAATCTTTTGGTGGGGAATATCGGCTCCATTCGACTTGGAGCAAGCGGGTTGCCCACGCATATTTTTATGCCCGATATAATTCATCACATTTCTACAGCTTATCCCGATATCCGAATATCACTGGAAGTAAAAACAGCACCCGAAATAGAGCAAAAGATAGCCCTTCAAGAATTAGATTTCGGGCTAATCATGGAAACAAAACAAGAAAATTCATCCATTGTTTACGAAACAATTGGTGAAGACGAACTCGTATTGGCATTAAGCCCTACTCATGAACTTGCAGCAAAAAAGGACATCTCAAAAGCAGATGTCCTAAAAAACAAAGTATTGTTGCACACTTCCTCAAGTTCAACGAATCATTTTATAGAAAAATGGATGGACCCACTTCACCCATCCATTTATACGATCGAGCTAGATTCTGTTAGTACTATTAAGAAGATGCTTACTTTTGGAAAAACAATTGCCTTTTTGTCAGTTGCTCTTATTGAAGACGAGTTAAAATCAGGATTATTGATCAAAAAGGACTTACACGATGTGACACTTAATAGAAAGATCCAACTTATTTACTCTAAATGCCGTTTAGATAGCAAAATGGACTCATTTGTAAAAACCTCAATTTATGATTTAGCTAGGAAATTAAAAATATATCCTTATATGACATAATTTCATAGTCAACAATAATAACATGGAATGGGAGCTGTCTATCCCTAAGAAGGGAGGGATGTACTTGCTAACTGAGTTACTGACAAAAGATACTATACAACTCGCAAATTTTGTAGATACTTGGCAGGAAGCTATTCATTTAGCCGCAAGTCCACTATTAAAGCAGCATAAAATCGAAGAGCGCTATATTCAGGCAATGATTCATTCCATTGAAAAGCACGGACCTTATGTAGTCATTACACCAAAAGTAGCGATTCCACACGCACGGCACACAGAAGGAGTTAATGAGCTAGCAATGAGCCTATTAAGCTTACAAAAACCTGTTTTGTTTGGTTCAGAAAAGCCTGTTTTCTTAATTATCGTCTTAGCTGCGACCGATCATACGTCACATCTGCAGGCATTAGTTGACTTAACAAAAATTTTACAAGCACCAAATCAAATCGATAGCATCATCGCCTGCCAGCATAAGGACGATATTATCAAAGAAATTCAACAAATTGTGGCAAAGGAGTAACCTTAATGAAAATTTTAGTAGTGTGCGGGAATGGCTTAGGCAGTAGCTTTATTATGGAGCTGAATGTAAAAAAAGCGTTAACTGAACTTGGAAAAGTAGCAGAAGTAACGCATACAGATTTAGCATCTGCCAAGGCAGAGGAAGCAGATATTTATATTGGTGCGGACGATATTGTCAATCAATTGCCTGAAGAGAGAGGTCACATCGTTCGTATTATTAATATGATGAGTATTTCAGAAATTAAATTAAAGCTTAAACCGTTGTTATGAAGTATTGATTTTTTTGAAAGGCTATTTTCTCAAAAATTGTTGCTGTTAAAACAATAAGGCAGATTTAATCTACAAAGCGGTAACTTCCAATCAGACACTCAACTGGTTATTTAGCTGTAAAATGCTCAATATTCGATATCTGTTCTTTGTGAATGACTGTTGTAACACCTTGAACAACTTGGCTATTCCCGTTCCACATTTCGATTTTCGTATTTTTTCTAAGTCAAAAATTCTTTCCCAACTTTGTTCCATTGTGATATTTAATTTATCTTGTTCAAATAATTTACTTTCTTCATCTGTCATTGGGCAAAACCAGTCATTTAATACACAATGCCAAGCCTCAAAATCAGATAGAAGGACTTTATTATCGGGTACTTCAACTGTCAAACATACAGCATCCGTTCCTTTATAAAAGTGTCTTTCATCATTCAAATTTGGTTTTTTTGTCCAAAGCCAAATTGGAAGTGAACCATCATTGTTTATCCTTCTGTCCATTTGTTTAATCATCCATTTATATGAAGGTAAGAAATCTTCATCAACAAAAACTTCGTTCCCTGTTAGAATCCCTTGTTCATTTATTTGTTTAAATGCTTCAATTGTTTGATTGGTAAAGTAAACACCCATATATCAAACTCCTAGTCTTAGATATTTTGAAAAATTATATCAAAAAACAACAAACTTTACGAAAACAGATATTTGAAAAACGAATGAAAAATTGGATAGGATGAGGTGTTAATATGTTAGATATTATTATGAATGACATTTTAGGAACACCAGCTATATTAGTCGGCCTATTCGCTTTTGTCGGTTTATTAATCCAAAAAAAGTCAGCTTCAACCGTTCTTTCTGGTACGTTAAAAACGATTATGGGCTTTGTTATACTTGGCGCGGGTGCAACCGTTTTAATTGGTTCTTTAAATCATTTTAGTAATATGTTTGATCATGCATTTAATGTCCAAGGGGTCATCCCAAATAATGAAGCGATTGTAGCAGCCGCACAAACTAATTTCGGTACAGCCACAGCCATGATCATGGTTTTCGGCATGATTATGAACATTTTATTTGCGCGATTTACACCTTTAAAATATATATTTTTAACTGGACATCATACATTATTTATGGCGTGTTTAATTGCAGCATCGCTTTCAGTCGGCGGTATGAGTGGCACACCGCTTATTATTGTTGGCTCTATTCTACTTGGTATTTGCATGGTCGTATTCCCTGCCATTTTACAACCAACTGTTCGTCAAATAACAGGTAGTGATGATTTTGCTGTCGGTCATTTTGGAAGCATTGGCTATTATGTATCCGCTAAAATTGGAATGTTCATTGGAAACAAAGCCAAATCAACAGAAGATATAAAAGTCCCAAAATCTCTAGGTTTTTTAAGAGATACATCTGTAGCTGTTTCGTTAACTATGAGTCTATTTTTCATTATCGTTGCCCTATTCGCAGGTCAAACCTATATTGAGGGACAATTATCTGGCGGTTCAAACTTTATCGTCTTTGCCATTATTCAAGCTATTACCTTTGCCGCTGGTGTCTATATCATTTTGGCTGGCGTACGGATGCTAATTGCCGAAATAATTCCTGCTTTTAAAGGGATTGCAGATAAACTTGTGCCAAACACAAAGCCTGCATTAGACTGCCCTACGATTTTCCCATTCGCACCAAATGCTGTGATTATCGGCTTTTTGTTTAGCTTTGTAGCTGGCCTAGTATCGATGTTTATACTCCCCCTCATAGGGCTAAAAGTGATTGTACCTGGGCTTGTGCCTCATTTCTTCACGGGTGCGGCTGCAGGAGTATTCGGTAATGCAACTGGTGGTAGACGCGGCGCTATGGTAGGAGCATTTGCCAACGGATTAATTATTAGCTTTATCCCTGCGATTCTACTGATCTTTATGGGTGATATCGGCTACGAAGGAACTACATTTGGCGATTCAGACTTTGGCATTGTGGGAATCATCATTATAAATATATTAAAGTTATTTGGTGCAGTTTAATATAAACGATTGGCTTCGCAAACACTTTAAATGTTTGCGAGGCTATTTTAATTGACAAAGAAAAAGGTTATTTTTCGAAACATACATTTTTTAACAATATACCCCTACCTTTTTCACTATCCACATAGAGAAAATTCATTAAAAAGCGAACTAAATACTCAGTGTTTTAAAAATATCGAGAATGATTTAAACCCATTTCCCTCTAGTAAATTACAAAAAATCTGATAGTATTTAATGGTAAAATAAAAACCCATTGTCTGACATCTGACTTAGAACGATTTTTTGCCGATATACATCATACATACAATTGGAGGTACTTATTTTGAAAAAATTAATGATTGGCTTTTGTTTAATAGTTTTGTTACTAGTAGCAGGCTGTTCAACAACTCCATCAGAAAAAGCGCAAGATGACTATAAAATTGGGATCTTACTCTCAGATGCAGGGCTCGGAGACGAATCGTTTAATGATTCAGCTTTTAAAGGGCTTGAGAAAGCACGTGATGAGCTTGGTATTTTGTTCGATTATAAAGAAGCGCCTGATGGCAATTACGAACAGAAGCTAGAAGAACTGGTAGCAGAAAAGTATAACGTCATTATCGGTCTTGGCTTTTCTGTACAGGAAGCTTTAGAAAAGACTGCGAAGAAATATCCTGATCAGCAATTTATCCTTATTGACGGACAATCGGATGTTGCAAATATCACTTCTATAACCTTTAAAGAGCAGGAAGGCAGCTTTTTACTCGGAATGGTTGCAGCAATGACAAGTAAAACTGGAAAAATAGGATTTATTGGTGGTGTAAATGTTCCAGTTATCCATCATTTTGAAAATGGCTATATTGAGGGAGCTCGATATTTTAATCCAAATATCGAAATAGTTAGTGAGTATGCTGGCACATTTGATGATACCGAGGCTGGTGCTGCAATCGCAGAACGTTACAAAAAGAACGGCGTAGATTTTATTTATCATGCAGCGGGATTCACAGGCTTTGGCTCTATAAAAAAAGCTGAAGAAATGGGCATTTATGCGGCGGGAGTTGATACTGATCAATTTTACATAGCCGAAAAGACAGTCGTAACATCGATGTTAAAAAATGTCGACCAAGCTGTTTTTAAAATGGCCAATACATTAGTTGAGGACGGGAAAATTTCCGAAAAATCGTTTTTATTTGGTTTAGCTGATAACGGAGTAGGGCTTGCGGATATACGTGTTATTAAACTTACACCTGAGCAACAGACTGCCATTGAAAAAGCAAAAGAAGATATTGTCTCAGGTAAAATAAAAGTTACTGCAGAAAAGGGGAACAGCCAGTGACACTTCGAAAAAAATTATTTATGAACATACTTATACCCATTGTCCTCGCCATGGCTATGATTGGCTTTATTATCGTACAAACATTTGATATACAAACAACCGCAGAAGATGATACAGAGCTATTACTGGCAGTGAAAGAACTTGAGCAAAGTTTAGTTGTAGCGAGCCAATCACTAAATAATTACACATATTTAGCTAGTGAGGCCAATAAAAATGAAGCTCTTTCCATTTTAAAAGAAACAAAAGTAAATTTAGAAAAACTCTCAACGATTGCAAAAGTAGCTGAGCATAAGGCTATCATCAAAAAAATCGAGGGTAAATACGACGAGTTAGCAAAAGCTTCTGAAGCAGGGTTTCTTGCTCACAATCGCCCTGAAATTAAAAAACAAGCAATAAGAATATCTGGTATTTTGAATGATATGTATCTACTAAAAAAAGAAACAAATGAATGGTATAAAGAAACGAATGAATTAGCAAAGCAAAAAATTTCGTTCATTACTACAACAACAATTATCGGAAGTATCCTTTTAATTATTGCTACCATCATTTTCTCGTATGTCGCAACGAAAAAAATTACAAATCCTATTAACCGAATTGTGGATTATGTACAATCGGTGGCTGCAGGGAATTTGACAATTGACACCTCTGCCCTCTCCTTTAAGAAAGGCAGTCGAAACGAAGTTGATCAATTAACTGAGAACTTTTCCACAATGATTGTTAGCTTAAAAAGCACCGTACAATCCATTGATAATGTAGGAAAAAATGTTGGTCTCTTCACAAAGGATGTCACAAGTTATATTGAAACGATTAATGAAGGTAGTCTACAAATTGCTACATCAACGGACGAATTGGCGAAGGGAAGCCTCACTATTTCAGAAGATATCCAGTCAACTGCAATCCTTATGAATACGATGGCTGATCAATTTACTACTGTTCAGCAGACGAGTGAACAATCAGCAATAAACGGCAATAAGGCACTTACTGCTGTCCAAAACGGTCGAAGTTCACTTGAAAAGCAATCCTCTATTGCGAAGGATATTTCATCCACTTCGATCAACATCAAAGAGGCCGTTACTCAATTCTCTCAATTTACAACAGAAATTGAAGGTGCCGCTAATGCAGTCCATGCTATTGCTGATCAAACAAATCTCTTAGCATTAAATGCTGCAATCGAAGCTGCACGTGCTGGAGAAGCTGGAAAAGGATTTGCAATTGTTGCAGAGGAAGTCAAAAAACTATCTCATGAAACCGAAAAAGCAACGGCTTTCATCTCTTCTATGGTGACACATATACAAGATGGCATTACGCTCATTCTTTCTACGACAGAGCAGGGACATCAGCTGTCAAAAGAACAATTACAATCGATGACGGATACAGAGAAGTCATTTGAAGAAATTGCAACTCATGTGCTAGACATTAATGATCAGTTACAGCATCTTAACGAAGATATGGAACAAACAAGCGAAATGAGTCAGCAAATGAACAGTGCCATTGAAAACATTTCAGCTATTACGGAAGAAACTGCTGCTGGAACAGAGGAAATATCAGCTTCTACCCAAGAGCAGCTACAATCCTTCCAGAAAATTAGTGAAAAGGTATCAGAACTTCAAGACATGACAAATACATTGTCTGTAGAGCTTAAAAAATTCACATTATAATGATGATTGCAACTTTTGGAAAAATGAAGACACATAATAAGAAAAGCAAAATCCCGAATAACGTTCAATATTCGGGATTTTGCTAATTCAACTATTATAAAGTTAAAATACCATCAACTACAATTATTGATTCTACCTCTTCCAGCACTTAGATTAAGATAAATATTTCATTGTTAAATGGAGAACTGCAACTTCATCTCCTGTGTTTTCATAACTATGCTTTCTATTTGCTTCAAATTGAATAGAATCAAATTCGTTTAATGTATATATTTCTTGTCCAACTTGAATCGAAATTGTCCCTTTCATTACTGTGACATATTCGATAGCTCCTTCATGATGAGGTTCTGCTTCATATATGCTATTTGGTTGCAAACAAGCACGATGCATTTCCAATCCTGTTTCTTTTTTGTACCGAAATATTGTTTCTAATCGCCACATTTGATTTTCTTCTATAATAAATCCTTCTCCGCAGCGTGCAACATTTACTATATCTTCTATAACCATGAGCCGTGACAACGGAATAGATAATCCTTTTGTAATCTTCCAAATGACGCCTAATGTAGGATTCGTTTCTCCTCTTTCGATTTTCCCTAACGTTAATTTACTAACACCCGTTTTTTTTGCTAACTCTTCTAAACTTAATTTTTGTTCATTGCGTATTTGTCGTAACAATTGACCAACTTGCAGAATTACTTCTTTTGTTTGCATATCCTCTTGTTCTTTCATAGGAACCTCCACTTTCGGTATATTATAGTTTACTTTTAATATAAATAATTATATTATAATATATATTAAGAAAGGAGCGAACGAAATGCGTGCTATCTTATTAGGTATTTTATCATCTGCGTTTTTTTCAGCTACATTTATTATAAATCGAGTTATGAACGTATCAGGAACAAGCTGGGCTTGGACTGCTTCCTTCCGATTTTTATTCGCTTTACCCATTTTATTCTTTATCGTCCTATTTCGCAAAAACCTTCGTCCACTATGGGTAGAAATGCGTAAACATCCTTTGGAATGGCTTGGTTATGGCACAATAGCCGGGGTTGGATTTTATTCTTTATTAAGCTATGCTGCTGTGTTTAGTCCTGCATGGCTCGTAGCAGGTACATGGCAAATAACTATTTTAGCTGGCTTGTTATTATCTCCGCTATTTTTTATTACAATAGAGACGAAGTCAGAAGTTAAACGAGTTCGCGGTAAAATTCCAATGCGAAGCTTACTCGTTTCCTTATTTATTTTAACAGGTGTCATTTGTATGCAAATAACAGAAGCTGGGGATATTACTGTTTCTCAATTTTTATCTGGCTTCCTCCCTGTAGTCATCGCTGCATTCCTATATCCATTCGGAAATAGAAAAATGATGGAAGTCGTTGATGGTCGCTTAGATACATTTCAACGCGTGTTAGGCATGGCAATTGGAAGCCTTCCAGTCAGTATTATATTAGCGATTTATGGTTGGACTACAACTGGCATACCAACATCTGGGCAAATCTCACAAGGTTTCTTATTAGCATTATGTTCGGGTGTTATCGCCACAATGACATTTTTCTTCGCTACTGACTTAGCGAAAAATAACCTTTCTTTGTTAGGGGCAGTAGAGGCAACACAAGCTGGAACAATGGTATTTACTGTTCTTGGTGAAATGCTTTTTTTAAACGGTTCTTGGCCTGTTGGAGTATCTTTAATCGGTATGATCATTATTATGATTGGAATGATAGCTAACAGTATTATCAATTATGCCTCGGCATAATTGCGTCCAGAATCGGCTTTGCGCTTAGGCCTGCACGATGCAGGTCAGTTAGCCGTTATCGCATGGATGCGATGAACTTAGGCTAACATCCTATATTGAACTCTTTCCGATTCCTTGACATCCGCCGGAGGCTTTAGGCCGACACGATGTCGGTCACTCAGGCGTTTTCACAGGATGTGAAGTTCTTAGCCTGAGTTCCTCTATTTCAGCGGATGTTTGGGCACCCGCTGAAAGAAGTTAAATCGTTCTGTTCCTGTATCCAAACAAAAGAAAACAGCATAGTTTTCCTTTCTCCAAGTAGCATTTTACATTGTGTAAAATGCTACTTATTTTTTTAAAAAAATATCTCTTTAATAAAACACTGTTATTAAGGAAACGGTATTACCATCCATCCTAAAATGAAAATAGTTGCTGTAAATATCATGATGAATAATAAAATACTTAATCCCCAAAGCCCTAATGAACGACTTTTTTTAGAAAATATTGCAATGACGCTAAAAGGAGCTGTCAGATAAACCAACAAATAAAAGTTATTATCCGTTATATCACTATTTGTTACAATCGAAATATTAAGTAATAAAAGTAGACATAAGCCACCAATCATCCCAACCCACCCAGCTGTGACGAATCCCTTTTCAAATCGTTTTAACGTGACCAGTTCCATAATTTCACCTCACCTACTTTCAAATACCGTACGATATTCATTTTTTCTAATGCTAGGACATCCTTTTTCGGCCCTGTTACAACAACCCCATATGTTTTCACACCATTTTCCTCAATATAAGCAATACGTTCCGGCAATGCTAAATTTTTGGCGCTAGAAATCTCTGTCACAAGCTCTTCATGATTCTCCATAGTCTTTAAAATATCTTTAAATACTTCTTCATTTGACGTTGCATTTCGAAATGGTGACCATATGGAATTATCACGTTGCACAGGATAGCCAATCGGTGAAACAACATTACCATCTTTGCTCAAATTTGTTTTATCAATACCGGTATCAACAGCAGCCCACACAACATCGACATTCGGCATTGCCTTTTCTGCTTCTTTAACTGTCATAAGATCAAAAAATGAAATATAAGCTTCCACAACAGTCTCATCTGGTAAACCGTCAAGCACTCTCCATTCTCGACCAGCATCCAAATTCAAATTCTTGTTTTCAGGATGTATTAACCAAGGATTCGTTTCTGTTGGATGTTTTGGTGCTACTCTTTCTAAAGTTGTAGTCACTTCTTTATTAGATACACTATCAAGGAAAAAACGTAAATCATAAGTATTCGCTTTATAATCTTCCTCTCCGATACGCTTATATTGCTCAAATGCAAGCCTCATTGAAAATGGCGTAAAAGACATATCAAACTCTATTTCTTCCAGTGATGTATTAGGCTCTGTAACATAAAGCGTTTTACTTGTCACATCCATTAATGTTGTCGAACTTGTACCAAAGGCATAATATATAAATGTCATCATAAAGCTCGTTGGTACAAGTAATAATATCATCGTTAAAGTTGCAAAAATTAGCTTCCATTTCGACGTAAAAATTGTTTTTTTAATGACTTTTTGATAGTGACTTTGATCATTTGAATTTGCGATTTCTGCTTTGGAGCTCGCTATTAATTTTTCATAATCATCCATATTGCTGTCTCTCCTTTTCTATTAAGGCTCTCATCTTTTTTCGCCCACGAAATAAATGACTTTTGAGCGTATTTATTTTTAAATCCAAAATATTTGACGCTTGCTCATAAGTACAATCGTGCACATCACACAACATAATTGCCTGCTTTTCATACGGCGATAGCTGATCGAGTAAAGAAATTAACGAATGGAAGGATTCTTCATTTACCGCAATGGTTTCAGGTGTCATAAATGTCGATTGTTCAAGACTATTGGTAAGATCAACACGGCGTTCTTTTCGTATGTAATCAATATGAGTATAATAAGCTACTTTAAATAGCCATGGTTTAATGTCTTGGACTGTATTAGTAAGTAAGGTAATGTGCGCTTTATAAAAAGTGTCTTGCATTAAATCCTCTGCTAATGTTTGGTTTTTGCATAAGGAATATAAATACCGATATATATCGTTTATATAGCGTAAATAAAGCTGTTCAATGTCCATCTCTTCCCACCTTTCAATCTATCCTCGTTTCACAAATAGAAAAAGTTGCACTAATTTAGTTTTTTTGTATTTTTTAGTAAGGTGTGTATTACAAAAATAACGAAACGGCATGATAATGTGAAGAGGTAAAGTGGAAATGCAAAAATTAAATAAAAAAAGGATGCTCTTAAATCCATTTATAGACTTTAAGAGCATCCCACGTAAACATTAGTTAAGCACTATTTATTATTCATTTAGACATTCTAATGAAAACTATATTTTGCTAGCATTTCTCCCCAAGGTGCCATTCCTGACTCTTTAAAACCCACGCTGGCATATAGCTTTCTCGCTTGCTCGTTGTCCAGCTGATACCCGAGCCAGATGACATCAGTGCGATCATCTCTACTCCGGATGTCTTCAATAATCAATTTCATTGCGCTCTTGCCATGTCCACGCCCTTGAAATTGCTCATCAATCATAAATCTATACACCCAATAGTTTCCATCATCCGAATCAATCCCGTACATTGCAAAACCGATAAGTATTTCTTCAAAATAGATTGCCTTGAGCTTCATTTGTGGTAAAAATTTACTTTCTGCAATTGAATACAGATTCGAGGCAATAAACCCTTCCTGTTCTTGCTTAGGCTCTAGTTGAATACAAGCTTCCCAATTACTTTGATCAATTGATCTTAAACTAATCAAACTTCTGATTCCTCCTCTAGTAGTAGAGAAATCCATGATCACGAAGTCTCTACTAAATAAGTATTCCCTTACTGATAAAACAACTTGCTTTTTTAATATACATACTACATCACTCCTCATAAGATGGTAGTCATCGTTAAACTGTACAATTATATAGAAATATTGCTCTCTATTTGTACTCTTTTTTATTTCGGCATAAAGAGAAATATACCTTCTATATTTCTACTTATCACCATAACGTGTCGTTTATTTCCGTCCCGACTAGGCGATGTCAGATGTGAACATTAAATATAAAGAGAGCATGTCTTTTCATTCATAAAAAGCATGCTCCCTTTAATGTATTATTATAGTGTTATCAAATATACTTTATTAATACGATAAACTTCCTGCTATAATTAATCCTACCGTAATGCCCACTGCAAATAAGCTGAAGCCTACTGCAGTATTTCCTTCTTCCACTTTTTTCTCTAAGCTTGTTTTTGGTGTTAACACGTATTCAATAATCAAATACACAATTACTTGTGTAGCAATTCCGATTAACCCCCAAATAAAAGCATCAAGTATATGAACACTTGAAGACCATACTGTATATAATGTGATGCCTAATCCAATCACTTTTCCCCATAGCTTTAATGCAACGGCCATATTGCCTTCTTTTATTAAGTTCCACTCTGAAAATTTTGTTGTAAAGGCAAATGCAACAATACCAATCAAAATAAGAATTAACCCTGTCCCTGTATATAATAAAAAATTTAAAAAACTATCTAATGAGAAATATCCCATTCAATACACACTCCTTTTATTGTGCTTCAGTTTGTTTCACTTTACTCTTAAATTCTTACAATTTTCTAATATCCTATTGGTAGAAAATAAGATCCGTTATCTGTAATTTGTCCCCCTGCGCGAATACCAATTGCACTTGCTTTACCATTAATATAAAAGCAACCATACATATAATGCGCTCGTTTTGGACCTTGTTCTGTTTGAATTATAGTTTGTGGTAGCTCAATAAATTGTTGATAAACAGGAAGTTCATCTTTATATGTTTTATGAATATCTTCCGCAATTTTTTTACCTGTATTTGAAAAAATCTCAACAGTGTCTCCTTCGCGACCAAATGAAGGCTTTTTTACATAACTTTGTCCTTGTTGCAAAAAAATATCTGGATCTAGATAAGTTGGTAAAAAATATTTATGTATTGCGTTATGTTCTTCAGGTGTATAAAAAGAATGTTCTTCCTCATGTAGCCCCCAAATTAGCGCCATTATTGCCTTAGATTGTAGTAAAAAAGCAGAAGGAGGATTCACAATGGCTAAGTCTTGTTGTTCCACTAGCTTCATTAACGATTGACCAACTTTTTCCTTCGTTATTGGATCTTCATCATATATCAAATGTTCAATAGGATACGTCTGTCGATATAAAACATCGATTTTTTCCCCGCTTCTATCATAAAGACCTTGTGGTAGGACAACTTCTTCATTTTCTAAAATTGGCTCATCGACAAGTTGTAGGTGTTTAAAGTCCATATACTGACTTTTTAATCTGGAGAGTTCCTGTAAATACATTATTGTCAATTTATCTTCTTCATGGTCCGAGTGTGCTGCGAAAACAATATTGCTAGCTTCATATTTTTCCCTCGTACGAAACGACGAAGCTACAGCTTTCAAAATTGATTGTTTTAACTGGTCTTCGCATCCTTCGTTTGGATTTTGCATCTCAAACTGTTCACACATTTTTCCATTCACAAAAAAAGTTTCTTTTATAAATGTAGGTGTATCTGCGTTTATTTCAAGCAATTTTACTTGTTCATCGGTCACTACTAAATCTAAACGAGCAATGACACTTTCTACTGGAAGTGTTTGCAAACGGATGAAAGAGTGAGTTTCAGTGGGAAATCCAAGACGCAAAAGTGTCTCATCATCTACCATACGCAACAAAGTAGCCGACTTATAAAAAATATGGCCTATCTGGTCCGTTGCTTGGCGAATCCTATTAATCGTTTCTGAACTTTCTCTCTTAATATCAAATAGAGCATATTCCATCCCATATATGTCATGCCAAAAATCCTTTATTTGGCTAAAAAATTGTTGTCGATTTTCTCGAAATCGGTTCATCTTTACCCTCCAAAACCGCCTTTTGAACCACTGCCTATTCCTGATTTGTAATTCGATACATATGTTTTATAGTCAGCACTTTTTTGTAATGATGTTTTTGTTCCATAATATTTCCCACCATGGTAGTAACTACGCGCATAAGTTGAATCATTATCATCGCAATAATACGTACGCGTTTCCTTATCCCAATCCCAATCATCGCAATCCGTTCCTGTTGGCTCTGCATATCCCCTTTCCTCTCCACAAGCAGTTAACGTCACCAAAGCCGCAGCTGCTAATGCTCCTGTCATCATCTTCTTTGTTTTCTTCATGTTAAAAATCCACCTTCCTATGTTGCAAGCGTATATCCTGTTGGCGTAACATATAAAACATACACACCTCGATCTTCATCAATTTCAGCTGAGTCACGCTCCCACTCCTTGTCTTCGATATATGTATATATACTGCCAATCATGCTTAAAATATCTAAATGATTCGCCATATATTCAAATGTGATAAGCGGATGATTTTTATAGGTATTTAATTCACGAATTTCAAGTTTAATACCTTCACATGAGAGCTCTTGCATTTCCATTGGTGTTTCTTCACACAATTCTACATAAATCACGAATAACTCATCTTCAATAGCAGAAGACAATTGTTTATAAGTCTTACCTTCTTTAATAAAAAATTCACATTCTCTTCTTGTTAAAATTTGCGGCAAGTCAATATTAGTATAATAATAGATTGGTTCAAACTTGTCTTTACCTTTTTGCAAACGATATTCTAACATTGCACCTTCGATTTTCATAACACACTTCCCTTTATAAATATTGTTTCTTTTACATTCATCGTAGATTTTTCTAACCAAAAGCTCCTTATTTTTTTATACGACTGAGATTTATAATTAGTTTCATATTATTCTACTAAAGTTCAACTTAGGTATCATTAGGGTTTGTATTTATTTTTGAATAGAAAAATCTCACTTAAACTAGAAAGATTTAACCTTTCTAATTTAAGTGAGATTAAGTTTTTTATAACTTGCTTTACTTTAGCGTTTTATTAAAAACCTCATTTTTCAAGTTGCCCTTTTGTTCGTTCAATTATCTTTCGCTTTTGAATTTTTGCTTGTGTTAGTTGTAAAGATTGCTTTAATGTTTGTGTCCTCTTAGCTTGTTGAAGTGCAATCATCATTGCGGGAATTAAGCTATTTTCAGAAATGGGTTTAACTAAATAGCCCATAATATTATCTTGCCTAGACTTTTCTATAAATTCTTTTTGACTATATGCAGTAATCAACAACACTGGTATATCTAACTGCCGCCCAATAACTTCGCTTGCTTTGAACCCATTTAATTTTGGCATTTCTATATCCATTAACACAAGATCCGGCTTTAATTTAACAGCGAGCTCAATCGCTCGATCACCATTTCCTGCTTCCCCGACTACCTCAAAACCATTTTTCCGAAGCAACATTTTTAAGTCCATCCTGATAATTGGTTCGTCCTCAGCAATTAGAATCCGTTTTTTCATCACACCACAACCTTTCTTGCAGGAAGTTTACTATTTGCTGATATTCCTTTGTTGCGCAAAGGAAACGCCTGTACACTTAGCTAAAAGCATTTGTTCGATTAAGTCAGATAAATAAGCACCCGCTTCAACTGAAGTTAGTCCATCTTTATGAATATTTGAAATGACCGTCCGATCGGCTTCAACTGTTTTTTCAGTCGGCCGATAAATCATGTAAGCACTCAGGCTTTCATCTGTATTTAAACCTGGCCTTTCGCCAATTAACGAAATAACAAGGTCACAATTAACAATAGCAGCCACTTCGTCTTGCACCCATACACGCCCCCGCTTAATAAAAAACGGCTTTGCGACACTTATATTCTTTAATTTTAGCCCTTGTATTAAAGCTGGTAGTAAATCAACTACATTTGCTTCTACCGCAGAGGAGCTCAATCCATCACAAACAATAATTTGAACATCCTTGCCTTTATCCCCGTTCTTTTCAAGATAGTTAATAGCTTCATCTGATAACTTTCGACCAGCATCTAAATCCATTAAGTAAGACTTCATATCACTAGCTTTTGTTTCCAGCTTGTGTAAACCCATATTTTGAAGAAAACCATCACTTACATCTCTTAATACAGCATCTTGTGCAGCTGCATGATCAATTAAAAATTGTAAATAGCTTGTCGTCAACATACGCGTTCCTGTTCGACCAATACCAATACGAGCAGGTGTAATACTTTGCGCTCGCTCAATGGATGCAGCGTTATGCGGCTTGTCTACCCCTTTTATACGTTCTTCTGGAAAATATATAGTTTCTTCTTTATTTTGATCGATATCGTTTTTGGGTGAATTCATGTTTTTCTTCACTTCATCAACCACTCGTTGAACAATTTCTTGAATATCCATTTTGCTCCTCCCTCCTTAATCAAAAATTGATAAATCTCCCGCACGTTTCGTCAACTTTCCATTTTCCATTAGGCCCATATTCTCCATCCATTTTTCAAATTCCCGAAGTGGTCGTAAGCCCAGAATCTCACGCAAGCTAGCATCATCGTGATAGCTTGTATCTTGATAATTCAGCATGACATCATCTCCACCCGGTACTCCCATGTAAAAATTCGCTCCTGCAACTGCCGTTATGATACCGGCAACTTCCTGATCATTTTGATCGGCATCCATATGATTTGTATAAGTTGGAGCAATTCCCATTGGCAAGCCATGCAATTTCCCCATAAATCCGTCTTCAAGATCCGCTCTAATTAATTGACGTCCATCGTAAAGTGTCTCCGGTCCAATAAAGCCAGAAACAGTATTCACCATGAAAGGCTTCCAGTGACGTGCATAACCGTAGCTTCTGGATTCAAGCGTTTGCATATCTACCCCAAAATCAGCATTTAAAGAAACCTCCGAACCTTGTCCTGTTTCAAAATACATAAAGTTTGGACCTGTAGATGTACCATATCGAGCCATCATCTCATAGCCCTCATCAAGAATTTTTTTAGATATACCGAATGCTTCATTCCCTTTTTGCGTACCTGCTAAACTTTGAAACATAAGAGCGATAGGTGCCCCCTGCTTTAAAGCTTCTATTTGTGTTGTTATATGAGCCAAAACACAATTTTGAGTTGGAATTTGCCACTTCTCAATAAATTCATGTGAAAGAGTCAAAAGTTTTTTGACGGATTCAATCGTATCCACATTCGGATTGATACCAATAACTGCATCACCCGCTCCGTAGGACAACCCTTCCTTTATTGAATACAAAATGCCTTCTGGAACATCATTTGGATGGTTTGGTTGACAGCGAAATGCTAAGCGACCAGGCTCTCCAATTGTAGTATTACAATGTGCTTGATACCTCATTTTCTGTGAAGCAAGAACAAGATCAATGCTGGACATCATCTTAGCAACAGCAGAAATCATTTCACTTGTTAGTCCCCTTGAAAGTTTCAATAATTTATCTGTACCTGTATCAGATGACAGAATATAATTCCTCAGTTCACCGACAGTCCAACTTTGAATATCCTTGTAGATCGTGTCGCTAATATCATCATAAATTAAACGTGTTACTTCATCGATTTCATACGGAATAACCGGATTCTCATAAATTTCTTTCAGCTGCATCTCGCTAAGTACTACTTTTGCCGCCATGCGCTCAAGCGATGATTCCGCTGCTACACGCGCCATCACATCCCCAGACTTCGCTTCACTCGCTTTTGCAAGTACCTCCCTTACCGACGAAAACGTGTAATGTGTTCCTTTTACTACACAAGACAATTTCATCATTTAACACCCCTTTTTATATGTTTAAGATTGCAATCCAACAAAAAAAAAGCGCTTCCACATATCCCTGAAGAAAATTTTCTTCGGGCGTGAAAGGCGCCTTTGCCTTAGCTATTATTTTAGTTCATTTTACACTACTAGCAAATATTTTGTAAATAGTTTGAAAACAATATCAGCTTAAGTGATCTTAGTGACATTTAATATTATTTAACCTCGGAAGATACAATCGGAAAGGTTATTGAAACTTTTGTCCCTTTTTCAGAAATAGGGACTGAAAAAACGCCTTGTAGCTTCTCTTCAACTAACATTTCTACAAGTTGTAATCCTAAAGATGACAGATCGCCTATCGAAAAAGGGTTACCAATTCCACATCCATCATCCATTACTGTAATCGTAACCATTTGCTTTCGTTGTCTCAAATTAATAACAATTTCCCCGTAATTTCTTGAAGGAAAAGCATGCTTAATGCTATTTTGAACTAACTCATTTAGAATTAGTGCTACAGCTGTTGCTTTATCTGAAGGACAGAATATCGACTCTCCTTCTACAGACACAGTAATATGTTGTCCTGGAATAATTGACGAGGACACTAACAAAGTAGAAATTTGTTGTATTAAAAGTTTAATATCCGCTTCCTCAATTCCACGCTGGGCCAAATAATCATGCACTAAAGCCATACTAGATATACGAGATATACTATCGTGAAATACCTCAGCTACTTCTTCCGAGTGAGTGCGTTGCATTTGTAACCGTAGCAAACTAGAAATTACCTGTAAATTATTTTTAACGCGATGATGAATTTCCTGAACGACAATGGCTTGAAAGACACGTTGCTTGTCTTCGCTATTAGTCGCTTTCATAAGCTGCTCTATATTTCTTTCGTTCTGCACTACCTGTGAAATATCTCTTTCTTTTATTAATACCGCGATGGTCTCCCCATACAGGCCTTTTATAGGAACAATATCTTGCTGCATGATTCCACGCTCTTCCGTAATTCCTCTTGATCCAAAAACTGGCTTCCCGGTTTTCAAACTAAATAATACACCTGGCTCCATTTCTTCAAATGCTATATTCCCTAGCAAACTTTTTTTATATAAAGAAGCGATAGTAGTAGGCTTTGCCTCAGCTACAATTAAAGAAGCGTTATCTTCTTCTAAAAGACAGTCAATAAAAATATCCGCTTGAGAAAGGTCAGCTATTATTTGAAGGTTTTGGGCTACACCTAAAATAATTTCACACTGTTCATTTGATAAATTCGGTAATCGTTCTAAATCTAAAATCCCCATCATAATAACGCACTTCCCCTTTCTCTAGTTTTTCAAACACTATAACAAAAATTGTGTTCAATGTGCTACATCTATTAGAGAGTATCAAACAAAATTCAGTAAAAATAATAGAAAAGGACAAAACGTGTTTATTCACACCGCCTTGTCCTTTTTTTCTACTTTCGGTTGTTTCGATCGTTCATTATACATCTAATCCTAAGTGTGAACGTAATGTGCTACCTTCATAATCAGCTCGGAATAAACCACGTTCTACTAAGTTCGGAATAACATCTCTAAAGAATAAATCTAAAGATTTTGCAGGACCACCTGGCACAGCTATAAAGCCATCCATTGCCCCTTTATCATAAAAGTTCACAATTTGATTCACAATATCTTGTGGCGTACCAATTGCTACAAGATGTGCAGAGCCAATTACCTCTGGGCGTTCTAACAATTCTTCAACAGTTGGCTCATTTTCTATAATATATCGGCGCACGAGATGTGCATGCGTTTTACTACGTACTTTTTGATTTTCGGGCGGCAACATATTTACTGTTACGCAATCCATTAGAGCTAAATGACGAATATCCATTCCAATTACGGATTCTAGGGCATTATAGCGACGCTCAATTGTTAAATGCTCGTGTGTTTTACGGTGCATTTCTAATGCCTCCTCATATGTATCACCAATAAAGAAATACAATCCTGGTAATAAACGTATGTCATCTGCTGAACGCCCTAACTCAACAGCTCGCTTGCGCAAGTCATTACGTAATTCAATACCTATTTCTATATCTGGAGTGGCAGCAAAAATAGCATTTGAAACTACTGCGGCAAATTGACGGCCTGTATCCGATGCCCCTGCTTGGAATAGAGGAATATCACCTGCTGGATGCATAGGTATATTTAATGGTCCCTTTACATGAAAATACTCACCATCATGGTTAATTGGCTTCACAAGCTCTTTAATTTTCTCTAAATCTCCATCTTCCTCTAATATTTCATAAGGGTTGCTATGCCATAGTCGCTGGACAACATCCTTACATTCTGTTGCCTTTGCATAACGCTCTTCTGACGAAGGCATCAACTCGTTGCTAAAATTAGATGCTCCATCAATTGATGTTACTAGGTTCCAACCTAAACGCCCTTCACTAATCCAATTCAAGGATTGTAATTGGCGCGCAATAATATAGGGTGGATTAAATGATGTTGAAACTGTTGTTACCAAACCAATTTGTTTAGTTTCTCTTGCCACCGTCGCCATTAAAAAACTTGGATCTAGCCCTACTGTTCCTTTCATTTTAGCTATTAATTCTAGATGCGCTATTAAATAATCTGCCTTAAATACAAAATCTAACTTCGCTGCCTCAGCACGCTTTGCAAATGCAATATGTTCATCAATTAACGCACCTTTTTTGCCTTGCTCACCATTCACCGCTAAATGCATCCCAATTATAAGATGTCTTTTTGTTGTCAATTTACACTCTCCTTTTTCAATTGAAAATGATTATCAGTACTATCTTAAAGTTCATTTTCTAATAATGCAATGAATTAAAGAGTGTATCCATGTATACATAAAAATAATTATAGTAGTGAAAATTTTTCTTGTTTTTGAATATTAAATATATTACAATCCTAATTGAAATTGAAAATCATTCTTAATTATAAGGAGTCGACATGATGAATAAAAAGAATTTACTACTATTCTTCACTATATTTGCAGCTCTATTTGTATTAGCAGCTTGTGGAGATAAAGCATCGGACAACAAAGAGAAAGAGTCAACGGAGAAAAAAACCGAAGAACAGTCAACGAGCCGTGAAATTAAACACGCTCTTGGTACAACGACAATTGAAGGAACACCAAAGCGTATTGTGACTCTTTATCAAGGTGCGACAGATACAATTTTAGAATTCGGTGTTACACCAGTTGGAGTAGTAGAATCTTGGGCTCAAACACCAATGTATAATTACATAAAAGATGACTTAAAGGATGTAAAATTTGTTGGTCAAGAAACACAACCAAATTTAGAGGAAATTGCAGCGCTAAAGCCAGATTTAATTATTGCGACTCAAATCCGTCATGAAGAAATTTATGAGCAGCTATCACAAATTGCGCCAACTGTTGTAAATACTACTCTTTATGATTTCAAAGAAACAGCTACAGTAATTGGTCAAGCTTTAGGTCAAGAAGAACAAGCAAAATCATTGATTGGAGATTGGGAGGCACGCGTGGCAGACTTTAAAAATAAAGTAGCCTCTACTAATAACTGGCCATTAAGTGCAGCTGTATTAAACTACCGTGAAGACCACGCTCGTATTTATGTGACAGGCTTTGCTGGTTCTATTTTAAATGAATTAGGCTTTAAAGGTCCAAAAGATTTACAAGGTGAGAATTTAGAAATTGTAAAATTAACAGATAAAGAAGGTATTCCTCAAATGAACGCTGATGTTATTTTCCAATTCATGGAGGATAATGCAGCAGTTAAAAAGACAAATGAAGAATGGACTGCACATCCTTTATACAAAAACTTAGACGCTGTGAAAAATAATCAAGTGTATACAGTCGATGAAATCATTTGGAATTTTGGTGGTGGTTTACAAGCAGCCAACCTAATGTTAGATAACCTTTATGAGCATTTTAAGCTTAAAAAATAGTATGAAACAAAGGGAACGCAATTAGCTTCCCTTTTTTCTTTGAAAGAAGAGGAGTCATGATGTTACAAGCAACTTTCTCAAGAACACTAGGATTGATTGTACTCTTAGGAATAGTAATAGCTTTGTTTTTCGCTAGCCTTGCACTTGGACAAACGACCATCCCATTCTCGACAACATGGGAAGCGATTACGAATTATAACCCGGATGATACGAATCATATGATTATTGGTACGTCACGTTTAACAAGGGCAATTATTGCTTTAGTAATTGGTATGAATCTAGCAATTGCCGGTATATTCGTCCAAACGTTAACGCGTAATCCTTTAGCCGCTCCAGACTTAGTTGGTGTCAATGCAGGAGCTATTTTTTTCATTGTACTAGCTATTACTTGGCTTAATGTTCAATCGTTAATGCACTATATGTGGTTTGCATTTTTAGGGGCTACCATTGCTGGTGTAATTGTATTCTTCTTAAGCAGTATGGGTAGAGACGGTATGACACCTATAAAAGTAATTTTAGCAGGCACTGCTTTATCAGCATTATTTATATCTTTAACACAGGGGTTACTTGTCATAGATGAGCAATCCATTCAAACAGTTCTATTTTGGATAGCAGGTTCTGTGGCTGGAAGAGATTTGAGCATGTTATTACCAGTATTACCGTATTTCCTTCTAGCATTAATAATTAGCTTACTTATAGGAAAAGCAATGAACATTTTTAGTACCGGAGATGATGTTGCGAAAAGTCTTGGGCAAAATGTAGGTTTACTTAAAGTGGTAATGGGCGTACTCATTATTATTCTAGCAGGTGGCTCTGTTGCAATTGCCGGATCTGTAGGATTTATCGGACTCATTGTGCCTCATATAGCAAAAGGTCTGGTTGGTATGGATTATCGTTGGATGATACCATATGGAGCACTTTTAGGTGCAGCACTTCTATTAACAGCAGATGTAGTGGCACGATTTGTAATTGCTCCTCAAGAAGTTCCTATTGGTGTAATGACAGCATTCATTGGTGGTCCATTCTTTATTTATTTAGCTAGAAAAGGGGTGTCTAAACAATGAGTCATTGGACATTTCGACTATTGAATGGAAAAATATCTTTTCGATTGTCACTAAGATGGTTACTTATTTTATTAGTCTGTTTTTTGACGATTGGAACATTATTTGTTCTAAGTTTATCTATAGGAAGTAACTGGATTCCTATTACAGATGTATTTTTACAATTGACAGGATACATTGACCAACATAGTTATGTAGTAGAGACGCTGCGATTACCACGAGCGTTATTAGCGATGTTAGTAGGTGCTTCATTAGGTATAGCGGGTCTTATTTTGCAAAATCTAGTGCGTAATCCATTAGCTTCTCCAGACATTATTGGGATCACTAGTGGAGCTTCATTAGGTGCTGTATTATTTATTATTTTAGGGACCGGTATAGTCAGTATGAAGTTTTTGCCGCTTGCTGCGATTTTCGGAGGGCTTTGTGCAGCAATAGTGATTTACATCATTTCTTGGAATAACGGAGTTACCCCTATTCGACTTGTATTAATTGGTATTGGTATATCTGCTATTTTGAAATCAAGCGTTACATTTTTTCTTGTCTTAAGTGAAACAGCTACTACAACTAAGGCTTATATATGGTTAACAGGTAGTTTATATGGGGCAAATATGAGCGATGTATTGGCGATGAGTCTATGGCTTCTCATCCCTTTACCAGTTCTATTAATCTGGGGAAGAAGTTTAAATGTAACAGAGTTAGGCGATGATATTTCTACTAGTATGGGGATTAATGTCCAAAGGCAACGCTTTTTATTTTTAATGTGCAGTGTAGTATTTGCGGGGACAGCAGCTGCATTTGCAGGTGGTATTGAATTTGTTGGACTCATGGCACCTCATATTGCAAGAAGATTAGTTGGTAAATCCTTTATTGGGCTTGTTCCGATAACGGCACTTATTGGAGCATTTATTGTTATGTTAGCAGATTTAGTGGCACGATCCTTATTCTTACCACTCGATATTCCAGCAGGTGTATTTACTGCTGCAATAGGAGCTCCCTTCTTTATCTATTTATTATTTCAGAATCGGCATCGATAGGAGGAAAACAACATGCTCGGATTACAGACTCAAAATTTATCATTACAGTACGGTGACTATCAAGTAATTCAAGATTTAAGCTTTCAAATTCCAGCAGGTAAAATTACTGTTCTTGTCGGTTCGAATGGGAGCGGAAAATCAACACTTTTACGCTCCCTAGCTCGTTTATTAAAACCACACGAAGGCGATATATTAATAGATGAACAAAAGATTCAGTCTTTATCTTCTAAAGAAATAGCAAAGCAGTTAGCGATATTACCTCAAGGTCCCTTAGCACCTGAAGGTATCACAGTACATCAATTAGTCAAACAAGGGCGTTATCCTCACCAACGTTGGTTTCAACAGTGGTCAGAAGATGATGAAAATATTGTGGAAAGAGCAATAGTCGCTACACAGCTCCAACTACATAAGGACCGTGCAGTAGATTCATTATCTGGGGGGCAACGCCAGCGTGCATGGATTGCCATGACATTAGCACAAGAAACACCTATTTTGTTATTAGATGAACCTACTACTTATTTAGATATGACTCATCAAATTGAAGTATTAGATTTTTTGTTTGAATTAAATCGCTTAGAACACCGAACAATTGTTATGGTTCTGCATGATTTAAATCTTGCTTGCCGCTATGCAGACCATTTAGTTGCCGTTCATCGTCAAACAGTGGCTGTACAAGGCCCACCAGAGGATATTGTAACAGCAGAAATGGTTCAAGAAGTATTCGGTATGGAAGTAGCTGTATCGGAGGATCCTTTTTTTGGAACTCCCCTATGTATCCCGAAAGGAAAAGGAAGGTATATAAAATGAATTTAGAGCCTTATGGCGTGGAAAAGCATCTCTCACCTCAAGGAATTCCATTACATCAATTATTGAATAAAGATACTTTACTACCAATCATTAAACAGTATGCAAATTATTTAAATACTTCTTCCCTACCTGTTGCGGGTTCTTTATTTTTAAAACGTTATGCAGTGTTAGTAGCAGCTTCGAGTCTTGATTATTATGGACTGCAAAAGAAAAGAATTGATTGGTGGTCTACAGCACGATTTGATGTAACATCCTTTAAATTGTTAATTGAAGAAAACCCAACAGAACTTTTTGAAGACTGTTGGAAAAAACGCCTTTTTGCTCAAAATTTAACACCAATGATTACTATTATTAGCAAGGAATGTAGAATATCCTCAAAGATTCTATGGGAAAATATCGCTGTAAGGCTACTTGCAACTCTTCGCAAAAATGAAGAAACATATACTTTAAATGAATTAAATGAACATTTTAATGACCTTACTTGTGCTGAAACAGATTGGTTAGGGCTTGAACAAAATCCTTTTCAAACTTTTCTTCAGCGAAAAGAGACATGGAGTGAAGTACCCGTTCGAAAAACGTGTTGCCGATACTATCAAGTAAATACAAAAGCTGATATACCATATTGTAAAAACTGTCCATTGAGGAAATAATATATTGTTGTTAAGAAATTAATCAGAAATAAGCCTATATCGTATATCTGCATTTTAGAGATTCTATGTACAGATCTAATAAAGAGAGAGCATGTTTTTCAATTCATGCTCTCTCTTTTACTCTTGCTTTACTTTAGAGTTTTATTAACCCCCCCAAAAATAATTCCAGAATTTTTAAAACAAAGTACTACTTCCCCTATTGTATATGCCCTAAAAATAAGTTTAAATGCTTAGAAGGCAATTAAGCCAGCAAATAATAAGCCTTTTAATATTAAACAGCCTGCTGCAATTCTTCTTCCTCATGCATAACCTGTAAAATCGTGTTTTCTTCTTTACGCTGACAGATGTTATTCCAAATAAGAGCAGAAATAACAAGTAAGGTCCCTACTATATCAAAAATTGTTATGTTGTATCCTTGTATCATCATAATGACCAATGTAGTTATTGGAACGAAATTAATAAATAAAATCCCATTAATGGATGATAGGATTTTCACACCGTAATTCCAACTAAGTAATGCCACAATGCCTGGTAGTGTCATCATAAACAATAAATCATATTTAATAGCAAAAATCGTTTCCGCACTTGGGACTGATACAACTCCTTGTATCGTCATGATCATTGTGATGATACCTGTTACAGCTGTGCCAAATACACATGTTAATGTAGAATAGCGCAGCGTAGACCAATCATTAAATGTTTGACCGCCCATTGTATAGATGACCCACCCTACAACACCAATTAAAATAAATGCAAGCGAAACTAGATTATGTTTTAGTGTAAGAAAGAAACAACCCATATCACCTTTTGTAATAACAAAAATAGCCCCAACAAAAGCAATAATCATACTGCTAATCATATACTTCTTCGGTTTCACATGTTTATAGCCCCATAGAATAGCAATCGAAATCATCGGCATGAGTGCTTCCATAATCGACGCTACCATAACACCGGATTTTCCCATTAACATTTGGCCTAAGAAAACAAGCACGTTGTAAACTGTAAATGCCATCGTCCCAAAAAAGACGAGTAATTTACCTTTCCCTTCTAAACGAAATGCTTTCTTCCCTTCTTTCATCCATAATAAAATGACTAATACAATCGATACCGCTCCATATCGAATAGTTGAAAAATAGAGCGGATTTATATATTCAAGTGCATGATCTGCTACTGGAAACATGGCTCCCCATGACATACTGGCAATTAAACATGCGATCACGCCTACTACTATTTGATTTCTTCTCACTGTTTTTTTCCTCATTTCTATATAGCCCTATCAATTATGCGTCGTCATCATTGCGTCCGGAATCGCTTTATGCTTTGACCCGCACGATGTTGGTCACTCAGTCATTGCCCACAGGAAGTGGCGTTTTTAGACTGAGTTCCTCTATATCACAATGAGAATTATAAAAAAGAAAATACATCACGTAAAATGATTGAAAGTGATATTAACTATCATTTATAATGATAGTTTTTAAGGGGGAAAGCTCGATGGAACTACGAGATTTACAGATTTTCAAAAGCGTCGCCAATAACGGGAGCGTTAGCCATGCTGCAAAAGAATTAAATTATGTACAATCCAATGTAACTGCACGTATTAAGCTATTAGAAAAGGAGCTCAAAACGCCGCTATTTTATCGCCATAAAAAAGGGATGACATTAAACCCAGAAGGGCGAAAAATGCTTGCTTACGTTACTAAAATTTTGCAGGATGTCGAGGAAATGAAACAAGTATTTTTAGATAGTGATACACCAACTGGTACATTAAAAATCGGTACAGTCGAAACAGTAAGTATATTACCTACCATTCTAGCGTCCTACTATAAAGGATATCCGAATGTCGACTTAACACTACAAGCTGGTTTAACTGAGGAACTTATTAAAGAAGTAGCGGATCACCAATTAGATGGTGCATTTATAACCGGGCCGATTAAACATCCAGCTTTAGAACAATATGATGTATTTACCGAAAATCTCGTTCTCATCTCACAAAACAAATCCTTTCGCATAGAGGAATTTATGACTACACCTATCCTTGTTTCTAATCAAGGTTGCGGCTATCGATCCAAGCTAGAACTCTGGCTCAAAGATGAGGGTTTATTGCCAAAGAGAATTATGGAATTTAATATTTTAGAGACAATTTTAAACAGTGTTGCCATCGGTCTTGGCGTTACACTTGTACCACAATCAGCCGCTGAACATCTTTCTACTACAGGTAAGGTTTATTGTCATACAATTCCTAAAAAATACGGTACTATTTCAACCGTCTTTATTCGACGAAAAGATGCATATATGACAAATTCGATGGAATGTTTTTTAAAAACAATTGCTGAGCATCAGCATATATAAGGTTACTTCTAATCATGTGAAGTAACAAAAAACGCTTGGTTTCTAGTACCAAGCGTTCTGTGTTAATTATATTTGGATAAAAAAGATGCAGAGAACCTATATTTAAAAACATTTTTTCAAATTATAATGGTGCTATTTTGCATTTTTGTCAGGCTGATGAATACCGAATATATTGCCCTCGGTATCAATATAATATCCTTGCCACGCCATTCCAGGAAGAGCATATTTCGGCATTGCAACCGTGCCGCCATTCTCAATAATTTTAGCTTCCGTTACATCATAATTTTCCACTCCCATTGTACAAGCAAATCCATTTAAAGCTTGATTTGGTTCAGGAGAAGCACTTTGTCGTTGCATTAAAGCACCATCGATTCCTGGTTCGTCCGCATTACCAGTCACCGCTCCAAAGTAAGGCATTCCTGCATAATCACTCCAATCCTGAAATGACCATCCGAATACCTCTCCATAAAATTTCTTTGCTCGTTCCATGTCACTTACATGAATTTCAAAATGAACTAATCTCCCCATGTTATCCTCCTCATTATTAAAGAATTAAATTACTCACTGTGTTTGAGTACAATTACTATATATTATTATGACAAGGAATAGAAATTTTAAAAAAATGCTGTGAATGTTGCTATTCAACTAAAGGAGCAGCTTAGTTGAATAGTGTTGTTCAACAATCGGCCAAATTGTGGAGGAACGCATTTTATATTAACTATATTCAAATGAAGAACTGTTTAATCATATGCTATTGATTAAACAGTTTTTTATTTGTTTTTTAAAAAACTTTAAAAAGGTTGTATACTTTTTTATTTTACAATTGTTATATATGTAAGTGATCACTAAGAATTAAAAATTGGATATTCAAAAGTTGGTGAGTTTTTGAAAAATGAATGGGAGCAAATACTCCTTACACATGCAAAAATTGTATTTAAATATTTAATCAAAATTGGGGCTACCAAAGAGGATGCAGAAGATATTACACAAGAAACCATCATGAAAACAATTGAATGTCTTCAACAAATCCAACCGAAAAAAATACGAGCGTGGATGTTTAAAGTCGCAATTCATCGTTACTATTCCTTATATAACAAAAATAAAACAATCGTTCAGTTAAATGAGGTGGACTTAGAAAAGTTAATGCCAGCCATAGAAGATGTGGAATTTAGCCTATTAACAAAGGAAATAGCAAGTGAATTGGATGAAGCATTGCAGGAACTTCAGCCAATGTTTCAACAACTGCTTATCCTAAAATACTATTTGGATTTTTCCTATAAAGAAATAAGCGAAATTTTAAGTATAAAAGAAACTAATGTAAAAACTTATTTACATCGCGCACGCAATACTCTTAAAAAATATGGGAGGTCAAGTTTAATGGAGAATGAGAAGATAGATGATTTATTTGACATAAAGAAAATGGAAAAGTCGATTAAGAAAGCAAAAAGAAGGGCGAGTTGGAAATCGGTTTTTATAACAGTCGCAGTTCTAATTATATTGATTATCGTTGGTACAATTGCAAATCGAAACATTACGTATCAATTAGAAGGCCCTATTCAAATTTCTGCATCAGGCTTTTATGAAATTTCCGCGCCGAATGAATTTATCGGCAAGCTTGAACGATATCATGGTATTTTAGGTGGAGAAAATCGTTATACAACTTATAAAATTATAGAAGGAAAAGTGGTTTATACTGGCGATGAAAGCTACGGCTATGGACTTTTCCGTGACGAAAATTTAAATCGAATCGGGATTGAATCACCAATATTAATTGGAGATAGTTATTCTGAAGATGACTTACAAAAACAACGCTACAACGAATTAGGTCAACGAGAAATGGTGTTTTTCTATCCGTTTATTCAATACGACAATTACCGCAATGATATAAATTTACTTGATGATATAGGTCAAGAAAAAGTAATGGAAGTTGCACTATCCTTTGACAAAGGGTATTCATTTAATGAAGTAAAAAAGATGATTTCAGAAGACGTAACACTGTCTTGGCTTTGGGTCGATGATGTAAATGGAGAAAACGTTGAAGATTTTCATGTTCCAATAAGAGATAAGAATAATAAAATTGTTGATACCAACAATCTAGTTCGCTCCGAAAATACAGTTTATGGTGTTTCTTTATTTAATGCAAATGGGGATAAACAAGACGAACCAGTTCATAATTTTATTCTAAATATTGAGAACGGCAAAAAATATAAAGCTCGTTGGCAAGGTGAATACAATCGTTTATTTACGACATTAGGTGGGGAAGATGAGAAACTAACAGAAGATGATCTACAATATTTTGGTGCGGTTGTAACTGGAAATCCTCAAAACTTATCTAAGTTGAAAAATTCACCTTTTATTAAGGCGTCATCCATAGGTGTTATTATAGATCAGTATTAGATAAAAATAAGGGGTAATGCTTAATCCAAATTGTCTTTAAGTAGAGCTAGAAAATGATTAGATTTGTAGTGGTATTTCACAAACGGGGTGCTTTAGTTAAAAAAGGATTTACTAAAGGCCAAGTTAATCAACAAAATGAGTGAAATTAACTTGGTCTTTATGTATTAATAGCAGCAATCTATACGAAAACAGCTAAAAGAAATTCTATGAAAAAAATCGGGAATTAGCATTCTAATAATAGTCCCTATTTTGGTTCTATTTCTTTTAAATAGGTTAATTTACAGCGTTTAAATTCTCTTTTAAATACTGAATAAATGGATGCCCTTCTATATCTGATTTACGTGTACATATAAATAAACTTTGCTGAATATTTGCACGTTCTATATACACCCTAGCCAGTTTTCCATTTGATATACTTTCAGTTACACTGTAGGACGGTGCTATAGTCATACCGTACCCTGCTTCCACTACTTTAATCGATTCATGTAAGCCTTGCATTTGAAGTCCTAATTTAGGTAAAGGACAGTTATACGTATAAAAAACTGACTCCAATAAATCAAGCGTCGAGCTACCACGTTCTCGATAAATAAAGTCCTCATTCGATAATTCATAGATGGAGACAGTTTGATTTGCCAAAGAATGTGATGGGTGCACAACAAACCAAAACGGGATATCTACTATTTTTTCAAACTGTAAATCAGAGTGACCCATTTTATTTTGCACGACAAAACCAAAATCTACTTCATAATTAAGAACTTGCTCTTCCACAGATTTTACATTGCCTAGCGACACAAAAAATTCAATGTGAGGATTAGCAAGCTTATACTCTGCTATAATAGATGGGAGTATATAGTTTATTGGTATATAGGAAGAAGCAATATGTATTTTTTCTTCTTTTGCTAAAAATTTACCGAGTCTTTCATCAATTTGTGCTTCTAAATAAAATAAACGCATTCCCTGCTCATACAAAAATTTCCCCTCAGGCGTTAATTGAATGCCACGTCCTTTTCCTTCAATTAATTTTGCCCCTATTTCGCTTTCTAATTTCCGTATTTGAATTGTGACAGCTGGTTGACTAAGCAGCATTTTATTCGCCGCTGCGGTAATTCCACCAAGCTTTGCGACATTCGTAAAAATCCTTAATGCATGCAAATTCATTACATTCACTCCTCCCTATCGATCAATTTCGCCTTGGCGTAGTTGCGTCCGGATTTTGAATTGTGCCCACACAATTCATTCCTTTCAAAACCCGTGACATCCGCCGGAGGCTTTATCTTTATTCAGTAGGTTTTAGAACACCCTCTGAAAAGGAATCACATCTCCATTCACCCCATCACCTTCGAAGATGGAAGTCTCCTGCTGAATAATGATAAATTTTATTTATGAATAAGCAATTTATATATATTTGTTTTATGTGTTGTTTAGCAGTAATTTAGGTGTAGAGGTGATTTGATGGAAATTTTACTACAGGACTGGTTTTCAGTAAATGGATTTATTTTATTTACAATTGGCTTACTCGCAGCAGTCATCGGTGTTCTTTTCGGCGCTGCAGGCTTCGTTTTGTTACCCGCAATGCTACTTATTGGCATTCCGATTCATACAACCGTAGCTGTTAATAAATTCGCGACAGGACTTTCAGCTCTATCAAATGTCGTGTCATTTATAATTAAAGGTCATTTATCGTTAAAAAAATTTACATCTTTAATGATGATATCTAGTTTAGGAGGTGTATTGGGCGCATTTTTAGCAACTCGATTATCAGAACAAATCATTGATATTGTAGCTTGTGTTTTCTTAATTTTCGCATTTTTCATCGTGATTTGCAGTAATAAATTTATGGTAAAGGATATTAAAGAGACAGAGGAGCAACCAATTAATAAACTTATTCCATTTGTGGTTTCAATATATGATGGTGGTTTTGGACCAGGCTCAGCTCTAATGAATGTAACCTATCACCTTAAAAAGCAATATACCTATATAAAAGCAGTTGAGTTAACAAGAATGATTACGTTTTCAAGTTGTACAGGCGCCTTTCTCTTTTACTACTTTACGGGCATAGTTAATTGGGGAATCGCCATTCCTGTTTCAATTGGCTCTATCGTTGGCTCGTTCTTAGGTTTAAAGATCATCCCTTATATCAAAACAAGATGGATTCAAATTTTATTACCAATCATTTTTTTCTTGCTGATTGTTCAGGTCGTATCAGATTTATTGATTTAGATCGCGCTACGTTTTAGTGGGCACGTAAAGCAAGCGAGAAGTGATAACTTCTCGCTCTTTTGTTTACTCTTACTTAGCAGGATTGACAACAAATTATATTTTCAACTCTTTTATCCCTGCTTTTAATGTGTCTGCATCTACTTTTAATGTTTTCCAGCTGTCTTTAGCTGATTTCAAATTAGGCAGTAAAAATTTAAATTTATTTTGTTCCGCTTTATCCGATGCATTCTCGATATGTCTCAATACTCCTGAATATTGAGAGTCTAAATCATTCCATTGTGCAGACATAAAAGTAAGGGCATTAATAGCATCATCGAGTGCATTGTACATCTCACTAATATTACTATGTGCAATTCCAACTACACGATTTAATGTTATTTTATAATCAACTGTCTGTCTTAATTGTGCTAATAACGGTTCTAATTGACCTAATTGATCTCTCGCTATCCCCAGCATAACACCACCAGCAATCCACGTAGGAATAGAAGGAACAGATACAGTTATTATGCCATCAGACTCTAGTTTCTTATAATAGTTTACTGATTCTAAAATTTCATTTAGGCGCTTTTGATCATCCTCAACTGCAACCCCTTGATTTTTTAAAATCGACTGTAAAAGTTCTTTGTTACTGCCAAATGCTCTAACATCTTGTCCAATATCATTTCTTAATTTAGTTAATTCTTCTATTAATTGTTGAGCATACTTTTGATTTAGTTGAATCTCTTCTCGTAAATCTGTAATCCCTTCTATTAACGTCTCTGCATCCCCTGTATTTATTGCATCTACAATTATGTCATAATAATTTTCAAACTTTGTATCATATTCAATAATACCTGTTAATGTATCTATAAGCTGTTTTTTTATCTTTGTGTCCCATGTAAGGGCATGTACTCTAGCATCCTTTTGATCTTGTACAATTTTACCTGGTAAATCTGGATATCCATTAATTTTAATTCCTTCAAAGTTCACATCTGGATTCTTAATTAACATATACGAATAAGCATTCATAGATTTTGCAAAAAGTCCCGCCTTTTGCAAAGTTTCTTTCATCTTCACTTCATTTGCTGAAAGAGACGTATCACTATTGCTTATTTGTTCAATTTTCCTTGTCTCTGCAAAAGCTGCTACTGGGGAGACTACAGAAGTAGTTGTCAAAGTTAAAACCGTTGATACAGCGAGTACTTTGTAAAGAGATTTTTTATTCATTTAATATTCCTCCTATATGAATTTTATTTTTAATTTTTATCTTCTTGTTTAAAAGCAATATCTTTTGCAATAAATTCCGCATCTTTATGAATATCATTCCAACTTTGTTTAGCCGCTTTTAAATCATCAGGTATTAACGAGAGCTTATGTTCTTGCATTTGATCGATATTATCATATAAGTCTTTATAATTTGCCCCCATTGTATTCCATTGTTGTTGAATATTCGTTAAAGACATGATCGCTTGATCCACTGTTTGATATAAGTATGTCAAAGTATCTTTGGCGTTAGTAAGTGAAATAACTGCTTGGTTAGCGAAATCGGCTTTCATCGTCAATTCCCCGATTTTATTGGAAATTTCGTTGTAGGAGTTCATATGATTAGATGCTGTAACACCAGCTGCTGTTCCTAAACCAATACCAGCTGCACCGAGAGCTGTAAGGCCGCCGACAACAAGCGGCGTTGCTGTTCCGCCTGTCACAACAATTACAACCCCTCCTGCAATAGTTCCAATAATTAAAACAGCTGCTCCCAATCCACCACCAATTGACCATGCTAGTACATTGTCAAAATGTGCTTTTTGAGTGGAACGTAGATTCTCAATTTCAGCTTGAAGTTGTGGAACCAATGCTTGTTTGCCCGCTAATATTGCCGTTAATCCACCCTTCCCATCTGGACCACCAATATTATTTTTAAAATCTATAGTATTTGTATATAGCTTTGTTTTGAAGGCTTCTAACATCTTTATGACTTCTGTAACTTCTTTTGAATTTGTATCAATCGAACTGATTAAATCACCAATACCTTCTTTTAGCCCTTCCTTATCTTTCTTTTTTACAGTGTCTATTAATGTGTCGTAATAATTATTAAATTGTTCATCGTAATTTACAATATTACGTGCTGTCTTTTGAATTTTTGGCTTCACTGTATCTAACCAATAATTCGCATTGATTCGAGACAGTTCCTGATTAAGGTGAATATTTTTGATTAACTCTCCCCCTTCAGAACCTAAATCAATCTTTGATAGATTTACATTTGGTTGTTTAATCATTGTTTTTGCGTACAAATCCATTACAAGAATATGAGAACCTGTTTCAGCTAACGCTTTCTTCAGTTCTTCAGGTCCTAATGTATAATAATTCCCAATTTTCTGTTCTTGAACGCTTTGTTCTTGCGCAAGCGCCTGAATAGTGCCACTGTTAGTTGCAGTTATAACCGTTGCCAAAGTGGCCACGGTTAACACCTTATATGAAAATTTCTTCAAATCTAATCCCTCCTAATTTTTTCGATAAAATATCAAAATTTATGAACTTGTTCTTCAAGTTGACCAATACCATTTTTTAATCGTCTTAATGTATCTTTTTGAGATAGATTGTTAGCAGTATCAGCATCAGTACTTAACTTTGTGATACTACTTTTTATTAAATTCAAATCTTCTTTATAGCGTTTCAATAGGTCAAGTTCTACATTCACTTGACTAGCAAATGTATGTAAATCATGTTGCATAAGAAGAAGCATTGATTTTTGTAAATCTGCTATCGATAGTTTCGTTGTTAAATCATATAATTTTTGGTTTTGCTGCTCTAAATCATCTAAATATGCTCGTTGCTCTGCCTTTAGATTATTTACTTCAGCGAAGGTACTATATGTTTTCTTGATTCTATCTGAGTCAATTACTTTCATAAGGTCATGCTCTTTCGCTTTTGTAGCTGCTGCAGCTGCAATTTCACCTTTATTATTTTTTTCAATTGCTTCCCGCGCTTCTTTTTTAGCAGCTTCAATCTCTAAAGCAGATTTACCCTTTTCTTTTGCCTCTTGCTCAGCTTTTTTCTCTGCTTCTAAAATAGCGTTGTTAATTTCTTTCCCTTTGTTATACGCTGCTGCCGCTGTTTGAGCAGCTGGTTCAATAATATCTTTTGAAAGACTATAGATCTCTTGGAATATTTTTAGTCCTTGTTCATTTAAAGCTCCTGGTAGAAACGCTATTTCTTGCAAATCATTTTGAATTGATTTTTTAGTATCAAGTAATTCTCTTTTTAGCTTGTCTATCTTCCCTGATCCTTCTAAACTAAGTACTTCCTGAGCTTTTGTGACATTAGTATCGAGATTTTTAAGTTTTTTATCAAGCTGTAATTGAAGATCTGTTAATTCATTAATTTGATAATGAACATTTTCTTGGTTTGTCGTAACCATTTCTTGAAGAACTTCCAGCCTATCGAGGAAACCTTCCTTATCTTCCTTATTATCTACATATTCTTTTAATGTTGGATAATAGCTATTAAATTTAGTAGCAAATCCTTTACTTTTTGAATTAATTAGAACTAACTTTGGATAGAGTTCAGATGTCCATTCTTTCATATCTTGTTTTATTAGAAATTGATCTGTATGTAAAGCTGGTACTTCATCTAGCTGTACATTAGGGTTCATTAAAGATTGGTCTATATACATTTGGATTAATTTAGATTGTGCACCTAATTTTCTTAAAGATGAAGAAAGAGTCATGTTCTCTTCTTGAAGTTCTGCTTGAGCAATAGGTATTGCAAAAGTATGTACAGGAATAACTCCCGTAGCAACAATGGATGTTATCATTAACCCTTTAATTAATTTCTTTTTCATTCCATTAACCTCCCTATATGGTATTTTTCACAATAATTCAAACGATTTTTTATACAGTTTGAGCACCCCCCAATTTACTTGAGTTTAGGAAAAATTCTTTCTATTTCCTATGATGTAAATTTTAGTCATGTACACATTTTTTAGCAAATAACGACGAAATTAACCTATTTCACGCTAAAATAGGTTATTTCACTGTAATTTTGAATCTAAAAATGAATTAATATTAACAATATTCATCCGAATGTGTCACAATATAGCAAAGTTCAGTCGTCTGACGTCTGAATAATGACATATTTTTGTTAATAATGGAGGAATTAAGTGAATTGGAATAATAGGCATGGGCCAGCACGATGTCGGTCATTTCGGTAATGCAATAGGGCGTGGTGTTCTTAGACTGAGTTCCTATATTTCAGCGGGTGTTTGGACACCTACTGAAATATGTTGAAGTTTAGATATATTGGTTCCCAATAGGACTCTTCTGGTAAAAAATATTAAATTTTCATTTATTGAGGGGTATCCTTGACTTTGTAGTTACAAGGCACTTTTGAGATTTTTCATGTTTCTAGATTGAAATGTAAAGAACCAATTGCTAATCTTCAATAAGCAATTGGTTCTTAAATTAGACGTTTATTGTGTTTTGTAAAACTTAGTAGCTCACCTAAAAAGGTATAGACTAAGATTGGATTGTCATCCAGCGCGCATTTCTTCCTTTTGAAATAAGCTTTATTTCACCCAATAATTGTAAATCAGTTAAAGCTTTACTAATTGTACTTTCGGCTATATCTGGATAAATGCTTCGAATGCACTCTTTTGTAAAAGGTTGGTGTTGATTATGAATGAAATTTTGAATTCGCTCAACCTTAGTATGTTTACATATAGAATCCAGTACTCTGCTATGTAAATCTTTATAAGCCTCTAAAATAATCATTAAGAATTCTTGTAACCAGAAGTTCAGATTATGTCCATTACAGTACCAATTAACCGATGATTTAAATATAGCTTCATAGTATTCAGATTCTCTTTTCTTTATATATTCATCTAAACAAACATATTTTACAAATGTATGTCCGCTTTTTACTAATAGTAATTGCATGAACATTAGTGTTAATCTACCATTACCTTGGCTAAAAGGGATTATGCAATAAAGATTCAATATAAAGCGAGCGATCAATATAAGTGTAGGCATCTCTTTTTTATGGTTTAATAAATTGTACTGGTTGCATAATTGTTCTACAGCCTGTGGAATATTTTCAGGTGGAAGAGGACGATAACAAATCGTGTGCATCCCTTTTTCAGGAATTCCTGGAATAGAAAATGACTTTTGGCGCCATTTCGCACTGTCAGAGGTATTATAATGAATTAATTGAAAATGCAATTCTTGTATAGTATCTGGACTTATTGAAAAAGTACGAGATTTTTTATGTACAAGAGTCAAAGTTTCATAATAACAGAATATCGCATCTTCCGAAATTGATTGGGGTATCATATCATCTAAAATAAGTTCTCTTAATCGCTTATTTGAAACTTTTATGTCCTCATAAACTGAAATATAGTTTTTTATGTATTGTAGGGGTATAGCTTTTTCAAGGCTAGCGAATATATCAGGTCTTTGCTCTTGATAAGCGGTCAACATACCTTTATATTCACTAATTTCACTGACTAAGGTTATTAGTTGCTGATCAATATTTATGTACTGATCTTCGAAAAAATTTCTCATTTTGTTCCTCCTGCCACTATCTCTCAATGCTCTATTACAATAATTTTTTGTTTTTTTAGGAGTTCCAAATATTATTCTAGTATTACTATTCATATAACATTTGGTTTAATAGAGCTTTTACTTTTTAAAGAAAGAGGATTAATTTATTATTCAAATTTTTATATAAAGTTACTTTGAATTTTGAAATTACTTTTTCACTCCAAATAATGGATGTTCATGAATATAGACGTTAGACATTATTAAATATCGGAATATTATCTTTTAAATGTACTGATATCTTTATTATTTTTGTGACATTTCTGTGTAATTTCCCGATATTTTTATTACGTTTATTAATTAGATAACCATTTTGTGTCCTTTTCAATGTATCAATTGCAAGCTGCACTTTTATTTATGTGTACTTACATTTTGTTCGTCCTTTTTTAGTATTAAAATGAAAGAAACAAGCGGATACCATATCTTTATTAGACGTGGTATCCGCTTGTTATTAATCCATTGAAATTTGCCTATGCAACTCAAGGATCTTAAATTAACGCACTCCGTTTGTTTAAGTGATCTAATTCACATCTCAACCTCTCTTACATTAACCCCTCCTGCATGAACATATTTACCATTAAAACTAAAAACATTGTTGAACTATGCCCTGTTAACAAAAAAAAGTCTTCACTTGTTGTAAGTTAAAGTGGAAAGTTTCACAAATAATAAAAAATAGATTATACTGGACTAACTATCATATACGAAAAGGAGCATTTCCTATGACCGAGAATAATCAATCCGATGTACCAAAAAAAAAAATCAGCCTGCAAGAGGCAGTGAAACAGCAACTTGAAAACAAAAAGAACCAATCCACTGCTAATAAAGGAAAAAAACATGCCGACCTTTCAACAAAAAAAATGAAAAGCCAGCAAACGAAAAAAACAAGCAATACCCGTAGAAAAATGGGTGTCTAATCTACCGACAATATCGGGAAGACATATTACCTGGCAAAGCTGTTAATATTGTAAAGTGAAAAAGCATTCACCTGAATGCTTTTTTATCTTTTCATTTTATAACTTGTTTAGCTAAATGTTTCGTTAGTTCAATATAAAAAGAGCTGCCTATGCAACTCAATGATCACTAATTAAAGCTCTCCGATAGTTGAAGAATACTTTATTCATTTGGTTTAAATTTGATTGATTTTGCTTGATACATTTTATCCTTAAAAACATAAGTAATTTGAATATCACCTATATTTCCACCTGCTTGAGGGATTTGACCGCCTATTTTCGCAATAAGTTGATTATCGTTTATTTCAAAAATGATAAGATTGCCAAAATATATATCAGGAAATAAATGATTAAGCTCTATTTTTAAAGGTTTGGTATCAATTACATACCGTTCCGATAGTATTAGAAAACTGAATCTTTTTGAATACATAAAAAATCAAAGCTATTTCATAAATTTTCTTACATTAAAAATCTCCAAAAAAGGCTTAGGAATGTCTCCTTAGCCTTTCAATCTTTCTATTATTGAGTAATATTATTAGAAATCAGATTTTTTTAATGGCGATTTTCACTATTTCTCTTTATGACCTACTTCAATCATTTTCGTGGGCAATGAATGGCATATAAAAAAAGCTGCCGCCTGTAAAAAACAAACAGCAACTTCAACTAGAGTAGCAGTTATGAAGTATGCAAGCTACAGTTTAATTCTCTATTAGTTTTTGGCATACTCATTTTTTTAAGCTGCTTCTTTTTTTAAAAACTTTGTCACTAATAAACAGCGAGTGGCCCATAAGGACCTTCGATAATTTCTATTTTTGTTTCGAAAATATCTGTCAAAATTTCCGCGTCCATAACCTCTTCTACAGTTCCAAAAGCGGCAATTTGCCCATCTTTCATAGCACAAATTCTATCAGAATATTTGGCAGCAAAATTTATATCATGCATAACAGTCAAAATTGTTCTTCCAAATTCATTCGCCGCACGTCTCAAATGCTCCATCATTTGAACAGAACGAGCAACATCAAGATTGTTCAGAGGCTCGTCCAAAAGTACATATTCAGTCTCTTGGCATAAAACCATTGCTACATATGCCCTTTGTCTTTGACCACCTGAAAGCTCATCTAAATATCGATCTTCTAAATTAGTCAAATCTAAAAAATCGATATATTTAGAAATAATAGCCTCATCTTCTTTAGTTAATCTTCCCTTTGAATAAGGAAATCGTCCAAATCCAACTAGTTGTCTAATTGTAAGCCTAGTTACAAAATGATTTTCTTGACGCAATATAGTCAAAATTTTTGCTAAGTCTTTTGATTTGGATTCAGAAATATCCATATTTGCCACCTGAATTTGACCTTCTTCCATATTCAAGAGTCTTCCAATCATCAAAAGTGTCGTAGACTTTCCAGCGCCATTTGGTCCAATTAAAGAAGTAAAACCCGCTTTTGGTATTTCAATATTCAAAGGTCCTATTTTTATCTCATCAGTATAGAACTTTTTTACATTATCAATTTTTATCATAAAGCCCTCTTCCTTAAAACTACAGTTAAAAATATTATTCCACCAAATAATTCAATAATAACTGAAACTACACCTTGAGCATGGAATACGTGATACATCATAAAGTAGGCACTCGTTAATATCAAAAATCCTATAGCAAGAGCCATTGGAAAAATATATCTATGATCATAAGTCGATGCCGCCTGATAGCTCAAAGTTGCTACTAAAAAGCCATAGAAAGTAAGTGGTCCTATCAAAGCTGTTGAAATTGACATCAAAATAGCAACTAATACAAGCGTATAAATTACACTAGATTGATATTTAACTCCAAAAGAAGTAGACACATCCTTTCCTAGTGACAATATATTTAGATTTTTAGAATGAGCTAGAAGTAATAATGCTACAATTATTACCATAGGAATTACGATAGGAAAATATGCTGAATCCGCATTATTAACAGAACCAAACAATCTTGCCTGTAAAATATCAAATTCAGAAGGCGCAAGTAGTCTTCTCATGAAAGTTGACACAGAATTTAGCCCAGTGCCAATAATAATTCCAACTAAAAGCATAAGTTGTAAATTCCCGTATTTACCAGAAAGGAGCCATCCATAAAGTATTAAACTCATCAAGACCATAACAACAACTTGAAATAAAAATGATCCAATCCCAGTAAAATTTATCAATGCACTAGCACCAAAGAAAAATATTGTACTAGTATGAATTGTTGAGTAAAGTGCTTCAAAACCTAAAAGTGAAGGAGTTATAATCCTATTATTCGTAATCGTTTGGAAAGCAACCGTCGACAAGCTCTGACAAACTGCAGCAATAATCATTGCAACAAGAGCGACTATCCTTCTCATAACAACTGGGATAAAAGAAGGTGAATCTACTGGAACTGGATTGTTATAAACTAAAAGTCCATATGAAGAAAGGACCCCCAAAGCAATCAATGTTATTAGCAAAATCCAATAACGTCTTTCTTCCTTCTTAGAACGAAATGCCCTAGCTGATCTATTTTTATTATGAAGGCTAGAATCGATTTCAACATTTTCTTCATTTCTATATTCCAATGTGTTCATCGGTGCCTCCTTGGCTTTCTTTGTCTCAATAAAATAGTAATAAACACGACTGACCCCACTGTTCCAAGTATTAAAGAAACAGGTACTTCAAAAGGCATTATAATTGTTCGAGAAATTATGTCACAAGCGGTAACAGTCCCCATTCCTATCAAACATACCCAAGGTAAATTACTCCTAAGATCATCGCCTCTATACATTGAAACAATATTTGGGACAATTAAGCCCAAGAAAGGTAAGTTTCCAATAACAGCTGCAACAATTCCAACTGCAAGAGAAATAAGGGCAGTCCCAACAAGAACAATCCTATTGTAATTAACGCCAAGGCTTGTTGCGACATCTTCCCCTAGTCCAGCTAAAGTCAATCTATTAGCATACATAAAAATAAACAATGTAACAATAACAATTAGCCATAAATATTCATATCTTCCTACCTGAACAGGCGCAAAAGAACCTACAAACCAAGTTTCAATACTATGTGTCATTTGAAAAAGGAGTCCCATAAAAGTGGATACTGCAGAAATGACTGCTCCAAGCATCAATCCAATAATCGGGACAATTAAAGACGAACGAAGTTTAACTCTTCTTAAAAATAAAAAGAAAACCATAGTTCCTATAAAAGAAAAAATGATTGCACCAGTCATTCTTAAAACTAAAGTCGGGGCAGGAAATAATAAATAAACTAAAAGCAGCCCTAATCCTGACCATTCAATAGTCCCTGTTGTAGTAGGTTCAACAAAACGATTTTGTGTAATCAGTTGCATTACGAGTCCTGCCATTGACATTGCAGCTCCAGTAAGCATTAATGCAACTGTTCTCGGAACACGAGTTATGAAAAACATCTCCATTCCATCCTCTTGTCCACGTATATCATAAACTCCAGTAAACAGTGATATAATGCCTAAAATAATAACAACTATAATCGCTAATATAAAAGGTCTTGTCCATATTTTATTGTAGTTATAAAACTGGGGTTGAGAATTTATCTCAACCCTAGAAGTTACATTTTTCAGCACTTTTTATACTCCTTTACACTACTTAGCTAAAGTACTTGCAAGGTTTTCAAACAACTCTATATAAGTCTGAATTGATTCATTTGTGTAAGTATCCGCAGGTGCATAAATAATATGTTTTTTAGAAACAGCAGTTGTTTTTTGAAGAGCTGGTGCGTTAGCAATAACATCTTGAGCAGGAACTGAATCTTTTTCACCAGATATTGCAGCATCACGATCTAATACGAAAAGCCAATCAGGATTACTTTGTGCAATAGCTTCAACTGAAACTTCATCACCTTTATGATCTGAAGTAGAATCAGCAACTTCTAATGCTGGTGCCCAACCGAAAATCTCATACATCGGTCCCCAAACACGTCCAGAATGAGGAGCAGCAAAACCAATATCCCCACCACCAACGATAACACTCATCACTTTATCTGTTCCATTATAAGCAGATTTAGCATTTTCGATAACTTTATCAAAATCAGCTACCACTTGTTTAGCTTCTTCATTTTTATCGAAAATTTGCCCTAAAGCAATTGTAGAATTTTTAAGTCCATTTACTAAGTTTTCCCCAGGTGTAGCAGCTTCCTCAGAAACATCTACATTAAGATCAATAACAACTGCATTTGGTACTAATTTTTTGATCTCTTCGTAATAGTCTGCAAATCTTTGACCGACGATTACAAGTTCAGGGTTTGCAGCCGCTATAATTTCAAGATTTGGTTCACGGTGATTCCCAATATTTTGAACTGATTCATCACTTACATATGGTGAATCTGCAGGCATTACATCCTTTGGAACAGCTGCTAGTTCAATTTTCCAATCAGCTAAAGTTTCAAAAGTTCTATTATCCAAAGCAACTACATTCTTTGGGTTTACAGGAACAGTAACAGTTCCGTGGGCATCAGTGATTTCAACTGTAGCAGGTTTAGCAACTTCTTTACTTCCATTATCTTCATTAGACTTTGACTCTTGATTCGATTTATTGCTTGAATCTGAACAAGCTACTAACATCAATGTCAAAACTGCGATAATACCAACAAATTTTAAAAACATAGATTTTTTCATATACTCATACTCCTTATTATGTAATTTATTTCGAAAATGATGAAGTCTATAGATTGAATTGGATCGTCATTGCTAGCCGTCTCAATTGCTATTGATAATCATTTTCATTTAACCGTTCTGTGAACCAGTATAGTCTTTAATTCTGTGAAAATCTTGTGAAAAATATAAGATGATAAATAAAGTTAATTTTTCACATTAAGTATTGGATACAAAAAAGTAAGCGTGAAACATTCTTTTTATAGTTCCCTCATCTCCAATATCTTCCAGAAACTGCTTGGTTATCAGATTTAATAGAATAAAAAAACGAGCAAAACTGGATGAAACAGTTTTTACTCGTTTTTTTCGATATGTTTACTATTGATTACTGGAACAAACTGTACACTATTCAATCATTGAATAGCCTCTGCCATGTATTGTTTGAATATATCTGTCTTTCTTCTCGCACTTTAGCTTTTTTCTTAAATACCCAATATATAAATCCACTACATTTGGATTTACTGCTACATCATATCCCCAAACCTGGTTCAAAAGCATTTCACGGCTCAATATTGTATTTTTATTTTTGATTAAAAATACAAGTAGATCATACTCACGCTTAGTAAGCAGGAAATTATCTCCATCTTTTGTCACAATATTGCGCGATGCATCAACGAAGATATCTTTAAACCGAAAGGAATTTGTTTCGTTTGTCTGGAAACAGTCCCCTCTTCTTAAAACAACTTCTATCCTTGCTACTAATTCTTCTTTCACAAATGGTTTTCTTATATAATCATCTGCTCCTGCTTGTAATCCTGCTATGCAGTCCTTGCTGGACACATTGTCAGTCACAATGATTATTGGGGTCGTTTTAACAGCCCGTATTTGTCTACATATTTCCGGTCCGGATATACTTAACGAATCCCAATCCAATACGATAATATCCCAATCTTGCTCAAATACTATATTTAAACCTTTTTTTTCATTGTGAAGTGTTAAAATGAAATAGCCTTCTTGCCTTAGACCGCTTACGATTTTCTTTGCTAAAGAGCGTTCATTCTTAATTACCAACACCCGCTTCACCTATGATTCACCTCTACTTCATTACTTAAAATAATTTATCAAAAAAAGAATATCGGATTTATAAACCTTCAATTTCAAAAAACTATTATAACAACTCGCAAGGATATTTTTGGTATAATTAACAGTAAATATGTATAACATGCATTGGATATGGTTAAATGTTGCGACACCACACTCATTCGTATATTAAGCATCTTCATGCTAGTATAAATTAATCAAATAACCGCTGGAATGCGAATAGGTAGACATATGGAATCTAGTCTACTTTCACAATATCGATAATGATTATCATTGTCAATGAAAACCAGAACCATCTGTATAACTGATGGTTTAGTCTGTATGTACTAAGAGGTCTTCTTAATATCCTACTTTTACCTCCGTCTTACATTTCCCTAAAAACTTGTATATAGCAAATTGCTTCCTTGCATATAAATTGTTGCCTGATAATTTGTTTCTTTAATACTTATAAAGTAGGACAGGCATCAAATGTTAAATAAATAACTTTTCAACTGGCCTTCCATCCAGCTTTTTCTGCTTTATTGGTACTGATGTACAAGTGATTAATCTATTCAAACAAAATAAAAATACTACTCTTCCTCGTTATAATTGAGAAAGAATAGTATTTTTATAAGCTATAATGCCTTTCAATATTTCTTTGTAATTCTGTTGAAATCATTATTATTTAATTTCATTATTCCAGTTATAATATTTTATTCTACATTATTAACTTCATAATAACTAAGAAGTTATGATTATTGTACTCTATTGATATTTTGTTTGACTGTGCCCGAGAAAGTGCCAATGTTGCTACAATAGCGATTGTAACTCCTATAGCGCCTATCCAGGTAACCAAAGATAGCGAGACTTTCTCAACAAAAATACCTCCAACATCTGTACCAGCAGCCATTGCCAGTTGCATCGGGACCAACACAACAATATAACTTGGCTACAATCGAACCAAGTCATCAGGAGTTACTTTAAAAAGGACTCCACTTTGTACAGAAGCGCCTGTTAAACTTTACTCCTCATACTCCTTAAAATAGTCTGTTACAATTTTAAAGAACTCTTTTGCGATTGGTGTTAGGTTTTCCGAAGACTTCATGATCAAACCAATATTTCGGACTAGCTGCGGGTTCAAAGGCAAGATATGAATATTCTCTGTATAATCAGGAATTGCAAGGTTTGGCATAATAGTAATGCCGAGTTTTCCTTTTACCATTGAGATTACCGTTTCATTGTCTTTGCTACTATAAGAAACGCCTAGGGGAAGGTGTGCTTTACGAAATTCATCTTCTATAAGAGCTTCACATCCCGAGCGTAACATGATAAACGATTCTTCAACGAAATTTGCCATCGTGATAGCATCTTTTTCTACGAAAGGATGTCCATCATATATGACTGCAGATAAAGGGTCTTCCAATAATGGTATACATTCTACACCTTTAACTGGTAATGCAGTAAAGCCAAGGTCTACCGTTCCCTCTTCAACCCACTTTACAATATCTTCATACCCACCTTCATATAATACGATTTCGATGTTAGGAAAGCGCTCTTTACATATAGAAAACAAAGTAGGTATAAATGAGGCAGTAAAGCTAGGAAAGCTCCCGACAGAAACCTTCCCCAGTTCCAACCCTTTTATGGAGGCAATTTTTTGTTCTATATGAGCCATATTAGCTACAATGCTTCGTATATGCGGAATGATATACTCCCCTGCAGTTGTCAGTGATGTGCCACCCCTCCCACGTTTTAATAGTGTCACACCAAGTTCCGATTCAAGGGTAGTAATGTTATGGCTCACACCCGATTGGGTCAATCCAATTTCCTGGCCTGCCTTTGTAAAATTCCCACTTTCTACTACTTTCAAAAGCACTTCAAATTGGAAGAAATTCAAATCGTTTCACATCCTTTTCTATATTATACATGAGAGATACGAATATTTAACATAGGAAACATTCATTTTACTTATGTTACTTTTAGAAATACAATATTCGTTGTAAAACAAATCAAATAGAAAACAGAGAAATGGGAGCGTACATATTATGACAAAGCAGCAATATGAAAAGATTCTTTCACCGTACACACTTTCAAATGGAGTAACCCTTACCAATCGAGTAGTCGTAGCTCCGATGACGACCTATTCCGGAAATATAGATGGGAGCGTTTCTTCCGAGGAACTCGCTTACTATAAGAGAAGAGCTGATGGCCCTGCCATGTTCATCACAGCAGCGGCTACAATATCACCCCTTGCCACTAGCTTTCCCCGCCAAATGAAGGCATATGGGGAACAGAATATTTTAGGTCTCACTAAGTTAGCGGCTACAATTCAAGAAAAAGGAGCAAAAGCAATCCTCCAGCTCCATCATGGAGGGAGCGAGAGCCTTATCGGGTATATTGACGATAAGCAAATGGTAAGTCCCAGCGGCGTTGTTGCAAGTATCTATAAGGACGCAAATGAAGTATACATCCCGCGTACACTGACACATGAAGAAATACTGTCCACTATTCAAGATTTCGGACGGGCAACAAGAATGGCCATACATGCAGGATTTGACGGTGTTGAAATTCATGGTGCGAACGGATACCTTATCCAACAATTCTTCTCTGGATATTCAAATCGCCGAACAGATATATGGGGTGGAACATTGGAAAAACGGATGTGTTTTCCGCTTGCTGTAATAGAGGAAGTAAAACGGGTTCGGGACCAGTATGCGGACAACAACTTTATAATTGGGTATCGTTTCTCACCAGAAGAACCAGAAGAGGATGGGATAAAAATGGTGGAGAGCATCGCATTAATAGATCGGCTAGCTGATCTATACCTTACCTATTTACATCTCTCTGTGAAAAATGTTTGGTCTATGCCCCGTAGTGGCTCGGATCAAACGAAGACTAGATCAGAGATTTTTAGGAATGTAATCGCTGACAGAACAACTTCCTATCACTTGGTTCTATCCATACACCGGACGATGCATTGGGCGTATTAGAGAAAGGCATACCCCTGTTTGCGCTAGGCAGAGAGTTTTTAATGGAGCCGGATTGGGTTATAAAACTAAAAGAAGGTAAAGAAGAAGAGATTCGAACTAATTTGCCACGTGATAGTCAACTGACACTCTCAATTCCGGATGCAATGTGGGAAAATATTCTCACTCGCGATGGTATGCCTGAAAAGAGATAAACACATGGGAATATATACAAGTATGAAGAATGGATATGAATAAACATGCTGTATTTCAATTAAATGTAGCCATGTCCATCTTTGGGTCCTTTGGTTTTTTCTCAAATCTCACTGGGATTCCGGCAATTGAACTCGTATGGATTCGTTGTATATTTGCCGCTGTCTTCCTATATATTGCTTGGATTGTAACAGGTAGTTTTAAAAGGGAGCAATGGGTTAGAAAAGAATTATTTTTATTGTTTGTTGTGGCATCGCGAATGCATTGAACTGGGTGTTTCTTTTTAAAGCATATGAAATGATATCTATTACAATCGCAATTACCCTAGATCATTTGGCTCCTATCCTGGTTCTTTTCGTAGGAACCCTTCTCTTTAAGGAGAAAATGACGAAATTCAAGTATCTTGCCATCTTGATTTGTTTTATTGGAACAATGTGCATAGTGGGGGCGAATGGATTTCACATAACTTCTACAAGCTGGACGGGAATAATATATAGCATTATTGCGGCATGTTTCTATTCAGCAACGATGATCTTAGGAAAGAGCATTACAAAAACAACTGTATATGCAACCACTTTTCTTCAAATGGTGATAGGCTTAATCGTATTAATGCCTTTTGTTCAATTTTTCAGTTATCCGAAAAGGATAGGCTGAACAGTAGTTGTGTGCTTTTGCTACTAAAGACGGAGGCGTTCCTTTTATCATCAATTCCTCCCTGTTTAGCAAGTTAAAAATTCTTCTTGAACTAATCTGACCCGATAGTTGCATAAGAACAAGCTGTCTAAATGACAGCCATGTCCTATGCTATTGCACCTATTAGTTTAAATGTATTCATTCACAAATTTACTTGTTTTTGAATAAAGAATCTCACCAACTAAACATCTTGTAGCTATATTTATTATAAGATATGTATTTGACCATCTTGATATTTTAATGAAAAATTATCTGCTTTATTCAAGAGAACAGGTAAGTATTTAGAAACCATTTCTGCAATTCCTAGATTGATTGGATTTAAAATCCAATCAATAGACTTCCAATCTAAAATACCTTCTCTTATTTTAATAGGAGTTTCTAATTTCAAGTGATTAGTTACTTCATACAGATAAACATATATTCCATCTAGTTCACCATTAGAAGTCGCCCAACTGACAGTACCTTTAGAGAAATAGCGTTCCACTCTAATCCCTGTTTCCTCAAACACTTCTCGCAGTGCACCCTCATCAGGGGTTTCACCTTTTTCAATCTTTCCGCCTACTCCATTCCAGACACCCATAATTGGCGACTTTTCTCGATTTAGCATTAATATATTATTATCATTTCTCACGAAACAAACTGTATACTTGTACATTATTAGAATCAACACCTTTTTAAAGATTACTTTCTAAATTATAAACTGTAAAAAAACACTCACAATGATTATGGTACCTTTACTGAGCTAGACTGCTTCGTTCTTATTATAAATATAGTTTTATTATAGCAGTAGCCGGGTAGAACGTAACTGCCCTTATTACGGAGTAAATGCCCTATTTCCGCATTTAAATATGGTACACCTTGGAAATGACAAAGGATATACTATAGGGAAGTTAAATAGATGAGTGTGAATCTAATGAAAAAGCTAATAATTGAAAAAAATCAAGTTACAGCTGCCAGTTCATATTACCATTCTATTTAAATAGAAATTTTTCAAAATCATCACCAACTTTTCTTCTCTTCATATTCTATAAAATCAGATTGAATATTGAGGGGGAAACCTATAGGGATTGAATTCACAGCTCTCCATTGGATTTACGTTGTTTTTATTGTCCTTATCATTGGTTTTATGGTTAAACGTCGCGATACCACCCTCATTTGTGTACTAACATCTTCATGCTGCAATCTTTGCTACGGGCGATTTAACTGCATCTATTAGTGGTGTTTTTAACAGTTTTATTTATGCTATTACAGAGCTGTTGTCGAACATTCTTATTATTTCTATAATCGTTGCCATGAGTCGAGTGAAAACCAATGCTATTTTCATAACTTTTCTTTCATTAGAAGACCTCAAAAGAGGCTGGGCAAAAGGATTTTAGCCAATAAAAATATTAATTCGGGTCTTTTTATATTGCTTTGTAAATTTAAAAATTATCCGGCTTTCATAATAAACAAATTAGTTCTGTCCCATCCTCTTCATTCATTTTTTTAAATCTCATCCATTCTTTTATCTATTAATATCACTCTTTTTTAACTTTTATTATTGCCGTAATTTATATTGTATAAGGTTAAATACATCGGTTTTAAAAAATAGACCTCAACACATATAGCTAATAAACTTTTTTATAGCTTGTTCTCCCGCATGTATCCATTTATTTTTATTCCTAATGTAACCGTCTTTATCAAGAGGATCTTGAAATTGGTTAATTCCCGTGGCACTCAATAAAGAATTTTTATCCTTATCCAAACCAATATTTACAACATGCTTTATAACGTACGGTTTATGGAAAATAATAGATGCTTCGTATTGGTCGAGCTCTCCTTCCAAAACTGAAAATGGAACTCTTAAGTAAATGGTTTCTCCTCCTTCTCTCCACAAAATGGAATCAAAACATCCCCAATCATAATCCCAATTTCCTCCCAATGTATATCCTAGTTCTTTAATTCGGTAATTAATATAACCAAAAGTTGTCCTCTTTCCTTCAAGCTCCGTTTGTAACTCTAACAATACATTCCCTCCCTGCTTAAAATACTTTTTACCATTCTTACCAAAAAAAAATATACGTATTCAAACTAATCAAAACAATAAATAGGACAAAAAAGCTAAAACGAAATATTTTTATAGGTTTCAATTTAAAGTTCATTTAAAAAATCCGCTTTCCTTTATACAAGAAAAACGGACAGATGTCATATGTTTTTAATTAGTTCGTATGTTTCTAATGCGCGAATTCTAGCAAGGGAATGATCTGTGACTGCCTATATTCCTTCGACTCATTGTCGCGAAGTCTATTCGCTACATGCCAAATTGCCCTGACACTAATATTCCCCCATACTAAATGGTATGATATCAGTAGATTTTAAAATGGATTTTCAGGGTGGCGTCCTTTCAAACTCTTATTGGATAAATACAACAAGTCCTACTTGGTCTCCTCAAGATAGTAGTAAATAATTTAGAAACTAGATAAAACCAAAAACACAGGTTAAATTGAGTATCTCTTTCTTTTTAACGTTTCAATGCCAATTCATAAATCCTTCTTTTACGGGAAAATTAAATAATATAATTTTTAATTATTGGGAGGAGATTTAAATTGGGGAAAATAGTATTTTTTCTTTTTTTAATTCTAACTTTTCATATGAATAATGCATATTCTATTACTACTGATTTAGAAAAAATATATTTAAAAAACGGAGAATATACTGAGGTAAACAAAGCTATTCAAGAGGCGAAGGCATTTTTTAAAAAGGACATTCCGTTACCTACTCGACTTCCCCCAATTTCATTTACACATGTTTTCGCATCGTTTAATCAAAAAAGTTCTCAATTAACTATACATTATTTAGATGAAAACAACGGGAAAAAACACTACACTTTAGTTATCATACCTAGCAAGAATGATATGTCATATCCAAACGATGCAAAGAAAGTTCATTTGGGAAATGGTCAGGAAATGGTTTATTTTAAAAGTAATGATTTTATTATTTGTAGAACTATGGTAAATGATTTTGAATATACACTTATTGTTGATAAAGTTAGTAATGATACAATTACGTTAGATGGAATAGTGAAGATAATTAATTCTATAATATAAAACAAAAAGAGCAGGCACTCATAACTTTGCTTTCATCGAAAGTTTCCTTTGTTGGCGTTCGATACCCCAAATGCTTGCAAGCCTGCTCGTAGATCAAAATATGCTTTTTCTAAAAAATAATTGAATCAACTATTTATAAAAAAGTTTGTAACTAATTAACCCTGAATAATAACCTGCCCAATATCCTTCGTGAAGTATAATCTTCTTATATTGAGGATGGTTCTCTATTTTCCTATTGAACTATACTGCACCTTTAGTGAAATAAACTAAGATATTAAGACTTTATAAAAACTCTTTTCGCCTAAAATTAAGATATTTCATTTTGACTCTACCTATTAAATATTAGTACGAGTTATGCGAATATTAACAACTTCCCATTTTCTTTATTTCATGTCGTGAGTTTTCATTTTATCCAGTTCCTTTTTTCTTTTCTCGTGAAGATACTTTCTACCTCCATTCCATTCTGCACATAGGAAAAGTATCCCTAATAATAGATAGAGGATAAAGCCCATATTACTTTCAATATGATTCGTTACAAACAGCCATGTCAAAAATACAATATATGCTACTGGTAAAATTGCTCCCCAATAGATATTGCTCCTAGTTGAAAAGAAGAATTGAACAGCTAAAATACCAGCAATAATAAAAACCCCATAAATACCAAATGACATTATTTCTCATCTCTTTCTTGTTTATATTTTTCAATAATTAATTTTGCATCTGCTACACTTATGCGATCATCAATCGACAGGCTCTTGATAAATTTAATAAATTCCTCGTTTTCTACGGCATCATTCATTTTTATTTTATTGATTAATCTATCAAGTTTAAGTCTTACCGTTGGATACGATACCTCATAAACCTTTGCAATCTCTTTTAAAGAACCTGAATGAAGTACTAAGTTTTTAACAAACTCTAAATCCTCATTTTCCAAGACTAAAATCCAGTTTGGAATATTGTTAATATCCACGCCTATGCCCTCCATTTATTTTTATTAATATAAATTTAACATAATTATAAATAATGTAAAAGTATTTTTTAACTTTATTAAAAATAATGTGTTGTTTTTGTTTAATTATAATAAAATAAACAGAATCCATTTTGAATTAAACTCTTCAAATGGACTCTTTCCTTACCAATTCAACTATGGCTTTTTTTAAATTAAAATTACTTTTCTGCATTATTTCTTAGTAGAACCTAACCTTTTTTAATTTATCTCTTCATACAGTTTTTCTCTTCAAATCAAGCCCCCGTTAGCACAATAAAATAACTAAGTCTATTACTACAAATCGGAGGGTAACATCCCATATACAATACTATCTGTCCATTCATTTTTATTCCAAAAATTTTGTATGAAATGGGCTTCCTTTCTCATGCCTATTCGTTCACACAATTTTTGTGAAGCTTTATTTCGTGCATCAAGTTTAGCTTGTATACGATGTACATTAAATTCATCAAATAATTTAAATACTAAACTGCTTACTTATTACGAATAAAAAAGGACAGGTTGTCGATACCATTACTACTTATAAAGGTGAACCCGGTAAAGATTTAGTCTTAACACTAGATAGTGAGTTAACGGCTGCAACAGAAAAAATTGTAGAGAAAGAATTACTGAAATTAAAAGCACTTCCTGGCTCATATTTATTGGATCGTGCATTTTTAGTAATGATGGACCCGAATACAGGCGATATTTTATCAATAGTTGGTAAGAAAATCGAAAAAAATCCTGAAACGGGGAAAAATGAAGTTTTCGATTATTCGTATGGCAACTTTACTACAGCTTATGAGGTTGGTTCAGCGGTAAAAGGCGCAACTTTACTAACAGGTTATAACTTAGGCGTTATCACGCCTAGTACTGTATTTGTAGATGAACCAATGATCATTTCGCAAGAGCGTGAAAGGAAATATACAATGAAAAAAATATTCTATTATGCAGTTACCTTATTGTTGATCTTAAGTATTGTAGGTTGTTCAGCTCAACCAGAGTCTAACAATCCTAACATCCTAAGTGACGCTAACGTTAATCAAGTTCAGGCTGATACTTTCTTTAAAGACCACGATGGGACCTTTATTTTGCGAGATTTAAAAACAGAGGAAACTTATATCTGTAATGAGCAGAGAGCAAAAGAAAAACTAACACCCCAATCTACCTTTAAAGTTCCTAATGCATTAATTGGGTTACAATTAGGCGTTGTGAAAGATGAATATGATATCAAAAAATGGGATGGTAAGGAAAACGAAATTATCTCATGGAACCATGACCATACCCTTGGATCTGCTATGCGTGATTCTGTAGTTTGGTATTATCAAGCTATAGCTCGAGATATTGGTGAAAAGCGTATGAATGAATGGTTGCATAAAATCTCCTACGGAAATGAAGATATTAGCGCAGGAATTGATCACTTTTGGTTACAAAGTTCATTGAAAATAACACCGTTGGAAGAAGCCGACTTTATGGAAAAACTTTATAAAGAAGACCTTCCATTTGATAAACCTATTATGAAGACTGTTAAACGCATGATGATTCAAGAAGAAGGCGATCATTACATTCTTTATGGTAAAACGGGAACTAGAATTACAGACATGGGCCTAGGGTGGTTTGTTGGCTTTATCGTCGTTGAAAACCATCCTTATGTTTTTGTTACAAATGTTAATGATTCTGGAACTGTTACAAAGAACATAACTGTAGAGATTTTAAAGCAATATAATTTGATTACAGAGTAAATAAGCTATATAAGATAAAAAAAGAGAATTTCAAATAATTTTGAAATTCTCTTTAACTACCTATAGAAAACACCTCGATGATTAGGTATAGATGACTCTGGTTTTTCAGGTACTTCCTTAGCAGGTTCCGTCGGTAGTTTGTTCGGTAATGCTATTGATGGAGGAACACCTACACCGACAATAGACATACAATTAAGACCACCCAACGCGGAGTGGTCTTTTTTCTGGTTATTTAATTAAAAAACTAATTTATTTATAAAACAACGAACTTTTTATATGGTAAATCGTCCAATTATTAGCAAAAACTAATTTTTAAATAAAAGGAGAAATACATATGAAAAAACCGATTAAAAAAACTTGGATGGTTGCCTCAGCACTTACAATAGGAATGGCTGTTCTGACACCACTTCAAGCAGGAGCTGCGTCAGTAGAAACAACAGATAATAGTAGCATTACCGTTCAACTTGAACAAAAAATCACAGGCACTATTAAAGTCATCTACAGCGAGAGCGATGGAATGATCCTTAAGGGAAGAGATGGTAAAAATTACTTCATTAGTTTATTTAAATTTTCAGATGAGCAATTAGAAAAAATGAATTTAGTAGAAGGACAAGAAATTTCTATAGAAGGTAGCTTAGTAGAGAATTCTTCAGACTTTTACACGTTTGACGGATTTAAAAGAGGCTTACCTAAAGAGGTAACACAAGAAGATTTAACAAAATTAGAAAAAATGTTTAATGAAATCAAAAAGCTAAAAAAAGAAGTGTCAGCTGAAATAGAAAAAGAAGAGATTGAAAAGAAATATGAAGAAATGGAAAAAATTCACGAAGAAATGTATAAAATTACAAAGCCATATTATTTAGCTGCTTGGCAGCCACAATCTTTCGAAGAATTTATACAGGATTTCGGATTTAATGAGAAAAATATCGTTATTAAAGAAAACGATACTACACAGCTTAAAACTATTTATACCGAATGGGTAAAGCTTGAAAAAAGTGGTGATGAAGAAAAAGCTAATGAAAAATTTGATGAATTTTATAAAATCCTTCAACCATATTTAGACGAACTAAATCCGCCAGAAACATTTGAAGAATTTATGGATAGCTATATGGAAGTCACGGAATTATTAGATATCCCCGCTGAAACTTTAGCCAAACTAAAAACTCTTCATGAGGATTTACAAAAAGCATTAAAAGATGAAAATGATGAGAAGTATGATAAACTACACGAAGAATTCTATGGACTTTTACATCAATTCGAAAAGCCTCAAACATTTGAAGAATACATGGCTGACTTTGAATTTGAAGTGAGTGAAGCAGATAGCAAGCAATTAAAACTGCTTTATGAAGAAATCTTAGCTCTTGATGAAAAAGAACAAGAAAAAACTGAAGCAAAATGGGAAGCATTTCACAGTATTTTAGACCCATATTTTGAAGCAAATAAAGAAATTCTACTATCAGCTTCTAAAGTAACGATAAACGGCCAAGACTATCTTCCACAGCATTAACCATTAAAAATTGGGGGTTATCCTAAAAGTCATTAAACAATGATTAGGGATTAACCCCTTTCTTATCCCCGCACAATATATCCTCTTATACTTGCACCTTTATACTTATTCTTATCAACAGTTTTATTAACATCTGTGGAAGGTTTATCTTAGACAAAAAAGCCAATCTTCCCTTTAAGGAAAATCAGCTAATTCCATTTGTATGGCTAATCTATTGAATAATTATTTTTTATAGAGAACCATGATTTTGTTCAAATTCTTCTCTTGTCATTCCGTAGCAAACACCATCAAAATAAGCACCTTTTGTGAAAATGATTCTTCTTAGTTGCCCCTCTTTCATGAAACCTAATTTTTCATGTAGGCGCATGGATGGTTCATTGAAAGAGTAAACAGTTGTATTTACTTTTTGATATGCACGTTCTGAAAAGAAGAAGCGAAGAACCATTAGAATCATTTCTTTTGCATACCCTTTACCTCTATAAGGCTCAAATACAGCTAAATAGTAATCAAAAATACCATTTTTTAAATCACAATCAAATGTTTCAATCATCCCAACAATATTATTGTCTTTATCTATTGCAACAAAACGGAATTCATCCTCTTCTTCTGATAATTGTTCTTCTACCCATGCTGTCATTTTATCAGCTGAGCGAGGAAAATGAATCGAATCCATATTTCGTAGAATTTCATCATCTAAAAATTCAAATATAACGATATCTTCTGGTTGTATCGCTCGTAGTGTAAGATTTTGCCCTGTCCAATAACTAATTGTCATTTTTCTTATCCTCCAACGCATCAAATAAATAGAAATAATAATAAAAATTGGTTATATGACCCAATATTATTTAAAACGTTTTAAGTTTAATTAAGTTTCGGTTAAATTCATCTTTTTTCTATTTCTTAACAATAGTCGTCTGTCCGAGAATTAAATAAATGATTGTACAAATTGGCGTTAAAATAATCCCTAAAATAACTTGCATTTTAAAGTACGGTTCAGACTTAATAATCCAATATTCACGCTGCAAATAATTGATCCAGCTGCTTTGAATATCGCTCCCCCAAACTTTAGTTTTTTTTCTATTCTGCTTACAAGCAAGCCATGTTCATAATACTTAGACGCTATTATTTTTATAGTTGCTTTAAACAATACATGACATAATACGAATAATAAGATAAAACTTATTGCCGTATTAAATGACAAAAGCGTCTCCACCAATGACTGTTGCATTGCAAAACGATAATCTATTTCTAGAAAATCAGAAAATGAAGCACTTAAGGATGAGATTGTTGAAACATCTAATTTCACTAAAACAGTGCTGATTGCATGATTATTTTTTATTAGAAAGTACAGTATTGGGCTTATATCAATACCTACTATAAGCGTCATCCTAACAAGTAGATATACGGATGCATTAATAAACACCCTGCGAAAATGATTCAAAATGGACAACACTAATAGAAGGATTAATACAATTAAAACGTTCATGACAAGTAAAAATACAAGTAATTTTATAGCAACACCTAAACTAAACTCTATCAGTAAGATATAAAATGTAGGTATTGATAAAATACTTACCGCCATTATTGGTAGAGTTACCCCACTTATAATTTTCGACATGACAACCTTTTTCGCAGAAATCGGTAAATGAGCAAATATAGCAAAATCACTTTTACTAAACACTATCGAAATGGCAAAATACGAAATCAATAAATATGTCACACCATTTGAAAGAAGAACATTGTAAAATAAATACTCCTCTGGGGTCGTTATGAAATAGATAATGAAGGTAAGTACAAAATACTGCATGGCCACATAAATAAATGCAATAATTAGGAGTGCTTGAATTACTGACTGCTTTGGCTTTGCATAAAAGGATGTTAAAAAGAATTTGATTAATTGCATATTATCCTTCATTAGCTTGTTTCTCCATAAAAATAGTCTCTAAGCTCCCATCGACTAGCAATTTCTCAACACGCTTATGTAAGACGATCTTGCCATCTTTTAAAAACGAAACGGATTGACAAATTTTCTCAGCAACATCTAGCAAATGAGTTGAAAAGAGAACGGTCCCCCCTTTCAACATACTCTTTCATACAATTTTTAAAAGTAACGACAGCAAGTGGATCTAGTCCATTTAACGGCTCATCCATTATTAGGATAGGCGGATTAATTGTAAAAGCAGTAATCAACGCAATCTTATGAAGCATTCCATAAGAATACGTTCCCATAGGTTTATAAATACTTTTTTCCATATCAAAGACGCTAATATAGCTTTGTAGTTTTTCATCATCAGTCTTTTCATATAGTTTCAAAACAAAATGTATCCAATCATATGCAGCTATATTTGGAAATACATGAATCGTATCGGGTATAAAATAAAATTGCTTTTTATATTCTAGCGATTGCGATTTCGAAACATTATTAATTATTATTTTCCCGCAATTTTGTTCTACTAATCCAGCAATACAATTTAATGTCGTTGTTTTACCTGCACCATTCCCACCAACAAACGCTAGTATTTCTCCCTTTTCTATTTTTAACTCTACTCCCTTTAAAACCTCCTGCTGGCCATACGATTTCTGTAAATTTTGTATCGATAACAAATTTTTTCACCTAATTTCATTTAAAACTTCTTTTTCGCAATGAAACTTTGCATAGTGATGATCATCAATACAACTAACAGCAGCGTTACTACAATATTGATGCCAACCCAAGATCCCACATCACCCGACATTAAAATATTTGTTGCATACATACTATTACTAGCAGGATTCACAACATCTATTAATGGATGTAGTCCAGCGATAAAACGACAAATGAATAGGCTAACAATACTTATTAGTGCAATAAATGCAGGACTATTAAAAAATGTACTCATCATTGCAACAAACGTTATGATGAATAATAGCCAAACACAATAAAATGCTAAAGCCCACATAGCTTGCATCATAGGAACCGAAGTAAATAAATACGCTGAATAGCCATAGGACACTGCATAGCCAAGAGCTATACATATAATCGCCATTATATAATGGATGAAGATTTTACTATTTAAATAAGAAGATATCGATACTGGCCTTGTTAAGATAAATGCCATCATGCCATTTGCTTTTTCCCCTTGAATAATGCTCATAGTGGCAACGACCAAAATAATAATGCCTAACTGATCAAACTGTGAATTTAATGTTGAGGCTAGTACCTCCTGTCCCACAGGCTTTGCCATCGTAGGATCAATTATTATACCCTCAATACCACCCGCTGATTGTAAAATAACAGGTAAATAATACATCATAATCGGCTGGGTTAGCCCTAGTAAAATAAATACGATTGGGAGCCAAAGTATTTTAAATTCCCTTGCCATTTGTTGTACTTCTTTTTTGCTTAGTGCGATAAACGTATTCATATTCTCACACCACCAATTCCAAAAATATTTCTTCTAGATTGTCTTGAATACCCACTTCAAATTTAGTAAACATAACCTCTGAATCTAATCCATGCTGTATTAGTCGATTAGCATCTGTTTCCAAATTTTCAACGTGTATTTTGAAGCCATCTCCACAGCTTTCGATTTTCTTCACATATGGTAAATGTTTAATCATTGTTAACCATTGAAAATCTGCCTTTCTGATCATTAAAAAGATAGCTGATTCTTGATGACGCTTAAGCAACTCTGATTTTGTAGCATCTTCTATTTTGTGACCATTTTTAATCATCACAAAGCGCTCACAAATTTCCTCCGCATCGCTCAATATGTGCGTTGATATTAAAACTGTCGTTTCTTGTTTAATCTCTTTCAATAGATTCAACACTTCTCTTCTCCCTATTGGATCTAGCGCTGATACCGGTTCATCCATAATCATTAAAGCTGGCTTATGCAATAATGCTTGTGCGATGCCAAGGCGTTGCTTCATACCACCAGAAAATGTCCCGACATGACTATGTGCTTCATTCCCTAAGCCGACCTTTTCTAAAAGCAATGGGATTTCTTTCTGCAATTCATTTTTTGCTATGCCAGAAAGTGTCCCCATAAAGGACAATGTTTCAAATGCTGTCATCCATGAAAAAAAATTAGGATACTGAGGTAAGTAACCAATTCGATTTCTCATAGATGAAATCTTTTGACCATCAAGAAGAATTTCTCCTTTGTCTGCATTCAGAATGTCGGCAATGATTTGAATTAACGTTGATTTTCCCGCTCCATTTGGTCCAATTAACCCGACACACTCATTAACATCAATGATCATTGAAAAATTATTTACGGCTGTTTTTTTTTTAAACTTTTTCGTAATATTTTTAATTTCTAAGCGCACGTTTATTTACATCCTTTCTACCAATAATGAAGTATAGAACAGAACCAATTGAATTACAGAACAAAATAATAATGGTCCACATTAGTATGTTTTCTCTCGTATCTCGGTGCCTATATAAATCGAATAAAGCAACAATGATTAGAACAAATCCTACGAATATAAATGGCAAAATGATTGGAAGTATACTTGCCCAATCTATTTGCCGTAAATCATCAAAACCATAGTGTAATTTCATTCATAAAACCTCCATTCATTATCATTATCGATAATGATAACAGAAGATGTAAAAAATTTCATTCCCTTTTTACTGTACATCTTAAAAAAATATCTATAAAATATTTTATGATAATGTTCTCATATTGATAACATTGGATTGCTTCCCTTGATTCCATCAGATAGGAGGATCGTTTAATGCGGAATAAAGCAGAAGTTTTAATGCACCCTGTGAGAATGAAAATTTTACAAGCACTCATGCACGAGAAAGAAGAAGGCTTAAGTACTTTGGAGATGATTTCTATCATAAAGGATGTACCTCAAGCTACTTTGTATCGGCACATTCAAATTTTAGTGGATGAAAACATCATAAAAATTGTGAAAGAGCGAAAAGTACGTTCTGTTACAGAAAAATTTTATGCAGTAAATGAAGGAGCAGAAAAGCTTAATGAGGATGATTGGGCACAACTAACGATCAAACAAAAATTAAATTATGTTTCCTACTATCAATTAACTTTGCTATCTCAATATCAAAATTATTTACATTCACTTGATGAAGAAGAAAGTCTTGCAGATTGTGCAACTTTTTCATTTATTGATTTAACATTAACAAATGATCAATTCAATAAATTTGAAAATGAATTAAACGGTTTAATAAATAAATACTATAATATGGCCGACTCAAGTAAAGAGACTGATACTGAGACAAAAACAATAGCAATAAATATTATTCCAAAACCTTAAGTAGTATTTTACATAAAGAATGGAGAAGATTTATGAAAAGAAGAAAGTCAGTTGAAAACACAAGAAAATTTATCATGATTATAATTGGCGCCATCATTGCCGCATATGGACTAGAAGCGGTATTAATTCCGAACGATGTCATTGATGGTGGCGTGACGGGTATTAGTATTATGGGTGCACACCTCTTTGATATTCCGTTAGGTGCGCTCCTCTTTGTACTAAATATTCCGTTTATTTTTATCGGCTACAAACAAATTGGTAAAACTTTTGCATTGATGAGTAGTGCTGGGATAGCAGCTCTATCTATTTCCACAGTGCTTATGCATGATGTTAAAACAATTTTAGGTCCAAATGATCCACTATTAATTGTTTTATCTGGTGGTATGCTACTAGGTGTTGGGATTGGGATTGTCTTACGTAACGGTGGCGCTTTAGATGGCTCTGAGATTTTAGCCGTGCTACTATCACGTAAAATTCCGTTTTCAGTCGGTGATATTATATTATTTATTAATGCCTTTATTTTCTTAGGGGCAAGCTTTATTTTTGGCTTAGAGAGCGCATTATACTCAGTTTTAACGTACTATATTGCGAAAAACGTTATCGATATTATTCAAACAGGTTTAGAAAAATCCAAAGATGTTCGTGTTGTCAGCGCAAAATCAGAGGAAATTGGTGATGCGATCCAAGCTCGATTAGGACGTGGTGTTACATATACAAAAGGGCGTGGCGGTTTCTCCAATGAACCTACTGATATATTAAATTGTGTCATTAACCGTATGGAAGAAAATAAACTTGTATCGATTATTAAAGATATTGATGAAGGAGCCTTCGTAGTTATTTCTGATGTTTCAGAGGTACGTGGTGGTAACTTCAAAAAACGTGATATTCACTAAATACTAGGTACTAGGTAAATAAATCGTTCTAACTGCACCTCAATTGTTAGATATCTAGCAGATGGAGGTGCAGTGTTTTTTGACTAAATTTACAGTTGAAGTTATAGTACGATTGGTTTAGCGTACTAAACAATAACATTGGAAGGAAATCCGTATTTTTCGCTACACTAAAGGAAATATCTTCATCATTTACTTGAAAATTCGATAAAAACCCTTGTTTCATAAGTGCATCTACAAAATCATTTGAATGCTTTTCTAGCTTTAAGACAATCGTTTTTTCTGAAGATAATATCGCCTTAATTTCTTCCTTTCTTCCAGCTGCAATTATATGCCCTTTATCCATAATATAAATGCGATCACATAAATACTCGACTTCCTCCATGTAGTGACTCGTATAAATAATAGCTGTATTCGCTTCTTTATTCAGCCTCTTCACAGTTTCTAAAATATACTTTCTCGATTGCGGGTCAATGCCCACTGTCGGCTCATCCATAATTAAATATTCAGGCTCATGCAGTAGGGCAACACCAATATTTAAACGTCTTTTCATCCCGCCAGAATAATGTTTGACAAGTTTTTTCTGCTCATTTTCGAGTCCGATTTGCGCTAGTACTATACGAACCCGTTCCTGCAATTTCAGACGTGGAATTTTGTAGACATCCCCGAAAAATTCCAAATTCTCACGCGCTGTCATTTCCTCATACAAGGCAATTTCTTGCGGCACAACCCCTAATACTTTTCGTAAGGAAGTTGGATTTTTTAAAATGCTTGTATGCTGTAATAAGACATCACCTGTTGTTGGTTGAATCAAAGTCGACATCATCGCAATTGTCGTTGATTTACCAGCGCCATTTGGTTCAAGAAGTCCTACAATTTCGCCAGGCTCAATGTATAGGCTCACGTCATCCACAGCGTTTACTTTTTTAAATGTTTTTGTTAGATTAACTACTTCAATCATTCAACGGCCCCCTTTCTCTAAAGAATAGCAGTTGCACAATGACTAGACGACTAGCTTCCGTCATAAAAAGCAATGACTGAAGTCATTTGTTGCTGGACGAGTAAGGTTTTCCAAATGAAATATCATAAAAACGCTTATACCATGCTTTACACAATTCCATTCCGTACAGCATAAATTGCTAACTGTGTCCGGTCTCTTAGTGCAAGTTTCTGTAAAATATGGGTAAGATGATTTTTCACTGTACCGACCGATAAAAATAACGAATCCGCAATTTCTTTATTCGTTTTACCCTCCCCAATTAATTGAGTAATCATTAATTCACGCTCTGTTAGCGTAGAAAGCTGTGTTGTTGAGACTTTAGTAGTCCTTTGTTGCAATAACTTAGGCATTAGCTTAGCGGTAACATCTTCTTGAATGACCATGCCCCCATCCAATACACTATGAATGCTCGCTATTAGTTTTGCTGGCTCAGACGACTTAACAAGGAAAGCCGCTTGCACCATCTTTTAATGTTTGATAGGCATACTCTTCATCATCAAATGTTGTCAAAATCAGTATTTTCACATTCGGAAAATGACTACGCATATGCTTTGTCGCCTCAATTCCACTCATCTCTGGCATGCGTATATCCATTAACACAAGATCAACATATACTTTCTCAAGTAATAGTAAAGCCTCCCGACCATTACTTGCTTCTGCTGTTATTTGCAATGTCTCATCTTGTTCAATCATCATCTTCAGACCATTTCGTACAATAGTTTGATCTTCAACTAGTAAAATTCGTTTTTTCATTCAAGCTCTCTCCTTCATCGGAAAAGATCCATCAACAATAAATTGTTGCTCCGTTTTATATATGCGCAGCTCTCCGCCAATTTCCTGCATTCTTCCCGTCATATTTTTTAACCCAAAACCATGAACAAGCGGTGTTTGCTTTATTGATTTGTTTTTTATTTGAAAGCTGATCTGTTGTAATGAATCTTTTCCTAAAATGATGTCGACTTCCTTTGAATCACTATATTTCATTGCATTTGTTAAACATTCTTGTAAAACGCGATAAAGCACTATGCTTTGCTTATTGGAAATGGGTAATGACAGCACTCCCTTTTCAATAGTAAAGCGAATATGTAAACGACTTTCCATCTCTAGTCTTCTAATTAAATGTAGCACCGATGAAATGCCATATGCCTCGCTCGATTTTAACTGTCGAACCGCATACCTTGTTTCGTTTAAACTTTTACGTGCTAATTGCTTAATATCATCTAACTCGTCATGCCCATACTGGATAGATATCATCTCTGCTTGCATAAGCAACGCAGTTAAATTATGACCTACTGAATCGTGTATATCACGGGCAATTTTTGTGCGCTCCTCTGCTCGTACAAGCTGATCTTGCTCAACTGATAGACGTTTTAGTGCACGATATTGCCCTAATAATTCTTGGTACAAAATATTTTTTTCACTGTATGCTTGGATGTAATGACGCATCACCAATGAACATCCAGAAAGAGCAATAAGCATTAGCATCCCGTACAATGGCAACCATTGCAACAGGACAAAAATCATGCCGATAACAGTCAAGCTGCCTAAAAGAATATAATAAAATTTTGCCTGTAGTAGAAAAGCGCCCTCCATTATAAAGAAAGCCAAAATCGGCAATACATACATTATATTAAGTGAAACGAATACGCTACAAAATAAAATTAGAACAATCATAATGTAACTAATGATTCGCAACTTTTTCAAAAGAGGTGTGATGAAATATAAAGCTAAAATGATCGTACAAATGAAAAAAGCAGCTGTTAATGATGCATCCGTGTAATATGTATGAACTAGGAAAATCGTCATTAATAGCAATATACAACTATTGCGAAAGAGAAAATATTTCATAGATAGACTCCATCCTATTCTATTATTTCCAACTTATTACACATCTTTTTAATCCCTTAAAATGTATATACTTACAAATATTAATAAAAAACACTAGACATTATCATAAATATGTCTAGCGTTTTTGAACATTAGAGCGTGTCATATTAGTGAACATCATACTAGCTCTAAAGTTTCATATGAGGAATTTAGTGACGTTATGCAGCTCTTTTAGGAAACCATCTGTTATAAAGCTGTCTTTTAATTTCTCTTGTTCTGCAGCCTTACAGTTAAATCATTAAAGTCTTCGATTACATCTTCCATTGATAATTTTTTAGCTAATGCAATCCCCTTTTGAATAGATTTAAATGCTTCTTCAAATTTATTTGCTTTGATTTGGGCATCTGCAAGGCAATACCAATAAAACCAGGCATCCAGATTTGAAATTTTTTCTTTATAAAACTTTTCGATAAACGGATAGTAATTAGAATATAATTCTTCGTTATAGATCAACTTTTCACCATTCCATTTTAATACATCCACTAAATAGCTATCACCAATATACATTTGCCAAACTGCTAGACCAACTTTTTGAACACCAGTTACAAAGTCCATTTTATGATAAGGAACTTCAGCAATCTTTTGGAATGAGTTATTGATCCATTGGAATACTTCCAGATTGCTTCCCATTGCCGCTCCAATTGTCACACAAAATAAATATTCTTTTGTACCATCACCAGTAATATCTACCAAACCAGAAAAATCCAAATCGACTCCTTGCATTTTAGTTTCCCAAATCTTTCGCCAATCTGTATTGTGTTTTTTTAGCACTATTGATCCAAAATGAGAAGAGTAATCCTTTGCTTTAATTTTATAAGTGAATATTATTTCTTTTTGTCCATCGTGGTCAAAGTCATAAAATTGAATTGGCCGTGTAGAGGAAGGATTTTCAGGGCTTATAAGTGACGCATTCACTGGCATAAATCTACTTACTAAGTCTTCTTCCAGGCTCTCCTTAGCGTGAACAAATATTGGCGTTAAGCAAACTGCAAAAAGTAGCAATAATGTAAATAGCACCATTTCCTTCATCAAAATGTCCCCTTTTACAGGCAAATATAACATATAGTATTGACGTAATTAGAAAAGAAATTCTTCAATAAACTTGCAAGATGACGAAGTACAATCAATTGCGTTAAAATATTTTCTAAAGACGATTGATGTATGCGTATCTGTCTTTGAGGGTTCTCTATCCATCATTTTGACGATCCTATCCGTCACTTTGTCGGTTCTATCCATCACTTTGATGGTCCTATCCATCATTTTGACGGTTCTATCCATCACTTTGACGGTTCTATCCATCACTTTGACGGTTCTATCCGTCACTTTGACGATTCTATCCGTCACTTTGACGGTTCTATCCATCACTTTAACGATTCTATCCGTCACTTTGTCGATTCTATCCATCATTTTGACGGTTCTATCCGTCACTTTGACGGTTCTATCCATCATTTTGACGGTTCTATCCGTCACTTTGACGGTTCTATCCGTCACTTTGACGGTTCTATCCATCACTTTGACGGCTCTATCCGTCACTTTGTCGATTCTATCCGTCACTTTGACGGTTCTATCCATCATTTTGACGGTTCTATCCATTATTATTAACATCATGATATAAAAAAGGAGACATAAATGGACTTATTTATCGCAAGTAATCGTCAATTACCTATCCGTTATTACGTCAATGAAGCGATTTGGATTCGTCGTGGTTGCTTAAGTTTACATCAATTAACACTGCCCTTTTTTGTAGAAGTAGAATTAAAAAACCCACATCATTTATTGAAAATTACAGAATATGTTCAAGAAGTCCAAAAACAATATAGCTATACAGAAATTCAAATTATTATTAAGGATAAAAATATTTTTACGCACTTACAAAAGAGCCTCCCCGACTCTAATACCCATCACATTCTCACAATTGAGCAACTAATTCGCCCATGAAGAAAGGTAGCATTGCTCTAATGCTACCTTTCTTTTTTATAAAACTGTAACAGGCAATTCGATTATAAACTGCAACATACCATCCTTATACTTCGCGTCGATTTTGCCACCATGTAGTTCTACAATACTCTTTGCAATAGCAAGTCCAAGTCCTGACCCTTCCGCTACGCTTGTTCTAGATTGATCTTTTTTATAAAACCGCTCAAATAAGCTCATCAGCTCTTCGGATGTAAATTCATTACTTTCATTTGCAACACAGATTTGAACATTACTTTCTTTTCTTTCAAGAGAAACAAAAATCTCACCGTCACCTGTACTATATTTAATGGCATTCATTAATAAATTATCAAAGACCCTAACAATTTTTTCAGAGTCCACTGGAGCAAAAATCCGCTCCTCTGTGAAATTTTTAATAAATGTACGATGGTTTTCCTCCGCTTGCGGAATCAACTCCTCAATCAACTGATCGAGAAGCTCATTCATACATATATCTTGTCGTCCAAGGACAATGCTGTCATTCGTTAGCTTCGTATATTCAAATAAATCTTCAATTAGGTTCTTTAACTGTTCGGATTTTGAAAAAGCAATCTTTAAATACTCATCATATTGCTCCTTTGTGTCGTACTTTTCATCTCTTATCAATCGTAAATAACCCATAATCGAAGTAAGTGGTGTTCGTAAGTCATGCGAAACATTCGTAATTAATTCATTTTTTTGTTTTTCAATCTTTCGTTCCATCTCTATATTTGTCATTATAGCTTCGGTCATTTGATTGACATTCTCTGTTAATAAAGCGATTTCATCTATCCCCTTTTTCTCAATGCGATAGGTTAAATCTCCTTTTGTGATTTCCATAACCCCCTTAGCCAGCGCCTCGATTTGTTTCATTTTTCGTTTTGTTATGTAGAAGAATGAAAATGTAAAAACAACAATTGCACTAAATAACGGGATAAGGCCCTCATTCGAACTTGCGATAACCATCCCCTCAGGAATACCGCTGACAAACAAATATAAGTTTTTATCTTCTATAGTTAAAGGATAAAATGCAATGAATTCTTGCCTCAATTGCTCGATTGCTGGTACCTCATAATTATTGAGTGGATGGTTAATCGCAAAATCCATTACATTCCGAATCTTATAATGCAAATTGATTTGTTTCTCTTCTACTTGCTTTGTTTTGTATAAAACCTTTCCGTTCTCATCGGTAACGATTACTTTTAATGCACTTTGTTCCATTTCAAATTTTAGATTTTCTGATTCAATCATTTGTTGTAATGCTTCTAAACTATTTTCATTGCTGGCTAGATCCGCGGCACGCTGCGCTTGATCATTTATTTCCTGCATCCCTTGACTATAATCAATCTTAACTGCCGGGTTGATATTCAAAGCAAACGAAAGTGCGGCTTTTGCTCCAAGTAAACCTAAAAATGCACAAAGAATAAAAGTCGTCAATAATTGAATTCTAATGCTTCTACGAACTTTTGTTATAGCAGTTACAATGAACATTTTTAGTTTGTTTAATAAGAAAAGGAATGGCTTAATGATCTTTCTCAATTTTATAACCTACTCCCCATACGGTTTTTATATATTGTGGATTTCTTGGATTTGTCTCAATTCTTTCTCGAATTTTTCGTATATGTACCATTACCGTATTTTCAGATTGTATAGCCTCTTCCTTCCAAACCTTTTCATAAATTTGCTCAGCGCTCATGACTATGCCTTGATTTCTTGCAAGTAATTCAAGAATAGAAAACTCCCTTGGTGTAAGCTTTACTTTTTCATTGTTGACGATAACTTCATGTGTGTCGGTATTAATTCGCAGATCACCAATCTCTATCTCACTTTCGTTCATACTATCTAGTCTATTCATTTTGATATATCTACGAAGTTGAGATTTTATGCGTGCAATTAGCTCTAAAGGGTTAAAGGGCTTTGTTACATAATCATCTGCCCCTATTGATAATCCAACGATTTTATCCATATCTTGAGACTTTGCTGACAGCATAATAATGGGCATCTCAGCTGTTTCCCTTACCTTCATACACATTTCGATGCCATCCACGTTGGGCATCATAATATCTAGAACAATTAAATGCACTTTATGTTTCTTTAAAAGACTTAAGCCCTCCTCTCCATCACTTGCTTCTAGGATATCGTAACCTTCATTTTTTAAATAAATAGCAATAAGATTTCTAATCTCTTTTTCATCATCAACTATCAGTATTGTTTCTTTCGTCATCTAATCCCACCAAATTTCTAATTATATTAAAATATCAGATATCTTAATCTGAATCATAACGTGTGGTTGAATTCCGTTCCAACTGGGTGCTTTGTAGCTGCCGCTTTGCTTTCGCTGCAGATAACATTTGATGTTGGTCATGAAGGCGTTATCACAGGACGTGATGCTTTTAACCTTCGTTCCCCTATATCGCTGATCCCCAAGGAGTCCCCAGTCGTAACGAAAATCAACCTATTTCTATAATATACTTCCTATCAATAATTACACTTCCTAATTTTAACTATTTTTTTATTTTTCGTATATAAAAATAATAAAATCACTCTGATACCGACTTTAATTTTCGTGTATATAAATAATAAAAACATCCTGCAATACTGACAAAAGCACCAAAGTAAATTCCATATTTCGTTGCTAGCATGGAAATACTTTCAATGTGTTTTCCGAAGAACAAACCAAGTGTAAAGTAAATCGATGTCCAAACTAAGCCTGCTGTGTAGTAATATAAAGCGTATTTTTTAAATGACATGTTATTCATACCTACTAAATATGGAAGTATATGTCTCACAATCGGTATGAAATAGCTTATCACTAAAGCAAAATGACCATACCTATCTATTAATTCTTTTGACTGTAATAAATATTTAGCCTTGTTTTTTTTCACCAATTTATCAAGTATTTTATGACCAAACACCTTTCCAAGAATAAACCCTAAGGAAAGTCCTGAAACTGCGCCAAGATAAGTTAGTACAAAAGCTTTCAACACACTCATTTTTCCTAACGATGATAAAAATCCACCACTCATAACAATCATCTCATCCGGAAGGGGCATACCAACGATTCCTAGCCATAAGCTGAAAAATAAAGCAAAATAACCGTATTGCTCAATATATGATAGAAGATCTTGTAATCCCATTAGCTAGCCCTCACATTTCCAAGTTTGCAGCTGAGTACATAGGCAGGCGGAAGGTTAATCCATACTTTTTCATGTGAAATGTCCTCAAAATAATTTTGGATAAAGGATTTTCTAACAAGTGAATATTGGAATGTGATAAATTCTCCATCTTCTAAGCACTCCTTTACATTTTGTAAAATACGTGATGAAATGGCAGGATTCAATGATGTAAAAGGTAATCCAGATACGACATAATCAATTTTTTTAATATTTAATGCTGACATATAATCGCATAAATCCTCTGCTGATCCATGTATTACGATTATACTCGGCTCATGTTCAAATTGTTCACGAAGCTTTTCACAAAAAACTTTATTATTTTCAATAAGAATTAACTTTGTTGACTGCTCTTTTCTTTTCACTAATTCTTTCGTAAATGAACCCGTACCCGGACCTAGTTCAACAATATATCGGGCATTTTTAAAAGAAATTTGGTCGACCATTTTTTTGGCTAATTTTTTAGAACTAGGTGAAATTGCACCTATCGTTTTTGGATGTTTTAAAAATTCAGTAAGGAACGTTAACATAAATTTTCTCCCCGATCAAAGTATTATTTGAATACTTTTAATATAAAGAGCATTTCTTAAAGATTTCCGAGGAGATTTCTTAAATTTTTCTTAAGAGACCAAAAAAGATTGTTAGGTCATTGGTTCTAATAATTATTTCCTTTACAAAATTGTCATACAATTGCTTCCAGTAGAATAGAAACCTATATAAGGAATAATTGATACGGAAAAATAAGTGGGGTGTGAAAGGATGCTTAAACTAAATAATGCAAAAGAATTGGTACTCGGAATGGTACAACATGACCCATTGTTTGTCGTAATACAAAATACACCTTCAGAAGAAATACTTTATAATGACGGCTATTTAGCGCATATTGAGGAAACAAATTATTATTCTACTTCAGAAGTCGCCAGCTGGTTTGAAATAACGGATGCGATGCTTCGCTATTATATTAAACCCTTCGAACAGTATATTTTTAATAATGCTACGAATAGCCCAAATACAAATATTCGTTTGAACCTTCCTGCCATCTTAAGACTTCGCATGATTTTACTGCTAAAAGATGAACACCGCGTGAAAGGCTTAAAGCTTTTACTAGGAATTGATGACAATGGTCAACACATCAAACACCAAATAACTGCAACAACTATGGGTACTGATGATTTAGCGAACAAGGTTGATGTTCTTGGAAATGTTCTTCAGCAAATGATACAAACTGGGCTATTTAATATTCTTCCCGACGAAGAACATGGCACCCTACAAGTGACGATCAATCAAGATTTTCTCGCACAAAAAATTCAATTAGTATCCTCTGAATCGGATCTTCAAGTAGAAGAAATTCAAAAAGAAACAGCTGAGCTTAAGCTAGAAAACGAAAATTTACAAAAACAAATTTCAGAACTCCAAGAACATAGTGTGAAGGATATTGTGCAAAAAATTCGTGAGCGTCATATTGAAAATGAAATTGTGTCGACATTACGGACAGAAGCATTACAGCAATATTCTATAGAGAATAATGCAGGCTATTTCAGAAAACTTTTTCGTCCCTCTCAAATTGAGATGGAAAAAGAACAATTTGTGTTAGGTTATATTTCGAAGCACCTAGAAGAACGTTTAGAAGTAGCACTGAATAATTATTATGGCGAATAAATATCTTCAAGCTGTTGGTACATGTAAAATTGTCATCATTGGGCGAAGAACATGATGGAGTCTTTTTTAAGAAGCCATTCATGTTCTTTTTTTATCGCACAGCTATTTAGCTCCCACTGTTTAGAGTTGCATTGTATAGTAATTTATTTTTTAAAAATTAGTTTTATAATCATTATAAAGAACAGTCGAAGGGGTGAATTGTATGGCAATGATTGAGGTCAATAATCTAACAAAAAAGTTTGGAGATTTTTATAGTGTACAGAATGTGGACTTACAAATCGAAAAAGGTGAAGTGTTCGGATTTCTAGGACCCAATGGTGCAGGTAAATCTACAACAATTCGGCACTTAATGGGCTTCTTACAGCCGACACAAGGTCAGTGTTTTATTAAAGGGTTAGATTGTCGCCAATCTACAGCCGAAATTCAAAAATTCGTAGGCTATTTACCTGGCGAAATTGCATTTATCGATAAAATGACTGGACAACAATTCATCAAATTTATTGCCCAAATGCGAGGGTTACATGATTTAACAAGAGCTCATGAACTCATGCAATACTTTGAATTAAATGCTACTGGGCTTATTAAGAAAATGTCAAAGGGTATGAAGCAAAAAGTAGGTCTCATCTGCGCATTTATGCATAACCCAGAGATAGTTATTCTAGATGAACCGACAAGTGGATTAGATCCTCTTATACAAACAAAGTTTATCGATTTTATTTTAACTGAAAAAGAAAAAGGAACGACCATATTCATGTCCTCTCATATGATTGAAGAAATTGAAAAAACTTGTGACCGTGTAGCAATCCTTAATGCCGGCAAGATTGTTGCAACAGAAGCAATCGCCGACTTAAAAAAGCGAAAATCTAAAAAGTATTTAATTGAATTTCAAAGCGAGCAAGAACTATCTCGTTTTTTAGGCGAGCAACATACTATAGAACAAATTGGGTCAACACAGGCAATTATAAAAGTTCAGGGTAATGTCCAAACATTACTGCATACATTAGCAGACTATAAAATTAATGACCTCGATATCATTTCACAATCACTTGAAGATATATTCATGCATTACTACGAAAGTGGAGGGAAAGAGTCATGAATTTTACTTTGGTAAAACATGAGATGCTAGCTACTATTAAACTTTTTAGTATTATACTCGCTGTATTAATGCTCTATATTATTAGTATTGTCTATATGTATAACCCTGAAATGAGCAATACTCTTAATAAGCTTACCGAAACAATGCCAGAATTGATGTCAGCATTTGGTATGAGTAATATAGGCAATTCATTAATTGAATTTCTATCTACTTATTTGTATGGATTTTTATTACTTGTTTTGCCGTTAGTCTTTATTATTATGTTGGCAAATAGACTAATGATGGGCTATATCGATAACGGTTCCATGGCATACTTAATTGCAACACCGAATACACGTTTTAAAATTGTCTTCACGCAAGCATTTTTTTTGGTTGCCAGTATCTTTATACTGCTCACGGTAACAACGTTAATAGCCATCTTATTTTCAGGGATTCTATTCCCAAACGAACTGGATTTAAGCGCTTTTTTGACATTAAATATCGGTCTTTTTTTCTTACACTTTGCCATTAGTGGCTACTGCTTTTTAGTATCCTGCAGTAGTAAAGATTTAAGAACCTCTTATGCATATAGTACAGGGATTCCTATTCTTTTTTATTTAATTCAAGCGCTTAGTAATATGGGTGGTTCTTTAGAAAAGTTTAAGTACTTCACCATTTATTCATTGTTTGCACCTGAAAAATTAATGACTCAAAATAGCTCGTCCATTTGGATGCTAGGAGCATTGTTTGTAATCGGGCTACTATGCCATATGCTAGCTATTCGTGTTTTTGTTAAACGTGATTTGCATTTGTAAATGCTAATGTTAAGAATCTGCTTGCTTTCTTGTAGCAACCAGATTCTTAACATTAGGAAAATAAAAACTCATTGCTGCTAAGATGCCAAACTTCCAAGGAAGCGCAATAACCTAAAATGAATCATGGCTAACTCCTCCACATTTAAATTCTCATCTTCACTGCGTAACCACTCTTGAATAACACCTAAAATCGCGGAAGTTAAAAAAGCCTCAAAATATTGTAGAAACTCTGGGTCAAGCCCTTCTTCTTGAATCACAGAGATTCTATCCAAAATATGATTACTAAAAACTTTCTTCTTTCTCCTGTTAAAGGCGGGGCTCCCCTGCTCTCCTAAAATAATTCGAAAAGCTCTTGCATGCTCTTTTATAAATTGAAATACTGCAATAAATGGCTGATATAGTTGGCCTATTTTTATCGAGTGAAAAGCATCTAGCGGTTGAACGTTTTTTACATAGCTCTCTAGTTCATTTAATAATTCCTGCTGTAAATCCTCCATTACTTCAAATTTATCTTTATAATGTAGATAAAAAGTTCCTCGATTAATGTTTGCAGTAATTGCTAGGTTTTTTACTGTTACTCGCTCAAAGCCTACTTTCTCTATTTGTACAAGTAATGCAAGTTTTATAGCTCGTTTCGTTTCAAAATTCATGATATCGTGAATAGACATTTAGAACCCCCCATTGTATTATCACTTTATTCCGTTAGTATTTAGCAATGTTGTTAGATGGTTACCTCATTAATTACAACAAGTTCAAAAAGTAGTAGTTATTACAGCATTTACCTTATTTATCGGGTCTTTTTTATTAATTTCCAACAATCTAATTTAGTAAAATAGTTATTTTTTTTAATTTTTAAGCGGTAAACATTCTTAGTTGTTAAAAACTGCAATATTACTCATCGAATTGTTTGGATTAGGCAATCAGATTACATCCAGCTCGAAAATGTTGAAATCCAAAATCACTTAACACTTTTTAGTTATTTGTTTATTGTAATTCCCAATTCACTGCCTTAAAATTTCAGGTATCAACACTGTGTTCAGTAAAGGAGAGTTGGATATATGGGAAACAATGCAATTTCATTAAACTCCATAGAAAAAAAGTTTCACCAAAAACAAGTAATTGCCCCGCTTTCCTTAGAAATTCCTAAGGGACAGCTTATTGGCTTACTTGGCCCTTCAGGCTGTGGGAAAACGACGTTAATTAAAATGATTATGGGAATGATCAAGCCCGATAATGGTCATATTCAAGTGTTAAATCATACAGTCCCCCATAAACAATTACTGACAGATATCGGTTATATGGCACAATCTGATGCACTGTATTTGGATTTAACCGGTGAAGAGAATCTCCATTTTTTTGCTAAACTTTATCGATTATCCAAAAAAGAACGTGTGGAGCGTGTCAATTATGCTGCAAGCCTTGTTCATTTAACGGATGATTTAAATAGTAAAGTGTTGAATTATTCTGGGGGGATGAAACGGAGATTATCCCTTGCAATTGCCCTTATCCAAAATCCCCAGTTGTTGATTTTAGATGAGCCAACTGTTGGGATTGATCCCGTATTGAAAAAAGAAATTTGGCAGGAGTTAATTCGTCTAAAAAATGATGAGCATAAAACAATATTAGTAACGACACATGCAATGGATGAAGCAGAGCGCTGTGATCAGCTAGCTATGCTACGCAATGGTCATATTATCGCGCATGGTACACCTCATGAATTAAAAGCTCATTATCAGGCAAAGGATTTTGATGAAGTGTTTTTAAAGGCTGGAGGTGAAGCACTATGAGAATCGGCGCAATTGTTACTAGAATTATGCAGCAAATGATACGTGATAAACGTACACTTGGCTTATTATTTTTTGCCCCTCTTCTTGTGCTTTCGTTAATGTATTTTGTTTTTAATAGTAACGAACCTGACATGACACTAGTCGTATCAAATGGTCCTGCATCGATAATTGAAAAGCTAGAAGATGCGGATTTTCACGTTATCGAAAAAAATGATTTTTCTATTGCCAGTCTAAAAGATGAAAAATATGATGGCTGGTTAGCTTTTCAGCAAACTCAATTAAAGCTCACAATATTAAATGATGATCCTTCAACAGCTAAGGCTTTAAAGATGAAGCTTTCTCAGGTTTTACAGCCTGAACAATCTGCCATGATGAAGTTGACGACCGATTATGTATATGGCGATGAAAATACAGCTATTTTTGATATTTTTAGCCCGATGCTAACAGGCTTCTTTGTGTTCTTTTTCGTCTTTTTAATTACAGGTATAGCGTTGTTAAAAGAACGAACTTCAGGGACTTTGGAACGCTTACTAGCGACACCGATTAAACGTTTTGAAATTGTTGCTGGTTATATGATCGGTTATGGATTGTTTGCTTTTATTCAAACGAATATTATCGTGCTATTCGGGGTTTATGTCCTTGATATAGTACACGTCGGCTCCATTTGGCTTGTGCTACTAATCAATATTGTTGTTGCACTTGTTTCATTATCATTAGGAGCTCTGTTATCAAGTTTTGCCGCTTCAGAGTTTCAAATGATGCAATTTATCCCGCTTGTCATTGTGCCGCAAATTTTCTTTTCAGGTATTTTCCCACTGGATAATATGGTGGTGTGGCTACAAAATATAGGTCGAATTATGCCACTATACTATGCCGCTGACGCGTTGAATGGGGTTATGTATAAAGGATATACCTTTAGTGAAATTCTAGACGACTTAGCGATACTTGCTTGCTTCGCTCTTGTATTTATTACATTAAATATTGTAAGTCTCAAAAAATATCGATCATTATAATTAAACGGTTCTGCTCAAAAATGGGCAGAACCTTTTTTCTTATAAACCAGGAACATCACCATAACGTGGCGCTGATTTCCGTTCCGGCTGGACGCTTTGTAGCTGCCGCTTCGCTTTCGCACAGAGTAAAGCTTCCCGGGGGCGTCCAATGAGCCGCTTGAGGCAGCAGATATTTTTTGCGCGAAAGCGTAGTGCTAACGCAGCGACAGCGGCAGATGTCTTTTGCGCGATAGCGTAGTGCTAACGCAGCGACAGCGCCCGATTGTTGGTCACGAAGGCGTTATCACAGGACGTGTTGCTCTTAGCCTTCGTTCCCCTATCTGCTCGCTCCATGGTCTCGGGCCAACAGATGTTTTCCGCGCGCAAGTGGAGGAAGCAGCTCGGCGCTCGCCCACAGGAAAGCGAGTAGCCTGGAACAGAAATCAACCCACGTTATGAAGACACAACACAAATATTCAAAAATAGAAAATTACACCAAAATTCCATTAGCAAAAGTACTACTATTCATCTATACTAATTTTACAGATAATGGTCTTGGATTTCGTGTACGGACATATCGAAACGAAAATGACTTACAATAAAAAGCCTAAAAATAAAGGTGTGTAAAGATGAATACGATTATGGAAATACAGAACATCTCTAAACAGTATAGAGGTAAAAAAATCTTAGAAAATGCTACATTTTCTATTTACGCTAATCAAATTATAGCTATTGTAGGAAAGAACGGAGCAGGTAAGAGTACCCTTCTAAAGATTATTGCGGAATTAGTTGACGCTGACAGTGGTTCTATTGTGAAACATCGACAATCATTAAAAATTGGCTATGTGCCAGAAGTGACCCCTTCACAAATTTTGTTTACGCCTGAAGAATATCTTTATCATATGGGTAGTATTCGAGGTATGACCAAAAACCAACTACAACAAAAAATAAATGAGTTACTTGAATTATTTCATTTACAGGAAGCTCGCAACATTCGAATTGTTAACTTTTCTAAAGGGATGAAGCAAAAGGTTATGATTATGCAGGCAATGCTTGAAGACACGGATCTGCTAATCTTAGATGAGCCACTATCAGGACTTGATCCTAAAGCCCAAAGTGATTTAGAAGAAACCCTTTCAATATTAAAGGCTAAAGGGTTAAGTATCGTTTTAACATGTCACGAACCAAAATTACTTCAATATCTTGTTGATACAGTTCTTGTTATTCAAAATAACAAAGTCAATCAAACTGATGCATTACATAAGAGTCATACATTATTAAATAAATTAATTTTTGAGATTACAAGCGTGAATTTATTGGATGACATGCTACCTATTCTTGAAATTCAACAACAAAATCTTTTAATCAATGGTTGTTACGAGGTCATCACCATTATTAAGGCAGAGGAAACAGAGCGAGTATTATTAGAGCTACTACACAAAAAATCCTCAATTAAACAATTAATCCCGATCAATGAAAAGGAGGAACAATTCTATACCCATTTTTAATGAGGAAGAATAGACGCCGATATGACTAGTTTATTACGCTATCAATTTATTAATTATTTAAGAACCTATCAATACGTTCCACCTTTTTCAATTTTCATATTATGTCTTGTTGTTAATTATACTTTTGTTCCAAATCCAATTTTAGATAGTTATTCGTTTACAGCTATCATTCTATTTTTTCTAATGGGATGGTTTACAATTACTCTATTTCACGCGGAAGATGAAGGACAAAAAGTAATTACAACACTTCATGCCAAAAGTCGAACACACTATAATTTAGGAATTTTTATTCTTTGTGTACTTATTGGTTTATTCTTAAGCTTTGTATCAGTAGTCTACCCTACCCTTATTGGCGCCTTTGGAGAAAAACCAAGATTTATACATCAATTACTAGGATTCCTCTCACATTTTAGTTTATCTGTACTAGCGATTGCACTTTCAGCTATATTTACGAGAGAACTCGTTAAAAACAAGCAAAATACTTGGTGGGGTGTACTTGGCATCTTAATTGTGTCTGTCGTTATTGCTACTTTAAAAGAGACAATTCTTCAGATCAAAGGGCTCATTTGGTTACTTCCCCCTGTCCGTCTTTCATTGGAAATGATGGGCTCAGAAGACTCTATTAAATCAATTCCTAACAGTTTTTATCGGCAATTTACTTGGATCTTCGCCTATTCGGCCTTCGTCATCATGTTGTTCTTCCTCCTTTCAAATCGAAAAAGGAGATAAATTTCTAAAGAAGGAGAGTTCTTATGGTTCATAAAACTAGAGTGCTAATTGTAGAAGATGAAGGTGATATTGCAAATATCATAAAAGACTACTTAAGCGTCAACGATTTTGATCCTCATATCGCTGGAACTGGTCATGAGGCAATCCATTATATGAAAGAAAACTCTCCTGACTTTATCATTCTTGACCTTTCTCTCCCTGATTGCGATGGAATCGAATTATGTCGCCAATTTCGTGAAAATAGTAATGTTGCTATACTAATTTTAAGTGCCCGCAGCAGTGATACTGATAAAGTTCTTGGTTTAGGATTCGGTGCGGATGATTATATGACAAAGCCTTTTTCCTTAAGTGAGCTTGTAGCTAGAATAAACGCCCATTTACGGAAACAGGATCGATGGCTGCAGGACAATGCGAGCCAGATGGATATAATTCGAATCGATCATATGGAAATCAATAAGAATGAGTATACTTTTTCCTGTGATAAAAAGCATGTTCCTCTATCTGCAAAAGAATTTGAGCTACTATTTTTTCTAATGAAAAACCGTAATCAGGTTTTCTCCAAAAATCAGTTACTTGATGCAGTTTGGGGCTATGACACATATGGTGATGAAAATACGATAACCGTTTACATTAGGCGTCTACGCGAAAAAGTTGAAAACGATCCATCTCGTCCCGTCTATATTCAAACTGTTTGGGGCGTTGGCTATAAATTTACTACTCAAAACTATTCGTAGGAGAGCACAATGTATTTAAAAAATTGGATGAAGAGTTGGTTATGGGCGATACTACTCTGTGTTTTAGTGTTGTTTATTTGTTTCCTAACATTATTTTTTACAAATATAAATCGCAATGAGAAACCTCAAAATGAATACGTTATCAATCAAATTCGTTTAACAGTAAATGAACTATTATTGTACATAGAAGATCATTTTACAAGTATCGAACAAAATACAAATTTACACAGTTCCCTCCAAGAAATGAGTAATAGCGAAGGAATAGATATTACAGTTGTTCAATTAGATGGGAAAGTTATTTTTAATTCAATCGAGGGAGACCCTTCACAGTTTATCAACTTAGAAGAGGATTTACATTATGATTTATTTACATCTCAGCAACAACCGGGGATTATTAAAATTGCCTTTCCTATAATTAATCAGACGAATGAACAACTAGGGAACGCTATTTTCACCATTGATAAAGATGTACTCTTACCCGTAGAACAGTCTAGTATTAGCAATTTTATCATTTTATTCATAAGTGGTTTATTATGTATTTTAATTTTAGGACTTGCCTTGTACATTGTAAGAAAGTCTAAAAAGGAGATTTTACTGCCTTTAAATCATTTGAAAAAAAATTCCGAAGAAATTATCAAAGGTAATTATGAACAGAAAACTGGATATTCGCGGGCAGATGAAATCGGTGAATTGTATGCAGTGTTTGATCAAATGCGCTTGGAAATAAAAAATCTTACGATACAACGAGATGAGCAAGAACAAAACCAAAAAAAGCTTATATCTAGTATTTCGCATGAAGTAAGAACACCTCTAACAACCATAAAAGCTTATTTAGATGCTATTTCTGACGGAATTTGTCCAGACATGGATTCGCTTATGTCATATATTCAAATCATGCAGACAAATACAGAAAAAATGTCTCGGTTAATTGATGATTTATTTATTCACACGTTGAAGGATCTTGGACATATCCCAGTTAACTTAACAGAGCAATATAGCAAAGATGTCTTTACGAATATATTTCATCCAATTCGTCATTATGTCCAAACGACTGGCATTCATTTTATCGAGCCAGAATATATCCCTAATGTTCTTATTCAAGTAGATAAGCATCGACTAGAGCAAGTACTTTCAAACCTTATTACGAACGCACTAAAGCATACTACTAAAGGTGATTCAATAACCGTTTCTATTAATGTTGAACGCCAATTACTATACATTAATGTCATAGATACTGGTAATGGAATGCTTCCTGAGGATATGCCTTTTATTTTTGAACGCTATTTCAGAGGTATTCAGGCTACAGGTGAGACTGCAGTGAAAAATGAAGGGGCAGGACTCGGATTATCTATTTGCAAGCATATTATGGAAGCACATAATGGTTCGATTTCTTTTAACAGTAAGCAAAATGTAGGAACAACATTTACGTTAACACTTCCTATTACTTAAATTTCTCTAGAGGATTATTTCGAAAAATTAAGAATATAAGTAATGAAAGTCAGAAAAAAATTGGAGAGTGAAGACATGATTCATGACATAGGGGAATATGTAAAATATTTAGATGGTGTTCATAAACGAACGATGCAATATATGAAGGCAATACCTAGTGAACTTTTAGAATGGAGGCCCTCTGAAGATAAATTTTCTTTAGGTGATTTATTGCGACATATCGCATCATCTCGTTTAATGTTTCTCGGTATTTTTGAACACGGCTCGTGGACTTATGCAGGACATGATATTAGTAAAGGGGCTTCCATTGAGGATATTTCAAATTATTTAGAGTCATGTCAAGCTAAATTAACAGAGGGGCTTTTGAAAATTGGTAACGATGTGTTGTTAAAAAAGGTTTTAACCCTTCATGGTCATGAAGTAAGTGCTTGGAGAATACTTATGTCGATTCCCGAACACGAAACCCATCATCGTGGACAAATCTCTACATATTTACAAATGAACAAAATTGAACCCCCTCAAATTTTCGGATTAAAAATTGAGCAGGTAACGACAAAATAATTTATAAATGAGCTTTGGACAACATTTTATATCCAAAGCTTATTTTTGTCTTTATATAAAATTTCACTATGTTATATCCACTGTTTATAAGATCTCCACCGACCTACTTTTACAGCTATAAATTATGATTTTCAAATCTACTAATATGTTGTAAGAATTTATTAATAATTTAATAAGGACCTTATAATAATTCCCCCTTACACTAAAAGTAATACATTTGAAGGAGGTATTCTCGTGGATAAAGAGGTACTTATTCATGCTCAAAATCTATGTAAGACATATTCCACAGGTAGTGAGCAATTTCATGCAATAAAAAATATTAATATCGAAATATATAAAGGAGATTTTACTGTCATTATGGGGAACTCTGGTTCAGGTAAATCGACGCTGCTTTATCTTTTAAGTGGTCTTGACTCTATTACGGCTGGAGAAGTTTATTTTCATGGAGTAAGGCTGGATACATTTACTGAACAGCAGTTAGCTACATTTCGTTCTAAAAAAATTGGTTATATTTATCAAAGTAGTAATCTCGTTCCGGATATGACATTGCTAGAAAACATCACCCTCCCAGGGTACATTGCAAAATATCCTAAAAAAGATGTGATAAAAAAAGCGGAGATGCTATTAAATAAAATGGGAATTGAGGAGCAACGGAATCGATTACCTTCGCAAACCTCTGGTGGACAGCAACAAAGAGCTGCTATTGCTAGAGCATTAGTCAATGACCCAGAGATTCTATTTGCAGATGAACCAACGGGTAGTTTAAATTACGATCAAGGAGTAGCGGTCCTAGATATTTTAACGAATTTAAACAAAAAAGGTCAGTCTGTAGTAATGATTACGCATGATATAAAAGCTGCCTGTCGTGCTAATCGGCTTATTATCATTCAGGATGGAAAAATTGGAGGTATTTTAAACTTCGATCAATACGATGATGCTAGCATACAAGAGCGTGAACATATTATCTTCTCATATGTTGCGGGAAAGGCGTAAGAAATGCGCGCAATTATTACTCTTTGCTTTGCACATATTAAGAAAAGGAAACTCCAAAATGTACTATTAGCAATCCTAATTATGCTATCCACCCTTTTATTAGCTACATCTGTAACAATTATTATGAATACGAACAATATTATTGAAAAAATACATCATGATTCTAATGGGGCTCATCAAATTTTAACGATGGGTAAGGATATTCATAATCCAATCACTGTCAACAATTGGTGGCAAGAGCAACACGGAGTTACTGCCTCGAATCTCATTCCTTATAGAAATTTATCTGGCTTCACAGCGAATGGTGTAGAAACGCAAAATCTCTTATACATGATGAATACACCAAAAGCGCCCTTTACTATTGATCGATTACTATTTTCAGAGGGGGAAAATCAGAACTATCCTACTGAGGGAACGATTTGGATTCCAACATCGATGGCTTCTACTTCGAATATTTCACTTGGAGATGCTATTGAATTTAACACCGGCGAGAAAGCTTTTTCATTAAGCGTTTCTGGAATAGTTGTAGATTTGCCATATGGTGGACCCTTTTCAAATAATGCTCGTATTTGGATGAACGACTCTGACTATCATAAACAGTTTGATACGATGATAGGGTCTGAACAATATATGATGGCTCTTCGCTTTGATGATTATCAGCAAAGTGCAAACTATTGGATAGAATTCGAAAAATTTTTAAACGGCCCCTACCTTGAATCAAAAATGGAATACGTGGATCTCTATTCGTTTTATTTAATTATTAATAAAATTATCGGCTTTATCATGATCGCTTTTGGTGTAGCAATGTTGTTCATTTCATTGTTTATTATTGGTTTTAGTATTTCAGATGCCATTTTAACGAACTATAAAACGATTGGTGTCATTAAATCTCTCGGACTTACTTCTCGAAAAATTAGTGCGACCTATGTTTTACAATTTGCATTATTATCCGTGGTCTCGATTATTCCTGGCCTTATTGCCAGTACAATCCTTTCCAGAGTGATTATAGAAAGCTCTTTATCTTATTTAAAGTCTGGTAAACATTTAACGATTATTCAAGATTTTAGAATCACCATGCTACTTGCTGTCATAATCCTTGTCATTGTTATCCTTACTGCGTTCATTTACTCAAACAAAACACGCCACGTTGAACCTGTACAGGCAATTAAATACGGTATGTCAGAATTTGCAAACAGTAAATTGAATCGGCGTTTAAATAACTCTAATCTCCTTTCTAATTTTGTTAGTTTGCCGATTCAACTTCAAATTGGTATTAAAAACATCACCAAAAATACGAAAAGTTCCATTCTTATTATTGTTCTTACAGCCATTACTTCTGCTATTTTAGTGTTTAGTGCAGTCATGCTTAATAGCTTTATTTCCATCAAGCAAAACACACCAGCATTTGGTTACGATTCATCACATGTTGTCGTAACTGTTTCTAATGAAGCAACATTTTCAAAACAACAGTTTGAACAATTTTTACACTCAGATGAACGCATTAAAAATCACGCTTGGCTAGATCAATTTACAGGAGTTCTCCCTAATGAACCAAATCAACCGTTAAATATTAAAATCGATACTCTTGAAGGTAGTTTTGATGATGCTGGATACGAGACAATTTCTGGCCGTAATCCTGTAAATAAAAATGAAATAGCCATTGGCCTTAATGTAGCGAAGGCTTTACATAAAAATCTAGGGGACATTGTAGAAGTCTATATCGAAGGCAAGCAGCATCATTTGATTGTTACTGGTATCTATCAATCGATAGCAAATATGTCTAATTCAGCGAGAATTACCGATGATGTTATCAAAGTTTATAATGCTACCTATTCTGCTTCAAAACAAAGTATGATCAATTTGGTAGATGAGACATTATCAGATCAAATCGTTGATGATTTAAATAATAAGTTTAAAAGCTCTGTCAAAGTTGACACACAACAAACATTATTAGATGATGTCTTTAAAGTAGTGGTCGCTGTTTTAATATTCCCATTATCTGTTATCGGAATTTTATTTATCACTGTAACATTCATCATTATTTTTAGTGTTTCTAGAATAAATGTAAGAAAAGAAAGCGGAACTTACGGAATTTTTAAATCTATTGGTATGACCTCAAATACTATTAGATGGTCGATTACATCAGGAATTCTGTTTCTTTCAGCACTAGGGACTATATTTGGGATTTTTATCGGTGTGAAAGTAATACCCGTAGCTTTAAAAAGTATTCTTGTAGAATATGGCATACTAGAATTACCCCTTGTAATAAATTGGCCATCAACTATCGGATTATCTCTCTTAAGTGTTGTGTCAGCTTGTCTTGGTTGCTTGGTATCGACAAAAATCATCGCCAAAACCTCACCGCGAATTTTGCTTGTTGAATAAAAATGTCCCATTCTACTTAGTGAACTGCTCCCTGTCAAGTAGACAGTGGAAATAATAAAAAGCTTTTAAGCGGCTTGAGCCCTGTATTCTAATGGGCTTAAGCCGTTTAATCTTTCTTGGTATCTATCCTTATTGTAAAACTGGATTTAATCCTCGATAGCTTATTGTAACGCTTCAAATGTTTCGCACTTATGTAAATAATACTTTTCACATTTCAATGTTCTCCAATATGATTCCATGGGTCCGTTATCTATACATTTGCCAACCCGGGACATGCTATGAATCATCTCTGCTCCATCTATCCTACTTTTAAATTCGTGTGATGTGTATTGATAGCCACGATCACTATGAAGTAACGGTCGTTCTCCGTCTTTTAAAGTAAGTGTTGCTAAATCAAATGTCTTAAATACCAATTCATTATTATTTGAATATCCCAATACATAACTGATTATAGAGCCATCATAAAGATCTAGAATGGCGCTTAAATAAGCTTTCTTTCCATTTCCTAATTTGAATTCCGTCACATCTGTTACCCACTTTTCATTGGGTTGCTTGCAGTAAATTCACGATTTAGTCGATTTTCAGAGACATGTAGCGCAGGTGAGGAAACATATCGCTGACGAATAACGGAATCACGGACTGTAAACCACCACGCATGTAGCTCTAAACCTCCCATAAGTTCAGGGCATACTGTTAACGCCTTATTTTCTAACACAAGCTTTTGAATTCTTTCATCTAAACTATCTGTTCCGTTATATCGTACCTAATCCCGCTAAGCAAGCACTTATTAATATCATATGCACACCTCATTTAAGTAATATCGTATTAGGAAAACTTTAGCTCATTAAAAGAGTGTGTCAACAGCTATTACAATGCTAATACTTACTTAACATACTTTATTCTTTTTTAATGAGTAATATTGATATTTTAAAACTGTTGTTTATTATTAGTAGGACCACACCCTTTCACTGGGTTGTGCTACTATTTCATTATCTAAAATTCTTTTATGAATTCATTCTATCATTTAAAAAGGAGGAAAAAGACTTGGTTGAGTTTACAATTTGTTTTCTTAAAAAGGGTGACCAAATATTATTGCTAAATAGGGATTTCCCTCATTGGATGGGAGCTTGGAATGGGGTTGGCGGAAAGATTGAGAAAAATGAAACGCCACTTGCTGGTGCATTACGAGAAATTAAAGAAGAAACGGGCATCGTACTGAACGATATTACATTCAAAGGAAAAATATCATGGACGGATGGAACAACCGACTTTGGCTGTATGTATGCTTTTATTGCTGAATTGCCAGAATCTTATCCATATGTGACACCGATTAAAGTCGCGGAGGGTATTTTAGATTGGAAAGATTTATCGTGGATTTTTCATCCCGAAAATGTAGGAATAGCCGATTTAAAACATTACTTACCAAAAATGCTAGATGAAACAACCAACTATGAATATATATTTACATATAAAGATAGTGAATTAATTGACATTACGAGTACCCCATTCGTACAAACTATTACTGTCTAAGTAAAACAAGACCTCGTACACGCGATAGTGGCGTATACGAGGCTTGGTTAATTATTATCTTGGTAGTGCAAATCGCATTCTGCACATCGACCAATTCAAGGTTGTTTTTTGAATTTCATCATAGATGTTCCACAAACTATCGACTACACGTAATTCAACATTACGTTTAAACATTTCCTCAAATAAATTTTCTAGTTCAAATTTGGCTATAGGATATTGTGTTGTTTCACTCGTATAATAACCAGCATTTTTATCTTGTAGCGTAAATCCATTACTATCAAACTCATATAAGTAAAGTTTCGTATTTTTCATCGTCTCAAACCACTTGCTTTCAATTACGACAACATGCGAACATGATGCAGATGCTATATAGGTTCTTTTATCCCGTTCGGTTGTATCGACACCAATATGATAGCAAACTCGTGGACAATTTCTAGGGGTTAAATAAATAGGCAAACATGTATCGTTAATTGCCCATATTAGCCCTTTCTCTGGATTTAAATCTAGTCGATCAGGTAATCGGGGATGAAATACGGTAATATCGTTTTCCTCACTCACATGAAATATACGCACATGCTCGCCTCCTTTATTTTCTTAATTTAAATACGATAAAATCTGCACACAAATCTTCCTCGAATTGTGGATACTTTATTAGCATCTCTTTTGAAGGCATTGGTTCGATAACGTCCTCTATAGAAAAGCCTGCTTGAATAATTGCTTTCATATAGCTCGTTAATGTTCGGTGATAAAATACAATTTTTTCATCGGAATCTAGCGGAAGCTTTTGATCGTATACCCCTTCATAAAAATAACGCTGAACCTTCCAATACTGTTGGTCAAGCCGCTCATTTCTTATCCATCCACTATTCGGCGTAACAAAGCACGGGTGAAGAATAGAAAAGATGAAAGTACTATTAGGTTTTAAAAGACGATACATTTCACTTAAAGCTGCCTTATAATCCTCTAGATCTTGAATGACCATATTGGAAACAATACAATCGAACTGTTCATTTGCTAAAAAATCTAGTTTTTCGCAATTTCCATGTTTATATTGTATCGGAACTTCCTCATGTGTTCTTTCTCTAGCAATTTCTAGCATCTTTTCTGAATAATCAACTGCTGTGACAATAGCCCCTTTATGAGCAAGTATTCTACTTAAATAGCCTTCTCCGCACCCTGCATCTAGTAGCCTTTTTCCTTTCACCTCTTCTAATAATGAAAAAATGGCTGGATTTAATAATACTTCACGGTGTATGCCACCATGTTCATCGTAGTTTGCTGTAAACCTTTCTGCATGTTGATCCCAGCGTTTAATAGCCTCTTCTGTCGGTACTGTTCTTGCCATATATTTCCCTCATCTCTGTATAGAATCGTAACGTTACGTCCCTTGTGCACATTACTATTTTTTCATATATTCCCAAAAAGTTATAGACTTTTATTTTATTTTTTTATATCATTTAGATTGAGGCACGCCATCTTTAAGTAAAATAAAATCCAGAAATTCCCAATGAGGTTTCTGGCTTTTATTATTTAAGGGTTAGATTGAGCTTTGATAGGTAATGCATCGTCTAAAGAGACCTGTCGTTTAACTGTGATCCATCTTCCACTTAACATGATAATTAACGCAAAAAATACAATAACTCCTGCAAAGACAAGCGCTGCCTTATAACTACTATAAACCGCCACAAGCTGACCCGCGATGATCGGTCCGATAATTTGACCAAAAGCATAAAACGTTGTTAACAATGATACGACTAGGCCGCTTTGCGTTGGGAATAGCTGACGTGCATAGGAGGTCGTTAACGTCACGATACCTACAAATGTTAAGCCAAATAAAAATGAAGATAATAATACGCTCCATACTGTTTGTGAAAATACTGGCAACAAGATGCCTACTACTTGCAATACATAAGCAACAAACAAAATTTTGATGGCAGAGAATTTTTCTAATAATACAGTCCAAACAGGTGCTGACGGGATAGCCGCTACCCCAACAATGACCCAGCTATACGAAGAGTATGCTTGTAGTGAAGGAATATTGTGAATGATATCGACTAAAAAAGTGCCTGTAATAATATAGCCTAATCCCTCAAAACCATATGCGACAATTAACCATGGCATAAAGCCCTTTGTCATTTTTGCATCAGAGGATTTAGCAGTTTTCACACTATCTTGTACATGCAAGCCTCTCCAAAGTATATATGTCACCACTAATAAAACAGCAGATACAATCCCTAAGCCAATCCATGTACCTTGCCAAGCAAAACGCTCTTCAATAGCAGGGACTAATAAACCTGAAATAGCAATTCCTAATCCAATACCGCCAAATAAATAGCCTGACCATTTTGTGAGTGAATGCTTTGCTAAATAATCCATAATAATACTACATGTTAATACAAAAATCAGTCCCCCTGTAATGCCCGCAATTAAACGAAGCACAAGCCAAACACTATATATTCCAATGATTCCCATAAGAACAACAGAAAGGACATTCAAGACAACACTTAACAATAAAAAGTTCTTCTTTTGGCGATTAATAAACCCTGCCCATAATGCACCAATGAAATAGCCAATATAATTACTCGACGCTAAAAATCCTGCAACTTCAAACGAAAACCCGACATCATGACGCATAAATGGCAAAATTGGCGTGAATGCAAAGCGGCTAATCCCCATAGCCACTACAAGTAATAGCACCCCACCAAATAAAATCCCGATGTGCTGTCGATTCATCTTGTCCCCACCCCCTAAAAACTTCTTATAATTAAAGGATACAGAGTGAAAATTAATAAATCTAATATATAATTTATATAAAAGGATAAAAAATTCTTATATAAGGAGGGATACATAATGAATTTACATGCTCTTAGATTATTCACAAAAGTTGCCGAGCTCAATAGTGTTTCGAAGGCCGCGCAAGCTCTAATGATTAGTCAACCTGCCGTTACCATTCAAATGAGAAATTTAGAAAAAGAACTTGGCCTAACTCTTTTAGAATCTAAAGGTCGAGGAATTACCTTAACATCAAACGGAGAATATTTATTTAAACAGGCACGACGGTTATTTGATTTAGAAATGGATATCGAAAATAAGCTGGAACAATTAAAAAACACAGGTAATGAAGAATTACAAATTGCTTCTACCCATGTTCCATCCCATTTTTTACTACCGAAATGGCTCGCAAAGTATAAACAAGTCTATCCGACTACTCATATCCACATAAAAACGGCTAATTCCCAGCAGGTTATTGAAGAATTACTTCACTATAAGGTTGATATGGCATTTATCGTAAAAGAGGATGGCCATCATCCAGATATTAATTATCAATTTCTCATGAATCTCGATTATTGGTTTATCGTCCCCTACAGTCATCCGTTGGCAGATCAGAAAGTGACATTAGCGGAATTAATGCAGCAGCCATTTGTTTCACGAGAAGATGGTAGCTCTACAAAAGAATATTTAAACGCTTTATGTAAAGTTCATAAAATCCCACCACCACGAGTAGGGCTTCAATTGGACGGCATCAATGAATCCATTCACGCCATTGCAGCTGGATATGGTACGATGTTAGCTCCGTCCATAGCAGCTTCTAGCTTTATTCAACGTCAGCAAGTAGCTCAAGTTTTTATAAAAGACATCGATATTCAGCGTCCTATTTATCTTTGCACAAGAAAAAATGAACAAAATACCTCTTCGACCTTTAATACTTTTATTAACATCATCAATGATTCAATTTCATAACAATTATTTATAAAAAATTTCAATCCGACTATATCGCAATTATCTCATCACCATAACGTGGGGTTGATTTCCGTTCCAGCGGGGCGCTTTCCTGAGGGCGTCCAGCCTCCACTCCGTACATTCTACCCTGGCTACTGATAGATTAAATCTAAATAAAAAAAGTTCAACCAGAGAAATCTGGTTGACTATTTTTTATTCAATTTATAGATTGATAGTAGCCGGGGTCGAACGGAAGCACCCGTGGGACTAGATCCCGACAACTAAACTGTTCGCCCTCTACTTGTTAACACATGATTAGGCTGGTTGGGACATTACGATCTCGTATAACAAGCGAAGATATGAATAACAAGCTAGATAGAGGTTACCGGTCAATACACTACCTGAGGAGGAGATAAACTATGAATCCAGTAGTTGGTCTGGATGTCGCAAAAGGTGAAAGTCAGGTTCAAATGTTCTTGGATAAAAAAATGCCCTATAAAAGCAGCGTGAAAGTTGATCATACGGTGGATGGATTGGAAGAGTTACACTCTTATTTATTAGATTTAGAGCGTCAAACAGGAATGAAGCCACCTGTTGTTTTGGAATCAACAGGTCACTATCATGCCCCAATTGTACAGTTTTTAGAAGCAAGAGAATACATTGCCATTATCGTAAATCCACTGGTATCTTACCGAGCAAAAAGTTCTAGCTTGCGAAAAACCAAAACAGATGCCATTGATGCTTATCACTTAGGCGAACTGTATTACAAAGAGGATTTAGCGCCTCAGAAAAAGCGTGGTGTTCAATTATTAAACCTTCGGCATCTAACATGGCAACATGAAAATATGACGGGAATTATGATTCAAACAAAGCTTCAATTTCAAGCCGTATTAGATCAAATATTCCCAGAGTATAAAGGAGTTTTGGGCGCTTGAAAGATCGGAAAAATTAATCGGAGCTGCAGAACGCAATCCATTTCAATCAACTCTTTATCAAAGTCTTCTAGTCAGTTTGAATATCTATATTGATTTACTTCAAGTGTACCACCAACAACTTTCTACGTTGGAGCGTGAGATTGATGAGTTAGCGGCACAACTTGAAGAATATGAATTACTCCAATCAATTCCCGGTATTGGTGAAAAAATCGCTGCAACGATTATTTCAGAAATCGGAGAAATTGATCGGTTTAATCATCCGAAAAAATTAGTAGCATTTGCAGGACTAGATCCCAGTGTGTTTGAATCCGGTCGCTTTAAAGGCACGAAAAATCACATTACTAAACGCGGCTCGGCTTCGCCACATGCTTTATACAGCTGTTCGTTGTTCTATTCGAGATAGTCGGAAAAAGAAAACAACACCTGAAACTATCGCACGAAATAAACGATTACGAGCCTTCTACGATTTAAAACGTGAGGAAGGAAAGCCATATAAAGTAGCCATTATTGCTTGTGCAAATAAGCTTTTACATTGGATTTATGCGATTTTAAAAACGAAAACACCGTTCCAAGAAACCACTTAGTAACAGCATTTTCAAATACAACAAAAACCTTCCAATTGAATTCGGAAGGTTATTTGGGTTGCGCTTTTCAATATAGCATGAAGTGTTTATTAATTTAAAAGATTATTATTGACAATCTATTAGCTGGTTTAATTCAACAAGGAAAATTTATCTGTGTATTAATTAAGTATTACAAAACGATTTATTAGTTCGTATATTGATAGTACGTTTATTGACTATTTTTTCATACTTTGCTACAATCCAATTGTCAATATATTGACTTTATGGAGGGTAAGATATGAAAAAAGATCGAGATGAAATGTATTTGGACATTATGTTAGACGTTTTTCGAGCATCTAGTTTACTTAGAAGAATTGGAGGCGGATTGGCACAACAAGTTGGTTTAAAACGAGCACAACAATGGATGATTTTGGGGACCATTCTGCGCGAAGAAGAAGTAACTCTAAAAGATCTTCGCTTAGATACATTAGTTACGAAACAAACAATTACTGGGCTTGTCGAACGTTTACAAAATGGGGAGTATCTCGAGACATTTCCAGACGCTGAAGATCGACGGATTACCCGAGCAAGATTGACTTCAAAAGGAAAGGATACTATGAGACAAATCAAACCATTATGTGAAGAAAGTAACCGAAATTCATTTTCAGTTTTAACTGACGAAGAATTAGAAAGTTTATCTAGCATCTTAAGCAAACTTGTTCAACATTTAAACCATGAGGAATAATTAAGGAGGGCATTAATGAATAGAAAGACGAATACAAGAAATGTTACGGTGGCTATTTTCATTGCCACTTTTTTATCTGCAATTGAGGGTACTATCGTAGGAACCGCGATGCCGAAAATGGTAGGTGATTTAGGTGGTATAGAAATGATGAGCTGGGTTGTTTCAGCCTATCTAATGACCCTATTAATCACTACTCCGATATACGGAAAGTTAGCGGATTTATTTGGTCGCAAAATGATGTTTAATATAGGAATAACAATATTTTTAATTGGGTCTATTTTATGTGGCTTATCTGAAAACATGTTACAGCTTATTATTTTTCGAGCACTTCAAGGCATGGGAGCTGGTGCTTTATCCAGTATAACCTTTACGATCATCGGAGATATTTATCCCTTTGAGCAACGAGCAAAAGTACAAGGTTGGCTCAGTAGTGTATGGGGGATCGCAGGAATTGTTGGTCCTTTAGTTGGGGGGATTTTAGTCGACTATGTTTCTTGGCGATGGGTATTTTATTTAAACATTCCATTTGGGGTAGTTTCTATGTTTTTATTGTCTATTTCTCTACATGAAATATTTGAAAAGAAAAAACGATATATTGATTATGGAGGAATTATTACTTTTACCATTGCAATTATCTCTTTATTGTACATATTAAATCGGCCATGGGAATCAATGTTTACTCTACTAACCTTATCTGTAAGTATTATATGCTTCATTCTTTTTATTATTATTGAACGTAAATCCCCAGAGCCACTTATTCCATTACAACTTTTTTCGATTCGCCCCATTACAGTGGCTAACTTAGCTATATTCTTATTAGGCTCAGTGTTTATTGTTATTACATTTCATATTCCTTTATGGATTCAAGGCGTTTATGGTGGTGGAGCAACCGAATCAGGATTAGTTATGATACCAATCTCAATAATGTGGCCACTATGCTCCATTATAGCTGGCAGGCTGATCTCTAAAAAATCTTTTAGATTTATTACTTTGTTGGGTTCGATTATTATTTTTATCGGTTGTATAGGGTTGTCATCAGCTTCAATAGAAACTCCTATATGGTTATTTATGATTTATACAGCTTTCATTGGGGCAGGCATGGGATTCGCTACCACAACATATACAGTAGTGGTCCAGTCTGAAGTTGATTGGAAATTAAGAGGAATATCAGTTGCATCTTTTCGATTTATGCAGAGTTTAGGTCAAACAATCGGAATTGCAGTATTTACAGCTATCTCTATGACACAAGCAACAAAATATCTAAGTAAACAGCAAGATTCATCACACATAGATGTTAGTCAGATATTCAATAATAACCATGATACTTCACTCTCAAACTCAAATATACAAAGCATAAAAGAAGCCATTGCCTTTGGATTACATAAGGAATTTTTGATTTTATCAGTAATTATCATAATTACTTGTTTCGTAGCAACACGGATGACACAATCAAGATCTACTTTAGAAAAATGAAATTAACAACTGATTAAAAATTTTCATTAAATTGGGCTCTATTTTATCAAGAGTTCAAATTCAAAAGGATTTAATCAAACGTTTTTTCTAACCAACATCCTTTCATATACTTTCTCAGAACAAAAAAGTAAACCACCCCAAGCATAAGAGCAGTTTACAACCCCTGATGAACTAACCGCCTTTGAAGCGATATTTTTTTTACTCACCGAGTAGTGTTACAGCACTATTCGGTCTTTTTATGTGTTCCTTATCTGACTAAATTATGACATGGTCACTTTAGATTAGAAGATATTTCAGGAGAGCGTCCCCCTCTTGTTATGGAATCAACAGGCCATTATCACACACCAATTGTTCAATATTTTGAGGATAAAGGCTATTTAATAATTATCGTAAACCCACTCATCTCTTATAAAGCAAAAAGTTCTAGTTTACGAAAGGTAAAAACAGATATCATTGATGCTAATCATCTCTGCGAGCTGTATTATAAGGAGGATTTAGAGCCTTATAAAAAGCGTAGTATCCAACTTGCGAACTTACGTAATCTTACGAGACAGCACGATAATATTACAGGCATGTTTGTACAAACTAAATTACAATTTCAGGCAGTTTCTCAGATCAAGTTTTTCCTGAATATAGTAATGCTATTGGAAACTTATATTCGGATGTTTCTTTGAAAATACTACATGCATTTCCTACTTCAGAGGAAATATTGAAAGCCAATAATGAAGTATTAGCAACTAAAATAAAAGAATTCAGTAATTCTCGTTCTTTACAATGCGCAAACAAACAGGCTGAAAAGCTAATGACTGCAGCAGCTCAAACCCCTTTTCAGAAGACTTTATATTCTAGTCTAGCCCTAAGCTTAGATATAAAAAACATCTATCCATGCTTGAAAATGAGATAGATGCTTTATCAAAAAGTATTGAAGAAACTAAGATTATCCGATCAATTCCCGGTATCGGAGAAAAAATCGCTGCCACGATCGTATCTGAAATTAGGGAAATTGAAAGATTTAATCATCCTAAGAAACTAGTCGCATTTGCCGGTCTTGATCCAAGCGTCTTTGAATCTGGTACATTCAAAGGTACTTACAACCGAATAACCAAAAGAGGCTCTAGCAGACTATGGCAAGCTTTGTATATGGCTGTTAAATGTGCTATTCGTGACTGTCGAAAACAGAAAACAACGGATGAAATCCTTCCTCGTAATAAGAAATTACGGACGTTTTATGATAAAAAACGGGAAGAAGGAAACATTTAGAGTAGCTGTAATAGCTTGTGCAAACAAACTCTTACATTGGATTTATGCACTTTTAAAAAGCAAAACTTCTTTCCAAGACTTAGCTTGATTTAGCAATTTAACTAAGTAGACCTGAACTTTCCAAATCAAGTATTTGGACGGTTATTTGGTATACACAAATTTAGTATAACATGATATTTTTATTATTTTTAATGAAAATTATTGACAACTATTAGCTGGTTTTGTTGATTGATTTTAAAAAAAAGTAGTAATCAGAAGGTATAACGGAAATTTTTTATAAATTCATTTTAACCTTTTGAATTATTAGGATTTTCAAGAATAAAACTAAAGAGAATAATGTAGATACTATACTCAAAATTATCAGTCCTGTTGTGACATCTGGTTCTTTATTAAAGTCGAATAGCGAAGGAACCCCCACGTAATAAGGAAATAAAACGTAGACGTAAAATATTATTCCGAAGTACAATACTAGCAATAAAATGATCCTACAAAATTTACTGAAACTTAGTTTCACAAAAGTTACTGTATGTCTTCCTCTTGCTAAATTATAGACTGTTGTTCCAACTAAATAGATTAAAGTAATACAAATGAGGATTGTGATACTAAGAATTATTTTAGCCTCAGATTTCACCTTTGGAAAATCCTTACCTAATAAAGGTTTAGGGGTTCCTCCATCGACTATTCTAAATAAATTAAAGCCAGAATGGAATGTTATATCTTGTTTTGAATTTGATAGGAGAACAAGTCCAAAGGATTTATCAGAAGAAAGAACCATCGTTGAAGTGAAGCCAGGTAATCCACCCTCCATATACATATTTTGGGGATATATATACCAGTTGTACCCTACGCCATATCTATTAGCTTGGAATACTTCTTTAATACTATTTGAACGAATGAGAGTACCCTTAGGAGTTACTCCCTCATTTAGTAGACACATCATAAACTTTGCTAAATCTACGGCATTTGAGGATAAGCCTGCCGAGCTAGATGTAGCATAGACTAGCTTTTCCTCATAAGGTTTAATTTTACCCCACTGATAACGATGTCCCTTTGCTGTATTAGAAAGGTAATGATTATCGAATGTAAAATACCCTGTTCTGTTCATTCCTAGAGGTTTAAAAATATTTTCATCCATATATTTTGTAAAAGGAACATCTGAAACTTCCTCGATAATTATTTGCAACAAATCTGTATTCATATTGGTGTATTCAAAAGTATCACCAGGTTTCGCAACTAACTTAACATTACGTAGTTTATCACTAATTTGATCTATAATTCCCCTTCGATCTACACTTTTAACATCATGAACATTAAGGCGACTAGGCAAACCACTCGAATGATTAAGTAAATGCTTAATAGTAATTTGATTTGACATTAAAGCATCACTTGTTTTAAACCAAGGAAGATAATCAGCAACAGGATCTTCTATACGTAAAAATCCTTTCTCCTGAAGCTGCATAATAGCTATTGTGGTAAACACTTTAGAAAGCGATCCTAAATTAAAGTTTGTATTTTCATCAACCTGCTGTGTATCTTCTCGGATATCTAAAGTTCCAAAACCTTTAGAATAAATAATTCCATTAGAATCAACAAGTGCAAAGGCCATTCCCGGAATATCATGTGTTTCCATGTTGTTCTCAATTTCAACTTCAATCTGTTTTATTTTCTTATCCCTATCACTTATCGTCGCCGAAACTTTATCTGTAGACATGATTAGTAAAATACAAAGAATGCTATTAATTAAAACTAAAATCTTTTTAATCATACCTCCCCCTACTTTTTAATATTAGACCTCTCTACCACAAACTAAGTTGATTTTGCATAATCACATTTTTCAACTATTATATGTTCATGAATAATAAATAGTGCTAATACACTTCCTAGTTCACCAAATACACCTGCTATTATTAATATTATGAAAGTAGCAAAATATAAATCTATTGATGAATTGTATCCCTTTCCAGCATAAAATTAGGTATAATGCATTATAATTAACAGTTTCAAAAATAATAGCCTATTTACATCAAAGGAGGTAAGAAATTGGTACATATTTTAGTAGAAGATAACCATAAAGCTGTTGGTGAAGGTATAAAATTATTGTTAGAACAAGAAGGAAATTTCCATGTTACGGTTGTAAGAACTGATGAGGAATCTTTGGCTGCTCTCTCGCAACAAACATTCGATATATTTTTATTTGATATAAACTTGCCCTTTTTAAAGGATCCAAGATTGTTAAAAAAAGTAAAAAAATTAAATTATAATGTAATTAAAATTATCTACACAGGATACGATATTGAACCTTTCTTCGATATATTAGTAGAATCAGGTGTTTCTAGTTTTGTTAGTAAAACAGCATCTACAGAAAATCTTATTGCAGCAATATACTCCGCTCTAGATGGGAATGCCATGATGCCAGTACAATTATTACAACAATTAAAAGTAATCAATTGCCAAAAGAACAAAATGGAACTAATGAATCAGTTAATCCAATATGACCTCCAAAAAAATGAACTAGCCTTGCTTAAATTAGTGGCCGCTGGAAAAACAAGTAAAAAAATAGCAGAAAATTTATTTGTCAGTTTACGCACAGTCGAATATCGTTTAACAAAGATTTTCAAAAAACTACAAGTACATTCAAGAATAGAAGCTGTTGAGAAAATGAGGGACATTGGATTGTTATAAAAAACCGCATATGAGGGGAATTTTTCTAATTAAAAACCGTAAAATATGGGGAGCCGAGAAAAAGATTGCGATCCAATTGTGGTTTTTTATGGTCATACAGTTAGATACAATGATAGAAGACACCAAAAATTTTATACCCTTATTTTGCAGAGAGAGTAGTGTATACTACTCTTACTACTCTTACTACTCTCTCTTATTTTAATTAACACTTGATTGCAAGAACGTTATGTCTGTCACCAGTAGGCCAAAGAACGTTTTTTCATCGCTTCTCGGTATTGCTCAGTTGAGATTGGCAATGCTTTATTTGTTTGGTAATCCATAATAACACCATATTTTCGAACAACATCCATTTGGTTAATTTCACCTTTGTTATACATCTGCTCAACTTCAATTGGATCTGTTTCTAGCCATAGATGACGGTTATTGCGAATATAATCACGTTCCTTTACTGTTGCTGCCATATCAATTTCGAAGGCATCCATATCACGGTCAATTTCATGGATGACTACGCCATAATCAAGCTTTGCACGCTCAATCGAAACATATTCATCAATTACATCCTCTAAAACAGCGTTGACATCTCGTGCTAATGGGTCACCTAAACCACCACCTCCTGCTGATGGACGTGTAAAGGAATCTCCTTTCTTCAACTCAACATTGGAGAAAATCGTGCCTAAAAATTCTTCATCCTCTTTGTTTGGGTTTAAAATAGCGCCCTGTGCGATAGAAGGTAAGCCGCCCATAATGCCCCATGTAATGGAACGAGACCGATCACAACAATAGGACATCACTGTTTGGTTTACATTCGTTAAAACGCCTCCCTTTTCTACACCACAGCCGCCACGGTATTTACCTGGACCAGCAGAGTCTATAATAATTTCATGCTTCGTTGTAACAACTGGTGACAAACGCTCTTGCCCTTCACATGGTTGAACACTTAAGCCTACACCGAACACCGGTGAGGTAGTATTCGCACCATCACGGTCAATACGTCCACCGTGGCCACCAGCCATCCAGTCATACCACATAAAATATTCACTACCGTCTCTTCGTTGATCATACCCACCCACTAATAAATATTCTAAATTAAATGAACAGGCGATAGCGCGTTCAGGCATAATATTTGACCATAATTCAAAGCAAGCATTCATAATTTTTTCAAACGCTCCTGAACAATAGCCAGAAACAGCTACTGGACTAGGTGCGTTGACGACAGAGTTTTCAGGGAGGAATATGTTCACGACACGATAAAATCCTGAGTTCAGCGGAATCTCTGGGAAAAATGTTTTCGTTCCTGCATAAGTACCAGAAAGGGCTGAGCCAAATCCTGCATTTAAAAAACAGCTAATATAAGGATGTGAATCACTTAAATCATAAGCTATTTCATCCTCCGTAATGGTCATTTTCACACGAATTGGGATGAGACCATCTCCTACTTGTGGATCCATGTCGATATAGTCCACCGTTTCCCACTGACCTTTTGGTAAAGCTTTAATTTTCGCTCTCATTAATCGTTCTACATAATTTTGAACTTCTTCAAAAGCTACTAGCACTGTCTGAATGTCGTACTTTTCAATCATTTCTTTGAGTTGTTTTTCCCCAACTTTCGCCGCTTCCACTTGAGACCGCAAATCGCCAATACGTTCTTCCGGAATACGCATATTCATAACAATAATCTTCACTACATCAGTTAAATATTGACCTTTACTATAAATGCGGACAGGAGGAATACGTAGACCTTCCCCGTAATGTTCCTTAGCTGTAATATCAAAGGAACCTGGATTAGAACCACCGACATCTGCCCAATGTCCATTTGTTTGCATGAGTGCAATTAGTTTACCATCATGGAATACCGGTAATATCACACGTACATCACTGAAATGTGTTCCTCCACGATAAGGATCATTTACTAAAAATACATCACCTGGATGGATATCATCCGCGAAATCCTCTAAGACAGCCTTTGCCGTTAAATGCAATGTCCCTACGTGAACGGAAATATCTTGCGTTCCTTGCATAACGGTATTCCCCTGTGCATCGCATAATGCACAGCTAAAGTCTCGATTATAAATAACAAACGAGTAGCATGTACGCAGCATTTGCTCAGCCATTTGATCCACTAAATTGACAAAGCCATTTTTTAACACTTCAAATGTTACTGGGTCTAGATTTTGGATCTTATGATTTGTCTCCAATTTCGTTGTACTCATCGCCCATTCCTCCTTATCGCTATTAGTTCACTGTTATAATAATATTTTTATAGACATCTACTTCCGCAGTAAATCCTGGTGGAATAACGGTCGTCGTATCCAGCTGATCGATAATGGCTGGACCAGCAAATTGTGTGTTAACAGGTATTTTATCGCGGTTATAAACGTTTGTTTCTATATATTTCCCCTCAAAATAAACAGGACGTGTTTCTTTAAAAGCATCCTCCAGTGAGCCTTCAGCAACATATTGTGGGAAATTAGGTTTTGGTACTGTTCCTATAGCGGTTACTCGTAGGCCAAATATTTCTACAGTTTGATCCTTATCAGAAAATGCAAATTCGCGTTCATGTTCTTTATGGAAAGCTTCCAAAATAGCATCTAATGAAGTGATTTGATCGGATACGAGAACTGCTAGAGATCTCCATTGTCCCTTATAACGCAGATCTATATAATTCGTTAATGACGATGTGCTTTTTGCTATTCCTTCCTCTTCTAATAATCCTCTTGCCTCTTCTCGCAATTCACTAAATTGATTTATTAGCTCCTCTACACTTACTTCATCAAGTTTTTTCACATACGTTTTAGAAATATCATGGCGTACATCTACTAGTAAACATCCCATTGCTGCAGCTACACCTGGATGCGTAGGAATAATGACTTTTGGGATGTTTAAATCTTTTGCCAAATAAGCTCCGTGTAATGGGCCTGCACCACCAAAAGCTACAAGTGCGAAATCACGCGGATCATAGCCTCTCCGTACTGAAATTAAGCGAACTGCATCGCTCATATTGGCGTTTGCAACTTCTATAATGGCACTTGCCGCTTCTTCAACTGATTGATCGAATGCATTTGCGATTTTTGTCACAGCATCTTTCGCTGCCTCTTTATTTAACTGCATCGTTCCATCTAGCAAGTCTACACCTAGGCGTCCTAACACTAAATTTGCATCTGAGTTTGTGGGCTCCGTACCTCCTTGACCATAACAAGCTGGACCTGGTACTGCCCCTGCACTTTGTGGTCCATTTCGTAAAGAACCACCTTCATCTTGCCAAGCGAGGCTACCTCCGCCGGCTCCTATTGTTACTATTTCAATGCTCGGGAAACCGATTGGATAGCCATATTCTATAGACCAATCCTTTGTGATTCGTATATCCCCCTTATACATCAGTGAAATATCAGTACTTGTACCTCCCATATCTAAGCCAATGGCATTGTCAAATCCACACAACTTTGCGATATGCTTACTTGCAATTGCACCAGCAGCTATCCCGGAGCTTGCCAATCGAGCAGCATAGCGAGGAACTGTACTTGAAGTCATGACACCGCCACCAGAGTGTAATACTAATATTTCATCGTCATAGCCCTTTTTCTGCATTTCATTGCTTAACTTACTAATGTAATTACTCATAATTGGCCCAAGAACAGCATTAATAATCGTTGTACTCATACGCTCATGCTCAAAAATTTCCGGAAGCACCTCACTTGAAATACAAACATAGATATCCGGTAATTCTTCTTTTAAAATCTTTTTAACTTTCGCCTCATTTTTCCCGTTCACATAGGCATTGATGAAACATACTGCAATGGATTCAGTTCCCCGACGTTTTAATTTTTTTGCTAATAAACGAATTTCCTCTTCATCAATAGCTTGAAGAATATTTCCTTCATAATCTATTCGTTCTGTCACTTCAAATCGATCCCGTCGTTGTATATAAGGCTTCGCAGTATCTTTATACGTATCCCATATATCTTCTTTCGTCCCTCGCCGGATTTCGATGACATCTCGAAAGCCCTTCGTCGTAATAAGAGCTGTTTTTGGCAGCTTACGCTCAATTAACGCATTCGTTCCAACTGTTGTGCCATGAGAAAAAATTTTAATATCCTTGCCATTTAGTTCTGCTTTTGCTACTCCATTTAAAATTCCTTGCTCCGGATTTGCAGGTGTCGAAGACGTTTTTGTGACAAATACTTCTCCCGTCTCTTCATTAAAAACAAAAACATCTGTAAACGTGCCGCCGACATCAATTGCTAAACGACTTTGTGTCATAGCTCTACCTTCTTTCATTTATTTATCTTTTTGTATAAAGCTAATGCCTCGAGCGATTGCCCCTGATTTTTTTAAAATTTTCGCGTACAATTTGAGAAAAATCTGGGCCATTACATCGAGGCATATGTGACATATATTTTTTTATTGTCTATTTTAAATTTCTTTCACGATAAACTTTTTACTCACTTTTTGTGCCAATCGTAATTGTTTTAAACGTTGTAAAGAACTCTTTTGCCGCCTGCCCCTGTTCACGGGCACCAGTACTTGAGTTTTTCATCCCTCCAAACGGCGCTTGAGGCTCTGCTCCACCCGTTTCATCGTTAACCTGTATAAGTCCAACTTCACTACGATTAATAAAATCAAATGCTTTCGGAATGTTATTTGTGTAAATAGAAGCACTTAATCCAAAATTAGAATCATTCGATAATCGTATCGCTTCTTCATAGTCTCTTACTTTGATGACAGCTAAAACTGGTCCAAAAATCTCTTCATGAGCAATCGACATCTCGTGGGTTACATTCGTAAAGATGGTTGGATCAATATAGTATCCTTCTGACATACCTTTTGTTGGACCTCCGCCAAAAACAAGCTCCGCACCCTCATCTTTTGCTTTCTCGATAGCGGATAATATAGAATCATACTGCCCTTTGGATGACACAGGCCCCATCGTGACACCAACTTCAATTTTTTTAGCTTCTTCGATCAATTGCTCTAACACATTGTCATAAACTGTTTCCTCGATGTAAACTCGACTAGTTGCTGTACAACGCTGTCCAGTTTGCTTCATCGCACCTTCAATTGTTAATTTTGCAGCTTGATTTATACTAGCATCAGCTAAAATAATCGCTGCATTTTTGCCTCCAAGTTCGAGCTGAATTTTTTTATTCGTAGATCCAGCAGTATCTAAAATACTTTGACCTACACCATTCGAACCTGTAAATGTAATCGCCTTTACTTCAGGCGCCTCCAATAATACTTGCCCTACCTTTGAACCTCGGCCTTGTACGACATTTAATACATTTTCCGGCAGGCCTGCTTGTTGGAATAATTGGCCAATCATTTTACCGGTTAAAGCGCTTTCAATAGATGGCTTCCAAACAACTGTATTGCCATATACTAATGCAGGTGCAATTTTCCATAATGGAATAGCGACAGGGAAATTCCAAGGCGTTATGGCAGCAACGACACCAAGTGGTACTCGCATTGTGTACAATAATTTCGCTTCATTGGCAGAAGGTAATACTTCTCCTTTTGCCCGCATTCCTTCTTGTGCAAAATAACGTAAAATGGAAGCACCACGTTTCACTTCACCAAGCATTTCATTTTTCGTTTTACCCATTTCACTCGAAGCTATTTCAGCGACTTTATCAATATTTTTCTCAAGCAAGTCAGCTGTCACGCGTAAAATTTCTCCACGTGTAACCGAGGACGTATTTTTCCACCCTTCAAATGCTTCCTGAGCTGCAACGATAACTTCTTTCGTTTCATCTATTGTCAAAAGCTCAACTTGACCAATACATTGTGATGGTTTCGCTGGGTTAAATTGCTCTCGTATTTCTCTAACGATCGTTGTCATGAAACTCCTCCTTCAAACAGTCGTTTATACCTATATCAATTATGCCTCGGCATAATTGCGTCCGGAATCGGCTTTGTGCTTAGGCCTGCACGATGCAGATCAGTTAGCCGTTATCGCAAGGATGCGATGAATTTTAGGCTAACATCCTCTAGAACTCCTTTTCGATTCCTTGACATCCGCCGGAGGCTTTTTAATTTCTTTCAGCATTGTAGCTGACGCTTTGCTTTCGCTATCAAAATATTTGCTGAAAGAAGTTAAATATTTTTTTCAACAATTGTTTTACGTATATGCTCAAATGTCTCGTCTAAAATACGTAACATTTCATCTAGCTCTACTCTTGATAGAATGAGAGGTGGAGAAAAAACAACTGTATCTTGATCGTACGTGACCGTTCGTAGAATCAATCCTCGTTTCATCGTTTCTTGAACAAAAATCGGACTAAGAGCAGTCTCAAACAATTCACCCGTCTCGCGGCTCTTCACTAGTTCAATGGCTCCAAGTAATCCAAGCGTACGCACACGCCCGATAAAACTATATTTTTCTTGCAGTGCTCGGAATCCTTCTAACATGGCATCCCCCATGTTTGCAGCATTTTCAACGAGATTTTCTTGCTCAAGAATTTCTATATTTTTCAATCCAACTTGGCAAGCAAGTGCATGACCGCTGTAAGTATATCCGTGCATTAATGTCCCTTTAGAAAGCTCACATAAATCTTGATGAATTGTTTCGGATATCGCCACACCACCAAGTTGAACATAACCACTTGATACTCCTTTAGCGAAAGACATCATATCCGGCACTACCCCGTAATGTTCCATACCGAAGAATTTTCCTGTACGACCAAACCCCGTAATAACTTCATCCGCAATGAATAAAATACCGTACTCATCACAAATTTTTCGCACTTCCTTAAAGTAATCTTTTTGTGGAATATTAACTCCACCCGCTCCTTGTACGGGCTCAGAAATAAATGCCGCAACAGTCTCAGGACCTAATGCTTCAATCGTTTCTCGTAAATTACGTACGGATTCGCTGTATACATAGTGGAAATCAGGGGCGTGTGAATTGGTAAAGTCACGGAACGCTTGTAAACCTGTCGCACTAGTAGCACCCATTGCTACACCATGGTATGAATGTGTACGAGAAATAATTTTTTGACGCTCTGGCTGCCCTTTAAGTAACCAGTAATGACGTGCTAATTTAATCGCTGTATCGTTCGACTCTGAACCACCTGAAGTGAAAAATACAGTATTTAAGTCTCCCGGAGTTAAAGATGCGATTTTCGTCGCTAAACGGATAGCTGGTTCATTGCTAAATGAAGCGAAGCAGGAACTAAATGCTAATGTAGAGATTTGCTCCTTCGCTACTTCGGCAATTTCTTTACGGCCATGCCCGATATTTACATTCCATAATGATGACATGCCATCAATGTATATATTTCCTTCTATATCTTTTAAGTAAATGCCATTGCCCTCTATAAAGATGGCTGCTGGACCTTGTGTTTGCTGTTGCTCAATCGACGTTGTTGGATGTAGAAAATGTTTTTGATCTAACGTTTTTAACTCTTCTTTTAGTTGAATTGTCATAAATACCAACCTCTTTTCGTTTAAAATTTCATACACTTTTTTAATAGCAATTCTCATGCCAACTGAAGAAAAAAATTATTTTAACGAAAAAATATTGCTACATTTTCATAACGTGTGGTTGATTTCCGTTCCGGCTGGGCGCTTTCCTGGGGGCGTCCGATGAGCCGCTTCACTCGCGTTGCTCGCTCCAGGGTCTCATCTGTGACGCTGATCCCCAAGGAGTCGCCCAGCCTCCACTCCAATCAACTTATTATTATTGGCATACCTTTTAACAAAACATATCTTTCTTTTTGTGAAGAGTGAAACGCTTCACAACGCCTGCAACAAAATGAAAAAGAGACGTTTTCTTTTTTTGAAAATGTCTCTTTTCTTTTAAATCTATTAACATATTAACGATGTATTTCATCATTTTTCTTGTATTAATTAGTGAGTATTGCAATATTGCTAGTTATTGTGCACAGATGAAATTTTGATGCGAAAATACATCACTAATCCTCATATGAAATTTGTTTCGTTAATTGGAATTTTTGTATTTTACGTACTAACGTTGACTGATCACAGCCAAGTGATTTAGCTGCTTGCCTGATACTTGGAAATTTAGATAGAGCCTCCTTAATAATCTGCTTTTCAAACGAAGCTACTTGCTCCTTTAAAGTACCACTAAACTTCGCGGATCCAACCTGTTCCTGGTTGCTTTGTATTTTCACTGGATCTTCTTGATTACGTATAATAGTTGGGTTACTATCTAACTCTTGTTGCACAATATAAGCTGTTATTTCTGGCTGCGTTGCTAGCAAGCAAATACGCTCCACCATATTTTTAAGTTGTCGTACATTTCCTGGCCAATCATAACACTCTAATATTTTCATTGCAGATGACTCAATCGTTCGATGGATACCATACTTTTCTTCAACAACAGCTAAGAAATGGTAGACTAGCGGTATAATATCTTGACGACGATATCTTAAAGGAGGAATTTCAATCGGGATAATATTTAAACGGTAATATAAATCCTCTCGAAAATGACCTTGCCTCACCATTTCAGCTAAATTTCGATTTGTCGCAGCGATTATGCGTACATCAATTCGAATAGGTTTTCCACTACCTAAACGCTGAACCTCAGATTCTTGGAGAACACGTAATAATTTCGCCTGTAGCAGTAAGGGCATCTCTCCAATTTCATCTAAAAACACTGTACCGCCAGACGCAATCTCAAATAACCCAGCCTTACCACCTCTTGCTGCACCCGTAAATGCTCCTGCCTCATAGCCAAAAAGCTCAGATTCTAATAAATTCTCAGGGATTGCACTACAGTTTATCGTTAATATTTGCTTATCGTTACGTCGGCTGTTTGCATGAATAAGCTTTGTAATCTCTTCTTTACCAACGCCCGATTCGCCACCAATTAATACAGTTGAGTCTACCTCTGCAACTCTCATAACCCGCTTTACAACCTGCATCATTTCTGAAGAGACTGCGATTAAACTACTTTTTGTTGTTTCTTTATTATGTAGGGCATGTAGCTTATTTTTAAAATTTTCATTTTGAACTTCTAATTTTTTTACTTCTTTCTCTAACAGTTTTAATTGTGTCATATCACGTGTAATTGCTACTACGTATTGTAATTCACCGTACTCATCAAATATTGGCTTACCAGAAACTAAAAAGCATTTTCCATTAATAAACGTCTGCAATATCGTAACTTTTTCTTTTGATTCAATTACTTTCATCGAAATGGAATCACTCATTAATCCTTCAGCAATTACGTCTTTTGCATATCTCCCCATTAAATCAATGCCAACAATTTCAATATCAATATCATTTTGAAATAAAATTTTGCCATCGCTATCACATACTGTAACGCCATCAGATATGGAGTTTAATACTTTTATGGACAACGGGTTCATAAAATCTATATAGCTATACTGCATGAATGGTTTGACATAAAATAAGCTACCTTGCGAAGTCTCTAATACATGAACAAAACAACCATCTACCTTAAAGCTTTTCGTCCCTTTACTATAATTTTTTATTATTTTTTCAAGAAGCTCTATTTGGATATCACTTTTAAACAGTACCTCATCATTTTTTACAATAAAAAAATGCTCATCTTTATGTAGTTGAGTTATCGACATCTAGATCATTCCCTCTCGAACCTTAAATATTTATCAATTAGTAGGTGTATCAGTTAACCATTTTTATCCATTTATAAACGCACACCTTATCCATTTACACAAAAAATTCGCTTTTTCTACGGGGCATCTATACGTCGCGAAAGAACTTAAAGCATCCTTTAAATTCTTTCGCGGCTTGATATCTAGCAAGAATATAGCGAATTTTCTGTATTTTATAGAATTCTACTCTGAGGCTAGCTTTTCCTCTATTTGCTCCGCAGGTCTTGTCGACAGCTTTCGCATAATCATGAACAACACGACTGAGCCAATTAGTACTAATGTACTTAAATAAAATTGTGAACGTAAAGATTCGATGAGCGCCTGGCAGAAATAAACGACTATTAAAATACCAATTGTGACATACGATAGATATGGAAATAGCCACATTTTAATCGATAATGCCTCATCTGAAACTTTGTCATAATGACGTCGGAAACGAATTTGTGAAATAGCAATGAAAATATAAACTGCAATCATTAATCCTCCAACGCAATTCCCCAAAAAGTAGAAAATAACTTCAGGTGAAATGAAGTATAACATCGCACAAATATAAGCAACCACCGTACTACCAATAACGGCTGGGACAGGCACACCTCGACTATTTTTAATTTGCGAGAATATTTTTGGTGCATCACCTTGACGCGACATTTCTAGTAACATACGTGAACTTGTATAAAGAGCGGAATTTAAAACAGAAATTAATGAAATGAAAATGACTATTTGAATAAGTTGAGCGGCAATTGGAAGCCCTGCCATTGTTAAAATATTTGCATAAGGTGCTGCCAACATTTTTGTATCATTCCAAGGTATAAGTAAAACCATAATAGCTACTGAGCCTACAAAAAATAAACCTAATCGAAAGACAACATTGCGAATAGCGCGGACGATATTTTTCGCTGGATTTTCAGACTCTGCTGCAGCGATGGCTGCAACCTCAGCACCACAGATTGAGAATATTACAAAGACAATTGCCGTAAAAATCGGGACAATACCATTTGGTGCAAATCCACCAAATTCCGTTAAAATACCTAATCCCTTCGGCTCAGAATTTGGCCAAACCCCTAAAATCATAGCTATACCAACTATTAAAAATACAACGATAGCCGTAACTTTAACGAAGGAAAGCCAATATTCAAATTCACCAAATGACTTTACTGAATAAATATTAACGATTGTCATTAATAACGTTATACCTACACTTCCAAGCCATATTGGTATCATCGGAAACCAATTGTGCAGCATTCCCCCTATGAGTGCTGCTTCTAATCCCACAATAAATACCCAGCTTGCCCAATAAAGCCACCCCACTGTAAATCCTGCCCATGGCCCAATATACTTCCCTGCATATGAAGCAAATGAACCTAACTCTGCTGCCCCTCCTGATTTCCTTCCTAATACTATTTCTCCAGCTGCCATTTCCCCAACCATTTGCATGATCAGAACTATGAGTAAGCACGCAATCGCATATGAAACCACCGCTGCTGGACCGGTACTTAAAATATTTTTTCCTGTCCCAACGAAAAGCCCCGTGCCAATAACCCCACCAATGGAGATCATTGTAATATGCCGTGTTTTCAGTGATTTTTGCAAAGCCCCCATTAAACCACCCCTTTGTGTTTTATGTAGACATTTACTAGCCCCTTTCCTTTACTACAATGTCTACCGTTTAATGAGCAATTCTGATGCCAAACCTATCAAATTATAAAAAGATTCCGAATTTTTTATCCACATATCTATTGTTCTCGTATTTTTCCAACTTAGTAATTTTAATGCTCATCAACATAGCGTGAAGTTGATTTCCGTTTCGGCTGGGCGCTTTCCTGGGGGCGTCCGATGAGCCGCTTCGCTACGCTGCAGGGTCTCATCTGTGACGCTGATCCCCAAGGAGTCGCCCCACCTCCACTCCAATCAACTTATACATGGCATACGTTCTTTACTTCTTTTCAGCGGGTGTCCAAAACATCCTCATCCCTGAATATTGCGATAAGACATTTTTCAACAACAAATGTTTTCTGTGCGAAAGCGAAGCGACAGCAACAAATGTTTTCTGTGCGAAAGCGAAGCGACAGCAACAAATGTTTTCATATGCCATTTTCAAGTTTTGATGCCAAAATACATCATTAACAGTTCATTTACATCATCTAGCCTATCCATACATTCGATTAAATGAACTCATAATATTCATCTCTTCCCTGTACTTCGCTACTGTTCGTCTGGATATTTGGATACCCTCAGCACTCAAAGTATTTGTAATCTGTTGATCAGTTAAAGGCTTTTGTTTATCCTCACCTTCGATCAACTGTTTGAGCCGCTTTTTAATATACATAATTGAATCCATTTTTCCAGAAATATTCATTACCCCTTTTGTAAATAACGATTGTAAAGCATACACACCATGAGGGGTTTTTATATATTTTCCACGCACTGCTCTGCTAATTGTTGATACATGTAGACTTAAAATATCCGCTACATCTTTTAACCGCATTGGCTTCAATGCCTCCTTACCTTTACGGAAAAAATCTGCTTGCAATTCCACTAGCAATCTAGCTAACTCATACAGTGTTTTATCACGTTGTTCAATTCCTTGTAATAATAAAAGAGCATCTCTCATTGTATCTTTGAAATATGTTTTACAATTCGGATCATTTTTTAGCATTTCAACATACTGTTTATCGATAGTAACGATTGGTAAATATCCACGATTTAATTTAATCAGCCATTCCTCTCCTAATCTTTCTACTTCGATTTCTGGCATGACATATGGAATTTCTTCGAATTGATCTCCCCTCATCACTGGATTTAAATTTTTTATATAGCGGATCGTTTTCTGCACTTCATGTAGAGACGCTTTATACTTTTTACTTAACTGTTTAATAGCTTGTGCTGCCACTAGCTCTAAATCCATTTCGATAAATCGAGAGGCCAATTTTGGAGCAAGCGCATCACCATCTACTTGAATGAGTAAAAACTCCTGATAATGACGTGCCCCTACTCCTATTGGCTCGAAAGTTTGAAGTAAGTCCAATAATGCCTCTACATGTATAACATCCGTTTTACATATAGTAGCGACAACTTCTAAATCAACATCTAAAAATAGACGTTCGTCTAAGGATTGAATTAAAAACGTTAAAATTTTTAAATCTATAGAAGATAGATTTTTATGCATAGGTACTTGTTCCAGTAAGAACTGCTCATAGCTTTCTTTTACAGCAAACTTCATCTCAATGGGATTAAACGAATGATGTTGAGGCGCATAATGTTGCGCGGAATAACTTTTATCAGAATAGCTTGCTAATTGCATAATTTCCTCATAATGCAATTTCACCTTAGCATCAGTGACTGCTAACAGTGGATTTTCGTTAGCCTTATCATAAATATACTGTTCTAGCTCATTCGTTGTATATTGCAGTATTTCCAAATGCTGTACTAATTGTGGTGATAAAACTTGCATTATTTTTTGGGAAGTTTCGATAGCCAATTGCATACCCCACACCTCCAAAACAGAATTTTCTACATAGTAACATGTTTATTCTGCAACTTTCCATTTTTTAATTTAATTTTTATTTTTATACATAGCTCATTAGCAAAAGCTAGGAGTCGTATGGTGATACGTCATAAAACTTCTTTACCCCACCTACAAAATTTTCAAATAATTCCAAAAAGTTATTGACTACACAAGTTAGTAATCATAAAATACACATATACAATAACAGTTACCACATTACGGTAAAATTTAAGGAGTGAATCAAATTGTTTCATTTACCAACTGTGCAGTTTACACAAGAGCAAGAGCAATTTCGCTTAGATGTTCGAACGTTTTTACAGGATGAATTAGCAAAAGGAACCTTCACGCCTAAATGTGATTCTTGGCTCAGTGGAGATGATCCTGAATTCTCTAAATTAATCGGTCAAAAAGGTTGGATTGGTTTAACTTGGCCTAAAAAATATGGCGGCCAAGAGAGAAGTAGTATCGATCGATACATTTTAACAGAGGAATTTTTAGCCGTTGGTGCCCCGGTTGCTGCACATTGGTTTGCTGATCGCCAAACAGGACCCCTTCTTTTGCGTTATGGAACAGAAGAGCAACGTGATTATTTCTTACCGAAGATTGTAAAAGGTGAATGTTACTTCGGCATAGGTTTGAGTGAACCGAATAGTGGTTCTGACCTCGCTTCGGTCAGCACGCGTGCAGAAAAAGTAGATGGTGGATGGATTGTCAACGGTCAGAAAATATGGACGAGTAACGCACACCTCTGCCATTATATGGTTACCTTAGTACGTACTAGCCCTTTCGATGGAAAAAATAAACATGCTGGACTCAGTCAGTTGATTGTCGATTTACATGTGGAAGGTGTAACTGTTGTTCCCATCAAATTTTTAACTGGCGAACATCATTACAATGAAGTGTTCTTTGATAATGTTTTTGTACCTGACAATATGGTTGTTGGAGAGGTCGGTAATGGCTGGATTCAAGGGTTAGCAGAGCTGGCTTTTGAGCGTAGTGGCCCAGAGCGGATATTGAGTACCTTCCCATTAATCGATGAGCTTATTCAAGAGCTAAAGCGCCAAAACAATTTAGAAGGGTTACAGCAAGCGTCTAAAATAGTAGCTCGTCTTTGGGGTTTACGTAATTTATCAATTGGTGTAGCTCAACTTCTAGAATCCGGTAATGGTGATGATGTATCTATTCCTGCAGCACTTGTGAAGGCTCTTGGTACGAAATTTGAGCAAAGTATTCCTGAAATCACACGCTTAATCGTACAGACATATCCAACACTTGACGCGCATCGTAAAATCGATCGCTTTATGGCTGAATCCATTTTACATGCACCAGGTTTTACTATTCGCGGAGGAACTTCAGAAGTACTGTATGGCGTTGTAGCGAAAGGGGTTATAGCACAATGAGTGAAATGAGAGACATGATCGTTGATGTTGTAGAGCGTATGTTAAAAGAAAAAGTTGATAAAGATTTAGTCGATACAGTGGAACAAGGTAATTGGGCACCAGAACTATGGGAACTGTTTAAAGAAAATGGAATGACTGCTGTAGCTGTTTCAGAAGAAAATGGCGGTGCTGGTGGCGACATAGAGGATTTATTAAATATTGTTCGTTTAACTGGAAAATACGCTGCACCGATTCCATTTATAGAAACAACATTTGCAAATTATTTACTGCAGTTTACGCAGTTACAAGTCATTGAGGATTTAGCTACGTATATGCTATGCCCTAACCAAGCCTTTACGTTAGAGAATGGCAAATTAACGGGCGACGTGATTCAAGTCCCTTGGGCACGTCATACAAAACACCTAGTGACACTTGCCAATAGTACGGAGGGTGCACATCTTGTAGAAATAGATTTAAGCCAAGCTGAAATTAAGCTAGGGTCGAATTTAGCAAGCGAGCCGCGTGATACCGTAATATTCCAAGATGCTACGGCTTCACAAGTATCTGCTGTGTTACCTCCTGATAAGGTACACACTATAATAACACTTAATTCTGCGTTCCAATTAGCACTGATGACCGGTGCGATCGATAAAATAAATGACTTAACTATTCAATATACGAAAGAACGTGAGCAATTCGGTCGACCGATTCATCGCTTCCAGCTCGTTCAACAGCATATTGTAAATTTAGCAGGTGAAACGGCTATTGCTCTTGCAGCATTTAATAATGTTACAGAAGCCCTACAGATGAACAGTCAAAATAGTGAGGTTGCTTACGCTTGTATTCGTTTTGAAGAAATTATTCAAGCAGTGACAACAATTGCGCATCAAGTACACGCTGCAATTGGTACAACACACGAACATAGTTTACATCAATTTACACGCAGACTTTGGTCATGGCGCGATGAAGGAGCCAGCACCTCTTATTGGACTCAAATTGTCGCAACACAACTATTGGAAAATAGCGGAGATAGCCTATGGGGTTATTTAACTTCGTTCAGTGCAAGCTCACCGCTTCTTAAAGTAGAAGGATAAGGGCGGCAATGTTACAAAGTTTAAATTAATTGAAAACTACTAAGATAAGGAGTGTTATCAATGACTGATTTACTTTTTGAAGTGCAAGACCATGTTGCCACAATTACATTAAATAGACCTGAAGCGTACAATGCTTTTAGTGAAGAGATGATCTCTAAATGGATAGAAGCCCTTGAAAATGTCCGTGATTCAGAGGATATTCGTGTCGTTATCGTAAAAGGGAATGGTAAATCATTTTGCGCTGGTGGGGATATTAAAGCGATGCAAGCCGGTGAAGGATTTTTCCAAAGTGAGAACGATATCTCTTCAACAGGTTTAGCACGCAAAAATTCTCTTTGGAAAAAGATTCAGCGTATCCCCCTTCTCCTTGAAGAAATTGATAAGCCCGTTATTGCACAGGTACATGGATTTGCAATGGGCGCAGGACTTGATATGGCCTTAATGTGTGATATTCGGATAGCTGCAAAATCTACAAAGATCTCAGAAAGCTATATTAACGTTGCGATCGTGCCGGGCGACGGCGGTGCTTATTATTTACCAAAATTAATCGGCATCGACCAAGCATTAGACATGTTCTGGACAGCTCGTGTATTAACTGCTGATGAAGCAAAAGACAAAGGTGTTGTGACATTTGTTGTCGAGGACCAAGAACTTGACGAATACACATTGAATTATGCAAAGGAATTAGCAAGTCGTCCAACTACGACATTGCAATTCATTAAGCGTGCTGTTTATCAAAGTCAACGGATGGATTTACGTACTGCCCTTGATTACATTTCTTCACAAATGGCAATTGTCACAGAGCTAGATGATTTTAAAGAGGGTGTAAACGCAGTAGTAGAAAAACGTAAGCCCGTTTATAAATGAAATGTTTAGGAGGACGAACAATGCAACTTCTTGAAAATATTCGAGTGTTGGATTTATCTCGCGTCTATGCTGCCCCTGCTGGCTCCATGGTGTTGGCCGATTTAGGAGCAGAAGTAATTCGCATAGAACATCCAAATGGCTCTGATAGTATGCGTGATTGGGGTCCATTTGTAAATGGTCAAAGTACGTATTATTTATGTGCCAATCGCAATAAAAAATCGATTACATTAGATTTAAAGACAATAGAAGACAGAGAAAAATTTAAAGAACTTGTCAAAGATGCTGATGTCATACTTGAAAATTTTAAGACGGGTGACATGGAACGAATGGGGCTAAGCTATGAGGAATTAAGAAAAGTGAATCCTAGAATCATATATTGCGCGGTTACAGGATTCGGTCAAACAGGTCCTCTTGCACATGAACCGGGCTTCGATCCTGTTATTCAAGCGATGAGTGGTTTAATGCATGTTACTGGCTCAGCTGAAGGAGAAGCGACAAAAGTCGGTGTTCCTATTGCAGATATTTTAACCTCTAATTATGTAGTCATTAGTATTTTAGCCGCTTTACGAATGCGTGACCAAACAAATACAGGGCAATTTATCGACTTAGCATTATTAGACGTTCAGATGAGTAGTTTAGCAAATGTAGCAAGCGCTTATTTAAATACAGGCTTTATCTCAGAACGTCTAGGGAATCGTCATAATAATGTTGCGCCCTATCAAGTATTTCACTGTGAGGATGGTCCCTTAATGATTTGCGTCGGTACAGATGGACAATTTAAAAAGTTTTGCACGATGTTACAACGTGAAGAATGGGCTAATGATTCGCGTTTTTTAACAAATACAATGCGCAAACAACATGAAGCGGAGCTAGTTCAGATGATTACTGACATTACGATGACAAAAACACGGGATGAATGGATTACCTTATTACAACAATACAAAATTCCAGGTGGACGTGTGAACACCATTGCTGAAGCACTAGAACATCCTCAATTTATTGCACGCGACATGATTGGTGAAATAGAGCACAAACAATATGGTACGATCAAATTCATTAAAAGCCCGATAAAGTTCTCTAATTTATCTATTCAATATAAATTAGCACCACCGATACTTGGAGAACATACGAACGAATTCCAAAAGTCCTCTCTACAAAAATAAAATTGCGCTATAATAGAGGTAAAATGTATTAATAAAGGTAAATCCTCCGGCATATGTAGAAAAAAATTTTATTACGTAGGTGACGAGATGAATCAAGAGATTTTCGAAAAAAACTATACAATGCCATCGCTGCACAAAGCTATTAAAGTGCTAAAAGCTTTTTCAAAAGATGAGCCTAGCCTTTCCCTAACTGAGTTAAGTAAAAAAACAGGGATAAGCATTTCTAGTTTACAACGCTTCGTTTCTACCTTTGTGTACGAAGGCTTTCTTCATAAAGACGAGCGTACTAAACGCTATCAATTAGGTCATTCACTTCTGTATTTAGGAAATTTAGTAAAAGAAGAATCCAGTCTTATTATTGTCGCAGACCCTATTTTAAAAAAGCTAAACGAAGAAATAGGCGAAAGTGTTTCCATGAATATTATTGACGGATTGGAAAGACGATGTATTTTAAACTATGATTCAACATATCCGCTTTCAACGAAAATGTTTGTAGGTGACACCTCTCCCCTTTATGCAGGTGCATCATCTAAAATATTACTCGCATTTATGACAGATGTTGAAGAATATGTAGAGAATATTAGTCTTGAATCTATCACTGATCAGACAATACTTTCAAAAGAGCAGCTGTGGGGGGATTTAGAACAGATTCGTAGTCAGCGCTTTGCGAGAAGCAATAGTGAGCGTGTACGTGGAGCATGTTCTTTATCTGCACCGATTTTAAACGCTTCCAACCAAATCATTGCATCCGTGTCACTCGTTATACCAGAAGTACGCTACAGTGACTACGATGAAAATTTATTAATTAAAATGATTCAAAGCGTTGCATTAGAAATAGAAAAGCAATTGTATTGATAGAAACAAAGAATAAACCCGAACAGATCCACTTTTTAGTGCCCTCTATTCGGGCATATTGCTTTAATTATTTGACTCATCACCAAAATTATGGACGAAGAGGAACGGAAATCAACCCCACATTATGGTGAAGAGCTAATTATTTACTAATCCTAAGAAATCATGCCATTGATTTAAGCGTGGCAGTTCAACATGCTGATTATAGGATTGATTTTTTAAAATTACTTTTGTCTTCACATCTTGCAGTGTTTCTAATACAGCTGGTTTATCATCCACATAAACATCTAAAGATAACTCTTTGATGATCGCCACTTTTTCTGTATCCTGCATTCCGCAGAAAAAATGACCTTCCGTGATTGGAAAACCTTGGGCTTCCACCCAAGCTCTTGTTTGCTCACAATACTGTTTTGGACGTGAAGTAATATAATAAATGTCATGTCCTTGCTGTGCCAAAGCTTGAAGCGTCTCGAGTGCTCCCTCAAAAGAAGGACAATCCGTAAAATAAATTTCCTCTAACGAACTATTCCACATTGCTGATCCTTCAGCATCTGTTAATCCAAAAGGTTCGTGAATTTCAACTCTTTGCAAAGCTTGAAATGTTTCTAGTGCAACATTTTTACTAAGTTTTTTATTATAGAGCTCAAAGGCATGTGCTCGTAAATCGATGAGTGTGTCATCTATATCAAATCCAAATTTCATCTTGTCTTTCTTCCCTTCACGAAGCCTTGTTAATGAAGTTAGTCGCAAATGTTTGCTCTTTTTCAATTTGCGTCGCTAATACTTCCTCAATAGCTTGCTCGCGCATTTGTTGAAACTCTTGTACGTTAAAATGAACAAGCGTATCTTTATTTAATAGTGGTGCAAGACAATCTGCATCCTTGAGTGCACTATTGAGACCAAATGCCCCAGTTGGTGTCATCGTGTGAACAGCATCCCCTAATAGCACAAGTCCCTTTGTCCCCCAGCAGTCACAATGACTACTGAATACGTCAAGCAATACAAAATCTTGCCAAGATCGAATATGTTCGTTAACAGTATCAGATAGTTCCGGAAATTGCTCTGAAAGCTGTTGGATAAATGGTGTAAATGCATTTTTTCTAAGCTGAGGAAAACTTCCTTGTTCAATATTCCAGCCGATTTGAATAAACCCACCTACTTGCGTAAACAATGATAGCTGTTTATCACCGATTAAAGCCATTTTAATTGACGGCTCCCATCCGTGAGGTGCAGGAATTTTTGCCCATAATAAATCAAAACCATGCTTATGCTTTTGACTTTCAATGTGTGCTTGCTTACGAATCGTAGAGTAACGACCGTCAGCACCGATAATTAACTGACTATTTATTTCTAATGTTTCCCCATTTTTTGTTGCAATGACACCTATATATCTGCCAAAAGAATCAACTATGAGCTTCGTCACCTTCGTATTTAGGAAACATGAAAAGTGCGGAAAATGCTGTGTTTCTTGTAAAATTCCCTTTAATAGATTTGCTTGCGGCACATGAATTCCTAAATGTCCTACAGCTTCATCAGGAAAAATAGTTTTAAATGCTCTACCTTCTGTGTAGTATTCAAGCTTTCTCATACGTAATAAACCGAGTGCCTCGACCGCTTCAAAAAGTTGATGACTTTTTAAAACTGCCTCACCCTCTTCATTTAAATGCTCGCCGCGAAATGCCTGCCCCAATGCTGCGTTTTTTTCCAGTAGGATTACAGAGAGACCTTTCTTCGCTAGTAAGTGCGAAAGAAGTGCTCCACCTGGCCCAGCCCCTACAATACAAACATCTGCTTGATAATTCACTTTTCCTCACCTATCTTAGGATAAGCAATGATACGTAAATCTTGCCCAACCTGCTCAAACGAAGCAAATTCTATATCCCACGCTTCATCCATAGAAGTTGGATTGTGACCAGCAATCGGTGTTAAAGATAAACTTCCACCGAGAACCTTTGGCGCTATGTAAATTACATATTTGTTAATAGCACCTTGCTGTAAAAATGAAGCGTTTATCGTACTTCCACCCTCTACTAAAATATCCGTAATGCCATATTGATATAGTTTTTCAAGCATATCATCAACAACAAGCCCCTCAGATTCATGTCGAACTGGCAATACAGTCACGCCTTTTTCCTCAAATGCTGTTATTTTTTCTGGATTGACATTTTCACTACATACAATAATTGTTTTCGCTTCTTCTACATTTAGGACATTGGCGTGCGCCGGTGTACGAAGTAAGCTATCCATAATAATGCGTACTGGATTTTTTCCGTAATTTTCATTTAATCTTGTCGTTAAGGATGGATTGTCTGCTAAAACAGTTCCAACCCCAACTAAAATGCCATCCACTTCATGACGAATACGATGAACATCCTCACGCGCCGCCTCACCAGTTACCCACTTGGAATGTCCAGTATGAGCTGCTATTTTCCCGTCTAAAGTCATCGCATACTTCGAAATAATAAATGGTCGTTTTGTTAGCATATTATGAATAAAACGTTCATTTATACGGCGAGCTTGTGCTTCTAAAACACCGACCTCTACCTCAATGCCCACATCTCGTAACAGTTGAATACCACGTCCAGCAACAGCCGGATTTGGATCTTGCATCGCTACAACAACACGACTAACTGCAGATTCCTTCACTAAATTTGCACAAGGAGGTGTTTTTCCATAATGCGAACATGGCTCAAGAGTTACATAAAGTGTAGCACCTTTAGCATGTTCTCCAGCCATACGGAATGCATGCACCTCTGCATGTGGCTCACCTGCTTTTCTGTGTAAACCTGTTCCAACAATTACACCATCCTTGACGATTACAGCGCCTACTAATGGATTGGGATTCGTATTTCCTTTTGCACTAGCAGCTAAATCAAGTGCTAGCTGCATGTATTTTTCATCTGTTGTCATCGTCGTTCCTCCATTCACTTCTCTTCGCGCAAATGTCCAGATTTCTCTACTTTCGTGTCTAAATAAAAACGATTTGTCTCCGTTAATCCTCCCCATAATGGGACATGTCCTTCTGCTGCCAAACCATGCGCCTGTAAAGCGGCAAGCTTCTTCGGATTATTGGTAATCAGTGTAACTGGCTTTGAGCGCAGTGCAGCTAACACGGTAATGGCATCTTCATAAGAACGAGTATCGTCCGGGAAGCCAAGAGCATGGTTTGCTTCAACCGTATCTAACCCCTCTTCTTGTAATAAATAAGCGAGTGATTTCGAGAATAGCCCGATACCACGACCTTCATGATCTGCTAAATAGAAAATAGCACCACAGCCATGCTCCACAATCATTTTCATCGATTCCTGTAATTGATAGCCACAATCACAGCGCTGGCTTCCAAAAATATCACCTGTATGACAAATGCTATGCATACGAATTAAAGCATTCTCTGCATGTGCAAAATCTCCATAAACAAGCACTGATGACTGCTGTAAAAAAGCTAAATTTGCAGATGCTAATCCATCAATGATTTCTTCTTTCGATTGGTTCGCTCCTACTTTTAACCAGTTATACCACTGAAATGTCGCAGAAAATTCACCCTGTTTTACCGGTAATTTAACTGGACCAACTAGGCAAATACTTTCAGATTCAGATTGTTTCACGATCGTCATTTTGTCTTTCACTATGTCCAAAACTTTAGTAGTAATTGTCATATTTTCTCCAACCTTCTATTGTTAAACAGCTAGTTCATTCACTAACTGAGCACTTGTATTTTCACAACACTTACATTACGTAACTTAGTTTACAATAATAACTAACAACTGTCAAACTACAGCTCCTATTCTATTAAAAAAAATTAAGTAGAAACAAAAACTGCTACATTACGTTGTAATCATATACTAATAGCTTATGGAGGTGCTATTTTTTCTGTGCAGGCTAGTCTATAATAAGCTGTGGTAACTGTAATGACGAAAGGAAGTTAAGAATGCAATTTGAAAAAAATGTTCAGGTGAAGCAGCCAAAATACCAACAAATAGCTGTCGACCTAGCCTCAAAAATCGTAGAAAGAAAATATAGAATTGGCGATAAAATTTACGCAAGATCGTCTCTAGCTAGCCAATACAATGTCTCTTCGGAAACTGCTAGAAGAGCGATTGCCGTTTTGCAAGACTTGGAAATTGTGGAGGCAACTAAAGGGAGTGGAGTTATTATCATCTCCTATGAAAAGGCTGCATCTTTTGTCCGACAGTTTCAGGATGTTCAATCTGTCCATGAACTACAGCATGAGCTTATGACTAGCATTCAGAAGCAACACCAAGAATTAATAAATCTACAGGATAAGACTAAACAACTTATTAGTCGAACTGAACATTTCCGATCCGTCAATCCATTTATCCCATATCAATTAGAGATGACAGCTGAAAGCCCTTGTATCCACCAAACAGTTCAGGAATTGAATTTTTGGCAAAATACATCTAGCACGATTGTCGGAATTCGTCGTAATAATGAATTATTATTATCACCTGGTCCATATGTGTCATTGGAAGAAGGAGATATCGTTTACTTTATAGGTAATGATGAAAGTTTCGCTCGAGTTCAGAGCTTTTTATACCCAAATTAAAATCCGCTTAAGCGCTGATATAACAGCGTTTAAGCGGATTTTTTCTATTTTGTCGATTTGACAAAAGTAACAACTCTTTGTTAGGGTTAAGTTGTTACTTGTTTATATTTGGGTATCATTATCCTCAAATAGCATTTATCTTCATTCAGTGAGTGTCCAAACGCCTACTGTACTAGAAGAACTAAGCCTAAAATGTCACGTACCGTGGCAAATTATCTGTGCGTAAGTGAAGCAAGCCATTTACGCCAAGGCGAAATTGATCTACGAAAGGAATGGTTCTATTGGAAAAAATAAAAGTGGAGCATGTTTCTAAAGTTTTCGGGAAACATATTCCCCAAGCATTAGAACTCGTCAAGCAACAAAAAAGCAAGACTGATATCTTAAAAGAAACAGGGGCAACTGTTGGTGTATACGATGCAAGTTTTACAGTAAATGAAGGTGAAATCTTCGTTATTATGGGACTATCAGGAAGCGGGAAATCAACGCTTATCCGACTTTTAAATCGACTTATCGAGCCTACAAACGGAAATATTTATATCGACGGAGAAAATATTTCTAAAATGGGCAAAGAGAGTTTACGAAATGTAAGAAGAAATAAAATGAGTATGGTCTTTCAAAACTTCGGTTTATTCCCCCATCGTACACTTCTTCAAAACACTGAATATGGCCTTGAAATTAGAGGCGTCTCTAAAGAAGAACGACAAGCCAAAGCAGAGCAGGCTCTCGAAAATGCAGGCTTACTTGCTTATAAGGACCAATATCCGAATCAATTATCAGGTGGTATGCAACAGCGTGTTGGATTAGCACGTGCACTAGCAAACGACCCTGAAATATTACTAATGGATGAGGCCTTTTCTGCACTCGATCCATTAATTCGTAAAGAAATGCAAGATGAGTTACTCGATTTACAAAGCACAGTGAAAAAAACAATTTTATTTATCACGCACGATTTGAATGAAGCACTACGTATTGGTGATCGTATCGCTATTATGAAAGATGGCTCAATCATTCAAATTGGTACTGGAGAAGAAATTTTAACAAATCCCGCAAATGATTATGTTAAAACCTTCGTAGAAGACGTCGATCGCTCTAAAGTATTAACAGCTGAAAATGCCATGGTTCGACCTGTATATGTCAATGTAGATGTAGATGGACCGACTGTGGCACTTAAACGAATGCGCGAAGAAACGGTTAGTTTACTAATGGCCGTTGACAAAAATCGACATTTGAAAGGCTTTATTACTGCTGACGACGCACGGGCTGCAGCTAAAAGACAAGAACAAACGGTACATTCAATTGTTCAATCTGAAATATTGACTGTTCCACCAGATATGCTTTTACAGGATATTTTAGGCATGATTCATAATTCTCCTACTCCTATTGCAGTTGTAGAAAATGAGCGCTTACTTGGTGTTCTCATCCGGGGCGTTGTCATCGAAGCACTTTCAACTAGCGATGAGGAGGTAGTAGCAGATGAATAATTTTTTAGACAATATCCCAGCTATACCCGTGGGAACGTGGGTAGAATCAGTTATGGACTGGTTGACGAGTAATTTTTCACTGTTTTTTAACTTGATTCAAAAAAATGGAAAACTACTCATGAATCAGGTCACTGATTTATTAGTAAGCATTCCCCCGATTATTCTTATTTTACTTGTTGTCATTTTAGCCTTTTTCGTTACCGGCAAAAAATTCGGGCTCGCAACGTTTTCATTAATTGGTTTGTTATTTATCTATAATCAAGGCTTATGGACACATCTTATGGAAACAACTACGCTCGTGCTCTTTTCAAGTATCATCTCCATCATTGTAGGTATTCCACTTGGCATTCTAATGTCCAAGTCAATAGTAGCTGAAAATGTGATTAAGCCGATACTCGATTTCATGCAAACAATGCCTGGCTTCGTGTACTTGATTCCTGCCGTTGCCTTCTTTGGTATCGGGATAGTACCTGGCGTATTTGCATCCGTTATTTTTGCCTTACCACCTACTGTGCGTATGACGAACCTAGGAATTCGCCAAGTACCAAAAGAATTGGTAGAAGCTGCGGATTCATATGGTAGTACCTCAAGACAAAAACTATTTAAAGTTGAAATACCTCTTGCCAAATCAACTATAATGGCAGGGATTAACCAAACTGTTATGCTATCACTTTCAATGGTTGTAACTGCTTCAATGATTGGTGCACCTGGTCTAGGACGCGAAGTATTAACTGCACTACAACGTACACAGGTCGGAAATGGCTTCGTTGCAGGTCTAGGTCTTGTTATTTTTGCCATTATTATAGACCGCTTAACGCAAAGCTTTAATAAGAAGAAAACTGTATAGAAAACAGGGGATTTATTTGTAAAGTCTTAGTTTTTCATTTTCATAGCTAAGATTTACGCTATTAATATATGAAAGGGAGATTCAATGAAACTGAAAACTTTAACTAAATTAGGAATGGCTTTAGGGCTTGGCTTTTTGCTAGCTGCATGTAGTGGTGATGATTCAAGTAAGAGCGATGGTAACTCAAAGGACGTCAATCTAGCCTACGTTGAATGGGATACAGAAATTGCTTCCACTAATGTAGTTGGGCAGGTGTTAGAGGATTTAGGTTACAATGTAACATTAACACCACTCGATAATGCAATTATGTGGGAGGCTGTTTCAAAAGGTGACGCAGATGGTATGGTTGCTGCTTGGTTACCAAATACTCATGGCCAACAGTACAAAAAATATAAAAATGATCTTGATGAGCTAGGCGAAAACCTTGCTGGTGCAAAAATAGGTCTAGTAGTGCCAAGCTATATGGACGTTAATTCAATTGAAGATTTAAAAAATCAAGCAGATCACACAATTACGGGTATCGAGCCTGGTGCTGGAATTACAGCTGCTACAGAAAAAGCTTTAGATGAATATGATAACTTAGCAGATTGGAATCTAATAACATCTTCATCTGGTGCAATGACAACTTCTCTTGCTAAAGCAATTAAAAATAAAGAAGACATCATCGTGACTGGCTGGTCTCCTCACTGGAAATTCGCTAAATATGACCTTAAATATTTAGAAGATCCAAAAGGAATTTTTGGTGGAGAAGAAACAATTAACACATTCGTACGTAAAGGGTTAAAAGAAGATAAACCAGATGTATATTCTGTGCTAGATAACTTCCATTGGACTCCAGAAGACTTAGAGAGCGTTATGCTTGAAGTTATGGATGGTAAAGACCCAAAACAAGCTGCTAAAGATTGGGTTGAAGCTAATCCAGACAAAGTTGCTGAATGGACAAAGGATGTCAAAAAATAATTTTAAAAAACGGACGGACAACTAACGAAAGGTTGTCTGTCTTTTTTTAAAGGTTTATCTCATCTTATTTGAAGAACATTAAAGATACTCTATAAAAATCTTTCCCCGTAATGAACAGAATACGAATTATTAACACCTATATTAATACCTATCACATTATCCTTATTTCAAAAAATAATACATAATATTTAATGCTTATTATTTCTTTTTAAAGCATTAGCGAATTTTCGTTCTTATGTAAGGATAAAAAAGCCACCCCACAACGATTAAACCGATGCAGGGTGACTATTTAATCCATTAACTAAGATAATAATTTCAAAGATATCGCTGCCCCTAAAACAAGTGTAATGCAAACAATACGTCTCCAATCCTTGGACTCATTGAAGAACAACATACCGAGTATTGCACCGCCTGCCGCTCCTATTCCTGTCCAAATGGCATATGCCGTGCCCATTGGCAATGTTTCCATCGCATATGCAAGACCAGCAAAGCTCAAGGTAAAAACTAAAATTAAAATCACTAAATTTTTAATACTTTTAGCATCATTATACTTACTAATCATATAAACACCTAGCATCTCACATAGCCCCGCAACTACTAATACAATCCATGCCATTATTCATTCACCTCTTTCTCTTTAGGCTCCCCGGTCACAAGCTTTAAACCGACGACCCCTGCAAGTAAAACGACGATACATAAAATTTTGGCTAATTTCCATGGCTCCCCGAACAGTAAGCTATCTGCACACACAGTGCCCGCTGTCCCCAAGCCTACGAATACTGCATAAACAGTGCCGACCGGCAAGCTTTCTCCAGCCTTAATTAGTAAATAAAAGCTAATAAAAATTGCAATAGCAGTACCAAACCATTCAAATACACTTCCTGCATGCTTCAAACCTATAACCCAGCCAACCTCAAAAAAAGCAGCAATTACGACACTTAACCATTGTTTGTTCATTGCGAATTCCTCCATTTTATTGTTAAAATCACGGATGTTGAACGATTTTCTGACCTAACTGATCACTTTTTCAGGATACCCAATCACTTCATGCTGTCTACCTCTGAACTAAACTCCTTTCCCACAGTAGCCAAATAAAAAAAGCCTAAGAAACACTGTTGTAAACAGTATCTCCCAGGCTTTTATCCTTCCGTGTCACAAAATCAATTTTGTGGTTTTCTCTCGGACCAGACTAGCATTTGCTACGGAACCCTAGAAAACTTTCATATTTGATTATGCTATTAGTATAGCAAATTATTCAGTCACTTTCTACTCGTACATAACCAACTTTTTCAACTAGTGCTTGCCCCTCATCTGATACAATCCAGTCGATAAACTTCTTTACATTAGGATTATCTGTTCCAGCTGTAACAGCATAAAATTCAGATACGAGTGGGTATGTACCATTACGAATATTTTCCTTTGTAGGCGCAATTCCATCAATGGACAATAATTTAATTTCTTTGTTTTTCACCATTTCTGTTGAATAAAATCTAAACGTATAGCCAATGGCATTTTTATAATTACGATATTGTGATACATCGTGGATGATACCACCCATACCTGTTGCAACATTTTCAGCAGGTGCTTCCATAATTGGTGTATCTCCCATCATTCTTTCAAGTGCTGTTTGGCTTCCGCTATCTGCTGGGCGTTGAAAGGCACGAATTGTATCATTTTTCCCACCAACTTCACGCCAATTTGTAATTTTTCCAGCGTATATTTGTTTAAACTGCTCCAGGGATAAACCATCTACATTGTTCTTATGATTGACGAAAAAGACAAATGCCTCTCGTCCAATAGGTGTCATATTAAATGTAAGACCTTCCATCTCAGCTTGCCTCTTTTGTGATTCAGATGGCGCTGCTACAAAAATCAGGTCAACATCTCCTGAAATCAAATTTTGATAAGCTTCGGGTGTACGACTCACCATCACTCTACTTCTATCATATGGGTAGTAACCCTTTGGATATGTCGCTTCTACAAAAGCGGCATACAGTGGATATAGCGCCGTCGCCCCATCTAATTGTGGTAGTGACTCCACTAATTGTAATGAAACCTTTGTATCTGGCTTTATTACTTTATTTTGCTCGGTAAATGGCTGATAGGCCGATACATCAATTTCTGCATCAACAGTTGGAATACTCATTTTGTAGTAATGTTGAAAAGGCTCAATCGAAGCAATTAAAAGCGCAATTCCCATTATCCCAGCTAACCCTATTTTCCGCTTCCTCGTTGTCAACCAATCAAAAATTAAACAAACAAATAGGATGAATAAACATATTGGAACGGTTAATAATAATCCCTTAAAATGTAGCCCTCCACTTAACATTAAAGACAGCCCAACTACCCCTGTGAAAAATAGTAATCCTATGAGGATAAACAGTGACTGAAACACTTTCATAATCATTCGGTTCGACCTCCAAAAGTGGAATTTTACGCCAGTATATTTATACTAGGTTATTCTCAGAAGATAAACAATAACGTATTCAGAAGATTGTGTTAAAATAAAACGTATTATTGTAAGGAGGTATTACATATGGCTATTGAAAAAGTACGTAAGCATTTAACACAATGGAATGCGGAACACAAAATACAGGAGCTAAACGAAAGCTCGGCGACTGTTGAACTGGCAGCACAGGCACTCGGGTGCGAGCCAGAACGCATTGCGAAATCCTTATCGTTTCTCGTAAACGATGGAGCGATATTAATTGTTGCTGCAGGCGATGCCAAAGTCGACAATGCAAAATATAAAGCGGTTTTTGGTGCAAAGGCAAAGATGCTTGGGAAAGATGAAGTACTTGAAAAGATCGGACATGATGTAGGTGGTGTGTGTCCTTTTGGCGTGAATGAGGGTGTTGCTATTTATTTAGATGAATCCCTTAAACGCTTCACAACAGTATTCCCTGCATGTGGTAGCAGTAACTCCGCCATTGAACTTACTATTTCTGAATTAGAAACTTTTACTCCATATCAAGAATGGGTTGATGTTTGCAAAGGCTGGAATGAGTAAAAATATAATTATCGGCGAAACTTTCTATAGAGCTTCGCCGATTTTGATTTAGCTTTCTTCCCTATACCCAACGGCTAACCAGTGAGAATCCCATTCTGTAATTTGATTGCCTACTCTACAAGATAAGCCGCATACACGATTATCAGCGATAAATGAGCCGATTAACCATTTCTTTGTTTGTAATCCTTCTTTAAGCCTTATCGTTATAGAAGGCATTTCTACATATTGCTGATAAATAAACAAATTATCATCATAATGGGTGTTTGCAGAGGCATTCGTTTTCGTACCATCTCCTGCATAAATTTCTACAGTATTCCCTTCCCGTGAATATACAGGTTTCTTTACAAACGGCAAATTTTCCTGAACAAATGGCTCTCCCGAAAGATAGGTTGGTAGCATATATTTCTGAATGGCCGCTCGCTCTTCTGCGTTAAAAAGAAGCGGATCATTTTTTCTTTCCCAAATCAGCCATAATAAGATTTTCGATTGCAGTACATATGCAGCGGGGGCGTTGATAATAGCAAGCCGACTATCTTTTACAAGTTCCAATAAATGTAGACCAATACGCTCACCGTCGGAAGACACATCATCTATTAAAAACTCTACAGGGTGTGCAGGGCGATACAAAATATCAATTTTCTCCATTTTAGGCGTATAAAGTCCTCGAGCTATATTAGCCGTATTACTAGAGAAAATGATTAGCTCTTCTATAGGTATATATTCTACATCAAAAGGTATACATTTCTTTAAAAACTGTACCTGGCAGTATTCCTCATAATCTTCCGCTGCCGTTTTCCCTGTGATGACGATTTTAGGTTTTTTCAAATCATTTACATAATGCATAGCTGAAAAGAGTGCACTAGACAAAGTTTTCTGTAATGCGGAAATATCATTTGGACTATCAAATCCGAAATGCTGACAAAGCGCTTCATTTATCTCAAAAGTTTCTTGGACAAGAAATGGCGTTTCACCATTTAATTCAAGACATTTTATTTGTCCGTCCTCTGTACAAATAAAATCAAAGCGTGCCAGTACCGATTGTTGCTGTAAATAATCTAATTGGATATAGGGCAGCATTTCAGAACGAATGCCCAGTGCTAAAAGTTGTTCATCCGATAAATGCTTAAATTGTTTACCCACCTTCAAAAATATTTTCCAGAGTATAGTAGATGCATAGTTAATTTCTTCAATCTTCTCCTCAGGTAAATCCATTACATCATATAAGGCGTACTCTAGGTTCTCAAAGTCAGGAAAAAAATCAGGAAATTGAGCATAAAATACTTGGCGTTGTTGAAAATAATTGTCCATAATGTTTTCTCCTTTTAAGAAGATGAAGAGCCACCTCGAGAGGCACCACCTGAACCGAAACCTGATTTCCCAGTGCTGGATGATGAATGATTTGAATAAGTACTATTCGAAGATGAATCTGAACTATTTGAGAATGAACGCTTGCCACTCGAATAAGAGTTGGAACCGCTTGTATTTGAATTAGAGCTATTTGTTGTTGAGTTATTTGAACTGTTAGATGTTGTGCCAGACGAATTTTGAGAGCCGTTCGTCGTGATTCCATTTGTATTTGTATTTTTACTTTCGCTAGTATTACTATGAGTCGAACGTGGCATTGCTGAACCTGAACCACCACCTTTATCCTCTCGATCTGTACCATTTTTTAGATTGCGGCTTTTATAAATAGCACTTCCGATCAATGCTCCGGTAGTTGCATACATAAGTCCGTTAAAGAAATGATGTGCATAATGAGGCGAATTTTCATCTAAACATTCGAAGGAACCATCATCACTTTCTTTCCATTCATCACATGCATTTGCCATGTCGCTATCATAAACACTTTGTAAATCATCACTAGCTGTTGCCGTATTGTTTTCTTCCATTACATTATTTGTATCCGCTGAAGGAGCAGAGGATTCCTCAACAGTTTGACTTTCTGTATTCCCACACGCGGCTAATTGCATAGCCATAAATGACGCAGTTGTGACTGCTATATATTTTTTCATTTGTTTTGCCATATTAAATTTCTCCTTTATCTCGATACCTACTTTACGGATGTTTACTTCTTTAAGTTTCATTTTTTACAAATTCATACATATTATTATGGCACTAAAAACTCCCTGATGGATGAAATCATTCACCTTCAGGGAGTTTTACACAAATTATTTATTCGGTACTGCTTTTCTTCCGTATGTCATAAAGCGCCATAGCTTTTCAAATGGTCCCATTTTAAAGAATTTGAACCAGATGACACTAAAGATAATTTGAATGACAAAAGTGATGGGTGCAATGATTACTACATCAGAAGGCGAAACAACTTCAAGCCCCATTGAAGACATAATAGCTAGGCCAATAAAGCTTTGAGCTAAATAGTTTGTAAATGCCATTTGCCCAACTCGTCCAATTGGCTTGAGTAGCTTTGCAATTTTCTTATTCTCTAATAAAACAAATAGACAAGCTAAATAAAAATATGTTGTCGGAATTACACCTACGCCAATAATTAATTGTAGATTTTGATCGTCTCCTTTTGAGGCAAACCAAATCCAAAGCGAGATTCCTACAAAGAATGGGAAGGTAACGAATTGAATCCACTTTATTTGTTTTGAGTAGTCACTTACATGACTAATCCAATCGGCTTTTGCCACTAAAAAACCAGTTAAAAACATGATAAAAATAGTAATAGCATCATTTCCTAATAAACCAAAAATAGTTGAAAGGGTTTCTTGATTTGGCAACAATATTTGTCCAAGAATGCACAGGATATGAACAGTAATGATTGCAAATAGCCATTTACTAATTGTTGAAATCTTTGCATGATAAAAAGGAATAAGTAAAAAACCTATTACTGCATAAATTGCTAGAATTGATCCCCAGAAAACAAACATATGGACAATGCCAATTAATAATAAAGCTAATAAACGTCTTGCAAAACGCCATCTTGGCTTATCCCCACGCGCTTCTGCACGTGAAGCAAAAATATAAAAACCTACACCAAAGAGGAATGAAAAGATCGAAAAGAATTTCTTCTCAATAAAAATATTTATAAGCGTATCAATAATGCCATTAACTCCACTATAGTCAGGCATCGGTCCTCCCTCAACTATTACCTGGTAGGCCGCTACATTTATAAACAAAATGCCAAATAACGCTAGCCCACGAATAATGTCTAAGGATACAATTCTTTCTTTTTGAGGTACGGATGGATTCATTTTTTAAAACTCCTTATCTTTCAAACTTTACTGTATATGGCTATCATAGCTTTCCATCCTTACAGTAGTTTTTTTAAAAGCTTACAAGAACCTTACATTTATAGATTTGTCTCATCAGTTATTCCCTTTTTTTATTTACAATAGTCTTTAATCCCCTTCTAAAAGCAAAAACTCCATATTTTATAGTAACAATTATTAAAAAAGGAGACTCGATGATGTTTAGACACCGTAAATTTGGTTTTTGCTACCCTGGTTATAATTACTGTGGACCAGGGTGTTCAGGCCCAGGTAGACCTACCAATGCTGTAGATTCATGCTGTAAATTACACGACGAATGTTATGCTCAATATGGTAGAACAAGATATTGCGATGAAATGTTCCAAAATTGCTTACGACCTCAAATGAATGCTAATAATAAAATGGCTAGAGATGCTAGATTGTTTTATAATATCTTCGAAATGCGTAACATGTTCTTTTAAGCCATAAAGAAAGCTCACGATGTTTTTTTATATCGTGAGCTTATCTATTGTGCTTTTATAAAAAACTGTATATTTTACTGGATTAGTAAAGCCTAACTTAATGCCTAAATGATACGACCCATGGTTATCAATATCACAATCCCAACAAGGTTGTAAATCATTTAAAAGGCATTCATCAATAAATTTTTCTGCAATGAAACTCGCTAACCCTTTTCCTCTATAATTGGCATCAGTTATTATATCAATCTCTGCAAATTGATGAGATTTAAAGATAGCAACTGCTTCGCTAATGATCTTATTTTCATGCTGAAGACAAAAGCCAATGCCTCTTTCTAGAAAATTATCGGTAGAATCCCAGTATTCCTTAAAATATTGATTGTCAAATTCTAAACAATGATCAATTTGAGGTTGCTTGATTTTAATACATTCATAGTCAAGCGAATCTTGTTTCTCTCTATTGTTATAAGCAATTGTATCAAAGCTAAAATTGTATCTTTCTAATTTATTTACATAATCATTTAGTCGTTGCTCGATTTTTGCGCTCCATTCATCAGAATAACTAAATAATGTGAAACGTTTACTTTCCTCAATCGATTCTTGTAGTAAAGCTGCGAGTTTACTTATAACTTTCTCACTGGATGGATCCCCATAAACATAGTATATTCCTGATTTAGTTTGAAACAGTAGTGAATGAATGCTTTCATTGTCGGCATAGACAGCACCTTCTATTATTTGATCTAGAATACTGTAGACAAATGTTGGCGCCCTTTCTATTGTTTCTTTAATAATCGGATAATTCTCGACCGTTACTTTAATCATTATCTTTCCCCCTGTCCTTTTGTATCTCTTCATACGGTATAACGTTTTAACAATTACTACAATTATTGTATAATAGATACACGAAATTTGAAGGGACTGAATTATGCGCAGATAGCAATATTTTTCATCCAAACTTAATGAAAAAATTGGAGGTAAAAGTATTGATTGAACAAATTAACACCAAAAGATTATATTTAAGAAAAATGAAGAAGGCTGATGCACTTAGTCTATTTAATATTTGGTCAGATCCCGATGTGACCAAGTATATGAATATCATCAATTTCACCCATGAAGAACAAGCGAAGGATATGATTGAGCTTTTTGATCAGTTGGCTGAGGACCATAGAGCTATTCGTTTTTCAATTATTGAGAAGGAATCCAATGAGATTATCGGCTCTTGTGGATTCAATTCATTTGGCCTAGAAGGAGCTACTGCAGAAATAGGCTATGATCTTGCTAAAGCACATTGGGGAAATGGCTATGCGCCCGAATGTATTTCCGCTTTGATTGATTACGCGTTCTCCACTTTAAGCATCACTAAAATTGTAGCAAAAATAGAGCCTGGTAATAGTAATTCTATAAAAGTAGTAGAGAAATTGAATTTTATGTTTGAAGGAACATTTCAAGAATATGAAGAATCAAAAGAATCTTTTTATGACATAAACGTTTACTCTTTCAGTAAATAATTAGTGTGAAAAATTATAAGCCAAGAATGTTATCTACGAACATTCTTGGCTACTTCATTTCTATTACTTAATAGGAATCCAAATTTCAGAATAAAGGTCAGGACTAAATGGATCTTCGTCCGAGTACACTTCCAGCTCACCTGTCCCCGTAGGCTCGTACGGATTGGATGGGAACCATTCAGAGTAAATTTGTTTCCAAGTATTTTGCATTGCATCCGGCATAGGGCCATGTACTTCAAACACAACCCATTTTGATGCTGGAACTTCCATTGCTTTCAGTTCTTCTGGAACATCCCCAATATGATCCGTTGCAATCCAATAATCAATAAAACCATTTTTTTGTTCGCTGACATTTGGTGCACAGACGCCAAGCACCCCTTTAATTTCTCCATTATTTAATGAAAATAATTGATGATCCATCCCCTTGCTGTTAATCTCATCCCAAAACTTAGGGATTTCTCTCGTATTCTCACCATTTTGACAATTATACGTTCTTTTTACTCCGACCACTTGAAACTTTTCTTTTTCTACGATTTTGTACTTCATTGGTTCTGCTCCCTTCAGACTCACCTGGATAACCAGGCGGTTGTATGATTGTAGTTGTCCTTGCTTCTTTCTTGCTTCACTAGGCGTTACGTGATGCTGCTTACGAAATGCCTTTGTGAAAGCTTCAGGAGAGTCGTAGCCGTATTTGTAGGCGAGATCGATTACTTTCTGCTCTGTATTTATTAACTCCTGTGCCGCTAATGTTAACCTTCTCCGTCTAATATAATCTGCAATAGACATATCCGTTAAAATCGAGAAAGTCCGTTGAAAATGAAAGATTGAAGAATTTACCTCTCGCGCGATTTGTTCCATTGTGATGTCATCTAATAAATGCTCCTCGATGTAATTAATTGCTTTTTGAATCGACTCAATCCAACTCATGTGCCCTCACTCCTTGCTTATAGCATAAAACATCAAAATTAGTTATACCTGTCTTTTTATGCTAACTTTGGACTGGTTAAAATGAAAGCTTTATTTTAACCATCCGTTCCGACTGGTCGCTTTCCTGGGGGTGTCCGATAAGCCGCTTCACTCGCGTTGCTCGCTCCAGAGTCTCGGGCCAACACAATGTTGGTCACGAAGGCGTTATCACAGGATGTGATGCTCTTAGCCTTCGTTCCTCTATCGCTAATCCCCAAGGAGTCGACCAGTCTCCACTCCAATCAACTTTTATGCATAGAATCAACAAAAGTCATAATTTTTTTTAGGTAATATAGGTTAAAATTAGAATAAAAAAATTAGATTGGAGGCTTTGATATTGGTTAAATGGCAAGGAGCTGCAGGAATTTGTTTAAACGAAGACAATCAATTATTAATGGTTTTGCAAGGTAAGAAAGAAGAAGCAAAGACGTGGGCAGTACCATCAGGAGGAAAAGAAGCTAATGAAAATTTTGAGAGATGTTGTATTCGTGAAGTGTATGAAGAAACAGGATATGTAGTAGACATCGTCGGAGAAGTGTTACATAAAAATAATGATGCAGTGGAAGTTCATTATTTTGAGACGACTATTACTGGTGGACAAATGATGATACATGATCCCGATGAATTAATTTATGAAATTGGGTGGAAATCAAAAGCTGAATTACTCGATTTAACATTATCCTTCCCTGAAGATAGGCAATTTCTTTTATCTTTATTTCAAAAATGAAATTGTCATGATAAAGTTTTGATAATAGTAGGAAGATACCCATAGACAATAAACCTTAGACTATTTGGCATTTTCTCAATGGCGGATATATACCTTTATTCCGTGGGTAGTTCCCTGTCACCCGCGGTAAACTTTTAAAATATTATTTCATTTTTACCTTTTCAACGGCCGCTTCGTATATCAATTCGTCCTCGATTTTAATATATTGATTTCTCGCTGCCTTATAATAGCCTTCTCTTTCTAGAAAATCCTTTAGCTCCGATTTCTTCGCAAATATTTTTTCAACGACATTCTGTTTTACTTCAAATGCATCTGTTCTTTTAGCAATGGATACCCAATATATTTTTGACATGTTATATCCCCCTCTTTGAATCAATAATTATTTATAAATAATTAAAGCTGAATGTATAACATTATGCTCCCCTATATATAACGTATTATATTTTATATCAACTATTAAATAATCGTTTAAATCTAATAAAGCGTTATTAATATCATGTTCAAATTGCACAATATCATTATTTTGGATCGTTACTACTTGAGTTGCTTGTGGCATACATTTTCCCCCTTTTCTTTTAATCATAGATTAAAAGGAAGTATTTGTCACAATAATTTAATTTCGATATAGGCGTAGAAAAAATAACAAGGGTATGTTAATTTTCAACTGAAAATGATATTTATATCTCTGACCAAGAATTCCCCAATGAAAAATACAAATTAATTTTCCAAAATGAACTTAACTGACTGAAAACGGTTGTCTCATCACGGAAAAATTGGGATTGCTTTTTTAGTTACTGATAATGTTATTATTAGAAACATGACCCGAGTAGTATAGATATTTCTTTAAGAGGTAATGGGGTTTGGGACCTTCATTGCATCAGTTTTTGATTTTTTTTACTCAATCATTTTTCCTCCTTTTCATATAAGATTATAGGAAAAGAGAAATTAAACTTCGCGGTTAGCTTAAGTACAAATTACTAAATTGATATTAACATAAATATCCAATTATAAAAATAGAGAACAATCCCTAATACCTTTACCTGTTACGAAACGAATTGCTTTGCCATCTACAAACGGAATTCAACTGAGGGATACTGAAGAAAAAAAGAGACGGCACCACCTAAAATACGTGGACGAAAATCAAAAGAAGAACGAGACGCTTAGTTTGCGAAATGTGAACCGAACAATAATTTGGGCAGAAAGGTCACCGCAATAGAGGTTTCAAATGCATTTGTTCTAAATACCAATTAAAGGTAATACAACCAATTAAATTTATTATAGGAGATGAGTTGACCCTAATAAAGAAAAATCGCGATTAATAAACACCCTTTTCATCCAAATAATAATCACCAACCCGATTAATTATTTAAAAATCTAATAGGTTCAATTCAATTATCCTTTTTTAAATCAAAAAAGAAGCGTTGGAGCCCCAAAGCCCCAACCCTCCCGTCTAATACATTCTTAAATATTCTTCCCGCTCCCAGTTATGGACACGTGTGCGGTATTTATTCCATTCTATTTCTTTTGCAGCAGTGAATTTTTCAAAGATATGGTCTCCAAGTGCTTCGCGTACGATATGATCCATTTCTAGTTCAAGGAGTGCGTATTCCAAAGAAGATGGAAGACTATCGATACCATTTAATTCACGTTCAGCTCGTGACATTTTATAAATATTTTGATCTACAGCATCAGGGGGTGTGAGATTTTTGCGAATTCCATCGAGCCCTGCTGCTAAAATAACAGCCATTGCTAAATAAGGATTTGCTGCTGGATCGACAGAACGAAGCTCGATACGTGTTGATAATCCTCGTGCAGCCGGAATTCGAATAAGTGGTGAACGATTTTGCGCAGACCATGCCACATAGCAAGGAGCCTCATAGCCAGGTACTAGTCGTTTATAGGAATTAACAAGAGGGTTTGTGACAGCTGTAAAACCATGTACATGGTTTAGTATTCCTGCCATAAAGCTACGTGCTGTTTCGCTTAATTGCAATTCTGCATCTTCATCATAAAACGCATTTTTATCCCCTTCAAATAAGGATAAGTTGAAGTGCATCCCAGAACCATTAACACCAAATAGTGGCTTTGGCATAAAAGTTGCGTGCAGTCCATGCTGTGCAGCTATCGTTTTTACAACAAGCTTAAACGTTTGAATATTATCACATGCTTCGACAGCATTGGCATATTTAAAGTCGATTTCATGTTGACCAGGTGCAACCTCATGATGAGATGCCTCAATTTCAAAGCCCATTTCTTCTAGCTCTAATACGATATCACGTCGACAGTTCTCCCCTAAGTCAGTTGGGGCTAAATCGAAGTAACCGCCACTATCATTTAACTCAAGCGTTGGATGCCCTTTTTCATCTAGCTTAAATAAGAAAAATTCCGGTTCTGGTCCTAAATTAAATGAACTAAAGCCTAACTCTTCCATCTCCTTTAAAACCTTCTTCAGATTGGAACGTGGGTCCCCTTCAAACGGTGTACCATCTGGTCTAACAATATCACAAATGACACGTGCCACTTTGCCTTTCTCTGCCGTCCACGGAAAAATGACGAATGTATCACGGTCAGGACACAAGTACATATCTGATTCTTCAATACGTACAAATCCTTCAATCGATGAGCCATCAAACATAATTTTATTGTCCAACGCTTTTTCTAATTGACTAACTGGTACTTCAACGTTTTTGATCGTTCCTAATATATCAGTAAATTGTAGGCGAATAAATTTCACATTTTCTTCCTTAACACGACGTTTAATATCTTCTTTTGTATAATGTTTCATTCTCCACCACTCCAATGTTATTTTAATTCACATAATTATTTTACAACTGCTTTTAAAATACATCAAAAGGATAAAAAACACAATATCTATGTAAGGTTTTATTACATACATTTTCTCGAATATACTTATCGTTTTTTCAGATATATAGAGTTATCCCCTCTTACTACAACCACCGACAGCAACACATGTTTTCTGTGCGAAAGCGTAGTGCTAACCTAGCGACGGTAACAAGCGTTGTTGCCCACCAAAAAAGTAGGTTGCATCCCTTAAATGGAACGCAACCTACTACCATTAGTATTGCAATAGCATATTTACAAACACAACAATAATCACAAGAGGCACTACTACTAGCATCAATAGACGATAAGTTGAATAGAACCCTTGCCCAAATTTGCTTCCTATTAATAATTCCTTCTTCACAAATTCTTTATCAACTACATATGCAATAAAGATAGCAATCAATAAGTTACCCATCGGAAGCATTAAATTAGAAACTAAAAAGTCAGTTGCATCAAAAATTGTTTTTCCAAAGATTGATACATCCGCTAATGTACTTGATGAAAGCGCTGCAGGAATCGCCGCAATAAAGACTACTACACCTAGTAGCATTGTCAACGCTGAACGTGACATACGCCCTTTCTCAATAAATGCCGCTACGATAATTTCATATAAACTGAAGGAAGAAGTTAGCGTTGCGAATAAAAATAATAATAAAAACATCGCTAAAAATAGTTCACCAAATGGCATTTGACTAAATGCTGTTGGCAAAACCATAAATAATAAGCCTGGACCAGATGCTGGTTCTAAATCAAAAGCAAATACAACAGGGAAAATGGCTAATCCTGCAAAAAACGATACAAGCACCGTGAGAAGAACAACAGAGCCCGCAGAATTCGGTAAGCTTACATCCTTCTTTAAATATGAGCTGTACGTCACAAGACAAGAAAACCCTACTGCTAAGCCAAAGAAGGACTGTCCTAACGCTTCTAATATAGCCTTACCAGTCATATTAGAAAAGTCAGGCCACAAGAAGAATTTAACTCCCTCCATTGCCCCATCTAATGTTAAAGCCCGTAAAACAAGCACAATAAACATAATAAATAAAAAAGGCATCATCCACTTATTAGCCTTCTCTATACCATTTTGCACACCAAGTGAAATGACTAGTACATTTACTAGCGTAAACAACCCTAAACCTAGTAGTGTAATCCAAGGTGTCCCTACAATTTCCCCAAATAGTTTACTTGGATCATTAGCAGGATTAATAACAGCCCCAGTCACACCTAGGCCACTATATATAAAAATCCAACCTCCCACAACACTGTAAAAAGTTAACAATAAAAAACAACCAAGTACACCCATACGACCAATCCAAGCCCAGCCTGTTTTCGTCGGTGTAATTTTTTTATATGCTGTCACAGCCTCAGACTGTGTACCACGACCTAAAATATACTCTGATAATAACATCGGCAAACCAATCAACAATGTAAATAGAACAAAAATAAGGAAAAATGCTCCCCCACCACTTTGTCCAGTAACATACGGCAACTTCCATATTGCCCCTAGCCCGATTGCAGCTCCCGCTGATGCTAAAATAAAGCCTAGTTTACTAGACCACTGACTCTTTTTTTCACTCATCTCTTCAAACTCCTCTAACATTCTAAACTCTTCCTTATTTTACATGAAAATAGTAATCTAGACTAGATTATTTCTACTTGTTACTTTCGCACAATAATATCCAGCATATCCATCATTCTCTCTTCCCAATATAAAAAAAACCTCAAGCACTTAACAGCTCGAGGTCTCACCATATTATTTTGTTATATACATAGAGCGCTGTTGATGAATCCATTTGCGCATTGTTGTAAATAGTAATGCCATGATAAACGTTATTAAAATACCCTTAATAATGTTAAATGGCAAAATACCAGCTACGATCATTTTATATAGTGAATCACCTACGACAGGCTCCATCCCTAAAAAGTAAGTGTACATAGGTAAAAATACTGCATAGTTAAGAATGCTCATTCCCACTGCCATTATGATTGTACCTGCAGCTAAACCTCCGACAAGACCTTTAACTGTTTTGGCGCGATTAAAAACAAAGCTAACTGGTAAAATAAATAAAATACCTGTTACAAAGTTCGCAATATGACCTACCGGTACACCTGTTGGCGTACCTGAGAAAATCCAGTCCAACACATTTTTAAAGAATTCTACTAAAACACCAGCTACAGGTCCCATTGTGATCGCCGCAAGCAATGCAGGCATATCACTGAAGTCTACTTCCAAAAACGCTGGAAATGGCGGAATAGGGAAATTAAAAAGCATTAACAAAAACGAAATACTGCTCAGCATGCCAATCGTAATAAACGACTGAAGTTTAACATTTTTCTTCATAGTAAACTCTCTCCTCTTTGCTGATTCAATCTCGCAAGAAGAAAGGTTACGACCTCATCAATTCTTATTATGAAAAAACCCTTATGCAAAATAAGCATAAGGGAGAATAGGCATGATTAAAGAAACGCCATTAATTAACTATTGTTGAGCTTACGCTGTGTAAAGCCACAACGAAAAAACGCTCGTACATAGCTAAATTCATAACAATGAATGACGATCGCACCTCCATCTTCTCCCATCCAGACTTTAACTGTCGGCCTTGGAATTACACCAAGTCAGCCATGCAAAAAAAATTATTTGCACAGGTCGCGGGCTGAAGAGTTTTAGTAAATTATTCGAGCTAATGAAAGACATTAGCATTTACAACTCTATTACCGCCGGTCGGGATTTTCACCCTGCCCCGAAGATGAATCAATATTTTTTTGTTTCATAGCCTTACTATAATGAATTATGAAGGAAAAGTAAATAGCTTTGCTTAAAAAATTCCGATTAAACTTGTATGTTTTACAAACACCCGCAATAGTCCTATCTTTAACAGATAAGGGTTTGCTTCAGCCCCGTTGATTATTATTCTTCATCAATCGGGCTATTGCCAGCCATTGATCTCCTTTTAACCTCTGATAAACTAACAAGAGCATTCACGCACGTACAGCGGCGAGAATGCTCCAAAAAATTCACTTATAAAGTTGCGTTCAGTTTTTTGTTGTTTCACCATTTATGGCATATATCGTTTATTGGCTCCTACAGGCTTTGGTAAGAAATTTTTCAAATCAAATCCTTCCCAACTCTCCTGTACAACATTGTCTAAGCGTACTTGTTGATCAAAGCTTGCAGCAGTGAGCATCATAGCTTCAATTAATTGAGTTGCACGAACTGCATCCATAGTTGTTAAATCAAGCGGTTCATCAAACGTAACAATAACGCCTTCTGCTACCTCTTTCACAGTGTATTTTATATTTTCCGGTAAGACAGGAACGTATGCATCATCATTATTATTTTGCATAACAGAAAGAGCTTCTGTTACAGTAGAAAAAGTTTTACGAGAATCAGGTGATAAGTATTCAGTCCCATTTTCATCTCTATATAAATAATAATTAAAATGATTTGAGCTTGTTAATGCCATAGGCTTACTTGGCTTGGCACCATCAGGATTTTCGAACTCAATATCTTTATACTCTGTGTCTGAAAATGTATCCTGTAATGTCCCTAAATATTCGTCTGTATCTACAGAAGCGACATCATAGCCATTTTTCTTCGGCAATACATGAACTAGTTTATCGCCCTTCTCCTTCAATTTTCCTTCATATGGATGAAAGTCAGTAAACCCTTTTGCTTCCTCATCAATTTGTGGCGCATACTTTTCATACATTTGTAATGTTGTAGGCTTTTTCTTCCCAAAATCAGTAGCCACTCGTTCATTTGGAATGATATACGTCATTGGTATGCTTTTCTTATCACGATTGGCCAAACCAATATGAAACACTACTGCATCTGTTAAATCTTCCTCATAAACAGATGATCGCAGAGGCATCCTCCGCCAATGTTCTGCGGCTATATTAGACTCCATATTATTATCCTGCATAGAGCTTTTTGCTGCACGATCTTCCTGCATTGTTGAATATTGAGAAGTTTCAGGAGCATTCGCCTGATCTATTTTTGTATCATGATTATTCATGAACAAAGAGCCTGTAAGTACTGTTAAAGCGAAGACAGCTGCAACACTCATAAAGATTGGCCATTTACGACGTTCTTTCTTTATTGTCTGTTCCGTACTGTATTCCTCTTGTAATGTTATTTCATCATCAATTGGTTGTTGTATAGCTTGAAGATGGACAGAATCCTGTAAGCGAGCATCTGCCAATAATCGATTTATTATTTCTTCTTTCGAACGGCGGTCAGAAAGCTTAGGGGCATTATTCAATATATGTTCCAGTTGGTCATCATCGAATGGATTATGTGTCATTACTGTTTCGCCTCCCGTTCCCTAACCTGTTGTAGCTGTTGCTTTAAAAATTTTATAGCGCGATGTTGCGTGGTTTTTACCTTCGCTTCTGTCCAATCTAATATTTGTGCTGTTTCTGCAATCGATAACTCTTGAAAGTAGCGCATAATAATGACCATTTTTTGGTCACCTGTACAGTGTTCAAGCGCGGATTGAATTTGCATAAATTCATCATTTGCCTGCAGCACATCTTCGGGTAATGGTGCGGTTGAATGCAACTGTTCCGTTTCCCAATCAAAAAAATCAAGTGAATGTTTTTGGCGTACAGCCTGCTTTCTAAAATGATCAATAGCGACATTTTTAGCAATCGCAAAAAGCCATGTCTTTTCACTGCTATTGCCTGCAAACTTATCATATGAGCGCAATACGCGAACATAAACCTCATGTGCTAAATCCTCAGCAAGTGTACGGTTTTTTACTAAATAAATAAGAAACTGGAACACGTCTTGATGATATGCATCGTATAATCGATGGAACACTGAGTCTTTCAAAAGCACTCCACCCCCGTTCTAATTATATTTGTCGTTTAAAGATTCACAGAAGTTGCATCCAATTAATACCAATTCATCAATGATACCAAGGCATAATTGAGTCAAAAATAGGCTTTAGGCCAACGTGATGTAACAATCAGACGTGTATTGCCGTCACTTCGCTTTCGCACAGATAAATTACCACAGGACGTGGCGTTCTTTGACTAAGTTCTCTATGGATGTTTTAACACCCGCTGAAAAGCAACTTAAATCTTCTTTCGTTTGGTGAAAGCAGATAATAGCGATGCTTTTAATCAAATGGTAAATAAAACGTGAAGATAGTCCCCTCTTTCAGCACACTGTCTACCATAATATTGCCTGAATGTGCCTTGACAATATTTCTAGCAATAGCTAAACCTAGGCCAGTTCCGCCTTTAGAACGCGTACGTGCTTTATCCGCTTTATAGAAACGTTCAAAAACATATGGCAGGTCCTCTTGTGGAATACCATGTCCTGTATCCTGGACAGATATTTTGGCAAAGGTCGGCTCTTGCTCAACCTTCACGGATACTGATCCTTCATCTGTATGTCGAAGAGCATTATCGACTAAATTCGTTAATACTTGTTCAATCCGATCCTCATCTATACTAATCGTAACATCTTCATTAAACTCACTGTCAAATATTAGTCGAACATGTTTCTCTTTTGCAACTTGTGCAAATTTTTGTGTAATACGTTCAAATGTTGAATTAATCGGAAGCTCATCTTTGTAAAGCGTCATATGCCCCGATTCCATACGAGCAAGGTCTAATAAATCTGTCACGAGACGTCCCATACGCTTCGATTCATCATAAATAATTTTTGTAATCTCATTTCTTTCTTCTTGATCTTGAATAAAATCATCATCCATTAATGCCTCTGAATAACCTTGGAGCATCGAAATCGGCGTCCGTAGCTCATGAGATACATTGGCAATAAAGTCTGAACGCAGTTTTTCTAAGCGATGCTGCTCAGTCATATCACGAATAACTGCAACCGCTCCACGTATCGATTCCTCACTATAAAGAGGGCTAATCGTAAACGTATAGTAATTTCCGTCCATCTCAATTTCTTCTTCCAGCTTATCCTCAAACATCAGTACATGATCAAGCATATGATAAAGTTCTGGCGGAATTGGCTTAGCACTTTGTGAGCCTTTATTGACGAACCATTTTTGCATTAAACGGTCCGCTGGTGGATTACTTAATAATATTGTACGATCACGATTAAACGTAATAACTGCATCTGTCATCGATGTTAAAATATTTGAAAGCTGTTCATTTTCTTGATTGATCACTTCTAGATTGTGTTTCAATTGACGTCCCATTTGATTGAAGGCAACTGCAAGCTGGCCAATTTCATCATTTTGCGTAGTTGGCATTTTCGCTTCAAAATTCCCTTTAGAAATTTCAAACGCCAACTCACGCATTTTACGTAATGGAGACGTAATACGTGACGAAAGGAAAAACGCAAAAAACGTCGTCAGCACAAAGGCAATGAAAGCAGATAAAAAGACAATTTTCGTCGTCTCTTTCGATGTTTTATGCAATGCATCTGGACTTTGATAAATAAATACAGCCCCGTGGACTGTATTTTCTACATTTAACGGGAAACCTAGTACAACATAAGATTCCATTTTTTCTTCGTCTGTGGAAGACGGCATCATCATTTCCTTAATAATCGGTTTATCTGATTGAAAAACTTCATGAAACGATTTATTGGCTAAAATCATATCCTGAATTTCTATTTTATTGACACCTTCCTGCATTGCAAAAGAGACTCTATCATGGTTAATAGCAATAAGTGCATTTGTACTTTCAGGTAAAATATCTTTTAATAATTCAGAAGTCGATTCTGCTGTTTCATTATCATCCACTATACTTGCAATCGTTGCAGCAGTTTGACGCAAGGAGCTTTCCGCTTGTTGCATATGGTAATTTTGAAGAAACTCAAGCATTAAAACCGTGAAAACAAATAATACAAATGAAACGAGAAGCAATATGGTTACCCATAGCTTCCCGACAACACTATTCCATATTCTATTCATTGACAACCTCAAATTTGTAGCCAACGCCCCATACAGTAACAATCATCTTTGCAGCGTTTTCTGAAACACGGTTGAGCTTTTCACGTAAACGTTTTACATGTGTATCAACTGTACGTAAGTCACCAAAGAAATCATAATGCCAAACTTCTTTTAGTAATTGTTCACGGTCAAATACTTTGTCTGGTGATTTTGCTAAGAAATAAAGTAATTCATACTCTTTAGGTGTTAAATTCACTTCAATGCCTTCTGCTGTTACGCGGTGTGCATCATGATCAATCATTAGATGTTGAAACACAACTAAATCTTTTGAAGAAGAAGCATTTGTCGAAGGTGAGAATGCTTGTGAACGGCGTAATATAGCCTTCACACGCAACACAACTTCACGAGGACTAAACGGTTTTACAATATAATCATCTGCTCCAAGCTCAAAGCCTTGTACACGATTCGCTTCCTCGCCTTTTGCAGTTAATAAAATAATTGGTGTTGCAGCTCGTTCACGGATTTCCGCACAAACTTCAAGCCCGTCTTTTTCAGGCATCATAATATCAAGTAAAATACAGTGATACTCTTTTTCTAAAGATTTTTCGATCGCTTGTTCACCATTTTCTGCTTCGTCAACAAGGTATCCTTCTCGCTCTAAATACATTTTTAATAAGCGTCGAATACGGTCCTCGTCATCTACTACTAATACTGAAATATTTTCTGACACTTTCACGATCCCTCTCTTCTAATCTTTCTCTACCTTCTATTGTACATCGTACGACACATATTGAAAAGAAAAGAAAAGAAAGCCTTCTTGCCACAGCAAGAAGGCTCTTCTTTCTAATACTAGCGACGTTAAAAATTTATTTGCTCAAGTTAATCAATTTAAGCTGAAGCGTATGAATGTAAACCTGCAAGAATCAAGTTAACAGCAATTAAGTTAAATAAGATTATTCCAAAACCAATTAATGCTAACCATGCAGATTTTTCACCTTCCCAGCCCTTTGATAAACGTAAGTGTAGGAATGCTGCATAGAATAACCATGTAATAAGCGCCCACACTTCCTTCGGATCCCATCCCCAGAAACGACTCCACGCAAGTTGTGCCCAAATCATTGCAAAGATAAGAGCTCCTAACGTAAATACTGGGAAGCCAATTATTACTGAACGATAACCAATTTCATCAACTAATTGTAAATTTACTCGTTTGACAAAAGGTTGGAAAATCGCACTAATTCGACGTCTTGCAATTAATCGAATTAATAAGTATAAAATAGATCCTACCAATAATGACCAAACAACTGTAGTTAATTTCTTCGCATTAATGAGCGCAGGCATTTCTACTAACGGAGACATGCCATGTTCTTCCACTGCCTTATATTCATTCATACCAAATAGTGGGGGCATGTTGTAGTCAATTTGACGTTCTTTTCCTTCTTTATCTAAATAAGAATATGTTGAATCGTAATCCATCATATTAAAAACTGATGTAGCAACTACGAAACCAACCACTACCACAAGGAAGAACATTACCGCTTCTAACCAGAAACGTTGTTTAGAAGGCTTCTTTAAATCAACTACTTTTAATAAATAAATTAGTCCTGCTACCGCACTAATCGCTAAAATTGATTGACCTAAAGCAGCTGTAATAACATGAATTGTTAACCAGTAACTTTGTAAAGACGGCACTAAAGGACTAACTTCACTCGGGAACATCGACGCATAGGCAATTATTAATAACGCCACAGGCAATGCTACTAATCCTAAAGCTGTCACTCGATAAATAAAATAAATCAATACGAATGCACCAACAATGAACATTCCGAACGCAGTCGTAAATTCAAACATATTACTAACAGGTGCATGTCCTGAATAAACCCAACGAGTAATAAAATAACCAAGTTGCGAAAGTAAACCAATAATTGTTACAACAATTGCCACCTTGCCCCATTTATCGGTATTTTTCCCCGTTGCATTCGATTGCTTTATCGAACCACCAAACAATAAAGTTGCAACTAGGTAGGCTATGAATGCTACAAATAATAGGTTTCCGCTTATGTCAATCAAACTCATAAGGTGCTGTCACCTTCCTTTTCTTTAGTGCCTGGCTTTGCGGATTTGTTGTCATCTTCAGGCTTATCCAACTGATCTTTATATGGTGGGAGACCAGCAAACGTAGTGACTGTATCTAAATCCTTTTTCATACTAAACATATTTTTATTCACATGAGCAGCCATCAACACTCGACCATCCGGATCCACCTGTAACCATAAACGTCGATGATTCCAATATGAGCCAATTACTACACCAATCATGAAAATAACGCCACCAACAAATAAAATTGGTATCGTACTATCTTTACGAATTGTAAAGTTTGATGAATTACGCATCTCTGCCCCTGCGAATTTCATTCTATATTTATTTTCACCAAGTGGTTCAAGTGGTGGCTTTCTGATTTCTACAAAGCTTACTTCACCTTTTGGCGTTTCAGGTGTTGTCATTCTAAATAAAAATGCCGGATTATTTGGTATTGATGTTTTCGTCTGTGGCTCTCCATTTTCAAAACCATCAAAATCTGGCGTATAAACAAGAATTTGCACTGAGGAACCATTTCCTAAATCATATTCTTTTTTAGGATTCGTTAAATCAATTTCAATTTGACCTTGTGATTCTTCAGAAGCTTTATTCACTAAATTAAAATTCATCTGTCTCAATTCATTAAGACGATAATTCATTTGATACAACGCAAAACCGTTTTCTTTTAACGGATGATTAACACGAATTGAGTAATCTCTCAATTTTTCAAGATTGTCTGAATCTCCTGGAAGAGCTCCCTCAGGTTGTTTGTATAATGTTATATCCGTTTGATAGTTCTTCGCCATAACATTTACACCTTGGCTCGCTTCCCCGCCCTGTTGCTTTTCATCATGGGTTTCCAAAATAAATTTATTGTTTTTAATAAAATAACCATCCATACCTGGTATAGCTCGTGTTTCACCTTCACGAATCCAGATTGTCTCATCCACATAAAAACCAGGTACTAAGCGCAACATAACACCTGTTAAAAAAATAATGAGACCGACATGATTTATGTATGGGCCGTATCGAGCAAAGCGGCCGCGCTCTGCTAGCAGTGCACTTCCATCACGACGAACACGATATTTTAATTCGGACATTTTTTGTTCAACTTTATCAAGCGTTTCATCAGCGTTTGGCACTTGTCCTTCCGCAATGATCCGTTGGCGTTTCATGAAACTTTCATGGCGTTTAACACGTTGATTTTTGAGAGACTTATGCAATGGTAACCCACGGTCTAAGCTCGCAACAATAATCGATATCGCAAGCATACCTACTAAAATTTGGAACCACCAAGTGTTGTATAAATGAGAAAGTCCTAAATTATTATAGAGTTTGCCTAATACACCATACACTTTTTCATAGTACTCTGCTTTGCTAGGCTCCGGGGCATTAACATATATCGCTTGCGGTAGAATTGTTCCGATTGACGCTGCGACCAACGTTATAATAATGAGGGCAATCCCCACTTTTACACTCGAGAAGAAATTCCAAATTTTATCAACAAATGTTGTATTATACGTTTTTGAACGAATTGCCGTTCCATCGTAACGCATATCAACAACTTTTGTCTGTTTACCTTCCTCAGTTAAAGGACGACCACATTTCTCACAAAGCTTCGTACCATATGGGTTACTATGACCACAAGCACAAATGATGTTTTCCATAGTCATTACTCCTTATTTTGGCTTCACTAATTCCATGTACGAAGCAATTTTTGCCTCCGTCATTTCACCAGTAACGATTTTGGCTACTTTACCATCTGGATCAATAAGGAGAGTTGCAGGTAAATTACCTACATTGTAGGCAGTCATAACGCTTTTCGTTTTGTCAATAACTACTGGGAACGTTAACTCATATCTATCGACAAAATTCTGTACTTCAAAATCTGTTTGGGCAATATTGACCGCTAATGTTTGGACACCCTGATCTTTAAAAACTTTATACTGACGATCCATTGCAGGCATTTCCTTTTCACAAGGCTTACACCAAGTTCCCCAGAAGTTCAAAAATACGCCCTGCCCCTTATAATCAGACAGTTTATGTTTCTCACCGTTTAAATCTACTAACGTGAAGTCTGGTGCTTTAGAGCCTACTGCTAATAACTCTACTTTATCTTTTGTCGCTGTTCCGTATACCGTGTAACCAATTGCAAAAACTAAGACTGCCAAAATAATGGTACGAATGACGAGACGTTTTTTCTTTTTCTCCAAGTTAATAAACCCCCTATCAATTTCGGCTTAGAATAATCCCTATTGACGCTAAGCTTTTCCACCAAACATTCATATGTATAGATTTTACCGTCTAATTTACACCACTTATTATGTTTGTCAAATTTTATATTTGTCATTCACTTGTGCGTCAAACACCCTCTGATAATTTGTGGAACCGATTTCATCAGGATGAAAACTAATTTAGGTGTACTATTCTCACCTATTATAGCAAAAGGAAACACAAACGCTTAGCTAATAATTATGAATGATTTATGAACGATTTCACTAATAAGAAAGTGAATACGTTACTATTACACATAGAAGTATTTCACTTTCTCTTAGTAATTGCTCATTTATCCGATCTTTCCTGTCTCCGCTAACACTCGCAATTGCTTCACTTCATGCTTTGATAGTTCACGATATTCCCCTGGCGCTAGTCCGAATAAATCTAAAAAGGCAAAGCGCTCACGTTTTAGTTTAACAACAGGAGTACCTATTGCCTCGAACATGCGACGTACTTGACGATTTCGCCCTTCGTGGATCGTTATTTCACAGATTGCTTTACCTGCTTTTTCATCAAATGAAGTCATACTAACCATTGCTGGAGCTGTTTTACCATCTTCTAGCTTGATTCCACGTTGAAGCTTTTTTAAACCCTCAATCGTCGGAACACCTTTAACACGTGCAATATATGTTTTGTCAATTTTAAACTTCGGATGTGTCAGCATATAAGAAAATTCACCATCATTTGTTAATAACAATAAGCCCGATGTATCGTAGTCGAGACGACCAACTGGGAAAATTCGTTGTGGGATATGCTTAAACAAATCTGTGACAGTTTTACGTCCTTTGTCGTCTGTTACAGCTGATATCGTTCCACGTGGTTTATATAACAAGTAATAAACCTTATCCTCTTTCTCAAGCTTCACGCCTTCTACTTCAATCGTATCTGAGTTTGACACTTTTGTACCTAACTCACGCACTACGACTCCGTTCACTTTTACTTTACCTTCTACAATTAATTGTTCTGCCTTACGTCTAGACGCCACACCAGCATACGCAATAACCTTTTGTAATCTTTCCATTCTTTCACCTCTAATTTTCATTCACCTTGGTTTTAGACACCAAAATATAAACCTCATTCGTATAATATGAATAAGGTTATTTTTCCCGCTAATCTGTGAAAATTATGTCATACTTTTATGCATTATTAAAGAAAAACTAATTACGCAAAAGTAATTAGATTATTTGAAATAATTTTCATCAACTAGTTTCTGGATAATTTGCACTTAAATTTTAAGGTTCCTCAGCATAGCGTAGGTTGATTTTCGTTCCGACCGGGTGCTTTCCTAGATGTGACCGGAATTTGAATTGTCCCCAGGACTGCATGACGGAGCGACACGATGTCGGTCATTTTAGTAATGCCACAGGACGTAGCATTCTTACACTGAGTTCCTCTATTTTTATAGGTGTCTGTCCCCCCCATTGAAAGAAAACTACGTTCAAAGGTGGGAGAAATCTGCAGAATGAAGAAAATAGCAATAAGTTTTAAGAAATGTCATCCTAACTTTTGGCGTATTCTATTTTTAACCAACCCTTCCCATTCAATTTGCTATCAGCTTTGAAATCTTTATAAAACATAAAAGCTACCCAATTTGGACAGCTTTTCATAATTTCTAGGCTTCACTATATTTATTTTCGATTCTAAGCCCATAGGTACTTAATTCTTTATTAATAAATTGCTTCGCGCTTGATAGCTTTCCAGATAAAGATAGTTCAATTATTGAACCATCTTGTAATGAGAAAATCAGTTTTTCTGGTACACTCACACCATTCTTTTCTACAATAGTCTGTTCAACCTTCACAATATCTTCCCAGCTTATATAATCTTCTTGCAAACTAAAAAAATGATTCATATGAAGTCCTTTTGTATCAATGAATTGATAGTTATTAATACATAAAAATATTAACGCGCCAGCAATTATAAACGATGTTCCCACGAGTCCGCGTTGAATAATCTTCCTTTTTTTTGTTTTAGGTATCACTAAAAAATTGACTAATAACGTGAACGCTAACATGATCATTACTACCATCAATATAATATAAGCTTTAAAAAATGGATCGAAAAAATAGGATCCCTTAGGTCGAAAGAGCAATTCTTGAACAGGATATAAGAAAATAACGGGAGCGATAAAGCTTGACAAGAATAAAATTATTATGCCCCCTATTTGATACTGTCTACTGTTTGATTTAGTAATCATAAATACTTCTCCCTCTCCAATGATACTTAAAAATTCAGAATATTAAATCAAAACCACCCAAATTTATTTTACCTGATTATTTCACATTTGTTAAATAAATCAAAATATTTTCAAATGCTACCGTAATATAACTTAAAGGTACTGGCATTGACACACTAATGTTATCTCATAAAAAAATCAGCGTATCGCTTTTAACGATCCGCTGATTCAACTTTTACTGGCACTGCATAAATACGCTCTTCACCGATAAAGATGGATAGTACACCTTCCATTCGTTTTCTAGAAACATGTAATACTTGCCTTACACTTTCTTTTTCTTCTTTATTTAATTGCAAACGAATCGGTTGCTCTAAGCGAATAGATAGGTTTTTATTAACTTTATATTTACCTTTCTTCACTACTGTCTCAAGGTTGTAATCTCCCCAAACCTTGTTGGCAAAACTCCGATGCATATTCCAATCATCGGATTCATTCAATGTGACAACAATACACGTTTGCCCGTCCTTTTGGAAGGCAGTTGCAAGTGTCCGCCCAGCTACCTTTGTAAAACCTGTTTTCCCGGCAAATGCTGAACCTTTTGCTGTTTTTAATGCACTAACAGGTTGTGTCTCATCGTCTATTTCGATAGCAACCCCAGATCCTTCTCGTATTAAACGGTGCTTATTTTCCCATAACATCCCGTTTTCAGTATTAGCACGATATAGCACTGTGGAGGCAATCTTCTTGAAAGTTTTATTTTGAAGAGCTATTCTCAACATTTCAGCAGTATCTCTCGCTGACGATAAATGCTCATCATGATGCAAGCCAGACGGGTTCATAAATACTGTATTTGTGAGGCCCGCAACAACAGCCCGTTCATTCATTAACTTTACAAACCCTTCCACCGATCCTCCAACATGCTCTGCTAAAGCTGTTGCAGCATCATTTCCTGATCGTAGCATCAAACCATATAACAGTGTTTCTACCGTTACTTTTTCTCCTGCCTGCAAGTATATAGACGAGCCCTCAGATGTTGAAGCCTTTGGTGAAATAACCACTTCATCTTGAAGATTGCTATTTTCAATAACAACGAGCGCTGTCCACATTTTTGTTAAGCTTGCAATAGGTAAACGGGCATCACTATTAGATTCATATAAAACACGACCCGTATCACCATCTAAGACAGCATATCCGCTACCACCTCGAGCCAAACTGGTTTGTGGAAGCATTAACATTACCACGACTATCATGAACAATATTAAGCGTACTAACCGATGCAACGAGCCACTCCTTATTAAAAGTAATAGGAAAATATAGATTATATTTATGTTTCAAGCTAAGCTTTATACCTTTAATTCATTTCGAACTTATTTACTTTACTCCGCTAAATGTTTCTTGGAATTTAGTCATAAATAAATCTGTTTCTTGCTCTGCTTCAACTAGCTCATCTTCAGGTAAAGACGGCATTTCTTCTATACTATTTAAACCGAAGTAGTTTAAGAATTCTTTCGTTGTACCATATAAGATTGCACGTCCTGTCCCTTCTGAGCGACCCACTTCCTTAATTAACCCCCTAGAAGCGAGAGTTTGTATTGGTCTTTCACATTTCACACCACGCAAATCTTCAATTGTTACACGTGTAATTGGTTGTTTGTATGCCACGATCGCCAATACTTCAAGTGAAGCTTGAGATAATGATTGAGCAGTTGGATTTTCTACTAATCTTTGTATCGTATCTGCTAGTTCAGGTTTTGTGATAAGCTGATAAACGCCAGCTATTTCTTTTACCGTTATACCTCTAGATCCATCGTCTTCATATGCCGTTTTCAGTGCTTCCATTGTCTCTACGACTAACTCTTCCGGTTCTACTAAAAGTTGTGATAATTGTTTAATGGTTAAGCCATCGTCACCAACAACAAATAATAAGGATTCTATTTTACTCTGTAGCATCATTGTTTTCGTCATCATCCCATTCCTCCTTCTGTAATGTAACTGTTAATTCTTCAAAGTTACCATCTTGCTCTACGATGATTACCTGACGTTTCATCAATTCAAGAATAGATAAAAACGTCAGAATAAGGGTTGGCTTATCTTCATAGGGAAATAGCTCAAAAAATGATGCACGTCCACCTGTAAATCGTAATGAATCGACAACCGAACGCATTTGATCTTTCACAGAGCGTTCCTGTCTTGCCACAGTTGTCTTTAGTGGTTTTTTTAATTTTTTTCGACGCATTAGTTTTTGAAAGGCTCCAAGCATGTCATAGATGTTGACGTTCAAATCAAATAACGCCATTTGCTCATCTGAGGCTAATCCAGATAAATCTGCTGGTGGCCGTGTAAATACCTGTGCCCGATCTGTTTCAAGCTCTTGCAGGCTACTTGCTGCTTCTTTATATTTCTTATACTCTATTAAACGTAGCACCAGTTCTTCACGAGGGTCTGGACCGTCAACTTCTAATTCAGCTTCGTCAAGCTCACCTTCATGGATTGGCAAAAGCATACGACTTTTAATAGCCAATAATGTTGCTGCCATCACTAAATATTCACTAGCCTCATTTAACTCCAGTACTTGCATAGCATGTATATGGTCGATATATTGTTGAGTAATTTCAGCCATTGGAATATCATAAATATCAATTTCCAATCTGTTAATTAAATGTAATAATAAATCAAGAGGCCCTGAAAAGGCTTCTAATTTCACTTCATAAGACATTGTTTTACCACCCTGAGATTATATGTTCTTTTAGTATAGTAGAAAGGAGTCTAAAATGCATCCACAGCACCATACTTTATTTATCGACTACTGTTCTTTTTTCAATGGTAATCACGATTTTTTTGAATGCCATGAAGTCCTTGAAGAATACTGGAAAGATATTGCTCCTGGTGATAAAAAGCACCCACTCGTTGGATACGTACAGCTTGCAACCGGTTTATATCATTGGCGACGTAACAATTATATTGGCGCTGCGCGAATATTAGAAAAAGCACTCAAAAATTTCCAATATAATAAGGGGCATTTATTTTTTGATGAAATCGACTACGAAATACTACTAACTCAACTAGCAGATGCACTTTCTGCTACCCAGAAGAGCAAGTCCTTTCAAGCATTTTCGCTTCCTCTTTCACCTACATTGGAGGAATTAGTATTTGCTCGCATGAAGCTTTTACCATCAAGTAGCTCTAACTATCTTCTTCATAAACATATGCTTCGAGATCGCTCACATATTCTTGCAGAGCGTCAAGAAAGCAAACAAAGAAAAAGCAGACGTCAATGATCGTCTGCTTCTCCATCGATACAATTTATACATTTGTGAACAATATTACGTGTTTCCTCCGTTGCAAGCACACTTTCATACTGACCAAGTTCTGCCACTTCCTGTAGCATTTCCTTCGCAACGCCTTCACCTCTATATGAAGGGACAACGGAAACATGTTGAATCGTAGCTATATTATCACTGTTTGTTACAAGTCCAACAATGCCAACATACTCATCGTTCTTTTTCCATAAATATAAAACCCAATTATTATCATTTTCATAGGAGTGGATTGTCTCTTTGAGCTTTTTTATGTCTTTTTCGTTAGGCATAAACGAGAGTAGCCCCATTGCTATTTTCTCGAAAGCTTTCTTATATCGAATTAACATATTTGTCTATTCCCTCATTTTCTAGCTGTACATAATCTTTGACTATCCTACACGATTTGTACTTTTACCGCAAGTCCATTTCTGTCTTACGAACCAGGTCCGAGAATACCTTTAGACGCCAATACCCAATAGACAACGCCCCACAACAAAATAAAAGTTGAAATGGACGCTAGTAATACCCATTTGTTTTTCCTCATATTTACTCACCCTTTTTTAACGTTAGCGGGAGATCGTTCTGTACAATATCTTCATAACTTTCGCGTCGAATTGCTAATTGATGTTTGCCATCTTCTACAAATACAACTGCTGGTCGTGGCACACGATTGTAGTTACTCGCCATAGAATATCCATACGCACCAGTACAGAAGATTGCTAGCACATCACCAGAAGCAGCTTCTTGAAGCTTAGCATCAATAATTAATTTATCACCTGATTCACAAAGTTTACCAGCCACTGTATATGTTTCACTTTTCGATTCCTCTGCTTTACTCGCAATGATCGCTTCGTACTTCGCATCATATAAAGCCGGACGGATATTATCACTCATACCACCATCGACAGCAATATATTTACGAACATTAGGTACTGTTTTTTGTGAACCAATTGTATAAAGAGATGTTCCTGCATCCCCTACAAGTGATCGCCCAGGTTCAATCCAAATTTCTGGCATCGTTAGACCAAGTACAGTAGCTTTAGTCTTTACAACTGTAATCATATCCTCTACATATACTTGTGGCTCAAGCGGTTCATCTTCCTCAGTATAACGAATTCCGAAGCCCCCACCTAAGTTTAACACAGTACACGTAAAATCGTGAGTCTTGTTCCAATCCGAAATTTTATCAATTAGTTTTTCTCCTGCTAAGCCAAATCCCGCTGTGTCAAAAATTTGAGAGCCAATATGGCAGTGTAATCCTAGAAGCTCTAGATATCCATGCTTAAAAGTTTGTTGGAAGGCTTCATCTGCTTGACCATTATTTAAGTCGAAGCCAAATTTTGAATCCGCTTGACCTGTCGTAATGAAATCATGCGTATGTGCCTCCACACCTGGTGTGACACGTAGTAAAATACGCATTTTTTGCTGACGGCGCTCTGAGATTTCTTGTAAAAGTTGAATTTCATAGAAGTTATCCACGACAATACAACCAATTTTTGATTCAAATGCTAATTCAAGTTCAGCAATGCTTTTATTATTACCGTGGAAATGAATGCGCTCCGGAGGGAATCCAGCTTTTAAAGCTGTAAATAATTCTCCACCAGAGACAACATCTAAAGATAGATTTTCTTTTGCCGCTAATTGGTACACAGCTACACATGCAAATGCTTTTGAAGCATAAGCTACTTCTGCTTTTACACCTAGTTTTTTAAACGTATCTATAAAGCCGCGCGCACGCTTACGAATAAGTGCTGTATCATACACAAATAAAGGTGTACCATACTCTTTTACAAGCTCTATTGTATCTACCTGTCCAATCGTTAAATGACCATCTTCAGAAATCGCTTGTGTTCCATATAAATGCATGTGCATCTCTCCCTTTTCACATCGTTCCATCATGTGATACATTGCACCTCATTTTAGAAAGATTTCAGGCAATTTAGCCTATAATCCTTATTTAGAGGGATATTACTTCATTCAACAAGCTGCCACATATGTTTTAACACGTGGTGAAGCTTTTGATGAATGGAGACAATTTTCACAAAAATCACAAAATACTATATGTGAACTTTATCACATGAAAAAAACGAGTGCAACGGCTTCTATGATCTTTTTCGCTGTTGGGAGTCGACAACATATGGCCTCAATGCATCAGCTGTCATCGGGAAACGAACAAGTACGCGAAGCATCGCATTTGGGAAGAACGGAATAAGTGGCCATAAATATGGCGCTTGCATCGGACGTAATGAACATAAATACGTAAATATTATGAAGATCCCAATAAATAACCCATTAACTCCCCAAATTCCAGTCATTATTAACAACACTAGTCTAAAGAGTTTAATGGAAATACCCAGCTCATAAGACGGAATAATAAATGTCAGAATAGCTGAGACGGCTGTATATAACACTACCTCTGGTGTAAATACCCCAACATCAATAGCAATTTGACCAATAATTACACCTGCAACCAACCCCATCGCAGTGGATAATGGTGATGGGGTATGAATGGCGGCCATCCTCAAAAACTCTATCCCAATATCACCAATAAGTACTTGTAGCAAAAGTGGGATATGCGATTTTTCCTTAGCACCTAAAAAGGATAGCCCATCTGGTAAAAATACCCCGTGCGTTGCACATAAATACCATAATGGCAATAATAATAAACCCATAATCGCTCCGAAATAGCGCATAAAACGGACAAAGGTTCCGACTGTTGGTGCTTGTCTATACTCCTCAGCATGTTGCAACAAATGAAAAGCAGTTGCAGGTACAAGTATGACAGAAGGTGACGTATCGACAATAATGGCTATATGGCCTTCAAGTAAATGTGCTGCGGTAATATCAGGTCGTTCCGTATAACGTACAAAAGGAACTGGATGAAACTTCTGTTTAAAGAGCCATTCTTCTAGTGATTTATCCGTCATAGTTAAACCATCATGATGAATTTGTGCAATGCGCTGTCGCAATTTATCGAGCGTTTCATCATTCGCAATACCTTTTATAAACGCTAGAGCGACATCGGTTTGACCGATTTCGGATATTTTATGTAGCTCGAAACGTAAATTACTATTGCGAATTCGTCGACGAATCAAAGCAGTATTTTGTGAAATACCTTCAACAAAACCGTCCCTAGATCCTCGAATTACCTTTTCATTGTCAGGCTCCTCCGGGGAACGTCCTGGATAACTTCGTATCTCTGCAACAAAACCGTAACCACTTTTAGTTATAAAGACTACTTGTCCACTTAATATCGCTAATAAAATGGCTTCACGCTTTGTTTCCTCTGAACGACCTTGGTAATTGAAATAGGCTTCAAAATACTCCTTTTCATCCTCAATATCAACGTCCTCATCAGGCAACATATTAGTGAGTAATTGCGTTAACACAACTCCATCCACGAGTCCGGTTACATATGCGCAAAGAACCGGCAAATCTTTGACAAACAGATGCTTTATACTTACGTCAAATGATTCGCCGTCTCCAAACTGTTCTTTAAGAAAATCTTCGGCTTCTTCTAAGCTGCTAAATAGTTTATCTTTACCTGTCATGCTGTCACCATTTTCTTAAATGTCTTTTTTTACTTCTTCCTCTTCAACTGTGGCACTTGTGGCCATCCAAGTTTTCAATTGAGCGAGAATTTTTTTCTCTAATCTTGATACTTGAACTTGTGATATACCTAGCCTATTGGCAATTTCAGTTTGGGTACAATCTGAGAAATATCGTAAATAAATAATGGATTGCTCTCTAGGCTCAAGCCTTGTAAGCACCTCTTTTAGTGGAATATAGTCAAATGGCTGCTCAGATTTTTCGTCCTTCATCTGATCCATTAATGTAATAGAATCCCCTTCACTCTCATACAATTGTTCATGCAAGGAAGCCGGATCTCTCAATGCATCTGAAGCTGTTACAATTTCCTCAGTTGTTACACCAAGAACCTGCGCTAATTCATGAATGGTTGGTGGATGCTCATTATTTTTAATAAATTCATCAGTTGCATGACGAATTTTAAAATTAAGCTCACGAATAGAACGGCTAACCTTCACCATTCCATCATCCCTTAGAAAGCGCTGAATTTCTCCGATGATCATTGGTACAGCATATGTCGAAAATTTAACATCATACGTTAGATCAAATTTATCCACAGACTTCATAAGCCCGATGCAGCCAATTTGAAACAAATCCTCGAGCTCCACGCCTCTGCTTGTAAAGCGTTGGACAATAGACCACACAAGCCTCGTATTCCCTTCAATCATTCGTTTACGAGCCTCATGATCGCCCTGTTGTGCACGCGCAATTAAATCTCGCATTTCTCCCTGTGACAATAGCTTATCGGACGACTGTTCTAGCGGCTTCACAATCGTAGCCTCACATTACCGGTGTGCGAACCGAGTAAAATTTCTTCGTAAAAGTGACAGTTGTACCTTCTTGCCACTTGGACATGACTGTCAACTGATCTGAAAAACTATCCATAATAGTAAAGCCCATACCCGAACGTTCCATCTCACTTTTCGTCGTAAACAACGGCTCCATTGCCCGACTTACATCCTCTATACCTAACCCTTTATCCATAACAGACACCGTTACAATATCATCCTCACGCTTTGCATGAACTGTAACAACGCCCTTACCATTCTCTTCATAACCGTGAATAATGGCATTAGAAACGGCCTCTGAAACAACCGTTTTAAATTCGGATAGCTCATCAATAGTTGGATCTAATTGTGCTATAAAGCCGGTCACAGCTACACGCGCTAAGGCTTCATTTTCACTAATTGCTAAAAAAGTTAATGTCATTTCGTTATCCATTTACAATCCCCCTAACTCGATCAATCGCTTCTTCTTCTGTTGCATCCATCATCCACGGCCCTAAACCTGAAAATTGAAATACTTTTCGCATTGTCGGCGATGGATTCAATAATATCGTCCGCCCAGCGACTGCCTCTAACTCACGCATCCGCCCAAGCACTAAACCTACACCTGAACTATCCATAAAAGAAAGCCCCTCTAAATTCCAAATAATAGTCGTTACAGTACCTTGAAAAATTGCTGTAGAAATTTTAGCTCGAATTTGCTCTACTGCATGATGATCGAGCTCCCCAAATAAACGTATAACCACTGTCTCTCTTGTTACCATCTCTAACTGAAAATGCATGAACATCGCCTCCTCCTCGTGCAATTCCACATTCAATGTGGTGATTCCTTGCGGCTGACAGAACTAGTGCAAAGTCTTCCGAAATAGTGGCAAATCGACATACTTATAGCTTTTTAGGTTAATTGCAGTATGGGATAAATCAACATTTTTTAAACATAGCTGACACTTTTCACAAGAATTATTATTATGTTAGAGGCGTGAGTAGAACTTTGGTGATAGGGGTGGGTTGTCGGGGGGGTAGCGGTTCTATCCACGTTTTGGTGGTTCTATCCACGACTTTGACTGTTCTATCCACGTTTTGGCGGTTCTATCCACGTCTTTGACCGTTCTATCCACGTTTTGACCGTTCTATCCACGTCTTTGACCGTTCTATCCACGTTTTGGCTTTTCTTCCGTTGTTCCGACTTCGTTCCGTCGCTTCGGCCCTTATTTCCGTCGCTTCTGCTTTCCGTTCCGTCGCTTTGGCCGTTCTATCCAAGACTTTAGCTATACTATCCACGACTTTGACCGCTCTATTCACAACTTCAGCTTTTCTTCCGCCCCTTCAATTCTCTTTTCCGTCACTTTGGCTTTTCGTTCCGTCGCCTGGACTCTTCTTCCCGTAGCTTCAGCCCTTCTTTCCGCCACTCTAACTCTCCATTCCACCCCTTCGCTTTTCAGAACAAAAAAGCGAGAATCCTCTTTTATTAAAGAGAATTCTCGCTTCGTAGTATTTATGCAATTGTATAAGCATTCTGTACTTTTTCGATTGTTTCCTCATCAATTTGACCATTTGAATATAAATAAGCAATCGTTTCGCCAGCACGAACTCGGTCGCCTTTTTTGGCAATTAATTGGATACCAGCATCATAATCAAGCTCTGATTCCTTCGTTAATCGGCCTGCACCAAGACCAACGCTAGCTTCTCCGATTAATAGTGCGTTAATCGTCCCTACAGTACCTTCAGCAGATGTTTTAACAGCTACTTTATTTGCTGTGTCTTTTTGTAGGATATCTGCTAAATCGCCACCCTGTGCTACGATAAATTCCTTGAATTTTGCAGCGGCTGACCCATCTTCTAATACGCGTTTTACGGCTGCTGTTGCTTCAGCCTCATTCACTCCAGCTGCAACTTGGTACATCAGCGAAGAGATAATAATACATTCTTCAAGTAGATCCTCATGTGTTTCATCCATACGTCCACTTAATAAAGCAACTGCTTCTACTACTTCAAGCTTATTGCCAATCATTTTACCTAGTGGATTATCCATATCACTAATATGCGCGACTACTTTACGTCCTAGCTTTTCACCAATTGCAGTCATCGTATCAGCTAATACTTGTGCTTCTTCTTCTGTTTTCATAAATGCACCTGAGCCACATTTAACATCCAGTACAATGCCGTCTGCACCACTTGCTATTTTCTTACTCATGATAGAAGCAGCAATAAGTGGAGTTGAATCGACAGTACCTGTCACATCTCGCAATGCATACAATTTTTTGTCGGCTGGTACAAGGTTGCCTGTTTGACCAGCAACTGCAATTTTATGTTTATTGACATTATCGATAAATTCTTGTGATGAAAGCTCTGTTTTAAAGCCACGAATCGATTCTAATTTATCGATTGTCCCACCTGTAATGCCTAGACCCTTACCACTGAATTTTGCCACAGGGATATCAAGTGCAGCAATGATTGGAGTAACAATTAGGGTAACTTTATCGCCTACACCGCCAGTTGAATGCTTATCAATTTTAAAACCTTCAATAGATGATAAATCAATAACATCTCCAGATTCTATCATTGCTTTTGTTAAATAAAATGTTTCATCATATGTCATGCCCAATAAACGGATTGCCATTAGTAGGGAACTTGCTTGATAGTCAGGGATTGCACCAGTAGTGTAACCCTCTACAAAATACTGTATTTCAGCCTGCGATAGCTCTTTGCCTTGCTTTTTCTTTTCAAACAGCTGTGCCATATTCATATCTATAATCCCCCTTACTTCAGATCATTTAAGAAGCTTTTACCAAACTTTGGTGCTTCTACTTTGAAGTTTTCTGCAACTGTCGCTGCGATATCTGCAAAAGTTTCACGAAGTGCTAGCTCACTACCACCATTAAAGCGTGGTGAGTAAACAATTAACGGTACATATTCACGTGTATGGTCTGTCCCTGGGAATGTTGGGTCATTTCCATGGTCCGCCGTAATGATTAGTAGATCATCTTCTGTCATTACCTCAGTAATTTCTGGTAAACGTGCATCAAATTCTTGTAGTGCGTTACCATAGCCTATAGGGTCACGACGATGCCCAAAATTCGCATCAAAGTCTACTAAGTTTAAGAAGCTTATACCATGGAAATCACGACGTACTACCTCTGCAAATTTATCCATACCATCCGTATTATTTTTCGTACGTACTGCATCAGTAACGCCTTCACCGTTGAAAATATCAGAAATTTTCCCGATTGCGATAACGTCTAAACCTGCATCCTGTAAGACATTCATCGTTGTACGACCAAATGGTTTTAACGCATAGTCATGACGATTAGAAGTACGCGCGAAGTTTCCTGGTGTACCGATAAATGGACGAGCAATAACACGACCAACTAAATATTCTGGTTGTAATGTTAACTCACGAGCAATTTCACAAATTTTATATAATTCCTCTAATGGAATAATTTCCTCATGTGCAGCAATTTGCAAAACAGGGTCAGCAGATGTATAGACAATAATTGCTCCTGTCTCCATATGCTCCTTGCCAAAGTCCTCGATTACTTGTGTTCCGCTTGCAGGTTGATTGCAAAGAACTTTGCGGCCTGTACGTTTTTCAAGCTCTGCAATAAGCTCAGCTGGGAAGCCTTCCGGATATACCTTAAACGGTTTATCGATATTTAACCCCATGATTTCCCAGTGTCCTGTCATCGTATCTTTACCAACAGATGCTTCTTGCATTTTTCCGTAGAATGCTTTTGGTTTGTCAGTAGCTTGTATACCTTGTAATGGTTCAATATTTGCTAAGCCGAAAGACTCCATATGTGGCATTGTAAGCCCATTCATTTTTTCAGCGATATGTCCAAGAGTATGTGAACCTACATCTCCAAAATTTGCTGCGTCTGGAGCTTCACCAATTCCAACTGAGTCCAATACAACTACATGGATTTTCTTAAATGGTTTATTCATAATTTTGCCTCCTACTCTCATATCTCTATTTTACCAAAAAAGCTCGAAAAATAAAGGTCAGACCTCCTACTAATTTTAAGCACGTGGATGAAATTGCTTATAAACCTCTGATAGTCGGGATTTACTAATATGTGTATAAATTTGCGTTGTGGAAATATCTGCATGCCCAAGCATCTCCTGTACTGCACGTAAATCCGCACCATTCTCCACTAAATGTGTTGCAAAGGAATGGCGCAATGTATGTGGCGTTAGTTCATGTTGGATGCCTGCTTTTAAAGCGTGCTCCTTCATTAATTTCCAACAACCTTGCCTTGTTAAACGTTTTCCTCTTTGATTAATAAAAAAAGCATCCGTTTTTGGGTACTTTCCTTGTAATTGACTCCGTGCTCCATCTAAATAATTACTTAATGCAGAAAGCGCGCTTTTTCCAAGGGGAATGATTCGCTCCTTGCCTCCCTTACCAAAAACACGCACAAAGCCCATCGTTAGGTGAATATCAGTTAAATCCAATGCAATTAGCTCACTAATGCGCATCCCTGACCCATATAATAGTTCTAGCATTGCCACATCCCGAATGCCCTGTGGCTTACTGCGATTTGGTGACGCTAATATAGCTTCAATTTCTTCAATCGAGAGGACATTTGGTAGCTTTTGCTCAATAATTGGCATTTCTAAATGAACTGTCGGATCTGTTTCAGCTCGCTTTTCTCGAAGTAAAAATTGGTGAAAACTACGAATAGAGGATATATGGCGGGCAACAGTACGACTTGTCTTTCCTTGCATTCGCAACTGCTCTAAATGACGCAAAATGGTCGTCCTTTCCACTTTACGAAAATCAGACATCCCTTCCGTTTCCCGCAAAAAATTTACGTAATTTTCTAAGTCTCGGCGATAGGATGCTAATGTATTATCAGATAATTGTCGCTCTACTTGGATAAAATGGATATAATCCTCTATTGCATATTGAAATTCATTCATCATAGCGCCCCCTTAACATTCTACTATCTTCCATATTAACATGTTCAATAAACCAAATGCTTGCTCTACAAAAAAAACCTCCCTTCACGCATCGTTTAAGAGAGGTAGTCCATTTATTTTTTTAATTGATACTGTCGCAAATAACCACCTGCGGCAAAACTTACAGAAGAGACGATCAAAACAAGTAAAGCTGTCAAAATTATTTCAAACGAAAATGAAAACTGGATGAAACCATCGGAAGTTGCAAAATCGAGCTGGATATTCACAAAATAAATAATCATTAACTGTAACGCTGTAAACATACCTGCAAAAATCAAACATTCTTTCCAATTCATACGATGGACAGTATATAATGTATAGCCAGCTGCACTAATCAATACGATTGAGATTAGTACTAAAATAAATGATGGTAATAACGAATATTTTTCCCCTTCAAATAAACTATTATAAAAATAAGACTGGAATACTTCAGATTTTTCATTATCAAAAAGGCTGTAAGTGATGCTCTCTGAAAAACCATCTAGCGATGCATTCATATGCAGCTTTGAAAAAAACGTACATATCCAATTCCAAGTACCCATATAAATGCTGCTAAAAATTGTAACAGTTTCTGATTCTAAAACCTTTTTATCCAAACTAAAATAAATGTTTGAGAAATTAATAAACAACCCAATAAATGTAATGGCTATAGAAAACATAGCATACTGCACATATTTTACTTGAAAGCTCAATTTTTCCATGATAGATTTATTGAAATAAGTTAAAATTGCAGCAAACCCAAATATTACAATTGATAAAATAGTCGCCGAGAGAATCATATCCAAAGCAGAATAATTCATTGACGCATCAATCGTAAATAGCCCTTTAGTTTCTACTTGACCAAGCTTTGTACTAAACTTTGATATGAAAGAAATAACTAACATCACAATAACATACACAATTGTTGAGTAAACAATTCCTTGATATAAAGGCCAATTATTTTTCCGTGCCAGAATACCGTAAATAACACCACCTATTGCTAAAGCAATAAAAGGAATGAACATTAGCCCAAATAACACATTGTCCATAGATATATGCAATGAATTATTAGTAAAACCTGCATCTAAAACAACATTCCATTCTCCTTTAACATTATGAACCACTGTCACTAAGCTCGGAAGTGAGAGTATTTTAGGTATACTTAGTTTGATACCAGTCTCCTTATATACCTTATCCTCTAACTCTGAAGGGTCACTCATAATTGCTTTAACGATAGCTGATTGTTCATGATCTAAATTAGCCGTTACTACATCTAGTAAGCTATTTTTCGCAAATAATGTAAACATAAATATTAATAAAATGGACACAACAATAGGAACAAAAAATAATGGGTTATTTTTAAAGAAATTCACTTTTTCCTTTGAAGCAGCCTTTAATTCTTGACCTTTTATATTTCCCATGTTTGGTACATTCACATTTTTTAACGTTTCGCTTATTACTTTATTGAATGTCGTTTTTTGCTCAACTCTTTTAATAGTTATCTCACCACATTGACTACAAAACGAGCCTGATTCTTCGTTTTTTGTGCCACAAGATAAGCAAAAATCATTCGTTGCATATGTATGTTTAAATGGCTCTTTCTCAATAACTCCATTTGTTTTAGGGCAATATGTAAAATAATTAGGATGTTGCTCGTGACAATGCCTACAAGTCATTTATAGTGCCCCCTGTTTCATACCACAGCATGGACAAAATAGAGCGGATTCATGTATTTCTTCAGAACAGCTTTGGCATGCTTTATACACAGTATTTGGATCAATATAAGTAGGATTCAATGTACCACAATTCCCGCAGAATTTTGCATTCCCGCCAAGTTGTTGCGTGCATTTTGAACACTGTTGTGATGCCGCGTTTATATTTTTTATCTGCTTACCATATCGGTAGATTAAGCGATCCTGTGACGCAATCTCTAAAGAAATTTCTGACAATTCATCATGATTGAGTTTTTGATTTAATAATTGTAAATGAACCAATTCTCCTAATTCAACACTCAGTTCCATTCGCTTATCTTTCGCCAATTTTAACCCATTTTTTAAATCCTTCAACTCCATTGTATTTATATCTTTCATTGCAATCATATATACACTTCCTTCACTATTTCTATCGTTTTCCTACCTAATAGTATCCATTTTTTATTATTTTTTCAATAAATTATTCTTTATTCTTCCATTTTACATGGCATATTTATATTATGTTTCCAAAAAGGAGTTTTATAATGCGCGACTGTCAGAGTTGTGGAAAACAAGTAATATCGAACGAAAAATTTTGTTTAGATGCGGTACTAAACTTCCATCCACTCGTTCTGAGTAATCAGAAATTGTAGAAAACATCCTAAAACAACAAACCTATTTCTCTGAAACATCCCACAAAAAAGAAACTATGAGCACAACAAAAAGGCTATCATTAGTATTATTTTCGCTATGCTAGCGGTGGGCATTTTATTATTAAGAGCCAGACAGACCCTAAAAAACGGCTAGCTGATCTGAACAATTATTTTTCTGATGTAAATTATGAAAAATTCGCCAAATCATTCCCGAAGATACAATCATTGATAATAAAGCATTTTATAACTTATGAAGGATCAAAAAAGGACAAAAAATATTAATCTATGTTAGAGGAAAATTTGAAGAATTTATGGGAAAAGGATATACCGAACTTGTAACAAATAAGGATGATTCGAAACTAATTACAAAAAGAAAACAATTTCTTAATATTCTACAAAAAATATACATATTTTCAAAATGAAATTAAAGACCAGCTAATAATATCTACTAATGAAGAGAACAAAAAGATACTTTCAATAGATCTTGCAGATTATCAGGTACATCTTACATCTGATATTGAAGATGCAATTGTATTTATCAACGGGATAAGGACGAAAAAAAAGGACAAGATGTTCAAGAAAAGAAATCCGAAATAATAACATTAAATAATCCGCAACATTATCTTCAATTTGGATCTAGAGCTGAAGCCCCCAAAAAAGCAAATCAACTAGCATTGGAAACTTTCCTATCTGAATATGAAGACCTGGCTGGCTCGCTCCCTCTTCTATGATTTTCGTAATAACTACAAGTACGCTTTAGATAATGCTGATTTTAGTTATGTATAGGATTATTTTTTAGAGGGTACACAAATACGAAGAGATTCCAGTAAATTCGTAACGGATCATAACACATTTGATGACTATTCCTTTGATTTAAAGTCTAATATGATTGACAAGATATATGCTACGGATCTATCCACAATCATTTTTGATTCGACGGAAATTTTTGATTTTTACCTAACAAAAGATGGTATTTGGTCATTCTAGCGCGAAAAACGTTACAAAATGAAACTAGCAAATAATAGATTACTCATTACAGACATCCAAGACAGTTCAAAAATTATTAAAACTAAAATTTAAAAAAACGTCTCAAAAAGTCATAAAACTTTTTGGGACGTTTTTTTAATTTTCTTCTGATACTTCGTCGTTTTTATCATGACAGCGCCAGCAAATGCCGTGGAAAGTTAATCGGTGGTCCTTTATAATAAAATTCCAACGTCTTTCAACAACGGCTTCCACGTCTTCAAGTAAATCTTCCTGAATTTCATCAACCGCACCACATTCGATACAAACAAGATGATGGTGGAAATGCGCAGCTCCCTCTTGGCGTAAATCATAGCGCGAAACGCCATCGCCAAAGTTGATTTTGTCGACAATTTTGAGCTCAGTTAGTAATTCTAACGTTCTATAGACAGTCGCTAGACCAATTTCTGGTGCTTTTTCTTTTACTAAAAGGTAAACATCTTCTGCACTTAGGTGGTCTTCCTCGTGCTCAAGCAGGACAGCAACTGTTGCTTCTCGCTGCGGCGTCAGCTTATAACTAGCACTATGCAACTGTTTTTTTATACGATCTATTCGGCTCTCCATGTGACGCCCCCCTAAACTCTTCTCATTATACCAAAGGAATAAATCCTATTACAAGGTAGTGAGTAGATTTCGAATTTGCTTTTGTATGTTTTTACCTGACAATCAATTATGCCTCGGCATAATTGCGTCCGGAGGCTTTGGGCCAACGTGTTGTTGGTCAATCGGTCGTCGCCACAGGACGTGGCGTTCTTAGACTGATTTCCTCTATTTTCAGCGGTTTTTATGACACCCACTGAAAGAAGTTAAATTCCCGTGAATTGTATCTATCATTTAATTACATAAGAAATAACAATAAACTCAGCCACTATTATGATGAAAAACGCGAAAAAATTCAACAATATTGTCCGACCATGTATCATTTTTCCGATTTTTCTTTTTGACCAAGCGGGTACAAGTAAATTACATAGGACTAGCAACAATATACAATAGATGAGCTGAAATGGAAACCACCAAATCGTATAAACCCAGAAAGCTTCAAGTTTTTGTAATAAAAATACCGAGCTAAAGCCAAAAAAGGTTGCACGTATCGCCACTGTAACACGTACTAAAACCTTCAGGAGACTATGTGTTGCAAGCAATAGTATAAGAGCGATTGAAACAGCAACAGGTAACACTAAACGAAGTAGAGAATGCCTGTCCCCATTTATTAAACGAGGCTCTATAAATGAAATAAAAGGCTCCGCATTCGGCCCACCAATAATATGAAATAAGATAACGCCACAAACAAAACTCACCGCAATAATAGATGCGTGATAAAATATAGACACCGTACGAGACATAAACATGCTCCTTTTCTATCAAGGTTTGTACAGCTTATGCTCGTCCGCTTCTATTATGCAAAAGATTATTATCTTATTGTGCTGCAAGCCAACGTACTGCAAACGCTGTTTTGGCGTCGTATATACGCTCATCTGCAACCATTTGCTCCGCCTCTTCTAACGAAACTTCTACTAATTCGACAAATTCATCCTCATCTAAATCTGCTTTGTTTTCAATTGTATATAAATCTTTTGCTACAAATAGATGAATAATCTCATCTGCGAAGCCCGGGGATGTTGCAAACGCTTGTAAATACGTTAAACTTTGTGCACCGTAACCTGTTTCTTCCTCTAGTTCACGTCGCGCCGTCACAATCGGCTCCTCACCAGGTTCAAGCTTACCAGCTGGAATTTCAACAATTGAACGTTCTAAAGCTTTGCGATATTGCTCCACTAATACTAACTTTCCTTCAGCGGTAACAGCAATAACTGCCACTGCACCAGGATGTTTTATAATTTCTCTTTTTGCAACATTACCATTCGGTAAAGTGACATCGTCAACTTGTAGTTTCACAATTTTCCCGTCATAAATGGGTGTAGTCTTTGTCGTTTTTTCTTCAAACTTTTTCATTGACTATAACCTCGCTTGTTCTTCAGATATGTTCATTGTACCATTACAAGTAGAGAAATTCGAAGGAGGGCATTGGTATGAAAAAAAGACAGCTTGGTTCAAGTGAATTGTTTATTTCAGAGATTAGTTTAGGAGGCATGTCTCTTTCGACAGATAAGATAAAGGCTGCTGAAATCGTCGATATGGCGTTAGATGCAGGTATTAATTACATCGATACAGCCGACTTATATGATTTTGGGGCAAATGAAGAAATGATCGGGGCTATTTTAGGAAAGCGTCGTCAAGATGTTATAGTCGCGTCGAAAGTGGGTAATCGATGGACAGAAAGTGTAGAAGGTTGGCATTGGGATGCATCTCCGTCGTATATAAAAGAGGCTTTACATGATAGCTTAAAACGTCTAGGTACTGACTATATTGATGTTTACCAGTTACATGGCGGTACTATAGAGGACGATTGGGATGGAATTATCGGCACTTTTGAAGATTTGAAAAAGGATGGACTAATTCGAGAATATGGCATTTCCTCTATTCGTCCAAATGTACTAAAGCGCTTTTTACCCGCAAGCTCTGCCAAAAGTGTCATGATGCAATACAGTGCATTAGACCGTCGACCAGAAGAATGGCTCGACTTTATCGCAAATGAAGGGGCTTCCGTTGTAACACGTGGAACTGTTGCAAAAGGTTTACTAACAAATAGCTGGTCAGAACGTTTACAACGTGTCAATAGTTTTAACACTTACACAAAGGACGAATTAACTGCTGTATTGACAGACTTATCATCACATTATGACGATTTACATGCACTAGCAATCGCCTTTAATCTAAAGGAAACTACTATAGCTTCAACAGTGATCGGTGCAAGCTCACAAGAACAGCTGGCGCAAACAATCGCTGCCTATGAAAAAATTGCTTCAATAATAGATTTTAAAGCAGTAAAAGAGCTAACAAAAGCCGATCAATATATGGAGCACCGATGAAAAAATGGCTTATCTTATTAGCGTTTTTAGTAATACTTGCGATCTCTTCTAGTATGACCTATGAACAACAGTCTATTATTCCTGAATTGGAGCAAGTATTAGCAAATAAACCGTTTGAAAAGCAATTATCCGTTTTAAAAATTCCTTATTGGGACACAGTTGTTTCTGTTGAAGAACGTGGTTACTTTAAGTTTGTAGAATTTTTAATTCGGAAATTAACACATTTTGTTGGATTCGGCTGCATTGCACTTGGCATTTACTTTGCATGGGGAAAACGTCGGTTCGCCGCAGGTGTCGCTATTGCTGGGACAGCTCTTATAGCAATGCTTGATGAAATGCGGCAAAGCTTTACACCAGAACGTATGATGAGCGGACAGGATGTTATGTTGGATACAGCTGGAGCGATTGTTTTTGTTGGGATTGTCGTAGTATTGATAAAAATACTAAAAAATAAAAGACAAAAAAATGGATTTATTCCTGACAAGTAAAATACTAAAAAGCAGCCATCTAATAACTATTCTAACTACGCTAGTTGGCACTTCACTTCTTGAATAAACGTTATAATCTTCTATTACTTCATCTAAATAATACATTTATAATAGACCACTAACGTCGCATGAATTTTGATTGAATTTTCAATTTCTGCGTTTTTAAGAAATTGAAAGACACTTAAACAAAAGTAGTAAAACACCCATTTTTTACTATAACCTTTTACTGGGACAACAGACGGTTTAAAACCCTTATGGTACTGTATTTCCTTCTATTTTTTCCGAAGCCAAATACGTGCCGGTTTCCATAGTACTGCTTTTAAGTACCTACTAATTTGTAGATACGTCCGTGAACTGTTTGTGTGAAGCTGTGCTAGCACGTTTAAGCAGTATACGATCATCGCGAAGTACACCTAATTGTGCACAGCTTGCTTGCTTTGCCCGTAGAACTTTTTAATGTTCAGATGGCATCCATTTGAAAAACAGTTCGATTGCCCAGCGTGACTTATAAAGTTCAGCGACATCATCTGCACTTAAATCAAAACGATTCGTAATCAGATTTAGCTCTTTACCATTTGGATCCAGTACTTCGATACGGCGAAATACATTCAGCACGATTTTGCGTGTTGCCAATAAGGATCATTTCATCCGATAACACAGACGACTGTTCAGGTACTTCAAATGTTTCAATCACCCGTGTCACGGCGTTTTTTCGTAAGCGTGAGACAAAGAAAAATCCGTCATCTGTCATGCGGTCAAAACGCTCATAATCTAAGTAGACTCGGTCAAATACGTACATGCACTCCTTGTCATCAACGAGAATTTCAAGCTGACCACGATCATCTTCTTTCGCATTCGTCAGCACCGCTTTATCAACGGTACGAACAACCCTTTTCTAGGTAAACAAGGCGCAAATGTAACTTCACACCTGATTTTGTTTTACAGAATTCAGACCATCTATGGTTCTTTAAGTAAAATCTGTTGGACAAACTCAGTTGACACTTGATTTAATCGACGGCATAACCGCGAAAAAATGATGGTCTCTAAATATGTTGCTTTTTGTAAGTCGTTTGATAACAGCGTATCACTGATAGCACATAGACTTTCGGTTTCATTTAGCTGCGCAAACAGAAATAATCTTAAAAATGAAGCGATGTGAAGCTTCTTTGAATAGTAATTTAATTGATGATTTCCAACTAATTTTTCCATTTATGTAGAAGAAATAGGTGAAAACCATTGTTCAAATGATGTTTTTCGTGTAAACTTATCCATGCTTATATCCTTTATTTTGGATTTGGATGGTTTACTACCACTTAACCATTATTAAGGCTTTTTTATGCATAATATTTTAGAAAATTCAGTTTTAAAAAACACGCTGAATTATTTTAATGCGACGCGAGTGATAATAGATATAAAAATATTTAAAAAGTAACAAAAAGCGATTCAAAACAGGGAAGTTATCATTTTTTCAATTTTGGTAGTAAAAATAACTCTTTATTCCCCCAAAAACGACAAAAGACACCGAAAGTGATATTTCTATATGTCTTTTGTCGTCAGTCTTAAACAGGATTATCTACCTTTTTAAATTATACAGAGAATTTATAACTCTTTAACCATTACAACGCAGTCAGGCTTGTACCCACTTCTTTCATATAACCTTATAGCTTTTTCATTTTGGCTAAATACCTGTAAAACTAATTCTTTATAACCTTTTTGTTTACACCATTCCTCAGCTTTTTCTAATAAAAATTTTCCAACACCCGTTCCCTCAAAATCTTCCGAGACTGCTAATGCAGAAATATAACCTTGTTTCTCTCTATTGAAATAATCGATCCATTCTTTTAGTTCAATATAGCCTAAACAGTGTCCATCTTTTTCAGCTATGTAGATATTCGAAGAATTTTTACTAATTGCTTCCTTAGCCATTTCTTCATTTTTTTTTAACATTACCGCAGTACTTCTAAAATTAAGAAACTCAAAACTACAAAATCTAGGAGCTAAGCTTAAAATAAAATCTTTATCATTTAGTTCATATTTTCTTATTATCATACAAATCTCCTTTCAGATTAAGCTTATATATTAACATTATAATTCTCCGATGTTTTCCTTTTATTTTTAACCTGAATTAAGAATATAATTCCAAGAAGTATCTCTAATACCGCTACAATTAAAGTAACATATCTTATTCCCAAAAATTGAATTATTATTCCTGTAAACAAGGCTCCTAATTGCATTGAAACCATACTACATGTATTCCATAAACCGAAAACTTTTCCTCTTAGATTGCTCTCTACATGAGTTTGCATTATTTGACGTTCAAATGGTACGACAAATCCCCCAACAAACGCAAATACAATCATAATCAGCGATCCTTGAAAAATATTATTTGTAAAGCCAAATAAAGACCAGCTTAAACCCATTAACATATATATATATCCATACTTGTATACATTAGAAAAAATTATTTTATTATTTGCAATCCAAATTCCTAAAATTACTGAGGTTAATCCTTCAGCTACATACAATATACTCAAACCAACTGGGGGAAAATAATAAACATTATTGACCATTTGTTCTATCATTAAATTAAAAGATCCAATTATTAGTCCCCCAGTCAAGGCGAATAACAATACATATCTTATATATACTTTTTCTTTAGCAACAATTATACTTGTTTTAAGTTCTAGGATGAAATTCCTTTCACTAGGTTGAATCTTTAAATTATTTACCTTCATTGTCATCATTGCTATACCAGCATAAATAAATGAAATAGAAGTTATAATCCAAAAGAAATTTAAATTAATTAGTGTAACTAGTATCCCTCCAGAAGCGGCTCCTATTAAGCGAATTGAGCTGGTTAATGTGAAATTTATTGAATTTGCTACAATCAAATCATCTTCATTTATAATTTCTGGTATAATCGTTTGTCTAGCTACTGTAGTTAAAGATGTAAGTATTCCTATGAAAAATCTTATTGAAAAGAATAGAATCCAAGCTCCCCATCCATCGAATATAGGAACAAGGATAAAAAGTAGGTATAATGGAGACTTTAATAATTCACATACTACAATCACTTTCTTAGTATTTAACCGATCTACCACTCCTCCCAATATGAAGCTCATGAAAATTGGCACTAAGCCACTTACAGCCCACAGTATACCTAACTGAAGCCCATTATCTGTTATTTGTCCTAACAAAATGAGCATTGTTATGAAAGCTCCCCATGTGGTTAATCCAGTGACAGTAGTTGTACTTAAAAGCTTTCTGTAATTAGAATTCTCCTTTAAAATTCTGATTATTTCATTCTTTTTTTTTTTATTTTCTTTTTTCATGAAGCCATCTCCATTCTTCTATTCAACTTTAATCCATTCAAAAAAATCTGGAATATATGAGATGTAATATTCTCTTTTTTGTTCTGTAAGAAACAAAATTTCATTTTTTCTATATTCAAGTAAGTATTTTATAAAAAAATAGCCAAAACTATAACCTAACCATAATGGTATTCCTAATACTTGGTCACCGTAAAGTATAGAATATATTAGTTCTGGTTTATCAACATTAATATTACAAATTAACAAATCCATATTGGTATTAATTTCTTCTAAATTTAGCTGTTTAGCCCAAGGATTTAAATAACTTTCACCTAATACTTGAACAACAAAATTTTCGGCTAAACCCTCTTCAATTAAATAATCTAATAATGTCTTCTTTCTACTTATCATTTTTTCATTTACAACAAAATTTCGTATTACATGATGATATTCATGAACAAAAATAGAACTAATATTTTTAAAGGGAATTTGCCCTTTATTGAGATGTAATATTAAATAAGTATTATTTTGTATATTATAACCAACCACTCCATTCAACTTATCAAAAGCAAAAGAATAATCTGGATTTAGTGAAGCTATATATAAGTTATGCATTCCCTTTTCATAATCTAAAAATTGAATACACCGATTATTAATATTTTTAATATGCTCAAATATTCTATATTTTTCTATCATCTCATTCTGTTCACGTAACATATTCAACTTTTCATTCTCTGGTATTAATGCACCCATTTGTCTTAGTAAAATTATTTTCTCTCTATCTGTCTTGCAGTCCCCAGAATTAAATAATTTATCATTAATATTTGTTATATTTAATATCATAATGAAATTCCCCCATTTAACTGAAATCTATTTTATCACCAAGCAACTTATAAATTATGCTTTCAATATGAGGAAAAAGGATGAGTCTATTAAAATTCATATGAGCTAAACTTATAATGACATTAAGAAAAGGTTTATTTATTCCTCTATCATTTATAAATTCTCTAAAAGATACTGAATATTCCGGATTCTCTTGCCCTGAATCAAGATAAGTTAGTTTTTTCAGTAATTTAGTGCTATTTTCATATTTGCTATACATAAATTTATGTTCATTCGGTTTATATTTATTTATTCTTTCTCTTAAAGAATCCGCAATTAATTGAGCATTTTCTACTCTTAAATTCAAAATTTGTGACGAATAGTTTGCCCAGATTTCAAATATAAATAAAAATAGTGATTTCCGGTCTTCTCTTTTAACCTCCAAATTATCGAATAGTATTTGAGTAAGATCTATTGCTAGTAATATCCTCTCTTCAAGAGCTTTATTAGACAATAAAGCAGAAGTTAAATATGAACTCTCACAAAATATCTGCTCAATTGTAGGTAAGTTACTTTCGCCACCATATCTCTTTATTTCAGGTCGATAGTCCCACATTAAAGGAGATTTATTAATTCCAGATATATCAGAAAATAAATCATTTATCATTTTAATATTATAAATGCTATTCTCTATACGTATTCTTGCAACATAATAATGATTTTCGAATAAACATGTATAAAAAAACTTAATTTTTTTTCTTTTTAAAATAGAAGTTATATTAAAAACAAACTTTTCCATCTTTTTTCCTTCATCAAAATTTTCTTTAATAGTTATCCATTGCGATAAAATAACTTTCAACTCCCAATTCTATTGTAGAATTCATAAAATCACCTAGATATTTTTCTTTGTCTAATGTATTGGGTTTGCATTCTTCTAAAAGGATAAATTTACTTTTTTTTGCTATACGAAAAAGGAGTTTATAGGATGTTATTATTTTTAAAGTTATAAATTGCGGTTTGAAAATATCATTCATTTGATCTAGATTATTTAAATTATTTATATCAATTGGTTTTGCATAAAATTCATAAGGTATTAAACCCGCTTCAGCGTCTCTTAGTAATTGAGAAAAAAATTTAATTTCATTATTATAATTTCTATATTTTCCAATATTAATTATCCATTTTTTTCTAGACAGAATAATACCCTCAACTTTTACTTCTGGAATAAAACAGATTTTGTTTAATTCAACTTCTTCCCAAGCACTATAAATAGCTTTTCTATTTAAATCTAAATCCATTGAATCTATATGATTAATATCACATAAAAATCTATGAACTAGTGGTAGCATTCTTGAAGAAATTGAACATAAACTAATAGGGAGTACCTTACGATCTTTAAAGTAAAAATCTATCTCTTTTTCTTCATAGTTCACCCGTATAGAAATATTTTTAAGACCATCCCCATTAAAAATATTTTCCATATCCAATGTATATTCTGTAACTATCGGATGAACATTGGAATTAAATCCATATAAACCATATAAATCCAAGAAATCCAAATCTCCGACAACATCAGCTAAAATTTTTTTATGCATCTCTTTTATAATATTTTGATTATATTCGGAATTTTTTAATCTAGTAAACGTTCTCCCATAACCACTAAATACTTTATTTAACACAAAAGAATTATATTCAATAGGTTGGATAAAAAAAGTATAGGAAAATGGTTTATTAGAAGAAAAATTCATTTTTTCATAAATTTCATCTATATTATCTTTACTTAAAATTGTTTCTTTTTTATCTTTTATGTTTTTTCTTATCTCAGAAATTATATTTCTTCTCAAAGATAGAATGTTATTTATTTGTTCATTTGTTACTTTATTTTGCCCTTTTTGCATAAAATCATTTAAAAAGCCTATTACTTCTCTCATAGATAAAATCTTCGATTCACCAATATATTCTATAAGCTTATATTTTAAAATAACTGAATCATCGAATAGTAAGGTTAATTTGTTTAACATTTCTATATTTCTGTCATTTATATCAATTTTCTCGATATTGGTAATTTCTCTTAAGTAAACATCTTCATATATTTTTGGTATTTTAGAAAATTCATTTTTAAATTTATTAAGAAAATTAACTCTATCATTTTCTAAATTAATATTTTTTAATTTTGGAGGATTTAAACTTTCCAAATCATAATATTCAATTTCTAATATTCCTACTTCTATCATTGTTTTTATAATATCATCTATAGCTTCTTTTTCTGTGGCCCTATAGATTTTGAGAATTTCGTTATATATATTTTCAAAATTCAAAACTTTATTTTCATTAATTTTTATAAATTTTTCTATATAATCATCATATTCTATTTTTATTAAAGTATTTTTATTATTAACAACTAGATTTCTATAATTCACATTTTCTTTTTTTAAAATTTCAATAGAATTATTTCCTATCCAAATATCTTTATTAATCTTATAGGATTTAAGAATATTAGGACTTGGATTAACCAAACTAAAAGAAGTTAAAGTATCGTATTCATGTTTGTTAAATACATTAGTAATAACGTTAGATGATTTTAATTCAACTAGCTTTGCATTACCTTGGAAACAAAAAAAACTAAAGGGACTCGTTTTATAAGTTGCTCTAGTTAAATATTTATATAACGATATAGCCAAATCATTTCTCTTTTTATTAGATATTTCATTATATCTATTTTCTAAAAATTTATTTAATTCATTTATAAAAGTTAATGAACTTAGACTCAAAGCTTTGTCAAATATTTCCTTGTTAGATAAATATATATTAATTAAATTATTCATTTCTAACCTACTAATATAAAAGCTATTATTCTTCAATTTTTTTATTTTATCTAATTCCTCTTTCAAATGGATATATTGACTTATCTTATTCTCTAAATCTTCATCTAATAAAGATCCTGATACTACTCTTACATTTTCAATATGTTTTTGTTCTTTTATTCTTTTCTTTAATTTAATTATTATTTTTCTTAAAAAATCATTATCACAATTTTTTATTAATTTATATAATTTTCCTTCTATTAAGAATGATAACTTCGTAATATTCTCCTCTAGAACACTTTGTTCTTTTTCAAGTTCAAGAAAAGGAGATACGTATTCTTCGAATACACTGAATTCGTTTGGTTTAATTGCAGAGATTCTTATTATGCAATCCGTATTTTTTACCATTTCCAACATTTTCACCTCACCCTAATTATCCTAAAGCATATGAATATAAAGGATAAAAGTTTTCACCTAAATTTAAATAATTTTTAACCTTTGCATCATAGAATCCCCCTATTGCACAACTTTTTATATTTAATTTATCAGATACGATTGAAATGTTCTGTCCAACATGTCCACATTCGATCAAGCAATACCTATAGGCCCTTGCACCATATTTATTCAAAAGATTATTTATATTACACACAAAAAAAATCATACATCCAACCTTTTCCGTAAAGTTATTATTAGGGACATTCAGGCGGGAAATATCAAAAAAGTCATTTATATAATTTAACGAAACATTATCACGATTATAATAATATACTCCTTTTTCAATGCCTTTGACTTTCCTTACGATTACATATAACTCTATCGGATATATACCACCAGCTGATGGTGATTTTAAACTTTTATTATTCTCGAATCTATATGAATTATGAAGTAAATTAAGTAATTGGTCTTTGTGTAAAGGATTACTTAAAGACATATTTCTTTTTGAAGAGAGGTTAGGTAAGTTGTCTTTAAAACTTAATTCATTTAATACATCATTTGGGTGTTTTACTAAATGTATTTTATTATTACTTCCGAAATTATTTCCTTTGCTGTATTTTAATTGGTCACTGTAATTAGTAGTATTAAAATGAAAAAAGTCAATTATATGTTTTTGATCCAAATTTAACATCTCCTTTCTACGGAAAAGGGTGAGGCTCCATATTTAAATTTCTATTCAACTTTTTTGCAATTTGTAAGAGTCTGTTACAACAAAGCATGGGTGAACCTGTTGACAAAAACACCAGTTCTGGGATTATTACTCTAACAACTTTAAAACCAATGTCTGTTACATCTACAGTCGTTAAATCTTTATAATAAACATTTATTTTATTATTATTTAAATTATTTATTACTTGTTCTAAATTAGGTTTCACTTTTTTTATTTCACTATACTGTTTTATATTTCTATCCATTTCGGAACGCTCAATAATATTATCTAATATATGATTTACTTTATTATTCAAGTAGTAGATAGGTCGTTCAGATAAATTTTTTATATTGTTTAAATTATTTGGGATGGGCATATTATGTAATAACGTTGCTTCTACATAAACTGAATACCCTCCCAACCCTTCCTCTAATGACTTTCTAACGGCGCTATTATAATCAAAATTAGCTGCACACGATATATAAAATCCATCGACTCCTACCTTTTTTGTTATGGTCAAAATTACTGGTACTCCAAATTCTGTGGAGATATCATACATATCAATTTTCAGTCCAGAATTATATGCTTTAATTAATAATATTTTAATTTCTTCATGTTCAATAGTGTCGGTATCAATTTTAAATCTCCCACAACTCAGCATCCAAAATAATACAAAAGCATCTCTTTCGATACATTCGCATAGCCCACGAATAATCGCACCATTAATTGTGTTATAAGTAGCTAATCCTGTAGAAATTATATCTCTAATAGGAGGATATTGAGTTTCATATAAATAAACTAATTCACAAGGAACTAATATCTTTTTTCTTGTTGAAATATTAGTCACCTCTACCCATTCTCTATTGGGAGTATTATCATACTCTTCATTAGCTCTTGTAATACTATTAATTTTAATTTTCTCTAGATTGTTATTAATTTCGATTTCAGTGTAAATATTTAAAGGTTTTATAGTTGCACAATATCGTTCAATTGCTTCTCCCATTGAAGCAATTAATGCGCTATCCTCATAAATTGAAAATCCTGAACCTGAAGTGAAATTAACTCCTCTTTTAATAACGGAAAGGTATCTGTATAATTTCGGCAATCCGACTTGGGTTTCAATAGATTCTACTTTATAAAAAAAAGATAGTTTTTTATTAATCATTGAACCAACACCTGCTTATATCTGCATCCTTTACAATTTGGAAGTCTCAAAACTTTTATCTTGTCAATAGTTATTTCAGAAAAATCAACATTAATTACAGTATTAAAAGCATTTACATATGTATCCACTCTCCTAAATCGTATTATTTCATTTATAATAATTTCTGATAGGCCATTATATGTGTAACCCAATGGTTCGTTATATTCATCATTTTTAATTATTTCGGCTTTACTTAAGCATTCACTACAGGGCCCATCTTCAAATGAAAAAAGTGGACCAATGAAACTCTTATTTCCAAATAAAGTTATATTCAAAAAATTAATTTTATTTTTTATAGATACCTTTTCTATACTTTTAATAAAAGATTTATTATAAAATGAATTTATACATAAAATTATAGTTGAAGAATATTTTTTTTTAAATTTCCCTATATTTTCGATGTTGCTAATTATAATATCAATTTCTCCGAATTTACCATTATCTGTGATACTATCTAGTAATTTTTTACTTTGTTTATATTCATCAGCAATTATTAATAACGTTAGCTTACATTGTTTACTTTCTTTTAAAAGCTCCAATTGATTTAATTGTTTAATAACTTCCATTAAATCTTCATTATTTATTCCTAAATATTCACAAATTTCCTTTGTGGAATAAGTTCCTGTTAGGTAAGGTAATACATCATTTAGAAGAGTAACATCTTCCCCAGAAATTTCATATTTTCTGTTATTACTTTTATTTAACAAATAGGTAATACCATTTCCTAATTTATATTGGCAAATTAATTCATAAAACATAATCTTCAACCTCCAAAAGAAATTCAGAGCAAATGTGTATACATTTGCTCTTCAATTCGTTAATACTCACCTTATTCAATTACTTATCTTCAGATTTAAGTTCCGAAACATGAATAGGGCCTTCACATCCACCACTAGTTGCTCCACAACTACCCGCTTGTAATAGTTGTTCTACTGTTTCAATTTTCCCATCTACATTAGTTACTTCTTGGATTTTTATTTTCATAGTTTCACCCCCTTAATCAAAGCATAGTTTATTTTTTGATTTTTTTCAACATTTTAATTAAAATGGTAAAAAAATACTAAATTACATATGTTGTTAATATTAGTAATTAATTAGTATTCAAACTTTTTATACTTTTATCTCTTCCTAGTTTTGTTGTCATTTAGCATATTAAAACTCTATTGATGATAACAGGTAGAAATATAATAATTATGCAATATTGTATTTTCACTTTTTAAGTAAAACGCGTAATTGGAGGGAAACTAGCCGCATATCTAACACCACTACATTTAAAAATTAATTTGATTATCCACTATTAAAAAAAAGAGGGAACAGTAATTACTAAGAGCATTCCTGTTAGAGATTTTTAAGGGCTTTTAAAAAGAAAAAGGCCTCTTGTATGAGATATCAACCAATGACAGAGGACGTGTGCTTCAAAAATCATTTCCTTTCTATCAATCTAATAGAAGGTTTTGACTGCTGTTTATGAAAAAGTACTCGCTCTACGTGCTATACATGAAAACAGTGAAAATCTCGTGGGATTTGAACCTACTGGATAAATCTCGCAGCTTATATTAGTACACATGGGGTTCCATTTCTATGAAATTGGATGACAATCTTCAAACGAAAAATGATTAAAAGGAGAGCTAGTCTCTGCCTTATGAATAGATCGAGCGTAGGAATATATGTGGTTACGTGGTTACGTGGTTACGTAATCATAGGCATCGCAGAGATCCATTCGAGCATAACATAGTGGAATTTAAGTTAAATTTCACCAATTAGTTTGAGCAAAGCGTACTCACTAAATCTCCATGTATTAAAGAACGAGAAAAGACTATATGTAATAGAGAGTTAAAAAATATTCTCACCACTTTAAAAACAGGTCAAACCGTTGATATACCAACATTTATAGAGGGAGTGTAGATTATTTATATTGAATTAATTCTTGCTTCATAGCATTTTTATAAGTATACCTTTTTATAATCATTTCATAAGATTAGGACACCTACTGCATACTCCGTTTAATAATCTCACTATAAACAAAAGCCATCGAGAAGTTCAATCTCGATAGCTTTTAACATTTTTCTTTCTTTTTCATGTTTAGTAATCGACGAACTGATACCAAAATTATAAACCGAGATTGTTCACCAACCAACACAAAATCTCATGTAAAAGATGAATTATGTGGCTGGCAAGTCTTTTTAAAAGCTTCTTCAAGATTTAAACAGAGAAATGAAAAAATATGTCGTGTTAGTCACTCATAATTTCACCTTGTCCCAATGGCCTATAAAATTATTAAAGTTAAAAGTAGAAGGATAGAAAGCATTACGATCAATTATGAAAAACAAGGTGTCGAAGGGATTGAGTGGTAATAATGAAATTGTTTTTTTAATTGGTAAGAGATATTAAACAATCGATATGAAAATTTAGTAATCACAGTAGGTGTTTTTTTATGCAGGCCTAATAAATTCTTATAAAAACATAATTAATGTAACTTAAATGTGTATTATACTTTGCTTTCTAAAGAGGATGTGGCTAGCTTAAGTAAAATTGAAGATATTAATAATCTAGAACGCCGTTATACCTTTGATGCCACTCACCTTTGGAGATGACAAAGCTTCAATAAAAAACTCTTCGATTCCTGTAAATAATGAAATAAATACACCCACTATGATAGAATGGCACTGAAAAAGTCCATTATTTAATAATGATATTAAAAGTATGTGGGTGATATCCCGATGATTTCAAACCAAGAATCTCTTAACCTTAGTTCGTTTATAGAAAATCATGACATTGTTGTACCGAAGATAATATGCTTCATCAAATAAATGAACTTGTTGATTTCTCTTTTATTTTGGACGAATTGAAACAGTGCCTCCTATTCGCATGTTTAAATATTTTCTATTAAAATCAATATTCGATTTATCCTATGTAGATGTAGTAGAACGTTCTAAATATGATATGTTGTTTAAATATTTTTTAAATATGGCACCAGAAGACTCTGTCATTAATCGAAGTTCACTGACGAAATTCCGTAAGCTCCGTCTCCAAGATAGAGCTTATTGGCAAGACCGTAGAGATTGCCATAGAAAAAGAAGTCATTAAAAATAAAACAATAATCTTGGGATGCTACCCATACAAAAGCACGTTATAATCAAAAGTCATCTAAATATTTTTTACAAGATAAGTCAAAAAATACAAGAAAAGCTGTTTATCAAATAGATAAATCTATGAAAGGGAAATTTCCATCAAAGCCAAATTCCAACGAAATAAACGATAAAGTGGAATATTGTCTTCAAGTCATAAAGATGGTAGAATTCAACCTCAAATTGAGATGATTTCAGCTGTAAAGGAAAAATTAGATGATTTAAAAGAAGTGGTAGAAGATTATGAGGAGAAGTTGAGTTTTTCGACAGATTCGGATGCGCGTGTTGGCCATAAATCAGCGGATTCTTCTTTCTTTAGTTTCAAAACCCATATTGCGATGAGTGACGAGCGAATCATAACAGCTGCAGTGGTAACCACTGGCGAGAAGAGTGATGGAAAGCACCTTCAAGAATTGGTTGAAAAAAGTAAAGAAACAAGCCTGGTAATTGATACAGTTATTGGTGATACAGCATATTCTGAAAAAGATAATATCCAGTATGCAAAAAAAGAAGAATTCTAACTTATCTCTAAACTAAATCTACTAATTACACAAGGTAGACGGGCAAAAGAAGATGAATTTGAATTTAATAAAGATGCTGGTATGTAAGTCTGTAAAGCTGGTCACCTGGCAATTCTTTAAGCGCAGACAGAAAAGAAGAATCAAGGAAATATCAAAAAGATACTTATTATTTTGATATGGAAAAATGTAATGTATATCCTTTTCGCGAAGGTTGTTATAAAAAAGGGGCAAAAAGTAAAACGTATACAGTTTCAATCAAATCTACTGAACATAAGGAACAAGTGGCATTCAAAACAGTGAAGAGTTTAAGGAACTCGCACGTACTCATTATAAAATAGAAGCGAAAAATAGTGAATTAAAGAATAGACAAAGATACGATACGGCAGTAGTATCGGGTCTATTTGGTATGGAAATACCAGGTGCAACATCCATCTTCGCCGTGAATTTAATACGAATCATTACACTTTTAAAAGAAAAAAATAATAATAGAGAATAGAAAAGGGGCTGAGACAGAACTCGATTATTTTGAAAAATAGCGAAATTAGATGATAACTTTTTCGCTTCAATGAGCAGAGTATTCTTTCCTAAATCAAAAACAATGTTAGACCGGAATACAACCGGTCTAACATTTTTTCTTTTTGTCCCAGCATCTTTTTTAGTTAAAACTTTTTCAATAGTCGGATTGTGATATTAAGTGCAATACCCAGATGTCAACATAAAGGAAGCCCATAACGACCTCGTGTAGAATGTAGTTATCACACCAACATTCAAACGAAGGAATCGTTATGAGCTATACCCATCTTACATATCAGAACGTGTAAAAATAGAAACATATCTGTGACTTAATTATTCGATTCGTAAAATAGCAAAACGCTTAAATCGTCACCCTTCTACGATTTCCAGAGAAATAAATGGTAGTACGGCTGACGAAGCACAAGAACGTTACCACCAAAATAAATCCAACTGTGGTGCCAAGTCAAAATGTACGCCAGAAGTAAAAGAAGCTGTTCAAGAAAAGTTGCAGGATACTTGGTCGCCTGAACAAATTGTCGGCCGTTTATATCAAGGACAGCTGAGTTTTAAAACCATCTATCGCTGGATTTACGATGGTCTTTTAGAAGTGCCTATAACCGTTCTCCGTCAAAAAGGAAAGCGTCAAAAACCCCCGCGAAACAAGAGTAAGATTTAACATTGGTACACCAATTTCTAAACGCCCAAGTACGCAAACTGAAACTTTTGGACATTGAGAGTTAGATACAGTTGTATCTGGACGCTGGAAAGCAAAAGGCTGTGTAACAACATTTATATAGCGAATGACACTGGTAGATCTCTATTAAAAGAACGCGCGGCTTAGGCTACGCGTCCTAAATCTCCAAAAAAGATGAAAAAACTATTTATAGGAAGAATTCCGGGTTTATGGAATCATCTTCCGTACAGCTATAAACTCATTTTCATAATTGTATAAAATAGCCACTTATCGATAAAGCTACAAGGATTGCAATTGTGGTTAGTTTGATGTTTTCAAATATTAATTTTATTTTTTTGATAGCCTAATATTAAGTGTTGCAAGCTCACGATTCCTTTCATAAATATTTATGGAGGATATCGTACATATGGTCCCAAATAATAATATGACAGCAGAAAGGATTAACAAAATAAAGAGAAAACTGCTCTAACTTACTACTTAGAATAAAAGTTCACAAAATAAATATGATTGATTCATTAAAAAAAAGCTTAGAATAAAAGATTCTTTCGGAGACTAATTACCATAAAAATGGGTTCTGAGTCAAATGTTAGGGTGCTGTACTCTTTCAGCACGTTAACCCAGATGAACCCCGATTCCTTTATACTTTAAATTTAATAAGATTTTTGCTCGAAAGTGATCGAAGCGTCGAAAGCCATATGCATTCCGTTTCATCACTTTTGTTTTGTTATTAATACCTTCCAAGAAGCCATTGGAATAACCAAAACTAAAGCTATTTAAGATTTCTACTTGCCAGTTTTTAAATGTTTGAATTGCTTTTAAGAAAGCTGGTAATTTTGTCTCTTCCACCTTACGGTAAAAAGCTAGTAATCGCTTCTTTACTTCTAAGACATCATTCTTTGTCTTTGCCCAATCAAACCATTCACAATAGGCTTCCTTTAATTCATGAGCTACTTTTAATGTTTTAGACATTTCTGTATAGCGCTGTAAGTACCAATTTTGTGTTGGTGATAATTTAGATGCACGTTTATAAAATACATGACGCATACGTTTACACTTTGTACGATTGTATTTATCCCATTCTATTTGTACTTGTCGGCGCACTTCATCCATTGCCCAATAGATATAACGACTAAAATGAAAGCGGTCTGCCACAATAACTGGTCGACCTAATGATTGACGAACAGCTGCTTTAAAACTTGGATTCATATCCATGACTACTATTTCAACATCTGCTCCATACTGACTTAAGTAATTTTTTATGGTTTCTTTTTTACGATTCGGTAAAATGTCAATCGGCTCGCGCGTCTCCGCATTCGCAATTATTAGCTGATACGTACCTGCATCTGTATCGCCTTTATACTCATCAATCGCAATCGCTTTTGGTAAACGTACACCCTCTACTAATTGTTTATTCGCTACCTTTTTAAAACGTCGAATGACCGTCGTGGTTGATGTGCCTAGTACTTCTGCAGCTTCTTTAAATGTTTTAGCTTTAATAGCACGTATACTTACTACTTGATTCCATTCCTTTGAGTAACGTTGATATTTATCCACGAAGGGGGATTTTTCAGAGAAACGCTTTCCACAATCACAAGCATAACGACGACGTTTATAGAAAAGAATAGTTAGACGTTCAAACCATTTTAAATGATTGATCTTTTGTATACGGTAATCATGAACCTTTGATGTTTCTTTTTTACAAACTGGACATTGATGGGTACATTTAGGCAATTGTACATACAATGCGATTCGATCCCCTACTTCTTCTACTTTTGTAATCTCGACATCTTTTAATCCTGGAATATTCATGTTAAAATTCATTTGCACAGTTCCCCTTTCTATTACTTGTTTCTCGACAATTCAAGTATATATAAGAATCTGTGCTTTTTTTATGCGTGTAATTGTGCGAATACCCCAACAAATATTATAGAACCTAAAAATGTTCGTTAAAACATAAAAAACAGTGAATCCGTATTATTTGGATTCACTGTTTCTCTTTAGAATTTTGAGCCTTTATCGCCGTATTCGTTTAGTAGTTCTTCAAACGATTTGTTTTTTTCGCGTTGCTTGCGCTCAAAGGCTAGCTTTGCTTGGCGCTCTTCTTCAGCTGCTTGTTCTTTCACTGTTAAATCTTGCTTGGCAGCTTTTAATTTCGCTAGCACGTCACCGCCTAGCTGATCGGCTAATGTCACTGGCTCTTGCTTTGGTAGACTAGCTGTTATGCTACTATCCACGCGTTGCTGCTGTTTTCGTTTTTTTCCCATTACTTTCACCTTCTTATTCACTTCAAGGGCGCTTGACAACTGTTGCCACGCCTTGCCCACCACCGATACATAATGTTGCGAGACCTGTTTTTGCATCACGCTTTTCCATCTCATGTAAAAGCGTTACTAAAATACGTGCTCCACTTGCACCAATTGGATGACCAAGGGCAATTGCTCCCCCGTTCACATTTAGTTTATCATGATTAAAGCCTAGTTCGCGATCTACAGCAATCGATTGAGCTGCAAAAGCTTCATTCGCTTCAATTAAATCTATAGTATCTAATGTTACATCAGCTTTTGCTAATGCTTTCTTTACTGCCGTTACTGGTCCTGTTCCCATAATAGCTGGGTCAACACCTGCGCTTGCATTCGCTGTAATTAGTGCCATTGGTCGAATGCCTAGCTCTTCCGCTTTTTCTTTTGACATAACAACGACTGCCGCTGCGCCATCGTTAATGCCTGATGCGTTTGCAGCTGTCACAGAACCATCCTTTTTAAAGGCAGGACGTAGTTTAGATAGAGACTCAGCTGTAACGCCTTGACGCGGGAATTCATCCTTATCAAAAACAATAGGATCTCCCTTGCGCTGAGGAATTTCAACCGCTATGATTTCATCATTAAACTTTCCTGCTGTAATTGCCGCTTCTGCACGTTGTTGTGAACGTGCTGCAAAGGCGTCTTGTTCCTCACGAGAAATCTCATAGACATCACATAAATTTTCAGCTGTAACGCCCATATGATAGTCATTAAAGGCACACCATAATCCGTCATGAATCATCGTATCGACTACTTTTTGATTCCCCATGCGGAAGCCTTCTCGTGCATTTTTTAATACATACGGTGCTTGGCTCATATTTTCAAAGCCACCTGCAACGACAATATCCGCATCCCCTGCTAAAATGGCTTGCGTCGCTAAGTGAACAGCTTTTAGTCCTGAGCCACAAACTTTATTAATCGTTAATGCTGATACTTCATGTGGTAAACCCGCTGCAATCGCTGCTTGACGGGCTGGATTTTGTCCAAGCCCAGCTGATAAGACATTCCCCATAATGACCTCGTCAACTTTTTCACCTGCTACACCAGCACGTACTAATGCTTCTTTAATCACTATGCTCCCTAATTTTGTCGCTGGTACGTCCTTTAATGTTCCTTGGAATGAACCAATAGCTGTACGTACTGCACTTACTATTACTACCTCATTTGTCATAAACATTCTCCCCTTTTCCCCGTTCAAAAATGAACACTGCATGCATATGCTACTAGCAGATATATCTATTTTAACAAATATTTTGACGATTTTCGATAATAGAAATAATCGCAGTTTTGCCAAAGATATTGTAAAATGTTGACGTGTTTTAAACATTCTCAGTTGGGAACATTACAATTAAGCAAAGTGCATGCATATGAAAGATGTCGTTTGTATGCCTAGACAACAAAGGAAACAGGACGTGGAGGTGTTAATAATGAAAAAGAAAATACTTTTATTTTCAGGTATAACGACGACGCTTGCCGCAGCAGCAACAGGTCTGTTTGGCTTCGCGCTTTCCAATAAATTAATGTTTATTAAGCAAAAGGATCCTGAATTTGTTCGTGAACGTGAAACGACTGCAAAACGTTTTGACGAAGCTTGGTACAATAAAAATTTAAAATGTGAATTAAATATTGACTCTCCAAATGGCTATACGATTCGCGGTATTATGTTTCAGCCTTTGGAAACAAACAATACCATCATTATTTGCCATGGCGTAACGGAAAATAAAATCAACTCCGTCAAATACGCTCGACTTTTTGAACGGCTAGGTTACAATTCCGTTATTTTTGACCATCGTAGGCATGGGGAAACTGGTGGGAAAACGACTAGCTACGGCTATTATGAAAAAAATGACCTTGACGCAGTTGTCAAAACTGTTCAGGCAATGATTGGTGAAGATGCTCTGCTTGGTATTCATGGTGAATCGATGGGTGCCGCAACAATGCTCCTATATGCAGGAACTGTAGAGGACGGTGCAGATTTCTATATTTCTGATTGTGCGTTCTCTGATTTTTCAATGCTGTTAAAACAAATTGCGAAGACAGAATTTAAATACGGTTCGATTATTCCAATTCGTTTTGCCGATTTCTTCGTCCGCTTGCGAGACGGTTATTCCTTTAAAAGCGTGACTCCTTCTGAAGCTGTGACAAATATTAAAAAGCCTGTACTCTTTATCCATAGTATTCCTGACACATTTATTCCAGCTTCCATGTCACTGGATTTATATAATAAAAAAACTGGACCTAAGAAGCTACAGCTATTTGATAATGGTGCTCATGCTCAATCCTTTAATGAAAATATGGCTGAATATGAAGATTTAATCCATGATTTTTTAGAAAATTTCATCTACCAAAAAATTAATCGTAATTCTTCTTCGTCCAATGTCATTCCTTTTCATTTTTAGTACAAACGACAAACACTATTGTGTTAATAGGTGTCATTTAAATAAAAAATAGTTCTTCTGCAAAGCAAGGGGTTGATTTCCGTTCCGACTGGCCGCTTTCCTGGGGGCGTCCGATGAGCCGCTTCACTCGCGTTGCTCGCTCCAGGGTCTCACCTGTGACGCAAATCCCCAAGGAATCGCCCAGTCTCTACTTCAATCAACCAAGTCACTTAGCATGTCATTATAATTCCTTCAATAATGTATTTGTGTCAAAGTAAAGCGACACGACTCTCACAGACAACATAAAAAACCTTGCGACACTGAATGAACTTCAACTGCACGCAAGGTTTTTTAATTTTATTATTCCGCAAAAACAATATGCCATTCATCGCGTTTTGCTAAAAATTCTTTAGCTAACACTTGTGCACCCTCTAGACTATGGCTAGCGGCCCATCCGCATTGCACTTCATTGCACGCTGGGACTGCAGTGGCTTTTGTTACATCTGTAAATGTTTTTTCTAAAATATTCAATAAGTCTTCGTAATCATTGTGATTGATTAGTGATACATAAAAGCCCGTTTGGCATCCCATTGGACTGAAATCAACAATATGATCAGAGTAATTGCGGATAATGTCTGCCGATAAATGCTCTAAGGAATGTAATGCAGGCATTTGCATATGCTCTTTATTAGGCTGCTTAAAACGAATATCATATTTGTACACTTCATCGCCATTTTGTCCTGTTTTAACACCTGCTAAACGTACATATGGCGCTTTTACTTTCGTATGGTCTAAATCAAAGCTTTCAACATTTGTTTTTTCTTTCTGCAATGCACACAACTCCTTTAAATTGAATATTTCCATTATAACTAGTTTTCCGATAGAATTATATGTTTTTTACAAATTATTTATATTATTCACAAAAATCGATTTAATCCGAAAGTTTGACTTAATTTTAAATACCACTGAAAAAACTTAAAAAAGCAACTGGCCCAGGCTTGGACTAGTTGCTTTTTAAAAATTCCAATTATTTTTGGAATTTATTCATTTGTGACATCATTTGGCGTACTTGCTTTTCAGACGGCGTACGACCCATCTGCGCCATCATCATACGAATCATTTGCTCGTTAATCGGTGGGTTTTCTTTTAAATATTTCATCATAGCTTGACGAGCTAAAAAGAACCCAAGTGCTGCGCCCGCTGCTAATGCGACAATTACAATAATAATCCAGCCCCATGTAGGCATACAACCAACCTCCTCCACTACAATATATACCGAGAAAAAAACTCTCCACGCTCCATTATACACCAAATATTAGCGTGTTACTATATATTGTAGTGAATTTTCCTAATGCATTGTATACTTCATTGGCTTTAGCCACCCACACTCATTATCTTGTTTATTAAATGCAATAAAGCGTTCGCTCATCTTTGCAAGCATTTGGAATAGATCCAAATCAAGCATCCGTGAACCCTCACAATAGACACAGATTTTGCGTTCCACTAAATAAATAGCCATTTTTCCTTTTATAGGATGTTCTAAAAATAATGCATTACGAGCTCTCTCTAAATGTGCATACTTAGAATCTAGTTGCGCCTCTAGCATCGTAGCGATCTCATCGAAGCGAACGGTTTCACATATATATGCAAGTTCTTTTAAGGATTTCTCGTTAGCGTCTTCACAGCCTTGCATCATCTCTAACAACTTACGCTCTCTGCCGAAAATAAACGTTAAATGCTCTTCTTTTATTTTATATATGGAATAGGTTCTCACTAGAAATCCTCCTTCGCTCATTTCTTTTTCATAAGTATAGCTCATCCAAACTCTTTAATTTGTCAAAAGAAGGAGGCATTCATCTTCTATTTTTGTCGAAAACTTTCTACTTTCAGTTCTATTAATTACATTATGGCTAATTGCATTTTCGCTATTTTTTATAGTACTTAGAATACTCTCAGCCTCAAGACCTAGAGTAAAATCAATTTCCAGTCCGTTTTAGCAAAGCGCACTAATAGGTAATATAAAGGTATCAACGAAAGGAGCTAAAACACATGAGAAAATTTTTTCTACTAATAGGAGGCTTTATCGCAGGATGTGTTGCGCTTGCTTTAACTGGACCGCTTGCAGGGCTACTATTTTCAGGATTGTTTGTAGCACTCGGTATGCACTTCTACACTGCGAGTAAATCGTCATTTGGCAAAATCGTTTGGGTTACAGTAGGTCTGATAGGTGTTCTATCAGCAATATCTAATATCCCAGCAATGATTGGTTTAGCAGCAATCGCTGTCATCTACGTTATCTATAAAAAATGGAACAACGAAGATGTAAAAATCCCAACAATTGAAGCTAAGGAAGAAGATCCGTTTACAAACTTTGAAAAAGAATGGTCTAACTTAACAAAATAAAAGGAGCGAATTTACATGAACTTATTTCAACGTTTTAAATATACAATAGAGGCAGACTTGCATCATGTATTTGATAAGAAAGAACAAAAAAATCCAATTGCGATGTTAAACCAATACATTCGTGAAGCAGAAAAACAAACAGAGCAAACTGGAAAATTATTAGAACGTCAAGGTCAATTAAAGGAGAAACTAGAGCAGGAATTTAAGCAAAATGCAGATTTACTAGCTAAACGTGAAGCTCAACTTAAATTAGCGACTACTAGTGGTGAGCAAGATTTAATCGATTTTGCTACTGATGAAGTAGCTGCTTACACAGCTCGTAACAATATATTACAAACTAGTATTGAAGCAAGCACACGTGAATACTTCGAGCTTGAACGCAAATTTGAAACGATGAAACACAAAATTAAAGATATGAAAGTACGTCAATTGCAGCTTATGGGCAAAGAAAACGTCACACGCGCTCACCATCAAATGGACGGGATGATTGCTAAAAACAGTAAAACCAATTTTGAAGATTTAGAATCATATATCGATAAGCTTGCTTACCAAATCGACAAAGATCATGAAGTAACATCTTTCGAGACTCGTCTTGCACAGCTCGAAAAAAATGCCGCAGAAGATAACGCTCCACTGCTAATTGAAAATAAATAACATGTTATAATAAAAAGAAATGCGCCGTATTTAGAGGCGCATTCTTTCACGTTTTGAAATAGAGGGACCCATTCCCTCTCTTATACTCTTAGTAGAAAGAAGGGTGACCCTCTTGCAAAATTTCACAACTAATAAGCTCACTTTTTGGGTACTATGCTTCTTTTTACTCGTTTTTGTCGAGCTCACAATTTTTAATAACGGTGGCGCCTTTTGTCTATTGATTGGAGTAGGACTTCTTTATTTAAGTTTCTCGAAAAAAAATCGTTTCTTTAAATGGACGGGAATTTTCTTTATCTCGATTGCACTCTTTACAATGTGGAGTTTACGCTTATTTATCGTCATCATTCTTTTATATATGCTCTATCAATACTTGCAAAGAGAAAACACGGCCAAAGTTGTTGGTGCGGAGCTTTTCGAAAAGCTTCCCGCTACAAAAAGTGAATTATTCGGTACATTGCCGGCACCAGTAGAAGCTTATAAATGGCAAGATGTCCAAATACAACGACTTGCTGGCGACATTACGATTGACACAACACAAACAATTTTACCTACCGGCACAAGTATTATTACAATTCGACAAGGGATTGGTAAGGTCCAAATTTATATCCCATATGAAATTCCATTCCGCTTACACTACACAACATTGTTTGGTGAATTAAAGTGCCTACATATTGGGCCACAACGTATACTCAATGAAAGTGTAAGTTTTTCAGATGGAAACCCTGAGGATGCAAAGCGTACCCTTGTTATACATGTTGCAACATGGCTTGGGGACTTGGAGGTGCTACGTAAATGATTGCCTTTATCTCAAGAATATTTACCCTACTTTTTATATTGATGAGTGCTGCATTCGGTCTCCTTGTCGTTGTTTGGGGCGAGCCAAACGAGAAGACATGGGAGCCCTTATGGCAACAGAATTATAATAATATTCCACTCGGTGGTTTTATTGTCGTTATTCTTTTTGCGCTTAGTTTATTGATTGCAAGCTGGATTAGTATGACTGCCCGTGCTAGAGAAGCTCATGCAACCCGTATCGTGAAACAGTTAGTTGAACCTGATTTTGTCTTACCTAAAAAGCAACCTTTACCAAAACCCTTGAAGAAAGCTTTAGTTCAAACAAGTGAATTAATTGATACGCAACGAAAAAGCTTACAGCGCTTATCCAATGAACGTGCAGAAGCTAATGATAAAATTATTCAAGAGCGTATTATTGCTGAACGTCAACGTCTTGCTCGTGAGCTCCATGATTCAGTATCACAGCAATTATTTGCAGCTTCGATGTTACTTTCCGCCTTGACCGAAACCGATGAAAATGCGATGAGCTTAAAGCAGGTCGAAAAAATTGTTCAACAGGCACAGCTTGAAATGCGTGCATTATTATTACATTTACGCCCTGTTGCTCTGCATAATAAAACGCTGGCACAAGGTCTTGAGGAACTAATAATTGAGCTACAGCAAAAGGTATTTTTTCACATTGAATATGAACTTGAGGAAATGTCGTTATCCAAAGCGGAAGAGGATCATTTATTCCGTATTGCACAGGAAGCGTTATCGAATACACTACGTCACGCCAAAGCGAGTGAAGTTGAATTACTGCTCGTTGCCCGCGATGATTTAGCCATTTTACGTATTCAAGACAATGGCCTCGGCTTTGATGTCGAAGCCGATAAATCTACTTCTTATGGTCTACAAAACATTGCTGAACGTGCGGTAGAGATAGGCTGTACGTACAAAATTGTATCAGTACCTGGGGAAGGTACAATTGTAGAGGTGAAAATCCCTTTACAAAAGGAGGTTGAAGTGAATGATTCAAGTGTTAATAGTGGATGACCATGAAATGGTGCGTATCGGTGTATCTGCCTATTTGTCAGCACAACCAGATATAACCGTTATAGGTGAAGCTGAAAATGGTAAAGAGGCAGTAGAACGCGCTCTCGCCTTGCGTCCAGATATTATTTTAATGGACAATGTAATGCCAGTCATGACAGGAGCTGAGGCGACAGCTGAAATTTTAGCGGCATGGCCAGAAGCAAAAATTATGATGGTGACAAGTTTTTTAGATGATGACAAAGTCTATCCTGCATTAGAGGCTGGTGCAGTCAGCTATATTTTAAAAACGTCAAATGCGAAGCAAATCGCCGATGCCATTCGTAAAACAATGGGTGGCGAAACTGTTTTAGAACCAGAAGTAACATCAAAAATGATGCATCGCATGCGCCATGGCTCTAGTACCCCACTGTATGAGCAACTTACCGATCGTGAAATGGAAGTATTATTGCTTATGGCAAAGGGTAAAGCAAATCAGGAAATCGCCGATGAACTATTCATTGCATTAAAAACTGTAAAAACACATGTCAGCAATATTTTAGCGAAACTCGATGTTCAAGATCGCACGCAAGCAGTAGTCTACGCTTTTCAAAACGGTCTAGCGAAGTGAAGTTTTCCCCAAAAATACGAAACTGCAATTCTATCAATGCAGTTTCGTATTTTTTTAACCTAATCTAATCAATTATACCTCTGCATAATTGCGTCCGGAATCGGCTTTGTGCTTAGACCTCCACGAGGGCCGATACAGTATCGGTCATTTCGGTAATGCCACAGGGCGTGGCGTTTTTACCGATGCAGATCAGTTGGCCGTTATTAGAGGCTTTAGGCCGACACGATGTTGGTCACTCATGCGTTTTCACAGGATGTGAAGTTCTTAGCCCGAGTTCTTCTATTTCAGCAAATGTCTTTTGTACCGAAAGCATAGCGACAGGTACAGATGTTTGGACACCCGCTGTAAAAAGTTAAATTGATTGATACACTGTTGAACCAAAATCATGAATATCCTTGATGTAATCAAAACCTTTAGGTGAACCAAAGCTATTAAATCCACGGACTGCCACAATATTTTTATTTGGAATTACTAATATAGCAACACTTGTATAACCAAGAAGTTGAAAGCTTCCTTGTGGCAATATTGGGCTTAACTCTGTATTCCCCTCTCTTTGTTGAGGCTGAACAAACCAGAAAAAACCATTAGTTGGTAGATTCTTTGGTTTAGAATTTGGAGATTGAATTGTCGTCATTAGCTGTATGATTTCTTCAGGTAACATTTGTTTTCCATTCATTCTCCCTTTATCAAGAAGCACTTGTCCCCACTTAGCTAGCTCTCTTAAAGAGCTATACATATTCATTTTGCTGCCATCACATACATCGCTTTTATACCAAAATGGACTATCATTATGTATTACTTCTACATGTTGTTCCAAATTTCCACTAAACCAATTTGTCTCAGCAAAAGACAATGTCTGAAAGATTTGCTCATCTACAATTTCTGCAATAGTTTTTCCAGTGACCTTAAAAATAACTTTGGCAAGTAGTTCTACATTGATATCTCGATATGCCCAGTTAAATCCTGCTTTAAATTCTTTCATTACTTTTTCATTTTGTAGACGCAAACCGTGAGTATGTGTTAGAAGATGTCTAATCGACACATCTGCATAGACTTTTTCATCTTTTAAATAATCACTTAATTTATCATCTATTGAGGCAATATAGTTATGATAAATCGCATATGCTACAGCAAATCCTACATAAGATTTGCGAACTGAAGCAAGATGAAAAAGTGTATGTGGACCTATCCTCTTCGCGTCTTTTTGTCGCCCTTGTACACCAAAATATTCTTCTAGTACAGTTTGACCATGTTTATAAATAATCACTCCGCCACCTGTACAATCTAATTCTGAGAAAGTTCCCTTTACTTGTGTAACTATATTTTGTAGCTTCATTAAAAAAAAACCCCTTTGCGAACACCACTAAAATATTTTAAAACTCATACTATCATTGTATATCAAATGAGAAATAATACTATAAAAGTTTATGTCCCTTAATCGGAATCCTTTTAACGCAAAAAAATACCGCAACACTCAGTGGAGATTTAACCCTTACTGCGTATTGCGGTATTTAATAAATTATAGAGCTTTAACCTTCGCTACAACATTTTCTACTGTGAATCCGTATTTTTCCATTACTAATTCACCTGGTGCAGAAGCGCCGAACTTGTCAATTGCAAGTACGTCTCCTTCAAAACCAGTGTATTTATGCCAGCCGAATGATGCGCCCATTTCGATTGCTAAACGTTTTGTCACAGCTTTTGGAAGAACAGATTCTTTGTAAGCTGCGTCTTGTTTTTCGAAGCGATCCATAGATGGCATTGAAACAACTGCTACATCCATGCCTTCAGCTTTTAGTGCTTTTTGTGCTTCAACTGCAAGTGAAACCTCAGAGCCTGTTGCAATTAAAATGGCATCTGCCACTTCTTTTGTAGCAGGAGATACTGTATAAGCACCTTTTGTAACACCTTCGCGTACTGTATCAATAGATGCATCAAGAACAGGTAAGTTTTGACGAGATAATACTAAAACAGTTGGTGTTTTTTCAGATGCTACTGCTAGTTCCCATGCAACTGCTGATTCATTTGCATCAGCTGGACGAACAACAGATAAATTAGGCATTGCACGTAAAGATGCAAGGTGTTCGATTGGTTCATGCGTTGGACCATCTTCCCCTACAGCAATTGAGTCATGTGTAAATACATAAGTAACAGGAAGACCCATTAATGCAGAAAGACGTACAGCTGGACGAACATAATCAGAGAATACGAAGAATGTACCACCGAATACGTTTAGACCACCGTGAAGTGCCATACCGTTCATAGCAGCACCCATTGCAAATTCACGTACACCGAACCAAATATTACGGCCAGCATAATCATTTGCTGAGAAATCTCCAGCGTCTTTCATCGTAGTTTTGTTTGAGCCAGCAAGGTCAGCTGAACCACCGAAGAATGATGGTGTTTTCTTCGCAATTGCATTGATCGCATCACCAGAAGAAGAACGAGTTGCTACTGATTTACCTGCTTCATAAACTGGTAATTCTGAAGCGAAATCTTCCGGTAATTGACCATTCATTGCGTTTTCAAAATGCGCTGCTAATTCTGGGAACTCTTGCTTATATGCTTCAAACTTAGCATTCCAAGCTTCTTCAGGTTGTGCTCCTTGAACTTCAGCAGCTGCTGCGAATGTATCATAGGCTTCAGCAGGAATTTGGAATGGCTCGTGCGCCCATTCATAAGCAGCTTTTGTTAAAACGACCTCATCTTGACCAAGTGGTGCACCGTGAGAAGCAGCTTTACCTGATTTGTTTGGTGAACCAAAACCGATAACAGTTTTTACTTCAATAAGTGTTGGTTTGCCAGTTGATTTTTTAGCTTCCTCGATAGCTGCGTTAATTGCTTCAACATCTGTACCATCAGCAACTTTTAAATAGTTCCAGCCATAAGATTCAAAGCGCTTTTGAACATTTTCTGAGAATGATTTTTCTAAATCACCATCTAAAGAAATATCGTTTGAATCGTATAAAACGATTAACTTTTCAAGTTTTAAGTGACCTGCTAAAGAGATAGCTTCAGCTGCTACACCTTCCATTAAATCGCCATCGCCACAAAGTGCAAATGTATAGTGATCAACGATGTCATGTCCTGGTTTATTGTAAGTAGCTGCTAAATGGCGTTCAGCCATTGCCATACCAACTGTCATAGCAATACCTTGACCTAGAGGACCAGTAGTAGCCTCTACCCCTACAGTATGACCATATTCAGGATGTCCTGGAGTTAATGAATCCCATTGACGGAAGTTTTGAATTTCTTCCATTGGTAAGCCGTAGCCCCCAAGATGAAGTAGGCTGTATAGAAGCATAGAGCCATGACCCGCAGAAAGTACAAAACGATCGCGGTTATACCATTTTGGATTAGCCGGATTATGGCGAAGTTGTTTTGTCCAAAGCGTATAAGCCATTGGCGCTGCCCCCATCGGTAAACCTGGGTGACCTGAGTTTGCTTTTTCAATTGCATCGATTGACAAAGTTCGGATAGCATTAATCGCTAGTTGATCCGCATGTTGAGTCATTATTTTGTGACATCCTTTCTCGTCCTATATATTGTTCTTATACAGTTTAGTCAACATTGCTTTAGAAAACAATATCTTTGTTATACTATTTACGTTTTATTACATACTTTATAGAAATGTGACACATTAATTTAGAAATTTATTTTTTTTCGCTTGTTTAACTTTTTCTGGTGTTACATCATTTCCTTCAGGATCTACCACTTTTACGTTTTCAATTGTATCACGCATCGTTGCTCTAAATGTATCTAGATATTCCTTACGAAGCGCTGTTCGTTCTTTAGCTTCTGCCTCTGTTAAAGTACCATTTTTAGACTTAGCAGAAAGTTCATTGATTCGGTTAATTTTTTCTTTTGATAACATAATTACACACCTTTCAATACATATCTTAATGAATATGGTATGCAAAGTATAGCATGTATTCCCTGAAAATGCAGTAATACCAACCTTTCTAGTATTCGTTGATTCTTTAACAAATATAGTGTAGGGAAAATCAAATTTTTGATACCCCATTCAATACTCAATATAAAAAAACATTCTCTTATAAAAGGGGCAGATTTAGGACAATTATTAAGCTGCCGTAACCTGACATGTTGTCATGGGTCCACGTTTCAAAAAAATATATACATAATCAATTTGTGCTTTATTTATTATTCCATTTTCCAGAAACAGCAGATAGCATTAGCCATGGTTCTATAAACATGTTAATTAAAATATGAGCGAGGATTGGTGCAAAGGTACTTCTTCCAGCCATAATATAAAGCATCGCAAGAAGACTTCCTAAAATCGTGGTACTTAAAATTGCAGGTACCGCAAACTTCCAATCCCCTTTCAAAAGTACCCATACACCGTGGGCTATTCCAAAGGACATCCCTGATATTAGTATTTGCGCTACGTCTGAAAATCCAATAGTTAATAAATATTCCATAAGTAAATGCCTAAAAACAACTTCTTCTACTATCCCTGTTACAATTGCAGCCCATATTCCAATTACTTTAAGCCAAGAAATTGTAAATAAATGTGCTTTTACAAAAGGTAATGCAATAATTGTATAAGCAATGTATCCTGATATGATAAAAAGCGAAAAAAACCAAATAGAAATAGTTGAAAATACTTCTGCCCTAAAGCCAATTCCATTTTCTATAAAACCTTCTGGATTATTAAAATACCAAAAAATGATACTAGCTGTAAGCATCGTTGAAATACTTACTAAGATCCAACTAGTTTTATTTCTTTCACTTGAGGTAGTCAATTCATTCATAATAGCCATAGCCTCCAAATCATGAACTAGCCGAATACTTATTTCTTCGAAAAATTCATGTTCTAATTTTGTTTAGACCTCTATTTCGTTTGATGTATATTTTATCTGAACTCAATATAACGAACGAAATATTTTCCAACAATACGTCCGGAGTAACATGTTGTTATGATAGTCTAAGATGCCTTTTTTAAAGTATGACCTGCATTTCCCTAAATGCTGGATATGCTATAATTATTTTTAGAGGTGATAAAGCTGAAAATAGAGGTAAAAATAGATCCAGAGTATGAAGAGCCGCATGTAACGATTTGTACAGCACAACTTACGCCTACGATACAAGCTGCTATTTCTTTATTGCAACAAGAGCAAGAAGAACAAATTTTAACAGGGATAGCAAATAATAAAACATATATCATTGATCCAAATTCAATAATTGTTATTCGAACGGAAGGCAGAGAATTAGTTTTATATGATGAAGCTGATAATCGTCTCATTTTAAATAAACCTTTATATGAATTAGAGCGACAATTAGGAAATAATTTTATTCGGATTTCTAAATCTGCAATTATAAATCTAGCAAAAGTTAAAAATATCGAAGCTTCATTTAATGGAACAATGGAAATTGAGCTAGTTCTAGGAATCAAAGAAATTATTTCTCGCAATTATCGAAAGCAATTTAAAAAGCGTTTGGGGGTTTAAGATATATGCATTTTTTAAAAAATGTAGTGTTTGGTGTAAGTATGGGGTGTACAGTTTTTGTTTTGATTAATCTTTTTGGTTCTTGGATTTTTGGAGATATTTTTTTAGAGGCTATTACGGCTGATTTTATACATCAGGCTCTAGGTTCAATTATCGTGGGGCTAGCTTGTGTATTACCATCCGATATTTACCAAGTAGAACGTTTAACGTTTTTACTACAAACAGCTATCCATTTTGCAATTTCTATAGGTACTTTTATTGTTGTTGCGCTATCTTTAAATTGGCTTCCAACATCATCTCTAGCAATAACTATGTTTATGCTATTTTTTAGTGTTTTGCTCTTTACTCTTATTTGGCTGTTATTTTATTTATATAACCAATCTGAAGTGAAAAAAATGAATAAAAAGATTGATGACCTAATAAATAAAAATAATATCCTATAATTTTTTTAAAAGAGAAGAAACTAATTTGAAATTTAATTACAGGAGGGAAAATGAAATGTTTATCAAAACAAACAGACTATTAATAAGGGAATTCGAAGTTCAAGATTGGCAAGCTGTCTATGAATATACTTCAAATCCAAATGTGATGAAGTATATTCCAGAGGGAGTTTTTAATGAGGAGCAAGCAAAAAAGTTTGTTTCAGAAAATAGCGGTGAAAAAGCAAAACACTTCCCTATTATTTTACTAAGTGAACATATGGTTATTGGTCATATTGTTTTCCATCAATATTTTGGCGATCATACTTACGAAATTGGTTGGGTATTGAATCCAAGCTATTACAACAATGGATACGCATCTGAAGCAGCAAGAGCTGTACTGGACTACGGATTTAAAGAAATGAAACTGCATAGAATTATTGCAACTTGCCAGCCGGAAAATATCCCATCCTATAAAGTGATGGAGAAAATCGGCATGAGACGCGAGGGTTATTTTAAAAAATGTATACCACACAATGATGAGTGGTGGGATGAATACTACTATTCTGTCTTAGATGAAGAGTGGGTATAAGATACTCTTTCACTATTGTACTGTTCTAAATCTTCGTTTTAAAATAGATGGGAGCATTATATGAAAAAGACCGCTATATTATTGTATCCCCAATTTAGTGAATATGAATTGAGTGTAGCATTATCTATATTAATGCAAGGAGATAAACCCATTATTACTGTTGGGTTAAACAACGAAAAAATTAAAGGGGAATCTGGGTTATCTTGTATTGCCGATACACAAATAAGTGAAGTTAATCTTGACGAAATCGATAGCTTGTTGCTACCTGGGTGTATGGATATAGCTACCCTAATAAACGAGCAAGAATTAATTGATCTTATTAGTAATGTGAATGCCAAAGGTGCAATCATTGCAAGTATCTCTAGCTCTCCATCACTGTTAGCGAAAGCTGAAGTATTAAAAAACAAAAAGTATACTGTTGGATTGCCGCTAGAAGGTATAAGAAAATTAGACTTCTTCGATCTTAATCATTTCTCAGAAGACCTAGTTGTACAAGATGGCAACATCATAACTGCAAGAGGTAGAGGTTTTATACAATTTGGGATTACTGTGGGCAAAGCCCTACATCTCTCTTTTGATGAAGATTGGTACAGAGAATAACGAAATAGCTCTAAATGATATGAAAGATTACTACAATAAAAGATGGCAAGTTTCTAGAGAATATTGAGCAAGAGAGGTAGAAATGGCTACTTCTCTTATTTTATTTCCGAAATGTCCCATCAGTTGGCCATTCTTTCGCTGTTCTATCCGTCATTTTGGCGTTTCTATCCACCTTTTTCGCTTTTCTATCCGTCATTTTCGCTTTTCTATCCACCCTTTTCCCTTTTCTATCCGTCACTTTCGCTTTTCTATCCACCCTTTTCCCTTTTCTATCCATCACTTTCGCGTTTCTATCCACCTTTTTCGCTGTTCTATCCATCACTTTGGCGTTTCTATCCACCTTTTTCGCTGTTCTATCCGTCACTTTGGCGTTTCTATCCACCTTTTTCGCTTTTCTATCCGCCATCTTCGCTGTTCTATCATCACTACTCGTTCCTTCACCTTCATCTAGAGCCTTTAAAAAGAAAAAAATCAGTAGGAAAACTCCCACTGATTAAAACGTTACTTTATTTCGTTTCCCTCTAAATGTTCCCGATATCTCCTATGGACAGTGGCTTTGCTTACATCAAAGCCTAGCCCCCTAAGAGTCATAGCTATTTCCTCAAATGTGAAACCTCGATTGCGGAGTTTGACGATTTCTTCTATAGGGACATCTTTACGTTCTTGGCCGTTTGGATTTCCTCGATTAGATAAATTATTTTCAGGGCGGTAGCCATTTTCAACTGCACGACGCATGCCACGACGTATTTTAGCATTATGGATTCTACGCTGGTACTCCTCTACAATTGCTAAAATTTCTAGGAGCATCGTATCCATTTCATTTAATTGTACAGGTCCCGCGTCTCGCATAGAGAAGACATTAGTTTCAGTTTTCTGCAATAAATGCAAAACGGCCATTCGAGCATTTCCACGTCCTAAACGTGTTTCATCCTGCACAAATAATGCTGTTACTTCTTTTTCTTTTATGAAATCGAGCATTTCTAGTAAACCTTCTCGTTCCACATCATAGCCGCTATGCTTATCCTTAAAAACAAGTTTCACTTCGTAGCCCTGTTCTTTTGCATAGCGTACTAACTCCTCCTCCTGTCGCTCTAACGAGGAGCTTTGTGTCTCTTTTTCTGTACTCACACGGCAATAGACAACAGCCGATTGTTGTTTTGTTATCATTTTACATTTCTCGCAATTTCAATTGAATTTATAGGATGGGGTTGGTCGTCACCCACTACTGGAATCACTAGAGAATTACCTGCAATAATTCGTACGTTCGATAATTCATTTTCTGCCTTAACAAGCTTAATCCAATCATCCGACTTCATTTTACCACGGTATTGTTCGGCTAACGACCATAAGCTATCACCATGCTCGATTTCAATTTCTGCGTATGTAACATCGCCTGGATCTGTTATAAAAAGATATGCTGTAAATAGTAGACAAGCTCCTAATAAAATTGTAATATGTGGATTTTTTTCAAACCAGTTCATGTGTATAACCCCTTTTCGAGAATGTTTGTTCGGAATATATGTTCTTATATTAATGCGAACAAACGTTTTTGTCAAACACTTTTCGAACCTATGTTTGCTTAAGTGTTCGCATTCTGCTATACTACATAATAAGTAGAATGATTAGAAAAAAGAGGTGAGCAATCATGAAAAAAGTTTCGAAAAGACAAGAGGCCATATTAGATTTCATTAAAGAAGAGGTACGCGCAAAGGGGTATCCGCCATCTGTACGTGAGATTGGTGAAGCAGTTGGACTTGCTTCAAGCTCTACGGTTCATGGACATTTAGCTCGTTTGGAGCAAAAAGGCTTAATTCGACGCGATCCAACTAAACCACGTGCCATTGAAATTCTAGAGCCAGAGGATTCTATTCAAAAGCAACATGTTATACATGTACCACTTGTGGGGAAAGTTACTGCGGGTTCTCCGATAACTGCTGTTGAAAATATCGATGAATATTTCCCGCTACTGGATATTTATGGTACAAGTGAAGATCAGTTATTTATGCTAGAAATTATGGGCGAATCAATGATTGAAGCTGGCATTTTAGACGGAGATTTAGTTATTGTTAAACAAAAATCAACAGCTGATAATGGTGATATTGTCGTAGCAATGACTGAAGAGAATGAAGCAACTGTAAAGCGTTTCTTTAAGGAAAAAAGTCATTTCCGTTTACAGCCTGAGAACGCAACAATGGAGCCCATTATCGTAGACCAAGTTTCTATTTTGGGGCATGTTGTAGGTCTTTATCGTCGTGTTCATTAAAAGTATCTCAATAGCAACGTACAAAAAGAGGATTTTATGTTCGCAAATGGGCATATACCTCTTTTTCTTATTTTTTGAGTACCATTTTATACACTAAAAAAGAACCCACTTATATGGATTCTTCCCTCTAGCAATGTCTTTAGTTTAATTTCCGTCTTAAGCCATGTAATGCTTATCCAGTTTTATGCCTCTACCTTGAATTTCAAACTCGCCTTTACAAATGCAGTGAATAATTTTTTTGATGCTTCATCTCCAGCAATAGCTAGCTCTTCAGGATGCCATTGTACTGCTAGACAAAATGGTAAATCTTCGTGTACTACGGCTTCAACGATACCATCACTTGATTTGGCTGCCACTTTCAATTTTTCTGCTGCTACGTTTATTGCCTGATGATGAAATGAATTCACCGCAATTTTTTCTTCCTCGATAATCGCTGTTAATAATGTATCCGGTGTTAGATGAACATGATGTGTAACAACGCCACGTGCCGCTTGTTGCGTATGCTTTATTAATTTTTTACTATGATATTCACTATCAATATCCTGATAGAGTGTGCCTCCAAACGCAACATTCAGCATTTGAATCCCTCGACAAATTCCGAAAATCGGCATTTGCCGAATAGAGGCCGCTTCAATCAAGGAAAGTTCTATTGAATCCCTTTCCGGGTGAATCTTTCCTAACTTTGGTGTAGGTTCTGCACTAAAAAGAAATGGATGTACATCATGTCCGCCCGAAAGTAATAATCCGTCCGTCAACGATAAAATTTGTGCTATGTCCTCTTCAACTCCAAGCGGAATTATAAGAGGTACACCCCCAGCTTCAATTATACTTTTGCTATAAGCAGCATTTACTCTTGAGGACAAATCATCCTCCGCAAAGGCTGTTATTCCGATAATTGGTTTCATCTTATCCCCTCCATGATCTTTATCTAGCATTTACTACCTATAAAAGCTTGAAGACTATTAATCATCGAAAGACTCCCCCACTGATTAATTACCAAAATCCAAGATACCAATTCATCAACGCATCCCCATAGAAATAGATAATAATAGCAGCTAAGGCAATAGAAGGTCCGAATGGTATAGGCGTTTTCCTTCCCTGTCCGCGTACTTTTAACACTACTATTCCAACAATCATGCCAATGACAGCAGCTAAAAATAGCGTCAGAAGTGCATGCATTGTCCCGAGTACAAGACCAAGTAAAAAGAATAATTTAATATCGCCACCACCCATTCCACCTCTTGATAGAACAGCTATACAATATAATATGCCAAAACCTACGACAGCCCCAACTATACTGTCCCACCACGGAGACAAAGGAGATATCACGCGTCCAAAAACTAGTAGTGGTAAAAAGAATAATAGCACCTTATCGGGAATAAGCATATACGCAAAATCCGACACCACAATAATGACTAATAATGAAATTAATAATAGCGCTACAAAAAATTCTGCACTAAAGCCTAATTTCCAATAAGCAACAGCAAATAAAAGGCCCGTTATAAGTTCCATTAGTGGATAAATCCAAGAAATTTTTTGCCCACAGCTACTGCATTTTCCACCTAAAAATACATAAGACAATACAGGCACCAAATCAAGCGCCCTCAACTGTCTCTTACAAGAAGTGCAATGCGAAGGCGGACGCACAATGGACTCCTTCAAAGGCACACGTAAGCCAACTACATTAAAAAATGAGCCAAGAACGAGCCCAAATATTAAAACTGTAATTGTATAAGTAATCTCCATTTTATGTCCTCCTATACTAATAGACGCCCATACATATAAGTATGCGCGCCATCTAGATTATTGTTGTCCTTCATAATAGAACGTCGTTACTTGTATGGTTGCTTTTAAGGTTGTATCAGCGTCCTCCTTGAATTTCGCTTCTTCACCCGTTAATGTGAAATCGATAGCATCAATTTTCATCACACGATCAATTTTTTCAATCTCTTTTATAAACTCAACCATTGCTTTATTATCCATTGCGTCAACATCAATATCAAATGTTACTAGTTTTAATTCCTTCGGTAAGGAATCTTTATTGAAAGTAGCAGTTGGGATTTTATCTTTCACTTCAGGTGTTTCATCATTCTTAGCAGCAGCTTGTTCAGCAGCTTGTTCATCTGCTTCAGTTGCAGATTGCTGTGTATCAGCCTGTTCCTCAGAATTTGTCGAGTTAGGATCTGTAATAGTAGAATCCATTACGAGCGAATCATAATTATTAAAGTCCATAGCTTCTACCCGTGTTCCCGTCACCACTTCAATCTCTTCAATATTTCGAATGACTTCATCAATAGCTCGAGTTTGAGGTACTTTTTTACGCAATGTTAAATTACTTGTACCATTTGATTTGCTATTCTTTTCAATTAAAGCAATTTGCTCCTGAAGAGTAGATATTTCTTGTTGAAGAGCGATATTCGAGCTTTCCTTCGCATCTACTTCTTCTAATTTAGGTGTTAATATATAGTAATATAGTGCAAATAAAATGGCTGCAATGAATGCTGTTAAGATAAGAATCGTTGAATTTTTACTACTTGTCATGATTCTCTACCTCCAGCTAGAAATTTAAAATCAATTCCTAATGTAATAGTTGCAGAATAACGTGGTATCTCCTTAAACTTGTTCTTAGCACTTTCTTCCTCTTGTCCAATAGCAACATCAAAATTAGAAATCGTATCAACCTGTATATCATTGAAATAGGGGCTTGCAGTTAGCTTTTCTAAATAAGATGATATAGCTGACATCGTTTCAAAATCAGCCGTAACTTCTACATTTTTTTCACCAAATACATAGTTCCTTAAATACGTTTGCTCTGGTAATAATACTTGTGTTTCATCCATTAAGGGTGTCACCGGATAGGATACATTTTCCACAAATTGTACGGATTGCTCCAATGAGCCTTGGTTCGCATTTTCCTTACCATCTAACTCCATTTGAAGTTGTTCGCGTTGTGATGAAAGCTCCACTTCCTGCGCACTTAATTTTGTAAGATCACTTTTTGCTTGGAAAAACAAGAAAATCATATATCCTACTATCATACCAATAAGAATAATAAATACTACATATATTAAAGTAGGTGTTGAATGCTTCTTTTCCAAATTCGGCAAGAGGTTAATTTCTGGTACCATCAGTTAACCTCCTTTAATGCAAGTCCAATTAAGCTTGCAAATTTATCCGAAAATTGAGGGAATGATTTTTGGATGACTGAATCATTTAACATAATAATTGGTGTCGAAAAATTATTTTCTAAAAACTCTTTAACGGTTGAAAGCAGTGGATTATCTCCTAAAATGATAATCTCATCTACACTTTTCTCACCTTTATGTAAGGAAAACTTAAAAAAATTCATAATACGATCGATTTCAAGCATTTGATCGGTAAGAATCATACGATACTCACCCTCGACTTCTGAATGATAAGAAAAACGATACTCTTCAATCTCTTTAGGCTTCCATTCCGATAAATCTGTATCAAATGATTGGTATCGTAAAAACTCCAGTTGACCAAATGAAAAAATACTTATCGACAATTCATTGATTGACCAATCCGCTATCAAATATGTTCGATCGTCCTTTATTAACTGCAAATACTCTAATAGACGAATATTACACAATGCTCGAATATCTGCCGCTTGTGGTTCTAATGTAGCATCGAGTAAAAGTCCAATCATTTTAGACACTTCTTCTGAAGGTGCTGCAAATAACATGGCCTGTCCATCACTAGGATTTGGGTCATACACATCAATAAGAGGATCTTGAAATGGAAGATGAATGGACTGACCAAGCTCCATTTCCACATAACCTTTTAATTCATTCCACTCTATATCTTCAGGATGCTCAAAGCTCTTTAACAAAACGGAAGTATCCGGTACAAAAATACGCGCATTTTGCTTTTTGCCAGCCCATTTTGTCACATCATTTTTCATGACATCAAACAATTCCATTTCATCATGAATAACAGATCCTTCCACAATTCCATGTGCTAATGGCATTTCATAGCCCCTCCATTGCGATGGATCAGCACCTTTTGCCACAATCGCACGCAATATATAATCTTTTATTTCAATCGACACATGCGATTTTTTCTTTTTTGTAAACATGTGAAAAGATGCCTCCTTTTTCCTTTTATAACAAAATTCAAATATATTAATCTTTCATTTGAACATCCAATTCATGAATTGGATGTTCTTTGAAAGATTAATTACTTATTCATAGCTCGATTTAATGCTTCGTCAGTAATTTCTTTAACTCCAGATCCCGGTGTAAAACCTTCGACAGTAAATTTCTCTATATTTTTAATATTAGCTAATTTACTATAATGTATAGTATATGTTTTTTTGCCGTCTGTACCTTTAATATATTCTACTCTATCATCGGCTATTAATTCACCGTCAAAAACGTCTTTAAGAACTTTTGTATCACAGGTAACAGTAGCTTGACTCGTATCACCACAAGCTCCATCAGCAATAGCAATTTTTGCACCCGCTAGGATACCAGCAGCATCTGAAAGGATTGCTTTGTCTTTAGAATTATTAATAATATTCCCAATCGCAGGAATAGCAATTGCTGCAATAATCGCTAGAATTACGATTACTGCTAATAACTCGATAAGCGTTAAACCTTTTTGATTTTTTAATAGTTTTTTGTTTAAGATTTTTTTGAACATCGGTGTTCCTCCTTATAAATTGTTATGATTAGTCCGAAATATGTACCCCTACAACAACAACTACAACTACTACAGTCTTTTCTATACCACCCCCTTAAAAGTTAGTACACTTACATATTTTCGTATAATGCGAACATTGGTAGGAAAATTGCTGCGACAATCACACCTACTACTGCTGCTAGAACTAATATCATCAATGGTTCCACGAGCGACTTTAATGTATCAACCGAGCGATCTACCTCATCCTCATAGAAATCGGCTATCTTCTCGAGCATATAATCAAGAGAACCTGTTTTTTCCCCGATAGATGTCATTTGGGTTACTAACGGAGGAAATAGCCAACTTTTTTCTAATGGCTCAGATAAGGTACCGCCTTTTTCTAGGTTATCTCTTGCCTCCAGTACAACTTTTCCTACGACTGGATTTCCTACAACCTTTTCGACAATTGTAAGTGCATGTAGAATTGGCACTGAACTACTGAACAAAGAAGATAAGGTTCTAGTCATACGAGCAATTACATTTTTTTGCATTAAAATACCAAATACAGGAATTCTTAATAATGCATAATTCACATTGTAATGAAATTGCTTATTATTTTTATAGAAGAATCTAAATAGAAAAATCGACAATAAGAGGATCCCAATTGCAAAATACCAGTATGCTATTAACCAATCCGAAATACTGACAACAACGACAGTTAAAATCGGCATTTCTATGTCCATTTCTTCAAAAGTAGCCATAAACGTCGGAACGATAAATATCATTAGAAACATACCTACAGCAATTGTCAGCACTGATAAAATAGCCGGATATGCCAATGCTGATTGTACTTTCTTCTTAATTTTGAATTGTTTTTCAAGTGTCCCTGCTAAACGCTCTAAAGTCTCATCGATATTCCCCGTTGCCTCACCTGAGCGCATCATATTAACAAACATGACAGGAAAAACCTTTGGGTGCTTAGCCGCTGCATCTGAAAACGCTGTCCCCCCGCGTATATCCTCTTCCACTTGTTCTAATGCTTTTTTCAATGCTTTACTTTTCGTTTGACCACTTAAAATATGTGTCGCCTCTACAATGGAAACGCCAGCTCGGATTAGTGTTGCATATTGGCGACAGTAAATAACGAAATCCTGATGCTTTACTTTACCGCCAATATTTAAGTCTTTGTGTAAAATGCTTTTAGACTCTTCCAGCTCACGGGCATTAATGCCTTGTGCTCGTAATTTTTCAAGTGCTACTTTTTTGTTAGTCGCGTCAATGATTCCTTTTTTGTGTGAACCAGTTTTTGTGCGTCCACTATATCGAAAAACGGTCAATTATAATCCCCCGCATTCATATATGGCCTTGCTTCTTCCAAAGAAATTTTCCCCATTGCTATTAGCTGCTGCATAGAAGATTCCAAAGTATGCATACCTAAAGATTTACTCGTCTGCATTACAGTAGGAATTTGGTGAACTTTTTCATTCCGAATTAAATTTGAAATAGATGGTGCTTGTACTAATATTTCAGTTGCAGCAATACGTCCCTTGGCGTCCTTACGTACAAATAAACGCTGTGAAACAATGCCCACTAAAACATTTGCTAGTTGTACACGAATTTGTCCCTGCTGATGGGGTGGAAAAACATCTATAATACGATCAATCGTAGTCGGAGCACTGCTTGTATGTAATGTCGCCATCACTAAATGGCCCGTTTCTGCCGCTGTAATGGCCGTTGAAATCGTTTCGTAATCCCGCATCTCACCTACTAAAATAATGTCGGGATCTTGACGAAGAGCAGCACGCAAACCATTGGAAAAGCTCTTGGTATCAACCCCTACTTCACGTTGATTGATAATAGATTTTTTGTGTGCATGTAAATATTCAATCGGGTCCTCAAGCGTTATAATATGCTTTGATTTTGTTTCATTAATATGATCAATCATTGCAGCAAGCGTTGTAGATTTTCCCGAACCTGTTGGACCAGTCACTAAAATAAGTCCCTGTGGTTTTTCGGCTAATTGATACAGTACCTGTGGCATATTTAACGATTCAATGGAAGGGATTTTTGCTTCAATTAAACGGGCAGCTATTGTCACTTCATTGCGTTGATGATATGTATTTACACGAAAACGACATTTCCCGGGCAATGAATAGTTGAAATCAGTTTCCCCTTTATCATGAAATTCTTGTAATTTATGCTCAGGTAAAATAGTTTTCACCATAGTTTGTAATTCTTCGGGAGTTAGTAATTCACTCCCATAATGCTCTAGTTGTCCATGGATACGATAAACCGGCGGGATCCCCTTTGTTAAATGAAGGTCAGACGCTTTCTCTTCAAATGCACGTGTTAATAGCTCATCAATATTTCTAAATGTTGTCATGAACGATTCACATCCTAATCTACATTTGCTACACGCAATACTTCTGAAGTAGTTGTTAGTCCTTCTACTACTTTTAACAACCCATCTACTAGTAATGTGTAATAGCCTTCTTGTTTCATATAATTGCGGATCACACTATCGCTACTTCGACTTAAAATCATTTCTTTAATATTGCGGTCGATTGGTAAAATTTCATGAATAGCCATCCGTCCACGATACCCTGTTTGATTACACGAAGGGCAACCTCTTCCGCGTCTACCATGTGTGAAACCTTCAATGCCGTTATTACGCATTATTTCTAATTCATGGTTAGTAAAAGTATAATCTTCTCCACAATCTCGACAAATTCGTCGTACTAAGCGCTGTGCCATAATTCCTACAAGTGAGGAGGATAATAAAAATGGCTCTACCCCCATATCCTGAAGTCGAGAAATCGACTCGACTGCACTATTTGTATGTAAAGTACTTAAGACTAAATGCCCTGTTAACGAGGCACGTACTGCTATTTGCGCCGTTTCAAAATCCCTAACTTCACCTATCATTACAATATCTGGATCTTGGCGCAAAATTGAACGCAATCCTGTGGCAAAAGTTAAGCCTACTTCTTCTTTCACTTGAATTTGGTTTATCCCATCAAGCTGATATTCAACCGGATCCTCAACTGTAATAATGTTGACACCCTCTTCATTCAAGTTAGTTAAGGCAGCATATAATGTCGATGATTTTCCTGATCCTGTAGGACCGGTAATGAGCAGAATCCCATTCGGATTGGCAATCATGTTTCGGAAAAGGGCCTCGTTTTGCTCTGTAAAACCAAGCTTGTCAATAGAATTGGCAACACTACTTAAGTCTAAAATACGCATGACAACTTTTTCTCCATAAACAGTTGGAAGTGTCGAAAGTCGAATATCTACTGGCCTGAAATTAACATTCGTTTTAATACGTCCATCTTGAGGAATTCGATTTTCCGTGATATTTAAATTCCCCATAATTTTAATACGTGCTAATACTATATTTTGCATATGTTTCGGTAAAGAGCGCTCTGTTCTCAAAACGCCATCCACTCGATAACGAACCCTCAACTCCGTCTCCTGTGGGTCAAAGTGGATATCGCTTGCTCTTTGGGCAACTCCGTTAGCAATGATCTGGTTAACTAGGCGAACAATTGGAGAATCCTCTCGTTCAATTTCTTCCTGTGTTTCAGCAACTGTCGCACCTATGTCGAGCAATGCAGCTTCCATAGATTCTTGCAGATCATAGTATTTCGTTAGCGTACGATATAAATCATCCTTAGCCGCAATACTGGTTTCGATTTGGCAGCCCGTCGCCATACGTACTTCTTCAATTGCAAAATAATCCATTGGGTCAGCCATCGCGATAAACAGTTTATTTTTTTCACGACGGATTGGAATAATATTTGTTCGTTTAGCGAGTTCAGCCGGAACAAGCTGAAGTAAATCCGGGCTGATAGAATATTGATTCAAATGAATGTGTGGGATTCCTAGTTGAAACTCTAGTACTTCAATTAGCTGTTGCTCGGTTAAAATATTTTCTTTTATAAGAAAATCGCCTAATTTCTCTTCTTTTGTTTTGTTTGTCAGAGCAAATTCTAATTGCACATTTGTAATAACACCCGATTCGACTAGTAAATCACCTAAGCGCTTTCGTCCAGTTTTTACGACCATTCGCGTTTGCTCCTCTCTTTACGGGCTAGTTTGTATAAAATTTCCACCTTTATCGTAGTAGCCGTATACAATTTCAGGGTCATTCGGCTCTTTTGAAGTGTTCGTATTTGCAGATGTATCTTTATTCGTTTTTGTAGCATTATTGCCGGATTCTTTTTCAGATTGTGTATCCGGTAATCCATCTCCATCTATATCCATTTGTAAGTCTGGATCATTAGAAATTACCTTATCCGTTCCACTACCGTTTTCTGGAACAACAGGCTGTCTTGAAGATTTCACAATGATTTTATTAACGGGTGGATAATAGTCACGGCTGACTAGTTCCTCCGTGGAGTTACCATTTTCTAAAATCGAACGATAAACTTCGACCCGTACCCCTTCTTGACCTTTTTGGATAACCTCTTCGCTGCCTACTGGTAAGTCTTTAGAATAGCGAATAATGACCCGTGGTTGTATGACCTTATCTTTACTAACTCGAACAGTGATTTCTTTTTCTTTCTTTTGAGCTAATAATTCCACTTTTAAAGAATCACCTTCTACTGTCAGTTTTAATTTATTCGGTTGATCCGACCGGTTTATAAATTGCAAATCTTTATCTAACGCTTGGTTTACTTTCGCATCCAGACCTTGTTGTAAATAATTTGGCTTCTCTCCTTGGGAATGTCTCTCTGAAATCTCATATTCGGTTTGAAGAGCAACATGATAAAGCATAGAGGCGACGAAATTAATCGCTTCACTATCTGATTCTTCATAATTTTCTTCTATCATTGTTAAAAAAGAAAACGGCTCATTCGGTAAAACAATAGAATCATTTACCGTATTCGCTAATTTTTCAACACCCATTGCATTTGTGGGGATTTTCTCAATTGATAGAGCTAAACGGTCCGATTCTATTAAATTAGTATCTGCAACTGTTGCAGCGACTTCGTGAGTTTTTAAATTGGAAGCTTCGGTGATAATCGTATTTAAAGTTTTTTCAACCTCCCATACACCGGTAGACTCAAGCTGCTTCTTCACTTGATCATCTACTTCCACTTGTAAGGGTATATGTATCGCTTGTTCTTGCTTCCAGAAAGCAAACCAAGACTTGTCTGTTAAACTATGATATTCAGCTATAGAACTCTCTACATCAAATACAAATAATTTTGGATCCAGTGAAATCGTAATATTGGCTCCTTCTACGCTAACAGGATCGTCTCGCCAAATATTAATAGCTTCTTGCAAAGCATTTTCAATATCATCACCCTCTAAATCCTTAACCGATATTCCTCCTATTGTTGATTCAACACCTTTAGCCAGTGCACTATCTACGATCATATTAGGTACCCAGACTGTTAATAAGATGATTAGAACAGCTACCATTGCGCCTAATTTCAAATATAATTTCATAGCCTCATCACCTTTACAAATATAGTCAAAAAACAAATGTCTATTTACTCATATAAAACAATTACTTTTTATTCATATTTTTACAATACAACACAAACTATATTTTAAAATGAGACTTTTATCCTAAAAATAGTTAAAATTTAGTGAACTTATATTTTACAAGTATGAAATTGTAATTACTATTAAAATGTTGTTTATATGTTTAACGGACTATAAAATCAGGGTATATACTTCCACACAACTTTCGATTTATACATATCGAATCAACCATCCTATGTAGAAAAGACTATTATTTTTAGGTACAATAGAAAGGTTGTATTTTAAATAATCAGAATTCGAATAGTGCCCTACTTCCATTCTCACCAAGAGTTTAGCCAATATTAAAATAAGGGTTATTTAGAAAATCTGATTTTCATCCCAGACATTCTAAATAACCCTTTTCTATTACTTTCCCAATACCACCTCAGCATTGCTCTATAAGCTTCTCAAAAACTACCTGTTTAGTTGGAAAAATAATGTCATTATTAAGAAGACAAGCTTAGTATACTATTGTATACGTGATATTTATTCTACTTCAAGCATACTATTAGAAATTGTTAAATTATTATTTTCTTCAAATACTAAACCACCATTTGATATTGTATCTTCAATCGTTTTCGGTTTGTAAGAAACCGTTGAACCTCCACGGGTATTTACTGCATAAGCCATTATTCCACCTATAACTTCTCCTGATCCTCCCATTTCAACTTTTGCGTCGGGGGCATAAATATATAAGTCGTGATTATAAGCCCCTCCTTCAACAGTGATATTTGATCCACCTGCATACAGATTTCCTTGTACGCTACCATAGCCATTTATTTTTATATCAGCTGATTTAGCATATATAGAGGCTTTTGTTTTTGTATCACCAGTAAAATCCATTAACGAAGTGCCTGTATAATATACACTTAACTGCCCTATGTCTCCTGTCGTATTCATACTTGAACTTCCGCCCAAATTAAAAGAATCCTTAATATACAAAGTTAATCTACCGCTTCCCGTAATATTTAAATGCCCTTCAGAGAAGTTAAAGTTATCTATATATAAATTTTTGTCTGAATTACCTACATCTATAGTTAACGTTATGCCCGCCGAAACCGTAAGTGTTTTCAAATACATATCTTTAGTAAGTGGGAGAGTACCACTAAATGCTTGATACCCATTTATGTGTCCATTTCCTCCACCATCAATCTTAATTGAATTATTTTGTAACGATAATTCAGTTTTATTACCACCAATGGTAACTTGTACCGACTCTGTATACGGTCTTGTGCTTAAACTAGTAAATTCATCATCCGGGAAAGGTGGTAATATATCCTTCGGAAATGCAACATTCCCTATAATCTCATTCGAAACATTCATCCAGCTCAATTTTGAAAATTTATCTGGTGTTGTTCCAATCTTACCAATAATTTCAACACTATCTTGTGTAATGCTAATTTTCCCACTGTCGGAAACAACATCCCCATTAAGTTTACCACCTCCTAGTTCGATGTTTTTTATTGCGTGGATAGCAGCGGAATTTGAAAAACCAGAACCCGTTCCGCCTCCTAAATTGATTGTAATTGTCTGAGCCACTGTTCTCGTTTTCTTGCCAATATTACCAACGGACGTTATTTTATATTGTAATTGGTCAGTGCTTTCTTGATTAATTGTTACATTTGCAAAGGTTTTTTCATTAAATTGTTCATCAAAAGTAACTGTATCAGCATATGTTGTTTGATTCTTTTCAAAGATTTTTTCTAAGCTACTTTCAAATGCATCTATAAAATCTAACTTAAATTTTTCTGGTTTTCTTTTATCAGGAGGTAGCTTATTGAATTTTTTCCTATTTTCATCGTATGTAATTTTAACTAATTGTTCTACTTTGCTTTTTGTACTATTTAAGCCACCTTCCGCAATGTAAAATACAGATTGATCACCTCGCTCATTAGTAGACATCTTTAATGAATTAGCAGTAAGTGTTAAAAGCGTAATTCCAAGAACTGAGATAAAAGCGATTGTCAAAATTACTAAAAGTAATGAATAGCCATTTTCTTGTTTGAGTTTCTTAAACATTTAGCTGCCTCCCCTAAAATAGATAGTTGATGAAAAAGGTTTACTATTCGGCGTTGTAATATCAATAATTACATGACTCCGTTTATCCTCTATTTTAAAATCACGCACATTCGCTGCAATCATTTCATCATTTCTCGTAATCGTCTGATCCTTTTGATGGTATACATAAGTATATTTTTGATTAGTTTGATTGTTTATTAATGTATATTCTGTATACTTATCTAGAGTTTTTTTATAAATTTCCGTAGATTTACGTGTATCTTTAGTAACAACTTTCAAAATATAAGTTGTGTCAGATAATTGAATTGTCGATTTCATTTGTTTATCGCTTGTAGTCTTACTGTTCGTCAAGATAGACATAAGAACAATAGATACAATCGTAGCTATTACAGTAGCAGCCAAAACTTCTAGTAAGGTCATGCCTCTCTCATTTTGGAATTTAGACATATGAACCACCTCTTTTCTTATAAGCTAAAGATATTTTGCACTTTCGCTTTTAATGTCGCCCCTCTTGAATCATAAACTTTGATAGTAATCCTAACGGTATTATCATGCGATATATCTTCAGCATTCACTATTATGATTTCCTTATTTTTAGCATTAGAGGGTGTCACTTTATACTGAGTGTTATTACCTGTTGAATTCACTTCATCCTTTTCAGCTAAGTACGGAAAATTAGATTCCCAAGTTTCGATTGTGGCGGATTTAAAGTAGTTATACATTTTCTCCATTTCCTTTTGCGCTAAATACGTTGCATCAATAATTTGTTCAGAGCTTTTTCCGGTTTTATTCGATTGAATGAGTAAACCGAAAAAGGATAATAAGATGATAGTTATTATAACTAAGGAAGCAACAACCTCAATTAAAGAGAATCCCTCTTGACTTTTAAATAATTTTCTATTTTGACGCTTCATTTTCTCCCTCCTTATACCGATCATACTTTTTAGTAATGTAAGTTAATCAATTATGCCTCGGCATAATTGCGTTCGGAAATCAGCTCTGCGCTTAGGACTGCAGATGTTTTTTTGGCGAAAGCGTAGCGTCAGCTGCAACATGTTTTTGTCTGTGCGAAAGCGAAGCGTCAGCAACAACACGAGGGCCGACTCGATGTCGGTCATTTCGGTAATGCCACAGGACGTGGCGGTATTATCGATGCAGTTCAGTTAGCCGTTATCGCATGGATGATATGGTTTTAGGCTAACATCTCCTAAGCACTCCTTTCCGATTCTGTGACATCCGCCGAGGCTTTGGGCCAACGTGACAGTCGTGTGTTGTTGTTGCCGTTTCGCTTTCGCACAGTTAAATTACCACAGGACGTGACGTTCTTAGACTGAGTTTCTCTATTCAGAGGGCGTTTGGACACCAGCTGAAAGAAGTTAAAATACATTAGACTTAAACACTAAACCAATAGTACTTATAGTAAATAAAGTTTCCTATTAATCGAATCTTTTCTGTGCTAATTATACTATTTCATATATAAACAGCATTTACAACACCACTTTTTCGTATGAATTTGTATTTATTTTTAAATTTTTCAATTCCTAAAATATGTAGATCAAGCTAAGTTTAAAAATCGATTAGATATAAAAAAACCGTTTACCATAAAATAAAGGTAAACGGTTTTAATATTGTTTTATTGAAACACCAATGTATATTATTTATTTTTTCAACAACCTACCCGACAACAGCAACCCAATCCCACCTATCGAAATAAACAGGACAGCTCGTATTAATAAGTCTAAAGCGGATAAATCAAAGAATATAAGCTTAATAAACGCTATCACTAAGATGACAAAACCTGTTAGGCGTAATGTTTGTAAGTTACGCGCCGTGCTAAGCCATAGTGAGATACTCGCTGTCAGGAATAATGTAATCGTTGAAAAGGCAATGCTTAGTTTCCAATCAAGCAAACTATTATGGGAAAGTTGGTAGATGAGACCCCAAATCGATATCATCGTAAGCACAACGCCTGCACATACAATTTGGTCTAGAAGTTTATCTGCTTGCTCTTGATAGATTTGGTAGATGCGGCCCTTCATCAGTACATCAATCATAATTGCTACGATTACAGCAATATACACGATTCTCGTTACTATATTTAGCCACTCGACACCTTGCATATTGTACGGAATAATTTCAAGCATTACGGTGAAGAGAACGAAAAATCCACCAAGGACTGGCGTTAATGCACGCCCCTTGTATTTTGTTGGTACTAAAAGTGATCCCACGAAAAGTAAAGCGAGCATTAAACACGTTAGATGCGGGATATTACCAACACTTGCAAAGTACGATTCATCCAGCTTTCCGATATAGGCTAAGAAGTAACCAGCCGTAATAACCGCTACAATATCAATCATACACATTTCCTTCATAAACTTTGCGAAGGATGTCAGTGTCTCTTTCGGACGCCTCGCATATACATAAATAATTAGGAGATATATCCCCGGCATTATTAAGCTAATATGATCTATGCTGAAGAATGGTGTCGGCTCATGAATAATAAAGTTTAAAGCGACTGTTATTGTAAATGAAAATGAGCCGACAACCTTCATCATACTTGCTCGTAATCGTAAACTCATCATAACGCCTGCAAAGGTGATGAACGGGATGAGCAATTGATCTACTCCCCCTGGTAAATTCATAACTAGTAGCGTATTACATAGTGTAATAAATGCGAGTGTTACGGCACTATCAAATGCCTCCTGCCATTTTTGCTTATAGCCATAACCCGCTACAGCTGCAAACAAGCTGACTACTATGAGTAATAGTGCTTCGCTATATTCAATTGGTCTAATAATAAAATTCAGGAGTAATAAACTAAAAGTTCCTAGACTGAATTGGAGTCCGACATGAATATTTTTCAGCTTAGACTCTGCGTTATATAATCGGCACCAACTCGTGTAAAAAATAGTTAGAACAACAAGGAAACCTATTGCAAAAACAACTCGATTGTCATGATTCATAAACGCTATAATGCTGACAGCTAGCAAAGAGAAAAAGGTTGCTAGATAGAATGCCAACTTCTGCTTATGTTGAAGAATGACAAATTGCAGCATCATAAATAGCACAACCACATAGATTAAGATAATAACAGGACTAAAATCCATATATTCTAGTAAATATGGTAGTAATAATGATGTAAACGCTACAAATATTGTTAGTACTTCGTTTTTCTTCAAATAGCTAATAACAATACCGTAGCCGATATAAACAACGGCAATAACAAGTGCCATCGTTAAACCTATAATTTCATACAATATCGCACTTGCGGCTGTTGTTAATATACCAACAATAAATGCACCACCATATAAAGAAATTGTTATGGCCGATGATCCTGTTTTTTTACGCTCTAACACATAAGCTATTACTGCTAAGGCAAGAGATAATACGTAGGCAAGGATAATTTTAACTTCGTTCGCTAAATAGCCATAATCACTCACAAGCTTAAGACCCCAAAGCACCCCCATCACTAAAATGACCATAAATACTTTTGGAAGTGCCCACATAATACGCTCTTCAAACGTTCGCTGTGGCTCCATCTTTTTTTCTGGAGATGGTATTGTTTTTGGCTTTGGTTCCAAGTTTGAATTTGGCTTTGGACTTTGCGCTAGTTTTGGCGCAGATTGCTCAATAATGGATTTTCTGATGTTCAATGTACTTGTTTTATCAACAGATTGCAGACGCTTTAAGCCCTCTAATTCCTGCCGCAAATCCATCATTTCCTGCTCGAGCTTGTCAACCCTTCGCTCCATTTCAAGCGACATTCAATCGTCCTCCCTACTTTACCTTTATCAATTTTTACCATTATAACACATTTATCCAAAATGTAAAATTACACTTTTAATTTATTTCCACCCTTTTTTATCTAGGTCTTCTATACATTAAAGCACGTTGACTATCACTGGTTCCCCGTGTTGTAGGATCTACTACAACTCCTAATAAAGCGAAAATTGATAATACGGTATTTATGATGGTCATTGCCTGCTCACTCATTGCACTCGTTAAATCATAGCCAAAAATAGCTGCTACTTGCTGTGCGAGTAATACAATCAACGAAAAAAACGCAAGTAAAAATGGTTTATGCTGAAAACGGATCTTCCAGTTAATTCTCATAATTGCTCACCTCCTCTTCTCATCCACAGTATATGCTCGACCGTAACGTGACACATATGCAAAAATGGAGCTATAAACGTAGATAAATGAGGTGCTATTAAATAATATTCGATTACAAGAGCACTAGTAACTTTCAACAGAAGAATTCTGTTCCTCTCTTCCATCGGGTTATTTAAAGAACAGTATGTTAAAAAAGCCATCTCAGTAATGAGATGGCCCAATGCTTTTCAGTTTATCAAATTTTCGAGCAACGTAAACTAACCCATAAACAATTGGTGTTGCAACAATAGACGCCAAAAATTTAAATATATACTGTGTTACAAATAATGTAAGTAACACCTTAAATGGCATTATTCCAAAAAAGGCTATCGTAATAAATAAGGCCGTATCGATGAGTTGGCTTAGCATCGTAGACGCATTGTTTCGAAGCCAAAGCTTTCCGTCTCCATGCTTTTCTTTAAATTTACTAAATATCATTACATCCAAGTTAACACTAATCGAATAGGCTACAAGACTTGCAATAATGACACGCATACTGCCGCCGAGTATTGTCTCAAACTCCTGCTGATGAACAAAAGCTTGTGCAGGTGGTAGTTCAATGGCTATAGCGATAAAGAATACCGCAAACACTTGAGCGATAAGCCCTGTTCTAACCGTGCGACCCCCCGCTTCCTTACCATATACCTCGCAAATTACATCAATAAGGGGATACGTAAAAATGATTAAAATCGCAGCAGCTGGAAGCACCATCCATTCACCTATACTAAACACTTTAACAGCTAAAACATTAGCTAAAATTAAAAAGCCAACAAACAATCCATTTAAATAGTAAAGCATTAACGATTATCCACCTTTTCCGGATACATATCGTGGTTCATCAAACGGTGCTCCGCCATTTTTTCATATTTCGTGCCTGGTCGGCCATAGTTACACCACGGATCAATGGACAAGCCACCACGTGGCGTAAACTTACCCCATACTTCAATATAGCGCGGCTCAATCAGCTTAATTAAATCATTCATGATAATGTTGACACAATCCTCATGAAAGTCCCCATGATTACGGAAACTAAATAAATAAAGCTTTAATGATTTACTCTCGACTAACTTTTTATCTGGAATAAAAGAAATATACATTGTCGCAAAGTCAGGCTGCCCTGTCATTGGACATAGACTCGTAAATTCCGGGCAATTAAACTTTACAAAAAAATCGTTTTTCGTATGCAAATTATCGACTGCTTCAAGTATTTCCGGTGAGTATTCAAATAAATACTTTGTATTTTGGTTCCCAAGTAGTGTTAAATCCTGTAAACCTTGTTCTTCATTTCTTCCTGCCATAAAAAATGCCTCCTCAAATTGTGAGAAGTCCATTGCGTGAAACCAAATAAAAAAAATCGCCATATCCGCATTTTGGGATATGGCGTAGATGACGTCATCCATAGTTTTTTATAGAGGGTATGCGCTATGAACCTCTTTCTTATTCGCTAGTTATAATAACTTAATGAATGCACTCCGTCAACTAATTTTTTCACAATATGGAATTGACAAAAATACCCTGACGTTGTATGGTTAGTTACATAAGTAATTAACCACATAACATAAGGAGGTGGGTGGTGATTCACTCTTTAAACAATGAAAAGCCTATTTTCCAACAAATACGTGAACGAATAGAGGATGGAATTTTAGATGGACACCTACAACCTGAAGATCGCATTCCATCCACGAATGAATTCGCAAAGGAATATCAAATTAATCCTGCAACAGCTGGAAAGGGCGTGAACGAATTAGTGGGCAAAGGCGTAATTTATAAAAAACGGGGCGTCGGCATGTTTGTGAGTACTGACGCTCGTGCAATATTAATTGCAGAGCGTAAGGAAAATTTTTTTACGCAACATATAGAGCCGTTAAAGAAAGAAGCAATAAGATTAGGTATCTCAGATAAAGAATTACAAAATATGTTACAGAGGGGCTAACGTATGAAAATCGAAGTGAAAAATGTTAGTAAATCATATAGACATAAGGAAGCTTTAAAAAATATCTCTTTTACAATTGAAGGACCAAAAATCATTGGATTTTTAGGTCATAATGGCGCTGGTAAAACAACATTCTTAAATTTATTATCCGGACTTATTTCTACAACTAAAGGAAACATATCCGTCAATGGAGAAAATGTTTTCAATGTACCTTTAACTTTACGTGATATTTGTTTTGTTGCAGAGAATGGAAACTTTCAAGAGGAAATGACAATTGCACAAACGTTAAAGGCAAATAGCTTATTTTATCCAAAATGGGATGGAGAGCTCGCAATGGAGTTACTAGAAGTTTTTGCTCTAAATCCAAAAGATAAGGTTCGCAGTTTATCAAAAGGAATGATGTCTGCGTTAGGCATTATTACTGGCTTTGCAAGTAACGCAGGGATTACAATCTTTGATGAACCTTATATCGGACTCGATGTAGCTGCCCGAAATACTTTTTATGATTTATTGATTGAACAACAAACCGATAATCCAAGACTCTTTATACTGTCTACACATTTAATTGATGAAGCAAGTAAGCTATTTGAGGAAATACTTATTTTACACGAAGGACAATTACTGCTTCAGAAAACTGTGGAAGAATGGCATGAGCATATTGTTGCAGTAAAAGGTAATCCTTCTGATGTTGATCAAGCAATTAGTGGTCTGAAGATTATTTATAAGCATACGTTTATGCAGGAGCTAACTGCAATTGTCTTTACTGATGGTCATTCCATTGAAGGACAGAATATTATGCTTGAACCTGTTTCATTACAGGATATGTTAGTGTATTTAAGTAAACAGCAGAAAGCGAGGGTTATTAAATGAATACAGTAAAGGGAAGCTTGTATGTATTATTTCAAAGCTATAAAAAACAAATTATAACTTTTTGGTGCATTTTATTTTCGATCGCCCTATTGTCGTTCTTCTTAGATACTTTTTTCGACCTGTATATTTATAATTTTTATATCATGATTTCTATACCTGTTTATATCTTCTCCAGTATCATGGCTGCAAAGTTACTAAATAAAACCCTATCCTATTTTTTAAGGCTTGGTTTAAGTCGATTGCAATTTATGTTCAATGTGGGGCTCTTTTTCATCTGTTGGAGCTTAGTATGTGCCTTCATAATTGGCTGTACACAAAAAATACTTACTAACGTTTCTAACATATTCATTATTCATCCTATTTTACTTTTTAATAATTCCCCATCATTTTTACAAACGATGGCATTGGATACTGTTCTACTGCTATTCTTCCTAACTTCCGGCCTTTTATTGAATATTGTCTTTTATCGCTTAGGAACTCTTGGCGGTTACAGTTTTATAGGACTACTCGTATTAATTCCGATTGTTACAATCATTTTCAGGTGGTATACTCCTTTGTTTGATCTACTATCAAATATATCTAGCTTCGCTCTATTAAGTGGTTTATTAGTTTTTAGTATGTTACTCTACTCTATCATAACAATGGCGATTCGAAATACTTCTGTCAATCCAGCATAATTATTTAGGCTATTCGACATACTTTCAAAAAAATGATGCCAAGACCAAAAACTATAGGTCTTGGCATTTTCCAGCTGAATTAACCCCGTTCATCCTCTAGCGTTGTATAGTCAATGGAATTAGCAATGTCGACTAACACTTCAGGTGTCACCTTATTTGAAACCCTTTTATCAATCCACAGCATATATTGCCAATCTTCTCTTTCGAAAGCAAGTACATGAAAACCCGAGATTTCCATATAGATTGAAGTCGTTCCCTTTTTCAATACGAAAGTCTTTTCTACACTTTCCTTTTTAACTGAAAACTTATACTGAATAGGTCGAACCGTAATTTTATAATGATGTTCAGGAAGTTGATTATTAACAAATGTGACTTCAAAAAAATCGTTCATGTCACCATCTAGATCATTAAACCGCCCAAAATGATGTGTAAAACTAATAGGAGGTACTCGAAGTGGTAGCTTTAGTCCTTGATGAAAGTGCCTTTCAAAATCGTAGGCAGCTCCTTCAACCGTTTTATAGCCTATTTCAGGATAGACTTCTTCATAAGAACTAGGTGAGTCTTTTATATAGGCATCGCTAGGTTGAGAAAATAACAAATAACAAGAACTTAAGCAGAGAGAAAAAATTCTGTCCATTTTATCACCTCAGTATCATCACTTTAAACGTAGTTTTTCCCAACTTAATGAATTTATGTGTAAGTTATATATTGTTCACTTAATTCCTTTTATAGATATTCTCCTTTTTCACACGTACTTTAATAAAAAAAGCAATTGTTCGCAACAGTAAAATGCGAACAATTACCTTATAAATCTAAAAAAGTAAATGCGCAACTAATGCTGCGATTGGTAGTGAAATAATCGTACGTATTAAGAAAATAACAACTAAATCTAAAAATTTTAGTGGAATTTTTGTACCTAAAATAAGGCCGCCGACTTCAGACATATAAATAAGCTGTGTAACAGAAACGACAGCAATCACAAATCGTGTCGTTTCAGCTTCAATTCCTGCCCCTAAAATTGAAGGTAAAAACATGTCAGCAAAGCCAACAACCATCGTTTGTGCTGCCTCAGCTGCTTCTGGTAAACCAAGTACTGTCAAAATAGGTTCAAAAGGTTTTCCTAAAAATGCAAAAATATTAGTGAATTCAGCAAGCATTAAAGCAACCGTACCAAATGCCATAACGACCGGCGCTACTCCAATCCATAAATCCAAGACATTTCTAGTCCCATCTTTCAAAAATTGGCGAGGGTCACGATTTGCATGCGCAACAGCTAAAGCATTTTCTAAGCCATGAGATACAGAATTATAGCCTTCAGGTAATTCCTCACGTGATAAATCTACTGGTGTACCGTCGATGTAAGTGTCTTCTTTGTTAGCTAGCGGAAAAATTCGCGGCATAACGATCGCTAACACAAGACCGCAAAGTACAACCGTTAAGTAATATGGAATAAAATAGCGTGACAAATGCACTGTATCTAATACTACGATACAGAATGTGATGGATACTACAGAAAAGCTCGTTGCAATAATGGCTGACTCTTTTTTCGTATAGTTCCCCATTTCATATTGCTTACTCGTCATAAGAACACCAATTGTTCCATCACCAACCCACGATGTAAGTGCATCAACAGATGAACGACCTGGGCTTTTAAAGAGTGGACGCATGATTTTTACCATCATCGTTCCGAAAAATTCAAGCAATCCGAAGTTTGTTAAAAAAGGTAATAGTAGGCCTGCAAATAAGAAAATCGTAAATAAAAATGTTACTAAGCCACCGTCAGGGTTCATTAATAATCCACCCGTATTTTCATTGTTAATCACGGATGGTCCAAAATTAAACACGACCATTGAGGCAAATACTAAACCGATGACTCTTATAATTGTCCAAAACCAATTTACATAAAATAATGTATATAAAATACTAGATTCCTTTGCATTATTCCGAGGAACAAATTTGGCAATTAGTGAACCAATTGCCGAAATCGCAAAAATAATTATAGTAAAGTAACTAATAATAGGTGCAACAAAACCTGCTAATAAATTTGCTAAAATAGCAATTGGAACTTTCCATCCATCTTCCGTTAAGACTGGTGTCATAAATAATAGAACACCAATAAGAGACGGAATTATGAAGAAAAAGTATGAAGAAGTAGGATATTTTTTCATCATTTAAAGCCTCATTTCTTTAGGTTTTTTCGAAGTTTTATACATCAAGCTTGTTAGGTACTTTAAAACCGCCAAGAAATGTATATCTGTATAAAGTATTGCATTCATCAATCTGACATATCCGAGTAGTTAATGAATGATAATATAAAAAAATTCCCTTTAAAAAGTAATAAAGAAATGCCCAAACACTACTTTTTTATAATTAAAATCCTCAATGCATATAGTTTTCCAGAATAATCACTATCATTCATTTTTATGAGCTAAAAAATATCGTAAACCTACGATACATCGGTTAATTCTACAACAAAATGCATTTTTATTCAATCTAAAATTTAATATTATTATTATTCTCTTCTAATATTATCTGCAATTCTTCTTCGTATCATTACTTTCAACAATGCTCAATTTTACAGTGGCTGACGACGTCTGAAAGAAGTTGAAATTTGGTGAAACTCTCCATTAATCATACCTATTTTGATTGCCTAAGAGATTTAACCAGCCCTTAATAGGCATACAAATAGACCATATCGTCTTTTATCTCATATGTTAATTATGAACCACAACTTATCAAAACAGGAGGTTTTACCATGGAAAGACATATGCAACATATGCAGCATATGCATCACATGCAGCATATGCATCACCATCATCATGCAAAAGGCCCGCATTGTTGTCCACCACTTACATGTCCAACTCAATACGAGCCGCCACATTGTTGTCCACCAGAGGAATATGTACGTACAAATTACATCCATACAGTTGTACCACATGTACAGCCAGCACATGTAACAACAGTAAATAAACATATAATTGATCATCAGTATCATTTCCCTTGCACAGAGTGTGTAGTGGATGAATGTTGTGAAACTCATACACTTTGCGAAATGCCACCTGAGCCTTGCCATATGCCACATCATCACCACCAACATCACCACATGGGACACCATCACCATCACCATCACATGGGGCATCATCACCACATGGGGCATCATCACCACATGGGGCATCATCATCACCATCAGCAGCATATGCCGTGCCACCATCATATGGGCTATTAACAGATGAAAGCGATAGGGAAGTCAAGCCCCATCGCTTTCTTTCTATGTTGAGTTCATACGTAAACATCCAAATCTATATGAACATAAAAAACTAGCACCCCTTTTTTTTAGTAATCGTTCAACTTTAGAGTGCGTTCACTTGAGGTTCTGTTGTGCAGTTTACCTTTTAAAATCCTTTATTTGAGATTCATAAACTTACTTTTTAAAGCGGATGGTATTTTTAATTCATGTATATACTTACTTATCGTCCTTCTGGAAATCGGTATAATTAAACGTTCATTAAAATAATTACATATTTGTTGGACAGATAACTATTAATACCCTCTTTTAACATCTTAAAATTTAGCTGATTTTGATCTGAAGATACCGCATAAAATGATACGATATCTTCATTTATTCTATATTTCATTTAGTATATATTTGATTCACGTTATTCATCTATTCTTTGATATAAAGCTATACCCTTTGAACCGCTATATCTTATTACCCTATGCTATACACATGCGTCGCCAAGTCCAAGGCTATGCCGAGCAGTGATTCTGAAGAACAATTGTTGTTTACATTAATAATTGGAATACCTGTTATTCCTACTTTATATAATACGATTTGACCACATGTACAATCACCATAAACATAGCTTGCATACACTTGCTTCTCTATATCTGATAATGTAGTCCCAGCATCGCTTAGCGCTCTATAGGAAGATATTTTATTGGAGATATACATCCATGCTAGGCGCACAAAAAAAGCGTTGGAGCATCACAGCTCCAACACTTTTAATTAGTACATTTTTAAATATTGATCGCGTTCCCATTGGTGTACTGTTGTACGGTACATGTCGAACTCGATTTCTTTTGCTTCTTTAAAGTTTGCATAAATATGCTCACCTAAAGCGGCTTGAGCTACTTCATCCTTAGCAAGTAATGCTAAAGCATCATCAAGCGCTGGCGGTAAGTTTGCGATACCATTCGCTTTACGCTCTTCATCAGACATCACGTAGATGTTTCGATTAATAGCAGCTGGTGGTGTTAAGTTTCGACGAATCCCTTCAAGACCAGCTTCTAAAATAACAGCCATCGCTAAATACGGATTAGCCGATGGGTCCACAGAACGTACTTCTACACGAGTCGAAAGACCACGTGCTGATGGGATACGGATCAGTGGTGAACGGTTTTGAGCTGACCAAGCTACATAACATGGCGCTTCGTAACCAGGTACAAGACGTTTATAAGAGTTAACTGTCGGATTTGTCACAGCTGTGAAGCCTTGAACGTGAGAAAGGACACCTGCCATGAATTGCATTGCTGTTTCAGAAAGACCTAGTTCAGTAGATTCATCAAAGAATGCATTCTCTTTACCTTTAAATAACGAAACATTAAAGTGCATACCAGAACCTGCTTCACCAAATAATGGCTTCGGCATGAATGTAGCATGTAGACCGTGTTTACGTGCAATTGTTTTAACAACTAATTTGAACGTTTGAATATTGTCACAAGCTGTGATTGCATCTGCATATTTGAAGTCAATTTCGTGTTGTCCAGGAGCTACCTCATGGTGAGACGCTTCAATTTCGAAGCCCATTTCTTCTAGCTCTAGTACGATATCACGACGGCAGTTTTCGCCAAGATCTGTTGGTGCTAAGTCGAAGTAACCACCGTGGTCGTTCACTTCTAATGTCGGTTCACCTTTTGCATCTAATTTAAATAAGAAGAATTCTGGCTCAGGTCCTAAGTTGAAGCTTGAGAATCCCATATCTTCCATTTTCTTAAGGATACGTTTTAAGTTATTTCGTGGGTCACCAGCAAATGGCTCGCCTTTAGCAGTGTATACATCACAGATGAAACGTGCTACTTTCCCTTTTTCAGAAGTCCAAGGGAACACTACGAAAGAATCTAGATCAGGATATAAATACATATCTGATTCTTCGATACGTACGAAGCCTTCAATGGATGAGCCATCAAACATCATTTTGTTTTCTAGTGCTTTGTCTAACTGGCTTACAGGAATCTCAACGTTTTTGATTGTGCCAAGAATATCTGTAAATTGTAGACGTATAAAGCTTACATTTTTTTCTTCGATTAGACGTTTAATGTCCTCTTTAGTGTATTTACCCACAGTTTTCCACACTCCTATAAATTGTCTAGCTTTCTATCATTACCCTACCCTATTAATAAAGAAATGAATGATGTTGCCTCTTATTAATAGAATCGAGATAAATCCCCACGACGGATGGATGATTTTTGCATGCGCTGCGCTTGACGCACTTCTTCACGCATAATGTTACGTAATTCTGAGTCACTTAAATCACGCTCATCTGTTGAAATAGGTTCATTCTTTTTAGCGAACAACTTTTTAATTTTCGCCATGTTCATACCTTGATCCAAATAATCTTTAATTTCCAGCAGTGTATCGACGTCATTTAATGAAAACATTCGACGGTTGCCTTCTGTTCGGTGCGGCTCAATTAAATGGTGTTCTTCATAATAACGAATCTGACGTGCCGAAAGCTCTGTCAATTGCATTACGATATTCATAGATAATAACGGCATAGTTCGTCTAATTTCACGACTCATTTAAGTTCCCCTCCAATACTCGCTAATCATATAACGAAAAATTTATAGTGTCAACCACTCATGTCAGCTTTCCTGACATGAATTAAAATAATTTTTTTGAAATGCTGAAAAATTGTAAAAAACTAAATTTAATATCCTAATGTGTGATTGATTTCCGTTTCGGCTTGGCGCTTTTTTGTTGTTATTGCTGTCGCTACGCTTTCACATAGAGCAAAGCTTCCTGCAGACTTCCGCGTGACAGATGTTTTTCAACCATTAGGAAAAAAACTATTCAAAATGGAAGTTTTGAATAGTTTTTCGTTACTTATTTTTGGATTTTTTGAACAGCACTACAAATAGCAAATTTTACGTGCTCGTATGTTAACCCACCTTGAATAAAGGCGGTAAATGGAGGACGAATAGGACCGTCTGCTGTGAGCTCAATGCTTGAACCTTGAATGAAAGTTCCAGCTGCCATGATCACATCATCCTCATAGCCAGGCATATACGCTGGCTCTGGTGCATAATGCGCATTAATTGGTGAGTTTGCTTGAATTTCACGGCAAAAAGCAATCATTTGTTCAGCCGTTTGGAAAGAAACCGATTGAATTAAATCCGTACGATTCGCATCATACCTTGGCGATGTATTCATGCCTTTTTCCCCCAGCATAGCAGCTGTGAAAATGGCACCTTTTAGTGCTTGAGATACAACATGTGGCGCAAGGAAAAATCCTTGATAGAAATCACCGAGCGTATTTAATGTTGCCCCTGCTTCAGCACCAATACCTGGCGATGTCATACGATAAGCACATTTTTCTACTAAATCTGCACGACCTGCAATATATCCACCAATTTTCGCTAAGCCTCCACCAGGATTTTTAATGAGCGAGCCTGCTATTAAATCCGCTCCAACCTCTGTCGGTTCATGTGCCTCAACAAATTCTCCGTAGCAATTATCAACGAAAATAACTGCGTTCGGTGCTAATTCACGGATCTTTGCACACATTTCTGCAATTTGCGAAATAGTAAAGGATGGGCGTGTTGCATAGCCCTTCGAACGTTGGATAGCAATCATTTTTGTGTTTGGTGTAATTGCAGCTGCAACACCTTCCCAATCGATCTCTTGATTATTCAATAAATCCACATGGCTATAACCGATTTTATAATCTTTTAACGAGCCAGTATCCTTATCGCCACCATCGACTATTGATTGCAAAGTATCATACGGCTGGCCTGAAATATAAAGTAATTCATCACCAGGACGTAATACCCCGAATAAGCTAAGTGTGATTGCATGTGTACCAGAAATAATTTGCGGACGTACAATGGCAGCCTCCGCACCAAAGACCTCTGCATAAACACGTTCTAGATTGTCACGCCCTTCATCATCATAGCCATAGCCGTTAGATGGGTGCAGATGATAATCACTTACTTGATGCTTTCGGAATGCAGCAAGCACTTTTTGTTGATTGAAGAACGCCATATCTTCTACCTTTGCATGAAAAGGGCGTACTTTTTCCTCTATTTTAGCAGCTAATGCTAGTGTTTCTTCTGATAAATTGGTTGTAAAAGTCATTATGTTCTTCTCCATTTCACATTTGTTCAAATCTTATCTTAACAATTTGTGAGCTTGCCTGCAAAAATTGCTTGTGGTTCTAATTGCATTTAGGCGCTAAGTTAAAAAAAACTATATCTATGAATTTCTGCTATAATTAGATATTTGATATCTGATAATTCCGAATCGTAAGTCGATGCTTTCTTTGCTTCTAATACAAAAAAGAAGACTTTAGTGTTTTCTAGTTTGTATTAGTAACTAATCTACAACAAGAAATGATTTATTCACATAAGGGGTGAAAGGGTTGGCTTGGGAGTTTTTTAGTATCATTGGAACGATTGCCTTCGCTATTTCCGGGGCTATAATTGCAATGGAAGAAGAATATGATTTATTCGGTGTCTATATACTCGGTATCGTAACTGCTTTCGGTGGTGGAGCTATACGAAATCTATTGATAGGTTTACCTGTAACTACACTTTGGGGTCAAGATATGATGTTCCAAATTGCCATTGCTGCGATTACGCTTTTTTTCTTATTTCCACATCGACTTATTCAGCATTGGCATCGCTGGGGTAATTTCACCGATGCTATCGGATTATCGGCATTTGCGATTCAAGGTGCCCTTTATGCTGTGAAGCTCGACATGCCTATTAGCGCAGTTATTGTAGCTGCTGTCTTAACAGGGTCAGGTGGTGGAATTGTTCGAGATTTATTAGCTAGACGACAACCATTAGTCCTCCGTGATGAAGTCTATGGTGTTTGGGCTGCACTGGCAGGGCTTATCATCGGACTTCAACTTTTCTCAGGGGATATCTTTTTATATGTATTGTTTGGTGTAATCACAGTATTAAGAATACTTTCATATATGAAGAAATGGCGTTTACCGTTGCGGAAGTTGAATCGAGCATAATTATACTGTTGCATAATAACAAGCCCAAATCTGATATTTGGGCTTGTTTCGAATTTTTAAATTCCTTATTTATCACAAACTCCGTGCATCCACAGCAGCGACTAAAATTAATTTTTCAACAGCAACATAGCTTCTTCCAAAGTAGTCATGTTTTTCATCATAGAGCTTGCTGCATCCAAAATAGGAAAGGCTAAAGCTGCACCAGAGCCCTCTCCCAATCGCATATTCATATGTAGCATCGGTTCAATTCCGAGCATTTCAGCGGCGATTTTTGCGCCTGGTTCTTCAGAGGCATGAGAAGGAATGATATAGTCTTTTACGGTTGGCTCGATTTCGTATGCAATAAGAGCTGCAATAGTAGAAATAAAGCCATCAATCACAACTGGTTTACGATGTGCGGCGGCAGCAAGTATTACACCAGCCATAGCGCCTATTTCTAACCCTCCGACTTTTGCAAGTATATCTATAGCATCATGACGATTTGGTTTATTTAATGCTATTGCATTGTGAATGACTTCTACTTTATGAGCTATTCCCCCTGGCCCAACTCCTGCGCCGAAGCCTGTCACTTCATTCGGATGACAATCACGAAGAACCGATAATATAGCAGCACTCGGTGTTGTATTACCAATTCCCATTTCTCCTGTCCCGAGTACATTGATTCCTTTTTTGATTTCTTCTGTAGCTACCTCAATCCCTACTTCAATTGATTGTATGGCTTCTTCCCTTGACATAGCAGGACCTTTTGCCATATTGTCCGTACCATATTTAATCTTTTTAATGATGACACCAGCATCATGTGGAATATCCTCTTTTACACCAACGTCTACTGTGACAATTTTTGCATTTGTTATTTTCGCGACAGCACAGACACCTGTTCCTCCTCTAGGGAAATTTAGTGTTTGAAAGACCGTCACATTTTGTGGATTTGGTGTAACTCCTTCATCACAGACACCATGATCCGCGGCACAGACAATAATTGCTTTATTATCTATCGTAGGAAATAGTTCGCCTGTTATACCCGATAGTTGCACAGCTAGAGTCTCTAGCTTCCCCAAGCTACTAGGAGGCTTGCAAAGTGCATCTATGCGTTCTCTTGCCTGCTCCATCATTTTTTGGTCGGCACTTTGAATGTTTTGAATCGTTTGTTGTAATAATTGCATGAAAATTTCCCCTTTCTTATTTGCCCTTGTTACTCGAAGAATGATTTAGAGAAAAAAATAAAAAGCCTGTAGTTTATCCATAACAAATAAACTACAGACTTTTCCATCGTCTATATAATATGAAGCAGATAGGCAGGTCTCCTGGCTCAATTTCAACATTTCATAGAACCTTCCCAGAACGATGCTAGTGGCATTCTCTATGAAACTCCCTTTTACAGTGGTGGGACCGCTAAAGATTTTCACTTTATTCCCTATTCTCCCGCAATGGGCACCTAATGCTTTTATGCAATTACTTTAAATCTACGACAAAGTATTTTTTGTGTCAACATTTAAAATTTTCGTTCTTTGTTGTATTTTAAAGTGAACGGACATGTTAACTATTCATATTTAAAAAATCTAACGCAAAATACTAAAGTAATAACTGCTATAACCAGCCCGCATTTGGTTTGATATAATCGAAGGAAAATCCGTGCCATAAAGATTTCTTGTCTCTATCGTACTCGCTAAGGATTATAGTAAAAATGGATGTTCACTACCGCTGTTTCAGTGTTTACATTTTTCCTTCTAAGGAGGCAAAATGTAAACACTGAAAATTCAGAACTTTTTTTGCGCAACACTAATGTTATAAACTAAAAATAAGAAATTGAGCTTTCTTCGTTACTTCTATTCATAACATCTCCACGAAATAGATTAATGTTCATGCCCATTTTTTAAGTGAAACTATTCCCTATAATTATTTAGAAGTTGTAGTTCTACATAACTCAAACAAAGTATAATTAATATAAATAATGTCTGCTTAAGTTGTAAACAGACATTTTTATATGGAAATTGATATTGTATTTCCATTAAATCAAACTTCTTTAAGTTTGTTAATGAAATTGTTCCAGGGATTCCTTCGTTGGCATTCGCTCTAAAAGAGTGAATCAAAAAACACTTCGAATAACCAAATAAACTAATATACCGAAATCAGGTTCCTAAGGGCTGGCAATTTGAACCCATTCTGAATCGGCTCCATTAGAAAATTGATTCATATCGCGACTACCCAGCCATATTCCATTTTTTCTAGGTAAATTCCTAATCGTTCACAAGTAACGGATGCAATTAAGTTTCTTCTTCCCTAAAATTATAGTAGGGAAAGTAATTTTTTGATGTATGTCTATTGAATAGAAATATGCTGATGACTAACATGAAAAATAACTACATTTCAAACTTAGCCTTCACTTTGCTTTTTCCTAATCTCAACAATGTTCTTCCAGATCGCCCTATCAACTTTGGCAAAACTACGAATGCTTGGCGTTGTATTTACTTCAAATAATATAGGTTTTCCTTCAAGATCTATTCCAAAATCAATGCCATATTCTCTAGAAGGAAAGTGGGATGCTATTACTTCAGATGCTAAAATTGAATCTTCTTTTAGAGAGTCTATTGTTTGATCTCTCTTTGTATTATCCATCATCAAATAATCTGATAATAATTCTTCAATTGATATTGCTTGAGAACCCCGATTTGAATTAACAATCCCATGATCCTCAGATGCAAGCCTTCCGTAAATTCCACCAATTATCCATTTTCCCTTTAGATTTTGAACATGAACACGAATGGATATTGAATCCCCCTCAGGGGTTAGACTTTTGACCCCCTCCTGTATAATATAATTTCCGCTTAATCTACCGTGTTTCTCATATGGATGTAGAACTTGGTGGAAATCCTCAATTGCTGCTACACATTTGCTTATTTCTTCAGCTTGCATGGTAAATCCGTTAAAACAATAGTATCCATCTTTTCTTTTGTAGACTTTATAAATCGCTCTTCCTTGTCCAGCGCTATTATGTTTCACATAAATATACTCATACTTATTTAATAAATAGATTAGGTTTTCTAGACTGTAAAGTGTTGATTCTGGAATGCAGTTAGTTGTTAAAGGATTTTGTTTTAAAAGTAAGAATTGTTCCCATTTCCCAAGTCCATTTTTCAATAAACTCACCTCATTTAGTTAGATATTTTTATTTCTATTGTATTAATAGTTTAGTCCTCCCTACTGATGGAGGTTACTATATTGTATGCAAATAAATTTATCTTACATGGGTAGGTGAGACTTGGTAACGCGACTAATACCCCCTATTTTTCTGTTAGAGTCATAATAAATTTACTACACTAGAAAAGGAGCATTATGATTGTTCTTAATACATCCATTTTATTGAATTCTAAATCATCAGTTTCTAATATATTTGCCCTGCTAATCTTTACTTTTAGTCTTATGGAGATGGGAGATATTGAAAAAAAGGACGAATTTTTTTAAAAATATATATTCGGGACAAACTTGAATTTTTAATGAAAGCCCATAACGGTCTTTCCGCAAAAATTGTAGAGGAAGTCGGTTTTCAAGGGATTTGGGCGAGTGGTCTATCGATATAAGGCTCATTAGGTGTAAGAGATAATAATGAAGCATTATGGACGCAGGTATTAGATATACTTGAATTTTTGAATGATACGACAACAATTCCCATTTTAGAGGCAGTTTAACTGTATAAGAAAAACCCTCGTATTACCGAGGGTTTCAGCTTGTTGACTAAAGAATAAATATATATAAATGATGGATTATCACTATAACGTATGGTTGATTTCCGTTCATATTGGGCGCTTTGTTGCTGTCGCTTCGCTCCAGGGTCTCATCTGTGACGCTGATACCCAAAGAGTCGCCCAGTCGTAACGAAGATCAACTTATATATTTGACGTTACTTTCAAATCAATCCTACCTTTTAGTGCGTAAAGAGAGTTATACTGCTTTACGCAAACAAAGTAACGTTTATCTACAGTCTAAAAACCTCGCCTAAACGAAGGTTTTAATCGATCGATAATTATTTAAATTCTAACTCTCCATCATAAGCAAGCATGCCGCCTTCAAGGTTTGTTACGTCAAAGCCTTGAGCTTCTAGGTATGCACAAGCATTTGCTGAACGTCCACCTGCCTTGCAAACGATAATGTATGGCTTAGAAGCATCTAATTCTTCTAAGCGCTCAGGGATTGTCCCAAGAGCAATGTGCTGAGCACCAGGAATCATACCCTGAGCTACCTCATCCTCTTCACGAACATCAATAATGTATAGGTCTTCGTTCGCATCTAATAGTTCTAATACTTCAGTTGTATCCATAGATTTCATATGTGTAGTCCTCCAATATATCAATTTCCTCTTACATTATAGCCTGAAGGCAAAAAAACAGCTAGTGTCAAGAACACTAACTGCTTTACTCTAGTTATCTGTCTCTAAAAAATCCACTTGCTTTGCTGGAACAAATGTAGAAATAGCGTGTTTGTAAATAAGGTGTTGTTTGCTATCAGCATCTAATAATAATACTGTAAAATTATCATAGGATTTCACAGTTCCTTTTAACTGAAATCCATTTAACAAAAACACAGTTACAAAAACATTATTTTTACGTAAATGGTTTAAGAATGTATCTTGCAAGTTAATTGATTTCATCAAATATGCCTCCCTATACTCTCTTTCTACCTCTTCATTCCTATAGTAGCATGTTCTACCAATTTGGCAATTAGTAATTTTTAGAAATTAATCAAATTTTTTCATTATTATTAACAAAATATACATCCATTTTGTTACGGAAGTATGTTAGCTGTCTTTTCGCATAGCGGCGAGAATTTTGCTTTAAGCTGTCAATGGCTTCTTCTAAAGAGCATTTACCATCTAAGTAATCGTATAATTCTTTGTAACCGATTGCTTGGATTGATTGCACACCACGAATATTTTTCTGCCATAAGCCCTTTACTTCTTCTAAAAGCCCTTTTTCCATCATTATATCAACACGACGGTTAATACGATCATAGAGCACTTCACGTGACATATTTTGTCCAAGCCCTAAAATCACATGATTGTACAGTGGAACCTCTCCACGATTTTGTGCTTCGGATGCCTTTGAAACGCCACTAAGCTCAATCATCTCTAACGCACGTATGACACGGCGAGTATTATTTGGATGAATTGCCTCCGCTGTTTGTGGATCAAGTTTTTTCAGCTTAGCATGCATCGCCTCTGGACCTAATTTTTCCAGTTCTTCATAATAGGCTTTCCGTGCCACCTCATCAACCTGCTCCTCTGTAAATTGAAAATCAAAGAGTACTGCCTGCACATATAAACCCGAGCCCCCTACAATAATCGGTAGTTTGCCACGCGATTGAATTTCCGCAATTTTAGCGCGCACTAATTTTTGATAGTCTGCTACTGAAAAGGATTCTGTTGGCTCTTTGAAGCTTAGTAAATGATGGGGTACACCTTCCATCTCTTCCTCTGTAATTTTTGCTGTACCAATATCTAAGTCTCGATAGATTTGCATGGAGTCACCGTTGATGATTTCTCCATTATATTTTTTTGCTAGCTCAATGCTTAGTGCTGTTTTCCCAGATGCTGTAGGTCCTACTATTGCTACGACCTCTGCCTGCTGTATCTTATCTTGTATCATATTTTTCTAACCACCGTAATAAAACTTGATAGACTGCCTCTCGATTATCCTCGTTTAGGATTTCATGGCGCTTATCCTCAAATAAGTAGACCGTCACGTCCTGTATGCCTGCTTCTGTAAATTGTTCTGCAACAGCATATACGCCTTGACCTTGTTCTCCTACTGGATCTTTGCTACCACTTATCAATAATATCGGTAAGTCTTTCTTTACTTTTGCTATTTCACTTTTACGATTTAACGACCTGAAACCTGTTGTTAAATCGACAAAAAATTGATTTGTTGGGATAAAGCCGCAATACGGATCATCTATATATTTTCCCACTTCGTCCTCTACTGAACATAACCAATCATAAGCAGTCTTCGAATTCGGGAACTGTTTATTAAAGCTACCAAAGCTCAGCTTATTTAATAACTTACTCTCTGTCTCTTTACCAAGCTGTTTGGCTAATACTTTCGCTACTAAATTCCCCATCGTATGCAATGCTGTAACATTCCCTGTTCCACATAGAATCACATGATCCACTTGATCGCTATACAATTGTATATACCTTCTAGTAATGAACGATCCCATACTATGACCAAATATAATTAATGGTACATCTGCAAATTGTTCATGCAAAAATGTTACTACTTCATGCGCATCCTCTACGACACGATGAAATCCATTTTGTTCAGCAAAAAAGCCTAATGTGCCATTATAGGCTGCCGTTTCTCCATGCCCTCGATGATCATGCATTGTCACTGCATAGCCCGCTTCGGTTAGGCTATTGGCAAATGTAACATAACGCCCACTATGCTCCGCCATACCATGCAATATATGAATATGACCAATACATGGCTTCGACGGCTTTGATGTTCGAGTAAACAGAAAATGGCCATCTGACATTTCAATATAACGCATTACCTACACTCCTTCCTCTGCAAAATTTGTTGCATCTAAAATAGCTTGTTCAAGTTGAGCTACATAAGTATTTCTTTGGGACTCTGTATAGTGAAAATGTTGTTGCATAACTTGAATGACCTGCTGTTTATAACGTTTTACTGCATCAATATCGAAGTATAATAAGCCTGTTCGACGAATAAAGAAATCACTTGGCGTATACACCATTTCCGCTTCTATGCCATAAAGTAACATAGCATGTAAAACTAAAGGCATCGTACTTCCGTGCTCATGTAAATATTTCACCTGGTTATATAATGCGTCAACATTTGTCCCATATTTTTGTACAAGCTGTTTTGCTTCATCATAATTAAGACCATACTGAACGCCCTCTTTAGCTTTATAAGAACTATAATCAGGGAAATTAATGGCATTAATGCCCTTTGCACCGGAAAGTGATAACTCACGTGTTACACATGGACTTGCGTGCTTATATTTATGAATCTTCACAATTTTATCAACGATTGTTTCTGCCATTTGACGGTAGCCAGTTAGTTTACCACCAGCAATTGTTATTAGCCCACTTGGAGCCGTCCATATCTCATCTTTGCGTGAAATTTCGGATGGATCCTTGCCTTTTTCATAAATAAGTGGACGCACACCTGCCCACGATGATTCAACCGTATCTCTTGAAATATTTGCAGTTGGAAAGACTGTTTTTGCAGCTACAATTAAATAATCAACGTCCTCTTGAGTAGCGACCGGATGTGTAGGGTCTCCCTCGTAAACTGTATCTGTTGTCCCAACATACGTTTTACCATCACGTGGAATTGCAAAGGCCATACGCCCATCCACTATATCAAAGTACACAGCTTGCTGTAATGGAAAATCTTTTTGATCAAGGACAATATGGACCCCTTTTGTGAGACGTAATTGCTTTTTGTCTACTACTTTATCTTTTTGGCGGACTTCATCTACCCAAGGTCCAGTTGCATTGACGATTTGCGCAGCATGCACCTCGATTGTTTTCCCTGTAACATGATCTGTAACTTGTGCCCCAACAAGCTTTTTCTTCTCATATAAAAACCCTGTCATTTCCGCGTAATTTAAACAAAGTGCCCCATATTCCACAGCTTTTTTCAACACTTCAATTGTTAGACGGGCATCATCTGTACGATATTCAACGTAATAGCCACCACCAATAAGCTCATCTTGATTGAGTAAAGGCTCTAGCGCTGCCGTTTCCTGAGCGTTTAACATCGTTCTACGCTCATGCTTTTTAACACCTGCTAAACGATCATAGACCTTCAATGCCAATGATGTTGATAATGGTCCAAGTGAGCCCTTTTTATATAATGGTAGTAGCATTTTTTCAGGCGTTGTAACGTGAACAGCATTGTCATATACAATTTCACGCTCACGCCCAACCTCCGCTACAACACCTATATCAAGTTGCTTTAAATAACGAAGTCCACCATGAATAAGCTTTGTTGAACGGCTTGATGTTCCAGCAGAAAAATCCTGCTTCTCAATCAAAGCGACTGATAACCCCCTCGATGCTGCATCAAGTGCTATGCCAGCACCAGTAATGCCGCCACCAATGACTAAAACGTCAAAGCTATATTGTTCTAAAAAATGCATAATTTTAGGACGATGCTCAAATGAAAACATACCTTTCTCCCCCATTTGCTATAAATTGAAAATACATGCAACTTCTACTAAGTAAGCCATCTTGTATAACTAACAATAACGTTAAGTATAGAAATTCTAATTCCACTTCAATTACATTACCCGTTTAAACATTTTTTCCACTTCATAAGAAGTAAAATGAATAAGTACTGGACGTCCGTGCGGGCATGTAAATGGATTGTCGGCATTGCGTAAATCTCGCAATAATACTTCCATTTGCTCTTTCGTTAAATAATAATTGGCCTTTATCGACTTTTTACAGCTCATCATAATCGCTGCAGCCTCACGTAATTTTTTGACGTCCGCTTTTTTAGTTGTCAGCACTTGTTCGATTAAGTCCTCAATAATTTCCTGTTCTTCCCCTTTAGGGAACCAGCTTGGATGCTCTCTCACGACAAACGAAGCCTGCCCAAATTCCTCTAAAAATACGCCTACAGCTTCTAACTCCTGTCGATTTTCTCTTAAAATAAGAGCCTCGTCAGCAGCATAATGGAAAGTCAATGGCAGCAATAAAGCCTGACGCTCATTTGGGTTTACCTGACCGACTTTTTCACGGAAAAATTCATATTTTATGCGCTCCTGTGCTGCATGCTGATCAATTAAATAAAAGCCATCCTCCATTTGCGCAACAATATACGTACCGTGAATTTGCCCTACTACTTCAAGTGCGGGGAACGGTTCTTTCTTAGGCTCATCCTCCAAAACTTCCATTGGCTCTTCTAGCGTCACTTCTTCTTCAGGACGATTCACTTCCATCACTGGTGTCGGTTGCCAACTATCATCAATGGCAGTAGGAACGGTTTCAGATTGGGGCACTATAGGATCTAATGTGTTGGATTCCTGAACAGTTTGTACATCATAAAGTTTCTCTACAATAGCATTCATTTTCTCCACATTAAGCTTCGGTGCAGGTTTCCAAATATTTAACTGCTCCGTCTCAGACTTCGCCACTTTCTCCTTCTTTTCCATTTGCGGTACTCGAATAACATGGCGGATTTTCTCTCGTATCGTTTCCTCAATTAACTTAAGAAGCTCAGGCTCCTTACTTAATCGTATTTGATGCTTGGCAGGATGAACATTGACATCTGTTAAATAAGGATCTCCCTCTACAAAGAGCGCTACAATCGGAAAACGTTCAATGGGCAAATACGTATGATAAGCATCTACAATCGCTTTTTGTATTAAATAATGTTTCACCCAGCGACCATTCACAAATAACGACATATAGTTTTTCGAGGCACGAGTCACCTCAGGTAATGATACAAAACCAGAAATTTTATAATCCTGTGATTCTCCACTGAATGCCACCATTTTTTTAGCATTATGTACACCGTAAATGGCCGCTAATACTTGCTGAACATCCCCGCGTCCATTTGTTTGTAACAATTGCTGGCCGTTATGCAGCAATCTAAACGCAATTTGTGGATTTCCGAGTGCAAGGCGGTTCATTAGATCAATTGTATGCCCAAGCTCGGTCTGTATCGTTTTCATATATTTTAATCGAGCTGGTGTATTGAAAAATAGCTGTGCTATTGTAAGATCTGTTCCCTTACGCAAAGGGCCAGGTTTATGTGTGGCGATATGTCCACCCTCAAGCTCTAAATACGTTCCTGATTCACCATTGGATGTAATCAGTGTCATTTTTGACACTGATGCAATGGAAGCTAATGCCTCGCCACGGAAGCCAAGTGTACGAATTCGAAATAAATCATGTTCCTGATGAATTTTACTTGTCGCATGGCGAGAGAATGATATTAATGCATCCTCTTCATCCATACCACTTCCATTATCAATGACCTGAATTGAAGTGAGGCCCGCTTCTAGTAAAAAAACATCAATGGACGTACTTCCTGCATCAATGGCATTTTCAACAAGCTCTTTAACTACAGAGGCCGGTCTTTCTACTACTTCCCCTGCCGCGATTTTATTGGACAGCCACTCGTCCATAATTTGTATTTTTCCCATAGCGCATCACTCCTTTACTTTTTTGCATTTATTAGTTGTTGCTGTAATTCATATAAAATATTCATCGCTTGCATTGGTGAAGTGCCTAGAATATTTACTTTTTCTAGGTTTTTAAGCACCTCAGATTCTGCAGGAGAAATTGGTTCTTCTTCTGTAAATAGGGACATTTGCATTGGCTTTTCTTCAACTTCCTGTACCACGGCTACTTCTTTTTCGGCTGCGTTTCCTGTCTCGCGTCCCGCCTCGAAGTTTTCAAGCAGTACTTGTGCTCTTGTTAAAATTTCCTCTGGTAATTGAGCAAGCTGTGCTACATGAATCCCGTAAGATTTATCGGCAGCTCCCTTTTTCACCTTATGCAAAAAGACAACTGTGCCATTTTTTTCAGTAGCAGATACATGTACATTTTGCAGTCGAGGAAGTTCCTTTTCAAGAGCCGTTAATTCATGATAGTGAGTCGAGAATAGTGTGTTTGCTCCAATTTTATCATGGATGTATTCCATCATGGATTGTGCAAGACTCATGCCATCATAAGTAGATGTCCCGCGACCAATTTCATCAAACAGCATTAAACTATTTTTTGTAGCATGCGTAATCGCGTGCTGAGATTCTAACATCTCCACCATGAAGGTTGATTGTCCCGCTGCTAAATCATCTGCTGCACCGATGCGTGTAAAAATCTGATCTGTAATTGGTAATCTAGCTTTTTCAGCAGGCACATAACAGCCCATTTGTGCCATCACAACAATTAGTGCAACTTGACGCATATACGTACTTTTACCGGACATATTCGGACCTGTAATCAGCATCATATTGTTATTATCCTCAAGAATACAATCGTTTGGCACATACATTTGCTTATTGAGCATTTTCTCAACAACTGGATGGCGCCCTTCAATAATTTCTAGCGAACGCCCTTCATGAAACTCAGGCTTCGTGAAACGATATTTCTCTGAAACACTCGCAAAACTTACTAGCACATCCAGCTCACTAATACTTGCCGCTAATGCTTGTACACGTGGAATAAACGCCTTTAATTCATCACGTATTTCCACAAACAAATTATATTCTAACGTTAAACTTTCTTCCTCTGCATTTAAAATTAATGCTTCTTTTTCCTTAAGCTCTTGCGTAATATAACGTTCAGCATTTGCCAAAGTTTGCTTACGTTCATAGCGAGTTAAATCAGCTAAATGGATATTAGATTTCGTAATTTCAATATAATAACCGAAAATTCGATTGTAGCCAATTTTTAAGTTTTTAATGCCTGTTTTCGACCGTTCCTCTTGCTCCAGCTGCGCAATCCAATCTTTCCCATTCCGTGAGGCATAGCGTAGCTCGTCTAAACGCTCATTATAGCCATCGCGAATGACGTCACCCTCTTTTATCGTAATTGGTGGGTTGTCCGTAATTGCACGAGCTAAAAGTGCCTCTACATCCTCACACGTATCAAGTGCTGCACCTAGCTTTTGCAATGTTTCCTTATTAGCACCACGTAATTGTTGCTGAATTACAGGTACTTGACGCAATGAATCACGTAACTGCGCTAAATCACGTCCACCTACATTACCAAAAGCTACTCGTCCAGCTAAACGCTCTAAATCGTATACTTGTTTTAAAGAGGCTTGAAGCTCTGTTCTTACAAAATACTCCTCCAACAAATCCGTGACATTCGCTAGTCTCGCTTTAATGGCAGAACGTGAAGCAAGAGGTTGGTGTAACCATTGCTTTAATTTTCGTCCGCCCATTGCAGTCACGGTGTCATCCAACAACCATAAAAGCGTGCCCTTTTGATCGCCGCCGCGAATAGATTGAATAAGCTCTAAATTACGCTTAGAGCTAGAGTCAATACGTAAATAATTTTTCATTTCATTATACGTAAATGCTTGAATATGTGATAATGAACGCATTTGTGTTTTATCGATATAATGAAGTAAACGAAGGCAGGCAATTTGTAAATCATTCGGCACCGCTTCTACATAATGTGCAGCTTTAGCCAACGACATTTCATCTGTTTCAATAGAAAGGACGATACCGACATTGACTGCATGCTCTGCTAATAGCAGTTGCAAATTTTCCGTGACAATTAATTCACGAATACCGTATGCCTGCATTTGCATTAAAAGCGCTTTACCGTCGCCCTCAATCGAGGAGGCTACTGCTTCACCTGTAGATAAGTCTAAATAAGCGTAGCCAAATGTCGTATCATCAAATTGCTCCGCAGCACCAATAAAATGATTGGATTTACCGTCGAGCGACTTACCTTCCATGATCGTACCCGGTGTAATAAGTTGTACGACTTCACGCTTCACTACACCTTTTGCTTGCTTCGGATCTTCTGTTTGCTCACAAACTGCAACCTTATAGCCCTTTTGCACAAGTGTTTCAATATAATTTTTTGCCGAATGATGTGGAACACCACACATTGGAATTCGCTCTTTTGCACCAGCATCTCGGCTCGTTAATGTAATTTCTAAAAGTTGTGAGGCATTAATAGCATCCTCAAAAAACATCTCGTAAAAATCGCCTAATCTGAAAAATAAAAAGGCATCCTTGTAATCTTCCTTTACTTGCAAATACTGTTGCATCATTGGTGTATATGTTGTCATTTTAAAAATTCCCTCGCTCTAACCATATAGATATTTTTATTATAACAAAAGATACATGCGAAACGCTTCAATCACCTTTTTTTAAGATGCTAGCGCTTCGCATGTATAAAAGAAATATGGTCTTTACTATTATCTTTGTCGTTCATCAGGAAACGATGAAGACTCTAAAACATACCTGCCTTCTCCACTAGAGCTAGACGAAGAAGAGGAGCTTGAGCTAGATGAAGAAGAGGATGAGCTCTCATCATTAAAGTTCCATTCCTCTTCGAAATCTAGTGGATGTACACTAATACAAATCGTCGTTTCCCCCATTACCTCTACAACAACTTCACGTTCTACTAAGATTTCAAATTTCGTACCGCATGGAGAAATGATTGCCTCTATGCAGTTTGGCTCTTGAATGACACGTACACGTACATCATCACCAACACTTACTTCGCCTTCTCTAAATGAAAGCTTCACTTTGTCTTTATAGTGCACCGTTTCAGAAAACACTGCTGTTTTCGAATGATTACTATAGGCATACCATACATTGACATCAAACTTCCCTGATACTTCTACAAATTTACCGACTTTTTTCGCGGAGCAAGTATGATTAATAACCCAGCAACCGAGAATACTTGTCGGCTTATTTGATGGACATAATGTTACACGTTCTTCTGTTCTCTTCTTCCCCTTGGCAACTACTGCTCTCGTCACGATTTGTCGTAAACGTTTCAGCGCAATTCCTCCTTCGACTCTTTTCACTCCATCATATGCAGGTAGCGCCTATTGGGTGAACATATATTTTTATAGAATCGAATTAAGGATTAAATTCATTTTTCATAGTATGTTGTCAGAAACACGCTAATATCTATGAATATTGAAGCTTTGCCGTAATTGCCGCTAATTAAATATTGTATGTCTCTTCTGGCATGACACTTTAATTTACGATTATAAATCGAAGAGCGACAGGCATCTTCATTTCATTGACACAATAATTTTTTAACAATAGTAAAGCTCGAATGAAAGCATTCATTCGAGCTATTTCTTCTATTATTTTTATGAGCAGCTGCCTGGCGTTGTATTTTCTACGTATGAGCCAGTTTCTCCACGAAGTAAATTCCCACCCGTTGAACGAACAATCTCATTTGTAACATTGTTTGCAATTGTATTTGACACAAGTTGTAATAAATCATTTACATCCCCTTGAGATTCTTTAAATTGTTGAACTACTGGGATTGCGTTGATTTCTTCTTCGATTTTTTCGATTTTATCTTCAATTAATTTAAGCGCTTTTTCTTTTCCTAAGTGTTGGAAGTTAACAGCTTGCTTTTGTAGGCTTTTTAAACTTGCAATACGCTCACGTACTTGTTGGTTTTCATTAATTTGTGCTTCTGCCTTTTTGAAAAATTCAACTTCTGGCGTATTGGCAATCATATGCGCAATTTCATGTGATTTCTTGATTAAATCTTCTTTTGTATATAATACTTGTGTCATTTACGCTTCCACCTTTTCATTTTTTACTACTTCTACAAATTCACCACTTAGTGAATATGAAGTAGCTTCAACTATTTTTACTTTCACTAATTGACCAATTAGATCTGCTGGGGCTTTAAAGTTTACAAGACGGTTTTTACGCGTGTAGCCAGCTAACACATCATCACGTTTCTTACTCGTTCCTTCGACTAATACTTCTACTATTTCACCCTTCAAGCTCTCTAATGCTTTGCGAGAGTATTCCCCTACAACCGCATTTAATCGGTGAAGACGTTCTTTTTTCACTTCTTCAGGTACATTATCCACCATTTTGGCAGCAGGTGTACCCTCACGAGGAGAATAAATATAAGTAAAGGCCATTTCAAAACCTACTTCGCGATACAAGGATAATGTCTCCTCAAATTGTTCTTCAGTTTCGTTAGGATAACCTACGATAATATCAGTCGTTAGTGTTACTTCCGGAATAGCCGCTTTAATTTTCGCTACTAATCCAAGGAAATGCTCACGTGTATATTTACGCGCCATAATTTTTAGCACATCATTTGAACCAGATTGTACTGGTAAGTGAATGTGTTCAACTAAGTTACCACGTTTAGCAAGTACTTCAATTAAATGATCATCGAAGTCACGTGGATGACTCGTTGTAAATCGAATACGTGGGATATCGATTTTTCGTAATTCATCCATCAAATCACCAAGTCGATATTCAATATCCTCAAAATCCTTACCGTAAGCGTTGACATTTTGTCCTAAAAGCATAATTTCTTTATAACCCGCAGCTGCTAGTTCACGAACTTCAGCAATGATTTCTTCTGGACGGCGACTACGTTCCTTACCACGTGTATAAGGTACAATACAATACGTACAGAATTTATCACAACCGTACATTATATTTACCCAAGCTTTGATGGAGCCAAGACGGTTTTTCGGCAGATTTTCAATAACATCGCCTTCTTTAGACCAAACCTCAATGACCATTTCCTTAGACATATATGCTTCTTTTAAAATGTTCGGTAAACGGTGAATATTATGTGTACCAAACACCATATCGACATGCGGATAACTTCTTAAAATTTTATTGACAACGGATTCTTCTTGTGACATACAGCCACAAACCCCGATCAACATTTCTGGATTTTTACGTTTATATTTTAACAGAAAGCCAAGTTCTCCAAATACTTTATTTTCTGCATTTTCCCGGATGGCACAAGTATTCAGTAATACGACGTCAGCTTCATCAATAATATCTGTAGGCGTATATCCTAGCTGCATAAAAATCCCAGCCATAACTTCTGTATCGTGCTCATTCATTTGACAGCCATACGTACGAATATAAAAAGTACGCCCTGTCCCCATACCTGCAAATTCTTCTGCAATGTTAAAGTCTTTATGGTACTTAACATCTTCTTTCCCACGTTTTTTAGCATCTTTTAATGAAGGTGCCGTAAAGACCGTTTCAAAATATTTACTATAATCCTTTTCAGGCTTGTCTTCTTTTTTTGGTTGATTGACTTGTTGATTAGCTAAGCGTTGTTCTTCATTCATTGCAATCAGGTAACTCCTTTCAAACGAATTCCATACATTTGAAATCCCGTTTTACTATTATACTGAATAATTGCAACATCCTACAAGGCTTGTGTACTAAATGTCGCGGTTTAGACTTAATTACACGTAGTTTGCTGAATTTCCCCTCACCGCTTTGCTTCTTTTAGAACTCTAAAATAATAGGAATCCACATTAAAATTGTTCGGTCCTTATCTTGACCTTATTTGTAGTACTTTTTATATTTTAAATTTAAATAAAAATTATAGAGTTTAAGCTTTACCCAACGCTTTACGTTCATATCCTCTCTAAAATATAGAGCATTCGAATACTTGTCCTGTTTTATTAATTGCTTAGCTTGTATTTTTAATTTTTCATTTTTCAAGCCTTTGAATAACAACCTTTTTGGAATGAGTGACCACAAATGCCTCGTCTGTACATACGTTAGCTCTTGATGCACATTAAATACATAATCATTAGCAACACATTGCATTAAATTATGACCACTTGCTGTCACGTAATAGCTTGAGGCACCCGATCGTAAGTTCATTTCAAATATTTTAAATTTCCCGTCACGAACATCTAGTTTCATATCAAAATTTGCAAAACCACTATAGCCAATGCCCTCCAAAAAATAGCGCAAGTTGTCCATAAGCTGTTTATCGAAATCTGTCATAATCGCCAAGGAGATTCCAATATTTTGTGGTGATGGATCTTCAAGGAGCTTGTTCCCTAAACACATTAATTTAACCTTCTTGTCCTTCCCTACGTAAACGTCTAACACTCGAATATAAGAATCATCACCTGGAATAAACTCTTGAAGAATTAAAGCATCCTTATAGGAAGAGCGATAAATACTTTTAATAATATGCTGCTTCTCTTCTTCATTTTTGACAAGAAATACTTTTTTCTTCTCAGGGAAGGAACAACGCGAATATTCAACGAAATTCGATGGCTTGATTATTATCGGATAATCGAAGGGTAATTCGCTTGTTACACGATGTTCCTTTGTCAATACGAACGTTTTGGGATATTTTAAATTGTATAAATCACATTGCTTATAAAATTCTTCCTTTGTTTGAACCCGCTTCATTACATCCTCATCAATATAAGGCAAAATAAAATAATGTTGTAGTGTCTTTTTATTAATAATGATAAGCTCCGCATAATAACAATCACATACAAGAAGGATTAATTTTTTATGTTTGAACTGCATCGCTACTTCTATTAAAGCTTGTACAAAAAAATCTGCTTCATCTAAACGGTCCACATATTGAAAATCCAGGATACCACTATTTTGTGTCGCTATTCCTAGCGCCTCACCTAGCAGGAGCGTTCGAATATCTTTTGTTTTCATAGATGGCTCTAATACAAGACTTTTCATACGATACGCCTCATAAAAAGAGCGGGCTACCCCATATGCATATTGCCCTGATTGTATAATAACTGGTAAAAAGGGTTGATCATCTGTTTTTGACAATTTTACTCGCCTCTCATGATAAAAATGAATTTATTCATTTTTATATGCGGTCTGCCCTGTACTTAATACTGCGAGTCTGTAAATTTTCTTAAAGTAGTTGAAAAACACTGAAACAAAAATAAATCTCCTACTAAATAAGAAAACTCATTTTTGTTTCAGTGCCTCTACACTTAAGAACTACTGAATGCTATATGTCAATTAACTTTTTCACACGCTGTTCAAAGCCAACAATCGATTGAACACCGAAGCTCTTAAGCATATCTGCATTGGCAAATGTAAATTTACCTAAGTCGTCTGGGAAATGCGCATCTGAGGAAACTGTAAAGGCTACTCCCTGTTCCATTAATATTTGAAGGAAGCGAGGGCCAGGGCATATCTCTTTTACTGGATAACGATAATACAGGCCCGCATTCAATTCAGTGGCAGTATTTGTTGTAACGAGGGCTTTGGCTATACGTTCATACCAAGAATCGAGAAAAACAGCGTCCTCCACTTGATAATTAAATACTTTAAAGTTATCCAAGTGTGCTACAAAATCAAACATACTTGAGTGAATCATTTTTTCGACTGTAACAAAGAAACGCTCATAGTTCTGCTGTAATGTAGCAGCATCCATGTCCTCAAATATGTATTGTGTTTGAGGGTTATCAAAGCCCCAACCATCTACAAAATGGACGGATCCGATAACGTAATCCCACGGATACCCCTCCAGTAATGTTGCTAATTCCTCCTCACCTCCGACAAAATAATCCGCCTCGATGCCTAGCTTTAAGGAAATACCATGCAGACTCCACTTTTCCTTTGCTCGATTAATAGCTGACACAAAATCATCCATGCTTTCTGTCATCACGCTTTCAAGCCAGTAACGCTGAGCTCTACCAACTTCATTGTCATCTAACTGCATATAACGCTCAAAATATGCTCGCGTCTCCTTGAAACGATAGAGATGGTCGACAATTCCAACTTCATGCAAACCGAGTTGAATAGCTTGTTGTAGGTATAAATCTAACCATTCCTCACTATAACAGCCACTTTGTAATCGCTGTGATAACTGCTGTATTTGCCACTCTATCCATGCTTTAGAACCTTTCGCTGATCCTTCACCTTCATAAAAAAAACTAATAGCTTGAGAAGTACGCTCCAGCCAACGAAATGAATATGGGCCTTCCTCTAAATGTACATGATAATCAATCATTCGCTTTTCCCTCCATTACATACCGTCCACTTTTCCTCATATATTTGCCACTCCAATGGGCAAGGTATATCACAAAAAATTTCGGAGCTCTCCTCTATGTGACAAATTTGATAAAAGGACTTCCCATTTATTTTTGTTGCATCCGCTAGTAAAAAGCTCATCTTACTATGATTAAGCATTTTTTTAGAAATTAATGATTCATCCAAATCGTAATCGTATACGGTGCCTTCACTAATACCACCACAAGATATAAAGGCTTTATCAAAGTTCATATTCCCTAATAATTCCAAAGTCATAGCTCCCGCTACTGAGGATTGCCTTGGATTGGTCGTTCCTCCAAGTAATATGACCTTTCCCGTCATTCTCCGCTCTTCTATAGCCAAATTAAATTGCACAGCCGCAGCAATGGAGTTGGTTACGACCGTTATATCATTGACTGCCAATAAAAAATCTGCAATATGCACCGTTGTTGTACCTGTATCAACTGCAATTGTATCCCCATCACAGATACGACTAGCTGCTAATCGAGCAATATTGCGTTTTACCTCTTTTTGCATTTGAAGCTTACGCAAAAATGCTGGTTCATTTCTAACATTCGTATACTTCACTGCTCCTCCGTGTACTCTTGTTAATAAATGCTGTTGCGCTAATTCATCAAAATCACGACGAATCGTTTCTGGTGCCACTTGTAATTCTTCGGCAATATTGGCAACAATAATTTTCCCGTCAATCTCTAACTGTTTTAAAATGAATTCAAAACGTTCTATTTTTGCATATGTCATGATAATGCAATCACATCTTCTCTCGCCACATAACACACATAATTTTTCCCCAGTTCAAACGACTGCCCTCGTTGGTGTAGCTGCTCCATCGTAAAGGGACATTCTCCCTCGAATGTTGTCCGAATAACATTGCCACTCATTAATGATTGTTTCGCCTCTCCACTTATACAAACATCCCCCTGTCTTAGTTCAAGATGTATAGCTTCCGGTCGAATTGCATATTTTGAGTATTCTTTAGGCAATGTCTCGCCAATCATTGTCTCAAGCGCTTGACGTGTAAAGACATTGTAATGTCCGATAAAATTAGCGATAAACTCACTTTCTGGGCATGTATAAATGGCAGTAGGTGTTCCGCTTTGTGCAATCATTCCATTATTCATCACAAATATTCTGTCAGATACAGCCATTGCTTCCTCTTGGTCATGCGTAACTAAAATCATCGTAATGCCAAGCTTTTGCTGGATAGCTCGTAAGTCTGCTTGAAGCTTCTGACGTATTTGGGCATCTAGCGCACTGAGAGGCTCATCTAACAACAATACCTTCGGACGTACAATTAAAGCTCGAGCAAGGGCAACACGTTGCTGTTGACCGCCAGATAATTCTTTTGGATATGCGTTAGCTTTTTCACTTAAATGCACAATCACAAGCATTTCTTGAACACGTTGATCAACTTCTGCAGTATTTACTTTTTGCATACGTAAACCAAAGGCTACATTTTCTTTCACCGTCATATTCGGGAATAGTGCATATGATTGAAACACCATACCCACTTGACGATCCTTTGGTTGAACACCAATCATATCCTTACCTTCAATGATAATTTTTCCGGCTGATGCATCTGTTAAGCCCGCTAAAATTCGTAAAATGGTACTCTTACCACAGCCACTTGGACCTAAAAGAGTTATAAATTCACCTTTATCAATCTTCATATCTATATTTGATAAAACAGTCGTTGATCCATATTTTTTATGAAGTCCTTCAATCACAATATAACTCATAGATTTGTAGCACCTTTCGATCGTTTCGTTAATGTTGCAATAGCGAACGTTAATAAGCCCATAAGAACGATATAAATAAAGACAACCGCACTAGCAATATGTCCACTTACACTAAGCTTCTTCATTAAATAAATTTGCACCGTTTCAAAGCGAGAACCGACAACAATATTAATCAGTACAAATTCTCCAAAAAGTACGGAAAACGATAATAATGCACCTGCAAATAAGCCTGGGTATACTGTAGGCAATAATATTTTAGTAAATGCCTGTAATTTCGATGCTCCCAGTAATTGCGCTGCATCTAAAAGCTGCCGTGCATCTATATTCCGTAAACTATTGCGTGTCCCCTGATAAATGTATGGTAGGATACCGATAACATATGCCCCTAAAACTACGAGAATCATTGGCACACCAAATTTGCTGTAAACACGAATGAGCCCAACTGCTAAAATAATTCCTGGAAATGAATACACCATCACAACAGCCATCTGAATCCATTTTTCGTATTTCGGAAAATACAACACGATCACAAAAATAGCCGGTACGATCACGAGCAATGCAACTACTACAGCCCCACTCGACAATAAAACAGAACGTCCAAACGCCTGTATAAATTCTGCATCCTGAAATAATGTAGCAAGCCATTTAAATGTTAAACCTTCTGGCAAAATGGTCTTATTCCATTTCGTCGCAAAGGCATAAAACATTGTTGCAACAACCGGCAACACTAAATACGCCATTAACAGGAGGAAAAATAAATCAGCAAAGCCTCTTTTTTTCACTATATCTTCCTCCTTGTTTTTGAGATGCTCCATTCGCTTAATAACATCGCAGTCACCATCGTAACCGCTAGCAATACTGCAATTGCACTTGTCAGTTCTGGCTGAGCAAAAATATCTCCCTTAATTAGAGAGCCAATACGAATGGCCACTAAATTATAATTACTGCTAGTTAGTGCGTAGGCAGAGGCATAAGCCCCCATTGCATTGGCAAACAATACGCTAAATGTTCCAACAATCCCTGGAAGCATAACAGGGATCCCAATTTTCACCCAAAACTGCAAAGTAGAAGCGCCAAGTAGTGCGGCTGCTTCCTTCCATTGTTGCTGAATCCCATCATAAATTGGGTATAAAAGCATTAATGCTAACGGCAACTGGAAGTAAATGTAAATAAGTAGCAAGCCACCCCAGCTATAAAGAGAAAATGACGATAATACGCTGATCCCCCATTTATCAAATAGCAATGTGAAAAGCCCGCTATTGCCAAGTAATACGATAAACGCAAATGCTAACGGAATACCTGAAAAATTTGATGTTAAATTTGTTAGTATTAAAATTTTCTCACGCACTGGCTCAGAAAATCTCATCATCGCAAAAACTGCAAATAAAGTAACGATTAAGGCAATGACTGCCGAAATAACGGACAGTGTAATACTATTTTGAAAGCCTTGTAAAATGTAATCATTCGTTAGTACCGATCGATATTGTGCAAATGTAAAACCATCGTTATTTTGAAAGCTTGTGATTAGCATATACAGTAACGGTACTAAGAAAAATAACAAGACAAGTACTAGAAAAGGAGAAAGCCAGGCAACTGTTTGCCGCTTCGAAATCAAAACAATCACTTCTTTCTTTATTTAATAGCGACTATTTAGATTAATCATAATCATTTTTATTAATTAGAAGGCTCATCATCATAACGAGTGGTTAATTTCCGCTCCGGCTGGGCGCTTTGTTGCTGACGCTTCGCTTTCGCACAGTTAAAACATTTGTTGCTGACGCTTCGCTTTCGCACAGATCAAAGCTTCCTGGGGGCGTCCGATGAGCCGCTTGAGGCAACAGATGTTTTTTGCGCGAAAGCGGTGCTAACGTAGCGACAGCAACAGCAGGATGTTGGTCACGAAGGCGTTATCACAGGATATGACGCTTTTAGCCTTCATTCCCCTATTTGCTCGCTCCAGGGTCTCATCTGTGATGCTGTGATCTGACCCCAAGGAATCGCCCAGCCTCCACCCCAATCAACTAATACATGGTATACGTTTTAAAATGTTATCCCCAACCCTTAGTGATGAGCCAATTACACGCCTGATTAAATAATAATAATTAATCCTTTTTTAAAGAATTCATCCCTTCTAATAACAGCGGAACCATTTCATCAGAAGGTTCGATATTCAATAAATGACAACACAGCGGAGCAATTTGTAACTGTGAGACAATCTCATCCTTAATGCCTGCTTTAACGAGATTCGAAATAACAAACATTGGGACATGGCGATCTTCAGCTGTTGTGCCTCCATGATTACCATCACTTGTCATCCCATGATCTGCCGTCACAATAACTTCATAGCCCTGCGCAAGACATTTTGGAATAAATAGAGATAATAATGCATCCACCGCTAAAACACGATTTCGATATTGTGACGAGTCAGCTGTAAATTTATGACCATCATCGTCCACATTCATCGGATGAATATATAAGAAATCTGGTTGCTTTTGATCCATTAGCCATGCAGCATCAGCAAATAAATGACTGTCTGGATAGTGATCCTCAAAGTAGAACAAGCCATTCTCAATCGGTAATTGCGTATCTAATTGTAGCCTGTCCCCCATATGCACAAATGGTGCACGGTTGTATAGTTCACTTACCCAATAATAGGCAGCTGCTGCTGTAGACAAACCGTTGTCTTTCGCTACATGAAACAGACTATTTTGCGTAGATAAACGTACAGTCATATTGCTCGTTACCCCATGTACAATGGGGGGTGTCCCCGTTAAAATTGTTTCATATAAAGGCCTTGATAGAGACGGGACTTCTGAACAAATCTTGTATCGTGCTGCAATCTTACGTTCAACTAAATGGTGCATAAATCCCATATGAGTACAGGCAGTATCAAAGCGAAGTGCATCTATGACAATTAAAACAACTTTTTTATTTCCCATGAATTAATACCTGCTCTTGATAGAGTTGTGGAATTTGCTTTGTTGTTTCTTCCCATTTCTTTTGGTCTTTTACTGGCTGTGCATTTTTGTACATATCCGCAGGTAATAATAGTTTTTGAACATCTTGAGACAATTGAACTTTGTCGCGAATTGGACGAGCATAACCCTTCGCTAAGTTTTCTTGCCCTGCATCAGATAAAATATATTCACGAGCAAGCATTGCTGCATGAGGATTTTTGGCGTATTTATTAATGATCGTTGCATAGCCTGATGTTACAGATCCTTCTGATGGAATGACAACATCAAAACGTTTCTCATCAATTTGGTGTCGATAGCCAAGTGAATTAAAATCCCATAGGATGGCTACGTCCATTTCACCTTTTTCTAAATTCGCTACAGTTGGATCCCCTTTTAAACGCCCTTGTTTTGCTAAGTCTGCAAAAAAGTCTATTCCTGGTTGGATATTCGATTCATCGCCACCAAATGCCATAGCAGCTGCTAAAATAGCAAACTGTGCTTGATTCGCTGTTAAAGCATCACCAATGCTGACAGTGTAATCTCCGTTTTTAATGTCCTCCCAAGATTTTGGGGCGTTTTTAACGTTGTTTTTATCAGTTAAAAATGAAATTGTTCCCGTGTAACCGACGATCCAATGGCCTTCATCATCCTTTGCCCAATCAGGTATTTCATCCCAATAAGATGTTTTGTACGGTAATGTTAAACCTTTGTCCTTGGCAATTGGTCCAAAGGCAATTCCAACGTCACCAATATCAGCAGTGGCATCATCCTTTTCTGCCTCAAACTTTGCTAGCTCTTCAGCACTCGACATATCTGAATCCTTGTGCTTAAGGCTATATTCAGTCCCAAGCTCATCCCAAGTCTCCACCCAGTTAGCCCACGTATCTGGCATACCAACAGAATTTACAGTGCCTTCTTCTTTTGCTTTTTTCGTAACCTCTTCAAGTGACAAATCACTGTTCACTTCATTAGTACTAGATGAGCCGTCCGAACAAGCAGCCAACATTGAAATTGCTAATGCTCCAATTAGCCCTTTCTTCCACATCTTTTGAATCGTCATGAGTTGGAACCTCCATTTGTTTTTGTTTGTTTTCATTTGCCTTACAACAGTTATATTAAGAAACAAACATTAAGCAAGTATGGAGGACAATAAAATATTTAGTAAAAATTATGAAGGAATTATGAAAATCTATGAACAATAATTTATCTATGGGGAAAGTAAAAGTTTTAGAGGGAGTAAGAAGGAATCTAGTTTTGTATGCGCACGTTAATGTAGCTTTGCAAGACGTGCACACACTCTAGATGATTTTTATAAACCAAGAAAATCTGCATATGTATGTGGCTCGTTTTCCTTTAAAATTGTTAAAAATGTAAATGCAAGCTGCACGACTGACCACCATCTCATATTGTAGGACATTTCAAAGCGGGAAGGTTCTAATGTAAATACGTCTTGAAAAATATCAAGTGGATCAATTTTTTCATCTTTTAATATTGAGAGAAAACCTAAAAACAACGTATGATCTTTGACTTCAATCATTTTCCCTTCAACAAGTGCATCAATGTTTTCTGGTTGATGGAAATTACATTGTGTCGCAACATACTTTTCTAAATCCTGCGCGCGCTGCCTTTCTTCGCGCTCTCTTTTCTTTGCAATAAAATCAATGACGTTATCCACGTGCATCATCGCCTCTTCTTTTTTCTTTTATTGTAGCATTTTTTAGGATATTATTGCCTGACCGCGCTCCCCATTTCTTCCTTTTTCCAAAAACAAAAAAAATGATATTAGCAAATTTGCCAAAATCATTCTTTTCTCAAGATATTTATTAATTAAGCTCACCATTATAGCGTGGAGTTGATTTCCGCTCCGTACCAAAATAGGCTTAAACAAAAGAATCCTTCTATCAGAAAAATAATTACCCACATTTTGAATAATTTTATTGATCTTTCCGAAAGCAAAGTGACAGTAAAGCAGTTACGTCACGGTGAATTTGATTGGGATTGTTATGGTCACTTTCCCTCCACCTGCTGCTAAATCATTATCAATTTGCAGTGTTCCACTATGACTCTGAACAATTGATTGGGTAATATAAAGCCCCATCCCATGGTGATTTCCTGCATTTCTGCTTGGGTCTCCACGGTAAAACTGTTTGATAGCTTCATTTAAATCCTTCGAAGAAAATCCACAGCCGCTGTCGGTAACGGTAAATTGAATAACATCAGTAGCACCTTGCACAGTTAATGTTACCTTGCCATTTTCAGGTGTGTGCTCTACCGCATTGGCAATAATATTTATCATCGCTCGATAGAACTGCTCTTCATCGATCCATATAAGTGCAGGAAGCATTTCCTTTTGAACATCCACTTGAATCTTTTTTTCCAACGAAAGAGCCCTCATTTGATGCTCTACTTCTGTCATAAATACATCCGTTTTAACATTCGTTTTTTCACGGGAAATATTATTTTTCATTTTCGATAAATCAATCAACTCTTTCGTGAATTTTTCTATTTCTATTGTATTTTTCAAAATATAATTATTATATTCTTTTTGAATATCATCTTGATCAGTATCTTGTAGTAGCTCTGCATTCCCTCGAATAATCGTAAGAGGTGTTTTCAGATCATGAGCAAGAGCAGATATTTGTTCTCTACGCGTCTGTTCTGATTCCCATTGCTGTTTTAAGGAGCTGTTTAAGGCCTCTCTCATCTGCTCAAGAGAATTTGATATTTCATCTACTTCACGGATTCCAGAAGGGTTTATCGTAAAATCCAAATTTTGATTTTGTATTTTTTCAATCGCTTCCTGCAAGCCAAACATTTTTTTCTTTAAACTTCTGCCAAAATGGATAGCAAGCACAGTTGCATATGTTACTATCCCTATAATAAACAATAGGAATTCTAATAGTTGCGGATTAGGCAAATGTTTTCTTAAAAATTCTGAACGATACTGGGGTACTAATTGATATCGTAATATACAAATCTCATTTTCTCGCTCTATAAACGAGTAAAATTGGGAACCATTAGAAGTTTTCCCTTTTTTTATTACATTCCATACCTTAATAGCTTCCTTTTCTGAAAGACTCCCTGTGAAAAATTGTCCATCTTTAGAAAAAACCGCGTAGTCAACAAGGTCTGGAATAATATCAGCTGTAACCGAACTACTAGACGTAATGCGATCCTTTGATAATGAAATCTGAGTTTCTGCATAATTTGCGGGCAATACGATATTGGCAGAAAAAGCAAATAAAAATATACTAAACAGTAGTACTACTAATAGAATAGTGCCGATACATAGGAAAAAGAGATATCGAAGAAAAAAAGTATGTAAACGTGTTCCTTTATTAGGCCTCATTGTCTCCACTTATATCCAATCCCCCAAACAGTGTCAATGGCGTCAACATTAAAGGTATGTAGCTTTGAACGGATATTTTTAATATGCTCAGTAATGGCAGTACTGTCACTCTTCCCATCAAACCCAAAAATAGTTTCATAAATCTTTTCCTTCGAAAATACCTGTCCTCGACTTCGAGCTAGAAATTCACATATTTCATATTCGCTTTTTGTCAGCATTACCTTTTCCTCATTTATAAACAACTCTTTGCCAGACAGATTGAAGTGAATGTTATCTACAAAAAGGATGCTACGTCTTTCTCTTTTTTCGCGTCTCAAATGTGCATTCACTCTTGCACGTAATTCTCCAATTCCAAACGGCTTGATAATATAATCATCAGCGCCAAGACCAAGACCATACATTAGATCTTCCTCCAATGATTTAGCCGTTAAAAAAAGGATGGGACAATCTACAGCATGACGTATTTGGCCACATAGAGTAAATCCATCTATTTTAGGCATCATCACATCCAGTAAAATTAAATCGAAGGCACCAAGATCCATTTTACTTACTTCTGTCGCATCAGAGACTGCCGTTACTAAATGCTCGTCTTTTAGTAATGCATTTTTTATCAATATTAAAATATCTTTTTCATCATCTACTGCTAATATTTTTGCCATATTTCTACCCTCATCATTTTTTCATTCCCTAATTCCCAGACTTTCTTCCTTCCCATTTCCAAAACCATAAACAAGAAAGGACTAATGCGAACAATGTTCCGCATACTGAAGCAATAATACCTTCCTGTAGTCCTATTTCCACCGTCGATAAGTCAACCCCTGACGCTTTCATTGTCCATAATGAAACAAAGTGACCACCCCAACCATAAGGTATAAATGACCAAATGCCATCACCTAATCCTGTGAGTAATAAGGCTACTATTAGTGATCCCACAATACCTAATCCGATTGAGGCACCTTTACCAAAATGAAGACTAACAAAAAAATGTAAAATATATAAAAATGCAAAGCTTACAAATAAAATACATCCAGCTATAAAATAAAATTGATAACCAAAAGTATCTTCATGCAAAAGTTCAATAAAACCAACACTAAAAATACCGAAGGACAGTAATATTGCTCCAAAACTAAATAACAATAACAGTAGCAACTTGCTTAAATAGGACACTATTTTTGTTTTAGTAGCTGTTAGCATCCCCTGAAAATGCCCTGCATTTGCTTCTTGCTCCGCTGCCATTGCACAAACTAATCCAATAATAATTGGAAACCCACACGAAAGAGCCTGAAAATAACCGGATATTTTCCAAGCAAAATTCCATGGTGAATATGAATAGTACGCTAAAAACAGCCCAGAAATAATAATCGGTACAAGGAGATGAATTAGTAAAAATGGCGTTCTTTTTACTTTAAGAAACTCTGCTCTCAGTAATCTTAACATTACCATGAACTATTTCGCCTCCCTTTTTTGAAACCAACGTGCAGTAAGGAAGCTGATTAAAGCAAACCATGTTAAAGCAATTAATATACCTGGAACCATAACCGACATGCTTAATAACGGGCTACCTTCAGGCACTGGCAGTCCATTTGGTAAAATCTCTAATGTTGGACATATTAGTCTTGCTGTAATGGCGTAAGGAACACTATACCAAAAATCCCCATTTGAAAACGCAATCATACCAGCAATATTACCGACTAAATTTATAAAAATAGCCGTATAAGTTCCTAAACTTGCTGCAAGGAATAAACAAAGTGGAATTTGCCATAAAAACGTTACAAAAATTAATAAACTACCCGTAAGACTATTAATGAAAGAAAAGCTATTGCCAAAAAGTATTCCACCAGCAGTAATCCCTGCAAAGAAAATAAGTGTAATTAATAACAACCAGGCACTACATGCAAGTATTTTGCCATACCAAATCTTCTTCAGATCAATCGGCATTGCGAGTATACTATGATATTTCAATTTAGCATCTTTTTCCACCACTATTGCACAACATATCGTCAGAGCACCTGGTAAGAGCATTGTATACCACCAATTATAAGCACCCTTTTGAAAAAAGCTTCCTCCCATTAATAATGCAGTTAGTACTATCGCCACTATGGGTGCTAGCCAAACTAATTTAACAATAAAAGTCTTTTTCCATTTTAATCTTTCAGCATTCATAATTGAAATCATGTTACATGCCTACCTTTCTATGAGCAGACACTACTTGCATAAATAATGATTCTAATTCCTGACCTTGTGGGGCAACTCCCTGATAACCTAATTTCCCTCCTGCAATGATGCCAATTTCATCAACAACCTGCTCTACCTCTGACAGGATGTGGCTAGATAAAATGACTGTAATCCCTTGCTCAGGGAAAGATCGAATCAGCTTTCGAAGTTCTTGAATGCCGATAGGATCGAGACCATTTGTCGGCTCATCAAGAATTAAAAGCTTCGGATAGTTTAATAGCGCAATAGCTATTCCTAGACGTTGTTTCATCCCTAACGAAAACTGTCCTGCTCGTTTTTTTCCTGTATTGGTCAAGTCTACGATTCTTAATACTTCGTCAATACGTGACTGCGGCAATCCGAGGGCAATCGTTCGAACCTTAAGATTTTCTCTTGCCGTTAAATTTTCATATAAAGGTGGTGTTTCAATTAATACACCCATGTCTTTTAAATCATTACGATTCCATTCATGTCCATTAAAAAGTATCTTTCCTGCATTCGGACGCAGCATACCCGTAATCATTTTTAAGGTTGTCGATTTCCCCGCACCATTTGGACCAAGTAAACCATACACAGTATTGCGAGGTATCGTTAACGACAGATCCTCTACAATTTTTTGCCCCTTAAAGCCTTTACTAAGATTTTCTGTTTGTAAAATAATATCTTCCATTTATAATCATCTTCCTTTCGATGATTATAGTGTAAAAAATGATTATAAGGATTTTATAAGGATAGCGAAATTTTTGTGGAGCATCACTAAGAATATCAATTTGGTCAAGGCTTGTGAATGTTGTGAAGCTTTAAATAAACGAAATCCACGATATAGCAGGACTTTTTCTCCATTCCAAAAGTGAACACTATGACTACTCACCAAAACCAAACAGAATTGCTTGTTACAGTGAAGAGATTTACATTTGCTGTCGCTTTACTTTCGCACAGATAAACATAATTGCCGAAGTTTAGCATAAAGTGGCATGCCAAAAGATACACACTAAATGAACCCTCGCTTTGCAGAAGAGCCATATTTATTTATAGGTCATATTAATTCCATTGACATAACAGTCTTTCAAAAACACAAAAAGCATTTGGAGGAATCCCAAATGCTTTTTATCATGTTGTATAAAATTTGATTTACATAAATTCTTTCACTAATTTATTAAAATCATTTTCGCTCATATTAATATCAATATCTGTTAATGGTAGCTCTGAGTAGCCTGGTACTTTTTCTTGATATGATGCTGTTTCCGTATCTTGATAAATAATACCTGTTACTAAACCTTCATGCTCCATCACTGTACGCATTGCCATAGCACGGTCAGCATTGTCATAGCCCTCGATATCAGCAAGCTTCGTTAAGTTTTCTTTAAACCAATCATACGTATTCACTTTGTTATACGTAACACATGGTGAGAATACGTTGATGAATGAGAAGCCTTTATGATTAATGCCCGCTTCAATTAAAGCTGTTAACTCTTTAATATCTGTTGAGAAGCCTTGTGCCACAAATGTAGCTCCACTAGTTAAAGCGACTTCTAACGGTTTTAGTGAAGGTTCAATCGCACCACCTGGCGTAGATTTTGTAATAAATCCTGCAGCAGAACGTGGAGATGTTTGCCCCTTTGTTAAACCATAAATTTGGTTATCCATAACAACGTATGTGATGTCAATATTTCGACGGATGGAATGGATTGTATGACCCATACCAATCGCAAAGCCATCTCCGTCACCGCCAGAAGCAATAACGTTTAAATTACGGTTAGCCATTTTCAAACCTTGTGCAATTGGTAATGCACGGCCATGAATACCGTGGAAACCGTAAGAATTAATGTAACCTGAAATACGACCAGAACAGCCGATCCCAGAAATAACTGCTAGTTCGTTTGGTTCGATACCAACGTTAGCAGCGGCGCGCTGAATCGCTGCTTGTACAGAGAAGTCACCACAGCCTGGGCACCAGTTTGGTTTCACTGTATTACGAAAATCCTTAAATGTTGCCATTAGCGAGTCAACTCCTTCACACGATTTTCTAATTCACCTGGCAAGAATGGTGTACCATTATATTTTGTGATCGTCTCGATTTTATCGTGACCACCAATATTCATCTTCATAATATTTGCTAATTGACCTGTGTAGTTATTTTCTACAACGATTACTTTTTTCGCTTTTGCTACAAGTGGTGCAACTTCAGCAGATGGGAATGGATGAATTAAACGAATATGTGCATGATTCACTTTCATACCTTGAGCATTTAATCGTTCTTGTACTTCTTCAATAGCTCCACGTGTTGAGTTAAAGCCGACTAATAAAATATCCGCTTCTTCATGTGGCGCATTTGAAAATACCGGATTATCAAATTTCAATGCCGCTAGCTTACGGAAACGTTTATCCATTTGCACTTGACGGTTACCAGTTGCTTCAGATGGCTTACCTGTTTCATCGTGCTCAACCCCCGTTACATGGTGAATACCGTTTAATGTACCCGGCAGCACACGCGGTGAAATACCGTCTTCTGTATTCTCATAACGTTTGAAGTATGCTTTATCAGCTGCTTCTTCAATGTCGTCAGTAACAATTTTACCGCGGCGAATTTCAATTTTATTATAATCGAATGGCTCTACAGATTGTTTTCCTAGAGATAATTGTAAGTCAGTCATTAAAATAACTGGTAATTGTAATTCCTCCGCAATGTTAAACGCTTGTATTGTGTCAAAGAATGCTTCCTCCATTGTAGAAGGTGCAATCACCACTTTAGGAATTTCACCATGCGTACCATATAACATCGCCATTAAATCTGATTGCTCTTGTTTTGTTGGTAACCCTGTTGATGGACCACCACGTTGTGTGTCAACAACTACTAGTGGCTGCTCTGTCATACCTGAAAGACCAATTGCTTCCATCATTAATGAAAGACCAGGACCAGCTGAAGCTGTAAAGGCACGAACACCACCAAAGTTTGCCCCAATTGCCATTGTCGCTGCAGCAATTTCGTCTTCTGTTTGAATAACCGTACCACCGAAATTCGGTAATTTTTTTATAAGGTATTCCATAATCTCAGAAGCTGGTGTAATTGGGTAAGCTGACATTAAGCGTGTCCCAGCTGCAAGTGCACCAAGTGCTATTGCATCGTTCCCAATCATGAACATACGGCGTTTACCATCTGCTGGTGCTAAAGCCCATTCACCTACACGATCGCCTAAAAGCTCATTCATTAATTCACGGCCGCGTGTAATGGCTTCCATGTTTTTCTGAACAACTTCTTCACCTTTTCTGCCAAATATATCATCTACAACATTTTGGAACACTTCGTCCTCTAAATTTAGCAATGAAGCTGTTGCCCCGATTGCCACCATATTTTTCATCAACGAAGTGCCAAGCTCTGCAGCCACTTCTGTAAAAGGTACCGCAAATAATGGTGCTTTTGAATCTTCTGGCTTCACTGGATCAAATTTTGCATCTGCTAAAATAATGCCTTTTTCTGTTAACTCTTTATAATTGACGTCGATTGTTTCTTGGTCGAACGCTACTAAAATATCTAAATCATCCGCAATTGAACGTACTTCTGTTGGACGAACTGTAATTTTATTATTCGTATGGCCACCTTTAATTCGAGAAGAGAAATGACGATAACCGTATAGGAAGTAGCCTAAACGATTCATTGCCATTGAGAAAATTTCCCCTGTACTTTCAATCCCTTCACCTTGTTGCCCACCGACTTTCCATGAAAGCTGATGTAACATGTCAACAACTCCTTAGATCCAATGTATATACTATTATTTTTCCTTCATAAGTTTAACACGAAGAAACGGTCTGCACTATTGTTATTACGCGATTTCAGCGAAATTCAGACCTTTGACTGAAAATGGCGTTCATAAAGTTGTAATTTTCAAATCAATTTAGTTTAAAAAATTAATGTGCTGATTTCAAGTGACATTTAACATGTTTGTATGTAGAGCATGTGGGATTCTCTTCCTGATATCCTTATTGTCTATATAAACGCAAAAATGCCTTGCAGCTTATTATGTGCAAGGCATTTTACTTCAATTACTTTTTTATCGAATACGTTTTTCCACAAGAAGCTTTAAGGCTGTACGTTCCTCACCAGCAATTAAAATATCGGCAAACGCCGGTGCGCAAATTAAATCTGTGCCACTTGGCGCTACAAATCCGCGTGCAATGGCCACTGCTTTCACGGCTTGGTTAAGTGCACCTGCCCCAACTGCCTGCATTTCTGCTTGCCCTTTTTCTCTGATTACCGCGACTAATGCACCTGCAACTGAATTTGGATTAGAGCGTGATGATACTTTTAATGAATCCACAATTATTCCTCCCCGTTTCGCGAATAGTGTTTACGCTCAACAACTCATGTCCCCCTTTTGGACCTCAAGTTATTGTCGATAGGTCATTTTATGCTCGACGAGAAGGAAATAGACTATTTTCATTTCTTATATATCAAAACAATCTAAAAAGACTGATAATTACTGAAAAAAAATTACTTTGTCATTGAAATAAAGGCGCCATAATAATTAACTTAGGGCTCCTTAGTAAAACGTAAAATGATTTCCGTTCCAGGCTACTCGCTTTCCTGTGGGCGGGAGTCGAGTAGCCTTCCACTGCAATCAACAATAGTATAGAACTTTTATAAAATTTAAGTATTTTAAAAGTGAACCTTAATGGTTACTCTCTTCAGAATAGAAACTTAAAACAGTTAAGGTGATTGTATATATGTCGTTGCTGTCGCTTCGCTTTCGCACAAATAACGCATCTTGTTGAAGCTTGATTTTATCCCTATAAATTAGATTAACATGCCAGAAAATACATGCTAAATGAAGAGGTTGATTGTAGCGGAGACTGGGCGACTCCTTGGGGATTAGCGTCACAGATGAGACCCTGGAGCGAGCATCGCGAGTGAAGCGGCTCATCGGACGCCCCCAGGAAAGCGCCTAGTCGGAGCGGAAATCACCCCCTCGTTTTGCCAAAGAGTCATATTTTATTATGATGCTTTAATTTCATTGAATTAACAAATTTTCAAAACAAAAAACTATTGTGCATTTTTTCATACACAATAGTTTCTCTTCTTATGCTTGGAACGGATAATCTTCGTTTATATACACTCGCTCACAATGACGAGCTTTTCCTGTTTTATCATCAATGTCTACAAAGAAACCACTTAACACATCGCGTCCTTTTTTAGGCACTTCAAAACGAGATGGCATATTTGTTTGGAATTTATAAATGACACTTTCCTTTGTCATCCCTAAAATTTCATCGTATGGACCTGTCATACCAACGTCCGTAATATAAGCTGTTCCATTTGGATAAATACGTGCATCAGCTGTTTGCACATGTGTATGTGTACCAACTACTGCCGAGGCCTTTCCATCTAAATGCCATCCAAGTGCAATTTTTTCACTTGTCGCTTCTGCATGAAAATCCACGAATACAAGCGGTGACGTTTTATGCGCTTCTTCGATTAATTTCTCTGCCATCGCAAACGGATCCTCATGAGGAGGTAAAAACACTCGACCGTGTAAATTAATAACAGATAGTGTTACACCGTTTTTTGAAATTTGCACCATACCTTTACCTGGTGCATCACTTGAAAAGTTTGCAGGGCGTATTAAATAATCTGCATCATCTATAAAATCAAAAATATCTTTATTATCCCAAGTGTGATTGCCCATCGTAATAACATCTACACCCATTTGCAATAGGTCATTATAAATATTACGTGTAATTCCACGTCCTGCTGCCGCGTTTTCACCATTGGCAATAACAACGTCTGTGTTATATTTTTTCTTTAAGCGTGGTAAATACTTTTCCACTGCATCTCGGCCGATTGAACCTACAATATCCCCAATAAATAAAACTTTCATTTTCATAACCACTCTTTCATTAATTAGCACCTTATATTTTACCACCAATTCAAAGTCAAACGCAAAATTATGTCTATCATGTCCAGCCAACGTATTTAACAGGTGAATTTAAATGGTCTTGAAAAAGCAGGCGCTGATACTCTTTCTGATTGTCTATAAAAAAACCTGACAAGCTATTAGGTGCTTGTCAGGCGGACGTTGCTGATTTCTATTTTCTTGTATGATAATACTGGCTCTTATATTGTTCTTTGGGCAGAGCATAGTTATTCATAACAACGCCTAATATTTTCGCTTGTGCTACTAGTAAGGAATTTTTCGCTTTGACAATACTAGATTTCTCTACTACTCCAGTATTAACAATAAGTAGTACACCATCTGTTTTATTCGCCAAAATTTGTGCATCAGTCACAGAATTAACAGGTGGCGTATCAAAGAGGATTACATCATAATAAGCTATCATTTTTTCTATTAACGTATCCATCATTTCTGAAGAAAGAAGCTCTACAGGATTAGGTGGGATTGGTCCACTAGTGAGGACAAATAATCCTTCTATAGACGTTTCTTGTATCGCTTCGCTCAACGTGTCATTTTGTATCAATACACTTGATAGACCTGAAATATTAAGCAATTCAAATGTATAGTGAATAGCAGGTCTTCGCATATCAGCATCCACTAATAAAACTTTTTTACCTTCTTGAGCAAAAACAATCGCAATATTTGCTGCATTTGTTGTCTTTCCTTCACCGGGGATTGATGATGTCACTAAAATTGTTTTACACGATAAATTAGGGAGTGCAAATTTTAAATTTGTTCTAATTGTTCGAAACTGCTCAGAAATAATAGAAGTTGTGTGTACGTTAGTCAATAGTTTCCGTTGCATCATCGCTAATGCTTTCTTTTTTTTATTTTTCATTTTAAACATTATGTGACTCGTCCCCTCTTCTAGTAGAGATAGATCCTCTTCCTTCTTTTATTGAACTTACGAATCCTAATATCGGTAAATTTAATAGTTCTTCAATTTCTTGCTCTGTCTTTATTGTTGAATCGAAAAATTCTACACTAAATGCAATGCCTGTTCCTAAAAGTAGTCCAAGCAGACCAGAAATCGCAATGTTTAGAATTTTTCTCGGTTTCACTGATTGTGGGTCATCAGCTAACTTAGCTACTGAAAGAATATTGATATTATCTACGTTCATCAGTTTTAGAATATCTTCTTTAAAGACATCTATTATCGTATTGGCAATCTCCACCGCTCGTGCTGGTTTTTCATCAAGAATCTTTATAGAAACTACTTGTGATTGGCTTTCATTATTGACCGTAATTTTTTCTGCTAATTGTTCAGGAGATACTTCTAATTTCAACTCTTCAATTACTTTTGATAGAATAGCTGGGCTTTTTATAATGACATTATACGTATTAATTAATTGTAAATCTGTCTCAATTGAATACGCACCCGTATACATTTGTTGTTGATCCGTATTTTTTTGGTTGATTAATATTTGAGTTTCAGCCTGATATACGGGTGTGATGACATAATAACTAACATAAGCAGCCAATGCCATCGCGATTACGATTATCGAAAGAATAAGAAGTATACGTTTTCGTAAGATTTGTATTATCGCCTTTACTTGAATAGAATTCTCCATCGAATATATCTCCTTCCCCTAAACTTGTGTAATGGAGTGTGATATTCATAGTTAATTGTTATAGTAGCTAGTAAAATGAAATAATCAATTATATATTTATTATATAAATTTATGTTCTATGTTATTCCTAATACATCAAGTAATTCATTTTTTCCTCATAGATAAAAAAATGAAAAATGCTAGCGTAGATACAGCATTTTTTTTCAACAGTTGATAATAGAGCTTCTTTTTCAATGAAAAGTTTATTGGGTTTAACTCGAGAACATAAGGGTAGTCATCAACAAAACTGACTATTTCTTCTTTAATCTCTTTTAATAAATAGAGCCCCTTATATGGGGAACTCTGCATGTGAAGTGTTAAATTTACTAAACCCGAAAATACATATCCATTAAAGCTAGTTTCAATGGATGTAAAAATATTTTCAGCTACTAATGTTTCACGAATACGTTCATAGATTACATCATATTTTTCTCGCTCATTCTTACGGTAGCTTCTCGTTAATGATTGCTGTGGTAACACATTGTAATGATAAAGCTGCTGAGGCACATAACAAATTGTCGTACTCTTTGTGATCGCTTTTGTTATGAATAAAACATCTTCAGAAAAATTTATATCCTCTTCAAAACGAATTCCAAATTGATCAAGAAAGGCTTTAGAATACAATTTGCAGCAAGCAAAACCGAAATGTTTTTCATGAAATTCAGTAAATAGTAAATGCAAACATTTCTGAGAGTCAAAAAGTTCATTTGCAGTCGACGGATAGTTCAGACGATTGCCATCATTTTTTCCATCTACAAAAACATCACATTTAGCTATTTCAGTTTCTGTTTCTTGAATAGCACTATATAATCGTTCCAACATAGATGACTCTATCCAATCATCCGCATCGACAAACGTAACGTATTGACCTCTTGCCTCGTTAATCCCTATATTTCTTGCATGACTAACCCCACCGTTTGATTTATTATGAATGATTATTCGCGGATCTTGTAAGGCCAATTGATGTAAAATAGAAAGAGAATCGTCAGTACTGCCGTCATTAATCGCAATAATTTCGATTGGCTTTAACGTTTGTTGGCAAATACTTGCTAGACATTTCTTTAAATACGGTGCTGCGTTATATACCGGTATAATAACAGTTACGAGGATTTCTGACCCCAAAATTTCACCCCTCCAGCTAGGCTGAGCATTTTCATTTTTCCAATTAAATAGTTTCGATCAGAAGTAGTAATTCCAAATACGAACAAAGATATACCGAAAATCATACTGTATAAGGCAATATACAGCGCTAGAATGTACCAAGTATTTGAAAGTGGGAAAACAATTAGTATGCCTTTCATTAAAAGAGACGCAATAACAATAGCTACGAAAATCTTACTAATGCGTATCCAAAATTTTTTAATAGTTAGTTGTATTTTTTTTGCATAGTAAACATTCATAATAAATACATTCCCAATAAATAACGATACCGCGGTTATGATCGCTGTTCCAATAACCCCGAAAAAATAGATGGCAGGAATAGATAGTATAATATTTGTGCTAGCAAGTGTAATTAATAATACCGTTCGAAACTTAAACATGTTTTTTGCCTTTAACACACTCAGACCTATATTTTGAATTAAATCGACTGAAAAAGGCAACATGATGATCAGTACAATCGGATAAACGATTAAATATTCATCACCTATCCATAATGAGATAAAAGTTTTGCCAAATAAAAAAAAGCCACTTAGTACATATCCAAGAATCATTAGCTGAATGGCGCCAACATTGACAAATAACCGATTAATCTCCATTAGACCTTCCGGTTGTGTCACCAACATTGAAATCTTTGGCAAATACAAATCACTTATGGCAAGTGCTAGTGCCATAAAAATCATAATAAATTGTATAGCAATTGCATAAATAGCTACATCTCCCGTACCTTTCATAATCCCCAGTAATACTTGGTCAGTTTGCCAATAAATTTTATCCACTATGACTGTCACAAACAAAAAAAATGAATAGACAAATATTTCTTTTATAAGGCCTGAATTATAACCAGAAAAGATAAATCGTACTTTTAAAGTTTTCAAACAAATAATAGAATTTATTATTAATACACATACATTTAAGCTAGCTATAATATAAACCATCCCCACTGCATCAGCATCTTGTAACAAGAAAAATAGCATTAGTAATGGTTGTACTATTACTTTTATAAATGAAGTTAACTTAATCAGTATGAATTTTTCATAGGCTTGAAGTATTGAAGAGAAAACACTTAATGGAAATTGTAAAGAAAAGCTTACGGTCATCACCATCACCATTACTTTTGCCTTTTCGATTTGTAATGAAGATAAACTTTGTCCAAAAATTGTCTCGACTTGGAAATACACGAAACAACCAATCGCAAGTGTAAACACACCTATTATCGAAAAAAGTCGCAGAAAAAAGCCATTTAATCTAGCTTCCGTCTCCTTATCACCGACTACTCGATTATTAGAAATATAACGAATAATTGCATTCCCTAAACCAAAATCTAATATAGTTAAATATCCAACAAAAACTGTAATTAATGTATATAATCCGTATTCTTCTTGACCAAGAATTCGAATCATAATAGGGGTAAACACAATTGCTACTATAAAGGTACAAACAATAGATAAGTAAGAGAGAATAGCACCCATCCGAATTTCCTTCATTAGTCCACCTTGCCTCCACTTGTCCTTTTATAGATTACATTTTTACTCGACTATCTTTATACCATTTAATTTTTTACGTGTTTTATTTAACTGATCAAAAGCATTCGGTCCAAATAATTTATTGATAGCATATTTATAACGCATTACTTTTTTATGTCGTTTTTTTTGTTGCTCTGACAACCATGAACCATTAAAGTGATGGATCGTAAAAGTATTAACAGTTTGGTTAATCGTTCCTGATTCGAAGTCCTTGGCACAAAAATATTCAAATGGATATATGTGTAGATCGTCATCCAATTGCCTATGTTGGTTGGACTCTGTAAATCCATATATTTCTCTCGTTAGATTCGTAATGATAACAGTATTTGTTTGTTGACCTTGTTCCGTATAGAAGCTTTTATCTTCATAATAATCCAGCAGTAACTTAATCCATGGGTGCCCCTTTACAGCCCCCATTGTACCAGTTACACATGTATCACTATTTTCTCCGCCAGTAAATGCTTGATGAGATAAAAAAGGGTTTAACGATTGCACAACTTCTACATCTGAATCCAAGTAAATGCCACCTTGTGTATATAGTGCATATAACCTTACATAATCAGCTACATATGCATATTTTTTTGATTCGTAGGCTTCTTGTACAAATTGATTGGATTGAATATCAAATGATTTTTCATTCCATTCAATTAGTTCATAGTCAGGCATTAATTTTTTCCAGGAGGCAATACACGCTTCAACTACCTGCGGATACGGATTTTCGCCAAACCAACAGAAGTGAATTTTTTTAGGGATCATTATACAATTTCCTTTCTGTTATCCAAATAAATGAACGGCATATCACATATCAAACTATTCTATTACTAACTTGATAAACTCTATCAGTTTTACCCTATCTAGCAATAGGTTCCACTCTAAATAACTAACATCTGGTGTCACAAATTCAAAGCTATTTAAATTTGCCATCGTAAAGTTTGCTAAATTTCGGTGTAATTTAAAAAAGCGTCCTCGTGTTTTCCGTTCAAAATTGTTGACCCAAGGATAATCGGTCGTAACAATTTTCAAATCTAATGCGCAGTACTCAAGGAGCTTAGTTGAAGCTTGTAAATTGAAAGGGTACACATCAGGCATATAATTCAGCCCATATTCAGCTTTTGACGCTAGAAGAGGAACTTCATGATAAGGAAGTGATCCTGAAAAGATAATATTTTTATAGTTCTTGAAAGATTTATATAATTCATTTGTTGGATTTCCTATTAATAAAATCGTGTTATCCTTTAAAGTTGTCGTAAAAGGCTTTAGCGCATCGGCGGTACCTCTTTCGGTTCCCATTGCGCCGACATATACAAAATCGTATTCTTTTTTTGATGTTTTTATGAAAAAGTCTTTTGATATACCCATATCTCGATGAATTTTTGGAACATTGTCCTTCATCTTAAAATCCTTTTCCACAAGTTCATTCAAAAATACGCGACCATGTGGTTTAACATTACAAGTCTTTTTTACAAAATTTTTCAACATCGGAAAATGACCAGTTGATAACGAATTATATTCATGAATAATCTTTGTCTCTCTTGAATGTTTTTTTATATCTAAACCAGGAAATTTCCATATTAAATCTATATTGGTTTTTGGAATTTCATTTATCTCCGCTGTTAAAATGGTGATGGCTTCAATATTATCCTGCTGATTTAAATATGCTACATATGCTGAGAGTTCTGGTAAAAATGATTTTCCGTTGTTGACAAATCCAATCTTCAAATAGATGATTCCCCCTTCTTACAACTGCTAATTTTCATTTAAAATGGTCTGTCTATTAATTTCACGTTTTATTCATATTTGAACTATTAAGTGAGAGTTTATGATGGGTAAATGAATTTCCGGAAAGAACAAATAAAACAATCATTATCGGTGTTGTATAAATAATAATTTCCGTCATTGAAAGTAAAATATAGGTGATAAGTATTAAAAATGGTAATAATTGCAGCATGTTCGTATACTTAACTTGTTTTTTAGCAAAAGAAAATGCGTTCCATACTAATGCTGCTACGAATAGTAGAAAAAATGTAACGGCCAACCAACCATACTCAGCTAGTAGGGCAATAAAGGTATTATGTGCATCCAATTGTCCAACATGATAATTTTCTCCATGGCCAAATAATGTGGAATCTTTTATGATGTTTTGCCAAATAGCCATTCGTCCATCAGATAAATCAGCCGATTTCCGCTGAAATTTCCCTACAATTTTTTGAACCGCTTCGTTTAGTAACGGAATTTTACTTGTACTAAAAATGAATGCCATACTTAGTACAAATAGAACCGTTACGAGTGCCCCCACTTTTCTAATACTTGAAGCGTTTTGAATAGCTAACAAGACCATACTCATTATGACAGCGGTTATTACTGTGATGGTAGCCGTTCTACTTTGAGTTAGTAAAATAATATAAAAAACAAAAATGAATAGGCTTACTAGAACTACGACAGGAACCTTTTTCGTAACTCCCTGAAAATATTGAATAGTCCCACCTAGTAATACAACCGCTAATAATGTCATGGCCAATCCCATCATGTTTGGGTTGCTATAAATTCCCGCAAATGCGTTGAAAACAACTCGATTCATGAAAAAAGATAAGAGTAAAATAATGAGATGCGAGAGACAAATACTAATAGCTAGCACATGTAAAGTAGCTGTTTGAAAAGAGTTATATATAATCGATAACCCTATATACATCGTAAGCATACATACAATATTCATAAGTGATTCCATATCAGAATTGGCTAAAGCACTTATTAGCCCACAAATAATAAATAAATAGAAAAATAAATCGCTCACATACATCCTGCGAATATTTGCGCTGCGATTATAAATAAAAAGGATGATCGGAAAGATGGAAAAAAAGACAGTAAAGTAAATTAGTATAGATATTTCATAAGATAATGCACTGGAGAGTAGTAATACACTCATACATATTGTTAGGATAAAAAACCGCACTTTCATCACCCTCACTATAGCTTCATTTCGTCTGTTATTTTGTGAAAAGATGCCACCATTTTCTTTCACTTATTACGATTGGCTCCGCAATTAATAGCTGCTTATTTTCTAAAATACGTTCATTGTTTTCAAGGAAAAGGTCGACCATATCCAGCTGTTTCATTTTCTCCAAGTAATCTAACCCAGCTTCGAAAAGTAATGGTAATGTAGATATATTATGGACGTCTGAACCATACGTCTGAACAAGTCTTGCTTCTATTAAATCCATTGCAAATTGTTGAATTTTTTTGCCAAAATGCCCCGCAATGCTACCTGCCGTAATTTGTGCTAATGCCCCATCACGAATGAATTGTTCAAGGAGTGCTACATTTTGTCGAATAGCTGCATTTCGCTCAGGATGTGCAATAATTGGTGTAATACCTGACGCTACTAATAACCTAATAATTTCTTTACAATAGAAAGGGATCTTTTCCGAAGGTAATTCCAGTAATAGATAGTTTGAGCTTGCCAACGTATGAAGCTGTTTAGATTTGATACACTCTAAAATATTTTCATTGATGCGCACTTCATGTCCAGGAAATAGTTTAATTGGCCATGCTCTTTTTTCTATTTCTAGCTGTAAAGTATGTACTTGATGTAATACATTTTCATATGGCACATCGTACATTGGGTGCTTGGCATGAGGGGTAGTAATAATGGCTGTTATACCTTGCATCACAGCATGTTCTAGTAATTGCAATGACTCTGAAAGTTGTTGTGGTCCATCGTCAACTCCGTATAATAAATGACTGTGAGTATCAACCATGCTCTATCATCCCCCTATTCCAATTCATCACCTAACTGTTTTTCACCAATTTAAATTTTATAAGTAGCAATTTTATTGCTGATAAATAAAGGTACTTATTGTATATATGCCTATTTTCACGATAAATATGACAGTAGCTACATACAACCAAGTTAAGAAAAATGCGCAAAAGCGCTGGAGAGGCCGAAGCAAAAGTAAACGCTCCACCACTTTTGCCCGAGGAAACGAAGCGACCTCGAGGTTGTGGCGCTTTAGCCAAGATCCTCGAGGTCGCTTTAGTTTATGTACAGGCAAAAAATCTATAGTTTTCTTAACTATAAAAAAACGTCTTTTACTCTATTTTGAGTAAAAGACGTTTTTTGTATGACAATTATTTTGCGTATTCTACGGCACGTGTTTCACGAATAACCGTTACTTTAATATGGCCTGGGTAATCAAGTTCTTCTTCAATTCGCTTACGGATATCTCTCGCTAAGCGATGTGAAGCCAAGTCATCAATTTTTTCAGGTTGTACGATAATACGGATTTCACGACCAGCTTGAATTGCAAAGGATTTTTCTACACCATCATAGCTTTCGGAAATTTCCTCTAACTTTTCTAGTCTACGGATATAGTTTTCAAGCGTCTCACTTCGAGCACCTGGACGAGCTGCTGATAACGCATCAGCTGCAGCTACTAATACGGCAATAACAGATGTTGCTTCTGTATCACCATGGTGAGAAGCAATACTGTTTATAACGACCGGATGTTCTTTGTATTTTGTAGCTAATTCCACACCGATTTCGACGTGGCTACCTTCAACTTCATGGTCAATTGCTTTACCAATATCATGTAATAAGCCTGCACGGCGAGCTAATGCTACATCTTCACCAAGTTCAGCAGCAAGTAAGCCTGCTAAATATGCGACTTCAATTGAATGTTTTAGGACGTTTTGTCCATAGCTTGTACGGTATTTCATGCGGCCTAAAATCTTCATTAAATCTGGATGTAAGTTATGAATGCCAATTTCAAATGTTGTTTGCTCTCCTGTTTCGCGGATTTGTTCATCCACTTCACGACGAGCTTTTTCCACCATTTCCTCAATTCGAGCAGGGTGAATGCGGCCATCCTGTACAAGTTTTTCAAGTGCAAGTCGAGCCGTTTCACGACGAATTGGATCAAAGCCTGATAAAATAACTGCCTCTGGAGTATCATCAATAATTAAATCTATACCTGTTAACGTTTCCAAAGTTCGAATATTACGACCTTCACGACCAATAATACGACCTTTCATTTCATCATTTGGCAAGTTCACGACAGATACTGTTGTTTCTGCAACGTGATCTGCTGCAAAACGCTGCAGTGCCAGTGATAAAATTTCACGCGCTTTTTTATCTGACTCTTCCTTCGCACGTGTCTCAGCTTCCTTCGTCATCACAGCAATATCAGTTGCTAGCTCTTTTTCTACTTCTCCTAAGATAATAGCTTTTGCTTCATCTCTAGTTAAAGCCGAAACTCTTTCTAGCTCTGTTTTTTGCGAGGCAACGAGCTCGTCCACTTTGCTTTCCATCTGTTCAATATGCTGTTGTCTTTCGCTTAGAGCTTGTTCTTTACGCTCTAAACCTGCTTCTCTCTTATTTAGAGCATCATCTTTGCGATCAAGATTCTCTTCTCTTTGCAATAAACGGTTCTCTTGTTTCTGAAGCTCAGAACGACGTTCACGAATGTCATTTTCTGCTTCAGTACGAAATTTGTGAGTTTCATCTTTGGCTTCAAGTAGTGCTTCTTTCTTCAATGCCTCCGCTTCTCGTTTTCCTTCTTCAACGATTGTTTCAGCGACATGTTTAGCACCAGTGATTTTTGAGTCATTCACTTTTTTCATGTAGATATAGCTAACAGCGGCACCAACGATGAGTCCAAGCAAAGCGGAGATGATAGTAATTGCATCCATATGAACACCTCCTCTTGCTATTTGGGTAATACAGTTTCAGTCGGCGCATACATTCATTTCACCTTGGCATAATTATGTCTCGGATTTTGAATTGTGTTCAAGTATGCACGAGGACCGAAACGATGTCGGTCATTCGGTAAAGTCACTAGACGTGGTGTTTTACCTATGCAAATTAGTTAGCCGTTTTCGCAGGATGCGAAGGTTTAAGGCGAACATTCTTATGCATCATTGTCTGTTCAAAATCTTGCCATTTGCCAGTGGCTTCAACTTCATTTACGAGATCTTTAAAAGCCCTTCCAAAATGAAGTCAAAATGTAATGTACTGCCTATTTAAAGTCATAATTCAGAAATTATACATATTTAATTGTATAGCTAGCCTCAAGCTCTGTCAAGGATAGTCGGGCATCTGTTCGCCTTTCAAAAGAAAAAAAGTCAGGCATATCCATTATGAGAATTAATTACCTATTACTTATACACTAACGTTCAATTTAACTTTTCATATTCATACGTAGAAGCAGTACTTAGGAAGTATTATTTTCTTTTGGTGGAAACTATTTATTCCCGATGCTATATCAATTTACGGTGAGGAAAATATGATCCCCACTTCCCTTTATGACGTTCAATCTATCACTTCTTTGATTCTATCCTTCGGTACCTCTTCCTATTGCCGACTCATTGCTCTGGCAATTGCCTTCATCATTAAATATATGGATATCCTAACAAATATTATACAACCACATTCCCCAGTTTGTGTAAAGAACAAATGTACTAAGCGCTCGGTTACATCTGACAAGCGCTGAAGAGTCCAAAGCAAACGTAAACGCTCCACCAATTTTGCACGAGGAATCGAAGCGACCTCGAGGATGTAACGCTTTAGCCTAGACACCGACTATGCTTTAGTTTATCCACAGGCAAAAAATCTATAGTTTTCTTAACAATAAAAAATGCATTGCTCCCACTATAAAGAGTGGGAACAATGCATTTATATTATTCATCTTCAAGAAGAAGCTTTAATTCATCATCCATTTCTTCCTCATCATCATGCGCAGCAATTGTATAAGATGATGATGCAATACCGTAAGAAGCACGGATTTTATTTGCGATGTCGTCAAGCACTGCTGGATTTTCTTTTAAATATTGTTTAGCATTTTCACGGCCTTGTCCTAGGCGCTCATCACCGTAAGCATACCAAGAACCGCTCTTTTGAACGATGTCTAGTTCAACACCTAAATCGACTGTTTCGCCCTCTTTTGAAATTCCTTCACCGTACATAATATCAACTTCAGCTGTACGGAATGGTGGCGCTACTTTGTTTTTCACAATTTTAATTTTAGTACGGTTACCCATAATGTCATTGCCTTGTTTAATGGCTTCTGCACGACGTACTTCTAAGCGAACAGAGCTGTAGAATTTAAGTGCACGACCACCAGGCGTTGTTTCTGGGTTTCCGAACATAACACCGATTTTTTCACGTATTTGGTTAATGAAGATAGCAATTGTTTTTGATTTATTAATAGCACCTGAAAGTTTACGTAAAGCCTGAGACATTAAACGCGCTTGTAAACCAACATGCGAGTCACCCATATCTCCTTCGATTTCCGCTTTCGGAACTAATGCTGCTACTGAGTCTATAACGATAATATCGATTGCGCCACTACGTACTAATGCCTCTGCAATTTCAAGCGCTTGTTCTCCTGTATCTGGTTGAGATAATAGAAGCTCATCAATATTGACACCCAATTTTTGTGCATATATTGGATCTAATGCATGCTCAGCATCGATAAACGCTGCTTGTCCACCATTTGCCTGAACCTCTGCAATGGCATGAAGCGCAACCGTTGTTTTACCTGATGATTCAGGGCCGTATACTTCAATAATACGTCCACGTGGATAACCACCTACACCTAATGCAGCATCAAGTGCTAGCGAACCACTTGAAGATGTAGCAATTTCTAAATCCGTCTTTTCGCCAAGTTTCATGATAGAACCTTTACCAAAGTTCTTTTCAATTTGTTTTAACGCCTGTTCTAAGGCTGCTTTACGATCACTCATTCATTTTCCTCCTTCGAAAACTGTTCACTGTTTTTCTCTATCTCTACTATACTTGTTTTTAAGAGAAGACGCAAGAAAAAAGCGAACGTTTATTCGTTTTTCTTCAAAATAAAAATTTGGGTAACTTTCCATCACCCAAATTTCTATTTTCAACTATATTATGGACCATCACCAAAACGTGTGGTTGATTTCCGTTCCGGCTGGGCGCTTTCCTAGGGGCGTCCAGTCTCCACTCCAATCAACTTATTTACATAGTAGACGTTTTAACAAAAGTCATCCGCAACTTTTGGTGATGAACCTATATTATGCCGGGGCAAATTGATTAACGTTTTTTAAAGCCTCTTTCTTCTAAAAGCTGCATTAAATAATGACAAGTAAATTTCGCAGCACGTAGTCGATTTGTATTACGCATGCCCGATAAATGAAGTAAGTACGTGATCGGTTTCTCATCACCAATTGCGATACCAATCCAAACCGTCCCCACTGGTTGATGATCATGGGCTGTAGGACCTGCTGCACCTGTTAATCCAATACCAATATTAGTATCAAATTTTTCACGTACAGCGCTAGCCATAGCTGCTGCACATTCACTGCTTACAATCCCGTGTGTAGTTAATAATTCTTTAGAAATACCGAGTTGCTTTATTTTAGCCTCTTCTGTATACGTAACAACGCCACCAACTAGGGCATCCCCAACACCTGGTATTTCTGCAAGTTCAGATTGAAATAATCCCGCTGTTAAACTTTCTGCCGCAGAAATTGTTAACTGATTATCTAGTAATATTTCTACTGTTTTAGAGGCTAGAGAATCATCATCTATACCGTATTGATAGTCACCTACAAGCGCTTGGATCTCTGCTACCTTTGCAGCAATAAGCTGCTGTGCTTCTTGCTCCGTTTCTGCCTTGGCAGTCACACGCAGTGTAACTTCGCCGTCAGAAGCAAGTGGCGCAACAGTTGGGTTTGTTTGCGAATCTAAAATAGCTTGGACACGTACTTCAAGCTCTGCCTCTCCAATGCCATAAAAACGCATAACATGCGATAGTATAACCCCTCCAGCATTTAACATCGCACTAAGCTTTGGCTTTGCTTCAAACTGGAACATCGGCTCAAGCTCCTTAGGTGGCCCCGGAAGCAAAATATAAGTACGCTCATCTTTCGTTAGTATCATACCAGGTGCCATACCATGATGGTTTGCAAGCACCTCACTACCTGCTAATATTAAAGCCTGCTTACGATTATTGTCCGTCATTGGACGGCCTCGCTTCGCAAAAAATTGCTCAATATATGTCAGCGCGATATCGTCAAATTCAAGAGTAACGCCAAGATGACGAGCAATCGTTTCCTTTGTTAAATCATCCTTTGTAGGTCCAAGCCCACCAGAAAAAATGATTAAATCAGCACGAGTCTCTGCAATGGAAATAGCTTCTTCTAAACGTTGTGCATTATCTCCAACTACAGTGTGATAATACACATTTATCCCTAATTCGGACAACTGACTAGAAATAAACTTTGCATTTGTGTTCGCAATCTGACCAAGCAATAACTCTGAGCCAACTGCAAGAATTTCAGCATTCATGATCCTCAAGACCTCTCTTATTTAGAATCAAGTAAGGCACGTCGGTTTAAATAGAAATAATCCCATCCTGACCATAGTGTAAAGAACAATGCAATATATAGCATAATTGCATCAAATGGAATACCAATAAGTGTAAAGATTGTATTGTGTAAAAGTGCTGCTCCGATGGCCACTATTTGGGCCCACGTTTTAATTTTACCAAGCTGGTTTGCCGCAACAACTTCTCCTTCACCTGCCAATATTAAACGAAGACCAGTTACTGCAAACTCACGGCTAATAATGATAATAATGATCCAGGCATCCGCCATATCTAGCTCTATCATTAAAATAAAAGCTGCTGAAACTAGTAATTTGTCAGCAAGCGGATCCAAAAACTTACCAAATGTTGTCACAAGATTATACTTACGTGCGTAATAACCATCCACCCAATCAGTCGCTGAAGCAAAAATAAAAATAAGTGCACCTACAAAATGATGAACAGGCATATCCGCACCGAATAGTGACATTGTTCCCCAGCCAAAATCAAACATCATAACAATGACAAAGAACGGAATAAGTAAGATTCGAGAGATGGTAATTTTATTTGGAATGTTCATTTTTCTAACACCTTTCATGATGAAAGAAAGTAGTCATCACTAGATGACTACTATTCTTTATTGAAATTGATGACGATGTTTTGCGTTACAACTTGCTGTGCATACGTTAAAGGCTCGTCATTAATGTATACCTTAGCCTGCGTTGAATTACCTAAACGGATACGAGCATAATTTTGAGATGTTGCGTCAAATTCTACTACTTCTCCTGCATTATATACACGAGTATCTGTTAGTATTTCTTGTTGCTGTTGGTTTCGAATACCGATAAATGTAGGACCTGATACTTCGATACGTATTTTAAATGTATCTGCATCTGTTAACGTATATGAAGTTGTAGCACCATCCGCTTCAACAGTCCCCGCTGAAATCGATTGCTTAACCTTTTCAGTTTCGTCAGGTGTTTCCTTTTCTGAATCTGAATCTGAATCTGTTGATTCTTGTTTGTCATTTGATTGAGCTTTTTTATTTTCTTTTTCTTTTTCTGTATCTATTGGTTTTGCTTTTGTATCGTATTGCATTTCTGGAGGCGTCTCATCTACAGCATTCGGTACTGCACTATTTTTAGACTGCATGAGTACCCAAATGACTACAATAATGACAATGATAAATAAACCAACGATTATTTTCGGCATCGCCTCCATCATTTTAGTAGAGGGGCCTTTTGAAATTTTTCTTCTACTTGGACTATTCGTCATCGATTGGCTTACTTGATTGTTTGAAGTACCTGGCAGCTCATTTTTATACGTTTCTAAAATTTCCTCTGCGTTCAAACCAACGGCGTCAGCATATTGTTTAATAAAAGCTCGTACATAAAATGAACCAGGCATGATCGAATAATTGCCCTCTTCAATACCTATTAAATAACGCTTTTGTATTTTCGTTATTTCTTGTAAATCGTCTAAACTGTAGCCTTTAGACAGTCTCGCCTCTTTCAGTCGAGTCCCTAATTCTGCCACTCAAAACACCTACTTTAACATCAATTTAAAAATTAAATCCTAAAATCCTCCAAATGAATTGGATTCGGACATCATATGGTTTTTTTCCATTATCTCATACGTAATTTCTTCATCTGGGTGATGACGTAATTCAATGATATAATCAAAATCCTCTATCCTATAATCTGAATGCTGAACAAACATGTCTGGATGCTCGACGACCTTTATGGAAGGCATATTCATCATTTCACGCACTAGTTGTAAATGACGCTCATCAGATGAACGACGTGTTACAATGCCATCTAATATAAAAATATTATTGTCACTGAATTCATCACCAGCGAGTTTATTGCGAACAGTCTGCTTAATCATTGTAGATGATAAAAAAATCCACTTTTTATTGGCACATACACTAGCCGCTACAATCGATTCAGTTTTTCCAACACGAGGCATTCCACGTATTCCTATTAGCTTATGTCCTTCTTTTTTAAATAACTCAGCCATAAAGTCAACTAAAATACCAAGTTCATCTCGGACGAAGCGGAAGGTATTTTTTTCATCTGCATCTCGAGGAATATAATGACCGTGCCTTATAGCTAAACGATCACGGAGTTTAGGTTGTCGAAATTTGGTAACGTTAATATGTTCCATTGTCGAAACAATTGTACGAAAACGCTCAATTGTCTCATCGTTGTCTGTATGCACTAACATACCACGTCGATCCTCATCGACACCATTTATTGAAATAATATTGACACGAAGCATCCCTAAAAGTGAAGCAATATCTCCTAATAATCCAGGGCGATTCACCTGAATTTCATATTCAAAGTACCAATCGCTCAAACACACTCGTTCCCTTCCTATTAGTTAACGTAAAAAATCCCTTATAAGTTCCATCATAGCTGATTTTTTATGTAATGGAAAGTTAGAATACATGGAATTATAGCGTTATTTTTAAAAACTTACTATTTTTTTTTTGAACATCCTAAATAGGCTTACATACGTTCCCTTTTCTATGCAGAAATTGCTTTTTTATATAGAAAAAAAAGAGGAGATCGCTCTCCTCTTTTTTTACTGTACAGGTTTATTTTGCACAAGTTTAACGACACAATTCGCCAGTGCGTGTTTTTCTTCTTCAGAGGCAACGCCCCATAAATCCGACAGCACTCGTTCTTGTTCATTTTTAGGATCGACATTTGTCGCCAAATATTCTCCAATTTGTACAGCAGCTTGTTGAATCATTTGCGATGGCACACCGCTAGATTCTGCTCGCATAACATTTTGACCTAAAAACGATGTCCATTTATGCCAGTTCTCTAAGATAGTCATACTGTTCCTCCTCCTTTACACATGTAGTATGTGCAAAAAAAGAACATTATATGTACCAACCACCGTTTAATCGAATTACTTGTCCCGTTACATAATCTGCATTTCCAGAAAGGTAAAAACGCACCATTTTAGCAACATCCGTTGTTTGTCCAGCTATCCCTAGCGGAATGTCTTCTAAAATATAGTCAAGCTCCTCTTCACTTAAATGACTGTTCATCGAGGTATTTATAAAGCCAGGTGCAATGGCATTAACACGAATACGTGACAGTGCCGCTTCTTTCGCATATGACTTTACAAAAGCATGTTGGGCACCCTTCACAGCTGCGTAAAGAGCTTCACCAGCCGATCCCGCCTCTCCCCAAATTGAACCGATAAAAAGTACATAGCTGACATCATGAGCACGAAGCTTTGATGACAGCAATGCCGTCAGACGCATTGGGTTTTGCACATGGACACGCCATAATGCATCCATATCCTCCACAGTAGTATCTTCAAGTAGAGAATAATGCGCCTGACCATTTGCAAAGACAATCGCTTGCACATTAAAAATTTGCGCTGCTAGTAATTGTGCGCCAGATGCTTTCGAAAAATCTCCTTGTACAAGCATAAATTCCTGTGCAGGGAAATTTTCTGAAAGAGAGTGGTATAAAGCCTGCGCCGCTTTTTCATTGTTTGAAAAGTGTATGTAGATGGACCAGCCGTCTTCTGCCAGACTCTGACAAATAGCACGACCAATCTCACCTGATGCACCTAATACGAGGGTAAACTTTTTCACTGTTCACCCTTCTCTGTAGGTAAAATTTTAAAGACGGTTTGTTGAGATTCACCTTGAATTGAAGAAAATGCTTTTTTCAAATCTTCAATCGTTAATTCTTCTAGCACAGGTACAACATCGAATAAATTCATCTCATTAAACGAATAACGTGTAAATTGGTTGGCGATAAATTCAATAGAGTTCAGCGCACGTAGGAAGAAACCAATTTTTTTACGTTTCACTCGTTCTAAATCGGCACTTTCAAAGTGTGCATTTCCATCATACTTTGCTAATTCTTCTTTAATAGCTTTCTCTAATGCAGCCGGTTCTGTAGAATCCGAGCCAATCATAGCAAAACCAAAGCCATTTTCTAACGTGAAATCAAATGCATACGTTTCATCAATTAAGCCATTTTCATAGATGCGCTCATAAAATTCAGATGTACGTCCGAAAATAAGTTCAAGAGCAATTTGAACAGATAGCTCATGTTTTAACATATCGCGACCTGAAAGATTTGTTTCTTTTGCTTTTAAGCCGATATAAATCTTTGGCTTTTGTACATCCATACGCAACTCACGCTCTTTGATAGCAACCTCAGTCGGTTCTTTATCAAAGTAGCGTTGTATAGGTGTTGGTTCAGTGAATTCTTTTTTACCTTGATTGTCACGAATAAACGTCATCATTTCATTAGGGTCTACAGCACCAATAACAAACAATAACATATTGGACGGATGATAGAACGTATTGTAGCACGTATATAAGTGGTCCGCAGTAATGCCATCAATCGTCTCGATTGTCCCAGCGATATCAATTTTTACTGGGTGATTATGATACATATTTTCGATCGTACCAAAATACAAGCGCCAATCTGGCTGATCATCGTACATCGTAATTTCCTGACCAATAATGCCTTTTTCCTTATTCACTGTTGCTTCCGTAAAGTAAGGCTCTTGCACAAAATTTAATAATGTTTCTGTGCTTTTATAAATATTGTCCGTCGAAGAAAATAAATACGCCGTACGGGTAAATGATGTAAAGGCATTTGCTGAAGCGCCGAATTCACTAAACTTTTGAAATACATCTCCATCTTCTTTTTCAAACATTTTATGCTCTAAAAAGTGAGCAATGCCATCTGGGACTGTAATGCTTTCCGTCTCTCCAAGCGGCACAAATGTACGATCAACAGAACCGTACTTAGTTGTGAACGTCACATATGTTTTGGAATAGCCCTTTTTCGGTAAAATATAGACATCTAAGCCATTCTCTAATTTTTCATAATACAATGTTTCATCTAATTGTTTGAATTCAATTGTCTTCATTGTGCGGCTTGCTCCTTCCCACATAAGAAATAGACCGCTTCTAGCTGAATTTGCTTCGCCATTTCAACGATATCTTCTCTCGTTACAGCTTTCCATTTATTTGCCCAAGCTTCAACAGAGAACTCCTCGGGTAAATCTTTATACTGGTCAAAAATTTCTATTTGTCCTCGGGCAGAATCCAATGACTCTTTTAGCTGATTCGTCAGCATTGCCTTTGTTTGCTCTAATTCTAAATCAGTAATGTCGCCTGCTTGCATAACAGAAATTTGTTCTTTAATTAGTGATAGCGCTTTTTCTTCATTCTTTGGTTCAATCCCAGACACAACAAAGACTAAGCCATAATGTGATGCATAGGAGCTAGACGCATAGTAAGCTAAACTTTCCTTTTCACGAACATTCATAAATAATTTGGCATGAGGATAGCCCCCAAACACGCCGTTAAAAATTTGCATTTTAGGGAAATCAGGGTCACCAAATCGTACTGGTGTACTAAAGCCAATATGCAGCTTTCCTTGCTTCATATCTTGTTGCTCACGTACATAATCATTTTGTGGATGCTGTTGCGGAAGCACAGCAGGAACTTCTTCAGGTGTACGATCATTAAATGGTAGCGCTTCTTTTAGTTTCGCTACGATTTCTTCTTCATTGATATCACCCGCGACATAAATATCTATTTTATCGTTAGTAAGCATGGATTGATATGCTTCAAACAATGAGGCAGGGGTAATTTTTTGAATATCCTCAACAGTTCCGTTAGCAGAAATAGAGGCCGGTTCATTTGGACGTAAAATCTGTTGAATACGTTGCTGCGCAAATCGAGATTTATCGTCAAAAATAGACTCGATACGTTGAATGACTGTTTTCTTTTCACGCTCTACAATCGATTCTTTAAATACACCGTTTTCTATATTCGGTTCAAAGATTGCTGTATGCAATAAACCAAGTACCTCGTTTAAAACACTTGTATTTGCCAAATAATGATCGTTAACGGTTTCTACATTCATCAGCACTGTATGCTCATTACCACGTTTAGATGTATCAAAATAAAGCACTGTGCCATACAAGTCATCCAAGAAACCTCGGAATGCAGCTGTTGTCTTATATTTAGCATTGCTGTGTTGCAATACATTTGTTAACACTGTGCGTTCAGACGCATTTGTAGCCGTTAATGCTCTTCTCCATTTAATTGAAAAATTTACGGTTTTAAATTGGGTCGTTTGTCGAATATGCAAATTGACACCTTTTGCAAAAGGGATTGTTTTAAACATATATAGAACCCTCCTTATCTTTCTTAATATAACAAAGTACTACACATACTATACATGTCTATTGTCTATAATTGCAAAAAGAATCCAAAGTATGTATATGAAATGTGTGAAATTACATTTGGTTGGTTGATGAACCTGTTTATACTAGCAAATAAAGATCAACCTACAACCATTATTTTCCCAAACACTTGAGCTATGTACAAGGAAAAAGACTGAGCATTTTCGCCCAGTCTTTCGTGTAAACAATTGTTTTTTAGCGTTTCCCCTTAATATAAGGTTGACCACTAGCTTTTGGTGCATTTGCTTTACCGATAAATCCTGCTAATGCAAGAATTGTTAATACGTACGGTAAAATTTGTAGGTATACAGCAGGAATGTTTTGAACGTAAGGAATTGTGCTTCCTGCAACACTTAATGTTTGTGCTACTCCAAAGAATAAAGCTGCACCTAATGCACCGATCGGATGCCATTTCCCAAAAATCATTGCAGCAATGGCCATAAAGCCTTGACCAGCAATTGTTGCATGTGAGAAATTGCCTGCTATTGATTGCGCGTATACTGCTCCACCAAGACCACCTAATGCTCCAGAGATGACAACAGCAATATAGCGCATTCTATTAACGTTTACACCCATTGTATCTGCAGCCATTGGATGTTCACCAACAGCGCGTAAACGTAATCCAAATGGTGTTTTATAAATGATAAACCATGCCCCAAAAGCTACTGCAAAAGCTAATATAGATGTACTGTATACATTTTGGAATAATAATGGACCTAAGAACGGTATGTCCTCTAAATAAGGGATAGCGAAACGATTTATTGCATGGGTTTGGTCAATCATATCTGTTTGACCTTTATCATAAATCATTTTTACCAAGAATACGGATACTGCTAAACCTAATAAGTTGATAGCAACCCCCGATACTGTTTGATCGGCACGGAAGGAAATAGACGCAACTGCATGAAGAAGTGAAAAGATTCCCCCAATAATGAAAGCTGCCAGCATTGCCATCCAAATTGTTGCTGAACCGAATGTTGAAGCATATTCTAAGTTTACATAAATACCAACAAATGCACCAACAATCATTAAACCTTCTAATCCGATGTTTACTACACCAGAACGTTCAGAGAATACACCACCGATTGCAGTAAAAATTAAAGGTGTTGCATAAAGAATCGCCGAAGGGATGATGAAATATAACATTTCTAAAAAGCCCATGTTATTGTCCCTCCTTTTTCTTGCTCAACTTTTGTAATGCTACTCGTATAATATAGCCTGATGCCACGAAGAAAATAATTAACGCGATAATAATCGACACGATTTCCTCTGGAATACCTGCAGCATTCGGCATATTTAGCGCTCCGTATTTAAGTGACCCAAATAATGAAGCCCCGAATACTACCCCTAGTGGCGTGTTGGCACCAAGTAAGGCAACAGCGATCCCATCGAAACCAATACCTGTAAAGCCTGGTTTAATAGAAGCGTTTCCGAAAGTACCTAGTGCCTCCATAGCACCACCAAGACCTGCGAACATACCTGAAATCGTCATAGCTAAAATAATGTTTTTGTTGACGCTCATACCAGCATAATCTGCAGCATGCTTATTAAAGCCTACCGCTTTAAGCTCATATCCGCGTGTTGTTTTTTCTAAAATGAACCACATAACTATTACCATTAACAGTGCAACAATGATGCCATAGTGAAGACTTGAATTGTCTGTAAGCTCTCTTAAAAACGGAGAACGTAAAGAAGCTGATTCATGAACTCGTTCTGTTTTAAAGCCACCGTCAGACAAGTTTTTAATCACCGCATTCGCAATATAAAGCGCAGTGTAGTTTAACATAATTGTCGCAATAACTTCGTGAACTTTAAATTTCGCTTTTAAGAAACCTGCAATAAAGGCCCAAAATGCACCTGCAGCTGCTGCAGCAAGTAATGCTAATGGTAAGTGAATGATTTTAGGTAGATCAAATGCAGATCCGACCCAAGCTGCTGCTAGCCAACCTAAAATTAGCTGACCTTCAACACCGATGTTGAATAAACCTGTGCGGAAGGCAAATGCTACCGCAAGACCCGCCAATATGTACGGTGTTATTTGACGGATTGTGTTCCCAATTGAATATGAATCTCCAAAAATACCTGTCCATAGGGCGCTATAACCTTGTACTGGGTCATAGCCGCTAACTACCATAACGATAGCACCAACAATTAAACCGATAATGATAGAGATAATAGGAACGAGTATATTAATGACACGATTTGACATTAGTCGTTCCCCTCCTTCGCACCATTCATGTTATTTTTACTACTTTGCCCTGCCATTAATAGGCCTAGCTCTTGTTCTGTTGTTTCTTTTGGATTTAACTCATCCACAATTTGACCATCATAAATAACAGCGATACGATCCGAAACATTCATGACTTCATCTAATTCAAATGAAATTAACAGTACTGCTTTTCCTTTATCACGTTGCTCAATAAGGCGTGCGTGAATAAATTCAATTGCCCCTACGTCAAGACCACGTGTTGGTAATGCTGCGATCAATAAATCAGGATTACGATCAATTTCACGACCGATAATCGCTTTTTGCTGGTTACCACCTGAAAGGGCACGAGCCGGTGTCATTTCACCATTACCAGTACGAACATCATATTCTTCAATAATTTGGCGTGCTTTTTCAGACACTTTCTTGTAGTCCATAACAAAGCCCTTAGCGATTGGAGACTGGTAATATGTTTGCAGTGCGATATTATGGCCAATTGGGAAATCTAATACTAAACCGTGTTTATGACGGTCTTGTGGGATATGCCCAACGCCTTCCTCCGTAATTTTTCGAGGTTTCATATTTGTTATATCTTTGCCATTTAATCTAACGTTACCACTTTTAATTTTACGTAGACCCGTTATGGCCTCGATTAACTCAGATTGTCCGTTTCCATCGATACCCGCAATACCAACAATTTCACCTTTACGTACTTTTAAGTTCAACCCTTTTACTTTATCGATATTACGATAGTCTGTAACAATCAAGTTTTCAATTGCAAGTACTTCATCAGTTGGATTTGCTTCTGTTTTTTCTGTTTTAAATTCGACTTGGCGACCAACCATCATTTCAGCTAATTGGTTAGGATTTGTTTCAGCAGTTGTAACTGTTCCAATCCCTTCCCCTTTTCTGATAATCGTCACACGGTCAGAGACTTCCATAATTTCTTTTAACTTATGGGTAATCAAAATAATGGATTTGCCCTCTGCAATTAAACGGCGCATTATTTGAATAAGCTCTGTAATCTCCTGTGGTGTTAAAGATGCCGTAGGTTCGTCAAAGATTAAAATTTCTGCACCGCGGTATAATGTCTTTAAAATTTCAACACGCTGTTGCATCCCTACTGTAATATTCTCGATTTTGGCATATGGATCAACATCTAAACCATACTTTTCGGAAAGTTCCTGTACTTTCTTTGCCGCATCTTTAATATTAATAACACCCATTTTAGTAGGCTCAGAACCTAAAATAATATTCTCTGTTACAGTAAAATTTTCCACCAACATAAAGTGTTGATGCACCATACCAATCCCTAGATCATTGGCCACATTCGGATTTGTAATTTTAACAGCCTTCCCACGAACTCGAATTTCGCCGCCCTCTGGTTGATACAAACCAAAAAGGACGTTCATTAAAGTCGATTTACCTGCACCATTTTCACCTAGTAATGCATGAATTTCGCCTTTTTTCAGTTGAAGGGTGATGTTATTATTCGCCACGAAATCACCGAATTCTTTTCGGATTCCTAGCATCTCAATCACGTATTCCAATTTCGTCACTCCTTTAATAGGCACTTTTATCAATTTCGCCTCGGCGTAATTGTGGCGTCGCCTTACTTTCGCTACAGAAAACATGTGTTGCCGACGCATCGTTAACACTCCGATTTCGCACAGATAAATAATCCGTCCAGTTTTTGAGACTATTTAGATTTGTTTGAGACAAACTAATAATACTAGCCGTAGCCACTGTTAGGTCAACATTTTTTCACATCGACAGCAATGACCTCAGCCAGAGGTTTCATCTTCGCTCAGTGGCATTATGTACCCTATTAACAAAAATTCACGCATATTTTGTCCCACTAATAGAGGTAGATATTCTTCTGAATGAAGATAAATTAATACAGGAAAGGCCATCGTTAGAAACCTTTCTTCTATTAACTTGTTCCCATCATTACTATTCTTACGATAAACTCATAGAAAAATTACTACCTCTATGGTAAATAAATAGAATCAAATAAAGTATTACAAATAGTCGAAATATAACGATAGATTGAAAAATCATCATAAGGGCCTTTTTAAAGTCCCTTATGATGATCAAAAGATGAATTATTTTTTCACTTTTTCCGGAACTTTAATTTCACCTTTAGCAATTTTTTCTTTATATTCATCAATGACAGTTTGAACATCCGCTGGGATTGCACCGCGAGAATCTGCAAGTTTCACGCCGTCTTCAGCTAAACCATAAGTAAGTGTTTTGCCACCAGGGAATTCACCATTTTTAGCTTTATTTGAAATATCTATAACTGCTGCGTTAACACCTTTTAACATAGAAGTTAAAGTAACGTTTGTTTTATCATCTACTTTACCCTCTTCGTATTGGTCAGCATCTACACCAATTACCCATACATTTGCTTTAGGATCTTTTTTCTTACGTTCCTTTGCCTCAGAGAATACACCGTTACCAGTTGCACCAGCAGCGTGGAAGATAATATCTACGCCTGAAGAATACATGCTGTTAGCTGTCATTTTACCAAGATCAGCTTTATCAAATGCGCCAGTATATCTACTTTGAATATCAATATCCGGATTTACTGTTTTAGCCCCTTCAACGAAGCCTGCTTCAAAGCGATTAATAACAGGAATATCTCCTCCGCCAACGAAGCCGATTTTTCCTGTTTTAGTCATTTTCGCAGCAGCTACACCAGCTAAGAAGGCACCTTCTTGCTCTTTGAACATAATAGATGCTACGTTGTCTGCTTTTACTGAAGCGTCAACGATTGCGAACTTTTTATCTGGATTTTCTTCAGCTATTGCAGTCATAGCATCTTCCATCAAATAACCAATACCAAAAACTAAATTAAAGTCACGACGTAATAATGCGTTTAAATTTGATTCATAGTCAGCGTCTGATTTTGATTGTAAGTAAGCGAAGCCGCCATTACCTTCTTTTAGGTTATTTTCTTTACCGTAAGCTTGAACACCTTCCCAAGCAGATTGGTTGAATGATTTATCATCAACGCCACCTACGTCAGTTACCATTGCGACTGAGAACGCATCTTCTTTGTTACTTTCGCCAGATGAAGCGTTTTCATTTTCTTTTGCAGGTTTTTCTTCGTCTTTCGTACCACATGCACCTAAGATTGCACTTGCAGCTAAAACTGATGATAATACTAAGCCCATTTTACGTTTTTTCATTTTGTTAACCCCCCAAAGGTATTGTAATTAGCAGGAAAAAAATTTAGAAATGTTCTACACCCGTTTACGAACTACATGGAAGCTGAATTTATCAGCTCGGAAATAATTTTTTGAATACAGCACTACTTGATCGTGATCATCGTAATGCAACTGCTTTAATACTAAAAGAGCTGTTTCACGCCCGCAATTTAAAATCGGTGAAGCTTGCTCATGGTACCCGATTGGATCAATATATGTAACAGCATAGGCAACATGAATTTTACCGGATTGTTCAAGTGCAGAGAAAAGTGAAACTTCTTTTTTTTCTACAAAGTCAGTTGGCAGGAAGCTCGCTGGTAATCTGTCTATGCAGTAAACTACCGGCTCACCATCCGCTGTTCTGACACGTTCAATTGTGAGTATTTTATCCTCGCCATCACACTGGAAGCGTTTTAAATCTTCCTCAGCAGGTATGCTTTCCGTCGCTTTTAAAAAGCGGGAACCGGGTTCCATACCCGCCACCTCGATCATAGAAGAAATGCTCGATAAATGCTCGATGCCTGATGTAAACAACGGCTTAGGGTTTACAAATGTGCCCACCCCATGTCGACGCACAATCACATTTTCCTCTTCCAACAGTCGTAGCGCTTCTCTAAGCGTTGCTCGACTGACTCCTAGTGATTTCGATAATTCAAACTCTGAAGGCAGTTTTTCATTTTCTTTAAAAACGCCTTTTTCAATGTCAGACTTTAAACGATCAATTACTTGAAGATAGAGATGACGATGATCTGCTTTAATAGTCACATATATCACCACCAAAATCAGAGATCAGACATCTGATGTACAACATTCCTACTAATCGTTCATAAATATAACATTTTTATAGACTGAAAGCAATTACACTTAATGTAATTGCTTTCGAATTTTTAAATGAATTTGGGCCTACTAGATGTATACAACATTGTTCAATTTTTTAACGTTACTATGGTACTAATTATCGTATTGATGAATGAGCACTTGTCGAGGTTTACTACCCTCTGAAGGCCCGACAATACCGCGTTGTTCCATTTGATCGACAATGCGAGCAGCTCTCGAATAACCGATACGGAAACGGCGTTGCAACATCGAAACAGATGCCGTCTGCATACTAACAACTAACTGTACAGCCTCATCAAATAATTCATCCGTTTCCTCTAAAATTGTCTCTTCATCGGTCGGAATCATTTCCTCCTGATATTGTGCCTTTTGCTGTTCTATAACAAAGTTAACAACTGACTCAACTTCCTGATCTGATAAAAAAGCACCTTGCACACGTTTTGGTTTAGATGCACCAGCTGGTAAAAACAGCATATCTCCTCGACCGAGTAAACGCTCGGCTCCACCCATATCTAAAATCGTTCTAGAATCGATTGCAGACGACACTGCAAAGGCAATGCGCGAAGGAATGTTTGCTTTAATAACACCTGTCAACACATCTACACTTGGTCGTTGAGTCGCAATTATTAAATGAATCCCCGCTGCACGTGCCATTTGTGCTAAACGTGTAATAGAATCCTCTACATCACTTGAGGCAACCATCATTAAGTCTGCTAACTCATCTACAATTACGACAATATAAGGTAATTTAGGGTGTTTTTCATCTGTTTGCTCATTTACTTTTTGTACATGACTATTGTAACCTTCGATATTACGGGTACCTGTATGTGAAAATAGATCGTAGCGGCGTTCCATTTCTGCCACAACTTTCTTCAACGCCTGAGACGCTTTACGTGCATCCGTAACAACTGGTGCCAGTAGATGTGGAATACCGTTATAAACATTTAACTCCACCATTTTCGGGTCAATCATCATCAGCTTAACCTCATGTGGTTTTGTACGCATCAGGATTGATACGACAATACCATTTATACACACACTTTTCCCACTACCCGTCGAACCCGCAACAAGTAAATGTGGCATTTTATTGAGCTCAGCAAGTACTGCTTGTCCAGTAATATCACGACCAAATGCAACTTGCAATAATGCTTCTGGCTTTGCACCATCCTTAGACTCTAACACTTCCCGGAGTGTAACAATAGCTACCTCACTATTTGGTACTTCAATGCCAATCGCTGACTTCCCAGGAATAGGTGCTTCCATACGAATATCCTTCGCAGCAAGTGCTAAGGCAAGGTCATCCTGTAAGTTTACAATTTTACTTACTTTCACACCTACATCCGGTAATATCTCGTACTTTGTTACAGCCGGACCTAAATGAACCTGTGTAACTTTTGCCTTTACACCAAAGCTTTGCAACGTTTGTTCTAGCTTTTTCGCATTTGCCTGTATGACCGAATATTCGCCACTTTGGTCATGCTGTGGCGGTAATTGCAATAAATTGTAAGAAGGAAGTTGGTAGTCTGCATTTTCCACAGCATCTGCGCCTTCAATATGAACATCATCAACAATCGCACCATGTTCAATGTCTTCATTTTCTGCCATTGCAAATGACTCTCGTTCATGAGACACATTTTGAGTAAAAGCAGAGATGATTGGCTCATGAGAAATCTCCTCTTCCTCTTGTACTTCAGGCTCCTGATCAACGGCCGCAATTTCATCTTTTCTTTCTACTTTTGAACGGCGATTAGTAGGTTTTTTCGGCATATTCTTTTTCTTATCACGATGTTTCTTCTGCCATTTGCCAAAAAGGTCGGGCATTTTTTTCGCTAAATATGGAACAAGTGCCTTTCCTGTTACTAAAATTAATCCGATAAAGAAAATAACCCATGCAACGACTTTCGCACCTGCCGCCTCAAATAAAACATGTAGCGCACTAAATAACAGTGCACCCACCATTCCGCCGCCAAGTGCATTACTTCGATTGATGATACCCTCAGAATTAATTAAAATTCGCCAAGATTCTCGCAAAACAGAGTCTGATAATAATCCACCGGATTTTGATAATTGTTCAAATAATATGCCATGACTAAAAATTGTTAAACTCATAACAATTAGGAGCATACCTAATATGACACGATCATAAATGCTTATTTTTTTACGCCCAATCATCAGTAACACCGCAACAAAAATAAGCATAAAAGGCACAGCAAAATGTAAATTCCCAAAAAGAAACATCGTAATCGTTTGTAAAACACGGCCAATCATGCCATATTCAAAAATCATAATAACCGCAAATGCAATTAAGATAAGACCTAAAATTTCATACATAAGCGGATGCATTTCTTTTTTCTCTGTCGTCGCTTTTCCTTTCGTGACTTTTCTTTTCTTACTAGTCGCCATCTATTTCACCTTCTTTTGCAATCCATTCTTTAATATTTAGCAAATAATAACATGTAGAACTTGATTATTCCAAAAAAATCATCACCATAACGTTGTGGTAATTTCCGTTCCGGCTAGGCGCTTTGTAGCTGTCGCTTCGCTTTCACGCAGAGCAAAGCTTCCTAAGGACGTCCGCTGATCCCCAAGGAGTCGCCCAGCCGTAACGAAGATCAACTTATTATACATGGCATATATTACAATAAATGCGATACCTAACTTTACGAATTGAGGCAAAAAAGGATTTTCCACCGTTTACATTCGGTTAGAAAATCCTTTTTCAATCAACGATGATCTTTCATTTTTAATATTCCATAATGATTGGGATAATCATTGGGCGGCGCTTCGTTTTTTGGAATAAATACGTATTCAGTGTATCTCGAATTTCTTGTTTAATGTTTGTCCATTCAAATGTATCTTTACCAACATATTTTTCAATAACATTTTTAGCAATATCAGAAGCTTCCACCATTAATTCTTCCGATTCGCGTACATATACAAAACCACGCGATAAAATTTCTGGACCAGATGCAATTTTCTTTTGAGCACGGTTTAATGTAACGACAACAATGAAAATACCATCCTGCGATAATAACTTACGATCGCGAAGTACTATGTTCCCTACATCACCTACACCGATACCGTCTATTAAAACATTACCAGCTTGTACACGGCCACTCATTCGCATTTTACCATTTTTATATTCTACAATATCCCCTTTATCGGCGATAAAAATTTGTGATTTTTGCATACCTAGCTGTTGAGCAAGCTTAGAGTGAGCAATAAGCATGCGGTACTCACCTTGCACAGGGATAAAGTACTTTGGTTGCATTAAGTTTAGCATTAACTTTAAATCTTCTTGGCTACCGTGACCCGATACATGTACATTTTTGCTTGATGTGAGAATTTCAGCACCTGCTTTTGCGATCGAGTTCATCGTATTTGCCATCTGTACTTCCATACCAGGAGACGGTGTGAATGTAATTAATACTGTATCGTTCTTTTTAATTTTAATGTCTCGGTGATGTTTGCGAACAATTTTCTCTAATGCATCAAGCGGCTCCCCTTTATTACCTGTAGCGATAATAATAATCTCATCATCTTGATACTTTTGCATTTCTGAGATAGGGATGATTGTATCTTCTTCTACTGTTAAGTAACCTAGATTTGCACCTAAATCCACAGCTTTTTCTAAAGGTTTTCCTACAATAACTACTTTACGGAACGACTTTTGAGCTTGTGTCAATACTTGTTGTATACGAATAAAATTCGATGCATAAACAGCAACTAAAATACGACCTGGTGCTGAATGGAATGTTTTTGATAATTGCTCTTCAATCACAATCTCAGATGTCGTATAACCTGGTCGCTCAGCTTCACTCGACTCAGATAGCAGCATAAAGACGCCTTCTTCTCCTAGCTGAGCCATTTTTGCTAAATCAGGCTTAAATTTACCTGTCGCGGATTGATCGAATTTAAACTCACCTGTATGAACAATTGCTCCTTCAGATGTATGGAACACTACTCCTAACGAATCGGGAATACTATGTGTTGTATGGAAGAATGTCACATACGTGGAGTTAAAATTCATACGACTACGGTTCGTAACCTCAAAGAATTTCACCTGATGTGGTGCAGGCAATTCCTTTAAATGTTCCTTTGCAAGTGCAATTGTTAATTTTGATCCGTACACTGGTGCTTTCACTTTTTGTAATACATAAGCAATTGAGCCAATTGCATCTTCATGACCATGTGTTAAGAAAATCCCTTTCACACGCTCTTTATTTTCTTCTAAATACGTAATATCTGGAATTACGATATCAATGCCCAGCATTTCATCTTCAGGGAACATCAAACCGCTATCCACTACAAATAGCTCTTCGTCGATTTCTACTACGTACATTGCTTTCCCAATTTCGCCAACGCCACCAAGTGGGATGATACGAATTAGTTCATTTCTCTTTTTTGTCAATTTATTTCCTCCTAAAAAATATCCCGAACAGCAACCACTTAAGATTTATTATAAGGTTTGCAAAGGTTTTTCACAAATTAAAAATGCATCTTTCATGATAGAAACAGAAATTTATTGCTAATTTTATTTCTAATAGATGGAAAGTAGTAGGAGGATGTAGCATCTTGAAAGGTTTAATTTTATATAAAAAAAGCGAAGTGAGCTTTTGTAGATTGGGATATAGTGCGGTTAAAGCCTTTTTCAGTAATATTTTTTCTTCTTCCATATAAATAAATCGTTGACTATAAAAATAGATCCAAATACCTTGATAGATTTTGGATTCCTACCTGAGAGAATATCAGTCATCCCTAAGCAGTTATCCTAATTGGGCGGATACTCTATATTTTTTTAGGGAAAGTGTCTCACCCATCTACGAAATATCCAAAAGAAAAAGACCATAAACAAACTAAAAATTTCGAGTTTGTCTACGGTCTGAGGATATTTACTATTTAGCTTTAATTACAAATTAACTAAAGGTACTTATTTCTCTAAAGCTTCTCGCTTTTTCTTGATACGTATCCCAAATTCGGTCAAAGTTTGCTTTTTCTTCATCTGTCATTTCCATCATTGGTAAACGAACATTAAGTGTATCAAAGCCTAATTTGGTCATCGCGTATTTTACCGGCGATGGGTTTGGCTGTGCGAACAACGCACGTACAAGTGGTAATAATGCTCGGTGAATTTTGGCTGCTAGCTCGTGATTTCCTTCTTCAAACGCTTTAATCATTAATTGCATATCATTCCCTACAACATGGGCAGCAACTGAAATAATTCCTGCTCCGCCGATTGCTAGTAGTGGGAGTGTTAAACCATCATCCCCACTATACACTAAGAAATTATCATCTGAATCAACATTCTCAATAATATCGCCCATTTGATCTAAATTGCCACTCGCTTCTTTTATCCAGGCAATATTAGAAATTCTACTTAAAGCAACAGAAGTTTCATATGCAATATTGACGCCTGTACGTCCTGGCACGTTATAAAGCATGACAGGTAAACTTGTTTCTTTTGCAATCGTTTCAAAATGCGCAAAAATACCGCGTTGATTTGGCTTATTATAATATGGTGCTACAAGCATGATACCATTTGCGCCATTTTCTTCAGCCTTGTGCGTCATTGCTATAGAGTAAGCCGTTTCGTTATCTCCTGTACCTGCAATAACCGGTACACGACCTGCCACTTTCTCTACTGTAAAGCGTACAACTTCAATTTTTTCTTCTGTGGACATAGTTGGATTTTCAGAGGTTGTGCCACATGCGACAATACAATCTGTACCATTATTAATCAAATGATTAATAATACGTTCTAGTTCTGGATAATTAATCGTGCCATCTTCTTTGAACGGCGTAATCATCGCCGTTCCAATTCGACCTAAATTCATCCTTACACCCCTCTTATAGTAAGTTATCCTCTAGCATTGCTTCAGCAATTTGAATAGAGTTCAATGCAGCGCCTTTCAAAAGATTGTCAGAAACGATCCATATGTGGAATCCTTTTTTATTGTCTAAATCTTGACGGATACGGCCTACAAAAGTAGCGTCTTCCCCTTCTGCATAAATAGGCATTGGGTAAGTTTGTGTTGCGATATCATCTTGTAATACGACACCAGGCGCATTGCGTAATACTTCAAAAATTCCCTGTACTGTTGCTTCTTTTTCTACTTCAAGATAAACAGATTCAGAGTGTCCTGAAACGACTGGCACGCGAACGCAAGTTGCGGCTACTTTTAGCTCTGGTAAATGCATAATTTTCTTCGTTTCATTAATCATTTTCATTTCTTCGTATGTAAAGCCATTGTCTGTAAATTTATCAATTTGTGGAATGACATTACGAGCGATTGGATAATGACGTTTGTCGCTACCAGAAGGTAAAATATTTGCTTCTACATCCTTACCTGCATCCCAATTTGCACTTTGTGCCTTTAATTCCTGAATAGCAGAAACACCTGCACCTGAAACTGCTTGATATGTTGATACAATAATTTTTGTTAAGCCAAATGCTTGACGAATAGGTTCAAGTGCAGCCATCATTTGAATCGTAGAGCAGTTTGGATTTGCAATAATCCCTTTATGCTTAGCAAGATCACCTCGATTTACTTCTGGAACAACTAATGGTACGTCTGGATCCATGCGGAAATGGCTCGTGTTATCGATCACTACTGCACCGCGTTTTGCCGCTTCTGGCGCTAGCACTGCTGATACCGAACCACCAGCTGAGAATAAAGCGACATTGACGCCTTCAAAAGCTTCAGGTGTCGCTTCTTCAATTGTATATGTCTCTCCATTAAATTCGATTGGTTTTCCTGCTGAACGTGCTGAAGCTAAAAACTTAATATCTCCGATCGGAAAATTCCGTTTAATTAGTTGTTCCATCATTTTTGTGCCTACTGCTCCTGTTGCTCCAACTACAGCAACTGTTAACTGCTTTGTCATCTGTCATCTCTCCTTGAATACAAGTTACATAATGTGTGCTATTGTATCACAAAAATACTGAAAATTGTGTGTAATCCGAGAATTATTTTAAATATTGTACCAACAGGGGCTGTAATTGCTTTTTCTCCGTAATCGCTTCATAAACAGTCGCGACCATTTGATCAAAATCAGCAATCAAAGAATTTGGTTTTGAATGTGGTGAGTCCTGCCCAAATGGAATAAAATAAATGTTTTTAGCATTTAACAGCCTCATTATATTTATACCATTTAAGCCAAGTGCATCATTCGTTGATATACCTAGAACAACAGGCGAACCGTTACGCAATGTTGCCTTCGCAGCCATCAATACCGGACTATCTGTTGCTGCATTTGCAAATTTACTAATACTATTCCCTGTCATCGGAGCTATAACCATCGCATCCAATGGATTGGATGGCCCAAATGGTTCTGCCTCTTTAATAGAAGAAACAACCTTTTCTCCTGTTAATTCCTCTATTTTGGCAATCCACTCCTCGCCAGTGCCAAAACGCGTAGCCGCATGTAAAACGGAGTGTGTAATGATTGGAACAACTGTTGCTCCTGCATCTATAAAGTTTTGGATTTTCGGTACTACGTCCGCATACGTACAGTGGGAGGCCGTAATACCTAAACCAATTCGTTTCCCCGTTAGCAATTTTCTTCCTCCTCTATTGCCTTGCACAATATTGTCGCTGCATCATGCGCAAAGTATTTCCCAGGTAATGATGGCAATAGCACGTACGTTTGTAATTGTTCAACGTCTATATCTAAACAGCCAGGCTCTGAAGCCAAATCATATAGTACAGCCGGGACATGTTCTTGGAATGATTCAGTAATCCACTTAGCAGGGATCGTATTGACAAAAATCCCATCATTAATTGACCATTGGCGGTCATCTAAATCCGTAGCTTTATAACCATATGCCTTTGCTTCACTCACTTGTACAACTGAACGCGCTACTATATGGACATTAGCGCCCATCTTGACGAGTAAAGATGCGAGCATTTTGGCTGTGCGCCCAAATCCTGCGATAGTAAAGTTTTGCCCGTAAATACATTTTTGCTCGAGTCCGTAAAATGTGGCGATAAATCCCTCCGCTGTTAATCTTGCATTTTGCCAAATAAATGATTCTTGTTGTAAATAGCAATTTGTTTCATTTTTCTCAAGCAATTGCTTCCAATGCATCGTTAAACGCCCTGTATAAAATTTAACTTGAGATATCCCATAAAGCTGTTCCACTTCAATTTTTAGTGGAAGAATAGGAAGAATAATTCTATTTGGTTGGAATTCTAATACAAGCTTATTCAACTCTTCATTCCAAACAGTTGTTCTTTTATAAAATACAGTTCTCGATGGGCTTCTTAGCATGGTAGCTAATTCCTTTAACCTTAGATCCTCACCGATAACAAGCCATTTTTCATTTTCCAAAAGCTCACCTCACTGTAAAAATTCTGACTGTACTGTCGTTGTTTTGTTAAATAAAATTCGATCTTCGCCTATTAGTATAATTTCGTGCCAAGGTATCATTTCACTTACTTTCACTTTCTTTTTCTGAAATGGCAATTTATCTTTTACAATCTCAAAACCATGAATCTTTCCTGTTTGCACATCTAATAGACATTCCGTATGTGCCAATATGCCAAAGTGTACGCCACCCTCAACTTGAATTAACTCTTTATCCACCATCTCTGATAGTAGCATGCCTCATCTCCCTCCTTGAACCGTTACCCCAATATATGCCGAGTTTTTGCAATTCGTGACCCTTACCCAAAGTCTGAAATGTGCATTTACTAGCACATTTGCAAATAGTGTATATATACAAATTTGTGATGTGAGGAATTTGTGCAAGTCCATTTGAACAACCACAAGTATATTACCAGTTTAAGGAATTTTTAACAGTAAATAAAAGGAAGCTTTGTTACAGAAAGAAATCAAGAATTTCTATACGGGAATTTTGCGTCATTTTTAAGAGTATATGCAGTAAGCGGTTAGAACGGTCTTGACTACTGGCTCACAAAAGAGGAAGTAGGAGTTATTTATGAATACTATTGAACTTCATACTTTACTTAAAAGCATGAATGGTTTTCTCTTAATGATGTACGTTTTTCAGTACTGAGGAGTCGACAACAATATTTTTCCAAAAATAATAGTGCGAAATTTTGCTATTCGGCAAGGATGTTGTCGAACATGAATTACCGATATAAAACGACATCGGTGTAGTTTTTGACGATTTTCATATACTTGAAACGCTCAATGCGACGCAACTCGACAAGCCCATAGAAAAAGGTTTATAAATATGGGATAGTGATTGGCGCTATTTAAAGGAAGTAATGAGGAGGTAAGCAAAATATCAGCGGAACTAATTCATATAAATAAAAAATACTTTGAAAAGCCTTCGATTCATCTTTGCTCAGTTTTAAATCCATCATCTAGACGAGGCAAAGCGGATGCGTCATTTTCGAATGATAATAGTCATCTTCATTACTTTTACAATTATTTTGATTCCTATAAGCATGGGTATTTCTATTTTATTTCAAAGCCTTACCTTATATTTAGCAAGAGAGGTTTTTTAAAGAATAAAAAAAATAGGTTACCGAAAAAGGGCAACCTATTTTTTATCAATTACTACATGGACTAACGTATCATTCGCCATATCAATTAAGCTTCTGGGCCAATAATTGAAATGGCTGGCTCAGCTTTTAAGATTTTTGCTATTAAGCGATCGACCGATTCCATTGATACGGCATCGATGGACGCTAATACTTCATCAACCGAACGATGTTTACGATGCACTAACTCACTTGTACCGTTGCGATTCATACGAGCACCTGTCCCCTCTAGACCAAGAACAAAACTACCCTTCAGCTGTTCCTTCGCATTCATAAGTTCTTCCTCTGTCACACCGCCTGCTACGATATCAAGTAATGTCGCATCAATTGTATGTTGAAGCTGTGATAATTGCTGACGACTTGTACTACCATAAATCGTAAATGCGCCAACATCAGCATAACAAGATTGATAAGAAAATATTGAATACGCTAAACCACGTTCTTCACGTACTTCTTGGAACAAACGAGAGCTCATATTACCACCAATAATATTATTAAGTGCAATAAAGCTATACATATCCGGATCCTTTACACCAATTGCTGGATAAGAAATGGCCAAATGCGCTTGCTCCGTATCGCGAGTTTTTGAAATCTCTCCAGGATAAAAATGAGGATTCGTTAACACAGGCTCAACTACAAGTGAAGATGGCTGATAGTGGCCAAATAAGTCTTCAATTGTTTGTATGAGCTTTGCAGAAATATTTCCTGCTATTGAAATAACAACTGACTCTGGACCATAATGTTTAGCCATATAGTTACGGATCATATCTGCTGTAAACGTTTTTAAAGTAGCGGCAGTTCCTAGTATTGGACGACCAAGTGCATCTTTTGGATACATGACTTCCCATAGCTTTTCATGAACATCATCATCAGGTGCGTCTTCACTCATTAGTATTTCCTCTAGTACAACTTGTCTTTCCTTCTCTAATTCTTCCTCTGCAAACGTAGAATTAAAGAACATATCCGCTAATATTGTAACGGCGAGCTCCGCATGATGGTCTAAAACCTTTGCATAATAACAAGTGTTTTCCTTAGATGTAAAAGCATTTAACTCGCCACCAATTCGGTCAAATTCTTCAGCAATTTGGCGAGCTGTTCGAGTTTTTGTCCCTTTAAAAAGCATATGCTCGATAAAATGTGTAATACCATTTTCCTCAGGTAACTCATAACGAGATCCTGCATTAACAAAAATGCCTAGCGCAACGGATCTTACATGATCAATTTGCTCAGACACAATACGCACACCATTCTGACATGTATGTACTTGTACCAAAAAATCTCCCCCAATTCATCTCTGGTTCAACATTAAAGGCAATGTGAAGCATTCCTAAATTTATGGATATCTTAAATAGAACCAGTTTCCTTATATTTGATTTAAAAAAGGCTGCGCATTATACGCAGCCTTTTCTACAATTTATTATTTATCTTGCTCAGCGCGTTCTTTTTCCTCTTGGATAACTACTTTACGAGATAAATTCACACGACCTTGCTTGTCAATTTCAATAACTTTTACAAGTAATTGATCGCCTAGTTTTAAGACATCTTCGACTTGTTTTGTACGTTCCTCTTGAATTTCAGAGATGTGAAGTAAGCCGTCTTTACCAGGGAATATTTCACAGAACGCACCGAATTTTTCAATACGTTTCACTGTTGATAAGTAATACTCACCAACTTTTGCTTCACGTACAATGTCTTCGATAATTTGTTTTGCACGAGCGTTCATTTCTTCATCTGCAGAAGAGATGTAAATTGTACCATCTTGCTCTGTATCAATTTTTACGCCAGTTTCTTCAATAATTTTGTTAATTTGTTTACCACCAGGTCCGATAACATCGCGAATTTTATCAGGATTAATTTTCACGATTACAATTTTCGGAGCAAATGTTGATAATTTTTCACGTGGTTCTGCAAGAGTAGCAAGCATTGATTCTAAAATGTGCATACGGCCAATTTTAGCTTGTGTTAATGCTTCTTCTAAAATATTGCGTGATAAACCATCAATTTTAATGTCCATTTGAAGTGCTGTTACACCTTTAGCTGTACCTGCAACTTTAAAGTCCATATCTCCAAGGTGGTCTTCCATACCTTGAATATCAGTTAAAATAGAGTAGTGTTCTCCTTTTTTAATAAGACCCATTGCAATACCTGCTACAGGTGCCTTTAATGGAACACCAGCATCCATCATCGCTAACGTTGAAGCACAGATAGAAGCTTGAGATGTAGAACCGTTTGATTCAAGTACTTCCGATACACAACGGATTGTATATGGGAATTCAGATTCATTTGGAATAACCGCATCAAGAGCACGCTCTCCTAATGCACCATGACCGATTTCACGACGACCTGGTCCACGAATTGGGCCCGTTTCCCCTACAGAGAATTGTGGGAAGTTATAGTGATGCATAAAGCGTTTTGATTCTTCTACACCTAAACCATCGATAATTTGTACATCCCCAAGTGCACCTAATGTACAAATAGAAAGGGCTTGTGTTTGTCCACGCGTAAATAATGCTGAACCGTGAGTACGTTGTAATAGACCAGTCTCAGAAGAAAGTGGACGGATTTCGTCTAACTTACGACCATCTGGACGTACTTTATCTTCTGTAATTTGGCGACGTACTTCGTCTTTCACCATTTTATCTAAAATTGTATAAACTTGCTTCATTGTTACTTCATCCGCTTCTTGCTCTTCATAAGAAGCAATAATACGATCTTTTACCGCTTTAATAGCCTCATCACGTGCATGTTTTTCAGCAGTTTGAATAGCATCATGCATGTCAGTCTCACAAGCTGCTTTTATATCGGCTTGAATCGCTTCATCAATTTCAAATAATGTTACAGGTAATTTTTCTTTCCCTACTTCTGCAACAATTTGCTCTTGGAAAGCAATAATTTTTTTGATTTCTTCATGACCGAACATAATGGCTTCAAGCATAACTTCTTCTGGTACTTCTAGTGCACCAGCTTCAACCATGTTGATAGCATCCTTGTTACCAGCTACAGATAAATGGATTGTTGATTGATTAGACTGTTCCACTGTTGGGTTCACGATAAATTTACCATCGATATAGCCAACTTGTACACCTGCAATCGGTCCGTCGAATGGAATATCTGAAATAGCTAGCGCTAATGATGAACCAACCATTGCAGCCATTTCAGACGTGCAATCCGGATCGTTAGACATGACCATTGAAATTACTTGTACTTCATTACGGAAACCGTCTGGGAACATCGGACGAATCGGACGGTCGATTAAACGGCTTGCTAAAATTGCTTTTTCAGATGGACGTCCTTCACGTTTAATAAAGCCACCAGGAATTTTACCTGCTGCGTATAAACGTTCTTCGTAGTTTACTGTTAATGGGAAGAAATCAAGTGGTTTCGGTGATTTTGACATTGTTGCTGTTGAAAGTACAGATGTATCACCATAACGTACTAAAACGGCCCCATTTGCTTGTTTTGCTAACTGTCCAACTTCTATTACAAGCGGACGGCCAGCCCATTCATAGGAATAGACTTTCTTTTCGTTCATTCAATGAACCCCTCTCTATTATAAAAACACTTACTTCGTCTGTATGTACTAATAGTAAGTGTACCAAAAATGCTTGTTCTATGCTAAATATTTCATCAAATAATCATACATTTAAATTCAGTTATTGCCAATTTATTTAGGATTTATTTCTGTATTTGATTGAAACAAAGTTTTTTGCTTGAAATTCGTGTCATATATATGCTTTTTTTCGCAATAGTAAAGTTAACTGCCTTCTTAATGTTTATAAACATAAAGAAAAAGCGGGATTAATCCCGCTTTTCGACAATTAGCGACGTAAGCCTAAACGAGTGATTAGTTCACGGTAACGTTGTACGTCAGTTTCACGAAGATATTTTAATAGGTGACGACGACGACCTACCATTTTAAGAAGACCACGCTCAGAGTGGAAATCTTTTTTGTGTGTACGTAAGTGAGTATTTAGAGAGTTAATTTCCTCTGTTAATACTGCAACTTGTACTTCTGGAGAACCAGTGTCACTTTCGTGAGTACGGTACTCAGCAATAAGTTCGTTTTTACGTTGTTTTGAAATAGCCATTTGTATGGACCTCCTAAATAATTGTTAATCCCCATTAGCACAGTAAACGTTGGAGTCATCGATATACCGAGCTAAGGTTAAGCATATTATGCACTTATGAATGTTACCATAAATCAAAAGGTCAAGCAAGCGTTAACGTAAGCGCCTATTCAAATGCTAAAGTAGATTTATGCTCATCTTCATAACGTGGGGTTGATTTCCGTTCCGTCTGGGCGCTTTCCTGGGGGCGCCCAGTCGTAACGAAAATCAACTTATATACAGAGTATACGTTTCCTAATGCCATTCCTAACTTTCGGAAATGACCCCAAAATAGTCAATTGCTTCTTGTTTATCCTTTTCGATTTGGGCTTTCAAAGCTTCAATCCCATCGAATTTTCGTTCACTTCTTATACGTTTATACCAAGCGACATGCACTTCTTCACCGTAAATATTTTTTTCGAAGTTTAATATATGGACTTCGATGGATAATTGCTTGTCATTTGGATCTTTAAATGTTGGTTTATAGCCTACATTACATACACCATCATACCAGTTATTTTGCACAAGTAATCGAACCGCATATACTCCGCTTGCTGGGATATAAGTTCCCTCTAACGCTTGGACATTAGCAGTTGGGAAACCGATTGTGCGTCCTCGCTTATCACCATGTACAACGATACCCGTAATTTCAAATGGTCTTCCTAGAAGCAATCTTGCTGCTTCCATATCCCCCTCTTGTAAAAGCTTTCGGATACGTGTAGAGCTAATTTTTTCGATATCGTCGGTTTTCTTTTCAACAACCGTTACGCCGTAATCTCCATTACTCAATGCACGCATATCTTCCATTTTACCTTTACCGAATGCACCAAAAGAATAGTCAAAGCCAGCTGTAACATGTTGAATGTTCAACCCACGAATAAATGTATCAATAAATGCATCAGGTGAAAGCTTTGCAAAATCAGAAGTGAAATGTACAACAAATGCTGTATCCACACCCTGTTCTTCAAATAGCTGCAATTTTTGCTGTAATAACGTTATATAAAATACTTTTTCGTTACGACCGCCTAGCACTAAAGAAGGATGTGGATCGAATGTCATAACAGCCGTTGGAATTTGACGCTTGTCTCCTTCTTCCTTCGCTGTCTGAATAACTGCCTGATGCCCTCTATGTACACCATCAAAAAAGCCAAGTGCCAATGAATACGGCTGCATGCTTTCTCGTTGCTGTAGCTGGTGTGGGTATTTTAAATGAATGACCTCCATACAAAAAATCCTCCTACTCTATCGTCGGAAACATCTTATGTGGCTTCATAAACCCTTCCTTTGTAGGATGGGCTTGATAGACCGCAACTGCTTTCCCACTGATTCCAAAAACAATTTTATCATGTATCTTTAATAATGCATCTGCGGGAAGCACTTGTCCATTGAAAATTTCTTTTTCATTAGCAGAAGTTATTTCAATAAATGGATAGTCTGTCAATGCATACTCAACTGGTAAAATGCAAGTATCGATTTGTTCAGCTTCCATCAGCTCAGCTACCTGTGCCAATGTAAAGCAATTTTCTTGTGTAAACGTACCTGAGGCTGTGCGTACCAGCTCTTTCATATGCGCAGGATAGCCAAGCGCCGCTCCGATTTGCACAGCTAGTGTTCGAATATACGTCCCTTTACTACACGCTATCCGTACAGGGAATGTAATTTCTTGTCCTTCATATAGTTCAACATCATCTAGTAGCTCTAATGCATAAATAGTAACTTGACGTGTCGGTCTTTCGACGATTTCACCCTTTCGAGCGTATTCATAGAGACGTTTACCATTTACTTTAACAGCTGAAAACATTGGAGGCGTTTGTTGAATGACACCTGTAAGCGAGGCTAAAACTTCTTGCAATTGAGTACGTGTGAACTTTTTATTCGTCTGATCTTGTTCAACCGTTTCTCCTTCTGCATCTTCAGTTGTCGTTGTTCGGCCAATTGAAATAACCGCTTCATAGGTTTTTCCAGCATCCGTTAAATACTCTGCGATGCGTGTTGCTTGACCAATACAAATTGGGAGAACTCCCTCAACACCAGGGTCAAGTGTGCCTGTATGTCCTACTTTTTTTGTGCGTAAAATTTTTCGTAATTTAAAGACGCAATCATGACTTGTCATGCCGCGTTCCTTCCAAAGCGGTAAAATACCGTTCATAAACTTCCTCCTAAAATCAATTCATTTTTCGCCTATTTTGAGTGTCCGCTACCTTTCACCACCCTTTTGATAAAGATGATAGGGCCTCAAAATGCCTTGTTATATTTCAATCAATGTAAAAAAGCCTGCCTGCATGAACATGCATATGGCAGACTTTTTTAGTTATCTTATTCTTCGTGTAAACCACGTAGCAATGTATCAATACGGTTCCCATATTCAATCGATGAATCGAATTCAAAAATTAGTTCTGGTGTACGACGTAAGCGGATTCGTGAACCGATTTCTGAGCGAATAAAACCAGAAGCCTTTAATAAAGCTTTTAGTGTATCCTCTTTTTCACGTTCATTGCCTAGAGTTGTAATATAAATTGTCGCTTGTTGTAAATCACCTGTCACTTCAACACCAGTAACAGTAACAAAACCAACACGCGGATCTTTTATTTTACGTCCAATAATATCACCAAGCTCTTTTTTCATTTGCTCGGCGACGCGGTTTGAGCGTAGAGACATAGTTTGTCACCTCAATTTCGATGTACAGAAAGTTGTGTCCTCACTTACACATAGTTTTTCATGCAAAGTGGTAAATCATACAACACAACTTCTAATGTAACTTATAAATAATCACGCCACACATTTAGCTGTTCCCAAGATGGATTTGACTGTAAGTAGTGAAGCGCGTGATTAATTTCACGCTCGGCTGCTTCTTTTGAAGAAGAAACAGCAACAAGCGCTAATTTCGTGCGTTGCCATACATTTTGATGATCAATTTCCGCAATCGATACATTAAATTTCTGTTTCGTGCGGGTAATCATACGCTGTAAGACAGCACGTTTTTCCTTCAACGAATGGGCAGTTTGAATAATGAATTCAACCTCTGCGTAAACGATCATTAAGCTCGTTTAACTTCTTCCATAATATAGGCTTCGATAATGTCGCCTTCTTTAATATCGTTGAAGTTTGTAATTGTAATACCACATTCGTAACCTCGGGCAACTTCTTTCACTTCATCTTTGAAACGTTTAAGTGTATCTAATTCACCTTCAAAAATTACTACATTATCGCGAATTACACGTACGCCTGAATCACGAGTTACTTTACCTTCTGTTACGTATGAACCAGCAATTGTACCAACTTTTGATACTTTAATTGTTTGTCGAACTTCTGCTTGACCAATAATTTTTTCTTCAAATTCTGGATCAAGCATACCTTTCATTGCTTGTTCAATTTCTTCGATTACTTTATAGATAATGCGGTGTAGACGAATATCTACGCCCTCTTCTTCTGCTGCACGTTTTGCATTAACATCTGGACGAACGTTGAAGCCGATAACAATTGCATTTGAAGCCGCAGCAAGAGAAATATCAGATTCTGTAATCGCTCCAGCGCCAGTGTGAATAATTTTCACGTTTACGCCTTCAACATCAATTTTCATTAATGATGCAGCCATAGCTTCTACAGTACCTTGAACGTCAGCCTTAACAATTAAGTTAAGCTCCTTCATTTCGCCTTGACTCATTTGTTCGAATAAGTTATCAAGCGTTACACGTTGTTTTTCTGAACGTTGTGCTTGAATCGCTGACATTGCACGAGTTTCACCAACTTGACGTGCTGTTTTTTCGTCTTCAAAGACTACGAAACGGTCGCCAGCTTGTGGTACATCATTTAAACCTGTGATTTCTACTGGCGTTGATGGCCCAGCTTCTTTTCCACGACGGCCTTTGTCATTCACCATAGCACGTACACGACCATAAGTATGGCCAACAACAATTGGGTCTCCCACTTTTAATGTTCCATCTTGTACTAAAAGCGTTGCAACAGAGCCTCGACCTTTATCTAACTGTGCTTCAATTACTGTACCAAGTGCTAAGCGTTTAGGGTTCGCTTTTAGTTCCCCAACTTCAGCGACAAGTAAAATCATTTCAAGTAATGTGTCAATGCCTTCACCTTTTAATGCTGAGATCGGTACGAAAATAGTTTCGCCGCCCCAAGCTTCAGGAACTAGGCCATGCTCTGTTAACTCTTGCATTACACGGTCTGGATTAGCTGAAGGTTTATCCATTTTATTGACTGCGACAATAATTGGTACTTCTGCTGCTTTTGCGTGGTTAATTGCTTCTACTGTTTGTGGCATAACGCCATCATCCGCAGCTACCACTAAAATCGTTAAGTCTGTTATTTTTGCACCGCGCGCACGCATAGTTGTAAACGCAGCGTGTCCTGGTGTATCAAGGAAAGTAATTTTTTTGTCGCCTTCAGTTACTTGATAAGCACCGATATGTTGTGTGATACCTCCAGCTTCGCCAGCGGTAACTTTAGTATTACGAATAGAGTCTAACAATGTAGTTTTACCATGGTCAACGTGACCCATAATTGTTACTACAGGAGGACGTTCTGATAACTCCGCCTCGTTAATTTCTTCTGTTTGTTCGAAGTGTGTTTCTAAATCCGTAATATCTACACGAATTTCTTCTTCAACTTCTACACCATAGTCTGCACAAATTAATTCAATTGCATCCTTATCTAATTCTTGGTTAATTGTTGCCATCACACCAAGCATAAATAATTTTTTAATAATTTCTGATGGTTCACGGTGTAATTTTTTTGCTAATTCAGCTACAGAAAGTGATTCAACAAAAGTAATTTTTTCTGGTAATTCCTTTTGTTTCACTGGCTGACTAGGTTGATGTGTTTTTGGATGGCGACGTTTTCCGCCATGGATTCCTGGTTTTGGACGTTGGTTGTAACCACCGCCACCTCTGCGATTATTATTATTGTTATTATTATTATTATTTTGTGTCATATTTCTATTTTGATTACCTTTTATATTCTTAGATTTTTCGTTAGACGAATTTGAGTTTTGACGCGTTTGTTGCTGATTATTTGCTTTAGGCTTAGAAGTAGCAGATTGTTGCTTTTGCCCTTCTTGCTTTTTTACCGGTTGCTGCTGTTTTTGCGAAACATTTTGAGTAGGTTGCTTCACATCTTTATTATTTTTAAATGATTGGTTTAACTTTGTCACTATGTCATTTTCTAACATTGACATATGATTTGTTACGCTCACATTTAATTTATTTAGTGCTTCAATAACCTCTTTACTCGTTTTATTCACTTGTTTCGCATATTCATGAACTCTGATTTTGGTCATCTGCTCACCCCCGATTATTTTTCGTTGAGTAGACTAGACAATTTACTTGCAAAACCTTTATCGGTAATAGCTAAAGCCACTCGGGCCTCCTTACCTGTAGCATGTCCTAGATCATAACGATCACCAATTACATGATACTCAACGTTGTAGTACGTGCATTTATCTTGAATTTTTTTGCTAGAGTTTTTAGAAGCATCGTTTGCAAGCAGTACTAGCTTAGCATTACCATTGCGGACTTCCTTTACTACTAACTCTTCTCCTGAAATCACTTTACGGGCTCTTGCCGCTATTCCAAGCAAATTATGCACTGCTTGATTGATCATAATATAGACTCCCTACGAATCAACAAAATAAGTTCTTCGTAGATTTCTTCAGGGATTTTTACATCAAGTTGATGCCCTAAAACATTTTTCTTACGGGCGATTTCAATCGCTTTCTCTGATTTAGAGACATAGGCACCACGTCCAGGTTTTTTCCCGGAAACATCTACGCTTACCTCGCCCTCTTTCGAACGAACGACACGAATCATTTCTTTCTTTGGTAACATTTCTCCAGTCGCTACACATTTTCGAAGAGGCACTTTTTTATTAATAGCCATAAGAATCACCTTTCCTCTCTGAAGCTTGTCGTAAGAGGTGGACTAGCCGTGCACTACATTGGTTATATACTTGCATTTTAATTAAATACCGTACTATTTTCAATTGTAGGCTCTGCCATTATTCAGTCGGCGCAGCCCAACGCCTACTGAATAATGGAAGTTAACTAGTCACACGGGCTTTCTTACTTATTCTTCGTCGTCTTGATATAAGTCAACTGTCACATCATCAAAATCACTTTCTTCATCCTTAGCAGGTATGAAAGTGCTTGTAGCAGATGGATAAATACCTAACTCACGAGCATCTGTTTCACTCTTAATATCAATTTTCCAGCCAGTTAACTTTGCAGCTAAACGAGCATTTTGACCACGTTTACCAATTGCTAATGATAATTGATAGTCTGGAACAACAACTGTAGTAGATTTTTCTTCTTCATCTACTTGAACATCTAAAACCTTTGATGGGCTAAGAGCATTTGCTACAAATACAACTGGATCTTCTGACCATTCAACGATATCGATTTTTTCGCCGTTCAATTCATTAACAATTGTTTGCACACGAGCACCTTTTGCCCCTACACATGAACCTACTGGATCTACTTCTTCGTTATGTGCATGAACAGAGATCTTAGAACGGTCGCCTGCTTCACGAGCAATTGATTTAATTTCTACGATACCTTCGTAGATTTCAGGTACTTCCATTTCAAATAAGCGGCGTAATAAACCAGGATGTGTACGTGAAACAATTACTTGCGGTCCGCGTGTTGTACGTTCAACCTTTGTAATATAGACCTTGATGCGGTCGTGTGGATGATATGTTTCACCTTGAATTTGTTCGTTTTGTGGTAATGCAGCCTCTACTTTTCCTAGACCTACGTAAATATTACGAGCATCTAGACGCTCAACTACTCCCGTTACGATATCATCTTCACGGTCCACATATTGCTCGTAAATCAAGCCACGTTCTGCTTCGCGCACTCGTTGTGTAACAACTTGTTTCGCTGTCTGTGCAGCAATTCGACCAAAGTTTCGAGGTGTCACTTCCTGCTCCACGATATCTTCTAATTGATATGCAGGATTGATTGCCTTAGCATCTTCTTCAGAGATTTGTAAACGATCATCTTCTACTTCTTCAACAACATCTTTACGTGAAAAGACACGAATAGAGCCCTTATCTAAATTTAAGTCCACACGAACATTTTGTGCTTGATTGAAGTTGCGTTTGTAAGCTGTAACTAATGCCGCTTCTATTGCTTCAATTAACACATCTCTTGAAATTCCTTTTTGTTCTTCTAGCGCATTTAGCGCATCTAACAAATCACTACTCATTTTATTTTCACTCCTAAATATGCATTATGCTTAAAAATCGATGGCAAGTCGTGCCAATGCGATTTTTTCTTGTTCAATTGTTACTGTAATTTTACGCGTTTTAATGCGTACTTCCATTACTAATATATGTTCATCGTATGACGTTAAGTAGCCTTGGAATTCCTTCATGTCCTTAATGGGCTCATAAGTTTTAACATAAATAAATTTGCCAATTGCTTTTTCAAAATCAGTGTCTTTTTTCAATGGACGTTCTGCTCCAGGTGAAGAAACTTCTAAATAATAGTTTTGTGTAATTGGATCATTTTCATCCAATAGCAAACTTAGTCGTTCACTAACTTGAGCACATTGTTCAATGTCAATTCCACCTTCAGGTGTATCCACATAAACACGTAAAAACCAGTTACGTCCTTCTTTTACGAACTCGACATCTACAAGCTCAAGATTCAACTCTTCAACAATCGGTTTAGCGAGCTCTTCAATTAAAGATGGTACTTTGCTCATTGTTTCCTCCTGTATCTATCAAATTCTGGCGTAATAAAACAGAAATTCCACCAGTAGCTTTGGTGAAATTTAACGGTCTTACCTGCTGTTAGTCAAAAATTTGTTTTGCTACGGTATAACAACAGAAAAGAGCGGGAAGGTCCCACTCTTTTGCTGGAAAAATATCAACAAATTATTACCATAAGGATAGCATAGTTTACAGCACAATGCAAATTTCCTTTTTCTAGCCATCTAATCGATTATGCCTTGACATAATTATGTCCAGAAATCAAAATTGCGCTTAAATTAAGCCCTCAATACAACGTGGGGTTGATTTCCGTTCCAGCTCGGCACTTTTCTAGAGTTACCAAGCCTTGCCTTCAATCAACTTATATACTTGGTATACATTTTAACTAATGTCATCCTCAACTTTTATTAGCCTTAATTTGAGCAAAAGGCAGAGAAGTTATTCGTGTGATGGATGAAGATGCCTTCAAGCTAACTTTCGAAATTTTAGAAAAGTGATAACTGATTGGCATCAGGCATTCCTTCTAAACAACCCAATTGATCCATGTATTCTATTAATGTTTTGGATACACGACCTCGTTGCTGTAAATCTTCCTTCGATAAAAATTCTCCGTCCTCACGTGCTGCCACAATTTGTTTAGCAACGTTTGTACCAAGTCCAGGAATCGCATCGAATGGTGGAATTAAAGAGTTCCCATCAATGATAAATTCACTTGCCTGCGAACGATATAAGTCGACTTTCTGGAAGCTCATACCACGCTCACACATTTCAAGTGCTAATTCCATTACAGTTAATAGGTTTTTCTCTTTTGTTGAAGCATCTAAGCCTTTCAGATTGATTTCATCAATTTTTGTACGAATCATTTGCGGACCTTGTACCATGGCAATTAAATCAAAATCATCTGCACGAACTGTGAAATACGCTGCGTAATAAAGGGTTGGGAAATGTACCTTAAACCATGCAATACGCACTGCCATTAACACGTACGCGGCAGCATGGGCTTTCGGGAACATGTATTTTATCTTTTTACATGATTCGATATACCAGCCTGGTACTTTATTCGCTAGCATTTCCGCTTCAAATTCGTCAGATAATCCTTTCCCTTTACGCACGGATTCCATAATTTTAAACGCCAGTGACGGTTCTAGATCTTGATAAATTAAATAGACCATAATATCGTCACGACAGCCAATTACTTCTTTCAGCACACATGTACCATTTTGAATTAACTCTTGCGCGTTACCAAGCCATACGTCTGTTCCGTGTGATAGTCCTGAAATTTGCACGAGCTCCGAGAATGTTGATGGCTTTGTATCTTCAAGCATTTGGCGTACAAAACGGGTACCGAACTCAGGAATGCCAAGTGTTCCTGTTTTACAGCCAATTTGTTTTTCAGTTACGCCTAAAGATTCTGGCGAACTAAAGATTTTCATAACGACTGGATCATCTGTTGGAATGGTTTTTGGATCTATCCCTGATAAATCCTGCAACATCCGAATCACAGTCGGATCATCGTGCCCCAGTATATCAAGCTTTAAAATATTATCGTGAATGGAATGGAAATCAAAGTGCGTTGTACGCCATTCTGCATCTTGTGCATCCGCAGGGAATTGTACTGGTGAGAAATCAAAAATATCCATATAATCTGGTACTACGATAATTCCTCCAGGGTGCTGTCCTGTTGTTCGTTTTACGCCTGTACAGCCTTGCACTAAACGATCTACCTCGGCACCGCGGAAATGTAGGTTGTTATCATTGGCATAGCCCTTTACGTAGCCATACGCTGTTTTCTCTGCGACTGTACCGATTGTTCCTGCACGATATACATAATCTTCACCGAATAATACCTTCGTATAATTATGGGCTTGTGGTTGATATTCTCCGGAGAAATTCAAATCGATATCAGGTACCTTGTCTCCTTTAAATCCAAGGAACGTTTCGAATGGGATATCTTGCCCATCCTTTTTATACGGTGAGCCACATTCCGGACAATCTTTATTTGGTAAGTCATAGCCTGAGCTTACTGAACCATCATTAAAAAACTCTGAATGTTTACAATCTGGACAAATATAATGAGGAGGAAGTGGATTTACTTCAGTAATCTCCATAAATGTCGCCACTAATGAAGATCCAACTGAACCACGGGAACCTACTAAATAGCCATCAGCTAATGATTTTTTCACAAGCTTCGCTGAAATTAAGTATATTACTCCAAAACCATGGCCTAAAATCGACTTTAATTCCTTTTCAATTCGTGCCTTCACGATTTCAGGTAGCTCTTCTCCGTATATACTATGAGCCATTTCATAGGTTAAATTTGTGACCTCATCATCTGAGCCTTCAATTTTTGGTGTGTATAAATCATCTTTAATGGGCTTAACATCACCAATCATATTTGCGACTTTTTGAGAGTTGGTAACAACTACTTCTTTCGCGAGATCCGGACCTAAAAAATCAAATTCTTTAAGCATTTCATCCGTCGTTCTGAAATGAACTTCAGGCAGCTTCGATCTATTTAATATGTTGGCACCACCTTGAGAGCCAATTAGTATTTGTCTAAACATTCCATCTGTCGGATCTAAGTAATGAACATTACCGGTTGCTACAACGGGTTTATCCATTTTCTTCCCAAGCTTTACGAGCTTGCGAATAATATCTTCAAGTGTCCATTCATCACGTACGACATTGCGCTCAATTAGCGGTGCATACACGGCCTTTGGTTGAACTTCAATATAATCATAGAATCTCGCAATCTGCTCTGCTTCCTCTGGAGATTTATTCATCATTGTCTCAAATAATTCACCATTATTACAACCTGATCCGATTAATAATCCTTCTCTATATTGTTCTAGGACCGCTCGTGTTACTCGAGGTACTCGATAGAACGTTTTTGTATGGGAGTGAGTGACTAATTTAAATAAATTTTTTAGTCCAGCATTGTCTACTGCTAATATTGTGCAATGCATTGGTCGTCCTTTTTTATAAGCATCCCCGCCCCCGATATGCTTATTAAAGTCGTCGTGATATTTAATACCTAATTCATCTGCATCTTTTAACAGCTGTAAAAGTAAGAAGCCAGTTGCTTCTGTATCATAAATAGCTCGGTGATGCTGAGTTAAATCAATATTGAATTTTTTACACAGTGTATTTAAACGATGGTTTTTCATCGTTGGATAAAGTAATCGGGCTAACTCCAACGTATCAATAACTGGATGAATTGTTCCCTCTAGTCCATATTTTTTATAGCCTGTGTATAAGAAGCCAATATCAAATGATGCATTATGGGCTACTACTATGCCATCCCCGATAAATGCATGGAACTCCTTAATGACTTGTTCCACTTCTGGCGCGTTACGTACCATATCATCTGTAATGCCTGTCAGTTCAATGGTCGTCGCTGAAAGTGGGTGATGAGGATTGGCAAAGCTTTCGTATTTGTCGATTACCTGCCCATCTTTAATTTTCACCGCGGCAAGCTCAATGATTGTATCGTAAGCAGTAGATAGACCTGTCGTCTCTACGTCAAACACGACATAAGTATCATCATCTAATAATCGGTGCTCAGGTGCATAAGCAATCGGTACACCATCATCTACTAAATTCGCTTCCAAACCATAAATAACTTTTATACCATGTTTCTTCCCTGCTGCATAAGCCTCTGGGAAGGATTGTACAACAGCATGGTCGGTAATAGCTACGGCTGGGTGACCCCACTTCGCAGCCTGAGAAACAAGTCTATCAACTGGTGTTACAGCGTCCATTGTGCTCATTGGTGTATGCAAATGCAATTCAACCCGTTTTTCTCCCTCTGGCGCCTTATCCTGTCTTGTTTCTTTTTTGATTTCATTAATATCGTTTGCCATAACGATTAAATCACGAATGAATGTGTCAGTTTGTACGGAGCCTCGAACTTTTACCCACATACCCTTTTTCAAATGTTGCATAAGTTCCGCATCATCATTATCACGTGAGAACATTTTTACAACGATGGAATCCGTATAGTCGGTAATTTTAATTTGCAATAAAGAACGACCGCTTTTCAGCTCTTTAACTTCTGCATCAAATACAAAGCCTTCAATAATCACACGACGTTCTTCCTCAACAATGCGTTTAATTTCCATTGTTTCATCATCTTTAATTAACATACCAAGTTGGAATGGTCGATCACCAAGATTCGCAATAGCAGGATTTTCTTTCTTCTCCTTCTCACGTTTTTGGTAATCTTCTATCGCTTGCTGAGCTAAAGCAGCTTCTTCTATACGCCTCTGTTCCATGAAAGCTTCCTGTGCCGCAATCATTTCTTCTGTTTGATCTTGGAGCACGAAATCTAACACAATATGTGGAAAGCCAAACTGACTATAGCTTGCAGAAAGCTTTTCTGCATACTTTGTTTTCAGCATCATAAATTCCATTTCCTGCATGCAGGATAATGTAATTTTTTGCCCATTCCACATAGGCACTTGCGATACTAGGCAATCTTTCAAAGTGGGCGCCATCTCATCGATTTGCTCTACTACTGTTAACCAATATTGTTGGACTAGCTCCTCCGTCACATTTTTCTCTTCCGTATCAAAAGTTGTGTGGATTTCAGCGATAGCTGAAAATTTCTCTGCTAAACGGGTACGAAAAAGTTGGTATAGTGAAAAAGGAAGTATATCTCGTAATTTAATGGAAAAATTCCATAGCCTGTTCTTTTTGTGTACAGTTAGTCGTGATAATTCACCTTTCTCAAAAAAGGACATATATACATCATCTGTTAGTTCTAGTTGTTGCAAGAGCATTTGAAACCTTGCTCTTGCTTCTTGTTGCTGTTCCAATCTATTGACACCTACTTTCAAAAAGAGGCAATCTTACATGCCCCATATTTTTTCCTCACCAACGTCTTTTGCCCGAGGGATCGAAGCGATCTCGAGGATGTAGCCCTTTAGCCTAGACGGAAAAAAATTCGCACCATTTCCACGGGCGACCGTTAAGCCTCACAAATCCTAAACATCTATGAATTCATGCTTGGCTCGCTGTCCCCGAGAAGTGGCGCGAATTTTTTATCTATTTAATACCTTTGGGACAGAGGTCCTTCTTAAAAATCAATTATGCCTCGGCGTAATTGCGTCAGGAATCGGCTTTGTGCTTAGGCCTGCGTGAGGGACGACACGATGTCGGTCATTTCGGTAATGCTACAGAACGTGGAGTTTTTACCGATGCAGGTCAGTTAGCCTTTATCACACGCATGCGATGATTTTAGGCTGACATCCCCTAAGAACTCATTACCTATTCCGTGACATCCGGAGGCTTTGGTCCAACAGATGTTTTTTGCGCGAAAGCGTAGTGCTAACGCATCGTCAGCAAAGGGTTTTTCCTGTGCGAAAGCGAAGCGTCAGCAACAGCACGATGTTGGTCACACAGTCGTTGCCACAGGACGTGGCGCTCTTAGACTGAGTTCCTCAATTCAGCGAGCGTTGGGATATCCACTGAAAAGTAGCTTAAACCCGCATTCATCTCACTAACATAGTTGTGATAGATTTTCGCTGAAAGGAGTTAATGTTTGCGGAAAAATTCATTTAAGCGATCGATGACCTCTTCTTTTTTCCATTCGAACGTTTCACCTGTTTGACGGAATTTAACCTCAACAATACCTTCAGTTGCTTTTTTACCTACTGTTACACGGACAGGTAAGCCAATTAAGTCAGCATCTGCGAATTTAACCCCTGCACGCTCTGCACGGTCATCTAATAGCACATCATAACGGTATGATTTCAATAAACCGTATAGCTCATCAGCTAATGCAACTTGTGATTCATCTTTTGTATTAACAGGTACAACGTGAATATCATAAGGAGCTAATTGTGTTGGCCAAACAAAACCATTTTCATCTTGGAAATGCTCTGCCACAGCAGCTAAAATACGTGATACTCCTATACCATAGCATCCCATAATAAATGGCTGTGCCTTACCTTGCTCGTCTAAGAATGTACCATTCATTTTTTCAGAGTAAGTTGTTCCTAATTTGAAAATATGACCAACCTCGATACCTTCTGCAAATTTGATAATACCTTGTCCATCTGGAGATGGATCACCCTCTTGAATAAAACGAATATCTAAGTATTCATTCACTGCAAAATCACGCTCTGGATTTACATTTACTAAATGGAACCCATCCTCATTTGCACCGGCTACACCGTTACGAATCGATTTAATTGCATTGTCTGCTACAACTTTTACGTCTACTGGTAATTTAACAGGACCGATTGAACCAACTCCACAGCTTAATAAATTGCGGATTGCCTCTTCACTAGCAAGTTCAACAGAACCAGCATCAAGTGCATTTTTCAGTTTAATATCATTAATTTCGTGATCTCCACGAGCAAGAACAACAACTAATTCGCCATCTACGTCAAATACTAATGACTTGATGACATTTGAAGAGTCAACATTTAAGAAAGCTGATACTTCTTCGATCGTTTTTTGATCTGGTGTTGCCACTTTTTCAAGGTCTTTTAATGCTGTATCTGATGGTTGATAGTCTACAAGAACTTCTGCCATTTCAATGTTCGCAGCATAGTCAGATGTATCAGAATATGCAATTGTATCTTCCCCTATTTCAGAAAGCACCATAAATTCATGTGTACCTTTCCCACCAATTGAGCCTGCATCTGCAATAACTGCACGATAGTTTAAACCAAGACGAGAGAAAATATTTGAATAGGCACGATACATATCATCATATGTTTCATCTAAACTTTCACGTGATGCATGGAAAGAATACGCATCTTTCATAATAAACTCTCTGCCTCGTAGTAAACCAAAGCGAGGACGCTTTTCATCACGGAATTTAGTTTGAATTTGATAAAGCGTTAACGGTAATTTTTTATATGATTTAATTTCATCACGTACTAAAGTTGTAATCACTTCTTCATGAGTTGGCCCTAATGCGAAATCACGGTTATGACGATCCTTTAAACGCATTAATTCTGGACCATATTTTTCCCAGCGACCTGACTCCTGCCATAGTTCTGCAGATTGTAATGAAGGCATTAAAAGTTCAATTGAATTGATTGCTTCCATCTCTTCACGAACAATATTTTCTATTTTTGTTAACACACGTTTTGCAAGCGGTAAATACGAGTATACCCCACTTGTATTTTGACGAATAAACCCTGCACGCAGTAATTGCTTATGTGATTTTACCTCTGCATCAGCAGGTACTTCACGTAGCGTTGGGATAAATGTTTTACTTTGCTTCATTCAGTGTTCCACCTTTTTTAATAAATAAGTTTTATACTCTAATTAGCATAAACAAATTTAGCTTTGAACGCAATGTTTCAAAAAAAATGCGCTCAAAGCTATGTTTTCAATCACTTTTCACCTTGGCGTAATTGCACAGTCGCCTAGGCTTCTACAAAATATGTTTTTTTGAAAAACTTAACTTAACTTCATTTATTTAGATCAATTATGCCAGCATAATTGCGACCGAAATCCGCCGGAGGCTTTGGGCCAACGTGATGTTGGTCACTCAGTCGTTGCCACAGGACGTGGCGTTCTTAGACTGAGTTCCTCTATTTCAGCAGATATTTGGCATCTGCTGAAATAAGTTAAAAGAAAAATCTTTGGATATCATTCCATGTAACTACGACCATTAAAATCATTAATAGTACGATACCTACAAAATGCACAAGACCCTCTTTTTGACGATCAATTGGTTTGCCTCTTACTGCTTCGAAGCCGAAGAACAATAGACGACCACCGTCAAGTGCTGGAAGCGGTAATAAATTCATAATTCCAAGGTTAATACTTAACATCGCAGCCCAATTCATTAAATTGATGAATCCATATTGAGCTACCTGCTCTGTCGCTTTATAAATGCCTACTGGACCTGATAACGCATCTATCGTGAATTTACCGGTAATTAACATACCAAGCAATTCAAATATTCGAGCAGTCATAGTATACGTTTCTTGAGCGCCATAAACAACAGCCTTTAACGGATTAAATTCACGTGGGCTCTCATACTTAACCCCTATTTGACCGTATTTTTCGCCATTTTGTTCTACTTCTTTAACCGTCATATTTAAGTTAACTCGCTGACCATTTCGTTCAACTGTAACATTAACATTTTCGCCTGGATGATCTTGTACAATGGCAGCTAAATCTTGCCATTTTTCAACTGCTTGTCCGCCAATGTCAACTACTTTATCACCTGCAAGCATGCCTGCCTGTGCAGCTGGATCATTTTCCACAACTTCTGTTATGATTGGCTCATACGTAGGCACACCATTAATTAATCCAATTAGCAAATAAATAACAAAAGCTAATATAAAGTTAAATAACGGACCAGCAAAGATTGTCATAGCACGTTGACCGACTGTTTTAGCGTTAAATTGACGATCATATGGTGCGATTAACGTTTCTTTACCGTTTTCTACGAGCATACAATCTCTTGCAACATTATAACGAACTAATTTTTCTTCTTCATCATAGCCTTCTACAAACAATTCTTTTTCTAAATCGGCACGCTCAACTTCTAAAAATAATAAATCTGGTAGTTGCTTATTATTTTGATTAAAGATTATTTTCTTTACAACATTATCTTCATCTACAATAAGCCCTACTCGGTAACCCGGCTGTAGTTCGGTACCATCCATGTCCTCACCAGCCATACGAACGTAACCACCAATTGGCAATAAACGTATTGTATAGATTGTTTCACCGTGTGTTTTCCCATAAATTTTTGGTCCCATACCGATTGCAAATTCTCGAACCATAATGCCTGCTCGTTTCGCAAACAAGAAGTGACCAAATTCATGAAAGAATACAAGTAGGCCAAATATTAAAATAAATGCAATAGCTGTTTGCATAATACCCCACCTTTAAAAGCGAATAGTTAACATATCTTCTCTCTTTATTTTACCATGTTTAACACTGTTTTTCTTGTTTCACTGTCTACATGCAAAATCGTTTGCAAATCTGGAACTACTATATTGTTATGTTCTTGCATTACACGCTCAATCGTTTCATCAATTTCAAGGAATGTTATTTTCCCTTGTAAAAATGCCGCAACTGCCGCTTCATTCGCTGCGTTCATCGCTGTTAAAATTGTACCGCCTGTGCGCCCAGCCTCATATGCTAGACGTAATGCTGGATAACGTTCAAAATCCATTTCTTTAAAATGAAGTTGACCAATTTGTGCTAAATTAAGTCGTTGTCCGTTATGCAGTGGCATACGATCTGGATAGCTTAATGCATATTGGATAGGTACACGCATGTCCGGCGTACCTAGCTGTGCAATGACACTAGTATCATGATACTCAACTAAGGAGTGAATAATACTTTCTCTATGCAAAAGTACATCTATTTTTTCATAGGGCATATCAAATAAGACATGTGCTTCAATAACTTCTAGTCCTTTATTCATCATTGTAGCTGAATCAATCGTAATTTTTGCACCCATTGACCAATTCGGGTGGTTTAATGCATCTGCAACCGTAACATGCTTCAATTCCTCGCGTGTTTTGTCACGGAAGCTACCACCAGAAGCTGTAATAATTAATCGTTCAATATTTTTCGGATTCTCACCATTCATCGATTGGAAAATCGCAGAATGCTCACTATCTACTGGTAAAATTGTTGCATTATATTTCTTGGCCTCTGCCATTACTAAATGTCCAGCGGTTACAAGCGTTTCTTTATTAGCAATGGCAATTGTTTTGCCCATGCGAATAGCAGCTAATGTCGATTCTAGTCCAACGCTTCCAAGAACCGCGTTTACAAGCACCGTTGAATCAGGATGTGTAGCAACCTCAACAAGCCCTTTTGCACCAAACGTAAACTGTACTTGTGGATATTCTTTAGCGAGCATAACTGCATCTTCTTCTAATTGAACAGATACAAGCTCTGGCTTTAAAGTTTCAATCATTTCACGCGTTTTTTCGATATTTTTTCCTGAAGAAAACGCTACTAAATGAAAGGCATCGCGTTGTTCTTTTAAAATATCATAGGTTTGCCAACCGATTGAACCAGTTGCACCAAGTAAACTAATTTTTTTCACGACAAATTGTCCCCTTTTTCTATCTCAGCAAATGATATAGCACGATTATTACCACTCCGTTTAGAGGAAAATGCTATTATTATGGCTCATCATCAGATCGTAGAGTTAATCTCGGTTCCGACTGGGCGCTTTTTAAAGGCGTCCGATGAGCACCTATTGTTTTTAGTTACCAAAAAAGATGTAATAAATGTAGTAAAGGCACGACGAATAGCAGACTATCAAAGCGGTCTAAAATACCGCCATGCCCAGGTAAAATATTTCCTGAATCCTTTACGTCAAAATGTCGCTTTATAGCAGATTCCACTAAATCGCCCATTTGCCCAATAATTGACGCAATGATTGTGATGAAAATAAGTGAGACATAACCATTTGCAAATGGATAAATTGCTTGCATCGCGACAGCAAAGATTACAGCAATGACAATGCCACCTACAAAACCTTCCACAGTTTTCTTCGGTGAAATTTCAGGCCAAAGCTTATTTTTACCTAATTTTCTTCCAACAAAATATGCACCTGAGTCAGTTGTCCAAACTACTAGTAAACAATATACGACAAACTCTAGACCATAGTTTCGTGTTTCAATTAAGTAATGGAAACCTAATCCGACATACAACGCACCTAATAAAATAAATGCAACTTCATCGAATGTAATTTTATTTTTCACAAGGACAACGTAAATGAGCAATAGCATCATTAAACCATACACAACCATTAAATCAGAGGAATAGCCAATTGCTTCTACTACTTTACTTGACCAGCCCTTAGGTATAACAAGTAGTATTAATGTTAGTAGCCCTAAAAAACCAGGCACTGAAAAAAGTGAAATACCTTTCATTTTTAGTATTTCATAAAAGCCGACAACAGCCATTGCAAGCACAAGAATTGTAAATGGCACTTTTCCATAAATAACAAATGGAATAAATAGCGCTGCTGCAATTATTGCTGTGATAATTCGTTGTTTCAAGTTGTTCCTTCTCCCTTCAACCCACCGTAACGGCGATTACGTTTCTGATAGTTTTCCACCGCTTCCAGTAAGTTTTCCTCGCTAAAATCTGGCCACAATGTATTTGTAAACCAAAATTCGGTATAGGCGAGCTGCCATAACATAAAGTTGCTTAAGCGTACTTCACCACTTGTTCGAATTAATAAATCTGGCTCTGGCAGATGAGCCGTCATTAAATGAGATGTCAAACATTCTTCTGTTATTTCTTGCATCGTTAATTGACCATCCTGCACCTTTTGAAGCATTGTTCTCATGGCGCTAACCATTTCGGAACGACTTCCATAATTCAGAGCAAAATTTAATATTAATCCTGTATTATGTTTCGTTTCCTCCATCGCCTCATACAACGCTTTTTGCGTATGTGCAGGTAATAAAGATGGATCCCCTATCATTTCAACACGTACATTACGCTCCATCATTTCAGGTAAAAAGGAACCTAAAAATTCTACAGGTAAACGCATTAGAAAATCGACCTCAGGTTTTGGTCGCTTCCAATTTTCTGTAGAGAACGCATATACCGTTAAAACTTTAATACCTAAATCGGATGCAAATCTAGTTACCTTTCGGACTGTCTTCATACCTTCGTGGTGCCCAGCAACACGTGGCATGGCACGTTTCTTCGCCCAACGTCCATTTCCGTCCATAATAATCGCTACATGGGCAGGAATCGGCTCGTTTTTAGCAAGGGCAACACGTTCCTCCAATGATTGTGAATCCATATTTATTTGTTTACCTAATAGCTTTTTAAACATGCTAACTCCCCCACTACAACTAATCGGACGTATACTAACCTATCATAACAAATAAAAGCGCTTTTTGTCTTTTTTTCCCCTCTAAATTGACTATGTATGAACTATCTTATTTTAGAACTACACACATCTTAGGCTTATCACCATAACGTGGGGTTGATTTCCGTTCCGACCGGGAGTCCGATGAGCCGCTTCACTCGCTCTAGGGTCTCGGGCCAACAGATGTTTTTTGCGCGAAAGCGTAGTGCTAACGAAGCGGCAGCAGCACCGATGTTGGTCACGGAGGCGTTATCACAGGATGTGATGCTTTTAGCCTCCGTTCCTCTATCGCTAATCCCCAAGGAGTCGCCCAGTCGTAACGAAGATCAACTTATCCTCATGACATACGTTTTAACAAAATGTCATCCCCAACTTTTGGTTGATGATTCTTTTATAAAGAAAGGTTAGAAAACTTTTTCCACGCCCACTCAAGTATGATTATTAAGAGGTATTTCCCTTATCTCGTTCATTCCTCAATAATGTTTTTCTCTTCACGTAAAAAACAGTTCTTCTTAATCTTAAAAGAAAGAAAAAACAGATGAAAGGTATTTCCCTAAAAACAATTAAAGTTTAATGTATAAGACTTTACTAAATCTTTTACATAATCATTTAAAAGTAAAGAGAAAAGACGTCCTGATATGTATAGGACGCCTTCATCTCATCAAAAAGTTCCATCATAGATGTGCAAAGCAAATTATGCTTACACTTCTAAAATTTCTTTTTCTTTTTCTTTCGTTACTTGATCTACTTTAACAATGAAATCATCCGTTAATTTTTGAATATCTTCACCGTAGCCACGTAGACCATCTTCTGTGATTTCGCCAGCTTTTTCAAGTTTTTTCAGATCATCATTAGCATCGCGACGAACATTACGTACAGCGATTTTTGCATCCTCTGCTTCTTTTTTCACTTGCTTCACAAGATCTTTACGACGCTCTTCTGTTAAAGCCGGGATCATTAAACGAATAACAGATCCATCATTTGTTGGTGTAATACCAATATCTGATTTCATGATTGCTTTTTCGATTTCACCTAAGATTGTTTTATCGTAAGGTGTAATAACTAATAAGCGCGCTTCTGGCACCGAAACACCTCCAAGCTGATTAATCGGTGTTGGTGCACCATAATAATCAACCGTAATGCGATCTAATAGTGAAGCATTTGCACGGCCTGCACGGATTGAAGCTAGTTCACGTGAAAAAGCGGCAATTGTTTTGTTCATTTTTTCTTTAGCTTGTTCTAATACTTGTTTAGCCATTATGCGTTCCTCCTAACAACTGTTCCAATTTTCTCGCCTTGTACGGCACGTTTAATATTACCTGGTTCCGTAATTGAGAAGACAATTAACGGAATATCGTTATCCATACATAGAGTAGAAGCTGTTGAATCCATTACTTGTAAGCCCTGTTGAATAACGTCTAAGTATGTGAGTGTATCATATTTAACGGCAGTTGCATCTACTTTCGGATCTGCAGAATAAACACCATCTACATTATTTTTCGCCATTAAAATCGCATCTGCGTCGATTTCAGCAGCTCTTAATGCAGCTGTAGTATCCGTAGAGAAGAATGGGTTACCTGTACCTGCTGCAAAAATTACTACACGTTTCTTCTCTAGATGACGAACTGCTTTACGGCGAATGTATGGCTCTGCTACTTGTGTCATTACAATTGAAGATTGTACACGTGTTTCAATTCCTAATTTCTCCAGTGCATCTTGTAACGCTAAAGAGTTCATAACCGTTGCTAGCATACCCATATAGTCAGCTGCAGCACGATCCATTCCCATTTCGCTACCGATTTTTCCACGCCATATATTACCGCCACCTACAACAACAGCAACTTCTACATCAAGATCTACTACTTCTTTTACTTCTTCTGCAACAGCCTTGATTATTTTTGGTGATAAACCGAAGCCCGCTTCTCCAGCTAACGCTTCACCACTTAATTTAATAACTACTCGTTTATATTGTGGCACACTCATTGTAAACCTCCGTCAGACTTTATTTAAAACATCTCTATTCCCTTTTCCATTATAGTATAAATAACAATAATTTCTAGTTATGAATAAGGCAAAATAGAAAATTATGTGGCTCATTGCCATAAAGTTGGTTGATTTCCGTTCCAACTTATACATAGCATACGATTTAACAAATGTTATCCGCAACTTTTGGCGATGAGCCAATTATATCTTTTTTTCGCTAATTTCGGAAAAATAGGGAACACGCTATTGTGTTCCCCATTTTTTGTCTAGAAAATCTAGATATTATTTGATTAGGATCAAATGCAAGCTAAATTAGTTACCTTTAACTTGGCTCATTACTTCTTCAGCGAAGTTGTCTTCACGTTTTTCGATACCTTCACCAACAGCATAACGTACGAAGCCGTTTACTGAACCGCCAGTTGAAGCAACGAAATCACGTACTTTTTGATCTGAGTTTTTAACGAATGTTTGGTCAAGTAAGCAAACATCTTCGAAGTATTTACCAAGACGACCTTCAACCATTTTTGCTACGATGTTTTCTGGTTTACCTTCGTTAAGAGCTTGTTCAGTTAATACTTTACGCTCACGTTCAACTTCTTCAGCAGAAACTTCATCGCGAGAAACGTAAGTAGGGTTAATAGCTGCGATATGCATAGCAACATCTTTTGCAGCAGCAGCATCTGTAGAACCTTCTAAAGAAACTAATACACCGATACGACCGCCCATGTGTAAATAAGAACCGAATGCATCTGCATCAGTTTTTGTTTTCACTTCGAAACGACGAAGAGTAATTTTTTCACCGATTGTTGCAACTGCAGATGAAATTTGGTCAGCAATTTTCACACCTTCAGCATTTGCAAGCTCTAATGCAGCTTCAGCTGTTGCAGGTTTAGCAGCAAGTAATTGCTCAGCTAAAGAAGCAACTAATACTTGGAATTTATCATTTTTAGAAACGAAGTCAGTTTCAGCGTTTACTTCAAGGATGATTGCTTCGTTACCATTTTCTAAAATATAAGTTGTACCTTCCGCAGCGATACGGTCAGCTTTTTTAGCAGCTGAAGAAAGACCTTTTTCACGTAGGAAATCGATTGCAGCATCTAAATCGCCATCAGTTTGTACTAACGCTTTTTTACAATCCATCATTCCAGCGCCAGTTTTTTCGCGTAATTCTTTTACTAATTGTGCAGTAATGTTTGCCATTTAGTGTTTCCTCCTCAAATTGGTTATACAAATTTTAGTGATAGGTTCTAAAAAAGGTGATAAGGGTCCTGAGCCACTTATCACCTTTTTCTAAACGTGAATTACTCAGCAGCAGCTTCTACAGCTGGAGCTTCTTCTTCACCTTGTTTTGACTCGATTAAAGCGTCAGCCATTTTAGCAGTTAAAAGTTTAACAGCGCGAATAGCATCATCATTAGCAGGGATTACGTAGTCGATTTCATCTGGATCACAGTTTGTATCAACAATACCTACTAGAGGGATGTTTAATTTACGAGCTTCTGCAACAGCAATGCGTTCTTTGCGTGGGTCAACCACGAACATTACGTCTGGAAGATCGTGCATATCACGGATACCGCCTAAGAATTTGATTAGACGTTCGTGTTCTTTTTTAAGTTGGATTACTTCTTTTTTAGGTAGAACTTCGAAAGTTCCTTCTTCTTCCATTTTTTCGATTGCTTTCATACGTGCAACACGTTTTTGAATAGTACCGAAGTTTGTAAGAGTACCACCTAACCAACGTTGGTTGATGTAGTAGTTGCCTGAACGTTCAGCTTCATCTTTGATCGCTTCTTGTGCTTGTTTTTTCGTACCAACGAAAAGAACTTTACCACCGTCTTGACCAACTTGACGCATGAAGTCATAAGCTTCCTCTAATTTTTTAACAGTTTTTTGTAAGTCGATGATGTAGATCCCGTTACGCTCAACGAAGATATATTTCTTCATTTTTGGGTTCCAACGACGAGTTTGGTGACCGAAATGTACACCAGCTTCAAGTAATTGTTTCATAGAAATTACTGACATGTGTATTTCCTCCTAGTATGTTTGGTTTTTATCCTCCGCATTTATCACTTGCAACAAGCTACCCTAAGCTTAGAGCACCACTTACTACATCAAAATGCGTGTGTATTAATAACACCATTTGCAACTATATCATAGCTTTACCCTATTCGCAACTGTTTTAGTGATGAAATTTCAATAAAAGCTCAATTTCGGTTTTTCCTTTTTGAAGCTGTTTTGCAATTTCTTCTGATGTTTTACCTTGTTTCGCTAATTTAATAGCTTGTTGTTCCAATGTTAATGGCTTAGCTTCTTCCTTTTCAGTTGCCTCACTTGGTTGTTGGGCCGAATGTACCACCTTAGCTTCAGCTCCACTTTGCTGCTGACGAGAATAAGCATTGGCTACGATATTTTTGGGCACATAAATGCGCGGTTCCTGATCTAGACTAATAGAACCGTCTACTGTGCTTTCTTCCTTTGTCAGAGAAGATGGTTGTTCCTTCTCGTGTTGTCTCACAATCTGTTCTTCCTTTTCCACAGCATTCGTTTGAGTTTCAGACTCTGAAACTCTTTGCAGCTCTTGAATAAGGCGATCATTTTCATCTTTCATCTCAGCTAAATAGACACTGATGGTGTCATCCATTTCACGCATTAAGCGCTCCTGTTTTTTTTCTAAGTCCTTAAATTTTGCTAGCTTCGTATTTAGTATGATAAGGAAATAAAATGAAAGTAGCTGTAAAATAAATAGAACCGCAATTAGTATGATTGTCATAGTAAACTCCTATCCACTAAAATCCACGAAATTTCCTTTAAACGGATGCTGCGCTTGCTTTTCTCGCTTCTCGTTATCCTTATTTTTCTTTTTTCGAGTACCTTTTATATACTCGCCACCTGCTTCTTCATCTTCACTAATCCCATCCATACCCTCTGAAGTATTCACAACTTTTTGCTTGCGTTCTACTTCTTTTTTTAACGCTTCATTTGCATGTGCTTGCTGAGCCAAAGTTTGTTGTTGTGCCTGATCAGCCATTTTTCCTGCTTCAAATGTTTTGGGAATAGCTATTTGTAGTTCGACACCTTTTAAACTCATAAGACCCCTCCTTCAACGATATGTATATAAGGATTATTATGCATTAATCATTTCATTGGTTAATAATTTCCGTAGCTTTAATAGCGCCTTAGAGTGGATTTGTGAAATGCGTGATGTAGATAATTCAAGCATTTCTCCAATTTCTGTTAATGTTAATTCCTCTGTATAAAATAAACTAAGCACTAGCTGCTCCTTATCATTGAGCTTTTGGATATTTTCCGCTAAATCCCCAAGCAGTTCTGACTTAACGACAGCTTGCTCAGGTGTCTTCGTCGTATCATCACGAATAACAAATGACTTTCCATCAGTCTCCTCTTGATCTTGCTGCTCATTAATGGAAAGAACATTTGAAAAGAAATGCTCCTGTACAGTTTGATAAACTTCCTCAACAGGTAATGCCATATGTTCCGCGAGTTCCTCAGGTGTTACATGACGCATATATTTTTGTTCTAACTGCTCAATCTGTACATCTAACTTTTTCGCCTTTTCACGCGCTGATCGTGGCAACCAATCTTCTTTTCGTAAACCATCAATAATGGCTCCTCTTACTCTAAATGAAGCATATGTATCAAATTTCAAGTCTCTATTAATATCAAATTTATTCAACGCATCAAACAGACCTACCATACCTAAGCTCATTAAATCGTCTCGCGATACACTCTTTGGTAAGCTCGCCCCAATGCGTTGTACATGATAAGATACTAGCGAAATATATTTTTTTATAAGCAAATCACCTGCATCTGGATCACGTTCATTTATCCAGCGGTTCCACAGCTTTTGTTCATCGTTCAGAATTGGTTGTGTCATGTAATCCACCTCTCTAAGAAAAACGCATTTATGCGCCTGTTTACCACTGTCTTATATCAATACAAAAAACATTTGTAGCTGCCGTTTCACTTTCGCTACGTAAACATTTGTTGAAAGAAAATCCATTATGCCTCGGCATAAGCAACAAAGCGTTACTAGTTATTAGACCTTAACATAAAAAACCATCTAATTCTTCCCTATATTATAACAAGAATCGACTATAATTTCATTTGTTTCTCGTACCCTATCACAGATTCTTTACATTTTTGTGTCAGTATATGTTAGTTCGGATATCGTCAAAACCCATTAAAACAACCTAAGCTATAAAATAAGAATTTGCAAAAGAATTAAGATAACTAAAAAGAGCCGCTACTTGCGACTCCCTTTTTAAGCATTATTTAATTGTTGATCCGCTTCACGATTCATCATCGTTCGTACAGCCTGAGCAATCTCTTCCGAGTTTTCATCTTGAAACTCCACGGTTGAATTAGCCGTCGATGTTTCTTGATTTTCTTCCTCTGGATTCTCAGATCCGCTTTCTTCATGCTCACCTTCAACGAGTTCTTCATCGCTCTCAGGTGTGAATAAAACGTAAGCAATTAAAATTCTGACAATATACATGACGAAAAACATAATTATTCCCGCCACAAATGACCCTACGATAATACGTAGTGGTGTATAGGGTTTTAGAAATGTACTAAAAAAATATATAGAAAAGGCAATTAATGCGCCCCATAGGTTATAAAAAATAGAACCGAACATTATATTTCGCTCACTCCTTGGTTAACCGTTCGAATATGTAATGTCGAAGTCGCAGGATTAAATTCAATTGTTCTACCACTGTTGCCGCCTGTGTCTTCGGCAACTAAACGAATTCCATGACGCTTCAGCTCATGCTTTACAGCTTCTACATTACGTGGGCCGATGCGCATAGAGTCTTTATCTGAAGTGAATTGAAACATTTGCGCGCCACCCGCAATTTTTGCCTTTAGCTTGAATTTTTGAACGCCTTCTAACTTTAATAAGTCAATCATTGCCGCAATGCCTGTGTCAGCAAATTTAGCCACATTTATTGACTCTTGTCTACCTAAACTCGAATCTGGCAACATCACATGTATTAAACCAGCAATTTTTTTTGATTCATCATACAAAATGACTCCTACACAAGACCCAAGACCTGACGTTCTTATCGTATTCGGTAACTTCACTACATCCATTTGTGCAATTCCAACTTTTATAACTTGGCCATCACTACTGTTTAGCATCATCTATGAAACTCCTAATGCTTTAAAAATAGCATCAAATGAGTCTGGATCTGGTAATAAGAAGAAATGACCTCTTACTGTTTCCTGATCTTCTACACCGTCTTCAAAAATGGATGTGTTTATGACGATAACATTATCGCTAACGTGTGATAATTCAATCAAGCCAATGCTAATAATGGCACCAAACATGTCAACACTTAGTCCTGGCACAGTCGGATAAATTTTTAAATTCGTAAAGTCAGACAATGCCGATAAATAAGAGCCGGATAAAATATTACCCATTTCCTGCATAGCTGATAACCCTAACTCTGAAACAGGTCGTTTTTTAAAGTCGAATGATTCATCAAATATGAGACGACGGATAAAACGATTTGCTTGTTCAATTGGCAGGATAAAGAACATACTACCTTCGGCATCACCTTCAATGCGTAAATAGATTCCTACTACGACATTTTCGGATCCTCCTGCAAGCTCCATCATGTCATTAAATGACACCATTTCAACCTTTGGTACTCGCATATCAATTTTTTTACCAAGCAAATTGGAAAGTGCTGTCGCAGCATGCGCAGCACCTATATTACCAATTTCCTTTAATACGTCTAAATGTAGTGATGTAATCTTTTGATTATATGTCATTATCGATCCCTACTTTAGTGGATTTAATACTTTCTCTAAATGCAATAAAATTAATAATCGTTTATCTATTTTGGCTACTCCTGAAATAAACTCTTCTTCCAGTGAACCTACTACTTCGGGCTGCGGTTCAATTGAGTCAGCAGGGATGTCTAACACATCATTTGCAGAGTCAACAACGAAACCTACTTCCATATCTTCTAATGAAATAATGATGATGCGTGTTGTTTCTTCATGCTCAGAGATCGGTAATTCAAATCGTTCACGTAAATCAACAATTGGCGTTACGACACCGCGTAGGTTAATAACACCTTTTACGTATTTTTCCGTTTTCGGTACACGGGTAATATGCATTAGTTTTTCAATCCCTTGTACATGTGACACTGGAATCGCATATTCTTTATCTGCTAGTTGAAAAACAATTACTTTAATACTTTCTTGTTCCACTGCGTTTGTCATTGTTTACACCTCTCTTATTCATCCATCTTATTTAATAAGTGCGTTACAATCCACGATTAAGGCAACTTTCCCGTTACCTAAAATTGTTGCACCTGAAATTGCAAAGATATTCGTTAAGTAATTTCCTAATGATTTCAGCACAATTTCTTGTTGGCCAATGAATGAATCCACAACTAAACCAGCAAGTTTCTCACCTTTTCGAACGATGACCACTGAATGGAATTCATCACCCTGTGGTTCTTTGCGAGGTACCTCAAAGATTTCTTCTAAAAATACTAGTGGTACTACTTTGCCACGGAAATCAATTACTTTTTGATTATGTGCATTCATAATTTCTGATGAACGGATAATTGAAGTTTCAATAATTGATGAAAGTGGAATTGCATAAATTTCTTTTTCGATTTCTACTAACATGACAGAAATAATTGATAATGTCAGTGGTAATTGAATCGAGAATATTGAGCCTACATCTTGTGTAGATTCAATCGAAATATTTCCACCCAATGATTCGATTGTTGTTTTAACAACATCCAACCCAACACCTCGACCAGATACGTCAGAAATAACATCTGCTGTTGAAAACCCTGAAGCCAAAATAAGCTCATTAATTTGCTTATCTGACATCGAATAAGATTGTTCTTGTGTAACGATACCTTTAGAAATGGCTTTCGCTAGTACTTTTTCACGGTTAATCCCTGCTCCATCATCTTCAATTTCAATGAAGACATAGTTACCACTATGATAAGCACGCAATACAACTGTTCCTTCTTCTGGTTTACCTTTTGCAAGACGAGTCGTAGGATTTTCGATACCGTGGTCAACAGAGTTACGAATTAAATGGACAAGTGGATCCCCAATTTCATCGATTACTGTACGATCTAGCTCTGTTTCAGCACCAATAATTTCGAGGTTAATTTTCTTGTTTAGATCACGTGATAACTGACGAATCATTTTCGGGAAGCGATTGAATACTGTTTCAACCGGAACCATACGCATCGTTAAAATAATCGTTTGTAAGTCACCCATGACACGACTCATGCGCTCTACTGTTTCATTTAACTCTCCATGATTAACCTCAGTTGCAATAGACTGTAGTCGTCCTCGATCGATAACAAGCTCTTCAAATAGATTCATTAATATATCAAGTCGATCGATATTCACACGAATTGTTTTATTACCAACAGGCGCATGGCTTTTATCAGCCTTAGCAGGAGCCGCTGCTGTTGCAGGTTTAGGTGCTGCACTATTTTTTTCAGGAACCTTAGCAGGTGTAGCCTCTACTTCTACCGTTGCTGTTGCTGCTACTTCTTGAATGGCTTGTTCTTTTTCACTATGTTGTTTTGGATCAATAGCAGCGACAATCACTTCATCAACTTCTGAAACTTTCATAATCTTCTTCTGCATATCCTCAGCGGATTCTTTTGTTACAAAAGCTACGTAAAATTGTTGATCGAACTGTTCGTCTTCAAGCTTTTCTACAGATGGACTTGATTTAATAACTTCTCCATCTTTTTCTAAAATCTCAAACACCATAAATACTCGTGCTGCTTTTAAAAGACAGTCCTCACGTAATTTCACTGAAATTTCAAATGCATTGAAACCTTGCTCAGCAGATTGTGAAATAACTGTTTGCTCAAAGCCGTCATACTCTAATGTACTTGTTACAGCTGGAGTTGGTGTCTCAGTTGTTCCTACCACTTCAGGAATCGCTTCTTCACCTAATTCAATACGCTTTAATTGTGCAACAGTTGAAGATACATCACGTTTTCCATCTCCGCCATTTGCAATATCCATCACCATTTCTTCTAGATGGTCTACAGACTCAAAAACAACATCTAAAATTTCAGGAGATACATGGATTTTTTCGTTTCGGATCGCATCCAACACATTTTCCATTTTATGAGTTAAATCCGCTAAATCTTCAAAGCCCATTGTTGCAGACATACCTTTTAACGTATGCGCAGAGCGGAAAATTTCTCCGACAATTGCCAAATCATCTGGATTTTTTTCTAGTTCTAATAAATGTTCACTACATGCTTGTAAATGGTCTTTACTTTCTTCAATAAACATCTCTAAATATTGATTGACTTCCATAAGAGGACACCCCTTTAAGGCAAATATTTCATTATTGTTTGTGCAATATCATCTACATCTGCTACTTCATCGACAAGCTGCGTTTCCACTGCCGCTTTCGGCATACCATACACAATGCAAGTTTCTGCTGACTCAGCGATTGCCATCACATTTCCAGTACTTTTTAGTGTTTTTAGTCCGTCAGATCCATCATGGCCCATACCCGTCATAATAACAGCCACTTTATCAAAATCTTTAAATTGGCTCACATCTTCAAACATCACATCTACTGAAGGTCGATGTCCAGATCTAGGTGGTTCATTATTATCAAGGACTATACCAAAGGAGGTACCTATTTTTCTAAGTTTTAAATGATACCCACCAGGGGCAATATACGCTACTCCATTTTGCAGAATATCACCTTGCTCAGCTTCTTTCACGGTAATCTCACTCAATTGGTCCAGACGATTAGCAAGAGATTTTGTAAATCCTGCCGGCATATGCTGGACAATTAAAATAGGAGCTTGAATTGACTTTGGGATTTTTGTAATTACTTCTTGTAAAGCTCTAGGCCCGCCTGTGGAGGTACCTATCAGTACAATTTTTCGACCTACTTTACTCCATTCTACATGTGGCTTTGATAGTTCTGCCCTTGTCGGAAAAACATTGTCAGAAGGAGTCGCCCTGTCTTCACTAAGTGAATTTCTTCTAATGATACTCGCTTGTAATGGCTGTTCTTGTTGTCTTTTAGTACTAGAAGGTTTCTTTAATTTCGAAATAGGTACCAATGATGCTTGTTCAACCTTGTGGACAAGTTCAGTTTGGATTTTATGTAAATCAAGAGAAATTGTTCCGCTCGGCTTTGCGACAAAATCTACTGCCCCAAATTCAATTGCCGATAAGGCATTTTCTGCTCCTCGTTGAGTTGTACTAGAGAGCATAACAACAGGTACTGGACATACAGTCATAATTTCTTTTAAAGCATCAAGCCCATTCATTTCAGGCATCTCAATATCCATCGTCACAACTGTTGGCTGCAATGTTTGAATCTTTTTTACCGCATCTTTCCCATTTCGTGCTGTTCCAACTACTTCAACCTTCGAGTTGCCAACAAAAAAGTCACTAATTAGCTTTCGCATAAAAGCAGAATCATCAACAACTAATAGCTTGCTTTTATGTAAAAAGTCCAATTAATCACGTCCTTTCGAAAAAATATTTCTTAATTTTGTTAAAAATTTACCTGCTGACTGATCATGTGCATGAACTTCTTCCTCACGGTGTTCCATAAAACGCGCCACTATAAGTTGAAGTGTCTTTGTAATAAGTGCGTCTGGATAGGCTAGTGAAAAAGGCACCTGCTCACGCACAGCCTTACGCACGGCAGAATCTTCAGGTAATGAGCCTAGTATCGTAACCTCTTTGTCCAAAAACCGTTTCATCGTACGCTTTAGTCGCTCATTGGTTTCCAGCCCTTCTTCTTTACTATAGGCTCGGTTACAGAGTACATAAAATTGCTTGTCCGCATCTCGCATATGAATATATTTCATCATTGAATAAGCGTCTGTTATAGATGTTGGCTCTGCCGTAGATAAAACAATAATTTCATCTATAGAAGTTAATAAATCTAATGACCAATTAGTTGCTCCTGCACCCATATCGAACAAAATGTAATCAAAGCTTTGTTGAAGCTGTTCAAATGCGTGAACGAGTCTTTCAAACATTGCCTCTGACCATTCTAAGACGCCCGACATACCAGACCCACCTGAAATATACCTCAAATTGTAAGGACCTTCAAATATTACATCATCTAGTGACTCATTTCCTTCCAAGTAATCTTTTAAACTATAAGAAACATTTTTTCCAATTAAAATATTGATATTGCCCATACCAATATCCATATCAACGATGACGACTTTTTTCCCTTTATTGGCCAATGTAATGGCAAAATTCGTTGTGAAGTTACTTTTACCAACCCCACCTTTGCCGCTTACAACCGCAATTGCCCTACCTAATTCACCCTGCTGTTTCAACATTTTCAAGCGTAATGTTTCAGCTTGGTCTCTCATTTTTCTTCACCTTGAAAAAATAAATTTAGTACTGCTTCTAGATCAGCTTCTTCAATATCTTCTGGTACTTCTTGACCATTCGTATAGTAAGCAAGTCCCTTATTATATTTAATCATTAAATTAATCATTGTGCCAATAGAATTTGTTTCATCAATCTTTGTAAAAATAAATTTTTCAACTGGTAATTGCTTAAATTGCTCGATAATGTTTGACATGTCCTTTTCTTTTGTTGTCATTGCAAGTACTAAGAAGGACTCTGCTTGATCATCAAATTTTATAAGACGCTGTAAATCGTCTACATATTTTACTTCTTTATAATTGCGACCTGCTGTATCTATAAACACTATATCTAAATGGGCCAATCGGTGAATTGCTTGTTCAAAATCTGTTGCATTATAGGCAATTTCGACAGGAGCCTGTAATAGTCCAGCATACGTTTTTAATTGCTCAATTGCGGCAATACGGTAAGTATCTGTCGTGATAAATCCTACTTTTTTCTTTTTTTCTAAAACTGCTCTAGCAGCCATTTTAGCAATTGTCGTAGTCTTGCCGACACCTGTTGGTCCTAACACATTAATATATTTTTTTTCATAGGATATACCTCCAATTGGTAGATCCTCTAACTCTTTGCGTAATAAGCTTTTCGTAATCATCTTACATTGAGAAAAATTGATGTCTGACGCTTCTTTGACATGCGTAAAAAGCTCATCACCAATCGTTGTGATGAGCTCCTCACTTAGCTCTTGCTGTCTTAAGTATTCAATGAAGGATAAGAGTTCATCTGGATATTGATCTTGAATAGTCTTCTTATGCATCGAATGCATTAAAGATTTTAAATCTGCAATTTCCTTCCTCAAATCTTCAGAAATGCTGGTTTCCCCATGTAAGGGCGCATCATTCTGTGGCTGTACTTGGTGTATTTTAGCTTGAACAGCGTTCGTAATCTCTTGTAACCTTGCATTTTCCTGTTTAGTTGTTGATGTAGGTAAAGCTACAGGTGCTGGAGCCATATTACTTGGCTCCATTGAATCGATACCTGCAACAACCTCAAAGCTCTTCTTTTTAATGATTCCAAAAAACTTTTTTGTAACGACTACTTTTGAGTTCAAAATGACAGCGTCCTCACCTAATTCAGCACGCACAAGCTTCATCGCTTCTGGTATGGAGGATGCATAATATTTTTTCATTTTCATTCAACATTCACCACCCCAACACTTTGAATTTCAACCGTAGCATCAAGTTCGTTGTAAGATAGAACTGGAATTTGCGGGAAATAGCGCTCCGTAAGTTGACGTAAATACATACGAACTGCTGGAGAGCATAAAATAATAGCAGATTGTTCCATAAAGGAAACGCGTTCTACTTCTGCAGCAATGGTCTCTAAAATCGTTTGAGAATCTTGTGGATCCATCGCTAAATAATTTCCATGATCCGTTTGTTGAATACTATCAGCAATTAATTTCTCTACTTTACCGGAAACAGTAATAACTTTTAATGATGAGCTGTCCCCTACGTATTGAGAAGTAATTTGACGTGCCAATGCTTGACGTACATACTCAGTTAATATATCGGTATCACTCGTTAACTTTGCATAGTCTGCTAGCGTCTCAAAAATAATTGGTAAGTTTCGCACTGAAACATTTTCTCGTAGAAGTTTACCTAGTACTTTTTGAATTTCTCCAGTCGATAATGGAGCAGGTGTTAACTCTTCAACTAAAATTGGATGCGTTTCTCGTAAATGATCGATTAACTGCTTCGTCTCTTGACGACCGAGTAATTCATAAGCATTTGCACGAATCATTTCCGTTAAGTGAGTCGACACAACACTCGGTGGGTCAACAACTGTGTAGCCAAACATTTCGGCATCCTCTTTCACTTGCTCCGTAATCCATTTTGCAGGTAGGCCAAATGACGGTTCAACCGTGTCAATTCCTTCGATAGAATCATCATCTCCTGGACTCATTGCTAAATAATGATCAAGCAGAAGTTCACCACGTGCCATTTCATTACCCTTTATTTTGATTCGATATTCATTTGGTTGTAATTGAATATTATCGCGAATACGCACAACTGGAATGACAATCCCTAATTCTAAGGCTAACTGTCGACGTATCATAATAACTCGATCTAATAAATCTCCGCCTTGAGCAGCATCTACTAACGGTATTAATCCATAGCCAAATTCAAACTCAATTGGGTCCACATTTAATAAATTCACAACGTTTTCAGGGCTCTTCATGCCGTCTGTTGCCACTTCTTCCTCAATTTCAAGTAATTCTTCTTCATCTTCTGGTTTCTTATGATCCATCATATAAGCACCAGCAATTAGTGAAATACCAATTGGAAGTGTAATTAAATTAGGTATTGGCGTAAATAATCCAAGTAAAACAATTGTACCACCTGCTACATAAAGCAGTTTCGCTTGAGCAAAAAGCTGCCCTGTAATATCTTCACCCAGACTTCCTTTAGAAGATGCACGTGTTACGACAATCCCTGTCGCTGTAGAAATCAGTAGCGCAGGAATTTGGGAGACAATACCGTCTCCCACTGTTAACTTAGAAAAATGGTTTGCTGCTTCTGCAAATGGAAGCCCCATCTGCACAACACCGATGATGATACCAAATAATAAGTTGATAATAACCATGACCATTGAGGCAATGGCATCCCCTTTTACGAATTTTGTGGCACCATCCATCGCTCCGTAGAAGTCCGCTTCACCCGCTACTTTCTCGCGTCGTTCACGTGCTTCCCGCTCAGAAATAACTCCTGCATTTAAGTCAGCATCAATACTCATTTGTTTACCTGGCATCGCATCAAGTGTGAAACGTGCTGCTACTTCTGCTACACGCTCCGCTCCTTTTGTAATAACGATAAACTGAATTAACACAAGAATTAAAAATACAACTAAACCAACTAGTACATTCCCGCCGACTACAAAATCCCCAAACGTTTCTACAACAGAACCAGCATCACCTTTTGCTAAAATGGCACGTGTTGTAGAAACACTCAGTCCGAGTCGGAACAAAGTTAACAATAAAATAACTGAAGGAAAAATCGAAAAGTCTAGCGCTTCCTTCATACTCATTGCTGTTAAAAGTACGATTAATCCTAATGTAATATTAATGACGATTAAGAAACTTAACATCCACGGAGGAAGAGGGATGATGAGCATTGCAACGATTAAAATAACCGCACCTAATACCCCTATATCGCGAACTTTCATTTGTGTCCCTCCTACTAAAAGCTTTAAATTTTCCGCTTAATTCGATAAACATAAGCAAGCACTTCTGCTATTGCTTTGAAAAACTCTTCTGGTACTTGATCGCCAATTTCTACTTGATCGTACATTGCCCGTGCTAATGGTCTATTTTCAACCATAACCACATCATGTTCTTTCGCAATCAGTTTAATTTTTTGAGCGATAAAGTCCGTACCCTTTGCAACAATGCGTGGGGCGTCCATACTTTCATCATCATATTTGATGGCAATCGCATAGTGAGTTGGGTTTGTTATGACAACATCGGCGTTTGGAACCTCTGACATCATTCGACGCATCGCCATTTCGCGTTGGCGTTGTTTAATTTTCGATTTTATCAGCGGATCGCCCTCACTATTTTTATATTCATCTTTAATGTCTTGTTTAGACATTTTAAGATTTTTTTCGTAATCATGTTTTTGATACATCCAGTCTAAAAGGGATACACATAGTAAGACGAGCGAAGCAGCAATCCCCATGATACCAACAAGCTTACCCACTGTAATAAGAGTCATCCATGGGCTTTTAAAGGATAACGCCAAAACTTCAGGTAAATTTGTCCAAACGATAATTGTCGTAACGCCACCTATGAAGCCAATCTTTAATACCGACTTGAGAAGCTCTATAATGGCTTTTACAGAAAATATTTTTTTCAACCCTTTGATCGGGTCCATTTTTTTTAAATCAAACTTCATCGGCTCTAATGTAAATAGGAAACCGAACTGTAGGAAGTTACCTGCTAATGCTCCTACAAATGCAATTCCCATTATTGGGACAATAATAAAAGCCATTTGCACTAATGTTTCTGTAAATAGGCCCATCACGCTATCAATTGTTAGTGTTTCTACCCGTATGTTATGAATAAAAGTTTGCCTGAAAAAAGCTAAAAGATCGTCTCGCAGTGAACCTGCAAAGAAGAATAAAAAGATAAATACCATGAGCATGACAATCGCACTGGAAATATCCTGACTTTTGACAACCTGACCTTTTTTCCGAGCATCTTGTCGTTTTTTAGGCGTCGCCTTTTCCGTTTTCTCTCCCGCAAAATACTGTAAATCTAAATCCAGCAGTAGCAACATTTTACCCACCACCTAAAATAGCCATTACATCACGCATAGCATAAATCATAATGGTAATAAGCTTTTGAATAACTTGAATCATTACAGCCATCATTGTAAATAACACTAGAAAACTAACGCCTATTTTAATAGGAAAACCGACAACAAAAATATTTAATTGTGGTACAGTTTTCGCTGTGATCCCTAGCGCCAAGTCGACTAAAAATAAAGTTGCTACAACAGGAGCAGCCATTTGAAAGGCAATCGCAAAAACAGCCGTAAATGTTGTAATGATAAACTCTATATAACCTTCATTTGCGAAATTAGGAAATCCTTGATCCATCGGTAAAAATTGATAACTATAATAAATTCCATCGAGAATCATATGATGTCCATTGATAGCTAGAAGGAAAAGTAATGCTAGCGTATTAAAAAATTGTCCGATCAATGGACTTTGTGCACCTGTTTGCGGGTCAATAATATTAGCAATGGCAAAACCCATTTGAAAATCTATAAAGCTTCCGGCAATTTGAATTGCCGACATGATGATATAGCCTACTAAACCGAGTAACAGTCCAATGAGCGCTTCTTTCATCACTAAAAGTATGTAATCACCATTAAATACAAATGGTTCGACGTCAATTGTGTAATACATCATCCAAGCTAAAACTAATGCGAGAGTTATTTTAACTTGTGGCGGAATCGTTCTGTACGAGAAAAAAGGCACCGTGACAAAAAATGCCGATACGCGCACAAGTACTAATAAAAAAACCGTAAAATGCGGGATTAATTCATTCATCTACTCACCCTATATAACGCGTTAAATTCTCAAAAATGTCTCTCGCATAGCTAGTCACTTGTGATAACATCCAAGGACCGAAAAATACGATGGCTGCTAACACAGCGATGATTTTTGGAACGAATGCTAAAGTTTGCTCTTGAATCGATGTTGTTGCCTGAAAAATACTTACCGCTAAACCAGTGATTAAAGCAACTAATAGTAGCGGACCGCTTGTTAGAAGGATAATCATAATGGCACGCTCTGCAATTGAAATAACCAATTCACCTGTCATACTGTATCATCCCCTAAAAACTTTGTAGTAATGATTTCATCACAAGATACCAACCATCCACGAGTACAAATAATAAAATCTTAAACGGCAATGAAATCATTACCGGTGGTAACATCATCATCCCCATCGACATTAGCGTACTTGCGACAATCATGTCGATTACTAGGAATGGAATAAAAATCATAAAGCCGATTTGAAACGCTGTTTTAATCTCACTCAATGCAAAAGCAGGTACTAGCATTGTAAGAGGAATTTCTTCTACAGATGCTGGCCTTTCTGCCTTATTATACTTTAAAAATAAATCCAGATCCTTTTGCCTTGTATGCTTACTCATAAACTCTTTAAAAGGCTCACTGGCACGATCATATGCTTCTTCAATGCCAATTTCCTCGGAAAACAATGGCTGTAATGCCTCTTTGTTAACCTCTTGAAATGTTGGGGCCATGATAAAGAAAGTTAAAAATAAAGCAAGACCTACAATGACCTGGTTTGGTGGCATTTGCTGTGTTGCCAATGCAGTACGCGTAAACGATAACACAATAACAATTCGCGTAAACGATGTCATCAAAATTAAAATACTTGGTGCCAGTGACAGGACTGTTAACATCAATAGAAGCTTCACAGAGCTGGAGACATTTGTCGGGTCGCTGTTGGAAAAAATACTGATTACATCATTCATTTATCATCATTCTCCTTTTGCTTCCATTTCTCCAGTTCTTCATTGCGCTCCTGTTTAATTTCGGAAATCTTTTTTTCGAACATCTCACCAAAAGAGGTTTGTTTTTGCTGTACGGATGAACTCTCATTATTATTTCTCTTAAACTTAGATAATACTTCTGCAATATACGGTGATGTTGCTGCAAGTTCTTGTCGTTCATTATATAGTGCTAAAAGTGTTGCAACTTCATCAGGATCAGTAATTTCACGTAATAGCTGGACATCCTCTCCGACCCCAACTAAATAGAGTGTTTTACCTACTTGTAATAGTTGTACTGACTTTTGGGCGCCTAGTGATAAACCGCCTAAATTTTGTACTAATTGATTACGTTGAAAGTTTAAATTTCTTTTATTTAAAAACTTCATTAACCCATAAAATAAAGCTACAACAAAAATAAGCGCCAAAACCATTTTTATGTATTCCCACGCAGATAAGCCTCCAGCCGCTGGTACATCTGAATCTTTCTTAGCAGCTGGAGTACTATCTTCTTTACAATCTCCTTTAATGCAGTCGCTCACAAAATTCGTGTCAGATTCTGCATATACAGAAGTCGTTGTAGGGTACAAAAACAGGAAGGATACAAGAAATGCGAAAATCATCGTTAGACGAAATGATTTTAACATTTGCATTCAATCATCCTAGAGCTTTTTGAATCGCTTCAATTACACGATCAGCTTGGAAAGGTTTCACAATAAAATCTTTCGCACCTGCTTGAATTGCATCGATTACCATTGCTTGTTGTCCCATTGCCGAACACATAATGACAGTTGCATTTGGATGTGAACCCTTAATTGCTTTAAGAGCTGCAATACCGTCCATCTCTGGCATTGTAATATCCATTGTTACTAAATCTGGCTTTAATTCGTTGTACTTTTCAACAGCCTGTAAACCATCAGCTGCCTCCCCAACAACTTCAAATCCATTTTTTGATAAAATATCCTTGATCATCATGCGCATGAATGCAGCATCGTCTACAATCAAAATTCTTTTAGACATGGTTAACTCCTCCAATTGAAACTATCTTAAATTATTCAAACGCTCTGCTTGACTTAAAACATCTGTAATACGGACACCGAAGTTTTCATCAATAACAACGACTTCACCTTTAGCTATTAAACGGCTATTAACTAAAATATCAACTGGTTCACCAGCTAATTTATCTAGTTCAATAATCGAACCACTAGATAGTTCTAATATCTCTTTTACAGAACGCTTTGTACGTCCTAACTCTACAGTAACTTGCAATGGAATATCAAGTAGCATATTTAAATTTCTAGCTTCAGATTGCGAGATAACATTCGGATCAAAACTAGCAAACTGTGCTTGTTGAACATTGACCGGTTGAACAGGTCTTGTTGCTTGCGGAATCTGCTGTGGCTCTTGATACATTGGTTGCTGCACCGGCGCTGGCTGCTGTTGATATACTGGCTGCGCAGGCGGTGGTGTTACAGGTGCTTGTTGTTGCATAGGCGCTTGCGCTTGTTGTTGGACAGGCGCTTGTTGTTGAACAGGCGACGGTGCTACTGGCGCTTCAGGTGCTAGTGTTGCAGCCACAGGTTCCTCGATTGATTCTGTTTCACCTAATAGAGATTTAACAATGTTTTGACTAAATTTCAGCGGTAATAATTGCATGATATTCGAATCAATTAAATTACCAATTCTCAATCTGAACGATACTTTTACGAGTAAATCATCTTCAGGAATATTTTCTCGTCCTTCATTTTGAGAAATATTCATTAAATCGATAGTAGGTGGAGAAATATCCACTTTTTTATTAAATACTGTCGACATTGAAGTAGCCGCTGAACCCATCATTTGATTCATAGCTTCTTGCACGGCACTTAGCTGAATCTCACCTAAATCAGGTTTCGGATTTAAGCCATCTCCACCTAACATTAAATCAGCAATAATCGCTGCATCGGATTGCTTAATAACGAGTAAATTCATACCTGTTAATCCGATTGTATATTCAACCTGTACTGCTACATAAGGATGAGGAAATTCCTCTTCTAATTTATTACGGTTAATCATTGAAATACTTGGGGTAGTAATATCTACCTTTTGCCCTAGTAACGCTGAAAGCGCTGTGGCAGAGCTTCCAAAAGATATATTTCCTACTTCACCTAACGCATCTTGGGCAAACGAATCGAGGTAATCCTCTACTCTTAAATCATTCATATCCTCATTTGTAGAAGCTTCAGTGCCGCTGTTTTTATCTTCCAACGTTTCGCCCCTTAATAACGCTTCAATTTCTTCTTGGGAGAGCATTTCATCACTCATCTTCGTCTCCTCCTTTCAAAGGGTCGATAATCTGGATTGCTAATTTTTTACCTTGTTTTCCTGGTTGAACCGTAAATTTCGGTAATGTACCAACCTTTAATAGTAGTGGGTCTTCAATTTTTTGTTCTAATTGAATGACATCCCCAATCTGCATAGTGAGGAAATCCTCAATGGTAATGTCGGTAATACCTAGTTCAACAGAAACCGGTAGTTGTGCTTGTTTCACGCTTGTTTCAAGCATTTTTGTTTGCTCTGGAGACATCTCTTTTGTATTTGCCTGCATCCAGTAGCGAACAGAAAGATTTGGAACAATAGGCTCCAATACAACATGCGGAATACAAATATTGATCATACCGCTTGTCTCACCGATTATCGTATTTAAGGAAATAACGACAACCGTTTCATTTGGCGAAATCATTTGTAAAAATTGAGGGTTGACCTCAAGCTCTACTAAAATCGGATCAATTTCCGCAACATTCTCCCATGCCTCGCGTAAATTGTCGAATGAGCGCTCAAAAAGGTTTGTCATAATTTTAGTTTCAATTTCTGTTAAGTTATCCACATTACTATGACTCGCCCCACTACCGCCCATTAAACGATCTAACATAGAGTAGGCAATATTTGGGTTTATTTCCATTAAGATATTACCATCTAATGGCGGCACTTCAAACACATTAATGAGTGTCATATTCGGAATCGAACGTACAAACTCTTCAAATGGTATTTGGTCCACTGATGCAACAGTAATCTGCACATAGCTTCTCAGCTGTGCAGAAAAGAAGGTTGTCAGTAATCGTGCAAAATTTTCATGTATTCGGGTCAAACTTCGGATTTGATCTTTTGAGAAACGTAGTGCACGTTTAAAGTCATACACTTTAACCTTACGCACCTCGTCCTCTTTTTTTATATCATCAGCTGACATTTCCCCCGTTGATATTGCGGAAAGCAGCGCATCTATCTCTGATTGAGATAATACATCTCCTGCCATTTGCCCACCTCCATTTCAAGCAGTTTCTTTATTATTGTGTGATGAAGGAGGTAATATAAATTTCCTGAACTTCTCCCTCTTGCATCAATTCATTTAATCGTGTTTTTAATGATTGTTGGAAAATTTGTTTACCTTTCTTACCTTCTAAATCCTTTTGCTCCATTTCTGAAAGCTCTTGAATAACAATGTTTTTCACTTGGAAATCACGCTTCGTTAACTCAGTACCAGCATCTTTATTTGTTGTTTGAATTTTTAACGATATGCGTACAATTTTGTTATCAGCTAGATTCGTCGTAATTTCCGGAATTTCTACAGAAGCTTCTACGATTTCATCAATGGTTGGCTCAAGAGATCCTGCTGGCTTATTAAATTGGGTATATAACACAAACCCAATTCCCCCGATAAGTATGATTGCTACTAGTACGATGATAATCATCGTTAACACTTTGTTATTCTTCATCTTCTTCACCTCGTAGATGCGGGTTTGATAGTATTTGTATATTTTTATAAAAGGCTGATACCTTTTGTCGCACCTCATCTTCACTCTGTAAAACAATGATTTTAGTTCCAGTCGTCAATGTAATGGTCGTATCTGGAAAAGATTCGACCGTTTCTATGTATAAAGCATTCAATGTAAATGCTTTGCCATTTAAACGTGTTAATTCAATCATTGAAATAGGGCCGGGTCTAGCTCGAGAGCCGGCCCGACCCTCCCTCATATGAAATTATGTTTTTAGTTTTGAGCATTTTGAAATCTTAACTGGTATTTCTTTACTTACTAGTTACTTAGCGTTTTAAATTCACAAGCTCTTGAAGAATTTCATCAGAAGTTGTGATAATACGCGTATTTGCTTGGAAACCACGTTGTGCCACAATCATCTCCGTAAATTCTTCAGATAAGTCAACGTTAGACATTTCTACCTTTCCAGCAGCAACACTACCCATACCTGCTACAGTAGCTACTTGTGCATACGCTACGCCTGAGTTCGTTGTTTGTTGATAGTAATTGCCTCCTACTTTAGCAAGACCACCAGCATTCGGGAATTTAGCCATTATCAACTGTCCAGCCCACTGTAGTTTGCCATTTAAATCTGTATAAGTAATAGTACCATCAGGCCCAATATTTACTTCTTTAGCTGTTGGTGGGATACGAATAGGTCCTACATCACCCTCAGCAGGTGTTAACTCTCCAGCATCATCAAATAAATTAGCACCTTCATCACCAGATGCTTTTGGTTTATCTGCCTCTAAAATACCTGTATCATCCTTCTCGATAACAAGCGCATCGCCAGCCGTTACACCAACTAAATATTTCCCATCAGCATTAACTAGGTAGCCATTGTTGTCCATGTAGAAAATACCATTACGTGTAAATAACGTGTTATTGAATCCCTCTTCATCAATAAATCCTGTAGTTTCGTCTGGAGAGCCATTCGCATCAGCCACCATAAAGAAACCCTCGCCTTCAATACCTAAATCTAATCCACGTCCTGTTTGCTGTAAGGATCCGCCACCGTGGATAGTATCGATAGCTGCTAATTGTGAACCTAAACCTACTTGTTGTGGGTTTACGCCTCCACGCGTCGCAGTAGACCCTGATGCACCTGCCTGTGTTTGAGACATTAAGTCTTTAAAATTAACACGCCCCTTTTTAAAACCAACTGTATTAACGTTAGCAATATTATTACCAATAACGTCTAGTTTTGTTTGGAAGTTTTTAAGACCTGAAATACCTGAATACATAGAACGTAACATAATGTCGTTCTCCCTTCATTTATATTGTGTGCCTCTATCAATCAGCACACATAGGCTTCCTTTCAAAGGTCCAGCCCTTATAGCACTATTGTGCCATCAATATTTGTAAATATTTGTTGTTTCGCTTCCGTGCGGTCCATTGCTGTAATGACAGTTGCGTTTTTAGCGCTGACAATTAGAGCTGCTTGATCCATCAAGACTAATGGTTGTTTGACACCTTTTGAGTGTGCTTCAAATACCTTGTCCGATACAACCTGCCATTCTTGTTCAGAAATCGCTATCTTTCGCTCCATAATACGTTCATGGGCATGCTTACTCACTTTTAACTCTTGTTGATTGGTAGCCTCTTGTAAATGAGCTTTAAACGATTGCTGTGATTTTATTGGCGTAGGTTGTGTCTGGCGAATAGATGGATGCAATGGTACACGATGTATCGAAAACTTATCCATCATTTTTCTCCACCTTTATTCGCTTATTACGGTAAAATCTTTATCTGTTAATTTTTTATCATTATCTAATACATAATAAATAACGCCATCTTTATTCGTTACAGAAACGATTTTCCCTTGTAGTTCTTGTTCGCCATCCTTATACGTAACATTTTTACCAATTAGTTTGCTTCCTTGTACAAGTGGAGATTCTGTTACTGCATTATTATCTGAACTGCCTAAAATAGCTGAGATATTACCAGGAGTTATTTCCTTACCATCGGCTAGTACAAACACTGCATCACCATCTACAAACTTCACCGATTTAATTGTACCTGTTCCTTCATTAATAACAGGTTTGCCTTTTTCATCTAGCTTATCTGTTAGCTCGTGCCATTTTACTTCCTTACCAACAAATGATGTATAATTCATAAGCTGTGTTTGCTGCTGTGAGACAAGTAATGATTCCATCGCTTTTGTCATATTTTGCATTTGCTCTAAAGACGAGAATTGAGCCATTTGAGATATGAATTCTCGGTCGTCCATTGGATTTGTTGGATCTTGGTGTTGTAGTTGAGTAATTAATAATTGTAAGAATGCATCCTTTCCAAGATCACTATTACCCGTTTGCTTCGTTGGCTTCTTATAGTTAGAATAATAAAAGTCACCTGTTACATTTGTATTTACTGGTTTAGTATTATTCGTTGCATCTGCCATCCTTACACCTCCTCACTTATTAAATAGTCACTAAATGATTTACCTTCATCATCATCGTCGCTTTTTTGCTCCTCCTCATCTTGCTGTTGTTGCTTAAAGAAATTATTGAAGAAGCTTTGGTCGCGTTGTTGACGATCTGCATCTTGTAGTGATTGGGCAATATCAAGGCGATCCACTTGAATATTTTGCTGTACGAAGGCTTGCTTTAATTGATGCGATTGACTATCAAGTAATTCACGACCTTGTGCTGTTGAAGCAAGCAAACGTGCTGTAAGGACACCGTCATTTTGCACAAGCTCGATACGAATTGTTCCTAGATTTTCTGGATACAATTTCAATGTTAAGCGTGTAATACCTTGTGCATTCGAGATTTGGGCTCTATTGATAATTGCTTGCATCTCTTTTAATAATGCCTCTGACTGCGCTGGTTTTGCAGCAGGTAGTGTCACTTGGAATGTATCTGCTTTTGTTTGGACTGTGTTGGAAGTCACCATTTCATTCGCACTTGTGTCTGTCTGTTTTGTAACTTGAACTTGTTGAACTACTTTCTGAAAACCTTGTAACGGAAGTGTTACTGTTGTTTTCGTTGTTACTTGCTGTGCCGTTTGAAGCGTCTCAACTTGTGTTTGAAGCGTTGTCAAAAGACTTTTGACGTTAGTTAGAACGTTTTCTTGTGAAGCTGTTAAGTCTGTTTTTTGTCCAACTAGCTGTGCTAACTTTAACACTTGAAGCAATGGCGCTATTTCTTTCGGTGTCACTTGTCCTTCACCTTGTATAGCTGCTACGATTTGTGTTTGAAGCGTTGGTGCCTGAGCGTCTACTAGTGCTAAAAGTTCCCATACATCTCTTGCTTCTTGATCTTCCCCTAGCAACTGTTGTACTAATTGTTGGAGTTGCTCAGTATCAATGCCCAACGCATCCATTAAGTGATCCAGATTTAACATTTCATCTATTGCAACAGCTTTACCTTCTTCACCAATTTGAAGCATTAACAAACCATCGTCATGTGGGATACCTAATACATCTAGCACGTCTTCTATAGACTCGGCATTTAAAAACGCTGCTAAATCAGAGGTATCTTTTGTATCTGTTGACTGTGTTTGCTGCTGTGTTTTATTTGAAGAAGAAATAACCTCTCCAAACACTGATCCAAACGTTGCTAACTTCTCTTTATTCGACGGTCCATTTGCTTTCACATTGGAATCGCCTGTTGTCGAAGCCTTTGTAGCCGCGTTTTTAGTTGGTATAGCCTTAGACATCATTTGCATCATTGCTACATCCATCATTTCACCTCCTTTCAAATGTTCTTATTGTTTAGCCATCATTTCTGTATATTTAGCTGCATCTTGTGGCTCCATTTTTTCTAGAATCGCCGCTAATTTATCTGGTTTTAAACTTGTTAAAATACGAAGTGCTTCTGTATCACTCATTTTAATTAGAACTGGCGCTGCTGCTTTAGGGGACATCTTATCAAATGTTTTTAAAATATCAGTAAAGTCACGCTTTACGTCACTTTGCTCCCTATTTAATTTTTCAACTTCAAATTTCAGCTGTTCATTTTCTGTCGTTAACTTTTCTTTTTCAGTTGTTGATGTATCAATCTTTTTTTGTAGCTGTACAATTTCTGCTTCTTTTTCTTGTATTTCAGCCTGTAAATTTACAACCTTCGAATCATTATTTACTACGGCATCTTTTGCTTGTTGTTCTTCTGAAGGAACGAATGGTAAATTTTCAATTGCCTTCTTCCCTAAATCAAAGACATTCGTATTCATTAGGGTTGCAACAACAAGTAGGATTGCCGCTACAAACATAACCGGTATTACAAACCATGTGAAAAACTTTCGAAGGCCTCCTGATTTACGTTTAGGCGGTTGTTCTTCTAATTCCGTCTTAAGTCTATTGTCTTTTTTCACCATGAAATCACCTGATTTCTCTCTTGTTATACGTAAGCGATGAAATCTCATCTAAAAAAATGCCTTCGATACGATCCTGCTCTTGCTGGAACACTTTGAAATCTTTCTCTCGCATTTTTTCAAATTTACGTACTTCCAAGTTTTTTTCTAATAATTTTTCTTCGTGCCAATTCATTTTTGCACGAGCTTGAACAACTTTCTGCTGTACATCAGCAATTGTTTTTTCGAGGCTATCAATAAAACGTGCATAATGATGAACTTCCTCTATTGATGAACCTACAGCTAAACGCTCCTGCTGAAACTCTATTAAATCTTCTTTCTTTTTTAACAACTCATATAACTTTGACGCTACTTCTTCAAAAGAACGTACAGATTCTTTATAGGCAATTTCAGTTTCATTTTTTTCCTGCTCTCGAATGGTTAACACTTTTTCAAAACGATAAATATAACTTACCACCCTAATGTCCACCACCGTTCGATAACGAAATTAACTCATTCATACTTTCCTCAAGGGTCACTTTATCTAAATAGCCTTGCTTTAAATAAGCGGTAATGAGTGGTTCATAGTAAATAGCTTCATCAATTTCTTTTGACGTTCCCTTCTTATATGCACCGATATTAATTAGATCCTCCGACTTGTCATATGTATAATAGAGCTCTCTTAATCGTTCCGCAGCCTTTTTGTGCTCTGGCTCTGCCACATGATTCATCAAACGGCTGACGCTTTTTAATACATTAATAGCTGGATATTGACCTTTATTGGCAAGGTTTCGATCAAGGACTATATGACCGTCTAAAATCCCTCGCACAGTATCAGCAATCGGCTCATTCATATCATCACCATCAACTAATACTGTATAAAATGCAGTAATAGAGCCTTTTTCATTAGTGCCTGTGCGCTCTAATACTTTAGGTAAAATCGCAAAAACAGATGGTGTGTATCCTTTTTGAGCTGGAGGTTCACCTGTCGCAAGACCAATCTCACGCTGTGCCATAGCAACACGAGTCACGGAGTCCATCATTAACATGACATTTAAACCACGATTTCTAAAATATTCGGCAATCGCTGTTGCAGTAAAGGCTCCTTTAATGCGCATCAGCGCAGGCTGATCGGAAGTGGCAGCAACAACTATAGAACGGCTTAAACCCTCTGGCCCTAAGTCTCGCTCTATAAACTCACGAACTTCACGACCACGCTCTCCAATTAGTGCGATTACGTTTAAATCCGCTTGTGTATTTCGCGCAATCATACCGAGCAATGTACTTTTCCCGACCCCAGATCCGGCGAAAATACCAACACGTTGTCCATTACCCACTGTAAGCATGCCATCAATTGCTTTAACACCTACTTCGAGTCTTTCATTAATAGGTGGGCGTGTTAGCGGATTTGGTGGGTCCTGCTCTGTCGGAACTGACATTAATCCTTTCGGCAATAAAGTTCCATCTATTGGATTCCCCATAGAATCAAGTACTTTACCGATTAGCTCGGGGCCGACTTTTACTTCAAGTGGTGCCCCTGTACCTTCAACTAGACAGCCAATTGATATTTCTCTTAGGGAGGTAAAAGGCATTAAGACGACAATTTCATCTTTAAAGCCTACAACCTCTGCCAAGATAATTTGATGCCCGTTTTTAGAAGTTTCAACATAAATTTTACAAACGTCACCAATGGAACTATCTGGACCTTGCGACTCAATCATCAAGCCGACAACTCTAGTAACTCTACCAAACTTTTTAAAGGTTGGTATTTGAGGAATTTGTTCGATTAATTGAGCCGTTTTCATCTAGATCATTCCTTACTTTCTAATATTTCATGTAACTTCAATCTTAGTTCGTTTAATTGCTCATCAATACTTACAACAATTCGTCCATGATTTGTTTCTATATAACAATCTGTTTCATTTTCTAAATCTTCATTTACAAAAATCATAAATGGTACGTCAGTTGGGAACATTTCAGCTAGTTCATCACGATTACCAGTAATTAATGCATAGTAAGTAGGTGAAACATAGATTTTAATTTCTTTCATTTCTCTTGCTTCTTTAAGTCCTCTGCGAACGATTGACACAAATAATTCGTTGTCTCGCTCTAAAGATGTATCAATAATTCGCTCTGCGGCGGTTAAACCTAACTCTAAAATTATCGATTCTTGATCTTCAATATATTTCCGAGCATTCTCCCCCGCTTGGATAATTATTTCATTGGCCGTTTGGAGAGATTGCGCCATCGCTTCATTCGCTTTGTTTGTACCATCCTCATAACCTTGACCAAATCCTTCATCATAAGCTTCTTGCACTCGATTAGGTCGTTCTTCTTCCCAGTCTTGCTTTAAATGTTCAATTTCCTGGGAGAATAATTGCTTTTCTTGTTCAAAGGCCTCGCGTTCAGCCTGTATAGAAGCTCTAGCTTCCGCAAGCAAGCGCTCGCGTTCTTCTAGTACTTCTTCCATAGTAATCTGGTTTTGAGGTTGAATTTCTCCATTTTCTATCTCATGCAACTCAAACATTTCACGGATTTGAATCTTTTTGACATGATCACCATTGGACTGTGTATGTACAGAACGGATGATTCTAGACAATGACGTCATCTCCTCCACCACGTGCAATAATAATCTCACCAGCATCCTCTAAGCGACGAATGACCGCAACAATTCGAGATTGCGCTTCTTCTACGTCACGCAGACGAACAGGACCCATAATTTCCATTTCTTCCTTAAATGTTTCAGCCATACGTTGTGACATATTGCGGAAAATAATGTCTTTTACTTCTTCACTTGAAACTTTCATTGAAAGCAGTAAGTCTTCATTTTCACAATCGCGAATAACACGTTGTATCGAACGATTATCGAGCGTAACAATATCTTCGAATACAAACATACGTTTCTTGATTTCTTCTGCAAGCTCTGGATCTTGAATTTCGAGTGCATCGAGAATCGTTTTTTCCGTTTGTCGGTCTACACCATTTAACACTTCAACAACTGCATCAACGCCACCCGTTTCAGTGTAATCTTGTGTCACAGTCGATGATAATTTACGCTCTAAAACAGATTCAATTTCACTAATAACTTCTGGTGAAGTTGAATCCATTACAGCAATACGTTTAGCAATATCAGCCTGTACTTCCTGTGGCAATGAAGATAAAATCACACCCGCTTGCCCTGCCTCTAAATAAGAGAGGATAAGGGCAATTGTTTGTGGATGTTCATTTTGAATAAAGTTAAAAATTTGTGCTGGGTCAGCTCTACGCGCAAAGTCAAAAGGACGTACTTGTAAAGAAGATGTAAGGCGATTAATAATTGTTTGCGCCTGTTCTACACCAAGAGCTTTTTCCAATACTGTCTTCGCGTAACCAATACCACCCTGTGTAATATAATCTTGCGCAAGTGCAATATTGTGGAACTCTTCAATAATTTCCTCTTTCACATTTGCTTCTACTTTTTTAACGTTTGAAATCTCTAATGTTAAACGTTCAATTTCTTCTTCTGTTAAGTGTTTATAGACAGAAGCTGAAACCTCAGGCCCTAATGAAATTAACAAGAGAGCGGCCTTTTGTTTGCCTGTTAATTCCTTTTCTTTCTTGGACACAGCCGAACCTCCTAGTTAGTCTTCCGCAATCCAACTACGCAGTAACTTCGCAAAATCGTCTGGCTTTTCTTTTGCCATTTTTTCAAGCTGCTTACGACGCATTGTAGCTTCCGTTTCAATTTCTTCATTTATATCTTCAATCATTAGTTCTTCTTGTTCATCTAGGATACTTAGTTCTTCTTCTTCCTGTGCACGTTTACGTGAACGGACAATGAAGAATGCAAGCAATACTATGACAGCAAGTAATATGCCGCCGATTACCCAAACCCACCATGGAATAACAGATTTTTCGCTAGCTGTCTCTGTTGCTTTACCATTTAAAGGATGTACTGAAACAGCAACTTTTTCATCAATTTGATCTTGAGTAAGCTCAGCTGCTACATCTTTAGAAATCGTCGTACGAACAATAGTACTTAAAATTTGCTGGATATCCTCACGAATCCCATCTGGTAATGTTGCCGCGTCAGTTGCTGTCGGCGGTTCTACAATTACTTGGATACCTATATCTTGAACTTTATATGGGGCCTCTTGAATCTCTTTGCGTATACGGTTTACGTCATAATTAATTGTTTCTTCGGTATGCTCGGAATCCCCGTTACCCATGGTACCTTCGTTATAAGTGGTAAAGTTATCTGTCGTCGTTTCAGCTTCAGGTGTACCAGTAGCCGCAGCTGTACCAGAATATTGATCCGAAATACGTTGAGCACTAATGGCGATTCCTTCCATATTCTCTTCATCAACCGGTGTAACTAGGTTTTCTTCACGATTTTCTTTTTTGAAATCGATGTCTGTTGTCACAGAAACAATTACTTTGTCTTGTCCCATAAGCGTACCTAGCATATTTTGGACTTGACGTTGTAGATCACGCTCAACCAATTTCTTCGCTTGTAACTGACCTTCAGCTGTCGTAGTTGAAGCTCCGTCAGTAGTTGGAGCATTTAGATCAAAGTACTCAGAAAATTGGTTAGAAATAACAATGTTGTCCGTCTTTAAATTCGGAACACTTTTTGCAACTAGATTGTACATAGTGGCAATTTGTTGCTCTGTAAATTTATAGCCAGAATCAGTATTTAATACAATAGATGCAGTCGCTTCATCTTTAACATCCTTTAAGAAGACTCCTTCTTCCGGAACGTTAATCATTACCTTTGCATCTTTTACACCCTCTAGATTTTTAAAAAGCTTTGCAATTTCTGTTTCAGTCGCAGCTTTTTTTAATAGGTTAAACTCATTATCTGTCATACCAAATCCAGAGCTATTTGCAAAAGAGTAATCAATCGACCCCGTTTGCGGATATCCGTCCGATGCCAACTGTACTAACAATGAATCAACTTGTTCTTCAGGCACTAAAATCGATGTTCCCCCCGGTGCAAGTTCATATTTTACACCTTTGGTATCTAACTCTTCCTTCACTTGTCCGATTTCTCTTGTCGATAAATCTTTATAAAGTGGTACATATGTAATTTTTGTAGCAAAAAATGTAATAACGGCAGCAAGTGCTATAACCCCTACCACTGAACCAATCATTACAATTTTTTGTTTTTTACTACGACTTGTCCAAAATTGGCTGGTGTCGTTTTTTATTTTCGTCAATCGTTCATTCATTATGAATCCTCCGGTTATAGTGAACAACCTATCCATCTAATAATTCGCGAAAACAGTGATATCCCATAGCATTCAATCATTATCATCACCATAACGTATTGATTTCCGTTTCGACTAGGAGCGTCCGATAAACCATTTGGGGCAATCAGGATGTTGGCCACGAAAGCATTATCACAAGTCATGATGTAATTGCCTTCGCTTTTCTATTGTCTCACTCACTTCAAGGCTACCACCTTCTGTATCATGAACGTGATCCCTCTGGAGTCATCCAACCTCCACATCAATCATCCATTTAAAATATGGGATAAATTCTTTACTTCAATAGAGCTTATTCAATTAAAGTTAGACACTCATACGCATTATTTCTTGGTAAGCTTCAATCACCTTATTGCGAACTTCAATTGTTGCATTTAATGTAATGCTCGCCTTTTGTGATGCAATCATCACTTCGTGCAACTCTACATCTCCACCATTAATTAACTTTTGAGTAAGGTTATCAGAAGTAATTTGTTGATCATTAACCTTCGATATTGCTTCTTTTAACGAGTTCGCGAAGCTCTGTTGTGCTTCATAAGGTGTCACATTAAGTTTATTTGTTTCATTTACAACCTGCGTAGGTGTCATTTGCGAAACGGACGAAATTGTCATTATGTATCTTCCCTTCCTCTTATTTATCTTCCAATCTCTAAAGCCTTTGTCAGCATGGATTTATTTGCATTCAATACAGTTATGTTTGCCTCGTAGGAACGAGTAGCTGACATTAAATCTACCATTTCTTTTAACGGATCTACATTCGGCATATTTACATAGCCATCTGCATTTGCATCTGGATGAGTTGGATCATACACAAGTTTGAAAGGTGTTTCTCTATCTTCTTTTATTTGTGTAACTTTTACGCCGTTGCCAACACCACTTTTCGCATTTTTGCCAACTGCGGCATTAAAGAACTTAGAAAACTGTCCCTCTTGCGCTGTAAACGTTACAGATTTTCTGCGGTATGGCTCCCACTCCCCGTTCACTTGTCTAGCACGGGTTGAATCCATGTTTGCCATATTCGACGAAACTACATCCATTCGTAAACGCTGTGCCGTTAATGCTGAGGCAGTAGTGTTCATTCCATGAAAAATAGACATCTATTACTTACCTCCTTTAATAACCGTATTTAGAGTATTTAGCTTACCGTTCATGCGTTCAATTAATGCGTTGTAATAAATTTGGTTTTGTGCAAGCTTTGTCTGTTCAGCATCCATATCTACGGCATTACCATTATTTCGATAACGTAAACCATTCACATTATTCACACCAGGCGTTGATTGTCGAATCGCGAAATCAAAATGTCTATTATCCGTACGATAAGCCGAAATTGACATTTGTTGTTCTTTCTCCAACATATCTTTAAAACTTACATTTTTCGCCTTATAATTCGGCGTATCGACATTCGCAATATTATTAGCGATTGTTTTATGATTCAAAGTTGCATAAGAAAGTCCGTTTTCTAGCTTACTAATAGTTCCTCCAAACAAATCCAAAAAGCTCACCTCATTCTTGTACTTCTTATTTTATCCAATAATACAATTGTAATTAAGATGATACGTAGTGTCTATTGTCTTTTGTCACTTTTTGATAGTATAAACGACCCATTTTTATTCACGAATAACCAGGACAATACTTCCGTACCCCTTGATATCACTGGACTCACAGCTACCCTACTCAATACTAGTCATTTTACACCATTTCGACAGTGTTTACGGTTTTAGGATCTATTTTCACCCTTTTTTTACCAAATTAACAGTAGACACAATGTCTAAATTAGAGTTCCTTTTTACTATTTAAACATAAGACCATAATATTACACAAAATTCAGAATAGTTATTCCGTACTTTCTTACAAGTATCAATTGAAGCATATGTTTTTTTCACTTACGCAAAAAGTAGCGCATAAGTAAAAAATCAAATTTAGGGATAAAGCAATGACATTAGCGACTAGGAGGGTCGAAAACTTACCTATAAAAAATGAGCGGAAGGATTAAAACATAGATGATTCCTCCCCCCTATTTAGTACTAAAACACGATTCGACATAATTAAAGCATGTAAACCCAACCGCAAATTTCGTCGAATTTTAAAAGGCATCTGAACAAGATTATCCCAGATGTCTTTGTGTTTCCAATGAATTTTTTGTGTCAAATCCACCGAAGGCTTTAGGCTAACAAATTTGTGAGAAAGCGCAGTGTTAATTTAGCGACAGCGACACGTTTTTTTGTGCGAAAGCGTAGTGCCAATATAGGGACCAAAGAGGAGGAAGGGGTGGTCGACACTCGTCATAGGGAAGTAAGCAGCCTGAAAAGGAATATTAAGGCTACAACATTCTCAAAGTTTCCCTTAGCCATTTTGATTTTCTATATGATAAAAGGCATCTGGAACAAAATTACTTCAGATGCCTCAGATCGTCCCAAAAGGACGCTATTTAATTATTTCATTTTAATTTCAGCTAATGCATTTAAGAATTTATCGTTCAGTACTTTAATGTAAGTACCTTTCATACCTAAAGAGCGAGATTCGATTACACCTGCAGATTCTAGTTTACGTAATGCGTTTACGATTACTGAACGTGTAATACCAACTCGGTCTGCAATTTTTGAAGCAACAAGTAAGCCTTCATGGCCATCAAGCTCTTCAAAGATATGTTCAATAGCCTCTAATTCACTGTATGAAAGTGAATTGATTGCCATTTGTACAACAGCTTTGCTACGAGCTTCCTCTTCAATTTCCTCAGATTTCTCACGTAAAATTTCCATACCAACTACTGTCGCACCGTACTCAGCTAAAATTAAATCATCATCCTCGAATTGTGAAGATAAACGGGCAAGAATTAATGTACCAAGACGCTCACCACCACCAACAATCGGCACAATCGTTGTTAATGCATTTTGGAATAAATCTTTGTTTTCAACTGGGAAAGCAGTATGTTCGTCATTAATATCTAAGTTTGAAGATGTCTCAGAAATTGTAAACAAGCTATGTGTATATTCTTCTGGGAATTGTCGCTCTTCGAACATCTTTTTCATACGCTCGTTTTCAATTTGTTGGTGAATTGAAATACCTAAAAGCTTCCCTTTACGGCTTACAATATAAACATTACTGTCGATAATATCTCCTAATGTATCTGCCATTTCTTTAAAGTTTACCGGTTTACCAGCAGATGCTTGGAGCATCGAGTTAATTTTACGCGTTTTTTCTAATAAATTCATTATATGTTCCTCCTATAAATAATCCGAAAAGTATTTTCTTAATATTCTAAATGTTTTTTAAACTGAATGAAAATATTCAGCCTTATCTTACAATATAAACTGTGATAAATCTTTGTTTTTTACTATACCCGCAAGTTTTTGATCTACATACGCAGCAGTGATTGGAATATTTGCAGGTGCAATTTCTGCAGCTTCAAATGATAATTCTTCTAGTAAGCGTTCTAAAATTGTGTGCAAACGTCGAGCTCCAATATTATCAGTCTCCTGATTGACCTCAGTTGCAATTTCTGCAATTCGCTCAATTGCGTCTTCCGTAAAGTTTATCTCCACGCCTTCAGTTTCTAACAATGCCTTGTATTGCAAAATAAGCGATTGATCTGGCTCTTGCAAAATACGTACAAAATCTTGTTTCGTTAATTTTTCAAGCTCCACTCGAATCGGGAATCGACCTTGCAATTCAGGAATTAAATCTGACGGCTTCGACATATGAAACGCTCCAGCAGCAATAAAAAGCATAAAGTCAGTTTTTACAGCACCGTATTTTGTCGTTACAGTAGAACCTTCAACAATTGGTAAAATATCACGTTGCACACCCTCACGCGATACGTTTGCAGAGGAGTTACTATCCTTACTAGCGATTTTATCAATTTCATCAATAAAAATAATACCTGATTGTTCAGCTCTTGAAATGGCTTCTTGAGCAACTTCATCTGCATCTATGAGTTTATTTGCTTCTTCGACCGTTAAAATACGACGTGCATCTTTCACTTGTAGACGACGTTTTTTCTGCTTTTTAGGCATTAAACTAGACAGCATATCCTGCATGCCATTGTTTGCAGACATATCCATACCCGTTCCTTGTAACGCATCAAAAATAGAAGGATTTTGTTCAGTTACTTCAACAGTAACCCATTCATTTTCTAATTTACCATTACGTAAATCGATAGCGATTTGCGCTCGTTTGGAGCGTACTTCAGTTTCTTCAGAAGAAGAATCATCATTGGCTTGCTGGTCTTTTCCGCCAAATAACATTTCAAAAGGATTTTGCATGGACTGTTTTTTTCGTAATGAAGGAACCAACAACTTAACTATAGCTTCGTTTGCTAATTCTTCGGCTTGGTCCTTCACAGACTCCATCATTTCTTCTTTTACAAGACGATGTGAAGCTTCTACTACATCACGTACCATTGACTCTACGTCTCGCCCTACATATCCTACTTCTGTAAACTTCGTTGCTTCAACTTTTACAAATGGTGCACCCGTTAGCTTTGCAATTCTTCGCGCAATTTCCGTTTTTCCGACACCTGTAGGTCCAATCATCAAAATATTTTTCGGAATTACCTCAGCCTTCATCTCATCACTTAGTAGCGAGCGACGATATCTATTACGTAGTGCAATAGCTACCGCTCGCTTCGCTTCATTTTGTCCAACGATATATCGATCCAAATGCTCAGTAATTTGTCTTGGCGTTAAATTATTTTGTGTCATTAGTTAAGCGCCTCCACGATAATATTATGATTCGTAAACACACAGATTCCAGCAGCGGTTTCTAATGCCGCTTCTGCAATTTCACGAGCAGACATTGTATCACCTGCATACTTTTTCAGGGCACGACCTGCCGATAATGCATAGTTGCCCCCAGAACCAATTGCCAAAACTCCATCATCCGGTTCAATTACCTCTCCCGTACCCGATACAAGAAGGAGTGTACTTTTATCCATTACAAGTAGCATAGCCTCTAATTGACGTAGCATTTTATCACCGCGCCATTGCTTAGCAACTTCTACTGCAGCACGTTGTAAGTTGCCATTGTATTCATTTAACTTTCCTTCAAACATTTCAAAAAGTGTAAAAGCATCGGCAACTGAGCCCGCAAAACCGGCAAGCACCTGCCCATTAAACAGACGTCTGACCTTCCTTGCTGTACCTTTCATAACAACCGCATTTCCCAGGGTCACTTGACCATCACCTGCCATCGCGCAACCTCCGTTATGATGAACAGCAAATATCGTTGTCGCATGAATTTGTCCCATTCGCCTTCCTCCTTAGCTTATTATGCCCTTGGATGAGCATTCATATATGTTTGACGTAGATGCTCTTTTGTTACATGAGTGTAAACTTGTGTAGAAGTTAAATGAGCATGGCCTAATAACTCCTGCACCGTACGTAAATCTGCGCCATTATTCAATAAATGTGTGGCAAAAGTATGGCGAAGCATATGTGGATATATTTTCGTATGGAGCGAGGCTTTGTCAATCATTTCAGTTAAAATATGACGTACACCTCGTGGAGTAAGTTCCCCACCGCGCATGTTGACAAACAATTGCTGATGACTTGTGTTTTTCATCAATCGTGGACGAGCTCGTTCTATGTAATCCTGCATAGCTAAACTCGCAAATTGCCCGAATGGAATAATGCGTTCTTTTCGCCCTTTTCCCATTACCCTAATAATCGAATAATGGAAATCAACATCTTCTACTTGAATTGAGGTGAGCTCACTTACACGAATACCTGTCGCATATAACAGCTCCAATATAGCCATATTTCTTAATGATTTCAAATCATCGCCGACATTCGCATCAAATAGCTGAATCAATTCTTCTTCGTAGAAAAAACTAGGTAAACGTGATTCTTTTTTCGGATGATAAAGTGATCGAAATGCCCCATCATCTAATCCGTGCTGTTTATTTAGAAAGCGAAAGAAGGAGCGTATTGAGGAGATTTTCCTTGATACAGATGATCTTGCTCTCTTTTCATCGTACAACTTTGTTACATAAAGACGTGCATGTATATACTCAACACTAGCTAAATCATTTACGCCCTCCGCTTGCAAAAACGCTAAAAAATCTAGTAGGTCCGATTCATATTCTCGCACTGTATGAACAGAGAAGTTTTTTTCAATTTGGATATAAAGCATAAACTGTTCAAGTGCATCTTGGGACGAAACTAACATAAAAAGATTCACCACCAATGGATTTATTGATAATCTTCTCAAATTACAGGGCAACACCATAACGAGCGGTTGATTTTTCGTTCCGCATGAACTCGTTCCTAAAGGCGTCCAGTGAGCCGCTTGGGCAAAAGGATGTTAATCACGAAGGCGTTATCACAGGACGTGATGGTTTTAACCTTCGTCTATTGCTGGATCCCAAAGGAGTCGTTCAGTTTACACTTCCAATCAACTTATATAAACGGCATACATTTTTACAAATGCCACCCTCAACGTTGGCTGATGAGCCTAAAGTGCTTTCACTTGCCATTAAAAGAATGTCAATTTTCGATGATCCTCTTTAGTTTGTCACTTTGGGTATCGTTAAATGTAGAAAACATACATATTGACACTATACCTATCTTCATCATATAGCAAGTGAAAATGTTTATATTTTGAGAAAATCTCCATACAAAATAATAAAACACGTGTAAATTAGCATTTTGCTACAAAAAAGAAAAAGCCTCTAAGAGTATACCAACTTTTAGAGGCTTTTTGCAATCAAATTGTTTGTGAATTCACAAAATTACGAATTGTGCTTATTGCACGTGTTGCATGCATCTCTGCACGTTCTGGCTTCGAACGACGTCCTGGTGGTAGTTCAGGGAAAATTCCAAAGTTAACGTTCATCGGCTGGAAATTTTTCGATTGCGCTTCTGTTATATAACGCGCCATACTACCTAAAGCCGTTTCAAATGGGAAGATAATTTGCTCTTGCCCTAATGCTAACCGAGCTGCATTAATACCGGCAATTAATCCACTACCAGCAGATTCAACATATCCTTCTACACCCGTCATTTGACCCGCAAAGAAAATATTTTTTTGCTCTCGAAGTTGGTACGTTTTCTCTAGAACCTTTGGCGAGTTAATGAATGTATTTCTATGCATTACGCCATAACGAACGATTTCAACATTCTCTAATCCCGGAATTAATTGTAGTACTTCCTTCTGTGGTCCCCATTTTAAGTGCGTTTGGAAGCCAACGATATTATAAAGAGTTCCTGCTGCATCGTCTTGACGTAACTGGACAACTGCATATGGTCGTTTCCCTGTTTTTGGATCTTCTAGACCTACTGGCTTCATCGGTCCAAATAACATTGTTTTCTCACCGCGAGCAGCCATTACTTCGATAGGCATACATCCTTCAAAGTAAATTTCTTTTTCAAATTCTTTTAATGGCACAACCTCTGCCTCGATTAACGCTTGGCGGAAACGATCAAATTCTTCCTTTGTCATAGGACAGTTTAAATAAGCTGCTTCCCCTTTATCGTAACGAGATTTTAAATAAACTTTTTCCATATCGATGCTATCTTTTTCAATAATTGGTGCTGCTGCATCATAGAAATATAGATAATCTAAACCTGTTAAGCCCTGAACTTTTTCAGCTAAAGCTTTCGATGTTAGTGGTCCTGTGGCAATAACAGTAATACCTTCTGGAATTTCTGTGACTTCTTCATGAATAACTTCCACAAGAGGATGATTTTTCACCGCTTCTGTCACATAGCCTGCAAATTCATGTCGATCCACTGCTAAGGCACCACCTGCTGGTACTGAACATGCATCTGCTGCCTTCATAATTACAGAGTCTAAAATACGCATTTCTTCTTTAATTACACCTACAGCATTCGTTAATCCATTTGCACGTAGTGAGTTCGAACAAACAAGCTCTGCAAATTTATCAGTATGGTGAGCTGGTGTTTGCTTTACTGGACGCATTTCATAAAGTTTAACTTTCACACCACGTTGAGCAATTTGCCAAGCAGCCTCACTGCCTGCAAGCCCTGCGCCTATTACATTTACTACTTGTTCAGTCATGTTCTTACCATCTTTCTATCATTGAGTAGGTGTCTCTTCATAGTCACATTTCGTACATTGAATTTGAACACCTTTTTTAATTTTTTTCTCTACTAATAATGCACTACATTTCGGGCATGGTCTATTAATTGGCTTGTCCCATGAAACAAATTCACACTCAGGATACTGGTTGCAACCATAGAATAAACGCTTTGTTTTACTCTTTCGCTCTACAATTTCACCTGTTTCACAAGAAGGACATTTTACACCAATAGGTTTCATAATAGCTTTTGTATTGCGGCAATCCGGGAAGTTTGAACAAGCCATAAATTTTCCGTATCGTCCAAGCTTATAGACCATTGGAGATCCACAAAGCTCACAATCCTCGCCAGCTGGTTCATCTTTTATGACAACCTTTTCCATAGCCTCATCCGCATATTTTACATGGACCTCAAAATCCTTATAAAACTCATGCACAACTTCTTTCCACTGACGACCGCCTTCTTCAATATCATCCAAATCTTGTTCCATTTGTGCTGTGAATTCGATATTTATGATATCAGGGAAAAACTCTAGTACAAGTTGGTGCACGATTTCTCCTAGCTCTGTCGGCATAAATCGTTTTGCATCTAATACGACATAGCCACGGCGCTGAATTGTATCGAGGGTCGGTGCATATGTGGACGGGCGCCCTATACCTAACTCTTCCATTGTTTTCACAAGACGCGCCTCTGAATAACGTGGTGGTGGCTGTGTGAAATGTTGCTTCGGCTCAATTTCAAGAGATTTTACTTGATCGCCAACTTCCATTTCAGGTAGAAGCTTGTTTGTCTCTTCTGTTTGATCATCTGTACCCTCAATATAGAGTTTCATAAAGCCGGCAAATTTAACTTGCGAGCCGTTTGCACGGAATAAAACATCACCATTTTGCAGATCAACAGCTACTGTATCAAGTACGGCCGGCGCCATCTGACTTGCGATAAAACGCTCCCAAATTAATCGATATAAGCGCAATTGGTCGCGACTAAGCACTGCTTTTAATTCATCCGGAGTTCGCATCGTACTAGTTGGACGAATAGCCTCATGGGCATCTTGTGCATTTGATGCTTTTTTAACCTGCTTCGACTCTGTTGAGATGAATTCTTTGCCGTACTTGGATTCAATGTATGCTACTGCCTCTGTTTTTGCTGTATCTGAAATACGTGTAGAATCGGTACGCATATAAGTAATTAAACCGACTGTACCCTCTTTTTTCCCAACATCAATACCTTCATATAACTGTTGCGCAAGCATCATCGTTTTCTTAGCACGGAAATTTAACTTACGTGCTGCCTCTTGCTGTAAAGAAGATGTTGTAAAAGCAGGTGCTGCATTTCGTTTACGTTCTTTTTTCGATACATTAACAACTTCAAAACTTGTACCTTTAACATTTTTTAAAATAGATTTTACTTGTTCTTCATTTGTTAATTTAATTTTTTCTTTGCCGTTGCCGTAATAAAGCGCATCGAACGTTTTCTTTCCTTTTTCAAAAGAACCTTCAATTGTCCAATATTCTTCCGGTTGGAAGTTTTTAATTTCATTTTCACGATCAATAATCATGCGTAGTGCTACAGATTGTACTCGCCCTGCCGATAGTCCCTTTTTAACCTTTTTCCAAAGAATCGGGCTAATGTTATAACCAACAAGTCTATCCAATATACGACGTGTTTGCTGTGCATCTACTAAATCCATATTAATAGGACGTGGGTTTTTAAAGGATTCTACAATCGCATCTTTTGTAATTTCATTAAAAACGACACGACAATCTGATTGAATATCGATATTTAACGCAGTCGCAAGGTGCCAAGCAATTGCTTCTCCCTCGCGGTCTGGATCGGCTGCTAGAAAGACTTTCTTCACTTTTTTAGCCGCAGACTTTAAGTCCTGTAAAACAGGCCCTTTACCACGAATAGTAATATATTTAGGTTCATAATTATTTTCCGGACTAACGCCCATTTGGCTACGTGGTAAATCACGAACATGCCCGATTGACGCTTTCACTTTATATTTTTTTCCTAAATATCGTTCAATTGTTTTTGCTTTTGCTGGTGATTCTACAATCACTAAATAATCCGCCATCTATGTCTCCCCCTTAGCGAGGTCTATTGCTAAATTTTTAAGTTACCTGTTGCAAAATGTATAACAGATTTTAAGATAATGCAACTTTTTTTCAATTTTTGTTAGAAAAGAGCGTAAGTGTTTCAACGATTTCGTGACCATTACACGCTGGAATAGCTCCTTCTAATAGTAGTTTATTTGTGCCCTTTGATTGCTCCGCATTAATTGGACCCGGTACAACAAATACATCTTTTCCTTGCTCTAATGCATTGTCCGTCGTAATAAGCGTGCCACTTCTTAATGCTGCTTCGGTTACCACTATAGCTTTGGACAATCCACTAATGATTCGGTTGCGCATTGGAAAATGCCATTTCTCAGGCTTCATATATGGAGGATACTCTGTGACAAGTAACTGATGCTCCGCCATATGCTCAGCGAGAGACTGGTTTTCCTTAGGATATATATAATTAAACCCGTGACCAAGCACTGCAATTGTGGAACCGCCAACTTTTATAGTTGTCTCATGAGCGATCTTATCTGCCCCTCTTGCAAGCCCGCTTACAATTGCATATCCGTGTTCAACAAGAGGTGGCACGATTAGGTCCATTGCAGTTTTTGTATATGATGTAGCCTTTCTAGAACCTATAATGGCTACTTGTTTTTCTTTCGTCAATAGAGAATACCGACCTTTCACATACAATACAGTAGGTGGACTGGATATTTCAAATAATTGCGCCGGGTAAAAAGGATGATGAAAAGGTATCGGGGAAATATTGGCCCTTTCATAAGCTTCCGCAAACGACAATGTCATAATTTGTCGAAAACTTCTGGATATCTCCAAAGCTCTACTCGATGATATTTGCAGTGCTTTTGCAATCTCGTAGGGGGGCACTTCCTCAAAATAACTTAGTATATCCACCGGGGACAATAATCGCTGAAGTTTTTGAAGTGGTAATGGGTATATATAATGTAAAGCTAGTAATCTCTGTGTATCAACTGAAAAAATCATTTAAAAGCCTCCTTTTATAATAGAAGAAATTAAATGACCGCTTTTTTAAAAAAGTAAGTAGGAAGTTAGAAGCATATTAATGCAGAGTCCTTGACATCCGCCGGAAGCTTTAACTTCTTTCAGCGGATGTCCAAACACCCGCTGAAAGAAGTTAAAGAAAAAGATGTAGCCACAATGTGCTACATCTTCCATTTTAATGGGTTTTACACTTTTCGTATAGCCCTTTTTCTTTAATTACTTTAATAAGCGTGTCACCAATGACAGATGGCGTTTCTGCTACTTCAATACCAGCAGCATTCATAGCCTTAATTTTCTCTGCTGCTGTTCCTTTACCACCTGAGATAATAGCCCCAGCGTGACCCATACGTTTACCTGGAGGAGCTGTTTGTCCACCGATAAAGCCTACGACAGGTTTCGTCATATTCGCTTTAATCCATTCAGCTGCTTCTTCTTCAGCTGTCCCTCCAATTTCCCCAATCATCACAACTGCATATGTTTCTGGATCGTTGTTAAACGCTTCCAAAACATCGATAAAGTTTGTACCATTTACAGGGTCTCCACCGATCCCTACAGCTGTAGTTTGACCGATACCAGCTTGTGTTAACTGGTGTACCGCTTCATATGTTAATGTACCAGAGCGTGAAACTACTCCTACATGCCCTTTCGTATGGATGTAACCAGGCATAATACCAATCTTACATTCATCTGCCGTAATAACACCAGGACAGTTAGGACCTACTAGACGTGTCTTTTTACCTTCCATATAACGTTTTACTTTAACCATATCAAGTACAGGAATATGCTCAGTTATACAGATTGTTAATTCTAATTCAGCATCAACAGCCTCTAAAATAGCATCTGCCGCGAATGGAGCAGGTACATAAATTACAGAAGTTGTTGCACCTGTTGCAGCCACAGCTTCCGCTACAGTGTTAAATACAGGCACTCCTTCGATTTCAAGACCGCCTTTACCCGGCGTTACACCAGCTACAATTTTAGTACCATACTCAAGCATTTGCTTCGTATGGAAAAGCGCTGTTTCCCCCGTAATACCTTGTACAATTACCTTCGTATCTTTATTAATAAATACAGCCATTATTCTCCCTGCCTTTCTTAGCCTACTAGTCCCACAATTTTTTGTGCACCGTCAGCCATTGAATCCGCTGCAACGATGTTTAAACCAGATGCATTTAAAATCTCTTTTCCAAGCTCTACATTTGTACCTTCTAAACGTACAACTAACGGCACAGTTAAGCCAAGTTCTTTGGCAGCTGCTACAACACCCTCAGCGATAATGTCACATTTCATAATTCCGCCAAAAATGTTTACAAAGATGCCTTTTACATGTGGATCAGAAAGGATAATTTTGAAAGCTTCTGTTACTTTTTCAGCCGTTGCACCGCCACCTACATCTAAGAAGTTAGCAGGGCTTCCGCCATAATAACTAATTGTGTCCATTGTAGCCATTGCAAGTCCAGCTCCATTAACCATACAGCCAATGTTGCCCTCTAATGAAATATAGCTAAGGTCATATTTTGATGCTTCGATTTCCTTTGGATCTTCTTCATCAAAATCACGTAATTCGACAATATCTTTATGACGATACAACGCATTTGCATCGAAATTAAATTTAGCATCTAATGCTAGAACTTCTCCTTGTCCAGTTATAACAAGTGGATTAATTTCTACAATAGAAGCATCCTTATCGATAAACGCTTGATACAAGCCTAACATTAATTTAACAGCTTTCCCTATTAGGTTAGCTGGAATATTCATATTGAACGCCATGCGACGTGCCTGGAAACCTGTTAATCCCACAACAGGATCAACTACTTCTTTGAAGATTTTTTCTGGATGTGATTCCGCTACTTCCTCAATATCCATGCCGCCCTCTTCAGATCCCATCACTGTTACACGGGATGTTGCGCGGTCTAACACTAAACTTAAATAGTATTCTTTTTGAATATCAGAACCCTCTTCAATATATAAGCGTTTTACTTCTTTTCCTTCAGGACCTGTTTGATGAGTCACTAAAATTTTACCTAGTAATTCTTTTGCATATGTACGCACCTCGTCAAGGTTTTTAGCGATTTTTACGCCCCCTGCTTTCCCGCGTCCACCTGCATGAATTTGTGCCTTGACTACAGTCACATTAGACCCAAGTTCCTTCGCTACTTTCACAGCTTCATCAGGGGAAAAAGCAACTTTTCCGTTTGGTACAGCTACACCATATTTTCTAAGAATCTCTTTCCCTTGATATTCATGGATATTCATAATACATCCTCCCATCAAACATTTGCAAAATTGTTTTACTAACATAATCTATTCTAACGAAAGATTCTGATAAAGTCTATACCTTGTCTTTTATTCGTTTTTTACATAAAAATATGACGATTTTATCTACTTTGTGTACTAAAACAGATATTTCCGAAAATCAGAATTCTCTATTTTTTCTATATTTTTGCGCATGTTGTTGATCTAAACGATAAATAAATGCAAAAACCTCAGCGACGGCTTCGTATAATTCTTCAGGAATTGACTCATTTAAATCTAATTGTCCGAGTAATTGAACAAGGTTAGGATCCTCATAAATCGGGACATCGTGCTCATTCGCGCGCGCTAATATATTTTCTGCTACTTTCCCTTTTCCTTTTGCTACTACCGTTGGAGTATCAAAACGACCTAACTTATATGTGAGAGCAATAGCCTCTTTTCGAGTAAATTTTTCTTCACTCATATGCGAAAATCCACCCCACTATGTTCCTCCTGCTGTCCTACTACAGGTTTTTTTTCAGGTTGGGCTTTCTCAAATTGTTTAATAAAAACGCCTGAAAGTTGATATTCTTTTTCAGCTAATCCTATTTTTAACGCTGCTTTTAGTGGTTCTGCAAGCGGAATAATATCATTATTTTCATTAAATACTGTCACAGAAACGACACGGTTTTGAACTTGCATATCAATAACGGTTTCTTTCATAGATTCCATTTGTAAATAAAATAATATGCGCGCGTAATTGGCATCAATTTTACCGTCTTCTTTCATACGCCCATTCCACTGTAATGTTGCATCCATTTTCTTGCCGAAAAATTCTAATGGTACTTGCATAATAAGCTGATGCTGATGCCCATTTTCCCCTGATGCTAGCTGCATACCATTCATACGTGCCATTAACATTTCTGCAGCTTCCTTCAGTTGCGGAGTAACATGCGCTTCCTGCAATAATGTATGTAATTGCGGTTTTAATTGATGTGCAATCTGCTGTAAATCAGCTGACTTGTTACTAAGAGTCGCTTCATAGCTAACTCCTAAATTTTTTAATACCGTTTTAAGCGCATGTTCCATTGCTTTACTGTCCATAGAATTTTGTACATGAGCATCCGCTTGTGTAACAATTTGCTGAATCATCGCTTGCGGGGATTCAACACTATTTCTCATGAGATTTCGCATAAATGCTTCGTTTTGTAGCGGAGTAGTTGCTTCATGCTTTAAAAGTGATAATAAATGGTCTTTCACTGAAAGAGCATTAGCGTCTTGTGTAAATAAACGCGCCGAAGAATTTTCTGCAAATGCATTTATAAGGTTTTCTTGCATTTGTTTTGCAAAAATCTCTAGCGTTTGTTTAGTTGCTGGTAGCTGTTTAAATCGATCGATAAGTACATTTAATGATTGCTTTTGTTCATTAGTTAACAAGCTTTGATTCGCTGTCCATGATCTAAGCTGATCAACAAGATGATGAGTATTGTCAGATTTTGTCGTTAAAATTGTTTGAATAACTTCTCCAGCTTGTTGCAACTGATTTGACTGTACAGGCTTTACATCGCTAAGGCTCGACCAATTTTGCAAGGTTGCCTGCTGAGGTAATATCCCCGCCTCTTTTAAACTATTCATAGCTTGAATCTTTTCACTCATAGAAGCCGCACTATTAGTTAATATTTGTATGGACTTAGCAAGGACTAAACTACCTGTTTCTACTTCAAAAGGCTTTGCAATTGCTTGTATTTGTTGCATTAGATTTTGCTTAAGGTTTTCTGGTAAAGCTATATCCTTCGTTAAAAACTGTGTAAAGTTTTCCATTATGGAAACCATGCCTGCAGTTTTTTGTCCACTTAGAAGAGCTTGAAAAACATCATTTGTCATTGGCATTTTAAACTCTACCATTTTTTGAATGGCTTGCAGGGCATCCATTTTGGTTACGCCCTCCGGTAATGCCTTTAACCACATTTCTGCCTGCATCAGCTGCTCTTTTGAAATCGGAAGCTGCGCCTTCATAAAATGAGCTAGTAGCTGCTGTGATTCAGCTGTTTTAGGTAAATTCATTGATTCAAGTAACTGATTAATCTGTTGACTTTGGGAAGCCATTTGCTCCATAGGACCCGTAACAACTTTTAGTTCGGTTTGTGGGCTTGTACCAGTTACTTGAAAGAAATGCGCATCACCTGCTTTTAGCGGCACTTCGAGTTTTGCAATAAACTTTTGTTGACCAACCTGTATTTCTGCCATTTGATCTGGATATAATTGTTTGATTGTTCCTTGAAATATTTGTCCTTGGTTTAAAGTAAGTGGCTGATTAGCTGAGGTTATAGCAGCTTGTTGCATTTGAATCGGATTAAAAGATGTGGCTGTCATATACATACTCCTTTCATCAATTACTCCTTGGCGTAATTGGCTTCTATTTTTATTTGGCTCATCAATATATAGCGTGGGGTCGATTTACGCTCCGACTGGGCGCTTTGCTTGGGGCGTTCAATCGGAGCTCCAATCAACTTATGAACGTGATCATTTTAGCAAATATCATTTTTGATGATGTGCCTTTTTTTGTATGCTATTATGTTTTCAAAATACAATCAATTATACCTCGGCATAATTGCATTCGGAATCAGCTTTGTGCTAAGGCCTGCAGATGTTTTTTGTGCGAAAGCGCAGTGCTAATGTAGCGTCAGCAACATGTTTTTAGCTGTGCGAAAGCGAAGCGTCAGCAACAACACGAGGACCGACACGATTTCAGTCTTTTCGGTAATGCTACAGGACGTGGCGTTCTTAGACTGAATTTCCTCTACTTTAGCGAATGTTTGGACATTTGCTGGAAAGAAGTTAAAGCATTGACTTTATCGGCTCAAATGATTTGCGATGATGAATAGTCGCACCGTATTCTTCCAGTGCTAATAAATGCTGCTTCGTTCCATATCCCGCATGCTGAGCAAAACCATACATAGGGAATTCCTCATCCAGTTGTTCCATATAATCATCTCGAGCTGTTTTCGCCAATATTGACGCCGCTGCAATAGCTAGGCTTTTCGCATCTCCTTTAATGATTGAATCCTGCGGAATAGAGATTGGTAGCGTCATAGCATCTACTAGCACATAATTAGGTTTCATAGATAACGATTCTACACTTGTCTTCATCGATTGCTTCGTCGCTTCGTAAATATTTAATTCATCAATTTGTTGCGCTGATTGGAAATGGATAAAATAGCTTAATGCATGCTCCTTTATTAAAGCAGCGTAGGCACTGCGTTTATCTTTTGATAATTGCTTTGAATCATCTAATCCAACTAGCGCTTCACAGTTTGCAGGTAAAATAACAGCAGCTGTTACTACTGGCCCTGCCAACGGTCCACGTCCTGCTTCATCTACCCCTGCAATGAAGCCATCTTCTCCCCCGTAACTTTGATCGAAATCGATCTTTGCTTGATGTTCCTGTAGTAGCTGTTGTTTTTTATCTTGACGCTTTTTCCAGCTTAGCCAAGCCTTTTGCACACCGGCACGCTCGTCCGTCTCTACATCGGTCATCCAGTCCTGCCATTCTTCTGCTTCCTTCAAAGCTGCTGTAATTTCTTTAATCGTTTTCATCTATTTACTCCCTTTTTGGTTCTTACAGTTAATCGTTAATTTTTTCCTTTCAGGCTAAGGAAACGTCTTAACGTTTTGGCGTGTTCCACAATATGTACTTGAATGCACATCCATTATAGAAGGACGCTAATCCCAAAATAATTATAACTTCTTTTTCATGCTCTATATCATTTATCGGCAAGAAGAAGTATTCCTAAAAGAAAAACTGTCACGCTCACGATTTATGACGTGAGTATGACAGTTTTCTTTATTGCTGCTCTGTTTCTTTTTCAAGTTGTTCGTCAACAAAGTCAAATGTTAATTTGCCTAATTGTAAACCACGAATATCTCGAACGATTAGTTGAGCTACTTGATCATAATCGATTTCTCCACCAGGACCGAACACACGACGAAGTTTACCGATATGGTCGAAAGTTTCAACTAAATCTTCATGTACAAACTGGAACCCATAGCGCTCTTCCATTCGTGCTGGATAATGAATGGATAAAAAGCGTAGACCATATACAGCTAAATCCTCCATATTCGTTATAGTATCCTTTATAGCACCTGTTAGGGCTAATTTGAAGCCTACTTCTTGATCTTCAAATTTCGGCCATAAAATACCTGGCGTATCGAGTAATTCAAGCTCCTTCCCAACCTTTATCCATTGCTGAGCCTTAGTTACCCCTGGCGTATTACCTGTTTTGGCTATATTTTTCTTTGCAAGACGATTAATTAGCGTCGATTTCCCTACGTTAGGAATGCCAACAATCATTGCGCGAATAGCTCTTGGCTTCATCCCACGTGACTTCATACGGTCAAATTTTTCTTTCAATATTTCTTGAGCAGCCTTTGTCACCTGCTGTAATCCTTTGCCTTCAAGAGAATTGATTGCTACTGCCTTATGACCACGTTTTGCAAAGTACTCTACCCACTTACGTGTTTCATGCTCATCTGCCATATCAGATTTATTTAAAATAAGAAGACGTGGTTTTTGATTTATCACTTCGTCTATCATTGGATTTCGGGAAGATAGAGGCAAACGTGCATCAATTAATTCAAATATAATATCAACGAGCTTTAATTTTTCTGTTACTTCTCTGCGGGCCTTTGCCATATGCCCTGGAAACCATTGTATAGTCATATCTATACCTCCTAAACTAAAAGAAAAAGGGAGTATTTAGCCCTCCCTTTCAAGAATTACTTTACAATTTTAATATCACTAAACGGCCAGAAAATCAGACTTGTATTACCAATAATCTCTTTCTGATCGACAAGTCCAATATGACGACTATCCTTACTATATCGACGATTATCTCCCATAACGAAAACATAACCTTTTGGAATTCCATCTTTTAGTTTTACATCAATGTCGCTTAACTTAAAATCCTCTGTTAAAGTACCTTCTGTAATTTCTGATTTGTAAGCATCTAAATAAGGTTCGTCTATCGGTTCACCGTTAATGTATAATTGATCATTTTTATATTCCAAAGTATCTCCTGGTAGACCAATAACACGTTTAATATAGTTCTTCTTTTCAGGAGCGTGGAATACAACAATATCAAAACGTTTTGGTTCACCTATTTTATAACCAATTTTATTCACAATCATACGATCGCCATCTTCAAGGGTTGGCATCATGGACTCTCCATCTACTGCAATAGGTGTAAATAAAAAATAACGAATAATCGCTGCAATCGCAAATGCAATTAGAAGTGCCTTAGTCCATTCCCATAGTTCATTCTTTTCCTTAACCTGTTTTTCCATCGAGAATTGCCCCCTTGTCTATCCCCATTTTAGTTGATAGCTATTTAAGATGACAAGCAAAAAGAAAAGGGGCTTGTTGTACAAGCCCCTCACTTTTAAGTCATAATTATCGAATTTCTTTAATACGAGCAGCTTTACCACGTAGGTTACGTAGGTAGTAAAGTTTAGCACGACGTACTTTACCACGACGTACAACTTCTAAGTTAGCGATTTTTGGTGTGTGTACAGGGAATGTACGTTCAACACCTACACCATAAGAAATTTTACGAACTGTGAAAGTTTCGCTAATACCGCCACCACGACGTTTAATTACTACACCTTCGTATACTTGGACACGTTCACGAGTACCCTCTACTACTTTCACGTGTACCTTAACAGTATCACCTGGACGGAAAGATGGTAGATCAGTGCGAAGCTGAGCTTTAGTAATTTCTGTAATAATGTTTGACATTGTTTTCTCTCCTTAGACAGATGCTCTTGCACGCAATCTATGCCACAGCGGAACACCGTAATTCAGTACTCCACATAGAAGTACAGATTAGATGTTATCATAAATATAGATAGCAATCAAGCATCTTTATTATTGTTTTTAAGTTTTTCTAAATACAATTTTTGCTTATCTGTTAACGGATAATTCTCGAGTAAATCCGGACGACGTTCGAACGTTCTTTTCAAAGATTCTTCCTCGCGCCATTGCTCAATCTTCGCATGATTGCCCGATAGTAAAATATCAGGTACTTTCATTCCGCGAAATTCAGCAGGTCGTGTATAATGTGGGTGCTCTAGAAGGCCTGTTGAGAACGAATCTTGTATGTGGGAATCCTCTTGTCCTAAAACCCCCGGCAGAAGTCGTACAACGCTATCTATAACCGTCATAGCCCCTAGTTCGCCACCAGTTAATACGAAATCTCCAATTGAAATCTCGTCTGTAACAAGATGTTGGCGAATGCGTTCATCATAACCTTCATAATGACCACATAAAAATACTAGTTCTTGTTCTTGCGCTAGCTCTTCTGCCTTCTTTTGAGTAAAACGCTCACCTTGTGGACACATCAAAATGATACGAGGATTTCTTCCTGCTGTAATAGACTCGACAGCGCTAAACATCGGCTCTGGTTTTAATACCATGCCTGCACCACCGCCATACGGATAGTCATCTACTTGATTATGCTTGTTACCCGAAAACCCACGGATATCAGTTACTTCTAGCTTTACAGCATCTTTTTCCTGTGCTTTCTTTAATATGGATGCACCAAAAACGCCTGTAAACATATCAGGAAATAGACTTAACACATTGATATTCATCATAACAAGCCTTCCATTACATGGATCACAATTTTCTTCTCATCCACATCAATTTCCTTGACGATGTCTTCGATATATGGGATGTAATGCTCTTTTTTACTACCCTTGACTACCCATACATCATTTGCACCTGTTTGAAGAATATCGGCCACTATTCCGATTGTTTCGCCTTCTTCAGATACAATTGTACAGCCAATTATTTCATGGAAGAAATATTCATTTTCCTTTAATAAATCATCTGTCATTTGATCCTTCGTAATTTTAAGCATTCCCTCTTTAAAAGGTTCAACAATGTTAATGTTATTCATGCCTTCAAAAGTTAATAAAATGAAGTTTTTATGACGACGCATTGATTCAATCGTTACCCATGTTGGCTTTTTATCATCTTTTTTAAACGCCGCAAGCTTATTTCCTACTGCGAAGCGTTCATCTTCAAAGTCTGTTGTTGATAACACACGCACCTCACCGCGAATACCGTGTGTATTGACAATACGACCTACATTAAACCATTCCATTCAAATCTCACCTCGTATGAATTTCGCCTTGACATAATTGTGCTGTCACATCTCTTTCGCACAGTACACAATTGCTAAACATGCCTATCCCCGTCAAGCTACTAGCTAGCCATAACAAAAGTAACCTTCTCTCACTTTCACCTAAAGTAGCAGATTAACTTTTGGCGGACGATGTTATAGCTAAGAAGTCCCTTAATGTCATTATGTTCAATTACTTCTCAAAGTAATGATGATAATGAAAAAAGGAAGGAACCGGCAAGCTCCTTCCTTTGTAGTCCAGATTTTCCGCTTTACCTCAAAGCCACTTCGAATTCCTAATGCATGTAAACATACCTATCAGGACTCTCCAGTGCTTGTTGCATGTAAAAGAGCGTGAAAATCTTTTCTATCAATCCAATATATCGACGTAGGTCTTTTTTTGATGGTGACTACCCGCCGCTGAATAAACAATTGTACGAATTGCTTTCGCTACTCGCCCTTGCTTGCCTATGACTTTCCCTCGATCCTCTGGATGAACAAAAAGTTTATAAACAATTCGATTTGCATTTTCATCCGTCTCAATACGAACTTCTTCTGGATAATCGACTAACGGTAAAACGATTGCTTCAATCAGCTGCTTCAAAGACGTCGCCCCCGATTATTTACTGAATTTTTGGTTATGGAATTTTTCCATGATTCCTTGTTCTGAGAACAAGTTACGTACTGTATCTGATGGTTTTGCACCGTCAGTTAACCATTTAAGAGCTTTCTCTTCATCGATGTTTACAGTAGCTGGTTGAGTTAGTGGGTTGTAAGTACCAACTGTTTCGATTGAACGACCGTCACGTGGTGAACGAGCGTCTGCAACTACGATACGATAGAAAGGAGATTTTTTAGCTCCCATACGTTTTAAGCGAATTTTAACTGCCATTTTAATAGCACCTCCGAATAAGTTTCACACAAGATAGTATATTATCAATGTTTAGGTTGTTTGTAAAGTGTTTTTTCTTAACACCTAAAAATTATTATTTAAACAATGAATCGAAGCCTGGTAGTTTCATCTTTTTCTTTCCTTTGCCACTTGCCATGCCTGTCATTTGCTTCATCATTTTTTTCATTTCATCAAATTGCTTTATTAAACGATTTACCTCTTGAATTGATGTCCCAGAACCCTTCGCTATGCGCTTTTTACGGCTACCATTAATGATTTCCGGATTCGTCTTTTCAGCAGGTGTCATCGAATAAATAATCGCTTCTACGCGGCCCATTTGCTTATCATCAACTTTAACATTGTCTAAGCCTTTGATTTTACCAGCCCCTGGTAGCATTTTCAAAATTTCATCGAGTGGACCCATTTTCTTTACTTGCTGCAATTGCTCAACAAAATCATCAAATGTAAAGCTCTGAGTTTTAAATTTTTCCTCTAGTTCTTTAGCCTTAGCTTCATCAACATTTGCCTGAGCCTTTTCAATAAGCGATAAAACGTCACCCATACCTAATATACGAGACGCCATACGCTCTGGATGGAAAGGTTCTAGCGCATCCATCTTCTCACCCATACCGACAAATTTAATCGGCTTCTGCGTAACGGAACGAATTGATAACGCTGCACCACCACGTGTATCACCATCAAGCTTTGTTAAAACAACCCCTGTAATACCGATTGCTTCATTAAAACTTTCTGCCACGTTTACAGCATCCTGACCTGTCATAGCATCTACAACTAGGAACACTTCATCCGGCTCTTTTAACGCACGAATATCTTTTAACTCTTGCATTAATTCTTCATCGATATGCAAGCGCCCCGCTGTATCAATTATGACAACATCATGGTGTTCTTCTTTGGCCAATTCTATTGCCTGTCGTGCGATTTCTACTGGAGATACATCAGTACCTAACGCAAAAACAGGTAAAGATAACTGCTTTCCTAATGTTTGTAGTTGTTGAACAGCCGCTGGACGATAAACGTCAGCAGCAACTAGCAATGGCTTACGATTATATTTTTTACGTAACACATTTGCCAATTTACCAGTAGTAGTCGTTTTCCCGGCACCTTGTAATCCGACCATCATAATAACTGTCGGTGGCTTTGTATTAAATTTGATCGGGCTTTGCTCGCCACCCATTAATTCTGTTAATTCGTCTTGTACGATTTTAATAACTTGCTGACCTGGCGTTAAGCTTTGCATAACATCCACGCCGACAGCACGTTCACTGACCTTTTTAACGAATTCTTTGACAACTTTTAAGTTAACATCCGCCTCGATTAAAGCAAATCGGACTTCTCGCATCATTTCTTTAACGTCTTGTTCCGATACTTTACCTTTACCTTTAATCTTTTGGATCGTTCCTTGGAGTCGTTCCGCTAATCCTTCAAAAGCCATTGCTTTCGCCTCCTAATCCCATTCTTTCAACTGTTCTATAAGCGCCAACTGCTCTTCACCTGTCATACTTTGTTCTGTAATCCCTGCTGTTAGCTGCGCAAGCATTTGTGTACGTTGTTGAAATTTTTCCAATAAACATAGTTTTTCTTCATATTCTTCAAGCATCGCTTCTGTTCGACGAATATTATCATAAACAGCTTGGCGTGAAACTCCATACGATTCAGCGATCTCTCCAAGCGAGTTATCATCTAAATAATATAGCTCCATATAACTTCGTTGCTTATCTGTTAATAATGCCTGATAAAAGTCGAAGAGAAAGTTCATGCGTGTTGTTTTTTCAAGTAGCATCGAATGTTTCTCCTCCCGTTATTAGTCATTTGTATCATATCGAAAAGCGCCCGTCTGTGTCAAGGTAATCTCCTTGTCTAAAAGCCTTAATTAACTGCTTTTTAGGCGTTTTTCACCTATAGCTAGTATTTCCCTTTTAAACAACGCGATTCCCCTGCACAGACGAGCGCTTCAATTAACAATTATTTGTTAATTCTCATTATTTTGTAATTCTTTATCTAAACCATCCGCAAATAAACCATACACATAGCGTTCTGCATCGAATGGTTGTAAATCATCCATCTTTTCACCAAGACCTACAAACTTCACAGGAATGTGTAATTTATTTCGAATAGCAAGAACAATACCACCTTTAGCAGTGCCGTCAAGCTTTGTTAAAACGATTCCTGTTACATTTGTAGCTTCCTTAAATGTTTGTGCTTGAACAAGTGCATTTTGACCTGTTGTTGCATCTAACGCTAATAGTACTTCATGCGGAGCATTCGGTATCTCTCGAGAGATTACTCGATGTACTTTCTCAAGCTCATTCATTAAGTTCACTTTATTTTGCAGGCGCCCTGCTGTATCACAAATCAGCACATCTGCTTTACGGTTTTTCGCTGCACGAATAGCATCGTACATAACCGCTGCTGGATCTGAGCCTTCCGATTGTTTAATCACTTCACAGCCAACACGGTCTCCCCAAACTTGTAATTGGTCGATGGCACCAGCACGGAAAGTATCACCTGCCGCTAAAACAACTGTTTTACCTTGTGATTTTAGACGATGGGCAAGTTTACCGATAGTAGTCGTTTTCCCAACACCGTTTACCCCAACGAATAAAATGACAGTAAGCTCCCCTTCAGGTTGTATATTAAGTTCGATTAAATCTTCTTCTCCTTGCTCATAAATTTCCACAAGTTTTTCAGAAATAATCGTTTGAATTCCGTTTGTATCTTTGATATTTTTACGCTGAACCTCGAAGCGTAATTTATCCATTAGCTCCATTACTGTTTCAAAGCCAACGTCTGCCTGTAATAACAAGTCTTCTAATTCTTCAAAGAAATCTTCGTCCACTTTTCGATAACGAGCAACTAGATCATTCACTTTTGAAGTAAATGAATTACGCGTTTTTTCCAGTCCAGCCTTGAACTTTTGTGTAATAGACCATGCAGAAGGCTTTTTCTCCTCTACTGGTTCTTCCACTATTGCGACTTCTTGCACTTCTGGTTGCTCAAGTTGTTCATGGTCAATTTCTTCAGTAATTTCTGTTTCAATTGAGCTTTCGGTTACAGAAACTTCCTCAACTTTTTCAGCTTCCTCTACAGTTGCCTCCGTTTGAGCAGGCTCAGTTGCTTCGTCTTCCTTCTGTTCAGCAACTTCTTCTTCATTAGTCTCTTCTACCTTTTTTTCTTCCTCGATTGGGTTGCCTACTAATTTATCTTTTAACCGTTTAAAAAAACTCATGCTTGTTCGCTCCTTTGCTCCGCAAGTACGGGTTCATCTTCTAATTTTACTGATACAAGTTTAGATACACCAGATTCCTGCATTGTAATACCATACAGCACATCGGCTCCCTCCATCGTTCCTTTACGATGTGTGATTACAATAAATTGCGTATTACGGCTAAACTTCTTCAAATATTGGCTATATCGAACGACATTTGCCTCATCTAAAGCCGCCTCTACCTCATCGAGAATACAGAAAGGTACAGGTCGTATATTTAGAATGGAGAATAATAAAGCGATTGCAGTTAGTGCACGTTCACCACCTGAAAGCAAACTTAGGTTTTGTAATTTTTTCCCTGGTGGTTGAGCTACAATTTCTATACCTGTTTCAAGCAGATTTTGAGGGTCCAATAACACTAAATCTGCCTGACCTCCACCAAACAATTCACGGAATACACGTTTAAATTGCTCTCGAATGGCATAGAATGTTTCACTAAATCGCAGCGTCATTTCTTCATCCATTTCTTTAATAGCCTCATGTAATGTTTCCTGTGCAGCAAGTAAATCTTCACGCTGCTCAGTTAAAAATGAATGGCGTTCAAGTACCCGATCGTATTCCTCAATGGCGCTCAAGTTAACCGGACCAAGCTCTTCTATAGATTTCTTCAGTAATTTCACTCGACGTCGCATATGCTCTTCATCTTCAATGGTTAGAGCTAACTCTTCAGCTTCCTCAAAAGTTAGCTGATAATTTTCTTCTAGCTGTTCATTGAAATTATTGATTTCGAATTCTACGCGACTTCGTTTCAATTCATTTGCACGGATCGCCTCAAGATAACCTTTATGCGTACGTTGCAATTCTTTCAGCTGTTCTTCTAAAGTAGTAAGCTCTTGTTGTTGTGCTACTTTTTCATCTTTTTTCTGTGAAATAGTATCTTGCAGCGAATCCCTGCTCACTTTCCACGTAGCAACTTGCTCATCCACTTCTTCATCGCTTAAAAGTTTTGTCGATTCATCAGATTGAAGCCAGATTATTTCCTGAGAAATATTGTCGACTTTTTGACGAGCTTTGTTTAATTGTAGGGCTAACTCTGCTGTAGCAATTTGCACTTGTGACATTTGCTCCTGCATTACCGCTAACTGCGAGCGTTTTTCTGCTGACTGCTCACGAAGTACATCTTTTTCCGATTCACTTTGTAGCTTCACTTTACTTAGTTGTTCCACTGTTTCATTTATTTCTAACAACTCTGTCGATAATGCCGTTAAACGCTCCGTGGCCGCTTCCTTTTGAGCTAATAATGCTTCTTCACGCGTTTTTACATCTTGCGTTTCATTAGAAGCAAAAGATACTCGGGCAGATAAGCTTTTCTCGACAACCTCTAACTCACGAATACGACTCGCTTGCTGCATTTCATCTTTTCGTAGTTGTTCACCGTCAAGTTTCAATTGCTCTACTTTGTCTCGCAATACGGCAAGCTTCTCTTTTTCATCCGTGACAGACTGTTCAGCACTATAAATAGATGCTTCCAACGATTCTAGCTTTACTACTAAACCATCTAATTCTGCTTTCCTTGTAAAAAGTGAAGATTGTTGCTTCGTTGCACCACCTGTTAATGAACCACCTGCATTGACGATATCACCATCAAGTGTTACAACACGATATCTAAACCCGCATAATCGAGCAATTTGACTTGCACCTTCTAAACTTGATGCGACGATGACATTGCCAAGGAGGTTCTCGACAATTGTACGGTTCTCTTCACCGAACGTGACAAGTGCATCAGCCATTTGAACAAATGCTGGGTGCTCAGTAGCTAGCTGAATCATAGATAGATTAATTTTTCGTGACTTGATAACTGTCTTCGGTAAAAATGTTGCGCGTCCAGCTCTCTTTTGTTTTAACCAATGAATCGCCTGTTGAGCATATCGTTCATCGGTTGTCACAATATGCTGAGAGGCTGCCCCTAATGCTGTTTCAATAGCCTGCGAATATTTCCCATCCACTTGAATTAATTCAGCAACAGCTCCCTCAATACCAGCTAATTCACCTTTATCACGCGCTAATAATACTTCTTTTACTCCATGGAAGAACCCAGAGAAATCGGCTTCTAGTTCAGCTAACGTATCTTTTCTAGCCTTAAGTTGCTGCTGATGCTGATAAGCTTTATAAAGCATATCCTGCTTTTCATTAAACGATGCATTCACATTCTTAAGCTGTATTTGCAATGCTTCATATTGCTCAAGCTTGTCCTGTAATTCGCTTGTTGTTGTAGCATGAGCAACAACTAGCTTTTCTTTTTCCGCTAAAACTTGCGAAAGTTCTTGCCCGATTTCATCCGTTTGACCTGACATTCGTGCCGCCATCGCTTTTTGTTGCACTATTTGTTGTTCAATATTTTTTAATTCATTTTTTACCGTTGCTTCTTCGTTTAAAGAGTCGATATATCGGTTTTTTTGTTCTTCAATTTCTTGTTCAATTTCAGAAACAGAGCGATTTAAAGATTGTTCTAATTGCTTAATGCTTTGTTTCAGCTCTGATACCTCTTGCTGCTTTTCACCAAACAACTCTTTTTTCTCTTGCTCTTGAGCTATAAGAGACTCAACCTCATCTTTTGCTTCTTGTAATGCCGTATTTAATTGAAGTAGTTGATTAGAAGCATTTTGTCGCTTTTCAGCCATTAACGCTTTACGACCATCCCAACGCTCTACCTCCATCGTTGCATTAACAAACTCAGCCTGAGTAGTATCTAAATAATCATCTAGCTCTTTTAAAAGCTTACGAATACCGGCATTTTGCTTGTCTATCGAAGAAATATGATGAGCTTGTTTTTGCTCTGTTTCATAAAGCTCTGTGTACTCAGTTTTTAGAGCATGCAAAGATTGTGCACAATTTTTTAAATCGTGCACAAGGATGGCAATATCAAAATCCTTTAACTCTGTTGACATTTGCACATAATCTCTTGCACTTGATGCCTGAATTTCTAACGGCTCCAGACGACTATCTAGCTCATGTAAAATATCTAAAACACGATACAAATTTTCATCTGTTTCAACAAGTTTATGCTCTGCCTTCTTCTTTCTTAGTTTATACTTTAACACGCCAGCTGCCTCTTCAAAAATTGAACGACGGTCATCAGGTCGGCTATTTAAAATTTCATCGACACGGCCTTGTGAAATAATGGAGAAGGCCTCTTTCCCAAGTCCCGAGTCCATAAACAAGTCCGTAATATCCTTCAGGCGACACTGCTGGTTATTAAGTAAATATTCACTATCACCTGAACGGTATACGCGTCTTGTTACGCTTACTTCTGTATATGAAAAAGCAAGCTGTTCATCTGTGTTATCTAAAATAAGCGTTACCTCTGCAAAGTTTAGTGGCTTACGTGAGTCACTCCCAGCAAAAATAACATCCTCCATCTTTGCCCCACGTAACGACTTTGCCGATTGCTCCCCAAGTACCCAACGAATGGCATCAGTGACATTACTTTTCCCACTGCCATTTGGTCCAACCACTGCTGTAACACCGGGTACAAAATCAATTCCAATGCGCTCCGCAAAAGATTTAAAGCCAATCACTTCGAGTCGTTTTAGGAACATCTATTAAGCCTCCTCTTTTGCAGTGCGTTCACGCATCGTACGCATTGCACATTGCGCTGCTTGCTGCTCGGCTTCTTTTTTTGATTTCCCACGACCAATTCCAAGCTCCTGTCCATTCAACAGTACGCTCGATACAAAGGTACGGTTATGCGCTGGACCCTTTTCATCAACAATTTCATAATGAAGAAGACCATTATTTGTTTGCTGCACCATTTCTTGCAATTGGCTTTTAAAATCCATCACATGCGAAAAAGCACCGACTTCTACTTTCGGGAATACGATTCGTTCTAAAAAGCACACAACCGTTTGTAAGCCTTGATCTAAATAAAGGGCGCCGACAAATGACTCAAATACATCTGCAAGTAGCGCTGGGCGTTCCCGTCCACCTGTTAATTCCTCACCTTTTCCGAGTAATACAAAGCGGCCAAAACCTAATTCATTTGCAAAGATAACAAGTGATGGCTCACATACTATGGATGCTCGTAGCTTCGTCAGCTCACCCTCACTCATATTAGGGTATTTCTCAAAAAGGTATTTAGAAACAGACAGTTCAAGTACTGCGTCTCCTAAAAATTCAAGACGCTCATTATCCGTAAACAATTTACGGCGATGCTCATTCACATAAGATGAATGCGTGAATGCTTGATACAATAAATTTTTATTATTAAATGTGATATTTAATTCATGCTGTAACAGCTCGAATTGATTGCGTACTTTTTCAGGAAGCACGCCAGATTTCTGCATAGTTCCTTTTCTTTTCATAGCCATTGAACAATCTGCCTTCCTAATAGTTTCTACCGTTTAAGTGTACCTTTTTCAAGGCATTTATGCAAAAGTATTTCGGCTTAAATGCAATGTTTTGGAAGTTTAATCATTTAATTTTTTTCCAAAATAAAAAAAAGGGACGTTCACAGTTCGCACAACGAACCATTTCGTCCCTTTTTTAAATACACCTTAGCATTTTCTGCTCTTCACATGAAAGAGAAGCGAGAGTCATTTCTGCCAAAGGCTTTAACTTTATTGAATCATAAACTTTTATTGTAAAATGACCGCAGCCATGTCAGCACCGCTAGAGGTGATTAATTTCTGCTAAATAAAGTTAAAACGCATTAGTTGATTTTACTTTCGATGTATGAAATTGCAGAACCAACTGTTGAGATTTTTTCAGCATCTTCATCAGAAATTTCCATATCGAATTCGTCTTCAAGCTCCATTACAAGCTCAACTACGTCTAATGAGTCAGCACCTAAATCATCACGGAAAGAAGCTTCTAGAGTAACTTCACTTTCCTCAACACCTAAACGGTCCACGATTACTTTTGTTACGCGTTCTAATACTGTAGTCAAAACATTCACCTCCCCTCAAATGATTATACAAAAAAACATTATTTATGACTAATTGAAATTACATGACCATGCCGCCATCTATATGTAACGTTTGCCCCGTCATATAGTTAGCATCATCTGAAGCTAGGAAAGTTACAGCCTTTGCGATATCCTCAGGCTGCCCAAGTTTTGCTAGCGGAATTTGCGTAAGCATACCTTGCTTTATATCTTCTGGTAGCTGATCAGTCATTTCAGTTTCGATAAAGCCTGGTGCAATAGCGTTTACTAAAATATTACGTGATGCTAATTCCTTAGCAGTCGTTTTAGTTAATCCAATAACACCTGCTTTTGCAGCTACGTAATTAGCTTGCCCCGCATTACCAGCTACACCGACAATGGATGAAATATTAATGATACGGCCTGCACGTTGCTTCATCATTTGACGTGTTACTGCTTTTGTACAAAGGAAAACGCCCTTTAGGTTCGTATCTAACACATCGTCCCATTCATCTTCTTTCATACGCATTAACAAGTTATCACGTGTAATCCCCGCATTATTTACTAAAATATCAAGCGAGCCGAATGTTTTCACTGTTGCATCCATTAACGCTGTAACTTCCTCTGTTTTTGAAACACTTGCTTGTACAGCTATTGCCTCGCCACCATTTTCTTGAATCATTGCGACAACTTCTTCTGCTTTGGCTTGCGAACCGCTGTAGTTTACGACAACTTTAGCACCCTCATTAGCAAGCTTTAATGCAATAGCACGTCCTATTCCACGTGAAGCACCAGTTACAACAGCTACTTTACCCTCTAATTTACGCATTAATCGTCCACTCCTTCGATGCTTCTAGTACAACCTCTAAAGATGTTTCATCATAAACACAGTATGTCGTGACAGATCGATCGATTTTTTTCACTAATCCACTCAATACTTTGCCTGGTCCACATTCAATAAAGACATCCACACCTTGCGAAATCATTTCACGCACAGATGCTTCCCATTGCACAGCACTATATACTTGTTCTACTAGTTCATGTTGAATAGCCGGAATATCCTCTAGCTCTTCCGCCATTACATTACCGACTACTGGAATTTGCGGAACTGACAATGATATATCAGCCAATGCTTCTCTTAGCTTTTCAGATGATGGCCGCATTAACTCTGAATGGAATGGACCACTAACAACTAAAGGAATTGCTCGTTTTGCACCAGCTTCCTTAGCCGCTAAAGAAGCTTTTTCAACGCCTTCCTTTGTGCCAGAAATAACAATTTGTCCAGGACAGTTTACATTTGCAACTTGAACTGGATCACCTGCTGCAGATACTTTTTCAGTTACTGCATGCAGTGCCTCAAGCTCCATCCCTAGAATGGCAGCCATAGCGCCTTGCCCTGCAGGTACAGCTTCATTCATATAAAGTCCACGCTTATGCACAACAGACACGGCATCCTCAAACGATAACACACCAGCGATTACTAATGCGCCATATTCCCCAAGTGAATGTCCAGCTGCATAATTCGGCATAATACCTGCTGCACGTAATTTTTCAGCAACCATCACACCTGTAGCTAGGAGTGCAGGCTGAGCATGGTAAGTTAATGTTAACTCCTCAGCCGGTCCCTCTAGCATAAGCTTAGATAGCTCAAAGCCAAGTGATTGATTTGCACGCTCATAAAATGCTTTACTTTCTGCCGAATTCTCAATAAACTCTTGCCCCATCCCAACTACTTGAGAACCTTGGCCTGGAAAAATAAATGCTATTTTCGTCATTTTTCTTTAATCCCCTTTTTAATCAATTATGCCTCGGCAAAATTGCGTCCGGAATCGGCTTTGCGCTTAGGCCTGCACGAGGGCCGACACGATGTCGGTCATTTCGGTAATGCCACAGGACGTGGCGTTTTTACCAAAGCAGGTCAGTTAGCCGTCATCGCCTGGATGCGATGATTTTAGGCTAACATCCCAAAGAACTCCTTTCCGATTTCGTGACATCTGCCGGAGGCTTTGGGCCAACGTGATGTTGGTCACTCAGTCATTGCCACAGGACGTGGGGTCTTAGACTGAGTTCCTATATTTCAGCAGGTGTTTGGACACGTGTACCTGTCGCTAGGTTTCGGTACATAAAACATTTGTAGCTGACGCTTCACTTTCGCTACCAAGACACCTGCTGAAAGAAATTAATCGATTTCTATGTGACGTACTGTATCTGTAATTGTCGAGATGACTGTATGCTCAACCATCGTATTCGCTTGGCGAATTGCACTGTATATTGCTTTAGCATTGGATGAGCCATGTGCCTTAATTACTGGTGCTTGTAAACCAAACAAGCCTGCACCACCGTACTCCGTATAGTCCATTTTATTTTTTAGGTCGCGTAAATTATTTTTCATAAGTACTGCCGAAATTTTTGTTTTAGTCGAAGCCATAAACGCCTCTTTTAACATTGAAAATAACGCGCCAGCAGTACCTTCTATTGATTTAAGTACCATATTACCTGTAAAGCCATCTGTTACAACAACGTCTGCTACCCCATCAAGTAAATCTCGAGCTTCTACGTTGCCGATAAAGTTTATATCCGCTTCTTTTAACAAGCCAAAAGTCGCCTTCGTTAATTCATTCCCTTTTTTATCCTCAGTACCGATATTTAACAAGCCGATACGTGGCTTTTGTAAGCCGCCTACCTTTTTCGCATAAATATCGCCCATAATTGCATATTGCAATAAATGCTCAGGTCGCGCGTCTGCATTCGCTCCTAAATCAAGCATTAAAAAGCCCTTACCATCTAAAGTAGGAAGTGTAGTAGCTAGAGCAGGTCTAGCAATCCCCTCAATACGCCCTACTTTAAATAAGCCTCCTGCCATTAAAGCACCTGTATTACCTGCCGAAAGACAAGCATCTGCCTTACCTTCTTCAACCGCATCCATCATTCGCGCCATCGATGAATCTTTTTTACGACGAACCGCGCGTGCTGGATCGTCTGTCCCTTCGACAACTTCATCACAATGTACTACAGTTAATCGATCATGTATTTTTATAAATGGTTCAAGCTTTTCCTGCTGACCATATAATTGAATTTCTAAATTCGGTATTTGCTCTAACGCTAATAAAGCACCTTCAACAACTGATTTTGGTGCGTTGTCGCCACCCATTCCATCAAGCGCTAATTTCATTGTTGTTCACCTTTACCTTTCGTGCGGTACATATCAAATTCACCAACAAAAACTGTTTCACCGTTAACAGTGGACGTTAACTCTACTTTTGTACGATGACTTTTTTCATCACGTCCGATAACGATTGCTTTTGTAATAACACGATCTCCAGCTCTAACAGGTTTCACAAAGGAAATGTTAGAATGTACTGTTAATGCTAGTTCATCGTCAATAACTGCTACCGCTAATGAGTTTGCCTGCGCAAACAAGTGATGTCCACGTGCGATGCCATTGCGCTGAAAAACATGTTCTTCTTTTACGTCAAAAATAGATAATGCACGATTATCCAATTCAATATCAATTATTTCTCCGATTACTTCATCAATCGGTAGTGATTTTACTTCATTTTCATAGGTTTTTGAAGCAACATCTTTAATTCGTTCTCGTAATTCTGGAATCGCTAACTCCATACGATCTAAACGAATTGTTTGGACACTAACCTGAAACTGTGTTGCTAGCTGTTCATCTGTGACGAATGGATTATCAGCTATCGTTTCGGATAATAGTCGCTGTCGCTCTTTTTTCGTTCGTCTCAACATCATTCGCCACCTTTTTAGTTGTTATTAGCACTTGGTACTAATATCAGTATATAGAGTATAAAAAAAGAATGCAAGACTTGTTTTATAAACAAGTGCTCACATTCCTAATTGAGCATTGATATTCAATTAATCGAAGCGATCCCCTTGTAAAACACCAGAATCCCCAAGCATGTCACGTAAATATTTATACTCATCATCATGCCAAAAAGCATCTGTTTCGATCATATCCGTCGCATCTTTTCTCGCAGTTTCAAGTATTCGATAATCGTGCACTAAATCCGCTACTTTAAAATCCGGCAAACCACTTTGTTTACGACCAAAGAAATCCCCCGGACCACGTAGTTCCAAATCCTTCTCAGCAAGGCGGAAACCATCATTCGTTTCCGTCATCGACTGCATTCGCTCTTTACCTTCATCGGATTTTGGATCGGCAAGCAACACACAATACGACTGATGTTCTCCTCGTCCAACACGCCCTCTTAGCTGATGAAGCTGAGCTAAGCCGAAGCGTTCAGCGTCATAAATAATCATAAACGTTGCATTCGGCACGTTAACCCCAACCTCAACAACGGTTGTAGACACAAGCACATGAATAGTTCCTTCACTAAAAGCTCGCATGACAGCGTCTTTTTCATCAGCGGATAGGCGACCATGCATTAATCCGACATTGAAACGCCCATTAAAATATGTTGCAAGCTGCTCATAGATTTCTACAGCATTTTGCACATCCAGCTTGTCTGATTCCTCAATCAACGGACAAATAGCATACGCCTGCCTGCCAGCGGCAAGCTCTAATTCTAGCTTTGACATAACAGAGCCAAATTGCTCTTTTTTCATCCAATGTGTTTCAATTTGCTTACGCCCTGCCGGCATTTCATCGATCATTGAAACATCCATTTCTCCAAATGCTGTAATCGCTAGAGTACGCGGAATTGGTGTTGCTGTCATAAAGAGCACATCTGGGTTTTCTCCTTTATCACGCAATATTCTACGCTGCTCAACACCAAAACGATGCTGTTCATCTGTAATAACAAAACCTAGCTTGTAAAAAACGACATCTGGCTGAATTAGCGCATGTGTACCAATTAAAATATCGATGTCTCCATTTACTAGTTCTTCTAAAAGCAAACGACGCTCCTTTGCCTTCGTCGATCCCGATAATAAAGCTACACGTACGCCAAATGGCTCAAACCATTCCTTCAAACTTTCAGCATGCTGCTCTGCTAAAATTTCCGTTGGTGCCATTAATGCTCCCTGAAAACCAGCAGTTATAGCCGCATATAAACATATTGCCGCGACAACAGTTTTCCCTGACCCTACATCACCTTGGAGTAAGCGGTTCATACGATGTGGCTCTTTTAAATCTTTGCAAATTTCATTGACGACGCGTTTTTGCGCACCCGTTAATTCATATGGTAACGATGCAATAAAGGCACGTATCTTTTGCAAATCAAATTGTATAACAGTACCGTGCTCACTGTCCTTTCGGATTTTACGTAACGCTTGAATACGTAGTTGAAAGTTTAGTAACTCTTCATAGGCAAAGCGCCTTCTAGCCTGCTTTGCATGTCCTGCATCAAGAGGAAAATGTATTCCCTCAAGCCCCTCCCGTATTGTAGCGAGCTTATAATCCGTACGTAAGCGCTGTGGAACAACATCAGGTATGTCATCACCAAACTCATCTAGCCCCTGGCGCATATATTTACGAAAACGCTTTTGCGGAATTAAACCTTTTAAACTATAAACAGGTTCAAAGTCAACTTGATCTGTTTTAGGACCAAATGTTACAGACGTTCCATTAATAACTTGTCTGCCTCTATCCCATTTACCTGTAACGGTAATGATAGCTCCAGGTACAAGCTTTTGCTTTAAGTAGCCTTGATTAAAAAAAACAACCTTCACTAAATGTCGACCTGCCAGCACCGTCACTTGTAATCGTGATTTATTGCGACCTAAAAACAATACTGTTGGTTCACGCTCAACTTTACACTCAACAGTGACACGTTCATTATGTGGTGTTTGCGCCAAATCTTTCAAACGAAAATCCTCGTGTCGATGTGGAAACGTCCATAACAAATCCGCTACCGTCTCGATGCCCAACGCTTCTAAATGTCCTGCTGTTTCTTTCCCGATTCCCTTTAAATTAGTAACGGGGTTCGTTAAATCAGTCACCTTGCACGACAGCCCCTTCTAAATTTTTCACCACAAGTACTTTATCTACAGTCATTCGTATCACCATACTATTTTTCAGCATATGAGTTTCCCCTTTCTTACGATTACTCTAAGCTTTCATTATATCGTTGTTAGCGTTTAAACATTTGAACACGTATTATTCTCCATATTATTATATAACTTTTCATTTTAAGTAAGATAGCAATTCAATTCATTAATAATTGATTGATAGTTAATTATATCGAAAAAATTATCACTTTTTCATCCTATTTTCCCATAAACTTCAATTTATCTAGTTTACGATTTACCCCCTCAATTACACTCTTTATAATTAATATCAGATCACTTACTTTACATAAAACATGTACCTACAGCTACGCTTTCGGTACAATATACATTCACTGAAAGTAGCTAAAATGTACGCTAAGTAAATAGGTTGATCTTCGTTACGACCGGGCGACTCCTTGGGCTCAGTAATAGAGCAACGCGAATGAAGCGGCTCATCGGACAACCCCAGAAAGCTCTGCGCGAAAGCAAAGTGGCAGTTACAAAGCGCCTAGTTGGAACGGAAATCAAACACACGTTATGGTGATGAGACTAGAATCAGGAGTATCACCAGAGAATTTATACTCTTTGTCCAAAATATCCACCCGTACCATTTCACCATTATGCCTTTTATTTTCACCTCAAAAAAACACGCCCCCTGAGGAAAGCGTGTTTACTATCTTTTATTTTTGAAGTGACTTAATACTTTCTAAATTGCCATTATCAAAAATGGCTTTGCTAATAGCTTTACCTGTTGGAGTTGCAGCAAGGCCTCCACGGGCTGTTTCTTTTAGATTCGGACTCATAGATTGTCCAATTCGATACATTGCGCCAATCACTTCATCACACGGGATGCGACTTGTAACCCCTGCAAGTGCCATATCCGCTGCTACAAGTGAATTCGCCGCTCCCATAGCATTCCGCTTAACACAAGGAACCTCTACTAATCCAGCTACTGGATCACAAACAAGCCCTAGCATATTTTTGAGTGTAATGGCAAATGCTTCTGAACATTGCTGCGGGGTACCACCAGCCATCTCAACAATTGCAGCCGCTGCCATACCAGCAGCTGAGCCAACCTCTGCTTGACAGCCACCGGCAGCGCCTGAAATCGAAGCATTATTGGCAACAACGAAGCCGAAAGCACCCGATGTGAATAAATAACGAATCATTTGCTCACGTGTCGGATTTAGCTTGTTCTTCACTGCAAACAATGTCCCTGGTACAACTCCAGCCGAGCCTGCAGTTGGGGTAGCACAAATTGTCCCCATAGCCGCATTAACTTCATTTGTCGCAACCGCTTTACTTACTGCATCTAGTAATAAATCTCCCGACAATGAATTTCCTTGTGCAATGTAATTCTGAAGCAATACTGCGTCACCGCCTGTTAAGCCTGTTACAGATTTAACACCCTTCAAGCCTCTTTCAATAGCTTCCTCCATCACTGTCAAATTATTGTCCATTTGCTGTATAATTTCTTCCCTAGTGCGTCCAGTTATTAACATTTCCTGCTCTATCATAATTTCAGAAATTAGTTTTCCTTCTTGCTCCGCTCGTTCAACTAGTTCACGAACATTATGAAACAATACGTCCATATTGGGACACCTCCTTAGTTATTAATTTTAGAAACTTTCGAAATATGTGGTATTAAAGAAATTTGTTGTAATACTTTATCCTCGATGTTTTGATCGACTTCTATCACCATAAGGGCTGTTAAACCACGCTCAATACGAGAAACTTCCATATGCCCAATATTAACTGCATGCATCGCTAAGCAATTTGCCACATTGGCAATACAGCCAGCACGATCATCATGGACAACAAGAATTGCCGGCATTCCACCTGTTAGACGAAGCTTGAAGCCATTAACCTCACTAACTTCAATTTTACCGCCACCGATTGAAATACCAACAACGGACATCTCTCCTTCATCATCGCCAATTACAAGGCGAGCTGTATTCGGATGTTCCATGTTAGCTGTTTCTGGGATAAACTCATAGTCTAATCCCGCCTTTTCTGCATCGGCAAAAGCTGTTTTAATTCGCTCATCGAATGTATCGTAATTCAATAGACCCCCAATCAAAGCTACATCTGTTCCATGTCCTTTATACGTTTCCGCAAACGAACCATATAAGTGTATTTTTGCCCATTTTGGTTGTCTTCCAAATAAATCTCTAGCAACACGCCCAATTCGTGCCGCACCTGCCGTATGAGAAGAAGAAGGCCCAATCATCACTGGTCCAATAATATCAAATACTGAAGTAAACTTCATACTAACACCCCTCTATTCTAACTATATAATATTTTTGACTTTTTACTTATATAATGCTTGATAGTTACTATAAAAGCAAAGTATTTCTTTTATCAACTTTCTGAAAATTTAAGCGACTATAATTTACACAGTGGAAATATTAATTATCTTTTGTCTCCTCCAAATAAACAATAATTTCAATCCGCTGATATTCCAGCATTTACAAACACACCGTCTTCTGGATACGCACACCAAATCGTTTATTTCAGTTTATTAATATCCAATATAATCCCCTAGTCTCTTTGTACCATAAACAAAAGCAGTACACATTGTGTGCACTGCTTTATCTACTCATTCACAAAGTAGCATCGAATTATTCTACCGAAATAATATACGGATATAATCCTTGTTTACCATTAAATAACTCTACTTCAACCTCTGGATATTTCTCTTCAATAAATCTCACTAATTCCGAAGCATTTTCTTCCGTTGTATCTTCGCCATAAATGACTGTTACAATTTCTGCATCTTCATCCACTAAATCAGTAATTACCTTCTCAGCGGCATCTTTTAATGCCGGAGTAGATAATACAATTTTACCTTCTGCTAGAGCCATGAAATCATCCTTATGAATTTCTACACCATCAATAGATGTATCTCGAACTGCATAAGTTACTTGACCTGTTTTAACATTTGCATAAGCTTCTGTCATTGTTGCTTGGTTCATTTCAACTGTCGCCTCTGGATTAAACGATAAAATCGCTGCCATACCTTGAGGGATTGTTTTCGTTGGAACTACAGCCGCTTCTATATCTAAAAGCTCTACTGCTTGTTCTGCTGCCATGACGATATTTTTGTTATTCGGTAAAATTAATACTTTTTCAGCACCAATTTCCTGTACCGCCTTCACAATATCTTCAGTTGAAGGGTTCATTGTTTGACCGCCTTCAATAACATAAGAAGCACCAATTGAACGAAGTAATTCAGCAACTCCCTCGCCCATTGCAATCGTTACAATTGCATATGGATGCTTTTCTGCTTTTTTGACTGGAGAAGGTGCTTTATGATCCTCACCAACAATGGCAGAATGCTGTTCACGCATATTGTCGACCTTAATTTTAATAAGACTACCATATTTTTGACCCATTGCTAAAACAGAGCCTGGTTGCTCAGAATGAATATGCACTTTTGCGATCTCTTCATCTGAAATAACAAGTAAAGAATCACCAAGTGGATTTAATTCATTACGGAATTGTTCCTCGCTAAACGGCTCTTTTCCTTCTTCAAAACGTACCATAATTTCTGTACAATACCCAAATTCAATATCCGAAGTATCCATGAAATCTTGCGCTCTATGATGTTCTGCATTAATTAAATCATCTAAAGTTGCTTCATTTTTCACCGGTAATGGCTCACCTTTTAAGGATGCTAAAAATCCTTCATACACAAACAATAGACCTTGGCCGCCACTGTCTACAACACCTACTTCTTTTAAAACAGGTAAAAGATCAGGTGTACGCTCTAATGAAGCCTGTGCTTCAGCAGTAAATGCTTCCATTACTGCAATGATATCGGTTTCAGTTTCTGCCACTTCCACGCCTTTTTTCGCCGCTTCACGTGCAACTGTTAAAATTGTACCTTCAACCGGTTTCATTACTGCTTTATAGGCAGTTTCAACGCCTGCTTGGAAAGCACCCGCTAAGCCCTTAGCATCAATTGTCGCTTCTTTTTCAATAAATTTACCAAAGCCACGGAATAACTGCGATAAAATAACGCCAGAATTCCCGCGTGCTCCCATAAGTAAACCTTTTGATAAAGCTTGGGATGTTTTGCCGATATGTTCTGAGACATACTGCTCCGTTTCCTTTGCTCCAGATGTCATCGATAAGTTCATATTCGTTCCAGTATCACCATCTGGTACTGGAAATACATTTAATGAATCAACATAATTTGCATTTTGGAATAGGTGATGGGCACCCATTTGCACCATTTCTGCAAACTTTATTCCGTCTAAAGACTGCATTAGATTTAGTTCCTCCTCTTAATTCGCTACACGAACGCCCTGCACAAAGATATTGACAGATTTTACGCTCATACCTAATGTTTTATCCACTGTATATTTCACTTTCGATTGTACTTGATAAGCAACTTCCGAAATTTTTGTCCCGTAACTAACAATAATGTACATATCAATATGTAAATCGTCGTTCTGTTTTCGAATTACAACACCTTTTGCAAAATTTTCTTTACGTAAAATATCAGTTAGACCATCACGAATTTGATGTTTAGATGCCATGCCAACAATACCGTAGCATTCTACAGCAGCGCCACCAGCTATTTGTGCAAGTACATCTGTTGAAATATCAATTTGGCCGAATTCATTGTTTAACTCAATTGACATAGAAATGCCCCCTTGGCTCTTTTTGACTAAATGATATTGTAACACTTTCGTTATACATTAAGCAACCTTGGAAGGCATGAAAGCGCACTGTATCAACGTTTTTCTGACATTATAAAGGCAAACATACATCTTCATCGAAATTTCCATTTTTGCTGTAAAAGTTGTTACGACCGTGTTGCTTTGCTGTGTATATTGCTTGATCAGCTATTTCACAGCATGTTTTCAATTGCTCGCTATTTGTAATTTTAACATGGCACATCCCGATGCTGACCGTTACAATATCAGCTACTATCGAATGCTCATGACGAATGTTTAAGTTGCGTACTTCCTCTAAAATTTCCTCACAAACATGCTCTGAAAACTTGGCGGCATGCTGGCTAACGATTACGAATTCTTCGCCTCCCCAACGTGCTGCAAATGCATTATATTTTTCAGCAATTTCATCTAAAAGAGTCGCCACTTTTATTAATGCTTCATCACCTTGTAAATGACCGTAATGATCATTAAAATTTTTAAAGAAATCAATATCGATCATCATGACAGATAAAGATTTTGGTTTACTAAGTTGTTGCCCTATTTGTGTCAATTTATTATTTAAAGCCCGTCGATTTGGTAAATTGGTCAATGTGTCCCGTAGTGCTTGCTCTAATAGTTCATTATTTTTCTCAGCTAATAAATTTGACAATTTCTTGGACTTTGTCATTTCTTCTTGCAATAAAATATGTTCTTTCGTAAATTGTCTTTGCATTTTATAAATATGTCGCTGAATAACTAGCCCTATAGGAATAATAAGGAACATCGGTAATAGTATTTTAATACCTTCACCTGATACCCCAACACTTAGATAAGCACTTATTAAAATTGGTGGTACCGTTATTGCCACAAGGAGGAAAATTTTCCAGAAACGGACGGAAAAAACAGTGCAAATCATTAAAAATAGTACCTCATAAAGAGCTGCATGTTTAAAGAAATAAACGTCCATTACGGTTATTACAGTAATCAATAACAATATCGTATAGATATATGTAAGTAAGATAGATTCATATTTTCGCATATTTAGCGTTGTAACCTGAAATTTCTTCTCTTTTACAAATACTAACACCGCTAAATCTATATAAAACAATATCGTGTGAATAGCTATATATGCTGGCACCATCGCTCTTTCTGAATTCGAAAAAAAGACCTCTCCATAATGAATAATCGTAATGACGGTTGATATATACATCAATGTCCATGCTACCGCTCGCATCCGTTTTAAATTAAATTGAATCATTTCTTTCTGTATAGAGAGAACTAGCTTTTCTTGATTTTCCATAATGTCCGCTCCTAATAAAACAAACTTGCGAAAACATTTGTTGCTGTCGCTTTGCTTTCGCACAGAACACATTTGTTGCTGTCGCTTTGCTTTCGCACAGAACACATTGCTGAATGAAGATCATTTGTTCTATTTTTATCGTCTAAATTATGAAAAATACAAGTAGTCTTTGCAAAATTGTTGAAAAAGGAACTACTCTACCTTGGCTGATTTTCGTAGTCAAAAACAGAACCTCTAGATTTGGCATTCCATTTCCGCTGCATTAAATCTCGAAACAAAAAAAGCTGATGTTTATATACATCAACTTTTTTAACAAAATTGAACGATTGTAATTTTTGGTAAACTCCCAAAAGTTCAAAGTGAATATTACGGCTCCTCACCATATATTCGAACAGAATAACTTTATAACAGCGTTCGATTGTACATCCCTTGATGCCATTCTACTCCTTACATCAAAACAGGCTTTTAATAAGCGAATCAATCATCACTGGCATTTCCTTAAATGCACTATCCACATGTAGTCTTTCCGTCTTTTGGTGAGCATCCTTCCCAAACGGTCCAACATTTAAAACAGGTCCCTGTAATGCGGACATTGCCTCAAACGGAATACTATACGTCTCTCCCCATACAGGTGTGTTGCGTTCGAATGCTATCCATTCATTAGAGTTATCCGAATAATTGACATAGCTCAAATCACAAATTCCATTAAAATAGTGAATTTGCTCCACTTCAATATTAAATGTTTTGGCTGTTTTCTTCATCAATTCAATGGATTGAATAACAAGAGGATCATTAGATGAATTGATTGCCGGATAGTAAGGTGGTGCATATAACAACACTGTCGCTGGTGATAGTTCCTGGCAACGAATCATTAGCTGATCCACAATGCGAATAGATTTCTCTCGATCATCCCATGCGATATTTTCAATAACTTGACTTTTAATTATATCTACTTCCTTGGCGCCTAATTTATTAATCGCATACTCTAAAAGTGCCTCATAACGAAGTACGTTTACTTCACCTACACCTTGTACCTTTTCTCGCTCACAAATTCGCTTATACTGTTCATTACAAGCTGACATTGCTTCCAATGCAACTTGTTCAAAAATATCCATTACTTGCGCTGCTGTGCGCTTTAATAAAAACACATTGTAAAGTGCTGCTGCACGATATGGTGTTTGTGTAGAATACTCCATTTTCAAATCTTTTAATTGTAAGGATACAGGTAATGGCGTACTTTCACCGAGATCTGTCTCACGGAAAACAGGATTCCACTCCATATGCTGCGTCATGTAGGAAGCAATAAAATTTGCGGTCATACCTTTTAATGGCTCACCCACATGTGTCTCTTTTCCGTAAAATAAGGCAGCAGGCATAATTTTACCGATAGTTCCTGAATAAATATATTCATTGATATCAGTTGGACCTTGTGAAAAAGAAGGCTCACTATTTAAAAATAGTTTATAAGAAAGTCTGTGCTGTTCACGAAGTCTGACAAGCTCTACAACTGCTGCACGCATCCCTGCAGAATTCACTTCTTCATCTGGCACCGCCGTTAAAATAAGGTTGATGGGCCATTCTTCGATACTTGCCTTTTCAATCAACTGCATATGCAAAGCAAGCCCCATTTTCATATCCATCGTTCCACGACCGAATAAATAGTTGCCTGATTCCAAATCAATTCTTGCCGCTTCAGGTAAATCCTTTTTGTATTTTGGTTCCATTAGCTTTTTTGTCAGCTCTTCAGGGTAAAAGGCTAATGGTTCCAGCTCGCCATACTCTTCAGTATGGACCGTATCAAAATGACTAATTAACACAAGCGTTTCTGTTGCAGATGGGTGCTTATACAAGGCAGTTACAGCATTACGTTCAAGGCCCGCATCATGTAATTCAATAAATTCTGGGTTTTCCTGAAAATAAGAAAGCGTTTGCAATTTGTTTTTTAATTTATGGGCAAATTCATGCTCACCTTTAGTTAATGTCCTACTCTCCCAACTGACAATTTCACATAATAATGCACGTAGCTTTTCAGGTGTATTCCAAAGATAAATAGTCATAAAAATTCTCCTTTATTTCCTCAAAATCAATTGCATTTAAATGTAAATCAAATGATTCCTCTTTTTTCATTTCAATTTCATCACCAATAGTTAGGAATGACATTAAAAAAACGTATACCATATATATAAGTTGATTGGAGTGGAGACTGGGCGACTCCTTGGAGATCAGCGTCACAGATGAGACCCTAGAGCGAGCAACGCGAGTGAAGCGGCTCATCGGACGCCCCCAGGAAGCTTTACTCTGTGCGAAAGCGAAGCGTCAGCAACAAATGTTTTAACTGTGCGAAAGCGAAGCGTCAGCAACAAAGCGCCCAGTCGGAACGGAAATCAACACCACATCATGGTGAGCTAACCTCAGAAGAAACTGTATTTGATTTACTCAATTTCAATTTATAGAAAATCATGCAAATAATAAAGAAACCAACTCCATATAATAAACCAGCTCTTTGTGTTGGATCGAATGCTAAAAAGACAAGAATTAACATACAAAAAATAATACAGAACACCGGAATCAATGGATAAAATGGCGTTTTAAATCTTAAATTAGCCACATCTCCTCCTGCTTTCACATAATGATACCGGAACATCAATTGAGATGCGCATATCCCCATCCATGAAATTGTTACAGAAATTCCAGCAATAGACATGAGTAATACAAATACTGCAGCTGCTTCCATCACACTCGTTAATAAAGAAAGCAACGAGAAAAGCATCGTAAAAACGAGTGCATTGAATGGCACTTTATTTTTCGTTAGTCGTCCAAATAGTTTAGGCGCCATTCCCTCTTTTGACATCGACCATAATAAGCGTGTGGACGCATAAAGACACGAGTTACCTACTGATAATATCGCCGTTAAAATAACAAAGTTCATGATGCCAGCTGCATATGGAACACCAGCTAAATTCATCAATGTGACAAATGGACTTTCCAATAGCCCAAGCTCCGATGAAGGGAATATCGCAGATAAAACAATAATAGAAGCAATATAGAAAACAATAATCCTAAAAAGAATTGTCTTTATTGCCCGAGGAATATTTTTTTCCGGACTTTCAGTTTCTCCTGCAGCAATACCAACAAGTTCAGAACCTTGATAAGAAAAGATAACATTCATCATTGTGACAAATATGATTGAAATACCTGCCGGAAATAAACCAGACGGTGCTAAATTCGTAAATTGTGGTGTCGGACGATCAGCTAACGGAATCATTCCAAAAATTGCTGCCACCCCTATAACGATAAATGCAATAACCGCAATGACTTTAATACTTGCAAACCAAAATTCCGCTTCCGCAAAGCCTCTTGTTGTTAATGCATTTAGAGTAAATAATAGGACCATAAATACGGCACACCAAATCCAAATAGGAACATGTGGGAACCAATGCTGCATCAAAATTCCCGCTGCTGTAAATTCCACCCCCGCTGTGGCAGCTGAACCGACAAAATACATCCACCCTAAAGAAAATCCTGCTGAAGGACTGATAAAACGTGTTGCATAGGTTTGGAAAGAACCAGTTACAGGCATATACACCGCTAATTCTCCAAGACAATTCATAACCATGTACAATATTAAGCCACCGAATAAATAACCGATTAATGCCCCTCCAGGACCTGCCTGATTAATTGTAAAGCCAACATTTAAAAATAGCCCTGTTCCAATAACTCCTCCGAGCGATAGCATTAATAAATGACGACTCTTCATTGAACGGTTTAATTGATGATCTTGCCGTTGTTCCCCTTTACTCAACATCCATCCCCACTCTCTAGTTGTAATCAATACATTGAATGTTCTGATATCAATTCTACTAAAGTACCCAATCAATTTATCCTATTTGACTTCTTTCAGCGGGTGTCATGGAATTATGCTAAGACATAATTGATATTGATTAGGTATTTTTTTATTGAACTAAAAACGTAATGACAAACAACTTAGCCCACCATCATGTTTTCTAAATTCCGACATTTCAAGCTCAATTGTTTGGTAGCCTAAATCGTTTAATTTACGATTTGTTTCTGGATAGCCTACTGGAATAATGACATAATCATTTACTTGAATACAGTTTGCTGAATACTCATCTTCTTTTGGAATAATAATTTTTTCATAGGATTCGAATGAAGGATGATCGATAAACTCTCCTGCTACTACCATACGATTTTCTCCAACATACGCGATGCCCGTCTTTAAATGGAAAAATTCTTTTAGCGGAACAATCGTTGCCTCATAGCCTTCTTTTTCTACGATTTCTTTAAATTGTCGAGCCCCTTCTTCATTTGTACGATCAGAGATGCCGACATAAAATTTCTTTTCTGCCTGCAATACATCTCCGCCATCAAGTGTTCCTGTACCCTCGATATAATATAATTTTTCATAGAACTTTTTAACTGCTGGTACGATCTCCTCAATCTCACGATTACGAGCTTCGGCCCCTGGATTTGAGATAATGGCAAATTCAGATGTTAAAACAGCCGTATCCTCTACGAATGTTGAATCTGGAAAGGCTTCATTTGCTCGAAGCTGTGTAACCTCCACGCCACATCTTTTTAAGGCTTCAACATATTTTTCATGCTGCTCAAATAATTTTTCTAAAATCGGTTTTCCTAAGTCACTAGTCGTTAAACCATTTACATAACTATTTCCTGGGTCTTTTACAATAACATTTTTAAACATTTTACTTCATCTCCTTTTTTTCTCTTACTACTGGGCAGGTTAAACATGTTGGTCCACCTGTTCCTTTTATCGAAATTTCATTTCCTTTATATTCATAAACTGTTACACCTGCATGAAGTAATTGTTGCTTGGTCATTGGATTTCCAATTGGAACAATACATACTCTAGGCGCAAGCGCTAGAACGTTACAGCCTAGCGCATCATATTCATCTTTCGGGACCTCAATTAATTGAATACCTCGGTCGATTAAAAGCTGACGGAAGAAAACTGGCATTAATCGTGAATGTACAACTGCTAAATCCTTATCCACCATACTAATGAAAGACATTAAGTGTAAACATTCTGCTTCCCCTAAATCATGCGGTAGCTGCACAACAATGAATTCATCGACCACATCCTTCGTCATGTCTTTTAGCTGACGAATAGCTTCATCATTCGTTCGATAGCCTCGACCTACAACAAGTGTACGATCATCAAGCCAAACAATATCGCCACCATCTGATACAGCCTCTCCAGTCAATTCTCCGATAACCGGAATACCTTTTTCCTGTAAAAACTCTTTATAAACAGCTGCTTCTAGCTGTCGTGATTTTTTCCCGGATTTTAAGATAATAGCACCATTTGGTGTGAATTTTACAGGATCATGCACATACAGCGAATCGAGCCCTACTTCATCTGATTCTGGTAAAAAATCAATTTTTTCAACATACTTTTCTAGAATGCTCATAAATTGTGCATATTCTTTAAGAGCCTCTTTATAGCTAGGTTCCGATAAGTAGTTAAATGTTTTCCATTCATCGCTAAGATGTTCTTGGTTTCGGAAAGCATCTTTTGGATGTTTTACTATTACGTGTCTCAAAGGTGCATACATAGATGAACAATAATGCATTCCTTTCACCCCTTTTCCGCGTAGTGGAAAACGTTTCCGTTAAGAGGAAAGTTTATATGAAAAATATATGTGCTTTAAGATATAATGTCAATATATTTAGAAAAATTTATATATTCATTCTCTTCAAGGGTAACAAAACAAATATCCACGATTATGTAGCTAGACGTAGACAATGAATAAAAATAAAATAAATGAAAGAGAGGTGGGTTATGAATGCAATTATTAGAACGAGCTATGACAATCGCTAAAGTTTTGGCTTCTGAAGCAAATGAAAACAGTTTGTCCATTTCAGAGCTTTCGGCAAAATGCAATTTACCACTTAGCACACTACATAGAATTTTAAAAGCGATGATTAAAGAGGGGATGATTGAACAAGACGATCAAACTAAACAATATCGTCTCGGTACAATATGGATGGAACTTGGCCTACAAGTGTATGATACGATGGACTACATTAGTAAAATTAGGCCAGAACTAGAACGTTTAGCAAGAGAAGTCGAGGAAAGCGTCTATTTAAGTAAGCCTGCTGGTTTAGATACAATTATCATTGAAAGAATTGACAGTACAACTAACCCGATTCGAATTTACGATCAGTTAGGCATTCGTATTCCGATGAATATCGGGGCTGCAAATAAGGCAATTTTAGCCACAATGCCTATTTCTCAAGCAAGGGAAATTATTAAACAGCTTATTCCTCATGAAGAAATCTCTGAATTAGAGGCACAGCTTGATCAAATAAGACTACAAGGGTTTGCCATTAGTCATGGGGAAAGAACGGCTGGAACATCCTCGATCGCAGTATCCATTGTAAATGGTTTCAATGAAATAGTCGGTGCAATAAGTATAGGTTTTGTTAGCTTTAACGCTTCAGCAGAACATACTAATACACTTACAGAGCGTTTAGTGGAAACTGGTAAACGTGTTTCCATGAAGCTTGGCTACCGAGGAAAATAAAACGTTATGGAAGTGGATTTTCTTTATCCCCTACTGATTATGAGCCTTCTCCAATCGGGCGGAATAAAATTGAAAACTTCCAATTATTTCTCCCAATAATTGTTTCATCTAGGAATTACCACCCATTATTTAACAAGTGTTTTTAGTCTGTAAAGGTTTTTTTCTTGAAAGGTTATGTGAAAACTATTGCACTGAACGTCATCGTATGTTAAATTATTATGGTATGTGAAATACCGAACTGAAATAATAATCTTTCAGCATTGACAGTAAGGAGGGAATACAACATGCCAAAACAATGTGTAATCACTGGGCGTAAAGCTCGTACTGGTAACAACCGTTCCCACGCTATGAACGCTAGCAAACGTTCTTGGGGTGCTAACCTTCAAAAAGTTCGTATCTTAGTAGACGGTAAACCAAAACGTGTATGGGTTTCTGCTCGTGCATTAAAATCAGGTAAAATCGAGCGCGTTTAATCGCCGCTTCCAAAAAATCGATTTCGCATTTGGCGCAAATCGATTTTTTTCTTTCTCAATAACTAGGCAAGCTATCAACCGCCTTTATGAATAAGTCATATTTAATCATCCTACTAGTGGATTTACTATAAATACAATAAAGTGACTAAGCCGCAAGCAATGACAAGGAACGTAATTGCTTGCGGTTTTCTTCACATATAGCTATCCAACCCAAAAAACCGCTTATTATCTGTAGAAAAGGGCAGTTACGATATAATATAAAGTATAGTTCTTCTGCAAAGCGAGGGGGTAATCTCCGTTCCGACTGGGCGCTTTGTTGCTGCCGCTACGCTTTCGCACAGTTAAAACATTTGTTGCTGTAGCGAGTAACCTGGAACAGAAATCACCCACCACAATATTCACAAAGAATTCCTTGACCGTATTGTTTTTCAACACCAAAAAAAAATCCGACTAGTGTTAGTCGGATTTTTTTACTTTCTTATCTTTTTTGAAAATGTTGATACACGTACGCGTAATACTGCTTACAAATTTCGGCAGCTGGAATGTATATACTTTCAGGACTCTCTCCCCCTTACGCTAATCTATGCTTCTTATCATTAAACATATGCCTTGTGAGAAAGATATAGACCCTGAATTGCCTATTATTTCATTACTTGTAAAGCGGGATGTACCAAGAGAGATTTCTTCATTTGTTGTTTCATATTTTACTTGCCTTAATGTCACATCTTTAATCGGCTCTTCATGTGCAAAGAAAGATATATAACGGTATTGCTTATCTACTTCTATGATGTGCTTGCCTGGCATTAAAAATCGCAACATATTTGCATGATTAATAATCTTCAATACTACGTGTGGATACTCTTTTTGTAAACGATAAATCGAACGAACTGCTGCCTCATAATGATCTAAACGTCCACCCGTAACACCTGTAAGAACAATTTCTAGTGGTGTATAGGTCAAGGCTTTTAATAGTGCTAAGTCCGTATCTGTTTCATCTTTTTCTTCTTGGAATCGTTGTCTATCATTTGTATGTGCCATCACCAGTTTGTATTCCTCTTTTGATAAAGAGTCAAAATCTCCTACTATGGCATGTGGTGTGATGCCTTGCTCGATTAAATATAGCGCTCCTCGATCAGCTCCGATAAATAATACATCACTTTGCTCTATAAACGGACTAAATGAACAGAGTTCCTCTTTTGGTCCACCTGCACAAACAACGACTTTGGTCATCCTTGAATCGCTGCCTCACCAGCAGCTAAAATTTCTTGAAGTGCCGCTGTACGATCTTCTTTACTATAAATTGCAGAACCAGCTACAAAAATAGTTGCTCCTGCTTTTGCACAAGGAACAATAGTCTCTGCATTAATTCCACCATCGATCTCTATAGCAATATCAAGATTACCTTCTTTAATAATAGTTGCTAATGCTTCAATTTTCGGCACTACAGAATGAATGAATTTTTGCCCGCCAAACCCTGGATTCACAGTCATGAACAACACCATATCAATATCCTCTAATATGTGTTGAATGGATTCTATTGGTGTATGTGGATTTAATACAACACCAGGTTTGACTCCAAATGATCGAATTAATTGGATTGTACGGTGTAAATGGCGGCAAGCTTCTACATGCACCGTAATATAGTCTGCCCCTGCTTTGGCGAATTGTTCAATATACTGATCAGGATTTTCGATCATTAAATGTACATCTAACGGTAAATCCGTTAAAGGACGAATGGCGTCTAATACGATAGAGCCAAATGAAATATTTGGCACAAAATGACCATCCATAACATCGATATGAATAAGCTGTGCACCTGCTTTTTCTACTTCCTTAACTTCTTCTCCTAATTTAGCAAAGTTGGCTGCTAAAATTGATGGTGCTATCTGTATCATCATTAATACCTCGGCTTTCGATCCATAATTTCTTGTAAAAATTGTTCGTAGTGTTTATAGCGGTAGTCACGAATTTCCCCCGTCTCCACCGCTGCTTTTACTGCGCATTTTGGTTCCTTCAAGTGTAAACAGCCTCTAAATTTACAATCATCTGCCATACGGGCCATTTCTGGGAAACAGGCGCCTAATTCTTCTTTTTCTATTTCATCAAAATCAAATGAACTAAATCCTGGAGTATCTGCTAATAAACCGTCACATACTTCGATTAGTTCGACATGGCGAGTTGTATGTTTACCACGCCCTAAGCTTTGTGAAATAATGCCTGTTTTTAAATTTAAATCTGGAATCAATGTATTTAATAGTGTAGATTTTCCAACTCCAGATTGCCCTGCTAATACGGAGGTTTTCTCCTTTAAAATAGGTTGTAGACGTTCAACTAATTCTTCCTCACCCTTATAGGTTTGTAGCACGGTATAACCCATACGCTCATAATCTGCTATATAACCTTGCAATTCCTCACGTTCATGGTCTTCTAGGAGATCCATCTTTGTTAAACAAATAATCGGATGAACATGAAATGACTCTAAAACAACTAAGAAACGATCGAGTAAAATCGTATTAAAATTAGGTTCTTTTACAGAAAACACAAGAATACCTTGATCAATATTGGCTATAGGAGGACGTACTAATTCATTTTGGCGTTCCATAATTTTTTGAATAGTACCGTCCGACCCTTTTGTTTCCAGAGTATATTCTACGATGTCGCCAACGAGTGGGGATTCCCCTCGATTGCGAAATACCCCACGTCCTCGACATTGTATTAGTTCTTCTCCATCATATACATAGTAATAACCGCTTAATGCTTTACGAATTTGGCCTTGCGCCATCCAATTCCCCCTTATTTGACATCATCGTAGTTGAATGTTTCTTCAGCAATAATTTCTGAATCACGAATAATTTTATAAGCTGCATCCTGACCATCTGCAATAACAAGCTGTATTCGGTGCTCTTGATCAGCCGTAATAGTAAATTTTTCAACTGTTGTTAACGTTTTATGGCTTTTATCTTGAATATCAATTCGAATAGTTTGCTCTAAACCTTCCTCATTTGGTTTATATTCAATTTTCACAGTTTTCACCCAAGTTTTATCCGGCCTTGCTGCAGGTCCTTTACTTAAAATAACTGCGATTGCAGTGCCCGCTTCAACCTGCGTTCCTGCTCTTGTCAATTGTGATTTAACACTTCCAGCTGGTATTGTATCATCATTTTCTTCACGAACAACACGCCAAGTCAAGCCTTCTCTTCTTACATACTCATCCATTTGAGCTTTAGTGTACTTCACAACATTATCTACGGTGATCATTTTTACACCCGCACTTACTGTAAATTTCATTATTGTATTCTTAGCGACTACCTCTTCTTGTGGTGCCGGCTCTTGTTCAATAATTCGTCCTTCAGGCTCTTTTGAATTTACATAGTTAACTTCAGAATCTAAATATTTATCCTTTAGCACTGATTGAACTTGGCTGATTTGCTGGCCTCTATAATCTTCCACTTTCGTCGTTTCTACCCCAAGACTCACGATTAAGTCTACTTCTGTGCCTTTTACACGCTCCGTACCCTCTGTAGGGTCAGTTTCTATAACCTTATCCTTTTCGACGTCCTCGTCATAACGCTCCTGTGGCGACTGACCAACCATAAAGCCTTCAGCCTCTAATTTCTTAGTAGCTTCTTCAACTGTCATATTAGCCACACTAGGTACAGGTATCTTTTTCGGGCTAAATAGATCTGTTGCAAAAAAAACGAATAGGAAGATGGCGATAGCTGCTATTACTAACCCAGCAACAACTATTGGCCACTTTTTCTTTTTCTTTTTCTTTACAGGTACTGCCTTTTCAACAGGCTTCTTCGCTTCGGGTTTCGGCTTTGATTGTGTAATTGGTTCGATTGCTCTTGTCTGCATTAAATCTTCGTCTTGACGTACAGTTGGTTCTTTTATAATCGGAATAGCCTTTGTCACATCATTATCTACCGGTATAACAAACTTCGACTCATTTATACGATTTGGTGATAAAACTGTTTCCAAATCTGCTTGCATTTCTTCTACAGTCGAATAACGGTGAGAAGCATCTTTTGCTGTAGCTTTTAGCACAACATTTTCCACACTTTGTGGAATTGTAGCATCGAAAGCTCGAACTGATGGCGTCTCTGATTGTAAATGTTTAAGCGCAATAGAAATAGCTGACTCGCCTGAAAATGGCAATTCCCCCGTTAACAATTCATATAAAACGATGCCAAGTGCATAAATATCAGATTTGTTTGTTGCCGTACCACCACGAGCCTGCTCAGGCGATAAATAATGCACCGTTCCAAGCACGGAGTTTGTTTGTGTAAATGATGTTGCACTAAGCGTCATCGCTATACCAAAATCAGTTATTTTCACATTTCCTTCTGCATCCATTAAAATATTTTGAGGTTTAATGTCACGGTGGATAATATGATTTTCATGAGCATTGGCAATTGCTGACGTTAACTGCTTCATAATATGCACACTTCTGGCAGGAGAAATTGGTGCAAATTCCTGTATGTACTGCTTTAATGTTTTCCCTTGGACATACTCCATCACTATATAATGTAGATCACCATCATCACCTACATCATAAACACTAACGATATTCGGATGTGTAAGGCTTGTAGCAGAAAGTGCTTCACGTTGGAAACGGCGATACAATTCATCCTCATTGGTAAAATCATAACGCAATATTTTGATCGCTACATCACGGTTTAAAATCATGTCATGCGCTAAATAAACATTGGACATACCACCGCCACCAATAAGCCCTATAATTTTATAGCGGTCACTAATTCGTTTACCTACAAGCATACTTACACCTCCTCATCTTGCCTTGTGAGCAGCACGAGGGAGATGTTATCTTCTCCCCCGCTTGCATTTGCTAATTCTACAAGTTTTCGTCCTTTTTCTTCTACTGAATCTGGATACGTAATAATTGATGCCATTTCATACACTGTAAGTTTATTGCTTAAACCGTCAGAGCAAATGAGTAAATACGATTCTGATGCTAAATCAACTTCATAAAAGTCTGGCTCAATCGTTTCTTCTGTACCAACTGCCTTTAAAATGAAATTTTTCTTCGGATGCGTCAATGCTTCCTCTTCACTAATTTCACCATTTTCAACCAGAACATTTACATAGGAGTGATCTCTTGTTACTTGTTGTGCACCATCCTCAAAGAAATAATACACACGACTATCACCAACATGTGCGATAAAGCAATGATTTTTTTCAATTAACACTGCAATAAACGTCGTGCCCATTCCTTTACAGTCTTCATGTGATAAAGAATAGTCATATATACTTTTATTCAATTGCTTGACTGCTTGTAATAACCACTCTTTTTTTGATGTTGTTGACGCAAAATGATGTGCCTCTGCCTGTAAAAAAACGGTTTCCATCTGTTTCATCGCCATATCACTCGCTACATCGCCAGCATTATGACCACCCATGCCGTCCGCTACAAGTGCTAGTGCAAACCCGTCTTGGCGATTAAAAAATCCCGCACGGTCTTCATTAATTGCCCGTTTTAACCCAATATCACTTTCGACTGTGTATTCCAACACTGGTCACCTCGTCTCTTCAGATCTCTCTTGCGCACGTAATTGACCACACGCTGCTGCAATATCAGCACCTTGCTCTCGGCGGATCGTTACGTTAATACCATTCTTCTTTAATGTTTTTTCAAAGGCAAAAATTTGACTTCGAGATGTACGAACATAATCACGTTCTGGTACATAGTTTACAGGAATTAAGTTCACGTGGCATTTAATTCCTTTTATTAAAGCAGATAATTCTTCTGCAATTTCAACTGAATCATTTTCACCAGACATTAAACCATACTCAAAAGTAACACGTCTGCCCGTTTTTTTAGTATAGTATTGAACGGCTTCCATTAATTCATCTAACTTATAAGCACGTGCAATTGGCATAAGTTTTTGACGATCCTCTTGGTTTGGTGCATGTAAGGAAACTGCAAAGTTGATTTGTAGCTGTTCATCAGCAAATTGATAAATTTTTGGAACTATTCCTGATGTTGATACAGTGATGTGACGAGCACCAATATTTAACCCTTTTTCATGGTTGATGACTTTTAAGAAGTTCATCATCGCATCATAATTATCGAAAGGTTCTCCAATACCCATAATGACGATATGTGATACACGTTCGCCTACTTCATCTAAAGTCTGCTGTACTTTTACAACTTGCTCCACGATTTCCCCTGCTAATAAGTGTCGCTTTAAACCACCTAAAGTTGAGGCACAAAACGTACAGCCAATTCGGCAACCTACTTGTGTCGTCACACAAACAGAGTTGCCATATTCATGACGCATTAATACAGTTTCAATAGAATAGCCGTCTTGTAATTGGAATAAAAACTTGATCGTACCATCTTTAGATTCCTGTTTAATAATTGTTGATAATGTCGTTAATGAAAAACTTGCTTCAAGCTTTTCACGTAATCCCTTCGCAAGGTTAGACATCTCATCAAACGTTTTAACGCGTTTATTATAAAGCCAATCAAAAATTTGTGCTGCACGGAACGGTTTTTCACCATTTTCCTTTAGCCATTCTTCTAGTTGTTTTGGCTGTAATGAGTATACCGATTCCTTTAAATTTGGTTTTTCTTTTTTTGCGCGTCGAACAGGCTTGTCTTCCGCTTCGTCAACTAAGTCGTTTATACGCTCATTAAATTTCTCTTGATCCACCATTAGTTGGATTCTCCTTTTTTACGAAAGGCGGCAACGAAGAAACCGTCACTGCCAAAGTCTTGTGGAAAGACTTGAAGCATGCCATTTGCTTGCTTTTCCGCTAATTTTGTTGGTAAAGATTCTAGTTGTATAGCTTCCATTTCTGGATGCGTTGATAAGAAGGCCTCTACAGTACCTTCATTCTCTCTTTTATCTACTGTACATGTACTGTACACAAGCTTGCCATCTATTTTCAATACTTTTGTTGCAGCATCTAATAGCGCCAATTGTATTTTTTGAAGGTTTTCTAAATCTTCTTCACGTTTTGTATATTTAATATCTGGTTTGCGGCGCATAACACCTAAACCACTACAAGGGGCATCGACTAAAATAGCGTCGTATGATTCTAGTTGTAGAAAATCCGGTGCCTTACGTCCGTCAATCGGAGCTGTCTCTACTATATCAATCCCTAGACGATCTGTATTATGGTCGATTAAATCCAATTTATGAGGGTGAAGGTCAGTCGCTAAAATCGAACCTTCATTCTTCATAATCTCAGCTATATGTGTAGTTTTTCCACCTGGTGCTGCACACATATCTAAAACGCGCATGCCAGGAGATGGATTTAACACATTTGCCGGAATCATGGAGCTTTCATCCTGAATAGTAATAAGCCCTTCTTGGAAAGCCTTTGTTCTAGCTGGCTGACCATTTGTTACATGTAAGCATTCAGGCATTAGATCGCTTTTTTTCGCTGTTAAACCTTCCGCTTCTATACTGGCAATCGCTTGATCGACACTTGCTTTCGTCGTATTTACACGGACAGTTTGCACTGGAGGTATATTATTTTCATGTAACATTTGAGCCGCTACTTCAACACCATAGTTATCGACAAAGCGTTGCACTAACCACTCCGGATGACTCGTTTCAATAGCAAGGCGCTCAATCGGATCTTTAATGTCATCAGTAGAAGCTACACCTTGACGTAAAATAGATCGTAAAATACCATTGACCATCGAAGCTATCCCTTTGTGACCTCGACGCTTAGCAATTTCTACAGCCTCATTCACTGCAGCATGAGGTGGTATACGTGTTAAATAATGCATTTGATATAAAGATAAACGTAAAAGCCAGCGCACCCAATGATCTACTGAACCACGAATAAAGGGCTCTAAATAGTAATCAAGTGTCATTTTATATTGGAGAGTGCCATACGTAATTTCTGTTAAAAGAGCACGATCTTTCGCTTCAATTTTATGTCGCTTAATCGTTTCATTTAAAAGCAAATTACTATAGGCTTGATTTTTATCTACTGCTAACAGAATAGAAAGTGCGGCGTCACGCACATTTCCATCCCAAATTACTACACTTTTTTTACTCATTTAAATTGGTCCCCAATCTGTAATTTAGAACCTGTACCACGTAAATAATCCTCTGCTGTCATACGTTTCTTACCAGCTGGTTGTACATCATACAGGGCAAGTGTTGTACCATTTCCTGAAGCAACTTCAAAATGATCCTTTGAAATCGCAACGACTGTCCCAGGAACAGTAGCATGCTTTGAGTTACCAACCTGTGCCCACCAAATTTTAAAGTTGCCATCTTCAAATGTTGTATAGGCAACTGGCCAAGGGTGAAGACCACGCACTTGATTGTATAAAGTAGTAGCATCCTTTGTCCAATCGATACGTTCTTGTTCACGTGAAATATTGCTTGCAAAAGTTACTTGTGCTTCATCCTGCACGGAACGATTATTTGTTCCATTTATAATAGAAGGAAGTGTCTCTTTTAATAAATCGCTGCCCACAGCACTCAGCTTATCAAATAGTCTACCCGTATAATCATCCTTTTCAATTGGGATAGCCTTTTGGGAAATGATATCACCAGCATCTAGCTTTTGCGCCATATACATAATCGTTACACCTGTTTCTTTTTCACCATCAATAACCGCTTGGTGAATAGGTGCCCCACCACGATACTTCGGTAAAAGTGAGGCATGGACATTAATACAACCAAGTGGTGGTGCATCTAGCAATTCTTTCGGCAAAATTTGTCCAAAAGCAGCTGTTACGACTAGGTCAGGCTGTAAATCAATAATTTGCTGTAATTCCTCAGAACCACGTAGCTTTTCAGGCTGAATAACAGGTAATCCTAACTCTATCGCTGCTGCTTTAACAGGTGGTGGTGTTAACACACGCTTACGCCCAACTGGACGATCTGGTTGTGTAACTACAGCTTTAATATCATAACCTTCATGATGTAGCATACGCAAAATTGGCGCGGAGAAATCAGGTGTCCCCATAAAAATTATTGAAGTCATATTATTCCTCCTCTTCAGCGTACATTGCTTCAAGCTCTTCTTCAGTTAAAATTCGTTTGATTTTCGAATTAAATAGCACGCCATCTAAATGGTCGATTTCATGTAAAATTGCTCGTGCATCAAAGCCTCCCGCCTCTAGCTCATATACACGCCCCTCACGGTCACATGCTTCAATTTTCACATAATCAGGACGTTCAACCTCACCGTATAATCCCGGGAAGCTTAAGCATCCTTCAATATCTACTTCAGCTCCATCCGTTTCAATAACAGTTGGATTAATCATTTCTAAAACATCTCGTTCTTCACCAAGCTCGACAATTGCAACTCGTAATCCTACATTTATTTGAGGTGCTGCAATACCAACGCCATCGTATTCAACCATTGTGTCATATAAATCATCTAGTAATGTAATAATTTCTTCATTAATTTCTGTTACTTCCGCGCATGGTGTTGATAATACCTTTGCTGGATGTTCTACAACTTTTTTAATTGCCATGTTATATTCCTCATTTCTATATTTAAGACTTATACCTTGTCTAATTGTAACGCTACATCAAAACGTAAAGTTGATTTCCGTTACGGCTGGGCGCTTTGTTGATACCGCTACGTTAGCACTACGCTTTCGCACAGAGCAAAGCTTCCTGGGGGCGTCCGATGAGCAGCTTCGCTTCGCTGCAGGGTCTCGGGCCATCAGAATGTTGGTCACGAAGGCGTTATCACAGGACGTGATGCTTTTAGCCTTCGTTCCTCTATATCGCTGATCCCCGAGGATTCGTCCAGCCTCCACTCCAATCAACTTATCCCCATGACATACTTTTCAACAAAAAGCTATGCTCTATTTTAGGAGATGAATCAATTTATATAGTTGACGGATCTAAATCTACCGTCATTAAAATACCCTGTTTAATCCATTCCGCGCGATACATGGCAAGAAGCCGCTGTAATACTGGAATGAGATTTGGTTCAATTTTATATTTTATCAAACATTGATAGCGATATCTATTTTGGAGACGGCTGATGCTAGCAGTTGTTGGACCTATAATGGCAACTCGGTCTGATAAATTTCCCTTTAGCCAATCTGCTGCACGTCCAGCATACTCTGCAGCCATCATAACATCTTCATGTGATACTTGAACAAGTGCTACATAATAATACGGTGGATAGCTAGAGCGACGGCGTAAAAACATTTCACGTTCGTAAAATGGTTCGTAATCTTGAATTTTTGCCAATTCAATTGCATAATGCTCTGGTGTATACGATTGAATAATAACCTCACCATGCTTATCATGACGTCCCGCTCTACCACTAACCTGCGTTAATAGCTGGAATGTACGCTCCGCTGCACGGTAATCAGGTAGATGCAGAGATGTATCAGCACTAAGTACACCAACAAGCGTAATATTAGGAAAATCAAGACCTTTAGCAATCATTTGCGTACCTAGTAAAATATCTGCCTGTCCTTCTCCAAATGCCTGCAAAATTTCTTCATGTGCACCTTTTTGTTTTGTTGTATCAACATCCATTCGGAGAACCCTCGCCTCAGGAAACAGCTTATAAATTTCTTCCTCGACTTTTTGCGTTCCCGTACCAAAATAACGTATATGCTCACTCTGGCATTGTGGACATGTTTGAGGAACACGCTCGTCATAGCCGCAATAATGACATTTTAATTTCTCTGTTGTCCGATGATACGTTAACGAGATGTCACAGTTTGGACATTGTACAACCGTTCCACAATCACGACAAAGTACAAAAGAAGAATAGCCACGACGATTTAAAAACATGACCATCTGTTCTTTTTTCTCTAGTCTTACACGTATTGCATCAACAAGCTGCTCGGAAAACATGGAACGATTTCCATTTTGAAGCTCCTCTCGCATATCCGCAATAAAAACTGTCGGTAATGCTTGATGCAAAGCACGTTGTTTTAATGATAGCAAACCATACACGCCCTTCTTTGCTCTCGCAAATGATTCCAGCGCAGGCGTTGCACTGCCTAATATAACAGGACATTTGTAAAATTCACTTCGCCATATCGCCACATCTCTAGCGTGATAACGTGGTGAATCTTCTTGCTTGTAAGTTGACTCATGCTCTTCATCTAAAATGATAAGACCTATATTTGTAAAAGGTGCGAAAATTGCCGAACGAGCTCCTACAACAACGCTAACCTTACCTTGTTGAATTTTACGCCATTCATCATACTTTTCACCGACAGATAAACCACTATGCATAACAGCAACCATCTCACCAAAACGACTACGAAAACGCTCTGTCATTTGTGGTGTTAATGATATTTCAGGTACTAGCATAATGGCTTCCTTACCTTCATCTAACACCTTTTGAATTGCTTGCAAATAGATCTCCGTTTTACCACTCCCGGTAACGCCGTGTAGTAAAAAAGTTTTCGCAGTTTGTTCTTCCATCGATCCAGTAATAGCCTTTAATGCTATGTGCTGCTCTTCCGTCAATTGTAAAGATTGAGTACGAGAAACCTCCTTCGTAAAGGGATCTCGATACACCTCTTCTTGTATAAAGTGAGCGGCTCCTTTTTCGATAACTGACTGTAATACCGTGGAAGATGCACCTGTTTCCTCATAGATTTTTTGCGGCAATAGAACCTCTCCAAGGTGTTTGCCCATCCATTCAATCAACTGGCGCTGTTTGGCTGCTCTCGCTGCACCTTCCATAGCCTTGTCGATATCTTGCTGACGATCAGAAATTTTGACCATACGCACTTCTTTTACATTTCCTTGCTGCTTCACAACATTTTCAATTTTCACGATTTTATCAGTTATAAGCTGCTTTAATAAAGGAAGTAATTCAGCACGTTCGAATTCTTTGAAATTAACCTGTTGTCGCTTGCCAAAAATAGCATTAACCTCATCTGGTAAAACATCTTTCTCCGTTTGTAGTGTGATGATTTTTTCATACTTCGCTCGAAGCGCTGACGGAAGCATAACCTGCAATGCATCAATTTCATAGCAAATCGTTTCGTTTTTCAGCCATTTAGCCATTAACAACATTTCTTCGGTTAATACAGGCTCAATATCTAAAATTTGTGCAATAGACTTTATTTTGTTAGATGGTACATCTGTTTCATTTTTTAATCCGACTACAAAGCCGAGAACATTTCTTGGCCCAAACGGTACTTTTACACGACAGCCCATCTCTATAACATGTGCCCATTCAGCAGGAACTTCATAGTCAAACGGACGATCTACATGGTAAGTCGAAACATCCACTATAACCTCTGCAATCAAAAAACTCATTGCTTCTCACCCTGTAATATATATGTCCAAAATGCTTGGGCAAATTGCTTGGCATCTGTCACATCCCACATTTGACCATTTACTTCTGCCATGTCACTAAAATCAATCCACTCGTCTGACATGATTGTTACCATCGGTTCGCCAATAACCTTTTGTCCAAAAGTTATTGCGGTCATTCCTTCTACGGATAATATCGGTGCCTCTTCAGTTGTAGGTGTATTTGCTGCATGGATAAAAAATGCGGATGGATATTGTTTTTTATAATCCTCAAGCTGTTCAAAAAGCTTATACACGCTTGTCGCTTTCTCATCTAGTAGGATTACATTAGCTCCAAGTGTTTGTGCCTCTTTAGCTATCGCCTGTCCAATTCTACTATTCGACTGTGTGCTAATGACATGACGCTCATCTAATGGTACATAAAACGCTCCAGCTGTGACCACAACTGTTTTACTAGCTAATGGCTTTGCCTGCTCTGAAAAAAATTCTTGCACGATTGCTGTTATTTTTTCAGGTTCTTCTAAACGGCCTTTACCAACATAGCCACATGCCAAAAATCCTTCTGAAGGCTCAATAAATTGATAGCCGTCAGATTGTAGTTGAGCCAAATTTCGTTTTACGGCTGGATGGTCATACATATGTACATTCATCGCTGGTGCAAGCCATACAGGAGCAGTTGCTGCAAGCAAGGTCGTCGTTACCATATCATCCGCAATTCCATTCGCCAGCTTCCCAATAACATTTGCGGTAGCTGGTGCAACTAAAATTAAATCTGCCCAATCTGCCAAATCAATATGGGCAATAACACTTGAATCCTTTTCATCAAAAGTATCGAAAAAAACATCATTTTTGGACATAACTTGAAAGCTCAATGGATTCACAAATTGTCTTGCTGATGCTGTCATGATGACCTTTACATTTGCCCCAGCCTGAGATAGCTTGCTAACTAGAGCGACAGCCTTATAAACCGCTATACCACCTGAAACACAAAGTAAAATATTTTTATTCATGCACAATCGTCCTTTCAAATGATAAGCTCCCAAAGGAAAATTCCTCGGGAGCTCTCGGCATTCTGTATAATCAAAAATCCACTGCAGACGTTAACATTTTCGCAAAAGCTTATTTACACCAATGTTAGATTTCGTCTTCGTACACAGTTGACTCATCCTGTGATACCTTCGTAAGTACACCTGCCGCTACTTCTTCAAGTGCTTTCCCTACGTACTTATGAGAAACATACTTGTGTAAACGCTCAGTATCTTGTTCCTCTTGCATTTGACGAGCACGTTTAGATGCTAAACTTACTAACGAGTATTTTGAATCGATTTCTTTTTTTAATGTATCTACTGATGGGTATAACATAGATTTATTCTCCTCTCAACATTGACAAATATCTTTTTTCAACACGTTCTCTACGACAATGCTCGGCTTTAATAATCGCATTTATACGATCACAAGCATTTGTCACTTCATCATTTTCAACTACGTAATCATAAAGGCTCATCATTTCAAGCTCTTCACTTGCAGTTGCTATACGTTTTGCAATAACCTCTTCCGTTTCCGTCCCTCGACCAACTAAACGATCCTTTAATTCCGTTAAACTTGGTGGGGCTAAGAAAATAAATAATGCATCTGGTGCCTTTTGGCGGATTTGTGCAGCACCTTGCACTTCGATTTCTAAAAACACATCACGCCCTGCATCCAGTGTTTCATTTACGTAGGCTAACGGTGTTCCGTAATAATTCCCTACAAATTCAGCATGCTCCAATAAGCCACCCTGTTCAATCAACGTTTCAAATTCTTCACGCGTCTTGAAAAAATAGTCTACACCATCTACTTCACCTTCGCGAGGATTTCGTGTTGTCATCGAGATGGAATACTCATAATTCGTATTCGGCTGAGAAAATAATTCTTTTCGCACTGTCCCTTTACCTACACCAGATGGGCCAGACAGAACAATTAATAATCCACGTTCTTTTATCATTTATTCTCTATATCTCCCTTAATTTATAACAGATACATGCAAGCTATTCGATATTTTGAACTTGCTCGCGCATCTTTTCTAAAATTGTTTTCGCCTGAACTACCGCAATGGCCGCCTCTGTTGATTGATTTTTTGAACCAATCGTATTGATTTCGCGGTGTATTTCCTGCATTAAAAAGTCTAATTTACGGCCAACCGAAATCGTTTCTTGTAATGTTTCTTCTAGTTGATTAAAGTGACTATCTAATCGGTCCAATTCTTCGGTGATGTCCACACGTTCTGCAAATATCGCTACTTCAGCAAGTAGGCGATCTTCTAACAAAGCTCCATTTGCCACTTCAGTAATTCGTTCCAATAATCGAGTACGGTATTTTTCTACAGCTAGGGAAGCACAAGAACGAATCTGATTCACTTGTTCTTTTAACTGTTCTTTATATTGTACAACAACATCATGCAATTCTTGCCCTTCACGCTCACGCATTTGAATGAGCTGTTCCAGTGCTTGCATAATAGCCTTTTCAACAGCACTAAGTAAATCCTCAGGTGTAAGCTGTGGCTTTTCCTGTACAAGCGCTTGTTCAAGCGATAGTAGCTCATGCATCGTCCATTTTTCTTCTAGTGGTACTTTATTTGCTAATTGCTCTTTTGCCTTACGATACGCTTCAATTAATGACCAATTAATTTCAATAGATTGCTCGACGTTATCTAAGTCCTTAACATAAACCATCACATCAATTTTGCCACGTGACAAAGCTTTTGAAATTAATTTCTTTGCAAAAATTTCTGCTTCAAGCCATTCTTTCGGGAATTTTGCATTAATTTCTAAAAATCGATGGTTGACCGAGCGCATTTCTACTGTTAATTGAAAGTCTCTTGTTGTTGTGACACCTCTGCCAAAACCAGTCATACTACGCACCAAGGTTCGTCACACCCTTCTTTGCATACTGGGATTATTATAACATAAGCTCTGTCATTTATGACGTAAAAAATTACAAAGAGCAAAAGCTAATTCTACCACAATCGAAGCTATATTTTAATATTTACCTAAAAAATGCTATGATAAACATAAGAAAATACTCATCACCAAAAGAAAGAGATTAACATTTGATCAATTATGCCTCGGCATAATTTTATGTACGCATGCATATAAGTTGATTGGAGTGGATGCTGGGCGATCAACAATAGAGAAACGAAGGCTAAAAACATCACGTCCTGTGATAACGCCTTTGTGACTTCATCGTGTTGGCCCGCCGCCAGGAAGCTTTGTTCTGTGCGAAAGCGAAGCGGCAGCAACAAATGTTTTAACTGTGCGAAAGCGAAGCGGCAGCAACAAATGTTTTAACTGTGCGAAAGCGAAGCGGCAGCAACAAAGCGCCTAGCCGTAACGGAAATCAACCACAAACAATGGTGATGAGCATTTAAATGGATTTAACTATTAGGTGTGTTGATATTTTGCTTAAATACGCCCATTTTTAGCAGATTGTAGTGAAGGGCTACTTGACCCCCGCGGGAAAGCGAGACAGACGAGACCCTGAGGCCAACATGATGTTGTCACGAAGGCATTGTCACAGGACGTGACGCATTTTGCCTTCGTTCCTTTAGCAGAGGAAGCGGCTCGACGCTCGCCCGCAGGAAGCCCTGCTCTGCGCGAAAACGAAGCGGCAGCGACAAAGCAAGTAGCACGTAACAGAAATCTGCATCTTCTATGTAATTTGTAATAGAAATCAATACACCTGTTAAAATATAAAATACGAAAGTACCAAGGATGCTAAATCGTTGGAAAGAGGAATTCATATGGCATTTGACGGCTTATTTACTTATTCAATGACAGCCGACCTACAACAATTAGTAACAGGTCGGATTACTAAAATACATCAACCAAACGCTCAAGAGGTTGTTCTACATATTCGTGCGAACGGAAGCAATCATAAATTACTTTTTTCGATTCATTCTTCTTACGCACGTGTTCACCTTACTGAGCATTCTATTGAAAATCCAGCAGAACCCCCAATGTTTTGTATGCTGTTGAGAAAGCATATTGAGGGTGGTTTTATTTCTTCTATTAAACAGCACGATTTTGATCGTATTATAATAGTAGAAATCGAAAGTAAAAATGAAATTGGCGACCCGATTGTAAGGGAGTTACATGCTGAAATCATGGGCCGTCACAGTAACCTATTATTAATAGATAAAGAGCAGGGAAAAATAGTCGACAGCTTAAAACATTTACCACCATCCGTAAATAGCTTCCGTACAGTATTACCTGGTCAACCTTATATCGCACCACCCGCACAAAATAAATGGCATCCTTTAACAGTAACCGACGAACAAATTACACTGTTTTTCTCTGAGCCAAAAACGGCTAAGGAAATTGTTTCGCAATTTACCGGTTTCTCACCTATACATGCCGAGGAATTATTATTCAGATTTACTGACACTGATGATCGTGTAAATTGCTTTAAACATTTTATAGCTTCCTTTACTAATGGTGGGGCACAGCCAATGTATGTAATCGCTAATAATAAAACTTACTTCTCCCCAATCGCTCTAACGCATTTACAAGGAGAGGTAACGATTTATCCGAATGTCCATGAGCTTCTTGACCGCGTATTCTTTGCTCGAGCTGAGCGTGATCGTGTCAAACAGCAGGCTGGTGATTTGGAACGATGGCTGCAAAATGAAATTGATAAACTTATATTAAAAACTAAAAAGTTAAATAAAGACTACGAACGCGCATCTAAGCTAGATCAGTTCCAATTATATGGGGAGTTACTGATGGCGAATATTTACGCGTTTGAAAAAGGTGTAAAGGAAGTGACTGTCACTAACTATTATAGTGAAACTGGCGATGAGAAAATCACCATTCCAGTAAGTGAGCGTAAAACACCTATTGAAAATGCTCAAAGCTATTACACAAAATATACAAAAGCAAAGAACGCCCTTATCATGGTGCAAGAACAGTTAGAAAAAACGAAGGAAGAAATAGCTTATTTTGAAATGCTTGCTCAGCAAGTACAACAAGCTGCTCCTGGAGATATAGAAGAAATTCGCGAAGAATTAGCAGAACAAGGTTATTTGAAATTACGTCATGCAAGAAAAAAGAAAAAACAAACGAAACCAGAGCCTGAACGTTATGTCTCCTCTACAGGTGTAGTGATTTCTGTTGGGAAAAATAACAAACAAAATGACATGCTTACATTTAAAATGGCTAAACGTACAGATATTTGGTTGCATACGAAGGATATTCCTGGCTCACATGTTGTCATCCATACAAGTGAACCTGACGAAACAACAATACGAGAAGCTGCAACGCTTGCTGCCTATTTTTCAAAAGCAAGAGACTCTTCTTCTGTTCCAGTAGATTACACAGAAATACGGCAAGTAAAAAAACCAAATGGTGCTAAGCCTGGTTTTGTTATTTACTTTGAACAAAAAACTTTATACATCGATCCAGATGAAGCTGTCATTTTACAATTAAAAAAACAGTCTTAAAGCGTTGGAATACGATACGAATTGTATCGTGTTCCTTTTTTATGGTGATAACCACGTAATCTGTACTATTCATCTTTTGATTACAGTAACGCTAAAAAAACTTGTGATTATTCCGAACTGTTTATTTCGAGCGTTATTGACTTCTTCCTTTCTAAATTGCTAAATTTAAGTAAAAAAAGTAAATAGCATTTCAGAAAGGACGTATCTTTATGTCTGTAGGCAAAAAACTAAGCTTTGGTTTTTTAACCATCATCCTGACCTTAATTATTTCATTGGTCATTATGTTTATACAATTCTCAAATATTGATAAGAAGGTTGAAAATGCACTAGAAAATCGTGTAGCTCTAGTAGAATTAGCTAATAATATTCAAACTGCGCGAGCAATGCAAGGTCTTTACATTCGGGCAATACTCATCGAAGACTCAGCAGCTAATAAAGATAACTTTACAAAGTATGCTAAAATGCTAGATTCATATGTAATTGAGATCATGGAAAAATCTGATTCATCCGAAATGGAGACTTATGCAAAAGATTTAAATACATATAATGGAGCTTTTAACAAAGCCGCTGAAGAAGCACTAACACTTTATGATGCCAGAAAATTAAAAGAAGCGATACAAAAAGTTAATGTCGATGTCCAACAAGCAAATACAGATTTGTTAGCAGTATCAAAGAAAATTGTAAGTTATCAAAAAAAACAACTTGATATTGTCACGAAAGGATCTAAAGAAGCAGTATCAACTTCACAAATAATCTCAATCATCGCTATCATCATTGGTGTAATACTTGGAATATCCTTAATGTTTTATGTACAACGTACAATTTCACGACCTTTAAAATCCGTCGTTCTTGCTGCTAATAATATTGCGAATGGTGAATTATATCATCAAGATATTTCTCATCAATCTAAAGATGAAATTGGACAGCTATCTACAGCATTTAACGTCATGAAAAGTAGCTTACGAGATTTATTAACACATATTCAAGGCAATGCGGAACATTTATCAGCTTCTGCTGAAGAATTATCCGCCTCTATCGAAGAGATTTCAGCTTCTGCTGATGAAATTACTGTACGAATTAACGGGACGGCAAATGCGGCATCTACTGCTACAATTGCTGCCAATGAGAGTGCACATGCTATGGATGAAACAGCCGTAGGTGTACAGCGAATAGCAGAGGCTACTCAACAGCTCCACCAAAGCGCAGTGACAACAAATGAATTGGCGAATAACGGTACTAGTACAGTTGATGAGGCTCAACAACAAATGAACGTGATTTATGATTCTACCCAAACGATTAACAATCTCGTTCAAAAATTAAGTAAGCAATCAGAAGAAATAGGCAATATTACTACGGTCATTACAGCTATTACAGATCAAACGAATTTATTAGCGCTAAACGCTGCAATCGAAGCTGCACGTGCAGGTGAACAAGGCAAAGGCTTCGCTGTCGTAGCTGATGAAGTTCGTAAGCTAGCAGAAGAATCAAAGCAATCAGCCAATCAAATTATTACCTTAACACAAGAAATCCAAGAAGATACCCAAAATGTAGAAAAAGCTGTCGAAGATGGGCTGCAATCTGTTACAGATGGTGTGAAAGTCATTGGGGATGCTGGCAATTCTTTTGAAGCAATCGTAAAAGCGATTAATATGATGACAAATCAAATAGAAGACATTTCGGCTACTTCTGAGGAAATCTCTGCAAGTGCTGAGCAAGTAGCAGCCTCTGTTTCAGAAATTGCTCATGGTGCTGCTTCTAGTGCAGCCAATACACAGATCATTGCCGAAGCTAGTGAAGAACAAGCTGCGACAATGCAACAAGTAAATCACGTTGCTACAGATTTAAGTGAAAAATCCTCGGACTTACAAACCCAAATTAATCAATTTAAGCTTTAATCATTTCAAGCAGAGAATTCTTTTTCCTCTGCTTGTTTTTGTCCCAGTCCACATTTCTGAGCAAAAGCGTGAGTTCAAAGAAACGACACTAATAGAGACTAATATCGTTTGCACTATGGTAACCCCCTACTTACTTAAGAAATAGTCCACCTATTACTATTGTTTCTAATTACCCTGCTGTTTATTTTAGGAAAACCTCCATTTAGCAATTAAAATATGGTAAAATTGACCACGTAAATAAACTAAGTAATTTTCTACTCATTAAGTTCTACTCACATAATTTTTAATAACTATATGTAAAAGTTTTCCACCTAAGAAAGACAAATGGACTTCTCCATAAAACAACAGCATAGAAGTAATAATAATTATGTATTTTTTTCATTTAGCATAAAAACTCAACTCTACACACATATATTGATTCCGTGCAACGTTTTATTTATACAATATTGAATATACAAGTAATGTGTAAATTATTTCAAAAAAACATATTTTCATTAACTAACGTACATTTATTCTTTAAGAGCGGCACATTTTGTCATACATATACTCTAATTCTTCTTTGTTCTCTCTTATACTGGGTATTCTTAAAAAAATACAAAACAAGTTTCTTATATATCATTAATAGATAAAAATAATCATCCTTCGAGATTATAATTTGCAAAAAACACCTCTTAAAGAATCAAAATTACTCGATTTTGCGGTAATTTTCTACAAACCCACACAAACCACTCATATCACTATCCCGTGACTTTCGACTCATTTTTACTATAATAATAATATTATCTAAACAATATGAATTTTCGGTATAGTAAGTCATTTCTATATTTTTATTTTATTTTTGATATTTATTACGAATTTATATCAAATTATTGTTATGAAAGCGCTTTTATTCATTAATGTGAAGAATAGAAAAAATTTATTATCTTCACAAATGTCAGATAATACTAAATAAATTTGAATCTTTTTTATTTTGTACACAATGATTTTTTGGTATATTAAATAAGAGCTTCACAAAAGGCTTAAAATTATATAAGGGGGATTCACATGATTAAAAACAAAAAGTTTTTATTATTAACGGTTCTTGCAGTATTATCATTAGTATTAGCTGCATGTGGCTTCGGTGGTGAAAAGTCTGATAATTCTTCATCTTCAGACGACAAAAAGGATTCTGGCTCAAAAGCTAAAGAACTTAACTTAGCAATTCCTTCAGAACCACCATCTTTAAACCCAGGACTTGCAGAAGATACTACATCTAGTGCAATCTTAATTAATGTTTTTGAAGGTCTAACTGTTTCAGACGCTGAAGGTAAGCCTACTCCAGGTATGGCTGAAAAATGGGAAATCAGTGATGATAAAAAGACTTATACTTTCCACTTACGTGATACAAAATGGTCAAATGGTGATCCAGTTGTAGCTGGCGACTTCGAATATGCTTGGAAATGGGCATTAAATCCAGATAACCTTTCTGCGTATGCTTCTATTTTCTACCCACTTAAAGGGGCTCAAGCTTACCACCAAAACGGCGGTTCTGCTGATGGCGTTGGTGTCAAAGCTGAAGATGACAAAACTTTAGTCGTAACTTTAGAAAACCCAACTCCGTATTTCCTAGAATTAACAGGATTTAAAACTTATTTACCAGTTAACCAAAAAGTGACTGAAGCTAATAAAGAATGGTACGCAGACGCTGGTAAAGATTACGTAACAAATGGTCCTTATAAATTAAGCGATTGGCAACATGATGCTTCTATCACTCTTACAAAAAATGAAGATTATTGGGATGCATCAAATGTTGATGTTGATACTGTAAATATTGCTATGATTGAGAAGGAGCCAACTGTTGCTACGAACTTTAAATCTGGCTCGCTTGACTATATCGGTCCTCCATTCCAAAATGTAGATCTTAATGCAATTGATGGATTCAAAAAAGATAAATCTTTAAGAATCAAAGACCAAGCAAGTATTTATTGGTATAAATTCAATACAAAAGACAAAATTATGAACAATGCAAATATCCGTAAAGCTCTTGCTCTAGCAATCGATCGTCAAACATTAATTGACAACGTAACTAAAGGAGAACAAAAACCAGCTACAGGTATGATTCCGGTAGCAGTTCCTAACTTTACAGAAGACCGTGGTTACTTCAAAGATAATGATGTGGATGGAGCAAAAGCTGCTCTTGAAGCAGGGATGAAAGAACTTGGTATTAAAGACGCTAAAGATATTAAAGTGAACATTTCATTTAACACTTCTGAAGCGCATGCAGCAATCGCTCAATATATTCAAGAAGAATGGAGCAAAAAACTTGGTATTTCATCTCAGTTAGATAACTCAGAATGGCAAGTTTATATTGACAAATTAAAAACTGGTGACTATCAAATTGGTCGTATGGGCTGGGTAGCTGATTATCTTGATCCATATACATTCCTTGAACAGTTCGATACAGCTAAAAATGGTAACAACCAAACAGGATGGGAAAATGCTGAGTACAAAAAATTATTGGACAAAGCAGTTGCTGAGGTAGACGAAGCTAAACGTCTTGTTTATTTAAAACAAGCCGAAGCAATTATTATGACAGAATTCCCAGTTGCACCTATTTACTACTACACTAACTTGTCAGTAGTTAAAAAAGGTATTGAAAACTTCGATCCAAATCCAACTGGTGATATTCACCTTAAATACGTAAAGATTAAATAATAATTTCTTTTAAGCTCTAAGCGGAGAGCTGCCTCGTAGCCACTGCGGCGCGAGTCAGCTCTTTTTAAAATACGAAGGCACTTATTTGTCAGAAAATTGACAAATAGAAGGAGGAGTTTTATGTGATTAAATATATTTTGAAAAGGCTGATGTATATACTTCTCGCGCTTTTCGTCATCGTAACGGCTACGTTTTTCCTATTGCGTCTTGCTCCGGGTAACCCATTTGCATCTGAACGTAATTTACCTCCTCAAATAGAGGCAAAGTTAAACGAAACGTATGGATTAAATAACCCTTGGTATATTCAGTACAAAGATTATTTAATCGATGCGGCCACTTTTAATTTCGGTGAATCTATGAAATATAAAGCGCGTTCTACAAATGATATGATTGCAGAAGGCTTCCCTGTATCGTTAACTTTAGGAATTGAAGCGATGCTGCTAGCAATTGGATTTGGTGTATTAATCGGTGTAATTGCTGCGCTTTATCATAATAGGTGGCCAGATTATTTGGCAACGACCTTTGCGGTGCTCGGCATTTCCGTTCCATCTTTTATATTAGCTGGACTTATGCAGTATTTCCTTGCATACAAGCTCCAATTATTCCCGATAAGTGGATGGAAAGGCTTTGCTTATAGTATATTGCCAGCCTTAGCTATTGCATTATCGCATATGGGCTTTATTGCTAAACTAATACGTTCAAGTATGCTTGAACAAAATAATAGTGATTACGTAAAAATGGCTCGTGCCAAAGGTATAGGCAAATGGAAAATTGTCTACCGCCATACTTTACGTAACGCCCTCTTACCAGTCGTTACTTATTTAGGTCCATTAACAGCTGCTGTTGTTACAGGTAGCTTCATTGTAGAGTCAATATTTGCGGTTCCTGGATTAGGTAAACACTTTGTGCAAAGTATTACGAACCGTGATTATACAGTTATTATGGGGACAACCGTATTCTACTCAATCATTCTTTTATTTGCGGTCTTCATCGTAGATATTTTATATAGTGTAATCGATCCGCGAATTAGACTGAAAGGAGCGAAAAAGTAATGACACAGCAACAAATCGAAAAAGATAAATTTAAAATTGTTGGCGGTAATCACGAAGCAACTGAAAAATTAGCTGATAAATCTGTCTCCTTTTGGAAGGAAGTATTTATCCGTTTTTCCCATAATAAAATGGCGATTTTCGGTTTAATCGCTTTAATAGTTATTGTTTTAATGGCTACCTTTGTGCCGATGTTTTCACAATACCACTATAGTGATCAATTAGGTGCTTTTAATGCTCCACCATCATCAGAATTTTGGTTTGGTACAGATGATTTAGGTCGAGATATTTTCGTTCGAATATGGGCTGGCGCTCGTATTTCTTTATTCATCGGGTTTGCTGCGGCAATTATCGATTTGATCATTGGCGTATTATGGGGAAGTATTTCTGGTTTAGCAGGCGGTCGTGTTGACAATATTATGATGCGTATTGCCGATGTTTTAACAGCTGTTCCTTACCTATTAGTTGTAATCGTCCTTTTAGTAGTATTAGAACAAGGTATTATACCAATGATTATCGCACTATCCATTACAGGATGGATCAATATGGCCCGTATTGTACGTGGTGAAGTATTATCTATTAAAAATCAAGAGTATGTTTTAGCAGCTCGTACTCTTGGCGCAAGAACAGGACATTTAATTTTCAAACATTTAGTGCCAAATGCACTTGGTGCAATTTTAGTAACCATGACATTGACAGTGCCATCTGCTATTTTTACAGAGTCTTTTCTTAGTTATTTAGGACTTGGGGTTCCTGCTCCACAAGCCTCTTGGGGAACAATGGCTTCTGATGGAAATGGAGCGATTGCCAATGCTCCGTGGCGTTTAATATTCCCTGCATTGTTCATTTCACTAACAATCTTTGCGTTTAACGCAGTTGGTGACGGCTTACGTGATGCATTAGATCCAAAACTACGTAAATAAGGAGGTGGCTGAAAATGAGTAAAACAATTTTAGAAGTAAAAGATTTAAAAATAAACTTTAAAACGTACGCAGGACTTGTTCATGCTGTTCGTGGTGTAAACTTTGACTTAAAAGAAGGTGAAACACTAGCAATCGTTGGTGAATCCGGTTCTGGTAAGAGCGTTACCAGTAACGCATTAATGAAACTAATTCCACAGCCACCTGGTATTTATGAGTCGGGGCAAATTTTATTTAACGGTCGTGATTTAGTTCCTTTAAGTGATAAAGAAATGTCAAAAGTACGTGGAAATGAAATTGCAATGATTTTCCAAGATCCAATGACAAGCTTAAACCCGACGATGAAGGTCGGACGTCAAATAACTGAAGTTATTTTACAACATAAAAAAGTGTCAAAAGATGAGGCTAAAAAACGTGCAATTGAACTTTTAACGCAGGTAGGTATCCCCTACCCTGAAAAACGTTATAACCAATATCCGCATGAATTTTCAGGCGGTATGCGTCAACGTGTTGTTATTGCCATCGCACTTGCAGCTGATCCAAAGCTTCTAATTGCCGATGAACCAACAACAGCATTAGACGTTACAATTCAAGCGCAAATTTTAGAGCTAATGAAAGAAATCCAAAAAAATTCGAAAACATCTATCATTTTCATTACTCACGATTTAGGCGTCGTTGCAAACATTGCCGACCGAGTTGCAGTTATGTATGCGGGTCAAATCGTCGAATATGGTGCTGTTAATGATATTTTCTATAATCCTAAGCATCCATATACATGGGGTCTGCTTGGTTCAATGCCAGACTTAGATAACGATACTGATGAACTACTACGCACGATTCCTGGTTCACCACCAGATCTTACTAACCCTCCAAAGGGCGATGCGTTTGCCGCTCGTAATGAGTTCGCAATGGCTATTGACTATGAGCAAGAACCACCGATGTTCCAAGTAAGTGAAACACACTTTGCAAAAACTTGGTTGATGCATCCTGACGCACCAAAAATCCCGCTTCCTGATGCGGTTGCTAAACGTATTGAGGGATATTTAGCAAAGGAGGCACAATCAAATGACTAAATCGGGCACAAAAAAAATTCTTGAAATTAAAAATTTAAAGCAGTATTTCGGTTCAGCAGGTAACCCGATTAAAGCTGTCGATGGTATTAGCTTCGATGTATACGAAGGTGAGACACTTGGTCTTGTTGGAGAATCCGGCTGTGGTAAATCGACAACTGGTCGTTCCATTATCCGCCTGTACGACATTACAGATGGTGAAATTATTTTCGATGGTGAGAACGTCCAAGGGAAAAAATCTAAAAATGATTTAAAGAAATTTAATCGTCAAATGCAAATGATTTTCCAAGATCCATACGCTTCATTAAATCCGCGGATGACAGCTGGAGAAATTATTAGTGAGGGCTTTACGATTCACGGTCTTTACAAAGATAAAAAAGAGCGTCGTGAAAAAGTTAATCAGCTGTTAGAGGCTGTTGGCTTAAACAAAGAGCACGCAAACCGTTATGCACACGAATTCTCTGGCGGCCAACGTCAACGTATTGGGATTGCTCGTGCGCTAAGCTTAGATCCTAAGTTTATTATCGCCGATGAACCGATATCAGCACTTGATGTATCCATTCAAGCGCAAGTTGTTAACTTATTAAAGCAAATACAAAAAGAACGTGGTCTAACATATCTTTTCATTGCCCATGACTTATCGATGGTTAAGTATATTAGCGACCGTATCGCTGTTATGTACCGTGGTAAAATTATGGAAATCGGTAAAGCAGATGATATTTACAATCACCCTGTTCATCCGTATACAAAATCATTATTATCAGCAATTCCACTTCCTGACCCAATGTCAGAAAAACGCCGTCAACGTATTCCGTACAAGCATACGGAAGTTGACGATAGCGCATCTTACCATGAAGTAGGCGAGCAGCATTACGTTTATGGTACTGCTGATCTTCTGAAAACTTGGGTTGCTGATCGATAATAACCTTAACTCCTATCAACAGTAAGCACACTGTGATGGGAGTTTTTTTATTGCTTCAGTACGCTATATTTTACTTACAGTGAATATGAAAAATAAGGACACCCTTAAGAGGTGTCTCTATTTTTTTATGTTTGATGTTTTATGATTTATTTATCTAAAATCAGCATTACCTTCTTGATTTAGGATTTAATACATACTTTAATTTAAGAATGCGTGATTTAACTCTATACGAAAATTCGGGCCTCCTTTTTCATCCTTTTAATGAATAACAATCTTGTATTAATTATTAAAATTAACTTTTCAAAAAAATCCAATCCATCTTTTCCCTTTCATTTAGCAAAATAGCTACTATTACTAAATATACACTTAAAGTTCCGTCTACAATCCCCTCCTTGTATTCAATGTAGTTTTCTTCTAACGAGCGATCCGGAAATGAATTAAAATTATTAAAATCTGAATTGCCATGTAATATAGTTAGTAACTTTATAATGTGTTCAATAAATTTGATATTTCCAGATTCTTTATATATCAAGAAGGTTTCATAAATTATCCCTGAAACACCGTGGCAAAATACGGTAGAAACCTTTCCTTTCTCTAAATTTAAAGAGTTGAGGAACATGTTGTAATTATTAACATATTTTTCTTCAAATAATATATCATCTATTGCCTTAGATGCTAAAATCATTGATCTAGTAATCCCCGTTAGTCCGTAACACCAAGAGGAATTAATATATTTTTTATGTCTAGGTGTATTTATAAAAGGTAAGCGTTCAGGGAAAGTAAGTACACCTAAGATTTTGAATGTATTTTTTTCAAAAAATGCTACTAGATTAACTATAGTTTGATTCAAATTTTCAACTTCAAATTTTTCTAGTTTAACTATTGATAAAATTGATAAGATTCCTGATAAACCATGCGCGGTTCCCAAGTTAACAGAACCATTTTTATTATCACTAGAAAGTCTATCCATTTCATATTCTGCAAATAATATTATCTTACTAACTAGTTCATTTATTAACTGATTCATATTATTATTTTCTTTAAAAAATAGCATATATCTAACTACACCTGTTATTCCAGAAAATACATCATATGTTGAGACGTCATTTTCTGAAGTGAATTCATTTAGTAATTTTCTAATTCGATTTTCTAAAACTTCATTTAATGATTTTAAGTATTGTTCGTATCTACCTTCTTTTGCTAAAGATAAAACCGATGCCCCAATTCCACTTATTCCACTGTAAAGTGATACATCTATACTATTAAAGTCTATTTTTTTATTTAATATTTCTAAATGCCTATGTGCATAATAGTCCCAATTATTTTTCGGATACAACTTATCTAAACTTGCATAAAAAATACAAAGTCCCGGAATCCCATCACTAAGGGTGTGAATACTTTTATCTTCAAAATTTGTTTTCAAAGTATTGTTAGCAAAGTTTTTCAAATGTTCTTCAAAAAGTATTGAACATTGGTTTTGAAGCTCTAAAGAAGCAGTATGCATTGGTTTTACCCCCAAATAATAAAGATTATGAAAAAATGTATTATGATGTTGGAAGATCACAAAACACTTAAAGGTTTTTTAATTTTTCTCAAGAAATTTTAATAAACTATACATTAGTTGATTTTCTTTTTCTTTATCTACAATCATTAATCTATTTACATTCATATGAATTACTGAAAGGACAACATCATTTATGTTAAATCCCTCCAATTGAGCAATTTCTAACTCTTTAGAGAATTGTTTAAGCACACATGCTCTAAATTTCGAAACCTCTTCAGCTTCGAAACTAGAATCATCTATCCTTGAATTTTCTAAAATATTATCTTTGGAATTCAATTTCAATATTTTTTTATTTAACCTATGTAGGTATAAATATCGATTTAGAAGTTTAATTTGCTGATCTTTTTCGAAACCAACATCCTGTAATAAACACTTTACCGAATAAAAAATTATTTTCTCAATAGGGTCCCCAATTTTATTGTTTAGATTTAATAACTCTACACAATATTGGCTGTCTGCAAAAAATACTTCATGAAATTGTTCTTCCAATCGATGTCCACCATATCTCATATATTCTGGATAATACGTATCAATACTTAAACTATCAATAAAATTCTCTTCAATATATTTTTTTATCCAATCATACATAAATGAAAATACAAAATTAAAATTTGTTGAGTCTACTTTTATTCTCAGCCTAATATGAGGACGAGAATCCATATATCTTACATAGAAATAAGAATATATCTTATTTTCTTTCAATAATTTATTCATAGATGGTAATATAGACTTTATTAATAGCTCATCTTGATAATCTTCTTTAATATAAAGTTTATAATAAATCCAATCATCACCAGGAATGATCTTCCTCTTAATTTCCGGATTATTATGCAGTGTACTAAATTTCTTTTTAATACTCCTTTTATTCAATACAGATACTGTTAATTCTTCTTTAAATTGATTGTCGTTAATAGTGTTAATATCAATTCCATAGTCTACTTCAGTAAAAATAAGCTTATTTAATTTAGAAAATTCTTTTCTTAAAATTTTCAAATGCAATGAATTATCTAAATTAAAATAAATTGTTGAATCTAAATTTTTCATTTCAACTATTCTTGGAACTTTGTACGTTTCTCTCCATTTAGAAATTGCATATTCCCAATCCTCATATTTGAACTGCTTCTCTAACTGCAGAATATACATATCTATTCTCCATTGTTTTTTAGACAAAACAATATTTTTATACCTGATTCTAGGTGTAAATACAAATTTATTATAAAAAATCGGAAAGAAAGTTTGAAAAGGAATCTCCCCCTCTTTTCCTACGTCTAATAAAAATTTATATATCTTAGGAAAATAATTTACGCCATTTAACATATTTGTTGTTTTAGGAACGATAAAGTTATTTGTATCAGAATTTTTCAAATATAATTCTCCATAATCATTAATTCCAGAAAGAATCGAACCAATTTTAATATTATTTTTTAATTTAGAGAAACCTGAAAGAATAGGTAATTCATGATCCCTAGGATTTATAGTTGAACGTATATTAGAAGCTCTTCCGTAAACACTTTGACAACCAACTTCAGCTATCTCATAATTATCTCCATAAATATTCTTTTCAAAATCATTTAATATTTCCATTTCCTTTGTATAATTATCACTTAACAAAGGGAAAAATCTTCCGATTATTTGCCCTGCATTCTCAGAAAAATTATCATTATTAACTGTCAAATAAACATGATTATTATTTTTGACTATTGAGAATAGCATATCAAATGACTCATATACATAGGAGAAGTCTATCTTTTGATACTGTTTAAACTTTATTATTTCGTTATCAGTAATCTCCAATTCTTCAAGTCCCTGAAATAGAGCATTAGTGATTAAGCTTTCCATATAATTATAAATGGTATGATCCTCTACCTCATCTGAAGTTCTCATCGTTATATTCTTTGTCGTATAATCAGTAAATTCAAGAGAATATAGTAATTCAACTAAATTTATTTCTGTATTGTACCCATACTTTTCAATAAATACTTTTTTAAAGGTATCTAAACTTTGATTGTAATTGTGATTTTGATGAATTAAAAAAAGACTTAGTATATCAATTGCTTTTTTTATATCCTCATTAAAGTTTCTTGGAAGCTCATAATCCCTTTCAAATTTTAAATCTATATGTAAATAATCTTTACATTTATATAAATCCTCCATTCTCACCTTTATTTCATTCAATAACTCAATGCTTTCTAACTTACCCAATCCCAAATCAGAATATTCCGAAATACATTCTTGTATTTTATAAAGCAATTGAAACATTGGCTGATCTGATAAATTAAATCTTTTAAAAAATAATAATAAATCATCTAGACTATTTGCATTTGTTAAATTAGGACGTAAATTTGTATGTAATATTTCATGGGATATTAATTGTTTCAAATAGGATTTAATTTCAGTCACATTAATATCCGTATAAATATCTTTTAGCTTATATAACAAAACAGAAAGTGGGATAAAGTCAGTTGCAATTAACCTTATTTTATGAATTAGCTCGTTATTCCGAATGGAAAAACCATTTTTTTCACCTTGCTCCTTATACCTATCAAATTGTCCGTACATCGTTTTGTACGGGAAAAACATCCTATCTCCCTCAATTAAATACATATCCACAAATTTAACATTTATAAAATCCCACAATTGTTCCTGAACTTCTATTTTTTCTATTACACCTAGTAACCACATTGAATCTACTCTTATATATTTATTATTTTTTTTTTCTGTTTGATTATTTATAGAGGTATATGAAGTATTTTTTTGGGCAACTTCTTGAACTCCTGAAAAAAGTCCAAAAGGAGTTGATTTTGTAGAAATTCTTGCAAGGTATTTATATAAAGAGGTTATAATATTTCTTTTTTTCTTATCACTTTTATTGTTATATTTTTCTATTTCATTTAATAGATTTGGATTAGCAAAATGTATTGCTTCTTTAATAACTTGATTATTCAGAACTAAATGTATAATATTTTCTGGATTTGTTTCTAAAGATAATTTACTCATATAAAATGAAAGTGGGAATAATGGGGTTCTCACAACACTTAAATCTAATATATTCCAGTCTTTTTTCATAATTTAACCTCCCTATTCTATTAAAATTTCAGATTTAGCAAAAATATAAAGCGGCGAAAAGAAAGTACTTTTCACCGCGTTTATAGTTATGGTCTTATCGGACAAGGTGGCTTAAAAGAAAGGTTAGCGTTAGCATCTTTAGAACTTGGTAGTTCTTGTTCTGGATGCGATATCTGTGGGCTTACTTCTGATACTTTTAAATCTAAATCAAAAATTTCTCTTTCCATTTACCAATTTACCTCCTTCAAAACTATAACTTAATTGTAATAAAAAGGAAGTTAATTTTCGAGTTATTTCTTTTAGAATATACAGAAAATTTTTTCCTGTGAAAAATATCTTTAATTAATACTCAACTCTCGCATCCTGATATGGCCAGACATTTGTTTATTTGGCTGTCAGGAATCGATATCTCTTATGCATTTATAAAACAGATTACCAAATGTTTTGGGATCCTCTTTTTTCACATTTAACATGCGATGAAGAATATAGCGCATAAAATATTGGTGTGCTATTTTCTTGCGCTAAGTGGCCCAATTACCTTTTTGATTTTGGATTTAATGCATCCTTTAATCCTTCTCCAATAAAGTTGATTGACAAAATAACTAATGAAATGGCTGTTGCAGGTGGTACCCACATCCACAGCTTATCCTTCAGTACTTCTGAGTTTCTAGCCTCAAATAACATATTGCCCCAGCTCGGAGTATCAGCTGGTACACCAAATCCTAAAAAGCTTAAACTGGATTCAGCAACTATAGTTACGGCCATTAATAATGTTGCTTGTACAATAATCGTCGAGGCTACGTTTGGCAATAAGTGCTTAATGATTATTTTTGAAGGTTTACAACCAATTGATTGCGCTGCTAATATATATTCATTTTCCTTTTCAGCTAGCACCCTACTACGCACTATCCTTGCAACACCTCCCCAGCTTAAAATCGAAATGACAATTATTAATGTCCATAGACCAGATACTTTTCCTGAAAGGATTGTATTTATAACAATAACGAATACTAAAAATGGAAACATTAATACGAAATCAGTAAATCGCATTAACATTTGATCTATTTTCCCCCCAAAATACCCTGAAATCGAGCCAACAATAGTTCCAATTACTACAATAAAAATCATACAGCCTAATCCAACTGTTAAAGATGATCTTCCAGCGTAGAGCATTCTAGTAAAAACATCACGTCCGTTGGTATCCGTTCCTAACCAATGCTCACTTGATGGAGGTAGACTAATTTTCATAAAGTCGACACGTACAATATCTTTTGTTGTAATGTATGGAGCTAAAAACGATAGAATGATAACTATTAGTAAAAAGATAAGACTAATCATCGCTAATTTATTTTTAAAGAACTTCCGTCTCGCGATCACCCATGGCGAGGGGCTTTTTTTCGGTGTTTTTGGAGTTATAACTTCTTGATCAGTTACCAATGTCATAATACCCCCTCCTTAATCTAGTCTAATACGCGGATCTACCACACCATATAATATATCCGCTACCAAATTTCCAAAAAGTGTTAAAAACGAAAGTAACATAGTTATCGACATCATCACTGCGTAATCTCTTCTTCCAACTGATTCTAAGAAGAGTGCACCTATCCCCGGATAAGTAAAGATTGTTTCTGTTATTACCGCACCACTGATCAATGTTGCGATATCAAAACCAAGAAACGTAATAATTGGAATGATCGAATTGCGTAAAATATGTTTTTTATAAATTTTTGATTCCTTAGTTCCTTTTGCTCTTGCAGTTCTAACAAAATCTTTTCTACTATTTTCAATAATGTCATTTCGTAAAAATTGTGTATAGGACGCTGTTCCCATTAATCCTAATATAAGTGCTGGTAATAATACATGATGGAGCCTACTCAGGTAATATTCCAAATTTCCTGCTTGCATGCCTACACCTACAGATCCATTGAAAGGGAACCATCCTAGTTTAAAGGAGAAAAAGTATATAGCAACAATTCCTGCTACAAATGATGGAATTGCTAGAGCTAAATAATTATAAGTCGCAATTAAATTATCCCCAAGTGTATAGGGTTTTCTTCCCGCATACATTCCCATAAGAAACGCAAAAATGTACGTGAAAATTAATGATGTTAATGCTAAAAATATTGTATTAGGTATTCGCTGAGCAATAATCTCTGATGCTGGTTTTTTATAAACAGTAGATTTTCCGAAATCCCCTTGTGCAAAATTAGCAATCCATCTACCATATTGCATGATAATCGGATCATTATAGCCTAATTTTTCTCTCATTTCTTCGATGTATTGTGGATTCGTATTAGACGGATCAATTTCACCAGCAAACGGATCTCCTGGCATCATTTTTGCTAAAAAGAACACCACCAACGAAATAAGGAGTAGCAATGGGATCATGCCAAGTAATCTTCTAAGTGTGTATTGAAGCATATGACGTCTCCTTATCTAGAAATTTACTAACTAGGCCCAATACATGAAGTGGACCTAGTTAGTAGGTTTAGTTAGTTTACAATTTATTCCTTAATGTGCCATTTGTAAACATCTGTTTGGAAACTAACAGCGTTTACATGAACACCTTGTAGTCGATTATTTATGGCATATAAATCTCTGTTTTCCCATAATGGAAGGGCTGGTAATTCTTCATTAAAGTATTTTTGCCATTCCACATAAATTGCTTTACGTTTTTCTTTATCAAATGCTTCTTTACCTAAGGCTTGTTTTATGAATTTTTGGTTCTTAGCATCGATGTAGCGACCATAGTTCCATTCAGCATCATTCCCCCATAAACCAGATGGATCAGGGTCAGCGCCAGTACTCCAAGAGCCGAAGAATGCTTCTAATGCATCATCATCATTATCTTTCATATCATTATATAAGTTAAACTCAATTAAAGTACCAGTTGCTTGTTCTGTTTTCACTCCGACATCATTCCAAGCTTGAATAATTGCTTGAGAGCGTCCCTCAAATGCAGCAGGACCTGCATAGTGGCCAAATGAAATTTTAAATGGCTTACCACTCGGATCTTCTACAAAACCATCGCCATCTTTATCTACATAGCCTGCAGCCTTAAGAAGCTCTTTAGCCTTTTCTGGATTGTATTCATATTGATTTAATTCTGACTCCTCAGCAGCAGTCCAAAAAGTACGAGGAATCACAGTATTTGCAACTTCAGCTTTTCCTTCTAAGAAAGCATCGATCATTGCTGGACGGTTAATTGCGTATAATAGTGCTTGACGCAATTCTTTTGATTTAAACTTATCAAAATCAGCTACATTTGTAAGAGTAGCTTTATCACGATGACCAAAACGAAGACCAATATATGAATAACTTACACCATTCGTTTCTTCAATACGCACATTATCTAATGCTGACAATTCTTTTACTGCTTGTGGTTTAATATCCATGATGTCAATTTCTCCGTTTTGGAACGCACCAGCTGTTAATGATGGGTCAATTGTTTTTACAATTATACCGTCAAGCTGCGGTTTGCCCTTCCAGTAATCATCAAAACGCTCTAATTCAGAATACTCGCCTGCTACAACCTTTTTCACTTTAAATGCTCCTAAACCAACAGGAGTTTCACGAACCTGTTTAGATTCAGCTAAGTCTTTAATCGCGATACCTTCATAATGTTTCTTTGGCATTGGATTAGACCAAAGCTTTTCTAGGTTATTAACTTCTACTTCCTCAAAAGTAATTTTCACTGTATATGGATCAACAACCTTAATACCTTCGATTGTTTCAGCTTTCCCCAGTTTTTTTGCTTTTGCTCCTTTAATACCTTCAACATAATTGAAACGAGGGCCATCGTAATCTGGATGTGCTATTGTTTCTAATGCAAATACCCAGTCATCAACTGTTAACTCTTCACCATTATGCCATTTTACACCCTTCTCAAATGTAAACGTATAAGTTAATTTGTCCTCACTAATTTCCCACTTTGCTAAATTGGGAACATATTCCAATTCATCATTTACAGTATAGATACCTTCCATTGTAAAATCTTGAATATAACTATCTACAATACTACCTGAATAGGCTGGATCATAAACACCCTCAGGCGCTTGGTCAGTACCGAAAGTTACAACTCCACTTTTCGCTGTTTCACTAGTCTTTGTGGAATCATCCTTGCCTTTTTCCTTTTCTTTGTCAGTTGTCGAGTTGTCGTTATTACATGCTGTTAAAAACAAAGCCATAACTAGCATTAGCATGAAAGCCAATAATGCTGATTTTTTCATTCTTTGTCCCCCCGTGAATTTTATTTTGAAGATAATTATTACACTATTCTCTTGTTATTTTTTAATATAAATGGCACGCAACTCTATGCCCCTGCTTCACCTCCTTTAAAGTTGGTTTTGATAATGAACACTCTGTCATTGCCTTCGGACACCGTGGATGGAAAGGACACCCCTTTGGAGGATTAGCCGGACTAGGGATATCCCCTTCTAATACTATACGGCTACTCTTTTTCCTTGGATCAGGTACCGGTATTGCGGAGATTAATGCCTGTGTATAAGGGTGCAGTGGTTCCTCGTAAATATGTTCCTTATCTGCAATCTCCACAATATTTCCTAAATACATAACACCGATTCGATCACTCATATGTTTTACAACACTTAAATCATGAGCAATAAATAAAAATGTTAAGTCAAACTCATCTTGTAACTCTTTTAGTAGATTCAGAACCTGCGATTGTACAGATACGTCTAAGGCTGAAACTGGTTCATCTGCTATAATTAGTTTCGGCCTAAGCGCAAGTGCTCTCGCAATACCAATCCGTTGACGCTGACCACCTGAAAATTCATGTGCATACTTATAATAAGCATCTGCTGGTAAACCTACTTTTTGTAAGAGCTCCATTACTTCATTTTTTAAAGATTTCAGTGATTTTTTATGGAAATTCATGATCGGTTCAGCTATGATACTACCTACCATTTGCATCGGGTTTAACGATGCATAGGGATCTTGAAATACCATTTGGATATCTTTCCTTATTTCCCTTAATGATTTCCCATGTAATTTTGTAATATCCTGGCCATTAAAAATGATTTTTCCATCCGTTGAATCTAACAATCTTAAAATAGTGCGACCTGTTGTAGATTTTCCACAACCCGATTCCCCGACTAATCCTAATGTTTCACCGCTTTTTATGGAAAAAGAAATATTATCAACAGCTTTAACATAGCCAACCGTATGTTTGAAAAATCCACCTTTAATAGGGTAATAAGTTTTTAAATCAATTAACTCCAATAAATTTTCGTTATTTTGTATCATTGTTGTTTGCTCCATGTTGTCAGCTCACACCCTTTCTAGAATTACAGCCTTCAAAAAGTAAACAAGAAACTTCATGATTGTCACCTACGAAGGCAAGTTGCGGCGTAACTTTGCTACATTCAGGCATAGCCGACGGGCATCTATCAACAAAACGGCAGCCTAATTGAGGCATATTTTTTAAAGAAGGTACTATACCTTTAATAGTAGTTAACTCATTCACTTCTATATCTATCCTCGGAATCGACGCCATCAAGAGTTTTGTATATGGGTGTTTGGGATTGTGAAACAAATTATCAACATTTGTCCGTTCTACAATCTTCCCTGCATACATAATAATTACTTCATCACACATTTCCGCAACTACACCTAAATCGTGAGTTATTAATACTATAGACATGTTATTTTTCTCTTGAATATTTTTTAATAAATCTAGTATTTGAGCCTGCACAGTTACATCAAGTGCAGTAGTTGGTTCATCTGCTATTAACAGTCTAGGATGACAAGCAATGGCGATAGCAATCATTACTCTTTGTCTCATACCGCCTGACAATTGATGAGGGTATTCATCTATAATTTTTTCAGCTCTTGGAATACCAACCTGTTTTAATAATCCAATCGCCTTATCTTTAGCCTCAGCCTTAGAAATTTTACTATGATTAAGCATTATTTCTTCAATTTGTGAGCCTATAGTAAAAACTGGGTTTAGGGATGTCATAGGTTCTTGGAAAATCATGCTTATATCTTTTCCCCTAATTTTATTCATCTCGTCGATTGAATGGCTTTCTATGTTTTTCCCATGAAATTTTATTTCTCCGCCTGTGATTTTACCAATTCCTTTGGGAAGAAGTTGCATAATAGAAAGAGACATTACACTTTTCCCACAGCCAGATTCACCAACTACCCCAACGATCTGACCTGATTTAACCGAAAATGAAACATCATCTACTGCATGATATATTTCTCCATCTATATCAAAGCCAGTTTTAAGGTTTTTCACTTCTAACATTAAGCTCATTGTATATCACACCTTTTAAGAGTTTTTACTTAATTACTGTTGCAATGTAGTAAGTTAGATGCCGCGTGTTAAGCAATATCTTTTTTTACATAAAAATTACTTTTAAAAATCCTATTAAATCAATTATGCCTCTACATAGCTACGTCCAGAATTGACTTTGTGCTTAGACCTATATAAGTGCAAACACGATGGCGGTCATTTCGGTAATACCACAGCGACGTCTGTAGCTAACGTTTTGCTTTCGATACCAAAACATTTGCCACGAGGAGTTAATTTAATATTCGGAAAAAATCAAATAAACTTATTTCAAAATCATTTCAATATAAAAATCATCAAAATAAAAGAATATCAATCTCTCCTTTATAAAGAAATTTTAGATAAGTTCCAAATGAAATAATATTCTGATAATTAAGTGTAATATCATTTTAGCTACAAATACCATATTTAATCAAGTGAATTTTTACATTTCTTATATTCTTATATACAAATTAATCCATACAACTATTCCAATTTCACTCAATAAATTTGCATTTTTCTTCAATGAGTATTTTGTTGACTTCCCACTTTATTGGTTTAAAGCACTACTTTTTTATTATCACAATATACCAAATAATCATTTATTCCTTTTACTTTTCCTCATGAAATCTACATTTATTCGGTTTAGGTTTTTAAATGAATTTTAACTGAATACCATAAAGTATGGTTGATTTCCATTCCAATCAAGCGCTTTCCTGAGGATGTACGATTGCGCTACAGGGTCTCAACTATGACGCTGAACTTTTTCATATTTTACCATTTTTACATCTTTCCCCTAATAACTATTAATAAATAATTTTTTCTATTAACACTTCAACGCCTTAAAGCTAGAATTATTACGGAAGACAAATAATTTAATTCAACTATTTGTTACGGACATCTACTTATTTTTTTGTAAAAAATAAATTAATTTCTCGACATAAAATAGCTAATAATTCTGGATTCTGTTTTAATTTGATGAATGAAAAGGACTTTGATTTGACTATATAGCTCTTTATTGTCGCATTATGTAATTAACCAAAGCAATAATGTGATATCGCAACGTATGCTTTTTCTTGCCCATTTTAGTTAATGTACGGTCCTACACTTTAAAACAGACCTACATACAATATTTAGGTTTCCTTTGATCGTGCGGACACATATTGAAAAGTAACTTAAATACGCATTCATTACACTACCTATAGAGGTGGGAGACTCCTGTAACTGACACTGGGCTTTCTGTACAGAAAACATTTGCTGAAAGAAGTTGAAACAAACGTAAAAAAACTGTAGGAAATTCTTGTTAAAGAATTTTCCTACAGTTTTACACTCTCACACTTATGTGCTATTTAGTTTTTTAATGGAGCATCTGCAGTTAACTCGATTTCATGGTATTGAGTTTCATTTGCATAGTCAACATTATAGTTTTTTACACGTTTATTAACAGGAACGATTTCAGTAATTGCTACAGTTGGAATTGTTGTAGCTTGTTCAAACATATACTCTTCAAACTTTCGGAATGCTTCTTTTCGATGATTTATATCTATAGATTCTTTAGAATCAATATCATCTAAAATTGCAGTTAATTCAGGTGATACAAAACGTGAGTAGTTGAATAATGCACCCTCACCATATAATCCTTTTGGAGATGGATTTGTTCCTGTACCCCAAGCACCAAAGAACATTTCAATCTCTGGATCGTCTTTTTTAAGCTTATCACTAAATGAGTTAAACTCCATTAGACGTCCAGTGGCCAATTCAACATTGATGCCTACCTCTTTCCAGTTTTGACGGTAGTATTCAATCGTAGATTCTAGAACATCCGTACCACCTTGTGCGCCTAATTTGATTGTAAATGGTTTACCCTCTTTGTCTTCACGAATACCATCGCCATCAACATCTTTATAGCCTGCTTCATCTAATAATTGTTTTGCCTTTTTAGCATCATACGTGAAGCCTGGCATATCTTTTGTATGGAATGATGCGAATGCCGGAGGAATTAACGTTGTCGCACGTGTATGAATACCATTACTTAATTTTTCGTTAACGCCTTCTACATCGATTGCATAGGCTAATGCTTGACGTAATTTTGGATCATTTAATTTTGCATTTTTATCTGTTATGTTATTTCCTTTTGCTTTATCAAATTTACCTAGCTTGAAGCTCAAATAGTTATAAGCTAATTGTGGGCGTGATAGGATTGCTAAGTTCTTTGAATTTTCAATTTGTGTAATCTTTGAACCTGGGAAACCCCCAACAGCTATGTCGTAGGTTCCTGAATTTAATGCTTTTGGTAATGTTTCTGGGGAAACTACTTTTACTACAACACCGTCAAGTTTAGGTTCACCCTTCCAATAAAATTCATTTTTAACGAATTTTACTGACTCACCATTAACAATTTTATCGAACTTGAAAGCCCCTAGAGTTACTGGATTTACACGTACCGCATCAGAGCTGATCATTTCTTTCACCGGAATATCTTTTAATTGATGTTTTGGTGCAGCCGAGTCCCTTAATCCATCACCACCACTATAAATTGCTGGTGAAATTGATTTAAACGAAATTTCTAATGTATGATCATCTACTCGTTTTAAACCTGAAATTGTATCTGCTTTCTTATCATGGTACTCTTCAACACCGATAATATTTTTAAAATCATCGTCATAACGAACACCTTCATAATCAGGGTGACCGATAATTTCATAAGGGAAAATAACATCGTCAATTGTAAATGGCTCTCCATCAGACCATTTTACATTTTCACGAATTTTTACAGTTGCTTTATTTGCATCTGGGTCAACCTTTAGACTTGCAAGACCTGTATCTGTTAGTAAAAAGTCACCGTCATTGTCAAATAGAATGTTACTTGCAAATTTCATAATCGATGAATCATTGGAATCTGAGGAGAATTCCAGTAAAAATATACCTTTGAACGGTGATGTAGATGGTAAAGCCGCTTGTAACACACCACCTTTAATCGGTTCTCCTTCATTTTCTACTTCCATTGGGAAACTACGAGTTTTCTTATCAGAATCCTTGTCATCTTTTGAAGATTCTTTGCCTCCTCCACTACATGCTGCTAGTGCTAAAACTAGTGTCAATAGTAAAGTGAGCAGAAAATAACTTTTTTTCTTCATTTACCTTTCCTCCTTAACCTAATCGTTGTCTTGAGTCAGCCGCACGTCGTAACGCTTGACCAACATAATTTATACCAAGCATCATTACTAAAATAAATAATGCTGCGGGTAACCAAATCCACCATTTATCCACTAAAATCTCAGGATCTCTTGCATAGCTTACTAGAGTACCTAAACTCGGTGTTGAAGGTGGTAAGCCATACCCTAAAAATGAAAGCCCTGTTTCAGCACCCATATTACCCGCTAGACTTAATGTTAAGTTAACAATAATAATGGAGCTTAAGTTTGGTAGAACTTCTCTAAACATAATTTTGAAGTCACTTGTGCCCATCGTTTTTGAAGCACTTACATAATCTCGACGAGCCTCAGTTAATGTTTTACTACGTATTAACCTTGCCTTCCCAATCCAAGCAAACATACTTAATAATATGACGATGTGGATCGGTGAATATTTCTCTAGTGTTGAAACAATGGCAATCGTAATCATAAAACTAGGTAAAATCATAATGAAATCCATAATTCGCATAATAGCAAGATCAACTTTACCTGCGTAATAGCCAGTGATTAAACCGATAACAATACCGATAACTGCTGCAATAATCGTAATACATATAGCAATAATTAAAGAGTTTTTCGCTCCGATAATTAATTGTCCAAAAATATCACGACCTGCATCATCTGCACCTAAAATATATCCATCAACACCTGGCTCCGCAAAGCGACCTAGTAATTTAACTTTCATTATTTCGTCTACATCAATAATAAAACTAGCAATAAATACCGCTACTATTAATAATGTTATAAATACTAATGAAAACATCGCTAATTTATCTTTTTTAAACTCGCGCCAAACAACTTGGAAACCTACAGCTGGGCGATGTTGTTCTTCTAATTTTTTCTCTTCTGTTTTATCCATGTAAAGTCACCTCTATTCTTTGCAAGTTAGTCGATACGAATTCGTGGGTCTACAATGCTTAAAATAATGTCTGATAACATACTTCCAAGTAACCCCAAGAAACCATACAACACAATAAGTGCTGTAATTACACTATAGTCACGACTCGCAATTGAAGACATGAATAGTTCTCCCATACCTGGATAACTAAAGATTGTTTCAATAAAGATTGTTCCGCCTAATAAGCCTGTAATAGTGAACCCAAGCCCCGCCGCAATCGGAATTAATGAATTACGGAAAATGTGACGTGTATATACTTTATTCATTGGTAAACCTTTACTACGTGCTGTTTTAACATAGTCTTGATTTTTAGAATCAATAATCTCTGAACGTAAATATTGAATAATTGTATACGTCCCCAAAACCGCCATCGTAATAGCAGGTGTAATAATATGATACAATTTATCCCAGTAGTAAGAAAAAGTACCTTTTTCTATTAATACATCTACTGAACCTGATGTTGGAACCCAGCCTAATTTATAGCCGAATACATAAATTAAAATTAAACCAAACACGAACGAAGGTATTGCCATACTTAAAAAGTTATAAAACACGATTCCTCGGTCTAATCGAGAATCTTGATAACGACCTGCTAGAAGCCCTAATGGAATAGCAATTAAATAAGTTAGGACCATTGCAACTAATGATAAGTAGAAAGTATTGAGTGCTCGTTCACCAATAAGTGATGTTACACTGCGCTGATATGTGTAGCTTTTACCTAAGTCGCCATGTACTGCATTTGACACCCATCTGGCATATTGTTGATACCATGGGTCGTTTAAGCCCGCTGCTTCGCGTAACTCTTCAATACGGTTAGGATCTGTCTCTGGTCCCATTAAACCTGTAAATGGGTCGCCTGGCATTAGCTTAGCAATAATAAACACTAACATACTTAAAATAATAATTTGTGGAACCATGATGATGACTCTTCGAAGAACCGTTTTCCACATAATCACATTCCTCCTTCAATCGACGCCAATGCAACAGCATGTGTATCTGAAATTGATTGTAAAGGATAAACTTTTCCGTCTTTATCAAAAAATTTATGCTGATTTTCTTTATAATACTGACTTACTTTTAAGCGCTCTTGCTTACGTTCTACACGTGTTTCAGGCTCAATATCTGGAATTGCAGATAATAAACGGTGTGTATAAATATGACGTGGATCATTATATATATCTTCTCTTTGGCCTTTTTCTACGAAGCGTCCTCGGTACATAATATTGATTTCATCACACATATGCTTTACAACACCTAAGTCATGTGAAATGAATAAGTACGTTACGCCAAATTCTTCTTGTATATCTTGCATAAAATTTAAAACTTGTGCTTGTACAGATAAATCGAGAGCTGAAACAGGTTCATCTGCAATAATTAATTTGGGGCGACATGCCATAGCACGTGCAATACCCAATCGTTGCTTTTGACCACCAGAAAACTCATGTGGATATTTATATTGGGCATCCTCATGCATACCAACAATCGCCAAAAGCTCGTTTACTCGTTTTCGTTCTTCCTCTTCACTTAAACGCAGGAAATTTCGAATAGGCTCTGCAATAACATCACGTATACGTTTTCTTGGATTCATACTTGAATGAGAATCTTGAAAAATCATTTGTACGTCACGATTAAATCCTGATTTACCACTACGACGCATTTTCGTTACATCTTGGCCTTCATAGATTATTTGACCCGATGTTACTTTCTCTAAACCAATAATCGCCTTACCTGTTGTCGATTTACCACATCCTGATTCTCCAACAAGACCATAAGTTTTTCCTCTTTCAAACTCCATACTAATGCCATCTACCGCATAAACATGATCTACAATGGTATTGAAGAAACCACCACGGATAGGATAATGCACGCATAAATCTTTAATTTGCATAAAGCTCATATTATTTTCCCCCATCCTTCTTAAAGTGAAAGTCTTTCCAACACGTGCAACGAACAAAATGTTCTGGTCCAACCTCATGTAATATTGGATTTTCCTCATGGGCGCTTTCATCTATCCATGGAATACGTGGTGCAAATCGACAACCTCCACGTGGCAAATTAAATAATGAAGGAACCATACCATGAATAACCTCTAACTTTTCATTTACCTTATGGGATTGAGGAATAGAGTTCAGTAACGAACGTGTATATGGATGTTTAGGATTTCTAAATAATTCAATAACAGATGCTTCTTCGACAATTTGTCCAGCATACATTACTGCAACACGATCTGCTACTTCAGCTACTACACCTAAGTCATGGGTAATTAACAAAATGCCTGACTCAGTTTCTATTTGTAATTCTTTTAATAAATCTAGTATTTGCGCTTGAATCGTTACATCTAATGCCGTTGTTGGTTCATCTGCAATAATAAGAGGTGGCTTACATGCAATCGCTGTCGCTATCATTACGCGTTGTCGCATACCACCTGATAATTCATGCGGATATTGCTTATAAATACGTTCCGGGTTATGTATACCTACTTGCTGTAATAACTCCATTGCACGCTCACGGCGTTGTGCTTCATTTAAATCCGTATGGTATATAAGCGGTTCTTCAATTTGGAAACCGATTCGCTTTAACGGATTCAGTGCTGCCAGTGGATCTTGGAAAATAAAACCGAAATCACTTCCGCGTAACTGGGTATATTGCTGCTCCGTTATATCTACCAAATTTTTACCTTTATATAATATTTCACCTTCAATTTTTGTGTTGATAGGATTATGTAACCCAACAATCGATGTAGCTAAAGTACTTTTACCACAACCTGACTCACCTACAATTGCAAGCACCTCATTTTTTCGAATGCGCAAATCAACACCATCTACTGCAGCGAAATATTCATCTGCTCGCCGAAAGCTTGTACGTAAATTATTAATCTCAATAATCATTTCATGATTATTTGTCACACGATTACCTCCCTATCAAATCAAAAAAAAACAACTTATTAAGAGCCACATTCAATTTAAATGAATTTGCTTTTGTTTACTTAATGTTTTCATCACCGCGGATTTCAATTTTCAGAAAAATCAAAACGGTTTTATCCTTGAATATAATTAGCATCTTAATTCATATAAATTTTTGTCATTAATAATCACTCTCATTTCCAAACTATTATTCCAACAAAAGAATTATCTGACAATTTTTCATATCATTATTTTATCTAGAAATAATATATTAAATCAAGTGAATTTTAAAATTATTGTAAAAATAAATACATTTTCGACTTTACATCATCATCAAAATCATTAGAAATCGAGTTCATTTTTTTATATTATTTATTATTTCATTTCTCAACATTTAATTACAATTAATGCAAAATAATAGTTAATTATTTATAAAAATCTATTTTTATTCCCTAAAAACAACATAATTATATTGATAATAAATATTTATTACTTAATTAAAAATAATTAATATTATAAAATACACACATTTCATTATATTAGAATAATATTAAACCTCTATTTTTTTTCAATAAAAAAATACATACCTCTTACAATTCAATTATAAATTTTTTAATATTAGTTTCTCGATAAAATTATTTCAATGTTACAAAGATTCTAAATATTCTTTACATCAAAAATGGCAAATATAACGCTTAATGAATTGTTAATTATTATTTTCCGTTAAGTTGATTTATCATTTAGGAGAATTACTATTGAGAAAATCCAACTTCTCTCAGCAACTATTTTTTGTAACATAAGTGAAACAGCAGTTACAAATGTTTTCTGTAGCGAAGCAAAGCGTCTGCTACAAATGTTTTCTGTAGCGAAGCAAAGCGTCTGCTACAAATGTTTTCTGTGCGAGTGCGTAGCGGTAGCAACAAATATGCCGAGTTATATTTGCACTAAAGGGTTCAGAATGATCCTATTAATGATTTTAGATTCATAGTAGAGGAACAATTGTTATTAGCTATATAGATTTGCTCATTACTTACAATATCCGTTAACGTGGAAGTGTCTATATTGTAAATAAAAAGAAAACATTCTATGATACAACTATTAAAGTACAACTTCTAAAAATTAAAAAGAATAGGTGAAAATGTATACATATGAAAAATCGCGTTGTCCAATTGCTATTTGTATTTACAATAGCAGCAATTATGCTCATATTTTTAAATAAGTCCATTATTCCCTTATCTACCTTAATCGGCTTACTATGGCCTATCACACTTATTGGGATTGCCTTCATTATTTTTATTGAAAATCGTTCCCCGCAAAGTACATTGGCTTGGTTTTTAGTATTAACCATTCTCCCTGTTATCGGTTTACTTTTGTACTTACTATTCGGAAGAAGTCGCTGGAGAAGAAAGAAACATTTATCTCGTTCAGAAGAAAAAAGAAAGGTATTTCGTGAACTTTTAGCAGGAAGAAGTTTTAATTTAGAACCCTCTTGCCCTTTAAATGAACGATCCACCTATTTAGCACGAGTTATCCAAAAATTTGGCGGCGGTCCTCTTGCTAATGATACAGTAACAAAACTCTTAACAAACGGAGATGAAACATTTACTGAAATCCTACAAGCGATTGAAAATGCTACACATCATATTCATATTCAATACTATATTTATCGTTCCGATGAAATCGGCACTTCAATTCGAGATGCCTTAATAAGAAAAGCAAAATCTGGTGTGATCGTACGCTTTCTTTACGATGGACTTGGAAGTAGTAAATTACGTAGGAGTTTCTTACAACCAATGAAAGACGCTGGAATTGAAGTAGTCGAGTTTGATTCTATTCTTTCACCTTGGCTATTAGAAACCGTCAATTATCGTAACCACCGAAAAATTGTTATTGTAGATGGGGCAATTGGGTTTACAGGCGGACTCAATGTCGGGGATGAATATCTTGGTCGTTCGAAGAAGTTTCCTATTTGGCGTGATAGCCATTTAAAAATAGAAGGAAAAGCATTATATAAACTACAGGCCATTTTCCTAGAAGATTTTCTCTATGCCACTAGTAATTTAAATACTGAGTCTTGGAATCAATTTATGGATAACTCATACTTTCCAAGTCAAGGAACTCATCAGGCAGAAGGTGCTGTACAAATCGTTGCAAGTGGACCTAGCTCAGAAGATACAAGTATTCGGAATGCTTTATTGAAAATTATGAGCTCTGCAAAAAAGTCCATTTGGATTGCTACTCCATACTTCATTCCTGATCAGGAAACATTAACATTATTACGTTTGAGTGCTCTTTCCGGTGTAGATGTCCGTATTTTATATCCTGGGAAAGGCGATAGCATCATTAGCGATCAAGCATCCCAATCATACTTTACACCACTTTTAAAAGCAGGTGTTTCCATTTACCGCGTTAAAGATGCTTTTATGCATGCTAAAATTGTACTTGTTGATGATGAAGTTGCAACAATTGGTACAGCAAATATGGATATTCGTAGTTTCGAGCTAAATTATGAACTCATTGCAGTCCTATATGAATCTAATACGGTTCTAGATATTAAGAATGATTTTGAACAAGATTTTAAAAACTCCATAGAAACTACATGGGCAACATTTCAAAAGCGAAGTATTCAAAAACGCATGCTTGAATCTCTTATGCGACTCATTTCACCATTACTATAAATTTAAAAGGATTCACACACTGTTTTGTGTATGAATCCTTTTTTGCTTTGGACGGTGGATGTCGATAAAATTGAAAAGTTGGGTAATAAAACTTGAAAGTTGGTCGATAATTCCTGAAAGTGTTTCGATAAAACTAAAAAGTTTGAATGTCATCTTTTTGATTGGAGTGGAGGCTGGGCGACTCCTTGGGGATTAGCGATATAGAGGAACGAAGGCTAAAAGCATCACGTCCTATGATAACGCCTTCGTGACCAACATCATGTTGGCCCGAGACCCTGGAGCGAGCAAGTAGGGGAACGAAGGCTAAGAGCATCACGTCCTGTGATAACGCCTTCGTGACCAACATCCTGTTGCCCCAAGCGGCTCATCGGACTCCCCCAGGAAGCTCTGCTCTTTGCGAAAGCGAAGCGACAGCAACAACAAATGTTTTAACTGTGCGAAAGCGAAGCGACAGCAACAAAGCGCCCAGCCGGAACGGAAATCAACCCCTCGTTTTGACTAAGAACTACACTTTGTTTAATAGGAGACTTTAATTTCTTTGACGCAATAGTTTTTCAACAAACAATTGAAAAGGTGGTATGAAAAAATTCATACCACCTCTTTTAATTAAAGCTCGCCTGCTTTTAACTTTCCATGCCAGTCTTTTAAGAATGGAATGTCTCCTTCTTGAATAGCGCCTGATTCATTCGCTGCTTCAATTAAATAATCGAAATTTGTTAGCGATACATATTGAATACCTGCCTCTTCAAATGCTTGTTCAGCACGTGGAAGATTGTATGTGTAGACACATACAACGCCCAGTACTTCACAGCCTGCTGCGCGCAAGGCTTCTACAGCTGTAATTGATGAGCCTCCTGTAGAAACGATATCTTCTACTACAACTACTTTTTGTCCTGCTGCGTATTTTCCTTCGATTTGGTTACCACGGCCATGCTCTTTAGCTTTAGAGCGTACATAAACCATCGGTAAATCTAAAATATCACTTACCCAAGCAGCATGAGGTATACCTGCTGTTGCTGTACCTGCTACGATTTCTGTTGGTCCAAAGTTTTCTTTAATAAGAGATGCTAGACCGTTTGCTAATTGCTTACGAATTACTGGGTCAGAAATTGTTAGGCGTGTGTCACAGTAGATTGGGGATTTGATGCCTGATGCCCATGTGAATAGTTCTGTTGGGTTTAATTCGACTGCGCCTACTTTTAACATAGCGTGTGCGATTTCATTTTGTAATGTCATATTTATGCCTCCCATAATTCACTTACGATTTTATATGCTGCTACTGGATCTTGTGCACCTGTTACGGCACGTCCAACGACGATTAACGAAGAACCGTCACGTTTTGCGCCGTCTGGTGTTGCGATGCGCTTTTGATCGTGTGCGTCGCCACCCGCTAATCGAATACCAGGTGTCACACGTAAGAAATCTTCACCGCACACTTCAGCAATCGCTTTTGCTTCATGTACGGAGCAGACAACACCATTTAAACCAGCTTGTTTTGTTAAGCTTGCGTAATGTAATACAGATTCCTGTAGAGATAAAGCAATTTTTTGCTCTCCTTGCATTTGCTCTTCTGTTGTAGAAGTAAGCTGTGTTACGGCAATTAACGCCGCACGTTTACGCTCTGCAGGAGTACCCGCTTCTAGCCCCTCAAGTGCTGCCTCCATCATCGGACGTCCGCCTGCCGCATGAACGTTGACTAAATCTACACCTAATTTTGCTAGACCTTTCATAGCAGAGCCAACTGTATTAGGAATATCGTGTAGCTTTAAATCAAGGAAAATATCATGACCTAGATCTTTTACTTTTCGGACAATATCTGGACCTTCCTGCATATATAATTCCATACCAATTTTCACGAAAAGTGGCTCATTAAAATGCTTTAGAAAGTTGACTACTTCTGTTTCTCCAGGGAAATCTAGTGCAAGTATTGGTTTTGTATTCATGAACGGTGGCTCCTTCCGATAATTTCTGAAATATGCTCTACTCCTAATTGATCGAGCTTTGCTGGTAGATCATCAATTATAGTTGGACAAACGAAGTGATCCACAAAGTTTGCTGTTCCTACAGCAACTGCAGATGCGCCGGCCGACATAAAGTCTATAACATCCTGTGCTTCTGACACGCCACCCATCCCAATTATCGGAATATTGACAGCCTTATACACTTCATAGACCATACGAATCGCCACTGGCTTTACGGCAGGACCTGATAAGCCGCCTGTACCATTGGCAATCACCGGCTTACCTGTACGCTCGTCTAAACGCATACCAATTAGTGTATTTATCATTGTAATGCCATCTGCACCACCCGCTTCAACAGCTTGAGCAATTTCTACGATATTCGTTACGTTAGGAGACAATTTCACGTAAACAGGTACTTCAGAAACAGCTTTGACAGCTTTCACTAGCTCACGTGCAGTTGCAGGGTCTGTACCAAATTGAATACCACCGCATTTAACGTTCGGACAAGAAATGTTAAGCTCTAATGCTTTTACATTTGGTGCAGTAGAAATGCGTTGTGCTACTTCTACGTAATCCGCTGTCTCTGTACCTGCAACATTTGCAATGATTGGCACATCATACGCTTCTAAAAACTTTAATTCTTCATTCATTACTTTTTCGATTCCGGGATTTTGTAAACCAATTGCATTCAACATCCCTGCCGCTGTTTCTGCGACACGTGGAGTTGGATTGCCAGGACGTGTTTCCACAGTCGTAGCTTTAATCATAATAGCGCCAAGCTTTGATAAATCATAAAGCTGTGCATATTCTCGTCCAAAGCCAAAGCAGCCGGAAGCTGGCATTATTGGATTTTTTAAATCTAAACCTGGTAATAGAATGTTTAAACGACTCATAATGCCACCGTACCTTTCGGGAAAACTGGACCATCAGAGCATACTTTGACATAGTCTTTTGCTACCTGATCTGTTGTTTTACATACACATGCAAAACAAGCACCGATACCGCAGCCCATACGCTCTTCAAATGATAAATAACCTTCTTTTTCTGGATAGAAGCCTTCAAGTGCTTTTAACATCGGTAGAGGACCGCAAGAATAAAAGACATCGAACTCCGGTGCTCGAGACTCTAAAACATTTGTCACAAAGCCTTTAGTTCCTTTAGAGCCGTCAACTGTTACATAATGTGTTTCTCCAAGGGCATTGAATTCTTCCTCGTAGAAGCATACATCTTCCGTTTGAAAGCCAAGGACATGAATTGTTTTTACACCACGTCCGTTCAATTGCTTGGAAAGCTCGTGTAATGGAGGTACTCCAATTCCTCCACCAACTAGTAGGGCTGTGCCTCCCTCTTTTACTGCGTCTACCGGGAACCCATTACCGATCGGACCAAGGACATTGACAAGCTGCCCTTCACGATTTGTCGCTAACACTTTAGTTCCGCGACCTTCCGCGCGATAAATCATTGTAAATTCGTTGTTGTCTTTATCTATATTTGCAATACTAATTGGTCGACGTAAAAGCGGCTCCATTGAATCTGACACCTTTACATGGACAAACTGGCCAGGTGTCATATCCTGAACCAGTTCTCCACGAAGTGTCAATTCGAAAATGTTTGTCGCAATTTGCTTTTGAGAGACGACCGTCATTTTCTCTTGACGAATCATATTAATGTACTACCTCCGCTTTTGGCATTTGTTCTGCTGTGAATGTCATTGATTCAATAACACGGACCATCGCTTCTGCTGTGTCTAATGAAGTTAAGCAAGGTACGCCGTTTTCTACAGACTCACGGCGAATTCGGAAGCCATCACGTGCCGGTTGTTTCCCTTTTGTTAATGTGTTGACAACAAGCTGTGCCTCACCGTTTTGAATTAAATCGATTAATGTTTCACCTTTTGCACCGATTTTGCCAACTACATCTGTGCGTACACCAGCCGCTTCGAACGCTTGAGCTGTACCTTCAGTAGCGACAATTCGGTAGCCTACTGTTGAGAAGCGTTTCGCAAGTGCAATTGCTTCCTCTTTATCTTTATCGGACACTGTGAACAATACTGTGCCTTCTGTGCGAATTTCCATACCTGCTGCAACTAAGCCTTTGTATAGTGCTTTTTCTAATGTTGCATCTTTACCCATTACTTCACCTGTTGATTTCATTTCAGGTCCTAGTGTAATGTCAACACGACGTAATTTAGCGAATGAGAATACTGGTACTTTTACGAAGACACCATTTTGCTCTGGTGCTAAGCCTGTTGGAAAGCCTTGCTCTACAATTGATTTCCCAAGAATCGCTTTCGTTGCAATATTCGCCATCGGAATGTTAGTAATTTTACTTAAGAACGGTACAGTACGAGATGAACGAGGGTTTACCTCGATGACAAATACTTCGCCTTTAGAAATAACATATTGAATGTTCATTAAGCCTATGATGCCAAGACCTTTTGCAAGGCGAGTTGTATAATCCACTAGCGTATCTTTTTGCGCTTGTGTCAATTTTTGTGGAGGGTATACAGAGATAGAGTCACCAGAGTGAACCCCTGCACGCTCGATATGCTCCATAATACCTGGGATTAATACATTTTCACCGTCACAAATGGCATCTACTTCGATTTCTTGACCAGTTAAGTAACGGTCTACTAATACTGGATGATCTGGAGATGCTTCTACAGCGTTCTCCATATAGTGTTTTAATTCCTCTTGATTGTAGACTATTTCCATCGCACGACCACCTAGCACGTATGAAGGACGAACTAGTACTGGGAAGCCTAGACGTTCACTAATCGCAAGAGCTTCCTCCGTAGATACAGCTGTTTCACCTTGTGGTTGTGGAATGTCCAAGTCACGTAATGCTTGCTCGAATTTGTCTCGGTTTTCTGCACGGTCGATATCTTCAAGTGTTGTACCTAGGATTTTCACACCATTGGCAGCTAATTTATCCGCTAGATTAATAGCTGTTTGACCACCGAATTGTACAACTACACCAATTGGTTGCTCGAGGTCGATAATATGCATTACATCTTCGATTGTTAATGGCTCGAAGTATAATTTATCTGAAATTGAGAAGTCAGTTGATACTGTTTCTGGATTCGAGTTAATAATAATTGCTTCGTAGCCTGCTTCTTGAATTGCCCATACTGAGTGTACTGTTGCGTAGTCGAACTCTACCCCTTGACCAATGCGGATTGGACCAGAGCCAAGTACCACAACTGATGGCTTATCGGATTTAATCGATTCATTTTCATCTTCATAAGTGCCATAGAAGTATGGTGTTTCAGATTCAAACTCAGCTGCACAAGTATCAACCATTTTATATACAGGGATAATGCCATTTTCTTTACGGTATGCATATATTTCTTCTGGTGTTGTTTCCCAAAGCTCGGCAATTTTCTTATCTGCAAAGCCTAGACGTTTTGCTGTACGCATCACTTCTTTATCGTTTTTATTGTCAGCAAGTGTTTGCTCCATATCTACGATGTTTTTGAATTTATTTAAGAAGAACAAGTCAATGGCAGACCATTCATGGATTTGCTCAATTGTTACACCGCGACGAAGTGCTTCACCGATGAAGAATAGACGCTCGTCACCTGCTTTGCGGATACGTTTTTCAATCCAAGAATCCGTATTTTCTTCTGCATGTTTCAGCTCTAAGTGAACGTGACCTGTTTCAAGAGAGCGCACTGCTTTTAGCATAGCTTCTTCAAATGTACGACCAAGTGCCATTACTTCACCAGTTGCTTTCATTTGTGTACCAAGATTACGCTTTGCTGATTCGAATTTATCGAATGGCCAGCGTGGAATTTTCGCCACGATGTAGTCTAGAGCTGGCTCGAAGCAAGCATACGTAGAACCTGTTACAGGGTTTTTGATTTCATCTAATGTTAAACCAACGGCGATTTTTGCTGCTAGCTTTGCAATTGGGTAACCTGTTGCTTTTGACGCTAATGCTGATGAACGCGATACACGAGGGTTTACTTCTATCACATAGTAATTGAAGCTATATGGATCAAGAGCTAACTGTACGTTACAGCCACCTTCGATTTTCAGTGCACGGATAATATCTAAAGAGATATTACGTAGCATTTGGTTTTCACGATCTGAAAGTGTTTGTGTAGGTGCTACTACAATTGAGTCTCCTGTATGAATCCCAACTGGGTCGACGTTTTCCATGTTACATACAACGATGGCGTTGTCAGCAGCATCACGCATTACTTCATATTCGATTTCTTTATAACCAGCAATCGATTTTTCTAGCAAACATTGTGTTACTGGAGAATATTTCAGACCAGATGTAACGATTTCCTCTAAATCTTGATCGTTGTAGCAAATACCGCCGCCTGTACCGCCAAGTGTGAAGGCCGGACGAACAATTACTGGGTAACCAATTTTCGCTACAAAGTTTTTCGCTTCGTCTAAGTTATGGATAATATCCGATTCAGGTACTGGAGCACCTAGCTCATACATTAAATTACGGAAAAGATCGCGGTCTTCCGCTTTATGGATAGCTTCTAATTTTGTACCAAGAATTTCAATATTAAGCTCATCTAAAATTCCTGATTTATCTAATTCAATGGCCATATTTAAACCAGTTTGACCACCAAGTGTTGGTAGGATAGCATCTGGACGCTCTTTACGTAAAATTCGTGATACAAACTCCAGTGTAATTGGCTCAATATATACTTTGTCGGCAATTTCTGTATCTGTCATAATTGTCGCAGGGTTTGAGTTTATTAAAATAACGCGGTAGCCTTCTTCTTTTAATGAAAGACAAGCTTGTGTTCCTGCGTAGTCAAATTCTGCGGCTTGTCCGATCACGATTGGACCTGATCCGATTACTAAAATAGTTTCAATATCTGTACGTTTAGGCATGTTGTTTCCCCTTCCCTGCTTCTACTTCCATCATTTCGATAAATTCATCAAATAAGTGATTTGAATCCTCTGGACCTGGTGATGCTTCTGGATGATATTGCACTGTGAAAACTGGATATTTCTTGTGACGTACACCTTCACAAGTACCATCATTTAATGCGATATGTGTTAATTCTAAATCTGTATCTTTTAATGAATCGATGTCGATTGCATAGCCATGATTTTGAGATGTTAAATCTGTACGGCCCGTACGTAAATCTTTTACTGGATGGTTACCACCACGGTGACCGAATGGTAATTTAAAGCTTCGTGCACCACATGCTAGCGAGAAAATTTGGTGGCCTAAGCAAATACCGAACATTGGCACTTTTCCAATTAAATTGCGTACTGTCTCAATACCCTCTTGCACATCTTCAGGGTTACCTGGACCATTCGAAAGCATGATACCATCTGGATGCCACGCTAAAATTTCTGCTGCTGAAGTATTGTAAGGTACAACTAACACATCACAATCACGTTTATTTAACTCACGAAGAATACCATGTTTCATACCAAAGTCTATTAATACTACGCGTTTGCCACGACCTGGTGATGGGTATGCTGCTTTCGGCGATACTTCATGTACATGGTTTGTAATCGCTGGTGTTGCCTGTAATTTTGCCACGACTTCATCCATATTCACTTCTTCATCAGCCGCTGTTAAAATAGCTTTAACTGAACCTTTACTGCGAATAATGCGTGTTAATTTTCGTGTATCGATTCCTTCAATCCCTGGGATATCTTTGGATGTTAAGTACTCATCTACTGTTAAGTCACAGCGGAAGTTTGAAGGTGTTTTTGCTAATTCACGGACTACGAATCCACGAATAGCTGGTGAGATTGATTCAAAATCATCACGGTTAATACCGTAATTACCGATTAAAGGGTAAGTTAACGTTACAATTTGTCCGTAGAATGAAGGATCTGAAATTGTTTCCTGATAACCTGTCATCCCTGTTGTGAATACAACCTCACCTTGTGAAGCGCGCTCACTTCCGAACGCTGTACCTGTAAATACTGTGCCATCTTCTAAAATAAGTAAACGTTTTTTCATTACTCTGCCTCCTGGTATACGATATTGCCTTCAAAAATTGTAAGGACCGGCCATCCTTTTGCAGTCCAACCATTGAATGGTGTATTGCGCCCTTTTGATACAAAGCCTTCTGCATCAATTGTTTGCTCTTTATTTAAATCTATTAAAATCATATCTGCAGAAGCTCCAACTTCTAATGTGCCATATGGTAGATCAAAAATTTGAGCTGCCTTTACAGACATCCAGTCAATCAACTGTTTTAAAGTCCATTTCCCTGTTTCTACAAACTGTGTGTAAAGCAGTGGGAATGCTGTTTCGAAGCCTACAATGCCAAATGGTGCACCAACCATACCACAGCATTTTTCTTCTACTGTATGTGGAGCATGGTCTGTAGCGATACAATCAATCGTTCCGTCTAGCAGCGCTGCGTGAAGTGAGTCTTTATCATCTATTCCACGTAACGGAGGATTCATTTTCCAGTTTGCATCATCTGATGGAATATCCATTTCTTCAAGTAATAAATGGTGAGGGCAAACTTCTGCCGTGACACGAATTCCTGCTGCTTTCGCATCACGTACAGCACGTACAGATTCCTTCGTTGATACGTGACATACGTGGTAGCGTGCTCCAGCTGCTTCTGCCAGCAGAACATCTCGTGCAATTTGAACGGATTCACAAATCGATGGAATTCCTGGTAAACCAAGCTCTTTATTACGTTTCCCTTCATGCATCACGCCGTCGTAAATTAATGAGTTATCTTCACAGTGTGCGACAACAACTACATCGTGCTGTGCTGCATCCTTCATTTGCTCATACATCGTTGATGCAAGCTGGATCCCAACACCATCATCTGAAAATGCGACAGCCCCATGTGCTTTTAATTCTTCAATATTTGTACGAACCTCACCGGAAATGTCCCTTGTTAATGAGCCGTATGGAAGTACTCGAATAGCTGCACTTTCTTTAATAAGACCGTTAATCAGCTGCATATTTTCTACTGAATCTGGCACTGGTTTTGTATTTGGCATCGCGCAAATTGTTGTGAAGCCGCCTTTTGCTGCTGATGCTGAACCTGTAGCAATTGTTTCTTTATGTTCAAATCCTGGCTCACGTAAATGTGTGTGAACATCCACAAAGCCTGGTGCAACAACTAAACCATTTCCTTCGATTACTTCTGCGCCTGCTACAGTTACATGTTGACCTATTTCAGTAATTTTGCCGTCTACCATAGCGATATTTACTGTTTGTAGCTCGCCTTGTTCATTTACCATTTGTACGTTTTGAAGAACTTTTGTCATGTTACTCTCTCCCCTTTAAAATTGTTTCTACAATAGCCATTCGTGTATAAACACCATTTCGAACTTGCTCGAAAATTCTAGAACGCTCGCATTCTACTAGCTCAGAAGCAATTTCTACATCACGATTGACCGGTGCTGGATGCATGATAATTGCCTTTTCTTTCATTTGTTTCTCACGTTCAACTGTTAAACCGTACTCTTCATGATAGCCCTCTTTTGAGAAGCTTTTATTTACTTTATGACGTTCATGTTGCACACGAAGTAACATAATCACATCGCTTATTTCGATTAAATCATCCCAAGAATGATGCGCTTCGAAACTGCCTTGCCACTCTTCTGGACAAAGGAAATGAACATTTGCCCCTAGTCTTTGTAACGCTAACGCATTCGATTTTGCTACACGGCTATGGCATATATCACCAGCGATTGTCACATTTAACCCTTCAAAAGAACCAAACTCTTTTTTGATAGTATAAAGATCTAATAGTGATTGAGACGGATGCTGACCAGTGCCGTCACCTCCGTTAATAATTGACACATCGATACCTTCTAGTAGTTCATTGTAATACGCATCTTCCTTTGCTCGAATGACTACTGCGTCTATACCAATCATTTCTAACGTCTTTACCGTATCGTACAATGTCTCTCCTTTAGAGACGCTCGAAAAGCTACCGTCAAACGGGATAACGGTACAGCCAACTTTGCGCTCTGCCATTTCAAAGCTTGTTTTCGTGCGCGTACTTGGTTCAAAAAATAAATTTGCAATGTTGTATGGGCGAGATAACGATGATGCCTCACCATTCTCAAAAGCTTGCGCACGATCTAGAATGTGGTTAATTTCTTCAATTGTTAAATGTTCCATCGATAATAAGTTCTTCATTGTAACCTCCATAGGGTATGTTTCATGAACGTTTTGTAAAATAAAAGCCTCATTGATGTCATCAACGAGGCATAAGGAGGCGCGACAAACTACAGCAGGATACATTCCTACTTTTAGACTGTCTACAACTTCCCCTTCTTTGCCTCTCTGGACAATTCATTAAAAGGTACTTTTATGAATTTATATTTTGATTGTGCGGTATTGGTACATCCGCTTCTTTTTTACCTGGTAGGATGACATTTAAAAGAACACCGATAATCGCTGCTAATGCCATACCTTCGATACTTAGTGATTCTGAAACAACGAACTTCGCACCACCAATACCGATGACTAAAATAACTGAGGCGATGACCAAGTTACGACTATTACCAAAGTCGATATGGTTATCCACTAACATTCGTAATCCACTTGCTGCAATTATACCGAAGAGTAAGATGGAAACTCCACCAAGTACAGCTGTTGGAATTGTTGCAATAACTGCCATTGCTTTCCCGAAGAATGACAGTAAAATGGCTACGACTGCTGCACCTGCAATGACATACACACTGTAAACTCGTGTGATCGCAAGGACACCGATATTTTCACCGTAAGTTGTTTTCGGCGGACCACCGATTAGTGCACTAATAAATGTTCCAAGTCCATCCCCTAATAACGAACGATGTAAGCCTGGCTCTTTAATATAATCTCGATTGACCACTTTACCTAATACTAACTGGTGACCAATATGCTCGGAAATCGTTACGATAACGATTGGCACCATCGTTAGGAGTAACGTTGTTGTGATTTCAAACTCATAGTGAACACCTGGGATTAAGAAGTCAGGTAGTGCAAAGAAATCAGCTTTCGCAATCGGTGAGTAATCAACTATACCGATTATCATTGAGTAAACATATCCTACGATTAAGCCAATCAAGATTGGCATTGTGCTTAAAATGCCTTTAAAGGCAATCGTGAAAATAATGGCTGTAAATAAAGTCACTAGCGCTGCTGAGAAGTGTAAAAAGTTATATTTATCGTCTACATTCATCGCCATATTGACCGCTGTCCCTGATAGTCCAAGACCAATTACCATAATGACAGGGCCCACCACAATCGGTGGTAAAATTTTCATAATCCATTTATAGCCGCTTTTCCAGATGATAAGGGATACGATGCCATATGTAATCCCTACTGCCATAGCACCAATCATTGCATGACCAGGATTTACACTGGAACCATCTTTATTTAAGCCACCTGCCGCTAGTAAAATCGGCGCAATAAAGGCGAATGATGATCCTAAATAAGCAGGTACTTGAAATTTCGTAATTAATAAGAAGAACAGTGTAGCAATCCCACTCGTTAATAGGGCAATAGCTGGACTAAGACCAACCAACTGAGGAACTAAGATCGTTGACCCAAACATGGCGAACATGTGCTGGAAACTTAATGTCACTAGTTGGACTGGGGTCGGTTTATCTTTAACATCTAATACTGCATTTGACATAATGTTTCCTCACTTTAAGTTAGTCTTCTTTATAAATAATGACGCAATCTTCTCCATCTACTTCTTGTAAATTTACGACTATACGTTCAGCTCCAGATGTCGGAACATTTTTACCAACATAATCAGCTCTTATTGGTAGCTCTCTATGCCCTCTATCGATCAGTACTGCAAGTTGAATTTGACCTGGTCTCCCTAGATCCATCACTGCATCTAGCGCTGCGCGTACTGTTCGTCCCGTATAGAGTACATCATCGACTAAAATAATTTTTTGATTGACGACCTCATAATCGATATCGACTTGCTCAACATGTGCCTGTTCATTATCATGCTTTGTCGTTAAATCATCTCGATAAAGAGTGATGTCAAGCTCCCCCGTACGGATTGGTTTGCCTTCAATTTTTTCAATTCGTTCTGCTAGGCTTCTTGCAAGAAAGGCACCCCGCGTTTTAATACCAACTAGAATACATTCGTCGATCCCTTTATTGCGTTCAATAATTTCGTGTGCGATGCGTGTTAACGCTCTTGCCATAGATGGGCCATCTAATAACTCATTTTGTGCCATGTAAGTTTCCTCCTCTCTTCTATCTATTATTGGGTCATGTGTCCATAAAAAAACCTCTCGAGGCGAATAGCCTGAGAGGGTTATATACGTGTTTAAATAGCGTGTTAAAAAAATTTGCAGCACAAATTTTTCACAACACTTTCACATGTACCTTCTCAGCCTCTCTGGACTGCCATTAAAGGTGAATATTTAGTTAAGTTGTTCATTCACTTTCGTTAGTATAGACCTTCTTTATCTATACGTCAATCCCTATTTCTTAAATCTAGTAATAATTGTTCATAATCAGCAGGAATTTGCGCTTCGAACTGCAAATATTCACCTGATGCAGGATGATCAAAGCCTAATACTCCTGCGTGTAATACTTGTCCACCAAAGTCAATTGTCTTCTTTGGTCCATATTTTGGGTCACCAACAAGTGGGAATCCAATATAATTCATATGAACACGAATTTGGTGCGTACGTCCTGTTTCTAAACGACACTCTACTAGAGTAAAGTCGCCAAAGCGTTCGATAACTTGGAAGTGGGTTACTGCATGCTTACCGTTGTCGACAACTGCTTGTTTTTGACGATCTTTTTGGTCTCGACCAATAGGTGCATCAATTGTTCCTTTATCATGTGCAATATGCCCGTGAACGAGCGCAGTATATTTACGTGTCACTGTTTTATTAACTAACTGATTCACTAACGATTCATGAGCTGCATCATTTTTAGCCACCATCAATAATCCTGATGTATCTTTATCTATACGATGCACAATTCCCGGACGCATAATGCCATTGATACCCGATAAATCCTTACAATGATACATTAAACCATTAACGAGTGTACCCGTCATATGTCCAGGCGCTGGATGGACAACCATACCCTTTTGTTTATTTACAACAAGGACATCCGCATCCTCATAAACAATATCAAGATCTAAGTTTTCAGCAATGACATCTAATGGTTCCGCTTCAGGTACATCGATTTCTACAACATCCCCTACTTTTACCTTATACTTCGCCTTTACAGTCTCTCCATTTACTTTAATAATTCCATCAGTAATCCAATTACCAATTTGTGTACGCGACCACTCTGATTGCACACTCGAAAGCGCCTTATCAATGCGCTCTCCCTTTTGTTGTTCTTCCATTGTATATGATACTTGCGTCATTATTTCACCTGTTTCTTTCCTTTTTTATCTTCCATTATTATGCCAATCATTAATATTACTACCGCCATTGTTAAAGCGGCATCCGCAATATTGAAGATTGGGAAATCATAATTAATTACTGGAATTAATACACTTACAAAATCGACCACTTCACCTCTAAATATACGGTCAATAAAATTCCCTATAGCTCCACCTAATAAAAGCATTAGGCCAACTTGAAAAATCGGTTTACCTTTAGCCTCTTTATGATAAAAGTATAGAACGGCACAAATAACACCTATCGTGATAATGCTAAACAACCACATTTGGCCTTCTAACATTCCCCATGCTGCTCCTCTATTTCGATGAGACAATATCCCAAACCATGGATCCCATACTGAAATTCGTTCACCAAACTCCATATTTTTCACAATTAGCCACTTTGTCCATTGATCTAAAAGAATCACGAATGCGGCCAATCCATAATATTTATACACAGACACTCCTCCGTTCGCTCAACATCTAACCTATTCTACCATAACAGCCATCTCAGAATAACTAATATAGCATGAAAATATGAGTCATCACCATATTGTAGGGTTGATTTTTGCTTTGATTTGGGTGTGCTTTCCGTCGCTTCGGCTTTTCTTTCCGTAGCTCTGGCTGTTCAATCCGTCGGCCTGTCTTTCTTCTGTCACTCTGACAGTTCTATCCGTCGACCGCTCTTTTTCCGCCGTCAACTTCCAGCCATAAAAAAGCTATCACCATCATTTCATAAGTAATGGCAATAGCTTATCAATTTTTATTCAAAATTATACCGTTTCAGGCTATTTCAGACTCTTTTGAATGCACACGCTTCATGAAATCATTGACATCAGCCGGTACTTTTCGATCTAATAATGACACAATAATAACGGATAAGAATCCTACAGGTACTGTGATGATACCTGGGATTTTAAATTGTAAGAAGCTTGGTAATGTTCCTGGAAGAAAAATCATCCACATCGATACACCAAGACCAATGAGTAAACCCGCAATTGCTCCTTTTTCTGTCATTCCTCTCCACCAAATACCTAAAATAAATATTGGTGTAAATGTACTCGCCGCAACAGTAAAAGCAAGTGCCACTAAATGGCCAATGGATGCATCCTTAACTAGTAAACCCAATGCTCCATATAAAATACCTAATAAAACGATGGCTACTTTCCCTGCAACTACTCGTTGTTTTTCTGTAATATCCTTTTTCATAACGCTTGCATATAAATCATGGGCTAATGCGCCTGAGCTTGTAATAAATAACCCTGATAAATTTGAGAATATGGCCGCAAACGCACCTGCTATGACTAGTCCAAGCAGCCATTTACCTCCTAGTGCAAGTGCTGTTGTAGGAATCACCATATTGTTCCCACCAAGCACTAGATCACGCATGACTTCCTCACTTGCTGTACCCGAGATAAAAATAGAACGACCTACAACACCTAAGTATACCGCTAATAAGAAAAACGTACTTGCAATTCCTATCGCCATCAATGCCGATTTACGAGCCGCCTTCGCACTTGGATTCGTATAAAATCTTAGTAGAATATGTGGCAGACCAATTGTACCTAGCGCTAAACCAATTGTCATACTGATAGTTTGCCAAAATGTTGGGAAATAGAAACCTGTTCCCGTCCAAGCAGCACCATCAAAATTAACATTATTTTCATCTAAGGCATATGGTGATGTTCCTGTAATAGGACCGCTGAATGAATTAATAGCAGCTAAAATCTTATCGTAATGCAAACCACTATACATTGCCGCAATCAACATAACAACAAACGCTCCGAGGCGAATCCAAAGCTCTAAAGCTTGGTTGATTGTTGTTCCTTTCATGCCGCCTATTCCTACATAGAAAACCATTACAATACATGTAAAGATAATGCCGAATTCATATGAAGTCCCGAAAAACATACTTAAAATTTGTGCCGCCCCTAATAATTGTGGCGCTGCATAAAAACCAGAAATCGCCAAAACCACAGCTACCGCTACTAGCCGAGCTCGTCTACTATGAAAACGATAAGCTAAAAAATCAGCAACGGTAAATGCTCCAAATCGTCTTAGCGGGCCTGCCACAAAAATAGCTAGCAACGTCAATCCAATGGAGAAGCAAAATGCATAGTAAGCACCGTCATACCCTAATTGGAAAGTCAAACCGGCTATCCCGAGAAATGTAGCAGCACTTAAATAGTCTCCCCCAATTGCCGAACCATTTGTAAACCATCCAAAACTTCGTCCCCCAACAAAGAAATCTGATGCTGTTGCATTTCTTTTCGTTAAATACGTAATGTATACAATTGTCCCCATTAAAGCAATAGTCATTAACATCTTCGGTTCTAATAGAGCTTTCATCATTCTACATATCCCCCTTAGCTAAAACTACTTATTCAGTATTTCGTATTTCTTAAGGCGCTTCTCGTACAATGTTGTATGCACATACGCAATAATAAAAGCCATTACCATCATCACGACAGTTGTCACAAACCATGTCACTGTCATACCGCCCAAAATTTTCTTGAAAGCAAGCTCTGGAGCGAACCAGTTCATAACCGGAATACTAAAAATTAAAATGAAATAAAATACCGTTAAACTAAAACCTGTAGTAAACTCGTCTTTCATAATTTTGTTAGTAGTTGCATCTAGTGGTGGAAGATCCTTTACATCGATAGTTCCAGCTTCCACATATTCATAATCATGACTCCCTACTTCTGCCATATTTCAGCTCTCCCTTCTTGTTTCAGTAAATAATTATCTGAAATTTCAAATTATTATTTACTACAATTATTTTATTCTATTTAATCTATAAAATAGTTACAAAATATTGCTGTATTAGTACAAATAAATGCTATTTTAAGTTAAAATATTTTTATTATTCCCCATTTATAATAGAAGGGTGATGTTAGCATTTTAAATATTGTTTGGTACATTGAAAATTCATATGAACAACAACAAATGAGCTACTGGCTAGAAGAATTCCTACCTAATACTTTTCTTAATTGCGAAGAACCTAAAACAGAGATTTCTGCTATTGTTGTCTATGAAATTAACCGTTTATTTGATTGGGTAAAGATAAACCGGTTAAAAAGAAATTATCCTAATAGTATAATTGTCCCTATTGTTGCAGAACACCTTTCCTACTCAACTGGTATAGCCATTGAACTAAACTTGACTGCACTTCTCATCAAACCGTTACAGAAAGCAAAATTTCTACGAATTGTTAAAAAGCTTTATACGTCCTATCAAGCTAAACAAGCAAGTACTCTTACAATGCTTGAGTTATCGCAGCAAATTTCGCAAGACCATACTTCGCCATTCCGAGAAGCTTTTTTAAAACGACTAATACGTGGAGAGGTTGAAAGTGAGCAGGAAATAATCCAATCTTCCTCTTTTTTATCGAGACATTGTATCCCAAATATCGTGTTTTTAATCCAGGGTTATATAGATGTGAATGAAGATCGACCTTACCCTCATGATGCGGGCAGTGTGATCACTAATGTGTTTCACCAAATCTTTGCTAATAAAGTACCTATATCTTTTTTACATTTTGAACGTTATTTACTGTTGCTTATGCGCATTCCTAATGAATACACATCATTTAAGCATTGGTCGGAGGGGGTAGCTTGTTTACTTGAGGTTATTGAAACGTTAAAAAAAGATTATTGCATCCATCTTTTTATGGGGATTGGTGGCGTTTTTCAAGACGCCATGCAAGTAAAGGAATCCTATAGCCAAGCTCGAAAGGCTCGAAGGAAACCTCCTGTTCATAGTGTTCATGTACGGTTTTATGAGGATTTAACAAAGCAAGAACAGCTCCAAAAAGCTATCCAATATATCGAGGAGCACTATGATGAACAACTTGTGATCAGTGACGTTGCCAAATATAGCAATTTTAGTGCTACTCATTTTAGCAGATTGTTTAAAAAAGAAATTGGCCGCAATTTTGTTGATTATGTAGCTTTTACACGTATCATCAAGTCACTACCGTATTTGCGAAAATACGATTACACCATTGAAAAGATCTCCTTCATCTGTGGCTTCAACACACCTAATTATTTCAGCCTTACATTTAAGAAATATGTCGGTATATCCCCAACCGACTACCGCAATACACAAGAAATATTATTTAAATAGTCATTTAAATTTCTAAGAAATCACTCCATGACAAAAAAAGAATCTGCTAGACCTCAGGTGACAAAATAAAAAACGCAAGCCCCCCATCATCAAGGAGACTTGCGTTATTAATTGCATAGAATGCAGATTCTTATTTTTACATTAAGCGTAATACGTTTCTACAACTTCTGCACAACGCGCGCACACTGTAGAATGTGCTTCATTTGAACCGACTGTTTCAGAAATTGACCAGCAACGCTCACATTTTTCACCTGTTGCTTTTTCTACAACGATGGAAGCATGTTCTAGAGCTAATGCATCTGCTGGTGCAGCTTCTATTGATGCTACTTCAAAGGCAGAAACAATTGAAAGCTGCGCAAAATTAATGCTTGCATCATTTAATAATGCTGCCACATCTTCTTTCGCATAAACTGTCACTTTCGCTTCAAGTGATTTACCGATTGTTTTTGCATTACGAGCTTCCTCTAATGCTTTTAAAACATCATCACGAACATCAATAATTTTTACCCATTTTTCACGTAGACTTTCGTAGTTTTCATGTTCATCTACCTCTGGGAAGTCTGTTAATTGTACAGATACCTCTTCTACAACACCTTGAGCTTGTAAGTAAGACCACATTTCGTCACTTGTGTGAGGGATAATTGGTGACATTACTTTTACTAACGTCATTAATGTGTCATAAATAACTGTTTGCATCGCACGGCGGTCTTTGTTGTCATGACCTTCGATGTACACAACATCTTTTGCAATATCTAAATAGAATGAAGATAATTCTACAGCAACAAAGTTATTCACTGCATGATACACAGCCGCGAAATCATAGCGATCATATGCAGCACGAACAGTTTTTAAAACATCTTGTAAGCGCATATAAACGTATTGATCCATTTCACGAAGATCTGCATATGCTACACGATCTTTTGTCGCATCAAAATCAGCTACATTTCCGTGTAAGAAACGGAATGTGTTACGGATTTTCCGATAAACTTCAGAAACTTGCTTCAACATATCCATTGAGATACGAACGTCTGCTGTATAATCTACAGAAGCAACCCATAAACGAAGAATATCTGCTCCGTATTGGTCCATCACTTTCTTCGGGATAATGACATTCCCTAAAGACTTACTCATCTTACGACCTTCACCATCTAGAACGAAACCATGTGTTAATAGTCCCTTATATGGTGCATAGCCATTAATAGCTACAGAAGTAATTAATGATGAGTTAAACCATCCACGGTGTTGGTCAGAACCTTCTAAATATAGATCAGCTGGATACTTCATACCACGTTCTACTAGCACACCTTGGTGAGAAGAGCCTGAGTCAAACCAAACGTCCATAATATCGTTTTCTTTTGTAAATTCACCGTTCGGGCTACCAGAGTGTGTGAAGCCTTCAGGTAATAATTCTTTAGCTGTTTTTTGGAACCAAATATTTGACCCATGTTCACGGAATAAAGCTGAGATATGAGCAATTGTTTCTGGTGTAATAATTGGCTCTCCATTTTCAGCATAGAAAATTGGAATTGGCACGCCCCATGCACGCTGACGTGAAATTACCCAGTCTCCACGGTCACGAATCATATTATAAAGACGAGTTTCACCCCAAGCAGGTGTAAATGTTGTTGATTTTACAGCCCCTAGTAACTCATCACGGAATGCATCAACCGACGCAAACCATTGTGGTGTTGCACGATAAATAACTGGTTTTTTCGTACGCCAGTCATGTGGATATGAGTGTGTAAAGAAATTAAGCTTTTCTAAAGCGCCTACTTCTTTTAATTTTTCAGTGACTAATTTGTTGGCATCATTATAGAATACACCTTCAAAACCAGGTGCTTCATCAGTATAGCAGCCGCTATTATCAACTGGGCTAAGAATTGGTAGACCATATTGTTTACTAATATGATAGTCATCTTCACCGTGTCCTGGTGCTGTATGAACACAGCCAGTACCCGCTTCAGCAGTTACGTGCTCTCCAACCATTACAAGAGATTCACGGTCATAGAATGGATGCTGTGCAACAACTCGGTCTAACGCTTCACCTTTAACTTCTTGCACAACTTCATATGCTTCCCATTCAAGTTCGTTAGCAACTTTTTCTAATAATTCTTTTGCAATGATGAATTTTTTATCTGCAACTGCCACAACAACATAAATAAATTCAGGGTTTACAGAAATCCCCAAGTTCGCTGGAAGCGTCCAAGGCGTTGTTGTCCAAATGATCATTTTAGCATCTGCTGGAACTACACCTTTAGCATCTTTAAGCGCAAAGCTTACATAAATAGAAGGCGATTTAACATCTTGATATTCAATCTCCGCTTCTGCCAGTGCAGATTCAGATGATGGAGACCAGTAAACTGGTTTTAAACCTTTATAAATATAGCCCTTTTCAGCCATCTTACCGAATACTTCGATTTGACGTGCTTCAAATTCAGGCTTTAATGTAATATATGGATTTTCCCAATCACCACGAACACCTAAACGGCGGAATTGTGTACGTTGATTGTCAATTTGCTCGTAAGCATACTCTTCACATAATTTACGGAATTCAGCAACAGACATTTCTTTGCGCTTTACACCTTTGTTCGTAAGTGCTTGCTCAATTGGTAAACCATGAGTATCCCAACCTGGAATATAGTTTACATGGTAACCATTCATAGAGCGATGACGCGTAATCATATCTTTCAGCACTTTATTTAAAGCGTGACCGATATGGATATCACCATTTGCATATGGAGGTCCATCGTGCAACACATATTCTGGACGTCCTTCTGTACGCTCCATCTGCAATTTATTAATGTCCATTTCGTCCCATTTTTCTTGCATCTTCGGTTCATTTGCCGGTAAGTTTCCACGCATTGGGAAATCTGTTTTTGGCATTAATAAAGTATCTTTGTACTCAACCATTTTCAATTCCTCCTTTATGTTTACAAACAACAAACAAATGCTCATAGGCGCTCATACACTTACGACAGTTATTAGGCATATTATTATAACGTGAGATTGATTTCCGTTCCGGCTTGGCGCTACATAGATACATTTCGAGAAATGTCCTCAAGTCTAGTTGTTAGCAAAATCAACACGTTTTAACAATGGAAGTTAAGTTCAAACACAGAATTTCACATTAAAAGAAATGAAGCCAACCGTCATTTGAACATAAAAAAGCCTCTCAATCCCTGAAAGGGACGAGAAGCTTATACTCGCGGTACCACCCTAATTGTAGCACAAAATTGTACTACCACTTAAAGCACATTAACGTCGTGCACTACGAAATAACTTACTACATTCAGTTATTTAGCTCCGAAGTGATGTTCATTGTTATTTGCATGTTTGGGCTCACACTATCCCCAAATCGCTTAACTACGCCTAACAAATACTGTCTTCGTCTTTGCCTGTTTGCATATGTGTTCAAAATAATTACTATTACCATAGTATATGAAAATCATACAATCACGTCAAGTTTCACTTATTGCAGCCCAATGTCTACAATTATATAGATTAAACTTGATCAGCTTCTTGTGCTTCTTCGACAGATGCTTGAATTTCAGTAAGGTCAATATCATATTGTAGCAAATGATCCCAGTCATCTGCATTTAGTAAATCAAGCTGTGCCTCTACTAGCATTTTAAAACGATTACGGAATACTTTTGATTGCTTTTTCAGCTCATCAATTTCAATTGTTACTTTACGAGCCTTCGTTAAAGCCTCATTAATAATACGATCAGCATTTTTTTCTGCTTCTTTTACAATGAGTTTAGCTTCTTTTTGAGAATTTCTTCGTACTTCGTCAGCTGCCTCTTGCGCAACAACAATTGACTTTTGTAACGTTTCTTCTAAAGAATTAAAATGTCTCGCTTGTTCTAAGGAAATCTCCAGTTGTCTGTCTACTTCCTTCTTTTCCCGTAACAAAATCTCATAGTCTTTAATAATTTGATCTAAAAATTCATTTACTTCATCTTCAGCATAACCTCTGAAGGATTTAGTAAACTCCTTATTATGTATATCAATAGGTGATAACGGCATACGATCCTTCTCTCCTTTACATGTACATTCATACTTTCTATTATACAATTGTTCCAACAACTTAGCAGTAAAAATTAATGAAATTTACTTGATTTTCAGCTTTTTTGGGTCAATCGACCGATTTGTAATCGAATTTTATCTTTTTTTGTACGACCTTCCGTCATCATAATTTTTATTCGACCACTTCCACGTACAGATAAAATGTCTCCTTCTTGTAATTCAAACGCAACTGTATCCCGTTCAGTCCAATTTACACGTACCTTTTTACCTGTTATTAATGCTTGTGCCTTCTGGCGAGAAGTTTTTAATACCGTTGAGATAATAACATCTAAACGCATAGAGGAAACAGTATGAGATTCTTCTAACCACTCTTCCTCGTTTTGTAGCAGTGCCTCTGTCTCTTTCATCGATTCTACATGTACCTTTACTTTGCCGATGCCTGTTAAATGTAAGCGTACATATTCCGCTACCTCATTCGCTACTACAAATTGTACTAGCTGTTCATTCACACGAATATCACCGAATTTGCCACGATTCAGTCCTAAAGATAATAAAGCTCCAAGTACATCAGGATGTCGTAGTTGAACAAATTTCATAGGGTATTGAATCGTAAATACGGTAAGCTGAAAATCTTCTTCCACAGGCTCATAATAAGTTGGATAAATCAACATGCGTTGTCTTTCTGCATTATCAAAGAGCCCAGCATTAGTTGTTTTCAATGTGTCATATTGTCCAATAATCGATGTAACAATAAAACGTTGACGAGGATCTAGAAAATCAGTAAGTTTTGGAGCGTATCGATCCTCTACCTCATGTTGCCAGCTCACAACCTGTTCAATAAAAGGCTTTTCATCTTTTCTAAAATGCTGTATTAAATGCTCCATATTTACTCCACCTTTATTATCTCTCATTTACTAGCACAATTTTATCGGTATTTTTTGGCTTTATATCAGAAAATATTGGTTATCCTTTTTTGAACATACAAATTAATTAGGGGGCTCTGATTTCCGCTGCGGGCGAGCTTCGAACCGCTTCCTCCACTACGCTCCGTGCAGGGTCTCGTCTGCCTCGCTTTCCCGCGGGAGTCGAGTAGCCCTACGCTACAATCAGTAAAATGAGTATATTCTGCAAAATATCAACAAAAAATTGTTATATTTAATAATAGATATAGCGGCACCCATCACTCAAATCAACATTACGTTTAAACTAATGCCACCTCAACTTTTAGTGAATAAGTAAAAATATATGTAATTATATTAGGGATGCCTTTCATACCAACAATACTTTTTAATTTTAGTATTGTTCCTTAAATTCAGTTGGATTTGCTTTAGTAATGCCAGAACACTAATCTATACTCACACTTAGGCATTCTAGGAATAATGACTAAATAATAAAGCAACCATTTTTGTTAAATGTAGTATTCCCCATAAATAAAAAATCCCCACCGTTCGTGAGGATTTTTTTTAAATAAACATTTCATAAATTTTTAAAATAACAATAAAAAGTCCTTTTTGAATATAGTTAAGAAGAAATATTGCTACGATAGGTGAAATATCAATCATGCCGATTGGCGGAATAAACTTTCTGAAAATTCCGAGATATGGTTCACATAATTTTGTTAAAATACGTCCAACTGATGTATTTTGAACAGCAGGCACCCAGGACATTAACACATATGCAACTAGCATTAGTGAATATACATAAAATGCTATAGACACATACTTCAAGATTAAATAAAATGTCATATAAACTACAATCCTCGCTATTAATTATCGTCTAAAATAAAATTCGAAATTTCGCCAGATACTTCTACATTTTCAGGTGTGCATAGGAAAATGTCTTTACCGATTCTTTGAATATCACCGCCGAGTGCATACACTGTGCCACTTAAAAAATCAATAATTCGTACACCTTGTTCTCGCTCAATTCGTTGTAAATTGACGATCGTTGCACGTCTATTTTTTAAATGTTCTGCAATGTCCTGCGCTTCGGCATAAACTCTAGGTTCAACTAATACAACTTTTGCACCTTTAGAATTCATTGCTGCCTGCAAACTAACAATATTGTTTGTAGGTGTTGTACTTTGCGGAAAAATTTCCTGAACCGGTGCCTTACGCTCCTTCATAAGTTTTTTAGGTTTCACCGATTGGATCTGTTGCTGTTGTTGTACGGGTTGCTGCTGTTGAATAGGAGCTTGAGTGATTTCTTCTTCTATTTCTTCCTCAAGATAAAAGAAATTTTTAATTTTATTTTTCATGCTCATCCTGTTCCCCTCTTTCATTTCCAACAAGAGCCGTTCCAACTCGTACAAATGTAGCCCCTTCTTCTACCGCAATTTCAAAGTCATTAGACATGCCCATTGATAACTCGGTACAAGGTGCATGTGCGAATCCTTGCTCGGCTATTTGCTGTTGACATTGTTTTAATTGCTTAAAAACAGAGCGAATAATTGTATCCTCATCTGTATTCGGTGCCATCGTCATTAAACCAACAACCTGAACTTTTGTAAAACTTTTTAATGATTCAATAAAAGGTAGGATTTCTTCAATCGATAAACCATGTTTTGACTCTTCGCCCGATACATTAACTTGTACAAAGCATTTAACAGGTTTGTCTGCTCTTTTTTCAATTTCTTGCGCTAAACTTAAACGATCTAGTGAATGTAAATAATCGATACTGTTAATGACCTGTTTGACCTTACGTGTCTGTAAAGAACCGATATAATGCCAATGTACATCAGTTTGAATCGCTTCAGTTTTACGATTTAAGCCTTCTGGACGGTTCTCTCCTAAATGAATAAGGTCTGCATCAATTGCTTCTTGTGTTCTTTCTACAGAAACTTCTTTTGTCACTGCAATAATTTGAACTTTCTCTGCTTCACGATTTGCACGTTTTTTTGCTGCTTGTATAAGATCATTAATTTTCTTCAAATTTGTTAAGATTTTTGTCAATGTTTTTCCCAACTTTACAACAATAGTTTCTTATATTGTAACAAGCAATGCTTGAATTATCAATGAATAGCCTGACCTATGTGAAAGTACATTTTACCCTGACAACGCTTTAAAATGCTTAGATTTTTAATATGCATAATAATTTTGTCTTTTAGGATATTGCTTTCACTAAAATGACATCCTTTCCAACTACAAGTACATCTTTCATATACACTTTCCTAACCGATTCTTCCCCGCGAAATAGCCCTAAATATTTTCGGGGCTCTGCAATCATAAAAGCCGTTACATAGCCTGTTTCTTTGGATACCTCTGCATCTACCACAAATCCTAAAAAGCGTCCATTCCCTGCTTCAATTACTTCTTTTTGCTGTAACATCGAGAAACGCATTTTATCCCTCCTAAATCAATTACTCTCAACATCGTTTTTATCTCAACAAACTATGTTTTCACTTTATATTTATGTGTTGATTGTTGTTTAAATGAAAATGAAATGATCAAGTAAATGTTGTAAAACTGTCATTATTTAATTTAATTTGACTCTTTGGCAAAACGTGTGGTTGATTTCCGATCCGAATGAGCGCTTTCCTGGGGGCGTCCGATGAGCCGCTTCGTTACAATACGCTTTCGCACAGAAAACATTCGCTGCGCTGCAGGGTCTCGGGCCAACACGATGTTGGTCACGAAGGCGTTATCACAGGACGTGATGTTTTTAGCCTTCGTTCCTCTATCGCTAATCCCCAAGGAGTCGCTCAGTATCCACTACAATCAACTCATTCATTTAGTATGTTTCTTCTAGCACGTCACTCTCTAATTTATAGTGATAATATGCGAAAGTATAACATTGTAATAAATATTTAAATGCATAATCAAAGCGACAGCAGATATCAATAACATTCTCTATTCTGTTCGATTATAGTAAGTAGCATAGCGTTCATTGTAGAATACATAAATTAAAAGTCCTACACTATCATTGATTGTAGTGGAAGGCTACTCGACTCCCATGGAAAGCGGGACAGCGAGAACCTGCACGGAGCGGATGTTTTCCGCGCGAAAGCGAAGCATCAGCGGCAAATGTTTTATCTGTGCGAAAGCGTAGCGACAGCAACAACAAATGTTTTAATTGTGCGAAAGCGTAGCGACAGCAACAAAACGAGTAGCCTGGAACGGAAATCACTCACATTTTGTTATAAATAAAATGCGCACCGAGAACTCGGGTGCGCATTGTGTTTTACTTATAATCTTTCTGCATTGTTTCAATTGCATTTTTTTCAAGACGTGAAATTTGCGCTTGAGAGATCCCCAATTCTTTTGCAATTTCAGTTTGTGTCTCACCGTAATAAAAACGCTTTGCAACAATCATTTGTTGTCGATCATCTAACTTTTGTAAACTTTCCTTTACCGACACGTAGGCAACCCATTGATCTTCTGATACATCATCATCACGTAATTGATCCATCATATAAACAGCGTCTCCGCCGTCTGAATAAATAGGCTCCTGTAAGGAAACTGGGTCTTGAATGGCATCTAAAGCAAATAAAACATCTTCCTTTTTCATGTCAATCATTTCAGCAATTTCTTCAATCGTTGGTTCTCGTAAATTATCGGTTATCCATTGCTCTTTTGCCTGCATTGCCTTATATGCAATATCTCTTAGAGAGCGAGAAACACGCAATGCATGATGATCACGCAGATGGCGACGAATTTCACCTATGATCATTGGAACAGCATATGTTGAAAATCGTACATTATGCTTCAAATCAAAATGATCAATGGCTTTCATGAGGCCAATACAGCCTACCTGAAATAAATCATCTGCCTGTTCACCCCTATAGGCAAATCTACCGACAATACTGAGCACTAACCTTAAATTGCACATTACAAGCTCTTCCCTAATCTCAGTTTCTCCAGCTTGTAAACGAATAAATAGTTCCTTCATTTCCTCGTGCTTTAAAATTGGCAAAGTCGATGTATCTAAGCCGCAAAGATCTACTTTAGTTCGCATATATTCGATTCCTCCGGATGTTATTCTCTGACTAAACCGTTACATCAGTTTGTCCGAGAGAAACGAGAATATGCACAAAAGCTACGACCAATTTTAGGTAGGGTAAATTTCCCTCTCTAAGATATTGGCTGATTCAAATTTTCACGTAGATCTTGAATAATTTTCTTCTCTAATCGGGAAATATATGATTGCGAAATACCTAAATGATCAGCAACTTCTTTTTGAGTCATTTCAATTTTTCCATTGAGGCCGAAACGACATTCCATAATATATCTTTCACGTGCGCCTAGTAAATTAATCGCATGAAACATGTGTTGACGCTCAATTTTCTTCTCTACATTGTCTAAAATAATATGCTCTTCCGTTCCTAAAATATCAGACAATAACAATTCATTTCCATCAGCATCTGAGTTTAATGGTTCATCTAATGAAACTTCACCCTTCATGCGACTTGTTTTACGTAAATGCATCAAAATTTCATTTTCAATACAACGTGATGCGTATGTGGCAAGCTTAATATTTTTATCAGTATTGAACGTTTCAATCGCCTTAATTAAACCGATCGAGCCAATACTTATTAAATCCTCAATCGGTGTTCCCGTATTATCAAAACGTCTAGCAATATAAACAACAAGACGCAAATTACGTTCAATTAGTGTATCTCTAGCTCTTAAATCACCATTCATAAAGGATGCAATGACTGTAACTTCTTCTTCTCGACTTAATGGCACTGGCAATGAATCATTTCCCCCTATATAGTACGTTTCACGACTCCGAAACTTACTCCAAAATTTTTTCAAGCTAGCAAGTAGCCTAAGAAGCAATAGTTCTCCCCCTCTATGAGTTATTTGAAAGCGCTGAAAAATGTAAAATTGCTGCTGTGCTGTGCGGAAAATTTTTAGCCTTTTTTGTTAATACGATATATTCATTCGTTTTCACTTGTGAGCACTCCCCTTGTATATGCCACTCATCAAAGCGGAAACCTAGTACAACCGACTGCTGTTGCACTGTATTGACATGAATAAATCGAATATAACGCTGATAATCTTCTGAAAACATGGATACATTATACGGATCAGTTTCTTGCCATTCTAACAATGATTTGCAAAATGCTTCTGGTAAATGTGATCGTAATGCTGCATAAGAGACAAAATGAACAGGTTTTCCTGATAGTGGTTCAATTGCTTGATTCCCTGTATCTACAAATGCAGAAAGCGGTATCGTGATATCAAAAATTTTTAAATTCGTATCAAACACAAACTGACCACTTAACCGCTCAAGCTTTACAAATCCCCATTGCTTATAAAAAGCAACAAGATTACCAACCGCTAATAGTAGGCAAATAATTATAAAATGGACAGCAGAAAGATTTTTTAAATACGGTTGTAACGCTGTTAATAATCCACCAATAATGATTGTTGCTGTTAAAACAATCGGTCCTTGCTTTTGAAAACTTCGAATCTTAAAACGAAAAGCTATGCCGATTAGTAAGATAAAGCTCAGTATCGTCATTAACAGCATTTGACCACCTATTACAGCTACAAAACTACTACAAATAGAACTCATTAATAATCTCGTGTTCTTTACCAAAACCCCTGTTACTCTCGCTGTAAACGTAAGTATCGCTAGATTAAAAAGTGTATTAATGAGCACCAGCCATTCTCCATACATAACAGCCGCCTCCTACTTACAAAGTTAGCATGTTACACCCACAAATATTGTCAAACAATCGCATCATTTCATAAAAATGTTTTGACAAAATACATCCTTTCCTTACACATTTGAACATAATTAATTTTTAAGTCACTGAAAATAATCAGGGGAATATCAATGAAATTATACTGTCATATTAACTAAAGTATATGGCTTTTTTCCAAAACGAGAGGTTGATTTCCGTTCCAACTAGGCGCTTTGTTGCTGTCGCTTCGCTTTCGCACAGTTAAAACATTTGTTGTTGCTGCCGCTTCGCTTTCGCGCAGAGCAGCTTCCTGGGAGCGTTCGATGAGCCGCTTCGCTGCAGGGTCTCGGGCCAACACGATGTTGGTCACGAAGGCGTTATCACAGGATGTGTTGCTTTTAGCCTTCGTTCCTCTATCGCTGATTCCCGAGGTGTCGACCAGTTTCCACTCCAATCAACTACTTTACATAGAATGTATCTTCTGGCGTGGCACTAATAAAACTTCAACAATAAATGGTATCTGTGCTAAAGTGAAGCGTCAGTAATTGTTTTATCTGTGCGACAGCGACACCCCTATGAAGGAAGCGGCTTGATGCTCGCCACCAAGGAAAACATGTAGCCTGGAACAGATAAAGAGCAACAACATTCATAACATACTAGTTTTCAACAACAGAAAAAGCTCGTATTTCACATAATGTAAAATACGAGCTTTTTAAAGTTTGGATGCTGACTTATCCGCGATTTTTACGATTGCGTAAAAATGCTGGTACTTCAAGCGTGTCATCCTGTACATAATTTTGTTGATTTTGACGTGGTTGTTCTTGCTGCACATGCACTTCTTGACGGTGCTCACGAATCGGAGCTTGCTGTTGTTGTGTAGCTTGTCTGTTTGTATTTAACGTCGGTCGTGGAGCATTACGCTGTTGCTGTAAAGCTTCCTCTGAGAAACCAGTTGCAATTACTGTCACGATAATTTCATCTTTTAGATTTTCGTTAATAACAGAACCGAAAATCATATTTACTTCTTCATCTGATGCTGATGCTACAATATCAGCAGCCTCTTGTACTTCAAATAGGCTAAGATTTGAGCCACCAGTAATGTTCATAAGGACACCTTTTGCGCCATCAATTGATGATTCAAGTAAAGGACTTGAAATAGCCTTCTTAGCCGCTTCTGCAGCACGGTTTTCACCTGTAGCAATACCAATACCCATTAACGCTGAACCTTTGTTAGACATAATTGTTTTTACGTCTGCAAAGTCTAAGTTAATAAGACCTGGCGTTGCAATTAAATCTGAAATACCTTGTACACCTTGTCGTAAAACATTATCTGCTTCACGGAATGCTTCTAGCATTGGTGTAGATTTATCGACAATTTGTAATAACTTGTCGTTCGGAATAACGATTAAAGTATCAACTGACTCTTTCATGCCACCGATACCACCGATAGCTTGTGTTTGTCGTTTGCGACCTTCAAACGTAAATGGACGAGTTACAACACCGACTGTAAGAGCTCCTAAATCGCGAGCAATTTGTGCGATTACTGGTGCGGCACCAGTACCAGTTCCTCCGCCCATTCCAGCTGTAACGAATACCATATCTGCACCACGAAGAACTTCCTCTAATTGTTCACGGCTCTCTTCTGCAGCTTTTTTCCCTACTTCAGGATTAGCACCTGCACCTAATCCACGTGTAAGTTTTGTACCAATTTGTAACTTTATTTCTGCCTTCGATAAATTTAAGGCCTGTGCATCTGTGTTTACTGCGATAAAGTCAACACCTTGTACACCATGTTCTATCATTCGATTGACAGCGTTGTTACCGCCGCCACCAACACCAATGACTTTTATTACTGCAAGTTGATCAACACTTGTATCAAATTCTAACATTTCTTTTTCCTCCCACGGTAACTCGACTCTGTATCATTCATTACGCATTCAAGTTAATCAAAAAACTTATCAAATAATTTTTTTGCTCTTCCGATTACGCTTCCTTTTGGTTCTGAAGGTGTAGCATATTCTTGCTTTTTAGGTGTGGCTGCAGGAGATCCTACAACTGCATATTCAATAGGTTGCGTAATAGCACTTTTTCCATAAAAATCATCTTCTAAATAGGCGTAACGAATAAGTCCAACTGCCGTCGTAAATGAAGGCTCTCTAACGCCAATATAGTCAGGTGTATATATTCTAACACGAGTTTGCAGTATCTGACGTGCCAGTTGAGCAATACCGTCAAGCTTTGCAACGCCTCCAGTCAAAACAACACCACCTGGTAAATCTCTAACACCTAGACGGGCTAATTCGTCAATGACTAATTCAAATAATTCTTCCAATCGAGCGCCAATTATTTCTGAAATATAGCGTTGGCTGTACTGATCTGTTGAATCTGTCCCTACAACCGGTACTTCGAAGAGTTCTTCATCAGATGCATCATCATAATAGGCATGTCCAAATTGATGTTTAATTTGTTCTGCCTGTTCTGTTGGTGTTTTTAAGACGATTGAAATATCTTTTGTAATATGATCGCCACCAATTGGAATGACACCTGTATGTGTTAATAACCCCTCTTCAAATACTGCGATAGTAGTTGAACCGCCTCCTAGATCAACAAACGCGGTTCCTTGGTTTTTTTCATCCTCCGATAATGCAAAAAAACCTGCTGCTAATGGTTGCAAATATATTTCTCGAATGCTTAGACCTGCACGTTCTACACAACGTAGAACATTGTGTAAAAGTGTTTTTGAAGTAGTAATCATTGTGGCATCCATTTCTAAACGGATGCCAATCATGCCTCGTGGATCTTTAATCTCATCTAAATTATCCACAATAAACTGTCTTGGAATAATATTCACTAATTCACGTTCAGGAGGTATTGACATGACTTGTGCAGATTCTACTACTCTATCTAAATCATCATCTGTAATTTCTCTATTTTCACTGTTTACAGCGACTACACCTTTAACCAGCTGTAACATCGTCTGGTTAGCTGGAACACCTAAAACGACTTCATTAATTTGATATCCTGTCATTCGTTCAGCTTGATCTATTGCTTTTCGAATTGATTGAACTGTTGCATCAATATCAACAATCGCACCTTTTCGAACTCCATTCGATTTTACATTTCCGACCCCAATTACATGTAACTGACCGTCGCTCATTTCACCTATTAATACCTTGATAGAGGATGATCCTATATCAAGAGAAATATATAAATCTTGCTGATTCAATTCGCTGCACCTCCTCGAAAAAATGCTCTTATTCTCATTCTATTGTAAATTCGGCATAATGTCTAAGCAAATCGAGCATTTAGCTCAACTTTTCTCTCATTCTATGGAATTTTTGTTCCTTTTGTGACGTTTCTCATCTATTTTAGTTAGTAAAATACGCCTAATTATTGCTATATTCTGGAACAATCGTACTCCAAAAGCGAAAATGGCCGCTAAATACAAATCTATTCCTAAATACACACCTAAAAAGGCTAATCCCGCTGCCAAAATTATATTAAAAAAGAATCCTGATACAAATACTTTATCGTCATATACTTGCTGTAATTGAGCACGAATACCGCCAAATAATGTATCTAAAGCTGCTAAAACAGCTATTGACAGATAATTTTCATATATAGAGGGTATTTGCATATTTGTTAACAAGCCGAGGGCAAGTCCAAATATCAAACCTAAAAATGGTAGCCACATATATTATTCTCCTTTTTTCACCTCTGTTAAATAATCATTTGTCAATGGCTGATCAAATGCTGGAATTATTAAATGCTCTGTTGGTTCCTCTATTATTAAGTTAAAGTTGTCCAAATAAAAGGAATCAATAAATGTGGAAGCCTGTAATGAATTGTACATTTTTTGCGCTTCCTTAAATGAGCTTGTCCCAACATAAATTTCAAAGGGTGGTGCGGACAGTGGTACACTGTTCACTGTCGTCTTTCCATTTATGTCCCGAATGGATGTTGTCTGGACAACTCTATTTCCATCTATCGAGACACTCGCTGCATTGTTTTTAAACAGAGCATTTAGTAATTGGGTTAGTAAATCCGGCGAAATTTCTTTGATTTCATACCCCATTTCTACTAATTCGGGCGCTGGTTCAACACGAAGTACAACTCCGGGCCCTGTCACTTCCGTTAATCCGGCCTGTTGCTTTAAACGATCCAGCGTTTGATATAATGCCGACTGTAAATTTGCTTTCTCAGATTGCTCATAGCGACCCACTACTTCATTAAGTGAACGAATTTCTGCTAATAATGTGGAATGCCTTTGCTTTTCTTCTGCTAATTCCTCTCTTATGGCCCAAATATCTCGTGTATCTCGCTCAGCTGGTTGCTTTATGGTATTGTATTGTACCGCTATCATCAAACCGATAATAAATAGCACGATCGTTATTCGGGTATACATATTTTTTTTCAAAATAGCCCCTCCTAGACGTATCGTAACCCCTTACAGATTTACGCCTTAGATCTTTAATTAAAAACGTTTAACTTTCTACTTTTGCTTTTGTCATCGTTAGCTTTTGCTCTTCTTCAAATGATACAACAATATTGTCATTTAATAATTGATCCACAACGCCACCTTTTAAGTTTAAGGAAGCTTTGAATGTTGCTGTATCTCCTACAGCCTCGATGACGAATGGAGCTGGATGTTGCTTGCCATCAATCGTAATGACTGGTCCATTACAGCGTATATAAGAATTCGCCAAAACACGTTGACCATTAATAGCAATTGCTTGAGCGCCAGAAATTTTAAGCTCATTGAGCAATTTAAAAATATGGCTTTCATGCACGATATAATCATTAGGATTAGCAGATTTTGGATCGTAATCACCATCTTGAAGAGTTATACGTATCCCTTTTCCTTCTGATTTTAAATCGCCTAACAACAAACGTAAATCCTCTGCTTCTTCAACAAGCTTTGTATAATCCTTTTTGCTAGCGACGAATGATTTTTCATACTTACGAATTTTTTCCTGCATAGCATTCGCTTCTTCTGATAATTCTTTATTGCGTTCTTGCTGTGCAATTAACTCCTCACGATATGAATCCTCTTGCTCCAAAAGCTTGGGATTGGTCGAACCTGCATCTCGATTATCTTTTGCCTGGTTGTAGGAATAGCCAATGATAAACCCCATAGTCACACAAACAATAAGCAACTGAAATTGTTTTCTTGAAAAGAAATTTTCTTTGCTATTCTTTTTCTTTTTCATCTTTTTCCACTTCCTGGTCGGCCGCATCGGTATCTATATCAATAGCTGCTTGGTTGTACTCATTATTGAAAGGACGATAATACGAGCCTACCTCTAAATCGATAACTCCCTTCTCCAAATTTGAAATTTGTGCCACAAGTGAAGGGTAATGATTTAGCTTTTCTGCTAATGTTTGAATAACAGCTCGGACTTCATAGCCATCGTTCATATAGAGCTTGACTGCATTAGGGTTTGAGTTATTGCTGTTAGTATTGACTTGAGAAATGAGAGTTAATACTTCTGGATTTAATTGTGCTAACTGCTTTACAAGTTTCTTAATTGTCTTTTCGCCAGATATGCCGATAAATACAGGTGCATCAATCGGGATCTCATCTCCAGCTTGATCAAAGCGCTTGCCATTTTCAAGTAATGGATAATAAGTACCGTCACCAGCTAAGTACGCAACCTTTTTCCATTCTTTAATTTCTATTGCCACGCCTTGAAGCCAATTACGTTTAACATGTGCTTCTTTCACCCATTTATCCTTTAGTAATAATTTCTCTACCTCTCCTTCTTTAAATCCCCACATTGACTTCCCAGTTGTAAGAGTACTTGACTTCAAATAATATTGTTCTTCTACTAATCGAGCGCCGTTGACTGTAATTTTGTTGATTTTACTGTAAGGAGATTGAAAATAAAGGAGTACTGCTAACACGATAAAGAAAAGTAATATTAGCACTATAAATTTCCGATTTGTACGCTTTTTTCGTCGCTTTTTTAGCGTAGGTATGCGATCTTCTATGTCAATTACTTTCTCCAAAAAGTACTCCTCCTTTATATTTATTTCGCTAATTGATAAATAATACCTATTATTAGCCACATTGTTACTAAAGATGTTCCTCCATAGCTGATAAAAGGCAATGTGACCCCTGTTACAGGTACTAAACCAATCACTACTGCAATATTTAGAAATGCTTGTACGGCTAACATTGTTACAAGTCCGATGATCGCGTAATAAGATGTTCTTGTTTTAGCCTGCACCGCAAATTTATAGCCTGCATAAATCGTCAGTACGAAAAGTGCTAAAATAACAAGTCCCCCAAATAATCCGACCTCTTCAAGGATTATTGCGTAAATAAAGTCATTTTGTGGTTCGGGTAAATATAAAAACTTTTGCCTACTTTGTCCAAAGCCATGCCCGAAAATCCCAGCCGGACCTATAGCCATTAACGACTGCACAGCCTGAAACCCACTTCCTAAAGGATCGACCCACGGATCAATAAATGCCTCAATTCGCTTTAGTCGGTATGGCGCTGTGACAATCAAACCTACTAATCCAGCAATTCCAACAATCATAAACATTGCATAAAGCTTTAAAGGATAGCCTGCCACAAAAAACAATAAAAACACAGAAACAACAAGAATAAAAACTGAACCAAAATCGGGCTGTAGCATAATAAGTACAACAGGCAATAATAAGATCAATCCATGCCGCCAATTAACAATCGACGTACCCGTTTTATGCTGCGCTAAAATATGGCTCATGTATACAATGACGGTGATTTTCGCCAGTTCAGCTGGCTGAATTGTTAGGGGACCTACGCCAATCCAGCTTTGAGAACCATTTCGTACAAGTCCAATTCCCGGTATAAGTACAAGGACTAGTAAAACTAACGAAAATATATAGGCCATTTTCCAAAAGGACTGCTCTTTCAAAATATTTAATCGAACAGTAATTAAAAACACTACAATAGCTACGGCAAAGTATAGACTTTGCTTCATATAAAACGGCATTTTCTCACTATAATGAACGGCACTCCAATAGGTACCTGCAGAATAGACGAAAATAATGCCGATTATTGAAAGCATCAATGTTGTGACGAGCAATAAATAGCTTTCTTTCCCTCTCAGTAATGCCATCCTTCCAAGTCAAGTATATTCTAAAATAGTTACAGGCTCGTTACAGCTTCATTACAGCATCAATAAAAACATCGCCTCTTATTTCAAAGCTGTCATATTGATCCCAGCTTGCGCAAGCCGGAGATAGCAAAATAACATCGCCCTCTGCTGACATCGGCGCAGCATAGTGTACTGCATCCTCAACATTTTGGGCAATGACAGTTTGCTGTACACCACATGATTTTGCAAATTCTACAAAACGTAGTCCTGTTTCTCCAAAGGCAACAACACCTTTTACATGGCTCATACATGGACGCAATTCTTCAAACGAATGTCCTCGATCTAATCCACCTGCAAGTAAAATAACAGGCGCCTGGAATGCATCTAAAGCACTTTTTGTAGCTAAGCAATTTGTTGCTTTAGAGTCGTTGTAAATTTTCCGTCCGTTCCATTCACGCACAAATTGAGTACGGTGACGAACGCCTCCAAATTTCGCTAGCACTTCTTCCATTTTAGCTTTGTCACAGCCAACTAAAATACAAGCTGCGACAGCTGCTAAAATGTTTTCTAAGTTATGCTTACCAGGCAAAGCGATATTCGCTCGATCTAAATACGGCTCACCTTGCCAATAAATTGTTGTGTCATCCGCACTAATTCCTTCATCCGTGCGTCCCTTAGAACTAAATGGTACCTTTTGAGCTTTTGATTTTGTTGCATAGCCAACAACAACCGGCTGATCAGCATTATAAATAAAATAGTCGCTTTCATCTTGATTACGTGTAACACCAAATTTTGCCTCAGCATAGTCATCAAATGTCCCGTGATAATCAAGATGTGCATCATAAAGATTTGTTAATATAGCAATCTTCGGCTTAAACGTTTTAGTTCCCATTAATTGAAAGGATGATAACTCTGTAACAATTACATTATCCTTTTGTGCTTCTCTTGCAACACCACAAGCAACTGTTCCTATATTCCCTGCAATTAACGGTTTTAAACTACCGTTATTCAGCATGTCGAAAATTAACGTTGTCGTAGTTGTTTTACCGTTTGACCCTGTAATACCGACAAATGGCGCTTCACTAATTAAATAAGCAAGCTCAATTTCTGTCCAAACAGGGATTTCACGGCTTATTGCATCTGCTACTATTTTGTTGCTATAAGGAATTCCTGGATTTTTCACAACTATTTCAAAGCCCTCATCTAGTAAATCTTCTGGATGACGCCCACAAATAACTGTAATCCCCTTTTGCAATAGACCTTGCGCATCTGGGCTTTCGTCAAATGGTTTTGAATCATTAACCGTCACAAAGGCGCCAAGCTCATGTAAAATCTCAGCCGCAGCCACACCACTTTTAGCTAGACCTAAAACAAGGACTTTTTTATGTTGTAAATCTGTAAAATTTCTCATAAGAACGCCTCCGATAAAACTCCAATCAATGCTACTGCTAAAGCTGTTGACCAAAAGACAAGTACTACCTTCCACTCTGACCAACCTGATAATTCAAAATGATGATGAATCGGACTCATTTTAAAAATACGTTTTTTACGAAGTTTGAAGCTACCTACCTGTAAAATAACCGATAATGTTTCAATAACAAACACTAATCCAATTAATAACAGTAAGAATTCTGCTTTTTCTAAAACAGAGACCATAGCTAATGCTCCACCTAATGCTAGAGAACCTGTATCTCCCATAAATACTTTTGCAGGATTCGCATTAAAAAGTAAAAACCCTAATAATGCACCTGTTACTGCAAATGTAAATAAGGCGATATCAGCTTGCTCTTGGAACAGAGCAATAACACCAAATGCTGCAAAGGCAATGGATGCAGTACCCGCTACAAGCCCATCTATGCCATCTGTTAGATTCACTGCATTTGAGAAGCCAACTAGCCAGAAAATTAAAAACGCTACATAGAAAATACCAAGATCGATCGTCCAATCTGTAAATGGTATTGCAATTGATGTATCAAACGATCCATGTAGTAAGAAATAAGCCAAGACTGAAATGACAATTTGACCAATAAGCTTTTGAAGTGATGTTAGTCCTAAATTACGTTTAAAAACAACCTTTAAGCTATCATCTAACAAGCCGATTAACCCAAACCCTACTAATACTAGTAGCAATACGATGGTTTGTGTTGTAAATAAATCTAAATAGCTACCTACTCCAACAGTAGTGAGGATAATGGCAATTAAGAAAATAATGCCCCCCATTGTTGGAGTACCAGCTTTCTTCATATGGGATTTTGGCCCCTCCTCACGAATACTTTGACCGAACTTTAATCGGCGAAGAAGTGGAATAAAAATTGGTGCCAGGATAACTGTTACTATAAAAGCAAGAGCTAAAATGGTAAGCGTTGTTGCGAGTTTCATTGAAAAATCTCCTTTAAATCTTGTTTCACTTTCTTCTTGGAGAAAAAAGCACAAACTTTCATGTATTTATTACTACCCTTCATAATAATAGTGGTTCTTTCCCATTTTTTAAAGGTAAAGTTAATTAGTTTTCTAAATAAAGATGAATGGTGCCATCTTGTTTGATAACACTATCCACTTCAGGCAGCTGATTGCCAATTTTAGTCCCTTCCCCATGCCATACAATGCGGAATGGATAATGTTGCTTGGCAATATCGTCCTTCGTTTGACCAATAAAACTTGGTACCTTCACAGTGATTGGGTCACCCCATCGATAATCCTTTTCAAGCTGTTCTTTCGATTTTTCAATGCCAACAAAAGGTGCAATATCTTCAATAATTTGACCAACGATTGGAGCTGCTATCACACCGCCAAACTGCGTTCCCTTTTTCGGGTTATCTACTGCTACATATACGACAATTTGCGGATTATCCGCAGGTGCGAAGCCAATAAACGATACGATATATTCACCGTCTTTATAACGGCCATTCTCTACCTTTTGTGCCGTACCTGTTTTACCACCTATTCGTAATCCATCTCGGTAAGCTTGACGTCCTGAGCCCTTTGCTACAACAGATTCTAATGCACCTCGAACCTTTGCAGACGTCTCCTCACGAATAACTTGTTTTTTAACTTCTGGTTTAGTCTCTTTTATAGCGTCCCCAGTATTAGGGTTAAAAACCTTCTTCACAACATATGGCGTATACAGCTTGCCCCCATTTATTGCTGCGGCTACTGCTTGCACTTGTTGAATTGGTGTAACGGCAACCCCTTGGCCAAATGAAGTTGTGGCCTGCTCAACAGGTCCAAAAGCATCCTTGGAAAATAAAATCCCTGAAGCCTCACCAGCAATGTTAGAACCTGTTTTTGTACCAAAACCAAAATCTTTAACATACTGTAGTAGTTTTTCATTACCTATTCGCTGACCTAATTCAATAAAGCCAGGGTTACAAGAATTTTCTACCACTTCAAGGAAGGTTTCAGATCCATGACCTTCTCGCTTCCAACAACGCAATCTTGCTCCCGCAACCATTGAATAGCCTGGATCATAAAAAGTATCCTTCTCTAAATCCACTACATTTTCTTCCAGTGCTGCGGCGAGTGTTATGATTTTGAACGTTGACCCTGGCTCATATGTCATCCAAACCGGTAAATTTCGATTGTAGATAGCGGGCTCTACCGTTTGATATTCTGCCGGATTGAAGGTAGGGTATGAGGCTAATGCTAAAATTTCGCCATTGTTTGGATTCATAGCAATGGCCATTGCTTGGTCAGCATCATAACGCTTCATCGCCTGTGATAATTCACGTTCAACGACCTGTTGTGCATCTACATCTATCGTTAGCTCGATCGTTGCGCCATCTTCACCAGCCTTCCAGGCACTCTTTACATTCGGTAAATTATTCCCTATCGCATCTGTAAAGATTCGTATAGCCGAAGAATTAGCCTGTAACAGCTTATCGTATTCATATTCAATTCCCGCTAAACCTTGTGCATCATAGCCTGTGAAACCTAAAAAACGAGATAGTAGGGTACCATATGGATAATCCCTTGAATAATCGACACCACTATATAATCCCTCAATTTGCATACCTTGTAACTCAACTGCTTTTTCATAAGGAATATTTTTCCCTTCTGGTGCCAGCTTTACTAAGTACACTTTCTTCTTCATTTTTTCCAAAAGCTTTTGTTCATCTACACCTAAAACTTGTGCAATTTTTGCCGCTGCACCTTCAATATCCTTACTTTGAGAAGGCATGAAATATAAAGTTGGTGCAAGCTTATTTGTGACAATATTTTTCCCCTTACGGTCAGTAATATGCCCTCGCTCATTGGCAAAAGGAATTTCTCGGTCCCAATTCTCTTCGGCTTTCTTTGTCAGTTCTTTTTGATCTAATACTTGCAAGAAGAAAAGCCTAATAATAATCGCAACGGCTACAAACATAAACAATACATATAAAACACGCAAACGCTTTTTGGAATGGATAGAAATCCACTTCATTCGACATCACACCTTGTTTTTTACAACGTATGAAATAAAGTGGGCTTCTATTCAGTCTTTATTCAGTTTCACCCTCAGTTGGGGCCTCTACATCTTTGATAAAGCTTTCAGCTGGCGTTTTCAGCTTCACGACAATCGGTGAACGATCTGAAATTACAGTACCTGCCGAGACGCTTTGACTAGCTACAAAGCCTTCTCCAACGACTTCAAGTTCTAACTCTGCCAATGCCTTAAAAGCAAGTACATTACGCAACGACCAGTTAGTGAAGTCTGGAAGTACTACATCGCCTGCTGTCTTTAAAAACACAAAATTACCTTTCACAAGTTTTTGTGGACCTTTTGGATATTGGTCAATAATTTTACCGCCACCACCAACAATAATTGGCTGCAGACCATCATTCTGAAGCTCTACTTGTATAGCTTCAGCACTTTGACCTGTGTAATCTTGTATTTTTGTATCGTCAACTTGCTTTACATCCTCAGGGTTAACATTTAAATACTTTAAACTATTTAACATAACAGGGTTAAATACTTTTGAAACTGGTATAGAACCAGCTTCACCCTTTAATTTTGGCCTTTTTATAGAGACATACATAATGAGCTGAGGATCATCTACAGGAGCCATCCCTAAGAAAGAATATAGAAATTCATTTGATCCCCATGAATACCTACCATTTCCTAAAGGAATTTGGGCAGTACCTGTTTTCCCTGCAACTTCATATTCATCAAGAATAAAAGCCCTCGCTGAACCATCGTCAGCTGTTAACGTAGATGCAAGGGTTTCTTTTACTTGTTTCGCTGTGTCAGCTGAAACTGGTTTTCCCTTGACAACCGGCTCATGCTTTTTAATCGTTTTTCCTGTCGAAGGGTCAACAATCCGATCAATCACATATGGTTGCATCATTTTCCCTTCATTCGCAATCGCTGTCAATGCTTGAATTAATTGAATCGGCGTTACCGTAGAACCTTGACCGAACGTTGTTGTCACTCGTTCTACTGGATATTTGGATAAAAGTTTTCCTGATGCTTCATTCGGTAAATCAATACCTGTTTTTTTACCAAATCCAAATCGATCTAAATAGTCAAAAAAGACATCCTCACCAATAAGCTTTAATAAGTGTGCCATTGCAGTATTGGATGAACGTTGGAAGCCTTGTAAATAAGTAATATACCCCCAACCAACTCTATTGTAATCTTTAATTACACGATCATGGACTCTGTATTGACCTGACGGATACGTTTTATTTGGATTCCAAACCCCTGTATCAATAGCCGAAGCGAGCGTGAACGTTTTCATCGTCGAACCTGGTTCTATAGTCTCTTCAATAGCTTCGTTCAGCCACTTCATATTATCGCCTTCGCGTGTATCAGGGTTAAACGTAGGCCGCTGTGACATAGCTAGGATTTTACCTGTTTTCGGATCTGCTACTATAGCTGTCATCCCTTCAGGGTTATATTCCTTTTCAACCGCTGTCATCGCTTCCTCTAAAAAGCTTTGAATTGTTTTATCAATTGTTAAATAAATGTCATCACCATTTTTAGCAGGTGTCACCATCTTTTCACTATTCGGTAATAAATAACTGAAAGCATCTGTCTCATATTCTACCTTACCGTCTTTTCCAGTTAGTTCTTTGTTGTAAGTAAGCTCAAGACCCATTTTCCCTTTTGTTGTAAGAGTACGATCCTTATTTTCTTCTTTTAGTGCGAAACCAATTAAGTGCGAGGCAAAAATACCATTTGGATAATAACGTTTTAAATCGTTTACAAATAAAATCCCTGGTAAATTCTCAGCTTTGATTTTACTCATCGTCTCATGACTTAATCCACGTCCCGCACCGCCAAATTCAACTTGATAAGGCTTTTCACCATCATCTTTTACTCTAGTAAGCTGTTGATAGATTTTCTTTTCGTCTATAGGGATATATTCTGCTAATATTTTTGCAGTTTTTTCTGGATCTACTACATGTCGAGGTTTTTTTGAATTCGTCGTGGCCTCTTTATTGACAATTGCGATTAGTCGATAACTAAGTGTATCCTCCGCAATAACTTGTCCATTTGCATCAAAAATTTTCCCCCGATTTGCTGTTATTACACTTTCTTTGCTATATTTTGCAGCTGCCTTTGCCGCAAGCTCTTGACCTTCCACTTCACCTGTCGCTTGTAACGTCACCATTCTCGTGAACAATAGAAAAAAGAGCCCTCCATAAAAAATCAATAATAGAAAGGCTCCCCATTGGAATCGAAATCTCTTTTTTTTCATTCTCCCGGCACTACCTTTACATTTTTCTCATTTTGAGTTAAACCGAGTTCTTTAGCTTTGTTCCATATGTTTTCGTATGTAGACAGTTCACTTACACGAACTGTCAAGTCAACATTCTGTTTAGTAATCTCTTCTGCTTCAGTTTCGATTTTTTGAATGTCCATGCTGGTTGTCTGAATGGCTGCTTGCTTATTTAACACTAGTACTGACATTACAGCGATAATGCTAACTAATGCAATTAGCATTGTTTTTTCAAACTTCTGGTTCGATTTTTTACGACGTTTGATAGTGGGTTGTGGGCTAGGGGGTGTTATTGGTTGTTGCACTTGCTGTTGCTGGTGCTGCCTTACACGAACTGCTGCCATTTACTCACTCCCTTTGTCGTTAATTTTCTCTACCACTCTAAGCTTTGCTGAGCGAGCGCGATTGTTTACAGCTAGTTCTTCATCAGAAGGAACGATCGGCTTTCTCGTGATAAGCTTTAAAGTTGGCTTCATGTCATCAGGAATTACTGGTAAATTCGGTGGTAATTCCGGTAATGATGACGCTTCCTTAAAAATAGTCTTGCATAGGCGGTCCTCCAATGAATGGAACGTAATGACACTAATGCGTCCACCTACGTTTATCATATCAATCGCATCGACTAATGAATCCTCTGCTGCGCCTAGCTCATCGTTAACAGCAATTCGTATTGCCTGGAATATGCGCTTCGCTGGATGTCCACCTTTACGGCGAGCCGCTGCTGGAATACCCTCTTTAATAAGTTCTACAAGTTGGCCAGTTGTTTCAATCGGTGCTACCTTACGTGCCTCTTCGATTTTTCGAGCAACTTGTTTTGAAAATTTCTCTTCCCCATAACGGAAAAATATACGTACTAAATCTTCATATGCCCATTCATTTACGACATGAAATGCTGTAAGGGATGCCGTTTGATCCATGCGCATATCTAAAGGTGCATCATGGTGATAACTAAAGCCTCGTTCTGGTGTATCAAGCTGTGGTGAAGATACGCCTAAATCATATAAAACACCATCAACTTGCTCAATACCAATCGCTAATAGCTCTTCTTTTAAATAGCGGAAATTCGAATGAACGAATGTCACACGGTCAATATAAGGTGCTAATCGAATTTTTGCATTGTTAATAGCTGTCATATCTTGATCAAAGCAAATCAAACGCCCTTTTTCAGATAATTGTTGTACTAAATATTCGCTGTGTCCTGCCCCACCTAACGTACAGTCCACATACACACCATCAGGATCGATGTTCAACCCATCAACTGTTTCTCTTAATAACACGGTTGTATGATCGAACATACCACTCGCTCCCTTCAGGCCTTAACTTCATCTAGCTGACACTTAAGTGTCTAAAAAAGTTAAAAATCAAAGCCAATCATATTTTCTGCAATTTCATTAAAGGATTGCTCCGACTCACTAAAGTAAGTCTCCCAAGCATCTTTCGCCCATACTTCAATCCGATTCGAAACTCCTAACACGACACATTCTTTCACAAGATGTGCATGCTGCATCAGAGTTGAAGGAATGTTAATGCGTCCCTGCTTGTCTATTTCTACTTCCGTTGCTCCAGAAAAGAAAAACCTTGCAAATGCACGTGTATCTTTTTTGGTCATCGGTAAGCCCTTTAATTTTTCTTCGAGTTTTCGCCATTCATCCATAGGATAGCCAAATAAACAATTATCAAGTCCGCGTGTTACAACAAACGTTTCACCTAAGGCTTCACGAAATTTTGCGGGCACGATTAATCGTCCTTTTGCATCAACAGAGTGTTGATATTCTCCCATGAACATGCTATTCACCCCACTTTATTAAATAATGTACCACATCCCCCCACTTTCCTCCACTTTTTTTAAAAAAAACTTGACATTTTAACAATTAATGTGCGATTAGGCCTTTAACAAATTATTGGAACCGTGCTAAATGACTCAAAAAAAGAGCTATCCTTAGTAGGATAGCTCTCTATTTACTATTTATATCGACATTATCCATCAAATTCACATTGTATCAAATTATTAATTAGGTATATAGATACAAATATTGGATTATAAATAAATTATATAGTGGTGATTGCCAACGCTATAATTTTGTTTCAGCATTTCAGTAATTAACATAGGCCCAAACTCATTAAAATATTGATATGGACTATAAGTTCTTTCCTGGAACCCCTCATTTGGATACAGCTCATTTTGTAACGTCATAAATTTTCGGATCGTCGTTTCATGCTTGTTAAGAACAGTTTGTTCAACCTTTTGCTGTAAATACTCAAATTGCTTTAGGTGATTCTCTTTATTTTTCTCAAGTATTTTATCTAATAATAGCTGTTGTTCTTCTAAATAAAGTTGAAGTGCATCATATTTTTCTAAAAGATCTCGTTGCATCGTTTGAATTTGACGCTTCGCTTCAGTGTCTTGTACGTCAGCGACATACCGCTCTTTAAGCTGCAACACTTTACCATCCCAAACCTCAGCAACAGTTAAACGATTTTCACGTAAAAGTTGTTCTGCGTGACGTGTAACAAGTGTAATATGAAGACGTGGAGCAAAAATCGGCATTTGTAAGCCTAATACTGAAAATGCATCCTTCAATGTCGCCCAGTAGGCAAGCTCCCCTGGTCCACCAACAAATGCCAGCACAGGCAATGTCATTTCCTGCATTAACGGACGCGTCACAACGTTATTACTTAACTGCTCAGGATGTTCTTCAGCAATTTTTAAAACTTCTTCACGAGATAGTTTGATATTGGCAGCTAGATTGACAAAATGCTGATTTTTTCTTTCTAAAAGATGACGCTCTTCATCTTCTACATAAAATAAATTGGCAGCTTCGTTTGTTGCCAAAATAGGCTGGCCATAACCTGCACGTTCAAGCTCCGCTTCCTTCTCCGTTACCACTCTAGCAATTTCTTCATTTTTATGAATGATACGGGCAAAATTCCCACTCTCATATTGACGGAATTTAAAGTCCGCTGCATCTATCATCAATAAACCTTCATCTTTAAACAAGTGGTTCATAAGTTGCGCAAAGAAGTCCGTAAACGTGTCACTCTTATTTAGAGTATCTACTAATTGTTTAATAAGCATTTCAGTGAATTCTGTTTCACCCATATCCTTCATAATAGTATTTATTAATTGTGTCATGGATTCTTTGTTTATTCTTGTTTCAGAAGCCATTGTTTTACGTCTTGAGCGTTCACCGTATGCACGTTTTTTAATATCTACACCATGTACTGTATACGTATGGTTAATTTCCTCTAAATCATGATCTTCTCCAGCTATCCAAAAAACAGGTACAACCGGTCGCTGTAGCTTTACACTTTGCTCTTTCGCTAATGCAATAACCGAAATCGCCTTATGCACCGAGTAAAGAGGGCCTGTTAAGATACCTGCTTGTTGCCCACCAACAACCGTAACAGCTCCTTGCTCTAGTTGTTGCAAATGTTCATTCGCTTTCTTCGAAATACCAAGAGGCTCCATAAATTGACGTATGATGGCTGTTAATTCTTTTTGATCATACGCATGCTGATCTAGATATTGCGCACGTTTCTCAAAAGATTTATCGTTATATTCGTATTCAAAAAACTCACGGATGGCAGTATTCGGTGACCAATAATCTGCTAGCAAACGGTTTTTTATGGGTACTTGGATTGACTCCAGTTTCATTTAACACAAACTCCTCTACCTAAATCATCTTCTTACTCTTTAATAAGCAAAATAAAACAAACTCCCAGAAAAAAGTTAAGTAACAATTTTCAACAAACCTCAAACGCTTAAGTGCTTTGGAATTTCACTTCATATTTTTGCACATCTAGAGTTATTACTAAAAAAAACAATTTATAATGCTATTATTTTAACGCTTATGGCTTCAACATGAAAAGAAAATGCTTAGACTGCCTGTAAATATTCTATAACAGATCGAATAACACCTACTAAACAAATAACAATATACGCCGTACTTAGTACTAAAAATTGAAAGCGCCAAATTTTCCTAAGTAGCGGTTTTACTTCAATTTCCTTTTTTGTTCGCCAATCAATATATGTAAAAATTATTGCCATCACTACCGTCAATGTAATTAATAGTGCGCTAACATCGACATTCCACAGCACCCTAATTGCTAGTGGTACTGAAAAATACAAACACAATGTTGTCACGTCCGACGCTACCCCAAAAGCATGAGTGCCTCGAATTTTAACCTTTCGACCAAATAAATAGACAATCACAAAAAGGAGGATTGGACAAATAATAATGACACTTATCATAATATGTAAAAAATCTTTCAACGTCTTTCACCGCTCTCCTCTATCGCAAGTACTTGGTGATATAAAGTACGTAAAGTCGGCAAATCACGACCATTCGCTTGAGCTTTTTCTAGTATTACTCCAGCAATCGTGTCAATTTCACTTTTCCTTCCTTGCACCCGATCCGCTAGCATAGAGGATGTATTACTTGCTGTTTGTTCACATAAGTCTATCACCTTGAAAAAAGGTATAGTTCGTTCTACGCCTTCAAAAGCTTCCGTAAATTCTCGGTAAAGAGTTCGCATTAATAGAAACGCTTGCTTATTCGTAACTAGCTCTCCATTCTTTAGTTGCAGTATAGCCGTCAATGGATTAATTAAGCAGTTGAATACAGCTTTCTCAAATAACATTTGTTCTGCATTAGCAACTAGTTCAACTGGATATAAGGAATTTCTTAGTTGTAACAAATCGTCAAACGCATCACTATCTCCTCGCTCTATCGCAATTTTACAAGCACCTATACCTCTATGTTGCACAGTTGTCTGATTGAGCAATTGAGCACCGAACGACACAGAACAAAAAGCAATATTCTTTTGTGGCAAACGTAGCGCCTCGCCAAAGTGCGCCAAACCGTTTTGCATAAACAACAACGGCACCGTACTCGGTAATGCAGATAATTGTTTGTAAAGCTCTTGTAATTGACCATATTTAACAGCAATTACAATTAAATCTTGTCGTGGTAGTTCCTCTAATTTCGTAGTTGAAGCAACTTTTTGTACAATTTTCGTTCCATCAACATTCACTCGTGTTAAATAATTTGCATGAAGTTCATCTACCTGTTCCTGCCTTCTCGCAACCAACGTAACAGATATACCAGACTCAGCTATAAAACTTGCCGTTAACTGCCCTACAGCCCCGGCACCAATAATCGTTACACCCACAATACATCACACCTCCCACATTTAAAACGGACGATCAAACATAAGTGAACGCCCTCTCTCAGCATAATTACGTCCGGAATCAGCTTTGCACTCCCACATGCTTGAGAACCTACACGATGTCAGTCATTTCGGTAATGCTACAGGACGCGGCGTTTTTACCGATGCAGGTCAGTCACCCGTTATCGCACAGATGCGATACTAACATCCCCTAAGAACTCCATTCCGATTCCGTGACATCCGCCGAGGCTTCGGGCCAACAAGATGTTGGTCACTCAGTCGTTGCCACAGGACGGGGCGTTCTTAAACTGAGTTCCTCTATTTCAGCGAATGTTTGAATAGCCGCTACCGTCCATCATAATACAATCCATTTCGCCCCACTCTACAGAAGGAGGTGCCTTAGAATGATTTCTAAGGCACCTCCTATGCAGGTTCTTTTATTATACAAGATTGGCTAAGTGTTTACGACAATATATAAAGTGAAACTTTAATCAGCAGGTTTTTTCCACTAATCATTACCCTTCATCAATCGGACTTTTACGGGCAGTTACTCGTACACATAACTTCTTTACTTTCGTTACATTTCAAGGTGTGTATTTTGTACCTGGTGCTTCGCATTCGGAACAGATAAATTACTGCCTATAAATTCACTTAGCACAGCATTATGTTTTAATCTAACTTATATTCTTTCTAAGTAACTTACTCTACCACACTTGTAACCCTCATCTGATTCCTTATTTTAATCTTTCATTAAAGAATATCCTTGCTGTAACCATTTCACTAGTTTTTCATGCTCGTTCTGTAATTCACGGTGTCTCATTTCGAGACTTTGATAGGCCTCTGTTAATTCATCGAAACTTGTTAATGCCAATTTTAAATGGCTTCGCATAGATTGTTGCGGCTGATTTCGTACAGCTAGTAGTGACTGACTATATTGACTACGTAATGTTTTATTCCAACGGAAACCACATGCCTGTTTTGTACGACCTAGTTCATTAGCAGCCATTTCAAAAGCCTCTAGCTGTGTTTTACCATTTTGCACATTATGCAACACGATTTCTGCTAATCTTTCATCGTCTTCCTTTGTCCATTGATCTTTTCTTTTTTTCAATTCCATAATCTATCACCCTCGCATTTTTTACTACTATATGCATGGGCGAGCAAAATAGAATCATCGAAATAAAAAAGACAGTGATTAAGTTTTGTTATAATCACTGCCGTTATACATTATTGATTGTTTTTCTTTGCTAGAAAATTAGCAACTGCCTCGTGGTGAGCTTCACTTTCCCACAATTTCGCACATGTACGAACTTCCTCCATAACACGTTCATACATATTACGCTCACGCCACTTTCGAAGCTCAATTTCTTTATAAGCCTTATGAACAGAAGGATGAATTTTGCGCATATGTTCGATAAAATCTTTCAACGCCTCTTCTTTTGAACCTTCGAAAACGCGCATTGCCCAGCCAATTTCATATAGCAATTCTGCTGGATAAGGCTTCGCATCGACTAGCATCTTCATTGCACGATCATGGCGTAACCCACGTTCGAATAAGTATGTACCGCCTCCCCAGCCGCTCGTAATTGCTAATGTCCCCTGTATAAAACCACATTTCGCATGACTTGCCACTAGACGAAAATCGCAAGCTGTTGCAATCTCACAGCCTCCACCAACCGCTGTTCCATTAATTAACGCAATCGTCGGCACAGGCAAAGTCGCAAGGTCGTATAATATTTTGCCCATTTTACTCAGCATCCCGAACGCCTCATCCTCCGTTTCAAGCGAATGAAATTCAGATAAATCGCCCCCTGAGCAAAATGACTTATCTCCCGCACCCGTCACGACTAAAAAACGGACATCATCATGATGTCGAATATATGTAATGACTTCTTGAAGCCCGTCCATCACCCCATCATTAACCGCATTCCTTTTTTCTTCCCGATCAATCGTAAACGTCATAATACCATCTTTGTTATCAATTATATAAGCCATACTATTCTCCCCCTTTGTCCCGATGGATAAATTGTATCATACAATTATTATAGTACTATATATCTTTTCGTTATTGCCGAAAGATTCCGTCTTTTCTAGTCAACAAAAAGGCTAGTAAAGAGCCATGGTCTCTTTACTAGCCTTTGACGTGAGCAAACACTGAATTATTTGCTTACTACTTCTTTACCTTTGTATTGTCCGCAAGCTTTGCAAACACGGTGTGATAATTTTGCTTCACCACAGTTTGGGCAAGCTACCATACCAGGTACAGATAGTTTGAAATGCGTACGACGCTTTCTTTTTGCAGTTTTAGAAGTTCTTCTAAATGGTACAGCCATTGATGGCACCTCCTTACAGATCGTCTATTCGTCTGTTTGATCAAAATACTTAGCTAAATCAGCCAGTCTTGGATCCACTTTTTTTTCGTCAGCTTTTTTGTGTAGCTGAACGTCTTCATCTGTTGCGTAAGACCAGTTTTTACCACCATGCACTTGCCCTTCGGTATTCTCCTTGAACACTTGCATAGGCACTTCAAGAAGCACTAACTCCTCAAGAACCGGCTTCATGTCGATTACTTCACCAACTATGTAGTGAATATCTCCGCCATCCTCCCCACGATTTTCTTCGTCAACCCAGCTGAAAATCTCAACTGTCTCAACTTCGATAGGAAACTCAACGTCTTCCCACGTGCGTGCACATGGAAGTGTTAACGTCGCTGTCACTGTTAGCTGACATGTCATTTGCGATGCACCGAAAGTACATAGCCCTTTTACATGAACGGGCGAAATTGCTCGAATATCCTGGTTTCGCTCCATCACCTCGTCCAACTGGACATAGGCATCGATTGGCATCCCGTTTTGGCGGTATTTAGATAATTGATGAATTGACCATTTCATTCGTTTAATCACCTCGAGACAACACTGTTGATTATATAATGTGTAAAAATAGATGTCAAGATAATTTCTTGTCACCACAATAAAACCCACCTATAATTATATATTATTAAATGTGTATTTGCTCCAAACCGTTCTATTTAAGCAAAAATGCTCCTTAGAACGAGAAGCAAATGATATAGATAAAGGGGGCTTACATTTGCAAGCAGTCGGAATAGTTGTTGAATACAATCCTTTTCACAATGGACATGCCTATCATTTGGAACAGGCAAAGAAAGTAGCACAAGCGGATATTGTCATCGCTGTCATGAGTGGGGATTTTTTGCAACGTGGTGAACCAGCCATGGTCGATAAATGGACACGCACAAAAATGGCTCTCGCAGGTGGTGTCGATATTGTCATTGAACTACCTTACGTATATAGTACCGCACCTGCAACTGATTTCGCAAAAGGAGCCATCTCCTTACTTTCTGGAATTGGTTGCGATTCTTTTGCTTTTGGAAGCGAAGATGGCTCCATACAACCCTTTATGAATACGTTTCAACTCATTGATAGTCACCGCACTGAATATAACGCTCTTATTAAAGAAAGCCTTAAAACGGGTGCAAGCTATCCTAAAAGTCTACATTACGCCTATGAACAGCTTTCTCAAAAGTTCCCTGCTGCATACATTGATTTAGGTCAACCGAACAATATACTTGGTTTTCACTACATTGAGGCTGCCAAAACTTTAGCTAGTAACATTAAACCTTTAACAATCCCTCGCATCGTCGCAGGTTACCATGACGCTATACAAGAAGGTGCATCCATTGCTAGCGCCACAGGAATACGCAAGGCACTAGCAACAACAAGTGCTTTACAAAATGTGCAAGAGTTTCTACCTAAAGCATCATTCATTCATTTAGCGGATTGGCATGGAAAATATGGTGAATTTGCAAGTTGGGAAACTTTTTGGCCATTATTACAGTTTACACTTATTCGGCACACACCTAGTGAACTGACGCGCTATGCGGAGGTAACAGAAGGCATTGAAAATGCACTTATTAAAGCAGCGAAAACGAGTCATTCATTCGGCAGCTTTATGGAGAAAATTAAATCTAAACGCTATACTTGGACACGACTTCAACGTATGCTCACGCACATTTATACTGGATTTACAAAGGAACAATTGCAAAGCTTTGATGCGCCTTCTAGTATACGTTTACTTGGTATGAGTAAGCAGGGACAAGCGTATTTAGGCATGCATAAAAAAAACATACCTTTACCTTTAATCAGTCGTGTTGCAGCTATGGATGATGCGATGCTTGCTGTAGATATTCATGCAGCAGAGGTATACAATTTAAGTATAGAGCAAAGATCAAAAGGGCAAAGTTTGCCTAAAGATTATCAAACACCACCCATTCGTTTTTAAGTAATAGAAGATCACAATAAAAGGATGCCAGAAATTTTTCTAGCATCCTTTTATGTTGTGTCAATGAAATGAAAGGTATCATAGATGGCTCTCGGGCAAAATGAGGGGTTGATTTCCGTTCCGACTGGGCGCTTTCCTGAGGGCGTCCGATGAGCCACTTTGCTTTCGTCACAGTGTGGGTATTTCCATAAAAGAGGATCGACCTAAAAAGAAAGCATATAGCTTGGAACGGAATTCACTTTCATTTGAAACACAACAACATTCATATTATTTTTCAACACAATAAATTTTTTAGCTGCAGTTTTGAGATTTATCAAGAACTTTTGATTGTTTATCGACCAACTTTCGAAAAATATCGACATCTACCTTCATGCTATACTATCTGACCGTACTAATAATTTGCGTATAAAAATTTTTCACATCAAAAAAGCGCTAGAAATCAACGTTTCTAAATTGATTTCTCGCACTTTTTAAGGTTTTGACCAGTTTTGTCCCAGCCTCTTTTATTTCTTATTTGGGCTGTAGCTGTTTTAAATATTCGATTGCATCATCCACAGTTTTAACCGGAACTATTTTCATTTTTGTTTTAATTTCTTTCGCTACCTTTACTGCTGTTGCATAATTTGATTCTAACTCAGGATATTTAGCTTTCATTTCTGGAGTAATTTCATCATCTGGCGCGAAAAAGATTTCCATACCATCACGATCAGCAGCAATGACTTTATAGTCTATTCCACCAATTCTTCCAACAGTGCCGTCAACCAGCATCTCTCCTGTCCCAGCGATAGCATAGCCCTTCGTTAAATCTTCTTCGAGAAGTTGGTCTAAAATTTCTAAAGTAAACATTAGTCCAGCAGAGGGACCTCCAATATCCTCAGTTTTCATTGACACATTCGGATTTGTTTCAATAGATTTACTTTCAGCATAAGTAATACCTAAACCAGCCCTTGTTTCTTCTGATCTAGGGATTTCCTTTAATGTTATCGTTACCTCTTGTTCTTTTTTATTACGTATAAATTGAATTGTCACTTTCTCTCCAAGCTGCTTCGGCTTTAAAAGATCTACAAGCATTTGTTGATTTCTAATTTTCTGTCCATCAACTTCAATAATCTCATCACCAGCTTTTAATAAATTTTCCGAAGCACCGCCCTCAAGGACATTTAATACAAAAACACCGTTAAAAAGAATTTTTGTTTGAAGGCCAGCCCTCTGAAAAGCTACATATTTTGCATTAAATTGAGAATCAGTCATTAATTTAAGCTGACGAACATTATATTCCTCTTCATCCTCTAACGGATTTCGAACTTGGGTAATATCCATTAATTTTTGGTATTTTTGAGTTTTTGCCCAAAGATACGAAAAAGGCGTAGCTTGCTGCATAGCCACCGTCATTAAGCTCATGGAACCTTTATCATTCGTGTGGCTATTTTCAACGTTAACAAATTCACTGACATCATAAGCACTTCCAGGCTTCATAATATAAGCGTCTAATCGGTATAACATAAAAAAACAAATCACGACTAATAACATTGCATAAATACTAATTTTTTTCTTCATAAGAAAAAACCTCCTAGGACGCTTGCAAAACCTTACGTTCATTTTTTTGCCTTTTTTACATATATTGATTTTAGCATTTGCCTATGTGAATGACAAAAAGTTGAAACGAGATGATAACATGTACGCGACAATTCAAATAGCGATTTGCATAGTTCTTATTCTATTACTCTTGTTATTCCCACAAACAGCTCATACAGGTACTGATTTAGGTTTAAACCTTTTTATGGATGCTCTATTCCCGTATTTATTACCTTATCTTATTTTAACGCAATGGCTTCTCCGTTTAACGGCTCCTATGCGCACGAAAACAAAAAGAGCTTCTTTATACGTACAAGCCTACATTATTAGTGCACTTGGAGGATATCCGTCAGGAGCAACAACTATTGTTTACTTAAAAAACAGTGGGCAATTACACGCTAAAGAAGCAAATTTTTTATTAGCCGTATGTCATGCACCAAGCCCTCTTTTCGTGCTAGGCTTTGTAGGCCTTGATTTATTACACAGTAATACGTTCGGATGGTTGTTTTTATGTTTACTACATAGTTTTAATATTTGCTGCTTACTAACTGGTTACTTTTTATTTCGTAAAACAGACCCTCCTAGCATCTCAATACACAATACATCTTTGAATACAGCACCATTCTCTGAAAGCATAAAAGAAACAGCTCCGACAATACTATTAGTTGGAACGACAATAATTTTTTTCACTACCATCCAGACGATTGTCCAACAAGGCTTAGATTCACTGCTACCTAACCTTCCCTACGCAGCGGAACTTTCCATAGCCGCAATTCTAGAAGTTACAAATGGTCTTAAAATGACCGTCTCAGCTTTTCCAAATCTTTCGTATTTGCCATTACTAGTTGTTATGTTGTTGACCATGCAAAGTATAAGCATTCACTTACAAATTTTCGTCATTGCAAAATCAGCCAAGCTGTCTGTTCGACCCTATATAAAATTCCGCCTACTTAGCATAATCATTGTACCTACTATTTATGCTCTTTTTTTCTTAAAATAAATAATCATCTGCATGGTTCAGCATTATACGCAGGAAACAAATTGCTCCTCAAACTAAAATAAGAGGCTGGGACATAACTAGCTTCAATTAATGAGAAATTCAAATTTGAATGAATTCAAATTCGGATTTCTCTATTTTTTATGTTGTCTCCATATAGCTCTTAGCTAATGGCTGTGAATTTTCTTAAATTCACGGCCATTAATGCAAGGCCCATCTCGTTTTCAACCTTCAATTTTCCTCGTACAGAAAATCGGGTGAAACGCAAATTAGCCTTCAAGAATCCAAAAACTGGTTCCACGTCAATTTTGCGTTGACGATAAATGGTACTTGTTTTTTCTTCTGAAAGCTTTACTCTCACATATTCTTTTTGTTGTTCCCACTTCTCATTCACTATTAACTTACGATTATTTCCTTCTTTGGCTTTTGTACATAATGAACGGAGGGGGCATCCGGAACAGTCTTCACATTCGTATACCTTAAATTCACGCGTGAAATCATACTTATCCTTTTTCGTGGTACGATATTTTAATACAAGCTGTTGTTGGTTTGGGCAAGTGTATCGATCATATTCGTTATCATAATCCCAGTTTGCTGTATTGAATTCGTTTTGCTTATACTTTTTTTTCTGTTCTTTTAAATACATGTTGTGAGTGATTAAGGCTTCTCGCTTACGATTCGAAAGGATATCATCATAATTTTGTTCACTGCCATATCCGGCATCTGCGACGATGTGTTTTGGTAACTTAAAATAATGTTGTTCGATTTCATCTAAAAATGGGATTAATGTACGTGTATCCGTTGGGTTCGGAAAAATGCTGTAGGCAAGCGCATACTGACCTTCTGTAGCCACTTGTATGTTATAACCTGCCTTCAATTGTCCATTTTTCATATAGTCATCTTTCATACGCATAAATGTCGCATCCGGGTCTGTTTTCGAATAACTATTCCGTACGTTAAAGATTTCGAAGTCTCTTTGATATTTTAGCTTGCGTTCAATATAGTCGATTAATTGTTTGCGGGCTTGCTTTGGGAATTTCCGTTCCGTTCTTAAAGCCTTTCGCTCTGCTACATCCGATGAGTCCTCAATTTTTTGATCATATTCCGAAATCACTTCATCTACTTTTTCGACCATTTGAGCGAGGTCTTCCAATGCCAGTTCCTTTTCATTTTCCCGTTCAATTTCTGGTATGATTTCTTTTTCAAGCAGCTCATCGTATAGCTGGTTTGACTTTTCAATTAGTCCGTTATGATATTTCTCAATCGACTTTTTCCAGACGAATGTAAATTTGTTCGCATTCGCTTCAATCTTAGTTCCATCAATAAAAATAGCTTCCTGGTCAATTAATTCTCCCTGTACCAGTTGGCAGCGGAATTGAACGAAGCATTGACGAATCAACTCTTTTACCTCTGGCTGGACACGGAATCGGTTGATTGTGCGGTAGGTTGGTTCATGCCCTTGAGCTAACCACATCATCCGAAGACTATCTTTTAAAAGTGCTTCAATTTTGCGCCCTGAGAAGACAGATTGCGTGTAGGCACATAAGATAATTTTAAGCATCATGCGTGGATGGTAGGCAGGACATCCCTCATTTCGAAGGAATGGTTCAAACGCTTCAGGCGGGATACTTTCGACTAAATGATGGACATGGAAGGCAATATCATTCTTTTGTAATTCTACTTCTAAATCTAAAGGCAAAACTAATTGATTCATGTTATAATCTTTAAACATAAGGATCCTTCTTTCTGTATAATTTTGTTGTGGTGACTTAATTTTATCAGAAGTGGTCCTTATTTTTTTATGAAAAATATTTAAAGCCGGTGAAATTTTATTGATCGTAAAATTTCACCGGCTTTTTAGTTTAAAGATGGGTTTTGTCCCAGCCTCTCTTAGTTTCTTTTATTTATTAAAACCATACTTTTCTTTCAAAGCTTCTACAACACAAGCAGGAACAAGCTCGCTAACATCACTACCGTATTTCGCAACTTCTTTTACAATGCTTGAGCTTAAGAATGAATATTGATTTTTTGTCATGATGAAAAACGTTTCAATGTTTTTATCAAGAAAACGGTTCATCGAAGTAATTTGCATTTCGTATTCAAAATCCGAAACAGCACGTAAACCACGGACAATCGCTTTTGCTTTTTTTTCCTTAGCATAGTCTATTAATAGTCCAGATGAACTTTCAATACGTACATTAGGCAATGTTTTAGTTACTTCAGCCATTAATGCCATACGCTCTTCTACCGAAAATAATGGCTGCTTGGATGAATTATTTAATACAGCAACATAAACTGTGTCAAATACATCTGCCGCTCGTTTAATAATATCTAAGTGACCATATGTCACCGGATCAAAACTCCCAGGAACTACAGCAATTTTCTCTGACAATCTATTCCCCTCTTTCTTTTGCATAACGATCCATTTCACCTTGGCTGCATGACGTGGCCACTCTTGCGTTTTCACAGGATGTGAAGCTCTTAGTCTGATCCTCTATTCAATGGGTATTGGAATACCCTACGAATGAAGATAAACGGATATAATCGTTCCGCCATATGTTTCTTGTCTTTTTAATACAAAGTCCCCAAACCTCTGTGGTAATTCTACTTCTTTTGCATGCTCACATAAAATTACGCCATCATGTTGAATTTTATCATTGTCGACAAGAATCTGCACTAAGTCATAATATTCTTTGTGGTGATATGGAGGGTCTAAAAATGCTAATTTAAACGAAATATCACGTTTTAATAGCGCTTTCACAGCACGCTTCGCATCTATACGAAATAGCTCAGAACAATCCTCGTAACGACATTTCTTTATGTTTTCCTGTAGTACTTGGAACGCCTTTGCATCCTTTTCAATAAAAACGGCGTGCTCAACTCCTCTACTTAAAGATTCGATCCCTAAGCCACCGCTCCCTGCAAATAAATCAAGCGCTATACCTCCATCAAAGAATGGACCAATAATATTAAAGATGGATTCCTTAACTTTATCAGTTGTAGGTCTCGTCGTGTTCCCTACAATCGCCTTTAATGGCATCCCTTTACGTTCTCCTGCTACAACTCTCATAGGCAAATCACCGTACTTTCTTATTCCATATAACAATTTCATCTTGGCGAAATTGTTATTATTTATTGTGTTGTCGCTTCGCTTTTGCACAGTCAAATTCCACAGGACATGGCATTCTTAGACTGAGTTCCTCTATTTCAGCGGGTGTTTAGCACCACTTTAAAGAAGTTAAAAGTATTTTTGCAGCGAAAGACGAACCTCCGCTGCAAAAATTTATTCTTCCTCTTGTGTTAACATCTTAATATTGATACGACCATCACTTTTTTGTAATTCTACTAAAAATAATCGTTGTAGCCAAGCTTCTTCAACATAATAATGATTGGCAATTTTTATAATTGGTTCTGAAATTGTAGAATATCTACGTTGATTAAATACATAAAATCCAGGCTCTTTCGGGAATCGGAATGTGCGATTATCACTATTGATATAATATCCATTTTTCCCTTCACCAACCGTATATCCTAGATACGGTAACAATGTATCAGCAGTATACAATACTTGTCCTTCAGAAAGAATCACATGAACATCTTTTCTCAAAACATCATTCACGTAAACATTTCGATCATCCTCAAATAAAAGTGGATATGTCCCGTTTACTTGGGCCGCATTCAACTTAAAATAAGACGTTTTTGCATTTAATACCTTTGATAAAAGATCGTCCATTAGTGTAGGGGAAATCGGCTCTTCCCCAAGATTATCCAAAGATTCTTGCCATGCTGACTCTTGTTCTGCTGTCATATATTCTTTTAACGTCTTCACAATTTTCTTTGCTTTATCAGAACCAATCGTATCCTTCACTAAATAGGATGCCACAACTTCCGGCAACCATGTTGGTGAATCTTTAAACTTATATTGTGACTTTATTTGTGACAGTATAACTTCCTGTCCAACTGCTTGTTCAGTTAGCTCAGGCATAAATAAAAGTCGGTCATCATGCTCTTTCACTGGATTCTTTTCTTGAATAATAGCAATGTGTTGATCATTCAAAAACTTGGTGTTTTCCAATGACTTCATTAAATCCTTCGAAATAGCTCCTCGTGCATAAATAGATAACACAGGGTTTTGCTCTTGTGCTTTTATATTACCCTTTTGCCAATAAATATCACGAACTGTACCATCTCCACTAAACATAGTATAGTTAACAAGTGATAATTTTTGCTGACCTACTAAAGGCAATCCCGTGATCCACTGACCAACAATTTTACTATCGGTTGAAATGTGTACTACGGAATAAGATGCTTCACCATTCGATAATGTGGCGAAAGCATTTTGGATGAGCATTTTATCTTTTAGGCCACCCTCAATCGGAATTATGTATGAAACAGATTGTGATTTAGTCTCTCCTTTTTTAAAATAAGAGACTTCTTCTGATAAACGCTCACAGCTTTTTTCGTTATCGATAAAGCAACTAGGGTTCACTGCATTTTCCGGCCACTTTATTTTCACTTTTTGGTTTGGTAAGTTTTTAAAATGTTGACGAATATCCAAGCTATTTTCTCGATAGACAATTTCTATCTCCTGTGAGTAACGGAATTCGCCATTGCCCGCTTCTAAATCAGATGAATAGGCATGGTACTGAAAAAATATTGTTCCGGTAATGATTAGTGCTAGAATGGAAAAAAAACTCATTGCAAATTTCATGTGCTTGACCTCCCGCAGCATGATACTATGTGTATTGGAAAGGATGTGCAATTTTCATGCCACAACAATTTATAGAATTAGGTGAAGGCTATGGTGATGTTTATGAGCTACTTGAAATAGTGAAAACTAATCAAGATCGCTTCCACCAAGCTTTTATACTTACATCCACTAAAGAAGAAAAAAAGTTTGCCTCTTTAGCAATCGCTTTAAAACCAGTCGGTGAAAGTAAATTCATGCCGATTTATATTTGTCGAGAAGGCATCCCTTATAATGAAGAGCAGCCTTCACAGCGACAAAAAATGTTTGAAGAAAGTATTAAACGACTAGATAGAAAAGCGGTTGTTGTAGAAATAAAGCACTCTTCTATATTTTCGGAATCAAAACTATTTTATCAATACTTAATCGGAATAATGAGACTTCATCACTATATACCAGCTTTAGCATAGTATTATAGACCTGCTTTATAGTCATATTCTTTCGCTTTATCTGGTTTCGCATTTTCAAATTCAGTTTTAACAAATGGACGATAAGACTTTACAACGTCTTTCACAAATGGAAGGCGTTGTAGTTTTGTTGTCATTGATTCAATTTCCTCTCGCTCGCAATAAAGAACTACATATTTTTGCCTCCGAGAAATATAAAGAACATGACCATATTTTCGAAGAGACTTCGCATGTTTTAATTGATGGACGTAAACGATTAGTCCTTGGCGTTCGTTCATAGTATTCCCCTCATTTCTTACATAAAAGAATACCATAGACCGGAAAATGATAGCAACAGAGTTTAGCTGACAGAACGCTCGATTTTCCGTTATAATGGAAAAGCATACAACGTTGACTAAGATTTTCACATTCACTTATGCAAGTTAATAGAGCACTAGTTTAAGTTATAATTTTTTGTTTGCTCACTGAAAATTTAAAAGTGAAATTGTCAGTACTATTTATATTATTTTAATTGTTAAGGAGGACGAATATGGGTAAGAAAACAAAAATTGCGCTTGCAATCGCAGCGGCAAGTGCAGCCGCTTGGGCAGGTAGTAAAGCTATTTCTAAACCTCAACAACGAGAAGGTAAACAAGCATTACAATTTGATCACCCAATTATTCTCGCACATCGTGGCGGTGCTCATTTAGCACCTGAGCATACAATGCCTGCTTTTGAAAAAGCCATGCAGTTAGGTGTTCAAGGCTTTGAAATAGATATTCGCTTAACTAAAGATGAGGAAATTATCGTTTTCCATGATGATACTGTTGATCGTACGACTGATGGCTATGGACTTGTTGCAGACATGACTTTAGCAGAAATAAATGCATTAAACCACGGTTATCAATTTGAAGATTTGGATGGGGAATTTTCTTATCGAAATGAAAAAATAGACGTTGTAACTTTACGCGAACTTCTACAATCTTATCCAAATATGTTGGTGAATATTGATATTAAAGACGCGCCAGATACGTATGAAGGAAGTTTAATGCCATCTAAACTATGGCGTTTAATTGAAGAGCTTGGTGCTGAGAATCGAGTAGTTGTTACAAGCTTCTACGGCGAACAGATTGATCGCTTTAATTTATATGCTCAAAATCAAGTTGCACTAGGTGCAGGCGAATCAGATGTTCGTAAAGCATTCGCTTCTTTCTCAAGCCAGTTCGGACATTTATATCATCCAAAGGTAGATGTATTCCAAATACCACCTAAATCAGGAGTAATTAACCTAGATTCTCCGAAGTTTATTCAGTTTTTAAGCAATTTAAATATCCCTGTTCATTATTGGACAATCAATGATGCCCCAACAATGAATAAATTAATTCACAATGGTGCAAAAGGTATTGTTACAGATCGACCTGATATTGCAGTAGAAATACTACAAAAACAAGAATAATGGAATGGAACTTAACTTCTATTAGGCTAACGCAATTGGTGGGTAAGGGCTGCTTTTTATAGCCCTTACCTTTTATTTTAATATTTTCTTCTTATAAAATTAGCAGGTACCGGGGATAAATTTAATTCTCTCGCCCACACAGAAAGCTGCCCGATATGATGAATTTCATGTGCAATAGTATGGTGTAGAATATCATTTTTTGTATAAGTATTAGTATCCCAAGAAACCTTTACGATTTCATCGCTTAAATTCTCATTATGCTTCAAAAATCCAATAATTTCGTCTTGTAATTCAATTGAGAGATTTTTTACTTTTTCAAGCGTTCTATATTCATCAAAATCGAATATTCTGTCTCTTTCACCCATAATGCCACGAATCCAGCTATATTCAACTTCAATAATATGAAAAAGTGTATATAGAATACTACCTACTCCACCAATTCTTTTCTGCAACAATTCCTCTATACTTAGCTGATTACACCACTCGAACCATTCGTCTCTTACTTGCCAGTTATACTGAAAAAACTTGATCATGTAGCCCTACACCCCTTAAATTTTTTAGTAAGTTTTAGCAAAGACCAATAAACAGTCGCGCTGATGAAAATCCCCACTGTTTAAAGTCCTATTATTACCATAACGTGTGGGTTATCACCACCCTCAAAAGTAAGCGTTTTTACGGAATGAGGATGAATGGCATACGTTTTAATAAATGTCACCCACTACTTTTGGTAATGACATTTTAATTCCACTTTATTGTAAATGATGTAATACCGCTTCCGTTACATCACGTAATGTTGCTTTTCCTCCCAAATCACCTGTTTTAATACCTTGCGCTAATGTTGCTTCCATCGCATTCAGCACTTTTGTACCAATCTCATGATAGCCTAAGAAATCAAGCATCATTTTTCCTGTCCAAATTTGTCCAAGAGGATTTGCAATCCCTTGTCCTGCAATGTCAGGAGCTGAGCCATGAACTGGTTCAAACATGGATGGATATTGTCGTTCTATATTTAGATTTGCAGCTGGTGCAATTCCGATGCTGCCCATAATTGCACCACCTAAGTCGGTTAAAATATCCCCAAATAAATTTGATGCAACAATTACATCAAAGTTTTCTGGCTTCATCACTAAAAAAGCAGCTAAAGCATCAATATGATTAGATACTTGGCCTATGTCCTCATAATCCTTACCTACTTGCGCAAATACTTCATCCCAAAAAGGCATACTATACGTAATTCCGTTAGATTTTGTGGCACTTGTAACATGCTGACGTCGAGTTTTCGCCATTTCAAATGCATATCGCATTGCCCGCTCTGTTCCCTTCCTCGTGAAAATAGCATTTTGGATAGCAACTTCATCTTGTCCACTATGTATTCTGCCACCACTCTCAGCATACTCTCCTTCTGAGTTTTCACGTACAACTACAAAATCAAAGCCATTTGGGTTACGTAAAGGTGAAGGCAAACCTTTAAGTAGCTTTGCTGGACGCACATTAATAGATTGTTTCATCTCACGGCGGATTTTAATCAGTAGTCCCCATAATGAAATATGATCTGGTACTAAATCGGGCATACCTACAGCGCCTAAAAAGATTTGATCATAACCTTTTAAAATTTCAATACCATTATCAGGCATCATTTTACCCGTCTCTAAATAATAATCACAGCCCCATGGGAATGTTGTCCATTCAAATTGAAAGCTGCCATCTAGTTGAGCAGCTTTATTAAGCACTTCTATCGCCGCAGGTACTACCTCTTTACCAATCCCATCTCCTGGTATAACGGCAATTCGATAAGTCTTCATCTATTTATCCTCCTTTAATTTCTATATAGCCTATTCAATTACTATACAAGTTTTATTTTTATTCAGCAATTTCGTCCTGATGTATGTTGCTGTGCGCTACAACATAATATAGTAATAAAAAAACTATATACAAACTCACTCGAGTTTTGTATATAGTCTATTAAAAAGCATTGCCTTTTGTTAAGCAGAGCATGAGCAAGAACCACCTGAGCCACATCCTCCACCACATGAAGAACCTGATGCAAAGAACGGATTACTTACAGGAACTTTTACCGCTTCAGAAACCGTTTTCCCTATAAGCAAGCTTATTTGGTCAAGCAAATCTTGAAAATCGTTCTCAGCAAGTTTCAATGCCGAAACCTTTTCATTTAAATCGAGTGCGCGCTTTTGCTGACGAATCGATTTCATAATTGTATGATAGTCCGGATGATATTTTCCGAAACGTTGTACATCTTCGTACTGTTCTTTCATGCGATTGAAAGCGTAAATAGCTTCCACTATTTGGACGTCGCTATACACATCATCATAAGCTTGTTGCAGCGCTTTCGCAGGCTCAGAGGAAAGAATCATCTCACAAAGCGCATCGGCCTCATCCAAAATGATTGCCCAGTCAGAGGTCATCATCATTTTTAATTCCCCCAATCTCTTTTCCATCATAACAGATTTTATGGTAATTTTACATTATTGATACTTTTATATGAAGGAGTTTTTAAATTGGTACCATCATCTAAAGAACATATAGAACAATTACTTGCAGAGATTTTACAACATAGCACGGCTGAAGATGAGGAAGTCTTACTACATTTATTGTCTGGGCTTCGCGATAAACAACAAGGTATTCATCGACGTTATATTAATGCTGCTTTACATATGGTAGGCAAATTTGAACCCGAAGTTAGTGAAGTTCGTATTCCCATTACACCTGTTATCCATAATACTATTAAGGTACCACACGGTGGGATTATTGCAACAATTGCAGATGCAGCAATGGGCGGACTTGCCTCGCGGTCAGTGCCAGAAGGCTTTAATGTTGTCACAACAAATATGAATATCTCTTATATTGCTACAACAACGAACAAGGAACTAATCGCTCGTGGGCGTTTCGTCCATAAAGGGCGCCAGACAATTGTGATGGAATGTGATATCGAGGATGAGACTGGACGAAGACTTGCTATTGCGACGGGATCTTTCTTTGTTATTCAACGCCGTCCTTAGACATAAGATTTAAAAAGTAATCTCGAATACATTGTTGATCGGAAAAAGGGAATTTTTGATTTTTTATTTGTTGGGTTTGTTCATGCCCTTTTCCGGCAACAAGTACAATATCGCCTTTTTCTGCCTTTGCTAGCGCTTGATGAATAGCAACTTTTCGATCTAAATAGATTTCATAATATTGCTGCTCAGTAAAACCAGCAATAATACTTTCATTAATTAAAATAGGATCCTCATCACGTGGATTATCCGTTGTTAAAAAGATGACATCCGCATACTTACTAGCTACCGCTCCCATCGCAAAACGTTTCGCCTTATCTCGATTTCCCCCACAGCTAAATACAAGGTAAAGGTTTTTAGAACGATCCAAAGTTTGCAAAACAGCCTGTAATGCCTCGGCCGTATGCGCATAATCTACATACACGTCAACCCCAAATGGATTGTCTATTTTCTCAAGCCTTCCTTCAGGTAGCCTTAACAACCACATATGCTCCGCTAGATCTTCAATTGAAAAACCTAGTCGCCATAAAGTCATTAACGCAGCTATAGCATTTTGCACATGATATTTTCCGTTAAAAGGAATTTCTACAATATGTTCACTCGAGGACGTTTGTAAACAAAGCACCGTTTTTCCAATTGATTCACTAACAATTTGGATATGTAAATCATTATGATTATCAAAGCCGAATGAGCAGGATTTTTTCTTATCATAAATACCAACGGAACGGCAAAAATTATCATCCCCATTTAGCACAAGCTTTTTTGACAAATCAGCCAACCTTTTTTTCGCACGCTTATAAGCTTCAAGTCCTCCATGATCTTCTAAATGATCCTCCGTTAAATTTAAAAAAACACCACAATCGATATCACAGTGATCAAGCCTATGTTGCTGTAACCCCATTGATGAAGCTTCTAAAACAACATGTGTAACACCATTTCGTACACATTGCTTTAAAATCGGGTGCAACTCTTTTGCCTGTAATGTAGTTAATTGCTCATGCACTGTTTGTTGTTTCTGTTCATTGATAAAAAATCCTACAGTTCCAATAACCGCGACGTTTTTATGTAGAGCTCTTAGCAATTGGCTCACAAAATGACTCACTGTTGTTTTACCATTTGTACCCGTAACCGCAATGACTGTTAATGCTTCCGCCGGAAAGGCTGAAAGCTTTGCACTCGCATACGATAAAAATAAGGATGTATTCGGAACCCAAACAAAAGGAATACTTTGATCAGTAATTGGTATTGCAATACTTTCCTCTGATACTATAGCGGCAGCTCCCCGAGCTAATGCTTCTTTTACAAAACGACTTCCCGTTGTTTTCTTACCTTTACGTACAATGAAAATATCCCCAGGTTTTACTGCCTGAGCATAATCCTCAACGCCTGTAATATTTGTACGAATAGATCCTCCAGTTACACTACACGGCCAGTCTTTTAATAGCTCAGCTAATTGCAAGCTTCATTCCCCCCTTCGGTTCTCTAGCATATGACGGCGTATATAATGGTGTGACGAAAATTGTAGTTGGCCATTGTGCTTTTCTTTTTCGTCTAACGAAAAAGACTGAAGATGCACTTGATTTTGCCAAGTGTATCTTCAGCCTTTGATTTCTATATATTCCAGCATTTTAGTTGTAACGAAAACGGAAATAGATCACTTTCCCGTAAACGCTTGATTATTAAAAACTAGTGAGGTGAAGAAAAACTCCATAGATCAAGTTTCTCTTTAAGGTGATGATTCATCAATATTTTCTACTGGTTCCTTAGAGTCTTTATTCTCACTATCCAGCTCCCGTGAAGAAGATTCTAACAATATTTGCGTATAATAGTTTAAAAAAACTCCAGATCCCACTGTAGTATATAAATCATTTAATATGATTTTTCGATGCTCAGTTGAATTAAGCCAGCCATGCATTGCTTCGATAGCATCAAAATAATCAGTCGCAAGATTTTCATTCGCCTCACTATATTCGATTCCCTGTGTTTCTAATCTCTTTTTTAAATCTCCATTTGTTGGTGATTCATGGCCAACGAAATTTTGAACCTTCATGTCTTCACTATGCATATTTGCAACTTCTTCTATTGATTCATCAATATTTAATGGAGATAAATCATGTTGAACTCTTGCTACATTTATTAAATCGTCAAGTTGCGCAGCACTTGCTTCATTAATTTCCTTCTGTAAAAAGGAAGAAGGTGGTGTTGGTATAACTAGCTCGCCTTGATAAGTCATTTCATAAGGTTGATGAAGAACAAGAGTTTTACTATTAGTGAAGCGTATGCCTTGTAGCTCACTCGTTTCTCTATCGAGATAGAGTTGTGCAAACAGTCCATCGAATTTTACAAGCAACCGTGTCTGCATATCTTCTTCACTCATAGAGAAAGAGAAAATATTTTCACCAACATTCGCAGTTACTTCGTAATCAATGATAGTCATTCGGTATATATCATCACGCTTCTGACCAACCTTAAATGGGGAAGCATCTAAATCTTCACCAGCTAGATAAACTTGTGTCACCACATTATTTTCAACGCCTACCATAAAAAATTTGGAAGGACTTGCATTGTAGATCCACCAATCATAACCAAAGGGCGATGGTTCCTTTCGCACTGGTTCACCATATTTATCTAAAACTGCCTTTATTTCTTTACCGATTAATGTCGACATCCCGCTTTTCGGACGTGGCATAGCCCCCATTTCAGGTTGGGTTAACTCGGTTTTGGGAATGATATTTGAATTGGCATTCGGGCCTTTTAGCGGCTCGTTTTCACGTGGTGTATTGAAAAACATAAAGCCAATCAACGCAATTGCAGCACATGCCATAAAAATGCGAAATAAAGCTTTCATACATGACTCCTTCTTATCACGATTATTCTAAAACTATTATATCAATTGTAGTTGGGTTGACACAATGTTGTCATTGCAACAATGTCGAATATGCTCTATTATAAAAATGAGCGTATACTTTGTACGAGAACCTAAAGGAGGATTAGAGATGTATTTTGAAAATACTAACCTTGAAAATTTAACAGCTGATCAAGAACTTATTGTAAGCGTCATGAAAAAAAACGGTTTAGAATGTGATGGCGGCTGGGACTACGAACGTATGACATTTGATAAGCGTTTCGATACTCGTGAGGGACGTTATTACCTACGTGTATTCTCATATGCTAAATCAGGTGATGTTGGTGCACACGATGCAATCCTGACATTAATGAAACCAGTACTTGGTAAGTACTACTATCCACACGGTGTAGAGTATGGTGATGATGAAGTTTATCCAGCTCATCTTGTAAAAAAATGTGAAGAAATCTTAAAAAAGGTTAAATTAGACTTACAAGATTTTGAAATTCATGCGTAATTTTAGATAGTTATTTCACGGTGCATATATGTCGATTAAACATCGAAATCATTTTTATATTTTTTATCAGGTAACAGTAACGGCAATAGCATGCAGTGCAATAGCTAAACTGAAAAGACTGGTGGTCCAGTCTTTTTTATTTTGAGTAAAAATTTTATTTCTTCTCATACTAACTATATCTTTTACATGATGTAGGTGAGATAAATGTTACAATTTTTAAAAAGCCCTTTTTTTCGCCATCCGATAATCGTTATAGCGATAGGAATTGCAATTCTCTGGTTTATATCCCTGTCATTACCGATACTGCTTGCCTACGTAACTGCATTATTATTGGAACCTGTCATCATACGACTTAGTAAACGGTTCCGAAAAAAACGAAAAATAGTCGCATCTATTTTTTTTATGATCTTTTCAATTGTGACATTATTATTATGTATTCTCATCATATTTATAAGCTGGAAACAATTTTCAATATTCATCATTGATATTCCAGAGTACCTCAATCAGCTCTCAGCAATATGGATTCAAATGCAATCCAAGCTCTCCAACTACACGCATCGTTTGCCCTTAGATCTTGTTATACAAATTCAACTTATGATAGCACAAGCTCTTTCTTCAATTGAGAAATATGCTCTTTCTTTAACAAATGTAAATGTTTGGTCATCTTTACTTACGTATATTACTTCTCGTTTGTTTGATATTTTTGTTTATTGGATTGTGTTATATATGTTCCTTTTAGAATTACCGAATATTAACCGTAAAATGTTAGCACCTATTTCGTTTCACTATCAACAAAAAATACTCTTTATTGGACAGCGTGTGAAACTTGCTTTATTTGGTTTTATGAAAGCACAATTTTTTGTTGGTATTTGTATTTTAGCTATATCTTTTGGGACTTTTTATTTTTTAAAAACCCCATTCCCACTTGTTTTATCACTCTTGTTAGTCATTTTAGACTTCGTTCCTTTTTTAGACTCATTCATTTTGCTTCTTCCTTGGGCACTATATAAGGCCTTTACAGGTGATTATATTTTTGCTGTTATGCTAGTCGTATTAACAATCGCACTATTTTTAGTTCGACGTATGATTGAACCTAGAGTGATTGGAAATAAAGTTGGACTCTCCTCACTCACAACTTTTATTGCAATGTTTATCGGTTTTGAAATGTTTGGATTTGTTGGTATTTTAATCGGCCCTTTACTCTTTGTTGTTGTTCAGTCCTTATTTAACCAAACATCCATAAAAAATCTCCCTCCTTCTCAAAAATAAAAAGGAGGGAGATCTTTTTGATCAATTATGCTTCAGCTCAATGACACCAGCTGCAAGAAGTTAAAAGCCTAAAATAGCTTTAATGACAGATGTTGTTTCACCTGGCTCAAATAAAATATAAAGTAACATGTAAACAAGAACTCCGGTAATAGCTACGAAGAACCAAATAATACTTGTAATCGGTCCAATACGACGGTGAAGCTTAAGATTCATTTTCAAACCAGAGATGATACTAACAATACCAAATACTGCTCCAGATGTTGCAAGCGTAATATGGAAAATTAAGAAGAACGTATAATATGGTTTTAAATCTTCTCCACCACCAAACGCTGTGTTACCAATAAAGATTGTACGTGAAGCATAAATAATAAAGAAGATAAGTGCTGCGACACCTGCTGCAAGCATTACTTTTTTATGTGCCTCAACTTTTCTTTTTATAATTAAGCCCCAACCAATAGCTACAAGTACAGCACTAATAACGATGAATGATGTACTTATAGTAGGCAAAATTTGCAATTCCATTAACAAAACCCCTTATACTTTAAAATCAATTATACCTCGGCATAATTACGTCCGGAATCGGCTTTGTGTTTAGGCCTGCACAAGGGCCGACACGATGTCGGTCATTTCGATAATGCCAAAGGACGTGGCGTTTTTATCGATGCAGGTTAGTTAGCCGTTATCGCTTGAATGCGATGTTTTTAGGCTAACATCCCTAAGAACTCCTTTTCCGATTCCGTGACATCCGCCGGAGGCTCTATGCCAACACGATGTTGGTCACTCTTGTCACAGGACGTGGCGCTCTTAGACTGAGTTCCTCTTTTGTACTGAAAGCGTAGCGACAGGTATTTGGACACCTGTTGAAAGAAGTTAAAATTTCTTTTTTACAACTAATGTTGCTGCTGGCTTTCCCATTTCTTTTGATGCTCTTTTAAAGCATCGGCAGTAATTTTATCCGGATCCTTTTGTTCTGCACGATACCAATTAAGGAAAATCGCCCCTAGTAATACACCAAAAATAAGCTCTTGTAAAATCTTCATTAAAACGCCGCCTAATTGCTGATCAGCGACAGATGTCATATTTGTAAAGAGCTCTGGTCCTGAAAGAGATAAACTAGATAGTGTAGCAACTGGTACACAAAGTTCCATTGCTTTTAGCCATGCTTCACCATTTGTATATGTTTCATACATAGCGTTTGGTGCAAAAATAATTAACGCACACGCAGGTGTAATTAATACCGCATTAGCGATGATATAGGCTAATTTATGCAAAGGCTTCATTTGTGGTTGATTTGGCATCTTTTGAATCAAAGGCCAGTACATTAAGACAGCAGAAACAAATAATACAAATGTATATGTACCATGTAGAGTTTCGTTTAATTTAATGTAGTCTAGCACTGCAGGTAAGTGATAGAAAGAAAACAGACCAATAAACACAAATACTGCAGCGACGGGAAATGTAAATACTTTAAATAAAGATCTAACAACTGGTGCTTCAATCGCAACTTTCCATACCCACCAAGGAATCCCCTTAATTAAGAAAATCGGTACAAGTAACAATAAAATAGCCATTTGAACCATATGCATTGTAAACATAATGTGCGCCATTAAATCTATTGGAGAACCTTTAATAATATATATCGTTACCATCGCCAATACAAAATAAATAGCCTCTCCTTTTTTCAAAGGCTCACTTACTTTAAAATCCTTGCGCCACTTTGTTGTGACTAGAAAATAGATGACTGTTATAAAAACAAGAACCCCTATTAAGTATGGGCTCCATAAAGCTTGGAAACCAAATATACTAAGTGGCATACAAAACGCACTCCTTTAACTTCAGTATCCCTATTATAGAACGCTTACAAACATTCTGCAATGAACGAAAGGTGAACAAATTACTAACGACAATATAATGTTGTTTTATGGTGTTGAAAAACAATATAGTAAAGGAAATCTTGTAAATGTTGTGGCGCTTTAATGAGGATGATTTCCGTTCCAGGCTACTCGCTTTCCTGTGGGCGAGCGTCGAGCCAGCCGCTTCCTCCGCTAAAGGAACGAAGGCTAAATGCGTCACGTCCTGTGACAATGCCTTCGTGACCAACATCATGTTGGCCTCAGGGTCTCGCCTGTCTCGCTTTCCCACGGGAGTCGAGTAGCCTTCCACTCCAATCAACTCAACAATAGCGTAGAATTTTTATAAATTTTATATATTTCAAAATTGGACACTATGACAACGCATCATAATTGAACTGAGTAGACTTATTACAGTGACGTAATTGTACATCGTTGCCGCTGACACTTCGTTTTCGGCATGTGAAATTTTTTTGCTAAAGTTGTGTTTTTGCTCATTGGAAGGTGGAAGTCTATAAAACTAAAAGTTGGATGTCATCTTGTTAAAAAGTATGTCATGTAGATAAGTTGAGTGGAGACTGGGCGACTCGGGAATCAGCGTCAGAGGAACGAAGGCTAAAAGCATCACATCCTGTGATAACGCCTTCGTAACCAACATCTTGTTGACCCTAGACCCTGCAGCGTAGCGAAGCTTCTCATCGGACGCCCACTCTGCTCTGTGCGAAAGCGAAGCGACAGCAACAACAAATGTTTTAACTGTGCGAAAGCGAAGCGACAGCAACAACAAATGTTTTAACTGTGCGAAAGCGAAGCGACAGCAACAAAGCGCCCAGTCGTAACGGAAATCAACCCTTCATTTTGCTGAAGGATTAATGTTAGTAATGCCGAAGTATTCAACTCCACCTTATAATTGATGGAACTATTATAGAACCCAAAAAGAAAAGCACGTTCCTACAGTAAGTAGAGAACGTGCTTTTTTTGGTGATTACCACCAAATGATTGTTAAAAATGCTAAGAAGAATGTAAATGCGATTAAAATACCCATCCACATGAAGAAGCCAATTACACCACCGAAGTGTGTTTTTTTGTCTTCTAAGTGCATGAAAGCGTAAAGTTGAAGAACAACTTGAACACCAGCAAGCAATAAAATAAGCGGTAATACTAAGTATTTAGAAAAATCAGCAGCAACTACTGCGAATGCGATAAACGTAAAGAAAATCATAATCGCAAAGTTGATAACTTGTTTACGCATATGAACGGCATTATGATGACGATCATACTCGTATTGTGCCTGTGTCTTAGCAACTATAGGTGTATCGTGTGATGACATATTATCCGATCACTCCCATCAAGTAAACTACTGTAAAGATGAATACCCAAACTACGTCGATAAAGTGCCAATATAATGCAGCCACGAAGAATTTAGGTGCATTGTATAAGTTAAGACCACGTTTAGCATTACGAAGCATTAACGTAGCAATCCACACAAGACCTAATGTTACGTGGAAACCATGTGTACCAACTAATGAATAAAACGCAGTTGAGAATGCAGATTGGTCAAATGTAAAACCACGACCTACATAATGATTGAATTCATAAATTTCTAGACCTAAGAATCCAAGACCTAAAAGTAATGTTATACCAAACCAAGTTTGCATAGCCTTAAAGTTAAAGTTACGCATATGGTAAATGGCATAAACAGACGTTAGTGAAGATGTTAATAATAACATCGTCATAGCGAAAGCTAAAGGTAATTCAAATAAACTTTGTGTTGTGAACTCCATGCCAGCTGGCCCTTTGTTCTTAAGCGCTAAGTAAGTAGCGAATAAACTTGCGAAAAGTACAACTTCACAGGCAAGGAAAATCCAGAAACCAACAACTTTATTTTTCCCTTCCATCGTAGCTTGTTCAGGATGATCTGGCCAAGTATGAGGAGTAAATTTAGTATTGAAATCCATTATTTATTTCCTCCTTTGCCGTAAAGATGTTCTTCAATTTCAAGAATTTCTTCTTTGTGTAAGTGGAAGCCGTGATCGTCCTTAACAGAACGGAAAATCATAGCACCAAATGTAATTGCAAGACCAGCAATTAAAATATAAATTGACCATGGTTTATCTGCATCTGGATTGTAAAGAGCACCGAATGCTGCGATAAACATACCCATAGAAATAACAAATGGGATAGCTGAGTTGTTTGGCATATGAATATCACCGATTGGCTCAGCAAATGTAACTTCTTTATTACCTTCTTGCTTTTCAATCCACCAAGGATCTAAACCACGAACAAGAGGTGTTTGACGGAAGTTATAGAATGGGATTGGTTGTGGAATTGACCATTCTAAAGTACGTCCATCGCCCCATGGATCGCGTCCTGCTGGTTTGCCTTTGATTGACATTAAGCAGTTGATTACCATTAAGATAACCCCTACACCCATCATTAATGCACCGATTGTAGAGATATAGTTGAACTGATCCCAACCTTGACCTTCCATGTAAGTGAATACGCGACGTGGCATACCCATTAAACCTAAGAAGTGTTGAACGAAGAACGTTAAATGGAATCCGATAAAGAATACCCAGAAAGTAATTTTACCAAGTGTTTCGTTTAACATACGGTTGAAGAAAATTGGCCAGTAGAAGTGCGCTGAACCAAATAACGCTGTTACGATACCACCAACTATTACGTAGTGGAAGTGAGCAACGATAAAGTAAGAATCGTGTAATTGGTAGTCAAGAGGTGCAGATGCTTGCATTACCCCTGTAACACCACCCGCAACGAATGATGGGATGAAACCAAGTGCATAAAGCATTGGTGTTGTAACTTTAATAGATCCGCCCCAAATAGTTAAGATCCAGTTGAATACTTTCATACCTGTTGGAACCGCAATTGCCATTGTTGCAACAGCAAAGATTGCGTTAGCTGTTGGCCCAAGACCAACTGTAAACATGTGGTGAGCCCAAACCATGAACCCTAAGAAACCGATTAAAATTGTTGCGAATACCATTGAAGAGTATCCGAATAAACGTTTACGAGAGAACGCTGGAATAATCTCAGAGAATAAACCGAACGCTGGTAATACTAAGATATAAACTTCTGGGTGTCCGAAGATCCAGAATAAGTGTTCCCAAATAATTGTGTTACCACCCATTAAATGGTCAAAGAAGTTACCACCGAACATACGGTCAAATAACATCATTAATAAACCAATTGTTAATGGAGGGAATGCGAATAGGATTAATGCACTTGATACTAGAGAAGTCCAAGTGAATAATGGCATACGCATAAATGTCATACCTGGAGCACGCATTGTAATAATCGTAACGATAAAGTTAAGACCTGAAATTAACGTACCTGCACCTGATATTTGTAAACCGAGAACATAGAAGTCAATACCATGTCCAGGAGAATATAAAGATAATGATGCATAAGACGTCCAGCCCGCATCAGGAGCGCCACCCATAAAGAATGATAGGTGAAGGAATACTGCACCTAGGAAGAATAACCAGAACCCTAAAGAGTTAAGGAACGGGAATGCTACGTCACGCGCACCAATTTGTAATGGTACAAGCATGTTCATAAATGCGAATAGTAATGGAGTCGCAGCTAGGAATAACATTGTTGTTCCGTGCATTGTTAATAATTCATTGAAAAAACCAGCTGAAACGAAGTCGTTATTCGGTTTCATTAATTGAATACGCATTAATAACGCTTCAAAACCAGCGATAGCAAAGAACAGTGTACCGGCTAATAAATACATTACCGCTAACTTTTTATGGTCAACAGTTGTAATGTAGTCCCAGACAGTTGCTCCAAAGCCCTTTTTCTGTGTGTATGAGCTCACAACTTTTACCTCCCTCAAGTTTGTTACATAAAACTAAAATTATTTCTCAACAGATAAGCCCATGATATACGTTGCAAGAGCTTGAATTTCTTCATCAGTTAAGTCGCCATAAATCGGCGCAGTACCATCTGGATTCATCATTAAGTTACCTGGTTTGAATTTGCCAGGATCTTGAATCCAATCTTTTAAGTTTTCTTCATTATGTTCTAAGAAACCAGCAACACGGTTACGGTCACCAAAAGTAGCTAAGTTAGGACCTGGTGTGCCAGCACCACTTGTACCTGATACAGCATGACAACCCATACAGCTCTGAGCAAATTTTGCTTCCCCTAGATCTGTTGAAGCTTTGTCAGCCTTTTTCCCATCTGTTGCTTTCATTGAAGCTACCCATGTATCGAAGGCATCTGGGCTTAATGCTTTAACTTTGAAGTCCATTAATGCATGTGAAGGACCACATAACTCAGCACATTTACCATAGAATACGCCGTCTTTAAGGTCTTTTGATTCTTTATCGAATTCTAGATAGAACTTGTTCAAGTTATCTACGTTCGTATCCATTTTACCGCCCACAGCAGGAATCCAGAATGAGTGCTTAACATCGGCAGCTTTTAAGTTAAAGTAAACTTTTTGACCTGTTGGTACAACTAATTCTTGTGCCGTTACAATACCTTGGTTAGGGTATTCAAACTCCCACCAATATAATTTTGCAGTTACATTTACTGTAAGTGCTGTTTTGTCACCGTTTTCATCTACTTCGTCCATCGCAGCAACATCTGCAAATTTGTAAGTAGCCGTAACAACTGGTACAGCTAAGATTAATAATAAAATAATTGGTATAACTGTCCAAATCACTTCAAGTGTGTGACTTCCTTCTACTTGCTTAGGAATCACATTTTCGCCAACTTTTGCGCGGCGGAATTTTAAGAATGCAAGTAAATAGACAACGGATACTACTACTACAACTAACGTCATAATTCCTGTAGCTAGCATTAATAGATTGAATTGTTCTTTACCTACTTGGCCAGACGGTTTCAGTGCAGAAATATAATCTTCACCACAACCAGAAAGGAAAACCATCATCACTGCTAGTAGTGAAAAAAGACGCCACTTTTTAAGCCCTTTCATCATAGCTTAATTAAACCCCTCTTTCTTTGTTGTATTTTCATGTGTACCTAGGACATCAGTTCTGTCTATATGAATTCTTTAAGAAAAGAAAGAATTCCTACATTTAGCTAAACAACGCAAAAATTATGATGGATACAAATAGTATGGTCATATGATTCAAAGAATAGATAAACATTTTATTTGCCCATTTCATATCATCTTTTGTCGTAAAACCTTTAAAAGCTAGAATCAACCAGCCCAAGTTCAATGCAGTCGCAAGAATTAAGAAGCCAATCCCAAGCTCCGGTAAAAGGAAAGGTAACGGTAATAATAAAAGAATCCAGAATAACATTGAGTACTTAGTTCGTTTAAATCCCTTTACTACAGGTAGCATTGGTATATTAGCTGCACGATATTCCTCAGTACGTTTCATAGCAAGTGCATAAAAATGCGGTGGTTGCCACGCAAACATGATCAGGAATAAGGCAAGTGCTCCAGCACCTAATGTAGGCTCCACAGCTGCAAACCCAATAACTGGTGGGATTGCCCCCGAAATACTTCCTACAACCGTGTTACTAACATGCTTTCTCTTTGACCACATTGAGTACAGAACAACATAAGCAAATATTCCTACAAGTCCCCACATGCCGGCCGCAAACGATGCCGCAAATAACAAAATTTCACCTACAATTAAAAATGAGAGGGCAATGGTCAGTACAAAATTCGGCTTAAATCTACCCGTCACTGTCGGTCTTGCCTTCGTTCTTTTCATGATTGGGTCAATATCTTGATCAATAAAGTTATTCATTGCGCCCGAGCCACCTATAATCAATGCTGCACCCAGCATGGTGAACAATATGACATCAAGCTCTTGCAAGAAGTGTCTACTAGTAAATTGAAATGCCAGCCACATCCCTGTAAACGTTGTGACAAGATTCGAGTTAACAATTCCAATTTTTATCAGTGCTAAGAAATCTTTTACAACAGATGTTGATGCTGGTCCACCATTTCTAGTAGCCGCCAGTGCACGACCGTTTGACATGATACCTCTCCTTTCATTTTTGTAAGCATATTCCGCTACCAATTACTATAGCGAAATTTGCGATTGATTTCTAGACATTAAGTGAAATTTAGATGAAGTTGTAAAAATTAGCTTTGTCTAGAAATATAATAAAAACAACATATCTATAGTAAATCATTTTCTAAAATGAATTGTGAAGGTTAGAGTACGAAATTATGAACAATTTGTGAAATGGAATCGACATCTAATACTCCCTACTCTTTACAAGTTGTTTTTTACCTGTATTTTCGATATCATCTATTAGCAGAAACATTACTTTCATGTAATGTTCATAGATAAAGTAGGTGACTCATTTTATGCAACACAACAAGTATATGAAATGGTTTGCTGTTGCCGCTACAGTTGGAATGCTCCTTATTTTACTAGGTGGAGCTCTTGTTACCAAAACAGATAGTGGCTTAGGCTGTGGTCGAAACTGGCCTGATTGTAATGGTTCTCTTATTCCAAAAGAAATAACACCAGAAGTCTTAATTGAATTTTCACATCGTCTTGTAACTGGAGTTGTATCTATTTCAATTCTTGCGTTAACAGTTTGGACATGGCGTAAACTCGGTCATATTCGAGAAGTAAAATTATTAGGTTTCTTAGCGATGTTTTTCTTAATCGCACAAGCTCTTATTGGAGCAGCTCAAGTGTTGTGGGGACAAGGCGATTTTATATTAGCGCTCCACTTTGGGATTTCTCTTATTTCCTTTGCTGCTGTGCTCCTTCTTTCTATGATTGTATTTGAAGTCGATCGGAAATTTGATGCCGATAACGTATTTATTGGTAAAAAGTTACGTTGGCATACAATTGCTGTCACAATTTATTCTTATTTAGTCGTTTATACAGGGGCGCTTGTTCGCCATACAGATTCTAGCTTAATATGTCCTGACTGGCCATTTTGCTATAACGAAACACCGTTCGCACCTTTTAATAATATGTACGAATGGGTGCAAATGGGACATCGCCTAGCAGTTCTTATCTTTTTCATTTGGATTGCATACATAACTTGGCACGTTGTAAAAGAATATAAAAATCAACGCGTTATTTACTATGGCTGGATTATTGCCTTTACTATAGTAATTTTACAAATGATTGCTGGTATGCTAGTAGTCCTAACTAAATTGAATTTAACAGTCGCATTACTTCATTCATTATTTATTTCAATTCTATTTGGTCTACTTTGTTACATGATAATGCTAGTTGCACGTAGCAATTATAATGAAAAAAACAAATAATAGTAGAAAAAGATTCGCTACATTTTTCAGTAGTGAATCTTTTTTTATTTCAGCAAATGTTTCTACCATTTATATGTGAAAAAATCAACAAGTTTATTATTACAATATAGCAAATTTTGGCGTATTATCTCTGCAAAAACATTTGTAGCTGACGCTTTACTTTCGCTACACAAAACATTTGATAAAGATAAAAAGGTTATTAGTATGCTGTAAAAGCCATCTAATAACCTTCTTTATTATCAATTATTCAATTTCAATTAACAAATCGCCTGTTGAAATAGCATCGCCTGCATGAGCGTATACTTCTTTCACGATACCATCTTTCGGCGCTTGGACGGTTGTTTCCATTTTCATCGCTTCAGTAATTAATAAGTGATCTCCACGTTTTACATGGCTTCCCTTCGATACGACTACTTTTAAGACCGTTCCAGGCATCGTCGCGCCAATTTGATTTGGGTTGCTTGGGTCTGCTTTTAATGCCAGACTGCCATCTACTTCGACAGTCATATCTTGAATCACTAGTTCACGGGATTGACCGTTTAGCTCAAAGTATATAACACGTGTACCATCGTGCTGTGGTTCTCCAATTGAAACAAGTTTAATGATTAGTGTTTTTCCTTTTTCGATCTCGACTTCGATTTCTTCACCTAGTTTTAACCCGTAAAGGAATGTTGGCGTATCTAATACCGAAATATTGCCGAAGGAATTCACTGTTTTTGCATACTCTTCAAACACTTTAGGATATAAAGCAAATGCTAGCACATCCTGCTTTGTCACGGGACGATTCAATTTTCCCTCTAGTATCGCCTCTAATTGCTCAAAATTCACAGGCTCTAATAACTCGCCAGGACGTACCGTAATTGCTTCACGATCCTTTAACACAACCTTTTGAAGTGCCTCTGGGAAGCCACCATGCGGTTGTCCTAAATAACCTTGGAAGAATTCAATCACAGAATCTGGGAAATCGATTATTTGCCCTCTTGTCAGGACAGAGTTTTCATCTAAATCATTTTGCACCATAAATAACGCCATATCACCGACTACTTTCGAAGATGGAGTTACTTTGACAATATCGCCAAATAGAAGGTTTACGCGGGAATACATACGCTTCACTTCTTCCCATCGATCTCCAAGGCCTACTGCTTTGGCTTGCTGTTGCAAGTTACTGTACTGACCACCTGGCATTTCATGGACATAAATTTCAGAATGCGGGCTAATCATGCCGCTTTCAAAATCCTTATAATATTTACGCACATCTTCCCAGTAGTACGATAACTTTTCAAGCGCATCGATATCGGCACGAACCTCGCGCTTACCGCCCTTCATTGCATAATACAAGGAGTTTGCACTTGGCTGTGATGTTAAACCTGCCATTGAACCGAGCGCCGTATCAATGATATCTACCCCTGCTTCGATCGCCTTAGCATATAAATAAATACCATTGCCACTTGTATCATGTGTATGCAGATGGATTGGCAGACTTGTTGTCTCTTTCAACTCTGAAATTAAACGGTAGGCTGCTTCTGGCTTCAATAATCCTGCCATATCTTTTATCGCTAAAATATGGGCACCTGCTGCCTCTAGCTCTTTTGCCATTTCCTTGTAGTATTGAACTGAATATTTCGCTCTTGATTCATCAAAAATATCTCCTGTGTAACAAATTGCAGCTTCAGCAATTTTACCTGATTGACGTGCTGCATCAATGGCTACTTCCATTCCTTTAATCCAGTTCAAGCTATCGAAAATGCGGAATACGTCAATGCCTGATACCGCTGACTCAGCGATAAACTCCCGAATTAAATTGTCTGGGTAATTTGTGTAGCCAACTGCATTCGCACCACGCAATAACATTTGGAATAGTACATTCGGTACTTGTTCACGTAGCTTGGCAAGACGCTCCCACGGATCTTCTTTTAAGAAACGGTACGCCACATCAAACGTCGCGCCTCCCCACATTTCAAGTGAGAAGAAGTCATGCATCATGCGCGCTGTTGCATCTGCAATTTCGAACATATCCTGTGAACGCACACGTGTTGCAAGAAGTGATTGGTGTGCATCTCGGAAAGTTGTATCCGTTAATAGCACATCCTCTTGCTCCAAAATCCATTTCACAAGCCCGTCTGCTCCTTGGGCATCTAAAATTTGCTTTGTCCCTGCCGGAGGAACGATTAATTTATCGACTTTTGGGATGCTCGGCTGTACAAAAATTGGCTTTGATTTCTTCTCTACACCAGGGAAGCCATTTAGCGTTACATTGCCAATATAGCTTAAGAGCTTTGTCCCACGGTCCTTGCGCTCAGGGAAATTAAATAGTTCAGGTGTTGAATCGATAAAGCTTGTATCAAATGCACCCGTTAAAAATTTCTCGTGCGTTACGACATTATTTAAAAATGGAATATTCGTTTTCACCCCACGAATACGGAACTCTTTTAAGTTCCGATCCATTTTTGCTGCCGCTTCTTTAAATGTCATCCCTGTCGTTGAAATTTTAACTAGTAGCGAATCATAGTACGGCGTTACTACTGCTCCTTGGAAGCCATTGCCGGCATCTAATCGGACGCCAAAACCACCGCTTGAACGGTACACCATAAGCTTCCCTGTATCAGGCATAAAATCATTAGCTGGGTCTTCCGTTGTGACACGCGCTTGAATCGCATAGCCGATCATTGGAATATCTGACTGTTGTGGGATATGTATTTCCTCACTATGCAGACCGTACCCTGCTGCCACTTTAATTTGGGCATGCACAATATCAACACCCGTAATCATTTCAGTAATCGTATGCTCTACTTGAATACGAGGGTTGACCTCGATGAAATAAAATTCATCACTTGCGACTAAAAATTCTACTGTCCCAGCATTTATGTATGAGACATTTTTCATTAATTGAACCGCAGCATCGCAAATTCGGCTTCTTAAATCTTCCGAAATTGAATTAGATGGTGCGATTTCAACAACCTTTTGATGTCGACGTTGGATCGAGCAATCACGTTCATATAAATGAATGATATTGCCCTGTTGATCGCCAATAATTTGGACTTCAATATGCTTTGGCTTAATAATAGCCTTTTCTACATACACCTCATCAGAGCCAAATGCTGCTTTCGCCTCTGATTTTGCACGTTCATAGGAGGACGCTAACTCCTCTACTGTATGAACAAGGCGCATTCCACGACCACCGCCGCCTAGTGCTGCCTTAATCATAATTGGATAGTCATATGCGCTAGCAAAAGCTTCTACCTCTGCTAAATTAGCTACTGGACCATCTGTACCTGGAATAACAGGAATTCCTGCAGCAATTGCTTGTTCACGCGCCTTTACCTTATCCCCAAACATATCTAAATGCTGGGAAGTCGGTCCAATGAAAACAATCCCCTCTTCTTCACATCGACGTGCAAATTCTACGTTTTCTGATAAAAAGCCATAACCTGGATGAATCGCATCAACATTAGCATCTTTCGCGATCGTAATAATGCCCTCAATATCTAAATAAGCATCAATTGGTTTCTTGCCAGCTCCTACTAAATAGGCTTCATCTGCTTTAAAACGATGAAACGCCCCACTGTCCTCCCGCGAATAAATGGCTACAGTTTGGATATTCAACTCCGTACATGCACGGAAAATACGAATTGCAATTTCTCCTCGATTGGCTACGAGAATTTTGTTGATTGATTCCATTGATATCCCCCTTTATGATTGTGTCTTTCTCCTTTCTACCTTTTCAAACATAGAAATATTGATTAATATTCCCATCGCTAAAGATAGAATAATTATAGATGTCCCACCATAGCTAATAAAAGGTAGCGTGACACCGGTTAACGGGATTAACCCAGTTACACCCCCAAGATTGATAAACGTTTGCCAGCCAATCCAGCTCGCAATACCAGCCGTAATCATACGTGCTAGTGGATCTTTCGTGCGCAATGCAATCGAAAATCCTTTATATACAATAAACCCTAAACCACCTAAAACGATAAGAACTCCCCAAATCCCTAGTTCCTCCATAATAATTGCCATAATAAAATCGGTTTGTGGTTCAGGCAAATACCCTAATTTTTGAATCGATTGACCGAGACCTCTTCCTTCTAAACCGCCTCCGCCAATGGCATAATAACTATTGACAACTTGGTGACCACTACCAGTCTCATACTCAAACGGGTTAATGAATGATTTAAGACGTCCTAAACGGTTTGTCGTTAACATATTTCCTTTAAACAGCATAAGTATACCAAAGATGACTCCTCCAAATGCGCCCAACACCCCAAAAAACTTCCAAAAAGTTTTAAATGGAATACCACTCGCTGCTACAACACTAACAGCAATTCCACATAGAATAATACTTGCTCCCAAGTCGGTTTCAAATGCTACACCAGCAACAACAAGAATCCAGAGGAATATAGGATAAAATATTTCAGTTGGTTGTAGCTTCTCAAGCGTATATTTCTGTCCTTTCCGATAAAAAGCTGCAGCAAAATATAAAATTATAAATAGCTTCGCATATTCAGAAGGTTGGAAATTACCAAAACCTGGAACTATTATCCAACTTTTAGAACCTATCCCTGCCGTATCACCATTACCAGCAACTTTTACCCAAGTAAATAGAACAACTAGCACAGCGGTCAGTAACAACATAACATTTTTATTCGCATAATGTTTATACGGGAAAAATGCCGCTACTAAAAGTCCAAAAAAAGCTACAATTAAATTGAGTACTTGCTTGTGATAAAAGAAATCTGGAGCTTTTCCTTTTTGTGCAATCGCCACCATCATACTGGAGCTATAAATCATTACTAAACCAAATATGCTTAATAATAGAACAGTAAAAAACAATGGATAATCAAAATTTTGTGCATAACGTTTTAAGTATTGTTTCATCGGAAAACCTCATTCTAGAAAAAAAACTCAAATCGCAAATGCGTTTGAGTTTTTTCTTTTTATTTGTCTGTATACGCGTCATGTAGTACAGAAAGTTCTTTCTCGAGTGAATCGAGAATTTCTTTGCCTTTTTCGCGTTCAATGAGTCCCAGCTTCACAGCAAATTCAATTTCACGTGAAAGGCCGAACATTTGTGTATCTAATACTTCTTCATATAGAGGGCATTGTGGCATTGTTAAATGATCCATTTGTACTCGAATGAGGCGAGCAATTTTATCTGCATCAGCAACTAAAAGCTCCAAAGCCTTCTCTTGAAAAGAAGTTTGTGATTTAGTATCCATGAGGACGCCCCCATTATCTGATATTTCTTCGATTCTATCTTAATAAAGTTTATCTTTTAGTCGTTAAAAATGCAAGTGTCTACATTGGAAAATAGAGAAATCGAATTATATTTCTTTATTATCTCTAGTCATTAGCGTTATACTATTTCATGGATATACAAGATTTAAGGAGGATTTCTATAATGGAAACAATAATTCCTATTAAGGGCGCAGTCACATTCCAATTAACATTAGATCCCACTGTTTGGATTTTCGATGATCGTAAATTAGATTTAAAAACGTACTTCGACACAAAAGAAGTTGAAGAAGATTCGGATATTAAATATATGCGTGAGGTAGGTGCTCACTGGTCACGTGAGATTATGGAAGGAGCTACTTTCCCACCAACATTGAAATCAGAACGAAAATTCGACCGTAAAGGGATGGAAACAGGCACTTTCGGAATCGAATTAAGTCACTTCTTGAAAAATGCTGATATTAAACCTGAAGCAACAACAATCGTCATTGAATGTGAAGATAGCAAAGAATATCCATTTACAATCGAAGAAGCTTATACATTAATTTTAAAATATAGCCAAGATGGTAAGCCATTAATGGAAGATGGTCCTGTTCATGTGCTATTTAGAGACGGTTCAAATGTAGACAACCCTATTAAAAATGTATTAGCTATTCGTGCTGAGTAGGAGGGAATGCAATGCGCGTAAAGTGCGTTATTTGCGATACTATTAACAATTTAGATGATAATTTACCGATAGCAAAAAAATTACGCAATCGACCAATTCATACGTATATGTGTGAAACATGTCATGACCGTATTGAAGATAATACCGTCGCACGCATTGAAACAGGAAATTTCCGTTTTTATCGTACTTCACCACAGATGGATAAAGAATTTTAACTGATCAGCCGAAGGAGGTGACCCATTATTTGAGTCACCTCCTTTATCGTTCAGGCTACTCACTCCAAGATTTATCGGAACAAAATCTCATTTTATCGGAACAATTTTAGCTTTTATCGAAATAATATCTCATTTTATCGGAACAATTTCAGTTTTTATCGTAATATTAACAACATGAAGGAGGTGACTCATTATTTGAGACACCTCCTTTAACCATCTAACCATTATTTTTTATAATCGCCTTCTCAATCAACTCGACAACCTGATACATAATCGTCGCAAAAAAGGCGATGATGAGAAGTGACATAAGCACAAGATTAAAATTAAACACTTGGAAGCCATAAATAATTAAATAACCAAGCCCTTTTGAGGCAACTAAAAATTCACCAACTATAACACCTACCCAAGACAGGCCTACATTTACTTTCAAAGTAGAAATAATCGTTGGGAAGGAAGCGGGTAAAATAACTTCTTTAAATATTTGCCACCGGGTTGCCCCAAAAGTTTGTAAAACTTTGCTGTAGTTAGGATCAACCCCTTTAAAAGCCGTATAAACTACAATGGTTGTAATAATGATTGAAATCAACGCACCCATTGCAATAATCGAAAAATAACCTGGACCAAGAGCGACTATTAAAATGGGTCCTAAAGCAACTTTCGGCATAGCATTTAAAATTACTAAATATGGATCAAGTACCTTTGATAGCATCGATGACCACCACAATACGGTTGCTATTAATGTTCCTAGCAGTGTTCCGGCAATAAAACCAATAATCGTTTCAATTAAAGTAACGCCAACGTGAAGTGTTAACGTACCATCACTCACTTTTTCTACTAATGTACGCCACACATGCGTCGGTGAACTAAAAATTAAACGGTCAATCCATCCGAATCTTGAAAGAAGCTCCCATCCACCGAAAAATACAAGTAAGATGATAAGCTGATATAAACGAACATAGCGCTTCTCTTTTTTTAGCATTTGCTGATACTGTTTAAACATTGTATTATCCAAGACTCTCCAGCTCCTTCCAAATAGTTTGGAATATGTCTGAATACGCTGGATGCTGTCGAACATCAAAAGGTGAAAGCTCTTGTAACTCTGAAGGTATATCAAATACTTTATGCAATGTACCCGGATTTGCAGAAAATAGAAATACGCGTTCACTCATCGCAATGGCTTCACCAATATCATGTGTCACAAGAATTGCAGTTTTTTGATAAGCATTTAACGTTTCAACAACCAAATCCTCCAGTTTTAATTTAGACTGATAATCAAGTGCCGAAAACGGTTCATCTAGCAATAAAATTTTAGGATCTACCGCTAAAGTTCTTGCAAGTGCAACTCGTTGACGCATGCCACCCGATAACTCTCTCGGATAATTGTTCCCTACATGCGGTAAACCAATTTCTTGCAAAAGTGCGTTTGCAGTTACTTTATGCGTTTTATTGCTTCGCTCCATGATTTTCAAACCAATCGTGACATTTTCTTCGATGGTTTTCCAGGGAAACAAATAATCTTGCTGAAGCATGTAGCCAATGAGAGATTGATTGTTTATTGAAATTTCCTCACCATCGATGTATACTTTGCCCTCTGTAGACGAAAATAAGCCCGCAATAATTGATAATAACGTTGTTTTCCCACATCCACTCGGTCCTATAAAAGAAACAAACTCACCTTTTCGAATATCTAAATTAATATCACGTAAAACTTCCTTTGCCTGCGTTTTCGAAAAATAACTATGGTGAATATTTTCTACTTTTAAAAATTCCATCTTACTCAGCTGCCTTTTTAGCAAAGGTTGTATTTACAAGCTTTTCATAATCCACCCGTTGAGGAAGTTCACCCGCTTCTCCCATAATCGTTTGCAAGTTATCCCATTCCCCCTCATCCAAAATAGGATCTGTAGCATAGGAACCCTGTGATTTATAACGTTCTACCACTGTTTCGATTAATTCAATATCTACATTTTCAAAGTATGGCTGAATAATTTTCGCTATTTCTGCTGCACTCGATTTTTGCACAAAATCCTGTGCTCGCTTCAATGCATTTGTAAAGCCTTGAACGGTTTTCTCTTCGTCCTTTAAATAGCTGCTTTTCGCCATAAACGATGTATACGGCAATTGCCCAGATTCTGTACCAAACGAAGCGACAATATAGCCTTTACCTTCATTCTCAAACATACTTGCTGTTGGCTCAAATAGCTGTACATAATCCCCCGTTCCAGATGCAAAGGCTGTAGAAATATTAGCAAAATCAATGTTTTGAATAAGTTTTAAATCATTGGCAGGGTCAATGCCATGCTTTTTCAGTACGAACTCACCAGCCATTTGTGGCATTCCACCTTTACGCTGCCCTAAAAATGTGGAACCTTTCAACTGATCCCATGAAAAGTTATCCAACTTTTCGCGCGCCACTAAAAATGTTCCATCTGTTTGTGTTAACTGCGCAAAATTTTGAATCGGGTCATTGGAGCCTTGGAGCGTTACATATATAGATGTTTCCGATCCAACTAAGGCGATATCAATTCCATCAGATAGTAACGCCGTCATTGTCTTATCGCCACCCGCAATTGTTTGTAGCTCAACGGAAAGCCCTTCATCCTTGAAGAACCCTTTTTCAAGTGCTACATACTGCGGCGCATAGAAAATTGAGCGCGTCACTTCTCCAACTTTGACTTTTTCTAGCTCCGTTTTATTACACGCTGTCATAGAAAGAAGTAACATTGCGACAACACTAAATAGCAAACCTTTTTTAAGCCAACGCATTCCATTTTCCTCCTTGATTGATGAAAATAAGCCTATCGACATTAACTTATTCATATCAGAAGAGTTCGGTGCCTAACTTTTAAAATTGTTCTACAGCCCGACACTTCCTACCGTCGTTTTAATTGTTCTATGCTCGCCACTTTCGTTTCTACAAGCTCAATGTGCAACTTGGCGAAATTTCCATCATCTGTATAAGTATTCCATTTAAAATAAAAAAAACAGCCTTAGCGATTCAACGCTAAGACTGTCTCTATTCAGGTAAAATTATTTCACTAATTAGTAGCTTGTTGCTCTTCTCTTTTTTCACGCCATAGACGTGTTTTATAGACGATTAAAATCAACGCAGCCACTATGAGTCCTTCTACCATCGGAAGATATAATGCAAAAAATGTTAACATAATACATCCTAAAAACAAGAAAATGTAAATAACAATATTTTGTGATCGTTTTAATTTCTTTGCAAAGCCTAGTTTATAAACAAGTGCAGAGAGCAAAAACACTAGTGCAAACAGAACATAGCCTGCCATTTCATAGCTCGGTAAGTTTTCATATAAAAAACGAGTAATCCCAGCCATTTTTTCATAGGCTTTTGCTGTTTCATCTATGTTTGCTTGCTCAGCAACTTGAATAACATTTAGTTCACCGAATAAAGCGGACCTAATATCCAAGACTCCTCTTCCTTTCGTGGAAGCAAAAAATTATTGTTCAGCGTTTTTTAATTTTTTCGCTGCTTTTTCACGTTCATTTTTGTCTAGAATTTGTTTACGTAAACGAATAGATTCTGGCGTGATTTCTAGGTACTCATCATCACTTAAGAATTCTAATGCTTCTTCTAGTGTTAATAAACGCGGCTTTTTAATAACGTTTGTCGCATCTTTTGTCGCAGAACGAACATTCGTTTTTTGCTTCATTTTTGTAATGTTCACAGTGATATCATTATCACGTGTATTTTCACCAACAATCATACCTTCATAAATTTCAGTACCTGGTTCTACAAATAGTGTACCACGGTCCTCTACTTGCATCATACCATAAGTTGTTGATTTACCAGTTTCCATTGATACAAGTACACCTTGGTGACGACCACCAATACGACCTGGAATATATGGTTGGTAGCAATCGAAAGTATGGTTGATAATACCAAAGCCTTTAGTCATTGACATGAATTCAGTTGTATAACCGATTAAACCACGTGCAGGAACTAAGAATGTTAAACGAACTTGGCCATTGCCGTTGTTCACCATATCTAACATTTCACCTTTACGAGTACCGATTGATTCGATAATTGAACCAACATTTTCTTCTGGAACATCGATTTGTACACGTTCAAATGGTTCACATTTCACGCCATCAACTTCACGAATGATTACTTGTGGTTTTGATACTTGTAACTCAAATCCTTCACGGCGCATATTTTCAATAAGGATAGATAGGTGAAGCTCACCGCGTCCAGAAACAGTCCAAGCATCTGGTGAAGCTGTATCTTCAACGCGTAAAGAAACGTCCGTTTGTAGTTGAGAACGTAAACGCTCTTCTACTTTACGTGCTGTTACCCATTTACCTTCACGACCTGCGAATGGTGAGTTATTTACTAAGAAAGTCATTTGTAATGTTGGTTCATCAATACGTAATGGCGTTAGCGCTTCTGGGTGCTCAATAGGGCAAACTGTTTCACCAACGTTGATGTCTTCCATACCTGAAACGGCGATTAAGTCACCAGCTTTTGCTGTCTCAACTTCTTCACGTTTTAAGCCGAAGAAACCAAAGATTTTCGTTACACGGAAGTTTTTCACTGTTCCGTCTAACTTCATAAGAGATACTTGTTGACCGACAGAAATTGTTCCGCGGAATACGCGACCAATACCGATACGTCCAACGAAGTCATTATAGTCAAGTAAAGCTACTTGGAATTGTAATGGCTCTTCTGAGTTATCAATTGGTGCTGGTATAGCTTCGATAATTTTCTCAAATAGACATTTCATATCCGCTTCTTGCTTAGATGGATCAGCGTCTAAAGAAGCTGTACCATTTACACCTGAAGCATAGACAACAGGGAAGTCTAATTGATCTTCATCTGCACCTAGTTCAATGAATAATTCAAGTACTTCATCTACTACTTCTAGTGGACGAGCTGAATCTTTGTCCACTTTATTAACAACAACGATTGGTGTTAAACGTTGTTCTAATGCTTTTTTCAACACAAAACGTGTTTGTGGCATACAACCCTCATACGCATCGACAACTAGTACAACGCCATCTACCATTTTTAAAATACGTTCTACCTCACCACCGAAGTCAGCGTGTCCAGGCGTATCAAGGATGTTGATACGAGTTCCTTCATAGTTTACTGCTGTATTTTTAGCTAAAATCGTAATACCACGTTCGCGTTCAATATCGTTAGAGTCCATTGCACGTTCTTCAACACGTTCGTTTGAACGGAATGTACCTGATTGTTTTAGTAATTGGTCGACTAAAGTAGTTTTACCATGGTCAACGTGTGCGATAATTGCGATATTGCGAAGATCTTGACGTAAGTTTGTCATTATTCCACTCCATATTCTTTTTTCGAATGTTTAACTGTGATATTATAGCACAAGAAGGATAGAAATGTCCTTATTAGAATTTTCCTCATTCTAAAAAATATATTTGATTTACAAATTTTTAATATAGGAGGCTCGGCTATGAATCGTGCAAAATTTGTAATGGCCATTTACGCATTAGCTGCTGTTTTAGCAATGTGTTCTATCGGGTATTCAGTAGCAATTAGCAGTGTATTAGGTATAATAGCAGGCATTGTGGCTACTTGTGTCATCTTCATGACAGCCTTTAAAATGAAACGTAAACTACGTGAACAAGGTTTACTATAATATGAGTTGATTGCTTAAGTAAGAAGGAGCCTGTCTAAAAAATAGACGGCTCCTTTTTTATTCATAAGGCACAATATAATTTTCTAATAGCTCTTTGTGTATAGAAGGATTGGCAATGATAAAAGTATCCTGATGCAAAAAGTCAAAGCCCTCTCCATGTAAATTAGTGGTGATGGCACCAACTTCCTTAGCGATAATAGTCCCCCCAGCAATATCCCATGGTGATAGTCGCATCGATACATAAGCATCTAGTTTACCACTAACAACAAACGCTATTTCCATTGCCGCTGAACCATATGACCGCGTACCACGTACTTTCCGAACCATTTCAATGACTTTTTCATGGTGAATATGTCGATTGGGTGCTACCCAATGAGCGTTTATACCAATGACCGATTCCTCCATTTTGACTGACTGCAACTTACGTAATGGAGAGTCATTGTACCATGCCCCTTGACCTGCAATAGCATAAAATAAATCTTCACGCATGACATCGAATATGTAACCTAGCTTGCCTACCCCATGAACAAAAATACCGATAGAAATCATAAAATGACGATGTTGTTTCACAAAATTCATCGTGCCATCGATCGGATCAATAATCCATACGACACCTTCTAACGACTCCACTTTCTCGCCCATTCCCTCTTCCCCTAAAATTTTGTGGGTTGGATCGAAACTTCGTATTTTTTCGATAAAAAATAATTCTGTTTCACGGTCAATATTTGTAACAAGGTCATTGGCATTTGATTTTGTCTCAATAACTAGATTGTACGAAAAGGCCTCCCGAATACGTCTCCCCGCTTCAACTATAATACTTTTCGCAAACTGATCAATTTGTTGTAAATCCATAAAAACCCACCCTTCGATTATAAGAAAAGGCCTCACTCATTTTTTAACTTTCTCACTACTTAAGGCTTGATTTCTCATGACGTTTTGTTAATACGTAGCACCTAGTACTTCCTTGAAATTAATACTTCCTATTATGATATACTGTCTATTTTACCCTTTATAGCAATAAAAATCACCTGCTGTCGGAATATTCAGCAAGCGATTTTTCAAATCGGTATGAAATTTTGACTACGCATAGACGTGCAAGCTCTCAAGTTCAAGCTGAATTTCAGCCAGACGTTTTTTACTTTTTTCAATTTCAAACTCATTTTTTTCATTCATTGCCGAAAAGAGTGAGGCTAATTCATAATCTAATTCTAATTGTAAAATGTGTTCATATTGCTTTTCAATGTCGACTTTACGTATAATTTTTACGATAGGTTTCATAAAAATCACTTCCTTTTTTTATTTTTTCACAATAACTTATCAGCTTCGAGAAAGTTCTTGTTATAAGATTTTTTCCCATTTTCGTAATAAAATAAACCTTATAAATCGAAAGGAGTAAATAAAAAATGACGAAAATAAAATGGACGAATAAAGACTTCAATGTTTTTAAAATAGACGGATTAGAACAGAGAATGGATGCCTTAAATGAATGTGTACGACCAAAATTCCAAACTCTTGGAGAGGATTTTTCTTCCTTCTTTTCGAGTCATCTTGGAGAAGAATTTTATCCTCATGTTGCAAAGCATGCACGTAGAACCGTAAATCCTCCGAATGATAGCTGGGTTGCCTTCGCTCCGTACAAAAGAGGTTATAAATCATTACCTCACTTTCAGATTGGTCTTTGGAGCACACATTTATTCATCGTCTTAGCTATTATTTATGAAGCTCCACAAAAAAATGTGATGGCAGAACGTTTAATCGCCAACAGAGCAATGCTACAGCAACTTCCTGATGACCTCATTGTCTCTGGGGATCATATGTCTCCAGCAGCAACCTCCATGCAAGATGCAAAGGAAGACAAGCTAGATAAATTACTTATTCGTTTACGCGATGTAAAAAAAGGTGAGTTTTTAATAGGCCGACATATTCCAAAAGATCAAGCGGTCAAGCTGTCAGCTAGTGAACTTCATCAATTAACAGAAGATACCTTTAACCGTTTACTCCCTATTTATAACATCATTGTTGGAAAATAAAGTTGTGGCAAAATAACTAAAAACAATGTTCAATGAAAAACCCTTATATTTTATATATTGTGGAAAATTTACGTTATTATCCCTAGCAAATGAAATTTTGTTTGAGGAATACTTTTATGGGTTTGAGTTGAGAGAAGGGAATATTATTTTTTCTCTGTTTTTCAAGATATTCGAAAAAGTTTAATTTTGATTATGTAGTATATGAAGAGCACTTATTTTTAACACTGAGATAGTGTAAAGGTATCAGATAAAACAAGAACTGATTTTGTTCCGATAAACTATGATGAGTAGCCTGAAACGGAAATCACCCTCTTTTTAAAGCAAATTTTAAAACATCCACATCAAAAAAGCGCAAAAAATCAATGTTTTTAAACTTGATTTCTCGCGCTTTTTAAGTTTTTAACCAGTTCTATTTATCTACGTTGCTTCGGGGCAACTTTAATAATTGTGCCATCTGTTGCGTCTTTTGTTTGTTTCACAACAGGATAACTGACATAGCCACTCGCTTCTTCAAACTCACGGAAAATTGTTTTTTCCTCGGCCTGTGAAGGAACAATTTCTTTAAAACGACGATATTTCGCCATCATCACTTCACGCTTAATGCCTTTTTCATAAGCTTGTTCAATTCCTTCAAAAAATTGGACAACATCAACAATTTCCTCCGTTGACCAATCCGTCGAAAACGGATAAGAGTATTCCATTGGACATAACCACCTTTATGTTATTGACCCGATACAAAAAACATATACATTTCTTAAAAAAATGTAGACATCTCTACAGTGACACAACTTATATCTTTTGACTTTCGCTTTTGTGTCTTCCTTATTCTCCGAGCCTAGTTTCGCCGAAGCTACTGCCAATTAGTATGGCTCTCCAAAGGCGATTACAATACGAGATGGCTTGGTTTTCACAATCTCATTAGTACACTGATGTAAATGATTTGTTCGTATGTCGTTATACCCATTTTACCCGGATACTCTCTGCTTCTGCAACCATTCGAGTGATCAGCTCCTCGACAGTTGGAATATCATGGATCAGTCCTGTAACTTGTCCAGCCCAGCCAATACCTTCTTCTTTTTCGCCCTCATAAATAAAACGTTTATTTGCTTTCCCGCTAATATAATCTTTTAAAGCCTCATACGTAGGTGTAGTGCGTTCAATTTCTAAAATCTTTTCCGTAAATTCACTGCGTAACGCTCTTGCTGGTGCACCTATAGAGCGTTTTATAACGGTCGTATCTGCCTCGGTGCTTGCAAGTAATGCTTCTTTATATGCCTCAGAGGCATCAACACATTCCTTTGTCGCAATAAAACGAGTTCCCATTTCAATTCCCTCTGCTCCAAGTGCATGAGCTGCCATCCAGCCACGGCCATCACCAATACCACCAGAGGCAATGACAGGTATTTTCACACTATCGACAACCTGTGGCACGAGCACCATTGTCCCTATATCATCGCGTCCAAGATGACCTCCACCCTCTTGTCCAACAACCATAACAGCATCTGCGCCTAGTTCTTCCGCCTTTTGAGCTTGTCTACGTGCAGCAACAAGAACTAATTTTTTAATATCCGTTCCTTTCAAAATATCAAAAATAGGTGCAGGATTACCGCCAGTCATTGTAACAACAGGTACCTTTTCTTCCACCGCGACGCGCACCATTTCCTCATAACCAGTGCCATACATACCAATTGCAAAATTTACGCCAAACGGTTTATCCGTTAATGTTCGAACTTTATGAATCTCTGCGCGCAATAAGTCAGGATCCCGTAAACTCATTGCTGTTATTTGCCCTAGCCCCCCAGCATTCGACACCGCTGCTGCTAAATCCGCATAAGCTAAATAGGCTAATCCCCCTTGTATAATTGGGTATTTAATATTTAAAAGCTCTGTCACTCGTGTATTCCAATTCATAGTACCTCCCCTTTCCTACGATACTAATTTCTCGAAATTATTAAAAAAACCTTTATTTTTTATTTTTTTCTGCAAAGTCTGTTTTTTCTTGCAATTAGGTGCTATAATTCACTTGTTTTGTTAGATATTAAAAAGTGAGGTGGTACCTGCGTTGTCACAACTAGAGACTCCATTGTTCGACGTATTATTAAAACATCGGAACAGACACCCAATTCAATTCCATATTCCAGGCCATAAGAAAGGTCAAGGCATGGATCCTGCGTTTCGAGAATTCGTCGGCGACAACGTTTTATCAATTGATTTAATTAATATTGCTCCACTAGACGATTTACATTCACCGAAGGGCGCCATTAAAGAAGCGCAAGCACTTGCTGCACAAGCCTTTGGTGCTGATCATACATTCTTTTCCGTTCAAGGTACTAGTGGCGCCATTATGGCGATGATTCTGACCGTCGTCGGTCCAGGTGATAAAATTCTAGTACCACGGAATGTTCATAAATCCATTATGTCGGCGATTGTTTTCGCTGGCGCAATCCCGATTTTTATTCATCCTGAAGTAGATAGTGAATACGGTATTTCTCATGGAATATCGCCTGAAGCTGTTGAAAAAGCTTTAAATGCTTATCCAGATACAAAAGCAGTACTTGTAATTAATCCAACGTACTTCGGCTTCTCTGCAGACTTAAAGCGTATTGTAGAAATAGTCCATACACGTAATATTCCGGTAGTTGTCGATGAAGCACATGGTGTACACATTAAATTTCATGATGACCTCCCTTACTCCGCAATGGAAGCTGGGGCTGATATGGCTGCAACAAGCGTACACAAACTTGGTGGCTCTATGACTCAAACGTCTATTTTAAATGTTCGTGAAGGTCTTGTTTCTGCAAAACGTGTACAAGCTGTGCTGTCGATGCTAACAACGACATCGACATCTTATCCATTACTTGCTTCTCTTGACACAGCACGACGTCAGCTGGCAATCCATGGTTATGATTTAATTGGTGATGCACTTCGCTTGGCAAAGGATGCGCGTAAACGCATTAACCAAATTCCACATATAAAATGTGCTGGTAAAGAAAAATTAAATTCATCAGCAACTTATGATATGGATCCTTTAAAGCTACTAATAAGCGTTAAAGATTTAGGCCTCTCTGGTCATCAAGCTGAAGAATGGCTTCGTCACAATGCAAATATTGAAGTAGAATTATCGGACCTATACAATATTTTATGTTTAGTGACATTAGGTGATACGAAAAAGGAAATTAATCTCCTCTTCAATGCTCTTAGTCGTATGTCAAAAGCATTCGATTCAGAAGCTACTATTACTGAAGCGATGGTTAATATACCGGATATTCCTGCACTTGCCATGTCACCACGCGATGCATTTTATGCAGATACTGAAGTTGTTCCTCTTGCAGAAGCAGATAATTGTATTTGTGCAGAATTCGTTATGGTGTATCCCCCAGGTATTCCGATTTTTATTCCCGGGGAAATAATTACACAAGAGAATATTCGTTATATACAAATGAATATTGAAGCTGGTTTACCTGTACAAGGACCTGAAGATACAACATTAAAAACGATTCGCGTCATAAAAGAACGCAAACCTATTATTTAATACCAAAGCTACCTCTATCTGAGGTAGCTTTTTGTCTCGGATTAAAAATGATAATAGAACCAAGAAGAGAGCATAGCGAATATAGGGAAAATAAGCCACCAATACTTCCACAAAAAATCACCAACAGTTTTATGATCCGATTTATTAGAATCAGAAGCTACGAGTGTTTGATACTTTTCTTCACCTGTAATAAGCTGGTCTAAAGAAATTTCATATAAATCACTTAACCTTCTCAAATTATCAATATCTGGATAACCCTTTCCTAACTCCCATTTTGAAACAGATTGCCTTGAAATATTTAAAAAGCCTGCGACATCATCTTGTGTATACTTATGTTGTTCTCTCAATTCTTTTAAACGGTTTTCTAAATTCATTGAATTTCACCTCCAATTTATTGGATTTGAACAAATATTACTGGATTATTACACTTTATTCTAGAAGTTGTTATTTGCTAATTCGCAACGCATAGTTGCTTTCATGATCAAAGCAAAAAATTCGATTGTAACCCTTATTTCGCTTAAAATATTTAGTAAAGGAGTGATAAGATTGAACACGTGGGATCAACGATTCAACACAATCGAATACGTTTATGGTGAGCAACCAAATGCTTTTATAGAAGACTATGTACACTACTTAGAAGATTATACAAATGTGGCTGCATACGCAGAAGGTGAAGGTCGCAATGCAGTATTTTTAGCTTTCCAAGGCCATACAGTAACTGCCTTTGATTATGCTGAAAGCGGTCTTGAAAAAACAAATCAGCTTGCAGAAAATCATAATGTTGCTGTTCATACGAAGCTTACTGACCTACTTGAAGATGAACTACCAATAGAAACGTTTGATGCTGCTATTATGGTGTTTGGACATTTTCCAGCTGAGCAGCAGCAAGGAGTGTTTAATCGGATTGTCGATTCTGTAAAGCCTGGCGGTCGTATTATGATGGAACTTTATTCAATTTATCAACTACCATACGCCTCAGGTGGCCCAAGACAGCTTGATTTTTTATATGATCCATTAGAAGTTCTAAAATGGTGTCAACCTTACAGAATAATCCATTTTTTCACAGGTGAACAAGTGCGCAATGAAGGTAAACTCCACACAGGCCTTGCTCATACCATTCAGATTATTATCGAAAAAAGTTAAAAAACTATATACAGGTTTCTGTATATAGTTTTTTCACAAAAATAAATAAACAAATAGTGGACATAGAAATGCGCCAATAATTGCGGTTAAGGCCATCGATAACGAGCCTACTGATAATTCTTGTTCTCCGTATTCTCTTAATTTAACAAGTCCAACACCGTGTGAAGCGCTACCTACCGCAACTCCTCTACTAACAGCGGAGTCAATTTTGCCGTATTTAATGACTAACGGTCCTATTATAGCGCCTACAAAGCCTGCCAGCATGACAAGCACAGCTGTTAATGGTGGTATGCCGCCAATCGTTTCACTTACCTGCATTCCTACAGGTGTCGTTAATGATTTTGGCAAGGCAGTCAACAACCAGCTTTTATTGACACCAATCCATTTTAGCATAACAAATATTGTCACTAAACCCGTCACCATGGCGATAAGAATACCTGATAAAATTGCATATTTATATTTCATAATAATCTTACGCTGGTTATATAAAGGATAAGCAAGTGCTACAACTGCTGGACCTAGCATTTTTTGTAGCCATTCTCCACCCTCCATATAAGTAGAGTATGGAATATTAAAAACTACTAACATAATTGCACTGACGATAGTTGTCGTCACTAGTGGAATCATTAAAGGATGAGGGAAACATTGATAAAGTTTTGTAAATAAAACGAATAACACAACGGTACCAACGACAACAATAATTTCAATCAACTGTTAATTCCCCCTCTCCTTCTTCTACAATGGCTTCTGTTTCTTTTTTAGCCAGCTCTTTTTTCTCAACAATTTGACTAAGTAATCCCGTCACATAAATAGAAATTAGCGTGCTTGCTATAACGGCCAGCATAATCAATAGACCGGTTGTTGAAACAAGTTCAGGGTAGTCAATCACTCCTACTGTTGCAGGAATGAAAAACAACGTTAATACACCAATTAAAAAGCCTGCTCCATCTTGAATGTATTCTACTTTAATTATTTTAAAATGGAGCGAAAGTGCCATTAATAGTAATCCAATTACACTTCCGGGAAGAGGTACATGTAGTAAAGCAACAATACCGACGCCCATGTAATAAAAGATATTGAGTATCCCAATCTGAACAATAATTCGAACAACTCTCTTTAACATCGTAACAAAATTCCCGTTCAACATTTCGCCACATTTCACCCCCATTACGTCCATTCTACAACTGCAGGAATTTTCTGTCTATTATAATTTTAGAAAAACAATAGAAAAAAGGATAGCTCCAAAACACTTTGAGCCATCCTTTTTCTATATAAGTTAAAGAGGTTGTCTTAAACTGTTCTACATTCATTCGTTAGACATTAGTAAATGGGGGTCATCACCATAACATGTGGTTGATTTCCGCTCCAGCTGGGCGCTTTGTTGCTGTCGCTTCGCTTTCGCTACAGAAAACATTTGTTGTTGCTGTCGCTACGCTTTCGCACAGTTAAAACATTTGTAGCTGTCGCTTCGCTTTCGCGCAGAGCAGAGCTTCCTGGGGGCGTCCGATGAGGCACTTCACTCGCATAGCTCGCTCCAGGGTCTCGGGCCAACAGATGTTTTTTGCGGAAAGCGTAGTGCTAACGTAGCGGCATCGGCACCGATGTTAGTCACGAAGGCGTTATCACAGGACGTGTTGCCTTTAGCCTTTGTTCCTCTATATCGCTAATCCCCAAGGAGTCGCCCATCCCCCACTCCAATCAACTTATTTACAAAGTAAGCGTTTTAACAAATGTCATCCACAACTTTGGTGAAAGGCCTTAAATGTTCCTTTTCTCGAAAAAATGTATAGTTTAGGCTTTTCTATAATGCATGCCCGGAACCGCCATCAATGTTTACAGAAGTTCCCGTCACATAACTAGCGGCATCAGAAACTAAAAAAGTAATGACATTTGCCGCTTCTTGAGTTTCCCCTACACGACCAAGTGGAATTGCTTGACCTACTTTACGAGAATACTCATCCCACGATAGCTCTGGTTCTGCCTCTTTCCACGTCTTCTCTATTTGATCACTACGAATAAGCCCAATACAAACAGAGTTCACACGTATATTATCTTTCCCTAAGTCTTTGCTCATAGCTTTCGTTAATGCCAGACCTGCCGCACGACTTACAGTACTAGGAAGTGAGCTTGCCGGTGGTGTTTTAGCCATTACCGCAGTCACATTAACTATTGCACCGCCACCAACCTTACGCAAATGAGGTACAGCATATTTTGAACAATTGACAGCACCAAACACTTTTAAATCTACATCAGCCTGCCATAGCTCACTACTAACCGATTCAAATGGATTAGCTGAAGCTGTGCCTGCGTTATTTATAAGAATATCAAGGCGACCAAAATGCTCTACTGCTCGTTCTATTAAGTACTTACAATCTTTTTCTTTTGTAATATCAGTTGGAACAATTAAAACGTCCTCGCCTGTTTCATTTTTAATACAGCCAGCAGCCACTTGAAGCTGTTTTTCACCACGAGCACAAAGTACAACCTTCGCGCCTTCTTTCACAAGCTGCATCGCTGTATAATAGCCAATTCCCTTACTTGAACCTGTAATAACTGCTACTTTCCCCTTTAAGCCTAGTTCCATTTTTTATCACCCCAGTTTTTTTGATCAACTTCCCTTGTTTCAAAGACATCATTATCATTTCCGGACATCTAGCAGTCAATTACTAGATTTATTTGACACGAAGTCTATCCGGTATGTAATACGTTCCCAATCGAACTATATTGTTAGAATATTCATTCGATATAATTACTTTATCAAAATTACATGTAATATACAAAAAACGGCTACAAAGCAAATGCTTTATAGCCGTTTTCATAAACTTTATTATTTTTTTGCTACAATATGGATAGGGTTGCCAAGTAATACTTCAGCAGCTTCCATTGTAATTTCACCTAATGTTGGGTGAGCATGGATTGTTAACGCGATATCTTCAGCAGTCATACCGCCTTCAATAGCTAAGCCCATTTCAGCGATCATATCTGATGCACCAGCACCTACGATTTGAGCACCGATTAATAAGCCATCTTCTTTACGTGCAACAAGCTTCACGAAACCTTCTGTTTGGTTTAATGCAAGTGCACGGCCATTTGCTGCGAATGGGAATTTCGCCGCAGTGTACTCGATGCCTTCAGCTTTCGCTTCATCTTCGTTATAACCAACTGTTGCCATTTCTGGATCTGTGAAGCATACAGCAGGAATTGCTAAGTAATCAACGATTGATTTTTCACCAGCGATTGCTTCAGCAGCAACTTTACCTTCGTAAGATGCTTTATGAGCAAGCTGAGGACCAGCTACAATATCACCAATTGCATAGATATTTGGAATATTTGTACGGCACTGTTTGTCAACATTGATAAGACCACGTTCACCGAATTCAACACCGATTTCAGCAAGGCCCATTTCATCTGTATTTGGACGACGACCTACAGTTACTAATACGTAGTCAGCTTCAACTTTTTTCTCTTCTCCGCCAACTTCATATGTTACAACTACGCCGTTTTCTGTTTCTTCAACGCCTTTTGCAGATGCGTTTACTTCCATTTCAACGCCTTTCTTTTTAAGGCCTTTTTTCACGATTTGTGTCATTTGTTTTTCGAAGCCAGCTAAGATATCTTTTCCGCCTTCGATAATTGTTACTTGTGAGCCAAGGTTAGCGTAAGCTGAACCTAACTCTGTACCAATATAGCCTCCACCGATAACGACTAATTTACCTGGTACTTCTTGTAAAGAAAGTGCGCCAGTAGAATTTAGTACGCGATCAGAGAATTTAAATGTTGGAATTTCAACTGGGCGAGAACCCGTTGCGATAATTACATTGTTAAATGTGTAAGTTTGAGCAGATTCACCATTGATGATACGCACTGAATGAGCGTCAACGAAATAAGCTTCACCTTGTACAATTTCAACTTTATTACCTTTAAGTAAGCCTTCAACACCGCCAGTTAATTTTTTAACAACGCTGTCTTTAAATGCTTGTGCTTTTGAGAAGTCTAATTTCACATCAGAAGCGATGATACCCATGTCATCTGAATGTTTAGCATGCTCAAAACGGTGACCTACTGAAATTAATGCTTTTGATGGGATACAACCTACGTTTAAGCACACACCACCAAGTACATTTTTTTCAACGATTGTTACTTTTTGGCCAGTTTGAGCTGCACGAATTGCTGCTACATATCCTCCAGGACCTGAACCAATGACAAGAGTATCTGTTTCGATTGGAAAATCTCCTACTACCATTTTTGTTACGCCTCCATTAATAATAATTCTGGTTCACTTAACAAACGCTTTAAGTGATTTAAAGCATTTTGCGCAGTGGCTCCATCAATCATACGATGATCAAAGCTCAATGATAATGCTAACACAGGTGCGGCTACAATTTCACCATTTTTTATTACAGGTTTTTCTGAAATTCGACCAATACCTAGTATCGCTACTTCAGGATGATTAATTACCGGAGTAAACCATTGTCCTCCTGCAGAGCCGATATTCGTAATCGACATCGAAGCGCCCTTCATTTCATGTGGTGCAAGCTTGCTTTCACGAGCTTTAGTCGCTAATTCATTAATTTCATTTGATACTGCAAAAACAGATTTACGATCAGCATGCTTAATAACTGGTACTAACAAGCCTTTTTCTGTATCTGCTGCAATACCAATATTGTAATAATGCTTCTGAATAATTTCTTGTGTTGCATCATCTAATGAGCGGTTAAATTCTGGGAATTCGCGTAAAGTTGAAATTAGCGCTTTAACTACATACGGTAAGTACGTTAATTTAACACCTTTTTCTGCTGCGATATCTTTGAATTTTTTACGATGTGCTACTAGAGCTGTTACATCGACTTCATCCATTAGTGTAACATGTGGAGCCGTTTGTTTCGAGTGAACCATCGCTTTTGCAATCGCTTTTCGAATGCCCGACATTTTCTCACGTGTTTCTGGGAAATCACCTTCAAGGACTACTGGCGCTACTTGTGTAGTTGTTTCTTGCTGCATAGCTTCTTCATTAGCTACTGGTGCTGCTGCTTCAGCCTCTACAACGCCTCCACCTTTTAGGAAATTCTCAATATCTTGTTTTAAAATACGACCATTTTTGCCTGTACCATTCACTTCACGAATATTCACATCATTGTCACGTGCAAATTTACGTACTGAAGGCATTGCAATGATACGCTTATTATCTTCAGCTACCGCAATAGCTTCTGTCTTTTCAGGAGTTTTCTCAGGAGCCTGCTCAACTTCAACAGGTGCCTTTGCTACTTCCTTACCATACTCAGCTGTCGCTTGAACTTGAGCCTCTGTTTTCGCTTCAGCATGGTCATCACCTTTTAACTTTAAATCTTCATAGCCAGGTGCATCAAGGCGGATTAAGACATCACCAACAACTGCTACTGTGCCTTCACCTACTAAAACTTCCTCTACTGTCCCTTCAACTGGAGACGGAATCTCTACTACTGCTTTATCATTTTGTACTTCACAAAGAATATCGTCTTCTTTTACTGTATCTCCAGCTTTAACGAACCACTTAACGATTTCGCCTTCGTGAATACCCTCGCCAATATCCGGTAATCTAAATTCAAATGCCATGTGTACCCATCCTTTCTATTTGCTGTCCTTCAAGTTTAGAAGTTACAATCAATTATTCCTCGGCATAATTGCGTCCAGAATCGGCTTTGTGCTTAGGCCTGCTCGATGCAGGTCAGTTAGCCGTTATCGCATGGATGCGATGATTTTAGGCTAACATCCTCTAGAACTCCTTTCCGATTCTGTGACATCCGCCGGAGGCTTTAGGCCAACACGAAGTTGGTCACTCAGTCGTTGCCACAGGACGTGGCGTTCTTAGACTGAGTTCCTCTATTTCAGCGGATGTTTGGACACCCACTGAAAAGTGACTTTAAAACGCAATCATCTCACCACCTATAAAAGTGAGAGACTTCTGCTGAAAGAAGTTAGAATGTTAAAACTTTTTTAGCTGTTTCCATTACATCTTTATAGTTCGGTAACCAAACACCTTCAGCTTGTGGGAATGGGTACACAGTATCTGGTGCAGCTACACGAAGTACAGGTGCTTCTAAACTTAAAATCGCGCGCTCTGTAATTTCAGCCACTACGTTTGCAGCAATACCTGCTTGTTTTTGAGCCTCTTGTACAACGATTGCACGACCTGTTTTTTCAACGGACGCAATAATTGTCTCAATATCAATTGGTTGGATTGTACGTAAATCAATTACTTCTACAGAGTGACCTTCTTTTTCTAACTCCTCTGCTGCCTTTAAGCTTTCGTGAACCATTAAACCGTAGGCAATAATTGTTAAATCTTTACCTTCACGTTTTACATCCGCTTTACCTAGGGGAATTTCGTAGGCTTCCTCAGGTACCTCTTCACGGAATGAACGATATAATTTTAAATGCTCTAAGAAAATGACTGGGTTATCATTTCGAATAGATGAAATAAGTAAACCTTTAGCATCGTATGGTGTTGATGGGACAACAACCGTTAAACCTGGCTGTGCTGTCATTAAGCTTTCTAAGCTATCAGAGTGCATTTCAGGTGTATGCACGCCCCCACCAAACGGAGAACGGATTGTTACTGGTGCATTATAGACACCACCGCTACGATAGCTCATACGTGCTAATTGACCACTGATCGAGTCCATTACTTCATATACGAAGCCGAAGAACTGGATTTCAGGAACCGGACGGAAACCTTGTAGAGAAAGACCGACTGCTAAGCCACCAATACCTGATTCTGCTAACGGTGTATCAAATACACGGTCAACACCAAATTCTTTTTGTAGGCCTTCAGTTGCGCGGAATACCCCACCGTTGACACCTACATCTTCCCCGAATACAAGAACGTTTTCATCATTCTTTAATTCTGTGCGAAGTGCATCTGTAATTGCTTGAATCATCGTCATTTGTGCCATAGGTTATTTCGACTCCTTCTCTTTGTAGATTTCATACTGTTCTTTTAAATTAGATGGCATTTCGCCTTTATACATGTTTTCCATTAACTCTGTTACTTTTTGTTTTGGAGCAGCATCGGCTTTTTTGATCGCTTCTTTAATTTCTTCTTTTGCGCGCTCAATAACAGCCTCTTCTTTCTGCTCATCCCACAGACCTTTTGCTTCTAGGTATTTACGGAAGCGTACAAGAGGGTCTTTTTGTGCCCATTCATTATCTGTATCTGATGTACGGTAACGCGTTGGGTCATCCCCTGCCATTGTATGAGGACCATAGCGATAGCACATTGTTTCAATTAAAGTTGGACCTTCACCATTTACTGCACGCTCACGTGCATCACGTGTTGCTACGTAAACTGCTAGCGCATCCATTCCATCTACTAAAATACTTGGTAAGCCTGCTGCTACACCTTTTTGAGCAATTGTTTTTGCAGCTGTTTGTAATTCGCGAGGTGTTGAAATGGCGAATTGGTTATTTTGTACAATGAAGATTGCTGGTGATTTAAATGCACCTGCAAAGTTAATGCCTTCATAGAAATCCCCTTGTGATGAACCACCATCACCTGTATAAGTTACTGCCACTGCCTTTTTACCACGTTTTTGAATACCAAGAGCTACACCTGCTGCTTGAATATATTGTGCACCGATAATAATTTGAGGTGCTAATACGTTTACGCCCTCAGGAACTTGGTTCCCCGCAAAATGACCACGTGAGAATAAAAACGCTTTATCTAAAGGTAAACCATGCCATACAATTTGTGGTACATCACGGTAACCCGGTAAAATCCAATCTTCTTTTTCTAACGCAAAGTGTGACGCAAGTTGTGAAGCCTCTTGCCCAGCAGTTGGTGCATAGAAGCCTAAGCGACCTTGACGGTTAAGAGAGATAGATCGTTGGTCTAAAATACGTGTATAAACCATACGCGTCATTAACTCAACTAGTTCCTCATCAGATAGCTTCGGGTCTGCCTCTTCATTTATAATTTCGCCTTCTTCATTCAAAATTTGAAACATTTCAAACTTATCTTCGATTTCAGTTAGCGTTTGTTTAGCATCAAAAATATTATTGTTTTTCTTGCTCATTTGTCCCATCTCCCTTTCAGCTGTATTAAAATAAATCACCGTTTCAACTAGTACAACTTATTCTTTGCACTCAGTATACTGAATAAAATACTGTCGGTCAATCATATATTACGCGTACAAACAAAGATTTTTTCTAACATAACAATTAAATAACTCTGTTCCATACTGTACCACCAATTAATTTTTTCTGTATTATAACAACATATTAAAGATACTCAATTATTACGTTCTCCTACATGATTACCAATAGTAGAATGCCCAGTTTCAGACAATCTAATAGCTATTGAAAAATTTTTTAAGTATATTCAAATAAGGTTTTTTTCATGTGATTGTTTTAAGACGTGATGTATACTTATAAGTAAGACACTACAAAGTCGAAAGGAAGATTCATATATGATTTTAATGGATGATATTATTCGCGAAGGTCATCCGACTTTACGCACAAAAGCCGAGGAGGTAAAATTCCCTTTAACTGATGAAGTGAAACAACTCGCAGAAGACATGCTTCAATATTTAATAAACAGCCAAGATCCCGAACTGGCAGATAAATATAATCTACGTAGCGGCATTGGATTAGCTGCCAATCAGGTAAATAGCCTCCATCGAATGTTTGCCCTTCATTTAACAGACGAGAATGGCGAACAATTAAGCTTTGTAGCAGTCAACCCAAAAATCGTTAGTCACTCAGTAGAAAACACGTACCTTGCAACAGGCGAGGGCTGCCTTTCTGTAGATCGCAATGTTCCAGGCTATGTACCACGTCATGCTCGTGTTACAGTTAAATTTAAAACCATTGACGGTGAAGAGAAAAAAATGCGCCTTAAAGGAATGCCTGCTATAGCCTTCCAACACGAATTAGACCACCTTAATGGCGTTATGTTTTACGACCGCATCAATGAAAAAAATCCATTTGCGGAAGTTCCAGATTCTACACCATATGAGCGCGATTAGGCACAAAAAAAGAAAGCAAACCCCTGCAGTTTTTTAACTGGGGGGTTACTTTTTTTCTTGCTTCGTTATGAAATTCATCTGACACTTTAACTTCGGGATCAGTCTAACATCCATCTGAGGCTTTAAACCATTACGATTCCTCGTTCTAAACGCTCATTAATTTTTTCCAATAATTCAGGGAGCTCTTTCATCGTTCGAATCGTATAATGCGCACCTGTTTCTTTAAATATTCTTGCTGTTTTTTCAATAGCAAATTGCTGCTCTTCTTCAGATAAAGCCATATACTCTTCTTCAGAAAACCCCATTTCAGAGCTTCCAACAATAACACCAACAGCCCATACACCTGCATTTAGAGCTTCTTGAATATCTAAAGTTGTATCACCAATCTTCACCACTTGCTTTGTCGCTTTAATACCCAATTCTTCCATATTTTTAAAAATCATATATGGGTAAGGGCGTCCTTTATCTCCTAATTGAGTAGGCGTTACTAAAAAATCAGGTGCATATCCTTTAGCCGCCGCATCTGGGGTCACTACCTCCATCATCGAGTCTGTATATCCCGTCGTAGAACCGATACGAATACCCTCTTCTTTTAATTGTTGTATCGTTTCTGTCACATACTGAATCGGATCCGTGTAAGTCGCTAAAGATTCCATTAACTTTGATTCAAACTGCATATATAAAGCGTGGACATCCTCTTCCGTAAAATCTCGTCCATACTTTTCGTTCCATGCCTCACGAATTCTTGGCATTTCAAGCATTGTACGAATATGATCTATTTTCAGCATGCCCATCGGTTTACGTGCTTCCTCTAGCGTAACCTTGATTCCCGCATCTTCAAAAACTGTAAGAAAAACATTTACAGGAGCAAAGCAGCCAAAATCAACAGTTGTACCTGCCCAATCTAAAATAATCGCTTCAATTTTCATTTTTTTATCACCACCATATAATTTTCGATAACCTTACACAATGTCTTCATATCATCTTCATGAATGTCTCCAATATTGCCAATTCGGAATGTATCCACATCTGTTAATTTCCCCGGATAAATGACAAATCCTGCTTTTTTCATCGCACTATAGAAATGATCGAAGGAGAACCCTTCATAAGGGTATAAAAACGTCGTAATAATAGGTGATTGTAGCCCCTCTGAAATATAAGCGTTAAAACCAAGACCTTGCAATTGAGTACGAAGTATACGATTATTATTCGCATATCGTTCGTAACGAGCACGTATTCCACCTTCTTCCACAAGTTCCTCTAATGCCTTCGCAAAAGCTGCCACTACATGTGTAGGGGATGTAAAACGCCATTTTCCATCGAGTTTCATCACTTCCCACTGATTATATAAATCTAATGCAACACTTCTAGCTTGCCCTTTACACTTTTCTAATTCCTCAATCTTTGCGATAACAAACCCAAACCCAGGTACCCCTTGGATACATTTATTAGCACTGCTAATTAAATAATCAATCCTTAATGCTTTTAAATCCATTGGTACGCCACCGAAGCTACTCATCGCATCAACGATAAACGTTTTACCCAACCCTTTTACAACGCTTCCTATTTCATGAATAGGATTTAAAATGCCTGTTGTCGTCTCACAATGTACAATAGCAACATGTGTTATTGTTGCATCATTTTCCAACAGCGCTTTCACTTCGAGTGGTGACGGCGGCTCATTATAAGGAACACTATAGACAGCGTGTTGTAGTTTAAGCACTTTTGCCATTTCAACAATGCGTTCACCGTAAGCACCATTTGTGATAATAAGGACTTTATCTTCCTCTCCAACAGCAGTTGTTAACACTGATTCCACAACAAAACTACCACTTCCCTGCATAAGAACAGTTGCATAATCAGTTTCTGTCACGTGCGCTAACTCTAAAAGCTGCTTACGTATTGTTTGTGTGACACTTTTATAATCATCATCCCAAGTGCAACGATCTTTTAACATCTCTTGTTTTACTGTAGCAGTTGTCGTTAAAGGTCCTGGCGTTAACAATTTATAGTTGTTCATAAAAATTAATATCTCCTTATTTTTGCGCTTCTTTAAAGAAAGCTTGATGTTTTTCTAATAGATCTACCGTTAATGTCGTATCCCACTTCTTCAAATATTTAGGTACATGCTCATCATTTACTTGCTCACCTTCATAAAGAGCTACAGGATATTGCTTCAATAAATCAGGGCGGGCTTCCGTTGCGATTACTTTAGCTATTTTACGCGCTAACGCTTCATCCCCCTCTTTATCTACTACAGCCACTGATTCTGTTAAAGTAAAGTTACCTTCTATTGGATCGATATAATCAATCGGTAGCCCTTCTTTTTTAGCATTGATAGCCTGAATACGTAGACCAAACCCAACAGCCACTTCGCCCGTTTTTACTTTTTTAATAGGCCCAGAGCCCGAGCTTTCGATATGCGGTCCAGCATTTTTGATTAAATCAGCTAATATTTGTTTGCCCTCTTTTTCTCCATACTCATTAATAATGGCTTGCACTAACAACCAAGCTGTTGACGAGTCATGAATATTAGGAAACGACAATAAATCTTTATAGGCGGGGTTTGTTAAATCCTTTATAGATGTTGGAACTGGCAAATCTTTTTGTTTTAATAAATCCGTATTAATAAAAATCGAGCCGATATTCCCTAAAATCGGTAATGCAAATGTAGAACCATCATCTAAAGGCTTTAAATCAGAAGATAAATCTACAAACATAGACTCAGACTTTTGCGCACTTTCTATAAAATAAGAAGCTGTTGTTACGACATCCGCCTCAATTTCTTTACCCTCCGCCATTATTTTCCCACCCAGTTCAGACGTTCCGAATGATTGGATTAAATATTTACCTTTATACCCCTTGTTATCTAATGTTGCTTCCATGACGTCAATCGCTTCATCATCCGCATTTGAATAAATAATAACTTGATCATTTGAACCCGCTTCCGCTCCTCCACACGCTGCCAAAACAATTGCTGAGCTAACTGTACCTAACATCATTACTGTTGATTTTTTCATCTTTATGCTCCTTTGTTTTTTCTTTAGGTATTGCTATATAGTCACAACCTAATTTCACAATGAGGTTTGTACATAAAATAAAAATTGAAAGAACAAAAATGTCTGTATACTTCGCGAAATGTTGAAGTTCTTTTATACGTGTCGATACAAGCACCGTTTTCGTGCTAACAAGGAAAATTACCCCGCTAACAGTCACCATGGCGTTTAAAAAATAATAGCTAAACATTTGATAAATCGTAGGTCTAATATTCGGTAAAATAACGCGAATAACCGTTTTCAACCACGAATCTTTTAATAGCTCTGCTGTTACTTCCCATGTCGGATCCATTTTTTGCAATGAATTTTTCGCCATTAAATATGGTGTTGTAAAGAAGTGAACGACATTACACGCAATAACAATGAGGAATGTCCCTTTTAAGGAACTCCCATTAAAGAAAAACAAGTAAGAAAGACCAAGTACCATGCCTGGCACAGTATTCGTAATCATTGAAGCAAAATCTATGCTTTTCCTTCCTTTAAGCGGTGTTCTTACATTTAATAGAGCGGACACAAACGTTACAGCCACACCTAAAACAGCTGTCAAAACAGCCACTATTAGCGAGTTCATATAGACTTGCTTCAAGCCCTGTTCAGCTAGTACGTTTTTCACATGCTCAAATGTAAAGCTGAAATCATATGGATAACCTTTCGTAAAAGGTACTATAAATATTGTTGAAAACATGATTAATACCGCACCTACACAAACAAACGAGAAAACAGTAAACATTACATCACGGAAACGATGGACAACGAGGTCACTTTTAGTAACTTGCTTATAATGAAAATTAAATCGTTCCAAAATCGTTAACATAACAACTCCAAGCACTGCAGGTACTAACATTAAAATCGAAATCACTGCACCTCTCTCGAAATGTACAATGGAACCAAGCATTGCTTGATATAGCTCAGTAGCAATAACTTTGTAGCTACCACCAACTGACGCTGGTATCCCGAAATCTGTAAAACTTAACACAAACGATAGTATGAATGCCCCACCAATAGCCCCTAGCATCGGACGAAATACTGTATGATAAAATCTTCGGTATGGACGGTCATGCATCAGCATGGAAACTAGCAGAAACCTTTTATCAATATATTGCATAGAATTTTGCATTAATATAAAGGCAACGGGCAATGTATACAGCACATAACCAATTAATAAACCGTTAAATCCATAGACCGTAAACAAGGGCTGACCAAGTATCTTCGTAATAACCCCTTGATTGCCAAAGGTATAAATCAATACAAAACCATATGTTATGGTTGGTAATAGCATTGGTAATGTAATACCCACTTGGACAAGCTTTTTCGTAAAGCGATGCATCGTTGTAAAATGAACAGCATAGGCCAATAAAAAAGCCAAAATGGTCGTGATTAAAGCTGCTATTAAGGAGACTTGAAAACTATTGAAAAACGCATCACGAATCTCCACATTTTGCAATGTTTCCACATAATTTTGAATGGTGATGGCCTTCCCCTTTTTTAAAGATTGCCAAAACATATACAGTAACGGAACAATTAAAAAGAATACAAAAAAGAAAATAATCGGAAGAAAAATCAGTTTCATTATTTTATTTGCTTTAAGCATACAATTCTCCAAATAGCTGATAAATGTTATGACGTTTTATATGAAGCTGTCTTAATATAAATTCTTCAACAAATTGGTTTTCTGGTGTATTTACTATTTCTTGTGGCGTTCCAAATTGCGAAACAGTTCCCTCATTAATAATTAGCACTTTATCTGATAGTGTGAGAGCTTCCTCTGGATCGTGCGTGACAATGATTGTCGTTAAATTAAATTGGCGAGCAATGGATTGAATACGTTCTTTAATCGATTCCTTTATCACGCCATCAAGCGCACTTAACGGTTCATCCAACAATAAAATTTTAGGCTGCATTACAAGTGTTCTAGCTATAGAGACACGCTGTTTTTGCCCGCCTGATAACTCATGAATCTTTTTATGTAAATGTGGGGTCAGTTCTAAAAAGTCTATATATTCCTGAACCTCTTTTTTTGACATTCCTTCATTTTTATTTTTCAAACCATAGACGATGTTGTCATAAGCATTTAAATGCGGAAACAACGCAAAGTCCTGAAAAACAATATTAAACCCTCGATCTTGCATAGATTGTTTCGATATATCTTGTCCGTTGTAAAAAAGCTGTCCATCCGTTTGTTGAGTAAGACCTAGAATAATATTGAGTAAAGTTGTTTTTCCACAACCACTCGGTCCTAGTAACGAAACTATTTCACCCGATTGAATGTTTAAGTTTATATTCATCAAAACTTTTTTATTTTTATAGTTTTTCGAAATATCTTTTAGTTCTAACAAATTGGTCACCTCTCTTTAGTTCTTAACCTCAGTATAGGGATAATTTGTAAAGGGAATTGCGGATTTGTGTAAATATTGAGTAAATATAGACCAATTGTTGACAAAGTTACGATCATTTTGATTATCATTTAATAGAGGTGATATGCAATGTATACAATAGAAAGACAACAGCATATTTTGCAATTTGTCCGAAAACATAAGGTAGTAAAATTAGTAACGCTAACAAAAGAGTTTAATGTATCAATGGAAACAATACGTCGTGATATTCATCAGCTTGTGCAAGATAAGAAAATGGAGAAGTTTTATGGCGGTGTTAAATATATTGAACCTGCTGAGGGATTAATGGATAACCGATTTCATGAACAGCTACCAGAGAAGATCGCGATCGCAAAAGCTTGTGCTTCTTTAGTACAAGATGGGGAGTGTATTTTTTTAGATAGTGGAACGACCACATATCAAATGACACCTTTTTTATTAGAAAAAGAAAAGTTAACCGTTATTACAAACTCACTTCCCGTAGCCTTTGATTTAATAGGCTCCAATATTGAAGTGATTATTATCGGCGGTAAAGTTCGTCATTCCGAAAAATCTGTAACGTCTAATGATTTCCTCTTCCGCTTCGATCATTTAAATATTAATAAAGCTTTTATTTGTGCTAGTGGGGTGTCGATTGAAAAAGGAATTTCAGATTTCAATTTAGAAGAGGCTATCACCCGAAAACAAATTATTAATATTTCTCAAACTGTGTATGTAGCAGCTGATTCTTCAAAATTTGACAAAGATGTTGCTATTCAAGTTTGTCCAGCAGATGCGGTAAATACGATTATTACAGATTGTGGACTCTCTAAAGAAACGATTAATCATTTCACGGATAAAGGTGTACAGTTAAAAATAGTAAGTACAAACATAGATACAGAATGAAATTTATGAAATACAAAAGCAACTAGCTGTAGTTAATACCCCCAACTAGTTGCTTCTCTTTAAATCATTAGATGATATTTAATTGGCGCATCATTTTAGCAAGGCCATCCTCATCTACATGCTCTGCAATATGGGTAGCAACAGCCTTTACTCTCTCATGCCCATTCCCCATCGCTACACTTGTCCCAACAGCCTGTAGCATTTCTATATCATTCATACCATCCCCAAAAGCAATGGCATCATTTAGTGTCAGCCCCATTTTATCAAGAACTTTCTCAATACCAGCAGCCTTCGAGCCTCCCTTTGGTAAAATATCACAAGAATAGCGATGCCAGCGTACAAACTGAACGTTAGGAAATGCTTCACGATATAAATGTTCATCTTTTTCTTCCATAAAAATAAGTGTTTGATATACATCGTTCTGCATATAATAAGTTGAGTCTAAATTTGGATACTGGTATTTTAAAGTATTTAAGCTTTCTGCCACCATATCGTTATTTTCAACAGATGCAATCATTTGCTTGTCATCTAAAAATACTACAGGTTCGTTCCGTGCTTCACCAAAGGCAATGATTTTGGCTAACTCGTCTTTTTCAACACCATTTGTATAGACAACCTCACCACGATAAACAACATATTGCCCATTAAATGTCACATACGTATTAATATCCAACTCTTCCAGTAAGTTTTGAATCATAAAAGGCGCACGGCCGGTTGCAATCGCTAGCTCATAGCCATTTCGACGAGCTTCAAAAAGCGCTTCTTTTGCAGAAGCAGGTAATATTTTCTCACTATTATAAAGCGTACCATCTACATCAAAAAATAATATTTTCTTCATCTTATAGTCCCCTTCATTATGTAATATTCTGCAAAGGCCAACGACTTTACAGAGGTATAATTTTTCATTATAATGATCCTAAGGAGTGATGTGCCATGCTGAAGAAACTCAAACGCAAATTGTTGAAGCAACTTCGCGGCATACTCGGAAAAAAATCAATTGCCTAACATTTGCCCTTCATTATTTGGAGGGCTTTTCTTTATTTTAGAGTAACTGCGTGATAATATAAAGGAAATGCATTTATTTGGCTATGTGCAACCACTGTCTCATTGCTTTATTCAATTGCAACTTGTTGTAATTACGTCTGGATTAAAACACTGAGATACAAGAACTTCAAGCGCCTAATTTCGTCATTAGTATACTAGAAATTCGTTGTTTTTTCTTGTAGTACGTGCGTGGTATTAGTCAAAGCTGCAAAAAATTGTACGCAATAAAAGGAGAGCAAACTATGATTTACAAAGTTTATTACCAAGAAAAAGCAAATGAAATTCCAGTTCGCGAAAACACTAAAAGTCTATACCTTGAAGCTGCTTCAGACCGCGAAGTACGTGAAAAGCTAAAAGACCGAAACTACAACATCGAGTTCATTCAACTGCTTGAAGGTAACTATTTAGCTTACGAACAAGCAAGTCCGAACTTCGTCTTGGAGGAAATTTAACAAACATGAAGTTTGTTAAAAATGACCAAGCAGCTGTTTTCGCGCTCGGCGGACTGGGCGAAATCGGCAAAAACACTTACGGCGTTCAATTTCAAGATGAAATCATTTTAATTGATGCCGGCATTAAATTCCCAGAAGACGACTTACTCGGTATTGACTATGTTATTCCGGACTATACGTACTTAGTACGCAACGTCGACAAGATTAAAGGATTATTCATTACCCATGGGCATGAAGACCATATTGGTGGTATTCCCTATTTATTACGTCAAGTAAATGTCCCTGTCTACGGTGGTAAGCTTGCACTTGGCTTACTTCGCAATAAATTAGACGAGCATGGCTTACTACGTACAACAAAGCTTATCGAAATTAAAGAAGAAGATGTTATTAAGTTCAGAAAAACATCTGTTAGCTTCTTTAGAACAACACATAGTATTCCAGATGCTTACGGAATTGTTGTAAAAACACCACCAGGTAACATCGTGCATACAGGTGACTTTAAATTTGATTTTACACCTGTAGGCGAGCCAGCCAACTTAACAAAAATGGCTGAAATCGGACGCGACGGAGTACTATGCTTACTTTCAGATAGTACAAATGCAGAAAAGCCGAATTTCACTATGTCAGAGCGTACAGTCGGAAAAAGTATCGACGAAATTTTCCGTAAGGTTGATAGTCGTATTATTTTTGCAACTTTCGCATCCAACATTCACCGTTTACAGCAAGCAACAGATGCTGCTATAAAATACGGAAGAAAAATTGCTGTCTTCGGACGTTCAATGGACAATGCCATTACTATCGGTCGTGAACTAGGTTATATTAATGCACCAAAGGATACATTTATTGATGCCCAAAGCATTAATCGTCTCCCTGCCAATGAAGTAATGATATTATGTACAGGCTCTCAAGGTGAACCGATGGCGGCCCTTTCTCGTATTGCAAATGGCACACATCGTCAAATCCAAATCCAGCCTGGTGACACAGTTGTCTTCTCTTCTTCGCCAGTACCAGGAAATACGGTAAGTGTAAACAAAATTATCAACTTACTTTTCCGTGCAGGTGCAGAAGTTATTCATGGCGCACTTAATAATATTCATACGTCTGGGCACGGTTCTCAGGAAGAACAAAAACTAATGCTACGCTTAATGAAACCTAAATTCTTTATGCCGATTCACGGTGAATTCCGTATGTTGAAAATGCATACTCATCTAGCAGAAGATTGTGATGTTCCACTTGAAAATACATTCGTTATGGAGAATGGTGACGTGCTAGCATTAAGTGCCAACGAAGCACATGTAGCAGGTCGCATCCCTTCAGGAGACGTTTATATTGATGGCAATGGTATTGGAGATATCGGCAATATCGTCTTACGTGATCGACGCATCCTTTCAGAAGAAGGTTTAGTAATCGTTGTTGTAAGTGTGGATATGGAAAACCAAAAAATCGTTTCTGGCCCAGACATTATTTCACGAGGCTTTGTTTACATGCGCGAGTCAGGTACGATGATTAATGAAGCACAAAAAATGCTAAACCGTCATCTGAATGAAACAATTCAAAGCAAAACTCCTCAATGGACTGAGCTGAAAAATGAAATTACTGACGTATTAGGACCATATTTATTTGAAAAAACAAAACGTCGACCTATGATTTTACCAATTATTATGGAGGTTTAACCTCATTACAAAAACTACGCAAATTTGCGTAGTTTTTTTATTTCCATTTTTCTGAAACCTCTTTGCTATTATTTCGTATATAGTAATAACAACTCAATTTTACTCCCTAGACTATTACATAAGCGCCACTAACACTTCAATTTTTCGTACGACCACTTAATTTCAATAAAATAGGATTGTTCACCCTTTAGAGTGATCAATCCTATTCCATGCCTAAATATTAAAGTATTTAGCAATTACATAAGCAACCCATCTATGGTCTGGCTGCAAGCGTATATTTTCAATCAAACCTTTTAAAATCGGTTTACTATAGGTTGTATTTTCGACTTGAACTTTTAATAATTCTAGAGACTCGCGTTCTATAGACTCTTCAAAGCCATCTAGATGTTGTTCGATTAATTCTAGTAAAGATTCCTGTGAAACTTCTTCATTACAAGGTTTCGCTGTTAATTGAACGAGCTCTTCGGTTATAAATGGAATCGTCGTATGCCGTGCAATAATTTCCGTCTTTTCAGCTAGAGATCTAGCTAATTGATCTAAATCGAGTGGTATATCGGAAAAAATAAAAAGTTCTGAATAACTTTTCATAAATCCTTTAATACAATACATGACATCATATTTTGTCTCGTGGAGTTCATCTTGATATAGCTGCTCCAGCATATAGATAATCGACTTAGACATTTCGACATCATAGGCAATTATTTTCTGAAACAACTCTTTTTTTGAAAGAAGTACTTTCTCATTAAAAAACACACGGGCAGGCGCAGCATGGTTTTTAAATGCTTGAAAAATACTTTTGTAAAACTCAACTAATTTAATATCTTTACTAAGCGAACTTCTGACTACTTGGTCAACATCTGTAATGAATTTTTGCAGATAGTTCTCTACCATGGAAATTATAAGCTCGTCTTTTGTTTTGAAAGATAAATAAAATGCACCTTTTGAAATTCCACATCGCTCTGTAATTTGCTGTACAGATGTAGCTTCAAAGCCTTGTTCTGAGAAAAGCTCCAACGCTTTCTCCATAATAAGTTGCTTTTTTAACATACTTTTAAATCTCTCCTAATGTATTTCGTTGACAAATGACCGATTAGTCATTAGTATAAATAACTGAATCAAGTTAGTCAATAAAGGGTAGGTGTGAAGGTGAAAGGTTTAGTTAATTTCGTATTAAAAAACAAATTGGCAGTGTGGTTATTAACAATTATCATCACTGTCTCTGGTATTTATTCAGGTACAAAAATGAAAATGGAATCCATACCTGATATTTCTATACCATATTTAATTGTAATGGGTGTTTATCCTGGCGCAACACCTGAACAGGTTATGAATGAGCTTTCCATGCCATTTGAAAAGTCAATAGAAAGCTTAGAAGATGTAAAGGCTGTTTACTCAAACTCCTCTTCAAACGTAGCACAAGTTCAAGTTGAATACGACTACGGAATTGATATGGATGAGAAAAAACGCCAATTAGAGTCAGCTTTAGAATCTATCAAATTACCTGAAGGTGCTCAAAAGCCGACAGTTATGGCAATCAGCATGAATATGATGCCTGTTGTCGCTTTATCAGTTAGTAGCTCTAAGGAAGATATTGTTGAATTAACGTCAACAGTAGAAGACATTTTACTTCCTAAAATCGAAAAAATTGATGGCGTTGCTTCAGCAACTATCAACGGCCAGCACATTAATGAAATATCATTTAAATATGATCAAGCGAAAATGGCTGCTCTCGGCTTAACAGAGGATTCTGTCAAGCAAATGATTCAAGCAAGTGATATGTCACTATCACTTGGTTTATATCAATTTACTGTTGGCGAACAGGCCGTATCAGTAGACGGTAAAGTAAAATCTATCGATCAGTTAAAAGACTTATTGATCCCAGTCACACCTTCAGCTACAAATCCTTCACCATTCGTTCGCTTAGGCGATATTGCAACGATTGAAGTAGAAGGTAAAGTACAATCAGTATCACGTACAAATGGCGAAGATGCGATTGCGATTCAAATCGTTAAAGCTCAAGATGCAAATACGGTAAAAGTTGTAAATGCAGTGAAAGATTTAATGAAAGACGAAGAAAAAGCGTTAGACGGCTTAAAAGTGGATATCTCACTTGACCAAGGTAAACCAATTGAAGATTCAGTCTTCACAATGATTGAAAAAGCGGTATTCGGTGGCGCCATTGCCGTATTAATTATTTTACTATTTTTACGTGATTTCAAATCAACAATTATTTCGATTATTTCTATCCCAGTTTCAGTATTCATGGCATTACTACTCTTAAACTGGATGGATATCACATTAAACATTATGACTCTCGGTGCGATTACCGTAGCAATAGGTCGTGTCATCGATGATTCCATTGTAGTTGTAGAGAATATTTATCGACGTATCCATTTAAAAGGAGAAAAACTATCAGGTCGCGCTCTTATTCGTGAAGCGACAATTGAAATGTTCAAACCAATCCTTTCTTCTACATTAGTAACTGTGGCCGTATTCGCCCCACTAATGTTTGTAGGTGGTATGGTTGGTGAACTATTCATCCCGTTTGCGCTAACAATGTCATTTGCGCTAGGTGCTTCATTAATAGTAGCGATTACAATCGTTCCAGCTTTATCTCACTTCCTATTCCGTAAAAAAATATACGGTGAGAAAAAAGAAAGTCAACATAAAGAAGTTGGTAAACTAGCTCTATGGTATAAAGGTGTACTAACAAAAGCATTAAATCATAAAATCATTACATCAGTTTTAGCAATCGTACTGCTTGTCGGTTCTCTTGCTTTAACACCACTTATCGGCTTCAGCTTCATGGGCTCTCAAGAAGAAAAGGTTATGTACTTAACGTACACTCCTGCTACAGGCGAGCTAATGAAAGATACAGAAGCAAACGTTGCAAAAGTAGAAAAAGAATTAATGAAACGCAAAGACGTAGATATTTTGCAAGTTTCTATCAATGACCCTAAACATGTTGATCCTTCGGCAATGATGATGGGCGGCGGCGCTGGTGGTGCCTTAATGTATCTCATCTTCGATCCAGATATGAAGAACTTCCCTGAAGCACGTGAAGAAGTAGAAGACTATGTAACGAACGTCGGTCAATCAGGAGAATGGAAATCTCAAAACTTCTCATCAATGTCGGGATCTTCAAATGAAGTAAGTTACACATTATATAGTGAAAATCTAGATAAGCTTCGTAAAGCCGTGAAACAAGTGGAAGGCGCATTAAAAGAAGTTGATGGATTAGAAGAAATTAAGTCTGATAATGAAGATCCATTTGTTGAGCATACCTTAAAAGTAGATCAAAAGAATGTTTTACAATACGGTTTAACTACTGCTCAAATTGTAATGGCTTTAAATGAAAATACATCGCCTGAAGTTTTAACTAAAGTTCAGTATGATGGTGAAGATATCGATGTTACTGTACAACGTGAAGAAAAAGCTGCAGCTAAATCAATTGATGATGTATTAGCTACTAAAATCCAAACAGCTTTAGGCACAACAATGACAATCGGTGAGTTAGTCACAAAAGAAGAAGGCACTACGTTAAACACATTATCTCGATCAAAAGGTGAATATTTCGCAAAAGTTTCTGGTACGATTATCGGTGACGATATTTCAAAAGCAACTTCAGCTGCAGATAAAGAAATCGATAAATTAGATTTACCTAAAGGCGTAACGAGTGGTGTTGCAGGTGTGGCTGCAGATATGCAAGAAACTTTCACACAACTTGGAATTGCTATGTTAGCCGCAATCGCGATCGTTTACTTCATTCTAGTTGTAACATTCGGTGAAGGTTTAGCACCATTCGCTATTCTGTTCTCACTACCATTCACAGTAATTGGTGCATTTGTCGGCTTGTACGTCACAAATCAAACTATTTCTGTTTCTGTTATGATGGGACTATTAATGCTAATAGGTATCGTTGTAACTAACGCCATCGTATTAGTAGACCGCATTATCCATATGGAACGTGACGGACTTGCTATGCGCGAGGCTATTTTAGAGGCAGGGGCAACTCGTTTACGTCCAATCCTAATGACTGCAATCGCAACAATCGGTGCGATGATTCCAATGGCAATCGGTAATGGTGGCAGTGGTCTAATTTCAAAAGACCTGGCGATTACCGTAATTGGTGGTTTACTATCTTCAACATTATTAACATTAGTAGTTGTACCAATCGTATATGAAATGCTATCTAAAATGTTAAAGAAAAACCGCAAAGACATGGAAGAAAATTAATAAATAAATGTAAAATGGGCTCTCCTTTATAGGGGGCCCTTTTTTCTATACTTTGATGAAGCATTATAATCATTTATACAAGCTTTGCTGGGACGTCCCCTCTCAATCTCTAATAAAAAGCTAAACAGAGATTTACAAATCTTGTTATAATTAAATACACTAAAATACTTTTAAGGGGGGAATTTTTGTGAGCGATAACATTTTTATACAATCACCACCTGTTTTAAAAACAGCAAGATTAACATTAAGACCTATTTCATTCAATGATTTAGAAGCAATGTTTAATTATACGTCCAGCGAAAACGTTGCACGCTATGTTACATGGGATCCTCATAAGAGTTTAGAAGAAACAAAAGTGTTTGTTGAATTAGTTTTAAATGGGTATAAACAAGGAAGTCATCTATTATGGGGCATAGAATATGAGCAGAAATTAATCGGCACTATCGACTTTGTTTCTGTTAATGACCAACATAAATGTGCGGAAATTGGCTACGTTATTTCTGAAGATTATTGGAATAAAGGGATTACGACCGAAGCGGTAAAAAAATTAATAGACTACGGATTTGACGAATTAAAAATGATTCGAATACAAGCGCGCTGTTTTGAGGACAATATCGGTTCCCAAAAAGTAATGGAAAAATCGGGTATGCTTTTTGAAGGTATATTAAGAAAAAGTATGTTTGTTAAAGGACTTCACCAAAATATTAAAATGTATGCTATTACAGATGTTGACTATATTAAATCATAATTTGGATGAAGCCCTGCAAAAATCAGCAGGGCTTATTTAACTTACAACCATTCCTCAATACAATAGACTTTTTTGGCCGTTGCATCTAATCTTACTCGTTTCCCAATTGCAATTGGATGCATCGGATGCGTATGACATATATCAAATTCTGCTAAAATCGGGATATCGATGTTATCTAACTGTTCAAGCAGGACTTCATACGGCTTACGTCCAGTCCCCAAGTCGTCATAACACTCATGCTTACCTAAAATAATGCCACTTATTTTTTCAAATACACCATGCAATTTCAACATCGCAAAATTTTTCTCAACGATAGCTGTATTTTTTGCACAATCTTCAACTAATAAAATATCTCCGTCTTTAATATTTGGAAAATAAGCCGTACCAATAAATCCATACATTGCATTTACATTACCACCAATTAACCTACCTTCTGCAACTCCTTCTCGAACCGTCACCCACTCATTCTTATTTAACTTTTTTTCAACCGTTTTTTCTAGCCAATTGACAGGTTCATCTGACCAATAAGACGGCATCGGAATTTCGTAAGGTAATGATTGCGACTTAAAGAAGTAGTTCTCGAAGAATTGATATGTATCATTAACTAATGGCTCGAACTCACCAAATGAAGGAACTAAAGCTGGACCATAGAAAGTTGTAATTCCTGTTTTTGCGTAAAGTGCAAGTAAAATTGCCGTTGCATCAGAATAACCAACAACGATTTTTGGATTGCTTTGAAAAGCCTCATAGTCGATATATGGCAGCATACTATTCGAATTTGTACCACCGATTGTCGACATGATGATGTGGACGTTTGGATTTCGTAGTAATTCATTTAATTCTTCGGCACGCTCTTTTGGAGTTCCAGAGCGATAACTATCAGATTTACCAGTTAGACTTCCTTCAATTAAGTTTATATTTCTTTGTTCAAGAAAAGCTTTTCCTCGCTTATATCGAGAAAGTGAACTGACGGATGCAGGCGATGATGGAGAAAAAATACCAATATTGATACCGCTTCTGATGCTTATAGGATTCATATAGGAACTCCTCCTTTTTTGTCACAATATTTTTGACATGTAATACTCATCCATATATTCCCCATCAACATATAATGAATGTCTTTTAGTCCCCTCAATTTCAAACCCCATTTTTTTATATAAAGCTATACCGGCCGTGTTATTTGCCATTACTGTTAGTTCCAGGCGATGCATACCCTTTTCTTTTGCCCAATCGTCAAGGTGACTAAATAATGCAGTACCTATTTTTCGTCCTCTATAATCACTATGGATACCTACGACTATATAGGCTCGATGTGAAACTCTAGATGGCGTTTGATTACCTTGAATAATTAAATAACCAACTATAGCTTTTTCAATTTCAGCAATAAATAAAGCTGAATGGCTGTTATTGTTCATATTCTCGATAAATTTAGTAAACTGTTCAGTCTCTAACTTTCGTTCACCTGGCTTGAATAACATAAAATTAGATTCTTCCGCATTTTTTATGACAGCTATGATCTGCTCGGTATCTTCTCGTACAGCCTCTCTTATTAACATCTCGATCGAGCCCCTTTCTAAAATTTAGTGAATTGTATCATCAAGTTTTCCGTGTTCATTTGAACTTCACCACCGATAGGAAACGTAAAAATTGGCTGTGTATGTCCAAAATCAACATCATAGATAACTGGTATTCTTTTTAACTCGGGATGCTTATCTAAAATAAAATGTAACTGCCTCTCTGTCATATTCGAAGCTCTTTGGAAACACCCTATCGCAATACCTTTAATATTACTAGTAGCTTGTAATAATGAGGTGAAATCACGGGCAAATATTTCTGGATTAACTATTTCATCATCCTCTACAAATAAAATACTGTTCGATAAATCAGGCATATACGGTGTCCCTTGAAGTAAATTTAACGTACATAAATTCCCACCAAATAATTGTCCACTAGCTTCACCGTCAGAATACACCTTCCAGCTAGCTGCTTCAAAATGACGATTATGCTGATCTAAATACCAAGCATCATCACTCCAAACGCTTGACGCCTTGATCGTATATGATGTATTAGTCATTAAACATTTTTTGAAATAGGATAGTTGATAGTCTTGCGCCTCTTCCATTTGAAAGCTAGAAAAATGAGGACCAGAATACGTAACAAATCCACATTTTTTTGTAATAGCTGTTGCTAAAGCTGTGATATCACTGAAACCACAAAGGATTTTTGGGTTATTTGCTATCATGTCGTAGTCTAAATAAGGTAATACTTCATTACAGTTAAAACCACCAATAACTGTTAATACAGCTTTTACACCCTCATCACGAAAGGCATCATGAATGTCTGCAACTCGCTGCTCAATTGATGATGAATACTGTAGATCGCATTCAAAAATATGTCGACCAAAAGATACACGAAAGCCTAACTCTTCAAGCTTTTTCTTTGTTTGTTCAGCGCCTTCTACTGTGATAATTGCCGCACTACGACTAGGTGCGATAACACGTATTTCATCACCTACTGTCAATTTATTCGGAATACGCAAACTGCTCCCTCCTCTAATAAGTTTCAAATTTTTTCCTATTAATCTCTCATATTTTTATGACTTTGGAAAAGCTTGAATGAATTAACGCAAGATTTTCTTTCTAATCCGTTCAGCAGGTATCGCAATTATTACCTTTTCATTTTGAAGTGAATTGTATTGAATATATTTTTTATTATCCTCCCCCTTACCATCCTAACGCTCGTTCTTTTTTGAAAAATTCAGGTAATTATACAACTAAAATATTCTTTATTATTGCAAAGCATTAATGGAAAATCAATGGCTAATAACTAAAATATGGATGATAATTATTAAAACACGTTCCGCCTCGGCGACACTTTTGGGATCAGCAATAGAGGAACGAAGGTTAAAAGCATCACGTCTTGTGATAGCGTCTTCACAGGATGAGAAGTTCTTAGACTAAGTTCCTCTATTTCAGCGGGTGTTTGGACACTCGCTGATAGAAGTTAAATATAATATCGATGGATAGGACGTCCAACACTTCCGTATTGTATATCTACCTTTAATAAATTTTGTTTTTCTAAAAAGTCTAAGTAACGTCGAGCCGTTACGCGCGCTGTTCCAATATATGTAGATACTTCCTCCGCTGAGACAGCTTCGTTACTTTCTTGAATATAGGCAAGCACTTTGCCTAATGTTGCCCGGTTAAAACCCTTTGGTAGCTCTTCTATTACAATTGTCTCAGTGATTGGGGGAACAGCTACTTGTTCAGGTATACGTTGCTGCATTAGATGATCCACATCATGCTGTGTTAGATCTTCCATACCACTTATTTTCTTTTTATATGATTGATAATTCTTCAAAGTTTGCTCAATTCGTTCAAACGTAAAAGGTTTCATAATATAATCATAGACACCTAAGTGTAAAATTCGCTGCACAGTAGACATATCATTTGCAGCAGTTACAGCAATAACATCAACGGGAAGATGTTCTTCTCGAATTTTTCCTAACGTAATGATGCCATCTTGCTCGGGCATAAAAATATCCATAAAGACTAGGTCGGGGTTTAATTGTTTAATCCTCTCAATCCCTTCTATCCCATTACTAGCATAACCTATTAACGAGAATCCTTTGATTTGCCCTATAAATTGTCTATTCACTTCTCGTACCATCGGATCGTCCTCAATTAATAACACGTTCATTACATCCATCTACTCTTCTCCTAACTCCAATAAGATTAAGAAACTTGTCCCTTTCATAAATTCACTCACTACTTCAATATCACCATTACCTTTTCTTACAATTTCATGTATTAAATGCAAGCCAATACCGCGATTCTCGCTTGCCTTTGTAGAAAAGCCATTTTCAAACATACGAGCTTGCACCTCTTCAGACATCCCAATTCCATTATCAGAAACAGCAATTGCTAAAACATCGTCATGCTCATCTACAGAAATCGCTACATATTTATCATCCTTTGAAAGTACATTTAGCGCTTCGAAGGCATTTTCAATTAAATTTCCTAATAAGACAACAAAATCGTGGTGATCTAATAATGGTGGAAAGCGTTTAAAATGACTTTTTCGATCGATTTCTACTTGTATGCCTAATTCCTTGCCATAGCTAACTTTACTTAGCAATAATCCTGAAATATTTTCATTATGAAAGCGTTCATTTAAAAACTTCGTTAAAGAGGCTTCATTTTCGGTAGTAGCTGTAACGTATTCAAGTGCTTGCTTTGTATGTCCCAATTGCAGAAGACCTGCAATCGTATGTAGCTTATTTTTATGCTCATGTGTTTGTACACGGAGTGCTTGAACAAAAGCTTTAACACCCGTCACCTCTTCCGCAAGCTTTTTCACCGCTGTTAAATCTTTAAACATAGCAACTGCTCCGACTAATTCACCATTTACTATAATCGGGACACGATTACTCAAAATACTATGATGATTAATATAGAGCTCTTGATTGTATACAGGATTTGCTGTTTCAACAATTTCAGGCAATCGTGTATCTGGCAAAACATCATAAATATTTTCCCCAATACAATCCTCTATCTTTGTAGTAACACCTAATATATCAGCTGCTTTTTCATTAAAAATTGTAATATTCATTTCTTTATCGACCGCTATAATACCTTCATGCATAGCATTGAATGTTTCTGTTCGTTCCACATACATCTTCGCAATCTCATGAGGTTCAAGCCCAAACATTTGCTTTTTAATGTGCCGGCCAAGTGTATATGCCCCCCAGATGCTAAAAACAAGGGATATCAGAATCGTAATAAAAATTTCATGCTCATAATTTTGCAGCATTTCTATAAAAGTGGGCAGTGAATACCCTACAATGACAATGCCCACTTGTTCTTTTTTCTCATCAATGATTGGGACAAACGCTCGAATCATTACACCGGCTTCCCCTTGCGCCTTCGATACATAATAATGCTCACTAAAGGCAGCGTTTAAATCCTGTGATTCACTACGCTTCCCTATTTCTTTACTGACTGGGTGAGATAGTTTAATACGATCCTTATTCATCACAACAATATACTCTGCTTTATTCACAACACGAATTCCATCTACAATTTTATTAACATGTTTCGCAGCTTCTTTCATATTGTCATCTTTCAAATGTGTACTGATTTCTGGCACATTTGATACAGTCCGTGCAACGAGCATAGCACGCTGACCAAATTCCTTTTCTTGCTCCGTTAAAAGGTTACCGAGTACAAAAATGCCTCCAAGTAAAAAGGAGAAAGCAATGATTAAAAATGTTACTAACAATATTTTGCCGTTTACAGGCATTTTCATCATTTGAAATCCTCCCCCTTTCCAAATCTGCATTTGCACTATAAAAGTCTTTGGTCAATCTCACTTCTTCAAATGATATGCTTTTAAGATTATCTTCAAAAAAATCTTTTGACAACACTTTAGTTGACATAAGTAGGATAAAGTCATGAACTTAATGAACAATATTACGAAAAATTGGTATAAAACAAAATTTTCTATCACTAATTATTATTGTATTATAACAAAGGTAAATTAACCAAACAGTATCATAACAGGTTGAGCCATTGAAAACACTACGTTTCATTGAAAATACGGATGAATGTACTTAATGAACGATATGTTTCTTATTTTCTAAAACTCTTTTTTTCAAAAGGATTCGTTATGATAATTCTAGTGAAAACGATATCAAAGAGAAAATTAAGAAAAGAGGTAGCATAAAATGAAATTACTGAAAAATTTAACTGTTCAGGTTATAGCTGCGATCATTTTGGGGGTTATTGTTGGAGCCATCTTCCCAGAGTTTGGTGCAAGCCTTAAAATCCTAGCAGACTTATTCATTAAGTTAATTAAAATGTTAATCGCCCCTATTATCTTCTTAACAGTTGTAATAGGAATCGGTAGTATGGGAGATATGAAAAAGGTCGGAAAAATCGGAGGAAAAGCGCTACTGTATTTCGAAATTGTCTCTACCATTGCCTTAGCAATCGGGATTGCTGTTGCATTAATCGTAAGCCCAGGTACTGGATTAGATACGTCAGGTGCTTCCGAAGCTGATATCTCAAAATTTACAACTGCTGCTGCAGAAAGTGAGCAAGGTTTAGGTGCTTTCATCTCTAGCATCATTCCTGAAAACGTTGTAGGTGCACTTGCAGCAGGGCAATTACTTCCTGTGTTATTCTCTGCAATATTATTCGGTTTAGCTGCTGCTTCTATTGGTGCACCTGCAAAACCGGTCATTACATTTTTTGAACAAGTGGCAGAAATTTTCTTCAAAATCGTAAGTATGGTGATGAAAATTTCTCCAATCGGTGCCTTTGGTGCAATGGCCTATACGATTGGTAATTTTGGTTTGAAATCTTTAAGCAACTTAGGTCTATTAATGGCTGCCGTCTATATTACAATGTTCTTATTTGTAGTCTTTGTTTTAGGCGCGATTGCAAAATTCTTCGGCTTTAATATTTTTAAATTTATCGCTTATATTAAAGAAGAAATTTTCTTAGTAATTGGTACTTCATCATCTGAATCTGCCTTGCCATCTATGATGCGTAAATTGGAGAACTTTGGTTGCTCTAAGCAAGTTGTTGGATTAGTAGTACCAACCGGTTATTCTTTCAATCTTGATGGAACTTCCATCTACCTTTCAATGGCTGCATTATTTATTGCACAAGCATACGGAATGGACTTAACGTGGATTCAAATCATTACACTACTCGGAATTTTAATGATTACATCTAAAGGAGCTGCCGGTGTAACAGGTTCTGGTTTTATTACATTAGCAGCGACACTTGCTGCTTTCCCAATGATTCCAGTCGAAGGAATCGCGCTACTAATTGGTGTTGACCGATTCATGTCTGAAGCACGCGCCGTAACAAATTTAATTGGTAACGGTGTTGCTTGTGTAGTCGTATCGAAATCTGAAAAAGAGTTTGATATAGAGATGCAAGAACGTGCACTTCAAGGAAAAACTACAATTGTGTCTTAAGAACAAATGCGCTAAAGCGCTCGTTTACATCCGACAAGCGCTGGAGAGCCCGAAGCAAAAGTAAACGCTCCACCACTTTTGCCCGAGGGATCGAAGCGACCTCGAGGATGTAGCGCTTTAGCCTGACGCCGACAATGTTCTAGGTTAACCAAAGTTAGTCTATAGTTTCTAAAAAAAGGGTAGTGATGACAGCGTGTTGCTGTTTCACTACCCCTTTTATTTAACATATTGTTCAAGCAAGCGTTGCGTATTTGTTGATTGCTCAAGTGCTTTTTTCTCATTTACCCAATAGATCAAATATTGCTGATCTCCAACATTAAAAACCATCTGCTGTAATTCCTCATTTAGCTCAGAGCTAATCGCGACCTTTAAAATATCCACCTCATATAATGGCTCTCCTTTTATTTCATAGACAATATGATAAAGTGGTTTTTCTTCAAATATAGCTCGTTCTTTTTTGCTTAATTTCTTAACATGGCTTAAAGGGTAGTTTTCAATATAGGCTGTTGCATCTTGACCTGTTGCTTTAAAAACAGACTGCTCTCCTTTAAATAGCTCGATTGCATCAATTTCTGCTGCATGATCTAAAATGTGAGAAATAGCTTCTTCCTCATTTTTTTCGCGAGACTGCAATGTAAAAGCGCCAATCAGAATAATTGCAGCAAATATAACTAGTTTCAATCTTCGTTTATTCATGTTCATTACCCATTCAATGCTTTTTTCACAAAGCGGTTAATATCTACATCAGCCCCAATGACAAGCATAATATCTCCTAGCAAAATTTTATCACTCGCCTGTGGAGATACGATAATATCTGCTCCACGTTTAAGCCCTACAATATTTATCCCGTACTTTGCACGAATATCTAAATCCATAATAGAATAACCTGCAATCGCATCATTGGCCTTAAGCTCCATAATGGAATGTTCATCAGAAAGCTCTAAATAATCAAGCACTGTATTAGACAGCATATTATTAGCAATACGGATCCCCATATCCCGCTCAGGATGCACGACAAAATCTGCTCCAATTTTACGCAGAACTTTTTCATGATAATCATTCTGAGCCTTTACAGTAATCTGCTGAACACCGATTTCTTTTAAAATAATCGTCGTCAAAATACTAGCCTGAATATCTTCACCAATTGCTACAATCACATGCTCAAAATTACGAATACCTAATGAATTTAATACCGATTCATCCGTCGAATCTGCGATAACAGCCTGTGTGGCAATGGAAGCGAATTCGTCCACTCTCTCTGAGGAATGATCGATCGCCATAACTTGTGCCCCTTGACTCATTAGTTCGCGGACAATGCTTCCACCAAAACGTCCAAGTCCAATGACAGCAAACTCTTTTTTCATCATTATAAATCCCTCCGAAAACTACTATACCCTTATTGTAACGCATTCTCTGCTATATGTATCGCCAAAAAAAGAGACTACTCGTCATGGAAAGACAAGCCTTGGACATTTTAAGGAATCTAGTAGCCCGTGAATCTGATCGGGTAACCGAAATCAGGTCAACTTCCTTTTCGCTCTGGTCACTTCTCCATCTGCTTACTCTCTGGTTCAATCAACTCGAATCCTTCTCCGCTTAGGATACATCACATTGCTTATAATAATCCCACTAACATTGTATTTTACATAAAAAAAGACGAGGAATAAAACATCCTCGCCTGCTATTGCTATTATGCGTTACGCATTTCATCTAAAACACGATTCACACGTTTTTCTAGCATCTTCATACCGCTACCACCAGCTTGCATGTGACGAAGCTGACCATCTTTGTCGAACACAAAATAAGCAGGTACGTATTGATTTTCAAATGCATCTGTTAGCTTTAATTCGCTATCCACAAAGATTGGTTGAACAATGTCATGCTCTGCCGCTACCGATTTAATTGTTTCTAAATTTGTATCTTCCTCAGAACGTGGCATATGCACAGCAATAACGTTTAACTCATCTTTATATTGGTCACGGAAATTGTTCACATCCGGCATTGCCTCTTTACATAAATGACAACTAACTGACCAGAAGTGGATTAATGTTGGTTTTTCGCCTACTAAATCCGCTTTTGTTACTTCTCCATTTAACCAAGTCGTTGCGCCTGCAAGTTCAGGCATTTGTTCACGAAGTTTCATAAAACATTCTCCTTTTTTCCTTTTTCTAGGACCGTTATCAAAACGTGTGGTTGATTTCCGTTCCGGCTGGGCGCTTTGTTGCTGTCGCTTCGCTTTCGCACAGTTAAAACATTTGTTGTTGCTGTTGCTTCGCTTTCGTACAGAGTTTCCAGGGGGCGTCCGATGAGCCGCTTCGCTGCAGGGTCTCGAGGCAGCAGGATGTTTTTTGCGCGAAAGCGTAGTGCTAACGCAGCGACAGCAGCAGGATGTTTTTTGCGCGAAAGCGTAGTGCTAACGCAGCGACAGCAGCAGGATGTTGGTCACGGAGACGTAATCACAGGACGTGATGCTTTTAGCCTCCGTTCCTCAATATCGCTAATTCCTAAGGAGTCGCCCAGCCTCCACTCCAATCAACTTATTTACATAGTAGACGTTTTAACAAAAGTCATCCACAATTTTTAGTGATGAACCTTTTTCTATATCAAGTTTAAAAAAATCCCCACAAACTTGATGTGGGGACTTTTTATTTTTGAATGATCAATTTCGCCAAGCCTCGAATTCAGTTCAACGCCTGACATAAAAACTCTTCTTAAATTATAGAGTTGCTTGACCTGGACGCCAGTTTGCTGGGCAAAGACCACCAGTTTGTAAAGCTTGAAGTACACGTAAAGTTTCGTCTACATCACGGCCGATGTTGTTATCGAATACTGTTTGGTATTTTAATTCACCTTCTGGGTTGATGATGAATAAGCCGCGTAGTGCGATACCTTCTTCTTCAATTAATACACCATATTCTTTTGAAATTTGGTGATTTGTATCTGCTGCTAATGGGTATTTTAACTCACCAAGACCATTTTTTGTGCGGTCAGTGTTAATCCAAGCTAAGTGAGTGTGGATTGTATCAGTTGAAACACCGATTACTTCTGCATCTAAGTCTTCGAACTCATCGTAACGATCGCTCATTGCAGTGATTTCTGTTGGACATACGAAAGTGAAGTCCATTGGATAGAAGAAAAGTACTGTCCATTTGTCTTGTGCTTTGATGTCTTCTAATGATACTTTGCCAAATGATTTGTCTGCAAGTACCGCTTCCATTGTAAAGTCAGGTGCTTGTTTACCTACCATGCGTTCTGCCATTATAAATCCCTCCGATTATATATGTAGTGTATATATTCCATTCGCACCAGCGAACTCGTCTTCTACGATAGCAGAGTAATCGTAGTTTTTCAAACAAGTAAACTTCACAAAAGTGCACACATTTAATTATCTGACAAATTTTCGTCAAATCCCCAAATGGAATAGCTGCTACAGCCTATTTATTAGCTACTTTTAACAATTTTATTCTAGTTTAAACAATTTTTTTCTACACAACATTTATGTATAATTTCTAAAAATTTCATCTACTTTTTTTTCATTAAAAACGATTGCAAATTCTTTTTTATTATGTATAATTGTAATGGTTTTAGTAAACTAAAAGTTTCGTTAAAGTAAACTTCATATTTCAAAAGTTTATGATTGCTAAACTTCTTCTAGGAGGGAAAAGATGCAAATAGGAGCAAAAATCAAAGCGCTTCGTTTAAAAAAAGGTCTTACCCAAGAGGAACTTGGAGAACGTACAGATTTAAGTAAAGGGTATATTTCACAATTAGAACGTGATCTAAATTCACCTTCCATTGAAACATTATTTTCGCTATTAGAAGTTTTAGGGTCAACACCTAAGGAATTTTTCGATGATGGAGCACCTGAACAAAAGGTTGTATATACAGAGGAAGATCAATCTACTTATACAGATGAAGAAAAAAAATATGAAATTCAGTGGTTGATTCCTACATCAAATGAAAAAGAAATGGAGCCCATTTTCTTAACACTTGCTGCTGATGGTGAATTTAAGCAGTTTGAACCCTCCCTTTCAGAAACATTTATTTATGTTGTCGAAGGGCGTATTCGTCTCGTTTTAGGAGATGAACAGTACATAGCGAGTGAAGGCAATGCTCTCTATTTTGAAGCGACAGATCATCATCAAATTTTTAATGCACATGCTGATGAAACAAAAATTTTACTTGTCGCAACGGATTCATATTTATAGCTTAAGGAGGCGCATCTATGACAACGAATTCGATTATCCGCTTTGAAAACGTTTCAAAGTCTTATAATGACGGCACGGTCGTCTTAAAAAACATTAACCTGGAGCTAGAAAAGGGAAAATTCTATACGCTACTAGGTCCGTCCGGTTGTGGTAAAACAACTATTTTACGTATGATCGCTGGATTCACAGAACCGACAACAGGAAATATCTATTTTCATGATAAAAAAATCAACTCAGTACCAGCCAATGAACGCCAAGTAAATACAGTTTTTCAGGATTATGCATTATTTCCTCATTTAAATGTCTTTGAAAACGTCGCATTTGGGCTTCGTATAAAAAAGCTTCCTGAAAGTGAAATTAAAAACCGTGTTGCAGAAGCATTAAAATTCGTTAACTTAGCAGGCTATGGTAACCGTGAAATTTCTGAAATGTCTGGTGGTCAACGTCAACGTGTGGCAATTGCTCGTGCGATTGTGAACGATCCTGAAGTAATTTTACTTGATGAGCCCCTGTCAGCGTTAGATTTAAAGCTACGTACAGAAATGCAGTATGAGTTACGTGAGTTACAACAACGACTTGGGAAAACATTTGTATTTGTCACACACGATCAAGAAGAAGCACTTGCCATGAGTGATGAAATCTTTGTTTTAAGCGAAGGTGAAATCCAACAATCTGGTACACCAGTAGATATTTATGATGAGCCAATTAACCGCTTCGTTGCTGATTTTATTGGTGAATCAAATATTGTTCCTGGCGTAATGATTGAAGATTTCAAAGTAGAATTTGCTAGTAAAGTGTTTGAATGTGTTGACCAAGGTATGAAGCCAAACGAAAAAATTGATATTGTCATTCGCCCAGAGGATTTAGAAATGACAACAATCGATAAAGGAAAACTTGTCGTTAAAGTCGATACTCAATTGTTCCGCGGGGTACATTATGAATTATCTACGTACGACAAAGATGGCAATGAATGGCTTGTGCATTCATTGAAAAAAGCTGAGGTAGGGACAGAAATTGGTTTAGACTTTGACCCAGAAGCAATTCATGTAATGCGCTTAAATGAAACAGAAGAAGAATTCGATAAACGTTTAGAGGCATATGGGGACGACGAAGATGCAAACTAAGACTTCGAAATCAGCCTTATTTCCTTATGTTTTATGGATTGCACTTTTCGTTATCGCGCCGATTGCACTCGTTGTTTACTATTCCCTACTAGATATACATGGCAATTTTACGCTCGATAATTATAAAGCATTCTTTACTTCTGTCTATTTAAAAATGACATTAAGTTCATTCTGGTATGCGTTTTTAATTACATTCTTTACGTTACTTGTTTCATATCCAACAGCTTATTTTTTAACAAAAACAAAATATAAGCAGCTTTGGCTTTTACTAATTATTATTCCTTCTTGGATTAATCTATTGTTAAAAACATATGCCTTTATCGGGATTTTTGGCTTGTACGGCCCATTAAATGCATTTATCGAAGTATTTGGTTTTGATCCAAAGCAAATGCTATTCACTGATATTAGCTTTGTGTTCGTATCCGTTTATATTTTTATTCCATTTATGATTTTACCGATATTCAACTCATTGGATCGTTTAAATCCGGCACTTATTTATGCAGCACGTGATTTAGGGGCATCTGCCTTTACTACGTTCCGTCGCGTTATTTTGCCGTTAACAATGGACGGTGTTAAATCAGGTATTCAAGTTGTATTTATTCCTGCATTATCACTCTTCATGATTACTCGTTTAATTGCAGGAAACCGTGTTATTACACTGGGTACAGCTATTGAACAACAATTCCTTGTCACTCAAAACTGGGGAATGGGTTCAACAATTGCTGTTTTCTTAATTTTATTTATGGTCATTATTATGTTAATTACGGGACAGAAAAAGGATAAAGGAGGTCGCGTACGATGAAAAAACTATCTGCTTCAGCAAGAGTATATTTAGCGATTGTTTTTATCGTTTTGTATGCACCTATCTTCTATTTAATTTTCTATTCGTTCAATAGTGGTGGAACGATGAATAGTTTTGAGTCCTTTACGTTAGAACATTATAAAGCTGTTTTTGAGGATTCACGTCTACTCGTCATTCTAATTAATACAGTCATCGTGGCATTACTCTCTGCGTTGATTTCTACAATCATCGGAACACTAGGAGCTATTGGTATTGTTACTGTTAAAGATTCAAAAATGCGCAATACACTACTTTCATTAAACAATGTGTTAATTGTTAGCCCGGATGTCATTATTGGTGCAAGCTTTTTAATTTTATTCACAATGATTGGTATTAAATTAGGCTTTGCTTCTGTCTTATTAGCACATGTAGCGTTCAGTGTTCCAATCGTTGTACTGATGGTTTTACCGAAACTATTAGAAATGAATAAATCATTAATCGACGCTGCATTAGATTTAGGAGCAACGAAAAAAGATGTTATGATGCGTGTTATTTTACCGTATATACAACCTGGTATTTTTGCAGGGTTCTTCCTTGCCTTAACGTATTCTCTAGATGACTTTGCGGTAACATTTTTCGTAACAGGTAACGGTTTCAGTACATTATCCGTTGAAATTTATTCGATGGCACGTGCCGGTATTTCCTTAACGGTTAATGCTATTTCAGGTTTAGTATTCTTTGTAACGGTTATAGTCGTAGTTGGCTATTACTTCATCACAAGCCGCGCTAATAAAAGAACGGGGGGCACTCAATGAAGCAATTAATTCAAGCAACAATCGCAATACTTGTCGTTTCCGCCCTTTTATTCTATGCTGCTGACGCCCTAAGTGCGGGCGGTGGGAAAAGTGGTAAAGATACGTTAACAATCTTTAACTGGGGAGAATATATTGACCCTGATTTGTTGAAACAATTTGAAAAAGAAACAGGCATCCACGTTATCTATGAAACATTTGATTCAAATGAAGCAATGATGACAAAAATTCAACAAGGTGGTACAGCTTACGATATTGCAGTACCTTCTGAATATATGATTGAAAAAATGAAGGAAGAAAACTTACTTGTTCCTTTAGATAAAACGAAAATCCCTAATTTTAAAAATATCGATCCGTATTTTTTAGATTTACCATTTGATGACGACAATAAATATTCTGTTCCATATTTCTGGGGAACAGTCGGCGTTGTCTATAATCCAAAGCTCGTTGGAAATCTTGACTTCTCATCTTGGGAAGACTTATGGGATCCTTCATTAAAGCGTAAAGTCTTTTTAGTAGACGGTGCACGTGAAGTAATTGGTATGGGCTTAAATAGCCTTGGATACTCGCTCAACTCTTTAAATAACGAGGAACTACGTACGGCTACGGATAAACTAATCACATTAGCGCCAAATGTAAAAGCTATTATCGGGGATGAAATTACACCGCTGATGGTTAATAAAGAAGCGGCTGTGGCACTCACTTGGTCTGGTCAAGCAGCTGACATGTTGTCAGAAAATGAAGATTTAGACTTTGCTGTACCGAAGGAAGGCTCAAACTTATGGTTTGACAATATGGTCATCCCCAAAACGTCAAAAAATCTAGATGGTGCACATGCATTCATTAATTTCATGCTAAAAGCTGAATCAGGTGCTAAAAACGCTGATTATGTAGGCTACTCTTCCCCTAATATTGCAGCGATGAAGTTAATGGATAAGGAAGTTGTATCTGATAAGCGATTCTATCCTTCTGAAGAACAACGAAAAACACTAGAAGTATATAAAAACTTAGGCCCTGATTATTTGGGTAAATACAATGAGTTGTTTTTAGAATTTAAAATGAGTATTCGATAAACCTAAGCTGTTCTCACATTACGTTGAGAACAGCTTTTTTGTTTAGATGGAGGCGAATCCCAAGGGAAAGACTGGTGCAGGGATTTGTTTTAATAATTAGAATCCCCATAAATAAGTCTCTTATTTCAGACTTATAGTCAATAGTAAACGTACAAGCCTTATGGTAGACTGTAATATATTTGATTAAAGAAAGGGGTATTCGATGACCCAGCAGAAGTCTAATAAGGCGGCTTTGTATATTTTAATGTTTAATATGTTTATCGCAATGGGGAGTATCGGAATTATTATTCCTGTCATGCCTGAGTATTTAAAACTATTTGGTGCTGCAGGACAAGTACTTGGCATGTTGATTGCAACGTTCGCCTTAGCACAATTCGTATTTTCTCCAATTGCTGGGAATCTTTCAGATCAATACGGTCGAAAAAATCTCATTATCTTCGGTCTTATCGTAACAGGACTTGCACAAATTGGTTTCGGGCTTTCTACAGATGTGTGGATGCTCTTCTTGGCACGCTTTTTAGGTGGCCTTGGTTCTGCATTTGTGGCACCTCCTATTATGGCATTTGTGGCTGACGTCACAACGTACGAGGAACGCGGAAAAGGTATGGGGATGATAGGGGCAGCAATGTCCTTTGGTTTTATGATTGGACCAGGTATCGGTGGATTCCTCTCAAAAGTTAGTTTACATTTCCCATTTTATACTGCTGGATTTGCAGCTATCTTAGCAGCTATTTTATCGTTCTTTTTATTACCTGCTACAAAACCGAACACAGCGAAAAAGGCGCAGAAGCAGGATAATCTTGTAAAGCAGATGGCCCGTTCAGTCCGAATGCCTTATTTTGTCATGCTAATTATCATGCTTGTATTCTCTTTCGGAATTGCTAACTTCCAAACAACATTATCATTATTTGTGACAGAAAAGTTTAATTACACACCTACTGATATCGCCATTATATTAGTAATGGGCGGCGCTTTTGGTGTTGTTGTACAAATGTTTGTTATTACACCGCTGTTTAATCGCTTCGGCGAAATGAAAGTAGTGTTAGTCAATTTATTTATTGCAGCCGTTTCGATTTTCTTAATATTATTCGCATCTGGCTTTGCACTTATTTTAATTGTAGCGACAATCTTCTCTACAGCTACGACATTGATTCGCCCAGCTGTCAACACACTGATTTCGAAGCTTGCAGAAAATGAACAAGGCTATGCAGCTGGTCTGAATAATGCGTATATGAGTCTTGGTAATATGATTGGTCCAGCTTTAGCAGGTATGTTATTCGATTGGAATATGAACAGTCCTTATATTTTCGGGTCTATTATTTTAATGGCTTGCTTCTTCATTGCCCTTATTTGGACAATGAAAAAAGCGCCACACCTTATGCATCCTGATTCAAATTAGTCTTAAAAGTTATTGACTATTTTTAGTAGTGTGCTACATTATTAGGATAAAAACTAACAGTAAATTCTTACCACTAGGGGAGTCTTTAAAAGGCTGAGACGTATATGGTCATATACGGACCCTTTGAACCTGATCTAGTTCACACTAGCGGAGGGAAGTGGCGACACTTGCTTTTAAATATGTAAATGCAGGGCCGCTTCCTATTGCTTTTAGGAAGCGGCTTTTTTGTCGGGTTTATCAGCGATTCACTAAATACTAAAAAGGAGTGGAAATTATGTCAATTCGAAAATTAACAATTATGGCCTTGTTAGTAGCAATTGCCGTAGTAGGTTCTACCTTTGTTTCAATACCAACGGGCATTGCGCGCGCCTATCCTGTGCAGCATGCCATTAATGTTATTGGCGCGATTATTCTTGGACCAGTACCTACCATTTTGGTCGCCTTTGTCACAGGTATTATTCGTATTTTAACAGGCACAGGCTCATTACTAGCTATACCTGGCAGTGTTATTGGTGCTTTATGTGCAGCTCTTGCCTATAAATACAGTGGCAAACAATGGCTAGCATGTGTCGGTGAAATGTTCGGTACAGGTATCATTGCCTCACTTATTGCAGTGCCCTACGCACATTTATTAATGGGGACTTCTGTTGCTGCTTTATTTTTCATGCCAGCTTTTTTAACTTCAAGTACTATTGGGGCTATCTTAGGCATTGTCGTTACCAGCAATTTACGTAAAACAGTATTTGTAACTAACCTAAATACTCTTCTATAAATTATAAATCCTTTTTGAAGGGATGAGAGATTTATCGAAATAAATTTATGTTTTATCGAAACAATTTTAAAATTTATCGGAACAATTTCAGACTTTATCGGAATATTTCAGAAAATACAGTATATATGACCGCACTAATAGTTTTCAGTGTCATCAACTTTTGATGATAGCCTTGGAAATGAAAAAAACGATGGCTCATTACTATAAAGCAATGAACCATCGTTTTAAATTACTAAGATCGTTTTTTCATGCCCTTTAATAGCTGGGCAACATTTGTGTCCTCTGCCTGTATTGGTTTATCCTCGACAAGCTGCTCTTTTTTCTTCGGCCTAGTTAAGAAGCTCCAGCCAAAGCGTCTAATGGTAATATCAATGAAGAATAGTAGCATTCCCGCTAATAAAAGCCTTGTTGCAATATTTTGGCGTTCCGCACCTTTTTTAGTAAATTCACGGAATACTTCGCCAGGTTCTTTTAACACGGAGCCGCCTGTTTGCTTTGTTAGTTCTTCGACTAGCTTATCATTCACTGGACGTAATTCATATTCAGCACTATAAGGTACACTTAAACCAGCCTGGTAAATGGCCTTTTCTTCATCGGCAATGCGGAAGAAAATGAGTCCTGGTTCTGCTCGTACGACAGCTCGAACTTGTGAAGCTGAAATTGTTTCAAGCTGTGTTTCAAGTTCTTCACCCACTTCATTGACAGCGACAATATCTAAGAACGCCGCTTTATTTGTTGGGTCAGTGATGACAAATGAACCGTCTGATTCTAGCCGTACATCATAGGCAACATCGTTATAGCTCGGTAGCATTTTTGAAATAAGTGTTTGCCAAAACATGCCCCAATTTTGCCATCTTGCCCAGTCTCCCGTCCATTTCCCTGTCGAATCAGAAGTAAAGGCGAATGTTTTTCCAAGGCCATATTGCCATTCTGCAAGTACTGGATCTTCCTTCTCACTTTCTGCGATAACAGTGGCCCCCTGCTTTACTGTCGTACCTAAATAAGCATTCATTTTAGGTACCCCATTTACAAATAGCGTATTCCAGCCAGATGCATTAAATATAGATGGGTAGAATGGGTTATCTTCAATATATGTGCGTGAAATCATAGCAGTTTCACGAGATAAAATAGATGGGATCGTCTGCTCATCAACAACATCATAGAAACGTCCACTGCCCATCTCACTGAGTGCTTCAAGTAAGTTAGCATCTGCATCTTGACCAATTGCAACTGTTGATAGAGTCGTGCCATTTTCTTTTCCTTGTGCAATTAAGTCTTCATAGTTACCCGACTGTGACTGTCCATCTGTTAATAAAATAATATGCTTACGCTGCAACTTTAAATCTGCTAGATTTTCATAAGCTTTAGCAAGTGAACCATATATTTCAGTACCCCCACCTGGCGTTACAGATAAAATCGTATCTACAGCTTCTTCCTTATTGCCAAGTGGCCCTGTCTCAATAATTTCCCAAGGTCGGTCATCAAAGGCAATAAACCCGAGCGTATCCTCATCTCGTAGCATTTCAACTGAACGGGCGGCAGCCTCCTTAGCAAGCTCTAACTTTGCTCCAGACATACTTCCAGAGCGGTCAAGTACGATTGCCAGCCCTAATGATGGTAATTGCTCCTTACCTTTAATCTCCATTTCAACAGGTAGTAAAGTTTCGATTGGTGTTTTAAAATAACCGCCTAAGCCAAAGCTATTTTCGCCACCAACCATTGTAAAACCGACACCAAAATTTTTCACTGCTTGCTCAATAACAGTCATTTTTGCCTCGCCTACTAAATGGCCTGGCACATTATCAAAAATGATGGCATTGTATTGTAAATAACTAGAAAGCTCATTTGGCAGACTTTTAGCATCTACCACATCATAGGAAATGGATTGATTGCCAAGTGCTGCTGCGATTGGTGATGGTGTTTCATAACCATTAACAATTAATAAATGCGGTTCACTTTGCACCATCGTGACGCTTGTTAATTTATTATTTTCAAAAATTGCATCCTGTTCAACCTGCACGAGTGCCTCATATTTTACAAGCCCTTCTGTCGTTGCTGAATGTTTAAACGTAAATACATTTGAACCTTCTGTAAGTTCCACTACTTCACGGTGAATAAGCTTATCGTTTTCGTATAGTAATAGCTCACCTTGTTCTGCTACAGTTGCATTTATTTCAGCGACTAACTGCTGTTGCTCACCTACATAAGCAACTTGTGGTGTAACAAAGCTTTTCATGGATACATCATTAGCAACAGGTTGGTTAAATGGCACTACATCAACACTTATATTTGACCCTTTAAACTTCGATGCATATTCTAAGGCATCTCCTTTTGTTTCATTGCCATCCGTTAAGAGCACAAGTCGTGTTGCTTTTTTTGGATCTACAATACCTGAAGCGAGCTGTAGGCTCTGTTCAATATTTGTTTGATCTGTTGCTTTTATAGCTGTAAACTTCGGTACTTCCTTTAAAGATTTCGATAAAATGGCTTCCGTTTGTAATGTCGATGAAAAAGAATAAATTCCTGCAAGCTGTTCATCTTTTTTCGACGGTAAACTTTCTGCTATAAAATTGGCCATCTCATCATCTGTACCATTCATTGAAGCAGAACGGTCAACTAAGAACAATACTTGTTCTTCCTTTACAGGCAATAAAATATAGGGCCCTGCAAGTGCAAAAACTAAACAGCATATTGCCACAATACGAATACCTAGTACGACGATATGGGTTTTTTTTAGTCGCTGACGCTCGCGCCAATAGGTCCATCCAAAATACATAAGCAATGGAAGTAAAAGCAACAATGCTAATGGCATATTAATTCGTAAATCCACGACGTCGTTGCACCTCCCACTCTAAAACAAGTAATACTAAGATCATAAGGATAAGCCAAGGTACGAACGATGTTTTCGATATTTCTTCCTTACCGTTGTCCGGAAGCTCTCCAAGCGTATAGCTTGTCCCTTTTTCAATCACACGCTCTTGCGCTTGAAGCTGTATGATGAAGCGCTTTTCTTCATATTTTGACCGAGCTGTATAAATTCCTGGCTTCATTGGTGCTGTTAATAGACCATTCGTAATGGACGATAAAAACTCAGCTTCCTGCGAATATATACTCCAATCACCCTGTGTTAAAGCAACTGCACGTTGCTCATTTGGTGTGAAAATACCAAGTGAACCTATTGATGCTGAAAGCTCCTGTTCAGCACTCCATAAAAATAACGGGAATGAAGGATGTAACGGCCAATCTGTATCTGCAATATCAGCTAATACAACAATATCCCCTTCAGGTGAACGCTGAATAAATGGTAGGTCTCCAACTGATGCAATCGTTTTATAGTCATCGAATCCAGGATATAATGCACTGACGTAAATATCTTTCAGCTCACTAAATGCAAACAATGCATCACTTGTTGTACTGACTTCTCCAGTACCTTCAACCTTCTCAACGTCATCCCGTCCAAATAATACAATTGGCTTATCCATCTTTTCGAGTAGTGCCGTCTGATTGGTCACAATAGTGGCATCCAAATTGTCAGCCAGCTGTGAAGATGGAACAATTTTCACGCTACTATTAATCGTTTGCAAACCTTTTTGAATGAGTTGATGCATACTTTGATCGACAACTACTTTTGAAGTAGCTGTTTGTAGCAATACAGTTTGTAAATTATCAACAGTATAATCGTCCTTAGCATCTATCTTGGCAGTCATAGTATCTTCTAACGGTAGGTCTTTAAATGTTTTCGTTACGGCTTCATTTGGAGGTAATGCAACACTTTCCGTAACGATCTCCTTACCCTTAACATTTTCTATAGAAAGTTTTACATTTTGCTCTTTGTCCGTATCATTTTGTAGCTGTACAAGTGCCATAGCAGATTGTCCATCTGTAGTAGCAGCAAAACGTGTCATCGCGATATTTGTTAAATCCTTTGCAGATCCTTTTACGATCCACTTCACCGTATCTTTTTCCATCGGTAATTGCTTTTTATCGAGCGAATCTGTAAAGATATAAATAGATGTTGGTGTATTACCGACAAAAGCTTGTGCCGCATCTAGAGCTTTATTCATTTGAGCTGTCTCATATGTTACTTGTAACTGTTGAATGGCTTTTTCAATATCTTTAGTATTTGTTTCCTGCTGTAATATAGCTTTTGGCGTATTACCTGTTGTAATGAGTGTCACAGGCCTTCCATCAAGCTCATTGACCAATGACAGCATTTCTTTTTTATGTGTATCAAATGTTGACTGCTCTTTCCCCGCTAACATCGTTGCAGACGTGTCTACTATGAAAATCGTCTGCGCACCAACGATCGTTGACTTTTTAACATATGGATTCATTAATGCCAGTACGAGTAAAAGAAGTGCTAGCAGTTGTAAATAGAGCAGAGCATTTTTTTGTAAATGTTTTAAGTATGGTGACACACGTGTTTCTTGCATAATTTCCGACCAAAAAAGTATGGAGGATACGGGTTGATCGGTATATTTTTTTCGAAAGAAATAATATAGAAGGACAATGACCGGGATGATGGCCGTCCAGCTAAAAAGTATTTGACTAAAGCCCAATACGGCTCACCTCACCTAATCCAATGTGCTTTTATTAATTGTTGGAAGATGGCATGCTGTAACCCATCCTCTACTTTAAGTTGTAAATGTCGAACACCGAAGCGCCGACAAATTGCTTCAAATTCCTCTTCATGTAATAAACGTCTTACCCTATACGTGTCTAGAACTTTAGAAGACATCGTAACATTGACATCTCTGCCCGTTTCACGATCAAGTAAGCGCACATCACCCGTATATTCTGGTGCTATTTCTTCTTGTGTAACTATTTGCAAAATACGGACATCCCCCGCAAAGCGTGGTAGCCTTTTTAAAAGTTGCTCCCATTCCTCGATTGGCTCAAGTCCGTCTGTGACAATAAATAGTACGGTGCTATCTTTAGGCAATGCTTTGAAAGCTCCTTGTGCGAAGCTATTTGTATAAGTTGCTTGCTCTATCTCTGTGACTACCTGTAAAAAGGCGCGACGATACATAGCACCCTTACGACGGAACGGTGGTTTCACCTCATCCTGTAGAAAAGAAAATGATAAGCGATCATCGCGGCCGAGCACCATTAGGCCAAGAGAGGCGACAATTTGCCGTGCAAAAGTCCATTTTGCTTGATCGCCCATAGATTTAGTTGTATCTAGCAAAATGTGCACGCGCATTTCTTGTTCATCTAAAAAACGTTTAATGAAGTATTTATCAGTTCTCGCAAAGACGTTCCAATCCACCTGACGTACATCATCACCTAAATGATATTCACGAAAATCCGAAAAATCGAGCGATGCCCCGAAGCGTTGCGAACGGTGCGAGCCCTTGTGCTGCCCACGTAATTTGGAGGCCGTTGCCACTTGGAAGCGACTGATTTTCGCTAACCAATCCTCGGGCAATAATAATTTTTGTGTCACCTGCTAACACCTTGCTGTACTTTTTCTAAAATGACATCAATTACATCGTCTGCTGTTTTACCTGAAGCCTCCCCTTCATAATTCAACAGCATACGATGGCGTAACACTGGCTTAGCTACAGATTTAATATCCGCTACAGAAACGTGGAAACGTCCATTCATAAGCGCCCTTGCCTTCGCTAATTTGATTAAACTTTGTAAACCTCGAGGACCGCTACCATACATCGCATATCGCTTGACCTCATCAATGGCATCCACTCTTTCAGGATGTGTAGCCACAACAAGGTCCGTCGCAAATTCGAGCATTTCATCAGCAACGAGTACTTCCTTAACCATTTGCTGCGCTTCAATCAGTGCTTCTGTATCCATGATCTTTTGAAGACCAATTTCCTTAGCGCCTGTTGTACGCTTCATAATTTCCATTAGTTCACTTTTCTCAGGATAAGGCACAAGAATTTTACATAGAAAACGGTCCATTTGTGCTTCAGGTAAAGGGTACGTTCCCTCCATCTCTATCGGGTTTTGTGTTGCTAACACGAAGAATGGTCTTGCCATCTTCTTTGTATCTCCCAAAATTGTTACAGTTTTTTCACCCATTGCTTCAAGCAGTGCACTTTGTGTTTTTGGTGTTGCTCGGTTAATCTCATCCGCTAATACCATTTGGCTAAAAATCGGACCAGGCTGGAACGTAAACTGCTGCTTGCCATCGGCTGTGCGCTCAATCATACTTGTCCCTGTAATATCCGCTGGCATTAAATCTGGTGTAAATTGAATTCGCGAAAATGATAAATCTAGTACTTCAGAAATTGTACGGATTAACATCGTTTTTCCTAAACCTGGTAGGCCCTCTAATAATGCATGCCCATCAGCAAGGACTGCGTATAATGTATAATCAATGGCTTCCTCTTGGCCAACGATAAAGCGATGAATTTCTTCCTTCACTTGTTGTAATTTCGTACTCATTTCAACATATTGTTGCTCTGTAAATGCCATTCCTTTTCCTCCTACTTAGACTCAATTGACGTGAAATAAGATTGCACGACATTTTGTAAATCCTTTGGTAATTGTAAACGCTCTGAGCTTTCTAAATAGCTATCTTTATAGGAACCTATAACTTCCTCATACGGTTGGATAGAACCTTTAGTAATCGGGCCATTTCCTTGTTGCTCTGAAATATGTGATCCATCTCCTAATGCTCCACCATCAACTGAAGTCTGACTAGAGCCACCCATTCTATTTGGCGTCGTTAATAAATCGCGGCCGCCCTGTCCTGTGCCTGCACCTTGACCTGATCCATTGCCATTGCCATTACCATTTCCCTTACCATTTCCCTTACCATTTCCCTTACCTTGTCCTTGTCCTTGTCCCTGTCCCCGTCCCTGTCCTTGTCCTTTGCCTTGTCCTTGTTGATTGCTCTGATTCGATCCTTGTGCCTGACCTTTACCACTAGCCTGTTGAGAACCGTTTTGAGAATTAGGTTGGCCTTGTTGTCCTGTTTGACCTTGCTGATTGTTATTAGCACTATTGGCACTCGCAATAGCATTTTGTAGCGTATTGCTTGCGGGTTTTCCAAGCTTGCTCATAGCTGTCTGAGTATCATTTGCATTTTGCGTTAGCTCCTGCTGCATTTGGGCGAGCTCTTTCATTTGCTCCACTTCTTCCTTCGATAAGCCTTTGTCGTCAGAAGCACCCTCCTTACTAGCCGTTTGCTTATCCTTTAATTGTTGCTCCTTTAAAGCAAGCTCCTTTTGCTTTTTCACAACTTCGCGTAATGCTTCTTCAGCTGTTTCTGTCTTTTTTAACGTATTTTGTAATTCTTTTAATTGCTCTTTCACTTCTTTTGTTTCTGCTTTTTTCTCTAATTTAGCAACTTCCTTCTTTACGTCTTCAATGACAGCTTTTTCTTTTTCAACCTCAATTGCTTCAATTTGGGGAGCTGCTGGGAACATATAAAGAATGGCCAGTACGACAGCTGTTCCAAATAGACCAATCAATGCTTTGGGACGAAACAAATTTTTCTTTCGTGCCTTAAATTCAGCAAATGCCTTTTCAACGTTCTCAATCGCTTTCGTTAGTAGAGATTGAACGAGTGGGTCCTTATCGTCCTCGAACGATAAGGCAGTCACAAGCTCATTGTGAGAAAAATAATCATCCAGTGTATGCAATGCTTCCTTTTCTTTTATACGCTTCCACCACATAAACAGCACTGTTGCTAGTACAACAACGATAAAGGTAGCAAGAGCTGTTTGGCGATAATACGGCCAAACAAAGAGCCTTGATACGAGAAAGAGGGCAGCACTCGAAAGCAATGCCAAAAACAAGCCGTACTGTGCAATTGGAATGCTTCTTTCTACTGTTAAACTCGTCTTTGCACGTTGAATATATTTTCGTAATTGCTTACGACGCTCCATAATATTTCCTCCTTATCGATTACTTTTCATATTGGCACGTAATTTTTTAAGCGCAATTGTTAAACAAACAATAATGATCAATGAATAAGCTATTAAATAACTAATCCATACAGGTAATCTCACTCCTGAAACTTGCACTAAAGCATCGCCCATAGATGATGAGGTAAGCGTAAGCATTAATGCACCTGGGTTAATAGAAGCCCAGAAGTAAGCCATATAAGAAGTACCCGTACCTACGGCATTCCCCATTTGATGGAAGGCCATTGATAAAAAGAAGAAAAACGCTGTAATGCCACCTAAAAAAATGATCGAACCGTACGTAGAAATCATCGCAACAATTGTTCGTTTTGTAATGGTTGAAAACATCACACCAATACTACCAATGGCTACAACTGTTAATAAATAAAATAAAAATATCGAGATTAATTGAGACGGTGATACGCCACCAAATAAAAATACTAAACTATACAATGGTAACCCTGCGATAAGCATTAATACTAAAAATGCTACCGAGGATAATAATTTCCCAATGATGATTTGAGTAGAACTTTGTGTCGTTGTTAGTAAAATATTTAATGTTTGCTTTTCCCTTTCACTACTAATTGCACCGGCAGTTAAGCTCGGTGTAATGAAAAGAATAAGAGCCATTTGTAATATTGTTAAGACAGCAAACATCATAAAGCTTGTTTCTGGTCTAAAGAAACCCTTGCCTGTGAATTCAGTTGTTATAAGCAAAAACCCTGCGATAAAAATACAAATAACCGCTAAGTAAAACATTAAACCTGAAAAACTTTTAAAAGAACGGAAGCGTAACTTTAATTCTTTTACGAATACCGGATTATTAAATCGTTCCATCATTGATTGTCCGCTCCCTTCGTAATAGCCATAAAGACATCCTCTAAATCTTTTTCCTCTTCGCTTAATGCATAAATAGGTAAATTCGCAAGTATCGCCTTTTTCAATAGCGCTACCTGATCATCATCTGTTCCACGATAATTAAAGGCTATCTCTAAGCGATTATCCATTACATCTATAGAAGAAATCAGTGGGTCCTCCTCCAAAAACGCACGTACCTCGTTTAAACGATCCGTTACTTTTACTACGATACGCTTCTCGCCCTTTAGCTGCGCTTGAATAGAAGCCACATTACCATGAGCGATAAGCTTACCATTATCAATCACACCGATTTCATCACACATTTCTGCAAGCTCAGGCAAAATATGCGAGGAGATTAAAATCGTTTTCCCCATAGATTTTAAATTCCGTAAAATATCTCGCATTTCTACTCGGGCACGTGGATCCAAGCCTGAAGCAGGTTCATCCAAAATTAATACTTTAGGATCGTGGATAAGTGCACGTGCCAAACATAGACGCTGCTTCATCCCTCGTGACAGTAAATCAACATATTCATGACGTTTATTCGTTAAATTTACGAGCTCTAGCAGCTGTGGAATAAGTACTTTTCGTTCAGCTGCCACAATGCCATAGCTAGCACCGTAAAAGTCTAAGTATTCGTCTACTTTTAGTTGATCATAGACGCCAAAGAAATCTGGCATATAACCAATTTGTTTTCGAACTTCCTTTGGTTCCTTAATAACACTTTTCCCATTAATAAGGGCATCACCTGAAGTTGGAGATAGCAAGGTTGCTAAAATCGAGAATGTAGTCGATTTACCTGCCCCGTTAGCACCTACAAAACCAAAGACAACCCCTTCCTCTAAAGATAGATTCAAATGATCCAGTGCTGTAAAGGAGCCGTATCTTTTCGTTAAATCACGAATTTCAATCATTATTTCGCCACTCCCTTCAGCTCTACATCTGGTAATTTTGTTTCCTCACCTGTTTGATCTGGTCCAAATTTAATCTCAATCAGCAATTCACCATTATCATTGAAGTATTTTTTTATGTTATCTGTAAACACCTGCTTCGCATCTACCAACTGCTCATAAGTTTTCGTCTCGTTATTCCAAATCGATAGTTTCATACGATCGATATCCTTATTTGAAACTGTCAATTCGTTTAATGCTTGAGCTGAATTCATAAACTTATCTGGCATCGCAATAGATACTTCATATAACCCATCAGACAAGCGCCAAGTATTTAACTGTTCATCTACTTTTTCAGCATACGAATTAGGAGATAGTTGGTTTACTGAATACGTAAAATTGTTACGTTTCATCGTAAATGGACCTGATAGCTCTACTTTTCCATCAAATGGCTGAACAAAATAGGAAATCGGAGACATACTGGCACTTGTTTCTAGCTCAACCCCAGCAATTGCTTGGTCTGCCCATGCAGTAATGACAGGTTTTTTATCATTTTCTACAAGCGGTATTGACATAGATTTCATTCGCTCGATAAGTGAAGGATTCACGTCTTCCTTCTTCGTTGGATAATTATTTAAATTGTAACCTGTAAAATTAGATGGTTTCTGAAGAACCGTTGCTTTTAGCTCCGTGTCGACTTTAAGTGTACCGTTCGCTTCAATGTCGCCAAGTTTAACTTCTTTAATGCCAGAGATTAAAGTAACGTCCTTAAGTGCAAACGGAAAATTGTTCTTAATTGTCCCAGATAGCTTTTCATTTTTTAACGTAATATCGATATCCATCTTCCCAATATTTTGTGGCGCTGACTTCCCTGCAAACGATTGCACAGACCAATAGCTTAAATCACGTAGTGTTAACGTTGAACCATTGGCATTTTCCTTAATATAGGATACTTCATGTAAATTCTCCATTGTCCCTGGGAAACTATTAGAATTCCGAAGCGCGACTGCACTTGTATTCTTATCTGCATTAACAACAAAATCGCCGCTACGATTTGTTAAAATGGACCCTACATAATAACCGTTTAAACTACTATCTTCATTTACTTTATAAAATGCAGATTGTTGAATTTGCGGTTGCCCAATTCGATCTTTTGCACCAAAAATAAATAGAGCAATCGATAACACAATTGATATCGCAGGAATGATCCACCATGCATGCTCACGCTTGTCTATTTTCTTTAAAATAAAATATAAAATCGGTCCGATAACTAAGATATATAAAATAATAACTATTAGCATATAGCTAACAGATACTTCAAACGAAGGGAATAATTCATTTATATTACGCAGATCATATGAAACTTGATCCAGCGGTGACTCTCCATTAATCATCATCCCATGTTGTGATATCTTTTGAATATTTATCAATTTTGACACTAATGCTGGGTAGCCATCCATAGACGCAAGTGGTTGATCCCCTAAAGAAAAGGCCGTTTGAATAATCTCCCCACTGCCAACTTTTTTCTTAGAAGCTAAAATCTTATTGTTATCTGTTAATACAGGAATACTTCCTTTATTTTCAGTTGCTCCATAAATAGAAATAGGTTGTGTAAAAGTTCTGCCGCCTGATAATTTTGATAGGCTATCTGCAGAAACGGATGTCATTTGTTGTGATAATGCTAGTGGTAAATAATCTTTGAAAATACCTCCTGTTGCATTTACTTGATCAGCAGCTCCTAATATTAATGTACCACCATTCTGTACCCAATTTAGTAAAGACTCTTGTTGCTTTTGCGATAAATCAGCAATCGCAATTTCATCGATGACTATAACATTCGCCATTGCAAATCCTAGTGTATCTTCTGGCAATGTATAATCCTTGATTTGCTTTAAATTGAAAATTTCGACATTATTTTGTGGAACTAATTGGGATAGCTTGAAAAATGCTGATAAACGATCGCTTTTATCCGTTAATGTATAAATAAAAACTGATGCAGGATCTAAAAGGTTACCTTGTAGCTGCTTTATTCCTTTATAAGCAACCTTTTTTCCTTTTTCTATGCTTCCTTCATAAAATGCAAACACATCTGCATTCCAGGAATCAATACCTTCTAGATAAATATCAAATGTTTTTTCTTCTCCCGCTGCTATATCTATTGGAAGCACTTTAGCTGACGCAGCTTGATAGGAGCTGGTAGTATTGATGACCATATCTCCAGAAAAATCTGCACCATTATTTTTTACCGTCACTTGAAGCGGTACAGCTGATTGGTATTTAGCTTTACCTGCAATTCCTACCTTAGCCTCCACATCCAATGTAGCGGCTGCACTTGCCTGCTCCAAAGGTAGAATAAAGCTAAAAACAAGCAAGAATAATAATATAAGTGCCGTTATGTTCGTCTTTTTCAAAAACTCAACCCCTTTTTATGTAAATTGTTAGCTACATAATTATACGATTTATATTGCATTTTGTTCCATTTCTTACGACATCTTCATGAATATTCATAAACTCTTAAGAATTAACTAATTGCCAAAGTTAGGGATGATATTTTTTTAAACTTATGCATGGAAGGCGGATGTCGATAAAAATCAAAAGTTAGATGCCATTTTTTTATTAAACCTATGTCATGTAAATAAGTTGATCTTCGCTCCGACTGGGCGATTCCTTTGGGATTAGCGATATAGAGGAACGAAAATCAACCTACGCTTTGGTGATGAGATTAAGAATTGTATAAAAAAAGGCAGCCCCAAGTGAATCACTCGAGACTGCCTTGCTATTATTTTTATTTCGTATATTCAAACAAACATCGTGCATGGTCTTGTACTACCTCTACAAAAGCCTCTACTTGTCGTAACTCAAATGAGGATTCATAGCCAATTAACCAAGTATCACGCGTTATACCAAATTCTTTTTCATTATTCGTTAATGCTATTTTATTAATACCATCATTGTCATTTAACGTTATTGAAGGTAAGATAGCGTAACCGATACCATTCAATGCCATTTGCTTACAAATTTCAATCTGATCAACTAAAATTTGTTTTCGTGGATTTGAAGCGAAATGCTGACGCCACCATTGTTGAATTTCCTGATAGTAATTGGAATCACTTTTAAATTGAATAAAAGGTCGGTCTGTCGTCAGCACATCTTCTATCGTTTTTAATTCTTTATCCACTAAATAAAGGGTGTCACGGAAAAGGTGAATCTTTTCTCCTTTCCAATCAACCTGCCCACGCACAATCCCTACATGAGCCTCACCCTCATAAAGTGCTTTTACAATTTCAGAGCTCCAGCCTGTCATAAGAGAAATTTTTGCATCAGGATATTTCGATACAAAATCCTTTAATATGATTGGAAGCCAGTTTTGTCCGACAATCGAGGCACAGGCAATTTTCAATGTCCCGTTTACTTTCGTCGTTAATGACTGGATTGTTTCATAAATCTCTTCTTTTTTGCTGAGCATTTCTGTTGCATAGGCAATAATAAGCTCTCCAGCAGGTGTCGCCGTAAGTCCTTTTTGCGAACGAATAAATAACTGCGTGCCCCAGTCTTTTTCAATAGTTTGAAGCCTTTGAGAAAGTGCTGGTTGCGATAAAAATAAACGTTCTGCTGCTTTACGCATATTACGTTCCTCTGCTAGTACTTTTAAAATTTCAGCCTCCGTTGCCATCAATCAGTAAACCTCCGTTACAAGCAAAGAGGACCTCATGATTTTCATCTGAGTCCCCTCTTAAACTACTACTCTTTTTGATAAATATATTTTTTCAATTGCTTTAGAATAACTCGTCTCGTTAAAATTCCTGCAAATGTTCCATCTTCGTCCACAACACATAAAAAGGCGTGGTTAATTACTAAGTCTAGAGCCCGCTGAAAAGTATCCGTCAATTTCAATACAGCGATATCTTTATCCATTATCGTATCCACTTTAATATCGGGTAGCTTTTCATATTCAATATGTTCTAGTCCAAGAATAGATTCAGTAATCATTTTCATACTTAGTAAACCTTGAAGTCGATATTTCAAATCTAAAACAGGTATCGAAGAATACCCTGTACGTGTCAGTACTAGGAGTGCATGTTCCGCACTATTTCCACTTTGTACATGCGCAACCTTTTCAGATGAAATAATAAAATCACTAATTGGCATTGCTAATAAGTCTTTGCTGTTAGTTGAAATCATGAACTTCTTCTCCTTTTCTGTCCCCGCTTTGCAGAACAGGATGCTTCCCTTTTATCATATCATAACTTTTCCTTATATGACCACGACAAGGCTGAGAAGAGTTTTTATTAGCAACGAATTATTTTAGCAATTTGAAACAAAACTAAGTATCGAAAGTGCATATTTAAAGAAGGTTTCACCTGAGAGAAATGGAAATATCTTCATTCAGCTATATTTTAAAAATATGAACTGAATGAAGAAAAAAATCTTTTTAATAACCGTACTTACTCCAATAATAAAAAATCATTATCCCTAAAAAGAGTAAAAAAATGATATATACCCAGACAATCGGGTTGAGCATCGTCGAATAATCTTCAACGGTTTCTGAAATCGGCGTATCATTTTCCGATTTCCGCTGAGACGTCATTTTGGCAATCTTCAGCGTTGACACAAGCGAAATAGCAGAAATAATCGTAATGGCAATAAGAGCCGGTATTAACCACATACCCATCGGCAAAACTCCTTTCTTTGCCCTTAGTATGCGTCAACCCAGCTCTCCATTATGCAAAAATATTTATTTTAGAATGGATACTGATTGAGCCATTGCCCACCATCAAGTGTCACACATTCCCCATTCATATATCTTGCTTTATCAGACATCATAAATGTTGCTAAATCAGCAATTTCTTCAGGTGTACCTGTACGACCTAACGGAACAGAGTCCAATGTACGAGCCGCTGCAGCCTCTGACTCCCAAAGCTTATCTGCACCACCTGTACGCTCAATAGGACCTGGAGCAATTGCATTTACTCGAATACCATATTGTTTCCCCCATTCAACAGCTAACGTTCGAGTCAATGACAATACACCTGCTTTCGCTGCTGCCGAATGAATAACACCAGCACCTGCATTCCATGCGTAAGTTGCAACCATATTAAGAATAGATCCTTTAATATTATTTTCGATCCAGTACTTACCGACCGTAGAAGAACAAAAGAATGTCCCATTTAAAACGATATCAACAACAGCCTTCCAACCATTAGGAGATAAATCCTCTGCACGCACAATAAAATTACCAGCTGCATTATTCACAAGCCCATCAACTTGTCCAAACTTTTCAACAGCAAATGCTAGCATCGCCTGCGCATGCTCAGGCACGCGAACATCCATTGGAAATGTTTCAATCGTTTTTCCCGCCTCTAAAATAAAAGCTTTCGCCTCTGCCAGCCGTTCCTCATTACGACCTGTAATGACAACATTTGCCCCTTCAGCAACGAACTGCTTCGCCATATAAAGCCCCATTCCACTTGATCCACCCGTAATAATAATTGTTTTCCCCTGCAACATACAATTTCCCCCTTTGTAAAATGAATGATGATTCACTTAAATATTACTATATTCTCTCGCATATGTCATATAATTCTACAAACCTATGGAGAGTATGCAAGATTGAAAGGTTCTTCTAGCTGAGATTCTTATGGTGCAGGGTATTCGCGGGTATTTTATTGTTGCGCGCGGGTATTTCACTGCAGCGCGGGTTTCTCTTCTTTCCCGCGGGTATTACACCCCATTAATCTTGATTACTCGCTCTAGTAGCTTCCTTTGAAATATCCACTTTCCAGAAAACTATGGTAGTGCTATCTCTGACACCATTTTTTTGGATATTCTTTAACATTGTCCAAATACTTTCTTTATCGTTAGCGTTACAAAAGGAATTGTAAATGTTAATCGGGTTAGCGTATGGTTCACGAGGACATTCAAGTAAGCCATCTGTAGTTAGAAAAAGACGATTTTCTCCTTTTCTTAATTCTTTAATTCCTACACTATAGCAAGGGACGTCCTGTTCAAACGTGTTAACTTGTCCTATCCATTCGTAAAATTGCCTTTGATTTAATTGAAACTGACCTAATGCAGCCAATTCTTGATGAAGTAAAAAAAGAACGCAGTCTCCAACCGAAAACCACCATACATATTTATCCTTTCTTACAACAATTAAACACGCAGTTTCTCCAGTAATATTGCGACAAATAGATAAGAACTGTTCAGCTTGAAATATAGTTAAAATTTTCTCTTCGATCCTTTTGAAGGTTTGATGGTTTGTCGGTAAAGATAATAAATGCGTAAATTCATTTTTATGATCAAGAAATTGTTCGATAATTATTTGAGCACTCTCCGATGTATTATGAGCATCTAGTAATATGGAAAATTCCCAATCTTGCTGTTCATCTAGCCATACTAAACAACCGTCTTCGTTTTTATATTGTCCTGCATCGGAGTTTCCACCATATCGTCCAACAATAACATGTTTAATTTGATAAAGATTTGGATGATCTATGAAGTTATCTTGGCTACCGATCCAACTAAAATCTTCTATAGATTCACTCATATGCATTATTCTCAAGATATGTTTTTATTCGAGTACAAAGCTTAACAACTTCTATATTGTCACCCATAGGAGCATTTTCCCAATCATACACATCATTTGGTCCCCAATACTGTTTAGGAGTATTCGGATATCGAGGAACTAAATGCATATGCAAATGTGGCACTGAGTTTCCAGAAACCAATGAATAGATATGCTCTGCATTCTCACATTCCGTTATTGCCTTACTAACCCTCGCCATAATAACACCAAATGCTTTTGCCTCTTCTATAGTCATATCTCCAAGAGTAGGAACATGTCTTTTTAAATCAATCATGATATGACCTAAATAATTTGGTGCTCCACTTCTGTCTATATGCCCAACATAAATATATTCGTCTTCATAAATCATGACCCCTGAGGTTTGAATGTTGCCCTTGTGTTTATTGCAGATAAAACATTCCTCCATTAATCCCCACCCCTTTGTTGAAATTTTCAAAATTATAACATACTCATTATTAAGTTGGAATATTTTAGACAGTCTCTTTTCGAATTCCTAAAACTCATAATGGTAAGCAATTTTATAAAGCTCCATTAGCTCTTCCTGTGTTGGAACTTTAGGATTATTTCCAGGGCTACCGCTAGCAATTGCATCAGCTGTCATTTTTGGAATGGCTGCATAAAATGCTTGTTCATCGATTCCCCACTGTTTTAAATTCCCTATATCCATCTTCTTGCACATTTCCTTAATTGAAACAATAGCTAAATCGGCCAGCTCTTCTTGAGATAACAGTTCATTATCTTTATTGAAAAACTTACCTAGATCTGCTAGTCGATCCACGCAAGCATCCTTTGAAAATTCTAATACTGCTGGCAGAAGCATGGCATTTGAAATACCATGTGGGACGTGAAATAGCGCTCCTATTGGACGAGACATGCCGTGCACTAAAGCGACAGAAGCGTTTGAGAATGAAAGACCTGCTTGCATTGAGCCTAGTGACATCACTTCCCGCGCATCAATATCGTTACCTTGCTCATAAACTTTTAAAATATTATTAACGATTAGCTCCATAGCTGATAATGCAAGGGCATTCGAGTACGGATGTGCTAATCGAGATAAATAACTTTCAATGGCATGACTTAAGGCATCGATGCCAGTTGCCGCAGTTATGGATGGTGGAGATGTAACCGTTAAAATCGGGTCAACAATAGCTATGTTTGGCATAAACGCGGGCTGCTTAATCATCATTTTTACTTCATTTTTCGTATTAGTAATGACGGTTGCATCTGTTGCTTCTGAGCCCGTTCCCGCCGTTGTCGGTATTGCGATATGTGGAATCGGTGCTTGCTCTGCAATTTTTTCCATTTTCATATAATCGCCAATGTAGCCACCATTTGTTGCGACAACTGCGATAGCTTTCCCTGTATCGATACAGCTTCCGCCACCGACGGAAATAATCAGATCACAACCCTCAGATTGTAAAATATGGAGCCCCTCCGCTACATACGTATCTACTGGTTCCGTTGTTACGCCTAAATACGAAAGCGCTTCCAATCCATTATCTCTTAAGAATGTGCTACATTGATTGACAAAGCCTAAGCGATCCATGATCGGATCACTAATGATAAGTGCTTTAGTCCCTAATTTTTTTGCATATACGCCTACTTCTTTAAAAGAATCTCGTCCATAAACGATTGTTCCTGGTGAATGAACTGTATAGATTGTTTTTGTTTGAATCATATTTCACCCTCCTAAGCTATTGTGCTGTATAACCGCCATCCAAAAGAATTGCTTGACCTGTTATACCCTTTGCCATATCACTAGCTAAATAAAGCGCAAGTCCTGTAACTTCCGATACATCTAGTAAGCGTTTTTGTGGGACGAGTGGATATAGCACCTGCTCAAGCACTTCATCTACTTGAATTCCCCTTGTTTTTGCCAAATCCGTAAACTGATTACGTACTAATTCTGTATCGACATACCCCGGACAAATGGCATTCACGGTTATCCCCTCAGTTGCAACCTCTAGTGCAGCCACTTTCGTTAAACCGACAAGCCCATGTTTTGCGGCATTGTATCCAGCTTTACCTGCAAACCCAATAACGCCATTAATAGACGCCATATTAATAATGCGTCCAAACTTATTTTTCTTCATATGTGGTAAAACATATTTCATTGCTATAAAAGGCGCAACGAGCATCACCTTTTGCATGGATTCGAAGATTTCTGTCGCGAAATCCTCTATTAGAGAAACATGCTGAAACCCTGCGTTGTTGATTAAAACATCTATTGTCTTAAACTTTTTTACAGTAAAGTCAATCGCATCACATATTGCTTGTTCATTTGTAACATCGCATGTGTATGCAGTTAAATGCGGATTATGCTTAATTGCCTCTGCTAAAAGCTGTTCATTTATATCTGTTATCACTACATTCGCTCCCTGCTCAGCAAACGCTAATGCCATGGATAACCCGATACCACGAGCTGCTCCAGTAATAAAAACTGTTTTTCCTTTCACCTCAAATTCCTCCTACATTCCTAGTGAGAATAATATGATTGCGATTATCGTACCTATGATTGGTATAATGACGGTTAAGGCTCCAAATGGCATATAAGCATCTTTATGCTTTTCATTGCATACAGAATTAATAGTTGTTACTACATAACCGCCATGCGGCAATGAATCGAGAGACCCCGATGCAATAGCAATTGTACGGTGTAATGCCTCGGTATCAACTCCCATGTCAATATAGTGAGGCGCAAGTAAAGGCATTGCAATTGTTTGACCGCCAGAAGCTGAACCTGTTAAACCAGCTATTACAGCAATGGCTAGTGCACCGCCAATTAACGGACTTCCAGGAATATTAGTCATAACATCAACAGTTGCCACAAATGATGGTGTAGCTTTTACCACACCTCCGAAACCAACCACTGCTGCTGTATTAGCAATAGCTACAACAGCACCCATAGCACCAGCTCCTAGTGTAGCACCGACAGATTTTGAATATTTATAGCTCACTAAATAAGCAGTAATACATCCACTCGTTAATGCCACAATTAAAGCTGAAGTTCCAAGAGAATTATGGAACACAAACGAAATACCTAAAACTACCAATAGTGGTACAAGACTTAAAATTGGACTCGGAAGCTTTCGAGATTCATCAACTACTGGGTCATTAGATCGTTCTATAAATACCTCTCCACTTTTTACTGCACGTTTGATCATCCAATTTAGCCACAGTGAACCACCAATTGCCATAAAAATTGCAACAACTATACTTACTTCCAATCCAGCATATGGCGTTGTATCAAGGTATGGAATAGGAATCCAGTTTTGAATTTCCGGTGAACCTGCTGAGGTCATCGTAAAGGTTACAGAACCTAAACCAAGTGCAGCAGGTATAAAGCGACGAGGAAAATTCGCTTGCTTGAATAAACTGATAGCCATTGGATATACCGAGAAGGCTACGATAAACACTGAGACACCACCATACGTTAGTACAGCTGCAGCAAGAACTACTGCATAGGCTGCATATTTCACTCCAATTTTTTCTACAATCCATTTAGAAACACTATCGGCCGCCCCAGTATCCTCCATTACCTTTCCAAAAATAGCACCTGCCATGAACATTAAATACCATGAACCAATGAATCCCGTAAACCCGTCCATATAACTTGTTAAGAAGTTAGTCTGATTCTCATCAGCTGTTTGTGGAAAAAATGCTAGACCATTCGTTACTGCCGCTATCAATGCTGTCAACGGCGCTGAAATCAGTAAATTTACGCCCCTCATCGTTAAATACACGAGTAAAGCTAAACTACCAAAAAGCCCAACGTATTCTAACATCCCATCCTCCTCATATTCTTTTTGAAAAAAGAGCTGTAATAGAACACAGCTCTTCTATTTTTATTAGTCGTTATTGCTTGGGAATGCAAACGTAGATGCTGTCGATACTTGACCTGTCATCCAACGCTCTGATATTGTTTTTGTTTTTGTAAAGAAGCGTGCCTGATCGGGACCAAACATATGCCCTTCACCAAAACGAGAGCCTTTAAATCCTGCAAAGTTATGGTAACCAACTGGAATAGGAATTGGTACATTCACGCCAACCATCCCAACATCGATTTCTGTTGTAAATTTACGAGCTGCTAAACCGTCATTCGTAAAGATTGTTACTCCATTTCCAAGCTCATGCTTATTAATAAGTTGGATGGCTTCATCTAATGAATCAACACGTACAACATTTCGAGCTGGACCGAATATTTCTTGTTCGTAAATTTCCATGCCTGGTTTTACGTTATCTAGCAATGTTGGCCCTACAAAGAATCCTTTTGACTCTTTGACAATATCAAGTTCACGACCATCACAAATAACTGTCGCACCTTCAGACTCACCTCGTTCGATAGCAGCAATAATCGCTTCCTTCGATTGCTGTGAAATGACAGGCCCAAAATCTGTCTCTGGATCTGTATAGGAACCTACCTTCAAGTTAGAGATTTTCTCCTTTAAGATTTCAATAAGACGATCTGCTGTATCCTTGCCAACAGGCATAATCGTGGAAATGGCCATACAACGTTGAGAGGCCGCCCCATAAGCTGCTCCGATAAATGCATTTGCTACCTGATCAAGATCTGCATCAGGCATCACAACCATATTGTTTTTCCCTCCACCAAGAGCTGTAACACGTTTACCGTATTTTGAGCCTGTTTCATAAATATATTGGGCAACTGGTGTTGATCCTACAAATGAAATTGCTTGTACAATCGGGTTCTCTAATAGTTCATTCACTGCATCTTTATCCCCGTTTACTACCGTCCAAATACCATCTGGTAACCCAGCTTTTTTCCAAAGCTCGCTCACATATAAGGCAGTCATAGGAACACGCTCAGATGCTTTTAAAATAACTGCATTGCCAACAGCAATTGCCATACTTGTTTGTGCTAAAGGCACCATGATTGGGAAGTTAAATGGCGAAATAGCCGCTACTACACCTAATGGATACTTTGCAGAGTAAGCATTAATCTGACCACCGACGTTGACAGAATACTCCCCCTTCATTAAATGAGGTGCACTAATAGCTAAGTCAACAGACTCCAAACCACGTGTAATTTCACCTTTCGCATCCTCAATTGTTTTACCGCTCTCTGTACAAATAACTTGTAGAAGTTCCTCTATATTTTCAGTAATAAGATTACGGAACTTTAATACAATCTCAGCACGTTTTGCTACTGACGTATCTCTCCATTGTGGAAACGCAGCCTGTGCTTTATCAATAGCCTCCCGCGTTTCTTCTACAGTTGCAAGTGGTACCTTTGCAATTACCTCACCCGTCGTTGGATTAAATACTGAACCGAAACGTCCACTTTTCCCTTCTACCAGTTCTCCATCAATAAAGTGTGTTAAAGTTTTAACCTCTTGTGCTGTTGTCATATTTTTAGTCCTCCTTTAAGATTGTTCAATTTTACATTTTTCTTTTGAACTTAAATAAGTGGCAGACATATCATCTTCTCCATAGCCCTGCTGAGAAATATCACTATAAAGATCCACTAATTTTTCCCCGATTCGAAGTGGTACCCCTGCTTCATCTGCCATATTTTTCGCAAGCTTCAAATCTTTTAGTAATAGATTTGTAGAAAAACCTGGCTGATAGCTGTCGTTTTTCATGTATTCCAAATAATTACGTTCATAAATACGGCTTTGACCATAACTATTACTTAATACGTCATACAGCGTATCTGCATGGATCCCCATCTTTTCACCAAGCACGATTGTTTCAGCGACTGCTTCTGTATAGAATCCAATCATTAAATTATTGAGTAATTTTATACGTGTACCTACACTTGGAGTCGTACCAAGATGGTAAATGTTTTTCCCTACTATTCGGAAAATTTCAGACCCAGTTTGATAATCCTCCTCTTTACCACCAACCATTATCGTAAGTGTTGCATTAATAGCACCTATAACGCCTCCACTAACAGGTGCCCCAAGATAACTTAATCCCAATGATTGTGCATCCTTATGTAAGGAATCATTTAATTCGGGATTCACCGTACTAAAGTCTATTAATAAACTTCCTTTCTTAGCATGGTGCAATATACCTTGTTCAGATCTATATACTAGTTCTACTACTTGTGGTGTCGGCAAGCTAGTCATGATAATATCACTTTGCTCAGCAACTTCCTTTGCTGTTGCAAGTCCAACTCCACCTTCTTTTTTAAATTGCTCGATTGCTTGCGAATTAATATCAAAACCATAAACCTTATAGCCAGCCTTTAATAAATTTACTGACATCGGTAACCCCATATTGCCTAAGCCGATAAAACCTAATTTCTCCGTCATTATTGACCTCCCCTGCTCCTTGAAAATCCGAGAAACACTAGCCAACTCTACTCTTTTGTCTTAACATTAATAACAAAATATTAATTAACCGCAGTCATTGACCCCAGTCAATTAAATGATAATCAAACCAAATCCATTACGTCAATCAAAATATTTTATATTTTCAGATTTTTTAAGGAGACTTCTTAATATACTTATTTCGGAGGAATATGAGAACATGAATCCACTAACGAGCCGTCAAAAAAAGGCATTAGAAACACGGGAAAAATTACTTAAAACATCTTTAGATTTATTTAATAAACATGGATATGAGCATGTATCCATTGAACAAATTACGAAAGCATGCAATGTATCGAAGGGAACGTTTTACACTTATTTCCCATCTAAGTACGATGTTATTTTAGAAAAATTTAAGGAACTCGATAGTTTTTATAGCAATGCAGAAAAAAATATCGACTCTTCTTTACCAGCAAGCGAAAAAATTTTAACGCTTTATCAAGAGCAAATGAAGTATTTAACGAACGTTGTGGGAAAGGATTTATTGCGTACTGTTTATACTGCTGCGATGACAAGTCAAGTGGAACAAGATCATTATTTAATTAGTCCACAAAGAAAAATATTCCAAATAATTAATACTTATTTAGAGGATGGCATTCGTCTTGGAGAATTTCGTCAAGATTTGCAGGTTACTCAAGCGCAGGCTATCATTCAGCGTTGTATGCGTGCAAATGTCTATGATTGGCTAATTCATAATGAAGACTTCAATTTATCTGTGGAGATGGCGCAATTTACAGCTATTGTTTTAGATGGATTGAAAGCAGGAAATAAATAGCCAACTTAGAAGGGGTTGCATAGAGAGCTCGGGTGAAGTCATTTTCTGATCAGGTTGTATTGGATCTCTATTCACTCGGTCTTCACAAAGCTCTACAATAAAGTAGCACTTCATCAGAATAGATGAAGTGCTACTTTATTTGTTGGCTTTAGCTAACAAAATATTTATTAACAATGGTTTCTACGGGTAATGGCTTGTTATATAAATAGCCTTGTCCTTTTTGGCATTGGTGACGTTTTAGAAAATCGACCTGTGATAGTTCCTCGATTCCTTCAGCTACGACCTCCAACCCTAAATTATGGGACATTGATATAATGGCTTTAATAATGGCCTCATTTTTATCATCTTTAGTTATATCCGCTATAAACGATTGGTCAATTTTTATAATATCTATAGGATAACGTTTTAAATAGCTTAAAGATGAATAGCCCGTTCCAAAATCATCAACGGAAACATAAACACCTAGCTGCTTCAATTCGGTTAAAATTGAAAATGTTTCATGGACATTCGTCATGGAGCTTTCGGTAATTTCCACCTCTAATAATTCAGGTGGCACATTATATTTTTTCAGAGCCGCTTTAATTTTCCGAGCAAAGTTTTCTTTTCTAAATTGTTTTGGCGAAATATTGATAGCAACTCGTACTGGTCGATAGCCACTCATCTGCCACTCTTTTTGATAGCGACACACCTCGTCAATAATCCAATCACCGATTTCAATGATTAAGCCCGATGCCTCTGCAATGGGTATAAACTGTGCAGGAGACACAAAGCCAAATTTCCGGTTATTCCATCGTAATAATGCCTCAAAGCTATTAATACTGTTATTCGTTAAATCCATTTGTGGCTGTAAATGAATACTTAATTCGTTAAATTCGATAGCACGACGTAAATGCGCCTCCATTAGTGCCTCATTTGGAAAAATAGTTGTCGTATCTTCACGATAGTAACGGTAGTGTGAACGACCATGATCTTTTACAGAAAATAATGCTTTATCTGCTTTACGTATAAGTGTTTCTAAATCTTTGCCATCCGCTGGACTAAGGGAGATACCAATCGACACGCTTATAAAATATTCCTGCCCATCAATCATGAATGGCTGTTTTAATGCATCTAAAATAGCATTGGCCGTCTGTTCAATTTTGTTGACGGTTGCATCTTTTAGAACAAAAATAAATTCATCGCTATTATAACGATAAAACGAGCATTTGGCGTGACAGAGCTCACGAAGTCTTTGACTAAACAATCGTATAAGTTCATCTCCCTTACTTTCACCAAGGGACTCATTAAATTTTTTAAAACGATTAATATCCATCAAAATAATAGCTACTTGCTTATTTTGTTTTTTATCATTTAAATGCTGAATCCACTGTTCCTTTAAAGCCTTACGATTCCAAATGCCCGTTAATTCATCCATTAACGCTAGGTAATAAAAGGCTTGATGATCATTCATAAATGAGGTTGCGTCTTTTACAAACAAATGTACACCTATAATTTCACCATTAAAGTATGTTGGATGTGTTCGTAAATAAAATGGTTCTTTACTTAACAGTTGTTGTTTAAACAAGCATTCTGGCATACCAAATGCTGAGCCCTCAATAGTTTTTGCAAATAATAATTTGAATTCGTCGATATACTTACTCTCTAATAATGAAAAAATATTTTGTCCGATCAAGCTTTGTTGTTCTTTTAACAACTGAGAAGTGGCAGCAACGTTTTGATGAATAATGCGACCTTGTAAATCAGTTGTTAACACCGGACATACGTGCTGTTCCACAAATTGCAAATAAGGTTCTACTTCAATTTTCTTCTCACGTAGAATAACTGCTACAACTGAATTTCCTAAGTGCTGTACACGAACAGCCAATGTTTTTACTATGTGCTCCGTACATACTTCTAGCCTTTGCTCTAGATTTAATTGTTGTTGCACTATATTCGATAATTGTAGCCAGCATTGCTCCGTAAAAAATTGTTCAGCGTTGGTAGCTTTCACATCTTGTAGCTTCAAAAATGACGGTAATTTATCGTTATAATTAACGACTTCAAACGCTTTTGTATCCACTTTTCTCAAACATACGACCGCATCAAATGGATTAAGTTGTATGATTTGATGATAGTCTGCAAATTGCGCTACATTCTCTTTATATTTTTTCATTATATCCCTCACTAAGTAGCGTGTTTGCTTATTCTTCGTCTAGCGTAGGTTTTAGTGCATCCTTTAGGAAAATTTCCTGACTATTAATTGGATCTTCACCACGATCAAATTCTTTATAATGATATTTTCCATTAGAGTCTTGAATACGAGCTTTTGCTGTATCCTCAAGTTGCGTATTCATAATGTTAATAATACGAGCTTTGGCTTCGCTTGCATATACTGGGAATAAAATTTCCACACGTTTAATCATATTACGAGTCATCATATCTGCCGAAGACAAATATACTTTATTTTCCCCATTATGATGAAACCAATAAATACGCGAATGCTCGAGGAAACGACCAACAATGCTCGTTACTGTTATGTTTTCACTAATTCCAGGGATGCCTGGTCTAATGCAACAAATACCACGAATGATCAGCTCTACTTTTACACCTGCAATCGATGCCTCATATAGCTTCATCATTAAGTCTTTGTCCGTTAGTGAATTCATTTTAGCTCGAATAAAACCATTACCATGCTTCTTATGACAGGCAATTTCCTCATCCATTAAGCGGATAAATTCATCTCGAATATCAAACGGGGCCACAACTAAATGATTAAAAGTTGGTTTCTCTGTATAGCCACTTAAATAGTTAAAGAAGTTAGTGGCATCAATGCCAAATTCCTTATCTGTCGTTATGATACCCATATCTGTATAAATTTTTGCAGTTGCATCATTATAATTTCCTGTCCCAAGATGAACAAAGCGCTCAATTTTTCCATTACGACGACTTACAACAAGCGTTATTTTCGAATGTGTCTTTAAGTTATTCATGCCGTAAATAACAAGGCAGCCAGCTTGCTCAAGTTGCTTTGCCCAAAGCACATTATTTTCTTCATCAAAACGTGCTTTTAATTCAACTAAGACTGTTACCTGTTTACCATTTTCTGCTGCAAGCTTTAAGGCTTGTATAATGGGTGAATTACCACTTACACGATATAAAGTTTGTTTGATCGCTAAAACGTTCGGATTAACTGCCGCTTCTGCAATAAAGTCTACAATTGGCGCAAACGATTCAAATGGATGATGGAAGAAAATATCTTGTTGCAGCGCTTTTTCAAAAATATTTTCATCCGATTGCAAATCTAATGGTGGCTGTGGGATAAAGCTTTCATATTCTAAATGTTCTCGACCAACAGATATTCCTTTTACAAAAGAGAACATAAATGTTAAATCTAGCGGTCCATCTATATGGAAAACATCCGTTTCTTCAATTTCAAATTCATCTAGTAAGTATGTTAGAACTTCCTCACTCATCTCGCCCTCACGAACTTCGAGACGACTACCTACACCCCATTTACGTTTTTTCAGCTCTTTTTCGATTTCTACAAGTAAATCTCTTGCACCTTCTTCATGAATCGTTAAATCGGCATTACGTGTCAAACGAAAAGCCTGTGCTGATTTGACACTGTAACCATAAAAGAGCTTTTCGATATGCGCTACAATCACGTCTTCTAATAAGACAATAACTGTCTCTCCGTCTGCTGATGGTACTTTAATATAACGATCTAAAACAGATGGAACTTGTACAATTGCTACCTTTTCATGATTCTCTATGTCCGCTTCATCTTGCTCTAATAAAACAAGTAAATTTAATGTTTTACCAAGCAAAGTCGGGAAAGGACGGTACGCATCTACAGCTACAGGTGTTAAAACAGGGAAGATTGTTTCTGCAAACATTTCATTGACAAATGCTTTCTGTGCACTATTTAAGTCTTTCATGTCTGCGATATGTACATTATGCTGTGGTAATAAATCATATATTAAGTGTCTATAAACTTCAGTTTGTCGACGCACTAATGCCTGAGTTCGTTCTGCAATTTTCGCTAATTGCTCTTTTGGTGTTAAGCCTGACTTATTTTCGGGTTTATGGAAACCTGCACGCACTTGATCCTGTAGACCTGCAACTCGCACCATGAAAAATTCATCTAAATTCGAACTAAAAATTGCTAAAAACTTCAATCGTTCTAGCAGAGGATTATCGATATCCTCTGCTTCCTCTAAAACTCGTTCATTAAAGGCAAGCCAGCTTAATTCACGGTTGTTATAGTATTGCGGTTTAGCGATTTCCTCTAGTAATCGACCTTGTATTTCTGTTGATTCCTTTTCATTTAACTGATTATTCGTAATTTCAGTTGTCATAATTGTTCAACCCTACTTCCACAAAGTTTATTTTTATCGGTATCTTTAGTGCGCGTTCTAGATGTTTTTTTTGTCGGTTTGCTTGGTATTTTTCAGCGGCCGCATTATTTTTCACATAGATGCTAAGCTGTACATAATCTTCTTTTGTTTGCATCTTTATAGTTTTAACTATTGTTCGTTTAGACACATTTAACGCATAGACAAATTTCAAAAAAGCACCAAAGTCTCGTATTTTGCGATACTCCTCACGACTCATCCATTCTGTAAACGGAGCAGCGAATCGCTGATAATAATCTTTATTTTTATACGAAGCTAAAAGTGCTAATTTTACACGTTCCTTATGACTTAACCCATCGATAGATTGGTTCGCAATTAAATAAAAAGTATGCTGACTAGCCGAACTTAACTCAATATACTCCCCAATATTAAACACCCTCGCCGCTTTCGCCAATAAGTGCAAATCTTTTGGATGATGTTGTAAATAACCAAAGTGGCAACATTCACGGTACAATTGATTCGTTAAATACCCCAAATAGTCCGCTTCTTCTTCAGAACGACCATACTGACGAGCAAATCTTTTAGCGTTTCCCTCAAACACATTGTATTTATCAAACGCACTTTTATCTGTTTGTAAAATACGCTGTATAACGAGCCCTTCTCGCAAACCTTTTTTTGTTATCTGGAATAATTCACTTCCGACAATTTCCATTAACACATTAAAAACCTCTAATGCAGGAACGATGATATCCGCACGATCTGTCGAAAGCCCATCTAACTGTTTCAAATCATGAAAGCTTAAATTATTTAAACATACACTGAGCTCATCTAAATTGCCCTGCGTCATTTCGTAGCCATGTACACTTGCGATTGGATATGCATGTTTTTGTTGATGAATTTGGGCGATATTTCGAGCACTACCGCCAATAGCAATAATCGGTAAACCGATATTCTGAATCCATGAAAGTGATTTGAACTGTTCCTTCACAAAAGCAATAAGTTCCTTTTTTTCACTACCATTCATAATCTCGCCCTTTACGAAACGTTGCTTTAAAGAAACTGTACCAAACGGGAAACTATGAGATTGCAGTAGTACTTTATTTTCAAATAGCGTTATTTCAGTACTACCGCCACCAATATCTATCGTTACAGCAGACATTGTGCCTATAGAATGCGCCACTGCAACAAAGCCATAATATGCCTCTTCTTCTTCAGTTAAAAGCTCTATTTGAATGCCTGTCTGTTTTTTCATTAAAGTCAGTATTTCTTCTCTATTAGTTGCCTGACGGATTGCAGCTGTTGCAGCAGCTTTAACATCAGTCACTTCATAATCATCAAGTATTGCTTTATAAGTCAATAATGTTTCTGTTAATACTTTTATACCTTCTTCAGACATTTCACCGGAGGGCTGTAAATATGTACGTAAACGTGCAACCGTTTTAATATTTCCAATCTCACGAAGTCCCTCTTCTTTCTCATATCGATACAATACTAAGCGAACGGTGTTTGAGCCAATATCGATAATAGCGGTTTTTAATTCATTCAAATAATCACTTCCTTAGCGCATGCATAGTATTAATAGATCTACATCAAATATAGAGGTGAACCGCATAGGTACTCGAATATTCGGGTGCTCTCCTCTTTTTCGTCGACTAATGGTTTGCATTTCCGGTTGTATATTAATTTCCCCTAGCCTCATGTATCTATACAAAAAAGCCGGAGCCTAAAAGAGGCATCCGACTTTCTTACATTATTAATATTCTTTCAGGATACCCATTATTAATATTGTGAAGTACCTTTTCCAACTTTAATTTTATTTTATATGATAAGTTGGTCGATTCGTAAAATAAGCTCCGTAATTTCTGGCTTACTAATTTGATCCTCTGCACCTACTTGGTCACCTTTATGACGAAGATCATCCGTAATTAAGCTTGAGAAAATAATGACAGGAAGCTTTTGGAGATCTGGATGCTCCTTTATTTTACGCGTTAAATGATGCCCATCCATTTGTGGCATTTCAATGTCCGTCACAACTAATTGAATATGCTCAGCTACATCGCTACCACTTTTAACGATAGCTTGGAGGTATTCATAAGCATCATGGCCGTTTTCAAAGAATTCAACATTCTCATAACCCGCTTCATTCATAGTATCGAATAAGAGCTTACGAAGTAATGGTGAATCTTCCGCAATTAAAATTCGTTTTTCAGAACGCTCACGTTTACCAAGCTTTTTAACGGCATCTACACTAATACCAGAGTCTGGATTTATGTCTACCATAATTCTCTCGAAATCAAGCAATAAAATCATTTGCTCGTTTTGCTTAATAACACCAATAACTTGTGATGTTCCTCCCTGATACATATCAGAAGGCTTCTCAATTTGATTCCATGAGATACGGTGAATCTGTGTTACATTATCTACATGAAATACTACACGCTGTTTATTAAACTCAGCTACAATATATTTTTGCTGAGAACTACGCTCTTGACTTTGAATACCTAATACTCGGAGCATATCAACTACTGGTAAAACCTCACCTCGTAATTGAATGATCCCTTCTACATGCGGGTGCGCGTGTGGAATAAATGTTACTGGAATCGGTTGAATAATTTCTTTTACTTTAATAACGTTAATACCAAATTTATTATTAGCTACTTCAAATTCAACAATTTCTAGCTCATTTGTGCCACTTTCTAATAATATACCTTTATGTTCCAAAGCAACCCCGCTCCTTTCTATCCAACTTCTATTTATAATTCAATTGTATCATAGGCGATACATTTCTCCTACTTGCTTTTTCCAACTTTATCATTAACTTGGCTCGCCACCCATAACACGGGTTGATTTCCATACAGAAAACAAACAGCCAAATGGCTCATCAAACGTCATCAGGAAAGTGCTCGGCCCGATATACATGGAATGCGTATATATTTTATCTAATATCAACTCCAACTTTTGAGCCATTGACTTTTAAATGTATCAATAGGCCAATTATCGTCATCACAATTAATGTCGATAACGCAACACGACTCGCTAGCGTTCCGTAATCTTTCATCCATAACGTAACGGTTCCGTAGACTGCTGGCCCGATAATGGAGGATACTTTACCCGAAAATGCAAATAAGCCAAAAAACTGACCTCGTTTTTCTTCTGGAGACAATTCAATAATATATGTTCTAGATGTTACCCACATGGATCCTAGCGATACGCCAAACATACTACCTGCAAGCCAGAACATCCATTGCTCAGTCGCAAAAACAGCAAATGCTAAAGCAATTATCATTAATATTGCCACCATAGTTATCGCGCGTTTGGCTCCGATTGCTTTTGTAATATAACCAAATGCAAAAGAACCAATAATAGTTGATACCGTAGACACTAAATACAGCACGATAAATTGACCTGAAGTAAAACCTACGATTGTTGTTGCATATACAGCCATCATTGCAATGGTTGTTGCAATTGCATCATTTAAAAAGAAATAAGCAATCATAAAGGTGAAAATAGCTTTATATTGCTTCATATCCTTAAAGGTTTGAACAATTTCCTTATACCCATCTAAAAATTTAATAGGCTTTCGTTGAGACGCTGGTATCGGTGTATCTTTATTAATAAAAAATAATGGCAAAGAAAATAATAAATATAAAATGGCAGTCGGAATAAATGCTCGATGAAAATCACTGTTTCCTACGTACAAATAAACCAGTAATCCCAAAATTGTACCAAGGTACCCAATCGCTACCCCATAGCCAGAAATAAGGGGCATTTCCTCTTTTGTCCCTAAATCTCCCATCATGGAATCATAAAATACTAAACTGGAATTAAAGAAAAATTTTGCGATGATAAAACTAGCTACAACTAAGAACAAACTAAGTGGCACACCTGAAAAATTTGTTGGTGTCTGTAAATTCGCAAAAATCCCCATCATAAAAGTAAAGAAGATGGAAATAGATGCAAACCATACTATGAATCTCTTTTTATAGCCTGTTTGATCAATCCAAACTCCAAAAAGTGGCGAAAAAAGAACGAGGAAAAGGCTAGCAATCGCATTCGCATAAGAAATAAACGTGCTTGCCACCTGCTGCATTACCTCATTCGTTCCTAAAACCTCATCCATATAAAATGGGAAAAATATCGTATTAATATTTGAAGAAAATATTGTATTCGCAAAATCATAAAACGCCCACGACAAAATTGGCAAAGATAAATAAAGTGCTAACTGACTCCGATGCTGAACGTCTACTGTTGAATTCCGCTTCATAAAACCCTCCTCCCATTCTCTATATTATTAAATAAATTCCCTCATGTAATAAAAAATACCTTTTATTTAATGAAAATTAACACTATTTACAATATACATGTATTTTTATTTAACTAACACACTAAAATGAACGAATCCTCGCCTTAGCTGCGAGCAACTTAAGATTTACTTATTAAACAATGACTTTAGTACTTTTATAAGTGAAAGTGAAACAGTAACTTCTTTACCTTCATAATAAAAAATATCCAAGCCCACCTCGCTTGGATATTACTGTTATTGAAAAACTATTGTCCAAAAATAAGATGTCTATCCATCTACTCGCTTTATTCTGGGAAGAATCGAGCCACATACTTCGCTTTGTAGCTTATGTCGGTAAGTTAGCACTGTATTTTCACACATGCTATGTGCAGTGGTTGAGTGGAGTGGAGGCTGGGTGACTCCTTGGGGATCAGCGTCACAGATGAGAACCTGGAGCGAGCAACGCATCGGGCGCCCCCAGGAAAGCACCCAGCTGGAACGGAAATCAACCCCTCGCTATGAAAAAGAGAGCCATACTTTTTTAAAGGAAATCCCCTTTAATTTCCTTACCATTTCCCAACAACACTAAAAGGATATCCAAGCCCCCTCGCTTGGATATCCTTTTTACTATTCTTCTATATTCATCCACATATAAGACCATTGCTCAATTGCTTTAAGGATCGGTGCAAGTGCATGTCCTTTTTCTGTTAGCTTGTATTCAATCACTACTGGTGTTGATGGAATAACTGTACGCTCCACAATGTTCTCAATCTCTAACTCTTTTAATCTTTCCGTTAACACACGACTGCTAATACCCACTTTATTTTTTATCGTTGAGTATCGTTGGGGACCTTCTAATAATTGATAAATAAGCAGGGTATTCCAGCTATGATTTAATATTTTTAGTGCTTTTTCAAATCGTGGACAAATTTTTTTTTGATCCAATTTTCCTGCCTCCAAAGTATTTTGTTCTTATATAAGAGTATATCATTTTTTCGAAAATCATTTTTAAAAATAAAATTTAGTTACTTGACAAAAGTTGTTTTTAAAAATAAACTAAGTTACGAAATGTAAGCTAAAAAACAAAAGGAGTTTATTTTAACTATGCAAAATATCGGTTCAACTATTTTACGTGTGGTGCTTGGCATTATTTTTGCAACTCACGGTTTCCAAAAGTTTCAGGGAGGTATCGGCTTCACAGCTGATTATTTTGATGCCATTGGTATTCCAGGCTTCATGGCTTATATTGTTGCCATTATAGAACTAGTCGGTGGTGTAGCCATTATTTTAGGCTTAGGTACAAGACTTATCGGCGCTTTATTGACAGTAACAATGATCGTTGCCATTTTTACAGCGAAGCTTAGCGTTGGCTTTATCGGGGAAAACGGCTTAGCTGGATATGAATTGGATTTAGCTTTAGCGGCAATGGCTTTATACTTTGCACTTGCAGGGGCATCTAGTTTTTCTTTAGACGCAAAACTTTTTGATAAAGAGTAATGCTGCCGTAGTTAACTTTTTTCTGAGTGAGCTACTTTAATATAAAACCCGAAGTATCTAAGATTGATACTTCGGGTTTTATAAAATTTTATATTCTTCAGTTTCTAGTGGGTGAACCTTTATTGATAGGCCTTTAAAAGTGCCTGAGTACCGTTTTCACTATAGCCCTCTTCTATTAGCCTTTCATACATATCATAAGCTAGTGTTAGACCTGGTAATGTAATCCCCATTTTTTTAGATTCATCTAATGCTATTTTCATATCCTTTACAAAATGCTTAATATAAAAGCCTGGTTCGTAATCTTTTTTAATCATACGCGGGGCTAAATTACTTAACGACCAAGAACCTGCTGCACCAGACGAAATGGATTGCAGTAGTGTCGGTAAATCAAGTCCAGCCTTTAAACCGTAAGCAAGTGATTCACACACACCAATCATTCCAGATGCAATAACGATTTGATTACACATTTTAGCATGCTGCCCTGCACCAGCTTCTCCTTGATAAACAATATTTTCACCGAAATGTTTCATAATTGGTAATACTTTATTGAAAGTAGCTTGTGTACCTCCAACCATAATTGATAATGTCCCATTTTGGGCGCCAATATCTCCACCAGAAACAGGTGCATCCAGCGCTTCTACTCCAAGTTTTTGAGCACGTTCGAAAATTTCCTTTGCCAATGTTGGCTCAGAAGTGGTCATATCAATAACGACATTGCCAGATTCAGCTGATTGAAATAAACCGTTATCTCCAAAATAAACTTCTTCTACGTCCGCAGGGTATCCAACCATCGTAAAGGCAATTTCCTTATGTTTAAATGCTTCTGCTGGTGTACTTGCCCAAGTTGCACCTAACGCCAAAAGTGGCTCCGCTTTCTCCTTTGTGCGTGTAAAAACTGTTACCTCATGACCATTATTTAATAAATGTTTAATAATACTCGCACCCATTACGCCTGTGCCGACAAATGCAATACCTTCTTTTCCCATATGTACATACTCCTTTGTGATCAAGGCAATGATTGATCTATCTAAAATTGATCAACCGTTAGCACTTATTCTTATCTATAAGTGTAGTTGAATAAGTGTGATAATTCAAACTTCTATTATTAACTTGTCCTAAAAACTTTAGACACTGCATATATACGAGTAAATCAATTTCACCTTGGCGTAATGAAGGCAAAAAAAAGAGAGCAGTAGATGGGGTATCACTGCTCTAAAGGGGAAATGAGAATGTTGCTGTGTTCAAAATAAGTATTCCCCACCAAATGCTTTTTAAACTATATTATTTAAAAAGTTTTATACTCTGAATACTGGAACATTCTTTCAACCTTCTTGACGCTCTTCTTCTTCTTCAAATGTTGTCTGTCTATAATAAGTATTCATTAACTGATCTAATCTGCGACTCAGTTGAATGGTTTTCGCATTTTGTAACCCGTTCTCTACACCTGAGCGAATCATCATCTCACGAGTTTGTTCCATTTGTTTCAAGAGTAGATTGACCATTCATATAACCCTCCACACACAAATAATCATACCATTATTATACATTTATATTTCATTTCTTACAGCATTAACTTACGACAATGTTCGACAAATCAGCTTCTTGGAGTTTCTTGATAAGTATAAATTACGCGTCCATTTTGTTTGGCCTCACCTCTAAAATGTTTAAATAAAGGATGTTTTACTAGTACTTCTCGGAACTCATAAAATTGTTCCTTTTCTATCTCTATACTTTTTAATTCCCCATTTTGTAATTGTTTAAGCATATTTTCGTATTTTTCCATTTTTCTATTCCTCTCTTTTTAGCATTCTGTGTAATTAATTATGAATTATTCAAAAAAGGCTTTACGTTTTCCATTTTTTCATGCAAACTGTATATTATTAGTCGATGAAGGAGCTGACTGTCTGTGAAAATAGCTGAAGTTGGAAATATTATCGAGTTTAAAGACGGCTTACAAGGTATAGTCGAAAAAGTAAATGAAAATTCGGTGATCGTTGATTTAACATACATGGAGAATTTCGATTCCCTTGAAGTTGAAGAAAAGACGGTCGTCAACCATAAACGTTACAAAATTTTATATACAAATGAAGCTCAATAGTCTGAATAGTCCCTATTTGTCTTTATAGATGATAAGGGACTTTTTTTTTGATAAAATTAAAAGCATGGAGGTCGAATAATGCTTACAAATTCGAAACAAACAATAATATGGCTCCTTTCTTTATTATTCGTTTATGGCATGCTTGCTTTTACCTTTGCTAACCAAGCTGTATTTTGGTATCTATATGCATTTACTTTACTTGTATGTATTGCCATTGCCATTTTAACTGGTAAAATTGAAGATCAGTTACCGACATGGAAATTTTTACTTTTCGGTATTGGATACGGTACAATAACATACGGTATTATACGCTTTGGCTACTGGTTAGCACCACATATTAATGGTTCATTGGTACAATCAGTACAAAAGTTTTTAGCAAATTATGGACCACAGACTATTTGGCACTATATATTACTTGTATTCATTGTTGCTATTGGTGAAGAGCTCTTTTGGCGTGGCTATGTTCAACAACAGCTGAAACGCTTTATGAGACCTACTTTAGCAGTCATTGTAACAGCGATTTTAAGTGCAATCTCTATTGCAATAAGCGGCTTTATGCTTGGTATGATTGCTGCACTTGTAACCAGCATTATTTGGGGCTTGTTATATGAATGGCGTAAGAGTATGCCACTTGTTATTGTATCCCATGTAGTCTTTGTACTACTCTTATTTTTAGTGTTACCTTTAACATAATAGCATTAAAATTTGGAAACATTTTCTCTTTACTAACGTTTAATAATAAAAGGAGGGCTTTTCATGCAAAAAAAATTAATTTCTCTACCTGCATTATTACTAACAGCCATTTTAGTCGTAGGATGTAATACTTCTGATAAAACAGAGGATTCTGATGTTCAAAAAAATGAGCCATCAAATACTGAACAACAGCAGAAACCATCAGCTGAGGATAAAACTAATGACTCAGAAGAAACGCCTACATCAAATGAGACAGATAAAGATACTACAGACAAAAAAGACACTACAGATAGTTCAAATACACCTAAACAAGAAGTTAACTATGTACAAAAAGGCAAAGAAAAAACTGAAACAGCAAGCGAATCGAAAAGTGCTGATCAAGGCTATAAAATGCAACAACTACCTGGATTTACACTTTCTCAAGAAGAACCTGGTAAAGACATGTTAGTTTCTAATGAAAATGATGAAGTATTCATGCGTATCGAGGATGTTTCACAATCAAGCTATGATGAAGCAAAAACATCTATGCAAGATTATATGAATGCTGTTGGTGAACCATCAGCTTTATCTTCTGAGGACCTAGCTGCATTTAAGAGTATTAAAAACATTGAAGGTTATGTGGTAAATTTTGTTGATGACAAAGAAAAAGTAATCGGCGTTGTTTTTGAAAAAGATGGTTTAATTATTAAATTAACTATTCACGATAACGAAGAACTAGATTTAACTGATGCTATGTTTAAAATGGCAGCAACTATTTCTAAAAAATAATGATTCAAAAAAAGACTGTAGACAAACTTGTTTGCTCTACAGTCTTTTTGTTATTTTTAATACGGTTTATACGATAGTGTGAGGCTCATTTCCATGCCGATTGGTCGGATTGATACCATGGGCGCCTAGGAGCGTTTACAAGGGCGTTTACGCAGGACAGGATACTTTTGTCGCTCGCTCCATTCCCTTCTCCATGACGTTAATCTCCAAATTCTCTCCCTAACAGTTATGATCCTTTTGTTCAACACAAAAAGTTGCCTCAAATTCATTGAGACAACCCTTTTTAATAAGACAAGTCTTTAATAGACAGTCCTAATTTTTTTAATAAAGTGATAGCTTGATCTTTTTCCTCAATAGATAGCACACTCATCAATTCATGTAAATGCTGTTCATGCTTTGGAAATAGTTCCGCCATAAATGCTTCACCTTTGTCCGTAATTTCTGCATACGTGACACGGCGATCTGCCGGACATGAAACACGTATTAAATATCCTCTTTTTTCAAGTTTATCAATGACATACGTAATAGACCCACTAGCAAGCAAAATTTTATTGCCAATTTGCTGTAATGGCTGTCTTCCTTTATGATAAAGAAGCTCTAAGACAGCAAATTCAGTAGGATTTAGTCCGTTCTCTTGAAAAAAATGTTGGGTTGTCTCATTAATTGCTTTATGTGCACGTGATAATACGATATACAATTTTAAAGATTGCTTTAAATCTTCTGACGTCATATCCTTTTCCTTTCAATTCGCTTTATACATGCCATTATAGCGATATTAGAAAAGCATTGTCAAAAGCATTATTTGATTTTAAGTCTCATATGTCGTTTACGGTACAAATTGACTCTGTTTATGTTACTAAATAAGCAGAATCTTTCGTGGACACATCCATCGTATCCACCTGATTAAATGAGTAAACGGGGAATTGTAAGTGGAAGCATGTCCCCTTTTGTAATTCGCTACTCACACCTATTACACCTTCATGCTCTTCAATCACCTTTTTCACGAAAGCAAGGCCTAGTCCTGTCCCTGCTGATTTCGTCGTGTAAAAAGGCTGGAATAAGTTTTGAAGGGTAGCACTGTCCATGCCGACACCTTCGTCTTTAATTTGTAATTCAACAATTGCACAGTCAGCAGTCATTTCTACCGTGATCGTTCCACCATTATTCATGGATTCCATCGCATTTTTAATAAGATTCATGAATACTTGCTTTAAGCGATTTTCATTGCCACCAATGTATACTTGTGTAGAAGGAGAAATGTATTGAATCATAATATTTTTCATAAGTGCATCTGGAAGCATAAACTCTATCACTTGCTTCACAATGTTATTTAGCTCTAATAATTCAACTTTCATACTTGTTGGCTTGGACAATACTAAAAGCTCAGATAAAATTTGTTCCATCCGTTGAAGTTCACTATCGATGACAGATAAATACATACTGGACTCTTCATCAGCATTTAACTTTAATAGTTCGGTAAAGCCCTTTAAAGAAGTTAATGGATTACGGATTTCATGGGCGATACTTGCGGCCATTTGACCGACAACATTTAAAGCTTGCTGATGTTCAACTTTATGTTGAAGTTGTTTCTTTTCTGTTTCATCATTAATGACTGTGACAATAATATTATTGTATTCATCATAGATACTTGAAATTTCATAATAGCAAGGGGTAATAACTTGCGTTTCATCGACTACATGAATATTTGCATGCTTTTCACCCATCAGCTTAGAAAGGTATGAAGTAATTTGGCCTTTCTTAAGTGTAAAAGTATCAAAGATGTGCTGGTGTGCCTTATGAAGAAGTTGTGATTTCTCTATTTTCAAATACATCTCAGCATACTTATTTAGCCCAAGAATAATCCCGCTAGCGTCACTTATAATAACAGCGTACGGTAAGTGATCATAAGCATGGAAAGATTGTGATCTCTCTTGCTCTTGGCTAACATATAGTTCATGAGCTATGTCATTATTTAATGTTGAAATTTGTGCAACGATTTCTTCTGTGTTCGGATCATAAAAACATTTGAAAGACATCATTTCAAACTCATTACTAGCTGTTTGAATATTGAAGATTTCTTCTGATCTCAAATCACTTTGTAATTGTTTAACGAATTTTGCCCATTTTAAATTTGAAGACTCGTCCATTGTTAAATAACCTATATACGATGAATTGAGGTTAAACAGTTTAATAGCAGCCTCATTCATATTCAAAATTTTACCTACTTTATTAAGAATAAGTGTTGGTGACGAAGTACTTGTCATAAGATTTCCAAAACATTGATTAATATCATTTTGCTTCAACTTTCTCACCGAACCTTTCAATAGAGTAAAAAACCCCTTAATCGAATTTTGAGCCTTTACTATACTTTATGACTGCACGATTCTATTATTACAAAATTTAGTAAATTTAAGTATTTAAAATTATTTCACGAACTGTTCACAAAATAAATAGGCAAAAAGGATTATATTGTTTGACAGCTACTTGACTGTTACAATTAGAAATTGAAAGGAAGATTATTTCATGAATACTATTTTAACTACTTTAAACGCAAAGTATATTCACACAAATTTAGCACTGCGTTATTTAAAAGGTGCTGCTTTACCAGAATTTAATCCGATCATTGCAGAATATACAATTAAAGATCCTGCTTTTAATATTGTATCAGATTTATTCCAAAAAAACCCTGATATTGTAGGATTCAGCTGCTATATTTGGAATATTGAAGAAACTATCCACGTTATCAAAATGTTAAAAACTGTATGTCCAAATGTTAAAATTTTGCTCGGCGGACCTGAAGTTTCTTACGATTCGCACCATTGGTTACGTAGAATTGAAGAGGTTGATTTTATTGTTATGGGTGAAGGAGAAACTTCCTTTAAACAATTACTACGCCATTTGCATGGAGAAATTGCATTGGAGGATGTTCCAGGAATTTGCTACTTAGAAGATGGTAAAGTACGAATTCACGCACAAGCACCAAAAATTGATTTACGTGAATTGCCAAGTCCATTTCGTTTCGAGGAGGACCTCCCTCATCTAAGCAAACGAATCCAATATATTGAAACAAGTCGCGGCTGTCCATTTAGCTGTCAATTTTGTTTATCTTCTATTGAAGTAGGGGTTCGTTATTTTAACCGAGAAAAAATAAAAGAAGATATTCGATTTTTAATGGACAACGGTGCACGTACTATTAAATTTGTTGACCGTACATTTAATATAAGCCGCAGCTATGCGATGGAGATGTTCCAGTTTTTAATCGATGAACATAAGCCAGGGGTTGTATTCCAATTTGAAATTACCGCTGATATTATGCGTCCTGAAGTTATCCAGTTTTTAAATGATAACGCACCAAAGGGTCTTTTCCGTTTTGAAATCGGTGTTCAATCAACGAACGATTTAACAAATACTCTCGTGAAGCGCCGTCAAAACTTTGAAAAACTAACACGTACAGTAACAATGGTCAAAGAAGGTGGAAAGATTGATCAGCATTTAGATTTAATCGCTGGTTTACCAGAGGAGGATTATGCAAGCTTCCGTCAAACGTTTAATGACGTTTTCGCAATGCGCCCAGAAGAATTACAGCTTGGATTCCTTAAACTTCTGCGTGGTACAGGCCTTCGTCTAGAGGCTGAAAAATTTGGCTATACGTATGTGGACCAGTCACCTTACGAGATTTTCTCTAATAATGTCTTATCATTTGATGATATTGTGCGCATTAAACATGCAGAGGACGTGCTTGAGAAATACTGGAACGATCACCGTATGGATCATACGATTGAATATTTAGTAACTGAAGTGTTTGAAACACCATTTGATTTCTTCCAAAACTTCGGTACTTATTGGGAAACTAAAGGTTGGTCGCGTATCGGACATCAGCTTGAGGATTTATTCCTTCGTTTATTAATGTTTTTAGAAACTGTTGAGGGTGCTGATTTAACTATCATTCAAAGCCTAATGCAACTAGATTATTTAATGGCTCAACAGTTCCAGCCGCGTAAATTATGGTGGAAGGAGCGTCCTACAGAAGAGCAACAAAAAGCACTTTATTCGGCATTACGTGAAAACCCTGCAATCGCAGGTGAGCCATTTGCCAACTTCAATCTATCCGAAAAAGAGTTGTTTAAACATACGCTCATTATTCCGCATTACATCGATTACCAGAATTTCTCAAAAGGCAAAATTGTACAAAAAAATGGCTATCTTTTAACTTACTTCCGTCACGGTCAAGAACCATACTTTGCAACAATCGACTCTTTATAATAAGAAACGCTAGTCCATTAAAAAAATTTAGGACTAGCGTTTTTTCATACATTAAAAACTTTTAAATTTTTCAGCAACCTTTAAACCTAATCTATATAATTACATTTTTATTGAATCTATAGCAATTAATAATCATAGCTTTATTACATTTAACGGATGTTCTTTGAGGTATTACTATTATCCTAAAAAAGTTTAGTTCGAAAATATTAATGCATCAATACCTATTTGTTGGAAATATTACCTATTAAATAGTCATAATAACCAGGATAAAACAATTTAAAATTTTTCGACAATTTTGTGTCGACGGCAATTTCTTGTCAATTACGCAATCTAAATCCCCCTTTATGAATAGATTTTCTACTAAGATAACCTTTAAAATCCTCGTTTAATAAACTTATTGGCAACTGGAAAATAGTACGGAAATAAAAAAAGAGCTAAATTAGCTCTTTTTTTATAATCTTAGTTGTGAGTCATTCACATCAATGGTCTAGTACTTACCCAATAATTACTCTTTCCTTAGGATAGTGATAACTTGATTTTTTGCCTCTACCACCACCACCAAGAGTGTAAAGGAAGGAGATTAAACCGACACGACCCACGAACATTAAAATCATAATGATAATTTTACCAATTGCCGATAGATCAGAGGTAATCCCTAAAGACATCCCACACGTTCCGAACGCTGATGTAATTTCAAAAATTATTTGAATCAGTGATGCGTGTGGCTCAGTAATAAGTAAAATAATTGTTGCAACTAAAACCATAAAGAATGCCAATAAAATAACAACAAACGAGCGGAATACATCGATTAAATGTATTTCACGTCCGAATACTTGAATATCCTCTCTTCCTCGTGAAAAGGTAATTAGGAATAGAATAGCCATGGCAAACGTTGTTGTACGTATCCCTCCACCAACTGAACTTGGCGAAGAACCAATAAACATTAAAAAGCTCATAAAAATATCTGTCGCTTCACTAAAGGTTGTGACATCGTACGTCGTCAGTCCAGCTGATCGTGTTGAAACCGAATGGAACATTGCAGAAAACAGCGCTTCATGCCAAGACATTCCCTTAAAGGAATGGAATGATTCAAGCAATAAAATAACGAGAGCTCCTACCACAAATAAAATGGCATATGTGGAGGTTGTTATTTTTGTAAATAAACTAAAACGGAAATTTGCATGGCGATGAAGTAAAAAAGATTTCACTTCAATTAATACTGGGAAGCCTATCGCGCCTAGCACGATTAATAACATCGTTATTATTTGTACAAAGTAATCGTTATGAAACGGTAATAAACTCATGCCCGTAATATCAAAACCACCATTTGTAGTAGCAGAAATGGAGGCAAAAACACCATGAATCAACGCTTCTTCGAAAGTATCGAAATAGTTTGTAAAGTGCAACGTTAAAATAAACGCACCCATCACTTCAATACCGATTAAGATTTTCAATATTTCGCGAATTAATTGGACAACCCCTGACAAATTGTATTGATTATGGTCAATCATTATCAACTGACGCTCACGCATACCTATTTTTTTCCCAACTAGTAACCACACAAAGGTACCAAGTGACATAATGCCAATTGCGCCAAGTTGTAAAATGACAAGTACCATCACGAGGCCAAATGTTGTGTAGCTTTCAGATATATCGAATGTTGTTAAACCCGTTACACTAACTGCACTTACAGCCGTAAACAAACTATCTAATAATGAAACGTGTACACCTTCTTGATGAACGCCTGGTAGCCGTAGTAACAGGAAGGAAATCGCTATAGCTATAAAATAATAAGAGACAAGCACCTGAAAAGGTGTAACAAGTCTATTTTTTGATCTTTTCCAGGGCACGTTGACAACCCCTTCCTAATATGATGCCAAACTCGATAGATATTAGTATAGGAAAAATACTTAAAAAAAGAAAGAGGAATAGCTACGACTATCCCTCTAAATGATATTAAGCTTTATTTTTAAAACGAACTCCTACTAAATAACCTACTAATGCGATGCCCACTAATACGATCCAGAAAGTTAACTCCCACACAGTTGAATGTGGGAATTCTGCAGGTAAAATGCCCACCTTCTCATGTGACAAAGTCAGCACAACAAGCTTCACGCCTACCCAACCTACAATTAAAAACGCAGCCGTTTCAAGTGAAGGGTAGTCATTTAATATTTTCACAAACCATTGTGCAGCAAATCGCATCATGATCACTCCGATAAACCCTCCGAGTAACATGACAATAAATTGTCCACCATTGATGCCACCAATATCAAAGCTTCCTACTTTCGGTAAAGTAACAGCAATGGCAACTGCAGCAAGCATAGAATCAATAGCAAATGCAATATCCGCTGCCTCTACCTTAAGCACTGTCATCCAAAAACCAGAGCCCTTTTTCCTCGTTTCTTCACTAGATTCTTCTTCTGAATCCTTTTTATGACGCAAATCATATATATTTTTGGCGGACATGAATAATAAATAAGCTGCTCCCAATGCTTGAATTTGCCAATAATTCACTAATACTGTAATGACAAAAAGCGCTGAAAATCGGAAAATTAATGCACCAAATAATCCATAAAATAGTGCCTTTTTTTGTTGCTCATGAGGTAAATGCTTCACCATCACAGCCATTACTACTGCATTATCTGCTGCTAATAACCCTTCTAATACTACAAGTACAATAAGTACCCAACCGTATTGTAATACAATTGATTCCATTCATGTGCCTCCTCTAAAGCTCTGTATACCCAAATTAGTTTTACTATACGAGTACAAAAGAAAAGACCTCTGCCCCTATTAAAAGGCAAAGGTCTCGCTAAGCAAATAAATATCTGACAATTCATCAGTACCTCTCTATTACTAGTGGAATGAATACCGCAAGCATAGAGTAAATCGCTTATCACACCCGATGGTAAAAACCATGTCATGACGGATGTAATCCAGATACATCGCTCGTATCTGTTAGCTACTCCCCTTTGACAAAACGTCGAAGGTTCTTCTTCTGTAAGCACATTATAGCACTATCATATATGAGTGGCAAAATTATTCTACCCTACTATCTAATAGAAGGCTCTGATTTAAGCTACAGGGTACTACTACTTGAAGTCACTTTATTTGAATTTGATAACTTTTATCTTCTTTATGCGCTAAATAAAATTCAATCATTCTTGGCATAGTTTGTATAAAGTCGGGGCATGTAATATTACCTTTTTTCAAAATAGTCACTGCTTCCGATGTATCGAATTTAGCATCCCAAGTTAAATAATCTAAAGTTTCTTGCTCAACACCTAGATTTTTTCGAAGAAGTGGGACTTGTAAAGATAGTCTTGCTAGTGTTAGCGGTAATCGCCCCTTAGGATAATGGTTCGTTAATAATTTTACCATCGTCCGATACACTTCCTGTACCGGATGCGGATTTGGGTCCGTTAGATGTAAAGTTTTCCCTTCAGCACATTTTTCATCAACTAGATAAGTCGAAGCGTTTATAATGTAATCCACTGGCACTACATTTATTGTTGATTTCGATTGACCAATGTATGGAATAAAAGGTAGGCACTTTAATTTACCTACCATATTTAAAAAGAAATACGGCCCATCGAATTTAATCGTTTCTCCTGTTTCGGAATGTCCGCGTACGATACCAGGTCGAATAATTGTCAGCGGTATTTCAGATTTCAAATCCTCTACTCGATGCTCAGCTTCATACTTTGTTTCCTCATAATAGTTTTTAAATGCAGGCGGGCGAATTAATTCATTTTCTCTCAAAATACCTTCACGTATTCCTGCGACATACGCTGTACTGAAATACATATAGCGTCTTACGTTCGGAAGTGTGCGAACAAAATCATTGACCATAGTCGTACCATGCACATTTACCTTCCATGCGATGTCGCGTGGTACGGCTAAATCATAAATGGCAGCTAGATGCCATAGCACCTCTATTTGAGGTGTAATTTCCTGCACAGCTTGGTCTTCTAGACCGAGATTCGGTAATGTAATATCTCCCTCTACAATACGAATAGAACAGTTAGGAAACTCTGCTAAAATATGTTCTCTTTCTAAATTCGCTTTTATTAACTCACCAGCTAAAACAATGGCAATGACTTCATGTGATTGATTTTTTCGAAATAACTCTCGTATTAATTGACTTGAAATAAAACCCGGAAAGCCTGTAAAAAAATGAACCCCCATCTCTCATCCCCCCTGAACTTACCGCATCTTCCTAGCCATTAAGCTGTATACGATCGGTACAATATATAAAGTCAATAAAGTTGATGTCACAAGCCCTCCGATTACGACAATTCCCATCGGTTTATTCATCTCTGTTCCTTCACCGATGCCAAGAGCAAGTGGTAGCAATCCTAAAATCGTCGTTAGTGCAGTCATTAAAATTGGTCGAAGTCGATCTTGTGTAGCAAGTACAATCGCATCATACGTCGCCAGTCCTCTAGCTTTTTGTTGATTAATGTAATCTACAAGGACAATTCCATTATTCACGACAATCCCAACTAATATTAAGATGCCTATAACAGATGTCACACCAATTAGCGTGTTCGTAGCAAACATAGCAATAACAACACCAATGATCATTAAAGGTACTGTGAACATGATAACGAATGGATATTTAAAAGATTCAAACTGTGCGGCCATCACGATATATACAAGTACGACCGCTAACGCAACTGCTAAAAGCATATCATTAATCGCACTATCATAAAGCTCACGATCTCCACTAAAAACAACTTGCGTTTCAGTCGGCAAATCAGCTTTTTCCAATGCTTTGTCCACTTTAGCTGAGATGCCACCTAGCGATTCCTTCGTTTTATATTCTACAAAAAATGCAACAGCAGCAGCCTGATCAGAACGTCTTATCGATACTGGCCCTTCTTGTACAGAAACAGTTGCAATGTCCTCTAGTTTTACAAATAAACCTGCAGGTGAACGTAGCTGCATCGATTTTAATGACTCGATACTATCATTAAATACTTGTCCAAAGCCTGTATAAACAGGCAATACAGCACCATCCTCTGCCATTATTTGCGTAGTTAGCTGACCCTTTGTCATTTGATTGACCGTCTGAGCAATTTGTGCAGGCACAAATCCGTAGTCCTTCGCCTTTTCACGGTCTACTTCGACTTGAATTTCTTTTACAGTGATATCTAAATCCGTAGATACCTTTGTGATAGCATTCACCTTTGATAGCTCCTGCTGCACTTTATCAACAGAGCTATGAAGTCTTCGCTCATCAGAATCTGTTAACCTAAACGTTAATGTATTTGGTGACGAGCCTGTTGTCGTTGAGACATTGAAGTTGATTTCAACTTGCTCCCCTAGCTTTGCATACAAATCTCTTTCAACCTCTTCTACAAATTCAAAAATTGAACGTTCCCTATCTGCTAAAGGGACAAGCTTTACATATAGCTCAGCTTGGTTGGCACTTGTTTGTCCCCGAGCTTGTGCTTGTTGTGTACCACCGATTAAGCTAACATATACGTCAACATCTTTCTCCTGTTTCAAACGTTCCTCAATTTTCGCAACCACTTTTTCTGTTTCTAATACGGCTACCCCTTTTTCAAGATTTACACTTATGGATGCAAATCCTTCATCGGTTGGCGGTAAAAACTCCGTGCCAATTTTCATAAGTCCAAACAAGGCAAGTCCAAAACAGACAACTGTTGAGATTAGTACAAGCATACGGTGACGCAATACCCAAATAATTGATGTTTTGTAGCTCTTGTAAAAGGATGATTCATTTCGTTTTTCATAAATATTGAGTGATTTCATTTTTAAAAGACGACTTGCAAGCATTGGGACAACCGTTAACGCAACGACTAAAGAAGCGATTAAGCTAAAGGAAATAGTTAAAGCAAATTCTGTGAAAATTTGTCCTATTAATCCTTTAATAAACATTACAGGAATGAATACAGCAATTGTTGTGAGCGTGGACGCCGTAATCGCAAGCGCCACTTCCTTTGTCCCTTCCTTAGCTGCTTCGATAGGGCCCTTGCCAAGTCCTAAATGTCGTTCAATGTTTTCTATAACAACAATAGCATTATCAACAAGCATACCGATGCCAAGTGCTAACGCCCCTAATGTCATAATATTGAGTGAGAAATTGGCGAAAAACATTAAAACAAATGTAACAATAACCGAGTACGGAATCGCAATTCCAATAATAATAGGGCTTTTCACACTTCGTAGAAAGACAAATAACACGAGCATTGCGAATAATCCACCTAAAAGTAAAGAAGTTCCGATATTGCTAATCGCTAAATCTACGTAATTACCTTGGTCCACTAGCACGTCTGCAACGATTCCTTCATATTGCTTCTTCGTCAATAATTCATTTAAAGCCTTTTTGAAAGCTTTGGATACTTCTGCCGTATTAGCGCCTGATTCCTGTAATACAGACATTAGTACTGCAGGATGCTCATTTGCACGTGTCGTATTTATAGATTTTTGCTCCGTGCGTTCAACAGTTGCCACTTCTCCAACTGTTAATGCTTTACCATCTAGTGGATTTACCGAAATGATTAAATCTGCAATGCTTTCAGGTGAATTTAATATGCTTAAAATACGAGTTGTTAACATCTTTCCATCTGCTGTTAATACGGGTTCACCAGGAAGAGAAACATTGTTCGCTTGAATAATTTGAATAACATCTGCTTGAGTTAATCCTTTTTCAACTAACTTCGATTCGTCTAAAGTTAGTTGAACTTCTTCGACTAGCTTACCGGAAATATTTACACTCGCGACACCAGCAGTTCGACGAAGTTCCTTTTCCAAGGCTTCTGCCAGTAAACGTACATCTACATGGTCATTTTCCGCCCGTAGTGAAAGTTGTATGATAGGAAACTGAGATGGATCAAATTTTAAAAAGCTAGGTTTCTCAGCATCATTCGGTAAAGGGGTCATGTCGATGCGTTGTAAAATATCGAGCTGAGCATCTTCAATATTGGTTGACCAATCAAATTCGAGAACAATTAAATTAGATCCTTCTTGAGAGGTAGATTGTAGTTTTTTAATCCCTGGTAAGGTGGCAAGCGTTGTCTCCAATGGCTTCGTTATTTTCTCATTAACCTCGGTCGGACTTGCACCAGGATAAGAGGTAACAACGATGCCAATTGGTGGACGTAACTCAGGAATAAGCGTAATAGGTATTTTTAATAATGAAACTCCACCTAAAATAATGACTAATATCATTGTAACTATTGTAAAAACAGGCCTTTTAATAGAAAAATTACTAATATTCACTTTACAAGCTCCTTTTCCATCTCTTCCCTTCTATAATACCCGAAAAGGCGAATATTTTATAAATTTTGGAACTCCTCCATGTATTATAGGTTTAATATATAGCACAACGTGAAAATTAGGAGATGCAATTTGATTAATTATGCCTCAGCATAATTGCGTTCGGAATCGGCTTTGTGCTTAGGCCTGCAAGATGCAGGTCAGTTAGACGTTATCGCATGGATGCGATGATTTTAAGCTAACATCCTTTAAGAACTCCTTTCCGATTCCGTGACATCCACTTGAGGCTTTAACTCCTATCAGCGGTGTTTGAATACCCGCTGATAGAAGTTAAAGCGTATACCATATTTAAGTTGGTGCCGAATCTTATATTTCCTAATACTGTATATATTCTACATAAAGCTCTAATTTTCCTTGTAAAAAAACACGAATCGCAACATGTCGATTCGTGTTAGTTTGTTCACTTTTGAATGCCTATAAATGATAAAAACTCTACGCTATTGTTGATAGGAGTGGAAGGCTCCTCGACTCCCGTGGGAAAGCGAGACAGGTGAGACCCTACACGGAGCGCAAGCGAAGGAAGCGGCTCGACGCTCGCCCACAGGAAGCCCTACTCTGAGCGAAAGCGAAGCGTTAGCGACAAAGCGAGTAGCCTCGAACGGAAATCACCCTGGACAATTTTGCTTTTTATTATAAAAGGCTATACAGTTTAATGTTTTCGTTTTTATCTGCAAACCAACGCATAGCAAATTCATTTTCAAATAAGAAAACAAGATTATCAAAACGGTCTTTTACAAGCATTGAACGACCTGAAGACATTGATTCTTTAACATCCTCTTCGTTTTCAATCCATCTTGCAATTTTCGAACCGATTGGCTCCATCTTCACTTCAACATTATATTCGTTTTTCATACGATGCTCAAAAACCTCAAATTGTAATTGACCAACTGCTCCAAGAATAACTTCTTCTGTATGCAACGTTTTATAATATTGAATGGCGCCTTCTTGCACTAATTGTAAAATCCCTTTATGGAATTGCTTAGACTTCATAACATTTTTCGCAGTTACACGAACAAATAGCTCTGGCGTGAACTGTGGTAGTTTTTCAAATTGGAATGTCTTTTTACCACCTACGACTGTGTCGCCAATCTGATAAGTACCTGTGTCATATAAACCGATAATATCACCAGCTACTGCTTCATCTACTGTTTCACGGTCATCCGCAAGGAATTGTGTAGATTGTGTCACTTTGAATGATTTACCTGTACGAGATAAAGTCATGTTCATGCCACGTTCAAATTTACCCGATACGATACGCACAAAGGCAATACGGTCACGGTGTGCAGGGTTCATATTCGCTTGAATTTTGAAAATGAACCCTGAAAACTCCTCATGTTCAACTGGATCAATAAATAGTTCATTCTCAGTAATGCGAGGCTGTGGTGTCGGTGCAAATTGTAAATATGTTTCAAGGAATGTTTGTACACCGAAATTTGTTAAAGCAGAACCAAAGAAAACAGGTGTTAATTCACCACGGCGAATTTTTTCTTCCGAGTACTCATTACCCGCTTCGTCAAGCAACATAATGTCGTCCATTGCTTGTGAATAATAAGAAGTCACCTTCATCGGATGCTCAGCTGCAAGTTCCCCGTTTTCATCAATTGGCAAGAAACGTTCTGCTTCATCAGAACGGAATTGCTCGATACGTTTATTATAACGATCATAAATACCTAAAAACTCTTTACCCATACCGATCGGCCAGTTCATTGGGTAAGCGTTAATGCCCAATACCTCCTCAAGCTCTTCAATCAGCTCAAGTGGCTCCTTCCCTTGACGGTCAAGTTTATTAATAAACGTAAAAATTGGAATTCCACGCATTTTACAAACTTTGAACAGCTTTAAAGTTTGTGCTTCAATACCTTTGGCAGCATCTACGACCATGACAGCACTATCCACCGCCATTAATGTACGATACGTATCCTCTGAGAAATCTTGGTGACCTGGAGTATCCAAAATATTCACACGTGATCCATTATAATCAAATTGCATAACTGAAGAGGTTACAGAAATCCCACGTTGCTTTTCAATCTCCATCCAGTCAGATGTTGCAAATTTACCTGTTTTCTTCCCTTTTACCGTACCGGCATCACGAATCGCACCACCAAATAGTAAAAGCTTTTCTGTAATCGTCGTTTTCCCAGCATCAGGGTGACTGATAATGGCAAAAGTTCGACGTGATAATATATCTTTTTCTAAATTTGAATTCATCTCGTCATTCTCCTTTTTTCATACTTACTAATAATAAAAGAAGACTTGCCTTTCTTACAACCTTTTTACATGAATTCCCCAAAGAATACTTAGCTAGGTCCAATGTGGATAGTTCCTCAAACACTCATGATGATCATTTTCTTTCCATATATTCACCTTCATGTTAACCCAAAAAGAAAACCCCTTAGACTAAAAGGGGTTTCAAAGTATGGTGAACTTTTCGCATGACTACATGCATTCACACTATCGTATACTCTAACATCCTAATTGGAGATCATATATTATACAAATTTTAATTGGCCAGCTTCTATTGCAATATCCGCATCACTATGTGGATATTTAGTATTCTCAATAATTTGATAATCTTCATGTCCTTTACCAGCAAAAATAATGATATCTCCTGGTTCAGCAACCTCAATCGCATGACGCACAGCTTCAGCACGATCTCCTATACATGCATAATTTTCATGTAACATCCCTTTAGCAAGATCACCTGTAATACTATCGTATTCTTCATAGCGCGGGTCATCTGTCGTTAATATAACGTAATCAGCAGCTGATGCCTTTTCAGCCATTGTTGGACGTTTCGATTTATCACGATTGCCGCCTGTGCCAACTAAGAAAATAAGCTTACCTTTTTTATATGGTTGAGCTGAAGAAATCGCCTTTTCAATTGCATCAGGTGTATGTGCATAATCTATAAACATCTGCACCGGTAAATCTGAACAAACTTTCTCCATACGTCCCTTTACTGGTGGTATTTGCTCAATTTGCTCAATAATTGTTTCAATTGAATAACCACGTCCATAAAAAGCAACCATAGCAGCAAGTACATTATATATATTAAATTCCCCAAGTAAATGCATTTTCACACGGTATATTCCTTCTGGCGTTTCAACGTCAAAAGAAGTCATGAAATCATGATACTCACAGTTAATAGCTCGGAAATCAGCTGTTTCATTTTTCAAACCATATGTCCATACTGGAAATGGTGTCATCGCTGCATAGCGTTCTGACCAAGCATCATCGGCATTTAACACGACAAATTTATTCTTTTCTAAGTCTTGTCCAAGTTGAGAGAATAATAAGCCTTTCGCATGCCCATATTCCTCCATCGTTCCATGGAAATCAAGATGATCATGTGTAAGATTTGTAAAAATAGCTACATCATATTCAACGCCAGCTAGACGTCCAAGTGCTAAACCGTGTGAAGATACCTCCATAGTCATTAATCGGCAGCCTTCCATTTTTGCACGGAATATCATTTGTTGAGTCGATAATGCATCGCTTGTAGTATTAGCTGATTCATATAAAATACCATTTAAATTAAAGCCGATTGTCCCTGATAGTGCAGATTTCTCGCCCATACCATGCATGATGTTTTGAATAATTCCTGTTACTGAAGTTTTTCCATTTGTTCCGGTTACACCAATCATCGCCATATCTTTTGAAGGATAGTCAAAAAACTTTGCAGCTAACAAACCAACTGCTCGATCCGTATCTTTCACAATGACTTGCGCAATCGTTTCTTCTAATGGTAACTTTCGTTCTGTCACAACTATCGTTGCGCCACCTTCAACAGCTTTCTGTGCATAGTCATGACCATCTACCGTATAACCTTTAATACAAACAAACATACTATTTGGTTGCACACTACGTGAATCAATTACAATATCAGTTACTTGATTAGGTAGCACTCCAATTATTTTTTTCAAAGGTAATGCATTCAACAATTCCTCTGCATACATTTCATAGTCCTCCATTCAATCTCTACATTCATTTCATCATTTGTTGTTTATTCGACAATAAATGACAAGATGAGTCCCCCACAATCTATTGAATTTATTTTACTACTTATTTGCCCATAAAGAAAATGCTTGTTAGGACGTTTTTCCGATGAAAACGCTATCATTTTAATATATCTTTAATATTTCAATAAAATTTCGCTCATTACCATCGCGGGGTTAATTTCCATCCGGCTGAGAGTCTACTCGACATCCGATGAGCTCTTTGAGGCAACAAAGCTAAAGCTCAGTTGTACCATCGAGCTAGTCAACAGAGCATTATCAGTTGCTTTTAGCCTTCGTTCCTTTTCTGCGCTCTCTAAAAATTTTCAACCCGTGCTTCCCCTCCAAACAGCTTATATATGGCTCAAATGCTCGAAATGTACTTACTTAAATAAAAAAACCGACATTTATCGACAACTACATTTTTCCTAAAAAAGTGAGGTGTCAAGAATCTTTAGTGATTCGACACCTCCTTTTACTATTTCATTATAGTTCTCACAAGCTTAACCTTTTGTTTATAAGGGGGAAAGAGAACATTCGTCTCTAGCTTAGAAGATTTTTTTAATATTGATTTGGGATGAGTAAAGTTTTCAAAACTTGCTTTTCCATGGTAGGCTTTTACCCCCGATGACCCGACACCGCCAAATGGCAAATGTAAATTTCCAACATGTGTAATCGTATCATTTATACACCCGCCACCAAATGGAAGTTCCTCTAAAAAGTACTGAATAGCTTTCTCATGCTCGGAGAAAAAATACGCCGCTAAAGGCTTTGGTAACTGACGAATTTGGTGAATCGCTAGCGGTAAATCATCATACATCATCACAGGTAAAATTGGACCAAATAGTTCATCCTGCATCGAAGGACTTGACCATTTCACATATTCAATAATGGTAGGCTCCATATACAAATCATCACGATCTGTTCTACCACCAAATGTAATGGCATCACGTTCTTCTACAATAATTTGCTGTAGCCGATCAAATTGTCTTAGATTGACAATACGGCCGTAGTCAGGGCTTTTTATTGCGTTTTTACCATAGAAAGAACGAATAGTTGCTTTCAATAATTTCATAAATCGGTCATAGACTTCTTTATGGACAAGGATATAATCTGGTGCTACACAAGTTTGTCCGGTATTTGTGAATTTCCCCCATGCAATTCTTTTCGCAGCTACTTCTAAATTGGCTGTTTGATCGACAATTGCAGGACTTTTCCCGCCAAGTTCGAGAGCAATTGGTGTTAATCGTTCTGCCGCTGCCTTTGCAACAACTTTGCCGACTGCCACACTCCCTGTAAAAAATATATAGTCAAAGGACGCATGAATAAGCGTCGTTACTTCATCTTTCTCTCCTTCTACAACACGCACGTATGAAGGATTAAACGTTTCTTCAATTATTTTTTTAACGATTGCTGCTGTATGCACAGATGTTTCTGATGGTTTTACAATAGCCGTATTACCACCAACAATTGCACCGATTAATGGCTCCATAACAAGTTGAAATGGATAATTGAAAGGACCAATGATTAATGTTACGCCAAATGGTTCTCTTACAATAAAGCTTTTTCCCACCTGATATTGAATCGGTGTCTTTACAGCTTCAGGTTTCATCCACTCTTCAACATGCTTTACCATATAAGAAATACTATCTAAAACTATGCCAATTTCTGTTGCATATGCCTCAAACTCACTCTTACGTAAATCTAAATATAGAGCATTCAAAATTTCTTTTTCATATTTTAAAATCGTTTTCTTCAGTTTTAGTAATTGCTCCTTTCGAAATTTTGTACTCTTCGTCGCTCGAGAAAAATAAAATTGACGTTGCTCTGTAATCATATTTTCTACATCTTGTGTCGTAAAATTCATCATAAAAGCACCCCTTTTTTTAAAATGGCATACATAGTTTTTTCATTTCGAAACAAACTATCTTTGTCTATACGATACAACATTGACAACCAAAATTCCTCTTTCTAAACAGGGGATGTGTAAAGAATATGTTAGAACTGTAGACGGTTTTGTGACTTCGAGAAACTTACAACTACATATTGAAAATTTGAAACGGGGGCGTAGATGAATGACAATAACAACAGGAACTTGGTGGGAGTCCATTTTTTCTGGACCATTAGCGCACGGTATTAGTGAAGAAAAAATATTGCTATTGCAAGATGAGGCTTTCTTATATCTCTCTACAGCACCGATTGAGAAAAAAGAAGAACCTGAAGCTAATTAAAAATAGCGCGTTATAGGAGGTGGTTATTTCCTATAATGCGCTATTTTGTATTCTTCATGTCTCACCACCAAAAGTTGTAGATGTCATTATGAATTCAATGAAGATTTATCGGAACAATTTTAGCTTTTATCGGAATATAAGGGCGTCTCCTCAGTTTACCAATACCATTTTCTGTAATTGTTTTAATTCTACAGCAAGTCGGTTAATTGCTTCTTCCTCGATGGCAAAGCTTCCATCTTCAAGCCGAATAATTTGTTTATCAACAATATAGACAGAATGTGCAATATTTGTAGCCCCTAATACAGCTAATATTGGTTTTAATGCATATTCTAATGCGAGTAAATGTCCAATAGAGCCACCTACAGCAATCGGTAAGATAATTTTTCCTTGCAATGCTTTTTGCGGCAGTAAGTCCAAATAAGTTTTAAGTATTCCTGAATATGAGGCTTTATAAATAGGCGTCAAAAGCACGATAATATCTGCTTCTTCCACTTGTTTATTTTCTGAAATGATAGCCTCACTTGCAAAATTAGCCGTAATTAAGTCTACAGCTGGCAGTTCATGTACGTAGTTTGTGTGTACTGCTATTTCTTGTACCTTTAAAGAGTTTTCCACCTTATCATGAATAGCTGTCAGGCGTGAATTTCTCGAATTACTGCCATTAATAATAACTGCTTTTATCAAATTAACCACTCCCCTTTACATAGTCCTTACGAAAATTGCAATGTCTTTTCATTTTGACGTAATGTATCCCCTAAGTATTTGGCCACAGCTAACATACCATATTTCCCCACAACTTTTTCGGCTTCTGCATTATAGTTTGTGTTGGTATTTACGTCATATGTAAAAATATTACCTTCTTCATCGATAATCGACTCAATCCCTGCGACACTTACTTTATTTTTCCCTAAAAATTCTTCATATCGCCCTATAAGCTCCTCTGAAAAGCTGTCTATAATTTGAAATTTTGATTTCTTAGTTGCTGTTTCACCTACTGGACAAAACTGATCCACTATTTGACAGCTATCAGCAGGACAAAGTTCAAATCCTTCTGATGTATCTACACGAACTGCATATAAAAATTTACCACCAACAAATTCACATCGCGTAATATAAGAATCTGGAGATTTTATATATTGTTGAATAAGCGTAATGCCATCTATAGGTGACTCAAAAGTATCACTATTTACATATGCTTCTAGCACTTCAACTGAATGAATTAGTTGTACCCCAAGTCCTTTTCCTGCTCGATTATGCTTCGTAATAAATGGTGTTGTACCAATTGTTCTTGCCGCTTCTATTAGCTGCGATTTACCAACTGTCGCTATTGTTGTAGGTGTTTGAATACCAACAGCTTCAAGTGCACCATATTGATTGACCTTACTTACTTCTAATCTTAAGGCACGACTTCCATTAATAACTGGTCGGCCATGATACTCTAGCCACGCGAGCACTGCCTCCGTTAGTTCAGGTGCAAATTCATGCCCCCTCGTATGTGATGAAGCACTCATACGACTATAAAAAATTCCTTGTGGTGGCTCTTTTGATAGGTCAAGCTACCCTTTCGCCAAATGCCAAACCTCATAGGGTAGGTTTAGTTCCTCATGAACGTTTCTTCTGTCCATAAAACCTTTTAAATCCTCAATAAATTCCTCTGTGCGGTCATAACGCTCTCCATGCTCTGTAAAATAACCACCATATTGCGTTTGCTTCTTCTTCCCACCAAGCTGAAACTACATTTAAAGTAAAACGACCATTAGCAATTTGATCAATATTTGCAGCTACTTTTGCCATTACCGCAGGATTATGATAGCCAGGCCGAACTGCAGCCAATATTTCAATCTTTTCAATAACTGCTGCCTTCTAGTCAATTTGAATTTAAAACCAAGTATTCTTATAGAATTAACATAACATAATAAAACGCAATGTCAACAGAATTTTTAGATTGTTCTGTCGAGGGTATATTTTACTGTTTGAAGCCTGTACGAATACTATTATAGCCAACTTAAGAACAAACATTCGGGCAGGTGATTCTTTATAGGAGCAAGGACATGAGAGAAACTCGTTTCAACGAAGGCGTTAAGGCCTTTATGTGCAGCTGAATCATTAGGAGAGATGTAATTGTATGAGTAAATTAATGCTGTTTGCATGCTCATTAGTATTATTATTTTTTGCTGGGAACGCTTTTTATATTGCTTTTAAAAAGTACGAAGAAGATGATGATTTTTCGGGAGGGGCTGAAACATTCTTTTTAATTGATTTGGTATTAGCTGTTGTATTATTAATTTCCTATAAATTCGCTCCCAAAAAATTCATATTGTTATTTTTAAAACGCTCTCCATTTTATTTGGAATAATTATTTTAGGCTTTACAATATTGTTATGGATACTTTAATGAAAAGAAAAAAACTACATTTTCCCAACGAGAAGGATAGCCTTCCGCTGATGAATGTAGGTTTCAAAATCTTTATTGATGAATGGCTTTACCAAAAATAGCTTTGGCAGCATCCCCTATATGCTCTGATACTGTAGGATGTGGGAAAATCATATTTGCGAGAGTTTTGGCAGTGCCTCCAGCATTTTTAGTAGCTAAAATAGCATTTAACATTTCTGTTGCCCCATCAGCAACAACACAAGCCCCTAAAATACGTCCTTCCTCTTTCGTCGCAATAAGCTTTATAAAGCCCACTGTATTACCTTCCATTAATGCCTTAGAGTTTGTATGTAAAGGCAATTGAGTAACCGTATAAGGTTCTTTCACCTGCTCTTCCAGCAAACCAAATGTCGCAATCTCAGGATATGTATAAACACAGCGAGGAATCGAAGTTTGATCAATCAGTGCTGGCTTATTCCCTAAAATATGATTCACAACATGCATTCCCTCTGCACTCGCTGAATGAGCTAGCTGGTAACCACCCACTAAGTCACCTATCGCATAAATATGTGGCTGACTCGTTTCAAGATGCTCATTGACAGCAATCAATCGACCATCAAATGCTAGACCAAGCTGCTGAGCTATCTCTGTATTAGGACGTCGACCTGTTGCAAACAAAAGATTTTCATATGTATAAATTCCTTTAGAGGTATGAATCTCATTGCCATTAAAATGTTTAAAGTGAAAATCCGTTACAAGCTCAATTCCAAGCTTTTTCATCTGTTCACGAATAAGTGGTCGCGCATCTGGCTCTTCCGTCTGTAAAATATCTTCACTATGATTTAGCATCGTCACTTTTGTTCCAAGTGGTGCTAAACTAAATGCCATCTCGACTGCAATAACACCACCACCGATAATTGTTAATTGCTTCGGCAGTTCTTCAAGACTAAAAAATGTATCCGTTGTATAGTAGAATGACGTTTCTAACCCTTCAAATGGTGGTACAAATGGTTTACTTCCAGTTGCTAAAATAACATCCGTAGCTGTAAAAGCATCATTATTAACTGTTACAGTCAAGTCACTAGATACTGCCGCTTCCCCTCGATAAAAAGTAATTTGATTGCTCAAAATAAAGCCTTCAATATTTGTTAAAAGCTCGTCAATAATAGCGTCCTTACGTTGCATCAATCGTGGAAAATTCACATTTACTGTAGGAGTTTCAATGCCCCAGTCATTACCACGGTTTATTTCTTGAATAAGCTTACTGTGCTCTAACATAATTTTCGAAGGAATACAGCCGACATTATAGCAAGCCCCTCCAACTTTATCGCGCTCTACTAAAGCGACCTTCTTGCCACTTTTTGCTGCATGAATAGCTGCTACATAGCCCCCAGGCCCCGCACCAATAATTGCAATATCAAATTTTCCCACGAAAAATCACCTCATTTACCACCATAGCATTTACAAAAATTGAATGCAATGCCATACATGTTACAAGAATTTTAGTAACATTTCGTCTGTCCCATCGTCAGCTACTGTAAAAGGAGGATTGTATGCCTAAATCATTATTACTGCTATTTTCTATGCTATTACTAGTTGCCGCCTGTCATGACAAAGACGCATTAAAGCCCCCACCAAGTAAGAACTATTCACAAACGGATACTACACAACAGGAAGACTTTCTTTATGAACTTTCTATTGCAAAACCTACCTTCATAGAAGGGGAACCTATAAAGATAACGGCTAAACTCACATATGTAGGGCAGGCACAAAACGTAACTATTTACCATGGAGGCTCCCCATTTTTATTTAATTTACAGGAAACGACCCGAAATTTTGAAATACCTAGTACAATGGATACTCCACTAATTACACGTATTCTTGAACGAAATGTGCCCTACGAAAAGTTCTACACGAGCGGAGGCGGTTACAACGAATTTTCAGAACCTAAACTCGTTGAATTTATGAAACAAACAATGAAAGGTCATTTTCCAAAAGGGCATTATATCGTAAAAGGAAGTACTGATTTTTATACAGAAGACTCTAATGAACAAAAAACGGAGTTCAAGCCATCCGCTACAATTGAATTTAACGTGCAATAAGCAAATAAATCTCTCCTTATTCTTAATAGAACAAGAAGAGATTTTCATTATACGTTGTGATCATGGTATTCGCTTTGCTTTCTCGGCTATTCTCTCCACTCCCTCGGATATCCCCTATATCCATGATCAAAATAATATTAGCTAATAAATATTACGTTCCCAAAAGCGTTGTTGAGCTATGGCGTTGACAAATTTTTTAGCGAAGTCTTTGTCGCCAGTGGCCAACACAATGCCTGGCCCGACATTGGCATTGGACATATTAAAAAATGGCGTTCCGGTTGTAGCAATACCAATTGGTTTGTAATGTCTATACGCTTCATTGATATAATTAACAATATAAGAATTGAACTTTGCCTGATTTTTTGCTTTTACGCCGACAACATATAACGAGTCAAATAGTACCGCATCAGTAGTTATAAATGTGTCAGTTGCTGTTAACTGTACGCCATCACTACTAGTGACACCCCCTAATTTGTCGGAAATAATACTGTATCGAACTCCCTGTCTTGTTAAAGATTTCAGCAATTCTCCAACTTCATTTGCATCAAATCCATCACCTATAAGCACGCCTACTTTAAGTGTTTGTGGCATTTTTATTGTATTTGCCTGGCTAAGTGCAGGAGATGATAACGTGACATTTACTTGCTCTCCCTTTGGACGATTAACACCAATATTATCAGCCACAGTCGTTGCCATTGCTTTATCAACACGGACAAACATATCGACAACCTGCTGTCGAACAGACTTACTTTTCACCTTTCCTACCTCAAAACTAAAGGCGTCAATGATATGTTGTTTTTCAGGGGGTGACATACTATTCCAAAACAGCCTTGCTTGGGAGAAATGGTCATCAAACGATTTACTACGTGCTCGTGTAATACGTCCTTCAACCTTTTCTTCATAATGAACGAAGCCACCTTCCCTTGCCGTTGATGGTGAAGGGGAATTGTTGGCCAAAGAATTTTTATGATAGCTCACTTTTCCTACATTAATCGTTTGTCGACTAAAGCCATTGCGCTGATTGTTATGAATTGGGCAAACAGGTCGGTTTATCGGTATTTCTGCGAAGTTTGGTCCTCCGAGACGAATTAGCTGCGTATCTAAATAAGAAAATAGCCTGCCCTGTAAAAGTGGATCGTTGGTAAAGTCTATGCCGGGCACAACATTTCCTGGATGGAAGGCGACTTGCTCTGTTTCTGCGAAAACATTATCTACATTACGATTCAAAGTCATTTTTCCAATCTTTTTAACTGGCACTATCTCTTCGGGCCAAAGCTTAGTTGCGTCCAAAATATCAAAATCAAATTTAAACTCGTCCTCTGGTTCAAGCATTTGTACACCAAGCTCATATTCTGGATAATCACCGATCTCAATTGATTCCCATAAATCACGTCGTTGAAAATCCGGATCCTTTCCAGCAATAATTTGCGCTTCATCCCAAACGAGTGAATGTACACCTAACACAGGCTTCCAATGGAATTTCACAAATCTCGACTTTCCTTTATCATTGACGAAACGGAAAGCATGAACACCGAACCCTTCCATCATTCTAAAACTTCTAGGTATTGCACGATCAGACATATGCCACATAATCATATGCGCAATTTCCTGATTGTTCGCCACAAAATCCCAAAATGTATCGTGTGCTGAGGCTGCTTGTGGCATTTCATTGTGAGGCTCAGGCTTTACCGCATGAATTAAGTCAGGAAACTTAATTGCATCCTGAATAAAAAAGACAGGTATATTATTTCCAACTAAATCATAATTGCCTTCATCGGTGTAAAACTTCGTAGCAAAACCACGAACATCACGTGCAGTATCCATCGACCCTAAGCTTCCGACTACAGTTGAAAATCTGACAAATACAGGTGTTTTCTTATTAGGGTCCTGTAGAAAGCCTGCTTTAGTATATTCTTTCATCGATTCGTACAGCTCAAATTCTCCATGTGCCGCAAAACCTCTCGCATGCACTACACGCTCTGGAATACGTTCATGATCAAAATGCGTCATTTTTTCTTGAAAGTGAAAATCCTCCATAATGGTTGGCCCACGAACGCCAGCCTTCAACGAATCCTCATCATTCGAAACTTTTAGCCCCTGATTCGTCGTCATCTTTTTTCCTTCATTATCGACACGAAACTGCTCTAGCTGCTGATCTTTCGCATTCTCGTCTAAATTTTTGCCCTGATTCGACTTAGATTTATCCACGCAATCCCCTTTCATTCCAATACTCATAATTCTCAATATACACTATATGATTGTCTAGAATAAACATGCTTCAAGACGTTGCTATAGAAGATCTTTCTCAATTATTTCTTGAATTATGACAAAATAACTATTCTGTCCCTTTAGCATAAATACCGCCCCCATTATTTGAAGTGTAAAGTAGACACTTATTTCTTCCATCCTACAGCAATATCATTGGAGGGGAATTCGATCACCAATTTAATTTGAGGTGAATAAATATATCTGTCCCAATTTCTAACTTCTTCGACTCTATGTATAATTCTAATCAGTTTTGTTTGAATGACATGTTGAGAGTTAAGGTCAATAATATAGCAAATTTCATTATTTACTTTATGATTTTTAATGACTAGTTCTGCTAATGCACCTTCATAATCAACAAAGTTAGAAAATATAGTTTTGTAAAACATAAATGTCCATTCAATCCCGTTAGCGCCAAATGGAAATTCATCAAATAATTCTTCTGTAATTTTTTTTGAATCTTCTTTTGATAATATTTCTACTTCCTCTTTAGAAACAATAGTGGGAAATAACGCATAAACTTCCTTTAAAACTGTTTCGTATTCTCTTTTTTCCTCTTCTTTTAATTCTTTTTGCTTTTGATTGGCTAGTAACTCTTTTAAACGTTCCTTTTTATCCTCCATCATATTCACCCTAACTATTTAGTTTATTGTATTTAAAAAAAGGTGTGCCCTCGATTGTTCAATCGGATGTGACAGATTCACTGTAGACCTACCTCTACTTGTTATTTCATATCTTTAACCATAACAGATCCTTTTGTTGAATTATCCTGCTCCATAAGTTCAATAAAGAAAAACATACTAAGATTAGTAGTGCAGACCAAGGCATTGGTTCGTACTACTATTTTTTTATATAGTAGAGGTGAAGAATAGGTCGGGCAGCTCTTTGGATCTTGAATCCGTAAAAAAAACTGACCTACTTCACAACCTTATTTGAATCAGGTTTAAGTATGTTGGATCCTTTGAGATCGTGTATAAGAAATGGGAATCAATAAGGCTAATGTGAAGACTTCAAAACACATAGGGAGGGAGAACATGAAACATGTCATCGCCTTTGATATTAGTATGGGAAAGAGTTATATGGTTGTCTATAACGCGCTGAAAAAATGTCAGTTGGAAAAGGAAATTGCGCACAATCGACCGGGATTTATGGACCTTAAAAAGTTAATTGATGACTTAATTGAAGGATATGATGAGCAACCTCATATCGTATTTGAATCTACAGGAGTCTATTCAAGAACACTGGAACGTTTCATGCAAGAGAACAACTATAGTTATTGCCTATTAAATCCCTTGGAAGCAAAACTCCAATGTGATTCCTTACGGATTCACAAAACTGACCGAAGTGATGCACATCGATTGGCACTCACACACTTTACGCACGAAAGACGGATTGAAACAGATTCCAATGATGTTTACCGTCAGTTAAAACGATTATCGAGACACTACAGCGAATTGGATGATGAATTGAGCGTCACCCGCAGTCGATTGCATAAGGTCGTCCAGGAAACATTTCCTGAACTCGAGAATATCTTCACGACCAAGTCTGAACTGTTCCTAAACGTAGTACAATTATACCCTCATCCAGATCTAGTCTTGAATCATTCAAAAACAATCATTAAAAATCGAATACTCGCAAACACAAATAAACGAATGGCAGTAAACAAAGCAGAGGAAAAAGCTGTTGAATTAATAGAAGCCGCAAAGCAATCTTACCCCGCCGCGTCTTCAACAGATGTGGTTTGTGATCAAGTTCGTGTATATGCTAAACGGTTTCAAGAGCTTCTCCTTCAGAAAGAACAATGTATCAGTAAAATGGAGTCGATAGCCGAAAGGCTTGAAGAGTATAGCATAATACGTAGTATTCCGGCTATTGGAGCTAACTCAGCTGTCAGAATCATAGCAGAAATTGGGAACATTCAGAGGTTTGACAACAACAGACAGTTGAATGCCTATACAGGTATTGATATTAGGCGGTATCAATCCGGGAAGTTTATAGCTAAAGACAAGATTAATAAACGCGGCAATAAACACCTACGTAAAATAATGTATCTAACCGTTCAGAACATGATTAGACAGCGACGATTTGGTGGAAATCACATCGTTGAGTACTACGATAAATTAAAAACGCAACCCTATAACAAATGTCATAAGGTTGCCTCCGTCGCATGTGTAAACAAGTTATTGAAAACGATCTTCTTTCTTGTCACACATAATCAAAACTACGACTACAGGTTGGCTCCCTAGTACAGTCGTAGCATCAGTTTAACATACTAAAGCCTTATGAAAAATCGAAAAATCACTAGGCTTATTCAGCATGGCCCAATTTATCAAAATAATATCAGAGAGTTAAGAAAGTTATTATAGATACTTGACTAATCGTAAGAAAAGAGCTGCATATGCAACTCAATAATCTTTAATAAATGCACCTCGTTCGTTGAATAAGGATGCTCACTTTCCCATCCCTTTTAACATTAATAAAATCTCTTCTATCACAATATTAGGCTCATCATGATGTATATAATGTCCACTACGACTAGCAATCCGGAACTTACTTGACGTTGACAGCCATTGGAATTCTGCTTGTAGACTTTGTTCAATTTTTAATATTTCTTGAGAGGGCCATCCAACTTCAAAATTATCGGGTAAACCTCTTGTAATAACTGTGAGAGGGATGTCACTTTGTCTTGAATGATCAACAATTTGCTTATAACTCTGTATTTTATCAATCTTCTCACTATTCAACATAGGATTCTCGAAATATTCCCTATTTCCTGCAAGTAGATTTTCTGGTAGAACCTTTTCATAGGCAAGTTCTTTATATTCTGGTGCAGCGTCAACCAAAACCAAACCACATACATCTAGCGGATAAAGACTGGTATACAGTCTGGCGACCAACCCACCAAAGGAATGTCCTACCAATATATAGGGCTTCTCCACGTCAAGCGCTTGCAACAATTCGGAGAGCTCCTCGACAAGATCATAGCAAGTTCGTGGGACTGCTATGTCTTGACTCCTGCCAATACCCGCCCTGTCATAGGACAATGTTGACGTTTCATCCGATATTCGGTCTTGGACCTTTTTCCATGTTTCATGGCTATCGCCTAACCCTGCAATAAAGATTACGCTTGGCGTATTTTTACGTTGATATTTATTGAACAGTATACGCCTATCATAGAAATCGATTATCTTTTTATGATGTATAGTCACTTTTAATCACCCTATTAAATTATAATCTTTACAATATTTTCGGTCTATGCAACTCAGTTATCTTTTGCTAAAGCGCCCTGTTACTTTAAGCACATTGATTTCACAAACTTTCTCTTTTATACACTTCTTTAATACAAGGTACTGTTATGCATAACACATGAAGAATAGTATAAGGATTCAATCCGCTTATATTGTACATAAATATTTCTATAATAGTGTCACACTTCGTAATCCCTAATTGTCTTAGTTTTTAGAAATATTAATCTTGTAGTTATGATCATTAGGAGGTTTATTTATGAAAATATTTCTTGCAGGCTCTACCGGTGTAATTGGAAAAATGGTGATTCCGATGTTAATAGACGAGGGGCATGAAGTAATCGGGATGATTCGATCAGAAAAACATGTTAAAACAATGCAAGAGATGGGGGTAAAACCAGTAATCGCAGATGCGTTTGATCGGGATAGTATTTATGCAGCCTTAATTGAAACTCAGCCTGATGTTGTAATGCATCAACTGACTGCACTAAGTAGTGGCGATATAAAAGATAATTCGAAAATTAGAATAGAAGGAACAAGAAACCTTGTTGATGCAGCTAATCACGTTGGAGTAAAAAAGATCATTGCACAAAGTATTTCATGGGCTTATGAGTCTGGGGATACGCTAGCTACAGAAGAAACACCTTTAGATACTAAAGCCTCATTACCTCGCAAAAAAACAATTGATGGTGTTATTTCATTAGAGGAAAAGGTAAAAGAAATGCCTGAGTTCGTTATCCTTCGCTATGGTACATTATATGGTCCTGAAACTTGGTATTCGGATAACGGTAAAATTGCTAAACAATTACAGAGTCAGGAACTACACGCTACAAATGGGATGACATCCTTTATCCACGTAAAAGACGCAGCAAGAGCAGCTGTATTAGCTTTAAATTGGCAGTCAGGTTCTGTAAACATTGTAGATGATGAACCTGCAAAAAGCTCTATTTGGCTTCCCTATTTTGCTGAAGTTATTGGGGCCCCTCTCCCCCCCATAAATGATATATATAATTCTTGGGAACGAGGAGCATCAAATAAAAAAGCAAAAAAACAATATGGCTGGGAACCTATTTACACTTCTTGGACAAAAGGATTTAAATTATTGCATCATTATTAAAAATAAAAGGAACTACAATATAAGAAGGGCGACCTTATGAAAATAAATAAAATTTATAAGTCTTTTATTTACACTGTTCTAAATGGACTTTTTAATTCTTGTTTCATATCGTTTATCCTTGTTTCTATAAACTTAGGATATAGCCATACATTTTTAATTCATTGGCTACCAATGTGGGGAGAATCATTTTTATGTGCTTTACTTTGTGCTTACATTTTTCCACAGATTATAACTAAACTTATGACATTCATTACTTTTGTAGAGAAATGATAGATAAAATATAAAATGTATGTAGAATATTTCTCGGATTATGATATGCATAATATTAGAGAGGGAGGATTTATCATGTTGATCAAAGATTGGAATATAGAAGACTTATATAAAGAGTATAAAAATTATTGTTTATCCATAGCATACTATTTACTTGGTTCAATGACAGATGCTGATGATATTGTTCAAGATACTTTTTTGAAATTAAAAGAACATGAAAATATTGAGAAAGATATTACTAATTTAAAAGCTTATATAAATAAAATGATCGTTAACCGCTGTATGAATGAACTAAAATCAAGTAGAAAAAAGAAAGAAAATTATATAGGTACATGGTTACCCGAACCTATACTACAGACATTCAATAGTGAGCCTCTTGAGAATCTAATCCAGTCAGATCAATTAAGCTATTCATATATGGTTCTTATGGAAAACCTTTTACCTAAAGAGAGGATAGCTTACGTATTAAGAAATGCTCTAGGGCTAAAGCATAGTGAGATTGCCGATGTTCTGAACACAACGGCTGTTAATAGCCGGAAGATATTGAGTAGAGCACAAATTAAAATGGGAAGAAAAAGCGAAAAAAATTTGACTGTTTATCTTCAGAAAACTTATATAGAACAATTTATATGGGCATTATCCAACGAGGATATTCAAGGAATAACCCATTTGTTATCTAATGATATTCTATTTGCAGCTGATGGAGGAGGTAAAGTAAGAACGGCAATAAACATCATTGAAGGTAAAGAGCGAGTATTAGCTCTTATTTCAGGAATCGCAAAAAAGTTTTTCTTTGGAAAAAGCGCTACTGCAGCTATAATAAATAATCAATATGGAATAGTAGTCACTGAAAATGAAAAAATAACAGGCGTTTTTTGTTTTGACTGGAATTCTTCATCCCAAACAATTAACAAGATTTTCTATGTAGTAGATCCAAATAAGTTAAAATATAATCTTATTTAAGGATGCGTTTGTATAAGGAAAGTTCGTTTACCTATAATAAAACCTTGATCGGCTAGTGAAGTGGCTCCAGTTGGATTTTTGTCTAACAACCGGAATCGCTTCAAATCAGCCTATCAAGGTTTTTTCGTCTCTATTCAGTTATCTCTTATTTAAACGCTTGAGCAGCAGCTACAGCTTTTTTCCACCCTGCATAAATTTCTTCACGATGTGATTCATCCATATTAGGTGTGAACTGACGATCTAAATTCCAATACTCACTAATTTCATCTGTCGAGTTCCAGAAGCCAACTGCTAAACCTGCTAAGTACGCAGCACCTAAAGCTGTTGTTTCATTAACGACTGGACGATCAACAGGTACATTTAATAAATCTGATTGGAATTGCATTAAGAAATTATTTGCAACAGCCCCACCATCTACACGTAATTTCGACAACGGTATATTGGCATCCGCTTCCATCGCACCAAGTACATCTTTTGTTTGATACGCCAACGCTTCTAATGTTGCACGTACAAAATGTTCTTTAGAAGTACCACGAGTTAAACCGAAGACTGCGCCTCGTACATCTGAATCCCAATAAGGTGTTCCTAGGCCAACGAATGCAGGAACTACATAAACACCTTCAGTTGACTCTACACGCGCAGCATATTGCTCAGATTCTGAAGCAGAACGGAACATTCGTAAGCCATCACGTAGCCATTGAATCGCAGAACCAGCTACGAAAATACTTCCTTCTAAAGCGTACGTTACTTTGCCATTTAAGCCCCATGCAAGCGTAGTTAATAAGCCATTTTCTGATTTCACTGCTTTTTCACCAGTATTCATCAACATAAAGCAGCCCGTACCGTAAGTGTTTTTCACCATACCTTCTTCGAAACAAGCCTGACCGAATAGTGCAGCTTGTTGATCACCTGCAGCCCCTGCAATTGGAACAGCAGAGCCGAAGAACAGAGCTTCCTCCGTATAGCCATACACTTCTGAAGAAGGACGAACCTCAGGAAGCATAGAAGCAGGAATGCCTAAAATGTCTAAAAGTTCTTCATCCCATTTTAAATCATAAATGTTGTACATTAATGTACGAGAAGCATTTGAATAATCTGTAACATGGACTTTACCACCTGTTAATTTCCATATTAACCAAGTATCAATTGTACCGAATAATAAATCGCCTGCTTCGGCTTTTTCACGAGCACCTTCGACATTGTCTAAAATCCATTTTACTTTAGTACCTGAGAAGTAGGCATCGATTAATAAACCTGTTTTATCACGGAATAAGTCATTGTAACCGTTTTCTTTCAGTTCCTCACAAATAGCGTTTGTTTGGCGCGATTGCCAGACTATTGCATTATAAATTGGTTTCCCAGAATGTTTATCCCAAACAACAGTTGTTTCACGTTGGTTCGTAATACCGATCCCAGCAATTTGGTTTGATTCAATATTTTTTGCAGAAAGCACTGTAGCGATACAAGAAAGAATCGATGACCAAATTTCTTCTGCATGATGTTCAACCCATCCGGATTGTGGGAAATATTGCGGAAATTCTTGTTGTGCAACGTGGAGAATGCTCCCTTTTTCATCAAACAAAATAGCGCGTGAGCTTGTTGTACCTTGGTCCAAAGCTAAAATATATTTTTTTTCTGACATCGGTCATACCTCCAATTTTTTTAATTTCTTTCAGCCGAATTCTCTTTCCTTTATAGGTGGTGAGATAAATGCGATTTCAGCTACTTTCAACGGTGTCAAAACACCAGCTGAAAAAAGTTAAAGCCTCCGGCGGATGTCACGGAATCGGAAAGGAATTCTTTGGGGATGTTAGCCTAAAATCATCGCATCCATGCGATAACGGCTAACTGACCTGCATCGTGCAGGCCTAAGCACAAAGCCTATCCCAGACGCAATTATGCCGAGGCATAATTGATTTACTTACTGCTCTTCACTTTTAATATTATTCACTGTCATTTGAGCACTGATAAAAATAATAACTACGATAATAGCTAGTACCCAAAATGCGATACTATTTTCTCCCTCAAAAATTTGCTGAAAAAATAGGGCACCGAATGTACCACCGATAATTGGACCTACAACTGGAATCCATGCGTATGACCACCCTGAGTCTCGTTTACCTGGGATTGGTAAGAAAAAGTGCGCAATACGTGGACCTAAGTCACGCGCAGGGTTTATTGCATAACCAGTAGGGCCTCCTAATGCCATCCCGATAACTACAATTAACATACCAACTAGAAATGGATTTAAACCATCCGTAATTGTATTTGTTCCTAATGCTAGAATACCTAAAACAAGTATAAATGTACCAATCATTTCTGAAATTAAGTTTGATAATGGATGCTTAATAGCTGGCATTGTAGAAAATACAGCTAGTTTCGCTTCCGGATCTTTCGTACCCTTCCAATGTGGTAAATACATAAAATAAACGAGTACCCCACCTAAAAATGCACCAATCAATTGTGCGGCAATGTACATAGGCACGTCTTCCCATGGGAAATTACCGATTGAAGCAAGCGCGATTGTTAAAGCAGGATTTAAATGAGCCCCACTAATACCACCAACAGCATATGCAGCCATAGCTACACCTAGACCCCAAGCGAATGTAATCACTACCCATCCACCGCCAAAACCTTTCGATTTGTGCAGTGATACACCTGCAACAACGCCACCACCGAACAAAATAAGAATCATCGTGCCGACAAGTTCAGCTGTAAATGTTGACATACAAAAAGCCCCCTTTGTAAATAGTACACCTAGCAAAAAAACAAACCCACACTTAAACAAACTGCACATTTCAATGCAGATGAATAAATGTGGGTTCCTTTTCCTAACCACGCGCTTTTTAACTTATGTACATTGTAGAGAAAATAACATACATAGTCAACAATATTTTTGGAAATTTTCCCACAAGTTCTTATTTGATGTCGTAATCGCTACTGCTCCAGCTGATAACGCTTCCTCTATACTTTCAGCAGTGCGGACTAGTCCACCTGTAATAACAGGGATTTTTGTACGCTGGTGCACTTCTGAAATCATAGAAGGAATAATACCTGGTAATAATTCAATAAAATCTGGCTTTGCTGATTCAATCATTGAAAAGCTTTTTTCAAGTGCGATCGTATCAATTAAAAAGACACGCTGAATAGCAATAATCCCACGAGCTTTTGCCTTTATTAACATATTAGAACGCGTGGAAATTATTCCAGCAGGACGGATATCATTGCATAAAAAATCAGCTGCAAAGTTATCCGTTTTTAAGCCATGAATTAAATCTGCATGAATAATTAATTTTTTACCGTTCCGATCCGCCTCTCGTTTTATTGACATGAGCAAACTAATATGCACTTCTAATAGAACAATGTATTCGAATCGACTATTTAAGATTTCATCAAATTGCTTTACTGTTCGTGCAGCGGGAATAATTTGTTGATTATTGAAATTCATTGGATTTCCCCTTTATATCAATCAATAATGCCTCGGCATAATTGCTTCCGGAATCGGCTCTTTACTTGCACAAAGTCGATTCTATGACATCCGCCAGAGGCTTAAAGAAGTTAAAAAGTCAGGTCGCCATTAAGACGACCTTCCTTTTTATTATAATGCAGTTGTAGCTCTTGTTATTTCTAAATTTAAATCTTTTTCAAATTGTGTACGTTGTTCAGGAGACCAATTTAATTGTTTTGCCATTTCATCTAATACTGCATCTTTATATTGTATAACAAGGGCGATATTAAAAAACATATAGGCTGTACGACGAATCATAAAGTCGTTTGGATGAACAACCATTTCATGATGGATACCATATAGTAGTTGAGCGTATAACCCTTGAGGTAAAACAGGATGCTGTTCTTTAGCATATTCAAAAACAGTGTCTACATTAGAACCGTAATGATGCGCTAAATGTTTTGCCTCCTCTTCCGATAATCCGATATCGACACCCATTTTTGTTCGTTTTGATACGAAGGCATCTAAGTTTTCAGAGCCGCCAACATCTCCACCAGATATACGAATATTCTTTGTATGACATGGTTTTGATGAAATACTAAAGCGTTGCTCTAAATCTTGTGCAATCTTATTTAAAACTGTTTCAGCCATTTTACGATAACCTGTTAATTTACCGCCAGCGATTGTCACAAGACCTGAAGGAGATTCCCATACTTCGTCCTTACGAGAAATTTCAGATGGATTTTTACCTTCTTCATGAATTAATGGGCGAACACCTGCCCAGCTTGATTCGATATCTTCATCTGTGACTTTTACTTTTGGGAACATGTAATGAATAGCCTTCATAATATAATCACGATCTTCTTGATGAATATTCATTTCACGTGCATCGCCTTCGTAAAATGTATCTGTCGTTCCAACATATGTCTTCCCATTTCGAGGAATTGCAAACACCATACGACCATCAGGTGTATCAAAATAGACAGCTTGACGTAGTGGAAATTTAGATTCATCAAAAACGATATGCACACCTTTGGATAAAATTAAATGCTTACCATTTTGTTTCCCTTCGATAGTACGAACGTCATCTACCCATGGACCAGCAGCATTTACAACTTTTTTTGCACGAATATTAAATGCGTTCTGGGCAATCAAATCTTGTGCTACGATACCATTAATTTTCTTTTCGTCATTGTATAAAAAGTTTTCTGCTTTTGTATAGTTAATGAGTGTAGCACCTTTTTCGATGGCAGCTTTGGCAACTTCGACTGTCAGACGTGCATCATCAGTACGATATTCTACATAAACACCACCGCCACGTAATTCCTCAGCTTTGACTAAAGGTTCTTTTTCCATTGTTTTTGCAGCGTTTAACATATATCGACGCTCAGAACGTTTAACCCCTGCTAAAAAATCATAAACACGTAAACCAACATTCGTTGAGAATTTACCAAATGTGCCACCTTTATGGAATGGAAGTAACATCCAAACTGGCGTTGTTACATGTGGTCCATTTTCATAAACGATTGCACGCTCTTTCCCTAATTCTGCAACCTCTTTTATTTCAAATTGTTTTAAATAACGAAGTCCACCGTGCACTAATTTTGTCGAACGACTAGAAGTCCCAGCAGCATAGTCTTGCATCTCAACTAACGCTACAGATAGTCCACGAGCAATTGCATCAAGTGCGATACCACAACCTGTAATACCTCCACCGATCACCAATAAATCGTATTCTTTACTTTGTAATTCTTCAATTGTTTGTTGACGTTGTATTGCTGAAGCCGTACTCATAATAAAATTCCTCCTTAATTTAAGAACGAAAAAAAAGAGACCATTAAAAGCACATGTACGCAATGTACATATGTTTTTAATGGTCTCTCAATCGCTCAAACCTTATATTAACTTAACTTCATTGTAATGTGTTTAGAAAGAAAAGGCAAGTTCAATAGACTAAATCATACAAATACAAAATACCCTTTTCAATCATTTATAGGTTTAGAACGTTCATATGTACTGTTCAATTGTCATGGCTTCTGGTGTTATTTATTCCCCAATACAACAAATTTATTTATCTACATTTTGAATCGTGGTTAATAAATCTTAATTGTTGTTGTCGCATTGAAGGAGTCGCCCAGTCGTAACGAAGATCAACTTAATATAGACATACTTTTAATAATTGTTATTCCCACCGCTTTTGCTGAAATATAAAAACAGCAGATTTTTGGACACCCGCTGAAGAAGTTAAAATATGTATTGTATCATTTCATGTATGTTGCAATAAGGATTATCACGGCTTTCTGTCTTGCGAAGTGCCATCATATCTGTGCAATTTTTAATAGCAACCTCATGTCGAAGTGCAATAGGTGCAATGACAGATTCATCCGCTTTATGACGAATATAACGTGTTATACCAAGATGCTGCTCCATCTTGTCATTTAATACTGCACGGGGATACTTTTCAGACATATCGACCTCTTCAAAATGCAATAGTAGCCATAATTCGAACGCTTCATTTGAATAGGCAATATGAATATTATTCTCCTCACAAAAGTCATTCACTTCCTCTAATTGTTTTTCCGTTAAATCATCCTTATCAAAAACAATCCAAACCTCATCAAAATATTGATAGCTTGAATCTCGGTAGGCATGCTGGGCAAGCTTAATAGCCGAACGTTTAACGTTTTTTATTTTGACACTTACCAGTTTGGAACGCTTTAAAATACGTAGTTGCTCAAAATAAATGCGTTCGGTTTCACCTTCGCAATAAATTAAAATGGTTTTACGCAGTGTTCGATTCCCTTGCTGACGTACTCTCACTGCTCAGACACCTCCTACTTCCTATCAATTATGCCTCGGCTGTCGCACAGATAAATTGCCACCGGACTTGGCGTTCTTCGGCTGAGTTCCTCTATTTTAGCGGGGTGTTTGGATACCCGTTGAAAGAAGTTAAATATTGATCTGATAAATATTCATTAATAACCGGTGTAGCCCCAAATTCTCCTTTTAAGTAACGCTTGGCAAAGGAAACATCTCCACGTTTCTTCTGCAAATCTGCAAAATCGAATAAGGAGTATAACTCGGATTCATTTTTAAAGCTTTTATTTACAAACCATATTTGATCGGAACGAAGTGGCTGGTCTAATAAATCAATTTCATGACTTGTGACAACAAATTGATTCGTAACATTACGCTTGCTGTTCATAATGGCCATTAAAAATTCGCAGATGGACACATGAAATGCTGTATCAAATTCATCTATAAAAATAGTCTTCCCCTTATTGTATGCATCTACCATGACACATGCCAAATGCAGCATACGGACTGTCCCCTTCGAATCCATCGTCCAATTGATCGTCTCTGTCCCGATCGGCGCACCTGCTTCATCGAACGATAAATAGTGCAAATCGATGTCTACTTCTTGAATAACCTCTGGCATGTCAAAATCATAGCTAATCGTATTTTTCTCTCTACGCTCAACGCGTCTTGCCGTCACATCTTGAATAGAAAAGTCTGCAACCTTTAGCAACTTCATCACTTCTTTTTTAAAGGGCTCTTCTTCAAGTTTACGAATAAGTGGATGACTTGATAACCGATTCGCTTCATCTAAAAACAATATTTTATGTAAAAACCAATCAAATATTTTCGTAGCATCTGTGTCATTAAAGACATTTAATACTGATAAGAACGCTGTATTATTACGCGTATATTTTGTCAGCTCTTGCGCTGTGCTTTCGGCAGTTTCATACAAATATTCTGTCCCATCCCATTGTCTAGTAAAGAACTGCTCTTTCAAAGATTTTGTCGTTTTAGTTAGCCCTTCATAAAGTACTTGTGAAGCATTATATTGAACCTCATAATCGTACAGTACCCCATCTAGGAATAATGAAATCATAAATTCTGTCGGTTTCCCTTGCTGACCTCCTAACTTAAACGGCTGGTAGGGCAAACGTAGTTGTTTAACATTATTCAGATTTTCAAAGTTAAACAATAAAGAACGTAAAATTTTTATGGCCGTGAATAAGTTCGATTTTCCACTTCCATTTGGTCCGAAAATAAAAGCACTTTTTACAAGGCGTAACGAGTCAAATTTCATCGTATGTGTGTCCTTTAATTTACGAATACGGCTTCCCGCTACCATTGAAAATAGTGTTTCCTCTTTATAACTCAGGCAATTTTTCACTCTAAAATCTACTAGCATATTTGCAAGCCTCCGTTCAATTTCACAACATTCCTTTAAACAATTATTATACTATAGTCGCAAAAAAAGACATATTGCTCAGAATAATACTAATACAATGCAGAATAAATCTATAAAACGCTAAAAGATTTTCGTGGAACAAACAATACATTAACCATTTTATTAATTGGAAGACGCTGATTCCCTAAGGGCTACTCGCATTCCTGGGAGCGAGCGGACAAAACATTCTTGCTGTCGCCTCGCTTTCGCACAGAAAACATTCGCTCCGTTACTGGGTCTCGCAATTATTTAAATTTGATGACGATGGAATACTAGAGTTAAAAAATTTTATTTTTATTAATATCAATACAAAAGAAAGCTGTGAAAAAATAATGCCGCTCCAAATAAGTTGATGAATTCCTAATTGAGAAATAAACCAACCGCCAAAAAATGTTCCTAAAGTAATTCCAAGATTTGAAAATGAAACAAATAGGCTGTTACCAAATTCAGGGGCTTCTTTAGCTTCACTTATTAACCATGCCTGACTAACGATTAAACCGCCAGAATGTACAATTCCCCAAATGAATACCATAAAAATCATTGGAACGAAATAAGAGCCTAAATAATAAACAAATAGGTAAACGAATAAATATAGTACCGGAAATGATATTACAGTTTTCAACAGATTTTTTTGCAAAAGAAATCCAAACAAAGAATTACCTAGAATCATAATTACACCAAATATTAGCAACATGATACTAATCAAGGAGCCATTCATGTGAGTGACTTTTGCAAGGTATTCAGCAAAATAGCTGTATACCGAAAACATGGCTGCAAAAATAAATACAACAGTTCCTATATTTAACCATAATTCGGTTTTTCGTAATATACCGACTTGCTTGCCAAAAGTCATTTTTTCTTTAACAGGCATAGAAGGTAGCAATATTAATATTCCTATAAAGGCTACAGCATTTACAATCGCTCCAAATAAGAAAGCAATTTCTAATGAAAACTGTTCTGCAAAATAAGAAGTTAATGGTACACCTAAAGCAAAGCCAACCGTAATTCCCATGAAAACATTTGAAACTGCTCGGCCGCTTTTTTCTGGAGGAACAAGATTAGCTGCAGTTACAAGAGCTATTGAAAAGAATAGAGGGTGAAGTGCCGCAGGAATAATACGAAAAATAAGCATAACTTCAAAATGTGTCGTATAAGCATAAAAAATATTTGAAATAGCAAATATAAATATTGTTGTTAATAAAAGTAGCTTACGATTAATCCCAGACACAAGTAATATTAAAAATGGCCCAGAGATAGCAACTACTAGAGCAAATATACTCACTAATAAACCTGATTGTACGGTTGAAATCTCAAATTTCCGAGCGATTTGTGGTAATACTCCGACAATACTCATCTCTGTTGTAATAATTCCAAATACACCTATTGCTAGTATAAAAATAAGTAAAGGATTTACTTTTCGCATTAATAAAAATCTCCAATCTTAAATTGATTAATTGTTGAACATTGTGACAAATATTGATAGATGTGAAATCATAACTACACAACATATATATAATTATATATATCTGTATAATTAGATGTATTGAACCAAAAAAAAGAAACCCTCCTTTCCATTTATAATTCTTTTTGAACATACTCTCGAAATTCTTCTATTGTTTTCTCATTCCGACGATAATAAGTCCACTTTCCAATACGTTCGGATTGTAATAATCCAGCTTGTTGCATAGTCAATAAATAATTAGAGATAACCGATTGAGCTAGTCCTGCTTTCAATTGAATATCTCTTACACATACTCCAACTTGAAAACTAATTCCTTGTTGTAAATAAAGTTTTTCATCAAAAAATCCCTCTGGATTCTTTAACCATAATAATATTTGACGTCTTGTATCGTTTGATAATGCTTTATAGATTTGTGAAGGTTCCATAAAATTCATTATATCTATTTTTATAGATTTGTAAACGAAGTTTTAAAAGTTAAAATCATCTGTCTATTCCAGAATCCATACATTTAATTGCAATGATGCTTATCTCTTTTATTCTTTAATCATTGTATTTTCTAATTGATAGCTTTACCATCTAGTTGTGGTATCACTTTCATAAATCTTTAGATTGTTAATTAAATCACAAAATTTTAACTCTATTTTAAAGTTATTTCATTTTTAGATATAATAATTACTAACCCATATGAAAAAAAGGGTGAAACGATGAAGGAAGATAAAGTTCGCGATCTCATTATCCAAACTTCCTTAGCCTTATTTAATAAAAAAGGCTACAGTCAAACTTCTATTCAAGATATTATGAGTACAACAGGATTACCAAAAGGTGCAATTAATAGACGTTTTGAAAACAAGAATGAAATTGCTCTCGCTTCATTTGAGTATTCTAAGTAATGTTTGGAATCATTTTTTAGAAGCTACTAAATCAAAAGATTCAGCTACTGAAAAATTAATAGCAATGTTTAAGGTATATCAAGATGCTGCTAATAATCCACCTGTTGACGGGGGATGTCCACTACTAAATACGGCCATAGAAACAGATTATGGTTTCTAGAGCTTCATGAAAAGGCTGCTGAAGCACATAATCAAATATTACTTTTTATTCAATCTATCATTGAAGAAGGAGTAAATTCAAAAGAATTTCTTCAAAATATAGATTCTTTTTCTTTAGCATCCTTTTTATTTACAACTTTGGAAGGTGCTATTATGACGAGCCGTTTGTTTTTAAATAATGAGCATATGTATTATAGCATTGAGCAAATTAAAAAACTTTTACAATATTACTCATCAAAGAACTAGAGGCATATATTAATTCCTCTAGTTTTTTAGTTGTTCACTAAAATGTAATTGGTCCATACGAAGTATTTGCCGCTAAACAAAAAGGAATTATCAAACTTGACTCAAAAATGGGTTATTTGCACGCCGATTATAGCTTTTCTGAAATTACCTCCGCTGATATTCTAGTCGTTCCTGGCTGTAGCCCTCCTAACTACAAATATCCTATGTATACGAAGAAACGTTAAATTGGATTCGTAAAATTAATAACACTACAAAATGGACTACTTCATTCTGCAACGGTTCTTTGATTTTAAGCGCAGCAGGCTTATTAAAGGGAGTTGTAGCAACATGTCATTGGGGTTCCTTTAATCTTCTACAATCACTAGGCGCTATTCCAACAGATGAAAGAGTTGTCCGCCATGAAAAAATCGTAACATCTGCAGGTGTATCTTCAGGTATTGATATGGCACTTCAATTGGTAGCTTGGGAATTTGGAGAAGATATAAGCAAAGGTGCCCAATTAATTTTGGAATATGATCCACAGCTACCATTCGATGCAGGTTCTATAAAAAAAGCGCCTGCACCATTAGTCGAAAAGATGAAAAAAGCACTTCAAGAAATTTCAAATAAAGATTCCGTTATGTAAATAAAAATTCAACGCCAAGGTTCCTTGTCTCCTTGGCGTTGTTAAAATCAATTATGCCTCTATATAATTGGAATCGTCTTTGTTCTTAGGCCTGTAGATGTTTGGACACCCGCTGAAAAGCGACTTAAAACCGCACTCATCCACCACCTATAGAGGTAGGAGACTTCTGTACTTGTCGCTACGCTTTCGGTACAGAAAATAATATTGCTGAAAGAAGTTAAATCTCCACTATTTTTTCATTTTGTAATGCTAGCAATGTACGCTCTATACCTTCCGCAAACGAAATTTTTGGCCTCCACCCTATTGCTTTTGCTAACTTTTCATTATTTAAAAACGAATGCTCAATATCTCCCTCTCTTGCAGGAGCATATTGAATTTCTAAAGGATGATTTAAATGCTGCAATAATAAAATGACTTGATGAATCGACCATGCCTCATTCGTTGATACATTATAAATGCCTTGTAATCTAGCCTGTACACCGGCATAAATAGCATCCGCAATGTCCTCTACATATATGAAATCTCTTGTTTGCTCTCCATCACCATAAATTGTAAAGGGCTTTCCTTCTATACTGCTTTTTAGCATACAAGGAATAACCGCTGCTTCGCCCTGCATACGTTGTCCTGGACCGAATACATTAGCAAATCTATAAATTAATGTTGGTAAACGGTAATCTTTTTGCCATTTTTCGCAGTATGACTCACCAATACTTTTGTTTAATCCATACATCGAAATCGGTTCACTAACATCTGTTTCTTCTATTGGAGGATAGTGACTATCTCCATAAACAGCTGCTGACGAGGCGAAAACGAAATGCTTTACCTTATATTTTGACGATAAAAAGAGCATCTGACTAAGCCCTACGATATTCGATAAAACATCCTTTACTGGCTCTTGTATCGATTTTTGGACACTCGTTTGCGCTGCACAATGGATGACCACATCAAATGATGTTTCTCTAAAGAGATGCTCACAAACTTCATCTTCTACATTCAAAAGATAAGATTTATGCTCAAAGTCGACATTACGTAAATGGCCTGTACTTAAATTATCAATAATACAAACATTTGCACCTTCTTCAAAAAAACGCCTTGCGACTGCACTACCAATAAAACCATATCCACCTGTCACTAATACATTCATCCCATCGCCCCCAAAAACTATATGATGTTTTATATGCAGTAATTCCTAAAATTATGCAAGTAGCTTATTTATCGTGTTATTTTTTGGACGGGATTCTAGATAAAAAAAAGTGCTCGATATGTATCGAGCACTTTTTACAGAAATCAATTCTACCTAGGCATTATTGCGTCCGGAATCGACTTTGTGCTAGCACAAAGAATTCCTTTCCGATTGTGTGACATCCGCTAGAGGCTTTGGGCCAACAAATGTTTTCTGCGCGAAAGCGCAGTGCTAGCGTAGCGTCAGCACCAACATGATGTTGGTCACTCAGTCGTTGCCACAGGACGTGGCGTTTTTAGACTGAGTTCCTCTATTTGTGAAAGAAGTTAAGCTGGGTTTACTTCCAGTTCAACTGTAATTTTGATGTCTTTACCAACTAGAACACCGCCAGTTTCTAAAGCAGCATTCCAAGTTAAGCCAAATTCTTCACGATTGATTGATGTTGTAGATTCAAAGCCATAAACTTCTTGGCCCCATGGATTTGTACCTTTACCATTAAATTCAGTATTAAATGTTACTGGTTTCGTTACGTCTTTAATTGTTAAATCACCTGTAATCGCATATTCATCACCTGATTTTTTTGCAATATTTGTTGATTTAAATGTAATTGCTGGATATTTTTCAGCATCGAAGAAATCAGCTGCTTTTAAGTGATTATCACGATCTTCACTACGTGTGTTAATGCTAGCTGCATCAATTGTAAAGCTAATGTCTGCTGTAGTTAAATCTGCAAGATCTGCTGCTTCAATAGTTGCTGAATAAGTATCGAATACACCTTTTACTTTTGATACCATCATGTGCTTTACTTGAAAGTTAATTGCTGAGTGTCCTAAATCAATATTCCATTTTGCCATTTTAAATTCCTCCAATAAAATAAATTATTTTATCTCGATTTCGAGATATATGTTAAAATATGAAGCAACTACATTAATTATGTCTCCAAAATATAAGGGATAAACATTTGTAGTTACTTCTTTCGTACATATTAGTTACGAAAAGTAATCAATTACTTTATGTAACCTACTATATATTAATAATTAAATTACGTCAAGTTATTATTTATAAATTTTTTTCTACCTTAGCGGTTCTTTGTATTACCTTAGTGATTTCTCCAGCTCGGAAATTTTATGCAGACCTATTTTCTATAAATAAAAAAGAATCCTCCCAATGAAATGGGAAGCTCCTTATCTCAGCGTTTCACTAATTTACCTTGAACGACAAAACGATGGTCGTCACTCATGACAGAATCCTTACAAGTGGATAGCGTAAGAATTTTGTCTTCTGGTCCAATCTCTACATTCATTTCGATTGCAGAGCGTGTTTGAATTTCGTCTATAAATTTCAGGAAAGCATCATTGTTCGTAAATTCTGTTTCAATGTAATAAAAATCAATTGTCGTTTCATAAGCAGCAAACACTTCGACATCATAGCCTTCATACAGAGTGTCTAAATAAATGACAGGATGTTCGTTTGCATATTGCTGTTTTAAGTAACTTTTAAGACTCCCAAACATCGTACTATTCTTCATGGCATGGCCGTACAAAATAGTATTTTGGTTTATATCCTGCACATTATTACGATAGTCCATAAATACACTGCCTGCACGACTTTCTCGATCTTTAAAATTATGATCTAAATAAAAATCATTATTTTCAGCTTGTAGGATAGGATTATTGAGCTTTGTCCCATCTGCAGAAATCCAACCAACAATATTTTTATTTACCGATAGTAAATCATTGAATTGTGGACGGATTGTAAATGGCGTTGATGAGCTTTCCTCCACTTCATCTTCTAGAGAAGCCAATGTTGATTGATAAATCGTTTGTGCTTCTTCCAGTGATTTTGAAGTCTCATAGTACGTGTATAAGTACTTGGCTAATGCAAAGCCTGAGTATAAGAATATAGCTAAATATATACATGTTAAAAACTTAGATGTCCATTTTTTCATCGTATCACCAGTTATATTCCAAGAGGAACCATGTAAAATCCATGCTGCTCATCCTCATTGAAAATGGCTTCAACACCATAGACTTCTTTAATAACTTCCCTTGTAATGACGTTACGTGGTGCTCCCTCAGCTATTATTTGTCCAGCTTTCATCAGAATGATTTGATCGCTATAGCGAATCGCCTGATTTATATCGTGAAGCACCATAACGATTGTTAAGCCATGTTCCTCATTTAACGCCTTTACAAGCTCCAATAACTCTATTTGATAATAAATATCTAAATATGTTGTCGGCTCATCCAAACATAAAATTTCAGATTGCTGTGCTAAAGCCATAGCGATCCACACTCGCTGACGTTCCCCACCTGATAAAGCCTCTAAATCGTTATCTCTTTTTTCTAGTAAGTTCGTGCAAGCAAGTGCCCATTCAATAGCTTTGGCATCTTCCTCTTCATTTCTTTTTAACATTGTACGATATGGTAAACGTCCAAAACTCACTAATTTTTCTATTGTTAAATCTTTTGGCACATCATTTTGCTGATAAACAATCGCGAGTTTTTTTGCAAACTCTTTTGCCTTATAGTGCACCAAATCTTTGTTTTCTAACGATGCATTCCCAGATATCGGTATATTATTGCGGGACATAACACTTAATAATGTTGATTTTCCACAGCCGTTTGGACCGATAATCGTTGTGATTTTACCTTTTTGAATTGTCGTCGATACACCATCTAAATGATTTCGAGTATTATCATGTGATACGATAATATCTTGTATTTCCATGTTTCCTCACTCTTTTCGTAATAGGAATATTAAGAATGGTCCACCGATAATCGCCATAATGGTTGAAGCTGGTATTTCAAGTGGTGCAGCCATGGTGCGACCAATCGTATCTGCCACTAATATTAATAAAGCTCCAGCTAATGCTGTAAAAGGTATAAGCACCTTATGATCATGTCCAACTAAACGACGAGAAATATGTGGCACTAACAGACCGACGAACGAGATAACTCCTGCAACGACAACGGAAACAGCTGATAATAGTACCGCGACAGCAGCTATTATTAAACGAGCACGAGCTACATGAAAGCCTAGACTTTTTGCTGTTTTGTCTTGTAATACTAGGAGATTACACCAACTATATAACGCAAAGGCAGCTATTAATCCGACAGTACCATAAGTAACAATTGTTGATACGTCCTTCCACGTACGCATCGTTAAGTTTGACCCTATAACGCTGGAAGCTGAAGTATTCAATGAGCCACCTAAACTAATGAAAGTCTCTGTTAACCCTGTGAACATTGCATTAATAGCAATTCCGACTAAAATAAGCTTCAACGGACTTAAACCTGACTTCCATGACAACGCAAAGACGAGTGCACAGGCAAATGCCCCACCCATAAATGCTAATACAGGTGTCATAAAAAATAGTGCTGGAAAGAAGGAAATAATAAAGAGCTGGACAAATGCCGCTCCTGAAGATATCCCAATAACGCCTGCATCCGCTAACGGGTTACGCATCACTGATTGTAATAGAACCCCTGAAACCGAAAGTGCTGCACCAGCAAACAACGCAACAATGATTCGTGGAAATCGCAAATCCCGGATAGCCTCCATTTGACTATTTCCTTCATCAAATAATGCACCTATAAATTCAAAAAAGCCCATTTTAATGCTACCTGTTGTTGCTGCATAAACTGCTGAGACAAGTAATAATACAATTACAATTGAAAAGCTTACAATTTTTTTTGTCATACCGGACTTCCCTTTTCTTTTCAAATTCCGTCATGTTATATGTACATCTACAACTTTGCTTAAAATATTATAAGAAAAGCGCTCTATAACAAGGCTATACTTGCGATACGAGCGACATTTCTAGTTTCTATTTACGATAGAAAATTTCCATTAGCTGTCCTAAAGCTTGTGGCACTTGTAATGAAGCTGTAGTACCGAACAATTCTTCCTCTAAATCATAAACTTTGCCGTTTTTTACTGCGTCAAAATGCTTCCATATATCATTCGTTTTAAATTCCTCATCAAACATTTTTACTACTTCATCTGGCATACCGTGTGATAGACGTAAAATAATATCAGGATTACTGCTATGCAAGTACTCAGTATTCGAAGACAAGTATTCAGCGTCCTGCCCCTCCATCACATTAATACCGCCCGCACGTTTCACAAGGTCTCCTGCATAGGAGTTTTCAGTTGCAACTAAATAACTACCCGGAATGCCAAGTAAAATTAATACACGAGGTCCCTCTTTGTTCTCAGCAACTGTTTGGACAGCATCAATATTTTTTTGTAATCCATTCACTAACTTCTCAGCTTGTTCTATACGATTATAGCGTTCACCAAGTGCTTTAATCTCGGAGAGCATTGCATCAACACTTTGAAAATTTAAAAAATGTACCGGTATTTTTAACTGCTCGAATTTATCTTGTAAATCATACTCCAACGTTGAAACTGATAACACATCAGTTGGATTTAATGATTTAACAATCTCCATATCTGGCTCCATTGCGTTACCGATAGTAGGCAGTTCATCGAAGCGTTTTGCTAATGTTTTTTCTGTTTCAGGCACTGCTATAGCGTCCAACTCAAGCTTATCTAGAATATCTGCAATAACGACCGTTCCTGCAATAATACGAAGTTCATTCTCATCAGTTGTTTCAGCTGATGTTTGTGCTTTTTCCTTAGGTGTCTCTGACTTTTGTTGCTTATTTCCATCACTACAGCCAGCGACTGCCAAAAGTAATATCATAAGCGCCATCATGTGCAACCAACATTTCCAATTCTTTCGCATAAAGTCATCTCCCACTTATTTCTGTTCCGTCACATCTTTTCTTGAATTTTTAAAACGGCGAACGAGCAATAAGCCCGATAAAAGACAAGTTACTACTAGCAATACTATCTTTACAATGTTCAGCCGAGCAAGCTGCTGATCGATTTTAGAATCCTTCGTTATTTTTTTTGAAGTTTCTTCTTTAACATCAGCTTTCTTGTCGTCTTCTTCATCCTCAATAGGCGCATCAAGCGTACGATCAAATGCTAATCGCTCCTCCTTAGGCACAGTTAATGTAGGCTGAAATGATGGCAGTGGCCGTGACGTCTGAGGCTGTTTGACCGCAGTTTCATGTTGTGTTACCACTGGTACCTTTTTCACTCTCTCTTTAACAATAACAGGTGCCTTTTTCACTTCCTCTTTAACATTAACAGATGGCTTTTCACTCGCTACTTGCTTAGATGGTTCTTTTGTAGAAGGCTTATTTAACAACTTTGCTACTTGCTGTTGATTGAACTTTAGATTTACGAAATATTGATGGTGATAAGAGATATCAGGTATATCAACTTTAACCCACATTCGTATTGGCTTTTCAAAATTACTAATTTCAAATTCAACAACTCTAGTATTGTCTACAAGTGAAATAAGCTTTGGTTCCATTTGGTTTCCTTGTTGATCTACAGTCAATCCTGTTATCCAATTAGATTTTAAAATTGTCATGTGGGCATAATATTTGCCGTTTTTTTCTTTTATTTTTGCAACAGGATTTACATATGTATTCATAATGGATTGTTCGTTTTTTCCATCTACTAATAATACGTAATTCATTGACCATTCCTTATCATAGATTTCGTCTGAAGGAGATTCTATGACTTCGTTTTCCGGAATAACTTCCTCATCCTTAGGCACAATTATTAAAAGGGTTGTTAATTGTAATTGAATATCCTGAGAAAAGGGAAAATATTCCTCAGATGATGAAAGTGCCATCTTGCCTTTAATGTTAATAGGCTGATGTAAATCCTTGACATCAAATTGAACTAAATTTTCAGTCTGAACGTTTGACGAAAGCTCATTTTCCAGCTGTTCGATATGTATATCTCTTATACTCAATGCTTGATTTATAGTTAAATTCAAGCTATATTGACCGTTCTTCACATCAATTGTCGCCAATTCACTAAAAACATCGTCTTTCCCTCCATCTAGAGATGAAAAACTTAGTTCAACTTGATAGCTCCCATTTTCTAATACAGATTCTTCAGCTTCTACCTGAAGCCATACAAATGGAGGGAGAAACATCAGCAAAATAGTACTCAACACGAATACTCGAAATATTTTTCTATTGTTAATCACTGTGTAAATTCCTCCAAATTCTTTAAGAACACAGTAACTTCCTTCCTCGATTAAGTGAGAAAGGAAGTTGCTGTAACCGTATTATTTATTCATGTATTGTAATGAGCCATTTAATATTTTTGCCATATGTGTGCGTTTTAATGGACTACTTGCATTAATAACAGTTTTACCTTTAGCATCGACAGATCCATTCATGATTTTACCTGCATATAAAAATGCAAATGCTTTTCTTGCTTCTTCACTTTTAACAGTTGCACCATCAGCATAATAAGGCAAACTTGAATCACCATAGTTCATTTCTTTTCCTGAAACATGCGTTACTGTTCGGTAAATCATCACTGCAGCTTGTTGACGAGTAAGTGTGTCATTTGGTTTAAAGTTCTCAGCTTTCATAACAATTCCCGCTTCAGCTAAAGCATTAATTGCTTGTACACGTTCTGCATCAAGTTTCGCTGTATCTTTAAATCCAGCATCTTTTGTTGAAGATACATTTAATGAACGAGCAATCATTAACGCAAATTGAGAGCGTGTTATATTGTCATTTGGTTTAAAGAAATCATGACCCTTAACAATTCCCTTGCTATATAATGCTAGAATTGCATCTTTATTAGCATCATTACTAATATCCTTAAATGGATTCACCACTGGTCTCACTGCGCCTTCCACAGCAAAACTAAATTGAACTTGGTGGTTCGAATCATAGTTCACGCCTTTGTCTGGCTCATTTACAACAATATGCAACTGTGCATTCACAAGTTTCTTTAAGTCTGCCACTTCAAATGAGTACTTACTTGTATTTGTTGCATCGTCTTCACTTACTAAAGTTGCTTCTTTTCCCTCTACTTTAAATCCTTTAACATATTGACCTTGAGGGAACGTCATAGTAACTATATTTTTATCATTTACTACTGATACGTCTACTTTTGATTTAATGTATTGCTTCATAATCGATTCTTCAGAAGTACCGTTTTTGTAAACAGTGACAGCCACTTCATCTACTTTAACTTCTTCTTTAACCTCTTCAGATTTACCATTTTCTACTGCTTTTAAATCAAAATCATACCACTTGTCCATATTAGCCGAAGCTACGACAACGTGGATTTTCGCTGATAATACTTCTCCAGCTACAACCGGGAAACTATATGTAATTGTTCCATCTGCATTTTTCACTTCAGTAGCATCTACAAACTTATCACCTTGCTTTGTTTGTAAACCTGCGATCATTGGGGCAGATTTTGCTGCTACCGTTAATTTCGCCTCAAATTTCCCATCCTTTTCAACGATTGTACCTTGTGTTACAAGATGAGAACTAATTGCAGGTTGTGGTTCTGTTGTTCCAGGCTTAAAAGTTTGGAAATCTACAATAGTACCAGTATTCTCAGATTTAGTAGCTTCTACTTTTACTTCAGTATTTGTAGTCGTTACTTCAGCTACCTTTGCAGATGCAAATGATGGTACTGAAAGTGATGCTGCTAATAATGAAGCTAGTACTATTTTTGTTGCTCGTGATTGACGTTTTTTAGCCATTATTGACCCTCCGTTTTTGTTTGTAGTTTTTTTCTATAAAGTAAAAATGCTGATCCAACTAATGCAACGATCAATACATATGGTGTTGCATCGCTTGTTTGTGGATTTGGCACATGACTTTCAGAAGAATTTGTTGAAGCATTAGCCGTTTTCGAATCAGATGCTTTCGTTGAAGCATCAGTCGTTTTCGTTTCATATGCTTTTGCTACTGTTGCGCTTCCTGCAGATGCCGCATCAAATACTAGTGAAACGCTGTATTCGTGATGATAATTAATATCGTCAATATCAATTTTCATAGCAGTTACAACTGGTTTCTTTAAATCTTTCACTGTAAATTGTACGGTACGAGTATCAGCTGCTTTATCTTCACTTACTACAGTTGCTCCACCTGGTGGTTGGAACTTTGTAATCCATGCACTATTTTTCAATGTAATTTGTACAGTAGCTGTTCCATTTTTCAATGTGACCTTTGCTGGTTTTAGAAAATAATCATTCGCAATGGATACAGAGTTACTTTCAGGTTTATTGACCTGATATTGTATCGAATGTGTGCCGTCAGCTAGTTGGGCAGACGCTTGCGGTAACGCAAAGTTACATACAAACAAAGTTACAAGCATAACGAACATCATTAATTTCTTCATGTGTTGTACGCCTCCTCTAAAAAATAATAAAAAAATTCAATTCCATAAATACATGATTGAAAGCACTCCACAGAATGAAAATCATTCTCAATTGAATCTCTATTACCAAGAATACGTGTTAATACCAGTGAATGTCAACCTCAAATCCAAACTTGTCCACAATACGTCAAAATTACCTTAAAAAAAGAAAATATCACATGAAAAATATGTGATATTTCCTATTTTTAATAGAAAAGCACTCTTTCTATTCATTAATCTCAACTAGAAATCTAGTATATTCAAGAAATTATTTCAATGATTCCTATAAGAATTAGTAAACACCCCGAAATTGCGGTTGAGTGTTTTCCTATGAATGTCTTTGTCAGTAAACCGCCAAAGTGAACACCCGCACCTACTGTTATGAACGAAAAGAAACCGATAGAAATTACTGTCCATATTGCAGAAATACCATTGGCTCCAAGGGCTATTCCGCCGGCTAAACAGTTAGCCGATAAGACAAAGCCGAGCGTCATTGCTTCTCGAAATGAAATGATATAATTTTTATCCTCATCAAATACTTCAGGGTTTTCTAATATTCCTTGTTTAGAAAAGCGACTAGATAATAAAGTCCATATCCCAATAACACAAAGCAAAAGACTTCCTATTAAATTTGCGAAATCTGGAGAGACATAATCAATAACTACGCTCCCAGCTGTAACTGCAACGTATGTGACGATCATTGAAATAAGGGCAATAACCGCATTGGATAATACGGGTATTTTCACTCGCTTAATACCATAAGCGAGACCAATTCCTAAATTATCTAAGTTGGCAGCTATTCCAATAAGAATGATGGCTATCCAATGCATTCCTTTCCTCCTCAATAATGTAAAATTCATTCTCACATATGATATGAAAGGAAAAAAATTTTGTTCATTCATACTTTGAAAGGATTTGCTTACGGAGGGAACGGGATTACCCGCGGGAGACTTAAATTAACTTATTCAACGTCTTACCACGCGGATACTATTTACTACTCTATAGCTTGAAATTATTTAATTGTTGAGAAATTTTTTCAGCGATACTTGCAGTTTGAACAGATGATTCTGCTACATGCTGTATAGCTAGTAATGTTTCTGAAATACTATTTGAATGATCTGATGACTCTATCGCGATAGTAGATACATTTTCAATCGCTTTTTGTATTTCTAGCATAGAGAACTTCATCGTTCCAACAAATGTTGTCACTTCAGTAATTATTGTTTATCTGTAGCGAAAGCAAAGCTACAGCTACAATTATCCCTATGCATACTTGATATATCATCCTTTTGAAGCCAATTTGACAAAAGTAACAACCTTTTGATAACTTTAAGTTGTTACTTGTTAATTTTTAGATACATATCATCCTATAATAAAGAAAGGGAGATCTTATGCGATTCAGTAAATTATTGAAGATAGGATTGGCTTTAGCAGTCATGTTAATATTATCTGCTTGTAGCTCAGAAGGTGAAAATACGAAAAATAAAGACAAAAATGAAGTGAACTTAGCCTATGTTGAATGGGATACTGAAATTGCCTCTACAAACGTAGTAGGTCAAGTTCTAGAAAATTTAGGATATGATGTAACACTAACACCACTGGATAACGGAATTATGTGGGAGGCTCTTGCTAAAGGAGAGGTCGATGGCATGGTATCAGCTTGGCTACCACAAACACATGCCCCACAAGTTAAGAAGTACAAGGATAAAATAGACGACTTGGGTGAAAACCTAGCAGGTGCAAAAATTGGCTTAGTTGTCCCAAGTTATATGGACGTAAATTCTATCGAAGATTTAACAGATGAAGCTGGTAAAACGATCACGGGCATTGATCCAGGAGCAAATATGACAGCAACTACAGAAAATGCTTATAAAGAATATAAAAACCTAGAAGGCTGGAATTTAGTTACCTCATCTGCAGGCGCAATGACAGCAGCTCTTACTCAAGCGATTGCGAATAATGAAGAAATCATCGTGACCGGTTGGTCTCCACACTGGAAGTTTAACGCATTTGATTTAAAATATTTGGACGATCCTAAAGGTATATACGGAACTGAAGAATATATTGGTACATTTGCACGTAACGGATTGAAAGAAGATGATCCGGGAGCGTATAGTGTTCTAAAAAACTTCCACTGGACTCCAGAAGATATTGAACGTGTTATGTTTGATATTATGAAAGGCGATGATCCTAAAGAGGCAGCAAAAAAATGGATCAAAGACAATGAAGATAAAGTTTCAGAATGGACAAAAGATGTAAACTAGTACAAATGGCAAGTTTTATAAACTCGTCTAGTGAATTTACATATGAAGAATAGCGTTAAAAACAACATTACCTTCTGCATTTTAGTTGATGATAATTGGAACGTAAAGATTCTATCTTTAGAATTAGGTCAAACGTCAAAACCCATTTCCTTTGCAGATTTTACCTAAAAAAGTCGATTTCCAGTACGATATGGAAACGACTTTTTTTGTTTTATATCGCAATTGTGTGAAATGTTGGGCATGAAGCACATGTTTTATGAAAGCGATTCAGCTCAAATCATATACTTTTCCTTATAAAAAACTTCACACCTAATATAATGAGTGATACAAGAATGCCCCCAATAATCATCATACAAATAGAGATTAAGGTGCCGATTCCAGGCACTGATTCGTGGTAAGTTATGATTGGAGGTACGCCTTTTAGATGTGGAGCAACTGCAAACCTCATGATTTCTAAGTAGGCGAGGTGAAAACCAATTGATGTCCAGAGACTTCCTGTCCATAGACGGAGCAACTGTAAACATATTCCGAAACAAAAAATTAATATGATATAAAAGACGTTAATGGATACGCCTGGAGCAAGTCCAAAAAGCACTTGAATCTGACCAACTGCTATAGTGAATGCTACAAAAAGTAAGGTTTGAAGTAGTACGGATAACCAAGCGGTGAATCGATAGCGTAAGACATCATATAACATACCTCGCAATCCAAGTTCCTCTGGTAAAGCTTCATAAAAAAAAGCAAATAAAATATTCAAAGTTAGAGCAATAAACCACAGTTCGGAGGAATGCCATTTTTCAAAGTCTATCCACCCTTGAAAATTGCCTATGAAGAAGCCCAATGAAGCCAGTGCAATCGCCAAGATAACTCCTGAAATAAAATGATGTAGCCTTTTCCAAGAATATACCGGCGCCTTTGGTTTAACTCCAGTCAGTCGATATACATGCTGATATAAATACAAAATAATAGGAATAACCAATCCACTCATCACAAGACCCTGAATCAAATGATTACTGGAAAGAGAAGCTAGGAACAAACCAGTGACTAACGTTGACCAGCCTGCGAGTACATACAGTATCCATTTCATATATTAATTTCCCCCTAAGAACATTTTAGTTGATTTATTTACAATGCTTAAAGTGTGTCTGAAAATTCCGCGCCAGAAATGTTGTGTATATACTTTATATACAATATATACAAAAATATATGTATTTTGCAAGCTAAATTATTATTGAAATGAAAAAACATGAGATTGTTAAATCACAAATCTCATGTTTCTCTAATTCACAAAACTCAAAAAGTCGAATTTTCACTGTATTTTCTTTTTAAAAGCATTATTTCATTTTTTTGTAATTTTTTAAATCTCTTATCATATTTACTTCTATTCAAAAAATCTTCATATCAGTATGCATATAAATCGTGACGATCTGCCTTTTGAAAGATACTTAAGATCTTTTTTTCAGTGGAATTATATCGAAATTCCAACTCCTGACCTAAAAGATATGCTTTATGATACATTGCTGCAGCTTGTTCAAAATCTTTTAAATCTGCATATAAATGACCTAATCGAACTAATCCACTTGCTTCTATTTCTATTGGATATTCATATTGATTTAAATGTTTTGATAATAGTTCTATTGCATTCTGTTTAAAGCGAAACAAACTTAAAAACTCAATCTTCCATAGTAACCTATTATATCGTTTAAATGCTTTTTTCATTTTCATTTCACCCACTATTTAAAAACTTTTTTTAAAATATCCTCAAATTCATCTCCCTGATTTAATATTGTTAGGTTTACAGTTACATTCCATGTTCGCTTCTCTAATATTTTAATTGACTCTCCATTATTTCTTTCAATTCTTTTCTTTTTTTATCATCTACTAATAGTTTGTCTACTCTTCTTTTACTCTCTAAATAACCTCTAACTTTTCTATTCGTATATAGTAACCGTCTATACTTTTCATTTTCATATAGTTCTTTAAACCAATTGTCTTTTAATAAATAATTTATGTTTTTATCAATTTTCTTAGTATTTAGTGCAGTATTTCCTATAGGCACTAATCCTGATAGTAGGTCTGATAGTAAGTCATCTATCATCTTGATATGCTCCCTCATTTTTTGATATCATCTTCTCTATTTTTCAACTCACAATAAAAGTAAAAATCACCAACACAATCCACGCGACATCAAGCAAGCACTATTCCAACCCCATTACATAGCCGAGATATTTACTGAGTAAATATAAATTTTTGATATATCCCCAAAGACATCCAATATATTATCACTGTTTACACTCACTATTTAATGGTAATGTTTAGTTGTTAATATCTAACATTTCCGTTGGGTTATAAAAGCTTTTTGACAGACTCATAAGCTACATTTTATGTACAGCTACTTGTTTTGAATAAAAAAGGACTGTCCTCAAGGCATTTTTTCTTGCCTTTTTGGACAGTCCCCTTGTTTGATAACGTTTATTTTAATACTTCTGGATGAAAGCCATCTTTTTGGAAGTAATTTTCACGTGACCAAATATTTAATTTTTCTTTTTCCGCATCTTGCTGGACTTCTCTAAATTCATCCTCAAACGTATTGTTTGGTTTATGAATAAAGCGCACTGCTGCAAGCCCTTCTTTTAGTAAGGATTCCTGTAGCATTACATCATCAATAAAGACATAGGCTAATAAACGATCATAATGATCTGTTTCTGGTCCAACATCGTAAACCGCTTCAATCTTTTTGGCGTTTTGTAGCAATTTAATCGTATAGTCCCTTGCCTCTTCAGCATAAGGCTGTGCTTCACCTTTGTTATAATTCATCTCTGGTGTATCTACCATCAATAGGCGAATTTTTTGTTTCTTGCCATTAATTGTCGTCTGAATCGTATCACCATCATATGCTTTAATATAATCTACATCAAAGCGTTTATTTCCCGTTTTTTCTTCAACCTGTTCAATAGAAATAGTACTATCTTGGTTAGTTGATGTTGTATCCTTCTCTTTGGCTGGTGATCTGCCAAAAATCATATACAATACAACAGCAAGAATGATTGTACCACTCGTAATTAACGTTTTTATATCTTGCATTTTCATGTAGTAGTTCCCTCACAACTTCATCTTTATTACATTTTAAGGAAGCTTCTAAAAGAATCCTTAAAAGTTTCACGATGATTCTATTGTAAAATATCAGGCTACTACATTCAAGCTATGTAGTTGCAACAGCAACCCAATGGTTTGGAGAAACTTCCACAAGCTGACTATTTTCTGTCTCATAATGCGTTTGTTTGTCTATATGTTCGGTATCCATATATTTTTTCTTTTCTATCGCAGGATCTGGAATTGGTATTGAGTGTAATAGAGCTTGTGTATACGGATGCTGTGGATTGGTGTACAGCTCCTCACTTTCTGCAAGTTCTACAATCTTCCCTCCATACATGACTGCTACACGATCGCTAATATGTTTAACCATAGATAAATCATGAGCAATAAATAAGTATGTCAATCCTAGGCGCTGCTGTAAATCCTTTAACAAGTCTACAATCTGCTTTTGAATAGAAACATCAAGGGCTGAAAGTGGTTCATCACAAACGATAAAATTTGGCTCCACTGCTAAAGCTCTTGCGATGCCAATACGTTGGCGTTGTCCACCTGAAAATTCATGCGGATACCGCATCGCATGTTCTTTGTTTAAACCTACAAGTTCAAGTAATTCCTCCACACGCTGATGACGCTCTTCATTCGTTTTAACGAGTTTATGAATATCTAGAGCTTCCCCAATAATATCTACTATTTTTTTTCGAGGATTCAACGAGGAATATGGATCTTGGAAAATAATTTGCATATGACGCCGCATGGCTTTAAGCTGCTTTTTCGTTAGTCTTGTAATTGGTACACCTTGATATAAAACTTCTCCATTCGTAGGCTGATGAAGCTGTAAAATCGTTCGACCTGTCGTAGATTTTCCTGAGCCCGATTCACCTACTAAACCTAAGGTCTCTCCTGGGTATATATGGAATGATAAATCGTTGACGGCCTTTACCGTTTGACCATGCCCTAATGCGAACTCCTTTGAAAGATGAGTCACTTCTATTAATGGTTTATTTTTATCTATTTCAAGCTGTACATTCGTAATTTGTTTAGGCTGCTTTTTCTCATGGAGCTTTGGTAAAGCATTCAATAGTTTTTTAGTATAAGGATGTTGAGCATTTTCAAAGATTTCCTCCGTTGTACCTTGCTCAACAATCTCCCCTTCCTTCATAACAATAATTCGATCGCACATGCCAGCAACAACACCTAAATCATGCGTAATTAATATGATTGAGGTGCCCATCTTTTTTTGCATGTCTCGCATTAATTTTAGGATTTGCGCTTGAATAGTTACATCAAGGGCTGTAGTCGGTTCATCTGCAATTAGTAAAGATGGTTGACAGGCAAGTGCCATGGCAATCATAACACGTTGGCGCATTCCTCCTGAAAACTCATGCGGATATTGTTTATATCGTTCTTCTGCATGTCGAATACCTACAAGCTTTAATAACTCTATTGTTTGCTTAAAAGCCTCAGCTTTGGACATTGACTGATGCTTTATTAAACTTTCAGCTACTTGATCTCCAATACGAATAGTTGGATTTGTAGATGTCATTGGATCTTGAAAAATCATACTAATATCTTGTCCTCGGATCGTCTCCATTTGTTTTTCGCTCAATGAAGTAATCTCTTGTCCTTTAAATAAAATATTTCCTGACTTTAGAAATGAAGGTGGTGATGGTAATAGACGCATAATTGAACGAGCCGTTACACTTTTCCCACTACCTGACTCTCCTACAATTCCGAGTGTTTCACCTTTATTTAAATGAAAGTTAACGCCTTTAACGGCTTCAAATTCTGTTTCTCCCGTAATAAAAGATACACGAAGATCGCTTATTTCTAGAAGCTTTTCACTCATTCAATCCATCCTTTTGTAAATTTTGTGATTGACTTAATTATTTGTATAATCCATACTTTACAATACTGATAGGAATTATACAATATAATAATGCTGAATCTTTCATCCTGCAATCTGTTCAATAGGGCCTTACAAAAATGAGTCGGCTACTACGCATGTGTTGATGTTGTTTTGTCCACACTTTGGAATCTATTATTTTATTTACGTCTGGAGGAAATGCATGATTATTTCAAAAGATCATTCTACAACTAAGGAACATGTATTCTTTTTTTCAGTTTATCAAAAGCTCATGCACCATAAGTCTTACAATGTACTACTCTTTCTTTTAAGTATTTTAGTACATCCATTTACATACTTATCTTATTGGAAAAGAAAACATTCACATCAATACCGCCAAGCTTTTGAGCTACGAAGTCAGTACTACAAAGAAAAGGGTTTGTTCGCACAATGGCAATTTAAATTTGCTGAGCAAGAATTAGCCAAAGCTAAGTTCTTTCATGAATTTGTGTCAGAAAAACAATTACAGGAAACTGCTTCGAAATTAGCAGAATCAAAAATACAGCAGTTAGTAGAGCAAGATTTACTGAAGGATGGTTTAGACGATCCATCCTATTTACAATTTTTTAGTCAGCAACTTAAAAATAAAAACTTCGTTGCTCTTACTTTTTTACCAGCTGTTTTATTTTATGTAGTCCTCCTATTATGTGCGAATCCATTTCTACAATTTATCATTGAACGAATACTACAAAGTTTCATTGTTATTGTAGGTGTCGCAACAATGGTGTTTACAATTTTATATTTATCGCCATTCGATCCAGCGAGAAACTTACTTGGTGTTGCGGCAACGCCTGAGCAAATTGCTAACTTTAATCATATTCATGGCTTGGATCAGCCGTATTTATCTCAATTATGGAATGCATTATCTGGTCTCTTCACATTTGATTTAGGTACTTCCTTTGCAGGGAAAGAAACTATTACACATAGCATTGTAAACAAGTTTCCTGTCACACTTGAAATAGCCATCCTATCACTATTAATGGCTATCGCTATTGCAATTCCGGTTGGCATTATTTCCGCTGTTCGTCCAAATTCATATTTGGATTATACATTTATGTTCATTGCCTTGATTGGATTATCCATTCCAAGCTTTTGGCAAGGTTTACTATTTATTTTAACGTTTGCATTAAAGCTGCAATGGTTCCCAGCTACATATAATCCTCAAAACTGGCTTTCTTTAATAATGCCAATTATCGTCTTAGGAACATCCATTACGGCTTCCATTGCGCGTATGACCAGATCCAGTATGCTTGAGGTGATACATGAGGATTACATTATTACAGCGAGAGCTAAAGGCTTGAATGAATTTAAAGTGATTTCAAAGCATGCTATTCGCAATGCCATGATTCCTATTATTACAGTGATTGGACTTCTTTTTGGTGGAATGTTAGGTGGGGCATCTGTTACAGAAAAAGTTTTCAATATTAGTGGTATCGGTAGCTATATTGTTGATAAGCAGTTTATTCCGGACATTCCCGCTATCCTCGGTGGGGTCGTCTATATTGCTATTACAATTTCGATCGTAAATTTATTCATCGATATTATGTATGCCTTTTTCGATCCACGCATTCGCTCGAAAATGAAGAAGTCTTAAAGGGGGGATCACCCGTGAAAAACAGCTTACATGTCAAACTACTTTTGAAGATAACACAGGAATATGTCAATTCACATTTTACACTTGTCTTTTCCTTGCTGTTTTCTTTATTGTTTCTAGCTTATAGCTATAATTTTTCTACTCAAAATTGGCGACCAATCGTCCTAATCTTTTTTGTCATTTATGCAATAACCACAGCTTATGTCGGTTTCCTGACTTTACGCATTAAACAGGATTTAGCAAGCTATAGTGACATACGAAAAAGCACTCGATTACTTGGTTATCCACTGTTATTGACAATCGTTTCAGGTAATATTTTCTCTACATCTTTTGCTTTTTTACTTATTTCAAAAAGTAAGACAGCTGAATATACTTTTGCTGCTTATGCATTGATCACTCAGCTTTTTATTATCGGTATTTCAGCACTGAACTTATTTAAACCGTACGTCACAGATACTTATTTACTTGCAATGGGTCTTTTCTTACTCCTTGCAATCTTTTATATCGTGATGTTAATACTATGTTCAAAATTTGTGACTTCCGAGGCTGCGCCAAAATGGATGCTCTTACTTGGCATTTTGCTGCTCATTGCCTCATTGACTGGCAATCTATTTGCAACATTGCTAGGGTATAGCCTTATTCAAAAAGCTCGAAAGGCGAATCCCTCTACAATTGAAAAATGGCAGAGAATTTTGGAAAAGATTTTACGCAATACGATGGCCGTCTTCGGATTATTTTTCATAGTGCTTATGTTTTCTTTGTCCGTTACAAGCTCTTGGACATTTGACTATGACTTCGCTATTGAAAATAACTATGGGGCATTGTTACAAACTCCTTCGTTAGAATACCCGCTAGGGACCGATAATTACGGGCGTGACTTATTTTCTCGCATTGTTTTCGGTGCACAAATATCGCTTATTGTCGGATTTTTCTCAACAATCATACCTGCATTAATCGGCGGAGCCCTTGGAGCATTTTCCGGTTATTACGGGAAAGCAACTGACAATATAATCATGCGAAGTCTTGATATTTTATATGCCATTCCTGGAATTCTACTAGCTATTGCTATTATCGCAGCGTTTGGTGCCAATACTATGAATTTAATCATCGCACTAAGTGTTGGAGCCATTCCAACTTATGCTCGTACTATGCGCGCTAATGTAATGCAGCTCTCTAATCTCGAATTCGTAGAATCAGCCAGAGCGTTAGGAGCATCTGATGCTGCAATCATTTTTAAACATATTGTTCCTAACTCGTTAGCACCGATGATTGTCAAAGCAACATTAACTATTGGTGGTGCTGTAATTTCAACAAGTAGTTTAAGTTTTTTAGGACTCGGCATTGAGCCACACATTCCTGAATGGGGCAATATTCTAAAAGTCGGTAGTACGTACCTGGAAACACATTCCTATGTCGCTATTTTCCCAGGTCTTTGTATTATGCTTCTTGTTCTCTCCTTTAACTTCTTAGGAGATGGGTTACGAGATGCTTTCGATCCAAAATCAAATTAATTATGGAGGTTCTTACATGAAAAGATTACTTGTATTCTTATTCATTGCCGTCTTAGCATTAGCAGGCTGTGTACAGACAAAAACTGAAGTAGAAGGTAGTAAAGATTCAAAAGAAAAAGGTAAAAAGACAGTTGAAATATTAGGGATGGCCGATTCTGAGGAAGATATGAATATTGTTCGTGATCAACTAGTTAAAAATGGCTTTGAAGTTAAACTAAATATTCAACCTGATTATGGTTCATTTTCAGCACAAAAAGATGCTGGCAATTATGATTTAGCTCTTTCTAGCTGGACAACAGTTACAGGAAACCCTGATTATGCTGTTCGTGGTTTATTTAAAACAGGCGGTGACTATAGTATTGTATCTGATTCAAGTTTAGATGCTCTCATCGAGGAAGCGAGTACGTTGACAGGTGATGAAGCCGCTGCAAAATATAAAGAATTAGAACAGCTTTTAGTATTCGATCAAGCTTATATTGCGCCTTTATATATTTCAAATAAATATCAAGGCATATACTCTGAATTAGTAAACCCAAAAACTGTACATCTACCAAAATCTCGTGCGCAAGTATGGGAAAATATCGAATTCAATGATCCATCCAAAAATGCAACTGAACCGTTGATTTTACATCAAACAATAGATTCGTTAACATCTCTTGATCCTATTAAAGGGAATGACGGTTCTATTAATACATTAAATACAAATATGTATGTACGACTTGTAAACTTGACAGATACAGATGAAGTCGTTTCTGATGGTTCATTATCTTATAATCATGCTATTGCTGAAGGGAACCAAGAATATTATTTCATTTTACGTGATGATCTTAACTTCGCTGCTGTAAAAGATGGTGCTGCCGTTGATACAGGTGAATTGGTTTCAGCAGAAGACGTTGTATTCTCATTAAATCGTGCAAAAGATTCAAAGTCAGTTCCAGACCATCGCACATATAGTCTTCATGAAAATATCGAAACAGTCGAAATCGTTTCTGACTTAGCTGAATTACAAAAGAAAAAAGTTGCAGGCTCAGATCAGTCTGTATTAGATGCATTATCCCCAAACCTCCCTGCTTCTGTAACGCAATTAGCAAAAGATAAAGGGACAGTGAATAATGCAGCAGGAGCATACCAAGTTGTTAAAATTACAACACCAACACCATTCCCACAAGTGTTAAATTATTTAGCACACCAATCTGGTGGTATCGTTTCTGAAAAACAAGTAACAAGCATTAACACATATGATGTAGCAGCCTATAATCCAGACAAGGATATTGCCTATGGTGATCAAGCTACAGTGACGGAAGGCACAGCAACATATAACAACCATCTATACGCTAGTGGACCTTACATTCTTATAAAGAAAAATGATTATGAAGCACAATTTGTGAAAAATCCTGCTTACCGTGTAGGTAGTGAATATGAACCGAAGATCGCAAAAATTAATGTTCGTTTTATCGCTGATAACGATAGTGCATTATCAGCATTACGTAATGGTGAGATTCATGTTCTTCAGTCAGTACCAGAAACAAAACTAGACATTGTAAAATCTGATACGAAACTAACGTTAAATACTGCTGATAGTAATGCTGTATCATACCTACAAATGAATACATCTGGTCGCCCTGTTTCGGAATCAGTAGACCTACGTAAAGCGATTCTTTACTCTATTAATCAAGATGAATTTATTAGCTACTATCAAGGCAATAAAAAACCTGCTGTATCCACTGTTTCACCACTCATTAATACTGGGTTAAAGCTTGAAGCAGACAGTAAAAAGGTAAAAGAATATTTAAAAGCCTATAACGATTAAAATGGTATACAAAATAATTTATAAACATTAAATAGGTAGAGCCTCCTCATATTATCGAGGAGGCTCTGTTATCTTTATTAATACTCTATTAAATCTCATGATGTGATTTTGGTTTTGGTCCTAGATCTTCGGGTTCAATATCTGCAAATGTCTCGCCCTCTTCCTCCAAATCACGCATACGATGGGCAATACGTGATGCGGCAGAAGCAGCGATACTGCCAACCAAATCATCTAAAAACGTATTTACATGATGCCCAGGTTCTGTGTCCAACTTCTTAATAATACCGATTTTTTGCTTATCTAAGTGACCAAAGGTTGTTACCGCTATGCTACCGTATGTAAAAACAGATCCAAGTGCGATTGTTTCATCCACACCAAATAAACCTTCATCGGATTCGATAATTTGCTGTAACGGTGCCGACAATAACTTTTTCTCTGCAAGTTCATCTAATTCAATTCCTACTAATAAAGCATGTTGAACTTCACGCTTACGTAATACACGCTCAACAGAATGAACACAGTGGTCTAATGTTAAACCTTCATTATAGGATTTTTGCATTTCATAAACGATTTTAGCAATATCCTCTAGTGATACACCACGACGAATGAGTGCAGCTTGAGCTGCCTTCGCTACTTCATCCGAGTGTATGCGAGTACTTTTATCATGCATAACTATCCCTCACTTCGATTTGATTGCTAGAATAGTGCTAGCCCAACCTATTATACCTTTACTTTAGCTATATGGTACAATTTCGATACAAACATGAGAAGGAGTGTCATCATTGGATAAGGGAACTGTACAAGATTTAAAGTTCTATAGTGAAGCTTTACAGGAGGAATTATTGCTCTATATTTATGTTCCTGCAAATTATTCTCCACTATATAAATATAATATTTTAATTGCATCAGACGGCAAAGATTATTTCCAACTTGGAGGTATTACAAAACTTGCTGATGAACTTATCGATGACTATGAAATCGAAAATTTAATCATTGCATTCGTTCCTTATAAGGACATAAAGGATCGACGTCTTAAATATATTCCAAGTGGGGAGCAACATGAAGCATATCTTCGTTTTTTAGCACATGAGCTTGTGCCCTATTTAGACGCTGAATATGCAACCTATCAAATGGGAATGGGTCGTGGAGTTATTGGTGACTCAATGGCTGCTACCGCTTCCTTAATGGCCGCATTAAAATATCCAAGTATTTTCGGCAAGGTTATTTTACAATCACCGTATGTTGATGAAGATGTTTTGCAAGCTGTAGAGAATTTTAAAGATCCAGGCGCAATTTCTATTTACCATATTGTTGGAAAAGAAGAAGATAAAGTTGTTACAATGGATAAAACCATTAAAGATTTTTTAACACCAAATCGTCAGCTTCATAATCTCATGTTAGACAAAGGATTTTCTATATTCTATGAAGAATTCAATGGCAATCATACATGGAAATATTGGAAACCTGATCTACGTCGCGCATTAATTGAAAATTTCAATTAATATAGACGAATCAAATTACGAAATCGGAAATTTCTGTTATACTTAAATAAAAAATTGTTTACTTTCGGGAGGTAATGGCCTATGAAGTACGGTATTGTGGCATTTCCATCAAAAAAATTGCAAGATTTAGCGAATACGTATCGCAAACGATACGATCCTCATTATGCGAAAATTACTCCGCATATAACATTAAAGGACAGTTTTGATGCGACAGAAGATGATATTCAATCTATTATAAAGCAATTAGATGAACTTGTTGCCAACTATGCACCTTTAAACATTCATGCATCACGCATAAGTTCATTTTTCCCAACAACAAATGCGATTTATTTCCGCATTGAACCAACTGAACAATTAACGGCATTCCACCAAGCACTTGAAGAAAAAGTATCTTTTGGTGAGTCAAAACACGTATTTGTACCGCATATCACGATTGCTCAAAAAATGACGGATTCCGAGCATGATGACATCTTTGGGCAATTACGTATGACAGGCGTAGACGAAAAAGATACAATTGATCGTATTCATCTTTTATACCAATTGGAAGATGGCTCGTGGACAACATATGAAACATTCCGATTGTCAGGAGCTGAGTAATCCTTGTACAACGTTAAGATTGTGGAAACAGCAAAAGAGCACGAGGATGCTTTCGCAGTTCGCAAACAGGTTTTTGTTGAAGAGCAAGGTGTGCCGCTGCATTTAGAATGTGATGCCGAGGATGCATCCGCAACGCATTTTATTATGTACGAAGACAATGCCCCTGTAGGTGCTGCACGTTTACGCAATATCATGGACGATGCTGCAAAAATTGAACGTGTCTGTATTTTACAAGATCAGCGAGGCAAAAAACTAGGTGCTTTAATTATGAAGGAAATGGAAAAGTACGCTATTTCAATAAATAAGAAAAAGCTAAAACTCCACGCACAAAGTTATGCCATTCCTTTTTATGAAAAGCTTGGCTATGCGGTAACATCTCCCGAATTTATGGATGCTGGTATCCCACATCGTGCTATGGAAAAAACGATTTAATTCAAATCGGTGTTACGATAATGCTACGGCATATCGTAACACCTTTTTTTATTTTTCTACAAAGCTTTAAAGGTTGATTTATAAATGAAAGTCCATTTAACCAACCTTTTAAATATATCAAATTATTTCATCATCTTAGTAATTTTATCGAAGTCTAGTGAAGCACCATCTTGAATAATAGATTGGACTAACTTATCTTCAAGCTCTTGCGTAATTTGTCTATTGGACACCTTACTTACGCGTCGTACGATTTTTCTTACTTGTTTTTCACTTGTAAAATCAGCATGTTGAATTGCATTTGCTAATGCGAAGATTTCATCCATCGATACCCCAGTTTTTTGTTCAATTGAATTAAAAAATCCGCGATTCATGTTCCCCCTCCTATCAGTTAAAGTTTAAATTTATTTCCATTATTAATTTATGAAAACATTCGAAAATTAGTGAAGGCTTTAAACTTTATTCAGAAAATAAAGCACTCTGAAGAAAAGCTAAAGCCTCTTATCGACTGTCACATTAATTAAATCAATTATGCCTCGGCATAATTGCGTCCGGAGGCTTTAACTTCTTTCAGCTGAAAGAAGTTAAATAATAGTAGCACCAACAATGATTAGAAGAATGAATAGAACAACGATTAGAACAAACGTTGAACTCTGACCATGTCCATAGCCATAATATCCGCCGTAATCTCCTCCGTAGCAACCATCAGAGTGCCCTCCATACGAGCCCCAGCCTTGATATCCCATAAAAATACCCCTCCCTTCTACAACCTATAATATGTTTTGGTTGTAAAAATGGGTGGGGTATTCGTCTAGTCAACATTTCCTTTTGGTTTAAAAAGTAATGCTCCGATAAAGCCAAAGACAATGGCAGCACTGATTCCTGAGCTTGTTACTTCAAACATCCCAGTTAACACGCCTACAAGCCCATGCCTCTCTGCTTCAGCAAGTGCACCATGCGTTAAAGAATTTCCAAAGGACGTAATTGGAACTGTTGCACCAGCACCTGCAAAATCAATGAGAGGCTCATACAAGCCCATTCCGTCTAGAATTGCACCAATTACGACTAGAGTACTCAATGTATGTCCTGGCGTTAATTTTCCAACATCCATTAGTAATTGACCGATGGCACAAATAATGCCGCCAACAAAAAATGCAAATACAAATGTCATTACCATAGCTTTTACCTCATTTCATTGTAATTTCAATCGCGTGTGCCGTACATGGAATCGTCTCGCCCTGTTGAAAAGTAAGCGGAGACAGTAATGCTCCTGTCGCCACAAGAAGAACTCGTTTATAAGTACCTGCTCGCATCTGTTGAATTACATAACTAAAAAAAACAGCTGCTGAACAACCTGCACCACTTGCACCGGATTGAAATGCCTCATCCTGTCCATAAAACTCGGCACCTGCATCACGTAAAGGTTTTAACTCCTCACTTTTGATACCATTTTCAACAAACATGCCTTTTAAAAGTTTTAAGCCAAGTTGACCTAAATCACCTGTTAAAATTAAATCATAGTGGTAAATTTTTTGATTACGCTGCTCTAAATGTGATTGGATCGTCTGAAAAGCGGCTGGTGCCATCGCTGCACCCATGTGAAATGGATCATCCATACCATAATCAACCGATTTTCCAACAGTTGCGGCTTCAATAGAAGGATATTCCTCTTGATGTTTACCAATTAGTGCATATCCAGCAGCTGTTACCGTCCATTGAGCAGTTTGGGGCTTTTGTGAACCATAATCGATTGGATAACGGAATTGTCGCTCAACCGCATTGTGTTGACTGGATGCACCAGCGAGAGAAAAGTTTGCGGCACCTACTTCTGTTAAAAGGCTCGCTATAATTACTGAAGATATAGAGGTAGCACATGCTGAGAAGAGTCCAATAAAAGGAATTTCTAAGTCTCTAGCTGCAAAATTGGTCGGTGTCATTTGATTCACTAAATCGCCGCCCATAAAATAATCAATGTCCTTATTTTTTACGCCCGCTTTTTTCATGGCAAATTCACAGGCCTCTTCCACCATTTTCCGATGACCTTGTTCATTTGTTTTCATTTGCCAACGTTCATCATCATAAGTCGCATCAAAGTGTTGACTAAATATACTCCGTTTCTCTAGTGGACCTGCTACTACACCTGCTGCTATTAAGGATGGCTTCGATTGAAAGACAATTACCATGAAACCACTCCTATCGTTACAAGAATGTATTTAATAAGTGCAACAAAAAAGGCGGAGACAACACCAAATAATACAACGGACCCAGCTAATTTAAATATGTTTCCACCAACACCAAGTACTAATCCTTCGGATCTATGCTCGATGGCAGCAGAAATAACAGCATTACCAAACCCTGTAACAGGCACAGCTGACCCAGCTCCAGCAAATTGACCAATTTTCTTATATAAGCCAAAACCCGTTAAAATCATGGCAAAAAATACCATAGTTGCAACCGTTGGATTTCCCGCTGTCGCTTCAGTAAAATTAAAGAAAATGATATAAAAAAGTGAAACGGCCTGTCCGATCGTACAAATAAGCCCACCTACTATAAATGCCTTTGCAACATTTTTAAAATAAGGCGGTTTCGGCGTGACATTTTGTTCTAATTGCTGGTATTGTTCTTTTTCCACTATGTTTGCTCCTTTGCTAGCTTTTTCAATTCGCTAATTTTATCTTTCAGTTTATTATCTTCAACTTGATCCCTTTTTATTTTATTTGCTTCATAAAATATTTTATAATCGGTTGAGACAAAAACCTTTTTGTTGGGGTATTTTTCATCAAATTTCTTTTGCAACTTTTTCTCTAATTTAGCCTTTTTCCATTTATCCCATGGTTTAATTTGCACTGCTACAAGCATACTATTGTCGTATTGGATAACCGTTGTTTTGTCTACATATTTCTGCTCTTTTAATATGGCTTCAACTTCTTTTTCATTTTCCGGTGAACCGTAGACAATAAATTTTTCTTTTTCACCGCAACCACTTAAAAGCGATAAACTGACTAATAGAGGTAACATCATTCCTAATAGCTTCAAGTTTTACCCTCCTTTTCTTTAAAGTTTCTCCAACCATAAAAAAACTATTCATTTAACTATATATACAAAGGCCCGAGTCCATTTTTCTTAAGTACATATTGTAGAAGTAGTAACAAGGAAAGGAGGTGACAATATGGGTTGTGGCAAGCCAACAAATCCTATTGGACCAATCCATTCAGCAGGCTGCGTTTGTGACGTAGTACGCGCTATTTTAGACATTCAGAATCAAGCGGTGAGAGAAGAATGTCAACCATGTACAGCTAACTGTTTCCTAGAACCACTGGGAGGCATCGTAAGTCCAGCACGCTCTCATGCAGATACACGTGTATTTATGTTAATTACAAAAGATGGTACTCCTTTTAAAGCATTTTTCAGTTCTCCAACAGCAGATCCATGTATATGTACATCCGTATTTTTCAGAGTAGAAGATATGTTTGATGAGTGCTGCGCTACCTTGCGTGTTTTAGAACCTTTATGTTCATTTGACTCCAGTGAAAGTACAGTCGATCTATTAAGTCGAGACGGCTGCTGTGTCAACATGAAAAAAATATGCAAAGTAGATGATTGGAATTCCACTGAGAGCTGTATAACTGTAGATTTATCGTGCTTCTGTGCTGTACAATGTATTGCTGATGTAGACTTAGGGATTTGTGAATAATCTGTTCTCCTTTGACACACTACACATAAAAAAAGTGTACAGCATCCTCTGCTGTACACTTTTTTCATAAAGTAGGTAATTGTTTACCCCGCCATAATACTTGTTCTATGTCCTCAAAATAAATAATTTCTTGTGTCTTTAATTCAAAAGAAGTAAGCATCAATGAATCCGTCTCTACATTAGATGCACTACCTCGTAAATTTCGACCATCCTTTAAACATACGACTAACGGTTGATAGGCTTTTTGCCGAAATGGCTTTTCTAAAAATTGAAGTTGCTTTAGTAAATACGGATCTATTTGTACTTCTTCAACCACTTCTTCTTCTTTTTCTTCAATCATCTGTTCATTGAAATAGCCGTCCTTTAGATACACTGACGTACTTTCATCCAAATCAAGTTCATGTAGCACCTTAGAAATATTTAGAAAATAGGATGGTGACTTTATAAATAAGCGTGGCTCTTGACCCACATTACTCACTTCCCTTTTTTTCATACAATATGCGAAAGGAAGAAAATTGGTTCTCAGCCTATTTTGCTTATGAATGTTGTCGCCAAACCTAAGTAAATCAAAATACTTGTAATATCATTTAATGTTGTAATAAATGGACCTGATGCAACAGCTGGATCAATTTTCATGCGATGCATAAGCAATGGAATAAAAGAACCTGCAAGCGTTGCTACTAAAATTGAACCACAAAGCGCTGCTCCTACTAGCATGCCAAGTATAAGCTCTTGTTTCCAAATATAGACAATACCAATCACAATCAGTCCACAAACAATTCCAGACATTAAGCCTGTGCCTGCTTCACGTAGGAGTAATTTTAACTTGCTATGTTCTTCAACATCTCCTGTCGCAATTCCTCGAATAGCTACCGCTAATGCCTGTGTTCCACTATTTCCAGAAGTACCTGAAATAAGAGGGATAAACACCGCAAGTAACGCGACCTGTTCTAACGTTGCCTCAAACTGTCCCATCAAATTTGCTGTTAACATCCCTAAAAATAATAATATGACAAGCCATGGTAAACGTTTTTTAGCTGCTTGGAACGAGGTTGTATCAAATTTATCCATATCGGAAATACCCGCTAATTTAGAGTAATCCTCCGACGCTTCCTCATCAATAACGTCGATAATATCATCGACTGTAATAATCCCTAGTAATTCACCCTTATCGTCAATAACTGGTGTTGCTAAGAAGTTATAGTCCTTCATAATTTGGGCAACCTCTTCTTGGTCATCCCCTGCGTGCACCATCACAACACGTTCATTCATAATCGAACGTATACGAGTATCTTCATCCGCAATGATTAAATCACGAAGCGAAATAACACCTGTTAATCGATGTGCTTCATCCACGACAAAAATATAATAAATGGTTTCAGCATCCGGAGCTTCTTTCCGTAAAATCGCCATCGCAGAACGAACAGTAGAATTTTCTGGTATCGCTACATATTCAGTCGTCATGATAGAACCAGCTGTGCCTTCGTCATATCTTAAAAGCTCATTAATTTCTTCAGCTGTTTCCTCATCCATCATGCCTAAATAGCTTTCACGTTGTTCCGTATCCAATTCATTTAAAACGTCTGCTGCATCATCTGCATACATATGAGAAAGCATTTCTGCACCATATGACGGGTCCATCTCAGCCAGATACGCTGTGTATTCATCATCATCTATTTCGATTGCCTCAAAAATATCAGCCATTTCCGTCGGAGACAAGAACGAATAGATGGTCTTTCGTATATCAGGCTCCACCTTCTCATAAAACGTTGCCTGATCATATGGATGAAGCTCTAAAAACTCATCGCGGAATGCGTTTATATCATGTGCCTCGAGCATTTCTCGCAAACGTGCCTCGTCGAATTGCACATCATCCTTTTCATTTCTTTCCTCTATCATGCTTGTCCCCTCCTTCCGAGCAATCAATTATGCCCCGGCATAATTACGTCCGAAATCGGCTTTGTGCTTAGGCCTGCACGATGCAGGTCAGTTAGCCGTTATCACATGGATGCGATGGTTTTAGGCTAACATCCCCTAAGAACTCCTTCCAGATTCCGGGCATCCGCCGGAGGCTTTAAATTCTTTCAGCGGGTGTTTGACCAACCGCCGAAAAGTAAATTCATTTGTTCCTGTCGCTTTGCTTTTTGCACAGAAAACATTTGCTGACATAAGTTAAATCATTAATACGGGCAATTCCGTAAATCTATCTTTTATATAATAGAGTGAATGGTGCCTTTTCTGCAAACCCTTTTTTTACTACATATTTTTTTCAACTTCCACATAGTGTGGAGTTGATTTCCGTTCCTACTGGGCGCTTTGTTGTTGCACATGACCTACATTTCATTCCTAACTTATGGTAATGAGCCTAAATCCTCTACTCTACTATAACCTACAATCGCTTTATCTTCATTCAGTAGAAGATTTCCACCTCTGAAGGTAGTGAGATGAATGTGGATATGGTTCCTTTTCAATGCGTGCCCAAACCCTACTGAACGAAGATAAAGCCTCCGGCGGATGTCACGGATTTTGAAAGGTATGAATTGTGTGAGCACAATTCAAAATCCGGCCGCAATTACGCCAAGGCGAAATCGATTTTCTGTTACGATGTTAAGATAGCTTATAAAATGATAAAGAGATGCTCGTTTGTGCGAACATCTCCTTAAATATATAACATGATTCAGTAATAGGTTTCACGCTTCGTGAACTAAAGATGTTTGAAGAAATAAACTTCAAACTAAGGAGTCATTCAATAATTGCTGCATATCTTCATTTACGTTACTTGTAAATTGTAACCTCTCACCTGTCAAAGGATGAAGCATCTTTAAAGATACACAATGTAATGCCTGTCTATTTATATGACCACGACTTCCACCATAAAGTTCATCTCCAACAAGTGGATGTCCCACATAGGCCATATGCACACGAATTTGGTGTGTTCGTCCTGTATGCAACTTTAGTTGTATATGTGTCATCGGTTCATCCTGTAAATAAAAGTACCTTAATATTGTCACATCTGTATGCGCAAATTGGCCGTCCTCACGCACCTCACGCTCAATAATGCTCGTCTCCTTGCGTCCAATAGGAGCAATAATTGATTGTACATCTCGTGCCACATGTCCATGTACAATGGCTTCATATTGTCGAGAAATCTCTCCGCTACGCTGTGCAAGTCCCGTTAAATGATGAATATGAGCATGTTTGGCAATGCATAGCAAGCCAGAAGTATCACGGTCAAGTCTTGTAACGATATGAGCCGTTGATGCTAAACCTTGCTGCTGAAAATGACCACACACTAGATTCGCTACGCTATGTGTTGGATGCTCACGCGAAGGAATCGTACTTTGATGTGCTGGCTTATTAAGCACTAAAATTGCTTCATCTTCGTAAATAATAGAAAGTTCACCATGTTCAACAGTAAGCCCCTCACTTTTTTCTTCAGGAGGAAATGTAACTTCAACTCGATCGCCAACATGAAGAGGATGTCGAACATTGCGTTCGACATCATTTACTGTCAGTAAGCCTCCATCAAATTTAATAGCCGTTAAAGCTCGCTTGGAGATGCGCCATTCAGCTAAGGCCTCCCTTAGTAGTTGGCCTTCCTTTTCCGCTATAAAATGCAGTGTAAATCTTGTATCCATTTTACTCATTGGCCACGAATGATTCATGCACTCGTTCCCAGAATGGGAATGGACGGAAACGTGCAAAACGCACTCTTTCAGTTGCTACATTAAATGCAATTGACTTCACATCACCTTGCGTGACTTGTAAATGATCAACTGTCATATTAAAGTTTTGTTCATTGACTGGACGTAAAACACAATGATGGTGTGCTGGTAATATGAGTGGTGAACCAACTGTACGGAAGACACGGTTATTGATAGATGCTATCTCAGTAATTTGGAGTGCCGCTAAAGTCGGATGAATAATTGCTCCACCGAGGGCTTTATTATAAGCTGTACTACCAGAAGGCGTTGATACACAAAGTCCGTCTCCGCGGAAACGTTCAAACTGATTACCATTTAATTCAACATCCATTACAAGCGTAACATCAGGTGATTTCACAGTTGCTTCATTTAACGCTAAATACGTATTGGATTCCGCATTATGATGCTCCACCTTTACCTCTAATAGAGGATATTCCACAACGTTAAAGTCCTTTTTCGCAATGGATAAAACAAGTTTTTCTAATTCAGATGGCTTCCAATCGGCATAAAATCCTAAATGTCCCGTATGAATCCCTACGAAGGCAACCTGATCTAGCAAATGAGCATATCGATGAAAGGCATGTAGTAAAGTGCCGTCTCCTCCAATAGAAATTACGATTTCAGGAGCCTCTTCATCATAAGTTAACCCAAAATCCTGCAAATACGTTCTAGCTAGCTCCATTAATTCGTTCGACTGTGCATCTCTACGTGATTGAATGGAAAATTTCATTTTGAGTCACGCTCCTTCTCCGATAGTAAATTAGGATTCGATGCTTCTTTATATTCGCTGAAATAGGCCTGCGCTTCTTGTATCTCACTGCGAATGGACGACATTTCCTCATCCAATCGGAAAGCGGCCTCCGCTGCACTTTGAAGGCGATTTTTAATTTCCTCGGGGAACATACCTTTATATTTATAATTTAAAGAATGCTCAATAGATGCCCAGAAATTCATGGCTAGTGTTCTTATTTGTATTTCAGCTAATACCACTTTTTTCCCCTGTATCGTTTCTACAGGATACTCCACAATCATATGATATGAGCGGTAGCCACTTGGCTTATTATGTGTAATATAGTCACGCTCTTCCACAACACGCATATCTTTACGTTGCCGTATTAGCTCTGTAACTGTTGATATATCATCTACAAATTGACACATAATACGTAAACCTGCGATATCCCCTAGCTCGTCACCTAGCTGCTTAGAAGGCTCAAAGGAAAGTCCTTTTTCTAATGATTTATCATATATACTTGCTAAAGGCTTTACACGTCCTGTCACAAATTCAATTGGTGAATTTGCATTAACAATACCAAACTGTGAACGCATACCCTTTAATTTTACTTTTAACTCATCTACTGCTTGTTTATAAGGACTTAAAAATATTTCCCATTGTCCCATCACAAAAACCTCCCGACATTCGGTATCGAACAAAACCAACACCGTCTGTTCGTTTTGTCTTTTTATTCAGCCAGAAATTTCTCAAAGTGTTGTTCCACCGCTTGGACAAATTCCGCCCCATAATTGTAATTTCCTTCAATATTATACACGAGCATTTCCAATTCATCGTAAAAATTTGTAAGCTCAAGTACTTCTTCACCTAGTTGTAGCTTTGGATTTTTCCCTTTTTGTAAAATATGTACAAGCTGATCCCAACTACTCGGCGGAAAACGCAAGTAATGATAATCTTCTCCTGCATCAAGTAAATAAATAAACGCAAAGTCATCAGAATCTGCAATTAATTGTGCAGCAGGTTTTAACTGTAAATTTACTTCATTGTCGTTTAAACTAAAATGAAGTTCTTCATTTTCAAAATTCAATGTTTCTATAGTATAAATTTTACGCACACGCGGTTCCCCTTTTCGTCGTACTCTTCCTCTTATTTTATCATAGAGGGTAAATAGTTGCAGTGTGTAAATACTAAATCAATGAAATAACGAACGAAACTTTTTTATTATAGCGTGTAGTTGATTTCCGTTCCGACTGGACGACTCATTGGGGATCAGCAATAGAGGAACGAAGGCTAAAACCATCACATCCTGTGATACCGCCTTCGTGACCAACATCATTTTGGCCCAAGACCCTGCAGCGCAGTGAAGCGGCTCATCGGACGCCCCCAGGAAGCTCTGCGCGAAAGCGAAGCGACAGCAACAAAGCGCCCAGCTGGAACGGAAATCAACCACACGCTATGCTGTTTTCCCCTAATCAACACACTTAAAAAATAAAATAAACAGGTGAACATAATGGCACAACAAATTGAAATAGAGTTTAAAAATCTTTTAACAAAAGAGCAATACGAATATTTACTGCGAGAATTCAACATTTCCGAAAATGCTATTCATCGTCAAACAAATCATTATTTCGACACACCTTCGCAAGCTATTCGGAAACTCCAAAGCGGGCTTCGTATTAGACAAATCGACAAATACTTTGAGTGTACTTTTAAAGAAAAAAATGCAGAGCATGCACACTTAGAGACGACTGACGAATTAACTGCTGAGCAAGCTAAGAAAATGCTTGTTAGTGAAGGTTTCTATGCCCAAGAAGTAGCCAAAAGACTAGCTCTCTTTAACATTCCTTTAGAAAAATTGGAGGTATTTGGTTCACTAACAACCGATCGTGTCGAAATACCTTATAAGGATGGCCTTCTAGTATTCGATCATTCTTTCTATTTGCAGTGCGATGATTATGAGGTAGAATATGAATCAAAAGATGCAATAAAAGGAAATGCAATCTTCGACGAATTTCTACAGCAATATGGTATTGAAAAACAGGTAACAGATAAAAAAATTGCGCGTTTTATGAAAGCATTACAAATGAATAAAGAACAATACTAATAGATCAATTATGCCCCAGCATAATTGCGTCGCGTCCTGAATCGGCTTTGGCTTGCACAAAGACTTCCTTTCCGATTCCGTGACATCCGCCGGAGGTATTAGGCCAATGTGATGTTGGTCACTCTATTAGCGGATGTTGCTGAAATAAGATAGCTAGATAACAAGAAAGGGTGGCAACTCCTTGGATATCCAATCACTCAGAACTTTACTTGACATTCAAGCATTACAAACACTAGGAGCTTCAGAAAATTCATCGTCAAACAATCTTACAGACAGCAATTCTATGTTTTCAGACATGATTAGCGAAATACTTGGCGACTCAACTACTACTAACAATACAAAATTGTCTAGTTTACTCGGAGGAGTATCAAGCGCTTCATCTATGATGAATCAGTTTAATAGTTTAACTGGTTTATCTGAAAACATGCAAAATAATGCGTATCAAGCATTACTTTATAATGGTTCTAATAGCGTCTTTATACCTTCATCTGTACAAGCAGCTTTAGCAAACACACAATCTAGCACAACAAGTACAAAGCTAGACTCCTACGTTTCAGATAACGTAATTGGTTCAACAGCATATGCCAATTCATTAGCAGGTGCGAATCAGTACGCTTCGATAATTCAAAAGGCTGCAGCTACATATAATGTACCTGAGAAACTCATCGCTGCCGTGATTAAGCAAGAGTCTAATTTTAATTCAAATGTGGTTAGTCATGCTGGAGCACAAGGATTAATGCAATTAATGCCAAAGACAGCACAATACTTAGGCGTTACAAATTCCTTTGATCCAGAGCAAAATATTATGGCAGGAGCCAAATATTTACGCCAAATGCTAGATAAATTTGATAATGATCCTACATTAGCATTAGCTGCTTATAACGCAGGATCTTCACGCGTTACAAAGTATGGTGGCGTTCCTCCTTTCAAAGAAACGCAGAATTATGTCAAAAAAGTGATGAATTACTACACAGTTTAACTACTTTCAGCAAATTCACTGAAAGTAGTTAATGCCTCGGCGGATGTCACGTAATTATGCCGAGGCATAATTTGATTCGCATAATCATTGTTAATACAGCGTTTTTCGGCAAATTTCACCCGCGTGGTGAAATTTGTGCTTTTTTAGCGAAAAAATTTCGGAAGAGCGCTTTGTTTGTGTTAACGAAAAGACGTTGATAGAATGAAGGTAGTCACAAGGAATTCACATTTAAGAAAATGACTAAGTATAAAAATATACTTTACGATATAAAGAATTAAAGGGGCATTAAACTTATGAGTCGAAAATACACTGTTCCTTATGAGGAGCTGGGGGCTGAAAAGCTTTCAGAGCTAATCCATGCGTTCTATAGAAGAGTTGCACAGCATCCTGATCTTATTCCAATCTTTCCAAAAGATTTAACGGAAACAGCACGCAAGCAAATTCAATTTCAAACACAGTATTTAGGTGGACCAAATCTTTTTACTGAGGAGCATGGTCATCCAATGATGCGTGCACGTCATATGAATTTTCCAATTACACCTGATCGTGCTCAAGCTTGGCTTGAATGTATGTCCGAAGCGATGGATGAAGTAGGAATGGAAGGTAAGTTCCGTGAAGTTTATTATCAACGTTTAGTATTAACAGCTCATCACATGATTAATACACCAAATGACGATGAGGGGGAATTGTTACGTGAATAATATTCAAATGCTACAAGAGCCAACTCCTGAGATTTCTACTGCTAATAAGCCTATTGAATTGTATATTTTCGTAGATCCACTTTGTCCAGAAGCTTTTAAATTGCAAGCCGTTCTTCGTAAGTTACAGCTAGAATACAATCATTACTTTACATGGCGCTTTGTACTAAGCACAGAGCTTGCCTCTTTGAATTGTTTAAGTAAGCGTGTAAAAGGTTGTGTATCCGGTATTGAACTCGACATTAATCATCCTGTTTTGCCATCGATTGCTATTAAAGCAGCAGAGTTACAGGGGAAACGTGCAGGCGCACGTTATCTGTCGAAACTACAAGAATATGTATTACTAAATCAACAAGATGTCAATTCTTATGCTACGCTGTTAAAAATTGCGGAAGATGTTCAATTAGACATGAATGAATTTTCCGCAGACTTCGGTTCAAAAGAAGCAGCACGTGCCTTCCAATGCGATTTATATATTAAACATGAGATGGAAGTTGATGAAGTCCCTAGCATTGTGTTTTTCAATGAATGTATAGAAGATGAAGGTCTTAAAGTTAGTGGCAACTATTCCTATGAAGTTTATGAACATATTTTACAAGAAATGATGGATGAACAGCTTGTGCGTCAACCATTACCAACAATGGAAGAATTATTTACAAAATTCCATACCCTTTCAACGAATGAAGTAGCTTTCATCTACTCATCAACAGAGCAAAATGCCGAACGTGAATTAAAGAAGCGTATGCTACAACAAAAGATTGAACGAATTCAGACAGATCACGCTACACTGTGGCGTCTTAAATAATGCAATTATACTATAATTCTAAAGAACAGGGATACAACACACATTTAATGTTGTGTCCCTGTTCTCTTTTTTTATTTATAGGAACATTTTTAGTTATATCGGAATACTTCTTAAAAAAAATAAAAGAAGCGCCACTATCCTCGACAGATAGTGACGCCTCTTTTTCACAAAGGGGATGGGAGAAATGTTCACGTTCAAACAAAGGGGTGTATGTTTGTTTTTGTGATTTATTTCACATGATTCAATTTATCATGGAATAGTAAATATAGCAACAAGTCCAATGATAGATTCACAAATTTGTCAAATAGAAAGCGATTACAAACAATATTTTTTCAAGATACGCACTTTTAAACATTTAGAAATCAAAAAAAAACATTATTCTTACAATTTTTATTATTTAATTAATCATAGAAAAAAGGCTATAGGGAATTTCCTACAGCCTTCCAATTAATTATTTAACAATAATTTTTCTAACTCATTTAAACGTTCTTCAAATACTTTACATGCATCATCAATCGGTTGTGCAACGTTCATATCAACGCCTGCTGCCTTTAATACCTCAATTGGGAAATTAGAGCAACCTGCTTTTAAGAAGTTATTAATATAACGTTCTACAGCTGGTGTACCCTCTTCTAAAATTTGTTTGCTTAATGCTGTCGCAGCTGATTTACCTGTAGCATATTGATACACATAGTAATTATAGTAGAAGTGTGGAATACGAGCCCATTCTAAGCCAATTTCCTCATCTACAACAATATCCTCACCGAAGTATTGTTTATTTAAATTATAGTAAACCTCTGTTAGACGCTCTGCTGTTAAAGATTCACCGTTCTTATCCATTTGGTGGATTAGGTGTTCAAATTCAGCAAACATTGTTTGTCTGAAAACAGTACTTCTGAAGCCGTCTAGCCAATGATTTAATAAATAAATTTTCTGTTGAGGATCTTCAATTGTTTTCAGTAAATAATCATTTAATAGCTCTTCATTACAAGTTGAAGCTACTTCCGCTACAAATATAGAATAATCGCCATAAACAAACGGCTGATTTTTACGTGAATAATAACTGTGTACACTATGACCAAATTCATGAGCTAGTGTAAACAGATTATTAACATTATCTTGCCAGTTCATTAATATATATGGATTTGTTCCATAGGCACCTGAAGAGTACGCACCACTGCGTTTCCCTTTGTTTTCTAAGACATCCACCCAACGATTATCTAGACCACCTTGAACAATGCCTTGATATTCCTCACCTAGTGGCGCTAAAGCTTTTACTAAAATATCCTTCGCTTCGTCGTAAGTGATTTTCATATCCACTTCCTTAACGAGTGGAGCAAATAAATCCCACATATGCAATTCGTCTACACCTAAAAGCTTTTTACGTAACGAAATATAGCGCTGCATAGCTGGTAAATGCTTATGAACTGTTTCTACTAATTGATCGTAAACACTTTCCGGAATGAAGTTATTAGACATTGCTGCGTGACGTGCAGAATCATAATTACGAATACGTGCACTAACATTATGCTTTTTCACATTGCCCGTTAATGTAGAGGAAAATGTATTTTTAAAGTTACCGTAAGTTTCGTACATTGCTTTAAAAGCATTTTCACGAACAGTGCGATCCTTACTTTCTAAAAACTTAATATAGTTACCGTGTGTTAGCTGTACTTCTTCCCCTTCTTCATTTTTCACTTTAGGGAAGACAATATCAGCGTTATTTAACATACTAAATGCATTTGAAGCAGTACCTGTAACCTCAGACATTTGTGCAAGTAATGCTTCCTGCTCTGCTGGTAATACATGCGGACGTGCCATCGTGATTTCTTTTAAAGATTGCTTATACAGTTGTAAGTCCTTGTTTTCTGCTAAGTAACTTTCTATCGTTTCTTCACTCAATGATAAAATCTCAGGCGTTAAAAATGATAGGGCAGCTGAAATGCTAGTCGCTAATGTTTGAATACGACTATTCATATCTTGATAGAAGCTATTTGTCGTATCTTGGTCATTACGCATATGAGCATACGTGTAAAGCTTCATAGCACGTTCATAAATTTCATCGTGATAAGTTAGAACTGCCGCTAATGCATCTGCTCCATTTTTAATAGTACCTGCATAGCTAGGCGCTTTTTTTGCAAGTTCTGCAACTTCTTTATACTCTTCTTCCCATAGTGCATCAGTTGCAAATATATCCTCCAAGCGCCAAGTCAACTCTTCTGGAACATCATTTCTTACTAAAACTTGATTACTAGCCATGTGCCAGCCTCCTTTATATGTTAGTTTTTCCTATACTCTCATATTTTCTCAGTATATTGCGTCAATTGCAAATAAATTTGCGTACACTTGCTCACAAATACCTGGAAAACGATTATCTTTTTCATCCCTTTTCGCCAGCATCATTCCGTAATTTTTAATAGCTTGTACAGCCTGGGTTGTAACCTCTATATTTTGTTGGCTTAAAAACGATCGTATATTTCTCTCGTCTAGTTCATGAGGTGCTAATTGTAAATGTCGACAATAATGATGCAAAATCGTCTGCCACTCAATAGAAAACATCGGTATCGCCTCTCCATCTTTTACCGGAACACCTACGTAATCAGGCATCTCCGTTAAAGTAAAACCTAACTCATAACTACTTCGTAAAAATGCATCTTGCACCCCATTTTTACTATGGAATAATCGTTGATATACGAATTGCTTACAATACTTTTTATAAAGCTGCCAATAAAGATGAAATTCCTCTTTCGTAATTGTCTTTGGCTCATAAAAGGGAAATTGTTGCTTATGAATAGTTAATTCCTGTACTTTACTTATAAAAGTATGCCCATGAACATAAAGAAGATTCGCCCAATAAATAAATCTCGATGTGTTTGCATCATATGTCACTAAATAAGACAAGCCTAATGCTTTAGTATTTATCACTTTTTGCATTATCGGAGAAATAGAAATTTTTCGAATACCTTTTATAGTTTGTCTTTGAGGTGTTTGAAAAAGCCACAACGGCTGTATACAATTTTTCTCATATCCAGATGTACGTAATAGCCACTTTTCATGTGAAATTGTACTACACTGAAATTCAATGGCAATTTGCTTATGCTCCTTAATCAAAAGCATATCTGGCCGCTGTGAAAGTTTCCGTAAAAAAGGCTCCAGCTTTACTGTATGCCCGAGGTTTTTCAACCATTCAAATAATTGGATTTTTCCTTGTAAATGAAGTTTTGATTCACCCTCTGCAAATAACTGTATACAGCTATTAGTAGCAATATGAGCGAAATGAGGGATATTATAGTTGCCTATCTTTAATTGGACAGGCCGCTGGCATTGAGGACAATAAAATTTCATCTGGCTCCTACATCGTTGCAAAGCCTCCCTTGAATATTGGTATGGGAGAAAAATCTGCTGCTGCTCATTATAGGCCATAAGCATAAAATCATCTCCTTTTTTCCTAATTGTATAGGAGCCTTTTTATAGCGACAAATAAAGAACGGCTTTTTCTTGAAATTTAAAAATTGCTAGCTTTTTTCAATTACTTACGTTACCAAAAACACTTACTGAAAGAAGTTAAATAAAAAGACTGCAAACAAACTTGATAATCACCAAGTTTGTTTACAGTCTAAGCCACTGAATCAAGTACTCATTACTTTAAATAAAATATTTTCGTACTGTTTCAAAGCAATCAAATTCCATAATTTTTTCGCCATATTCCTCTAAACGATGGATTGTAAAATTCGATGGTAGTAAAAATTCTTTAATAACAGCATTTCTATCGTGATGATTTAGCTCTTCTTCTGCGTTCACAAAATCAACTACTAGATAGTACCAATCTTCATATTTAAATAATGAGGAATCCACTAATTCATCTGTTATGCGTTTCGCTACAGGGATTAACTCATCAATATCTTTAAATTTATAAACATATATGTCTGTATCCATAAATAATTCTGACTCATCAATGTCACCAAATTGAGTTAGTTGACTGAGAAGATCCTCTCCAACATCCTCGAATGGAGCAAACATATCTTTGTGTTCATCAAAATGCGAAGAACCATCTAAGGTTTCACCGTCTTTTAAAATATGTGCACGTGTGACAATGATCTCTAAGCCTACTTCAGAAGCATTGATATGAATCCAAATTGGACCTTCTACATCAAAATAATCCTCCGTATTTACTTCATCAATCATATCCCAAAAAAGTTGTTCACCCTTTGCTCGGTTGTACCAAATTTCCTCACGACTATAGCCGCGATCCTCTATATCATTGTACGTAATAAAGAGCTTGAGTGTATTTTCGTTTACACGTTCGATGTCCACTAGACCTCATCTCCCTTCACTGTCATTTGTCGAAAAACAGTTTGTTTCATTAGTATGCTATTATTCATTGTTTTTAACCTCATACCTCAATTTTGTTTTTCAACCTTTGACCACACTACAGTAAACCCATCGAGCAACCGAAATCAAAAAAATTTATGTCCACAGTTGTCTCTATTTATATTGTATGCTGTTCTGTCATAAAATGAAAAGGATATACACCGTTTCACAGAAGTTATTTGAATTATTGAAATTGTAGTAAACTATTAAGCTAAAATCAAGTTTAACATACTTTACCGAAATATATGACTTTTCCCTATTATTTATTATACTCTATATAGATGGATTTTCATAAGTAAAACACAAAAAAATAGATGTCACAATATGCTTGTTGCATATGTAACATCTAATACTTATTCTATGCAGAATACGGCAATATTAGTTCACCATACGCTGTGCTTCTTGTAGTTGATAAGCACGAACCTTACGAGGTAGGAAACGGCGAATTTCATCCTCGTTGTAGCCGACCTGTAAACGTTTCTCATCTAAAATAATGGGACGACGTAATAAACCTGGGTATTCTTGAATTAATTCATATAAACGTTGTAATGGCAAGCTTTCCACATCAACATTTAATTTCTGGAAAATTTTTGATCGAGTCGAAATAATTTCATCCGTACCATCTTCTGTCATACGCAAAATTTCTTTAATTTCACTAATACTTAATGGTTCAGAAAATATATTACGTTCTGTATATGGGATTTCATGCTCCTCTAACCATGCTTTAGCTTTTCGGCAAGACGTACAACTTGGTGATGTAAATAAAGTTACTATCATACTGACACATCCTTTCCTTTTAATCATTATCTATAAACTATTGTGTTAAATTAGAATTAATTTAATGTAAATATACATACCATTATACAGTACTCTGTGATGTTTGAATATAGTTCCAATAAAAAAAGAATAACCATTTGACATGAAATTTTCTGTTTTTTTACATAAACTTCAAAGTAGTTACTTCTTGAGGTGTGTAATGAACTACTACTAATATTCCCATTCGTAGAGCATTTTAAACATCCATCGCTTGATTGTTTTTGTTCTCATTTAAAAATTATAAACGAGAATACTGTCAATTCTGTGTGTACAAATATAGACGTATATTTACTAATATCGGTTGCATTTCCAAATAAATTGATTGTTACCATAACATGTGGTTGATTTCCATTCTGATTGGGGGCTTTGTTGCTGTCGCTTCGCTTTCGCACAGAGCAAAGCTTCCTGGAATCGGCCAGTCGTAACGAAGATCAACTTATGTATATGGAATGTGTTTTAACAAATGTCATCCACAAATTTTGCTGATGAAACACACTTTCATATAATTTACGATATCGCTAAATTGCTTTTCGCTTTTGACAGAAAATATTTATTGCTTCACTGAAATAAAAAAGCAGCAAAAGTAGCATATAACTTTTTGCCGAGAAAAAACACCGCCAAAAGTCTGACTTTACACACTTGCTTTTCACCGAGCCTTTATAATATAATTTTTTGCAATAAATCAATTATGTCTTTGGTGAATTCACCTCGCCATCTATGCAGATGGAAGACAGGTATTGAGCTAAAAAACGCTGACGAAGAGTAGTACATTTGCCTTTTACACGTTTAGAGAGTCTGTGGTTGCTGCAAACAGATCGTGTAAGCATTTGGAATGGACTTCCGAGTTAGCTTTGTGAACGTCTTATTTTCTTATTTAAGTCTATTAGCAAAGCTCGTCCCTTCACGTTACGAAGAAGAGTGGCCGTTTTAGGCAAGCTGGGTGGTACCGCGGATTCAAACATCATTCGTCCCTTCATTAGAAAACTAATGAGGACGCATGATGTTTTTTTATTTCGGCACTTATGTAAAAACGTCTAAGGGACTTAAATTCAAGGAGGAAATGACAATGACAACTATTTTTTCAGGCGTACAGCCAACAGGTATTGTTACTTTAGGGAACTATTTAGGAGCATTTAAGCAATTCCCTGCATTACAAGATGAAGGTGATGCTGTTTATTGTATCGTCGATCAACATGCCATTACCGTAGCACAAGATCCAAAAGAATTACGTCAAAATATTCGCAACCTAGCAGCAACGTATATTGCTACTGGCATCGACCCTAAAAAATCGACATTATTTATTCAATCAGAAGTACCAGCTCACGCACAAGCAGGCTGGATGTTACAATGTGTTGCATCGATTGGTGAGCTTGAACGTATGACACAATTTAAAGATAAATCGCACGGTAAGGAAAGCGTATCTGCCGCTCTTTTAACATATCCACCATTGATGGCAGCAGACATCCTTTTGTATAACACAAACATTGTTCCAGTTGGTGATGATCAGAAGCAGCATATTGAGCTTACTCGTGATCTAGCAGAGCGTTTTAACAAACGTTATGGTGATGTTTTAACGATTCCTGAAATTCAATTACCTAAAGCAGGAGCTCGTATCAAATCACTACAAGAACCTACAAAGAAAATGAGTAAATCTGATCCAAATACAAAAGCGACAATCAAGCTTTTAGATTCAGCGAAAGACATTGAGAAAAAAATTAAATCTGCTGTAACTGACTCTGATGGTATTGTGGCATTTGATGTGGAAAATAAACCTGGTGTTTCTAATTTACTAACAATCGAATCTGCCATTTCAGGCGTATCTATTGACGATCTTGTAAAAAAATACGAGGGCATTGGCTATGGTGGTTTCAAGCAAGGTGTTGCAGCAACGGTTATTGATCACCTGACACCAATTCAAGAGAAATTCTATCACTTGGTAGAATCATCAGAATTAGACATCATCTTAGATGAAGGTGCTGAAAAGGCAAATGCTATTGCTAGCGCTACATTAAAACGCATGGAAGAAGCAATGGGCCTTGGTCGTGCACGTCGCTAAGAAAATGCTTTAACGTGAAATGAAGAAGTGCTGTAGCTTTGTTGAAATTTATCGAAAGGGCTTGGCCAAAAAGAGAGTAATCTAAGTGTTACATCTTATCCTTGTTTATCGTTTTATCATAACCAAGATCAAGCACAACAGCACATAACACAAGGGCTGATCCAATTGCCACATAAAATGCTGTTGTCTGTGCCATAAATTTAAAAACAACTATCCAAGTATATCCGAGTGTCCGATAATTCAAATACAATATGAGATTCCCAACAGAGAGAATCAATAAGCCATAGCTCATTAAAAATAAAAAGAGTCGGAACAAGTTAGGGCATCCTTTCTATTTTTTCTTTATTATCATCTATTCATAAAACTATAAAAAAAGACGTCAGCCACTTAAATTAGGCTGACGTTTTTTAGGTTGATCATATTAAATAACGTAAGGTTCTTCTGCAAAACGAGGGGTTGATTTCCGTTCCGGCTAGGCGCTTCTGACGCTTCGCTTTCGCACAGATAAAACAATTGCCGCTGCCGCATCGCTTTCGCGCAGAGCATAGCTTCCTAGGGGCGTCCGATGAGCCGCTTGGGGCAACAGATGTTTTTTGCGCGAAAGCGTAGTGCTAATGTAGCGACAGCATAGGGTTTTGTTTGTGCGAAAGCGCAGCGACAGCAGGATGTTGGTCACGGTGGCGTTATCACAGGACGTGATGATTTTAGCCTCCGTTCCTCTATATCGCTAATCCCCAAGGAGTCGCCTAACCTCCACTCCAATCAATCACTTTACATAGCGTGTATCTTTTGACATGACAATCTTATTTTTAATAATAAAAAAAGTGGGGATGATGAAATCCCCACTGATTAAAGTTTTACTTTATTATTCCTCGATTTTTTTGAATAGTAGACTTGCGTTGTGTCCACCAAACCCAAGTGAGTTACTCATAGCATATTGAATATCTACTTTTCGGGCTTCATTTGGCACATAATCTAAATCACATTCTGGATCTGCGTCTGTTAAATTAATTGTCGGTGGTAAAATGCCTTCTTTAAGTGCTAGCGCTGTGAAAATAGCTTCAACACCACCAGCTGCACCTAATAAGTGACCTGTCATTGATTTTGTAGAACTCATTGCAAGCTTATAGGCATGTTCACCAAAAACAGTTTTTACTGCCTGTGTTTCAAATAAATCGTTATATGGTGTACTTGTTCCATGTGCGTTAATATAGTCAACTTGTGAAGCTTCTACACCGCCATCAGATAATGCTTGCATCATTGCACGAGAAGCACCTTCTCCTTCTGGAGCTGGAGCTGTAATATGATGGGCATCTCCTGTTGCACCATAGCCAAGAACTTCTGCGTAAATTTTTGCACCGCGTGCTTTTGCGTGCTCATACTCTTCCAAAATAACAATACCCGCACCTTCACCGATAATGAAACCATCGCGATTTTTATCGAATGGACGGCAAGCTTTTTCTGGATCAGTGTTTAAAGATAATGCAGTATTAGCGCAGAAACCTGCTACTGCCATCGTAACGATTGGCGACTCAGCACCACCCGAAATCATAACATCTGCATCGCCACGTTCAATTACTTTAAAAGCATCCCCAATAGAGTTTGTACCTGAAGCACAAGCAGTTACTGAACAAGAGTTAATGCCCTTTGCACCAAAGTGAATCGACACTTGGCCTGAAGCCATATCCGGAATCATCATCGGAATAAAGAATGGACTTACTCTTCTTGCGCCACGCTCTTGGAAAGTTAAAAATTGTTGTTCATATGTTTCCATACCGCCGATGCCAGAGCCAATCCAGACACCTGCACGTGGTGCTAGCTCTTCATCGATTGTTAATTGTGCATCTTCCATCGCCATGATAGATGCAGCTAAAGCATACTGTGTAAAGCGATCCATTTTACGAGCTTCTTTACGTTCGATATACTTTTCGATATTAAAATCCTTTACTTCAGCAGCAATTTTTGCTGCGAAAAGATCTTTATTTAAACGAGTTAATTCGCCAATACCCGATTTTCCAGCTTTAATGTTAGTCCATGTTTCTTCGATGCTATTTCCTAGTGGTGTAACTGCGCCAATTCCTGTAATTACTACTCGTCGTTTACTCATTGTATTACTCCCCTCAAGCATTTTTCGTTTTTATTTTCCCCATCTCATTGTAACGGCACCCCATGTTAGGCCACCGCCAAATCCAACAAGTACTACTAAATCATCATCTTTTATCTTACCTGCTTCAAGCTCATCTACCAACGAAATACCAATAGATGCTGCCGACGTATTCCCATATTTGTGAATCGTTTTTGACATTTTTTCCGGTGGTAGCTCTAGACGCTCACGCGCTGATTCCATAATTCGAATATTCGCCTGATGCGGCACTAAAAAATCTACGTCTTCTTTTGTTAAACCTGCTTTTTCTAAAACGTTCATTGCAGATTCACCCATTTGACGAACGGCAAATTTAAATACTTCACGACCATTCATAGCGATTGTGTCTTGCTGTGTTAAATACAAATTCTTACCACCTGTGCCGTCAGCTCCAAGCTCAAATGATAAAATACCTCTACCTTCTGATACTGGACCAATAATCGCTGCACTTGCACCGTCACCGAATAACACAGCCGTATTACGATCTTCCCAATCAAGTACTTTCGACAGCTTTTCAACACCTACTACTAAGACATATTTATAAGCATTTGATTCTACAAATTGCTTTGCTGTCACTAAACTATATATAAACCCTGCACAAGCAGCCGCTTGATCCATCGCAGCTGCATTAACTGCTCCAATCTGCTCCTGAACCATACATGCGACACTTGGAAAATTTTGATCTTGTGTTACTGTTGCTACAAGGATTAAGCCTATTTCCTCTGGTGAAATTCCCGCTTTTGCAATAGCCTCTTTTGCTGCAGCTACTGCTAAATCTGAAGTTTCCTGATCATCAGCAGCAAAATGACGTTGCTCAATCCCTGTGCGAGTTCGAATCCATTCATCCGAAGTATCCATTATTTTTTCTAAATCAAAATTCGTAACGACCTTCTCCGGAACGTATTTGGCAATTCCTAAAATACCAGCGTTCATTTAGCAACCCCTCTGCTTTCTTACTATCAATTATTAGTAACTGGTCATAATTATAACTCATAATGATGGAGAGGTGCAAGATGAATTAAATTTAACGTCCTCTTCACCATAACGGGGGTGATTTCTATTCCGACTTGGGGCGTCTGATAAGTTCTATTGCATCGGTTAGCCTCCACTCCAATCAACTTATATACATGGCATACAATTAAACAAATGTCATCTCCCACTTTTAGAGCTAATGCAAGAAAAAGCATATTTCGGGGGATAAGTGAGTATGAAAAATAATGGCGGTTAATAAAAAAAGCTGCAAATAAATTTGCAGCTTTGGCCTAACAATTATTATCAACAACGTAAAAGTTGATAACGCAAAAAGATGAAAGGTGGCTCTCGCATTAATCTGCGTACGTCCAATCTATTCTCTAATAGGTCGTTAAGGATCATGTTCTCTTTGGAACACTTAATGCTCTGAAGAAATCGCTTGATGAGTTGCAGTACAGAAGGTTTCAAACGACTTGTTGTACGTTTCTTTTTGTTAGGTTTGCTACCGTAGTTGTGTCAACGTAATCACTGATGCTTTAATCGTCTGGTGTTGCGGTGGTGTTTTTGGTTCAATAAACAACGTTGAGTAATACGCATCCGCAATGGTAATCAAGTAAATCACAAAAAGTAATCGTTTCATTCAATAGTTCAAAAATTCATTTCTCCCTTTTTTATCAATTCGAATTGTCTAGTTATAATACGAATGATCCGTAAAAAAGTTTCAAATTAAACATGACCAACGCAAAGATGCCCCCCATAAGCTACTTCGGAATGAAATAGCTTAGATCTAAAACATTTGTTGCCTTTTAACTTCTTTAATAATTCCTTTTAAAAATCCCCTCTCGAGACATATAAAAAGCGCCACACTTGAATTGCCTAAAATAACTCTTCAAACTCATACTGAAGAACAGGTGCAAGATGAATTAAATTAATGCTTTGACGGGGCTTGAAATCCTTCTAAACGCTACGACACTCAAGCATTTGTGACGTCTTTGAATTTCAGTGATGTATTGAAACTGCATTAAAAATAAAAAAAATGTTATTGTTGTGACAAATTCGCCATGTTTCACAGAAAAGATTCTTTTTTTTTCGATTTATGTTATGATATGATAATGAATATGTAGTAAAATTTTATGATATAAAAAAGTTCGGTTGAGGTGAAATTAATGCGATATATCGTAACATTCATATGGTCATTCCTACTAGTTTCAATGTTAAACTACGTAGTAGGCTCTGTACTTGGTGCAGAATTTGATATCGATACTGCTATTGTTACATCAGTTGTATTTACAATTCTTGTTTTCATTATCGGTGCAATTATTCCAAACGAGTCAACTCCAGAAGCTGCAGACAATCATTAATTCAACTAGAAAAACCTGTTTCGCTTAATGCGGAACAGGTTTTTTTGTTATTTTTCAACGACACATTGACCATCATACATTTTAATGTGTAATGTTTCTCCTGGTAATACTTCACCTCGAAGCAATTCTTTTGCAACCGCAGTCTCAATATATCGTTGCACGAAGCGTTTTAATGGTCTTGCACCGAACTGAGCATCTGCTCCTTGTTCTACAACCCAATCAACTACATTTTGTTCTACTTGTAAACTAATGTCTTGCTCTTCAACTCGTTTGACAAGCTGTTCGATATATTTCCATGCAATGGCTGTAAAATGCTCATCTGATAGTGCATGGAACATAATAATATCATCCATACGATTTAACAGCTCTGGTTTAAAATGTTGACGCAGTGCAGCCATCACTAAATCCTCAACAGCAACATCGTCTTCTTTTGCTTCCATTAAATAGCTTGAGCCAATGTTAGAAGTTAAAATGACCACTGTGTTTGTAAAGTTAACCATACGCCCCTGGCTATCAGTAATGCGACCATCATCTAGAATTTGTAGTAAAATATTTGCGACATCCGGATGGGCCTTTTCAATTTCATCTAATAATACAACTGAATACGGATTTCGGCGAACAGCTTCTGTTAATTGCCCACCTTCCTCATAGCCAACATAGCCTGGAGGTGCCCCTACAAGACGCGATACGCTATGTTTCTCCATATATTCACTCATATCAATGCGAATAAAATGATCCTCAGAATCAAACAATTGTGCCGCTAGCGCCTTCGCGAGCTCTGTTTTACCAACACCTGTTGGCCCTAGGAATAAAAAGCTACCAATTGGTCGATGCGGATCTTTGATTCCTGCTCGAGCACGCCATACCGCTTCTGTAACTAGCTGTACTGCATTATCTTGCCCGATTACACGCTCATGCAATGTATCTTTTAAACGCAATAATTTTTCACGCTCACCTTCTACTAATTTCGTCACTGGTATTCCTGTCCAGCGCGAAACAATTGATGCAATTTCATCAGCCGTTACCTCTTCACGTAAAATACGTGATTCCGCACCATTTTCTAATTGTTTTTCCATCTCTTGAATGTCCTTTTCAAGTGTAGGAATTTTTCCATGACGTAGTTCAGCTGCTTTATTTAAATCATATTTACTTTCTGCTTCATCTAAATCACGGCGGTATTTATCAAGTTTTTCACGTTTTTTCTGAATGCCATGTAACGCTTCTTTTTCGGTTTCCCATTGTTTACGCATGCCCTCAGAGGATTCTTTGAGCTTTGTTAATTCCTCACTGAGTTGCTCTAGACGTTTTTTACTCGCCTCGTCTTTTTCATTACGCAATGCTTGCTCCTCAATTTCGAGCTGCATAATACGGCGTGTAACTACATCCAATTCCTGTGGCATAGAATCAATTTCTGTTCGAATCATCGCACATGCTTCATCGATTAAATCGATCGCTTTATCTGGCAAGAAACGCTCTGTAATATAGCGATTGGAAAGCCCCGCTGCCGCTACGATCGCACGGTCATGAATACGTACCGCATGATGCAACTCAAAGCGCTCTTTCAAGCCTCGTAAAATGGAAACTGTATCTTCAATAGATGGCTCTCGTACAAGCACCTGCTGGAAACGACGCTCTAAAGCAGGATCTTTTTCAATATACATACGGTATTCATCTAATGTTGTAGCCCCGATACAATGTAGCTCACCTCGTGCAAGCATTGGTTTTAGCATATTCCCAGCGTCCATTGCACCATCCGTTTTACCTGCACCTACAATTGTATGAATTTCATCGATAAATAAAATGATGCGTCCCTCTGATTCTTTTACTTCTTTTAATACACCTTTTAAGCGCTCTTCAAATTGGCCACGATAACTAGCACCTGCTATTAAAGCACTCATATCCAACTCATACAGTACGCAATCCTTTAACCCCTCAGGAACATCGCCCTTTACTATACGTTGAGCTAACCCTTCTACAATAGCTGTTTTACCAACCCCAGGCTCCCCTATTAAGACAGGGTTATTTTTCGTTTTGCGTGTTAAAATACGAATGACATTACGAATTTCTTCGTCACGACCGATAACCGGATCCATTTTACCGTTTTTAACTTCTTCTATTAAATTACGTCCAAATTGTTCTAATGGCTTTTTGTCATTTGTTTGTTGAAATTGCATATTTAGCACTCCCTTTTAATAATGTTAAGCGGAATCCCGTTTGCCATTCTATTTTATAAGAAATGTTTGACCTTTTTTGACTAACTTTATTTTACAACACTCGACAAACCAGAGCAAAGAATCAGCCCTAAAATTTCTTCACTTATTACTGGAAAATTACGTTATAATAAAAGTGTATTTCTTAGATTTAGTAAATTACTCACCTAATTTTGTAATAATTAAACAATTTTTACGAAAAAAGAAAGAGATGTGTTGAAGATATGACTATTATGGATAATATACAAGAGAAATTTCACGATCTTTTTCAAAAACACGGTGTTTTTATTAAAGTGAATAAGGAAAGTAAAATCTTTTTAGAGGGCGAACGTGCGAAAGAAATTTATTATATAAAAACAGGAGCTATCTCGATTAGTCAGGAAACGGAGAATGGGAAGGAATTAACCATTCGTATTTGTGGTCCAGATAGCATCATTGGAGAAAGCTCATTATTTTGCAATTTTACGTATAATTCGATGACCGCTAAAGTACTAGAGCCCTCCAGTTTATATGTTCTTAGCCTTGATACATTAGAACTTTTACTAGTGGAACAGCCTATTTTAATGGTGGAGTATATGAAGTGGTTGCAAACAGAAAATTTAAAGCATCAAAGCCGTTTGCGTGATTTGATTTTAAATGGGAAAAAGGGTGCCTTATTTTCAACGCTTATCCGTCTTTCAAATACTTATGGGAAGCCGTTAGAAAATGACACTATTTATATTGACTTCCCGTTAACACATACAGAAATCGCTAATTTATGTGCGACGAGTCGAGAGATGATTAATCGCATGCTGAATGACTTAAAGAAGCACAATATTATATCTTTTGAAAAAGGTTATATAACCATTCACGATCTACAATTTTTAAAGGATGAAATCGCTTGTGAAAATTGCCCGTTACAAATATGTCGTATTGATTAATACACTTACATACGAAATCCCCGCCTATGAGTTATAACGGGGATTTTGTGTTCTATTATGTAAAAGAAATAATGTATGGCTCTTTTGCAAAGTGAGGGGTTGATTTCCGTTCCGGCTGGGCGCTTTCCTGGGGCGTCCGATGAGCCGCTTCACTCGCGATGCTCGCTCCAGGGTCTCATCTGTGACACTGATCCCCAAGGAGTCGCCCAGCCTCCACACCAATCAACCACATCACATAGCGTGAATCTTCTTGCTTATTACTAAAATTCATTGTAATAAAACAAAAAACTTTAGCAACAATGTTTGTCTGTGCGAAAATGTAATGCCAGCTTAGCAACATCAACAATTATTTTATGTAAGAGATTAAAGAGTCAGCAACACCAGATGTACAATAGCGTCTTATTAAAAGTTTATTCTGTTTAACTACGGTGAGTAGCTTCGAAAGGAAATCTCCCTAATTAAAGCATGCAACAGTCACAAAGATTTCTTTAACAGTTTTGTATTTCAAAACAGCAAAAATCCCCGCTTAGAGTTATAAGCAGGGATTTTTTATTGTGCAATAAGTTGAATTAGCGTACACCTAATGCCATTTTTGCATAGCGTGACATTCTATCTTTTGACCAAGGTGGATTCCATACAATATTTACATTTGTACTTTTTACCTCTGGAAGCTCACCTAATGCTGTATTCACTTGATCAACAATAACAGGTCCCATTGGGCAGCCCATAGACGTTAACGTCATTGTAACGGTTGCTGCACCCTCTTCATCTAACTCTACATCATATACTAAACCTAAGTTGACAATATCAATACCAAGCTCAGGGTCAATTACATTTTCTAATGCACCGAACATGCTGTCTTTCATATCTTGATCCATCTGTATTTCTCCTTTCGTCACAGTGTTAACTTAATCATAGCAGATGCATCTTATTATGCCAAATGCTGTGCAAGCCATTCAGTTGCTGCTAACATACCATCACGTGAAACAGCATGACCAGCTTTCTTATTCGCTAAAAATTTCAAGTTTTCTGGATTCGTTTCGTAATATTTACGTAAAGTTAAATAAAAATCATATGTTTCCTTGAAAGGTACAGTTTTATCTAACTCCCCATGCCAAAATAGGACAGGTCGTTCTGCAAATTTGTCTGGTGTTAGGCTCACATCATATTTAGCTAGAAGCTTATTCGTTTGTTGTACTTCTTCTTCGGACATTGGGAAATTCACACCGTTTTTAGCGAATTGCTGTAATTGATACTCCGCTAATTTAGTGAAACTTGGTGCACCCATACAAACTGCTGCTGTCTTGATCCAATCATAGCGCTTTAAACAGCCTGATGTGACAATACCACCCATTGATGTACCAGCAATGCCAATTTTATCATTCAGTAATAATTTTTTATTCTTTAATTCATTATATAATTGTTCCACTTCATGAATAGAATTTAAAACAATATCCCAAAAATGTAAGCTCAATTGCATCTCAGTCAGGCCTTCACTACGGTCGCCATGTAATTTTGCATCTGGCAATAGGACACGCACCCCTCTGCCTACTAATTGATATGCATAATGTAAGTTATGTTCTTTTGCACTCGTGAAACCATGTAAAAAAATTACTACCGGGGTTTCTTCATTCATATTTTCCGTATGTATATGTAATAAAGGAATATTTCCCCACAATTCTTTCTCAACAATCATCTTTGTCACTCCCAACATTTGTCTCATCTTTATGTTAGCAAACTTTTTTCACTGTGACAAAATTTTGACGAATGGTTTACAAAACGATACTATTCAAATTATAAGAAAGGGGCAATAAGCTATGAAACCGCATTTAATCGTTTTGGACTTAGATGGTACGTTATTAACGGACCAACAACAAATTTCAGCAAAAACTAAAAAAACATTATTGCAGGCAAAGGAGCAAGGCCATCAAGTTATGATTGCTACCGGCCGTCCTTATCGTGCGAGTGATCTTTATTATCACGAACTTGGCCTTACAACGCCCATCGTAAATTTTAATGGTGCTTACGTCCACCATCCTAAAAATGCTGCATGGCAGACTAAGCATACTCCTATTGATTTAAGCGTAGTACATGACGTCGTCAATTCCATCAATAGCTATGAATATGAAAATATTATAGCGGAGGTTAAAGACGATATTTATGTTCATACAGAGAACTCACGGATTTTAAATATATTTAATATGGGGAATCCTAAAATTACTCATGGGAATCTTTATACCCATTTACTTGATAACCCTACTAGTTTACTGATTCAAGCGAATGAAGTGAATTCAATGATTATTCGTGACCATTTACAGGCTGTCCATGCAGAAGTCATTGAACATCGTCGTTGGGGTGCCCCACTTCACATTATTGAAATTGTTCGCCGTGGCTTAAATAAAGCAGTAGGAATCGCTCATGTAGCACAGGATTTAGGTATCCCACGCGAGCGTATTATTGCATTCGGTGACGAGGACAATGATTTAGAAATGATTGAATATGCTGGTATCGGTGTAGCAATGGGCAATGGCATCCCTTCTTTAAAAAACATTGCCAACGAAATTACGACAACTAATAATGACGATGGCATCGCTAAAATGCTTATCGAGCGTTTGAAACTATCCTAGTAAATTAAAAACACCCTATTTTTGGATCATCACCATAAGTTGTGGATGTCATTCATTAAAATCTAAGCCATCTATAAAAGTTGCGCGAAGTACGCCCAGTCGGACGGAAATCAACCACACGTTATGGTGATGAGCCCATTTTTCACTTTAACTTTCGAGTTAACAATACACTGAGTTGCAATTATACTGAAACTCGATATGATAATATATCTATATAAAATTTTATTAGGAAGTAGTTTCGAGAAATATAGAGTGGAAATTGAAAACTCGACACGTGTTCACCTGTTATGTAGTATAGGTGTTTGTAAACTTCTCATATAGAGTTAAAAGAATATTAAATTAGGGGGACAAATAATGAAAATTTTTACTGATAGTGGCTGTGATCTACCAAAGTCTTACTACGAAGAAAACAATATTGAACTTCTTCCACTACGAGTGCAATTGAACAATAATGAATATGATGATGTCATTTCGATTGATTCCAAAGAAATTTACGACGCTATTCGTCAAGGTGCTCGCCCAAAAACATCCCAAGTATCACCAGAGCTATTTCTCAATCATTTCGAAAATCTAGCGAAAAATGAAGAAGAAGGAATCTATATTGCCTTTTCATCGGAATTATCAGGTACCTATAATACCGCTGTCATGATTCGCAATCAAGTACAGGAGCAATATCCATCCCTTAAATTAGCTATTATCGATTCTAAATGTGCTTCACTAGGTTTCGGCCTAGTAGTCGAAGAAGCCGTTCGCCTTCGAAATACAGGTGCTTCACTGGAAGAAATCGAAGCAAAAATTACAGCTCTTACCCCACAGATGGAGCACTTATTTACGGTGGAAGATTTAGATTACCTTGCTAAAGGTGGTCGTGTATCTAAGGCAAGCGCATTTCTTGGGGGGCTCCTAAGCATAAAACCCATCTTAAATGTAGAGGATGGTAAACTTGTACCGATTGAAAAATCACGCGGACGTAAAAAAGCCATCGCTCGCATGTTAGATTTAATGCAGGCGCGTGGTGAAAATTTCTCTGAAAAAGTTGTTGGTATTAGCCATAGTGATGATGTGGAATTTGCCAACGAAGTAAAGGCTTCTATCCAAGAAAGATTTTCACCAAAAGCTATTCAAGTAACAATGATTGGTTCAGCTATCGGCTCCCACGTAGGACCAGGTACAATTGCCATCTTCTTTACAAATAAAAGCTATCAAGCTTAACAAAAATCCCCCTCCGCACTGAAAAGTGTTGAGGGGATTTTTCATTTTATCCTACTAGGATTAGTTTAGAGCATCTTGCTCTTTACGTCGTACTTTACCTCGTCTAATAATAACAACTACAAATCCTATGAATATTAACCATACTAATCCTAGCGCTACCATATAAGGTACATTTAATCCTTCATCATTTCTAACTTGATAAATCTCTACCATTTCGCGATTTAAAATAACTGGATAAACGTCTTTTTCATTAATACGAACTTTTTCTTCATGTATAATACCGTTTAGCATTTTACCTTCACCAAGCTGAGCAGGTGTTAAATCAACGCGTTGTGTTTCACTAGTATTATTAACCATGATGACCCATTTCTCTTTATCGGACGTACGTGTAAATACAAGTAGGCCATTTTCATTTGTGAGAACTTCAAAATCACCGTCGCGTAATGTCTCAGATTTATTACGTAAAGATTGGACATTTTTAATATAATCGATTAATTCTGTATCAGTTTTAAAGTTATATATTTGGTGCGTAGCTGGCTTTTTTTCACCGTTCATTGCAATTTCTGTACCATATTGTACAACTGGAATTCCTGGCATCATAAATAAAGCACCCATCGCCATTTTCAAACGCGTTGGTGGGAACATATTTTCTGTTGCAGAATCAAATGTAAATCGATGCGTTTCTAACGAATCAATCATAATCTGAGTTGGTTTCTTACCTGTAAAAGGCTCCATCAACTTAGTAGAATCCATATCAACATTTTTAAAGATATTACGGTAAATATCAGCTGAAGCTTTAGAAAAGCTTGCATCAAAGTTTGCATCACTTTCTTCATTTGAAATGACATAGAGTGATTTTTTCGTATCCTTTAATGCTTTAATCACAGCATTGATAAACTCTGTATCAGCACCTGCAATATTTGTTAAACGCACCCCACCAACATCGTATGTAGAGACAAAGTCTGTTGCTGATTTAACAAGTGCGTCTTGTACGTCTTTGTTTGTTAAGTCCCACTGTACTTGTCCATTATTTGTTGAAGCAATCCAGTCCTTTTTCGCTGAATCTTTTGCCCACTCATGATTCGGACTTACATTGTTTAATGGGAAATCAACCATGATCGATACGTTTTTAGCTTTATAGGCCTCAATGACACTTTGAAACTCCTCAGCTGTTCCAAAATGACGCTCAATTGAAGAGTAGCTCGTTGGCATCGATCCATCATATTTCTCAGTGGCAAAAATCGGCCCAATAGAAGCAATTGTAAAGCCCATTTCTCCGATAAATTTTAGTTTATCCTGTAAACCTGCAAAATCGCCTCCTGCAAATTTAGTAGCGTCTTGCGTATTTGTATCAAAATCGTTAGTGCCCGAACCATTAAAGAAACGGTCAACAAGTAAATCATAGATGCTTTCTTCTGCAATCGTTCTTGTCGACGCCTCATCAGCATGTGCAACTGGTGTAGCACTCACTAATGAAGTTGCTAGTAAAAGCGATGCAGCTGTCGCACTTATCCACTTTTTGAATTTCACTTTAATTCCCTCTCTTTCAAACCAATCCTCCGTCATTTTACCAAATAAAATAGTCTCCTCGCTATCATTTCAAAATATTTTCCGAAAATGACAAAATGAATTACGGCAAAAAGGTGTCAACTTCTCCTTCAAATACAATTTATCGACTTGATCGTGGGACCTGAGCAATTTCACCTTCAAAAAAAAGCCGTGAAGCGAGAACTTCACGACTTTTACAAAATTATGCTAAGAAATTAATGTTTAATGGTAGCTTAAATCCTAAGAACAATGTGATAAATAAGAACACCGCAAATAAAATCCAAATCAGACCAGTTGGTTTATTTTTCTTCTGGCGTACTAATACCATTTCCATCATACCAATGACTAAAATACCGAATACAAATTTCAGACCGTATAGCATCGGGTCTCCAGCTTGGTATTTGAAGAATAGTGCTCCACCAGTAATGATAATTAAAATGTAGAATAAACGTAATGTCATATGTAAGCCTTTTGACTGCTTGCCCATTAATGCCGCAATTAAAAAGATTACGATTGCAACTACCCAAGTAGTAATATGCAAATGCGTTTGGCTAGTTAAGAAACTCATTATTGTCCCACCTCATATTCTTTTTTCTATCAAACTCTATCCTACCATGTGATGGAAAGGGTTTCAAACATTACAATAGTGTTCATATAATATACATCAATTTTACCTCGATATCATTGCATCCGGAGGCTTTTGGCCAACAAATGTCTTTTGCGCGAAAGCGAAGCGACAGCAGTACAGATGTTGGTCACTCAGTCGTTACCACAGGACGTGGCATTCTTAAACTGGGTTCCTCTATTTCAACGGATGTTTGGACACCCAAATAAAAAATCCGCGGAGATAAACTCACGCGGATTTGAAAAATTATTCAAAATGATTCACTAAAGTACCGATGCCTTGGATAGATACTTTTACAGTATCACCAGCTTTTAAGAATTGTGGCGGATTCATGCCTTTGCCAACACCCGCTGGAGTCCCTGTTAAAATAACGTCACCTGGCTCTAATGTAACATGCTGAGATAAAATCGATACTAATGATTCTACAGTGAACATCATATCTTTTGTTGAGCCGTTTTGACGTACTTCGTCGTTCACTTTTGTAACGACTGTTAAATCTTGTGGATTCGGAATTTCATCTTTTGTTACAAGGTAAGGTCCAAGTGGACAAGTTCCATCCAAGCTTTTTCCTAAGAAAAATTGCTTATGTTTTTCTTGTAAATCACGAGCTGTTAGATCATTGGCAATCGTATAGCCAAATACATAATCGTATGCTAAGTTTTTCGGAATATTTTTACCACGTTTACCAATGACAACCGCTAATTCGCCTTCATAATCCATTTTAGATGAAAGATCGGCATGAATAGAAATTGTTTGGCCATCAGCAGCAATAGCAGTCGGAGATTTTGTAAATACCATTAAGTCTGTTGGAGCTACTTCTGCACCCATTTCTTTAGCATGTTCATCATAGTTTTTCCCAATACACATAATGTTTTTTGGTGTGCGTGGAATCGGTGATAACCACTCGATCACTGTAAATTCACGTTTGAAACTATTAGCACGGTCTGATTTTTCAGCGGCTTCTACTAATTTACGAATCTGTTCAACAAAATCAAAGCCTAGAGCAATGCCATCTACAATTGAACTTGAAAAAGAAGGGAGAACTTGAAGTTCATTTTGAATAGCGAGTACATCCCATACTGCTTCTTCTTTTTTTACTTTTGGTCCAAAGCTTACATGTCCACCTAATTTAAATGATAAAATTTTCATGATTTTCAGAGCTCCTTCTTTTTTTTACATAATACAACAAAATTATAGAAATTGCCTTACTTTTGCGACAACTTTTTTTATTCATAATAATTTGTAGGCACTTCACCATAACGTGTGGTTGATTTCCGTTCCGACTGGGCGCTTTGTTGCTGCCGCTTCGCTTCCGCACAGAGCATAGCTTCCTGGGGACGTTCGATGAGCCGCTTCGCTTCACTGCAGGGTCTCGGGCCAGCACGATGCTGGTCACGAAGGCGTTATCACAGGACGTGATGGTTTTAGCCTTCGTTCCTCTATCGCTGATCCCCGAGGAAGTACAATCAACTTATATCAATTTCGCCTTGGCGTATTTGCGTCTGGATTTTGAATTGTGCCCCGCACAATTCATTCCTTTAAAAATCCATGACATCCGCCAGAGACTTTATATTCATAATGAAGATAAATAACATACGTTTCAACAAATGCTATCCCAACTTTTGATAATGAGCAAATCGCAAATTAATTATTCTTACTATACAAGACGTATTCATTAACTTTATGTTGCCCTCACATTTAAAATGAACGCTAATTTCCACCGCAGATTGTGCGTTTTTTTGCACGAGAGTCAAGCCCTCAACAATTACCCTACTTTAGTTTTCGCCTTATACGTTAACTTGCGCCATAAAGCCTCTAACGGACCTTGTTGCCATTTCGCTAGCCAAATTTCTGCCACAACCATTTGAACAATAATAATGCTTACCGCAATTAGCACGCCAGTTGCGACGTTTACTTTTCCATACAAGCCAAATCCAAACTGATAAAACAGACATGTTCCAATGACCGATTGAAGTATGTACATCGTAAACGACATACGCCCTATTTTCGCAAAAGGACTAAGTAATTTTGGTACAATTGGAAGTAAACAAAGTAAAACAATGAGTCCCGTATAGCCTACTGCTAAAATTGGACCACCTATATATACTTTCAAGTAGTCTAATAAATACGTACGCGTAAACATGATCGGTGCGCTTTTAATAAAAATACCAATTGCTAACCCAGCCACTGCTAATCCAAACCATAGCCATTTAAGTTCTCTCGCTTGTTCTACTAAACGCCATTTAGAGGAAGCGGCACCAATTAACATAAATGGTAGAATTGTAAATAACGCCACAAACCACATGCCGATCTCTGCCTGAACAGATAAATCAGTTAGACGTTGCATAAATGCATCGACCCAGCTCCCTGTTCCATAAGCTGTTATCGCCTGCTCTACTGAAGTAATATCTAAATACTCATCAATCTTTGTATTAAAATTAATATATCCTACTACAAATAACATAAAAGCTTGCATGACACCGCTAATCATAATGCCAATCGATAATAGCCAAATTGGATGTAGACGTAGTAATAGCACTAAAAAAACGCCGCAAAATGCATACAACATCAAAATGTCGCCCCACCAAATGAGCACAGCATGTAGCAAACCAAATACAAATAATACAGAAAGTCTTCGAAGTCCTATCGCATAAAAATTTTGTTCACGACTTTGTGCTTTCTGCCATTGCATAGCGAGTCCGTAGCCAAATAACATGGCGAACAGTGGATAAAAGCTACTTTGTACATAAATATCTAAATTTTGCTGCCACACTATATCTGACGGTGTTGTAAACCATGATGCCAAATCAATATAGGGCATTGGCAAATAAAAGGCAAACATATTAACGAGTAAAATGCCTAGTAGGCTTATACCACGTAAAATATCTAATGTTGCGATGCGCTCCTGCAACATTGTCGGTTTTAACTCCACAAAAAAGCCTCCTCTATGTATATGGTGAAAACAGGACTTTCTATCACGCATTCCCTTATATGAAACTACCTCAGATAGCCCTGTTTTCACCGCTTTCACTTATGCATGTAAAACCCGTTCAATATCAAATAAATATAAAACCCTATCACTCACTTTAATTTGAAGGATCGATTCAATCGCCTCACTATAAACTCTAAGCTGGACACCATATCGTTCTGTAAGTTCTTTCGTTAGTGCTGGTTCCTCAGCAAAATGTGATTGGATACGATCTGTCTTATAATCAAGCAAAATCCATTCCCCATTTTCATCCTCAAATAAGCAATCAATAATTCCTTGTACAATTTGAGCGTCGCCATCTTCATCTACTCTACTAATCGTAAATGGCAATTCCCTTCGAATTGTTTTTGCTTTTTTAAAGCGTTGTCCAATGTCTGTTGTAAAGAAATTATATATTTTTTTCGACGGAACAACTTTCCTCTCAGCCTCGGTCAGAAGCTGTCTATCCACTAAATTAGTGACAAACTCCTGAACCTCCTGTACGTCCGTAAAGCCGTTTTGAGGGACATGTTGCATAACTGTATGAACCGCTGTCCCTATTTCTGCACCTGTCAGCTGCTTGTCCTGTAAAAAGGTTGGACGGGGTGCAACGGTCGTCGTTTTTTGCTTAGAAGGTGCTGAAAAGTAATACTCAGGCTCTTCCTGTCTCTGAAGATTTTCTAAACGCTTAATTTCACTTACAGATGTTTTTGAACGTTTTTGTGTTGATTTCTGAAACGTATACTGTGCTTGAAACCGCATCGTAATTTCCGACTCCAAAGCTTCGTCCTCGGGCGTTTCTAGCAATTGCTGTACCTCGTCCTCTAACGACTGTATATCATACGCATAATGGCTTGTTTCAATAGCTCGTACCCACCAATGCGATACATCATCTGCTGCCTTATAAGGGGAAGCAGCAATGGCTGAAAAATCTGCATGTCTTGCTACTGCAGGCCCAAGCCAATCAAAGTAACTATTTGCTCTAGCTCGTAAATACTCCTGTAGAGGGGCATCTAGCGGCAAGCTTTGTGCATCCAGCCAATTTTCGCGGGTTTTATCCCAATTTTTTACCGAGCCTACTAAAATAAGTCGCTCCTTTGCACGTGTCATCGCTACGTATAATACACGCATTTCCTCAGCACGCATTTCAAGCTCTTTCTTCTCCTTCAAAGCTAAAAATGGTAGAGATGTATACGTAATACGATTTTCTGGATCAATTGCCTTCACTGCAAGACCAAAATCTTGATCGAATAAATAAGGGTTATGGAAATCCATTTTATTAAACGGTCTCCCCATCCCTGCCACAAATACAACTGGGTACTCCAACCCTTTGGAAGAGTGAATGGTTACAAGGCGAACGACGTCATCCTTTTCTCCAATCGATTTCGCCGCCCCTAAATCATCGCCACGTGTACGCATACGGTCTATAAAACGTAAAAAGCGAAATAGTCCTCGAAAGGCTGTTTTCTCATACATTAAAGCACGGTCGTGTAAAATGCGTAAATTGGCCTGACGCTGCTTCCCATTCGGCATCGCTCCAACCATCTCATAATAATGCGTATCTAAATAAATTTTCCAAATTAAATCTGACAGCGAACCACGTCGCGCTAAATCTCGCCAGTTTTCAAATGCTAGCATAAATCGTTGAAGCTTCACAAAAGTGTCAGACTGCACACCATGCCCCTCACTTCGAATGAATTGCCTTAATGCATCATAAAATGGCGCTTTCGTATCTGCTAGTCGAATTTTTGCTAGCTCATTTTCTGTTAAGCCAACAAATGGAGCACGTAGCACTGAAGCTAAAGGAATATCCTGATATGGATTATCAACAACCTTTAGTACATTCAGCATAATCATCACTTCAAGCGCATCAAAATATCCTTTAGAGGACTCCGCATAGAGCGGGATTCCCGCAAGCTTAAATTCCTCTACTAAATCTGTTGACCATGTCATTGAACGCATTAAAATTACAATATCACTATATTTTAACGGACGTTCTGTCTTCGTTTTTGTATCGAATACGGTTGTCCCGTCTTCCATCATCTGTCGAATACGCTCAATTATAAAACGTGCCTCATACTGTGATTTTTTTAATTCCTCTATTTCAGAAGCGTCGCTTACAGTATCTTCTGCTTCTTCCTCCAACTCCTCTTCCCCGGGAGGATGCATGATGACTAGCTCTACTGGAACTTCTTTGTCATCGTAAGGGGCTGCTGGCTTTAATGAAGCATTTTCATCATAAAGAATTTCTCCAACTCGCTCACCCATAATTTGTGAAAATACATAGTTTGTAGCGTTCAACACTTCTTGTCGACTACGGAAGTTAGCGTTTAAATCTATACGCATCCCCGTCAAATCTGGAGTCTCTAGAAACTCGCTATACTTTCGCATAAAAAGCTTCGGTTCTGCTAAACGGAAACGATAAATACTTTGTTTGACGTCCCCAACCATAAAAAGATTTCCATCTTGTTCACTACCTGTTTTCACAAGCTGCAATATAGTTTCTTGTAACATATTTGTATCTTGATATTCGTCCACAAGCACTTCTTTAAAATGTTGCTTTAAATCTAGAGCAACAGGTGAAGCCTGTAACTCACCTTCGACTTCTACAGTTAAAATTTGCAAGGCGAAATGCTCTAAATCTGAGAAATCAATTATTCCTCGTTCTAATTTTGCGATGCGGAACTGTTCACTAAAAACATTCGTCAATTCGACTAAAGTTCCTATCGTAGGTCCCATTAATCGAATCTCTTCCAGCAATCGTGCAGGAGTCCGAACGAAAAAAGTCTCTTTAAGCTTGTTTACAATTTTTTTAGCTGCCTCACGCTTTTTTTTAGCAAGCTCCTGAAGCTCCACATCTACTAAAGCATCCTTGGATACACGCTTTAACGTTGACCACTTTACCGTAGCAAAATAATCAAAAAGTTCTTGCCACGTTCCTTCACGACTAATGCGAATGCCTTCCTGAATCATAGCAAAATCCATTTCTGCAGTTTCAGCATATGGTCCAGGTCCAGCAGGTTGTAGCGTAATGGCACGCATTTCTGAAATTAATACAAATGCCTCTTCAAGACTATGCTTGACTGTTAATTTCACATATTTTGATAGCTCTAGATCATCAATTGTCACGTCCGCTGCTAAGTCGTATGTCTCTGGTAAACTACGAAGCCATTTTTGAGGCTCTGCATGAACACGGGACGTATCATAAAGCTTGCTTATTAATGTTTCTATTGCCTGATCATCACGATCCGATGTAAAGCTATCAACAAGGCGATAGATTGCTTGAACTTGTGTTTCATCCTCAGAATCATAAGCATCTTCTAATACTTCGGCTAATATATCGTCTCTTAACAAAGCAACCTCTGCCTCACTTGCTATTCGAAAACCTGGATCAATATCTAGCATATAGGCGTACTGCTTCACAATAGCTAAACAGAAAGAATGCAGCGTTGAAATTTGTGCTTTATTGACAAGGCTTAGCTGGCGTCGTAAATGGTTAGAAGTTGGATTTTCTGCAATAGCCTTTTCAAGTGCCTCTGCCATACGGTGACGCATCTCAGCAGCGGATGCATTTGTAAATGTTACGACAAGTAACTCGTCGACATTGATGGGATCCTCTGTCGCCACTACCTTTTCAATCATTCGATTAATGAGAACTGCCGTTTTACCAGAGCCTGCCGCAGCCGATACAAGTGTATCCTGGCCGCTTGCATAGATTGCCTTCCACTGGTCGTCAGTCCATGTCACTTCCGCTGGCTTTTCAGGTATTTTTTGTACCAACTTACTTCATCTCCTTCCGAATTATCTCAACAATATCATTCGGTTTTGCTTGCTGTAACTGACGGTAGCTTTGCTTGCCATCAGATGGGTCAAATTGACAAACAGCTGTAAATTGACAGTAGTCACATGCTGTTTTAGATTTCAGTTTATACGGACTAATGGAAGTATCCCCTGCTAAAATTCCGTTACCAGCCTCTTGATGCTTGCGCCGTACAAAATGCTGTAGATTTTTCATATCATTTACAGGTACAATACGTGACTGAGACTCTGATGGTGTCCCATCTTTTTTCATATAGACAGGAATAATTTTTGAATGCCCACTCGATTCCTCTAATTGCTCGTCCATCGATAAAATGGCCTCTGCATTCTCTGACAAAAGACCTTTCATTTTGTACTCTTTTAAACGGTCTTCCTCAATTTCGCTGTCGCTTAAATCCTTATCAAGCTTTAGCATTGGATTGTGGACATGTACATAAAGAACCCCGGCTGGTTCCGCTTCACCTGGTAGCCAGTAAGAGGAATTTTCCATCGCTACATCTAAATACGTTAGTACCTGAAGTGACAATCCGTAGTAAACCTCATTCAAATCTAAATCACGAGCTGATGATTTATAATCGACAATTCGTAAATAAGAGCGGTCATCAATAGAAGCACTATCCACCCTATCAATACGACCTCGCATTAACATTTTCTTACCACCTGTTAAATCAATTTCAAGCGGTGGAAGCTGTTCATTTTGGCCCGGTCCAAATGATGCCTCAATGGCGATTGGTTTAAAATGAGATACATTTGCATGCTGTGTAAGTGCAGTCATTGTTCGCTCAACAATCCGAATAAGCTTACGTTGAATGTAGCGATAACGCGCGCTTGACAGTAAGATTTGATGTGAAAACACAGGCACAATTTGCTCAACAGCTTGTCGTGCTAATTGTTTAATTTGCTGCTTTGTTAAACGTATCCATGATAGTTGCAAACGATGTGTCTCCTCAGTAATCCATTTCAATGCCTCATGGAATAAATCGCCCATTGCGAATGTTTCTAGCCTGTACTCTGCCCGCTCTTCTAGACGAAGTCCATACGTTGTAAAATGCGAAAATGGGCAACGGAAGTATTTCTCAACACGAGACACACTAGAAGTTAGCTTTTGACCATATAATTCTTGCGTGATGTAGTTCTCTAAAGGCTCTGCCTCATTTTTATGAGTGATTGGATGTAAAACTCGATCATAAACAAGTGCCCAATAAGGGTCCCGTTTATAAAATTTTTGTAATGCTACCCACTCTGGCGCAAGCTCGCGGCTATGTTCAGCTTGGCGTTTTTGCACCATTAAATGTGCTAAAGCTGTCCGAGGATGACGTAGATACGGTAAAGCATTTTCATCCAATAATTCAATTGGATCAATGACCACTCGTTCGACCTTGACACCACTCAAAAGACCAGCCGTTTTATCATTGCCGATAATTTTCTTAATATAGAGTGAAGACAATAGAGCTTTACCCTCTTCATCTGCCGTTGAATAGGACATATATAATTTATCGGATGGCGTCGTTAAAGCACGATATAACAAGAAATTTTCCTGCAGCAATCGATTTTTAGATGTTGGCGCAAGCTCATAACCAATTTGACTAAACCACTCACGCTCAGTATCTGACAGCAATCCTTCGTACTCCATACGAGTTGGATAGACCCCATCATTCATCCCTAAAACAAAAGCGACTTTTATATTCGATAGACGAGCTAAATCAACGGACGCTACCATGACCTCATCTAATGTAGGAGGGATTCGTGAAAATTCTAAAGTGTCAAAGCCCTCATCTAAAATTTTAGCCGCTTCCTCCACGGACATCTCCTGCTCACCAAACATATAAACAAACTGATCGAGCACTGCAATCCATTCTTTCCAAGCTTGATCATGCTCACTTGCAGCTAATACATCACCTCGATCAAGTTCACGGTCTTTCATTGCTTGAAGCTTTTCATAAACATTCAAACTCTCAATCAGCTCAAATAAAGCTGTCGCAACATCTCTGCCTGTTGTCGCCACTTTCAGCTTGTCCTGCAATAATTGGAGCGGTTGACGAACTTCATCACGAACGGCCTCGATTTCTGCTTGCATAGCACGTTCTTCGTCCGTCTGTACGCGTGAATGGAATTCAAGTCCACGATATTTTTTGAAGAACCATCGAGCTTCCTCAAACCAACGCTCACCAAAGATACCCTGTGCTAAACAGTAGTTTTCTAAACGATCCGCCCGCTCGCGCCAAACATTTAACTCAGCATGTAACGGGAAAAATAGATCTGTTTTTACACTCCGAAAAACCGGTTCATATTTCCAATCAGAAGTAATAACCTCTAAAGCCGACCGACTAAGCTCAATTAAAGGATGATGCAGCATCGTCTTTTTCGAATTTGTAAAAATAGGAATTTCATATTGCTGAAAAATAGTTGTAATAAGTGGATCATAAACTTCCGCTTGTCTATAAAGAAGTACGATATCTTGATAACGATATCCCGTCTCCCTTGTCAACTTTGTTATTTCCCGGGCAATGGCATGGATCTCCGCACGTCGATTAGATGCTTCAAGTACCATTACATCACCTGATGTTTCTTTCGTTTGAGGCACCAAATCAGCAAATCTTCTTTCCACATGTTGTAAATCTTCGGATTGAAAACGATGCGTATGATAGAAGTGCAATGGTGCTTCTACCTCAACACCTTCTTCATAGGCAATATCGTGTAAACGTTGGTTCGTAGAAGCGGCTTCATGAAATAAAGATTGCTCATCATACACTTCTTCAATATGGTCAAAGGGAAGAACTACCGTTACCTGCTTCGTCACCTTTAATAACTCTTTTACAAGCTCTAGTTCCCTTACAGTAAATGCTGTAAAACCGTCTATATAAATGGACGCCTGTTTCATCGTCTCAGAGTATTTCAGATGCTCCGTCAAAATCGGATAATACCCCTCACTATCGACATACGTCGTGCCCAATCGTTCCTCCAAAGCTTGTAAAACGACTTGCAAATCATTCGCCTTCGCTTGCAATGTATTAGGCGCATCTATGGCCTTCAAAGATGATGATACTTCTGCTAACACCGAACTATTTACACTATAACGACTAAACTCTCGTAATAGCGTTTCAATTTCTTCCGTAAAGCCTCGTTTCCCAGCTGCTTGTCGAAATAACGAAAACTCACTTTTTTGTTCCTCTAAAAGTTTACGAATCAACATTCGATAGCCATAGCCATTTACTTCTTTTCGAGCAATACCACCCGTTTCCTGTAACACTAACCACGCCAATCGTTTAAATGTCATAACTTGCGCTCGAATTAAACCTTGCAATCCATGCTTATTCGTTAGCTCATACTCTGTTGAGTAAGACATTTGGTCGGGGACAATCACAAAAATTGGATGACCTAACGGATCCGATTTTAGTTGTTCAACAATCTCTTGATGAATAAATGTTGATTTACCTGTTCCTGAACGTCCTGATACGATACGCAATGTCATATACTTTCCCCCTCCTGTTAATGATCTATTAAAAAAGTGATAGTTGTTATGGATCATCTAGGTTTGCTGTTTTACCTGAGCGGTTTTGCTTTACCCCGATCACTTTGCTACTCTAACTAAAATATTTTATCTAAGCGCTACTTAATACTTTTCGCGCATCGCCTACCATTTTGGAAAAATCCATTTCGCCTTGGCGTAATGGAAGTTGTTGTACAAAAAAATATTTACTACATAAAGATAAAAACCCCTTCTCTCATTTTACATGATAAAAGGGGCAAGATGTGCATATTCAACTTTCAACGTTAATGATTTTTCGTCAATTTTCGCGCTTGTTTTAAATCTTTCTCTACACGCGCGTTTAATCGCTTCTCCATGAACTTGCCGATCCACCAAAGCAGGACGATCGCAACTGCCGCAATAATTAGTCTTACAGGGCTTGTTAGGAGCGCTTTTAAATCGTAACCGAGCACGCTCATTGCTAAAATCATAACGAACTTCCCAGCCATTAACACTACAAAATAAAACTTTTTATGCATATGAGATAGACCCGCTACTATGTTTACAATGACTGATGGTGTAAAAGGAAAACAAAGTAAGACGAACAGAGGACTAATGCCATTCATATCTACCCATTTTATTAGCTGCTGTACTTTTTTACTACCTGTGACAAAACGAAGCTTTGGATGCTTGCCAAACTTTCGGACAAGCAAAAATAATGCATATGACCCTGCTACAGACCCTAACCAGGATAATAAAAAACCAAACCATAAACCGAATGCACTCGCATTAGCAACAACGAACACGACCAAAGGTAAAAACGGTAAAAACGCTTCTATAAAAGGTAATAATAAACCAATGATTGGACCGAGCGTTCGGTATTGTGCCGCAATTTGCTCAATATTGTCTACAGTAAACCATTCACTCAAAATCGACACCTCTATTTATATTGCAAAATTAAATGTAAAATCGTTAGCTTTTCCGAAGTATTTTTATACTCATGGGGCTGATGTCCTGAGAATACTAGTGTATCCCCTTCTTCCAGCAATTCATGCATCTCTCCAGCAGAAATAACAGCTTGTCCTTGGATAACAGTTACAGTTTCCTCTACCCCTTCTGTGTGAGCCTCACTCCTGCTAATGGCTCCGGGCTCCATTTCAATCTTATAAAGTTCCCAGCCACGCTCTGGATTATAAGGAATAATGGAATACACACGATATCGACCATCATCTTCATCTACATGTGGCGCATTCTTACTACTATATTTCATGAAGTGTGCTGTCGGTGCTTGTAGTAACGAAGAAAATGAAATGCGCAATCCCGCAGCAATTTTCCAAATCGTTGATACTGTAGGATTTGCCTCTCCCTTTTCAATTTGTGCAAGTTGCGCTTTACTTACACCTGTAGCCTTGGCAACATCGTCTAAGCTTAAATGACGCTGTTGTCGAATCTTTTTTAATTGAAAGGCTAAATTCCGACTCATTTGTTCCATTTTAATTCACCAATTTCTATTGTTTATTTTATCAGACATATGTATACTCTAATAAACATCAAGAACTATCAAACTATTCCATCATTAGTATACATGGAAATTTTTAAGAAAGGACGATCTATTTATGACAAGTACAACCGATTTTCAGAATGAAACGGTAAACACGCCAGACGATAGCTTTTTACAAGGCGTGAAAGATTGTATTCCCACTTTACTCGGTTATATTAGCATAGGACTCGCTTTCGGTGTTGTAGGTTCCGCTTCCGGGTTATCTGTACTCGAAATTGCACTTTTAACTATACTCATTTATGCAGGCTCTGCACAATTTATCTTTTGTGCACTTCTTTTAACAAATAGCCCTGCCTCTGCTATTATTGTAACCATTTTTGTTGTAAATCTACGCCATTTACTAATGAGTTTAACATTAGCCCCTCATTTCACACGCTATTCCATGCTAAGAAATGTTGGTTTCGGCACATTATTAACGGACGAAACATTTGGTGTAGCTGTTACAAAGCAAATGCAAACTGGTAAGCTATACGGCAAATGGATGGATGGGCTGAATATAACTGCCTACTCATTTTGGATTGTTTCTTGTGTAACGGGCGCCTATTTGGGACAATGGGTGGCAAACCCTGAAAAATGGGGCTTAGATTTCGCATTGATCGCTATGTTTGTGGCACTTCTAGTTCTCCAACTTAGCAGTGTAGGCAAAAGTAAAATAATGCATTATCTTATGTTAATCGGCTATATGTTTGTTATTATGTATGGTCTTTCTTATATTGTGCCTTCGCATGTGGCTGTTCTTCTTTCAACAATGATTGTAGCAACTATAGGGGTGGTGACAGATAAATGACGACAACTGCTACTATGGTATGGCTCATCATTGGCTGTGCACTTGTAACCTGGCTACCACGTATTATTCCTTTTATGTTCGTCCGAAGTGTTAAGCTACCAGAGGTTGTATTAAAATGGCTAAGCTTTATCCCAATCTGTATTTTGAGTGCCCTTGTCATCGAAAACTTATTGGATACCGAAAATGGAAAAATTGTTACACTTAATTGGCCTGTATTTATTACATTTGTGCCAACGCTTATGATTGCACTTGTTACCAAAAGTTTATCTATTACAGTTGTAGCAGGGGTTATCATTATGGCAGCTGTAAGATTTTTCATGTAAAAAAGGTCAGTCTTAAAAGTGAGAAAGCTATCACTTCGGACTGACCTTTTATAGTAATATTAAATATGCCTTTTCATAATTACGTCGGAATCGGCTTTGTGCACCATATGACGTGGCGTTCTTAATCTGAGTTCCTCCATTTCAGCTCTGTACCGAAAGTGTAGGTACAGCTGTATGAACAACCGCTGAAAGTAGTTAAAGCGTACCTTTGTTTTTCTTCATTTTACTCGCTAGCCAAAAACCTACTGTTAACGAAAATGCATCGATGACGAATATGATAGACGGCGATGTATAACCTGCATAGACAGATGCCGCCATAAGCGCAATGGCTAATATTAACGCAACATACCGATTATACGTAATTCGAGTAAACAATAATACGAGTAATGCAGGTAAAAATAACGCTAACACCATTTTCCCGAAAACATCCATTATATATCCCTCGGCTCAGCTAGTAATAATCCAATACGATAATGATCATTGCTATATATAACATGCTGTGTTAAGCGTATTTCATTGTTACGATCTACTACTTCTAGACGACAATGTGCAGCATTTAATTGCAAAGCCTCGTATAAATCATTTTCAGTAAAAATGGCCTCACCGTTTACTTTACGAATACATTCCCCTGCTTGTAAGCCCATTTTTTCAGCTGGTGAATCAGGTAAGACAGCCGCAATAATAGCACCCCTTGAACTTGGGGCAACCGCGTAAATATCCGTTTTATCTTGCTGCGCGTAGTAGATTGAAATAATGATACGAATCACTATACCAATTGCTAGCGTTATAAAGCCGATGAATGGCTCCAAGGCAGCTGCAAGTCCACCTATTAAAATTAACTGTCCTAGCATTAGCACTGATCGGCCAATTTTAGGCAATTGCAAAGCCGGTAATTCTTTTCTCGAAAGCTTTGAAAAGCCAATAACGATTGGGAATAGTACAAGTGCAAAGGTACTCTCACCTAATGTGAATTGTGGCCAATATGGGAAATCTACTGGAATAACATCACCAGGTATTACAAAGAAGATTGGTAGTACCCATACATTTCTTGAACGATAGACAATTGCCTGCATACCTCGCTTCGTCTTTTCAACTTGCGGTGTCGTGACCATTGCTGTTCGACGAATTAACATCCCCTCCGCAATCACACATAGACCTGCTAAAATCGTAATCGTTACAATGGAGCCCGCTAATAAATTTTCACCTTCTATAGAGATTTTCCACCAAGAAAATGTCCAATTGAAGTGATACATCAACCATATCGCTAACGTCGCAAACCCCATCGTATAAATAGGTGAAAGGGCATTAACAAAGTACAATATTAGTGCCAATGCAGAAATAGCGATTAACATCATGATAAAAGCTTTTGGCACCGTTAAACCTAAACCAACACTCACAAACGAAATAAGGAGGGCAGATAACCAACCATATTTCCATTGCCCCATTAGCTCTGTCCAACCCCAAATAATACGTCTATTAAAAAATTTACGCTCCTGCTTTACACGCCTATAACCTAATAAAATCGCAAACAAAATTGCGATATACATTAATGGGTTGATTAAAAAGCGGCCAATCGCTGTTACAATTTCTAATAATATATCACTAACCATACGAACACCCGCCGTTTCTTTCTAGAATACTATGAATTTATTGTATCAAACGACTACACTCTTGCGTAGTACAATCTAGTAGAAAGCCTTCTATTCTTATTTTTTTCGTCATTTTGGTGGATGTCCCCATTTTTTATAATAAAAAATGAGGACATGAGACCAACTATCAGTCTATATCCTCAAATCAAACTATCACTATTTTTTATTCTTCAATATTATGCAATAAGAAGCTTGTCGCCATTTGGAACTGTAAATCATTTTGACGATCCTCTTTATATTTTTTCAACGTTTCGTTTAAGCTGTTAAAGAAGGTAGTGTCCATATTAAAATTCCCTTCTGCTTTTTTCAACTTCTTATCGTCTCGATAAAGCTTAACAGCCTCCTCCGTTGATTCATCCAAGTAACCATCTAAACGAGCAATTTTATACCCTAGCATTTTTAAAGCATTTTGCGTATAAGCAACCTCCTCACTCATGTCACCCTCTTTAAACTTTCCTGATAGCGGGTGCATTTGGAAAGCGAATAATTCATTTTGTTCAATCACTAAATTAGCCTCAATACCTTGCTTATGAATCCATTCACGTTTTGGTGTCAACCATTTATTTGTAGACAATTTAAGCTCTCCACCATTTTTCAGTGACCAAGACTCCTGTACCGTCCCTTTTCCGAAACTCTTAACACCAACAAGGGAAGCACGTCCCCACCCTTTTAAAGCGCCACTAAGCACTTCACTTGCAGATGCACTACCCGCATTCTGTAAAACAACAATCGGTATTTTGTACATTGACTGTAAATAATTCTCGTCAAAGCTTTTTGATTCTGTTTTTAATGGTTCCATAGCACCTTCAGCATTTTGCATATAGGCAAACACTTTGCCATTCTCCAACACTGTGCTTAGTAGCGCTGCGACGCTATGTAAATAACCACCTGGATTATCCCGCACATCAATCACTAATCCCTTAATATCTTTTCGTAGCAATTTACTCGTTTCAGCAACCCATTCATTGGCTGTTTTCTCACCAAAAATCGAAATTCCCACATAACCTATCGGCGTATTTTCTACATTTACTACTTCGCTCGTCACTGTTTTATTGGAAATTGCTGCTCGTTCCATCGTCATTTTAATATGTTTATCTTCACTTGGACGATAGACGACAATCGTAACTTTCGTCCCTTTCTCCCCTTGAATTAAATGCATTAATTCACTCATCTTTTTACCTTCCACTCGAGTGCCATCAACTTGTACAATTTCATCGAGAGAGCGCATCCCTGCTTTATCTGCCGGGGACGAACGGACTGGAGACACAACAATAAATTTCCCATTATTTTCAGTTAGCTCAATCCCAATGCCCACTCTTTCCTCAGCTAGCATTTGTCGGTGCTGTTCCGCCTCTTCCTTCGAATAATAGGTACTATAAGGGTCCTTAATAGCATCTGCCATACCACGAAGTGCCCCTTCCACCAACACATCTTTTTTCGTACTGTATACAGATTTTTTCTCAATTAAATTCATCGCTTCATTAATCGAATCAACCTCTGTAACGACCGGTTCCTTCTCATTCCCTAAATTAAACCAGTCAAAATAAATGCCACTCCCTAACAATAGACTACTAGCAAGTACGCCAACACCCGCCATCATTTTGCGCAAACCTTCCCTCCTCCGTCTCTTCTACTGTATGAATTTTATTTTTCAAACATACAAGATTAAGTTTCAAAATACTTTGTTGAATCCTATGATTTATGTTTCGCTAGTATTCTATTGGGTATCGCAGGCTTTCTATTTCGTAGCGTGGGTATTCTATTTCGGATCGTGGGGATTTTCATATTCTAGTGTAAATGTTCTATTGCGAATCGTGGGGATTTTCATATTCTAGCGTAAGTGTTCTATTGCGAACCGTGGGGATTTTCATATTCTAGTGTAAATGTTCTATTGCGAATCGTGGGGATTTTCATATTCTAGCGTAAGTGTTCTATTGCGAACCGTGGGGATTTTCATATTCTAGCGTAAGTGTTCTATTGCGAACCGTGGGGATTTTCATATTCTAGCGTAAGTGTTCTATTGCGAACCGTGGGGATTTTCATATTCTAGCGTAAGTGTTCTATTGCGAACCGTGGGGATTTTCATATTCTAGCGCGGGTGTTGTTTCGCTGTTCGCGGGTATTTTACTCCCTTCCGCGGGTATTCTTCCCCCAGTCGCGGGTATTTACCTTCCTTCCGCGGATATCCTCTCCTCATTCGCGGGTATTTAATAAACAAGGAAATATTCGCAAAAAAATCTGCTTCGTTTCTTCTGGCAAACGAGCAGATTCTTTTCAAATTTTTTTGCTTAGTCCATTGCATCTACATAGCTTTTTAACATTTCCGCATTCATCGGTCCTCTAATAGCACGTTGAATATATCCATTTGAATCAATAAAATAGGTTGTGGGAATCGTTATTACTTGGTAGTCTAAGCCGGCTGAGTTTTTCGGGTCGAGTAAAATAGGGAATGTTAAATCGAAACTTTCTCTAAATGTCATGACAGAATCAATTTTTTCGTCCTCTGTAACGTCTCGTTCAGCCTTTGTTAAATTGACAGCTATTATTTCTACATTATCTTTTTTAGCATTTTGTTCGTAATAATTTTGCATATGTGGCATTTCTGCCTTACATGGTGGACACCATGTTGCCCAAAAGTTTAGCACGACTTTTTTTCCACGAAGCTCACTTAACGTCACATCTTCGCCATCCAAACTTGTTAAAGTAAAATCCGGTGGTGTATCTCCATTTTTTAAACCAATTTTTCGCTCGTCCATTTCTTTCCCTAGAGAAGCAGTTTCAATTTCACGATCTTTATCAATCTGCTGTCTAACATATGTACCAATCATCGCGACTACTAATAACACGACGATAAGTAGTCCAATATTTTTTTTCATTCCATACCTCCAAATGATTTAGTTACGCCAGTAAGACGCTGAACCCCTATACCTATTATAAATAATATGACGCTCACCCCTATAGCCGGTTGCCATAAACCAAGCGGCTGAAAGAAAGCCACAATTATAAGACCAAACGTATATAAAAATAATGCACGATTGATAGCGGTTATTTTCCATAATATGAAGACTGTTAGTATGCTTAGCACAAATAAAGTAATCACTTCGCTATTGGTTGGATTATCATTTAGTAACACCACAAGGCATTGATAGGTCGATTGCGTTAAAATGATTGCCCAGCTACAAGCAGCAATTCCAGTTTCGTCAAAATGGATTTTTTGGCGACTCCACCAAAGCTGTAGTGATACTGCCATAACTCCTAAAAAGACACCGATTGTTCCACCATTGAAATAAAGGAGCGCAAACGGCTGAGCAATAACCGCTTTAAAATCAGTGACGATTACACTAAATTTCCAAACGAGAATAAAGGTAAAAACCGCGTCTCCATATACCCCCGCCCATTTCTTCTGAAATTGTACCTGTAAAACGATCCACACAATGAAAAATGCCACAAGCAGAGCGACGGCAGTTGCTGGTAATGTTAATGTCCGGATAGAGAACCATTCTGTATTATTCACCTAAATAAATCCCCCCCAAAAAAGATAGCTTCAGCATAGCATATATTCTTTATATGAACTGTCATTTCACAGTGTGTTCAAAAAATCTCCCCGAAACATGAAAAAAATAGCCTTTTGCTGAACAATTTTATTGAAATACCCATTAAGGTATTCATATTATAAATATATTATATAAAATGGTGCTACACTAGGAAAAGGCTTCTACATAACGCTAGGTCTTAATAAGAATGTGAACGGCAAACAAAAAAGCTATACATTAGAAGAACTCTAATGTATAGCTTTCAATATGTTTATACCGGAATATATTTTAATGGATTCACACTTCCGGCTTTTTGTCCTCGCCAAGCGCCGATGTGCACTTCAAAGTGTAAGTGAGGTCCTGTTACACGTCCAGTCATACCCATTGTTCCTATTTGCTGACCCTGGGATACTTCTGAACCAACACTAACATTGAAAGAATTTAAGTGTGCATATACTGTCGTATGGATTTCGCCATTGATAGAATGCGTAATGATAACAACATTACCATACGAGCTAAGTGGCGCAGCGTAAGAAACAACACCGTCAGCAGCTGCCCAAATTGGAGTGCCTGTGCTATTTGCAAGATCGACCCCATAGTGGAATTCCGGGCCTGCGCCAATATTACGCCATCCATAAGGTGATGTTAAACGACCATTTGTTGGCTTAATCCATGTACCATTCGATGGTGGCGCTTCGACTGTTGAAGACCCTCCACCACTATTATTGCTTGAATTACTTGAATTAGATGCTTTTGCTGCGGCTGCGGCTGCAGCAGCTGCTTTACGTTTCGCTTCTTGTTGACGAGCAATTTCAGCTAATCGATTTTGCTCAGTAATGATTTTTTGTTGTAAATCCTCACTAATCTCAAGAGCCTCAGAATACTCTTTCTCAAGCAATACTTTTTCAGTCTTCAGCTTTGCTTGTTCTTTTTCTAATTCATCAATTAATTTGTTTTTCTCAGTTTTTTGTCCGTTTAATGATGCTTTTAAACGATCAAGCTCAGCTTTTTTATCTTCAAGTTTTTGGCGTTTGCTTTCTAAAACTTGCTTTTGTTCCTCTAGCTTTTGCTTATCCTCTTTTTGATCTTGGATAATTTGACGATCCGCTTCTAGTAAAGCATTAACAGCAGAGAATCGATCGATAAAATCTACGAAGCTATTAGAACTAAGTAGTACATCTAAATAGCTAACGGAACCACCCGCCTGAATGGCACGAGCACGATCCTCTAACAATAAGTCACGTTCTTCAATTTTACGTAGCAGCTCAGCTATATCATCTTCTAAAGACTTTATTTCTTTATTTGTAGATTGAATTTCTGCTAATACATTTTTAATATTACTATTCGTTTTATCAATTTCAGCATTTAATGTTTGAATTTGATCTAATATTTTTTGTTGCTTGTCTTTATTTACATTAATAGCATTTGATTTATTTTGGATGGATGTATTTAAGCCATCTTTCTTAGATTCAATTTGTCTTTTTTCATCTTTTAAATCCGATAAACTATTTGCATAAGCTGATGGAGTTTGGATAAAAAGACATAGTGCAGATGCTGCAGCAAGTGTTTTCATTAAGTTTTTCGCCATACTTTTCACCGGTTGAACTCCTTTTCGACTATTAATTTTGGTTGATGCTTGTCCTGCATCACAAAGCTAAATTTTTAAAAACTTACGTACTGACATGAAACTTCCCCAAATACCGATTAGCACACCGATCAGTAATAGTAGCGCACTTACTTGGTACACAAGCGGTGAGAAATCAAGTACTTGAACAAGTTCGCCTTTTAATCGAGGCGCAATAATTTTATATACATTGTGGTAAAGAGTTGCGATGACCGCAATCGGAATAATAGAACCTAAAATTCCGAGCCACATTCCTTCTAATAAAAATGGGATACGCACGAATGAATTCGTTGCTCCTACAAGTTTCATAATCTCTATTTCATCTCGACGCGCGATAATGGTAATTCGAATCGTATTAGAAATTAAGAAAATTGCTGTAAATAATAATCCTAAAATAAGCACAATCCCAACGTTACGGCTAATATTCAAGAAGTTAAACAGCTTTTCTACTTTGCCTTCACCATACATAACGTCATATGTATAATTAAATTTTTCAATTGTTTTAGCAACTTTAGCTGTTTGCTGAGGATCTGAAGCCTTCACATAAATAACATTACGTAATGGGTTACTTTGCTCAAATAGTTTAAAATCGTCCCCAAAATCTTTTACTAATTTAGTTAATTCATTTTCTCTTGTCGAATAAGTACTCTCAGCGACATCGGGCAGTTTCTCAATTTTTTCCATAAGCGCTTTTTCATCAGCTTTACCTGCTGTTTCATCAATTAACACTTTAATTTCAACATCGTTTTCTAAATCAGATGCTACTTTATTTAAATTCATCATAATAAGCGCAAAGACGCCTACTAATATTAATGTAACTGTAACTGCACTTACGGAAGCAATAGTCATCCAGCTATTACGGCCAAGAGACTTTATACTTTCTCTGAAGTGACGTTTTAACGTATTAATTTTCATAGCCGTAGTCACCTCCGTGCTCATCACGGACAATCATTCCGCCTTCTACTGCAATTACTCGACGACGAATCGTATTTACGATTTCACGGTTATGTGTTGCCATTACTATAGTTGTACCTCTTGCATTAATTTCTTCAAATAAATTCATAATTTCCCAAGATGTTTCAGGGTCAAGATTTCCAGTAGGTTCATCTGCAATAACGACCTTCGGCACATTTACAATTGATCGTGCAATCGAAACACGCTGCTGTTCGCCACCTGACAGTTCATTAGGGAACATTCTTACCTTTTGCTTCAGTCCTACAAGCTCTAAAACCTCCATCACTCGGCGGCGAATTTCTGCTGGTTCTTCCTCGATTACCTCTAGAGCAAACGCTACGTTTTCATAAACATTCAAACGAGGTAAAAGTTTAAAATCTTGGAAAACCACTCCGATTTGACGTCGTAAATAAGGTACTTTTTTATTTTTCAAGGAAGCTAAATCTATACCATTAACAGTGATATCTCCCGAAGTGGCTTTTTCCTCGCGATACATTAATTTAATGAATGTAGATTTACCTGCTCCACTTGGACCTACAACGTAGACAAATTCACCTTGCTTTATGTTAACGGAAATTCCATTTGTCGCAACAACACCATTTGGGTACTTCTTTGTCACATTTTTCATTTCTATCATATTTAAACCACCTAAATCTCTTACTATGTAAGAGGTATTTCGTTACCTATTATAACACTCAATTTCTACCTTTATTATTACAGTTTCATTTCATTCCGTGGTAGTTCCTGTTATTTCGTTATCTGATTGCCATAAATGTGTTAAAACCTCGACAAACAAAATAACAGAAATCGAGCCCATTAGAGGAAAATCGATTTCTGCTTTTCTAAAGTTTTTAAGCAAAAAAAAAGCATTCAAACTATGTTAGTATACATAGCCTGAATGCTTTTTTTAGTTAAACAGTTTGCTCGTCAGTCGTTGTATAGCGTACTAAAACTGCACCTGTTTTAGACTCACCTTCGATAAATAGACGATTAGCATTCTCTACTTCTTTATCGAAACGTACGACTTTTGATAAAAATTGATCTTGTGATTCAATTTTTGAAGCATCTTGAATACCTACATCTACTTTACCAAAATTCGTAACAATTTTACCGCTTAACGAGATTGTACGTGGCACATACAATTCAACAGCTCCTGCGACTGTTTGTGCTTTTATTTTCGATGAATTAGTAGAGCAAGTTGTGACCACAACATGTCCATTAACCGATTTTGCTTCAACTTCATCCAATGCGCCATCTAAATAAACACGGCCATTCAATGTTTCAGCCTCTAGATCTTTACCACGAACATTTGTTAGTTCAATGGAACCATTAGAAGAATCCACTTCTGCCTTTCCAAAGTTAAACTTAGAGCCTTTAATCGCACCGTTTAATGTCTTTACTTTTAAATGCTCGAAATCCGTATCTTGTAAAGTAACATTTCCGTTCATTAAGCGTACTGATAATTTTTCTAATTTATCCTTTGGAACAAGGACTTTCACATTTACTTGCACAAGCTTAAGCTGACTTAAGATTCGTAATGAATCTCCATCTTCCTTGACAACGAATTGCTCTAGGAAATTAGCACGTGTTTCCTCTTCACTATCATTAACAAGAGGTGCCTTTACCTTGCAAACGACTTGGAAGCTATCTCCTTCAGCGGTTTCTAATGAAAAATTGCCATTCGGTAATTCAGCAATTATTTTATCTACATGTTCAGCTGTAACTTCTTCCGTATGTGAAAACTCAAATTTATCACCAAATGGAGAAGTTACATCAAATTCTTTGACCTTTTTAACTGCCGTATTCATCATATCCATAAAAAGTGAACCAATTTGTGATAAATCTTTACGGAAGTCCTTCATTTCTTCTTGGAAATATTTAGGGAAGTCTTCATCTTTTTGCGATTGTTCACTCTTATGACTTTCATCTTTAAATACTGACTCTTTTTCTGTTTGGGAATGCTGGCCCTCATTTGACACATCATTCATAACATTTTGAGTGGACTTGCTAGGTTGCTCTAATGCTTCTAATAATGTAATCGCCTCTTGCGCTGAAATTGTTCCTTTTTCCACAAGTTCTAAAATTCGTTGACGTTCATTTTGCATAATTAAAATTAGCCTCCCTCAGTTCGTTATAGTATTTATACGAAACATATTGTGAAAAGTTTCACCCAAAAACAAAAAATTGGGAATATATCTTATTTTAGGCACATTACCATAACGTGTGGTTGATTGTAGTGAAGGCTGGGCACATCCAGCCTTCACTACAATCAACTTTGCATCCTACTTTTGAAATTTATCGATAAACTTTTCGTTTTATCACCCATCTATTAACTTCTTTCAGCAGGTACCCAAACACCCGCTGAAATAGAGGAACTCAATCTAAGCACACCACGCCCTGTGGCAACGACTGGGTGACCAACATCACGTTGGCCCAAAGCCTCCGGCGGACGTCATGGAATCAGAAAGGAGTTCTTTATGCTAGCGCAATGCCGATTCCAGACGCAATTATGCCGAGGCATAATTTGCTTTATTATCGACATCTACCTTCCCAGTATGCCCCTAACGTAAAAAAAGTTCGCAATTTGCGAACTTTTTTTAGTGGGTACTTTATTGAGAAGCCTTGGCTAAAGCATCTTCCATACGTAGACGATCTCTTGCTAATATTGGCTTTAAATATTTACCTGTGTACGAGCCACTGACTTCAACGACTTCTTCTGGTGTACCTGTCGCCACAATCGTACCACCTTTGTCGCCACCTTCAGGCCCTAAATCGATAATGTAGTCTGCTGTTTTGATAACATCTAAATTATGTTCGATGACTAGCACTGAATCGCCATTTTCTACAAGACGCTGTAAAACAACAAGTAAACGTGCAATATCATGCGCATGTAAACCCGTTGTCGGCTCATCTAAAATATAGAATGATTTACCTGTTGAACGACGGTGTAATTCAGAGGCTAATTTTACACGCTGTGCCTCCCCACCAGATAATGTTGTGGCAGGTTGTCCCAATTTCATATAGCCTAATCCTACATCCACGATTGTTTGTAGCTTACGCTGGATTTTCGGAATATTTTCGAAGAATACGACTGCGTTTTCAATCGTCATATCTAAAATATCCGCAATGCTCTTATCTTTATATTTCACTTCAAGTGTTTCACGGTTGTAACGCTTCCCATGACAAACTTCACATGGCACGTAAACATCTGGAAGGAAATGCATTTCAATTTTTATAATACCGTCACCACGACAAGCTTCACAGCGACCTCCCTTAACATTGAAGCTAAAGCGTCCTTTTTTATAGCCACGTACTTTTGCTTCGTTTGTTGTTGCAAAAACATCTCGAATATCATCGAAAACGCCTGTATACGTAGCAGGATTTGAGCGAGGTGTACGACCGATTGGTGATTGGTCAATATCAATAACCTTCTCGAGCTCTTCAATCCCCGTTACCTCTTTATGTTCTCCAGGCTTCACCTTTGAACGATTTAGCTTTTGAGCTAAGGACTTATATAAAATCTCATTAATAAGCGTTGATTTACCTGAACCTGAAACCCCAGTTACTGCAACGAATAAGCCAAGTGGCACATCTACCTTCACATTTTGAAGATTATTCTCCTTGGCACCTTTAATCGATAATTTGCGTCCATTCGGTTTACGACGCTCAATTGGCAGTGGAATAAACTTCTTACCGCTTAAATATTGCCCCGTCAAAGACTCTTCATTTTCCATTACTTCCTGCGGTGTTCCTGCCGCTACAATTTGACCGCCATGCACACCTGCACCAGGACCAACATCAATAAGATAATCCGCCGCCAGCATTGTATCTTCATCGTGCTCGACAACAATAAGCGTATTGCCAATATCACGCATATTTTGCAGTGTACTAATAAGACGGTCATTATCACGTTGGTGCAAGCCGATTGATGGCTCATCTAAAATATAGAGCACTCCTGTTAAACGCGAGCCGATTTGTGTTGCAAGGCGAATTCGTTGAGCTTCTCCCCCTGAAAGTGTTCCTGCCGCTCGACTTAATGTTAAATAATCTAGCCCTACATTGACAAGGAAGCCAAGTCGCTCTTCAATTTCTCGTAAAACAAGTCGAGCAATTTTCATATCCTTTTCTGATAAATCCAGCTCTTTGAAAAATGTATCAGCTTCCTGAATCGAATACTGTGTCACTTCACCAATATGCTTATCTGCTAGTTTTACAGCTAATGTTTCAGGCTTTAAGCGATACCCTTTACAAGATGGACATGCTTGCTGCGCCATATATTTTTCCATTTGTTCACGCACATAATCAGATGTTGTCTCCTTAAAGCGGCGCTCCACATTACGGACAACGCCTTCGAATTCAATCATTTGATCTCGCACATTGCCAAACTCATTTTCATAATGGAAATGGATTTTATCTTGACCAGAACCATATAAAATTTTATCCATCTTTTCTTTCGGTAGATCCTTTACCGGTACGTCCAGCGGTATATCATAATGATCGCACACTGCCTTTAATAACTGTGGATAATACTGAGAGCTTGTCGGTTCCCACGGTGCTATAGCATGCTCTAATAAACTTCGATTCCAGTCGGGTACTACTAAATCAAGATCGACCTCTTGTGTCGAGCCTAAACCATCACAGCTTGGACAAGCTCCGAATGGACTATTGAATGAAAACATACGAGGCTCTAGCTCACCGATTGAAAATCCACATAATGGACAAGCATGATGCTCACTAAATAATAATTCCTCATGCTCCATCACATCGACAAGTACTCGCCCATCTGCCAAACGTAATGCTGTCTCTAAGGAATCACTAAGACGTGCCGCGATACCTTCCTTCATCACAACACGATCGATGACTACTTCTATTGAATGTTTTTTATTTTTATCAAGTTCAATCGAATCATCTAAATCACGTAGCTCACCGTCGATACGTACTCGAACAAATCCTTGCTTTTTTAAATCTTCCAGTAGCTTTACGTGTGTTCCCTTACGCCCTGCTACCATTGGAGCAAGCAACTGCATTTTCGTTCTTTCTGGATAAGTTAATAAACGATCGACCATTTGCTCAATCGTTTGAGAGGTAATTTCTATACCGTGATTTGGACAAATAGGCTTACCGATACGTGCATATAGCAAACGTAAATAATCATAGATTTCCGTTACTGTCCCAACTGTCGAACGTGGGTTACGGCTCGTCGTTTTTTGATCGATTGAAATAGCAGGGGATAATCCCTCTATCGCATCGACGTCTGGTTTATCCATTTGCCCAAGAAATTGACGGGCATAGGCTGAAAGGGATTCTACATAACGGCGTTGTCCCTCAGCGTAAATAGTATCGAACGCTAATGATGATTTCCCTGAGCCCGATAAACCTGTTAGCACGACTAATTGATCGCGTGGAATTGTGACATTAATATTTTTTAAATTATGTGCTCGTGCGCCTTGCACGACTATTTCAGTATTTTTCACAAGCCGTTCACCCTTCTAATTTCAATTCAAATATTGTATCGCGCAGCTCAGCAGCACGTTCGAAATCGAGTGCTTTTGCTGCTTCCTTCATTTCTACTTCTAGCGTAGCAAGTAACTGCTCTTTTTCCGCCTTCGTCAGCTTCTTACCTTTTGTAGCCTTCGCTACATAAGTCTCTTCTTCCTCTGCCACCTGTGTCGCCCGAATAACATCAGGAATTTTCTTCACAATCGTTTTCGGTGTAATTCCATGCTCCTCGTTATACGCCATTTGCAGTGCTCGACGACGTTTCGTTTCGTCAATTGCCTTTTTCATCGAATCCGTCATATTATCTGCATACATAATGACATGACCATTAGCATTACGTGCTGCACGTCCAATCGTTTGAATTAATGAACGCTCTGAACGTAAAAATCCTTCCTTATCAGCATCTAAAATCGCCACAAGAGAAACTTCAGGAATATCTAGCCCTTCTCGCAATAAGTTAATGCCGATTAGAACATCATAAGTACCTTTTCGCAGCTCGCGAATAATTTCAATTCGCTCTAGCGTCTTAATCTCTGAATGTAAGTACTCCACCTTTAAGCCCATTTCTTTCAAATAAGCTGATAAATCCTCTGACATTTTTTTCGTCAACGTTGTAACGAGCACTCGTTCATCACGAACAATACGACCTTGAATCTCATCGATTAAATCATCAATTTGTCCTTCAATAGGACGTACGTCAATTTGTGGATCAAGCAGCCCAGTTGGACGAATAATTTGCTGTACCATTTCCGGCGTATGCTCAAGCTCATATGGGCCAGGTGTTGCCGATACATAAATAGCTTGATGTATATGTTTCTCATATTCTTCAAAACGTAAAGGGCGGTTATCTAGTGCTGATGGTAAACGGAAGCCATGCTCAACTAGCACACCTTTACGTGCTTGGTCACCGTTATACATCCCCCGAACTTGTGGCAAAGTAACGTGACTTTCATCGACAACAAGTAAAAAATCATCAGGGAAATAGTCAAGTAGTGTATATGGTGTTGCCCCCGCTTCACGCAATGTTAAATGACGTGAGTAGTTTTCAATACCCGAGCAAAAGCCCATTTCACGCATCATTTCTAAATCGTAACGAGTGCGTTGCTCTAAACGCTGCGCCTCTAATAATTTATCCTCTGCACGCAAAAGAGCTAAACGCTCCTCCAACTCTTTTTCAATATTATCAATAGCTTTTAGCATTTTTTCTTCTCGTGTAACGAAGTGGGACGCTGGGAAAATAGCAACATGATCACGCTCTGCTAGTATTTCTCCAGTTAAGGCATCCACCTCGCGAATTCGATCAATCTCATCCCCGAAAAATTCCACGCGGATACAATGTTCATCACGTGATGCTGGGAAAATTTCCACTACATCACCACGTACTCGAAACGTCCCACGTGTAAAACTAACATCATTACGCTCATACTGGACATCGACCAATTTTCGAAGCAACTGATTACGTTCAATTTCCATTCCCGTACGCACTGATACGACCAGTTCACGATATTCTTCTGGAGAACCTAGACCATAAATACAGGACACAGATGCAATAATAATGACATCATCGCGCTCGAATAATGCAGATGTCGCAGAGTGACGCAACTTATCAATTTCATCATTAATGCTTGAATCTTTCTCGATATAAGTATCCGTCTGCGGTACATAGGCCTCTGGTTGAAAGTAATCATAGTAGCTGACAAAGTATTCAACTGCATTATCAGGGAAGAACTCTTTAAACTCACTATATAATTGACCCGCTAGTGTTTTATTGTGTGCCATAATAAGTGTCGGTTTTTTTACCTCTTTAATGACATTAGAGATCGTAAACGTTTTTCCCGTTCCTGTTGCCCCAAGCAACGTTTGATGACGTTTACCTGCACGTACACCCTCCACTAATTCCGCAATTGCCTGTGGCTGATCTCCACTAGGCGTATATGGCGCTTGTAAATCAAATGTTTGCACACATGTCCCCGTCCTTTCCTTCCAATTTGTACATATATTTTAGCATAGCGTTATTAAAATTTCGAACATTTAACGAACGAATGTTTGTAAATATTTTTTCGTTTGCTCTATTAGCGATGAATTTAACAGAACGTATGTACTATAATATTTATCGGAACATCTCTATCAATAGATTACCCTTTCCAATTGTTAGCTAATCGAGATGGGGCGATGTAAATACATGACCTTAGCAGGAATTTCATTGTTTGGTGATGAAGTACTCGTGAGGTTCATGTCTATTAAAGGGTTATGCGAGTGGAGTCTAGAGAGATCTAATTCGGTTACTAAGGGAACTGATCCGCTTGGTCATCAATCTTGCAAATAAAATCAAAAAAATCCCACCCTCCAATAACAGAGAGCGGGCTCGTCATATTATTCAGTTGTATCTTGGTGTAAAGCTACTAGTTCGTTTGCGTATAGATGAAATGCGTTCTCATCTTTGTCATCGAGTGCTCTATCTATCAGAACCATGAGCTGCTCTTCACGATGCTTACGCTGGATATGATTTAAAAATAAATCTAAATAAATCTCGTTTAATAATTTCTCTGCCTCATCAACTTTCTTTGTCTGACCAACGGCTTTTAGAAAATCTGTATACGAATAATATTTATCCAACGATCTCACCTCGATCCTTTTCTAAATTATAAGAAAATTGAAATTGAAATGCAATGCTTACGAACTGAAAATCACTTCGATTTACTATTATCCTCGTGCTATTTTAAGCAATTATTCTAAGCAATTTCTTGAAATTGCACGAACCTCCTTCGTTTATCTATATTTTCTGAATTTATTTTTGTGTTTTACACTTCAAGAAGAAATAGAAAAAGGAGGCTTACATAGATGTCAGCAAACTACGTCAATGGATATTTACTTTCTTTTAACACCTATTTACTTCAGCCAGTCCAGTACGACTTTAAAATTTTCACTCGGGTAATTGATAAGCATAATGAACTTATTGTTACACGGAGGCCAATGCATATATTACGAAAATCTTGTATTTCACTAGGAACAACCTATGAAGCAGCGAAGCATTCCGCTAAACGCTTCTTCGGCAATCAACATAAGCTTCCAATCGTTGTTGCTTATGATTATGGTTATCCGTGTATTTTTCTACCAATCTATTCGCCAAACTCTGTCCACAACATCTGGATTGGACTTCACGCCATTTCGAATATTGTACCGAGTAAAACGGGCTGTATCGTTACACTTAAAAACGATAAACAAATTGAATTACCCATTCAATATGCTTCAATGAGCAAGCAATTTGTCAATGCATCGATGTTATATAAACATTACATGAATGAGCGCAAGCAGATTAGTCAGGACACCCCGAATCACCCACCTTTTTAAAGTAATGAATTTCGCTTTGGTGTAATTGTAGTGAAAATAAAAACCCCTCAAAAGCACAATTTTTCTGTGCCTCTGAGGGGTCTTCATTACCCGATTTTTGAACGTAAGTATGCATTAATGAATGGATCTAAATCGCCATCCATCACCGCACCTACATTACCTGTTTCTTCATTTGTACGATGATCCTTCACCATTGAGTAAGGATGGAATACGTATGAACGAATTTGTGAACCCCAGCCGATTTCCTTCTGTTCACCACGGATTTCATCTAGCTGTGCCTGCTGCTTTTCAATCTCTAATTGATAGAGCTTCCCTTTTAACATCGTCATAGCTTTTTCACGGTTTTTAATTTGTGAACGTTCTGCCTGACATTGTACGACAGTACCAGTAGGAGTGTGCGTAATACGAACAGCTGAATCTGTCGTATTAATATGCTGACCACCTGCTCCTGTTGCACGATACGTATCAATTTTTAAATCCTCTGTGCGGATTTCAATTTCAATATTCTCATCGAATTCAGGCATAACATCACAAGAAACGAATGATGTATGACGACGACCCGAAGAGTCAAACGGTGAAATACGTACTAAACGATGAACACCTTTTTCTGCTTGTAAATAGCCGTAAGCATTATGACCCTTAATAGACAATGTTACAGATTTAATACCTGCTTCATCACCAGGAAGATAATCAACTGTTTCCACTTTAAAGCCACGTTTTTCTGCCCAGCGTGTGTACATACGAAGTAGCATTGAGCCCCAATCCTGAGATTCCGTACCACCTGCTCCAGGGTGCAACTCTAAAATCGCATTGTTTTGATCATAAGGACCACTTAATAGTAATTGCAGCTCAAAATCGCCCATTTTTTGCTGGAATTCTACTAATTCATTGCCTAGCTCCTCCTGCAATTCTTCATCAGGCTCTTCTTGCAATAGCTCTAGCGTCATATCTAAGTTCTCGTGTGTTTCCACTAAATCTTTATATTCATTAACAATTGCCTTTAAGCCATTGCTCTCATTAATGATTACCTGTGCACCTTGCTGGTCATCCCAGAAGCCTGGCTCAAGCATCATTTCATCTAATTCCTGCATGCGTGCCTCTTTGTTTTCTAAGTCAAAGAGACCCCCTAAAGTCCGCCAATTTTTTGGCTGAAGTGTCTAACGCGTTACGTACATCTGCTAATTCAATCATTGTTAAATCCTCCGAACGTTTTTGATGGGGCTGGTTTTAAAAGCTTAAAAATTAGGTTAAGAAATGATTTTAAACATACTTCTCCTATTTCTTTCAAGCCCCGTATCTCTTCATTATAACGTTTTTACGAAAGAAAACATACTTTTTTACAACACAGTTTTGTTTCTATCTTTATCATCATCAAAGATAACGTTGTTCGTCATTCGAGGGAATACTCTACCTTGATCATATTGAACTAGTAGCTTCGTTCGCTTTTCCAGTTTATATTTTAGTAAATACGCTCTTTGAATTCTGTATTCAAATGATCTGAAACTTAGATCGACAGTAATTTCATAACCGTTCATAAAAATTACTTTTGTATTCTTTTTATCCATAGCTTGATAGTCCAGGATATGATGAACAGCAAACCATTGACATTCAGGTCGTATATAAGACTTACTTGGGAACCATACAATATTACTTCGTTCATGAACAACTATTGGATTTTTATTCAGCTTTCCTAGTATCATTCTCGATCCATCGAGAGCCCCTCTTAAACTTGACCCAAAATATCGTAGATTATAATCCATTAATTTTGTCGGCGCTAATTTAGAAATATGTTCGTTATCCCTTTCAATTACGCGCGTGCACAAGTTTCCAAAGGCATCATACTCCGGCTTATACAGCATCGTTTCGCTACTCATAATGTCATCATACTGCATTATTAACCCTCCTTTATTTTTTTAGAAATATATTGGATACTCCCATGTATTTCCTCGAGAAACTCTTCCGCAGACTGCTGTTCTCGAGGATTTTTTATCTCCACATATCAATCACCTCCACTACAACTTTTTTCAGAGCTTTCGGACTATAACTTTACATTTATAATAAATCAGAAAAAAGTTATAAACATTACCCTTTTCATTGAACTATTTACCTATTGTTGTAGTATCATGTACCTTATTCTGAATTTTCCGATTTTTAGCTACATTAAATCGTGAAGATATCCTAAACATAGAAAAAAGACCATTTTAACTTATCGTTAAAATGATCTTTTTCGTCATCATATTGTTATTGACCTGCACCATGGCAGTTTTTAAATTTCTTGCCACTTCCACATGGACATAAATCATTACGTCCGATATTTTCAGACTTACGGACAGGTTGCTTTTTCGGAGCTGAACCACCATCCTCTTTCGGATTAACAGCTTGACCTTTCGCAACTTCCTCACGCTCTAAATTATTGTGGATCTCTGCCTTCATCGCATATTTTGCTACATCTTCGCGAATGGAAGCAACCATATCCTCAAACATAGCAAAGCCTTCTTGTTGATACTCACGAAGAGGGTCATTTTGACCATATGCACGAAGGTGAATACCTTGACGTAACTGATCCATAGCATCAATATGATCAATCCACTTCGTATCAATTGAACGCAATAAGATAACTTTTTCAAATTCACGCATACGCTCTGATGTAAGCTGTTCTTCTTTTTCATCATAACGTGCTTGGACAGTGTTCGAAATTAGTTGGTTAATCTCTTCTGCAGATTTACCTTGGAAATCTTCCACCTTCAGAACGCCTTCATCCAATAGGTTTGCAGCGACGAAGTCATCAATCGCTTTTAAGTTCCAATCCTTCTGCTCACCTTGCGTATACACTGCGACAATGTCATCGATTGTTTCTTGAATCATTGACTCAACAAGCACGCGCATATTTTCTGTTTCTAATACGTCGTAACGCTCTTTATATATAATCTCACGTTGCTGACGTAGCACATCATCATATTGTAATAAACGTTTACGAGAATCGAAGTTATTACCTTCAACACGTTTTTGAGCTGATTCTACCGCTCTTGAAACAACTTTAGATTGAAGTGGCTGTGAATCATCCATCCCTAATTTCATCATCATGGATTTCATATTATCAGAGCCGAAACGACGCATTAATTCATCTTCTAGTGACAGATAGAATTGCGTAACCCCTGGGTTCCCTTGACGACCAGAACGACCACGCAGCTGATTATCGATACGACGAGATTCATGACGCTCCGTACCAATTACCGCTAGACCGCCAATCTCCATTACACCTTCTCCAGGCTTAATATCTGTACCACGACCAGCCATGTTCGTAGCAATTGTTACGGCACCCTTCGTACCAGCATTCGCAATAATTTCTGCTTCACGCTCATGGTTCTTCGCGTTTAAAACGTTATGTGGGATTTTATGTTTATTCAATAAATCCGAAATAATTTCAGATGTTTCAATAGCAACAGTACCGACAAGAACTGGTTGTCCAGCTTTATGGCGCTCAGCAATATCAGCCGCCACCGCTTTATATTTTCCTTCCATAGAAGCAAAAATTAAGTCAGGACGATCATCACGAGCGATCGGCTTATTCGTTGGAATCGCCACAACATTCATATTATAAATATTACGGAATTCCTCTTCCTCTGTTTTCGCTGTACCTGTCATACCTGAAAGCTTTTGATACATACGGAAATAGTTTTGGAATGTAATTGTCGCCATCGTCATTGACTCATTTTGAATCTCTACGCCCTCTTTGGCCTCGATAGCCTGATGCAGCCCATCCGAGTAGCGACGACCTTTCATTAAACGACCCGTAAAGCCATCAACAATAATAATTTCGCCCTCTTGTACAACATAATCAATATCATTATGCATACTTACATGTGCCTTTAACGATTGGTTAATCGCATGGTTTAAACGTACATGTGTTAAATCAAATAGGTTATCAATGCCAAATGCTTTCTCTGCCTTTTCAACACCAGCATCTGTCAATGTAACACCCTTTGTCGACTCTTCATATGTGTAATCCGTTTCCGCACTTAACATACGAACAAACGCATTAGACTGTTTATAAAGCTGCGCCGATTTCCCCGCCTGACCCGAAATAATTAATGGCGTACGCGCTTCATCAATTAAAATCGAGTCAACCTCATCGATTACCGCAAAATGTAGCGGACGTTGTACACGTTCTTCTTTATAAAGCACCATATTATCACGTAAATAGTCAAAGCCTAGCTCATTGTTCGTACTATACGTAATATCAGCTTCATAAGCAGCACGTTTTTCTTCTTTTGACAGGCTGTTCAAATTTAAACCAACCGTTAAGCCTAAGAAATTATACAGATGTCCCATTTCCTCAGCATCACGACCAGCTAAATATTCATTGACCGTCACAACATGTACACCTTTACCAGTAATGGCATTCAAGTAAACAGCCATCGTAGCCGTTAACGTTTTACCTTCACCCGTTTTCATTTCCGCAATATTACCTTCATCTAATGCCGCAGCACCCATAATTTGTACACGGAATGGGTACATCTCTAACACACGCTTTGACCCTTCACGACAAACCGCAAAAGCTTCCGCACGAATCGACTCTAAAGGCTCTCCGTCGGCAAAGCGTTTTTTAAATTCTTCTGTTTTCGCTTGTAATTGATCATCTGAAAGCTGTTCCATTTGAGAAGCGAATCCCTCAACCTGGTCAGCAATTTTGTCTAATTTTTTTAGTTCACGTTTATTGAAATCAAATAATTTATTTAATAGGTTTACCATGAATTTTTTCACTTCCTATATAGTCTCAACTTTCATTTTACCATTGTATAACATATTCATGCAAACAGAGTCCCTAGCATAAAAAGCAAGCTCATAAAAAAGGCTCCCGCTTTTCGCGAGAGCTCTTTGACATATTTAAGTTTAAGTTGTTTCAATTAAGCCGTATTTACCGTCTTTGCGTTTATAGACAATATTTGTGCCGTTTGATTCCGCATCTGTAAAGATATAAAAATCATGCCCTAGCATATTCATTTGTAAAACAGCCTCTTCTTGATCCATCGGTTTTAAATCAAATTGCTTTGTACGAACAATTGAATATTCATCTTCCTCTGTCACTGCATCAGCGGCTGCTTGAGAAGTAGCAAAATAAAGGCCTGTACCTTCACGCTCACGGAATTTACGGTTTACTTTTGTTTTATGCTTACGGATTTGACGTTCTAATTTATCAACGATTAAATCAATTGCAGCATACATATCATTATGACGCTCTTCTGCACGAAGAGTTAAATTCTTCATTGGAATTGTAACTTCCACTTTAGTTTGCTTGTCATTATAAACCTTTAAATTTACGTTAGCGTTGGCATTAACATCTTCGTTAAAATAACGTTCAACTTTCTCGACTTTGTTCTCAACATATTCTCGAATAGCTGGAGTTACCTCAATATTTTCACCACGAATGTTAAAGTTTAACATGTAAACTCCTCCTTTATAACTGCTATACTTTATATTTCTACACAAGTGTGCGAAATTCCTCTAAAATAATTCTTTTTTTCAAAAAAAATTTTTTCCTGCAAAAGCAATATAGGCGAAAGCAAAGAAGTTAGGCACGGGATGAACAAAGTCCCTCTACTGATAAATTTTTACTTTATGAATAAATATTATTTAGTTTTGCCTCATCGGCTTCTTTTCTTCGGCGCAACTTCAACTCTTCGACAATCAAACCTTCAACCGAATCTTGATTATTAAAATTCACACCATACTGCTTACCATTACCGAAAGGACGGCTCCAAATGACCTCTCCATAAGCTCGTACCTCTCTTGTATCCAGAATAAAGCGTAATTCCAAAGGACGAGGATTAACACCTAAATCCACCTCAGTAAACATCTTTAACCCTCGTGGACTAATATCCAACAAATCAGCCATTGCCATTTGCGCTTGATTGACTCTACCGTCCTTATATACTGCAAAAGTCATTTTTATAGGCTCATCGAATTTAAATCGAAAGCCTTCTTGGCGTTTAAATATCATCTTCCCACCTCAATACTATTGTAAACATCTATTTAGCTTGATTATGACATGATGCATGTTTTACATCTAGAGGGAATAAGTAACATATTTTACTGATTAAAGACCTATTTTATGACTAAATCAATTATGCCTCGGCATAATTGCGTCCGGAAGTGACTTTGTGCTTGCACAAAGCATTCCTTTCCGATTCCGTGACATCCGCCGGAGGCTTTAACTTTTGTAGGATGATGTAAATGTCGTTTCTCGTTTTTCTCGAAAAGAAAAGAGACCATCATAAATTGATGGCCTCTATGCTGTCTAAATTTGTCCAGTGTTTCCCTGACCGAATTGCTGTTGTCGATTAATCCGAATAACTTCCTTCCATGTATCACGGAATTCCGTCACTAATCCCTCAACTTCTTCAATAATAGCGACATCATTTTGAATGTTAGCTTCTACTAAACGACGGTTGATATATTCATATTGTGTTAGCTTATTTCTATTGGCCTGCTTTCACGCCTAAGTCACGGCGGATTTCATTAATCGGCATGATTTCTTTTATCTCCTCAACTAGCTGTACTTGAATTTTTGGGACCACTTCCTTCTCCAACACTACGTACTTTTATATAACTTCAATCTGCTTCTTTAAATTTCGATTCTCAGTTTGTAACTTAGCAATTTAGCTTTCTGATCCTTAGTCATAGGTATATTGTATCCCTACAGGCAGTTTAAGGCGATGTAATTCTCCACCCTTGTACCATTTCACATGAGAATAATTACGAATATTCGATTCTTGTAAAATTTGTTTTGTAGGAATTCCTGCTAATCTCAGTTCAATTGCTTTCATTTTCACTTCTAACGGGTAACTCTCTCTTCCCCATAGAAAAGAATCCTTCACGTTGATTTGATAGGTTACATACCCATTTTTCAACGAAAGGTGTATTTATCACATTTTTGTAGGTCAGTTCAATAACAAGTTGTAGAACCTTTTATCTTACTCCGAAAATAGAGTTATTATGAAATTGACTTAATAATTTTCAAATAGTCTTGTTGATTGTCCATCTCATATAAAGTATTTTGTTTTAATTGAAAAATAGTGATATTTAAAGTTTCAATTAAATCCAAAGGTATGTTATCCCAGTATAAGGAAGGTTTTTTAAGATTTTTCGATTGCAAGTAATTTGAAAAGTGTTGTTTTATTATTTTACAGTCTTGCATTGCCCAAAAGGAAACCCCAGATAAAGATGGGAGTCGTTCGTCAGTGATTTTTATATCTATTACTTTTTGATTGTTGTCTAATATTGGACACCATTCATTTTCTTGATCGATTCGAACAATTGTAAAATATGTACTTTGTATAGGTTTAAGGTTTAAAAAAATATTTTCAAGAAAGACCGTATCTGCATCGATGATAAATGAATCCCCAAAATAAGGTAGGGCTAATTTGAAGCTGTAAATACTATTGTATTCTTTATACATTTTATTGAAGATTAATTTTACTCCTGGAAATTTTTTTGTCAGATATTCAAATTGATTAGCTAAATGGCCAGTAACAATGTAAATCTCATTGATTTTTGCTTCAATTAAAAATTGAATAGTTCTTTCTAAGTTAGGTACTTTATTTATTGGCAAAAGAGCTTTATGTTTTGTTTTTGTCCATTCTTCGAAACGAGATCCGAGTCCCGCTGCAAGAATAATTGCGTTCATAGTTTTACACCCCTTTTGAAAGAAATAATTGTAAAAAATTCTTTTGGATTATTTGTTGTCAAGATAGATCCTGCAATAATAAGCAAGGCTAATAAAAAATCTTTTATTCCTGCTTCAAATCCTAATAATAGACCGAATAAAACAGCCCATGCAGAGTAACTAATATTTAATCCCATAGCTTTTATTGGACCAACGCGATTAATCGATGCGTAGTAAAATAAATATGAAGCAGTGCCCGCTAATGCAGTTAATGCAAATAAAATTATTGTAAAGTCTTGTAATACTAATTTCACTAAAGGAATACCCCCAATAATCGGGACTATAAAAAAGCCATAAACTATTGCGGAAACTGTTTGTCTTATTTGTAAAGCAATAGAAGGTAATATGTCATTTTTCATACCATATGCGGAGATAACAGATTCAGATCCCCATCCTAAAACGCATAACAAAGCGCAAGATAATCCTAAAATTAAATTTTGCGGTTCTTCTTGTAAAGTTAGCCCTAAAAAAATTGTTGCTATTATAGCAAGAGAAAGTCCTATAATGTTTTTCTTAGTCACTTTTTCTTTTAAAAATAAAAAGCTTAAAAAAGATCCAACTGCAGGATATATTGAAGATATAATGGCCGTATAAGAAGGACCAATAAAATTAATTGACAACATAAATCCTGACATACCTATTGGTCCCCCTAAAAGTGCGGCAACCATAATTACTTTCCCACTCCTACTTTTCAATGATTGCTTGAGCTGATGTGTTCGTTTAAAAAACGAATTATGGAACATCATCCATATGCTTGAAAATGTATCATGTAAAAAGGTTGAGATTAAAGGGGCTATAAAAATATAATCTGCAAAAATTGAGCGAGATAGTATAATTCCTATGGTTACCGTATTGACACCCCATAGAATTCCACCAAAAAGACCCATCCATAATCCCTTTTTCTCATACTCTGTAATTTTCAACAGGATTCCAACCCCTTTAATAATTTATATCCCCTTTCATATCTGTTGTGTCCGTAATCTCCAAAAGATTCACCATGTAATTCTTTTACGATTGTCCAAAGACTCCAAAGGACATCCTGTACAGCTTTGTAAAAATTTAATTGGAAATATTCCTCTTCTAAAAGAGGGCGTTGAAAATAAAATTCTAAAAACTTCTGCTCTTCAATGTTCGTCAATTCACTTTCTAAAATATAAGCAGCTAAATCCCAAAAAGGATTATTATATCCCGAATACTCCCAGTCAATTAAAAAAAGTTTCCCTTCGCTCGATTTGATGAAATTCTCTGGAACTAGATCATTGTGGCAAGGACATAAGGAAAAAGATTTTAGTTGCTGAATTTTATCATTTAGTAATTCTATCTTTTCTTTTTTCTTAGAAAAATTAGGGTATTTTTTATCTATGTAATATTTATTTGTTTTGGTGATAATAACAGATTCATAATCTTGCATTATACTTATAAATGAAAAAGCATTATTCATTTTAATATCAGAAGTGTGTAATTTCTTTAAAATAGTAGCTATATTCTCCATATTATTTGTAATTCCAGCTGTTTGTTTCGACAAAGTTTGTGCATTTTTTACATATTTCGCAATTTTGACACCGTCTTGAGCATTAAAATAAAAAGTAGGTACATCAATTTCTAGAGCTGCTATTGACTTAGAGTTGATCATTTCATTATGTCGATTTACTAGACTATTTGTTCCAGCTCCAGGTACTCTAATTAGCAATTCATTTCCATCCATTAAAGTAATTTTATAATTTTTATTAGTCATACCTCCTGAAAATTCAATTCCCCTAATTTCTTCAGGTTTAGTTCCAATAGCTTGATGTAAATAATTTGTAATAAACTGAAATGTTTTTTCGCTGATTTTTCGATTGATATTAGAATATATAACGTCAATAGCTTTATTAAATTGTTCATTAGAATCTATATTAATCCATGTATAATTATCCACATTAATATATGATATGGGCCAATTACTACACTTTAAAATGAAATATTCATATTTTAACCAATTTTCCCCAAAAAGTTCATATAATACCAACATTTCTTTGAACAATTTGATAGATATTTTAGAAAGCCCAACCGCCATACTAGGCGTTGACATGAAAACCACATGATTTTTTTCAGTACATTCAATAATAGTTTCCTCAATAGATCCATTTAAAGCAGTATAAGTAATACAATTTGGATTAGGTGAATCTAGTAGTGTTGTAAGAATATTTTCATCAAAAAATAAATTACCTTCTATTAAAATAAAATCTTTGTTTAGATATTTTTTCAGTAGACTTAATGATTTCATCGTGCCAGTGGATGTATATATGGAATTAATTATAAAATTTACATTTTCACTTTCTAACTCTTCTATAATTAAGTTCTTTTTATAACCCACGATAATAAAAACCTCATAAATATTTCTATTTTTTAACATATCAATTGTTCTTTTTATCATGGTTTGGTGGTCAACTTTTAATAAACAAGATGGAATGTCGAAAGCATTGGAATATCCTGAAGCTAAAATAACAGCAGTATTTATATTATGTATCATTTCTTTGAAACCTTTCATTCAATATCAAAACTTGGTAAAATGTGTTTATGTATTATAAAGATTATACTATATAAAAACTTTAAATACATGAGTTTATAGTAGGAGGAATAATTTTGTCAAGTAAAAATATAATTGAGATTGTAAAAATTTTGCACAATCGAATTGAAGATAGTATGAGGAAAGAAGAAAGAGCAGAAGTAAAAATTGCTTTAGATGAGTTATCAAAAATTGCAAAAACTGAGACTTATTACATAGTTAGCACAACACTATTATTCGAATCTGGGAGCTTTGAAGAAGCTGCTTTGAAAGTCAAAGAAGGATTGCAGCAATTTTCATATTCCTATTCACTGCATTTTAATGCTGCTTTAATCCATTTCTCTTTACAAAAATTTGATAATAGCTTTTATCATTTTGGAAGATGTTTAAGATTATCAGAGAATACAGAAGAGATCGAAGCTGTACAAAATAATCTCACTGAAATGGTATATACATTAAAAAAACAACAATTTTTTTCATCAGAACAATTACAAAGGTACCTAAATAAAGTTGATCAACTTTCTAAAGAAATTGATGAACAGGTCTATCCTTTAAATAAATTTGGAGAAAGCATAATTCGTCAAGTTCAAAACCCTGGTACTGATAATGAAAATATGACAAATATATATAAATCGTTATTTATAGAAAATATCGATAATACATCTAGATATTTTACCAAAACGGAATATTTTCAAGGACATGAAGCTAAGCATTATCAATATGTATTTGATAAGAAAACAACCTTACCTCTTTCTTTTTTAGAGAAAAACACTGAATTAACCATTAAAATAAATAATACTACTTATGATTTTACTAATTCTCTATTAAAGTATAATCAATATAACTACTTGACATTTGACCCTGGGGAAATTGAAATAACTGCAAATCGCCCTTTATTTATTGGTAATCCGATTTCACTGAAAGATGAGCAAAAAAAATATAGATTAGTAGCCCATATTTTTATTGATGGCTTATCCGGGAAATTCTTGGAAGAAAACGACAAAAAAATATTGATTCCCAATATTTTAAATACATTTAACGGTAAATATGAGAATACAAATTGCTATGCCTCTGCTGATTGGACTTTTCCAAGTAACGCAGGGCTAGTTACCGCAATGGATACTATTGCACATGGCCAATACCACTCAAGATTTGGCCATGATTTTTCAGAGAAACAAGAATCACTAATTGAAAAGATTCGTAAATCAGGATATTTTACTGCTTCCTTTACTGGTGATTGGCGCGGTACACCACCCCACGGCTATGGAAAAAGTTTTGATCGAATTGTGTTTAAAAACTCTTTGGGTGGTTTTGGTGCAGGAGAAATCATGGAAGAGGTTATCGATCATTTAGAAACATTCAAAGAAAAAAATAACTATATCTGGTTAGTTCTACCTGATTTACATGATGTAGCCGATGAAATCTTTTCATCAATTAATAGTCAAGTAAATACTAATGTACTAAATCGATTATTTTCTAATAAGGGAGATACCTCTGTACTTACAGATTATGATAAAAATAAAATTATCCGTTATGGAGAAGAGCTGAAAAGAATCGATTTACATTTATCAGTTCTATTCAATTATATCAAACATAACTATGATGAAGATGACGTTCTTCTAATTATTCACTCTGATCACGGGCAAGGATATTTTGAGCAAGAACCAAAGCATTTCCTAAACTATGGGAGAACTAAAGTACCATTTATGTTGTTAGGTGGAGGAATGCAAGGAACTAGTGATAAATTAATGAGCAATCTTGATATCTACCCTACAATATTGGATTTATTAAATATCGAATATGATAAAGAAAAATTGCATGGCAAAGCATTAGAGGATTTCGGTGGCAAACAACGTAAAGAAGTCATGACAGAATCTTACCATCCTAATCAAACTTATAAAGCCGTAATTTATACGAGGGATTTTCAATTTTATTTTGAAACAGAGGATAGTGTTGATAATTATGGAAGAGTCGATTTAGAACACTTTAAGACAGATTTAATTATATTAAATGATAATTTAAATGATACTAATGTAGAAGAAATAATAGACTACTATACAAATTGGATTTTAGAGAAGAGAGTAATTCTTCAGAAATAGAAAATAGCATAAACTTCAATAGAATAAATCCGGAAGCTTTAAATTTTTATCGCACTAAATAATATAAATGATTAATATTACCAATCATAATCCTTCTATCAAAAAATAGGAATTCGCTATATCTCATTAGCATATACTAGTATTCATCTCTTTAAATAAAGGTTCTAAGTTTAATGTTTGGGTACCCTAATCTTTCAGCACGTTAGCCCAAATGAACTCCGGTTTCTTTATACTTTAAATTTAATAAGATTTTTGCTTGAAAGTGATCGAAGCGTCGAAAGCCATATGCATTCCGTTTCATCACTTTTGTTTTATTATTAATGCCTTCCAAGAAGCCGTTGGAATAACCAAAACTAAAGCTATTTAAGATTTCTAATTGCTAGTTTTTCAATGTTTGAATTGCCTTTAAGAAAGCTGGTAATTTTGTCTCTTCTACCTTACGGTAAAAAGCTAGTAATCGCTTCTTCACTTCTACGACATCATTCTTTGTCTTTGCCCAATCAAACCATTCGCAATAGGCTTCCTTTAATTCATGAGCTACTTTTAATGTTTTAGACATTCTGTATAGCGCTGTAAGTACCACTGTTGTTTCGGTGATAATTTAGATGCACGTTTATAAAATACATGACACATACGTTTACATTTTGTGCGATTGTATTTGTCCCATTCTTTTTGTACTTGACGGCGCACTTCATCCATTGCCCAATAGATATAACGGCTAAAATGAAAGGGGTCTGCCACAATAACAGGTCGACCTAGCGCTTGATGAACAGCTGCTTTAGAGCTTGGATTCATATCCATGTCCACTATTTCAACATCTGCTCCCTGCTGACTTAAGTAATTTTTTATTGTTTCATTTTTAAGATTCAGTAAAATACCAATCAGCTCACGCGTCTCCGCATTCGCAATTATTAGTTGAAACGTACCTACATCTGTATCTCCTTTATACTCATTAATCGCGATTGCTTTTGGTAAACATACATCCTCTACTAATTGTTTATTCGTAACCTTTTTAAAACGTCGAATGATCGTCGTGGTTGATGTACCTAGTACTTCTGCAACTTCTTTAAATGTTTTGGCTTTAATAGCACGTATACTCACCATTTGATTCTATTCTTTTGAGTAGTGTTGATATTTATCTATGAAAGGGGAGTTTTCAGAGAAGGCACTTGTAAATACAATGTGATTCGATCACCTACTTCTTCTATTTTCGTAATCTCTACATCTTTTAATCTTGGAATATTCATGTTAAAACTCACTTGCACAGTTCACCTTTCTATTACTTGTTTCTCGACAATTCAAGTATATATAAATTAGTGAATCTGTGTTTTTTTATGTATGTAATTTTTTGAATACCAAAAAAAATATTATAGAACCGAACCTAGAAATAATCTAAATATTTCCTTTTTTATGATATAAATGCCGTGTCTCACATTTCTCGCAAAGAAAAGAGACCATCGATTAATCGATGGCCTCTTTTGTTGTCTAAATTTGTCCAGCGTTTCCCTGACCGAATTGCTGTTGTCGATTAATGCGAATAACTTCCTTCCATGTATCACGGAATTCCGTCACTAATCCCTCAACTTCTTCAATAATAGCGACATCACTTTGAATGTTTGCCTCGACTAAGCGACGGTTGATATATTCATAAAGGGCAAACATATTTTTTGACACTTCGATATCCATATTCAAAGTCGACATCAGCTCGCTAATAATCGCTTGTGATTTGATAAGATTTGTGTTTTTTTCCTGGATATTCTTTTCTTGAATTGCTAGCTTAGCTTTGTGCAAGAACTTTAAACATCCATTATAAAGCATTAACGTTAGCTCACCAGGTGAAGCAGTGGTAACACTATTTTGTTTATACGCGTTTTGCGCTGTTAAATTTGCTGCCAATAAAGGACAACTCCTTTGAAAGGTTACTTATTTACTAGTTTAAACCATTTTATGAAGAAAAGCGAATAGGTAATTATTAATTCTTTTTGTCATAATACATACCGTCCATTACACGAACATTCGAGTAAGGATTGAAGTATTGCTCTTCACTTTTTTTCGTTTTCTGTAGGTTTCCCATATCCTGTTTTACGGCGCTCATCACAGCAGCCAATCGTTCTTTTATCCCATTATCTAATTCAAGTAACGTTCGATGAATGCGATTCTGTTCGTCGAATTGAAAGCCTTCTTGAACCAAACCTTCAATAATCGTTCCACGTTTGTCCAACATGCTATTGATGTTGTCAATGTATTCATCACGCTCTTCACCATTTGGGCTATCTCCCAAAAGCTTAAATAAATTAGCTGATACCTGTAATAGTTGATCTATTAATTGCATAATGTTCTCCTACTTTGCTAATTAGAAACATGTCAAAACCTTAACCTTGCATGAACATACTAGATTGCTGGTTTGCTTTATTAATGGCCTGCTCCATCGCTGTGAATTGTTTCCAGTAACGAGATTCTATATCCTCTAATTTTCTCTTCCAAGTGCTGATTCGACTTTCTGTATCGACTAGATTAGTACCAATTGCATATTGAGCGTCCGTCATCGTAGAACGACCAGCTTTTTTCTCGATAGTAATTTCAAAACTTTTCATCGACCCACGCAATTTTTCTAAATAACCACGTGTATCAACTGTTTTACCATCTACTACATCATCTTTTTTACCTTCACTATTTTTAAAGAGTTTTTCAACTGCATCAGGGTCTTCTTCTAATACTTTTCGTAATTTTGTTTCATCAATTTCTAATGTACCGCCATCATTATAATTTTTTGATGTTGTAATCCCAATGCTATAGAGAGTATTATATTTTGAGTCAATACCAGGATTTGATTGATATACTAAAGAACGCATACCAGAAAGCCCTTCACGAATAAGAGTATCACCTCTTAGTAATCCACTCTTCGCTTTTTCTTCCCAAAGCTTAATCTCATTTTCTGACATATCTTCTCTTTGCTCACTAGTCAATGGCTTATAATCACGATATTTAGTTTCTTTTGTTTGATCATTTAAAGCTTTTATAAAACCGTTATAAGTAGTGACAAATTCCTTAATTTTGGCCATGCTGTCATCAACATTTGTTGTTGATGTCATTGTGACTGCTTGTGCTTTCGGAGCACCATTTACTTTATCATCATCAATTATTTTACCGCCACTACCATCATCCTTTAAAATACCTGCCGCAGTTGCTTCTGCTGTTGCTGTTTTTTCGGTATTAGTTGCTTCCGCTAAACGAGTTTGAGCTGCTTTTTCTTCAGCATCTGCAGTTAAATACTCGGAACGCTTGATATTTTGATCAGCTAAAGCATAAAATTGACCTTTTTTTTCTGGTGATAAACTATTCCAAACTTCTTTTTGTTGCTCTGTTAAATCTTCAACCTTTTTAGAACCATCTTGTAAACCTTTAATTAACGCATCTCCAAACTGACTATACTTTTGTTTTAAATCCTCAGCCTGAGCTTTTTCTTGATAAGTTTTTAAAGTTGTCGAATCTGTTGCTATTAAATTAGTTAAATCATCCTTACTTAAAGATTTTAACGCATCTTTTACTTCTTTTGTAAATTCCGTATTATCGTCTATATCTTTATGGATTTTTTCAATTGAATCATCACTGTTATATGGGAAGCGTTTTAATGCATCAATGGCATTTTGATCAAAATCTTTTAATTTTGCACCATATTTTTCGTACTCTGCTTGAGCTTTAAAATCTGTAAGTTGATCTTTGTTTGAAAATAAAACATCTAGCGCTGCATTAGATATACCCTTTAATTTTTCTTTGCTTTCATCACTTAAAGAGCTCCCGTCTATATTATCTTTGATACCTTGTACCGATGACTGGTTTTTGATGAAATTTATTTCATCTGTTGATAAATTTCTCCATGAATCGCTTCCAAGTTTGTTGTATTGCACTTGTTGTGTCAAAGTTAAAGTATTACCAAAAGCGTTTTTATAAGCAGTTTCATGATTGGCTGTGTAACTATTAATATCACTAGCACCATAAGCTCCTTGTTTTGTTGTTAGATTTGCTTGTTTGTTCACTAAATTAGTAGTAGCATTTTTTAATTCTTCCACAGCAGCCTTATATTTATCTGCAATCGTTTGAAGGCCATTGAACGTATCTTTCAACGTTACATTATAACCCGAAATCGTAAAAGTATTAGTTGTTCGTTCTGTTGCTATGCCATTCACAGTGAAAATAGCATTTTTTCCTTCTGTATTTTGAACTTTATTAGGATCAGCAAACCCTAACTTGTTAAAAATGTCTAATCCTCCTACAACTTTGATTTCATCATCACCTTTAACATCACCAGTGTTTTTGGCAGTAAATGAAAATCGACCATTTTCAAATACAGCGCTAATTCCTGCATTACTAGAATTCACTTTACTAATAAACTGATTCACTGTCATATCAGAAGTAATTTCAATTTTTGTTGCTTCACTTGCTAATTGGCCATTACTTTGAATAGCCTTAAATTCTATAGTTCCTGTCGCTCCTAAATCGGACATTTTCGTTGTTCCTACAGCATTAACTTGATCACCAACTTTACGAGCTGCTGTAGCTAATTGTGAAACACCCTCAATCGAAAGTGTTCCTGCAGCGCTTCCTGTTGCAGTAGCAGATACTAAATTAGAATTTGAACTAGCCGCAGTTTTAGAGATAAGACTTTTTAGTACTAGATTATCTGAAATATAAGTATCAAATGTTTTTATCTTTGTGTTGGCACTGCGATATGCGTCACGTTGCCATTCATACGTTTGTTTCTTTTGATATAACTTGTTTAATGGTGCTCTTTCCGCATTCATTAATTTTTTTACTAATGAATCTATATCCATTCCTGATGCTAATCCGCCGATTCTATTTACCATTATATTTTCCTCCTAAATGTCCTTATATTTTTTCGTCTACAATCATCCCTAATAACTTTTGCATCTCATAAAATGCGTCTAAAAGTTTTTTTGGAGGGATTTCTTTTACTACTTCTTCAGTTTGGGTATCAACAACCTGTACGAAATAACGATCTAAACCGTCATGCAACACAAATTTAGAAGCATTATGATTGATTTGTAAAAATTCATTTACAGTGTCTACCACATTTTGCAGCTTTTCTTTAGATATATCTTGCCCCTCTGCAGTTGGTATTTTTTCTCCTTGTAATTGCGTTACTAACTGAGATTTAATAGTAGTCATTGCAGTTTCTTCTAAACCAGCTTTTTTAGAAGATGTTGATGACGTTGTAGTTCCCACATCTGTAGATTGTCCTTGATCTGCAATACGCATAATATGTGACCTCCTAAACTTTTCTTATTCTTATATTTAATATCGGAAGTTTCTAGAAATATTTCACCTTTTTACGGCAAACTACTTTAGTTAACACCTTTCTCAAAAAAGCCTCTTATTCAGATGATATTTAAATCTGAATAAGAGGCTTCTTCGAATGTTTTACTATTATTTTAAAAAACATTTATAACAAATTTTAGTTACTTCACTTACTAATCATGACAAACATATGCCCCATTGTTGTGTAACCTAAATTTACCATACCTTCACGGACATCTATCAAATAAGAAGGGTTATGTTCGATTACCTTAGCAAGCTGTTGGACACATTCAATAAACATTTCTTGCGTTAATTGTTGTTGTTTAGCGGCCATGCCAATTAAATGCAACTTAATTAATGTAAAATTGATAACAAGCATCATATAACTTTCAAATAATGTCTGATAATCATATGGGAATAGATTTTTAAATACATAGTTCACAATATAGTTTTCAAACATATATTCATGTTGTTTAATAAATGGTTCATATACATGAGTATAAGATTCTCGATATTTCGTAATAGTTGTTTCCATATCCTGTACTTCTAGTTCTTCATCCTCCTCCAAAGCTAAGCCTTCTATTAATTGTTGAAGAATGGCTACATACTTTTCTGAAGAAATGCCACCTGTTATACGAAAACGAATTAAAGCACGGGCTAAATTCAGTTGAAAATTTAGATTACCCTTAATATCTTTTAATGATTCAATAAATTCATCATTATTTAAGCGATTTAAATAATCCTGCATAATCAGTGGTAACTCTTGTTCTAACTCACTCGGCTTTAATTGTTCAATTTTTTGTATGAATAACCCTAATACAATTAAACGAATTTCAATAGGTTGTTGACGACTTTGAAGAAGCTGAATCGTAAAAATACGCAAATCCCAAAAATGAGGGTGTTTTTCTAATATTAGCTCCCTATTCATTAGTCCACGCGTATTTTTCGGTTCTTCCGTCTCAATAAAACCTATCCCTTCTTTACGTAATAGAACAACTCGTGCTGCCTCTGGGCAAGATAATGTTAAACTTTTTTCTGTTACATCACCGACACTTGCAAGGGATCTCGGGTAAACAGCACAAGTATTACATAAAAATTCTTCTCCTAATTCTTTATGAATACTACATAACCCGTCCTCTAACATCATATGACACCTTTTATTGTCATCTAAAATAAACTTTGCATAATTAGAGTCATCATGACCTTTACGATTTCGTTTTACATACTTCAATAATTTTTCTGTCATCTCTGGCTGACGTACTTTACGATACGTTTGATATGTTTTCTTTTCAACTGTTATATTCCAACCAGCACAACAAGTATCTTCACAAGCACTACCAATACAATTAAAGTCATTTAAATATTCAGGTATTAATATAGGTCTCATTTTTCCACATCCTATACACTACACTCATATAATTATTTATTACATAAATGTTCATATTTATTTTGATATTTTAATCAAAGGAATTTTTTGGATTTTTTTATTTTTTTCGAGCGTAATATTTTTATAAATCCTCAAATTTTAATGGTGAACCCACAATATAATCTTTTCGAGCTTTTTTATTTAGTACGTGATTGAAATACTTAGGTTCTAGACCATATCCTGGACGTACAATTTTTATATTTTCTTTTGTAAATTTCTCTCCAGCTTTTATATCTTTGGATACATAAATTGAACGACGGAACTTTAGAGAAGCTTTTTCTTTTTCTGTTGGACCATAAGTAACTTTTCCCATAGCTATCCAAGCTCGTTCAGTCTCATCTACAAGCGCCCTCATTTCAGCTGGTTCCATTGAAAATGCTGCATCAACACCACCATCTGCTCGGTCCAATGTAAAATGTTTTTCTATGACTGTTGAACCTAGTGCAACACTTGCTACAGCCACACCTATCCCGAGTGTATGGTCAGATAATCCGATTTGGACATCGTTAAATAAATGTTTCATATGTGGAATGGTTAAAATATTTGTGTTTTCAGGTGTTGCAGGGTATGTACTTGTACATTTTAATAATACTAAGTCTTTACAGCCAGCTTCTTTGGCTGTTCGTACTAATTCATCTAATTCCGCCAATGTTGCCATACCTGTGGATACTATCATTGGTTTACCAGTTGCAGCAACTTTTTTGATAAGCGGTAAATCCGTATTCTCAAAGGAAGCAATTTTATAGAGCGGAACTTCTAATTCCTCTAAAAAATCAACAGCTGTTTCATCAAATGGCGTACTAAAAGCAATCATTCCCAATTCTTTTGCACGATCAAAAATTGGTTTATGCCACTCCCAAGGAGTATAAGCTTGCTGATACAAATTATATAAATTCCGTCCATTCCACAAACTTGTATCATCATTTATTTGGAAACCCGGATTATCTAAATTTAATGTCATTGTATCTGCTGTATATGTTTGAATCTTTAATGCATGTGCTCCTGAAGCTGCAGCAGCTTCTACTATTTTTAATGCACGTTCAAGAGATTGGTTATGGTTCCCTGACATTTCTGCAATAATAAATGGTTTTGAAAGTGATCCAATATTAAATTTCTCCACTTGTATTTGTTTCATTTTAATTACCCTTCTAACTCTAAAATTAATTGTTTTTTATGTACTTCCCATTCTTCTGCAAATAAACTGTATACATAAATATCTTCATACTTATCATTACGTTTTATTTGTTTACGTAATATACCATCTAGTTTAAATCCCAATTTTTCATGAAAATTACAACTTATTTTATTTGTTTCAATTACTTCAGCACATAGTTTTCTAAATTTTAATTCTTTGAAAACAAATTCGAGAGCAGTATACCCTAATAACAACCCCGTACCTTTTGGCGCTTTCTTATCACCTATATAAAAACCCCATGAACATCTATTTGAATAACTATCTATGTCAATAACATTTAGTATTCCATAATCAACATTATTAACTGAAAAAATTTTTGAAATTCCACGATTACTATTCTTTAATTCTTTATACCAATTAATATGTTGTTGCCATTCAATAATATTATCGTTAAACATTACCGATCTAATATGTTCTTGATTACGCCATATTAAAATTTTTTCTAAATCATCTACAACGAGATCCCTAAGTGATGCATTAAACAATATATTACATCCTCTCATGATATTAAATTTTCACAACTTTGTATTATGCGCCCTAATTCAACTGAATCTATATATAGAAGTTCAAGATTTATAAGTATTTGATTACCTGTTGTTTCATTAGAGACACCTAGATAAATTATTGCCCCGGTATTTGCGACTGCTTTTGCAACTTCTACTTGATTCTTCGCAACTGCAATAACAATCGAAGGTAATCTTAAAAAAATTCTTTCCCAAGTAGTCGCTCCAGCCGCTCCAATAGCTAAATCTGATTTAGCCATTAATTCAGCAATATTATTAATTTGACAATGATAATGGATTCTATCATATGCTGAAGCAATTTCTTTAATTTGTATTTTGTTTAGATTAGAATTCCCTACAACAACGTCTACATTTAGAGCATATTTTTCTATCATAGGGATAATAGCTCGTAAAACTTTCTCTGTTTCATTGGTTGGATCACTACCACCAAAGAAAATGAATAGGCGCTCAACTCTCCCATTAAAAGGTTTTATATGTTTTTTCGCTTCTATAAACTCATCTCTTAACAAAGCATGACTTGGCCCTAGTAGCATTTTAGCAGAAAAAGGAACTAACCCATCGTACCTTGTGTCCATATCTAAATAGAAATTTTGATCCAGTAATATATCACAGTCATGGTTACGATTTGCCAAGTCATCAATAACCATTATACTCTTAACAAAAGGTCGAACTAATTGTTCCCATTTAATATCAATTGAGTAATGATCGATAATCAGCTTTTCCACCGTATATTGTTTTAAAATCTCAATTGTCTCATAAGCATCTTTTACCCAGTATTCAGCTACAAAATTCCATAAAGAACCACCACAAGGCGGTAAATTATAAACAACAAACCCTTGTTGTTCTATTAATGTTATACATTCACCCTTTGCACCTCTACAAATAAAAGCTACCTGTTGTCCATCTTTTTTTAGCCTGTGCGCTAATGTTAAACAACGCATCACATGTCCAGTGCCAATTTCAACTGAGGCATCCACTCTTATAAATGTATCCATACTTTTCACCTATAACTTCTTTTGTTCAATATGAGCGTTAATATAAAACCAATCTGGATTAGCTTCCATAAGTTTCACTGTATCATGGAAGGTAAATTTGGGATTATCATTATACAGCTTTTCTATTATATTTTTAATTAGCTGAAAATCTTCCTCTGTATCCACTGTCCATCGATATTTACTATAATCCACTTCATTTCGGACACTACTTATTTTAAAAACATCAGGATTCGTATAAATATAAGCAGTTACATGTTCACGATCCCTTTCCATAACAGCTTCCTTATAAGCCTTTTCTAAAGCTGCAAACGTAAATGCTTCCGTATCTAAACCTCTTGGATAAGTTCTATCAACCGTATTTGATACATATTCAAAATTATTATCTACAAAATATTGTATTGTTTTATCAACCACTTGCACATCAATTATCGGGCAATCTGAAGTAATTCGGACAATTGCATCTGCTTTAAATGCTTTAGCTGTCTCATAATATCTAGCCAATACATCTTCTTCTGATCCTCTGAACCACTTAATATTATTTTTCTTGCAAAACTCTACTATTAAATCATCTTTTTCATCAATGGTAGTTGCTATTACTAAATCATTGATATAATTACTTTGCTGTAAACGCTCTAATTGATATGATAATAAAGGTCTACCATTCACTTTTTTTAGGATTTTCCCAGGTAGACGAGTTGAACCCATTCTTGCTTGAATTATTGCTACAATTCTCATTTTTTCACCTTTTCTAATTCCATAATCAACGAATCGATTACATCCTTTGCATCCTCATTCGACATTTTCGGGAATAATGGTAAGGTAATAATTGCCTCATATAGTTCTTCTGCTTTAGGCATAGACCCTTTGACGTACCCTAATCCCTGATAATATGACAAAGTGTGTACTGGAATGTAGTGGACATTCACACCAATATTTTGAGCTAATAATGCCTCAAATATTTCTTTCCGAGTTACGCTGATGTTTTCCAGATTTAATTTAATGATATAAAGGTGCCAACTTGAAACTCCATCTAATTGTTGAGTTGGTATAAATAAACATTCATTATTCTTAAACGCTTCATTATATAGTTGGGCAATTTCACGGCGACGTGCTACAAACTGATCTAACTTCCTGAGCTGACTAATGCCTAGAGCAGCTTGAATATCTGTCATTCGATAATTGAATCCTAAAAATTGCATATCATAATACCAAGGACCATCGTTTTTTGCAAGATTACTTGCCTCTCTTGTTATTCCATGAGAACGAAATTGTAAGAGTTTTTTATATAGAGCTTCATTGTTAGTTGTTATAACGCCACCCTCACCTGTGGTAACATGCTTTACTGGATGAAAGCTAAACATTGTCATATCACTAAAGGCACCTATTTTTTCTCCTTTATATTCAGCTCCTAGTGCGTGTGCCGCATCCTCAATGACAATTAAGTTATGTTTTTTCGCAATAGCATGAATTTCTGCTAACTGCACAGGCTGACCTGTAAAATGAACAGGAATAATAGCTTTTGTATTAGGTGTAATTTTCTTTTCAATTTCCAAAGGATCAATGTTATACGTATCTTCTTTAATATCTGCAAATACAACTGTGCCACCTACATAGCGTACACAATTTGCACTTGCTGCAAAAGTGATTGGTGTAGTAATAACTTCATCACCTTCACCAATACCTGCAACAAAGCATGCTCCATGTAGCGCTGCCGTTCCATTTGAAAATGCTACAGCATATTTAGAGCCAACATATTCTGCCATGCATTCTTCGAATTCTGCAATTGTTGGGCCTGTTGTTAAAAAACTACCTTTTAATACGTTTACAACAGCTCGTATATCCTCTTCATCTAACCATTGTTGTCCATACGGTAAATATGTATCACGCATTTCTTTTCACTCCCCGAAAGAAAAAATGCAGTCTGAGACTACATTTCTTCTACTAAATCTTTTAATTGTTCTATAGTTAACCATTCAGTATTATTATCACTTGTATAAGCAAATCCATCTGGTAAAGCTTTGCCCCCATTTATTTGCTCTTGAGCTAATGAAGCTAGTTCTGGTTGAATTACATAGTAATTATTGAACTCTACTGTATGACGTGCATCATCTTCCATAATCATCGCTTCATGTAATTTCTCACCAGGACGAATTCCAATCACTTCTATTTCACATTCAGGACCAATTGCTTTAGCTAAATCTGTCACCTTCATACTTGGAATCTTCGGCACAAAAATTTCTCCACCGAACATACGCTCTAAATTATCTAATACGAATTGTACTCCTTGATCAAGGGTAATCCAGAATCGCGTCATACGCTCATCAGTAATTGGTAATTTACCTGTATCCTTAATTTTTTTAAAGAATGGTACTACGCTACCACGACTTCCTACTACGTTACCATAGCGCACAACTGCAAACCGAGTTTTCTTTTCTCCTACATAAGCATTAGCCGCAACAAATAATTTATCAGATGCTAGTTTTGTCGCACCATATAAATTCACAGGGCTACATGCTTTGTCTGTCGAAAGTGCAATTACCTTTTCTACACCACGATCAATAGCTGCTTCAATAATATTTTGTGCACCATGGATATTTGTTTTTACCGCCTCAAATGGGTTATATTCACATGCATCAACATGCTTCATAGCAGCTGCATGAATGACGATATCCACACCATCGAATGCACGATATAAACGGTCTTTATCCCGCACATCACCAATAAAGAATCGGATGCGTTCATCTTGGAACTCTTGTTTCATTTCATATTGCTTTAGTTCATCGCGACTGAAAACGATGATTTTTTTTACACCTAATGTAAGTGCTTTTCCAATAAATTTTTTACCAAAAGAGCCTGTCCCGCCTGTTACTAATACCACTTTATCTTTTAAAACACTCATTGTATTTCCCCTTATCTATGTATCATATAAATATTATATCGGATAATTTTAACGTATTTCTACATTTGAAAAATAATAAATATAATAATTAATGCGGTATCCCTACTAATTTTACTTTTAGCCAATGTACTCTACACCATTTTCACAATATCAAACGATTTATTTTAATAGAATATACGAAAAAACACTTTTTGAATTTAATTATAAATTCAAAAAGTGTTCTTATTTAACGATCAGCTATGACTAAAAAATTAATTTCAAGCTATTATTTGTTCAAAATATGGCATCACTTCATATTCAAAAATATCAGCTACAAGAACAAAATCTTGTTTTTCTAAACCTTCGTTGATAAGATTTAAATAATCTTCTAATTGATGTTTATTTAAATTCACATTGACCCCTTGCCCCATTAATATCTCTTCCATTTGTTTTATCCAAGTTATTCCTTCTGAAAAATTTAATATTTCATTTAAAGCTGTCTGAACATTGTCAGCTCTTAAATTATCAGCAATATATTGCAACCCTGTCGGAATTTTAGCTACATATTTATAATATTCATCCACAATCTCTAATTTATCCATTTTAACAACCCCCGAATTCGTCTAATGCTACTCTTGTATATTTTAAAGATTTTTCAGTTGCCTCTAAAATATTTTCATAAAGATACATATTTTTTTTATGAATTTGTTTAAATTTTTCTTTTGTCTCTATTTGTTTATTATCTATGTTCATTCTCATTACATCCATAGTAATTGGATCAATGATTCTTTCCATAATAACTTGTGGGTAATATTCTTTCAATTTAGAATCAATTTTATCTAACTTTTTTAAAGTACTAGCTGAAAATAAAGTATTATTTCTTTCTTCTTTTAATAGTTGAATCGCTTCAACTATTAATTTTTTTATTTTTAAATAGATTTCGATTTCTTTACTCATAAATTCTTTATAAATTGCATCGTTATCATTTACTTCATTATTAAGTTTCAACTTTGGAATATTATTCATATGATTAATATAATTTTCACAAAAAGCTTCAAAATCTAATTGTGGTATACCATTAATCTTCACACCGCCTTCTGTACAATTATAGATTTTATGAGTACGCTGTAGGATTTGATATAATTTCTCTAAACCTTTTCTCATACTATTAAATTGGTGATTTGTTTTTACAGGTTCTCCATAGTATCCCTCTACTTCAAAAACCATATCTTTCTTGAAAAACTCATCATTCAATTCACTGTAATGGTTATTATTTTCTGCATGGGATTTATTGTTTGTAAAGGCTAAATCCTGTCCAATGATTGCTATAGGCCCTGTACTGATTTTACTTGCTACTTCTAATGCGGTTATAGCAACTGTACCACCAGTTGATAACATCGGAAGATCTTTTCCTAATCCTTCTTTAATACGATTTTGTATACTATCTTCTCCATAAAAACAAAAACTATAGCGGTTTCCTTTGAAATCTTTTTCTATTCTCCATGCATTTCCTAAACCATAAATTAAATCGAAATTATTATTTTTAATGTTCTTAAAGTGTAAATAATTACTTTCTCCACCATCCATCGATACTACATAGTCAGGAATAATATCTGCAGCTAATAATGAGTTAATTGTCGATCCGGCACTAATTATCAAACATTTATCTTTTATCTTTTTCAACACTGATAATTGTTTCGTTAATGAAGGTCCTCCCGAAGCTAGGATCACTGGACATTCATATTTATTGTAAAGTTCTTTTAAACTTTGATCTTTATGAACATAATGTAAATTCATAATGTAATTTTCCTGCCATAAATCACCAAAAAATCTTATTGTATTTTCATTCACAATATCTTCAATTTGAATATGACGAATAAAATCAAGGAATTCTTTATATTCCCTGTCAAAAATTTTATCGTAATTAGGCGAAATCAGTATATTGACCTTACGATCAAAGTCAGCAATATGATTCTCACTACGTTTACAAAAGTCTTGGAAATCAGAAAAGACATTAACGATTTTATCTTTATTTTTAATATTTAAACGATTAAATAAAGGATCGTATACTAAAATATCTGTTTTTTCATACTTCTTAGCAATAGTATTAGCTATATAACCTAACCCATACCCAAAAAGTATATTTAAATATCCTTCTTTATAGTTATTATCTATGTATTTATCAGCTTCTGCTTCTGGATTGTAATTGCTATGTAAAAAATACCCATTAACTTTCGCATTAGGCTTTTCATTTTTTGTTTGTAAATAAACTATTTCTAAATCTTCCATAAAGTCGTCTCCTTGCTTCACTTAGTGAGGCTTTTCCTTATAAGAAAGGATTTTTTAGTGATACCTGTTTACCAATACCGATATATCAACTTCTTAGTTTATATCGGTATAAAAAAGGATTTTTAAATTTTTTATAAAAAAAAGCTTGAACGAAATTTCGTTCAAGCTTTAAATATCTTATGTTAAATGTTAATCAATTATTGTAATAATTGAAGTACACCTTGTGGTTGTTGGTTAGCTTGAGCTAACATAGATTGAGCAGCTTGCATTAAGATGTTGTTCTTAGTGAAGCCCATCATTTCTTTAGCCATATCTGTGTCACGGATACGTGATTCAGCAGCTGTTAAGTTTTCAGATGTAGCACCTAAGTTGTTGATTGTGTGCTCTAAACGATTTTGAACAGCACCTAAATCAGAACGTTGAGAAGAAACTGATTCTAATGCATCGTTGAAGTTTTTGATAGCTTTGTCAGCTTTTGTTTGAGTATCAATTGAACCAGTAATTTTTAGACCTTTTGTATCCATTGTGCCAATTTTTAATGTAATAGCTTGGCCATCATTAGCACCAATATGGAATTTTTTACCAGAGAAAGTACCGTTTAATAAGTTTTGAGTATTGAACTCAGTGTTTTTAGCAATACGGTCGATTTCTGATTTTAATGCTGTAACTTCTTTGTTAAGTGCTGTACGGTCTGCTGTTACGTTTGTATCGTTCGCAGATTGTACTGCTAATTCACGCATACGTTGTAGGATTGCGTGTGTTTCGTTAAGTGCACCCTCAGCTGTTTGGATTAAAGAGATTGAGTCTTGAGCGTTTTTAGTAGCCATATCAAGACCACGGATTTGTCCGCGCATTTTTTCAGAAATTGCTAAACCAGCAGCGTCATCGCCAGCACGGTTTACTTTGTAACCTGAAGATAATTTCTCAAGGTTTTTAGAAGCTTGAGTGTTGTTGAAAGTAAGGTTACGGTGTGTGTTTAAAGCTGAAATGTTGTGTTGAATTCTCATTTGGAATTCCTCCTTGAATGTTTGTTTTGTTATTCCACATCCGTGTGGAATTTCGGATTAGGTAGTATGTATGTACTTCCTGCCCCTTACAATATATATATCGTATTTAATTGGAAATGTTTAATAGTTTTTTTCAAAAGTTTTTTTATTTTTTTTATGTAATAGATTACTAGTTTAAAATTATCGCTAAGGTATAATATTCTTTATTTTTTCTTTAGCTGTTCTAAGAAGCTTGAAGATGCTGATAAAGCTTCTCTATTTTGTGCTTGAATGGCTTCAAAAACTTCGGAACGGTGTACTTTAACTGTTTTTGGCGCGACAATACCGATTTTAATTTGCTCACCTTCGACAGCTAATATTTTAATTTCGATTTGATCGCCAATCATTATAGATTCATCTTTTTTTCGAGAAAGTACTAACATTATTTTGCACTTCCTTCCAATGTTCTCATTGGGAAACGTAATGGATAGGATTTATTATCTTGAAGGACTATCTGTTTACCACATTTTTTATCCATGTTAACGATTAAAGGTGCAAGCAAATTAATAGTTGAATCTTGGAATGTTTCCTTCATTGTTACAATAGAGTATGTAAGTACGTCCTCTTCCTTCTCAATTTGTAGTTGGGTACGATCATCTTCACATATATCAAAGCTGTAATCTTTTTTGAAGGCGAACGGATAGGCTACTACAAAACCAATTTCTGTGTGCTCAACTGATTGTAATATTGCTAATGGAAGATCTGCATCTATAGATAGTATTACAAATTTTTTTTCACCCTCTAATCCTAATAGTCCCTGTTCAAACGTAAGGATGTCTTGTTCAAATATTTCGACTTCACCTAAAAATTTTGTAGCAATTTTCATTATTTAATACGCTCCTTTAAATGATGACATCGATGTTCACATCTGGCCTTTGTACCATTGTACCAGTTACTTTACCAGGTGTGTATTCGTGTATTGGTTTGTTCACCTTTGCGTCAATAATTGGTTCTCTACGCTGGATATTGACGTCTGTTGTCCCAGGGGTATAGTCGATTTTGACAGAATCTACAGATGGTATAAACTTAATATTAAATTGCACTCGGTGAGGACCATGATTTTGTTTTGCAATACCATGAATTGTCGCACGTCCCTGACCCTTCCCTGCGTTGTCCATCATTTGACGTCCCTCACTCGCTCTACGTGCAATTCCCTTAAGAGCCTCTTTTTTACCTTGTTCTGCGTAGTTGGAACTTGATTCCAATGGGCCTATCATTCCTATATCCCGTCTCGCCTGAGAAGAGTCTATTTTTAAAACACCTCTAGTCGTACTGATTTCCAAAATAGCTGCTGGCTGTTTAATATGTTGAGTAGCTTTAGGTTGTTTAATATATTGTTGTGGCTTTGATATATTAAGGTCTATTTTAGCGTCTGTTGTATGAATTTGTATTTGTGGGAGCCTCACATTTACCTCTCCTTTCAATAAAAGCGTCTGAACATATTGTTCAAACGCTCTATAATTCATTATAAAGTCTGCCCCTGACGCTTCGCTTTCGGGGCAGAACCTTAGAGATTTTATCGGATAAAATCTACTAAAGTTTGCTGAATGATCTTTGCTCCTACTGATAGAGCTGCTTGGTGAATAGATTCCTGTGTAACCATATCTGTAATTGTCTTCGCATAATCTGTGTCTTCATTTTTAGATAGTTGTTTCGTTACATTAACTTCTTGAAGACTTAGTCGATTTCCCATCATCTCTACACGATTTTGACGAGCTCCGACATCTGCTCTTATGGTCAATGCACTTTCATAAATACCATCTAAACCAGGAATTTTACTAGTACCACTTGTTACTTCTAAACCAAGTGCATCGCCAATCTCTGCACCTGTTGCACCACTTCCTAAAAGTGTTGTTATGTGCGTCATAAACCCATCAATATCATTAAATAAATCAGCACCTGGAGTGTTAATATTCATTGGAACACCATCAAAAACGTTGATTTCTATCGGCTTCTGTCCTCCAGTAGTAATTCCTGGGTTTTGCGGTCCAGTTTCATCAGTATAAAGCGGCTGATTAGTATGCGTGCCTGAAAAGATATAGTTTTCGCCCACTTTTGTATTGGCGATATCACGCAATTGTCCCTTAATTTGTTGCATTTCTGCATTGATCTTTTGTCGATCATCAGCTGTATTTGTATCGTTAGCCGCTTGTACAATAAGTTCTTTTACCCGTTTTAATGCTCCGCCTACTTGATCAAGAGCTTCATCTGTTGTATCTAGCCATGTATTTGCTTCACGTAGATTTCGTTGGTATTGTTGGTTTTTATCAAGATCTATACGATAGCCCATTCCCTTTACCGCAACAACCGGATCATCGGATGGTCTTGAAATTACACTACCTGAGTTCAACATATCTTGATATTTTGACATTTTACTATAGCTTGTATTTAAATTGCGTAGCATATTACTCGACATCATTGATTGTGTAACGCGCATAAATTTATCTCCTCTCAGTTAAGTGGCTATTATAGCCCTACTCTTCCCATACCGTTGATGATTTTATCTAATGTTTCATCTACCACTGTAATCATACGTGCATTGGCATTGTATGCTTGCTGGAATGTAATCATATTAGTCATCTCTTCATCTAAGGAAACTGAGTTCATTGAATTACGACGTTTTGAAATTTCCAAATGCATTGTTTCAGCGTTGAATGCACTACGCTCAGCTTCCTGCCCCTTAACCGCTAAGTCCCCTACTAATGATTTATAATAGTTTTGGAATGTACCTTTCTTTAAGTTATCTTGAGCCTGCGACTGCAGCGCTGCTAACTTACGCATGTTTCCGTTATTACCTTCCTCACCCTTCGTATCAGATACAGCTACTTGCTTCGGATCGGTAATCACTACTTTAAAATCACGTGCAGTCGTCCCAGAGAAAAAGTTCTGACCTGTAGTATCATCTAAACCAAAACCTTTACTATGAACTTCATTAAATTTTGTTATAAATTCATTTGCTAGTTTATCTAAATTAGCAAGCATTTCTGGATAAGTACCTTGTCCACCGCTATGTCCATACGCATCAATCAATGCACGTAATGTACCTTTACCAGGGTCCATTTGCTTGTAATCAATTGAAATTCCATTCGCTGGATCTCCTGGTGGCTCGCCAATATCAGAAATTTTAATTTCCTTAAAGTTAGCATAGCTCCCTGTCGCTTGATCATCAACATCACCATCAATGCGCTGACCGTTTGTGTCCATCGTTGCAAGTGCAGCGTATTGTCTACCATCCACTAATTTAATAGGAGTACCGTCTGCTGATACATATGTAATCGTCATTGAACCTTCAGCTACATCTTTTGCTAAACCACCTGATTTTTGCAATGAAACAGTTACAGGAATATATTCATTTAACTGATCTACCAATACATCACGTGCATCATATAAATCATTTGGCACATAACCACTCGGCTCAACTTCTTGAATTTGTTTATTAAGGGCTGCAATTTGTTTAAGAATTGAATTCACTTTATCCGTCGATACATTAATTTCATTCCCGATATTACCTTGGATCTGTTTTAGCTGTCTATCCATATAATTAAAGGACTCAGCAATTGCGATTCCTTTTGAAATTAATACCTGACGTGCAGCTGTATCTTTTGGATTGTCAATAACATCTTCCATCGACTTCCAAAAATCTGTGAATGATTGGTTAATACCAAACTCTGAAGGCTCTGACATGATATCTTCCATCTGCGAAATTGTTTTTGCTGTTGAATCCCAATAACCTAACTTATTCGTTTCTTGGCGATATTGTCGATCTGTAAATTGATCGCGGGTGCGTTGAATCGAGCTTACTTCTACCCCTGTTCCTAGATGTCCTGGATAGACAGGTTGATTTAAGCCTGGACTTGGAAAACCAGGAGTCGCTTGCATATTTGCTCGTTGGCGAGTGTAACCTAATGTATTTGCATTGGAAATATTATGTCCTGTTGTGTATAAAGCTGTTTGTTGTGTAAATAAACCACGTTTACTAGCTTCTAAGCCCATAAATGTTGAGCGCATTTTTTTTCCTCCCTTAGTAACCGTTTTTCAGCAATTGATTTCTTAAAAACTATGCTTGAGAATCGAAATATGATTTTTTTGCCATTGTATTTGTGCCACGAACCTCATTGCCAGAATAGTTGATTTGCTCAGGACGAGGTTGTAAAGCGTCCAATGTAAAGTTGACAAATTGCAGTGATTGAAACACTAGTTTTTGATTTAAATCGTTTTGTCTTTTTAAATCGTTGATGATTTGCAATAATCGATTGCGAACAGCTGAGAGCATGTCTTTTTCAGTCTGCTGTTCAGCAACCTCGATGACATCAGCGACAGTTGCTTTGTCAATTGAAGCAAATCCTTTTGCCTCAAGGTAATCCGTTACCTGTTTTTGACGCTGTTGCTCGAGCTTATCGATGGCTGCTACATGTGCCTGCTCATCCTTGAGCATTTGGTCCAGTGCTTCAATATCGCCAGCTGTAATGATTTCAGTTTTTTTAATGGCTAGTTCAAGTAAGCTTTTATGCATTCTTTCTAGTTTTGTTAGTGTAGAACAGATCGTTTCTACAGACATATTGCGAAGCACCCTTTCTGAAATTCCTTAGAAACGATAATATTTCAGCATATCTTCTGCCACTTTGCGAGCGTCTACTTTGTATTCCCCAGAAGCGATATCTTCTTTTAATTGTTTTACGCGGTCTGCACGCTCTGTGTTATAGGTTGAAATCCCTTGCATCTCCTGTGCAGTCTTTGAAATTTCGATTTTATCTGTGAAGGATGCCTTGATAGTGCTTGATTTTACATTGCGCACCTGATTGTTATAGGCGTTCACTGCATTAATACCATATGATGTGATTTTCATGTAATCCCCCCTGTCTAAAAGCTTATCTTACTATTATTTCGGATTGTCTCACATAATGTTAAGTTTTCAAATAGAAAAAAGTGTGCTAATTTTGTTTAAAATTAACACACTTTAGACCTATCAATTATGCCTCGGTATAATTGCGATATAAAATGTTAGCCTAAAATCATCGCGTCCATGCGATAACAGCTAACTGCCTGTATCGGTAAAATCGCCACGTCCTGTGGCATTACCGAAATGACTGACATCGTGTCGCCCTCACACAGGCCTATGCACAAAACTGATTTCAGGCGTTTTCACAGGATGTGAAGCTCGTAGCCTGTGTTCCTCTATTTCAGCGGTTGATTGGACACTCGTTGAAATAAGTTAACGTTTTCGATCTGCGTGATAGGTTACACGATCACGATCTGCCACACTCTCACGGAACTCCTTCGCCGCTTCGAATGTACGTAGCTCCGACTTCAATTCATCCTGACATTTTGTACAAAGCTTACCTGTTGTCGTTAAGTGACCACAGTTATCACATGGGTAGCCAAGATTCGGGAACATCGCAGGCTGTAAGCGCCCCTTGCGTACCCATTTATACAACAGCTCCTCTTCCGCCCCTGTCGCTTCAACGATACGCTCTACTGTCGCCGCACGGTTTTCACGTTTACGTAAAAAGCGATAAACGATTTGATATAATTCTTCTTCTGATTGAGCGCATTTATGACATACTTCTCTGACCCCTATATAATTAAAAAACTCATTACATTTCGGACAATTGCGAACCTCTGCCATCTATTTCTTCCTCCTCTTAAATCAATTGCGCCTTGGCGTAATTCGTCCGGATTTTGGATTGTGCGGGGCACAATTCATTCCTCTCAAAATCCGTGACATCCGCCAGAGGCTTTAGGCCAACGTGATGTTGGTCACTCAGTCGTTGCCACAGGACGTGGCGTTCTTAGACTGAGTTCCTCATTCAGAAAGTGTCTGAATGAAGATAATAACAGCTAAACGAACCTTATATACTCGTAATCTATTATACACAATGCATTAGTATTTTCATCCATTAATTAGTGTGAATATTTTTACATTTTTGGCACCTGCATTTAATAAAACCTCAGTAGCATGCCTTAAAGTCGTCCCCGTCGTTTTTATATCGTCAAAAAGAAAGTATTCTTTATGCTCTACATGGGCTCCATCCATTAGACGGAAAAGAGATGCTATTTGGTTTCGCTGCTCTCTATTTTTGGAGCTTTGCGTTTCTGTCGTCGTTTTTTCTAAAAGTTGTATAAAAGGAATATTCGCTGCCTTCAATAGCTCCTCCATATGCGAAAAGGTACGTTCCTTTTGCTTAACGGGGTGCATAGGAATCGGTATAATGGTTGCTTTTTCATGCTTCAATCGTGCATGTAGCTCCTGCCGAAATACTTTAGCAAGTGCAACATCTTGAAGAAATTTATATTGATGTAAAAAGTCTTTCATCGCATCGTTATATTGGTAAAGCGCTGTTGCTGTTGAGGAATATTCAAATTGAGCTGAGCACTTATCACAGATAGTCGGCTGAAATTGTTTTGTTAAAAGTAGTTTCCATGAGATTGCTGATTGCAAAGGCTGTGAGCATAATAAGCACAGTGTTTCAATTTTATTCATGATGAAAATCCTTTCTTATTATAATTAAGAATTTTTGTCTGCGCATCATCCATTTCAGCCGTAATGCCATGATGAAAAAATACGACGTCTCCCTCTGCAAAATCGGCATTTCGACCAACACGCCCTGCGATTTGTATGAGTGCACTTGAAGTAAAAATGGTCAATTCTGCCCCAATGACTGCAACCTGTACATTCTTGATCGTAATCCCTCTTTCTAAAATGGTCGTAGTCAGTAAACCTGGAACTTCTTTATCACGTAGTTTCAGCACTTTCTCTTTACGCTCCGGATCTTCCGCATGTACTGCCATGATACTGTCATCTAATAATTGAAACAGCGGTGTTGCTATTTTCATTAACTCTACTTTTGGGAAAAATAATAGAAATGGCTCTTTGCGTGCAAGGCGCTCCTCTGTCCATTGTTTTAGCTTTCTTGGGATCTTTCCTCGTTTCAAGCTTTTTTCATAGCTCCATAGGGAATGAAATCGAGGGACTGATAATGGACGATCATGATAGCGCTTCGGGATAAATGAATAACTTTCATTTTGATACTGAGTAAGTAGTTTAGGAGAAGGAGTTGCCGTGACCAACAATAGTGGCGCATTTTCTGTTTTTGCCTGTTGCACTGCGATTTGCAACGTTTCATCAAATATATACGGAAAGGCATCAGCCTCATCAACAATCATGACGTCAAATGCTCGGTCAAAGCGATAAAGTTGATGTGTTGTCGCCAACACGAGCTGGGCATAGCCATCCTGCTTTGGTGATTTACCATATAATGCATGGATCACAGTATGCGGGAAAACTTTTTGAAAGCGTGGATATAACTCTAACACTACATCTGTACGAGGCGCAGCGATACATACTCGCAAGCCTTGCTCTAACGCATAATGAACAGTCGGGAAAAGTAGCTCTGTTTTTCCAGCCCCACATACCGCATGCAAAAGGTGGGAACGCCTTGCTTTCACACTTTCTAGCATTTCAATTGCCGCCTGCTGTTGAAGCACTGTAAATTGCCCCGCCCATTCGAGTGAATGCTTTTTTGTCCTACTTGCGCGAGGGCCTGTCCAAATGATCAATTGCGTACAACTACTCACTCTGCCCATATTCAAACAATGTCTACAATATATACATGACTGCTGGCACCTTGAACAATCAAACGTTGTAAATTGCTGAGGATCTTCATTATGGCAACGATTGCATTTTAAATGTGGCTCTTTTTGAATCCCTTCTATTATATGGAAGTATTTATACTTGATTGATTTATCGATATCTTCCTTGGAAAATGGGGCATGCTCCTTTAACCAAATACGTCCTTCATGGAAATCTCGTAATGTAGGTGGCAACAACCAACCTTTATATGTCATTGCTTTGCTCCTTTCATGTCGCTTTTTGGGGTGAAAAGTTTCTTAATAAAAAAACAGCCTCTACACATTTACTGTAGAGACTGTCTCACTTACTATTATTTTTTTGTCCAACCTAGACCCATTGAGCCTTCACCTAAGTGTGTGCCAATGACGGGACCGAAATAGCTCATTTTAAAGCTAACGTTCGGGTAGGTTGCTGCTAGTTGTGCTAGCCATTCTTCTGCTTCAGCCAGGCAATTACCGTGGATTACCACAGCGTCCATTGCTTCATACTTTTTAGCATCTTCAGCTAGTAGCTCCTCCGCACGCTTTAATGCTTTTTTACGTGTACGAATTTTTTCAAAAGGTACAATGACCTTGTCCGCAAAATGCAGGATCGGTTTTACTTGTAATAAGCCACCGATTAATGCCGCTGCTGCAGACAGACGTCCCCCACGTTGTAAGTGCGCTAAGTCATCTACAATGAAGTAAGCACGAACTGATTGCTTCATGTCCTCCAATAAAGCGTGAATCTCTTTGGCAGAAAAGCCCTGAGCCGCCAATTCAGCTGCTCGTAGAACGTAAAAACCCTGCACCGCACAGGATATTTCACTATCAAAAGCGGATACTTCAATACCTTCCACCATCTCGCCTGCTTGAATGGCACCTTGATATGTACCACTGATACCACTGGATAAATGAATAGATATTACCTCATCATACTCTTTTGCCAGCTCTTCAAAGAGAGCGACAAACTCTCCAATTGGAGGTTGGGTTGTTTTTGGGAATTCTTTTGCCCCACGTACTTTATCATAAAATTCAGATGCCGTGATATCTACTTCTTCTTCAAAAAGTTGACCTGAGATATTTACACTTAACGGAATCATATGAATGTTTAAGCGTGCTCGTTCCTCAGCCGAAATATATGCAGTACTATCTGTTACGATTGCTGTCCTCATCCATGTCCACTCTCCTATTCTAACTAGTTTACAATCAATTGCTCCTCGGCGCAATTGTTGAGAAGATAAAAAGAAATGAACGTGAATTGGATTTCGACTTAACGTAATCTTGTCTAAACGTCGAATAAGAGGAAGTAGCTTCACTCTTTCATCATTCTAGACACCTGCTAAATCGATCAATTATACTTCGGCATAATTGCATCCGGAGGCTTTAACTTAGCATTCATTTCATATGTAAAGATTTCCTCATAAACGAGGTTAATTTCACCCTATTAATCCTTCTTTGAATGAATATAGGCTCATCACCATAAAGTGAGATTGATTTCCGTTCAATAAAGCAAGTCCAATTAGCAGTTAGGCGTGAAACTTTTACCATCGTCACTACCGCGCTCGCTCTAGGGGCTTGTCTTTGACGCTAATGCCCAGGAAATCGCCCAACCTCAACTTTTAGTGATGAGCCTGAATGAAGAGATCCTCATTTTTATTTGCCAGTACTTGATTTCGTGTCGTCCATATAAAAGACGCTAGTGACCTTCCAGTCTCCATCTTCTTTGACGAATACTGTAACTTGTTGTCCTGCACTTTCATGCTTCACATTTGTTTTAGTTTGTACTAAATGCAATGTTAAATTGGAATGGACCTGTGCTTCATTTTTGTTATATTTTATGATTGTCGTATCTTTAGCATCTCGTTTAACGTCTGATTCTTTAAATACTTCTGTCGTGAATTCTTTTTCTTCATCATAGTCGAAACCTTTTGGATCCTTCGAGAGTGTTTGCATATAACGATCAATTTCTTTTGAATTAAAAGCTTCAATATATTCATTAAAGGCTAGTAAGATTGCTTTTCCTTCATCAGCAGGGACATTTTCTGCCTTCGTTATTTGCCCACCATTCATTTCAAATCCGACGATCCCATCATCAATGATTTTTTGTTGTTCTTCTGCATTCATTTCATCTTTTTTATTACCACAGGCAGTTAACATTAATAAAGTTAGAACTGCTAGAAAACTTTTCTTTAACATCAAAAAACCTCCCGCGCATATTGTAGCATATAAATCCCGTTGTAGGAATTTTGTTGTGTATTTTCAACATTTGGGTGCTACATCTTCCTTATGACGCCCACACTTATAAAATGTTGCACGATTTAAGCAATCTCTATGTATAAATTGTTACATTTTTCGACAATTCTTTCCTATAAAAAAAACTGCTTTAAAAACTACTAAATAATATAGTAGCCTTTAAAAACAGCTATCAATTATGCCTCGGCATAATTGCGTCCGGAATCGGCTTGTGATAACAAAATGAACTCCTTTCCGATTCCGTGACATCCGCCGGAGGCTTTAATTTCTTTCAGTTCTTCTTAAAGAAGTTATATATGCTATTAGCGTACTTCAACCCAGCCATTTTTGATGGCTGTAACAACAGCTTGTGTACGGTCGTTTACATTCATTTTTTGTAAAATGCTTGAAACGTGGTTTTTAACTGTTTTTTCAGAAATGAATAGCGTCTCACCAATTGTACGGTTTGATTGTCCATCTGTTAATAATTGTAATACTTCACATTCACGCTTTGTTAACAAATGGAATGGGCGACGAATTTCTGTTTGATGGAAGTTACCTTTATTTTCATGCTCAGAAAGACGACGGAATTCCGCTACTAAATTTTTAGTTACTTTTGGATGTAAATAAGATCCACCATTGGCAACTACTTTAATAGCTTCAACAATTTCGTCCGCATCCATTTCTTTCAGCATATAGCCTAGTGATCCAGATTTTAGTGCGTGTGTTACGTATGTTTCATCATCATGGATAGAAAGCATAATAACCTTTGCATCTGGATACTCATTAATTAAATCTGCTGTTGCCTCTACGCCATTTTTCCCCGGCATATTAATATCCATTAGTACAACATCAGGTTGATTTTCAGCATATAAAGAAACTACATCCGTCCCATCATCACCTTCTGCTACTACATCAAACGTATCTTCAAAATCTAAAATACGCTTTACTCCTTCGCGGAATAGCTGGTGATCGTCTACAATAATAATCTTCGTCATTTGTCTTTACCCCCTAAATTTCCTCAAACAATCGTTTTACTCTACTTCTAACGGAATTTTAAATAAAACCGTCGTACCTCGATTTATCTCACTTGTAATTGAGATTGTCCCATCCAAAATTTCAATTCGTTCTTTCATACCTAAAATCCCAAAGGAATGGTCTTTAACTTTCTGGGAATCGAAACCTATGCCATCGTCCTTTACAACGATATTTACAGCATCTTTCAACCACTCAAGCTTGACCCAAATATCCTTACATTTTCCGTGTTTCATGGAATTCGTTACACATTCCTGCACTAAGCGGAAAATAGATACTTCATAATTTGATGGTATACGCTTTTCGGTGCTTCTTGATTGGAAATGAACCTTCACACCCGGATTATATTCAGTCACTGTTGATAAATACTTTTTTAATGTCGGAACAATTCCCAAATCATCAAGTGCCATTGGTCTTAAATCATAGATGATACGCCGCACCTCTGATAATGCATCACGCACCGTTTTCTTTAAATCAACAATTTCTGCCAATGCATATTCAATGCCCTTTTCACGATACGTTCTGTCTATTAAATCAGTGCGCATTAGTACATTTGCGAGCATCTGAGCAGGTCCATCATGGATTTCCCTAGATAGACGTTTGCGCTCCTCTTCCTGTGCCGCAATGATACGTATACCAAAATCTTGTTTCATTTTTGCTTGTTCAAGTGCTAAACCAACATTTTTTAAATCTGAAGTTAAGTAATTCAAAACGACATTTACTTGATTGACAATATGGTCTGCACGTTCAATCGTATCGAGTAATGCTCTTAACCTTCTCTCCAAATCATCTCGTTTATCACGCAGTTGCTTTTCTTGTGTTCTAATAACGGAGAGCTTCACTTGAAAATCTTGTGCAGTTTCATAGGCTTCTCTAACTTGTTCTTCGGTATAATTATCAAAAGCTTTACTTACTAACACAAGTCTTTGCTTGGCAAGCTGTGTGCTTTTTTCTAAAGCATCGCCTTCATCAATAACAATTGAAACTTGTTTTCGAACAATTTCTAGCTCTCTTTGCATATCTTCGAAGCTTCTACGGCTTTGCTCACTTATAATAAAGATATCGTCCTTTGAGCTCATGATTGTTTCTAACATTCGATTAAATATGTCATCAAGCGACTTTAAATCGAAGGTATCATTTGAAAACATAGTATACTCCCCAGTCTAATGTCTTATGATTACTTACCATTTCAATAGACCAATTACATAGTCTACACCTATTATATCACCACACTGTTAAAATTTAATGCTTTTTCTTTATGAAAATTATAGAATAGAACTCAAATAGAACTCTACCTAAAAGGAGATTGGTACGGATGAGAGAAAACTATTTAACAGTAAAAGGATACGGAGAAAGCGAAATTGTTATTTCTAAATCTCGCTTTCTTACTTATATAGAACGCGCAGAAACGGAAGAGGATGCAATTTCTTTTATTGAACGCATAAAAAAAATGCATCATAATGCGACACACAATTGTTCCGCCTATATGATTGGTGAGCATGATCATATTCAAAAAGCAAATGATGATGGGGAACCTAGTGGCACTGCTGGCGTCCCAATGTTAGAAGTCCTAAAAAAACAAGGATTAAAAGATACGGTCGTTGTCGTCACACGCTACTTTGGTGGCATTAAGCTTGGCGGGGGCGGTCTCATTCGTGCTTACGGAAAAGCGACAACAGAAGGTTTACTCGCTGCCCAGGTTGTCGAACGCAAGCTTCATCATTTTATGAAAATTACCGTTGATTACACATGGCTTGGCAAAGTAGAAAATGAAATTCGAGGTTCTTCGTATACTTTAGAGGAAATTCGCTATTTGGAAGACGTCGACATTATTGTATCCGTGTTAAAAGAGGAGGAAGAACAGTTCCGAAACTGGATAACAGAAATGACAAACGGACAAGCAAACATTACATTTGAGAATACTCAGTTTATTGAATTTGTTGTGAAATAAATAGTTTTAATTGTCGAAAACTAAATATCCATAGTATAATTTTAATATTGAGCTATTTTATCCTTTACACATATTTCAACAGTGATTGAATAAAATTTAGTTTAATAGTATTATTATTCCCAAAATCCAGAGGAGAATATATTAAATATGAAAAATAGAAATAAAAGCAAAAAGAGGTCTTCTAAAGCTTCCCTTATTATAAAAGTTTCCCTTCTTCTTGTTGCTAGTTTACTAATATGTGCGACAGCATATGGGGTATATATTACTAAGCAAGTAAAACATGCAGCTGACTCAGCACATGAAGAATTAGAAGGTCGAGAAATTTCTTCACTTCGTAATGAGAAAGTAGAACCAATACACGATAATGTTTCAATCCTATTTGTCGGTGTTGATGATAGTGAAAATCGCGGGCAAGGCTCTGAGAATTCACGTTCCGACGCACTGATTCTAGCAACATTAAACAATAAAACAAAATCGATTAAAATGCTTAGTATCCCTCGAGATTCGTATGTATACATTCCTTCTGTAGAGCATAAGGATAAAATTACTCATGCACATGCTTATGGCGGAACAATTTCAACAATTGATACCGTAGAACAACTATTAGATGTGCCGATTGACTATTATGTACGTATGAACTTTAATGCATTTATTGATGTTGTTGATGCATTAGGCGGAATCGAAGCCGAAGTGCCATATAAATTACACGAAAAAGACGAATTCGATCGCAATGCCATCAACCTAGAGCCTGGTTTACAGCATTTAAACGGTAGTCAGGCACTTGCACTCGCAAGAACACGTAAGCAAGACAGTGATATTGAACGTGGTAAGCGTCAACAAGAGATTTTAACGTCAATTATCAATAAAGTCTCTTCTGTAGAATCCATTACAAAATACGATGATGTCATTAGAGCACTTGGTGATAACATGAAGACAAATATGACATTTAGTGAAATGAAGTCATTCCTATCTTATTTAACACAAGGGATGCCACGTATTGATTCTTTAACATTAGAAGGTGATGATGATATGTCTACTGGTGTTTACTACTATAAATTAAATCAAAAATCGGTTGATGAAATATCTGAAACGCTTAAGAGCCATCTTGATACCGATAAAGCGTCTAGTAGTTTAACGAATAAAAACACTGATAAAGCTAACGCTGTAGGCAATGATACAACAGAGAACGATTACGCACACTAACTATAAAAGCCTTTCCACTTTAAATAAATTTGTGGAAAGGCTTTTTTGTATAGTATAGCGAGAAAGTTACAGATTGAAAGCACTAATAGACCTATGATACCTGAGCGATTCCCTCATTGACCAAGCTTCTTTCATGTACCCTAAACACGTCCATTTCCCTGTTTACCAACGAACTAACCTCACATGAAGCAAGCGCTAAAGCGCTCGTTTACATCCGACAACGCTGGAGAGCCCGAAGCAAACGCAAACGTTCCACCACTTTTACCCGAGGGATCGAAGCGACCTCGAGGATGGAAGGAGGATTTTTCAGAGAAACGCTTTCCACCAGTACAAACATAACGACGACGTTTATAGAGAAGAATCGTTAAACGTTCAATCTATTTTAAATGATTGATTTTTTTGACACGGTAATCGTGAACTTTTGATGTTTCTTTTTTACAAACCGGACACATTTGGGTAATTGTACATGCAATGCGATTTGATCGCCTATTTATTCTTTTTTCATAATTTCTACATCTTTTAATCCCGGACATGACCCCAACAAATTTTATAGAACCTAAAAAAGCAATCATCCATAAAAGTGGATGATTGCTTTAATGTTCTATTTATTAAATATCCGCACAAAATTCAATAGCGGTTTATAGTTTTTACCCGCGAGTCCGATAACTTCAACCAAAAGTTCAATTGCCGTTAAAATGACCGCTACGATTAAAATCGCACCCCATACTTTTGCCATTGAGAAAATGATAGCTGCTAAGCCAAACATAATGGCAATCCCATAAATAATGAGTACTGTTTGACGATGTGTAAAGCCCATATCTAGTAAACGGTGATGTAAGTGTGATTTATCTGGATCAGACCATTTTTTCTTCATACGTACACGACGAACAATCGCAAAGAATGTATCAGAAATTGGTACACCTAGGATAATAACTGGGATAATTAATGTAACGACCGTTATATTTTTAAATCCAAGTAATGCGAGTACTGATATCATAAAGCCAAGGAATAAAGCTCCAGTATCCCCCATAAAGATTTTCGCTGGGTGGAAATTATAAAATAAAAATCCAAATGTTGCCGCCGCTAAAATAGATGCAATTGCCAAAACGAACATATTGCTCATTATAAATGCCATGACAGCTAAAGTAATAAGGGCAATTGTTGAAACACCGGCAGCTAGACCATCTAAGCCATCGATTAAATTAATGGCATTTGTAATACCTACAATCCAAATAATTGTTAAAGGAATACTTAGTAATCCAAAATTTAATTCACCTATAAAAGGTAGGTTAACCATTTCAATTTGAATGCCGCCTACAAAAATAACGATAAGTGCCGCAGCAAGCTGGCCAAGTAATTTTGCCTTTGCGGAAATTTCACGCATATCATCTATGACACCTGTTGCTACAATAATACAAGCTCCAATTATAATTGCCAGTAAAAAATCACTACCATTTTCATTGAATATCAAAATTGGCTGGAATATAGCCACAGCTATTAAAAAAGCAAGGAAAATCGCCAATCCTCCAAGTCTTGGCATAATTCGTGCATGTACTTTTCGATAATTCGGTGCATCGACAGCACCTATTCTGAACGCTAATCGTTTAACTAGTGGAGTTAACAATATTGAAGCAACGAATGCTGCTATTAAAGAAACATAGAGCATGTCTCTCCTCCTCAAAAAAATAATCTACATTTAAATCCAAATTGATTATAGCACGAACAGGCGCCGAAATATACTTTTTCTATTTATTTTCCATCATTTCACAAAATTTATTCCACTTTTTTAGATTGGAAGAATGCTGCATGTCAAATGTAGTCATCATTCGTAAAATTTGATAAAATAATGTAGTGTCTAGCATTTAGACAACTTTAAAGGAGCGTAAATTTCATGTTCTCAATTTTTAAACGCAACAATGAGCAAACAAGTGCTCGTCAATTAAAACGCTACTATAAAATAGTAGATCAGATTAATAGTCTTGAAGAAAACTATGTTAATAAGTCAGATGAAGAATTAAAAGAAATGACTTTTACTTTCAAGGATCGTTTAGAACAAGGTGAACCAATTACATCTATCATCCCGGACGCATTTGCTGTTGTACGCGAAGCCTCAAAACGTGTATTAGGTATGCGTCATTTTGATGTACAGCTTATCGGTGGTCTTGTTTTAACTGAAGGCAATATTGCAGAAATGCCTACGGGTGAAGGTAAAACGCTTGTCGCTTCTCTTCCTTCCTATGTACGCGCATTAGAAGGTAAAGGTGTTCACGTCATTACAGTGAATGACTATCTAGCTAAGCGTGACTACGAGCTTGTTGGTCAAATCCATCGTTTCCTAGGCTTAACAGTTGGTTTAAATATACCGATGATGGAGCCGGATGCAAAAAAAGAAGCCTATAACGCAGATATTACATATGGTGTAGGTACTGAGTTCGGATTTGACTACTTACGCGACAACATGGCTCATAGCTTAGCTGATAAAGTACAGCGTCCTTATCACTTCGCCATTATCGATGAAGTCGATAGTGTACTTATTGATGAGGCAAAAACACCTCTTATTATCGCTGGGAAAATGGCTGCGAATGATGAGCTACATCGCATTGCCTCTATGCTAGCTAAACGTTTTAAAGTAGAAGAAGATTACGATTTTGATGATGAAACGAAAGCTACTTCTTTAACAGATAAAGGCATTGAAAAGGTTGAGGCTGCCTTCAATGTTGATAATCTATATGATCTTGAACACCAAACACTTTACCATTACGTTATCCAAGCTGTTCGTGCACATGTCATGTTCAAGCGGGATGTTGATTACATCGTAAAAGATGACAAAATCGAACTTGTTGATATGTTCACAGGTCGCATTTTAGAAGGTCGTTCGCTATCTGATGGCTTACATCAAGCGATTGAAGCAAAAGAAGGCGTAACGATTACTGAAGAAAATAAAGCACAGGCACAGATTACAATTCAGAACTATTTCCGTATGTATCCGAAGCTTTCTGGGATGACGGGTACGGCGAAAACACAGGAAAAAGAAATTCGCGAAGTGTACGGTATGGAAGTTATTCAAATTCCAACAAACCGCCCACGTCAACGTGTCGATCAGCCTGATATTATCTTCAACAAACAAGAAGATAAATATAAGTATGTAGCAGTTGAAGCTAAACGTCGTCATGAAAAGGGACAACCTGTCTTAATTGGGACAACGTCAATACTGCAATCTGAAACAGTTGCTGAATCCTTAAAGAAAGAAGGCTTAACATTCCAATTACTGAATGCGAAAACAGTAGAACAAGAAGTTGAGCTTATTTCTCAAGCAGGCCAAAAAGGTCGTATTACGGTAGCTACCAATATGGCTGGCCGCGGTACAGATATCGTGTTAGGCGACGAAGTTCATGCACTTGGAGGACTATATGTCATCGGTACCGAAAAGCATGAAAGCCGCCGTGTAGATAATCAGCTACGTGGTCGTTCAGGTCGCCAAGGTGACATAGGTGAAAGTCGCTTCATTCTCTCTATTGAAGATGATATGTTCCGACGTTATGCAAAAGAAGAAGTTGAAAAATTCTCAGAAAAAATGGTTGTCGATGAAAAAGGCATTATCCAAAATAAAGAGGTGCAAGAACTTATTAACCGCACACAACGTATTGTTGAAGGCTCTCAATACGGTATGCGAGAATACAACCTAAAATTAGATGATGTTATTAACGACCAACGTACAGTTATTTATGGTCTTCGAGATAAGATTTTAACTGGTGAAGATTTAATGGGGGAGCTAAAAAAAATGCTAAGCGAAGCGGTTGATTTTGCAGTTCGCGAAGCCGCTCCAGATGAACTCCCTTCAGTGGAATGGGATTACGATCAAATGGAGAGCTCTCTCAATTCATTATTCATTACTCCTGTCACAATTGACCGTGAAGCGGGTAAAGTAAAACAAATTTTAGCTGATATTCAGCCTTCTGAACAAGAGTTGCTTGATCGCATGGAAAAGTTTTCTAACAATGAGGAAGTAATGGCAATAATTCCACAAGTAATGCTAAGTTACCTAGATAGTGGATGGGTGAAACATTTAGAAAACATGTCACATTTAAAAGAAGGAATCGGCTTGCGTCATTACCAACAAGAAGATCCGATGCGAATTTACCAACGTGAAGGACTTGAATTATTCGGAATGAATTTCCAAGAATTACGTCGTTCTATTATTATAGAAATTACAGGCTTCATGAAAATGATTGAAGCACAAATGGAGGTACAATAATGGGCTTATTCTCATTCTTTAAAAAATCAGATAAGGTTGTACAAGAAAACACAATTGACTCTAAAGACTTATTAGGAACTGCTACTACGGATAATAGCGATGATCACGATGTCGTGACTAAGCTTTCATTCCATCCAGATTGGGATGTTCCACAGGAGCAAAAGTATATTTTTAATTTCCTTGCTAATGAGCTAGAACCATTAAAGCCAAATCAATTATCACTTTCTTCTATTAGTATTGAAGAAGATATGCGTTCTAAAAAATGGCAAGTGCGTGCGTTTTTCCGCTCATCACTACCTCAAGCCATTGAGCTAGGTGAAATTGAGCTGTTCATTATGGATAAAAACGACGAGCTTGTAGCATCTAAAAAATTCGACTTTGCAGCACTTGGTACAATTCCAGCAGAAAGTGCTCGTCCATGGGTATTTGAATTTGAAAAATCAGCAATAAAAGTCGATGAAGTACCGGAAGATGGTTGGAAAATCGCATTCAACCTTGTTTCCCTTCGTGGTCACCAATTAGAATTAGACCCATCATGGGAAAAGCAACTTCCTGCAGCACAAAAAGAGGAGCTTGCGAAAATCGTAAAAACTTTACCTGAGCTAGGTGAAACAGAAGTAAACTTCACTGGCCTACAAGCGAAACTTGCTGATAACGGTAATTTAAATGTGTCTATCTTCATTCGTAACGGACATAATAAAGCGATTAATCTAGAACAATTACCATTAGAAATTATTGATGCAACAGGCAAACAAATTGCTAAAGGTTCATTTAATATGGATCCAATATTAACTGTACAACCAAACTCAACAAAGCCATGGACATTTATCTTCCCTGCAGAGCTTGTTGATGCAAAAGACGCCGACCTATCTCGTTGGACAGCACGCGTAACACAATAAACTATCGAAATCCCTTCTTTTTTTAAAAAAAGAAGGGATTTTTTTGATCTGCCTTGTGCAGGTATTTTTGCTTCGTGTGAACGTTCGCTCGTTTCGCGGGTATTTGTCTCTCTTCCGCGGGGATCCGCTTCCCTCCTGGATATTCGCTTTTCTTCCGCGGATATTCCTTCCCTTCAGCGGGTATTCGTCTTCCTCACGCGGGGATTCACTTTCCTTCCGCGAGTAACTCTTTTTCGCGCAAGGATTCACCTTCCTTCCGCGCATAAAAAAAGCGATTTCTGCTGAATATGCAAAAAATCGCTTTTACTTTATTTTATTGCGTCGAAACGTTTATAAGCTACTAATCTTGTAGACCAGTAAGAATATGTAACGTCTGAAACTTCAACACCGTCTGTCCCTGCATGGATAAATTTATTGTTCCCTATAAAAATCCCCATATGAGATATACCCTGTTTATACGTATTTTCGAAGAATACTAAATCGCCTGCTACCGGATTATTAACTTGTGTTGAATTACCGAAATAACCTTCGCTACTGAGTCTGCCAATTTTTAAACCACCTTGATTAAAGGCATAGTAAATAAGGCCACTGCAATCTAGACCCTCAGGTGTGTTGCCTCCGTAGAGATATGGTGTTCCTACTAATGAATTAGCTACTTCTACTGTTTTCTTATTAATAGCTTGTCCATTTGCAGTAGGATCTTTTGATGTTCCTGCACCTGAAGATTCGTTATTATGTACTGTTTCATTCCCGGGTACTGAAGGTACTGAAGCTCCCGCAGATAATTTTAACACTTGTCCAATGTAGATCGTGTCTGTCGCAAGTCCATTCCAGTCTTTGATATCCTTTACTGAGATATTATATTGCTTAGCGATTTTGGATAAGGAATCGCCTTTAACTACTGTATGGGAAGTAGCTGTAGGTTTTGATGGAGTTGATGTTGATGGATTTGAAGGTTTTACCGTTTCGTTAGTCGTTTGTTTTGAAACTGCAAGCTTTTGTGCGACATAAATCATATCATTCTTTAAATTGTTCCAAGTTTTTATGTCTTGTACTGTTACTTTATGGTTTGAAGCGATTTTAGATAAAGTATCTCCTTTTTGTACGGTATAAGTAGCTGCTTCTGCACTTTGAAATGCTAAAAAAGAAGTAGCAATAGTAGTTAAAGCAAGGATTCTTAATTTTTTTGTTTTTTTCATACCAATTTGCCTCCATTCGTGCTAAAATATTTCCTTGTGTGTCTATCATACTAGATATTTTAGTAATCAGAAATCGGAAAAACTGACTATTTTTCAAACAATTTATGAATCTTAATGAATCCGACATATTCTGACAAATAATAAGAGATTATTGATTGCAAGAATAGTATTCGTATGATAATATACACTTCTGTATTTAAAATTTTTAGAAAGTTTAATCTTTTTAATTTTAAAGGAGTTTTAATTTTTATGAGAAACATTTTGCTTTTCTTCAAAGAGAATTTAGCAGTAGGTTTACTATTATTTGCCTTGTTTTTAGGCGCCGGAAATATTATCTTCCCCCCATTATTAGGTCAACAAGCTGGTGAACATATAACGTCAGCAATGATTGGTTTCTTAATAACAGGTGTTGGGTTACCTCTATTAGCCATCGTTGCGATAGCGAAGGCGGGTGGCGATCTACAAATACTAGCAAACCGTGTTGGCCCTACCTTTGGTATTATTTTTACCTCAATTGTTTATTTAGCGATTGGACCATTTTTTGCAGTGCCGCGTACGGGTTCAGTTTCCTATGAAATCGGGATTGTCCCATTTCTTCCAGAGGGAGCAGCAGATCATTGGGCACCACTTTTGATTACTTCTGTTATATTTTTCGCCTTAATACTAGTCTTAGCAATTAACCCTTCAAAGCTTGTTGATCGCGTTGGGAAAATTTTAACGCCTGTTCTATTAGGTGTTATTCTATTACTAGCTATTAAAAGCTTTATTTCCCCAATGGGTGAACCAGGGACAGCTATGGGAAAATACACTTCGTCACCATTGACTGAAGGCTTTGTTCAAGGCTATTTAACAATGGATGTACTTAGTGCATTAGTATTCGGAATCGTTATTTTGCAAGCATTACGCGACATGGGTATGTCAGATACTAAGAAGCAAGTCAAAACGACAATTTTCGCTGGTATTGTTGCCGCAATTGGCTTATCGTTTGTCTATATCGCACTTGGACAAATTGGAAACACTAGTATTAATGCAATAGGCACTTTTGATAATGGTGGTACTATTATAGCGAAGTCAGCTGAAGTTCTTTTTGGTAAACTCGGGACTATTATATTATCTGCCACAATATTACTAGCGTGTATATCTACTGCTGTAGGTTTATTGACTGCCAATGCTCAGTTTTTCCACAAACTATTTCCTAGTGTTTCGTATAAAACGTTTTTAATAATTTTCACAATATTCAGTGCGGCAATTACAAACGTTGGTCTAGAAACAATTATTAGTGCATCACTACCTGTATTATTAATCATCTATCCGCTAGCGATGGTGTTAATGGTTCTGTCACTTTTCGATAACTTCTTTAAAGGTGGAAAAATCGTTTACATTTTAGCATTAATTCCTACATTCCTCGTTAGTCTGAATGATGGTTTTAAGGAAATGAAGATTACTATTACACCTTATGTGAACATTTTGAAAACTTTACCATTATATGAACAAAGTCTGGCATGGCTTGTACCTGCAATAATCGGTGCGCTTATCGGCTTTGTTATTCATAAGCTAACAAAAAAATAAAATATCTTCATCTATAAGATAACTAGAATCTGCTTGCTTTTTTGCGAATAAGACTTTAGACAACCACTGTCTATGAATCTTGCATCCTTACTTTTTCGCAAAGAGCTAGCAGATTCTTTTTTGTAGGAAATCCCGTACGTTGCGCGAAGAGAGAAAAATGTCACCTACAACTTTGGTGATAAGCCCTATTACAGTTATATGGAAAATCATGTATACTATATATTAGAAAAGAGGTGTCCTATGAAAAGAGTATTGTGGTCATTTGTATTCGTTCTCGGCTTTTTCATCTTTCCATTAACAAACGCTTCTGCTGCAAGCAGTGAACAACAGCTTGTAAAGGAAATTAAGGAAATTCTTACGGAAAATTATGTGGGAACCATCCATGGAAATTTGCAAAAAGCTAAAACAATTCCTGAAATCATTGATATGTTAGACCCTTATTCTACATATTTTACGAAAAAGGAATTTGAGGAATTTATAAATAGCATCGATCTTTCAACAATTGGGATTGGTGTAATCATTGAAGAACATGAAGATGGCATTCATATTTTACAAGTGTTTGAGGATAGCGGTGCATCTAATGCGGGTGTAGTTGCTGGAGACATTATTATCGCCATTAACGGACAATCTGTAGTAGGAAGCTCTACCCAAGAAGTCTCGTCCTTACTAATTGGTGATGAGAATACTAAAATTGAAGTGAAACTCCAGCATGCAGATGGTAAAACTTCAACTACAACCATTACACGAAAAAAATTCACATTACCGAATGTGGAATCTGCGTTACTATTTGGGGATGTTGGCTATATTGCTATGTCATCCTTCTCAGAAGACGGTGCAAAGCTTGTCAAGGATGCGCTTATTCAATTAAAACAGCGTGGTGCAACCTCTTTTATACTTGATTTACAAAACAATGGTGGCGGCTATGTATCAACAGCTGAGGAGATCGCAGGGCTTTTCCCGAATGCGAAAATTGCCTACTTACTGGAAGAAGCACACGCCTCTTATAAAATACGTGCAGTCAAACAAAACGAAAAATTCCCAGCTGATACACGTATTCTAGTAAACCGCTATAGTGCTAGCGCCTCTGAAATGTTATCAGCAACATTACAAGATCAGCAATCTGCTATTTTATACGGAGAAACTACGTATGGAAAAGGCTGTATGCAAGGCTTTTTTGAACTGCAGGATGGAAGCTATTTAAAGCTTACGATTGGTAATTTTACAGGTCCATTAGGGAAAACAATTAATGAGGTTGGGGTAAAGCCGAACGTCCAAACAAAGACTGCCCCTATTTTTCAGGCACATTATGATGCAATCAAAGCACAATATACAAATTATAAAGAGCTTGTAAGCTTAAAAAATGTATCAACTTCTAAAACATTTACTGTGAAGTTCTCACAAACTCTCTCTTCGCAAATTGCTGAAGGTAGTGTACAACTCGTCGCTTTAGGCGGTAACCAAGTACCCATTACTACAAAAGTTGATGGTAGTTCATTACTTGTTACCCCATCAAAACCGTTAAAAAGTGGGCAAGAGTATATGCTCCTTGTTCATCCATCTATTCAAAAAGAAACAGGCAATAAGCTTCAAAAAGGCGTTTATCTTCATATTACAGTTAAGAAGTAAAAAATCCCTCTCACCTTTTAAGTAGTGGTGAGAGGAATTTTTTTGATTTATAATTAACTTCTCTTAAAAAGTATACATGAACTAAGTCGCTCGGTAACTCACATGGCTGTTTTTTTTTCAAGTAAATTTGTTAGTATTAAACGCTCTAATGACCCTACAAAATTATCTACAATTGCACAATATGATTGTACTATATGGGTACAATCATAACGACTTATAAGTGAGTAAATTGCTGTGTAAGTCGAGATTTAACTACAAGCGACTGCTCAAATTCAAATAATCCAATTTTTATTAATTTTGGATTATCAATTATGTAAACGAATAACAAATCTATTTTTTGCTTTAGCTCTTCAACAAAGCCTTCTAATCCCTTTTCAACTTCTTCTGATTGTTTACTCATAATTTCATCAAACCCATGCTGAAATCGTTTATTCAAATCGGTGAAGAGCGAACCCTTACTTTCAAAATATAAATAAAAAGTTGGCTGTGTTACATTAGCGGCTTATACAATGTTTGTATCATGATATCCTTTTTCCGAAAATAACTCATATAACGACTTTTTTGCAGTCTTACAGCGACAGAAGCACTCTATTAGCCCTTCGCTAATAGAATAAAGGTCTATTTCCAAATCAACACACCTGAAACATAAATAAAAAAAGTGGGTATCCAGCGCTTTCTAAGATACCCACTTTTCCCAATTATTTTAAAAATTTCCGTTTTAGCTTATCACTAAATTCTTTTACTTCCTTCACACCAAATAATAAATATGAGCCAACAACCACTGCACTAAAGATAACAATGCCTAGAATGAAAGTTAGCCACTTGTACTCAAATACTAAATACTTACTTGAGAAGAACATTACAATCGTGATAATGATCATTGGAGGCATAGCTCTGAAAAATTGAAGCTCTTTACTAAATATACCCATCTTCAGATCATATTTAAAGCTTGCATATACAATAAGCATAATAAAGTTCAAAACGGAACTTATTAAAGTACCCCATGCAATTGAAACTACTCCAGTTGAACCTACAAGTAAAAAAATAGCTCCAATATTTACTCCAAATACATTTAATAAACTAAATATTACAGGCACCATAGAGTCACCTTTTGCGTAGTAAAAGCGTGTAATATATGTGTTTGCCGCAAGGAAATACATAGAAAGTACGAAGACAGCAAGTACTGGTGCTGTTATCGCTGTTGCTTTCGCATCGAACTTATTATATTCAAAGACAACTTGAATGAGATTAGTCGAGTAAAAATAAGAGTAAATTGTCACAGGTATAAGCAATAAAAATAAGTAATGTAATCCCTTTGAATACAAGCTTTTAATAGAAGCATGATCATTTCCAGCTTCCTTTTGACTTAATATTGGATAAATAACTGTCGTTACAGCAGTAATTAAAATAGCTTGTGGAAATTGCATCAACTTAGAAGCATAGTTAACAGATGAAACTGCTCCTTCTAATGACAATAGCCCTGCTACATAGCGTTGTAATAATGCATAAAGTTGAATCGTTGCACCGCCAAGCATAATAGGTACAACCATTATCCACAACTCTTTTGTAGAGACATTACGTTTAAAAGAAAACCCTACCTTATAGGAATCTAGTCTACGGTAACCGATTACTAAGAAATACACCATCAATACTGCGCTTACCATTGCACTAATACCATATCCCATTGGACCGATAATAGTTTCCGATAAGACAACTGCTATCACCAAGAAAATCGCATTGTAAAATAAAATGGCAAAGCTCGATAAATGAAATCTTTGATTTACATTTAGTAAACCACTATACCAAGAAGATAAAACAAGAAATATTGATGAAGGCATCATCCATAAATAAAGATTTCTCGTTAAAGCCATTTCTTCATCACTAACAACCTTACCCGTATTAAAGCTTTCTAAAATTGGATTAGCAAATGCCATACCTATTAATGTCATTACTATCGCTGACACAACAACAATTGTATACGATTGCTTTACGAATAGTCCTTTGTCGGTTGTTTCTCGGTTATAAATTGAAATAAAAACAGTCGTAAATGCTCCCCCAACTACTAAATATAAAAAGTTTGGAATCATATACGCAGTAAAAATACTGTCGGAAGTATGACCAGTACCATATTGGAATCCAATTATCATCTCACGTAAAAATCCGAAGAACCGGGCCACGACATTAATAATCGCAACTGCCCCAACTATTTTTATAAATTTATTCATAGGCCATCCCTACCTTCAATGGCCGACTTATAAATATCTATACAACGAGCTGTTATATTTTTTTCATCGTGAATGTTTAATACTTCGTTGACCGCTTCACGATTCATATAGTGTTCTTTTGGCGTGTTCACGGCACGTAGCATCTCCTCAGATAAAACCATAGCATTTTCGGGCTCCACTAAATGCCCTGCGCCTTCTCCAAGCAATGATACAAGTCCACCTACATTGGAAGCAATAACCGGTGTATCTGTCGCTAATGCCTCTAATGCCACTAATCCAAAACCTTCTAAATGGGATGGTAATACAAAGACATCACTTGCTTGGAACCACTTTACTAGTTCTTGTTGTTTTAGTGGATCTATAAATTTGACGTCTTCACTGATTAATGGTTGCAAGGATTGGAAAAATGCTTGATCCCTTCTAGAACCTACAATATTTAACTCTAAAGGTCGAGATACTTTTGTTTTTAGCATTTGGAAAGCCTGTAACAGCTCCTCAACGCCTTTTTGTTTTATAACATTTCCTACAAATAAAAATCTGAATGGCTCAGTAGCTAATTGCAGTTCTTTGCACACTGCTACTTGATTTCCTTTTGTGAAAACCTCACGATTCACACCCATGCTAACGACAGAGATTTTACCTTTTTCAATCCCAAAATCTTGTTCAATTTGTTGAGCTAAGACAGGACCTACTGCGATAACATGTTCACTTTCACGTAAAATACTTGCTGTCCAATTACGAATTCTTGTACTCTTTTTGGCCATGCGCTCAATATCGCCACCATGAGCTGTAACGATAAATGGTATACCAAACATTTTCTTTAATAGGAGCGACAGCATACCAGATGGAAACACATAATGTGCATGTGTGACATCAATAGACTTTCTGTTTTTTAAGCCTTTCATCAATGTCGATAAACCCCATTTTGTATATTTTATAATGGTGTTCTTCTTACCGGTTGCCGGATTAGTATTTACAGATATATCTACGTCTAGCCCTGCTTTTTCAAGAGCAGTGACTTGGTTTTTCACAAAAATACCGAATGATAAATGATCAGATGTTGGATACATATTACTAATGACGAGTATTTTTTTCATAGACGTGTCACTGCCTTTTTCATTAATTCCTGACCACGCATGGCCTCTTTATGAATATGGGTAGCAATTTGTTTCGTCTCCGCAATCGACTGGTCCCAATTACTACTTAGTTTGCCAACTAATGTGGATAGAGCCTTCACATCATCCTCTATATCCTGCATTTGTAAGCAACGATCTGATACGCCCACAAAGGACATAAAATCTTGTACTTTTGTATGATAGGATATCGCAATAATCGGAGTTTCTGAATTTGTTGCCAAAATAAGCGAGTGCAGACGTGTACCGATAATAATATCCTGATCCTCAGTTACATCAAGTAATCGCTCCGGCACCAAATTTTCATCAATAATTTTTGTATGTCCACGTTGTAGCATTTTTTTCTGAATATCCTTCGTCACAGTGACGTCTTGCGGGTATTTTGTGGCAAAGAATGTAATTTCGACATTATGTTCAGAAATTACATGATCTAGATTTTTCGCCATGCCTGTAACGTAAGCATCATATTTTTCAACATTGCCTTCTGGCCAATAGTTTGCATTATAGTACGGAACAGCTGATACACCTATTTTAATTGGTTTTTCGGCGTAATGTTGACGATCACCTTTTAATGTAAATGCAGGATCGCCAATAATATCTATTGGCTTTTTCACCCCAATACTTTGCAAAAGCTTTTTAGACTGGGGATCACGTACAGAGATATTTGCTGCATAACGACACATTGCGCGGATACTAATTTTCCCAGAAATTGTATCAAGTGGTCCAGCGCCACATCCGTAAATAATGTAGGGAACATTGCTTTGCTTTGCCATCATTGCATACGCTCCATACAGGTGAGCTTCACGTTTATAAAAATCCATTAAAATACCACCACCACCAATGATGAGGAGGTCAAATGTTGATACATATTGTTTATTGTTTTTATACGTATGGATAAACGTTTTAAATAAATTACTCTTCCTGTAATACAATGGATAGCTATGTACCCCATAACGTTCGGATGTTTGTTGTGTGTTATTACTAAAAACGGTAATGTCCTCACTAGTTACCGAAAATGTTTGTTTTACTTGTTGAAGAATGCCGTATAATATTGATTCATCACCATTATTATCATTGCCGTAATTCCCCACAATGCCTATTTTCATTAAAAAACATCCTTTTACTTTTTAATACTGAGATTATACCACAATTGCACATTTACGTTCTTTTAAAAATAGTAAATATAAGATGAGCTTCAAAAGTTGCTATAATATTGTGATATGTTTGCTCATCACCTAACGTAAGGTTTATTTCCGTTGCGGCTGAGCACTTTCCTAGGAGCGTCCGATTAGTCGCTAATCCACAAGGAGTTGCCTAGCCTACGCGCTAACTTATATGGTTATAAATAAATATCAATTAAATATCTATTTGCAAGATATACAAGCCTAGCTGCCCTATCTAAAACCTTTTTATTTAAAGAGAAAAATAGCAAACTAGCCTAAACTACTAGTTTGCTATTTTTTTAATGCTAATCCTTTCTTTAAGGACTACTATTATTGATGGATTGCTCTATAAAGGAATAATCCAAAATGAGCTCGACTAATCGCTTCATTTGGCTTAAAGGTGTTATCACCATAGCCAGTTGTAATTTTATTAGCAGCTAACTGTTGAACAAATGAATATGCCCAATGATCCTTCGATACATCTTTAAAGTTAATGCTGCTTGTTCCTTTTAGATCATAAGCTAATGCTACAACCTTCGCCATTTGTGCACGAGTTAAAGTGCCATTTGGATCAAAGGTATTATCGCCTTTACCACTCATAATGCCCGACTCAACTATAGCTGCGATTTGTTTAAAATAAACGTGATTCGCAGGGATATCCTTAAAGCCTGGGTTTTTTACATTTGATGTATTTAAACCTAATGCGCGACTAATAATAACTGCTGCATGTGCACGTGTAAGCTTGTCATTTGGTCTAAATGTTCCATCTGCTTGACCTGTAATAATATTATTCTTTGTTAAATACTCAATCTCTTTATAGTACACATAATTACTTGGAATATCTTTAAACAACGATGCTTTTGCTACAGTCACCGTAGCCTCTACATGTTTTGTTCCTAAAGTCGCTACTACTTTACCAGTAGCACCAGGATTTTTAGCTGTAAACTTACCGTCATTAGAAATGGTACCGATATTTCCCTCTACAGACCATTTTACTTGTGATGCATTATAAACTAGAGGTTTGCCACCGTCATCCTTTGCATCCAACGTAAATTTGACAGTTTCGCCGGCACCCAATGTTTTTGATTTTGGTTCAACGTTCATTGTTGCTGGAGCGTCTACTACTTTTACTTGGAATGATTCAACAGGCGTGCCATCATGGTTGATGAAAATACGATCATTACCGGCTTTCGCTGCAGTATAGTTTAAGCCGTTAACGTTTAAAGAATTATTCTCAGACGTTAGCGATAAACGACCTTCTAGTGGTAGTGTCGTATAATTTTCATCTAAAACATATTGTACTGCTATACTAGACGAAGCACCTGTTAAAAGAGTTGCATAGTTTGTACTATTTGTATGTTTAATAAATTTTCCTTTACCAGTTGGTGCTGTACTCACAGCTTGTAATGTTGCGGACACAAGACGTTGCGCATTGCCTGAATTAGATGGTAGGTTCGCTAATACGACATTATTACTACCGTAATTTCGAATACCCATCGTTGTTGAGCCACCACCATCTAAGTTAATTGCTCGCTCAACACCAAGAGACACTAAATAGTTAGCAAGTTGAACCATATTCATCCCTGCACTATGTTTTTGTTTTCCATCCACCGTAATAAAGTGTACTGTTTTTCCATTATTACTTGTCGCTACAATAGTACGTGATGTTACCTCTTTTGCACGATAGCTAGACGTGCTCATCATAATGTAAGGCTTATTATCTTTTACTAAATACGGACCACTTGCTAAGATAAACTTCGCATCCTGCCATTGCTTGTCAATCGAAAAGTTAACACTTAACTCATCTCCAAGTGCAATTTGACTTAGCTTTTTGTTCCAATCTCCACCTTGTAAAGATACGACAAAGCCAGTTGAAGGAATGGATATTTTTTCTTTCGATCCATATGGTGTAATTTGTGTAACCTTCCCTGTTAATGTTTGACCAAATTTATTTTCATTAATCGGAGCTCCTGTATCTACTACGATTTCGAAACCATATTCATTCGTATTTGTCGTTTTACTATAAAATTGTGGTGTGTAAACAATTCCTTCATATATATTACGTGCACGGTTCATTCCTGACATTTGATAGTTTGTACCTTTGTGAGAAAGTGATACATCAAAGTCAAAATAGTCAATGACACCACTGCCATCTGCTGAAACCCCGAAAGCTGTCGGAACATTCATATATTCGTCGGAGCCGTTTGAAACAGCACCACCGTTTAAAATAACATTATCTTTAGCTAGTAAAAATAATGGGAAACCTGCAGACATATCGAAGAAACTTGCATTTATAGCACCTACTACACGATTCCCCTCGCGTGAATGGCGGTTAGCATTTGCTACTGTCGATTCTCTACCATTGACATTTGCAGGCATACCTAATTGTACTTCTGTCTGCTCACCTACATTAATGGCAACATGATTAATAGAATTGGTATTGGTACTGCTGTATGTATATTGTTTATACTGCACATCTTTCGAAAGTTTATAATCCTTCTTAACTGTTTGTGCCGCATAAGCATTTAACGGACCAACAACCATTGACAATAATACAACTAAAACTAGTAAATTTTTCGTTATTTTTTTCATTTTTTTTGCGCTCCTAAGTAATATAGAGCCCTCAACTCTCCCTTCCATGTTTTACTTCTATAACATTAGCAAAAATATGACAAAATAGCCATGGAACATTTAATCTATTTTCCAGTTTTATATGAATTGTCAAGAAAACTATTTATATAGTCTCATTTTATGACTTTTCTAACATTTGACCCTTATCGCGACCCTATAACTTTGTTAAAATGATGAAGAAGTCTAGGAGGGTAAAATATGAAAAAACTATCAATCATTGCTTTGCTCATGACTGTAATCGGTATGCTTTTTTGGCAACCCCAACTGGCATCTGCTGATGAACTGACAGGGCATTCACATGAAAAAGGTCTGCGTTATTTAATTTCTAAAAATGCATTAGTAAAAGATGCAAATGGAAGTTATCGTCCAAATAACAATGTGACACGCGGAGAATTTGCATCTTATTTAGCTAAGTCCATGGATCTTAAAGCGACAAGCGACATTGTCTTTAAAGATGTCCCAGATACATATGTACATGCAAAAGAAATTAAGCTTGCTGCTTCAGCTGGGATTATTACAGGCTACGGAGATGGTTCATTTAAACCTAATGCTGCTATTTCAAGACAGCATATGGCTGTTATGCTGGAGAGAGCTATTGATTATTTAAACATTCCTAAAGGTACTTCTTCTATTACCTTTAAGGATAATGCATCTATTATTAAAGACTACCGTCAAGCAGTAGCTATAGGTGCCAAATTAGAAATCATTAAAGGTTCTAATGGTAACTTTATGCCTGAAAAAAATGCAACTATTGGACAAGCATCTTCGTTTATTCTACGTCTAATGGTACTTGCTGGTGATCCAGACGCTGTTAAAGCAAACGGCGATAATTCAAACAATGGTAATACTAGCGGTGGGAATTCTAACGGTGGTAATACTAGCGGCGGGAATTCTAACGGTGGCGATACAAATACCGGCAACTCTCAATATGCTATTAAGGAAATTTCAAATGGCTCATTAGTTGGTAATCAAGGATTTGCTACTTATGAAGCTGCTGAAAAGGCTATGACAAAAAATACACAGGTTATTGTCGAAGGCGATAAAATTTTAAAAATGGCTTCAGGCTACGTTGTTACAAATGATTATGTAGTACTAAAATCTGAAACAATTAATGACTCGCTTGGTGTGGCAGCTAATACAGAAATAGAATACATCAGTAGTGATGCAACACAAGTAAAAGTTCGATTAGCTGGTCAAGTCGGCTACTTAAAACACACTGATGTTACATTAATCCCATTTTCAATGAGCAAAGGCCGTTCTTACTATTCAAATGAAAATGGTGAGATTAAACATACGCTCTATGATTACAAAACAAATAAGTATTCTTCTAGCTACGTATACGGAAAAGCGGCTGCATTCATGAAGCCAGGCGAGAAATACTATAGCTGGAACGGTATTTATTTCACAAATGGCAATGGCTCCTCAAAAGGTGAGGCCTATAACTACTATCAATTTTTACCTGCTCGTGCCAAAACTCAATATACGGCACAAGAAATTGATGCATATATTATGAATAAGCTAGCAGAGGTTGAGAGTACAGGAGTTAGCAGTTATAAAGATGCTACAAAGAAAAGTAAGTTAATAGGTTTAGGGAAAACATTAAAAGATGTGGAAGCTAAATCCCAAATTAACGCAATGCTTGTTTTATCACTTGCTCAGCATGAGAGTGCTTATGGTATGAGTAATCAGGCACAAGACTTAAACAACTTATTTGGTTTGTACGTGACTGATACAAACCCACTAAACAAAAAGTTTGATAGTATAACTGACAATATCAATGAGCTTGTTGAAAAATTCCTACAGCCAAACTACATTACTCCAGGGGGCTCACCTGGTAGAAACTTTGCTAATGGTGCAGTAGTAGGTTCAAAAGCTCTTGGCTTTAACGTGAAATACGCTTCTGATCCATTCTGGGGTGCAAAAATTGCAGGACACTATTACCGTGCTGAAAAGGCGTTAGGCTTTAAAGATGCCAATAATCCGTACACAATCGGTCTAACAACAACAAACGGCTTAAACGTCCGTACAGGCGCAGCTACTAGCTTTAACCCACTATTCACATATGCACGAAGTGGTATGCCTGTTATCATTACAAACTCTGCTACAAACGGCTGGTATGAAGTCCTTTCTGATAAACTGCATACAGGGCAGGCTTTCGTTAGCAAAGACTATGTGCAAGTAATCAATACAGTAAAATAATAAAGAAGTCGTCCTATCGCGTTTGGACGACTTTTTTTATATTAATTAAAGCTAGGAAGGCTAGGAGATCGCTCTTCAGCAAAACAAGAGAACCTTTCCTGAGGGCGTCGTGGCGACGAATGTATTTTTGCTCGAAAGTGTAGCGGCAGGGCAAATGTTCTCTGTCCGAAAGCGTAGTGGCAGCAAACAATCGATGCGACGGATTGAAACATCAAACTGACGGATAAGAACACCTAATGAAAAAGAGATGCCTCCAATGAGACATCTCTTTTATTGTTAATATGAAAGCTTTTTCTTATCTGTTTTAATAATCGCTGACGCAATTATGACAAAGCCAAGCATTAAAATAAAGATTAAATCAAGTAAGCCTGTATGCATAGACACTGTAAATACGGTAATGACAAATGCATAAGCTACTGAATGGAAGCTACGGATACCGCCTTGCTTCACTTTATTATAAATTAATGAGATTAATACACCATATAACAAGAAGCCTATCGCTACAAGCAGATAACCGCCGTCTAAGAATAATTGACCAATAAATGTTGGTGTTGTTGTTCTGTTAGGACGTGTAATATATTTACCTTCAGATTCAGCTAGAGAGTTTACAACTTCTGTTACTCTCATACGTGGTGAAACTTGCTCACCTGGTAAAATTGTACTGAAGACACCTCCATGGATTTCCCCATTTAGGTAACCTTCCTCCTGCGTATATTCGATAATTTTACTTAAAACAATATGGCCTGTTACACTCTCACCATTTATTGAACGAATCCATTTTGGTGTTAAGTTAACTTGCTGCTCTACTGATAACAGCTTTTCCTTTTCTGTTTCAGTCAATTCTACATCTGGTTGTTCACGGCTATTAAATTCTTTCGTTGTATCCTCTGATACAACACGAAGGAAGCCAAACATTGAGAAGGCTACTCCGATCACAAACAGAGCTGTAAGGAACCATGTTAATTTCACTCGTTTTACAACGTAATGGAAAATGATAATACCAGTAAATAACATAATAATTAATGGTGTACGGTAACCCATTAATAGGAATAAGAACATTACTGCAGCATAAATGGAGCCGTAGATTAATGTTTTTTTCCATGTTATATTTTTTTCTAAAATCATTTTATATGATAATAATAGTAAAATGCCATACCATAATAATTGAGCAAAGAAGTTTAATTTTGGATCAAGGTTACGTCGATTAGATTCATCAGAAATTCCTAATCCACCACCTTTAATCATCATTAATACATATGCAACTAAACCAAGTAAAGTTAAAAATACGATAAAATGAACAACATATTTTCCCAAGAAGGATAAACCAAATGATGGGATTGTCCATTGTAACTTATCAATAATATACACACCAATGTAATAGCATATTACTGCTAAAAATACTGCTGGCCAAATTGATACTCGTAAATTAAATAATTCAAATCGGTGGAAATCAAAAAGACTTGTAAAGAAATAGAGCATTAATATAAAAGGTAAAAAGAAATACGGCGAAAACGTATCAATTTTGTTGATCTTTGCAAAAGTTTGTTTCAGTTTATTCATAAATGTCATACATCTCAGAAGATGTGATTGCCCTCCTCTATCGCGAATCATAATTGTTTATTCTTTTATTTACTAAGCAAAACAAGAGTTATTATATCATAAATACAGGTAGACATATAGAAAGGAATGAATTGATTTTACATAAAATTATGCAATATTTTTCTTTTCCCCTAAATTACGAGTTTATACCCAAAATTTACTACATAAATTTCTCCAACTGTTGTCCCTCTTCGCTCTGCCAACACAATTTTAACCTCATATGAATCGACAATCTATTTCAAATCGCCATACGATAATAACCAACTTTTAATGTTTTATCCATTATTTAGTTGTATGATAAATAAGTAGTGCAAATTTCACGGCTTAAGTACAAATCAACATCAGCACGCAATCACGTAATTGAAGAAAAATACAAAAATAAGGATGTGGATTTAATGAAGAAATTATTCGTTTCACTACTCTTAGCATGCTCTTTTATGCTCGTAGTTTTTTTAGCACCAACACAAGCTAAAGCTGCACAGAAAATCGGTGTCGTTTTCTCTGAAAGTAGTGAAAAATATGCCAATACTACACACCCTAGTGGAACATTTAATGGCCAACGTGTTTCTGAAAAGGTTGACTATAGCTCCACATATAATAAGGAACTGAAAGCTTTTCTTCTCTATCAGCAACAAGGCTTTCAAGTAGAGAAAATTTATGAAAAAGACTTAAATAATTTAGAAAGTTTAAGTCAATATGATGCAATCGTCTTTGCCTATACAGTCATGATGAATCATCAGCAACGCGAAAATGTCAAAATGTACGTTCGAAATGGCGGTGGTGCAATTTTTGCCTTCCAGACAGCCCGGAATGAATCTACAAAATTCCCTAAACTCGGTCAAATGGATCTTTCTCCATTGATCTACGATGTCGATTCTTGGGTAATGGAGTGGGATAATTTAACTGAAGTCTTTAATTCCCGTTTTATTGACGATATTGTGTTAGGAAATTCTACAATAAGCAATATAAATACTGTTCATCCAATTATTCAAAATACAACAAAAGAGCTTGGCAAAAGCAAGCTTACTCTAACAAAAACAGATCGTGACTGGGTAGAAGTCATGAAGCCTTGGCAAGGTGGCTCTGCAACACCTATTTTATATTTCTCAGATTACAATTACACAGACAAACCTAAAACAATGAAAAAAAATGAATTTGGCGCAGCCCATGCGATTGAATACGGAAAAGGCAGAGTTGTTCAAATTGGATTCAAAATCTATGATTATATAAATATTAATGATAAAGCAGATTGGCAGGATAACGAAAATGGTGCAGCCTATTCAACAACTAATGGTGACAAGGATGCACAAGTATTTATGAAGCATGTTTTAAATTGGGTAGCCGAAAAACATAATGGTTATGTGCCCCGCCGTTATAACCTTTCGCTTTACTCTGACGGGGTGCAAAGTTATGTAGCACCGTCTGGTAAATTTGTTTTCTACTCTACTGTAACGGTTAAAAACAATGGTAATGTGCCTGCACGCGGTACATTGAAAGTAGAAATTTTAGACGCAAACGATAAAATTATTGGTATTGGACATGAACGTTACATTCCAGGACTTGCTGCTGATTCCACAAAAGACAATGCTGATCAAAAAGATATTAGTGCCCATACGGAAAAGTATCAGATTACTATGCCTGGTAATTTAGCTGTTGGAACATATACGATACGTACATCCTTTATAGAGGGGCGAGATGATCGCAAAAATGCTGATGAAAAATTTGCAACGATTGCAGAAATTAAAACGCTCACGCGCGCAAAAGGTTCCAACAAAGCGACAATTGCTTCCGCTCCATTCTTCCCAGATGTATCTTCGTCAAATGGTGCCTATTATGATATTAAAAACTTATATGCATTAGGCATTGTGAAAGGAACTAATGGGAAATTTAATCCACAAGGTATATTAACTCGCCTACAAGCAACAGAAATGATTTTGCGAGCATTAGGGATTCCAGCATCAAGCTCAGCTACCTTAAATACAAGTGACATTAAAGCAGGTGATTATGGCTATGCTGTTTTAGCAACAGGCTTACGCTACGGTATTATTGCAGTAGAAAATGGCAAAATCAATGCCCACCAGCCAATGACCCGCGCTGCCATGGCACGAGCACTTGTCAACGGCTTCAAGCTTCAAGGTTACACAAATAATACTTTCTTAGATGTGCCGACATCTCATGCTTATTATAAAGATATCCAAGCCTTATATTCACTTGGTATTACTACAGGCTATGCCGATAATACATTTAAACCAAATGGTACAGTAACACGTCAAAACTTTGCTCAATTCGTAAATAGAACACTTAATGCAAATTCAAAATAACTAGGATGAAGGTTGATTTCTTAGTGCGTCGATTGGGATGTTTTTTTCGGTGGTAGAAGTGTTGTATCGCTGGTAGACTTGTGGGTTCCGCCGGTTGAAGTGCGTTGCGCCGCTAAAATATCAAATCACTGATAGATCGCTTTTTTGTACTAATAAAATTCCTATGAATACTACAAACGAAAAGAGCTACATCGTTCACTTTTGAACGATGTAGCTCTTCGTTATTATTGTTTTGAGTAATATTCTAAAATTCCTTTGTAGATAGATTCCGCAAATAACTCAATATATTTATCATCTGTCAACTTAGCACGGTCTTCACTATTTGATAGGAAGCCTAGCTCGACTAGAATGGCTGGAATATTCGTATTTGCAACTACAATGTAATTCTTTTCTCTGACCTTACGATTTTCCATATTTACGTTTTTAACAATTTGGTTGTTTACAAATGTCGCAAGTTCAATATCTTCTTGATACATATCACCTGGTGTTTTAGCGTAATATGTTTCGGTACCTTTTGCTTTAGTACTATCTGCTGAGTTCACATGAATACTTACAAAGATTTCACCGTAATTATCATGTGCAAAGTCAATATGTTTTTGTGGCGGAGAGAACGTATCTCCAGTACGAGGCATCAATACCTTTGCACCTGCTGCCTCCAGTTTGTTCTTGACAATAGTACTAACCTTTAATGTAATGTCCTTTTCGAAAATAGTTTTACCGAAACTGGTTCCTGGGTCACTACCACCATGACCTGGATCAATAATGATAATTCGATCTTTTACCGGATTACCATTTTGATTTAATAGCTTTAAATAAGATTTATGGACATACCCTTTTTGACCTTGATAGGTAACTTGTGCCCAATAACCGTTAATACTGTTCACTTGAACATATTCGCCTTTTTTCAGCTTACTTACTACCGCAGAAGTAGAGTTAGCTTCTTGACGGATATTTAAATTATCAACTGTTACTCGACCTAATAGATTCCCAGAAACTGTTGGTGGAGTTGGATCTGGTTTGGGAGTTGGAGTCGGAGTTGGATCTGGGGTAGAAGGTTTTTCTACTGCAACGTCCGTTGTACTATTAGCCACGATATAGCCTGGTACACCATTCGCTACAGTTAAATAGTAGCCACTTACCGTTTTATAAACAGGTAATTTCATTTTACTATCCACAGTCGAAATAACCTTTGATGAAGAAGTTGGTTTTACGTAAAGATTTATATTTTGTGTTGTCGCAACTTGCTTTTGGACACTCCCTAATGCGTTACCATCTGCATCTAAAAACTGCGCATATGTTTTATAAATATAAGCAAAGGTATCTTTATAGGAAACCTTTAACCAATCTCCCTCAACTGCATAGACTGATAGTTTACCACCTTTGTTTACTGTACCTACTATATTAGTAGTAGATGAAGAATCCTTAGATTTACGAATATTTAATCCGTCAGCTGTTGCAGAAACTAAGCCAATGACCTGTGATGAATCAGGTGCAGCTACATCTTTAACAGGGATATCTAAGCGATATTTTTCTTCTTTGGCACGCGCTACAAATAACGCGAACTGTTTACGTGTCACTTGTTCATTTGGATTATATTTTTGATTGCTTCCTTTTGTAATACCATTATAGTAAATCGTATTCACGGTTGAAACGTACGGATGTGTTATACCTACGTCTACAAAAGGAGAATCAATATTTACATGCTCACTTGTATCAAGCTTAAACGCGTTTGTTAACACATAACTCATTTCATCTCGAGTTAAAGGTTTGTTTGGTAAAAATTGTCCCTTTGTATTTGTTTTAAAGAGACCAGACTGTACAGCACGTTCTACATAGCCTGAAAGCTCCGTGCCGGCCGTTACGTCCGTGAAGCTTGATTTATTCACAACTAGTGGCTTTTTGCCCGATGCAACAACAACCATTTTGGCAACTTGTCCACGCGTTACGGTGTTGTTAGGTTTATAATACGTTTTGCCCTTTTCTGTATACCCTTTAATAACACCTAAATTAACTAAATAATTGATTTCTTCATATGCGTCATCCTTGTTCGTAACATCTACAAAACCGCCTTTTGCTTGTGCACTATGTATTGTAAATATTGAAGCAGAAACGAAAAGGACGCATAATATAAGACTAATTTTCTTGATATACAATGTCTTATTTCCTCCCTTCTTGTTCTACCACTAATATTAACAAAATTTCCTAGGTAAAACTATTACACATATGTAATTATTATACCAAAATTTAAAATAATAGAATTCAATTCTGCAATAATCATACTATTTAAAGCGCAAAGTGTTAAATCAAACAAAAAGAGCTACATCGCCTACTATTGAATGATGTAGCTCTTCATTATTATTGTTTTGAGTAATATTCTAAAATTCCTTTGTAGATAGATTCAGCGAATAACTCAACATATTGATCATCTGTCATTTTAGCGCGGTCTTCGCTATTTGTTAGGAAACCTAGCTCGACTAAGATGGCTGGAATAATCGTGTTACGAATAACATAATATTGTTCTTGTTTAACACCACGATTTTTCATATTTAAGTTATTAACGATTTGATTGTTTACAAAAGTCGCTAAATCAATATCTTCCTTAAACATATCACCTGTTGAAATTGCATAATATGTTTCGGTACCTAGTGCTGCAGTATTTGCTGCTGAGTTTACATGAATGCTTACGAAAATTTCACCGTAATTAGCTTTAGTAAAGTCAACGCGGTCTTGTAATGACGGATACGTATCCCCTGTACGAGTGATAGATACCTTCGCACCTGCAGCCTCTAGCTTTTGCTTCACAAGTGTGCTGACCTTTAATGTAATAGCTTTTTCGGAATTAGACCCTACAACAGTTCCAGGATCCTTACCGCCGTGACCTGGATCAAGAATGATAATTCGATCTTTCAACGGATTACCATTTTGATTTAGTAGCTTTATATAAGATTTATGGATATACCCTTTTTGACCTTGATAAGTCACTTGTGCCCAATAACCGTTAATACTGTTCACTTGAACATATTCGCCTTTTTTCAGCTTACTTACTACCGCAGAAGTAGAGTCAGCTTCTTGACGGATATTTAAATTATCAACTGTTACTCGACCTAATAGATCCCCAGAAACTGTTGGTGGAGTTGGATCTGGTTTTGGATCTGGTTTTGGATCTGGTTTTGGATCTGGTTTTGGATCTGGTTTTGGATCTGGTTTTGGATCTGGTTTTGGAGTCGGAGTTGGATCTGGAGTAGAAGGTTTTTCTACAACAACGTCCTCTGTACTATTAGCCACGATATAGCCTGGGACACCATTCGCTACAGTTAAATAGTAGCCACTTACCGTTTTATAAACAGGTAATTTCACTTTACTATCCACAGTCGAAATAACCTTTGATGAAGAAGTTGGTTTTACGTAAAGATTTATATTTTGTGTTGTCGTAACTTGCTTTTGAACTTTCCCTAATGTGTTACCATCAGCATCTAAAAACTGTGCATACGTTTTATAAATATAAGCAAAGTCATCTTTATATGAAACTTTTAACCAATCTCCTTCAACTGCATAGACTGATAGTTTACCACCTTTGTTGACAGTTCCTACAATATTAACAGTAGATGAAGAATCTTTTGATTTACGAATATTTAATCCGTCAGTTGTTGCAGAAACTAAGCCAATGACCTGTGATGAATCAGGTACAACTACACCTTTAACAGGTATATCTAAGCGATATTTTTCATCTTTGGCACGTGCTACAAATAATGCAAATTGTTTACGTGTCACTTGCTCTGTTGGATTATATTTTTGATTGCTTCCCTTTGTAATACCACTATAGTAAATCGTATTCACAGTTGAAACGTACGGATGAGTTATACCTACGTCTACAAAAGGAGAATCAATATTTACATGCTCACTTGTATCGAGCTTAAACGCTTTTGTTAATACATAACTCATTTCATCACGAGTTAAAGCTTTATTTGGTAAAAATTGTCCCTTTGTATTTGTTTTAAAGAGATCAAGCTGTATAGCGCGTTCTACATAGCCTGAAAGCTCTGTGCCGGCTGTTACATCTGAGAAGCTTGATTTTTTAACAGTTAGCGGCTTGTTGCCTGATGCAACAATAACCATTTTAGCAACTTGTCCACGTGTGATTGTATTATTAGGCTTAAAATACGTTTTTCCCTTTTCTGTATATCCTTTAATAACACCTAAATTCACTAAATAATTGATTTCTTCATATGCATCATCCTTGTTAGTAACATCTACAAAACCGCCTTTTGCTTGTGCACTATGTATTGTAAATATTGAAGCTAAACAGAATAAGACGCATAGCATAAGACTAATTTTCTTGAGATACAATGTCTTATTTCCTCCCTTCTTCTTCTAACATTAATATTAACAAAATTTCACAGGTAAAACTATTGTTGCAACCCAATATTAATACTATAATTCTAAATAATAGGATTTCTCTCTATTTAAAATATAAAGTGCTAAATCAATTGGTCCGATAAACTTTTTTTCAAAAAAAAAGAGCTACATCGTTCATAATAAACAATGTAGCTCATTTTCATTATTTTTTTGCGTAGTATTGTGAAATCCCTTTGTAGACAGAATCAGCAAATAACTCAACATATTGATCATTCGTCATTTTACCGCGGTCTTCACTATTTGTTAGGAAGCCTAGCTCAACTAAGATGGACGGAATAACCATGTTACGAATAACGTAGTATTGTTGTTCTTTAACACCACGATTTTTCATTTTTAAGTTATTTACGATTTGATTATTTACGAATGTTGCAAGATCAATGTCCTCTTGATACATATCACCTGTTGAAATTGCATAATATGTTTCTGTACCTTGTGCAGAAGTATTTGCTGCAGAGTTAACATGGATACTTACAAAGATTTCACCGTAATTAGCATTAGTAAAGTCAACGCGGTCTTGTAATGAAGGATACGTATCACCTGTACGAGTCATATATACCTTCGCACCTGCGGCCTCTAGCTTTTGCTTCACGATTGTGCCGACCTTTAATGTAATAGCTTTTTCAGAATTAGAGCCTAGAACAGTTCCAGGGTCCTTACCACCATGACCTGGATCAAGAATGATAATTCGATCTTTTAGCGGATTACCACTTTGATTTAGTAGTTTTAAGTATGATTTGTGGACATACCCTTTTTGACCTTGATAAGTAACTTGTGCCCAATAACCATTAATGCTGTTTACTTGAACATTTTCGCCCTTTTTCAGCTTACCTACTACCGTAGAAGTAGAATTAGCTTCTTTACGGATATTTAAATTATCAACCGTCGCTCGACCTATTAGATCACCAGAAACTGTTGGTGGAGTTGGAGTTGGATCTGGAGTAGAAGGTTTTTCTACTTCAACGTCCTCAGTACTATTCGCCACGATATAGCCCGGTATACCGTTTACTACAGTTAGATGGTAGCCACTTACTGTCTTATAAACTGGTAATTTTGTTTTGCTATTAATGGTTGTAATAACTTTTGAGGAAGAGCTTGGTTTTACGTAAAGATTTAAATTTTGTGTTGCAGTAACTTGCTTTTGGACATTCCCTAGTGCGTTACCATCAGCATCTAAAAACTGTGCATATGTTTTATAAATATAAGCAAATGCACCTTTATAAGTAACCTTTAACCAGTCTCCTTCAACCGCATAGACTGATAGTTTACCACCTTTATTAACAGTACCTACAATATTAGCAGTAGATGCAGAATCTTTAGATTTACGAATATTTAATCCGTCAGTTGTTACAGAAACTAATCCAATGACTTGTGATGTATCAGGTACACCTACACCTTTAACTGGTAGTTCTAAACGATACTTCTCACTTTTCGCACGTGCTACAAATAACGCAAACTGCGCACGTGTCATTTGATTATTCGGGTTATAATTTTTTCCCGATCCCTGTGCAATTCCATTATAGTAAACTGTATTTACGTATGTAACATACGGATTTGTAATACCTACGTCCACAAAAGGAGAATCGATATTTTCATATTCACTTGTATCAAGCTTAAACGCTTTTGTTAATACATAACTCATTTCATCACGAGTTAAAGGCTTATTCGGTAAGAATTGTCCCTTTGTATTTGTTTTAAAAAGGCCAAGCTGTATAGCGCGTTCTACATAGCCTGAAAGCTCAGTGCCGACTGTGACATCTGAGAAGCTTGATTTATTGACAACTAGTGGCTTGTTACCTGAAGCAATAACAACCATTTTGGCAACTTGTCCACGCGTTACATTGTTATAAGGTTTATAATACGTTTTCCCGTTTTCCGTATATCCTTTAATAACACCTAAACTAACTAAATAATTGATCTCTTCATAAGCTTCATGATCTTTAGAAACATCTACAAACCCACCACTTGCTTGGGCACTATGTATTGTAAACATAGAAGCTGAAATGAATAAGACACATAATATAAGACTGATTTTTTTGAGGTACACTGTCTTATTTCCTCCCTTCCTGTTCTCGTGTTCATTTTAGCAAAATTACACAGACAAAACTATCATACGAATGTAACTATTCTCCTGCTTTTTAGGCATCACCCCTATTTTTGGTAGTTCATAAAAAGAAGAGAGCCTGCAAGTGCAAACTCTCCTCAATTTATACATTATTTAAAAGAACTTCCTTGCAATGCATTACTTTAAACGTAGCCCTTGTCAAAGTAATACGGAATTTAATTAGTATTGTAATTTTTGTGCGCGTTCAATAAATGTTTGAAGTTGAGAAATTTTTAACATTTCGTCGTAACCGAAGTTACCATTTCCTTTACCTTCAGTAATACCATTTGAAGCTAAAATTGAAACAAATTCATTTGCCCAATGATTTGCAGGAGCATCAGAAAATGTCACAACATTGCCTTGTTGCTTTAATCCGAAGGCATGTACTAAAACTTTCGAGATTTGAGCACGTGTTATCGGTGAAGATGGATTAAATTTGCCACTACCATCACCAGCAAAGATACCTAACTTCGATACAGCAGCAATTGCACCAGCATGTTCATATGTTGGTTTTACGTCTGTAAAGTTTGTATTTTTATCGGATGTATCCAAGTTAAGTGCTTTAGCAATTTGCTCTGCAACTTCAGCACGAGAAGCATAAACTGTAAAGTCAATCGCAGCATCCTTTACTTCTTCTTTAACAGCCTCTGCTTGTTCACTATCAAATGTTGCTACACGCTTAGCGCCGATGTAACGAGAGCCCCAATAATACGGATCATTTACATTTGAGTAACTAACACCTTTACCTGTTTGTGAGTGAATCATTTTTCCGTCACCCATGTAAATAGCAACATGTGAGACACCTTTACCACTAGTATTGAAGAATAGTAAATCTCCAACTTGAAGATCAGTCTTTGCTACTGCAGTACCTTCTTGATATTGTGAGCCTGATGTACGGCTTAATTCAACACCTAAATCTGCAAAGACTTTAGATGTATATCCTGAGCAATCGAGCCCTTTAGTAGTTGTACCTCCATAAAGATATGGAACACCTAAATATTTTGACGCTGTATCAGTAACATCAGATTCTGTAGCTGCTTCAGCTTTATCTATTTGAGTTGTTGTTAATAACACGAAAGATGCAAAAATTGGTAATAACCATTTCTTTTTCATATATTCGGTATACCCCTTTCAGAACTTTTTTGCCTATACATAGACTATCATAAAAGATGCTATTTTAACTTTTCAATTGTGTAACGGTTTCAAGAGCACAAAAAAACACTGATATACCAACGTTTCTTGGTTTATCAGCGTTAAAATTTGGGTATTAAATAATGGATGTTAGGGATATTTGTAACATTCCTGTAATATTCGCTACGCTTTGTCATAATAGACTACGAGATTTAGTGGAGTTTCAATTCTTAGTTGTTGTATATGAGCATTTCCGATACAATTTTCAGTTAAAAGTCCGTTAAAAGATGGTAGGCATCCGCGTATTATTTGATCACCTTTCGCGGGTATTTTCCCATGCTTCGCAGGGGATTTACCTAAATTTCGCATTGATTAAAAATTTTTGACATCCTGTTGTGTCTTATTTAGCGAGCATTATTACATAACTTAATTGATGTTTTCAAATCTAAAGTTGGCAGCTACTGTCAGTTTCCGCCTATTAATATTAGTTATTGACTGGAAAATAACTGCACCCAATAGTAAAATCCTTTACTATCAACTGCAATCGCTACACCGGTATTTGTGTAATTTTCTCGCAAAATGTTTTCACGATGTGTTGGAGAAGCCATCCACGCTTTAACGGCCGCTTCGGGTGTTGGAATGTTTCTTCCTATATTCTCCCCTAAGCTCGTATATGGATAATCAAATAATGTTGCCATGTCCCAGGGCATCCCGTAGTAAGGTGATTCGTGCTCAAAATAATGTCGATTCACCATATCCTGTGCCTTAATGACGGCAACTTGTGTTAAGGCTGCATCATAATTAAGGGGTCGTAGCTTTCTTTTTTGTCGTTCAACGTTGACTAAACGTATTACATCATTAGACATGGTTAATGAATAATTTTTTGTAGGAATATAAGACTTTGATAAATAGTCATAGACTACCTCGAGATTTGTTACCTTCGCGGTAAAGTCGAGACTTCTTTCAACCATAGAAGCAAATTGTCCACGTTTTACTAATTGATTTGGTGCAAATTGCTGTGCGTTGATCCCTTTAATAACACCAATGTCTGCAAGTGATTCAATATAGTCTTTCGCCCAATGTCCTTCATTTATATCCTTAAACTTACTATTGTTTTCGGAATCGACTTCAATGTGATAAGCGAGCGTTAACATTTTGGCTATTTGCGCACGCTTTAAAGGTGCATCAGGGTTGAAGCTATCACCATTTTGTAAAATCCCTAATTCCACTAAAGCACAAATTTCATTATAGTATGGATGATTAGCTGATACGTCTGTAAAACTTGGAGAGTAATCAGTATCAAGTTTTAGCTGCATTGAACGAGCAATTGTAGCAGCAGCCTCTGCTCTAGTAATCGGTTGTTCTGGTCTGAAAAAGCCATCCTCATAATTTGTCATATAGCGCTTTTCTAACATATGTTCAATTGAATTTCTAGCCCAATGTGATTGTGAAACATCCTTTGCAATATTGGCTGCTAATACTGTTTCAGATGTGTTTGGCAGAGGCACAGCGTATGATGCAGTAATCAAAATAAGAGACATGCCAACAACACTCGATACTTTTTTTAACAAAGATACCTCCTCCTTCATTTAATTATATATAGTACTTTAAAGGAACAAACTTGCCACCTCATGTTTTGCTGATGAAATGCTCCATTATAAAATTTAATACGAATCCCTAGCTTCAGCTGATGAATGTCAAACATAAAAGGCATGATGAATCGATATCATTTTTTCTCTTTGAATCTGGCTTTCATTCATCCATTCCCTTTTTAAATGACAGATCAACACGGCACATCGTATCGACTTGGAATTAATGCCCTATTCTGACTGAGCACTTATCGGAGACGGCTAATAAGCCCAACTCTACTCATGACTTCCGCCAAAAGGACAAACCCATTATTACCAAATTTTAACTCTATAGTTTTTAAAAAAACACTCCAAGATTGAAAATAACCCAAGAGTGAGTTTTCACTTTACTCAACGCTAATAATATAGAAATCGTCTTTAGTTTTTTGTAAGGTACGGTATAAGAATAAAACCATTTGACCACGTCGAACATCTGTATAGGGTGAAAATGTTGTCGCGCTAGTACCTTGTGTAATTCCATAATTTAATAACGTTTGAATATACATATTAGTTTCATTTTCTTTCGTAAAATCTAAAAAAGGTGCAGATAATGTTGTTGCCTGCTGTAAATCAAATCCAATTGTCAACATCTTTGCCATCTGACTTCGCTTAATAAAGTTATCTGGATTAAAAGTTGTACCTTTTTGGATAATGCCCTTTTCCGCTAGTGCGGCAATATGACCGTAATATTTATGAGAAGCTGGAACATCACTGAAGCCAGGATTTACTACATTTTTTGTCTCCAATTTTAGAGCTTCAGCCAAAAAGTATGCCGCTTCCCCTCGCGTTAAATTTTGATATGGACTAAACGTAGTTGATGTTGTCCCAAATACAATTCCCTGGCCATATAATTCGCTAACTGCCTTGTACAGTTCTGCTTCGCTTCCACTATTTTTTATATCTATAAATGGCATTGTAGCTGCTTCTATAGGCATGACCGCTACACAAGGAACTACTACTGCAGCCGTTGCAAAAGCCCATGCAGTATGTACCTTCTTAGTCGACAAATTAACGCTTCCTTTCCTTATTACAAACAAAGAAAAGAGGGACGTGCCCTCTTTCCTCATTATAAACCTAATGTTTTCATATGATCCTGTAAAATACGGTAATTATATACTAAATCCTGCTGTTCAAGAGTAAGTGCGTCGTATAGTTTTTGTGCAGATAGTACTTTCTTTTCAAACGTTTTAGCGTCTGGGTCCAGCTCGCCAATCGCATTAACTACTTTTAACACAGCAGCTACATCTTTTTCGGCTTTCTTTAAAGTATCGTAGTTAATGACCTGACCTTTTACTTTAGAGTCTAATGCTTTATATGCTGCAGAAGCATTCGCTACATCTTGAATATATGTGCTAGAAGACGGATTAAGACCAGCTATAATCTCTACAACTTTCTTTACTCCACTCATACTTTTTTCAGCTTCAAGCAAAATATCGTAATTAGATACTCTTTGCTTATCTGTTGTACTCAAGCTATCGTAATCTTTTCGCACAGATTCAATCATACCAAAATACAATTTATCGCTTGGCTTTAAAGCTGCAATACTCTTATAAACTTTAATTACACTATCTAATGATAGAAGTAACTGCTCGTTATAAACATATTTACGCTGAGTGGCAGTAAGATTGTCATATGCTTTTAAAATCTTTTGATATTGGCTGTCCATATTTTTCGATGTCATAAGTTTGTCAATCTCATTGACAACGCTAATGACAGGCTTAATAATTTTTTCTTGCTCTTGCAATGCTTTATAGTTTGCAACTGCATATTGTTGATCTTTTGGTAACGCATTATATGCCGCACGTATCTCTTCAATACGTTTAACATATTGATTTGCCGGGACATTCGGAAGTTCGTCTATCATGCGCTGTACATTGCCTGCACCTAAGATGCTTGTCTCAGCAGCTTGTAATAAATTGTAGTTTGTCACATATTGCTGCATGTCCTTACTTAGAGCATTGTATAATGCTCGAGCTTGTACAGTATCCGTATTAAACGTTTTACTTGACGGCTTTAGCTTGCCAATTAATTCAATCACTTTAGCAAGTGGCTCATAGCTTTGTAAAATATCTATATTTTTGACATATTGCTTTTGGTCCTTTGTCATCTTATCGTACGCTTTTCGCGCTGCGTTTACTTGACTAACAAATTTACTTGAGCCCGGTTCTAAACTGTCGATTTGTACCATCGTATTTAAAATTGCTTTTACTTGTTTCTCACGCTCTGTTAACACCTTCACATTAGAGACAAGCTTTTTCTGCCCTGAAGTTAGTTTATCGTAGGCAACGCGAGCATTCATAAGCTTCGTTAAATAATCCGGATCATTAGGCACGGCCGCATCTATTAATGCAATAACCGTATGTGCAGACTTCAGCTCAGTCTCAGCAGTGACAAGCTTTTCATAGTTTATGACAGCTTTTTGCTTTTCTAATGGTAGCGCATCATAATTTTTGCGTGCTGTATTTAAATCATTTAAAAATGTTTTACTTGTCGGTTTCAATGATTCAATCAAGCCTATTAATGTAGCAACATCCTCGACTGCAGTTAGCTGATCGTAGTTTGTTACGCGCTTTTGTGAGGCAGGGTCTAATGCATTGTATGCCTTACGTGCTGCCAAAACTTTTTTTGTGTAATCCTTATTTGCAGGATTTAAAGCTGCAATTGCATTAATAACCTTCACAACATTGGCATTATTTTTCTCATAAGTTGTTAATGTCTTGGATTGCGTTACTAATTTTTTTGCATTTTTATCCATCGTTTTATACTCAGCAGACATCGCTGCCACTTTCGCTACAAACGTAGCAGCAGGCTCATTAGCTAAAGCGATAACACGATCATCGAAATTTTTAGCCGTTGTAATATAGCCATTTGCGGTTTCTAGATTAGGATAATTCGTTACTAGTTTTTGTCCGTTAGGTGATAGCTTCCCATAATCAGCAAATAACTGTGTGACTGTCTCCGTATATGTTTTTTGCGATGGGTTTAAGGCCATGATTCGTGACACAATATCCATCGCCTCTACTTGATCCTTCAACTCTTTATAAGTTTTCACGTACTCACGTTTTGTAGGATCTAGCTTTAGGTAAGCCGTATTCGCTGCCTTCGCTTTTTTAGTATAATCCTTCGCAGCCGGGTCTAGCTTTTCCACAAGCGTAATTACATTCAAAACAGCTTTTTGTGAAGATTCCGAGCTTGTTAACACTGACAAATTGTTGACGATTTTTTTGACAGTGGCTACATCTATTTTCTTCCCGTCAGGTGCTACAGGTGTATTGTAAGCAGCGCGCGCTTTCTCTATTTGAGTAATTTTATCTGTACTATTAGCAATTCCCTCAATGAGTTTCTCAATTTCTTCTGCTGCTGCTATATTTGCTTCTGCTAAATCTAAGTCAGCGATATTTTTTACAAAATCTTTTTTATCGAAGTTTGTAAAGGTATCTCTTGCTGCCTTTACAGAAGTTCGATAAACAGCATTACTTGACGGCTTTAATGCTGTAATTTGCTTAGAAATAATAGCCGCAGTCTGATATGGCTTAAACTCTTCATATTTTGTTGCAACTAAACGCTTGGAGCCTTCATCTAGTCTATTGTAGGCAGTTTCAATTGCTGTTACAGCACTAATAAAGCTTGCAGCAGATGCAAAGTCTTCAGGTTTCTTTTGCGTTAGCTGTGTAATATTAGTAATCACTTGATCCGCAGATGATAAATTTCCTAACACATCTGTATATTTTTTATATGCTGTGACAGCTGCATTATTCGGATTGTGTGATATGACAATTTTCTTTTGATCAGCTGTTAGCGTGTTCAATTCAGTCGTTACTTCGGTAGCAGCAGCAGCAATTTCAGTAGAAGTGGATGACTGTTTATCTAGAACAGCAATAAAAGAATCTAACTTTTTGATTGTATTTTCTACAGCGATTGCATCCTTGTTCATTTTCAAAAGCTTCTCAATATCTGCACCGCTCTTTTTGAAATAATCAATACGTTCTGACTCTCCATAGCCATATTGAGTCGATGTACCTCGAATTGTGGAAACAATGTCCTTTGCCTCAACTGATGCAAGGGCTGTATTTACAGCATTCTCGAAAGTCTTTTGAACTTTTAAATAAGAGCCAGCTTCTGTTTCAGAACCTAAAAAAACAGTGTAATTTTGATGTAATTTTGTCACATCATCAAAAAATGTTTTACTTGTATAAGACGACTTACTTATTTCTGCTCCGATAGTCTTTAATTTGGCCAAAAGATCTCGTTGAGCTACAACATATTCGTATTTCGCTTTAATAAAATTGATCTCATCTGGTTTGAAGTCTGTAGTACTTAAAACCGCTACATCTCCCTTTGCTACTACCATTTCATCATTCGTTGAAGTAACAGATAATTTACCGAATTGTGCAATGGTTTGAGATCTAGTGTCTGTTGCAGCTACATTCACATTAGCTACTTGATTGACCTGAGAGATTGTTTGAGATTGTCCTTCTTGAGCATTGGCAATCGCTGCCGGAGTTAGTAGTAGACTTGTTATTACGCCAACCTGTATTGGTTTCTTCAAAATGCCCACCCTTTCTTTTTATAGGTATATAGATATGTATCTTTTCTTTCTAATTTGCTACCTTTTGTATCGGTGCATTTTATCCTATTTCAAGATAATCTATTAAAGTAGCTCATCCTCTTCAATAGAATGATAATTTATTAAAATTTATATTCTTTTTATAGGAAGTTATTGTTAGGATACTATATAATTGAATTATGTGCATTGATCTGGCAGAAATTTTGGCAAAATATGACCATTAATGAGTAAAATTGCTAAGGGAAACTCGTCCCTGGAATGGTTTGCATAAAGCAATATACTATTTAAAGATAAACACTACTACCATGTTCTTGCGCCTTCTATTTTCCAGGAAGTATTTTGTCGAAAAATCACACAGATTGGTGAATAAACGCTTTAAACAATCGTCTAAAACAATGATTAAATTTCCGCTTTATCGAGGGAAATCAATGAAAAACTTAGCATTTCTACTATGTTATTTACCAGTAATTAGGTGTATACTACAACTTTAATGTTTAATTTACGAGAAAGGGAGCTATATATGTTTTATCAATATAAATTTTGGCACAGCTTAATGCATCCAACTAACTTTACCCAAGCTGTTGAACAAGGAGAATTAATAGGTTATAAAAAACGATCTTTTGCAGTTTTCGTGCTCTTTATGCTCCTATTTATTGTTCGTGAGTTTTGGGGCATGGGTACTGAAGGCTTAACAACATTATTTGCATCGAATCACCCAGATGAATACTATACAGCCCGTTTACTATCAATGGTTGGGGTTATTGCTTGGGGAATCATCTATTATTGCTTCCATTATTATGGCGTTACATACTTGTTACATCTATTAACAGACATTCCATACAAATGGATTCAGAAGGTACAACTTTATGTAATGGTATTTTTACTTATTGAAAAAACAATTTTATTCGCTGTGTTTTATGCAGTTGGGTACACGACAAACTTCTCCTTCTTTTCACTTGCACCTATAGCACAGCAAGTAATTGATACGGATTTTGTACTATTTGCAATCAATCAACTAACTGTAGCAACTGTATTAACAATTATTGTGCAATACACATTCCTTTCAAAATGGGGGGAACTGTCAGATCGTAAAGCACTATTAGCAAAAATTATTGGACTCTATGTGGTAATGGCTATTTTTATCGGAATGATTAGTGTGTTACCACTACAAGAATGGATTACAAGGGGGTTAGGATGATGCGCTTTATCAAATCTAGACCTTGGACAACTTTAAGTATTATTGTGATAGCGTTATTGATTGGTGTAAATGCTTATTTTGTATTTAAGGGAGATAGTAAAGTAGCAAGATCCTACTTTATCGATGAATTTCAAAGAGCTACTACGGGTGATCGTGTAGAGACAGTTGAAAAGGATGCAATTGTGGCACCTACACAATCCTATACGATTTCAGCAGATGCGAAAAATCTCGCAGCAATAAGTGTTACACGAGGACAGGAAGTACATGCCAATGATTTACTTGCTACCTATAAAACAGAGGAAATTGACGGTGAATTGACAAAACTTGAAGCAGAACGCACTGCTTACGAAACCGAATTAAGTGATTTAGAATCCGCTCTAGCGGAGATAGAATCTGAATACGGTGATGCCAATGACCCGAAAAGTTCAATTAATACCGACCAAATTAGTGAAAAGCTAAATGTTTCAGTTCAATTTGAATTAGGTCAACAAACTTCTCCATCAACTGCAGTGGCAATACTGAATCGTCACATCGCAGAGGCCAATCGTCAAATAGCATTGATGGATGCACAAATAGGACAAGTTAAAGCGCGTCAAGGTGTTATTTGTCCAGTAGATGGTGTCATCTCAAAAATCACTGAAGAAGCCGGTGTGGTGACATTTGAAATTTATTCATCTGAGAAGTCAATGCTTGCCTACTTGTCTGAGGATGAATGGCAAAAGGTTGAAGATGGACAGACGGTTAGTTTTAAATTGCAACATTACGACAATGATCTATCAGGTATCGTCGTTCAAAAACAAAAGATACCAACGAATAATGAGTCACTTTGGGCAAATGAACTAGCTAAGTCCTCGAAGCTACCAATGCCTACAAGCTACGAGGTGATATTGCATCAAGATGACGTGCTAGAAAACATTCCATTTTCAACTATTGGTAAGGCTTCTATCACTGTAAATGAGGCATCCAATGCGTATAAGGTGAATTCCGCATGGGTAAGGTCTGGAAAGAAAGATAAACATAGCGTTTATACGATTGATGAAAAAGGTAAAATACGCCTTGAGAATATCGATGTTGCCTTTAAAACAGCAGGTTCGACTATCTTCACAGGCCATCTGGATGCTGGAATACCTATTATCGCCAATGAACAACGCAATATCTTAGCTCGCTCCTTCCGTTCAATACCACTAAAAAAAATCGAGTGGCAAAATTTCAAAGAAATTGGTTGGAAAGACTATGTGAAATATATTGTCTTTTAGACATACAAAACCTCCCCAGAAAAATTCGGGGAGGTTTTCTGTTGTTGGCGATTCGATGAGGTTTATTACCGATTTACTTGGTTTTATCAGCGATTATTCGATTTCTACCGGCGTTTCCGGCGATCACCATCTATTTTCTTACTTTAATGATGAGTTTTCCATTTGTTCTTGTGTCACTAGTTCATAGTTCATTGCTGCTATACCACTTACCTCATAGATCGTACCGTGCACATATAGTTTCTCACCATTTTCTCCATTCAAACGGACAGAAAAAATAGAGTCACCTTTTCCGACTCTTTTTACAGTTACACCATCTGCTGAAAGCTCAACATCAACTATTTTATGATCGTGCATTGCACCTGTGTATTGCTCAATTTTGAAATCTTTCACCTTGAAGCCAATTTCACTTTTTGGAATGAACACATTGTTTTTTTCAACCGCTGATGTTGTGTACAATTCATAGCCATCAGATTCTGCACGGATACCTACACGTACCGAATGTCCTTTATTATCAGATAGAGACGCAATATAGTCACCTGCTTGCGATAACATCAGCACATAGCTACTGCCTTTAGGAATTGTTTCTTCCTCCCAGCCATCAAAATTATATGGTCTATAGCTGAAAACTTTATCACTAATAGCATGACCAGTAGCCGTAGTTAGCTGAATATTTTTCGGATCAAAGCCTAAATCTTCCTCTGAAAACAGCGCTGAGCCTGGTGTAACTTCATCTGTTGGGTGACAGTTAATCTTTAGTTTTCCTTCTACTTCTGTTACATCGATTTTATATTTTTGTAGTTCAACCATTTCATAATTTTGTTCGTTATCTATATTGTAGCCAATAAGTATGAAAGTACCGGATCCCTCTCGCAAAGCCTCAATCTTCACTTCGTTATTTATTCGAAGAATGCGGAAGAAATCTTGCTCATTGTCTTTAGTATAATAAGCATCAATATTATTTGAATGAAGCTCACTTGCAGTAAATGTTTGGGTAACTTGTTTAGCCTGCATAGTTTCAATACGGTGAATGAATAACGCAAGCTGCGAACGTTTAACCGTCTCTTTTACACCAAAAGTAGTTGGTGTAATCCCATTCGTTATTTTATTTACAAACAATGGAGCGACTGCGTAATAAGCATCCGAATATTTTACAATATCCTTAAATGGTAATGAATCATCAACCCCCTCAGTTTCTAAATGATACGCCGCTGTTAACATTCGCGCTAATTGTTCACGTGTAATAGCTTGATTGACACCGAAACTACCATCTGCAAGGCCTGAAGTAATTCCTCCATTCTCCAAAGCTGCGATTGCCCCATAATATTCATCGCCCGGTTTTACATCTGTAAATTGCGGGTCCATTACATTTTTGGTATCCAGCCCTAGAAGACCTGCTAAAATCTTCGATGCCTGTCCACGCGTCACATCAGCGAATGGCTTAAACGTACCATCTACATAACCTTTAATAACCCCTCGTGCTGCTAAATCCTTTATCGCCACACCATATTCCTTCGTGTAATCAACATCTGAAAATGTATCTGTTGCCTGCGCTGTCGGTACTACTACAATAGCGCTTGTTGCTAAAGCAGCGACTAATGCGCCTTGAAATAAAGTATGCTTATTCATCACTAGCTCAACCCCTTAACATGTTTTGTCTATCCTACTATGATAATACGTGGAAGTAAATCCAAATATTTCATAAATATACTACTAAAAAAATCTCATTTAAACTGTTTGGGTGGCACAATGTGAAGTTTCCTTAAACATTTCAGCTGCTAATTGGGGCTCTCTGTTATTTCGGCGAGTGCCGGCTCTTCTATCCAACGCCCTAATTTTTATCATAAACAAAAAAACAGTGGAGAGTTCGATGACTCGAACCTCCACTGTTTATAAAATATTTCTTAGTTTTTGAAGTCTTGTTTAGCTGTAACTTTTACAAGATCTGCGCTTTGACCACCAATGTTCACACGAGCATTGAATACGTCTCCAGCTTTACCAGTAGCAGATGCTTCAACTGTACCGTTATTGCTGAATACTACTTCACCAGAAACTTTAGATAAAGTTAATGTTGTAGCAGCAGTTGGAACACCATTAAATTTAGCTTGGCCTTTAACTTCGCCTGCAGCATCAGCTTCAGCAACAGTTGCCATTACGCCGTATTGGTCAGTAACAACTACGTCAGCTAATTTGAAGAATGCATCTAAGTTGAAGTTAGCAGCTACATTGTAAGAAGAAGTTGTTACGAAGTTAACAGCCTCACCAGCAATGTATTGTGAAGCTTTACCTTCTTCTACTACAGCTACTTTTTCTACTTTAGGAGCAACGTTAGAGAATGTTACTTCTTTCACGATTTCTTCACCAGTAGCATTGATTGTGATTGTTACTTTCGCAGTTGAAGTTTTTGCATCTTTATCGAATTCTACGTTCGCTGCATCACCTGTAGTAATATTACCATCTGCAACGTTTGTAAGAACTGTCGATTTTACTGTGTAGTCAGAACCTGCTTTAAGTGTAACTTCTCCACCATTAGCCGTTACTGCTTTTACTACGATGTCTTTGCCATATCCAGTTGGGATTGCTTTTTCAGTTACATAGATAGGTTTGATATCTTCTACTTTATAAGAAGTGAATGAGCTATCTTTTACAACTGAGAATTGTTTAGAGTAAGAGCTTGCTTCAATTGCAGTATCATCCGTAACTTTTACAAGTTTGAATGTTACATTAGCAGTTGTTTTAGTAGCGCCTGCTTTGTATTCTACTGTAATTTTGTTGTTAACAGCATCTTTGATTTCACCAGTTACAGTGAATGGTGCATCATTATCAGTGAATGCTTTGATTGTGTAGCCTGCTGTTGCAAGTTTTGCAAGAAGCTCGTCAGTTGAAATAACTTGACCGAATTGGTCTTCAACTATGATGTCTTTTGCAGCGATTTCTACTTTTTCACCAGCAATTTCACGGATAGCTGTGCTTACTTTGCTATTTAAGCCAGTGATTACTTTTGGTGCAGTTGTAGATTTAGGGATAACTGTTTGAGTTGCAACTTTACCAGTTGAAGATGTTACAACAACAGTTACTGGTGTGTTTTCTTTTACATTAGCGCCTGCTACTTTTGCATAAAGCTCGCCGTCTTTTTCTACTAAAGTACCACCAGTAATAGTGATACCTTTAGAGCCGCTTAATACAGTAGTATCTTTAATTGCATTACCTTGTTTGTCTAAAACAGATAATGGGAATAGGATGTCTGCGTCAGCAGTAACAACTTTTGTTGGTGCGCCTAATGTAACTGAATCAGTACGTAAACCTTCAGCAACTTTCACAACCGCTTGGCCGTTTTTACCAGTTGCTTTAGCAATAGCGATTACGTTTGTATCACCAGTTGATACAATGCTATTAACTGGAAGTACAACTACATCTTTACCTTCGATTGTTTGTTTTTCGAACGTTCCGAATGTTGCAACAGCTTGATTTGTATTTGTTACAAGAAGCTCACCGTTTAGACGGTTTACATCAGTAACTTCTTTACCATATTGGTCTTTTACAGTAACAGGAAGATAGAATTTATCTTTTGCTAAATTAGTATCTTCGTTTAACGTTTTGCCGTCTTTGTTGTAAAGAGCGCCAATTGTTACATCAGATGCTACAGTTTTAGCAGAAATTGTTACAGTTTGTGTAGCTGTAGTTGCAGTTGCACCGTGGATCACTGTAAGTACAACTTTGTCGCCTTCTTTAAGACCAGCTTTAGTAATCGTGATAGAACCGTCTGCATTTGCAACTGCATTTGTAGCACCTGCTGCAGAAAGTGTTAACGATGAAGCGTTTAATTTTGTAATATCTTCACCGTATTGGTTTTTAACTTGGTAACCGATTGTAGCTGTAGTATCACCAGTTGATGGAGCTACTTCACCAAGGATTTCAATAGCAGAAACTTTTTCGTCTTCTGTTTTCACAGAACCAGTTAGTGCTTCTTCTGAAAGACCAGTTACGTTAACTGTAAATTCACCTTTTGTAATTTTGCTTGTCAAATCAATTGTTGCAACTGTTTTTTCTTCGTTCCATGTAATAGAAGAGAAGTTAGATTTGAAGCCATCTTTTTTAAGCTCAAATTTAGCTTTTTCAGTTTCAACTGGTTTATTGAATGTTACTGCTAAAGTTTTTGCATTTACTGCATCAACAGATTTTACTTTCACCGCAGTTACATATGTAACTTCAGCAGAATAAGTTTTTCCATCGATTTCGAACTCTACTTTAGTTTCTTTGTTTTCTGGAAGTGGAGTTGGTAAAGTTACCGTATGTTTTTTGTCATCAGAAAGTGTTACTTCTAATGTCGTTGCATCTACAACTTTAACTTCTTTAACAGTTAAAGAGGCCTCTTCACCAATTTTATCAATCGCACGACTTAAGAATGATGCAAATTGACCACGTGTTAATGAGTTTTTAGGATTGAACTGTTGTACAGTTTTAACGTTTGTAATTTCAGCATATTCTAACGCGATGATTGCTTCGCGATTTTCTGTAGCTGTAACTTTGTCTAAATCAGTGATAACAGATTTGAAGTCAGCCTCTTTGTATTCAGCTACTAAATCTACATTATAAACAGTTTTGATAGCACGTACTAAAACAACTGCCATTTGCTCACGGCTCATGTTATTAGTGTGCATTAATTGGTTGTTTGAACCTTTGAATACGCCAGCATCTTTAACAAGTGCTGCATATTGTAATAACTCTTTGTCAGGAGTTGTTGTTGGTAAATCAGTGAAACGAGCTTCTGTTGCATAGTCTGCAGGAACTTCATAATTTTCTGACACTAACCATTTTCCTAAGAATTTCGTTACATTACCACGAGTAACAACAGCATTCGGTTTGAATGTGCCATCTGGGTAACCTGCTACGATTTTAGCGTCTGCTAATGCTAAGATAGCGTCCTTGTGATCACTTTTTTCAATATCAGAAAAGCTTGCTGCGCTTGCTGCTGGTACGATTGCTGATGCTACTAGGGCTGCTGAAGCTGCGCCTACAACCCATTTACTATATTTTTGTTTCATATGAAATTACCTCCTAGATAAATTAGCCAATATTTGTGACTACGACTACATTATAAGAGTACGAGATAATAAATTTCAAAATGAAATAACTGGAATGAAAAATGTGGTAACACATTAATTTTAAAGGGTTACTAACCATATTTTGTGCAAATGTTACGATAGATACCATCCTGAAAATTAACAGACAAACCTTACTGTCACAAGGAAAATATACCATCTTACCCATGTCATTTTTACCATCCAATTTTCTACAAAATTCGACTTTTACCTTCCAATTGATTAAAAACCATTAGTGAACAATTCGTGAATTTACGTTACAATAAGGTAGGTAATTTATTCTTGTATTTCCTTGATTCTATTAATATTTACCATATTTTTAGTTGATTATCAGTTATTAGGAGCCTCTTAGCGATTGTCATTTAACTGATCGTCTGGAAAATTACTTGCGAGATATACACTTTTTAATCAGCAATTGTAGTGATGTTATCGACGATTTTTGATGCTATTGGTAGTTCTTGTCTTTTTATCAGCGAACTTCACGTTGTCATCAGCCTTATTGCCTTTCTATCAGCGATTTCGACATTTACTAGCAATCTTCTTGATGTTATCAGTTATTTTTCTGATACTATAATGAATAAAACAATTATTAGAGATGAGGATTTGAAGGAATGGTTTTTAGTAGCCTTATATTTTTATATGTCTTTTTACCATTAGTACTCATTGTGTACTTCATCTCTCCGAAGATGCTACGTAACACAATTCTACTTTTGGCCAGCCTGTTCTTTTATGCATGGGGTGAACCGAAATATGTACTATTAATGTTGATTTCCATTTTGCTCAATTATATTTTGGGGATTATCATTGAAAGTACAGTTTCACAGTCCAAACGAAAAGCGCTACTTTGGCTTGTTATTGTGAGTAACTTGGCCATCCTTGGCTATTACAAATATGCCGGCTTTTTTGTGGACATTCTTAATAACTATTTGGATAAGCCTATTGAATGGGAGGCTGTACCACTGCCAATCGGTATTTCATTCTACACATTCCAAGCACTTAGCTATGTGATCGATGTTTATCGAAAAGACGTGAAAGCACAGCGTAATTTTCTTGATTTATCACTTTTCATTACATTATTTCCACAGCTTGTGGCCGGACCGATCGTTCGTTATCAAACGGTAGCCGAGCAAATTAAAAAGCGTCTTTCTACAACAGAGGATTGGATGATTGGTATGCGTCGCTTTGTACAGGGGCTAGCTAAAAAAGTACTGATTGCAAATCCGATGGGCGAAGTCGCCGATCAGGTTTTCAGCTTATCGGGTGGAGATTTAACAACAGGTACTGCTTGGATAGGGATTTTAGCTTACTCGTTACAAATCTATTTTGACTTCTCTGGCTATAGTGATATGGCCATTGGTTTGGCACGAATTTTCGGCTTCCATTTTGAAGAGAACTTTAACTATCCGTACATTGCACAGTCCGTAACAGACTTCTGGCGTCGCTGGCACATTTCGCTTAGTAGCTGGTTTAGAGACTATGTCTACTTCCCACTTGGAGGTAGTCGTGTTAGCCACGAATGGAAATTATATCGAAACTTATTAATCGTCTGGACGTTAACGGGCTTTTGGCACGGGGCGAGCTGGACATTTATGGCATGGGGTTTTTATTACGGAATATTAATTTGCCTTGAAAAATGGGTAATTTTAAAATGGTTAGAACGCATACCTCGTTTCGTACGCCATATTTATATTCTTATTATCGTTATGATTGGTTGGGTATTCTTTAGAGCAAATGACTTTACATATGCCTTTACATTTATCAAAACAATGTTTGGGTTATCCGATGCGGCGCTGTATAATTACGAAACGATTTTGCTGGCAAAGGACTATGCCCTATATTTTGTAGTAGCGATCATATTCGCTATGCCAATTTATAGACTTTATCAAACGTGGAGTGAGCAAAAGGCAACGGCCTCCTTGTCATTTGATTGGAGTCTACGCCTTGTACAAGCAATTTACTATGGAGCATTGTTGCTCTTTATTACGATGTTTTTAGTGAACGCAACACATAATCCATTCATTTACTTTAGATTCTAGGTGGGACAACATGCGAAAAATACAAATGTATCTATTACCAATAACCTTTTTTTGCATCATTTTCGCTGGCTTCGTCGTGCATGTATTAACGGTGGATCGTCCTCATTCTGAAATGGAGAACCGTCCGTTAGAATCTGCAAACCTTTCACCAAGCCCACAAGAGATCTTCTCTGGGGCTTGGTCAAAACAAGTAGAAACATATATTTCCGATCAATTCCCTGCCCGCGATACATGGATGCGCAACTATGTTTACTTCCAACGTGCAATGGGGAAAACCTACTTAAACGATAAGTACGCAGTTGATGATAAAAGCGGCTGGATTATTTCAAAGCCTGCTGAAGCAAAATCTGATAAAGAGCTAGCTTCCTTCGCCTCAGATTTACAAAAGCTAAGCGAAGGACTTGCTGAAAAAAATATCCCGTTTACGTTTTACTCACTACCAGCAAAGGCGACTTACTCACGTGAGCCAAGCCCAAGCTATATGCCTGATGACGCTGGAATTGTCAATAATGTTCGCCTACATGAGCTTATAACTGCTGCGGGCGTAGACAATGTTCGTCTCTTTGATGAAATGAAGAACGACTTTTCTGTCGAACGTAACTTCTTCAAAACTGATCATCACTGGACAATACGTGGTGCATTCTCTGGTTATCAGGCACTTATAAAAACAATGAACGCGCGACTCGGTGAATCCATTGAGCCGATTCCATACGAGGAAGCTAATACTTATTGCTTACAGAATAAATTTGCTGGCTCATGGAATAAAATTTTGTACATGACCGTCAATAACCACGATCAAATTTGCTACAACGAGCCGGTTTCCTTCCCAACACAATTTACAATCTATGACGGTACAATTGAGGGTGACGTCACGGCTCCGTACGATGCAGTATACGGTCGTGCAAAAAAAATGAGTCCCGACACAGTCGTAACCTATGCTGATGCCTATAGTCGCGACTTTGCAGAACTCACAATTGTCAACAATCACTATGACAGCGATAATCATGTTGTCGTTATCAAAGATTCATACTTTAATAGCATCCAGTTTCACGTTGCAAGTCACTTTAAAAAGCTGACGATTTTAGATTTACGTTACTTGGATAAAGATGTTATCTCTTATCTACAAAGCTTGCATCCAGACTACGTCGTACTTGCTTACAATGACCGCAATTTAAAATTGATGCCAGAGTAGTGGTTTCACAAATTTCACTTTTTAGCGGTTGAATCATTTACTGAGATTCGTCTATCCTTAGCAGTGCAAATGAAGTCCATTTTGCCTACCGGCGATACAAAAAAGCAGTGATTTCTAATAAAGAAATCACTGCTTTTCCTATGTGGTACGCTTTTTTAATCTCCCAACTACCCACTGACTAAATGGAAGCATAGAAATCAATTTCGTCACCGTTATACAAACAGCTATCGTCCACAGCATTAGTAATGGCACTCGAACTAGGGTACTATTAAAATGCTCTACAAACCAGCCTGTTGATAGCCGCAGAACCTCCCAATGAATGAGATAGATCATAAACGCATAGCGACTTAGCACTTGAACTGTTTTTGTATAAGGTATCGACTGTCCCCAAGCAATTACCAACAAGGTAACACTTATAACAAGTGGTATTAAATCAAGTCGTCTCGAATGCGTTTCTGTATAACCGAGTAACAGACGGATGTATAAAAAGGCAGCTGAGAACATGAACAACACAATCGTCGTGTAACGATACTTTTTCACAAGCGCGGCGATTTGTGTATAATACACACCCATCGCATAAGCTATCGCAAAATAACCAAGCCAGCCCGTAAAGAGTAAACGAAACATAATTGAATTCTCATCAAAATATGGATATGGCAATAAAACTACCGAATGATGAATAAGCGTTATCATCACACATAACGGTAGAAACCAAGCCATAGACCACTTAAAACGTTTCATTAACGCAAAGACTGCATATAGCTGCATCATGACCACAACAAACCATCCTACAAACTCACTATATACAACATTGCGGATAAACTTTTCCCATATTAATCCATTGTGGTAAATTAACTCTACAAGTATCGAATCAAGCATTGCCCACATTAAAAAAGGCAGAAAAATATATTGAATTCTATTCAACCAAAAGTTATTCGGTATTTTATCCTGATAACGATTCGCCAAAATTAAAATAGACAATAAAATAAACGTCGGCGTCGCATAACACAGCGCAATCCGTAAAAACAGATAAAACGTCTGTTCTGGCTCTACACCTACCTCCATAATAATCCATGAAGAAGTGTGTAATAATATAATAGATAAACACGCCACCACGCGTAGTAAATCCCACTCTTTAATCACAAAACATTCTCCTAAAACTTTTGTATCTCATTTAAGTCTGTCACAATTTGTCGATGAAAGCAATGGCGATACTTGTAAGCTAGTTTTTACTATACGAGGGGGATTATATTATATAGAGAGAGATTAACGAAACAGATACATTTAGTAGAAGAAAGGTGAAATCGATGAAGGAAGTTTGAAGCAAACTAAAGCAAATTATTCAGCATCAGTAGAGAACCGTCTTGAAATAATAGAATTTGAGCAGCAACCAATCAAACTAACTATTTTAGAGACGAACGAAAAAGTAAATCGACTAGTAGCTATTCAAGAAAGTCAGCACCCTATTATTGAACTACTTTCAGCCCGCTCGAACCAGCATGAGCTAATTTGAAGAAAATAAGTAATCTACAAGTTGTTGTCTGAAAGCTCCTTCATAAGAATTCTAACTTATTTATATATGGTAAAAATCCTTCGCTTTCCGCGAACTAGGTACAAACCACATCGGTGTGCTCCTACCGCGCGTTTCACTCACGCTTTGTAGCGTGCAAGCGCTCTTCAATGGATCTATACAAACGCGTAGCAATGTACAAAATGTATTCCGTAGCATGTGTGGATGTATGTGGAAGCCAAGTTTCTCTCCTGCGTTCCCCAACCATCGTCTGACGGCGTCTCTGTGCACTCTCGTTGCTCTCTGACTGAGCAGTAGAAATTGGCTTTCATGGTGTCTATGCTCGGCACACTCTCCCTTTTGGTAGGCTTGCAGATACTCCAGTAGGTCTTGTCGTAAGGGCACTTCTCGCAGCCTGCCACCTTTACCCCTCACCGTTAATACGGCTTCGATTGGATCGATGTCTGCTCGTTTAATGCTGACTAGCTCACTAACTCGAACTCCTGTATAAAGTAATAAGTAACCAATCAATTTATTTCGCTCTGATTCCTTTTCAAGATGAAAAAGGAATTGTTGCCCCTGTTGCTCCGTTAGTACACTCTCCTCAGCTTCAGAACCAGCAGCTACTTTGACTTTGTCCTTCTTCAGTTTGATATACAATGCATCTACATATCCATTTTCAAATAACCAATCATTAAATACTTTGAGACTGATAACCTTTTTGTTGATAGATGTCACAGATAAATTTTCTGTTAGTAAATGCTCCCTATACTCTACGAATAGAAAACGTGTAAGTAACACCTCTGGATCAACATCCTTTTCTAATAAGTAATTTTGAAATAGCCGTACATCTGTCGTATAGCTTTCAATTGTTTTCACTGCTTTACCTTCTTCTACTAACCATTCCTTGAATAGCATTAGTATTGAAACTTCCATTTTCATCACCCCCAAAAAAGAAGCAACAGTCTTTCGACCATTACTTTAAAATAATTCCCTGCAAGGAATATTACCACTTAACAAATAACCCTAATTTGCAACGTCTACAACGTTTATCTTTTAATAAACACGAACATATTTTTACCATACTTAATCTCCTTCAATAATTTCTTTTGCTACTTCTGTTACTACAGCTATCACTACGGTTGCCGCTAGTTGTGCCCAAGGATTCATCTATATCACCACCTTTCAAATATTCTTTTTCACCTCTCACGACAGTTATATAATAATGTCGTCTGTTTTTAGGCACACAAAAATAGCACATGCTATGTGTCGCATGCACTTCTCTTTATCTATGCAATGGGCATTTACTAATGTCGTCAGTTTTTCATTAGAAATGTCGTGAGTTCAATTCAGTAACTCATCTTATCGCATTCTTTAGCGATAACTATTTTTTCTAAATAGGCAATGTAATGACGGATAATACTCCGAAGTTTTACATCTTGTATTCGATTGACCAAGTAAAGTATTTCAGCGACTTCTATCGTTACTTCCTCTACAATCTCAAATGGTTCTAGTGGTGTACATAGAAATACACCGTAATAGCCGATGACATTCTTTTCTCTGTAGTACGTATCACCATTCACTTGTATACTTACATATCTTCTAACGTACATCTTCACTGCCTCCAAAAACATCAGGAATTGCTTCACCATTGACTAACCATATTTCATAAGGTGGTTTATTTATCTCATCACGGGACACAGATAAATACAAATAGTAGTTACCTTCTTCATCTGTATAATCTACTGATGATGTCACAATAGGCTCTGGTAACGGTGCTAGTATTGTTGTAGGAATTAACCTTTCATCGATTTCTTCTTTTTCAAAAAGAAGTGACTCATAACCTACTTGATCAATTGATTGATATTATTTTACCAATTAGCTTATTAATGCCTTCTATAAAACGTTGTAATTCCTCCATCTTCTTATTCCTCCTGTACTACATGTAGCCCTATTCTTTTAAACAATCGGTTCATAAAATTAAATTGTCAATCAGGTCTACACCAATAAACTCATCTACTTCCATCAATGGTTGCTGCACAGTAATACTGTCTAAAAAATGATTCATAATAATAATCTTCTCCTCCTAAATAGAAACAACTTCAATTCCTCTAACAAAGAAATTGAAGTTGTTTCATTCTATATCAAGATAATAATATATCTTTAACTTTTTATTTATTACCTTTTATGTATACTTTGGTTCTATCCTAACCCTAATAATAACCCACGAAAATGTGAAAAAGTTTTAAATGGACAGACACTCGCACTGGATGCAGGAGGATTAGGCTCGTGAGCAAACGGAACTGTTTCCCACGCATCAGAACTTCCCTGATGAATACAAGATCGATAGTTAGAAAAGACCCCATAGAGTCTAACTATTTAAAGTTAAATCAATGGGGTCGTAATCTACTTATTTCACTAGCAAGCTAGTTTATTAAGTAACGTTTCGTTTAGTTTTATTAAGGAGCTTTAGGAACAGTTACTTTAATTGCTACAGAATCTGCAGAATACTTTCCATCTTTTGATGTTACAGTGAATACTACATCAACTTCTTTTTTATCAGCTGCATCTGGAGTAACTGTACCATCTAATTTAATAACTGCTGTATCACTAGAAGATTTGATTGCTACAGTATAACCTGCGTCAACTGTTGGTAAATCTAATTTACCAGCATTAATTGATGGAGCAGTAGTGATTTTTGCAGCTTCTGCTTTTACTGCCTCTTTAGCTTTAGCATCTGCTTCTGCTGCTTTTGTTACTAATGCAGCTTTTGCATCTACTAAGTCTTTAGTAGCTTTTTCAATATCTGCTTTTGAAGCTTTTGTTACGTCTACAGCTTTTGCTGCTGCTAATGCTTTAGCATATACTTCCCAAGTAGTTGCAGTGTAATCTGCTTCAACTAGTTTAGTATCTTCTTCAGCTTTAATTGCTGCAGCTAAAGCAGCTTTTGCTTTTTCTAATTCTGCTTTATCATCTTCTTTTACTTTTTCTGTATCAACTGGTTTATCGCCACCGTTATTAACAGCAAGAAGATAGAATGTTACAGTATTATCTTTTACTTCGTAAGTTGCTTTTACACTTGAACTAGCATCTTTAAGAATTTGTACAAATTGCTCTTCAGAAAGCGGTGCACCATTTACATTTTTAAATACATATGTTTTACCAGTTTCACCAGCGTATTTTACTGCATCTTTATCACCTTTAGCATCAGTGAATACAACAGTTTTCTTATCAGTATTGAATGATTTGATATCGCCAGTAAATAAGTTAGTTACTTCAGATGTAGAAGTGAATGTAGCTGTTGCTTCTTTAGCACTGAATGCAAATTCTTTTACAACTTTATCTCCCTCATACTTCTTAGCAATACCTGTAGCAAGAACTTTAACTGAAGAAGATTTATTTTCGTCTGAGAATACTTCAATTGTACCATTATCAGCAATTACAGAAATAGTACGATTTGAACCAACTTCTTGAACTTTTTCTACTTTATTATAAGTATATTTTACTTTAAGTTCGTTAGCGCCAGTATTTTCAATAGAATAAGATACGTCTGGAGTTGTGTATCCAGAGTTTTTCATTGTTTTACCACTTTGGTTCACAAGAACTACTTCAAATTTAGCTGGGTCTTTTCCAACGAATTTAGAAGCTTCTTCACCTTTGCCATCTTTAGCAACTAATTTAGATCCATCGATAGTTGCAGCTTGGAAGTAAGAAATTGGTGCAATTGCTGATGGTTCACCTTTATCTAAAGTACCAACTTTTCCGCTTTGGTAGTTTACATCGATCCAAACGATTGGTGTACCATATGAGTTTGCTCTGTCATTACCGATAACAAAAGTAGCTTCACCTTTTGAGTCAGTTTTTACAATGATTTGTTTTGCATCTTTATCATATTTAGTTTCCCAACCAGTTTGTTTTCCGTCTTCAACTTTAACAAATTTAGCATCTGTAGTTGTAGAAATAACGCCATCGATATCTTCGTTAAATGCAACATTTACTGTTTCATTAGCTGCTAGTTTACCATCTTTATTTTTAACAACGACTTTATATTTACGTCCGTTTTCAAATGTAGTAGCAGCTTCTTCGCCACCGTCACGAGTTACTTCAAGAGAATAATCAGCTTGTGTTGCACCAAATTTAACTTTAGCAGCTGTTACTTGTAATGCAGAAGCATTATATTGTTTAACATTTTTACCAGTACCTGTCTCACCAACAAATACTACAGGAGTTACTTCAGCATTTGAACCAGTCATAGTGAATGTAGCTTCACCTTTAGAATCAGTTGTAACTTGAGCAGCATCAATATTTGAAGAGCTAGTTTGAGCAACTCGAACACCGTTAATAGTTACATCTTGTAATTTATCAACAGTTACATCAATGTTTTCTTTAACAGAAACGTTTAATGTTTTACCCGATACTGGTTTACCAGTTTCTGGGTCTTTATAAGTTACTTTGTAAACTTTGTTAGCTCCGTTGTTGACAGTAGAGCCTGTAGTTACTTCAGTAATAGCCAATGTTGTATCAACAGCCCAGAATACATAGCCAGTTGAGAATTTAGAACGGTCACCATTAGCGTACACAGTTACTGTATCTTCTGTTGCAGCGTAACGAGTGTAAGAATAAGTAGCGATACCTTCTTCGTTAGTTACAGCTTCAACTGTCACAGGAGCTTTTACTCCGTTAGCAGAACCTGGGATGAAGAATGTTACTGGGATACCAGCTTTGTTTTGACCTTCAGCTACAGTTACTTGTGCTTTAAGAGTAACTTGTTGACCAAGTTTACCTTGAGTTGACTTTTCAACTAAATCAACTTTAGTTGGGATTACAGCGTTAACACCTTTGAATTTACCAATTTCTTCGCCAGCAAGAGATACAGTGTACTCTTTGTCAGCTGTTTGTGGTGCAGTAGTTAAAACAACAACTTTTTTGTTAGTTTGTTTTACAGCTGCGTTCTTAACTTCTAAATCTTTGATTTCGAATTTAAGAGCTTGTACGTTGTCAACTTCTTCGTCAAATGTTACTTCAACAGTTGTGTTGTTGATAGCTTTTACAGCAGCTTTTGAAGGTGCTGTTACTTCAAGGTTGATTGTACGGTATAAGAATGAAGCGAATTGACCGCGAGTGATAGAGTTAGTTGGGTTGAATGCTTTACCTGGTAGGTTAGCAGCATTTGTTAACTCAGCATACTCTAAAGCAGTGATTGCTTCACGTTGTTCAGCAGAGAAAGCTTTGTCTAAGTCAGCGATTTCGCTTGTGAATTTAGCAGCTTTGTACTCTTTCACTAAATCTACTTCATAGATTTCGTTAATAGCACGCACTAAAACAACTGCCATTTGTTGGCGTTGCATGTTTTGTGTGAAGTTTAAGTTGCCGTTTGAACCAGCGAATACGCCTGCATCTTTAGCAAGTGCAGCATATTTTACTAATTCTTTTTCAGCTGTTAATGGAAGATCGTTGAAGTATTGTTTTGTATCCCAGTCAGCTGGAGCTTCATAACCTTCAGTCTCTAACCAACGGCCTAATAATTTTACTACTTGACCACGATTTACATCTTGGTTTGGTTTGAATGTGCCGTCAGCGTATCCATTGATGATACCTGCTTCAGCTAGAGCGTTGATCGCTTCTTCATGAGAATTACCTTTTACGTCTGTGAATCCTGCTGCAGAAGCCACTGGTACGATAGCAGATGCTACTAATGTAGCTGTAGCAGCTGTTGCTACGAATTTTTTGTATTTCTTTGGTTGGTTAGCCATAGAAAAATTTCCTCCTCTAAGTTCATAAATTATGTCTCTACTACAAATACATAGAAATGCAGTAAATAAACAACTACACATAAAAGTATAGTTGTATCCCTAAAAGTTGTCAATCATATTTTGGGAAAGTTTCTAATTCATTTCCGGAAAAACATGGGCATGCAACTCTCTTTTACCATTGTTATCTATTTAAGCTGATTTTTCAAGTGTTTTTGAACATCTTTTCCAACAAGAATATGGAACTAACACCTAAAATGTTCATTCTTTTTACAACAATAACCAATTATAGGTTTCCTATCTATTTTAAGCGGTATTAAAATTGGAAATACTTTTTACTTTTATATACATTGTAGGGCGTACTATTTGAAGATTTTTAGGGGGCTGTACTGTGAAGTTCATGTACTCAAGTGTAGAATTATATTTTTATACACGAAAAAAGCTCAAGCATGTACATGCTTGAGCTTTTTTCGCTTGGGCTACCAACCGTTGTTTCCTTGCAGGGAATTCTATTTATTTCATAGAGGAAATTCCTATACACGTACAGTCTAACACTTTCAATATAAAACGACAATACCAATTTTTAAAAATTATTGACGTTTTTTCCTAGCCACTTCCAATAAAAACAACGGAAGCGCAATTTGACGCTTGATACGCTTAGGTTCTTTCATTAATCGATAAAACCATTCAAGGCCAAATTTTTGGAAAATTTCTGGTGCACGTTTAACTGTACCGGCAAGCACATCGAATGACCCACCTACACCTTGATAAATAGTTGGATGCAATTGATTGCGATTTGTATTAATCCAGTTTTCTTGCTTTGGACTGCCCATCGCTACAAAAAGTAAATCGGGCTTTGTTTCGTTAATGCGGTCAAGTACCTTCTGTTCGTCCTTTTCATAGCCGTCCTGTGTGCCGACTATTTTAATAGAAGGAAATAATGATTCTAGCTTTGCTTTTGCCGCATCTGCAATACCCGGTTTCCCTCCGTAAAGGAAAATAGGCTTGCCACGTTTTGCAGCTTCCTCGCAAAGCTTCATCATCATATCGACGCCTGTAACACGTTCACGAATTTGCCCTTTTTGAATTTTAGAAGCAAGGATAACACCAATGCCATCTGGAATTTGAAATTCCGCTTCGTTAAGCAGCTTCTTTAGAGCAGGGTCCTCTTTTGCTTTGATAATCTTCTCTGGATTGATGGCAACAACGAGCGCCTTTTGTTTTTTCTCAATGCGCTCGAATGCCATTTCCATTAACTCATCGTAGCCTTCCGTATTGACATTGATGCCAAGTACTTTTTCTTTCATCGGTTTTTCGCATCTCCTAAAAGGTGGAACTGGAAGCCTGCTTCTTCCCATTTATCGCGTTTTAAGCAGTTTTTCGTATCGAAGACGATTTTTGATTTTGCTGTCATTTCTGCAGCTTCTAATGCCTTGAATTCATTATGATCTGTTAGAACAACGATGATATCTGCATCTTTTGTCGCTTCTTCTAGGCTTTGTGTTTGTGTAGCATGTTTATTTTCTTTAATGTGTGGATCATATGAAATAACTTCTAATCCAAGATTTTGTAACTCGTCAATAACGATTGTAGATGGACTTTCGCGCATATCATCTACGTTTCCTTTGAAGGCTAGTCCAAGCACAGCTACTTTGCCACCAGCAATTTTGTTTTGATTTAAGATTGCTTGTGTTTTTTGTGCTGTGAAGCTTGGCATACTGTCATTTGTATTACGAGATAAGTGAATAATTTGGGCTGTCTCGCCACCTAGCTCAACTAAGAACCAAGGGTCAACCGCGATACAGTGACCTCCTACACCAGGACCTGGGAAGTGAACATTTACACGTGGGTGATAGTTCGCAAATTTAATGGCTTCCCAAATGTTTACATCTAGCTTCTCTGCTAATTTTGCAAGCTCATTAGAAAACGCAATATTGACATCACGGTAAGTGTTTTCCATTACTTTTACTAACTCAGCTGTTGTTGCATCTGTAAGGTGAATTGTACCATTCACAAATGTTTGATAAAGCTCTTTTGTCAATTGTGCAGACTTCTCATCAATCCCACCAACGATACGGTCGTTATTCACTAATTCTTCAAAAATGCGACCAGGAATAACACGCTCTGGTGAATGTGCTACAAATAAATCTATACCAAATTCAAGATTTGCTTTGATTAACTCTGGTAGCATAATGTGCTCTACAGTTTTCGGTGGTACTGTCGATTCAAGAATGACAAGGTCACCTTTTTTCAAGAATGGCACGATCGAAGCCGTAGCTTGACGTACATATTCTAGGTTCGCTGTATTATCAGGATTAATTGGCGACGGAACTGCAACGATGAATACATCCGCTTCTTGTGGTGTCGTTGACGCCGTTAAGAAACCTTCATCTACTGCTTTGTTCAGGCGCTCTTGTAATCCATTTTCTTCAATGTGAAGCTTTTTCTCTTGAATACTTTTTACTGCTGCTGGGTTTACGTCCACCCCATGTACTTTTATGCCGTGGTTGGCAAACATTACAGCCGTTGGTAAACCGATGTAGCCAAGTCCAACGACACAAATTGATTTAGTCATTCTCTATTCTTCCTTCCGTTTTCAAAACGAGTAGTTAAATTATATGTTCTGTAAATGCGTGATGCATTTTTGTTCTGCATTATAGTATACATCTTTCAGGTGAAAGTGTGAATCAATTTGTTATTTTGAAGCTGTTTTCTGTGTCTGATTAGCAAAAGTTTTGTAAGTTAGCGGCGTAATTTGATGTTTTGGTGGCATTCCCCCGTTGGTTAGCGGCGCAACTCACACTTTTAGCGGCGAATCCCCATATAAGCTGGACAAATGGTACTTCCTAATTCGATTAGGCCCAGTCCTTGATAAATTTAATTTTTGTAAAGGCCGTTTTGCTACATACTGACTTCCTATATTCAAAAACTCACGGCAATCACTGTTCGACATTGTATCCCCTACTAGCATGTGATAATCTATTAGTGCTCGTATATGTGCATTTTGACATTGAAATTTTCAACTTTGACAATACCAAGTCATGCGCAATTTCGCCCCCAAACTGATTACAGTTTTCACAATAAACACCCCGATACAAAGCAGAGGTATCAATTTTATAGTATTGGCATAGCGGAAACGGCGTTCTGTGCTGCAAATGTGACAAAATAACATTTTTGATATCTGTCATAGTTGTCGTCTCTCTACTTATCTATATATATTGATACAGAAATGCCATAAAAATCGGCAATCGTCCGTCCTCTCGATGCATATTTACATTTTTAAAAAGGAAAACAACCGCTCCATAAATGGATATCGAAACATGCTGGGTGTCTAAGAAATACTTCATCCCTCGAATATACTGTTCAAGATGAATTTCAGGATGCGTAAAAACGTGAATCGCTCCAGATTACGAATAAGCTGACGTAGGTCATTTTTAAAATGTACAGTTCCTAGGATATTTTTTATTTCTAATAGTATGATAGCGTTGGGGACAATAAGTAAAATATCAATTTGCCTGGGAAGAACAGAGGGAAATATTACATTGTGGAAAATGTGACAATCGTTTAGCAGTGCTATTTGCTGTAGCTCCTTCATAACATACTGCTCACTAAAATCGCCCGCTTCTTTATTTTTGAGTTAATGTTGAAGATTTTGATATTGTGGGTACGTGGGCTTTAACCGAGTCACTAGAGCTTGAAGTCCTTTAGTCAATGGGGATGGTGCAAAGGGTTTTATGATCAATCAATTCTTTCCTTTTCTATTTGAATTTCGTTAGGTTTATCAGCGATTTTCGTAATTAATCATCGGTTCTCTTTTTTATAGGCGATTGTTCCACTCTTAACCCCAACTAAAAAGGAATCACCTTTAGTATCGGGGATTCCTCATTGTTCCGCTTTCGAGTAGTTTGAGAATCGATTGTGCTTGTTGCATGTGTATTGAAAGTACATATTGACTTGCCTGCATTAGAATTTGAGCCTTCACCATATTCATCATTTCTTTGGCGATATCTGCATCACGAATGCGAGACTCCGCATCTTGTAAGTTTTCTGCCGTGTTTACATTCGCATTATAAGCATGCTCTAGACGATTTTGATAGGCACCTAGTCTTGAGCGCTCACTTGATACACGCTTTAAAGCCTCATCCATTGAGGAAATAGCTTTATCAGCATCTTCACGAGTTGCAATAGATGTCGTATCGTCCAAGCCCAGTGCTCCAGCACCCATGTCGTTAATATACATCTCGATACTTTGACCTGAATTAGCACCTGCCTGAATTTTAATACCGTTCGTAGCATAATCCCCATTTAGCAATGTCTTCGTATTAAACTCCGTATCCTTCGAGATGCGCTGAATTTCTTTTTTTAATTCCTGATATTCCAAATCGAGTTTCTCCCGATCACTATCCGTTAATGTATCATTGGCTGCCTCGACTGCAAGCTCCCGCATGCGCTGAATCATATCATGTGTTTCATTCAATGCTCCCTCTGCTGTTTGAACAAGTGAAATACCATCTTGGATATTCTTCGCAGCCATGTTCAAACCACGAATTTGCGCACGCATTTTTTCAGAAATCGCAAGTCCCGCTGGATCATCAGCAGCACTATTAATACGGTAGCCAGAAGAAATTCGAAGCATTGCCTTACTCATTGCCCCGTAATGTCTATTCATATTATTTAAAATGGACATCCCCGTTGCTGACCACTTCCCAATCATCATTTCACCACCCCCTATTGTTAAGTATATCGGTCTTTGTGACATTCTCTTTAACTCTTTTTGGTAATCGTTTCTAATTTAGTAAGCCCTAAATAGTAACAGCTTCTCATCCGCTTTTATGATTTCGACTTTAGACCCATATGGATTTTGCTCTGGTGTAATTGTGCCCGCACCATTCATGCCATTTAACATCCGTGTGGGCTTTAAGGAAGCAATGGTTTTTGTGCGAAAGTACAGTGCTAACTTAGCGACAGCAACAAGGTGGTTTTTGTGCTAAAGCGTAGCGACATCATGATGTTGGTTTCTAAGGCGTTTTGACGTTCTTACCCCGTGTTTCCCTATTTCATCAGGAACCTCATCACCTTCAGAGGTGGCAGTCTTTCTGAAGATAAAAGCACCCACTTCATTTATATAGAAAGGGTGCTTACATAAAATACCGTGTATTCAATTTTGGAAACCTCCGAGTTGATGGTTCTTTTGTTGTAGTAGTTCAAAAAAGAGATCTCTATTTTGATCTAGTAATGCCTGATCGATTAAATAATCAATGTTTTTCTGCTCCAATTCTGTAATGAGCTGATCTACTTCGCCAACAGTCACTGAAGATACAAGTGGTAACTGGGGCTTTGGCGTAGCGCTTTCAAGAATCGGTGCTAGATGGTCATGAACATTTGTAATTAATAATAATTGATATAATGGTAGTCGGATAAAACGATTCCCTTTCTGGAAAACAAACACCTCAGATATATTTTCAATTTGCTGTGTATTCAAGTTGATAATCATCTCTTTACCTTCAATGGGAATGAAATGGAAAATCTCATTCTCTTTTAATATAGAGAAATATTGATAAGCAAATACTAGACGCAGTTTATCTCCAGTAATCTTCGTGTAAAACGGCTTCATATATTGAACTTGCATCATCCTTCATCCCTCCTTATTTATCTGATTATTCAGATTTTAACATAAATAAATTACCTTGTTAACTATCTTCTCCTTGATTTTTTTCTTTCGAATCATTCGACTTATCATGGACGCATTTTAATCGTATAATGGAAGGACAGTCTTTTTTTCTTTATACTTACATGATCACTAGCTATACATTTTGAAAGGAGTGAGGTTATGGCATTGTCTATTGCCCAATTAGCTAAGGAACACCAAGAATTTATCCTTGCCAAATTACAGGAAGCTGAACAGGCGTTACATCCTTCCTCTACTGAAGACGAAGAGCTAGTGCGTCGTGCTGTTTTTTCAGTGCGGAATAAATCAGTTGTCTTTGAACGTTTTAATGGAGCGAGTTCTATATTATATGCAAGCGTACAGGATGTCAGACCTGCTTCTGTAGAAATTGATTTTGCCAAAGAAGAGTTGAGCTGTAACTGTCCTCAGCTGAAATGGTGCAGACATCAAGTTGGCGCATTGCTTGCCCTCTATCAGTATTTTGATTCTGTGCAAAATTGGTCAAGCGCTTGGCGTGCGCAAAAATCAGTGCAATTAAAATCATTAGCAGATGAACGAAGTCCAGAAAGCTGGCAATTGATGGTCAATGAAGTTATGAAACGTTTATTACCACCTGGGCGTATTCTAGAAGGGTATGGCCTTTCAGCTATACGGTCGGATGCACTGGAGCGACTTCAACGGCATATGCCATTTGAGCGCGAGTGGCAGCCACTTTATAAGCTTTTTATGGAGCTATCGATCTTTAATACAATATGGCGTCATTTAAATGAGACAAAAGGACATTCGTTGGATTCTCCTTATATGAAATATTTTATTGATCAAAGCGTCCAATCATTCGAAAGTATTTTGACCGAGCTAACGGGTCGATCACGACTTTTTGCCACTGACCCATTCTATGATGCGATTCAGGAATTAGTTAGGAATTTTTTATTGGAACGACAAGGATTGTTTGCGGATCGACTACAAATTTATATGCTGCTTTGGGCAGTGCTTTTTTATGAAAAGCCACGACGCGAACAGGAATTAGAACTTATCAATAACCTTGAGAATCCTTCATCTGAGATTTCCTTGCAGTCCTTACAACTGCTATTTTATGTACTGCTACAAAAAGAAAGTTTATTACAAGAAAGAATTGCTCATATTGATGTACAACAAATGCAGGACCTTTTTGAACTAGCTACATTTGCAAAACGTGCTGGTGAATCACTTGCTCAAACCATCATTTTACGTGCGATGCTACCATTTACCGAAGTCTTTTTACAACAAACTGTGCCAGTTGTAAAGCGAGCTCAATACGTACGGCAATTCCAGCTTTTATACGAAGACATACAGCTTACAGAGGAAGAGGAAGCTACATTATATAGTGCATTTGGTGTTTACGGGCTTCAGCCGTTTTCGTTCTTTCTTATTAAAAAAGGACGTTATCGTGATTGGGCAGCCCTTCATCAGCTAAACCTCTCATCTCTTTCCTATTTAGAAATGTGCGGATTAAAGGATGTGCTTCAAGTAGCTCCTGCAACAGTATTGCCCTTATATCATCTATATGCCATGGCTGAAATTACACAAAAATCACGTATGAACTATAAGCAAGCTGTACGAATTTGGAAAAGTATGCGCAGTGCAGCAAAGCGTGCTGGTAAAACTGCTTATTTCGAAACATATATGCAAACCATTCGTGCAGAGTATAAACGACTCCGTGCATTACAAGAAGAAATTGAGAAAGGAAACTTAGTATGATGACTATAAATGCTCCTTCCCCGTTTTCAAAAAAATTACAGCTTCGTATTCATGCTGCACAGGAAGGATATTTTACGTTACAGGGGTTTACTGCTGATGGTGCAGCAATGGACGCAGACTCACTCATTTCTTCATTATTTTTTAACTATGAAGCGAATGTCTATGGGATATTAACCAATCGTTCAGAGCTTACTATTGAGGTTTCAACTTCTGAGCTCCTTGATATTTTTTCACAGCGTTATCTACATCCTTTTATTGAATGGCAAGGTGTAAATTCAGAAAGTCAGGTATTGCTAGAAAAAGCGTCTGCTTTACAAACGTATTGGCAGGAGCCATCGCTCTGGTCACACGCTGTTATTGCAGATGATTTTTCCTCGCTAACATTCCCTCTGGATGGTGTTGAAACAGCTTTATTAGAAACTGCCGTGCAGCAAAAACTGGCACAAGCAGGTCTTATACTGTCTGATTTACCAAAGCTAGTGCCATTTTTCTTGCGTGGTGGCTGGCCATTAGACCAGGAACGACAAGCAGGTACAGTTAAAGTCTCTCTACGCTTAAGTGAGCCTGAGGAAGATTCTGATGTTTGGCTTTTAGAAACAGTACTGAGCACGGCTACAGCTAAGAACTACTGGACGCCTGCTATGCGAAAGCAGTCACTACCAATCGCTGATGCTCTACCAGCAAAATGGGAAATGTATGCTAAAGCTATTGAACAACAACAAGGTCAAATTGTAGATCTTCTTTCTATTGAAGATGTAAGTAACGATATTTTCATCCGTATTATGCTTGAGGATTTACAAGTTCGAACATTTTTACGTGAAGATTTAGCAAGATTACAGGCACTCGGCTTTGACGTTGTATTACCGGCTTGGCTTAAGGATTTAAAACAGTCAAAAATGCGTGTTCGTGTAAGTACTGGCAATGTATCGACAAAGAAAGTTGCTGGACTAGATGATATCTTAACATTCAAATGGCAGTTTTCTATGAATGGTCAGTCCATTTCACCTGAGCAATTTAAAAAGCTTGTGGAAGAGAAACGCGAATTCATTCGTATAGGTACTGAATGGTTTAGAGTCGATGCAAACTGGATGCAAGAGATGCGTACTTTGATGCAGCAAGCAGAAGACGAAAGCTGGACTGTTCGTGAATTGCTATTTCGAGAGCTACCAGAGGATTTATCCTTACCTCTTGAAGAAGAGGATGCCGATGATGAAATGCGGGATGACCCGATTTTTGAATTTGAATTGCAACAATCGCTTAAATCCTATATGGAGCAGCTTCAAGAGAAAAAAGGACTTCCTACAGTACCCGTTCCTACAGCTTTACAGGCTGAATTACGGCCTTATCAGCATGAAGGTTTCGAATGGCTTGTCTTCATGCGCGAACAAGGCTTTGGTGCGTGCTTAGCGGATGATATGGGTCTTGGTAAAACGGTTCAGCTTATTTCATATTTGCTGTATCTTTATGAATCAACTGAAGATACAAAGCCAGCCGTAATTATTTGTCCTACTTCAGTGTTAGGCAACTGGCAAAAGGAACTTGCCCGTTTTGCTCCTTCGTTGATTGTGCATACGCATTATCAGGCGAATCGAGCAAAGGAGGATGCTTTTAAACAGCTAGTAAAAAGAGAAAAACCACATGTGATTTTATCTACTTACGGCACCGTATCTCAGGATGCTGAGTTTTTACAGGAAGTAGACTGGTCAACAGTTGTACTGGATGAAGCTCAAAATATTAAAAATATGCAAACCCTCCAATCAAGAGCTATTCGTAAATTAAATGGTACGCATCATATTGCTTTAACAGGTACACCGGTGGAAAACCGTTTATCTGAGCTATGGGCAATTTTTGACTTTATCCATAAAGGCTATTTAGGTAGCTTCGGTCGCTTTAATGAAGAATTTATTTTACCGGTAGAACGAGATGAATCAGAGTCACATAAACAGAAGTTACGTACAAAAATTCAACCGTTTTTACTTCGTCGTACAAAACGTGACCCACACTTACAGCTTAACTTACCAGATAAACAAGAGTCTCACGATTATTGCCCATTAACAACTGAGCAAGCCTCTCTATATGAAGGATATATATTAGAGACGCTCGATCAGCTCGAGCAATTAACAGGCTTTCAAAAAAAGGGACGCGTCTTAAAGATGCTCAGTAAGCTAAAGCAATTATGTAATCATCCTGCCTTGTATTTAAAAGAACCTTTCGAGGATGCAGAATCAATGCTGACTCGTTCTACGAAATTAGAACGTATCGTGCAAATGGCTACAGAAATTGTGGACAACGGCGAGCAATGCCTCATTTTCACTCAATATATTGGAATGGGACAATTACTACAGCATTGTTTTAGCGAACTATATAATATTGATGCACCGTTCTTAACAGGTGCGATGCCTAAGCAGCAGCGAGACCGCTTAGTTGAGGCTTTTCAGGCAGGAGATTTCCCAATATTTATCCTTTCATTAAAAGCAGGTGGAACAGGGCTAAATTTAACAGCTGCAAATCATGTCCTACACGCAGATCGCTGGTGGAATCCAGCTGTTGAAAATCAAGCGACAGACCGTGCATATCGAATTGGCCAAACACAATTTGTACAAGTGCATAAGTTTGTAACTATTGGTACGATTGAAGAGAAAATCGATAAAATGCTAGCTCAGAAATCTGCATTATCAGAAGAACTAATTCAATCAAGCAAATGGTTAACTGAGTTAGAAGATGATGAACTTCGTGATTTAATGACGCTCGATTTCTAAAAATTTATATATGTGCGCCAAGAGCAAAACGTTCTTGGCGCTCTTTTTTTCAGCGGACATTGCTTGTTACTTCTTCCCTACTTACTTCATGTTAATATTTAGTTGTGTTTAAGGCTCATTGCTGAGCGGTCTTCAGCAATGAACTACGTTATGAAAGGTATACATCATTCCTCTCTAAATTGATTGATTACGGTGCAAGTATAGAAGGAAAATGGCGGATCAGACAGCTTGCACTTGCCCCGTATGTACCATTTAGGATTGCGATACTACTGGTAATTGTACTTCTACATCAGGTAGTACAAAATCGGCTAAGCCGTCCTGCTCATCAGTTGGCTTTGGCAACACAATAGCCCCATCACGATCCCTTGGCTTAAGCTGATAAAATCGGACATCTTCTACGACTACTTCTGTTATAAAAACCTTTGTGCTGTTTTCATTTAAAAATGATCTTGATTGAATACGACCATTTGCCCCAATTAATGAGCCTTTTCCGCAATATTTGACGATATGCTCTGCCAGCCTTCCCCAAACTGAACAAAGAATAAAGTCAGCATCCACTTCCCCACGACTGTTTTTGTAATTGCGATTAATGGCTAGTGAAAAATGTGTTTGCACGCGATTTTCAGATAAGTGTCGTAACACTGGATCCTTTGTTAACCTTCCGACCAGTCCGACTTGGTTCATTGATTCACCTCCTTTGCTTTTGATTGCTCTCATCATACAAAAATTAATTCAGCATTGGCAAAAGTCGATTTTTATCATTTCCTTCAGTTTTTAATCATAAATTGGGTAAATTGAGGCTTTTACTTTTCAAGTTTTAAATGATTTTTCAAGCTGAATGCTTTTCCCTGTAGTTGCAAATGCTAATTGTTGAAATATGCAATTTCGCAGTTTTTATTGAATGCACCAAAAACTGCATGGACCCTTCCATAAACAGGGGCTAATTTAATATGTTATACTAAAAAGGATGACCGACTTAGGAGGATATTACATAATGAAAACATTTAAGATGCTTTCCTTTGACCTTGTCACAAAAGAGGGCAAGCAACCTTTCCCTTTAGTCGATGGTATTATTATTAACCAGGAAAATAGCCATCAATCTTGGATTCTTGAACTGTTTATGGACCGACAATATCGTTCAACTTTTGATGAACTTTTAGCGAATGCTACTGTCTTTAATGTACGTGCAGTTATTTCATTTCCAGATAATGAGCCTGCTCCTTTCCAGGTTGCCGTACATACAGTCCAAGAAATTGGCGAGCACATCTCTGTCCTGCTAAAAGGGAAGCTCAAGATAAAACGCTCAAAATATGCTGAACAATTACTTGCCGAGTTGCTTGCTGAGGGTGTTACTTTAGATAAGTTATTGGACCGCTTCTCACACGATATGAAAGAACGACCAAAACTAAAAAATGATTGAACTTCATTTAACGATGCAAACATTTGCATCGTTATTTTTTATTGGATAGGAATAGATTTTAAGGTACAATACGATGTAAAAGTTAGAGGAGGTAACTATACTTGACTATTGCTATTAGGAAAAAGCCCGTAAAATTACTGTGGCTTGAGGCTTTAAAGCGGCGGTTGTTCGATGAGGATCCTGATTTTAACTATTATAATGAGCAATTTCGACGATTCGATGCCGGTTTTGCTGGCGAAAGAAAAGTTGACCGTGAATGGCTTGAATTAATATGTCCCTATACTTTTTTAGTATTACATAATTTAATTCTGATGAATTCTGCACAGCATTCGTATCAACTTGATACTCTTTTTATTTGCCGTAATTTTTTGCTAGTGATTGAAATAAAAAATATTAACGGACGCATTGATTTTGATGAAACTACTCATCAGTGTATTCGAACAAAGCCAGATGGTACTGTTGAAGGGTTTCCAAATGCACTTACTCAGACTCAACGACATATGCAATTTCTTAAAGTTATTAGCCAAAACTATTCTCTCCCCATTGAGGGCGCAGTTGTTATTTCTAACCCTTCCGCGATCATTGCAAGTCATCCAAACACAATCCCTATTTTCCATGTTTCAGGACTTCAAAAACATCTTCATTCCCTGTTTAAAAAATATAAACAAACTATTTTAAGAGAAGAACAGCTATCACAAATAGCCCAACACCTTCTCAGTCGTCATCAGCCATCGAAAATTCCGGCTTCTCTTGATTCTTCACGATTCCGCCAAGGCGTGCTTTGCCCGAAATGCCAATACAAATCCCAAATGCATTTTGCTCGTGGAATTTGGAAATGTTTATACTGTCACTATGCAAGCGAAGAAATTTTCGCTGAAGCCTTACAAGATTATCAATATTTAGTTAGACCGACCATTACCAACAAACAGTTACGTGATTTTCTTAATATTCATTCCAGTGATGCTGCCAATCGTTTACTTAGAAAATTTCAATTTCCCTATACAGGTTCTTATAAAAATCGCGTTTACCAATTACCTGAGAATTTGATGGAGTATATGAATCCGTTTTTCAGCTCTTCTTGAAGAGGTGGGTGTGGTTCTCGGGGGGCTCTCCTTTCGCGGGTATTCACTTCTCTTCCACGTATTCACTTCCCTTCCGCGGGTATTTGCTTCTCTTCCGCGGGTATTCGCTTCCCTTCCGCGGGTATTCACTCCTCTTCCGCGGGTATTCACTCCTCTTCCGCGGGTATTCGCTTCTCTTCCGCGGGTATTCACTCCTCTTCCGCGGGAATTCGTTTCTCTTCTGCGGGTATTCAGATTAAGTCCATATAATTGTTTAAAAAGAAAAGATCACTCACCCTTCATCAAAGTGAATTTGAAATAAAAAAAGAGTGTTCCATTGGTTGGAAACACTCCTTTTCAAATTATCGCGTAACTTTCTCTTCGACGATCTTTTCTTTAACTTCACCAGTAGTATGTGTTCCTGGTGTTGTTGTTGTTCCTGGTGTTACAGTTCCTGGTACTGTCGTTGTACCTGGTGTTGTAGATTCTGGAAGAACATTGTTACGGTTAACATCATTAACGTTACGATCGTAAACGTCATTTCGTCTATTCGGTTCTACAGCGTCTTCTACTCTGTCAACACCTCGGCGAACGTCTTCTTTAACGTTCTCCGCTGGTCTTGTTTCTACAGCTCTATTTCCCCAGTTACAACCTCCAAGGAATAATGCAGCAAGAATAATTGCCAAAAATGACATTCTCCACATATGAAAAAACCTCCTTCCTCCGGTGCTATGTCATCAAATACAATGTGTGTATTTGTGATCCTACATAGATTGCCCGGGAAAGGAGAGAACTATCCGATTTTTTTACAAACTATTTTTGTTTTTCTTTTAACAATTGTTCAATGTACGCTGCTTCTGCTTTACAGTTGAAGCTATAATTTGTACCTAGCTCTTTTTGCAAGGCCTCAATTGTTTCAATTTGTTTAGCTGTTGGTTCTTCATTTAAAATTTTTGCAATTACTTCGTCGATTTTCTGCGCCATCTCTTCATGGAATTCAGTATTCATCAAAACATCTGCTGGGATTTTTTCGATCCATGCGGCATTTTCTTGAAAATAAGTTTGCCAGCTAGCAATGAAGTCTTCCATAGAAAAACGCTCCTCTTTCCAATCAATACTTGCTAAGTATGATTCAAAAGATGTTGAAATCGAACGCGTAATGCTAATTTTTACACCTGAAGACAATTCCTTATACATCTATATAATCCTCCTACGTTTTAAAAACAAAACTACATGTATTATTCACAATCACATATAGCGCATTGCATTTTTATAAAATACGTAATTTCTTTAACTGCACTCCCTATAATAAACTATTAGAAGATTAACAGTTAAGAAAATTTTCGATATAATTATTTTAAATCTTTTAGCCTATAATTGCAAATTACACCTATTTTGGTTGTGAAGGTCCAATAGCGAATAGAATATCCGCTTCACATACTAGTTCTCCATCAACTGTCGCCACACCGTGACCTTTGCCCATAACTCCACGGAGTTTCACGAACTCTACTTCTAATCGAAGTTGATCTCCCGGTACTACTTGTCGCTTGAAACGACAGTTATCAATTCCCGTCAAGAAAGCTAGACGACCTTTAAATTCCTCTGCGTTTAATAATGCTACGCCACCTACTTGTGCTAATGCCTCTATAATTAAAACCCCAGGCATTACTGGATAGCCAGGGAAATGCCCATTAAAAAAGTCCTCGTTCATAGAGACATTTTTCAAACCGACTGCACGCTTACCTTCTTCTAATTCAACGATACGATCAACGAATAAAAAAGGATAACGATGTGGCAAAATTGCTTGAATTTGTTCTGCTGTTAACATTACTTTTCCCCCTTGAATGCTTAATATCAATGTCTTGGCGTAATTGTAGCTGTCGCTAAAGATAAAAAATGTGTCCGGATTTTGAATGGTGCCTACAAAAAAATTCTGTGACATCCGCCGGAGACTATAATCTTCATTCAGTAACTGTTATAAACCATTACATAAATAATTATGTAAAATAAAGTATGGTAAAGAATATTATTATTCTTTACCATTCATAATATCAAATATATGCTGCCATGTTTCTAGTTTGAAAACGTCCATGGCTTTACCTTGTCCAATTACACTATAGCCAATTATTGTACCTAAAATTGCGGCGACAACAACTAAGATGATAATAAGTACAACGCGTAGCCAAATCGGAATCAGCCGTATTTGCACCCATCGAACCTCTCGTTGCTCTCCATTTGAGCCGTGTTCCTTCTCTTCTGGTGGCGTATCGGTTTCTTTTGTTTGCATAGAACCTCGACTTGAATCGTTTGTCATAAATTGTACTCCTCTTCATTCCTTACTAAACAGTAATTATGGATTTACTATCGAATACCATTAATGAGCCCAAGCATTTGATCTGCTAAAGTGACAGCTCTCGCATTAAATTGATAAGAACGCTGTGTTTGAATTAAATCCGTCATTTCCTTTGAAAGATTTACATTCGACATTTCTAGCGTACCGTTTTGCATACCAATTTGCTGACGATTTGCACCTTGTAGATTAGTGACAACTTCAGCTTGCGTATATCCTAACTGAACTAGGTTATTCGGCAATCCAACATAAGATCCAGAAATGTCCTCCATAAGCTGTGGCTTTTGGAACTCTGTCACCCCTACATTAGTACGAATAACATCTCCATTTGGATATGATGCCTCTAATACGCCCCCATCACGAATCGCAAAACTTTTTACATTGTCTGGTAATGTAATAGCTTGCCCGTTTTCGTTTGCCAATGGATATCCATCTGCAGTTACAACCATTACTGTTCCATTATTTAATGGTGATAAATAAAAGTCACCTTGACGAGTATACACTGTTTTTGTGCCATTTTCACCATCTGGCATTAAAATATTGAAATATTGTTTTGGTTTTGTAAAAGCTAGGTCAAGATCTCGATTTGTTGTTTGTAGAGACCCTTGTTTTTGATTAGATTGGATTTGTCCAAGCATTGCACCTGAACCGTAACGGATACCAACAGGTGATTGTCGATCAGCACGATCTTGCTTGTCATTGTTAAATTGTTGATAAAGCAATTCATTAAATGTAGCTTCTTTTGTTTTATAGCCCTGTGTATTGCTATTGGCAATGTTATTACTAATTGTATCTAGTCTATTTTGTAATTGCCCCATTGTGTTTGTAGCAGTCATCATTGTACGTAGCATGATCAAACGCCTCCTGTTCGCCTATTAAACTTTCCCGATTTCATTAGCAGCTTTTTCCATGCTGCGATCATAAGCTTGTAACACTTTTTGGTTAGCCTCGAAAGCGCGATATGCTGTCATTAAATCGGTCATTGTGCGACTAGAATCAACGTTTGAGCCCTCTAGATAATTTTGACGCAATGTAAAGGATACGCCATTGGCACCGTAAGCTGTCGGTAAGTTTTCACCGTTTTCTGTTCGAATTAAACCATTATCCTGTTTACGTAGCATGTTCGGATTCGTTGCATATGATACGCCAACACGAGCTACTTGCTGATTATTAACATAAATTGCTCCGTTCTCATCTAGGCGGAAATCATCATTCGGTAGCTGAATGCGTTGACCTCTGTCTGATAACACATACAGTCCTTGTGGATTTACTAAATAGCCTTGACCATCTAATGTGAAATTACCATTTCGTGTATATGCTTCTCCGCCTTCTGGATGTGCTAAACGGAAGAAAATAGATCCGGTAGTACCATCTGCATTTTGCGGTAAGTTTCCATCGATTAAAGCCATATCTGTCGTGAAATCAGTGTTATAGATTTGGCCTTGTATGTAATTTGGCAATGTTTCTTGCATATAAATCCCTGTATTTAATGCGCCAACTTGGCTCATATATTGAGAGCCTGCTTGCTGATTAGCAGGTGCATTCGTTTTTCCTACACTTGACATGAGCATGTCAGGAAATGACCGAATTGTTGATTGGTCTGCTTTAAATCCTGGTGTATTCGCATTTGATAAATTATTTGTTAGTAATTCTGTTCGTCTTTGTTGTGCAATCATACCAGTTGCAACTGTATAAAACCCTTTAAACAAAGGACTCACCTCATTATCTTTTTATAAGGATGCGGGAACTCGATCAATATTTTCAAGCATAATCCCTGTACCAATTGCCACACAATCCATAGGTTGTTCAGCAATGAACACAGGTACCTTTAATTCTTCGATTAATAGTTGGTCCATACCGTGTAGTAAAGCACCACCGCCAGTAATAATGACCCCACGATCAATAATATCAGCTGATAACTCTGGTGGCGTTTTTTCTAAAACATTTTTTGCAGATTGAACAATCATAGCAACCGATTCATGTAAGGCACGTTCAATCTCTTCAGAATGAATTGTTATTGTACGTGGTAAGCCCGTCACCATGTCTCGACCACGAATATCCATTGAATCGTTTCGGCTACCTTTAAAGACTGTACCGATTGTAATTTTAATGGCTTCTGCAGTACGTTCACCAATTAGTAATTTGTATTCTTTTTTAATATATTGCAAAATATCATTATCAAAAATGTCTCCGGCTACCTTAATGGACTCACTCGTTACAATATCACCCATTGATAAAACTGCAACATCTGTTGTTCCGCCACCAATATCGACTACCATATTGCCGCTAGGTTGGAATATATCCATGCCTGCACCAATTGCAGCCACTTTTGGTTCTTCTTCTAAGTATACTTTTTTTCCACCTGATTTTTCTGCGGCTTCACGGATAGCCTTTTGCTCAACACTAGTAATGTTCGTTGGACAGCAAATTAAAATACGTGGCTTAGCTAAAAATCCTTTTACATTTAACTTATTGATGAAATGTCTTAGCATGGCTTCAGTAACGTCAAAATCCGCAATGACACCATCTCGTAGTGGACGAATTGCAGTAATGTTACCAGGCGTACGCCCTACCATTTGGCGAGCCTCTTCCCCCACAGCTAATACTTTATTTGTTTTTTTATCAATCGCCACAACAGATGGTTCATTTAAGACGATTCCTTTACCTTTAACGTGTATTAATACGTTCGCAGTTCCTAAGTCAATGCCAATATCTTTCGAAAACATTTTATAATTTCTCCTTCCCGCCATTTCCAACTACAAAAACGTTCATTTTTATCTGTTTATCTAGAATATTCTATCACAACCTATTGGTAATTTCACCTAATTTTAGTGAATAGGACTTCATTCCTTTCAATTATATGAACACTTCATGAAAAGAAGAAATTGCTAAAACAACTTTTTCATGGTCCATCATCAAATAGTTTGAAATGAATTTTTTTATGTGAGTAGGCTGATTGAAGAGGAGACTGGGCGACTCCTTGGGGATTAGCGTCACAGATGAAACTCTGCAGCGTAGCGAAGCGACAGCAACAAATGTTTTATCTGTGCGATAGCGAAGCGACAGCAACAACAAAGCGCCCAGTCGGAACGGAAATCAACCCCTCGTTATTGTAAGTAGCTTTTTATGGGGAAATATGTATCTAGCTTGTCCTTTGCATTTTAAAAAAGAACGAATCATTCATGACTCGCTCTTTCTTTCCACTTGTTTTTCGTTGCCTCTCCTCCGCGAATATGACGTACGGCCTTATGGTAGGCGAGTATTTCCTTTACTTGCTCAGCTAATCCTTCATGAATTGTTGGCAGTCGCTCTGTTAAATCTTTATGCACCGTACTTTTTGAATAACCTGTCATTTTCGCGAGGACACGCACAGTCTCACGCGTCTCAATCAATAATTCACCGAGGCGTATACAGCGCTTCCGAATGTGCTCGTGCACGTTCTTCGTCCTTTCCACACAAATTCACAAATGGCGTTGGCATCAGATGCACGTCTGCGCATTTCTTCACATTATGTGAGGACAAAGCTGTTCAGAACACATTTTACATTTTCACGATAAAATACTGATTTTTTATGCATTTTTTAGTATTCGCTTCTCACATAGAAATTAATCATTTTCATTGTTTAGGAGAAAACAAAATGGCCTATTATCAATTATACCTCGGCATAATTGATAATAGGCACGTTGTTGGGCATGAGTTCCTCTATTTCAGCACTGCTGAAATAGGTTAAAAGCCTAGTAATTTTTTCGGATTAATATATTTTCCGTTTTCAAGTACTTCAAAATGCAAATGAATGCCAGCTGCTTGGTTCCACTCATTGTCAGTCGCTTTTCCTAGTGCTTGACCTTGTGTTACCTCATCGCCTTCTTTGACAGCAATGTCTTTTACAGAGCTATAATGTGTTTCCTTACCATTTGCATGCTCGATCACAATTTTATTGCCTGTAAATGCGTCAAGCTTTACTTGTTTTACTTTACCGCTTAAAGCAGCAAGTACTTCAAATTCTTCACCATTCATAGAAAGAGAAATACCGGAAGATGTCGTAAATGTTTGATTAAATACCATTAGTGCTTTTTCACGTGACTCAGCATTTGCCTCTACATCATAAAACTCTTGTGAAACTTGAATTTTATTAAGATTTGCTTCCTTGAATGGGTACTTCATATTTTCTGTTCGTGCATTGGTTTCAACTACAGGACCTGAATCTACTTCTGCTACTTCTGGTAATGGAGCCTCTTCTACTTTTGATACAAGACTATTGTAACCAAGTAGTAAACCTGCTAGCATTAGAGCTCCACCAGCGTAAACAGCTGGCCAAAACCATGGTTTCTTCTGTAATTGAACTTTTTCATCTTGATTTTGAGAAGTTTTACTATTTTTATCCTCTCTCATTTTCATCACCTCTAGTTGCAGTGTGAACAACTAGAAGTTATTTTAAACATGCATCTATCTTTTTTATCTCAATATCTTGATAATAGTAGTGTAAAATTTCGGAAGCTGTTTTCCCATCACTTGCCATAGCATCTGCTCCATATTGACTCATCCCTACCCCATGCCCGTATCCTTTCGTGCTCACTAGCACTTTTCCAGAGATGGAATTATATGATATTTTAAAGTCTGTTGATGCTACTCCCAAAAGTGTTCGAACCTCTCGCCCTGACCATATATTCTTCCCTAACTGCATGCGCTCAACACGCCCTGAATCATTTAAAAAGAACTGTACACGGTTGAAATCATTTGCCTGCCATTTAACAGGCCACAATGCATTCCACTCAGCCAATGTCCATTCTTTTATCGCTGCAAACTTTGGTGATGATTGATCCGAATTACTCGCGACGCTTTGTAAATATGGTACATCATTGCCACTAAAACCGTAGGCACTTTCTGTTTTCCCATTACTAGTAGAGTGAAACATTGCCGTAATTAATTCGTTATTATATAGAAGAACTTGTCCTTTCGTTTCGTTAATAGCCTCGACAATTTTCTTTTCATTCCCCGGGAAATTGCTAGTCCAATTCTCTTTTCTTTGTTCCTTATTGTAAAAAACTTGTCTAGCAACAGTAGGAGCGATAGCTATTTTACCGTAATTTGTCGATTTCAACGCGTAAGTTCTTGCAGCAATAGCCTGTGCCTTTAAAGCTTCTTTTTTAAATGAAACAGGCATTTCTGCAGCTACCACACCAGTTACATACGTTTCTAAAGAGATTTTCTCCGGTTGTCCCTCCACTTCTATGAAGATTTCACAAGCTTGTTCTGTTGCTGCAGGCGCATCCTCAACCGTACGTCTCTCACCAAATGCCACAGGAAGCATATATAATGCTCCAGTCAAACAAATTATGCCTATACTCATTATCCATTTTTTCATAAGGAATAATATGCTGAAACTTTTCAAAATATACGATTGAGGGCTCTCTTAAAAATCTCTAATCACCATAACGTGAAGTTGATTTCCATTTCGGCTTAGCGCTTTGTTGTTGCTGTCGCTACGTTTGCACTAGGCTTTCGCACAGAAAACATACGCTTCGCTCCAGGGTCTCGGGCCAACGCGATGTTGGTCACGGAGGCGTTATCACAGGATATGATGCTTTAGCCTCCGTTCCTCTATTGCTAACCCCCAAAGAGTCGCCCAGTCGTAACGAAGATCAACTTTTAACATGACATACGTTTTAAAAACGCTAAATAGCTACTAATATCCTCTTAAATGTAGAAATACGATTCTTTTAACAAATACATTGTCACTGTTAAGACAATTTTAGTCCTCTTTCCATCTAATGATTGCTAAAAAATCTTCCTATCGCTGCTTCACTATCGCCAGTGTGGATTAAACTATAAAGAAAAAACCCTTTGCTCTTAAGCAAAGGGTTGGGAAATCTATTTAGTTTGTTGGTAATTCAACAGTTGTTTTTTCTTCAACGATAACGTCCTCTACTGGTACACGTTCAATTTGTGCGCCAAGTGAAGCCAATTTGCCGTGGAAATCAACATAACCACGATCTAAGTGATGAAGTTTTGTAACTCTAGTCACACCTTCAGATACAAGACCTGCTAAAATTAGTGCAGCCGCAGCTCGTAAATCAGTTGCCATTACTTCAGCACCCTGAAGATCTATTGGCCCTTCGATAAACACAGAACGTCCTTCTATTTTAGCACCGGCATTCATGCGACGGAACTCCTCAACATGCATAAAACGATTTTCAAAAACCGTTTCAGTAATAATACTCGTACCTTCAGCAGTTAACATTAAAGCCATCATTTGAGATTGCATATCTGTCGGGAAGCCTGGATGTGGCATTGTTTTAATATCAACAGCTTTTAATGGTCTAGGAGCGCGTACGCGGATTCCTTCATCTAACTCAGTGATTTCTACACCCATTTCACGCATCTTTGCAATTAATGCAGTCATATGTTCAGGAACCGCATTTTCAATCGTTACATCACCTTTTGTAATTGCTGCTGCAACCATAAATGTGCCAGCTTCAATACGATCAGGAATAATATGATGCTCTGTTCCATATAATGTATCGACTCCTTCGATACGAATTGTATTCGTACCTGCTCCGATAACACGACCACCCATATTATTAATGAAGTTTGCAAGATCTACAATTTCAGGCTCTTTCGCTGCATTTTCAATTACAGTCGTTCCTTGCGCTAACGCTGCAGCTGTCATAATATTTTCTGTTGCCCCAACGCTAGGGAAGTCCAAATACACATTTGCGCCTTTTAAACGTCCATCTGCCTTTGCCTCTACAAAACCATGACCAAACGAGATTTTTGCTCCCATAGCCTCAAAGCCCTTTAAATGTAACTCAATTGGACGGGAACCGATTGCACAGCCCCCAGGTAAAGCAACACGAGCATAGCCATTTCGAGCAAGTAAAGAACCCATCACTAAAATCGATGCACGCATTTTACTTACATATTCAAATTGAGCTTCACTAGAAAGTTCTTTTGTTGTGTCGATATATACTGTATTATCCTCAGGTATATATGTAACAGCCGCATTTAGACTTTTTAGTACTTCATTTATAGTAAAGACGTCTGCTAAGTTAGGGACTTCTTTAATTACATTTTCTCCTTTTGAAGCAAGTAAAGCTGCTGCTAGGATTGGTAACACCGCATTTTTTGCGCCCTCTACGCGTACTTTCCCCTGTAGCTGTCGGCCGCCAGTCACTATTATTTTTTCCACCCTATGTCCCTCCGAATTCAATCTATTAACCTATCAAAATTTTATTTTAAAAAGAAGTATAATGTCATAATCAGTAAACAAACAACTCTATAGTACAACTTTTCTTACGCTCGTTCAAGCGTCCAAATCACTATTTTACGTCATTTTTTAATATTTTGCTATTTATTTATTGTACGCATGATTTTTTTTTTTGTGAATGACCAATAACATGGAAGATAAGCGTAAATTTTTAATATATACCCAAAGATTTGTGAACAAAAACCGAAATCTCACAAATTTCTTTTATTACATATTTCAAAGGACCACATAAATTATGTTATAAAGCCCTGTGAAATATGTAGATTATACATCTAACATATAGAAAGTAGTAAGGGCCTCTTAAAATAAATACGGAAGCTTTCCAGACCAATTTGAAAATTGGAGAAAGAAATTTGAAACGGCTGATCCTATTGCAACGCTTAATAAAATATAAATTAATTGGACTCGAAATACTTTATTCTTCTTAAAAAGCTTTTCTAACATAAACGCTTGTAGCGCATAAAAGGTAATAGCGATAAAAAATATGTGCGATAAAATACCTATTAACGCTTCCTGCCCTACTGCCCTATATAATTCCATGTTGTTCCTCCATATTCCTTCCTCAAGACACTGTGGAATAATGTTAAAAAACGGACAGATGTTAAATCTGCCCGTTAAAATTTGAATTAGATATTACCCTCATGAACGTTGATACGATTCAACGCACGTTTTAATGCTAGGTCAGCACGTTTGAAATCAATGTTATCTTGTTTATCTTGAAGACGTCCTTCAGCACGTTTAACGGCTTCTTTAGCACGTTTAACATCGATGCTTTCAGCAATTTCAGCAGATGGCGCTAAAATTGAGATTTTTTCAGGGCGAACTTCAATAAAACCACCGCTTAAAGCTACAAGTTCAGTTGAACCGTCTTCTTTTTTAAGCTTCACTGCACCAATTGCAAGTGGAGCGACCATAGGAATATGGCCTGCAAGAACACCGATTTCTCCTGAAGTTGTTTTTGCGATTACCATTGATACTTCAGAATCGTATACTGGGCCGTCGGGAGTGACAATATTGACTTGAACTGTCTTCATATTTTTTCCTCCTCGTCCCTAGTATTAAACCTCTACGCCCATGCTTTTCGCTTTTTCAACTACTTCATCAATAGAACCAACTAGACGGAAAGCATCTTCTGGTAGGTGATCCCATTTGCCATCAAGGATTTCCTTGAATGAGCGAACAGTTTCTTTAACAGGTACATAAGAACCTTTTTGACCAGTAAATTGCTCCGCAACGTGGAAGTTTTGAGATAAGAAGAATTGAATACGACGAGCACGTTCTACTGTTTGTTTATCTTCATCAGATAATTCATCCATACCTAAGATAGCAATGATATCTTGTAATTCACGGTAACGTTGGATTGTACGTTGTACACCAGTAGCGATAGCGTAGTGCTCAGCGCCTACGATTTCAGGTGATAAAGCACGAGAAGTCGAAGCTAATGGGTCAACCGCAGGGTAGATACCCATTTCTGATAATTTACGCTCAAGGTTAGTAGTTGCATCTAAGTGGGCGAAAGTTGTAGCTGGAGCCGGGTCAGTATAGTCATCGGCTGGTACATAAATCGCTTGGATAGAAGTTACAGAACCTTTGTTAGTAGATGTGATACGTTCTTGTAATTTACCCATTTCAGTTGCAAGTGTTGGTTGGTAACCTACCGCAGAAGGCATACGACCTAATAGGGCAGAAACCTCAGAACCTGCTTGTGTGAAACGGAAGATATTGTCGATGAATAAAAGTACGTCAGCACCTTGCTCATCACGGAAGTATTCTGCCATTGTAAGACCAGTTAAAGCTACACGCATACGTGCACCTGGTGGCTCGTTCATTTGACCGAATACCATCGCTGTTTGCTTGATAACGCCTGAATCGCTCATCTCGAAGAATAAGTCGTTCCCTTCACGAGTACGCTCACCTACACCAGCGAATACAGAGATACCTGAGTGCTCTTGTGCGATGTTGTTGATTAATTCTTGGATTAATACAGTTTTACCTACACCGGCACCACCGAATAGACCGATTTTACCACCTTTGATATATGGTGCTAATAAGTCTACTACTTTGATACCTGTTTCAAGAATTTCAACTGTAGTTGAAAGTTCATCGAAAGATGGCGCTTCGCGGTGAATTGAATCACGACGAACGTCAGCTGGAATCTCTTCACCTAAGTCGATTACTTCGCCTAGTACGTTGAATACACGACCTAAAGTAACTTCACCAACTGGTACTGAGATAGCTTTTCCTGAGTCTGTTACTTCTGCTCCACGTTGTAAGCCATCAGTAGATGACATTGCAATCGTACGAACAGAATCATCACCTAAATGAAGAGCAACTTCTAATGCAAGAATTGATGGTTCTTCATTTGGACGTTCAATCTTAACTGTTAGTGAGTTATAGATTGCTGGTAATTGGCCATTGTCAAATTTTACGTCAACAACTGGACCCATTACTTGAATAACATGTCCTTTATTCATTACTGTGTATCCTCCTATCGTATTCTTATACGACATTGGGAAGCTGGGCCTATTCTAAGGCAGCAGCTCCACCAACGATTTCTGTAATTTCTTGTGTAATCGCCGCTTGACGCGCACGGTTATATTGCAATGAAAGATCTGAAATAAGATCAGATGCATTATCAGTTGCATTTTTCATAGCCGTCATACGAGAAGCATGTTCACTTGCTTTTCCATCTAATAATGCGCCGTAAACTAAGCTTTCCGCGTATTGTGGAAGTAATACTTCTAGAATTGCTTCACCAGATGGCTCAAATTCGTAAGAAGCATTACTGCTAGCAGGTGCAAGATCCGTTAATGGAAGAAGTTTTTTCTCTGTCACTTCGCTAGCAATAGCGCTGACAAAGTGATTGTAGTACATATAAAGTTCATCATACGTACCGTCAATGAACATACCAACAGCTTTACGAGCGATTTCTTTAATATCAGCAAATGATGGTTGGTCCGGAAGACCGATAACATCGCTGATGACATTATGATCACGTTTCACAAAGTAGTCACGAACAACACGACCTACCGCTAGAATCACGTATTCATCTTTCGATTTATGACGCTCATCAATTGTACGTTGTACTTGACGTAGGATACTTGAGTTGTAAGCACCTGCAAGACCACGGTCAGAACCAATGACTAAGTAAGCTGTTTTCTTAACAGGACGAGCAGTTAACATTGGATGTCCACTGTCTTTTGTCCCTGAAGCGATCGCGCCTACTACGTCCTGGATTTTTTCCATGTAAGGAACGTACGCTTTAGCGTTTTGCTCTGCACGACGTAACTTTGAAGAAGAAACCATCTGCATCGCTTTTGTAATTTGTTTCGTACTCTTTGTTGAATTAATACGACCTTTTATTTCGCGTAAGTTTACCACTGGTATTTCACCACCTTTTGTTTTTTAATCAAGTGACTGCTCGAACTTATTCTGATTTAGCGAAAGTTTTTTTGAATGCATTGATTGCTTCAACGTAATCCGCATCAGGAGCAAGCTCTTTTGTAGTACGAACGTGATCTAAAACGTTTGTGTGGTTTGATTCTAACCAGCTTAAGAATTCATTTTCAAAACGAACGATATCTTGTACTGGAATATCATCTAAGTGACCTTTAGTTAATGCATAAAGGATAGCAACTTGTTTTTCAACTTTAAGTGGTTTGTTTAGGTCTTGTTTAAGAACTTCAACCGTACGTTTACCACGCTCAAGTTTAGCAAGTGTGATTTTATCTAAATCAGAACCGAATTGAGCAAATGATTCAAGCTCACGGAATGCAGCTAAGTCAAGACGTAGTGTACCCGCAACTTTTTTCATCGCTTTAATTTGAGCAGATCCACCTACACGTGATACAGAAAGACCGGCGTTAATCGCTGGACGTACACCTGAGTTGAATAAGTCAGATTGTAAGAAAATTTGTCCATCAGTAATTGAGATTACGTTAGTTGGGATGTATGCAGAGATATCCCCAGCTTGTGTCTCAACGAATGGAAGAGCTGTAATAGAACCATTTTGATATGTTTCATTTAACTTCGCAGCACGTTCAAGTAAGCGGCTGTGTAAGTAGAAAACATCACCAGGGTATGCTTCACGACCTGGAGGACGGCGTAGAAGAAGTGAAAGTTCACGGTAAGCTGATGCTTGTTTAGAAAGATCATCATACACGATTAATACGTGCTTACCTTGTAACATGAATTCTTCTGCCATAGAAACACCAGCAAATGGTGCTAAGTAAAGTAATGGAGCTGGTTGAGACGCAGCTGCAGTTACAACGATTGTATAATCTAATGCACCGTGCTTACGTAACGTTTCAACTACACCACGTACAGTTGATTCTTTTTGACCGATAGCAACGTAGATACAAATCATGTTTTCACCATTTTGGTTTAAGATTGTATCGATTGCTACTGATGTTTTACCAGTTTGACGGTCACCGATGATTAACTCACGTTGACCACGACCGATTGGTACTAAAGCGTCAATCGCTTTGATACCAGTTTGTAGTGGTTCGTGTACTGATTTACGAGCCATTACACCGAAAGCTGGACTTTCGATTGGACGAGATTTTGTTGTGTTGATTGGACCTTGTCCATCCACTGGTTGACCAAGTGGGTTTACAACACGGCCAATTAGTTCTTCACCAACTGGTACTTCCATGATACGACCTGTACGACGAACTTCATCGCCTTCTTTGATGTCTGCGTATGGACCTAAGATTACGATACCAACGTTACCTTCTTCTAGGTTTTGAGCCATACCCATAACACCGTTAGAGAACTCTAAAAGCTCTCCAGCCATGGCGTTGTCGAGGCCATGAGCAAGTGCGATACCGTCACCAATACGGATAACTGTACCAACTTCGCTTACTTTAAGTTCAGATTCATAATTCTCAATCTGTTGTTTAATCAGACTGCTGATTTCTTCAGCCTTGATGCCCATGTATGTCACCTCTCACATTTCTAAATTATTAACCGATTAATTCACGTTTTAGGCGCTCAAGCTTGTTCGCTACTGAGCTATCATAAATATGATTACCGATTTGAACACGAATACCACCAAGAAGTGATGGATCAATTTCGTTTGTAATGTTTAATGTTTGTTTCCCTACAAGTTTCGCAAATGTTGTAGAAATATTAGCGCTTTCTTCAGTAGAAAGGGCACGAGTAGAGAATACTGTTGCATCTGCAGAACCTTGTGCCTGTGCAGCAAGCTCAGCATATGCGTTCGCAATAAGCTTCACTTCGTTTACACGTTTTTTCTCAACAAGTAGTTGAACTGTGTGTAAAACCTCTGGAGTTGCACTTGCAAAGATTTCAGCTACCATTTGTTTCTTACGTTCGATAGAGAACTTAGGAGCATTTAAAAGTGTTAAAAAATCAGGAGATTCTTTGACTACTTTTGTTAGCTCGTTTAAGTCTGCTCCAACTTCAGCAAGAATGTTTTTTTGTTGCGCTAATTCAAATAGCGCTTGTGCGTAACGTTTTGCTACAGTTGAATTACTCATCGAGCTTCCCCTGCCTTCGCAATCGTCTCTTCAATTAGAGCACGGTTGTCTGCCTCAGAAATCTCTTTGCTAAGGACTTTAGATGCTGCAAGTACAGATAATGAAACGACTTCATCACGTACAGCTGCAATAGCTTTTTCTTTTTCAGACTCAATTTCACGTAAAGCCGATTCTTTTAAGCGGTTTGCTTCATTGCGAGCAGCAGTAAGAATTTCTTCTTTTTGCATTTCGCCTTGCTTCTTAGCGCCCTCAACAATCGATTGTGCTTCCGTACGAGCTTCTTTAAGAAGGCTCTTTTGTTCTTCTAAATATTGGTGCGAATCTTTACGAGCTTTTTCAGCTGCTTCGATTTCACTAGCTACTAATTCTTCACGTTGTTGCATGATGCCCATAAGTGGACCCCAAGCAAACTTTTTAAGTAAAAACATTAATGCTAAGAAAATGATTAATGTTGCTGCGATGTCACCACCGTTGAAACCGGCACTAGCGCTGCCTAGTACAAGATTATCTAAAAACACGATTGTTTCACTCCCTTCAAGAGCTTTGACTTCAACATAATAAATTAATTAATTACTTGAAAAACTACCTATTTTAAAAAGCTATATTTACACATAGCTTTTATCAGTTCCAAAATGAAGGGCGAAGTTTCATCTAGAGATTTCTGCTTCGCCACTAGAATTCAGTGTACAACTGAATTATTTGTTCATTACGATGAATGCGATTACTACTGCGATGATTGGTAGGGCTTCAACTAATGCTACCCCGATGAACATTGTAGTTTGAAGAACGCCACGTGCTTCTGGTTGACGAGCGATACCTTCTACTGTTTTTGAAACGATAAGACCGTTACCGATACCTGCACCAAGTGCACCTAGACCGATTGCGATTGCTGCTGCTAATAAACCCATTTGAAAATTTCCTCCTTGGAATTGTTTGTTTTTTTTTGGTTTAAGCATAAAATTTATGCTTTATATTAATGGTCATCGCTCACTTTATGAGCCATGTAAACCATTGTTAACATTGTGAAGATAAAGGCTTGGATAAAGCCGATGAAAATAGAGAAACCTTGCCATGCCATCATTGGAACAATCGCCCCGATGAATCCAATTGGACCCGTAACAGCTAAACTTGCGATTAAGCCAAGTAAAATCTCACCTGCGTAAATGTTACCGTAAAGACGAAGACCTAATGTTAAAGTGTTCGCAAATTCTTCAACGATTTTTAGCGGGAACATGAATGACATTGGTTTGAAGAATGTACCAACATAATGGCCTGTCCCCTTCATTTTAATACCATAGAAATGTGTTAAAGCTAAAATCATTGCTGCAAGCGTCATTGTAACAGTTGGGTCAGCTGTAGGAGATTTCCACCAAAGTTCGTGGTCATAGACGATAGAGAATGGAAGACCTAATAAGTTAGATACAGCGATAAACATAATTAACGTGATACCTAAAATATGGAATCGTCCACCAGTTTTCCAGTCCATGTTGCTTTTGATGATGTTCTTTACGAAATCCATAATCCATTCCATAAAGTTTTGCATACCAGTAGGTTTTAACTTAAGGCTTCTAGTTGAAATAAATGCGATTAAGAAAACGATTACAGCTGCAACTAGTAACATCATAACAGTTGAAAGGTTGAATGTTAGAGAAAACAAACCAAAATCAACTACTTTTAATGGAGCTTCATGATTCATTGTTATTTTTCACCTCTCTTTCTAATTTAAAGCACATTAGCGGTTCCTTACATGGGACACAATTCTCTCGACAAAGAGAAAAACGTACGGAATCATTAGCCCTATAACCGTGCTAATTAAGTGAAAATAGTTTGGCAACGAAATGGCTAGAGCGACTGCCGCCACACCTGATCCAAAGCGGAGCATTGTACCAAGTGAGCCTATTTTCTTCCCTTCACTAATGGATCGATCAAACTTCTCCATACGGCGAACTAAAATCCAAAAATTATACGTACCAAAGAATGCACCGATTGCGATGCCCGCAAAAAACGTCTGATAGGGCGTAAATCCCCAGCCTAATGCACAGAGTGCGAGCAAAAAAAATAACGCTCTCTTCTGCACAGCAAAAATGTGATGCAAATCTAGCATTGGTTTATAATCTCCTGAATCATTTTTTCGAGTAAAGAAACATTTGCTGACCACTATGTGAAATCAGAAAAGAGCAGTGAAAAACACTACTCACAGCGGAATAGTAACGGGAGAGCGTCATTTTGAAATTATAGGTGTAAATCCCAAAAAAATTCTTACACCCCGAAACGCACAAAACGTTGCAAATCGACAGCCTTTGGTTTGAACTGTCAATTTAGTAGAAACTTGATGTAACAAGTGTTTCAACCTCTATTTACGAATAGAAACCCTTATCATTCTTACCCTTTGTAAGCATACAATAGGAGATATTTGAAGTCAATTAGTAAAGTAGAAAAACTTCACAGCCACTATACTCTTGTCAAATTGTTGACAAATTTGTGTATGAAAATTCATAGTTTCAAAATCGCAGTTAACGTTTATGCAAAAAAAAGCTAATTTGCGATACATATATGCTCGCAAATTAGCCCGCCTACCGTAATTAGTACATTAGACTCATTTTTCATTTCTGAAAAGGGATATTACTTGCTTTTTTGTAAAAATCCTAAAAGAGCCTTCACAATATACTCACAAGCATGTCCATCACCATAAGGATTTGACGCTTTTGACATTGCTTCATAAGCATTTGTATCTTCTATTAATTGTTTAGCTAGAGTATAGATATTTTCTTCTTCCGTCCCTGCTAGCTTTAGAGTCCCTGCTGCAATACCTTCTGGGCGCTCTGTTGTATCTCTTAGTACTAGGACTGGTTTACCTAATGAAGGTGCTTCCTCTTGGACACCACCAGAATCCGTTAAAATCATATAAGAATTAGCCGCAAAGTTATGGAAATCAAAGACTTCAAGAGGTTCAATTAAATGAACACGCTTATGATCTCCTAAAATTTCATTCGCTATTTCTCGTACAGCTGGATTCATATGAACTGGATAAACAACTTGTACATCCTCATGCTCTGCTAAAATTCTAGTAATCGCTCTGAACATATGACGCATAGGTTCACCTAGATTTTCACGACGATGTGCTGTTAATAAAATCATACGGTCTGTGCCTATTTTGTCTAAGACAGGATGTGTGTAATGTTCACTTACTGTTGTAGCTAATGCGTCGATTGCTGTGTTACCAGTGACAAAGATAGTATCAGGGTTTTTATTTTCATCTAAAAGGTTTTTCTTTGATACTTCTGTCGGTGCGAAATGAAGGTCAGCCATAACACCTGTTAACTGACGATTCATTTCCTCTGGGTATGGTGAATATTTATTCCAAGTTCGAAGACCTGCTTCCACATGTCCGATAGCAATTTGGTTATAAAATGCAGCTAGACTTGCAATGAAAGTCGTTGCTGTATCACCATGTACTAAAACTATATCCGGTTTTGCTTCTTTCATGACTTTGTCTAAGCCTTGTAAAGCATTCGTCGTCACGTCAATTAATGTTTGACGATCCTTCATAATATTCAAATCGTAATCGGGTGTAATTTTAAAAGTTTCTAAAACTTGATCGAGCATTTGGCGATGTTGGGCTGTTACCGTCACAATCGATTCTATTTGCTCAGGATGCTTTTGTAATTCCAATACTAGTGGGGCCATTTTAATAGCCTCTGGTCTCGTACCGAAAATCGTCATTACTTTCCATTTTTTCGTCAAAACGATTCGCACCGTCCTTTGTTATATTTGTATGAAAAGTGCTTTACTTCCATTGATTTGCGTCATATGAGGCAAGTGTCGAACTTTAATAGAAGTAATTCGCCTAACATACTATGAAACGTCCTTCAATATTGAAGGACGCTCTCTATAGTTATAAGTTTCCTAAAAATTACATACTTAACCTATTTTTACGGCTTACCATCATAACATAGGTTGATTTCCATTATAACCAGGCGCTTTCCTGGAGTCGCCCAGTCTACTCCAATCAACTTATCATCATGATATACGTTTTAACAAAATATAATCCCTATTTTCCGTTGGTGAATCTTGTTAATACCATCGAATTTTGTTCAGTATTATTTTGTACCGAATAGGCGGTCGCCTGCATCACCTAGACCAGGGACAATGTAGCCATGGTCATTTAATTTTTCATCAAGTGCAGCAATATAAATATCTACATCTGGATGATGTTCTTGAATTTCTTTTACACCCTCTGGCGCAGCGATTAAGCACATGAATTTAATGCTTTTCGCACCACGTTTTTTCAGTGAGTTGATCGCTTCCACTGCTGATCCACCAGTTGCAAGCATTGGGTCAACAATGATGAAATCACGTTCTTCTACATCTGCTGGAAGTTTTGCATAGTATTCTACAGGTTTTAACGTTTCTGGATCACGATAAAGACCGATATGACCAACTTTAGCAGCTGGAATTAGATTTAATACGCCATCTACCATGCCAATACCTGCACGTAAAATCGGTACAATCGCAAGTTTCTTACCAGAAAGTACTTTTGTCTTAGCAACAGTAACCGGTGTCTCAATTTCAATTTCTTCCACTGGCATCTCACGTGTAATTTCGAATGCCATTAATGTTGCCACTTCGTCTACTAGCTCACGAAATTCTTTAGTTCCTGTATTCTTATCACGAATATAAGTTAACTTGTGTTGGATTAGTGGATGATCAAATACGTATACTTTGCTCAAAGGGATTCTCTCCTAACCGTTCGGATTCATTTTTATCTCAACTAGTATAACAGAAAAAAGGAGTCGTCTCAAAAATAAATTTGGGACAACTCCTTTTCAAGAATGTTTCCTACATATGCTAGCGATTATTTATCAAGTATTGCATCTACTTGTTCTATCGTCATTGGTTTGTAATAGAAATATCCTTGTCCTACTGTACAGCCTAGTGCGCGTAAAATCTCAACTTGCTCTTTATTTTCAATACCTTCAGCGACCGAAGTCATTCCTAGGTTTAATGCTAATTGAATAATGGATCGGACAATAGCGAGTGTCGCACCATCATCAATAGCATTAATAAAGCTACGATCTATTTTCAATTCGGTAAATGGCAGTCTTTGTAAATAACTTAAAGATGAAAAGCCTGTGCCAAAGTCGTCCACCGAAGTTTTAAAGCCGTAGCCCTTTAATTCCTGGATAATAGAAAAAGCCGTTTGAAAATCAACTAGGCCAATATTTTCCGTCACCTCTAAAATGATATATTTTGGATCAATATCATATTTCCGAACGAGCCCCAATGTATCCTGTACAAAATTAGCATAATAAAAATGATCAGGCGAAATATTGACTGCCACCTTCACTAATTTTTTCCCTAATATCTTACGCTCTGCTAACCATGAAAGAACCAACTCTAATATTTGAACATCGATTTCGCGTACCTTTCCTGCACTTTCTGCCACTGGAATAAAGATTGCCGGTGACACGAAACCTAGTTTTGGAGAAATCCAGCGAGCAAGTGCTTCAATACTATGAATTTCACCTGTTCGTAAATCAACCTTTGGCTGCAAATTTACCGAGATTTCTTTATTCTTTAATGCCTGCGCTAAATGGTTTAACACGGTCATCTGCTGTTCAAGCACATCATTTCTTTCTTGCGTAAATATTTCCGTATGAGTACCCGGTTTATTGGTAGCAAAGGATACAGCATTATCTGCAAAGCGAATCGCATCAGCCATTTTGATCTCATCGTTATATAAAGCAATACCCGTTTTTAGCGTAATATAAATGTTCTTACCACCTATAATAAAAGGCTGACGAATAATCTCTTTAATGCGCCTTTCATAATAGAAGAAATCTTCATTAGCTGTTGCATTGGACATGATTAAACTAGAGCTTGTAAATCTAGCAATATATTCGTTACGCTCATACTTCTCTTCATTTAAACGTTTGGCAATTTGTCTTAACAGCTCATCTCCCGCTTCACGTCCATATAATTCGACGATATGATGGAATTCGCTTGGTTTTAAGATTTTGATGTTCCCATTTCGACTGCACTCTTTTTCTACCTTATTTAAAAAACCGTGTCGATTCGGTAGCCCCGTTGTGATATCGACATAGGCTAAATCCCATATCTTTTTTTGTGTTTTTGCATACGAATATGCCAACGCAACAAGAGCACCGATTTTTCGAAACATACATTCAAAGAACTTCTGGTCACTACCATGTCGCTCTAACAATATAGAAAACAATCCAATTGCTTGCTGTTGTTGATTGTATATTGGCATAAACCACCCAAATGACTTTTTAGATGAATTGGCAAACCTTTTATATTCTATTGGAATATCAATATCATCCAAATTTTTCACTAGAATGGACGTCTCCCCTTGCATAACACTCTTAAAAAAATCATTGTTTTCACAACAATCGGGTAAACTTTTTGTTTTATCGTTCCCTCTAAAAATCTGTAATTGATTTGCCTCCGTTTTGACAAGTACCATACTTAATATATTCGGCATAAAAAATTCATCTAAACCACTGCAAACAATGCTCATCTTTTTATCAAAGGAATTGTCCTTTTCAATCGCTTCGTACATAGCATTCTCAAGGCGCATTAAAAACTCTTCGTTGTGAAAATACGTAACATCCTTCACAAGTACTAAAACAAATAATGTTTCATCTTTATTATTTTGAAATGGGAGTGCTTGTACCTCTGCCCAAAAAAGAGGTTTATCGAAGCAACTATGGTGCAATTTTGCTTGTACCAAAACTCCACTATGTAATTTTTGTTTAATCTTATCAACAGTTATCTGTTCTTCGTTTGACAACCATGCAAAATAATCGCTATTTATTATTTGCGAACGTGTAGTATTTGTCAGCGTACAAAAAGAATCATTACATTCCAATACGCAATGATTATTTGTCGCATCAAAAATAACGTAGCTTTCTTTAGAATGATCTCCTAACCTACGAATTGTATTTAATATTATTTCATTTTCAATGGACATCGTTTTAGTAACCATATAGCCCCTCCTCCCTCTTACATTGTACATAAAGATTCAATAAATTGTCACTTTTATAAAAAAACCCTTTTTTCACAAGGACAATAATTGTCTCACTCTTATATACTATATCCTTTTATACTAAGTTTATGTAAATAAATTCAAAAATAAAAGTATTTTATTTCCATTCGAGAAAAATAACTTATTATCGCAACATGTGGTTGAGTTCCATTCCGTGGGAGTCCGTGAGAGCAGCTAGCAGCAGAGCCAATAAAAAAGCTGTGATTAAAGTGCAAAGTACCACTTTAATCACAGCCTTATCTTCTATTAAATTATGCGTATAATGGATGTTTGTCTGTTAAAGCTTTTACGCGAGCTTTCGCTTCAGTTTTAACTGCTTCATCCTCTGGATTTTTAAGAACCGTAGCAATAATTGCCCCAACTTCTTTCATGTCTTCCTCATTGAAGCCACGAGATGTTACTGCCGGTGTACCAATACGGATACCAGAAGTTACGAATGGAGATTCTGTATCGTAAGGAATTGTATTTTTATTTGTTGTAATCCCTACTTCATCAAGTGCGTGCTCCGCTACTTTTCCTGTTAAGCCAAGAGATTTCACATTAAGAAGTAATAAGTGGTTGTCCGTACCGCCTGATACAATTTCAACGCCTTCTGCCATTAATACTTCTGCTAAAGCTTTAGCATTCGCTTTAAGTTGTTTTGCATACTCTTTGAATTCTGGTTGTAATGCTTCACCGAATGCAACTGCTTTTGCAGCGATTACGTGCATTAATGGTCCACCTTGGATACCTGGGAATACAGATTTGTTAAGCTTTTGCTCCCATTCTTTCGAAGCAAGAATTAAGCCACCACGTGGACCACGTAATGTTTTATGTGTTGTAGATGTCACAAAATCAGCGTATGGCACTGGTGATTGGTGCTCACCAGTAGCTACAAGACCTGCGATATGTGCCATATCCACCATGAAATATGCTCCTACTTCATCAGCAATTTCACGGAATTTAGCGAAATCAATTTCACGTGGGTATGCAGATGCACCCGCCACAATAAGTTTTGGCTTATGCTCTAACGCTTTTTGGCGTACATCTTCATAATCGATTACTTGAGTATCTTTTGTTACGCCATATTCAACGAAATTATATAGAATACCTGAGAAGTTTACAGGAGATCCGTGTGTTAAGTGGCCGCCATGAGATAGGTTCATCCCAAGTACTGTATCTCCTGGTTCTAAAATTGTGTGGTATACAGCCATGTTTGCTTGTGCACCAGAGTGTGGTTGTACGTTTGCATATTCTGCACCAAAAATTTCTTTCACACGATCACGTGCGATATCTTCCACAACATCTACGTGTTCACAACCGCCATAATAGCGTTTACCTGGATAACCTTCAGCATATTTATTTGTTAGAACAGAACCTTGCGCCTCCATTACTGCTTCTGATACAAAGTTTTCTGATGCGATTAACTCAATATTTGCCTGTTGACGTTTTTTTTCCGCAAGAATTCCGTCTAATACTGCTTTGTCTTGTACTGCTAATTTTTCGTATGCCATGTTTGAAAAAGCCTCCTAAGTATAATCGTTATTTGTATACCACTGTTTTCAAAGGTAATTTTATTTATATACTGCACGCTCTCCGCCTATCAGCTTCGGACGTGTTGTTGCAATTGTTACAACCGCTTCTCCTACCATTCGCACAGAAGTACGAACTGGTACCGCCACTGCCTTTAAATGCATACCAATAAGAGTTTGTCCAATATCAATACCTGCATTTGCTTGCACAGCTTCCACAACAACTGGATTTGTAAATTGCGTAAACGCATAAGCGGACATCGAGCCACCCGCAGTACGAACTGGTACAACTGTTACCGGTTCATAACCAAAGCGTTCTGCCGTTGTTGCTTCCATAGTAATAGCACGATTAATATGCTCACAACCTTGGAACGCTAGATGTAGTTGATGTCTCTTGGCAAATGCCTGCAACGGCTCAAAAATCGCCTCTCCAATTTCAAGCGCGCCTGCTGTGCCAATTTTCTGACCAATCACTTCAGATGTCGAGCAACCTACGACAAAAATAGTATTCGGTCGTAGGGTTACCTGCTCTTCAAATTCACTGAGTAACTGAGTCAAATGTGTTCGTATTTGTTGTACAACCACTATGCTCAGCCCCTTATTTCTAAATTATTTACGTCCCACAGCTAAAAAGCTCTTTGAAGAACTTTCTAGCGTATGACAAATGTTAACAAACTTAATTACTTTTTATTGCTCAAGTTCAGCGATTTTTTCAACGCGTCGCGTATGACGACCACCTTCAAAATCTGTTTCAAGCCATACTTTAGCGATTTCGCGTGCAAGGCCAGGCCCAATAACACGTTCACCCATTGCTAAAACATTTGAATCGTTGTGGCAACGAGTTGCTTTCGCACTAAATAAATCATGTACTAAAGCACAACGAATCCCCTTAATTTTATTTGCAGCAATAGACATACCAATGCCTGTACCACAAATTAAAATACCTTTATCAAATTCCCCGCTAGCAACACCTTCAGTAACTGGTTTTGCATAATCAGGATAGTCTACTGAATCCGCAGATTGTGGACCAAAATCTTCGTAGCTGATATTTAGCTCATCTAACAGCTGCATAATCTCACGACGTAAGTTATTGCCTCCGTGATCAGAAGAAATTGCTATTCTCACTGGGTTCCCTCTTTTCGAAATTATAGTCAACACTAGTGTACCACTTCTCTCCCAAGAATAACATGATTTTTCTTGCATTTTTATGCTGATTTCTCCTAAAAGACGAACATTTCTTGTAATCAGACATAAAATCATTCACTTTCAAGACTATTTCCCTGTGGATATTGTGAATATCATGTTGATAAATTCGGATAACGGCATTTTGTTTTAATATTCTATCTTCTAAAGTTTGTTTCCTTTTTCAATTACAGTGGACATACTATATCAGTATTTTTTCTATGTATTACCAGTATTTAATGGTGTAGAACGATTCTGTGACTAGGTGTGGATGTGGCGGGGTGTGAATTCTTTTTAGATTGAAGCTCTATCTGGCGTTTTGATGGTTCTATCCATGATTTTCGGCTTTCTATCCATCATTTTGACGGTTCTATCCATGATTTTCGGCTTTCTATCCATCATTTTGACGGTTCTATCCACGATTTTGCGGTTTATCCGTCGGTTCGGCTCTTCAAAGCCATCATATACAAACCCCTCAACCCAACAAAAAAAACTGTAGCAAACTCAAACCTCATCTGAGTTTATCTACAGTCTAATATCTTCGCATTTAGGCTTGTCTATCGAATTGTTGAATCATTTTGTGGAGTTCTTCTGATTGTTTCTTTAGGCCTTCTGCTAGTTTTTCTACTTGCTCAATTGCGTATGCTTGTTCTTCTGCTGCGCTGCGGACTTCTTGTGCACCGGCTGACGTTTCTTCTGCGATGGCTGCCACTTCTTGGGATTGGCGGGCAGTTGTTTCGATGTTGTGCATTTGTTGTTCGATTAAAGAAGAAATTTCTACAATTGCTGTTGCCATTTCGTGTACGCTTGAAGACATACCTTCTACAGCAGTTGTCGTTTCTGATACGCGGGCAGCTTCTTTTGTCGCAAATGCCACTTGCTGATTCATTTGTTTGACTACAACCTCAACGTTTTGTTGCATTGATTGAATAAGGGTTGTAATGCCTTGTACTGCTTTCGCACTTTCATCCGCTAAGCTACGAACTTCCTCCGCTACAACCGCAAAACCTTTTCCATGTTCTCCAGCACGCGCTGCCTCAATAGAAGCATTTAACGCTAGTAAATTTGTTTGTGCTGCAATATCGCCAACTAGGCTGATGATGCGTTCTACCTGTCCGGCGTTTTCCTCTAGAAGATGAATGCTTTCTAATGCCTCATTATTGCCAGCTGCAATTTGTTGAATGCTATTTACTAACGTTTCGATCGCATTTGTTGTTGTCGTTAAATTATGTAGAATCTCTTTAGATTGCGTTGCTGAGGCTTCTGCTCTACTATTGACTTCTGTAGCTAGGGCTCGTACATCTTCAATTGCTTCGGCTGTATCTTGGACTGCCGTTGCTGATGTCTCTGCACCAGAAGAAATATGCTTTACTGTAGAAGCAATATTCTCTGCTTTTTTTGTTGCAATTGCAGCTTCATCAGATAGTTGGATAATTGTTTGATTAGTTTGCTGGAAGTTACTATCTATGCTTTCCACCATTCCTCTTAAGTTTAACACCATTTGTTGGAATGCCTCTGCGACAGAACGAATTTCATCACTTGTTTTCGGCATTTCTACATCCTGTCCAATTTTCCCTTCTGCTACTCGGGAAGCTGAATTTTCGAGCTGCTGTAAAGGTTTAATTAAGATTACACTGAAAACTGCAGCCAAAATGCCTGACCATACTATCCCTGACACATAAGTAAAAATTTCAAACAGTTTACGATTGATTTCTGGGAAAAAGGTAGGTTGTAAATATTCGATAAATATAAAACTAATACTGTAAGTGATTATTGCAAGAAAACTAACAAATAATACTAGTTTAAATCGTAAACCAAACTGCTTTTTCATAGCGACCCTCAATTCTCTTTAATTTTTTTTACTAAACGTTCTACTAATTTTGTTAATTCTGCAAATGTTTCTTTATAAATTCCTATACTACCACCGTAAGGATCTACAACATTTCCGCCACTAACTTCGCTTGTATATTCTTTTAAAGTAAAAACTTTTTGTTCAGCAATTGGAAAATTAGCAATAATTGTATCTTTATGAGCTGTTGTCATTGTTAAAATTAGATCAGCCCACTCCATTTCAGTTATTGATAATTGTGTTGCTAAATGCTGATGCGTCATATTTGCTTCATATAATACTTGTTGTGCATGAGCAGACATTTCTGCATTTGGCATTGCATAAATGCCCGCCGAACGAACTTCTACATTGTCCAATCGTTTATGTTTTAAAATAACCTCTGCCATAGGACTGCGACAAGTATTGCCGGTGCAAACAAATAGTATTTTCATACTTATCACCCTCCACTGATTTTTCTATTGCCGGATAGCTAGGAAACCCATAATAATAAAAAAAATACCTGTTATAATTTGAAATTTATTACCAAGTAACGTCTGACTTTTACGCGCAATGACTAATGACCCATAAGAGCAAATAAGTGCACTGACACCCGCACTTATAATAAACACCATCTTCTCTAAGTTTAGCATACCAAATGAAACACTTACTGAAAAGGTATCTAGGCTTGCGGTCACGGCTAAAAGTATTGGTGAAATTGTAACTTTTTCATCTTTTCGCGAAAATAATAGCAAATGTAAACCCATACAAAATAATAAAATACTTGATATCCATTGTCCCCATTCTAAGAGGAAACGCATTAAATAGCTTCCCAATTCGAAGCCTAATAGCGGGAAAAGCATATGCAAAGCAGCTGTCCATACTGATAAAAAAAATCGATACTTAACATTTGGCAGTAATACATATAAGCCAATCACATCTACAGACGTTATTATACCCGCAAGAATTCCCTGCAAGAAAGCACTCCTTCGCTCTCTAATATTTTATCATTTTATGCTCGAAAATACAGTAATATCATAATACAATTTCCTTACACTATGGTGCTAAAAGTCACTCTATCAAAAAAACAATCAGCTTCCACTATGGTAAAAACTCGCTATACTTGTACAACTATAGCTCAAGTACAAAAGTCTAAGTAGATACCCTCACTGATTAATACAAAAAAATAGTATGCCAGAGTTACCTCTAACATACTATTTTCTAGGTAGTTTATTTACGGAGTATACCATTTCCCGCCAGCTGCTTTCTCAAGTCGGTTCATAATTGCAGCTCCTACTCCTTCAGTCGATGTAGTAGTCGCTAGGATTATTGTAGCCGCTGTTTTATCGCAAGCTCTTAAGGCATGATACAACGCTGCACCCATTTCTTCTTTACTACCAGCTTCTCCTACTGAGAAATAATAATCAGCCTTGCTGTCAGTAAAACTAGCTGGTGCAAGTAACGCTACTTTATGTCCTTGTTTTTGTAATTGCTGTACAGCCTCATGAACTTTTTTCAAATCACAATCAATTAATAGCACAGGGGCGTTAGGTGCATAGTGTGTATATTTCATACCAGGTGCTTTCGGAGTAGTCTCTAATTTCTGTTCTGTTTTTGAAGGTTGAAGTACTGGACCGATTTTAGCCTCTAACATTTCTTTTGTAATTCCGCCTGGACGCAAAATTACTGGAGGTTCGTGTGTAACGTCTAACACTGTGGATTCGAGCCCGATCCCAGTAGTACCTCCATCTAAAATATAAGGTATGTACCCTTCCAAATCATCTTGAACATGTACAGCTTCTGTAGGACTCGGCTTCCCACTACGATTTGCACTCGGCGCAGCAAGTGGCTTTTTTAAATGTTGCAGTAAGTCAAGTGCAACTGGATGATCTGGCATACGGATGCCGACAGTCGTAAGACCAGCTGTCACACTGTTTGCCAACACATTTGGCTTTACAGGCATGACAAGTGTGAGTGGACCTGGCCAAAATAAATCCATGCATTTTTTTGCTACTTCTGAAATATGCTCGATATAGAGTTCAACTTCCTCTTTCGTGCCAATGTGGACAATTAGCGGATTGTCTGAAGGACGACCTTTTGCTTCAAATATCTTTTTGACTGCTGTATCAATAGTTGCAACAGCTCCAAGCCCATAAACCGTTTCTGTTGGAAATGCTACGACCTCACCTGCATTTAAGATATCCACAGCCTGTGCATAATTTATCTGACTATTCGCATTTCTATCCACAATTTTGCAAACGGTTTCCATAATTAAAACCTTCCTTCAATTATTCGTTTTTACTGAATTATCCACATAATGTTTATAACTTATTAAAAATTGTGCATAAGTTATCTGAATTTGTGAACAATTCATTCAAAAAAACCTTTAATCCATTCCCATATAAAAAATGTAACTGGTTCCTTTTCTTCTTTTATTTCTTCTTTCTGTTCATCTTTATCGGGCTCACAAATCGATGGGAATATGCTACACCACCAGTTATCACCACGTGCATCACCGATTTTCACGACAATCGATTGATATAAATTTTGTGGATAAATTACTGCGTTATGTCTCTTCGGTGGAAATAAGTTATCCCCAATTACAACCTGCGTATGAAGCTGTGGATAATTCTTTTTGATTTCCGCTTCAATCTCCTGTTTCAACGAATGTATTTGTTCGTTATCCACAATTTTAGCTCCAGCACTTGCAACTACTTGCTTAAAATACGGCTTTAAATTTTGGACAAGTTGTTCCTTTTCAAGCTGATCCTGTGTCGTATTGCTATTGGCAATCACGCGTATACGAAAATCATTTTCTTGCTCTTGATTGCTAGCTTCTTTCGCAAAACCTACTAATGATGGAATATATAAAATACATAATTGTAAAGAAATCGCAATTACTACTAATCTTACAAAAGCTAAAAAGATATTTTGTTTTGGTAATCTAATAATCTTGTATTCGTTTAACATAAAAATCCCTCCTTGCTCCACATTGTGGGCAAGAAGTAGATACTTTATACATGAATTTCACAAAAAATCATTCGGGGCTTGCCGTTTATATCTTTTTCTATCGAAACTATAGCCTGCGGAAAACTATTTTTAAAGAATTGAGCGACCTGTTCCCCTTGTGTATATCCGATTTCAAGACCAATGAGGGCTGGTTTATTCATAAGAGGTGGAAGCTGTTCAGCCAATTTTCTATATAAAATGAGTCCGTCTTCTTCTGCAAAAAGAGCACTATGTGGTTCATGCTCTAGCACAGTATTTGACATCTCTTTTGCTTCATCAAAAGCAATATACGGTGGATTTGATAAAACGATATCAAATTTCTCACCTGACAGAGGTTTCGTTAAATCCCCTAGTCGAAAATCAATATCCGCCGCTAATCTTTGTGCATTTTTTCGCGCTGTAGATAAAGCAGCTTCAGATAAATCAGTTGCTACGACTGTTAGCTCTGGACATTCTAACTTCATAGAAAGAGCAATTGCACCACTACCTGTACCGATATCTGCAAGCTTCAAGTTTTGATTTTCAAATATTTTGTTCATACGATTAATCGTTCCAAGTACTAATTCCTCGGTCTCCGGTCTAGGGATTAGTACTGAATCATCGACAATAAATGAACGGCCATAAAATTCTTCACTACCGACGCAATACTGTACAGGTCGTCCACTCGCATGCTCTTCGATAAGTTCTTTAAATTTCTCTTGTTGTTCAGCTGTTAATGCGTCTTGAAGGTGTAACATTACTTCTGAATAGCTAGTGTCAAGTATATGCTGCATGACAATACGTGCTGCTGTTTCCTCACGACCATTATCCACTAAAAAAGAAGAAGCCCATTGAAGGGCCTCCATTACATTATTATAGGTCATCATTTAATCGCTCTAACTTCGATGCTTGCTCTTCTAAAATGAGCGTATCAATGATTTCGTCTAGTCTACCTTCGACGATTTGATCTAGTTTTTGAATCGTTAAACCGATACGGTGGTCTGTAACTCGGTTTTGTGGATAATTGTATGTGCGAATACGCTCAGAGCGATCGCCTGAACCTACAGCTGATTTACGTGTAGCATCGATTTCCTTTTGCGCTTCTTGCAAATACATATCAGCAACACGAGCACGCAAAATTTTCATTGCCTTTTCACGGTTTTTAATTTGTGATCGTTCGTCCTGCATCGATACAACAACACCTGTCGGTAAGTGGGTCATACGCACAGCTGACATCGTTGTATTTACCGATTGACCACCAGCACCAGAAGATGCGAATGTATCCACTCGGATATCTTTCTCATGAATATCCACATCTACTTCTTCAACTTCAGGTAAGCAAGCTACTGTCGCTGTCGATGTATGAATACGCCCTTGAGATTCTGTTGCAGGTACACGTTGTACACGGTGTGCGCCATTTTCAAATTTGAATTTTGAATATGCGCCTTGGCCGTTAATCATAAAAATAACTTCTTTATAGCCGCCCATTGGGTTTGGCGTCGCTTCCATTATGTCAATTTTCCAGCCTTGTGTCTCTGCATAACGAGAGTACATACGGAATAAATCACCCGCGAAAATATTCGCTTCGTCTCCACCAGCTGCCCCGCGAATCTCCATAATAACGTTTTTATTATCATTAGGATCTTTTGGAATTAATAGAATACGTAAACGTTCTTCTAACTCTTCTTGCTGTTCTTTTAGAAGGTTGAATTCTTCTTTCACCATTTCATGCATATCAGGATCTTTTTCATTATCTAGCATTTCACGTGTATCAGCTAATTGCTCTTTTACACTTTTATATTCACGATATGCATCTACAGTTTCCTGGATATCTGATTGTTCTTTAGAATATTCGCGTAATTTTTTACTATCATTTACAATATCGGGATCACTTAAAAGCTCTGTTAACCTTTCGTAACGATCCTCTACTGCTTGTAATCGATCGAACATGGATTTCACCTCTATTTAGTTTTTTATAAAGTTTGCTCTGTTGTAACTGGCCAAAAGAGAAACTCTACATTAGTATTACGCTAAGCGCGTAAGAATTTTTTATAAACATTTATTATTTCCACTACTTAGTATAAGGAAATCTTCGCATGTATGCTACTTTTTCTTCATTCTATCAACTGGAGCATTTTGCCTTATAGCGGCGGATTCGCGTGACATTTACGACACACTGGATAGTATGAATCATTCCCGCCAATTTGAATTTGATCACCTGTATATACAGGCTTTCGACTTTCATCAACACGTAAATTCATTGTCGCCTTTTTATGACAGAACCAGCAAATCGTTTTCATTTCCTCAATTTTATCTGCATATGTAAGCATGTACTGACTGCCTTCAAAGAGCTCATTTTGGAAATCGTTTTTTAGACCGAAGCCCATAACTGGAATATCTAACTCATCTACGATATATGCTAACTGCAAAACATGTTCTTTTTTTAGAAATTGCACTTCATCAACAAGTACACAGTATGGTTTTACAGCATTGTTTTTTACTAGCTCAAAAATATTTGTATCATCATTAACAGGAATGGCTTGTTGACGTAAGCCTACTCGACTTGAGATAAAGCCTACTTCATCTCGCGTATCTATGCCTGGTGTAAACATCATTACAGGTTTTTGTTGTTCTTCATAGTTATGCGCAACTTTTAAAATTTCTATGGATTTACCACTGTTCATTGCACCGTGTTTAAAATATAGCTGTGCCATTTTGTCTTCTCCCTTTCTTCATGTCGAGCTGGATACTGAAAAGACTCGCATCAACGTATTTCTTTAACTTCTTTCAGTAGTTGTTTCCCACCTCTGTCGGGCCGAAGTGAATGCGGATTAAAGACATTCTTTGCGCAAGCACAAAGCCGTTCCCAGACGCAATTATGCCGAGGCATATGTGATTATACTGAAAAAAATACCTGCCAAGCACATGCTTGGCAGGTATTAAACTAACATTAGTTTTTAAGACCGTATTTTTTGTTGAAACGATCCACGCGACCATCAGCAGACGCGAATTTTTGACGGCCAGTATAGAATGGGTGACAGTCGTTGCAGAACTCGACAACGATGTTTTCTTTTACTGAACCAGTTTTGAAAGTATTACCACAAGAGCAAGTTACTGTTGCTTCTTTGTAATCTGGATGAATTCCTTGTTTCATATTCGTTTTCTCCTCTCGCCCTGAACCATCTGGAACAGAGTATTATCGAACTGTACCTTACATAGCCCGAATATGTCGGCTACATATGTACACGTTACATACTTTGCAATATTACCATATGAAATATACATTTGACAATAGTTTTGAATGTATTAACGATTAGTTATAAAAAAATTTAAACACTTCTCCGATTGCAGTGTCTATCATAAATGAGAAAACAATCGAAGATAAAATAACTGTTACTACTAAATAGAAAACAAAACCATAAAAACTTTCAATGTTTTTAGATTTATTACTTAACAACTTAATCATTACAAACATAGGGATAATACCAATAGCTAACGCAAATCCAAAAAATCACCACCAACTATTGCTAGTCGATGGTGATTTTTATTGAGTTAACCTCGTACTTCACGATAGTCATTATCCACTAATCCTATTTTTTTATTTCGTTCTTTGAATCGAATATTGTGAGAAGACACGTACGCCACTTTTGGTGCATCCGGCTCTAAATAAAGCTTTGCACTATTCAACGCTAGAATACCATCCGTAAATGCACCTGCTATTAATCTTACCTTAGAAGGATGATCTACAAAATCTCCTGCACCATAAACACCTTCTATATTTGTTTCACGCTTTTCATTGACAATAGCTACTCCGTCTTGAATATTTAAGCCCCACTCTTCAAGTGCGCCATAATCACATTTTAAGCCATGATTAACGATGACTGCATCCACTTCTAATTGTTCGACTTCGTCTGTTTCTTTATTGGCGATTGACACGGACTGTATTAAATCACCATCTCCATGCAATTGCACCACTTCGTAAGGTGTCTTTATAGTTACAGAGGATTCGCGCATTTTTATAACATTTTTTTCATGACCACCAAATTCATCACGTCGATGAACAATTGTTACACTAGCAGCAATTGGCTCTAGCTCATTTGCCCAATCTACAGCAGAATTACCACCACCAGAAATTAAAACATGCTTATCTCGGAAAATTTCTAATTCCTGTACTGTGTAATATAAATTTGTCACCTCATAGCGATCTACTCCAGCTATCTCGAGCTTTTGCATAGAAAGTACTCCATATCCAACTGCTAAAATGACCGTTTTTGAATAGTGTTTCTCGCCTGTTGAGGACGTTAACATAAATGTCCCATCACTTTGCTTTTCTAATTTTTCAACTTTTTGATTTAATACTATCGTTGGATCAAATGTTTTTGCCTGTTCAACTAATTGTTCAATTAGCTGTCCACCTAATATTGGTGTTACAGCACCTACATCCCAAATCATCTTTTCAGGATAAATTAACATTCGACCACCAAGCTGAGAGCTATATTCTATAATTTTTGTCTTTAAGTCGCGCATCCCACTATAAAAAGATGTATAAAGACCTGCGGGTCCCCCACCAACAATCGTTACATCATACATTTCTATCGTCATATTCGGCATTCCTCATTTCATCTTTTATTTTTCACTCTTTTTCTTTTCTAACAGCATATTTGTCACTTCTTCTACTTGGGCAAGTACAGCAATCGGGTCAAACGCCCAAAACCTTTCTGCATCTAAATAAAATACATTATTATTTTTCACTGCATCCATTGACTTCCACAAAGAATCTTCTCTGTTTAACTCCGCACCATTCGATTCATCTAAGAAAATATAATCTCCCGCATATTTAGGTAATACTTCATAAGAGACTTGCTTGTACGTGTCCCCAGTTTCAATTAACTCCTTTTGAATACTTTGGGGTGCCTTTAGTTGCAATTGCTTATAAATTGCTTGCCCACCACGATAAATACCATCACCGTATAAATAATAATCTTTGCTGTATGCCCCAAAAATGGAATACGTTTCATTTGGATTTAAAACTTTTGCTAGCTTTTCACGATTTTCTGAGACTTTCTCTGCAAACATTTTCAGCCAAGCTTCTCCTTCAGCTTGTTTTCCTAAAATTTCAGCAAGCCCTTTTACTTCTTCTTCCACACTATGGTAGGTTTCATAGGGCAATACAACAGTCGGTGCTATTTTGGATAGTTTTTCATACGATTCTGCATTCGCTTCAGCTGTAATAATTAAATCTGGCTTCAAAGCTAAAATAGATTCAACTGCACCTTCCCCTGTATTTTCTATATCATCAATTTGGTCTTGAATGTGGACATTGTCTAAATCTCGTTGTGTTGCACCTACTGGCTTTATCCCTAATAGTAATGAAGTTGGCAAATATGCATCCACTACAAGCCGCTCAACTTTTGTAGGGATTTCAATTTCTCCATTAATAGTGGATATTTTTTTCGTCGTTGCTTTAGGATCACCGTTCACCGAAGTCTCGTCATTGCTACTACATCCCACAAGCATAAGTGCTACTAAAATTAAAAATATAGTCCGTTTTTTTATCATTTCACTCCTCCTTTAATAAAGATTTTCATTCTCAATTTAAAAATTTTGGCTCATCACCATTACGTGTGGTTGATTTCCGTTCCAACTGGGCGCTTTCCTGAGGGCGTCCGATGAGCAGTTTGTTGTTGCTGTCGCTATGCTTTCGCACAGTTAAAACATTTGCTGTCGCTACGTTAGCACTACGCTTTCGCACAGAAAACATCCGCTTCACTACAGGTTCTCGGGCCAACACGATGTTAGTCAAGCGTTTCCTTTTATTCCTTTAAACGTGCTAATAAATATAAGAAATATGGTGCTCCTAAAACTGCTACAACAATACCGGCTGGTATTTCTGATGGCTCTAAGATTAAGCGACCGATTGTATCGGCCATTAAAACTAATAATCCCCCTAAGAGTGCGGCAGCTGGCAGTAAAAACTGATGTTTAGCCCCAACGAGCTGACGTGCCAAATGTGGAGCAATTAATCCAACAAATCCAATCCCCCCACTTACTGACACACTTGCCCCAGCTAATCCTACAGAAGCAGCAAGAAGCCAACGACGCTCCCTTTCAATAGAAGCTCCCAAACCGACTGCTGTTATTTCTCCTAGATTCATAACGTTCAATACGCGGGATTTTGAATACACAAATGGTAGTAAAATTAGTAACCATGGCAATAAAGATAGTACGAATCTCCAATTTGATCCCCAAATACTACCCGCTAGCCACGTTGCAACGAATTGATAATTTTCAGGTGTTAAACGCAGTGTCAACACAATCATCGCTGAGCTAATACCCGCTGCTACTGCAATCCCTGTTAATATTAAGCGCATTGGGGTAATTCCTTCATGACGTCGATAAGAAAGTATATAAATTAAAACAGCTGTCATCCCTGATCCTACAAATGCTAACACTGGCAGTAAAAATACAGGTGCTGCTTTAGTAGATGGAAAAAATGAAATATAAAGCATAACTGCAAGTCCAGCTCCTGCATTTATACCCAAAATGCCTGGGTCAGCTAGAGCATTTTTAGAAATGCCTTGTAAAATAGCCCCTGAAACTGCTAAGCCCATCCCCACTAAAACTGCAATAACGATACGAGGCAGCCTAAATTCAAACAAAATAAGTTGCTGTTGGGCATCACCCTGACCAAAAAATGTTCGAATAACCTCCATAGGTGTTAGCTTTATAACCCCTGTATTCATACTAATAACAAATGTGATGACTATTAGTAAAGCTAGCGTACCTAGAATTAAGAAGTTTTTCTTTTTAGCTTTTTGTTGAGTTACTGTTAAAAAACTATTACTCATAGTTCTTTTCCTCCTTTACGGGCTATGTATAGGAAGAAAGGTACTCCAATAAAGGCAATTAGCGCTCCAATTGGTGTTTCGTAAGGTGGATTGATCATCCTTGCAACAAGATCAGCCAACACCACAAGCAATGCTCCATAAATTAATGAACAAGAAATAATCCACCGATAATCGTGTCCAACTATGTATCTCATAAAATGCGGAACTATTAAGCCAACAAACCCGACTGCTCCAACGACTGACACTGCTGCTCCTGCCAACACTAAAACAATCACCATTCCCCATATTTTTACTACGGTAGTACGTTGTCCAAGTCCTACGGCAATTTCTTCACCTAAACTTAGTAATGTAATAGAACGTGATAAAATTAGAGCACCAATCATTGCCGCCAGTATCCATGGCGATAATATTTGAAGATGATACCACTTTGTACCTGAAACACCTCCTGCATACCAGAAGGCTAAGTCTTGTCCAATACGATAATAAAGAGCAACGCCTTCCCCTAGCGCACCTAATAGAGCACTTACAGCAGCACCTGCCAACACTAATCGCATCGGCGTTAGGCCACCTTTTGATAGCGAACCTACGCCATAAACAATCGCAACACCTAAGCCTGCTCCAACAAATGACCATAAAACTATATACATGTACGATAAATTAGGAAAAAAAGCAAAGCAGATTGCTAGCATAAACGCGGCACCAGAATTTAACCCTAATAATCCAGAGTCAGCCAATGGATTGCGTGTCATGCCTTGCATAATCGCACCCGCGACCGCAAAGCATCCACCTACTAATCCTGCGCCTAACACTCGTGGTAATCGAATATCATGTATAATTTGATGTGTTGTTACATCCGGTGAAAAATGAGTAATAGCTGTCCATACAGTACTCAATGATATATCTGCGGCACCAAATGAAATAGACAAACCGATTGCAAATATTAACCCTATCACCCCAACAATTAAAGCTACTACACCACGGACTGGATGAGATCGCTGTTGTAGTTCATCTATATCTCTGAGCCCTCCTACTCCTGTCGACGTAGTCATACACTTCCTCCTTAATCCTTACGATTTCAATTTCCTACTTAACGCTATTTTTTCATGTCGTGCAGCTGGTAAGATAAGCAGATTGGATGTTTACTAAATGGGCAGACAGCCATTTCTGCATCAATATTGAACACCTTTTGTAAATTTTCCTTTGTCATCACTTCATTTGGCTGACCATTCACAATTAATTGTCCATCTCTCATAGCAATCATAAAGTGAGAAAAACGAGAAGCATGGTTCAAATCGTGTAATACCATCACAATCGTTCGTCTTTCCTCTTTATTTAGCTTTTGTAACAGTAATAAAATATCAAGCTGATGTGCTAAATCTAAATAAGTAGTAGGTTCATCAAGTACTAAAATATCTGTTCCTTGAGCTAATGCCATGGCAATCCATACTCGTTGACGTTGCCCACCTGATAGTGCTTCTATCGGACGATCACTAAACTCGCTAAGGCCTGTAACATCAATGGCCCAATGAATATATTCATAATCTTCCTTGTGCAATGTACCAAACCCTGTTTGATGAGGAAAACGACCATAGGATACTAGTTCAAAAACTGTTAATCCTCCCGGGGCTGTTGCTGTTTGAGGTAAAATTGCCATTCTTTTCGCCACTTCTTTTGTCTTTAATTGATGAATTGCTTTTCCATCTAAGTAAACTGCTCCATCTTGGGTCCGTAGTACACGCGCAACGGCCTTTAATAAGGTAGATTTACCACAGCCGTTTGGACCAATAATCGTTGAGATTTGTCCTTTTGGAATTTCCACACTTAAATCATGTACAATGAGCGTCGAGGAGTAACCAATAGCTACGCGATCTATTTCAAGAACTGACATAAAACCCTTCCTTCCTTTTATCAATTTCACCTTGACGTCATTGCGCTGAGTGATGATAAAATGACAAATTACTAGCTTAGATTTGTAAGCCAAATTGCGCTGTATACAAACCATAATAAGCTTTTTTACTATCCATTAATTGCTCATGAGTACCTTCTTCTATAATTCCTTTTTTCGATACAACGACAATTCGATCAGCATCCTTTATCGTTGCTAAACGGTGTGCAATTACTAATGTTGTACGGCCAATTGCAAGCTCGTTTAAGGCTTGTTGAATTGCCTGCTCGGTTTCTGTATCCAAAGCAGACGTTGCTTCATCCAAAATCAATACTTTAGGGTTTTTCAAGAATATACGTGCAATCGATAATCTTTGCTTTTGTCCGCCTGATAATTTCACGCCACGTTCACCAACTAATGTATCCATGCCATCAGGTAGCGCTTTAATGACATCTGTAAGCTGCGCTCGCTGTGCAGCAAACCAAATATCTTCCTCACTCGCGTTTAAATCACCATAAGCAATGTTTTCTCGAATTGTGCCATCAAACAAAAAGACATCCTGTTGAACAATTCCTATATGTGAGCGTAAAGATTGCAGCTTAAAATCTCGTATATCAATGCCATCAATTTTTATTGAACCTTCATTTACTTCATAAAAACGTGGCAATAAACTGCAGATGGTAGATTTTCCTGCACCAGATGGACCTACTAGCGCAACTGTTTCACCAGGATGGACCTTTAAATTAATATGACGTAAGGCATGATTATTTTCAGAGTAACCAAACGATACATTAGTAAATGTAATTTCTCCTCCAATTTCATCGATAGCTTTTGCCTCTGGACGATCTGCAATTTCAGGTGCTGTTTCTAGAAATTCAATGTATCTTCTAAACCCTGCCATTCCTTTCGGATAACTTTCAATAAACATATTAATTTTATTGATTGGATTTAAGAGAATACCTGATAATAAAATAAATGCAATGAATTCACCATTTGTTAAGTGGCCTTTTAAAACAAAATATGCACCTACAAATAGCGTGAATAATGACAAAATTTTTGTAAGAATACCTGAAATCGCTTCATTCCAAGCCATTACTTTATAAGAAAAAAGTTTTGTCATTCGAAATCTTTCATTGTTTACTTTAAAGCGTTTAATCTCATGCTCTTCATTCGTAAAGGCTTGTACAACACGAATACCACTTACATTGTTTTCAACACGTGCATTAAAATCTGCAATATCCCCAAACATTTGACGGAATGCTTTGGACATTAACTTCCCAAAAATAATCGTTAAAATTAAAATGATTGGAACTAGTAGAAAAATTAGTATTGTAAAGGTTGGATCAATGTAAAACATAACTCCGAATGTACCTACAATCGTCATTGCAGCAATAAACATATCCTCTGGTCCATGATGCGCAAGTTCACCAATGTCCATTAAATCATTCGTTAATCTTGAAACTAGGTGCCCTGTTTTATTGTTATCGAAGTAACGAAACGAGAGCTTCTGAACGTGACTAAACGCTTCCCTTCTCATATCCGTCTCAATATTGATTCCTAACATGTGTCCCCAATACGAAACGATAAAATGTAAAATAGAATTAAAAATATATAAAACGAATAATAATAAACTAGCCATAATAATCCACTTTAGTTCACCGTCTGGTAGAATATCATCAATCACCTTATTTAAAACGATTGGAAATGCTAATTCGATAAGGGCTACTAGTATGGCACAGGAAAAATCCAAAATAAATAATCCTTTATATGGCTTGTAATATGAAAAAAAACGCTGTAATAACATTGAGGAAGCCTCCTATTATCAATATCATTCATAGTGTTCTAGTAAATAAGCTACCCAAGCATACACAGGTAGCTCACATATCTTTTCTACTATGTATTACTTTTGTTGAGCCTTTGAAAACTCTACTATTTTGTCAGCCATATCTTCGGCTTGGTGTAATCCAGAAAGTGGATCAGAAGCAAAATAATATTCTGGTGCTAATTCTATTGTTTTATTATTTTTTACAACATCTAGATTTTTCCAAGTGGAAGGGAATTTCTCTTCTTTATTAAAGAAATTAATAACAAAAACATAGTCCCCAACATAGTCTCCTACCACTTCATAGGAAATTTCATAACGCCCACCTGTAGACTCTTTTGTATCAAAAAGCTCCTGTACTTTTTCCTGAGGCTTCATATTAAGTATTTGATAAAGTGCTCTACCACCTGACACACTTGAATTCCCTACAACCGTTGCATTTTTTTCGAATACGTCATAAATAGTAAAAGTAGCTCCTTCTGGGATAACGTTCTTTATTTTTTCCTGTGCCTGCGCTATACGTTTCTCAAAATCTTGAACAAAAGCGTTAGCTTCTTCCTGACGACCTAAATATTCTCCCATCGCTTCAATCTCCTCGGTAGCCGATTTATGCGCTGTTTCCGAAAATACAATAGTTGGTGCAATCTTTTCATATTTTTCAACATCTTCTTTATTCCATGTAATGATTAAATCTGGCTTTAATTCTAAGATCTTTTCTAATGATGCACTCCCATCTGTACCAATATTGGAAATATCCCCTTCCTTATAATGCGATTTTAAAAATGCTGCAAAGTCTAAATTAGCTGTCACTGCTCCTACTGGAATAACATCCAACGCTAGAATTTGTCCAAGATACCAGTCTGTCACTACACGTTCTGCTTTTACTGGAATTTCTACTTGTCGTCCACTATCATCTGTCACAGTTCTAGTCTTTACTTCTTCTGACTTTGGCTCATTCTCTTTATGTTCAACAGATTGTTTTGTATCTTCTCCACATGCTGCAAGTAAAACGAACAAACTTAGCAAAAATGGTATCTTTACATGCCTACTTATTTTTTTCATCATTATGTTATTTTCCTCATTTTCAAATTGTTTTGCTTGCGCGAGCTGATTCTTATTGTATTGAAAATGATTCTCATTTGTAATGGCGATTTCGGACAAGTTTGATGTATATTTCAGCCTAAAATTACTTGGTGCCATATTTGTTGCCTTTTTAAAAACCCGACTAAAATAATATTCATCTTCAAATCCAAGCGAAATAGCTATTTCTTTTATGCTGTATTGATTTTCTACCAAGTAATGCTTTGCCTTTTCTATTCTTAGCTGCTGTAAATAAATTTGTGGACCTACTTCATAACGAGCCTTAAAAATACGTAATAAATGACGTGCACTAATGTTAAGTAAATCAGCAAGTGCCTGTATGGATAAAGATTCATGTATGTTTTGCTCTATATACAGACGTGCTGCTTCTGCCCTATCAATGTCGTGCGGTTCCCCTTGCCCCTCGGCTAGTTCTCGAAAAACACGATAGACGAACTCATAAAAGGATGCTTTCACTGATAAATGCTCTTGAATAGAGCCCGACTGCCATTTGCTGTACATATCTTGCAAAATTGTATGTAAGGCTACTGGATTTGCAGGTATACAAGAGAAAGTCGTTTGGAATGGCTGATATTGTATCTGTAAATATTGCATAAAAGCATCTTTGTAAATTACATCCCCTTTATAGGAGATAAGGAAGTAGCTAATACTATTTGGTGCCATAATATGAAGGGATTTGGACTTTCCAATATGGAAAATACTAAAGCGCTGTACATGATAAGGTTGCTCATCAATGACAATTTCTGCATTTCCTGCAGTCATGACAAGAAATGCGCTATTTTTTAAAACCTTTGTCATTCGAACATCGGTATTACTAACATAGTCAATTTGCTTTAACTGGATATTTGCATTTTGCCATAGAAGCATATAAGCATCATAATTCATTTCCGTCTCCTTTTAATAATAGAATTATATGGAACTATTATATTGATAATGATTCTCAATTTCAATTATTTTTGATTAAATAAAAAAATCACCATCGACTATTGCTAGTCAATGGTGATTCATGATTATAGTAGGCCTTTGCCTTTAGTAGCTTTTTTCATATCTTCATTTAGCTTATCAAAGAATTCTTCATTTGATTTTGTTGTACGTAATTTTTTCATGAAGCGCTCCGCGAAATCAGGTGCGTCCGAGAATGTTTTACGAATTGCCCATAGCTTTTCAAGTTGCTCAGGCTCAAGTAGAAGCTCTTCCTTACGTGTACCTGAACGGCGGATATCCAGTGCAGGGAAAATACGACGTTCTGCTAATTGGCGATCAAGATGAAGCTCTAGGTTACCTGTTCCTTTAAATTCTTCATAAATGACCTCATCCATACGAGATCCTGTATCCACTAAAGCAGTCGCTAAAATTGTTAAACTACCGCCTTCTTCAATATTACGTGCAGAACCGAAGAATCGTTTTGGTCGATGGAACGCAGCAGGGTCAATACCACCTGAAAGCGTACGACCGCTCGGAGGAATAACTAAGTTATACGCTCGTGCTAAACGTGTAATAGAATCCATTAAAATAATTACATCACGCTTATGCTCAACTAAGCGGCGTGCACGTTCTAACACAATTTCTGCAACTTTCACATGATTTTCTGGAACCTCATCGAAAGTCGAGCTCACTACATCAGCATTCACTGAACGTTCAATATCAGTTACTTCCTCAGGGCGTTCGTCAATTAGTAATACAATTAACTCTGCATCTGGATAATTGGTTGTAATCGCATTCGCGATTTCTTTTAATAATGACGTTTTCCCTGCTTTTGGTGGTGCAACGATCAATCCACGCTGCCCGAAGCCTACAGGTGCCACTAAATCCATAATACGCGTCGATAAATTGCGCTGTGTAGTTTCAAGCTTAATTTGTCGATCAGGATATAAAGGCGTTAATGCAGGGAAATGCACACGTTCCTTAGCTACTTCTGGGTCTTCACCGTTAACAGCGTCTACTTGTAGTAGTCCATAATAGCGTTCATTTTCTTTAGGTGGACGTACTTTACCAGATACCTTGTCCCCATTTCGTAGGTCAAAACGACGAATCTGAGAAGCAGAAATATAAATATCCTCTTTACTTGGAGAGTAGTTAATTGGTCGAAGGAAGCCAAAGCCTTCTTGCGAAACAATTTCTAGTACACCTTCCATAAAGAAATAGCCTTCTTGCTCCGAACGAGTTTTCAAAATAGCAAATATTAATTCTTTTTTCGTTAGCTTGCTATAATATGAAATTTTATATTGGCGTGCTAGGGCATAAAGCTCCTTTAACGTCATGTTTTCTAATTGAGCGATTGTCAATGCAGACATGTGCACAACTCCAGTCTTTTTCAAAATATAATTTTCATTTTTGGGGTTATCATAGAAGTTTTTGCGATAGGCCTATATCACCTTGGCGTAATTGTTACACTTTACTTCAATACAATAGCATTTTGCTACATGAATATAAAGTTAATCTTTTCGTACCTGTCAGCATTTTCAGTTGTTCGTTAGAAATTAAGCAGGGCGATAGGTACTTCAATTAACTAGGCAAAACATTGAAGCATAACTTAGCCTTATAAAACTATGGGATGGTTGAAAATTTAGAAGAAGGTACCTAGTGCAAAAAAAGATGCACTAGGTATATTTTAGAAGAAAATTTTATTTATAGCTAGGTTTTTTATCAAGAGCGTGACGACCTTCTACAAATCGGACAGTTCCAGATTTAGCTCGCATAACTACTGAATGAGTTAATGCGTAGGCTCCTTTATACTGAACACCTTTTAATAGCTCACAATCTGTTACAGCCGTCGCTGCAAAAATAGCATCGTCACCTTTAACTAGGTCATCTAAATAAAGAACTTTTTCTACGTCTACACCCATTTTTTCGCAGCGTTCTAACTGTTCAGCATCTTCTGGCACTAGCTTCGCTTGGAAGTCTCCACCTAGACATTTTAAAGCAACAGCTGAAATAACACCCTCTGGTGCACCACCTGTACCAAACATAATATCAATGCCAGTTTCATCAAAAGCAGTATTGATAGCTGCTCCAACGTCACCGTCTTGAATAAATTTAATACGTGCTCCAGCTTCTCGGATTTCATCAACAATTGCTTGGTGACGTGGTCGATCTAAAAGTGTAGCTACTACGTCCGAAATATCTTTATTTTTAGCTTTTGCTACTTGTAATAAATTATACGTAACAGAAGCGTTAATATCTACCTTACCAGCCGCTTCTGGTCCTACTGCAATTTTCTCCATGTACATATCAGGCGCGTTTAACAGATTACCTTTATCGGCAATAGCAAGAACTGTCATTGCACCATTTGTACCCTTCGCTACAATATTTGTACCTTCTAATGGGTCAACTGCAATATCTACTTTAGGACCACCATTGCGTAAGCCAAGCTCTTCACCAATATAAAGCATTGGTGCTTCATCCATCTCGCCTTCACCAATCACTACTGTAGCATGCATTGGAATTGTATCGAACATTACGCGCATCGCTGTCGTTGCTGCATCATCTGCCTCAATTTTTAAACCGCGGCCCATCCATTTCCCGGATGCGATTGCTGCTGCCTCTGTTACTCGTACTACTTCCATCGATAAACTACGTTCCATTGTCTTATTTGCCTCCCGTTATCGGCATGTTTCATCGCCGAAACATTCAAATTACCTCTATTGTAACATAGTTAGTTCAAAACTTTTAGCTCTCATTATTCCTTTGTCTCTGCTACGCGGGCCATTATTGTTTCACGTCGAATATCAGCGCCTAAATCACGTAATTTCTCAATAAGTGAGCTATACCCACGTTCAATATGATAGATATCGTGAATTTCTGTTTCACCCTCAGCTAAAAGCCCTGCTAATACTAATGCAGCACCAGCACGAAGGTCTGTAGCTGTTACAGTTGAACCTTGTAATTTATTAGGGCCTGTAATAATAGCTGTATTTCCTTCAACGCGTGCAATGGCATTCATACGACGAAGTTCATCAATATGCTTAAATCGAGCTGTATAGATCGTATCTGTTATCTTTGAGGAACCAAATGCTTGAGACATTAATACAGAAAGTGGCTGCTGAATATCAGTCGGGAACCCTGGATACACTAATGTTTTTACATCGACGGCCTGCAATGTGGAAAGGTCCGTTTTGGGCACAAAAATACTTTCTTCATCAATTTCGATTTTTACACCCATTTCACGAAGCTTTGCAATAATCGCCTCTAAATGCAATGGAATAACATTATCAATGGTAATGCCTTCACCTAAAGCGGCAGCCATTATCATAAACGTAGCAGCTTCAATACGATCTGGAATAATCGTATGCTCCGTACCATGAAGCTCCTCTACGCCTTCAATACGGATAACACTAGTACCCGCACCTTTAATATTAGCTCCCATGTTAGTGAGAAGAGTTGCTACATCAATAATCTCTGGTTCTTTTGCTGCATTTTCAATAACCGTACGTCCTTTTGCAAGAACAGCAGCTAACATAATATTAATGGTTGCTCCCACACTGGCAACGTCTAAAAATATTTTGGCACCAATTAATTCATCAGCACGTAAATAAATTGCTCCATGCTCATTCGTAACTTTCGCACCCAATGCTTCAAAGCCTTTAATATGTTGGTCAATAGGACGCGGCCCTAAGAAGCAGCCCCCTGGTAAACCAATTACAGCTTTTTTAAAACGACCAAGCATGGCTCCCATTAAGTAATAGGAAGCACGAAGTTTTTTCACGTTGCCGTTTGGTAACGGTAAAGCAATCATTTCCGTTGGATCAATTGTCATTACGCCATCCTCAAATGACACTTCCCCACCGATTTCCTCTAATAATGCCTTTAACGTCCATGCATCAGAAATTTCTGGTAACCCTCCAATTGTCACTGGAGAGTTCGCCAAAATTGATGCTGGAATTAAGGCGACTGCACTATTTTTTGCACCACTAACTTTTATTGTACCCTGTAGGCGATTTTCGCCTGTAATTTTATAAACATCCATTTTGCGTTCTCCCTCATGATTGGAAAGTAATTTTTCTGCAATTGGCTCACTATATAATCTTATTATTCGCCTTTTCTCTTATTCCAATCCGCTAAAAATCCTTCAATTCCTTTTTCCGTTAGTGGATGATTGAAAAGTTGCTTTAATACTTTAAATGGAGTAGTTGAAATATGTGCACCTGCAAGTGCTGCAGCTGTTACATGTTGCGGATGACGAATAGATGCAGCAATAATTTGCGTATCGATATTATGGATTGTAAAAATATCTGCAATCGTTTCAATTAGTTCTACACCGTTTTGACCCATATCATCTAAACGACCGATAAATGGTGATACATATGTAGCACCTGCACGAGCAGCCATTAATGCTTGGTTGGCACTAAAGATTAATGTTACGTTCGTTTTAATACCTTTATCTGCAAAGAAGCGACATGCCTCTAAACCAGCTGGAGTCATTGGCAGTTTAACTGTAATATTCGGAGCAATTTCAGCCAATTCTAAGCCTTCTTTAATCATACCTGCTGCATCTAGAGCGATTACTTCCCCACTCACTGAGCCATCTACAAGCTCTGAGATTTCACGAAGTCGATCATGGAAAGAAACATTCTCTTCTTTTGCAACTAATGATGGGTTTGTTGTAACACCTGATAAAATACCCCATGCGTGTGCTTCTTTAATCTCTTCAAAGTTTGCTGTATCTATAAAAAATTTCATTATTTTTTCCTCCTAATCACTGTTTTGGATCATTACCCTAACGTAGGGTTGATTTCCGTTCCGGCCGGGCGCTTTGCCGCTGACGCTTCACTTTCGCGCAGAGCAGAGCTTCCTGGGGGCATCCGATGAGCCGCTAATCCCCAAGGAGTCGCCCAGCCTTCACTCCAATCAACTTATTACATAGTATACGTTTTAACAAATATCATCCCTAACTTTCGGTAATGATCCTTATATTTGAATTTTTGCCCAAAATTTTTTATTTCAAAAACAAGAGAAGGTCGATAACAACATCAACACTTCTCTTATTATGTGTATTCATCTCTGTTTTTTTTGCGTATTAGATACTAAAATTATGCTTTTTGTGCACTGCCAAATTCACGGATTTTCCCAATAACTGTCGCTTTAATCGCTTCACGTGCTGGTGCAAGGAATTTACGAGGATCATAAACAACTTTATCGTTTTCAAGAACTTCACGAATTACTTTTGTAGCAGCAATTTGATTTTCAGTATTGACGTTAATTTTTGCTGTACCTAATGAAATGGAACGTTGAATATCTTTTGTTGGGATACCTGTACCACCATGTAATACTAATGGAAGGTCTGCTAAGTTTGAGATTTCTTCCATTTCTTTAAAGCCTAAGTTTGGTTCACCTTTATAAGGACCATGTACAGAGCCAAGTGCTGGTGCTAAACAGTCGATATCTGTCATCTCAACCATTTTGCGGCATTCTTCTGGATCAGCGTACATAATACCACCGATTACGCCATCCTCGTCACCACCTACTGTGCCAAGTTCAGCTTCAACAGAAACACCTTTCGAATGAGCATACTCAACTACTTTTGAAGTAGTCGCAACGTTTTCCTCAAACGGATGATGAGAAGCATCGATCATTACAGATGTAAAGCCTGCATCAATAGCTTCTTTACATTTTTCAAAGCTTGAACCATGGTCAAGGTGAATAGCTACAGGTACCGTAGTGCCATAAGATTCCATTAAACCTTTTACCATGTGTACAACGGAAATAAATCCGCCCATATATTTTCCTGCACCTTCAGAAACGCCTAGAATAACTGGAGATTTTTCCTCTTCAGCTGCTTGTAAAATTGCTTGAGTCCACTCAAGGTTGTTGATGTTGAACTGACCAACCGCATAACCTTCTGCTTTTGCTTTAATTAACATCTCTTTCATAGATACTAATGCCATACTAAAAATCCTCCTCTTAGGACTATTCTTTCTACATAAATATGCTATTTAATCATAGCAAAAATAAAAGCCCCTGAAAAGCAGGGGCTTTTATTTTCTACCCGAAAGCGGAGCGGCAGCGTCCAACCGGAGTGCAGTACAACGCAACGAAAGTTCTGCCCCTGAAAAGCAGGGGCTTTTATTTTCTGCACGAAAGCGGAGTGAAACGAAGCGGCAGTGCCAACCGGAGTGTAGTGCAACGCAACGAAGGTTCTGCCCCTGAAAAGCAGGGGCTTTTATTTTCTGCACGAAAGCGGAGTGAAACGAAGCGGCAGTGCCAACCGGAGTGTAGTGCAACGCAACGAAAGTTCTGCCCCTGAAAAGCAGGGGCTTTTATTTTCTGCACGAAAGCGGAGTGAAACGAAGCGGCAGTGCCAACCGGAGTGTAGTGCAACGCAACGAAGGTTCTGCCCCTGAAAAGCAGGGGCTTTTATTTTCTACCCGAAAGCGGAGCGGCAGCGTCCAACCGGAGTGCAGTACAACGCAACGAAAGTTCTAAGACCCAGTAAGGTCAGATAGTCTTCCAAGATGTCGATATTTTTCGAATGTTGGTCGATAAACAATCAAAAGTTCTCGATAAACCTTAAAACTGCAGAAAAATAAAAGAGGATCATTGGAAGCTTCTCTGTAGCGAAAGCAAAGCGGCAACTATACAAAGCGCCCAGTCGGAACGGAAATCAACCCCACGTTATGGTGATGAGTCATTTATTGTGGAAGCAAAATGATAGTAAAATGGTAGAAAACTTCTATAATAACCAAGAAAACAGGCGGTGTTGACCACTGCCTGTTCATCTAAGCGCTTACTATTTTATTAACCTCATCACGCACTTCAAAAATATCAAAAGGCTTAGTAAAATATCGAATGGCTCCTAAATCTAATGCCTCTTGTACAACGTCCAATTCACCATATGCTGTCATCATGAAAACCGGAAGTTGTGGCCATCGCTCTTTTAAGTGCTTTAAAATTTCAATGCCATCCATTCCTGGAATTTTCATGTCTAGCAGGACACAATCTATTTCCTCCTCCTCAGCATACTTCAGTGCTTCCATACCATTTGCAGCTAAATATGTACCGTAACCTTCTTTTTTCAACACTTCATTTAAAAGTAAACGAATTCCTGGTTGATCATCGACAATTAGTACTCGTTTCACATTTCATTCCGCCCTTTTTTAGTTATTATTTTTACGTAAAATTCTCTCTATTATGTATTATTCTCCTTTAACCTATTAATACCTTCTATTATTATAAATTATCTAATTTTGCTTTATGCTCTTTTCAAACCTATAATATTGATTGAGGTGGGACTATGTCAAAAATATTAACAACACAACTAAGTGGATTATTACAAAGAATAACACAAAATGAAGAGGAAGCAATTGAAGAAACAGCGCGATTACTTGCGCAAGCGGGGATTAGTGAAGGTAATGTCTATTTCGCATGCTTTGGCGAAATGCAAGTTGTCGAATTAAATGCATTTCAAGCTGTGGAACGTTTTACGAAGTTAGTCCCTTGGACAAAAGATACCGTGATCACAGAAGCGGATCGTGTATGCATTTTTACACGTAGCGCACACGATGAGGATGCATTAGCATTAGCACAGCAATTAAATAATCAGTTTATTCCATTTGCAGCCGTTGCTAGCGAAGTAGCTAATACCGAAAATCCACTAGCAGATTTAGCATATACGTATATTTCAACACGTATGCGAGGTGGTTTATTACCAAACGATTTAGGAAATCGCATAGTTGTGCCACACGCTATCGCTGCCCTTTTTGTTTATGAAGCCGTAAAAATTGCGTATGATGAAATGCTTGGTCTTGATGACGAAGAGCTATAAAGAATCTAAAAAAGAGTTGTCTCAACGCTAGAGACAACTCTTTTTTTTATAGGAATACTTTGAAGATTTATCAGAACAAAGTCTCATTTTATCGGAATATTTTCTCGTTTTATCGGAATAATCTCGTTTTGCCTAAGAGCTAAAAAAAGAGTTATCTCAGCACGTGAGACAACTCTTTTTTTGTATTATTTAAATGTTGCTCCGATAAAATCACGGAACAATGGCTGTGGACGATTTGGACGTGATACTAATTCTGGGTGGAATTGGCATGCTACGAAGAAATTATTTTCTGGTAACTCGATAATTTCTACTAATTTACCGTCAGGACTTGTACCTGAGAAGACAAGACCTTCTGCTTCCATCGCTTCACGATATTCATTGTTAAATTCATAACGATGACGGTGACGCTCATAAACAAGCTCTTGACCATATGCTTGACTTGCCTTTGAGCCTTCTTTTAACTTACATGGGTATAAACCTAAACGTAATGTACCACCGATGTCTACACTATCGTTTTGATCTGGTAAGAAGTCAATAATTGGGTATTGTGTTTGTGAATCTAGCTCTGTAGAATGCGCTCCTTGTAAACCAAGCACGTTACGAGCAAATTCTACTGTTGCCAGTTGCATACCTAGGCAAATACCTAAGAATGGTACATTATTTTCGCGAGCATATTGTGTCGCTAAAATTTTACCTTCAACTCCACGATCGCCGAAACCACCTGGAACTAAAATAGCGTCAGCACCTTTTAATAGCGTAGCAACATTGTCAGCCTCTACATGCTCTGCATTAATCCAGTCAATCTCAATATCAGAATTAAATGCATAGCCTGCATGTTTTAATGCCTCTACAACAGAAATGTAAGCATCTTGTAATTCTACATATTTACCTACTAATGCTACTTTTCGTTTATTTGGTAAGCTCTTCACTTTTGCTACAAGCTCGCGCCATTCTTCCATATCCGCTTCTGGTGCTTCAATGCCAAAATGATCAAGTACGATATCATCAATATCTTGTGCATGAAGGTTTAATGGTACTTCATATAAATGCTCTGCATCACGAGATTCAATAATTTCGTGTGGCTGTACATCACAGAATAAAGCTAGTTTTTCTTTCATATCTTGTGGCACTTCTTGCTCTGTGCGTACAACGATAATATTTGGTTGAATACCTAAAGAACGTAATTCTTTTACAGAATGCTGAGTTGGTTTTGTTTTAAGCTCACCTGCAGCTTTAATGTAAGGAATAAGCGTACAATGAACGTACATTACGTTGTTATGGCCTAAGTTCGTTTTCATTTGGCGAATTGCTTCAAGGAATGGTAATGATTCAATATCCCCAACTGTTCCGCCTACTTCTGTAATAACTACGTCTGCGTTAGTTTCGCGACCAGCTCGTTGAATACGATCTTTGATTTCATTTGTAATGTGAGGAATTACTTGTACTGTTCCACCGTTGTAATCGCCACGGCGTTCTTTTTGTAATACAGATTGATAAACACGACCTGATGTTACTGTAGAATGTTTTCCTAGGTTAATATCAATGAAACGTTCGTAGTGACCTAAGTCTAAGTCAGCTTCTGCGCCATCATCTGTTACGAATACCTCACCATGTTGATAAGGACTCATTGTACCTGGGTCAATATTGATATATGGATCAAATTTTTGAATCGTCACTTCTAATCCGCGATTTTTTAATAAACGACCTAGAGATGCTGCTACAATCCCTTTTCCAAGTGAAGACACAACCCCACCTGTTACAAAAATATACTTTGTCATGAAAAAATTCCTCCTTATGTTGTACTAGAAATTGCTAGTAAGAAAAGTACATTCACGTCACATGCCAATTCTAAGCATTGATGCCAATGTTTTGACAGGCTAAGAAAATAAATAATTCTCATCCCTAAAATAAGAAAAGCCGAGAATGCCTACAAACTTGTAGTCGATTCGAAGCTGTAATCGTTTCTATCTCTTTTCTACTTTCCTTAATCAATTATGCCTCGGCATAATTGCGTCCGGAGTCGGCTTTATGCTTAGGCCTGCACGAGGGCCGACACGATGTCGGTCATTTCGGTAATGCCACAGGACGTGGCGTTTTTACCGATGCAGGTCAGTTAGCCGTTAGCGCATGGATGCGATGGTTTTCCGTGACATCCGCCGGAGGCTTTGACTTCTTTCAGCGGATGTTTGGACACCCGCTGAAAGAAGGAAGTTTTAACCTTTATTCAATCACCGCTTACTATACATCATGAATAATTTAGCGCCTTACTATTCATTCCGTAGTTATAAACATGGGAGAACTTAATTGAATAAAGTTAAAAAATAAAAAAACGCTCCTCCTGCATAGGTTTGCAGGGGGAGCGTATTACATACACGGTCTTTCTCCTTTAATAAGGAGCCCAAGTAAAAGATTAAACGTAACCGTGATAGAAGTCAAGATTTTTTACTACAAGGATAAAAGAAAGAAAATTTCAAAGAGTAATTATCATCAATTACGCCTCGATTTCCATGACATCCTCAGAAGGCTTACTACCTTATTTTAGCGGACGTTTGCTGAAATAAATTAGATTTCATCCTCTTCTTCGAGTTCATCTTCATCTTCATCGATAAAATCCTCATCGATTTCTTCATCGATGTCTTCTATATCATCTTCATCAAAGTCGATATCTTCTTTATCATCTGCTTCGTCTTCATCATCTTCGTCTAGATCTTCTTCAACGAATTCTTCATAATCTTCATCAAAGTCAATATCTTCTTCTTCTAAATCTTCTTCTAAATCTTCTTCATCCTCAAGAGATGCTTTAGATTTTTTCTTATGCGTTTTAACAGAAGGAGCTGTTTCTTCTTCAATCTGTTCAACTTTATACCATTCACGTAAGCCCCAGCCTGTTTCTTGATTAAATAAGAAGCGGCCATCTACATTTATATCTGTGTAAAATTGTAGTAAGCGAGCTTTCATTTCCTCATCACTATTGCCAACTAGCTCTTGAATAATTGTTAATAAGTCATTAAAAGACACTGAGGCACGTTTTTCATTTAAAATTGCATAAGCTAAGTTAATTAACGATTCTTCCGCTAATTGTTCTTTTGTCATTTCACGAAAATTCATTCGTGCACTTCCTTTCTCTCATCACATTGGACGTTTTAAAATTTATATAGCTTTATTTTCGGAGCGCAGCAAAAAAAGGCCGCACAAAAGTAACTTCCCATCATAAGCATAATACCCATTATATACAAAGTATTATCCTCATTGCTAGCTTCAATTACTGTTTTTTATATCACGCATCTTTTTTATCCCCAAGTAAAATAAATAGACAGATAATAATAGTAAAGGAACAGCGCCAATTTGCTTATCATACAGGAAAATAACTCCTACCACCAAAGCTAAAATAATGATGTAGTTAATAGCCGATTTCATCATCTATCGCGTCTCCCCTTTTTTTTACATTTCTATTATAACGGAAATAAAAAGAAGTGCCTAATCCTAAGACTAGGCACTTAAAACTATACAAACATTTTGTACAAAATAGAATAAATGTTAACGATCATTACATATTACGACGATATTGTCCGCCTACCTCGTATAAAGCATTCGTGATTTGCCCTAAGCTAGCGACTTTTACGGTTTCCATAAGCTCCGCGAAAATATTACCGTTATTTACAGCTACATGTTGTAAACGAGCAAGAGCTGCTGCGTTCTCGCCTTCATGTTGCTTCCAGAAGGTTTGTAAATTACGAATTTGCGTCTCTTTTTCCTCCGTCGATGCACGCGCAATTTCCATATTGTTAATTTCATCTTCAGAAGGCGGATTCGGATTTAAGTATGTGTTTACACCAATGATTGGTAACTCACCTGAATGCTTTAGCATCTCGTAGTGCATAGATTCCTCTTGAATCTTACCACGTTGATATTGTGTTTCCATTGCACCTAGTACGCCACCGCGATCATTGATACGATCAAACTCTTCTAGTACCGCTTCTTCTACAAGATCTGTTAATTCTTCTACAATAAACGCTCCTTGTAATGGATTTTCGTTTTTCGCTAAGCCATGTTCCTTCGTGATAATCATTTGAATAGCCATAGCACGACGTACAGATTCTTCCGTAGGCGTTGTAATAGCTTCATCATATGCATTCGTATGCAATGAATTACAGTTATCCTGTAATGCCATTAACGCCTGTAACGTTGTACGGATATCATTAAAGTCAATCTCCTGTGCATGCAAACTACGTCCAGATGTTTGAATATGATATTTTAATTTTTGCGCTCGTTCATTGGCGTCGTACTTATCACGCATAACAATTGCCCAAATACGGCGAGCTACGCGTCCAATAACTGTGTACTCTGGATCAAGTCCATTAGAGAAGAAGAATGATAGATTTGGCGCAAAGTCATCAATATTCATTCCTCGACTTAAATAATATTCTACATACGTAAAGCCATTTGCTAATGTAAAGGCCAACTGTGAAATTGGATTCGCACCAGCTTCGGCAATATGGTAACCAGAAATAGATACAGAGTAATAATTACGAACTTTATGATCGATAAAGTATTGCTGAATATCTCCCATCATACGTAATGCAAACTCTGTTGAGAATATACATGTATTTTGCCCTTGATCTTCCTTTAAAATATCTGCTTGCACGGTTCCGCGTACAACCTGTAATGTTTTCTCGCGTGTTTCCGTAAATTCTTCAACTGTTAATGGTCGATCCAGTTCTTTCTCACGTTGTTTCACTTGCTGATCAATAGCCGTATTCATGAACATTGCTAAAATAACCGGTGCTGGACCATTAATTGTCATCGATACAGAAGTTGATGGTGCACATAAATCAAAGCCCGCATATAGCTTTTTCATATCCTCTAACGTACAAATAGAAACACCCGACTCTCCAACCTTCCCATAAATATCAGGTCGGTAATCTGGATCCTCACCATATAGCGTTACCGAATCAAATGCTGTTGATAAACGTTTCGCATCATCATCCTTCGATAAATAATGGAATCGTTTATTCGTACGCTCAGGCGTTCCTTCGCCAGCAAATTGTCGCTTCGGATCTTCCCCTTCACGTTTAAATTGGAATACACCTGCTGTATACGGGAATTCACCAGGTACATTTTCTTTATAAACCCAGCGTAAAATTTCACCATAATCTACGAATTTCGGCAAGGCTACTTTAGGAATTTTCGTACCAGATAAACTCGTTGTCTTTAAAATTGTTCGAATTTCCTTATCTCGAACTTTCGTTACTAATTCATCTCCAGCATACGCTTCTTTTAAAGCATGCCAATTATCTAAAATACGTTTAGATTCAGCGGTTAATTCATCTCTGACACCTTCCGCTAAAGAAGCAAGAGATGCGATTAATGCATCATTAGGTGCCTTTTCCTTAATCGTTTCAATAGAGCCCTCTAATTGGAATAGACGGCGAGCAAATTCCACCTGTTGCTCTGATTTTTTATGATAGCCACGCACAGTGTCCGTGAGTTCTCGTAAATAATAACGACGGTCGTTTGGAATAATCACATCTTGCTTTTGAGTTTTAGCAAATTGCTCATAGCCCGTCTCCCAATGACTACCTGTCTTCGTATTAATGATATTTACTAATGCAGCAAATAAAGCATTCGTTCCTTTATCATTAAATTGACTAGCAATCGTACCGTACACAGGCATATTATCTAGCGATTCATCCCAAAGCTCTCGTGAACGTTGATATTGTTTCTGCACTTGACGTAGTGCATCCTCAGAGCCTTTGCGTTCAAATTTATTGATGGCAATCACATCTGCAAAATCAATCATGTCAATTTTCTCAAGCTGTGTAGGCGCACCAAATTCACTTGTCATTACATACATAGATAGATCAGTGTATTTTGTAATTTCCGCGTCACCCTGACCAATACCACTCGTTTCAACAATGATTAAATCATAGCCCGCTACACGCGTTACATCTAGCACGTCTCCAATGGAAGCAGTAAGCTCTGTACGAGATCCACGAGTTGCTAAACTACGCATATATACGCGATTATTGAAAATCGCATTCATACGAATTCGGTCACCAAGTAGAGCTCCGCCTGTCTTTTGCTTTGTCGGATCGACTGACAGAATAGCTACGCGCTTATCCGGAAACTCTTTCAAGAAACGGCGAATTAATTCATCCGTTAAGGAAGATTTACCTGCACCACCTGTTCCAGTAATACCCAATACAGGCGTTCCTTTTGAGCGTTTGCGAGCTTCCGCTAGCATTTTTTTCGTTTCTTCATCATCATTCGATTCAGCCGCAGTTAATAAATTTGCTAAAATTTCAGGTGTTTCTGTCGATAGAGCATCCAGCTTTTCTTGATAGCTACCTATAGCAGTCGGGAAATCAGTTCCTTTAATTTTCTCATTAATCATCCCTTGTAATCCTAAAACACGCCCATCCTCTGGTGAGAAAATCCCTGCAATCCCGTAAGCATGTAGCTCTTTAATTTCACGTGGTAAAATAACACCACCGCCACCACCATAAATTTTAATATGTGGCGCCCCTTTTTCACGTAGCAAATCATACATATATTTAAAGTATTCCATATGTCCACCTTGATAAGATGATACCGCAATACCTTGCGCATCCTCTTGAATCGCAGCATTTACGACTTCTTCCACTGAGCGGTTATGTCCTAAATGGATTACCTCTACACCGCTTGATTGTAAAATACGTCGTATAATGTTAACCGAAGCATCATGTCCATCAAATAGACTTGATGCCGTAACAAAACGTACGTGATTTTTTGGACGATATACTTCTACCTTTGTCATATGAAATCCCCACTTTCTCCCCTTAATCAATTCCACCTTTGTGTGATAAAACATCTTTCTATTCATAAAAAAAATCGGTAATTGCAATGTCGCTCTATGCAATTACCGACAACCCCTTTACAGAACTTATTAAAACCCCTTTATGCCTGAAATGAACAATGTTATTTGCATTTCAATAAATTCGTCAATCGAGTGCTGACGATGGAGCGCCCATTTACGGAATGCCCAGCTTTGCCCAGAAACGACTAAATTATTTGCTGCTAAGTGAATTTGTTTATCTGTCATCGTTATTTCACCTGATTGCACACAGCGTTTTAGTAATCGCTCAAAAGTAGCAACCATTTCAAACTCTTTACTAAATACATAGCGTTGTGCTTCTTTCGACAGCGATTTAGTTTCCTGATACATGATTGTCAGCTCATCAACCAAACTATCAATTTGCAAGAAATACTCTCGAATCATTTCCTTTAGCTCTTCAATCGTTCCTGCCTTAATCTCAAAACTTGAAAGTCGCCCCATCGCATGGTGATAAATACTATCACATACAAGGTAAAGGACGTCTTCCTTCGTACGAATATATTCATATAATGTTCCGATACTAAAGCCTGCAGCTTTTGCGATTTCTCTCGTTGTGGCACGGTGAAACCCTTTTTCTTTAAATAATTTAATGGCTCCCTCTATCATCTGTTCTCGACGAATGGCGATGAGATTTTCATCTTTTACTGTTGACTGTACTTGGGGTCTTTTATCTTTTTCTGTCATACGTTACTTTGTCAACATACGAGAGATAACAAGTCGTTGTATCTCTTGTGTACCTTCGTAAATTTGTGTGATTTTTGCATCACGCATGAAGCGCTCAACTGGATAATCCTTCGTATAACCATATCCTCCAAAGACTTGAACCGCCTCAGTCGTTACACTCATCGCCGTATCCCCAGCCATTAATTTTGCCATTGCTGACGCCTTACCATAAGGTAAACCATTTGATTCTAACCAAGCAGCTTGGTATGTAAGCAGTCGAGATGCTTCAATTTGAGTTGCCATATCTGCAAGCTTAAAGGATACACCTTGGTTGGCAGTAATCGGCTTACCAAATTGCACACGCTCTTTACCGTATTCAACCGCTGCATCCAATGCGCCTTGAGCTATCCCCAGAGCTTGTGCGGCAATACCATTACGTCCTCCATCAAGTGTTGTCATCGCAATTTTGAAGCCTTCTCCCTCAGCTCCAAGCAGGTTTTCTTTCGGAACGCGACAGTTATCAAAAATAATTTCAGTTGTAGGAGATGAACGAATACCTAGTTTTTTCTCCTTCTTCCCTACCGAGAAGCCTTCAAAGCCTGCTTCAACGATAAAAGCAGATGTGCCATGTTTAGCTTCTGGATCTGTTACTGCAAATACAACATATGTATCTGCTACTCCACCGTTCGTAATGAAGATTTTCGAGCCGTTTAAAATATAATCATCGCCATCACGCTTTGCATATGTTTTCATGCCACCAGCATCTGAACCTGATCCTGGCTCCGTTAAGCCGTAAGCACCGATATGTTTACCTTCTGCCATTGGACGAAGGTATTTTTGTTTTTGTTCTTCATTACCGAATTTAAAAATCGGCCAACCCGCAAGTGAAGTATGTGCTGATAAAGTTACCCCTGTTGAAGCACATACACGTGATAATTCTTCAACTGCAATGACATATGCAAGATAATCAAAGCCTGCACCGCCGTATTCTTCTGGCCACGGAATACCTGTTAAGCCTAGCTCTGCCATTTTATCGAAAATTGCACGGTCAAACTCTTCGTTCTCGTCACGTTCAGCTGCTGTTGGTGCTACTTCATTAATAGCAAAATCACGAATCATTTCACGTAATTGCTCATGCTCTTCTGTTAATTGAAAGTTCATTGTCCATTTCCCCTTTTTCGTTAGACTCAGTTTTGTTGATTTCTAGATGTGATGATGTTTCGCGGGATTAACGGTCTTCCCTGTGCAATCGTCAATCATCCTTGAAAAATCAACTTCGCAATAACATCAGACTTTATTTAAGTAATTGTTTACTAATGACTAGCTTTTGAATTTCGCTTGTACCCTCGTATATTTCTGTCACCTTCGCATCTCGGAAATACCGTTCTACAGGATAATCTTTTGTATAGCCATAGCCACCAAAAATTTGTATAGCATCTATCGCTGTTTGCACGGCTGTACGAGAGGCAAAAAGTTTCGCCATCGAGGCCTCGGCTCCACATGGCAACCCTTTTGTGCGTAAATCTGCTGCTCGAAAGACTAGTAATTTTGCTGACTCTACGGCAGTTGCCATATCAGCAAGCTTGAATCCAACCCCTTGTTGCGCTGCAATAGGCTTTCCAAATTGAACACGTTCTTTTGCATACGCAGTAGCTGCCTCTAGCGCCGCTTCGGCAATGCCTAGAGATTGAGCTGCGATTCCAATACGTCCAACGTCTAAGTTAGCCATTGCAATTTTAAAGCCTTCCCCTTCCTCCCCAAGAAGGTTTGCGGCTGGAATGCGACAATTGTCGAATGTTAGTTGAACTGTACGTGAGCCGTGTAAGCCCATTTTATGTTCATCTTTACCTATGATTAAGCCTGGTGTTCCTTTTTCAACTATAAATGCAGAAATACCACGTGTTTTTTCAGCAGGATTCGTTGAGGCAAAGACAATATAAACATCTGCTTCTCCACCGTTTGTAATAAACACCTTGGATCCATTGATGACATATTCATCTCCATCTCGCACCGCTTTGGATTGTAAAGAGCCAGCGTCAGAACCAGCGCTAGGCTCTGTTAAACAAAATGCCCCTAAATATTCACCCGCGGCAAGCTTTGGAACATAGCGTTTCTTTTGTTCATCGTTACCGAAATAAATGATAGGGTTTGTTCCAACCGAAGTATGCACGGATAAAATAACACCCATTACTGCGCTAACCTTTGATAGTTCATTAATTGCAATTATGTACGATGTGAAATCCATCGCTGAGCCGCCTAATTCCTCAGGCGTTGTAATCCCCATTAAACCTAATTCTCCCATTTGCGCAAGGAGTTCACGTGGAAACTCTCCTGCTTCCATACGTTCTACCCACGGTTCAATTTTATCCTGAGCGAAATTACGAACCATATCACGCATCATTATTTGTTCATCTGTAAATTGTAAATGCATCTATAATGTCACCCCTGTACGTTGTCCCGTAGCATTTCATTTGAATCGTCCCATCCCCATAGGATTATTCATAAACGTAAAAGCCTCTTCCGGATTTTTTACCTAGCCATCCTGCTGCCACATATTTACGAAGCAATGGACAAGGTCTATATTTACTATCACCTAAGCCATCATGTAGAATCTCCATGATGGATAGACATGTATCAAGGCCAATAAAGTCTGCCAATGTTAATGGACCCATCGGATGATTCATGCCGAGCTTCATCACATCGTCAATGGCTTCTTTCGACGCTACTCCTTCATACAATGCGTAGATCGCTTCATTAATCATTGGTAATAAAATACGATTCGAAATAAAACCTGGGAAGTCATTTACTTCCACTGGCGTTTTCGAAAGTTTTACTGTCATGTCTTCAACTGCTTTGTAGACTTCATCACTAGTAGCTAACCCTCGAATAATTTCTACAAGCTTCATAACAGGTACAGGATTCATAAAGTGCATACCAATCACTTGCTCTGGACGATTTGTAACAGCTGCAATTTCCGTAATTGGTAAAGATGATGTATTCGTAGCTAAAATGGCGTGGGCCGGTGCAATCTGATCAATTTGCTTAAAGATGGATTGCTTCACTTCCATATTTTCCACAGCTGCCTCGATGATAATATCTACATCACTAGCATCCTGTAAATCTAGTGACATATTAATACGACCTAAAATGACTGCCTTCTCATCCTCAGTTTTACGCCCCTTTTCGACATCACGTGTTAGGTTTTTCGTAATGACTCCTAAACCACGTTCGAAAAATTCTTGTTTCATGTCGTTCAGTTTGACATCATAGCCAGCTTGTGCACAAACTTGTGCAATGCCAGAGCCCATTTGCCCTGCACCAATAACCATTACTTTTTGAATTCCCATCATTCGTGTCCCCCTGTTTTCGGTACTTCAATCATAATCGCATCGCCTTGCCCTCCACCTGAGCAGATAGCAGCAATTCCGATACCACCGCCACGACGTTTTAATTCATGAGCAAGTGTTAAAATAATGCGTGCTCCAGATGCTCCGATTGGATGACCTAACGCAACTGCACCACCGTTAACATTGACCTTTTCCGCATCTAAATCCGCAAGTTGCTTGCTGACAAGAGCTACTGCTGCAAATGCTTCATTGATTTCAATCAAATCAATGTCAGCTAATGATTTCCCCGTCTTTTTAAGTAATTTGTTAATGACAAGCCCTGGTGTTTGCGGGAAGTTCTCTGGTTCAATCGCAAGCTCTTCATGGCCGATAATCACCGCAAGCGGCTCTCTTCCTTCACGCGCTGCACGTTCCTCACTCATTACTACTAAGGCACATGCCCCATCGTTAACGCCAGGTGCATTACCTGCTGTAATCGTTCCATCCTTGTCAAAGGCTGGCTTGAGTTTTGCAAGTACCTCTATTGTTGTACCAGCTCTTGGTGCCTCGTCCGTATCGACATGAAGCGGCTCTCCCTTACGTTGTGGAATTTCCACAGGTATGATTTCTTCAGCAAAGTAACCTTTCTCAATTGCTGCAAGTGCACGTTCATGACTGCGAACAGACCAAGCATCCTGCTCCTCACGGCTTAACGAATATTCTTTGGCCGTTACATTACCGTAGCTTCCCATATGCGGCCTTGTCTTATCGAAAGCACATGTTAAGCCATCATATAGCATGCCATCTACCATTGTTGAATCGCCCATGCGTAATCCTATTCGACCGTTTTGTAGATAATACGGTGCATTGGACATAGATTCCATACCACCAGCGATTATTACTTCTTCGTCCCCTAATCGAATTAGCTGATCCGCTAGTGTTACAGCACGCATCCCTGACGCACAAACTTTGTTAATCGTTTCTGTTTTCACTGCTATTGGTAAGCTTGCTTTGATCGCAGCCTGCCTTGAAGGAATTTGGCCCTGTCCCCCTTGTAAAACGGAGCCTAAAATTACTTCATTCACTTCATCAGGCGAAATATTCGCTTTCTCAAGTGCCCCTTTTATGGCGATCGCACCTAAATCACTAGCGCTTAATGCTGATAGTGAACCACCAAACTTACCAAATGCGGTTCTTGCCCCTGCTAAAATTACTGCTCTATTCAAGTAAAACACCCCTTTTGTTTTACGTTCTAGAAGAAGTATAAGAGCATTGATGTTGACTGAACGCTCGCTCGACCTCTATCGATGAAAAATGGGAGTATCAATTATGCCTCGGCATAATTGCGTCCAGAATCGGCTTTGTGCTTGCACAAAGAACTCCTTTCCGATTCCGTGACATCCGCCGGAGGCATTAACTTCTTTCAGCGAGTGTTCAAATACCCGCTGAAAGAAGTTATAGTTAACTCCCATTTCCATTTAATCTTATTCTACAAAACAATTATTTATTGTGCAATTTATATTTTTCAGATAACTAAAATATTTCTGCAATAATCATCATTTTTCTGCGCTAGTCTCCGCTTTCTCGTTTTGTTCGACACTGTCCACAGAAGCTACTACTTCTTCAACCATTACATCCGCTACTTCTTCAACAGACTCTTCGACAGCTTTCACTTTTTCACCAAATACTGAACGCTCCAATAGTTCTGCAACATCGAATGTACCGATTGTATCCTCAACCTCTTTTGCCTTCGTACCATCCTCAAGCATCGTTAAGCAGTAAGGACATCCAGAAGAAATAACTGAAGCGTTCGTTGCTAAAGCTTGCTCAGTTCTTGCTACGTTAATTCGGTTACCGACATGCTCTTCCATCCACATTAAGCCTCCACCTGCACCACAGCACATTGCTTCCTCACGATTACGCTCCATTTCCACAAGCTTAATACCTGGAATACCTCGTAAAATCTCACGTGGTGCATCATAAACATCGTTATAACGACCTAAATAACAAGAATCGTGGAACACAATCGTTTCATGAACCTCGTAATTTAACGCTAGACGATTTTCATCAATCAATTGATTCAATAGTTCAGTATGGTGGTAGACCTCGCCCTTCCAGCCAAAGTCTTGGTATTCATTTTTAAAGATATTGTAAGCATGAGGGTCAATCGTAACGATTTTCTTCACGTCGTTTTTCTCAAATTCATCAATATTCGCTGTCGCCAGCTCTTGGAATAAAAACTCATTTCCTAAACGACGAGGAGTGTCCCCAGAGTTTTTCTCTTTATTTCCTAAAATCGCAAACTTCACGCCTGCCTCGTTTAATAGACGACAGAATGCTAAGGCAATTTTTTGTGAGCGGTTATCAAACGCACCCATTGAGCCTACCCAGAATAAATACTCCATTTCTTCGCCTGATTTTTTCAGCTCTTTCACTGTTGGAATATGAATTGTTGGATCTAGGTCACGCCAATTTTCTTTTTCTTTACGGTTTAAGCCCCAAGGATTGCCTTGACGTTCGATATTTGTCATCGCGCGTTGTGCATCAGGATTTACTTTTCCTTCAGTCATTGTTAAGTAACGACGTAAATCAATAATTTTATCGACATGCTCATTCATAACAGGACATTGATCTTCACAGTTTCGGCAAGTTGTACATGCCCAAATCTCTTCTTCTGTAATGACTTCTCCGATTAAAGAAGGGCTGTAGATATCTTCAATAACTGCCCCATCAGCACCAGCTGCCATCGCTAACTGATTCCCCTTTGTTTTAGCAAAGAATTGATAAGGTACCCAAGGCTTTTGCTTTGTCTCAACAGCACCTGTAAATGTTAAATGATCACGTAGCTTCACGATTAAATCCATCGGTGATAGCATTTTCCCTGTCCCTGACGCTGGACACATATTCGTACAGCGTCCGCACTCTACACAAGAATATAAATCTAGCATTTGTTTTTGTGTGAAGTCTTGAATACGTCCAACACCAATTGCTGGAATATCCTCTTCATCTTCAGCATTTTCTAATGCTTCAAAATCGATTGGTGTTAAAGTACCTGTACGATCTAAACGGTTCATGTACACATTGATCGGACTCACAATTAAGTGGAAGTGCTTCGACTGTGGTACATACACTAAGAATGTTAATAGAATTAATAAGTGCGCCCACCACATTACATAGAAAACAACTGCCGCTGCTGATGCTGGTAAGAAGCTAAAAATAGCAGCAATGCCAGAAGCAACTGGCTCTGTATAAGTTAGTTCTTCACCATGCCAAATTAGTCCCATACCATTTGCAAGCAATGTGGATACCATTAACCCGCCAATGAATATTAAAACAAGCCCATTTTTCCAGCCTCGTTTTAGCCGTACTAGCTTTTCTACATAACGACGGTAAAATGCCCACACAACCGCCACTAAAATCATTAATACTACAAGCTCTTGGAAGAATGTAAACACACTATAGAAAATGCCAAGCGGCAAATGTGATCCAGGTGCTAACCCCTTCCAAATTAAATCAATGGCACCTAGCTGCACCATCAAAAATCCATAGAAGAACATAACGTGAATTAAACCACTCTTCGGATCTTTTAATAGCTTATTTTGGCCAAGTACATTGACCATAAGATAACGAATTCGTTCTTGAACACTTTCATCAAACTCAACCTTTTTCCCCAATTGCACAAACTTATAGCGTGTTTTTAACAGATAGAAAAATAACCCTACTGCATAAAGCACAACCACGACTGTTAGAACAATGTTTGCAATTACTAATGGACTCATGGTTGGTCCCCCCTTTAGTTTGTCGTAAGTTTCTCTCTTTGTAGTGAATTTGCTAGTTCAATCATTATATTCCTATTCTAATAAATGAGTGAGCATTCAGTCAACATAAAACGGAAATATTTCTGATAATTTTATATTCTTACATTTTACAAGAAGAAAAGCCACCCTGAATTTCCAATACAGGCCAATAACCACTAAAGAGATTTATTCATTTATATTATAAATCTGTCTTTTAATTGTATTCAGATACCAAAAAAGCCGATTTGCATCATGTTTTTTGATGACAAATCGGCTTTTTTAGCGCGCTAGATTTCAAAGTAGTTATTTTATTTCAACGTGATGCCTTTAGCCTTTCGTTCCTCTCCTCGCGGTCTCAAGTCGCCCTTAGTTGATAAAAACTGAAATTATTCCGATAAAAGTTAAAATTGTTCCGATAAAATGAGATTTTGTTCCGATAAATCTTCAAGTACTCATCGAAATCCAATAACCACAACTTTAGGTAGTTATTTTTTAAACACATTGCCGCTTCGAATATATTCAATATCCGCAACATTCAATCGGAAATTCACAACACGTGCAACTGCAAATAAATAATCAGATAGACGGTTTAAATATTTTTGTACAATTGTCGGTACATCTTCGATTTCCTTCATAAGCGTTACCATTTGACGCTCTGCTCGACGTGCTACTGTGCGAGCAATGTGTAAAGTTGCAGCTGCTGGTGCACCGCCTGGTAGTATAAAACGTTGTAACGGTGGTGCTTCATCTGACAATGCATCAATACGCGATTCCAACACTTCAATCGGCTGCTCTGTAAGCTTATAATGACGCTCCTTCATAACATTAGCAAGGTCTCCGCCTGCATCAAAAAGCTCATGCTGAATCGTTTCTAAATCAATTAGAATATCCTTGAATAGCTCACGATCTAGTTCACTAATAGCCTTACCAATAAAAGAATTTAATTCATCGATGGCCCCATATGTCTCTACGCGTAAGCTGTCTTTGTCAACGCGTCCACCGATAAGACTTGTTTTCCCTGTATCGCCTGTTTTCGTGTAAAGCTTCATTTCTCTCATCTCCTAGAATTGTTTTTTACCAATTTCGCCTTGGCGTAATTGTTGTTGTCGCTACGTTAGCACTACGCTTTCGCACAGATAAACAATGCGTCCGGATTTTGAATTGTGCCCACACAATTCATACCCTTGAAAATCCGTGTCATCCGTCGGCGGCATTATCTTCATTCAGCAGGTGTATCTGCTGAATGAAGATAATTTTTTATTGCCTGCACAGTCGTTTCAAAAACACCTCTACCGATGATCTTACCTACATCAGTAATGGGACCGCCGTACAGCATTTCTTCCCCTTTTTGTGTCGCTGCAATCAATAAACTATCTGTAGCTGTACCTGTTGCAATCGTACCACTAAGCTCATCACGAATATTTTCTGATTGCAATGCCTTTGTTTTCGCCTCATTAGCTGTCATCATTGCTTGGAAAAACGCTTCTTCTGATAAACAACCATTCACGATGACCCACGTATTTATAGTACCAATATATGGTCCATCTTGTCTTTCATGTGCACGAGATACATCAACAGCATTACCAACCCCAGCCGTAACAGCTACAAGAACGCTACCAAAAGAAGCTTGAAATTCATTAATAGCTACAAGATTTGTTGGGACAGCTGTTAACATGACGACTGTACTTGTAGATGAAAAGTGCTCCTTTTGTAAAAATTCGGCGACCTCTCTCTTTACATCATTAATCACATAATCTATTGGTACAGAGCGATTTAACAGACAATCATACCAGCCAATACCCGGGTTATGTACAGCTGAGGACACCGTTTTTAAAGGAAACTCTGATCGAAGCTTAATGTAATGATCTGTAACAGAGAAATTTTCTTTTTTAATGACAGCACGTTGCTGATGTTCAACGGAGGCTGGCATCATTGTAATTTGAGGCTTTGGAATTTCTGGATGTGCATAAGTTGCCACTCGAGCATGATAGACATCTTCGATTTGCGAAGCGACTAATACTTCATGCGGCGCCCCAAATGCCCGCATCCGCCCTTCCTCCATTAGTAATAATTCATCACAGTAAAGAGAAGCTAAATTCATATCATGCAGTACCATAATAACGGTCAAACCACATTCTATTGCTTCCTTTCGTACCATATCTAAGATTTGACGTTGATGCGCAATATCTAGATGGTTGGTCGGCTCATCTAGTAGCAATATCTCCGCTGTTTGTGCAAGAGCTTGGGCGACAAAAACCCTCTGCTGTTCACCGCCCGACAAAAATTCCATCGGTGTCTGTTCATAGCGTTTTACACCTGTTTGCAGCATTGCATGTTGCACTGCTTGTTCATCACGATCAGACCAGCTTGAAAAGAAGCCTGTTTGATGTGGATAACGTCCAAGCGATACAGCCTCCCTTACACTGTTTGAAAAGGCATTAGCATGTAATTGTGGCAGCACTGCCATCTTCTTTGCTAATGCACGAGCAGTATAAGAGCTACTGTTTTTACCATCTACTACTACAGTGCCTGCAGTTGCTGGTAGTATGCCACTTATTACTTTTAACAGTGTGGATTTCCCACTACCATTCGGCCCTAAAATCCCTAGTATTTTACCTTTTTCAATGGAAAAACTTATATCGTGGACGATCGGTACGTCTTCATACCCCCCGGAAAGATGTTCAACAACAATCATGCCCGTACCCCCTTGCCTCTACGTTGTTTATAAAAAATATAGGAAAAAACGGGCGCCCCAATAAATGCAGTAATGACACCTATCGGCAGCTCTCTTGGCATAATAATTGTTCTTGCTATTAAATCACAAATAATTAGCAAAGTTGCCCCATTTAAAAACGATAATGGCAATAAATGACGATGATCTGAACCCCAAACCATTCTCGTCATATGAGGAACAACTAAACCAACAAAGCCAATCGTTCCAGAAACAGCTACCGCTGCTCCTGTCAACATGGATCCACCTACTAAAATAATATATTTACTACGCTTAACATTGACACCTAAATGCTTCGCACGTTCTTCACCATATAACAGAACATTTAACTCACGTCTTTGTGTCCAAAGCATAATAGAGCCAATAATGACAAACGGAATGATCATCTGAACGTAAGGCCAACCACGCATCGACACTGAACCGAGCAACCATCCGATTACTTGGCGTAGCTCCTCACCAGATAATGCTATCATTAATGAAATCAAGGAACCTAAAAATGAACTAAATATTACCCCTGTTAAAATAAGAGTTTCCATTTTTAGTGAACGGTCTACTATTCTAGCAAAGCCCATAACAGCAAACATTGTTAATATGGCCCCTATCATACTAAAGACTGGCAATGTAAAATGACCGATTACAGGTATTGAGACACTAAAGAAAATCGTCATCACCGCGCCCACCGATGCACCTGAGGAAACACCTAACGTATAAGGATCAGCCAAAGGATTTTTTAATAGGCCTTGAAAAGCTGCCCCTGCAATAGCAAGTGATGCCCCTACAAGCCCTGCTAGCATCACTCGAGGTAAACGAATCTTCCATAAAATATTGGCAGCTGTTTCATCGGCCGCCTTATTCCACAATACTTCTAATGGAGTATGAACTGAGCCTATCGATACACCACACCAGATGCTAATGATTAAAAGTGTAATTGCTGTTACATAGGCTACAATTGTTTTACTCATTTAAATGCCTCTGGGTAAACAGCCTTTGCTATTTCCTCAAAACCATCAGCTAATCGTGGACCTTGACGACTTGTCGTACTTTCATCCACTTGTACAATAGCTTTATTTTTTACGGCAGTTATTGTCTCAAAGCCTGGACGTTGTGGAATTTTCGTTAAAATATTCGGTACATAATTATATGCCACAACAATGACATCTGGATTTTTCGCAATAATTTGTTCAGCTTCAATTGGATACCAGTCATTTACATCTGCTGCCACATTTTCGGCATGAATCATTTCTAGCATTTCATTCATAAATGTACCTCTACCAGCTGTATAAATCTGTGGCTCATCAGACGATTCTACAAAAACTTTCTTTGGCTCAACACCCTTAAGTTTTGTTTCAATTTCTTCAACTTTAGCCTTCATATTTGCGACTATTTTTTTAGCCTCTTCTAGTTTTCCCGTTGCACGACCAAGCTGTTCAATCGTCGTGTAAGTCTCATTAAAGTTTTTGGCATCCGCTACAACAAATACTTTCACACCTGCAGCCTCAAGCTGTTCAATTGCTCCTTTTAAATTCCCCATACCCGATGCATGAGCAAAAACGATATCTGGCGTTAACGCAATAATTTGTTCAATATTAAAATCTATACCGCCAACCTTATCTCTTTTAGTAGCCTCTGCTGGATAATCGTCATTATCTGATACACCCACTATTTCATCATTTAAGCCAAGACCAAATAAAATTTCAGTGTTACTTGGAATGAGAGAAACTATTTTTTCAGGAGGTGCTTCTAGCGTAATATCTTTGCCAATAGCATCCGTTATCGTCATTGGAAATATTGCTTGATCTACTTTAGCTGTCTCTTGCTGCTCAGCAGATGACGGCTTGTCATTTGTCGTCTCTTTTGTGTTGCATGCTGCAAGCAAGCCAACAGCTAAAAATGCTGATAATCCTATTTTCCAAAATTTCTTCATGTGAATCCCCCTTAGTCTATCTGTGCATAAAGTATTTAACGACTTGTTTTTCTGATTGATCGATACATTTTAGGTTTTTATCGTTTAAGGTAGTGCAGGTGTCGCTCAACGTTGGGTTTATCTTTCAATGTTGTGTGGTTATTGCCCAACTTTGTGGGGTTATCGCCCACTTTTCCAAATTTATCGATATTCAGCTTACAAAACAAATACCCCTCATCATAAAAAAATGAGGGGGTCAAATTTGCACAATATACATATACAAAATCCACCATCCTATCCTCGTAGGCTACAACGTGTTTTCTATAAAGGCAGGTCTCCTGGCTCGTGCTTCATACGCTTTTTCAAGCCTTCCCGAAATTTTCAGTGGCGCAGATTGAAAAAACTCACACATACAGTGGCGGGACCGCATCGGAATTACACCGATTTCCCTTTTCACTTTACTTAAGTAAAGAACCTTTATAATATTCAGTTGATTGTATTATACATGAAAATTAAAGAAGTCGCCTCCATTCGAGACGACTCTTCATCAAATCAATTAGCTCGGCATAATTGCCGCGGTCGCACAGATAAATCGTCACAGGACGTGGCGTTCTTAGACTGGGTTCCTCTATTTTGTCTGGACACCCGCTGAAAAAAGTTAAACTATATCTGAAAAATACTGTACCGTTTTCATCGGTGCACCCATTTCTCGTAATGCCCATGTGTTCTCTAAATAAATATCTGCTAACTTCTCATATTTGCCGCCGAATCTTTGTGCCCATTCAACTGCTACAACACTTTCATATAAATGTGCCATCTGCTCTGCGACCTTTTTTGCCTCAAATGTTTTTGTTGCATCATCTAAACGGCTAAATGTTTGCAAAGTTGAATCTAGTTTTGCTAATTGCCCTACTACAATTTCAACTAATGGACTATCAGTTAGTTTTTCTAGACGTTCCTCCATAACACGAACAAACATTTCGTGCACATGAAACTTATCAACTAAGCGAATGAGCTCTAAAGCTAAAATATTCGCAGTCCCCTCCCACACGGTAAGGACCTGTGCATCTCTTAATAACCGTGGTGTAACAAAATCTTCAATATAGCCGTTTCCGCCATGTAATTCAATGGCTTCACTCGCATAATGTACAGCTTGCTCCGCCGTTTCTTTTTTCATGATTGCAATATACAAGCGGTTCAAAATGATGTCCTCTTTATTCCCCTGTCCACTAGTTACTTTATCGTACAGCTGAATAAGATCAAAAACCGTAGCAACTTCTACATGTAGCTTGGCAGCGAATTTCCCTAGTGTATCCTGAATCATAGGATATTGCGTTAAAGGTTTACCAAATGCATGGCGATTTGTCACATAGTGCTTCGCCTCTAAATAGCCGCGGCGCATAATGCCGATAGAAGCAACTGCATTGCAAATTCTTGATAAATTTAGCGCCTCCAACATATAGTAAATCCCTTTATTCGGATCACCAACAACATATGCTAGTGCCCCATCAAATTCCACCTCACCAGAAGGCACTGCTCTAACACCAAGTTTATCCTTTAAACGCCGAACGCGCAGGTTATTAACTGTGCCATCATCATTTCTCCATGGAACTGCAAACAATGTTAAACCCTTTGAGCCTGCCCGAGCCCCTTCCATACGTGCCAATACCATAGTTACTCCACACATTCCTGCGTTTGATGCAAAATATTTCTCACCATATAAACGATACTGCTTGCCATCCTGCCTTGCCTCTACAACATTCGCTCCGACATCAGAGCCACCTTGGCGCTCCGTTAAAAATGTAGCCCCCTCATAGAGCTCTGTCTCTCCAGTTGCACAAACATGTGGTAAAAAACGCTCCTTCACCTCATCACTCGCATAATGATCAAGTAAATAAGCAGTTGCCATCGTTAACGTAACAGGACAGTAAAAGCCTGGTTCAGCATGTGAAAGTATATAGCCTTGAGCAAAGCTATACACATAGTTGCCCTTTCTACCTATTTGCGGAATATCCTTATGCACATAACCAACAATGCCAGTATTGTACGTCTCTTCAATTGTTTTTTTATAGCCGTCATTGACCCAAATCTCTGACACTTCTTCACCATAGGCATTATACCTTTGTAATCGAGGTTCACCCTCTCTATCCGTATGTTTGGCTCTCACATCAATATCTCCGGCACAAAGCTCACCGAAATCTGTTAGCTCACGTGTTGCATATTCCGCAAACTCTTTATCTAGCATCATTTCTAAAACGTTTTGAAGTGTATCATTCTCTTTAAAAAAGTTCGTTGTTTTCATTTCTTCCTGCTGTAAAACCTTCATGCTATCTCACCTCTTGTCCTTTCAAAGTTTGTTTTAGTATTTTGCCTGATGCATTTCGTGGTAGAGCTTCCACACATTCAAACATGCGTGGAATTTTATATTTTGCAAGATGCTCCTCCAAATAAACTTTAAGTCCATCCTCGTCAACTTCTGTTTTAGCAGCATAAACAGCCTTCACCGTTTCTCCCCACTCCGGATGTGGCACACCTATTACAGCAACTTCAAATATTCCCTCATAACTCAACATACGATCTTCAATTTCTTTCGGATAAATATTCACACCACCTGAAAAAATGACATCCTTTTTACGATCAACAATCCAAATATAGCCATCCTCATCTAAGCGAGCTAAGTCACCTGTTTTTAGCCAGCCGTCTATAAATGCAGCCTTTGTTGCGATATCATCCTTGTAATAGCCCAGCATATTGCTCTCACCTAACAACACAATTTCTCCTACTTCACCAACACTGACATCTACTCCATTATCGTCGATAATACGCAACTCTGCTCCAAGTGGTGCGCGTCGTCCAACGCTCCCCGCCTTCGTTGCATGCTCTTCACCAAGCAATATTGATCCGTTTGGCCCAGCCTCTGTTAAGCCATAGACACAAGTTAAATTTTCTGTTTTAAAAGCTTTTTGTAAATGACGGACTTCGTTTTGTGATAACGGTGCACCACCATATGCCCACCATTTCATCGGTGATAAATCAGCTGTTTGCAATCTTGGCAGTTGGGCAGTTAACAAATATGCGACAGGTGCTCCAAAGAAATGCGTTGTCCGCTCCTGCTCTATTGAATCAATAAATAAATCAGGTGTAAACGTTGGTGTTAACACGTTTGTTGATCCTACAAGTACCCCGGCCATTAAAAATAAATGTAATGGAGCTGAATGCGTTAACGGCATCATAAGAAGAATCCGGCTTTCTGGCTTTACTTCCATTTCCACTGCAATCATTTGCGCTACAGATAAAATATTGCGATAGCTAAACAACACACCCTTTGGTTTTCCCGTTGTACCCGATGTATATAAAATCGTTGAGACATCATCTTCATTCAACTGGCAGTCAATTGTTTGAGTGCTTGCATGTTCAATAAGTGTTTCATAGTTTAGCCATCCAGCCTGTTCTTGACCTGTTTTGATTTTTAAAGGAACTACCGTGATGTTATCAACTGCTGCAAAAATTGCCTCATGCACTAAAATAGCTTTAGCATCAGCATGCCGAACAACATACTCGACCTCCTGCAACGTAAATTTTGCATTTACCGGTACGACAATAGCCCCGATGCGCTGAATAGCAAAATAGCTAACAACAAACTCTACAACATTTGGCATAAAAATAATTACATTATCGCCTTGCCGCACACCCTGCTCTACTAAAGCATGACTAAAACGTGTCACTTGCTCATCTAAATCACGATAAGTTACTCGTCTGCCCTGACAAACAACCGCTTCACTCATAGGGTACTTTCGCGCATTACGTGCTAACAAATTCGAACTATTCATCAAGCATCTCTCCCTTTAAAGTCGCTAATTTTTCTGTAAATATGCCTTGTAACTGCCGTATCTCCTTTTTCATCTGTACAAGTTCTGCAATTTTGCCATCAATCTCTTCAATTTTTTGTTCCCCATACTCGACCGTACGCTCCAACTGCTGAATGCCCGTGCGATCATAATCAAAAAGCAATACCATCTCCTTAATCTCCTCAAGTGAAAAACCGTACCGCTTTCCTCGGAAAATAAGCTTAAGCTTCGCTAATTCTTTTTTTGAAAAGGTTCGTTGATTAGTAGCTGATCGATTGGGATGAAGCAGCCCCAGCTCCTCATAATAACGAATTGTCCGTGTTGAAACATTAAACTGCTTAGCCACTTCTTGAATCGTCTTCAACACCATCTCCCCTTTCCCATTTTTCATCAGTATATCATTGACGCTAACGTAAACTTCAACAAAATATCTGAATTTTACAGCAAATTATAGTTTTAGAGAGATTAATCTGATTATTCCAGGGATATTATCTGGGACTTTGACGGTTCTATCCATGACTTTTGGGGTTCTATCCACGACTTTTGGTGTTCTATCCGTCGCCCCGGCTGCTCTTTCCGCCTCCCCGGAATTTCCCCTCACCCCAGCCACTCTTTCCGTCACTTCAACTGCTCTTGCTACCTAAAACAAAAAAGCCCCCGGCACATGATCGTGCCGGGGGCTGGAAAAACGATTATTACATTTTTTCTGGTGCTGATACGCCGATTAAGCGTAGTGCGTTGGCAATTGTTGTACGTACAGCAGTAATAAGGGCTAAGCGAGCTTCTGTTAGCTCTTTATTTGAAGCATCTAACACTTTTTCAGCGTTATAGAAGCTGTGGAATGCAGCTGCTGTTTCTTGAATATAGTTGGCGATGCGGTGTGGTGTACGATGCTTCGCAGCATCTGCTACCATTTTCGGGAAGTCGCCCACTTTTTTCAGTAAATCAATTTCTTTTTCAGCAGTTAGCAGGCTTAAATGATCTGTTGTTGCAGCAAAGCCTTGCTCATTTGCTGAGCGTAAAATTGAAGAAATACGTGCATGCGCATATTGTGCGTAATACACTGGGTTTTCATTTGATTGAGATACGGCAAGGTCAAGATCAAAGTCCATGTGAGAATCGCCTGCAGTTTTCACGAAGAAATAACGAACTGCATCTAAGCCAACTTCTTCTACAAGCTCACGCATTGTAACAGCGTTCCCTGTACGTTTAGACATTTTGAATTTCTCACCGTTTTTATAAAGTTGAACCATTTGGATGATTTCTACTTCAAGTGTATCACGGTCGTAACCAAGCGCCTGAATAGCAGCTTTCATACGTGGGATATAACCGTGGTGATCAGCGCCCCAAATATTAATTAATTTATCGAAGCCGCGTACAATTTTATCCTCATGGTATGCAATATCAGGAGTTAAATATGTGAAAGAGCCATCATTTTTAATTAACACACGGTCTTTATCGTCCCCAAATGTTGTTGAACGGAACCAAGTAGCACCATCTTCTTCAAATACATGGCCATTCGTTTTCAGTTTATCTAAAGCTACTTCGATTTTGCCGTTTTCGTAAAGTGATGTTTCTGAATACCACTCATCAAAGTTTACACGGAAGTTTGCAAGATCTGTTTTTAACTTGGCTAATTCTAACGATAAACCATGTTGACGGAAGAATGCAAAACGCTCTTCTTCAGATTTTGATAAAATTGCATCGCCATGCTCGCCTGCTAGTTTACCAGCGATTTCAATAATATCTGGACCGTGGTAGCCATCCTCTGGCATCTCAGCATCCAATCCTAAAGCTTGCTTATAACGAGCTTCAAGTGAATACGCTAAGTTATTAATTTGATTACCCGCATCGTTAATGTAGTACTCACGAGATACTGCGTAACCTGCCATATCTAATACATTACATAATGAATCCCCTACAGAAGCTCCACGTGCATGACCTAAATGAAGATCTCCTGTTGGATTTGCAGATACGAATTCAACTTGAATTTTTTCTCCTGCGCCAGCATTTGAACGGCCATAATCAACACCTTGCTCAAGCACTGCTTTTACTACACCTGTTAGGAAATCTTTACGCACAGTAATATTCATGAATCCAGGGCCAGCAATATCGATTTTTTCAATATCTGTACCTGCTGTGTCTAGGTTTTCTAAAATTGCTTCTGCAATAGCACGAGGTGGTTTTTTTGCTAACTTCGTTAATTGCATTGCAATGTTTGTTGCATAATCACCATTCGCTTTATCCTTTGGTGTTTCTAGGTGAATATTTAACTCTGTGCCAGCTTCGACTAAGCCAGCTTTTTCAACAGCTTGCGCAATCGCTACTTTAATGGCTTGTTGTACTTGTTCTACTGCGTTCATCATTGTACCTCCGTAAATGTAATGTCTAATGTATAATTGCCAACGGGTTGCCCACCCATTAGTAAATCGTACTGTACATAGAAATCTCCGCTTACTGCCTGCTTTGTAAACGTCATTTCTTTCGTGTCTATGACGAGTGGCATTGAACCTAATTCACTTTCATAATGACCCATTTGTTGTTCTATTATGTTAAGTGGTAGTCGCATTTTTACTGCTCCTGTACGCATAATTAATGCCTGTTCATTGCCTAGCTTCATAGTTGTGCGGATGGTTTTATCCTCCTGCACCTCTTCATATTTCAAATATATGCTTCCTGCTTTTTCAAGTAGCTGCCCTGTCAGCAACATTTCATACCCTTCAGATTCCCCATCAATCGGGCGAATCGTAGAAATGAGCTTAATGTTCACCTGCGATCTTACTTCGTTCGCCATTATGGACGCTCCCTTTTAATGTTTTTACTATAACCTTTTTATTATATATTAGGAATGACGCAAAATACAACATGCAGGTGTTAAGAAGTCTGTTAAATCAGCATTTTTGATATTTTTCTTGGTCTTCATTTTAATGGAAAATACATAATTTTGGGGGTAATAAACGGTGAGTGGGTTAAGCTTAATGCTGCAATCTTTTCTGTTTTTTGTGACACTAAGAATAATAAAAAAAAGAAAAAGCCTTATAAAATCAAGACTTCTTTCCTTTTTTAAATCATCTTAAGTATTCTCTTTAACTTGCGCTTTCATTAGAAACAATTCTTATTTAGTTAATCCAACAATGATGGTAGCATTATGTTAAGACTAGGTGTAAAAACTCTATTACTTTAAATCGACTGGTTGTTGTTGTGTAACACAATGAATCATACCACCATCTTTATAAAGCTCCCTTACATCAATACCGATTACCTTACGATCAGGGTATAGTTTTTGGATTATATCGTTTGCTATTTTGTCATTAGGATCATTGTAATTCGGAACTAACACAACTGTATTCCCAATATAATAATTTACATATGAACCTTTATACTTCAAATTCTTTCCGTTATCTAAAACTACATTATTTTTACTGATTGGTAAATACACATACTGATATGGCTTATCGGAAGAATTCTTTGCATGCATTAATGTTTTAATATCCTTATTGGAGAGACCCCATTCTTCTAAATCATCTTTTTTCATTGTAATGATTGTAGATTTGTCGTGGAATTTTGCAAAACCATCAATATGAAAATCTGTAATATCTAGGTTTGATACACCATCTAACCAAATAAAGTTACTAGCACCAAGATTCTCTTCCACATACTCCTCAATTTCTGATTCTGTTAGTTTAGGATTTCGATTTTTATTAATAACAGCGCTACGTGTTGATAAAAAAGTACCATTACCATCCAGTTCAAATGCTCCGCCTTCGAGTACCACACTATTTAGATTTATTCGTTCCATACCTAACTGCTTACTAAGAACACTTGGTATTAAAGCATCTTTTTTATATGGTGTTTTCTTACCCCACCCATTAAATCCCCAATCCATGAGTTTCATATTGTTATCTTTATCGTATACAAATATTGGTGCTGTATCTCTTGCCCATACATCGTCAGTAGGAACAATATAAAAATCGATTTTATCCATATTTAGACCTTCATCATACAGAAGGTCATAAATATAATTCTTTTCATATTCATCATATGCGATAATATGGACATTCTCTCCTTCGCTAAGGGCAGCCGTCATCTCAATCCAAATTGGTTCAATCTTTTCTACATAGCCTTTACCATATGTAAAGGAATGTGGCCATTGTAACCACGTACCTTCATGTTCGCTGCTTTCATCTGGCATTGTATACTTACCTACGTATTGTTTTTTCACGAATTCGCTTCCCTCTACTTTACTTGGATTACACCCTCCCATAATGAACCCAGCCGTTAATACAGCCCCTGCGCAAAATACAATAAATTTTTTCATAACCAAGATCTCCTTATGTTTTTATAGTTTTCTCTTGGAAGTAGAATAAGGTTTGACATAGTGTGAAGGTCAAGCAATTATTGTATTGGCTTTTTGCAGACGGGAAAGCTAATTTGCGTCACATACTCTTCTTCATGACAGTCACATTCTGAACCTTTCAAGTAAGTTTCATACGGTAGACCATCCATGCTGTAGCCATTGCTTTCTGCCCACTCTTCAAGCGCCATGTGTGCGTATCCGATATAGTCATAACTTCCAAAATGCAAAGTAGTAGCAACAATATTTTCGGGAAGTTTTTTTATTTGCCATTCTCCTGATATTTTTTCGTCATTTCTACGAATGATTGGAATTATTAATTCAATATCACATTGTTCAGGGGTAAACTCTTCATCAAAAAAAATAGTTGAGGGAACACTAAGTAACTGAATATTACTTTCTTTTGCCTTATCGTAAAGGGAATCAATATATCTGTCCATGTCATCAATTTTAATTTGCAATCTTTGACTTACGACACTGATCTCGTTTCTTATTCCAAGCGATATATCATATGATGTTCTTACTCCTTGTAATAAATCCACTTTCTTTTCAATCAATTCTTGCATCTCTGAAATAATCTGTCTATTTCGACTCATTTCGTTTGAAATTTCATCTATTTTCGTGTGTATCATGTCGATAAACATTGCACTGTCTGATGATTGGAGGATCGTTCTAATTTCAGGTAGGGAAAATCTATATTCTTTTAGTTTCTTGATTCGTAATGCCGTTTCTAATTGACTCTGGTCATAATATCTGTAACCGTTTGTTGTATCTACAAGTACTGGTTTCAAAAGTTCTTCCTTGTCATAATGTCGTAACATGCGCGCACTCATTTTGCAAAGCTGCGAAAATCTGCTGATCGTGTACATATTTCTCCCTTACTTATTGTAATTATATTTTCAGATAAAATCGGTAGAGAATGCCTGAAGCTTATAATATCAATAGCTTCTCGCAAAAAGCAAGAATGCCTAAGTAAGTGCATAATACTTCAAACTAGGTTATTACCAATTACGCAAGGTTTGTAAACAGTCCTGTACTAAAGGATGAAGATTTTTTTGGGATTAAAACTAATTACTGAAGCTTTGACATAAGCTTGTTAACGAGACTAGACAAAAAAAGCATCCACCCAAATTTAATGAGTAGATGCTTTTTTGCTTGTCGAGTTTAAACATAGCTTTCAGGATTTTTTAAACCCATAACAGCCTTTTTAGGAAATAAAGCTTTCCAGAAATAAATCGCAAGACCAATTAACACTATACAATGAAAGACATAAATAGAAACAGCAAGGACATTCGGCTCACTATCAGTCAAGAAAGCTATAAAATCGTGCATAGCATGCCAGACAATTGGGAAAACAATACTTTTTGTCTTTGCAACAATTTCAGCACAAACTAACCCAAAGAGGAATGCAAAAGTTATTTGTAGTATTGTCATTAATAAATCAGCACCGGTAGCTAAATTTGCAAGATGTCCAACACCAAACAAAATAGAGGAGCCTATAATAGCCGTTTTAAGCCCTTTTGCCGATAAATATTTAAAAATTAGGCCTCGGAAAATAAACTCTTCACAAAGACCCACAGCAATAACAAATAGAAGCAAAATAAGTACATATTGCGCAGAAAACCCCTCTTGATCTGTAATACCATTAAAGAATGCAACCAGCTCAAAAATAACGATAACAACCATCCAAGTTTCTGCTTTAAACTTTCTAAATCCAAAATCTTTGAAAGAGAATTTACTTTTTTTCATGATCCAAAGAGTAACTAGAACACCACCTGCAGTGGCTATGAATTGGATCAAAAATATAGCGCTTAAGCTACTTATTTTTTTCACCGTAATAATTGCACCAGCTATGGTAGGAAAAATAAGGGCAAGCAAAGTAAATAGTATCGATAAAAAAATAGGTGAATTTTTTATTCTCATTTATTTTTCTCCCTTTATTAATTTTAGTTTAACGCCTTCAAAAACATCTTTTAAAATACATTCAATTTCCGAGCCATCTAAATCGCAAGTGTTCGTCGCACACATTGTCGCAATACCATGAGCAGTTAACCATATATCTATAAATAGAGATCTAGCTGAGGTTTGAGTTAATCCTGTTAATTTAGAAATTAATGCTATAATACCTTGATTTTCTACGTCATTTATTAAATCTGAAAAGCTCGAGATTTTATACTTGTTAGATAAGAATAACAGCTCAAAGAACTTTTTTTCTTCGCGAGCAAAATTAATATAAGCTAACCCCATTCCTAAAAAAGATCTTTCTTGTAAGCCCTGAAACATTCTTTCGTTGTATAGATTGCTAGCCCTTTCATATATTGCATACTTCAAATCGTCCATACTCGAGAATAATCGAAATATAGGCTTCGTCGAACAACCTAACTCTTTTGCTAAATCTCTTGCATTAACACTATCAATCCCACTCTTCCTAGCCATTTCAAAAGCACAATCCATTAAAATTTCCTCTGTAAACCGCTCTTTTGGTGCCAAAAAAATTTGCCCCCTCTCAATAGGTAACATACGTTACCTATAATGTAACAGTATTTTCCTACCAATGTCAACAAGGTACTCAAAAATTTCCAAATAAAAAAAGCTCACTTTGTAAATGAGCCTTGTTTTCCCAAGAAAGTCCGTAAACCCCCAGTAACTATGGATGCCTGGAATGAAAAAGCAAGTGGGGCTAAAAGCAAGCTCACTACACTTCCCTACTTTTAGCCCCACATTTGTTCTATTAACGTAATTCTTTATTCCAAATTTAGCAAATCAGAAATTATTTCTGCACTTCCTGGTGAAAACATAAATATTGAGAATGAAATACATAATAATCCTACAAATACAATACTAATTTTCATTATTAACAAAGATTGCTTTTTCATAAATAGCCCTTTAAATACGAAAAACAGCCCTACAAATAAGATTAAGAAATACCAAACTCCCATAAGCTCACCCCTTTTACAAAAAGACGATAAAAGTTACGGAAAGTTCTACCATCCCAATCGGCTTGTGTATAGAAATAAAGTACCCATCTATCAGCTATAATAAAATTGTTTAAAAAAGCACCGATAATTTAAATTATCCTAAATGACCCCATTATTGCTTTCTTGTTTAATTTGATCAATTCTATTTTTTCCCCATTCATACATCATTTCAACGATTGGTAATAACGTCATCCCAAGTTCAGTCATTGAATACTCGACTTTCGGAGGAACTTCTGGAAACACTTCTCGATGAACAATCCCATCTTCCATCAGTTCCCGTAATTGGTTTGATAATATTTTATGAGATATTTTCGGAAAAAGTCTTTGAAGCTCACTAAAGCGATGCGGTCCTTCCACACCTAAATGCCATAAAATAACAACTTTCCATTTCCCACTAATAATCGATAAGGTAAGTTCCTTTTCACAATGATAATCGTTATTTACTATTCTCTCTTTTATCTCTTCTCTTAATTTATCTGACATAGAGCTAACTCCCTTTTCCTATAAGTAACTTTTAGTAACCTCCGCACCAAAAAGTGCACTCTTCACAATGTATAAAATCGTAGTAAAATGAGGATAGTCTTAAAGACAAATCTTAATCTATTTTTTCGTCTAAATAAAACGATCTTATCTAAAGGAGAGAAAAACATGCAAGCAATCGCAGGTAAAGTGGCGTTAATTACAGGTGCAGGACGTGGAATTGGACGCGCAACAGCAGTAGCTTTTGCGCAAGAAGGTATTCACGTAGGTCTTGTTGGGCGTACGCTTGAAAATTTACAACAAGTAGCAGAGGAACTTAAACAGTATGATGTGAAGGTAGCCATCGCTGTGGCAAATGTAGCGGATTTAGACTCTATTACTACAGCCGTTGAATCTATTCGTGGTGAGCTTGGTGCCATCGATATTTTAGTAAACAATGCCGGAATTTCAAAATTCGGTAGCTTCATGGACTTAAAGCCTGAAGAATGGACAAATATTATCGATGTCAACGTAAAAGGTGTGTATTACACAACACGTGCTGTATTACCAGAGATGATTGAGCGCAATACAGGCGATATCATTAATATCTCCTCAACAGCTGGTCAAAAAGGTGCACCAATTACAAGTGCATACTCGGCTTCAAAAGCTGCCGTTATCGGACTAAGTGAGTCATTAATGCTTGAAGTACGTAAGAAAAATATTCGCGTTACAACATTAACACCAAGTACAGTTGCTACAGATATGGCTGTTGAACTAAACTTAACAGACGGCAATCCAGAAAAAGTGATGCAAGCAGAAGATTTAGCAGATTTAATGGTTGCACAACTAAAACTTCATCCACGTGTTGTCTTAAAACACGCAGGACTTTGGTCGACGAATCCTTAATAGAATTCTTTGAAAGATCAAGGCGCTATCCGATGTATTTTGGATGGCGCCTTTCTTTTTTAACAATATGCTCTTATGAGATACATACAGCTTATGGCTACTTTCTCTAGGAATTGAATGAGTGTGGGCACCATTCTGATTACACTTTACTAGTACCTTCTTCCTTAAGTTCTAACTCTCATTCGTTTAATGTTTGTTTCTTTGTTCGTTGTCGATTTAACAGCAATCCCCCAAATGTTCGGTAGTCAAAAGGAAAAAGTTTAAGTATTGATCTATACCTTCCAACTATTTATAAATTTTTTTAACTTTAACTAACTTTTTTCAATTGGTAATACGTCCAACAATTAGTAAGTATCCCATTTAAACAAAAGGAGAAATAATTGTGAAAAAAACAACTAAAAAATCTTGGATGATTGTATCAGCACTAACAATAGGAATGGCTGTCTTCACACCACATCAAGCTGAGGCAACAACAGCAAAAACAACAAACGAAATAACTGTTAAAGCTGAACAACAAATTAAAGGAACGATTAAAAGCGTTTACGGAGATAGCATCACAATTAAAGGGAAAGACGGCAAAAACTATTATATCGGAATTCAGAAATTTTCAGATAAGCAATTAGAAAAAATGAACTTAGTAGAAGGTCAGGAAATCTCTGTAGAAGGCAGCTTAGTACATGATTATTCAGACTTCTATACGTTTGACGTATATAAAAAAAGCTTACCTAAAGAAATAACAAAAGAAGACCTAGCAAAATTAGAAAAGTTGTTTAATCAAACGAAGAAGTTAGAAAAAGAAGAGAAATATGATGAAGTAGAAAAAGTAAATCTTGAAATGGATAAAATCACAAAGCCGTATATTTTAGCTAGCTGGGTACCTGTATCCTTCGAAGAGTTCATTGAAGAGTATGGATTTAGTGAAAAGAATATAGTTATTAAAAAAAATGATAAAAAACAATTGAAAGATATCTATCAACAGTGGATAAAACTAGAGAAATCTGGTAAAGAGGAAAAAGCACAAGAAAAATTTGATGAATTCCAGAAGGTTCTTCTACCTTACTTAGATGCTCTAAATCCACCGTTAACATTTGAAGAATACATCTCAGATTTGGAATTAGATATTCCGTCTGAAGCCATGCCAAAACTAAAAACTTTATACAATGCTGCTAAAAAAGCTGATAAAGATAAAAATGATCAATTATCTGAAAAGCTATGGGGTGAATTTGATGAAATGATTAATCCTTATTTTAAGCCACTTAGCTTTGAAGATTACTTGTCTGGCATTGATTTCGATATCAATGCAAATGATCAAAAACAATTAAAAAAGCTTTATGAAGAAGCAACAGCTCTTGATAAAAAAGGTGACTATGAAAAATCTAATGAAAAATGGGCTTCTATCGATAAAATTTTAGATCCATATTATGAAGCAAATAAAGAGATTCTTGTCTCTGCATCTAAAGTAACGTTAAACGGTAAAGTTTATCGTTCAATACATTAAAATATATTTAGGGGTTATCCCAAAAGTCATTAAACAATGATTTAGGGATTAACCCCTTTTCATCACCTTATAGAACCGTCCTAGACACTCATTGTGTATTCTCTCGCCATAATTCTGTTGTCGGTCAATTTTATTGTAAATCAACAAAAGAACCTGTGATATATTACTTTTTCAAAGCAAATTCATGGATTACGGCATACACATGCTACGATTCTTATGAATAATGGTATCCCTTTAAAAGTCATTGCCGAACGATTAGGAAATCCTCCTGAAATGATCCATACAGTTTATGGCCACATTTTCCAGGATACGGAAGCGCTGTATTTATTCAGAGTTTAAAGGAAAATGGGGCTAGCTCATAGCTAACCCCCACTTAAATCGCTTTTTATCAACATTTACTAAGCTCTACTTATTTTACCCAGCCTAAAATCATTTCTCTCAGCAATTTACTAGCTGTATTCGCTGTCATTTCTGATGTATCGTAGATTGGTGCTACCTCAACTAGGTCAAAGCCCACTACATTGACGTTACTTGCTGCAATCGCATGAATTGATGCTAGTAATTCTTTGGATGTAATGCCACCGCAATCTACTGTTCCTGTACCTGGTGCATGTGCTGGATCAAGTACATCTATATCAATCGTAACGTAAACATTGCGACCCGCTAAAGACGGTAATACCTCTTTTAATGGCTCTAACACTTCGAATTTTGAAATGTGCATGCCATTTTCCTTCGCCCATTCGAATTCTTCTTTCATACCTGAACGAATACCAAATGAATATACATTTTTCGGTCCGATATGTTCAGCAATTTTGCGAATAGGTGTTGAGTGTGAAAGAGGCTCCCCTTCATATTCTACACGTAAGTCTGTATGTGCATCGAAGTGGATAATTGCTAGGTCATCATATTTTGCTGATACAGCTTTCATTACAGGCCACGATACTAAATGTTCGCCACCCATACCGACAGGGATTTTACCATCCGCTAAAAGCGTCTCGATATATTTTTCAATTTCATCTAACGAGCGCTGTGCGTTCCCGAATGGTAACGGAATATCACCCGCATCAAAATACTTCACTTCTTCTAATTCACGGTCTAAATATGGGCTGTATTCTTCTAGACCAATGGATACTTCACGAATACGCTGTGGGCCAAAACGTGAGCCTGGACGGTAACTAACTGTCCAGTCCATTGGCATACCATAAATGACCGCCTGAGCATCCTCATATGTAGGATGACTTTTTATAAAAACATTTCCTGAATAAGCTTCATCAAATCTCATTAATAGACCTCCACTTTTAGAAATTAATCTTATTTCATTCATTTTCATCAGTTCATTACTGAATTGATTTCCGCTTCGATTGGGGGTGTCCAATCTCCCCTCCAATCATTTTTCCACATGAAATCTGTTTTATAACTTTTGATAATGAACCTCTATTAAGGGCTTACAGGAATGTAATGAAACCTCTATCCCTGTATCCTCGTATACATTATTGGAACGTCTAGCAGAATTCGATTAAAATCTACAATGTGCTACTCTTTTGTCGAATGCTAGCATTTCAAACAGTACAAAAAAAGTATAGATGTTTTTGAATAAAGTGCAATAGTTTTTACCAATAATTTCGATTAAATATGAATGTTCAAACACATACTATACGCAAGTGTGAGAAAACGAGGTGAAGTCGGATGAAGAGAAAAAGCTATCAACGTAAGCAAAAACGTTCAAAGCGTACACGTAAAGCACTTACCTATTTCGTTGCCTTTACATCCGCAATTGTAGTAGCATTTATAGCTTTACGCGTCTATGTTCAAGTGGCTGGTGCCCCGCCTTTAACCGTACCTAAAGCCTCTATTTTCTTAGATGAAAATGAGAACCAAATTGGGGATCACTTTGCGAATGAACGACGTTACTGGGTTAGTCTTGATGAGATGTCTCCCTACTTAAAGCAAGCAGTAGTGGCTGTTGAGGATAAAGATTTTTATAAGCATGGCGGTTTGGATTTTTCTCGTATCGCTGGTGCAATATTAGTTGATATTAAGGCTGGAAGTAAGGTTCAAGGAGCAAGTACAATTACACAACAATATGCTCGGAATCTATATCTTTCACATGAGAAATCGTGGACACGAAAATTAAATGAAGCACTGTATGCTTATAGATTAGAAGTTTTTTATGATAAAGATGAAATACTAGAAGGTTACTTAAATACTGTTTACTACGGCCACGGTATGTACGGTGTAGAAGCAGCAAGCCGATTTTATTATGGAAAGTCTGCAAAAGATTTAACACTTGCGGAAGCAGCAATGTTAACCGGAGTTCCAAAAGGGCCAAGTATATACTCACCTATTGCTAATTTAGAGAAGGCAACTAATCGCCAACACGTTATTTTAAAATTGATGACCGATCAAGGTGCTATTACGCAAGATGAAAGAACACGTGCAGAAAGTGAAAAGCTTGTCTTAAAGAATGATAGCTGGGTAGCCACAAAATCTGTAGCACCATTTTTCCTTGACGTAGCATGGCAAGAGGCTAGTGAAATTTTGAAATCAAAAAATCTCGACATCAGTGAGGGTGGCTGGACTATCCAAACAACGATTAATCTAGAACATCAAAAGGCAGCTGAAGAAGCTGTAGCTAAACATATGCCTGCTGATGATCTTCAAACTGCTTTTGTTAGTATGAAATCCAATACAGGCTCCGTTACAGCATTAGTCGGAGGTCGAGACTATGCTGCAAGTTCTTTTAACAGAGTTACACAGGCAAAACGTCAGCCAGGCTCGACCATTAAACCTATTTTATATGCGGCAGCTTTAGAGAATGGTTATACACCATTAACATTTTTAGATGTAGGTGAGACAACTTTCACTTATGATCATGGAAGGGCCACATATTCACCTAAAAATGTTAACGGTCAATTTGCAAACCATGATATGACGATGGCACAAGCTATCGCTATTTCTGATAATATTTACGCTGTTAAAACTTTAGAAGAGATTGGCTTTAAGCCATTTCACGAAATGGCTGATCGCTTCGACGTGACTATTGGTAAGAAGGACAATTTATCCATGGCACTTGGAACGACAGAAACAACATTATATGAAATGACGAATGCTTATAATATTTTAGCATCGCAAGGTAAAAAAACTACGCCTACTACTATTGTTTCTATTAAAAACGCTAACGGCGATACTATCTACGAAAATAAAGAAGTTAGTAAAGAAGCTGAAACAGTTCTCTCAAAAGAAAATACGTATATTTTAACAGAGATGATGACAGGTATTTTCGATCCAGTCTTTAGTGATTATTCTCCCGCTACAGGGATTAGCATTCGCTCTCGTATGACGCATACGTATGCAGCAAAATCTGGTTCTACTAATAGCGATCAGTGGCTGATTGGATTTACACCTAGCTTAACAGCCGGTGTATGGAACGGCTATGATCAAGGAAAAAATCTAACGGAAAAAGAAGATACTGCTGCTACTAAGCAAATTTGGATCGACTTTATGGAGACTGTCAATAAAGGAACAAAGAACGAGGATTTCAAAAAACCGAAAGGCGTTAAAGGTGCGGTCATCGATATTGAATCAGGTAAATTAGCGACAAATGCCTGCCCTCAACAACGTCTCATCTATATGGATGCTAAAGATGTACCAACTGAAAAATGTTCTTCAAACTTTGATATTCTCGATACCGATACGTGGGGAGAGTTTTGGAATATGCTCCCATTCAACATTTTTAAAAATTAACGAATCATGCGGAACCTTTATCAGCAATAAGCGTTTTATTAGCGAAGGCTCTCGACAAAGTAACAGACATATACGAAAAAGAAAAGCTTCCTCTTCCCCGGAGCTGTGTCCGTGGGAACAGAAAGCTTTTCTTATTTATGGTTCGCGAAGTAGATGAGAATCATGGGGCATTTGGCTTGGGTTTGGGTTGTTCAAATGCCGCATAGCGCTCATCACATTCGCAGAACCAAGTGTCCTAGCTTACTAAAATGTAAGTTCTTTATCAAGTTTACTTGGTTTCAAACCCACTTTCAACCTTATATGAAAGCGATTATGAAATGTCACAGATTGTTCAATCATTGTAGGTCTATTAAACAAATAAACCTTGACGCAATTGCTCCTCACTACGAGCCCATAAGTCCGGATTTAGCTCATCTAGGAAAGAAGCTAACACCTTTTTAGACGGCGCATCCATATGCTCTACAATAATTTGACGCTTCATAGATTTATCCATTTTATTCACATGATCAGCTAAAATTTTGTAGCCACGACGCTTTTCACGATTAACTACCATTTCACATGCAGTAACACCCGCATAGTAAGGTCCATCCACTTTATGGTCGATTGTCACCCATACTAGCCAATACGCTTTCCCACCTTCTGAATCAGCGCGATCTGTCGTAAATTTAATGCCTCGTTCCACATCACTGCGAGCATGCATAGCACCGATTTCAACTGATGCCGTTCCCTCTTCTATATCGATAATGACTGGCGATACGTTTTCAAGCGAAAGCGAACCGATACCAAATCCCTTATGTCCGTCTGTTGGATCATTTTTAATAATAGTAAAGCCCATTTTTTGTTTTGGTTTTTCTTCATTTACCATACTTTAACTACCTCCATTCTGCTATTATAAAATTAAAGCATTGTTATGCGCATTAGCATTGTAATGAACGCTACCAGCATTGCGCAAATGCCTACATATAAGTAAGAAGTTTATATAATACTTTCTTATAAACTAACTATACAACATTATTCAATAAAGGAGGCAATATTATGCCATACGTAACAGTGAAAATGCTTGAAGGTCGTACAGAAGAACAAAAACGTGCACTCGTAAAAGAAGTAACAGAAGCCGTTTCTCGTACAGTGAATGCGCCACCAGAAAATGTAACAGTCTTCATCGAAGAAATGTCTAAAAATCATTACGGTGTTGCAGGCGTACGCTTAAGCGATAAATAAAGATTAGAACGGGTAGAGCACATAAAGCTCTACCCATTTTTAACGTACGGTAGCCTTCTAGTGTTTGTAACGTTTAGAAGCTTGTTACAGGCTTTTTTCGGTTCTAGATACGGAATAGGACCGCTACTGCAACTCGTAATTTCAATACTAGGATGTGTTTTATGACATGAATAAATTTAAACTGCCACTACTCATTTGTATGCTTATCGTTGGCCTCTTACTTATTTTTATTAACCCCATACAACATGCAATTATCGCCCATTTGAGTAAACAATTAAATACAACGGATTACAGCGCTGATGAGATGGCCAAAAACAAAAATGCAGATGCCGATTTTGAATTTGAAGCCGTGCAATCCCTTTCCATAGCTGAAGTTTTAAAAGCTCAGACAACCGCCAGTAAAATGCCTATCATCGGTAGTATCGCAGTCCCTAGTGTGGATATGAAACTACCTATCGTTAAAGGAGTTGGTAACGCCGCTCTTGCCGTTGGAGCAGGCACGATGAAGCCTACTCAAAAACTTGGACAAGGAAACTACGCATTAGCAGGTCATTATTTTGAGAAAAAGGATATATTATTTGGCCCCTTATATAAAGCTAGCATAGGAGATACGATTTATTTAACGGATTTAACGAATATTTATGAGTACAAGATCACAACTAAGGAAATCATCGCTGCAACAGATGTTTATGTTATTGATGATATCCCTGATAAAACTCTTCTAACCCTCGTTACATGTGCTGATGAGGGTACGAAACGACTTGCCCTTCAAGCAGAATTTGTCGAGCAATATCCATTCGACAAAGCACCTGCAAAACTATCAGAAACCTTCTAGCATAAGAAAAACCCCAAGATTTTTACAATCTCGGGGTTCTATTATTGAAAATTATTTCACTTCTTTATTGCGGCGACGCAATAAGAATAATGCACATAGAACAAGCGCTACACCAATTAGTGTAAGAGCTGTTTGGTTTGCTCCATTTGTTTGTGGCAGTTTGCCTTGCGCGTTTAACTGCGCTTCCATTTCTTTTGCATCTTCTTTGATTTTATCAATATCCAAATATTTATCTACTTCAGCCTGTTCCTCTTTAGATAACTTGTCGTATTTATCAAGGAAATCCTTATATTCATCTAATGTATCTTTATCTGCTGTAGAAGGATTGTATGGCTTTAAATCTTTTCCTTGATCAATGACTTCTTGTACAGATGGTTTTCCAGGCTTCGTTGGATTTTTTGGATCTGTTTCGTTACCTGAACCACCTGGGTTTGTTGGATTAACTGGCTTCTCTGACTCTGGTTTGTTTGGATCAACCGGTCTCTCTGGATCTGGATTTGGTTTGTTTGGATCAACTGGTTTTTCCGGATCTGGATTTGGTTTGTTTGGATCAACCGGTTTTTCCGGATCTGGATTTGGTTTGTTTGGATCAACTGGTTTTTCCGGATCTGGATTTGGTTTGTTTGGATCAACTGGTTTTTCCGGATCTGGATTTGGTTTGTTTGGATCAACTGGTTTTTCTGGATCTGGATCAGGTGTCCAACCACCGTCTCCACCTGTTGCTTTAGGTTGCACTGTAGCAGCGCATGTATCTTTTACAGTAAATGAGCCAATTAAACTACTTCCCTCATATACATTGTACGTACCTTGTTTAATAGCTTCACTTGGTAATAGAACCGTTCCTGCAATACTAGTTGTGTGAACTTCATTGCCGTCTGCACCTTTAACAATATTACCTTTTGCATCTTTTATTGTTACCTTTGCATTCGCATTAAGCGTTCCAAGTATAGTTAGTACTGTTAATGTAAATGAAGGACAAGCAGGTGCTGCTGATACTTCTGCTTCACATTTAACTAAATATTTAACTGTTATTTGACCAATAAATAGATCGCCTTGATATACACTATATTTACCTGAAGGAATGTCTTTAGATTGAATCGTAATTTGACCTAATTCATTTGTCGTTTTGCCTGTAGCAATAATTGCTCCTGTTGCTTCATCTTTGATTGTGATATTGCTAACATTAGGGCGTGGATTGCCATTTTCATCCTTCACCGTTAATGTGAATAGCTCACATTTCGGCGCTGGTTGAACCGTTTTTTTACAGTCGATATTTGTTTCGAAAGTACCAATTTTTTCACCATTTACTTCAACTGTGTAAACACCTGGTTCTAAATCAGTCAATTCAATAACACCTGTCGTAGTTGTTGTGCTAATAATTTCATTTTTGTTAGCATCTTTAACTACGATTGTTGAAGTATCGTCCGTAATATTATTACCATCAACATCTTTAACAGTTAATTTAAATTCCTCGCATTTTGGTGCCTGTTTAACAATAAATTCATGCCCGCAGTCTTCTGTATACGTTAAAGTTACTGTCCCCAAGAATTGGTTACCTTCGTATACAGTATATTCACCTGGCTTCACGCCATTATCAGCATTAGTTTTGTTTGATTCAAAAATAAACTTACCTGATGCGTCAGTTGATGCCTTTACTGCTGTAGTACCTGATTTTAATGTTAACTCTTTAATATTTGTACGGATGTTTCCGTCTGTATCTTTAACTACGATTGTGAAGTTTTCGCACTTAGGTGCTGGTTGAATACTCGCGTTACAGTTTTCACTGTACTCTACAGTAATCGTTTTTAACGTCTCACCACTATAAATAACATCATACTGACCTGCTTTAACTTTGTCTGGAGTAAAAGTAACTTTACCGTTTTCAACAATATGATTTTCTGATAATCCCGTCGCTTTACTTACTAATGTTACTGTTCCATCCACTAATTTGCCGTCAATATCGTATACTGTTAATTCAAACAGTGAACATTTCAATGGGCTTTCTGGTATGTTGGCGATTTCAACAATTTGTTTACCCTCAAAAGGACCTGATGTCGCTTTTTTATCTCGATTTAATGTAAAGATTACATCCGGATTTTCAAAACCATCAACTTTTGTTTCTTTTAATGTATATTTACCCTCAGCTAATTTTAATCCGAAGTCTAATACACCGTTTTCATCTGTTTTAGCGCTAATTAATGGTTTATTTACTGTGTATTGACTGTATAAAGTAAACTCAACATCTTTGATTACTTCGCCTGTTGCAGCATTCGTTTTTAAAATGACAAATGGTACTTTAACTGTTGATGCTTGGTTACCATACTTAAAATCAGCAATTGACCAGCTATCTTTTCCACTTATTTGACTGCCACCTTGATAGCTCACTTCTACTTCATTTTCAGCTTCAGAGCCTGATTCACCTGTAAATGCTGTTTCGTATTCTATATAGTATGCTGCAGCCACATTACCTAAATTAAGAGTGAATGTACCATTTTTCATATCTACATTTAATGTATACTCACTTGGATCTACAAGTGTCTTATTTTCAGTTGGATTACTTGGAGTTGTTCCAGACAATGCAACTTTATATACTTTAAATGTATCTTCTAAAATCAATTGTTCTGGGTTACCTTCAGCATCTTTACCTACTGTGTCGGTAATGACTACATTGTCTAATTTGGATTGTGCGTAGTTAAATTCAAAATTCCACTTAGCTACTGCAGAACCACGCTCAGCTTGATGACCCATTTTGTTTAAAATTTTGTCTGTATGATTTACATTAACTGTTTTTGACCACGATGCATTCTCACCTTCATCGCTTGTTAATGTAGCTGTATTTGTAATACTTACAGGGTTACCATGAGGGAAAATGCCATCTGCATCTACTGATTCATACGTCACTTTATAAGGACGATCAATATTCCCTAACACAAGCTTAATTTCGTTCGCTTTACCTGAAGAGTTTTTAATTTCTAATGGTTCTCCCGTCGGCTCGAAATCACCACTTGCATTTAGTCCACCTTTTTGCACTACAATATTTCGAACTATTTGTGTATCTGGTAATTTATCCTCAAATACAGCATTTTTTAAAGTATTGTAGTTAAAGTTAAATTCAACATCCCAGTAGAAGGTTTTTGTTTCGTAATTATAATGACCTTCTTTTTTACCATTTGTTTTTTGTTCAGTTCGAATCTCTTGTTTAGCTGAAGCAGATGAATCTGGTAATTTATCATTTGTCATTGTTACTTTATTATGATATTCAATTGTATTTATTCCAACATGTCGAATATCGTATTCTGTATCATACGTAATTTCGATAGGTTCATTTATTTCTTTGTTTAAAGTAATTGTAAACCCAGTTTTATTATCCTCATTATTGCTTAACTTATAATCTTCTTTATTAACTAATTTATTACCTACTTTTACTTCTAAAGTATTTTCTATTAATTTTAGATTTTTATCTGTAAAAGTATCAACAAACTTCGTGCCAGCAGCTAAATTATAACCAGCTTGGTTTGCCTCAATTTTCCATGACATCGTTTTATTTTGATAGTCAATACCATTTGCTGATTTGTTTAGTAATAAATATTCTTTAGAATAATAAGAAATGTCTTCTACCGTTTTTGACATATCTGGGCGTTTTACTTCATTTTTCACCATGAAACTATCTGTTGGATACACACCATCTATTGGCTTTGTTGCATATTTGATAACATACGGTTTTGTTACAGGAGCATTAAATATTAATTTAAAGCTGTTTTCATCTTCCTTCTTAACATCGTAAGAAATATCGGCTTTAGTCTTACCATCTGCCTCAAATATTTTTACCTCTCCAACTAATTCTTGAGTATCGCTCCAGATATCCGTTAGTACAGCTTTTTCCTGAGATATATTGCGGTTATTGAAGTTGTAATTAATTGTCCAATATGTTGCTAAATCAGTAGCAGTAGGACCTGTATGCGTTTTTGCTAATGGATCACCAAAATTCACGTTTACTGGTGAAGTAGTGGATTCCCCATTATAAGTTGCCTCATTTTTAAAGATAGCACTTTTAACGTTACCTGGGTCACCAATTTCTGTTTGATACGTAATGAGGTAAGCAGTATGCTTTTCATTCGGCAATTCAATTGTCATTTTGTTGTTATCGAAGGTTGGAGTCACATTGACAGGGTCTATAGAGACTGTTGTTTGGCCATTAGGTGATACATTTACCTTTGTAATTTTTACAGAATCTTGTTTAAATGTATGCGCTCCTTCTAGTGTATCAACAAAATTTGTAGTGCCTGATGCTTCATTAACTCGTAAATCTGTATTAACCTCTACTTTCCAGTCAATAAACTTACTGTTTTGTGCATGATTATCAGCTACACCTGATTTGGACACAGGTTTACCGTTATTCGTTTTAGGTTGGAAATTCAACTTGATGTTTTCAGTGCCAGGTAAATTAATTGTTTCTTCCCATTCCGTATTACTGCTTGCAAAGTTTGCTTGTACGCTAAAGTACGCACCTTGCTCAAGGGCTACACCCGTCCCGAAATCATCTCTTAACTCATCGTTAAATGTAATGACGATCTCATTTCCAGTTTTTGAAATTGTACCTACCTCACCATAAGCCGTTCCATTCGGGAATGTGATATTTTCAAAAATAGCTGGTAAAGTGTACGTTAATGTTGTGCCTGGACCATAGTTATGTCCCGCCGCTAGTTCTAAATGAAATTTAAACTCTGCAGATTGTCCGTTAGTAACATTAATACTTTCATTTGAACTTACCTTTTCTTTATCCACAGTAAACTCAACATTTTTAATTACATCAACAGACATAATTGGATCATACGATGGTGGTGTAGTTTCATCATCCTTATCTTCTTTTGGATTTTCTCCTTCATCACTAACATCACCTTTTTCAGATTCAGTTTGTGTTTCAGGCAGTTCACCCACACCATTAGAACCAGTATTAGGACCATCACCTTTTTCAGGTTCAGTTGAGGTTTCAGGTAGTTCAACTACTTCCGTGGTACTAGTAATAGAAGCATTACCTTTTTCAGGTTCAGTTAAGGTTTCAGGTGATTCACCTACACCCGTGTTCTCACTACTACCCGCTTCTACAGATTCAACTGAATGTGCTAAAGATTGTGCACCCCCTTCAGCAAACACCGAAATCGGTGATAGGACTGTTTGGAATACGAGTAGCATTAAGATTACTGCAATGTTTAGTTTTTTTAATTTTTGCATGTTTCTCTCCTTTTCTAAGTTCAGAGAGTTACCTGTTGGTGTTTGCTGACGACGTTGCATCTTTTCGTCATATTGAAATGTATGCCGCAAACAATAGGTTGGTCCCTCTTTCCTTCTATTCAATGGTCGTCTATATGAATATACTCGAATAAGTACTCACGAATAGGCACTTACGACGACTTATGTATGTGCGATGTACAAACAGAATATATCCATAGTACTTTTGTGATACCTTCAACAATAGGCATCACCCTTATTAGGGTTTTCGACTCATTATAAACGATTATACTAAACAAATTCTAAACAATCTCGGACTTTCTATTTATAAGATTCTAAAAATTTCTATATAGTTTCCACTTTTTTCATCTTTATACAACGACAAAAAAACAGTGAAAATAACTCAATTAGAGTACTTTCACTGTTTTTCACTATAGGTATGTTGGAATACTATTAATTCCATTTATTTTTTATACATATTTTTATACATAAAAATTTTTTTACTAATTTTTCCCCTTACCTTGTAGCAAGGCTAATATTTGTTTCTTCACAGCAGGATGGGTACTATTGTCCTCTAGGAAATCTAGTGGGAAATATACTTTATGATCTCGCTTCATGCGACCAGAAATAGAATCAACAATAATAGATTCTCGTGATAGCTCCCGTAGCTCTCCATTTTTCATTTCTAAAAAAATAGGAACACGGACTTCCTCTTCTCCTGGTCGATAAAAGTCATACGGTAAATCTGCCGTTGTATCGTGGACAAGATAATAATCTGGATTTAAATCAGCTTGCTTGAAGAGCTCTTGTAGTTTTTGATATTTATCTAGCTCTACACCTGGATCTAAATCGATGTACTGAAATAGCTTTCGGTTAACAAAGCGGCGGCTTAAGTCACTTAAAATAGCATCTTCTTCTTGCATCCAAAGTTGAAAATATGTAAAAAGAATACTCTCATCTAATGCAAGATAGTCATCTAGCGTAATGGAGTTGCGGAAAAATGCTAAAAAGTGTGTAGGTTCGTGCTTAAATTTATAGCTAGCTAAGCTTAGTTGCTTAGCTCGTTTTAAAATATTATTTAATACAACCTCTGCACTACGAGATACTGGATGGAAATAAATTTGTAAATACATTTGATAGCGGCTCATTATATAATCCTCTACCGCATGCATGCCCGTTGCCTTGATAACGACCTGATTTTTCCGTGGACGCATCACTCTTAAGATACGTTCCATATCAAAATGACCGTAGCTTACGCCTGTAAAATAAGCATCACGCTGTAGGTAATCCATACGATCCGCGTCGATTTGACTCGATATTAAACTAACAACCTGCTTATTCGGATATGTTTTTTCAATGACCTGAGATACTTTCTCCGGGAAGCCAGCCGATACTTTTTTTAATACGGCATTCACTTCTGTATCACCGAGCAAAATTTGTCTTGTATAAAATTCATGATCAAGCTCAAAAACATTTTCAAAGGCATGTGAAAATGGCCCATGCCCTAAATCGTGTAAAAGGGCTGCACAAAGCACAAGCAGGCGTTCATCCTCATCCCATTCCGGACGGCCCGCAAATATATCATCTACTATGCGGCGTACAATTTCGTAAACGCCAAGTGAGTGACTAAAGCGACTATGCTCTGCTCCGTGGAATACTAAAAATGTTGTACCGAGCTGGCGAATTCGACGTAGTCGCTGAAACTCTTTCGTACCAACTAGATCCCAAATCACTTGATCCCGTACATGCACATAGCGATGTACTGGATCCTTGAATACTTTTTCCTCTTGTAATTTAGCTTTTGCATAATGTGTCAATTGTACAGCACCCCCGTTTCCTATTTGTTCTATTATATGCGATAAATACAGGACTAGCATACATATTGCCTTTTAATTATAGAGACTATCAACCTAACTCACTGTATTCTCGTCTTATTTTAGGTTTCTATTGACCTAATTTTCAAGTGATGAAGCGAGGTGAACCTGAACCTTCCGTCGTTTTGACGGTTCTTTCCGCCGCTCTGACTCTTCCTTCTGTCACTGCATCGTTTCTATCCACCGACATTAAAAATCCAAACAAAAAACAAAAACTATCTCCAACTAGACTAGTGAAGATAGCTTTTTGTTTTACCTATTTCTTTAACTTTGCTAAAACCTTTTCCATTAGTTCTTCTTCTGTTAATGCAGCAACAGGACGACTATTTACAAAGGTAAATGTTTTTTTACGTCCTGGGCCACAATAGGAATGACAGCCAATTTCGATGGTTGCATCAGGATCGATTTCCTTTAATTTTGGAATTAACGTTTTTAAGTTAACGGCCTGACATTCATCGCAAACTTTAAATTCGTTTGCCATTTTGTCAACAACCCTTTCTATATATTATTTTTGTAACTTCTTTCAGCAGAGAGTCTTCCACCTCTATAGGTGGTGAGATGAATGCGGTTAAATCTCTTTTCAGCGGGTGTCCAAACATCTGCTGAAAGAAGTTAAAGCCTCCGGCGGGTGTCACGGCTAACTGACCTGCATCGGTAAAAACGCCACGCCCTGTGGCATTACCGAAATGACCGACACCGTGTCGGCCCTCTTGTTACTGACGCTACGTTAGCACTGCGCTTTCGCACAAAAAACATCTGCAGGCCTAAGCACAAAGCCGATTCCGGACGCAATTATGCCGAGGCATAATTGATTCAAATCAAAAATCCGTTTCTATTGAACGTATGACTTTCACATATTTAAGTATGTAGCATACGTACAAACCTACATCGGGTATTGTATCGCATTATTCCCCTTGTATTCAAGCAAAATTCCTTCCACATGGATGAATAAAAGGTTAAAAGATTGGTCATGCTAGTTGTAAATAAAAAGTTCCAAATAAAGGTGGGAGGATTTTAATATGAGTAAAGTTAGACAAGATGCTTGGTTAGAAGAAAACGATGAATTGTTAGCAGAGGCGGTCATTCGCCATGTAACGGAAGGTAGTACACAGTTAAATGCCTTTGAAGAAGCTGGTGATGCTTTGAATCGTACTGCTGCTGCATGTGGTTTTCGTTGGAATGCTGTTGTTCGTAAAGAATACGAGGAACAGTTATCAGAAGCAAAAAAAGAAAGAAAAGAAAGAATGCGAGTGTTAGGAGCTCCAGCAAGACGCCGTGCTTCTAGTATGTTTACAGTTAATAGTAGTGCTGCAGAGGGTAAATCAATTCCTTTATCTGCATTAAATCTTGATATTGTCATAGCCTATTTATTACGTTTACAGCACTCTGGTGAAATAGGTAATGAGTCTACAAAATGGAGACAACTAGTACACGTAACATCTGAGAAAAATAAAAAACTAGAGAAAACCATTACACAGCTAGAAGAAGAAAATAGAGCTATTCGAAAAGATTACGAGCAATTTGTACAAATTATGAACCGTGCTAGACGACTAGTTACACTAGATGAAGAGGACGAACGAATTGCACCTGTTTTCAAAATGGAGAAAAACGGAAACCTTGTTGTAAGTAGCCCTTATACACAAGAAAATGGCGATGCGCTTAATTAGCAGCATCGCTTTTTTTTGCAACCATCTCTCATTGACATCCGCTCGAGGCTATCGCTTCATCACTTCAGTTCAAGCATTTTCGTATTTCGTTCTAAAATACGTTGTAAATAAAACGCATATAGCGTTATTTCTTCATCATGAAAAGATTCAACTCGAATTTCTTCTGCCATATTGTTAAGAAGTTGCTGTAAACGAATAACAACAGCTTCGACTGTTAATGATACGTCCATTAGTTCAGATAATGACGCCATCACATCAGGGACAATATTAGGATACGTAAATTTCGTTTCCTCTCCTTTTAGACTTTCCTCATAAAAGTTACGAATGAGTGCTGCTCGATCTGAACCGCTTCCTTCAACACATAAATAAATTTGCACTGCTACACCTTGACGTAAACGTCTCTGAGAAATACCAGCAAATTTCTTTCCTTTAATACTTAAATCATAGGAACCTGGACAATAGGAGCCTACAATTTCATAGGCTTCAATTTGATCTGCTACTTCAGGGAACAAGCTTTTTACTAAAGCTACCATTACATCATAGCCATCATTAATACTTAGCGCTTCCGTTTGTTCAGATAATACAATTGAAATATTTAGTACACCTTCATCCAGCACCACTGCTAATCCGCCTGAATTGCGTACAATAGGTTGATAGCCTCGTGCTTTAAGCAAGTCCATGCCCTGCTGCACATATGGTAAACGGTGATCCTGAATACCAAGCACAACAGATGCATCATGTACCCATGTACGAATAGTTGGCGGAGAGGCTAATTGCCCAACTAGCTGACATAAAGTATCGTCTGTTGCAAAGGATTCAAGCGGCGACCTTTGCTTCGCGCTAATGGATTGATCGTAAAAACGCCAAATCGGCTGTTGTAAAATACTTTTCATGATTGGAGCTCCTCTATTTACATCTCTTCTCTTTAGAATACATTATCTATGGAAGGTGTCAAATTCGTGAAATGCAATCATGAACTTAGGGATTTTGTACAAACTATGATAAACTAAATTTCGAATGATATTCACTTATAAAGGAGTGTTTTTAATAATGAATGAAGCAGCTATTACTTTAGATGGTTGGTACGCTTTACATGATTTCCGCTCAATCGATTGGGCTTCATGGAAACTAGTTTCTGCTGAAGAACGCCAAGCAGCAGTAGAAGAATTCATTGCATATTTAGAAAAATTAAACGAAGCTGATATCGCTAAAACGGGTGCCCATGCATTTTACGCAATCGTTGGTCAAAAAGCTGACTTTATGATTATGACTTTACGTGAAACAATGGAAGAACTACAAGAGCTTGAAGCTGAATTCAATAAATTAGCGATTGCTGATTTTACAATTCCTACATATTCATATGTATCTGTTGTAGAGCTTTCTAACTATTTAGCAGGTGATTCAGACGAAGATCCTTACCAAAATCCACATGTGCGTGCTCGTCTATATCCTGAACTTCCACGCGCTAAGCATGTATGCTTCTATCCAATGGATAAGCGTCGTCAAGGTAATGACAACTGGTACATGCTTTCAATGGATGAACGCAAATCGCTAATGCGTTCTCACGGTATGATTGGTCGTGGCTATGCTGGTAAAGTTAAACAAATTATTACTGGTTCTGTTGGCTTCGACGATCACGAATGGGGCGTAACTCTATTCGCAGATGACGTACTACAATTCAAAAAATTAGTATATGAAATGCGTTTTGATGAAGTTTCAGCTCGCTACGGTGAGTTTGGTGCATTCTTCGTTGGTAACCTTCTTGATCAAGAAAAACTTGTGAAATTCTTAACTGTTTAATTAAATATAAAAATGCGAGTCCACCAATCGGGCTCGCATTTTTTAATATTCGCTTTCTTCGCTGTTCTCTGATTCCAATATTAAAATAATTGTATGAATAAAAAAACCAGCTAGAATCATTAGGAAAACTAAATACCAATTATACGGTTGCTGATAGTACTCTGCTATCCCAACAGCGATGAATGCACTTATGATAATTGCTATAAACGTACCAAAAGTATGCATTATAACACTCCTTCATGAAAGCAAAAAAATAATTTTCAACTTTAGTATGTCACCGTTTATTTTTAATATACTTGCAAAACATCAGATTTCATCTACTCAATAAAAAAATAAGAAAGTGTCATCGTAATGGATGACACTTTCTTATTTTTTATGCCTACGCTGTGCTTCAAGACCTTTCATCTTTAACCTTCAAAATTAATATAATGGTATTGATGAAAAATCCGACTACGATTATTAGTATAAAGAGATACCAATGGAGTGGCTGTCCGTAAAAACTCCCCACTAAAAATGCCAGCACAGCACTCAACAAAATACCTACCCAAACACCAATCTCCATCCCCTGTCACCTCACATGTATTCAATACACATGCAATGTCCATCTCATGTTCCCTCATTATATTTTCTATTCTCTATTCCCCCATTTTTATAAGCGTAACACCAAAGTTAAAAAGTCTGCCATTTAATAGCTGGGAGATTCCCTGGGCGTTAGCAGATTTCTGGAACTAACATAGTAGAGAAATGAAGGATAAACATACACGAACTGTGCGATTCGCCCCCGTATCAAAAAAATTTTTCGCCTCTTACATACGACTCGTCATTATTAATATATGCTTAGCTATTTTTAATTGTGAATTACTTTCAATCAATTATGCCTCGGCATAATTGCGTCCGGAATCGGCTTTGTGCTTAGGCCTGCAGATGTTTTTTGTGAGAAAGCGTAGTGCTAACGCAGCGTCAGCAAAGGGTTTTGCACAGATAAATTGCCACAGGATGTGGAGCTCTTAGACTGAGTTCCTCTATTTCTTCAGGTATTTGGACACCCACTGAAAAAATAACTTAAAGCCTCATTCATCTCACCGCCTATAGAGGTGGGAAACTTCTGTACCTGTCGCTTCGCTTTAGGTACAAAAGTTTGCTTTCGGTCAAAAGACATCTGCTGAAAAAAGTTAAAATTGAACATGTCTACGATACCATCATGCATATACTGTCTGCGAGGAGGAGTGAATATCGCTGTTATCAAAACGAATGATGCACAAACAGCAATGCTAGCAAGGCTTATGCGTGCCGAGGCAGAAGGTGAAGGGAACTTAGGCATGCTGATGGTCGGCAATGTTGGCGTCAATCGTGTACGAGCAGATTGTTTAGATTTTACGGATGTTCGTACAATTGAACAAATGGTATATCAGCGTCCAGGGGGCTTTGAAGCGACACTAAAAGGCTACTTTTATCAGCGAGCACGTGATCAAGACCTTCGATTAGCAAGGAGAGTTATTCAAGGAGAAAGATTCCATCCAGCGACTCGTTCGCTATGGTTTTTCAGACCTGAGGGAGATTGTCCAGCACAATGGTATGGTCAGTGGAACACGGGAAGATTCAAAGCGCATTGCTTCTTCTCGCCAACCGAAGAAGATTGTCCTCAAATCTAAAAGAAAGAAGGTTGATAACTTATGATGCCTTATTATTGGACACCGACAACGCAACAACAACAAATGCCTCAAGTGCCTCCACAGGTACTTCCTGGAGCACGCCAACCTGGACGGGAGCAATCGTATATTGAAAATATTTTTCGTTTGAATCGTGGAAAACCCGGTACTTTCCATTTTTCCTTCGAGCATGCGATTGAGCCAGGGAAAAACACGAAAGTAGTGCGAGGCGTTGTAGAAGCTGCTGGTCGAGATCATGTTATTTTACGAGAACTCAAATCGAATCATCGTTTCCTATTCCCAATGATTTACTTTGATTTTGCTGAATATGATGAGGAAATGGCATACTTTGACCAAACTCCATAATTGAAATGAGCTATTCATAAGTTCGTATTTTCTAAATTCCACTCCTCAATAGCAAGGAGGACCGAGCAAAGGGGTGCTCCTTCGCTACTTCTTACTCATACTTCGTTGCAATACAGTTTCGTTGCGACTCCCAATTGGGTCTCACGTTTTTGATTGCCCGCTAGTGTTTTTCGTATAAAATGAGGAATCTATGTGGGCATTTACCATTAAATAAAAAAATCGGCATGGTAGGATACTTCCTAGCATGCCGATTTTTATTTAATGGAGCTAACTATTGATTTTCATGTAAAAATTGCAATGTTGCTTTTCCTAAAGTTTTGGCAGCAATCAACATTGCACGCTCATCAAAATCAAAGCGTGCATGATGATGAGGATATGCCACTTCCCATTCTGGCTTTTTAGCACCCGTGAAGAAAAATGTACCTGGTACATTCTCTAAGTAATACCCAAAATCCTCACCAATCATAAATGGTGAGCACGTTATAATATTTTCTACTCCTGGTATATCTACCGCAAGTTGTGCAACAAATTCTGTTTCTTTCACATGGTTGTAAACAGGTGGATAGCCCCTCGTATAACGATAATTATAGCTTGCACCAAAGGCTAAACAAGTGGCATTTAAAACGGCCTCAAGCTCTTGCTCCATTTGTTTGCGTACCGGCTCCTCAAAAGTTCGGACTGTTCCAGCTAACACTACTCGCTCTGCAATCACATTAAAAGGATTAATGGCCTCAAAATGACCAATTGTTAAGACGGCTGATTTTAATGGATCGATACGTCGAGATATAATCTGCTGTGCATTGACTACAAACTGTGACGCAAGAGTAACTGCATCAATAGAATGATGAGGTTCCGCACCGTGACCACCTTTACCTTGAATCGTAATTTCCACTTTATCCGCAGCAGCCATAATTGCACCATCTCTCACCAATATATCGCCCAATGGCGTTGGTGCCCATAAATGTGTACCAAAAATAACGTCTACTCCTTCTAGACAGCCATCTTCAATCATAGGTTTTGCTCCACCTGGCGCCATTTCTTCTGCATGCTGATGAATGAAAACTACATTGCCCGCAATATCATCTTTCATTATATGAAGCACTTTAGCAAGCACTAGTAATGTCGCAGTATGACCATCATGTCCACATGCATGCATTTTACCATCTACTTTCGACTTATAAGGAACGTCATTTTCCTCCTGAATGGCTAATGCATCAAAATCAGCGCGTAATGCCACTGTTTTACCTGGCTTCCTTCCACGTAAAGTTGCAACAACACCCCGTCCACCTACTTGCTCACGAACCTCATGTCCTAACGCTCGATGAAAAGCCGCTACATACGCTGGTGTTTCCACTTCCTCAAAGGATAATTCCGGATATTCATGTAGATGACGACGAATCGCTACCATTTCATCATAGTTATTATCTAGTAAAGTAAAAAGCTTCTCCATATCACAAAACCTCACTTTTTATTTATCGAACTTATTTGATAATTATAGTGTACTATAAATCCTTACAAAAACAATAGGAATTAAAACTACCATTCTATAGTAAATTATATTGTTGATCCGGAAGAAAAATTCTCTTGATTCATTACTAGTAGATATCAAAAAAAAAACAAAAACTCCCTCACACATGATGTGAAGGAGTAAGTTTGTAGTCTGATTTTTATCGAGCATGTTTAAGCGCAGCTACTATAATTAGAACCCAGCCAGTTAAAAATAGAACACCACCAATTGGTGTGATGGCGCCTAGAACTTTAACGCCGCTGATTGCCAGTACATATAAGCTTCCCGAAAAGAAGACAATCCCTAGGTTGAAAAAGATTCCCGCTAAATTTAACTGCTTGACCTCACCTAGTATTTTTGAGCTCATCAATAGTCCAATGATAAGGATAGCCGTAGCTTGGAACATCTGGTACTGCACAGCTGTTTCCCAAATCCCACGACTATAATCGTCTAGAACTTCTTTTAAAGCATGTGCACCGAATGCACCTAGTGCCACTGCTAAAAAGCCATGAAGTGCACCTGTCACGATAAATTTTTTCATATCATTTCCCTACCTTTAATCAATTTCGCCTTGGCGTAATTGTAGCTGTCGCTTTGCTTTCGCTACAGATAAATTGCCACAGGACGTGGCGTTCTTAGAATGAGTCTCTCTATTTCAGTAGGAGTTAGGACACCTACTGAACAGGAACCACATCCCCATTTCAGCAAGCCACCTTCAGAGGTGGGAGCCTTCGCTGAATGAAGATAATTAAAAGTCAAAAATTGAATCACCATTCGCTCCGTCTTCTTCGTCAATTTTTGCTGTATATAAACTTGGTTGCATCGGCTCTGACACTAGCATTTGTGGCAAATGTTTTGACTGCGCTTTAGAAATGCCGTCAGATGTGTCTAATACCACATCGCATAATGCTCGGATTGCTGTTAAGGCTTCACGAATTTGTTGTTCGTCTCCAGTATTTTTGACACCGGATAATTGTTTTTCAAGTTGTTGAATAACGGCTTGATAAGGAATCATTGCATTCCCCCACTTTCTGCTTTTGGCACAAATTTCAGACAGTCCGTGCCAGAGGATTGTTTAACGACAACGGATGGTATTTGCTTTGTTTTAAAGCCATACGCTACACAAGCCCGTGGAGTTTGCGGGTCCCATGTTACTTTAAAATATTGACATTTGAAACAATTCATTTTCATCGTTGTCCCCCACTTTCTTCTATTATTAAATGTAACACGAAACGATAAGCGCTTCAATTTCACTTTGGCGAGTCGCATCGCTTTCGCACAGAAAACATTTATAGCTATCGCTACAAAAGAATTTACTGAATGAAGATAAAGAACACTAAGCTAGAAACCAATCAATCGGTTGTTCTCCCCATTCCTCTAACTGTGCATTAATTTTCGAGTATGGTTTACTGCCAAAAAAACCTCGATAAGCACTTAGTGGGCTTGGATGAGGCGCTTCTAAAATAAAATGTTGCGTTGAGTACTGACGAATTAATTGTTTTTTTCGTTGTGCTGGTCTACCCCAAAGCACAAAAATAACGGGTTTATCTCTAGATGCTAATTTATCGATGACAGCATCCGTGAATTGCTCCCAGCCTTGTTCTTTATGGGAATTCGCCTCACCTTCTCGAACAGTTAATACAGTATTTAATAACATTACACCTTGTTGTGCCCATTTTGTTAATGTTCCGTCTGGAGGGATTGGACAGCCAAGATCATCCTGTAACTCTTTTAGCATATTTCGTAAGCTTGGAGGATGTGGGATTCCTGGCATGACCGAAAAGCTCAAGCCATGCGCTTGGTTTGGTCCATGATAAGGATCCTGACCTAAAATTACGACCTTCACATCTTGATAAGCTGTTGTATAAAATGCATTCATTATATCATTCATCGGTGGATAAATTGCTTGTGTTGAATACTCATGTTCTACAAATTGACAGAGCTTTGTAAAGTATGTTTTTTCTATCTCTTCTGCAAGTATCACTTGCCAATCATTCGGGAATGCTTGTTTCATCTTAATATAAGCCCCTTTCTCTTCTTTCAACGGTACAAAAAAATAATGTCGAATTCAAGCTTCAATTCAATTATACATTGCATCATTACGTCCAAAATCAACTTTTAGTTTAGACCTTCATAAGGACCGTATTGCTTCTTGCAGGTCAGTTATGGATGGATGCGATGATGTTAGGCTAACACCCTAAATGAACTCCTTCCTATATAAAGATAGGGGACTTCTACTGATAGAAGTTAAACTGACCTTATAAAAATAAATAATTCTGACCATTTTTATACACCCAGAATAAGACTATACTAGATGATAATTTTAAAATTTCATCTATAAAGGAGATCTTCCACATGGTTCTTAAAAAAACTTTAACGATTGCTGGTTCAGATACATCAGGTGGCGCAGGTATGCAAGCCGACCTTAAAACATTTCAAGAGCACGGTACATATGGCATGGTGGCATTAACGGTTGTCGTAACAATGGATCCAAACGGTTGGACTCATAACGTAACACCATTACCGACAGAACTTTTGCAAAAACAAATCGATACAGCTCTGTCAACAGGCATCGACGCAATAAAAACTGGTATGCTGTCAACGGAAGAGATTATTCGTATTGCAGGTGACGCTATTGCTAAATCTGGTACGACAAATGTTGTTATTGACCCTGTAATGGTATGTAAAGGAGAAGATGAAGTATTGAACCCTGGTAACACAGATGCAATGATTCAACATCTTTTACCATTAGCTGCAGTTATAACACCTAACCTGTTTGAGGCTGGACAATTAGCCGGGACTGGAACACCAAAAACAATCGAGGAAATGAAAACAACTGCTCGTAAAATCCACGAACTTGGTGCTAAAGCTATTGTCATTAAAGGTGGAAAAGCGCTAGCTGCTAAAAAAGCGACTGACTTATTTTTCGACGGTGAAAAATTCTACTTATTAGAATCTGAAAAAGTTGCTTCTACTTATAACCACGGGGCTGGCTGTACATTTGCTGCTTCTGTAACAGCAAACTTGGCAAACAGTCTTTCGGTAAAAGAGGCCGTAATTGAAGCAAAAGAATTTGTTTCAGCTGCAATCGCTCACGGTTGGGCATTAAATGACTATGTAGGACCAGTTATGCACGGTGCTAAATCTCATTTTGGCGCACCACAAGTAACGGTGACTGAAATTTAATGACGAAAGAGGCATCTGAATATCAGATGCCTCTTTTACATATAGTGGTTCCCCATCATTTCGAGCCGTTAATCCCATGGATTGTTCATCGAAATGAATTTGGCCAAAGCCTTACTTTCCTTTTTACGCTCTGCACGCGCTTTTGCTCGTACAGCTGCGGTTTCATGTAGCTTTGTCTCCTCTACTGTTTCCGGAATGACAGATGGAACTGGAGTTGGTTTATTATTTTCATCTAATGCAACAAAGGTTAATAATGCTGTAGCCGCTACCTTCCGTTCACCCGTTTTCAAATTCTCAGAAATAACCTTTACGAAAACCTCCATGGAAGATGTTCCTGTCCACGATACATATGATTCGAAATATACAGAATCAGTTTGGCTTATTGGATGCAAGAAGTCTACTGAATCCGTTGAGGCTGTTACACAATCTCTACGACTATGCTTCGCAGCAGAAATGGAAGCTACTTGATCGATATCACTCATTAATCGACCACCAAACAATGTATTATGATTGTTAATATCATTTGGAAAAACCCGACTTGTACGCATGACTCTTGATTCTTTACAATATTTAAAGTCTTTATTCACATCTATCCCCCCTAAAAATGACTGTTTATTTTCACTATATTGCTCTACTTTTCCATAAAAATCAAATAAATTGACGGAAAATTAAGAAATTAATACTTAGAACCTAAGGGATTATTACTCAAATGCAAAAAGCTCAGGACAAGATACGCTACTTCTTCCTATGCCATATATTAGCTGTATATGGGAGGGAGAAAAATGAAAAGACGTAAACAACAAAACATAAATGTTGATCCAACTAATCTAGGTGGTCAAGAAGCCGGTCTCCTAGGTGAAGGCACAGGTATTCTATCTGGAGATATAACGTCTACCAAAGTAGAAGTAATATCTTCAATGATTTTAACAATAGGATATTCATTAGCAACCCTCTCCACCATTTTAGCATTGCAGGAGGAAGAGCAACTGGAACAAACAAGAACCTCAAACGCACAAAATCAAAATTTACAGTTTAGAAACATGCATAAGCATCTACAACATCTCAACAATCGTCTGGATTCCATTGAACGAAAACTCAACCGATATTAACAAATACATACTCCCGAAAACCAAACATTATAAAAAGCCGAGATTCTCCGTCATAAAAGAGAATCGCGGCTTTTTACTATACTATGATAATTAGCTTTCGTCTTCTTCCCGTGCCATGGCCATGCATAAAATGTTAAAGGAACGTCATCTATTGTACCAAGATAGAATTCGTTATTACCTAGTTTTAAAACTCCCTTCAACACTATGCACTTCTTATCCGTCAATTCAAGAAGAAATCGTGGTCGTAGTATCTTTTCGGTTGTGAAACCATATACACTACAAAACGACACATTTTGTACAAAATTGCTTTCACCTTTATTATATTGATATATTTCAATATTTTTTTCAACAATATTGCTCGATACATCTTCATAGATTAAAGGCTGCCATCAATTATACTTCGGCATAATCGAGTCTGGATTCGGCTTTATGCTTAGGCCTGTATGAGGGTTGACACGATGTCGGTCATTTAGGTAATGCTACAGGACGTGGCGTTCTTAGACTGAGATCCTCTATTTCTGCAAATGTCTATTATACCGAAAGCGTAGCGACAGGTGTAGGTGTTTAGACACCGCTGAAATAGTAACTTAAACCCGCATTCATCTCACCATCTATAGAGATGTGAGACTCCTGTACCTGTCGCTACATAAAACATTCACTGAAAGAAGTTAAAAGAGCTTTATTACTTCTTTATACTCTTCTGTTGTGAATACTCTTGAGTTCGTAATGAAATGCATATTTTCAACACTATCTAAAGAAAAACTTGCACCTCTGCCCTCAATCGCATGAATAATCAATTGCGTATGCTTAAAATATTCATATTGCGCTCTATGAATGTAAACAGGAACGTCACCTATTTTACCAAGATAGATATCGTTTTCACCAATTTTAAAATCTCCTTCTACATAACACATCGGTGCAGAGCCATCACAGCAACCCCCAGATTGATAAAACATGATAGCGCCATGCTGACTCTTAATTAGTTCTATCAAATTTAAAGCCTCTTTTGTTGCAGTAACTCGTTCTACCATGTTGTTATTCATCCTCTGGTATTAGAAAAATCCTTGTGCTTCTTTTTTGTAGCTCACTAAAAGGCATTTAGTTTGTTGGTAGTGATCTAACATCATTGCGTGGTTTTCACGACCGATACCTGAAAGTTTGAATCCACCAAAGGCAGCACCTGCTGGATATTGATGATAAGTGTTTGTCCACACACGACCAGCTTGAATAGCTCGACCTGCACGATATGCAATGTCACCAGAACGTGACCAAACACCAGCACCTAAACCATATTCTGTATCATTTGCAATTTCCATTGCTTCATCGAAATCTTTGAATGTAGTTACGCCAAGCACTGGACCAAAGATTTCTTCTTGGAAGATTCGCATTTTATTATGACCTTTGAATACTGTTGGTTTAATGTAGTTACCTCCTGCAAGGTCGCCTTCAAGAATATTTTCTTCTCCACCTATTAAACACTCAGCGCCTTCTTCTTTACCAAGTTTTAGGTAAGAAAGGATTTTTTGTTTTTGTTCGTTAGAAGCTTGAGCACCCATCATGACTTCTGTATCTAATGGATTACCAATTTTAATAGCTTTTACGCGTTCTAATGCAAGTGCAATGAATTTATCGTAAATAGATTCTTGAACAAGTGCACGTGAAGGACAAGTACAAATTTCACCTGAGTTTAATGCGAACATCACAAAGCCCTCAATTGCTTTATTTAAATATTCATCATCTGAAGCCATTACGTCCTCAAAGAATACGTTTGGTGATTTACCACCTAGCTCTAATGTTACAGGAATAATATTTTCAGTTGCATATTGCATAATTTGGCGACCAACAGCTGTTGAACCAGTAAAAGCAACTTTTGCAATTCGTTTGTTCGTTGCAAGTGGTTTACCAACTTCAACACCAAAGCCGTTTACAATGTTAAGTACGCCTTTTGGGAGGATATCTTGAATTGTTTCAATTAACACTAATAATGAAACTGGCGTTTGCTCAGCTGGTTTCATCACGATACAGTTACCTGCTGCAAGTGCAGGAGCAATTTTCCAAGCAGCCATTAAGATTGGGAAATTCCAAGGAATGATTTGGCCAACTACACCTAGTGGCTCTTGGAAGTGGTATGCAACCGTGTCGTTATCTAATTGTGTTGTACGCCCTTCTTGTGCACGGATGACACCTGCAAAATAACGGAAGTGATCAATTGCTAAAGGAATATCTGCGTTTAAAGTTTCGCGAACTGCTTTACCATTATCCCATGTTTCCGCAACAGCAATCATTTCTAAGTTTTCTTCAATACGATCTGCGATTTTATTTAAAATAGATGCACGCTCAGTTGCGCTTGTTTTACCCCATGCATCTTTTGCTGCGTGTGCTGCATCAAGAGCAAGCTCAATATCTTCAACTGTTGAACGAGCTGCTTTTGTAAAAACTTGACCTGTTACAGGTGTTTTATTTTCAAAGTATTGACCTTTTACTGGAGGAACCCATTCGCCACCGATAAAGTTATCGTATTTTTCTTTGAAATTTACTACTGCGCCCGGAGTATTAGGATTTGCATAAATCATAGTATCAATCTCCCCATATTTTAATTATGAAACCGCATACAAATTAGAACGACACAATTTATATTATTCCGTTTCATGTGTCCTATATTGATACATCAGAATAGTTTTTTCAAGTAATTAACCCTATATAAACGGTGAATAATAATTATTTCAAAATAGAGAAATTTCTGTATTTTACCAACGTATTTATTAATAAATTGTCAGCAAAAGCCTTTCAATTTCCCTTTGTCATCTTTTTTGACTATACTTAAAATAGAAATAATCGAGAGGAGTGTTAAGATGCAAGAAGTACAAGTAAAGACGTTACAGGAATTATTGAATTCTTTCGCCAACAAAGACGTTTATATCCATCTTGAGACGACGAACGGTTCTTATGCAGCACACTTTGATGAAAAATTTTTTAATGCAGGTGCTTTTATTCGTAATGCTAAAATCAACTATGAACTTGCTAAAGTGGTAGATGATTCACCCCATCGTGTTGGCTTGAAAATGGCACATGGCTGGGTTTATGCACAGGGCATCACACATTTTGAACTAGATGATTTAGGCCGTTTATTAATGGCTGGACTAGATTACTCAGGTAAATTGGCGATTGCACTTGAAATTAGCGAAACGCCGTTTGCTTATTAAGGGGGACAACTTTTTGAATTTACAACCACAACGTCATATTTTAATTGTTTACCCTCACCCAGATGATGAGGCTTTTTCAATTGCTGGAACAATTGCCTACTATACGAAGAAAATGAATACACCTGTTACATATGCCTGTTTAACTCTAGGCGAGATGGGGCGTAATTTAGGAAATCCACCTTTTGCAACACGTGAATCCTTACCAGAAATTCGACGTAAGGAGCTTATAGCAGCTGCAGATGCTATGGGCATACAAGATTTACGTATGCTTGGTTTCCGTGACAAAACGATTGAGTTTGAAGACGATGAGAAAATGGTAAAGCTTGTTGAAGGTTTAATAGAAGAATTAATGCCTTCTCTTATCTTTACATTCTTACCTGGTTTTGCAGTGCATCCTGACCATGAGGCAACTGCACGTGCCGTAGTAGAAGCTGTTCGTCGTATGCCAAAAGCCGCTCGTCCACAAGTATTGGGCTGTGCCTTTGCAAATGATACGATTGAAAAAAATGGGGAGCCACACGTTGTTGTCAATATGAGTGAAATGAAGGCAGATAAAATTAGTGCCTTACAAGCACACTCATCCCAAACTGCTTGGATGATGCAAGAAACAGAAAAACGCATCGATGACGGTGAACCAATGAGCGAAAGCTGGCTTAATATTGAAAAGTTCTATATTGTGAATCCTGATCATTATGTAAAATAAAAGTTTTCATTTTGTTACTGACAATAAAGCGGATCTGTCCTCTTTCTAAATGGAGAACAGATCCGCTTTTATGTTAAGCAGTCCTCGTTTTTTTTAAGAAATGAATCATGAAGGTTATAGCAAATATAATAATTAGCACAACGAAAAACAGATAATGTGGAACGTGAATTCCGATGACGCTGGCTAGCATTTTCAGTGCAATAATGCCAATTATAATAAATGCCGTTGCCTCTAATTCTGGTATTTTTTCAATAATGACTAAAAATAATCCTGCTATCGTTCGCATCATTAAAATACCTAGTACTCCCCCGATGAGTAATATCCAAATTTGATTGGATATCGCAAAGGCCGCAAAAATCGCATCAATTGAAAAAGCAATATCCATCAGTTCTACAGAAATAACGGTTGCCCAAAACGTTCCAAAAATGCGAACCATCAACCCTGTTTTTTTCATTTCCTTAGCACTATCAGCTTCCCCAATCTGTAAGAAATGAGCGACACATAGCCAACCTAAATACAGAGCGCCTAGCAATTTAATAAACCAGAATTCTACCAAGTAAACGCCTATCCCAATAAATAAAAATCGGAAAAAATAGGCCCCCAACATTCCGTACATTAATGCTCGTTTGCGTTGCTTAGTTGGCAAATGCTTCACTAGCACAGCTAATACAAGTGCGTTATCAGCTGAAAGCAAACCTTCTATTATAATAAGTGTTGATATTAGCCCCCACGATACAGGGTCAGTCAAAATTTCTTTCCACATTTCCCAATCGAAAAATTGAATGTATGTAGATAGAATTCCTTGAATGATTTCCAATTACATACCCTCCTACTTGTCCTAAGGTATTCTAGTATATGCTGGACCATTTCCGTTATGAGGAAATGTGTACATCCTTTATTTATCCAAAAAAATTCTCGAATAAATCTATTTTGCATTAAATAGACACCGAAAATTTAGAATTTACTAAAAATTAATAACAAAAAGCTTATAAAATGTGCTATCATAGATAAATGTTTTATACGCATACGGAGGATGAATATTATGGAAGCTGCTGACACTAGAACCGTGCAAGTAGAAAATATCTTAATTGCACATCATTTCTTAAAAGACGTAGTGGTACACACGCCGCTACAAAAAAATGACTATTTATCCGAGAAATATGGAGCTAATATTTATTTTAAACGCGAAGATTTACAACATGTACGCTCATTTAAACTTCGTGGTGCCTATTATAAGATTAAAAAAATTGAAGAAGAGGCTCGTAAAACTGGCGTTGTTTGCGCAAGTGCGGGCAATCATGCTCAAGGTGTTGCATACGCCTGTGCACAATTGAAAATTCAAGCAAGTATTTTTATGCCTCAAACAACACCTAAACAAAAAATCGACCAAGTTCGTATGTTTGGTCGTGATTATGTAGAAATTATTTTAGCAGGTGATACTTTTGATGATTCTGCAGAAGGTGCATTAGCTTACTGTGAAGAGCACGATAAAATCTTTATCCACCCATTTGATGATTTTGATGTCATTGCTGGTCAAGGAACGGTCGCTGTTGAAATTATGAATGACATGGAGGAGCCAATTGACTACGTATTTGGTAGTATTGGTGGCGGTGGATTAATGTCCGGTGTATCTGCCTATGTGAAAAACCTTTCTCCTCATAGTAAAATTATCGGTGTAGAACCTGCTGGGGCAGGCAGTATGAAGGCTGCATTTGCAGAAGGCGGTGCAGTGGCACTTGATTGGATTGACAAATTCGTAGATGGGGCCGCGGTAAAATGCGTCGGACATCACACATATGATGTTTGTCGTCGCTACTTAGACGACATCGTACTAGTACCAGAAGGGAAAGTATGTACAACAATCTTAGATCTTTACAATAAACACGCCATTATCGCAGAGCCTGCTGGAGCATTATCAGTAGCAGCCCTCGATTCTTACAAAGAGGAAATTAAAGGCAAATCAGTCGTTATCATCATTAGTGGTGGTAATAATGATATCGGTCGTATGCAGGAGATTAAAGAAAAATCTTTAATTCACGAAGGCTTACTATACTACTTCATCGTAAGCTTCCCACAACGTGCCGGCGCCCTTCGCCAATTCTTAACAAGCGTTGTAGGACCAAATGACGACATTACAACTTTCGAATATACAAAGAAAAACAACAAAGAAAGCGGTCCTGCCTTAGTCGGCATCGAACTCGGCAATCGAGAGGACTACGAAGGCTTACTAGTACGCATGAATGAATTCGGCTTCAAATACAAAGAAGTAAACAACGACATTCAACTATTCGGCTTACTAGTCTAAAATAAAGAGTCACACTTGCAAAGTGAGTGTGGCTTTTTTGTGTGGATGAGAGATTTATCGGAATGATTTTGTGTTTTATCGGAACAATTTTGAGATTTATCGGAACAATTTTAGATTTTATCGGAATGATTTATTAATTTATCGGAGCATTTTAGAAAATACAGTCTATCTGACCGCATTGATAGACTATATTATTTAATAATATACTTCCGATCCTTCTTTGCACCTACTTCTTGAAGCTGCAAAGACTTCAATATTTTATATACCGTTTTAGCGCAAGAAATACCGAAAAAATCTTGAAATAAACTGTTGGATATAAATTCACCATACATATGACGGTAATCTTTCAGTGCGTTATTGAATGCTTGATCATCTCCCCCACCACAATTCTCACACCGCCATTTACCTTGACGATAGTGCATGACAAATCGATAATCGCACTTAGAGCATAATACACCTTTCTTTAGTTTATCCACCTTCATATCTAGCGTCCAATGTGCCGGTTTATGCATCTTTAGAATACGTACAGAGAATTCTCTTAAAACTTCTTTACTTAGATAGGCTTGTTGATGTTGCTTGAACAACTGCTCTACCCTCTCAGCCAAGCCACTCACATGAATAATCGGGTGCGCGGACAAACTGGACGTCATAATCATATTCGGATTTGCAGAAACGACTATATATTCAATGGGTATATGTTGTCCACTCATTTGAACTAATCTACGCAACATTCTGGCGTACCGCTTCACTTGGTCAAAGGGATTGCGAAAACCATCTACTTTGTCATCAGACGTAATTCGAATAAATTGATGGTTATCTTCCATATATTCTACACGCCCAACGATATTTTTGATTTCCACTATTAAAATGAAGTTCTGCGACATCAACAATGTGTCTATTTGATGTATGGAACCACCTTCATCCTTAAGCACAACATCATGTAATAAATAATGCGTTTGCTCTAAATAGATACTTTGCCATTCTCGATCTACTCGTTGCTCGCCTGCATACCCTGCTCTTGTTCTATTTAGCATTTCTTGATAGAAAGTAAATTTTGGGTGAGATTTCGGTAATCGCCTTTCAAGCATTTCTAGTGTGAGTTGCTTTGATGAAACTTCGCGCTTTTTGAGTAACATATTTTCACCTCCTTTAGCTAGATTATAATGTAATCCTTCGTAATTATCTAAATTTTCATTTTTTAATAACCAACTTTATTGCTTTATCATCCAACTTTCAAAAAGTATCGACATCCAACGAAAAAACGCCCACACCTATGTATGAGCGTTTTATCATTTATTATCCTAGTAACGCACGGTCTGAGTTCATTTTCTCACCGCGGATACGTTCAAACTCTGCCATTAAATCCGGTATGGTTAATTCATGTTTGCGATCCTCACCAACCTCTAAAATGATTTGACCTTTATCCATCATAATCAGTCGATTTCCTAAGTCTAAAGCTTGTTGCATATTGTGCGTGACCATTAATGTCGTTAAGTTATCTTTTTCAACTAAATATTTCGTAATACGTGTGATTAACTCGGCACGAGATGGGTCAAGTGCCGCAGTATGCTCATCTAGCAATAAAATCGAAGGCTTCGTGAAGGTCGCCATTAAAAGAGACAGCGCCTGTCGCTCCCCTCCCGACAGTAAGCCAACTTTTGCAGACAGACGATTTTCCAAATTTAAGCCCAACATCTCCAACGATTCCTTAAAAAATTCTCGACGCTTTTTATCAACACCAAAGCGTATGCCTCTACTCTTATTACGTGAGTAAGCTAATGCTAAATTCTCCTCAATCGTCATTGTTGGCGCTGTACCAGCCATTGGATCCTGGAATACGCGACCGATGTAGTGGGAGCGCTTATATTCTGGTAAAGACGTTACCTCATTTCCATCGATTGAAACCGTGCCGAAGTCTGGTGATAGTGCTCCCGAAATCATATTCATCATAGTCGATTTACCAGCACCATTACTGCCGATAATTGTGACAAAATCCCCTGGCTTTAAGTGCAAATTAATTTCTGCAAGTGCCATTTTTTCATCAGGCGTACCTTCATTGAAAACCTTATTAATACCGTGTAATTTAAGCAAGGCCCTTCCCTCCCTGCTCAACCGTCTTTACTCGTGTTTTCTCCGCTGCGCGCTTCACCCTACGTTTGCGCTCCTTACTCTTATTGATAAATTGAGGTAAAATCAACGCTATGATAACAATGATAGCTGTTATTAATTTCATATCTCCTGAATCAAGGAAGTCTACTCGTAACGCTAATGCTAAAATAATGCGGTAAATGATAGCTCCGGCAATGACGGCGAAAGTTGTGCGCATAATCGTTTTTGTACCGAAGATTGCTTCGCCGATAATAACAGATGCTAGACCGATAACAATCATCCCGATCCCCATACTTACATCTGAGAACTTCGAATATTGAGCGATTAAAGCTCCCGAAAATGCGACAAGTGCATTAGAAAGTCCTAGCCCAAGAATAATAAGAGTATCTGTGTTTGCCGAGAAACTACGAATCATACGCTTATTATCACCAGTTGCTCGAATAGCCAGGCCGATTTCTGTTTTCAAGAACCAGTCTGCAATGAACTTAATTAAAATCGTAATGATTAATACTACGATTATCGTGCTCCATGTTGAAGGTGGTTGCTGAACACCAAAACCTTTTAACAAGTTATTTAATGCCGTATCGATTCCTAAATTACTCCAAAATGCTTGAAACTTTGAAAATAAAGTTTCTGAATTTAATAGTGGAATATTCGGACGACCTATCGTATTTTCTGCAGTGAATCCCATAATACGTAGGTTAATAGAATACAAAGCAATCATCATTAAAATCCCCGATAATAGAGGATTAATTTTCCCCTTTGTGTGAAGAATTCCTGTCATACATCCAGCAATAAATCCAGCAACAATTGCCACTAAAGTCGCTAAGATCGGGTGGTAGCCAAGCAGAATCATCGTCGCCGCTGTAGCAGCCCCTGTTACAAAGCTTCCATCAACCGTTAAATCCGGAAAATCTAACACGCGGAATGTTAAATACACACCAAGTGCCATAATCGCATAGATGATTCCTTGCTCCGTTGCGCCAAATATTGCTATAAACATAGTTGAATCATCTCCTATTAATTTCTTAAACAAATTTTTATTAAAAATCCTTATCCTAGATCCATCCTCTAACGATGGATTCATATTGCCAGAAGTAGGTTCCGTGCTCACTTGTAGAAAGCTTTACTAAATCCACTTGTTCAATAATGGCTCATCACCAAAAGTTGCAGCGCGAGTGAAGCGACCATCGGACGCCCCCAGGAAGCTCTGCTCTGTGCAAAAGCGCAGCGTCAGCAACAAATGTTTTAACTGTGCGAAAGCGCAGCGTCAGCAACAAAGCGCCCAGTCTGAACGGAAATCAACCCTACGTTATGATACTAGGAAAATTTTAAATAGGAATTACATGAATTCACCATCGCCGCAAAACACTCTAAAAGAAGATAAAGCGGGGGCAGTTTTAGTTCTCCCCCGCTTCACTTTATAAGATGATCATGTCAGGTCATTACTTTTCTAAAAGCTCCGCACCCCAAGAATCTTTAATGTCGATTCCTAAATCATCTGCTACTTTTTTATTGATTAATAGTTTTAGCTTTTGTGGATATTGAGCTGGAATATCAGCAGGAGTTGCTTCACCTTTTAGAATCTTCACAGCCATTTGCCCTGCTTCATAACCGATGTCAAAATATTCAAAACCATATGCACCTAAACCACCACGTGCCACAGAGTCGAGCTCTCCTACAACTAATGGTAATTTATTAGCATTCGCTACATCAATGACAGACTCAAGTGCCGAAACTACTGTATTATCAGTAATAATATAGAATGCATCAGCTTTACCAATTAACGATTCAGTAGCTTGTTTTACCTCTGCAGACGTTGCCGCAGATGCCTCAACTACTGTTAAGCCTTGCTCATCCATCACTTTTTTCACTTCTTTTACTTGTGCTACTGAGTTTTGCTCACCAGCGTTGTAAACCATCCCTACTTTTTTCGCACCCAAATCCTTTAAGAACGCCACTGTTTTCGAAATAGTATCAGGATGTAAATCGATTGTTCCTGTTACATTTTTCCCTGGCTTCTCTATAGAATCAATGAGCTGTGCGCCAACAGCATCTGTTACAGAAGTAAAGATAATTGGAATATCGCTAGTTGCCGTTGCTGCCGCTTGTGCAGACGGCGTAGAGTTCGCAAAGATTAAATCTACGTTTGCACTTACTAGATTGTTTGCAATCGTCGTGTTAAGACTGTTATCCCCTTGCGCTATTTGTGGATCGTAATCTACTTTTAAGCCAGATTCTTCAATCGCTTTTTTGAAACCTTCAGTTGCAGCATTTAAAGATGGATGCTCCACAATTTGAGTAATCCCGATCTTATATGTTTTATCGTCTGCATTACCGCTCTCACTTGCGTTATTCGTTTCGTTCCCTTTCGAATCCGACGAACTAGAACCACTGCCACCACAAGCAGCAAGTATCAAAACTAACCCAAATAACAGGAACGAAAGCTTTTTCAAATTGCTTTTCACAAATAATCCCCCCGATTTTGATTACTTATATTTATCACACTTTATCCAAGCGAAGTGTGAACGTATCGCTATATTATCGTTATTAGCAACGTTCGTCAATAACATTATGAATCTTCTGACTATTAATTCCTGTGAAATATTTTTCCTTTTCAATCAATTTGACGCTTTAAACCGCTAAACTACGCTGTTTTTACAATTTGATTTCTTTTTCTAACATAAAAAAAATTTTTTTACAATTTACCGAAGTTTTTTTCTGACATCTAATTTTTAAGTAATATATGTAAAAACTAAAAAAACTGACAGTGAAAATGTCAGTACCTCATAACAGGTTTATTCGTTCTTATTTTTTCAAGATTTCTGCTAATAGATCTACAGAAAATGTTCATTTTAGTCGCCCTTTTTACATTTAACGCATATGATGCATATGAGATTAGTGCCGTTTTCAAAAAGGAGGAATACCATGAATAATGATAAAATCGATTTAAATCAACCTTCTTATTCACAAGAACATCAAGATGCAACTACAGGAAATATTGATACAATCATTTCTAATCTATGTGACAGTCTATTTGAATTTGCTTTGGATTTCACTCTAAATGCCTTAGAGTATACAAAAGAAATGGAAGAGGAATTAGAATATACAGATGAATTCAAGAAACAAGTTAACGATTTAATTTTTGAAATAGAAGAAATTAAAAATACTTTAGAAGAGTAATTTTTAAAAGTGCTGTTCATAATCATTGGATATATCCATCCCCCACTATTTTGTACGTCCATTTTCAATCAATAGAGCCTCCATTTACCCTTGCCCCAAAATTAGCTTAATTATTTAGTGTTTTAAACTCCTGAAATGGTCACTTGTTAAAAGTACTGTTTTAACAAGTGACCGGCCAGATCCACGACTTCTAACTTTCAAGGTTACTTCTCATCTGCTATTTCTGCATAATTTTCTAGTAAGTGTACAAGCCCCTTTTCATAGGCACTGTCATAAAAAAATTTTGAACAAGATCAAATTATTATCATTAGTACTATAATTTTTTACACGTAGCTATTTACAAATATGTATGAACATTGAAATGATTATCTTATATTCAATTTGTTTAGTGTTAGTAATCATAAACATCATTGTATATATTAAAAAGAAAAAAGGTTGATTCGTCGTGACAGAATACAAGGTAGTAAATAAGGATGAATTTATTAAGTTGGTGCAATCTGAAATATTAACAACATCAGAGGTTTTAGAGGAATTACAAATATCTCGCCAGGCATTAAACTCACTTGTAAAGCGCGGTAAGTTAGTTCCTGTAAAAGAATTAACTCGCGATAAATTATATTTGAGAGAAGATATAGAAAGTAGAAAAGAAGCAGCTAAGGAGCTGCAGACAAAGTATAGACCATATGATGAATAAACAAAAATGGCCAGGTACTCACCTATTTATGAGCGCCTGGTTATTTGTTTGATTCATGACATTTTAGAGTATTACTCTCTTCAAAATGATTTCTGAGCAAAATTTACAGTCGCACCGTTTTTTCACTGATAATTAAAAATAATAAATTTCAAATAATGGAAATTAATTTGTTGTATAATATAAGTAAATTTTAGGAGGTATCTGTAATGAAGAAAAAAATTTTATTACTTATATCAGTGCTAATAATACTTTCATTAATCTTTTTCCCAAAAGGTTACTCTGATTTTTTTAAAGTAACAAATAAAGGTATAGAATTACTTATTTCTAAAACTTTAGATTCTAATAAAAGAATTGAAAAACTTTGGGATTCTGAAGATATTTTTCTAGAAGCGTCCCAAAAATACGGTCTTCAAAATATGTCTTATGATCGTCCGAGCAAAACTTTATACCTAGGAGTTTCTAGCCTAAATATACAACTAAAAAATGAAATAGAAAAACATTTTGAGGAAGAATTAAAAAAAGTACATGTTTATGACTATGATATTAACATCTATAGAATAGTCCCTTAATCTTTCACTCATTTGGGTTTATATAAATATAATGGAATATCCTGTATATATTGTATAAACAATGTATTATATTGTAAAAGTAGTTAATAAAATACCATTCGGAGGTTGAATTATGAAAGAGCTACAACGTTTGCAACCTTGGCAAGTTTAGCTGTCATAATTTTATTTGCTCCTGCTTGTGCTGCATTCATTCCTGTAAATGCTCCTGTTTTAACGTGCCATTTTGATCCGTCAGGCTCAATATACGCAACCCAACCAAAACGGTGTTTAAGTACATCTTGTGCATTTTCTGCATCTTGTTTTGTGCCGTATGTTCCAGTAAGTACGCGGTTATTGTCGATAGATGGCTGTCGTGACTGTACATTGCCACTTGCTGCTTTAACCACTGTAATAAATTGCTACCATGAAATTTTACCTTCTTGCATATTTCGAGGACAATTTTTACCACTGAAATAATTATGCTGAACTACATTACTAATTGGAATACCTTCAACCTTCATAAGTTTAGCAACTAACTCTGCAGCGTTCTGCAGTGCCTTCTGATAATTACCATCACTATTGACGCAAACTTCTACTTGTATCCCCTGATTATTACCTGTTGTACTTCCTGCAGCCCAACATCTCCAAGCATGTCCAAAAGATTGCACAGCTTCTTTGTCGTCCACAGTATAATGCCAGGAAGCTGAACGGCTATTACGGTGTATTGTAATCGTGAGTGTGCGTCTGCATCAGCTCCGGAACGTGCATTATCTGTTTCATGGACAACAATGTATTTTTTAGCGTTCCCCTTACCATAAGTGACTGTGTTTGCTTGTACATCAGTTACTAATTTTTTACGAATTGTACTCATTTTAAATCCCCCTCTCCTGTTTTATCCTTTACAATCGATAAAATATTTTTAATAAAGTCAGGCATTGGTAACCCCATCTTTGTACCGTTTTCTGTGATAGAAATAAATTCGAGTACACAGATGCAATAGCTGCCCCATCACCTGCGTACTCGATACCTAGTATTACTAGCGAAAGTTAATACACTGAACTAACTAGCATTAAGTAATAAATTTTCCGTATAATGCCGTTGAAACCAACACGGCTATTTAGGTTTTGATTAACAACCCACTCATAAGACCACTTGCATAATCAATGTCCATAAAACCGATTAAAAATACCTAGGCCGTCAACTGAATATGACACCAATGTGCCAATTACTCCCTTACTGCAGCAACCCATTTTTCCATTTGAACACTTCCCTTTTTGCATAATAAAAGCCCTCCGCAATCATCTGTGGAAGGCATAAAAACTTATAAATTAAAGCTAATTTTTGATTTAAAGAATGTAAAAAGCACTCCCATTTGTGAAATGACCCCTAAAAGTTAGACACGGTTATTTCATTAGGCAGCGGTTAGGGCATGGGTTCGATATTGTATCGGACTCATGCCTTTTAATTTTGCCTTAATCCTTTTTGTATTGTAATACGTTATATACTTTTCTAATTCAGTTTTAAAATGGTCTACACTTTCAAATTTTTTGAAGTATAAAAACTCAGACTTCATAATCCCGAAGAAATTCTCCATTACAGAGTTGTCGTAACAGTTTCCTTTACGAGACATACTTTGGAGAATACCTCTTGACTGAAGCGCATGACAATATTGCTTCATTTGATAGTGCCAGCCCTGATCCGAATGCATGAGAAGTTGATGGTCTTCTGGTAGACGCTCTAAAGCTTTATCTAACATCTCTGAAACGAGTGAATAAGTTGGTCTAGAGTTAATTGTGTACGTAATAATTTCACCATTAAATAAATCTAAAACAGGTGATAAATATAATTTTTCGCCGAATAATTTAAACTCCATAATATCGGTTACCCATTTTTCATTCGGTGCGTCCGCTGTAAATTGGCGGTCTAAATGATTAGGCGCAATTTTACCGACTGTTCCTTTATAGGATTTATATTTTTTCATACGCACAAGGCACTTTAATCCAAGTTCTTTCATGATGCTTTGGACCTTCTTGTGATTCACGTTCTTCCCACGATTAGCTAGCTCATCACGAATACGACGATAGCCATAACGTCCTTCATGTTCATCGTAAATTGAATTGATTTCTACTTTTAAATCGGCATCTGGATCTATTCGGTTCATTTTCTTTACTAAATCATAATACGTGCTACGTGGAATACCAGCGAGTTTCACAAGCGCCCTCACCGAATATTTATGCCTTAACTCAAAGACTACTTTTGCTTTGTCTTGTTTGGTGATTTTTCCTTGTTTTGAACTAAGGCATTCAACTTTTTTAAATACTCGTTTTCCATTTCAAGTTGTTTAATACGTGCTTCTAGTGCTTCGACAGATCCTTCAGCTGGGATTTGTTTTGATTGTTTCGTTGATTGTTTTTTCATCGATGGACGCCCCTTTTGTCTTGGTTCAAGGGCATCCAAACCGCCAACCTCCATTTGTTTTTGCCAATTATACACCATTGTATAACTTGGAATTTTAAAAAGAGCTGCGGTATCCATTAATGACGCACCAGATTGAACCATGTGATTTAGTACGTCTAGTTTAAATGGTACAGAATAATTTGTATAGGTATTCCTAAACCCTTCATCTCCATGTAGTTCATATAACTTTAACCAATATTGAAATTGTGCTCTTATTACTCCCATCTGTTTTGCATACTCTTTTTGAGAAAAAATCTTTGAATTAAAGCCTTGAATAATCTTTAACTTTATCTCGCTCGTAAATTTAGTCATAAAAAAACTACACCTCCAATTGTTAGATGCTGTGTCTAACAATTGGAGAGCAGTTCATTTGAGAGTGCTTTTGCTTTTAAAATGATTTTGCTGCAGATTTCATTTTATTGTTTAACTCTTGATCTAAACCGAATGTCTTATACTTGACGAAACACCAGAAAATATACACAAGCTAGTATTTTATAATCCTGAATCAAAATATAAAGTCTTTAGCAACACAGGCATAAATAAAGCTTTGACAAAATTACTGGGCGAATTAAGTATAGATGATGTTTCTATTCATGGCTTACGTCATACTCATGCTAGTATTTTGTTTTACAAAGGAATTTCGGTGTAATATATTTCAGAAAGACTTGGACACGCAGATGTAGATACAACTATTCGTATTTATACACACTTGATTAAAGAGCTCCGCGAAGAGGATGAAAAAAATACAATGAATGTACTCGCTGCTTTATAATTTTACACAAATTTTACACGTAGCTATTTACAAATATGCATGAACATTGATATGATTGCATTTGCTTCACGTGGTTCGTAACCATCCCACGTAAAAAAACTAAGGAGAAATAAATATGAAAATAAAATTTTTAGCAACGAGTGGCATTATTGCAGCACTCTACATTGCTATTACATTATTAGTCGCGCCATTTGGCTTTACAGAGGTGCAGTTCCGAATATCGGAAATATTTAACCATTTAGTTGCATTTAATCCACGCTTTGCCGTTGGAATCATTATTGGTGTGTTTATCTCCAATATATTTTCACCAAATGGCATTCTCGATATATTTTTCGGCGTAGGTCATTCGATAATTACCATTGGGTTGTTCATTCTTATTTGTAAATTTGTCAAAAATATTTGGGTACGTTTAATCATCAATACATTGTTATTTACATGTACAATGTTCATCATTGCTTTAGAATTGAACATAGCATTAGAGTTACCATTCTTCTGGACATGGTTAACTGTTGCTGCAGGTGAATTTGTAGTCTTAGCGGTTGGTGCACCGATTATGTATGTATTGAACAAACGCTTAAACTTCAAAAATTTAATTTAATTGACGGATCTTTTAGATTCGTCTTTTTTTATTTCTCGGAAGACCCTTGACAATATTCTGAAAATATTCTACAATTCATTTCAATAAATGCTAGGAAAAAGAATAGTAGCAGGCGCTAGTACTTAAAGAGAGCTGATGGTTGGTGCAAATCAGTAGTACCTACTTGTGAATGGACTTTGGAGCAGCCTCATTAAATGTGAGGACGAAGTTACTCCCCGTTATCGGAGTACGAAAGCGCGCAATTATTGCGAATGAAGGTGGCACCACGGTTACTCGTCCTTTTTACAGAAGGATTGTAGTGGCTTTTTTTTATGGAAAAATTAGATAGAGGAGTCGAGAGAAGATGAGTACAGTAGCAGAGAAAAAAGGATATTTTGGTGAATTTGGCGGTAGCTTTGTTCCCGATGAGCTTCAAAATGTTTTAAGTATTTTAGATGAAAACTTTCAAAAATATAAAGACGATGAAGACTTTAATAAAGAGCTAGATTATTATTTCCGTGAATATGTTGGGCGCAAATCTCCACTTTATTTTGCTGAAAATTTAACAAAACAATTAGGTGGCGCAAAAATTTATTTAAAACGCGAAGATCTTAACCATACTGGTTCACATAAAATTAATAACGTTCTTGGGCAGATTTTATTAGCCAAGCGCATGGGTGCTAATCGTGTTATCGCCGAAACAGGTGCAGGTCAGCATGGTGTAGCAACAGCAACGGCTTGCGCAATGTTCGGGATGGATTGCACAATTTATATGGGTTTAGAAGATACTAAGCGCCAAGCATTAAACGTCTTCCGTATGGAGCTACTTGGTGCTAAGGTAGTAGCTGTTGATAAAGGTCAAGGGCGATTAAAGGATGCAGTGGATGAAGCATTTGCTGATTTAGTAGAAAACTATGAGACGACTTTCTATTTACTAGGTTCTGCGGTTGGGCCCCACCCGTTCCCTTCAATGGTAAAGCATTTCCAATCCGTTATTAGCCGTGAAAGTCGGGAACAAATTTTAGAAAAAGAAGGCAAGCTACCAGCAGCAGTACTTGCTTGTGTCGGCGGCGGTAGTAATGCGATCGGTGCGTTTGCAGAGTATATTGCAGATGAAAACGTTCGCCTCATCGGTATTGAGCCAGATAAGGCTGCCACATTAAATGAAGGAACACCGGGTGAATTACACGGCTTCAAATGTTTAGTGCTGCAAGATGCAGAAGGCAATCCATTACCAACCTATTCAATTGCCGCTGGACTAGATTATCCTGGAGCTGGCCCAGAGCATAGCTATTTAAAAACAATTGGTCGTGGAGAATATGTAACGGTGACAAATGAAGAGGTGCTCAAAGCATTCCAAGTGCTATCAAAGGTCGAAGGCATTATTCCTGCACTTGAAAGTTCCCACGCCGTGGCTCATGCACTAAAGCTTGCGCCAACATTATCTCCGGAAGAGAGTATTATTATCAATATCTCTGGTCGCGGAGACAAAGACGTTGAACAAGTATTCCAAATGCTGAATAAATAAATAAATAAATAAATAAAAGAGCGATGTCCGCAAATGGAAATCGCTCTTTTTCTATACGAGTGAACTTAATTTCGGATAAATTTCAGCTATATTATCACGAAGCTTAGCTTTCAGGAATTTCCCAACTGATGTTTTTGGGATTTCGTCTAAAAATACCACATCATCTGGTACCCACCATTTTGCAAATTGACTTTCTAAAAATGCAAGAAGCTCCTCTTCACTTGCTGACATTCCTTCCTTCAATACTACACAAGCTAACGGGCGTTCTTGCCATTTGACATGCGGAATTGCGATAACTGCTGCTTCCAGCACAGCATCATGAGTCATTAATGCATTTTCTAAATCAACTGAGGATATCCACTCCCCACCCGACTTAATTAAATCCTTCGTACGATCTGTTATTTTGATAAAGCCATCCTCTGTTCGTACCGCAATGTCCCCTGTATATAACCAACCGTCTCGATAGGCATCATTGGTACGCTCATCACGATAATACTCATGTGAAATCCATGGACCTCGTAAACGTAACTCACCCATCGTCTCTCCATCCCATGGTACTTCCCCATTGTCATTGATAATACTCGATTCAATACCAGCCATCGTCATCCCTTGCATCGCTCGCGATTCAATACGTTTTTCAATAGGCCATTCATCCATCCAAGACATATAATTTGATAACGCTACAATTGGAGTTGTTTCAGTCATACCATACACGACAATATACGGAATGCCATACTGCTCTTCAAATGTACGAATAAGTCGAGTAGGTGAAGCAGACCCGCCACAACAAATAGCACGTAACGAACTAATATCTCGCTCAAGCTTCTCCTGTTCCTGCAACGCACCAATCCAAATTGTCGGTACTCCAGCTGTTAATGTAACCTTCTCCTGCTCTACAAAATCCAATATGATTGCTGATGTGAATTGTGGGCCAGGCAATACTTGTGTAGCACCTACATTGACACTAGCAAATGGTAGGCCCCATGCATTTGCATGAAACATCGGTACAATTGGCATCACGACATCACGCTCAGAAATGCCCATTGAATCAGACATACTCAGCATCATACTATGTAGCACTAGACCTCGATGTGAATATACAACCCCTTTTGGATTTCCTGTTGTAGCACTTGTATAGCACATTCCAGCAGGCTCCTCTTCCCCTATATCCTCTGGGAACTGATAGTTTTCATCTGCCGCTGCTAATAAATCCTCATAGGATAACGCATTCGGTAATGTCGTTTCTGGCAAAGTATCCTCGTCCGTCATAATAATATAATGTTTCACTGTCTTAAGCTCAGGCGCAATGTTTTCTATGATTGGAAGCAAGTCCACATCAATCATTAAAATTTCATCTTCTGCATGATTAATAATATAGATTAAATGCTCTTCTGATAAACGAATATTCACCATGTGCAAAATAGCGCCGGAACATGGTACCGCAAAGTAAGCCTCTAAGTGGCGATGCTGATTCCAGGCAAAGGAGCCAACCTTCATTCCTCTTGTCATCCCTAGCTTTGTGAGCGCATCCGCTAAGCGACGCGTTCTTTTTGCCCATTCACCATATGTTAAACGGTGAATCTTCTGTGGACTCGTCCGTGAAACAATAGTCTTTCTAGCAAAATAGCTTTCTGCTCGTTTAATAAAGTTTGTTAATACTAACGGCGTCTGCATCATAAAAATCATCCATCCCCTCTTCTTGTGAAATATTAACAGAAATTTAATTGAATAATATTAATATTCTGAATATGATTATATTGGAAAATTATGAATTACGCTATATATTCCAATAACTTTCTTTTTATTGTAAACTTTTTCCAAAATAACTTATCCACATAACGTGGGTTGATTTCCGTTCCGGCCGTTTTCCTAAGGAACTTGGGCCAGCAAATGTTTTCTGTATGAAAGCGAAGCGAAAGCATCGTGTAACGTGTACGGAAATAATAAAGGCATATATCAATAATAAGTTTACTTAAAGGAGAGAGAAATGATGGGGTTTGACGAATGTATAAACGAAGATTTTAGTGGGGTCATATCAGTCACTCAAAATGGTAAAAATGTATACTGTAAAGCCTTTGGATACGCAGACTTACCAAATAAAGTATCCAACGAGATAGATACAAAATTTGCAACAGCCTCAGCAGGTAAAGTATTTGTTGCCATAGCCATTTTGCAATTGATTGAACAAAGTCGATTATCTTTTGATGGTTGTATCGGAGACATCTTGAATTTTGATTTAATGAATATCGACCCTCATATCACCATCAGGCAGTTGCTTAATCATACATCGGGAATACCCGACTATTTTGATGAGTCTGTCATGGAAAATTACGACGAACTATGGATAGATTATCCCAATTATAAAATCCGCACATCATCGGATATTATTCCATTATTTATACATAAGCCGATGATGTATCCTATAGGCGATAAATTTCAATACAATAATACAGGATTTGTTGTTCTTGGTCTTATTGTTGAGGCCATTACTGGCTCTTCATTTGATGAATATCTTAATGAGCATGTTTTTATTCCTTGCGGTATGTTTAATACAGGGTATTATGAACTGGACAGATTGCCTGCTCAATGTGCAAACGGGTATTTATATGATGACTGTAGGCAAGAGTTTTATACCAATATTTACAGTGTTGATGTAAAAGGAACTGGAGCAGGTGGAGCATTTACTACTGTAATAGATGTTGAAAAATTCTGGACCAGTCTGATGAAGTGTCAATTGATATCAAAGGAAATGTTAGAAGAAATGTTAACTCCTCAAGTGAAAGAAGAATGCTATGGGTATGGGATTTGGCTGGATAAAAAAGAGGAAGGCACGTTTGATTACCACTTTGAAGGCTGCGATCCTGGTATAAGTTTTTATAGTTCATATGACAAACAACAAGATTTGCTTATTACATTAGTAAGCAATTTTGGGTGTAACGTTTGGAAGATTTTCAGTGATATCAAAGGTTCGATCAAACGGTAAATATCAGCTCTCTTTAAGATAAATTCAAGGCTGGCCGGTAATCCCCAAGGAGTCACCTAGCAGTCACTCCAATCAACTTATTTTCCATGGTATACGTTTAACAAATATCATGTAGTGATTGCCGTCAAAATAAAAAAGACGAAGAAAACTCAATTGTTTTCTTCATCCGTTTTAATTTTACTTATGAACAAGCTTTTGTTTGCAGTTTGATTTTTAATTTTTCTAGCATATCAACTGTCATTTTTGCTAAGTCATACTGTGCTTTAAAGCCCCATTCTTTTTGTGCCGCTTCTACATTTATAGAATTTGGCCAGCTATCTGCTATTTCTTGACGTACTGGATCTACATGATAATCCATACGAAAATGTGGCAAATGCTTTTTAATTTCCGACGCAATTTCAGATGGTTCGAAGCTCATTGCAGTGATATTAAAGGCATTGCGATGGATTAGTTTGCTACTATCGGCTTCCATCAAATCTACAATAGCTTGCAATGCATCTGGCATGTACATCATGTCCATGTACGTACCTTCTTGAATATAAGACGTGTACTTCCCTTGCTTGATCGCCTCATAGAAGATTTCTACTGCATAGTCTGTCGTTCCCCCTCCTGGAGGAGTTACGTATGAAATTAATCCTGGGAAGCGGACACCTCGAGTATCTACACCAAAACGATTGAAATAATAATCACATAATAACTCACCAGCAACTTTATTTACCCCATACATTGTTGTTGGACGCTGTAATGTATCCTGTGGTGTATTATCCTTCGGTGTCGACGGACCGAATGCGCCTATTGAGCTCGGCGTGAAAAATTGCAAGTTTAACTCACGCGAAACTTCTAACGCATTCATTAAACCACCCATATTTAAATTCCACGCAAGCAACGGATTTTTTTCCGCTGTTGCTGATAATAACGCCGCTAAATGCATCATTGTATCTGCACCAAAATCTTTCGCTAAATCATGCATTCTTTGTCCATCCGTCACGTCCAATACTTCAAACGGACCTTTAGAATGCTCAAGCTTCCGGATATCTGTCGCTAATATATTGTCCTCTCCATAAATACCACGGAGTTTTTCTACAAGCTCAGAACCTATTTGACCCATTGCACCTGTAACCATTATCTTTTCCATTTCTCCAAACCTCCACCTGTGAACAATTGTACTTTTCAAGAGTACACCGATATATAAATAAACACTGATTTAACAACACTTCTGATGATTATCATTATAATTTGTTCACATTAAAAATACAACCATAATATTTAGAATTTTGAAAGACAAACAGTAAAAATCCTTTACTATCAGTATATGAGCCCTACAAAATATTGTGCTAGACAAACATACAAAATACATATGTACACTCAAGAAGTACATATGTTCATTTTTATAATAGCATTGTACTTCGAAATAATCCTTGCCCCTACTTGCCTCCAAAAAAGAACCTCCCTTGTATTCAAAGAAGGTCCTTTTGTTCTTATTAAATTGAGAAACGCTTTACGGCTATTTGTAAAACTTTCGATACCTTATGTAGCTCTTTAATATAATCATGGAATTGCTGCTGCGCGGTTAACTGATCAGCTGTTAAAGTAGCTACATGTTTAGTTGATGCTGCATTTGTATCCGAAAATGATGTTAACATCGCCGCATCATCACTAACTTTTTTCGTATGGTTAGCAATTTCTTGAACGGTTGCAGATACTTCCACTATATACGGCTTCATTGTATGTACTTTTTCTAAAATTTGATCAAAGCTTGTTGCCGTATCCCCGGTAACCTGTACGCCCTTTTCAGTTGCGACTAACACACCCTCCATCATTTGTACAGCATAGCTAGAATCTAAATGAATGTTTTGTACGATGGACGTAATCGTTTTTGTTGAGTGGACTGTCTGCTCCGCAAGCTTTCTTACTTCATTGGCCACAACCGCAAATCCTTTACCGTGCTCCCCTGCTCTAGCAGCCTCAATAGATGCATTTAAGGCTAGGAGATTTGTTTGCGCTGTAATTTTTTCAATCACCTCAACCATTTGATCGATTGTAGCTGCTCTCTCTACAAGATTGAAAATGGCAGTATTCGATTTTTCAACTGCACGTTTAATCGCTTGTATTTGTGTTAAATTTGCCTGTACAATTTCCGTACCACTTTCTGCATCCCGTGCAGTTTTATGAGCAAAGTTTTCAACAACCTGTACTTTTTCTAAAATCACTTGCACACCATTTAGCACTTCCTCTAGCGATGCTGTATTGGAAGCTAATTTCTCAGTAGAAGCAGCAGTTGAATTTGAAATGGACTGCACATCCTTTGCAATTTTACGTGTCGTGTTAGACGATTGCTCGGAGGATTCCTGCAGTTTCCCAGTCATTTCTTCAACCTCATGCGCACTATTTGATACTGTGTGAAGTAGTCTTTTCACCTCTGTGACCATTTGATTGTAAGACAAAACGACTTCACCAAGTTCATCCTGTGCCACATAACTAGCATTCGCGGTGAAGTCACCCTGCTCTGCACGCTTTAATAATGACTTTAATTGGCGCGTTGGTATATTCACAGCTTTTGTTGCTATAAATCCTATACAGATGACTAGAAAAACAACAAATAAACAAACTCCACCTAATAGCCAATAACCAAATTGCACATCTTTCTGATATGTCTGTTGCTGTTCCGTAGCCCTCTGAACCAAATAGCTTTGAATTTCTTCTAATAATGAATGACTTTGCTGGCTTACAGACAAATACGACTGCGCATAAAATGATTGTTGTTCATTGTGCCCCAATTGCTTATAGCGATCAATCAAGTCTACTTGCTGTGCTAGCAAGGTCTTCAATTTCTTCATCTGATGGTTCATCTTTTTATCGATTTCTAGACTTTCTAAATGATTTAAAGGCTGCTCAGCATTTTTTAAAATGCCAGACATTTCTCGATAAGCCCCAACTGAACTCACTAAATAATCTAATTGTCGTTGTGATTCTTCTAGTTCATTTAACCACCCGATCGGCACAAGTCCCTCTGTATAGCTTTCACTTGCATGCCATGACATTTTCCGTAAATAATCAACGCTAAAAATGCCTAGCAATACATTCGATAGTACACATACAATCATCAGTACGAGTAGCTTGTCCTTCACCATTATGTATCGAAAAAAACGCATTATCTCGGCTCCTTCTCCAACTCTTACCAATAATAATAGTATGGAGATATAAAGCTAGTGTTATGTTTTTGTAAAGATTGCGCGAAGAGTTGTGAAATTTATCCCATTGCACCTACTATAATAGGCGCAAACTTCTCTCGAAATAACGTGATTTTAGTCCTCATCAAATGCCTTTAGGAACACGCCATGCAATTCGGAATTTACCTCCACATTTTGGTGCAGAGCCTTATTTCCCTGCAACCTTCCATTCTTTCCAATCGTCACCTATTAATAGTGGGTTGGGAGAATTTGATCAAAAAGGGGGTGTTTGAATGTTACAGTTCAATAAGTTAGACAAAAGTTTAGTCATTAGCTTGTCATTGCTCGGTATTATTAGTTGTCTCTTTGTCCATTCCAGTAGCACGGTTTTTGAGCAGTATACAAGCTCGTTCATTATAAAGCAGCTTTTTTATTACCTAATTGGATTTTTCATTATGTATGGAGTAGCTACGCTTGATATTGAGCAGCTTAAAAAAATAGGCTGGCCATTTTATTGGGCGATGGTCTTGTTAACATTTAGCTTATTCATTGCCCCCGAAAGTATAGCCCGTACTATAAATGAAGCGAAACGTTGGTATCATATTCCTATGTTAGGGTCAATTCAGCCATCAGAGTTTTTAAAGTTGGCGTTTTTAATCGTTGTCAGTAAGGTTATTGTTGCACATCGAGAGAAATATGTGCGCCCTACCTTTTTAACAGATATGCGGCTACTCTTAATCATTGCTGTTATCACTCTTCCACCTACACTTGCTGTTTACAAGCAACCTGATACGGGCATGGTCATGCTTTATATGTCGATGATTGTACCGATGCTTTTCTTTTCAGGTATACAAAGAAAATTGCTAATCATTTTTACAGCTATCCCAGTATCAATTCTCAGCGTTGTGGTTATTCTTTATGTAAAATTCAATGATTTTTTTACAGTTAAAATTTTAAATAAATTATCAGGGCATCAAGTTTCTCGCATTTATGGATGGTTGCAGCCTAATGAATATCCGGACTCATCTTTTCAAACAAGGCAGGGATTTTCGGCAATTGGTTCAGGACAGTTTACCGGAAAAGGTTACATGAACAATGATGTCTATGTCGTGGAAAAGCATACAGATTTCATTTTTGCGAACATCGCTGAAGAGCTCGGGTTCGTCGGAGGGGCATTTGTCATTGTACTTTTATTCTTTGTTATTTACCGTATTGTTCTTATTACAGTAGAAGCAAAGGACCCCTTTATGACGCTGATGGGAGCAGGTATTGCCAGTTTATTAGCTTTCCAAATTACACAAAATATCGGTATGACCATTGGACTTTTACCTGTAACAGGTATGACATTGCCATTTTTAAGCTATGGTGGTAGTTCACTCATCTCCAATTTCATGTTAATGGGAATTGTGATGATTATCTATAATTCTTATAGTGGCTACATGTTTAAAACAACAAAAGAGTAAGGTGACGGTGTGTATGAACGATACTTTAAAAAAGAGAATCTTATTATTATTCTTTCTAACAGGGGGGGTTTTGATCATACTCATAGTTCGCCTCGCCTTTCTTATGCTATAAAACACTCAAAAAGCTGTCTCAAAAGTTTTACTACGACTTTTGAGACAGCTTTATTTCTAATTAAAATTTCACTTTATGAATACTATCAATCACAACTTTTATGATTGTATCAAGATCCTCTTGTACGATATTAAGTGGTGGAGATAAAGTTAATACGTTATTATAGCCTGCAACAGTTGCACCATTTTTACCTATAATAACACCCTGATCCTTACATGCAGCAATAACAGCATTTACTTTATCTACTGGTAAAGGCTCCTTCGACGTTTTATCTGACACTAACTCGATGCCCATTAATAAGCCTTTGCCTCGAACATCCCCAACGTTCGGGTGATTACCTAATGCTTGCCGAAGTGTTTGAAGGGTAGTTGCTCCAACCTCAGTAGACCTTTCAAATAATGCTTCTTGCTGAAGAATCTCAATATTTTTCAATGCAACCGCACATGCGACTGGTGATCCACCAAATGTATTAACATGGCGGAAATAGCCGTATGCATCAGAGCCAGTGAATGCCTCATAAATTTCTCGTTTTACCGCTGTAGCTGATAATGGTAAATAGGCGCTTGTAATCCCTTTGGCCATCGTAATAATATCTGGTTTTACGCCGTAGTTCATGAATCCAAATGGCTTACCTGTTCGACCGAAGCCACAAATCACTTCGTCTACAATCATTAATGCTCCATGTTTTTTACATACTTCCTCAATGCCCTTTAAGTAGTTCTCTGGAGGCATAATGACGCCCCCACCTGTAATAATCGGCTCTAAAACCATCGCGGCTATTGTTTCACTTAGCTCCCACGTCATCGTCTTATCGACAGCCTTTACACTGGCTATATCTGTTGGAGCAAGTGTATCACTTTCATGTTCTCGATATTGATCAGGTGGTGCTACATGGATAAAGCCAGGTGATAATGGTTCATATTTATATTTGCGTTCCGCTTGCCCTGTCGCAGCCAAAGCTCCGAAAGAATTCCCGTGATAGGCACGGTAGCGAGAAATGATTTTATAGCGAGAGCTTTCTCCTTTTTGTTGATGATACTGACGTGCAATTTTAAACGCAGTTTCGTTAGCCTCTGACCCACTATTAGAGAAGAAAATAACATAATCTCCACCAAGCATTTCATTTATTTTTTCGGCCAGTTCAACTGCTGGTAAATGCCCTTGCGATAAAGGAGCATAGGCGTTTTTCATCATTTGCTCATGGGCAACATCTGCTAATTCCTTGCGTCCATAGCCTACATTTACACACCATAATCCTGCCATTGCATCGATGTATTCAACGCCATCCGTATCAACGATCCTTGCACCATTTGATTTTTCAACTACATATGTCGCTTGTGGATTGTAAGGTTTCATTGAATGCCATACATATTGTTCATCTTTCTTTAAAATATCACTTTTAAGATTTACTTGAACCATATCTATACACCCCTTTAAGTTATTTTCACTTAGTCACATCGTTATTGCTTGGAAACGCAAATGAACTTGTCGTATCCTCTGTTTCATCAGGCCAGCGTTCCGAAATCGTTTTCGCTTTCGTAAAGAATCGTGCTTGGTCCGGCCCAAACATATGCCCTTCACCGAACTTAGAGCGCTTCCATCCACCAAAGTTGTGATAGCCCACTGGAATCGGAATCGGAACATTAACGCCTACCATTCCTACTTCAATTTCTTCTTGGAATTTTCGCGCCGCCGAACCGCTGCTCGTAAACATTGTGACACCATTCCCAAATTCGTGGTCATTAATTAAATCAATAGCTTCTTGTAAGGATTCGACACCTACAACAATACGCGCAGGGCCAAAAACTTCCTCTTTAAAAATAGTCATTTGTGGAGTTACGTTATTTAACAATGTCGGTCCAAGGTAAAATCCTTTGGATGTTTCACATATTTTCGGATTTCGGCCGTCCGTTACAAGGTTAGCCCCTTCTTCAACAGCACCATCGATATATCTAAGAATCGTATCTTTTGATTGTTGCGTAATAACTGGGCCAAAATCTACCTCGCTATCTGTATATGGGCCAACCTTTAATTTCAAGATTTTGTCCTTTAATATTTCTGTAAAGCGCTGTTCCGTATCTTTCCCAACGACGATTGCTCCAGAAATAGCCATACAACGCTGAGACGCTGCTCCAAATGCTGCACCTAAAAAGGCATTAGCTGTTTGCTCTAGGTTTGCATCGGGCATTACAATCATAAAGTTCTTACCGCCACCAAATGCAGCGACACGTTTATTGTGTTTAGTCCCTGTTTGGTAAATATATTCCGCAACAGGTGTGGATCCAACAAATGAAATTGCTTGTATCTCTTTATTTTCAAGCAGTTCATTAACCGCTTCTTTATCACCATTAATAACTGTCCAAATTCCATCTGGCAGTCCTGCCTCTTTCCATAGCTTACTTAAATATAATGCCGAGATTGGCACACGCTCAGATGGCTTTAAAATCACTGCATTTCCTACTGCAACCGCCATACTCGTAATCGCCAGCGGTACCATAACAGGGAAATTAAATGGAGCAATTGTAGCAACAACTCCAAGTGGGGCTTTTGCAGAGAAGGCATTAATATTGCCACCTACATTCACCGAGTATTCGCCCTTCAACATTTGTGGGGCACTTATTGCCATATCTACGGATTCAATGCCACGAACTATTTCGCCCTTTGCATCTTCCTTTGTTTTCCCACTTTCCTCACAAATGACTTCGATGAGCTCATCCTGTCTTTCTACTAATAACTGACGGAAACGATGTAAAACCTCAACCCTTTTTCCAATCGATGTCTTTTTCCATGAAGGAAATGCTGCCTTCGCTAGCTGAATAGCCTGCTTCACTTCATCTTTAGTTGCTAACGGAACTTGCGCAATGATCTCTCCTGTTGAGGGATTATACACGTCTGCGTAACGACCACTAGTGCCGGCTGTTTCAACACCATTGATAAAATGCGATAATGTTTTCATCCTTTGCTGAACTGTCATAATTTCCCCACTCCTCGTTTATAGTTATTCAAAATCCAACTCTTCCTTTTGGAAAATAGAGCTAGCTTCATCTACCGGGTTAGGCGACTTTTTCTTTTGTGTAACTAAATAGAAAATCATCACTACTGCCACTACAATGCATGTAAATAAAATTTGCGAACGCATCGATTCAATAAAGAACATAGCGATCAGTAATGCTGTTATAACCAAGATTGTGAAATACGTTAGATATGGGAATAACCACATTTTCACTTTTAATAGCTCGGAGTTTTCTTTCTCCATTTTCCGGCGCATTTTTAATTGTGAAAATGCAATGATTAAGTACAAAATCAATGTAATTGCACTACATGAACTAAGTAAAAACATAAACACTTTATCTGGTGAAACATAGTTCATAATAACGGCAATATAAGAGAAGAATGTCGCTGTTAATATGGCATTAACAGGTGCACCCTTTTTATTTAATTTTAAAAATGCCTTTGGGGCCTCCCCCTTCTCCGCTAAAGAAAATACCATTCGAGATGTAGCGTAAAGCGCAGAGTTTAAGCACGATAAAACCGCTGTTAAAACAACAAAATTCATGATTTGTGCAGCTGCGGGAATTCCGATGTAATCCAACACTGCTACATAGGGACTTGTTAAAATATCCGAGGAATGCCAAGGTAATAATGTGACAACTACCGATATCGATCCCACGTAGAAAATCAAAATACGCCAAGTAATTGAATTCGTAGCTTTTGTCACTGCTGCTAACGGTTCGTCAGATTCCCCTGCCGCAATGGCCACAATTTCTGTGCCCATAAAGGAGAAAATAACAATAACTACCCCCATCAAGACAGCTCCAAAACCATTCGGTAAAAAGCCACCCTCACCGACTAAATTAGCAGTACCTACTGCATTAAAATTAGGTGCGATACCAAAGATAATAAATGCACCAAGTCCAAGAAAAGCTATAATACTCGCAACCTTAATAAGAGAGAACCAATATTCAAATTCACCAAAAGCTTTTACGGAAAGGACATTTGTTAAAGTAAGTGCGACGGTTAATAAAAGACTTAGTAACCATAAAGGAACCCCATCATACCAATATTGAATAATTGCAGCTGCTGCAGTTGCCTCTAAAGCAATGGCAACAACCCAGAAAAACCAATATAACCAACCAATCATAAAACCAGCCCACGGACCAATGGCTTCATGTGCGTAATGCGCAAAAGATCCACTTGTTGGATTGACAACTGCCATCTCTCCAAGCATTCGCATGACAAGAATAACGATAATGCCAGCAAATATATAAGATAAAATTGCGCCAGGGCCGGCAAGGTTAATTACTGAGCCACTTCCCATAAATAGACCCGCTCCGATAACCCCCGCAATCGCGATCATCGTCATATGCCTTTTCTTTAACCCTCTCTGTAAATGCGTTTGTTGCTCCATATTCAGCTCACCTCTTTTATTAGATTGGATTACCGCTTACAAAAATTTTACATGTTACATAGAAACGAAGGTATAGACAAACTGTAAAATTCTATGCATTTGTTTTAAACATAATGTAAAATAGACTAAACATTCTAAAAATACAGTATTTAAGTTAATTTCAGCAAAAATAATACATCAATGAGAAAACTAGTGATACATCTATGTGAAAAGGAGGCGGGTAAAATGAGTCAATTTAAGCTTCAAGTGAAGGATGTATTAGAAAACACATACTTCCAAAGTGCGGAGGTCGTAGCTGGTAAGGATGGTTTATTACGAATTGTAAAGTGGGCCCATGTCATTGAAATTATACAAGTAGATAATTTTCTAGCTGGTGATGAATTAGTTTTAACAACGGGGATCAGCCTTCAGCACAGCATCGAAAACTTTATCTTTTTCGTAGAATCCTTAATCGAAAAAAATTGCGCGGCGCTGTGCATTGAATACGGGACTTCCATACAGACCATCCCGGAAGTGATTGTAGCTCTTGCTAACCGTCATAGTTTCCCTATTATCGTTTTTCATGACACGGTTCCTTTCGTCCGTATTACACAAGATTTACATAGTCAAATTATGAATCAACAATATTTAATGATCTCTACTTTAGAATCCTACTCCCAAACATTAAATAAAAATGCTCTATTAGGGCAAAATGCAGAAGAAATTTTACAAAATATGTATCATGAATTAAAGACACAAATTATCTTTTCCATTAAAGGTCGAGAGCCTATCTTTTTTCCAAACATGACACATACTAAGCGCCGACAACTAGTTACGCTGGAAAAGTCAGCACCCGTGGTTAAAAATGAGCCTATCTTTATATTTGACCAACATTATGCAGATTTAACGCTCTATAGAGAGGATGGTCTATTCTCAGAGTTTGAATTACTTATTTTAGACCGTACAGCTACTGCCTTAGCACAGCTGTTAATGAGAGAATTTTATATTGAAGAGAAAAGGGACATTGAGGATGCCTCTATTTTAGGGGATTGGATCGATCAAAAACTATCAAGAGAGGAAATTTACAAATTTATCGTTACCTATCATTCTAACTATAAGCTTTCTAGCGGAGCTGTTTTTATGTTAGCAATGCCTAATGCAGTCTCTAAAGTACAAGAGGATATTGTCTACAGCAAGCTCTACTATCGAAACCTTTTTGAGCAAAATGGATTTATACCATTTCTATACGAAAGAAAAAGCTATGTCATTTTTATTTTACTTCATAAGAAAGATAGTAAATCGAGCCGCGAATTACTAAATACATTAGTTTCTTCCCTGCTGAAAACCGATTTTTATAAAAAACAACTGTTTCAAGGGTACCAAGTAGCCATTGGTAAAGTCGTTGCAGATGTAGAGGAAATACCGAAGAGCTATCAAACTGCACTCGAAACATTGTATATTTGCAGTAAAGTACAAACTACATCTTATTTTTATGATGATTTACATTTGTATCACCTCATCTATAAATTACAGATGCAAGTAAATTTGCAAGAAGTGATTCAAGATTATTTACAGCCGGTTATTGAATACGACAAAAAATATAATAGTAAGCTATTAGAAACGCTGCAAGTATACTTACAAACGAACGGCTCCAAACAACAAACAGCTAACCAACTGTTCATCGTACGCCAAACGCTCTACCATCGTTTAAAAAAGCTTGAAAGTCTCTTAGGGAAAAATTTCATGAAGGGGCATAATCGAATTACGCTTGAATTTATGTTGCTCGCCAATTCTTTAATTGAGGATAAAAACTAACTGCTAGTTTATGATTGATCAGCGATGTTGCATGAATAGCACGCTCAGAGTCGCTATGAGCGTGCTATCAGATTTTAATTTTCGCTAACTACTCCACTATATAATGATGGTCTGCGGTCGTCATAAACTGGAATTCTGCCTCGTACTTCATCGACAATCGAAAAGTCCACGTCAATGACAGCTACTTCCTCGTCTTCTGCACCAATCCAAAGCACTTCGCCCCACGGTTGAATAATCATTGATTGACCATTAAAGTTTTCTACTTTTCTCGATATACGATTAACAGCGATCACGAAGCATTGATTTTCAATGGCACGTGCTTGCAGCAATGTGTTCCAATGATCGATACGTGGCGTCGGCCATTGTGCCGGCACGAACAATACTTTTGCGCCCTCTAAAGCGTGTGCACGTAACCATTCTGGGAAGCGAATATCATAGCAAATCACCCCTGCAGCCTCGATATCACCAAGGGCAAAGCGATTCATTTCATCCCCAGCTTCTAAATATAAATGCTCGTCCATCAAACGGAAAAGATGTGCCTTGTTATATTCACCAACTAACTCACCGTTGCTATCAAACGTATACATCGTGTTGTAAAATTTATCGCCCTTCTTCGTTGAAACAGAGCCACCAACAATATGTACACCAAGCTCTTTTGCTAAATTTGATAAAAATGCTTTCGAACGCTCTCCATCCACATCTGCAAGCTCTGGTAATTTTTCAAGTGCATAGCCTGTATTCCACATTTCCGGTAGCACAATAATTTCTGCACCTTGTTTTGCCGCTTCACGAATCTTGTCCTCCGCACGAGCAAAATTTTCTTCTACTTTGCCAAAGCCTACGTTTAATTGGATACAACCAATCTTCATTGCTATTCCTCCTCTAGAAAGTACTATTCTATATTTATACTACAATAAATCAACCTTACTTCCATGGTTTAAGCTCAATATTCAGATTGATATTTCACCACTTAATACTTGAACTGCAGAACCCGCAATAGCAACATCTTTTATTTTAGGTGTAACGTACAATAATCCACCACGTTTTGAAAGTTGTTTGCTCACGATGCTTTCTTTTGATAATTTTGCACACCAGTAAGGTCCTAGTGCACCATGAGTGGAACCATTTACATGGTCTTCATCAATGCCTTGTGCTGGAGAAAAGAATCTTGAAACAATATCAATCCCCTCACCCTTAGAACGACTTGTAATACAAACGCCACGTACAGGGAACTGATTCATCACATGAAAATCAGCTTTGAAATCTGCAATATACTTTTCGTGACTTAGCTCCACTATATAATCCAATTCTGTTTTCCCTACATATATTGGTTTCATTCCAAGCCATTCTTCAAGCTCCACAGGACATTCAATCTCTTCTAATTGATACTTTTGAATTGTTATTTCAACTAGTTCATTCAACCAAATTGTTTGCAAAGGACCACTTAAAGTTTGGAATGTAATTGAAGAGTCGACAGGTACAATCCCTTGTTTCCAAAGTAAAAAAGCGCTAGCGATCGTTCCATGTCCACAAATCGGTATTTCCTTTGCCGGCGTAAACCATCTAAGAAAAAAATCATGCCCCTTCTTTTGGACAAAAGCTGTTGTTGGTACGGGAATCTCCTGAGCAATTTTTTGCATTGTCGACTCAGGTATTGCTGGATTAAGTAAACATACCGCTGCGGGATTTCCCTTGTAAAGCTCTGTAGTAAAAGCATTGATGATAAAATACGAGACTTTGTTCATTTTTCCTCACCTCATATATTATTAGGCTCTAGACAATTACTAAAAAAAGTAATATGATGTGCATCATATCTTTAATAATTATTATATTCTGAAAAAGGTGGACGTGCATGGAATTCTCAAAAAAACTACAGCAACTCCCAACTCAATTTTTTGCAGCACTTGTGCAAAAAGTAAATGCCGCTCTTTCTGAAGGGCGTGATGTTATCAATCTTGGTCAAGGTAATCCAGATCAACCCACTCCTCCTCACATTATTAAAGCATTACAGGAGGCAGCAGAAAATCCTCAAAATCATAAATACTCTCCATTTCGTGGCATAGCAGAATTGCGCCAAGCAGCAGCAAGCTTCTACAAACGTGAATACAATGTTGACATTGATCCTGAAACAGAGGTAGCTATTCTCGGTGGTACGAAAATTGGTCTTGTTGAACTACCGTTAGCGGTTTTAAACCCCGGTGATACAATGCTGTTACCCGATCCTGGCTATCCAGATTACTTATCAGGTGCCGTATTAGGCGATGTGGATTTTGAAGTCATGCCACTTTTTGCAGAAAATCATTTCCTGCCTGATTATAATGCTTTATCCGATGAAGTAAAAGAAAAGGCGAAGATGCTTTACTTGAATTACCCGAATAACCCAACTGGTGGTACTGCAACACTTGAATTTTTCGAGGAAACAGTACGCTTTGCAAAAGAGCACAACATTATCGTATCACATGATTTTGCCTACGGAGCGATTGGATTTGACGGCAATAAACCTATCAGTTTCCTGCAAGCTGATGGTGCAAAAGATGTCGGTATCGAAATGTATACATTATCCAAAACGTATAATATGGCAGGCTGGCGCATTGGTTTTGCAGTTGGTAACCCTGATATTGTTGCAGCCATTAACCTTATTCAAGACCATCTCTTTTGTAGTCAATTTCCTGCCGTGCAACAAGCCGCGGCAGTTGCACTTACTGCTTCCCAGAGTTGTGCGGATAAGCTAAGAGCGACTTATGAGCGTCGACGAAACGTCCTGATTGAAGAAGCTCAGCGAATCGGTTGGCAAGTAACGGCACCGAGAGGCTCTTTCTTTGCATGGCTCCCTGTTCCATTAGGTTTTACGAGTGAACAATTTGCCGATTTATTGCTCGACAAAGCTGATATCGCTGTAGCTGCTGGCAATGGCTTCGGTCAATATGGCGAAGGCTATGTACGGGTTGGTTTACTTGTTAGCGAAGACCGCTTACGTGAAGCGATTAGCAGAATTGAAAAACTAAGCTTATTCAGCTCATGAACAGTTCAATCCCCCTACCTAAGTAGACTCTATCGAAAAACTGTTCCGTTAGCTCAATCTTGCTATAGGAACAGTTTTTTATTTCTCTATCTTTTTTTGGGTTGCTCAACCCCTTCTTCTAGCAGATTCTTTTCCAGCTAAATAGTATAATAAAATAAAAAATTTAAAAAATTTGATTGACTTACCTATATCCTATAATTTATATTAGTTCTATCGGATTTTCAAAAAAATATTATAAATCTCTTATCAAGAGTAGCTGAGGGACTGGCCCTATGAAGCTCGGCAACCTCCTTTTTTAAGGAAGGTGCTAAATCCTGCAAACGATATCGTTTGAAAGATAAGAGAGGACACACTTTTTCATGAGCCTCTCTTAATTTTTTAAGAGAGTTTTTTTTATCTTCATTTACATGAAGATAAAAGCCTCCGGCGGATGTCATGGATTTTGAAATGAACGAATTGTGAAGGCACAATTCAAAATCCGGACGCATTGTTTATCTGTGCGAAAGCGACAGCAACAAGTGTTTTCTGTGCGAAAGCGAAGCGACAGCAACAAATGTTTTCTCTGCGAAAGCGAAGCGACAGCAACAAATGTTTTCTCTGCGAAAGCGAAGCGACAGCAACAAATGTTTTCTCTGCGAAAGCGAAGCGACAGCAACAACAATTACGCCAAGGCAAAATTGATTTTTTAAAAGCCGATAAAACAACTTTGGAGGTATGTTTCATGAAAAAGAAAAACAAAATTTTATTAGGTTTAGCGAGTCTCACATTAGTAGCGGCATTAGTAGGCTGCGGTACTAAAGAAGATAAAGGTAGTCAAGGTAAGGCTATTAATGAAAATAAAATTGTAGTAGGTGTAACTTCTGGTCCACACGAACAAATTGCAGAGGTTGCAGCAAAAGTTGCCAAAGAAAATGGCTTAGAGGTAGAACTAAAAACGTTCTCTGATTATGTTTTACCAAATACATCGTTAGCCGAGGGTGATCTTGATGTAAACAGTTATCAACACAAGCCTTTCCTCGATGCATTTAACAAAGATCACAAAACAAATTTAGTACCAGTAGGAAAAACAATTTTAACTCCTATGGGCATATACTCCAAGAAATATAAATCATTGGATGAAGTTCCTGATGGTGCTACATTCGGATTACCGAATGACCCAACGAACGGGGCTCGTACTCTATTTGTCCTTCAAGAGGCAGGTATCATTAAATTAAAAGAAGGTGCAGACTTAACAGCATCTACTCGCGATGTGGAAGAAAACAAAAAGAATTTTAAATTCATTGAATTAGAGGCTGCACAAATTCCGAAGCAGCTTAGTGAAGTAGATGTGGCAGCTATTAATACGAACTTCGCTCTTGATGCTGGTATTGATCCTAAAAAAGACTCCATTCTTTTAGAATCTACTAACTCTCCATATGTAAACTACATCGCGGTACGTTCTGAAAACGAGGATGACCCAGCGATTAAAAAATTTGTTGAAGCCTATCAATCTGATGAAGTACGCAAATTTATTGAAGAGGAATTCAAAGGTTCTATCATTCCAAGCTGGTAAGTAACGATGAAGGGCCTTTCATAATTTGAGAATCTGCGAGACCCCTATAGGAATGCTAGCAGATTCTTGCTTTATAGAAGGACTTAGAAAGGAGATATCACAGTATGATTCAATTAGAAAATATAACAAAAGAATTTAAAACTAAAAAAGGTATCGTCAAAGCAGTAGATGGCATTAACCTACATGTCAAAAAAGGTGAAATTCATGGGGTTATTGGCTACAGTGGTGCAGGAAAAAGTACCCTTATTCGCTGTGTTAATTTATTAGAGCGACCAACAACAGGAAAAGTATTGATCGACAATGTAGATATTACTTCACTTTCTCTAAACGACCTTCGCGAAACACGTCAAAAAATCGGCATGATCTTCCAGCATTTTAATCTCTTGAAAACAGCGACCGTTTACAACAATATCTCGGTACCATTAAAGCTTCTAGGCTATAACGACTCTGAAGTGAAAAAACGCGTTGCAAAATATGCAGAAATTGTTGGCCTAACAGAGAAATTAGATAGTTATCCTAGCCAGCTTTCGGGTGGTCAAAAGCAACGTGTCGCTATTGCACGCGCCCTCGCCCAAGAGCCTGAGATTTTACTCAGTGATGAAGCAACAAGTGCTCTCGATCCTGAAACAACTGACGCTATTCTTGAGCTTCTCTTAAAAATTAACCGTGAGCTTGGCATCACTATTTTACTTATTACACATGAAATGAATGTTATTCAAAAAATTTGCGATGATGTATCCGTTCTTGAATCAGGGACGGTTGTGGAATATGGCTCTGCTATAGAACTATTTTCGAATCCTCAGCATGTAACAACACGTAAGTTTTTAAATACCATTTCTCAACGCAATTTATCACCGTCCCTTATCAAGCAATTAAATGTCTCAGGAAGTGTTATTCGTTTAACATTCCTTGGTGAAAGTACCGGGAAACCATTACTTGCAGAAGTGAGCAAAGTGTATGATGTACAACCAAATATTTTAACAGCCAATATCATTGAATTAAAAAACGGCATCGTCGGTAATATTGTCGTGCATCTACACGGTGAGTCGCATATCGTAGAAAAAGCACTTAAGTATTTTACAGAAAACGGGGTAGGCGTTGAGGAATTAGGAGGCGAATTAAATGAATAACATTCAAAGCTTCTTTGCAAATTGGTCAGATGTTATTGGAAAATCTATTATCGAAACGTTCCAAATGGTTGGGATTTCATTATTCTTTTCTATTTTAATTGGGATCCCTTTAGGGCTTTTAATCGTTTTAACTCGCCCAGGGCAATCGTTTGAAAATAAATTTCTCTATCAATTTTTTAATTTATTTATTAATATTGTTCGCTCGGTTCCGTTCATTATTTTACTATTTTTCATTTTACCGTTCACGAAGCTAATCGTTGGCACAACTATTGGTGTAAAAGGTGTTATTGTGCCGCTTGTTGTTTATACAGCGCCATATATTGCGCGACTTATGGAAACCGCGCTTTTGGAAGTTGGTCCAGGTGTTGTGGAAGCTTATACAGCAATGGGTATTAAACGTCGTCACATCATTTGGAATGTCTTACTACGTGAGGCTCGCCCATCCATTATTTTAGGATTAACAATTGCCACAATCGGTCTGATAGGAGCAACAGCAATGGCAGGAATGGTTGGTGCCGGTGGCTTAGGTGATCTTGCATACCGTTACGGCCATTTGCGCTATGAAGTCGATGTGATGTATGCGACAGTGTTTATCTTAATCATCCTTGTTCAAATTATTCAATCAATAGGTAACCGCTTTGCTACGAAACTAAAAAAAGATTAGTAGGAGGATTACGATGACAAAGACAACACATAGCGATCTACTGTTAAAAAATATAAATGCACAAGCCCCCTTCCCTATTTGCTTTGCCGATTTAGAAAAGGCAGCTGTAGAAAAAATGGAAGCTGGTCCATTTGGTTACATCCATTCAGGCGCTGGCGGTGAGCAAACACTACGAAATAACCGTGCAGCCTTTGAAAAGCACTCTATTATTCCACGCTTTTTACAGGATGTTTCAAGTATTGATACATCGATTGAGCTATTCGGAAAAGTACATCCAACTCCGCTCTTATTTGCTCCTGTTGGCATGAACAAAATGGCACATGACGAGGGAGAGCTTGCCGTGGCACGTGCGGCTGATCAGTTAAAAATTCCTTATATTCAAAGTACAGTTTCAAGCTATGCACTTGAGGATGTGGCACAAACAGCTCCCTCCGCTACTAAATGGTTTCAATTATATTGGTCAACTAATGAGGAAATTGCCTATAGTATGGCCGCTCGAGCCGAGGCTGCTGGTTTTGAGGCTATTGTTTTAACTGTAGATACAGTCATGCTTGGATGGCGTGAAGAAGATGTTCGCAATCAGTTTTCACCATTAAAGCTTGGATATGCAAAAGGAAACTATATGAATGATCCGGTTTTTACTGCTTCCTTACCAGATGATTCATTTGAGTCGTATGTACAAGGCGTGTTGCAAAATGTGTTCCATCCAACATTAAATTGGGACAATGTAGGTGAATTAAAACGCCGTTCAAATCTCCCTATTTTATTGAAGGGTATCTTACATCCTGAAGACGCAAAACTTGCTATAGAAAACGGTATTGACGGTATTATCGTATCAAACCATGGTGGTCGCCAATTGGATGGCGTAATTGGTTCACTTGATGCTCTTCCTAACATTGTGAAAGCTGTAAACGGACGAATTCCTGTTATTTTAGATAGCGGTGTGTATCGCGGTATGGATGCTCTTAAGGCACTTGCTTTAGGAGCAGATGCTGTTGCCATTGGTCGTCCCTTCGTCTATGGACTTGCATTAGAAGGACAACAAGGAGTCGAAAAAGTAATGACGAATTTATATGATGAATTAAAAGTATCCATCGCATTAGCGGGGGCAACATCTATAAAGGAACTACGTGATATTACATTAGTGAAAAAAGATGGAGCGTAAATAAAGCGTCCAGCAGTTTGAAGTGGAGATAAAAGATTTATCGGAATAAATTTGTGTTTTATCGGAACAATTTTGTGATTTGTCGGAACAATTTTGTGATTTGTCGGAACAATTTCAGATTTTATCGGAATGTTTCACCGATTTATCGGAACATTTAATATAAATTGGGCTACCTCACTATTGAGGTAGCCCATTTTTTTATTGAATAACGCCTAGTTCACGGCCGACTTTTTCATAGATTGCTAGAGCGCCGTCCAGCATTTCTTTTGTATGTGCCGCTGTAGGCATGTTACGAACACGTCCTGTACCTTTTGGAACCGTTGGAAAAACGATTGATTTAGCGTAGACGCCTTCTTCAAATAGACGACGTGAAAATTCCTGTGTAAGCTTTTCATCACCAATAATACATGGTGTAATCGGTGTTTCAGATTCGCCGATATTAAAGCCTAATTTAGCAAGACCAGCTTTTAAATAATCGCCATTTTCCCAAAGCTTATCGTGCAGCTCTGTTGAGTCAATTAGCATTTGCACTGCCGCTGTAATCGCAGCAACATCACCTGGTGGTAATGCTGTTGAGAATAAAAATGGACGAGAACGCACTTTTAGCCAGTCAATTAAATTTTTCTTACCTGCTACATATCCACCAACAACACCAATTGCTTTAGAAAGTGTACCAATTTGGAAGTCGACTTCTTTTTCTAAACCGAAATGCTTCACAGTACCCTTTCCTTTACCTGTTACTCCTGATCCGTGCGCATCATCTACATATGTTATTAAATCAAACTCTTTCGCAATCTCAACGATTTCTGGTAATTTTGCAATATCACCGTCCATTGAGAATACGCCATCCGTAATGACCATGACTTTATTGTATAAGCCTGATTCTTTTGCTGCCTTTGCCTTTGCACGTAAATCATCCATATCGGAGTGATTATAGGCAATAATTTTCGCACGTGATAAACGACAGCCATCGATAATCGATGCATGGTTTAATTGGTCTGAAAGAATCGCATCACTTTTATCCATAACAGCTGAAATAGCTGCCATATTACAGTTAAAACCAGATTGATAGGAGATCGCTGCCTCTGTTCCTTTAAATTCAGCAAGCTTTTCCTCTAATTTTATGTGTAAATCAAGTGTACCGTTAATCGTACGGACTGCTCCAGCCCCCACACCATATGTCTCTATTGTTTCTTTGGCAATACGCTTTAATTCTCCATTCGTTGCTAAGCCAAGATAGTTGTTTGAGGATAGATTAATTAGATTTTTGCCACGTACCTGAATAATGGGTCCGTTTGCTCCCTCTACTGGATCAATTTCATTGTATAAACCTTGTTCATGTAAGTCTTGTAGGTTTTCATCTAAAAATGCATTCAATACTTTTGACAAGCGTATCATCCTTTCCTAGGAAAACTGTTCTAGCTCCTAGTGTAGCACATGCATGTGATAAGAAAAATTACTTTGTTAATCTTTCGAATAGTGGGGCAGTTTTTTCTCGCCAAAGAGATGACGATAGACAATTATCTATTAAGCGACGGATTGTATACTCCGCTTCCGCATAACGCTTCGAATAACCCATTGCATCCTGCATTGCTTCTTTATACTTTGCTCGAATATCTTCAATTTGCGCCTCTGCTTCCTGTGAAATTGCGCAATGTTTCCCTATATCAAAAATTTCATCCCCTAGTCTGCCGTCCTCTGGATCAAAGATATGAGGATCCGTACTATCAAAGATGCAGAAATTTAATTCCGGGATAAGAACCATATCAACAGAGTTTGCATCCAAGCCACACCAAATAATTTGGGCATCTAGCCCTCTCGCATTCGCTTCGTCTGCTAAGCCTTTCATTAACGAAGATTTGCCTGTACCCGGCTTTCCTTTAATCATCAATCTCCGAGATACATTTTTCGTTATACTATCTACTGTATTTTCGGCCCCCCTCGGTGTTAATGTTCCGAGTAAGCGATGCGTGCGCATACCTGTTTTATTTAAGACCATCGATTGGAAAACATCTGCCTTTAAATGTTCAACCTGGTCATTTAATGCCTCCCAGTTCATACAGTTCTGTGTCACTACTTCCCAATCATCATGAATCTTTATAGCTTTAGTAAGCGACGAAATGCACTTCTCACGCCATGACTCTCGTTCCGTCATCGTATTAGCGAGCTGTTCGCCAACCTTTTCAAGCTGGATTTCTTCTAAGCAATCATAAAATGACATTACTCGATGCTTTGTGCCAAGAAAAGTCGGTTCAATCCCCCACTCCGATGACCATACAAATAATCGATTACAACCTTGAACGTATACTGCCTCTACAACATCCTCCAGCAAAGCATGCTTAAACCACTCCACCGCAAAGCCCTGCTTCACATAAAAATACCCAAGCTCTTTAAGAAGCTCAGATCCTTTAAACGTCGGTGCCCCCTGCAAAATATAAACTAATTCTGCCTCATCCATCATTTCTTTATATAAATGTTTAACTCCTTGCCCAGTCAGTGCGTGTCCATAGTAATAAGTCACATTTCCGTTCAATTTTGGTCCCCCTTTCTTATGCCTTGCATTATATGAAGGAACCTTTTAAAAAATGAAAAGCTACCTTTTAATTTTTTACGAATAGGATAAAAAAGGAATATCCAAAACAAAGTTGAACTTTTAAGTTTGGAGGGGGATGTATGATAAAAAAATTGGGACTGTTTTGTTTGTAATTGGTATAGCAATGATGTTAATAGGTATGCCTTATTTATTGGGCTATTCAACAAATTTAAAGTATCTTTTATATTTAGGAATATTAGTAACGATTATATTTACCCCTGCACGTACAATAAAAAAACAAAATAGAAAGTAATGTTCTCGAATTAATGGATAGTGCCCGATTAGCCGCGCAGTTTATCGCTCATCTAAGTGACTCTTCCGCAAATTGACAATAAAAAAACTACCCAGCATATCATTTTTGGGTAGTTGTAATTGATGCAATTTTTGCCTTTGTCACAGCGACTAAATCATCTAGCTGTACGTGAATTTGCATGCCGATTTTTCCGGCACTTACAATAATCTTTCCTTGCTCTTGAGCTAACGCATCGATAACAGTCGGATAAAGCTTCTTCATACCGACTGGAGAGCACCCGCCTCGCACATAGCCTGTAAAACCAAATAACTCCTTGACTGGGAGCATATCGATCTTTTTCTCTCCGATAACCTTTGCAGCCGCCTTTAAATCAAGCTCTTCTGCTACAGGAATAACAAATACAAAAAGCCTTTGTGCACTTGCCTTTGCTACTAATGTTTTGAAAACATGAGAAACTGGGTGACCAATTTTTTCAGCAACTGAAATTCCGTCAACTTGGCCGTCACCAGTCTCATATTCAATTACTTCGAAATGTATTTTTTGTTGTTCCAATAATCTTATCGCATTTGTTTTCGCCTGCTTTGCCTTCGCCATGTTAAAATTCTCCTATCTATAGCATTAGGCTATCATGGAGATCATGGAGCCATTTTCCGGTCGATAGCCTTCTTTTGCCATATGAATATGAGTGATATGAGTAGCATATTTTTCAGAAGCGTATTTAAACGTTCGCGCCTTATATGCCTCTGCATAACTCTTACCGAAAATTGTATCTACAAATGGATCCAATTTCAATTCCTTCGTAAAACGTTCCGGTACTTTGACATCAATACCTTCACGTACAAAAGCAGGCTCATCTAGTTCATTCTCATCTAGCTCTTGACCATTTAATTGCACTTGAATGTGTTGTATTTGAGCATTTGCACTTGCCGCTACACGTAAATCCTGTGGTGATGGCTGCGCGGGTGCTAGCGCTGAATTCCTCACCTGATCTAAAATTTGTAACGTCTCCTCATCTACATGATCTAGCTGTGAATACGCAAGAGCTTCAGCTTTTTGCGTTTGCTCATGGGCGAGCACATTCTTTTTCGTTTGTTGCAAATCTTGAATAATCTTTTGCTGTTGAGGCGTGACTTCTTTAGACTCCTCTTTTTGTTGCTCATAGAGTTCTTGATCTGTATGCCCTAAAAGTAAATTTTCTAGCTCAAGCAATAACGGATTTTTCTTTGGCGGAAAATACAATGCGTTTTTTCGATATGCATCCCCTGCTTGTTTTCGTTGTAAAATCTTTTTACGGTTATAGTGTGATGACAGTCTTTCTTGTTCTATTAAACTTGATAGTTTCATATAATTCACCTCGGCTTTCTTATTTAATATGCGAGTTAAATAATACATATGATAATTTCTTCTCTGAATAGTTTCTGTACCTTAATTATCGGAATTTTCTTTATAAAATTCAAGAGTAAATTAATACTAAGCTCCTAACGAAATAATCCACTTTCGATAAAATAGGTATAAAAGCCTATAGTTAAATTTGTTTTTTCGTTCATTTATTACAGCATTATATAATTTCAATAAAAATTATTACTGTTATTACTTTATAAATGGTGTTAATTCACCACTAAAAAACAGCCCTTTGGCAAGGACTGTTTCTATCTGTTTTTAGGTTTTATAAGTATACTTTTATAGGCTAGGTAGCCAAGCCATGCTCCTAGTGTATTTAAAATTAAATCATCAATATCTGCAGACCCTACCGTAAAAATAAACTGGACAGTTTCTACCGCTAGGCTTGAGAAAAATCCTATACAAGTAACGATCCAAGCTTTGCGACACTTTTTTGATAATAGTGGTAGTAAAAAGCCCATTGGGGTAAATATTAATAAATTGCCGAGTAAATTAATAATAATGATATCAACATTAAAATACTGAGCGTAATTTATATAGCGGAGAATTGTATCAAAGGGAATAAAATTTGTCGTTAATCGCCAGCTACTATAATCAAACAGCCCTAATTCACCAAGAGAGTATTCGCCATTGAATAACATAAAGACTACATTTACAAGACGATCAATGACTAGTTTATAAAAAGCTATTACTGAATAAATACAAAAAAAGATCCACCCTGCTATCTTTATCGGTAAATAATATGTATCTATTAATGAACGATAAGGTAACGGTAGCTTGGCTCCACTATGTATACTATTTTTTGTCATGCCTATACCACCTACTTCCCTAAATCCTCACATAATTTTAATATTCCCCGCTTCCCTAAGCAAGTTGTAATAATAAGATGGATAAAGAGTTATAGCATACTATCGCAAATTGTGTAACCTTCATGTCTGTCTGGATTCGACTAGAAAAGAGAATTTAACATTTCAAAGCCCAAAATAAAAAACCTGCCTCAATTAACTTAACGGCTTCGGTTGAGAAGTACAAAATGGTAAGTAACGTAAAGAACAACAACTGAATACGCAAAAAAAATGCAATAAGAATAATAAAAAAAGAGCGGATATCGCTCCTTTTTCAATTAACCCCATTTAAATAACATACACACACAAAGGCGGTTTTTGGATAAATTCCAAAATGGAATCGTCACAATTTAAGATTATTTCAACAGGCAATTTGAAAGTTTTCAGAATTACTTAGGTAAATCATCATCTTCATAGCAAGTAAAGCAAAATGAAATTACCTTGGTATGTTTTATTACCCAGCTGTCTTCAATCTATCATTCAATTTCCAACTTGTTTTTCATTTACATAGTTTAAGTATTCTTGAGCTTTAATGAATTTCTCTTGTGACTCTGCAGGAATTGAAGTGACATCCAGTGCACCTGATACCCCTAATTGTGCCCTAATCGTTTCATTGTCTAATAAGGCTTGAATGTATTGTTCATACTCTTCAGAAGTTAAAATCTCTTTGCTTGATGGTAGTCCGTTTAATTTATCAAAGAATGGTTGAATTTCGGACAATGCTACTTTAATTTCTTCTAATTGTTCTGCAGGGAGATGAGAATAATCTATGTTTCCATTTTTATCGCCATATTCAATTTTTACGCTTGTAAATACACTTAATAAATTTTTAAATTGTTTAAACTCTTCTTTTCCTAGGTCGCCTTTCGCTTGATCTATTTTTGCATTAAATAATAAATAACTTTCCATCGTGACATTTATCGCATGTTTTTTTAAATTATCAAATGAACCATATAAATCATCGGCAAGTAATGCTTGATAAGCAAATGCACCTGTTGGAATCATTAAACAAGCAGAAATAACAGCTATTGCCAATCGTTTTTTTACAAAACGATTCAGTTTGCCCCCCATTTCAGACTTTGCTTTATTAATTCCCAACTTACTTCTATCATGAATTTCTACGGGTATTTCTATTTTTGATAGCTCTTGCTTAAGGTGATTATCCATAGTTACCTACCTCCTTTAAATTTTGACGAAGCTTGCCCAAAGCACGGTATAGGACAGATTTTAAGGTTCCTAGTGGGATGTCTAATATCTCTGAAATTTCCTTTAATGTACGATCATCGTAATATTTTAGTAAAATGACACTCTTTTCATCCTCTTTTAAAGTATCAATCAGTTCGTGTAAAGATACAGTAAGTGCAATATCTTCATCTTCTGACCCAATAAGCACTTCAAAGTTTGAATTTAGCGGAATTACCTTTTTATTTTTATTGATTAAGTTCAATGCACAATTAATCGTAATTTTCATGAGCCAAGTCTTAAAATACTCTGTTTTTTTCAATGTACTGATTTTCTTAAATGATTGATAGGCCACTTCTTGAACGAGATCTAATGCATCTTCTTTATTTTTTACATAGACATAAGCCATTCTATAAATATCCGTTTCGTACTGTTGGAAAAGCATTAAATAGGCTTTATCATCACCTTTTTGTGCCTTCTTTACTAAACGTTCGAGTTTCACCTTAATCCCTCCTTTCGTTTTGGTTTTCATCTATTAGACAAGAGGCAGCGTGATTTGGCTTAAATTTTTTAATTTTTTAATTTTTTAAATTAATTTTATGTAATATGTTTGGGAAAAGTTTAATGAATGAACATTTTATCAAAATAATACATAACTAAAATGGATAGTTTCAAATACTGTTTACTGAACAGCAGCCTCTTGCTAATAGGTTTGCAAATTATGCTGTTAATTTATCTACTAAAGCCGTAAGAACCCTTATATATCAATAAATAAAAGAAGTCCAATTCATATGCGAATCGAACTTCTTTTAATAGTTCCATTTAGTTTTTTGTACTCATCTACCGAACCCGTTACAATAAGAGCTTTTTTTCATTTATACTGGATTTACTCCATGTTTACGTTCCGAGAATAATAAATATTTTGACATGTAAAGCTCTAAGCGTGATTCAAGTGCTTTTCTTAAATCATTTGGCTCAATAACGTCATCTATGATCAGCTCTGAAGCTAGACGATAGACATCGATTTCCTCTTGGTATTCCTTGCGTTTCTCTGCGATAAAGCGTGCCTGATCCTCTTTTGGGAGTTCAGCAATTTTATTGGCATATACTGCGTTAACTGCGGCTTCAGGGCCCATTACAGCAATTTGTGCATTGGATAATGCAATACAGCAGTCTGGCTCAAAAGCAGGACCTGCCATTGCATACAGCCCTGCACCGTATGCCTTCCGAACAATGACCGTTAATTTAGGAACGGTTGCCTCGCTCATTGCAAAAATCATTTTCGCACCATGGCGTATTATTCCTGCTTTTTCAACCTGCGTACCAATCATAAAGCCTGGTACATCGGCAAGGAAAAGAAGCGGAATATTAAACGCATCACAAAGTGAAATGAACTTTGCAGCTTTATCAGCTGAATCGTGGAACAAAACGCCCCCCTTTACGCGCGGTTGATTGGCGATAATTCCAACAGATTGCCCATTAATGCGCCCTAGCCCTGTAATTAATTCAGGAGCGAATAATTTTTTCACTTCACAAAACGAATCTTCATCAATAATGCGTTCAATTAGCTTATACATATCAAAAGGAACGTTTTGATTTTTCGGTATTAGCTCATCAATCGATTTTTCAAATGAAGCTGGTGGTTTTGGAGCTTCTACCTTACTACGCTCTGCATAGTTATTCGGGAAATAGCTCAAGTATTTACGAGCATAGGAAATAGCTTCCTGTTCCGATTTAGCAAGCACATCTCCACAACCAGAAACAGAACAGTGCATTTTTGCTCCACCCATCGTTTCCAAATCTACCTTCTCGCCTATAACCATTTCCGCCATACGAGGAGACCCTAAATACATCGATGCGTTGCCCTCTACCATGACGACGATATCGCAAAATGCAGGGATATAGGCACCGCCTGCCGCAGAAGGGCCAAACAGTAAGCATATTTGAGGAATTTTACCTGAAAGCTTTACCTGATTATAGAAAATGCGTCCTGCTCCTCTGCGACCCGGAAACATTTCTAATTGGTCAGTAATACGTGCACCTGCTGAATCGACTAGATACAGTAATGGGCAATTTAGCTTTTCAGCTGTTTCTTGAATACGAATCATTTTTTCTACTGTACGTTTACCCCAAGAGCCAGCTTTAATCGTCGAATCATTTGCTAAAACACAAACAGTACGACCATGGATTTTACCGATTCCTGTGATAACGCCATCTGCTGGTAGGTCTCCTGCTAAGCAGTTCGCATACAAGCCATCTTCTGATTGAAGCCCATCATCTAATAATAATTCGAGTCGTTCACGTACAAATAGCTTTCCTTGTTGTGCATTTTTATCGTGATATTTTGGCAGGCCACCTGCTAAAATTTGTTCCTTCATTGTTTTCGTCTTATTTTCTGTCGGTACATTGCTCATAGTTATTTCCTCCTTTTGCCCAATCGGTTACGTCTTAGCATAAATAATTAATAATATACCTAGATTTTGGTTCGTCATCATAATGTGGAGGCTGGGCGCTTTGTTGCTGCCGCTTCGCTTTCGCATAGAAAACATCCGATGTGCTGCAGGGTCTCGGGCCAACACGATGTTGGCCACGAAGGCGTTATCACAGGATGTGATGCTTTTAGCCTTCGTTCCTCTATCGCTGATCCCCAAGAGTCGCCCAGTCGTAACGAAGATCAACCTATATGCTTTGCATATGTTTTAACAAAAAGTCACTCTAAACTTCTGATGATGGACCAAAATCTATTAGAGATTCAACCCCCATGTCATCACCTTATCGCGGGGTTGCTTTCCATTACGACTAAGCGCTTCTTTGGAGAGCCCAAAGGAGTCACCTAGCCTCACTTTTTGATGATATGCCAATATTTTGATATCCTACTTTAAAACCTTTCAAAATTAATTATCAGGTCGTTATTTCCCTACATATTGCGGTGTTCTCTTTTCCTGGAAAGCAAGTAAGCCTTCTGATCGATCTTCTGTAGGAATCAGAGCATTATATGCAAGTGATTCGATTTTTAAACCAGTAGCTAAATCGACTTCAACACCTTGATTCATGGCGATTTTCGCCTGTACTAAAGAAAGTGGAGCATTTTTTGCCATTTCAAGTGCAAGCTGCTGTGCCTTTTCAAGTACTTCATGTCCCTCATGAACATACTCTACAATGCCGTAACTTCTTGCTTCCTCTGCATTTAATCGACGCGCTGTATAAATTAATTCCTTCGCTTTTCCAATGCCAATTAGTCGTGGAAGGCGTTGTGTACCTCCTGCCCCCGGGATGATGCCGAGAGATGTTTCCGTAAGGCCTATCTTGGCATGGGCAGCTGCTAGGCGTAAGTCACAGGCTAACGCTAGCTCGAGTCCGCCACCAAAAGCAGCGCCATTTAATACGGCAATAACTGGTTGGGCAAGTGATTCTACTTTTGCCACTGTTGCTCCGATTAATTGCACTATCTGCTTTACTTGTCTGTCTGGCATCCCTTTACGCTCTTTTAAATCTGCTCCTGCGCAAAAGGCTTTTTCCCCCACTCCTGTTAGTAGGACGACTCGCACTGCCGGATCACCATTTATGTTGTCGAGTGTCGTGCTAAGTTCTTGGAGCAATTGTACAGACATCGCATTTGCAGCTTCCGGTCTTGAAAGGGTAATAAGCCCAATGCAATTATCTAATACTTCAAAACGAACGAGTTGCGTCATATTTGACTCGTACTCCTTTCATTACGGGCAATCGTCATTTGTTTAGAGGCAACGGCCTTTCCTAGTTTCTGTTCAATAAACAGTGCAGCCTCTAGCACTTTATTCAGTTCTACACCCGTTTTAATCCCCATCACATCTAATAAATACACTAAATCTTCCGTAGCCACATTACCTGATGCTCCTTTGGCATATGGACAGCCCCCAAGTCCACCAAATGCACTATCAAACTTCGTAATGCCCATTTCTAAAGATTTAACGATATTTGCTAGCGCTGTGCCACGTGTATCATGAAAATGCATCGCAAAATTTTCTACAGGGTATCTTTTTAATAATTCTTCTAAAAGACTTTCCACCTGTGTCGGTACACCAACACCAATCGTGTCACCAAGAGAAATTTCATCGACGCCCATTTCCAGTAATTTTTCTGTTACTCGCAAAACTTTTTCTGGTTGTATGTAACCTTCATACGGGCACCCAATCACCGTTGAGATATAGCCCCGTACGTTTTTATGCGCTGCCTTTGCGCCGTCCACAACTTCCTGTAATATCGGAAATGTTTCATCGATTGATTTATTAATATTACTTTGGTTATGGCTCTCACTTGCCGACATAAAAACGTTCACTTCGTCTACTTCAGCTTGCAATGCACGTTCTAAGCCACGCATGTTCGGTACTAGTGCCGCATACGTGATATCTTTTTGGCGTTTAATAGCTTGAAGAACCTCCACTGCATCAGCCAGCTGTGGAATCCACTTCGGATGCACAAAAGACGTTACCTCGATATAATTCAATCCAGTTTGACTAAGTAAATTTACTAGCTGTACTTTATCGGCAGTTGCAATATGCGTTTTCTCATTTTGCAAGCCGTCACGAGGACCAACTTCCTTTAACGTTACATGCTTTGGTAGATGCATAAAGAAGCCTCCTTATTCGATTTCTAAAATATCGTCATCTACGTTAATGAAATCCCCTTCATTCGCAATGATTTTTGTAACTACGCCATCTTCTTCTGCTGCAATAGGAATCTCCATTTTCATCGACTCTAAAATTGCAACATCTTGTCCTGCAGTCACTTTCTCGCCCTCTGTTACAACGATTTTCCATACTGTTCCTGCCATGCTCGCTTTAACTGTTGCCATTGTAAACCCCTCCAAATGTATGAATAACGCATCCGCACTCATTGTTTAAGTGCGAATGCTTTTATCAATTTCGCCTTGGCGTAATTGCGTCCGGATTTTGAATTGTGCACGCACAATTCATTCCTTTTAAAATCCGTGACATCCGCCTGAGGCCTTTATCTTCATTCAGCAGGAATCCGCTGAATGAGGATAAATGTTCTTACTTCGTCTCTGCTAATTGAGGTAAATAATACTCATCCACAAATTTAGTTGTTGTATAGCCCTTTAAAAATTGTTCATGTGTCACTGTTTTCAACAACATCGGAATATTTGTTTGAATACCTTCTACTTTATACGCGTTAAGTGCCTCAATCAGTCTTTCACACGCAATTGCCCGTGTTTCTCCCCACACGACTAATTTGCTAATCATTGGGTCGTAAAAAGGTGTTACCACAGTGCCAGCCTCTACGCCGCATTCATGGCGGATACCTTCACCTGTAGGCAATTCAAATGCCGTAATAGTGCCTGGAGAAGGGAAAAAGGTTGACGGATTTTCGGCGTAAATACGTACTTCAATCGCATGCCCTTTTCTTTGTATACTATCGCGGGTAAATGCTAGCGGTTGTTTTGCCGCAATTTTTAATTGCTCCTCCACAAGATCTAGCTTTGTAATTTCCTCCGTCACTGGATGTTCCACTTGTAGGCGTGTATTCATCTCTAAGAAATAAAAGTTTTGCTCCGCATCTACTAAATACTCAATCGTACCAGCATTCACATAGCCAATATGCTGAACTGCCTTAACTGACGCATCTAGCATTCTTTTTCTTGTTTCCTCAGAAATGAATGGAGATGGCGCTTCCTCCACTACTTTTTGATTTCTACGTTGAATCGAACACTCACGTTCAAATAGTGGTACGACATTGCCTTCATGGTCTGCAATAATTTGTACCTCGACGTGATGAGGATCCGCAATAAATCGTTCCATATACATCGTGCCATCACCAAAGAATGACTGTGCACGCTTTTGATTCCCCTCAAAGGCTTTTGCTAATTGCTCGGCATTTTCAACGAGCTGCATGCCGATGCCCCCACCGCCAGCAGAGGCTTTTAACATAATCGGATAGCCTAGACGGGTAGCAATTTCAATAGCTTCCTCGACATCTTTCACCGGCGTCTCTACACCATCAACAATCGGTACACCGGCAGCTTTCATTGTTTTCCGAGCTTCTAATTTACTACCCATCGAAGCAATTACGTCCGCGCTCGGCCCAATAAATAAGAGGCCCGCTTCTGTACAACGTTTAGCAAACTCAGCGTTTTCTGATAACAAGCCATAGCCAGGATGAATTGCTTCAGCGCCGCTTTCCTTCGCTACTTCAAGAATACGATCAATATTTAAATAGCTTTGGGCAACAGGTGGCTTTCCAAGGCAGAACGCCTCATCAGCATCCTTCACATGTAAGCTTTCAGCGTCTGCCTCAGAATACACCGCAACTGTTTGAACATTTAGTCGTTTGCATGTTCTAATAACACGTCTAGCTATTTCTCCACGATTGGCAATTAACACCTTCTTAAACATAAGACTAACCCCCTTCTTACTTCACTGTTGGAACAAAATTTTCTCGTAATTTAAACTTTTGCACTTTTCCAGATGCAGTCATCGGATAGTCCTCGATAAAGAAAATATGTCGTGGTATTTTATGTCTAGAGATTTTATCCCGACAATAATCTCGAATCTCTTCCTCTGTTGCCTGCTCTCCTTCTCGCAAAATAATCCAAGCTGCCGCTTCCTCTCCATAAACAGGATCGGGAACACCTGCAACCTGTACATCTGCAATTTTGGTGTGTGTGTAAAGGAATTCTTCTATTTCTCGAGGAGATATATTTTCACCGCCACGAATAATCATATCTTTTAAACGCCCTGTTACACGTACATAGCCCGCCTCATCCATCGTTGCCAAATCCCCAGTATGCAGCCAGTTATCCTCATCTATTGCAAGAAGCGTTTCTTCTAGGTTATTATAGTAACCTTTCATGACTTGGTAGCCTCTCGTACATAGCTCCCCTTGTTCATTCGGCGCAGCTTCTTCGTTCGTACCAGGAATGACAATTTTAACTTCTAGATTTGGCAGTGCGCGGCCAACTGTTTCAACCTTTAACAGTAGCGGGTCATCAGCTCTCGTTTGTGTAATAACAGGTGAGGCTTCTGTTTGCCCGTAACAAATCGTAATATCCTTCATGCCCATCTTGTCGATAACGGCTTTCATAACCTCGATCGGACAGTTAGAGCCAGCCATTACTCCAGTACGCAACGTTGATAGATCAAAAGACGAAAAATTCGGTAAATTAAGCTCACTAATGAACATCGTTGGTACGCCATGTAACGCGGTACACTTTTCTTTTTCAACCGTTTGTAACACCTCAGTAGGTGAAAATTCTTGTACTGGTACCATCGTCCCACCACTAGTAGTAATCGCTAATGTTCCAATTACACATCCAAAGCAATGGAAGAATGGGACAGGGATGCACAAGCGATCTTCGTAAGTTAAACGCATACATTCTGCAATATTAATCGCATTATTAACTAAGTTGTAATGCGTTAACAAAACACCTTTCGGAAAACCTGTTGTTCCTGAAGTATATTGAATATTAATAACATCATCATAATGAAGTGCTTGCTGTCTTTGATCTAATTGCTCCTCTGTTATTTGCTCTGCAGCAGATAACACATCCGACCAGTTTAACACTCCGGGATATTTTGTCTCGCCAATTAAAATAACATTTTTTAATAAAGGTAGTCGCTCTGATTGCAAATTACCTGGTTCACAATGTATAAGCTCTGGACATAACTCTTGCAGTGTATTTATAAAAGAATGGTCTCGATAATTTTCAATTAAAATAATCGTTTTTGCATCGGATTGCTTCAATAAATATTCCAACTCGCTTGAACGATAATTAGTGTTTACAGTGACGATTGGGGCTCCCATTTTACCTGTACCAAATTGCAGCTGCACCCATTCTGGAACATTAGTCGTCCAAACTGCAATATGCTCACCCTTCTCTATCCCAAGAGACATCAACCCTCTAGCGACTAAACGACTTTGCCGATTGAGCTCCTCATAAGTCATACGTAAATCCCTATCTGCATACACTAATGCTTCGCGTTGTGGGTATTGTTTAGATTGTTCATCTAGCAATTGACCAATAGTTTGATACACAAGTTCTGCCATGAAAATCCCCCTTATTTTTACGCTATTTAACTTCTTTCAGCATTCATCCCCCACCTCTATAGGTGTTGAGATGAATGCGGACTTAAGCTCTTTTCAGCGAATGTCCAAACACCCGCTGAAATAGAGGAACTCAGTCTAAGACCGCCACGTCCTGTGGCAACGACTGAGTGACCAACATCACGTTGGCCCAAAACCTCCGGCGGATGTCACGGAATCGGAAAGGAGTGCTTTGTGCCTGCACAAAGCCGATTCCGGATGCAATTATGCCGAGGCATAATTGATTATGACTAACAGCCAATTAGACGAGAAATAACGAGACGTTGAATTTCAGACGTTCCCTCGCCGATTTCCATTAACTTAATGTCACGCAAATGACGCTCTACGTCGTATTCTTTCATATACCCTGAACCACCGTGAATTTGAATTGCTTGATTACAAGTGCGGAAGCCCATTTCAGAGGCAAATAATTTTGCCATTGCCGCTTCCTTCCCGAATGGTTTCTTTTGATCTTTAAGCCATGCCGCCTTATGTACTAACGTACGTGCAAGCTCTATCTCCATTGCCATATCAGCTAATTTAAATTGTATTGCCTGAAGTTTTGATATAGGTGCACCAAATTGTTCACGTTCTTTAGCGTATTTTAATGCTTTCTCATAAGCTGCCTGTGCAATTCCTACTGATAATGCAGCAATAGAAATACGCCCACCGTCTAACGTATTTAAAAATTGGCTAAATCCTCGTTTTTCATCCCCTAAAAGATTAGCCCTTGGTACACGAACATTTTGCAAAATAATCTCACAAGTATTGGAACCACGTACGCCCATTTTGTCGTAATTGCAGTTGATCGTTACGCCAGGAGTGTTAGTTGGTACAATGATAGATGAAATAATTTTTTTACCATCTTCACGTTTACCTGTTACTGCTGTCACAATAATTTGGCGTGCAAAGCCCGCGTTTGTGATCCAGCATTTTTCACCATTAATGATGTAATCATCACCATCAATTACAGCTGTTGTAAGTGTTCCACCAGCATCTGAACCTGCATTTGGCTCTGTTAGACCAAACGAACCTAATGTTTCTCCCTTCGCTAACGGAACAAGCCATTCTTGCTTTTGCTCCTCTGTGCCGAAATTGTAAATAGGCGAAGCACCTAAGCTAACTGCGGCTGCATAGCTTAATCCTGTGCCGCCACATGCACGACCAATTTCTTCAACAGCAAGTGCATAGGAAACAGTATCTCCGCCTGAACCGCCGTACTCTTCAGGAAACGGGATCCCTAATAAGCCTAGCTCTGCCATCTTTTTAAAGCTCTCTATTCTCATCGTCGATGTCTCGTCAACCTCACGAGCATACGGTTTAATTTCTTTTTCAGCAAAGTCACGTACCATATCTCGAATCATCTCTTGCTCTTTCGTTAGTTCAAAGTTCATCCCCAGTCCCCCTAATGTTTAATTTGCCATAGCAGATTTCGTTCAGATGACAGCTGTAATAAATCAATTATGCCTCGACATAACTCCGTGACACTCGCCGGAGGCTTTGGGCCAACGTGATGCTGGTCATTCAGTCGTTCCCACAGAGCGGACTTAGACTGAGTTCCTTTATTTCAACGGGTGTTTAGATATCCATTGAAAGAAGCTAATACCGACTAGTCGGTTTGTTTTAAATATTAATAAAACCAGTCGTTGCTGGCTTCCCCTTGACCATAAATTGAACTGCTTCTTCCATTGCTTGTTCAGTGACAATCGCACGCAATATCATATCCATAAAGACTTCTGTAATTTCCTCCATTGTTAATGGACCTGATTGCTTAAACCATTTATATGTCCAGTTAATCATCCCCACAATAGCCATCGTTACAATAGTACAAGGTAGTTCTGTACGAAAATCCTTTGTTTCCTGGCCTTCCTCTATGACTTTTTGTAAAATATCCCGATATTGATCTCGTTTTTTATGAATGATTTCACTATATTCCTGTGCTAAGGAATGACTTTCCTCGTAAAAAACCGTAATATGCGCTTGATACATATCAAACACTTGTGTTAGTGTTTGCAGCATTGCACATAAACGTGTAATCGGTGTATCGTATTTGTCATATGCCTCCTGTGACTGTTTAATCACATACGAAATAAATACATCGTGAATTTCATACAGCAGTTCATCTTTCGATTTAAAATTATGATAAAATCCACCCTTCGATGCACCAATGTATTCAACAATGCGATCAACAGTTACATTGTGATAGCCATCTTGCTGAAATAGCACTACAGAAGCGTCAACAATGCGTTGTTTTAATGTTTTCTTTACCATAGGCATCTATCATCCTTCTTATAACTCTTTACTCCATCACTTCTTATAATTAGAAAAGCTTGTAGGGGGCATCGCTATAATGTGTGGTTGATTGCCGTTCCGACTGGGCAATTTCCTGGGAGCGTCCGATGAGCCGCTTCACTCGCTCCAAGGTCTTATCTGTGACGTTGATCCCCGGGGAGTCGCCCAGTCTCCACTTCAATCAACTTATGCATATGACATAAGTTTAATATAATGAAGACCCCTTATTTTTCCTAATTATAAAAACTATGACACCATTAATATAGCATTCTGAAAATTCAGTGTCTAGCATCTATATAGATTTTATTTGTTTTTTCGAGAATTTAATTTACATAAAGGAGAATTATGAAACTGCCACAATAAAAACCTACAATTACTGTATGCTTTCCACCTTGTTTTTATTACTAAAATTCAAAAAAATTCCCTAGTGCTGTACAAAAACACTAGAGAATCTACAAAACATAGTTATGAAGCTTTTGGTATTCTACGTAACCAAGAGATGATGATTGCAATAATTAATGCAAAACCTAGATAGCCCATTGATGAATAAACCTTTCCAACTAATGTCGTGAACCCTACTAAACTCGCAACAAAGCCTATTAAACCAATTACCACGATTCCTATTTTAAAATATTTATGGTCAGGCGCTATAAAACGTACAGTAAATGCGTAAAGCATCCCTACTGCCGTATTGTACATCATACCTAATAAAGCAATAGACATTAAGATCCCCACTACAGGATGAATTTGTTTGGCTAGCTCTAATGTTGGCATTGCTGTCCCACCAACTACGTCCATTTTAACGAATAAGGCAATATTAATAAGTATGATTAAAACTCCAAGCATAATACCACCAAGAAAACCGCCTAAACCAGCAATCTTGCGCTCTTTAACCGTTCCCCCCATAACAATCAGCATCGCTGTACCAGCAGCTATGTTATAAGATACATAGAGAAGTGCCCCTACTAGCCAATTGGAAGCCGCAGATGATTGCTCTTTCGCGAGCACATTCTGTTCTGCAATTGTTAAGTCCATTGTGAAAATAGAATAAATTAATATAATAAAAACGATCCCCATTAAATATGGCGTCACTAAAGCTATTATATTAATAATATTTTTTACATTTAATAACAGCGTTAAAATCGTAATGATTACCATGAAAATGCTGCCGATCATCGGGTTCATACCAAACATTTGCTCAAACGTTGACCCTGATCCCGCAAACATAACAACCGCCACACCAAATAAGAAGAACGTTATGACTATATCTAATAGTACGCCAACATAGCGCCCACCAATTTGATAGATTACCTCTTTATGAGAAGTCGTTTGTGAATCTGCTCCTAATTGTGCTAGACTCATCCCTAAAAAAGCAAAAGCGATTGTTGCGACAATTCCGCCTGTAATACCGTAAAGACCAAAACTCGTAAAGTATTGCATAATTTCTTGTCCTGATGCGAAGCCAGCACCAACGATTAATCCTACAAATGCGCCACCTATCTGCCAACTTTTTTTCATAGAACACCTGCTTTTCTATTTAAATCAATTATGCCTCGGCATAATTCCGTGACATCCGCTGGGGCTATAGGCCAACACATATCTTTTGCGTGAAAGCGTAGCGCCAACAACAGCACGATGTTGGTCAATCAGGCGTTTTCACTGGATGTTAAGTTCTTAGCCTGAGTTCCTCTATTTCAGCGGAAGTCACATTATTTATAAGTTTTCTGTGCTACTGTAAACAAGTCGACCGTCTCTCTATTTACTTCATAGCCGATACCCGCTTTTTGAGGAACTTTAATATAACCGTCCTTCACCACAACTTCTGGATTGATAATATCTTTTTCCCAATATCGGCTGGAGCCTGCTGTATCGCCAGGTAAAATAAAATTCGATAATGTAGTTAACGCCACATTATGTGCACGACCAATACCCGACTCCAGCATGCCTCCACACCAAACCGGAATGTCATTTGCCTCGCAATAATCATGTATTTTCTTAGCTTCTGTTAAGCCACCAACACGACCAATTTTTATGTTAATAATTTTAGTACTGCCCAACTCAACAGCTTTACGAGCATCCTCTAATGAATGGATACTTTCATCCAAGCAGATAGGCGTATCGATTAATTTTTGTAAAGCTGCGTGATAAATAATGTCATCTGACGCCAATGGCTGCTCAATCATTGTTAAATTAAAAGCATCTAGCTGTTTGAGCGTTTCAGCATCTGTGAGACGATAAGCTGAGTTCGCATCCGCCATAAACGCCACATCAGGGAACGTCTCACGTAATGTACGCATTACTTCTACATCCCAACCCGGTTTGATTTTAATTTTCATTCGTTTATAGCCTTCATTCACAAAACCATCTACTAACTCTACTAAGTCCTCGATCGATTTTTGAATACCGATACTGATCCCAACTTCAATATTGTCCTTTTTGCCACCAAGTGCAGCCGAGAGAGATTGATTCGTCTGTTGGGCGTAAATATCCCAAATAGCACCTTCTATCGTTGATTTCGCCATATTATTTTTACGAATCGGTTTAAATAGCTCATTGACCTCATCCGGATGCTGAAGCTTTTTATTTAAAATAAGAGGAATTAAGAAATCTTCTAGCATGTGCCAGTTCGTTTGTAATGTTTCCTCGTTGTACCAAGGAGAATGGAAGGCAACAGATTCTCCCCAACCGATTGTTCCTGATTCATCTTTAGCCTCTATAACTAAAAAATCCTTATCATCAAATGTGCCAAAGCTTGTTGTAAATGGTTCTTTTAATTTCATTTTTAAATGTCTAATGGTAAATTCCGTTATTTTCATATTGTTTTGCCCCTTTCAGTCCTAAAGTTTCTAATTTAACGAGAACATACTCGTTGTAGTTCTCTTGTTGTTGCAATTGAACAGCTGCATAACCCTGTGCAAATAATTGTTGTAATAAGCGTCTCGTTTTGATGCGCCAGTCCAATGCTAATGTCGGGTCTTGCAACTTCAATGCTTGAAAATCCTTTGGTACAGGAAGCGTATATAAATCGCCATTATATTTTAAATTTTCTGTTATTTCCAAACGTAGGAATCCTTGTTCATTTTGTACACAGCTAGCCACTGGTATGGCATTCTTTGCATCTATTGAAACGCTTTTATTGACGTAATCTGAGGCTATATACCAGCTCACCTCAAAACGATCGGAAGGTAACCCCTTATTTAAACCATCCTGCATTTCTCCATAGCAATTTTCTATATACGTATAACAAATACCATTTAATTTGGAGAGATTAAGATAACCATTACGTGTTTCCAGCGGATCAAAGGTCCATACCATTAAATCATAGCCCCGTTCTATAGCAATGGCTTGCTGGGCATATTTTAATTTTTCACCGATTCCTTGAGAGCGGTAATTTTTGTCTATCCCCAACATATGGGAGCACAAATAGCTTTTGCCCTCTCGAAACCCCGAAAAGCCATAGCTAAAGCCAACTAATTTTTCATCATCATAGGCACCCACAACGATCCCACCGTTTTTCACAGCGGTTAACGTTTGATGAATGGGAATGGAGGGCATGCCCCAAATGTTAAATTCCAATTGCTGAACTTGTTCCAGCTGTTCGATTGTCCTTATTTCCCTTATGTCTATCACCCTATCACTTCTTTCTATATCTAAATCCTATATGAACGGCTCGTTCTATAAAGCTCGTAAAATTGCTCTCGTAATAATGTTCACTCCTGTAATAAGCCGCTCTCGATTAAAGGTCATTTTCGGATGATGTAAGCCTGGTGTTACACCACAACCTAAGCCAAGCATTGTTGCTTTAAGATTCGAACGCTCATACGTATAAAAATGAAAATCCTCTCCTCCAGGAGTAACGACTGGTGGAGCACATGCGTTTTCCCCAACTACGTCAACAATTGCGGAATTCATATGCTGTAAGGCCTCATCATTCACTAATGCTGCAACGATATGTGCATCTACAGTTAAAGAAATTTTGGCTCCATACATCGCTTCAACCGATGCTTTTACACGTTCAACACCATCCGTGAGAGCCTCCATTACTTCATTTGTTTGTGCCCGTGCATCAATGCTAAATGTTGCTTTCCCAGGAATAATATTTGTAGAGGTTCCTCCTGCATTAAATTGCGTCACTTTGACTGACGAAGAGACATTAGGGTCTGTCCAGATTTTTTGTAAACCTTCAATAATTGCGGATCCTACCTCAATAGCATTAATGCCAAGTTCAGGTCGTGCGCCATGAGCCTCTTCTCCAATAATAGTCCCTGTAAAAAGCTTTGCCGCACCGTGGTACAAGGCCGGGGCGTACGTTCCGTCCCGTAATTCTTTCAACGGACGAACATGGACACCAAATAAGTATTCTAGATGATCAATAAGCCCCTTATCAACGAATGCTCGAGCACCTTGTGCCTTTTCTTCAGCAGGCTGAAAAAGAATACGTACTGCACCGGGAAGCAAATGCTCCATATCCTTCAACGCTAGTGCTGTCCCAATAGCCATCGTCATATGACCATCATGACCACAAGAATGATTCGCCTTAAATTCACCATCTACTTCCTGCCATAGTGCATCGATATCCGTACGAAATCCGACGCTCGGTGTTCCTTTCCCAATATCTACATACAGTCCGGTCATATCTTCGAATAACTGAGGCTCCATCTGTGCCTCCTTCAACAAATTGGCGATGTATTTCGTTGTCTGCTTTTCCTGCCAGCTAATTTCCGGATGCTCATGTAAATGTGTAAAAATCTCTGCCAATCTCGGCTGTAAGTTTGGTAATACTTGATTCATATTATTCAACTCCATCGATTTGCTAAAAAGCTATTTTGGAAATCATCATATTTTACGCGTTGATTTTCATAATAGTCGTGGTCCTGTGCAGTCATACCTGCAATTAATGTATTTAAAAATGAAATCAGTGCTGGCATTGCATCAATCGTAGACATTTCTTGTTGTTCATTTATAAAAGTAATCGTCGCATATTGTGTAATAGGTGCAATTTTAGAATCCGTAATGCCAATGATTTCACAATGCTTTTCTTGAATTTCAGCCGCAAATTGAATCGGCTCTTTAAAATAGCGATGGAACGATAAAATAATGACCACACTATCTTCATCAATTTCTTGTAATGCTCTAATGATTTCACTTGTATCAAAATCTAAAATCACGACGTTAGGACGTAGCATATTTAACGTAAAATACAACCATTGTGCCGCTAAATGGGACGAACCATTCCCAACAATATAAATTTTTTTCTTCGTATGCAGCAGGATGGAAGCACGATTAAAATCTTCTTCGTTAATATTCTTTGCAACGTTTAAAATGCTAGATGCATCCTTTCCCATCGTTTTTTCATAAAACCTCGGCGTTTCAAAAAGTGCCTGCTTTGATTGCAAATAATTTTGCAAGCTACTAGTATTTCCTTCATTGAATAAATGCATCGTAATCTCACGCTGCAACTCAGCATAACCCGATAATCCTATAGCGTAGCAAAAGCGGATAACCGTCGTTTCACTTACCCCTGCCCTATCCCCCACATATGCAGCTGAATGAATACCTGCAGTCTGCATATTTTTGAGAATAAAGACAGCTACCTTCTGCTGACTCTTTGAAAGCTCCTGGTATTTATGTTGAATGACTTGGTGAATTGTTTGATTATCCATCAAAGAAGTACGTCCTTTTTTATTTTATTTTTGAAGTTTTAACTTCATTCTGCATGATACATAGCCTAGCATAGTTTTTTTCGCAATTCAATATATTTTCTGAAAGTTCTGTTTATATCTTCTGGAATCAATGAAAAATGGCTGTTTTTTAAAAGATTGCTTCTTTTCAACCGATTGAGTGGATTTTTTCAATAGGACAGGAATAAATTTTAGTTACTTAATGGTTAATTTGTTTAACTTTCGTTCGTTTTGAACGTTTTAAAGTAAAGGAGCAGAAAGGTTATACTACTAGTTATTTGTTAATTGGTAAATATATGTTTGATGCCGGAAATTCTGCAGATGAACATTCTTCATTATTTGGCTTAGTATTTCTTGAATTGACACTTCTGTCATATCCGTATATTTTTCTTGGAATATTAGTTGTTTTAGGAAAAAAGGATGAGCGTAGTTAGAGGTGGCTTTCGTTAAAGATTCGGTTTACGGAAAATAAAAAAGCAGAGTTAATCTTAAGAGATTCTCCCACTTAGGTTATCGCCCTACACACCTTGAGGAAGGAGGGTTTTCTCATTCTATAAAATTGCAAACAAAAAGAGGCTGGGACAAAACCTATCCCTAAACTAAAAAGCCGGTGGAATTTTACGATCAGTAAAATTTCACCGGCTTTAGATTTTTTCATAAAAAATAAGGACCACTTCTGATAAAATTAAGTCACCACAACAAAATTATACAGAAAGAAGGATCCTTATGTTTAAACATTATAACATGAATCAATTAGTTTTACCTTTAGATTTAGAAATGAAGTTACAAAAGAATGATATTGCCTTCCATGTCCATCATTTAGTCGAAAGTATCCCGCCTGAAGAGTTTGAACCATTCCTTCGAAATGAGGGATGTCCTGCCTACCATCCACGCATGATGCTTAAAATTATCTTATGTGCCTACACGCAATCTGTCTTCTCAGGGCGCAAAATTGAAGCACTTTTAAAAGATAGTCTTCGGATGATGTGGTTAGCTCAAGGGCATGAACCAACCTACCGCACAATCAACCGATTCCGTGTCCAGCCAGAGGTAAAAGAGTTGATTCGTCAATGCTTCGTTCAATTCCGCTGCCAACTGGTACAGGGAGAATTAATTGACCAAGAAGCTATTTTTATTGATGGAACTAAGATTGAAGCGAATGCGAACAAATTTACATTCGTGTGGAAAAAGTCGATTGAGAAATATCATAACGGACTAATTGAAAAATCAAACCAGCTATACGATGAGCTGCTTGAAAAAGAAATCATACCAGAAATTGAACGGGAAAACGAAAAGGAATTAGCATTAGAAGAGCTCGCTCAAATGGTCGAAAAAGTAGATGAAGTGATTTCTGAATATGATCGGAAAATTGAGGACTCATCGGATGTAGCAGAGCGAAAAGCTTTAAGAACCGAACGGAAATTCCCAAAGCAAGCTCGCAAACAATTAATCGACTATATTGAACGCAAACTAAAATATCAAAGAGACTTCGAAATCTTTAACGTACGAAATAGTTATTCTAAAACAGACCCGGATGCGACATTTATGCGTATGAAAGATGACTATATGAAAAATGGTCAACTGAAGGCTGGCTATAACATACAAGTGGCAACAGAAGGTCAGTATGCGCTTGCCTACAGCATTTTTCCGAATCCAACGGATACACGTACATTAATCCCATTTTTAGATGAAATTGAACAACATTATTTTAAGTTACCAAAACACATCGTCGCAGATGCCGGATATGGCAGTGAACAAAATTATGATGATATCCTTTCGAATCGTAAGCGAGAAGCTTTAATCACTCACAACATGTATTTAAAAGAACAGAAGAAAAAGTATAAGCAAAACGAATTCAATACAGCAAACTGGGATTATGATAACGAATATGATCGATACACTTGCCCAAACCAACAACAGCTTGTATTAAAATATCGTACCACGAAAAAGGATAAGTATGATTTCACACGTGAATTTAAGGTATACGAATGTGAAGACTGTTCCGGATGCCCCCTCCGTTCATTATGTACAAAATCCAAAGAAGGAAATAATCGTAAGTTAATAGTGAATGAGAAGTGGGAACAACAAAAAGAATATGTGAGAGCAAAGCTTTCAGAAGAAAAAACGAGTACCATTTATCGTCAACGCAAAATTGACGTGGAACCAGTTTTTGGATTCTTGAAGGCTAATTTGCGTTTCACTCGATTTTCTGTACGAGGGAAATCGAAGGTTGAAAACGAGATGGGCCTCGCATTAATGGCTATATGGAGACAACATAAAAAATAGAGAAATCCGAATTTGAATTCATTCAAATTCGGATTTCTCACTAATTGAAGCTAGTTATGTCCCAGCCTCTTTGAAGTTGCCTAGCGACGTCCTACTCTCACAGGGGGAAGCCCCCAACTACCATCGGCGCTAAAGAGCTTAACTTCCGTGTTCGGTATGGGAACGGGTGTGACCTCTTTGCCATCATCACTAGACTATTGTCGACCTCCAATACACGGCGTATTACTTCGTCAGCTTCTCTCGCTCAATCGGTCACGTACAGAGGTACGCTCCCTCATTCACTCGTTTGCTTCCTTGTACTACTTGTGTCTTGAAGCTCTTTTAGAAAGTTTGTTCTTTCAAAACTGGATAAACGGTTCATTGAATGTTTCAAACATTTTGGTTAAGTCCTCGATCGATTAGTATTCGTCAGCTCCATGTGTCACCACACTTCCACCTCGAACCTATCTACCTCATCGTCTTTGAGGGATCTTACTTACTTGCGTAATGGGAAATCTCATCTTGAGGGGGGCTTCATGCTTAGATGCTTTCAGCACTTATCCCGTCCACACATAGCTACCCAGCGATGCCTTTGGCAAGACAACTGGTACACCAGCGGTGTGTCCATCCCGGTCCTCTCGTACTAAGGACAGCTCCTCTCAAATTTCCTACGCCCACGACGGATAGGGACCGAACTGTCTCACGACGTTCTGAACCCAGCTCGCGTACCGCTTTAATGGGCGAACAGCCCAACCCTTGGGACCGACTACAGCCCCAGGATGCGATGAGCCGACATCGAGGTGCCAAACCTCCCCGTCGATGTGGACTCTTGGGGGAGATAAGCCTGTTATCCCCGGGGTAGCTTTTATCCGTTGAGCGATGGCCCTTCCATGCGGAACCACCGGATCACTAAGCCCGTCTTTCGACCCTGCTCGACTTGTAGGTCTCGCAGTCAAGCTCCCTTGTGCCTTTACACTCTACGAATGATTTCCAACCATTCTGAGGGAACCTTTGGGCGCCTCCGTTACCTTTTAGGAGGCGACCGCCCCAGTCAAACTGTCCGCCTGACACTGTCTCCTGCCCCGCTAAGGGGCATGGGTTAGAATTTCAATACAACCAGGGTAGTATCCCACCGACGCCTCCTTCGAAGCTGGCGCTCCGAGATCTCTGGCTCCTACCTATCCTGTACAAGTTGTACCAAAATTCAATATCAGGCTACAGTAAAGCTCCACGGGGTCTTTCCGTCCTGTCGCGGGTAACCTGCATCTTCACAGGTACTATAATTTCACCGAGTCTCTCGTTGAGACAGTGCCCAGATCGTTACGCCTTTCGTGCGGGTCGGAACTTACCCGACAAGGAATTTCGCTACCTTAGGACCGTTATAGTTACGGCCGCCGTTTACTGGGGCTTCAATTCGCAGCTTCGCTTGCGCTAACCACTCCTCTTAACCTTCCAGCACCGGGCAGGCGTCAGCCCCTATACGTCACCTTACGGTTTTGCAGAGACCTGTGTTTTTGCTAAACAGTCGCCTGGGCCTATTCACTGCGGCTCTCATGCGCTTGCACGCTCAAGAGCACCCCTTCTCCCGAAGTTACGGGGTCATTTTGCCGAGTTCCTTAACGAGAGTTCTCTCGCACACCTTAGGATTCTCTCCTCGACTACCTGTGTCGGTTTGCGGTACGGGCACCTCTCACCTCGATAGAGGCTTTTCTTGGCAGTGTGAAATCAGGAACTTCGTCCATACGGACTCGCCATCACAGCTCAACGTTACAGTGTGCGGATTTGCCTACACACACGCCTTACTGCTTGGACGCGCATATCCAACAGCGCGCTTACCCTATCCTACTGCGTCCCCCCATTTCTCAAACGGTGAGGAGGTGGTACAGGAATATCAACCTGTTGTCCATCGCCTACGCCTATCGGCCTCGGCTTAGGTCCCGACTAACCCTGAGCGGACGAGCCTTCCTCAGGAAACCTTAGTCATACGGTGGACGGGATTCTCACCCGTCTTTCGCTACTCATACCGGCATTCTCACTTCTAAGCGCTCCACCAGTCCTTCCGATCTGACTTCAACGCACTTAGAACGCTCTCCTACCACTGACATCGTAGATGTCAATCCACAGCTTCGGTGAATCGTTTAGCCCCGATACATTTTCGGCGCAGCGTCACTCGACCAGTGAGCTATTACGCACTCTTTAAATGATGGCTGCTTCTAAGCCAACATCCTGGTTGTCTGTGCAACGCCACATCCTTTTCCACTTAACGATTACTTTGGGACCTTAGCTGGTGGTCTGGGCTGTTTCCCTTTTGACTACGGATCTTATCACTCGCAGTCTGACTCCCGTGTATAAATATCTGGCATTCGGAGTTTGTCTGAATTCGGTAAACCGGGATGGCCCCCTAGTCCAAACAGTGCTCTACCTCCAGTATTCTCATCACGAGGCTAGCCCTAAAGCTATTTCGGAGAGAACCAGCTATCTCCAAGTTCGATTGGAATTTCTCCGCTACCCACACCTCATCCCCGCACTTTTCAACGTGCGTGGGTTCGGGCCTCCAGTAAGTGTTACCTCACCTTCACCCTGGACATGGGTAGATCACCTGGTTTCGGGTCTACGACCACGTACTATTTCGCCCTATTCAGACTCGCTTTCGCTGCGGCTCCGCCTTCTAAAGCTTAACCTCGCACGTAATCGTAACTCGCCGGTTCATTCTACAAAAGGCACGCTATCACCCATTAACGGGCTCTAACTACTTGTAGGCACACGGTTTCAGGATCTCTTTCACTCCCCTTCCGGGGTGCTTTTCACCTTTCCCTCACGGTACTGGTTCACTATCGGTCACTAGGTAGTATTTAGCCTTGGGAGATGGTCCTCCCGGATTCCGACGGAATTTCACGTGTTCCGCCGTACTCAGGATCCACTCAGGAGAGAACGAACTTTCGACTACAGGGCTTTTACCTGCTCTGGCGGACCTTTCCAAGTCGCTTCATCTAACTCGCTCTTTTGTAACTCCGTATAGAGTGTCCTACAACCCCAAGAGGCAAGCCTCTTGGTTTGGGCTCTTCCCGTTTCGCTCGCCGCTACTCAGGGAATCGATTTTTCTTTCTCTTCCTCCAGGTACTTAGATGTTTCAGTTCCCTGGGTCTGCCTTCAAGACGCTATGTATTCACGTCAAGATACTACGCGATTAAACGTAGTGGGTTCCCCCATTCGGAAATCTCCGGATCAAAGCTCACTTACAGCTCCCCGAAGCATATCGGTGTTAGTGCCGTCCTTCATCGGCTCCTAGTGCCAAGGCATTCGCCGTGCGCCCTTAATAACTTAACCTACAGCTTTCAATACACATCGCATTTTGTCGTCAGCTTCACTCGTTCAGTCAGTCGCGTACAAAGGTACGCTCCTTCCTTCTCTCGATTGCTTCCTAGAACTGCTCGTGTCTTGAAACCTTATTCGTTATTAAGCCTATAAAAAAACTTAAAAAATAAATGTGTTTGTTACTATTTCAATGTCGTTTTATCCAGTTTTCAAAGAACAAGTTTTGAAGTATTTCATTCGTTAAGAATGAACCTTCAAAACTGAACGCAAAACGTAATCTTACAAACCCTAGGTTTGTATTCCGAAAATATCCTTAGAAAGGAGGTGATCCAGCCGCACCTTCCGATACGGCTACCTTGTTACGACTTCACCCCAATCATCTATCCCACCTTCGGCGGCTGGCTCCAAAAGGTTACCCCACCGACTTCGGGTGTTACAAACTCTCGTGGTGTGACGGGCGGTGTGTACAAGGCCCGGGAACGTATTCACCGCGGCATGCTGATCCGCGATTACTAGCGATTCCGGCTTCATGTAGGCGAGTTGCAGCCTACAATCCGAACTGAGAACGACTTTATCGGATTAGCTCCCTCTCGCGAGTTGGCAACCGTTTGTATCGTCCATTGTAGCACGTGTGTAGCCCAGGTCATAAGGGGCATGATGATTTGACGTCATCCCCACCTTCCTCCGGTTTGTCACCGGCAGTCACCTTAGAGTGCCCAACTAAATGATGGCAACTAAGATCAAGGGTTGCGCTCGTTGCGGGACTTAACCCAACATCTCACGACACGAGCTGACGACAACCATGCACCACCTGTCACCGTTGTCCCCGAAGGGAAAACCATATCTCTACAGTGGTCAACGGGATGTCAAGACCTGGTAAGGTTCTTCGCGTTGCTTCGAATTAAACCACATGCTCCACCGCTTGTGCGGGCCCCCGTCAATTCCTTTGAGTTTCAGTCTTGCGACCGTACTCCCCAGGCGGAGTGCTTAATGCGTTAGCTGCAGCACTAAGGGGCGGAAACCCCCTAACACTTAGCACTCATCGTTTACGGCGTGGACTACCAGGGTATCTAATCCTGTTTGCTCCCCACGCTTTCGCGCCTCAGCGTCAGTTACAGACCAGAAAGTCGCCTTCGCCACTGGTGTTCCTCCAAATCTCTACGCATTTCACCGCTACACTTGGAATTCCACTTTCCTCTTCTGCACTCAAGTCCCCCAGTTTCCAATGACCCTCCACGGTTGAGCCGTGGGCTTTCACATCAGACTTAAAGGACCGCCTGCGCGCGCTTTACGCCCAATAATTCCGGACAACGCTTGCCACCTACGTATTACCGCGGCTGCTGGCACGTAGTTAGCCGTGGCTTTCTAATAAGGTACCGTCAAGGTACAGCCAGTTACTACTGTACTTGTTCTTCCCTTACAACAGAGTTTTACGATCCGAAAACCTTCTTCACTCACGCGGCGTTGCTCCATCAGGCTTTCGCCCATTGTGGAAGATTCCCTACTGCTGCCTCCCGTAGGAGTCTGGGCCGTGTCTCAGTCCCAGTGTGGCCGATCACCCTCTCAGGTCGGCTACGCATCGTCGCCTTGGTGAGCCGTTACCTCACCAACTAGCTAATGCGCCGCGGGCCCATCTTATAGCGACAGCCGAAACCGTCTTTTAGTATTTCACCATGAAGTAAAATAGATTATTCGGTATTAGCCCCGGTTTCCCGGAGTTATCCCAAACTATAAGGTAGGTTGCCCACGTGTTACTCACCCGTCCGCCGCTAACGTCAAAGGAGCAAGCTCCTTCTCTGTTCGCTCGACTTGCATGTATTAGGCACGCCGCCAGCGTTCGTCCTGAGCCAGGATCAAACTCTCCATAAAAAGAAATTTGATTAGCTCAAATTGTTTTGCTGGCATCATGTTTGATGTCCAAAATTTTGTTTCGTTCACCAACTCAAGGTTAGCTACTAAAAACTTTATTGATTACGTTTTGCTTGTTCAGTTTTCAAGGTTCATCGTGTTGCCGTTTTCTCAGCAGCAACTTTTATATAATATCATGTCGCGAACTCGATGTCAACAACTATTTTTTAACTTAATTGTTTTTCAGAAGTTATCTTAACGACTTGTATAATATTACTCTCTTAATCTAAAAAGGTCAACACTTTTCTCAAAAAAATTATAAGTTTTTTATTTCATTAAGAAACTTCCTATTTAATTGTACTTCTTGTACTTCGAAAAAATTTAACAAGAAAAGCTAGAACACAACCATTTCCCTTTCTTTTTATTATGTCCAAGTATAAAGCCCAGAAAATTTTACTGTCCGTAAAACTTTCTGGGCTGCTTAGTATTTAACTGAAGCTTTGTCTCAACCTCTTAAATAGCAATCTGTCTTATACTGTTAATCAAACTTCATCCCTTTTAATAAATCTGCGAACGCATTATTAATCGGTTCAGCTTCTTTTTCTTGCTGCTTCATGTATTTTTGCACGCTACGTTTATCTACTTTGCCGCCGCCTTCTTTTTTACGACGGGCTTCAAATGCAGATAATTTTTCACGATAACCACATTTACATACGAAAATTTGGCCATCACCTTCACCACGAAGCTCTAGCTTTTTCTTACATTGCGGGCATCGTGCGTTTGTAACACGTGATACGTTTTTACGATGACCACATTCACGATCTTGGCAGACAAGCATTTTACCTTTTTTACCGTTAACTTCAAGCATAGGCTTGCCACAATCTGGACAGGACTTTGTTGAAATATTGTCATGCTTGTACTTTTTATCGCTCGCTTTAATTTCAGCAACTATTTCTTGCGTGTGCTTTTTCATTTCATTAATGAACACGTCTTTTTTCAACTTACCTTTTGAAATGAGCTCAAGCTTTTGCTCCCACTCGGCTGTTGTCGCAGGAGAACGCAATTCTTCAGGCACTAAGTCAAGTAATTGACGGCCTTTGGATGTAATGTAAATTTCTTTACCGCCACGCTTTTCGATTAAGAATGAATTAAATAGTTTTTCGATAATATCTGCACGTGTTGCGACTGTCCCTAATCCCCCAGTCGATTTCAATGTATCTACAAGCTTCTTATCGTTCGTTTCCATATACTTCGTAGGATTTTCCATAGCCGATAGTAATGTTGCCTCTGTAAAACGTGCTGGTGGCTTTGTTTGACCAGATGTTTGGGCAATTAACTTCGTCTTTAACACTTGACCAAGTTCTAAACGAGGAAGTAGTTGCTCTTTTACATCATCCGTTGATTCCTCATCATCAAAACGATTTTGATATACTTCTTTCCAGCCAGCATTTATGACCGTTTTCCCTTTGGCGATAAATTTTTCATGTCCAATTTGAGCTTGTACGGTTAATTGCTCATATTCTTGTGCCGGGAATAATACAGCTAAAAATCGTTTCACTACTAAATCATAAATTTTACGCTCTTTATCATTGAATGCCGAAAAGTTCACATAGCCCTCAGTTGGAATAATGGCATGGTGATCAGACACTTTACTGTCATCTACAAATGATTTATTCGCTTTGATTGGCTTTGTTAAAATTTTATTCGCGAATGTACGATATTCACCGATACCACATGCTTTTAGACGCTCAGGTAATGTGCCGACAATATCAGATGATAAGTAGCGAGAATCTGTCCGAGGGTATGTCAGCACTTTATGAGATTCATATAGCTTTTGCATAATATTTAATGTTTCTTTTGCAGAATAACCAAACAATTTATTAGCATCTCGTTGTAATTCTGTTAGATCATAAAGACCTGGGGCAAATGATTTTTTAGGCTTGCGATCAACCGAAGCAATTTTTGCATCTTGATTGCCTAGTGCTTTAACAATAGCGTCAATTTTCTCTTTATTGAAGCTACGTGAATTCCCGTTTGCATCTTGCCATGTAAGCTTTAATGAATCTGTTTGTGCTTCAATACCGTAATACGTTTGTGGTTTGAAGTTTTTAATTTCATCTTCGCGTGTAGCAATAATTGCAACTGTTGGCGTTTGAACACGTCCACAATTTAACTGTGCATTAAATCTTGTCGTTAAAGCACGTGTCGCGTTTAATCCGATATACCAATCCGCTTCAGAACGAGCAACCGCAGCAGCATATAAATTATCGTAGTTTTTACCCGGTTTTAAATTGGCAAATCCTTCTTTAATCGCTTTATCTGTGACAGATGAAATCCATAAACGTTTAATTGGCTTTTTCACATTCGCTTTGTCAATAATCCATCGAGCAACTAATTCACCTTCACGCCCAGCATCAGTAGCGACAATGATTTCATTTACATCATTACGAGTTAACTGTGATTTGACCGCATTATATTGCTTACCCGTTTGCTTCATAACGACTAGCTTCATTCGTTCTGGCAACATCGGAAGATCTTCTAAATTCCATGTTTTATATTTATTATCGTAGGCTTCTGGATCGGCTAATGTTACTAAATGCCCTAATGCCCAAGTAACTATATATTTGTCACCTTCTAAAAAACCATTCCCTTTTTTATTACATTTCAAGACATTTGCTATATCACGTGCAACTGAAGGTTTTTCAGCAATAACTATACTTTTAACCATTTATTCGTACTCCTTTACTAACTATGTAATGTCTAATATACCATAAGTTCGAGGCATCAATTGCTTTAAAGCCATCTACTTAATGTCAATCATAGTCGCGAGTGTTTGGACATCCGCTGAAAAAGGTAAAAAAGCAAATTCACGCTAATTGTGAGTTTGCTTTTTCTATGCTTAAAAAAAATGTTTTCGATGAACTGCATACTCAAACGCTCAAAACATATGTTGAGTTAACAGAATGTTCACAAAATCGAAAGGGGATAAATGAATGGATGCTCGAACTTTCAGACCTCGGAATGTGATTTTTATGACGATCGTTGTTTTTGTATCGATGTTAATTGGTTACGGTATATATATTAATTTTATTGATGTTCCCTTCCCATGACGATCTTACTTCTTTAACTGAGTTAACAAGTATGTTCGGTTATCTAGTATGCGCTGATCTTTTGGCTTATATTTACGTGCTGTCTCATTATGCTGATGTGCATTTTCAAAGAGACGCAAGCGATTGTATAACAAGCTTAATTGGAAATGCGGAAGCCATGTGGAATAAGCATGCTTTTGAACGCCCATTGTTTGTTCTATAGGCTGTTGTAATGCTTGTGAATACCAGTAAATAGCCTCTTTATTTTTCATTTGCTCCATAAAAAAATGACCGATTCGACAGCATGTTTCTGGTCTTGGTCGATCATATAATAATGATTGTAAAATAGCTTGAGTTGCTTGTTTTGCATCATTTAGCTGTTGATAGCAATCCGCTAAATTTAAGCAAGCTTCGATATGTTCGTCAGCAGTACCTTTTGTAGAATCTAGGAAACTAGTATAGTGATTGATTGCTTCTAAAAATCGTTGATGCAATTTTAGTTCATTTGCGTAATGAAATGTTTCTCTAGCTGAAAATGGGTGCCCGTCTTTCTTTAAACGCTCATAAATATTAATATTGCGATGAATATCAATTTTTCTTGGCAAATGTGTAACGGCTATATCGCTATGATAGAGTTGGCCTGTTACACCTAAATACTCATGGACGGCACCCTGCCACTGAAAATTACGTGCACGTTTTACGAGACGAAATCTTTTTTCACTTGATTCTACACAACCATCTGCATCGAGCGTTACATAATAATCCATGGAAACAGCATCGACGTTAGGATGATATAGAGATTGCTTAAGTTGCTGAAATTTTCGCTGATGTTCTGTTGTGATTACGTCATCCGCATCGAGCCATAAAATAAAATCTTTCGTAGCTTGCTGAAAGGAAAAGTTACGGGCTTTGGCAAAGTCATCACACCAGGTAAAGTCGAAAATTCGAGAGGTATAACTTCGGACGATATCTTTTGTACGATCAGTTGAGCCTGTATCAATAATATTGATTTCATCCACTAAATGTTGAACGGAATCTAAGCATCTTTCAATACTACATTCTTCGTTTTTAACAATCATACATAAACTAATCGTAAACATCGGTCCCCTCCTTTTTTGTAATAATATATGCGAGCTTAAAAATTTATAGAGGTCTTTTACCATTTATCTCCTTACTTTTTGAATTTATCGCCCAACTACTTAAAAAAGCACAAAAAACGAACGCTTCACACGTTCGTTTTTTTTATAAGTATTTCTTACGCCACTCTAATTGTTCTTTTTCTGTAAGTTGTTGTTCTAGGTGTGGATCCCATTGATTTAACAGCGCATTCCATACACGAACGAACATAATATCTTGTTCTTTATCGTGTAGAATAAATTCGAGGCACGGGCTATCATTAATTTGTTTAGCGTCGGTTTGCACAATTTGTGAAACTATTTTTTGTGAAGCTCCAACGCCAGCTTCTTCGTTATCCTCTCGCTGTAACACTTCTATTAACATAGCTTCCTCGAATTGCTCCTGCTTCTCAGCCTCTTCATCCACATAACGGTAGAGCTCTGGTAGATCATCATATTCTTCGATATTGCCTTCATCGACAGCAAGAAATGCAAGATGGCATGGGCTATAGTAAAGGTTAGCCATTTCTACATCTAGCTCCTCCTCGAAGATGCCACGTTCCAGTTGCTGCTGTCCTTTAGATGTTAATCGATAGAAGCCTTCTTCTTGCTCAATAAGACTTACTCGAGACATTAATGATACTAAATCCTCAATAAATAATGGATCGACTAGCAATAACTCACTTAAATCTTGTGCACTTGCAAAATCTGCTTCCTGTATGCTGATTAACAGCATAGTCATCAAGACATCCATAGTGGAACGACGAACGGGCTCATAGGTTACTTCTACTGTTCGAATCGGGATGCACCATTCATCAGTTTTGACGATTTTAATATTTCGATTTTGCTGAAGTTCACGCATTAAGCGCTGCTGCAGTTTTGACAATCTACATCACCTGTCCTTCATGATTACGCAAGCCGTTATAGGATTTCACTGTATCTAACAGATTACTGTACATCTCTCGTGTATCTGGATGCTTCGCACGTTTAGTAAACATTTCAGCACTTCCGACAAGTAGTAATAGCTCACGGGCACGGGATAAGGCAACGTTTAAGCGTCGGTAATCTTTTGCAAAGCCAACGTCTCCTCCTTTAGGCGTATTACGTACCATACTCACTAATATGACGTCCATCTCCATACCTTGGAACTTATCGACTGTCCCCGTTCTAAATTGAAGATGTGGTAGCTGTAATTCCTGTTGCAGAAGGCGATTAATTTTCTTAACTTGCTCCCCGTAGAAGCTAATAACCCCAACGCTTTTTTGTGCATCCTGAGGCATGCGTCCAGCTGCTTTAGCTTCGATAACAGCCTTATTCAAATCAGTTAAAATGCGTCGAATAGTTTGTAATTCACCTTCATTATAACGACTCGTTCCGCCCTTTACCTGCTCCTCTAAATAAGGTTTTTCAGTCGGTATATCGACCCATAGCAAATGATCATCTCGGTTAACAAATTGTCCTTCTAGGCAATGGTCTCGCGCTGCATCTGAATCTGGTAAACCACATTGCAAACCATTTTCCTCTTTTGCGTAAAACGGCGTAATACTGTGCATAATTTTCTCATGCATTCGGTACTGCAACGCCAGCATTTGCTTATGCGTTTGCGGTAAATTATTAAATAAACGTTCAAACAGCGATTCACGCAGCAAATTTTTCAATTCTTGCGCGCCATCAAAGTTTGGATTTTCATCGAGCATCGCCTTTAACGTTTCCTCCAACGTATCATCTCCAAGTAATGGAGGTAACTGATGATGATCGCCCACTAATATAATTTTCTTACCTTTCAGCATTGGCAATAATAGCTCTGGTGGTGTGGCCTTTGATACTTCATCAATAATGACAACATCAAATGTCGGATAGTTCTCCATAAATTCCTTACTTGCTGAAGCCACACATGTTGTACCAATAACATTCGCGTGACGCACATATAATTTTCGAATTTCATCTAAATCATATTCAGTAGCATTTTGCAGCTTGTCACGCCATTGCTCTTGTAATTTTTTTCGAAGAGGAAGTTGCTTCTCCTTACGCTGTAATTCCTCTATCGCTACATTAGAGGATGCAATTGCTTCCCCTACTTCTTCGGAAGTGCGCTCCGGTGTTGATTGTAGGAGTTTGGTGCAAGCTGTGAGCTGCTTCTCTTTCTTTAACCCAGCTATATTAATTTCTTTTATATTTCCCTCTAATTGTGTGAGCTGCTGTTCAATCTCTTGTAAGCTAGTCTGCGCTGTTTGAAGTGCCGCTTTCTTTGGAAGGAGCTGTGTCTTAGCCTGCTCGACTGCCTCCAGCTGTTGTCGTGCTGTTTGAAGAGAAGATTTCTCTTGCGATACAAGTATTTTTAAATGCTCTACAGACTCTTCTGGTTCAGTATCCATTTGAAATGTTTCAGCTAGTTGCTGAAGTCGTTCTGTATGCTGTAAATACGGCTGCAGTTGTCGCTGTATACTTTGAACGTCAAAGCTTGTAATCGCGCATTCTTGATGTATTAAGCCACCAATACCTTTACGTAAGGACTCAAATTCTTGATTTTTATGGTCTTGTTGTTGCTTCAGCGCTACACCTTTTTGCCAAACAAAATCACGACGCATATATAAACCGAGCAAGAAACTCTCAAGTTGCTCGGCAGATGGTGTTTGATCATCTTGAAAGGCTGTATTGAGCTGGGCAAAAACACCTGTTAGATTTTGCAACGAAAATGATTGAACAGGCTGCAATTTGCTTTTAGCAAGGGCACGTTCTTTTTCTTCTTCCGATACTAACGCCTCAAGTTTTGCGATCGCCTTTTGTAGACGTGAATTGATAGTTGCCCATGCGTCCAAATCTTTAGCATCCTCTAAATGCTGTAAACGACTTATTTGCTGTGACAGCACATAAGATGGGCGAATTTGATAGTGCTGTAAAAATCGTTCGATTCGTTCATAGGATGTTAAATTACCGATGTATTTCTCGGCTTCCTTCATTAATCGAAGGCGATTATTTTCCTCTTCATATTTCAATTGAATATCTTTGAATTGCACTGCTAGATTTTGCTTTTGCTCTTGCAGCTCCTTATATTGAGCAGCCGCTTCCAATTGTTCCATCTTTTGAGTAGTTTCTTCTATAGTAATCTTCAGCTGCTCGATAGACGGACTTTCAGCAAGAGTCTGTTCAAGCGTCTTTACAGCAGGCTCGATTTGCGCCAGCTGTTTTTCGTAATGCTCTTTATGTGCCTCGTTATCCTGCTGCTCGGTTTTTGCAGCCTTTAACTCTTTTTTTAACACTTGTATTTCTTGCTGTAAAACGGGCTCATCAATTGCGGCCTGTTCTTTTGCAGCTATTTCCTTTGTTAGCTCCTCAAGCCATGCCTCAAGCTTTTCTAGCTCTTCTTCAGCCTTGGTAATGCTAGATTTCAGTTCCTGTTCACGTTCTGTAAAGGCTATGATTTCCTCTTCAATTGCTGCAAGAGTTTGCTCACGCCACTGAAGCGCAACATTTTCCTCAATAAATTTTTTACCTTCTTCTTCAATGCTTTCCGTTCTACCATAGCGTAAAATTCGAATTTCTTGATTGGAAAGAAGTCGTCCTAAGGCATTATCTACAGCTAAATTTGATTGTGAAGCTACAAGTGTTTTTAACCCAGCCTTCACATTTTGCTGACAAATTTCAGAAATTACGGTTGTTTTCCCAGTGCCAGGAGGTCCTTGAATGACAAACAAATCTTCAACAGACAATGCGCCTAAAACAGCTCGTCGCTGATACTCGTTTAAATTATTGTGAAAAATAATATCTTCTCGTAGCTTAGATGTTCGAACTGTGGGACGCTTTTCAAATAGTATAGTCTCTAAATTTTGGTTAACGGCCTCGCCCTTTTCTAGCTTTGTAAAACCATTGCGTAATCGTCTAATTTGACTCAATGTCGCAAAATTACTAAAGCTCGCTTGCTTCGAACGAAGGTTAAGCTGACCTTTACGTGCTAAATCTTGCACAAAAGGCTTTAAGTCAATTTCTATTGTCTGCTTCCCTGCATTAGCCTTTAATACTTGTCCAATTTCACCACGTACTCCTTGAATGTTCACACTTAACCCTTCAAGCTTTTTCCATTCCTTCGATTTTATATAAGGACAGACAATTGTAAGCCTAGTAAAATCTTCATTAAAATAACTTTGCTTAAATTCTGTATGAATGTCATCAATCGTCGCATCACGTTCTTGAATTTTTAAAAAGCCTTCCCAGCTCGAGATACGCTTTTTCACATATTCTGTGCGCTCTTCGGCTATTGGTAGCCCTCTTATTTTTGTATGAAGATCAAGCGGAATCCCTGCTCCATTATTAGGTCTTGTGACAAATTGTAATGCTGCTGGTAAGCGTCGATTTGTATTGATGGGGCCTCGCATATGTACAAAACGAAGATTTGTAGCTAGCAACCCTTCAACCTTTAGCACACAATCCATAATGGCTGTTTTCTCAGCAAGGATGTCCGTTAACTTTTCATTTTGCTCTGCATTAAAATAAATCGATAAAAACGTCTCGCCAATTGTTTTAGCTTTGCGCTTTTCGATATAGACGGTAAATGCTTTTTGTAAGGCAAAAAAGGCATGCTCATTTGCTGAGCATTCCTCTACCGCTTCCTTCGCCTTATTCGTCAATATGAGATTACAGCGTTGTTTTTCTAGTACAGCGATGTCCTGCATGAGCAGCCCTCCCTTCCGATTCACTAAAATTATATTTTATCACATCGCGAGAGGATACTTGAAAAGAAAAATCCCCTGCACAGTGATTTCCTTCCACCGCACAAGGGATAAAGATCTTATTAATGTTGATCAATCGGTTCTTTCGGCAATGTTTTGCTCATTTCACAATATTGCACAAAAACACGAGCCAATTCACGTAAACGATTATGAACATCTTCGTCTACAATATTATTATCTGCATCAAAATGAGATGTGTGTGTATATACATAATTCGGAGTCACAAGTGCACGGAAGTAGTCTAAAATTGGCTTCAACTGATTTTCTACTACTAAATGGTGTTGATATGTCCCACCATTGGCCACGATAGATACCGGCTTATAGCGCATTGTTTTTGGATGCAAGAAGTCAAATGCATTTTTCAAAACGCCTGGAATCGATGCTTGGAAAATCGGTGTGGCGATAATATATGCATCCGCTTCCTCAAACTTATGAATCATTTCCTTCATGTCATCATTTAACGGTGAACCATCTACAATTTGATGCTTATATTGACTAAAATGCATAATTTCTAATTCGAAATTAGCATCTAATTCTTTAATATATTGCTCCACTTGCTCTAAAATAGCACCAGTTTTGCGACCAAACACCGTGCCATCAACGAGTAAAATTTTCATTTTCTTTTTGCCTCCACATTCATCTTCTACAATAATATTGTAACAAATGAAAAGAGGCACGAAAAGAATTGTAGTAGTTAAAACCGTAAATTCAGTCTTTAGGCGGAATGTAGTCTGCACAAGAAATATCGCTTAAGAGAAAAAGACATTTGTATGGCGATTACTTGTTATTAAAATAATATTTGGCTCATAACATGGAGGTGATTCCCGTTCCGACTGCGCGCTTTGTCGCTGACGCTGCTGGCGGGTATTCTCCTTGCCTTCGCGGATATTCACTGCTTCAGCGTGTATTTTCCTACTCTGCACAAGTATTCACTTTACTGTCCTAATAATGTATGGACGTTCAAATAGTTAGAACTATAAAAGAAAACGCCAACTAGTAAAGTTAGGCGGTCTCATCTGTGACGCTAATTCCTGAGTGGTCGCCCAGTCGTAACGAAGATCAACTTGTCTGCATTGAATACATTCCAAAAAATAATTCCCAATATTTGGTGAAGAACTTTTATTTATCCCTACGATGTTGAAAATTCACCTCTTTATCTACAACTGTTTCCTCTATTTTATATTTATCTCGATTAATCACGACTTCTTGATTTACTTTATCTCCTTCATCGCTGGTACTCGATAATTGGCGCTTCTCCCAATTAAATAAATTCTCTCTTGAAACGTCCTCATTTTGCGTTCCGGGAAAATCTAACTGAGCCAATTCCTGGGATGGATAAATGGTAATCGGCTGTTTATCGCCGTACAGTGCAATAGCGATCATCGCCTTCGCAACTTGGGAAGCTTCTATAGCTCTTGAACGCTTTAATGGACCAACTAATAGCGGCTTTACTAACTTTAAAACCTTCTCTCCCGCTTTTTCACCTAAGCGAAACTCTTCTCTCTCTCCAATCAATAAAGATGGGCGAATAATAGAAAGTCTTTGTAAGCCTAGCTCCATAAGATCGTGTTCAAGCTTCCCTTTTACTCGATTATAGTAAAATGGAGATTTTTCATTTGCCCCCATTGCTGTAATGACGAGCATATGTGGGATTCCTCGTTTTTTAGCTAACGAGGCAATCGTTAGTGGATATTCAAAATCAACTTTCTCAAATTGCTCACGAGATCCTGCCTTTTTTATTGTTGTTCCTAAACAACAATAAAGCTCATGTGCAAGTTCGATATCTTTTTCCTCTAAAGTATCTAAATTACGAATTTTCACTTCTAACTTTGGATGCGTAAATGCTGGCGCTCTTCGTGCAATCACCGTAATTGAAACATATTCATCATTTTCACATAATTGTTCTACAAGAGAGGTACCTGTTAATCCAGTTGCCCCTACAACAATCGCTGCGCGCATGCCCATTATTCGTACCCCCTTCTAAGCTCTTTTGCTCCAGAAACCATATTGCCGGAACAAAGCTTTATTTTTGCTAATAAAACTAAAACGATCCTATATTTTCCCACAAAACTCTACTTTATTTATCGGTCAAAAAAGGAGCTCTTACTCATTTAATTTGTAGAAGTTTGAAAACTATTTAGAGATATAATTTATCTAATCCTAATTTTTTACACATACTTGCCCATCATTCACCATAATTTAAATAGACGGATGAAAGGATGGGATACATTTGCAAAACGAAACTCAACCAATGGAACTAAAAAAGACGATTGTCTTCATTATTGAAAGCTGTATTGATAAAGGGCTGTATCCTTTTGAACGGGTTGCAACGCTGGCAAAGCTACTTGCAAATGAACATGTTTTCATATTTGTAAAGACCCCTTCAAATGATGGGATTCAAATTTTAATGAATGACAACCTCTCGCCAATCTTATTTGAACATTTCGATGAGCTACCCAAACAAATGAAAGGTATTCAGCCTGATTTAATTGTAAGAGATGGCCATAACTCTGAAAGCTGGCAAGTACAAAATTTGCGACCGTTCTGCAATTCAATCATCCATTTTGATGATTTAGGTGAGGGTGGTCAAGCCTGTGACTGTGTATTGCTAGCACTCTATCAAGAAGTTAAAGATTATTTACCCTCTCATTATATTGGTGGAAGCTTCAATTTTGCATTACCAGAAGCTTATCAAAATTTTGAGGATCGACCAGACAATAAAATACCCGAGGACCCACCTCATATCGTTGTTGCTTTTGAGGATGGGGACGAGCATAACTTAACCTACCGTACTCTTCGACACTTAACGCAGCTACAAATCCCACTACAAATTACAGTGATGATAGATGATAGCTATCGACATGCAACAGATGATTTGCAAATGATGGTACTTAGTCGTCGTAACACTGCCATTCTTCGTGATAAAAACGCACTCCTAAAACTATTACCAAAAGCAGATGTTATTATTTGTAATGCTAACTATACACCTTATAAAATTGCCTCTTATGGTGTACCTTGTATTACACTGGCACAAACTGAGGCTGAACTATTACACGCCTTCCCTCGCGAACATAATGGCTTTATTCACCTTGGACTTGGTCGCAAAATGAAACAATCACAAATTCAAAATGCTGTCATGGAATTTTTATTACATGAGGCTCGAAGTGAACGGGCTGTTAAAAAACAACGACAGCTCAATCTTGCAAGTAACAATGAAGCACTACAGTCACTACTTTTAGATTTCGCTTACGATCGACATAATATCGCTTCTACTTAGTGATTCTTTGAAGGTGGATATGATACAATATAAAAGAATTTCATCTTTAATTACAGAAGTGGATTCAAGCAACATAAGTACCCGATTGATAGTAACTAATAAGCGGTGGGGGATAAAAACCTCCATCGCTTTTACACGCATTCGTTATACAACTAAACACATAAAGGAGCAATTATCATGCCATCAAAAAGTGATATTGAATATCAAATTAAAGAGCTAAAAATGGATTATATGAATTTACAAGGCGACATTGAGAAGCTTGAATCTACAGGTCATAATGATCAAGTAGCAAAAGCAGAGCAACGCCTTGCAAATATGGAAGCAACTCTAGCAGAGTTAAATAAACAATTAGCAGAACTATAAAAATGATATTGGCGGTCATAAAAAAGCTTAGGCCGCTATCTCGGAGGAACATATATGGCAATATTAACAGTTGAAAATTTAGGTCATTCATTCGGTGACCGCACGCTTTTTAAAGATGTCTCTTTTCGTCTAGTTGAAGGTGATCATATTGGTCTAGTGGGTGCAAACGGTGTTGGTAAGTCAACATTAATGGGCATCATTACGGGTCAAGCAATCCACGATACTGGTAAAGTTGAATGGCTTCCTGGAACGCATTACGGCTATTTAGATCAGCATACTGTACTGACAGCTGGCCGCACTATGCGTGATGCACTACGTGACGCCTTCCTTCCTTTATATAAAAAAGAAGAAGAGCTTAATGAAATTACAGGAAAAATGGCTGAAGCGACACCAGAAGAATTAGAAGAATTACTAGAGCAAATGGCTGAGGTGCAAGATGCTCTGGATGCAGGGGATTTCTATTCTCTTGATATGAAGATTGATGAGGTTGCACGTGGTCTTGGTCTTGATGCAATCGGCTTAGACCGTGACGTTGCTGCTCTTTCCGGTGGTCAACGTACAAAGGTTTTACTAGCTAAGCTATTACTTGAAAAACCAAAAGTATTATTACTGGATGAGCCGACGAACTATCTTGATGAAGAGCATATTACATGGTTGAAAGTCTATTTAAAGAACTACCCACACGCTTTCTTATTAATTTCGCATGATACAGAGTTTATGAATGAAACGGTGGATGTTATTTTCCAACTAGAGTTTTCAAAATTAACTCGCTATACGGCGACATATGAAAAGTTTTTAGAGCTTGCTGAAATCAATAAACGTCAGCATATCGATGCTTATGAAAAACAACAGGAATTCATTAAAAAACAAGAAGATTTTATTGCGAAAAATAAAGCGCGCTACTCAACTACTGGTCGTGCAAAATCTCGAGCTAAGCAGCTTGACCGTTTAGAACGTATCGACCGTCCTGAATCAGCTGTAAAACCTGAATTCGGTTTTAAAGAAGCTCGTTCTTCAAGTCGTTATGTAGTAGAAGCTGAAAACTTAGTCATTGGATACGACAAAGAAAAGCCATTACTTCCTCCACTTACATTCGCTATTGAACGTGGGGAAAAAATTGCCCTAGTCGGAATGAATGGTGTCGGTAAATCAACATTATTAAAAACGATGTTAGGCAAAATTAATCCACTCGATGGAAAAGTGATTCGCGGTGACTATCTTTACCCATCTTACTTCGAACAAGAAGTAAAAGCTGAAAAAATTACACCTATCGATGATGTATGGAATGCCTTCCCTTCTATGGAGCAAGCACAAGTACGTGCTGCATTAGCACGCGCAGGACTAAAAACAGAGCACATTACTCGCCCACTGAATTCTTTATCTGGTGGTGAGCAAGCAAAGGTACGTTTATGTAAGCTTATGATGGATGAAGCAAACTGGCTATTATTTGACGAACCGACAAACCACTTGGATGTCGATGCAAAAGACGAGCTAAAGCGTGCTATGAAAGAATTTAAAGGCACAATCGTACTAGTAAGCCACGAACCTGATTTCTATGAAGGTTTAGCGACAAAAGTTTGGAATGTCCAAGACTGGTTTACTTCAGGACAACAAAACTAAAAATATTATTAATGAGGGCCGCTTCCGGTATGATTTTTTTGATCATTAGGAGCTGCCTTCTTTTTTTGCTTGAAACTCTGGCGTAGGTAACGTTTGTTTCAAGAAGTTCACCGGGGCCCTAAGCCCGGCTGAGCAATACTTCCCCCTTACTCGAGCAGTATATACGGCCTCCCCTACCCTAAAGCTTTCTAAACCGACTTTCTTGAAAATAAAATTTATTTATCTATGCATAAAAACCTACATCCAATCATAATAATAATGAGTGGATAAATTCTATTATCTATAAATCAGACTATTTCTCTCTCTATTAAAAATGCTCTCTTCATTCTATAAGCATCTATTATTAAGGAATAGCAAAACTTACATCATTGTAAGCTTAATTTGCGAAACTTTTCGCTCTTTTGTGCGTATATTTTAGTGTAATTAAAAAAATGTTATTTCTAGTTAAATTTTTAAAAATAAATATTGATTTATATATAGCTTACTAGTAAGATATATGTATAACCTATTTAACTTACTAATAAGATATATATTAAATATAATCCTAAAAAAGAAAGCGGGGAATGAAGAATGACAGTTACAATTTATACACAAGCGAGCTGTTCTTCATCCAGAAAAGCATTAAAATGGTTAAAAGATCACAACATCGAATATAAAGAAAAACGTATTACATCACATCCACTAACACTTGCTGAATTTAAAGAGATTTTAAGCATGACAGAAGATGGAACAGATGAAATTATTGCAACTAACTCAAATGATTTTAAAAATTTAAATATTGATATTGATCAGCTCTCTATTCAAGAGTTGTTTGCCATCATCCAAGCTCATCCAAGAATGTTACGAAGCCCTATCTTAATTGATGAAAAACGTATTCAAGTTGGGTACAATGAGATGGACATTCGCCGTTTTATTCCACGCAAAGTCCGTGCCTATGAGTTAAACGCGATGACAAGATTAGCACAAGAAAGTTAAAACAGTTTTGGAGTTGACCTTATATGGATCAAGAAAAACAAATAGCCATTACCTCGTTGTTTGAAGTAGTATCTTCCATTGAGCGTAAGTGGGCAAACGAGTGGAATAATCATAATGTACTCGGCTTTTCAAAATCCCATATTTTAATTTTAGACTACTTATCGCAGGAGGGACCAAAGCGCCCTTCTGCCATTGCTGATCGGTTAAAAGTGACAACAGGTGGTGTCACTGTTTTAACAACTAAGCTCATTAATGCTGGCTTTATTGAAAAAACACAGCATGCAACAGATCGACGAGCTTCTCAATTGAAAATTACAGCTGATGGAGAAGATATTTTAGAAGAGTCCCGTCAGCAAGTTAACGAACTTATACAAAATATGTTTGGTATGCTGTCAGCTGAGGAAGTCCAAACATTACGTAATATTTTTTCGAAATTACTCAACGCTGAATCTAATCGATATGAATAAACACTTCATTTTCACACCGTAAAAAAGTTAGACAAGCATCTAACTTTTTTACGGTGTTTTTCTTTTGACTCACTGTAACCGCCCCCTTCCCCCTCTGTTTGTACATCATTAAAAGGGTAAAGATTTCTCCTCACCCTAAAGCTTTATATCATATTTACCTCGGCATAATTGCGTCCGGAATCCGCATTCATCTCACTAAACTAGATTTGGCACTTTCACTTCTTCTGGAATACCACATACATACTGTTTCTCAGTTTTTAAATTCTCAAATTCCCCCTTCGCTTTTTTAATTACATCAGGATTTAGTAAGGAATCCATCGCAGCTCCTGCCATTGCTTTTGCCGCGTAATGCATTCCTTTCATGCCGAGTGAAGATCCAAAAGCAGCAGTTGCTTGCCAAGTATGCACTTGGACCCCATATGGAGCACAAGTTGTAAATACCTGACCAAGAGGAGCTATCCACGAAACGTCCCCTAAATCGCTAGAACCTTGCATGGATTGTCGAAAAGTTTGCGGCACATGAAATACTTGCTCCACCAATACTTCCTCACTTATTTCATTTGGTACAAAAGATTGCTGGGCGGTAACTCGTTCCATATCGAAAACGGCTTCCACCTTACACCTCCACCAAAATACGCTATACCATCGACTCGAAAAAATCGAACAACTGTTAAATCGAGATTTACACAACCCAGCACATTATTTAGAAATTCATTTAGCCTTGCATTTAAGTGAGTGACTTTAACTTCTTCCAGCGATCAAAATCCTCATCAAAAAAAGATGCATCGCAAAGTAATTTTGCAATGCATCTTTTTGGGGATTGGCCGAACGAATACTTCCGTCTAAGTAATACTGCTAGTGCGACCAATGCATTTCATCATGCTGGTAGCACTGACTCTACGATGGCTACATCGGCCATCAGCATTTCTTTCAAACGAGCTTTCGCACGGAATAAACGAGATTTCACAGTACCAATTGAAACTTTCATAATTGTAGAAATTTCAGCAAGTGAATATTGGTCTATGTAGAAATACCATAAAGTTTTACGATAGATTCCATCTAGTTGGCCCATTTTATCCTGTACTAATTGAGTAACAATATCTTTTTCGATTTTTTCTTCAGTTGAAATGTCATTATTGGGAACCAAATCTAAAATCGGTACGTCTAATGTTTCAGGTTGGTTCATCATGTATTTACTACGTCGTGTTGTTTTACGATAACGATCTCTAAATGTATTCATTGTAATTGTTGTAAGCCAAGCTTTAATATGCTCCACCTCGGCAACGCTATTCTCATAGCGTACAACCTTTACCCATACTTCTTGCATTAAATCTTCAGCTTCTACAGTATTGCGAGTAAGTTTTAAACATAAGTGGTATATGTAGCGATTAAATTCCTCATATACGCCTTCTAATTTTTCATTCATTTTGTATTCCTCCGCTTCTTGTTCTTGCTTCTATATACATTCTCGCAAAATAATGTATTACACTCTATCGTATTGGCTTTCAATTACATTACAATCGTGTAAGCTTAGATCCTTTCACTTGTAATATTCGTAAATAATGTTTTATTACTATATTTATTTTGCGGAGGAAAGCTTCATAGTACGCCCCTTCTACTTTGTTTTCATTGTACTTCCAATAGCATTCTCTGATTCAATATTCTGAATTTAGATCATTTTTTCTCTCAAACGCTAAAAAATGTTATATGATAAATGAAATATAATAGAAGGAGTTGGCTAATGATGATCTTCTCACCATTATTTGAACATGATGTACCTGAAGTGATTCTCCCTTAACGGAGAATCTTCATATCTCCGTTAAGGACAAGAATTGTCTAGAGATAACGGAGGGGAAAACATGAAAAAAACCTTAGTAGGTTCCTTATATTTATCACTTGCTGCTAGCATTTGGGGCGGCATGTATGTAGTCGTTAAAGTAGTTGTCGATACTATACCACCTTTAGAATTAGTATGGCTGCGCTATATGATTGCCATCATCGCGTTGTTCATCATCGGCACTATGACAAAACAATCTTGGCGAATCAAAAAACGGGACTGGCTGTTAATCTTTATGATTGGGCTCATCGGAAATACAATTTCTATCGTTGCCCAAGAAATAGGTACTATGCTGTCTACTGCTCAAATGGGCGCCATCATTACAGCAACGACACCGGCATTTATGGTTGTATTTGCGAGATTCATTTTAAAAGAAAAAATCACGGTAAAAAAAGCTGTTTCTATTATTCTAGCGACATTCGGTGTCTACATGATTGTAGGTCGTGCACATATCGAATCCTCCTATCAATTAGGTGGAGTTGCTCTACTAATCGCTGCCCTCACCTGGTCATTGATGTCCGTTCTTATTAAACGAGTACCGGAGCAGTATTCACAAATCGTTGTCACAAGCTACGGAACACTTGTCGCTATCATTGTTTTAACACCTTTAGCCATTCCGCGACTACTAAAATTAGACTTCCACACTATGGTAGAACCATCCATCTGGGGTGGCCTACTTTACTTAGGCGTTATCTCAACAGCGTGCGGTTTCTTACTGTGGAATCGCGGATTACAGATGCTCAATGCCGCAAGTGGCGGTCTATTTTTCTTCTTTCAACCAATCGTTGGCACCTTCCTAGGATGGCTATTACTCGGCGAACAAATCGGCGTATTCTTTTGGGTTGGCACTGTATTAATTTTTAGTGGCGTACTATTGGTTATTCGCGAATAACCAAAGCTGAATGATATTTGAACGCCCCCGTAAAAGTTAGATATCAATCTAACTTTTACGGGGGGTTTTTATGGGGAAAGTAAGTGTTGAACAACGTATTCAAGCAGCCCATCAGACGCCCCAAAGAAACTCCATATTATGATACTCCCAATTCTACCACCACCTCGTATACCATAAAAAAATTTAGCTACTTTGATTGACCCTCCCCTTACAGGAAGCATTATATTTAAAATCAGGAGGTGATTGTTATGCTTACAATCGGTGAGTTTTCAAAGATCTCACATCTCACATCGAAGACTCTTCGCTACTATGATGAAATTGGACTTTTAAAACCTGCTTTCATCGACGCTAAAAACAACTATCGCTATTATAATATTTCTCAATTAGAAACAGCTTTATTGATTACACGCTTAAAAGGCTATTTATTTTCGTTGGAAGAAATTAAGGTTATTTTCGCTAATTGGGAGGATACTGAACTTCTTAACTCCAAAATGAAAGCCAAACAAGAAAATCTGACACAACAGATTGCATTTTATTCTTCGTTATCAAAAAAGTTAAAACATGATATTCAACTATTAGAGGAAGAGAAAAATATTATGGGTTATTTAGATCAGATTGAGATTAAACTTGTTGATCACTTAACCTATCATATATTATCTTCACAAAAACAAATAAATACCGCTGATTTTCTAAAACACTTCAATGAGTTGTTTAGCAAAATTTTGTTTAAAAATTTATCACCTATTGCCAAGCCACTTGCTATTTTTCATAGTTCAGAATATGAACCTGAAAATTATGATGTAGAAATTGCGATTCCTCTTGCAATGGCCACCAATAAAACAAAAGTGTTTAATCCTGGTCTTTGCGCAATGGCTACTCTTATTGGCTCTTACGATGAATTACCTTCTATTCATACAAAGCTGCATGTTTGGATTGATGAAAATAACTATAAACTGAACGGTGCTCCGTTTGAAGTTTACCAAACGGACCCCTATAGCACACCAGAGGAGAAAAATATTACAGAAGTATATTTCCCCATCAAATAAAAAATGAAGGAGGATCTTACATGTATGGTATTAACAAGTCAACGATAAAAGAAAAACTCATAATTTTAGTTGCTGAGATTATCTATTTAATCATTACCTATTATCTACTTTTCATTACATATGACAAATCAGTCATTTCACTAGGCCTTTTTATTGCTTTAATTATTACAGCTTTACGATTAACAGCTATGATGTTTATGTGGCTGCCTAGGGGTATTTCATGGCAAGAAGCCATCATGAATAGTCTAGCTTTCGGGATTTATTATTTAGGTTTCCCTATTTTAATGATTACTAGTAATCAGAATCCAAACTTAACAGTACTTATTGTAGGCTGGATCTTATTTTTAGGGGGCAGTATGTTAAACACAGTTTCAGAGTTACTTAGAAAACCGTTTAAAGAGAATCCTAAAAACAAAGGTAAACTATATACAAAAGGTTTATTTAAATATGCGATTCATATTAATTATCTTGGAGATTGCCTTTGGGTACTAGGCTTAGCGCTAATCTCTAACAATATGTATAGTTTGCTTATCCCTCTAGGTTTATTCTTAGTATTTATTTTTGGTTATATCCCAAAATCTGATGATTACCTACAAAACAAGTACGGAGAACAGTTTACATTATATAAACAAACAACTAAAAAACTAATCCCTTTCATTTGGTAAGTCGTAACTAACTATGAAAATGGTGTAAAAAAGATCACCTATTGTTGTAGGATGATCTTCTTTAATTCGTTAACCAATCACCATTTCGACGCCAATTTCTTATCCATATAAGAAAAAGCCTTCCCCTGTAGTTACAGAAAAACTCAAAATCAGTTTAAAACAGTTCACAAAGGTGTAGAGAGAGTTGTAGATGTGTAGTAGAGAGTCTACGAAAATTGCAGACTCTCATTTTTAATACTCAGCACCTAATGTATGATTTAAAGTCACCTTTTTACCACAATTGTTAAAGCTTAAAAAACCGATTCTAAAGTACCGTTGGTTTACAAATTAAAATAGTTATTTATCCCATCTATTTGGTTACTAACAAATAAAATTGTAATCGTGTTATAACAATTTTCTCGAATAATCATATATTTAATCTAGGTTTGCTTTTCCATCGCGTTAATAAAAGAGCCATGTTACCCAATAGTATAAAATGACTAATGTAAAGATGACTGTAGGAGGAATCACGATGATAGTAACTTTAATGTATTCCCACCATGTGATTTTTACCTTACCGTTCCTTACGATGTGCATCCACATTAGTGTTGCAAGGGTACCCATAGGAAGTAGTAGTGCACCTATGTCACTTCCAATAATGTTTGCTAAATAAGCGACTTTCAAGGAAATAGGATCAAGCCCCATATTGGTTAACGTAATAGTTCCTACCATAAGCGCTGGATGATTATTGAAAATATTAGAAAGCACTGAAAGTAGTACGCCCATTAAGACGCTCGTATTGAGTAGGTTTTCGGAAACCAATGGACGCATAAATTGAATTAGCCATTCCGTTAAGCCAATATTATTGAGACCATAGATGATGACGTACATACCAAATGCAAAAACGATAATATACCAAGGTGTTTTTTTCAACATATCACCTGGTGGTATTTTTAAATAAGCCCATCTCCATCCTAAAAGAACGAGAGATCCAATTACCGCCACAACAGAAACTGGAATTCCTAAAAACGAGGCGAGGAACAGACTTATCCGAACGCCAAATACAAATAGAAGTACGTTTAGCATAAACCTAGTACGCTTTGCCTTCGAATCTCCTAGAGCAATTTGTTTAAGTGGATGATAAGAAGGTAGTGACATCCCTGATACATTTGTTGGAACAGTTTTAGGTATGTTTTTTTTGAAATATAAAAACAGTAAACCAACAAGGAGTAATAAACCAATTGTTGCAGGAACAAACATCATTGCTGTATGTGAATACAAACTCATATCGACAATTTTTAATGCAATTAAATTTACGATGTTACTTACCCCGATTGGAGCACTGGATGCTGTTGCAATTAAACCTCCAGAAAGTAAATATGGAATCTTTTGATGATTATCTAATCCCATATTGTTTAATAACATAATTAGAATTGGTATTGCGATTAAAATACTACCGTCATTATTCACGAAGAGTGTCATGAGAAAGCATAAGAGATTGACATACCAGAATAATCGAATGCCAGATCCATTTGCTTTCTCGGCAAGCAGCTCTGCAACCCAGTTAAAGAACCCAAAGCTTTCTAATACAATCGCCATAACAATTGTAGCTATAATGGTAATCGCAGCATCACTGATAGTTTGTATAATCGTGAAAAGGTCTGTCATAGTTACACTACCGCAAAGTATTACTATAATCGCACCTACCAATGCAGGAATAGCTTCATTCATATTTCTAGGTCTCCAAAAAATGAAACCAAGAGTAACTAAAAATGTCAGTATCGTTATTATTTCAAATGTTTGCATAGTATTTTCACCTTCATGCAGTATTATTTAATTCTGAAAATAACATGTTATTAAAATAATAGGCCCTTACCTCTCATTCATTAGGTTAGCGATGCTGTCATAGTATAAATATGTAAAAAGTTAAAACACCTTTAGTTTTACACCTATTTTCTCTAATATTTATACTAAATTACTCAAATATTAAAATAGTATTCTGTAAAGAAAAGGCATGATTTACTTTTGTGTTGTTGAAAGCGAATATAAAAAGCATGGGTTCAAACAAAAGCTGAACTCATGCCACGTATTTTTCAAAATAGGTTTGGGATAAAGAGACTTCTAAAATAGTAGTTAGATTCTTAATTTCAACCGAACAAATAATTCATTATTAAACAATCAGAGATGTTTATCCGAATAGGATGAACGCTTTTTTTATTGTTAAAGAAACTATAAAGTAGTTGACTATAGGATTAATCAATTCAATAGAAACCAACCATTTTTAGGGCGATTAGGAAATTCACGCTAACTTTGCGAACCACTTTAGCACAGTATAGCCATAAAAAAATACGGACATAAAAGCAATTTCAAATGAATAAGTTGTGATGATTGGTTTGTTGCGTTTATGGATTGGGGATTAGAAACGTTACTTTTACAAGTTACAAGTCTCGCACATGTAATTAGAGGAAACACCAGGTGCATTATCGACACCTGTTTGTACCCTAGCGACACTAACGTTGATGTTCATTTTGAATAACCGAGAAATTAATTAAATTAGCTTAATGGTTAATTTATTTAGTTAGTAATTGCGGATAGTTTTAGTACTTGAAAAGAAAGGGAGGTAAATTTGATTATGTTGCAAAATCTAAATAAAGAAATTGTTGTAATTGAACTCTCGGGACGAAAGATATTAAAAGGTTCAGTGATTGATTCGAGTAGTGACATTATGGTGATATATAATGGAAGTATGTTTGTCTATATACCAATAGACCATATTCAAACTTTAGAAATAGATTATGACAATGAAGATAATGTTCAACAACCTTCAGAAAGACCGACATTTAATTCTCAAGTGTCTAATAAAGAACTAACTCTTACAAATATACTTTCACATGCGAAAGGAATACATGTGGAGATTTCTGTAACAAAAAACCTAGCGCTACATGGGGTTATAACGTCTGTTATGAATGATTATTTTGTATTTGAGTCTCCCATTTACAAAACAATGTTCATTTTAACAAAACATTTAAAATGGCTCATTCCATATTCTAGGGATCAGTTTCCTTACGGATTAAGTGAAAATGAATTTTTAAGTCTGTCACCTATTAAGAATCCGTCCCTAAACAATACATTCGAGTCTCAAATTGACCAACTTAGAAATCAACTCGTTGTGTTAAATCTTGGAAAAGAATTTTCCCATATAGGTAGAGTAATAAATGTAAATGGTCAAATTATTGAGATACAAAATGGGAAATCGAATTCAACTTATTTTAACCTTTCACATATTCAAACTGTTCATCAAGTATAAGATCTATGTGTTCAGAAAAGGAGGTTTTTCTAAGTCTCCTTTTCTGATTATTTTTTATAAAACGACGCCTACTCTGCAATGTAAACCACAATTATGAAGTAGGGAACGATAATCCAAGATAACTTGATTATGAATAGAGAAATTGTTTTTAGTTCCCTTTTATCAAAGCAACTGGGGACGTTGATTTAGGAAAGATTGAAAATTTTTGTTGAAGTTTTTGCACTAATCGGCTATGTGCTTAGGTCTGCAAATATTCTTCACGCGAAAGCGTTAGCGCCAGCAGCACGATATAGAGTTGAAACATCTAAATAGTTCGATTCACCATAAGTAAAAGCTGAACTAATTATTCATATTAGTTCAGCTTCAAATCATTTTATTAAAATGTCACATATTATATAAGACATTATGTTTTATGGATGTATTATAGTTGAATAGGCATACCTCAGTTAAATCTATAGAATTGAGCATAAGAGAGGACGTGTCCGAAATGAGTCAAAAAAAGCACAGGCAAAATCCAGCACCAACACTAATTGTACATACGGATTGAGGTTCTGAAATATACAAGTGAAGCTTTTGACCAGCGCTACAGAAATACGAAATGATTCCGTCATTTAGCCAAAAAGAATGTCCATATGACAATGCGTGCATTGAATCATTTCGTAATCGAACTATCCAACATTCCTATTGGCCGCCTTATGTTTTATAAGTCTATAAAACCGTCATCTTCTTCTATTTCTAGTATTTCTTCCTCTATCATTCGCCGTTTTTTCATTCTTTGATTTATTGTTATTTTCTGTCATCTTATTAGAACTTTCATTACTATCATCTTTATTTTTATCTTCATTTTTATTTTCATTTGTATTTTCTTGATTTTGCTTTCCTTCATCAGCTTTTTCACTAGTTGTTCCTAAACTAATATTGCGAACATGATACATTGCCAGACGAATAATTTCTTCCTTAGAAAAAATAGAAATATAATCATCTGTCACTTCATCCATTATTCCTTCTAACATTTCTGGGCCACCACGATTCACTTTAACCCAATGATGTCGTAGACTACTTACTACTGTTTTAAAATCAGGTGCAAGTAAGTACGAGTCTGTTGCAGGATCTTCAACACTAAATTCCATCCCATCTCTTGAATTAAGAGTAATGCTTTTAATATGCTGTGTTTTGTAATAAACAATTCCATCTTTTTCTGTTAATAACACAAAATGATCGTCTTCAGCAGCCATTAACTTCCCTATACGTGATTCAGGTCCTCCCCTATCCACTCTTATAACTTTATTCATTAACGTAAGCAGAAGATCTTTATTCATTCTTTTAGCCTCCTAATAGTATTGTCTTGTTATCTATATGTGTACTCGAATAATAAAGCTATGTAAAATGCCCATCTAGGTAAAAATATATAACATCTGATTTGGGTTCTGGGTCTGTGTCCATAAAGGAAAACTACAAATATAACGGTATTTACTTTACTATTAAATTGTCACAAAACTTTTTACCTTCTATCGCCATTTTGTACATAATAAAAGCCACACCCTATTGGATGTGACTTATAATAAAATTTTACTAATCTCATTTTGAAGGTATCGCATATAGAACTGTCGCAGTAGTCCATTAGGAAATGCTCTATCCCTGTGGTAATTTTCATGTATAGGCCATTCTATCACCTCTTGAATAGAGTACGTGCGCAAATACATAAATTTAAAGATTTGAATTATCTTTTTAAAGAGTAATTTTAACCTTTATTCATCTCCGTAGCTGACGCTTTTCTCTCGCTTCGAATTAAGATATCGTGTCCCCTTGTATTGGCTCTTTACCATCTTTAAACAGAATACGAATGGACTTACCATATACAATATCAGAGGAATCCATTACCTGAAAGTGAATATGAGCTTCTGATGAATACCAGAGTTTCCGCACTTCCCAATAAGTTGCCCTTCTGTTACGATGTCACCTGATTTTACTAAAATCGAGTTCTTTTTAAAATGTGCGATCATACTAAATTCATTATTAGCATGTTCAAACACGACATAGTTTCCTGCTGCATTACGTTCATCCATTTCACCAGGGACATTATCTTTTATTCCATCTACAACTTTTACGACTTTACCATCTGCTGGTGCTATAATATCCTGATCAAAAGCATAGTAATTTCTATTTTGAATTGGGCTTTTTTGATAAGATTGTCCATCTTGAACTTTTACTAAATCGTAAGCATATCGCTGATTTTCATATACATAATGATAATTTACAAATTCATTCGTAGAAACACAAAAACAGCTACTCACCATGAACTACGAGAGCTGTTTTTGTGGTCAAAATAAAAAGCAACCACAATTCTGCAGCTGCTTGATTATACATAGCATGTTGTAAAAGGTTAAAGAATAAATGATTAAGATTTAAGTTTCATAGCTTCGCGCTCACTCCCCCAATGGATTTCAACGGTAGGATTGCGGTGGGATATTAATAGTATGTTAACTATTACTGGTCCCCATCATGGAGTGGTCTCGTTATTTGTTATTTAATTAAAGTGCCTGTTACTTGACGATTTCTATGTATAAGCAATTCTGCAACGATTAAATTCGGCACCCAACAAAGCCAAGCTATAATAACGTAACTGAGATTAAAATTTTCAAATCCAAATAGTACAGTAAACAAAACTAGCCAAATTCTTAATGTTACGGCTGCAAAAGTTAATGAATAATTTCTTATCATCCACTTTTGATGTTCATAAATTTTTCTATGTTTAATTTTTGATAGCGCTTGGAATGCTGTTATCATCCAGAATATAGATAGGAAACCAAAACCAAACTGTGACACCAAGCCACCTGTAGCAAAAAGTGCTAAATATAACCCTGAAACACTGCCGAATAAAATACCTATCAGATATATTTTCCCTAACATTCGATGACGATTGATATTTTTTTCTCTAAACTTCGAGAATAATGTAAAGGGACCTATTACTAACGCTATTACACTGAATACAATATGTATATAAAGCATAATGTACCAAAACGAATTCAATGTAGTAATAAACATAAGTTTCAATTTAACAAACCCTGCCTGATGTGCATCCATAATTAAATATTGAACAATGGAATACCCAGATATTAGAATAGCTAAGCCACTAAATATAAGCCAAGTTTTTTTATTCATTCTTCTGTCTCCTAGTATTTAATTTTCATAAATAATATCTCCGTTACTAATATTAATTCTTCCTCCTTTCTTTTAATTGAATTATCAAAGAACCCTCTTTCCTCTGTTCATAATGTAACATCAAATTTTTTAAAATTTTCTCTTTACATACTAAGTGGTAATAAATTGTATATAAGAGGTCTTATATTTTAAATAACATCTTAATTATTTTTAATTTCTTATTTATTGCGTGTACCACCTGTAAAAGTGGTCTTTTCGTTTTCCTTTCCAGACAGGGACTAGAGCAAGAATCGGTTTTGGTATTCAGCCAAACTGTACAAGCTGGTAGGGTTAATCATAATAAAAACGTTAGGAACCATTGCTACAGAAAGATTCCCCAACCACATTATGCTATACTATTTCTAGTATCGAAATATTTGAAAAGAGGGATGCTAGATGACAAATGTACAGCAGTTAGATGCGTATTTCACAAAACATCGCGAGGAACACTTAAATGAATTAAATGAATTTTTACGTATTCCAAGTATTAGTTCTTTATCTGAGCATAAAGACGATATACAAAATGCCGCAGAGTGGCTAGCGAACGCTTTTAAAAAGCTAAATCTTGAGAACATCTCTATAACGCAAACTGCAGGTCATCCTGTTGTTTATGCTGATTGGTTACACGCTGAGGGTAAACCAACTATTCTATTTTATGGTCATTATGATGTCCAGCCTGTTGACCCATTAAATTTATGGGAAACAGAACCATTCAACCCTACGATTCGTGACAACAAACTGTTTGCTCGCGGTGCTAGTGACGATAAAGGACAAGTGTTTATGCACTTGAAAATGATTGAAGCATTATTTGCGACAACTGGCACTTTACCAGTGAACGTGAAATTCATCTATGAAGGTGAAGAAGAGATCGGTAGTCCTAATCTTCCTGCCTATGTTGAGGAACATAAAGAGAAACTAGCTGCAGATTTAATTTTGATTTCTGATACAGGTTTATATGGACCTGGTAAGCCTGCTGTATGCTATGGATTACGTGGCTTAACAGGGGTTCAAATTGATGTTCGTGGTGCTAAAGGTGACCTTCACTCTGGTCTTTACGGTGGCGGTGTACAAAACGCTATTCATGCATTAGCTGACATTTTATCCTCTTTCCGTGATGAACATGGGACAATTCAAGTGGAGGGCTTCTACGACAACGTTTTACCATTAACGGAAGAAGAACGCGAAGCTTACCGAGCACTTGGTTTTGATGAAGAATCCGTGAAGGAAGAAGTTGGCGTGAAGGAATTATTCGGTGAAGCTGGTTATTCCTATTTAGAACGCACTTGGGCGCGCCCAACATTAGAGGTCAATGGTGTGTTTGGAGGCTTCTCTGGCGAAGGCATTAAAACAGTGCTTCCTGCTGAGGCTAGCGCAAAAATCACATGCCGTCTTGTACCAAATCAAGAGCCTGACGAAATTGTAGCACAATTAAAAGCACATATAGAAAAACATAAGCCAACTGGCGTTGAAGTGACAATCTCTGAATTTGATAAAGGTCGTCCATTCTTAACACCATTCGATCATCCATTTATCCAAGCTGCTGGTCGCTCATACGAAAAAGTATATAATGTACCAACTGCTTACACACGTGGCGGAGGATCAATCCCTATCGTGGCTGCCTTCGATGAAATTTTAGAATTACCCGTAGTGCTAATGGGCTTCGGCTTATCAAGCGAAAACTTCCATGCACCAAATGAGCACTTCCATCTAGAAAACTTCGATAAAGGATTACGTGTTTTAAGTGATTATTTATTTGAGGTTGCTGAACTACAAAAATAAAATCAAACAAATCCCCCCGTCTATTTTAACGAGGGGATTTTGCTATACTATTCTCCAAAAATCGTAACGATATCTGCTGATTTTTTACGTTCTTTCCCTTTTGGTGCTTCATCAAAATAACCAACTTGTAGCATCGCAATCACGCGCTCACCCGGCTGAACCTTTAGGGCTTCACGGAATTTCGGGTTATCTAAGAAACCAGGAGTTTTCCAGCATGAGCCGATTCCTTTATCCCAAGCTAGCAATTGAATGTTTTGAATAAAAATACTTGCCGCTCCGAAATCTTCTAATCGCTCTTTTTGTCGAGCATCCTCTGGAACGATTACAAATGCATAACCGCCTGGTAATGTGAATTTCGTCATTTGCTTCGCTAAATCTTCACTTGAAAGCTCCTGCCATTTCGGTATCGCTAAATCACGCAATAAATTATGAAGAGCAGATAACTCCTCACCACAAGCAACGACTAAACGCCAAGGCTCACGATTACCGTGATTCGGTGCCCATACCGCATCGTCAATAATAGCCATTAATTCTTCACGCTCTACTGGCTGACCATTAAATTTTTTAATAGAACGACGCTCAATAATCGCATCCCTTACAGATAAAACTTGTTCGCTCATATACTCATATCTCCTTCTATAACACTACAATAATAAAAATTTATCTTCTATCCCTCACATTATCACAAAATGATGAGCTTTCAAACTACTATCCCTTTAAGCAAAACTATCATCAATATGAATATAATAATAAGTCATGCTTGGCGTATAAGCCGTTGAATCTTCATAAAAATAAGGTCGATTAATACTATCTGAAGTGTGCGCATTAACATAAGGAATACCATTTTGAATACTAGTCACAATGACAGAATGGTCAACTCTCCCATCCCCTTGGAAATCATAAAAAATAATATCTCCAAGCTCCAATTCTTCCGCAGATTGGACACGCCTACCCTTCAACCCAGTCGTTGAGCCTTCCAAATACCATCTAAGGGAATGTGCAACAGACCAGCTAAAGCTCCAATTCCCATGCTGAAGCCACCAACCTTTCCCTCTGTTTGGAGCCCCCCGCATAGGTGCTCCCCCAGCAAGTAAACATTGAGATATATAGTTCGTACAATCAACAGTAAAATTCGGAAACGCTGGATTACGCCTGTTCCACCACAAGTTAGCATACTGCACAGCGGCCTGTCTGTTATACATTTTTGCCACACTACCCCTCCTTATGTTCAACATATGTATAAAGGGATCTTTCTATTAGCTAGGACCTTACTCATAAAAATGTCGAAAGTGGTCTTATTCGGCACTATCTTTGCTAGTTTTTGCTACAATAAGGGTAAGGAATTATAGATATTTATTTTATGATCAGAAGGGATGTTGAATGTGAAGCAGCATGCTGAGAAAGAAATTATACAACCCACTCTTTTATGCGATAAAAAAGGCGATTTAAATCCCGCTGCCATCGGATTTGCACGTAAACCTCTTATAAACAGCAATTTAAGTGGCCATATCATGCGCAAAAAGAAATGGAATTATTGGTGTGTCTACGGTGATGAGATTATCTTCTCTGCTACTATTAGCCATCTAGACTACGCAGCGGTCTGCTTCGTCTATTTCCTTGAATATGAAACACAGCGCTACTTTGAAAAAACAATTATAGTTCCATTGGGCGGAAAATTAAAAATGCCAACACAGGTGCTAGATTCAGTAACCTTCAAAAATAGTGAAATGATGATCGATATGACATATGTACTAAATGAAACCCATCTATCCGTTTCGATCCCAGACTTTGATGGAGATACTTTATGTGCAAAGCTTATCATTCAACATCCGCCTACAGACGAGTCATTGAATGTAGTCATCCCTTGGAACCGTAAAACATTCCAATTTACAGGGAAGCATCACACACTTCCTACTTCTGGTTTTGTGTCAATTGGTACTCGCCGCTTTACATTTTCTCCTGAGGAAAACTTCTCTGTACTAGAATACAGTCGTGGCGTATGGCCGCGTCAATCCACATGGACTTGGGGAATGGCCTCACAGCGAGTTCGAGGCAGACGAATCGGACTCAATTTAGGTGGTAAATGGACAGACGGCACCGGAATGACCGAAAATGCTGTTTTCGTTGAAGGCAAAATGACAAAAATACATGAAGATGTACTATTCAATTATAACCAAGAAGATTTAATGCAACGGTGGAAAATTAAAACTAAATTCACTAACCAAGTTTCATTAACATTCTCCCCATTCTACGAGCGTGTTGCCGTCACGAAAGCTGGCCTCGTAAAATCTGAAGTACACCAAATGTTTGGTTACTACGACGGCACCGTATTACTAGACAACGGCGAAACACTTGTCATCAAACAAATGCTAGGCAGTATCGAAGAGAATCGCGTTAAATGGTAATAACTATAAAAATTTAATTGCTTGCTATATTCTTTTCATCTTGGGATTTAACGCACTGAATTGCGCACCCTCAGCGCGTTAAATCCGAAAAGGCTATGAATAACGGCTTTCTGCGGATTTACTTGGTGGAGCTATCTATGAATTTTTGTAGAGCTATCGTCGCTTCGTGGCGCGGCTATCCACGTTTTCGATGGTTCTATCCACGATTCGGGCGCGGCTATCCACGTTTTCGATGGTTCTATCCACGATTTGGGCGGGCCTATCCACGACTTTAATGGTTCTATCCACGATTCGGGCGCGACTATCCATATCTTCGGCTTCTCTATCCGTCGCTTTGGCTCTTCTTTCCATCGCTCTCGCCTTTCTATCCGTCACTTCGGCTCTTCTTTTCGTCGCTCTAATTTCTTTCCGCCACTCCACCTAATCCATGCTCCAGCCATTCTACCCTATCAATGCTGATACGATCTTCTCGGGGTCATCTGTAAATATCCCCTGTACGCCAATCTGCTGTAATTGTTTTGCGTTCTCGACATCATTCACTGTATATACACGGACAGTCGTTCCTTCATTTAGAGCTTCTTGAACCGATTTCCGAAACGCTGTAGGTAAGCTGACGTGGATAGCGTTCGCCGGGATTTGAGCTGTATAGCTGGTAAAGTCAACTAAAATTTCTGCAAACAGGGCTGCTTTTTCAATATATGGCGCTCTTTGTGATATGATTTGAATAGACTCATGATTGAAGGAGGATATAATCACTCTTTCTGTCATTTGATAGGCAGCGATCTCCCTAATCACAAGGGCTTCTACCCCGTCATATGGAAATACATCGGTTTTGAGCTCAATGTTAATGCGATGGTTTGTGCCTGTAAACAGCTCTAATACATCTCCTAGAGTTGGAATGCTTTCATCTTCAAATTCAGCTGAAAACCATGAGCCAAAATCAAATGCACGAAGCTCTTGTAGTGTGTAGTCCTTTACGTAGCCAGAGCCGTTTGATGTACGGTCGATTGTTTCGTCATGAATAACGACTAACTCCCTATCTGCTGTTAAATGAACATCTAGTTCAATTCCTGTAATCGGAAGCTTCAATGCGGCCGTAAAAGCAGCCATCGTATTTTCAGGGTAATGTGCCGAAACGCCTCTATGGGCAAAAATATCCAATCTAATAACCTCCTAGTTCACTCACCTTTAGTTGGTGGAGCGATTTCCTATCATTCAATTTCTCTTGTTCTTCCATAAATAAGCCTATTACAATTTCACTTGCTGGTAAATATTATATATAGTAGTATGAGAATCTACATTATTTATACCTAGGCATCATCGCGTCCGGATTCGGCTTTGAGCTATGGTCTACTTTTCTCTTCAAAAAGTTTTATTAAAACATCATCAGTAATTAGGAGGTGCTAAAAAATGACTGCACAACATCCAGATTTTAAGGCTGAAGTGGAGCGGCTTGCTTTCACTAAACATTACATGCAGCAAATTTTAAATGAATCGCAAAGAGGTTTGCAATCTGCTCAGGAGAATATTCGTAAGTCGATGGCGGATCTTGATTATTTAGATTCAAGTTTGGGCTATAATAATATTTTGGCGAATGCTCGTTTTTTTGAAATGGCTCGAAACCAAAAAGAAGGCTTAGAAGCTATTCAAAAAAAGCCATACTTTGCCCGAATTCATTTTCAAAAGACTGGAGATCCTGAAGAATTTCTTTATATCGGAAAAACTTCTTTGTTTCATCGAGAAACGCATGAGCCGATTATCGTCGATTGGCGTTCACCGGTAGCGAATGTTTATTATGATGGTCGCCTTGGGGATATGGAATATGATGTTCGTGGAGAAATCCATAAGGGACATCTATTTGCCAAGCGACAATATAAAATTAAAGATGGTGAATTGCTTGATATCCGGGATATTGATTTAACAACAAACGATGAATTACTGCAAGAAGCGCTAGCTGGAAAAGCAGATGTGCGTTTGACCGAAATCGTTTCCACTATTCAAAAGGAACAAAATGAAATTATCCGAGCTCATCTTCGTCAACCGATTATCGTACAAGGTGCTGCTGGAAGTGGAAAAACAACCATTGCCCTACACCGAATATCTTACTTCCTCTATACAATGGGCGAGCATTTTAACCCTGAGCAGCTCATGATTTTAGCACCGAATAAGTTATTTATCGATTATATTGGAGATGTTTTGCCAGAACTTGGTGTCGATAAAATTTGTCAAACCACCTTTACCGATTACGTTCTAGCTGCGACTAAACTTAAACTGAAACTCCAAAACCCTAATGAGCATTTAGAATCTCTTGTTGCAGGTAACCCCCAACAGGTAGCTTCTTGGATATCCGAAATGAAAGGCTCTCTTTATTACCGTGATGTCATCGAACGCTACGTTCAAAAAATCGAGCAGGAAATTGCTAACCAATTTGAAGATGTTTTCATAGAAAAATATTGCATTATGCGTGCCTCCCATTTAAAGAAGCTATTTTTATATGAATTTTCTTATATGCCGATTGAAAAACGACTGGCACATATTAAAAAAGTGCTAGCAAGCCATGCGCGTCAAAAAAAACAAGCTATTTTAAATACGCTCCATAAAAAATATGATGAAGCACTTGGCAGAGCACTCGATGGATTCCGTGATGATGAAAAACGTCGTCGGGTTGTCACGAAGTTTATTGATGAGCGTGATGAGCGTATTCCTGCCATTGAAAAAGAGGCAAAGTCAACAGCCACTGTTTATATGCGACGCTTTTCAAAATATAACATCAAAACTCTCTATCGTTCCCTTCTAACAAATGATGAGCTATTATCAGAGCTTGCACCTGAATGGCATTATCTTGAGCAACAGCAATTTTTACAGGCACATGCTAAAGAACAATGGGTGCTTGAAGATTTAGCTGCCCTTTATTATTTACAAGCTCGCTTCAAGGGCATTCCTGATGAATGGAAAATGAGAGTCGTCTTTATCGATGAAGTACAGGACTATAGTTTATTTCAGCTTGCTGCTTTAAAAACAGGACTGGAAACGGATATGTTTACGATGGTCGGTGATTTAGCGCAAGGAATTCACAGTTATCGTTCCCTTACTGCCTGGGAACCTGTCCAAGATCTATTTCCTAGAGCAAGCTTTAGAACACTTCAAAAAAGCTATCGAACGACCATTGAAATTATGGAAGTAGCGAACAAGGTTTTAGCACAAATGGATGAACAGCTTCCATTAGTAGAGCCGGTAGTTCGTCATGGCAATGTCCCTACCTATATAGAGGCTCCATCATTTGATGCCCTGCAAATACAAGAAATTTTTGAGGACATTCGAGGCAATGGACATCATTCCGTTGCTTTAATTTGTAAAACGACTGCAGAGGCAAAAACAATGCAGCAAGCATTAAAAGATAAAAAAATTGCTTCTCAGCTTTTAACTGAAAACGAGTCTATTAATCAGGATTTACTACTCGTTGTTCCGAGTCATTTAGCAAAGGGTCTTGAATTTGATGCTGTGATCGTAGCCGCCTTCGATACACCTTTCTACGATACAAAGGTTGATCGAAAGCTACTGTATGTGGCACTCACTCGAGCAATGCATGAGCTGTATTTAATTGGTCCAACCAAAAATACTTTTCTATTAGAAAATGAACAGATGTAAATCAATTTCGCCTTGGCGTAATTGCGTCAAGGATTTTGAATTGTGTTTGCAAAATTCATTCCTTTGAAAATCCGTGACATCCGCCGGAGGCTTTAGGCAAAGTGATGTTGGTCACTCAGTCGTTGCCACAGGACGTGGCGTTCTTAGACTAAGTTCCTCTATTTAAGTAGGTGTTTGGACACCCACTAAAAAAGAAACACATCTACATTCATCTCGACACCGTCAGAGGTGGAAGTCTTCTACTGAATAAAGATAAAAAAGTCGCCTTCATAGCGACTTTTTTTTGCATCGAACATTCAATACCCATTTATCAATTCCGAGGTGGTAAACGGTAAAACCTCCCTCTGGATAAGTACGCTTTTACAACTTTCCACCATGACCTTGGTGCTTCCCTTGGAGGAGACTTCTTTTTAGGTAGTGCCGGCATGCGCATGATAACGACTCCTTTCATAGGCTTCCTAATACTATATGAAGATAGTTACAAATTTATGAATACCTTCCCCAATATGGATGGACACTTTCATGACCTAACGCTTACCAGCGACCTAAGAACCAAAATAAAAAGAGCAGACACGCATTTTGTCTACTCTTTTTATAGGATACCCTTGAACTTAAAAACAGATAAAAAACTAGTTTTCTAAAGTGGATTTTCTCATCCTCTTAAATAAGTCGCTTAACTTTCGTTTGATATATCGCAACAATTAATAAGCCAGCAGGTATAGGGGTTAAGGAACTAAAACTGAAATAAAAAAGCCATCATCATTGTATTATTCTAAGAAATGAAGTTGTGCTAAATAGGAACAACACTAGACATTTATAAATTCATATCTTTTCATTACAATTCACCTCATATTAACGATAGTCATTTGTTTTGCTTATGCTACACGGTCTTCGATTGTTGGCTTAGAATTTTTAAGCTAACTGCTATATTTGATATCCATTTTTACTTTTCATCTCCTACAGTCACACACTATATCGCGATTTACAAAAGGATGAAAATCAACTTTTGTTCACTTTTGAACAAACTTTGATAAACTTCTTATTTGGATCAGGTATGAGATCATTTTCAACCTTATATTATGGGGATGAATGATGTTTTCTTGAAATTTACTTTGAAAGAAAGACTTCCTCACCCTTTTAAGCAGTTCGTCTATCTCCATCTGAAAAATCCCCACTTCCGTATCTCTGGTGTCAAGACTTCATTGCTGAACACAAAAAAGTGAGGAGTGATGCATAAAGCACACTCCTCACTCTTCACTTATTGTTTTACAAAATAGTCTATTTGCTGAGCCTTCATAAAACCGGCCTTTTCATAAACAGAAAGCGCCTTTCTATTGTCAATCTCTACATCCAGCATGACGCATTTCGCACCAATTTTGCTCGCATAATCTTTAGAAAATGAAAGCATAGCAGTACCTATCCCTTGCCCCTCACAAGTTGGATGCACTGCCAATGCTGTTACCCATTGAATTTCATTTTCTTGGGCAGTTGTCACTGTTCCAACAACTTTTCCTTCTTTACGCGCTACCCACAGTTTTCTTCCAGTCGTTGACGTATTAAAAGCGATTAGATCTTCAGACTCTTCAGGTAGATCTCCAAACGCTGCACTATAAATAGCAATCAGCTCTGCCTGTTCATCTGTATAAGGAATAATTTCGATATCATCCTTTAATTCTACTGCCTCTGCTTTTGTTTCTAAAGTGGCTTCTGAAAAGCTATACGTAAAGCCCTTCGTTTCAATAAACGTATGTCCAAAAGGTGAGCCATCTATCACTACCGCTAATTGACCATCTGCCCCACGCTCTTTGAGGCCTACTTGTAAAACATCTACTAAAGCAGTTCCAATTCCCTTTTGACGGTACGTAGGCGCTACAACTAAAGACCATTCATATGTATGAAGCCCCATTAAATCTATGGCACTAGCTGCACCCACTAAAACATCTTTGTCATCTTCATATGCAAGTACCATAAAGCCCTTCGTTTCAAAGGAACTCGCCATAGGCAATCCCATAGCCGTTTCATAGACGCGATAGTCATTTGTAGTCGCTTCTTCACACAATAATTTTAATTCATTTAATGTTTCCCCATCTAACGGAAAAGACACTGTCATCACTGAAATATTCATCATTTACTCCGTTCTTGTATCAAACTATCGCCCTATTGTAGCAAGAAAGAAAATAATCTTGCAACAAAATAAATTTGACACTTCTAATTATTAACAATTTTACTCCAAGTATAGTGAAATTAAAAGTTTTATATGATTATTGACGGTTATAATGACTGAAAGTTACTAGAATTAGGTATGTATTTTTATACACGCCCAGTTATCTGAAAATCCGATTTCTACTGCGAATGAACGTCAAGTCGCTCCTCACCTAAGCAAAATATCATCCATAAATCTTCTATCGGTGAATAATTAACCTCAATTTTTCATTTTATTATTATCCATAATTATACTATTCTTCTAAATAAATTACATTTAAAATTTGAACTGAAATACAATATTCAAAAAAGAGCAATCCCAAAAATTCCGGAATTACTCTTACTTATGTTTGAGGAATGAAATTTATACCTACATCGTTTCGTTCACCCTACTCATCAAGATGATGGGACGAAGATTGTAGCATCTGCGCATAAATGCCACCGGATTCCATTAATTCCTGTTGAGAGCCCACTTCGACTAACTCACCTTTGTGTAGAACAAGCACAATATCGGCATTGTGCACAGTATTCAAACGGTGGGCTATCACAAAGCTTGTGCGTCCCTGCATCAACAGATCAAGAGCTTCTTGAATCGCCAGCTCCGTAACGGTATCAATACTACTTGTCGCCTCATCCAATAATAAAACTTTCGGGTCTGCAATTAAGGCTCGTGCAATGGACAATAACTGCTTTTGGCCTTGCGAAATGCCACTGCCATCCGCGGCAAGCATTGTGTCATAACCATCCTTTAGCGACATGATAAAGTCATGTGCATTTGCACGCTTTGCAGCTTCCTCTATCTCCTCATCGCTAGCATCCAATCGACCATAACGAATATTTTCACGTACAGTTGCCTCAAACAAAAACGGATCCTGTAACACAAAGGCCATTTGTGAGCGCAATGCTTGTCGTTCGATTTGCTGAACGTTGACACCATCAAATAAAACCTCACCCTTTGATACTTCATAAAATCTTGCAATCAGCTGCAAAATAGTTGTTTTGCCTGCTCCGGTAGCCCCGACTAGAGCGACCGTTTGTCCAGGCTCCACATTAAAATGGATGTCCTTCAACGTGTAAGCTTCCTCTTTTTGCTCATATTTAAAGTACACATGCTGAAAGCTTACCTGTCCTAATAGCTTACGCTTTTGCGCTGAAGCTGCCTCCTCTTCAGGCATTTCATCTAGTAGCGCAAATACACGCTCTGCACCAGCAATCGCTGACAGTACGGTATTAAATTGATTGGCTAAATCATTTAACGGTCGTGTAAATTGCCTTGCGTATTCTGTAAAAATAACAATGACGCCAATGGACACATGCCCGTAAAGAGCAAGTACACCGCCAATACCAGCCACAATTGTAAAACTCATATTGTTTAAAAAGTTCATGACCTTCGGAATATAGCCAGAGTATGTCTGCGCCCAAAAGCCTGTTCTTTTTAATCGTACACTTTTTTCACGAAACTCCTCTTTCATTCGTTCTTCTTGTGAGAAAGCTTTCACAATTCTCTGGCCCGAAATCGTTTCTTCAATCATACCATTCAAAGCTCCAATAGCTGTCTGCTGTTCCTTAAATAATGGAGCGGTTCTCCGTGTGATCCAACGCATCGCCAAAAACATAACTGGTATAATCGTCATCGTTAATACCGTTAGTAATGGGCTTAAACTTAGCATGATGATGACTGTTCCCGTCAGTGTTAATACACTCGAAAACACTTGGATAAAGGAGCTATTTAATGTGGAGCTAACAGCTTCAATATCATTCGTCATCCGACTCATTAATTCTCCATGCTGACGACGATCGAAAAAGGCAATCGGCAGTTTTTGAAAATGCTCAAATACACTCGTTCGTAACCTATAAATGGTTTGTTGGGCAATACCAATCATCCAATAGTTTTGCAAAAATAACGATACGGCTAATAAAGCATAAATGCCGATTAACAGCATAATACCCTTCTCTAGTCCTGCAGGCTCTCCATGCGTTACGTACATATCAATCATTTTACCGATTACATACGGCCCAAGAAGAGCCAACATGGAACTCACAAAAACAAGTAACAGTACGATCATTAGTAGTACACGTTGTTCATCAACTATTTTCCATAAACGTAGCAGTGTACTTTTCCAATTTGTCGCACGAGGTCCCTTCTTTTTCTTAACCGTTTGCTTCACATCATCCTTCGTCAAAATCGGCTCATAGCCAAAAGGTTTTTGGAAAAATCCCATTATTCCTCTACCTCCTGTTGAGAGATTGCGATTTTTTTATAGAGCGCTGACGTCTGCAGAAGCTCTTTATGCGTCCCGTATGCGACTACTTTTCCTGCATCGATGAGTAAAATACGATGTGCACCTTTCGCTGTGCGAATTTTTTGAGTGACGACTAACATTGTTGCTTGTTCTTCACTTAACGCCTCCCATAATGCCTGCTCCGTTTTCACATCAAGCGCACTTGTACTATCATCAAGCATCAATATATGCCCTTTTCTTAATAACGCTCTTGCAATCGATAATCTTTGTTTTTGTCCACCCGAAAGATTGACACCCTTCTGACCGACCCTTGTCTCGTAGCCATTCGGGAAATCTTCCACAGAAGCATGGATTTGTGCTTGCATGGTCGCGTGTAGCACTGCATCCATGTCAGCCTCTGCATCGCCCCAACGAACATTATCAGCTATGCTTCCTGTAAATAATAAAGACTGTTGCGGCACATAGCCGATGATTTCACGTAGCTCTTGTAAATCCCATTGCTGTACATCTTTCCCCTCTACTACGATTTTGCCTTCTGTCGCATCATAGAAACGTGGGATAAGCTGTAATAGCGTTGATTTCCCTGCACCGGTTGCCCCCATAATGGCCAGCTTTTCTCCCGATTTCACTCGGAAGCTTACATCGGAAAGGACAGGTGCGTCTCCTCCAGGATACGTAAAGCTCACATGCTCAAACGCTAATTCTCCAACATTCAAATCATTCGATGCTTTCTCTGAAGTTGATGGTAATTCAATCTCATTTTCAGTCGAAAGGACTTCTGCCATACGCTCTGCTGAAGCTTTTGCACGCGCATAAAAAATAATAATAAAGGCAAACATCGAAAACGAGCCTGTCATACGCATTGCATAATTGACAACGGCCACTACATCTCCAAGTGGTGTTGTACCGGAAGCGATTTGTTTTGTCCCAAACCATAGCACCGCGAGTAAGCTCATATTCATAATGAATAACAATACAGGCATAATATATTCCATTGTGCGTAGAGCTTTTACAGTATCTATTTTTAAGCGTGAGGCAACTTCATCAAAACGTGAGGCTTCATAGGCACCACGTAAATAAGCTTTCACCAATCGAATAGCCTGTAAATTTTCCTGTAGTACTCGATTCAAACGATCTACTCTCTTTTGCACACGTCCAAAATAAGAAACACCTTTTGCCACCATAACAATAAGAAAAATGAAGATAATCGGTGCGCCAATAACTAGAAACAACGCTAGTTTAACGTTTACAACAAAAGCCATAATAATGCTGCCAATAACGGCAAGTGGGGCACGTAGCATAATACGTAAACTCATAAATAGCACTGTTTGAACTTGCGTAACGTCATTCGTTAACCTTGTTATAAGGGACGCCGTTGAGAATTTTTGATAAGTAGCTAATGTAAAGGATTGTATTTTTTCAAACAATGCATTTCGTAAATCATAGGAAAAACTCTGTGCTGTATGCGATGAAAAATATGAATTTACGACACCGGCTATAAGGGCTATGAAAGATAAGGCCAGTAACACCAGTCCCCATTGCCAAATCATCCCTTGATTTTGAGCCCGCACGCCATCATCTATAATTTTCGCCATGATCAGTGGCTGCGCGAGCTCCACAAACAATTCCAGCAGCATTAAACTAAATGCGATGAATGCTGTCCATTTATAAGGCTTTACATAGGAAAAAACTTCTTTCATATTCTTCCCCCTTTTTCTTTAATAAGTAAGTTCCATAAATCAGCAAGGAACTACCATACTGTATTTTTTGCTTTCCATTCACCTATTTGAAAGTATGCTTGCCCCAACTAAAGCATATTAAAGCGATCATTAAGCATGTAACCTTAAAATCTGCGAAACCAAGCCACAGATTTGATTTGCCTGCCAAATTCGGCTAATAAAGCCTTATGCCAGTCCTCCTAAAAGCATTCCCCTGCTGACAACAAGTAGAAACGCCTAGGAACAATATGTAGAAGGAAAACATGAGAACAACCACTACTCCAATAAGACTTTGCTACTAACTATTAAAGCATCAATTGAAGCGTTCATTAGTAGGATGAACATACCTACCCCTATATCCATAATCCCTATTACTTGATATTTTGGTGGCCATTTCTTTAAACTAAGAGAGACATAAGCAATATAAGTACCAAAAATTGTAACACTGTAGCGAATACAGCAATACTTCCGTTGATTGCTAGCAAATTCCGGAATATCTTTTTTAGTAAACAATCAATATGTAAATAATATAATACTTGCATCTGATACACGAATTGTTCACATAAAAAAGGGCGTTACTCCCTATATCATCGCACCTGGGACAATAAATACTATTCCTTTAAAACGTCATACACGCTTCTTGCTCCCTATATATATACTAAAAAATGTTATTTTCCTTCAAATCTTTTCATGTTTTTCGTTAAAAAAGTCCTTACTTTTTTTATTATCAAATATTTACAATCATATTCATAATGACTAATTCCTGATAATTAACTATAATAATAGTATATATAGATTACTCAAGGAGATCGAATAATCATGAGTCATATGCATAAATCATTTACCATTGATGAACATTATTTAAATTCACTTCCTTTTCCTACAATTGTCATGAATCAAGATGGACAAATTATACATTTGGGAAAGCTTGCTGAACAGCTATTTGGTTTTTCAGCTACTACTATTAAAGAACATACCGCATCATTCATTCACGAAAATTTATTACGTCAGCTTTCATTAGATAAATTTAAAACCATTTTACAAAATGATGACAGTACGTATATCAATCAAATCCAACTGAAAACGTATACAAACGAAGAATTTAACTCAGCGCTGTTAGCTAAACCATTTACTGAACAAGGAGAGCGTTTTATCCTTATGATGTTTATGCTTCCAGAATTAATGATCAATTCTGTCTCAAACTGCGGAACTCTCGCTAAATTAAAACAAGGTTTGGACTCGACATTTATGACCGTAACACTGGATCATGATGGTTTCATTTTAGAATGTAATGCTGAATTTCTAAAAACGAGTCAATGGACACCAAAACGTGTGATTGGTAAAACGTTTTGGCAGCTATTCCCTGATAATAAAGAAAGCGAAAAGATTACAAACACCATTTGGCGTAATTTAAACAATGGCCAAACGTGGCAAGGCGAAATCGAAAAAGTTACAAAAACAGGTCAATCTTATTGGGTACTACTAACGGCTATCCCAACATTTGATATCGAAACAAATGAGCAACAATTTTTATTGATCGAAAAGGATATTACGAAGTCTAAGTCCATACAACATCAGCTTGAAAAAATCGCTTATATCGATACAGAAACAGGTCTTATGAATGCACATCGTCTCGAAAAAGTGATTTCTAACATGATTGATGATGAAAGAAACTTCTCTTTCGTCTATTTAAGTATTGATAAATTTTATACATTAAAAGAGTTACATGATCAGCAAATTGATCAAAGTCTTATTGTAGAGTTTACAAATCGTATAAAAATGTACTTCCAAGATAGCACAATGGCACGTATTAACGAAAATGATTTTGTCGTGATTACACCATTAAGTGAATGGTTCATTCAAGGCTTCCTGTCTTACTTACAACAACATCCAATTTATAACAGTAATATAGCTGTCCCTATTTCTATTAGTGGCGGAATTACACGTTATCCAGAGGATCAAACTACATTCTCCCAACTAATGAAGGCATCTATTGCTACTATTACAACTGTCCGTGAAGCCGGTGGAGATAAAATCGTCTCCCTATCCAAAGCAACACATAAGGCATTAAATCGTAAAGCTTTAATTGAAAAACGTTTACTTCAGGCTCTTGACCAAAAAAATCTAAAAGTCCTTTATCAGCCGCAAATTGATGTTACTTCAGGTAAAATCACAGCTGCAGAAGCACTAGTTCGTTGGGAAGATGAAGTAATAGGTGTTGTCTCACCAGATGAGCTCATTCCAATTGCGGAGGAAACAGGTCTTATTAATAATATCGGTTCCTTTATGCTAGAAAAAGCTTGTGAACAGGCACTAATCTGGAAAAAAGCTGGCCTTGATTTAAAAGTATCTATTAACTCTTCTGTACGTGAATTCCGTGATAAAAACATGGCACAGTCCATTCTTGAAACGTTAGCGAAAACTGGCTGTCCTGCAAATCTTATTCAAATCGAAATTACCGAAAAATTTGCCCTAGAAGCAGAGGCCGCTACCTTTATTACGAAGCAAATGCGAAAGCTTGAAAATGAAGGGATCGCCTTTATACTAGATGATTTCGGTACCGGATATGGCTCATTTAGGTATATGCAAATTTTACCAATAGATACATTGAAAATCGATAAAACATTTACAAGTTCTCTATTAAAATCTGAGAAAACCCAAAAACTTATGAACGGTATGGTGCAACTCGGAAAATCTATGGAACTTAAAGTTGTCGCTGAAGGTGTCGAAACAGCTGAACAAGCAGATCTTTTGATTTCTTATGGCTGTGATGCGATTCAAGGCTACTATATTAGTAAGCCAATTCATGCTGAGGAAATTGAAGCACTGTTAGTTAAATAGTTAATGTGAGGAAGGAGGTTACGTTCTTAAACGTAACCTCCTTCTTATTGTTAATGAAAGTCTAAATAAAGTATGGCCATACACAAAGCGAGGAGGCTAATTTCCGTTCCGGCTGGGCGCTTTGTTGCTGACGCTTTGCTTTCGCACAGTTAAAACATTTGTTGTTGCTGACGCTTTGCTTTCGCACAGTTAAAACATTTGTTGTTGCTGACGCTTCGCTTTCGCACAGTTAAAACATTTGTTGTTGCTGACACTTCGCTTTCGCACAGAGCAAAGCTTCCTGGGGGCGTTCGATGAGTCGCTTCGCTGCAGGGTCTCTTCATAGTACTCTGAAAGAAAGTGCCATCTCTTTTTATGTTCAATCTGTTGCTTTAGCTTTTCCATCCGCCTATATTTGATGTAAAACCTTATTTCTTATAAACCTTTTTGAATGTCGCCTTACTGTTACGTATAGAACGGAAAATAAGCTGTATTAGTACCTCTGCAAATACAAGTCCTATAACGATGGCACCTGTAATTAAAAATGCCTTTAACCCGTATTGTAGCCCTTGTATATAATCATCCTCTACAACATTTCTCATTGCATTGTAAGCCATGCCTCCCGGAACTAACGGGATAATCCCACCGACAATAAAAATAATCATCGGCATTTTGAAGCGTCGAGCATACAAATGGGAAACGATCGCAATGACGAAAGCGCTAAAGAATGAGGCATTTACTACATCCATTCCATGCTCTGTTAGGATGAAATAAATCATCCAGCCTACTACCCCAACAAAACCACAATAAATGAGGTTTTTCCTAGGTACATTAAAAATAACTCCGATACCCGCCGTCGCAAAAAAGCTAAGAATCAACTGTATGATATAGTCCATGTCGTCCGCCTCCTAAAATGATAGAGTGACGGCAATAGCTGCACCGATTGCAAAAGCTGTTAAAAAGGCCTCTACGCCCTTCGCCATCCCTGACATAAAATGACCTGCTATTAAATCCCGAACTGCATTCGTAATCAAAATACCTGGTACTAGTGGCATAACGGAACTAATAACAATTTTATCTATTTCCGTACCGTGGCCATATTTCACTGAAAAGACAGCAATTGTTCCTACTACTAATGATGCTGTAAATTCTGCGAAAAATTTTACTTTTGTTAAGTCATTTATCAATAAAAGCACTAGGAAGCCTAACCCTCCTGCCAAACAGGCAAAAAGGAAATCAGACCATCCCCCCTTAAACATTATAAGGAAACAACCACTCGCAAGAGCCGCTGATATGACTTGAATATATGTGGGTAAAAAATAATTTGTTTTTTGTATCGACTTTAGCTCGTCATAAGCTTCTTCTAATGTTATCATGTGAGAAGTGAGTCTCCGAGATACTGAATTTACCAAGGCTATTTTTTGTAAATCTGTTACCCTGTTGGAAATCGATGTAATTCTCGTTGGCTGTGTCTTGCCTAACGAAAAAATGATCCCTGTGGGTGTGGTATAACATTGCGCATCCAGCATATTTTGAGAATGTGCCATACGTAGCATTGTATCCTCTACACGATATGTTTCTGCACCACTTTCAATCATAATTCGCCCCGCAAGCAATAAGCAGTCAATCGTAATTTCATTATCCACTTCATGTAAAACCATTACAGTTAACTACCTCCCTCAATTATGCCTCGGCATAATTGCGTCCGGAATCGGTTTTGTGCTTAGGCCTGCACGATGCAGGTCCGTTAGCTATTATCGCATGGATGCGATGATTTTAGGCTAACATCCCCTAAGAACTTCTTTCCGATTACGTGACATCCGCCGGAGGCTTTAACTTCTTTCAATGGGTGTTTGGCACCCGCTGAAAGAAGTTAAGGTTCCTTGCCAATAGTATCGAACTGCAAATAAAAACTCAACTAAAAATTTCAACTTTTAACACAAAAGTATTTTAGCTTTCATATGATGAAAACGATAAGCAAATGAGTCATTTATTCATGAGGATTGTTTACCAAAAATTTATAGCAAAACTTCGTAGATTCGTATAACTTTTTCAATGACTAACACGTCTGATTGTATAGAAAAATAAATACGGAAAGGAGCGTCTCCCTCAAAATGCCGGAACGCAGAAAAAAACGCGGGCCAATGATTGATTTCCTATTAATCGGCCTCATCATTTCATTAACAACTATTATTTTAGTCATTATCCTATCAAAGGATGACTTTAAGTTTCAAAAAATCAGTGCCTCAAAAGAGACAGATTCAAATTCAATAACTAGTAACCTATCCACTGAAAGCTCTGCGTTTCCAGGTATACGTATTGTAACCGATGTTTCTAATGATAAGCGAACACCTTTTGCTATTCACTATCCAGAAACAGATAATAAAGCTTTTAACGATGCTGTACTACAGTACATAACGGATTCAAAAGAAAACTATCTGTCATCTATGAAAAAAAATAAAGATAAAGAGGCAATGGGTGAGCTGAATATTAGCTTGGAAACTTTCCCATACCAGAAGCACTACTATTCCTTTGTGCTAACAAAAACGTTGTATACAGGTGGAGCCAATCCCGAGATCTCAACTAAAACATTCTTTATCAATCATGAAACTGGTAAATTAATTCCCATTGAAACATTGTTAAATAACGACGAAAACAACTTATCGGCATTAGCTACTTATGTACGTAAGGACTTACAACAAAATCCTAAGTTAAAGGAAGAGCTTTTCAAGGATGATGTAATCAAGTCAACTGAACCGAAATGGTCTAACTTCCATCGCTTTGCTATCGTTAATAATTCGTTACAATTCTATTTTGATGAGTATGAGATTGCTAGCGGAGCAGCTGGTCCACAAACTGTGAAGCTTCCCCTTTCGCTTATCAATCCGTTGTTAGCCTCTGAATTCCAGATTGCTATGCAAAAACCGACGAAGCCAGTTAACGTAGGTGATCCAAACAAAAAACGTATTGCCTTAACTTTTGATGATGGTCCACATCCAAAGGTTACCGAACAGATTTTAAATACGCTCGATAAATATAACGCAAAAGCTACTTTCTTTATGCTTGGTAGTCGCGTACAATATTACCCTGATATCGCAAAAGATGTACTTGCAAGAGGACATGAAATCGGTAATCATTCATGGGACCATCCTGTATTAACAAAACTGTCACTAGAGCAGGCAGTGAATCAATACACTTCTACATTTGCAGAGATTGAAAAGGCCATTAATCACAAGCCGACTGTATTTAGACCACCGTATGGCGCAACAAATGATACGATTAACGCTCAAATTCCAATTCCTGTTGTTTTATGGTCAATCGATACATTAGACTGGAAGCATCGCAATGCGCAACAGCTCCTACCACATGTTAAAAATAATTTACACAATAACGCCATTGTCTTAATGCATGATATTCATCAATCGACTGCCGACGGTCTTGATGCTGTACTTGCTTATTTACAAGGGCAAGGCTATGAATTCGTGACAGTATCGGAAATTCTCCCATATCGTCAAAAATAATTAAAGAAAAAGTCCAATGAACTCAAGGTTTATTGGACTTTCTTGTATTGAAAAACTTTATTTCAAAAAAAGTAAGGCTCTTCTGCAAAATGAAGGGTTGATTCCGTTCCAGGCTACTCGCTTTGCCGCTGACGCTTCGCTTTCGCGCAGAGCAGAGCTTCCTGTGGGCGAGCGGCGAGCCGCTTGCGCTCCGTGCAGGATCTCGCCTGTCTCGCTTTCCCACGGGAGTCGAGTAGCCTTCCACTCCAATCAATGCTAACGTAAAACATTTATAAGTTTTATGCATTTCAAATTGAACGTTTTGACAGCTCACCATAATAGAATAGAATAAATTTACATAATGACGCGATTGTGTTTGTTTTAATGCCACCATGTTTTCGCTATAAAAACATCTGTTGCTGACGCTGCGTTAGCACTGCGCTTTCGCACAAAAAATATCTGTTGCTGACGCTGCGTTAGCACTGCGCTTTCGCACAAAAAATATCTGTTGCTGACGCTGCGTTAGCACTGCGCTTTCGCACAAAAAATATCTGTTGCTGACGCTGCGTTAGCACTGCGCTTTCGCACAAAAAATATCTGTTGCTGACGCTGCGTTAGCACTGCGCTTTCGCACAAAAAATATCTGTTGCTGACGCTGCGTTAGCACTGCGCTTTCGCACAAAAAATATCTGTTGCTGACGCTGCGTTAGCACTGCGCTTTCGCACAAAAAATATCTGTTGCTGACGCTGCGTTAGCACTGCGCTTTCGCACAAAAAATATCTGTTGCTGACGCTGCGTTAGCACTGCGCTTTCGCACAAAAAATATCTGTTGCTGAAAGTTTCATTTTATCACTATAAATTAGAGCTATATGCCAGTAGATACACACTATGTGAAGTGGTTGATTGGAGTGGAGACTGGGCGACTCCTCTGGGATCAGCGTCACAGATGAGACCCTACAGCGCAGCGAAGCGGCTCATCGGACGCCCCCAGGAAAGCGCCCAGTCGGAACGGAAATCAATCCCTCGCTTTGCAGAAGAGCCTTATTTAATAAGACACCTGAATTTCATTGACATAATAGTTTTTCAACAATATAAAAAGTCCAATAACCTCAAGATTGAGTTTATTGGACTTCCATTTTATTTTATAGTTAATGTATCCAGTGGTTTAAAGTCTTTTAGTTGATAACTCTTTACTTCATTGCGAGCTACTGTGTAAAGAGCGTCATCTATATAGACTACTCGCTGTACAAGCTGCTCCCAGTTTTCATACTGATCGCCCTTACTTTTATTAATGATATTTCCTTTTAGTACGATGCCTTTATCTGCAGTGATTTCATAGATTTGTGCGCCTTGACCTTTGTAGACAATTTCATCGCCTTTTCCTGCATCATATAGGACAACCGGGAAACCAAAGTAATGGTATTCCTTGTTGCGGAATAACGCTTTAGGGTTGTATTGAACATCGGAGTATGAGCCTTTGCCACCGATTTTCACGGTTGATTGTTCCTTTGGATGTTTGAAATCTGACACATCAAATAATGACATTTTCATATTTGTTGTCACCGTAAAATTACGTTTCGTATAGGCATCATAGCGTTGCTCTGTATCATAGCCAATGCCGATTAAATGGTTATCGTCTAATGGATGTAAATAGTTACTAAAGCCTGGAATCTTTAGCTCTCCTAGTACCGTTGGCTTTTTCGGGTTTGCTACATCAATTACAAACAGTGGATCCACTTGCTTGAATGTTACTACATACGCTTTTTCGCCCATGAAGCGTGCAGAATACACTTTCTCACCAGGAGCTAAATCTTTTACAGCACCGAGCTGCTGTAATTTATTATCTAAAATAAATAGGTGATTTTTTGATATTTGTTGTTCATCCCATGCATTTCCTTCCGTTGTAACGATACGGAAATTACCTTTATATTCATCCATCGAGTATTGATTTAACACGGATCCTTTTACTTCCGTAGTACCTACAAAATTCATGTCAGTTCTATCAACATTCCATTTAAAAACTTGTGTATTCGTTGTTCTTGGCATCCAGATTCTATCCATAATGATGCCAGCAGAAGGCTCTAGATTTCCGTCATAAATAGGTGTTGTTAAATAAAGTGCATTCTCCGACATATAAAGTCCACTACTACCACCTAAGTATCCTTTCGTATTCGCCGTTTTCTGAGCACCATTTTTTAAGTCCACCGCTGTCATTAAGCTATATGTTCCATCCATTGTATTTGGTAAAATAGAAATTTTCTCTAGAGGTAAACTTTTATATTCTCTTCCTTCTACACTATCATATGTTTTCGGTTTTAAATCTGGCGCTTTTTTCTCTCTAAGCATCCAATAATTCGGATGCATATTACCAATTAAATACAATGTGTCATTTGTAATTCGAATATCTTGTAAATACCCCTCTTGCCCCACTTCACGTATTAGCTTTGGATTTTTTGGATTTGAAATATCATATAAAGAAGCTTTCGTCATGCTTGTTCCTATTTTTTCTAAATATTCATCACTAATCGCTATTAATATATGGTCGTATACTGCTAGCTTCGAAATATATTGGGTTCCCTTCATCTTAATCGTTGTTGCTAGCTTTAAATTTTTCGGATCTTTAGCATCCACTACAGTAATGTTCTGATCTTTTACAGCGTAAATATAGCCATCTTTGACAACGACTATATCACCCTCCTCCACGCCTTCTACTTGATTATTCGTTGTCGAGGAGTCGTTCGCATTAGATTTTTCATCTTTGGCCGCAACTTCAGTAGTCACTTCATATTCCCGCTCTTTTTTTGAATTTGCTAAAAGTGTTTCAAAATATTGTTGTAGCTCTTTTTCTGATTTGACGGCTTCCAGCTTTTCAATGATGCTGAACGCTATTTCTTGCGATGTTGTTTTAGGACCACCTAGTACAAACGCTTCTTCCTTCACATGTAATTTATAGCTACCAGGTGTTAAATTGCTAATGAGAATTGTCTTGTTTTCCTCTGCTAATGCGACAGTTGCTGTTACCTTTTGATTTTTACTATTTGTTACGTAAACATTGTCTTCCGTTATTTTGCTGGCCTTTAGCGCCTTCGTAAAGGATACTTGCCAGCTATGAGTCGTTTTACTCTCATTTTTAGTCTGTGCCTCCACTTTTGGGGTCGACAAGAGCGTAAAAATTCCTGGCAATATAGCTAGTACGATGATGATTAGAAAAGCTAGCCACTTATTTTTCATTATTTTTCCTACCTTTCATAAAGTTGTTTATTATTTAGACTACTTAAGAGTTAAAAAGTTACATTATTCTGAAATTTTTCTCGATAAAAAACGAGAGGACGTGAATCCCTCTCGTTTTCAAATCAGCTTCTACTATTGTACGTTTACTGTATATGCCCCATTTTCGTTATCATATTTATAAATGTATAAATAATACTTTCCTGGTTTCGCATCATATTTACCTTTTATACTATTTCCATCTTCCTGTCCATATGCTACGTAATTTCGCATATCAGACTCATGACAAAGCACCCATGTCATGCCAATTTGGTTTTCATTTAAAACAGAAATATCGATTTCTTTTGGCGACGTAACATCGAAAGTGTATATATCTGTATGATCATCATCCATCAAGCTACCTTTTAGTGCCTTATTAAATGGAATTATGTTCGCTTCTTCTTGAATATTATTTGGTTCTAGCTCTGTTTGTGCTCCATTTTGTACATTTACTGTATATGTCCCGTTTTCATTATCAAATTTATAAATATATAGATAATACTTACCTGGTTCTGCTGTTAGTTTATCTTTTATACTATTTCCATCTTCCTGTCCATATGCTACATAATTTTGCTTATCAGACTCATGATAAAGCACCCACGTCATGCCAATTTGATTTTCATTTAAGACAGAAATATCGATTTCTTCTGGAGACGTAATATCGAATGTGTATACATCCGTATCATCATCACCAACCAAATCACCTTTTAAAGGCGTATTAAATGGAATGAGCTTCGCTTCTTCTGGATGAGGATTCTCTGTTTGTGCGCCCTTCCGTACAGTTACAATTGAATGATCTTTACTTTCTATTCCCTTATCATTTTTCACTGTTAATGTCACATTATATGTGCCTTCTTTTTCGTATATATGAGTAGGGTTTGCCTCGTCACTTGTTTTGCCATCACCAAAATCCCAAAGGTAAGAAACGATTTCTCCATCCTTATCTTTTGAACCATCGCTCTTGAACTGGATTTCTTCATTTTCGATTCCAGCATAAGGACCATTGATATTTACAATAGGCGCTTGGTAATCTCCTTCATCCGTTGCAACGCCGTGGAAAACAATATCATATTCAAACTGGTTTGCTGCATTCACACGGTAGTTTACAAAATACGCCGTCACTGTTTTATAGCCGCTCCACTCTTTTTGCGACAGTTCCTCTAGTACTTGGTTCACTTGCTTACTCATCGTTTTCCAATCCTCAGATTCACCTTTTGTTTCACTACCTACATACGTACCTTCGAGTGTAAATGTATTAAAGAATTGAGACTTATGTTTTGTCATTTTTACATCTTTAACGTTAGCAACATCGACAATTTCTTGCTCCACTTCGTTTAGCGCTTTTGGTTTATGTTGCACTAAATAATCTTCTGATACTTGTGGCACCTCGTATTTTTCTTGATTATCAATCAATTGCTGCATATACGCTTGGTAGTCCGCATTCAGTTGTGGATCATTACTTAAAGAGTCACGATACGCATCATAATTTTTTACATCGTTCTCACGGATTAAATCTTGAATTTTATCAAATGTATCAAATTGATGAGTATACATATAAGACTGTAGTGCAAATGAATAGTTATAAAAATCCCATGATCCATATTTAGCAAACAATGTCTGTTTAGCTGTAAAGCGTTGTGATGGGTCATTTGATAATCCACTAATTATACTCTTACGTGGAACAACATCATTTGTTCGCGTTGATCCTGCAAAGAATTCTGCATTTCCTTCCTGGAACCATGTTAGTCGCTCATTTTGGTACATATCTCCTCTTCCAAATAAACCAGGAACCTCGAATCTTGCTTGTAAATAATGAGTAAATTCATGGCGGAACAACTCTTCTAAACTATAAATACTTTGCTCTGGCGTACGTTCATATGTAAAGAACGTTCCAGTCTCTTCAATATAAATACCACCATTATTTGTTTCATATCCGTACAATTGACGGTTTAATGAATATTGATCTGGAGAGTTATAAATGACAACTGTTAATACATCGTCAGGGTTGCCTGGTTCTAATGCCTTATCATTTCCAATTACACGGTGATATTGTGCTTTTACTTCTTTTGCAGCCCAGTATAATCTTTGAATTTTATCTTCTGTTACTTGATCTCCCGTCTTAAATACAATTGATCCATTATCAAATGTATATGTTTTCGGTAAATACTCCTTCTTCCCTTCTTCACGTACCTTTTGTAAATCTACTGTATTTCCATTATTGTCTTTTCCACCATAATTTGTATCAATTTGTTCCACTGCTACAAAATAAGCATCACTTAAATATGGATACATATGCATCGCTTGTGTAACAACTTCTAAACCTTTATTCGGATTACTATGGAATTTTCCTAAACGCCCTGCATAATAAATGCCATTATTGATTAACCAACCATTGTCATCTGTCACATTATGTAAAAGTGCAATTTTATTCACTTCATTTATGAAACTATCAATCTTTCCATACCATATCGACGTATTAGCTTCTTTACGTTCATCATGCAAATACGACTGCAAGTCAAAATCTATCCCATGCATTAAATCATAGATAGCTTGTCCTTTTGAATACTCGCGTTCATATGTAGAAAGATTTTCATTATACTGTTTTAAAATCTTCGTAGCATTTTGAACTGTTTCCGCATCACTAGAAGCATTACCTATTAATTTACCATAGGCGGATACTACTTTATCTTGCTCATCGGTACCAAGTTTAAAGTTCGGATTATTAGCTATTTCTTTTAATGCTGGAAGACACTTATCGTGGAAACTTCTTTCGTTTAAATACGCTAGTTCGTTATTATAAAATCCTACATAAAATGCAGAACGCAATAGCTCCACAAAAGTGTCAATACCCTTTGAATCATCTTTCGTAAAAGAACTTCCCCTTTTCCCTAATTCATCAATAATAACTTGCATACGTTCTTTATTTTGATAAAAAGCTTTTGAATCCTCATTGAATTGGAATAAGTCGGTAATTTGATCCCAGCGAATATTTCCTAGCGTATCAATTAACTCACTATCACTCATTTTATTAAGCTCTGCCATCGAGTACTGTTCCTGCAATTGCTTCGTTTCAGCAAGCTTTATAGTTGGAGCTGGTTGTTCCGAAAAATCGCCCATTTCCAAACGTTTTTCAAATGACAATGTTTCATCAGCCGTTGTAGAATGTGTAACTTCATCATTCGAAGTCACTATGCCGGCAGGTTTCATTTGTAATACATTATAAGGCGTTTTTTCTGCTGCTGATGCTTCTGCTTGTAACGCTCCGAACGACAGTGCCATTGTACTTACTCCAAGCAACAATTGATTTAGTTTTAATTTTTTCTTCATAATAAGTCCTCCTATTATACTATATTTATAAATCGATAATACGTTGATTATTTAGAACTATATCACCCTTTTTAAAATACCATATTATGAGAGTAAAGCAATATAAAATGTTATTTTATAACAGAATTTTCTTGTATAATTTGAACGTTAGGACACAATTAGAACATAAAAATCGGTTTAATTGTAACAAAACGGTATATTTCACTGAAACATAAAAAAAGAACCCGGAATTCGGATTCTTTTTTTATGTTTCAATTTTGATAAAACGCTTATTCTTCAAATGGCCATTTTGGTAGCATTTTTGCCAATGACTTATCTTGACGTGTTCCTAATACATAGTCAGCCTGCATAATTGTATGAATTTCACGTGTACCCTCATAGATAACCGGTGCTTTCGAGTTACGTAAATAACGAGCGACTGGATATTCATCTGAATAACCATATGCTCCATAAATTTGCACAGTATCATCCGCAGCTTTATTAGCAAAATCACAAGCCTGCCATTTTGCTAATGATGTCTCACGCGTATTACGTACACCTTTGTTTTTTAATTCTCCAACACGATAGACAAGCAAGCGGCTCATTTGATAGCCCGCCTCCATTTTGGCAACCATTTGCCCTACTAGCTGGTGCTCACCAATAGGCTTTCCAAATGTTTCGCGTTCATGACAGTATTTCACACTCGCCTCGAGACAAGCTTGAATGAGACCAACAGCGCCAGCAGCTACGGTAAAACGACCATTATCTAACGCGGACATTGCAATTTTAAAGCCTTCTCCTTCTTCTCCTAGACGATTCTCTACAGGTATACGTAGATTTTCAAAAAAGAGCTCACCAGTGTTACCAGCACGAATACCGTATTTACCTTTAATCGCCTTCGACGTAAAGCCCGCCATAGAACGCTCTACGATAAATGCACTAATGCCATGATGCTTCTTCGATTTATCCGTGTAGGCAAAAACGATAAAATGGTCAGCTATATCACATAAGGAAATCCATGTTTTCTGCCCATTTAATACGTAAAAGTCTCCATCCCTTATAGCGGTCGTAGACATAGCAGATACATCTGACCCCGCTCCAGGCTCTGTTAAACCGAACGCTCCAATCCGAACACCTTTCGCCTGCGGAATAAGATATCGCTGTTTTTGAACCTCTGTTCCCCATTGCATTAAGGTCATACTATTCAAGCCTGTATGAACGGAAACAGCTGTACGAAATGCTGTATCTCCACGTTCAAGTTCTTCACAAACGATGGCGAGTGCATTGTAATCCATACCACTACCACCGTATTGTTCTGGGACACAAACGCCCATTAAGCCAAGCTCAGCTAGTCTTGACCAAATCTTCGGATCGAAGCCACCTTCAGCATCCCACTTCGCAATATGTGGAAGTATTTCATCATCCACAAACTTCCGTACTGTTTTACGTAACATTTCCTGCTCAGTCGTAAATTCGAAATTCATGACCGAGCACCTACCATTTCACGATCATTGCAGATGTATGAGACGTTTCCTTAATAACTACACCACGTTTAGCCATTTCTTCAATATAAATGTCGCCCGGTACAATTGATTCAGGTGCAAATACACCGTGCTCTGTAATTTTATTTTCTCCAATCATTTGAGCAACGACAGAAATTGTATTGGCTGTTGAGCGAGCCATAGCTGTTTCATTAATTGTCATATCTTTAGTTACAACCATTTCGTACTCATACGTCACTTGTTGCTGTGCCTTTTCACCCGCTACAATAACACGCAATAGCACGGCATCTGGTTTTGTACCAAGCTCAAGTTTCTTTTTAAGTGCCTCACGAACAACTGGACGTACAGAAACCTCCTGATTTTCTACCTCTACTTTATTGCTAGCATCAAGGAATCCTAAATCTGCTAATAGTTTAAATTTCTCTGCATGGCCTTTATAACGAATTGTTTTATATTCTAATGTTTGGACATTTGGGAATGTCTTATCCAACGTCGATATACCGCCAGATGTATAAAATGCCTCAAGCACACCAAAATCTTTGAAATAAATAGGTTCAACGCCTGATAACGACGGAACTTCTTGAAGTTTACCTTTTAAAATCACTTTTGATGGTTCTGTATAATGATCAAAGACACCATCTAAAGAAAATACGCGTGTATAGTGAAGAGGTGGCTTCGGCTCTGTAGGAATACCACCTACAAATAGTTTAATAGATTCTACCTCATCTAATTTTGAAGCACCATAACCCGCTAAAATGTTGACCATACCCGGAGCAACACCCAAATCCGGAATAATAGTTACACCTTTTGCTTTTGCCTCTTCGTCAAGATTTAATATTTTTTCTGTTACACCGCCAATATGACCACCTAAATCCACAGAATGAACACCCGCCGCGATAGCTGCTCTTGCTACACGCTCATTAAAGGCATAAAATAATGCATTAACAACTACATCACCTTTTGAAATAACCTCCATTAACGAGTCATCGCGCTCAGCATGAAGCTCTACAACCTGAATTTTATCTGTGTTTAACGAGTCTACAAAGTCCTGCGCTATTTTTACGTCAATATCTCCTAAAAATACACACTCCACTTTGCTATTTTTTATTAAATCGCGAGCTACCTCTTTACCCATTAAACCTGCACCTAATACAACAACTTTCATCAAGAACATCCCCTTTCATTGATCTGTTATTCTGTATCGATTTGTGCTCTTTGTAATTTCCCGCTATAGTCTACATAAATACTTTTCCACTCTGTATAGACATCCAAGGCAGCTACACCCGAGTCACGGTGACCATTCCCCGTACCCTTTGTCCCACCAAATGGTAAATGGATTTCAGCACCTGTTGTGCCAGCATTCACATAAACAATACCTGTATCTAAATCTCGTTGTGCGCGGAAAATCGTATTCACATCTTGTGAAAAAATTGAACTGGATAAGCCAAATTTCACGCCATTGTTTACTTCGATTGCTTCATCCAAACTTGCTACTTCAATAAGAGAAACGACCGGGCCAAAGATTTCTTCCTGTGCAATAATCATGTCAGGCTTCACATTGGTAAATAGTGTAGGCTCATAATAAAACCCTTTGTCATAAGGAGGCTCAGATAAAATTCTACCTCCAGCTAACAACGTTGCCCCTTCCTGTTTACCTATTTGCACATAGTGATTAATCTTTTCCAATGCAGCTTTGTTAATGACAGGTCCGATTTTCACACTTTCATCTAGACCGTCACCAATTGTTAGCTTATGCATTTCGTCTAATAGGCGTTTTTCTAATTCCTCTCTTACATCTTTATGCACGATCACGCGACTACATGCTGTACATCTTTGACCAGCAGTTCCAAATGCACTCCATAGGATTCCTTCAGTCGCTAGCTGTAGATCGGCATCATCCATCACGATGACCGCATTTTTCCCGCCCATCTCTAATGAAATCTTCTTCAGGTGTTTACCACCTAGCTCCGCTACTTTACTTCCTGTTGTTGTAGAGCCAGTAAACGAAATGACCTTAACGTCTGGATGTTCAATTAATGCTGTTCCAACTGTTGGCCCTGTACCAAAGACAATATTTGCTACTCCATCTGGTAGGCCGACCTCTTCAAAGATTTTACCCATTTCATACGCCATCAACGGTGTTTCATTCGACGGCTTCCAAATGAACGTATTGCCAGCAACAATCGCTGGGAACGACTTCCATGTAGCAATCGCTACAGGGAAATTCCACGGAGTTATTAAAGCTACAACACCAATAGGTGCCCGTACACTCATGGCAAATTTATTAGCTAGCTCGGACGGTGTTGTCTCCCCAAATAACCGTCGCCCTTCACCAGCCATATAATAAGCCATATCAATCCCTTCCTGTACTTCACCCCTAGCTTCTTCAATAACCTTTCCCATCTCTTTTGTTAAAACGGTCGCCAAATGCTCCTTCTTCTCCTTCATTTTTTGACCGATGGCATATAAATAGTCAGCACGTTTAGGCGCAGGTACTAATGCCCAGCTTTTTTGTGCCTGTTTTGCAACCGCTACCGCTTCATCTACCTCACTTGCCGTAGAACGCGGAATCGTAGCAAGCTGCTCCCCATTTGCAGGGTTGGTCACTACTATACTTTGTAAATGGGAATATGTTGCCCATTTACCACCGATATAGTTTTTGATTTCCACTACAAACACCCCCTGAAGTATCTATGTTGCCTCTATATCATCGTTACAAGTCGCATTGCTTTTAGACAGCTGTCATCTATTAATCTCTATGCAGAATAAAATATGTCAAAATTCAGAATCTTTAATATATAACAATCTGTAAAGCATGCTTTTGGTACAATGATATTGGTGACAATCACCAGAGATTTTATTTCCTTTTAGCTAATTTACAGATGAAAATCTTTTGTGATCATTGAAAAAATAATCACAAATTTTTAGCTAAACGAAAATAAAAAATACTCATACTAGTTTTTTATATTCGACATTTTCTATCTTATTCCTTTTTTTTCTTAAATAATTAATTATTCATTGAAACTTACATAACATATAATCGTATATAATACTAAATTGAATTTTGGAGGAATCCCATTATGAATAATCACGAAATTGACTACAAATTACATGGTGACGATATGCAATACGTGCAAGTCGAGCTTGATCCGCAAGAAACAGTAGTAGCTGAAGCTGGTGCTTTAATGATGATGGATGATGCTATCCATATGGAAACGATCTTTGGCGATGGTTCAAAAGGAAGCCAAGATAGTGGTCTTATGGGTAAATTATTTGGAGCTGGAAAACGGCTAATTACTGGTGAAAGTTTATTTATGACGACATTTACAAACGTTGGTTCAGGTAAACGTCACGTCTATTTTGCTTCTCCATACCCAGGTAAGATTATTCCAATGGATTTAAGTCAATTAAATGGGAAAATTATTTGTCAAAAAGACGCTTTTTTAGCTGCTGCAAAAGGAGTTTCAGTTGGCGTTGAATTCCAAAAGAAAATCGGCGTTGGCTTCTTCGGCGGTGAAGGCTTCATTATGCAAAAACTCGAAGGAGACGGCATGGCTTTTGTACACGCTGGTGGCGCTATTCACGAAAAGGTGTTACAGCCTGGCGAAGTATTACGAGTAGATACAGGCTGTTTAGTAGCCATGACAGCTGATGTACAATACGATATCGAGATGGTTGGGGGCGTAAAAACAGCTTTGTTTGGTGGTGAAGGTATCTTCTTCGCTACTTTAAAGGGGCCGGGTAAAGTATGGATTCAATCCTTACCATTTAGCCGATTAGCAAGTCGCGTCTTCGCTGCAGCGCCAATTTCACAAGGTGGTGGCGGTCAATCTAGAGGCGAAGGTGGCATCGGCGGTTTATTTGATATGTTTAATAAATAATGGACGCTATTTTAAAAAGGAGCACATCTACTTGCGATGTGCTCCTTTCATGTTGTTAAGTATAGTTCTTTGCAAAGCGAGGGGTTGATTTCCGTTCCGGCTGGGCGCTTTGTTGGTGGTGGTCACGAAGGCGTTATCACAGGACGTGATGGTTTTAGCCTTCGTTCCTCTATATCGCTGATCTCCAAGGAGTCACCCAGCCTTCTCTACATAAAATCCACAAAACTTCTACGCGAACGCTGATTGGGTCCTTCAATGTTACTTCTTCTATTATCTTCATTGCATTAATCTATTCGATTGGATGGAGTTTGGCCCTGCCCATAAGCAGTAAGTGCTTTGACGTTCAGCATCAGCATAGCCGTTCTAGTTTGAAGCGAGGCACTACCGATATGCGGGAGTGCTACAACATTAGGAAGCGTCAACAATGGATGATCCAACGCAATAGGCTCTTGCTCAAAAACATCTAGCCCTGCAGCCCACAGCTTACCACTTTTTAACGTGCCATAAAGTGCGTTCTCATCGATAATGCCACCACGTGACGCATTAATTAATACTGCGTCATCCTTCATTAAAGCAAGTTCCTCTGCCCCGATAAGTCCTACTGTATCATCGTTAAAAGGTGTCATAATCACGACAAAATCCGATTGTTTTAAAAGATCCTCTAACGATACATATTGAAAGCCGTACATTTCCTCTGCCTCATGGCGACGTCTACGATTGTTGTATAAAATTTTCATATCAAAACCTTTTGCGCGTCTTGCGACAGCTTGACCGATACGTCCCATCCCAATAATTCCTATAGTGGACCCTGAAACATCTTTACCTACTAATTGCATTGGATACCAGCTTTTCCATTTACCCTCACGCAAATATCGATCGCTCTCTGGAATTCTACGAGCCGTTGCAAGCAATAATCCCATTACAAAATCAGCCGTCGTATTTGTTAAAACTCCCGGCGTATTTGTCGCCATTATTCCGTGCTTACGCAAAGCTTTAATATCAATGTTATTAAATCCAACTGCTAAATTTGTCACAAGTTTTAAATGGGGTGCATGTTCTAATAGCTCTTCATCGACTAGATCAGCAAGCGTTACCCACAGTGCTTCACAATCTGCGACAGCCGCCAATAGTTTTTCACGCGGTATAACAATTTCTTCCTCCTCCCATTGTTTAATATCATAAAACTCTTTCAACGGTTCAACTATATGTGGCGGAAACTTACGAGTAATAAATAATTTCTTTTTCATATTTCGAACACCTCTCTACTCAATTCGCCTATAGCGTAACACTTAGAACGCTCATTTTCTAGGGATTTCTTATTTTTGCATTTATGACACTATTCCTTTTTTATCACTTCCCAAACTTCATCGGCCTATTTGGTGTTTTGTCCTTCAGAAAAGTGATTTTGTCCTAAGTTTTATGAAAAATAAAACTAGGCCAATCAGTTGAGGATGCATAGCGCCCAGTGAACGGAAATTCGCTATGATAATAGGCCATACAAGTGATTTCTAACGAATTGGTTAGAGATACCATTTTGTTAAACGTATGCCATGCAAATAAATTGATTGGTGTGGAGACCGGGCGACTCCTCGGGGATCAGAGATATAGAGGAACGAAGGCTAAAAGCATCACGTACTGTGATAACGCCTTCGTGACCAACATCGTGTTGGCCCGAACCCCTGCAGAGAAGCGGATGTTTTCTGTGCGAAAGTGTAGCGACAGCAACAAATTGTTTTAACTGTGCGAAAGCGAAGCGTCAGCAACAAATTGTTTTAACTGTGCGAAAGCGAAGCGTCAGCACAAAGCGCCCAGTCGGAACGGAAATCACCCCCCACTATGGTAATAATCAAAAAAACTATGCACAGCTTTATGCATAGTCATTAAAATTCTCTAATTGTTGTATCTAAACGATTGGCCACTTGTTTTAATTCCTCGGATGATTCTCCAATGGTTTCTATAATTTCTGCTAATTCTGTTATTTTCAGTCCGACGTTTTGGAAGTTTGAGATAGAACCGTTTACCGAACCAGATATGGCATCAAACGCTTTTAAAGAATCCGAGTTTTGCTCAATACTATCGTTCACCAGCTCTTGGATCTCATGAATAGCTTGAACAACATGTTTTGTAATGCCATTCGACATCGTGATAAGGTCACCAATTTCTTCAACCGAACTTTTCGTCTGGTCTGCAAGCTTACGAACTTCACTTGCCACGACAGCAAAGCCTTTTCCGTGCTCCCCTGCACGTGCAGCCTCAATAGATGAATTTAACGCAAGTAAATTTGTTTGATCAGAAATCCTTTTCACTATTTCAATAACAGCATTAATTTTAGAGGAAGAGCGATTTAATCGCTCGACCATAGCCGACATTTCAACTGTTTTATGATGAATCTCCCCTGTTTGCTCATTGATTCGGACTATTTTTGAATAACCTTCAGAAGATACCTTTTGCATTGTTTTTGCCTCGTCGATACTGTCCTTCAAGTATTCATTCAATCCCTTAGCGTTATCAACAAGTTCGGTCACTGTTTCATTCGTGCTATGAGATTGAGTATCTAGCTGCGTAGATATCCCACCTATAACTTCCTTCACATGTACTCGAACGCTATCCTGTTGCTGTTCCATTAATGTATTAGCATAATGATCATATTCCTCTAGGACAATCTGTTGTTCAAAGTTACATACTTTACTAATCGCCTCACAAAACTTTTCTTCTTCATCCCTTGTTAATTGAAGCGTATATACAATCTTTCTTAACAATTTTTCAAGGTTTTGAAAGGCTGCTAAATACCACTTCGGATACAAGTTAATCTTTACATGCATTTTTGCGACTCGTCTTCTCTTCTCCAAAAAAGCATCGTCTATACACCCTTCGAACATTTCTATAATATGAAGGCGTAATGTTTGGCGTAAACGCTCACTAGAACTGTACTTTTCAATAACTTCACGTAAGTCTGGCACACTTTCAATTGCCTGATAAAATGCAGCTACCACCTCTCCGACATTTCGTTCAACATATGGCTTTAAACTTCTAATTAATTGCAAATCTTCTTTCGTCAAATTTACTAGATTTAACTGTTGTAAACGTTCCTGATCTTGAATAATAACTCCTATACTTGATTCGTCATTAATCTCAATTGTATTTTTCTTAGGCTTACTTCCAATATGAAACAACTTCTACACCCCATCGCACCTATGTCTATTCTACTAAAAACAAATAATTCTAAAATTAATTATACTGTCTAGACAACTGAAATGACAATGAATAGGTAGAAAATATCTATTTTTGTAAAAAGAATTAATCTACCCACCTTACAAACAATACTTAATAACCATACCATTTTTCTTAGAACAGAATTAAATCGCTAAAAAAAGCCACTCCTTCTTTAATAGAAGAGTGACTTTATTCATTACATAAAGATAATAACAGCTAGTACAGCAGCTAATACTAAACGATAAATAGCAAATGGCATTAATTTCACTTTTGAAATAAGCGCTAAGAAGAATTTAATAGATAGTAACGCAAAGATAAATGAGCTAATGAAGCCCACTACATAGAACCCGATATAGTCCATAGATAGCGTATCCCAGTTTTTGAGTACAGATACTAGACTAGCACCAGCCATAATCGGTACTGCCATAATGAAAGTAAAGTCTGCAGCCACGCGGTGACTCATTCCAAATAGAACACCACCCGATATTGTTGCACCCGAACGAGAGAACCCTGGCCAAAGTGATAAACATTGTACTAACCCTACTTTAAATGCTAAACCATAAGAAATTTTATCTAGAGAATCAACGCTTGGTTTTTTCGTTGCAAATTTATCTGCAATAATCATTAAAATTGCCCCAGCTACTAAAGCATAAATAACATGCTCTACTTTAAATAAATGATCATCGATAAAATCTTTCGCCGCAAAGCCAATTATAGTTGCTGGCAACATACCCACAATAACATGTGCTAAATTGAAGTGACCTTTCACTGATTTCGATTGGCCTTCAATTTTGTAAAGTCCCACTAAATTTAACATTCGTTTCCACATAACAACAATAACGGCTAAAATAGAGCCTAGCTGTACAACGATTTTAAATGTATTGGCGGGATACATCCCTAAAAACTCCTCTGTCTTTAACCACATATCGTCCACAATAATCATATGACCTGTCGACGACACTGGTGCAAACTCTGTCATTCCCTCGACAAAGCCTAAAATAAGCGCCTTTAATAATTCAATGATATCCACATTGTCACCTTACCTTTTGTTAATTAAATACAAACATATTATAAAATACACTATAAGCTCATTACCCTAATGTGGGGTTGATTTCTGAGTGTCCAGTTCACCTTTTAACGAAAGTTTATATCCACAACCCATAGTTCAGATCGGCTGCCTAGTCGCATTGGAGGACCCCAAAAGCCAAAACCTGATGAAACAAGTGTATGCATTTTCTCCCTCAACTTATAACCATAATCAAGCTCAAATACACGAGCGGTAATATACTGATTGGGCCATAGTTGACCCTTATGTGTATGACCTGACATATGGAAATCTACGCCTAGTTTTGCAGGCGTACTTAAATCATTCGGGGTATGGTTCATGACAAACCAAGGTAAATCATCAGTTGTCTTCAATGCATCTAGTTGCTTTCTATCCTTGTTTGTAATATCTTCTTGACCCGTTAATACTAACACATTATCGATTCTAATAGTTTCATCACACAAAATTTTTACATTTGAGTTTTCCATCTCTTCAATAAACTCAGGTATTTTCTTGCCATAATACTCGTGATTGCCAAGTACACCAAACACCCCATATGTAGATGATAATTGCTTCATCACATCAGCCATTCCCTCTTTAACAAACCATTTAGGATCATCATCCACAATATCTCCTGCTAAAAAGACGATATCCGGCTTTACTTCATTCGATAAAGTAACGAAGCGCTGTAAATGACTTTTATTTGATAGAACTCCTAAATGAAAGTCTGATGCAACTACAACTCTCATCGATTTTAGTTCACTACTCTTTTTATCCATCGTTATGTCTAAATGACGGACAACAGGTGAATACGCTAAATAGGTGCCTACAACACCTAGTACAAACAACATAGCAATCGCTATACTACCAACTATCTTTACACTGTTAAAGGGACTTAACCAAATAATCAAGTGTGCTACTAAGCAAAGCAATAATCCGTATTCAAAAATAAACATCCAGTAATTACTGATGATTGAAAACATTCGTAAAGACTCATGCAATCTACTAATAATAATACTAAACGCAATGATATACAGCACTAACCAATATAAAATTGGATAGCGGAACCACCCCATTGCCACAAGCCACTGTTTTAATCCCCACCCTAAGTAAAAAGTTAAACCACTATATATACTTATTAAAAGAATTCCACCAATTACTTTAGGCATATTTTAGTTCCCTACTTTCATACAGTCTTAGTTGATTATAGCATTCTCTTCTAGAAAGTCAGGGTAAAAGGGCAACCAATCGGTTCACTATATCAAGTGTACATCTTCTATATAGTTTAATCGTTTGATTTACATGACAATCTAATTAGGAAAGTGACAATATTGTCATCTAGATAACCTAAAAACTATAAATATTACACTTTGATTTTTCTGAATATTCCAGTAACATCATAGTTGCAAGAGGAGTTTTTTTCATGTACGAGCAAAAAAGGGGTGTTGTTCATATGACAAAGTATAAATTCGAATCAACTGAGCATGAGTTATTCCGTAAAACTTTACGTAAGTTTTTAGCAGAGGAAGCCGAGCCACACTATCCACAATGGGAGAAAGAACATCTTATTCCACTTGAGTTTTGGCGTAAACTTGGGGAAATGGGCTATCTATGCCCTCAAGTAGAAGAGGAATATGGCGGTCTCGGGCTCGATTTTAGTTTTGGCGTTATTATTCAAGAAGAGTTAGAGCGTGTAGGTTCAAGCCTTATCGGCGTTAGTCTGCATAACGATATCGTCGTTCCCTATATCGAAGCATACGGCTCAAATGAGCAAAAATCACGATGGCTACCAAAATGCGTTACAGGTGAAAATATTACAGCCATTGCTATGACAGAGCCGGGTACAGGTTCAGATTTGGCAAACATCCAAACAACTGCCATCCGTGATGGCGATCACTATATCGTTAACGGACAAAAAACATTTATTACAAACGGTATTCATACAAGCTTAGCAGTCGTTGCTGTAAAAACAAATCCTCAGGCAGAAAAAAAACATCGTGGCATTAGCCTCCTTGTCATTGAGGACGGGACACCAGGCTTCACGAAAGGTCGCAAGCTCGAAAAAGTTGGCATGCACGCGCAAGACACAGCCGAGCTATATTTCGAGGATTGTCGCGTCCCTGTAGAAAACCTCCTTGGTGAAGAAGGTAAAGGCTTTATCTATATGATGGAAAAGCTACAGCAAGAGCGTTTAGCAGTTGCCATCGCCGCACAAACGGCCGCTGAAGACATGCTTGCTTTAACAATTGATTATGTAAAATCACGTGAAGCTTTCGGAAAATCAATTAGCGACTTCCAAAATACGCAATTCAAAATTGCCGAAATGGCAACAAAAATTGAACTCGGCAAATCATTTTTAGAATCTTTAATAGAAGAACATATCGCAGGAAATGACGTTGTAACTAAAGTTTCAATGGCAAAATACTGGATAACGGAAAATGCACGTGAGCTCGCTGTCCAATGTATGCAGTTACACGGCGGCTACGGTTACATGGAAGAATACAAGATTGCTAGAAGATATCGAGACATTCCCGTCATGTCCATCTATGCAGGTACCAACGAAGTTATGAAAGTAATTATTGCTAAGAATTTAGGGTTATAACTGTGAAATTGGTGTGGATGTGGCTCTTAGGCAGTGGGGTTGATTTTCGTTTAGACTGAGGCGTTCCTGGGGGCGTCCAGTGAGCCGCTTCGCTTTGATAATATAAAATTCCTGCACATGATGTGTAGGTTGAAAGTGTAGTGCTAGAGAATTGGTACAATTTGAAGCGAAGAGCTGAGGCGACGGATCGGAGCGTAACGACGGATGAATGTTCCGAAGCGACGGAACTAAGAGCCGAAGTGACGAATAGAACCGTCAAAGCGTGGATAGAACCGTCAATTTCGTGGTTAGAACACCCAAAGCGTGGATAGAACCGTCAATTTCGTGGTTAGAACACCCAAAACGTGGATAGAACCATCAATTTCGTGGTTAGAACACCCAAAACGTGGATAGAACCGTCAATTTTGTGGATAGCCCCTCAAAGTGACGGTATGATAGGCCTTAACGATGGATGTATCCGCCCCAGCGACGGAACTATGAGCCATATCGGCGGATAAAACCGTCATAACAAAAACAGCGGCAAAATGTGATTGCCGCTGTTTTTGGTTTATGCTGCTGGAATTCGAACGATTACCTTAAATAAATCTCCATCTACTTCTATACTCATACGAGCACCATGCAAATCTACAATGGATTGTGCAATGGCTAAGCCTAGCCCTGAGCCCTCTGTATGGCGTGATGCATCTGCTCGCTTAAAGCGTTCAAATAACTCATCAGCATTCTCGCTAATCTCATATTTCGCAACATTCTTCACCGTGAATTCAGCATCACCTTCTGCCGTACGTTTCAATGTTACATAAACACGTGTGCCTTCTAATGCATATTTCAATACATTAACAATTAAATTATCGATCAGTCTCCACCATTTTTGTCCATCCACATACGCGTAGATTGGCTCATGTGGTTTTGTCATGCGTAAATCTAAATTAGCCTGAACTAAATCTTCCTCATGCTCCCCTACTGCCTGCTGTACAAGCTGGGTTAAATCAACACGAGTACGATGAAGCTCCATATTACCACTCGCCATCTTAGACACTTCAAAAAGATCCTCAATTAGTAATTTTAGACGTTCTGATTTTTTATCAAGGATATGAATGTATTGCTTACGCTCTTCCTCTGTAATATCAGGATTTTTCAGTAAATCTGTATACGTAATAATAGATGTTAACGGAGTGCGTAAGTCGTGACTAACATTTGTAATAAGCTCTGTTTTTAAACGCTCACTTTTCGCCTGTTCATGCATAGACGTACGTACGCCTTCTCTTAAATGATTAAGATTTTCTGCATGTCCTGCGAGTGGTGATTTGCCCATTACTTTGACATCACGATTTAAACGCCCTTCTGCCATGGCTTTTGTATCCTTCATAATTCGGTTTAAATAGCCCATTCTAGAAAGGAAGAGAATCATGGCTGGTATACCAATCATTGCGCAGACGCCCAATACTAGAACGGGGAATCCCCCACCTCTTAACATTGAAGCTACAAGGCTTCCACCACCGAAAAACGCTGCCCCAATCATCACAAAGGAATGTAATGCAATGGAACGATTTATAAATAAATCCGTGATTGATTCGCCAAGTGACCATAAATAGCTAGCTTTTAAGTTCTCCTCTAATTTCTGTGCTGTATTCACCCGATTATACAACCAAATTAGCTGTACAAAGAACAGCATAGCAATAACAATCAAGGCACCTATTTTAAATAGCCAATCCATTGAATAACGTACATAATTACTATTTAAAACATCTACAATCGATCTATAGGCAGTATCAGATGCTACCATATACATGAATGCAGTTATTAATAATAATCCAATTTGGTAATCAATTTTCATTTTTTCAAGAGCTTCTTCGCCCTTTAAACTTTGAACCATCTGCAGTACTTCTTTACGCTCTTTCCATGCAAAAATAGCTGCCACAATACTCGTTAACCATATAAAGAAGAAGATGTATTGACTAGTTGTAAAATTGTTATATCCTCCCATAACGTCTACTGCTTGCGCTGATTTTTTTGAGATGGTTATAATGCCTGTGTAATCAAAAGTTTCCCTAAGTTCCTCTGCATCTAAAGAGGTATCACCTTGATAAAAAATATCGTTTAAATAACTACTAATATTTGAAGTCGTTAATGGATGTTGCTCAGTAAACTTAATTTTGAAAGCACTACTATCTGAAACATTACCCGAACTAAATGTTTTACCTGATTCAGTGTTCGTTAATTCGTAAGACCAGTGATTATTATTTTTCACAAAACTCTTTGCTTCTTCTTGCGCTCTCTTTATATACTTATCAACAAGCTCTTCCTTTTGAGTCTGAATTTTTTTACGGACATGCTCATCATCCCCAAAATTAGTTGTAATATCTTTAATTTTGGCATCTCGCTCTTTCTCGAGCTTTGTTTTTAACTCCGTTGCATTTACATTAGTAGCTTCTTGAATGCGCTCCGCATATTGAGCTTTAATATTATCTACCTGTTCTCCTAATGTACCATAGCGATTACGATGTTCTTCAATTTCACTTTGCGTCACCGCAATTTTACTTTTTAAATCCTCAGCCGTCGGTAAATTTAATACTAATGGTCCTAATTCTGACTGAAAATTATCTAGTTCGTGCTGGAAATTTTCAGATTGAAAATACGACTTCCCTATATATTGATACCCAACTTTTGAGAACGTAAAAATACCGAATATTACCCAGATTAAACATATAAGAGCGAGAAGAGGTTTCCATTTTTTTAACATACTTTTAACTCCTCTCTAAAAAATTTTCTCGAGTAATTGTAGCATCCCCAAAGAGCGTGCAGTTACTATTTGATACGCATATACACCGAAATAAATTAGTCCAATAACCCCTGCTACAAACCCTGCAATTGTAACATACTGCTCTACTTTATTTTTCCATTTTATAGCCAACGCCCCACACCACCTTTAAATAACGTGGATTTTTCGGATCCGCTTCGATTTTTTCACGTATTTTTCGAATGTGTACAGCCACAATATTTTCTGCATTGTAAGCTTCCTCATTCCACACACGCTCATAAATCTCTCTTATCGAAAATACACGCCCTGCATTTTTCATTAATAATTCCGTAATTTTATATTCGATTGGTGTTAATCGAACAGGCTCGCCTTCTAAATTGACTTCCTTTGCATCTTCATCCAATACAAGTCCGTCGATTTCCACCTTCGCTGCTCCTTCATTATACGTCCCAAGTTGTACATAACGTCGCAGCTGAGATTTCACACGTGCCAATAGCTCTAGCGGATGAAAAGGCTTTGTAACGTAATCATCTGCACCTACAGATAGACCATGAATTTTGTCACCATCCTCCGCCTTTGCACTAAGCATAATAATTGGAATATTGCGCTCTTCTCTAATTTTAAACGTCGCTGTAATTCCATCCATATTCGGCATCATAATATCTAAAATAATTAAATGTACTTCATTGTTTTCTAATTTTTCAATTGCCTCTAAGCCGTCAGCAGCTTTAATGACATTGTAGCCTTCATTTTTTAAATAGATTTCAATACCATCACGAATATCTTGATCATCATCTGTAACAAGAACTGTTAGTTTCGTCATGATATACACCTCGCTCTCAATTAATAGTGTACCTTTTAAATCTTAAAAACCAGTTATTATAAAAATGAAGAAATTCTTAAGATTTTAATGAATTTCATCACCAAATGTGTGAGTTGCTTTCTGTTCCGATTGGGGCGTTTGATTAGCCGCTTGGATCAACTAAGGTAATCCCCCAATAAAAAATAATAGTTGTACCTGTTAGACGAATTAATTGGAAAAAAAGACATTGTTAATAATAGTCCCCAAAGCCCATTAACATTAATAATACAGATTTATCAAAAAGTAAACAATTACCATTTTCCTTTTTCTTTCATTTATTAACCTACAGTAGGCTTTCTTTTAACGGGAGGTTATAATATAAACAACAAAAGGAGCGAAATTATGTATAAAACAATTGAAGAAACAGCCATCGACCTTGGTATGCCAGAGGATCAAATACTTCGCTTAGTTTACGAGGGCCGTATTCGTTCAGTATACGATGGGGACCAAATACTGATTAATAGCGGGCAGTTTAGTACTTATTTTGAGCAGCTAGATCGTATTAAAGAGGAAATTGAAATTTGGCGGAATACTCCTATTCCAGAGGATATTGATGTTAAAGATGAGGATTAAAAAATGCCTATCATTCAAACAATTAGGACATTGTTGAATGATAGGCATCTATTATATTGTTACGACAAACCCGGCTCTTTTACCGATAATTTCGGCATAATCTTCTACCATTACACTAGCTGTTGGATACATACCTGCTCCAGGTCCAACTAGCGTTAAAGTGCCAATATAATTTGTATCTAATGCCACAGCATTATTGACGTCATCAACGGGGTAAAGTGGATGTTCTTTATCTACTAATTGCGGGCCAACCTTTGCGACCACTTTACCATCTGCTAGTTTCTCAACCTCTGCAACGTGGCGGTAACGCAAGCCTTTTTCGCATGCTTCTTTTACTTCCTCTGCCGAAATACTATCAATACCTATTACTTCAACGTCAGCCCAGTCTGGTTGTTCACCAAATGCTAAAGCACTTAAAATCATTAATTTTTTAAAGGCGTCCTGCCCAGAAATATCATTATATGGATCTGCCTCTGCATAGCCTAAATTTTGCGCCTCTTTTAAAGCAGTTTCGAACGACCAGCCTTGTGAACGCATTTTCGTTAAAATATAGTTGGATGTCCCATTTAAAACACCCTGAATACGACTAACATCATTGACAAGCAAAATGTTTTTCATCGTTTTAATAACTGGAACACCACCAGCGGTTGTTGCCTCAAAGCCCACAAATACACCATTTGCTTTTGCAAGGTCCTGTAGCTCTAAGCCTCGCTTTGCAAACATTACTTTATTTGCTGTGATAACATGACATTTATGTTCAACAGCGCGCTTTAAGTAAGTAAATGCTGGCTCCTCATTCACGATTGCCTCAAAAACAACCTGCATACCTGGTTCAGCTAAAACTTCATCCATACTAGTTGTCATTAAATGTGCTGTCCCTGGTACGCGTTCACGGCTGGCGTCTGTAACTAAAATTTTTGCTACTTCTAGCTCAATGCCTAATTTATTTTTAAGCTCTTTACGCTTTTCGTTTAATATATGGTAAATTCCTTGACCTACCGTTCCAAATCCTAATATAGCTGCCTTTATAGTTGCCATTTCTGTTATTCCCTCCAACTTACATTCCGCAGTTTCATTCTATTTATTTCGTCTCAGCTTAATTCGTACAGATTTTGAATTGTTCGCTGACTTTACAAAGCAGGTCAGTTTGCCGTGTTTAACACTTCGTTTTCAAACAGATATTTAGCCATGGTGTTTCACTCTCACTACAAAAATATTCTGAATGAAGATACAGCCTGTGAAACACACAAATTCAAATAATTCAAAATTTAACTTATTGAAAATTGTATCGTAAATACATACATTGCACAAGAAAAATCTTTCTAGGATGGACATTTGTTTCCCCTAGAAGTGCAAAGGAAATCGTTTTCATTCCTTTTATTATATGATTTTTCACATGATCTATAAAATAATTGAACAAATATTGAAGATTCATATTAAAAAAATAAAAACCTTTCTTCTATTATATATGTATGTAAATACACTCCTAAAAATTGTTCTTTTGAAATATATTAATAAAAAATTTTTCAAGTATGTTAGTATATCTTTCAACATCTAATTAAAAAGCTCATTCCCTGTAGCAGCAGGGAATGAGCATAATTATATGAGGGATTTAACTAGCTTTTGCTAGTAATTTATAACGATATTGTGTTAACGCTTGTTGCACCAGTCTTATTTCCTCTAGTGTAAAATTTGGTATTGCATACGTACGTTCAACTAATTGGAACGTGCCGTATTTTAAGTAATACTCTGTCGCAGGTAGAGGAATATGACTTGCTCCATAGCCTTCATAGGCTTCAAAAACTTCTTTTACTGTATAGCCTTCTTCTTTGACATAAACAATTTCCTTAAAAGCTGAATGTCCAAAGTTCTCTTGCCATTTACTCTCAACTGATGCAAGTATGTTTTGAATGGACATGTTGTTCACAAAAAAATGACCTTCATTTAACTCATAAATAAGATAAGATGCAATGTTTTGCGCACTATACATATTTCCCATTTAAAACACTCCTTTATCATCAGTATTGGTAGATAAGAGTAGTTACTGACTGACTTAGTAACTACTCCGCTTCATATATTTCAAAAGTGGGGGAGCACTTATGAAAACTAAATGTCGAACGCTTTTCTTATTTCCTAGTATAAAACAAGGATTTAAACAAGTCAACAATACTTATCAAATTACTTGGTATTATTTTTAAAGAATCTCAATTACCTTTACCAAATGAGGCAAGCGGATGATGTAGCAACGTTTTACGCATTACCAAATGAGGCCTATCGAATGGGAAAATACGTAAACGCTACAACATTAGCCAATGTCTTTTATTTATTAGGCTTTTACTTGTTGTTGTGAAGCTGTTACTTGTTCAATAGCTTGTTCTAAATCTGCAATAATGTCCTCTACCGCCTCTAAACCGATAGATAAGCGAATGAGCGACTCGGTTACGCCAGTTTGGATTAGCTCCTCAGCTGATAGTTGTTGATGTGTAGTAGATGCTGGATGGATAATTAATGATTTCGCATCCCCTACGTTTGCTACGTGCGAGAATAATTTCACACTATCGATTAATTTACGCCCTGCTTCACGACCACCTTTAATACCAAATGTAAGTACCGATCCAAAGCCATTTCTCAAATATTTTTTAGCTAACTCATGGGTAGGGAAATCTTCTAAGCCATTGTAATTTACATATTCCACAGATGGGTGGTTTCGTAAATATTCAGCTACCACTAATGCATTTTCATTGTGTTTAGGAATACGCAAATGAAGCGTTTCTAAACCTTGTAAAAAATTAAAAGCTGCATCTGCACTTAATGTTGGTCCAAAGTCGCGCAGTAATTGCACTCGCAGTTTTGTGGCAAATGCAGCCGCTGCTGTGTCAATACCATAACGTAAACCGTGATAAGAAGCATCTGGCTCTGTAAAGCCTGGGAAGCGTCCACGGGTCCAATCAAACTTCCCTGCATCTACTACAACGCCACCTAAAGTTGTACCATGGCCGCCAATCCATTTTGTTGCGGAATGAACAACAATATCTGCACCGAAATCAATTGGTGTCGAGCCATATGGTGAAGCAAATGTGCTATCAATAATTAATGGTAAACCGTTTTCATGTGCTACATTCGCTACTGCTTCGATGTCTAGCACTTTTAAACTTGGGTTACCGTAAATTTCAGCGAACACTGCTTTTGTTTTATCTGTAATAGCTGCTCGGAAATTTTCTGGATTTGTTTCGTCTACAAAAATTGTTTTAATACCGTAGTTTGGTAGTGTGTTGGCGAATAAATTATAAGTACCTCCGTACAAAGAGCTACCTGCAACAATTTCATCACCTGCCCCTGCTAGATTCAAAATTGAAAATGCAATAGCTGCTGCACCAGATGAAAGTGCTACCGCTGCTGTACCGCCTTCTAATAAAGCGACGCGTTTTTCAAAAACATCTACAGTTGGGTTTGTAATTCGTGTGTAAATATTGCCAGCTTCCTCTAAGGCAAAAAGACGTTGCGCATGAGCAGTGTCTTTAAAAACGAACGCCGTTGAGCGATATACGGGTACTGTACGAGATCCTGTTACCGGGTCAGGCTCTTGGCCACCGTGTAACAGCAATGTTTCTGGTTTAAAATTTGTCATTGTATACCTCCATATGGTTATTTTTTTACGATGGCACCGGAGATGAGGAGGATTTTTAAGTAGAAAACAAAAACCCTCTTCAGCTAAGAAGAGGGTTGCGGTTGCAAGTTTTCCTCCCCTTATCTGCCAGATCCAAGTAAGAATCTGTAGGAATTAGCACCTTAGCAAGCTCGTCACTTACTGGTTGCCGGGCATCATAGGGCCTATCCCTCCGCCGCTCTTGATAAGAGTATGTGATTCAATTTCCATCGTTGTTACAAAGTATAAACATAGACATTTTCTCTGTCAACACTAAAATTTTATTTTTTCCGAAACTTCTGTCTGCTTATTTACGTATTACGAACGCATACATTATTTTAGTGTTACATGATTTATCATCAAAACGTGGGGTTGATTTCCGTTCCGACTGGGCGCTTTGTTGTTACTGTCGCTTCGCTTTCGCACAGAAAACACCCGCTGCGCTGCAGGGTCTCGGGCCAACACGATGTTGAAGGCGTTATCACAGGACGTGATGCTTTTAGCCTTCGTTCCTCTATATCGCTGATCCCTATGGAGTCACCCAGTGGGAACGAAAATCAACTTATATACAAGGGCACGTTTTAAAATGGCATCCCTAGCTTTTATTTATGAGCCTATTATTTAGAAAGGAGGATTTTTATGTTAAAAGCCGTTATCATTTTTCTTCTTGTTGGTTATTTGATTGGCTGTATTCATGGCTCTAAAGTTGCTCAGTTTTTATCTGGGGTAGATTTAAAAAAGACTGGTTTTGGCAATGCAGGCGCCTCTAATGCCACGCTTTCCCTTGGATGGAAATACGGCATATTAGTCGGACTTATCGATATCGGTAAAGGTGTTGCAGCTATAATCGGTGCACATGTCTATCTTGCTGATATAACACAATTAACTGAAGTACAAGTTTGGCTCTGTATCTATATCGTAGCAGCCGGTGTCATTCTAGGTCATAATTTCCCATTTTATATGGGCTTTAAAGGCGGCAAAGGAACTGCTTCAATTATCGGGATATTACTTGCGATTGATTGGAAAGTTGGCTTATTTGCACTCATTTTATTTGTTATTTTTTCTTTCGTGACGAGCTTTTTAATTGTCGGTGTACTTGAATTTTATCTCGTTTTTTGTACAGCCACATATTTATGGATTCCTGGGGTCGGCCCATCGATTATAGCCTTATTTCTTTTTGGTATAGCCATCATTTTGCATATCGAAAATATTAAACGATTGATGCTAGGTACTGAGCCTAAAGTTACCTCAGCATTCAAGAAGAAAAACTAATATCTTTTTTGGATATTTTTGTCTTTTCTATGACCGCGTATTTTCTCGTAACTGCCCATTATCGCTATAACTAGAGAGCATTTGAATACACTAGCTTTTTTTACAATAAATAGACAATTTACTTTCTTAATAAAGCATTTTACTAGTCGATGTTATAGAAAATGCTAGAAAGGATGAGAAAGTATGTCTACTTCTGAACAAGCAAAACCGAAACGAAATTTAAAGCCACTCTGGATTGCATTAGCGTTCGCATCCCTAATCATCATAACTTTTTTACCGAACAACGGCGATTTACCTGTAGCTGGACAACGGGCTTTGGCTATTTTAGCTTTCGCGGTCATCCTATGGGTTACAGAAGCAGTATCCTATCCCGTTAGCTCTGCCATGATTATTGCTCTAGTTACAGTTTTACTAGGATTAGCTCCGTCAATGGAAGATCCAACGAGAGAGCTAGGAACATCAGATGCATTAAAATTAGCTTTAAGCGGATTTAGTAATTCAGCAGTTGCACTAGTAGCCGCAGCTCTTTTCCTAGCGGCAGCCATGCAAATTACCAATTTACATAAACGTCTTGCACTATGGATTCTTTCACTAGTAGGGACAAAAACGAAAGCCATTGTCTTCGGTGCTATTTTAGTATCTATTGCACTCGCATTCTTCGTCCCTTCTGCTACTGCACGTGCAGGCGCAGTTGTACCAATTCTACTCGGAATGGTAGCGGCATTTGGTTTACCACGTGATAGTCGACTTGCTGCTTTACTTGTCATTACCTCTGTCCAAGCTGTCTCCATTTGGAATATCGGTATTAAAACTGCAGCTGCTCAAAATATGGTCGCTTTAAATTTCATTAAAGAACAATTTGGTGTGGATATTTCATGGGGTGCTTGGTTGCTTTACGCTGCCCCCTTTTCCATCATCATGTCAGTGGCTCTATTTTTTATTATGATTACACTAATTAAGCCTGAAACAAGTAATATCGAAGGCGGCCGAGATGTAATCAAAAAACAACTTGCGGAACTTGGCCCACTAAAAGCTCCCGAAATTCGATTAATCGTAACATCCGTCGTTTTACTATTTTTCTGGGCTGCTGAGGGCAAACTCCACCCATTCGATACGACAACGGTCACAATCGTTGCAATCGCCATTTTATTAATGCCCAAAATCGGGGTCTATACGTGGAAGCAAGTTGAACCGCATATTCCTTGGGGTACAATTATCGTCTTTGCAGTAGGAATTATGTTAGGAACAGTCTTGCTTAATACTAAAGGTGCATCTTGGTTATCAGATAAAGTATTCGGTTCACTCGGTTTGGATTCTATGCCAATTCTTGCAACCATTGCCCTTGTCACTTTATTCAATATTCTCATTCACTTAGGCTTTGCGAGCGCAACAAGCTTAGCATCTGCGCTTATACCAGTATTTATCGTTTTAGCTTCAACATTAACAGCTAATGTTGATCAGGTAGGTTTCGTTATCGTGCAACAATTTGTTATTAGCTTCGGCTTCCTTTTACCTATTAGTGCACCGCAAAATATGCTTGCCTATGGGACAGGAGCCTTTACAACAAAGGATTTCTTAAAATCTGGTATTCCATTAACGATCATCGGATACATTCTAGTTCTTCTATTCTCTGCAACGTATTGGAAATGGATTGGGTTATTGTAAGAAGCAGCTAGGGTTTTCTTTGGACACCTGATCACTTACCGGGCTTACCCGATCACTTCGTAGAGCTACCTAAGCTTTCGGGACAACATTAATAACAATGAAAAGCCTTGAAGGAACAAATAAACTGTCCTTCAAGGCTTTTTGATTTGTTATTTCGATAAAGCTGGGTTCTTCATCGTGCCATTTTTTGCGTAATTCACATGCCATGAGAGCGCTTTTTCTAAAACATGTGGCGTATGATGTCCACCTGTTGCTTCATTGGCATCATTAAAATACTTCCATAGCTGCTCACGATATTCCGGGTGTGCGCAGTTATCGATAATGAGTCCAACCCTCTCTCTTGGAGCAAGCCCACGTAAGTCTGCTACTCCCTGCTCTGTTACGATGACGTCTACATCATGCTCTGTATGGTCTACATGCGACACCATTGGAACGATACTAGAAATATTTCCGCCCTTCGCATAAGATTTTGTGACAAAAATACCTAATCGGGCATTACGCGCAAAGTCTCCAGAACCACCGATTCCATTCATCATTTTTGTGCCAGAAACATGTGTAGAATTCACATTCCCGTAAATATCTACTTCTAATGCCGTATTAACAGAAATCAACCCGAGTCGGCGAATAATTTCTGGTTGGTTAGAAATCTCTTGCGGACGTAATACTAGTTTATCTGTATATTTTTCAAAATTACCATAAACTCTATTTCCAACTTCCTCGGAAAGTGTAATTGAAGTAGCAGATGCAAAGTTTACCTTTCCGGCATCAATTAATTCGAATACCGCGTCTTGCAATACTTCTGAATATACTTCTAAGTTCTCAAACTCAGAATCTTTAAAACCTAATAAAACGGCATTTGCTACTGAGCCTACACCCGATTGAATAGGCCTTAAGCTTGTTGTTAAACGCCCTACTTTAATTTCTTCACGTAGGAAATTTAATAAATGATTAGCCATAATATCTGTCTCTTCATCCGCAGGGACAATCGTTGATGGCGCATCTAAAATATCTGAAATTACAATGCCTTTTACTTTATTTAAATCTAGTGGTATACCAATAGTGCCAAGCCGATCGCATACATTTTGCAATGGAATTGGATCACGTTGCCCCTGTAATCCTGGTACAAAAATATCATGGACACCTTCTAATTCATCAAGCTGAGCTACGTTCAACTCAATAATTATTTGGTCTGCCTCTTGCACAAAAATCGGAGAGTTACCAACTGAAGTTGTAGGAATTAGTAAGCCGTCTTCTGTAATAGCAGCTGCTTCAATAATCGCAAAGTCAATGGGACCGATAATACCTTGACGTACTAGCTCCGCATTATGTGATAGATGCGCATCAACGAATGTGATGTCACCACTGTTGATTTTGTTACGAATGCCGGCATCTGCTTGGAAAGGTCCACGTTTACGAATAACGCCAGCTTCTGCTAAGTATTGATCGACTTCTGGGCCTAGTGATGCACCTGTATATACATCTACCTTGAAGCTCTCCTTTTTAGCTTTTTCCACAAGCGCAAGTGGTACCACTTTAACGTCACCAGCACGAGTAAATCCACTCATCCCAAGTACCATACCATCCTTAATCCAAGACGCTGCTTCATCTGCTGTTACTACCTTGCTCCGTAGTTGTTCATTACGAAGCTTTTTCGCCAACTTTTCTTCCATCCCCTATTCCTCCATCCGACTTTATTTTGTTTAACTAGATTATCCGGCTCACTCATTTTGGTATAGTCATCCATTTAATATAAATCCAACCAAACGAACCTCCCACACATAATTTTAAACTATTTAGAATTTTTAATCTATAACTAACAAAATATTTTATTTTACGAGAAATTTTATGCATCTGCAAATTATTTAAAAATAATTTCAACATCGAAAAAATTCGATTTTGACGAAAAAGCGTGATATGCTCTTGATATATAAAAGGGAAAAGGGGATTTTTTTGATGGTTAAAGAATTATTACGCAACCACTCTTCGGTTCGTATTTATGATGGAAATCCGATTTCGAAGAAAATTATTGAAGAATTAATTGCTACTGCACAAATGGCTGCTACATCACATTTTGTACAAGCTTATAGTGTTATTTGGGTCACTGATGAGGCGAAAAAAGAAAAACTAGGGTTACTCTCTGGTAATCCTCGTCAATACGAAACTTCAGGCGGTGCCTTTGTCTTTTGTGTAGATTTCAAACGTCTTCAATCAGCAGGCAAATTAGAAGGTGTAGACATCGTCGCTGATTCCGCAGAAAATGTACTTGTTGGAGTGGCCGATGTATCATTATTCGCGCAAAACTTCGTTGTTGCTGCAGAATCTATGGGATATGGAATTTGTTACATCGGAGGAGTGCGTAATAAGCTAGAGGAAATAAGCGATTTATTCAATCTACCTGACTATGTTTTCCCACTATTCGGCTTAACAATTGGGGTTCCTGCACGTCGCAATGAAGTAAAACCTCGGTTACCTGTCGCAGCAGTCTTACATGAAAATGAATACAATACAGAAAAATATGAGGAGCTTTTACCAGCGTACAACGACACAATGGAAGCATACTATAATAATCGCTCATCCAATCGAAAAATTGATAACTGGACAAAGCAAATGGCTGATTTCTTAATCGAACAGCGCCGTCCTCATATTAAAGATTTCTTAGCGAAAAAGGGTTTTAATTGGAAATAATCTCATCAACAAACTATGTGGAGTTACTATCGCATGATAGTAACTCCACTTTTTTCATACAGTTTCCTTTGGCTTCTAAAAGCTACGATAACTCAAAGGGATTAAATCGATGAATCTATTATTATGATTAGGTATCTCCTTGCAGCTATGCTAAAGGTAATTCTTTATTTGGTATTTAAATTTATATCACTCTAAAGATTGTGAAGAAATACGGAGCAGGATAGTTCAACAAAGTATATGTTATGATTAAAGAGATGAACTAACAAGGAAGCTTTCGAGGTATACAGTAATTTGTCGCATCCGTATGAACAATTTGAGGGAACACCACTATGGGACGCAATTAATAAAGGAATAGATGACCTTTCAGAGAATAACGATATTGAAGAAACGACAAGCAGAGAATACATAGTTGGCTATCTTTGCAAATTAATAAACGCGTCAGTAGCGAGATAAGTGAATGTGCTTGTTGAATTAACGTGTGCTTAATTAAATATCATTGAGTTGCATATGCAGCTCTTTTTTTCTTTATTGAACTACTGGCGCAGTTTAGTTCAACAATCGAGCCATAATGCAGAATAATAAAATTTGTCATTATTTTAATATGTAGACTCAGTTACTACATTTCCCCCCTATTTACTTTGAACGAATTTTTTTATTTTTAAATAAAGAGGAGAGTCAATATGGAAATAGTATATTTTGCAGGTGGATGTTTATGGGGAGTACAAGCTTTTATAAAAACTTTACCTGGAGTTAAGTTTACGGAAGCAGGAAGGGCTAATGGAACAAGTCATACACTTGAGGGTGATTATGATGGGTACGCCGAATGTGTAAAAACAGAATTTGATCCGACAGTTGTAACAATCAGGGAGTTAATGGGGCATTTTTTTGAAATCATTGACCCATACAGTTTGAATAAACAAGGACAGGATGTTGGCGAGAAATACAGAACAGGAATATATAGCGAAAATCCTGAACACTTAAAAGAGGCGAAGGCGTTTCTTAGTGAGAGAAATGATTACAACCTTATAGTTGTTGAAGTATTACCTCTTACAAACTATATGAGAAGTGCAGAAGAACATCAAGATAGGTTAGCTAGATGTCCAGATGATTATTGTCATATTCCCGAAGAAATATTAAATAGGTATAAGTAAGGGAGATTATTAAAAGATAGGTTATAGTTTATGGGATTTAATCATTTTCAACGATTGGGCGTGATTGTTTAATAAGCGTCACTGTTCTTCTTAAATTAACGGTGGCTTTACTTAAAGATGGGATTCTATAGAGATTCCATCTTTTTCTTCTTCAACTAAAGGTGCAGGATAGTTGAATATGGAAAACATTACATATATAAAATAAGGCGATACATTGTTAAGATTGCATAGGTCAAGTTCCATGGGAAGAAATTAAAAACGGGACGTTATTAAAGATGAAGTAAATATTTCTAATTGTATGGAGGAGTTACGTTGGTTAATGAAGTAATTACAAATGCTAAAAATATGATTCAAAGGTCTGGAACATCCACTAGGATAGCGACAGTTGGGGAAATAAATGACCTAAAAGAAAAACTAGATTCTAAACTTCCAGAATGGTTGATCGATTTAATGACTACGGTAGAAGTGTGTAATAGTGAATTGGTGGTTCCTTTTGATGCGGAAGATGAAGAAGATGAAGAAAATCCCCAATTACGAATCGAATTCTTGAATCCAAAGTGTATTATTGATGAATGTTTAGATGCTGTTCCTGGATGTGCAGTATTTGAGAGTGGTTATATTTGTATCGGAGTAGAAATAGCTATTGGTAATGCTTACGCAATAAATATACACGAAGGAAATAATCCTCCTGTCTATTTATTAGATCATGAATATGGTGAAGAGACTGAGACGATAATTGAAAATAAACTAACTGTTGTAAAAAAATTATCCGACCTTTTCCAAGTTGCGAGAATAAAAAAAGTAAAATGTTGAATAGCCCTTTAAGACTTAATGTTTGTGAACGAATATACTTAAACTCCCATGGAAGAACGTAAGCATCTTTCATTTTCTGTGGTGTAGCGCTGGTTTTTACGCTACATGGATGGCTAACGGGGTACTTTTCTTGAAGAACATTGAGTTGCGTATGCAACTCTTTTTTCTTTTTTGAACTCCCATGAAAGAACTTAATCATCTTTCATTTTCTGTGGTGTAGCGCTGTTTTTTTCGCTACATGGATGGCTAACGGGCCAGTTTAGCTCAATAAGTAGTAAGAAATTTCGTAGGTTTCAAATGGTAAAATTAATTAAAATTGGAACCGATATTTATTTCGTTCGTTCTTATAGTAATTGCAGAAATTAAAGAGGAGGTGGTAAACATTGCTCAGTAAAAAAGGGATATTATCAACATTACTTTCAGTAGTAGGACTTATTTGTGTTGTATGTTTTTATTACTTTCAACTTAAAACTGCTTGGCTATTCTTCGTTGGAATTATTATGTTCGTCATAGGAATAATATTTAGTATTCAGAGCTTTAAAAAAAGGGAAAAAGGATTATTGTTTTTGGGATTTATGTCATTGGCGTTTCATTGTCAATCTTACTACTTGTGTTTATGGGCGAAAGTTGAACTACTCTCATGGAGTCTTCTGTCGGAAAATGATAAAAGATTATATTATTTTTAAAGTTTCCCTCTTAAACTAACGAGTGACTTGTAAAATTAATAAATAAACTTTTTTCAAAACCAACAGATCTTCAAGTCCTACACCTTTGTCAACTAGCGCTCAACTAAATTTTTCATTTTTCAACTTAATAGTTGGAAGAAATCAGTATTGTTAGGATGGTTAACAAACTAAAAAATCGCAAAAAAAGCCGAGGAATAAATCCTCGACTTTTCTAGGTGCCTAGCGACGTCCTACTCTCACAGGGGGAAGCCCCCAACTACCATCGGCGCTAAAGAGCTTAACTTCCGTGTTCGGTATGGGAACGGGTGTGACCTCTTTGCCATCATCACTAGACTATTGTCGACCTCCAATACACGGCGTATTACTTCGTCAGCTTCTCTCGCTCAATCGGTCACGTACAGAGGTACGCTCCCTCATTCACTCGTTTGCTTCCTTGTACTACTTGTGTCTTGAAGCTCTTTTAGAAAGTTTGTTCTTTCAAAACTGGATAAACGGTTCATTGAATGTTTCAAACATTTTGGTTAAGTCCTCGATCGATTAGTATTCGTCAGCTCCATGTGTCACCACACTTCCACCTCGAACCTATCTACCTCATCGTCTTTGAGGGATCTTACTTACTTGCGTAATGGGAAATCTCATCTTGAGGGGGGCTTCATGCTTAGATGCTTTCAGCACTTATCCCGTCCACACATAGCTACCCAGCGATGCCTTTGGCAAGACAACTGGTACACCAGCGGTGTGTCCATCCCGGTCCTCTCGTACTAAGGACAGCTCCTCTCAAATTTCCTACGCCCACGACGGATAGGGACCGAACTGTCTCACGACGTTCTGAACCCAGCTCGCGTACCGCTTTAATGGGCGAACAGCCCAACCCTTGGGACCGACTACAGCCCCAGGATGCGATGAGCCGACATCGAGGTGCCAAACCTCCCCGTCGATGTGGACTCTTGGGGGAGATAAGCCTGTTATCCCCGGGGTAGCTTTTATCCGTTGAGCGATGGCCCTTCCATGCGGAACCACCGGATCACTAAGCCCGTCTTTCGACCCTGCTCGACTTGTAGGTCTCGCAGTCAAGCTCCCTTGTGCCTTTACACTCTACGAATGATTTCCAACCATTCTGAGGGAACCTTTGGGCGCCTCCGTTACCTTTTAGGAGGCGACCGCCCCAGTCAAACTGTCCGCCTGACACTGTCTCCTGCCCCGCTAAGGGGCATGGGTTAGAATTTCAATACAACCAGGGTAGTATCCCACCGACGCCTCCTTCGAAGCTGGCGCTCCGAGATCTCTGGCTCCTACCTATCCTGTACAAGTTGTACCAAAATTCAATATCAGGCTACAGTAAAGCTCCACGGGGTCTTTCCGTCCTGTCGCGGGTAACCTGCATCTTCACAGGTACTATAATTTCACCGAGTCTCTCGTTGAGACAGTGCCCAGATCGTTACGCCTTTCGTGCGGGTCGGAACTTACCCGACAAGGAATTTCGCTACCTTAGGACCGTTATAGTTACGGCCGCCGTTTACTGGGGCTTCAATTCGCAGCTTCGCTTGCGCTAACCACTCCTCTTAACCTTCCAGCACCGGGCAGGCGTCAGCCCCTATACGTCACCTTACGGTTTTGCAGAGACCTGTGTTTTTGCTAAACAGTCGCCTGGGCCTATTCACTGCGGCTCTCATGCGCTTGCACGCTCAAGAGCACCCCTTCTCCCGAAGTTACGGGGTCATTTTGCCGAGTTCCTTAACGAGAGTTCTCTCGCACACCTTAGGATTCTCTCCTCGACTACCTGTGTCGGTTTGCGGTACGGGCACCTCTCACCTCGATAGAGGCTTTTCTTGGCAGTGTGAAATCAGGAACTTCGTCCATACGGACTCGCCATCACAGCTCAACGTTACAGTGTGCGGATTTGCCTACACACACGCCTTACTGCTTGGACGCGCATATCCAACAGCGCGCTTACCCTATCCTACTGCGTCCCCCCATTTCTCAAACGGTGAGGAGGTGGTACAGGAATATCAACCTGTTGTCCATCGCCTACGCCTATCGGCCTCGGCTTAGGTCCCGACTAACCCTGAGCGGACGAGCCTTCCTCAGGAAACCTTAGTCATACGGTGGACGGGATTCTCACCCGTCTTTCGCTACTCATACCGGCATTCTCACTTCTAAGCGCTCCACCAGTCCTTCCGATCTGACTTCAACGCACTTAGAACGCTCTCCTACCACTGACATCGTAGATGTCAATCCACAGCTTCGGTGAATCGTTTAGCCCCGATACATTTTCGGCGCAGCGTCACTCGACCAGTGAGCTATTACGCACTCTTTAAATGATGGCTGCTTCTAAGCCAACATCCTGGTTGTCTGTGCAACGCCACATCCTTTTCCACTTAACGATTACTTTGGGACCTTAGCTGGTGGTCTGGGCTGTTTCCCTTTTGACTACGGATCTTATCACTCGCAGTCTGACTCCCGTGTATAAATATCTGGCATTCGGAGTTTGTCTGAATTCGGTAAACCGGGATGGCCCCCTAGTCCAAACAGTGCTCTACCTCCAGTATTCTCATCACGAGGCTAGCCCTAAAGCTATTTCGGAGAGAACCAGCTATCTCCAAGTTCGATTGGAATTTCTCCGCTACCCACACCTCATCCCCGCACTTTTCAACGTGCGTGGGTTCGGGCCTCCAGTAAGTGTTACCTCACCTTCACCCTGGACATGGGTAGATCACCTGGTTTCGGGTCTACGACCACGTACTATTTCGCCCTATTCAGACTCGCTTTCGCTGCGGCTCCGCCTTCTAAAGCTTAACCTCGCACGTAATCGTAACTCGCCGGTTCATTCTACAAAAGGCACGCTATCACCCATTAACGGGCTCTAACTACTTGTAGGCACACGGTTTCAGGATCTCTTTCACTCCCCTTCCGGGGTGCTTTTCACCTTTCCCTCACGGTACTGGTTCACTATCGGTCACTAGGTAGTATTTAGCCTTGGGAGATGGTCCTCCCGGATTCCGACGGAATTTCACGTGTTCCGCCGTACTCAGGATCCACTCAGGAGAGAACGAACTTTCGACTACAGGGCTTTTACCTGCTCTGGCGGACCTTTCCAAGTCGCTTCATCTAACTCGCTCTTTTGTAACTCCGTATAGAGTGTCCTACAACCCCAAGAGGCAAGCCTCTTGGTTTGGGCTCTTCCCGTTTCGCTCGCCGCTACTCAGGGAATCGATTTTTCTTTCTCTTCCTCCAGGTACTTAGATGTTTCAGTTCCCTGGGTCTGCCTTCAAGACGCTATGTATTCACGTCAAGATACTACGCGATTAAACGTAGTGGGTTCCCCCATTCGGAAATCTCCGGATCAAAGCTCACTTACAGCTCCCCGAAGCATATCGGTGTTAGTGCCGTCCTTCATCGGCTCCTAGTGCCAAGGCATTCGCCGTGCGCCCTTAATAACTTAACCAAGTTATTAAGCCTATAAAAAAACTTAAAAAATAAATGTGTTTGTTACAATTTCAATGTCGTTTTATCCAGTTTTCAAAGAACAAGTTTTGAAGTATTTCATTCAGAAGAATGAACCTTCAAAACTGAACGCAAAACGTAATCTTACAAACCCTAGGTTTGTATTCCGAAAATATCCTTAGAAAGGAGGTGATCCAGCCGCACCTTCCGATACGGCTACCTTGTTACGACTTCACCCCAATCATCTATCCCACCTTCGGCGGCTGGCTCCAAAAGGTTACCCCACCGACTTCGGGTGTTACAAACTCTCGTGGTGTGACGGGCGGTGTGTACAAGGCCCGGGAACGTATTCACCGCGGCATGCTGATCCGCGATTACTAGCGATTCCGGCTTCATGTAGGCGAGTTGCAGCCTACAATCCGAACTGAGAACGACTTTATCGGATTAGCTCCCTCTCGCGAGTTGGCAACCGTTTGTATCGTCCATTGTAGCACGTGTGTAGCCCAGGTCATAAGGGGCATGATGATTTGACGTCATCCCCACCTTCCTCCGGTTTGTCACCGGCAGTCACCTTAGAGTGCCCAACTAAATGATGGCAACTAAGATCAAGGGTTGCGCTCGTTGCGGGACTTAACCCAACATCTCACGACACGAGCTGACGACAACCATGCACCACCTGTCACCGTTGTCCCCGAAGGGAAAACCATATCTCTACAGTGGTCAACGGGATGTCAAGACCTGGTAAGGTTCTTCGCGTTGCTTCGAATTAAACCACATGCTCCACCGCTTGTGCGGGCCCCCGTCAATTCCTTTGAGTTTCAGTCTTGCGACCGTACTCCCCAGGCGGAGTGCTTAATGCGTTAGCTGCAGCACTAAGGGGCGGAAACCCCCTAACACTTAGCACTCATCGTTTACGGCGTGGACTACCAGGGTATCTAATCCTGTTTGCTCCCCACGCTTTCGCGCCTCAGCGTCAGTTACAGACCAGAAAGTCGCCTTCGCCACTGGTGTTCCTCCAAATCTCTACGCATTTCACCGCTACACTTGGAATTCCACTTTCCTCTTCTGCACTCAAGTCCCCCAGTTTCCAATGACCCTCCACGGTTGAGCCGTGGGCTTTCACATCAGACTTAAAGGACCGCCTGCGCGCGCTTTACGCCCAATAATTCCGGACAACGCTTGCCACCTACGTATTACCGCGGCTGCTGGCACGTAGTTAGCCGTGGCTTTCTAATAAGGTACCGTCAAGGTACAGCCAGTTACTACTGTACTTGTTCTTCCCTTACAACAGAGTTTTACGATCCGAAAACCTTCTTCACTCACGCGGCGTTGCTCCATCAGGCTTTCGCCCATTGTGGAAGATTCCCTACTGCTGCCTCCCGTAGGAGTCTGGGCCGTGTCTCAGTCCCAGTGTGGCCGATCACCCTCTCAGGTCGGCTACGCATCGTCGCCTTGGTGAGCCGTTACCTCACCAACTAGCTAATGCGCCGCGGGCCCATCTTATAGCGACAGCCGAGACCGTCTTTCAGTATTTCACCATGAAGTAAAATAGATTATTCGGTATTAGCCCCGGTTTCCCGGAGTTATCCCAAACTATAAGGTAGGTTGCCCACGTGTTACTCACCCGTCCGCCGCTAACGTCAAAGGAGCAAGCTCCTTCTCTGTTCGCTCGACTTGCATGTATTAGGCACGCCGCCAGCGTTCGTCCTGAGCCAGGATCAAACTCTCCATAAAAAGAAATTTGATTAGCTCAAATTGTTTTGCTGGCATCATGTTTGATGTCCAAAATTTTGTTTCGTTCACGAACTCAAGGTTAGCTACTAAAAACTTTATTGATTACGTTTTGCTTGTTCAGTTTTCAAGGTTCATTATGTTGCTGTTTTCTCAGCAGCAACTCTTATATAATATCATGTCGTAAACTCGATGTCAACAACTAATTTATTTAATGTAATTGTTGTTTTCAGTAGTTATCTTAACGACTTGTATAATATTACACCCATAATTCAAAAAGGTCAACACTTTTTCTGATAAAAATTTATACTTTTTCATTTCATTGAAAAGCTTCCTATATAATATTTGATTTAATTTCAGTTTAATTCTTTAGGGTCCCAACTAAACCATACTTATTGAAAGGTGATTAAATGAGAAATTACATTGTTTTTTTCACGTTTAGAAGTGAGCAACTCTTTTGAAAGAGAAGTTAAATGTAAGTATAAATTAAACAAAAAGACTCTTTCCTTTTGATATAATTCCATTAATACTAATAGATGACCACTATGCGGAAAGGAGCTATGTAAAAATGTCCTATATGAACAAAGATCTTGCTCGTACATTAGAACAACAACATAAGCGAAGTGTTAGAGGTTTATTTTTAAAAATCCAAGACTTAAATAATAATTGTACATTATTAAGAAAACGACTTGAACCACATATCGACTTAGCAGTTTATAAGCACGCTATTGATTATGTCAATCAATTCGTTTCCCATACGACCATCCTCAACTTAAAATTCATTACAAATACACAAAATTTAGAAGTCGTTGTGTTACATACACTTTTATTAACGTATATAGTAGAAAGCGAAGATTTGTATGCTTTTGAATATGAACATAAATTACTCCAAGGGTATATTCATGAAATATTTGCGTTAAACGATCATGCCAAAGCACTTTATACAAATCACCAGGAAAAGATGCTTCATTATATGGAATCTCAACCAACATAAAAAAGACGATCTTCGTAGCGCATTACTACTCGATCGTCTTTTTTATTCATTCAGTAGAAGAATCCCACTTTTAAAGGTGATGAGATAGATATGGATATGGTTCCTTTCAAATGGTGCAAAGACACCTACTGAAATAGAGGAACTCAGTCTAAGAGCGCCACGTCCTGTGGCAACGACTGAGTGACCAACATCATGTTGGCCCAAAGCCTCCGGCGGATGTCACGGATTTTGAAAGGAATGAATTGTGCAAGCACAATTCAAAATCCAGACGCATTGTTTATCTGTGCGAAAGCGAAGCGACAGCAACAATTACGCCAAGGCGAAATTGTTTTTCTTTATTTATTTTCGTCTATTAAACCTTTAATAATCATTGATCGAACTGGTAAGAACTGCTCTCCTGTATCACCATAAGTGAGAATGACATCATCACCTTCTTGTAAATAAATCGCAAGTGGTTCTGTTTCCGAACTTACCAAATAGTTTTTTCCATTATTAAGTAATAACGATACAACTGTATAGTCACCAAGACGTTCCTTGTATACGCGAAGCACCTTTCCACTTACATTTTTCTCTTCTGCCTGTGAACTTCCTTCTACTGTACTTCCTCCGCGACTTAAGGCTGTTTTATATAATTTCAAAGCCTCTTTAGGAGTTGGCGCATAAACGGAAATTTCAGGATTTGCCGCAGATACGATGAAATAGTTTTGCAAGAAACCATTTGAATCAAGCACCGCAGTTAGCCAGCTAGCTTCACCGTAAAAGTTATACAACACTGGCATTTCTCCAGACCATTTCTTCTCTATAAATTTCTTCTCAATTATTTGCAAGTTACCTTGTGAATCCATATAAGAAGCGTCTAAATTTCCAGTGTAATAAGTTGCTTGACCTGTTCGGGCATTTGTTAATGAATAGCCAAGCATTGAATCGACACCTTCTTTAGGGCTCGTAAAGTCTGTGAAATAATACATATCGCCCTTCTCATCAAAAATCGGGCTAACATTTGCCTCTGTTCCCTCATCTGAAGGTAGTTTTACATCTTTCTTACCAAACTTACTATTCCAAAATCCATGTACATAGTTACCGAAATAACTATTTTGTAAACTCACAGTCTCTGGAGAAACCGCTCCATCAATAAATTCTGGGACATCCTCCAGCTTGATCACTTCCGACTTTCCTGATAGCGCATCTACAAGCACGATCCCTTTTACATCAAAGCCATTTCGTGCTGAAATAAATTCACCATATGAACGGATATAATATGGCTTACCTTCATCATCTATTTCAAGTTGAACATCTCCGCTAAAAATAAGGAATGGATGTTGTAAACGTATATGACGCTCTAAATTTGAGTTTAAATAAGCAGACGGTACATACTTCATTTCCTGCTCAACAAATTTAGGATTATCCGCTGAATCCGTTGCACTCATTATAAAGTAACCAGGAGTCGTTCCTCCATTGAACCATTTAAAGAAACCAGAAAACTCAACTGGAGCTATATAAACATACTCGCCATTCACTTTTTGAATTTGTAAGCGCCCTAACTCGTAATAACTCGTATTCGGTACTTGCCCGAACGCTTTTTTCATCTTATTACGTGCAAATTTAGGAGGCACACTAGCTGGGGTTTGTGTTTCATCGAATGGTTTTATTTCAACCTTTTCCTTCATTTCAGCTGATTCAAATTTTTCATTCGCGTTCCATAAAGGTGCTGATAATACAAACACCGCAACAACTAAACTAGCTAAAAATAAAACACCCTTTATTTTTCTTTCGATACCACTTGCAAGAAGCGCCCCGCCTAATGTTAATAAAATAATAGCAGGCCAAAAAGCAAGCCAGTTTACATCCATTTTTGTCACATAGACTGTTATGCTAGTAGCTAAAAATCCTAGTACAAATACACCTATAAAGAAGTATCCAATTACCTTTTTAGATCCGTCTTCTCGCTTTTTCGTTATAAGCGGTGTTAATAAAACACTCGCGATTAATCCAATGACTGCCGAAGCTATTAATAGCTTGGTCATTTCGTTCACCCTCTCTTATCTACTGTCCACTTATTTACGGCTACATACTAAAAAAGTTTCATTCATACGATGAGTATAGAAACCCTTTTGTAGATTTCCTTTACAAAAGAATAAAGGAAATTCTGACATAGATAAAGAATTTCAAAGAAAAGGAGATGAGAAATTTGTCTAAAAAAATTTTATTAACATGCATTATTTTGTTTGGTCTTTATTATATTTTTTTCTTTTCCCATATTACAGAAAGCTTGTTACTTATCTTTAAAGTCATACCAATGCTGTTAATCATTATTTTAGCCGCTTTACCAAAAAATTTAGGTGTTAAAAAGTATCAATTACTGATTATTATTGGACTTGTATTTTGTATGATAGGTGATTATACGCTACAGTGGTTTCTAATTGGGCTAACAAGCTTCTTAATCGGGCATATTTTTTATATTTTCGCCTTCTTTTCTACTAATGAACGACAAGTACCTACTTGGGCCAAGATTGTCTTACTCGTTTATGGGGTAAGTATGGCTGTTTGGATTGCGGGTACGGTGTTTTCATCAGGAGAAGTCGTGCTTGGTATCGCGGTTATTGCCTATATTTCGGTCATATTAATGATGGGTTGGACTGCGATTCGAACAGGTTCTAAATTTGCAACGATTGGGGCTCTGCTATTTATCTCATCAGATTCCTATTTAGCTATTAACAAGTTTGTTATGCCTTTACCTTTTTCACACGAGGTAATTATGTTGACCTATTACAGTGCCCAAATACTGATTGCATTAAGTATTTTTCAATATTCCGAAATCCGAAGTAAAGTGTTACAATAAAAGCAATTATGCCTCAGTATAATTCCGTGACATTCACCAGAGGCTAGCGGGTTTTAAGACACCCGTTGAAAGAAGTTAAACAAACACACTAGGAGGCCATACTTATGAAAGAACAAGTAATCGAGCGTTTAATTCGTTATGCAAAAATTGATACACAATCTGATTTCACAAGCGAAACAACTCCTTCAACTCAAAAGCAATTTGACTTATTGCATGTACTAAAAGATGAACTAGCTGCAATAGGCTTAACTGATATTACATTAGATGAAAATGGTTATTTATTTGCGACACTCGAAGCAAATACAAATAAAAAAGTGCCTACTATTGGTTTTCTAGCACATGTGGACACTACGACAGATTTCACTGGTACAAACGTTAATCCACAACGCATTAACAATTATGATGGTGGAACGATCCAGCTAAATAAAAATCTCGCGATGTCGCCAGCAGATTTCCCTGAGCTTAAAAATTATGTAGGTCAAACGTTAATTACAACGGATGGTACGACATTATTAGGTGCTGACGATAAAGCTGGTATCGCAGAGATTATGACTGCCATGGAATACTTAGTAAAAAATCCTTCTATTAAACATGGTAAATTACGTGTAGCGTTTACACCTGATGAAGAGATTGGTCGCGGTCCTCATAAATTTGATGTAGCTTCCTTTGGAGCGGACTATGCTTATACGATGGATGGCGGACCACTTGGCGAACTACAATACGAAAGCTTTAATGCTGCAGGCGTAAAGATTGTGACAAAAGGTACGAGTGTACACCCTGGTTCTGCAAAAAATAAAATGGTCAATGCAATCACAATGGCTATCGCCTTCCAAAATGAAATGCCTACTGATGCCGTACCAGAAAAAACGGACGGCTATGAGGGCTTTATTCATTTAATGGGCTTTAACGGTGCGATCGAACATACTGAGCTTTCTTATATCGTCCGCGATCATGACCGTCAAAAATTCGAGGCAAAAAAACAATTAATGCTTGAGGCTGCAGCAAAAATTAAAGCTCAATATGGCGAAGATGCTTTAAGCATTACAATAGAAGATCAATATTATAACATGGGTGAAAAAATTGAACCTGTAAAAGAAATCGTAGACGTTGCACGCACAGCAATGGAAAAGTTAGATATTACTCCGATTACATTACCAATCCGTGGCGGTACTGATGGTTCACAGCTTTCTTACATGGGCTTACCAACACCAAACATTTTTGCAGGTGGCGAAAATATGCACGGTAAATTCGAATATGTATCTGCGGAAACAATGGAAAAAGCAACACAAGTTATTATTGAAATCGTACAGCTCTTTGAACAACAAGGAAAATAATACCGAAGAGGGTTCATCCCTTCTTCGTATTTTTTATAAGTAGATAACTGAATTTTCGAATTACACAAAGGGTTTTGAGGTGACTGTAATGAAAGAAATTGCATTAGGCATTTTTGCCTCACTTTTTTTTGCTGTTACATTTATATTGAATCATGCAATGGAAATGCAGGGCGGTAGCTGGCTATGGAGCGCATCCCTACGCTATTTCTTTATGCTACCGTTTTTACTTGCAATCGTCTTCTACCGAAAAGGGTTTTCCCAACTATCCGGTGAAATGAAAGCACAGCCTGTAGGTTGGCTTCTTTGGAGCTTTATTGGGTTCGTATTGTTCTATGCCCCACTGACATTTGCAGCAGCATTCGGTCCAGGATGGCTCGTTTCCGGAACGTGGCAATTTACAATTGTCGCCGGCGTATTACTTGCTCCCCTATTTGTTTCAGTAGTAGCCGGGAAAACAGTACGTCAAAAAATACCACTTATTTCATTACTAATTTCATGTGTCATTTTAGTCGGCATTTTACTTATCCAAGTACCACAGGCACAATCTGTTCCATTTAAAAGTTTAATGCTTGGCATTTTACCTGTTGTCATCGCTGCTTTTGCGTACCCCCTTGGTAACCGCAAAATGATGGAAATCTGTGGCGGACGTATCGATACATATCAACGAGTTCTTGGGATGACCATCGCCTCAATGCCCGCATGGATCATCCTAGCCATTTATGCAATGGGAACGGTCGGGCTCCCTTCAAGCAGCCAAGTCATGCAATCATTGCTTGTAGGTATAAGCTCGGGCGTCATCGCCACAACATTATTTTTCATTGCAACTGACCGTGTTCGTAATCATCAAGGCAAGCTTGCAGCAGTCGAAGCAACCCAATCAACTGAAATACTCTTTGTCATTATCGGTGAAGTATTATTACTCGGCATTGCATTCCCAAATCCAATTGCGCTTGCCGGCCTAGGTGTCATTATTGTTGGCATGTTGCTACACAGCTACTATACGATGCTACTAGGGGGAAAAAGTGCTGTTCATAGCAATCCTACGCAGTAATATTAAAGAAAAAAAGTACATTACTAATTTTACTTTTAGTAGTGTACATTTTTTATTCTAGTGAGTACTATAATTTGTAAACCATTGTTTTAGAAGTTCCTACTACTTCATAATCTTGAAAGCCAAGTTTGTTATAAATATTAATGGCCGAACTATTTTCAAGGTCTACACTAAGTGAAATAGTATTGTATCCTTCATCCTGCGCTTGTTGAATTATTTTACGCATCAATAAAGTTCCCACCCCTCTTCCTCTTACGTCTTTTGAAACAGCAATTCCTATTTCAGGAGTATTGCAATCAATATAACCATAGCTTTTATTATTTTCATCAAACAATCTGTACCAGACTGCACCAACAGTTTGATTTTCTGCGTCAAAGGCAATCAAAACTTTATCTCCATTCCTCCCCCAACCTTCATGATATTTTCTTATGTGAGGCGAGCTTAGCAAAACCTCTTTCGATGGTTTATTCTCAGGAATAATTACAGATTCATATAACATTTCTTGAAAGAACTCAAACTCTTTTATATTACCTTCGAAATTTCTAATATAAAACATAAGATAATCATTCCTCCAATATTGTAGGTATATTATATTTTAAATTATAATTTTTGGTACGATGTAGAAAGCTACATTTTTTTAAATGCACGTATGATGATGAGTTTATTTTGTAGGAATACTTTGGGGTTTATCGGAACAATTGCAGTTTCCATCAAAAAAGACGACTCAGTCACAATAGAATGAGCGTCTAGATATTTTAGAAGCATACGATGCTACTCGGTAAAAAGAATTCCACCGAATATTCATTATCTTCATAGATTAAAAGGACCGTCCAAACAAGCGAGGAAAAACAATTCTTTCTCCTCACCTGTTTTCTATTATTAAGATTTTCACCCTTCAAGCAAAAAAGTAAAGGATTTGTTATTCATACGACCTTAGTTCGCTACTATATCCATCGATATAACCATAGCCTGGTGCAAAAAATTCACCATAGGACGTTTCCACAACATTGTTAAACGTAATTGGTGGTATTGTAAATGTGTAATGAATGGCACGAACAAACCCTTCATTTTTCATTCCGTTCTCCACTCTAGTCACTTTTGAGCCTTCTGTAACTGGCTTATCAAATATATATTTGATACCATCCTTTTCATAATTAAAGGTTTGTTCTGTTTCATGATAGTCAATGAACAGATTGTCGTTCTGCACTTCAAAACGATTATTAGTCGTTTTCTTATATACACCATTCGTATACACTAGTTGTTGAAGCGTATCATTTGGCAAGAAAGACGTTGTAATAACCGGTGATTCGTTCGGTTTTATGGTAGCTAAGACTTTTCTTGGTACATAATACGTTTCCCCATCTATCTCAATCCAAGCTGTCATATTTTTTTCAGTCAATAACGTTACTTCATCAAAACGCTTTAGTTCTTTTGACTTTTTACTTTCACCAATAACACCATATCGAATATAACGTTTCTCTTGACTTTGCACCGGTTGGAGTAATTTTACAGGAATATAAGTAGAAATAAAGTCTTCTCCCCATGTTCCTAGCACTTGCACTCTTAGATAACCATTTATTTCAAGTCCTAACGATTGAAAAACAGTTCCCTTTGAATATTTCCCTCCTGAACTTCCTCCAGCCATTGGGCCTCTCAAATGTTGTGCATCAGCTGTTAGCTTATAGAGTCCTTCATCTCTTTTTATTGTTTCGGCAATGCGAATATCTGTGGCATCAATATAGCTCTCTTCAGTATTTCCATCAGTTCGCAAATAAACGTAATGTAGATTTTCATTAATAGAAACATTATACATAGGACCTCTATATTCAGATCCATCGAAGTAATGTTTTCCATAGGTATACTCATTATCTTGATGATTGATGTTGATATAGCCGGGATTATCATACAGAGAAGCGCGTATGTTCAGAGGTACTTTCTTAAAAACAACTAAATCCGTCGCTTGGACACGGTAACCCGAACTCATCCAATAAAATGTTTTATTGTCATACTTTTCGATATCATACACTCGGAAATAGTTGTTGCGCTTGACTGTCATCGAGCTATACGTACCGTTTGCATTCTTCTTATACACTTTTACATCTTTTGTAAAGGTCATTTTCCCCGTTTGCCCCTTCACAACTTGTGCCCCGTCCCACTGTGCTTCCGCTGCTTTAGATGATGATGGGCTTGTAAAAAAGGCTAACACGATGAGCAAAGTAATAATATATTTCTTCATTTCATTCCCCTCCACTTACTGCTAATTAATTTCCTATTTTTATCTTACCATACCAACCACGTTACTAAATTAGATAATTTCCCCATCTAAAGACAATCAAAAAAAGACGACTCAGTCACAATGGAATGAGTCGTCGAGAGATTTTACGTTCCCAAAAAATGAGGGGGGTTTTAGGAGCGTTTTATCATGAACTAGCAAACTTCTGGAGAAAAGTAGCTAAAGTTCATCCTCTCTACACTGTATTGTAGACGAGGAATAATCTTTATACGATAATGATAATCATTATCAATTATAAAGTCAACAGTAATCTGAAAATTTCTTGAAGTTTTTTAAAATTTCTTTCCTACGAAAGAAATTTATGTCACAATGCACTCTTCAGCGAACGACGGTATTGCCATTGCTTTAGCTGAAAATGTAGGAAACAACCTATACAAAACCTGCAATTGCTATCGATGAAGCTACAGCAACCATTCCCGTAAAGATATAACCAACTACCTGCCATTTCAACCAGTAACCTAAAATTGCACCTGCTATAAGCTAGCAATACTGGAAATCAATTATGCCTCGGCATAATTGCGTCTGGAATCGGCTTTGTGCTTAGGCCTGCACGAGGGCCGACACGATGTCGGTCATTTCGGTAATGCCACAGGACGTGGCGTTTTTACCGATGCAGGTCAGTTAGCCGTTATCGCATGGATGCGATGGTTTTAGGCTAACATCCTATATTGAACTCCTTACCGATTTCCGTGACATCCGCCGGAGGCTTTAACTTCTTTCAGCGGATGTTTGGATACCCGCTGCAAAGTAACTTAAACCCACATTCATCTCGCCACCTAAAGAGGTAGTTGACTTCGGCTGAAAGAAGTTAAATTTTTGCTGCTGCGCATTCTCTGGTATATATGTAGACGGCGCCTTTTTAGAAACAGCTTCCCTACTCGAATAATAGGATTAAAATTGCAAAAAACACCAAGTAAATTTACTATTAAAGGAATTGCCAAAATCCAAAAGACGCCTGATATCCACGTTAGAATGACGCTCACAAGAATCGTCCATTGATTGGGTCGAACGAGCGGCCTTGGAATTGCATGTGGCTGTGACATTTCAAAACCTACTTTTCGGATATATTTAATGCATTTTACTATATTACCTTCTATTTGTGAAGCAAAAATGATTAATTTATAATAAACGTAACAGATGATTGAAAGAAAAGGTGATGACCATGCCAGCATTAACGATAGATCAAGTTCGACAATTGAATTCCTATAGCATTTATACGACAGAACCAAAGCGGACATTATTTACATTAGCTGATATACATAAGGACTTTTACCATCCTGATTTTTTAAACCTGATGATGGGTATTACAGATGCAGCAACGGAAACAGCTGCTATTTCTCACTTCGCACGCCGCTACGGTATGTTTTTTGCTATGCAACTTTACATGCTCGCTGCCTATGATGAGGTGTGGAACGGTAAACCGATCGAGCTTCGTTTTGATGCAGCAAAAGAATTCGACAGTTTTACAGTTGCCATGTTTGTTAACCCAAACGATTGGCGCTATGTTGAGGAGGAAGAACGTCAAGCCGTTATAGAGAAGATTCTATACGACGGGCACGTTATCGTTCAGCAGCTTCGTAAAGTAACATCTATTTCCCCTCTCACTATTTGGGAAAACTTCTTTGGATATTTACTTTGGCACTATCATATATTGCTTTCTAATCCTGGTCTTGCTGATCAAGCGATGGAGGATATTGAAACTTTAGAAGACCCTAAAACATGGGCTCGTTTCTCCAACAAATCTTGGTGGGCCCAATATACAGGAGGTCAAAGCCCCACTAATTTAGTGAATGTCCCAGTACGAAAATCATGTTGTTTTTCTAAAGACATACCTGGCTTAATGGCTTGTGGCTTTTGTCCGATGAAATAAAAATCTCCTTAACAAAAAGCCTTACCTCTCAAGTAAAAGGTAAGGCTTTTTACTGTTATTTATTTTTCATAAACGACGAACCAATCATTTTGATCTTCATACATAGAAGTACCTGTGTACCCCTGCTTCAAAAGCTGTTGCTGACCAACTGTATCCCCCATCGAGATCGACTTCTTTTCTGTAAAGATTGGTAGCTCTTGTCGCAAGTCCTTATAAAAAATATATCGTAGCTTATCTACATACTTAATCTTTAATCCCTTTACGACTAATCCTTGCGAAAATTTATCTTTTAAACTAGGGATATTATATGGCTTGACCGTTGAGCATACATAATCATATTTTGCTAAATCGATATGACTCATGACAATTTGGGCTAATGTTTTTTGTAGTCCGTAGCCACGATATGTCGGTGAGACATTCGATATTTCTTGGTATAAAACTTTATGAAATTCATCCTCGCCAATCTCACAGTCATAGCCAAGGTGCTCGTCATCTACAGGTGGGTTCAATAGTGCACGAAAGGCAATTAACTCCTCCCCTACGTAAGCCCCTATCATCATGCCATTGCCGCTTAAAATATAGTCAAATTCCTCCGTGCTTAATGGTTGTAATATACTTTGGTCTGCTAATGATTCATAAACTTCAAGCTGCAATTTTTCAATTTCTTGCATATGTTGAAGGTTTAATGTTGTAACAAAAAACGGCGTTTCCCCAAGCATACCTTCATAAATTTTCTCCAATTCGCCGCCTCCTTAGTCTGTTACAATTGTTGAGAACTTACATAATTCTTTAAGGATCTCTTCATCTACGTCGACACCTAATCCTGGGTTTTCATTTAAACAGATAAATGGAACATCATAGTGTAAGTTTCCGACATCCTTAGAGAACTTTAATGGGCCTGTTAATTCTACACTTGTCATTATTTTTTTAGAGAATGCTACGTGGAAGCCAGCTGCTGAACCAACGGATGATTCTACCATTGAACCGATTTGGCATTCAATGCCTGCCATTTCAGCCATAACTGCTAGTTTCATAGCAGGATAAATGCCACCGCATTTCATTAATTTAATATTAACTTTATCTGCAGCACGCTTTGCGATAATTTCACGCATTTCGCGTACACCGCGAAGTCCTTCATCAATCATTAATGGAACATCAGATTTTGACTTCACCTCTACCATTCCATCAATATCTTCACTATCTACCGGTTGTTCTAACCAATCGATATTCAGATCTTTCAATGCACGTAAACCTTGTAATGTAGTTGACGCATTGCCCCACCCTTGGTTTACATCTACACGAATAGCAATGTCCTCACCAACGCGTTCACGCACTGCTTTGATACGAGCAACATCACGAGTTACCTCTGTTCCTACCTTCATTTTAAATGATTGATAGCCCATTTCTACACGATTAGCTGCCTCTTCTGCCATGGCCTCAGGTGTCCCAATGCTCAATACATGGGTAATCGGGAATTTCTCATGATAACGTCCACCTAGTAGTTGGTACACTGGAACTTGTAACGCTTTCCCTGCAATATCAAAACAAGCAATGTCAATTGCTGCTTTTGCCGCTGGGACATCTTTCACTACTTTGTTCATTTTATCGTGAAGCTTTTCAAAAGCCATTGGATTTTCTCCAATGATTGCAGGAGCAAGCTGGTTTTTTAAGAGCGCGTATGTGCTCTCCCATGTCTCGCCTGTTACGTGTTCATCTGGTACAGCTTCACCGTAACCTACAATACCTGTGTCTGTCGTAACCTTCAAAATAATAGAAGGCATCGTATCATATGTAGCATAACTGATGATAAATGGATCAATAAGTGGCAAATGGATTGCAAAAATTTCTATTTGTTGGATTTTCATTTTTATCAGTCTCCTGTATAATATAGTTGTCGCTAATACGTCGCTAATTATTAATCAATTATGCCTCGGCATAATTGCGTCTGGAATCTGCTTTGTGCTTGCACTAAGCACTCTTTTCCGATTCCATGACATCCGCCGGAGGCTTTAATTTATTTCAGCAGATGTTTGAACATCTGCTGAAATAAATTAAAAAATATTGAAAAGGAAGTTGCCTATGTCTACTAAAATAGCGGTTATCTGCTCTAAAGCATTTATGAATCGTATAAATAGTATCGCACAAAACATAGAGAATATTCAAATAGATTTTTATCTTTACAAGCAACCAACAGAGGCACCCGTTTTGTTAAAGAAAATTAAGCCATGTGATGCCCTTTTATTCGGCGGAACTTTGCCCTATTTACATGCCCAGTCCGCATTGTCAAAACTACCAATACCTTGGAATTATATTAAACAAGATGAGACGGCAATTTCTACAACTTTATTATCGCTTGTAGCGAATCATGCAGTACCTTTAAATAGAATTTCCATCGATGTTATGGATCCAGCTATTGTCGAAAATGTTTTAGCAGAAATAGAGTATGTTGGTCCAAAACCATATATACAGGCTATATCTATCACTGAACCTACTCAATCTATATTGCAGCATCATATCGCTTTATGGGAGGCTAACAGCATTGATTTTGTCATAACAAGTATCCATAGCGCATTTGATGAATTACAAGCTCTTCACATACCGGCTATGCGCATGTTAGATGCAACTAACTCCATTATCCAATGCTTAGAGGAGACGAAATCCCAATCACTTCTTACGAAATCTGAATCTGCGAAAGCTGCCGTTGGAATTTTAGAGGGTTCTGAAAATAAACCTATAGACGATAACATGCTCACGCAAATCACAGCAATTACGCATTCAACTTATAAAGAAATTTCACCGTATTCTTTTGAACTATATACGACATCTGGACATTTGCAAAAGGCACTCGAAAAAGAGAACTTACAGAACTTATTACAACAAACCGATCAGTCATTTAAGCTAGCTTTTGGGTATGGTCACTCTATAGTTGAAGCTAACCACAATGCCAAAAATGCAATAACATTTGCTAAACCTTGTGAAATTTATATACTCGATGAGCATAAAAACTTGCTAGGTCCATTCCCGAAATCAGAACTGAGACTAGCTTTAAAAACAGATGATCCATACGTTTTACAAATGGCAAAGCAAACAAGCTTAAGTCCATTAAATATTTCTAAGATCATTCATTTTAGCAGGGAGCGCCAATCAGCTCAATTTACATCTCATAACCTTGCAGAATACTTACAAGTTACACGCCGCACAACAGAGCGCATTATTAAAAAATTAGTGGATAACGGCTATGCTAAAGTAGTCGGTGAAGAAATGCCTCACCAACAAGGTCGCCCACGTACAATTTATGAATTGAACTTTGCAGTCTATTGAAAAATGACAAGCTCTCGCAGAAATTCTTTCGTCCGCGAGAGCTTATCATCAGAGAAAAGTGACTTTTAATACTTGGATTTAGTCAGCCATGACCATATTAGTATCATTTAGTTCTTCCTCTTTTTTGCGCTTCTCTGCTGCTTCCATTTCTTCAGGTGTTAGCTTAACAATCGCAAATCCGATATATGCATAAAAAATTGAAATAATAGGTACTAGGAAGTTAATAATTGCATATGGTGCGTATTCCATTGCCCCTACACCCAACGTCGCTAAAATAAAGACTCCACAAGTATTCCATGGGAAGAATACAGAAGTTAGTGTTCCCCCATCTTCTAACGCGCGAGATAGGTTTTTCGAATGTAAGCCACGCTCTCGGTACACATTCGCAAACATACGTGATGGTACAACAATTGAAATATACTGCTCAGAACATGTAGCATTTGTTGTAATACATGCAGCAATCGTTGAAGCAACTAAGCTGCCTGTAGATTTAGCAAATTTCACAATGACATCCATAAGTGCTTTTAACATACCAGAATATTCTAACACTCCACCGAATGTCATAGCCACAATCGTCATTGAAACCGTATTCATCATTGAATCTAAGCCACCGCGGTTAAATAGGTTGTCCACCATTTCATTGCCAGTTGAAATAACAAATCCTTCTTGTAAAGCATGTACCGCCATTGTAGGTGTACCGCCCTGTACGAAGATTTGTAGTAAGAATCCTGAGATAATTCCGACAACTAAAGCTGGAATCGCAGGCACTTTTTTCGCTACCAATACAATTACACCAACTGGTACAAGCAATAACCAAGGAGAAATAACAAAGCTTTCCTCCATTACTTTTAATGTTGTTAAAATGCTTTCTGATTGCATTGAAATATTCGCGAAGCTTCTTCCCATAATTCCAAATACAACGATTGCAATGACTAAAGCTGGAATAGTCGTATAAAGCATGTGCTTAATATGATCAAATAAGTCGGTACCTGTTAAACCTGCTGCGAGGTTAGTAGTATCCGATAATGGTGACATCTTATCACCAAAGTATGAACCTGAAATAACCGCTCCGGCAATCATTGCTGCAGGGATTCCCATACTTAAACCAATACCCATTCCAGCAACACCGATTGTAGCCATCGTTGACCATGAGCTACCAATCGCCAATGAAACAATTGAACATAACAGCATGATTGTTACTAAAAACCAAGCTGGAGAAATTAATTTTAAACCAAAATAAATCATTGTCGCTACGACACCGCCGCCAATCCATGCGCCGATTGTCAAACCTACTAAAATAATAATAACAATTGCAGGTAAAGCTAGACGTATCCCCTTATACATCATTTCCTCAATTTCCATCCATTTAAATCCATGCATTTTGGCAACTACTGCTGCTACAGTTGTTCCGATAATAAGTGGTACGTGAGGACTTTGCTCTAACACAACTACTGTAATTAACATAGCTACAATCATTATTACAAAAGGCAGAAGTGCCCAACCAGCATTAATATCTTTTTTCATGAATGAATCCATCCCCTTTTTTGCACCAGTTGCCAAGCTTGGTTGTCAAAGACGCAAATAATTTTTTACGATTTTTAGCATAATATTCAAAAAATTAAAAGTCAACGCAAAAATTTTATGCTTCTCGAGCGATTTCGACTGTTTTAGCGCAATAAAACGCTTTCAAATAGCTATTTAGATCAATGCGGAATATTCATATATTTCGATAAAAAAGAAAATAAAAAGGAACTCTATCAAAAGAATTTTGACAGAGCTCTCTCTCATAATCATTATTCGTATTCAGGTTTTTTTTCTAACACACAAGCAAGTACTTTCGCAGCGTCCATTAATGCACTTCTTTCAAAAGTCATTTTTGGATGATGCAATCCAGGCGTTAAGTTGGCTCCAATACCTATCATCGTTGCTTTTAATTCAGGTTTTTTAACTGTGTAAAAATGAAAATCATCACTTCCAGGTGTTGTGATTTCCCCTGCTAGATGCTCTTCCCCAAGTGTTTCAATAATTGCGTCTTTAGCCATACGTGCGGCAACTGAAGAAACCTCAGCACCAGGTGTAAAGTCTATCCATTTCCAGTCTATATCAATCTCAAACTGCTGTTGGATTGATGTTAAGCCATATTCAATACGACTACGAAGTAACTCTAGTTGATTATTATGTTGCGCTCGAATATCCATCGAGAAGCTCGCAGTGCCTGGAATAATATTCGTACTACCACCATCCGCAACAATCTTCGTTAGCTTTGCAGAATGAGGCTCGAAAGGTGATAAATGTATGCTATTGAGCATTTGTTGTATGGCCATAATCACATCGATTGCATTTTTCCCTTGGTGAGGTCTAGCACCATGGGCATCTGTACCTCGAATAGTTCCTTCTAAAAAATAGGCTGCCCCATGATGAATCGCAGGCGATACCTTACCAAGTGGTAGTTCTTCAATTGGTCTTAAATGAACACCAAATAAATGCGATACACGATCAACCGCTCCTCGCTCAAAGGCAGCACAAGCTCCATTCCCAAGTTCTTCAGCAGGCTGGAAAATAAAACGAACACGATGTTGCAACGGTCGATCTTTCAGCAGTAATAAAGCCCCAAGTACCATCGTTATATTGGCATCATGACCACATGAGTGATTTGCTTGCCATTTCCCATCCACTTCCTGCCATAATGCGTCTATATCTGCACGTACAGCAACAATTTCATCACCTGTACCAATTTCAGCAATTAGCCCAGGAACATCTCCTAACAACCGATAGGATACGCTTAACTCATCTAAAATCGACGCGATTTTTTTTGTCGTCTCGAATTCCTTCCAACTGACCTCTGGGTATTTATGAAAATGTTCAAACCATTGGTAAATTGTTTCCTCTAACACTGCATTTGACATAACCACACCTCTATACGCATTTTTGTTTCCCATTATACATGAAACGAATTCTTTAAAAAAAGAGGACAATAACTATAGATTGTGATTGATTTCCGATAAAAGCTAAAATTGTTCCGATAAAATGAGAAAACATTCCGATAAAGCGAGATTTTGTTCCGATAAATCTTCAAAGTATCCATCTAAACCAACGGAGGTTGGTCACAAAGGCATTATCACTCCTCTAACGCTAATCCCCGAGAAGTCGCCCAGCCGGAATGAAGATCAACCTAAATTCATAGCATACATTCCTACAAATACTACTCCCAACTTTTATGCAAAAAAACAAAGGACTGTGTTAAAAGTAATTTCTACCTTTAGCACTGTCCCTCAAATAAATATTATAAACTTGTAAAAAAACCTTCTGGATATTCTTCATAATGTACCATCGTTAGTTGCTCCTCATTTTTTTCCTCTTCGATATTTAGCTCCAATTCCTGATCCATTAAATACGTTTCAAATTTTGAGTTAAAAAATTTTTCCATTTAAACACCTCCTCGATTAACTTAATTGAATTTTCTGATAAAAGAATTATACAATGACCTTTGCAGAAAAAGCAATAAACGATGCTCATTATGCATAAAAAATATAAAAACAATCTACTTTTTAGATTAAAATTCAAGAAAAAAGAGATGTATCATAATTCGATACATCTCTTTTAGGAAAATTTATAAAATTCCATTCAGGCCGAAGCCCTTCACTTTTTACTTAAGCTGTAACACCCGTTTTACTATTCCGATTGTCGTCATCATTACCTTTATGCTGTGTTACGTATTGGATAACAAACATTACAATAAAGATGGCTAAACCTGCCCAATCTGAAAATTTTTCTGGATAGATAAGAAGTAAACCAGCTGCAATCGCAATAATGCGTTCAAACCAAAGCATTTTGCGATACCAGTATCCGATTACTCCCGCACCTATAGCTACCATTCCTGTGATAGCTGTGAATACTACCCATATAATTTGAGGTATAGTTGTATCTATCATTAACAACGCAGGTGAGAATACAATCATATACGGAATAATAAACGCTGCAATAGCAAGCTTCGCTGAGTTTACACCTGTTTTAATCGGATCTCCACCAGAGATTCCCGAAGCCGCAAAAGCAGCAAGGGCGACAGGTGGTGTTATATCAGCGATGATCCCAAAGTAGAATACAAAGAAGTGTGCCGATAATAATACGACTATTGGTACTAATTCCTGCGGTGTATTCGGTGATAATAACGCCACGATTGCAGGAGCTGCAATTGTTGATGTAATAACATAGTTTGCAGTTGTCGGAGCCCCCATCCCAAGAATTAGGGAAGCAATCATGACAAAAATTAGCGTTAAAATAATACTACCACCCGCTAATTCTACTAAACTATTCGCTAAGCTTAAGCCTAGACCCGTTTTCACAACAACACCTACGATAATACCCGCGCAAGCTGTTGCCGCTACGACACCAAGTGCTGTACGAGCCCCTTCTACTAATGCGTCAATAATATCTTTTGGTTTTAAACGTGTTTCCTTATTAAACATCGCAACACCAATAGAAATAATAATACCGTAAAGTGCTGCATGCATGACCGGTGTACCCGTTAACATTAAAACGATGATAGAGATTATCGGTAATAGAAGGTAAATTTTCTTAAATACCTCTCGACGATTTGGCATTTGATCATCACGTAACCCTCTTAAACCTACGCGTTTAGCTTCGAAGTGAGTCATAATCCAAATACCTGTAAAATAAAGTAATGCAGGTATCGCCGCCGCTTTCGCGATATCCCAATACGTAATTCCGCGACCGATAAACTCAACCATTAAAAACGCTGCCGCACCCATAATCGGAGGCATTAACTGCCCACCAGTAGATGCCGCTGCTTCAACCGCACCCGCGAACTCTTTACGGTAACCAAGTTTTTTCATCATCGGAATCGTATACGATCCAGATGTTACAACATTCGCTACAGAGCTTCCTGAAATCGTACCTTGAAGCGCACTAGAAAATACCGCCACTTTTGCAGGACCACCAATTAATTTACCTGCAAGAGATACCGCTAAATCATTAAAGTATTGACCAACACCTGTTTTGACAAGGAATGCTCCAAAAAGTAAAAACACAAATATAAACGTGGCAGAAACACTAATCGGTGTTCCGAAAATCCCATCCGTCGTAAAATACATGAGATTAACAATACTCTCAAAATCTTGCCCTCTATGCGCCATAAAGTCCGGGAAATACGGTCCAAAATATGCATAAATTAAGAAACATATAGCAATGATTGTAATCGGTAAACCTACTGCACGGCGAGCTGCTTCAAGTACCAACACGACAGCTACAAGGCCTACAATAAAATCTGTTTGCGTAATGGTACCATTGCTATTAACAAGCTCTGTATAATTCATTGTCCAATACGAACCTACTACAATAGATAATACCGCTAAAATATAATCGAACCATGCAATTTTATTCTTCGCTGCTTTTTTCCGAGCTGGGAATAGTAAGAAAATTAAGGTTAAACCAAAACCTAAATGTATCGTACGCTGAATTTGCGCTGGAAATTGGCCAAAAATTGCTGTGTAAAGCTGAAACAATGAAAATGCTAGTAATCCAAAGAAAATGACGTGCTTCATAATGCCCGAAATCGTTCGTACATTGGATTCAATATCGTACTTCTCAAGTATTGCTTGCTGCTCTTCTGCTGATATTTGTTCAAATTCTTCTTTTTTTACTTCGTCGTTTGATTTATGCTGTGTTGTCATTTCATCCTTACTCCTTTCCATTGTTCATAAAGCGATAAACGCTTCACCTCAAATAAATAGGACTTTCCCCTTTGTAAATCTTTTTTTAAATCGTATTCATAATCCTCGTAATCTAATACAAGATCTAAATCTAAATCGCCTATATAAATCGTAAAATTTTCAATAACTTCATAGTCAAACTGCAAAAAATATTTCCCATTTCGTTCTGTTAATGTTTGATTTTCCTCTGCATAGCTTGGCATGCCAATTGCTAAACTCTCATACTCCATCCCTAGCATTTGAATACTAGTTCCATCTATACATTTATAGTGTTCGAGTACATCCGTTTTATGGATAGAGTGAGTGTATCTAATATCAAATGCATCCTCAGTTGTAAGTGGTATATAATGCACAATCGGGTCATTTATACGTGTTTCCGTAAATGCGAATACCTTTTGAAGAGGAAGAAAAATGACTATACTGAAGCAAATACATACAAAAGCTAACACAATAATTAAATTTCTTTTTCGCACTACATCTGTTCCCCTACATCAATTATGCCTCGGCATAATTGCGTCCGGAATCGGGTTTGTGCAAGCACAAAGAACTCCTTTCCGATTCCGTGACATCCGCCGGAGGCTTTAACCTCTTTCAGCAAGTGTTTTAACACCCGCCGAAAGAGGTTAAAAGCTATTCGCTTTTATCACTACTTAAGGAAGAAAAGAGACTCGAAGCTTTACGCAATCCGAGCCTCTTGTATTTAAGAAAATAACGTTATATTCGCCTGATAAAACCAACATTCAACCTTCGAACGTTCTATTATTTCTTTTCATCAAAGTATTTTTGAGCACCTGGGTGAACGTCAATGTTAATACCCTGTAAACCTGTCTCAACTTTGATAAATTTCCCTTTATCGTGTGAAATTTTATTTGTGTTATCATAAATAGCTTTCGTCATTGAATAAACAACATCTTCTGGAAGATCTTTTTTCACCGCTAGCATTGCAAGCACTGAGACTGTCTCGGTATCTTTCGTGATACCATACGTACCAGCTTTTACTGTATCTTTTGCATAGTAAGGGTATTTAGCAATTAGCTCATCCGCTTTACCAGCATCCATACCGATGATATTTACTTTAGTTGTTGCATTCAATGCCTCAACAGCACTTGTTGGCGTACCAGCAGTAATAAATGCTGCGTCGATTTGGCCAGATTGAAGACCGTCAGTAGACTCACCGAAATCAAGGTTTTGTGCTTTGATATCATTCATTGTTAAACCGTGAATTTCAAGTAATTGTTCAGCATTTGCGTAAGTTCCAGAACCTGGTGCACCTACAGAAACTTTTTTCCCTTTTAAATCAGCGTATGATTTAATGCCTGATGCTTCAGTCGTTATTAATTGTACTGTTTCTGGATAAAGTGCACCTAGAGCAGCAATTGTATCGATTTTTTTACCGTCAAACATCTTTGTTCCTTCAGTAGCGTAATAAGCAATATCTGTTTGCACGAAGGCAATTTCACCTTTACCATCTTGCAAAGCCGTCATGTTGGCAGCAGATGCTTGAGATACTTCAGCAGTCGTTTTAATGTCTGTTTCTTTAGAAATGAAATCAGCAAATGTCCCACCTAGTGCATAGTAAGTACCTTGTGTTCCACCTGTTAATAAGTTCAAAAATTTCGGCTTAGCGGATGCTGTCGAATCGCCCTTATCCGAGTCCTTTGAACCCGCCCCGCTATCAGACCCACATGCAGCTAACATCAATAGCGCAAAGGCACTTAATAGCATTAATAGCTTGAATTGTTTTTTCTTCATAGTAACCTTCCCCCTTGGTTAAAAATAAGAATCTATTTAAAATTATCAAATTTAGTATATTAATGTCAATTAATTTATTGTAAATTCAGTCTTTTATAATTATACCATTTCCTTTAAATACCTAATATTTCCGCATTAAAATAATAACTTCTTCACACAGAATTTATCTATATTAAACCATTAAATTCTTTTTCCAAGAAAATAATTTTAATTTCTATATGTATAAAAAATGCATGCTCATTACGGAAGTAATCATTACCTTTTTCTTTATAAGAAAATTACTCATCACTATAACGTGATGCTGATTTCCGTTCTGGCTGGGCGCTTTGTAGCTGCAGGGTCTCGGGCGAACACGATGTTGGTCACGAAGGCGTTATCACAGGATGTGATGGTTTTAGTCTTCGTTCCTCTATCGCTGATCCCCAAGGAGTCGCCCAGTCTTCACTCCAATCAGCTTAAAAATAAAACATACGTTTCAACAAATATCCTTCTTGAATCCACAATGAATGATCTCAGGACATTTGTTGTCGATTTTTACCCTTAAAACAAAAAAACTGTATCTAAAGTGGTTTTCTTCAGATACAGTCGATTTATTGTCCTTATTGAATAATGCCACAAGCAATTCTAGCACCAGAATTTCCGGCAGGGTCTGTTTTATAATCATCCTCTGATTCATGAATGATTAATGAAGTGCCCCCCTCACGTAACAATGAGTTGGCAGCATTTTTTTCTAATGTTAGCCCTTCAGCTAAAAAGTTTAAATCCACTTTACCATCTTCTCCAACTTCTAAATTTGGAAGATCTCCTAAATGATATCCCTTAGGGTTATCCTTCCCATGCTCTTTACTCGTTGGATTAAAATGAGGGCCTGCTGATTCAAATGTTGGTGGTTCACACTTCCCAACTGAATGAATATGAATGCCATGTGTTCCTGCTGGCAGCCCTGATAATGCGAGTGTCATCTTAACCCCATTATCCTCTTCCTCAAAATATGCATTGCCATAGCTTTCATTATTTTTACCAATTACTTTTGCGGTTGCAGTTAGTCCTGAATTTGCGTTAACTGCCACTTTTTGCTCCTTCTTTTCAAAGAAACTACAACCACCGACAAATACTAATAAAGAAATTATTATTAAGCTCATTTTTTTCATAAAAATCCCTCCTCTTTTTGATGGTTTCCAACAATCCTTCCACTTATGCAAGTTCAACGGGAATTTTGCGAATCATCGATTAAGGAGTAATTTTTGTAAACTGTAAACAATATAAAAAGGATATCTCCAATTTCAGGAGACACACTCGCAATTACATTAATTTAAAATTTTTACAGTTACATTTTTGACGCCCCACTGACGAGCTTGTCCCTCGGTAGGAATAAATACATCAATTTTATTACCTTTTATCGCTCCACCAGTATCTGCTGCAATTGCTTCACCATAACCTTCCACCCAAACCCTTGTTCCTAGAGGAATTATTCGTGGATCTACAGCAATTACCTTTAAGTTTGGATTCGATCTTATATCTGTTCCATTCGCTGTAATTCCGGAACACCCTTCGCAATACGCAGTATAGGCTGTTGCTCGCATTGTGAACGTTTTGCCCGAAGTTGTCGAAGCACTCACTGATTTCGTACTAGATGTTGCAACTTTATTATTACTTGAAGTTGTCACTTGCTTTTTACTTGATGTCGTTGCTACCGTTTTAGGTTTGCTTTCGGACGTTTTAGGTTTTGCTGCCGAAGCTTTGATAGCCAATGATTCACCTACATAAATTAGATCAGCAGATGCAAGGTTATTCCATTCCTGCAATTCTTCCACTGACACATCATTCACACGTGCAATTGTAAATAAAGTATCTCCGGCCACAACAAAGTGTTGGTCTTTCGGCGAATTATCATTTTTCTTTTCGGCTATATTTAAATTTTGCTCTGGATAAAACCATCTTGCGTCTGAGTCGAACATTGGCTCATAATCTTCTAAAGATAAATTGTAAATTTTCGAGATTCCCCACAATGCATTGAATGGCATAAAAGAGAGTTTGTCCTTTGCAGATGACGGACTGGCAAATAAACTTAATCCCAAGGTTAATGTTACTGCTAAAGCTAAAGCTTGTTTTTTCATATTTTGTAACCTCCACATTTTATTATTTCGCAGTCTTCTGCTAGCACACTAGATTTAGGCTCTTAATGCTAGAGAATACAAGCAATCATTCAGGACAACAGACCTGATAATACGAATTATTGCTAAAAATTCAGAAAAATATACAAGAACGAATATATTTTTGGTAAACAAACGATTTTATGGAGGTAATATTAGAACTCTATTTGCAATCTTTATATATTGGAAAATAGGTGTTTTTATAAGATAATATGGTAAAGTAGGAATATAGGTTGGAAATTAATGTCTTCTCAGATGATGGAGCTACATCATACTTTGCCAATGGGTGTTATGCAAAATGCGGTCAATCAAAATACTGCAGCAGCAAGTGACCATACATCCGTATAAAGGGTCAGTCATTGATATTTTAATTTAACCTACTTCACTGAGGTATAATTGATATCAGGTTAATAAACATTAGAAAGTTGGTGGCCTGTTTGATTCGAGCGATAGTAATGGATGATGAACCTTTAGCGCTTATAAACATGGAGAAAAAGTTAAAGGAATTTAATTCAATAGAGGTCGTTAGATCTTTTACGACTGTAAAAGATCTGCTTATAGTAGGGCCTAGCTTGGATTTCCAAGTGGCATTTTTAGATATTGAAATGCCTGGCATGAACGGTTTAGAGATTGCACAGCTTTTAAAAGAATGGAACAACAATATTTATATCGTTTTTGTCACTGCGTATCGAGACTATGCAGTACAAGCGTTTGAAATTCACTCCCTTGACTATTTATTAAAGCCTATTTCAAAAGCTCGTCTAGAGACAACTATTAATAGAATCCAAGAACTCCTTCACCTAGAAAATAAAACGAATCCTATAGAAGTACGAAATAAACCCGCACTTACGATCCGATGCTTTGGAGGATTCGTTGTTTCACATAATGACAAAGCAATCCATTGGAGGACGCTTAAAACAAAAGAATTATTTGCCTTTCTTCTTTCCAATCTTAATAGTCATGTGCCTCGCGATACAATCATCGAAACTTTATGGGCAGACACGGAATGTAAAAAGGCACGAGTTCAGTTACATACAACAGTTTCCTATCTACGCACCACGCTTTCAACATTGGGTTATTCAGAGGTCATACAGTATGCAAATGGCTGCTATTTTTTGCAATTAGAGGATTTTCAATGTGATGCCCATGACTTGGAGCATATTTTAAATGGTAAAACGGAGACTGGTAAGATTGATGTAGAGATAGCTGAGGCGCTCGTACAAAATTACCAAGGTGAGTTTATGACCTCATTAGATTATCCCTGGATTACTAGTAAAGCAAGTTTTATGAACAACAAATTTACTCTTTTACTTCATGATTTAGTAGAGCACTATACAGCAATAGATGCTGTGGAAAAACGAGAGCATATATTACTTTTAACAGTAGAACATACCCCCTATTCCGATAAAACCATCCAACAGCTAATGAGACACTATATAGAAGTAGATCATCGAGCAGGTGCAGTAAAGGTTTACAACACCTTTAAAAGTATATTGATGACAGATCTCGGTATTTTACCAGAGCAAGAAACAACTGAGCTGTTTAACGCTATATCTGTTGAATAATTCTAGGCATCGAGAAGATACCCTCGATGCCTAAACTTGTTGGTAAACATGTATTATCAATATGCCTTTTGCCTAATCGCGTCTGGAGGCTTTAACTTGAACTTACCTACACTAGATTATTTCTCCCCTTGCAATCATACGTCTCTCCCCTTAATGAAAAATAATTCACCTAAAAATATAATTGACACATACAATAGGCGGGAGCTAAGATCTCACGCTACTCTCGTGTGAAAGCGAGTAGCCCGAAGCGGAAATCAACTCTTTCTGATTAGTCCGAAAGTATCTTTTTTATAAATTTCTTATTCCCATTTTCTAAATTTCATGGCATGGTGAATATAGGCCTTTTAATACATCCGGTAAATTCTGGGGGTTCTTATGTCACTGTTTAAAAAAGCGACAATACGACATTCGCTTTTCATCATTTTAATTTTTATAGTTCTTACTACACTTCGTATACTATGGCTAGCCTATTTTCTCCCTTCCATTGAGCAACCGATTGCTAAGGAAGGTGTATTTGATCTACGGGATCATCAGCTATCCGATAAAGAAGTTCTTTACTTAGATGGGGAATGGCTCTACTATCCCGGATTATTAATAGATCCATTAAATATTGATCATAACAAGTCTCTCCAATCATTTGAACAAGCTACCCGGGTGATTCCTATGCAAGAACATGAGGCAACCGCAGAACGATACGGTACATATCGTTTAAAAATCTTACTCAATGACAATGCTCCCAAAGATAATCGTCATGCCATTAGGATTCCAGCAGTGTCCACTGCCTCAGCATTGTATCTTAACGGAAAGTTAGTTGAACAGTCAGGAAAAGTAGCTACTGATTCACATAGTCATCACGGTCAAGCCGCTACTCATACGCATTACTTTACAAATGAGCAACCTGAACTTGACATAATTTTACACGTATCTAATTTCGATACAGCAATAAGCCCTACTATTAATAAAAAAATTTGGTTTACCTCCGCTTCAGCTATGGCGCACCAACAATTTATTAACAATTTATCTTTTGCTACATTTCAATAACGCTCTTGTTGTTTGCACTTTTTAGTAGCCTTGTATTCTTGTTTATTTATCCAAAACCAGTTGTTTTACTGTTCACAATAGGCTTTCTTTTACCTTTAGCAGATGAGTTAATTTCATATGATCAATCTATACTCAACTGGTTACATCTTGATTATGTATGGTCTTTTAAGTTATCTTCTTTTATTTTTATTGGGTCTTCTTTTTTCTTTGTTCAATTTATGCATGTTTTACTAGTCAAATATCGTCATGCTAAAAGCTTTCAGTGGCTCTTTGCTTTCTACGCCCTTTCAGCATTTTTTACTATCGTCTTACCGATTAATTGGTTATACATAATAAATCCTCTTTACTTTATACTGTATATCATTTCATTTTTATCTGTAGTAGTACTTGCTTTAAGAGAGTATCTTGAAAATCAAACGCAAAGCACTGCATTTATTGCATTGACAGCCCTTGGTACAATGAACGGCATCATATGGGCGTATATATATCAAATCCAACTATTTTTTTGATATACCAATGTATCCATTCGATTATTTGTTTATGATGCTCGGTTTCTCAGGCTATTGGTTTAAACGTTTTTTTGAAAATAAAGAGCAGATTAATCAATTGATTGCTAAATTACAAAAAGACGATGCTTTGAAAGATAAATTTTTATCCAGTAGCTCACAAAAGCTATGGGATCCGATGAATAAAATGATTACGTTAGGACAATCCATTTACGATAATCCAAACAATAAGCTTATGGCTGATGATAAACAAAACCTAAAGCATCTTATTGATATCGGGAGGAGCATGTCATTTTCATTAAATGACATATTAGACTTTACTCGTTTAAAAGAAGGTAATTTGCATCTCCATAAACAGAACGTCAGCATTCAAGGTACAGTTTATGGCGTTTTTGACTTGTTACGCTTTATAACAATCGGTAAACAGATTCAAATGAGTTCCACAATTCCTAGGTCATTCCCTAATGTGGTGGCCGATGAAAATCGATTGATTCAAATTCTTTTTAATCTCCTACACAATGCCATTAAATATACGAGAGCAGGATCTATAAAAATCAGCGCCCAAATAGAAAATAACATGGCTGTTATCCATATTCACGATACTGGGTTAGGAATGGATGATGATATCCAAAGTCGTCTATTTTCCCCTTACAAACAAGGAAATGATAATAATGATGGGATCGGCCTTGGATTATTAATTTCAAAGAGGTTGATCGAATTACACGGAGGAACTTTACAGAAACACTCTATTCCTAACAAAGGATCAGATGTCTTTTTCACCTTACCATTAGCAGTTGAAAATGTTAATGAGGACCAAGCATATATCGAGGAAGAGGACACCCATCTTCTTGTTGAAGAAAAAAATTCTTCATCTATAACGGAAAAGCAATTCAACATTTTAATGATCGATGATGATCCTGTTAACTTAACAATTATGCATAGTTTATTTGCAACTTCAGAGTATGCTGTTACTACAGTTATTAGTAGTGAGAAGGCATTAGAATTGCTACAGCAAGAAGATTGGGATCTAGTCATTATTGATGCAATGTTACCTTATATATCAGGCTATGCATTAACTGAAATTATTCGAGAGCATTACTCATTGCTTGAATTACCTGTCTTAATATTAACGGCTCGAAATTGTTCCGAGGATGTTTATACTTGTTTCGCCCATGGTGCAAATGACTATGTGACAAAGCCCATTAATTCTTTAGAGTTAAAGGTAAGAAGTAGAGCCTTAATCGATTTAAAATATAGCATCAATCAACGACTACATATAGAAACAGCTTGGCTTCAGGCTCAAATACAGCCTCATTTTTTATTTAATACATTAAACTCAATTGCATCGCTTAGTACGATCGATACAGACCGAATGATTGACTTAATGCATCATTTTGGTGAATATCTACATGCCAGCTTCGATGTGCGGAATTTACAGCGAGTAGTATCACTTAAGGATGAGTTAGAGCTAGTACGGTCGTATCTCTATATTAGTCAGCAGCGTTTTGGAGACTTACTAATAATCGAATGGGATATTGATGACAATATTAATATTGAAATCCCCCTATCTCCTTACAAACTTTAGTGGAAAACGCAATTGTTCATGGTGTATTAAAACAGGAAGAAGGCGGTACAGTTTGTATTCGTATAAAAGATTGTCCGAATCATGTTGCAATAAGTGTTATAGATAATGGGGTTGGGATTGATCCAAGTCTATTAGATGAACTACAATCCGGTAGCGATTCGCCAAACTCTGGCGTAGGTCTACGTAATACAGATTTACGTCTTAAAAGGATTTACGGACAGAGGTTACAAATTAATAGCACGTTAAATGAAGGAACAACTATCACCTTCCATATTCCAAAAAAATAAATGAAAGCTGTCATCACATTCCTAATTGGGTTTGTGGTGGCTCTTTTTTATAATTTCAAGTTACAATTGCTATATTCAATAGAGAATATTAATGGATTTTTTAAAATCAGGGTACATTAAAAATGTATAAATAAGAAGAAGGCTACTCAGCATAACGTGGAGTTGATTTCCGTTCCAACTGGGCGCTTTGTAGCTGCCGCTACAGAAAACATTTGTTGTTGCTGCCGCTTCGCTTTCGCACAGATAAAACAATTGTTGCTGCCGCTTCGCTTTCGCACAGATAAAACAATTGTTGCTGCCGCTTCGCTGCAGGGTCTCATCTGTGACGCTGATCCCCAAGGAGTCGCCCAGTCTCCACTTCAATCAACTTATTTACATGACATACGTTTTAAACAAATGTTATTCCCAACTTTCAGTGATGAGCAAAAAAAAGAAAGGTCGATACTATGTACAAAATTTACATAATAGAGGACGATATCAATATTTCAAAAATCATTGAGGAGCATTTATCAAAATATCAATTTGAATGCTATACCGTTCAACAATTTAATCAAATAGTAGAGGAATTTCAAGCAATTCAACCCCATCTCGTTGTTATGGACATTAACTTACCAACCTACGATGGGTACTTTTGGTCGCGCAAAATCCGTCAGCTATCCAACTGCCCTATTATTATTGTATCTGCTCGTGTCAATGAAATCGATCAAGTATATGGTATTGAAAATGGTGCGGATGATTTTATTACGAAGCCCTTCTCGCTAGATGTGCTTATGGCAAAGGTGAATGGTCTTATTCGTCGTACATACGGAGAATATGCTTCCTCCGATTCTAATTCAATCTCCATTGCAAATACAACATTAAATACTAATACAGTTCGCCTTTACACTGAAAAGTATGAGAGCCTACTAACATTAAAAGAGATGCAGCTTAGCACATTACTATTTGAATCTTACCCTAATGTTGTTCCTCGTCAAAAATTGTTAAGTGCTATTTGGGATGATGAATCCTTCGTTGAGGAAAACACTTTATCAGTTAATATTGGCCGATTGCGCAAAAAATTCGAAGCTATCCAATCTAGACTAGAAATTAAAACAATTCGCGGACTTGGTTATCAATTAGTGGAGGCAGAAGAATGAAGCTCTTCTTTCGAGATCATGTAAGTGTAATTATTCTTTATTGTGTAAGCTTTCTATTATTACCCTGGATTATTCATTCCCTGGATGATTTAGCTTCGCACTATCTTTACTTCATCTTTCTCGTGAGCTTCCTATTTACCGTTTGGTTGATTGGACGTTATTTTCGAAGAAGAAAGCTCTATACACATTTACAAAAGAGCACATTAACAGGGGATGATCTCTATCTGCATGAACCACAGGCTACAATGGAGCAAGCCTATAGCCAAAAACTACGACAAATGCAATATCTATACTTAACACAGCAGCAATATTTAGAGGAGCAAGGGAAAGAAAAACAGCTTGTACTTTCACATTTTGCCCATCAAATGAAAACGCCATTGTCGGTTATTCAACTGATGATCCAATCTAATGCAACTAACCAATCAGAGCATTTGCAAACAATTAATCAAGAATGCGATAAGCTGACGTTTACCTTGAATCAGCTACTAACGTATGAACGCACGTCCAATCTAGTGGCTGATTTAAAAATAGAAGCACTTTCATTAAAGGAGCTTACGAAGGAAGTTGTTAATGATTTAAAGGATTATTTCATCGCCAAAGAAATTTTTCCAAAAGTGACGATTGATGAACATACAATTATTTATTCAGATCGTAAATGGTTAAAGATTGTGCTTTATCAAATTATCAATAACGCCATTAAATATGCTGAGTCTGAAAGCTCTATTCAAATCATTGACGATGAAGCTACTTTACGCATTCAAAACTGTGGAGAAACAATTCCGGAGAGTGAAATTTCACGTGTCTTTGATTTATTTTATACAGGTATGAAAGGTAGAACGAGCGGTGAAGCAACAGGTATAGGCTTGTATTTAGTGAAAAAAATTTTAACTATATTAGAGCACCCTTTTACTTTACAATCCCATGAGGGCGTCACAACCTTTTCCATTGACTTTTCAAATAGCGTGAAAAAATCATGATTATAAGCCAATATGACAACTTTGTCATATTAACGTCATTTAACCAAATAGGTAAAATGCTGCTCCTTCTTTATACTTAAGCTATTCAATCGAAGTAAGGGAGTTGTTCAAAAATGGGAAGCTCAATCCTACAAGTAACCAATCTGCAAAAAGAATATATCGGCGAGATCACATATAAGGCTTTGAAAGGTATAGATTTTCAGCTTGGTGAGAACGAATTCGTAGCCGTTATGGGGCCTTCTGGAAGTGGAAAAACTACATTTTTAAATAGCGTGTCAACAATCGATCGCCCTACCGCTGGCGAAATTCTTATAAATAATAGAAATCCTTATTCTTTAGATGATGAAGAACTTGCAAAGTTCCGTCGTTCAGAATTAGGCTTTGTCTTTCAAGATTTTAATCTTGTTCACACATTAACCGTGAAAGAAAACATTTTATTACCGTTAACTTTAGATAGTTTACCTGCCGATAAAATGCAGCAACGACTTCAACATATAGCTCAGTTTCTTGGAATTGAAGAACTGCTTTCAAAACGAATTTATGAAATCTCTGGTGGGCAAAAACAGCGCGTAGCTATTGCTCGTGCGGTTATTCATGAACCGAGTTTATTGTTGGCAGATGAACCTACAGGAAATCTCGATTCAAAAGCAGTAAATGATGTCATGAATTTATTTAGTTCTATTCATACAGAACTTAAAACTTCCATTTTAATGGTGACACATGATCCTTATGTAGCAAGTTTCGCAAATCGTATTATATTCATTAAGGATGGTAAATTATATAACGAAATTCATCGTGGTCATAATCGTAAACAATTTTACCAGGAAATCATGGACACACTTGCTTTTTTAGGTGGTGGACAGCATGAGCTTTAATCATATCGTTGTTCAAAATATTTTACGTGATAAATGGACCTATGTTTCGTATTTCCTTAGCAGTATGTTCTCGATCATTATTTTCTTTCTATTTACAGTCATTGTATTTCATCCAAGTCTTGCAGGTTTAGATCCAGACTCAACACTTGGCCTTGCATTAATGTTAGCAAGTTTGCTCGTCTATTTGTTTTCATTTATCTATATCGCCTATTCCATCATGGCCTTTTTAAAGAAGAAAACAAAAACACTAGGTATTTTTATGATTACTGGTGCATCGATGAAACAAATTCGTAAGCTCGTTTTTCGAGAGAATATTTTAATCGGTAGCATGGCGATTATTACAGCTATTATTCTCGGGCTTGTCATTGCACCTCTCTTCTTAATGGGCGCCAAAGTTGTTTTAAAGGCAGAAGCTTTCGGTATGTATTTCCCTATTAAAGCAATCGTGATAACTATTGGCTTATTCGTTGTATTATTCGTTGTTATTTCAAAAGTAATGACAAGATTTATTAATAAAGAAGCTTCCATTCAACTATTAAAAAGTGATGTTGTTATCGAAAAGTCAATAAAATCACATTATCTTTTATTATTCATTAGCATTATGATTTCCATTAGTTTAGGCTATTTGTTAAAAATAGAACATGACATTGTAGGTAGTCTCGGTCTTATTTTCTATGTAGCGTTTTTCGTGAGTGTTCTTTGTACAATTTATTTAATCATCTCACAAGGAATGCGCTCCCTGCTAAAAGTTTTTGAGAAATCGTCAGCCTATATGAAACAAACGAATATGTTACTGGCTTCCAATCTCAATGCAAAAATGAAATCACATGCAAATATGCTATTTTTAATCACTATTTTATTAAGCGGTGTATTTTTATGTACAAGCATTTTATTTAGTTCTTACTATAATGTTGAAAAAGATAGTGAGGCGAATTATCCATACAGTTTTCAGTATATCGCCCCTCCTAAGGCTGATCCAAGTAAGATAGAAGCGGATATTGAAAGTATTGAAAAAAAATTATCTACAGTGGATTCACAAAAATTTTTTATTGAGTTTAAATCGAATGAAGATCAACGAATCGGTTATATGTCAGTTTCCGATTATAACTTGTTACACAACGAAAAGATTAGTTTAGGTGCAGATGAATTTATAGCAGTTGCTGGTAATCATAAAACATATCCTATTACGAATGTAAGTGACGACAAATATCTAAAGCTATTTAAGCTTGTATCAGTAAATGCAAAAAATCTATTAACAACAGGTTTCCAACAAACGTATTTTATTGTGCCTGTTGAAGTTTATAACAGCATCAGATATCCTGTCTACAAAACCTACTTATTTGAACTAGACAATTGGACGGCACATACAGAGTTGGCGAAAAAAATTATTGAGGATTTCCCACATATATATGAGGAACGTTATGTAACGTCAAAAATCGAATTATATGAGGCAGAGATGTTTACAAAAAGTGTTATGTTCTTTATCGGCTCTATGTTGAGCTTGATTTTCTTAAGTGCGGCTATGAGTATACTCTACTTCTATTTACAAACAACACTTCTTCAGGAAAAAGAAAAGTATGAAGGTATACGAAAACTTGGGCTATCTAAAAAAGAGTTACTCACAGTTGTTTCTAAGGAGTTGGCCATCCTTATATTTGTACCATTCGCGATAGCCATTACGATGTTATTCGCTACCTTGTTTGCCATGCGAGCAATGGTTTCAACAGCATTTTTACAGGTCTCTATGGTGAGCTCTTTATGCTTCTTTGCCCTGTTCTTCGTTAGTTATATATTTATTCGGAAAAGTTATTTCAAACGCTTGCTTAGCAATTGATGAAAAACAAAATCCAAGGATATCTTTGTAAATGTTATAGCGTATCAAATGAGGAGGATTTCCGTTCCAGGCTACTCGCTTTCCAGTGGGCGAGCGTCGAGCCACTTCCTCCGCTTGCGCTCCGTGCAGGGTCTCGCCTGTCTCGTGCATCTTATTTAATCGATATAATAGTTTATTAACAATATGAAAAAATCGCACTCCTCTCAGGGTGCGATTTTTATTCTTTACCAAAGCACAGGCTTTGCTACCATTAGCCATAACATGATTAGCAATAACAAAATGTACATCCATGCTTTGCGATGTAGCAGTGCAGCAAATTTTTGCTGGTCATAGGCAGGTGTGTTGAATGTCTGCAACGTTGGCTTGAACGCTCTTGCTAAAAAAACAATGGAGGCAAACATCACGAGGAATGTAAGAACAATCCACGAGGTACTCCAATGATAGCCGGCATGCCACATTAATAAAATACCGGATGCAACAAGAACATGCCCCGAATGCTTGACGATCGTAATTGCTCCTTTAAATGCCTCAATATAAGGCGACATTTCAACATGAGACGCTGTACGCATTTTCTTAACAATTGTTAGAACAACGAACAAAGGCCCAATCGAAAGAACAGCACTTAAAATATGTATGTAAAGAAGAATTGTATAAATTGAAATCATGTTGCGCACTCCCCTTTTCGCGGAATCGAAAAGGATTTCCTTGTGCTAGCACAAAGCCGATTCCGGACGCAATTATGTGAACACATAATTGAATCATTCCCCCTCATTATAGCATTCAACACAAGTTCGCTTTATCGCCAATTGTGAATCCTTTGTAAACGCAAATTGAATCATTGTAAAGTTGTTTGAAATTTGCACAAAGAGGGTATGGATTATAGTAACATGCACATATAGAACAAAAAGGAGTGATTTTTATAGGTATTCATCAATTTTTTACAAGTCTTAACGATTTAGAGCGTATTATTCGATGCCCTGGACGCTTCAAATTCGAAGAGCACAATGTGGCTGCTCACTCTTGGAAGGTGTCACAGTATGCGATGTTCTTTGCCACACTTGAGGAAATGAATGGAGCTACGATCAATTGGAAATCATTATATGAAAAAACCATCAATCACGACTTTGCTGAAGTATTTATCGGTGATATTAAAACTCCGGTAAAGCATGCAAGCCCAGAGCTTAAAAAAATGCTTGCACATGTGGAAGAAAAAATGATGGAAAAATTCATTATTGATGAGATTCCACATGAGTTTCAAGCTATCTTCATTGAGCGCATGAAAGAAGGTAAGGACAGCACTATAGAAGGCCGCCTACTTGAGTTTGCTGATAAGCTTGACCAATTTTATGAAGCTTTTGCGGAGCTAAAACGCGGAAACACAGATAAAGAATTTGTGTATATGTATCAATCTGCTCTTTCCAAGCTTTTAGCTATTCCACTTGAAGCTACGGTTCATTATTTCCGTACTGAGATTCTGAAGGATGCTGTGAAGGAAAAAACACATATTGATATTCAAGCTTTGACAAATGAAGTATTAACATCAAATTAAATAGGTGCATGTACAAGTTTTCCGAACGAATGAACTCGCGGAAGGCTTTTTTTATTTCCTCCAAAAAGTCGTATAATAGAAAGGAGCGATTGGAGGGAAGCTTTTGTCACAGGAATGTTCAATTGTAGAGGATTTATTACCTTTGTATAAGAAACAAGCGCTCCAAGCAACTACTATCCAATTTGTCGAACACCATTTAGCTAATTGTGAGCATTGTCAGCAGCTCGATACTTCAAAGCAAGCACTAGGCTATCATTTACTAATGAAAAGAACGGTAACATTTTTCCATCTTGTTTTTATCGTACTATCCTTTATGTTTGCCATTAACTCTTCTTTACTTGGCAATCAAACAAGCTTTGTTGTATCGTACGCAATTTTTGGCTGTCTTACTTATTTCTTTTACAAAAATATTTGGATTGTTTTTGCCATCAGCTCTGTACCTGTTTTTGTATGGGCCATTATTGACAATATCAATAACCCACTCTATGTCACCTACTACTCATTCGCAGAAATCGGTACACTGTTGATTGGAGCTAGCTACATAGCACTTTTACATACTATTTTCGCACTAATCGGTTCTGCTTTTGCAATTTTATTTCGTAAGTTTAAAAGATAATGTTCCACCTTGCAGAAAGAAGTTGTCTCAATGACAACTTCCTATATCTAGAAATAAAAAAAGAGTCGATTTAGAATGCCCTTCCAACATTAAGTTGGAGCGATTCATTTCACGACTCTTTTTGTAGTAATTATGCTTTTTTAACGAACTCTGACTTTAATTTCATTGCACCAAAGCCATCGATTTTACAATCAATATTGTGATCGCCTTCAACGAGACGAATGCTTTTCACCTTTGTCCCAATTTTTAATGTTGAAGAACTACCCTTAACTTTTAAATCCTTAATAACTGTAACAGAATCGCCGTCCGCAAGTAGATTGCCATTAGCATCCTTTACGATTAGCGTATCTGCCTCCTGCTCCGTTCCATCAGTGCTCCACTCATGTGCACATTCTGGACATACAAAGTTTGTTCCATCCTCATATGTGTATTCAGAATTACATTTCGGACAATTTGGATAAGCTGCCATTTCTGCTTCCTCCCTTTACTTTTTTTCTAGGTAAACCCTATATATGCCCCTTTATCTTACATACTTCGCCCTACTAAGTAAAGGTTGTTCGTATTTTTCGTTCGCATTTGTGAATAAAGTATGAATCGGTTTCATGTTTTTGGAGATATTTCATTTTGAAAACGTTTGAATTGGGACACTCGCCCATTGACTTTTTTGTACAAACCATCTTACTTGCAAGTTCGTTTAACATGCCTTATTATATCCTTAAAGGCTGCATTGTTCGTACAATATTAAGTTTTAACCTTTAAGCTGTAAAAGGGAGTTTTATTATTGGAGTTGGAATGACGGGCCTCACACCATGGTGCATGAGGATAAGCAGGAAAGCTTCTGCGAACACCCACTTTGAGGAGTGGTGGTTTAAAACTTTCTATAATAACTACGGCATACGCGGCTTTTTAATTTAATCATACAGCCACAAGGCTTTGAAGTATCTCTCATAGTGAAAACTATGGGAGATTTTTTTATGGGGAATTTATTGGAGGCATTATAACAAGAAGCTTTTTTAATACAGCAACAAGGCTTTTGACGAATCACCCTTCATATTGGAGGGTGATTTTTTTATCAACATGAGCTGATAATGGTTATCTGTTTTTTGTTCATTTAATTAGTCATTGATTTTTATGAATTATAAGGAAATCAGTCTTGAGGCTGAGATATCATACCGCCTAAAGTTTGTTCCCTACAAAAAGGGAAAGTGTTACAATTATACCATTAAAGGAGAAGCATTAATTGGAGCATTTAAATTTATCAACAAAAGTTAGGGATAACTTTTATTAATCAGCGTGTTGGTTTTAGAATGATTATGGGTCTTCGTTCGACTCTAGAATAGAAAGGAGATATTTATTTTGGGTATGAAAATATGGTGGGCCCTAAATATTGTATGGCTATTCATTTTTGCTGCTGGGGCATTATTTGTTGGGTTAAGAACAGTTGATTCTGCAGGGGTAGTTCAAACTCCTGAACTTAAAATGGTAGCATTCATTATTTTGGGTATTGTATTTTTATTCGTCGTACTATTCCAACTAATACTACTCATATTTATCCATTTTATTCGAAAAGGTTCCACTAATACTTCAACAAAACGACTATCTTAACAACGGAGGTCTTTGTAGTTTTCTAAGTCACTTTAAAGTGGCTTTTTTTTATATGGTAGAAGTTAAAATACCTCATGTCGTTGGACCGATTTAGCCATCCATGATTGCAATAGCCACTCACTTTAATCATAAAAAACTGCATTCCAATAGATGTGTCTATCCATTGGAATGCAGTTCAATTTTTATTAGATTACGATACCTACAATTGTAGCCGTTAAAATACTAACGAGTGTTGCTCCATACAACAACTTTAAACCAAAACGAGCAACTATATCCCCTTGTCTTACGTTCAAGCCTTTTACCGCTCCAGCAAGAATACCGATAGATGCAAAGTTTGCAAAGGATACAAGGAAGACTGAAATAATACCTACTGTATGTGCACTCATAGACTTCGCTGCTTCTCCAAGGCTTGTCATTGCAACAAATTCATTTGTTACTAATTTAGTCGCCATAATTCCTCCGGCAGTAATAGCCTCCGCCCAAGGTACACCCATTAAGAAAGCGATTGGTGCAAAGATATAACCTAAAATATCTTGGAAGGATATACCTAAAATCATATCAAATAGTGAATTGATTAAATCCATTAATGCTACGAAACCGATTAGCATAGCTCCAACAATGATGGCTACTTTAAAGCCATCCATGATATATTCTCCAAGCATTTGGAAGAAAGTTTGCTTATGCTCATTTTCAATTTTTAAAATATCTTCGTTTTCTTCTACTGTATACGGATTAATAATTGAAACAATAATAAATCCGCCAAACAAGTTCAATACAATCGCCGTTACAACATATTTCGGTTCAATCATCGTCATATATGCACCAACAACTGACATAGAAACTGTTGACATTGCAGATGCGCATAATGTATACATTCGCTGTGGACTAATTTTATCTAATTGCTTTTTTACAGTAATGAATACTTCAGATTGACCTACCATTGCAGACGCAACAGCATTATACGATTCCAATTTCCCCATGCCATTTACTTTACTTAAAAGTAAACCTATCCATTTCATGAAGAAAGGGAGAATTTTAAAATGCTGTAAGATCCCTATCAATGCAGATATAAATACAATTGGTAATAACACATTTAAGAAGAAGGAATACTCCCCTTCATTTGCTAAACCACCAAAAACAAAAGTTATGCCCGTACTTGCGTAAGACAATAATTGATCAAATACTTTTGTAAATCCTTTAATTAGAACATAACCAAACTTTGTATTTAACAGTATTGCTGCAAATAAAAATTGGATGATCAACATAATAATTATGTTTTTATATTTTATTTCTTTTCTGTTTTTACTCATTAACAGAGCTAAAACAAAAACAAGTAGCAATCCACAAATGGATATTAAGTAATTCATGAGTTCCTCCAATATTGATAATTTTTAGGATTAGATATCCGAAACTACAAAGACATATTTTTGCTCATTATGCTCCGTTATTGACACTTAAATAACAGCCATAAATCTAAAACCGTTAGTATGTAGTTAGACGTCAGACAAATAACTTCACTATACCATTGTTTTCACTAGCAATTCAATAGTTAAAAGAAAAAAACTCTGCGAAAAGTGTATACGCTTACACGATCGCTTTATAAAAAAAGACCATCATGTCTGATGGTCTCCGCTTACTACAAGTTTTTGTAAAATTAATTCAAATTATACTGATTTAAATGAACTTACGAAGATAAATTATCACCCATAAATCCTTCAATTTATTTTATAAGTATATGTGATCTTTTTCGGCTATTCATTAAGATACTTAGTTGTTCATTTTTTATATAATTCAATGCTTGTCGAGTAGATTCAATAAGTGGTTCATCACCTTTAAATTCTCTTAACGTTAATGTTTCTTTAAAGCATTTTTCTGCCTCTGCAATTTCTCCTAATTCTAACAAACACTTTCCTTTATGTTGCATGGCAAAGTCCATATATAACATATTATTGTTTACCTTACATTTATCTAAAACATCGTTGAAGATTTCCAATGCTTCCATTGGATGACCGTTATATTTAATTGCCTCCCCTAGACGTATTAATGACACGATTTCTCGATTGCTATCTTTCTGGTCGCAGGCAATTATAATGCATTCCGATAAAATATTAATGGCTTTTTGTGGTTCTCCGTAAATTCTATAAAAGTTCCCCAGCGTTCCCATTAGAAAATATTTCTTATCTTCACTTTTTGTATTTGCAAGTAAATTTTCAGCAATGTCTATCATTTCTTTTAATCTAAACGGATTAGAAGTTTTTCACGAAGATACTCATTGTTATCAAAATAAATTATTTCGCTTATTGTCAAAAGACAGTTTTTAAACTCTGAAAAGTTCATTTTTGAATACCTCCAATTGTTTTTTCTGCTCTTTATCGTGAACCGCATTTAAAACGAGGATGTAACTCCATGTTAATCTTGAAAAAAGCTATCTTCTTTTTGTATAATTCCCCTCCATTTTGCGCATATATGGTAGTAACAAGGGAGGTTATTACATTGAAAAAGTTATTTTATTTATTTTTACTAGCCACACTTTTATTATCAGCTTGCGGGAAAAATACTGCTCCAAAGGAAGTTGCTGTCGATAAAAATACTTCAGTTGAAGATATAGTAGGAGCTATCGTTAAAAACAAATTCTCTGTGGAAGAAAAGAATGGCACCGTATCAATCTCTATACAGGATACTGATGTGAAAAAAGGTATGAAAAATCAAATGCTAAAGGATTCCACTAAAATATTTGCTGAGCTGTCTAAGCTACCTAGTGTTAAAACTCCATCTATTAGCTGGTCTGCTCCGTTAACAGAACCAAATGGGAACAAATCTATGAATGAATTATTAAATATTTACTTTAGTGAGGAAGATTTTAAAAAGACTAATTGGGCAAACTATACCCAGCTAGATATTGAATCTACTGCTACTCATTATCATCAAGAGGCTTCTTTAGGACAATAGAGCATTTCAAGACAAGATACCCCATTGTGTATACGCGAAGGGGTATCTTTTCAATTGCTTCAAACAAAGATTTTTGTAATAAATTTCCTATCAAACACCTTTTCTACCCTTCCCTATTAAATGCCGCATTTCAATACCACTCAGGGTATAAAAGTTAGAAAATTTGTACCTCCTTCTTCGCTTTCGGTACTTAAAACATTTGCACCTGCCGCTTCGCTTTCGGTACTTAAAACATTTGCTGAAAAGAATTTAAATCCCCTCTGTGTTCATTAACACTAGACGCCAGCCATCGGGATCTTCAATTGTGACGCCTTTTTCAGCCCAATATCTATTTTCTGGCTCTACCTCAGGATAGCCCATTTGTAATAAGCGTTCGGCAATACGCTGTATGATTGAGTGCTTTGGAATATATAGTACGAGCAAATTATCCTTTGTTGGTGCTGGGCAAGGACTTCCTTCAATATGCTCTATAAACTCCAAATGATAACTGGCATTCGGAAGACCAATCATGATGCCAGTGTAGCCTCGATGTCCTGAAAAAGAGCCTATTTTTTCTAACCCTACACCTTCACAATAAAACTCTTCAATTTCCTTTATTTTATCAGTCGGTCTTGCTACACGTACCTGTGCCACCTGTAATTCATCTGACCATTGTTGTCTCATAGTTAATTTTCTCCTTTTCCATCATTGTATAATGGCAAAATAGAGCTAGAGAACAGCCAATAGTCTGAAAAATCACAATCAACATTTATGCTCTTCAGAAATACCCGCGAAGCGACAATTCTACTTTATAAAATCACAAATTTTATCTGCAGCTGCTAATGGATTTTCTTTTTCTAAATAATACTCCTCGGCTGGCCAATATCTTCTTTGATACTTATTTAGCCGTCCTTGAAAATCTCCAAGATAGGTATCCCTTTGTAACACTCTTTCCTCTCGAACTGTTCGAGGGATGTCTAGAAATAAACGATAATCATAAAAGTTCTTCCATTCATGTCTTAAAAGGAATACTCCCTCGATCACAAGAATACTATTCGTTTCTAATTTTATTTTTCTATCGTTAACGGTATCTGATGATTGATTATAAAATGGTAGTTGGAATTGTAACTTGTTTTTATGCAATGGTAACAACATACTATTTCTAATCAATTCAACATCCCATTGTAAATAATAGTATTCATACCATTCTGCATGGCCAGTATCATAACGTTTATTGCTTTCTACGATATAATTATCTATATGGATTAATTCTACAGCACAAATCGATTGTAGCTCCTTCGCCAGTTTGTTAGCTACAGTGGACTTGCCTGCACCACCTAATCCATCAATCGCAACAATGAACGGTCTCTCTTTTATAGACCTATCTCTAAATTGCTTTATAATATCGCATTTCAGCTCATGTATATCCATTTATTATTACTCCTAATAAAAAATAACCAGCTCTATCAAAGAACTGGTTTCATTTAATTTATGATGATCAATTATGCCTTGGCATAATTGCGTCTGGAATCGGCTTTGTGCTTGCACAAAGAACTCCTTTCCGATTCCGTGACATCTGCCAGAGGCTTTAACTTCTTCAGCGGGTGTTTGGACATCTACCGAAAAGTAGCTTAAATCCGCATTCATCTCACCATCTATAGAGGTGGGAGACATTTACTGAAAGAAGTTAAAGCAACACTAAAAGAAGCAGCGGTCTTCTCTTTTACTTCCTCTACCGTGACACCCTCTGCTAATTCTATAAGCTGCATCCCTTCATCTGTAAAATCGAAAACAGCCAAATCTGTAATTAATCTATGCACAACACCCTTTCCTGTTAAAGGCAGCTCGCATTGCTTTTTTATTTTTGACTCACCGTTTTTATTGACATGCTCCATCACGACGACTACTCTTTTCGCCCCAACTACAAGGTCCATGGCGCCTCCCATACCTTTCACCATTTTCCCTGGAATCATCCAGTTCGCAAGGTCCCCAGTTTCAGATACTTCCATGCCACCTAAAATAGCCAGATCGATATGGCCTCCACGAATCATGGCAAATGATTCGGCACTGTCGAAGAAGGAGGCACCCGGAACTGCAGTAACCGTTTCTTTACCTGCATTAATTAAATCAGGATCGACCACGTCTTCTGTTGGATATGGACCAATGCCAAGAAGCCCATTTTCTGATTGTAAAAGGACGTCATAATCAGGTGGAATTGCATTGGCTACTAGCGTTGGAATACCAATACCTAAATTGACGTTCATGCCATTTTGTATTTCTTTTACCGCCCTATTTACTATTCTTTGTCTTGTATCAGCCATCACGCATCCTCCTTTTTTACCGTCAAACGCTCAATACGCTTCTCATAATTGCCACCGAGTAAAACCCGCTGTACGAACACACCAGGTGTATGAATATGATCTGGATCTAGCTCTCCAACTTCAACAATTTCCTCTACTTCTGCAATCGTAATTTTTCCTGCCATTGCAGCTAGTGGATTGAAGTTACGTGATGTTTTTCTGAAAACTAAATTACCTAGCTTGTCCGCCTTCCATGCTTTGACTAGTGCAAAGTCTGCGACAATACCTTTTTCTAAAATATATTCCTTGCCATCAAAAACCTTTACTTCTTTCCCTTCAGCGATTGGTGTTCCGACTCCAGTAGCTGTGTAAAAACCCGGAATCCCAGCTCCGCCAGCTCGCATGCGCTCCGCTAACGTACCTTGTGGTGTCAATTCTACTTCAAGCTCTCCGCTTAAAAATTGCTGCTCAAAAATTTTATTTTCACCTACATAGGATGCGATCATTTTTTTAATTTGTTTATTTGCTAATAAAAGACCTAAACCCCAATCATCCACACCGCAGTTATTGCTTACGACCGTTAAGTCCTTTGTTCCCCTTTGAACTAGCGATGCAATTGATTTTTCAGGGATTCCACATAGCCCGAAGCCCCCTACTGCTAACATATCTCCATCTTTAATGTCAGCGACGGCCTCCTCAAACGAATTCCACACTTTCCCCTTCCCCATATCGAAACCCCCTAAAATTTCTCGTTTATTAAGAAAAATTCTACCTTACTACCATTTTATAAGTAAAGGAATTAATTAGAATACTGTTTATTCTAAAAGTGCATAAATCAACTTTCAGAACGTATTGTATGGAGTAGCTGCTTTAACGCAAAGGATTGATAAGTATTTTTCTTTGTAATAACACCTAAACGCCATGGCATGTCAAAGTTAAGTAACGGTATAATTTTTACATTTTTGTTCGTCTGCTTTGCGGCAATTGAATATGGTAAAAGTGTCATCCCTAAGTTCGAGGATACTAGCTCCACTATTAAATCCCACTGCGAGCTTTTATAACCAACTATTGGCGTAAATCCTACGCTTTTACATGATTTAATCACATAATCATGTAATGTGAATTCCTCTGTAAAGATAATGAATGTTTCATTTTTTAAATCTTGTAATCGAATATGTTTTTGCTGAGCTAGAGGATGGGATTCATTAATAAAGACAAAAAATTGATCTTCCACAAATGATTGGACAGAAAATTTCCTTTCATCTGTAGGTATAACGACAATTCCCATATCAACATCGCCATTCTCTACTAACGTTCCGATCATTTTAGCTCCCCGTTCCACAAGCTCTAAATGCACCTTAGGATATTGCTTATGAAACTTTCGTGCAATTTCAGGGAAAAATAGTGTGCCGATTAGCGGCGGAATTCCTAATTTAATCGTACCTGTTTTGATGTTCGATAAATCATCCAATAATATATGTAAATCTTGTACAGAACGTATTATTTTTTGACCTTGTTTATAAACAATACTACCTGCGTCTGTTAATTCTATATTGCGTGTAGATCGGTTTAACAACTCTACATGAAGAGCATTCTCCAACTTTTTAATGCTTTTGCTTAATGAAGGCTGTGATATAAAGCATTCATTAGCTGCCTTTGAAAAACTCCCGTGTTCAACAACGGTCATAAAAGCCTTTAAATCTCGCAACTCCATATAGATACCTCCTATCTATTCAAATTTGTTATAAAAAATATTCCAAAACTCCCTATTTAGTAATAGATTCTCCTCATTTTCTACTTTATCCTTCTTCTTAAAAACATGTAGATCAAACACAATGGAAATATTGAATAAGAACAGGACACTCCACTCTTTGAAGAAGAGGGATGGCTTATACAAGCAATGTAACGTTATCGGAATAGAAAAGGATAAATATTTATTTAATGGAATTAATATATAAATTATTTACAACAGTAGATAATGGATATATCAGGGAAATTGTTAATTTACATGTATAAGAAGAGGGTTTCAAATTGAAGTATTCTACGAAAGTAATAGAATGTACAAAATGTGGTGTGAAGGAGTTAGGGAACTGGGTCTGCAGTTATGTACCCAGATAATAAGCCTAGTATAGGTTGAGTTGTTGAACACATTATTTGCACAGACTGTGGAATTATTATAGAAAGCTATGTAAAAAGCCAGAGAAATTTAAGGATACACTTTATTGGAAATTAGAATAAGAAATTAAGATTTTTTAGTGAAGTTTAAACAACTTTATTTTTAACCCCGTCCTAAATTTAGAACGGGGTTGTAAAATTAAAAAAACTTTATCTTCTTTTTTCGTACTTTAGTATATAGATTTTTTAATAAAAATCTTACTAGGCTTTTTCTAATGCCAATTTAATGCCAAAGCCAATTAACACTGCACCTGTCAATCCTTCGATTACAGCTTTCGTCTTTGGCTTTTTCATAAATGCGCTAATTTTATCCAATAAGTAAACATAAAACACAAACCAAAATCCGGTTAACGCCGTATAAATAAGTCCCATAATAAGAAACGGTATAAGTGTACCGCTCTTGCCATCTACAAACTGAGGTAGAAATGTGAGAAAAAATACAGCCACCTTTGGGTTTGTTACGTTCGTTAAAAAGCCCTGCTTAAAGCATGATTGCTGCGAATATTTATGATCAATTTGGGTCTCGTCTTGCACTACAGGAGGCTGCGTACGTATTGTTCGTAATGCCCATAAAGTTTTGATACCTAGATAACATAAATAGACCGCTCCGACGTATTTTAAAATGGCAAATACATATGCTGACTTTACAACAATCGCGGAAAGTCCAATAACTGCTGCAAATGTATGTATCAATAATCCACAGCACGAACCAAGTAAAGTCTGTAAGCCCCCTTTTCTACTTACAGTAAGTGTATTTTTTGTTGCAATCGCCGTATCCGGACCAGGCAAAATAATTAATAAAATACACATTAATAAAAAGACAGACATGTTCACCACTTTAAATACCTCCTTTTTTAATCAGAAAATTATAAAAATAATTTTATCATATGTACCACTACACCAAAAGACGTGATGTGAAAATTTATCCAAAGTAATTATAATTGACATGCAACCATAAGGTGTTATATATTCATAACACCTTATGGTTATATTTTTTTATAAAGGAGTTCATTTTAAATGACTGAGAAACTAGAGAACATCGTTAAAACAGTTACACTCAATGCACCGATTGAAAAAGTGTGGGAAACAGTAACAGACGCTGAAAAGATTGCTTCTTGGCTTATGCCAAACAATTTTAAGCCAGTTGAAGGGCATGAATTTACAATACAATCACCGTTTGGCCCTTCGCCATGCCGAGTAGAACAAGTAGATGCTCCACATTTTGTTCGTTTTGCGTGGGATACAGATGGATGGTTTGTTACGTTTGAACTGAAGGAAATTGGTGAGCAAACAGAATTTACATTAACTCATGGTGGCTGGAAAGAAGCTTCACATATCATTCCTAAAGCTAACATGTCTGCTGAGGCTATTCGTAGAACAATGGATGGTGGCTGGACAATGCTTATCGGCAATAAATTAAAAGAAGTTGTGGAATCGCAATGACACCACTTGCTGTAAAGTATGATGTTTTTCAAGCAATTGCTGATCCAACAAGACGTCATGTCCTACAGCTACTTGCCTCAAGTGATAAACCGATCTCACTTATTTCTGAGAATTTTTCTATTAGCCGAACTGCTGTCGTAAAGCATTTAAAAATTTTAGAACAAGCTAAGCTAGTCTCTGCCCAAAAAAAGGGACGAGAAAAAATATACACATTACATGCCGAAAAACTAAAAGAAATTGAAGACTGGCTACAGTACTTTGATTTGTTTTGGGATAATAAATTGGCGCAACTACAAAGTATTTTTGAAGAAGATTAAATGACAAGGAGCTGTCCAACCATTAGGACAGCTCCTCGTTTAATAAAGATAAAATATTCCACCATTAATAATTTCTATTTTAATTTTTGTATCGTATTGTTCCTCTAATGCCTTCTTTTCAACATCATAACATTCTGGTTTGTCATCTTCCTCTTCATAAAAATAATCGAGTACTCGCTGATCACGTCGCCATCGTTTTTTGGCTTCAGTAGCCCATGAATGATCATCTTGTTCAATGATCTTTTCAATAGTAGTGTTTAATCTTTCAAGTGCTCGAAGGGGCTTTATAATAAACTGTACATGAAAAGCATTATCTGCTGGAACAGTGTCGAAATCTGATGTACATATCGTCTCTTGAAAATCCTCTTTTATGACCCCAGTTAGCAAGTTTATACCAAATGAATAAAGCATTTCTTTCGTTTGGTCACAGCAATATGACACTTTAAAATTAACACCTAACCACGGAGTAAGGATAACTTGCCCTATTGCGGCATCCACCTTCTCAAAAAGCTGAACATAAGCTCCTAGCTCCCTTGTTGCTTGAAAGAGCTGGTTCATTCTCGGAGAACCGAAATGAATAGCTTCGCCATAAAGGCTCCCAGCTGATGCCGTTTGATCTGTAATAAAAGTTACTTGAGCTGGATTTGCCTCAGTATTTGTAGCCTCTACGTATTGCCAATAAAAAGGGCGATTCATTATTCTTTTATCAATATCAACTGTTAATTGTACCGTGAGATAATGCTGATCTTCCCTTAAAATAGGACAATTATTTTCATTAAAAAATTCTCGTAAATAACTATGAACTTGCTGTGGATACATAGTCCTTCTCCCTTACACTATACAGATTCTTTAAAGTTAGATAGAATCGCGTCTAAGTCGCCTACTACCTTTTCGAAAACATCAATTTTCGTATGAAGTAATGCTAATATATTCTCTTCAATTGTATTGGCTATAGCGAGATTATAAATATGAACATCATGCTCTTGCCCTAAACGATGCACACGACCAATCCGTTGCTCTAGCTTCATAGGGTTCCATGGCAAATCATAGTTAATGACATGATGACAAAATTGAAGGTTAATCCCCTCACCACCTGCCTCTGTTGCGATTAGAACCTGTGCCCTTTCCTTAAAAAGATGCTTCATATAATCACGTTTGCTTTTATTATATTTACCGTTGAACAGGACACTCGTAATACCGTTAGAATGTAAATACCATTGCAAATAAATTTGAGTAGCCCTATACTCTGTAAAAATTATCACTTTATCCTTGGCCTGTTCGACTATTTCAAGTGTCTTTTTCGCCTTTGAATTCACTTCTAATGCCATTAATTTTGCTAGTATATCTTCAATTTCTTGTGATTGTGCATTGTCTTCAAGCATATTAGATAACGTCAAGGCTGTTGCCTCTTTACTACTACACATTTCCTTCTGCAATGTAATCATTGAAAAAGAGCCTGTATTTTGAAGCGTTCCGAGCAAATTATAAACTTCCTCTTCTTCCTTCGTAAATCGAATAGGGACAATTTGAACACGGCGATTTGTCCATTCAATGCCCGTGTCCTCCCTCCTATTCCTCACCATCACTTGATTCACTAATTCCTTTAAATAATCGTTATGCTCTAAATCATGCTTACTTGCCGAAAATGCAGATTGAAATGTATCATAATTGCCAAGATGACCAGGCTTAAGTAAAGAAATAAGATAAAATAATTCAAAAACATCGTTTTGAATCGGTGTAGCCGTTAATAATAAACAAAACTTTTTCTTTAAGCTTTGTACGAATTCATAAATTTGTGTTTTATGATTTTTTAGTTTATGAGCCTCGTCGATAATTATCATGTCGTAATCCTGCTCATAAATACGCTCTTTGTGAGGACTCTTCTTTGCCGTATCCATACTCATAATAAGGACATCATGGCGCTCAATCTGAACATTTTTCTTATAAGCTACTGCCGGAATGTGGAACTTTATACTTAATTCTTCAACCCACTGATTAATAAGAGATGCTGGAGCTAATATTAATGCTTTTTTAACGAGGCCTCGAATCAAATATTCCTTTAAAACTAAACCTGCTTCGATTGTTTTACCAAGACCTACTTCGTCAGCTAAAATCGCTTTACCATTCATACGTTCAATGACTGTCTCTGCTGCTTCCAACTGGTGCTTAAGCGGCTTTAAATTTGGTAAATACTTCGTCGCCTGTAAACCTTTGAAATCAGGAATTAGCTTCATTTTCACAATGTCATAATTCATCTTGTACAATGCCCAACTATCCCATTTCTCATGTTCATTCAGTTTATTGATAAAGCCTGCTTCCCATTCGGACGACCTTTCTATTTTCATGATCATCACCTCATGCCATTATTTCTAAAGTTTAGGTTGTCCAAAAAAGAGAAAGCTATGTTAAACTCTTGCAAAAGAAAAACTTCTGATGAATTTTTCCATCAGTTCAATCAACATGGTGTAGAACTTCTATCAATTTTATGCATTCCAAAGTGAGCGCAATGACTTTTCACTATATTTGAGAAATGAAGTACCTCTGCTGCCGCTACGTTAGCACTGAATTTTAAGCAAATTAAAAATATATAGCCTTAATTTCATACAATTTAAAAGGATTATGGTATTAAGATAGTCTTTCTATTTACTTCCTTTTTTCATACAATTAAAGAAGTATTACTTTTCCAAAAATAACTTTTAAAAAAACGAGATTATGCCCTAATTTAGGGCTTACATATACCGAGGAGGTTACTATGAAAATTCTTGAAGCATTAACATTGACAATGCCTTACATTCATTCAGCTATGAAAGGCGAGTCAATGATTGGATTAGTAGATAAAGAGAGTGAGAGTATTATTGCTTATTTACCTGGGAAACGGATAGATTCTGGTTATAAAATTGGACAAAAAATTCTCCCAGGTGATGCAATTTTACATCTCCCACTTAAAGGAAAAAGTACGGATGAACCTGTACCAAAAGAAATTTATGGTGTGGAATTTAACGCATTTTCTTTTCCTGTTCGCGAAAATGGGCAAATCGTAGGCGCGCTAGCCTTTGGAATACCTATTGACCATTCTCTACAGATGGAGAAATATATTGTTACTATGAATGACATTATCCAAAACCTACAGGATAAAGTACATACAATTGCCTCTCATTCAGAGGAGCTAGCTGCAACTAGTGAGGAAATTAATAAGCAAACACAATTTGCTTTAGAGGATGCTGAAAAAACAAATGGTATTACAGATTTGATAAAAAATATTTCTCGTCAAACCAATTTACTTGGATTAAATGCATCGATTGAGGCAGCACGTGCAGGTCAACATGGTGCCGGTTTTAATATAGTCGCACAAGAAGTTCGCAAGCTTTCTATTGAAACAACTACTGCTACTGATAACATTGAAACCTCACTTCGAAGCATCCATCATAATCTTGAAAATTTAAAGCAAAACATGACTCAAATAAATGGTGCCACAAACGAACAGGCACAACTCGTTCAGGACTTTAGTGAAATCATTGATGAGCTTAATACGCTTAGTATGGAAATGAAGGGGTTTATGTCTAAAGAAATGAAATAAAGAGAATATAAATGGAAAAATCCGCCTCGCTTTCTGTGGTCACATTAAGAGCCACATAAGTCTGCGCGGATTTTTCACTATCGGGCCTTTTTGAAATAATCACCAAAACAATGAGATCATCCCTAAAATTTACAAGTTATACGATATGATTACTTTTTGGTACACTATTGAAAAAAGTAAAAATGAGGTCAACGTGAAAAGGAAAATATTCATTCTACATGAGATTTATGGAGTAAACAATTTTATAAAAATGCAAGCTAAGGCATACAGTAACACCAACACTACTGTTGAGTGCATTACTTTATATTCAGACAATAGAATATTCCCATACGAACAAGAACAGCAGGCTTATGATTATTTCATAAATGAAGTTGGCTTTGATGCTCCCCTCGAACAACTAACCGAAAAAGTATTGGAGGCTAGGTCACATTATGACGAAGTGCTGTTAATCGGATTTAGTGTAGGCGCAACATTAGCTTGGAGATTATCAACATTGCCATTACAAGGAATCGTTTGCGTTTATGGTTCACGCATTCGACAATACCTGGATGTAATCCCCTCTTGTCCGACACTCGTTATTTTACCAAGAGATGAGAAAAGTTTTAATGTCCATGCATTAAAAGAAAAACTCGATACATTACCACTTGTTCATACGAGTCAATATCTAGGTCAGCATGGTTTTATGGACTGCAATAATTCAAACTATTGTTATAAAAGTTATCTACAGACACAAAACGAAATCTCACAATTTTTCGAAATTAAATGAAGTAAAGGTGGACTAGTAATGAATCAAAATGAAAGCATGATTATTGATCCTTATATAGAAGGAGGAAATGTAATTTATCCAAACTTCCACCTATCTATGCAGCCTGGCATTATTATTGGCATCTATACGGATGTGTCAAAAATACATACTTTAATCCAGTGGTTTGCGAAGCAAAGCAATACGTATACACATTTTCGTGAAAATGCCTTGTATGAGCGACTGACGGTTCGAGAATACATAAACTTTTGCTTAAAGCTTTTCAATGCTTCTTCTGAAAAGATGGAGGATGTATTAGCATTGTTCGCTTTAACGGAGCAAAAAAGCATGAAAATTAGCAAGCTCTCCAATAGCGAAAAACAACGCTTAAAATTACTGCATACATATCTTAATCAGGCACCGATACAAGTTTTAGAAGAACCTTTCCAAAATCTGGACGAGTTTTCCAAACAAAAAGCTATTCAGTTATTGGATGTCCTTCAAAAGCAAAATAAAACAATTATTTTACTATCTAACAATTTTGAGGATTTAATCGTTTCGAGTACAGAAATACATAGACTGGATGCAATCGGCTTACATGCATTAGATGTGAAAGAGGAAGAGACAGAACCAGCTTCTTCCTCTCTTGAAAGTACACAGATTCGATTTGATAAAATCCCTACAAAGAAGAACGATAAGATCATTTTATTTAATCCCCCTGAAATCGATTATATCGAAAGTGTTGAGGGTGTTGTTTCACTGTATGTTACAGGTGAAGCCTATCCATGTACATTATCACTAAATGAGCTTGAACAAAAATTGACACCGTTCGGCTTCTTTAGAAGTCATCGCTCTTATATCGTTAACTTACAAAAGGTACGGGAAATCATTACGTGGACTCGCAATAGCTACAGCTTAGCCCTGAATAGCACTGAAAAGACCGTAGTACCTTTGTCGAAAAATAAACTCGCAGATTTAAAAGAAATACTCGGAATTTAGTAGATTTCCCAGGAAATAAACGACTCCTGTCAGCTGAAATATTTCTCCGCTAATGGTCATTTCACTGCCTTTCACCTGTAATTTAATGTTGTTATCTTCATTGTCCTTTATAGTTGAGACATCAACAACAACACAGGGAGGTTTTCAAATGAGCGCAGTGATCGATGTTCAGCATTTGAAAAAAACATTTAATAAGGAAACAGCATTACAGGATGTTTCCTTTACCATTCAAAAAGGAGAAATATTCGGCTTTCTTGGACCTAGTGGTTCTGGAAAAACGACTACTATTAAAATATTAACAGCACAAACTGAAAAAACTGATGGCGACGTTTTATTGTTTGGCCGCCCAGCAAATGAGATGAAACAAAGTAAAAATCGTAAACGCTTTGGTATTTTAACAGATAATAGCGGACTATATACACGACTTTCAATCGAGGAGAATTTATTACTATTCAGTAATTTATATCAATTACCTAAATCAGCCGTCAAAGAGGCTTTGGATTTTGTTAACCTATACGGTGATCGTAAAAAGAAAATTAGTCAGCTTTCTAAAGGAATGATGCAACGTGTTACGCTAGCACGTGCCATCATGCATAAACCAGAACTATTATTTTTAGATGAACCAACTTCTGCCCTCGATCCCGTTAATACACAGCATATTTATAACGGCTTGCGTAAATTAAACGAGATGGGTACAACAATATTTTTAACAACACATGATATGAGTGAAGCAGAAATACTTTGTGATCGTGTCGCCTTCTTACATAAAGGTAAAATTAGAGCAATTGGTTCGCCAAAAGATTTGAAAAAAGAGTTTGGTGATGAGTCTATTACAGTAGAATTAAAAAATGGCGCTAGCGAAGTCATTCAAAATGGAAAACAGGATGCAGAAAAGCTGTTTCATTGGATGCAATCTAACGAAGTTTCTCGCATTTATACAAACGAGCCGACACTAGGTAATATTTTTATGCAAATAACAGGGAGTGATTTAGTATGAACCTTTCAATGACACGTATTCAAGCTATTTTAATGAAGGATTATAAGGAATTTTCACGTAACTATGCTGTATCCATTATGGTATTTATGCCACTTATTTTGGCATTTTTATATAGTAAAACGGGCTCAGCTACTATCGCAACCTATTTCCTTTCAATTAATATTGCATTTTCTATGGTGACTACCTATGTGCAATGTTGTCTAATTGCTGAAGAAAAAGAAAAAAATACGCTTCGCAGTTTAATGCTTTCCCCTGCTTCACTTGGCGATATTTTAATTGGTAAAAGCTTGTTTGTCTTTATTATTACGATAGTAATCGTAGCATTGACTATTTTCATCGTTGGCTATAACCCAGCTAATCTTTTCATCTTAGCTATCGCTTTAATAATTTCGACTGTGTTCTATATTGCAATGGGAACATTATGTGGATTATTCGCCAAAACGATTATGGAAGGATCTCTTATTATACTACCTGTTATCCTAATTTTTTCAGTTGGTCCTCTTGCACTAGCTCTATCTTCTGCTAGTCCGATTTTCAAGATTGCTGAATGGTTACCAAGTTCCCAATTGGTAGTATTAGGTGAAGCTCTAGAAGGCACATACACAACAATGGATGTCATTATTCCAATAGCTACTATCATCGCATGGTCAATAGTAACTTGGATTGTAGTAGGATATATTTATAAAAAAAGAATGGTCGACTAATTTTTATTAAAAGTCAAGTTATAAGCTAAAACTATTTTAAATAGTGAATTCTTATTTAATGTCACACATTATATATAGAAATTAAAAGGATAGAAGAGCTTAAATTAATTCGCTCTATCTATCCTTTTTTTACCTCAAATGATTCTATTTACTACAACAACTAATTTGTTCGTTCATCAATCTAATGTTGCGGTTGTACCTTTTAATTAAGATTGATAATTTATAACAAAGTTCGATAATTTTAAATAAAGATTGATTAAAATCATCTCCCCCTCTAGAGGTTTAATTAGTTGTGAGATGGTTTCCCTATTGGATATTTTTGTTATTATTATCACTATTAAGTTTGTGAAGAAATGTACTTAAACTAACAGGCAGGTTAGTTGAAGTAGGATTAGAATGAGGAACATAATTAAATAACATTAGACCTTTGAATGAAGTGGAATTTTTTAAAAATTGATACTATTAAGATATTAATTCAACGAGAGGTGTTATTTATGATAAAAGGTTTATATGAAGCACATTTGCCAGTGAAAAATTTAGATAAATCAATGGAGTTTTATGAGAAATTAGGTTTAAAAATGGCTTGGCGTGATGAAGAAACTGCTTTCTTTTGGATAGAAGAAGGTAAAAGTTGGTTGGGTTTGTGGGAAGGAAATGAGTATCAAACTCTTTATCACCCTTCTTTACGACACATTGCATTTCGAGTTTCATATGAAGATTTAAAAGAGTCTTTAAAATGGTTAAACTCTATTGATGTTGAGGGAGTGCCATTCGGTAGTCGAGAATCCATTGAGCCATTTATTCGACCACATCAAGGCAATGCTTCTGTTTATTTCAATGACCCAGATGGTAACAGTTTAGAATTGATGTGTTATGTTGAAGTTCCAAATAATTTAAAACATATTACAGAAAAGTTCTCCTTTGAAGATTGGGAAAAATTAGTTAAAATTAAAGTTTAATGATAGAAAGCGTAATTTATTTTTCCCACTTTATTCAACTAAAGGGGTGCTTTAGTTAAATATTCGATTTACGAAATGTTCCTGACTACAAATGGATAAACATAGAGGGAGTTTTAGATGCAAATGGTTTTCCTCTTCATAAAAGAGGTTTGAGTCCAGTACAAGGGTTATATTATATTGGACTACCGTGGCAACATCAAAGAGGATCAGCACTTATTTGTGGCGTAGGAAAAGATGCTGAGTTTTTATACTCGGTTCTGAAAAAGATGATTTAAGTTTTTCAATATTAGTTATTCCAGGATGGCTAACACTATGAATTGCCATTATTTCAGATATGGGAGCAACACTATTAGTAGCTTTAATGGTTTACGTTTAAAGCGTGTTAAAGAATAAATTAACCCACCTAAAGAATGGCTACTATTCGTAAAGAAATCGTAATTGAAGCAAATGCTGATTAAGTATGGGACGCAGTGAGTGATATCGGTGCTGTACATCAACGGTTTGTACCAGGATATACTTTGGACACCCAGTTAGACGGTAAAAGAGACTTTTGGAGATTTATTTTCACAAATGGCAATAAAACTATAACTCCCTCAACCATTATTATTGAGGGAGTTATAATGATTCAGGAGAAGAACCTAAATCCTCGGCATTATTTAAACTGATTAAATTGATCATTTAGCCATCGTTTCTGATTTTTTGCAACATATTGTTCAACTTCAATTAATCGATTCACTAATTCCTCTTTTGAAAGCTTGATATATTTTTTTCTAACGTTATTTACATCCCTTTCTGGGGATATTCTTCTTAATGTCGATTCATCGAATTTAAAGGGCATCTCAGGCTTTTTACGTGCATTCTTTACTTTATACGTTCTGCTATGTTGTTTGTAATGTTCATATAATTCTTCATTTCGTTTTATCGTATTTATGTGAATGCCTTTTCCTTTTTCATCGAAAGCTTTCGAATATTCACTAATGTTGTTATAGGTTACAGGAATACCTTTTGATACGAGGTAATCAATCGTTTGAATTCCAATTGAAACAGAACGATTTTTCCGTTGTAGATGAACTTTATTAAGCCAAGAATACTTATCTGTAAGGATTTCGTTTTGTGATAGGCTCAAAATTACGCTCCTCCCTGTATTTTTTAATTAAATCGATTTCTTTTAACTCCACTTTTGCTTGTTTTGCCATTTCTTTTGCTTTACGAGCTTCGATGTCTAGCCCCATTACCTTAAAACGTTTCTCCATATCTTTTGATAGCTCAATAACCCCTAATAATTCATCTTCTTGGTCAGGTTCTGGAACCTTTGCTTTGCAGCCCAAACATTGCATTTTTGTTGGACAAACATAGTCTGTTACACATGTTCCACCTAACACTTTATTAAACACTCCGACTTTTTCGGTGTATTCGTCAAATTGCTTTCGGAGTTCATCTGGGCTTCTTAAATAAGCATCATCAATATCAACATAACTTGAAATTACATCGTGTAATTCACCTATTGATTCCGCAATTTGGGTAGGTGTAGGAGCAGAGTAATACCCAGTTACATTTAAATCCTTTTGGTGAAGCATTTTTGCAACAATATCAATAGGTACATTTTGACGTTGAACAGCTTCAGTAGCAAATGCATGACGTAATAAATGAGTTTTAATTGTTACAGCTTTACCTTCATTTGTTTCAAAAACCAATCCATGAAGTAAAAAGCGAATGCAGCTATAAATAGACTCTTTTTTTATCGCTCTTCCTGCATATTGAAAGTAATATGGTTTAGGCTCGGGAAAAATATGTTTTCTATCGTCTCTATAATGAACATAAGGTATGTTACCAATATAATACTCTTTTAAAAATCTTAAAATAGTTTGGATATGTTCCATTGTTTGTTTACTGATATAAAATTCTTCTAAAGTATCTCTTCCTTTTGGAATAACATTAAAAGAGTAATGGAATTTATCTTTAATTTTTTTTACGGTTATACATTCTTTTGTGTTGTTTATTTGAAGTAGTTCATTTATTCTTGCACCAGTGGTTGTTAAGATGTCAACAGCTAATAAACCAAATGAACATGCAACAAATAAAGGTTCTACATCAATCAATAATCCTCCGGCTTTATCCTTATGCAGGAAACAAAGGTTGATTGGGTTAAAACCCCTTTATGGCTAGAGTTAAATGGAGCTGGGCTACCACCACTTTCATTTGTATATCCCCATTGAGATAAAAATTCAAAAATTCTTTTATTCTCTTCAAAAGGTCTATTTCTAGACCGACTTGAAATAACATTATTTTGAATTAATTCATGAAACCAAAAACCGCCACTTATAGTTTTATCTTCTGTAAATTCTGCTCGAATAAACTCTAGAAAGTATAAGTTGTTTTGATCAGAGTATACGCCTTTTTTCTGTTCCGCTCGTTTAACGACCATTTCTGAAAAATCAGATTTATGATTCAAAACAAAGGAAGATTTATTCCATAACCGAAAATAAAATGTTTCTCCAATGCGTTCTGGTTCTGCATACGAAAATTCGATTGGCAAAGAGAGGGAATCATTTTCAACACACTTTATTTGTTGATGAAACGCATCTCGAAGCCTTTTCATTTGATTCCATCGCAAATTAGCTTCTGCTCGTATTGTTGGGAGGTGCGGTACGATGGCATCAGTTTCATCTTTCCTAGTTAATTGAGCTTTTTCATTTGCTAATTTTGAAAACGAAAAATCTTTTATATCAAAAAGAATAGGTGGCAATAAGAACTGTTTATAATATTGTTGTTTGTCAGTGGGAAAGTTATTTAAAATCCACTTTTTAGTGGAATACTCAGACGCTCTATAGTGTCTCAATAAATCACTTTTCATCGAGTTAGACGAATTAGAACAAATTTCACCTTTTAAAAACTTATATAAATGCACATTCGGATCGAAATTTGAAAATAGAGTAATCTCATACCCATTGAAAATATCTTTAAATCTAGTATTTAGGTTATTAATTACCCTTATAATCGTTCTACTATCATGATTTCTGGCTACTTTAATTAGTGCTACAAGTAATAATTGATTCTTCCAATCATATGACAAACATTTATTATTCAAATACTTGAGTATTAATTCATCTAGTTTATCAATTAAATATTCGCATCTATTATCTTGAAGTGACATTAACTTTGTGTCCATTATACCAAGCCATTTACCATACCATTCTGTATTCGGTATTAATTTCAACTTTTCAACCAAACTACTCCAGCCCTTCTAATAACTCCAGTAAATCATCATCGAACGTATCCGAGATGTCCGTTTCGATCACTGTCAATTTCGGTTTTGATTTTTTCGAAGATTTTTGTTGCCTTATATATTTCGTTTCATTCTGTTGCATTTGTTCTAACATTTTGTCATGTGATTCACGATGTTTCGCTTCATCAAAATAATGTTCATAAACCTTTATTGTATCAGGATTTTTCCATTTCATATATTTAACCAATTCATTTTGACGTTGTATAATTTCATCTTTATCGTTTGAAATACTATAAATCTCTCGCAATCGTGAAGTGACAAACCAATGTCTTGCTTTATGAGGATTTAAACTTAATTCGTTTGCTATCATCGCTCGATTCCAATGATAGTACCAAGCGTGGTAAGTTAAAGCTGTTCCATTTTCTGATAAGAAAATAGGAGCGTAGTCAGGTAATTGTTGATACTCTAAATTGTTTTTATCAAAAGATTTTCGTTCAGTGTCTATATAATGAAACAATCGTTTGACCGTATCTTTACTAAATCGTAGAAACTTTATCTTTCTACCATGACTACCTTTGTTAAACGTGTTGACTTCTTGATGACTTTTACGTTCCCGATAATCCCCTACAGTTAACTCAATAATTTCTGATGCCCTTGCTCCTGTTTCAAACAACATGCGAGCTATAATCATTTCACGTTGTGACCAATTTACTTTTTTGCCTGCTTGATATACTTGGTAAGGTAAATCTATATCATCAATAATTTGTGGCTGCCATTCTTCATTGATGATTTTAAAATAGGAATCTGTTAATCTTCGGTGAATGATAGATTCTTCTGTTCCTGCAACCGAAGGCATTCTTGGCTTGTCATCTCGAACACCTTTTAAATCTTCTTTATAATTATGCAAGATAGCTTGACCATCCATTAATGGATTGCTATATGTATATTGTTTCAAATGAATCATAGACTTATAAAAGGATTTTAACGCTGATAAAAAAAGGCTAATTGTATTAGGGCTTTTATTTGTTAAACTCACCAAAAGAAACGAATCTTTTTCACGAACCTTACAGTTCATTTCATACCTCAAATAATCATCAACAGCTACTCGTATCTTTTCTTCTGAATCATTCCATTCCACTCGTTTCCCTTGATAATTACTTTCTTCCTCTAACCAGTTGAAAAAGGGGAGTAAACATTTCAAATAAGAAGTTGCAGAACTCTTATCGATTTTCCCTAAACAATCATCATAATAATCTGACAAGGGAAGGAACGGTTGGTTTACTCTAAATACCAATAATTCATATTTGCTTTCAATATGTTTTGGACAATACTCATACCAATACAATTACTAACACCTCCAAAAGAACATATGCTCTGTACAAATTTTTTCTAATAATTGTAAATGTTAAACCCTCTAATGAACCCTAGTAGGAATGTTAACCAAAATAAAAAATGCACACTACTAATATCAAATTTAGTAATGTACATTTTATAATATGTGTAACATTATAAACAAGTTATGATGTATTAAATCATCATGTGTAATTACCTGCCTTTAATATTACAGACTAGACCATTCTTTTTTTAGTATAATAATTTCTTTATCCCAATTTCTCGGTAGCGTCAATTAGCAACTGCTGCAAATGCTTTTTCACTTGTGGCCACTCTTGTAGAGTAATACTGTACATCACAGTATGACGAGTTGTACCATCCTTACGCACCATATGATTACGTAAGATCCCCTCCTTTGTTGCTCCTAGACGCTCAATTGCCCTTTGTGAACGCACATTTTCATGATCAGTTTTAATTTGTACACGCTGTATATTTAATTTCTCAAAGCAGTATTGTAATAATAAATATTTGCAATTCGTATTTATAGCTGTACGCCAAAAAGCAGGTGAAATCCATGTAGTTCCTATTTCAAGCCGTTTATGCGTTTCATCAATGTTCATAAATCGAGTCGAACCGATGATTTGTCCAGATTTTTTATCCACAATTACGAATGGGAAATCGGTTTTTTCTCGTTTTGTTAGTAATGCCTTATCCACAAATTTATTCACATCGTCCATTTTTTCTATAGTTGTGGACATATGTGACCAAATCTCTGGATAACTTGCAGCCTCTAATAAACCTTGCATATCCTCATATTCTAACGGCTTAAGCAATACAACCTCATTTTCTAACGCTAAAAAATTCATTTTGCTTCACTCCTTTTCAATATTTAACGATAATTTTGATATGATAGATAGAACCAATTTTCAAAAAACACACCATACCAGGAGGTGCAACATTTTGGAATTATCAATTTCATTTACTGGAGATTCACCAAAGTACGTGCAAATTTACGAAGAAATAAAACAAGCAATTTTAAGCAAAAAACTGATGGCCGATGAGCAATTGCCTTCTAAACGGACTCTTGCAAAAACGCTTGATGTTAGTGTCCATACAATTAAGGAAGCTACTAGCTGAAGGTATATCTATAGTAAGGAACGCTTTGGCTATTTTATAGCGCCCTTTGAATTTGAATGGGGACAGCAGCAAAAACATCACATATCCATAACTGAAGCACCAACTACATATACAATAAAATTTGATTTTAATAACGGACATGTGGATAAGGAGGCTTTTCCATTCTCTAGCTGGCATAAGCTGTTGAAAAAGCACTTCAATGTGGATAATTTAACGACAAGTCCTTGGCAAGGAGAAGCAATATTGCGGACGGAAATCGCTCGTTATGTTGAACGATCCAGAGGGGTTACTTGTGAGGTATCACAGGTGTTTATTTATAGTGGTACACAAAATCAACTTCAAGCTCTATGTCACTTTTTTGGCCCAAAAGCACATGTTGGCTTAGAGGAGCCTGGCTTTAAAAGAGTACATGCAACATTACAACAATGTGGACTAACAACTCATGCTATTCCTGTTGATAACTCAGGGGTCACTATACCGAAAAAAACAATCCACATGTTATACACAACACCCGCACACCAGTTTCCACTAGGTATGGTTATGCCTGTTGAACGGCGTGCAGCACTTCTGCAATGGGCTACTGCTGAAAAAGCATATATTATTGAAGATGACTATGATTCAGAATTTCGTTATAAGGGGCTCCCTATCCCTTCTTTAGCAAAAATGGATCAGCTTCAACGCGTAATTTATTTCGGAACATTTTCCAAAACTCTTATCCCATCGCTGCGCATAAGTTACATGATTTTGCCTAAATCGTTAGTCGAAGCCTTTACTCATTTTAATCAAGAACAAAAATCCGTTGTCTCCAAAATAGATCAGCTTGTGTTAGCAGATTTTATTGCTCAAGGTTTATTCGATAAGCATTTAGCCAAAATGCGCACTATTTATCGTAAAAAGCAACAGACAGTACTAGCAGCTATTAACGCCCATTTTTCGAATGAATTCGAAATAATTGGTGAAAATTCAGGACTACACATCGTTATGAAGTTACCAAAAAGACTTTCTGAACAGGAGGCGATTAGGCTTGTGCAGGAGGAAGGTATCCAAGTTTACCCATGTTCAACTTCCTATCAGCACAACTCTGAACATGCTATGGTCATTATAGGCTATGGTGGGCTTTCCCTTGAGCAAATCAAAGAAAGTATCGCGTTACTTGCAACAGTTTGGCAATCATTCGAAACCTTTTAAAAATCTTCTCGTATTTATACTAAATGCACATATAAGGAGAATAGACAAAATGGAGAATCTCGAGCAATTAGAAAAGCATTTGCAAGAAATTCAAGCGTGGGAGAAAGATCAAAAGGACTTGTGGTTTTGGGAGAAATTAGGCCGCATTCCGTTTAAAATCTTAGATAAGATGACACCTGCCTTTCTTCAAAATAAGATAGCATTACTAGTTGATGAATTAGGGAGCTATATTCAATCAGGTGGGCAATACTTAATTAATGAACAGGCTCTGTTACAGAAAATCCGCAACAATTCTTCGTTTCATAATATTTTTGCTATATCTGATATAGGACAAATCCCTTTGGAGGATATGATTGCTCTAAGTGACAAACTTCAAAATGAACGCGTAAAATTAGCAACAGTACAAGGTGCTTCTACCGGCTTTGGTGGTATCTTTACACTGGCTATAGACATTCCTTTTATTTTAGGAATGGCTTTAAAAACATTGCAAGAGATTGCGATCATTCACGGCTATAATCCAAACGATAAAATGGAACGAATTTTCATCGTTAAATGTCTCCAATTCTCCACTGCTGATATTGTCGGCAAAGAAGCTATATTGAAGGAGCTTTCTTCTATGCATACGACGAATCATGCAGCGGAGGATATGATTTCACAACTGCAAGGCTGGCAGGAAGTATTTTTTACGTATCGCGATCAATTCGGCTGGAAAAAGCTGTTTCAAATGATTCCGGTAGCTGGGATGATTTTCGGTGCCTATGCAAATAAAGGAATGATTCAGGATGTTGCTGAGGCAGGAATTATGCTCTATCGTAAGCGGCGTATATACGAAAAAATCGATGAACTAGACAAGCAGTAACGCTAACTATATAAAAAAAGATGACTCTGCCCATATCAGAGTCTCTTTTCATCGCTTATTTTATATTTATCCCGCATTAACAGGCAATAATTTTTCTATACCGTATGCGAAGCTACAGGTTCAAGGCGCATAGTTCAGTGAAGACTAAATAATCAGTGGGAATAAATTAAAATTTCACTTTATATCTACTACCACATTTTTAAGGTACTTATCAAGATTCCCTTTATTTACAGCCTGCATAATAGCTGATGGTTCTTCCCTGTTTTCTAACGATTTAATTACTATATCCCCAACGTTTGGATAATAATGCAACCAATCAAAAAAGTTGTCCTCATTTGCCGTTATTTCATTCACACTATGGAAGCTATAAACGGTACCAAACACATCTACCATATCGTTCATCCATCTACCATAAGCAGCGTAACGATTATCATTATGCAAAATTGTTTGAAGCCGTTTTGCCGGCATCAATTCTGTAAAGACTACTAATTCTGTATTTGGGAATGCATCTTTTATAGCATGTAGCCTTTTTTTGTAGTCAGTATCGTACATAAAAGGCTTGGCTGACTCTGCTTTAAAATTGTTCTTAAATTTTTGCCATTCCTGCTCCATAGCATCGTTTGAATATGTAGTTTGTGCAATATTTTTACGTGTGTAACTACGAGCACCTTCGTAATGATTTGCTTTTGAAATAGCATAATTAAAAAGAGCATAATGCATCGTGCTTTCTGAAAATAAGGACTTTATTGCATAAAAAGGTGCCTCAGACGTCTCAATATAGGTTTGGGGCGGATTCAATGTACTAGTTTTTCCAGCATTCGCTGAATCAAAATACAACTCAATAAAAATTCTCTGAAACGGCTTACCATTTTTCTTTTCAGCATACTTCATATAAGGTAAATATTCTTTTATATGCAGCCCGCTCAATGAAAAGTTATAAACACTTTCTTTTTTAAAGACCCTCTCATTAAGATACGTTATCCTGCTCGTCCCAATTAACAAACTATCATAGTTGAAATCATGGCTATTAATATAGTTTGTTTTCAATTGTCTTTCATCAAAGCCAAGCTGATAGTCGTTAAAGTCATTCGCATGTGTGTAATTCCAAAGAGGATCAATATAATAATTGAATCCCATAATTCCGAAAACAGGTAATCCTATTACAATAAAAGATGTGGCAAATAATTTTACTAACCATTTTTTCGGATCCAAGTTCATTCACACCTTTATTTAGAAATTAAAATATAAGAATATACTATTTTTTTGCATATAGTAAATCGATACTAGAACTAACGCAATCATCAATTGCGTATAAATGATAGCCCCCCAATTAAATTTCATTTTATTCATTAATTGAATAGAATTTAAGGCCCTAAATGCAATAACAAGTGTGATTAACAGTCCCACAACAATCACTATTGGATTACTTAATGTTAATCCTACAATAGTAAATGCTTCCGCTTGAGCAAAATTCGTGTAAGGCTCCGTAAAGAAATTAGTTATAGATGTCATGTTTGGCGCAAACATTTTCGCTATAATGGTATTCGCTTGCTCAATACTTGTTGCGCGGAAATATACCCAAGCGATATTCACAAATTGGAAAGTCATAAACCACGAAAGTAAATACGGAAGCTTCATTCCTGTTTTACTAAAAAGTCTCACCACAACAGACGCAAAGCCATGCAGAAGTCCCCATAAAATAAAATTCCATCCTGCACCATGCCAAAATCCACTGATGAAGAAAATAATTAATATATTAATATAGGTTCTAAATGCCCCTTTACGACTACCACCTAATGGAAAATAGACATATGTAGTTAAAAACCGGTTCAACGTCATATGCCACTTTTTCCAAAACTCCTGAATATTACGTGCTTTATAAGGAGAGTAGAAATTTACTGGCAGTTTAATATTAAATAATAATGCTAATCCGATCGCCATATCAGAATATCCACTAAAATCATAATAAAGTTGCACTGTATACGATAATGAGGTAATCCAAGCTTCTATAAAGCTTAAGTTACTATAATTGGCAAAGCCTTCATTCGCCCATATACCCACCGTATCAGCAATAACAACCTTCTTGACTAAACCAATTGCAAAAATAAATAAACCTCGTGCAACATGTTCATGAATAACTTTACGATTTCCCTTCGCATCATACTGCGGAAGCATTTCATCATGCTGAACAATTGGTCCTGCAATTAACTGCGGGAAAAACAAGATGAACAGCGCATAATGACTAAATTTATAATGAGCTGTCCCATCACGATAACTATCAACAATAAAAGCAATTTGTTGGAATGTAATAAAACTAAGTCCTAATGGAAGCAATAAGTGCCACAGTGCAAAATTGGTACCAAATAAACTATTTATATTACCAATAAAGAAATCTGTATATTTATAGTAACAGAGAATTATAATATTGAAGATGACTCCAATTATCATATACGTTTTTCTCCAACGACTATTGGTATTACTAATCACTCTACTTAAAGCAAAGTTCACAACAATTGAGATTGTGATGATTGCTAAATAAGTTAACTTAAAATAGCCGTAAAAAAGCAAAGAGCTCAGTACCAACCAATAAATCGCATATTGCTGGTTTCTGAAACGATTTAATAAAAAATAGATAATAAATGTTATAGGTAAAAACAAGAAAATAAATTCAAAGGAATTAAAAAGCATTGCACCACTCCCCTAATAGCCATTCCTTTATATTCAAAATTTAAGACTCCTTATCACAACATTTCCGTTCGACTAGACGCTTACCTGAAGGCGTTCTCTTGCGCTCCAGGGATCTCATCTTTGACGCATTTTCAAAGGCCTTACAATCAACCTAAAACACGACATACGTTTGAAAAATATTTAGTGAATAGCCTATGTTTTACTATTATATTTACATCACTTAAATTAACCAATAACTCGTAAAATCTAAATGAAAATAATACATAGTTATATTCAGTATGTATTTAAAGAGGCCAAATATAATATTGTACTAAAAAGTTAACCTAAAACAAATAACGATATCAAAATAAGGTAGAGAAAGACAAAAATCTATATAATAATACCTCATTTTAACAATTGTTTAAAGGAAATTCCTGTTTGTTGTCGAAAAGTGAAGGGAGTTTTAATTAGGATTATACCTATAAATAAAGTGGTAATTCTTAGAAACAAATATAAGAATTTTTACTAGTTTGATTTGGGATCATCCACTCACAACAATGCTTTCGAGCTACAGGCTTTAAAATAAAAGTAACCTCTGTATAACGTGTTGGTCACTATACAGAGGTTACTTTTATTTTATATTTTAATTAAAATTTTCCCTTGATGCTGACGACTTTCCATCAAATCATGCGCTTTCCGCATGTCTTCTAATGCAAATATATTTGCAATTGGTACTTGGAATTTTTCATCCTTCAATAATGCAAATATCTCCTGTGCAACTTGTTGTAGCATTTCAGGCTTAGAAGCTCGAGTCGTTCCAAGGCTAAAGCCTTTCACATTGCGGCAGCTACTATGTAAATCAGATGTTTTTATATTCCCAGCTTTACCACCGCTATTTCCAAATTGCACGAGCGTACCAAACGGAGCTAAACAGTTAAAACTCTCTTCCGTAACACTACCGGCAATGGAGTCAAAAATAATGTTAACACCATGACCATCCGTATATTCATTGACTTGCGCATTAAAATTATCGTATGTCAGTACATGATGTGCACCTAGTTCATAGGCAATTGTCGCTTTTTTCATATCACTGACTGTGCCAATAATATTTTTAGCACCTAGCTTTTTCGCCATTTGAATAAGCATTGTCCCTGCCCCGCCAGATGCAGCATGAATTAGTACGCTATCGTTTGTACGAATTGGAGCAATTTGATGTGTTAAGAGGTAGGATAAAAACAAAACCGTTGGCACAGCGGCTGCCTTCTCCAAAGAGACATCATTTGGAACTTTGAAGACAAGCTGCTCTTTCGCTACCACATATTCTGCATATGCTCCATCTTTCGGGAATGCAATAACGACATCACCAGCTTTTAATGCACTATTTTCATCGAAAACCTCTTCAACTACACCAGCTACATCTAAACCGAGTATCATTGGAAAATTTGCTTTTGCTTTATTACCTGTTCTATTTTTAATATCGGCAAAATTCACACTCGTATATGTCGTACGTATTAATACTTCCCCTGCTGAAATAGTCGGCTTTGGACATTCTACGTACTTTAAAACATCAGAAGTACCAAACTCATTAATAATCACAGCCTTCATAAATTTCTCCCCCCTTGTTATAGTTAGATTATAAAATAAAAAAGTAATAAGTGGATGTATTTCCATGAAAATCAAACTAAAAAAAGAACAATACAAACAATATTCCATACAATTACTGTGATAAAGAAAGTGATAGGGTGTGCTTCATGTTCTCTGACACTGGCTATACGTATGAAAAACCACTTCTATATTATTCTACTGAGCTGATGCTGGAGCTTGGCTATGATGTAGTACAAGTATGCTATACGTTTGATTCGCAATAACTTGAACAGGAGCATAGGAAAATCACTCGGAACATTACCGATCAAGGTTTTTATTTACAGCGGGTGTCATCTGTTCCTTCTCGTTATGTACTTTTGACACCCCTATTGTCACTTGATCATGTGATGAAAAATTTGCTTGGAAAGCAGGCATTTTTAGCAATCGGTACTGCTGACCCTCATTTTTCTAAAGAAAGATTAGGACTACTTTCTTCATTTGAGCTTACTATTGTAGAGAATGCTGACCATTCTCTTGAAATAAAAAATACAGTAGAGTCAGTGATTCTTTGCCAATCACTTTTAACAGAGCTTACAACCTATCTTCAATAAGAATATCGGAATCATTTCTTAATTTATCGTAACGTTTTGAAAATTACCAAAAATACTTTACCATAATTAGAAACATATGCTACACTATCAAAAATACATTGAAGAGAAGAGTAAATAAGGCTGTTCTTCCCAGAGAGCTCGGAGTTGCTGAAAACGAGTAAGAACGAATTATTGAAACAAGCCTCGGAGTAGCGCATTGGATTTCTGTTTGAATGATGGTGCGACGGGAACTCCCGTTACAGAGAAACAGTATAAGCATACATATTTATGCCGTACTGAAAAGGCTATTATGGTGACATAGTAGTGAACTAGGGTGGCACCACGTGAGTATAAATTCCACAATCTCGTCCCTAAGACAAATCGTCTTGGGGGTGGGATTTTTTTGTTTTAGTTACTTGTCATAACTACAAGGGGAGGAATTTATATGGGCGTGAATAAATTAATTGAAACGTGGCGTTATCCGGTTATATTATTGTTTAGTATTGGTGTTTCCAGCGTCGGAAGCTGGATATATTTTATAGCTTTAAATCTAATTGTTTTAAACCTTACAGGATCCGCTATCGCTGTGTCTGGCTTATATATCGTTAGGGCTTTATCCAAACTTTTCACCAGTTTTTGGTCAGGTAGTTTGATAGATCGTTTAAATAAAAAACATCTCATGATTGTTCTCAACCTTTTCGAATCTTTACTAATTGTCACACTACCTTTCTTCTCTACTTTGACTTGGATATATTTCATGGTCTTTGTTATCACAATAGCTAGCTCTATGTATCATCCGACTTCCATGACCTACATTACGAAATTGATACCAGCGAAACAAAGAAAACGTTTTAACTCGCTTCGTAGCTTACTTGATTCCGGCGCATTCGTAACTGGTCCAGCTATTGCAGGACTGCTATTTACGATTGGATCGCCTAATATGGCAATTTACTTGAATGCTATTGCTTTATTTTTATCAGCTTGTATTACATTTAAAATGCCTAATATTGAGGCTAATCAACAATTGGCAAATAAAGCTGATGCGAAATTTTCCTACAAGGTTTTATTCAGTGATTGGAAGCTTGTTATAAGATTTAGCCTTAAAAACCCTTATATTATGACGGTCTATCTTTTATTTAGTGCAATGATTGTCATGATGACAGCGACAGATTCTTTAGAAGCTGCTTTTGCTACTCAAGTACTATCACTATCCGAAGGTGAATACGGAGTTTTGGTGGGCATAGCAGGTGCTGGAGTATTAGTTGGTTCTTTAATGAATACAGCCATCGTTGAAAAAATACCAACTGCTTGGCTTATAGGTTTGGGGTCATTAATAACAGCATTAGGCTATTTAATTTTCACCTCCTCTTATACATTTCTTATCGCTTCTTTAGGATGCTTTACTTTGTCCTTTGCGATGGCCTTTGCCAATACGGGCTTCTATACGTTTTATCAAAATAATATTCCTGTCGATAGCATGGGGAGAATAGGCAGTATTTATGGTTTTGCAGAAGCCTTGTTCATTATTATCATCACTGCCGTCATTGGGGTTGCCGCTGAAATTATATCTATACGATATGTTGTTGTATGTGCAGCCATTATTATGTTTGTGGTAGCGTTTGTACTGCTAATTTTTAATGTTCAACCTTCAAAAGCAAGATTCTATTCAAATATTTCTAAGCTTTAGAGAAGCACCTTGATAATAGTTCGGAAAAAACCCTTCTTCGCCCATGAATTTGATACGCAAATCAGCACACTAAGAATAGATAAAGACAACTTCTTGTTTGTATACAAGAAGTTGTTTTTTTGAAGTTTCAACAATAAAAATCATATGTTGTAACGTTCGTCTACCATTAATAAGTAGTTGGAAAGCATTTTACTTTATCTACTGCTTCCAATAATTTTTGTGTCACAACTTCCGATTCATCTATATGATCTGTCAGTACTTTATTTGTCTCGTCAAATAAAATCGTTGTAGTATTAAATTTATTCATAACATCTTCATTTGAAATTTTTTGACTTTTGATAAAATCAAGCAGTTCACTCACCTCACCTTGAACATTTGTAATCATCAGCAATAATGCATTTATTTGTTCAGAGGTTTCGGTACTCTTTTTTATGCCTTCTGTAACTAACTGCATATTGATCTTATTATCTTCATAGGCTTCTGAAATTTGCTCTTCTATTTTTTTCGTAAGATTGGTTATATCCTCTGTGCTAGTTTTTGTATTTTCTGCTAGTTTTCTTACTTCCTCGGCAACAACTGAAAACCCTTTTCCATGCTCGCCCGCTCTAGCTGCTTCTATTGACGCATTTAACGCAAGTAAATTGGTTTGATTGGAAATATCACTAATAACTTTCACAATTTCTGTAATTTGTTTAGAACGATCACTTAATTGGTTCATACTCGATGAAGTTTTTTGGGATTGTTCACCTAGAGAATCGATTAAATACTCCACTTCTTGGACAGCTTGTTTACTTTCAATTGAAAGTGTCACCATCTCATCTGATGAAGTAATTAGAGAATTACCTTTTTCAAGTGCATTTTCAGATATCGTGTTAGAGTGAATTGTGCTATCTTCTACTTTATTAAATTCCTCTAGAATTTTGGAAACCATTTTCCCTAAAACTACATGTTGATTATTGACTATATCATGTTGTTCAATAGTCGAAATAAGTTCTTTATGTAAGTCATTTAAAAATATTTGGAATTCATGATCCTTTTTATCAAGCTTTGCATTAAGCTCATCTATTTTTATCTTAAATTGCTCTATATCCTCTTTTTTTGATTGAAACATCGTTAACATAACTTATCACCTCTAGATAAATTTTCTTATATAACATGTATAAATTTTACTTGTTTTATAACGATTAATAAAGCAAATAACAAATTTATCCGGTTTTGTTTAAGAGATATTGCTACTTTCTTCACAATTCCACAGAAATACCTCAAATATAAAACCACCCTCACAGCAGACATTGTCCATTGCAAAAGTGGTTTTAATTGGAAAAAATATAAATTAATATGCTAAGCCGAATAGCGCTTTAATGTGTGTAAGATAGCGAATGTTAGACGCTTCTTTCATAAGTGTTGCAGGAAGGCCTTTAAGTTGTGTGTTGCTAGCACCGATCGTCGCAACAGCATCTTTACGACCTAAGCTTGCAAGTGTACCTGAGTTAATTGCAGAGAAAGGCTTCATTTCTTGGTTTTTGTATTGTGCGAATAAGTTGTATCCAGCGCACTCACCCATTTGCCATGCAACTTGTGCAGTTGGTGCGTATAGCGGACGTCCGCCATCAGCTGGTAATGCTACAGATGCATCACCGATTACGAATACATCATCATGAGATGTAGATTGTAAGAATTCGTTAATCGTAGCTTTACCGCGGTCTGCTGCAAGACCAGACTCGCCTACGATTGGAAGTGGAGCTACCCCACCTGTCCAAATAAGCGTATTGGCAACGATTGGTTCGCGATCTTTAAGAGAGATGACATTACCATCAACACCTGTTACAGGCGTGCTAGTAATGAATTCAACGCCACGTTTTGTTAAGCTTTCAGTAGCGCGTTGGATAAGTACATCCGGAAGTACTGGTAAGATCTTTGGACCAGCTTCAACAAGTTTAATTTTAAGGTCAGCAAAGTTAACACCGTGTTTTGCTGCGATTTTCGGGAAGTTGTCCACGATTTCACCAACAAGCTCTACACCTGTTAAACCGCCACCACCGATAACGATTGTTGCATCTGCTTCGTCTTTTGTTTGTGCATATGCTTTAATACGATCTTCGATATGTTTGTTAATTTTGTTTGCTTCGTTCACTGATTTAAGTACCATTGAGTTTTCTTCTAATCCTGGGATACCGAAGAATCCAGTTTGGCTACCTAAAGATACTACTAAAGTATCGTAATTTAAAGTATAACCAGTATCTAGGTCAACTTTTTTACTGTCTACGTTGAATTTTGTAACTTTAGCGATTTGTAAATCGATATCTAAACCTTTAAAGATTTTTTTAAGTGGTAAAGCAACAGCACCTTCAGCAATAGTACCACCAGCTAAACGGTGAAGTTCAGTGATGATTTGGTGTGTTGGGAATTGGTTTACTACAGTAATTTTAGCTTCATCAGCTGATAGATACTTACGTGCTGTTAATGCAGTTAAAACGCCAGCGTAACCAGCACCTAAGATGACGATTTCTTTTGACATGATTAATTAATCCTCCGTCCGTACGTTTTGAATATATCTCGAGTCGAGTCTTATTTAGCTTTACGTTCAGCGCTTACTTGTAAGAAAGCATTAACAAAACGGAAAACACCTTGAACTTGTGGGTCTTTTAACATTTTCATAAGACCGAATAAACCAATTACTTCTTGGCTTTCAGACGCACGGTCTTTCGCTTCAATTGCAGTAGCTGCAAGATTTTTAGCTGAGCCTACTACTGGGCCTGCCATTTCTGTTACCGCACCAACAGTATCATTTTTCAGTACTTCGTCAGTTGCAACAGCTTGAGCAAACTCATATGATTTTGTTAATAGCGTCATCATTTCAGTTAACTTTGGTAATTGTTCAACTAAAGTTGTAAGTGATTCCTGAACCTCAGGCTTTAATAATTGATCTAGCACATCCAATTGTTCTTGACTCACAGTTAATTGTTCAGACTGTGTTTGGTTATTCGTTTCTGACATTTTGAACTCTCCTTTGCCATCACTATCACTATTTTAATTTTTATTGCTTCCATGTAAAAAAGACCATTAAGGCACTTCTTAACAGTCGTTACAGCGCTTATATCTTACAAATCACCAGTCTCAAGAACTGGATAGCAATTCGTATAATTTGTTATTACAATGTTAACTTTATTTTGCAAAAAGCGCATCATAATTCCATCCTATCTTGTCTTGGTGGTGACGTTACAACCTCCATTATAAGGTTGTTTGTATATTATTTCAATGAGCTAAATCACAATTTCGACAATCTTTTCAAAATTCATTGATTTGTAACTATATATTTGTAATTAAGTTTGCTTTGTATCCCAAATACAACATTTTTAATCTCAAATTTATTAAAATACCTCTGATCTAAGCTTCCCCTAAATTGATTGTGTAATACTTATTTTATTTTCAGCATTAATACTACATAAAATGAAAGAAATCATTTTTCAACAGATTTCCAGAAAAAGTCTATAATTTCTCTCGCGGCCATAGCTTCTGATTGAAATATCCTTTTCCCTTCCCCATCTTTAACGTAGCCTACTGACATTAAAGCCATAAACGAATGGGCAAAAAAAGTAGCATTCCCCTTTCGAATCGTGCCTAGTTGCATTTCTAACTGCATCGCATGCTCTATCGTTTTATACATATTATTTTCTGATGCTTGCACTTCTTTTAACTGAGATTTCGATAAATTAATTGTCGCTTCTCTCATAAAATTTTTCATATCAATATCTACAGTGGCCGATAAATGAATTTCAACAAGCTTCTCCAACCGATCTTTAAATGATATTGACTCCTCCAATATCTGTAAAATAGAAAGTTTGATTTGATCCATCATTGCCAGCAACGCTGATGTATATAAATCCCCTTTAGTCGGGTAATAGTAATAGATAGTAGCCTTTGTAACGTTACAAGCTTTTGCTACATCAGCCATCGAAATATTTTTATAGCCTTCTTTGATAAAAAGCCTTGTTGCCGTTTCAAGAACAATATCTTTTTTTGGTTTCGCATTCTCATCATGGCGAGGTCTTCCGAGAACACGCGGTGACTGCTTCAACAAGTTCGCCCCCTTATAAAGGATTCATTTTAGACATAGTATAGCATATAATTTTTTTACAATTGATTAATTAACCTTCCGGTATATATAATTAAAATTACTTACATGAAACGGAGGAGGTCTTTAAATGAAAAAGCACCCACTAGAGCAATGGGGCTCAATGGTAACAAGTAAAAAAGGGCGTTTTTTAGCCCTTGCCCTTTGGATTTCACTTGTTGTTGTACTGTCATTTACCTGGCCACAGATTAATAGTATCAAGAGTGAATCTAGTAAAAATTTACCCGAAAGTGAAATGTCTCAGCAGGCAGCAACTATTATTGCAGAACAATTTCCGAATGATGCAGGTACACCATTATTACTCGTCTGGCATCGAGATAGCGGGCTAACTACTGATGATTTTGTTGCTATCCAAAGAGTTTATGGAGAGCTTAAAGCTAAACCTTTAGCAAATCAAACTGTTATTCCACCATATGATAACATGCCACCTCAAGCCTTTTTAGCGTCTGCATCTGACAATGGCACAACAATTGTAACTCCTGTTTTCTTTGAAAAAGGCGTGACTACGGATGCGTTGCGAGAGAGTTTAAAGACATTAACAAAAACAATGGATAAGTATAATATCCAACTAGATAAAGACTTAGTTAGTGACAATCTTCATGTGCGTTATTCTGGACCGGTTGGTATCGCTACGGATGCTGTTGGCTTATTCTCCCAAGCTGATGTTAAATTACTAATTGCGACAGTGCTCCTTGTTTTAGTATTACTAATTATTATTTATCGTTCACCGTTATTAGCCATTATTCCATTAATTGTTGTTGCTCTTGCCTACGTCGTTATAAGTCCAACGCTCGGTTTTTTCGCTGATCATGGATGGGTCGATAAGGACTCGCAAGCTGTCTCTATTATGACTGTATTACTCTTTGGAGCAGGTACAGACTATTGTTTATTTTTAATATCAAAGTATCGAGAGATATTATTTCATATTGAAGATAAGACTACTGCCATGAAGCTTACTATAAAGGAGTCTGGCGGTGCGATTATGATGAGTGCATTAACGGTTGTTATCGGTTTAGCTACTCTTAGCCTTGCCCATTATGGTGCATTCCAACGCTTTGCAATTCCGTTTAGCTTTGGTGTACTGGTGATGGGTGTTGCAGCGTTAGTTGTACTTCCAGCAATTCTTGTTATTATAGGTCGCGTTGCCTTCTTCCCATTCATACCACGAACAGAGGATATGGCTAATAAAAAAGGAAAAAAACAGCACAAACCAACACATAAAATAAGCCGCACAATCGGGCGCACTGTAACGCATAAACCATGGGTGGTCATTGTTGTCACTTTACTGTTCCTTGGTGGGTTAGCAGCATTCGTACCACGTATTCAGTATACTTTTGATCTATTATCATCATTTCCTGAGAATATGCCATCCCGCGAAGGCTTTAATTTAATAGAAGAAAATTTTTCACCTGGGGAATTAGCTCCAGTTCAGCTCGTCATTGATACTGAGGGTATAGATATCCGCTTGCAGCAGCAATTAGCTGAAATCTCTTATATTGATAGTGTTGCAGATCGCCGAATTGGAGAGAAAAATAATACTATCCAATTGTACGAGATTTCTTTAAACGCGAATCCTTATGCTAAGGAATCGTTAGCTCATATTCCAGAGCTTAAAGCAGCGGTTATAAAAATGCTTGAGGATGAAGGTATAAAAGATGCAGATAAACATATTTGGATTGGCGGCGAAACAGCTAGTCAATATGATACACAGCAATTAACTGTACGCGATGAAACTGTTATTATGCCAACAATGATTGCTTTAATTGCTTTATTATTATTCATTTATCTACGTTCCATAACAGCTACTGTTTACTTATTAGCAACAGTTATTATTTCTTATTTCGGGGCACTTGGTGCAGGTTGGCTAATTTTACACCATGTAATGGGGGCAGATGCCATTTCAGGAGCAATTCCACTCTATGCATTTGTATTTTTAGTGGCTCTTGGGGAAGATTATAACATCTTTATGATTTCGGAAATTTGGAAAAAACGCAGAACAGTGGATCATTTAACAGCTATTGAGGAAGGTGTCGTACGAACAGGAAGCGTTATTACATCTGCTGGTCTAATTTTAGCTGGAACATTCGCTGTCCTTGCTACCTTACCTATTCAAGTACTTGTTCAGTTCGGTGTCGTTACGGCAATTGGCGTGTTGCTTGATACATTCATTGTACGTCCATTGCTGGTACCTGCTATTACTACTGTTCTCGGTAAATATGCGTTTTGGCCAGGAGCATTATTTAAAAACAATGATTAGAATAATTGGCACGGACATTAGCGCAAAAAGTTAGGATATTTTAAAATATCCATCCACCCTTTAACTTTTGCTAATATCCGTGCTATTTTGATTCCCATACAACGATACGTATTGCTATAATGCATCAAAAAAACTCCCCTTCGATAAACAGATATTTTTCATCCGTCTACCTTAGGGAGCATATCAACTCATTATTATTTAGTTGTTTTTTTCAAATCCATTGAAGCCGCTGCGCTTTCAACTTTAACGCGTTTTAAGAAGAACGCAAGTACAAGTGCAAGAACGGTAATACAAGCCGCAATGAAGAATGAGTGTGTAATACCATCTAATAAAGCCGTTTGTTTAATCTGATCCAGCATTTGTTGCATTTGTTCTGGTGTTGATGCAACACCTGATTGCGCTGCATTGGCTTTTGCTTCTGCAATTAATTCTTCAGCTTTTGCTTTTGTACGGTTATTCATGAACGTTACCATCACGGCACTACCAATTGCCCCTGCTACTTGCTGTACAGTGTTATTAATTGCTGTACCGTGCGGGTTCATCATTTGTGGTAATTGGTTTAAACCGTTTGTCATAATTGGCATCATAACCATTGACAAACCAAACATACGAATTGTGTACAATGACACAATAAATGTATAGCTTGAATCTATTTCTAACTTTGTTAAACCGAATGACGCAATCGTTGTAATCGTTAAACCGATAATCGCTAGTACACGCGGTCCAAATTTATCGAATAGTTTCCCTGTAATCGGCGACATAATGCCCATTGCAAGTGCCCCAGGAAGCATCATTAAGCCCGCCTCGAATGGTTCAATCCCACGAATTGATTGTACGTAAGCAGGTGTTAAAATCATCCCAGAAAACATAGCCATTGAGACGATAACCGAGATAGCTGATCCCAACGCAAACATTGGATATTTATATATACGTAATTCTAGCAAAGGCTGTTCCATACGTAATTGTTTAAATATGAAGATGATTAAAGCAAGTAGACCAACTGAAATTGTGCCATATACCCAAGGACTTGACCAGCCTTTATCCCCTGCCGTACTGAAACCATATAGAATACCACCGAATGCAATTGTAGATAATAGCACTGATGGGACATCTAAATGTACTTCACGTGTATCCATCACGTTTTCTAATTTCCAAATACCAAATAATAAACTAATGACAGCAAATGGAATAATCATTTGGAATAGCATACGCCAATCGTGATGCTCAACAATATATCCTGATAATGTAGGCCCGATCGCTGGTGCAGAAATCATCACTAAACCGAAAATACCCATTGCTGCTCCGCGTTTTTCTTTTGGGAAACTAATGAGCATTACATTCATTAGAAGTGGTGACATACTTGCAGCCCCTGCTGCTTGCACCATACGACCTGCTAAAAGTGTACCGAAGTTAGGTGCAAATCCAGCCATAGCCGTACCAATTGTAAAGACTGACATCGCTACAATAAATAAATGTCTATTTTTAAAGCGCGTTACAAAGAATGCTGAAGCAGGTACTAAAATACCACTTACAAGCATATAGCCTGTTGCGAGCCATTGTACGGATGAATACGTTATACCAAAATCTTTCATGATTGTTGGTAATGCAACATTTAACAATGTGTTGTTTAGAAAAGCAACAAAAGCACCCACAAATAAAATACTAATCATGCCATAGGGGGGCTTTTTCAATGTTTGCTCACTATTCATTTATATCCCTCAATTCTTTCTTGTTATTTTCGATAAAACTTATTTTATACTCGCAGTCTATTTTTTTCAACAATTAAGTCTATAAAATTTAAAAAACATTGATATATAAGCGTTTTCAATATAGAATAAGAGTATAATATTTTTTAAAAAGGTGAGGTTATGAACAAAAGAAAAAGACAAATTATCACTGCTGCCCGTGCTCTTTTTATCGAAAAAGGATTCGTGGATGCATCGATGAACGACATCATTAGTGCAGCAAAAATTTCAAAGGGCACATTTTATAATCATTTTTCTTCTAAAAATGAATGTTTAATCGCCATATTAGACGAAGGACGCGAAGAGGCAAGTAATCGCCGCCACGAACTTCTTTATGGTAAAGATCCTACTGATTTAGAAGTATTAACACAGCAAGTTGCAGTACTCATGTATGTCAATCGAGAACATAATTTAATTCAAATTTTTGAATCGATTTTTCACTCCAAGGATATCGAATTAAAAAAAATAATTTTAAACTATTATTTACAAGAGTTGGAGTGGCTCGCCAATCGACTTGTGCAAGTTTTTGGAGAAGAAATTAGTCCAATTAGCTATGAATGCGCCGTGCAGACACTTGGTATGATTAACCTTACATTACGCGCAGTCTTAATTGCTGACTATAAATATATAAATCGAGAAGCCATTGTACGTGTAGCATTACGCAATATTAGCGTAATTATACCTGTTATGCTCGAATCAAAAGAAATCATCATTAGTACAGAAATGATCAATACGATTCAAAATGTCGCGAATTTTAAAACAGTTAATAAGGAAATGGTTATCGAGCAATTAACAGGCTTTAAAAAAGGATTAGCTAAGAACGAAACAGTTGAAGGGTTAGAATACGTGGAATTCTTATTAGAGGAATTACAGCGTGAGAAACCAAAGCTCTTTATTATCGAATCACTTCTTACACCTTTCCGTAAAGCATTCGTTGGAACCGTACACGCCGAAGAGGCACGTGACATCGCTAATAGCTTGTGGCGCTATGTAAAAATTGAGCGACCATCTGAGCGGTGCTTAAAATAACCACATAAACAAAAGGAGCTATATAGAAAGTCAAACATTCATGACTTTCCATCTAGCTCTTTTTTCCAGGCTTTTATGCTATTAAATTAATTTATTATGCGCATTTGATAAATCTATAAGGTAATCTTCGTTACGACTGGGCGACTCCTATGGGATTAGCGATAGAGGAACGGAAATCAACACACATACAATGATGAATACATTTATCACTTAATTTGACGATCTTTCGGTCCTATCCAAAAGCCAACCGCAATGCTAATAGCTACTACAAGAAAAGGTGCATACAAAATAATAAATTGATTCATTATAATTCCCCCTATGCATGGTGATCATGTTTACCGCAAGCATAATCACGATCAAACACAAACCATTTCATTACTAAATATAGTGAAGGGATGAGTAGAACTAATCCTCCAACAAACGCTATCACTAACGCAATTGCCATTGTTTCATTTGTAAAGCTATCATAGACCGACAAATACGGATACAGTAAATACGGATAATGTGAAATACCATAGCCGAAAAATGCAAATCCAAACTGGGCAACCATTAAAAAGACGGCTATGCCATAGTTTTTCTTTTTAAATAAAAGAACTAGTGTTAAAAGAAATAGCACACCTGAAATGGCGAAAAACCACCAAAGACTTAACATATTTTCATAATGCTCAGGCACATGTCCCTTTAACTCCACCATAATCCCTATTACACTTATTACGAGCGGCAAAGACCAACAGAGAGCATATTTTCTCATTAAATTAGAGGCATGTTCATCCCGCGCTCTTTTCCCATACCATGTTAAGAAAACGGCCGAAATATACAAAACTGCCACTATACTTAATAGCACAATAGACCAAGTTAATGGATTCGTGAAAAGTTTAGCAATTTGTAAATGCGGTTCTTCATTTATAATTTTTACAAATCCCCCCTCAGATATCGTTAACACAATAGATAGGGATGCAGGTATAAATAAACCAGTAATTCCGTACATCATTGTATAACCAATATGTCCACCTTTTTCACTGTAGGATTCAAATGCATAATAACTCCCTCTAATTGCTATTAATATTAATGAGATACTGACAGGCACTAGCAAAATTGTGCCGTAATAATAAGCTGTTTGAGGAAAGAAACCTACCATTCCAACAAAGAAAAATACAAGGAAGACATTTGTAATTTCCCACACCGGAGATAAATAGCGTTTAATAACATTGGCAAGTATTTGGTCTTTTCCAATCAAGACACTATACGCATTAAAGAAGCCCGCTCCAAAGTCTATGGACGCAACAATGACATAGCCGAATAGAAATAACCACAGTACTGAAATTCCTAATATTTCCAAACTCATTGCCCTGCACATCCTTCCACTTGCTTATGTTCTTCAATTTCACGTTCAATCGGATTGTTACGGAACATACGAATAAGTACAAGGATACTTCCTACCGCTAATACAATATACAGCCCCGCAAATAGTATTAGCATCGTATCGACTTGGCCACTTGTTGTAGCACCTTCCGCCGTTTTCATATATCCACGAAGTATCCAAGGCTGACGCCCTACTTCCGCAAACCACCAGCCCGCCTCAACAGCAATAAGCGATAGCGGACCACCTGCCACTACTATTCTCTTAAAACTTTTTGAAGAAACTATCATCCATCCTCGCCACTTACCTAGCACATAAATAGCTGCAACGACAATTAGTAAAGTTCCGATGACTACCATGATGTCAAACAAATAATGGATATAGAGTGGCGGCTGTTCATCCTCAGGAAATTGATCTAAACCTTTTACTTCCGCAAAAGGATTATTATGCGCCAATACACTCAATACATACGGTACTTTAATGGCATATTTCACCTCTTTCCCATCTAATACTCCAAATAGCACAAGCGATGCATCCTCTTTTGTTTCAAAATGCCATTCAGCAGCAGCTAATTTTTCTGGTTGATATTCAGCTAAATACTTCCCAGAAAAATCACCTACAATCAGTGCTGCTAGCGAAAACACTAGTCCAAGTTTTAATAAAAGATATAATGCTTTTTTGTGGTACATATGCTTCGATCCTCGCAGCATACGATAAGCTGCAATAGAAGCTAATAAAAATGCTGACGTCATATAAGATGTTACTAATACATGCGCTACCTTCGTTGGCATTGCAGAATTTAGCATTGCTAGTACTGGTTGAATATTTACAAGCTCTCCATCTACAAGATCAAAGCCCTGCGGTGCATTCATAAATGCATTCACAATCGTAATAAAAACGGCCGACATAGAAGCACCAATAGCTACTGGGACCAATAATAATAGATGTCGCTTTGGATTTTTGAATCGATCCCATGTATATAAATAAAGCCCTAAGAATATCGCTTCAACAAAGAACGCGAATGTTTCCATAAACAATGGTAATGCGATTACCTGACCTGCCAACTCCATAAAGTTTGGCCATAGTAGTGATAGCTGTAATCCTATCGCAGTACCTGTGACAACACCAATTGCCACGGTAATCACAAATCCTCTTGCCCATCTTCTTGCGAGTAATAAATAGTGTTCGTCATTATTTTTCAATCCAACCCATTGAGCAATCATAATCATCAAAGGTATACCGACGCCAATTGTTGCGTAAACGATATGGAAAGACAATGTTAACTCTGTTAAGGCCCGACTCCACATTACAGCTGAATCATTCATTTCATTTCATCTCCTAGGCACCAAAAAATCTTCCAATAATTGAAAGAAACATTATCCCTGCTACTAAAAAACTTATAATTATTAGTTTTTTTTCATGTGATTTATAGGCAGCCACTTTTTGTTTTTTCATCATAATAGATCAACCCAAATTTTAATCGCTGTCGCTAAGATGAGTACGGCTAAAATACTTTGCAAAATTTTTGTATTCATTTTTTTACCTACTTTTGCCCCAAGAGGAGCCGCCAGTAAACTTGCCACTATCATAATACCTGCGGAATAGTACTCGACTTGTCCTGTCATTAACTTACCGATTGTTCCACCGATGGATGAGATAAACGTAATGGCTAAACTAGTAGCTATCGTCATGCGTGTTGGAATCCCGAGTACTACAAGCATAATCGGAACAAGTAAGAAACCACCTGCAGCACCAACAATTCCTGAGCCAATCCCAACAATAAATGCTAAAATTGCTGCTAACGGCTTGTTGAAGGTTACTTCCTTCATCGGCTTATCATCAATTTGTTTCTTAGGAATAAACATCATCACAGCTGCAATCAAGGCTAAAATCCCGTATACGACATTCACACCACTTTCAGATAAAAACTGTGATCCGTAGCTCCCGACAAAGCTACCAGCTAAAATGGCTCCTCCCATATATAGAATAAGGGGCTTATTAAGATAGCCACCCTTTCGATATGCCCAAACGCCTGCAATCGAAGCAAAAAACACTTGTACCGCACTAATACCTGAAACTTCATGTGCAGAAAATGCCACTAAGCCAAAAAGTGGTGGAATATATAGTAGCATTGGGTATTTAATGATTGAACCGCCTATCCCCAACATACCGGACACAAAAGATCCAACGAATCCAATCAGGAAAATCACAATTATAAATGTTATATCCACTGTGCTTGCATCTCCTTTTATTTATGTGCTTTCAGTATAGTCCCGCTGTAATTCCAGACATATAGGGGTTTTCCACTATTAGCTTTACTCACTGTGACAATATTGAAAATTATTTTTAAAAAGTAAAAAAGATCACTCATCATTCGAGTGATCCCAACTTGCTGATAAAAATAAATTTAAAATGATGTGTATCAATAAACAAAGGTTGATTTTTACTCCGAGCTGGCCCTTCCCGCGGACTTGGCTTCAATCTATCCCGCAGGAGTCGCCACTCAGCAGCTCCAAGAAAGCGCTAGTAGGAACGTAAATCAACCCATTATTTTATCAAATAGACATATATTACTATAATCGTATTGCACCAAATCCTGACCGCAATACGCTGTTACATATAGTTATTTGCAAGCCCATACTGTATAAGCTCTGCTTTATTACTTAAATCGAGTTTTTGCATAATATTTGATTTATGATTTTCAACCGTTTTACTACTAATATATAGTTGCCCAGCAATTTGGACATTCGTATATCCTAGAACTGTTAACCTCATTATTTCCTGCTCACGCACAGTTAAAATGCATTGTTCTTCATGCCCTTTATGTTCAAACAATTTATTTAGCTGCTCCTGTGGAATACCCACGTCATAATATATACGGCCACTATATACAGCGCGGATAGCCTCATAGAGAACTCCACCTTGACTATTTTTTAAAATATAGCCATGAGCTTCAACAGCAATCGCTTTTTGAATATAAGCAACTTCATTATGCATTGTTAACATAATAATTTTCACGTTAGGCATTTGCTTATGAATCTCTTGAGTAGCCGTAAACCCATCTAACCCATTCGGAATAGATACGTCCATTAAAATGACATCCGGATTTAATGATATTGCCTGAGTGATTGCTTCCGCTCCATCACCCGCTTCACCTACAACCTGCACATCTTTATAATTTTCCAATAAAAGTACAATCCCTTTACGGATTAGCACATGATCATCTACTACTAAAACACGAATCATCTATAGTCATCCTTCCAATTAGGTACTTGAATGCTAATTTTAGTACCTTTATTGTGAGCCGAATTAATATTAAATGATCCCCCTAATAGTGTAATTCGCTCCTCCATATGTTTTAAACCGAGCCCTTCTTTTTTCACGTACTGCAAATCAAACCCTATGCCATTATCTTCTATATAAAGTGATAAATTTGTAGCTTTCTTTTCGAGGCGAATGACGACTTTAGTGGCCTTTGCATATTTAGTAATATTGTGTAAAGCCTCCTGCACGACGCGATAAATATTGATTTCTACAGATGGATGGCACCGTTCTTCAAAATCTGTTTCTAACGATATAGCAATATCAGGATGTACCTTTTGCACTGAATCGACAAGGGTGCTTAACGTAGGTGTAATTCCTAACTGATCTATACTATGGGGGCGAAGCTGATAGGAGTACAATTTAATATCATTCATTACTTGCTCTAGCTCATTGCGTACTTCTTCGATATACGTATTTAGTTTTTCATTGTCTTTGACATAAGATTCAACCGCCTGCAATGCAACAGATATTGTATATAATGATTGGCCAACGCCATCATGTAATTCTTGCGCAAGCCTTTTATGTTCTTCCTCTTTTGCCTCAATCAACTTTTTAATAATCAGCTTTGAAATCCGAGCCTCTTCTTCCTTTAACTGAAGGGTCTGATCGCGCAACACAAGAAGAAACGCTTGCTCGTTACTATCTGTATACATCAGTGCCGTGCTCATTTCAACATCTATCTTACTCCCATGATACGTCGGCATTTTCGATAAAAAATAAGGAACCTCATTATGCTCTATTAAATAACATGTATGTTCTTTTGGAGATTTTTGACGATTTTCGCAAAATGAACAAAAGGGCACTCGATCTCCTAATTCCCATCCCGATAACCGCTTCGCAGAGGGATTCATCATTAAAATTTCACGGTTTTGATTCATTATGATGATGCCATCTTGAATATATTGAAATATTTGCTGTAAATATTTATTTTTCAGTTGTTCTTTCTCCAATCTAAACACACTCCTAGATCAATTATACCTCCATAATTGCGTCCGGAATCGGTTTTGTGCTTAGGCCTGCGTGAAGGCCGACACGATGTCGGTCATTTCGGTAATGCCACAGGACGTGGCGTTTTTACCGATGCAGGTCAGATAGCCGTTATCGCATGAATGCGATGATTTTAGGCTAGCATCCTATGCGAACTCCTCTCCGATTCCATGACATCCGCCGGAGGCTTTAGGCCAATACGATGGTGGTCACTCAGTTGTGTGTTGCTGTCGCACAGATAAATTGCCACAGGACGTGGCGTTCTTAGACTGAGTTCCTATATTTCAGCGGATGTTTGGACACCCGCTGAAAGAAGTTAAAAAAGGCATAAAGCCCCCCTTTAGTTTACTTGTTACCCCAGCATAATTGACCCTATACTTTTTCTTCTATTAAGCTATAACTCCTCACTTCATGCCCTGCTTTCCGAATGATGCGAACACTCATATTTTTTTCTAGCTGTGTTGATGCAATGATATGAAGTGGTTTTTTGGGTAGTTCATGCATGTGACGTACTAAATAAGCAATTGGTAAATTTAATGCATTTGGTGTAGGTGATTTATAAGAGTCATTATAATCACGTACATCCACTATAGCCATTCCCACATGCAACTCTTGTAGTAAACACTCTTGTATTTGCCGTACCGGGATATGCCGTTTATAAATAATTCTACCAATAATAAGAAGGAATATACTCAAATTTACAATAATCATTTTTTAACCCCTTTTATCGAGAAAAAAGGTTGTCTAAATTCGTTTAGCATTTCATCGACGAATCTCATAACGCCTTACTAAACCTTATAAGCAAAGAAAAATAGCAGACTAGGATCCCTAGTATGCTATTTTTCTTTTAGAACAACCTCATTTATTTAGTCACTACCTCTTGTTGCCAAGCCATATAGCCACCTGTTAAATTTACAACGTCGTGAATGCCGTTTGCTTTTAGCACACTTACAGCAATTGCAGAACGAGCACCACCTTGGCATTGAACAACAATTTTTTTATTAGTTTGCAATTCATCTAAACGTCTAGCTAATGTACCAACCATAATATGTTGAGCATTTTCAATATGCCCTGCATCATATTCTGTTTGATTGCGCACATCAAGCACATGAACTTTTTCACTTTCAATGAACGACTTTGCTTCTAAAGGAGTTATATTTTCATAACTATCTAGAGAAGTAGCCTCTTCCAATACTTTCGTCACATCTCCATAACCAACAACATTGTCGATACCAATAGAACGTAATGCTATTAAAACATCATCTAGTTGGGAAGGATTAATTAATAAATATAACGGTTTTGTATAATCTACTAACCAACCAGCCCAATTGGTCAATGAATTATTGTAAGGGATATTTAGTGTACCTGCGATAAATCCTTGTGAGAAATCTCCCGCCAATCTAGTATCAATCACTTGCTTCCCATCCGCAAGAAGTTGAGTAATCTCTTCATAATTTGACACTGCCTTTACTGGTGGTAAGTTCTTAAGAAGTTCTATCCCTACTTTATTGACACGCTTCATAACAGCGAAATAATAAGGAGGTTCCGGCTGACCATTTAGTAATGCGTCAACAAATTTTTGTTCATCATCAAACTGCATAGCCCAGTTGAATTGCTTCTCATACCCAACTGTTGAAGATGGCACAGCGCCTAATGCTTTACCACAAGCACTACCTGCTCCATGAGCTGGCCATATCTGCATATAATCTGGTAAAGCCTTAAAGCGTTCTAATGATGTAAACATCGCTTTTGCACCAGATAGTGATGTACCTTGAATACCAGCAGCCTTTTCTAATAAATCAGGGCGTCCAATATCACCTACAAAAACAAAGTCACCTGTAAAAATCCCCATCGGCTTATCTGCTACACCGCCACGATCCGTTAATAAGAAGGAGATACTTTCTGGCGTATGTCCTGGTGTGTGCATGACTTTAAAAATAAGATTACCTATAGTAAATTCATCACCATCTTTTAATAATTGATGCGGAATTCCTTCAAGATTTTGATACTTCCAATCAGCATCCCCTTCGTCAGAAATATACATCGTTGTTCCAACACGGTCTGCTAACTCACGAGACCCAGCTACAAAATCGGCATGAATATGCGTTTCTAACGCGCCAACAATTTGCATCTTTTCTTTTTCTGCTAACGCAAGATATGGCTCAATATTACGCATCGGGTCAACAATGACCATTTCACCTTTCGCCTGACATCCCACAGCATAAGAAGCGTGCGCTAATTTTTCATCGTAAAAATATCGTAATAACATGTGTAAAACTCCCCTTTACTCAGTTTTTTTCTTTTAAAATATCTAGTGCAGATTGAACATAATTAAGTATTTTTTGAACAGAAGGATCTTTCGTCCATTTAATAATTGAAAAAACATTGATATGTTGAGGCTTCTCTTCTACTCTTTGCTGTACCATTCTGAAGAACTCCATACCCGTCTTACCTTTTTCAACGTAGGAATCGGTATAGCTCTTTAAGTTATTCATTGTATATTCTGTCGTTTGTTTATCCTGAAGTACCGCTGTACCAAAATCAATGATGTTTTCTAACTGATGAATGATTTGAACAAGCTTTGGCAACTTCTCCATCAGCTGAACAATAGCTATTATCGTTTCTGAGCCTACATTATAAGTAGAGACATATTGCTCGTATCTATCTATCGTCTTGTCATCAGTTAGTACTGCTTTTCCAAAACCCACAACATTTTCTGCTGATTCTATCGTTTGCTCTACATTCGGTAATTTTTCCAACAAGCGCTGTAAAGAGTCTCGAACTTCTGGCTTCTCAAGCGTTTCGATTATTTGATATAATTCCTTGCTCATACTTACCGTAGCATTAGCCATGCTTGTCGCCTCCCTTCATTCGTAATTACATAGTGCCTTTCAACATCCCATCCCAGTACATAATAGGTAGTAAATCCTTTTTCATAAAATACATACTGGATCTTTCCACCGCCTGGTTGAAGGGCATAGATTCAACAGGTTCTTTATTGTAATCAAACTCCGCCAATATCAGTTTGTTGTAGCCTGTTACAATTGGGCAAGAGGAGTAGCCATCATACGTTTGCGTCATTGGCTGTCGTCTCATTAAAGCAATAAGATTTTGTGCAACGACAGGAGCTTGCTTGCGTATAGCTGCACCCGTTTTCGATGTTGGTAGATTAGCGTTATCGCCTATTCCAAACACATTGCTATACTTTTTATGTTGCAAAGTAAACTTGTCGACATCTACCCAGCCACATTCGTCTGCTAATGCACTCGTCCGTATAAATTCGGGTGAACACATATAAGGTGTCACGTGAATCATGTCGTATTTAATCTCTTCTAATGTGCCTGTATCTAAATTTTCAAAAATAGCTATTTTTTCTTCAGCCTTAATTTCAATTAAATTACGACGGAATCGAGCATCAATCTTTTTCCGCTCTATGACCTTTTCCAGTGCATCACGATATTTCAAAACATCGAAAATCGCCGGATTGGCCGAACCAAAAATAACGTTAATATTGTCACGAACATTGACTCTATTAAAATGGTCTTCTGCTAAATGCATAATTTTTTGTGGAGCACCGCCACATTTTACCGGTGAGTTTGGATGTGTAAATAACGCTGTCCCTTCTTTAAAATTACGGATCGTTTCCCACGTATAATCAACATGCTTAAAAGAATAATTACTACATACATTTTTAGTCCCCAATGCCTCTTTCAGCCCTTTAATAGCACCCCAGTTAATTTCTATCCCACCAGCAACTACTAAAAAGTCATACGTGTATGTTGTACCGCCTAGTGTTATTACCTGGTTTTGACTAGGGTCAAAACTACTAACAGCCTCTTTTAACCAAACAGCTCCTTCAGGGATAACAGAAAGCATCTCACGTTCAGAGTCCCACTTATTTGCCGCACCCCCTCCCACCAATGTCCAGAGTGGTTGATAATAATGTTTTTCCGCAGGATCTATGATGGCAATCTCCCCTTGAAGTGAATGAGATTGACGAAGTAAGCGTGCCGCTACTGAAATACCAGCAGTTCCTCCTCCAACGATGACTACTTTAAAAGAAGTCTTCATGTGTGCATCCTCCTTATCATGCTGTCTTTCGTATACAACTTTTACACCTTAATAATAGTTTTAAGAGAGAGCCGTTCATATAGGGGTAATCCCCTAAAAAATTACACTCTAATGTTCAATATCACAAAAAGGGCAGTACAAGGTGAATGTTTCATCACTTGTACTGCCCTAAATAACAGTGTTTTACTTTACCTCTTCAATCAAAAACTAGCCATCTCCATAATGTGGCGTTGATTTCCGTTCCGACTGGGCGCTTTGTAGCTGCCGCTTCGCTTTCGCACAGAGCAGAGCTTCCTGGGGCGTCCGATGAGCCGCTTCGCTGCGCTGCAGGGTCTAGATGTCTTTTGCGCGAAAGCGTGAGTGCAATGTAGCGACAGCAACGTGTTTGTATGTACGAAAGCGAAGCGACAGCAAAAGATTTTGGACTGCGTGAAAGCGAAGCGGCAGCAACAATAGCACGATGTTGGTCACGAAGGCGTCGCCCAGCCTCCACTCCAACCAACTTATATACTGACATTCATTTTCACAAACGCCCCCAACTTTGAGGCCGAAAACTACTACTTACATGTAAACTTCAATATAAAAACTGTACCTTCCGCTCCTGATTGGACACTAATCGTACCTCCATGCAAATCAATTAACTGCTTAGTAATAGCCAATCCTAGACCTGTACCCGTTGTATCGTCTGTAGTATTTGTACCTCGATAATATCGCTCAAAGAGGTTATCAAGCTCCGCTTGGGGAATTCCCGGACCTTGGTCGGCAATTGTCAGCATAATTTCCTTGCCTATATTTTGCGCTTCTACGTTCACCTTTGTACCGTCAGGCGTATACTTTTTAGCATTGGTTATAAGATTATCCAAAATACGCTTTAATAAAAGCTCGTCAGCTTCAAGCACGACATCACCATAAACCTTTACAGACACTTGCTCATCTGCAAATTGAGGTAACCAGACAGCGAGTGGTATCAACACTTTTTCAAGCTGGATCGCTCTATTTTTTAATTGGTACGTATATGTTAAGTCTCGTATAAGGGCATCCATGTACGTTGCCTTTTCCTGCATCGTAGTTGCAAAGACGCGCATTTCTTCCTTCGTCCACTCATAGTCCTCAGAAGCAAGCATTGTTGAATAACCATAAATAGAGCTTAACGGTGTCTTTAAATCATGCGATAAGCCCGTTATCCATTCCTCACGTAATTGCTCCGCATGTTTAATCTGTCTTTCATTGGAGGAAAGGCGCTTTGATAAATTATTAATCGATTCATCAACTGGCTCAAATAGTTTAAATTTCCTTTTTAACTTCCCTGTCTTCAGATGGTGGATACTTTTATCTATTACTTTACTGTAGTCGAATTGTGCTAATAGCTCGATTCGAGATATTACATAAACAAGCGGGCGAACAAACTGACGGGAAATGCTAACCGATAAAAAAATAATCCCTATTAGCAATATAATATGTCCGCCAAAGAAGATGGAGATAAATAAAAGCATCGCTTTATTAAAAGGCTCGTCAAACGGCTTATACGCTGGATTGGGCATACGTACAACTAGTGTCGATCCATCCTCTAATAAAGCATTTCCCGTAAGCTCTTTGTACTCAAAAATATCGTAGTTTTCTTCGAGCAATTGAGGCTTATGAAGTTTTTTATAGCGCTCACCAATGACTTCTACACGATCCCACTGCTCATTATAGATTTCAACTGATACCTTCTTATCCTGTAAACGCTGGAGCAGTTCAGAAGGAATCTCTCCTTTATCTTTCCACTCCTGAACTACTTCCTCAAAAAACGGTTGGACAGGTAAAGCCGGGAGGAATAATAAATGGTATTTTGGAATCTCCCACGTGTGCATTCCTGGCCGTTTAAGAGTCGTTATTTCGTTATCTGGCATTCCACATAGTTCACAAGTTTCTCCCGTGTAATCAACAATGTCCATCGATCGATTGAACAAATATAATTGCCCTAAGTTCTCCTCGGCTCGCTTCACTAAATAATCCGCAATCTTAATGGAATCCCCTTTTTCTACGACAGCATCATCTTTAATTTCAGAGGAAGACATTATATGAATATCGTCACCGACATGAAGATTAATAAAGATTACAAAAAACACCAAACTTATAATAAAGCCTGTAATGATTAGTAAATAAAAAATGATGAAATAAGACACAAAACGAAGCGTTAATCTTCTAGCTGGCTTCATGAATGAACATCTCCAACAAGCTTATAACCAATCCCCCTCACTGTAATAATGCAGGTTGGTTTACCAGGTTTCTTCTCTATTTTTTCACGGAGTTTTCGAATATGTACCATCACGGTATTATCATCAAACAAACAGTCACCCCATACACGCTCGTAAATTTGTTCCTTCGATAATACTTGCCCCGCATTTTCACATAAGTATTTCAATAGGTGAAATAACCTACCACTAATAATTTCCTTTGTGCCATTTACTGTTACCTCTGCTGCATCGATATCGAATGTAAACCGACTACATGAAAATATATGACTTTCTGGCACATCTTTTTTCTTTATATATCTTGTCAGTTGCACCTTAACCCTCGCAACAAGCTCTAGCGGGTTAAATGGTTTCGTAATATAATCGTCTGCGCCATTCATAAAACCACGAAGCTTATCTGCATCACTACCTTTTGCAGTTAAAAAGAATATAGGTGCTTCACTTTGCTCTCGAATTATATTCGCCATATCCAGTCCACTACCATCTGGAAGCATAATATCTAATAGATAAAAATCAAAAACCTTCATTTCCATTTTCTTTTTTGCTTCTTGAACAGTGTCGCAGAGTGTAATGTTTAAAAAACCTTCTTTTCTTAATATAATTTCAATCATTTCTGCAATTGCCCGTTCGTCCTCTAATACTAAAATTGACACGTCTTGCATGCTATCACCTTCTTTTAAGAATACTTTAAGGTAGCCATCATTTCACCATAAGCTTTACCAACTACACTATGTATAAGATAACCAATTAAGGAGATAAAACGCAATGACAAAAAAACGTGTTACCTTCATAGATACAATGCGTGGGTTTAGCTTATTCGGCATCTTAATGGCAAATTTGTTGATTTTCCAATTTGGCATGTATGGCAAAGATGAACTAAAAGATCTTTCCACCCTCGATAACGGAGCCCTATATTTTGTAAAAATCTTTATAGAAGGTTCATTTATGCCGATCTTCACCATTTTATTTGGCTTTTCTCTTATTAAACTTATAGAGTCTATTCGTAGAAAAAAAGATAAGAGTCGATGGTCCATTTTACGCCGCGCAACGGGGCTTATGGCCTTAGGTTTGTTACACTCAATGTTTTTATGGGACGGGGATATTCTATTTTCCTACGGTTTCATGATATTGTTTTTAATCCCATTTATTAATCGTAAACCAAAAACTTTATTTATTTGGGCTGGCTTCTTCTTATTACTTATGACAGCCTTATCATTTGGTTCCTTAGAAGAAACTAAAAAAGAACAAAAAGAAATGGCAACCTATATAGAGAAAGCCGACAATGTATACGCAAATGGAAGCTACTTAGACATTTATGATTTCCGTGCAAATGATGTACCTCCAGGCATGGATGATAAAGGTTTAGTCTTTCTCTTATTAATTTTTCTCGCACCATTGTATACCACTTCATTGACCCTTTTCGGCATGGGGCTCGCTAAAAAGCAAGCTTTTGTGAATATGGACGACGAAAAGAAATGGTATAAACTTGGCGCACTGCTTGTTCCAATAGGTCTCACTTGTAAGAGTCTAAGTTTTATAGAAACCAATTTTTCCGGAATGTTATTAATAGGCGGATCTGAATTATTAGCAGTTGGCTATGTCTGCCTTGCAGCTTTACTTTATAAAACTCGCCCTGTACAACGTCTCGCTCCTGCTTTTGAAAGTGTCGGTAAACTATCTTTAACCAATTATCTAATGCAAACCATTATTTGTACAACAGTATTTTATGGATATGGTTTAGGCTTATACGGCAAGTTAGGCGTATTTGGCGGTATTTTATTTGGAATCGTCGTGTATAGCTTGCAATGCGTTTTCAGCCTTGCCTATTTCAAGAAGTTTAAACGCGGACCATTCGAAACCGTACTGCGTGTATGGACGAATTGGTCTTGGAACGGACAGATAAAAACAAAACAGAAAGGGAGTACTTTACATGAATAGCGACTATAAAGAGGATTTTACTGATACATGGTGGTTTTTAGGAATCTGTACTGCCGTTGCTGTAGTTTTAACACTGTTTGCATTTTAATATAGTAAGGCATTAAGTAGTACTGTTTCTTTCCCCTCCACACATTTTTAACAATCGGTCCTTCCGAGCTGTTAATAGATCAATTAACTATCAACTTTTACAACAACATATAGAAATTCGTTTTCAAATGCCTCCTACTGTATACTATGATTACACATACTATACAGCTTAGGGGGCGTTTTTTTGCTAGAGCGAATTATTATTACTGGCTATAGACCACATGAATTAGGCATCTTTAATGACAAGCACCCTGGCATTGCCATCATAAAAAAAGCACTCGAAAATCGTCTTCGTCTATTGATAGACGAAGGTTTAGAATGGGTCATTATTAGTGGTCAACAAGGTGTCGAAACTTGGGCTGCTGAGGTTGTTCTTACGTTAAAAAGGGAATTTCCTCATTTAAAATACTCTATTATCACTCCTTTTTTGGAGCAGGAGAAAAATTGGCAGGACCATAAAAAAGAAAAATATCAAGCATTAGTAGCGCAAGCAGACTTTGTGACAAGCGTTACGAAAAAGCCATACGAGGCGCCATGGCAATTTATCGAAAAAGATAAATTCATTATCCAAAATACAGATGGTCTGCTGCTAATTTATGACGAAGAAAACGAAGGCTCCCCGAAGTATATGAAACGTCTAGCAGAAAAATATATGGAGACACACGATTATTCACTTTTAATGATTACCGCTTATGATTTACAAGTAGTTGCAGAAGAAATACAGCAACAAGATTGGTAGAAAAGATATTGCTATAATTTTCTGATAATTATATACTGAAATAAATAAGTTTACCTATATTAATCATAAAACTTGTCACCTAAGTTAGAGATGAAATTCGTTAAAAGGAATACCATTTTTATATAAGTTGATTGAAATGGAGGCTCGGCGACTCCTCGAGGCTCATAGGACGCCCCAGGAAGCTCTGCTCTGTGCGCAGCTACAAAGCGCCCAGTCGGAACGAAAATCAACCACGCGCTATTGTGATGACCCTATCAGAATTAGGTCAATGCTTTTTAAATAAACGTCTTCTTTATTACCCTTCTGTTAATTTCTAAAAAGGAGCTGCTAACATTTGAGTAAAAAAATCGAAATGGTTCTTGAGTCGTCGCCGGTAAATGTTTCTCATGATACGTACCGCAGGGAATGCAAATATACACGTGGGATTCATATTGAAGCGCAAGAATTTAAAGCAATTTTGGATGCAATGTGCGACAATTCTCGCTTGTATTTTGATTTCCATAATCCACGCAAAGAGATTAAAAAGGGAACATATTTAAATGGACACTCTGGGTTAGCACGTAATATTTATACTTACTATAAAACAAATCACAACATTGAACTAACCGAGCTTATTAACGGTAAAGATTTTTATGTAAAAATCATATAAAGAGATAAATGGATTTCCCATCATTAAAGTGGGCTGTTATTTACATAACACTCCACTTTTTTTCGGATATAAAAAGAGCTACTCTTAATTGAGAGTAGCTCTTTTTCCTTCATTCAGCAATTTTTTTCTGTAGTGAAATTGACTTTTTATAAATCCGACACTTGAGCACCTAGTTCTTTATCATTGTACATTTCAGTGTCCAATTCTTTTGTAATACGTGCAGTTGTAACACCTGCAGTCATTGAACCACTTACATTAAGAGCTGTACGGCCCATGTCGATTAATGGCTCAACAGAAATTAATATACCCGCAAGTGCAATTGGTAAATCAAGTGCTGATAATACAAGAATGGCTGCGAATGTCGCACCACCACCGACACCAGCTACACCAAATGAGCTGACTGCTACTACTGCAATTACAGTAATGATAAACATCGGATCAAGTGGATTAATCCCAACTGTCGGTGCAATCATAATCGCTAGCATTGCAGGATAAACACCAGCACAGCCATTTTGACCAATAGATAAACCAAATGAGCCTGAGAAGTTCGCAATACCTTCTGGTACGCCAAGACGGCCTGTTTGTGTTTTAATGTTCATCGGTAAGGCACCTGCACTTGAACGTGAAGTGAAGGCAAACAATAATGTTTCTGCAGATTTTTTTAAATACGTAAATGGATTTAAACCACTTAAAGTAAGAATTAATAAGTGTACTAATAACACGATAAATAACGCTACATACGACGCAATAACAAACTTACCTAGATTATAGATTGCTCCGAAATCAGATGTTGCAACTGTACGCGCCATAATTGCTAAAATACCATATGGTGTTAAACGTAAGACAATTGTTACAACGCCCATTACCAGTGCATAGATTGCATCTAAGCCTTTTTTAATAGTCGCTGCAGTGTCTTCATCTTTACGTGCTACACGTAAGTAAGCAAAACCTAAAAACGCTGAAAAAATAACAACAGCGATTGTTGATGTAGAACGAGCACCTGTTAGATCTAAGAATGGGTTTGCTGGGAATAGCTCAATAATTTGTGTTGGTAAATCCGGTGCAGTTAATCCAGAAGTTTTCTCCTCTAGATATGCCCCACGCTCTGCCTCTGCAGCACCTTGCATAATATGAGAAGCATCTAAATCAAACACTGTTGCTGAAAAAATACCGACAGCAGCTGAAACAGCAGTTGTACCGATTAAAATGACTAAAATAAGAGCAGCCATTTTCCCGAAGTTTTTACCAACCTTCATTTTTGTAAAGGCTATTAAGATGGAAATAAAAATTAATGGCATTGCAACCATTTGTAGCAATTTAACGTAGCCAGTACCAATAATATTGTACCAACTTGTTGTTTTTGCTAAAACATCAGAATCAATACCATATATTAAATGCAATCCAAGACCAAGTACAATACCTAAGCCTAGCGCAGTAAATACACGATTTGAAAACTTAACGTGCTTTTTATTCATATAAAGTAAAATTCCAACGAACACGAGTAACACGGCAACGTTAAGAATAATTTGTAATGTAGACAATGGACAGCCTCCTAAGAAGTTTAATTATAATGTAAATCGAATTATATACCTATAATCCCTATAATTCAAGTATGTTTTATTCAGATTGATAATTTCCTAAAGTAAAAGCAGATTATTTCTTTTTGATTATGCCCCGAAAATTGAATTTAATAATAATTACTTTAAATCGCATACCCTTGTGCGTAGTGGATACCGATATTACATAAATAATGTAGCTTTTCCCGGCGTTCAATACCTCAGCAATAATACGAGGTTTTAAGCTATTGTAGCCTGAATCCACATCATCAACATGTAAAAAGAGGTGGCTCTAGCACTAGATTTCATTTTCGATAGTTGACATTCCTCTATTAAAAGTAATCTTAATTTCTTAATAGCGTAGTAAATATTTCGCAATATACAATATATTCAATTAATTCATTGATATAAATTGTATATAGTGTATGCTTGGATTAATAGTATTTCATTACCTTTTATAAAAATTTGAGATTTATATAGTGAAACAATAATTCATCGCCATAAGTTAGGGGTGACGTTTGTAAAAACGTATTCCATGTATCTAAGTTGATTGGATTGAAGGTCAGGCGGCTCATCGGACGCGGCCCAGAAAAACGCCCAGTCGGAACGGACATCAACCCCACGTATGGCGATAAAAAGATTTGTTCTTTATAGGGAAACCTATTTAGATAAAAACTATTTTCAAGGGAGGATCCTGTTAATGAGTTTGTCGATTCAACAATTATTGGAGAACAACGGAATTACACCGAAATCTGAACACCTTGAACTTCTAAAAGCACGTTGGGAAGGTATGCAATCTCTTCGTGGTAATTTAGAAGGCATCGCTATTGATGACGCTGATATCGCTATCCGCTGTATTCCTGGAGGTGACCACATTGACAACTGATTTACACTTAAAATCTGTTGAAGAGTTAGCACCTTTACTTGAAACTAAAAAACTATCTCCTGTAGAGTTAACGAAGGCAATTTTAGATTTTGCCGAAGAAAGTCAACCTAAAATTAATTCATATATGACTTTTTATCATGAAGAAGCCCTAGCACAAGCACAAATGGTAGAAAGGGAAATTTTGAATGGACAGTATCGAGGAATGTATCACGGGATTCCTATGGCATTAAAAGATAATTTGTACTTTAAAGATAAGATAACAACGATGTCATCAAAGATTCATAAGGACTTCGTTTCAAATTATGACGCAACGGTCGTAGAAAAACTTCGTAATGCCGGTGTTATTTTCACGGGTAAATTGAGCATGCATGAATACGCATGGGGCATCACAAATAATAACCCTCATTACGGACCCGTTCGCAACCCATGGGATTTAGATAAAATCCCTGGCGGTTCTAGTGGCGGCTCTGGCGCAGCAGTTGCCGCAGGTGCAAGTGTTGCATCATTAGGTACAGATACTGCCGGCTCTATTCGAATTCCTTCATCAGCCTGTGGGATTGTCGGCTTAAAGCCTACTCATGGTCGTGTAAGTAAATATGGCTGCTACCCTCTCGCTTGGAGCTTAGACCATATTGGTCCAATGACAAAGACAGTTAAAGATGCTGCCGGCTTACTTGAGATTATTTCTGGATTTGACCATAGAGACCCTACTTGTACAGACGTCCCGACAGAGAATTATGTACAGCAAATCTCAGGTAATGTGAAGGATTTAGTCATTGGCATCAACGAAGAATACTTCTTTAACCACGTAGATTCAGATGTAGAAAAAGCTGTTCGGGCAAGTATTCAAAGCTTAGTGGATCAAGGGGCCAAGGTTGAAGTCGTTCGTATCCCATCCTTACAATATGCAGAATGGGCAGAGCTCATTACTTCCCTTTCGGAGGCAGCCACAATTCACCACTCTGATTTACAGAAGAGACCACAAGATTTCGGAGATGATATTCGTCTGTTATTTGAACTCGGTGAATTACCGTCTGCCGTTGATTACCTACAGGCTCAACAAGTACGACGACAAATAAAACAAGAGTTTTCACAAATTTTCAATAAGGTTAATGTGCTTATTACACCTACATTACCTGTAGTGGCAAGTACTATCGGTGATGACTTTGCTTATTTAAATGGTGAAAAAGTTGATTTAATTGATAATATCATTCGATTTACCGGTCCAAGTAACTTAACAGGCTTACCTGCCCTTTCCGTTCCTTGTGGCTTTAAAGATAATTTACCAGTAGGCCTTCAAATCATTGGTCCTGCCTTTAAAGAAGGTCGTATTCTTAACGTTGGTTATGCCATTGAACAAATGAATCCAATGAAAAATAGAAAACCTAATATTTTCGCTAACATCTAATTTTGATCATGTAAAAGAATCTGCTGACTTTGTCTGTAAAAGTCAGCAGATTTTTTTCATTGGTTGTTTTATAGGAGATTTTTTTGGTTTATCAACGATTTTAACTAATCTATCAACCATTACTAATGGTATTTTACTGACAAGTACTTTTAAAATAATTAATAGAAGTTTAATCACAAGAAAGGTTGCTTGATATCCTAATGAACGTAGAGAACTTTTTACAACTGCCTATTACAAAAGAATTTACAGTCGTTGCCGGTCGTAATGGTTTACATAAACCCGTTCAAAATGTTGAAATTCTAGACTTTGAATTTTCACCCGATATTCAAACGGTGAGAGAAGCGATTTTCACACCAAATAGTGTTGTGTTAAGTAGTTTATTATTCGCAAAGCACAAGCCAGAGTATTTAATGAATGCCGTGAAAAGCCTTATTGAGCTAGGGGCAAGTGCTTTAGCTTATAAACCTGTCATCTATGAAGATTTACCAGAGGAAGTATTAATCTATGCAGAGGAACAAAATTTCCCTATATTGCGATTTGGCGGAGATGAGTTTTTTGAAAAGATTATTTTAGAAACAATGGCCTATGCAAAAACAAAGGACTATTCATTCTTTTTAGAAACGATTGTACGACGTCTACTGGAGGAAGACGTAACAGATGAACAAATAAAGTCTATTTTACAGCAAATCAATAAGCCCTTCGACAAGTATATATTCGTTGCTAATATTCAATCGCAAGATCATGAAAATAGCCAATGGATGCACTCTCTTTTTCAATTAGAGCCTCTATTGAAATTTGGTATGATTTGTACCTATAAAAAGAGTATCTTTATTGTAATGACCCATTCATCAGAGCAATTTCAATTTAAAAAACTTCTCAATGAATGGTTAACAATGTACGCCATCTCGACGAATTCATTGACCTTTGGCTATAGTCGTTGTCACATAACACAATCAGAATTCCCTATTGCTGTTCGTGAAGCCTTTTATGCACGTATTATGGCTGAAATTGAATCGGCTTCTATATGTCATTATGAGAACCTCGCTTCCGATTGGTTATTAATTGAATTGCATCGTAAGGATGCTACATTTGCTATGGACTATGTAAATAGCTATCTTGGTCCCCTACTTGAGGAAAAGATTGATCCGGATTTAATGAAAACAGCAATCACCTATGTCGTAAAACAAGGAAATATTAAAGAAGTAGCCGTTGCTCATTTCTGCCATCCAAACACAATCCGTTATCGCATGTCTAAAATTCGTCAGCTGGTAGCACCTTTAGAAAATGATTATGTTTTTTATGAGCGTATAGCAGCAGCCGTTAAATTGTACTTATTACATAGCAAAGTGAATGTCGAATGATAGCTTTGGAATAAGTACAAAAAAACGCCTGAATTTTTAGAATTAAAATCAAACTATTTTCTTCCATCTCATGCTATTCTATTGAAGTTAGGAGGGAGAATGATGAAACAATACATAGCTGACGGTATGCTATTAGTCACTGCAATCGTTTGGGGTAGCGGATTTGTAATAACGGCAATTGCATTAGAATATTTAACAGCCTATCAAGTAATGGCTGGTAGATTTTTATTAGCCTCGATTATACTGACAGTCTTATTTGGATCTAGATTAAAAAAAGCTTCTAAATCTGTTATTTGGAAAGGTATTTTGTTAGGGACCATTTTGTATATTGCCTTCGCACTTCAAACAGTAGGGCTCCAATATACAACACCCTCTAAAAATGCATTTTTAACTGCTGTCAATGTCATTATTGTTCCATTAATTGCGTTTGCGGTTTACAAGCGTCGTATAGATGGCTATGAAATTATCGGATCGATAATAGCTATTGTCGGTATCGGTTTTCTATCTCTTCAAGGCTCACTAACAATGAATATCGGAGATGCGCTTTCCTTAGCTTGCGCTGTCGCCTTTGCCTTTGATATTTTTTGTACAAACCTATTTGTCCAAAAAGAAGATGCCATTACCCTTACGATTATTCAATTTCTCACAGCATCATTTTTAGGTGTTTTGGTCGTTGTCGGTCAAGGCGATATCCCAACTACTCTTGAAAAGGAAGCCATTTATTCGATTATTTATTTAGCCATTTTTTCAACGACTCTTGCCTATCTTTTTCAAAATGTGGCGAATCAATATACGTCTGCTACAAAAGCAGCTATTATCCTATCTACAGAATCCTTCTTCGGCATGGTACTATCCGTTATATTCTTACATGAAGTATTAACAAGCCGTATGGTTATAGGGGCTGTCATGATTTTACTCGCCATATTAATAGCAGAAGTAAAGCCTGCTCATCCTAAAAAACGAATGATGAAGAGCTCACGATAACGAATTTCAAAATAGTTTCAGTGCTACTGAAGCTATTTTTTCATTAAACACGACTAGTCATGATACTTGTAGTAATCCCTACTACTAAAATTGTAATAATGGAAAGCCATAATGTACTAGTAGATAAAAGCAATCCCCCTACGACAATGACTACGGAATCGATTATAAAAATAAGGATTCCGACGTTGACTCCAGTCTTTTCACTTAAAAACTGTGCAATCAAATCTGTACCACCAGTGCTTGTCTGAAATCTAAGCATCAAACCAACACCAAAACCCATAAGTACCCCTCCAAAAATGGCGCTATAGAGGGCATCTACTTGAATAAAATTCCGAACGGATTTTAGCAAATCAATACTAAGAGAAGATGCTAATAATCCATGTATACTATTGTAAAAATACGCTCTATATTTATACCAAGAAATAATAAAAATAGGGATGCTAATAATGATAATCATTAAACCTATTTTAAGGTTATATAAATAATGTAAAATAAGCGCTATCCCTACAACACCTCCATCTAAAATTTGATAGGGCGTTAAGAATAGATTAATCCCTAATGATATCGCGACACTTCCTATAAGAATGACTAAGCCTTTCGTAAAAAAATACATACAACACCCCTTCAAGACTTGCATGTTTTTATAGTATGAAAAAATCGATTTGAACATGTTATTGTTCACGTCTGTCGGTGTAATCGTATTAATATTTTTTATCGAGCTCAGTCGCTAAATTCCTCTATAAATTGTGTGAATACAAAAAATGGATCGTCATCAAAACGTGTGTTGCTGAACCAAAAAACCCTTCTGCATATACACAGAGGGCCAGGAAAAGACTATTTATTTTTTGCCTTCATTCGTTTCAGTAAAAATCCACCTTTAAATGATTTAGGCTCATAGGAAATAATAAAAGCATTTGGTTCATAATGCTCCACAATTTGAAACAATTCTGTCTCACGATTTCTCTTTGTTAATATTTCATATTTATAGCGGTTACTATCTCTACCTTCACCAATATAAATCGTCACAGCAAAGCCTTCATTACGGAGAAAATTCACGAGCTCTTCGTTCTTATTTTGCGTATTGATTGTCGCATAGACATAGCCAATCGCCAGTTTTCGCTCTATTTTAGCGCCTAGAAAAATGCCTAAACCAAAACCCGCGGCATAAACAACCATCGCTAAAATACTTTGGTCTCCATTAAAGACAAGCGAAAGGCCAAATACATACACTAACATTTCCAGCATACCAAATATGGCCGCAAGGAAAGTAATATTCTTCACTAAAAATATGGTACGTAACGTTAAAAAAGGTACATAGATTAATTGAAGTATTATAATCAGAATTATACTTTGCATTTATAAGAGACCTTTCAATTTTATATACTATAAGTGCCTTGCATTAACTTTCCACGCTGACTTCTGCTGGCGAAAGTAGAGCGTCCCCCCTACAAATAACACCCACACGTCAGTTATCTATAAATATATGCTCAGACATTACCTTGCATTCTTCTAATCAATTATGCCTCGGCATAATTGGCTTGCACAAAAAACTCCCCTCCTCTCCTGCTCCCTAGATTCCCTAACAATTAAAATTTAAACATTTCATTTCCATAAAAAAATGCCACCTACTATAGAAGTAGATGACACTTTGTTTAATATCGATGACTAGCAATCCGAATTCATCGACACTTTCCTTTTTATTAGTTCGTCTATGTAGTACTCTTTAAGCCAAACTTCCAATTTCATTTTTTCTTCTGAAGACATATGTGACTCCATAGTTACTTGTAGTTCTTCAATAACTTCTTTAGCAGTTTTTAAAATCATTTATACCCAACCTTTCCACAAGGTTCATAATATTCCATATCCAATTACATTACAATAGCCAATTTTACCTTTATATAGGATAACCTTATGAGACTCGAGACTGTCCACCAACTAATGCTGGTGGACTTTTTTAGGTTGAAAAGGTTTTAGGAATTAATAACTACCGATAAATGCCAACGCTACAGATAATAGTTGTATTCAAATTCTTTTTGTTTATACCATTTAGCTTGCATATTAAATAGTTCTGTATATTCGCCATTTAATAATATCAATTCATCATGTGTTCCTTGCTCAACGAGTTCGCTATTTTCATACTATTAAATACATTTGTACAAGCCCAGCCATTATTATTGCAGACCAGTTTGTAAGTCAACCCCTTGTTCATTACCTCTACAATACTAACAAAGTGCATATAATAAATTAACTGGATAGAAACAGGTTAAAGATACTTGAGTATATAAAGAATAACAAATTTTCTTCTTCGACTAATTCGTACCATTAGTAATATACTTTATCCATTTTCTTAACCCTTTTCTGTTTCTGTGAAAATGTTCTACATACGTGACAAGTGTTTTTTCTCAAGTATTATCAGCCTTTCTTCCACATAAAAAAATGCCACCTCCTCAAATCTATATCAATAGATGAAAGTAGGTGACAACATGCTTTTCATAAAAATATATGGGGTATTTAGATGAAAGTTATTTAATTTTTTCTTTTAAGCTTCTCCATGCATCGGGTCTTCCTTATGCTTTGGCCCAATCATGTTGAATAAAATATTAAGGATAATCGCTGTAACCGAACCACAGACGATACCGTTAGATGTTAGAAGAGAAACGCTTTCTGGTAGAGATTCGAAAATTCCCGGAACAACCGATACTCCGACACCTAGGCTGACTGCAATTGCAGCAATCATGGCGTTTTCCGCTGATTCATTCATAACAGGTACTAGCATGCCCATACCTTGCGTAATTACCATACCGAACATCGCTAGCATTGCCGCACCAAGTACTGGTGTTGGAATGATCGTTGTTAATGCTGCGATTTTTGGTAGGAAACCAAGTGCTACTAGTAATCCACCTGTAATGTAAATGACTTTACGATCTTTGACGCCTGACATACGTGTAAGTCCCACGTTTTGTGAGAATGTTGTATATGGGAAAGCGTTGAAAATACCGCCGATCACAGAAGCAAAACCTTCCGAACGATACCCTCGTGCTAAATCTTTTGAATCTAATTTTTTCTTACAAATATCACTTAGTGCAAAATAAACTCCTGTTGATTCTACTAAAGAAACCATTCCTACAAGCGTCATTGTAATAATCGCAGATGCATTAAATGTTGGCATTCCGAAGTAAAATGGCTGAACCATGTGTAATACGTCAGCATCTGAAACTGGGCTAAAATCAACCTTCCCCATAAATACGCCTAGGATTGTCCCCGCAACTAATCCAACTAAAATGGAAATTGCACGAATGAAACCAGTAGAAAAACGATAAACGACTAAAATAATGACCAATGTAATAAACGCTAAAGTTACATTCGAACCCGATGCAAAATCTTCTGCACCTTGTCCACCTGCCATATTATTTAAAGCTACTGGTAATAAAGAGATACCGATAATCGACACGACTGAGCCTGTAACAACTGGCGGGAAGAACTTTACTAACTTACCAAAAAAGCCTGCAATAATCATGATGATTACACCTGATGCAATAATAGATCCATAAATATCAGTAATACCTTGTTCAGGATTAGTACCAATTGCAATAATCGGACTAACCGCTGTAAATGTACAGCCTAGTACTACCGGCAAACCAATACCGATAAATTTACCTGAATACACTTGTAAAAGCGTTGCGACCCCACACATCATAATGTCAATCGCTACTAAATACGTCATTTGTGTTGAATCAAAGCCAATTGCCCCACCGATAATCAGTGGCACTAAAATGGCACCTGCATACATCGCAAGTAAATGTTGAATAGCTAGCGTCGTCGATTTAACGGTATTCATTACGCATTAGCCTCCGGAGCAAATGTTACTTTACCATCCTCAAGAGAATCTACAATTGCTAATGATTCCACGCGAACCCCTTGCTGGCGTAATAATTTCCCGCCGTCTTGGAAGCCTTTTTCAATAACAATGCCTACGCCCACAACATTTGCACCAGCTTGCGCTGCGATATCAAGCAAACCTTTAACAGCTTCGCCATTCGCTAAGAAATCGTCAACAATTAGAATGTTATCATCTTCATTTAAGAAACTACGGGATACTGAAATATCATTTGTTTCATTTTTTGTGAAAGAATGTACTTTTGAATTATAAAGATTATCTGATAGTGTTAATGATTTACGTTTACGTGCAAACACTACAGGAGCACCGATTTCAAGACCTAGCATAACAGATGGTGCGATACCTGAAGATTCGATCGTTAATATTTTTGTAATCACTTGATCAGAGAATCGTGTGGCAAACTCATGGCCAATTTCTTTCATAAGCATTGGGTCAATTTGGTGGTTTAAAAACGAGTCTACTTTTAATACAGATGAAGATAGAACTTTACCTTCTTGCACAATTTTGTCGTGTAATAACTTCATTTCCTTTATATCCTTCTTTCTTATAGTAATAAATTTTTATGAGCAAATAACCGAAAGCGCCGTGCTAACTCAGCGTCAGTAACACGATGCCGTTGTCACAAGGGAGTTATTATAGAAGAAATACTCATTCCAAATAACAAAAAACGCTGAATACTTTGATTCCAGTCATCTACGAGTGGAGCAAAGCATTCAGCGTAAAAACGTCGAAACGAATAGAAAACATCTTATATAAAGTCTTCTAAAGCATTGCTACCCATAGTCGATTTTTTTACGGAAAATCGGTAGAGACTTGCGAGCCATATTCTCGCTATTATATGAGTGAAATATTATTCAATTATGTCTTGGCATTTTTTCCAAAAATGGCACTTTATTCGGTATGTGCTTGTATCTTACACTGAATAAAGTCTGTTTTTTCGGAATTTACTATTATTTTACTAACTTTCAATTGCAAACGTTCGTGTTTTACAATCAACGTAATGATTATATCAGACAATTTTCGAGCTTGCTAGTCATTATTTTGATAAATGGAAGGGCACAGTCATAATAACGATATTTTTGTGAAATAACAGCGACGTGCGAATTAATAGACTCGACTGATTGTGTAACATATGATGCCACCCTTTTTTTGGTAAAAATTGCGGAATGATGACTGTTACTTGATGGCCTGTTTTCGCACATTGATGTTCAACTTTATCAATAAATTTCATTAACGGCTGTGTAATACTTCGATAAGGTGAATAGTATGTGACAAGCCGTACATTTGGCTGCCAAGCTTTCCACTTCTCTTCAAACGCTTTTGCATCCGCTTGATCGAAGGCTACATAAAAGGCAATAACTTTATCAACATTTAATGACTGCACGTAATGCAAGGTGTTTTCGACTACTTTCGTAATACCAGCGACAGGTACAATGAAGACATTCCCCTCTACATTCGGTAATTCCTCATGATCTAATCTTAGTTGTTCACCAACTGTTTGGTAATGCTGCTTAATCCGGTGGAACGTCCAAATAATTATTGGTAAAAAGATAAACACTGGCCATACTTGAGGCAATTTTGTCACAAAAAACATCATCGCTACAACGAAGGAAATGACCGCTCCAATCGTATTGATTGAAAATTTAGCCACCCAACCTTTTGGCTTTTCACGCCACCATTTTCGCATCATTCCAGCCTGCGCTAAAGTAAACGGAATAAATACACCAACTGCATAAAGTGGAATCAAATGCTCTGTTGTGCCATCAAATAAAATGATTAAAACAATGGCCGCTAAACCAAGCATTATGATGCCATTTGAATAACCAAGTCGATCCCCACGAATCTGGAATATTCTTGGGATAAAGCCATCCTTTGATAAATTGACAGCTAATAAAGGAAACGCTGAATAACCCGTATTTGCAGCAAGTACTAATATCATGGCTGTTGTTCCTTGTACTATATAATAAAAGATATGACGACCTACACTCGCCTCGGCAATTTGCGAAACAACCGTTTCTTTCGCATTGGGAGCAACTCCATAAAAATAAGCTAAGCTCACAATACCAATAAATAAAACTGCTAAAATACCACCCATAGCTAATAATGTTTTAGACGCATTTTTCGGCGCTGGGTCTCTAAAATTAGGAATAGCATTCGAGATTGCTTCAACACCAGTCAAAGCTGAACTTCCGGATGCAAATGCCTTTAATAATATAAATAGACTGATACCTGCAACTGGTGTACCGATCTTTGGATGCAACTCTGCTGGAACTTGCCCTGTCATTACGTTAAAAATCCCTACTCCGATTAACACCAGCATCACTACTACAAACAAATAAACGGGGTACGCTAAAATGGATGCAGATTCTGTGACACCACGTAGGTTTAAAAGTGTTAAACAGATAACAAAAAACACAGCGATTATCACATTATAGGGATGCAAACTTGGAAAAGCCGAAGTAATGGCATCCGTTCCAGCCGATACACTTACCGCAACAGTTAAAATATAATCAACAAGCAATGACCCACCAGCGACTAGACCAGCATTAATACCTAAATTTTCACGAGAAACTACATAAGCTCCCCCACCATGTGGATACGCGAAAATAACCTGACGATACGAGAAAATAAGTGCAGTCAGTAACACAACTACCCCAGCAGCAATCGGTAGAGAGTACCAAAAGGCAACAGTACTTACTGCCATAAGTACGATTAAAATTTGCTCAGGTCCATACGCAACTGATGACAACGCATCGGACGATAGTATGGCTAGTGCTTTTGTTTTACTAAGCTTTTGTTCCCCTAACGCTTCAGATCTCAATGGTTTACCGATAATATAACGCTTTAATGAGGATTTCATATTCGACACCTTCTAGTTTCATAGAATGTGTTTCGCATTTCTAAATCGATTACACTTTAGCATAATCGGTTTTGTGCCGTTCACTGGGGCCTTGTTTCATTTTTAGAATGAAGACAAAAAAGCCTACAAGTCATCACTAAAAAAGACTTGTAGACGCTCATTCGTCTGCCAAGCTCCACTTTTCTGCTCTTAACGCTTACGAGGTTAGCTGTCGGATTCGGGCCTGAGTAGCCCTACCCTTCAAAAATGAAGAGATTCACCCCAAGGATTACTTATATAATCCGTAAAAATTGGTTCCCCCGCGTCTAATTGCTTCAGCGATTTAGAAATTTGAAACTTTTATAATGATGTCATATTACGCCTGTAATTAAAAAAAGTAAAGAAGAAAATATTTCATTGTCAGGTGGTAAAAACATAGACATATCGATAGTTTAATTACCTACATTGTGCCGCTCATAATATCAATAAAATAAAAAGCTATCTTAAAAGTATTCCTCTACTTTTAAGATAGCTTTAGCATATTAGTCTTCCTTATCTTGTTCGAAGCTTACAATTTCTCCTGTAGATGCATCAACATCAACTTCGTATTCATACTGACCATTCTTAATTTCGATTTCATAAATACCATCATCAAGCTTAATTTTAGTTACTGTGCCATTTGCTTTTGTTAATGCCTTTTCGATAGCTTGCTCTTTTGTGATTTTAGTTGTTAGAGTGGCAGCAGTTACATGAACATCCAGATCATCGTCATCTCGACGTTCCTTCTTTTGCTTTAGCAGCTTCCCTGTATAGGCATCAAATTTCAAGTCATATTCTTCTGTATCTGTATGAACTTCTACCTCATAGACAGAACGATAACGATTCTGGTCTAGCTCAATATCAGCTACCGTTCCATTGACAACCGCTAGCGCCTTTTTCTCAATTTCCTGCATTGTTACAATCTTCTTCTCTTGAGCATTACCTGTTAATAATGTTGTTGAGCCAATAACAGCTCCAACACCAAGTGCACCGACTAACACTGGGATTAAAATCACTTTTTTCATGTTCATATGTCCATCTCTCCTTTGTTTTATCCCGCACACATCTGGCAGTAAAATCCAGTAAATGTCCGGTTGGTTCAGAGCAACAGATGTTGGTCACACAAGCTGCACCATGAAGTAATAGCTTGTGTTCCCCCTTATCTTCGAAGATGAAGAAAGCCACTCTGAACGAATTTCGCTTTAACTATTTTTAGCTTATCAAGCGAAGATGAAAGGACGATAAGAGAAACATTAAAATTTCATGAGAAGGCCTTAATGATCGTCATCCCAAGTAACAGACATAACCTTTCCTGAAACTGCATGTATTTGAAAGACAGCTTCGTCATCCTTCGTTTCAATTTCAACTAAATAGTAGCCACCATCCGCCGTTTCCTCATACTCAACTGAATCCACTTCCCCATTTAGTTGTTGGAGGGCAATCTTTATTGCTTGCGGTTCAGAAATAATTTTTTCTACTTCAGGTCGCTCAATTGGTTGAACATTTTTTTCAGATAACAACTCACCTGTAAAAGCATCGAGGGCCAACTCTTTTTGCCTATCCTCTTTTTCAACCCTGACGGTGTAAACATGTTCTGTTAACTTAACACTTTCTACACGCCCATATTCTTTTTTAACAAATTGACGTATTTGCGATTCTGTTAACAATAATTTACTTTCTGCCTCTATCAGTTTTAACGCTTTAATTTGTTGAGTAGTAGGATCTAGTATCGCTGTGTAAGTGGCTCTATCTCGCGTAAATATCATTTTATAGTCGTTTCCTTGCTTTTTAGCCTTTGTTACATGACCATTGTAGATTGTTTCAATATGGTCAATGGCCTCAGCTTCACTTAGAGGCTCGGCATGAAAAAAGCGATTTTGAGCATACCATAGTGTTACACTACAAAGAATGATGATGGCAACAATTATCAATAGCCATTTTTTCATTGTTGCCCCTCCTTTGGTACTCGTAATGTAAAGCTTGAGCCCTCACCAAGTGTACTTTCAACATCGATTATAATGCCCAATTGCCCTGCAAGCTCATGGGCAATAGCCAACCCTAAGCCAGACCCTCCAGTTTTACGATTACGGTCCTCATTCACACGATAAAAACGTTCAAACAAATGGGGAATATGCTCATTTGGAATCCCTGCTCCAAAATCTTGAATCGTAATAAGAACATGAGTGGTAGTTTCTTTAGCATGTATGAGGACTTCATCTTCACTATATTTACGGGCATTATCAAGTAAAATGAACAACAGTTGCCTCAACATTTTTTCGTCACTATAAATAGTATTTAGCATTTTAACCTCGACAATGAATGAGCGATGATAGGCTTGTTGCATTTGTAAAGCAATCTTATTTAAAAAGGGTGCAAGTTCTATCTGCATGCAGTGTACTTCAAAATGCTCGTTATTTTTGGCAAGCTCAAGTAATTGCAACACCATTTCATGCATACGTGCTGATTCATTCACAATGGCTTGTAGTGATTCCTGTGCTACCTCTTTATTTTCAAAACCTCTACGTACTAGCAATTTTGCATAGCTTTCAATTACAGTAATGGGCGTTTTTAATTCGTGGGAAGCATTCGATACAAATTGCTGTTGCTTTTGATAATGCCGCTCAAGCTTCTCCATCATCATGTTAAAAGTACGATGAATGTTTGTTAACTCGTCCCCACCCTGATCGGGTATTTCAATTTTTTCATACTTACCCGTCGTAGCACTTTTAAGCATCGTTTCATTTAACCGATTGAGTGGCAATAAAATAAGGCGACCGAGCGCTAAACTCGCTAAAAATATAGGAATTGTCGCAACGATTGATACGACTACCAATATCGCTTTTAGCAAACCTAATGTGCTCGCCACTTCTTCCATTGACTGTTGTAATTTTATTTGGACAACGGTTCCGTCCATCCAAATAGCTGGCATCGTAAAAGTAATGTACGGAACATCAGGCATCTCAAGCGTTGCCTGAACTTTCAATTTTAAGTGCTGTCCATCATCAATATAGACTGCGCCATCTGTTGGCATATAGGCTCTTAAGACTTGTTGTAAATCGGTTTGCTCGTTTAACTGACTTAATGTCGAGCTTAGTTCATTTGCTCTTGCTTGGAGCTGTTTATATTCGGTATTATAAGCAAACTTCTCATACAAAAAGTAAATACCACTATTTGTAGCTACTAATAAAACGAGCATTAATAATGTTGTTAGCAGATGAATTTTTGTTTTAAGTCTCATGTTTGTGCTCCTTTAGCACATACCCTACGCCACGCACCGTTTGGATAATTGGTGTATCGTTAGCAGCTTCAAGCTTTTGTCGTACATAGCGAATATAAACATCCACAACATTCGTATCACCGTAATAATCATAACCCCATACAGCCTCTAAAATTTGCTCTCTGGCCAGTACTTGCTTTGGATGCTTTAGTAAATATAAAAGCAAATCATATTCACGAGGTGTCAATTGAAGTTCTTTTCCATAATAAATTACCTCGCGTGTTTGTTCATTAATGGACAATTGTCCGAATGTCGGCTGAGTGTGTTGTAGATTTCCTTTTTGGGAGAATCTTAAAGCAGTCCGAATGCGAGCAAGTAATTCTTCAATATCAAACGGCTTCGTTATATAATCATTTGCTCCAAGATCCAGACCCTTTATCTTATCTTCCACTTCACTCTTTGCAGTTAGCATAATTACAGGCGTCTGTGATTCTGTTGCACGAATCCGTTTTAGTACATCAATCCCGCTCATCTCGGGTAGCATCACATCGAGTAAAATTAAATCCCATTGCTGCTCACGATATTTAAGCAAACCATCTGTCCCTGTATGTGCCATATCAGTTTTATAACCCTCAAATTGAAGCTCTAACTGTAGAACTCTTGCGATATTCTCTTCATCCTCTATTATTAAAATTCGATTGGTCATGTCGAATCAGTCCTCATCATTTTCTTTTCATGGTAAACGATATTAAGGGTGGAAGTCTAATTAGAAAATGATGAGAAGAACAATAAATTAAGCTCGACAACTAACGCAATCTCAGTACGGCAGTCTTCCAAATTTAAAAATCCAAATCTTATGACCTTATCAAGTGACACATTATTCTAATACTCCATATTTAATTTGCACATACTTTAACTACATTACTGAGCAAAAAATATAATGGGCAAAAATCTTCACATTTTTTTCCTAAAGCTATAGAATAGTAATATATCGTTTTCCTCTAGGAAACTTTATTTCATTAATGATACTTTTCGAAATGAGGGAACAACATGGTTTACAAACGAATGACAAAATCGTCTGCTGAGGCAGTTTTAGATGGAGATATTACAGGTTGGCGACGAATCTTACCGTTTCTTGGTCCAGCCTTCATCGCAGCAGTTGCCTATATTGATCCAGGCAACTTCGCAACAAATATTACAGCAGGTTCACAATATGGCTATCTATTGCTTTGGGTTATCGCTTTTTCTAATTTAATGGCAGTGTTAATTCAATCCTTGTCAGCAAAGCTTGGCATTGCTACAGGTAAAAATTTACCCGAAGTATCACGTGAACATTTTTCTAAAAAAACGTCTATCTTTTTATGGATACAGGCTGAATTGGTCATTATTGCAACAGACCTTGCAGAATTTATTGGTGCTGCATTAGGGCTGTACTTGTTATTCAATATTCCAATGTTGCCTGCAGCGCTTATTACAGCAGTTGGCTCATTTGCTATTTTAGAATTGCAGCGCAGAGGCTTTAGAGCATTTGAAGCAGGCATTTCTGGCATGGTGCTTATTGTCGTATTAGCATTTGCATTCCAAACATTTTTAGCACAGCCAAATTGGGGCGAAGTAACAATGGGCATGTTCACACCGCGCTTTGAGGGAGTAGATTCTATCTTACTCGCAACGGGTATTTTAGGAGCAACTGTCATGCCACACGCTATTTACTTGCATTCTTCATTAACCCAAAGTCGCATCGTTGGTCGAAACGATAACGAGAAGAAACGGATTTTCCGTTTTGAGTTTATTGATATTATTATCGCAATGATTATTGCCGGTGCCATCAATATGAGTATGCTTGTTATTGCTGCGGCAGTATTTCATACACAAGGCGTCGTAGTTGAAGATTTAGATATCGCTTATAACGGATTAAAAGAGGCGCTTGGTCCGATGGCAGCAGTGTCCTTTGGTCTTGGCCTTCTCATTGCAGGTCTTGCAAGTTCTTCAGTCGGTACACTGGCAGGTGACGTTGTGATGCAGGGCTTTATTAGAAAAAAAATACCGCTCTATTTACGCCGCGCTGTTACAATGTTACCGCCTCTAGTCATCATTGCATCCGGTGTGAATGCGACTTATGCGCTTGTCCTAAGTCAGGTTATTCTATCCTTTGGTATCGCATTTGCTCTTGTACCACTTGTACTGTTTACGAGTAAGCGTGACATCATGGGGAGCCTAGTCAACCATCGTATTACTACTATATTAGGATGGATCGTCGTGGTGATTGTAGTTACTTTAAATGTTTATTTATTATGGCAAACAATATTTGGTTAAAAAAATGCCAGACACAAAGACCTTAATTTGGTTTTGTGTCTGGCATTTCTACATGTAAGAGGAAAAAATATCTCATTGTAGTAGGCGTGACAATTGATAAAACTTATGACATATATATAGTTGATTGGAGTGGAGACTGGGCGACTCATTGGGATCAGCGATAGAGGAACGGAGGCTAAAAGCATCACATCCTGTGATAACGCCTCCGTGACCAACATCGGTGCCGCTGCCGCTTCGTTAGCACTACGCTTTCGCGCAAAAAACATCTGTTGGCCCGAGACCCTGGAGCGAGCAACGCGAGTGAAGCGGCTCATCGGACGCCCCCAGGAAGCTCTGCGCGAAAGCGTAGCTGCAGCGTCAAAGCGCCCAGTCGGAACGGAAATCAACCATACGCCCTTAAATATCTATCTTCTCAATGTTCCGAAATGATACGTAAGCCACGCTTATACCGATAATCGCTAAAGTGATAGGAATAAAAATAATATCATATAAGGTGAAGCTACCCGAATTTGATGATACGACCGATACAATTAATATTGATGATACAATCGTTGCCGGAATAGAGTATTTTCTCATACCGAAATACAATGGTATTAAAGCGATGCATGATGCTGAAACTGCATTCATGATCAAAGCGGGAATTCGTTGGATGATGATAGATACCGATAACGTATCTGGGAGCAATTGAAAACTCTCACTAACAGCACAAAAAATTGCTGTGACAAATATAGTCGATAAAACAATTGCACTAAAGGTAAAAAGAACAACTATGGCTAGCTTTGAAGCAATTAGTTTTTTTCTATTGATTGGGTACATAAAGGCTACAGTGATCGTTTTATATTTAAATTCCCCAATAATAAACTTGGCGATTAACACACTAGCAAAAATAATAAATACTGCTCTTACAAATGAATCTATCATGCCTAATGCCGTCTGATAAGTTCTAAAATCTACATCTCCTTCTACTTTAGTGATAAATATAAGCATAAATATAACAGCTAGTATTACAAAATTTGCGAAGACAGCTCGTTTTATATATAAACCAATATGATATTTTTTCATTTCTAAACGCATTAAATTAAGCACTAGTGACACCTCCATTGATTAACTTCAAGAAATAATCCTCTAATGAGCTTGTTTTTTTGCTAATGCCCTCAATTTCAATATCATGCTCAATCAATGTTTTAGATAGCACCTTTTGCGAAGCTGTCAATTCATAAATTCGAATACAATTGTCATCCACTAGTTTGAAATTAGTAATATTTAATGTACTTTCTAAAATAAAGGCAGCCTTTTTCCCATCATTAACAATCAATTCTATATAATTTGACTGACTACGATTGACAGCGTCCATAGATACTTCCTTCATTAATCTCCCATCCTTAATAACTCCAACTGTATCTGCCAACTGTTCAATTTCACCCAAAATGTGGCTAGAAATCATAATAGTAATGCCATACTCTTTACAAAGCATCTTGAATAACTCCCGAAGCTCTTTAATGCCGACTGGATCTAGCCCATTAATCGGTTCATCTAAAATAAGTAGTTCCGGCTTCGTAATAATTGCACGTGCAATACCCAAGCGTTGTTTCATTCCAAGTGAAAAGTCTTTTACACGTTTATTTTCCGTGTTTGTTAGTTTTACTAAATCTAGAACATGCGCGATTTCTTTCTTGTCATAATAGCCCATATATTCGCAATGTAATTCTAAAGTTTCCTTTGCCGTTAAATTTTCATAAAAAATTGGGTATTCAATAATTGTCCCCATCCTTTTCAGCACTTCGTATGAGCGGTCATTTAATTTCTCACCAAAGATTTCAATATCTCCACTCGTTGGCTTCGTAAGGTTTGTCAGCATTTTCATGACTGTCGTTTTTCCGGCACCATTAGGACCTAAAAAACCGTAGATCTCTCCTTTTTTCACATGCATAGTAACAGCAGAAACGACTTCTTTCCCCTCAAACACTTTCGTAAGCTGATTTGTCTTCACAATATATGTCATGTAAATCTCTCCCTTACTTTTAACTATCCTTATTATAAAAAATGAAACTCTCTAATTTATTAATGGATTCTTACAAATTTCTTAAGCGCAGAAGAAAAGCCTGTAAAGCATTTTAAATGCTCTACAAGCACGGCTGTTCAATACATCATTCGTTTTAAAGAAATTGTAAAAATGGTCTTCTCATATGGAATACTGGAAAGCTGGATAGAGCCATCCATTAATTCTACAAGACGTTTTGTAATCGTTAAGCCAAGTCCACTCCCTTGGAAGGATTTATTTCTAGAATCCTCAAGCGTATACATTCTTTCAAAAACATTATCGATATGATATTCGTCAATCCCTTTACCACGATCCCATACATCAATATAAATATTCGTATCATCAGTTCTTACTGTGAGTCCAATGATGTTTCCTGCCGCCCCATAGGCAATCGCATTTGACAATAAATTATTCAAAACTCTATCTAATGCTTCTTCATTACCAAGTGCATATACAGATATCTCCGGTATTGTTATATCAATCTCTAATCCCAATGACATGACCATATCGTAAAATGATAAAATGTTTTTACGGCAAATTTCATTTACGTTAATTTTTGTCATTGGGTAATCTGTATCTCCAGCCTCCAATTTTGCCAAATCAAAAAATGTATGGATTATTTTTAATACTTCCAATGTTTTCGAATGAACGCCAGTGAGCAAGCGCTGCCGCTCTTCGTCACTAAGTGATGGCTGTAGCTGCAGCATTTCCGTATAACCTAGCACAACAGTTAAAGGTGTTTTAAGATCATGCGAAATATTGGCCAACATTTTTTTCATGGAATCTTCCATTTTTAGATGTGTTGCTTGCACTTTTTGGTTGTGGTCTAACAATGCATTCATCGCGATTAGTAGCTGCTGTAATTCTTGATTAGCTGTCGATACTAAAATCTTTTCGTTCGATTGTTCATCAATGATTATTTGCAGCTTTTGATGCATGTATTGAATCTCAGCATCTTGTTGTTTCTTTGCCTTCATCTGAAAAATAATAATTCCTACTAGTAATACAATAATTAGCAATAGACATATAATCATGATGAATGTTTACCCTTCAAATTTGTAGCCGATCCCCCAAAGCGTTTTAATATACTTAGGGTTGGACGGATCGTCTTCAATTTTTTCTCGTAATCTTCTTATATGTACATTAATAATATTTTCATCTCCATAGTAAGCATCTTTCCAAATCAATTGATAAATTTGCTGTTTCGTAAAAACTCGATTACGATTTGTCACGAATAACGTTAAAATAGCAAATTCCTTTGACGTGAGCTTTACATTTTGTCCATTCCTCTCAACCGAAAAATTAACAAGGTCTATCGATAAGTTGTCTATCTTTACTATGTCTGCCTTATCCTCTACTTGACTGGAGTATTTTGTAGCTCTTCTTATTGCGGCTTTGACACGTGCCGAAAATTCCAGCATCGAAAACGGCTTGGCAATATAATCATCTGCCCCTAATCCTAACCCTAATGCTTTATCAACATCACTATCCTTGGCTGACATGATGATGATTGGAAGTGATGCTTGCTCTCTTATAATTTTTAAAACTTCTAATCCATTAAGCTTCGGTATCATAATATCCAAGATTACTAAATCAAAGGGATTGTTTAAACAATTTTGTAATGCTTCTTCCCCATTTACTGCAGAGGTGACAAGGAATCCCTCCATCGTTAAATAACTCTCTACCATTTCGCGAATGGCTTCGTCATCTTCTACTAATAAAATGTGCTTTTGCACTTCCATGCACCTCTATTCTAAAATGTAAAAATTTCATTTTATTGACTCATCACCATAACGATTATCTCAAGATGTGGTCCTTTATTAATTGAAGCGGTAATAAACTAGTTTCATACAAATCACCTGTGATAGTAATAACTAGTTCTTCCTTTGGCCAAATAAAAATATATTGCCCCCCAAAGCCTAATGCAAAGAAATATTGATTATCTTCCGAAAAAGCTTTAGTTTCATTCTGTTTATTTACCCACCAATGCATCCCGTAATAACCGATTTTTTCATAAGTCATTAAATTCGGCTTTATCGAATGATTAATCCAATCCTCTGAAACTATCCTTTTCTCGTTATATACGCCTTTCTTTAAAACTAAGAGCCCCACTTTCATCATATCTTCTACCTTTAATAAAAGACCATCTGCCCCTTTACTAATTTTCTTCTTATCCTCGTACCACTGATATTCTTGAATACCTAATGGTTGAAATAAATAACGATTGGCAAATTCTTTTGTTTTCATATTCGTAACTTGCTGCAATATAGCAGATAGTATATGGGAGCAACCCGAGTTATAATTCATATTCGTACCCACTGGATGTACCATCGGACGATTTATTATAAATTTTACTATATCAGAATGAAATACCATAGGAGCAAAATAATTCCATTCTCCGAATTCTGGGAAATCTAACCCTTCCGTCATTGTTAAAAGGTGATATATTGTCATATCCATTTTACGTTTGTCGTCTTGCCGTTCGAATAGTTCAGGAAAAAAAGAATGAACAGGTGTATGAACAGATTCCAAATATTTATGATCAATTGCAATACCAAATAGAATTGAAAGAATACTCTTTGTACAAGAATTAATTTTATGAAGCTTCTGTTGTTGTTTCTTGTTTTTATAGTATCGAAATGTCGTTTTACCGTGACTATTAATCAAAAAGGTATTAATCTTTTCTTTTTTTAATCTGTTTTGTAAAAATGGATAGTCTATCATCTTTCTCCCTCCTCTGATTATTTGTCTTCACCTATTAAGCTTTTACGTGTGGTTGATTTCCGTTCCGGCCGGGCGCTTTCCTGGGGGCACCCAGCCGGAACGGAAATCACCTAATATACAGAGCGTATATTTTTAAAAACGTCATCCACAACTTTCGGCTATAAACCTTAATTTACCATTTTTTCGTTTTCGTTTCATAGATATTTTGCGAAATAGTAAAAAAGCTGCTCCATAAACCATCATTCAATGGATTATAGAGCAGCTTTAATATTAGTCTTCCAGCTTTAAATCACATTGCTCAAGCGGAAGCATTTTCGTTTTATGCTTAATTTTATAGCCAAGCCATAACAGTAGGAACAGTGGAATACCGATATACGAGACAAGAACTCCGTACCAATCTACTGAACCACCCAAAAAGGCATTGTAGTTTTGTCCAATAACAACAATCATACAAACCGTAAAAGCAAATAGCGGACCGAATGGGAATAGTTTTGCTTTATACGGCAACAATTTCGGATCTAAGCCCTGTACGTCGAACGCTCGACGGAAACGGTAATGGCTAAATGCAATTCCTAGCCAAGCAATGAAGCCTGACATCCCAGAGGCATTTAGAAGCCACATGTAGACCACACCATCACCAAAGAATGAAGCTAAAAATGCTAGAGAGCCTACAGCTAAAGTCGCCAGTAATGCGTAAATTGGAATACCTCGACGGCTTAGTTTAGTGAAAAATTTCGGTGCATGTCCATCTACTGCTAATTGCCAAAGCATACGAGAAGATGCGTACAGCCCTGAATTCCCTGCTGACAGCATTGCCGTTAGAATGATAGCATTCATCAATGATGCGGCAAAGGCAATTCCTAAATTATCGAACACCAGTGTAAACGGTGAAACAGCGATATCTTCAGATAGCAAACGTGCGTCTGTAAACGGAATCAACAGACCAATTGCACCGATCGCTAAAATATAAAATAAAAGAATTCGCCAGAAAACGGACTTAACAGCTTTCGGAATATTTTTACCAGGATCATCTGTTTCACCTGCTGTTATTCCAAGTAATTCTGTTCCTTGGAACGAGAATCCCGCAGCTAAGAAAATACCAAATGTAGCAAGGAAACCACCGTGGAATGGTCCATCACTAACAAAGAAATTCGTAAAGCCTACCGGAGCGTTTCCTCCTAAAATACCAAATATCATTAAGAAACTGATGATAATAAAAATGATTACAGTTACAACCTTTATCATGGCAAACCAATATTCACTTTCACCATAGCTTTTTACCGATAATAGATTGAACGTTAAAACAACAACAATAAATAAAACAGTCCAAAGTGCTGATGAGCTATCTGGGAACCAATATTTCATAATCAATGATACAGCAGAAATTTCTGCCGCAATTGTAATTGCCCAGTTGTACCAATAGTTCCAACCAAGTGCAAAGCCTAGAGCTGGATCCACAAATTTTGTAGCATACGTACTAAATGAGCCCGATGATGGCATATAGGCTGCCATTTCGCCTAAGCTTGTCATTAAAAAATAAACCATGATACCGATTAATGCATAAGCAAGAAGCGCACCGCCAGGGCCTGCCTGTGCAATGGCACCACCACTAGCTAAAAACAATCCTGTACCGATTGTACCGCCTAATGAAATCATTGTAATGTGACGGCTTTTTAATTCTTTTTTCAACTTTGGCGCTTTATGGCCGAGCTGATTGACTTTAATTTCACTCACAATTTAACTTCCTTCCTTTTAAGAGGCGAAAAAAATGCCATCACATGAACGGCAGTGATGGCTAAGTAAATCCTCTGTTCTTTCAAAATGATAGCTCAACACGTTATCCAAACGTGACAGTTCTGTTCCTTTCGGAGACAGCCCCAGCATGAGGTTTTCAAGTCCCCTCACACTTCGGCAGTATTTCCTTTCAACTAATATCTTAAATGCTTGTCATTTCCATTAGCATACTCTTAAATACCGCGACCTCTACCTCAATATAAACATGAGGCATATTATTAAATTTATGATGAATATTATTCTAACATATGACTTATGGCATTTCAATAACTCGAATAACATTCTATATTTTGCGAATTTTCAACTATTTTTATTGTTGTGATAAAGTGGTATAGTGGTTCAATCATAATTGTTCTAACAGGGGGGGATTTATTTGACTACTCATGAACATACCGATACTTATCCTAGCAGGAAAATTAACTGGAAAGGTACAACCTTATTACTAGTGATCGGCGTAATTTGTATTGCCTCGACATTACGGATGCCGCTAACAGTTGTTGGACCTATTATTTCCTTTATCCGAGAAGACCTCGGCATATCCTATGCATTAGCGGGCTTTCTAACAACAATCCCATTGCTAGCATTTGCAATTATCTCACCTTTTGTACCAATTGTCGCACGTAAAATCGGGCTAGAACTAACATTATTTTTATCGACTATTCTTTTGGCATTAGGGATTGTACTACGCTCCCTCGGCACAACTAGTTTGCTCGTATTTGGCACTGCGCTAATTGGTATAGCCATTTCATTTGGTAACGTACTTATTCCAGGATTACTTAAATTGAAGTTTCCTTATCACGTAGGTTTGCTTATGGCATTTTTCACTATGTCGATGAATTTGACAGCTGGGCTCGGCGCTGGCATTAGCTATCCTGTTGCCCATTCATCCATTGGCTGGCAAGGTGCACTTGCAGTCGCACTTGTTCTTGTAGCGTTAACCATTTTAATTTGGATTCCACAGTTGAAATTTAATAAGCCTGAGCCTAATGTTAAATCTACGAAAGAGCGTACACCTTTATGGAAATCACCTGTTACTTGGGCAGTAGCGGGAGCTATGGGATTTCAGTCGTTATTATTCTATACAACTGCTGCTTGGATTCCTGAAATATATATAGCACAAGGATTAGCTGCAGATCGTGCAGGATGGATGTTTTCCATCATGCAATTTTCACAAGTCCCAATGGCCTTAGCTGTGCCTATTATCGCTAGTAAAATGATATCTCAGCGACCTCTCGTATTCATGTTTACGGCATTTTACTTAATTGGCTTTATCGGACTAGTAATGGAATGGACCAACCTCGCTATACTTTGGATGGTGCTACTAGGCTTAGCCGGAGGAGCTTCATTCTCATTAGCAATGATGTTCTTTACATTACGTACCCGTACAGCTTTTGAGGCAGCTGATTTATCAGGTTTTGCACAATCATTAGGGTATTTATTAGCCGCAATCGGTCCAATCTTATTCGGTTATTTACATGATATATTTGGTGGCTGGGATATTACTGGTTGGTTATTTGTTGTCGTAGCACTCATACTCTTCTTATGTTCATTTAGAGCTTCTAAAAATGAATATATAAATTAAAAAAGGTAGCTCATAATCTTATCTCAGCAGGTGTGGACACTCGCTGAAATAAGTTAACGTGAGCTGCCTTTCTCTTTCAATAAGGTGGTTTCTGATAAAAATAGTTAGGTGTATTGTAAACATTAACATAAGGCTTGTGATAAATATGAGTTGTAGCTGGCGAAAGAGGTGGAATCAACCATGTCCAATTGCCTGTAACCTCTCGATTTGCTGCTGTTTCTGAGTCCTCAAACAATTTAAATTGCTGTGCAGCTGTATGATGATCTACAATGCTCACACCATCTTTTTTAAAAGAATGTAGAACGGCCATATTCAGCTCAACTAATGCTCGGTCACGCCATAGAGAAGCCTGTTTAGTTGTATCAAGGTTAAAAATTTCTGCTATAGCAGGTAGCATATTATAGCGCTCATGATCTGCTAAATTACGTGCCCCGATTTCTGTACCCATATACCAACCATTGAATGGAGCTGCCTCAAAGTCGATACCTGCCATTTGGAAGCGCATGCTCGAAATAATCGGCACTGCATACCATTTTAATCCTAGCTTTTCTACTTGAGAAGATTCTGGGTGGCGAATCGGTACCTCTAGTACATATTCGTCAGGGATCAAAAACACTTGTGGCTCTCTGTCATCCACCTGTACGACAAGCGGAAGCACATCAAATGCTGTTCTCTCACCTTGCCAGCCAAGTGATTCACATACTTTTGTAAACGCAACGGAATGCGGATCACCAACGATTCCAGATTCCGTTTCATAGCCAGCATAGCGGATTAGCTGATGATTCCATATACGAACTCGCCCTGGTGCAAAAATCGTTATTGTCGGACGAATTTTCCCATCGTTTGTTGCGTATTGAATATGTTTAAGCAAAGCGTTGAAGATATCCTCTTCATGTGAAAGATCACGGGCATCTTTAACATGCAGCGATTGCCAAAACAATCGACCAATACATTTATTACTATTACGCCACGCGACTTGTGCACCAAAGATTAGTTCTTCCGTTGTCGGTGTATATTCTCCAGTTGTTTTAATATACTGTAATCTATTTTCTAGCCATGTTTTTGACTCGTTTTGCTCTACTTGATAAAGTTCTAAAAATCGTTGTACTTCATGTAAATTCATATCGAACTCCTCCATCTACCCTCATATTAGAGGAATGGAACTATTATCACCACGAAAAAATCTGCAAAAAAACATACATATTTTATATATGAAATACTTTGTTCAATATTTCTTATCATTTTGAGGGATTAGGGAAAAGATAGACACCTTCGCTTCAAGTGCTATTATGAGAATTTCGGGGGATTATAGAGGACAAAGCCTTTTTGTATGTAAAAATTGGTTATACAAGAGATATCTTCAGTTGCAAGTTCGATTTTATTTATCATGATTAAGCCCTTCGCAATACTTAGGAATAGACGTTATTACACGACCATTAGAAATAAAACTTCCTTAACACAAAGGGTGATCCTTTTTAGCTTTTAATTGGCATAAAAAAAGCATGTTACACAAATGTGCAACATGCTTGATGACCCCTACGGGATTCGAACCCGTGTTACCGCCGTGAAAGGGCGGTGTCTTAACCACTTGACCAAGGGGCCGTGGCTCCGAAGGCAGGACTCGAACCTGCGACAACCTGATTAACAGTCAGGTGCTACTACCAACTGAGCTACTTCGGAATAATGGTGGGCCTAAATGGACTCGAACCATCGACCTCACGCTTATCAGGCGTGCGCTCTAACCAGCTGAGCTATAGGCCCATTATTTTGGAGCGGGTGATGAGAATCGAACTCACGACATCAGCTTGGAAGGCTGAGGTTTTACCATTAAACTACACCCGCAAATGGTGGGTCAGGACGGAATCGAACCGCCGACACTTAGAGCTTCAATCTAATGCTCTACCAACTGAGCTACTGACCCGAAAAAATATGGAGGAGGTAGAGGGATTCGAACCCCCGCGCGGTGTTACCCGCCTGTCGGTTTTCAAGACCGATCCCTTCAGCCAGACTTGGGTATACCTCCGTAATATATAAATGGTGGAGCCTAGCGGGATCGAACCGCTGACCTCCTGCGTGCAAGGCAGGCGCTCTCCCAGCTGAGCTAAGGCCCCTTGTTAGGAAAGATGGTCGGAATGACAGGATTCGAACCTACGACCCCTTGGTCCCAAACCAAGTGCTCTACCAAGCTGAGCTACATTCCGATACTATTAGGCTTTATTTGGCGCGCCCGACAGGAGTCGAACCCATAACCTTCTGATCCGTAGTCAGACGCTCTATCCAATTGAGCTACGGGCGCATTTATAAAAACTGATGAGCCATGAAGGACTCGAACCTTCGACCCTCTGATTAAAAGTCAGATGCTCTACCAACTGAGCTAATGGCTCCTATTAAAAAATGAATGGCTGGGGTACTAGGATTCGAACCTAGGCATGACGGAATCAAAATCCGTTGCCTTACCGCTTGGCTATACCCCAATTATTAAAATGGGGCGACTGATGGGAATCGAACCCACGAATGCCGGAACCACAATCCGGTGCGTTAACCACTTCGCCACAATCGCCACTATATATAATCACAGTAGTGTTTGATAACGAGTACCTAGAAACCTGGCAGGGGCAGTAGGAATCGAACCCACACCAAAGGTTTTGGAGACCTCTATTCTACCGTTGAACTATGCCCCTAAAAATGGTGGAGGGGGACGGATTCGAACCGCCGAACCCTAAGGAGCGGATTTACAGTCCGCCGCGTTTAGCCTCTTCGCTACCCCTCCAAGGGATGATGCCGGCGATAGGAGTCGAACCCACGACCTACTGATTACAAGTCAGTTGCTCTACCAACTGAGCTACACCGGCAAAAAAAAATGGCGGTCCCGACCGGGATCGAACCGGCGATCTCCTGCGTGACAGGCAGGCATGTTAACCGCTACACCACGGGACCATTTTGGTTGCGGGGGCCGGATTTGAACCAACGACCTTCGGGTTATGAGCCCGACGAGCTACCACTGCTCCACCCCGCGATAATAGAGTGCTTGATAAAAAAATGGTGGAGGATGACGGGCTCGAACCGCCGACCCCCTGCTTGTAAGGCAGGTGCTCTCCCAGCTGAGCTAATCCTCCTGGGTATAATGCCTAGCGACGTCCTACTCTCACAGGGGGAAGCCCCCAACTACCATCGGCGCTAAAGAGCTTAACTTCCGTGTTCGGTATGGGAACGGGTGTGACCTCTTTGCCATCATCACTAGACTATTTTCGGCTTTCAATATACGTCGCATTTCTTCGTCAGCTTCAGTCGTTCAGTCAGTCACGTACTTAAGTACGCTCCTTCCCTCTCTCCATCGCTTCCTCGAACTACTCGTATCTTGAAACCCTATATGAAAGAAATTGTTCTTTCAAAACTGGATAAACGGTTCATTGAATGTTTCAAACATGTTGGTTAAGTCCTCGATCGATTAGTATTCGTCAGCTCCATGTGTCACCACACTTCCACCTCGAACCTATCTACCTCATCGTCTTTGAGGGATCTTACTTACTTGCGTAATGGGAAATCTCATCTTGAGGGGGGCTTCATGCTTAGATGCTTTCAGCACTTATCCCGTCCACACATAGCTACCCAGCGATGCCTTTGGCAAGACAACTGGTACACCAGCGGTGTGTCCATCCCGGTCCTCTCGTACTAAGGACAGCTCCTCTCAAATTTCCTACGCCCACGACGGATAGGGACCGAACTGTCTCACGACGTTCTGAACCCAGCTCGCGTACCGCTTTAATGGGCGAACAGCCCAACCCTTGGGACCGACTACAGCCCCAGGATGCGATGAGCCGACATCGAGGTGCCAAACCTCCCCGTCGATGTGGACTCTTGGGGGAGATAAGCCTGTTATCCCCGGGGTAGCTTTTATCCGTTGAGCGATGGCCCTTCCATGCGGAACCACCGGATCACTAAGCCCGTCTTTCGACCCTGCTCGACTTGTAGGTCTCGCAGTCAAGCTCCCTTGTGCCTTTACACTCTACGAATGATTTCCAACCATTCTGAGGGAACCTTTGGGCGCCTCCGTTACCTTTTAGGAGGCGACCGCCCCAGTCAAACTGTCCGCCTGACACTGTCTCCTGCCCCGCTAAGGGGCATGGGTTAGAATTTCAATACAACCAGGGTAGTATCCCACCGACGCCTCCTTCGAAGCTGGCGCTCCGAGATCTCTGGCTCCTACCTATCCTGTACAAGTTGTACCAAAATTCAATATCAGGCTACAGTAAAGCTCCACGGGGTCTTTCCGTCCTGTCGCGGGTAACCTGCATCTTCACAGGTACTATAATTTCACCGAGTCTCTCGTTGAGACAGTGCCCAGATCGTTACGCCTTTCGTGCGGGTCGGAACTTACCCGACAAGGAATTTCGCTACCTTAGGACCGTTATAGTTACGGCCGCCGTTTACTGGGGCTTCAATTCGCAGCTTCGCTTGCGCTAACCACTCCTCTTAACCTTCCAGCACCGGGCAGGCGTCAGCCCCTATACGTCACCTTACGGTTTTGCAGAGACCTGTGTTTTTGCTAAACAGTCGCCTGGGCCTATTCACTGCGGCTCTCATGCGCTTGCACGCTCAAGAGCACCCCTTCTCCCGAAGTTACGGGGTCATTTTGCCGAGTTCCTTAACGAGAGTTCTCTCGCACACCTTAGGATTCTCTCCTCGACTACCTGTGTCGGTTTGCGGTACGGGCACCTCTCACCTCGATAGAGGCTTTTCTTGGCAGTGTGAAATCAGGAACTTCGTCCATACGGACTCGCCATCACAGCTCAACGTTACAGTGTGCGGATTTGCCTACACACACGCCTTACTGCTTGGACGCGCATATCCAACAGCGCGCTTACCCTATCCTACTGCGTCCCCCCATTTCTCAAACGGTGAGGAGGTGGTACAGGAATATCAACCTGTTGTCCATCGCCTACGCCTATCGGCCTCGGCTTAGGTCCCGACTAACCCTGAGCGGACGAGCCTTCCTCAGGAAACCTTAGTCATACGGTGGACGGGATTCTCACCCGTCTTTCGCTACTCATACCGGCATTCTCACTTCTAAGCGCTCCACCAGTCCTTCCGATCTGACTTCAACGCACTTAGAACGCTCTCCTACCACTGACATCGTAGATGTCAATCCACAGCTTCGGTGAATCGTTTAGCCCCGATACATTTTCGGCGCAGCGTCACTCGACCAGTGAGCTATTACGCACTCTTTAAATGATGGCTGCTTCTAAGCCAACATCCTGGTTGTCTGTGCAACGCCACATCCTTTTCCACTTAACGATTACTTTGGGACCTTAGCTGGTGGTCTGGGCTGTTTCCCTTTTGACTACGGATCTTATCACTCGCAGTCTGACTCCCGTGTATAAATATCTGGCATTCGGAGTTTGTCTGAATTCGGTAAACCGGGATGGCCCCCTAGTCCAAACAGTGCTCTACCTCCAGTATTCTCATCACGAGGCTAGCCCTAAAGCTATTTCGGAGAGAACCAGCTATCTCCAAGTTCGATTGGAATTTCTCCGCTACCCACACCTCATCCCCGCACTTTTCAACGTGCGTGGGTTCGGGCCTCCAGTAAGTGTTACCTCACCTTCACCCTGGACATGGGTAGATCACCTGGTTTCGGGTCTACGACCACGTACTATTTCGCCCTATTCAGACTCGCTTTCGCTGCGGCTCCGCCTTCTAAAGCTTAACCTCGCACGTAATCGTAACTCGCCGGTTCATTCTACAAAAGGCACGCTATCACCCATTAACGGGCTCTAACTACTTGTAGGCACACGGTTTCAGGATCTCTTTCACTCCCCTTCCGGGGTGCTTTTCACCTTTCCCTCACGGTACTGGTTCACTATCGGTCACTAGGTAGTATTTAGCCTTGGGAGATGGTCCTCCCGGATTCCGACGGAATTTCACGTGTTCCGCCGTACTCAGGATCCACTCAGGAGAGAACGAACTTTCGACTACAGGGCTTTTACCTGCTCTGGCGGACCTTTCCAAGTCGCTTCATCTAACTCGCTCTTTTGTAACTCCGTATAGAGTGTCCTACAACCCCAAGAGGCAAGCCTCTTGGTTTGGGCTCTTCCCGTTTCGCTCGCCGCTACTCAGGGAATCGATTTTTCTTTCTCTTCCTCCAGGTACTTAGATGTTTCAGTTCCCTGGGTCTGCCTTCAAGACGCTATGTATTCACGTCAAGATACTACGCGATTAAACGTAGTGGGTTCCCCCATTCGGAAATCTCCGGATCAAAGCTCACTTACAGCTCCCCGAAGCATATCGGTGTTAGTGCCGTCCTTCATCGGCTCCTAGTGCCAAGGCATTCGCCGTGCGCCCTTAATAACTTAACCAAGTTATTAAGCCTATAAAAAACTTAAAAAATAAATGTGTTTGTTACAATTTCAATGTCGTTTTATCCAGTTTTCAAAGAACAAGTTTTGAAGTATTTCATTCAGAAGAATGAACCTTCAAAACTGAACGCAAAACGTAATCTTACAAACCCTAGGTTTGTATTCCGAAAATATCCTTAGAAAGGAGGTGATCCAGCCGCACCTTCCGATACGGCTACCTTGTTACGACTTCACCCCAATCATCTATCCCACCTTCGGCGGCTGGCTCCAAAAGGTTACCCCACCGACTTCGGGTGTTACAAACTCTCGTGGTGTGACGGGCGGTGTGTACAAGGCCCGGGAACGTATTCACCGCGGCATGCTGATCCGCGATTACTAGCGATTCCGGCTTCATGTAGGCGAGTTGCAGCCTACAATCCGAACTGAGAACGACTTTATCGGATTAGCTCCCTCTCGCGAGTTGGCAACCGTTTGTATCGTCCATTGTAGCACGTGTGTAGCCCAGGTCATAAGGGGCATGATGATTTGACGTCATCCCCACCTTCCTCCGGTTTGTCACCGGCAGTCACCTTAGAGTGCCCAACTAAATGATGGCAACTAAGATCAAGGGTTGCGCTCGTTGCGGGACTTAACCCAACATCTCACGACACGAGCTGACGACAACCATGCACCACCTGTCACCGTTGTCCCCGAAGGGAAAACCATATCTCTACAGTGGTCAACGGGATGTCAAGACCTGGTAAGGTTCTTCGCGTTGCTTCGAATTAAACCACATGCTCCACCGCTTGTGCGGGCCCCCGTCAATTCCTTTGAGTTTCAGTCTTGCGACCGTACTCCCCAGGCGGAGTGCTTAATGCGTTAGCTGCAGCACTAAGGGGCGGAAACCCCCTAACACTTAGCACTCATCGTTTACGGCGTGGACTACCAGGGTATCTAATCCTGTTTGCTCCCCACGCTTTCGCGCCTCAGCGTCAGTTACAGACCAGAAAGTCGCCTTCGCCACTGGTGTTCCTCCAAATCTCTACGCATTTCACCGCTACACTTGGAATTCCACTTTCCTCTTCTGCACTCAAGTCCCCCAGTTTCCAATGACCCTCCACGGTTGAGCCGTGGGCTTTCACATCAGACTTAAAGGACCGCCTGCGCGCGCTTTACGCCCAATAATTCCGGACAACGCTTGCCACCTACGTATTACCGCGGCTGCTGGCACGTAGTTAGCCGTGGCTTTCTAATAAGGTACCGTCAAGGTACAGCCAGTTACTACTGTACTTATTCTTCCCTTACAACAGAGTTTTACGATCCGAAAACCTTCTTCACTCACGCGGCGTTGCTCCATCAGGCTTTCGCCCATTGTGGAAGATTCCCTACTGCTGCCTCCCGTAGGAGTCTGGGCCGTGTCTCAGTCCCAGTGTGGCCGATCACCCTCTCAGGTCGGCTACGCATCGTCGCCTTGGTGAGCCGTTACCTCACCAACTAGCTAATGCGCCGCGGGCCCATCTTATAGCGACAGCCGAGACCGTCTTTCAGTATTTCACCATGAAGTAAAATAGATTATTCGGTATTAGCCCCGGTTTCCCGGAGTTATCCCAAACTATAAGGTAGGTTGCCCACGTGTTACTCACCCGTCCGCCGCTAACGTCAAAGGAGCAAGCTCCTTTTCTGTTCGCTCGACTTGCATGTATTAGGCACGCCGCCAGCGTTCGTCCTGAGCCAGGATCAAACTCTCCATAAAAGAAATTTGATTAGCTCAAATTGTTTTGCTGGCATCATGTTTGATGTCCAAAATTTTGTTTCGTTCACCAACTCAAGGTTAGCTACTAAAAACTTTATTGATTACGTTTTGCTTGTTCAGTTTTCAAGGTTCATTTCGTCACCACTTTTCAGCAGCAACTCTTATATAATAACACGCTACAAACCCGATGTCAACAACTAATTTCATTTAATTTAATTGTTTTTCAGAAGTTATCTTAGCGACTCGTATAATATTACACTCCTGATTCAAAAAGGTCAACACTTTTTCTAATAAAATTTTATACTTTTTCATTTCATTGAAAAACTTCCTATTTATATATTTACGAAAAAAATTATCATTAAACTCTACATCTTTAGTTAATTTAACTTTTTATTAGTATCTAAAATAGAATTTTAACATAACCATCAATAAAAAATTAATAGATTTCATAAAAAATAAATAAAAAACTCGGTATAGAAACCGAGCTTTTAAAATGGAAAGAAAAATGGAATTGCCAGCATCATAACGATAAACATAATAATCTGTAATGGTATTCCAATCTTCACAAAGTCCATAAACTTATAACCGCCAGCTGTCATAACTAGCGCATTTGTTGGGGAAGCAATCGGAGTAACAAACGCCATACTTGCTGCTACAGCAACAGCAATCATAAATGTCGTTGGACTTGCTCCCATCGCAATCGCAGCATTCATCGCAATCGGTGCGAATAATACAGCAGTGGCTGTATTACTAATAAACTGACCAAAGACTGCAGTTAAAACGTAAACTCCGATCAGTACTCCGTAAGGTCCATAGTTTCCAAGCGCATTAATAATACCATCAGATAAGATGGCCATACCACCTGTTTTTTCCAATGCAGTCGCCATCGGAAGCATTGCAGCTACAAGTACAATACTCTCAAAATTCATATTGCTGTATGCATCTTCCATATTACGTAAACAACCTGTTAATATCATCAATACGGCGCCAATCATAACGGAAATAACAGCAGGGAAAATTTCAAAAGCCATTAGCACAATCATTAAAAGCATAATGATACCTGCAATACCGGCTTTCCCCGTCGCTGCAGCTACACTAGCATGCTCTTTTGGCTGACCAACAACAACGACATCCTGTGTTTCCCTTGCAAGTAATAAAATTTCATCCCATGCACCTTGTACTAAAACGGCATCTCCAAATTTTAATTTATGCGTCACCATATCTTGCAGCTTATAGCCACCTCTACGATTGATGCCAATTATATTAAGATTATATTTCTCCCGGAAGCCTAGGGTGCTTACGGTCTTATTAATAAAGCTAGAATTTGGTGTCAATAATACCTCAGCAATACCAAGATGCTTCGATACTAATTCATCAGCCTCTCCTTCAGCCAGTTCCTGCATCTCCAGACTATAATCAGAAGCAAAACGACGAATATTCTCTTCCTCACCTTGGACGTACAATTCATCTTTGGCATGGATCACACTTGTCGGACCTGCCATTTCCTGATATGTCACTGGTAAAAAATTTATACCTTCTTGAGATCGTCGGTGAATTTTCATCATACAAAGCGTATATTTGGCCGGAAGCTTCAATTCTGCTAATGTTGCGTCAATAATCGACGAATCCTCGGGCACAAACACTTTAAACAAACGATTATTTAAATCATATTGCTTAATAATTTTCTTCGGAGATAGTCTATAATCAGCTTTTGTTTGTGTACGACTTTTTTCATTTGGTAAAAGAATGTTGCGCACAAGTACTAAATAGGTAATACCAACAATCATCCCTACAATACCGATGGGTGTTACTTCGAAAAAACCTAGTTTATTGTAACCACGATCGACCAATAACTGACTAACGATAAGATTTGTCGGTGAAGCAATAAGTGTCATAAGCCCAGAAAGACTTGCAACATAAGAAAGTGGTAGTAAAAATTTTGACGGACTTACTTTCATGCTAATCGCAATACTAACAACTATCGGCATCATCAAAGCTACAGTACCTGTATTACTCATAAATGCACCGACAGAACCTACAATAATGAGCAATAATACAAATAATTTCAACTCACTATTACCTGACCACTTTAGCAACAATTGCCCTGCCATCCCTGCAAGTCCTGTTCGTAAAATTCCTGCACCCACGACAAACAGCCCTGCAATCATTAAAACTACAGAGTTTGAAAAACCAGCTAATGCTTCTGCGGGTGTTAAAATATCCGTAATGACAAATGCTAGAAGTGACACAATCGCAACGAGGTCCGCTCGTACTTTATTAGTCACAAATGCAAAAATTGTCGCTCCTAAAATAAGAAATGTTAATGTAAGCTGCACTTCTAAGAATTCCTTTCTGACATTAAATCATTGTGTTTTACAAAAGGTTATACACAAAACCTGTTTCTATATCACTTAGATTTATTATATCTTACCCTAGACAACAAATGAGAAAGTTCACCATCTTTTCGAAATAAAAGTCTCGTCACATAACGTGAGGTTGATTTCCGTTTCAGCTGGGCGCTTTCCTAGGGGCGTCCGATGAGCCGCTTCGCTTCGCTGCAGGGTCTCATCTGTGACGCTAATCCCCAAGGAGTCGCCCAGCCTTCACTACAATCAACAACTTATCGACCAAAATAAACATAAAATAATACGTATCATTAAACTAATGTTGATTTCCACTCTGAGTTGGTGCTTTCAGCGCAAGCTCATCCCGTAGGAGTCGACATTCTCCGTGAAGAATCAACAACTCCTGATCATTAGTATTTGTAGGAAAGCTGCATCAAAAAAGTATAGCGATGTAAAACCTTTAAAACCCTACCTTAATTATAATGAAATATATTTTGATTATTTTTCATCCAAAGTAAACCTCTCCCCGAACGAAAAACAGGACCGTTCTGATGCTCCTTGCAATATCCTACACGGCGGGGTCTATCGATTAAATTATCCATACAGCTTTTCAGCAAATAGCGAAGCGCGGTATTATCCCGCACTCTCATGTATCGACCCTAGCTTGATTATTTTTGATAAAGATTATGCTCTTTAATATAGTCATAACAAGCTTCAGGGAGTAGGTATCTTGGTTCACCACCCATTGCAAATTCTTCTCGAATATAGGTAGAGCTAATTTCCATCGCTAACCCTTTATCAATTAAATGGAATCTTCCATCATCATGATTCCTCAAAATAGGAGAACGACTAATTGTTGATAACATATCTATTCCGTGCCTTGCCATTACAATAAATTTATTCTCAGCTACTAACGCATCTCCCCTTTTCCACAATCCTGCACCAATATCAACTAATAAATCAGCGCCCATAATAAAATGAATTTCATCATTCGGGTGTTGTTCTCTAAAATATTTCATCGTGTCATACGTATAAATATTCCAGCCTTCTTGCTCCATTTCATATGAATCTGCAATAAAACGCTCATCCTTAGCAATAGCCAAATGCAGCATATTCCAGCGATGCGTATTCTTTGTTTTTATCTCCTTGTCTTTTCGTTTGTTTGAGCAAGGTAAAAAGATCACTTTATCTAATTTGCAACGATGTGCGACTGTGCTTGCAGTCCAAAGGTGAACATTTGTAATTGGATCAAAAGATGATCCGTAAATCCCTATTTTCGCCATTTCCTACCTCCCATTCCACTTCTCTATTAGTTTCTCCCATTCATCATCTTCGTGACTTTTTCTTTAATTTCTTTAATTCTTGTCATTTTATTATCCCAGCACGCTTGACTTAAATCGACCGGATACTCTTCTGGATTCATTGTTCTTTTGTACTCACTCCATAGTAGATGTAAATTCTCCTCTACATATACTTGAATTTCTTGAAGTGTTGGTTCTTTGTACAAAATAGATCCACTTACCACAAGGTCTTGATGTAATTCTTTCGCTGTAAAATCCGTCACAAATTTACTGATATAAGTATGAACAGGGTGAAACATTTTCAAGCGTTTTTCCTCTTGCGGGTTTTCGTAGTCCAATGCAATATAATCTCCTTCAGCATGACCATTGGCTGTATTAATAATTCGATAAATACGTTTGCGGCCTGGAGTCGTTACTTTTTCCGGATTTCCGGAAATTTTGATGGTATCGACCATTTTCCCGTTTTCATCCTCAATAGATACTAATTTGTATACGCCACCAAGAGCTGCTTGATCGTAGCCTGTAATGAGCTTCGTTCCGATTCCCCATATATCGATTTTAGCCCCTTGAGACTTCAAATTAATAATCGTGTATTCGTCCAAATCATTAGATGCTATAACTTTTGCTTCAGTGAAGCCAGCTTCATCTAGCATTTCCCTTGCTTTTTTTGACAGATAAGCCAAGTCTCCGCTGTCCAGCCGGATTCCTACAAAATTGATTTTATCTCCAAACTCCTTTGCGGCCCGAATTGCGTTAGGGACACCCGAACGTAACGTATCATACGTATCTACTAAGAAAACGCAATCTCTATGCGTATTTGCATATTTTGTAAATGCAGTGTATTCATCACGATATGCCTGTATCATGGCATGTGCATGAGTACCTGAGACAGGAATGCCAAATAATTTTCCAGCTCTGACATTGCTAGTTGCAGAAAATCCACCAATATAAGCTGCACGAGTTCCCCAAATCGCTGCATCAAATTCATGCGCTCGACGAGTACCGAATTCCATCGCGATATCCTTTCCAATTACTTGTTTAATGCGCGAAGCCTTCGTTGCAATAAGAGTTTGGTAATTAACGATGTTCAATAAAGGTGTCTCCATTAACTGAGCTTCTGCCAATGGGGCTTCAATTCGTAAAATGGGTTCATTTGCAAATACTAGTTCACCTTCCCTCATTGCAGAAATAGTACCTGTAAATTTTAGATTTTGAAGGTATTTAAGAAATTCCTCTGAGTATTCTCCTTCCTCGCGTAAATATTGAATATCACTATTTGAAAAACCAAAGTTTTTGATAAACTCCATTATCTTTTTTAAGCCTGCAAATATCGCATAGCCATTCCCGAACGGAAGTTGTCGAAAGTATAGTTCAAAAACCGCTGTTCGATTTTGTGTACCATCGTTCCAGTACGTTTCCACCATATTTATTTGGTATAAATCCGTGTGCAACATGAAGCTATCGTCTGCATATTTCATCCCCCGCTCCTCCTCCGTTTATAAAATAGTAGCTCCGAGAGAATCCTCGAAATGTCCTAACGCCCACTCATGCCCTGCTTGATTAAAAGACGCTACTGCATCTTTATGAATAACAATGCTAAATCCTTTATTATAGGCATCTAACGCTGTATGAAGAACGCAAATATCCGTACATACACCAATTAAATGCAGTTCAGTAATGCCTCTTTCACGCAATTTAATCTCTAAATCCGTACCTGCAAAAGCAGAATATCTGGTTTTATCCAAATAGTAGACATGATCTAATTCTTTATTTCCTTCATATAACTCTTTTAATGAACCATATAGTTCTCTCCCCCTTGCACCTCGAATATTGTGAGGAGGGAAAAGCTTTGTTTCTGGGTGATAGCTATCTTCTTTTTCATGAACATCAATAGCGAAAACTACAAAATCGCCGTTTGACATAAATTCCTTTGTTAATTGTGTATTTACCCCTTCCAATAGTTGCCCTGATTTCCCGCAAGTTAGGGCTCCATCTTGAGCTACAAAATCCACTGTATAATCAATATTAATCAATGCACGCTTTGACATATTTCCATCACTCCAATTTCTCACTTAATTAGTAATTATTAAATTACAAATTAGTATATTGAAAATTAATTAGGAAAGACTGATGCTTTCCTAATGATAAATTGACTCTACTATTTCGAAGTCATTAAAAGAATATAATTGCGATGGTCTGAATGAATTTCTTTTTGTTTTCTTAGGTTTCCCATCTCCATCTAAAACTTTTTCAATAAAAGGCAGTTTAGGCGCTTTTGTAAAGAACACCGAATCGTTTGAAATACGCGGATCATCTCCCACTGTCAATAAAACTCTCTGTAGTTCAGATAACGTAAATTCTTTCGGTAAAAAATTTTTAGCAACTGTTGTTTGTATCATATCTTTCTTAATAAATTCTAAAGCGTCCGAAATAATTTTCCGATGATCAAAGGCTAAATCGAGTTTGAACACTTCATTTATATCGAAAAGCTCTACTTCTACCGCATCGTCACTGGCTTGACGTTGGTCAATGTATACTTCCGGAACGATTGCATAAAAGGCATTTGAAATCATCCAACCTCGAGGATCTCGATCTATATCATCGTAGACACCAAAGTGCTTAATGTGTAGACTATCTACATTCGTTTCCTCCTTCAATTCTCTTTTAGCAGCCATATAGGCGGTTTCCTTTTTTGTCGCATCTACAAATCCACCTGGAAGCGCCCATTTTCCCCCTTCGATATTTGGTTTTTCTTCATGATCTTTTTCGGCCCGTTTAATCAACATGATTTTAAGCGTCATCATCGGAGGTGCTTTTTCCTCTACTTTTTCGGATGTTATTGTAAAAATTGCGATATCTGATGTATATCCATCAGGTGTTTTATATTTAGAAGAATCATAATTCGCAAGAACTTCTTCTTGTGAACGATATTTTGTCATTTTAAGATAACTCCTTTGATTCAATGTTTTGTAGGAATGATGAAGAAGGTTTAGATAGAGCAAGTATTTGTTTTACTTCTTTATAATCACCACCATAACGTGTGGTCGATTTCCGTTCCGGCTGGGCGCTTTGTTACTGACGCTTCGCTTCGCTGCAGATTCTCAGGCCAACAGATTTTTTTGCGCGAAAGCGTAGTGTTAACGTAGCGGCAGCAGAGGGTTTTGTTTGTGCGAAAGCGTAGCGACAGCAGGATGTTGGTCACGAAGGCGTTAACACATGGCGTGATGCTTTTAGCCTTCGTTGCTCTATATCGCTAATCCCCAAGGAGTCGCCCAGCCCCACTCCAATCGACTTATATACGGTATTTGTTTAACAAATGTCATATATAAATTTGGAACTATACTTCATTATATTTTCTATAAATCGCTATCAGTAATTTGCAAATCAATAATTACTATTTAATAACATGATAACTTTTCCAGTTAACAATTTCAACAATTTTTATAAAAAAGAATAAGAAGAACAGCTTTCCATAAAAAAAGCATAAACAAAGCATTTCTGCCTTATTTATGCCTTTTTTATTATTTAATTTACTAGTTGATTTTTCAAAAGAATTCCATTCTGTACGACAACTCGCCCATTTTTAATGACAGTATTCGTATGATTCATACCATAGAAATATTGCAATTGCTTGTAATTGGCCACATCCAATATAATGACGTCAGCTTGTTTGCCCGCTTCAAGGGAGCCAATTTGATGTTCACGGTTAAGTGCATACGCTGCATTAACGGTTGTCGCCGTTAACACTTCCTCTAATGTCATCCCCATGTGCATACAAGCTAAATTCATAATAAATGGCAGACTCATCGTTGGAGATGAGCCAGGGTTAAAGTCAGTCGAAATAGCTACAGGTACCCCTTCATCAATCATCAGGCGTCCTCTCGCGAATGGTGCACGTAAGAAGAATGCTGTTCCAGGTAGCAACACAGCAATCGTGCCAGCTTCAGCCATTTTTTGAATCCCTTCATCAGAAGCGACTAATAAGTGCTCCGCAGAAATAGCTCCTATTTCTGCAGCAAGCTCCGCTCCCTCATAAGGTTCAATTTCATCTGCATGAATTTTCGGTGTTAACCCCAACGCTTTCCCAGCCTCTAAAATGCGTCGTGATTGTTCTGGCGTAAATACACCTTTTTCACAAAATACATCATTGAATTCTGCAAGGTTTAGCTCAGCTACTTTCGGTAACATATCATGAATGACTAGATCCACAAATTCATCCTCACGTCCTTTATAGTCACGCGGCACCGCATGCGCCCCCATAAAGGTACTAACGACATCAATATCATGTGTAGCTTGCAATTCCTTTGTCACTTCTAGTTGTTTCTTTTCAGTTTCCCAATCCAAGCCATAGCCTGATTTCGCCTCAACCGTTGTAACACCATGCTTTAAAAACACATCTAAATGATTCATCGCTTTTTCATATAAATCACCAAAGCTAGTTTCTCGTGTACGCTTTGTTGTAGCATGAATTCCGCCACCCGCATTCATAATTTCCATGTATGTGGCACCATTGAGACGCATATTAAACTCCTGCTCACGTGTACCTCCGTGAACTAAATGCGTATGACAATCGACGAGACCCGGCATAACAATCTTACCCGATGCGTCAATAACTTCAGCAACCTTTACAAAATCAGGGAAATCCGCTTCTAGCTGTTCAATAGAACCTACTGCTATAATGCTATTCCCCTCCATTAAAACACTACCATTTTCCACTATTGCAATGTCACGCATTTGTTCCTTTGTACGCGGACCTTGTACGGCACTTTTTAACGTGATCACTTCGTTTGCATTCTTTATTAAAATAGTCACTTAGCATCATCCTTTAACATTGGTATATGCACACCTTTGTTTTTCGCTGTATTAATAGCAATTTCATAGCCAGCATCTGCGTGACGCACAACACCCATTCCTGGATCCGAAATTAACACTCGTGCAATCTTCTCAGCAGCTAGCTCAGAACCATCCGCTACTAACACTTGGCCAGCATGTTGCGAGTAACCCATTCCTACACCACCACCGTGATGGACACTTACCCAGCTTGCACCACTTGCTGTATTAACAAGTGCATTTAAAATTGGCCAATCTGATACTGCATCAGTACCATCAAGCATACCCTCTGTTTCACGATTTGGCGATGCAACAGAGCCAGAGTCTAGATGATCACGACCAAAGACAATCGGTCCTGATAGCTCACCATTGGCAACCATTTCATTAACCTTCAATGCAAAACGATGACGATCACCATAACCTAACCAGCAAATTCGTGCAGGTAACCCTTGCCATTTCACCATCTTTTGCGCCATATCAATCCAATTCACAAGACCTTCATCTTCAGCAAACATTTCTTTTGCAAGTGCATCTGTTTTATAAATGTCCTCAGGATCACCTGAAAGTGCAGCCCAACGGAACGGCCCTTTCCCCTCACAGAACAATGGACGAATATACGCTGGAACAAAACCAGGGAAATCGAAGGCATTTGTAACACCCATTTCCTTGGCATAAGCACGAATATTATTACCGTAATCAAATACTTCTGCACCTGCTTGTTGGAATTCAAGCATTGTACGAACATGCTCAGCCATCGTCTCTTTTGCTCTTCGCTCATACGTTTTTACATCACTTTTACGCAATTCAATCGCTTCATCAAACGTCATACCATTCGGAACATAGCCATTGATCGGATCATGGGCAGATGTTTGGTCTGTGACAAAATCAGGGATAATTCCACGGTTCAATAGCTCACGATTAACGTCTGCACAGTTGCCAACAAGACCAATTGACGCAGGCTCTTTTTGGTCACGTAGTTTATTGACTAATTCAATCGCTTCATCAACTGTCTCTACAAGATAATCACAGTAACCCTCTTTAATTTTACGTTCAATTCGAGCACGTTCCACTTCGACTACTAAAATGACAGCACCAGCCATTTTCCCTGCTAAAGGCTGTGCACCACTCATGCCACCCATACCACCCGTAAGGATGAATTTGCCGCGTAAATCCGCTGTGCCAAATACTTTTTTGCCTGCCTCTACGAATGATAAGTATGTTCCTTGTAAAATGCCTTGAGCGCCAATATAAATCCAACTACCAGCAGTCATTTGACCGTACATCATTAAATCACGGTCCTCTAACTCATAAAAATGCTCCCAATTTGCCCACGACGGTACTAAATTAGAATTTGCAATTAATACACGTGGCGCATGTTCATGTGTACGGAATACAGCTACCGGCTTTCCTGATTGAATAAGAAGTGTTTCATCATTCTCTAATTCTTTTAATGACGCGATAATTTGCTCATAACTCTCCCAATTACGCGCCGCTTTACCGATTCCACCATAGACAATAAGCTCATCTGGATTTTCTGCTACTTCAGGATCTAGATTGTTCATTAACATACGCATTGCAGCTTCTTGTGTCCAACCTTTACATGATAATTCATTCCCACGTGGTGCACGAATATTTGTTTTGACTACCATAAAAAACACGCTCCTTTAAAATAGTAAAAATGCTATTGGTGTTACGATGATTAAAGTTAATACGACACGCTCAAACCAAATAAGTAAAATTTGGCGCAATGTCAATGGAATTTCAGATGATAAAATAAGTGGAATAACGGCTGAAAAGAACAAAACTGCCGATATTGATACAACTGCCACAATAAATTTCGTTACAAGTGTTGCTTGTGTGACAACAAGCGTTGGTAAAAATACTTCTGCTAACGATAATGACAGCGCTTTCGCTGCTAAATATGGTTCTGGAACTTGTAACAAGTATGTGAATGGTACAAAAATATGCGAAAGCCAATCAAAAATAGGTGTGTATGTTGCAAGCACAAGGCCTAACAGACCAATTGATAGAATCGACGGAATAACCCCCATCGCCATGATGAAGCCATCCTTTAAATTCATCCATAAAATTTTAGATAAAGGTGGATTTTGCTCAACTGCATCCATCGCTTGACGCCATGCTTCTTTAAAACGGTCCTTCTTCACAATCTTTTCTGGCATCGGCGTCGCGCCCTTGTAGTATTCATCCTTCATGGAACGAAGTGGATAAATGCGCGCCGTTAACGCCGTGACCACGAATGTTACAACGAGTGACACCCAAAAAAACGCATTCCAATGCTGCATAATATCCAGCGTACTCGCAATGACAACCATAAACGTTGCGGAAACAGTCGAGAAACCTGTTGCAATAATCGCAGCTTCCTTTGCTGTGTAGCGACCTTCCATATAAACACGGTTCGTTAAAAGTAAGCCAACCGAATAACTACCGACAAATGAGGCTACTGCATCCACTGCTGAACGTCCCGGTGTTTTGAAAATAGGCTTCATAAACGGCTGTGTTAAAACACCGATATATTCAAGCAACCCATAGCTTACTAAAAGCGCTAAAAACAAAGACCCGATTGGAATTAATATTCCCACTGGCTTAACAAGCTTCTCCAGTAAATACGGGCCTACACTTTCATCCGCTAACCACTCAGGTGCTATATTGAAAATTAACATAATCCCCGCAATCATACCGCCCACTTTAAAGATGGACATCACGATATTGACCGCCGACTTATTCCATTTCTTAGTAAGGAATGGATGAACCGCTCCACCTACAAGCATTATGAGCACATATGCAGTTACAAGTAGTGGTGCTTCGGCGCGAATAAAATTCACAATGTGATCAATTAAAATTGTATTCTTACCTTGCCATTCAAACGAGATGAAAAAACTAAATATTCCGACTAAACTACAGATAATCATCTTTAAAGCTGAGGAGACTCGAAAATCGGAGTCTTGCCTCAGCCCTTGTTGTTGAAATTCCATCCTATCCCCCCATGCAACTCTTTTTGAAAGAAATCCCCATCATTCGAACAAGTTGAAGGATTTTTTAGATTTTCTCTAGGAAGTTATCGTCTTATTGTTTACACATACTCATTCAACAGAACGTCACTCGTTAATAAGTACTCTGAAAGCGCTTCAATTTCATCACCGATAGGTTGATCCGCTAACAGCGGAGGGCAAAACTCACGCACTTTTTCTAAAAACCTTCGCGTTGTTGGAGATAACTGCTCCTCTGCTTTATCTAAATGGATCGCCTGCGATGCACAAATCATTTCTATCGCAATGACACGAGCGGCATTGTGTACGATTTGACGTACTTGGCGGGCTGATGTTGTCCCCATGCTCACATGATCCTCTTGGTTACCTGATGTTGGTATAGAATCCACACTTGAAGGATGTGCCAATACTTTGTTTTCAGATACGATAGAGGCTGCTGTATATTGAGCAATCATTAGTCCACACTCAATACCAGGATTTGTCGCTAAAAATGGTGGCAACCCTTCATTAAGCTGCGGATTAACCATTCGTTCTGTACGTCTCTCCGAAATATTCGCCCACTCACTTACACCAACTTTTAAAAAGTCCATCGCCAATGCAATTGGTTGACCGTGGAAATGTCCCCCAGACAATACTTCTCCATTTTCTAAAACAATCGGATTATCTGTCGTTGCATTCGTTTCAATTTGTACTCGGTCCTCCGCATAGAAAAATGACTGCCATGAAGCACCATGTACTTGCGGAATACAACGTAGTGAATAGGCATCCTGCATTCGGATTTCACCTTGTTTTGTCACACGTTTACTTCCTTCAAGCCATTTGCGGATTCGTCCACCAACAAGCTCTAATTCCGGGTGTGGTCTTACCGCCAAAAGCGCTGGGTCAAACGCTGAAGTAATCCCCCTCAGTGCCTCAAGTGTTAAACTCGCTGCCATATCTGCCGCTAGCCCCATACGCTCTGCCTCATTCACAGTTAACACGCCGATTCCCGTCATTGCTTGCGTACCATTTACAAGCGCTAATCCTTCCTTAGCTTGTAGTCGCACCGGTGTTAGTCCAGCTTGCTCTAACGCCTCATTGCCACTCATAACCTCGCCATTAAACTCCGCCTTACCTTCACCTACTAGCACTAAAGCCAAATGTGATAACGGTGCTAAATCTCCACTTGCTCCAACTGAACCTTGAGACGGGACAATCGGATGAACTCCCTTATTTATAAGATCCAATAGCAGCTGCACTGTTTCTAGACGAATTCCTGAAAAACCTCGAGCTAAAGCATTAGCACGCAAAACCATCATGGCGCGTACAACATCTGTTGGGAACGGTACACCAACACCTGTCGCATCCGAGCGTAATAAATTCAACTGTAAAAGCTCAATATCTTCCTCTTCAATCTTTATATTACTTAGCTTTCCAAAGCCTGTATTCACGCCATAAATGGTTTGCCCCTCAGCTAAGCGTTTTTCAATGCGTTCCCTACTTAAACGGATACGCTCCACACTGTCCGCAGATAGCGCAACCGTAGCAATACTGTTTACAATTTCCCCTATTTGTTGTCTTGTTAACGTCTTGCCATCAAGCTCGATAATAGACTTCATAATGCCATCCCCCTGTTCCCTTTACAACTATGTAAAAATGCTCGTAATCAATTTAGTTATCGCTACAAAAGATAAAAAAACAATTACTCTATCTACATTGTACTAACTACTTTTTTCAGAAAATAGGGAATTTTAAAAGAGAATACATGAATTATTTCAGATTTTTTGATATTTTAATAATATAACCGTATTTTTTTACGAAACTAGATAATTTTAAGGTGGGTTTGTATGTATGAAACTGCTATTAATTGATAGAGACTCCGCTGACCTTTCAGGTATTCGTTGGTTTTTACATACATATTTCCCTGGCGATGTAACCATCGAAATAAGTACAACTAATGAGGCAATTCATAGTATCCAGCAATTCGAGCCTGAGGTGATACTACTAAATATTGACCTATTCTCGAATAATCGTTTAACGGCACTTTATCGCGTTTTACAAAAACATTCAGGAACTATTTTAGCCATGACATCAGAGCCATTGTTTAAAAATGCATTAAAAGCAATCGATTTACAGGTCGCACATCTCTTCGTTAAACCAATTGATTTAGAATTATTAAAGCAAAAGCTCACTGCTATTTCCCTTCGGACACCAAGGACAGAAGCAGTGTATCAAGAAGCTACAGATGAATCTTTTTACGATCAACTATTTTTAGATAGTAAAACTAGTACCTTAGAGACAAATATACACTTCACCATGATCGAGCCTGAGCTTTCCGACATGTTTAACAAGCTATACAACTGGCTTCAGCAAACTCCTATTTATTCTAGTATAAGGATTTATCCTTTATCAGAGAGAATCGTTTGCTTATTCCAAACAACTGATTTAGAGAAAGATGTTCGAACATTAATCAAAGAATGGCGATTAACAAGTAATAGTTCTTTAAATATCGGTATTTACGATGGGGAACCTACAACTATGAAGAATATGTATACATTAACGAAGCGTGCACTTCGTCAAAGTTTTTACGAAGGCTATGGGCATATCTTTTATACGAGTAAACAACTGAAAACACAACCCTTCGATCCTTTACTAACACCCGAAGAGCAACAATTATTAATAAGTAGTTTAGAGGATGGGAATATTGAAGCTGTTAAAGCATTTTTATATCGACTATCTAATGAAGAAATTTATTACGAGCAGGATGACTTACGTATTCATCTAACAAGTGTTTTAGCACAAATCCGACGTTTTATGCTGAAGTATAAATTGCATGAGAAAGCTGCAATTGAACAAAATTATCGTCAGCTTTTTCATTTAATTATTGAGCACCCTATATTTTATACCATTCAAAATGGCATCATATCATTTACACAAAAACTGATTGAATTGGCCCGTGAGGCACGTATGGAGAAACGAGCTGACTATGTAGAACTGGCCATAGAAATTATCGACCAACAGTTTCAGGACAGCGGGTTATCTTTACCTTACGTTGCTCATAAATTAGGGATTAGTCCCAATTATTTAAGTACGATCTTTTCAAAGAAGCAAGGCTTGCCACTTAAACGCTACCTGCAGCAGGTAAGAATTCATAATGCCACAAAAATGCTAGTAGAAACTGATTTTGCTATTAGTGAAATTGCCTATTTAAATGGTTTCGAAGATTCGAATTACTTCATTAAAATTTTTAAACAGCACATCGGCATTACGCCTCATCGTTATCGTAAAGCTTAAAAGGACTTATCAACATAACGTGGGGTCATTTCCGCTCGAACTGAGAACTTGTGCGAAAGCGTAGCGAGCGAAGGCTTATCTTCACACGTGCAATCTCATTATCTAGTATTATTTTCAATTATCATATTTTCAATAAGAATAAATAAACAAGAGAATTCATTTGAAAGAGGTTAAATAATCCTCGAAAATGTTTAAAAAAACTAAATTTGTGGTAAAGGTTAGTCATAACCCCTTTAAATCTAGCATATATTTATAGTTTATATCTTACTATAAATATTCTTTAACAATAATAATTATAATTTACTAGCAATTCTATTTTGTATTTGTTATAGTTATTGTTGAAGAGTTTGACTCACAATTTTTTCTTCAGGAGGTAAACTAATATGACAAACCAAAATGATCGTAGCCGTCGTTTTACAACAGCAGGTGGCGCTCCAGTAGTAAGCAACCATGATTCAATGTCAGCAGGTCCTCGTGGTCCTCTACTTCTTCAGGATGTATGGTTAGTTGAAAAATTAGCAAACTTTAACCGTGAAGTTATTCCTGAACGTCGTATGCACGCTAAAGGTTCAGGTGCATTCGGTACTTTCACTGTAACGCATGATATTACTAAATATACTAAAGCAAAAATTTTCTCAGAGGTCGGGAAAAAGACTGAAATGTTTGCACGCTTCTCTACAGTAGCAGGTGAGCGTGGTGCAGCAGATGCTGAGCGCGATATTCGTGGCTTTGCACTTAAATTCTATACAGAAGAGGGTAACTGGGATTTAGTTGGTAACAACACACCTGTATTCTTCTTCCGTGATCCTTTACACTTTACAGATTTAAACCACGTGGTAAAACGCGATCCACGTACAAATATGAAAAACGCTAATTCAAACTGGGATTTCTGGACTTCATTACCAGAGGCACTTCACCAAGTAACAATCGTTATGTCTGATCGTGGTATTCCGGCTGGATACCGCAATATGCATGGGTTCGGTTCTCACACTTATAGCTTTATTAATGAAGAAAATGAGCGCGTATGGGTTAAATTCCATTTCAGTACAGAACAAGGGATTAAAAACTTAACTGGTGCTGAGGCTGCTGAAGTAATCAGTAACGACCGCGAATCTTCACAGCGCGATTTATATGAGGCAATTGAAAATGGCGATTTCCCTAAATGGAAAATGTCCATTCAAGTAATGACAGAAGAACAAGCTCGCGAATTACCATATAACCCATTCGATTTAACAAAGGTATGGTATAAAAAAGACTTCCCATTAATACCCGTGGGTGAATTCGAATTAAACAAAAATGCGGACAACTACTTTGCGGAAGTTGAGCAAGCTGCCTTTGCACCTTCTAACATTATCCCTGGCATTAGCTTCTCGCCAGACAAAATGTTACAAGCTCGTATCTTTGCATATGCAGATGCACAACGCTACCGTTTAGGTGTAAACCACTACATGCTTCCTGTAAACGCACCAAAATGTCCTTTCCGTACATTCCACCGCGATGGTGCTATGCGTTTCGATGGCAACCTTGGTTCAACTTTAGGCTATGAACCAAATAGCTATGGTGAATGGGAGCATAATTTAGACTATAAAGAGCCTGAATTACGTATTGACGGTAATGCTGGTATCCACGACTTCCGTGAAGACGACAACAACTACTTCGAGCAGCCAGGTAAATTATTCCGCCTAATGACTGCCGAAGAGCAACAACGCCTATTTGAAAATACTGCTAATGACATGGCATCAGTTGAAGAGTTCATTAAACGTCGTCATATCCTTCACTGCTATTTAGCTGATCCAGCATATGGTGAAGGTGTAGCAAAAGCTATGGGCCTTTCATTAGAAGGTATGGATCTATCAAACCCATACGTAAAACAACCAACTAACGTTTAATTGATTTCAGCGAGGCAAATTGATTTTTTTCCACTATTATTGATATCCAAATCCAACTTTCTCCATGTGAAGGGCCACTTCACATGGAGTTTTTTTATCTTAATGACAAATAAAACTTGTGCCCAAATTGATAGACACAAGCCCGCTCTAATAATTATTGATAAATTTGACTGCCCGCCTTTTTAAATTCCTTCGCCTTCTCTTGCATACCTCTGTGGATTGCTTCCGTCGTATTTAAGTCTTTCTCTTTTGCATAAGTACGAATATCCTGTGAGATTTTCATACTACAAAACTTAGGTCCGCACATTGAACAGAAGTGCGCAGTTTTTGCTCCTTCAGCTGGCAATGTTTCATCGTGATATTCGACTGCACGCTCTGGGTCTAGAGATAGATTGAATTGATCTCGCCAGCGGAATTCAAAGCGTGCCTTAGATAGCGCATCATCACGTTGCTGTGCCCCTGGATGCCCTTTCGCTAAATCAGCAGCGTGCGCAGCAATTTTATACGTAATAACCCCTACACGAACATCCTCACGATTTGGTAAGCCTAGATGCTCTTTTGGCGTCACATAACATAGCATTGCCGTACCAAACCAACCTATCATCGCAGCACCAATGGCTGATGTAATATGGTCATAGCCCGGAGCAATATCTGTTGTTAACGGCCCTAACGTATAGAAAGGAGCTTCCTTACACACCTCTAACTGCTTGTCCATATTTTCTTTAATAAGATGCATTGGTACATGCCCTGGTCCTTCTACCATCACCTGTACATCGTGCTCCCAGGCAATTTGCGTTAATTCCCCTAGCGTTTCCAACTCCGCAAACTGAGCCTCATCATTTGCATCTGCAATAGAACCTGGACGTAAACCATCACCTAAAGAGAAAGCAACATCATAGGTTTTCATAATTTCACAGATTTCTTCAAAATGAGTATATAAGAAGCTCTCTTGATGGTGATATAAACACCACTGTGCCATAATCGAGCCTCCTCTAGACACTATGCCAGTTACACGATTAGCCGTTAATGGCACATAGCGTAGCAATACGCCTGCATGAATCGTGAAGTAATCTACACCTTGCTCTGCTTGTTCGATTAACGTATCACGATACACTTCCCACGTTAAATCCTCTGCCACACCATTTACTTTTTCGAGCGCTTGATAAATCGGCACCGTCCCTACTGGCACTGCGGCATTACGGATAATCCATTCACGCGTCGTATGAATATGTTTACCCGTGGATAAATCCATGATGTTATCAGCACCCCAGCGTGTAGCCCAGGTCATTTTTTCTACTTCTTCTGCAATAGAGGATGACACCGCTGAATTTCCAATATTGGCGTTAATTTTCACGTGGAAGTTGCGTCCAATAATCATCGGCTCTGCCTCAGGGTGATTAATATTAGATGGCAAAATTGCACGCCCCGCCGCGATCTCTGAGCGCACGAACTCAGGATCCATATTTTCGCGAATCGCTACAAATTCCATTTCTGGAGTAATAATTCCCTTTCGTGCATAGTGAAGCTGCGTTACATTTTTACCTTTCTTCGCACGCAAAGGCTTTCTAGATAAATCCGGAAAAACATTTTCTTTCATTCGTGGATCTTCGGCATTGCGGAATCCATTATCTTCCGGCTTAATCGTACGACCCTCGTATTCTTCAACGTCGTCTCGTTCTCTGATCCATATACTACGTAAAGCTGGCAATCCTTTCGTAATGTCCACCTTATGTGCAGGATCAGTGTACGGGCCACTCGTATCATAAACACGCACTGGTGCATTTTCCTCTTCACCAAAGCTTCCTGTCGTCGGACTTAAAGCAATCTCACGCATTGGCACTAAAATATCTGGTCGAGAACCTTCTACGTAAACTTTTTTACTTCCTTCAAAATTTGACATAATCGTAATATTCTTTTCGCTAACTGTTGTCATAAACTACTTCGCTCCCTTTTATATTTATACAAGGACCGAATCTAGCTCACCCCAACAAAAACGAAAGCCGAATCCAAAAAAATTTTGGATCCGGCTAAGAATGTAAAGGTATAGTTATTGCAAATAACAGTGTGCAATAATGGTTAACTTTCCCACGCTGGTATGAGCCAGATCAGGTCCAAAGGGTCAAGAAACCTCTATGCGTTTCCCTCTCAGCCTGACTCATCAGACTCCCCTAGTTAATACTATTAAGTTTGATGCTAGTGTAGCAGATATTGCTAATAGATGGAAGCTTCATTTAATTATTTTTAGCACATTCATCAAGAATCAGCGTCAGATTAGACTTTGGCGCACAACTTCTCGTTATCTGATGAATTCATATACTTTGAAGTTTTATCGGAACAATTCCAGTTTGTATTAACCACGGCAATCAAATTAGCACCTAGCCATTAGGTAAACAACAACTCCGCTACATAAATCACAATCGTCACTGTAATACAGCTCACAATCGTTGAAAATAAAACTGTTTGTGCAGCAGTTGCCGATTCTACATCATATTCTAATGCCAGACTGGAACTATTTCGCGATGTCGGGAATGAACTAGCTATAAAAAGTGATTGTGCCACGACACCGTCTAGACCAAGCGCAAATATGATAAGCAATGCTACGGCGGGCCCTATGATTAATCGTGTAAAACAGCTAATGTATACCATCTTATTGAACATGGATTTTATTTCAAGCTGTGATAGCTGTGCCCCTAAAGTTATTAATGCTACAGCGATAAAACCATCTGCCACATGGTCTATCGGAATTCTTACGAACTGTGGAATAGGGATATTAAAATAGTTCATAGTAACGCCAATAATAAGCGCATGAATAATAGGCATTTTGAGGAAATCCTTCAAAATTGACATACCTGATTTTGTTGAAGAAATTAAATTGTACAAGCCGTAAGTATACGTCGTCATATTTTGAAATATAACGAGAATAACTTGAATCGCTACCCCAATCGGCTGAGTCACAAAAATCATTTGGGCAACTGGAATACCATAGTTCCCTGAATTAATGAGGACAACGCTATTTTTAAACACCGCAGCCTCTGTTTGTACTAAACCGAGCCCCTTTGCTAGAAAGTGACTAAGTACCATCTGGCTTCCGATAAAGAGTAGAATAAAAAACGCAACTTCCCCAAGCACAGACAACTCTATACTCGTTTCATATAAATTCACAAAAACAGCTGCTGGCATGAAGCAATATGTAATAAGTTGAGATAGCGCCTTTAAATTAAAGCGAAATTTCCTTTGTAAAACTGCGCCAAGTACTAGAAGCACTAAAATCGGAGCAACAATTTGAAAGAAAATCATACTGAGATACACCACAGTGTTGTCCCCCTTTCCTCTCCTATAGTAGTGCTGTTATTATGCTTGGTCAATGTACTTCAAAGTTAACTCATGGTCATTTATGAGAAATTTTCATCCACCTTCTTTTACTATAAAAAAAGAAAGACTGCCTCAAATATCGAAGCATTCTTTCTTAAAGTTCCATTAAGCAAGCTTAAAGCGATTAACGACCTCTTGTAATTCTTTTGAAATCTCGTTCATATTATTGATGGAATCCGCAACCTTTTGTAGTTCCGCTTGTTGGTCAATAGCAGATGCACTTACCTGTTCTGCAGATGCAGCAGTCTCCTCAGAAATAGCAGAAATACTTTGGATTGACATAATCGCTTGATTTTTATGCTCTAACATATGAGAAAGTTTAGTCATTAACTCACTAATTGACGTTGCAATAGAACTAGAAAGTTCACTATTGTCTTTAAACGCAACCTCCGTGCTTTTTACTGAGTCATTTTGAGCATGTATTAAGCCCGCGTTTGAGGCAATGACAGCAACTGTTTGCTGGGAATTTTCAAGAATGCTATCTACCGTTTGCTTAATAACCTCTGTTTCATTTCTGGATTGCTCTGCTAGCTTTCTTACCTCCTCAGCGACAACTGCAAAACCTTTACCATGTTCACCAGCACGTGCAGCTTCTATACTTGCATTTAAGGCTAATAGATTTGTTTGCTCGGTAATACCCTGAATAGACGCTATAATTTGATTGATATTGGCAATATTAGAAGCCAATGACTCCATTTGCTCCTGAATACGTCCATTCATTACATTCGTTTCTGAGTTTCGTTCACGCAAGCTTTCGACTTCTTTCATTCCTTTGTCTGTTGTTGCTTTCGTTTTATTCGACAGCTCATCCATTTCTTTTGAAAGCGTTGTAATAGTATCAATTTGATCAGATAAGTCAATCATCCGATAATTGGTTTCTTCTGTATCCTCAGACTGCTTTGATGCTCCCTGTGCAATTTCATTAATAGCTACCGAGACTTCTTGACTTGAAGCAACTATTTCGTTAAACGCCTCATGAACATGATTTGATGATTGATTGAGTAATGTCGTAGCATTCAGCACCGTTTGAATGGCGCTATTCGTTTGATCCAACATATTATTATAAGCTAATGCAACAGCACCAATTTCATCAGGCTTAATATATTTACCATCAACTTTTTGAGTTAAATCTCCAGCCGCTGCTGTTTCAATAGAAGTACGTAAAAACTTTAATGGCCTCAGTAATTTATAAATAAACAGTGCACTAGCGACGGTCATTAATACGACTATAATAATTGACGCAATTATGGTAAAGACAAGCACATAATTATAGGTTTCTAATATTTTGGATTTTGGTAGCACTAATTGCACAGTCCACGTTTCATCAATACCATCTAAATTCATCGGAGCAAAAACGTTAAATGAATTTTCCTTAAGCTCGTCGGAACCCAAATACATACTTTTTAGCTCGCCACTATCCATTGTTTGTTTAATGCTTTTCCAATCCAAAATATCCTGCATATTTATTCCTTCTAATGAATTACCAAAGCTATTTGTAGTTAAAACTCCATTATTTGTAATAATTGCAGCATAGCCACCATTTGGCTTTACAGACTCTGTCAATTCCTTTAAATAATCAATAGCTATATCAGCCGTCAATGTTCCAAAAAATGACCCCGCAGCATCGACTAACGGAACAGCAATCGTTGTCATTAGTACTGTTTGTCCATTTATTTTATAATCATATGGTTCCGTTAGAACAGATCTTCCTTCTTCTTTTGGTATCCAATACCATTCGGATATACTTTTGTCATCGATGCCTTCAAGTGCAGCCGTTGTTATTCCATTTCCATCCTTATTTAAATAAGGTATAAAGCGGTTTTTTGAATCCACTAAAGTAGCATTTATTATTGGCTCCATTTTTGTGGAGTTCTGTTCAAAAACAGCACCTACACCAAGTAAATCTTCATTATTGACTAAGTTAGTTTCCATCATATCTATTATGTCTTCTGCGGAAAGCTCACCTTTTTTCTCCATACCTTCAACTATACGTTTCGTCGTAAGTAAAGTCGTGTTTACTTTTTTAAAGCGTTCACTCATCTTTGCTGCCGAATATTCAGCAGTTTTCAATGTTGCACTTTCTGCATCATCAACACTTTGACCCTTCAAAATAACGCCTACAATAACAGTATATGTAATAAACAACACTAAAAATAACCCTATAATTAGAGCGGACAGCTTTAAAGCAATACTCCTAGATTTCCCCATCACAACACCCCACTTTTATACATAATAATAATGGATGGAATGTCGCATCACAATAAGATATTTAACGAATTAAGTAGAATTTTACCGATTTATAGAGAATTCAAAGGTATATATCCTAAAAATCTAAACTACATAATAAAGGACTAATTATTCACCAATTTTGGTTATCTAGTAAAACATACCTAACATATACTAAAATATTGAAATATATGATATATTATCTACAAAATACTATGATCGGAGTGATTAACTTGAAGAATAAAGCGTTATCAACTTTTATGGCTACTGCTATTACAGCAACTTTAGTTTTGCCAGTATCAACTGCAAACGCTGCTTCAAATGATTCACCTTTAAACCACTCAATTCAAATTGATGGGCAAGTAGCTTCAGCCAAAACAAAGGGGCAAACCGTTACCATTAACAACGTCACTAAAGATAAAGTACTTACATCCAATGGCCAATTTAAAATTAGCCAGTCGCTGAAGCCCCTATTTAACACATCGAACAAAACTGCACTGATGAATGCCGAAGCAACAATAGTAGTAAAAAACGGCGAAATTACGAGCGTTACAGAACTAACACTAACTAAAGCTGGCACAAACAATAAGGCAGTATATTTTAATGGCGGTGACGCAGAAATTTCAGGAAACCTAACTGTAAATGCGGATTATGTAAAAGTTCAAAATGTAACTATTAAAGATGAGCTTATTGTAACTAATCGTGTGAAGAAGGCAATTACAATTGATGACGTTACTATCGGGGATACAATTACTTTTAAACCTTTATTAACTAGAAAAATTAATTGGTTAAATGTCACTTTAAAAGATATTAAATTTCCAGACATTAACTTGGAGCGTACGAAAGTACATGTGACTTCTGACAAAACTATTTCAAAAGTCGATGTAGTTGGTAAAGTTACAGCATTTGAAGTTACGGCCAATGTTGAAAAGCTTACAATCGATGTTGAGAAAGATTTTAGCCTTTACGGGGAAGGTAAAATTGAGCAAGTGATTGTTAAACACGGGGAAAAGGTGGCATTAGATTCAGGACATCTTATTAACAAGGTGCAGGTGGATGATAAAAAAGCCTCTGTGAAATTACCTGTGGCGAATAAAACTGAGCTAAGTAATTTAGTAGCTATACCCCCATACGTTACCGTTTCTGTTAATGGGAACGACGTTTTAACAACCGAGAAATGGACAACGCAGGCTGAACGTACAGCATTCGAATATGCCGTAAGTAGCGCAAGAACAGTAGCTAATAATTCCAACGCCTCTCAGGAACAAATAAACAATGCTATTACACAATACAGGATTGCATTAACCGTTTATCAAGCTGCGCAAAAGAACGGAACAAAATATGTTTACGGCGATAAGTCTTCATTACAATCGATGATTAATTCTATTCAGTATGTAACGGTTTCTTGGAATAATGGTAATGATGTAGCTTCATATACGCCTTGGACGACTCAAAGTGAGAAGGATGCTTTAACTTCCGCCGTTTCATCCGCTCAGTCTGTTGCAAATAATACCTATGCAAGTCAGTCTGATATCTCAAGTTCTATTAGCAATTTAAACTACGCGATCACAGTTTATAAAAATGCACAAAAATATGGTACTTACCAAACTAATGCCGATAGATCTGCCCTTTTATCGCTGATTAACTCTGTTCAGTATGTTGCGGTTTCTTGGAATAATGGTAATGATGTAGCTTCATATACACCTTGGACGACTCAAAGTGAGAAGGATGCTTTAGCTTCTGCCGTTTCATCCGCTCAGTCTGTTGCAAATAATACCTATGCAAGTCAGTCTGATATCTCAAGTTCTATTAGCAATTTAAACTACGCGATCACAGTTTATAAAAATGCACAAAAATATGGTACTTACCAAACTAATGCCGATAGATCTGCCCTTTTATCGCTGATTAACTCTGTTCAATATGTAACCGTCTCTGTTAATGGATCTGAATTATCTTCTTATACAATTTGGACGACACAAAGTGAAAAAGACGCTCTAGTTTCAGCTGTTTCATATGCTCAAAATGTTGCAAATAATGGCTACTCGTCTCAGTCAGAAATTTCGTCTGCATATAATTATTTATATAGCGCTATTTCAACGTATAGAAGTAATCATAAATCCGGTGTAAACTATCGAAATTATGTTGATAAATCTTGGCTAACGTCACTCATAAATTCTGTTCAATATGTAAAGGTTTCTGCTAATGGAGATGGAACTGATATACCTTATTATGAAAAGTGGACAACAGAAAGAGCAAAACGTGACCTAGAAAAAGCAGTGCAAAACGCTCAATCTGTTGCCAATAACTCCTATGCATCTTCGTACGAAGTGACAGATGCTATTAACAATTTAGACAAGGCAATCCGCGTTTATAAGGAAGCTCAACTTGACGGTAGTAAAAGATAGAAAATAAAAAGGACTCTACACTGAGAGAGTCCTTTTCATTCTCATATAGAGTCATTCTTAACCTAAAACATCTATTTGAGCCTGTGTATATTCTCTATTCCAGTTTTCATACCATCTCACAATTCCTTTACTCAGCTCCACCGCTAAGTGCTCCTCCTGCATTTTTTAACAGCCAATCTATCTTCACTTGCCGAACCCCGCACCTTCTTAAGATTATTATAACAAACTCTTCCCTTTGTACGAGGGTTCTATCTATTACTTTGTAGGTTCTATCCCTCTCTGCGAAAAAAGCGGCCTACTTTCCGTTCATATTTTCATAAGTACATAAGACACAAAGTATTAAAAAAATACATAACCAATCTTCCTATCCACCTAAAATATAGATAAAAAAATCCCGAGATATGATAAAATTGGTTTACCAACATAAATTAGGATATTTCCGTCTAGACTAGACTCTTTTCAAGAGACAAATAATATACTTATTTCTCAAGGCAACAAAAGGTCTCACTTAGGATAAAAATCCTACGATATACCATTAAAATTTATTTACAACCAAATTAGGAGGTTTCCCATACTATGAAAAACAAAAGAAAACTAGCCTTACTTACCCTAGTTGCAGTTCCTTCACTGATCTATACTGTGCCTGCAACGTCAGCATCGGCTGCTAATATTACAGAACAGGTTAAAACTGCTTACATATACGATAATACTTATTACTACAACTCTAAAGTTGCAAATGTTGTTCGACTTATTTCCAACATTAATGATACAACCGCTTCATTCCAAGCAACTTTAGAGACAGCCAGCAAAGCATACGATGAGTTAACCGCAACGGAACAACAGTACGTCACGAATTATTCAACGTTGTCAAATCATAAACAGACGAAAATAGCGTATCGTAAGCTTGCTGATCAAATTGAAGAGAAATTAGCTTCAGTGGAACCGTCTTCTGTGAATTACTACCAAAATGTTATGGAAACGAAAGATCGGTACAATACGTTAAATGCAGCACAAAAGACCTTTGTAAGTGCGGAATCACAAAGAATACTGACATCCTATATTTCGCCAAACACATCTATAGATAAAGTAGTTAATAAAATCCAATTATTAAACTCTTCTCGCATTACCTTCCATCAAGATGTAGCTGATGCTAGAGCGGAGCTTAATGCACTACGTAGACATACTAACGTTTCATTACCCGCTGGTGTCGAAAAAATGTTGTTAGATGCTGAACAGCTTGTTGTCAAGGATAAGGCAGCGGCTAAGGAAGTGGAAAACGCTATTGCCGCTTTATCTCCTAAAACGTCCACTGCTCAAGATGTACAAGCAGTGAAAACAGCTTTCGAAGCTTTAACGCCTGTGCAACAGCAGCTTGTGCCAAATGTCTGGACTTTAGTTGACTTTGTCAACGGGAAATATGATCTACCAGCTAAAGGAAATGGGGCTAAAACGCCAATTTTATCGGATACGGCAGCTGTACCTGGTAAAATCACAGCTATGACTAGAAACAAAAGTACTTATACAGCAAAAATAAACGTTGCTGACTTAGAAAATAGTACAGAGCGCTTCGTTTTAACAACAAAATCCAATATGACTGTTATCATTCCACCACTAGGAACTCTTCTTAATGAGGATACTGGTGTTATGGAAATTCAAATTACACGAAATTTGAATCGTATCACATTCAAAGCAACTTTAAATAATAAACCAGTTGAATTTGAAGCAGATATGGAAATTATTATCGAGAATTTATCACCGAATTCCTCAATCGTTCGTAATTACGACTTTGGCGAAGAGCCAGCTAATTACATAGTAGAAGGAAATCGTTTTTTCATTCAAACAAGCTCATCTAGTTCATTCCAAATTGTTAGATAGTAATCCACTAATAATTCCCAGTAAAAACCATAACCCTCTGCCAATTTTTATTATTTGCAGAGGGTTATGGTTTTTTCTGCTCTGCTACCGCTTCTTCACCCCTTTTAAAAAATTCAATGGGCACCTGTAACGAAATCTAACTTACATTAATAAATCATAAAGAAGACCTTTTTATATTATTACATCAACAATTTTGCTCTGTTTGGTATTCCAAACAACTCCCCTTTTTCAACATTTTTGGTCCAACAACTTCTTAAGCAATGTGCAATCATTCCCTTCATCAGAACGTACTTTTATCGCGTTATTTCATAAAATTTTCAGAAAACCATTGACAATTGTCATAAAACAGGGATAATCATTAATAAAGTTTCCTTAGAGAAACAATATTAAGTTCAGGAAATATTATTATGGAAAGGAACAAAAAATGCACATGGAAAAAACATCATTGAAACCACTTTCTGAATGCTCGTTTGGAGATTGCTTTTTAATAAAAGAAATAAATATTAAGGGTCCTTTAAGAAGAAGATTATTAGATTTAGGTTTTGTGAAAGAAGCAGAAATCACTGTTCTTCGTAAAAGTCCTTTAGGGGACCCTGTTGCTTATCGCGTAAGCAATACGACGATCGCATTACGTAAAGATGAAAGCTCTATGATTCTGGGCGAAATTGTTAGGGGGAATACAGAGTGAGAGTAAATAGAATAGCTTTAGCAGGTAACCCGAATACAGGTAAAAGTACATTATTTAATACATTAACGGGTTTGAAGCAACATACCGGAAACTGGCCAGGGAAGACAGTTGTTCATGCAGAAGGATCTTTTGAACACAAAGGAGAGCAATATGTACTCGTGGATTTACCCGGGACCTATTCTCTATTTTCCAATTCAGCAGATGAAGAAGTTGCCAGAGACCATATTGTTTTTGACCAACCGGATGCAACGATTGTTGTGCTTGATGCAACATCATTAGAGAGAAATTTAAATCTCGCACTCCAAGTTTTAGAAATGACTAATAATGTCATTATTTGTATCAATTTAATAGATGAAGCCGAGAAAAAAGGTATTCGAATTGATGAAAGAAGATTAGCTCGTGAACTAGGCGTCCCAGTCGTAAAAATATCGGCAAGAAATAAAAAAGGTATTAATCAATTGCTCGATACATTAGGTCAACTGGTGAAGGAGCAAATTGTCACTACTCCGTATCGCATGAAATATTCGAAAGAAATAGAGGAAGCAATTACAAAAATAGAATCGAAATTAGAAGGTTATTTTGATGAAAAATATCCATTGAGATGGGTTGCCCTTCGCTTACTTGATGGTGATGAGGAACTAATTTTAAAACTGCAAAATCATAAGAATAATAAACAGCATGAGGTGAGAACGAATGGAGTCCCAGTCAGTGTTAAATCATAATTCTCTTAAGAGTATTTTAGCTGAAGTGAACGAGGTTTCGAAAGAGGATATTCGAGATGAAATCGTTAGTGATATTTATACTAAAAGCAAATCTTTATGTAAAAAAGTAGTATCGCAGCAAACTGCAATGTACAGATCTGATAAATTAGATGAAATTTTCACATCCCGTATTTGGGGATTCCCTATTATGCTTATCTTGCTTGGGACTGTCTTTTACATTACTATTGCTGGCGCAAACGTACCATCTGATATGTTAGCAAACTTATTTGGCTATCTAGAAAGTAAGCTAACAATTCTGTTTGAAGCAATGCATGCACCAGAATGGCTACACGGTATTTTAATTCTTGGGCTATTTAGAGGTACCGGTTGGGTTATTAGTGTTATGCTACCGCCAATGGCTATTTTCTTTCCTATGTTCGCTCTATTAGAAAACTACGGCTACCTTCCACGTGTAGCATTTAACATGGACCGTTTATTTAAACGAGCAGGAGGTCACGGGAAGCAGTCATTAACAATGGCGATGGGCTTCGGCTGTAATGCGGCTGCTATCTTGTCAACGAGAATTATAGAATCTCCTCGTGAACGAATGTTAGCCATTTTAACGAACAATTTTGTTCCTTGTAACGGGAGATGGCCAACACTTATTTTATTAGCATCATTATTTATGGTAACTGGTTTTTCAGGTGCAACAGGTACATTTGTAACAGCAGCCATTTTAATAGGATTTGTTATGCTGGGCGTCGTGGTGACATTATCAGTTTCCTGGGTTCTTTCTAAAACCGCTTTAAATGGTGTTCCTACCCATTACACATTAGAGCTTCCACCATTCCGAAAGCCAAAGTTCTGGAATACAATTTTAAGAGCAAGTCTTGATAAAGCATGGTATGTATTAAAAAGAGCGGTTGTCGTTGCAGCGCCTGCCTCTATTTTGACTTGGGTATTTGCTAATATTTACGTTGGTGATACGAGTATTCTAATGCATTTTATTAACTTTTTAGATCCGTTTGGTCAGGCTCTTGGTATGGATGGCTTTATTATGGCTGCATTTATTCTTGGACTACCAGCCAATGAAATTGTGATCCCTATCCTAATTATGGCGTATTTATCGCAAGGAGCTATGCTAGAAATTGAAGATTTATCGAAGCTAAAACAAGTGTTTATCGACCAAGGCTGGACGTGGCTCACAGCTTTAAATATGATGCTGTTCTCACTGCTACACTTCCCTTGTGGAACGACTTTAGTCAATATTTATAAAGAAACAAAAAGTGCAAAATGGACGTTTATGTCATTTTTAATTCCAACGGTTATTGCCATTGGCATGACATGGCTGACGGCGACAGTTGCTCGCGCGTTTGGTTGGGTGTAGTGATGAGGATGCCCTTCTAATAAATCGCTCTGCAAAACAAAAATCAACCTTATTTTATTGAAGAGGCTGCTTTATTTAATAACAGCATTGATTATAAAAAGCGAAAACCAAGTGATCTTTAAATGACCACTTGGTTTTTTGATAATTATTGGATTGAAGGATCTTTATAACCAACCTTGGCATAGAACTTATGGTAATTACCATACTTATCTTCCAATACAATTGTCACCCAGTCACCGTTAAAGAATTTGGCTGGATGCGTTAGATCTTTTGTAACACGAGCAACATTTGTCGCAATCGTCCCTGTTCCTTTTGCTAATGAACTATTAGAACCGTGTACAACTGTATCAATTACCTCTGCTGGTAATCTATCTTTAATAACATTAAGATCTGTTCCTGCTGTATCTGATAAGTAGTAGTACTTCAGTAATTCGCCGTTTTCATAGAATTGTTGGGCAGAGCCAAGTAAATCGAATGTCGCTTGAACTTTTCTATCGTCACCTTGCGAATTAAGGTAGCTAAGTTTAATTTCCATAAACTTCGCATCCAATGTTCTGTATAGATATAAACCAGTATTAATGAACTTATGTCCTTCAAAGCCTGGAATAACAAAATCTCGAGTTTTATCATTCATTGTAACAGTAATTGTTTTATTAGCGTCACTAGGTAATTTCGGTTTAATAATGAGTTTACTTTCTTTTGTAGTATCTGTTCCTACTGTATAAGACACAGGTTCGTATTTGTCTGTAACATCAATATCATTATCATTCGTGTCTTTTGTAGTAATCTTCAAGATATCTGCCAAACCAACAACAACTTTATCATCTGTACCTACAAGGCTTGATTTACCGTTTTCATCACGCATAATAGTTTCACTAAACGTGATAGTAAATGTATCATCATCATTGCGGTAGATAAGTCCTGGATACTTTTTATTGTCCATAGGGGACGTCATGCCGATGCTTGGTGGTGTACCATCAGAGTAAAAGTCTTGTTTCATCAAGCCTGTTGCTGATTTATCATGGTCATTATACGAATCGTTCGCCTTATAAATCGTGAAGTTACCAGGCGTATCCTCTACTCCAACGTAAACTACATATTCAGTATGTGGCTTTAATGTTACTCCTTTCGCATCTACTGTTCCCGAAAGACCTTTTCCTGTTTTTTCAATGGATGGACTAGTTTTAAGCTTTGTTTCTAAATATTTTTCATCTGCTGGCGCAGTTAATTTAGCGTCTGGATTGTCAATTAAATTTCCATCCTTATCTTTAATTCTTTTTTCAACAAACCAGTAATGAACTATTGCTGTTTCATCCGTTTCAAAGCTAATTGTTGCTTCTGTATCTTTATTATTCTTTGGCTTAATCTCTAAATCACGAATTAAAGGTGCCTTGGTATCTTCAAATACTTTCTTAGAATCTGAGATTTTAGAGAGCTCTCCACCGCGATCTTTAAGTACCATGTAAACAGAGTAGCTACTAAATGGATCCAGTTTATTTTGTTCAACAGATACAGGGAATTTTTGTGTAGTTGTTTCTAAATCTGCTGTGCCTGTACCACGTTGAATATAGATATCTTTTCCACCAATTTGGAAGTAACCAGATTTATTAGAATCACCTGCAAATTCATTAGCAAAATCACGCTCTGTAATATTATGATCTTTTAAATACTGTTGGAAAGTCTTCGTCTCACCATTATCGACTACTGTATCTGGTAGTATCATATAGTAATACGTACCAGCCTTATTCGGCTCGAATTCGATTTCTGCTCGACGGAAACCATCAGATTCATCAGCTTTATTTACTATGTTTCCTATTTTTATAGTAGGCTTCACAGTATCTTCGTGTTTATATTCCGCATAGTTACGAATAGGGTCGCCTGGCTTCACTGTATTCGTATTTTCAAATGCATTGTCCGCTAAATCTTTAACACTAGGTAGCACCGTTACACGCAATGTATCACCATTAACAAACCCTGTATCAGATGGAATAGTTAACAATACTTTCTTGTCTCCAGGTTTATACTCTACAGCTGATGGTTTAATCCCCTTTTCTCCCGTTACATTTACAATAACTGTACCTGTTAACAAATAATTGTTAACATCGCGGGCACTTTCTGGATCTAGTGCTTCGTTCACAGTTAGCTCAAACTGATTGTTGCTCTTCCTTACTAGCTTTCCTTGTTCCACATACGGATTTATATTATCAAGTTCTCCCGTTTTAAATTCCTTAACTGCAGCAGGATCTTTTGAATAATTACCCGAATCATCCTTCATTACTACATAAAGTTGATATTCTGTTTCAGCCTCTAAACCTGTTAACATTTCAGTAATCCCAAGTTTACCCGCAACTGCCTTGCCCTTACCTGTTGGTTTAGCAACAATATCTGCTGTTGTTGGATCAGTAGCAGTTGTCTTTTTACGTACGTAGTAGTAATAGTCTCCTGGTTCACTTGCTGTAAATTTAAACTCTGCACGTTTTCCGCCATGTAGCGGTGTAACTGTTAAAGATTTAACAACTGGCGGTGAAGCATCCTTCATCTGGAATGATTGTGATTTAATATCCGAAACATTTTTCGCTCCATCAACGACCATCACATAAACAACATATTCTTTTTTCTCACCTAAATTAGTGATTTTAATAGTGTTTTTGCCATTCACTGCTGCGCCTGTTCCACTTGCCGCATTGTCGGTAGAAATGCGATTTACCATTTCTTTTTTCGTTGGTGTATCGGCGCCTTTTTCACGAACAATATAGTAGTAAGTTCCAACTTTATCTGAATTGAAGTCTACCTGAACATCACTACCATTTAAAACTGTTACATTCGTAATGTCGATTATAGGTTTTGTTTTATCAGCTGGTTTTTGATTATCTATATCGTCTTTATCGACTGGTTTACCATCTGGATCTGTAATAATACCGATATTATCTTTATCCTCTAAGAAGTCATCAAAGATATTATTCGGTGACTCGTCCTTCGGTAAAATAACTTTTTCAACATACGTGTAATCTCCAAGATCAACCCAACCGTATACATTATCAACATACAGAAGGCCTACGCGACCGTCTATATATATTTCTAAATCAGTAAAGCTGTTATAGTTAATCCTATCAATATTGCCACTTCCGTAAATCGTTAGCTTCGTTTCTGTATCAAGGTTTAGTGTACCGATATTTCCTTGAATCTCAAATTCACGAACATTCCCGATGATGTCTACACGTGGTAGCTTCATATTTGTTTCAATTTTTGTACCGCTTTGAGCAACAACTAGGCGCGATACAGTGCTGTTATAAAATTCAATATGTTTTTCAACATTTTTCATTGTTACTTTATCTTTAGACCAGTTCTCAAATGGTTTGTTTTTATCAGGATTCTTGTCGGAATTCTGATCTGTCCAATTTTGAAGATCTGTTGTCGGACCTTTATTGGACGAGGACGAGCCTTCATCATCTGGACTATCTGGATTAGACCAGTTGATAAATGCAGTATTGGTGCTTGCTATACGGCCAAGAGATAATGGCTTGTAGTAGGAAAAGCCTAATTGTAAAGGTGGACGTACCGTTTCGTTGACAAGCATTGTGCCAGTCAGTGTAACATTTGAAAACTCAATATAGTTCCCATTGACAACGATTGTCGCACCGAATGATTTATGATCGCCATCAAACTCTAGAAATCTTGAACTTGTCCCGCTAGCATTCAATGTGAGCTTCGAAACAGAGCGAATAGTTTCGCCTGAAAGATCCCCTTCAATAAGCGCCCCTTTTAATACCGGTGCATTATCTTCGTTAAAAATATGCGAGAGACTTTCCGGAACTGAATATGGCTCAGCATTTATGTAGACAATATCGTCTTCAACACCAGTAATTTTGAAAGATGTGGCGTTGCCCTTTTTCTCTTGTGAACGCACAATAAAGGATGCAATTTGTCCACGTGTTACGGCATCATATGGTGAGAAAGTGACAGGTGTTGTTCCTTCTGTAATTTTTAAATCCACTAAAGTTTGAATATAGATGGCGTTGCTTGTTTGGCTAGTTACATCTTTGAAACTATTGTTGTAATTAGATGCTATCTCAAATTTAAAGCCCAGCGCTAAAATTTTCGCTAATTGCCCACGTGTCACCACTTCATTTGGCATAAATGTTCCGTTTGAATACCCAGACATGATTCCTGCATTTTGTAATGCAGCTATATACTTGTAGTATTCACTGCTTTTTGGGACATCTTTAAAATATGGATCTTGGACATTTTTTAAATCTAAGTTTAAAACAGTTGCCAGCATTTTTGCTGCCTGACCACGTGTTACACTTTGATTTGGTCGAAAGGTTTTATCTGCATACCCACTAATTGCACCTTGAGAGTATAATTTTATAATATTGTCGTAATGGCTTGAATATTGGTCAATATCCGTAAATGGTGAAGTAGCTGCAGCTGCCGTTTGTGGTGGCACTACAACAGCAATCCCACTAGTAGCGAAAACAGTTGCTATAAGTGCTTTGTTCACTTTTTGGATTTTTGTTTTATCCATCCCACTCTTCCTTTCATCTATGTATTTGATACGTTCAAACTATCATTTTCATCATACCCTTTATATCGACAGGTAGATAGTGAACCTTCATAGATAAATCTAAATTAATGGAATAAAATTGTTAACAAAAATAGGTAATAACATTGTAAATAAGTAGCTTGGAGTGGAGGCTGGGCCGACTCAGTCGGAACAGCAATCAGCTCCACGTTATTGTGATGAATTCATTTTTAAATGAATACTTTAAAGATTTATCGGTACAAAATCTCATTTTATCGGAATATTTTCCTGTTTTATCGGAACAATTCCCTCATCCAACATAAAAAAAGCCAAGGAGCATCGGTGTTCGCTTGGCTTTTAACGATATATAGGCATACATCTAGACGTACTTGCGATGTCATAAGGGAAAGGGGGATAACCTTGCATCTTGTCAAGTCAATCGAGAGATGTGTCCCGAGTTTACGTATCATTTTGAACATGTTTGATAAGTCATATGGGGAATGACTTAAAAATAGCTTGCCCAAATGATCGTTGCATTAATCATGTACCCTAAAATTAGAAATGTATGCTTATTCCAAAAAAATTTTTATTTATTTTCTTGCTCTGCTACTATGACTTGATTTCGTCCTGCTTGTTTTGCAAGATATAGCGCACTATCCGCTGCTTCAATTAACTTTTCTGTCGTGTCGGCCATTTGCGGATACACGGCAACACCTGCAGATAATGTAACTGGGCGACCACAAGGACTTATAGTATTCGCTAACATATCCCGTAGTTGTTCTGCCACCTGTGCCGCTTCCTCAGCAGTAGTAGTTGGCAATAACATTACAAATTCCTCACCACCGTAGCGACAGCAAACATCTCCCTCACGAGCAACAGCTTTCATATTTTGAGCTAAAAATTGTAAAACCTTATCACCTACTGCATGGCCATACGTATCATTCACACTTTTAAAATGATCTAAATCAAATAAAATAAGGGCATGTGGCAACTTGTTGTCACGCCACTCCGCTAGCATCGCATCCATTGTGCGACGATTGGTTACACCCGTTAGCGGATCTGTCGTAGATTGATCTTTAAAAAAAGACACCTGTCCCTGTAAAAATGTTAAACTCCGAATGAGAGCACTTTTAAGATAATGCGCTTCAAAATACCAACTACGTACAGATTTCAAGCCTTCTACATTTTTCGAATCCATGCTCTCCTCTGTTAAAGTAGCTAATTGCTGTAAGGGATTTGCAATACGTGCTGCCGCCCAAAGGACAATTAAAATTGAAATGAGCATAAGCGGAATGGATTTTATAGCAACTTCCTGTACTCTATCAAATGAAGGAGCTAATGCTACATTTAACGGTCGTTGGGCAACTACTCCCCAGCCTGTCAAAGGTACGGTGCTATAACCAGCAAGCATTTCTACTCCTCTAGTATTCAATACTTGCTGAGCCCCATTTTTTCTAGAAACCACTGCTTGAACAACTTTATTATCGATAGCAATATCATTAACGCGGCTTTGGTCCTGATGATAAATAACGCGTCCATCCGAATCAACTACATACACATATGACCCATCATGATAATAATGCTCTCCAAGTAATGCATTAAAAATATTTCGTTCTTTTAAATAAATTGTCCCAGCTACCATTCCTAAATATTCATTGGTCTCTGAAAATATAGGATACGATATAAAAATAAGGAGACGCCCCGTTATTCCCTTATAAGGCTTTGAGACAAGAGGTTCCTTTTTAGATAAAGCATCTTTCGCTCCAACAGATGTTAATACTTCACCTAGTACTTCTTCAGATGGTGGTGAAATAGATAATACAAGACCTTCTGCATTTGTGATAAGTACAGAGTTAAACATATTATTTTGCATTTTCAAACGCTCAGTTTCCTGAACCAATGCATTGTTATCATGCATTTTTGTTTTTATCGAACCGGCGCTATATCCTAAAATCTGAAAAGATTCTTCAAGATAAGAACTAGCGGTTGTTGCTAATTTTTGTGCATAGACTCGATTCGTTTCAAGCGTGTTCTCTTTAATCGAGTCAACGTTCATCCGGTAACCACTCCAAATGCTACCAATACCAGTTAAGATAAAAGCAGCTATCGCAACGCCCATGATTAAATACTTTAACTTTATCTGTTTTGATTTCATCCTCTATCTTTTACCCCTAATTTATAATTTCTTCTATTATTCTATTAAAACACAAAAGAATTCCTTATTAAGAAAATATCTTATATTGAGAGAAAAGTATTTGTAAAAACAGTACTTTTCAAGGCTCTCTTATAACAAAAATAATAGTGCTTTCCTAGTGGAGTCCGATGAGCCGCTTCACTCGCGTTGCTCGCTCCAGGGTCTCAGGCCAACAGATGTTTTTTGCGCGAAAGTGTAGTGCTAACGTAGCGACAGCAGCAGAATGTTGGTCACGAAGGCGTTATCACAGGACGTGATGCTTTTAGCCTTTGTTCCTCTATATCGCTAATCCCCAAGGAGTCGCCCAGCCTTCACTCCAATCAACTTATTGGCACACATTTATCAGATCTTATCCCTTCAGAAGCCATATAGTAGGGGAAGTTCCATAAATTTAGCATCGTTAACAGAACAAAAGTATAGTAATTTATATCTATAAAACTTTTATTAATTCAATAGATTTTTATTATAAATTTATTTATGAAGAGGGTTTTAATATGTTGTTACGTAAAGTAGCTCCAATAATGGTTGGTTTTAGTATGGCTCTTTGGACAAATGCTTCTCTCAATCCAAATAAGCCAGCTCGTTCAAATGTAACAAATACACAAAAATCTTTGTTACTATCTAGCTTTCAAAGTGAATATAAAATGAAATGGCATCGAGTAGCGACGGACTACTCCCCACTTCTCCTCGTAGGAAAACATAATTCTAATGAGGTTGGAGGATATGAAACAAGTATTGGGCATAGCGTATTTGGTATTCGTATCGGTGCTAATCGAATAGATGTAAATAGAAAATACGGTCTTCCGCTTAGAGCCATTCACTATGAAAATACGAGCTATTTGCTCGATTACAACGATTGTGAAGGTAATACTACACACGGGACCTATTTCATTGATAATCACTACGTTACTTTTTTCTATGATTTACACAAAAACAATATAGTTCGTTCTATTGTTTGGATACATGCTAAAACCGAATTAAGTAAACGTAGTTATTATGGTAAGCCATCCAATGAACTACGAACAGGACTTGAAGATTTAATGGTTGTTCTTATTAACCATGAGCGAGTTATAGAAGGTTTGCAACCACTCATTTATGACATAGGGGCTAACCCTATCGCTCGGCAACATAGTAGTAATATGATTACACATCAATTTTTTAGTCATGAAGATCATAAAGGTAATCATTCCAACGACCGCCTCACTGCTGGGGGAGTTAATCACTATTGGTACGGCGAAAATATAGCGCAAGGTCAGCATAATAGTATATTTGCTCATGAAGCACTGATGAATTCCAAAGGACATCGTATAAATATTTTAAGGAAAGAGTTTACACATATTTTTGTTGGTGTTTGCTTTAAAGATAACGGTGCACCCTATTATACGGTTAACTTTTATTCTAAATAGTTGAACGGTTGAAGTTGATCAACGATATATACACAAAATCTCTATGCAGAAATCTATTGCATAGAGATTTTTTGCACTCTTATAACAACCGTTATCTGGAATATTCAACAAAGATTCTTCTGTAACCATAGATAACACCTCTGCCCCATGCATCCAGTCGGGAACAAGAATATCTCCTCATTATGGCGAAAATCCTATTTTCTGATTTTTTTTACTTTTATCGTTATTCTGACATATGATTTTTCGACTAATTATTTTATAATAAAATTTAACATAGTCAAGCCATCAATTCTTCTGTTATAATACTGATAATTTAAATTCACACTGTATTAATACAACGTTAATAAATGCTTTTCACAAAATGGGGATTATGAGAAAAGCGCTGCAATGCATTCTTGAATAGATCGCAATGTAGCCTACACAAAAAGGGGTTGGGAGATTTGGGTATTTTAAAGGGGTTAAAAATTCTCGATTTTTCTGCATTACTACCGGGGCCAATGGCGACAATGATATTTGCTGATTTAGGCGCAGAGGTTATTCATGTTGAATCCTCAAAGCGCGTAGATTTAACGCGTATTATGCCTCCTTACGACGATGATCATGAGGCCTATATTCATCAACATTTGAATCGCTCTAAAAAGTCATTAACATTAAATTTAAAATCACCTGAAGCTATAGAAATTGTGAAGTCACTCGTTAAAGAGTACGACATAATTATCGAAGGATTTCGGCCTGGTGTCATGCAACGGCTTGGCATTGGCTACGAAGCTCTAAAAGAAGTAAATCCTAAGGTTATTTTTTGTGCTATTACAGGCTATGGACAAACTGGACCATTTAGCAATCGGCCAGGACATGACAATAACTATTTATCATTAGCTGGCTTACTCGATTATTCACGCCATAAAGATAAAAAACCTGTCTCCATGGGTATTCAGCTAGCTGATATTGCTGGGGGCACGATGCATGCGGCAATTGGAGTACTCGCAGCTGCTTTACATCGTGAAAAAACAGGTGAAGGGCAATATATTGATATAAGTATGACCGATGCTGTATTTTCGCTCAATGCTATGTATGGGTCTGCCTATATTGGCGGTGGTCGCGTACCTCAGCCCGAGCAAGAAATTTTAAACGGTGGCAGCTACTATGACTTTTACAAAACAAAGGATGGCCGATTTTTCTCAGTAGGAAGTCTTGAACCTCAATTCCGCAAATTACTTTGTGAAGCGCTTGATATTCCCGAGCTCATTGATAATACGTTTAATGATTCATACTATACACAAATTCGTTTTAAAGAAGCCGTCCATGATGCATTCTTATCGAAGACTTACGAAGAATTGCTTGAAGTTTTTAACGAGGATTTCGAGGGATGTGTCGAACCCGTATTAACGTTTCCGGAAGCGTGCGAGCATCCTCAGCTCAAAGCTCGTGGCATGATTGTTGATATTCCTAAAAGCGACGGTACTACACAAAAGCAAATTGCATCAGCGTTTAAGTTTGACGGTGTTAAGCCGCAGTACAAGCATGTAGGTGCTAAGCTTGGAGAGCATAATGAGGAAGTGTTATCTTCACTTGGCTATAGCGTCGAGCAAATTGCAGATTTACAGGACAAAGGAGTTTTAGAATAAAAATCAAAAAAGTGTCTAATGCTGAATTTATAACACATTAGACGCTTTTTTTGTATTTCTAATCAATTACGCCTCAGCATAATTGTGTCCAAAATCGTCTGATAAAGGTTAAACATATGCACTTATAAAGACCCGTAACTTTTCGAAATGATCGTCTATAAGTAAATACTTTTTATATATTTCCATTAATTTTTCAAAAAGCTCGTACTGCTCCGTTACAAATAACACCTTTAAAATATTGAGCATATGCAAGGATGCGCTCTGTGCCACCAAAGAGTAAGGCGTTTCTGGCATACGATAATGTTGTCGCCACTCTTCAACAGACAAGCCAATATGCTGTAATGAATTATTTACATGGAGAGCGATATCCTGCTGAACTGACGCTTCAATCGCAATAAATTGCTCATTACTGTAATTGTTCTTTACTAAAGCGGCATGTATTTTTTTATTAGATGCTAATACATGTTCCTTTAAAAGCTGAAGCCCCTCTTGATAACGCTCCATTTTTACGTAATGATCCAACAATACTGCATACAAGTTTTCTAAAAAGTTTAGTTCATAATTTTTAATGATTGCAGGAGGTGTTGGCTTACGATTCGGCAATAACTCCTTATATTCCAACAAAATCTCTATCGCGTAATTATTAAGTCGTTCATCTTCTAATAAATACTCACCGTAGTGAATAACAGTTTCAGGATTCTTCTCCTGGTGTGCTATATGAAACTGAAGATAGGCAATTAGAGCTTTTTCTTTCTCTGTCAATGCATACATTGAATAACGCCAATCCGATTCAAAGGAAGTAATTAAAGCTTTAACGCATGAATAATCTCCTTCAGATAGACGATAATGCGTTACAATTTGGTAAAGATGTAACTGCTTTTTTGCTAAACAAGTAGAATTATAGTTATCCACGTAGGTTATACACTTATCCAGAGTTTTTTTATAATTATCCACAAAATTATTCACATATCCACAGGTTTTTCTTGTAGATTGTTCAACATGACCCATCATTTCATGGATAAATGTGAATTGTTCTAATGGTTTGTGGATAAACAGTGAATATACTTTTTTCATGAAAAGCCAATGCCAAAATTGAGTATCTTCTTTATAAATCATATGCACTAAATATTCATTTTCAAATTTATATAAAAATATAGTTTGTAGTTCGTTGACTGGCATTGTAATTTGCATTCGCTTTCCGAAAATTAGCCAGATTAACCGCTCTAAGTCCATTGTGTGCTGTGCAAAAAGTTGTTCAAAAAAGGTCTCCTTGCCTTTTTGCGTATAAAAAAAAGCATTGAGACGTTCATTCACAAATTTAGTATCCAATCCATACTTGTTAAAAAAAGTTTGCATATCTATCGTTACACGACCCCAATATTTTCGCGCAGTTGAAAACGCAATATTCATCGCAGTTTCCTCATTCACTAAAAATAAGTTCGGTGAAAGTGCAGTACCTAGAATTTTCGGGTCTGCCGGTGAATCACTCTCTGCCTCTAACCATTTTGACAGTAATTTTTCAGCACCCTTTTCACCATTATGTTTATATGTCATGAATAACTGCTCATCACAATCCAACAGCATGCAACTGGAGCCCCCCATCAAATTCAACCAACAACGATCTTCCCCTATTCTGTAAAATACTTGCCAAACCTTTTAACTCTCTTTCTTCAATATATCAAATCTTATCAATCATATGCTAAAGAAATCGAAATATGCATAAAAGAAGATAACAAAAGTATTCGTGCAAAATCGACAAGTTCAGCTGCAGCAGGATAAAAAAGCCATCTATAAAGGGCAAATCCCTCATAGATGGGTTAAAAGATTAAATTTGCTGTTTTAGAGAAAAACGGCAAACGAGCTCATTGGACAATCACTCATAAGTTGGTAGCCCATTTGTATTGTCACATAGCTCATTGCCACTGCCAGCTCAATGCTAGCACCCTAGTCCGCACAACTAAGAAAGCTAGGCATCATTCACCAATACAATCGAAAAAAATTTTCTCACAACAGTAGACGAGCGACCAATAAAATAGTTACAAATGCAGAGCTGCAGGGGCCAAAGACTTTCAAAACCGTCAAATTTTCGAGGGATGTTTTTCTGCATCGAAACGCACAACAATGTTTATCTGCACCAAAAACAAAACTCCCCCCACTTGCTAGAATCTATTCCTCACCAAAATAAAGGATACTTCCGCGTTTCACGTAGATTATTTATAATAAGACCAAAAAATACGATAATGAGAGCACCAATAAGAACAGGCATTACTAGATAGCTCCATCCATAGCCTCCTAAAATAATAATAATCGGATTTGCTCCTGCAGGGGGATGAATGATTCCTAATAGGGCCATAAAAAAAATGGTTAAACCTACGCCAATGCTAATGGAGACAATGCTCGTCCCTAGCAGCGTATACATGATCAAGCCGATAAAGGCTGAAATTAAATGACCTCCAATAATATTTCGAGGTTGGGATAACGGCGCATTCCAAACGACAAATACGAGTACACAGCTCCCACCAAGTGACGCCATTAACCATGGAGCCCCTGTATAACTCGTCAACCAAAGTAATACGGAGATACATATTAATCCACCGATTGCACCTGTTATAGCATCAGCAAAATTTGTTCGTGAAGGAGCATGTCCCCCACCTTTCATCTTGGATATGTATGTTTTAATAGGGCTCGTCTTTTCGCTCTCGCCCTCCAAACTTACGAAATCTGCCATAAGTCTACCTTCTTTTCTATCCAAATTTCTATAGAATCTTTCGATTTTTTGTATAATCTAAGCTTGTTCTATTATAACACTACTAAATAGAATCCAATTTCTAAATGTCGAATTTTAGACACATTTATAATAGTATCTAACTCAGTTGTTTTTCTATAGCAAAAAAGCAAACTATGAAATTTTCTAGTTTGCTTTTTTTCCATATGCATTTAATCATATTGTTTTTTCACTGGTTTATAAATTCGTGCTTTTTTCAGGACTGTTTTAGGTACTTGGAAGGTTGCTGTTACGACACCTGGATGACGACCAATTTCAATCGATCCTGTAATCGTCGCTCGATTCATAACTTCTGGCTCGCTCATCTCAAACAGCCTTGCAGCGCGGCTTATAGCATTAGTTGTTGCTTCATTTAATGATGTTCCTGAGCCAACAATTGATACAGGGAATGCTTCCTCCACTTGCTTAACGCCGAATTCCTCTGCAAGCTCACGTGCGCGACGTTTTTCTTCCTTTGTAAAAGGTTTAGCCGTATAAGGTAAATCCTCTGTATTTGGCAATAAAATAGGGCCATCCAAAGCAACCTTTTTCAATACGCTTACCTGAAGCTGAACTATACCAGCAACATCCGTTGTATGTCCCGCAATTTCACCGTCCCCTTGCATTGCGTGCATATCACCAATATACACACCACCACCCGGAACCTTTACTGGGCAAATAATGGTTGCCCCCTCACGAACACGACTTATATCCATATGGCCATCTGTACGGTGTGTATCTAATTCCGTCTGCGTAAATGAATATTCATGGGGTGCACCGATTAAAAACGAACCAAAATCACCTGCATTGTGGGAGTCTGGCATTGCCTTTGAAGGCGTCGTTCCAAGCTGCCCTAGAAACGGTCGCATTCTAGCCATAACACCTATCAAATCACTTGGCGCTAACGCAACTACAGGATTTTGCACAGAGTTTTCAGGCGTACGCATATAATTTTTCGCATCCATTGCAATACGGCGAGCCCCTTCTCGCCCAACCGTTACACCAATATTACCCTTATGATCTAACGCCATAGTATAGCCATTCGTCATGTTAAATGGTGATGTTTCAGTATCACATGTCGAACAGCGAATAGCCTGCCGACCTATCCCTTTGACAACTGTATTAGGATGAAGCTTACCACAGCCTGGACATTTTACTGATACAAATGGATCCCCAATGAAACGATCTATAATTACCTCATCGTGCCCAGATGCTGTTGCTGCAGATGTTACCTGTAGTGATTTAATCTTGATAACAATGGCGTCCCCTACCTCTGCACCTTCTACAAATACAGGCTTTGTTACTTCATGCCCACCACGAATCGTTGGTGTTAGCATCGGCCCCCAACATCCTGGTGTCGTATTAGCTATGATTGTTCCACCGTCTTTGACAGGTCCAAGCATTTTCTGTTGTGGATCTAAAATACCATCTATGAACTCATTTACGAATAATGTTTCGACGGCTTGCGGCTGCTGTACAAGATCTTCATTTTGTATTTCTTCTTTTTCTAGCACATGCAATTCGTTTATCATTTTTTCGTCACGCCCCTAGTTTTTATTTTATGTATATTGATTTTTGATCAATTTAATTTCAACGCTTCATATAATTCTTTAGTAGTACATTATCAATTGTAAAACTAAATTCGACATCAAGTTCGGTAGTTCCTTCCATTTTGAGGGGAATGCCAGGAATCGTATGTATTGGATAATTAAAGTAACGACAAAATCCTTTTTCCTTCGGTCATGATTTCCCCTAATAGAATGGCTATTAAATACATGGAAAATTATGACGTTTATTTTACATATTTTCAACCTTTTATACATAAAAAAGCACAGACCCGTACAAATGCATTGTAAAAGTCTGTGCTTTTTTTGTAATCATCACGAGCACCTTCATTCCTTTTAGCTGTAGGCAGTTTTAGTACTATAAAAAATGAGTGCCGCAGTTAGTAAAAGAGCTAAAACAATATTGAACGTATTAGGTGGATCAAGAACTCCTGTGAAGTAATTTGTCAAAAGTTTGTATACCCAAGATAAGAATCCTAAAATAAACGGCTTCTAATACTTCCGTAGCCCTTTACACTTTAGTTATTAACATATAAATCAAAAACTTGTGAGAAATCCTCTTTTTTGTATTTGTCCTTATGGTCGATCATCCAATCATTCGCAAAACGTGTAATCTCCTCGAATGATGCCGATGGTGCAACATTGTCATTACCGATACGACCAATGGATGAAGAAGCAATCGATAAACTCTTCTCTGCTACCTCTAACTTGTATGCATTTTGCTTTTGCTCATAGCTAATGGCATGCAGCGCTTTATACAAATCTTTAATGTCATTAATAAAACGTTTATGAATGTCAATTGAAAATGGCGTATTGTCGATTGTAAATTTAATTTCGACATCAAGGTCAATAGTTCCTGCTGTTTCCAGGAACACTTCACAAATATTGTGCATTGAGTAGTCGTAACGACGTAATAATCGCTTTTTGCTTATCGCACTTTCACCGTCTACATGAATAATTGCTCGATTTGTAAAGCAGTACTCATCCGCCTTCGTCTTAATTAAGAAATAAATTTTCTCGTCAATTTCATGTAAGATGAAATCATCTGCATCTGCCTTATCATAGTCCTCACGAGCCACAACTACTCCAATATCTGAAAGTCCAAGTGCGTCTGCTGCTATTTTTTTGAACATCCTTTTCCCTCCTAGATGGTGTGATACTCTTATTACGCTTTCTATCTGTAAAAAGTTTCAAAAGAGCCCTACTGCTAATCATAGAAGTTCGAGCAATCATAATGAAATGCTAGAGCTAGTAAGTACTCTAACGTAAAAAGCTGCTTTGAATATAGTAGACGTTTTAACAAAAGTCAGCCACAACTTTTGGTGATGAAACTAACTAATCGATATTTAAATAATGTCTCAATTCCTTTTTTAAGCAAGTTTCATTTATAATGAGTCACATAAGACACTTCATTCGGTGGGCAAATCCCAAGCTATGCGACCGTTTATCTTAGCACTTCTGTGTTTTACTGAATAAGGAAATGTTTATCGAGCTCCTGCTAAACATATAGCTATATGCAAATCTTGAAATAATAAAGAGAAAGGACGTGTGAACCATGCAAGAACCAACTATTCTAGTGGTGGATGATGAGGCTGATTTAGCAAACCTCCTAAAAGTCAGCCTACAAAAGGAAGGTTATAAACAAATTCATACAGCTGGCTCCATTCAAGAAGCCTGGATGAGCTTTCAACAAACACAACCTGATATTGTACTTCTTGACGTGATGCTTCCTGATGGCGAGGGCTACGATTTATGTCGTCGTATTCGAGAAGTGTCGCATGTGCCAGTGCTTTTCATGTCAGCGAAAAATGATGAAATTGATAAAATTTTAGGACTTGCTATCGGAGGAGACGATTATATTACGAAACCTTTTAGTCCTAAAGAGGTTGCCTATCGTGTGAAGGCACAGCTTCGCAGAGCTGGCTATCAAACGCAGGAAGTAGCACCCGTACCTTCCGCGAACTCAATTCAAGTTGGCCCCTTCTTGCTTAATGGTGATGAAACGGAGGTACATAAGGACGACGTTTTATTGGAGCTAACAGCGAAAGAGATCGGCTTGATGGCTTGCTTTATGAATAATCCTAATCGAATTTTAAGTAAAGAAACTCTTTTTGAGCGTGTATGGGGAGAGGACTTTTTCGGCTCAGACAATACCGTAATGGTGCATATTCGACGTCTGCGTGAAAAGGTTGAAAATGATGCATCAAAACCTGTGTATATTACAACTGTAAAAGGGCTTGGCTATAAATTTGTCGTTCCTAAAGAGGAGCAAGTATGAAATGGAAATTAACAGCTAGATTTCTTCTATCTGTGCTGTCTATTGTTATTATTGTTATTTTCGTAAATACAGCCATTTTAATTGGTTTTTTCATTTTTCAACAGGTAAATACTTATGATCATACAACTTCTTATTCAGAGGAAGACTTCGTGCGCGATTTCCAACAGTATATTGATATAAGTGGAATGCCAGCGGTAAGCAAGGATGGTCTTCAACAATTGCATCAGCGAAATGCTTGGATTCAATTACTTGATAATAATGGACAGGTCATTGAAGCCCATTTTGCTCCAGAGAAAGCTCCTGTACACTATGCGCCGATTGATTTAATTCAAGTTTATAAATATAAAGAATTCGACGTAGATACAACCGTATATGTGGGAAGTAAAGAAAGTATTAGTTATCTTATCGGCATCGAAGGAAGTGGCGTTACTAGATACGTCACTCATTTTTCTGGTTCTTCCGTATTACAGTTTATTGGTAAGTTTGGTTTGCTCATTGTCCTTGCTGATTTATTAGTAGCTACGCTCGTTGGCTGGCTTTTCGGTCGAACATTGACCAAGCCTCTACATGCAATGATTGAACGTATTCGTCATTTAAAGAATCATGAGCATGTGTCTAGTAAAATGCCAGGTGGTGTGTACAAACCTGTTTTCGAGAATTTAAATGAAGTATCAAAAGAGCTTGCCGCACACGAGCAGGAACGCAAAAGATTAGAAATGATGCGTGAGGAATGGATCAGCAATGTATCACACGATATGAAAACACCTCTTGCTTCGATTCGTGGTTATGCGGAGCTACTGAATGATGGAAAATTGACTGCTGATGAACTAACAGACTACGCTCACATTATCGAGAAACAATCATTGCATATGCAAGATTTACTGGATGATTTAAATTTAACTATGCGCTTAAGACATCAGCAGCTTCCGCTCAGCTTAACCGAAGTAAATATGGTGCAATTTATTCGCGAAATCGTTATTGATACACTCAATACCCCTCAATACGAGGAAGCCAATATTGAGTTTGATGCAACTAACGATGTCATCAAGCATCACATAGATGAGCACTTTATGCGACGAGCGATTATGAATTTTTTACACAATGCATTGCTTCATAATCCTTCTGATGTATCAGTTACTATTCTTGTTGAAGATCATTCAATTACGATTTCTGATAACGGTAACGGCATTTCCGCCGAAGATCTTGAACATATTTTTGAACGCTATTATCGAGGGACAAATACTGAGCAAACACATGGTACCGGATTAGGTACTGCTATTGCTAGAGATATTATTGAAGCACACGGTGGAACTGTAACGATTACCTCTGAAGAACAACAAGGTACAACTGTTAGCATTCAATTACATGAAGAAAAAAAGGAGTAGCCCGATACTAGGGACTACTCCTTCTTCTTATTTCTTCATTAGCTCCTGTACTTTTGTAGGTAGCTCATGGAATTTCACTTCATCATATGATGTAACTTCCGTTTCTTTTTTTACATAAAGCTTCATATATGCATCGTGGCGTAAATTTTTCTGAGCCGAAAACTTTAATGTTTGCTCTTTACCGTTTTCGTCATAAGCAGGTACCTCATACCAATACGACTTCCATATTTCACCGTTACTTGCCTTGAATTCCTCTACTTCACCGTCAGTAGTGATATGAACATAGTATGCTTCTTTATTTAAACGGTTAAAATCTACAGTCATTAGAACAACAAGACCTGCTACGAACAATAAAAACAATGCTCCTATACCTAAGAAAACCTTTTTCATATTAATTCCCCTGTCTAACAATTTTATAGAATGAACGAACTGTAAAGATATAATATATGCCGTAAATTGCAGAATAAGCAATCATCCACAGTATTACTGGTTTTGTTATATCCATACCAAATAGCTGTGAAAAGGCTATCAGCGCAAATGCACTATGTGCGATACCAACAACGAGTGGTGCACTAAAGATAACGGCAACCTGCCCTGCAACTGTTTTTAATATCTGTTTTTTATTAACACCGATTTTATTTAAAATCGCATATTTAGACTGATCTTCCTCAGCCTCTGTTAAAACTTTGAAGTAAATAATACTTCCTGTCGCTGCTAAAAATACTAATCCTAAAAAGCTCCCTACAAACAATAGTGATCCTACAGTAGCTAAACTATCCTCATAACTTTGCGGAACACTTGAGAATCCTTCCTGCTGTTCAGTAGCTAGTTGATTGGAAATCTCCTTTGAAATATCCTGTTGCTTCAAGTCATTATCCATACCAACTACTTGCATTTTAACATTTTCTGCATTTGTTGCAGCGAACACTTTATCATTAACAACAAGTACTGTACCAGCTGGTATAAAGTTTAACACACTCTCCTTAAACATTTTATCAACATGGAATGATTCCCCGTTCTCCAATTTAAACTCTTCGCCCGTAAAATCATGAGAGAAACGTTCATCGAAAGTTGCATCAAGTAATACCGTTGAACCATCTGCAATGTGCAGCTCTTCCTCTTTTCCCTGCAATTTTGCCAAACGATTATAGTCAGATTCCTTTAATAATGTATATTCAAAAAATGAATATTCATTATCGACACGTAAATTTTTTACAGAAAGCGCTTCGTTGTACAAGACGTCTTCTTGTGAAAATTTTACTGCCTCACCCTTCCACATAAATGTGTTAGGCAACATATGACGTACAGTTGCTTCCGCATTGTAATACATACCGAAAACGCCGCCACCTGCTGTAATTGTTGTCGCACTTAAAATAGCGATGATCGAAAGAGATTTAGCATTTGCTCGAATACGGTACAATAATTGTGATACACCGATTAAATTCAAGCCCTTCCATGACCAAGAAGTTGCTTTTTTCAGCGCTGTTAATACAAATACACTAACACTATGGAATAATAAATATGTCCCTGCAATTGTCACACCTATAACCATTAGTGGAGTACCTAGTACTGTGAAAAATCGCCAAATCTTGCTCGTAAACATATCTTCAGACGCTGTGTAATAACCAAATGCAATTAGCGCTGTCCCAAGAATAGCTGCTAATAATGATGCACGTGGTATTTTCTCTCCTTGCTTCTCTGCATGGAACAAGTCAATTAGTTTAAATTGATAAATAACACGATAGCCCTGTAAAGATGTGAATAAAAATAGTAGCGCAAAAATGCCTGTTGTATTTACTAGAGCCTCTGAGGAAAAAGTTAAACTCCCTACAACCTCATAGCCCATTAAACGAACTAAAATCATTAATAGCCCTTGTGACATAAAGAACCCAAGAATAATTCCTAGTACTAGAGAGACAAGCCCAATTACTAAATTCTCGAAAAAGAGCATTAAGCCAATTTTCTGCTTACGCACACCTAGTAAAGAGTAAAGTGCTACTTCCTTTTTTCGTCTCTTCATAAAGAACGAATTGGAATACGCCATAAAGATAATGATAAAGAATAATAGCACAACGGATGATGCACTCATCAATCCTTTAATTTGCTGCGATGATTGTTTTAATGCTGAAAGATCATCATTATATTTCAATGTCACAAACGTAAAGTAGATGACGATACTAAAGACCATTGAGGCGATATATAAAAAGTAGTTCGACAAATTACGCTGAACATTTTTACGCGCTAAACTAAATAACGTCATTTACTCCACCTCCGATGCCAGCAAGCACCTGTAAAATCTCTTGGAAGAACTGCTTTCTTGTTTGAGTACCACGATGAATTTCCTTAGAAAGCTGTCCATCCTGAATAAATAGAATGCGTTGGCAGAAGCTTGCTGCGAATGCATCATGCGTAACCATCATAATAGTGGATGCTTGAGAATTATTCAGATCACTTAAACTTTCAAGTAAGTCTGTTGCTGATTTTGAATCAAGAGCACCCGTTGGCTCATCCGCAAAGATTAGTTTCGGCTCTGTAACTAACGCACGTGATGATGCTGTACGTTGCTTTTGCCCACCTGAAATCTGATATGGGTATTTATCAAGTAACTCTTTTATCCCAAACAGTGTAGCTATGCGTTCTACCCTTGCGTTAATTGCCTTTGTTGGCACTTTTGCAATCGCAAGAGGCAGTACGATATTTTCACGAACTGTTAAAGAATCGAGTAAGTTATAGTCTTGGAAGATAAAGCCTAGATTGTCGCGACGAAAATCTGCTAACTCTGCATCCTTCATGCGTGCTAAGTTTGTATCACCAATAATAATTTCACCAGTCGTTGGCGTATCAATTGTGGCTAACACATTTAAGAGCGTCGATTTCCCAGCCCCTGAAGGCCCCATTACACCAACAAACTCTCCTTTTTCTACTTCAAATGATATATTCGATAGCGCTGTAAATGTATTTGCGCCTTTGCCGTAAGTCTTTTCTACATTTTGTACCTTTAATAATGGCGTCATAAACGCTCACCTCTTCTTTCTGACTTTAGTATACGCCCTCAAACTTACAACAAATTTGTCCCAAGCTTACAACAACCTTAAATCAACCTATCCACATGACATACGTTTTAACAAAATGTCGTCCAACTTTTTAATTTTATCTACTAACTTTTACATTTTATCCCCCAACTTTTAATTTTTATCGACACCCACCTGCCTAAGAGCAAAAAAGGATTCACACACAAAACTGTGCGTGAATCCTCAACTTTATTATGCTAAAACTTCTTTAATATCGTCCTCAAAGCTACTTGGCTTATCGGCTGATCCATAGCGTCCAACAACTTCACCATTTCGATTCACAAGGAATTTTGTAAAATTCCATTTTATACTGTTGCCGAGAATGCCTTTTGAATGCGATGTCAGATGCTCAAAAATAGAGTGTGCATCCTTACCATTGACCTTCACGATTTCATGCATAGGGAACGTCACGCCATATGTTAAACGGCATTGTGACGCCGCTTCCTCAGCAGTCGCTACCTCTTGTTTAAACTGATTGGATGGGAAGCCAAGAACCACAAGACCTTCATCCTGATATTTTTTATATAGACCTTCTAGTTCTTCAAACTGCGGTGTAAAACCACATTTGGAAGCCGTATTAACAATTAGCATTGCCTTGCCCTTATAACGATCTAAGCTATATTCAGTACCATCTTCTAAAGCAACCTGAATGTCGTAAATGCTCATTTCTAATAACCTCCTTCGTTATAAACGCGCATTTATTCTAGCCACCTGCTGTAATGGGTCCCAAACACCATTAAATGGAGGCGCGTAGGCTAAATCTAAATCTAGTAAATCGGGTAACGTCATTTTATTGTATAAGGCTGTCGCAAACACATCGATACGTTTATCAACGCCTGCCGGACCAACAATTTGTGTACCTAAAAGCTGTTGATCTCGTTTACGAACAACAATTTTTATAAACATCCTTTGGGCACCTGGATAATATCCCGCAATATGGCGCGCAGACAATTTAAATGCCTCATATTCAAAACCTAGCTCTTTAGCATTGCGCTCATTAATACCTGTCGTAGCAATCGTTAAATTGAAAAACTTTAAGATCGACGTACCTACAATCCCACGAAACGGAGCAAACTTGCCTGACATATTGAGTCCTGCTAAACGACCTTGCTTATTAGCTGTCGTTCCAAGAGGTATATAATCTAGGCGTTCTTTCACAATATTAAAATGCGTTGCACAATCTCCCGCAGCATAAATATTTTCAACAGATGTCTCTAAATGTCGATTGACGATAACCGCACCATTTTTCTCTAGTGCTATACCTGTACCTTCTAAAAATTGAGTATTTGGTTTAATCCCCGCAGCCATAATGACTAAATCCGTATCAAATGCACCATTGTCTGTTATAACACGCTCGACACGGTGATTCCCCTCAAATGCCTCTACTTTTGTATTTAGCACAAGTTCGATATCATTCTTTTTCGCTTCTTCATGAACATGTTGTGCAAGCTCTTCATCTAGAATTCTTGCAACATAGTTACCTCGTTGAATCAATCTTACTTTTTTGCCGCAAGCATGGATCGTCTCAGCCATCTCTAACCCAATATAGCCTGCGCCTATAATTGTTACATTTTCTATATCCGGCGTTAAATCGGCTAGTAACTCATCTAGCTGAGGTATTGTTTTCACCGTGTGTATACCCGCTAAATCTGAACCTTTCTTCACCGGCATAATAGGATCAGCGCCTGTTGCAATAAGTAGCTTATCATAAGGAATTTCAAATGATTCACCCGATGACTGTGTTCCAAAAACAAGTTTCTTGTCTACATCAATTCCGTTAACCTCATGACCAACACGAGCATCGATACCGTACTTATCACGAAATGTTTCTACATCTCTTGCTATAAGACGCTTTGTCGATGAAATACGCCCATCTACAACATAGGGCAAGCCACACTGCCCATATGAATAAATAAATCCACGTTCTACAGATATAATCTCTGCCCCAGGTACATTTCGATATATTTCCATTGCTGCTGACATTCCGGCAGCATCTCCTCCGATGATTACGTATTTCATCCAACAATCCCCCTATTTTTTTCTCGTTGCTAGTAAGCCTGCATAATAGTCCATATAAAAACGGCGTCTACCTCCACTTACAATGACACGAATTACATGAATAGTAATAACCATCATTAGAACAAAGTTCGCTAAAAAGGCTAACAATGTAATGACAATTTGTAGTACATAAAATGGTGAATCCATATCTAATTTTATGTTCCCTATAACTGTTATAATCTCCGAAGTGCAGACTATCACAAGAATAGCAACGCAACGACGCAACGATTGACTGACAATACTTTTGCCGTTTTCACTGACCATTGTAAATCGCATAAACTTCATCCCTAATGTTGCACCGTTTGTAATGCTTGGAACAACACCAAAGAGCAACATATATAAAGCAATTTTCACTAAAAACTCAAACATGCCACTATATCCTGTTACAGCACTAATGATGAACAAAATGATTTGTGCGATAAATAAATCTATTGCTAGTGCCAACAAAATCGATAATGGTTTAACAATATCTTTCTCGACCATTTCAGCTGCTTTAGCCGTCACCTTTTCATGAGAAGGAAACAGCGCCCACACAACAGGGGCTAAGAAGAACCCTAATAGCGCACCAACACTGTTAAGTATTAAATCATCCACATCAAAAATTCGATACGCACAATTAAAGATGCCATAAATTCCTGTATATTGGGTTACCTCATAAAACAATGTTAGCAAAAAGCTAAATAGAAATGCACGCTTCCAGTACTTTCTTTTTTTAAGGAAATAACGCAAGTACACGCCAAAAGGCATGAGCAGCAAGAAATTAAAAAATGCCTGAAAAAAAGCAGGCTGCTTTGGTATATAAATCCATGTTGATGGATTCGTCAAAACAATCCCACTATCCTTTAAAATGTCCGTAACAAATTGAAAAGGATGTAAATTATAATGGACTGTATCTGGGGCCTGCAAAGAGCAAGTATCACGTGTTTCTGGGAAAGGCAATAACACTAAGCATAATGCCGATAAAAAGTAAAAAATAAATGAGAACGTAATAATAGTTTTGGATACAGATAAGTAGCCATATTTCCGATACGTATAAATTAACCAAGGTACAAATAGCATAAAGGATGAGAAAATTGTTATTAATAAAGCTACCATTATAGAATTTGTATAAACTGACATAGAACACCTCTTCGTTTAAAAATCGGCTATTCACCATAACGTGTGGTTGATTTCCGTTCCGGCTGGGCGCTTTGATGTTGGTCACAAGGCGTTATCACAGGATGTGATGGTTTTAGCCTTCGTTTCTCTATATCGCTAATCCCCAAGGAGTCACCCAGTCGTAACGAAGATCAACTTATAAATAGCATACGCTTTTAAAAAATCATCCCTAACTTTTGATGATAAACTTAAAAATTCCCGTTTTATTTAAATCTTAAACTTAGTTTACCCTATAAACACAACACTAATATTTCACCAATCTTAAATAATTCTTAATTAGGGATGTAAATTTAAAATTCCGCTTAAACACCCATGAGACAAACAAGAGTACCCCAATGTAACTCGTGCCTGTCCACAGAAAGCAAAGCGGAACTTTATCGAATAAGAAAACTATTTATTTTTGTTGGAAATGCTTTTACGCAGACCTACTACGCTTTTGCGATTTCCTCTTTGCAGAATGTTAAAATCTCTTCTAGCTCTTCATCCTCTAATGCAAAATCTAAATACTCACCTTCTGCTTTTTCCATGATGAAGTAATTTAAAACAAATGCCTCTTCACCTTTTTCAGCGATTAGCACGCGAATTTCAATCCCCGCTTCATGATAAAGCTCATCTTCTTCATCAATATCTACATCTAAAATAAATTCATAACGCTTGCCTTCAATAATGTTTGTTGGATCTAAAATTTCTTCCATTGAGAATTGTGTAATTTCCATTGTACGATCTCCTTTAAGTTAACCTGTTCTTATATATATTAAATCAAATTCAGCATGGGTCAAATAGAAAACTCGTATACACTTGAAAATAATTATGCCACAATGAAAATAAATTAATTGAGAGACGTGATTCTCTTACATAAAGGAGGCTTTTTCTTGAAAGAGCTACTATATTATCAAGATGTTATGTTACGTGAATTTAATGCAACAATTGTTAATAAAGGGACCGATGCAGATGGCCGTAACTACGTGGTGCTATCAAATACTGCATTTTATCCAACGGGAGGCGGACAACCTCATGACACTGGGACTTTAAACGATATCGAGGTTATCGAGGTCGAGAAAATCAATGATGAAATTCGCCATTATATTCAAGGCGACTCTTCTAGCTTAGTTGGAGAAGTGCATGGACAATTGAATTGGCAACGACGATTTGATCATATGCAGCAGCATGCAGGTCAACATATTTTAACAGCGTCCTTTGTTGAGCTTTTTGATGCACAAACCGTTAGCTTCCATTTAGGTAGTGAGCAAGTAACAATTGATATTGACGTAGATGTCCTAACGGAAGAACAGCTTGTGGCTGCTGAAGCCCGTGCCAATGAAATTATTTTAGAAAACCGCCCAATTGAAACGACATGGATTACAGAAAAAGAATTAGAGAACTACAGCCTACGTAAAGATGTTGCCGTTACAGGAGATATTCGACTTGTTATTATTCCAGACTTTGATTACAACGGTTGTGGCGGTACACATCCAACATCAACAGGACAAGTAAGCGCAATAAAAATCCTTGGCACAGAAAAAATGAAGGGCAATATTCGTGTCTCCTTTGTATGTGGTCATCGAGTTTTAGCAGAGCTAGCCATGCGAAAGAAAGTTCTAGCTGACGTTGCACGACAATTAAGTGTACCTGAAGTCGAAGCAGCTACAGCACTTACAAAAATCTTAACCACACAGAAAAGTACAGAAAAGGCACTTGTGGCGGCAAAAGAAGAGCTACTAAATTACGAAGCAAAAGCGCTAGTTTCTAGTAAAGAACGCCTTATTACTGCCGTTTTTACTCAACGTACTATGCAAGAGCTGCAAAAATTAGCTCGAACTGTTGTCATTGAGCAAGTAGAAGCTATCGTATTACTTGTTTCAGAAAATGAAGACAAGCTTCAGTTTGTCGCAGCACGTGGTGCAAAAGTTGAAAAGAGTATGAAGGACATTGCTGGAAAAGTACTGCCACTCATTAATGGAAAAGGCGGCGGCAGTGATCAGATGGTGCAAGGCGGCGGCGAGCGTATCATCTCTTCCGAGCAACTATTTGAAGCTATGCAAGAAGTACTAAACTAACCATTTCGATTACAACAAAGGAGCTGTTCCATTACCGGGATGGCTCCTTTATTCATTTATGCACACACCGATAATTATCCACAGATAATTGCTCAGCTAAGTTAATCAATCCTTCAATAAATTATTCTATCCACACATTATCCACAAACAGCACACGAATTATCCACAAACTACCTCGATTATATCTAATCGATTCACCAGTTAGTTTAATAACAATTTTTCATCTAAAAACAGAATAGTTTCTAGTACCACTAGGACTACTCTTTGAATTACTAATCGTAGCCCTCTTCTTATCACCTATAGGTATCCTAACAGCTGAATCCATAAAAAATACGAAGCTAAATATATCGGTATGGACATTGGCTCTGCTTTGATTACACCACCCGATTTTTAGTCAGCTACTCGTATTCTCCAATGATTATTTTATATGAAATAAGTATCTTGTTGCATGAATAGAGCGTAAACAAAAAAAGCACTGCGTTTCAAAGACGCAGTGCTTATTTTTTCTTTAATTCCATTACAAGAATTTCTGGTGGATTAAAAATTCGAATAGGTACTGTACTATTACCTAATCCTCGACTAACGGCCATAGTTGTTGTTCCTTCTTCAAAAACACCTGCCGTATACTTCGGAAGTATTCCCTGTCCTCGTGCGAAAAGACCACCAATACCAGGAATTCGAACTTGTCCACCATGTGCATGTCCTGCAAATACTAAATCAATTCCAAAGTCCACATACGTATTAAACACTTCTGGTCGATGCGCTAGTAAAATCGTTAATATATTCGGTGGAACATTTTTTGTTGCTATCTCTAGCATTTCTTTCGTTGTTCTACCCGATAACGGATCTTCGATGCCAACAATCGCCAAGCGCTCCCCGTCGCGCTCAATGACGGTCGATTCATTGGACAATACATGTACACCCAACGATGATAGCTCATCATAAATTACATTCACTTTATTCGTCGCTACTTCATGGTTTCCTAGTACATAATAGACATCCGCTAATTTAACTAATCCCCTAACAGCCTGCAAGCTTCGCTCCAAATTATAACGATTACTATCAACTAAATCACCTGTAATAAAAATCAGGTCAGGATTTGTTGCCTTCACCTTTGCTATGAGTTTCTCTTGATGTTCACCAAAGAGAGCATCCTGTAAATCTGTTATTTGCGTAATGCGTAGTCCATCAAAGCCGGCGGGCGCTTTTTCTGACTCGAATTCATACTTGCTTACAACCAGCCAATGATTGTTTACGTACAAAAAAATGACTATAAAAACAACAAAAAAAGCTACATATAATAATTTTTTCAATCGCAATCGCTCACTTTGTGGCTACTTTTTCATCAGATCCATTTCACCTTGGCGTAATTGTTGCTGTCGCTCCCACTGAAAAGGAACACATCCGCATTCATCTCACCACCTTCAGAGGAGGTGGGAGTTTCTACTGAATAAAGATAAAAATCTGACCCTCCTATTATAAGCATAAAACAAAGTAATTGTAAGCACATACACATAAAATCATTAGATTGAACAAAAAGAGTAACTTAAAATAAAAATCTGACTAGCTAGTTTTTCTACAGGGAGACCTCCATGTATGGATACATCAATAAATGAACTTAAGTAAACAAAAAACGCATTTAGATACTCCACTAAGGAGGTCTAAATGCGTTTACTCGTTTATAATACTTTTTCTAAGAAATCTTTCGCACGCTGTGTAGACGGTGATGAGAAAAACTGTTCTGGTGTTGCGTCCTCAATTAACTTTCCGCCATCAAGGAATAGTATACGGTCAGCCACTTCACGTGCAAAGCCCATCTCATGCGTTACGATTAACATCGTCATACCCGTATCAGCAAGATTTTTCATAACGGCTAATACCTCTTTTACCATTTCAGGGTCAAGAGCTGAAGTAGGCTCGTCAAATAAAATTACTTTTGGATCCATTGCTAGTGCTCGAGCAATAGCAACACGTTGCTTCTGTCCTCCTGATAGACGGCTCGGATATTCATTACGCTTTTCAAATAGTCCTACTTTCGTTAATAAATCTTCAGCCTTTTTGATAGCCGCTGTCTTATCCATTCCTTTCACATTAATCGGTGCGTATGTTAAATTTTCAAGTACCGTTTTATGAGGAAAAAGATGAAAATGCTGAAATACCATACCGACCTCTTCACGGATTTTCATAATGTTTGTCCCTTTATCCGTTAGAACGTCACCAGCAATTGTAATCTTTCCGCTCGTTGGCTCTTCTAATAAATTTAAGCAGCGCAGGAATGTTGATTTACCAGACCCTGATGGACCAATAATAGCAATTACTTCTTTTTCTTTAACTTCTGTTGAAATACCCTTTAGTACTTCGTTTTGTCCATATGATTTGTGTAAATCTTCAATTTTAATCACTTCTTCTCATTCCTTTCTCAATTCGTCTACCAAGGAACGTTAATACAAGCGTCATAATGTAGTAGATTACACCCGCAAATAGTAATGGCTCAAGATAGCGATATGTTGAACCACCTACAATGTAAGCACGGCGCATAATATCAAGTGCACTAATAACCGTCACGACAGCCGTTTCTTTATTTAGTGTAATAAACTCATTCACTAAAGATGGTAAAATATTTTTCACTGCTTGTGGGATAATAATATCTTTCATCATTTTCGCATATGGAATACCTAGCGCCTGTGCCGCTTCCATCTGTCCTTTATCAACCGCATTAATACCCGCGCGAATGATTTCTGAAATATAAGCACCTGAGTTTAACCCGAATGCAATAATAGCCGTTGGAACTGGCTCAATTTGAATATCTAATAATTGTGGCACTGCATAATAGATAATCATTAATTGTAGTACGAGCGGTGTACCACGAAAAATTGATGTATAAAAATCTGCAAACCAACGTAAAACACTCACTTTACCAATTTTGCATAACGCTAGTAATATACCAACTACAAAACCAATGATTGATGCACCGATTGCAATTTGAAGTGTAACACCTATCCCTTTTAATATATAAGGAATAGAGGGAATGATAGCTGTAAAATCTAAATTCACAGTGCCCCCTCCTTTCTTGTTCTTTTTTCAGGAAATGAAAGATATAAGCGATAGCTCGAGATAGAGCTATCGCAGTAAACTTACTTATTTAACTTTTAACCATTTTTCTTCTAGCTCTTGAATTTTACCTTCAGCAGCTAATTCTTTTAATGCTTTGTTAATTTTATCTTTAAGATCGCTACCTTTTGGAACAGCGATTGCTTTAAAGTCTTCAGGTTGCTCTTTAACAGGGAACGCTTCTAGTTTATCGTTCGTATCAAGATAGCCTTTCGCTACACCACTTTCTACAATCCCAGCATCTAAACGTTTTGACATCATGTCTTGAACTATTTCAGGAATTCGAGTACGACCTTCAACAGTGGCATCTACTTCTTTAGCAATTTTATTGCCCAAAGTTTCTTGGATAGAAGCGTTTTGAACACCAATTTTTTTACCAGCTAAATCAGCCTCTTTTTTAATACCGCTATCCTTTTTCACGATAAACACTTGCTCTGTTTGATTATATTTTTCAGAGAAATCTACAACTTTTTCACGTTCTTCATTAGGTGACATACCAGAGATAACAATATCAATTTTTCCGGCTTGTAGAGCTGGCACTAAACTATTAAAGTCGATATCTTGAACTTCTATTTCTGCACCAATCTTTTCACCAACTAATTTAATTAAATCAATATCAAAACCAATAATATCATCACCTTTTGCAGCATCGACATACTCAAATGGTGCATAATCAGATGAAGTACCTACTTTTAATACTTGCTTTTGTTCTGCGCCTTCGTTAGCATTTGAATCTTTTTCGCTTGCCTTATCATCTTTTGCGCCACATGCCGCTAGAACAGCAATTACTAGCACGAGCATAAGCATAAAAAATTTGTTCTTCATAGTCAACAATCTCCTTTTATTTATGTTTTATTATCTATAAAACTCTTGTTCTTGAAAATAAGCGAATGGATATTTATACATCGAACAGAATAAATATCTATCTGCTAATAAGATATACTCTTTCGAAGTAATAATCAAGCTAATCTGAATATTTCCCGATAAAATATTATATACATAATTTTCGGAAAAATCAATCCATTTAGATTTACCACCTACCAAATCAGTTCCTCAACATAACGTAGGAGTGATTTCCGTTCCGGCTGGACGCTTCACTTGTACTCCAAACAACTATATATGTCGTACGTTTTAACAAAAAAAGACCCCGAAAATGGGGGCCTCAGATTATTAACTAACGCTACTCATGCGAGATAAGCTTGAAATAAGAACCAAGCCCAAGAAAAGCGTCCACTCGAAGTGGAAATCAACCATTATTGCTTGATTCACATTTATGCCTTTGGAGGTTTGCCACTTATTTTATTTTTCATCTGCAAATAGCTTTTCCTTCAGCTCATCCTCTCCGGACCCTTCTGCTAAAGGTACGTGAGATCGATACGCAGCACGACATATTAAATGCCCAGCTACAGGAGCTGTTACAAAAACGAAGCCAATTCCTAATATTAAACGTACACTAACATATCCATCATGAACCCAAAAGTAAATAAATGCGCCTAATAGACATGTTAAGACGGACAATGTCGAACTTTTCGTTGCAGCATGTGAACGCGTGTATACGTCTGGTAAACGAATCATCCCAAATGCACTAATAACACTTACAATGGAGCCAATCAATATAAGTATAACTGCCGCCCATTCAATCATTTGATTTACGTTCAACAATCACACCTCTTTCAATATATTTCGTAAATGCAATCGTGCCGATAAAAGCTAAAATCCCTAATATTAATATCGCCTCTAAATACGCCTTTGTTTTCAAAATAATAGAGACGATAGCGATTGCTGATAGTAGATTAACACCTATTGTATCAAGTGCAATAGCACGGTCAGGCAACGAAGGGCCTCGAATCACACGAAATAGCGACAACGCAATCGATACACTGAATAATGCAAGAGCCAAAAGTAAAATTTTATCAATCATTAACGTGTCACCTCCATGATCGCTTGTTCAAATTTTCCTATTGAACGAATGACCGCTTCTTTGGATTGTTCAATATCCATTGCATGAATATAAAACATATCTCCCTCTTCAGAAACTTCCATAACGACTGAACCTGGAGTCAGCGTGAGCAACAATGCAAGAGCTGTTATTTCCCAATCTCCTTTTAGCGCTGTTTTATACGTAAATATTCCAGGAGTTATAGTGAGCTTCGGCGTCGTAATTTGTCTTAATACGCTGTAACTCGATAATAGTAGCTCCCAATTAAAGAGCCATAATAATTTAATGATTGAAAACACACGTCGTAAATAAAATTGTGTGCCGTAAAAGCGGTGCATCGCATATAAAATCCCTATTCCGACGATAAAGCCCATTAGAAATGTCGAAAACTGTGGTACCACTTCATCCTGTAACAAGAGCCAAAGTGTTGCGATAAATAAATTCAGGATAAATTGCATCGCCATTATTCATTCACCTCACCTTGCCATGTTGTGCCATCTAGCACTGCATCAATATAGATTGATGGCGTATAGAGTGTCTCTGCCGCATCTGTTACATACGGAGCCATCCATTCAGCTCCAACTCCTAATGCAATCGTACAAGCTGCCAACAATGTTAATGGTAAAACAATACGCTTTGGTAACGGCTTTTCATCCTCTAGACTAATAATCGTTTCCCCAAAGAATGAGGAAAGAAATATTCGTAATAGTGAATACAAAACAATTAAACTAGATAAAAATCCTAGCCCTAGTAGAACAAAATTTCCGCCCTCAATAGCTCCTTGTCCTATTAAAACCTTCCCTAAAAAGCCACTCAATGGTGGTATCCCAGCAAGGGAACACATGACAATAAAGAATAACCAGCCAAAAAGAGGGTAATTTCGAATAAGCCCACTCATTTTATCAATAACCGTTTCGCCAGTAACATACATCATCATGCCAACTGCTAAAAACAGCATGGCCTTAGCTACCATATCGTGCATCAAATAATATGTTACGCCCTGTAAGGCAGACTCGGTTCCGATCGCTAGACCAGCTACTATAAAGCCAACACCAATAAGGACATTATACGAGGCAATTGTTCTTACATCTCGTCCTGCTAGTGCTCCCATACATCCAGCAATAATCGTCAGTCCTGCCATAATTCCTAGTATCATATGAGTCACTTCAGTATTATTCGGGAAAAGTAATGTAAAAGTGCGGACGAGCGAATAAATGCCAACCTTTGTTAATAATGCTGCAAAAAGTGCGGCTATAGCTGTTGGAGGTGCACTGTATGAGCCTGGAAGCCAGAAGAATAATAATAAGCCAGCCTTCAAACTAAAGACAATTAAGAAAATAAGAGCCACAGTCGTGATCAGTGGGTCAGCTCCTAGCTCCATCACGCGAACTGAAATATGTGCCATATTCAACGTTCCAACAGTTCCATATAAAAAAGCTAATGCCACTAGGAAAATCCAAGATGCAACAATATTAATAAGGACATATTTTAATGCCTCTCGCAGCTGAACTTTCTCGCCGCCTAAACTAATAAGTGCATAAGAAGCAAGTAACATCACCTCAAAGCACACAAACAAGTTAAAAATATCCCCTGTTAGAAATGAGCCATTCACACCCGCCACCATAAGTAGGACAAACGGGTAAAAATACATCTTTTCAAAGCTCTTACCGATTGTAAAAAAGGCATATAACAGACAAATAGCTGCGACAATACTCGCTACTAGTACAAGAAGCATTGCGAACGAATCAGCAACAAATAAAATGCCGAATGGCGGTGCCCAGCCACTAAAATCAATTCGCATTACACCTTGTTTTTGAATCTCTAGCAATAAAATGACACTAATAAAGGCAACAAAGCTTAATGTCACCAAACTAATGATGCGCTGCAAAAATACATTGTCACGTAAAAACACAAGTAAAATGGCCGTAATAACCGGCACAATTAATGGTAAAACAATCATATTACTCATCCGGCGTACCTCTCAATTCATCAAAATTCGCCGAACCGTTCGTTTTATAAGCTCGGTAACCCAGAACAAGTACAAACGCCGTCACCGCAAAGCTAATCACGATTGCAGTTAATATTAATGCTTGCGGCAAAGCATCTGTGTAAGGACCTTCTGATTCCTCTAAAAGTGGTACATTCCCCTTCTTCAGTCCACCCATCGTTAAAATCAGTAAATGTGCCGCATGCGATAATACCGCCGTTCCTAAAATCACACGTAATAACTGTTTCGAGAGGATTAAGTACGTCGCAACAGCTACTAATACACCAACTAACACTAGTATTAAAGACTCCATTGGCTACTCATCCTCACTTATACTTAAAATAATCGTGACTACAACACCAACTACTGTTAAAGCCACGCCAGCCTCGAAAATGGTTACCGTCGAAAAGCCCATCTTCCCGAATATCGGTACATTTATATAGCTATATGTCTGCGTTAAAAACGGAACATCAAAAAATAGTGAGCCAATTGCTGTGCCCGTCGCAAGTAATACGCCAAGCGCAGCAACTTTTTTAAAATCAAAAGGCATCCCTTTATGCACTGTTTCAATGTCATACGCTAAATATAGTAGAACAATACCGGAGGCTAGCACGAGACCGCCTATAAAACCTCCACCTGGAGCATGATGCCCTGCAAAGAACAAATAAATTCCAAGAGTTAAAATTATGAATACGACTGTCTTTGTGACAGTACGTAAAATGACGTCATTGATTTTCATGATCCGTTTCCTCCTTTCGTGGCTTTAGCTTCGTTAATGTATACACTCCTAAGCCAGCAATCAGAAGAACGACAACTTCTAGCATCGTATCAAATGCACGAAAATCGCCTAATATAGTGTTGACGATATTTGAACCACCCGCCAACTTGTAAGAATCATTAAAGTAAGTAGCTACTGGCTCAAAGCGATCGAAATGGACAACCGCTAAGCCTACTAATGTAACTGTGGCGCCAACGAAAATGGATATAATGACCTTAGACCATTGCATTTTTTTGCGGGAGGATTCAGGCATTAAATCAGGTAAATATTTAAAGCATAGAAGGAATAAAGCCGTTGTCACAGATTCAACGACTAATTGCGTTAATGCTAAATCAGGCGCACGGAAAATCACAAAGAAAAATGCGATTGAATAGCCAAGTACGCCATTTAATAACATGGCTGTTACGCGTCCCTTAGCAAAAATTATCCATACGGCAGCAAACATCATGACAAACACTAAAATGAGCTCATAGGACTCAATTGCGGAATCCTTCGCAAAATTAAATGCAATCGCATCCGACCATATAAAATATCCTGCGATAAGGGCAACAAAGAATACATATATATAGACAAAATAATGCGTTAAATTACCTGTCATATAACGGTTCGTAAGCTTTGCAGAACTATTTTCACCAAACTCAATTAAACGATTGTAATACATATTAAACGTATATCTTTGTGGGAATATCCGATATAAAGGCTTCCAGCTTTTTAACGTTTTAAATAAAATCATACCTAGAATAATGACACCAACAGTCATTAACAATTCAGCATTAATGCCATGCCAAGCATGAATATGTGGTGTTAATTCACTAGTCGATGGGAATGCTGGATAAATACTTGCCATAGCAGGCTCTAAAATATAATGCCCTAGCACATTTGGGAAGAAGAAAATCCCAACTACAAAGACGCACAAAATGATTGGCGAAAGTAGCATACCTAACGGAGCCTCATGCGGTTTTTTATCCAACTTATCAAGCTGTAGTTTTCCGAAAAACGTTCGACTAATTAAAATCATACAGTAAATAAATGTAAAGATACTCGCTACCCATGCCACTATTGGAAATAAGAGTCCCAAATCAGAAATTGAAAATGCCTCTACATTGCGAATAGTTAATACCGCGGCGAAAAACATTTCTTTACTTAAGAAACCGTTAAATGGGGGTAAGCCGGCCATAGAAAATCCACCAATAACTGCAATGGTGAATGTTATAGGCATTAAAGCCATTAACCCTCCAAGACGACGAATATCACGTGTGCCCACCTCATGATCAACAATACCGACCATCATGAAAAGGGCACCTTTAAATGTGGAGTGATTAATAAGATGAAACAACGCTGCAAAGCTTGCCTGCGTGTAAAGAACAGTATCTGCAGCATAGCCGTAATAATGCGCTACTGATCCTAGTCCAAATAAACTCATAATCAAACCGAGCTGACTAACTGTTGAAAAGGCCAGTAACGCCTTTAAATCTGTTTGCCGCACAGCATTAAATGAACCCCAGAACAACGTTACAAGACCAATCACACTGACTAGCCAGAACCAAACAGCCTCTCCTCCAAACACTGGAGAAAAACGTGCAACTAAATAAATCCCGGCCTTTACCATTGTTGCCGAGTGTAAGTAAGCACTGACAGGAGTTGGCGCCTCCATCGCATCAGGAAGCCAAATATGGAAAGGAAACTGTGCAGATTTTGTAAATGCACCGATTAGAATAAGGATTAACGCTGGAATAAACAGTGTATGATCTCGTATAACCTCTACGTCGGCTACAATTTCACGAATACTAAATGTACTCGATGCTACGTACAGCATCAAAAAGCCTGCAAGCATTGAAAGGCCACCAAAAACGGTAATAGTCATCGCTTTTCTTGCACCAGCACGAGATGCTTTTCGATGATGCCAAAATGCAATTAACAGGAATGATGACACACTTGTTAGCTCCCAAAATGTGTATAATACCATTAGATTATCTGAAAAGACGACGCCAAGCATTGCACCCATGAATAGTAATAAATAGCAGTAAAAATGGTGAAGAGATTCTTTCGTTGAAAAATAAAATATAGAATATAAAATGACTAAACTACCTACACCCGTAATCAGCAAGCCAAAAATTATACTGAGTCCGTCGAGGTAAGTTGTGAAATTTATATTAAAAGAGGGAATCCACTCATATGTATGAATAAACGTTTTACCCTCGGCAATTTGAGGAATATAGCGCGCGAGTAAAAGAAATAAGATGAATGGAACGGATAAAACAAACCAGCCAAGATGTGCAACACGCCTTAGTCGCCTGTAAAGTAGTGGAATAAGCGCAGCACAGACAAATGGTAAAAGTATCGCAATGAGAACTGTAACCAAGTGAAAACCTCCTACTATCAATTTCGTTCAGCAACTGTTTACTATAGTGCGAAAAACTGTGATAACCGATAATAAAGTATTCCCAAATCTACTGAAGTTACTACAGTTTATACTTTATTTCGAACACAAAAATTCTATAGCAATTGCTGGAGACTCTAACTTTATTCAGCAAACGTATACACTGAAAAAAAGTTAAGCCTTTTTGCAACCCATCAGGAAGATATTAGATCTATAAAGCTAATTAACATATCAGAAATTTTCTTGAAATTTGATTTTTACGTAATAAATTTGAATTGGAAAGTAAGCGGTATGTGTTGTAATAATAGACATTCTAAATTAAACAAATCTAGTTCATTCAACATATACTTTACGCAGAGAAAAGCTTTTGATGGTAGCACTGCATAAAACTTGGGGAACTTTTTAGCTATTTAGCTTCATATCTTGAGAAGCCAAAACAACCAATATCGCCTTAATCCTATAGAGAATGGCATGATTTTTAAACGAGATAATATGTACACACACAATGGCGTACCAAGTCACTTGACTATCTATTTAACTAACTGCATAATAGTGTGGCATATAGAGGCAATTGGTTTAAATGCACGAAATGCATAAATCAAATAACTGTAAAGTATAAAGATAACCCAGTTTTCTCAAGGTTTTCCCGATATATTGTCATTAACTTTTATACGTTTTTTAGTATACAATATAAATGAGCATAATGCACTGTATCAGCATCAATTTTAGCTGTTTTAAGATATTTTTTTCAAAATCGACAGTAGAATTAACAAAATAACAACATGATAAGAGGTGTTAATTTTTATGAAGCATGTAAAAGGGCGTTTAGACGAAAGTATATTAGTTTGTGTTTACTATGGGCTTAACGGCGAGCGATTAATACGACGCGGCCATAAAATGGCTACAATGCTAGATTGTCCACTCTATATCCTTTCAGTCGATTCGCAACCCCTTGATGCATTTGACGCAGAGAAGTCTAGCTACATTGAGCAATGGAAAAAGTTATCTGATGAGCTTGAAATTGAAGAGTTCATATTACAAGATAATGAAAAGCGTCCAATACAAAAGGTTATTGCAGAAGTGGCAAAAAATTACGGAATTTCTCAAATCATCGTAGGCCAAAGCGCACAAAGCCGCTGGGAAGAGATTACAAAAGGTTCCTTCCTAAATGTTTTATTAAAAGAGGTTCCTTTCGTTGATTTTCACATCGTGGCTGTCCAACGTCCATCTGACGATGATGATGCAAATGATACATATGAGAAAGGTGTACGTGCTTATTTAATTCAAGAACAGGAAGACTTTAAAGTAGCATTTACATGTCCTAAATATGTATCCATTGAAGGTATATTCTTCAAAGAGATTGGTACTGACTTTGATAATGGTATTTTTAAATTCACTTACAATGATAAAATGCATGAAGTTCACATATCAGAGGGCTATATACTAGATAAGGGAAAACTCCCATCTGAATTTTTATCACCATTACGTCAATAATAAAAACGCGTTTCTCTAATAATAAGGGAACGCGTTTTTTGCTTATCGATAAAATAATGAATACCTTTCACTTTGGAAGAAACAAACTGGACGCTCCTCGCGATTTTTATGATTACACCGTCGAAGCTGGTTTATCCTTAGGTAAGAAAAAGGCTACTAGTAATAATAATGGTAGCAAAGATACAACCATCATTGTAAAATCAATCCCTCTATGATCCATCAATACACCAATGACCATCGCACCTATTGCCCCCATTCCGAAAGCAAAACCAGTTGTTAAACCAGCCATTGTACCAATTTTTGTTGGCACAAGCTCCTGTGCGTAAACCACCGTTACCGAGAAGCTAATCATAATGAGTGTACCGATAATTACTAAAAATATAATGGCTGCCCATAATGGTACATATGGCAACGCTAAACAAAATGGCATCGGTACAACAACGGACAGTAAAATAACATTTTTTCGACCAATACGATCTGATAATGAACCCCCGAAAAATGTACCAATAACGCCAAATGCCATAAAGGTGAATATTAAAACTTGGCCTAGTTGAAGGCTAACCTCATAATGATCCATCAAATAAAACACATAAAAACTTGTAATATTAGTAGTATAAAATGATCGCGCAAAAATAATAGTAAACAGTAACGTCAACGCAATGCCTACTTGCTTCTTCGTTAATGGAGGCAAGTTAGAAACTAATACTCGCTTTTTCTTTGCCATACGTTCTTGCTCCATCTGCTTCTTATACCACTTTGCAATTTTACTTAATAGTAAAATACCTATTGCTGCAACTACTAAGACCATTGCTGCACCACGTTGTCCAAAGATAGCAAAAACATAAGCGCTAATTAATGGTGCTAGTGCTTGCCCAGAGTTACCTCCGACCTGATAAATCGATTGAGCAAGTCCTCTTTTTGAGCCTGCTGCCATAAATGATACACGTGAACCCTCGGGATGGAAAATAGCTGAGCCAAACCCTAAAAATAATACTGCAATAATTATTACCCAGTATTGTGATGTGAACGCTATAATGGCTATGCCAATAAATGAACTAATCATACCAATTGGTAATGCATAGGGCATCGGCTTTTTGTCGCTAACAAAACCTACAACCGGTTGCAAGGCAGATGCGAACATATTTAATACAAACGAAATAAGACCTATTTGAGTGAAAGTTAACCCTAAATCACTCTTTAATATTGGGAACATCGCTGGTATAACAGCTTGCATCGTATCATTGATAAGATGGGCAATAGCTATTGCTATCATAATTGGATACACTGGATTATTTAAATTTCCGACTTGTTTCATGCTGCCACCTCACTTTTTAAATTATCTCAAAATTTGGTTACAAATGATTGTCGCATACTATCGACCTTTTTGCACAAGCTATTTTCATTAGCGGTTTAAGGAGTTGATTTATGTATGGACGATTTTTTTCACACTCATTTTTGGGAAATGATACTTAGAGCAACGCTTTCTTTTTTCGCACTACTAATGGTAGCCCGAATTCTTGGAAAAAAACAGCTTGGTCAACTTACATTTTTCCACTATACAACAGGTATCACATTTGGTTCGATTGCTTCAGAAATAGCAGCACAGGCAGAAACACCCTTTTTAGATGGCCTTATTGCATTAATTTGGTGGGGCGTTTTAACATATTTGATGACTATTCTTACTATTAAATCTAAAAGAGCTCGTGTAATTATTGATGATAAGCCAACAATCCTTATTCAAAATGGACTTATTTTAGAATCTGCCTTAAGAAAAAATCGTTTGCATATGGATGAGTTAACAATGATGCTACGAGAACAAGCTGTATTCTCTGTTCAAGATGTGCAATATGCACTACTTGAAACTACCGGTAAACTTAGTGTGCTACCAAAGCCTGCTGAACAAGCGGCTACAAAACAAGATGTAAAGGCCGATGTAACACCACCAACTTATATTCCAACAGAAGTGGCTTCAGATGGCCAAATTATTTATGAAAACTTAGTTGAACTTGAGTTGACGGAAGAGTGGCTTATGAAGAAGTTAAAAAAACAAAATGTCCAATCCGTTACAGATGTCTTTTTTGCCCAAGTTCAAGCAAACGGCTCCTTATATATAAGCTTGAAGGATAAAGCAAGACGATCAAGCCCTTAACAGCTTGTCTCGTCTTGCTTTATCTATTTTTACATATCTGACGGTTTACAATGCCAATTCGTTTTCGAGCCGGAGTTGCTAAAAAACACCAACCCGATAAAAATCTACCAAGTTGATGCTCATTAAGCTATTTAAAAACAAAGTACAAACGGAGTTCTCGAGGGCCGCTTCGATGTCGGCCATTTTAGTAATGCCACAGGACGTGGCGTTTTTAGACGTGCTCCTCTATTTCAATCGTTGTTCGGACACCCGCTGAAAGAAGTTAAATTTTCGTCATCGGTGCGTTTTTCTTCATCGTCAAAGCTCCGATACTCATACAAATTATCGTGATCACTAATGTAATAGATAGACTCCACCAATAATCCGACATCTCCATCGTGCCCCTCATTAATTGAACGCCATATACCGGTAATTTCCACGGTGATATTGTCCAAAATGCCCCTACTAAAGCATCCACTATTTGCCCAATGAATATGACAGCGAATGCACATGCTGTTGCTACCACTGTTGTAAAAGCTGCACTCATCATTAATGTCACTGCTATCACGAAGAGTAGCCAAGAAAAATACGTGAAAAAACTTGCCATCAATGTCCCTATCTCAAATGTCCCATAAAGCACGACCGTATAGTATATGCTCGCAGCAAAACCAGCTAAAATACTAATTAAGCTAACAGTACTCATGACGATAAATTTGCTCATAAAATAAGCGCCGAAAGATATAGGACGGACATACAATAAAGTAGCCATCCCACTTGCTCTTTCTTTACTAATAGCTCCTACAAAAGAAGCTACTAATACGAGTAAACCTATCGTTTGAAATTGACCAACGGAAGCTTGTAATAGGTCAACTGGCATTAATTCTGGCATCAACATTTCAAAGCCTTCTGGTAAGTTACCAACAGCATTTAAAATATCCATCATGTAATAGTTTGTTAGCGGATCACTCATACCGAGCAACGCAAATACAAGAGGTATCCATAAAAACTTCCAGCTTCGCCAAGCTTCTCTGAATTCCTTTTGTAGAAGTACAGTAAATCCTCTCATATTTTTCTCGCCACCTTCATGAAAATCTCTTCAAGTGATGCTGTTTGCCGCTCCACTTTTCGTATTTTATAAGGACTACTACTTAAATATTGAAGGAGCCCTTGCATGCTCGGCTTTTCATCAATAATTTTTATATATACATTACGTCCCTTTGCTTCCCCAACAAGTTCAGATTGACTGGCAAAAAGTTTTGCCTCTTTTTCAGTGCTAAATTCTATAACATAATTTGGTTCATCGAAACGTTGTCGAACTTCACGTAATGTCCCCTGTTCTACTAACTTCCCATCACGTAAAAACAATAATTGATCGGTCATCTCTTCGGCATCATTTAAAATATGCGTAGAATATAAAATAGTTGTTTCTTGTTGTAAACCCTTTAACAAATCAAGAACTTCTCTACGACCTACCGGATCCAATGCAGACACAGGTTCATCCAATAACAGTAATTTAGGCTTATGCACAATTGCCTGGGAAATTCCAAGCCGTTGTTTCATGCCACCAGAAAATGTAGCAATTTTTTTATTTACATCATTACCTAGACCTACAAACTCAAGTGTTTTTTGTGCCTCTACTATTGCTTTTTTTGCAGGCACACCATTTAATTTTGCAGCCATTTCAGTAAACTCTAACGCACTTAACCAAGGATGGAATTGCGGGTATTGTGACAAGAAACCAATATTAGCTCTTAAATTACCATCCAGCATTTTTACACTTCCAGAGGTTGGTTTTAATAAACCTGTTAGCATCGATAATGTCGTTGTTTTACCAGCGCCATTAGGTCCAATTAATGCTGTCGATGTATTTTTTTCTAATGTGAACTCCACTCCGTCCACAACTACTCTCTCTGCAAATTGTTTTGTAAGTCCTGTTACCTGAAGTAATATCGTCATGATTGTTTTCTCCCCACTATAAAGTACGCAATCGAACCAAGATAACTAGTAAAAATAATAAGAAACACCCATAAAATTTTAGGCCCATTAGTTGCATGGATTTTGCGTAAATCAAGTAGAGCTATAATCATTAAAACAAATTGGACGACAATTAGTGGTGCTATGACTGCCCATGGAACTTTCGCTAATTCCTCGAACATAGAAATCACCTCACTTTTGTTATATTACAACTATAACAAAGTTTTCTTCTTATATGTATAGCACTATTTATGTGTGTTGCAAAATGAAAATAAGAATTCAAATATTTTCGGATACTAATTTCCACTGCGGGAGAGCCTTGAGCCGCTTACTCCGCTTTGTTGACGCTTTTCGCTCAGAAAACATTTCACTCCGCGCAAGGTCTCTTTTGTCTTGCTTTTCCTGCTCGAGTAATAAACAGATGAATTATTACTAAAGTTGGATTCGAAAATACTTGAAAGCTAAGAAAGGCCTTTGAATTACTTCACACACGAGGAAACAAACTTCCAAATAAACATTAATGGTATAATTTAGCGCAATATTATTTCTATAATGTAAGCAAAAGAGGGGGGTAAGCTATTCGGGAGAATTACAGAATCTTCATTTTTATATGAGTGGTTCACTTTTTACGAAACACAACACTTCAACGTATTTATTGTCTTTTTTGGTATCGTACTTTTCGCACTTGGAAAATAAGTGCGATAAAAGGCATTTTTTAGAAAGTCAGTCTCTAATTAGTGATTAATATTGCTTAAACAATATTATTAAAAGAAGTAACTCCGTTTTGTTCAATCTTTTTTCAAAATGGAGTTACTCTTTTTCAAGCAAAAATACTAAAGCGAACTCTTTCCATTCCACTTTGGTGCAGGTAAATTTCCAAATAAAAACCATGCACGTGGGAAAAGAAGATGCAATGAGCGAATAAATACATAACAGCAAATGACCGTTAAGAAAAATCTTAGGAATACATAGACATGTATATGGGAAGAAACGAGGTTGCTCAAAATAATATCGCTTAACAAGTATAAAATCCATGGATGGACTAAATAAAACCCGAACGAATAAATTCTTAAATGCTCTGCAAATTCGTTGAGCTTTCGCCCTCCGTGATGGGCTAAATAGATACTAATTTTGAATAGTACAAAACATGAGAGAAGCATATAGCTAGAAGATAACAATTTAAATACTATGTATGAAATTTCATCATACCCCAATATGCTGCGGAAATAATATAGAATTGTGTAAACTATGCCTACTAAAAAGGTAAAGGACATCCATACAATATATTGTCTTTTCGACCATTGTTTCTTTAAAAATTGATAATATAAAGCAACCCAACCACCAAAGAAAAAGCTTGCAATGTAGATCGCAAACAATGGAACGATAAAGGAAATTTCAAACATTTCAAAGTAACTTTGAACAACTAATTCGACAGCGAAGCCAATAAATAATAAATATTTTTTAAACCACCAAAAGCGTTTCACGAGATATATAAAAAGAGGCATTAAAAAATAGAGTTGTACTAAAATTAAAATGAAATATAAATGATAATAGGCTCCCCCTGTAACGATGGAAGTGAACATTGCCTTCCATCCTGTAAACACTCGAAATCCTTGGTAGTAGGAAAACAACTCATAAAAAATAGACCAAATGAGGAAAGGTCCTAGAATAAACAAAAATCTACGTTTGTAAAAGCTTGTCCATGTTTGTTTTGTAAAGGGTTTCGATTCATAATTGTAAAACAATGTAAGACCGCTTAAAAATACAAAAACAGCCCCTTCAAAGCGGGTAAAGCGATTTAAAAATAAATAGAAAAAATAAGAGTTGTTATCATTGGAAATTTCAATTAATGCAACCCCAGTAGCGTGAATTACAATAACAAGTAACATCGCTGTTACTCGCATAAATTTTACTGCGTCAATTCGTTCTTTATTTAAAGGCAATTGAAGAACCTCCCTAGACACAATAATAACTATATATTAACTAGGTCGTCAATAAACCGGAATTTCAATAGCTTATCTCCATAAGGTGGGATTGATTTCCGTTTCAACTGTGCGCTTCTAAAGGCGGGCTGGACGAGAAGGCGTAATCACAAGACATGTTGTTTTTAGCCTTCGTCCCTCCACTTTCCAGCGTCGCCTAACCACCACTCCAACCAACTTATATAAATGGCATAGTTTTTATGTGTTTCTCACCCCTATTAATTAGAAACAAAATCGTTAGAACTATCGACTGCTAACGCCATAGCTAAAGCATAGAATGTGCGACGTGCTCCAGCACAATTTGGCGATTCTTTATCAGTAGTCGTAAGATCTGTAGCAGAGCTAACAGTCCCATCTGTATTTGAAGCATCTGCTAAAATATCTAAGCGGGTCAAATCCCAAAGCCCTGAACGACCGTGCGATGGGAAAGAACTTTGACCATGTAATGCTTGACCAACATCTAGTTGAAGTTTAGCTGCTTCTCCGATTGTATTATTAATACTGGTAAATCCTTGACCTGTAAATCCAGGATAAACATTGAACAATCCAACCATAGCTTGATTGATTCCCTCACCCTTATTAGGCATTTGCCACGGATTTTTGACCAACTCTGATGAGCCTAACATAGCATTTTCTGGAATGTACATACCCCAATATTTAGCCTGGCTAAACGAATTATTAATTAAAGTATTTTTGATACTTGAATAGTCTGTAAATATATCTTGGTAGGTATTAATCATCTGAGTTACCATAATTCCAGCGTCTGAATCAAAATTTAGAACAAGATTGTACCATGATGAAGCTGTTGGATTTTCGATTAAGCTTGCAAAAATTTGTAAGAATGTTATTGCAAATGTATTATATGCTGGAGAATCAAATCGAGATCGTAGCATACTATTCGCTAAGGTTACTTCGGAAAATCCATGAACCGGCAGAACTCTTTTAGCAGTTAACGAATTGTTAAAAGGCTCTTGTTGGAAACACCCTTTAGAAGCATTAGTAACTGACGTATTGGAACCCCAATGAGTATAACTAAGAACATCTCTTATTGCGTTTTTCATGTTATATGCAGGGTTTAATGAAGCCCCAGTCTCATTAACTTTTACATCATAGACATGTGCGGCCATCCAAAAAGCAATTGCATTTAGCGAGGCATTGAGAATAAATCGCTGGTTTTTAGTATTAAAATAGGAATGGTGATCTATATAATCTCTACCACTTGTCCCTGGTTGAATGCCCGCAAAAGCAACTTGCCCTGAATTATCAAGAACTGTTGGCATCCCTAGGTAATTTTTTTGAGGATCGGTAGATAAATCTGCGGTAGTTAACCAGTATCCAATTTGCCCCGAATATGGTCCTGTGGCAAAACGGTATGCTTTTTCTGAGTCATTGTATGTCCAAGCTGACGGGGTACGATGATACTTTAAAGCATAGTATTCTTTAGAATTTAATACTTCATTAGCAAAATAGTCTCGATATCGCACTAACAACTCATCTACTTTAGAAAGTGATACGTCACTTTGAGATTCATCTAACTTCTTGAGCATGGCTACACCAAGATAAATAAAGCCCGCTAAAGGATTAATTGTGGGAAAATTATATGTTCTATCTAGCAGTTTTGGAATAACAGTATTAACAATTTCTTTGTAAACTGCATCACGCTCTCCAGCTAGTGCCTTTTGTTGTGCGAACTGGGCACAGAACATCATTAACTGTCCAACACCTTGTTGATATGTGGACGCATCACTTGTGCCATTTAAGAGATGATTTTGGAAAAATTTTCGCACACGTGGATATCGACCTTTATCCTTCTTATATGGATGGTTTAAAGATACCTGCTCATTAGACAATAGAAATGCTTCGGCAAAGGCATGAGCCTCTTGTAAGGGTGTAAATGTAGTCAACTGATTCACTCCTAAATTTGTATTTTTTACTTACAAACATTAAAGTGAATTATGTTTTCTAAAATAAACCAGTCTATTATTTTTGATCACTATAGCGTGGAGGTGATTTTCGTTCTCATGACATACGTTTTAACATAATGACATCCACCTTTTAAAGAGCAAAAAAGGATTCATACACAATTTTCACATGTCGCACAGCCTCCACTCCAATCAACCTAATAGACATGATATACGTTTTAAACAATGTGATGCGTTCTATGTCGTTAAACAATATTCACCAAAAATCTACCTAAAAAAGAAGATGTACCAAAGTTAAAAAAACCTTTTGGTACATCTTCTCATTTATTTATATAGCTTTTGCAAAGCATCTGCCATTTTTGGACGAATTGTTACTTGTGGACGGGCGTTCTTTACGGCCTCTTCCGCTGCCTCAAGAGAATTGGCCATGCCAAGCTCCATTAATACAGCAGTGGCTGCCACTCCTGCGCGGCCTCCCCCACTTCCACAATGGAAGTACACTTTCTGCCCACTCTCATAGGCAGCAACAATTTCCTTCGCAACGTTTTGAATAGATGGTGCTACTTCTATGTCCTCATCAGCAATTGGCATATGCTTGTACACATATGCAGCCGCTCCCTGCTCCTCATTAGATAAACCGTTTACGCGAACATCAATCACAATATCCACTTTTTCTTGTTCAAAAGCTACATCTGCATCTTTCGCACCGCCAAAGAATAATCGATCCTTCACTAATACATCGTAATTTTTCTCCATTGTATGCACACTCCAAACGACTATTTAAGTAAATGCTTAATATCATCATAGTATGGAAGAGCTGTTAATGCCCCTGCTTTAGTAGCTGCCAAAGCACCTAGCTTATTGCCAAAACTTGCGCAACGAACAAGTTCTTCCTCTGTTGTAGGTAAACCATTGTAATGAACATCGCGTAATACACCAGCCATAAATGCATCTCCAGCACCTGTAGTATCTACTGGTACAACCTTTTCTGTCGGTACATGGATAACCTCACCATTTAATACCGCATATGTACCATTTTCCCCTACTGTTACTAAAATAATAGGCACTAAATAGCTGTTTAATTGCTCAATTCCCTCTTGCAAGCTAGTTGTTTCTGTCAGGAAAAACAATTCCTCATCAGTGACCTTTAAAATATCTACGTTCTCGAAAAATGACGTGATCGTTTCACGGCAAATCTGCTCACTGCTCCAACGTAGAGGGCGAATATTCGCATCCATTGCGATAATTGCGCCTTTTTCTTTTGCCATCTCTACAGCAGCACGTGTTGTCTCAAGAGCTGTAGGATGGAACATAGTTCCCGAGCACACTGTTAAAGCAGATGCATGTTTAAAAGCTGCTTCGTTTAATTGCGTTGCTTCTACTTGTAAATCTGGCGTCTCATCGACATAATCTTTAAAAATTCGCTCGCATGCCTCTGTTAAATGAACATAGACACCGCTAACACGCTTCGCAGGGTCAAATACCGCATAATCAAGGTTTACCCCTTCTTGTGCAAGGCCATCTCGAACGAATTGTGAGCCTTCGTCGTCTCCAGTAATCGTAATTAATGCAGATGGAGCACCGATACGGCTAATTCCCGCAGCAACATTTACAGTCGCACCACCCATATATTTAGTAAATGATGTATTTGTTACATCATCAGCGATATAGTCAATAAAAGCATCTCCATAAACTAAAATATAATCCTTATCTTCCTTTGTCATTGTTGTCCTCCCGAAACTCTAGTCATTATAGATTAACACGAAATCAGATATCGTATAAAGTTTTAAACTTTCGGAAAAATAATCAAATATGGCTTGGTATAATTGTAGCTGTCGCTTTGCTTTCGCTACAGAAAACATTTGCCGCAGTCGCTTCGCTTTCGGGCAGATAAACAATGCGGTAAAGATGCCGTCAGAATATCACCATTTATTCAAAAATTTGAGTCATCCTTTATCTTTGTTATACTTGCCTATAGAAAGGTAGGGATTTTGACAATGAGTATTACAATTCGACAAGCGCAACTACAGGATGCCCATGCCGTTATACCACTAATTATTGATGCGATTGGTGAAATTGCAAACCGTTTAACAGGAGAACAGACAGCAGAAGCAGTAGAACAAGAACTTACTGTATTATTCAAGCGTGAGGATAATCGACATTCCTATTTAAATACTTTTGTAGCTGTTGAGAATGAGCAAGTACTAGGAATTCTTGTTTACTATAATGGTGTCGAAGCCATTCATATGGATGCGAATCTCGTAAAATGGCTTGAAGAAAAAAATGCACCATCCGTCATCATCGATAAAGAAGCTCATGAAGATGAATATTATATTGATACTATTTGTGTATCACCAGAAGCGCGTGGTAAAGGAATAGGAACATTATTATTACAATTCGCCTTAGAGGAAACGCAAAAACGAGGCTATTCAAAATTATCATTAAATGTTGAAACGGAAAAAGCGGACGCTCGTCGCCTTTATGAACGTATGGGCTTTGTTATTACAGAGCCATGGTCCATTATCGATGAACCATTTCATCATATGGTGAAACAGTTTTAGGAAGTGAAATAAAAAACATGAAAAAGAATTTAATTTATCCTCTATTGATTGTCATTGCTTCTAGTAGCTACGGAATACTATCGACAATTGTCAAAGTAGCTATGCAGCATGGCTTTACAACAGGAGAGGCAGTATCAAGTCAATATATTATTGGCTTTATGCTTGTTGCAACTATTTTTATAGTGACACAAAGACAATTACCGAAGATTTCTAAAAAGGGACTGCTAATTTTAGTGTGTGCCGGGATACTTACCGGTACTACAGGGATTGTATATGGAGAATCGTTAAAGTATCTTCCTGCCTCTCTTGCAGTAGTAATGCTCTTCCAATTCACATGGATTGGCTTATTAATAGATTGCGCACTTCATAAACGCTTACCCAGTCGGACTGAAGTGATTTCTATCATTGTATTATTTGCTGGAACCATTTTAGCGGCTGGTGTACTAAATGTGGATTTAAGCGGTATTGCTATTCAAGGCTGGCTGCTAGGTTTTGCTGCTGCCTTTACTTTTGCTTGCTTTATCCAATTTAACTCTCGTCACGTGGAGGGTATTACAACTACATCACGCGTGATAATTGTTTCCTTTGTCGCCCTTATCATCATTAGTATTTTCTTAAACCCTGAAGTTCTTTGGAACGGTAAATTATTTGCCGGTGGTCTATGGAAATTCGGACTAGCACTTGGACTCTTCGGTATTATTTTGCCGATTTATTTATTCTCTATAGCTGTTCCGAAGGTGGGAGGAGCCCTTGCCTCTATTTTAAGCGCTATCGAGTTACCCGTGGCTGTAACTGTTTCAGTTATTGTTTTACATGAACCTTTAACTCTTTTACAAATAGCGGGTATTATTTTGGTTATTCTAGGTATGATGCTACCGACAATACTTTCGCAACGACGACAAAAGGATAAATCTTTAGAGCCTATCAGTAAGTAAATACTTTAATCTAAATTTCCAAAGGGGGAGGTATCATATTTTTTTGATACATCTCCCTTATTTCTTTATTCACTTTTATAAACCAAGCGCTCTATACATGCACGCCGTAAATTCTGCGTGTTAAGTTATCATTTGGTCTAATATTACCGTTTTCATCGCCTAGTGCGATGTTATTGTCTGCTAGAGTGGCAATATACCCACTCGTCAACACGACGAGACTTTAAAACTCTTCGAATTCTTCTTTTGTCATGTATTTAGCCTTCCGTTCTATCAACTACTATTTCTCCTTCATTTAATTCAGCTGCAGAACTTGGAGTAATTGAAAGACCTAAAAATAATACTACTCCAAAAATTGTTGATAATAAGTATCTCATTTTTACTTCACTCCTTTTCATTTTAAAAAACAAACAATTCGAATTATTCTAGAAATGATAGCATGCATTTCAAATTTACCAAAACCAACTTTTGTTCACTTTTGAACATATTTTGATAATCCTTAAATTTCCGCTATTTTAAAGAGTTTTGATTTTAGTGAAACACCATTGTTTTATGTACGAAAGCTCAGAGGTAAGATGTTGCTCAAAGGCGTTATCACACGACGCGATTCGCTTAGCCTTCCACTCTCCGCTACGCTTACTCATAAATTTAATTTTATAGATGTCCTTGTTTCAAATCGTAGCATGCATTTCAAAATCACCAAAATCAACTTTTGTTAACTTTTGAACAAAAGTTGATAATCTATTCCGAAAAGCTTTAATTCTCGCTATTTTAAAGAGTCTCCGACTTTAGTGAAGTACCATTGCTATCTAGTATTTACATAGTTATGATGAATCTAATTATAATTTTTTAACTATTCTAACATTAATGTAAGGTCTCCGGATTATACTGCTATATGTATGTTTTTCATTATTAGGGAGGGGGAAGATTATGCAGAAAACACGTATCTTCGGCTTTTTACTTGTACTGATGGTTGTTGTCTTAGCTGCTTGTAGTAGTGATAACAAGACTGCTACAAAAGATGCAACAGACAGTAACAAAACGTCCGATTCTGAAAAGACCGATGTGGCAGCTACGCCATCTGGAAAGCTTGTGATCTATACCGGGCGCGATGAAGAAATGGTGCAAAAGGTAATCGATCAGTTTAATGAAAAGTACCCAGACATTGAAGTGGAATTTTTAACGATGGGTGCGCAGCAAATTTTGGAACGCCTACGTGGTGAAAAGGCTAATCCTCAGGCTGACTTTTGGTGGGGCGGTACGCAATCTGCACTAACGGTCGGTGCCGATGAAGATTTACTTCAGGCTTGGAAGCCTAGCTTTAACGACTCCATTGATGCGGCTTATAAAGATGCAGATGGTCGTTGGTTTGGTGAAATGTTACTACCCGAAGTGATTATGATTAACAGTGATGTATTAAAGAAAGAAACGGGCCCACAGGATTGGGATGATTTATTAGATCCAAAGTGGAAGGATAAAATTTTAATTCGAGGTGTATTAGCATCTGGGACGATGCGTACTATTTACTCATCAATGATTTTACGTCAAGGCGCAGATTCTCCTGAGAAGGGCTACGATTGGTTATTAAAATTAGATGCCAACACGAAGGAATATACACAAGATCCGAATGCACTTTATTTAAAGATGACACGACAAGAAGGCAGCGTTTCTTTATGGAATTTGCAAGATATTTTATTAAAGAAATATACGACTGATTATCCGTTCGATTACATTTATCCAAAGAGTGGTGCACCGATTTTAGTTGATGGTGTTGGTGTTGTGAACAATGCTAAAAACTTAGAAAATGCAAAGCTCTTCACAGAATTCATATTTGAAAAAGGTATGGTGACTCAACTAGCCAACGATTACTATCAAATTCCTACTCGCTCAGATATCGATAAAGCGGCAATGCCTGAGTGGTATAAAGAATTAGATTTAAAAACTTTTGATATAGATTGGAAGCTCATGACTGAGAAAGAAGCTGAATGGATGGAGCATTGGGATAACAATATTAAAGGCCGAGGAAAAAAGTGAACGATTCCTAACCTGTCCTATGGTGCTGAAATTATAAGACATCTATGAATATTGTTCATATCTTTAAGCCTCGAGTATATTTTGCTCGAGGCTTCATGCAACTAATTTTCTAACGAGAAAGGAGCACTTCAGTTGAAAAGTGTCAAAATAGAAAATGTCTCTAAGAAATTCGGTCACATTCACGGCGTAAAAGATTTAGATCTTCATATTAAATCTGGTGAATTTTTTACCTTCCTCGGTCCAAGTGGTTGTGGGAAAACGACAACACTAAGGATGATAGCCGGATTTTATTACCCAACGGGAGGAAAAATTCTTTTTGATGATTTTGATGTGACAAGGCTTCAACCTAATAAAAGGAACATTGGTATGGTGTTTCAAAATTATGCCCTCTTTCCACATATGACGGTAGACGAAAATATCGCCTTTGGATTACAAGTACGGAAATTTTCAAAGGCAGAGATTAAGCAAAAAGTTGACCGTATTAGAGGACTTGTCCATTTATCGCAATATGGTAATCGGAAAATTAATGAATTATCTGGTGGGCAGCAGCAACGAGTTGCATTAGCAAGGGCGCTTGTTATAGAGCCTGATATTTTATTATTAGACGAGCCCTTGTCGAATTTAGATGCTAAACTACGCGAAGAAACCCGCGTAGAAATAAAACGTATTCAATCCGAGCTCGGTGTTACAACCATCTATGTTACACATGATCAAATGGAAGCTATGTCTATGTCAGATCGTATAATGGTCATGGAGAATGGGCACGTCAGACAAATCGGTACACCACAAGAGATTTATAATCGACCTTCAAACCGCTTCGTAGCAGATTTTATCGGCGAGACGAACTTAATTGAGGCGACAATCGATGCTATTAACGGTAACGATATACAAGTAAAAACAGCGAGTGGACTTGTTCTCACTGGGCGAAAGCAACAAAGCTCCCCCACTTTAACGCATATGATTGGAGACAAAGTGTTTATTTCTATTCGTCCTGAATCTATTCATGAAGGTATTGGTGAAAACACATTAACGGGTAAAATCACTTTTGTTGAATTTACAGGAATTAGTGTGAACTACATTGTGGAATGCCTAGATTTTTCACTAAAAGTAATGATTATTAATATGAATGGTCAATTCAAAAAAATTGGTGAAGAAATCACTCTAACTATAGCCCAAGATTCACTGTATTTTTTAGGAGAATAGGAGGGTACTAACATGGAAAAAACACACCACAGTTCTTCTGAAGGAAATGCATGGACACGTCTAACTAGCTCGAACTGGTTTGTCTATATTTTAGTTGCACCTTTATTTTTAGTGTTGTTTGCCTATGTGGTATACCCGTTCTATCAAACGTTTAAAGAGAGCTTTTCAGGTGATGATGCACTCTCTAATTATAAAAATTTCTTTAATATAGCTAGCCCAGCAAATATAGAGGCATTGTGGACTAGTATATATATATCCGCTATCAGTGTTATTTGTTGTGCGATCGTCGGTGTAACTATGGCATTTCTTCTGGAACGCTATAATTTCCCAGGTAGACGGATACTCTCTGTTTTAGTATTGGTACCTATGGCTCTTCCTCCGTTAGTAGGTGTACTGTCCTTTACCTTTTTGTATGGAGACAGTGGTATTTTCCCGCGTGCATTTCAGCACCTATTCGGTTTAGAGCAAGTACCCTTTTCATTAAAAGGCATATGGGGAGTTATCGTAGTACATACATTCACTATGTACACTTACTTCTACTTAACCGCCTCAGCAGCTATAAAAGGTCTTGATCCAGCTTTAGAAGAAGCCGCTACTAGCTTAGGTGCCGGGCGTATTCGGGTATGGACAAAGGTTATTTTGCCCATGTTAACACCTTCGATTGTTGCCTCCTCCTTACTCGTCTTTATGATATCTATGGCATCCTACACTGCACCTTTAATGTTCGGTGTCGAACGCACGATGACCATGCAAATCTATTTATCTCGTACGAATGGGAATTTAGATATGGCAGCGACACAATCTATGATTTTATCCTTTGTGTCCATTACCTTTTTAATTGTGATGCGCTGGTATCAAAACCGTCGAAATTATCAAAACCTCAGTAAAGGGATTAGTGTTCACCGTTCTGAAGTGTCTTCAAGAGGCATGAAAATTATGGCGACTATTGCATCTTTCATAGGCACATTAATTTTAATTTTGCCGATTTTACTGCTTATTTTAATTTCATTTTCCGTTGATGGTGCATGGAAAACACAAATCCTCCCAACAGACTATACATTGGATCATTATCAAGCACTTTTTACAGATGAACGGACGTGGCGACCGATTTGGAACTCCATTCAAATGGGGATTGTTGCAACATTCGGCAACATTCTTTTCGGTGTTGCAGCAGCTTATGCAATGGTTCGCTTAAACTTTAAAGGTAAAACATTACTCGATATTTTAATTATGGTTCCTTGGGCATTGCCGGGAACGGTTGTAGCTGTCAATTTGATTGCTGCTTTTAGTACAGAAAATATATTCGCCTTTAATCAAGTTCTTGTCGGGACGTTCTGGATTTTGCCGTTAGCTTATTTTATTAGACATTTACCTCTTGTTTTCCGATCGACATCGGCATCACTTGTTCAATTAGATCAATCTATCGAAGAAGCGTCACGGAGTTTAGGTGCAACATGGTGGTATTCATTTAGACGTATTGTACTTCCCCTTACATTTACGGGCATTTTGGCAGGTACGTTACTAGCACTTGTTCAAAGCTTTGGCGAATTCGTAGCGTCTATTCTTATTTACAGTACGTCAACCATCCCATTATCAGTGGCGATCTTCCAAAAACTATATTCGTTTAAATTTGGAACTGCTTGTGCATATGGAGTATTACAAATTTGTTTAATTTTAATTGTGCTTATTATTTCTGAGAAGTTATCTAAAGGCAGTGCTGGTTCGGCCATATAACTGCTAATCTAATAGGAGGCAATTCATATGTTTGAAGATTTTCGCAACAAAACACAGCAAGAAGATGGGATGATCTTCCCTTCTAATATTTATCGTAAAATTGTCTTACAGCCGGCTTACGATGAAGCCAAGAAAAACTTTTTAACAATTATTCTACAAATCAATATTGCACACTTAAAAATGTTAGAAGAACAGGGACTAGTAAAAAAAGAAGAAGCTAAAGAAATCGGAATCGCTCTAAAGAAACTAGATTTGAACTATTATCGTATAGAGGATTACAGCCCACTATATGAGGATTTGTTTTTCCGCATCGAAAATAAATTAATAGAGCTTGCTGGAGATGTTGCTGGAAATCTTCACATTGGGCGAAGTCGTAATGATATGGGCATTGCCATCTATCGAATGACTTTAAGAAAAAAATTGTTATTGCTTATGCGAGAATTATTGACATTACGGGATGATTTAATCGCAGCTGCTGAGGAGCACGTTGATACGATTATGATTGGCTATACACATACGCAGCAGGCACAGCCAACAACTTTTGCTCATTATTTGAAGGCTGTCATCGATCAACTTGAACGTGATTTTGAACGTTTACAGCATGTCTACAAAACGGTGAATCGCAGTAGTATGGGAGCAGCAGCATTAACGACAACAGGCTTCAATATTAATCGAGGGCGCATGCGTGAGTTATTGGCTTTCGATGATATTATCGAGAATGCGTGGGATGCTGTTGCTGGTGCAGATTATATCGCAGAGGCAGCGAGTATCGTTCAGCTTGCAGCACTTAATCTTGGCCGTACATCCCAGGATTTTCTACTATGGGCTACACAGGAATTCAATGCATTTACGTTGGCGAGCCCGTACGTACAAGTTAGCTCGATCATGCCACAAAAACGCAATCCTGTTTCAATAGAGCATACACGTTCATTGCTATCAGCGGTTGTTGGTGACGCTAGTACAGTATTACAGATGGTACATAATACACCTTTTGGAGATATTGTAGACACAGAAGATGATATGCAACCATATTTATGGCGCGCCATCGACCGTTTAATAGGTATTTACGAACTATTTGGTTCGCTAGTTGTCACGATGGATGTAAACAAGAAAAAACTAAGAAATCGAGCAAACAATAGCTTTGCCAATGTCACAGAGCTTGCCGATACGTTAGTGCGTTCTGAAGGGATTTCATTCCGGCAGGCACATAGTATTGTTAGTAAATGTATTAAAGTATTGCTCTCTCATGGTGAGGAATCTTTAGCAAGTCTTACATGGGGGCTTACTAATACACAAGCCAAATTAATTACAGGTAAACCATTAAAAATTTCTGAGGAAGATTTTTATAACACATTAAAGCCGGAGACCTTCGTTGGTGTACGTACATTACCTGGTGGTCCAGCACCCGCAACGATGAAAGAATCTCTTGAACACTCCAAGACAAATTCTCATAATCTTTATGAGTGGATTCGTTTGAAGGAATTTAAAATTATTGAAGCAGAAAAACAATTAACAGTATTTTTAGAGGAATGGAATCAATGATGGGATGGCTACTTATTATTGACGGTGGTGCTACAAAAACGGCATGTGCGCTCGTACATGCCGAGTCAGGTGAAATAATTTATACAACATCAACAAGTGGCTCGAATTATCAAGCAATCGGTGCTGCATCTGCTACAGAAATATTGCAAGCGTTATTAGCAAATGTGCAGGACTTTTTACAAAAGCAAGATGACGCAAATATTGCTGTTGCAACCTTCGCAATGGCTGGGATTGATTCTCCCAAAGATCAAGAAATCGTATCAGAAATCGTTCATAACGCCGTATCAACATTACAGCTAAAAATAGATACGCTTATTATAGAAAATGATGCGCAAGCCACTTTACTTGGCGTTACTGCTGGACAGGCAGGAGCGTTACTCATCGCTGGAACAGGAGCCATTGCTTACGCATTTACCGGTACGCAAATAGTACGTGCAGGTGGCTGGGGGCATCGTGCTGGAGATGAAGGCAGTGGCTATTGGCTCGGTCAAGAAGTAATACGCGCTATTTTCCGCATGGAGGACGGGCGCGATGAGCCGACTCTATTAAAAGATGCTGTCTATAATCACTTACGGATCCAAGACGTCACAGAGCTAGCTACATGGCTTTTCCATCCATCTTACACGAACGCGCAGCTTGCAAAAATGGGGGCATTTTTAGCCGATGCCGTGGACAAAAAGGATCCATGCGCCATCCAAATATCAATGCGTGCTGCCCAAGAACTAGCGCTCCTTGCATGTGCTGTGTTGAAAAAAACCGACTATCAAGGCGACACTTTTAGCCTTTATTGTAATGGTGGTGCCATTAAGCATAATCCATTAATTTTTAAAACTTTTTCACAGGAAATGAAATCGATGTATCCGCAAATTGAAGTTTCTCTGTGTCAACATCCCCCAATCCATTATCTTATAGAGCGAACAAAAAGAGCCTATGACAATCTGTAATGTCATAGGCCATTCATGTTGTTGAAAACTATTATGTTCAATGGAATCTAGGTGCATTTAAACAAAGTACTACTCTTCTGCAAAGCGAGCACTTCACATAACGTGTATCTTCTGGCATGTCACTCATATCATTTTATTGATCAAGTTAAAGCGCCATTTTTTTCAGTTCATTTGTCGTAAAATATAAATAGTTGTCCTTCACAAATAAATCCTTTGTTTCTTCCCTATTTAATATTTGTTCTCCGCTCCCATCCGGACGAATCTTCGTTAAATACGCTCCTTGTGAATAATTACTAAAATATAGCCAACCATCCGCATAAACAACGTACTGTGCGCGTGAATTGGAAATGCGTTTCGATTTACCTGTTTCTAAATCAAGCACGTACAATTTATTATTATCAGAAACATTACTATAAAATATTTGTTGCCCTACCTTTGCAGCGAAATCTACATTGTGAAAGTAGTTATACTTTGTACTCGTTGCTTTCGGATAGTCTCCAGCAATCCACGTATGATCTTTTGCCATCGTTCGATCATCCACTAAAAAATATTGATAACGCACTGCCCCTTTACGATCAGGCACCGGATCATTCCATGTAGTATCGAGATGGTACCATTGTCCATCCAGCTTTACTAAATTCCATGCATGTCCTTCCTTTCCGACATAGCCTACTATATATTTTGTTTCTATACCTAGCTTTTGTAACATCGAATGAGCCAGCAATGCATAGCCCTGACAAACGCCACCATGTTCCGCAAGCACTGTGTAAGCGCTATGTGGACTTGAATTCGTTTGATCCGTATACGCGGTATTGGCAACAATATAATCATTGACAGCCCTAACCTTTTCTACATCATTTAATGATTGTTTATCAATAGAAGCTACGACCTCTTGAACATTCATTTCAACATATCCGGACTGCTCTGGTGTCATTAAATAACTTTGCTCCCCAAATACTTTGGCAGTTCTTCCTCCATATTCAAAACGAATTGAGTGTTTACTAATATGGCCATATACATAATCATCTCGTTTTATAGCATTTTCATAAGCTTCTTCCACTAACTGTTCAATTCGTTGTGTATTGCCTTTATATTGAATCTCAAAAGTAGGTGAAAAACTACTGTAGTACGCATACATCGCATCAGCCATTTCCTTTGCATTTGTTACAACTAACTTCGCTTCAGGTTTTTTGACTGCAGGAGCTGTAACGGCTACTCCTTCTTCTGGTTTTTCTTCTATAGGTGCTGTGGCCGTTTCAATGGAGGTATTCTCTGAAAGTTTAGCAGTAACGTCTATGATTTTTTCCTTTGTTGAAAGAAGCATCGTTTCTATCTCATCATTATTGGCCCAAGTTATCACTTGTTGTACAACTGCCTTACCAGCCGTATAAATGGGGTCAATAAAAATAATGATTATTACGATAATGGCTAACTTTTTCCACAAAATCCTCGCCTCCAACCTGTTTCCTGTATTCATTATATACAAAAAAAGCACAAAGAGCTCAGTTGGAGGCCCTTTTGTGCTTTCATTTTATCAATAGATAAGGATATTCTTATTTAATTTTAAGTTTCTGTTCGTTGCCCTTAACATTATAAACTAAAAAATTACCGTTAATTCTTAAATCTGTAACTGCTTGTTTCACGAGCACCTCAGTTTTTAATGTTTTTAGATTTAAATTTGTTAAGTAACCGCTGTTACTGTAATCACTGAAATATAAAGAGTCATCTGCTCCAGTAATATACAAGGCACGTTTATCAATAACCTTTGTTTTCTTACCACTTGCTAGATCAAGCTTATACAATTTATCTTTATCGGCTGTATTACTAAAGTATAGTGTATTTTTATCCTGATATGCAAAATGAACATTTAGCATATAGTTATATTTTGAACTTGTTGCAGCTGGATAATTGGATGCTATCCATTTATGATCTTTCTTTAGTTGTGCATCCGTTACTAAAAAATAATCGTACGAAGAAGCGCCAAAACGATTTGGTAATGGATCATTCCATGTTGTATCTAAATGATACCACTGACCATCAACCTTTACTAAATTCCATGCATGCGCCACGTTACCATTAACAGTTCCAACAACATACTTTGCATCAAATCCAGCTTGATCCAACATTTTATAAGCCGTTAACGCATAACCCTGACACACAGCTTGTCCTTCCATTAACAATGCATAAGCACTATGGGGACTAGCCTTTGTTTTAGTACCATATGTAGCATTTGACACGATATAATCATTAATCGCTTTTACTTTTTCGAACTCTGTCATCGAAGGCTTAATAATCGCTTTTAATATTTGATCAACCTTTTTTTGCACCGCCGCTTCTTGCGTTTGGTTTGTCAAATACTTCACTTTAAACGTTACATTGCCTGTTGAGTCTGCAGAAATATTGGTACTTTCCATATGACCACCCGCATAGACTGCTTGCTCCTGTGCTTTTTTAAAGGATTCCATAAATTTCTTTTTGAAATCTGTCATTGGTCCACTATATGTAATGTTAATTTCGGGAGCGAAATTATTTAATTGCTTTACGATTTCTGTTGTGAATTGATCCCAAGTTGTTACGTTAGTACTAGCTACTACATGATGTGCACTTATTGGGGAAGTATTTACTGAACGAGCATCCGCCTGTTGAGCATAGGCTGCTGTTGGACTTAACATCAGCAATGCCGCTCCGCCTATCAACCATTTTTTCACAATAAATCACCTTCCCATTTGTTATATTCTTGTAATTAGAATAACAGAGAAAGTGACTACGAATCTATCGGACAAGTTCACTAACTGTGACTTTTAACTGCATTACCTTCAAACATCACATAGGTATAAACTCCCTCTAATAAAAAATAAGTATCGAATTAAACTATATTTTTGTACAAAAATAAAAACTCACCTGTTTTAAGTGAGTTTTCTTAGCCATTTTCTATCGAGCAGGCTTCTCTTTATGTTAACGACTTTTTACAACTAAATTAACTGCTTCTTGAATAACTTCATTCATTTTCTCGCCATCACCTTCAGCATTTTGTACACATTCTAGAAGATTCGTGCTAACAATTACACCAACTGTGCGATCTACTGCTGAACGTACGGCCGATAATTGAGTAATGACTGCCTTACAGTCCTTTTCTTCTTCCATCATTTTTAAAATCCCACGTAGCTGTCCTTCCATGCGCTTCACACGATTTTTCACTTGATCTGAATATTCCATCATCATTGCTCCTTCTTTCTATACTCGCTACGCTATTGAGTAATTATTATCCTATTACAAAATTAAACATGTAGCTATTTTTCCCTCGGTTTTAAATAATTCATAAGCATGGTAGCAATAATTGACCCTGCATTTGTTATTTCATCATACTGTATCACTGTATTTTTCTTTATCCGTAACTGCCCTATCTCTACCTCAAAAATTGGACACTTTCTTTTAAGCGCAGCGACTAGCATATTTGTGTCGTAGTCATATCGTTCACCTTTTACTTTCATCAGCCACGGTAGTTCCTTTATAGAAATAAACCGCAAACCTGTTTGGGTATCCACTAATCTTCTATGATAAAGGATTTCAAAAAACAAACTTGTTGCACGATTACCGCAGTAGGATAAAAGGCTACTGTCCGCCGAATGGAAGTTACGTACTCCTAACACAATTCCTTCAGAAAATACCTTTGTCATCGTTAAAACGAGCTTTACATCTTGTAAAGTATGTTGCCCATGAGCACCTACTGTAATGACACCTTGAAACATGCTTCTTTGCGACCTTACATAGGCAAAGGCTGTTTTTAGTGCGCCTCCCTTACCAACATTGTGGTCATGCTCTAGTACTCGACAGCAATCAATCTTTTTTAACTCTTCAAATACACTTGCATATTTTTGATCGCTACCATCATTGACAATAATAATTTGGCTAATAGTGGTAGCTAATAACTGATGGACATAGGTTATAAGTGACTGTTGTGGATTATAGGCTGGTATAATTGCTGCAATATTTTTCATCATCTCTATCCCCCGGATAACATGAAACTTTGACAGATTTACTTTTTTAATCGCTACTTCAAACCTCGACGAGTTTCCTTATAACACATAGTATCATGTACCGGGGACAATTCAACAATAACGGTATTTTCCCGATATATGAAAAAAGAGGAATTTATGAAAGAGGTGAGTGCTATCGTCATTCAATATGATATTCTCCAAGATCAATGTAAGAAACTAAAAGCTTTGTCCTTCTTTAAATTGGCTAAAAATTTACAGGATGCTAGCTCTCTCGCCACGTCAAAGCCAGCTCTATCTTTACAAAAATCACTCCTTGTACTGGAGGAAATTTTATATGAGCTTTATAAACTAGAAATGGATTCAGAACCAAAGCTAAAAAACATTCGGTCATTACTCAATAATCGTAGCTTTGTGGCAAAAATTCATCCTCGTCGCATTTATTTACTAATGAATCTTGTAAACAAAATGACTTCTAGTAATAGTAGTGAAATTGTGGAAGCAAAGGTTGCAAAAATTGTTCTTGATTATATAAGTGATATTGTAGAATGGTTTATTAAACGCTATGACCTTAGCGTAAAGGCAAAGATGATTCGCTTAGCCCCTAGTTTTGAACATATAACTTCAGTTTTTGATGTAAATATGCTTCTTCAAGATAATCAATCAACTGAGGCCTATAAAAGTGCCGCAAACTGGTTTGAGCTTGCAGCAAAACAAGGGAATGCAAGTGCTCAATATAATTTAGGTGCTCTTTATAATCAAGGGCGTGGTGTTAAGAAAGATTATGCAGTTGCAAAAATGTGGTATGAACGTGCAGCTGCTCAAAAAGATGTAAATGCACTTTATAGCTTAGGCGTGCTCTATCATTTAGGACATGGTGTTGTACAAGACTATGAAGAAGCTACTCGCTATTATAAAGCTGCTGCAGATTTAGAAAACGCAGATGCACAGTACAATCTGGGGGTTCTATACAATCAAGGTCTTGGTATGCCACAAAACTTTGCAGAAGCAGCACAATGGTACATGCTAGCAGCCAATCAAGGGAATACAAGTGCTCAAAATAACCTTGGATTCCTTTATCACAACGGAACTGGCGTCGAGCAAAGCTATGAGGAAGCTATAGCCTGTTTTGAAATGGCCGCATTAGCTGGTGATGCAAGTTCTCAATATAATCTTGGCTATATGTACCTTAAAGGTCGTGGCATCTCACAAAATTTTGAAGAAGCTGCACAATGGTTCCATTTAGCTGCACTTCAAGATCATACTAATGCGGAATTTCAATTGGCAATGCTATATAACACTGGTCAAGGTATTCCTCAGGATCGTATAGAGGCTATAAAATGGTTTAAGCTCGCAGCTCATAAAGGACACCTAAATGCTCAATACTGCCTCGGTGTACTCTATGTCAAAGAAAACGATATATCTTTAGCTGAAAAATGGTTACAGTTAGCCACTAACACTGGACATATAAGTGCAGGATTTGAGCTTGGACGTATTTATGTATACCAGCTTAAGCAACCAGAAAAGGCGCTCCCTTACTTCAAAGCTGCCGCTGAAAAGGGGTATGCTGATGCTCAGTACGAGCTCGGATTATTATATGAAGCTAACTTGAATTATGATGAAGCAGTGAAATGGTGGAGAGCCGCTACTGATCAATCTCATATTCAGGCTGAATATCAATTAGGGTTATTATATGAGCATGGATTGGGGGTCGAGCAGGACTTAGAAGAGGCACGGCGCTGCTATCGACTAGCAGCCATCCAAGGACATTCAGGTGCTCAATATCAGCTCGGTAATTTATTTGATAAGGGAAAAGGTGTCGCACAGGATTATACCGAGGCAGCAAAATGGCTTGAACAAGCTGCCGCTACGGGGCATGCCAAAGCACAATATCAATTAGCTCAAATGCACAGTCATGGACAAGGGGTACCAAAGGATTTTGCGAAAGCAGCCCAGCTGTATCGACTCGCTGCCAATCAAGGGCATCAAAAAGCACAATTCCAGCTCGGTATGCTTTACAAAAAAGGACATGGTGTCGCACAAGACTATACCGAGGCAACAAAATGGCTTAAGAAGTCTCTTGAAAGTATAAAGTAAAAGAACTCCTCACCATAAAGTAGGGTTGATTTCCGTTCCGACTGGGCGCTTTGTTGCTGACGCTTCGCTTTTGCGCAGAGCAGAGCTTCCTGGGGGCGTCCGATGAGCCGCTTCACTCTCGATGCTCGCTCCAGGATCTCGGGCCAATAGGATGTTGGTCACGAAGGCGTTATCACAGGACGTGATGCTTTTAGCCTTCGTTCCTCTATATCGCTAATCCCCAAGGAGTCACCCAGTCTATACTCCAATCAACTTATTTATGGCATATGTTTCAAAAAATATCATATCAAACCTTGTGTAATAGGCCAATTAAAGCCGTTCTTCCAAAACAATACCGTGCCACCTCATAAAGACAGTGACACGGTATTGTTTAGCTTTTCATTTCTTCTTTTAGATTCACCATAAATGTTACAACGATAAATAAAGCAAAGCTAATTAATAGCGTTGTCCCACCTATGATAAAGAAAATTAATGTAAATGTACTGCTAAAATGAAATGGATTTATATTGTAGAACCACATGCCTAGTGTTAAACCAAAAACTCCGAGAATAGCCGTCCAACCATGTGCTGTCACTAATTTTTGCGATTTCACTTTAAAAGCTCGATAGAAAATGCCCCATGCAAACATACTTAACCAACCTACGAGCAAAATATGTGCATGTATCGGTCTATATTCATAACTACCTGAGGCGGAAATATGTGAGCCTAGATACGTTCCCAATAAGGCAAAAATCGCAGCAAGACGAATAAGGCGTATACTCCATTTTAATTCCATACAATAACTCCCCCTAAGTTTTTTTCAACTTAGTCAGCAGTTTATCTCATGAACATGAACTTTACATGAACTCCTCATTACAATTTTGGTAAGTGAACACGGACCTTTGTGCCGGAATTCATAATGCTCTCCATATGAACCGTTCCCCCATGTAGCTCAGCAATTTGCTTCACTATGGCTAGTCCAAGCCCAGTACCTTGCTTTGTTCTGGACTCATCTACTCGATAAAAGCGATCAAATACCTTTTGTAGTTGTTCAGCAGTCAATCCTATGCCACTGTCCTCAATAAGCACTTCAATTGAGGTTGAGAATTCTTGCAAGTGAATATGAATTTCTCCACCTTCGACATTATATTTAATAGCGTTCGTCAATAAATTATCCCAAACATTTTGCAATAGCCCAGCATCACCATTACATGTTACTGGTTCAAGCTGATACGATAATTGTACATTTGCGTCTTCAAGCTGCCAGCGATATTTTCTTACGGTTTCCTTTAATTGCTCATCTAAACGATAAGGCTCACGCTTTAACAACCTTGTAGATTGATCGAGTGACGTTAGTAATAGTAATTGCTTAGTTAATGTCGACAGACGCTTCGTTTCTAGTTCAATAATCGTTGTATATTCCCGCCTCTCCTTATCGGTAAATGAAGGATTCTTTAGTAAATCTACATAGCCTTGAATATTCAACAACGGCGACTGAAAATCATGGGACACATTACTAATAAATTCTTTACGTATTCGATCATTTTCCTGTAATTTTTCTGTCATGACATTAAAACTGTCTGCTAATTGTCCAATCTCATCAGCTCGCTCTATATCTAGTAATGTATCGAATTTTTCATGTGCAAGCTGATGTGTTGCCTCTGTTAGTTGTGTAATAGGGCGAATTAGTGCCTTAGCAAAAAGGAGCATTGCCAACAGACTAAGTACTGTCATCGTTAGAATAAGTCCACCAAGTATCGTATGAACCTCAGAAAACAGCAAGCGAATATCGGGTCTAATAAACAGTGCATACTGCTTATTTTCATAAGTAAATGGCACACCTATCGTATTTATTAACTCATTCGCAAAAAAGCCGGTCACAAAAGTTTCTTTAGGAAAATCACGCATACCATGATAAATTCCCCCGTTTAAAACCTGCTCGACTGTTTTGGGCGGTAGTGCTTTATCACGATACTTACCGCCGAAAAAATGTCTTTCGTCACCGGTTGTTACATAAATCTGATAACCTATTTCCCCAAGAGTTGTTAAATAATTTTCTAAATCGCTAGGCTTTGACGACTCAATGTATTTCGCAATATCTTGCGCAATCTTCACGTTTTTCGCATCGTTTTTTTCCTTTACAACTTGATGATAATAAATATTCGTCGCTAAAAAGCCGATACACAAGCTGCCGATCATAACGAGTATTGTCGTGACAACAAATTTACTATATAACGTTTTCATCATGCAATAACCTCTAGCTTATAGCCAACACCACGCACCGTTGTAATCTCAACACCTGTTTCATAACGATGCAGCCGTTCACGAATCCGCTTCACATGCGTATTTAAAGTCTGCTCATCTCCATCGTAGTCATAGCCCCACACTTGCTCCATAATAAAGCTTCGTGTAAACACCTGATTCGGTCGGGAAGCTAGTAAAGCCAATAGTTCAAACTCCTTTAAAGGCAGTACAAGTGTATCTTCCCCAATGACCACCTCAAAGCTACGACGATCAATAACTAGCCGGCCCACCTGGATGGTTACCTGGTTTTTCTTATCCAATCTACGCAATATCGCTGCTATGCGAAACAGCAATTCTTTAGGTTCAAAAGGCTTTACAACGTAGTCATCTGAGCCTGCCAAAAAACCTCGTTCCTTGTCCTCAAGCTCGCCTTTTGCTGTTAATAACAGTACAGGAATATCGTAGTCCTGGCTCAATGTCTTAGTTAATGTAAAACCATCCATTCCTGGCATCATGACATCTACAACAGCCAAATCAGGTAAGTTTCCCTCAAGTAGTTGAAGGGCCTGTTGTCCGTTTTCCGCTTGTATCACCTGATAGCCCTCTTTTGTCAGATAAATATTTACTAGCTGTAAAATATGTACATCATCATCTACAACGAGAATTTTCATTCAAGCTTACCCCCATCCAACTTGTTTCCGATACACTACTTTAACAAAAAATCCGCTCCAATCCGTGTGGGCGATTTGCTAATGCAATGATCGCTTTCTCGCGAGAGTGTAGCGAATTTTTAACTTCTTTCGCATTTATATTATAACGAAAAGAAAGAAATCAAGAGCAATATAAGTAACGGTAAGCCAATTACAATATAGCCTCGTGGATTTGCAAAGTTCATCGTCCAACCGACCCCAAAACGTTTCTCTACAAAAACGGAAGGATCTTGACGATTCACATAAATTAATCCACCCTTCCAATAGCGATCCTCATCAACATCCATTACTTCTGAGGCAACATTATTTCCATATTCCACCCTCAGCTTGCGTTTTTTCCATGCGTAAATAAGGACAGAGCCAAAAACAAGGCATAAGAATAAAATAAATATCGGTAATAGCCTATTTCCTGAAGTCATTGAAGGATAGATATTGCTTAACTGTAATACTGTAAATAATATAGTAAGGGCATAGCTTAACAACATAATGTTCCAGCTCATATACTTTCGGCTTTTCAACTGATCTTCCAATGATTCTTCCTTACGATTAACGGCCAACTTGATTGCAGAACGCTTTATGGAATCTACAATTCCCCACATCATACATTGCATCATTAGCATGACAAGCGGTAGTGAAATCGCAGTAAAATATGTTTTCTTTCTCCATGAATCCGCTTCACCACTTGGTCCCCAGTGTATAGCAATGTCATCTGGTATTTGGTCATAATGAAGGAATGTAAAGATAATGAGAAACACCGTAACACCAAAAGGGACTACGTAAAATGGCCATGGAAGCATTTCATCACGACTACGTGCCGTTACATCAACAGTACGAACTTGTTTTATATTTAAGCCCCATTGCTCTTCCTTTTTAAGCTTTAAAACTCTTTGGTGGTATATCCAATATAATGTCATACTAACTGTAAGCATCGCAAACAAGCATCCAATCAGAAAGCTACCTTGCATAAACTCAGATGGTGCAAGGTAATAATAGCTAACAATCATCATCATTAAAAACATGACGCCAGAAATTCCAACAATTTGAGTGTAATGCTTTTTCATATTACGTAATACAGGATGTTTTACATTTTGTTCGGGTACTGTAACGCCAAAAGCAATTGTCTCTCGTACTATAAACGGAATGAATAATTGTAGAGCAAGTGTAATGATGTAGACGGTTGAAAAAACGCCAAGTAGCATGTGCTACACCCCTTCTGCAGGTATTTGCAAATCAGAAAATACCTTTTTCATCATGTGCTCGATTTGATCAGCAGTTGCGCCGAGCACCATTCCTTCAACCACAATCGGCTTTAAACTTTTTTCAAGTTGCTGTAATTGTTCAGGAGTTAACGCTCGCTCCTCCGTTGAACGAATAATAGCACCTGATTTAGCTCTAATTGTAATGATCCCCTTCTCCTCCAGCTCATGATAGCTTTTATTAACCGTGTGCATATTGACGCCCAGATCAGCCGCTAAACTACGTACAGATGGCAAAGTATCTCCTGGCTTCATTTCTCCTCGCGCAACCCCTTCCATAATTTGCCGAGTTACCTGTTCATAGATTGGTACATCAGATTGTGGCTCTATTTGCATAAACATTAATATCATCTCCAAAATTGTTATACAAACAATATAACAAATAATCATTTTTTTGCATAAAGAAACAATTACAATGAGTTCTTAACAGTTTCTATAAACTTTTGCACAAGTACACTGTACTTTTCATTCTTTCTAGTGCAAATTGCAATTTTATGATTAATATGAACATCCTTTACATAAACTCTCGCCAATTGCCTACTATCAACATACTCTCGAACTGCTAGTGACGAAATAAAATTTGCACCATAGCCGGCCATAACTGAACGGATCGTTTCATTGATTCCATTAAACTGTAGTGCGACTTTAGGTGGCTTGACTTGATACGTTTGACATAAAGAATAAAGATGCTCTCTCATTGAGCTTCCTTCCTCACGCATAATAAAAGGCTCTTTCATCATGTCAGCAAGTGTAATGTACTGATTTGCATATGGATGATCAGGTGCGACTACAAACCATAATTCATCCTCAAAAAGCTCCTCCCACTCTACTTCTTCCGGTCTTTCTAAAATACCACCACCATAAATAGCAATATCAGCTTTATACTGAATTAATTGCTCAAAGGCGTCTTTGGTGTTAGTAGTCGTAATGACTAAATTTACGTCTTCATTTGCCCCTTTATAGGTAGCTGCCCACTTAGGGATTAGAAAGTTAGCCGGTAAGTATGTAGCAACTATATGTATTGTTCCTGCTTTAGCATGACGATAATCTTCAATGAACGAAATAATATGCTCTTCAAGCGTAACAAGATTTTTCGCTTTTTCCGCTAAAGCTTCCCCAAATTCAGTTAATACTACGCCACGTCCTTGTTGCTTAAATAATTGAATCCCAATCTCATGCTCAAATTTTTTTATTTGGCTTGAAACTGCTGGCTGACTAATACGAAGTAATTCTGCCACTTTCGTAAAACTACCAGTATTAGCAACTTGATAAAACAATTTTAATCCATGAATATTCATGTTTTCACCTCACCTCATAACTTAAAGTTATGAATTAATAATAATAATATATTTTTATTATGATTCATCCTATCATACACTTTACATGCAAGCTTGCAAGAAAAAATACGAAACGGGGACTGTTTGATGACCAATTTAAATGTTTGGAATAATGTAGATAAGTACTTTATGGAAAAACTAATACCGACAGACACAGAACTTGAAGCAGTATTACAAGCTAATAAAGTAGCAAGTATTCCGGAGATTGATGTCTCACCTACTCAAGGCAAACTATTATATTTACTAGCCAAAATTAAAGGGGCAAAAAACATTTTAGAAATCGGAACACTTGGTGGCTATAGTAGTATTTGGATGGCACGTGCCCTTCCAAACGAGGGTAAAGTTTACACACTTGAAATTGATCCCGAGTATGCCTCAGTAGCCAAGGAAAATATTAAAAGAACTGGTTGTGAACATAAAGTTGAAATTATAGTTGGAAAGGCATTAGATACATTGCCTATTTTGAAAAAAGCAGGGCCATTGTTCGATTTAATCTTTATTGATGCAGATAAGCCCAATAATTCACACTATTTGAAGTGGGCATTAGAATTAGCTAAATCAGGAGCAATAATCATCGCTGATAATGTAGTGCGTGATGGCGCTGTAATTGATGAAAAAAATGTAGATGAAAGGGTACAAGGTGTGCGACAGTTTATGGATTTATTGCAAGAAGAATCTCGAATTGAATCTACAGCTATACAAACAGTTGGCAATAAAGGCTACGATGGTTTTGTGCTTGCCATAGTTAAATAATCAAAAAAGGAGATATCTCATGATTTATTCGAGACACCTCCTTTCAATTACCTATTTCGTAACTATTGCTAATTTTTGTTTCAAACATATAACAGCTTGTTCTGTATCAACTGTACTTCCTATTCCATTTAATGTTTCCCCTATTAATCGGTCCAGGAACCAATAATATCTCGTTATTCCGTATGTTATACTTCCCCCTTACAATATTTTTGAAAATAAAAAAATGCCTTACAAGCCCCCATCTAAGCTCGTAAGACATCCTTCACCCCTTTTAAATCTCTTTTTATTAATAGACCCCTTTTTGTAACCGTGTTCATTTTTCAGTAAGGAACGGGGGAACAGACCCCGCTCTTTACATAAGTGGAATACAGTGGACTCCATTCGAGTTTAGTCCACAACAATTTAGGAAAGTTGGATATGTTCATTTAGTAGATTCGTATCTCAAATCAATTATGCTGAAAGCAAGTTAAGCTAATTTTTCATAACCTGGAAGCGTCAAGAATTCTGCAAATTCGTCTTGTTCAATTAAAGATTTAAACAGCTCAGCAGCTTCATCATAGCGGCCACTGTTATAGACTTGTTCCCCAACAGCCTCTTTAATTCTCACAAGCTCTTCCTCCAAGATTTCTAATACAAAGGCCAATGTAATACCACGGCCATCATCCAAGATACCTTTTGGATGACGAATCCATTGCCATACTTGTGTACGAGAGATTTCTGCAGTTGCAGCATCCTCCATTAAGTTGTTAATCGGTGCAGCTCCGTTGCCTCGTAGCCAAGAAGCAATGTACTGAACACCTACGCTACAGTTAACACAAAGACCTTCAAGTGTAATTGTACCTTCTGGAACAGCTACTAAATTTTCCGCTGTAACATTTACATCCTCACGTTTTTTATCGATTTGGTTTGGTGTCGTCATAATCGCATCAAACTGTTCCATCGCCGTTGCAACCATACCCGGATGTGCTACCCAAGTTCCATCATGGCCATCTGTTGCCTCACGACGCTTATCTTCGGCAACCTTTGCAAACGCTACAGCATTCGCATCGTCATCCCCTTTAACAGGAATTTGTGCTGCCATACCGCCCATCGCAGGAGCATTACGTTTATGACATGTTTGAATACATAAAGACGTATATGCCTTCATGAATGGTACAGTCATTGTTACTTGTCCACGGTCCGGTAAAATTACATCAGGTTGATTACGCAGACGCTTGATATAGCTGAAAATGTAATCCCAGCGTCCACAATTCAAACCAGCTGAATGTTCACGCAGTTCATATAAAATTTCATCCATTTCAAATGCAGCTAAAATTGTTTCGATTAATACAGTAGCCTTAATTGTCCCTTGTGGAATTCCGATATAATCTTGTGCAAACACAAAGACATCATTCCATAAGCGAGCCTCCAAATGGCTTTCAAGCTTCGGCAAGTAGAAATAAGGTCCTGTACCTTGTGCCAATGCATTTTTAGCATTATGGAATAAATAAAGACCGAAATCAAAGAAGCTACCAGAGATCGGCTGGCCATCTACTAGTACATGCTTTTCAAGTAAATGAAGACCACGTGGACGCACTAATAACACAGCTGTGTTTTCGTTTAACTTATACGTTTTACCATTAGATACTTGTGTAAATTCAATTGTTTTATTAATAGCATCACGCATATTTATTTGGCCACCAATCATGTTTTCCCATGTCGGAGCAGATGCATCCTCAAAGCAAGCCATAAACATTTTTGCACCGGAGTTTAAAGCATTAATAACCATTTTACGGTCAACAGGTCCTGTAATTTCTACACGACGGTCTTGTAAATCTGCTGGAAGTGGTGCAATTGTCCAATCTCCCTCACGTATATGCTTTGTCTCTGGTAAGAAGTCGAGTTTCTCACCTGCATCAAGACGTTTTTGGCGTTCTTGACGAGCCTCTAACAGCTCTTTTCGACGAGCATCAAATTTTTCGTGTAGGGCAAGAACAAACTCAATGGCTTCTGGTGTTAAAATTTCTTTTGTTTGCTCATTTTGTTCCCCAACAATTTTAAGCTTACCTGTTGTTGCTTGTTCCATCAGTTATTTCCCCCACCTTTGCGATTTTAAGTAGTCTTCCCCCGCTTTAGGAGGAGCCGGGGAGACTAATCTATGATTATGAATTTAGGAATACACGTGCTTTATAAAAATTATACGAATTGTTCTGTTTCAGTAGAGCCAGCCATCGCTGTTGTAGAAGAAGTACCACCAGAGATAACTTGAGATACGTCATCAAAGTAACCAGTACCTACTTCACGTTGGTGGCGAGTAGCTGTGTAGCCTTTTGATTCTGATGCAAACTCAGCTTGTTGTAGCTTAGAGTATGCAGCCATACCATTATCTTTATAATCATGCGCAAGCTCGAACATAGAGTGGTTTAATGCGTGGAAACCAGCTAATGTTACGAATTGGAATTTGTATCCCAATTTACCTAACTCGCGTTGATATTCTGCGATTTCTTCTTCTGATAGATTTGCTTTCCAGTTGAATGAAGGTGAGCAGTTGTATGCTAGCAATTTACCAGGGAATTCAGCATGAATAGCTGCCGCAAATACACGAGCTTCCTCAAGAGATGGTTTAGAAGTTTCACACCAAATTAAATCTGCATATGGCGCGTAAGCTAACCCACGAGCAATCGCTTGTTTGATGCCTGGTTTTGTACGGAAGAAGCCTTCTGGAGTACGTTCACCAGTAATAAACTCAGCATCACGTGGATCAATATCAGATGTTACCATATCAGCAGCATCAGCATCTGTACGAGCGATTAAGATTGTATCAACACCCATTACGTCTGTTGCAAGACGGGCAGCAATTAAGTTACGAACAGCATTTTGTGTTGGAAGTAAAACTTTACCGCCTAAGTGACCACATTTTTTCTCAGAAGCTAATTGGTCTTCTAAGTGAACACCAGCAGCTCCAGCTTCAATCATACCTTTTACAAGCTCAAATACGTTTAGTGGACCACCGAAGCCAGCCTCAGCATCTGCCACGATTGGAGCGAACCAATCAAATTGATCTACACGTCCTTCAGCATGATCAATCTGATCTGCACGTTGTAAAGCTTGGTTAATACGCTTTACTACTGCTGGTACAGAGTTTGCTGGATATAAGGATTGGTCAGGGTACATTTGACCAGAAAGGTTAGCATCAGCAGCTACTTGCCAGCCTGATAAATAGATTGCTTTTAATCCGGCTTTCACTTGTTGTACAGCTTGATTACCAGTTAATGCACCTAATGCATTAATGAACGGTTCTTCTTGTAAAGAGTTCCAAAGTCGAGCCGCACCTTTAGTTGCTAAAGTTTGTTCAAGTACAACAGAGCCCTGTAACTTTACAACCTCTTCAGCTGAATATGCACGTTCAATACCTGCCCAACGAGGGTTCTCTGCCCATTGTTTTTCTAATGCTTGAATTTTTTCTTGACGTGTTGACATATTGAAATTCCACCTTCCCCTTTGTAGACAATATACTCTGTTAAAAAACTTTTAATCCGCTGTTCCATAACAGGTTTATTTGTTGTAAATTAATATATAACAGAACATCTGAATTTTCATTATTTTTAGATAAAATACCAGATTTTAAAGATGAAACCGCTTTTTTCGGCGATGAAATTTGGTAAACTGTTTACAAACAAGGGGGATATTCACAATGAATAATGAGTTTAATTCTTTGCCAAAAGATATTTCACAACAGTTTATTTCAATGCTAAAGGACTGGGTTCCAGTCAATTCATCCATTGCCATTGCCGCTGAAAACTCTTATATTTATTTTCATTCTGGACATCAAAACATTAACTTAGAAGTAGGCCAACAAGTAAAATCCGGCAGCATTGCAGAACAAGTACTACGCACAAGGAAACGAACAGACGCCGTTTTAGATAATTCCTTATTTGAAACACCGTATTATGGGATAGGTTACCCTATTAACATTTTAGATGTGCCTGCAGCACTTATTGTAGTATTACCTTCAACCTTTACCGAAAAGAAATTAGAGCCCTTTCAATTTTTAACTGGAAAGCAAGAAGAGGAATGGAATCCTGTTGCCATTGAAAAAATCTCTCATATTGAAAGCCTGCAGAAAAAAACGTGGTTTTATGTGGAGGGAGAACAATTTAAAACAAGTATTACACTGAAAGAACTCCAAATGCGTCTACCGTCATCTTTTATTCGAATTCATAGATCTTATATTGTTAATATTCATTTCATAAAAAAAATGGCTCGTGACCTTACTTCCAATTTTATTGTCACTTTAAAGGATGGAAGTGAACTCCCCGTTAGCCAATCTTATTTAAATAATCTTCGTAACGCTCTTGAATTTTAGATTTTGTTTTAGTGTAATTAATATTATTGTGCTGTCGCTTTGCTTTCGCGCAGAAAAACATTTGCTGAATAAAGATAAAAAGCTGTCTTATACAACGGTTGTATAAGACAGCCTAAAAAAATAAAAAAGCCTGAGAAATATTCTCAGACTTTAGATTGCCTAGCGACGTCCTACTCTCACAGGGGGAAGCCCCCAACTACCATCGGCGCTAAAGAGCTTAACTTCCGTGTTCGGTATGGGAACGGGTGTGACCTCTTTGCCATCATCACTAGACTATTGTCGACCTCCAATACACGGCGTATTACTACGTCAGCTTCTCTCGCTCAATCGATCACGTACAGAGGTACGCTCCCTCATTCACTCGTTTGCTTCCTTGTACTACTTGTGTCTTGAAGCTCTTTTAGAAAGTTTGTTCTTTCAAAACTGGATAAACGGTGCATTGAATGTTTCAAACATGTTGGTTAAGTCCTCGATCGATTAGTATTCGTCAGCTCCATGTGTCACCACACTTCCACCTCGAACCTATCTACCTCATCGTCTTTGAGGGATCTTACTTACTTGCGTAATGGGAAATCTCATCTTGAGGGGGGCTTCATGCTTAGATGCTTTCAGCACTTATCCCGTCCACACATAGCTACCCAGCGATGCCTTTGGCAAGACAACTGGTACACCAGCGGTGTGTCCATCCCGGTCCTCTCGTACTAAGGACAGCTCCTCTCAAATTTCCTACGCCCACGACGGATAGGGACCGAACTGTCTCACGACGTTCTGAACCCAGCTCGCGTACCGCTTTAATGGGCGAACAGCCCAACCCTTGGGACCGACTACAGCCCCAGGATGCGATGAGCCGACATCGAGGTGCCAAACCTCCCCGTCGATGTGGACTCTTGGGGGAGATAAGCCTGTTATCCCCGGGGTAGCTTTTATCCGTTGAGCGATGGCCCTTCCATGCGGAACCACCGGATCACTAAGCCCGTCTTTCGACCCTGCTCGACTTGTAGGTCTCGCAGTCAAGCTCCCTTGTGCCTTTACACTCTACGAATGATTTCCAACCATTCTGAGGGAACCTTTGGGCGCCTCCGTTACCTTTTAGGAGGCGACCGCCCCAGTCAAACTGTCCGCCTGACACTGTCTCCTGCCCCGCTAAGGGGCATGGGTTAGAATTTCAATACAACCAGGGTAGTATCCCACCGACGCCTCCTTCGAAGCTGGCGCTCCGAGATCTCTGGCTCCTACCTATCCTGTACAAGTTGTACCAAAATTCAATATCAGGCTACAGTAAAGCTCCACGGGGTCTTTCCGTCCTGTCGCGGGTAACCTGCATCTTCACAGGTACTATAATTTCACCGAGTCTCTCGTTGAGACAGTGCCCAGATCGTTACGCCTTTCGTGCGGGTCGGAACTTACCCGACAAGGAATTTCGCTACCTTAGGACCGTTATAGTTACGGCCGCCGTTTACTGGGGCTTCAATTCGCAGCTTCGCTTGCGCTAACCACTCCTCTTAACCTTCCAGCACCGGGCAGGCGTCAGCCCCTATACGTCACCTTACGGTTTTGCAGAGACCTGTGTTTTTGCTAAACAGTCGCCTGGGCCTATTCACTGCGGCTCTCATGCGCTTGCACGCTCAAGAGCACCCCTTCTCCCGAAGTTACGGGGTCATTTTGCCGAGTTCCTTAACGAGAGTTCTCTCGCACACCTTAGGATTCTCTCCTCGACTACCTGTGTCGGTTTGCGGTACGGGCACCTCTCACCTCGATAGAGGCTTTTCTTGGCAGTGTGAAATCAGGAACTTCGTCCATACGGACTCGCCATCACAGCTCAACGTTACAGTGTGCGGATTTGCCTACACACACGCCTTACTGCTTGGACGCGCATATCCAACAGCGCGCTTACCCTATCCTACTGCGTCCCCCCATTTCTCAAACGGTGAGGAGGTGGTACAGGAATATCAACCTGTTGTCCATCGCCTACGCCTATCGGCCTCGGCTTAGGTCCCGACTAACCCTGAGCGGACGAGCCTTCCTCAGGAAACCTTAGTCATACGGTGGACGGGATTCTCACCCGTCTTTCGCTACTCATACCGGCATTCTCACTTCTAAGCGCTCCACCAGTCCTTCCGATCTGACTTCAACGCACTTAGAACGCTCTCCTACCACTGACATCGTAGATGTCAATCCACAGCTTCGGTGAATCGTTTAGCCCCGATACATTTTCGGCGCAGCGTCACTCGACCAGTGAGCTATTACGCACTCTTTAAATGATGGCTGCTTCTAAGCCAACATCCTGGTTGTCTGTGCAACGCCACATCCTTTTCCACTTAACGATTACTTTGGGACCTTAGCTGGTGGTCTGGGCTGTTTCCCTTTTGACTACGGATCTTATCACTCGCAGTCTGACTCCCGTGTATAAATATCTGGCATTCGGAGTTTGTCTGAATTCGGTAAACCGGGATGGCCCCCTAGTCCAAACAGTGCTCTACCTCCAGTATTCTCATCACGAGGCTAGCCCTAAAGCTATTTCGGAGAGAACCAGCTATCTCCAAGTTCGATTGGAATTTCTCCGCTACCCACACCTCATCCCCGCACTTTTCAACGTGCGTGGGTTCGGGCCTCCAGTAAGTGTTACCTCACCTTCACCCTGGACATGGGTAGATCACCTGGTTTCGGGTCTACGACCACGTACTATTTCGCCCTATTCAGACTCGCTTTCGCTGCGGCTCCGCCTTCTAAAGCTTAACCTCGCACGTAATCGTAACTCGCCGGTTCATTCTACAAAAGGCACGCTATCACCCATTAACGGGCTCTAACTACTTGTAGGCACACGGTTTCAGGATCTCTTTCACTCCCCTTCCGGGGTGCTTTTCACCTTTCCCTCACGGTACTGGTTCACTATCGGTCACTAGGTAGTATTTAGCCTTGGGAGATGGTCCTCCCGGATTCCGACGGAATTTCACGTGTTCCGCCGTACTCAGGATCCACTCAGGAGAGAACGAACTTTCGACTACAGGGCTTTTACCTGCTCTGGCGGACCTTTCCAAGTCGCTTCATCTAACTCGCTCTTTTGTAACTCCGTATAGAGTGTCCTACAACCCCAAGAGGCAAGCCTCTTGGTTTGGGCTCTTCCCGTTTCGCTCGCCGCTACTCAGGGAATCGATTTTTCTTTCTCTTCCTCCAGGTACTTAGATGTTTCAGTTCCCTGGGTCTGCCTTCAAGACGCTATGTATTCACGTCAAGATACTACGCGATTAAACGTAGTGGGTTCCCCCATTCGGAAATCTCCGGATCAAAGCTCACTTACAGCTCCCCGAAGCATATCGGTGTTAGTGCCGTCCTTCATCGGCTCCTAGTGCCAAGGCATTCGCCGTGCGCCCTTAATAACTTAACCAAGTTATTAAGCCTATAAAAAAACTTAAAAAATAAATGTGTTTGTTACTATTTCAATGTCGTTTTATCCAGTTTTCAAAGAACAATAATTGGTGGAGCCTAGCGGGATCGAACCGCTGACCTCCTGCGTGCAAGGCAGGCGCTCTCCCAGCTGAGCTAAGGCCCCAAGAGGTATATATGGTGGGCCTAAATGGACTCGAACCATCGACCTCACGCTTATCAGGCGTGCGCTCTAACCAGCTGAGCTATAGGCCCTCTTAGAAGTTTTATATTTAGTCATAAACCTTCAAAACTGAACGCAAAACGTAATCTTACAAACCCTAGGTTTGTATTCCGAAAATATCCTTAGAAAGGAGGTGATCCAGCCGCACCTTCCGATACGGCTACCTTGTTACGACTTCACCCCAATCATCTATCCCACCTTCGGCGGCTGGCTCCAAAAGGTTACCCCACCGACTTCGGGTGTTACAAACTCTCGTGGTGTGACGGGCGGTGTGTACAAGGCCCGGGAACGTATTCACCGCGGCATGCTGATCCGCGATTACTAGCGATTCCGGCTTCATGTAGGCGAGTTGCAGCCTACAATCCGAACTGAGAACGACTTTATCGGATTAGCTCCCTCTCGCGAGTTGGCAACCGTTTGTATCGTCCATTGTAGCACGTGTGTAGCCCAGGTCATAAGGGGCATGATGATTTGACGTCATCCCCACCTTCCTCCGGTTTGTCACCGGCAGTCACCTTAGAGTGCCCAACTAAATGATGGCAACTAAGATCAAGGGTTGCGCTCGTTGCGGGACTTAACCCAACATCTCACGACACGAGCTGACGACAACCATGCACCACCTGTCACCGTTGTCCCCGAAGGGAAAACCATATCTCTACAGTGGTCAACGGGATGTCAAGACCTGGTAAGGTTCTTCGCGTTGCTTCGAATTAAACCACATGCTCCACCGCTTGTGCGGGCCCCCGTCAATTCCTTTGAGTTTCAGTCTTGCGACCGTACTCCCCAGGCGGAGTGCTTAATGCGTTAGCTGCAGCACTAAGGGGCGGAAACCCCCTAACACTTAGCACTCATCGTTTACGGCGTGGACTACCAGGGTATCTAATCCTGTTTGCTCCCCACGCTTTCGCGCCTCAGCGTCAGTTACAGACCAGAAAGTCGCCTTCGCCACTGGTGTTCCTCCAAATCTCTACGCATTTCACCGCTACACTTGGAATTCCACTTTCCTCTTCTGCACTCAAGTCCCCCAGTTTCCAATGACCCTCCACGGTTGAGCCGTGGGCTTTCACATCAGACTTAAAGGACCGCCTGCGCGCGCTTTACGCCCAATAATTCCGGACAACGCTTGCCACCTACGTATTACCGCGGCTGCTGGCACGTAGTTAGCCGTGGCTTTCTAATAAGGTACCGTCAAGGTACAGCCAGTTACTACTGTACTTGTTCTTCCCTTACAACAGAGTTTTACGATCCGAAAACCTTCTTCACTCACGCGGCGTTGCTCCATCAGGCTTTCGCCCATTGTGGAAGATTCCCTACTGCTGCCTCCCGTAGGAGTCTGGGCCGTGTCTCAGTCCCAGTGTGGCCGATCACCCTCTCAGGTCGGCTACGCATCGTCGCCTTGGTGAGCCGTTACCTCACCAACTAGCTAATGCGCCGCGGGCCCATCTTATAGCGACAGCCGAGACCGTCTTTCAGTATTTCACTATGAAGTAAAATAGATTATTCGGTATTAGCCCCGGTTTCCCGGAGTTATCCCAAACTATAAGGTAGGTTGCCCACGTGTTACTCACCCGTCCGCCGCTAACGTCAAAGGAGCAAGCTCCTTATCTGTTCGCTCGACTTGCATGTATTAGGCACGCCGCCAGCGTTCGTCCTGAGCCAGGATCAAACTCTCCATAAAAAGAAATTTGATTAGCTCAAATTGTTTTGCTGGCATCATGTTTGATGTCCAAAATTTTGTTTCGTTCACTAACTCAAGGTTAGCTACTAAAAACTTTATTGATTACGTTTTGCTTGTTCAGTTTTCAAGGTTCATTTGTTTTAATTGGTGGAGCCTAGCGGGATCGAACCGCTGACCTCCTGCGTGCAAGGCAGGCGCTCTCCCAGCTGAGCTAAGGCCCCATAGATATTTTTAGGAAATGGTCGGGAAGACAGGATTCGAACCTGCGACCCCTTGGTCCCAAACCAAGTGCTCTACCAAGCTGAGCTACTTCCCGTTTGTTATATTGGCGCGCCCGACAGGAGTCGAACCCATAACCTTCTGATCCGTAGTCAGACGCTCTATCCAATTGAGCTACGGGCGCTAATTATTAAAATAAAATGGTGCCGAGGGCCGGAATCGAACCGGCACGGTAGTCACCTACCGCAGGATTTTAAGTCCTGTGCGTCTGCCAGTTCCGCCACCCCGGCACATTTGGAGCGGAAGACGAGGTTCGAACTCGCGACCCCCACCTTGGCAAGGTGGTGTTCTACCACTGAACTACTTCCGCATGTGCATAAGATTTATTTATCCTGGCAATTATTAAATTTAAAATATGGTGCGGGTGAAGGGAGTCGAACCCCCACGCCTTGCGGCGCTAGATCCTAAGTCTAGTGCGTCTGCCAATTCCGCCACACCCGCATATTTTGTTGGCAATTTAAATGGTGAGCCATGAAGGACTCGAACCTTCGACCCTCTGATTAAAAGTCAGATGCTCTACCAACTGAGCTAATGGCTCAAACTATGGTGCCGGCGATAGGAGTCGAACCCACGACCTACTGATTACAAGTCAGTTGCTCTACCAACTGAGCTACACCGGCAAATGGTGGAGGATGACGGGCTCGAACCGCCGACCCCCTGCTTGTAAGGCAGGTGCTCTCCCAGCTGAGCTAATCCTCCTGGGTATTACGCCTAGCGACGTCCTACTCTCGCAGGGGGAAGCCCCCAACTACCATCGGCGCTAAAGAGCTTAACTTCCGTGTTCGGTATGGGAACGGGTGTGACCTCTTTGCCATCATCACTAGACTATTTTAAAGACAAGATTTATTATAACACATTTTGTTATAATTGCAAGCTTTTTTTAAAAAACTTTCTTGTTCTTTCAAAACTGGATAAACGGTGCATTGAATGTTTCAAACATTTTGGTTAAGTCCTCGATCGATTAGTATTCGTCAGCTCCATGTGTCACCACACTTCCACCTCGAACCTATCTACCTCATCGTCTTTGAGGGATCTTACTTACTTGCGTAATGGGAAATCTCATCTTGAGGGGGGCTTCATGCTTAGATGCTTTCAGCACTTATCCCGTCCACACATAGCTACCCAGCGATGCCTTTGGCAAGACAACTGGTACACCAGCGGTGTGTCCATCCCGGTCCTCTCGTACTAAGGACAGCTCCTCTCAAATTTCCTACGCCCACGACGGATAGGGACCGAACTGTCTCACGACGTTCTGAACCCAGCTCGCGTACCGCTTTAATGGGCGAACAGCCCAACCCTTGGGACCGACTACAGCCCCAGGATGCGATGAGCCGACATCGAGGTGCCAAACCTCCCCGTCGATGTGGACTCTTGGGGGAGATAAGCCTGTTATCCCCGGGGTAGCTTTTATCCGTTGAGCGATGGCCCTTCCATGCGGAACCACCGGATCACTAAGCCCGTCTTTCGACCCTGCTCGACTTGTAGGTCTCGCAGTCAAGCTCCCTTGTGCCTTTACACTCTACGAATGATTTCCAACCATTCTGAGGGAACCTTTGGGCGCCTCCGTTACCTTTTAGGAGGCGACCGCCCCAGTCAAACTGTCCGCCTGACACTGTCTCCTGCCCCGCTAAGGGGCATGGGTTAGAATTTCAATACAACCAGGGTAGTATCCCACCGACGCCTCCTTCGAAGCTGGCGCTCCGAGATCTCTGGCTCCTACCTATCCTGTACAAGTTGTACCAAAATTCAATATCAGGCTACAGTAAAGCTCCACGGGGTCTTTCCGTCCTGTCGCGGGTAACCTGCATCTTCACAGGTACTATAATTTCACCGAGTCTCTCGTTGAGACAGTGCCCAGATCGTTACGCCTTTCGTGCGGGTCGGAACTTACCCGACAAGGAATTTCGCTACCTTAGGACCGTTATAGTTACGGCCGCCGTTTACTGGGGCTTCAATTCGCAGCTTCGCTTGCGCTAACCACTCCTCTTAACCTTCCAGCACCGGGCAGGCGTCAGCCCCTATACGTCACCTTACGGTTTTGCAGAGACCTGTGTTTTTGCTAAACAGTCGCCTGGGCCTATTCACTGCGGCTCTCATGCGCTTGCACGCTCAAGAGCACCCCTTCTCCCGAAGTTACGGGGTCATTTTGCCGAGTTCCTTAACGAGAGTTCTCTCGCACACCTTAGGATTCTCTCCTCGACTACCTGTGTCGGTTTGCGGTACGGGCACCTCTCACCTCGATAGAGGCTTTTCTTGGCAGTGTGAAATCAGGAACTTCGTCCATACGGACTCGCCATCACAGCTCAACGTTACAGTGTGCGGATTTGCCTACACACACGCCTTACTGCTTGGACGCGCATATCCAACAGCGCGCTTACCCTATCCTACTGCGTCCCCCCATTTCTCAAACGGTGAGGAGGTGGTACAGGAATATCAACCTGTTGTCCATCGCCTACGCCTATCGGCCTCGGCTTAGGTCCCGACTAACCCTGAGCGGACGAGCCTTCCTCAGGAAACCTTAGTCATACGGTGGACGGGATTCTCACCCGTCTTTCGCTACTCATACCGGCATTCTCACTTCTAAGCGCTCCACCAGTCCTTCCGATCTGACTTCAACGCACTTAGAACGCTCTCCTACCACTGACATCGTAGATGTCAATCCACAGCTTCGGTGAATCGTTTAGCCCCGATACATTTTCGGCGCAGCGTCACTCGACCAGTGAGCTATTACGCACTCTTTAAATGATGGCTGCTTCTAAGCCAACATCCTGGTTGTCTGTGCAACGCCACATCCTTTTCCACTTAACGATTACTTTGGGACCTTAGCTGGTGGTCTGGGCTGTTTCCCTTTTGACTACGGATCTTATCACTCGCAGTCTGACTCCCGTGTATAAATATCTGGCATTCGGAGTTTGTCTGAATTCGGTAAACCGGGATGGCCCCCTAGTCCAAACAGTGCTCTACCTCCAGTATTCTCATCACGAGGCTAGCCCTAAAGCTATTTCGGAGAGAACCAGCTATCTCCAAGTTCGATTGGAATTTCTCCGCTACCCACACCTCATCCCCGCACTTTTCAACGTGCGTGGGTTCGGGCCTCCAGTAAGTGTTACCTCACCTTCACCCTGGACATGGGTAGATCACCTGGTTTCGGGTCTACGACCACGTACTATTTCGCCCTATTCAGACTCGCTTTCGCTGCGGCTCCGCCTTCTAAAGCTTAACCTCGCACGTAATCGTAACTCGCCGGTTCATTCTACAAAAGGCACGCTATCACCCATTAACGGGCTCTAACTACTTGTAGGCACACGGTTTCAGGATCTCTTTCACTCCCCTTCCGGGGTGCTTTTCACCTTTCCCTCACGGTACTGGTTCACTATCGGTCACTAGGTAGTATTTAGCCTTGGGAGATGGTCCTCCCGGATTCCGACGGAATTTCACGTGTTCCGCCGTACTCAGGATCCACTCAGGAGAGAACGAACTTTCGACTACAGGGCTTTTACCTGCTCTGGCGGACCTTTCCAAGTCGCTTCATCTAACTCGCTCTTTTGTAACTCCGTATAGAGTGTCCTACAACCCCAAGAGGCAAGCCTCTTGGTTTGGGCTCTTCCCGTTTCGCTCGCCGCTACTCAGGGAATCGATTTTTCTTTCTCTTCCTCCAGGTACTTAGATGTTTCAGTTCCCTGGGTCTGCCTTCAAGACGCTATGTATTCACGTCAAGATACTACGCGATTAAACGTAGTGGGTTCCCCCATTCGGAAATCTCCGGATCAAAGCTCACTTACAGCTCCCCGAAGCATATCGGTGTTAGTGCCGTCCTTCATCGGCTCCTAGTGCCAAGGCATTCGCCGTGCGCCCTTAATAACTTAACCAAGTTATTAAGCCTAAAAAACTTAAAAAATAAATGTGTTTGTTACTATTTCAATGTCGTTTTATCCAGTTTTCAAAGAACAAGTTTTGAAGTATTTCATTCGTTAAGAATGAACCTTCAAAACTGAACGCAAAACGTAATCTTACAAACCCTAGGTTTGTATTCCGAAAATATCCTTAGAAAGGAGGTGATCCAGCCGCACCTTCCGATACGGCTACCTTGTTACGACTTCACCCCAATCATCTATCCCACCTTCGGCGGCTGGCTCCAAAAGGTTACCCCACCGACTTCGGGTGTTACAAACTCTCGTGGTGTGACGGGCGGTGTGTACAAGGCCCGGGAACGTATTCACCGCGGCATGCTGATCCGCGATTACTAGCGATTCCGGCTTCATGTAGGCGAGTTGCAGCCTACAATCCGAACTGAGAACGACTTTATCGGATTAGCTCCCTCTCGCGAGTTGGCAACCGTTTGTATCGTCCATTGTAGCACGTGTGTAGCCCAGGTCATAAGGGGCATGATGATTTGACGTCATCCCCACCTTCCTCCGGTTTGTCACCGGCAGTCACCTTAGAGTGCCCAACTAAATGATGGCAACTAAGATCAAGGGTTGCGCTCGTTGCGGGACTTAACCCAACATCTCACGACACGAGCTGACGACAACCATGCACCACCTGTCACCGTTGTCCCCGAAGGGAAAACCATATCTCTACAGTGGTCAACGGGATGTCAAGACCTGGTAAGGTTCTTCGCGTTGCTTCGAATTAAACCACATGCTCCACCGCTTGTGCGGGCCCCCGTCAATTCCTTTGAGTTTCAGTCTTGCGACCGTACTCCCCAGGCGGAGTGCTTAATGCGTTAGCTGCAGCACTAAGGGGCGGAAACCCCCTAACACTTAGCACTCATCGTTTACGGCGTGGACTACCAGGGTATCTAATCCTGTTTGCTCCCCACGCTTTCGCGCCTCAGCGTCAGTTACAGACCAGAAAGTCGCCTTCGCCACTGGTGTTCCTCCAAATCTCTACGCATTTCACCGCTACACTTGGAATTCCACTTTCCTCTTCTGCACTCAAGTCCCCCAGTTTCCAATGACCCTCCACGGTTGAGCCGTGGGCTTTCACATCAGACTTAAAGGACCGCCTGCGCGCGCTTTACGCCCAATAATTCCGGACAACGCTTGCCACCTACGTATTACCGCGGCTGCTGGCACGTAGTTAGCCGTGGCTTTCTAATAAGGTACCGTCAAGGTACAGCCAGTTACTACTGTACTTGTTCTTCCCTTACAACAGAGTTTTACGATCCGAAAACCTTCTTCACTCACGCGGCGTTGCTCCATCAGGCTTTCGCCCATTGTGGAAGATTCCCTACTGCTGCCTCCCGTAGGAGTCTGGGCCGTGTCTCAGTCCCAGTGTGGCCGATCACCCTCTCAGGTCGGCTACGCATCGTCGCCTTGGTGAGCCGTTACCTCACCAACTAGCTAATGCGCCGCGGGCCCATCTTATAGCGACAGCCGAAACCGTCTTTTAGTATTTCACCATGAAGTGAAATAGATTATTCGGTATTAGCCCCGGTTTCCCGGAGTTATCCCAAACTATAAGGTAGGTTGCCCACGTGTTACTCACCCGTCCGCCGCTAACGTCAAAGGAGCAAGCTCCTTATCTGTTCGCTCGACTTGCATGTATTAGGCACGCCGCCAGCGTTCGTCCTGAGCCAGGATCAAACTCTCCATAAAAGAAATTTGATTAGCTCAAATTGTTTTGCTGGCATCATGTTTGATGTCCAAAATTTTGTTTCGTTCACCAACTCAAGGTTAGCTACTAAAAACTTTATTGATTACGTTTTGCTTGTTCAGTTTTCAAGGTTCATTTCGTTGTTGTTTTGTTTCAACAACTTTTATAGTATAACATTTTTGTTTTTCGTTGTCAACTCTTTTTTAGAAGTTTTTTCACTTCGTTTCAAAAGCAACAACTCTTATATAATACCATTCTTAGTTTTCAATGTCAACATCTTTTTTTGATGTTTTTTCGAATTCATTTTGTTCCTTGCGTCGTCTTAACGACAAGTAATAATTTATCATGATTCTACTATATCCGCAAGTGTTTTTTCACTATAAAATTTTCTTTTTTATAAATAGCGAATTAGTGAGTTATTTTACGTTTTTTCGAGAACTAAATAACTCTTATAACCTTCTATCTATCTCTTTATTTGTTTTACTATACATCTCTTTCTTAAAAATCACAACAAACTAAATAAGAAGAGTCTTACTTCTATAAAAGAATAACCTTTTTAAAAGGATGTTTTCTCAAACTTTTCTTGAAAAACAACTAAGTTCTACACAATAAAATGTGTCATCGCCCCTCTTACACATCTCTCTAACAAATAAACAATAGAAAAAAGGAGTCAAAGTGTTCTCCTACACCTCGACTCCTACTTATTCATGTTTATTACTTTTTAACTTATTGTTCCGCACAAAATAACAAAAAAGAAAGAAGAATATATTATGTTCGCTTTTCAAATGCGGAATTCAAAATTGAAAGTGTGTTTTTCAAAATAAAATATTAGTTATTTTGTTTCTCAACTACATCTAAGCACCAAGAGAAATTATCCCATGCCGAATACCAGCCACTGAAAACTTCAGAGGAATCATCCCAACGAACATCGAACTTCTTCTGACCATTTATATCCACTAAATATAAAGCTAGAGTCGGTTCCAACTTAGAAACCGCTAATTTCATGCCATTTTCAAGCTCTTCCTCAGTAAACAGAACATCTGAAACTGAGCGTACTTGCGCCTGTTCAAATACTAGTTTGTTAAAGATTTTATAATTCATTATAAGCCTCCAATAATACTTCTATAATGTCTATTTCTATTTTATCTGCAAATTACAGAACTCTAAAAGTATACCTTATATTCATTCATCATTTAAATACTCTACTTAATTCTTTTTATCAATTATGTCTCGGCATAATTGCGTCCGGAGGCTTTAGGCCAACACGAAGTTGGTCCACTCAGTCGTGCCACAGGACGTGGCTCCCTTAGACTGAGTTCCTCGATTTCAGCAGATGTTTGCACACCGGCTGAAAAGTGACTTAAAACTACATTCGTCTTAACACCTATAGAGGTGGGAGACTTCCGCTAAAAAAGATAAACTTTTCAAACATTAACTAATTAAGTCTATTTCATCACAGAAAACACAAAACAGGAGTCTTAGTGCTTCTCCTACACCTCGACTCCTGTTTTTTCACGATTACCTCTAAACAAAAGCTGTTCTTTTCTAGTTCGATTACCGCTTTTTTATCCTGAGTAGTAGTCGTGCTATATCCTCTATCAATTAAGTTAAAACAACTATTTAGTTGTATGACGCATTGTAGGGAATAATAATACGTCACGAATTGATGGTGAATTTGTAAGAAGCATGATTAAACGGTCGATACCAATGCCCAATCCACCTGTTGGAGGCATACCGTATTCTAATGCTTCAATGAAATCATTGTCCATTTCATGCGCTTCATCATTACCGGCTGCTTTTTCAACTAATTGAGCTTCAAAGCGCTCACGTTGGTCAATAGGGTCATTTAGTTCTGTAAAGGCATTCGCATGCTCACGACGAACGATGAATAGTTCGAAACGGTCTGTAAAACGCTCGTCCTCTGGATTTTTCTTAGCTAGAGGTGAGATTTCTACTGGATGACCATAAACAAATGTAGGTTGAACTAGAGTTTCCTCAATCTTTTGCTCGAAGAACTCGTTAATAATATGACCTACCTCATGTGTTTCTTTAACTTCTACTCCATGTTCTTTAGCAAGTGCTTGAGCTTGTTCCTTAGTCATAGGCTGCCAGAAGTCTACACCTGTAGCTTCTTTTACTGCATCTACCATATGAACTCGTTTCCAGCCTACAGCAAGATTAATTTCATCTTCACCGTATTGAACTGTAGTTGTCCCAAGAACTTCTTGCGCTACATGAGCAATAAGGTTTTCTGTTAGAGACATAATATCTTTGTAGTCCGCATAAGCTTCATACAGCTCTATCATTGTAAATTCAGGGTTGTGGCGTGTTGAGATCCCTTCATTTCGGAAAACACGACCAATTTCATACACTTTCTCTAGTCCGCCAACAATTAGACGTTTCAAATGTAGTTCGATTGCAATACGCATATATAATTCCATATCAAGTGCATTATGGTGTGTAATAAATGGACGAGCTGCTGCACCACCAGCAATTGTATGAAGCATTGGTGTTTCTACTTCTAAATATCCTGCATTATCTAAATAATTGCGAATAGCACGGATAATTTTAGAACGCGTAATAAATGTTGTTTTACTTTCCTCATTTGTCATTAAATCTAAATAACGTTGACGGTAGCGTTGTTCAACATCTTGTAAACCGTGGAATTTTTCCGGCATAGGGCGTAGCGCTTTTGATAAGAATGTAAACTCTTCAGCCTTTACAGAAAGCTCTCCCACTTGTGTTCGGAATACATTACCACGAATACCTACGATATCACCTAGGTCAGCTTGTTTAAATAGTTCATATGCTTCTTCGCCAACATGATCTTGGCGAACGTAAATTTGAATTTGGCCACCTAAATCTTGAATATGTGCAAAGCCAGCTTTTCCTTTACCGCGTTTCGTCATAATACGCCCCGCAATAATTACCTCTTGTAGGTTTTCCTCTAGCTGCTCTTTTGTTTGATCTGCAAATTGTTCACGTACTTCTGGTGATAAATGCGTACGTTCAAAACGACTACCAAATGGATCTTGACCATTTTCTCGAATAGCCGTCATTTTTTGGCGTCTCACCAAAAGCTGATCATTTAATTCTTCTATGTTTGACACTTGATTCACTCCTTATTAAATTGTCCGCGTTGCGTTTATATCCATAATATTTCTATTGTACACAATTTTATTGCTGTAATCATCTGTTTCGCTTTAATTTCCATAAGAGAAAAAATGATTAATAATTCTAAAAATTGATTTTGACAGAAAAATAGACGTCTCAAAAACAAATGAGACGCCTTTTTAATGTAATCAATTATGCCTCGGCATAATTGCCCGCTTCGCTTTCGCTGAGTTCCTCTATTTCATCCTGTGTTTGGACACCCACAGAAAGAAGTTATAGAATTAACTCTTTTGCTTCTGGAATTATTAATGTATTTTCAAGTTCTTCATAGTCTTGTACAAGTCCATTTAATAGTGCACGAAGCTCTACCGCAGTTTCTGTTTGGTTAATCGCTTTACGCGCTTTACCATTACCTCGAATACCTTTTAAATACCACGAAGCATGTTTACGCATTTCGCGTACTGCAACACTCTCTCCTTTTAATTGCATAAGGCGTTCAAAGTGAAGCAAACACACATCAATTTTTTCACGTACATTTGGCTCTTCCTTTAGCTCACCAGTTTCAAGGTATTGAACTGTACGATAAATCATCCACGGATTACCTAAAGCAGCGCGTCCAATCATTACTGCATCTACCCCAGTAGTATCAAGCATACGTTTTGCATCTTGAGGAGTTTCTACATCACCATTACCAAGCACAGGAATTTTCACATTTTCCTTCACTTGTCGAATGATATCCCAGTTTGCTTTTCCTTCGTACATTTGTACACGTGTACGTCCGTGAACAGCTATTGCTGAAGCACCAGCACGTTCAGCAGCTTGTGCGTTCTCAACAGCAAAAATATGCTCGTCATCCCAACCAATACGCATTTTTACGCTGACAGGTTTTTTTACTGCATCGACAACAGCCGCTACCATTTCATATAATTTATTCGGATCTAAAAGTAAACGTGCGCCCGCTTCACATTTAATAATTTTATTAACCGGGCAGCCCATATTAATATCGATAATATCGGCAGTTGTGTTTTCATCTACATACTTAGCTGCTTCCACTAGTGTTGCTTTATCACCACCGAAAATTTGCAATGAAAGTGGATTTTCACGCTCATCGATATAAAGCATGCCCAGTGTTTTTTCGTTCTTCTGGACAATCCCTTTATCACTAATCATTTCTGCATACACTAGCCCCGCCCCGAACTCCTTAACAGTTAAACGGAAAGCAGAGTTACAAATTCCAGCCATTGGCGCTAATACGACACGGTTGTCCATGACAATATTCCCAATTTGAAACGGCTTCTCAGTTGTCTGACCCAACGTTGTTTTCCCCCTTCTATAGGTTTTCACCTATTTCTATATAAAAGCAACCGCAGGAGGCTTTAATTTAAAGATTAGAAACCTAATTAACGGACTGCATCATTTTTAACTTCGCTGATGCTTGCCATAAAATTACGCCTTCCTCTTCACTATCCATCTGTTGCATTATATCGTGTGCCCTTCTCAGCTGTTCTCCAACTGGCGCAGGCGTAATTTCTATGAGTGGTACTAGTACGAAAGCTCGCTCATACATTCTTGGATGTGGAACAATTAAGCTTTCAGTTTCAATATTTTCGTTATTGTAGAGCAAAATGTCAAGGTCAATGATTCGTGGGCCCCATCGAAATTCACGAACCCGCCCTAGTTCACCTTCAGCCCATTGGCAAATTTTCAGCATTTCGGAAGATGAATAACTCGTTTTAATATGAACAGCAATATTTAAAAAATCTGCTTGATCGGTGTAGCCTACCGCCGCTGTTTCATAAACTGACGAAGTTTGTACAACTTCAATTCCACCTTTACCCTCTAAAAGTTTAACAGCGTGCTGCAGATTTTCAAATCGATCTCCCATATTTGTACCGATCGATAAATACACATCATTCATTAGTAAACACCTCTCGTTACCTCTACAGACACCTCTTTATAATAACCGTGTATCGGTGGGTCCGGTTTAATAAGCTCCACGCGAACACCCTTAACCTTTTCTGAGTATGTCTCTAAAATACTGTTTGCTATTTTTGAAACAAGTGCTTCAATAAGCTTGAAAGGTTCGCCTTCTACGATATCACGGCACAACGCATAAACCTCTGCATAGTTTACCGTATAATCCAAGTCATCAGTCTCTCCAGCCTTTGTCATATCTACAGCAAGTGAAACATTTGCACGGAAGCGTTGACCAAGTTTCGTTTCCGCCGCTAAAACACCGTGATAACCGTAAAACTGCATATCCTTTAAATGAATATAATCCATTACGCTTCCTCCTTGTAGATACGCTTACCTACTAAAATATCAGCCATATGTGTCGCTCGTGTCATTTCCTTTACATCATGCACACGAATCATATGACAGCCCTTTTCAATACCGTAAACAACCGTTGCACCTGTACCTTCTATACGCTCCTCAACAGGTAACTTTAAGACATTACCAATCATTGATTTACGTGAAGTCGCTAGCAAAACAGGATACCCCATTGCTACCAATTCATCTAAATGTTGCATCATTTCTATATTTTGAGCGGTAGTTTTCGCAAAACCTATGCCCGGATCTAAAATAATATGATTATCTGGTACACCTGCATTTCGAGCAATAGAAATACTCTTTTCTAAGTCGCTTTTAGCCGTCATCCAGAAATCAATACCATAATTAGTATTTTCTCGATTATGCATTAAAATAATTGGTACATTTAAATCTGCAGCCACTTGAGCGATCTCAGGTTCAGCTTTTGCTCCCCAAATATCATTAATAATATGCGCACCAGCCTCAATAGCCGCTCGAGCTACGTTCGCTTTATACGTATCAACCGAGATAATTGCCGGCACTTTAGCTACTAACGCTTGAATAACTGGCACAATGCGTGCAATTTCATCTTCATCGGAGATACGTTCATAACCTGGTCGTGTTGATTCTCCGCCAACATCAATAATTTTAGCACCATCAGCTACCATTTTTTTTGCTTGTTCAATAGCTGCTTCAACATTATTAAACTTTCCTCCGTCTGAAAACGAATCCGGTGTGACATTTAAAATACCCATCACAAAAGTTTCTGCTTTATAGTCTAACGTGATACCGTTAATAGTTAATGTTGTTGTATAGTTTTCTAGCATGTAAACTCTCCTTCTATTCTTGTTCCACTTCATTGGAAAATGCTTCATGTAAACGCGAATAAACAGGCCCTTTATTGCCTAATAATTGCTTGCTCTCTAATTTAAGAATTGGAACAAGTTCTTGTATAGAGTTAGTAATAAAGCACTCCGAGCTTTTCTCTACATCTTCACTAGTAAAGAAACCTTCTTCCACCTTAATGCCCAGAGATTGTGCTCGCTCAATTACCCACGCTCGGATAATTCCAGGTAAAATACCCGTCTCTAAGGAAGGCGTATATAGTATATCATCTTTCACCCAAAAAATATTTGATGTTACACCCTCAGCAACAAAGCCATCTTCCGTTAAAAAGAAGCCCTCTTGTTGCGCTAGAGATGGCATCTCAAAACGCCCAAGAACGTTATTACCATAATGGTGCGACTTCACTCGAAGCCCTTTTTCAGGAGTGTTACGAGGTGTTACAAGCCATTGTGCGTTTTTTTCCATGCCTCGAGGTGTAGCATGTAATTCTTTGCGAAAAACAATAACATTCGGTTGTCTATATTCAGTAGGCTGTAAACCGATACTATGCTCTCCAGCTGAGACATTTATTCGGAAATAACCATCCTGTCCTTCGGCCTGCTCATTTAATTGCTGAACAACCTTAAGTAAATCCGCTTCGGTATAGGACATATGAATACGATATTGAGAAAGCGCCGTTTGCAACCTTTCCATATGTGCTTCCCAGCAAAACACCTTTCCTTTATACGTTCGAAACGTTTCAAAAAAGCCTAACCCGTATAAGAATCCATGATCAAATGGTGAAACGCGTAAATCCTGCGCCTCTACGTAGTCTCCATTCATCCAGCACCGCATTTACTTCGCTCCCTCAACATACAAATCTATAAACTGGCGTAGAAGCTTCTTTCCTTGTTCTGTCATAATCGATTCAGGATGGTATTGCACTCCCTCAATTGGATAATCCTTATGACGAATGCCCATAATTTCGCCTTCTTCTGTCCATGCCGTTACTTCAAGACATGCAGGTAATGTTTCCTTCTCTACAATTAAAGAATGGTAACGAGTAGCTTCAAATGGATTTGGCATCCCCCTATGCAAACCTATTTCAGCATGATGCACAGGTGATGTTTTACCATGCATCAAACGCTCAGCCCGTATAACACTCCCTCCGAACACTTGAGCAATGGCTTGATGGCCAAGACAAACGCCTAAAATCGGAATATTTCCCGCGAAATACTTAATAATGTTCAGGCTTTCACCCGCTTCATTCGGGCTGCATGGCCCAGGAGAAATGACAATCATATCTGGCGCAAGCTGCTCAATATCTTTCACCGTCAATACATCGTTTCTTTTTACTATCAGTTCATGACCAAACTCCCCAAAATACTGTACAAGGTTATACGTAAAAGAATCGTAGTTATCAATCATTAAAATCATTTTGCTCTCTCCTCTGCCATTGCCTTAGCCTGCCACATCGCCTTCGCTTTATTTAAAGATTCTTGGTATTCTCTTTCCGGAACAGAATCAATAACAATGCCCGCTCCCGCCTGAATATGTGCTACTCCATCTTTAACAAATGCTGTACGAATGACAATATTAAATTCCATATCACCTGTGTAGCCTAGCCAGCCAATCGAACCCGTGTATAATCCTCTTCTTACAGGTTCTAATTCCTCAATAATCTCCATCGTACGAATTTTCGGTGCGCCTGTTATCGTTCCTCCCGGGAACATGGCACGGATAACGTCTGCATTGGTTTTCCCTTCAGCTATTTCTCCTCTTACATTAGAAACAATGTGCATCACGTGTGAATAGCGTTCAATCACCATGAACTCATCCACCTCAACCGTCCCATACGTAGATACTCTTCCTAAATCATTGCGCTCTAAATCAACAAGCATTACATGTTCAGCACGTTCTTTGTCGTTATCAATTAATTCCTGTGCTAATGCTAAATCCTCTGCCTCTGATTTCCCTCTTGGTCGTGTACCAGCAATCGGTCGAGTAGACAATTCGTTACCGTGACGCTTCACCAAAAGCTCAGGTGAACCAGAAACGACAGCAAAATCCGGTGCTTCTATAAACGCCATGTACGGTGAAGCATTAAATGCACGTAACGCTTCATATACATCCATTGCAGTTGCGTTTAACTTTTTAGATTGACGCACTGACAAATTCACTTGAAATACATCACCTTGCGCTATGTACGTTTGGATTTTACTCACCGCTTCCTCAAAAGCCGTTCCAGCGAATGATACTAACAGTTCACTTTCATCATTTACGATTTCTACAGCACTTGCTTTTTCAAATTTACGATTAAGCAATCCTTCTTGCGCTGCCCCCTGCCACGCATTAGCCCATTCCTCCAAATTTACATTACAGTCTGCTAACTTCATAAGCGTAACTTTATTTGTTTTCACATCGTGTACCGCCCAGCAATCAAACATATAAAAATATATATCTGGTACATGTAAATCATCTATAGCAGTAGTAGGCAACACTTCAATTTTACGAGCGTAATCGTATGCTACAAACCCAATAGCTCCACCTTGAAAAACAGGAAGCTCAGCATTATAAGAAACGTGATATTTCTCTACTAATTTCTCTAATAAATCAAGAGGCTCACCCTTTAAATTTTCAGTCACACCATTTCTCCACTTTATAAGTAAACCATTCTCAACCGATTGCGCTGTAGCTAACGGATTCCAAGCAGCTATCGTAAAATTTCCTCCGCGTCCACTTTCTAAAAAAATATGTGCTTGTTGTGCTTCTGTTTGCTTCTTATAACTATAAAAAAACGAGTCTGCATCCATCGATATTGTTTTCGTAAGTATTGTCTTCAAATTGCTATTCCCCTTTTAGTCATATGATGTGTGATTCCATCTTAACTTGAATACTGATAAAGCACTAGACTCTATTTATCAAATAATAAACACGGCCGCTAACAATGGCTTCGTAAAGATTTTAAGTAATACAGTTGCCTAGTGAAGTCTATCCTAATTCCATTTTTTCGAACTGCCCCATAAATGTTAGTTATACCACTAACATTTACGGGCAATTTTTATTTTCAATTATGCCGAGGCATTATTGATAATAAAAAAAGGCCCCTCGTTAAAGGAGCCCCTACGTACAAATAATTAGATTAGTCTTCAAATTGATATAAAGGTGTTGATAAATAACGTTCCCCATTTGAAGGTACGATTGCAAGAACATTTGAACCCTTACCTAAACGTTTCGCTGCTTCAATCGCAACATGAATAGCTGCACCTGATGAAATACCACATAAGATACCTTCTTCACGCGCTACTTTACGAGCTACATCAAAAGCAATCTCATTTTCAACTGGGAATACAGTAGAGTATACATCTGTATCTAACACTTCAGGAACGAAACCAGCTCCGATACCTTGAATTTTATGTGGCCCTGGTTGACCGCCAGAAAGTACCGGTGAATCTTTTGGTTCAACAGCAATAATTTCAATATTTGGGTATTTCTCTTTTAGCACAGCACCAGCACCAGTAATTGTACCTCCTGTACCAACACCAGCAACAAATGCATCTAATGTTAAACCTTCAAACGCTTCTACAATTTCTGGACCTGTAGTTAAACGGTGAACAACAGCATTAGCTGGGTTCGTGAATTGTTGTGGTAAGAAGTAGCCATGCTCCGCAGACAATTCCTCCGCCTTAGAAATTGCACCTTTCATACCTGCTGGTCCAGGTGTTAATACTAGTTCTGCACCATAAGCACGCAATAAGTTACGACGCTCTAAGCTCATTGTTTCTGGCATTACTAAAATTGCTTTATAGCCTTTAGCTGCAGCAATCATTGCAAGACCAATACCTGTATTTCCAGAAGTAGGCTCAATAATTGTACCACCTGACTTTAATGTACCATCTTTCTCAGCCGCCTCAATCATCGCTAAAGCTAAACGGTCTTTTACTGAGCTACCTGGGTTAAAGTATTCTAATTTTACATAAACAGTACCTTCATTTTCACCTGTTGCATGATTTAATTTAACAATTGGCGTTTTACCAACTAATTCAGCTACTGAATTTGCTAATCTACTCATTTATCAATCCACTCCTAATTCCTACTAATTTTATAGGTTTTACTTATTTTTGATTTTATCAATTTTTCCATTCGATTGTCAATAAATATAACTTATATTTTCAGAATATTTATTACATCCGATTCAACCTCAACTTATAATAATATCGCCTTGGCGTAATAACGCCATAAAGCTTTCAGTCGACTTTTGCGTATGAAGAGAAATAAAAATCCGCTCAATATCCTGGGGTGGCCGTTGCTTTGTGACGCTAAACGTCTGCAGGGGTTTTCCCTGGCTCACTTTTCCCGCAGATATCTCGCAGATTCTTTAACTTTTTTCAGCTAATGGATTTTGTAGCGAAAGCGAGGTGACAGATACAGAAGTCATCTCCTCTTTATATGGTGAGCCGAAATAGAGGAAGTCAGTCTAAGAACGCCACGTCCTGTGGCAATGACTGAGTGACCAACATCGGTGCTGTTGTTGTTGTTGCTGTCGCTTCGCTTTCGCACAGATAAAACCGTGTTGCTGTCGCTTCGCTTTCGCACAGATAAAACCGTGTTGCTGTCGCTTCGCTTTCGCACAGATAAAACCGTGTTGCTGTCGCTTCGCTTTCGCACATACAAACACGTTGCTGCCGCTACGTCAGCACTACGCTTCCGCGAAAAAATCATCTGTTGACCTAAAGCCTCCGACGGATGTCACGGAATTATGCCGAGGCATAATTGCTACTCATTTCAGAGCAATCTGTTATTTAACTTTTTTCGCTTCACCGTAGTACCAAGTTGCATTAAATTCAGACCAAAATGCTTCTGGTGTAACAGATTGTGACAACTGCTCTAAGGCAAGCTCACGTTCAATATGTTCTTTCACATCATCATATGTAAAGGATTGACCTTCTAATATCTCTTGTACTTGTACAATTCCATAATGACCATTAGCAAGCTTAAACGCTTTACTAATCTCACCTGCTTTTAAAGCTTTCACTGTTTTTAAAATAGCTGGATCGATATTTTCTTGGTTTTCTGTAAGGAAACCGACATCTCCACCTAAGCTAGCCGACGCACTGTCTACGGATATTTCACGTGCCAGTACCGAAAAATCAGAGGCATTTTTCATTTCACTTAATGCTTCCTCAGCAGCTTTTTTTGAATCCACCTCTATAAAATTCGTACGATAGTTTGTTTTCGTATTATAAAGCGCCTGGTTTTCCTCGTAATATTTCTCAATACTACCTTTTTTTATAACCACATCTTTCGTCAACACTTTATCCAAAATAAGCTGTGAACGAATTTTTTGTCGTAGTTGCTCTGATGAAAGGTTTTGCATGGTAGTATCAAATTTATCTTGAGCAGAACGCATTAAGGCTAACTCTAAATCAATCTCCTTATCCGTCACTTGAATTTTAAATTTTTTAGCTGCCTTTTCCATTACAGATTCATTCACTAAATTTTGTAGCGTCTCTTTACCATAGCGTTCTTCCATGGCTATCATCCACTCTTGTCGTGTAATAACTTCCCCGTCAACGGCAGCGACTTGCTCGTCGCTACCAATTTCCTGGTCTTTATTAGGGATTAACCAAGTAATAAACCATAAAATATTTCCTAATAACAAGATTGCAATTACTGTTAAAGCTGGTTTTGTCTTAAGGCGGCGTTGCAGTAAGGGCGTTTGGTTAGGTGTTCCAGCGGATAAAGGTCTTCGATTACGCGTTGAGCTCATCAATAAATCCTTCTAACTCTTCTTTTGAGAAACGGTATGTTTCTAAACAGAAGTGACATTGCGCTTCCGCTGCGCCATCCTCTTCAATCATTTCTCGAATTTCCTGTGTCCCTAACCCTAAAATCGCTGCACCAAATCGCTCTTTTGAACATTGACATTTAAATTCTACAGGCATGGAGTCTAAAATTTGTAGATGGCCTTCTCCTAATACAGCCTCTAAAATTTGCTCAGGTGTAAAACCTTTTTCAATCATTTTTGAAACCGGCTCTAAAGTAGCTAGATGCTGCTCAATTTCATTGATTGTCTCTTCTTCACAGCCTGGCATTAATTGTAGGATAAAACCACCAGCTGCAAGAATTGTGTTATCAGGATTTACTAAAACCCCTAAACCAACTGATGAAGGCACTTGCTCTGATGTAGCAAAATAATAAGTAAAGTCCTCAGCAATTTCACCTGATACAATTGGCGTTTGTCCAGAGAACATATCTCTCAAGCCCAGATCTTTTACGACCGTTAATGCACCCTCTGTTCCAACACCTGCTCGAACATCAAGCTTACCGTGCTCATTTAAATCGAAATGAACATGAGGATTTGTCACAAAGCCGCGTACTTCACCGCGTGCGTTACTGTCAATTACCATTGGACCGATTGGACCGTTCCCCTCAATTTTAACAGTGATTTTTTCCTCACCTTTTAACATGGCACCCATCATCACCCCAGCAGTCATAGAACGACCAAGGGCTGCTGAAACAATAGGCCATGTATTATGACGTCGTTGCGCTTCTCCTACTGTTGCTGTTGTACAAGCCGCAAAAACACGAACCTGCCCGTTGAATCCTAAACCGCGTACTAAATAGTCTTTCATAAATGAAATGTCCCTCATTTCTTATTGATTGCGTTTATATAGCTTATATAAGCCTTTTAATGTTAAAAACGGGTCGACTACATCAATAGCTTGCGTCTCCCCAGCAATTAAATTTGCTAATCCTCCAGTAGCAATTACTAAAGGGTCTTCCTTACTTTGTGCTTTCATGCGATTAACAATTCCCTCAACTTGCCCCACAAAGCCGTAAAAAATTCCAGCCTGCATAGCAGATACGGTTGTCTTTCCAACAATATGTGTAGAGCGCAATATTTCAATACGCGGCAATCTAGCTGCCTGTGTATAAAGCGCCTCCGTTGAAATCGAAATACCCGGAGCGATAGCACCGCCCATATAATCGCCTTTTTTGTTTAAGTAACAATACGTCGTGGCAGTACCAAAATCAACAATAATCAATGGTGCTTTATAATCATCAAGAGCCGCAATAGCGTTCACTATACGGTCCGAGCCAACTTCACGAGGGTTTTCATATTTAATATTCAATCCTGTTTTCACACCTGGTCCTACGACGAGCGGTTTTTTTCGAAAATACTTTTGACACATCGCTTCTAACGAAAACATGATTGGTGGTACAACAGAGGATATAATAATGCCTTTAACCTTTTCAAATGAAATGCCTGCATGATTAAAGAAAGATAATACTTGCATTGCGTATTCATCTTCTGTTTTATGAAGGTCTGTCACCATACGCCAATGGAAGGCCAATTGATCGTTGTCATCATAGACACCTAATACGATATTCGAATTTCCTGCATCTAAAACTAAAATCATCGTTGATGCCTCCTAATTTATTGCCCCTCATCGTAATTGTACCTGTCACTATGCAATTGATACAACTAAAACAATGCATACTCATGCACAAAAAATCAAATTAAACACTTTAGAAAATGATACCACACTTTTATTCCTACGAAATAGCATTCACTCTTACTCCTAAAAGGAGCCACCCTCATATTAGGTAGCTCCTTTCAAATTAAATCTATATTAAAGCGTGAAGTTGATTTCCGTTCCAGGCTACTCGCTTTCCTGTGGGCGAACGTCGAGCCGCTTCCTCCGCTGCGCTCCGTGCAGGGTCTCTCCTGTCTCGCTTTCCCACGGGAGTCGAGTAGCCTTCCACTCCAATCAGCGATAGCGTAAATTTTTATAAATTTTATTCATTTCAAAAGTGAGTAATATTGCGACTTATAACAGGGAAGTAATTGTACAACTGTTATTGCTAATGTTTCGCTTTCGTACATAGATAAACAATATTGCTGTAGTCTCGTTCTATAACTATAAATTAGTCCATGCCAGAAAATACATCTTTGCGCATTGGTAGATTGGAGTGGAGACTAGGCGACTCCTTTGGGATCAGCAATAGAGGAACGGGGGCTAAAAGCATCACAACCTGCGATAACACCTCCGTGACCAACATCGGTGCTGCTGCCGCTTCGTTAGCACTACGCTTTCGCGCAAAAAACATCTGTTGGCCCGAGACCCTGGAGCGAGCATCGCGAGTGAAGCGGCTCATCGGACGCCCACAGGAAAGCGCCCAGTCGGAACGGAAATCAACCCCTCATTTTGCCGAAGAACCATACTAAAGGAGCCACCCTCATATTAGGTAGCTCCTTACATATTATTTAAAATTAAATTTTTCTGGGTCTGGTCCGCAACGTAATCCATCATTTAGTGCATCTAACTGAGCCATTTCTTCCTCCGTTAATGCAAAGTCAAAGACCGTTAGATTTTCCGTCATTCGTGCAGGAGTCATTGTTTTTGGAATAGTGACTACACCATGCTGAACATCATAGCGTAACACAATTTGTGCAGGTGTTTTGCCATATTTAGAAGCTAGCTGCTGAATCAATGATTCTTCCAATAGAGAACCATTCATTAGTGGTGACCAAGCTTCGGCCTGTATTCCTTTCTCCTTACAAAATGCACGTACTTCCTCTTGAGTTAAGTGCGGGTGAAATTCAATTTGATTAATAACAGGAACAACTGATGTTTCCTTTAATAAATGTTCTAAATGATGAACATGGAAATTACTAACACCAATTGAGCGTACACGTCCATCCTGATAAACTTTTTCAAGTGCCTTATAAACATCAACATAATTTGTATCTATACCCGGCCAGTGAACTAAATATAAATCCAAATAATCTAATCCTAATTTCTCTAAACTACTATCATAAGCTGCAAGTGTTTCTTCATAGGAAAGTCCATCGTTCCAAACCTTTGATGTTACGAATAGTTCTTCACGTGTTACTAAGCCCTCATCAATCGCTGCATGAATTCCTCGCCCTACACTTTCTTCATTGCGATATACTTGCGCTGTATCAATGCTGCGGTAACCTTTTGCAATAGCTGTTTTTACCGCTTCAGCCAAATCGTCTCCTTCAGGTACTCGAAAAACGCCATAGCCGATTAACGGCATTTCTAAACCATTATTCAATGTTACGTTACCCACGTTTCATCACTCCTATCTATTTTGGCTCTAAAATATTAAAGAACCTATATAAAATTATCGTAATACCTAATACAGAAAAAAGGCAAAGAAAAAGACTGCTTACTAAAATCGTAAACAGTCTTTCCCATATTAATCACGCTTTTCATCGATACCTTTTGATGTATCATTCGGCCCTATGTCCTCTTTAGGTAAATCACCTGTTGTTGGATTTGGTTCATTGTTAAGCAACTCTTTCTTAACGACTGGTTCACCAACCACATCTAATACTGGTTGAGCTTCAGCTTTAGGAGCTTTTTCTACAACCGGTTCTACCTCTGGTTCCGGTAAGACACCGTGATCACGTAAATGCTCGATTTCTTGCGCGTTCAATGTTTCTTTTTCCATCAACGTGTTAGCAATTAAATCAAGTAATCCACGTTTTTCAGTTAAGATTCGTTTAGTACGCTCATATTGCGAATCGATAATTTTTTGCATTTCCTTATCAATTTCATAAGCGATTGAATCAGAGTAGTTTTGATCTGAATTAAAGTCACGACCAAGGAATACATTCCCACCCTGACTTGAACCAAACTGCATTGCACCAAGATTTTCACTCATACCATATTCAGTGACCATGGCACGTGCAATACTTGTTACCTTTTGGAAGTCGTTATGTGCACCAGTAGATACTTCGCCAAGGACGATTTCCTCTGCCACACGACCACCAAGAAGTCCAGCAATACGGTCTAATAGTTCTTGTTTTGTTGTGAAGAAACGTTCTTCCTTCGGTAACATAATCGCGTAACCTCCAGCTTGGCCACGAGGGACGATCGTTACTTTGTGTACTGTATCTGCTTCATCTAGCTCTAAACCAACAACTACGTGGCCAGCTTCATGGAACGATACAAGTTTCTTCTCTTTCGCTGAGTAAACACGGCTAGCTTTTGCTGGACCTGCAATTACTCGGTCAGATGCCTCATCGATATCTGCCATATTAATTGTACGTTTACTTTTACGAGCCGCTACAAGTGCTGCTTCATTTAACAAGTTCTCTAAGTCGGCACCCGAGAAACCTGGTGTACGTTGTGCAACAGCTGCTAAGTCCACTGACTCTGATAAAGGTTTGTTGCGCGCATGTACTTTTAGAATTGCTTCACGACCTTTTACATCAGGGTGTCCTACTGTAATTTGACGGTCAAATCGACCAGGACGTAATAAAGCTTTATCTAAAATATCTGGGCGGTTTGTTGCAGCGATAATAATAATACCTTCGTTTGCCCCGAAACCATCCATTTCAACTAACAATTGGTTCAATGTTTGTTCACGCTCGTCATGGCCACCACCAAGACCTGCGCCACGTTGACGACCTACTGCATCAATCTCATCGATAAAGATGATACAAGGTGCATTTTTCTTTGCATTTTCAAATAAGTCACGAACACGTGATGCACCGACACCGACGAACATTTCTACGAAGTCAGAACCTGAAATCGAGAAGAATGGTACGCCTGCTTCACCTGCTACTGCTCGTGCAAGTAATGTTTTACCTGTACCAGGAGGACCTACAAGTAAGATACCCTTTGGAATACGAGCACCAATCTCAGTGAACTTACGGTGATCTTTTAAGAAATCAACAACTTCAACAAGCTCTGCTTTCTCTTCATCAGCACCCGCTACATCTGTAAAACGAACTTTTTTCTTCTGATCGTCATAAAGTTTGGCTTTACTTTTACCAAAGCTCATCACTTTATTACCGCCACCTTGAGATTGACTCATTAGGAAGAAGAATAAGAAAATGATAATGATGAAAGGAATAATTCCTGTAAAGAACTGAATCCATCCACTTGTTTCTGGCGCTGTTAAAAATGTAATATTACTATTCTTATCCTTAGCAGCCTCATCGATGCGATCCATTAAAGATTGGTTATTGGTAGGAAGGTTTGCAGTAAAGCTTTCTCCTTTTTCATATCCCTTCAATGTACCTTCAACGATGTATACTGATTTATCAGGTTGAATTGTAGCACTTGTTATTTCTTTCTTATCAAGAGCTTCTATAAACTCATGATAAGTTAACTCTTTCGTTGGTGAAGTTCCACCATTGAAAGTACCAAAAATACCGATAATCACTAAGAAAATCAGTAAATAGAATATGGTATATCGAAATATTCGATTCATCTCCAGCCTCCTCATTACAACAGAAAAATTATAAGTAAAATCTTAACATATCATGATTTCATCATACAACGAAAAGCCCTACATAAAAAAAGTTTCGTGCAATTTTTGTCGAAATCAAAACATATTTATGCATTTAATTACTATGTTCCAGCGTTTGTATCCGATACTTCATTCAGTACAATGTGCCTAGATTTTTAGATTTATGATCAATTGCGCCTCGGCATAATTGCATCCAGAATCAGCTTTAGGTCAACGTGATGTTGGTTACTCAGTTGCGTGCTGTCTGCTGCTGTCGCACAGATAGAACCTTGTAGCTGACGTTTCACTTTCGCTACGTAAACACTGCGAAGGAAAGTAAAAAAACCTAAAAATCTATGACCTTCGCTGGAGGCTCTTACTTTTCATAGCTGGTGTTCTTTCGTTAACTTCTTACTTTTAGAAAGAATAAACTTCTGGCTTTAAAATGCCGATATACGGTAAATTACGGTATTTTTCTGCGTAGTCTAAACCATACCCTACAACAAAGCCATCTGGCACTTCAAAACCAACATAATCAGCAGCTAAGTTTACTTTACGACCTGATGGTTTATCTAACAATGTAACGATTTTGATGGATTTTGCTTTGCGGTATTTAAATAAGTCGACTAAATAGCTCAACGTTAAGCCGCTATCAATGATATCCTCGATTATTACTACGTCACGCCCTTCGACGCTTGTATTTAAATCCTTTAGAATCTTTACTTCCCCAGATGAAACAGTTGCATTACCATAGCTAGAAACATCCATAAAATCTAGCTCAATGAAAGAATCGAAACGTTTCATTAAGTCTGTCATAAAAGGCATAGCTCCTTTTAAAACACCAACAGCTAACGGGAATGAATCTTTATATTCCTCTGTCAATTGTGCTCCTAATTCAGCAATTCTTTCTTGCAATTGTTCTTCTGTAATCATAACTTTTTCGATGTCATTTTGTAACATTTTGATTCCTCCTCGTGTGTATAAAAAATGTTCAACCATGTGCGGTGAAATTTTACAAAGACCTTAGTCTACGATGAGCACTGTATCATCGTTTGGTTGCGGAGAGGTTGAAAACAACATTCCCATACGCACACCAATTACCGCTACGACCTCTTCAGATTGAGAAATCAGTAACGGCCAGCTATTCCGCTCATTCAAAGGAATCTTTTCATCTATAAAAAGGCGAGATAAGCGTTTCGGCCGATCCATTCCTTTTAACAGCATTCTATCCCCTTCCTTACGCGCTCTAACATAGAGTGGAAGTTTGAGTTTGCTAGCATTAAAATAAAAAAGTTGTGCAGTATCCGTCAGCATTTTAGACGATAAATCAGGCAACTCGACTACGCATAAACGTTCACCATTTGTCAGTGTTGTCCACCCATTAGCAGTCGAAATAATCATTTTATCAGGAGAAGCTTGACCTTCTAATGTCTCTTTCTTCTGAATCATAAATTTTTCATAACGGCGAACTGCTATAAAATTTTCTGGCAAGTGAACTTCAGCATACCCCGCTGTCCTATCAAAAAGCTTTGTAATAGAAGTCAATAAAGCATAACTTTGTATCGTATTTGAATCTTTGTAAAGATAGTTTAATAGTATTAAAATGAGCCTCCTTTGTAAAGCAAGTGGTTCCAATTGAAGAGCCTTAATTTCCATGCTATATGTATTTTCGTCAATTCTTTTTACTATTCTAGAAAATACATCCTCCGCTAAATTCATTAAATAGGCATCGTCTTCTTGCAATTGCTTTGTAAAATGGGTTACCTGCTCTGTTACTCGCGGATTTTCTGCCTCCAACAATGGCACCACATGATGTCTAAAACGATTTCGTACATAGGTGTCCTTAGAATTGCTAGCGTCTTCACGATGATCTAACCCCTGCTTAAGTAAATATTCCCTTATTTCGGACTTTGTAACCGTTAAAAACGGACGAATTAATGTTTTTCCTTCAAAAATACGTTGTGAACGTATACCTTGCATACCATTTATCGTTGCATTTTTTGTCAGGGCCATTAATACTGACTCCAGTTGGTCGTCCGCATGATGTGCAGTTACAAGCTTACTAGCATTCGTTTTTTCCATGACCTCTTTAAAATATTGATAACGTTCTCTACGGCAAATAAGCTGTGTATTGCCATTTTCTAAAGCCATAATCTCTGGTATTGGAATAGCTTTTGCATATAAGTATATACCATATTCATCACAATATTTTTGGACAAAAACTCTGTCCTCAGCCGATGCTTCATCTCTTAGCATATGATCAACGTGTACGGCTTCAACCGTAATTCCCCATTGATCTTTTGTTTTTACAAAATAATGGAGTAAAGCCATTGAATCCACTCCACCTGAAACGGCGATGAGAAGATGGTCGTCTTGCTGTAATAATTGCTCTTTTTCAATGATTTTTTTGACCTTTAATTCAAGTGACAAACGCTTCTCCTCCCCTTTTCGTTTTCTATTATCATGAATTGCTCATAGAGTGCTGAACTGGTCTAAACACGGCCCACGTAGGGACAACATGTGTAACCTCTAGCATCAATACAGTGCAATCGTCTTCAATGTCATAGTAAGACTGGAAAGATTGCATAATCGTCGTTAATTTTTCCTGTATAGTTTTAGTAGTGCTCGCTACCTGCTGAGCATACGCTAAAAATGTCTCTTCCTGCTCGTCCCAATCATCAACACTTGAAAACAACCCATCAGAGTGCATCAAAATTACATCGCCCGCCTTAAGCTTTCTTTTTTCTGCCTCTACTGCTGAAATGGATAAAAAACCTACAGGAGCTGCATTGCTTTCAACCTTTAGCACCTCTTTCCCACGTAAAATATACGTAGACATTCCCCCAGCCTTCCACGACCATAAATCACCGTGTTGTAAATCGACAAGTGCAAAATCAAGCGTTGCATACATATCATTTTGTTGCTTTAAGGACATGACATAATGCAACGTGTGCATCGCAGTCTCTGGGTTCATGTTGTAATTTAAACATTCTCGCATTAAATGTATTAACTTTCTACTCTCATGCTGTGCTTCTTTACTCTGCCCCATACCATCTGACAATAAAATTGCAAATAGTCCTGGGTGTAATTGAAATAATGCATGGGAATCACCGGAATATAACGTCGCATCTTTAGACATGCTATATATATCATACTCTACTTCAAAGCTAATAGCTGATCTAAAGCTTACTTGAATATGGCGAAATGGTATATCGCTTGCTACTACCTTTTCAATTTCAAATGGTTCTTCAAAAATATCATATAAAATCGGCAATATCATCCGTTCGGCTACTGTTGTGTCTTCCTCCCAATTGACGCGTGCTGGTGCTAAAGCGCAGACAATTTTTCGTGCTCCCGGCTTATTACTTAACACATCTAGTTGAAAACATTCAATATGTGCATCCTTTAACCGTTGAGTAATGTCCTTTTCCACACTAGCGAATGAAATAGTCTCTTCTTTCATCTCCGCTATTAACTGATTTAGATGATTGCTCATATCACGTAACTGAAGGGCAATCATTTTCTTACCATGAAAATACTGACCATTAATACGCTCTCTGTACAGCTCTGTCTCCAATTCTTCGAAAATTTTTGTTGATTTCACGCATTTATAACGTATTTGTTCTTCGACACGATGAATACCTGAATCCTTTCCAACTCCTTTCATATGAAACCAGTCTGTCATTAGCTTGTCCATTCCGTTGGTTTGCGCTCCCCAACAGCGATCATAGCGGAAACAGCTTAGGCATGTGTTCATCGGCGACACTTCCTTTGCCTCCTCTATAGGGGCTGTCATAAAGCGCTCAAACACAAGTTCCTTCATAAATTGTACAAAGTGCTGAAAGTGCTCTAATTTAAACGTAACATGCTCCGTTAACCAACTTTGACGGGCAAGTAAGACCTCCTCACGCTGCGGAAACAGCTTGTTCCGCACCTTATCAGAATATTTTTTCGGAATGGATAGAAAAGCAATACTCCCAACTGCAATCGATGTAAAATAAACGCTATCTAACGGCAATGTTGCATCGTAAAATAAAAAAAACACACTTGGCAAAATGCTGCCAATTGCTACACCAAATCTTCCAATGCGGGCCCCCATCCCTGCACACAATCCAGTTAATGTGGCCACAGAAAGCATACCCGTAAACGAAAGCTTTGCAATGCCAATAAGCGTTCCGAGCACTGCTCCGATAACTGTCGCTAACGGTACACTCCCTACTAAGGCACCGAAGCAAATTAATAGTTGTAATAAAAAAATGGGAAGTGAAAAATAGCTAATGACAACTGCTTGCATCCCTGTAAGCATAGCAGCAAATACAACTAATCCAGAACCCAACTTCTCATAAGTCCAATGGCTCGTAAACCATTCATAAGAATTAACAAACAACACTTGCATAAACAACGTCATAATAAGAGCTAAAGCCGCTTCACAACCTACATAAAATTGCACAAGCACCGGCGGTAAACCCTGATGCATAACCCCCTGCCACATTATTTGCACAACCAGTACCGCCAAAGAGACAGCTATACTTTGTGGCAACTGCCAATAACGGAAGCGCATGATACATTCATACATAAGGATTTGCAATGCTAAAATAAAGACTTGTCCAAATCCAAGAAAAAAACATCCTATCAGACCACCAAACAAAACATACTTGGCGTATTCCTTATACTTCGTTCGAATAATTGCCCACAAAGGAATCGAGAAAGGTACGGCCGCTTCAAATACAACGGACTGAGCTAAAAAGAAGGATGTTAAAAAAAATAAAGAACCTATTAACAATTGCCTTTTTTTCACTCCTAATTTTTGTTCATCTACATTTGCCGTGTTATACCATTCAATACTCGTCATTTCACTATCCCCTTTCAGCACTTTTGGAGCTATTATAAAAAATTATGTATGGAAAGATTGTCTGACGGTGGCAGAAAAAAATATAAACATTTCGACGAATACATATGCATAAATACGAGAAATGGCAACAATTCCTACATGAAATATAAGCTGTACAAGATTAGAAAAACCGTTTTCTATGAGGTTGGTTTTAAACAACATAATATTTAGGTGATTATTCCCCATTGTCGTTATATACGATACTTTACAAAATCTATGCCACAAGCGGGCTAATGCCCTCTAACCCTTTCTTTTCCGCCGATCGATGTTCTATTATTCGGCATAATTACTATAGTCAGCAGTGTCGATGATACTTTTCTACTTAAGAACAAAAAGTTTGATATTTTTCCCATAAAAAGGGCTCATCACCAAAAGTTGCGGATGACATTTATTATGCAGTTGATCGAAAGTGGGGACTAGGTAACTCCTTGGGATTAGCGTCCAGATGAGCTCTTGCAGTGCATAGGGGAACGGAAATCAACCGCTCATCATGGTGATGAGCCATCATAATCCCCCCTTTTTATTAGCAAATCTATAATTAATGAATAAAACCATATATTTTTATTAATTTTTTCAAAAAACTACTTGACGTTAGTAACAAAGGCTTGTATTATATAACTTGTTGCTAAAATAAATTGTTTTAAAAAACGCGGAAGTAGTTCAGTGGTAGAACACCACCTTGCCAAGGTGGGGGTCGCGAGTTCGAACCTCGTCTTCCGCTCCATAATCTTATTGGCGGCCTAGCTCAGCTGGCTAGAGCGTACGGTTCATACCCGTAAGGTCGGGGGTTCGATCCCCTCGGCCGCCACCATAGTAGGCCCCTTGGTCAAGTGGTTAAGACACCGCCCTTTCACGGCGGTAACACGGGTTCGAATCCCGTAGGGGTCATCTCAAACAGGCATCTCAGAAATAATTCTGAGACGCCTGTTTTTTTGTCAATTAACAGTACAACAGCCTTTTAAACTATAAAGTAACCTATTAGTCAATATCACATTACTTATTCTTTTCTTCACTGTATGAGACGTAGAGGCAGCAAATAGAGAAACGAATACTAAAAAACACCCTGTCCTATAAACGGCTTCTTGAACGACTCTCCGTTGTTGCTGTCGCTTCGCTTTCGCACAGACAAAACTCTTATTGTTGCTGTCGCACAAAAAATTTATTGCTGCCACTCATTGAAAAGCGCCCGGTAAAATAGAATCAGCCCCACGTTATGGTGATACGCTTGAAAATATGGCATACTATTAATGAAAAAAGCGCGTTATCTAGGAGGTTTATTTCCTTTGAATTCATTAACGAAAGCTGCTTCAATTTGTGGAAGCGGCTCTATGATCATTCTCGTATCCATTCTTATTAATTTACCATTCGCTGTACAAATACTTTTACTTCTTACTGGACTAGCCGTTAGTGTATACGGTGTGTTTTTACTTGTTAAAATGGTTGTTCATCCAACCAAAAAGTCTTCAGAAACACCTACTGAACAAGCACCCCTACCTGCTCCTAAAAAGAAAAAGAGACCGACATCAACGTTGTAAGAATCGTTTGCCCTTACATCCGCCGGAGGCTTTAGCCAACAAGTTTCACTTCTTTCGCTACGAAAACACTTACTGAAAGAATTTAAAAAGTAATCACGACTTTTGGCTAGACGAAATGTATACAGAAATCATTAAAAAAAGGGATTAGCCTAATATAAGCTAATCCCAACTCTATTTATACACTTTTTCTACGATTAAAACAGTCAGCAAACTACCCTCTTCTAGCTCCGCGACCACCGCGTTTTGACTCTGTAGCACGTTTTAGTGTTGCTAGACGTTCATCACTATCTTTTAAGAAACGGGCCATTTTTTGTTCAAAATTCTCTTTTGGTTGATGGCGCTCGTTACGATCATTAGAACGATTATCGCGACGTGGACGTGCTGGACGCTCTGGACGCTCCGGACGCTCCGGACGCTCTGGTCTCTCTGCTTGAGGCTTTGCTTTACGGATTGAAAGACCGATCTTTCCGTCCGCTTCAACATTCATCACTTTTACTTCAACTTCATCTCCAACTTTTAGATGCTCATTGATATCTTTTACATAATTGTCAGCAACTTCACTGATGTGTACTAAGCCTGTTTTGCCATCTGGCAGCTCAACGAATGCTCCAAAATTTGTGATTCCTGTTACTTTACCTTGTACCTTGCTGCCTACTTCAATTGACATAAAAAAAATGCTCCTCCTTAAAAATTAAGCGACTCTTTTGAGTCATGTAATCAATTTATCAAACTTTTTACTACAATAAGTTTCTCTCTTCATTATATATAACAAAAAAAGAGTGTCAACAATACATAGCTTTTCAGTCGTCTTTTTTACCTTTCTTTTCTGATACGGCGTCTTTTTTATCTGGTATATCGCCCTTTTTTTCTTTTTCATCTTTTCCATCCGGTATAATGAAAATTATTTCACCTTTTTCGGATAGGAAATACTCTTTGCGTAGTAACTTTGCGATATACTCATCATTCTCTAACTGTTTAATTCTAAGATTTAACGATTCTCGCTCTTCTTTCAAATCAGAAAGATGCTCCTTCGCTTCAACCTTTTCCTGCTCTTTTGCAGCTAGCGTTTCATTTTGATTCAAAAGTATATTTCCGAGAACGGCAATAATAACGACTGGTACAATCGCAAAAAAGGCAATGCGGCGCATTTTCCGTTTCCGCCCTTCAATTTTACGATTTATAGCTTTATCCGTGTTACGGACATAGTCATTATCAAGCTTAGTATAGTTTTGTTGGCGATCATTTGATGAACGACGTTTAGTCATGCCCGCACCTCCGAAAGTTATTGTTGTCTTTTATTATACTTGATAAATCGAAATTTTTTAAAAAAAGTGTTGGACAAATACGAATAAATTTTGACAAAAGGTCTTAAAACAAATGCTCCAATATTTATTAATAAAATAAAAATTTGTCGAATGGTAGCAAATATTAATCGTATGATGAACCACAAAGGTCTCCATGTTATATTCACCAAAACCCTTGCGATGAAACGTAAAAAAGTCTGAAAAAATGTTTGATACAAAAAAATTCCGGCTATTTGCGCTAGCGGGTCATAAGCCCGCCATGCGCCATCCTTTAGCCAAAATAATAAATAGTATGTCATGCCCCCAAGCAGAATCCAGGTAAGTAGTTCAAATACCATCATCCATCTTCGAAGGCTTGACCTTTTTGGAGTTGAAAAAACAATGAGCCTTACACTATCAATAATGAATCCAACTGCTATACCGCTCAAAACCATGACTAATAGTTGAACAAATTGTTCACTAACAATCATCCAAATAACTTATGAAGGAAACCTTTCGAGAAGCCACTTTCCTCCTCGTCATACTGTAAGGTTTTTACAGTTCCTTCAAGGGTCAATAACCCTTTATCAACATCTAAATGAACGATATGCAGTTCTTCTCCACGGATTAACAAATGCCCTTGGGACGTCTTAATGAAAAACTCTTCCTGATCAAAGCGTTCAATTGATTTTACAGAAGTCATGTCCATTCTTTTACGATTACGAATCGTTAAAATATGCTCTCCAGATGGAATTGTGTAACGGTTACTTTCTTGATGTAGCGTCATTTTTTTCCTCCTTTAGTCGTCCTAGCTTCTGTTCACTTTATGCGGACAACCTTAAAAGCATGACAACTTTATCAAAGTTGCTACACTTTTATCAGAGGAATAATTGATTTAATCTTCATCATCAATAAATTCAGGCTCAATTTTTTCAAGACGTTCTTCCTTCAAAATCGTAAACATTTTTGCGGCATCTTCTTTTTTCACAGTATCACGTAATTCTTCTACACGCGCTGTCACAATCTTTTGTCCAAAACGAATGGCTAGCTCGTCTCCAGCTTTAACAGCACTACTAGCCTTTGCGATCTTATCATTGATCGTAATACGTCCTTGGTCTGCTACTTCTTTCGCTAAGGTACGGCGTTTAATTAAACGTGATACCTTTAAAAATTTATCTAATCGCATACTTTTACTCCTTTTCCAGTTGCTTCGCTTCACTCCAAAAAGCATCTAATTGTTCTAATGTATAATCAGAAAATGGTTTTCCACTTTCCTTTACCTTTGCCTCCACATAACCAAAGCGTCTCGCAAACTTCTCATTGGCATGTAACATAGCCTCTTCTGGATTTAACTTGTAGAAACGTGCTAAATTCACAAGCGTGAACAAGACATCTCCAAATTCATCTAGACGTGACGCACTTGTACCTTTCGTCACCTCATTACGAAATTCCTGCCATTCCTCCGCAAACTTGTCCCATGCACCATCTACATCGGGCCAATCAAACCCAACCTTTGCAGCTCTTTTTTGATAATTATAGGCAGTTTGTAGAGCAGAGGACGCCCGGTACTCCTCTTCCAATAGTGGCTTATCACTTATTCCCTTTTCTTCTGCTTTTATAACTTCCCAATTCGCTACAACACCCTCTGCATCTTCTACCGATACATCTCCAAATACGTGTGGGTGTCGACGAATCATTTTTTCACTTATTGAAGCTAATACATCTTCCAATGTAAAGTAACCTTGATCCTCTCCGATTTGTGCATGAAGGAATACTTGTAACAGTACATCTCCGAGCTCCTCAATCATCGCAAAGTCATCCTCTGCATCTACCGCCGCCAAATATTCGTGCGCTTCTTCTAGTAAATATTTTTTCAGTGATTCATGCGTTTGCTTTTGATCCCACGGACAGCCATTTGGACCTCGTAAAACAGCAATAATTTGACGGAAGGTTGCCCAATCTCTTAAAGCCTCCTCTTGCGATTTCACAGGTGGTACATATACCGTTGTTAAATTGTTCACCTCAACGCTTTGATCGAGCTCATAAAGTGGTACCGTCACTAATTTTTCCTGTGCCGAGCCTGCTGCAGTAACTACTGTAACAGGGTATTCGTCATTGTATTTCTCCATTAACGTAAGCTTTACTTCTGACGCACTGAATGTATCATACACTTGAGCAATTAAAATATGCTGACGCATGTTAATGTCATGCATAGAAAAACTAGTGCCATCCAGCAGCTGAAAACCCTCAATCGGGTCGATCTTTAATGCCCCGAATATTGGGTCTAAGAAGCTTTGTCCACCTTCAATGACTAATTTTACTTTTTCCGCATCCGCAGCAGCAATCAGCAATTGTACAGTCTGCTCCGCAACAAGTGGATGTCCTGGTACAGCGTACATTACATCTTCAATCGCCGTAGCAGCCACAAGCGTTTCCGCAATTTCTTCATAAACAGGCTGGAACGAACTATGTTTTTCATAGATCTTGTCAAAGCTTTCAAATTGTAAGCCCTCTGCTGATAATTCTTCTAATACTGGATGATCCACTGTACGTACATATAATTTTCTAGCCGCTTTTAATTTTTTATAGACACCCATTTGCAGCTGATTAAAATCACCCGCACCTAGACCAATAACTGTTAAAGTATTCAATAAATCCACCTACCTCTTCCGATTTAACCACAATTGATAAACTGCCATCTTGCGCCCAAACGGCAGTAAGTACCACTCTTTTTCGCCTAGCACTCGTAACTTAGCAACTATTGTGACCATTACAAACGCCCCTAAACTAACGGCTGTAAAACCTGCTACCACCGCAACAAATCGCGGTGATAAAAATTGGCTTAACAACGATGGTATAAACTGTAACCAAACTAGCACTACAACTGCCATGCTTAGTGATGCAATTCCAACTTTTTTATAAAAACTAGTTGGTGCTAATTGAATTGCAATTATTTTCTTTAAATAAATAACAAGCATGAGGGCAGTAAACAATAGACCCACATTATTAGCAATAGCAGCACCCAATACACCAAATAAACTAATTGTCAGCACATTCAATATTATTTTTAATATAAAACCTACAATTAAAAATAAAGCTGGCTTTTTTAATTTACCATAACCTTGAAGAATAGCTGTAAATGTCAAAATAATCGACAAAGGCACGATTTGTAACACATATACCATAAGAACTTCCGACAGCGCATCCGTTTTAAAGAGCATTGCGTTAATATAAGGCATAACAAGTATTAAACCTAAAGATGCTGCCCACCCAAATAATACGGACGCTCTATACGTTAATTGTATAAACGGAATTGCACTACGGCCTTCCTGTCTTTTGGACATATGTGCGACAAGGGGTACAATAGCCAGTGAAAGAGAAGAAGCAATGACAACTCCGAGTTGCACTAACGGCTGCCCACGATCATAAACACCTTTCGTTATCTTAGCTACCTTCTGATCCATTCCACCTTCTACTAATAATGAATAAATTGTAAAGGAATCAACTAGCTGATAACCAAGTAACAATAGGCCACTCATGCTTACACTTAAACTTAGCAACGTGACCTCTTTAATAACAGGAAAATTTTCGATACGTCGCCGCTGTTTCTTATCGTTAAATAAACCGAAACGTTTTTTAAAGATAAACGCAAGTAATATAAAACCTACAATTTCACCAATAACTGTACCTATTATAGCCATTTGTCCAGCACTATATAGTGATTCTGTCGTCTTCATAATGATAAATGTACCCGCTAAAATGACGGATACCCTCACCGCTTGTTCAAGGACTTGTGCATAAGCAACTGGCTCCATAATACCTCTTGATTGGAAGCCGCCCTTTAAAATAGCAAGAGCCGGCATGACAAATACTATAAATGAACCTGTCCGTATTAAAGGAGCAAGCTGCGTATCGCCCATAAGCCTTGCAATTATTTCAGCTCCACTAAATAAAACAACAAAAAACAATAACGACAGTACTGTTAAATAACGAAAAACAATACGCATAATACTGCTTCGTTTTTGATTTCGCTCTAGCGGGTCTAAAATACAATCATTATCTGCAAGCATCTTAGAAATAGCTACTGCAAATCCACTAGATGTCCATACGACAAAAATAGATATAACTGGATATACTTGCTGATAAATATAAAATCCTTCATCACCAACAAGGTTTTGAAAAGGCACACGATAAATTGCACTAAGAACCTTCACAATAAGGGCAGCAATTGTAAGTAAGGCTGCGCCCTTCATGTAGCTTTTCATGCCAAAACGTTCCGACATAAATTGCCCTCTTTCCTTCTTTAACAATGCCAATAGTATAGCATATCTCAAAAGTTTGACGCGCGCGGGTAGGATTACCTTAAAACTATGTACGAAAAAAAGTTATTGTTCAGCCTAAAAAGGTCAGCGCAATAACTTTCTATTCTCATCAACTATTCATTTGTTTAGCTAAGAAGTTAGCAGCAGTTTCTGCAACTTTCACTTCAACTTCACCAACAAAATGTACCTTAGATAAAACGATAATACAACCGATTGGATCGCCATTCACCATTATAGGTGTTGCACAATAAGACTTCACTTGCTCATATTGTCCAGGAACAATCTCGATAGTTGTTTCCATTTTTTCTATTTTTGTTGAACGCTCTTCCATAAAACTTTCCGCAAAAGATGTAATACGACGATTAATATACTCTTTCTTACCGATTCCTGCGACAGCAATTACTTCATCACGGTCGGTTACAAACGCTGGAGTACCTAATGTTTCATATAATGTTTCTACATATTCCCTTGCAAATTCCCCTAAATCGTTAATTGGAGAATATTTCTTTAAAATAACTTCGCCTTCACGGTCTGTATAAATCTCTAACGGGTCACCCTCGCGAATACGTAGCGTCCTACGAATTTCTTTTGGAATAACCACACGCCCTAAATCATCAATACGACGAACAATTCCTGTTGCCTTCATTCATAATCCTCGCTTTCGCTACAATAAAAATTTTTTTCAACTCTAGTATGGTTTTTTATGAAGTAATCTATGCAAAAACTGAAGAAAAAGGATTTCACACCCAACAATATTTTTCAAAAAGACCTTAAAACCTAAATTATTGTACTTCAAATACATTTAGCATATAGAATTTTAACTTCAATCAACTTATCTTAGATTAACCACAAAAATAAACTTTTATAAATAATTTATAAAAAAATTTTAACAAGAAATAATAATAATCCAACCTATATTATTGCGTCAATGAGCCAAAAGGATTTTTATTATAAAGGCGTTTTTATGTAATTTAATCCTTTTCACCTCTTCGCTCTTATCAGCTAGATCCACAGTCTTATTTGTAAAAACGATTCTTAAGCAGTCGCTCTATCTACAGTCCAATCAAAATTTCAATTCGCATGCACCTTTTGGCATATCATCCAAAGTTAATAATGGTAAAATAAAACTTCTGCAAGTATCTGTACGAATGTGAAGGAGCAGCATCAAATATTTTTTGTGCGTACGTGTAGTGCTAACGTTGCGTCTGTAACATATATTTTCTGTATACAAGTGTAGTGCTAACGGTGGTTTACAGAAATTTTTTATTGCGCGAAAGCGAAGCGACAGCATCGGATATTTTCAGTGCGTAAGTTAGCCCTAACATCGCAACTAATAAGGGTTTTCTGTGTATGAGCCAGCGCTAATGTTGCGTCTGCAACAAAGGTTTTCTGTGCGTAAGCATAGTGCTAACGTAGCGTCCATAACAACAGTTTTCTATGCGTAAACACAGCAACAACGTCAACATTCATTAAGATATCCTAGACCGTTTTGTTTTTCTATAATAAAAAACTGACCATTATCCTAGTTAGATAAGGTCAGCTTTTTATCATTTTTATTTTTTTGCGTTAGCAATAATATGCATCATATCTTCTAAAATATCAAAGGGTTGATATTTCCCACATTTTCGTTCATCAATTGTTAATTTCAGTTGCATACCATCCATACCAAAACCGACAGCTCGTTCAAATTTCATGGATTCTTCAACAACTTTACTGCCATCAACTTGTACTGTCCCCTCTTCAGACAACAATATTGTGATAATTTTTTGCTTTTCTTTTACCGACAATACGCCTGCACCTAAGCCCCATACCTTCATACGTGCAATTCGCAGTAAGCGCTCTGTTTCAATCGGGAGATCTCCGAAGCGATCCTCTAATTCCTCCGTGATTTCGCCATACTCCTCCACTTGATCCATCGCTTTAATACGTTTATACATTTGAATTTTTTGATAGCCATCAGGAATGTATACATCTGGAATATACGCATCAATACTCAATAAAATTTCAATGTCAGGCTTCTCTTCTTTTTTCACACCCGTTTGGCGCTCAGCAATCGCCTCTTGTAGCATTTGTGAATACAAGTCAAAACCGACAGAATCAATAAAGCCATGTTGTTGCGCCCCCAGCAGATTTCCAGCACCGCGAATAGATAAATCACGCATAGCAATTTTAAATCCTGAACCTAACTCTGTAAATTCTTTAATCGCCTGTAATCGTTGCTCAGCTACATCTGTAAGAACTTTATCACGTTGGTACATAAAGTACGCATATGCTACCCTATTAGAACGCCCAACACGCCCACGCAATTGATAAAGCTGCGCCAAGCCCATTCGATCAGCATCGTGAACAATCAATGTATTAACATTCGGTATATCTACACCTGTCTCAATAATCGTTGTTGTTACAAGCACATCATAGGCACCTTCTAAAAAGGCTAATATGACAGATTCTAATTCTGACTCCGTCATTTTCCCATGTGCATGCCCGATACGTGCTTCGGGGACAAGCGTTTGAATTTCATCAACTTTACGAGCCATATCCTCTACACGATTGTATAAGTAGAATACTTGCCCACCACGCGCCATTTCTCTCTCAATAGCTTCCCGGACTAATGCACCGCTATGCTCCATTACATAGGTTTGTACAGGGAAACGGTTTGCTGGTGGCGTTTCAATTACCGATAAATCACGAACACCTACCATCGACATATGAAGTGTTCTTGGAATCGGAGTTGCCGTTAGTGTTAATACATCAACATTCGTCTTAAGTTGTTTAATTTTTTCCTTATGTGTTACGCCAAAACGTTGCTCCTCATCAACAATAAGCAATCCAAGGTCTTGGAATAATAAGTCTTTAGATAAAATTCGATGCGTTCCAATAACAATATCAACTTGCCCTTCTTTTAAGCCCTTTAACGTTGCTGTTTGCTCTTTTTTTGTGCGGAAACGAGACAGGAGACCTACATTAATAGCAAAGTCTTGGAATCTCTCACGAATCGTTTCGTAATGTTGCTGCGCTAAAATCGTTGTCGGTACAAGGAAAGCTACCTGTTTGCCGTCCTGAATTGCTTTGAATGCTGCACGAATCGCTACCTCAGTTTTACCATATCCCACGTCTCCGCATACGAGGCGATCCATAGGACGTTCACGTTCCATATCACGTTTCACTTCGATAATTGAACGTAACTGATCCTCTGTTTCCTCATAAGCGAATGAAGCCTCAAAATTGCGCTGATCGTCATTGTCAATCGCAAATGCATGACCCTTCTCGGCTTCACGTTTCGCATACAGCTTTATTAAATCATCAGCAATATCTTGCACAGCAGAGGATACTTTAGCTTTAGCTTTTTTCCACTCTGCTCCACCTAATTTATGTAGCTTTGGTTCACGGTCTTCAGATGCTACATATTTTTGGATTAAATCTATTTGCTCTACTGGAACATACAACTTATCATCTGCGCGATATCGAATGTGTAGGTAATCTTTATGTGTACCATTTACCTCCAGTGTTTCTAAGCCAATATATTTCCCAATACCGTGATGTACATGTACAACATAGTCGCCAGCTTTAATTTCTGTATAGCTTTTAATACGTTCTGCGTTCGTCATTTTTTGAGGACGCGCTTTTTTCTTCGCCTGCTGTTTAAACAGCTCATCCTCTGTAATTACCGCTAAACGCTGTAACGGTAATTCAAAGCCACTAGATAACGAGCCATCCAAAATATAAATACCCGCTTCTGTCGGGTGACCAATTGTCGTATGAATATCATATTCCCCAAGCATTTGCTGTACACGTTTAACACGGTCTTTATCTCTCGCCACAATTAGTACAGTAAATTTACCGAGTAGCCAGCGTTCAACTTCGCTTTGTAATAATGACATTTGGCCATGAAATTGTTGCATTGGTTTGCAAGAAAAGTTCGTCGTCTTATTAAAGGATACACCTGCAAAAGTTCGCGAAAATAATGAGAAATATAGCTTTTGCTGAGATAACATTGCTAGAATCTCTTTTAAAGAGAATGCAGGCTTTACATCATGCACCATCTTTCCTTCTTCAATTAGAGATAAAAACCACTCATCTTCTTCACGCTCCCATGCATCCATAACCTCCTGAATGCGCCCGAGCTCATCAAACAGCACAATGCCGTCGTGTACAAAATAATCTCCTAAATAGGCTGTCTTCTCATACAATAACGAACCATATTTATTTACATAGTCTGGTAAATTCCCTTGCTGTAACAATTCAATATCATATTGAATATGCTGATACAGTAACTCCTTCGTCTCCTGCTTCTTGACTTTCTTTAAGCTTGTCGCTAACGCAGCTTCTAAACGACCTGCCAATGCCGTTCTTTCTTCCTTTGTCAAAATAACTTCTGACGCAGGGAGGATACGAATCTTCTGTAATTTATCAATGGAACGTTGATCGTCCGCAGAAAATGTTCGAATCGAGTCCACTTCCGTATCAAATAATTCTATACGAATCGGTGACTCTAAATACGGAGGATAAATATCTAATATGCCACCACGTAACGCAAATTCTCCAGGTGTTGTCACCATCGAATTACGTACGTACCCCATCTCCACTAATGTTTGGAGCCATTCATCAACCTGAATATCCTCACCTACTGCTATTTGTAAAAAATACTGTAACCAATGCTCTTTAGGCTGCATCATTTTACGCAAGCCCGCAACCGGTATTACATAAACAGCTTTTTCACCTCTAGCAAGACGATCAAGTGTTGCGATACGTTCAGCACGTAGCTCAGGGGAAGCAACAGATAAATCAGCAGCAATAAACTCATCAGCAGGATAATAATGAACATGCTCCTCACCTAAAAGTCCCGCCAGCTCGTCGGCCATTTTCTGAGCCTGCAATAGATTAGGAGATACAATATAAATTGGTTTTTTTACATATTCAAATAAAGCATCAACCATTACCGGGCGTGCGCTTCCAGTTAATCCTGTAATAAGCTGTGTTGCAGAATGACCGCTCTGAATCTCCTGTAAAAATGATGTGATATGTTTGTCCTGCATCACAAGCTGTCGTAAAACTTCCAATGTCAAAAGCTCCTTTCAACGCATAATTCTCGTCACCATTACTAGTAATCTAGTACTATAATACGTATTTTTATTGTTTATTTTTTCATTATACCTTGGCATAATTTCGTTCGGAATTGGCTTTAAGCCTAAGCCTGAGCGAAGTTAAACGGAAAAAGCTTTGGACGCACGTAATGTGCGCCAAAGCGTCCTTCCAATTATTGAATCCATTTATTGAGTGCGTGATAATCTGGATATTGTTTCAGCGAATCCTCACATTGCTCACAAATGCAGTGCACCGTCGTTTGTCCATGTTTATCTTTCTCAACATAATCATCCGCTTCACCCAATTCGAAAATATGTAGTTTTCGAATTGTATCATCTGCATCAAATGGTAGCGTCCCTATTTCTACTTCACAATGCCGACATCGATATCGAACTGACATCTCCAAATCATCCTCCTTTAAGCAACTTACTACTTAAAGTATAGACATTTCGAAAAAAGATTATGCACTTCCAATTTTGTCTTAGAGGTCATTTCAGAAATAGAGAATAGTTTTGCACTGTGGTTAATACTATATATTTAGTTAGCTGTTGTCGCAGAAAAAAACAACACCAATTATACCTCGGTATAATTGCGTCGGGAGTCGGCTTTGTGTAGGCCTGTAGCTGACGCTACAAAAAACACTCGCTGAAATAGAAATAAATTAAATCGTCATCCTAAACAACTGTAATATCCATGATTGTTATCCGTTAAAGCGATTCATCACATCAAGAAATGGATTTGAAAGAGATGCTTCTACAGCATTTACACACTTTTCAATAGCTTCGCCAACAACTGCTTGATCTTCTTTTGAAAATTTTGATAACACGTAATCTGCTACCTTCATGCCTGCTGGTGGGCGATTAACCCCAACTCGTATGCGATTAAATTCTTGTGTACCTAAATGCTGAATTAATGATTTAATACCATTATGTCCACCTGCACTACCTTTTTGACGCAGGCGTAATTTACCTGTCTCTAAATCTAAATCGTCATAAATAACAATTAAATCTTCCACATCAATATCAAAATAGTTCATTAAGGGACCAACACATTCCCCTGATAAATTCATATATGTTAAAGGTTTAACAAGTAGAACCTTTCCTTCAGGACGATGTACCGTTGCATACATACCATTAAACTTTGAATTAGTTAAAGGTGCACCCCATTTTTCAGCTAATGCATCTATAACATCGAAGCCAATATTATGTCTTGTATGCTCATAAGGTTTACCTGGATTTCCCAAACCAACAATAATTTTCATAAGTATCCCTCTTCTTTCAAATCTAATAGTCATTATTTTACCATATCATGCACTCAGAAAGCAGTTTGGACAATTTTTGAAAGTAAAAGTTCAATAACGGCTTGATATTATTTAAAATTTTCAATTCAACCATACATATCGCGAAATGGTTATGACTTAAAAAGAAAGCAAACGCACGAATAACGCGCCAATGCCCTTGCTAAATAAAATAAAAAGGCTACTGAAGAAGCTTAGCTTCCTCAGTAGCCTTTCCTTAACAAATATTTTTACTCTTGTACCTGTTCACTATCTACTGCTGATTCTTCAACGACTGCCGGAGCCATAATTGATACCAATGTATGACCATCTTCACTAAGAATATCAAAATCAATCGTTTCTCGAATATCTGCTACTGTTATTGTTTCACCAATTTTAAGTTCAGTAATATCCACTTCAATAGCTTCTGGTATATCTGCTGGTTTTACATTAATCTTCACATCTAAGTTAGGCTGCATTAATATGCCACCAACACTAACACCAACCGACTCCCCTACAAGTTTAATAGGCACTTCAGCTTCTATCGCTTCGGACATATTAATTGCTAAAAAGTCAATATGATTTACTTCATCTTTCATAGAACATTGTTGGATTTCTGATACAACAACATTCACTTTTTCTCCATCTAAATCCACCGAAAACACACCGTTTTGTCCATTCTTTTGAATGGATTTTCTGAATTCCTTCGCTGATATAGAAATTGGGGTAGAATGCAATTTATAGCCGTAAATAACTGCAGGAATGGCTCCCCCTTTTCTAAGTTGGGTTAATGTCGAACGGTGCCCAGCTTCGCGCTTTTTAACACTTAATACTGTACTCATATCTATACTTCCCCTTCCAAGAAAAATTATTTACGCCTTATTATAAATGTCACTACTTTCAATGACATTTATTAAGGCTATAATAATATTTACTATTTTTCATAAAGTAGTGTAAATATTATTAAGTCACAACTACCATATACCCTTTTATAAGAAAATTCAAACAAAGTAAACCTAGAAAAAAGGACAAATCTACTTGTATACGTAGATTTGTCCTTAATAAGCCACATATCGGCTCTTGTTTATTTATATATTAATCAAATAGAGTACTTACAGATTTGTTTTCATAGACACGAGAGATTGCATCTGCCATTAATTTAGCTACTGAAAGCTCTGTAATTTTTGGAGATTTTTTCTCTTCTGGAAGCTGGATTGTATTTGTTACAACTAATTCTTTAATCGAAGAGTTTTCAATACGCTCGATTGCTGGGCCTGATAGTACTGGGTGAGAGCAGCAAGCATAAACTTCTTTTGCGCCAGCAGCACGTAATGCGTCTGCGCCGATTGTAATTGTACCAGCAGTGTCAATAATATCATCAATCAAGATTGCCACTTTACCATCAACATTACCAACAATGTTCATTACTTCTGCAACGTTTGGTTTTGGACGGCGTTTGTCAATAATTGCAATAGGTGCTTTTAAACGTTCTGCCATTTTACGAGCACGTGTTACACCACCATGGTCTGGTGAAACAACAACGATTTCATCTTCTGGAATACCTTTTGATTTGAAGTAATCAGATAGTAAAGGTACTGCCATCAAGTGGTCGATTAAAATATCGAAGAAACCTTGGATTTGCGGTGCATGTAAATCTAAAACGATAACACGTGTAGCACCAGCTGTTTCAAGTAAGTTTGCTACTAATTTAGCTGTAATTGGCTCGCGTGCTTTTGCTTTACGGTCCTGACGAGCATATCCATAGTAAGGCATTACAACGTTTACTGTACGAGCAGATGCACGTTTTACAGCATCTACCATAATTAAAAGCTCCATTAAATGTTCGTTTACAGGTGCAGAAGTAGACTGCACGATAAACACATCACAACCACGAATACTTTCTTCAATGCTAATTTGAACTTCTCCATCGCTGAAGTGTTTAACAGAAGATTTACCTAATTCAACACCCATTTCTTGCGCAATTTCTTGAGCAAGTGGATTGTTAGAGTTAAGTGAAAATATTTTTAATTGTGAGTTTGCATAATGATACGGCATGATGGCCTCCTGTTTAGTTGATAATTATTTTGAATTTAATTTGCTTACATAATTCGGTTTGTTTTCTTGTCTTGCACGTGCAATTGCAAGTGCATCCTCAGGAACTTCTTTTGTAATTGTAGATCCTGCTGCAATAAATGAACCTTTTCCAACTTTCACTGGCGCTACTAAGTTAGTATTACATCCTACAAATACATCATCTTCAATAATTGTTTGGAACTTGTTTTTCCCATCATAGTTTACTGTAATGGAACCACAGCCAACATTGACATTGCTTCCTATTTCAGCATCGCCAATATAGCTTAAGTGGGATACTTTCGTGTCATTACCTAGTTTACTTTTCTTCACTTCTACAAAGTTACCAATTTTCACATGGCTACCTATATCAGATAGTGGTCGAATATTTGCAAACGGTCCTATAGCTGTGTCTTCTGCTACAGCGCTTTCACGTACAACAGAAGAATGTACAGTTGTTCGGTCACCGATACGGCTATCAATGATTTGTGTGTTTGGTCCGATTATACAATCTTCACCAATAACAGTTGTACCTTCAATCATAGAACCTGGTTGGATGACAGTATCACGACCAATCATTGCCTCAGCGCTGATGTATGTTGCATCTGGATTAATAATTGTGACACCGTTACGCATATGCTTTTCATTAATTCTCGTACGCATTAGCGCCTCTGCTTGAGACAGAGCAACACGATCATTAACACCAAGTGTTTCTTCGAAATCTCCCGTTACATATGCTTCAACGACTTCACCTTGCTTTTGTAAAATTTCAATGACATCAGGTAAATAATATTCACCCTGTGCATTGTCGTTTTTCACAAGTTTTAATGTCTCAAATAAGGCCTTATTATCAAAGCAATATGTGCCCGTATTAATCTCTTTCACTAGTTGTTGCTCAGCTGAAGCGTCCTTTTGTTCAACAATTTGCTCCACTTGTCCATTGTCGCCACGTAAAATGCGACCGTAGCCTGTTGGATTTTCAGCAATAGCTGTTAATATTGTTGCCTTGGCTTTCTTTGCTTGATGATGTTCAAACAAAGCTTGCATCGTTTCAGGGCGGATAAGTGGCGTATCACCACAAACAACTAATGTTGTCCCTTCTTCGCTACTTAAAATTGCCTCAGCCTGTTGTACAGCATGAGCTGTCCCTAACTGTTCAGCTTGTAAAACATACTCGCTTTTATCACCAAGCTGTTGTTTCACCATTTCTGCACCGTGTCCTACAACCGTTACAATGCGCTTCACATCTAACGTTTGAATGTGATCCACCACATGTTGCACCATTGGTTTCCCACATACTGGATGTAGCACTTTATATAATTTGGACTTCATACGTGTACCTTGACCTGCAGCCAAAATGACAGCAAAAATGTTGCTCATCTGTAAGTCCTCCAATACGCTCATTTTCTCTTATGACTATATAGCAAAACCCATCTATTTTCAAGGCATGTTGACTTGACAAAAAGATGAATTTCCAAATCAAATGCACCTTATGCTCGAATGTTAATATGTATGTCTTAAAAACTGCTCGTTTTCTCTTATTCTCAAAATAAAAAGAACTCTCCAAATATGAAGAGTTCTTATTATTCACTTTCATCATAAGTATAAATTGCCATAGTTAAATTTACACTTATCCCCTTTTCTATACGCCAATTCCTTCTAATTCTTCTGTCTTTTCTGTCGCGTCTTCCTCGCTTGAATTATGGTACTCGTTTAAAATAATCTCTTGAATTTTATTACGAGTAGTAGAATTAATAGGATGCGCAATATCTCTAAATTCACCGTCTGGCGTCCGTTTACTTGGCATAGCAACAAATAATCCTGTATTGCCATCAATCACACGAATATCGTGCACTACGAACTCATTGTCGAGTGTAATGGAAGCAATCGCACGCATGCGACCATCCGTCTGTACACGACGTAACCTTACATCAGTAACTTCCATTTTCTCACCACCTCTCTTCTTAGATGCCTAAATATAAATACAATATTCTTTATTACCGAATATTTTCCTTTTTATAGTCTATCAAATTTTCTAAAAAATTTGAATACTTATTAGTATAATTTTCTCTAATTTACGTAATTTTTGACAATTGTTTGTCAGTCACCCTGCCGCTTTGCTTTCGTCTACAAAGCATTTTTGAACGGAGAATAAAAAAGGCCCACTAAAAGAGTTAATCATTTCTCTTTCAGTGAGCTTCATACATTTCTTTATTTAACGATAGCAATAACTTCAATTTCTACACTTACATCTTTTGGAAGACGTGCAACTTCCACTGCTGAACGTGCTGGTTTATGATCTCCAAAATGGCTAGCATATACTTCATTCATCGCTACAAAGTCGTTCATATCCTTCATAAAAACGGTCGTTTTAACAACGCTGTCTAAAGATGCTCCGGCAGCTTCTAAAACGGCTTTCAAATTAGCAAATACTTGATTTGTTTGAACAGTAATATCACCTTCCACTAATTCGCCTGTTGCTGTTAGTGGAATCTGACCTGAGCTATAAAACATGCCATTTACAATAATTCCTTGTGAATATGGTCCAATTGCTGCTGGTGCATTTGTTGTTGCTACTACTTTCATTTGTCATTTCCCCTTTTAGAAAAATAGTTACCTTCACTTAATGCAATTGTACGGTCTTTTTCATTGACCTCATGAAGCTTCACTAGTGAATAATAATCATCTACTAAAGTTTCGTCTGCATGCTCAGCCTCTACAAGCACGGCAATACCAGCTAGTTGACAGTCAAACTCCTCTAATAGATTTTTCATGCCATTCATTGTACCGCCGACCTTCATAAAGTCGTCAGTAATAAGCACTCGTTGCCCACTCTTCATGCTTCTTTTTGATAATACCATTGTCTGAATTCTTCTGGAAGAACCAGATACATAGTTGATGCTAACTGTAGAGCCTTCAGTTACCTTACTATCTCTTCTGACAACAACAACCGGTACATTTAAATGTCTTGCTATCGCATGGGCAATAGAAATACCCTTTGTAGCGACAGTCATTATGACATCAATTTGTTGATCAGCAAATGCGGATGCAAATACTTTACCAACTCGATTAATTAAATCTGGATTGCCAAGTAAATCCGTCATAAATAAATAACCGCCTGGTAATAAACGATCTGAATGCTCAAGCTCCGCTTTTAAATCATGAATAACTAAGCGGACCTCCGCTTCGGACATTTTAGGAATATACTTTACTCCTCCTGCAGCGCCCGGTACTGTCATCAATAACCCGATTCCTTTTTCTTCGAAAGTTTCTTTTACAATCGTCAAATCTTCACTAATGGAAGACTTTGCAGATTGATATAGTTCAGAAAAATAAGTTAGCGGGATCAGCTGATGTGGATGTTCTAGTAAATAGTACGTCATATCAACTAGTCGTTCACTACGCTTCCATTTCATGCGACCCTCTCCTAAACACGAATATTTATAGGTAAAATTAACACAAATTTGCGGTTTTAAGCAAGCGTATTTCGCTCGCCTAAAATCCGAACTGCATATACTTCTTCGCAAAAACCACGTAAACCATTATAAATGCGACTTACTCGAGCTTCACTATCCACTAAACCGAACACAGTCGGACCGCTTCCACTCATTAATGTTGCATCTGCTCCAAAGCGCTTCATCTGTTCCTTTAACATTACTACCTCTGGATGCAGCTTAAATGTTACAGTTTCCAAAACATTTCCTAATGATGCACATAGTAGCTCATAATCTTCCGTTTCAATAGCACGAATCATTTGCTTCGTATTTGGATGTTCTAACCCTTCAACCTTTAGACCTCCATACACTTCTGCAGTAGAAACACCTATTTTAGGCTTAGCTAAAACTACCCAACAGTTTGGTGGTGCAGGCAATTCCTGAATTTTTTCTCCACGCCCCGTTGCTAATGCTGTGCCACCATAGACACAAAACGAAACATCTGAACCAATTTTCGCACCTAATTCAGCTAACTCATCTATAGATAACCCTAAATTCCACAGATCATTTAACCCCTTCAGTGTAGCAGCCGCGTCGCTACTACCACCCGCTAATCCCGCTGCAATTGGTATTTCCTTTTCTATAGTAATGGATACACCTTGTCCAATGCCGTATGTATCTTTAACTAGACGCGCTGCCTGATACGCAAAATTTCGATGATCGTTCGGTACGAAATTATCAGTCGAAATTATTTCTATTTCACCATCTTCTCGAGATTCTAAACAAATACGATCAGCTAAATCCACAGTCGTCATGACCATCTCTACTTCATGATAATTATCTGGTCTTTTATAAAGTACATCTAATGTTAAATTTATTTTTGCAGGCGCCTTTACATAAAGCATCTTTCTTCCTCCTTATAGCTACACTTATCAATTACCGCCAGATCATTCAGTCGATACTTGAACCTTAAAATGCAGGATTCTTCTGTTACAAAATATCAGCAGCTGGCGTTCACTTTCGCTATATTAAAGATTTTCTGAATGAAGATAAATCTGTTGTTCATCTTTTAATTCATTTTATTTTACCATAATGGGAAAGCGAAAATGGAAAAAAAGAACCGTATACCCCTAAATGGTGTAACGGTTCTCTCTCGTCAGTTGTGTTGTTGTGTCTACAGGAAGCTTTCATCCCTGCTGAAGATCAATTAAGCCTCGGCATAATTGCGTCCGCCGGAGGCTTTAGGCAAACACGGTGTTGGACCTCAGGCACTTTCACAGATACCTAGACACCCGCTGAAAAGTGACTTCTCTCACCACTATAGAGATGAGGGAAGTCTAATAAGCAGTCTAGTTCAGGCTACTTATTATTTTCTTGCTCGTTACTTGCTCTTTCAGCCATTTCGATGGCACGTTTGACCATATTACCGGCGTCTCGAGCTTTAATGCCGCCCCATCCTTCTCGTTGCACAACATCATAAAATCCAAGCTCTTTAGCGATCTCTTCTTTTAAACGAGGTGACATGATACCCTTTCTAGGCATAATAAACTCCTCCTTTTACAACTGACGAATTTAGTATATCCCAGAAAACGCAAAACACTCATGTAGTTTTTAACATACATGAGTGTTTCAAAATATAGAAATAAGTACTAGAAACTATTTTGCGATAGCAGCCTTTGCTTCGTCTAAAAATGTAATCTCTACTGCTTCAGTTAAAATATCTGTGTAACTATACGATACGCGCTTGCACGTATTGTCTTCTTGATCAAGCTCAACCACAAAGATAGCGCGATATGTCTCACGCAATACCCCTGCACACTCGACCGTTTTCTTGCGACCTCCGTTTGCTCTTAACTGCAAACGTTTACCCAAATGACAATCCAACGACTTTTTAATGTCCGCTAAAGTTTTTGGCATTTTCGCTTACACCTCACTATTTATTAGTATAAGCGATTCGCCCAAAAATGTCAACAAAATATAATATTTTATCAGCAGATTATAAATATTGTCAACTTATTTTTCATAAAAAAACCATGTTTTTTTACGTATACTCAAAAAAGTTAACAAAAATTTTTTACTTTGCAAACGTAGGATATAGTACATCGGCTAATTTTCCAAACTCTTGAATAGTTAATGTCTCTCCTCGACGTGTTGGTTCAATATTTACCGCTTGTAAAGCATCCATTATTTTTTCTTTGTTTGCTTTACCATTTGGTAAACCCGATTGTAAATTATTGAAGATTGTTTTTCGTCTTTGTACAAACGATGCACGAGTAACAACAAATAAAAAGTCCTCATCAATTACTTTTACTGGAGGTTCATCATGTTTAATAAGACGAATCACTGCAGAATCAACATTTGGCTGGGGCATAAAAACAGTTTTCGGCACTGTCATGGCAATATCAGCCTTCACATAGTACTGAATCGCAATTGATAAAGAGCCATACTCTTTCGTTCCAGGTTTAGCCGTAATACGGTCTGCTACCTCTTTTTGCATCATGACAACAAATCCGCGAATTGGCAAACGATCATTAAGTAATTTCATTAAAATCGGAGTCGTCACATAATAAGGTAAATTTGCTACAACCATAATATCCTCAATACCCGGCATCTCTTCCTGAATTATTTTAGCAACATCTGCCTTTAAAATGTCCGAATGTACAATCTTTACATTATTATATGGACTAAGTGTGTCTTCTAATACAGGTAATAGTCGCTGATCAATTTCAAAAGATACAACTTTTTTTGCATTTCTTGCTAAATGCTCTGTTAATGCTCCAATACCAGGACCAACTTCGATTGCACCACTACTTTCAGTTAAATTTGCGTGACTAACAATATTTCGTAAAATGTTCGGATCTACTAAAAAATTTTGACCTAAGCTTTTTTTAAATGAAAACCCATATTTTTTTAATATTTCTTGTGTTCTAATTGGTGTTGCAATATCCTTATGCATCATTTTCCTCCTGATCTACCTGTGCGATTGCCGCACCAAATTGCTTTTCTGTGATTTGAAACATTTTTAATCTTTTATGAAGTTGTTTACCGTTTGTTGTACCAATATTCAAAATTTCCCCAAGACGATCACGACGAGCTTTCGCCTGTGGGTGGCCAATTAAACGTGCCGTCATTAAATCTTCGAGCGTAATGTCATCATTGGTTGGCTCAACATCGTTAGGGGTATAAACATGCCGTAGTGCCTCGCGAATATCTTCATCAGCTGCATGCTCTATGCCTAGTCCTTTACCGTTTTTCGCAATAGTTTTAGCTTTTGGTAAAAAAGCGTGTTTTGCACCTTTTACATGCTCTTCGATAATGGCACGAATTCGACGTCCTGGATAGTCTGGGTCAGTAAAAATAATAACACCTCTTTTATCCTGTGCATGCTGAATTCTCTTTAGTGTTTCCTCTGAAATAGCCGACCCATTTGTTTCTATTGTATCTGCTTGTACAGCTCGCTTAATAGCCGTTGTATCATCTTTTCCTTCAACAACGATGATTTCTTTTATTTGCAAAAAGGCCCCTCTTTTCTACGTATCTTCAGACCATTTTACAACTGCACTGTATGATTGTACAGAAATACACGGCTACTTACCTTATGCTATTGCTGTACTTTCTCTTTCGATTAGACCGTGCAGTTGATGTTACAGCTTAATTTCTGTAGATATGAGTATATTTATCCTCCAGTACAAATACTGAAAAAGAAAAAAGCTTTCCCGCCAGTCAAAACGGGAAAGCCAGTAAGTGAAAAACATTTTTGATTAATTTTACAATTTTTTTAATTTAATACTTTTATACGAACTTTCTTTACTCCCCAAGAACTTGCTTGAGATTCCGTTTGTACAAGTATGTCGATCTTATTACCCTTAATTGCACCACCAGTATCCCCTGCTATAGCTGTTCCATAGCCTTCGACCCAAACTTTTGAGCCAAGCTTAATAACAGAAGGGTCTACTGCAATTACTTTCAAACCAGAGTTTGATCGTAAATCAATGCCAGTGGCAGATTTCCCCGAGCAGCCATTACAATACGGTGTATAGGCAGTTGCCGTTACATAAAATTCTCTACCGCTAGCTGGCTCTGTTGAACCACGTGAAACTGTCGGTGCGCTAGCAGCAGTAGCTACTACAGTTTTAGTTCCTACTGCAACCACTTGCTTCTGCGGTTCTTTTACAACATTTTTAGATTGTAGATTTTTAGCTACAACTTGGCCGTTCTCTTTTACTATTTCATACGTTTTAGTCATTAAACCTTTTTGGCCTGCTGTTACAATTTTTTGTTTTCCCTTTTGCAATGAAGCATCTTGCTTCTTTTCAATTGCGAAATCTAAAGAGTCTTCCACTACATCGATAACCTTTTCTACGCGAACTACTGTGATTTTACTCTGTGGAGTGATTACGTCCTTCAGGTTATTCTCGACACGATCGAATTCATTTAGCTGAATTCCTTGTTGTTTTAAAAAGTTAGCGACCGTAGTCGAAGTGGACCATACTTGTCTGTTGTTTACACCATCGACAAGCGATACTTGAAACGCTTTTTGAATATCGATCTTGTTGTCTGCTCCTATTTCTGTATCTATGCCTTGTTTTAAAGAATCATGCTCAGATACTTCAATATTCGCTTCTTTCAAAATGTCTTTCACTTGTGTTTCAGTTGTCCAAACTTTTGACTGATTTCCATCAACTGAAATAGTTACTTCTTTTGCCTGTTCCCATGAAATTGCTAATCCATTAACAATTTTGGTGTTCAGAGAGGGTGATATTTTGTCATGCTCTGCTACGTCTATATTTTGACCTTGTAATAATTGTTCTACAGTTTTGGCATGTGTTGTTACTTCGATTGCTTCTCCGTTCGCATCAAGCGTTACGGTTTTTTTAGTACCTTGATAAAGTACGAATGAAATTACAGACACAAACAGAATAAGTGAAATAACGCTTATTACTGTTTGCTTACTCCTCAATGATCCTAAGAACAAGTTTTTCATGGAATTATTTGACATGAAAAAACGCCTCCTTAATATACAAGGTTGGATTATACGTACTAGATTTGGCACTGTCAACCCGAATGTATTTCTAAAAAAATTGACAACGCCTTTTTAGCCAACCACAAACCTAGTATTGGAGGCGTCTCAGCTAGTTAATTGTCAATCTTAAAAAATTTTTTCGCATTGGTTGTCGTTACCTGTGCAATTTCCTCAATCGTTAAACCTTTTAAACGTGCAATTTCTTCTGCAACTAACGGTACGAAAGCTGGTTCATTACGTTTTCCTCGATATGGATGGGGCGCTAAATACGGTGCATCTGTTTCGATCATCAAATGCTCTACTGGTATTTCTGTTGCCACTTCTTTCGGCATTCTCGCGTTTTTAAATGTCACCGGTCCACCAAGACTAATCATAAAATTCATAGCAATACATTCATGTGCGGTTTCCACGCTGCCACTAAAGCAATGCATAACGCCTCCCACGGAAGCTGCATTTTCATCTCGTAAAATTTGAACAACATCCCCAGTTGCATCTCTGTTATGAATAATGATTGGTAAATTCAACTTTTGTGCTAAATGAATCTGCTTGCGGAAAAGCGCTTGTTGAACATCTTTTGGTGATTTATCCCAATGGTAGTCCAACCCGGTTTCACCAATACCCACTATCTTTGGATGTGCTGCTAATTCCTCAATCCAATCTAAATCCTCTTGTCTACAATCAATGGCGTCAACTGGGTGCCAGCCTATAACACCATAAACAAAATCATATTGCTCAACTAGTTGCATTGTTTTTTCAATGGTTTTGCGATCAAAACCAACAACAACCATCGTTTCTACCTTGGCCTCAAGAGCCCTATCTATAACCTCTTGTAAGTCCTCTTCATACTGATCTGCGTTTAAGTGTACATGTGTATCAATAAACATCTTCATTCTCCTAACATAGATTTTATTAAAAATTATTATTTCGCATTTTACATAACTGTTACAATTTTATTACAAAAAATTTTGTATTATAACATTACGCATAACCAAAGACCCTTTATTTGTTACTATTTACCTAAAAACATCTAATTTTTACCGTAAATAAATTATTTCAAGATAATAAATCACTCATTTTTATATGGATTTTAAAAGCCTGCTGAACTTTTTTATTCAGCAGGCCTTCCTAAAATTGTTTACTTTACTTTTGCGCCATTCTCTAGTTTTGAATCCACCGATGCTAATTTTAAAATTCCATCTTTTTCACCAGCTAGAATCATCCCTTGCGATAATTCACCGCGTAATTTAACTGGCTTTAAGTTAGCGACTACAATCACTTTTTGACCAATTAATTCATCTGGAGAATAGAACTTTGAAATACCTGAAACTACTTGTCGTTGCTCATATCCAAGATCCACTTGAAGCTTTAATAATTTGTCTGCTTTCGGAATCGTTTCACACGCTGTTACAGTGGCTACACGTAAATCCACCTTCATAAAATCATCAATTGTAATTTCAGGAATTTCTGGAATATCCGCAGCTTTCTGCTCACCTTTTGATTCTTCTTCTTGTGGAGTTTTCACTGAACCACGCATTTCCTCACGAATATACGTAATTTCAACTTCATTTTCTAAACGAGGGAAAATCGGAATCCCTTTTTCTACCACTTTAATGTTTGCTGGAATAGTATTGCCGAATGTTTCAATTGTTTCCCATGCTAAGAATTTGTCATCCAACCCTAATTGTTCAATAATTCGTTTAGGAGTAGATGTCATAAATGGTTGTAACATGACAGCAATTTGGTGTAAACTTTCCGCCAAATTTCGCATAACAGCTCCTAATTTTGGCTTATCAGTTTCCTCTTTAGCTAGCACCCATGGTTGAGTTTCATCTATATATTTATTTGTTCTTGAAACTAGCGTCCATAAGTCGGCTAATACGACACTAAATTGCATTTTTTCCATACTTTCTTCATATTTAATACGAACTGATTCAGCCTGTTCTTTTAAAGCTGCGTCAAACTCTGTCGATTGAAGATTTTCAGTTGGAATAATGCCATCGAAATATTTATTAATCATTGAAATAGTACGATTCAATAAATTTCCTAAATCGTTTGCTAAGTCGAAGTTTGTACGTTCAACAAAAGATTCTGGAGAAAATACACCATCAGAGCCGAATGGTAACTCACGCAATAGGAAATATCGTGTTGCATCTAAACCATAACGCTCTATTAACATTTCAGGATAAATAACATTGCCTTTTGATTTAGACATCTTACCGTCTTTCATCATGATAAATCCATGAGCAAACACTTTTTTAGGAAGTGGTAAATCTAGTGCCATTAAGAAAATTGGCCAATAAATAGTATGGAATCGAACGATATCTTTACCAACTACATGTACATCTGCCGGCCAATATTTATTGAATAATGTTTCATCCTCTGATAGATAACCTAATGATGTTATATAGTTAGTTAAAGCATCTACCCATACATAAATTACATGTTTAGGATCTCCTGGAACTTTAATGCCCCAATCAAATGATGTTCTTGAAACAGATAAATCTTCTAGCCCTGGTTTAATAAAGTTATTAATCATTTCATTTTTTCGAGATTCAGGCTCAATGAAATCAAGGTTTTCTTCATAATAAGCTAAAAGACGATCAGCGTATTTCTTCATATTAAAGAAGTACGATTCCTCTTTAACTTTGTGTACTGAACGACCACAGTCTGGACAGTTACCTTCTACTAATTGTGTCTCAGTAAAAAATGATTCACATGGTGTACAATACCAACCTTCATACTCACCTTTATATATATCACCATTATCTAAAAACTTTTGGAAAATCTTTTCGACAGTTTTCGTATGACGCTCTTGCGTTGTTTGAATAAAGTCATCGTATGAAATGTCCATTAATGCCCAAAGTTTTTTTGCAGCATCTGCAATTTCATTTACGTATTCTTGAGGATGCTTGCCCGCTTCAGCAGCTTTTTCTTGAATTTTTTGCCCATGCTCATCCATTCCAGTTAAAAAACGTACATCATACCCGAGTAAACGTTTATAACGCGCAATTGTATCTGATGCTACAGTTGTATACGCTGTACCAATATGGAATTTCCCACTTGGGTAATAAATAGGGGTTGTTATATAGAATGTTTTATTTTGTTCGCTCACTAGAACTGCCTCCATTGTTTCACAGTATACTATCTATTCTAACTAAGTACGAAATTCGTTTCAACTTCTTTCAGCGGGTGTCACGTAATCAGAAAGGTACTAATATAGGATGTTAGCCGATTCCGGACGTAATTATGCCGAGGTATAATTGGTAGAAAGTTTCTTGTACGCGAAAAATGTCGAATAATATAATTAATCCATTTAATGTCTTAAATAAGAAGCTTTTTTACTATAAATTAAAATATATAATAAAAACCTTTTAAAAAAACCAAAATATCTGTTTTCTTCTCAAAAATTTTTTTCGAAACAATAATATTAGTGCATTAATTAATTGACGTTTATGGCATTACTTGGTATGATAACAATCAGACAAGGAATTATGTCGAAATTTGACGAAATACAAATATAACTTTTAACATTAGGAGGAAATATAATTATGAAATCAACAGGAATCGTTCGTAAAGTCGATGAATTAGGTCGTGTAGTAATTCCAATCGAATTACGCCGTACATTAGGTATTGCAGAAAAAGACGCTTTAGAAATCTATGTGGATGACGACAAAATCATCTTAAAAAAATATATGCCTAACATGACATGTGCTGTAACTGGTGAAGTTTCTGATGATAACTTCCGTCTAGTTGGCGGTAAATTAATTTTAAGCCCAGAAGGCGCAGAAATGTTAGTGAATGAAATCCAAGCTAACTTAAAAAAATAATTTGATACAATTTGATACACACCTAAATCAACCACAGTGATTTGGGTGTTTTATTTTTATCCATTTCTCCTTAGCGTAATTGCTTTCAGAGGCGTTATTATTCAATAGAAGATAACTATAATATAACCAATTTTTAAGTCCCTTATAATGTCCATGTCAGACCTTTCATAGTTAAGAGTACTATTTTTTACAATTATTATCAATTAAATAGTTTATATGCTTATCACTAAAGGTTTGACATGATATTTGTTAAAACGTATACCATGTATTGGAATGAAGGTTGGGCGACACCTTGGGGATCAGCGATATAGAAGAACGAAGGCTAAAAGAATCACGTCCTGTGATAACGCCTTCGTGACCAACATCCTGATGGCCCGAGATTCTGAAGCGAGCCTGTGGATGAAGCAGCTCATCGGACGGCCAGGAAAGCGCCCAGCCGGAACGGAAATCAACCATACGTTTTGGTGATGAGCTATTTTTATAATTACCTATTTAGATATACAAAAAAGAGGTGCCTATATTAAGGCGACCTCTTTCTTTATATTAACTATGGTATTCATTATAGATTTCACGCTTGGCTACTTGACGTAGTTTGGCTACTTCTTTTATAGCTTCTTTTGATGTAACACCCGTTTGATCAATAATATAATCAACATGTTCAACAATAGACATTGTCACCCAATAGGCTTGTTCATCATTTTCTTCCTCAGCATTTTCGTTTCCTTCAAGGACAATACAAAATTCTCCTCGAATTTCCTCTGTTTGTGACCACTCGACTGCTTCAGCCAACGTACCACGTAAAAACTCTTCGAATTTCTTAGTTAACTCGCGAGCTAATACAATTCGACGATTACCAAGAATAAATTCCATATCTTTTAAGGTTTCCTTTAAACGGTGAGGAGCCTCGTAAAACAAAATGGTTTCCTGACGTTTTTTTAATTGCTCTAATTGCTGTCGACGTTCCTTTTTCCCTCGATTTAAAAATCCATAAAAGAAAAATGGTTGCGGTGTTAATCCAGAGGCGATTAATGCTGATATTGCAGCATTGGGACCTGGCACCGGCACAACCGGAAAGTCTTGCTCAATTGCTTTTTCGACTATATCTGCACCAGGATCGGAAATACACGGTAGACCAGCATCACTAACTAATGCAACTGTTTTTCCTTCACGTAAAAATGCTAATAGCTTCTCTCCCCCCACTTCTATATTATGTTCATGATAACTGATTAGTGGTGTTGCTATATCAAAGTAGTTGCAAAGCTTTTTGGTATTTCGTGTATCCTCAGCAGCAATAATATCCGCTTCCTTTAAAATACGTAACGCACGCACGCTCATATCCTCTAGATTTCCAATAGGTGTTCCAATTAAATATAAACAACCTGTATGATTGTGCATTGTACTTTTTTGAGATTTCATAACGCATCCCTCCCTATATATTTCATTTTTTGCGTTCGTGTTAGCTGTTTAAAAGCATATTCTGCACGCATCGCCTCTTGTTTCGTATCGAATTCCTCTACATAAATGCATTCCACCGGGCCTCGTGCTCTCGTATATTTTGCTCCCTTACCAGCATTATGTACAGCGACACGTCTGTCTACATTATTCGTGTAACCAGCGTAAAAGGATTGGTCGGCACATTCTAGCACATAAAAATAATGGTTACTTTTCTTTTCCATAAAGAATTTCTCTCACTTCTGCTGTATATTCATTATCCGCATTATACACATACAGGGGTGGTAATATTTTCAGATCCGGTTTACCGTCCTTAATTCCTTCTATTAATAGTGTGTTGGCCTCCTTACCCTCTTTCGGGTAAATAAGTTGCATACGTTTAGGCTCTATACGATTCGCTCGCATTGCCGTAACAATATCCAACAACCGGCCAGGACGATGAACAAAAGCGGCCTTTCCGCCCTGTTTTAATAATTTACTTGCTGATTGTATTGATTCCTCTAACGTTAGATATAGTTCATGACGGGCAATAGCGTAATGCTCACTTAAATTTTTATCACTAGCTTCATGTGCTAAAAAATATGGTGGATTACATGTTACAACGTCATACTTTTCAATACCAAGCTCCTTAGGAATTTCCTTCACATCACCAAGGACCATATGGATTTGCTCTTCCAACTTATTATAACGGATACTTCGATCAGCCATATCAAATAAGCGTGGTTGAATTTCTACTCCTATAATATGACCCTTTGTTCTAGCACTTAGAAAAAGTGGGATTACACCATTACCTGAGCATAAATCAACAATTTTTCCTTTATGGTGTGGGACATTGACAAATTTCGAAAGTAGCACTGCGTCCAATGAAAATGAAAATACAGAAGGGCTTTGAATAATACGTAAATTCTCAGCTAATAAATAATCTAACCGTTCATCATCTTCCAACCATTCTTCCATGTTTCTTCCTCCTACTATACAAAACAAAAGACTGACACCACTATAGTGGGAATCAGCCTTCTATTACACATTTTGTTTATTTAAAAATGATAGACAAAACAGACAGTCTTCACCTTTACGTGAACTTCCGAAATGAACATGACAAACATGGAAGCCTTCATGGTACAAACGTGCTAGGTTATCATAACCCTCGCCAATATCTAACGGATTCTCTTTCTTCTCATCAGTAGTCTGTTCAGAGTTTTCATTAGAAAGTAATTCTTCTAGACGTGTACGAAGGAGATGATTTTCTGTTTCGAGTGTCTTATGCTCCTCCATCATTAACGCTACAAATTGTTTCAATGCACCAAATTGCTCCTGCATTGCTTCGAGCTGTTGTTCGAACTCCATAACGGTATCTAAGAAATTACGGTCCTTCACCCAAGCCACCTCGTTCAGTTCTCTATCTTATATAAGATTTTTTTCGCATGCTAGCAGTTCTTCTAGTGTATACTCGACTGTACGCTCCTGCTCATGTAAATATACTTGAATGAGTCTCTCTAGTACATTTAAACCTACAACTTTACCTCGTCCATCTGGTGTCATCGTCAATTCACCGATGTCTGGCATGCCCTCTTTCGCTTCCTCATATTCATCATTTTCATATTTCAAGCAGCACATTAAACGACCGCAAAGACCTGAAATTTTAGATGGGTTTAAAGATAGGTTTTGATCTTTAGCCATTTTAATAGACACTGGCTCAAAATCCCCTAAAAATGTTGAGCAGCAAAGCATCCTACCACATGGACCAATACCACCTAACAACTTCGCCTCATCACGTACACCAATTTGACGAAGTTCGATACGTGTTCTAAAAACGGAAGCTAGATCTTTTACAAGATCTCTGAAATCAACGCGTCCTTCAGCCGTAAAATAAAAGATGATTTTATTACGATCAAATGTATATTCAACATCAACGAGCTTCATTTCTAAATTATGCTCAATGATTTTTGTACTTGCTAGTTCAAATGCGCGCTTTGATTCGGCAGCATTTTCCTCTACTTGAATACGATCACGTTCATCCGCTGGTCGCAGAACTTGTTTAAGTGGTAAAACAACATCATTATCCTCAACAACCTTTTGAGGGACAACTACTTTACCATATTCTACACCGCGAGCTGTCTCTACAATAACATATTGACTGTCCTCTAGTAGATATGATGCTGGATCAAAATAATATATTTTACCCGCTTTTTTAAAGCGGACTCCAACTACATTATACAAATGTATACCCCTCCTGCAGATTTAGCATTAACTGCTCCATCATTAACGTCCTATTCATGTTACGCTGTAAAGATGAACGTGCCTGTAAAATAGACTCCATTTGACTAGATAGACGTTCATAAGTCGAATGTAACGCTGCTTCTTTAAATGTCTGTAACATGTCTGGGTAAGTACAAGCTGATTCGGGATTAGCTTTTATTGACACTATATCACGGTAAGCAAATAGTAGTAAATCTAATGCTTGCTCCATCTCGCCTTTTTCTTTAAATAGTGGCAACCATTCTTCATGTACAACAAGCATTGCTTCATGTACGTTCTGGCGAATTGCCTCTACTAATTTTAACACTGTTTTTCGAGCATGTGCAAACTGCTCATCATTTGCTAAAATCATAGCTGTTTCGAGCTCGTTCGTCATCATGCTCACTGTAGAAGCCATCGAGTAAGAAATATTATTATCTTGTAAATGCTTTAACAATAAATGTCGAGGCATTTTTTGAAATTTAATATGCTGACAACGAGAGCGAATCGTTGGTAAAACTGACTGCATTTGCTCCGTTAATAAAATCGCAGTTACCTCACCATCAGGTTCCTCTAAAAATTTAAGAATCATGTTTGCAGATGCAATATTGAGACGGTCTGCATGATGAAGTACATAAATCTTACGTCCCTCTTCAACACCCATCATCTTCATTTCTGCAATTAATTCACGTATTTGATCAATTTTTATAAATTGACCCTCTGGATAAATTTGATGAATATTCGGATGATTTCCCGAATCAACACGTCTGCAATTTCGACATGTTTCACATGGAACATTTTGAATTGGTTGCTCACAAAGCATTAATTTGACAAAAAACTGCATAATATCTACTTTGCCTGTCCCTTTTTCACCATCAAAAATGTATGCATGTGCTAATCTATGTTTGTCAAAAATCGTTTGAAGTTGCTTCATTACGACTGGTTGCAGTGCGAATAGCTCTTCAACATTCTTGGCCATATATTAAAATTCCTTCCTATATCAATTACACTCATAGCATAATTGTTTCCTATTGCCTTTTTCAGTACAGAAATATCTACAGTTTTAGAGCAGATAGATTAGTTTCATCGTGAATTGAGTTCATACCATTCAGTTTGAAAAAAGCCCGCGCCTACAAGAGAACGAGACACGGGTTTTACATATACAAATTAATTAATAAGCCTTTTATCTCACCGATTTTATCGAGAAGATCAATTGCTTCCTTTTCTTCATCTAAAATATCTTGAGCAAGCTCCACAAGTCGCGTATCAATAGTTTCAATAATTTTTAAGCGTCTTCCTTCACCAAAACGATTCCATGAATGCGATTGTTTTAAATCCATACCATGCTCTACTGTTTCTTGTAGAAATCGTTTAACAAGCATTTTAAAACGAGCAAGCTCTCGTAAATTACGCGATCTTGCAACACGATCACCTGCTGTAGAAATATCCCCTAGCAATCGCGTAAGCTGTTCAGTTTGCAATTTAGTGCCTTGCTTGACGACCATATCTCCAAATCGGTTATTTTGATTATTGTTATGCAGTGGTTCTTTACGATTAGTATTTAACCCGACACGTATATCTTGATTGATCTTCAAGCTGTTTCGCCCCCACTTGCTTTCTTTACCAAATACACAAAAGCTAAATTATAATGTGTTTTTCTTCCCATTTTACGTGGCAATAATTTAAAAATGATGGAACTGTTCAATTGGTAATACAAAAACTGTCGCTCCACCTACCTCTACCTCCACAGGATAAGGTATATAGGAATCTGTATTCCCGCCTAATGGCGAAACAGGTGCTACCATTTGTTCTCGTGCACGACAATTATCACGAATAATATCTAAAACTTTGGGTATGAGAGAGTCTTCCGTTCCAATAAGAAACGTCGTATTTCCAGAGCGTAAAAATCCTCCAGTGCTCGCTAATTTAGTTGCGCGAAACTGATTTTTCGTTAAAGCATTCGATAAGCGGCTGCTATCCTGATCTTGCACTACAGCTACGACTAACTTCATTCGCACTCACCCCTTCGATAAAATTCATCTAAATAGATTTTAGTTACCTTTTCCGTGACATACGTTAGAGTTCCTCTGTTTCAGTAGGTGTTTGGAACATCTACTGAAATAAAACTACTTCTTCATTCATCTCAAAACATTTTCTGAATGAAAATAAGATTATAGTTGTTACCATTATATCACATTGTGGTAGACAACTTCATGCATTTACTGTATTGCTTCATATATTAATGACCATACATCTTCAACAACACGATCAATATTTTGGTCCGCATTGACGACATGTATGCGCTCAGGATAACGCTCCACCAGCTGTAAGTACCCTTCCCGAACCTTGTTATGAAAAGCTAAGCTTTCAACATCTAAACGATTGACCTCTCGCTCTCCATGGGCATGAATCCGTGCCAATCCAACCTCTGGTGCAAGGTCAAATAAGATTGTCACATCAGGTAACTTCTTACCGATTGCAAACTCATTAATAGATAATACTTCATCAACGCCGATACCACGTGCATATCCTTGGTATGCTAAAGAGGAATCGATAAAGCGATCACAAATAACCATTTTTCCAGCATCCAACGCAGGTCGAACTTTTTCAAAATAATGCTGACTTCTCGCCGCTGCATATAATAACGCCTCTGTACGCTCATCCATGGCTGTATGTTCGGGGTCTAAAATTACGCTCCTAATTTTCTCAGCAATCTCAATACCACCAGGTTCTCTCGTTGCTAATACATCAATCTTTTTCTCTGCAAGTCGCTCGGCTATTTTTTGAATGACTGTTGTTTTTCCAGCACCTTCTGGACCTTCAAATGTAATAAATAAATTGCAATTCATGCTGTTATAGCCTCCAACTATTTAATGATCTTAATCATCTTTTCTTCTAAACGGTGATTTCCTTGAAACGTTGCACCAGTAGCTAGTAATTCCTCTAACTGACTTAACTTTGCCACGGTTATTTTTTCTCCTGGAACAAGCAGTGGAATACCAGGTGGATACGGAATAATCATACTTGCGGAAATACGCCCCATCGTTCGCATATACGGTAACCATTCTGTTTCCGCCTTTTCTATTTCATCAAATGTATAGGACGGTTCCGTTATGGCCACAAAATTATAGGCCGTTTGTGAAGCAGTTACGATTTCCGACTTTGGTGTACTTAATAACAATGTTATAGCCTCTTTAATACGGACACGTATTTCTGCAAATGGATAGATATGTCCCTGTTTCAACAAAGGCAGCACAAGCAATACTTGATTTGCATCTGCTAGTTCTGCATATACATGCTTTGCTTCTAATGCTTCCTGTAATTGAAAACCCGTATAGCCCTTAACACGCAATAATAATTTGATAGGGTCGTCTACCTCAATAACTTCCAAAGAGCCAATAGCTTGTAATGCCTCAATCCATTGATTTCTTTTTCCTATTATATATGCACCGTCACTCTCCATATATGTCTGTACATAATAGCGTGCATCATCTAAAGAAGCCAATAAAAGGTAGGATGGGCTGCTAGATTGTAGCATACGTAAATAGTGATTTATTTTGTCGACATCGACAAAGTTAGAATTAACATGCATAAAGGATGCCATTGTCATCGCTGGCAATGTTTTATGCGCAGACTGTACTACTATATCTGCACCAAATGTCAATGCAGATGGCTGAAATAAAGTACATGCACTAAAATGAGCTCCATGTGCTTCATCCACTAAAACAGGAATACCTTTCTCATGACAATACGCAATCTGCTGCTGTATTTCTTTCGATGTCATACCATAGTAAGTAGGATACGTTAATACTACTGCACGTGCCTCTGGATAATAATCAACTGCTTCTTTTAAATCTTTATAAGAAACATGGGTTGCCGTTAATGTTCGTTCATCCCATAGCGGGGATACAAATACAGGCTTTGCTCCAACAAGCTCAATCGCGTGAAATATGGACTTATGTGCATTACGTTGGACAATAATCGTATCACCTTTTTTACATGTAGCATAAATCATTGCTAAATTCCCAACTGTAGATCCACCTACTAAAAAGAAACTTTTCATCGCCCCATAAGTATCTGCCAATAAGTTTTCTGCTTCTAATATCATTTCCTCTGGGTGATGTAAGTCATCAAGACCTGATAATTCAGTCACATCATAACGCATTACATCTTTAAAGGGCTGAGGAAGATAGGATAGTTCTCCGTGTTTATGCCCTGGTACATGAAAGGAAATATTTTGTTGTTGTTGAAAGCGCTCTAATCCTTCTACAATCGGCTTTTTCTTTTGCAAAACAAAACACCCATTTCCGTTATATTCTTATTTAATTATAACACTTACGTTAGAAAAAAATTTATTGAATGAATATAAATAAAGTGAAATTCATATAACCTTTTTCCCGATCCAATGTGCTAGTAATGCAATAGGGATCAATAAAAGACAAAATGGCAAGCAAACAAAAATAATGTTCCATGTTATGACGTTATTAATTAATAACGAACGATACAACATTAAACTATATGGAATGACGATTATCAAAGATGTGAGTGCACCTGGTGTAATAGAACGAAGAAAAATAGACTGTGCAAGGTGAGTGAACGCATGTAGAAAGTAGGTTAGCGTAACAACAGTGAAGAAGTAGATATCTCCGAACGGCCCTTGATTCACATATTGATTTGCTACAAAAGTGGAACTACTTACAAACATAAATACTACGACTACTGCTACGGCAAACTGTGCTGTCGACATCGAAAACTGTTTAATAACTTGATTAGCAATTTTTTTCGGTAATCTTTCATACAAAACCATAGAATTCTTATTTAACCACTTTTCAACCATAATGATTTCTTCAAAATCATGGAGAATAAACATAATAGGGAATAGCCAAATAAGTGTTTGAATACCTATCCATTGCTCCATAATGATTCCTCCTTTTTAAATTACATTGAGTAATTACTCAAATTTTTCTCAAAAAAAAAGCTCCTTCTCGATAACATGTGGTTAATTTCCGTTTTGATTGGTCGCCTTCCTGGTGCGTGCGTTCGATTTTCACTACAATTGACTTATACAAATTGCATAAGTTTTAACACATCTCATCCACAACGTTTGAAATACTTAATGGGAAATTTGCATTCCTTTTAAAATAAACATTGCTATCTCCTCAATGTAATCGTAATTTCTAATTGGCTTTTTTTCTGCTTTTCTTTCTTCAACTAAAACATTCGTTAATATGGTTGAAAGAAACATTGAGGCTGCCGTTTCCACTGTCTTTTTTTCTACAGTACCTGAAGAAGCTCTTATTAAAAGTGAACAAGCCTGCTCACCCATTATACTTATAAAATCCACAATATCCTTACTAACAATTGTGTTCCGCACTATTTCTGGGGACCAAATAAAAGTTAAAAAGCTTTTATTACATGATAAAAAATTGGCATATAATTGGCCAAATTTAATTAAAGCCGTATATGGCTCCTCCTTCGAAAGCTCTTTTATCTCATTTTGTAGAGAGTTAACAAATGAAAATTCATGAATAAGATAGTTAAGAAGTTCATTTTTATCTTTAAAATAATAAAATATAAGCCCCTCTGCTACTCCGCTCTTTATTGCTATTTCTTTAGTAGTCGTTGCGGTAAAGCCCTTTTTAGTAAAGCTCTAATGACACTTCCAAAATTTTATCCTTCTTTGACACCAAACCTTTTCACCACCAATTTATTTTTTAAGTGTTTACTCAAATATAAAGGTCAAAAAAGAATTTTGTCAAGTTATTCCAGGATTAGCGGCAAAATAAGGTAGTATTAATTTCAGTTCCTACTCATTAACGTTTTAATAAAATGCCATCTCAAACTCTTGGTGATACGTCAGAAAAAAGTCATTGCAACTAAAGCAATGACTTTTTTCTATGACATGACACTCTTCTTTAATTAGTAACAATTATGCCGAGGCTAATTGTATCCGAAAAACTAGATACTAGCCTTTATTGCCATCTCTTGTACTAGCTGTTCTACTAATGGCGGTACAAACTTTTCTAAAATTGGATTCATCATTCCCGCAAGGAAACCACTTGCCTTTAATGTTAAATTACCTTCTAACTGACATGTACCATCTTGGTTTTGTGTAACTTCAAAGTATCCATCACCATTTAAAGGATCTGATAAGCCTACCAAATCAAATATAACCTGATTAGGATTTGATTCCTTACACTTAAGTTCAACCTTTACAGCTTTTTGGATCATTCCAAAATCCCCTTGAAATACCCAAATCATATTTCGTTCACTTGGGAATTCATGATGTAAATAACCAGGTATTAGTATAGCCCATTCTTCTTTATTTTGAATAAACCCCTGTAGCTTAGCTTTTTCAATTTGAATATTTTCTCTATATACCCCTGTTGCCATTTAAACACACCCCTATATTTGTTTATTTAAATTAATTAAATTCTAACATTTATTGGGTGTTATTACTGATTCTTTTTAAAATAAAAAAAACCACTGATTTCTCAGTGGCTACTTTGTGCCTAGCGACGTCCTACTCTCACAGGGGGAAGCCCCCAACTACCATCGGCGCTAAAGAGCTTAACTTCCGTGTTCGGTATGGGAACGGGTGTGACCTCTTTGCCATCATCACTAGACTATTTTCGGCTTTCAATATACGTCGCATTTCTTCGTCAGCTTCAGTCGTTCAGTCAGTCACGTACTTGAGTACGCTCCTTCCCTCTCTCCATCGCTTCCTCGAACTACTCGTATCTTGAAACCCTATATGAAAGAAATTATTCTTTCAAAACTGGATAAACTGTTCATTGAATGTTTCAAACATTTTGGTTAAGTCCTCGATCGATTAGTATTCGTCAGCTCCATGTGTCACCACACTTCCACCTCGAACCTATCTACCTCATCGTCTTTGAGGGATCTTACTTACTTGCGTAATGGGAAATCTCATCTTGAGGGGGGCTTCATGCTTAGATGCTTTCAGCACTTATCCCGTCCACACATAGCTACCCAGCGATGCCTTTGGCAAGACAACTGGTACACCAGCGGTGTGTCCATCCCGGTCCTCTCGTACTAAGGACAGCTCCTCTCAAATTTCCTACGCCCACGACGGATAGGGACCGAACTGTCTCACGACGTTCTGAACCCAGCTCGCGTACCGCTTTAATGGGCGAACAGCCCAACCCTTGGGACCGACTACAGCCCCAGGATGCGATGAGCCGACATCGAGGTGCCAAACCTCCCCGTCGATGTGGACTCTTGGGGGAGATAAGCCTGTTATCCCCGGGGTAGCTTTTATCCGTTGAGCGATGGCCCTTCCATGCGGAACCACCGGATCACTAAGCCCGTCTTTCGACCCTGCTCGACTTGTAGGTCTCGCAGTCAAGCTCCCTTGTGCCTTTACACTCTACGAATGATTTCCAACCATTCTGAGGGAACCTTTGGGCGCCTCCGTTACCTTTTAGGAGGCGACCGCCCCAGTCAAACTGTCCGCCTGACACTGTCTCCTGCCCCGCTAAGGGGCATGGGTTAGAATTTCAATACAACCAGGGTAGTATCCCACCGACGCCTCCTTCGAAGCTGGCGCTCCGAGATCTCTGGCTCCTACCTATCCTGTACAAGTTGTACCAAAATTCAATATCAGGCTACAGTAAAGCTCCACGGGGTCTTTCCGTCCTGTCGCGGGTAACCTGCATCTTCACAGGTACTATAATTTCACCGAGTCTCTCGTTGAGACAGTGCCCAGATCGTTACGCCTTTCGTGCGGGTCGGAACTTACCCGACAAGGAATTTCGCTACCTTAGGACCGTTATAGTTACGGCCGCCGTTTACTGGGGCTTCAATTCGCAGCTTCGCTTGCGCTAACCACTCCTCTTAACCTTCCAGCACCGGGCAGGCGTCAGCCCCTATACGTCACCTTACGGTTTTGCAGAGACCTGTGTTTTTGCTAAACAGTCGCCTGGGCCTATTCACTGCGGCTCTCATGCGCTTGCACGCTCAAGAGCACCCCTTCTCCCGAAGTTACGGGGTCATTTTGCCGAGTTCCTTAACGAGAGTTCTCTCGCACACCTTAGGATTCTCTCCTCGACTACCTGTGTCGGTTTGCGGTACGGGCACCTCTCACCTCGATAGAGGCTTTTCTTGGCAGTGTGAAATCAGGAACTTCGTCCATACGGACTCGCCATCACAGCTCAACGTTACAGTGTGCGGATTTGCCTACACACACGCCTTACTGCTTGGACGCGCATATCCAACAGCGCGCTTACCCTATCCTACTGCGTCCCCCCATTTCTCAAACGGTGAGGAGGTGGTACAGGAATATCAACCTGTTGTCCATCGCCTACGCCTATCGGCCTCGGCTTAGGTCCCGACTAACCCTGAGCGGACGAGCCTTCCTCAGGAAACCTTAGTCATACGGTGGACGGGATTCTCACCCGTCTTTCGCTACTCATACCGGCATTCTCACTTCTAAGCGCTCCACCAGTCCTTCCGATCTGACTTCAACGCACTTAGAACGCTCTCCTACCACTGACATCGTAGATGTCAATCCACAGCTTCGGTGAATCGTTTAGCCCCGATACATTTTCGGCGCAGCGTCACTCGACCAGTGAGCTATTACGCACTCTTTAAATGATGGCTGCTTCTAAGCCAACATCCTGGTTGTCTGTGCAACGCCACATCCTTTTCCACTTAACGATTACTTTGGGACCTTAGCTGGTGGTCTGGGCTGTTTCCCTTTTGACTACGGATCTTATCACTCGCAGTCTGACTCCCGTGTATAAATATCTGGCATTCGGAGTTTGTCTGAATTCGGTAAACCGGGATGGCCCCCTAGTCCAAACAGTGCTCTACCTCCAGTATTCTCATCACGAGGCTAGCCCTAAAGCTATTTCGGAGAGAACCAGCTATCTCCAAGTTCGATTGGAATTTCTCCGCTACCCACACCTCATCCCCGCACTTTTCAACGTGCGTGGGTTCGGGCCTCCAGTAAGTGTTACCTCACCTTCACCCTGGACATGGGTAGATCACCTGGTTTCGGGTCTACGACCACGTACTATTTCGCCCTATTCAGACTCGCTTTCGCTGCGGCTCCGCCTTCTAAAGCTTAACCTCGCACGTAATCGTAACTCGCCGGTTCATTCTACAAAAGGCACGCTATCACCCATTAACGGGCTCTAACTACTTGTAGGCACACGGTTTCAGGATCTCTTTCACTCCCCTTCCGGGGTGCTTTTCACCTTTCCCTCACGGTACTGGTTCACTATCGGTCACTAGGTAGTATTTAGCCTTGGGAGATGGTCCTCCCGGATTCCGACGGAATTTCACGTGTTCCGCCGTACTCAGGATCCACTCAGGAGAGAACGAACTTTCGACTACAGGGCTTTTACCTGCTCTGGCGGACCTTTCCAAGTCGCTTCATCTAACTCGCTCTTTTGTAACTCCGTATAGAGTGTCCTACAACCCCAAGAGGCAAGCCTCTTGGTTTGGGCTCTTCCCGTTTCGCTCGCCGCTACTCAGGGAATCGATTTTTCTTTCTCTTCCTCCAGGTACTTAGATGTTTCAGTTCCCTGGGTCTGCCTTCAAGACGCTATGTATTCACGTCAAGATACTACGCGATTAAACGTAGTGGGTTCCCCCATTCGGAAATCTCCGGATCAAAGCTCACTTACAGCTCCCCGAAGCATATCGGTGTTAGTGCCGTCCTTCATCGGCTCCTAGTGCCAAGGCATTCGCCGTGCGCCCTTAATAACTTAACCAAGTTATTAAGCCTATAAAAAAACTTAAAAAATAAATGTGTTTGTTACAATTTCAATGTCGTTTTATCCAGTTTTCAAAGAACAAGTTTTGAAGTATTTCATTCAGAAGAATGAACCTTCAAAACTGAACGCAAAACGTAATCTTACAAACCCTAGGTTTGTATTCCGAAAATATCCTTAGAAAGGAGGTGATCCAGCCGCACCTTCCGATACGGCTACCTTGTTACGACTTCACCCCAATCATCTATCCCACCTTCGGCGGCTGGCTCCAAAAGGTTACCCCACCGACTTCGGGTGTTACAAACTCTCGTGGTGTGACGGGCGGTGTGTACAAGGCCCGGGAACGTATTCACCGCGGCATGCTGATCCGCGATTACTAGCGATTCCGGCTTCATGTAGGCGAGTTGCAGCCTACAATCCGAACTGAGAACGACTTTATCGGATTAGCTCCCTCTCGCGAGTTGGCAACCGTTTGTATCGTCCATTGTAGCACGTGTGTAGCCCAGGTCATAAGGGGCATGATGATTTGACGTCATCCCCACCTTCCTCCGGTTTGTCACCGGCAGTCACCTTAGAGTGCCCAACTAAATGATGGCAACTAAGATCAAGGGTTGCGCTCGTTGCGGGACTTAACCCAACATCTCACGACACGAGCTGACGACAACCATGCACCACCTGTCACCGTTGTCCCCGAAGGGAAAACCATATCTCTACAGTGGTCAACGGGATGTCAAGACCTGGTAAGGTTCTTCGCGTTGCTTCGAATTAAACCACATGCTCCACCGCTTGTGCGGGCCCCCGTCAATTCCTTTGAGTTTCAGTCTTGCGACCGTACTCCCCAGGCGGAGTGCTTAATGCGTTAGCTGCAGCACTAAGGGGCGGAAACCCCCTAACACTTAGCACTCATCGTTTACGGCGTGGACTACCAGGGTATCTAATCCTGTTTGCTCCCCACGCTTTCGCGCCTCAGCGTCAGTTACAGACCAGAAAGTCGCCTTCGCCACTGGTGTTCCTCCAAATCTCTACGCATTTCACCGCTACACTTGGAATTCCACTTTCCTCTTCTGCACTCAAGTCCCCCAGTTTCCAATGACCCTCCACGGTTGAGCCGTGGGCTTTCACATCAGACTTAAAGGACCGCCTGCGCGCGCTTTACGCCCAATAATTCCGGACAACGCTTGCCACCTACGTATTACCGCGGCTGCTGGCACGTAGTTAGCCGTGGCTTTCTAATAAGGTACCGTCAAGGTACAGCCAGTTACTACTGTACTTGTTCTTCCCTTACAACAGAGTTTTACGATCCGAAAACCTTCTTCACTCACGCGGCGTTGCTCCATCAGGCTTTCGCCCATTGTGGAAGATTCCCTACTGCTGCCTCCCGTAGGAGTCTGGGCCGTGTCTCAGTCCCAGTGTGGCCGATCACCCTCTCAGGTCGGCTACGCATCGTCGCCTTGGTGAGCCGTTACCTCACCAACTAGCTAATGCGCCGCGGGCCCATCTTATAGCGACAGCCGAGACCGTCTTTCAGTATTTCACCATGAAGTAAAATAGATTATTCGGTATTAGCCCCGGTTTCCCGGAGTTATCCCAAACTATAAGGTAGGTTGCCCACGTGTTACTCACCCGTCCGCCGCTAACGTCAAAGGAGCAAGCTCCTTTTCTGTTCGCTCGACTTGCATGTATTAGGCACGCCGCCAGCGTTCGTCCTGAGCCAGGATCAAACTCTCCATAAAAGAAATTTGATTAGCTCAAATTGTTTTGCTGGCATCATGTTTGATGTCCAAAATTTTGTTTCGTTCACCAACTCAAGGTTAGCTACTAAAAACTTTATTGATTACGTTTTGCTTGTTCAGTTTTCAAAGTTCATTTCGTTGCCGTTTCTTCATCAGCAACTCTTATATAATATCATGTCTCAAACCCGATGTCAACAACTAAATTATTTAATTTGAAATTCATTTGTTTAACAACGGTTATCTTAACGACTCTTATTACTATACCACAATATTTTTTCTTTGCAAGTGTTTTATAAAAAAAAGATTAACGCAGTTATTCCTAGTACACCCGGAATACCTAATATCGCAATGGTGAACACTGAGAATAGATTGATTGGTACTTCATAGCCTGCATATCCTATACCTAAGTGAATAATAAATAATAGTAGAAAAGCAAAAGCAAATCTAAACCAAAACACAGACATTCCTTCTAATATTTTACCCATCTTGGCATGTCTTATTATTATATAAAGAAAAAGAAGCACTATAGGCACACCAACACTCATAATTACTAACCACGACATATGGTTTCCCCCTTAAATATAATTATGAAAGTTTATGTTTTCTATTTTACTTCTATGAATATCAATTATGTCTCGGAATAATTGTAGCTGTCGATACAGAAAACATTTTTCGATACAGTTCAGTGAACACCTTCCCAATTCCGTGCCTATTAACGAATTTCAGCGGATGTTTGGACACCCGCTGAAATTTTAAAAAACTATTATTTAATTAATACTCTCCGAATTCTAGCTTCCTTGAATAAATAAAAATGTATACTCTCCGCTACTTTTCGTTGAGCAATTGCTTCTAAATCATAATCATCTATTAGTTCTTCAATTACCTTCGCTTGCTGTAAATCCTCTTTTGTCTCTTTTATAAGACTCACAAGCTTGTCATCGAATTCTTTTTTTAATTTTCCCTTACTGCGGAAGAACATATTAATCCCTCACTCACAATTCTCGGCGACCTTCCATTGCCTTCGATAACGTTACTTCATCTGCATATTCTAAATCTCCACCTACTGGTAGACCATGAGCGATTCGTGTTGTTCGAATACCAGATGGCTTCACTAGACGAGAAATATACATAGCCGTTGCCTCGCCTTCAATAGTCGAATTCGTGGCTAAAATAAGTTCCTGAACAGTTTCATCTTGCAAACGAACTAGCAGGGAAGCGACATTAATATCCTCTGGACCAACACCATCCATAGGTGAAATAGCTCCCTGTAATACGTGATACATACCATTGAAATCACGCATTTTCTCCATTGCAATCACATCTTTTGTATCTTGAACAACACAAATAATAGAATGATTTCGTTGTTTGTCGGTACAAATATGACATGGATCTACATCAGTTATGTTGCCACATACGGAGCAGTAGCTTAAATTTCGTTTAGCATCAATTAATGCCTTTGAAAAGGATAAAACATCATCCTCTTTCATTGTTAATACAAAAAACGCCAGACGGGCCGCGGTTTTCGGCCCGATACCTGGCAATTTCATAAAACTATCAATCAGTTTCGATATTGGTTCTGGGTAGTACATTTATTTACCTCCTAGAATGGAAGGTTCATGCCCTGAGTGAATTTACCCATTGTTGCATTCGTTTTTTCATCTACTTTTTTCAACGCTTCATTTGCAGCAACAACGATTAAATCTTGTAGCATTTCGATATCATCTGGATCTACAACTGATGGATCAAGATTTACTTCTACGATTTCACGTTGACCAGTTACAGTTACTTTTACCATACCGCCACCAGCTGCGCCTTCAAATTGCTCTGCATTTAAAGCCTCTTGAGCTTCCATCATTTCTTTTTGCATTTTTTGCATTTTTTTCATCATACCTTGCATATTTCCCATTCCACGCATAAACATATTCCTCCTAAATGATTAGTCTTCAACAATTTCAATAAAATCTTTACCAAACAGCTTTTCTGCTTCCGTCACAAGTGGATCTTGTGACGCAAGTGGTTGAGCGTCGTCGATAAATGGCCCATCCGGCATTTCTGCCGGTGGCGGCTCTAATAACTCTATTTCAGGATCATTCTCATCCTGAGACTTTTTCTGCTGCTGTAAGCCATGATCACGAATAAACTCTTCACGTAATTTTAACCAAGCATCATCAGGTGTACAAAGCATTTCATACATAGTACCTGTTTGCCCTGCAATTAATTGTGTGAATTGAGCTTTTAGGGCTTGGTTATCAGCAACCATTTGACAATGAATATCATACTTGAATTTTAACACAAAAGCACTTGAAGATGCCGCAACAGGTTCAGCCTCTGCTAAAAGAGCTGATTGAGATTTTTGCATTTGGTTTAATGCCTGCGCCCAAACTGATTTGATACGTTGCACATCTTGCTTTGTAGCATCCTTTAACACTTCTTGAATACGACCCGTCGGCGCTTTATAGCCATTTGGATTTTTAGCTCGTGGACGTTGCTCTTTTGGCGTTTGCGTTGCTTGTACAGAAGCACCCGCTTGCAATTGGGCTGATAGTTGTTGCACCATCTGCTCAAGTGCCACAATTTTTTGAGCGAGCTCAGGACTCATAGCTACCTCACCTGAAGTAGTAGTTTGGCCAACTACCCCTCCTGAAAATTGCACCATTTTAAGTAATGCTGTTTCTAAGTAAATCTTTGTATGGTGGGAGAACCGCATTTCTTGCTGTGTTTTCGCTAATATATCAATGTAGCCATATAGCAAATCGGGTGCAAAATCATGCGCTAATGTAAATACTCGCTCCTCTGGTGATACTAGCTCTAATAATTCAGCCAAATCCTCACTTGTTTGCAGTAATAATAAGTCACGGAAAAATGTAATCAGGTCCTCAGAAAGGCGAAGAGGATCTTTCCCATCCGCAATAAGCTGCTCTAATAACGCAAGCATTTGTGCGACATCTTTTATTTTTAGAGCTTCTGCTAATTCATAGAAAACTTCCTGACTAATAGAACCTGTTACAAGCAACGTGTCCTCTAGCTTCAACATTTCCCCGCTGAAGGAAACAACCTGATCTAATAAACTTAAAGCATCACGCATACCACCAGCTGCCGATTGTGCGATTACCTTTAAACCTTGCTCCTCAAATGGTAACTCAATATCCTCTAATACAACTTTCATGCGCTCAATAATATCATTGGTTGAAAGACGCTTAAAATCAAAGCGCTGACAACGCGAAATAATCGTTGCAGGCAATTTATGGGGCTCTGTCGTCGCTAAAATAAATACAGCATGAGAAGGTGGTTCTTCTAATGTCTTTAAAAGTGCATTGAAAGCACTAGTAGAAAGCATATGCACCTCATCAATGATATACACTTTATATCTGCTACTAGCAGGAGCAAATCGAACTTTCTCAATGATGTCTCGTATTTCTTCAACACGTGAATTAGACGCAGCGTCAAATTCAATAACATCTGGATGAGAACCATCTGTAATACTCAAACAAGTAGCACACTCGTTACAAGGTTCATTTGATGGTGCCTGCTCACAGTTTAAAGCCTTTGCAAAAATTTTAGCTGTACTTGTTTTCCCGGTACCACGTGGGCCAGAAAATAAATAAGCATGCGTTGTTTTATTCGCTAGGAGAGCATTTTGTAGCGTTCTTTTGACATGTGCTTGACCAGACATTTCTCGAAATGATTGTGGTCGATACACACGATAAAATGCTTGATACGTCAATGGTTTCCTCTCCTCTTCTTCATTATATAGATAGTTCTATTATAGCATTTGCTCCATTATTTATAAAATAGTGTCATCGTTTTTCTAAAAATTCAGGACGATTGTTTTTCACTAGCTCTACTTATAAGGGAGGCTGGTCTTATGTACCTATCCTACCGGCCGCCTTGTACAATGCGTAGCTTTTTTAAACGGTCTGGGAACTGCCCCTCCGTCTAAACAATCTGAAGAATAGTAAAAACAACTTGTAAAATAATAAAAAACGCATCCGCCTTTTGGACGGATGCGTTTGAATTGGCAATTTAATGCCGTGCACCTTTCTTCGACAGCCGCACATAAGCGTTACTCTTGTCGTTAGCTCAGATTAGGCAACCCCGCGGCACATGAATAAGACCACTTAATGCTGCTTCCTTCCGGACCTGACATGGTTCATGGGTATCCATTGCGCAGGACCCAATCGTCAACACTACGTGCAAAAGGCAGACCAAACAATACGGACAGCCTCGAAAAAGGAATTCAGTCTCGCTAGAGCGGATTGCGAGTTACAGGACACCGCTACCTTCCCACCTAGCACGGCAATAACTAGTATACTGACTGTTTTCATAAATTGCAACTTAATACGCATAATATTTGTGTGGAATATTCTATCAGCACTGTAAAAAAGAAATTGTTTAAAAAACTGTTGACGGGAATTTTAAAATATGATAAATTTATTTTTGTCGATGAGACAACGCAACAGAACAACATGGAGGTATACCCAAGTCTGGCTGAAGGGATCGGTCTTGAAAACCGACAGGCGGGTAACACCGCGCGGGGGTTCGAATCCCTCTACCTCCTCCAGTTTTAAAATTCCGACTACGAATGTAGCCGTTTTTTTTTGCCTAAAAATTATATGTAACACTTATTAGATGCCACTTCCGCTTAGGGTGTGGTATTTTTTTATTGTAAATTACGATTTTATAACCGATTCATTATGCCTCGGCATAATTGCGTCCACAATCGGCTTTGTAATTAGGTCCGACAAGATGTCGGTCATTTCGAAAATGTCACAGGACGTGGCGTTCTTAGAACAAGTTCCTCTATCTCAGCGGATGTTTGGACACCCTCTGAATGAAGTTAAAAATCTATACCCCTTTCATCTCAAAGTCGCATTCTGGCAAACACGACGTCAAAAGTAGTGGTACAATTACTTTTATTTCTAACACGCAAACGAGTTCTTTAGCATATCTTTTCTTTGCTATACTACTCTGTTAATATTGGGAGGATTTTTTATGCATTCGAAATTTTACATATATCGTGCTTCCCTCACTTGGATTTTTACAATTGCACTGTTAACTGCTGTCGGTAGTGAGATTAAAATAATGCCTTTCTCGAATACAACATTTCGTTTCGGATTAGGAAGCATCATTTTCTTTTTATGCACTTTACTTAAACCTACACCAATCATTTTGGCTGGATTTACTACAAGCATAGTGACAACCATTTTCCGAGTTATCATTAATTACTCTTTACATGATGTTCCATTAGTCGATAGTTTACTAATACATTTACCTGCTGCTACATTTTATATATCGTTCGCAGTATGCCTACAAATTCTAAGTATTCATCAATATAGAGAAAAACCGCTATTGCTTGGATTACTAGTTGCGTTTAGTGAAGTATTCAGTAATTTAGTGGAACAACTATTTCACTTTATTATAAATTCTTATACTTTTTTACTCCTCCCTGATTTACTTATACTTGTAGCAGTTGCTTTATTACGTAGTTTTTTTGTTGTTGGTATTTATAGTTCCATTTTAATTGCTGAGCAAAAAAAACGGGTTCAGGAAATGCTTACAATCGGCTCAGATTTATATGTTGAGACACTTTATTTGAAAAAATCTATGAACCATATAGAAGCAATTACAGCTAGTGGATTTGATTTATATCGACAATTAAAATCGCTAGGCTATCGTGCGGAAAGTTTACAGGCACTCCATATTGCCCAGGAAATTCATGAAGTAAAGAAGGATTCACAACGCATTTATGCAGGTATTTCTAAAATTGTTGGTGACAAGAGCTTTGACTCACTCAGATTATCAGAATTATTACATTTTATCGAAGATGGCAACAGTAAATACGCAGAATTTTTAAGGAAAGAAATTGAGTTTATAATAAATATTGATATCGATTTTCAAACGAAAGAACATATTGCATTACTTGCGCTTTTAAATAATTTAACAGCTAATGCTATTGAAGCAATTGAGGATCAAGGTATTATTTCTATTGCCATTCAGCAGCAACAGGATGATACTGTAATCACAGTATGTGATAATGGGAAGGGAATTCCACACAGTAATCTCTCTATCATTTTTGAACCTGGATACACTACAAAATACAATGTAGACGGTGTCGCAGCAACAGGTATTGGACTTTCACACGTTATTGAATTAGTAAATAAATTAAATGGCTCAATATCCGTTGAATCAAACAATCAAAACACGATGTTTAAAATTAAAATTCCTACGCAAACTATTCAAACAGGAGAGACTTAAATGAGGTATTTTATTGTAGATGATGATCGAGCAAGTCGGGTCATGTTAAAACAAATTATTGAAGATAGTGGTTTAGGTACAGTAATTGGTGAAGCACGCAATGGTGAGGACGCTATTCCACAAATTTTAATGACACAGCCAGAGTTTGTACTGATTGATTTGCTTATGCCTAAGCTTGATGGAATAGCAACAGTCGAGCAGCTTATTCAAAATCGTTTTGAGGGACAATTTGTCATGATTTCTCAGGTAGTGAATAAGGAGATGGTAGGTGAGGCCTATGAGCAAGGTATAGATTTCTTTATTCATAAGCCAATAAACCGCATTGAGGTTGAAAATGTTTTACGTAAAACAACTGAACAATTTCGCCTAAAAAACTCATTGCTTATAATTCGCCAATCACTTACAAATATTGATCTAAGTGAACAAATAAATCATAAAGCGACGTCTCGCGATCATATTCAATCTATCTTAAATGATATGGGTATCGTTGGTGAAATCGGAAGCGAAGATATTATAGCTATCATCGAAACATTGCTTGCTCATCAGCACAAAATTGCACCGCTACCTCCATTAAAGGAGCTTTATGAGGAAATTGCAGCTGTCACAAAGGCTACACCAGATGAAATTTTGAAGGAAAGTAAAGCCATTGAACAGCGTGTGCGCCGTACTATATTAGCAGCAATGATAAATCTCGCCAATTTAGGTGTCGTAGATTATACAAACTCGGAATTTGAATATTATGCACCTCGATACTTTGACTTTAAAGAAATTCGTCAGCTTATGTCTCAGATAGAAGATCACGCAAACCGTAAAGCAAAAGTTAATATTAAGAAGTTTATTCAGGTGTTATATTCAGACATTTTAACAAAAGTAAATTAATTTTCTCGGATTTTGTCGGATTCCATAAGTCCTCTGTATTATTAAAATAAGGCAAGTCCTAAAAATTTAATATTAGGGGGTACTAAAGTTTTGAAGAAGAAATTTAGAATCAGTTTAGCCACTCAAATTTTAGTCGGTTTGATTTTAGGGATTATTGTTGGCGGTATCTTTTACGGAAACCCCAAAATTGAAACATATTTACAACCTTTAGGTGATATTTTCCTTCATCTAATTAAAATGATAGTTGTACCGATTATTATTTCAACATTAATCGTCGGTGTTGCTGGAACTGGAGATATGAAACAGCTCGGACGATTAGGTGGTAAATCACTTATTTACTTTGAAGTCATTACAACAGTAGCAATTGTAGTTGGTTTACTGTCTGCAAACTTGTTCCAACCAGGCGCAGGTATAAACATGAACGAACTTTCGCAAGGGGATATTTCGAAATACGTTGCAACTACTGAAGAAGTACAGCATGAAGGACCATTTGATATTATTGTAAGCATTGTACCAACAAATATTGTTCAGGCAATGTCTGAAGGTAATATGCTTGCTATCATCTTCTTCTCAGTTATTTTTGGTTTAGGGGTAGCTGCCGTTGGCGATCGAGGTAAACCAGTATTAGACTTCTTCCAAGGGGTAGCAGATGCTATGTTCTGGGTAACGAACCTCGTAATGAAATTCGCTCCACTTGGGGTATTTGGTTTAATCGGTGTAACCGTTTCCAAATATGGATTCGCTTCACTAATACCACTTGGCAAACTTGCTATACTTGTTTATGCAACAATGCTATTCTTTATCTTTATCGTTCTTGGTCTTGTGGCAAAATTCACGGGTATCAATATTTTCTTCTTAATTAAAGTACTAAAAGATGAGCTAATTTTAGCGTTCTCAACAGCAAGTTCTGAAGCTGTGTTACCACGAGTTATGATGAAAATGGAGAAACTAGGTGCTCCAAAGGATATCGTATCTTTCGTTATTCCAACAGGTTACTCCTTTAACTTAGATGGTTCTACACTGTATCAAGCTATTGCTGCATTATTTATTGCTCAAATGTACGGTATTCACCTAAGCATTGGTGAACAAATTACGTTAATGCTTGTATTAATGGTTACATCTAAAGGGATTGCAGGTGTTCCAGGAGTATCCTTCGTTGTACTTCTAGCAACTCTAGGTACTGTCGGCATTCCAGTTGAAGGTTTAGCATTCATCGCAGGTATCGACCGTATTCTTGATATGGGACGTACAGTCGTTAACGTAATTGGCAACTCACTTGCGTCATTAGTAATGGCGAAATGGGAAGGCCGTTTCGATACAGACAAAATGAAAAATTACTTTAAAGAAAATGAAAATTTAGCATAAAGATCAAAAAAAATCTCACGATGTACGGATGGCATCGTGAGGTTTTTTTTATTTTGTTAGAACTTTATCTAAATAAGCAATAATTGATTCTTTTCCATTTACGTGTGCTTCTTGTGCACGGATTTCATCCTTCAGGATTTTTGCCTCAGCAGTTGCAACAGTACGCTCTGCATCTTCCTGTGGCACGACAACGACACCGTCCACATCCCCAATAATATAATCACCAGGACGAACAGAAACGCCCCCAATAGCAATAGGGACATTTACTTCCCCACCACCGTTTTTATAGCCAGCTGCTACCGTTGTGCCAAGTGAAAACACAGGAAAGTCTAGCTCGCGAATTGCTGCAATATCACGAATAACACCATCAACGACAAGGCCCTGTACACCAATACCCTTCGCCAATGAAAGAACAAAATCACCGGCAACCGCACGATTGGTATTCCCTTTAGCATCGATTACTAATATATCTCCCTCTTTAGCAGCTCGGATTGCTTCCAATACTGCACCATTTTCACCATCTGGTAAACGCACCGTTACCGCACGGCCAGCAATTTTATAATGATCTGCTAACGGTTTAATAGCACTACGTAAATTTGTATGTCCTCCTGTCGCATCTGAAACTGCAGTCGTTGGCAAATGCTCAAAACTTACTTCCACCTTTGTCATCCATAACACCCCTATTATGATTTATGAAATCTTACACAATTATTGTAAATAAAACTCATCCACTATTTCAATATATATGTCAGAAAATTATGTAAGTAAATAATGGGGTACTTATTTTACAAAAGACGCTTGTTGAATGAAGTTAAATTATTTTGGTAAAATGCCTCGATTGTTCATCTAATGCCTCTGCAGCAGTAGCGATTTCAGCAAAATCATTCGTTGTTACATTAATTTGACCATTTGTTTTTTCAACTTTTTCGGCTATACGCGTGATACTCTCAGTGACTTGTCCTATCTCTCGCTCAATGCCCTCAACATTATCTTTTACTTCTGAAATAGATTGCTCCACCCTTACAGAAAGTTTTCTAACCTCTTTTGCTACAACATCAAATCCTCGTCCATACTCACCAGCTCTTGCTGCTTCAATAGCTGCATTTAGTGCAAGTAAGTTTGTCTGAGAAGCAATTTCTTGAATGGTTTTTACAATCCCTTTAATAGATTCAGCTTGCTTCTGTAGCTGTGCAAGATTTCTCACATTATCGGCAGACTCTTGTGAAACCTCTTTCACTGTTTCCAGTAAATCCTCGCTATTTTGAATACCAGCCTCCGAACGGCTATGAAGCTCTTTAGACATGACTTTTAATGTATCAGCTACACTGACAATTTCATTTTGACGTTCAGTAATATTTGTTGCCATTTTCGATACACCAATCACCCTTCTTGAATTATTAGCAAAGACAGGCATATAAGTAGCCTCAAGCCAAATTCTATTACCTCTTGCATCCATTCTTTCAATTTTACCCTGATAGCTATTACCAGCAGCTAAGTTTATCCAAAACTTTCCGTATTCTATACTATTCGCAAATTCCGGTAAACAAAAATCCTTATGATCTTTCCCTATCATTTCTTCAACTTTATAGCCTAATGTTTTAGCAAAAAGTTCATTTACATAGGCAACTTTATGGTCCATATCAAAACGGATAATGGCTATATTCCGTTCAATTGCCAACACTACTTGATCATCGGTAACTTTTGTATCTATTGCCTGCATGACCTACACCTCTTTCATTGTATTAGTGAACCAAAATTTTATAGTAATGATCCTAACAAAAATATTTATACAGATTATTTATTGCAGAAAAAACATGGGCATATATTACCCATGTTTTTTTAATAAATTTAATACTTCCTCCGATGTAGTAGCTACAAGAATAAGTGGTTGTTGTTCTGTTCGTATAAAACCTTCCTCAAGCATTTTCTGAAAGTGTTGTAAAATCGCATCATAAAAGCTATTTACATTATATAGGATTACAGGCTTTTCATGTAATCCTATTTGTGCCCACGTAAATACCTCAAAATATTCATCCATTGTTCCACCACCACCTGGTAAAGCTATAAAAGCATCTGCTAACTCTACCATTTTGGCTTTACGTACATGCATAGACTCCACAAAATGAATTTCTGTTAACGAGGCATGTGCTATTTCCCGCTTCTGCAAATGAGTTGGCATCACGCCTATAACCTCTCCGCCACCTTTTAATACTGCATCTGCTACTTTTCCCATCAGTCCTGTTTTCGATCCACCATAAACAACACCATGACCATTTTGAGCTAATACAGTTCCTAATTCGGCTGCCCTCTCTGCATAAATTGGATTTATGCCTAAGCCTGAACCACAATACACTGCTATTCTTATAACAATCCCTCCTACCCAAAAGACGTGACACAATAGCTACATATTGTCTCACGTCTTTTGATCATTTATTTTCTTCAATTGCTGTTTCTGCCCGGCGAATCGCTTTCGGCCAGAACGCAAAGCTTTCCTTACTTTATATTACATTTTTAAGCATAGTTTATTTCTTATTTACGTAAATGACTTGTTTGTGCCTGTCGCTCCGCTTTCGGCCAGAACAAAAATTTATCTTCCTATTGTTTTAGAAATATAAGCTTTAGCAAAACCTTTTATTTACGTAAATGACTTGTTTGTTTTAACATATGACTGATACGGCTCACTATTGATTCAATTGCTTCAGGATTTTTTAATAAATCATAATCATTAATATCTAAACGTAGAACCGGGCAGGAATTAAAATTATTGATCCAGCTCTCATAGCGATCATGCATTTCAATCCAGTAATCATGCGGTGTTTGTTGCTCCATTGAACGTCCACGCTCTTGGATACGACCAATTACATCATCAATTGGCCCCTCTAGATAAACAAGTAAATCTGGATGAGGGAAGTACGGTGTCATCACCATCGCATCAAATAAATTTGTATACGTCTCATAATCTGTTGGGCTCATTGTACCTTTGTCATAATGCATCTTCGCAAAAATCCCTGTATCTTCGTAGATTGAGCGATCTTGAATAAACCCGCCGCCATATTCAAAGATTCGCTTCTGCTCCTTAAAACGCTCAGCTAAAAAATACACTTGTAAATGGAAGCTCCATTTTTCAAAGTCCTCATAAAATTTATCTAAATATGGATTCGTGTCCACCTTTTCAAAAGACGTACGGAAATTTAGCGCCTCTGCCAACGCTTTTGTCATCGTTGATTTCCCTACACCAACCGTACCAGCGATTGTAATGACCGTTTGTGGTGGAATATCGTATTTCTCTCTCAAATTCATTGTTGCAAACTCCTTTGTTGTAACGTGTCCTTTATTGTTTGTAAAACATATGTCAAATCATTTGGATTTTTTACGAAATCAAGCTGATCACCATTAAATCGAATAATAGGAATTTCAGGATGCATTTTCTCAAAATGCTCGATAAAAGAATGATAATCTGCCACCAGTTGCTCCATGTAATCTCGCGAAATCATTTTTTCAAATTCACGACCACGCATCGCAATACGTTTCATCAACGTATCTACACTGGCATGTAAATAAACAACTACATTAGGTACAGGCATATCTTTCGTTAATATTTTATAGATTTCCTCGTATTTATCATACTCAATTGATGCCAATGTACGCTTTGCAAATATTAAATTTTTAAAAATGTGGTAGTCCGCTACAACAGGTTTATCATGCGTTAAACGGAAACTTTTTATATCCGATAATTGTTTATAGCGATTACATAAGAAGAACATTTCCGTTTGGAAGCTCCATTCTTCAATGTTTTCATAAAACTTATTTAGAAAAGGGTTTTCGTCTACTATTTCTTTTAATAGATGGTAATTAAATGCCGCCGCAATCTCTTTCGATAAAGAGGTTTTACCAACACCAATCGGACCTTCTACCGTAACAAATGGAACCGTCACCAGAAGCTCCTCCTTTATGTTCTATGGATTCTATCATCACTTTCCTCGTCCTCGAGGTTTTTTATAATCAGTGCTTTTCATTGTATCATAGTGAAAAAATGAAAAACAGAATCAAACTATTTCTCTCTATAAAATAGGCGACAAAAAAATAGACCCACCATAGTGGATCTATTTTTAAACTTATAATTTAACTCGCTGTAAACGCAGTGCATTTAATACAACAGATACTGAACTAAACGCCATTGCTGCACCTGCTACCCATGGAGCTAGTAAACCGACTGCAGCAATTGGAATACCTAATGTATTGTAAGCAAATGCCCAGAATAAGTTTTGTTTAATGTTGCGCATTGTTTTACGACTCATTATGATAGCATCCGCGATACTATTTAAATCGCCACGAATTAGTGTAATATCCGCTGCTTCCATAGCCACGTCAGTACCGGTCCCTATCGCCATCCCAATATTAGCTGTCGCTAGTGCCGGCGCATCATTAATACCATCCCCAACCATCGCCACTTTTTTACCTTGAGCTTGCAGTTTTTTCACTTCATCTGCTTTGCCTTCCGGAAGAACTTCAGCAATCACATGATTCACACCAACTTCTGCTCCGATTGCTTGTGCTGTACGTTCATTATCACCAGTCATCATAATGACTGTAATACCCATTTCTTGTAGACGACTAACCGCTTCTTTTGAAGTATCTTTTACTGTATCAGCAACTGCTACTAGACCAGCATACTGACCGTTAATCGCAGCTAACATAGCAGTTTTACCGTTTTCCTCTAAATGCTCCATTGTTGGTAGAATATCATTAATATGAATACCGTATTGTTGCATCAATTTACGAGTGCCAATAACAACTCCTTGACCAGATACAGTCGCTTGCACACCGTAACCTGGTATTGCTTCAAAAAATTGAACATCTCCTAGGTCAATTCCGCGATCAGTAATTCCTTGAACAATTGCTTCTGCTAACGGATGCTCGGATTGCTTCTCTGCTGCACCAATTAACGATAAAAATTGTGCCTCGTCTTGATTCGCCGCTAATACAACATCCGTTAATACAGGTTTGCCGTGTGTTACTGTACCTGTTTTATCAACAACTACTGTATCGATGCTTTGTGTTTGCTCTAAATGCTCTCCACCTTTAAATAAAATACCAAATTCCGCAGCACGGCCAGAGCCTGCCATAATCGATGTTGGCGTTGCTAATCCAAGCGCACATGGACAAGCGATAACAAGTACTGCAATTAATACTTCTAGTGCAGGTGTAAATTCACCTGGTCGCACCCAAATAATCCAGATTAAAAACGCTACAATCGCAATACCAACAACGATTGGTACAAAAATACCTGAAATTTGGTCTGCTAAGCGTTGTATCGGCGCTTTTGAGCCTTGTGCATCTTCTACAACTTTAATAATTTGAGCTAAGGCTGTATCGCGACCAACTTTAGTTGCCGTCATTTTAATAAAACCATTTTTATTAATAGTGGAACCAAATAATAAATCGCCTTGCTTTTTATCAACAGGTAAACTTTCTCCCGTTAACATCGATTCATCGACAGCTGTTGTTCCTTCTAACACTTCACCATCGACAGGGATTTTTTCACCAGGTTTCACTAAAATAATGTCGCCAATGACTACTTCTTCTAATGGTACTTCTTTTTCTACACCGTCACGAACAACGATGGCCGTTTTTGCCTGAAGGCCCATTAGCTTTTTGATTGCTTCAGAAGAGCGGCCCTTCGCTTTTGCTTCAAATAATTTACCTAATAAAATTAAAGTAATTAATACGGCACTCGTTTCAAAATATAGATGAGGGGCATGATGTGACCCTGTAGTAATAATGGCTTGATATAAACTATAAAAATATGCTGCAGAGGTACCCATCACTACAAGTACATCCATATTGGCACTACCATTGCGTAAAGCTTTGTATGCCCCAACATAAAATTGCTTCCCGATAATAAATTGAACGGGAGTGGCCAACACCATTTGTACCCACGGATTCATTAAAAATTCGGGAACATATAAAAATGATGTAAATGAAAAGTGTCCTACCATCGTCCAAAGTAATGGTAATGAAAGAATGGCAGAGAAAATAAATTTTTGCTGCTGTTGCTTGATGGCCTGTTCTCGATGATCTATTGTCTCTTGCTCATCCGCTTTTTGACGCGCTTCATATCCTAATTTTTCAACCTTCGCAATCATATCTGCAATCGTCACCTCAGATGGGTTAAACTCTATAGTTGCTTTTTCGAGCGCTAAGTTTACGTTCGCAGAGGATACACCTGCTAGTTTATTTAAGCCCTTTTCTATCCGTGTTGCGCAGGCCGCACATGTCATACCTGTAATATCGAATTCAGTTTTTTGTTTAACGACACCATAACCAAGTGCTTCAATTTTCTTTTCAAAGTCTTCTTCATTTAGTTTTGTCGGATCGTATTTAATGGACGATTTTTCAAGAGCTAAATTAACCGTCGCTTGTTCTACACCATCCATTTTATTTAAACCTTTTTCTATACGAGTTGCACAGGCCGCACATGTCATACCTGTAATTTGCAAATTCGCTTCCTTTATTTCTGAACTCATGATCATTTCTCCTCCCTACATACCAACAGGGGGTATGTTTAATTGAAAATAATAGAGTGCTACTTGAGCACCCTATTTATATTATTTAACGTCATAGCCTTGATCGTCGATTGTTTCTTTAATTTGATCTAGAGATACTTGTGTTTCATCAAATGCTACATCTACTAAACCATCAGCTAAGTTTACTTTTACTTGTTCAACGCCTGCTAAAGCTCCAACACTTTTCTCCACTGAGTTGACACAATGTCCACATGACATTCCTTGTACATTTAATGTTACATTTTGCATAAAAATATCTCTCCTTTTATTTTATATACTATATAGGGGTATATATTTATTAAAAATTTTACTACTTCTTCATTAATTTTTGGATAGTTACTACTAATTCATCTAACACTGCTTCATCACCTTCTGATAGGCGATCTACTACACATCCCTTTAAATGACCTTCTAATAATATTTTTGCTACACTATTTAAAGCAGACTGTGTGGCAGACAGTTGCGTAATAATATCATCACAGTAAACATCTTTGTCAATCATCCCTTTAATGCCCCGGATTTGACCTTCGATTCGATTTAAACGAGTCGTTAAATCTTTTTTTACGCGTTCAGGATGATGACTTTTTCGACACGACATAGCTCCCTCTGTATGACAAGAATCCTCTTTCACTATATCCTCCATTCGATACACCTCCTACTCACACTCATCATACTATACCCACGAAGGGTATGCAAAGTGTAAAAAGAACTAAATATTTTTTTATTAATGATGATGATTCGACTGCTCAGCTTTTATTGTACATAAAATGGATTGATCATGCTTATGTGCTACTGTTTCCAACTGAATCGTTACATGCTTTATGCCCTTATGCTCAAGATTATGTTCAATTTCCCGTAATATATGCTCACCATCCGCAATTTTTAGCTGCTCATCGACAACGGCATGACAAGAAAGTGCATTTGTTCCACTTGTTATTGTCCAAATGTGTAAATCATGAATGCTATGAACGCCATTTGTTTGTACAATAATTTGTATTATTTCTTCAACGTCAACGTTTGAAGGTGTACCTTCCATGAGAACATGGACAGCAGCCTTCGTTACATAGTAGCCGCTTCTTAATACTAATGCTGCAACAATAACACTCGCAAGTGGATCAGCCCAGCCCCAGCCAAAAAACATTATTAACAGTGCGGCTATGATGGCCCCTACAGATCCAAGCATATCGCTTAATACGTGTAAATAAGCTCCACGCATATTTAAATTATCTTTTGTATCACTGCCACGCATCATAATCCATGCTACTAAAATATTTATCAAAAGACCGATTGTACTAATAACTAGCATGCCTGTTGTTGCTACTTCTGGTGGATTGGCAAAACGTTCTATTGCCTCATAGAAAATGAATAAAGCAATTAAAATTAAAGTCACACCATTTAATACCGCTGCTAAAATTTCAAATCGTTTATAACCGTATGTTTTACTATAGCTCGCAGCCTTTTCTCCAAATATAAAAGCAAGTAAAGCTATTGCTAATGAAATTGAATCACTTAACATATGTCCTGCATCGGATAAAAGAGCCAAACTATTTGTTAAATAGCCACCAATCGCTTCAACAACCATATAACTCGTAATAATAATAAATGATAAGATTAACACCTTTTTATTTGCGCCATGTGTATGGTCATGGCTGTGATCATGACTATGTCCCATTTCTTATCCCTCCATTAGTTCTAGTTATGTGCAGCATGCTCAATAGCTTGCATTAACAAATTCATAATGTGATCATCATCTTTTGAATAATATAAGGTTGTGCCTTCCCTTCTATATTTCACTAACCGTAAATTTTTCAAAAAACGTAACTGATGTGAAACTGTTGATTGGCCTAAATCTAAACTTTCAGCGATGTCGTTGACTGAATGCTCATCCGTACATAATAAGTTCAAAATGCGAATTCTTGTCGGATCACTTAAAGCTTTAAATGTTTGAGACACGACGAATAGTGTCTCTTCGTCTAAATGTTGTTCTTTGTTATTCTGAATCTCTGTATTTTGTAATTTTTTATCCATTTAGCTTACCCCTAACTTATATTTATATATGAGCATGTTTTCATATATAAATATAAATGGTTGTTTTGAATATGTCAACGTTTTAACTTCTTACATAATACAGAGGCAATGTTTATCTGTGCGAAAGCGAAGCGACAGCAACAATGTTGCCAAGACTCATTTGACAGTAGCAATTGTTAATTAAGCAAGATACACTAAATGATAAGGAGAGATCATAGTGGATATTTTTGAAACAGACCGATTGTTTATGAACAGTGCACTGGAAGAAGCTAAGAAAGCAGCTTTACTTGGGGAAGTGCCGATAGGAGCTGTGCTTGTCTACGATGGAGAGATTATTGCACGTGCTCATAATTTACGAGAAACAACACAAAACGCGACGACGCACGCTGAACTAATGGTTATTCAAGAAGCTTGTAAAAAAATAGGTAGCTGGCGTCTTGAAAAAACAACACTCTATGTGACGCTTGAACCTTGCCCTATGTGTGCAGGTGCCATTTTACAATCTCGTGTACCACGGGTTGTATATGGTGCAAGAGATATAAAAGCTGGCTGTGTAGATTCACTGTATCGTTTATTAAACGATGCACGCTTTAACCATGAATGTGAAGTAACAGAAGGAATTTTAGCTGAGGAATGTGGACAAATCTTAACCGATTTTTTCCGAGCATTACGCGAACGAAAAAAAGCCGAGAAAAAAGCGCGACAAGCTCTAATTGTTGAAAATGAAGAATTTTAATAAAAAATTCACCCTATTGGTTAAAAAGAAAAACTACTGTTGAAATTTCAACAGTAGTTTTTTCATTTCTTGACTCCAATTACTTTGGAGCAATTACTTCTTTTCCGCCCATATATGGTCTTAATACTTCAGGAATCACTACGCTTCCATCAGCTTGTTGATAGTTTTCTAAGATTGCTGCTACTGTACGGCCGATTGCAAGACCTGAGCCGTTTAATGTGTGTACATACTCTGGTTTTGCATTTGGCTCACGACGGAAGCGAATATTTGCTCGACGTGCTTGGAAATCTTCAAAGTTAGAGCATGAAGAAATTTCACGGTACATATTTTGCGCTGGAATCCAAACTTCTAAATCGTACTTTTTCGCTGCAGTAAAGCCTAAATCAGCTGTACACATTTTTAGTTTGCGGTATGGTAACCCTAATAATTGCAGTACCTTTTCAGCATGACCTGTTAATAGTTCTAATTGTTCATAAGATTCCTCTGGTTTAACAAAGCGTACTAACTCTACTTTGTTGAATTGATGTTGACGAATTAAACCACGTGTATCACGGCCCGCAGATCCTGCCTCTGAACGGAAGCAAGCACTATATGCTGCAAAGCCTTGTGGTAAAGCTTCAGCCGGTAAAATTTCATCACGGTAGAAGTTTGTCACAGGTACTTCTGCTGTTGGAATCATGAAATAATCTGTGTCAACTAATTTAAAGACATCTTCTTCAAATTTAGGTAGTTGTCCTGTACCTGTTAAGCTATCGCGATTAACAATTACAGGTGGTAGCATTTCTTCATAGCCATGCTCTTCTGCATGTAAGTCCATCATAAACGTCATTAATGCACGTTCTAAACGAGCACCAAGGCCACGATAGAATAAGAAACGACTACCCGTCACTTTTGCACCACGTTCAAAGTCTACAATTTGTAAGTCCGTAGCGATATCCCAGTGTGCTTTAATGTCAAAATCAAATGTTGGTACCTCACCCCAAGTATATTCCTCAACATTATCATCCTCTGTTGTGCCAACTGGTACAGATTCATGTGGAACGTTTGGTAAACGCATCATCATATCTTTAAAGCGATCTTCTACATCATTTAATTGGACATCTAGCTCTTTAATTTCATCGCCAACCTGACGCATACGTGCAATAACTTCATCAGCATTTTCCTTATTACGCTTCATAATAGAAATTTGCTCAGATACTTTATTGCGCTCAGCTTTAAGCTCTTCTGTTTTTGCAATTAATTCACGACGCTTTGCATCTAATTGTTCAAAATCGTCTAAGTTTCCTAAATCCTCATTACGTGTTAATAGCATTTCTTTAATTTCCGCGAAATTGTCGCGCACGCGTTTAATATCTAACATCGTCATACCTCCAGTAGATTATTAATGATGGGAAAATAGTTAGTGGGAACACAAAAAAGCCCTCATCCCCAAAAGGGACGAGAGCTACCCGCGTTGCCACCCTAATTGACTAAACACTTTGTACTTTGTCTAATCCACTTATTTCATAACGGCATTTCAGCCGGCGACAGCCTACTTCATTCACTTCGACTGCGCAACTCCAGGACGGATTCACAAGTGCTTTTATCAGCTTCCACCACCCGCTGACTCTCTAAAAAAAACGTGCTTGTTACTACTTCCCATCATCGTGTTAAGTTATTTAAATTTTATCCATACTGTACTATATGAAATGAGATTTTGCAAGTCATACCATAAAAGATACAAAATATTCAAGAATACGTGTATCTTCCGTTAATTCAGGATGGAAGGAACAACCTAATAAATGACCGTCTTTTGCTAACACGATTTTCCCGTCATGCTCCGCTAATACTTCAACACCTTCACCTACAGAAACAATATGTGGCGCGCGTATAAAGACAGCCGGAATAGCAGGACCTATTTCAGGTATGTCGAGCTTCACTTCAAAGCTATCTACTTGACGTCCATAAGAATTCCGTGCAACTACCACGTCCATTACTGCTAAATGTGATTCATAATCCACTAAGTCCTTTGCTAATAAAATCAATCCTGCACATGTTCCAAACATCGGTAAACCTTGCTTTGCAAGTGTGCGAATTGGCTCTAATAGCTCGTATCGATTCAGCAATTTGCGCATCGTTGTGCTTTCTCCACCAGGCAAGACAAGTCCATCAAGCTTCTCTAAATCACTTCTTTGTTTTACTAAGACCGCTTCGCACCCGAGAGACTCTAACGTTTGCACATGCTCTCGCACCGCGCCCTGTAATGCTAAAACACCGATTCGCTTCATTTTACCAGCCTCGCTCTTGCATACGCTCATTTTGACTAAGCTGTGCAATATCAATGCCTTTCATCGGAACACCTAACTCTTTTGAAATTTCAGCAATTAGCTTGTAGTCCTTATAATGCGTAGTAGCTTCAACAATTGCACGAGCAAATTTCTCTGGGTTTTCTGATTTAAAAATACCAGAACCAACAAATACACCGTCAGCTCCAAGCTCCATCATTAATGCTGCATCCGCTGGCGTAGCAACTCCACCTGCTGCAAAATTTACGACTGGTAAACGGCCAAGACGCTTAATTTCTCTTAATAATTCAAAAGGAGCACCAAGCAATTTAGCCTCTGTCATTAATTCGTCCTCTGTCATACCAACTACCTTACGTACTTGCGCATTCACTTTTCGAATATGGCGAACCGCCTCTACAATATTACCCGTCCCTGGTTCCCCTTTAGTTCGTAGCATAGAAGCCCCTTCACCTATGCGTCGGGCTGCTTCACCCAAATCACGGCACCCACAAACAAAAGGCACTGTATAATCACTTTTTAATAAATGAAACTCCTCATCCGCTGGCGTTAATACTTCACTTTCATCGATATAATCAACACCCATTGCCTCTAACACTCTTGCTTCTACAATATGTCCAATACGTGCTTTAGCCATTACGGGAATGGATACAGCTCCCATGACCTCCTCGACAATACGAGGATCCGCCATACGTGCAACACCACCCGCCTTACGAATGTCTGATGGTACTCGTTCTAATGCCATGACAGCTACAGCTCCTGCCGCTTCTGCAATTTTCGCCTGCTCCGCATTAATAACATCCATAATGACGCCACCCTTTTGCATTTCTGCCATCCCACGCTTAACTAATTCTGTACCTGTTTGTCTCATGATTTCTAACCTCCACCTTTATGATGAAATTTAGTATAATCGAAATTGACCATATAAAAATATCCAGTTTACTAAATAACCATAAGGTCAGGGGGATGAATGAACATGGACATGCTATTATTCCAACTAGAAAAAAATGGTGAAAAACCGCTCTATGACCAGCTCTATAGCGGCATTAAAGAAGCTATTATTTCAAAGAAAATTGCAGTAGGAGAAAAATTACCATCAAAAAGAAAATTAGCCGATTTTTTGAATATTTCTCAAACAACTATTGAAATTGCATATGCACAGCTACTTGCAGAAGGCTATATTATGTCTAAATCTCGTGTCGGTTATTTTGTAGAGGAAATTGACGAACTTCCATATATTCAGCAAGACACAATAGTTTCTTTACATGAGCAACCTAAGAAAAAATCTTATAAGATAGATTTTAATCCTGGTTCTATCGATATTGATGCCTTTCCATTTCAAACATGGCGGAAATACGCGAAAGAACTCTTTGATGATGCCTCAAAGGAATTATTATTAACAGGTGAGCCTCAGGGAGAACTATCTTTACGAACGGAGATTGCTAATTATTTATTTCAATCACGCGGGGTTGTTTGTAGTCCCGAGCAAATTGTCATTGGCTCAGGAACCGAACAGCTTCTACCAATGATATTACGCCTCTTTGGTGACGATACTTGCTTTGCGCTTGAAAACCCAGGGTATCCAGCTGTTCATCGTATGTTTTCTCAGCATAAACGAAAAGTCTATCCAATTGCGGTCGATGATGAAGGAATTGTCATCCATGAGCTCGAAAATACTAGCGCTGACGTTGTCTATATTACGCCATCACATCAATTTCCTACAGGAGCAGTATTATCGGCTACAAGACGTGCACAGGCTTTAAATTGGGCCGCACAAAGCTCCTCTCGATACATTATTGAAGATGATTACGATTCCGAATTTCGTTATACTGGAAAACCAATTCCAGCCCTTCATGCATTAGATCGAAATGATAAAGTCATTTATATGAGTACATTTACAAAATCATTAATGCCGTCCTTGCGTGTTGCATATTTTGTACTCCCATCAAAATTACTTGCTACTTATAATGATGTGTTTAATTACTATTCATCAACAGTACCTCGTTTTGATCAACATATCGTAGCTAATTTTATGCGTGATGGCCATTTTGCAAAGCATTTAAATCGTATGAGGAAGGTTTATCGAAAAAAACATGAAAAACTTACTTCTATTTTAGAAAACTATTCTAGTCAAATTAATATTACCGGTGAGCAAGCAGGAATGCATATTTTACTCGATGTACAGCATACTTTGTCCGAAAAACATTTACAGCAGCTTGCCTTCAATGCGGACATCAAAATCTATCCACTATCTGATTATCGTCTAGATCACTCTACACCCTCACAAGCTAAATTTTTACTAGGTTTTGGAGGTATACCTGTACAAGAAATTAAACCTTCAATTGAAAAGCTAATGAACTGTTGGGACATACAGAAAAAACACCGATCAACCTCACCTTAAAAGGTTGATCGGTGTTTCCGTTATATTACGATTCAATTAGTTGGATATTATATAGCTTAAACCATGTATGGATTTGGCCGAGATAAGCTAAAAGCTGTGGACCTGCCATTAATTGTCCATACCAAGGAACTTTGAAAGAACTGCCACCAGATTCAATTAGCCCTATTAGCTTCTGTCGCTCAAACAATTCATGAAGAATTGAATTTTTATCCTCCATTATTTCTCTTAGCCATTTTTGAACACCTGCTGTATAAACTGGATGATATGTTTTAGGGTACGGATTCTTTTTCCGATATAAAACTTCTTCTGGTAATAAATGTTGCATTGCCTTACGAAGCAACCCCTTTTCTAGACCGCCTAAATTTTTCATTTCCCAAGGAATATTCCACGCATATTCCACAAGTCGATGATCTGCAAACGGAACACGAACTTCAAGACTCGCCCCCATGCTCATACGGTCTTTTCGTTCCAACAATGTTTGCATAAACCATACCGTATTCAAATAAAACATTTCACGTTGCCTTACTTCCTCAATATTCTCTCCATCAAGATATGGGACTTCGGCAATTGTTTGCGAATATGCTTGTTGTGCATATGATTCAACTGTTAATTTCCTACGCCACCGCTCTTGTAACATGGTTGATCTTTCAGACAGTGAACGAATCCAAGGAAAACCTGTTGTCTTTTCTGTAAACCATGGATAACCGCCAAAAATTTCATCTGCACATTCACCAGATAGTGCAACGGTAAAGTCTTTTTTTATTTCTCGACAAAACCATAGTAACGATGAATCTACATCTGCCATCCCTGGTGAATCTCTCACAACGACAGATTCTACCAACTCATCAATTAATTGCTGCTGAGAAATTTCCTCAGCATGATGTGTTGTACTAAAGGTATCTGTCATTTTTTGAATCCAATACGTGTCTGTTGTTGTTTGAAAAGCATGTGGATTAAAGAAGCGTTCATTATCCTCATAATCTATAGAATACGTATGGAGCATGCCTTTGTTTTGTTTATGAAACCTATTTGCTGCAATTCCAGTAATAATACTGGAATCTAATCCGCCTGAAAGAAATGTACAAATGGGTACGTCTGAAACAAGCTGTCGTTCAATAGCATCCGTTAGCAAAAAACGGACATGCTCGATTGTTTCCTCTAATGACTCTTCATGTCGTTTACTTTGTAACTGCCAATACTGCCAAACTCGTATACCCTCTCTAGAGAAACGCATTGCATAACCTGGACGTAGCTCACTAATATTTTGAAAAAGTGATTTTCCGGGCATTCTAGATGGCCCTACTGCCATCATATTTGCTAGCCCTTCCGTATTAACGGTTGTTTTAATCAATGGATGAGCTAATAATGCTTTCACCTCGGATGCAAAAAGCAGGCCGTCTTGTTGTTCTGTGTAAAACAAAGGTTTTACACCTAGTCGATCTCGGCATAAAAAAAGAGATTGTGATTGTTCATCCCATATACCGAAAGCGAAAATTCCATTTAAAAAATCAACACACTGCTCTTTCCATTCAATATAAGCAGTTAATAATACTTCCGTATCTGAATGTGTTGTAAAAACATGCCCTCGATTTTGAAGCTCTTTCCTTAATTCTTCTGTATTATAAAGCTCGCCATTATATGTAATGACATAGTTTACACCATCATGTACTTTTTTCATCGGTTGCTTTCCACCGATTAAGTCTATGACAGCTAGCCGACGATGGCCAAATGCAATATGCTCACTACACCAAATATTTTCATCATCAGGCCCTCGTTTATTTAATGTTTGCGTCATTAACTTTAGAATTTCATTACTTGTTCTTAAATCCTTTTGAAAGCTAGCCCATCCTGTAATGCCACACATTTAGCCACATCCTTTCGCCTAATAGCGTATGCAGTAGAGCGAAAAAACGTGAAAAAGAACACGAGATGTTTGATAACATCTACGTGTTCTTTAAATTAATTATTAAAATAAGCCACCGACAAAGTCAGTAATGCTGCTCCATAAGTTTCCGAAGAAACTACCAACACCTTGGAAGAATAATGAGATACCACCAGCACGCTCTACAGCCTCTGTTGTGACAACATCGACTTTAAGGTCCTTACCGTCAATAAAACCGTAATCTGTGCCTTCTGAGCGCTCAATAACTACCTTTCCGACAACTGTGTCCTTCTTAACCTCTGCTTCAAGACTCTTTTTATCTAATACTAGTTTAGGTTTATATAAGTCTTTTTCAGATGACTTTACCATAAATGAAACTGGTTCTTTAACAGCAATCGCTACATTCTTTTCTTTACCTTTCGTAACTTTTACTGTTTCTTGACCTTTAAATTTATAGTTCGCTGGAATAATTTCTTGTTTCGAGAATTGTGAGAAGCCATAGTTAAGTAATTTAGCTGTTTCATCGAAGCGAGATTTTCTAGTACCTTCTCCCTTTTCATCTACAGCCTTCATAACAACAGAAATTAAACGTGTACCATTACGCGTTGCAGTACCTGTAAAGCAATGTCCAGCAAAGTCTGTTGTACCTGTTTTTAACCCGTCAACGCCTTCATATTGATTCGCTAACCCAGGTAACATATCGTTCCAGTTTCTCATTTCAATTCTATCTTCTGTACCTTCACGGAACGTCTTTTCTGCAATTTTAGACGTTTTTAATACGTCTGGGTGATCTTTTAGTAAATGATATGCTAATTTAGCTACAGATTTAGCTGGCATTACGTTTTCATCTTTTGGTCCAGTACCAGCTGGATGCATACCAAATAAATCTGCATTGTTAAGACCAGTAGAGTTTACGAATTTATAGTCTTTAAGACCAAGCTCTTCTGCTTTTTTATTCATTAGTTTTATAAACTCAGTTTCAGTACCTGCAATTGTTTCCGCAATAGCCACTGTAGCAGCATTTGCAGAGTAAATAGCCATCGCCTCATACAATTCGCGAATTGTGTAAGTTCCATCCCTACGTAATGGTACATTACTTAACGCACGGTTTTGAGAAATTTTATACGTATAATCAGTTACGTGATATTCCTGATCCCACTTAACTGTACCTGCATCAATCGCGTCCAATAACAAGTATTCAGTCATCATTTTTGTCATACTCGCAATACCTAGTGAAGTATCTGCATTTTGCTCATATAAAATTTTACCTGAATCTGCGTCAATTAAAATCGCAGCATCCACTTTTAACCCTAAATCTGTTTCTGCATTTGCCTTCGCAGGAACACCTGCCAAAACACTTAATAACAAAACAGGAATTAGGAGTATGCGAATGACAGTGTTCATTGTCTTTTTCACCTTTAAAACCCTCCAAAAAATATTCTTGTCCTCGACATTTTATCATATATAGTAATGTCCGTGCGCACTCTCTATCATAAAAAAATGCTCTCGTGTCATCTTTGTAGACGATTCGAGAGCATAAAAGTTGCTAGTAATATATTACATCGAATAGTTTGGTGATTCTTTTGTGATTTGTACATCATGTGGATGTGATTCACGTAGACCTGCACCTGTCATACGAACAAATTGAGCATTTTCACGTAAGAACTCAAGGTTAGCTGAACCGCAATAGCCCATACCTGCACGAATACCACCGATTAGTTGATAAATTGTATCTGCTAGTGGTCCTTTGTATGGAAGGCGACCTTCAATACCTTCAGGTACTAATTTTTTCGCATCCTCTTGGAAGTAACGATCTTTTGAACCTTTTTCCATAGCTCCAATTGAACCCATACCACGGTAAACCTTGAAGCGACGCCCTTGGAAGATTTCAGTTTCACCAGGAGATTCAGAAGTACCTGCAAGAAGTGAACCAAGCATTACAACATTACCACCCGCTGCAAGAGCTTTTACGATGTCACCAGAATATTTAATGCCTCCATCAGCAATAATTGTTTTCCCAAGTTCACGTGCTACTGTTGCACAATCGTAAACAGCTGTAATTTGTGGTACTCCTACACCAGCTACGACACGAGTTGTACAAATAGATCCTGGTCCAATACCAACTTTCACTACATCAGCACCAGCCTCAAATAATGCGCGTGCACCTTCAGCTGTTGCCACGTTTCCAGCGATAATTTCAAGCTCTGGATAAGATTCACGGATAGAGCGAATTGTTTGTAATACACCCTCAGAATGGCCGTGAGCTGTATCGATTACTACGATGTCTACTTGTGCTTCAACAAGCTTTTCAATACGTATCATCGTATCTTTTGAAACACCAACTGCTGCCCCTACTAATAAACGACCATGTATGTCTTTTGCAGCGTTAGGGAACTCAATTACCTTTTCGATATCCTTAATTGTAATTAATCCTGTTAATTTACCTTCTTCATCTACAATTGGTAACTTTTCGATTTTATATTGTTGAAGAATCTTTTCAGCATCCTCTAGAGTCGTTCCAACAGGTGCTGTAATTAAATCTTCTTTTGTCATAACATCTTCAATTTTTAAAGAATAGTCAGAAATAAAGCGTAAGTCGCGGTTTGTAATAATCCCTACTAGCTTTTGGTTTTCCATGCTATCAACGATTGGTACACCAGAAATTCGGTATTTGCCCATTAAATGCTCAGCATCGAATACTTGGTGAGTCGGAGTTAAGAAGAATGGGTTTGTAATAACACCATTTTCAGAACGTTTTACTTTTTCTACTTGCTCAGCTTGCTCATCAAGCGACATGTTCTTATGGATAATACCGATGCCACCTTGACGTGCCATAGCAATCGCCATTTTAGATTCTGTAACTGTATCCATGCCTGCGCTGATCATTGGAATATTTAATTTAATCTTCGGTGTTAGTTGAACTGATAAATCAACATCTTTCGGTAATACTTCTGAATGAGCTGGTACTAATAATACATCATCAAAAGTTAAACCTTCTTTGGCAAATTTAGTTTCCCACATTTTCGTAACGTCCTCCTATAGTTAAAAGAATATTAATTGTAAGATTAACAACGTGCTAAGCTACTGTCAAGAAACTTATAAAAGAAAGACAATTCAGATTTTTGTAAGCGTCATCTCTAACAGAGTTTTCTTCCTTTTTTATACTGGAGAAAATATAATTTTTTAATTTCTTCTACATTTCGTATATAAATATTAGTTAAGCTCTTCTTATTTTAAGCAAGTTTTGTGGAATTATTGATAATTTATTAAGGTTTTTCAAAAAAAAAAAAAACAGTCAGCACACAGCTGACTGTTTACATTGCCTAGCGACGTCCTACTCTCACAGGGGGAAGCCCCCAACTACCATCGGCGCTAAAGAGCTTAACTTCCGTGTTCGGTATGGGAACGGGTGTGACCTCTTTGCCATCATCACTAGACTATTTTCGGCTTTCAATATACGTCGCATTTCTTCGTCAGCTTCAGTCGTTCAGTCAGTCACGTACTTAAGTACGCTCCTTCCCTCTCTCCATCGCTTCCTCGAACTACTCGTATCTTGAAACCCTATATGAAAGAAATTGTTCTTTCAAAACTGGATAAACGGTTCATTGAATGTTTCAAACATGTTGGTTAAGTCCTCGATCGATTAGTATTCGTCAGCTCCATGTGTCACCACACTTCCACCTCGAACCTATCTACCTCATCGTCTTTGAGGGATCTTACTTACTTGCGTAATGGGAAATCTCATCTTGAGGGGGGCTTCATGCTTAGATGCTTTCAGCACTTATCCCGTCCACACATAGCTACCCAGCGATGCCTTTGGCAAGACAACTGGTACACCAGCGGTGTGTCCATCCCGGTCCTCTCGTACTAAGGACAGCTCCTCTCAAATTTCCTACGCCCACGACGGATAGGGACCGAACTGTCTCACGACGTTCTGAACCCAGCTCGCGTACCGCTTTAATGGGCGAACAGCCCAACCCTTGGGACCGACTACAGCCCCAGGATGCGATGAGCCGACATCGAGGTGCCAAACCTCCCCGTCGATGTGGACTCTTGGGGGAGATAAGCCTGTTATCCCCGGGGTAGCTTTTATCCGTTGAGCGATGGCCCTTCCATGCGGAACCACCGGATCACTAAGCCCGTCTTTCGACCCTGCTCGACTTGTAGGTCTCGCAGTCAAGCTCCCTTGTGCCTTTACACTCTACGAATGATTTCCAACCATTCTGAGGGAACCTTTGGGCGCCTCCGTTACCTTTTAGGAGGCGACCGCCCCAGTCAAACTGTCCGCCTGACACTGTCTCCTGCCCCGCTAAGGGGCATGGGTTAGAATTTCAATACAACCAGGGTAGTATCCCACCGACGCCTCCTTCGAAGCTGGCGCTCCGAGATCTCTGGCTCCTACCTATCCTGTACAAGTTGTACCAAAATTCAATATCAGGCTACAGTAAAGCTCCACGGGGTCTTTCCGTCCTGTCGCGGGTAACCTGCATCTTCACAGGTACTATAATTTCACCGAGTCTCTCGTTGAGACAGTGCCCAGATCGTTACGCCTTTCGTGCGGGTCGGAACTTACCCGACAAGGAATTTCGCTACCTTAGGACCGTTATAGTTACGGCCGCCGTTTACTGGGGCTTCAATTCGCAGCTTCGCTTGCGCTAACCACTCCTCTTAACCTTCCAGCACCGGGCAGGCGTCAGCCCCTATACGTCACCTTACGGTTTTGCAGAGACCTGTGTTTTTGCTAAACAGTCGCCTGGGCCTATTCACTGCGGCTCTCATGCGCTTGCACGCTCAAGAGCACCCCTTCTCCCGAAGTTACGGGGTCATTTTGCCGAGTTCCTTAACGAGAGTTCTCTCGCACACCTTAGGATTCTCTCCTCGACTACCTGTGTCGGTTTGCGGTACGGGCACCTCTCACCTCGATAGAGGCTTTTCTTGGCAGTGTGAAATCAGGAACTTCGTCCATACGGACTCGCCATCACAGCTCAACGTTACAGTGTGCGGATTTGCCTACACACACGCCTTACTGCTTGGACGCGCATATCCAACAGCGCGCTTACCCTATCCTACTGCGTCCCCCCATTTCTCAAACGGTGAGGAGGTGGTACAGGAATATCAACCTGTTGTCCATCGCCTACGCCTATCGGCCTCGGCTTAGGTCCCGACTAACCCTGAGCGGACGAGCCTTCCTCAGGAAACCTTAGTCATACGGTGGACGGGATTCTCACCCGTCTTTCGCTACTCATACCGGCATTCTCACTTCTAAGCGCTCCACCAGTCCTTCCGATCTGACTTCAACGCACTTAGAACGCTCTCCTACCACTGACATCGTAGATGTCAATCCACAGCTTCGGTGAATCGTTTAGCCCCGATACATTTTCGGCGCAGCGTCACTCGACCAGTGAGCTATTACGCACTCTTTAAATGATGGCTGCTTCTAAGCCAACATCCTGGTTGTCTGTGCAACGCCACATCCTTTTCCACTTAACGATTACTTTGGGACCTTAGCTGGTGGTCTGGGCTGTTTCCCTTTTGACTACGGATCTTATCACTCGCAGTCTGACTCCCGTGTATAAATATCTGGCATTCGGAGTTTGTCTGAATTCGGTAAACCGGGATGGCCCCCTAGTCCAAACAGTGCTCTACCTCCAGTATTCTCATCACGAGGCTAGCCCTAAAGCTATTTCGGAGAGAACCAGCTATCTCCAAGTTCGATTGGAATTTCTCCGCTACCCACACCTCATCCCCGCACTTTTCAACGTGCGTGGGTTCGGGCCTCCAGTAAGTGTTACCTCACCTTCACCCTGGACATGGGTAGATCACCTGGTTTCGGGTCTACGACCACGTACTATTTCGCCCTATTCAGACTCGCTTTCGCTGCGGCTCCGCCTTCTAAAGCTTAACCTCGCACGTAATCGTAACTCGCCGGTTCATTCTACAAAAGGCACGCTATCACCCATTAACGGGCTCTAACTACTTGTAGGCACACGGTTTCAGGATCTCTTTCACTCCCCTTCCGGGGTGCTTTTCACCTTTCCCTCACGGTACTGGTTCACTATCGGTCACTAGGTAGTATTTAGCCTTGGGAGATGGTCCTCCCGGATTCCGACGGAATTTCACGTGTTCCGCCGTACTCAGGATCCACTCAGGAGAGAACGAACTTTCGACTACAGGGCTTTTACCTGCTCTGGCGGACCTTTCCAAGTCGCTTCATCTAACTCGCTCTTTTGTAACTCCGTATAGAGTGTCCTACAACCCCAAGAGGCAAGCCTCTTGGTTTGGGCTCTTCCCGTTTCGCTCGCCGCTACTCAGGGAATCGATTTTTCTTTCTCTTCCTCCAGGTACTTAGATGTTTCAGTTCCCTGGGTCTGCCTTCAAGACGCTATGTATTCACGTCAAGATACTACGCGATTAAACGTAGTGGGTTCCCCCATTCGGAAATCTCCGGATCAAAGCTCACTTACAGCTCCCCGAAGCATATCGGTGTTAGTGCCGTCCTTCATCGGCTCCTAGTGCCAAGGCATTCGCCGTGCGCCCTTAATAACTTAACCAAGTTATTAAGCCTATAAAAAACTTAAAAAATAAATGTGTTTGTTACTATTTCAATGTCGTTTTATCCAGTTTTCAAAGAACAAGTTTTGAAGTATTTCATTCAGAAGAATGAACCTTCAAAACTGAACGCAAAACGTAATCTTACAAACCCTAGGTTTGTATTCCGAAAATATCCTTAGAAAGGAGGTGATCCAGCCGCACCTTCCGATACGGCTACCTTGTTACGACTTCACCCCAATCATCTATCCCACCTTCGGCGGCTGGCTCCAAAAGGTTACCCCACCGACTTCGGGTGTTACAAACTCTCGTGGTGTGACGGGCGGTGTGTACAAGGCCCGGGAACGTATTCACCGCGGCATGCTGATCCGCGATTACTAGCGATTCCGGCTTCATGTAGGCGAGTTGCAGCCTACAATCCGAACTGAGAACGACTTTATCGGATTAGCTCCCTCTCGCGAGTTGGCAACCGTTTGTATCGTCCATTGTAGCACGTGTGTAGCCCAGGTCATAAGGGGCATGATGATTTGACGTCATCCCCACCTTCCTCCGGTTTGTCACCGGCAGTCACCTTAGAGTGCCCAACTAAATGATGGCAACTAAGATCAAGGGTTGCGCTCGTTGCGGGACTTAACCCAACATCTCACGACACGAGCTGACGACAACCATGCACCACCTGTCACCGTTGTCCCCGAAGGGAAAACCATATCTCTACAGTGGTCAACGGGATGTCAAGACCTGGTAAGGTTCTTCGCGTTGCTTCGAATTAAACCACATGCTCCACCGCTTGTGCGGGCCCCCGTCAATTCCTTTGAGTTTCAGTCTTGCGACCGTACTCCCCAGGCGGAGTGCTTAATGCGTTAGCTGCAGCACTAAGGGGCGGAAACCCCCTAACACTTAGCACTCATCGTTTACGGCGTGGACTACCAGGGTATCTAATCCTGTTTGCTCCCCACGCTTTCGCGCCTCAGCGTCAGTTACAGACCAGAAAGTCGCCTTCGCCACTGGTGTTCCTCCAAATCTCTACGCATTTCACCGCTACACTTGGAATTCCACTTTCCTCTTCTGCACTCAAGTCCCCCAGTTTCCAATGACCCTCCACGGTTGAGCCGTGGGCTTTCACATCAGACTTAAAGGACCGCCTGCGCGCGCTTTACGCCCAATAATTCCGGACAACGCTTGCCACCTACGTATTACCGCGGCTGCTGGCACGTAGTTAGCCGTGGCTTTCTAATAAGGTACCGTCAAGGTACAGCCAGTTACTACTGTACTTGTTCTTCCCTTACAACAGAGTTTTACGATCCGAAAACCTTCTTCACTCACGCGGCGTTGCTCCATCAGGCTTTCGCCCATTGTGGAAGATTCCCTACTGCTGCCTCCCGTAGGAGTCTGGGCCGTGTCTCAGTCCCAGTGTGGCCGATCACCCTCTCAGGTCGGCTACGCATCGTCGCCTTGGTGAGCCGTTACCTCACCAACTAGCTAATGCGCCGCGGGCCCATCTTATAGCGACAGCCGAGACCGTCTTTCAGTATTTCACCATGAAGTAAAATAGATTATTCGGTATTAGCCCCGGTTTCCCGGAGTTATCCCAAACTATAAGGTAGGTTGCCCACGTGTTACTCACCCGTCCGCCGCTAACGTCAAAGGAGCAAGCTCCTTTTCTGTTCGCTCGACTTGCATGTATTAGGCACGCCGCCAGCGTTCGTCCTGAGCCAGGATCAAACTCTCCATAAAAGAAATTTGATTAGCTCAAATTGTTTTGCTGGCATCATGTTTGATGTCCAAAATTTTGTTTCGTTCACCAACTCAAGGTTAGCTACTAAAAACTTTATTGATTACGTTTTGCTTGTTCAGTTTTCAAGGTTCATTTATAATCATTATCTCTTTTGTTAAGAGCTAACTTTTATATAATAACATGTTTTATACATAATGTCAAACAGTTATTTGATTTTTATATTGTTCTAGTTGCATGTTCATCAGCAACTTTTATATAATATCATCTACCTCATAGAACGTCAATAGTATTAATACATTTTTTTAAAAGTTTTATAACTTATATCTCGGCCACGTTTTTAAAAATTGAATCGTACGGTTTCTTCCAATTTCTAAAAGTGTTTCTTTAGTCTCCTCGTCTAAATCAAATTGTGTGGCGCTATAATCATCAACAGGAATAAAAATAATATCTCTTTCATGCCGTCTTGAGATATATCTTTCATCATGAGCATCTTTCATAGTAGAGAATAAAGCTTCAAATAAATTTAATCCATTTTTAATTTCATGTGGGTGTTGTTCTTCTCTACGTCTACTTAATTTAAGTCCGATAATCGGTCGTACTTTACGTCCTTCTCTATCATCAAATACCCACAACGGAAAATTACTCAATACACCGCCATCTACAATAACTGATTCTCCTTTTCCTGTTTTTAATGTAACGGGTTCAAAGAAAAATGGTATACCACAACTCATACGTAAAGCACACGCAACTGAAAAATTTTTAGCATCAATTTGATATTTTTGTAAATCATCCGGTAACACAATCATTCTGCCATTTGTTAAATCTGAGGCCACTAACTTTAATGAATCTCTAGGTAAATCTCCGAATGTATAAACGCCTTTTGCTGCTAATTTCTGAAAAAACCATTTTTCTAATGCTTTTCCTTTATATAAACCTAAATGGTGATAAACATTAACCCACTTCATAAATGGGAATGGTAATATTGTTTTCCTTGGATCTAGTAATGAAGGTACATCCAACTCTTCTAACATAGTCTGGATTTCATTCCCTTTATATCCTGCAGCAATAAAAGCTGCTAATATAGCCCCAGCACTTGTTCCAGCTACCCGTTTAAAGCGAAAATTCTGAGCTTCTAGTACTTGATACGCCCCAACAAGTGCAAACCCCTTCAAACCGCCACCAGAAAAAACACCATCAATCCACAAAATTTCCTCTCCTTTTTAAGGTGATCGTTTCATTATATAAAGAGTTATATACAATTAGAACGAACTCAATGAGTATTTTGTCGAATTAACAAACGCCTTTTATACTGGCAGACGGATCTAAAAATAGTAAAAGGATTAGCTCTGTTCAAGTTAGAGCTAATCCTTTTAACTTAGTTAATGTTATTGCTTAGATTACTTAATTTTAAAATGTGCAATTTGACCTTTCAAGTTTTCAACCATATCATTTACTTGATTAGCTGTTCCTAGCATTTCTTCCATAAAAGCAGATTGCTCTTGCATAGTTGAAGCAATATTTTGGGTACCTGCTGATGTTTGCTCCAATGATTGCACAGTTGCCTCAGTAGTCCCTAATACTTGTTCAGAGCTTGCTGATATTTGTTCTACTGTTGAAGCAATTGATTGCGTTCGCATGCTAATGTTTGAAATTAGAGATGATATTTTTTGGAAAGTATCTCCAGCCAATCTTATTGCGACAGTCTCTTGATCAATTTCATCTACTACTCTCGTAATAGCTTCAACCGATTCATTAGAATTGTTTTGCATTTCAGAGATTAATTTAGTTATATCATTAGCAGATTGGGCAGATTGTTCTGCTAAATGTCTTATTTCATCTGCGACAACAGCAAAGCCTTTTCCGTATTCACCTGCACGAGCAGCCTCAATAGCTGCATTTAGTGCCAGTAAATTAATTTGATCTGAAATATTTGTAATTACATTTGTAATTTGTCCCACTTCTTTAGAACGTTGATGCATTTGTTCTGTCATTTGCATAGAGGCTTTTGAAAGCTCGTTAATTGAATCAATTCCTTGTACGGATTGTTGAATGACATTATTACCTTGATTAGATTCTTCAGATGTCTTAATAGATTCATCAGAGACGTTTGTAGTAGATTCTGTAATTTCTACTATTCCCTCTGATATTTCTCTAATCGCAATTTGATTCTGAATAGCTCCAGTTGTTACCATTTCACTACTTACTGAAACTTCCTGAATTGCTGCTGATACCTGATTAGCCATTTCTGTCACTTGCTCTATACTTTGAGTCAATTCTTTAGACCCGTTTGCTACATAGTCTGCTGTTGAAGATACATGACCTATAACTTCTTTTAGCTGTACTTGCATACTATTAAAACTTGATGCAAGTTGACCAATTTCATCATTACTTGTATTTTTTATTTCCTGTGTTAAATCACCAGCTGCAATTACTTTAGTATAATCTACAAGTTCATTTAATGGTTTAGAAATTCTTTTAGCAGTGAAATACGCTAGTATACCACTTACCACAATAAATATTAGCGCTAATAATACACATACTTTTATTAATAAATTTTCTAGATCAACTATAAAATCTGCATCTTCATCTAATCCTAAGACAGAATCTGTCCCTTGAACTTGTAAGAATGTAGACTTATGAGCGCCGTAATCATCTTTATAAATATCACTTGTAACCATTTTAGTTGTACCTAGCGCTGCTTTTTGTTCATCTGTAAACGCTAGTGGTGATAAATACTTATCGTCATTACCTAAAAATAAAATGACTTCTTTATTATCTACTTTACTCATAATATATACATTTTCTAAATCATACTCTTCTTGAAATGCATTTCCTCTAGACAATAGTTCTTGATATGCACTTTTGTTTGTTTTAGCACTATTGATTAATTCTTTATCAAATAAATCATTAAAGTCCTCCATTTTCATTGTTAAGCTCTCTTCAAACTGAGGAATAATATACCCGTCAATTAAACGAGCAGCTACAATAAAAATGGCTAAGCTAAAAATTGTGCTTATAACAACAATAGGCATTAATACGTTTAATAATATTTTTTTTCTAATTGTCATACCTTTAAACATGATTAACGCTCCTAACTGCAATAAAAAAATTATTCATTAGTAAACAAATACCAATTCTTTTAACGTTATATATTGATTCAAATCTAAATTCAATAACCTTATATTTTCATTTAAATCCGGTGACTTATGGAAGATTACAGCAAAAGTAGAGCTTTCATTTACTTTCATTGGTCGGTATTCTAAAATTTCACCAAAGTTTAATTTAAACGCTTCATGATTAATAGATACAACTTGCTTACAATCAATAGAAGCATCTATTTCAGCACAACAAAAACTATAAATTGAATCATCCATTTGATTAACTATATTTCCCCAATCAGGCTTTTCTTGTTTAAAAAAGTACTCACATGCATTTACACCATATGCATGAACGCCAAGTTCATTTGTACCGATACCAGCAAATCTAAGTGGATTTACTTCAATAGGAACAATCTGTTCATCATTATCGATGCGAATTTCAATATGTATTGGGGCAGACTTTAAAGCGAAGAACGACGAAATAGTTCTTAAAAACTCTTGAATTTTGTTGAGGGACTCATTTATTACTTGCTTACTCGTATAGTAAATTCTATCGCTCATGTCTTTCTCATGCCTAAACATTCTTTTAAAAAGATTTAGGATAACAGGTTCCCCGTCTTCTGTAAAATATACGTCAACTGCGTATTCATCGCCTTCAATTAATTTTTCAATTATAAATGATTGATTATTAATAACTTCGATTGGATACTCTGAACTTGTAACTTCCATTTCAAACTTAAGTTTTTTAATAGTTTCTTTATATTCTTCTACCTTATCAATACGATGTACACCTATACTTGAATATCCTATAACAGGCTTAACAATAATAGGGAAAGGTAGAGCACTAGGATCTAATTCTTCTAATTCTTTTAGAGAAACTTCTGTGAAAAAGAAATCTTTATAATGTCTACTTAATGTTTTCCTGAAAGTAACTTTATTTTTCAAAATATCTGTAACAGTTGTTAAATAGTGATTAGGCGCATATTTTGATAAAATATTAAGTCCATTTTCAGAGTTAAAGAGAATTGGCGAATTCCCCTTCTCTAATTCAATCAACAAATCGTCTACCTTTTTTAAATTTATAGTAGATTCGTTTGGTATAAAAACTTCGTTTAATTTGATTACCGGAATTTTATTCTTACTAATTGTATTCGCTAATAATTCCGAAACATAAGGTCTATCTAGTATTATCAATATTTACACTCCTATCCATATATTTTTTACATATCTATAGTATGTAAAAATAACTATTACCTATTTTAATATATAATACCTATAAAAGCCATAATATTACCTTTTAATACTATGGGTAATATTACATCGGAATTAATATGAAAGCATAATGAAATATCTAAATACTAATAAGTATATTTGACTATATAAGGATTAACTTTTGCTAAAGTAAGTAATTAAAAAAATCGAGAAGCTTAAATTAGCTTCTCGATTTTTTACTATTGGTTAATTACTATTAGTATAATTTTATAAAAAAAACAGCCAGCACACAGCTGACTGTTTACATTGCCTAGCGACGTCCTACTCTCACAGGGGGAAGCCCCCAACTACCATCGGCGCTAAAGAGCTTAACTTCCGTGTTCGGTATGGGAACGGGTGTGACCTCTTTGCCATCATCACTAGACTATTGTCGACCTCCAATACACGGCGTATTACTACGTCAGCTTCTCTCGCTCAATCAGTCACGTACAGAGGTACGCTCCCTCATTCACTCGTTTGCTTCCTTGTACTACTTGTGTCTTGAAGCTCTTTTAGAAAGTTTGTTCTTTCAAAACTGGATAAACGGTTCATTGAATGTTTCAAACATGTTGGTTAAGTCCTCGATCGATTAGTATTCGTCAGCTCCATGTGTCACCACACTTCCACCTCGAACCTATCTACCTCATCGTCTTTGAGGGATCTTACTTACTTGCGTAATGGGAAATCTCATCTTGAGGGGGGCTTCATGCTTAGATGCTTTCAGCACTTATCCCGTCCACACATAGCTACCCAGCGATGCCTTTGGCAAGACAACTGGTACACCAGCGGTGTGTCCATCCCGGTCCTCTCGTACTAAGGACAGCTCCTCTCAAATTTCCTACGCCCACGACGGATAGGGACCGAACTGTCTCACGACGTTCTGAACCCAGCTCGCGTACCGCTTTAATGGGCGAACAGCCCAACCCTTGGGACCGACTACAGCCCCAGGATGCGATGAGCCGACATCGAGGTGCCAAACCTCCCCGTCGATGTGGACTCTTGGGGGAGATAAGCCTGTTATCCCCGGGGTAGCTTTTATCCGTTGAGCGATGGCCCTTCCATGCGGAACCACCGGATCACTAAGCCCGTCTTTCGACCCTGCTCGACTTGTAGGTCTCGCAGTCAAGCTCCCTTGTGCCTTTACACTCTACGAATGATTTCCAACCATTCTGAGGGAACCTTTGGGCGCCTCCGTTACCTTTTAGGAGGCGACCGCCCCAGTCAAACTGTCCGCCTGACACTGTCTCCTGCCCCGCTAAGGGGCATGGGTTAGAATTTCAATACAACCAGGGTAGTATCCCACCGACGCCTCCTTCGAAGCTGGCGCTCCGAGATCTCTGGCTCCTACCTATCCTGTACAAGTTGTACCAAAATTCAATATCAGGCTACAGTAAAGCTCCACGGGGTCTTTCCGTCCTGTCGCGGGTAACCTGCATCTTCACAGGTACTATAATTTCACCGAGTCTCTCGTTGAGACAGTGCCCAGATCGTTACGCCTTTCGTGCGGGTCGGAACTTACCCGACAAGGAATTTCGCTACCTTAGGACCGTTATAGTTACGGCCGCCGTTTACTGGGGCTTCAATTCGCAGCTTCGCTTGCGCTAACCACTCCTCTTAACCTTCCAGCACCGGGCAGGCGTCAGCCCCTATACGTCACCTTACGGTTTTGCAGAGACCTGTGTTTTTGCTAAACAGTCGCCTGGGCCTATTCACTGCGGCTCTCATGCGCTTGCACGCTCAAGAGCACCCCTTCTCCCGAAGTTACGGGGTCATTTTGCCGAGTTCCTTAACGAGAGTTCTCTCGCACACCTTAGGATTCTCTCCTCGACTACCTGTGTCGGTTTGCGGTACGGGCACCTCTCACCTCGATAGAGGCTTTTCTTGGCAGTGTGAAATCAGGAACTTCGTCCATACGGACTCGCCATCACAGCTCAACGTTACAGTGTGCGGATTTGCCTACACACACGCCTTACTGCTTGGACGCGCATATCCAACAGCGCGCTTACCCTATCCTACTGCGTCCCCCCATTTCTCAAACGGTGAGGAGGTGGTACAGGAATATCAACCTGTTGTCCATCGCCTACGCCTATCGGCCTCGGCTTAGGTCCCGACTAACCCTGAGCGGACGAGCCTTCCTCAGGAAACCTTAGTCATACGGTGGACGGGATTCTCACCCGTCTTTCGCTACTCATACCGGCATTCTCACTTCTAAGCGCTCCACCAGTCCTTCCGATCTGACTTCAACGCACTTAGAACGCTCTCCTACCACTGACATCGTAGATGTCAATCCACAGCTTCGGTGAATCGTTTAGCCCCGATACATTTTCGGCGCAGCGTCACTCGACCAGTGAGCTATTACGCACTCTTTAAATGATGGCTGCTTCTAAGCCAACATCCTGGTTGTCTGTGCAACGCCACATCCTTTTCCACTTAACGATTACTTTGGGACCTTAGCTGGTGGTCTGGGCTGTTTCCCTTTTGACTACGGATCTTATCACTCGCAGTCTGACTCCCGTGTATAAATATCTGGCATTCGGAGTTTGTCTGAATTCGGTAAACCGGGATGGCCCCCTAGTCCAAACAGTGCTCTACCTCCAGTATTCTCATCACGAGGCTAGCCCTAAAGCTATTTCGGAGAGAACCAGCTATCTCCAAGTTCGATTGGAATTTCTCCGCTACCCACACCTCATCCCCGCACTTTTCAACGTGCGTGGGTTCGGGCCTCCAGTAAGTGTTACCTCACCTTCACCCTGGACATGGGTAGATCACCTGGTTTCGGGTCTACGACCACGTACTATTTCGCCCTATTCAGACTCGCTTTCGCTGCGGCTCCGCCTTCTAAAGCTTAACCTCGCACGTAATCGTAACTCGCCGGTTCATTCTACAAAAGGCACGCTATCACCCATTAACGGGCTCTAACTACTTGTAGGCACACGGTTTCAGGATCTCTTTCACTCCCCTTCCGGGGTGCTTTTCACCTTTCCCTCACGGTACTGGTTCACTATCGGTCACTAGGTAGTATTTAGCCTTGGGAGATGGTCCTCCCGGATTCCGACGGAATTTCACGTGTTCCGCCGTACTCAGGATCCACTCAGGAGAGAACGAACTTTCGACTACAGGGCTTTTACCTGCTCTGGCGGACCTTTCCAAGTCGCTTCATCTAACTCGCTCTTTTGTAACTCCGTATAGAGTGTCCTACAACCCCAAGAGGCAAGCCTCTTGGTTTGGGCTCTTCCCGTTTCGCTCGCCGCTACTCAGGGAATCGATTTTTCTTTCTCTTCCTCCAGGTACTTAGATGTTTCAGTTCCCTGGGTCTGCCTTCAAGACGCTATGTATTCACGTCAAGATACTACGCGATTAAACGTAGTGGGTTCCCCCATTCGGAAATCTCCGGATCAAAGCTCACTTACAGCTCCCCGAAGCATATCGGTGTTAGTGCCGTCCTTCATCGGCTCCTAGTGCCAAGGCATTCGCCGTGCGCCCTTAATAACTTAACCAAGTTATTAAGCCTATAAAAAAACTTAAAAAATAAATGTGTTTGTTACTATTTCAATGTCGTTTTATCCAGTTTTCAAAGAACAATAATTGGTGGAGCCTAGCGGGATCGAACCGCTGACCTCCTGCGTGCAAGGCAGGCGCTCTCCCAGCTGAGCTAAGGCCCCAAGAGGTATATATGGTGGGCCTAAATGGACTCGAACCATCGACCTCACGCTTATCAGGCGTGCGCTCTAACCAGCTGAGCTATAGGCCCTCTTAGAAGTTTTATATATAGTCATAAACCTTCAAAACTGAACGCAAAACGTAATCTTACAAACCCTAGGTTTGTATTCCGAAAATATCCTTAGAAAGGAGGTGATCCAGCCGCACCTTCCGATACGGCTACCTTGTTACGACTTCACCCCAATCATCTATCCCACCTTCGGCGGCTGGCTCCAAAAGGTTACCCCACCGACTTCGGGTGTTACAAACTCTCGTGGTGTGACGGGCGGTGTGTACAAGGCCCGGGAACGTATTCACCGCGGCATGCTGATCCGCGATTACTAGCGATTCCGGCTTCATGTAGGCGAGTTGCAGCCTACAATCCGAACTGAGAACGACTTTATCGGATTAGCTCCCTCTCGCGAGTTGGCAACCGTTTGTATCGTCCATTGTAGCACGTGTGTAGCCCAGGTCATAAGGGGCATGATGATTTGACGTCATCCCCACCTTCCTCCGGTTTGTCACCGGCAGTCACCTTAGAGTGCCCAACTAAATGATGGCAACTAAGATCAAGGGTTGCGCTCGTTGCGGGACTTAACCCAACATCTCACGACACGAGCTGACGACAACCATGCACCACCTGTCACCGTTGTCCCCGAAGGGAAAACCATATCTCTACAGTGGTCAACGGGATGTCAAGACCTGGTAAGGTTCTTCGCGTTGCTTCGAATTAAACCACATGCTCCACCGCTTGTGCGGGCCCCCGTCAATTCCTTTGAGTTTCAGTCTTGCGACCGTACTCCCCAGGCGGAGTGCTTAATGCGTTAGCTGCAGCACTAAGGGGCGGAAACCCCCTAACACTTAGCACTCATCGTTTACGGCGTGGACTACCAGGGTATCTAATCCTGTTTGCTCCCCACGCTTTCGCGCCTCAGCGTCAGTTACAGACCAGAAAGTCGCCTTCGCCACTGGTGTTCCTCCAAATCTCTACGCATTTCACCGCTACACTTGGAATTCCACTTTCCTCTTCTGCACTCAAGTCCCCCAGTTTCCAATGACCCTCCACGGTTGAGCCGTGGGCTTTCACATCAGACTTAAAGGACCGCCTGCGCGCGCTTTACGCCCAATAATTCCGGACAACGCTTGCCACCTACGTATTACCGCGGCTGCTGGCACGTAGTTAGCCGTGGCTTTCTAATAAGGTACCGTCAAGGTACAGCCAGTTACTACTGTACTTGTTCTTCCCTTACAACAGAGTTTTACGATCCGAAAACCTTCTTCACTCACGCGGCGTTGCTCCATCAGGCTTTCGCCCATTGTGGAAGATTCCCTACTGCTGCCTCCCGTAGGAGTCTGGGCCGTGTCTCAGTCCCAGTGTGGCCGATCACCCTCTCAGGTCGGCTACGCATCGTCGCCTTGGTGAGCCGTTACCTCACCAACTAGCTAATGCGCCGCGGGCCCATCTTATAGCGACAGCCGAAACCGTCTTTTAGTATTTCACTATGAAGTAAAATAGATTATTCGGTATTAGCCCCGGTTTCCCGGAGTTATCCCAAACTATAAGGTAGGTTGCCCACGTGTTACTCACCCGTCCGCCGCTAACGTCAAAGGAGCAAGCTCCTTCTCTGTTCGCTCGACTTGCATGTATTAGGCACGCCGCCAGCGTTCGTCCTGAGCCAGGATCAAACTCTCCATAAAAAGAAATTTGATTAGCTCAAATTGTTTTGCTGGCATCATGTTTGATGTCCAAAATTTTGTTTCGTTCACCAACTCAAGGTTAGCTACTAAAAACTTTATTGATTACGTTTTGCTTGTTCAGTTTTCAAGGTTC
>NZ_JBYTDN010000002.1:0-256412 GCF_058791475.1 Lysinibacillus sp. EB106-09-02-XG168 | reverse complement strand
ATTGTGTTTTTTTCTTCAAGCTTAATTGAAAAAAGGTTAAAATCTATTGAAAAACAAAACAATCGTTTAATAGAAATAACTGGAAGACAATAGAGATAAAATATAAATTGATATTCCACTAACTGCGCAGGGTAGTTGAATAAGGATGATGTTATAATTAAGGGGAAGTTTACTTTATATACACGCAAATATAGGAAAGATCAAGATAGAGGGTTAATTAAATGAATTATTATATTGTAATGCAAGGGCATACCTATTTAGAAGAAAAAGAAGCGGGTATTATTTGGTCACCGCAAAAGGATAAATCAGGTAAAGTACCGCACTCATGGAATCGAATGAAAGAAGTATTAAAAGGGGATTGTGTATTTCATTATGTACGTGGAGAGTTAGTTGCTGTTAGTATCGCACAGTCTAATTATTATGAAGCTTCAAAACCTGGTGAGATGCAAAGTTATTTACAATGGGAAAATGCAGGTTATTTAGTAGATTTAGAATATCATGAGTTAGACATACCGCTAAATATAAAAGCAAATTTTGATGCGATTTTACCGCTTCTACCCTTAAAATATTCTCCTTTCCAGCAAGATGGAAATGGCAATCAAGGTTATTTATACCCATGTAATGAAACGCTCGCAATTAAGTTATTAGAATTGATTAGTGATTTGAATATCTATGAAGAAAATCAGGAGCAATTAGAGTTTGCAATTGGCTCTGTTGTAAGTAGAGACAGCAATAAACTTGTACCAATATTAGTTGAGACAGACGCGGAAGCAAAAGTGAAAATTCGTAAAGGTCAGCAGAAATATAAAGAGGCGTTAGCTCCATTATGGAATCATCAATGTGCATTATGTGGTATTGATTTACCTGCAATGCTTAGAGCAAGTCATTCAAAGCCGTGGAAGGATAGCACAAATGAAGAAAGATTAGATGCTTTTAATGGTTTGTTGCTATGTTGTAATCACGATGCATTATATGACAAAGGCTATATTGCATTTGATGGTACAGGCAAGATACATATCTCTGAACGAATTGATGAATTGGATTATGTAAAGTATGGTATTCATCCTAAAATGCGGGTGAATCGTTATGAAGAAAATAAGAAGTATTTTAAGTGGCATAAGAAAAACGTGTTTATATAGAGAAATTGACAAAGAGAAGCAAGATTTATATGCTTCTCTCTCCGTATGTTATTAGACTGGTTGGTGAGCGTACTGTACGATATTACATCTAAGCCAACAGCAACAATTGAGAGGGAATAGTAAAAAGAGCTTAGAATCCTTTACTTAAAAGGATTCTAAGCTCTTTTTTCTTTATATAGGCTCTTCATTGCTAAGACGAAGGGGGGAAGGAAACAGAATTAAGAACTTGGATCAGCATGGTATTTTTACTGTTAATAACAAAGACTTTTATTTACTTGCACCTAAAGAAAAAAACTTAAATATCTGCTCAAACTTATTAGTGATTGTAGAGAGAACAGTCGCATCATAAAACAGTAGTACCTAATGCACTTCGTAATAACGTGATGTGCATTTTGTTAGAATAATATTTTTTATCGAAAATGTATAGATAATAAACTATAATTAATTAGGTATAAATAGTACAAAAGGAGAAATAAGTAAATGAAGAAAATGGGGATGTACATTGGTATAACGGTATTAGGTATAATAGCCGTTTTCGTAGGTAATTTACTTTTTACTGAATACCAATCGTACAAGTATGAAAAGAAAATAGAAAAATTAGAAATGGAAGAAGCAAAGGAACTTGCATTGAAGAATATTAAGTTTGATAAACCTATTATTATGGAAAATGAAGATAAATGGGAACTTGTAGTTACGAATAAGGGAAACCGAAATATTTTTGGTTCCTTCTATGTTGAGATGTATGATGAAAATGGTAAAAAGATTTTGAGAGAATTTGTACCGATTATTTCAGGACAACTAAGCCCTTATGGAGAATTTATTTATAAGGGTGATATTGATAAAGAATATAAAAACAAGGTCCATAATTATAAAATTTTAGATGCCCAATTAAATTCTGGTAAAGAATATACATCTTATTAAATAAATCTCTTAATTAATATAGATCCATATATGGTTATTATTAGAAATTTTTTTGTAGCACATTACAATTGAGTGGTAAGTGGAAAATATTTATCTTAGTTAAAAGTGTAGGAGGAATTAGATGAGATGATAGGGTTAACTGTAGTGACAGGAATGGTAGAAGCAGCAATAGGTTCTTTCATTGAAAGGAAGGTTATAGAGGATCCACTTGGGAAAGTTTGTGATAATGCATTGAATAAATTTCTAAATAAAAATGAAGAAGAAAAAAGGTATTTAAATAATGATTTAGAAAAAGGAATCAATAGGGCTTTTTTTAAGGCTTTAAAGAGAGTAAGTATAGAAGTTATTACAATAACTGAAATAGAAGCAACACAAGAAGAGTGGCTTATAAATCGTTTAAAAGTATTTAATAAAGAGATTGATAAAAAATTAGATAGTATTGAAAAATCACTAGATTCAACATTAGATTTAGAAATAGTATTTCATGACTTATCTAGAATGATTAACCCTAACGGAACTATTTCTAATAAAGAAGATGTTGAAAAGGAGTTAATAGAAATAGCCTTATCTTATGATATTCCTTCAGAAATATACATAAATAAAATTAAAAGTAACATATATACATATACAAAAAGTGAATTTATTGTTGAAATCAAACTTACTGAAGAGATTTATAAAATGTTTACAGCTCAATTATTAAGTGATACTAATGAAAAAGTAAACCAATTAGTTAAAGATAGCGTAAATCAAAACGAAATTTTAAATGAAATAAAGGATCAACAAAAAAGGATATTTGAAGAAGTTGAATTTCGGTCTGATAATTATGCATTAATGTCAGTGCAAAATGTTGAAGGGAAAGCGGAAGAGTTAATTATCAGAATTAAAAACGAAAAGGAATTAATAACAAGTGATACAGAGCTTTTCTTATTGGTAGATAAAGCAAATGATATTTTAAGAGAAGGCAAATTGCCTGTATATTTAATAGAATTTGAAATGATACCGTTTTTAAGTGAAAAGATAGGAGAACTAAAGGATAAGTTAACTAAAACAGTGAATGAAAATGAAATACTAAGTATTAAAAAGGATTTTAGAGATTTTAAGTCAATTTTAGAAAGAAAAGAGCGTCAAGCTAGGAATATTTCAAATATGCTAAAAGTTTTATATGATAAAGATTTTCTTTATTCGTATGTTAATGATATGAGAGGGGATTTCTTGATAAACTGTATAAAGAAAATTATTGAAATAGGGTTAGACGGTAATACAGATAATTATAATGGTATTAAAATTGAAGCTTATGCATCTCAAGATTTACCTTCATTTAAATTTAGATTATCAGAAGAGGAAGGAGGGAAGTTGTTTAAAAATGAGAATGACTATATGCTATTAAGAGTGCCATTTTATTATTATTTAACAGATTTACCGATAAATGAAATAATCGAGAAAGCTATTCCTTCCTACTTACAAACTTATACCATTTCAATAGATAGGTTTCCAGAATTAGAGAGTGATTCAAAGTTTAACAATTTATTTACTTGGTATATAGGATTGGCTTAACATAATAGAAGAAGCGGTTTAGTTCAACCGAGTGGTACCTTGATGTAACTCCTTATATGAGTAAGGGATACCTTATAGATAAAGCTCAAATAATTGGTGATACCCAATTAAGCAGTTATACCGTTTTCCCCTGGTTTAACGTTCCAAGATGTTTCAGATTGAATATTATATTATGATATGTAGAGAACCCTGTAGGTCATCGGAGAATTTACGATAAGCTACAGGGTTCCTTTATTTTACGAGAAATTCTTTACTATATTTAATTACTCTGTAATCAGTATCGCCGCTGGGGTGTTAAGCGAGCCAGCTGTAGAAGTATAGACTGAATGTGTAACACTAGTTCCTTTAGGTACAGTAAATGTAGCAATCCGAACACCTTGGGTATTGGAAGGCAGTGTAGGAACACCGTGAGTTGTACCGTTGTTCCAACGTACAGCACCGCCGTATGGACCTCCACGACCTGTCAAATATACCTTTAATGTTTTATCGGCTTGAGTTGGATTATTGAAAGTGATATTCGCCTTGTAAATAACACCATAATGCCCCTTATTAGTTGCTACAGCATCGCCAGGCGAATAGCTAGTTTCTTTAGTCATTAGGTTATCATTACCTCCATTATTTATGGAGAAACTTTTATTGCCGTCTCCGACAGTATATAGAGCAGCAGCGCCATCAGAAGTACCAAAGCCGTCGATATCGGAAAAGTTCCAAGAACCACGCGGATGAGTCCCAATTGGTGAAACAACTGCATTTTGATTACTACGAAGATCGGCAGTAGTATTTTTAGCAGCTACTGTTCTGACTTTATAAGACATTGGAGAACTAGACGATAAAGTAAACTCAATAATTCCACCCACCAAATAACCATTTGGTACTTTCCATTCTTTCACTAATCCAACTTTCCCCGCTGCAATGGAACTATCAACCGGAGAACTAGGCGTTAATGTATTTCCGAGTAAAGCTTTTGCGGCACATTTCCCATGAGCTACAAATCCGGTAATAGTTTCGATACAGTCTTTAACACCAGAGACTTTATAAGTACTGCCACTTGAACCATTACCAATGGTAACACCGAACTTGATAGTCGCACCTGTGTTATTGAGATGCCAAACAAACATTCGATAAGTTACGCTCGGTAATCCAGATGCAGCATCTGCCCAAAGAGTTGCATAACCATTAGTAAATGGAACAGAGCTATTAATAGTTTCTGGATTATCAGACAAGAAAAAACGTTGTTTATTACTTGCTTTACCGTATAAGTTTAAAGATGGTAAAACATTTGGGATTGTCACAGCAGTTAAATCAGATTGAGAACATGAAGCCATTATTATTTCCTCCTAAAAGTTAATTGAGATGTGAGACTAGTGGATGTCGTTGATTAGGTTATCCAAGAACCTTGTTATCGACGATTTCTCGCTCTCATATAAGTAAAGGGTTTAAGAGGGGGAATAAAACAACCTTCATTTTATTTTTTTTATGCAATCGATTAGGCTACTCTTAGAAGTGACGCTGGTGACGTTACACCTTCAATCACATAAATCACCATATCCTTAAACTACAATTAAAATAACAAAAACAATGACACCGATTGTAGTAAAAATCATCCATGCTTTCATTAGGGTAACTAAACAGCCTTTGCTATTTCTATAAATATAGAATCCTACGATATTCATCGTTAATACATATATTACAAATATTATTAATTTTACAATCAATCACCATCCCCTTTTAATTAGAACCGTGCCCATGAATACCGTATATTTTATATATCTTACATCAAAATTAATAGGATTCAAATTCTTGTACTTATCCCTAGATACGCTTATTATCGAACTAATTTTTTTGATATTAATTACATTACCGAAAAGCAAAGTTAATTTGATTAAGAGCCTTTATCTAGTCGTATATTCGTATAATTAAAATAGGTATAAAGAAGTTTTTATTTCCTTTTATTTCTTTTTATCTGTGGTATATAATTAGGTTAAATGTTTTTTGGGAGGTTCAAAATGAAGTTTATTAAAGATAGGTATAAAATCCTAAAGAAATTAAATGGCGGAAATATGTGTAATGTTTATTTATGTATAGATTTCGATCGAAATCAAGAAACCGTAGTTATAAAAACTTTTGAATGGACAGATGGAGAATCTGCTGAACTCTATAAAGCTTTGTTTAACAGAGAGCTAGAAAATTTAGAAAAACTTCATAATACGCATATAGTGAATCTTTTAGAAAAAGGAATAGATAAGGAGAATGGACTAAATTACATAGTTTTAGAATATTTTCAAGGAGAATCTTTAAATAATGTAGTTTATAAAGGGTTATTTAATGAAAAGCAAAAGGTAAAAATAATTTTAGATATTTTAGAAGGTATGGATTATGCACATTCTAAAGGTGTAATTCATAGAGATATTAAGCCTTCAAATATATTAATAAATGAATCTAACCAAATTAAAATAATTGATTTTGGAATTAGTAAACTAAAAGATAGTATGTATCAAAGTTTCACTATGAAAAATTATTTAACACCAAAATACGCATCACCGGAACAAAGACTTTTAAGAAATTTAGATTTTAGAAGTGATATCTATTCATTAGGTATAGTGATTGCTGAAATTTTATTAGAAAAAGAATTTGAATTCGAAGAAGATATAATTGGTTATGTGAAAAAATGTGAGTTAGATGAAAAATACAAAGAATTAGTCTTACTTATGATTGATGAAGAAGTAGAAAAAAGAATTAGTACAGTTAGTGAGTTGAGAAATAAATTTCAAGAATTCAACAAAAAAGATCGGAAGTTATATGGTATAGGGTTTGCAGATTCCGTTCTTAAAAGATTGTGCCAATTTGGATATTTAGAAGATGAAAGTCGAAGTGAAGCAAATAAAATAATTGCTAACGATTTAAATAAATCATTGATCTATATGGATAATGATAATAATTTAAGGAGCGATCAAAATACTTATAAAATATATGGTAAACAATATGAGTATAAATGTGTAGTAGATAAAAGAACTGACAGTACATTTACCATTATAGGAATACATTTCCCTAATAAATCTCAACATAATAGTAATAAAGAGTGGGCAATAACTCTTGATGGGGAATTTGAAGTTTGCCTTAGTTTAAATAAAGATAATGATTTCGATAATATTCATAGTTTAATTTCAAATTTTGAACTTGCATATCGAACTAAAAAATTGAAAGCTGATCAAGAGATAAATGAAAAGAATAGCATTCAACGATGGGAAACAGTTCTTCGTATATTAGAAGAAGATATAGAAGAAAATAAACTAACACTTCAGTACCGTCATTTTGAAGTAGATTCTTCAGGTGAAAAAATCATTTTGGAATTAAAAAATGAAGTTTCAGAAAAATTTTTCGATGAAGAACAATTATTATGTATGACTTCAGCATTTAATATAAACAAAAGCAAATTGGCAGGATATTGCATTGATTCAGATAATAATAAACTTATAATTCAATTGAGTAAAGATGCAAGTCCTGATGATTTTGCTAAGTCTGGGGAAATCTCCATTGACAGACGAATGATAGAAACTTCTCTTAACAGACAAAAGAAAGCATTAAAGTCTATTCAGTATCGAGAATTGAGTAACCCGAGAATAGCAGATATTTTATTGAATCCCGAACAAGCATCATATTCAAATTTATATATTGATTTGGAGTATGAAAGTGAAATGGATGATTCGAAAGAACAAGCTGTTGAAAAAGCGATGTTAGCTAAAGATATGTTTATTTTACAGGGGCCTCCTGGTACCGGAAAAACAACTTTTATAAGTGAACTTGTAAATCAAATTTATAAAGAGAACCCAGAAAGTAAAATTTTAATTTCTTCTCAGTCTAATGTAGCAGTGGATCACGCTTTAAATAAAATTAAAGAGATGCTTCCGAAATTATCACTTTTACGTATAGGCAGAAAAGATAAGCTCTCTTTAGGCGCTGAAAAATATATGATCGAAGAACAACTATCAGAATTAATCGGTAATATAAGGGAGAATAGTTTAGAATTCTTAGAGAGTTTAAAAAATCAAATCAATATGGATGAAACTCTAATTGAAAAATATGAGAAACTGTTAGAAATAGAACGTTTGAAACAAAATTTAGAAATCATTGATTTAGATATTCTAAATTCTCAAAATAGACTTGATATAATTATTCAAAAATATGAAGAGTTGAATAAATTAAATGATGAATTAGAAAAAGTAACTCATCTCTTAAATAAAGAAACAAAAAAAAACGAAGATATTGATTTGGATAATATAAGTAGAATGTTTAGAGAGAAGTTTATTAATTTTGGAACTCAATTTTTAATTAACTTGGATAAAGTTAAAAACTTAACTGCGGATAAAATAGAAATTGAAAATTCTCTGATTGAAACTATGTACAAATCAGATGAGATAAAAGGACAGCTAAAGGATGCTTATTCATATTTAGATTTAGAGGATGTAGAGCAATTTTATAGATTAAAAGAAGAAATCAACTCTACAATGAAAGGCAGACAAAAAGAGCTTGAGTTTATATCTAAAATTGAAAGCATTCAAAATGAATGGTTTACGCGTATTGGAACGGACGATAAATTATTAGACGTCTTAATAAAGAAAACTAATATTATCGGTGCAACTTGTTTGGGGATTTCTAGTCTTTCTTATAGTAGTGATGTAGTTTTTGATTGGGTTATTATAGATGAGGCAGGGAGAGCGACAGCTCCAGAATTATTAGTACCAATAACTCTAGGGAAAAAAATTGTTTTGGTGGGCGATCATAAGCAGTTACCACCTATACTAGATAAAAACATACAAAGTTTAGACTTGAAACAAGCCAATATTAAATTAAAAGATTTAGAAAAAAGCTTATTTGAAGAATTAATGTTAAATATAAATAGTAATTGTGTAGGTAGGTTAGAGCAACAATATAGAATGCATCCTGCTATAGGGAATTTAGTGAGCAAAGTGTTTTATGAGGGAATGCTAGAATCTAAAACAACTGTAGAACAAAGAAATCACGGTATTGAAAGATGGAATGGGAAGGGTGTTGTATGGTTAACAACATCTAATAGTACGAAAAAGTATGAGCAGGTTATTAAAAATCATTCACATCAAACCTATCAAAATGAATTTGAAGTTAATGTGATTTTTAATCAACTTCTAGATATGGAAGCAGAATGTGCTTCTAAGAAGTTATTTAAAGATGTTGGTGTAATTGCTGGATATCAAGCTCAAAAATCTTTAATTAGGAAAGAATTTGAAACTAAATACAAAGACAAATTTAAGTACCTGAATGTAGAAATAAATACAGTAGATGCTTTCCAAGGTAGAGAGACTGATATAATTTTTTATAGTATTGTAAGAAGTAATGATAAAGGTAAAATTGGATTTTTAAGTGATGCAAGACGTTTAAATGTGGCATTATCAAGAGCCAAAGAGTTATTAGTTATTGTTGGCGATCATATCTCGGTAACAAAGGAGTCTGTGACTTTTGATAATTTAGAAAATCCTTTTTTGAAAGTATACGAATATATTAATCTAAATGAAAATATTTGTACTTTAGAGGAGGTTCTATAAGTGATTGAAAAATTAGTGGAAAAATATAAAGATTCTGTTCCTGACGGGAAATTGGTGAAATCTGTTTATGCTGCTTTCCCTGTATATAAAGTTCATCTTGATATTACACTTCTGAAAAAGAAAGATATAGGTTTAGTAGAAGAATTCATACTCAAATTATTAGATATAAATATTAATGACATTAATGAAATGTCTAATATTTTAGGTATTGATAATAAACTTATAACAGATTCGATTGCACTATTATTTAAAGATAGTTTAGTAACAATTTTGAATGATAAACCTAAGATAACAGATAAAGGAAAAGACGTTTTAAGAAACTCAAAGTTAATTGTGCCAGAACAAGTGAGTTTTCATTTTTTAATAGATGGATTCACTGGAGAAGCGTTACCTCATAAAGCTTCTTTTACAGCCAAAGAAGTGAAGTCAAAAGATTTTCACGTGCTCTTACCAGATAAAGAGATTCCGTCGTTGAATGAAATTGCTTTTAATGATATTTCTAGGTTAATAAAAAATCATAAATCAGAGTTTCTTGATGAGACGTTTAATGGAGATTTGATTTCCATTAATAAAATAGAGAAATCTTACACTATGTATAAAAAACGTAACTTGTTGATTTTCTTAAATAAAAACAATAATTTAGACGTCAAAGTATTTGATGGTTTTGATAGAGAAGTAGAATACGAAAATATATTGTTGAAAATGCAAGAGGCTGGAATAAATCAGATACCTCTAGATAAAAAAGATATAATAGATGAATCTGAATTTAGTAAAGCGTTAACACAATTAATACCTGAAGAAGTAATTAAGCAGGCCGAATTAAACAGTGCGGAGAGTAAAAATACTAAACTTAAAGAAGCTACAGTAACCAGATTAATTTCAGAAAATGAAATCCTTTTGACGAATCCAGATGATTTGCCGGAAGAAGAGATATATTCAAAGACTCAAGAAATTAAAGCTCTTAAAAAGCAGCTAGATGAAATACAGTACAATAAAGAAAATAGCACAAGATTTATTGAGACTTATGAACATAGGTCTATACTGATAAATGCTCTAAAAAAGTCTAAGAAAATGGTTGTTATTTTATCGCCTTGGATTAGGTTTAGTGGATTTGATACGGAACTTCAAAATGAAATAATTAATTCCTTAAAGCGCGGTGTAAACGTGATTATTGGCTACGGAATAGCTGAAAAAGATGATAGTGATCCGAGAGCAGTTGAGAAAATTGATAATATGAAAAAACAAAGATATGGAAAAAAACTAATTTTTAAAAAGTTAGGCAATACTCACGAAAAAGTTTTATTAGTTGATGGGGAATATGTAGTGATTACAAGTTTTAATTGGCTTTCTTTTAGAGGAAATCCAAATTGGGGGTTCCGCCAAGAATCGGGAGTCTATACTGAAAACAAAGAGACAATTAATCAAGTAATAATTAGTATTAATGCAAGAATGGACATACAAATTGAAAAATACTTATAATAAATTATTAGGTAGGTAAAAAATCAATTTTAAGATCAAAATATTATTATTAAATCAGTCACAAACCATTGTTACAATAGGATTTGTGAGAAACTAGGGATTCTGTCGGGGCTTCGGTCACTGATGCAGAATCCATTTTTTATTACTCTAAGAAATTACGTGAATATAGTATCGAAATTATCTTCCAATTCAATTGAATGGAGGATTATTTTTATGACCAAAAAGTCGGGATTATTTGATGTAGACTTCACACTGACAACTAAAGAGTTTACCGCTTCGATTAAAGGGGAGCAGTCAACGGCTGCTCGTTACAAGCTCTTTTCAGAAGCGGTGGGAATTATTATAAGCCAAATGGAGGTTAGTGTCTATAGGCCACGTACCATCAAGGATTATGATACGTGCTGATGAACCTCTCAAAGAATAAAAAGGTAATCTATTTGGAAGAAATCACAGTAGACACTATATACTCATGGCTTGATATTATGCAGGTAGTGAATCAAACAAAGCAACACGCCTAAAGGTTCTGAAACCGTTCTTAAGCAAGTGTTTCACCAATGATTGGGTGAGCTTGAACTTTTGGCAATCAATCAATGTGAAGGTAGATAAGAAGGTTAAAAAGAGTGCTAAGCCAAATGATATTGCTATACTTGTATCACTCATTGATAAAAATACCTTTATAGGTTTGGGAGATGTAGCTGCCATTCTTACCATGTATAAAACGGGGATTAGGATTAATACGATAGGTCATTTGAGCAGGTTTGAAGTCGTTTTCCATGGAGAGCGATTTCTTTTTTCTGTTGTGCGGTTGTTTTTATACTAGAAAAATTACCTTTCACATAGTGGAAGGTTTTTTATTTTGGAAAAGTAGGTGAGAACATTGGTGGAAACAATCAATAATTGGTTGGATTGTGCGCTTATTGGAGGTCTAATATTCATTTGGCGCAATACAAACAATCTAAATAAAAGGCTACTTAGTTTAACGACAGATTAAGCCAACATTTAAACGAAGTTGACGAGACTTCAAAGGAATATGCACAACGAATTAATAATCGCGAGGTGCGATTAAACAGGTATACAAAAAATGCTGAGGATGGTGTAAAAGATGAGAATTAATTAGAAAGTACGTATACGCAATAGGTGTTTCAGATAGTACACAAGCATTAAGTTACGAGAAACCAAAGGTAGGTGAAACGAAATGATTACAATTCGTAAAAAATTAGTAGTGATGAACAAGCAAACAAGGTTACTTATGGTAAAGCTAACACAAGAAAATTTATCGTTGTTCATGAAACAGATAATACACGTATAGGGGCCGATGCAGACGCGCATGCACGTTTACAATACAATGGAAATAGCCGTTCAGCTTCTTGGCATTACACAGTTGATGATAAAGAGGCAGTGCAATCGTTTGAACATGCTTGGAAATGTTGGGCCGCAGGAAGTAACACAGGTAATAATGAGGGGATTCAAATAGAGGTTTGTGTTAATAGTGATGGAAACTATGAAAAAGCCATGCAGAACGCTACAGAGTTAGTCGCTAAAGTTATGAAATATGAAAACATCCCTATTCAAAATGTTGTTCAGCACAATCACTTTAGCGGTAAAGGTTGCCCTCGAAATATGCGAGAAGGTAAAATTTTCGGGTCAAAATTTATCACTAAAGTTAAAAATGCAAGTGGCAATGCACGGCAACAAAAGTCAGCTATCGACAACAATAAATACCGTGTACTTACTGGAACATACGGTACACAACAAGCAGCTGAAAATGTATTAGATGTATTAAAACATCGATTTGGTTGGGTTGCGTATATCGAGCAAGACGGATCTAAATGGCGTGTTAAAACAGTAACATTTATCGGAATGGCTGCAGCACAAGCAGGAGCAAATAAAATTGAAGCAGCTAAGTTAGCCCACGTAACAAATAAGTGGCCGAATAATAGAAACGAATCAGGAATAGGTTATTTACAAAAATTTTTATTCTAATTTTGATAATAGAGCATAAATTTAAAGAAAAGTGTTAATAACTACAGTTGCTAACTCAAAAACCGGAATTCACGAACGGACGTTTAGATGTTGAAACATTGGTAGTACTTGGTATATACTTATAATGAAATGGAGGAGGTGGCAGCTATGAACACTTCTTATAAAGAGTTCATGGGTTTTAAAACACCTGTTATTACAGAAGCTGATAAAATTTTTGATGAAATTTTAGGAAGAATAGTATTCAATCTGATTGAGCAATTTAAGTTAGATGGAGAGTTTTCTAACATCTGGCAAGTACTGGATGCTATAGAGGCTACTAGTCCAGAGTATTCCTTTATAAAGGAATGGTATATTAACGATGGAAAATCCTATGTTGATTCAATGGATTTTGAAATACCGAATACTGATGACATACTAGATTTTTTAGATTATCAGGGATATCTCTTAGAGACAGAAGAGTCTGAACAAACTATTCGTAATTTAGTACTTTCTATAACAGCTTTCTGTAAAGAGACAAAAAGCTTTTTATCTTCACATCCAATTGTAAGGCTAAAAAATAGTTTTTTTAATAAGAATGTACGAATAGGTATACCAATAGCTGAAGATATAACTTCTGATGATGATAGAATTTCTGACGAAGATAGAACTTGGAAACCAAGAGCCGAAAGCCCTGATAAAACAGGGCTTTTAGTATACATATAATTTGGAGGAGAAAAGATGATTAAGGAAGTAGCAATAGAAACATATAAACTTGCAAAAACTGATATCCAATTGATTAAAGCAACTTTAGAATCATTAAATGTAAAAAAGAATGTAGAAAATATTTCATCAAATCTTATACATGATTTTAACTTTGGAGTTAGAATGGAATTTGTTGATGAAGAGCGTAGGTATGCATATTTACGAACTATTATTGATAGTAGATCTGAAGAATCTGGTGAAGTACATTTAGAAATTGAAACTGTACATAAAGGTGTATTCAAATCTACGGTTTTGTTAGATGAAGAAACTTTTAATAATTTTGTAGATGTTCAAATTGTCCCTCAATTACTTCCGTATGCTCGAACTTTGATTTCAAATCTAACTATTGAAATGGGTATTAAATCAATAATACTTCCTACTATGGATATTATAAACTCTATTATGGAGAATTCTGAAAGTGAGTAAAAGTGTAAAAGCTTATACCATTACTTTTGAAGATTCTGATTATAATAAGGAAGTACTTATTGATTTATCAGAAAAAATTGCTGAGAATGTTAGGAAGAGTAGAGGAAGAATTACAAAATTAAACGAGTTTTTAAAAAAGAGTGGAAAATGGGTAGTGGGAAATCATAAAGCTAGTCTACAACGTTGGAAATCATTCGTTTTAGGTAGAAATCCTAGAAATGCTGCGCCAGATGTTGTAGAGTTTGTCGATTTAATTGAAAGCATTTTTTCAGTTTGTACATGTCAAGATGACTGGTTGAAAATGAGAGGATTAATACCTGAAAAACTTTTTGAACCCTATTTTCAATCAAAAAACAGTGGAAAAGTAGTTGGGTTCGGGGTTAATGTATTTATTAATGGGAATAAAGTACACTATAAACCCAATACATTAGATTCAAGACAAACTGTAGATGCTGGATCTTGGGATGGGAAGTTTGGAGAATTTGTTGAAATAAAATTTCAACCTTCAGCTTTTCGAGAAAAAGATATTGGTTATCTGACTTTACTTGAAAACCAATTAGACAATAATAATATATCTCACAAAATAAAACTATTAACATTTGATGATGTTCGTGCAACCAAAAATTTATTAATAGCTGAAAAATTAATCACAGATAAAACTAGATTTGAAATACTAAGCCATGAAAGTTTTTTGGCTATTTAATCTATTGATAAACACAAAAGCCCAGGTACTCATTTTTTGAGCCTGAGCTTTTTGTGTTCCCATTAAATTTTTTCTTACTAAAACGAGAACTTATGTTCCGCTTTGATTACAAATAGATGTACTTGATTGTGGAGGGAATAGGATGATTAATGGCGAGGATCGTAGTGTTCTGTATGAGTTTATTAAATTGGATATGACAATCAGGTCATTACAACACAACTATTCATCGCTTGAAAAGTTAAAAATGTCCAAAGTCTACCTAAATATTATCGATGGTATATTAAAAAATTGCTTGCTTCTAACGAGTTGAACCATCGCTCAGACGATTTGAGGATTAGATTGACGTACACTTGGTTGTATGGATTGCTCTCAGAGTATAGCCCACAATAAGATGGGAAGAATCGAATAGAGGAAAACAAGAGCGCAGCTAATTAGTCGGCATGCGCTTTTTCTTCGCCCACTATTTCGATGAGATTACTATTGAAACAATTAATTATTTGGCAGGATATAGAGAGTATTTAATGAGTTTTTCTAAAAAGAGATATAAAGATGTATGTCATGAGTACTCATTTAAGGTTAAAAAAATCGAAATGATGTTGATAAAATAGTGAGTTATAAAATATAAGTGGAAATTGTACTGACTCCAATAAGCTAGCAAAGATTATTCGTCTTCTGTATAAAAGGTAGTATCGTTAGCAGCTCTATTACTGACGATGGAAGTCTTTTCAGGAACAATGGTATGTAACAATTAACGAATGAACTAGAAGGTTATCTTCCAATACGAGGGTAGCATTTTTATATCGAGAAGGCTTAATGGGGAAGGATCATCTCGATTTCTTACTAGAACTAAAAATGTAAGCTTAGGGTTGTTTTTATACTAGAAAATTTACCTTTCACATAGTGGAAGGTTTTTTATTTTGGAAAAGTAGGTGAGAACATTGGTGGAAACAATCAATATTTGGTTGGATTGTTTCAGCGGTTATTGGAGGTCTTTTTTTCATTTGGCGTATTATAAACAATCTAAATAAAAGGCTACTTAGTTTAACGACAGATTAAACCAATATTTAAACGAAGTTGACTAGGCTTCAAAGGAATCTGCACGACGCATAGGAAAGACGGATACTCAATAGGTGTTTCAGATAGTACAAAGCATTAAATTACGAGAAACCAAAGGATGGTGAAACGAAATGATTACAATTCGAAAAAAATTAGTACCTGATGCACAAGCAAACAAGGTTACTTATGGTAAAGCTAACACAAGAAAATTTATCGTTGTTCATGAAACAGATAATACACGTTTAGGGGCCGATGCAGACGCACACGCACGTTTACAATACAATGGAAATAGCCGTTCAGCTTCCTGGCATTACACAGTTGATGATAAAGAGGCAGTGCAATCGTTTGAACATGCTTGGAGATGTTGGGCCGCAGGAAGTAACACAGGCAATAATGAAGGGATTCAAATAGAGGTTTGTGTTAATAGTGATGGAAACTATGAAAAAGCCATGCAGAACGCTGCAGAGTTAGTTGCTAAAGTTATAAAAGATGAAAACATCCCTATTCAAAATGTTGTTCAGCACAATCACTTTAGCGGTAAAAATTGTCCTCGAAATATGCGAGAAGGTAAAATTTCATGGTCAAAATTTATCACTATGGTTAAAAACGCAAGTGGTGATGCACAGCAACAAAAGTCAGCTATCGACAATAATAAATACCGTGTACTTACTGGAACATACGATACACGACAAGAGGCTGAGAATGTACTTGATGTATTAAAACATCGTTTTGGTTGGAGGGTATACATCGAGCCAGATGAAGCTAGATGGCGTGTTAAAACAGGAACGTTTACTGGAATGTCTGAAGCACAAGCAGGAGCAAATAAAATTAAAACAGCTAAGTTATCTCAGGTAACAAATATAGTAGCTGAATAATAGAATAATACTCATAAAAGCCTGTTGGTGAAATGATTTACAATTAGTAATTTAGAGAGCGCATCGTACTATGATGTGCTTTCTTTTTTAGTCCCTCAGAACAGCCCTCAGACGATTCGAGTATCGGTTAGAAAGATGAAGTCGATTATAAGTCGGCAAATATACTTGTTTGAGCTAAAGCAGATGGTAGATATAAGCATTATGGCACTCGGATTTAGCGGTTACAACACAGTATTTAGATTTGGATATAGAAGTGGCGACTAACTTAAAAGACTTTCTTTAATGGTGAAGAGCTATTACTAGCTTTTTACCGTAAGGTAGAAGAGACAAAATTACCAACTGTCTTAAAAGCAATTCAAACATTGAAAAATTGGCAAGTAGAAATTTTAAAGGTTATTCCAACGGCTTTTTAGAAGGCATTAATAATAAAACAAAAGTGATGAAACGGAATGCATATGGCTTTCGACGCTTCGATCACTTTCGAGCAAAAATCTTATTAAATTTAAAGTATAGAGAAATCGGGGTTTATCTGGGTTAACGTGCTAAAAGATTACACCACCCCAACATTTGACTTAGAACATAACTTTTGAGCTATTGCAATCATTACAGTTACATCTTCACGAGTAGCAGATTTCTTTGACAAATAATATGTAGATTCGGTAGTTATTATATGGTTGTCTACGAAGTACATAATTTCATCAAAATAAGTATGATTATGTGGAATATCTTTGAATTCTATGCTAAAAGCATAAGACTCCTGTATAAGAAATGTAAAACAGAATATAAATGCAAGAGAAATAATAAAACATTAAAACATTTTTTTCTCATAGGTTCCTAATAGGTAAACTTTTTACCAGCCTGTAACCTTTTTGTAATCTTTTCCTTTTTCACCTATACGTATAACAATAGATGACTTCAAATCAGTGATTTTAAGTTGTCTGCTGTTGATTGTATTGATTTTATCAACATAATTTAAAATAGCTTTATCGCCATTCATACCTTTTTCAAAAGTATTGAAGAATTTAGTTCCTTCTTGTTCACCAAAGAATAGTTGGAATGTAGATTTAACTGAATATGGAGTTAAATTAATAATATCCGTTTCTGGATTACTATTCTTCCATGCCTCAATTACTAAATAGTAATAATTATTTCTTTCATAGGACATGTAGAATGTCGCATCCGCTCCATAGGGAATTATACTAGCGCTACTATTGCTGATGTCTGTAAACCCTAATTCATCACCAAGGATTTTGAAATTTGCCGGTGCAGAACTGCCAAACTCTTTTGTTTTTTGCTTAAATGGCTTAATGCCTTCTGGTAAAGGATATTGGCTCATCATTTCCTGATATAATCCAGTAGGGGAGGTCTTCCAACGTTCTGGCACAAACGGATTTTCTTCGAGATTTTCCTGATTTATATTTGAATCCTCCGTATTTGTAGATGGGTTCTTTTCCAATGATTTTAGAGTTCGTGTTAGAAATACAGCAACATGTTGGCGTGAGACAGCTTCATTTGGTTTGAATGTGTCATCCCCGTACCCAGTGGTAATTTGATAATAGCTTAACTGTCGTGAAGGCTTATAAGCAGTAGAATTTTTCGGAACATCTTTAAAAGTAATATTGGCTTCTTTAGTTAATTCAAATCCACGAGCTATAAAAGCTGCCATATGTCCTCTAGTAACATTATTATTTCCTTTAAATGTACCATCTGCAAAACCGTTAATAATACCAGCTTCTGCAGCGGATTGGATATAACCAGAAGCGGGATATTCTTTTGGTACATCAGAGAATTGTGTTTCACGTTGCGTACCATCTAACTTAAGTGCTTTTGCAATCATTACAGCTACATCTTCACGAGTAGCAGATTTATTTGGATAAAAATACTGGGATTTAATAATTATATCCTTTTGTACTAAATACATAATCTCTTTAAAGTATGAGTGATTTTCTGGAACGTCAGAAAAATTTTTTTCTAATGCATAAACTGGCGCTACTATAGTTATGCAAAGTATAAAGAAAGAGAGTAAAAAAGTTGTGATTTTGTTTTTCATATAGACCTCCGGTAGTGTACATAAAATTTTGAAATACTTTTGAACTAGTACTATGATATCATATATACCATGGGTTACCAGTAATATAAAAATTAAAATATAAAGGTGATATTTTTATGAAAAAGAAATTTGTTCCTATTATTGCATTAAGTACAGGAATACTGTTTTCATCTGTAGTAAATGCTGAAGAAAAGTATTTCACAGACATTACAGAAGCTTATACATATTATGATGAAATAACATATCTATTGGGCCATAACATCATTGATGCAAGTAAAGGGGAGTTTTTACCTGAAAAGCAAGCAACACGTGAAGAAATAGTTGTAATGATTGCAAAAGCCCTAGGATTGGACGGAACACAAAGAGAAACAGATTTTGCAGATATTCCTAAGAGTCATCCTTCATCAGGATATATTCAGTCAGCCGCAGAAGCTGGTATTGTAAATGGATATAGTGATGGTACATTTCAGCTTAATACCCATTTATCGAGAGGGCATATGGCGGTGTTTATCGCTAGGGCATTTGATTTACAATATGCTTCAGATAAAAGTTTTTCTGATGTGAGACCCAATTCTCCAGCCTACGAGGCAATCCATCAGCTAGCCTATTATGGTATTACTACAGGCTATGGTGATGGTACATTTAAACCTAATCTAGGTGTAACTAAAGAACATGTTGCAATTTTCTTGACAAGAACATTAAGAACAGTTGGCTTACCTGATAGAAATACTGACGAACATACACAAGATAGGGAATTTGAAGTGAAATCAGTAACTACTCAAGTTGATTTAGGGTCAGCTAGTGTAACAGATTATTCTAATATTTCTTATAAAGTAGATGCAGAGACTGGTGAATTTGAAGCTATTGTGATGTACAAAAATGAAAAAGGTCGCCAATACGCTTTGAAAAAAGGAACTGAAGTAAAGCAGGCTACTGATTTATCAAGCATGAATATCATTGTTGTTAAAGTAAGTGAAACAGTTTTTAAAGACTTACAAAAGAACAATAACATTCAATATGTTGAACGAAATCTAATCATGGAAGTTGAACAAGAAAGCTTCAACATGACTGATTTTGGTGATGAGTTATTAACGCAAGTTAAAAGTAATGAATATGCCGGTTGGGGTTATGGATACATGAATATCAAAGAAGCATACAACAAGGGCATTACTGGTAAGGGTGTTAAAATTGCTGTAGCGGATTCTGGTGTATCAAAACATCCAGATTTAAAAGTTGTTGAACATGTTTACCCTAATGATAATAAGGTGAATTTGTATGATAGCGATGGGCATGGCTCTCATATTGCTGGGATTATTAATGCTAAAGATAACAACGAAGGGGCAATTGGTATCGCTCCGAATGCTGAAATCTATTCTATTAAAATGGAAGATGATGCTGGTAGTATGTCATCCTATCAGTTCTTATTGGCACTTGAATGGGCAATTGAAAATAAAATTGATTTATTTAATGCAAGTATTGGATTTAATTTAAATTCTCCAATTTTCCAAGCAGCTATAAACAGAGCATATGAGCAAGGATTGATTGTTGTAGCGGCAACTGGCAATGATGGTGCTGAAAATATTCGATACCCAGCTTCTTATGATAATGTTATTGCTGTTGGTGCTGTTACACCAAATAATGAACGTGATGTCTTCTCTAACTATGGGGATAAACTTGACTTTGTAGCACCGGGGAAACGGATTGCAGGAGTTTCGTATCAAGGTGGCTATATTACGAAAACAGGTACATCTATGGCTGCACCTCATATTGTAGGGTTACTGGCATTGTTAATGGAAGAATTTCCTGACAAAACAGCCGAGTGGTATTTAGAAGCGCTTAAAGACATGTCTGTTGATTGTGATATTAAAGGCTATGATAAGAACACAGGTTATGGTGCTCCAAAATACAATCCATCAAAGATTAATCAACAAGGCGGAGATAAGGAAGACAAAGGTGCTGTTTCTGTAGAAGATTTGCCCATGGACCAACAACGTTATTACAAATTGATTGAATCGTATTTACAAAACATAGAGTTTGCAACGGGTTCGTATAAAGAGCATTTCTTAGATGAAGCAGAAAAAAATATGGACTATATTGATTCTTCTCCAGTAAAAGATAAATTACTTGAAATCTTACACAAAAATGGTCGTTTACAAGACGAAAAATATTCGACTGGGGTAAAATACGAGGAGAAAGATCCTACTTCTGTATCTGATTTAACAAAAAAAGAACAAAATTATTACAATGATGCTTTTGGTTATCTAGAAGACATCGCAAAGGTAAAAACAGAACGAGAATTTAATCGTTTGTTAGGTAAGATTGAAAACTTGATTTCAAAAATTCAATCTTCGCCAATCCGCGATACATTATTAGGTCGAGTTCATTATTATGGGGGGGCATTGAATATTCCATATTATGATGGTTCTTATTATAAAGGACAAGTTGTAGGATTTGTTCCATCAACGCCGCCAGTAGTAACAGACCCAGAAATTGAACAACCAAAACCAGGAAAACCAACGCCAGAGGATATGACAGGTAAAGAAACAGATGTTTCTCAACTTCCGAAGGTGCAACAAGACTATTATAATTTAGCGCAAAGTCATATTACTCAAGCGACAACAAGTGCTGGTGAGAGTCATTTAAATAAAGCAGTTACTTATGTATTAATGATTAACAACTCTCCTGTTCGTGATGTTCTATTAAGACAGTTGCATCAATATGGACGTTTACTAGATGTACCTTATTCTACAGGATTGTATTACTATGGCGATATTGATTATACGCCGTGGAAACCTGCGCTTCCTGTATTACCTCCAGAACAAACGAAGCCAGAAGTGCCAACAACTCCTCCAAGTAAACCAGACGGTGGAGTGACATCTAATGATAGACCTTCTATTGAAGTACCGACTGCAAAACAACGATATATTGAGAATTTATTTAATAGCATTAAAGAATATCCAGAAATTACATCATATCGAACTAGAGCAGAAGAAGTAATAAATGATTTGCCAGATTCGATAGAAAAAGATGAGTATTTAAGACGTTTAAATGAATTATAGATGAAAGAGGAGAGAATTTTTAAATTCTCTCCTTTATCGATCGTAGGGCATTCAAAAAGTTTCATCCAGATGCATGCGGTAACCAGAATTAAGGACTTGGATTTGTTTATTTGAACTGAACTGCGCCCTAATCGTTAGACACACTCTAACAATTGGGGCGCAGCATATGCAATGCCGAACTCATTTTACTCAAGCTACCTAATGAAATAACCGTGTCTAACTTTTTAGGGTCACTTCATACGAGAAACTAAGGTCTTTCTTATGGGAAATTATCTGATATAGGGAAGTAACAGTACATATAATCCCTTTTTTTGTTCCTCTGATAAATTTTTTATTATATTAAATAATTCGTCATCTATATTTTCACTTTGCAGAGATTTATCTTGGGAAATCTTAATAGTTGTATCAACTTTGTTTTCCAGTAATAAAAAGAATGAGCTAAGCGTTAGTCCAACTTGTTCGCAAATTTCACTTAACAGTGCATAATTCGCTTCTTGAATACCGCTTTCTATTCGTGAAATAGATGCTTGAGAAATATCTAATTTTTGTGCAAAATCGCTCATACTTAAATTATTTTCTTTGCGTAACGAACGTATTAACTGTCCTATTTGCAAGTTATTCATATATGTTATTTCAACTCCACTTTATATCGTTTAATTAATCGTACAGTTATTATATTTTACAATCAATAGAAAATAAATTATACTTAAAACGTAAATATACATAATAAGTAAATAGAGGGGTTGAACGATATCGGAAACTTTGAATCAGCACTTACTTTATTAATAGATGAAAGGATTGATGTGCTTTATCATAACAAAGGTTTTAGGAATCACCAAAATGAAATGGTTAAAGATGTTAAACAGAAATTATCCAAAACTCTTTCAGGCATAAGTGAAATAGAAGTTAAAGAGATTTCTGAGTCGATACAGATATCAATTCTTAATTATCAGCACTTATTATTTCAAGATATTTACAAGCGAGGTTTTTTAGATGGGATTGTACTCAGAGAAAAAATACCGGGGGGATCGATAAACGATGGAAGTACTTTTTAAAGGTCAACAATGATGGATGTATACAAAAATGTAGAGGTATTTAGAGGGTGAAGAAGCTACATGGAATTTAGCGCATGAAGATAATACATCTGAATTGTTTAAAGAACTTAGGACAGTAGTTGAAGTAAAAGGCTATTGCGTTCATTAGGTGGGGATAAATTTAGAATATGAGGTGTACCTACTAAACAGTATGAATCCATAGTAAAAAGGGCTTTTAATGAAGTAAGGCTTCGTGAAGTATATATTCTGATCCATGAACGATAGTTTCCGTCGTGTTTGCAACCATCTCTGTTGCTTTTTGTAGTTTCTGGTGCATTAACATTTAACACTTCAAATGCTGAGGCTGCTATATGACTAGCAGTCTTAGTCACTTTTGTTACTGTATAATGAATATTACTAATCATGGTATTAAATGATCGGGTCAATTGACCGATTAAGACAATAGAAATCACAAAAGAGAAAGAGTTGTTTTTAGCAATTGTCTTAGGTCAGAATGAGATTGAACGTGCTATTGCTACGAGTGTTTATATAGAATAACTCTAATAGACACAAGAAACGGCTTGAGGAAACGATTGAGAGCAAACAGAGGCTATTGTTCATAAAGCCAATGTGATTGAAGGTTTGACCGACAATATTTCTCTTGCAGAAAAGCGACAGATTCTAAACAAGGTGGTTTGTTCAGGTGGTGAAGTTTTAATTAGGAGGAGTGATTGATATGTCAAAAAACTGGAATTTGCCCCCGATGAAATTTAATTTGGGCGAAAAAGTCCAATTCAAATTCAATGGCAATGAACTGGTTGGAATAGTTGAAATAGCAGACTTTGGCGGTTCGCTTGAACACGATTACCATTCGTATGATATTTTCGTTGCTGAAGACAATTGTTTGTATAAGCATATTCCTGAAGAAGTTTGTAGAAATGCTTGCTTCTAACGAGATTAAACCTCGCTCAGACAATTTGAGGAATAAATTGACGTACACTTGGTTGTATGGGTTGCTCTCTTGAACCTTATTTATTAAATGAGAGGCGCGTGAATGTTTCGGCAACGTAATTCGTTTTTCTTATCTCGGCATCATAGTATATCAGCCATAATCAGAATGTCGAAGAAAATATCGCGGATATCCATAATAATTCATTTAAAAGGAAATATTTCTCGTAGTATAATAATATAGGAGCAATTTCTTAAAAATATTCATTTGGAGAATTATGATGAAAGATATTATTGATAATTTGGGTAGTTTAGTGCCTATTTTAACTGCAGTTTTTGGTGTTAGTATAACGAGTCTTATTCTATCCTTATTTACTTCATTATCTTATGATTCGTTTGATATGAGATTACTACCAAGAGATAAATTTGCCCTGATTAAATTAAAACAATCTATAGGTGCTTTCCTATTCATTATACCTTTTTTTTGTTTAATAGCATTTCTTTTAGCCTTTTCAGCCAAAAGCAGCACTGTTTTCTTTTTGATTTTATTTATTATATTTTTTATTAATGCAATATGTATGATTTTAGGTCAAATTGTTTATTTAATGGAGATAATTACTAATAAAACTGAAAACCAGGATAGATTTAAGTGGATTAATAAAGCTTTAGTTAAACTTACCTCCGTATACAAAATAAATAATAAGATAAAGCTTTTTGTTACATTAATTTTCTTGGTTCTTTCTCAAACCTTAATAGCCTACAGTTATGTTGAAAAGAATTTTTATAGTATAACAAGTAGTTTAACAAAGTATCTATTGTTGATGTTTGGAGTAGGAATTATAATTATTTCTTCACTATTATCCGAAAAAAAATTTGTTGATTATGTTTTTATAGCTGAATTTCAAAACTCTGCTGAATTGGAAAAAGAAATAGGTAAAGATAATGTTCTTCTATTAGAGTATTTTTTGTCAGAAACAATTGGTATATTTTCATCTAAAAATAAAGAATATAAAGTAATAAAACGAAGAACTGGAAGCGAAAGTACATATGAAGTGTATAAGAGATATCTTGAATAATTATTTTCTCAAATCATAGAAATGTATAATTTATAAAGGTAAAGGTCGGTGAATTATCGATGTATATAACGAAGAAAAATTGAAAAAATTTGCGGAGAACGTTCTCAAGCAAACGGAGAAATACGGATTACCTACTGCGGCTAAAAAGAAGGAGAATCGAATAGAGGAAAACAAGAGCGCAGCTAATTAGTCGGCATGCGCTTTTTCTTCGCCCACTATTTCGATGAGAGTACTATTGAAACAATTTTTTTGCAGGATAGAGAGAGTATTTGATTAAGAACGTCCAGTACCTTTCTACGATTGGTTAGAGGAAAGGGATAGTCTCTTAGATATGTAATAAACCAAACATATAAAATTAGTCATTATGGTAACTTAATATAATAAAATTTATATTTTAATGAAGGAGAAAATTTAAAATGCATACAAAAATATCTTTTACCTTATTAAAATCAGTGTTTTTAACACATTATTTACTACCAATATGCATTATTGTATTCGCAGTGTTTTCTATTAAAGATTGGTACCCTGATATAATAAGCTTAAATAATAGATTTTTTACAATTAGTATTCTATTAGTTTTGATCTACATTTTATACAATACATATTCAATATCTAAGGGAATTGTATATGCTAACAGACTTGATGACAATATCGCTGATTTAAAACACGAAAATGACGGAGAAATAAAATTAAACGGAAAAGTGAATTTCTATTTAAATCTTGTTGAGGAAAATAAGTCAAAATTGGAATTTTACAAATCTATAAGTCCTATTTCAATAATAATATTTATATTGGGTTTTATCATCAAGTGGGATTTTAATATTTTTAATAAACATTTAGAAGATTTACTTAATTTTGAGTTGGAATTTAATTATTATATTGCTGGTATGGTATTATTATTTGGAATTTGGTATGTTATTTCATATTGGAAATGTTGGGTATTTTATAAAGTCGTATTAAAAAATTATTATAAAGTAAAAAATGCATATGAAGAATTAGAAATAAAGAAAAATAATAATAAAAAACAAAAGACCATTCCGAAATGAACTGCACCCCCACTTGTTAGTGATACGCTCCCCAATAAGTAGATAGATTAAAAAAATCTGTTTGAAGGGACCCCTAAAAGCTAATCATTAAATTGTTGGATTAAGGATCTCAATACCATTTGGAATCACTGTGAAAAGGAATCATAAAGAAGCTAGGGAACATTGGAATCAGCTGATTGAAGATGGTTACAGAGGGCATCAATTATATAAAAAGAAACACGCATATAGATTATTATGCGTGTGTTTTTTTAGTTTTCTTTTTTGAACTTGATAACTTTGGATTCTTCAACCCAACCTTCAATATTTTGCTCTTCTATTTGTGTTTCTACCTTAACCCAATTTCTACTTTTATCTATAATATTTACTATTGTATCTTTAGGTATATTTACATTAGAGCTGAAAGCGGAATGTCTTGAGTAACTTAATCGAACTTTTGAGGCTTCTCTTAAAATACCGATTTTGTTTATATTTTCATACGAAGTTAATCTCTGTTCTTTGATATATTTTTTTGCTGAGATGTAGCCTATAACATAAATACCATTATCAACAGAGTTTTGGATAGCGTTGATAATTTCGTAGTGATTTTCTATAAGGTATCTAATTGCTATGGAGACTAAAGGCAATAAAACGAGATTTACTAAAGATTTTAAAGCATCAGTACCATAAGATACTAAAACATCTCTTACAAAGTCTTTAAATGGAGATTTTTTTTCATTTTGCTGACAGTGCATGTCATTAACAATTCTCCTGACATCTTCCTCGGTTAGAGATTGATTGTTATTGACTGAATAAGGAGTTTCATCTTCTTTGACTAAAGATGAATTAGAATCTTTATATTCTTCATAGGCTTCTTCAATGTCTTGAAGTTGTCTAGAAACTAATTCTTGAACTTCAAAAAAGTGTTTTGCCTCAAAATGTTTGAAAGCCCCCATTGCAGAACTTAGAGAAGCCCCCATTTTACTAGCGGCACTGAATGTATCTGATAAATTCAAAGCTGATAAGGAGGAAGCTATGGCTAGATTAGATTGATAAAAAGAATCTATTGCAGGACTTAGAGAAGCTCCCATTTTACTAACAGCACTGAATGTATCTGATAAATCCAAAGCTGATAAGGAGGAAGCTATGGCTAGATTAGATTGATAAAAAGAATCCATTGCAGGACTTAGAGAAGCCCCCATTTTACTAACAGCACTGAATGTATCTGATAAATCCAAAGCCGATAAGGAGGAAGCTATGGCTTTATTAGATTGATAAAAAGAATCCATTGCAGGACTTAGAGAAGCCCCCATTTTACTAACAGCACTGAATGTATCTGATAAATCCAAAGCTGATAAGGAGGAAGCTATGGCTTTATTAGACTGATAAAAAGAATCCATTGCAGGACTTAGAGAAGCCCCCATTTTACTAACAGCACTGAATGTATCTGATAAATCCAAAGCTGATAAGGAGGAAGCTATGGCTTTATTAGACTGATAAAAAGAGTCCATTGCAGGACTTTGAAGAGAAGTTTTAAAATTATCGAAATCTCTAAAGGTATTGTTTTTGTAAATCATACTTTGTTCTATATTTTTCAAATTCTTTCTAGTAGCATTGAGTCTTTTATTCAATCAATCCCCACCCTCCTAATATTATTCATATAATAAACTAAAAAACTGAATTAATACAATTGAAGAGTGTTTTATAAAGAAAGGTTTTGAAAGTGCTTCAATAGAATATATGCAAGAAAGGGTGGTGGGTAGGTTGATTCACACATTATAGACGAAAATGTCGATTCGAGACGAATTGACATGTTATAATAACCAAAAAAGATAAGAGGTGTTATTTTTGGTAAGTGTTATTGAAGAAACGGGTGTTGGTATAGCCACTGAACTTGCTACCAGCATAGTCAAATCAATTAGTGGTTTTTTGAAAGGGAAATGGGAAGAATCAGATATTAAAAGCGAACAAGAATTAATAGATTCCTATGAAAAATATTTAATATATAGTATGGATAAATACAATAAAATAAAAAATTTATTGTATAAAAGAACACCAAAACCATTATATTCCTTTTATGAAAATGTAGATTTATTAATAGGTGACAAAAAAATAGAGACACATGATGTCAATAATCTCATAAATTTAGGGAAGAAATTTATCATTACAGGAACAGGTGGAATAGGTAAATCAACAATGATGAAGCATTTATTTCTAAACAGTATAGAGCGAACAAAATTTGTCCCGATTCTTATAGAGTTAAGAAATCTAAATGAAAAGTATAATAGTGAAAATTTAAAAGTAGATTTAACTAGAGATATTTATGATGCTATGATTAGCTTGAAATTTGAAGCGGAGAAACAATATTTCGAGTACGGATTAGAAACAGGTAAAAATTTGATTATCTTTGATGGGTTTGATGAGTTAAAGTCTGAAATTTCAAATAGTGTAGCGGAAGCTATTAAAACATTTAGTGATAGATATAGTGATTGTGTCATAATTGTTGCATCTCGTCCGTCAGACACCTTTATAGCATGGAATGACTTTAGTGAAGCAGAAGCACAAAAATTGACGAAAGTACAAGCTGTTTCTTTAGTTAGTAAAATAGACTATTTTGATGAAGAGATTAGAAATAGATTTATTGATAAACTAAACGAAAGCTTATACGAAGAATATGAGGAATTTGCTACTATTCCACTTTTGTTAGTAATAATGTTGTTAACCTATGAACATAATGCAGAAATCCCTAATAATTTAAATGAATTTTATGAACAAGCATTTTCTGCTTTATTTCACACTCATGATGCTTCGAAAGGAGGTTATAAAAGGGATAGAGAAACAAAGTTAAGTCAAACTGATTTTAAAAAAGTTTTTGCACATTTTTGTTTTAAAACATATATAGATTCTATGTACTCATTTAATCGAGATAACATCCTTCAATACTTGAAAGAAAGTAGAGGTAAAATTGGGTGTGAAGTTGAATTTACGGAGGCTGAATTTTTAGAAGACTTAATGAATTCAGTGTGTATGATTACATTAGAAGGATTAGATTACATATTCTCTCATAGGTCGTTTCAAGAATATTTTGCGGCTATACATACAGAAAAATTAAGCGATGAAGTTCAAGAGAAGTTATTTAAAGAGAAGATATTTAAAGATGGAAGTTTAGAGTCTAATAAATATTTAGAGATTGTTGAAGAAATACAAGAAGAACGTTTTATTAAAAATGTAATTTATCCAACGGCAAAAGAAATAAAAGATTGTTATTTATCAAAAGGGATAGAAATAGTTTTTAGTAAAGGGATATCGGGTTTTATTAAATATAGCGGCATGAATACTTATACGCCTAGAATTAACGATTATAGCTATTTTTATTTATTTAATAGATTCAATAAATTACTAGTATCATCTATTATTCTTAATGATGATATTGTAAATAATTTGAAAGAAATTCATGATGAATTACAAGAAAGTCATGTTGAGATTGTGGCTGTAACAGAAGATGGAGTAGAGTTGAAAAAATACATTATTGATAATTCTCAAGTTATAGAGAGAGGTAAATTGAGCATTATTTTACAGAGTATTGAATTTAGTAACACAATCGAAGAAATTATTGAGTGGATTGATTGTTATGAAAGTCAGAGGGTAACTACTGAAGAAGACTTTTTTGATAATTTATAGTGTTGCATTGAAGATATAAGAATTTCTATTCACAAATCGTTACAACTACACGCATAGAAGCCGAAGTATTGGAGTTTCTGGACGCGAGTTTAACGCTCAATATAAATAATCACGCAACTTTCTGGGAAGCCAGCAAATTCATCAATATGTAAGAGTACTTGTAGAACAATTTATAATCGTATTGTATATAGACAAAATTAACTTTTAGTATTACAATGGAAATAATTTAATTAAATGATCGATCTAAAGGAAGAACCTTTAACGTCTAGGAAACTAACGTTTAAGGTTCTTTTTTTATTATCAGGAGGATATCTAATTTGGAGAAAAAAAAGTTTAAAGTAGTAGGAGTTCAAATGATTCCAAAAAATAAAGTTGGGAGAATGCAGATTGTTCAACAAATCGCAGATAAGGAAATTCAACATTCATATCGTTTATTCGAAAAACTTGTGCGTCCTGTAGATAAAGATTTTGAGGAAAATCTAAGATATGAAGAGAGTAAAAGTAAATCAACAAGGAAATTCATGATTGTTGGATTAATGGATTTAGAATCAAAAGGTGATGTTTCAGGAAAAATTAATTTTAATCCTAGCCTTTATCTAAGTATGGATGTTATGAATGAATTACAATCATTGGTTAGAACTGTTCATTAGGTGATTTTTAATGCGCAAACCTAAAATGTATTTTGTTATCGCTTGTCAAAGTCACATTTTGTTAAGTCGAAGTATATTACTTGTTAAGGTAATAATAATGATTACAGCGTTATGCCTTCTAATAAGTACAAAACAAAGTTATCTTGTTATTACACTATTCTTATTCCTTGGTTTCTTTATTCTTAAATTGATTCCAATGCCACATCAGGATTCTATTGAGGTTTATTTTGACCATTTAATCTATAAAACCAAAATAAAAGAAGTGGAATTATACTTTAATCAAATTTCATTTATTGATCAAGATGTTGTAGAAGGGCATAAAGGTGATACTTACTATAAAAGTATAGAATTTTTAGATAATAAGATGGCATCCATACTGTATATAGAGGGAAGCGGTTATTCATATGATGGACTAGTAGCGCTGTGTAATCGAATCTTCTCAGTTAATCAAGAGTTTTCAACTATAAGAAACACTACTGAAAGTATTTTCAATCTTGATTATGATAAGCAAGAATTTATTTAAGGCAAGGGGATTCCCATTTTAAAGATTTGATTTCTTATATCAGGATTTAAAGAAGTGATTACTGAAGAAGGGTAAATTTGATTTATCTCTATAAATATATGTGTACATTATTATAATTTTTATCCCTTTCGTTGATACGAAGGGATTTTTTATATTTCCACATTTGTACAGTAATAAAATATTGCAAATAAATTATATTCAACTTTTGCTCCCAGAGAAACAAGATAAACGGTACCTTTGACGCTATCTTAATATATATATGTTAAAAATGTTTTATGGGTATTTCCACGTTTAGTAATAAAAAATATGAAAATATATACAATCAATAGGATAAATGGTAGAATAACAGAGTTGTAAAAGGAGGTAAATTGATTGAATATACTAAAGAAATGGTTTGTTGCAGTTTTTGTACTCATGATGCTATTTAGCATTCAGCATCAAGTAGCAGATGCGGCTGATTATCGAACAGTGAAGGTTGTAAGTGGCACCAACTTGGTTGTGAGAGAGTCGCCGAATGATACATCTGCTTCCATTGGTAATCTAGCTAAGGATGAATTTGTGATAGAGTTTTCTTCCTCAAGTGGTTGGTCTCACATACAAACAGGTGATGTAAAGGGATATGTTTCTTCCTCTTTTTTAAGTGTTCCACCTTCGACGATTAAAATTGCAAATTCTAAAAGTGGTCTCGTTGTGAAATCTAAGCCATCTCCTTCAGCACCAACATTAGCTACATTAAAGTATAATATGATTGTTGAAGACTATGGATCAGTAGGAAATGGTTGGTCATTTGTGCAATATGGTAATGTGGTAGGCTATGTTAAATCTGATTTTATTGGGAAGACTAAAACAACGACAAAATACGTTAATACAGGTAGTGGGGTTATCGTTCGAAATATTGCCAGTCAATCGGGAGCTTCAGTAGGTTCATTAAGTAATGGTTCACAGGTAACTGTACATTCTACATTAGTAGGTTGGTCTTATGTGACTGCTGGTAATATTAAAGGATACGTAGTAGATGCATTTTTATCCGCAAAGAAGCCTGTTGTGCCTTTCAATAATATTAACTTTAAATTGACTATTCGCGATGTAGAGAAAAATGAAAAATCAAAGCTTATACAAAAACAACAGGATGGTAGAAATACTTATTTAGTCTATGGAACGACAAAATATGGCTTTTCAGCACAGTTGATATACTTTTTTACTGGTGGGCAATTAGATATGATTAGCTATGATTTCCTTCCTGAACAAGATAGTTATCACACATGGGCTCAAATGTCTTCTTTACATAACCGACTACATAGGCAAGGGGTAGCAGAATTCGGTAATGATTACCGATTTACCTATAAAGAATATAGCCATTTATATTCAAGATGGGAAAAGAATGATTACACTGCTTTGATCTCTGTGAATGATGACAAACTTTATACAACAGCAAGATTAATATATTATCGAAAATAAAATTTCGCTCTACCAGCGATGATTGAGTGGGAATTATATACAACTAGAAAAGCTTGAAGAGCCTCTTTTGGTAGTTGGGGGCTTCCCCATATGAAAGTAGGTCATCGCTAGGCAATGTAAACAGTCAGCTGTATGCTGACTGTTTTTTTATGAGTGATTTTAATTTATATAAATAAGACAACAATAGAAAATTAAATAACTAATGAAATATTTATTGGAAGACCTCGACAATTAAGCAATTAGGTAGCTAATACTATACTGTTTCCATTTAATAAAACTCCCTCAAGATAATTTCAACCGACTTAGCCGCTGTACACATTAGTAGCCGCCTTCTATAAAATAAAAGTTGAGGAAAATCTTAAAGATATTAAAGGTTTTATAAAGATTTTAATTCTAGTCAGTATATGGAGGATTTCCTTGGACGATATGGATTATTAATAAAGAACAATTTTGGAGGTAATATTATGTCCAATGAAAAGAAAAGTTTAAATGAGACACACCCGCAGAGTGCTATGGAGTGGGATTGCAAGAAAAATGCATGCACTTTTGTTTATTTATAGATGATATGATCTGACAATTTTTAAGTATCTACCTGTATCAATAGAGTTTTGTGAGCAAAAATTCTTCACAGGAGCAAAGAAGTATTTAAATTGTATGCCCGCTAACATTGTAAATGGGTTTTCTTTTTACACTAGTATTACAATATCTACAATGCTGTAATGTTCCTATTTTAACGAGTGTCCTTCCATTTTCAATAGTAAAATGGTAATATTATCTTAAATTAGAAATTTAACTTTATTTTAAAACGATTTTTAAGGGGATCCAATACTTTGATAATTAGGCACAATATAGCATCTCTGAATACAAATAATAGATTAACACAAAATAAGAAAAAGGCTGATAGTGTATTAGAAAAGCTATCTTCTGGATATAAAATAAATCGTGCTGGTGATGATGCTGCCGGTTTAGCAATTTCTGAGAAAATGCGTGGGCAAATTCGTGGTTTAAATATGGCAGGTAAAAATATTCAGGATGGTATTTCATTAATCGAAACAGCTGAAAGTGGCTTAGGAAGTATTCAAGATCCTAACTTACTTAGATTGAGAGAATTAGCTATCCAAGCCGCAAATGACACATTAACCGATTTTGACCGTCAACAAATTCAACAGGAAGTTGAGCAGATTAAAAGTGGTATTGACGCAATTGCAAATAATACAGAGTTTAATGGTATTAAATTACTAAACAATAGTAGTAGTGAGATTAAAAGTGGTACTACAGAATCAAATATAATTTGGAAAACAATTCAAACAGGAGCACATGGGAATTTTAAAAGTATTATAGCGAGTTCAGATAAGTTAATAGCTGTTTCAAGCGAAGGAGAAATTGCAATGTCTACTGATGGAGAAAATTGGACGGTTACTAATTTACCATCGCCTGTAAGCTTAAGTGATGCTTATTGGGATGGTAATAAATTTTTCGCCGTTGGTGGAAGACAAACAGTCATTTATTCGACAGATGGTGTAAATTGGGATTATGGCATAACAGGGGGATCACATTATTTTTACAGTATTAATGAGAAAAACGGAATATACATGGCTAGTGGTAATGCAGGTATTGCCTATTCGAATGATGGTACTACATGGACTTATCAAGATCCAAATTTAAATCAGGCAACTTCCGAGATTTCCAAAAATAATAATGAATTTATTTGGTTAAAAGGTATTAATTTTATAAGGACTTCTACAGATGGGGTAAATTGGACAGATAAACCTCGTTTACCAACACATATTAATAGTATTTCATGGAATGGAAGTATTCATGTTGCTGTAGGAGCAAATGGAGCGATCATAACGTCTTCAGATCTATCCAATTGGGATTCGCAAATTTCTAATACATCTAATAATATAAATGAGGTAGTATTTGATGGAAGTAAGTTTGTTGCTACAGCTGAAGATACAGTTCTTTATTCTTATAATGGTACAGATTGGAAATCGTCAACTACTACACCTGGAATGATTATAGATACTGTAAGTTTTAATGATCAATTTATATCTGTCGGTGATAAAGGAAAGATATTTGTTGGTGCAAAAGATAATGATTCATCCCAATTTGAAAATTCTAATAATAAAGAAATACAACTACAGGTTGGCGCAAATTCTAATCAAAATATGCGAATAGAATTGTCTGATGTTCGAGCTTCTGCTCTAGGTCTTGATAAAATTGATTTATCGACTCAAAAAGGTGCTAATGATACAATTTCTATAATTGATAAAGCTATCGCCATAGCTTCAAAAGAGCGAAGTAAATATGGTGCATATCAAAATCGTCTCGAACATGCCAATCAATCGGTTATGAATACATCTGAAAATCTTCAATCTGCTGAATCGCGTATCCGTGACACTGATATTGCTAAAGAAATAATGATATTCACAAAAAATAATATTTTATTACAAGCTACTCAATCAATGTTGGCTCAATCAAATAAACAACCAGAAGGAATCTTGCAACTTCTTCAGTGAGTTACTTTAAATAGATATATTTTTTAATAAGTGCTAGTCCGAAGCTTAATGTTATTGATAGTATCTAATGTAGGATTAAGTAACCATGCTTAGTAATTTAAAGATCTTTCATAAAAGCCATTCTTACGTCGGATTACATACCTTATATCATTAAAACCAATCTCGATAAGCATTTACCTGTATCGGGATTAAAATTAGTTTTTTATTTAGGATGTTTTCTAAAAGATTGTTGCTATTAAAACATAAAGACAGATTAAATCTACAAAATGTAAGAGGATGAACTCTGTCTTTTTGTATTGGTATTTCGTAAACCGAAATTTTAAATAAAGGTAACTTATCTGTTCGTGTTCAAGCACCTGAAGAGGTAGAAGAAGGTATAGCCAAAATTTCCGGAAATGATTATAAATACCTATGGATTTGGTGGGGAGAAAAAAGACATTACTTATAATCTCGTGTTAGAGTGCTTTATGACATCTGTAGCAAGTGCACATGATAATAAGTTACAGTAAAAGGAAAATCGATAGAGTTTGGATTAATATTTTTTTCTTTATCTATCGATATTTTGATGGTGTTCATTTTCTTAAAAGTGGTGAACATTCGTCATCTCATAACACGTGAAAAGGATTGAATCTTAAAAATGGAAAGTAGCATTATCACAGAACGTAATTGTCGTATCAGTATCGACACAATGGAGCTTACTGCAAAGTTATCACATTTTGAGCTAAAGGAGCTACAAAACTACTTTGATTTTGATAGAAGCTCTAATTCAGAAGCTCTAAAGCACTATGAGGGTATATATCACCAAAACAGTATGGATTCACCTAAAGGTACTACCACGTATTAGGCAATGGAGACGGTATTATAATGCTCCTATAACGCTCCACAAAGCTTTCTTTGAAGCGGATAGTGTTCCCACTTCCTTATTGGAACTTGTTCAAATGTTCAATTGGAGCATAACGAATTTTCATATAGCTTTTGACTATCCAAGTCATTATAAGCCTATGGTATTAAGCATCATCATAAGGCAGTCTATGACAAGTTAACAGACGCAAATGGCTTTATAACACATTACTTTGACTCTAGTGGCTCTAAGGTGATTGATTGTGAAGATGATACAAAGGGAAAGTGGATTCTCCGCAAAAATCATATAGCAATTCTTTATGACCGCAATGAAAAGGAGTTTGCAAAAGGTATCTCTGATAAGCTTAGACATGACTACTCAAAGCGCTATGAAGCTCGCATGATATTCAAGATAGGGTGAGTTGCTCCTAAGTAAAATTGACCATGCTAGGGTAGCGCAGGAGCTTGATAAACGTATCCTTATATCTGACCTTGAAAGCTCAGGTGTCAATGGCTATGCTCAATGATGTTCCGTTGAAGCAGTCAATCAAATTGTCATGGATTCGTTAATGCGTAGCGAGACTGCGGACTTCTAACAGGACAAATAAAAAAGATAGAGCTGTTCACTCTATCTCCTAAAATAAATTATTTACCTTTTTTGCTGTCGAAAAATACCATCTCCACCGTAACTTTTCCATCAGCATACTTCATAGTTTCTAATGTTACATAATATGCACCCTTATCCCAAGCAGAATAATACGACAAAAAACTAGAATTATTGTTCTTATTTGCTAAATATGGTACACCAAATTCCTCTATCACTTTTTCTTCATACATTTTATGAAGCCCTGATATTGTATCAGGTATGTTTTTTTCTTTGCTCCAATTAAATTCATGTCGATAATAATCTAGTCTATTGTTTTTATCAAATAAATACTGCGTTGTTCCTGAAAAATTATATCTTGCTCTATTTGTAATAATTCTAGCGTTCGGCGTAGAACTAGTAATATTGTTTTTCACAGACCTATTTACAGAATCATAGGACATGCCCCACTTGATATCAGAATCTTTATAAACATTATTTGAATCACTATTTGACGCTTCCTTAAATACAACTCCTCTATCCTCTAAATATTTTACGGATCTATACATAAACATTGCTAAATGCGCTTTTGTAAGCGTTTCATTAGGTCTAAAGGTTTTATCCCCATATCCAGTTGTAATACCTGCCGCAGCTATTTTTTTTATTGCATTGTATGAATTAAGTGTTTTGGGTACATCTTTAAATTCTATATTTGAACCACTTGGTAAATACTCTCCAAATGCTCTATCAATAAATAAAGCAAAATTACCTCTTGTTAAATTATTATAAGGTTTGAATGTACCATCCCCATACCCAGTCACAATTCCTTTATCAACAGCTGACTGAATTAATCCACTTGCATGGTGTTCTTTAGGTATATCAGAGAAAATAGTTTCTCTTTTGGATTCATCTAAACCTAAAGCTAGAGCTATCATTGTAACCGCTGCTCTTCTCTCTGCTGATTGCTCAGGAAAAAACCAAGGAGTTGTATATCCTCCACCTAATATACCTCTTTCATCTAAGTAAATAAGTTCATCATAAATTGCACTTGATTTTGTTATATCATTATACCGTAATTCTGCTTTAGCTTCTGAATTAAATACTAAAGAAGCAAATACTACCGAAAAAATTAATGCTACTAATCTTTTTTTCACAAATGTATCCTCCTATTTACCTATTAAAACACGACTTATTTTCACTTCTTTTTCCTCATGTTCATTTGTGTAATATTATCATATAAAAGAAGAATATGCCATAAAAAGTAGAGTATTGTCTGTGTTTTGGCTTCTGACATAGCAACAAAAAAGATAGAGCTGTTCACTCTATCTCCTAAAATTAATCATCAATCCTTTTTGATTCCAAAAAATTGTAATTGTACTTTAACTTCCCCATCAGCATCTTTTGTAGTGCTTAATTCTATACTAGTACCATCTTTTTTCCAATCAGTTAAGTACGTCAAACGAATAGAATTAAATCTAAATGTATGATCAGGAATACCAAACTCTTTTTTTACTTCATCTAGATACATTTTATGAAGCTCTGACACAGTGTTAGGTGTGTTTTCTTCTTTGCTCCAATCGAATTTATGCCACCAAAAATTTAATTCATTGTTTTCATCAAAGAAATAATGCGTTGTTCCTGATAATCCGTATCTCGCTTTATTTGTAAAAATACTAGAGTTCTTCGAAGAATAAGTTACATTGTTCTTCACAATTTTATACACAGAATCGTAAGACATGCCACGTTTAATATCAGAATCATTGTAGATGCTATTTTGGTTATTGTTTAATTCGTTCCCAACTTTAACCTTCTTACCTTCTAAATATTTTACAGTTCTATACATATACGTTGCTAAGTCTTCTTTTGTGAGTGTTTCATTAGGTTTAAATGTTCCATCTTTATATCCAGTTGCAATTCCTGCTCCTGCTAGTTTTTTTATTGCATCGTGAGAACTAAGTGTTTTCGGCACATCTTTAAATTCTATATTTGAATTATTCGGTAGATATTTTCCATAAGCTCTATCAATAAATGCAGCGAACTGTCCTCTTGTTACAGGATCATTAGGTCTAAATGTTCCATCCTTGTATCCTGTTACAATTCCTTTTTCAAAAGCAGATTGGATTAATCCACTTTCAGAAGACTCCTTTGGGATATCAGAAAAAACAGTATTTCTGCTAGTCTTATCTAAATTCAAAGAAAATGCTATCATTGAAATCGCATCTCTTCTTTCCGCTGGTAACTCAAATAAAGCATCATAAATATCTGCTCCATAAAGCAACAAACCTCTTTCTTCTAAGTAAACAATTTCATCAAAGATTGGACTTAATCCCTTGTAATTCTCCCATTCTGCTTTAGCTTCTGAATTAAATACTAAAGAAGCAAATACTACAGAAAAAATTAATGCTACTAATCTTTTTTTCACAAACGTATCCTCCTATCGAACTATTGAAACACGAAATTTTTTTGCTTCTTTTTACTCATGTCCCCGTGTGTAATATTATCATATAAAAGAAAAATATGCCATAAAAAGTAGGGTATTGTATGGGGTTTGAAGAGCATAGTACGTGGAATATATCACTCTACCATTGTAATTGATTAAAAAGGGGGTATTTTCTCTTGAAAAAAACGAAAACCCACAAATCTCATTTTTTGACTTTTGGTAAAATCATTCGCGTGTCCTTTTTCTTTAGTCGGAATATATCGATGTTGATTAACAAAAATTTTGTGGTTATAATAATGGTAAATGAAGAAAAAATTCGGAAGTACCGAATAAATGCATTTAAATGCGTTTATTCGGTACTTTTTTTTCGTCAAAATTTGGAAGAGGAGTGTTATTTTTGGTAAAAGAGAATGGTAAGGGAAAAAAACAGACCCGTTTTAAAACGTATAGGAATGCTTCAGGCAAAACATTCATTGCTTTAGCAATTGCAAACGCAGCTATAGCCGGTACAGCTGGAGTTCAAAGTGCCGAAGCAAGCACTTATAAGTGGAATAAATTCGAAGTTATTAAAGATGAAGAGACCCTTCAAGTTGTAACTTCGAATATGGAGTCTCATGACTTTTCTGATTCAATTTCAGAATTTAAAAAGCAAGGTTATGATGATTTTCGTATTCAAACCTTTTTTTTAGGGCACCCGACAGATGAAGATGGAATGATATTATCAGGTTCGATCTTTCAACATCAACTTGTGGGTTATAAGTACAAAAAGGGAATCTTACTTGGAACTGTTACAGGTGGAATAAATAATTATTTAAACAATGCACGTAATAGTGATGGTTTTTGGTATGAACTAGGCCAAAAGGTAAATGAAGCCCCAACAACGCCAACGTTAACAGTTCCAGCAGTACAATTTGAACATGGTGATAAACACTTTATTTCATATGGATCTACTGACCCTGATGGTGATTCAATAACTTATACGCTTCAAGTGAATTATAACAACAGTGGCAATTGGGAACAGGTATATAAAGGCACACAAAAAGTCTACGAATACACTGTACCTCAAGACAAAATCTCAGTACAATTCCGGGTAATTGCAAGTGATGGCCAAGCAACATCTGCATATTCAACTAGTCCAGTTAAGGATATTAGAGATGTACAATATTATTGGAGTAAATATTATGCAGTCAATCCTACAGTTTGGGGAAGTACTAGACATTCAAACGCTGAGGCATCTGTTGATTGGTCAGGCGAAACTTCTTACAATCGCGAATGGAATGAAATGGGATTGCCGAGTTTCCCTTATGGCTCGCGATACGATCAATTGAGCTATAGTCCAGAAAAAGGATTTTATTATAGTAATGGTCAAGATCCAGTTGAAGTAAGAACCAATAATTGGGGAGAATTAATAATGGGTTTAATTCCATATAACACTCCTAATAGACAAGGTTATTTTGATTTAATTATTCATGCAAATGGAGGAAAAACTGCATCTTACTCTTATAAAGAAAAAATTTCAAACCCTAATGTATTTGAAAGAGGAAGTTTAATAACAAATTCATTACAAGGCGGATACAATAAGTACCAACATGGAGTACGCAATGCAGATGGATATTGGTATGAACGAGGACAACGTGTACTTTCAGATGATGTAACCCCACCAGTAATCGAATTAACGGAGCAGAGTGAGGTTGGAGCAACATCTACTGTAGATGTAAAAGTGTTTGATCTTTCAGCTATAAAGACTTTCAAATATGCAAAAGGAGAGCAAGGCTCAGGATATCTTGCAGCTAATGGAACGGCCATAACAAATGGCAAATTCACTGTGAATGAAAATGGAAAATACACAGTTTATGCCGAAGATGCTAGAGGAAATAAATCCGTTCAAGTTATAGAAGTTAAAAAAGTAAATACTGCACCTGTTGTGATTTCTGCAGAAGCAGTAGACAAATTTAATGTTGTGGATGATTCTTCTAACTTTATTGTGCAGGGAAGTATATCTGACGTCGATGGCCAGCCTTTATTGGCAAAAGCGATCTATAATAGCACAACAGTATTAGCGTCAACTGATAATAACCATTCCTTTAAAGCTATGTTAAAGGGTATGGATTATCAAAAAGGTTTCAATAACAGTGAGATTAGTATTGTTGCAAATGATGGTATAGCTGATAGTGCTCCAAAAATTTTAACGCATACCGTTATTAAAGTTGATAATGCAGCTGATTACTTGAAAGAGTTAAACGCACATGCAGATAATCCTAATGAATATAAGACGGCACAACATGAAGCATTTTACAAGGCTTATGAATCAATTTTAAGTTACGAAGCACAGCGTACAAAAGAAGCTTTAAAAGATGCTATAGAAAAGATTGATACTTTAAAAGTGTCAACGGTACCGGAAAGTGAAACATTAACGAACTGGCAAAATCGCTTAGATTTAGTGACTGCAACTGTAGCTGCTGAAGCTGCTGAGCAAAGTCTTTCTAAAAAGGATTTTGAAAAAGCGAAGGATCTTGTTTCGGGGTTGACTCCTTCAAAAAGCAAGGAACAGTTAGAAGAACGTATAAATGAATTACAACGTTATCATGATGCCAACGATGCTGTTGCAAAGATGGAAGATAATAAAGAAGGGGTTTCTTGGGATACAATTAACTATGCTCAGGAAAAAGTGGCCATTGTTGAAAACGCTGATAATAAAAAGGCGTTACAAGATCGCTTAACAAAAGTTATAAAAGATTTCTTGTCAGATTTATCAACGGTTACATCAGATGATTTAAACAAATTTGGAGTAACTGATGTAGTACCTGAATACAGCGATTGGTACGACGATTTCAAAGAAGTGTTTAAGCCCCTTGGAGAAGATAAGCATGCACAGGAATTAGTTGATTTTGTCAATGTATTAATAAAAGCTGCTTTAAGTGATCTAACACCAAGCGCCATTGATACATTACATGCAAAAGTACCTGATTATGCAAAGCATGATTTAAATCCAGTTCTAACGGCATTAGATGATCTGCTAAAATATCGCCAAACGTTTAATCGTGAAACTAATAAAGATAAAGTTTTGTCTGACAGTGTTAAGAATGTAAATTTCGAACTTACGAAAGCTTACATGAATACTATTGTAACGGCTATGCAAGAAGTAATTGAATATAACGATACACATGATAATAAGGAAAAAACCGAAGGGTATGAGGCTACAAAATCTTTATGGCAGGGGCAATTACGTACAGATATGCAGGAGTATTTAGATAATGGTATTCCTGATATTATTGTGACAGGTGAGCCTTACGAATACATTAATAGCGGTAAACTGAATGTTATTGCATCAGTTCAAGACTCGAATGATACAACACATGACGTCGAAGTTATTTTCAATGGAGTAACAAAAAAATTAACAACTACCGACGGAAAAGTTAATGTTACTTTTGATTTGGCAGATGGTTACTATGAGGATTATGTGACAATTATAGCTAAAGATAAATTAACTAAAAAAGTACTTTTGATTAAAAATAAACCTGTAGTTGCAGTATCTGATGTTGAAACGTATAAACGATTTGTACAAGCATTAGAGGCCGATAAAAAGCAATCTTTTGATGCTTTTGATTTAACTACTCATACGTCATTGAAATCGCTGTATGACAAAACGTTAGATATTAAGGTCAATGTATCATCAGAACGAGAAATTCGAGAAGTAGAAAATTCGGCAACAAAGCTTGGAGGTAAAAACGGTCAACTAGAAATTCTGGTTAAATCTTTAGTTCAAAACAATCGTTTGGAATGGTTAATCAATAATTATAAAAATGCTACTGATGATGATTTCAAATGGGCAGGGGTTAAAGGTGTAACGCCAAGCAATATTGATAGTTTAAAAACGATCATTGATGATTATGTAATGTCTTATGAAGGTGGTCCTGTAAAAACCCCTACAGTCGAGGATTATGAAAACTGGTTAAACTTAAGCGAAGTTATTGAGGAAGCTAGAAAAGCTATTGTAGAAGCGGAAGAAATTCATTCAAAAGAACAATTAGCTGCAGCAATAGCAAATTCAGAGGATAAATTAGAAAAGGTTCCTACCTGGTTAACTGTTAAGAAAGAGTTGAGAGGACGTTTAGACGCAATAATTGCATACTACAATATTATTGATAGCGTACTTAATGCCGAAACAACGTATCAACAAGCTGATAAAGACGTTGCTCAAAAGTTATTAGATAAATTAACAGAAAGTACTGTAAAAGAAAAACTACAAGAACGATTAGAAACTGTTCAAACGGTAATCGATGCCAGCTCAGCTGTTTCAACTGCAGAAACAACATTAGAAGAGTCGGACCAGCTAGCAGCGCAAAAATTAGTGAATGCTATAGGAACTAATAATAAAATTAAAAAGGAACTTCAAAACCGATTAGATGCCATAACTGAGTTGAAAGATGCAACAGCTGCTGTTGAAGTTGCCGAGTCTACTAATTCACAAACAGATAAAGATTCAGCTCAATTACTAGTTAAAGAATTGCCTGAAAGTCCAAAAAAAGAAGAATTACAGAGTCGTTTAGATACTATTCAAGATGTGATCAAAAATAAATCTAAAGAAGACCAATCTAAAGATGCAGTTAGCAAAGCCGAAGATACATTACAGCAGCAAGATATGGATAAGGCTCAAGAGAAAGTAGATACGTTGCAAGAAGGGGATTTAAAGAATGAATTACAAGAACGCTTAGATACCCTGCAGAAGAATGTAAATGCTTATCTAACTGCTGAAAAAGCCGTTAATCAAGCTGAGAAATCAAAAGCTAAAATTGATATCGATTCAGCCAAACCGTTAGTGGATGTATTGCCAGCTAGTACAGCCAAAACCGAATTACAAAAACGCCTGGACGCTGTAAGTCAATACGTTCGAGCGGAAAAAGCGGTTTCTAAAGGGGAATCTAGTTTAATTCAAAAGCACAAAAATGATGCACAAGTACTTGTTGATACATTACCAAATGGTGATGATAAACAAGCATTACAAAAGCGCTTAGATTCCCTTCAATTAGCAATTGATAACAAGAAAGAAGATCTACTGGATAAAATTATAAATGACCTGGATAATGTGACATCGCAAGAATTGGCTGATTATATTAACGATGAAAATTTACCTGTGTATGAAGAGTTACTGCCTGAATATAAAGAAGCGATTGATAAACTTGGAGATACAGTAACTAAAGAGCAAGTTATTCAAGTTATAAAATTAGTTAATGCGATTGAAATGGCAAAACGTACAATGCAGAAATCTGACATTGCAGCATATGAAAATGAATATGCCGCTTCAACTTTGCCAACAATTAAAAGTTATCCGCAACCAACTGTATTTAATTCTATAGTTGATTATTTGCACGATGACAACGCGTTAGGAAATGTAATTAAGGAATTAGCTGTAGCTCTAAAGGTAACAGAGGATGAAATTAGAGCAGAGGTTGAAAAAGTTCTTAAGGATGTATCTGAAGATGCTATAACAGGTAAATATCTTATTCAATACGTAAATGCAAATGGTGATGTAATATCTGAGAATTGGGTAACTGATGTACAGTACGGTGAAATTGTAGTTACAGGTGAAGCACCCGAAGGATATGGAATAATCGGAGAAACTGAACAAAAATTTACCTTATCAGATGATACAACAAATCAAACAATTACGTTCATTCTCGAAGAAAAAGTTGAGAATGAAGATTCAGAAGTAAACGAAACTGATGTTGAAGCCACAACTCCTGAAAAAGAGCAGCAACAACCTAACGAAATTGAGGATGTTGAAAAGATACCAGGTAATGAAATACATACTGAAGAAGTACCTGCAGTAGATGATTCTTTATCTGAAACAGTTTCTAATCCGGATATTGATGTTAAGAAACTATCAATTGATGAAATTAAAACACTTCAACCAGACCTTAATACAGTAAAAGACCCAGAATTTGAACAGTATATTAAACATGTACAAGACTATGCAGCTGAAAAAGAAGTGGAGACTTTCACTAAAGAAGAAATGAGTATTTTTTTAAGCGCTATACATGCTGCATATGAGCAAGATATAGAAGCGGAATCTAAAATATCCAAGCTAACAGAAGGACCTGTCAAAAAGGTTTTAATGGACTTAATAAAACCAAAAACTACGATTGGTAAAGAGTCTGCTCTTGTTCGTTCGAAAATGCAGGTAGCATCATTAAATGATAACTATGTTCGTATAACTTCTACTCCATATACAGGTGAGATTTGGGGCACAGAAAATGAAAATCATGCAGAATATGTATTTAAAACGTTTTATGCTCTAGCTAGCGTGAAATCTTATAAAGCTACTCCATCTGAAAAATATAAGGAAGAAGTTAAAGATTATATTGTTGTGAATCTTCATGACGGATCTTATAAAGAAATGCTATTAGCTGAACTTGGCTATAAAATCACTGAGATTGGTACTGCAGATGATGGTAAACCAGATTTAACAGTTGTAAAACCAACTCCTAAACCAGTAGAACCAGCAAAACCGCCTGTAGTGGAGCCACCAGTGACTGAGCCACCGGTAGTAGACCCGCCTGTGGTAAAACCTCCAACTGTAGTGGACCCACCGGTTATAAATCCGAATCCGCAGCCAAAACCTGAACCACCAGTGGTTGTCCCACCAAAGACAGGAACTACTGCAGAAACAATTGATTATGAGAATGGGAAATGGATAATTAAGAACCCTTCAAAAGACTCGTTAACAGTGGAACAAGATGGAATAAAGATTAAAATACCATTAGAAATTAAATCAAAGCAGTGGAGCGTTGAATGGCTAAATAAAGGCAACGATCATTACAAACTCCGTATCTGGGCAGATGGCAAAGAAATTAGTGCGTTTAAACAACAAATTGAAATAACGAAAGAACAAAAGAAAGCCTATGTTCTCCGTCATGAAAATGATGAGTATAAAGCTGTTCCTTTCAAATTTGTGAAACCAAATCAAATAAGTTTCAAAACAAATCGTACTGGAGAATTTTATTTCTCTACTAAACAAGTGAAATTTAAGGATATCGAAGGTGTCTATAGCAAGGATGCTATAGAAGAGCTTGCAAATCGTCATATCGTATTTGGTACATCACCTGGTTATTATAGTCCCAATAATCCACTTACTAGAGCACAATTTTGTGCAATGTTAGTTAGATCACTAGGACTTGAAGTAACAGGTACAAATACATTTAAAGACGTTAAAGCGAAGGATTGGTTTGCTTCCGATGTACAAGCTTTGTATGATGCTGGAATCATTAAAGGAGTGTCAGCGACTAAGTTTAACCCTAATGGTACTCTAACGCGTCAACAAGCTGCCTTAATGCTTGAAAGAACATTAGATTATCTAAATGTAAAAAAAGAATCATATAGTCTTAATTTCGCAGATGCTGATAAAATTTCAGGGGATGCTAAATCAGCTGTAGCAGTGATGCAAGGGCTGGGGATATTTACTGGGAAACCTGGGGATGTCTTTGATCCTTACTCTAATTTAACACGTGCTCAGATGGCTAAAGTACTTTTAAAAACTTTAGAAATTGCTGATATGTTTTAACGTAGATGGTCGCTCTTTGGAGCGGCCATGTTACCTTTAAAAGAGTAATAGAATGTACAATTGCTTATATGATACATTGGTTTCATATTTGATTTACGACTTTTATGCTGCTCAGCCACACGGTAGAGCAATTTTAAAAAACACTTTCTTTATAAGTGTTCTAGCGATTCTTTTTAGGGATTCGTCTGAACTTTTATTTGAGAAAGTGTTTTTTGTCGTTCTCAAATATTAAAATTGGCAGATGTTTTTGTAATATCTGAACCTAGAACGTCGACTAAAAGCTTCCACTTCTTTATTTCTAGAGGTCCATCAGGTATTATCTAGAAATTATAGTAGTTTCGTTCAAGAGAAAATAAAAAGGAGGAAGATATATCAGGTAGTTAATTATTTTTGGGAAATTGATAAAAAAGTTTATTTGTTTATGTCGATATTATACATATAGGGATATTTTTAGCTAATTATATGTACAATAATATCCGACGTAGTATGATAAGGAGGAATATACAATGGCTGAAGAAAAGAAGATGAAAAAAATGTTAGAGTTAATGGAGAAAAATACTAGTATCGATATTACAGAGTTGAAACAAGTGCTTCTAAAAGGAAATAGAATTGCTATTTCTAATTTACGAAATACAAAGAAATGGCTACCCCTAATTGAACAATTTCACACAGTTGAAGTTGTATCTGGTGAAGACACTGTAGCACAATTAAATCGTCCAGATCTAATACCTTCATTAATGCAAGAGATAAACTCCTTACATGATCAGTATCAAGAATTATTACGTGAAAAACTAAAAATGGATCATCTTTATGGCCAGCGTGTAAAAGAAATGGAACCAACGAGTGGAAAAGAACTTGCTACCAAGGCTATTAATGCATTAGATGAGCTTATGGAAATGAGGGGCTCAGGTTTAGATGATTAGTCGTGAATTGATGATGGTAGCAATCAATGATATTGCTGCCATAAAGAATATAGAGATGGATCCTCAGCACTTAGCTTTAGATGTGTATGCTCTAGCTCACAAGTGTTCAGTGATAAAGAAGAATTCAAGGAAGTAACTGTATCCATAATAATGGCTATAAAAGATGTTTTTAAAGACGGTGAAATCGGTGATGATTTAAAATACAGTCTAAAAGGTTTTAAATCGTACCATTTCTCTAGTCCTTTTCCAAAAATACCTGGTGAAGAGGATATGAGAGTTGTATATCCCGCTTATAAAAAAACGATTATTTTAGCATTTGGACATAGGTACATTCCTTTCGATTTTTATCAACGTTTAAGAAATATGAGAACTATGACAATTCAAAGTGTAATGAAATTGGCACAAGAGACTCAAGCATTAGCTGATATTGCAGTTAGAGCATATAATGATAAATTTAATGAACAAGGTAAACGTTTAAATAAAAATGGCACTCGAAAACCTCGTAATAAAGAAGAACAAGAAGCATTAGATGGGTTCTTTTTGAAATGATGGTTAATAGAGAAGAATTAATAAAAGAAACTAAGAAAAAATTACTTGTTTTAGCACCAATTCAAGAAAAGAAATTTAAAGTTATGTTAGAAGCGGCCAAAATACTGACTGAACATATGGAACATTATAATCCTTATAATAATATTCATGCTAAACCAATAATAGTTGGAGGTTTATCGGTCGAGATTTATACGCAATCCTTATTCTAAAGCTAAACGTCCTCTATTAGATATATCCCTCAAACTGGCCCGCTTCCCATTCATGAATAGCATGTTGATCAGTAGCCAAAACCTTCTCCATATAAATCATTGTTGTTTCTATTTTTTCATGCCCTAGAGATTTCATTATCTTATAGATATCGGCACCATTAATATGTGAGATAATAGCAAAAGCATGGCGAAAAATATGGGGAGTTATTACTTTGTCACTCTCTATTTTCGAAAATTCGCGATTAAATACCTGGTCCAAATAACTTGGAGAATAAGCGTTACCAGTTTTCGTTGTGAATAGGGGAGAATCTTTTTCAGCTGTCTCAATCGGTGCCAAACCCCTTATTTTTCGAAACTCCTTAATACTTGCAGCCACCTTAGCTTTTAACGGTATTCTACGCCATTTTCCACCTTTCCCTAAGACATCTAAGTAATATCCACCTTTAATAGTATCTTTCTTCATATGCTTAATTTTCAACGTACAAAGTTCTTCATTACGCATACCAGTAGTAACTAACACAAGAATTAGAGTAAACATTATGGGGTTATTTTTTTCTTCAAAATATCTCAAAAATTCAACTACTTCAGATGGTCCCATATCACGATTAGGCCGATCTTTACTAGTCACGTTAACCGATTTAAAACCCTCATGTAACGGTTCATTAATATACTTACATTCAAATAGTTGCTTAAAGAAACCTTTTAAAATCGTTGTTTTTCTTTCAAGTGTTGCAATGGAGTAACCGTCTTTGTTCTGTGTCTTTTTCTTTTTCACATAGGGGCTATTAGTAGCCAGCCACTCCTGGTATCGACGTATATGACGTGGTTGTAACGACTTAAATAATGAATGGTCTTTTATTTCCGATATGTCTACGCCTATTTCTTCACTATATAATAGAAGAAACTCAAGAAATTGCTCAATTTCCGCCTTATACTTCATCGTAGAACGTTTGCTGCGCCCACGGTTACTAAACAACTGCTTTGAATAGTAAAGATACCATAAAATCATGTCACGATCAGTAAACTGCTCGAAACGCGGTTTATGGTTTGCTTCAGATTGTTCAGTGAGAGAAATCAGGTACTCCATATGCCGTATATCATAGCTTAAGCTGAAGGAAGAGATACTTAGGGGTGCTCTTTCAATATTTTGAATGTCCATTAAATTCCTCCTTTATAAAGTGGTGAATTGGTTTATAGAAACGTATATAACAACCCAATTACCCTAAATTTATTTTTATTCTTCTATCATTGTATGTTCAACATTAACCGTAAAAATTAATTTTCCTCTCATTTGTTTAATAATGTAAATTGGGCTGTGAGACAAATCGAAACATACAAGTATCCACAAAATAAAATTTCGATTCGTCTCACATCAACTTAATTAATCAATCTCCATCTATTAAAAAATCTTTGTTCATACATTCTTTCTCCCGACAAATAACATCGACAATAGCTGCATTTTGTGCGTAATAAAATTCTAATGAAACTTGTTGAACCACACCATTACATTTGATAGAGATATAACATCTATCTATACATACCAATAAAATAATTGTACTACACATCAATAAATAAGAAACATAAAAAAATAGACCATTTATTTATTGATTTTATACATATACTTTATTATATTTTTATTATAAATATAATTATAAATCAAATGTAAAAATAACTAAAATATGGTATGCTGTATATGTAATTAATTAAAGAAATTAAAAATATAAGAAAATGGCAATTTTAGGAGTGGAGCCTCAATATTTTCTTAAGAATTTTTTGATTAGTCTGAATATCAATATGCGGTATTTTAGGGGGAGGAATTTACTTGAATTTACGTCAAAAGATAAAACAGGCTAAGAAAGAATTAAGAGAGTTAGAAAAGACAGCTATTTCAAATCGAAATTATCGGTATTTTAAAAGAAAAAAAGAACTTTCTGATTTTATTAATACTAAACGCCAGCTGAACTCCTACACTAATGATGAAAAAATACTCAAAGGCAAAATTACTTATATGGAGCTTTCATGTGGAATTAGAAAGTTGTGTATTATAAAACACGCTAATGGCAAACCACTTTCACATAAACAGCAAATTCATTTTAATAATCAAGCTACAAAAGCATTTGCAGTTCCAACGGATATGGGTAGGTGGGTAGGTACAGAAATAATAAGATACTATAATTACTGGAAAACACATAAGAAAGCTTTTTCTCATTAATTTTCAAAAATTTGGAGGTAATAATCATGAAATCAACAGGGATTGTTAGAAAAGTAGATGAGTTAGGCCGTATAGTTATCCCTATAGAACTACGTAAAACTTTACATATCCAAGAGAAAGACCCAGTAGAAGTTTTTGTGGAGAAAGATTCAATTATACTGAAAAAATTCACACCTAATATGACTTGTGCTATTACAGGTGAGGTTTCTGAAAAAAACATTAAATTACTTAACGGTGAATTAATATTAAGTCCTTTAGGCGGCGAGTACTTAATCCAAGAAATTCAATTAGCTCTGAAAAAAATGGTTCAAAATAAAAAATACAAAACCAACTTACAGTACTAATTAAATTTAGCTGTATCCATAGTTATGTTACACATATAATTGATGTTTTAAGACAGAATCATAAATTTGTTTTGATTCTGTCTTTTTTTATTCAAGAAATAATATTTAATTGAATATCTTCCTAGCGAACTTCAACTTCACCGTCATATGCAATTGGACAGTTCCCACCTTCAAAGGCTATACTCAACTGATTGGTCAAAACCATACCGCCAATTATCTGGGCAGCTTCTTCTGGTTCCATATCAGGGGTTGCATGATTGATATCTTGAGCAATTACAAAGTACTTCCATGTGCCATTTCCAATTTCAGAAAAGTCGAAAGAACCTGTATAAATACCGTCATTAGCAACTTGGCTCTTATCAACACCAGTATCTTGTAATACGATATTATGCCATTGGCCAGCTGGTCCTATTAGGAAACATTGAACGAATAACTGATTACCAACAAGAATATTATTTGAAGCATCATAAAATGAGGCTTTAACAAAAAACTGTTCGCCATTGGAAGAGTCGATTACATTTGTTGCATTAATTTCATACTTGGAGAGTACATGAGTATTAGTATTGATCTCTGTATCCCTATAGCTATATGTTCCATCCGTTGTTTCTCGTTGGTAATTCCAATCAACCTTAACCTTGTATTCCTTACCAGGGATTATTGCTTCAGGATAAGAAAATCTCATACTCATTTCCTCTGCAACCGTTAGTTCTCCTGGATATTTAGGCACAGTATTGTCTTGACCTTTACGGAATGGATCGCGTACATCGCTAGCACCAGCAATGGTTGCAGCGGTTGCTGAAGCAGCTAACAAACCTGCGGCTACTTTACTAGTACCACCTCCACTAGCTTTTGGTACACAGCAAGTTCCACCAGTATCATTCGGAAGATCATGGGTACCACCCGCTCCTGCAGTCAGGTCACCCGTACCATCAACAGCTTCAGCAATTGCAGCAGCTACTAGTAGGACAAATGCTGCAATTGCAAGTACAACTTTCCACCAAGGATCTTGAAATGGCAAATCTCCATACTGACCCTCAAATGGTGGGGTGAGTTGAAGTTGAGCTTTCAGCTCCCCGATTAACAATTGTGGGGCACAAAGAGTAAAGCCTGGATCATTCGTAACACTTATACCTTTGACAAGGTAATCCAGAAGATTGCCTTGATTATAATCTTCCAATTTATTTGCTACACCATTAAGTACCTCTAAAAGGGTAGAGTTCGAATTGTTAATGTTTCTAACACTGTTTATTTCTTTGTGTGAACACTGAGGATCACGGGGACCAATCATCTCCTTAAAAGCAACATTGAAAACTGCTTCGGGTGTAGTAACTGAAAAGGAACGAGTGCTAGGATTAAAACTCATTTTTGTCACAAATATTTTTTTAATTATCCGTTGATGTCCAGAAGCAGTTTCCACAATAAAACTCACCATGTGTTTACCAGGGGAAGCTGCACTAAAATCAGCTTCCCAACTTAAAAGATGAGATACCCCAGTAGAAGCATAGTCTATTTTATGAGTTTTTGGTGTTACTACAATGTTTGGATCTGAGACACTCTCAATGTAAATTTGAACCCGATCAACCGTCGTTCCATTGTTTACAATATGAGTGTTAATTATTTGCTTTCCAAGTGCGGCCTCAAAAATTCCATCGGGTGTCATTATACCAGTATACGGTTCGGAAGCAAATGGACGATTTGGGATTACAAATTGTGTCATAGTATTATTCTCCTTTTCTCTAGCTAATTATCTCGGTAAACTAGGATACTCAATCCGCCTATTTCTTTCTTTTCTGTACTTTGCACAACATGAAGCAGTGCAATATCTCCTTCAAGCACCCCTACAACTGATAAGCCGGCCCTAGAACCCGGGCTAATTTCGAGTTCAATATCCGACTCTGCTTCTTTACTCTCATCTTCATCGGGGCAGGATTTTGAAACAAATCCAGCTTGTACAATTGTACCTTCCCCGTATTTCGGAATGTTAGGATCAAGATATGGTCGTAACGCGGAGATTTCTTCTAAATTGCCCAATCTACAGGATATGTTATATCTTTGTGATAGTCTTAAAGCGTTACATATTTCAAAGTTCATAGTAAAAAAATCTTTTACCTTACCCAACTTTATTATTGTAAGGTTTCGTTGTGCAACATGCCTATCTGTTGGTACATTGAATTGGGGTAAGTATGTTATAGGGTCAAGGTAGGGGTGTGAAGCTTCTGCCACCACGCATACATGTCCATTATTAACGAAAGTAGGGTTCCATGGGGTTAAGCATAATACATCTCTTGCCTCGCCACTTTCAAGTGACACATTAGAAGTACCAATATAATTCGCTGTCTTACGATCGATTCCAACGGCTGGATTGGCCCAGTAAAAGCGAACATAAGCATTTTCAACTCCGTCTTTGCCATTATTTCTAACTCGAGCCCATATGTAGCATGGTTGGCCTACGATTGGTAGCCCAGGCGTACTAGTCGGTTCTTCGTTCGGTACGGTCCAAATTTCAGGGCTTAACCACCACCTAGGTAAACCGTCTCCGATTTCTAACTTTACATCCAAAAACTATTCCTCCTCTATTTATATATAGTTATTTAACATCTTTCATACGGTAATAGTTTAGACTTTAAAAGTTAATACTAACCACCCCAATTATTACTATAATTTATAGTGGTTGACCTAAAATAAATCCCAAGAAGTTCTCCACCTCTAGGCAAAATCAAATGAGCTTTTAATTCATATAACTATTGTATTTGCTCGTTTTATCGCTCTATCTTGGCAAAGTAGAACTAACACTCAAATAGGCGGTCTGTTTTATGAATTATTTGATAAACTAAATGAACTTGATTGAGTTGTCGCATTACAACAGTAATTTTAAAGGATTCAAATTATCCCCTATAGAAATTGAAGTTAAAAATGAGGAGCGATTATTAGATAAGGAATTATTTAATAGCCCGCGTTGAAGCTACAGGTAAAGGTGGTTTTCTCCAAGATCATTTAGGAAATAAAATACCGCATTGTGAGACTTGTGGAGCATTTTTAAACATTTTACGTATCTCTGACGGGTTAAGCGTAGATGAAAAAGAGTGGGATGGTAGTGATATTTTCTACTTTAATAACTGGTACGGTAATTTAATTATTACTGAAGCTGTTTACAATGTTTTAAATGAATCCAATACTCAAAACGTTAGGTTTATCAATTTAAGGGAATTTAGTAATGATTATAGAAGGAGTTTGAAATGAAGAGATTAATATAAACAATCAAATAAAGGAAAAAGTTTGTGAAAAAATGTACTTAAACTCCCATGAAAGAACTTAATTATCTTTCATTTTTTGTGGTGTAGCGCCGATTTTGCGCTACATGGATGGCTAACGGGGTGCGATTGTTAATAGAGCAGTCGCTTTTTTACTAACGAGGCAGGATAGTGGAATAAGAAGTCCTTGTAGTAGTAAGTAAATGGTACAATAAATGTAATTAATTTAAAGGGAGAAATTAAATGATAAAAATCGACGTAGATTTAGTATCAAAGTTAATAAATAGCCAATTTCCAGAGTGGTCTAATTTGGAAATTAAGTCTGTAAAAAAAAGTGGAAATGATAATAAAACCTTTCACTTAGGCAATAGTATGAGCGTTAGATTACCAAGTGATGAAGTTTATGTACCCCAAGTTGAAAAAGAACAGAAATGGTTACCCATTTTAGCCAAGCATCTTTCTACACCAATATCTGAACCATTAGTTAAAGGAGAACCAAGTGGGGATTACCCACATCCTTGGTCAGTCAACAAATGGCTTGATGGGGAGATAGTAACTATCGAAAATATAGATGATATAAATCAATTTGCGAATGAATTGGGGGGATTTTTAGTTGAATTACAATCTATTGACGCCAGTGGAGGTCCCTTAGCTGGGGAACATAATTTTTATAGAGGCGGTGATATTGTTGTATACGATGATGAGTGTAGAGATGCCATTAATAATAATGTAACTACTTTTAATAAACATATATTGGATGAAATTTGGGAATTAGCATTGACTTCAAAGTGGGCTGGTGAACCAGTTTGGGTCCACGGTGACATAGCCCCAGGAAATATATTAATTAAAAATGGTAAATTACGTGCGGTTATTGATTTTGGGATATTGGGAGTAGGAGACCCTTCTTGCGATGCTGCAATGGCTTGGACATTTTTTGATGATAAAAGCAGAAAGACATTTAAGAATGCATTGAATTTTGATGAGGAAACTTGGAACAGAGCAAGAGGTTGGGCTTTATGGAAGGCTTTAATAACCTACGACTATAATAAACAATCTAACAAAGCAGTCGCAGATGAACAATGTAATATTATAAACGTAATCATTAATGATTACGAAACTGAAAGATAAGGCAAAAAAATTTTTTAATTGCACTAACGGTGCTTTACTTGAAGATCATTGAGTTGCATATACATATGCTTTTACAATAATTAAAGGATTTTCCAGTGTTGGACACTATATTGACAACTTAAACTATTTTTTGTTATGTTTTAAAAAGCAACTATGAATTTAATGAAGTTTCGTATAACTCCAATGATATGGTTTGGAGGTTTCTACCAGGAACCGTAATTCCTGATTACGAAGAAAGTACAAATCTTGTACTCCTTCGTAATCAGGAATTTTTTATTTCTGTATTTAATTAAAAATTGAAATCGAGACAGGGGGTCCAATAATGAAAATAAAAAATATAACCGTATTTTGTGGTTCAAGTGAGGGGAAAAATGCCTTTTATTTAGAAGCAGCTAAAGAACTGGGAAGAGATTTAGCTTCACAAGACAGAACATTAATTTACGGAGGCGCTCAAGTAGGTTGTATGGGGGCTATAGCTAATTCAACTTTGGAAAATGGAGGGGATGTAATAGGAGTTATTCCTCAAAAATTAAAAGATATTGAAATTGCACATGAAGGACTTACAGAACTACATGTCGTAGCTACTATGCACGAAAGAAAAGCAAAAATGGCATCTCTATCGGATGGTTTCATTGCTCTTCCTGGAGGTGCAGGAACTTTAGAAGAGTGGTTTGAAGTTTTTACTTGGGCACAACTAAGTTATCATCAAAAACCATGCGGATTATTAAATGTTCATGGATTTTATGATCCGCTATTGTCTATGATAGATCATACAATTCAAGAAGGGTTTATGAAAGAAACATACAGGGATTTGATAATTGTAGATACCGACCCAAAGAAGCTGTTAGAAAAAATGGACGCTTATAAGTACTCTTATCAGGTGAAATGGTAATAAGTCAATTATAAATAGGGTTATCTTATTTTTATTTAACCTTCTTTAATGAAAATCACTCTTTATACTTCTATAATAAAAACATAGAGGAGGAATGAAATTTGAATATTTCAGTTTATTGTGGTGCAAGTCTAGGTAACAAGGATTTATACGAAGAGGCAGCTAGATCACTTGGAAAATGGATTGCCGAAAATGGTCATACTCTAGTATATGGCGGAGGAAAAGCAGGTCTAATGGGTGTGATTGCAGATGAAGTTTTATTACATAACGGTAAAGTAATCGGTATTATTCCAACATTTTTAATGGACCGAGAGCTAAGTCATCCTAATTTAACTCGTTTAGAAGTTGTTCATTCCATGTCTGAACGTAAAAATAAAATGATTGAATTAGGGAACTGCTATATTGCACTACCTGGGGGACCTGGAACTCTAGAAGAAATCTCCGAGGTAATTTCATGGGCAAGAATTGGACAACACCAAAATCCATGTATTTTATTCAATGTAGGTGGCTACTATGATAAATTAAAAGATTTTTATGATGATATGGTAACAAACGGTTTTTTAACTGAAGCAGATAAAAAAGCAATGAAGTTTTCCAACTCATTCATCGAAATCGAACAATATATCGCAAATTATACACCACCAATGGTACGGACATATTAATTTAGAGATAGTGCTGTCTCATAAGTCGCTTTTTGACTAAAATCATATGAAATGGAAAAGGCAGAAACGCTGTAAAATCAACGTTTTTTCCTTTCGCTATTTATTCATTTTTGCTTAAAAATTCTCTTTTTGGACAGCCCCTTTTCTAAAATATTATTGCTACTCAACTAACGGAGCAGAATGGTAAAATAAGGTGATGATATAATATAAACAATTATCGGAGGGATTTTGTGCAAGTTTATATATGGGAAAATATCGAGAATAAGGGGTTTGAATATCTGAAGGTTAAGACATATTCTAATAAAATAATTGTAACAAGTACAATTATTGATACTTTGGAAACTAATAAGATTGAATACGAAGTTACTTTAACAAATACTTGGAGTTTTCTTCAGCTAAAGCTAAAAAATGATAAATTAGAAAATGAACTCGTATTAAGTAGAGATAGTAATAACAAATGGATTGATGGCAAGTCTAGAGTGTTAGATCACTTGACTGGTGCAATTGATATTGATTTAACCTGTACACCCTTTACAAATACTCTTCCTATTAATAGGTGTAATTGGACAAAAGACGAACCTAAAAACTTTGAGATGGCCTATATAGATGCAAACAATTTAAGTGTAAAGAAATCTAAACAAACTTATACATTAATCAATGATGATTTAACCAAAAAAGTATTCAAATACAGTAGCGGTTCTTTTGAATCAGATATATTAGTGAAAGACGATGGTTTTGTTTTAGAATACCCAATGTACTTTAAGCTTTTATCAAATATTAGTAGATAGTGATATTCAACTAACGAGTGCTTTACTTGAAGATCATTGATTTGCATAAAGGGCCATATTGTTAAACAATCCCTCTAAACGAATATGGATATTTATGTTAAAATTATGTGAGATTAAAGAAATGCACTTAAATTATCAACGCAGGTCTGTGGAACAAGAATGCAGAAAAAAAGGTTAAAGGGCATTTAGTTCATTTGCAGGTAATTGAATTTTTTTCACGAGAAATTAGTTTGTAAACAGTACTTGAACTTCTATTTGTTTTGAACGTATGAAATTAGATCGTAGTTTAATTAAGGATTTTTTTAGGAACCTTTATTTAAGGAAAGGAGGAACTCGTTTGTTTTTATATCATAGGGTTATTCACAATGATATCTTCGAAAATATAAGTCCCCAAATCGTATTAAAGGAAGGATTAAATTACAAGACGTCAACCAAGTGGTATTCCAAGAGTGCTAATTTATTTCCAGATTTAACGGAGCGTTTCAGACCGGCAAATTTACCAAAATGGATTGATTTCGAAGTTGCTTTCGGAGTAGATTTGGAAGTCGCCGAAAGTCCTCACTACCGGTTTCCAGTGTTTAGTGATAAAATTTTAGTTTTTAACCGAGATATATCAAGTGATTTATTTGCTTATATTGAGGACATGTATGATGGTGGCAAAGGGCGTATTATTGAGGGATTACCTTCAAAGGAAGATTTAATGAAAAATTATTGGGCAAGTATGAACACTCTCGAAGATTATTTAAATAATAAGCCTTTTAATAACCCTGAAGTTTATATATTTGAGCAAGTTCCAGCAAAGTTAATTGACTATATAGAGTAAATTACTGTTCAACAAAAGGGCGCGTTTGTGGAGTAAGCATCTCTTTTCCTATTCATGTTTAATTGAAGATTCGCATCTAGAAATAATCAATCTGTATTATAAAAACCAAACTGGATAAATAAAGAACCAACTGTTTTGATCAAACTTTGTTTCAAAACAGTTGGTTTCTTTCTGTATAAATCAGCGTTTGCAACTTACTTTTAATCGAACTTTATTCAAAAGCTACAGGTGATAAATTTTCTGCAGAAACTCGCTTTTATTTTAAAGCGGGTTTTCTTTATAAAGTTAGGGGTGAAGCTAACCATTCAATCTTTATCAAAAGCTACATTTACTTGTTTTTTATTTTTTATTTGTAAGTAAATCTTTATTTGGTTGGGAAAATGAAGCAAGGAGGTGAAATAATCCAGGTAAAACAATTAACATACCAACAATCGCATATATTTGACGCGTACTTAAATCTAAAAATGTTGAGGAAGCAAACAATATCCCTAATGGCATGGTAACTCGAATGAATAGTAATCGAACTGCACTTAGTTGGGTTAAACGATCTCTAGGAGCTTCACGCTGAAAAATTGCTGCACTTTGAGCATTGAATAAAGGAAATACCATTCCTCCAAACAATTCACACACCCATGCAATAGGAACTGAATTTACAAAAAACAAGAGTACGAATGAAAGACCTCCTCCTATTAAACCGAGGTACATAGTTTGATAAGTTTTTGGTAACTTCGTAAGTAGTACCATACCTACAGCATAACCGACTGGGAAAGACCCAGAAAAGATCGCATATTCCCAAGAATGACCATTAAGGTCTCCTCGTATAAAAGGAATACTTAAAACCATCGTTGCTCCAACCGCAAATTGTACCGTGGAAGAAAGAATGGTAAGTCGAAAAAGATTTGGATATTTAAAGAATGTTCGATAGCCTTCCTTCATTTCTGCCCACCAAAATTTCTTTGTCCAAGTTGCCACTTTCTTCGTACTTGATTGAGGGATACGTGAAAGTGCGAGAAAGCTGATGAGGAACATAACAGATGAAAATCCATATATAAAATGTATAGGACTGACCAACAGCAATAATGAAGTTGCTCCAGGAGCGATAAAACTCATAAGTCGAATAGTTCCATCTAGTAATGCATTTGCTTCGACAAGTTCTTTCTCTTTACAAATTTCTGGTAGAAGTGAAAAAGATAGACTTGCGTAAATTGGTTGCATCAAGCCTAACAAACATTGTAAAACGACTAATCCTAAAATGGTTCCCACGTCTGTACCAATTAAATAACCAACAAGTGGAAGGATATAGGCTCCAGCACGAATCAACTGTATGTTTTGAAGCATTTTCTCCTTCACAACATGGTTTAGGAAAGGCGCACTAATGCCTTGCAAAATTAAAGAGGGGATAAAATATACAAGCCAAAGTACACCCATCCATTCCCTTGATCCTGTCAATTCATAAAGTAACAATCCATTAATGATTCCTCCAGCTACTCCACCAAATTCGGATACAATTTCACCTATCCAAAGTGCTTTAAATGACTTAGAGAACTTATTCATTTGTGAGCCCCCAGGTACTGAGTGAGTCGTCCAGAAAAAGCGTTAATCTGCGTTAGATTTGCTGAATAGATACCTTTATCAACACGAATAAACTTTGCTGCTTTCAATATAGAAAGTTGGTGATGTAGTGTTGTTTTAGATGTATTAAACTGCACGCTCAACTCTTGAAGTGATAAAGGTCCCTTTAGAAGTTGATAAAGCAATTTCAATCGAAGTTCATCCCCTAAGGCCTTATGACCCCGAATTAATTCATTTGATGGAACACCAGGCTCTATCAAATATTCTTCCTTTAAAGGATAAAAGAAAAGTTTAGTATCAGGTGTACGTTTTTCTAAGATCCAAGGACGATAAGATACGTGTGGAATTAATTTGACATTCCAGACAGAAGGTTCAGGGAGATACTTTATTCCACCCGTAATTCGTTCGATTTCCTCAATAGGATTTGTTATATCCAATGATTTGTATTGTTTCTGTTCAAAAGCAAGCGCATGAGTCCATTTTTCCCATTCTTCTTGTTGACTTACCCACATGTACCACTCAACCAATGTATTGTTGAATAGGTCACAAATTTCTTGTTGTGTATAACGACTAAGATTACGCACATACCCACCTAAGTAATCGTGGTCTTCAAAATATGTCGCATACTTCTCAAATAATTCACCTCGATGATGTTCAGTGACTGTCGCTTTTCTTATAGGCTCTGTATTCCGGTCTTTGTACGGCAAAAGTATGTCATAAAAGCGAGCAATTGGAATTTCTGAAAGTTGATTCGAAAAATCTTGAACAGATAATGCAGATAGTTTATCTTGAAGCATAATCAGTCCATACCATAAATCGGTCTCCTCAATTACCTTCAAATGTTTTAATAATGATAAAGGCATTGAATCTTGCTCTGATATCCACTTTTCATCTAAATCGAATGTATGTCGAAGTTGTCCATGTGTGTACCCTGAAATACCAAGTATCACTTCCCAAACAGGTGAGGATTCTACTTGTAAGGAAATGCTTTCAGCTGGATATGGAGAATAAAGGTGTTTCATAAAAGAGCCTCCTTATTATGTATTTCCTATATTCTAATATATTAGAATTTTTTATTCAATAAATTTGGAATTAAAATTTCTGCTTGCTTCCTTGTAACAAAATACTTCCTTTTATTAAAATCTTAGAAGGGAGATTTTTACAGTAATAAAAGCCCGTATATTAGTTATTCCATTAAAGGGCCAGATTGTTGAGGGACGTTTTATTGTTGAAATATAGAGTAACATTGTGAAGTTTCTCACTTTAACTAATGGAGGACTTTGGCGAATTATTACTGATTTGCATAAACGGTCCTTTTTTTATATTGTAGAAATAATAATGTAAAGCTTATAATTTATTTAGGTGATTAAAAGTGACGATACAACATAAAAAGATAATCAATTTCTATGATAGGCGTATACTGTTCAATAAATATCGTAAAAATACACCCAGCGTAATCTTTATTGCAGGGTTAGGCGATAGCCATGAAACATGGAAAAAGGTCCAAGACCGAATTTCGGATGAAACGTCAACCTTGTCCTATGACAGGGCGAGTATTTGTAGGAGTCAAGACATAGCTGTCCCGAGAACTTGCTGTGATCTTGTTGAGGAGCTCTTCGAATTGGTGCAAGCGCTTGACGTAGAGAAGCCTTATATATTAGTAGGCCATTCCTTTGGTGGATTGGTCGCCAGATTGTATACCAGTCTTTATCCGCTGGACATCTGTGGTATGGTTTTGGTTGACGCTGCACCGGAATATAAAGAACTTGCCTATGAAAAGGTTCTACCAGAAAATCTACTTGCAGGAAATAGGGAATATTTCGAGAATCCTATGTTGAATAGTGAGAAAATTGATAAAATACAGAGTTATAAGAAAATTGTTGATTATTCAAAACAAAGTGACATCCCTCTCTTAATTATTACAAGAGGTTTACCCGATAATAATGAAGATGGATGGCCCTCTCAAGAAATATTAGAAATTGAACAAAGTCTACAAGTAGAATTCCAATGGCTGTCAACGTCAAGTAAGTTCCAGATTACTAGTCGTAGTGGACATTATATACATCATGATGAGCCTGATATTGTAATAGAAGAGATTTTATTAATGTTAAAGGGGATGGGAAAGTGAGCGATATAAGGTTGAAACTTATGGAGGATTTGCAAAGAATTGAGGAGAACGAGTATCAGTTAGGCGAAGGTGAGAAGCATCAAGATTTCTTACCTTTGTTACTTCTATATATTGGCGATCCTCAGCCAGAATTGCGGGATAACTTGATTTATCCGATGTTTTATATGTGGATTAAGGAAGAGAATAGGTTCAGTGAAGAGGAGTTGCGTAGTCTTTTAACTGTTCTGACGGATGAGAACCATTTGTTCTATAATATTGGCAGCGAGGATGATCAGACAGTTTTTACAAGATCGTTTTCTGCCTTGCCTATCGCTTTGATTATACAACGCCACAGACAGAATCCATTTTTAAATCAAGAAGAAATTGAGCAATTAATGCAAGCAATGCTCCGTTATTACAAAGAGGAGAAAGATTTGCGGGGTTACCTTTCAGTAGGAGGCTGGGCTCACAGCGCGTCTCACGGTGCAGATGTTTTTGTTGAGTTGGTGCAGTGCGAGGAGAGCAGCGTTGCAATGCTGCGTGAGGTTCTTGTCGCTATTTCTGGCATGCTACATAATGGAATACACATTTTTAGTGATGAGGATGATGAGCGATTGGTCAATATCGTGGATACGATGATTGACAAAGAGTTACTTCCACATCAAGAAATCGCTGATTGGATTAGCTGCTTAGCGCAATGCTGCTATTTTCCGAAAAGTCGCAGTCAGGTAATTGCTCGCGTGAACAGCAAGAATTTTTTACGCAGTCTCTATTTCAGAAGGGGACAAGATAGCCGAGGGAATGAGCTTAATACTGCCATACTTGGCACTGAGGCAAAATTAAACAGGTTTTCTATCGGTTAAAGGATTAAGGGGTTGTCCCAATATCCATGAAATTGGCTGAGGGATTACTGGTTTATTCCTCCATTAAATCGCTTTTTAATGTAGGAGATACCTATATTGTTTTTGTACAAACAGAAAAACGGTTTCTGGACGTTCCATATTATAGATGTCGAGTAGGGTTAAATCATTTAGCATTTCACGCAGTTTCACGCAAACACGTCGATGATATGACAAAGAAATTAAAAGATAAAGGAATTAATGTTCTTTATACCGACCAGCATCTATTTGCTGGGGGAGATGATCATTATGCCGTTTACTTTGAAGACCCAAATAGAATTAAAGTGGAACTTGTAGCACCTTAACTATTCAATAATAGAGCCAGATTCTTTAGTAACGCTAATGGATATTGTGAAGGGATACACTTAAACTAAGGGCAGAATAATTGAACAATGTATGAAAAAGTAGACAAAAAACAGGAGGGGAATTTAATGCTAATCGGTCAAATCAAGGAGATTGTTCGTCATCCTGTAAAATCATTTTATGGAGAGAGCGTACAGAAAACAAGATTAATGGAATATGGCTTGTACGGAGACCGTAGTCATGCTTTTTTAGATGAAACACGCCCTGGAAAGTTTTTAACAATAACACAGTTTCCAGAAATGGTTCGATATAAAGCAAGATTCGTAGGTAAAGAGTCGGTGGATGGATATCCCAAAGTTGAAATATTGACACCTGAAGGTAAGACTTTTAATTGGGGGGATGAAGAATTAACTAATGAAATTGAGCACAAATCGAAACGGAAAATTTCTCTTGTTACATATCCCCCTACTCACGTACCTTTAGGAGCAATTGAAGAAGAACACATTCAACTTGTTACTGACGCTTCATTAGATAAATTGAAAGAAATATGGGGAAAATCAGAGATTGATTATAGACGTTTTCGCCCTAATTTATTTATATCATTAAAAGATAAAATCCCCTTTATAGAAGAACAATGGCTTGGCAAAAGAGTTAGGATAGGGAAAAAAGTTGAAATAGAATTAAAAAGGCATTGTGAAAGATGTATGATTATTACCGTTAATCCTGAAAGTGCAGAAAGAGATGCGACTTTGCTAAAAACAGTTGTAAAAGAAAGAAGCAATTATTTTGGCGTATATGCTTCTGTTATAAAAACGGGCGAAATTCATGTGGGTGATGAAGTCATTCTTCTTGAATAAAGTTTTGCTTGGACAAAGAATAAATAAAATAAAAAATATTTAAGTAAATGACATTGCTTATTTAAAGATTGTGAAAAAGTGCACTTAAAGTAATGGATGCTTTAGTTTAAGAAAGTGATGCTAGGAATAATGCTATTTGTTAGTTATTTAATTAAAGGGCGCAATTCTAGAAAAGGGATTGTGTCTTCTTCAGCTAAAGGGCCATATTGTTGCAGATATAAAAAGAGGTTGATATTACAGGTTATCAACCTCTTTTTAATGATTTTTAGGATGCAGCGATTACTTCGCAAGATATATCAAAAAACGAATCAAGAACCTTGATATCCTATATTTAAAGGAGGTGCCTTCGTTGTATAACCATGAAATTATAATTAAGAAAATTATTTTGTATGTGGAAGAAAACCTACATGAACCACTTACATTGGAAAATATTGCAGCACAATCAAATTTTTCAAAGTATCACTTTCATCGAATATTCCAATCCACGGTTGGTATGACGGTAACTGAATATATTCGGTTAAGAAGATTGGCTAATGCTTCTTCTGTCTTGCTTTACACAAGTGAACGCATTCTTGATATCGCTTTATACTATCAGTTTGAATCACAAGAATCATTTACTAGAGCATTTAAAGAGATTTATAAACTACCACCTGGCAAATATCGCAGAATGATGTCAGACGTGATTAAAATTAAGGAGGAAACAAATATGGATATAAAGGTGAAAGGTTGGTTTTTAAGTGGATCAAATCCATTTAATTACGAAATGGGAATTGACCATGAAGTTGTTCATCATGGGAAAGCATCAGGTTATTTAAAATCCAAAACAGTGTTAGATTCAACTGAATTCGCTACCATGATGCAAACATTTAAGGCTAATCAGTTTGTTGGAAAACGTATTAGACTCTCTTGTTTCATCCGTACGGAAGAGGTAGATACGTACGCTGGGATGTGGATGCGAGTAGACGACACAATGGAAGATGTTCTTCAATTTGATAATATGAGTAATCGCCCCATTAAAGGAACAACAAAATGGAACCATTATTCTATTATTTTAGATGTTCCAACCCAAAGTGCTGTTATTTCGTTTGGTATCATTCTGTCTGGACAAGGAACTGTATGGGCAGATCAATTCACTTTTGAAGAAGTAAATGAGAATATTCCAACAACTAATTTAGAGGTGCATGGTGAACTGCTGGACGAGCCAGTAAATTTATCGTTTGACGAAGAAATATGATTTAAGGAATGGTGATAACATGGCTAATTCCGGTAAAAAGGCTACTGGGGTAGTATTAAGTATTATAGTTATAATTACAATTATGTCTGTAAAATTTGTAGGAATTAACACGCTTGTTCATTACTTAAAGTTTTGGTGAAAATATTGCTTAACTATACCGCAATCGGGCGCGATTGTGGGATAAGCGTCGCTGTTCTTATTAAACTAAACCAGCTAATAGATTGTCAATAAAAATCTTTTAAATTAAAAAACACTTCATGCTATACTAAAAAGCGCAACCCAAATAACCCTCCGAATTCAATTTGGAAGGTTTTTGTTGTATTTGAAGATGCTGTCACTAGATGGTTTCTTGGAATGGTGTTTTCGTTTTTAAAATCGCATAAATCCAATGTAAAAGCTTATTTGCACAAGCAATTATGGCTACTTTATATGGCTTTCCTTCCTCACGTTTTAAATCGTAGAAGGCTCGTAATCGCTTATTTCGTGCGATAGTTTCAGGTGTTGTTTTCTTTTTCCGACTATCTCGAATAGAACAACGAACAGCTGTATAAAGCATGTGGCGAAGCCGAGCCGCGTTTAGTAATGTGATTTTTCGTGCCTTTAAAGCGACCGGATTCAAACACACTGGGATCTAGTCCTGCAAATGCTACTAATTTTTTCGGATGATTAAACCGATCAATTTCTCCGATTTCTGAAATAATCGTTGCAGCGATTTTTTCACCAATACCGGGAATTGATTGGAGTAATTCATATTCTTCAAGTTGTGCCGCTAACTCATCAATCTCACGCTCCAACGTAGAAAGTTGTTGGTGGTACACTTGAAGTAAATCAATATAGATATTCAAACTGACTAGAAGACTTTGATAAAGAGTTGATTGAAATGGATTGCGTTCTGCAGCTCCGATTAATTTTTCCGATCTTTCAAGCGCCCAATTAAACGAACGTGCTTTGCAATGTGTATCAATGAATTGTGCGATCTCTTCTACACCTGCTTCTTTAACTGATTCAGAAGTAGAGTAAGCTTGTAAAGTTTTTATGGAAATCTCAGCGTATAAATCGCCAAAAACTCCTTTATACTCTGGGAATATTTGATCTAATACGGCTTGAAATTGAAGCTTTGTTTGAATCATAATTCCCGTCATATTTTCATGTTGCCATGTTAGATGCCGAAGGTTTAATAATTGAACACCACGCTTTTTCTGAGGCGCTAAATCCTCTTTGTAATACAGTTCGCCTAAGTGATAAGCATCAATGGCATCTGTTTTGGTTTTTCGTAAGCTAGAACTTTTTGCTCGGTAAGATACTAGTGGATTTACGATAATGGCAATGTACTCTCTTGCTTCTAAAAACTGAACAACTGGGGCATGATAGTGTCCTGTTGACTCCAAAACAACAGGTGGTTTTATCCCTGTTTGACGCTCTAAATCTATTAAATAAGAGTGTAACTCTTCTAGCCCCTCCACCGTATGTTCAACTTTCACACTATTTTTATAGGGCCTTTTTTTATCCAAGAACATTTGAATTTGACTTTCACCTTTTGCGACATCCAGACCTACAACTGGATTCATAAATTATCTCCTCCTTATGAAGTGGATTGACCGGTAACCTCTATCTAGCTTGTTATTCATATCTTCGCTTGTTATACGGGATCACGATGTCCCAACCAGCCTAATCATGTGTTAACAAGTAGAGGGCGAACAGTTTAGTTGTCGGGATCAAGTCCCACGGGTGCTTCCGTTCTACCCCGGCTACTATCAATCTATAAATTGAATAAAAAATAGTCAACCAGATTTCTCTGGCTGACCTTATAATACGAACGGGGTGCTTTAATTGAAGATTCGCATCCAGAAATAATCAATTTTTATTATAAAAATCAACGAGATAAATAAAGAACCAGCTGTTTTGATCAAACTTTGTTTCAAAACAGTTGATTTCTATATGTATAAAATCAGTGTTTGCAACTTACTTTTAATCGAACTTTATTCAAAAGCTACAATAGTACAAGTATATGCGAATAGCAAAAGTATACAAAAAGAGGCTGGAACAAAAAGAAAAAATGTTAGACTGATTGTATTTCAGTCTAACATTTTTTTGATTTAGGAAGGAATACTCTACTCATTGAAGCGGAAAAGTTATTATCTATTTTCGCTGTTTTTTCATAATCATCGAGTTCTGTCCCAATCCCATAAATTAAAATACAACTATCTTCTCTTATCCATTTCATTCAAGACTTTTTCTCCATCTTTAGAAGACATATTAGTATACAACGAAGTCGTCTTTATATCTGAGTGACCTAATTGATCTCGTAATAAAATTATATCACCACCGCTGCGGATAAAGTCTACAGCAAACGAATGTCGTAATTTATGGGGACTTTTACTACTCTTAAAGAAAGCAGAAGTATATTTATTAACGATGTTTTGAATTGCTCTTCTGGAGAGGGGCCTTGCTACACCACCATAGACACTAACAAAAAGGAAGGGGGATTGTTTAGCCCCAGGATACTTAGACTCTCTAACGTCCATGTACCGCTCTAAATCCTCAATGGCACTTTCTAGAACAGAAACCGAATCGGGCTTACTACCTTTTCTTACTACATCTATGTACCGACTGTGTAAATGTATATTATTGATTTCAATACTGGCAATTTCTCCAACTCGCATACCGGTACCCAGAATTAACGAATTAATAGTCAAATCGCGAACCTTATCTCGTTCATATCTGCTCCTGGCTTCTGCAGAAATTAATGTATCATTATATCCATTCTCAATGAATTTGAGATATGCTGAAATATCATCGTCATTTAATATAACTGCGTTAAGATCACGGGCTCTACGGCTGGCCGTTTCTCCTTTTTTATGCGTTACAATCTTAGACATTACATTTCGATAGAAATAACATTCACCATCTTCATCCTCGGTTTCTTTGGTTAGATAATTGAAAAGGGATTTTAAAGCTTGAATCGATAAGGCGACAACCGCTTCGCCGCGATACTCAGGTAATTTTAAAGCTTTTGGTTCGCCTTCGGTATCATCTTCTTTTTTCGAAATATCTTCATTACGCAAAAACTGAATATACATTTCTATTGTATCTTTCCGCATTCTATCTAATTCAGAGTAGGGGATAGCAGCCACATCCTCAGCTTCCACAAGGCCCTCTGTGAGCAACCAATTAAAAAAGTGCTTATATCTATAGAGATACTGTAAAAGGGTGTCAGGAGACAATCCAGCAGTTATTTTTGATTGAATATATTCCTTAACATAGAAGGGCATAGTATCACTATGTTTTTCTATTAGTTTACGAATATTTAATTTCTCAGGTGTTATAGCCATTTATAAAAACACTCCATCCTCTCCAATTGTTCACAAAATACAATTTTAACGAACATTCGTTCTTATTTCAACTAGTTTGCTTTATTTTTATAAAGTCATTTAAAAAGATGAAACTTAGACTTTGGGAATCTGAGCTTATCTTCAATATGTATATAAAGGATTAGACAAACAAAGCAAATCTATTTATTTAAAATTTCTGTCTATTTTAAAACATTTTCATATAAATGAGTATCGCACCTTTGAAATACTTCTTACTTAATTATAAATTTTCGTTCACTACTTAAATTGATTGTACTGCTCAACTATGTATACTAGGGGTGCGAATAAGTTAAGCAGATTAATTTAAGTAGTGTTTACTTGTTATTGGTTTACTTCATCAATACAGGCTTCTAAAAAAGCTTCTTTAAATAATTGCGTTTCAAAGTTTATTTACACACTCTAATCTACTTTTTCAAAGATCTATTCGTATAAAATCATTTTACCACAAAGAACCACTTGAATGTTCGTTAAATTTATATTTTGTGAACATTCGTTTCGAGCTTACCCCTGACAAAAACTTTCTACCTGTATCCACCGAAACTTAGAAATTTTAAATCAGTACATGCCTTGGTCAAAAAAACATCCAAACTACATGTGGAAAAAAAAATAGCCGTATATCTGATAGATATACGGCTAATCGTGATGCGTACCGAAAAGGTGCGCCTATTTTTTTATAATTCGGACTTACGGTTAAATCTTGACCATTCTTTAACATTGAAAAAATTTTGGGTGAAAAACATACTACGCATCGGGAACTAAATAACCTCATTCAAATTAAATACTTGTAGCATATTTTTCAATCTGTTTTTCTTTTTGACCTGATAATCCTGTTTTAGAAAACTTATCGAATTGTTCTTTATCCAAAACTTTTGTTAGTTGATTCATAAGCATGTCGGTGATCATATCCTTTATATCGCTAGAACCCTGTTCATTTTCTTGAGATTTTGGTATCTTTGTTTCTTTAATCATGACCTTTTCGCCATTTGCTTTTGTTACATAATGACGTATATAGCCGTTCTCTTTTCTGATTTCATATGTTGCTTTGGACTTTTTATCTTTATCTAAAAACAAATCATCTGATAAACGATTAGAGCCATCTTTTTTTTGGGTGCTAAGATAATTAGTACTTCCCAATTGAATATTCATTATGCCCTCCCGAATTTGTAATATATTCACTTTTAATATCGGACATAGTTTACTTTCTTGAACAATAAAGAATGTGATATCTGATTCTGTTAATATTTAAATTGACTAATGAGCTGTTTTAATACGTCTGCCATATGTGCAAGAGCTTGTGCAGAAGCCTTAATTTCTTCCATTAAGGCTAATTGTTCCTCTGTAGACGCTGCAGCGCCCTCTGAAGCAGCATTTACTTTTGCTGAGAATGCCAAATCCTCCGTAATAGCTGTCACCTCTTGTACACTTGCTGACATTTGTTCAGAAGCAGAAGATACCTCTTCCATTTTAGGTGTAATTTTATCCATGCTTGCCTTAATCACTTGGAATTTCTCAATCGCTTCATCCGATACATGTAAACCATTTTGAACACCCTCCGTAACTTTTGCCATAATGTTTACAGATTTTTCTGTTTCTAACTGAATGCCATGGATTAGCTGGAAAATTTGTTGTGCAGATTCCTGTGATTGCTCCGCCAGCTTTCTTACTTCATCAGCAACAACTGCAAAGCCTTTACGTACTCCCCTGCTCTTGCTGCCTCGATTGCTGCATTGAGAGCAAGTAAGTTCGTTTGATCTGCAATGCTTGTAATTACATCTAAAATGGATGTGATTTGCTTAGAGCGTTCATGTAGGGATGGTGTTACAACTTTAGCATCTAAACAAAATGACCAGGACTCACATTTATAATGAGTGCCTGGTGAAGTGACTTACTATTATTCAAATTTGTTAAATATTTAAATTTATTAATTCTCTATGGATATAAATACCTAAATTAGATAAAACATACACGTTTTAAATATTTATTTTTCTTACCGTATAATCAACTCGAACTTGTTGGGCAGATTGAGAAAAAAATATAGGGAAATGTTTTCCATTAGGGTGAAAAGTGTCGATTTCGGCCTGAGTTATGACTTGGAAATTGTGTCCCATATAATCATCCTCACCGAAAGTATCCTCCTCTGCTATGTGACCACCAATGACCAATACTTCAAAATCTTCAAGAACCATAGTTTGGAAATTACCAATTAGGCTTACATGATTGTCACCTTGTTCGATACCAATAATGTCATGATCTCCTATGTGCCACAATTCACGTGTTTCTCGAATATTAGTTGGTGAAAGTCCTGCCTGTGCAATAAGGGTGCCACGAATTTCTAATTCATCATGATCTTCATCGTCACCAGTATTTAGGACCACAATTGAGTGGAGTGCAACTTCAATAGCTTTACCCATAAACTTTTCATCTCCTTAAGTAGTATATATTTGTAACATTCATAAGCTTAACCAAAAATGTATTAGGTCAATCGAAATTCATTAATTAAATATACATCTGAAAATGAGTAAATCTAAAATGACCACTCCGTGATGAACTGCACCATCAAGTGTTAGTTAGTGTCTAACAATTAGGCTGCAGTTCAGTAATGAGTGGTTTTACTTATGTAGTCCGGTCAATTCATACAGTACCAATCCATTAATGATTCCCCCAGCTGCTCCACCAAATTATGATATGACTTCACCTATCCAAAGTGCTTTAAACGACTTAGAGAACTTCTTCATATGTGTTGTTTTGCTATACTATACTTCTTATAATAAGCATACAAACCATCATTACGCTTAATTGTATTAGGATGAATCCCCTTACCTTGAGAGTCAAACTGTTTCGAATGCTCACTAATGTTATGATAGGTCACAGGAATCCCTTGTTTAACAAGCATATCAATTGTTTTTGTCCCAATTGAAACAGAACGTTCTCTGCGCTGCTTATGAACCTTTTCAAGCCATTGTCGATTATCTGAATGGGTTATGTTGGACGGTTGGTTCATATCGACGCTCCTTTCTATACTTTTTAATTAAATCAATCTCTTAACTCAATTTTTTTTTGTTTTGCCATTTCTTTCGCTTTGCGAACTTCAACCTCTAAGTCTAACTGTAGGCTGTGATCCCCAGTATTTGTTAGGGAACCCTGCTCCTGATGAGCTAAAGGATTTACTTAAGAAATTAGAGGAAGCTTTTGATAAAAACAACGAAGAACAGATACTTAATCTAACCAAATATATATTTGAACAACAGTTTCCTATTTCATTGAATCTGCCAGAATATTAGATATTTCTGGAAGAACAATAGTAAAGACAGATCAAAATCGAGGAAAAAAGTTGATAGATCAGGCAATAACAATCTATGAACGATTATCTCTTTATAGCCATTGCTTGGCAGCTAAAGTATATGAAGTAGAATACCTTGCACAAAAGGAAAGAAGATTCAAACGTTTTCCACTAAAACTGTATTTCTATTACAGTTACTTGACTGGATCAAGGAGCATGGTTGTACTCACGTAGCAATGGAGAGTACAGGTGTATTTTGGAAACCGATCGTTAACTTACTTGAAGCTGAGAATATTGAATTTTTAGTAGTGAATGCTCAACATAAGAAAGCAGTACCAGGTCGTAAGACCGATGTGAAAGACGCAGAATGGATCGCCAAACTACTTCGACACGGACTACTCAAAGCAAGTTTTATTCCGGACCGAAATCAACGAGAACTACGAGAGTTAGTTCGATACCGTCGTAGAAAAAAACGTCCTAAAACCGTCGTTTGGTAACATCTTAAAAAATTGTTATTCAATTATATAGCCCGTTTGTTGAATAAAAATCCTGCTTTGAATTTTGTTTTAAATGATCAATCTCTTCATAATAATTAGTTCTTTTTTAATTTGAATTGTAAATCAATCAATGTAATAAAGGCTATTCAATTATATATATTTTGTGTTCAGCCAGAATCTTGATAATGTGAAGTAAACTTATCTGGAAGTTGAAATGTTGTAGGATCTAGGATCGAATATGTTTAAAAGTCGTGGAGTATGGATGAAGTATTTCTTGTGTTGAATGAATTCTTTGAGTTAGAAGATTAGCTAGAACTTGTTGAAGAAACTGTACGGCTGAACCATTAAATCGTTGATTAAGCCCTTCGGGGCTCATGAGGACACCTGTAGATGCTTCGAGACGGCTACACAATTGTGTGAGTGGTGTACTCGCGACCTGTTGACTAAGCCATACACATAAAGCAATTAATTCTTGTGCTTGATATTTACTTGTACGTTGAACAAAACCAACTTCTTTAGCTAATTGCTGTAGAGAAGATGGAGATAAGTATTTTTGAAGTTATTGAGCAAAGAGACTCATTTCGCTGAAACAGAAAAACTCATAGAAAACGCAATCCTTCCTGTATATTTCTACAAAAAGAATAGCGTTTTTTTCGTTATGATGATACAAATTAACCTTAGCTTGATGGCGATGTGGTGGGACCCCGGACTATTCTATGTCGTGACATGACTATTGAAACAGCCCATTAATGGTATAATGTCTTCCTTGGCTAATTTCAGCTCAAACCGTTCGGATGTCTCTCCAAATATTTTGCTCTTGCTCTATTCAGCAACTCCATCAATACCATAATATCTTCCTCAGTTGAATCGTAGTTCGTAATGCAAGCTCGCAGTACTGGAGCCTTGTTTATTTCGTATACTGAAATCCATGCCTGCCCTGAACGTAATATCTCTTGACATATAAATGATGCGAAATTCGATTGGATCTTTGATTGTATATTGGAATCAGTAAAGCATACTACAGGCAATACGGTATCATTGACAACCTTCCAGTTAGAGCATGCAAGCTCCCGGCGTAACCGATTGCCCATCTCTGTCTGGTGCTGCACCATGCTGCGATAGCCTTCCCAACCAGCAGTTACAAGCGATAAGTACACTTTCAAACCGATAAACCTTCGCGACCATTGAATCGAATGGGTGAACGGTTCAATAACATCCAGATCAACCCCTTCTTTCGGCATATAATCTGCCGTGATGCTGAATGTTCTATGTAAGATGTCCTTATGCCGTGTAATATAAATTCCCGCCCCCATTGGGACAGACATCCACTTGTGCGCATCGAAGGTAATGGAGTCAGCTCGGTTAATACCATGAAGTAGATCAAGCAGTTCTGGTGCAAACACGGAGGCTCCTCCGTACGCAGCATCCACATGCAGCCACAGTTGCTCACGTTCAGCCAAGTTTGCCATTTCGTTAATGGGATCAATCGCTCCGGCGCCGGTCGTTCCACCCGTCGCAATGATGAGAAAAGGAGTGTATCCAGCAGCACGATCCACTTGAATTTGATGATGAAGCGCATGAACATCTATATGCATTTCAGAATCTGTCGTAATAATACGAAGGGCATCTGTACCCAGTCCGCAGGAACGAGCTGCCTTTACCAGAGAATGGTGGCTCTCAGCAGAGGCGTACATGACGGGTTGCGTGGGGAGCGACCTCAGCCCCTCTTTGGCATAAGATGGAAAACGATGCACTAGTGCGGTCAGTACGGCTGTCAAATTTGCTTCCGCTCCCCCAGTTGTAAATGTCCCATCTGCTGCCTCTGCTGAATAACCGAATTTTGAAGCTATCTCTTTCAATACATAGTTCTCCATTTCGACAGCTACAGGCGCATGGCTCCAGGCTGCAAGCTGCGGATTGAATGCTGCAGTAATCATATCCGCCATTATTCCCATGAAGTTGGGCCGAGGATTATACAGGCCGAAATATCGCGGGTGTGGCGTATGTACTTGGTATTTCCTTAATCCCTCCAGGATATGATAAATCGCCTCGCGTGCGCTGACGGGATGCTCAAAAGATAATCTACGTGCGTATTCTGCAACCGCATCCACGCTGAGTTCAGGTGAGACACGAACCCCGCGTATGTGCGTCATATAGTCATTGATTTGCTCTAAAAGATAGGTTCCAATGTCCATGCGTTCTTCCGTATTAAAATTAAGAATTGAATTATGCTTCATCATGTGGAAAATGCATCTCCCTTCAACTTGTAAAATTCCATTGCTGATTCAGATTATACACTCGCAGAACTCGGGTGTATGCATCTTCGAATAAAACCGCAATATTTCGAAACAAATCTCTCTCCACTTGGCGAAGCTGTCGGGGCACGCCAGCGACGGCAGCCGAAATGAATAATCCACCATAAAATTTGAAACGTGAGCAAGTGTCTATAAGCCGATAGTCCCCTTAGAGAATGAATTATTGGCTTCATTGTATTGAATATTGGCTTAGCGTATATTTTCATTAAAATGTTGGCGGAACCCTGGTAGGACCCCATAACCATCAATCTAAGAATACTAAATACCCCCAAAATAGAAATTTTAGTTTCTTTGCTGAATACAGCTCAGATTTTTTCACTTTGGGGGACATATAAAACGTTAACTTGATATAGATTTAGAATAAAGATTGATCAAAAACACCCTGCAAACACGTATTTACGTTAAATTAAAAGAATCCGTTTTAAAAAAAGATTGATTAAAACGGATTCTTTCTTTTGAAGAGCTATGCAATTTTTATAAAATAGTTTGATTATTTATATCTGTTGTTGTTCCACAATTGCGCCTGAATGTTGTATAGCCCCTGTAACAACATTCGTGCCTTTTTGGTATGTTTCCAAACTTCATTTGGGAACGGTTTATAGGTTTATTTTGTATACTTTATAAATCTTTGTTGCACGAAGTGCCCGTTAGTTAATTGAAGAAGAAAAGTGAAGCTTATTCAACAATCGCGCTAAATTGTTGAATATCTGTGACTTAAAAGTAGAAAAGTGTGACCCCAAAAGTACAACTTAAATGAAGGTTTTGATTATAAAAGTATAGCAAGTAAACAATAAATGAGTATTCAAAACACATGATTTAACTAACTACCTTTAATCCAGCAATAGAAAAAATAACTCCGATGGGTAATATAAGCCCTTAAAATGCAAATACAAAAAAGAAGTTGTTTCTCTTTTTCTCATTTGCATTTTAAAAAATTTACGTGTAACAACTCATTTGAGGAGTGGTAGTTTAAAACTTTCTATAATAACTACGACATACGTGACTTTTAATCTAATACTGTTATATCAAGGTTTATATAGCATCTTAGCCAAATTGGTTAAGATGTTTTTTCATCCTCAAAAAGTCGATGGGTTAAATTATGGTTAAAAATTCTTTGCAATGAAAATAAATAAACACAAACGTCGACTGCTCTAATTGAACAATCGTGCCGCTTAGTTTAAGAAGAACAGCGACAACTATTCAACAGTCTGGCCCTTTTCATGAAAGACGCTTTCCTTATTTCAGAAAAGCGCCCTATAACTGAATAATGGTTAGCTTCTATTAGCTGATTTGTGGAATTCCAAAGGGGTTTCTATTGGCAGTTTAGCTAATTTTTTCTGGTACTATAACGCTGCGTTTAACTCCATGTTATTCTTTGTTATTCTTTTCCACTAAACTCTAAATATTTAAACCCTCGGATACTTCTGGTGCTTCAAAAAATTAAGTAACTTGAATAAACGTCGCTTCCGTGTTAAAAACTGCTCTTTCGGGTTGTTGGTTATGGTTACGCCTTTGTACAATTTGACGTAAGCATTGCTTGTTATTTAAATTAAGGAAAATTAGTTGATGGTTTGCATTGACCTCTGACTCTATATCTAAAACCATTTTCGCTGTTTTTGAGTGTTACCTGGGAAATCCATCTACATCCGTACTAACACTTAATATGTTTTGGACATGCTTTTTCACCATCGGTTTGAGCTACGCTGAAAATCCTCAAATGATGTGATCTGATTGGGATAAAGAGATGAAAGCCATTCATCCTTAGATTTGTTTTAGGAAAGCTGTGCCGTAATTCAATAACTTCAACAAAAAAACTTTCCATCCTTTATAAGCAACAAGAAAAAACGAATTCTAAAAATCCGTTCTTAGTAATTTCTTATACAAAATCTAACACAATGTTTGAAGTGTATTTGACAACACATTGGCGCTTGTGTTTAATTATATTAGCTAAGTTCCTATTTAATTGAAGCAGAAGGTGTTATGACGTAATCAAAAGCGTTCCATTGTTAGATCAGTATTTACTGAAACCGCAGCTTTATTACCTTTAGCAGCTGAAATCATTAAAGAGGATGGTTTAGATCTTTCGGTTTCCCCTGCAATATATATGTTTTTTTGGCTTGTTCTACCAACACCATCTGTTATAACTTTTCCATTTTCATGAATTTCACAGCCTAGCTTCTCAGCAAATTGATTTGGGCGATAATAAGATGGGGCAACAAATCCACCCGATCTTATAATTGTTGCTCCTGTTTCAAACTCTATTTTTTGTAAGTAACCGTCATTACCTATTAAGTCTTTTATCTTTTCCGATATAATTTTGATATTGTGTTTTTGTAACGCCATTTTACCTTCTTTAGATAATTGAACTCCATTCGTTAAGACAACCAAATCTTGCGACCAATTATAAATTAACTTAGTCAAATGCATTACATGCTCTTCTTTTTCTGCAATAACCACTAATGGCTTATCTTTTTGCTCCCAGCCATCACAATACGGACAACTAAATAGACTTTTCCCATAAAACTTCCTTATACTTGGTACAGTAAAAATTTCTTGAATACCGGTGGCGAGAATTATTTTTTCTGAAACAAATTCCTGACTAGTAGATGTTTTGACAGTAAATCGCTCATTACCTATATCTTTAAAAATTTGAGTAACTGTTGCAGTAAAATATGATATGGACGGGTATTTCTCCAACTCTTTTAACGCTATTTCTTTAAATGCTTGTGGTTTTATCCCATCACGAGTAATAAATCCATGGGATGCTTGTGTCACTCTATTCCTATTCGTACTATCGTCAAATAATGCTATGTTTCTCCTAGCCCTTCCTAAAGTTAAGCTAGCACTTAACCCAGAAGGACCTCCACCTATAATGATACAATCCAGGACATTCATTTTTTTACCTCCGTATTGATTTGGTTTTATTTTTGAATTGTTATTTGCATAAGAGAATTACATTATTTCCTACATCATGGATTTCCATTCTTTACACACTAATATTGGTTTTCTTGTTTTTATAACGAAGAATTTTCGTTTATTCTACTATCCCGCCCCATTAGCTTAAGTACATTTGTTCACAAAATCTTTGGTATACAGTCTATTTCGTTTATACATGAATATGGCCCTTAGATTAAGAAAGACGCATTCCTTACTAAGAAATGCGCCCTTTAACGGAATAACACATGAGCTTCTATTAGCTAGTTTTTTAATAAGAGGTGCTACTACTTGGTAGAAGATGACTGGCAGCCATAAGAGTATCCAAGACATAGAAAACCACTCTTTTCTAGGATAGGCCTACTCATTGAACTGGCGTCAACGGTAAGGAAAGGATGCCCATTTTCATATGCCTTTTTTGCGCCTCAGTTTTTATACAGTACCAGGATCAATTAAAAAAACTCAGTCTCAAAATTAATTGAGTATCTGAGCTTTGTTACAATATACTTTTAGTATACCGTTTAAACATTGATTTACTTTATTGTGCTAATATTTACATAAATAAAAATATTAGGAGGCGATCTTTATAAATTCGCATGAAACTAAAGTAAAGGAATTTTTAAGCTCTAATAATGTAAAAGCTGAACACTTCGTATTTAATCAATCTTGCCACTCAGTAAAAGAAGCCGCTGAAGCAGTTAATGGCTCAGAAGACGATTTTGTAAAAAATATTTGCATGATTGACTCAAATAATGAATTAATAGTAGCTATTGTAAAAGGAAATAATAGAGCTAGTACAACTCGTGTTGCAAAATCATTAAATATAGAAAAGCCAAGACTTGCTAATGGAAATGAAATTATTGAACGTACTGGTTTCCCACCAGGTGGAGTTCCTTCTTTTGGTTTTCAAGCAAACTTTTTAGTTGATCCTAAAGTGACAAATATGGATTACATATATACTGGTGGTGGTTCCGAAAACTCATTAGTTAAAATAAATGTTCAAGACTTATTAAAAATCAATCAAGGTACTATTGTTAAAGTAAGTAAATAGTAACTCTTAACAACCGTATAAAATGACGGCTGTTTTTGTATTTTAAGCTGCACATTTTGTTTCAAGTGTTAAGTATTTAGTATTAAATAAAGATAGACTCATTAAAAATACTAAAAATAAGAACACAATGATTGTTCCAACCAACATTGATAACCTTCCCTACCATTGGTTTTACTCCTTCACCAAAGAAATAAAAAACTACTTGTAAATGTATCTTTTATGCCCAATGCAGATATAAAGACGTAAAACACGATTGAGCACATTAGAAATGCGAATATAGAGAATAAGACAAATGCTAGTTTTGAAGCTTTCAATATAGTTTCTCCTTAATTAATCGAATAGTATATTCAAATTAGTACATAATTCCTTTTCGTTTTTGCATTGTCGTTTACTTTTACACAAAAAAAGGAAACCGCCCTGATTTTTTGTTTCGATTAAGAACTTCAAATCACTGAGTATTTAATAAGATAGTCACTGAAACACCATTAGAAAAAGCCCCACCTGTTGTAGTAAGTTGAACAGATAGAAGTGTACATCTATTAATTGTTAAATTTGCAGATGTTGTTGCGCAACAATTCGGAGTTGTAGACGAATTTGGTCCTGTAACTGTAGCTATAATTCCAGTTGCTATCGGAGCAGTAAATCCACAGTTTGAACTTGTAAATATTTGGGCAGAAGCTGTTTGTCCAGCACTTAGACCATGGTCACGTATATTCAAAGTAATACTTTTTATCGTAGCATTCTCTGGTATAACTATTGAACTTCTTACAAAAGAAGCTGATGAAGTGCCTGATCCAAGAAAGTCATTGTTTCCTACTGATTGATCTGTAGAAAGAAAAACCTCCATTAACCCCGAACCACTTGATCCGGTTGCTCCTGTTGTTCCAGTTGCCCCTTGTTGTCCAGTTGCTCCTGTTGTTCCGGTTACTCCTTGTAGACCAGTTGCCCCCGTTGTTCCGGTTACTCCTCGTAGACCAGTCGCTCCTGTTGCTCCAATTGCCCCTTGTAGACCAGTTACTCCTGTTGTTCCAGTTGCTCCTGTTGTTCCGGTTACTCCATGTAGACCAATTGGACCAGTCGCTCCTGTTGCCCCAATTTTCCCCTCTATAATTTGTAAACCAGGTGAATCTATCTCTTCTGCTAGCCCTTGGTGATTTGTCGAACCAGTTACTCCAGTTATTTCTTGATAGCCTATCTCTCCAGTGACATCCGTTTCTCTGTTTAACCTTCTTTGAAAACTAAATCTCATTAGATCATCTCCTCCCTTTTTTTTCATAATATTGTTATTAAAAATAATGAAATAGACATAGCACTAGTGATTTCATTGAAAAATTACATCTACAAATTCTACCTTTTGATATAACTAATAAGTATTTGTTTGCTGAACATTTTCTTTTATTGTTCATTAGTTTGCTGTAGCGTGTGACGACACTGAGGCTTTTTATTTTTAATTTCTGAGTCCATTGACTATACAAAACAACAAGTAGTGTTAAGCAAATACTCTTAGCTATCCCGCCAATACATAATTTAACCTTCATACACATTTTATTCGATTGACGACGTTGCAACTTTTTAAATGTATAGATAATATCAATTAGCACACTCTAATATCGAGTGTATCGCACGCACTTGCTGTGGCGTTGGTTGACCGTCACAGCCTCCCTCATTTATAACTTAGGGTCACTTCCAACTCAGTGACCCTTTTTTATTTCTAAAAAACGAATTATATTTATTTTTTCACCCATACTAACCTTGCTTTAGCTAAAATAAGAAAAGGAAGTGAAAGTATGGGTATTCTTGGTGGAAATCCAAAAGACGAGCCATTACATTACGGTGAAGTGTTTAGTGTTTGGTCAAATTTAATTGCAGATTATGGTATGATTTCTGGCTATCAAACTTTTTATAATCACGCTGGTGACGAAGATCTAAAAAAAATAATTGAAGATATCGTAGAACTTTGCAGGGAAGAAGTAAAACAATTAGAGAAAATCCTTAAAACAAATGGTATTGGTTTACCTCCTGCTTCACCTGAAAGACCGGTAGCAAGAATGGAAGATATCCCTGCAGGTGCAAAGTTTAATGATCCAGAAATTAGCGCTGCACTTAGTGCCGACCTAGCGGCTGGATTAGTTGCATGCAGTCAAGCAATGGGCATTTCTATTCGTGAAGATATCGCATTAATGTATGGACAATTCCATACAGCTAAAGCTCAAATCGGTGCTAAACTACTACGTCTTAATAAAAATAAAGGCTGGTTAGTTCCACCACCATTACATGTAGATTACCCTGAAAAATAATACTTTTATTAAACCTGACAAACCGTTTCCCCAGTATAAACTGGGGTTTTTCACATTATTTGAAAAAAATGTACAATTTAATTTTAATATGGTCATAATAAATATTGTCATGAGATTTTCTCACATACTACCTTAAAACTGTAATGACCTCGCCGTTATGGTTTTTTTATTTTTAATCTTTTTCAATGTAATCATCTTATTCTTCTTGTAACTCTTCTGGACTCCTTAAACCAAATTTAGCTGTCACAGACGGTACACTATTGCTGCTACTGCTTTCCCTGTGATAACTAATGGATACAATAATTTCTTTATTAATGTGTATTACAAGAAGGTGATTCATATACAATTTCTGCAACAGAGTTAACATTTAATGGTGTTACTGGTACAATCACAGCTGGAACTCCATTAGTTGTGGAAGCTGTAGAATTAGTTACACAAACTTAATGATTAATTGTTTTCTTCTATTTTTGTTATTAGGGTCACTTCTTTGACGAGTGACACTACCTTTATTAGTTCCTGTTTTCTACATATCCAATAGCTATTGGTTGTTTTTAGCTTCATCGTAGCAATCTACCTGATACCCAAAAGAATCCATAATTTGATCTTCTTCACCTAACCGCTGCTACACCCCATATTCCCCCTTATTCCCCTTTGAATTTCTTAATGTTTAAAACTTAATTGCCTTATCTCATTTCCCTAAACAACATATATTATGGAGGTAATTAAGTTAAGATTTTATGAGGTGAGTTTATGCATAGATGTAAAACCATTAAATTCGTTCAGAGGTGCAATTCAGAACAAATCACTTTAATTTTATGCATCCACAAATGCATGTACCATTTATTAAGCCCTTCTGCATTTTCAAAGTTAAAATAAAGACTATGGAACATATCTGATGCTGCAACAGGGTATTTCGAATTTTCAGATTGTGTAGAGCTGCTCCCTCGTTAAGTTAGTAATAATACGCAAAAGATCAGGCAGTCCTTCATATAAAAGTATAAAAATACAGTTCATTAGCTAAAATACACCTGTAGGCTTGTTTAGGGTATCTTGAATATTTACAGAATTAAATAAAAGAGGTGTTATTTATTGAACAGTGAAGCGGTAATTATCTGTATCAGCGGACGTGGTGGAGTCAGTTCTCCCTCTGGTATTACTAGTTTACGTGATCGTATAAGAGATAAACTAATTCCTTTAGAAGTAAAGGTTAACAATATTTTCCGAAGAAGTTGGAACCACAATGAAGATGATAACCCCTTTGGTATGCCATGGATCGAAGACCTAAATAGCGAGATTAATCAAAGAACAACTAGTCCAAGTTATTTAGCTATAATCGGCCACAGTTATGGAGGGTGGGCGGCTTGTCTTTTATCTAGAGCAACAAACCGGGTCCCCGACTTTATCGGGCTCATAGATCCAGTTTTTGGGCCTAGAAATAGTATGGAATCAGTAGATCCACCTAGAGGTAATTTAATCAAAAACTGGTATCAAAATAACAGTATTATAAATGGAGAACCATGCACAGGAATAGGGAGAATACCTTGTAGTTCACCTAGTGCTGGTCTATCTTGTGGATATACTGATGTCCCAGGTGCCGATAATATAAAAGAGGAATTCCAGAAGGACTGGGACTCTAATAGGAGGAGAGTATCTTGTATAGATGGAAGAAAACATATCCTTACCTCACATGTAGATATAGATGATAATGCTTGGATTCATCGACAAATTTGTGATCAGTTGTATAATGATTTAAATAGGTAAAAACTTTTTAAAAAATAGATATAATTAACTGAATGCATAATTAAATTTTGGGGTAGTACAAGCGTTCTTACAATTATCTTAACTAGTCACAAACAAACTATTTATAGTATACAAAGTGGGTTCCTGTCAGGGAAATGTGGATTTACAACGTTAGGAAAGTTAATGGGAAAAAGCCGAATTCCAAGCCGTTTCTCTCGAATTGTATTGTATCCCCGTATGATGCATGATTTCTTTTTAACTTTTTAGGGAAACGTTTAACTTGCTGCATATCCTATGAATTTGAAAGATTTAACATGTTTATTCCCCCCTTTTTGACTACAAAAAACCCCTTCATTCACACGAAAAAGACTGCATGTTTTTGGCAATTTTTTCATGTTAATGAAGGGGTGTTCCCATTCAAAATTTAATTGCGAAATATATGTGCTTTGTCGGTATTATAACAAGATCTGATTGTTCAATAAAATTTTCAAAATTACTTAACTGTCGTTAAAGTGCTGGCAATTTTTTAGTCTTGTTTTTTATTAAAGAAATCTTGGATGATTTTTTGCCCCATCATACTCTCAGTCTTATTCTGCTTATTAGCTAATTCTGATAGTTGTTCATGATAAACCTTAGGAAGAACAACTACAACACGTTTATCAAAGCTAATCACCTGTAACGTATTGTCTAAATGCTTAATTTCACCGTTATGTGTATAATCATTTAATTCTAAGAGTCTTTGAATATGCTCTGATTCTGCAGATACCTTCCAGTCGTTCATTTTTAGTCGCCCATTGATACTTTCATCAGTTAATAATAACTGTGCATTTTCAATACCAAATACATTATAAATAGCATCTACATATAGATAAGCGTTTTTTTCATTCTTTGGTATCGAAAAATTAACATACATTGTGGATCGAACAGTTGGCTTATGTATGTCGTATAATGGTTTAGAATTGTTTAGATTCTCAAATGGTAAAAATCCAGTCTCTGTGTAGAATCCCCAACTTTTTCCTTCAATCATAACGCGGTATTTTCTTCCGTTTCCATCAACAAATGGTTGTAATAGCGCGATATTCAATTTACTATTATAGAAATTTTTTTTAGTTCTGAAATGTACAAAAGTATTTTCTAAAATAAGTTGGTCCAGTGTTTCTTTTATTTCAGGTGAAATGAGATAAGTTTGTCGCAATCCATGTGTGCCTTTAGGAATTTCAATATCATTTTCTGCAATTATTCTTTTTAAAAGCTCTGGACTAACTTTCTTTTCCTCAGCATAGGAATTTAAACTCATTTGGTTACTTGTATCAGTCATTTTAGCTTTTAAATCGGAAACACTTTCAGCTGTAAAAAGACGTTGGCCATTAATTGCAAATTTAAAATTAGGTTGTTCAATTTCTTCAAGAAGTCCTTTTTGAATGTATTTGTATACGGTAGACTCAGCGACGCTTAAGGTCTCAGCGACTTCCTTCATAGTTAGACCCTCTTCTAATTCCTTCTCTTTATTGTGCATCACATTCATTCCTTTCAAAATTAAACAACTATAAACCTTACTTAGGTTTTATAGTTAAAAAAATTACTAACTAAGCTTTCTATATCTTCTTCTAAATAGTACACTTGGGAAGGCTTTGTTCGATTATGAAAATATTGTTTTAGAAAAGCATCGTTGATAGTATTAGAGCTCCAATGAACATAATCTTTATTGCCATTATTCCATACTGTCATTGAAATACATGTAGTGTTAGTGGCCGCTTCTACTACCATCCAATTTTCATATACACTTCGAACGCAAATTTTTAGATTATCTGTTTTAACCCTAGCTCCTTGCAATAATGGTATCACATGATTGTTTAATAATGTATCCTCATATTTGGGGCAAACCTTTGTAATATGTTCTTTAATAATGTTTAAAGATGGCTGGGTATATAGTTCTTCACTAAATAGATCAATTTGCTCTATTATTTGCATGTTTACAACTCCTAATTGTTTCTTTATTTTCAATTTTCGATTTATTTAAAATAAACGGGCATGATTAAAACCTCATTCCCCCGCAAATTCTATTTTTTAAATTCGGTTACTGTAAATGTTTAATATGTTAAATCATCATCGATACCAACTCTTCTTGCTGCTCTTTCCACTGCATTTATTCTTCCCCAGGCACGTAATTTAATTGTGGTTACATCTCCTGAAGGTGAAGTAGCAATGACTGTGAATTTTCTATATCGCATAATAACTAAACCAGTAATAGAGAGTAATAGTGCAATTATTTTTAATATCATCTATCTTCACTCTCCTTTTCCAATGAGTAATATCTTCACATTGTGTAGTTATATTTAATTGCAACGTCTACGTCCAGTCTAAAAATTTCTGTACATTTCCTTCATTAAGTCCCATAAGCATTTCCTCCAATATAATTAAGCCCTGTACACATTGATTCTAGTAGATATTGGTAATATAATACTAAAAATCATTACAGTGCGTCGAAATGGTAATTTATAGATATTTTATTAAAAAATGTTAAATATATAGACTTTTTGAAATATTGTGGTAATCTGGAAATGTATTATCATATAAAGGAGGAAATGGAATGATGAAAAACAAGAAAATATTTGCTGTAATTTTTACTTTAACAATGTTTTTTCTAGTGAATGTCAGTACTTCTAGTGCAAGTGAAGTGGTTTTAAACGAAACAGAGATTGAAAAATTAAGAAAAAATTACACATCATTGGGTATTGATGAAGTAACAGGAGAAAAATTAATTCAAAAAGTATTAAATGGGGAATTATTAGATTCACAAAATCCTGACAAAATTAAAGAGAAAGAACTTAATTTTCTTCCGAATAGTGAAACAAATATCATAGAATTTGACGATGGTTCGAGAATTTCTTTGCAAATGGTGGAAGAAGAGGCAACTTCGATTTCATCTTTTGGGTATACTGAGGTACCTACAAGTAGAAGTTGTACAGGTGGTTCTGGATATAACTATTGTACTGTTACAGTAAAATATAATGATATGGTATGGGATATTTCTTATAAAACAACAGTGACTCGTATACAGGGTGGGCAAACGTTAATAACAGCTCCTGAAGACTTATATGTTGATATGGTATTATATAGTTGGGAGACTTTGGAAAGTAAGGTTACTAATGAATGGTCAACAAATTCTACACCAGCAAGAGCCGTTTGGAAATTCAAGGCAACTCAAAGAACTGGTCTATACACAATAACTAGAGATCTTGCGGTCTATGCAGATAATTCTAGTGTATATGCTAGACTTGAATGGCAATAATATTTTGAAAATATTAGAAATTTACTTGCCCTATTCCCATGCGGAGTAGGGCTTATTTTAGTATTTTAAACATGGCCTATTTCCTTCTAACCCCGTTCAATATAGGACGGGGTTAAAAATATAGTTGTATATTTTTTTATTTAAGAAACTTCACGTTAATCGTTTAAAAATCTAAGTTTTATTCAACAATCGCGCCCGATTGTTGAATTAGTTGATAAAATCAAAAATATCAGTTTCTATTGTCCATTCCAAACGTCTTATCCACTCCTGTTGCACTTCTAATGGCGCATTTTTAATCTTATGTAGGATTTTCCATACTTTATAAACACAATAACCCTTTAATGTTTCAGAAGATAAAAAAATAGGGTTATTGGTTTTATATTGTTCAATAAAAACGCTGTTTAATGAATCCGCTTGTTTGTGATAGTGAAGTTTGGTAAACCAGCATACCCAACCTACATCATTTAAAGGGTTCGCCCATTCAGACCACTCCCAATCTAAAACAGTAAGGACGTTATCTTCGGTGTATAATACATTGTGCATTCCATAATCACCATGCGTTAAAACCCAATCCATTTTAGAATCATTGATTTTTTGTAATATCACTTTAGATTTTCTTTTTAGTTCTTCAGGAACAAAATCTAAACTCATTTTTATAGCGTGTAAGTCACATTCTTTTATTCCATTTGAGCTAAAATTATATTTTTTGGAATGTATGTTTTTAGCAAGAGATTTACCTAAACTTTTATATAACTCTTTTATTTTTTCAACACCGTTATCATCAAAAATTGCTTGTCCATTTTTCCCTTCTCGGTATTCCATTACTGTTATTTGATTATCATTGTTTTCCAAAAGTTCATAAAATTTTGGTGCTATTCCTGTTTCTTGAATTAATTTCAAACAATTTATTTCATTATAAATATCCTGGCTAAAAGTATTAGCCACTTTAACAACTAATAAAGGATGTGTCCCATCTAATAAATAAGTTGTATTTGTATAACCTCCAGTTAAACGAATGGGAGAAAAATTACCATATTTATTTTTTAATTGCCTTTTTATTAGTTCTGTCAAAATAACACTTCCAATCCTTCATTTAGTATTTCAATATTGCAACGATAAAAAAACCTCTTTAAAATAAACAAGAAAAACCCTTTCGGTTCTTAAATTAAGAGGCAATTTCATAAAGAAAGATTCATTTATCATTAAAGAAAAGCGCCCTATTGTGGAAGATCGTTATTCGACAAAAGCCCCTATTAGTTCAAGAATCAATATTAGGAAATTTATTTACTTCACACAAGAAAAAGCCAGTAAAATCGGAATTCATTGTCTTCTAATAAATTCTTCTTCACTACTAAAATGTTCACGCTTTGGTGTACCTTCACGTAAATCTAGAACTGAAAAACCAGCTTGTTTAAGTGCTATAAAATAATGTTCGATTGTACGATGATACTTCACCACTATTTGGTCAATCCAAGGCTCTTTTCTTTCCCCCTCACAGAAATAGTCATCGACGATCCAATTACCACGTTTATCTCCTGATTGCTTACTAGCAAATGAACCACGGCTGGCATACGGGTCGTTGTACTCCTGATTGTCTTCCTGATCGATGGCCGCCGACACTCAGCCGTTTGCAAAAAAAAACAAAGAACCGAACCTTTTTTTGATAGAGAGACAATATAGTGTGTAAGCTTACTTAGGAGGACCCTCTGAATGCAAAATGAATATATGTACCAATTACTCCAAAAAATGAAAGAAGGTGATCAACAGGCGTTTCGTACGATGTATGATGCCACCTATCAGGACGTCTACCGGACAGTCTCCTTTCTGGTGGATCATCAGCAGGATCGGGAAGATGTCATGAATGAGATATATATGCAAATGTGGACCTCACTTGCTAACTATGATACGAACAGACCTTTCCACTTCTGGCTAAACGGCTTGGTAATCCGTCAAGTGCAGAGATTTCGGGTCAAAAGCTGGCGGAGATTCCGAATTTTTGAACGCATCCGTGCCTTTTCTCGGGAAGAGCCTCATTGGGATCAACCTTCTGTGTTGATGGATGGGACGAAGCAAATGATAACACAGGCAATCCAAAAACTGACCGATAAACAACGATCGGTGATTGTCCTTCGCTTTTTTCACGACTATAAACTTGAGGAAATAGCGACATTGCTCGAAATTCCGCTGGGTACGGTCAAGTCCAGGTATCATGCTGGCCTTCAGGTGCTTCGAAAAAACTTAAGTAATCTCCCCCCAGAAAGGATGGAAGAAATCAATGCCAATTGAACGCAAAATCCGTGAATATCTGCACAAAGAGGCAGAAACTATGGAGTGCCCTCCGGCCATTTCCAAACGAATAGAACAATCCTATTCTCAATATTTCCAACGAAAAAGGAGCGAAATAAACATGAAAAAACGATTAATTAGTGGATTAGTTGCTACTGCGATTTTGATTCCAACCGCAGCATTTGCGGCCCCTAACCTGATTGAAATGCTTACTAGAACACCAATGACTGTTGAACAAGTCAAGGTGGATGAGGTTGGCAAAGCAACACTAGAGAAGCTGTATAACGCATTTCCCGAAACAAAATCGTTTGAGATTATCAATGCAAGTAAGGTTCAAGGTGTCCAAACAAGCTTCATACTGCAGGAAAAAGGAGGAATTGGCAAGAAGATTTCCCTTCATACAAACGGTATTACAGGTGCGATTGAACACGTGAATCAGGAGAATTGGGAGCCAAAGGAGAAACCACTCACTGCCTTAACCGATCAGGAAATCAAGTCGAAGGTAGATTATCTAATTGATAAAATGTTTGGCAACATCGAAGAGTACGAGTTTGCTATGGAGCAAATGGAGAACCCGGATCAAAAAACGTTTATGTTGAATTACACCAAAAAGGGATCAAAAACACCTTTCTACCAGGTATTTGTTCAAGACAATACAATCAGTGTTTCTCTAATCGGAGGTGAGACTACACTTTCAAACATTAAAGTAGAAGGTTTTTTCTCTACAAATGGTAAGCCTGATTATACTGCTGATTCCTTTCTAAACGATGAAAAACTGTTTTCTTTACTAAAAATTAGCCCAACAGAATTAAAACAAGAATTAGCAAAAGGTAAATCTGTTGTCGAGATTGCAGCATCTAAAAATGTCTCTAAACAACAAGTGATTGATGTGATTGCAAAAACACAGGCTGAAGGACAAATTCAAGGTGAAAATAATGATGATGTTCCTAAAAGCAATCGTTCAAGTGAACAAATGTTAAAAGTTGTTGAACCGAAAGTATTACAAGTTATTGAACATAAAACTGAAACACCATGGTAGAAATAACAAATCCTAGGAGGATGAGGTTGCAAAATATCGCTTGAGTACATCTAATTCAATGGTTGCTTCTTAAATATGGATTTGAATGGTGGCATGAGGAGCTTTTAATCAAACTTTATTACAAACCTGCACTTAAACAAATGGGCCTATAGTACAACTAGGGTTTAAAAAATAATCAAACTTTTTTATAAAGAATTTAATCTGCTACATTAAATAAGAGCATGTTTTGATCAATCTTTTTTCAAAACATGCTCTTTAGATCTATTCTCATATCAAGGTTGATATCCATTAATTTAATCAAACTTTATTACAAACCTACAATTGTATTTTATTCAATTAAATGGCCCTTAAATGAAAATGAGCGCCTAATCTTTTACAAGAATTGCGCCCGATTGTTGAATAACTTAACTATAAATTAAACGTTTTAACTAAGTTCTAAAAGTACATTCTCTATTTCTTTATGAAAGGTAGATTCTTTCCCAAGTGTAACGGCCCTTGTCTCTTGATACTTTTCAATCAAGATTTGAATCACATTGTATCCAATAAAATAGCCTAAACGTTCGAAACCAAAGTAGGAACCTCCATTAATAGAAAACCATTCATGGAAAATCTCAGGTTGTGTTCGTTTGTTTATATCTTCCAAAAAAGTAGAGATAATCTCTTTTTTGTTGTTCTCTGCAAATCTTAACCATTCTTCTCCAGTATCATCGTATAAAAAATAGACCGATTTATCAGCATCAGCAACTTGTTCTGAAAAAAACGTTGCAAATCCTTCCTGAAACAATGTTGTAAAGGGATGAACCCACTGAACTTTAGACCAATCCATCCCCTCCTGATCTGATAAAATATTATGAAGAGCATGACCAAATTCATGAGCAATAATTACTTTTAAATGCTTATCATTTGAAGAAAGCTTTTCTAAACAAAAAGTCACTTCGGGAATAATTTGACGATGTGTAAATGCATTTGACCCATATGCTCCAACAATAATATGTACATCTTACGAGATGGAAAGGTAAATGAAAAAGCGCATGTGCCTACTGGATTAGAAGTTATGCCCAAAAGTTACTTTATCGCTAGAGTGGAAGAATTTAAGTATGACACGCCTGAATTACTAAAAAAGGGACAAAAAATCACCAAAATATACCCAGGCGACACTTTTGCTAAGGGATATAATTTTAGTTTCACTAAAGCCCTACAAAAAAACATTCCGATTGTGATGGTTATCGGTTGGGATAAGGACAAGGAAAATATGATTTATTTAGCGTTTAACGCAGTAACAGGAGAGCTAGAGGAAGAATTTGAAAAAGAACAATATAAAAATTAAAAGGGGTTGTATTCATAAAGTCCATCCCTTGGGAAACAAAATATCGGTAAACAGTTAAGGCTTTCCTATACACTTTAGGTTTACATAACAATAGAAGTAGGCAGTAACGACAACGGATAAACCCTTGTCGTTACTGCCTTTTTGATTGAATCACTAGTTATTGTGTATGCAAGATTTTATACATCGTTGAGTTGACAGCGTTTTAAGATAGTCTTACTACCTGGAACGTGTATAAAATATTGCATAGACTTTTGTTTGTTCAACCAATTCCATTTAATAAATCTCAGAGGCACAGTTAATCAGGACATTGGTTTGCTAGGCAAAAAAACCATCTGAAAACCCAGGTGGTTTTTTCTCTTTCTGTCTGATTCAAGGCTAATTTTCCTTCGAGCCCTTATTTGACACTATAAGGAATATAACATATAGAATTACTGCAAGCCCTGCGATAGGCAAGTGGAAGTACCAAACTCCTCCGAATAGCAACAATCTTGTTATTGGGTAGCTTATTATTAAAGATGCTATTCCTCCCAGTATATAATTAAGCGATTTTGATAATTGAAAAATCTTACAAAGAATTTTATAAAACATAAAGCCACCAATAGCGCTGATAAAAATTGCTAAAACAAACAGATAGAAAATAGTTATATACATGGCTAAAATCCCCCTCTTTTAGATTTTTATTATAGTGTTAATATGTAATGTAATATTAAGTAGTATGGGAATTATCCTATTTCATTCTAAATATGAGGTATGGAGTCTGATATTCGTCATTAGCCTTTATCGCTTGTTCAGCACATAATCGAGTAACTTTATCTATTCTTTTAAAATCGTTTGTATGATTATAAAAAGTCTAGCCGACCTGTTGATATGACTGTTCTTCTCCTATGACAATCATATCTGTCAAATCAAATGCTGTAACCACAACCATTTATCCATCCGCCTTTTAGCAGTCATGCTAGAACAACTACTATAAATTGTTATATTAATTATTCTTCACTCCACCTTCCTTTTTGTCCAAAAAACTGTATTCGATATGAATAACTTAATAATGAAGAGGAGGTGAAAATAAAATGGCATCATTTGAAATTGGCTCGAGAAGTCTTTTCAATTTCCGAAACGAGCGTTTTTTCCTATTAGTTGAAGATGAAATTACAATTCCAGAAAAAGGTGTAGAGATTGATCCAGTTAATATCTATGAGATTGACCAGCAAACTTTCAATTTTATTAGAGATGAAGGAGATACACCTGTGGTTCGACCAGTTATTAATCTTCCACCTGTACCACCTGGATTTGAACTAGAAAGAAAATGTATTTTTACAGTTGATAATGCATACTACGTAATTTATGATTTAGAAAATGGAACTGATACTAATGTTTTATTAAGGATCGGTGCAGCTTTATTTAACTCTTTGAGAAATTCTGGTGTCCGTGAATGTATTCCTCAAGATTTCATTAATTAGATGGGTATTGTTATATATCACCTCAATAATTATCGGCGTTACTTTCATGGATAGAGAGTATTAAATTGTATTGACACTTCCGATTTAAGGGTCGCCGCTCCCAGCCTGGTGACCCTTTTATAGTTACTTTCCTCATATTGTGCAGAAACATATACTATAGCTTTTTTCAATATTCTCCAAGTATACTTAGTTGCTAATTAGGAAATTCTATAATTATCGAGACTATACCTGTCATTATATTTAAAAGATTGGGGATTTTTTTAATGGAGTCAATATGGTTAGAGTATGCCTGGGCATTGCTAATTCTAATAGGTTTAGAAGGATTATTATCGGCGGACAACGCTCTAGTACTGGCAGTTATTGCCAAGCATTTACCTGAAGAACAAAAAAAAAGAGCTATAAATTACGGAATCATTTTGGCTGTAGTTTTCAGAATTGCTGCGCTTTTTGCGATTTCCTTTATTGCGAATGTCTGGCAGATTCAAGCGATAGGAGCAATCTATCTTCTTTATCTAGGAATAAAACATGTCATTAAGGCACTGTTTGAGAAAGACAATAAGAATATACATAAGGACGATGAAAAGGAAGTCGCTGGTAAAGGTTTTGGTCCAACTGTTGCAAAGATTGCATTAGCTGACCTTGCTTTTGCAATCGATTCAATACTAGCTGCAGTTGCTCTAGCTCTCGGTCTTCCCGATTCTCCCTTAGCTAATTTTGGAGGTATGGATGGAGGGCAATTTATTGTTGTTGTTCTTGGAGGGATTGCTGGACTAGTCCTAATCAAATTCGCAGCAACTTGGTTTGTTCAACTACTTGAAAAACGTCCAGCATTGGAAACAACAGCATATGCAATAGTTGCATGGGTTGGTGTCAAACTAGCTATAATAACTCTCGCCCATGAGGATATAGGTATTTTAAATCAACACTTCCCTCACGGTACTGCCTGGACTATGATTTTCTATGGAGTTTTAGTAGGTATTGCCCTAATCGGATGGTTTGCACCTAGGAATAAGTCAAAATCAAATGGGTAAAAGTTATAAATTAAATATCTGTATATTTAATGTCAAAGCATCAAAAAATTGAGCTCAGAAATTAATAATCTTTCCTTTTCATTTAAAGTACCCTATAAGATAGACACTTAAAAAGTTTCTTTTATAGGGTACTTTTATTTATATTCGAATAATAAGAAGATGTAAAAAAGTATGTTATATCTGATTCTGTTAATATTTAAATTGACTAATGAGCTGTTTTAACTCATCCGCCATATGTGCTAGAGCTTGTGCTGAAGCATTAATTTCTTCCATCGAAGCTAATTGTTCCTCTGTAGATGCCGCTACATCCTCTGAAGCAGCTGAATTTCCTTTTGCAGAGAAAGCTAAACCCTCTGTTATAGCTGCTACCTCTTGTACACCTGCTGACATTTGTTCAGAGGCAGAAGAAACCTCTTCCATTTTAGGAGTAATTTTATCCATGCTTGTTTTAATCACTTGGAATTTAGTGATGGCTTCATCTGAGACTTGTAGTCCATTTTGAACATCCTCTGTAACTTTCGCCATGATGTTTACAGATTGTTCTGTTTCTAACTGAATGCCATGGATTAGCTCGAAAATTTGCTTTGCAGATTCCTGCGATTGCTCCGCCAGCTTTCTTACTTCATCAGCAACAACTGCAAAGCCTTTTCCGTGCTCTCCTGCTCTTGCTGCCTCGATTGCTGCATTGAGAGCAAGTAAGTTCGTTTGATCTGCAATGCTTGTAATTACATCTAAAATGGATGTAATTTGCTTAGAGCGTTCATGTAGTGATTGAATTTTCGCATTTGAATCGGACACCGATACATTTATAGAGTGCATTTGATCTTTTGTATCCTTGACTGCCTTTCCACCTTCATCTGCCTGCAGCGTAGCATCCTGTGAAAGATCCGTCACCGTAGAAGAGATTTCTGCAATATGAAGAATGGCCTTAGAAAGTTCCTGTAGCGATTCTGCATTCTTGTTGGCACTCGTCGTTTGCGTGTCTGCGCTCGTAGCAACATCTTGTATCGAAATGGCCACCTTTTCTGTAGCAATGCTTGTTTGATTAGCATTGGCTGTTAGCTCTTCTGCCGACGAGGCTACCTCTTCAGCATTTTGTTCAATTTTTTGAATAAGAGTTCTTAAACTGTCTTGCATATCGTTAAAGGCTTGCCCTAGCTGTCCAATCTCATCATGAGATTTTACCGTCACTTTTTCAGTTAAATCACCCTTACTTATGGTTACTGCACTATCTTTGAGCGCTTTAATCGGTTTTATAATTGCCTTCATGACAAAGAAGAATACAATCCCACTGATTACAATTGCAGCGATTAGTACGAGAAACGTCTTATTTAAAATAGATGATGCTGATTGGTCAATTTCCTTCGCGAAAATTGTTCCAGTAATTTTCCAGTTAGTCGATTCATTCGTTGTAAAGAACATAATTCGGTCATCACCGTCAAATACATAATCATACGTGCCAGATTTGCTGTCGTACATTTTGTCGATGAAGCTTTCTTTTATTTCACTACCCTGTTCTATAGTCGGGTGTGAAATGACCTTTTTATCTTCATCAAAAATAGAAGGATATCCATTTTTTCCAATACTGATAGAGCTAGCGATTTTTTGGAGATTTGTCAATTTTATATCGATTGCTATTACCCCAGATTGATCTTTTACCTGACGAGCAATTGTTACGATCAAATCTCCAGTTCCTGCACCTATATAAGGCTTCGTTATTAGGACTTCTCCCTTCAATGCTGTAGCCTCTTTATACCAGTCTCGTTCTAAAGGATTGTAATCGGCGCTATTTGTTTTTGGTTCTAGAAAAAATGCTCCCTCATTTGTTCCAATATAAACGCTCTGAACATCCGGATGCAGCTTTATATATTGTTGAAATATTGTTTTTATTGCAGCTCCCTGCTGTTCATACATAGAAGAATCAATTTCGCTAAAAACAGTGATGTCATTTATTTTTTCATTAATGGTCTGATCGATTAGTGTATTTAAAATTCCTACACTTTCATTTGCACTAAAAAGTATTTCGTTTTTTATTGAATCTTTTGCTGAAAGATACGATAAACTCCCTACGGAAATAACCGGAATTAGTAAGATTAGAGCAAATAATGTGTACAGCTTCCCCTTTAAGGTTCCAAATAATTTTTTCAAAAACAGCTCTCCTTTTGTCTTCATTTAGTTTTTAAAATGTGTTTTTTTTCAGTTTCTTTTTAGACTAAAAAGAATGCCGTTCCCAGTTCACTACCTTCCCTTCTTTTCTCGTTTAATTTTTCCCCTATTCTTTTATCGGACAAAATGCTTAAATTCAAACTCGATTTTTCATTTTTTTGATTTCCGTAATATAAAAACTTCTATTTTTGCATTTCTTTACCATAACACTAAAATAGAGCCACTAACTAACAGAAGGTGCATTCGTCCACTCGGATCAAGGCTTACTATACCCATTCTTAACTCCAATAGCTGGTACTGGGAATGGGACTAAATCAATCTATGTCAATCGAGGAACAGTTGGGATAACCCACCACAATAATCGTTTTTGGGTCATTTTAAAGATGAAACAAATATTAAATCAAATGAAACATTAGAAGATGTAATAAAATAAATATGAAGCCCTACCTATTAAAAAAACTGGATGTAATATAACATTTTTTCAATATCCAATAGAACACATAAAAAAGTCTCAAAAACGAAAGTTTTTGAGACTTGAAAACACTATATTACGGATAAGTTATTGTAAAATCAATTGTTACGTAATCATTTGTAGCATCTATACCAGTAAGAGGTGACTGTATCACCCGAATTAGCACTCATTATGAGCCAGTATATTATCTGGACCAGCATTTCCAGTATCATGATCTTTTACATCCCCATAAAAAGCAAAAGTACCATTAGGTGCATAGAATTCTAAATTTGTTTACAGATATAGTTGCATCAGTAATATAATCATCTCCGATGGTATTGACTATAGAGTAACTTCATTGGCCATCATGTCGTAATAGACAATGTATTGGTGCTTCTGACTAGCAGTAGTTTTATTCCTTCAGCATAATAAATTCTTTCTAAATAAGTACGATATTCTTCCTAAAAAGTAGCAATATTCATTGTATAGAACATCTAAGCACTTAGTTTAGCACTCGGAACGATTTAAACAAATTATTTTCAAATGTTATTTCAACTGGTTTACCTATTAATTGAGAAACAAAATTTACTTTGGCCTCTTTTAAAATAATACAAATTTCTAAAGCATTTAATTCTAAAGCTTTCATACGACTAAAATTCTTTCCCCATTTACAATTATCATTGATATTTACTATTTTGAATGTTGTAATATCGCTACCATTTATATCAAACAATAATTGCAATCCATAGAGAAAGGGTCTCTCAGCATTTAATCCAAACTCAGCACTCTTAATTCTACCTATAAACTTCTTTTCCAATCCCATATCCCCCTATCAATAATTTTAGTTAAATTCGCCTAATGCTTAATATGTTATAAATGTCAATTAAACTTTCTTTCTTCACATATAAATAAACAATTTGTATGCTCTTGAACGGCATACTCTAGAATCTTATTTGTATCCTCATGGGTATAGCCCTCATTAACCAACTCATTTATAGATGCTAAAGCCATCCAAATCCCTTTACTTGTCGGTAATTTTTTGAAAAATTCATCACGTGTCATTTTTTAACTTTCCTTTCGATTAAAATTAGTTGTATTCTAAAAGATTTTTTGTTGTAGAAATGAGCATTTGCGTTTTTATATTGAAATGATAAAAACAGCGTTTGGTACAATAGTTCTTTAAGTCTCATATCCCTCTTACTTATATAAGTAAATTTTTGAAAGCAGCTATGAAAAGGTCTTTCGCACCTAAAGCTACTAATGAGATATAAGTTAGGCAAGAACATAAAAGCAATATGTAAGTGCCTAAAAGCAATAAAGGATATATAGTTTTTTTAGACATACAATTCGTCTCCTTAAAAAAATAGATACAACAAGTATCTTTGGTCTTTGAATTTATATTTGTATTTAATCTAGATGACTTATCAATCCCGATACATTTGAAGATATAAAGTATATCGGGATGTATGTAGTTTTACATAGTTCTCTTTTAGAGTTCGATCAGGGATATAAAAATAGCCAAGGTTTTTTTACTTGAGAAATAAAAAAGAACGCATCTATCCCTTATAGGATAAAATGCGTTCTTCGCAAATTCAGCTTATTATTTTCCTTAATATTACCACATATATACGACTTTGTTAATAGATATAATACACATAAAGAAATTTTACTATTCCGAACTACCCTAGAATATTTGAATGATAAAAAAACAACAGGATTTACCTGTTGTTTAGAGTTACTTATTTAGAATTGTGGATCTTTTTACTTTCATAATCTTCGATAATCTATTGTATATTCTATATTATTTGTTATCACTCATTATTACTCCTTCTAAGATCATTTCTTAGAGGAAATTATTTATAGGGAGATTCAATATATAGGTGTATAGATTAAAAAACTATTAATATCATTTTTATATAGTTTAGTTAGTTGATCAAATTCTTGAGGGCTTATTTCAGTCGGTTCAAATGCTTCTAATACCTGAATGTGCCTTGGAACACTGTTTAACGGATATTCTGCTGAATGAGAATGTCGTGATAAAACATTAACATTACCGGTATTTAAATCCTTAATAACCTCTCTTATATTTGCAATTATAAGTAATATATTGTCTTCTTCCATTCGTTCTATTATTCGAAGGAACTCGTACTTTTTTTGACGGCCCATTAAGAATCATCCATCCTTTATACATATTATGTTTTTATATTGCTAGATTTTGTTAATATAAAGTCAGTTTTATTCTACATTATTATATACTTAAATGCAAAACGACTAGATAATTCGGAATTGTTTATTTTTCGTTGACAAATTTAGATTAAAGCTTACCGTCATCTAGGTTTACGGAAAAATCTTAAGTACCAATTTTGGCGACTTTTACATAGAAAATGCAATTTAATTGGCTTGCCTTTTAAAGTAAATTTACCCAATAGCTTAGGCTTACTCTATAGGTTGAGTGATGTTTCAATTTCATTTACTCCACAATACCATTATAAGTACAAAATAATGCTGTTGGTGTCGCTATCGCTGAGGGAGAATTTCTTGATTAGACCGGGAAGTGTACTAGATTGGAAATATAAGAGTATGACAAAGAATAAGTAATCCTCTCTCCTTTTCGTGAGTGCTATGATGACGTGCAAGAACCCCTTACAGAAGAACAATTTAAAACATCGTTAATAAATATACTTCTGCTTTCTTTAAAAGTAGTAAAAGTCACATAAATTAAGACACTCGTTTGTTGTAAATTATATCCGCAGCGGAGGAGATATAACATTATTACTTAGGTCACTCTGATATAAAGACGAATTCATTGATACTTGTATGTCTTTAAAAGATGACGAAAAAGTCTTGAATGAAATGGATAAGAGAAGATAGTTGTATTCTAGTGTCTGCACTTATACTTAGAAGAGTTTGTACTTTTTTTGTACACTTACACTGGACTATCCCCTGCCCTATAGCCCTTTATAATATCTAGTTAAAAAGAGGGCTAATTTTGTCTGTTAAATCATCATAAGGAGTAGCGGAATTAAACCTAATAATTTAGTATTAAATTAATGTTGGTAATATATTCAAAAATATGAAATTCAAATCAATTGCAAGAAAAATAGTGAAAAATAAATTGTAATATAATAATATTAATATTGGTCATTTTAACAATAGTTCTATTTTCTCACCACTATTTGGATGTATAAGTAATGGTATCAAAGGGATTTTTGTTTGGATTTCTTTTTTTGTGGGTATATGCCAGCAAGGAGAAAGTGAGTTAATTTTGTAAGATAGAAAAGGAGGGCTTTACGAATAATGCCAAAAAATTTATTAAACTCTAAGAATTTTCAAAAGGGTGGTAAAGGAATGAGTAAGAAAATCGTTTCTGCTTCTTTAGCTTTAGCAATTGGTTTTGGAGCTTTAGGTTATACAGAAAAAGCTTTTGCAGGAACTGCTTCTTCTCCAGATGTTTATGTGAACGGTAAACAAATTAGTTTTACAGCCGATTCTGCGCCGGAACTTTTAAACGGAACAACAATGGTTCCAATTTCGCAAATTATCCCTTCTATGGGTGCAACAGTTGTTTATAACGGAACAACTAAGGAAAGCACTATTACAGATAATGATGGTACGGTTATCAAAGTAACTATTGGAAGCAAAACAGCTTACAAGAATGGCGTTCCATTTACATTATTACAAGCACCGTACATAAAAGGTGGACGAACAATGGTTCCAACTAGAACATTCTCCCAAGGCTTTAATAAAACTGAAGTAAATTGGGATGGTTCACCCAACTATGTTGTAGGTATTGTGCATGATACTTTTAAATTTCCGATTATCATGTATCACAGCATTAGTTCAACTGCACCTACTGGAACTGGTTCTGGAGCAGAGATGCCTACTTCACAATTTGCAGAACAAATTGCTGCTTTGAAAAACGCAGGATATGATGGCGTTTCATTTGACGAATACCTAACATATAAAACTACTGGTAAATTACCAGCTGGCGTTGATAAGCCAATCATTATCACATTTGATGATGGCTACGAAAATAACTACACAGAAGCTTTCCCTATCCTACAACAGTATGGAATGAAAGCAACAATGTTTGTAGTTTCAAGCCAAATGGGACAAACACCTGGTTATATAAAGCATTTTGATTGGAACCAAGCTCAAATTATGAAAAATTCTGGACTAATTGATATCCAAAGTCATACACATGATCTTCATAAGAAGCATGATGGTGTTACGGGCCCTGCTAGTCAAAGTTTACTTTCAGCTCCGTACTACAATGAAACACAAAAACAATATGAAGCTCGTATTAAAGCAGATTTACAAGCTTCCTATGATGCTATTAAAAACAACGTAGGAATTGGAAATACGCAAACACTTGCTTATCCATACGGTCAAACTAATGCAACTGTTGAGAAAGTAGCTTTAGAAGTAGGATTTGATTTAGCACCTACTGTTAAATTTGGCGTTGCTTTTCAAGATTCTCCTAGACACCAATTAGATCGAATCACAGCTAATGAAGGGCAATCTGGTTCCTCTTTACTAGCTGAAATTGACCAATATTCATATTAAACTACTGAATTATAAAACTAAGGATTGGTTTTATATATCATTCCTTAGTTTTTATAATAAAAAAATTATTAAGGAGAGTTTATCTTGAAAAACAAAATGAAAAAGGTTTTGGCTTCCGTTTTAGCAGCTGGGCTCATGTTATCCAGTTTCTCTTTCACAAAAGCTGAAGCAGCCATTCCAGAAGTACCTAATCCAAACAAAACAGTTATGCTAGTTCCTTTGGATGACAGACCTATGAACACTGATACTGTTAAAAAGGCGGCTGCGGCTGCCGGTATTAAGTTGATCATGCCACCTAAAAACATTATTGCTACTAGTTTACAAAATGATAAAACAGGAGCTGGGTCCCATGGCGGTGATGCTTCTGCAGTAATTCAATGGATTAGAGATAATGACCATTTAGCAGATGGATTTATCTTTTCAGCTGATATGATTCATTCTGGTGGTTTAGTTGAATCCCGAAGCTTTTCACCAGCATACTCAACTTCCCAAGGGACTACTAATTTAAATATCATTGATGAAATTGATAACGCTAACCCTAACAAACCTATTTATGTTTTTGATTCTGTTATGCGTTTAGCTTCAACTGTAGAATATGAAGGTTTGGCAGAGAGAGATTATAAGAATTTACGAGATTTTGGATCGAAACCTCGTGTTCTTAATTCTTCAAGCCATGCCAATGTTAAAGCTAACTATGATATTGCTCCTTCTGCAGCAGATAATACTAAACCAGCTGGGAAAATCCAATTTTCTACTTCTTTGGTTTCTGAAGCAACTAGAGCTAAATATTATGAAGCTAGAGCTAGAAAGTTCGATCTAAACAAAGTGGTTGTTGACAAAACAGCTGCCAAGAAAATTGATTATGTTGTTTTCGGTGTTGATGATTCAAGTACAGACACAATTCAAACGAATGAGATTAACTGGCTTACATGGCAACAAAATAACGTTCTTATCAATAAATCTAAAATTGTATCTGATATTGATGGTGTTTCTTTAAACTTATTAGCTCGTATGACGAAAGAACTCTACAATCAGCCTTCTTTAAAATACTATGTTGAGTATTTTGGAACAGACGGAAAAACAACTGATTTTTATGATGAATATGCTTATGAAAGTGTACATGCTACTTTAAAAAAACAAATTGAAATTAGTGGTGGTACTTATGTAACTGATAAAAATTCAGCAGATGTAAGTATCCTAGCTTTAAGTCCACAATCAATTTATCGCGGAGCATTAGTTTCTGCTTTTGAAAGTAACATGGTAAACAGTATACCTACAGTTGTGATGGATTTTTATGGTTATACTGCTGATAGTTATATCATGAGCAACATTTTAGCAGGAACAAATGCCTCTCGTATGCTTGCATATTCTGCTTGGAACACCTTAGGAAATCGCATGGGAATTGCTTTAGGTACTGCAGGCTCTAGAATGAATTTTATGAAATATGAAACAGATCCAACTAAACTAAGAGATGCATCTAAAGCTTTTGCTTCATTGTCAATTGACCGTATTGCAAAAGATTATGGTTATAAAGGGAATAGACAAACAAATGTTATAAATGAAATCAAAAGCAAGTATACTGGTAATATATGGAATATGAAAGTTGGTAGGGGCCTTCTTAACACAGATATTTATGGTAAACTAGATCCGTCTCAAAATATGACAGATGCTCAAATAAAAGCTATTGATAATTACACGTTAACTCAAATGCAAGCTGCACAAAACGAAGTTGTAAAATCTTTCTCGGGCAGACGTGTTATTGAAAAAATTAATGGGCCTAGAAGCTTAAGTTTTGTATTCTTTAATTCTGCTCCTACACTAACTGATTCAGATGTAAGTCTTCCTTGGAATCGTTACTTTGAAGCACAAATTGACACTGGAGCGTCTAATTTATACGATTAAATTAGAAAGAGAAGGAGTTTAATTCTCTTTCCCCCTTTTACGCTATCCTAAAGAGGTATAACGGTACAAAATTAAAAGCCTACAGTCTTCACGACTGTAGGCTAATTTATTATTTAAACTGTTATATGCTAATAAGTGAGCTATTGCTGGTCCTCCTTCAATAATGAAGTTCCCCATTTATTACGCACACTCTCTTTAATAACTTCAAAAAAAGATAAATCCCCCGCTTATAATATCCCCCTCTTATATAAAGATTTAGGGTCGATATTTCCAGCAAATCTTCGTATAGCTGTTTTAGAATGAGTTTCATGTAAATCTTTTAAACGTTCAGGATCTAAGTAACTCATGTATTTCAATAAGAAGTAATTGTGTCCTAATAAACCCATCAAATGTAATTGGATATCAGAAAGAATAAAACGATTAGCATTTGCTAAATCGATTATTTTAATATCCCACCCATCTCTCTCCTCGCGCATTAAATGATAATAGAAGTCATTATTCTTCACTTTACCTCTGAAATAAAACAGTAGATGAGTTCTATTTTCCTTATCCTCAAGTTCAATAACTGAAGTAGGGGTATATGGAAGCTCCTGCTGAGCTAAAACGTTAATATCAATGTTAAGTTTCACCTGTTCATTAAACTGAAGATTATATCTTCTTAATAAATCAACGTTTGAAAGCATAGGCACTAAAGAAATTCTACCGAAAAATGTAGTTATGGTTAAAATGGCATTTTCAAATTCGAAAGAAAAGACATACTCTTCATCTAAAATGGCTAACCCTTTTTCAAGCACTTGTATACGATAAGGTTTCGTAAAAACGGCTACTTTAAATATGTTAGTGATTATGTTGTTTGTTGTAATTGGCCCAACTCTTGTATTCCATCTCTCGCATGCATGAGGATCAATAACAACATCAAAAATGTCTTTCGGTAGTTTAGAATCAAAGTTTCTAGACTCTGGATATTCTTTCAATAGTTCAGGTTTTGCATACTCCGGTATATTTAAAAACGATAATGCCTTCTTAATATTAAGTTCTTCCATTGGATATATATCTGAAATTTTTACTTTTGATTTTTTCTCCATCATATAATCAATCCTTTATTTTTCTTTATTTCTCTTATCAATAATAAACTAAGCATTTATTATAATGTTATAAAAAAGAAAATTTCACCTTAAATAATAACAAATGGATATTTTAAATTATATATTTCGTGTTATTTTTCTAGTAATTTTCCTATTTCAGATCCTTTAGCTTTAATATCCTGAAGAATTAATTTCATTTCCACCTCATCTACATCAGCAAAATTTGCAAAATGCCCTTCAAATGAATTAGTTAAGTTTACAAAGCCATCAATTGCCCAAACACCTAATGAATTATTACGTGCTGTCGTTTGTAAATCCTCTAATTCTGACATATAGCTTTTTACAAATGGAGAGTTTTTATCTATGATAGCTAAACCATTTTTTATAAGAATTTCTTGAATAGAGGTATCTGAATCCTTTAAATGAATATATCCTTGTATCTCATTAAGGTTATTGTTTCTTGGTGAAACTGAAGTAGCCGATGCGTTAAGCACATCTAAAGTAATCTCTTTATTTAAAAGTAAGTTTTTCAATGTATCACTAGCTTCGTTAGAAAGGGGTAAATCGTTTGCTGGTAGTTTAACTGATGCCAAGGCAACCTTTATAATACCATCTTCATGAACTGCCCACCCCTCTTGTATCTTATCCCCTCTTTTTGGTACTTTAATACGAATCATATTGTCCTCAGTAACTTCTATTACAAAGCCATTATATGTTGCAACTTCGGTACCAATAGATGATTTTATTACACCACTTAACTCCTTGCCTGTACTGTAATTTGGTGTTTTACATCCTGATAGAGTAATTATTGCTATTAAAATAATTATTAATTTTTTCATCTTTTCACCTCATTGACTAAAAAAAGCACGCAAGCTACCTATTAATAGATAACTTGCGTGCTTCGCATAGTTTTTAAGTATATTTTACAATTTATCTCTTATTATTTGAATAGAAATAAATTATTGTTTTATTTTTTCTTGAAATTGCTTTGAATACTAGGTTTTATTGACTTCGCTTCATATTTTTGCCTTTTATTTATGTAGCCATAGGTACTTAAAACCTGATTAAGAAATTTTAAAGTTGGATTGGGGATATTATTACCATCAAGTATTAAAAAAAGTGGCGTCCCCTTTTTATATGATTTAATAATCCAAATAGGCTTATTTATTTCCTCATACATGATTTTGTACTCTGGATGAACCAACTTTTGAACAAATCGTTCAAATAACTTTGGATTTCCAACAATATCACCTAGTGAGTACAAAAATCCTGTTCTTTTAATTTCTCGCATGTGCAATTCCAAATATTCAATAAAACTAGAATAAAGCTGGCCATTTACATAATCGGCTATTGGTCTTATAAGCTCCTTTCTGGAAATCCTTGATCGAACAATTACTTTAGTATTTTTCTCTAAAAATTTCATTTAATTACCACCCTTTCACTTCCATTTTCTCTTTATAAGTCATTTAGTCAAAAAACTAATTTTGATTGAACTTGAAAAAACGCTATTTGTGGATCTGTAAAAGCAAAAAATTGCCTACAGAGCTGCACAAATAGCGTTTAGTAATAATCTTACCGCATGGTATGAGTTGTAAATGTAAATAAAGTTAAATTATTATATCATGTTTTGGTAGTTTTTAAGGCCCAACTAGTTTGATGTTAGAATCAAATGAAATATCTAAAATGTTAAACAAGTATGTGCACGGATAACGCAGCATTAGAGAAATACGTTGGACTCTTATATCCAACCAGAATTACTAATTTGAAAACATGGAAGACTTCAAGGAAGTTAAACAAAAAATAAAGAAATAAGGCAAGGATAAAGGCGTGTTTCACCATTTTCAGATAAGTGAGCTTTAAAAACGGATAATTAGATTTTTTTTATTAATCCTAAATTAATCTCCTCCATAAAATTAGCCAACCCATCTTTAGTTAATGGCTGTGATACATAGTAACCCTGAATGGCATCATACTTGGTTTCTAATAAGTTACTTAGTTGCTCATAATTTTCTACACCTTCTATGATAAATTTTAAGTCCAAAGCTTTAATAAATTTGGAAAGAAGTATGATTACCTTTTTATTCGATTGATCACCAATAAATAAACGATCCAATTTAACCCCATCAAACTGAAATTTTGCTAGATACTGAAAGTTAGAGTAACCAGAGCCAAAGTCATCTATGAATAACAAATGACCACGATCACGAATTCGCTTAAGATTCTCCCTAATTTCAATACCAGCGAGTGATTCTTCAGTAAGTTCGAACGCAATTCTTCTGTGCTCATGAAATTCGATTTTATTAAGGTGTTCTATTAACCAACTAATATCCTTAACTAAAGATGTGGTTAAATTAATTGTTATATAAACAATTTCTTTGTACTTATTTAGTAATTCAACAGTTTCATTAATTATCTTCTTGGTTAAATCAATTAATAAATCTTCGTTATCCAAAACAGGGATAAAAACATTCGGTGTCACTGCTCCTAAATCTTTTGAATTCCATCTACTTAAAGCTTCGAAAGAAAGTTGTTCATTTTTATGAAGAATAGGCTGAAATACTGTACTAAACTCATCTATGTCAAAACCCTTATTTAGAATGTACTCTTGAACAGCATTACTGGCTATGTTTTGTTTATAGACTTGACGTACATAGTTTAATGCGGGTAATTTACGGTTTTCTACAAATAGATATTGTACTGTCAGGTCATTAACGCTTTCTAACTCTCGAATAAGTAATTGAGCTTTAGTTAAGTTAACACATATTAATACAAATTCTTCTTCAAATACCCTATAGCATTCTGCATCTGTTTGATAACTCTTTAATATTTTTTCCAAAGAAAGTGTTTCTTTTTTATATAGATTATTATCTAACCATCTGGAATTTTTGAGCGTGATATAAATTAACGTAAAAGTATTTTTACAATTAATACTTTTTAATAAAGATTTTCGATTTGATTCAAACGCCGAAAGTGCCAAATTTTCCCCTCCGTTATGGATTTTATTTTATTTTTTTGAATAAAATGGAAAAAGGAAGAACCACTTTCACAATTGAATGCGAAAGTGGTTCTTCCAACTTTACAAGTTTTTCATTTTTTTAATTTTAACATAAAGGAATACGAAAGTCATTTAATTATGTATAAGGAAAAGGTATTTAAAGAAATAAGAGGGAAAACTACTTAATTAATACTTTGTGCAAAGTGAGTGTTAAGGACGAAATACACAATATTTTTCTATTAAAAAGATTACATATAGGTCCAACAAGATTATATTTTGAATACAGTATAAAAATGAAAAAGCTCTTTCCTACAAAAGTAGGAAAGAGCTTTTTATAGTTAAAACTTAAAGCCAAAAATTAAAACTAACCACATTAATGAGGCAAAGAAATTAATGAGGGATAAGATTGCAATTACTACCTCAAAAACAGTACCCCATCCAATATCATGTTTCTTAATTTCTGCTGGTAATTCTTTTTGAACTTTTTTAGTTCGTTTTTCTTTTGAGCTACGGTAAAATTCGATTGATGTTGATCGTACCTTCGTAGATCTTTCTTTTACAATTTTTGTTTTCATGGATAACCATCCTTAAATTTATTTATCAAATCACTCAAAAAAAAAAAGCACTTTTGATAAATGAACAGACTACTCCCATAGTGAGATTAGTTTGAACACTTCAAAAGTGCTTTTAAGACCCCTATACCGTTTGGTTGGGGGTAGATTTTAATATGTGATAAGATATATCATTATTATAAACTATTTTAATTTTCTTATCAATATAAAAAGTTGGTTATATGGTGAAATATAGTGGAGCAAAATGTAAATCTAATGACGGTAATTGATACCCAAACAAGCTATCAGGCTCACCATATGTTGATACAGGCTACGCTGGATATTTCTTTGACTTGCCATTTTACCTTAGCAAATACGGTATTTAGAACGTGCATCGATATGACTTGATACTTCAATAAGATCAATACTATGTTCTTTGAAACGTTCTAATTGCATTCCGTTAGTAACATTATTGGTCGTTGACCGAATTACCATGTTAATATAACCTTCCACTCCACGATTCGCCCCAAGTCTTATCTATTACTTTATATTTTATCCTTATAATTAGCTTCTCTTTCGAAAGTGACAACTATACCTAATTCAGAAGAATTATACCCGACCGCTCTGGTTAAAGTGTTGGTACTTAATATCTTAATGTAATTAGATTTATCATTTATCCAATTTTTGTATTTGTCCGCTGCACCAGTGATGGTCATTGATGTAAAGCAAATAACATCTATAACTTTGATAATTTCATCATCTGGCGGCAATTCTGCTCCTTCTAATAGGGCTTTCATATAATTTTTTGCTTTTTGCTCTGGTGTCAAAACTTCTTCGTTGCGACTCATATGCTTCACTCCGTTTAAATTAAATTATATTTTTGCATCTAATTAGTATAACATTTTAGCCTGTTAAATTATCTACGTAAATATCGTTGAAGAAGTAGTTATTAGCACAGCGACATTCATCTAATGCATGGTTAAATTCATCTATTGGATTCCCTTTGTTGTCACGCTCCATCATTATTTGTTTGTATTGTAAACACCGCATTATGCTAGTTGCTTATCTTACTCAAAAGAAAAAGACGTCACTCAAACGCCCTTAATGTTTTATCAATATCCTCAATCAAACGGTCAACGCATTCCTTAGTGATTTTTTTACTACTCATGGCTCTGCAGTTGTTAAGTCTATCATGCTCACTATGTGGTGTTTTGTTTATGTGATTTTTAAAATCTGTTGTAATATCTTTCGCCATATAATCACCTCATTAACAAAATAGCATAAAAATAGCTGTTTATCACCGCTGGATTTAGGTATTATTTCACTCTCAAAAGTAAGTGCCATTGCCCTAACAGTTAAGGGGGGAACTGCTCGATACTTTTCAGTGCATAATAAAAACACCCCGGAGGATGTTAAAATTTAAGGTTTTTCGTTATTTTTAAAATCCAAACTATTGAAGAGGGTATTGAAAAAAATAATTGTATTTCTGTTACTCACAATATTGTTAAACAATTTAACTAGAAATATTACTACAATAAAAACAGCTATCAAAGTCGCGAAACCACTTGCTTTAAAGTAATCATTGAGAGTTGAATATAACATTAGTATAATCCCAAAGATCCCTATCAATGCAGGAAAAATTTCGATGGGTCATCATCTTCTTCAAGTTGTTTTAATCTTGCCTTCATCAAAATAATATCATTCCTAGCCATATTTTTTACCATTTCAATGTTTGCATTTATTTCATCTATCTTTTCAGTAGATTTATGTGGAACAAAATTTTCGTTAATAAAATGTATAAAATTATTAACACCAATTTTCCCATCAATTCTACTTATTTCTATCAATGTTTTATTAAACTCTTCATACATATCCAATTAACCACACCTCCTAGGCAAGTATAAACAGAAGAAGAAATATATGTAATAGGTTTTTGCTCTCAGGTCGGTCGCCGGTCTGTGTGTCTAAAATATTTAGTTTTCCATAAATACCAAGAGAGGAAAACATTACTGCGCCGCCCTACCTCTGAGTTTACACTATCAATGGATAAAAATGATATGTTTGGAACTTCTTGAACTATGCGCCTTAATTCGATGTAAAAAATAGTTTACAATATGTAAGAAATAAATTACAATCTATACAAGAGGTGGTGCTATTGTTAAATAATAAATTAGTAATTTGTAGGGCGGAAAAAGGATGGACGCAACAACAATTAGCAGATGTGGTTGGTGTCAGTCGACAAACTATAGCAGCTTTAGAGAAAAATAAATATAATCCGTCTTTGATTCTAGCTTTTAAAATTGCTAATTCATTTGAGAAAGAAATAACGGATGTATTTAAATATGAGGAGGATGAATAGTGGTCAACATAGCTACGATTGGTATTTGTGTTTTAGTAGTGCTAGTAATTTTTGCAGAATTTTACAAATCTACATTTGAACGTAGGACGGAGTCACAAGATGAGAGAGGTCAAATGCTCGTCTTTAAAATCAAGTCATTTTCTTACTCTGTTCTAACCGTTGGTATATTAATTGGAGTAGCACTAGTGGCAATGTTTAAATTAATAGATAAAGAATATTTTATTTTTTATGTAATGCTTGTGTTTTTCATTCAAAGTATATCATCATCTATTTATTTGGCCGTTGTTCGGAGAGTGTAAATATTTTGAATAACCCTGTCTTAAAATAAGGACAGGGTTATTTTTGTTTACTATCATCATATCAATAACACGTTCATGCACTCTCTGTACGCTTGTATGACTTATATTAAGTTTTGCCGAAAAAAACAACGAATGACTTTAAATATTTTCTTACATTAATAATCTGTTCTCTTAAATTATTCGTTACTTGTTTTGCAAAAACTTCTCCAGCATCGGTAACATGTATTAAACGAACCGTTCTTTTCTCAGGCTCTCTCCAACGACCTTCAATAGTTCCCTCAGCTTCCATTTCACGTGTAATCTCATAAAGATATCCATTTGAAGGCGACCATCCATATAACATATTAAGTTGATTAACTACCTCAGCAGCATAAAATTCAGTACGATTCATTCCCAAGGTAAAAATCATGTAACGTGTTATATCCTTTACAGAAATCAATTTCGCAAAATAAGACCTAAATTCTTGTGGTAATGGGTATTCTGGTTGTTCAGGTTTTTGGCCATCTTTTGTTAGGTTGAAATGGATTCGATCAATTACTTTTAGAAGCTCGACGAATTTGCTGTAATATAGTGATTCGTATTGTTGCAAATGTTCTTTTCCTGAAGCGGTAATCGAATAGTATTTTTTATTTTGAACTTGACTCATTATTAAATAGCCCTGACTCTCTATTCTTTTAGCGATGCGAGCCACGTAATCATAAGAAACTTTACGGCCAGGGAATAAACTTTCATAGGCTTCGTGAAGTTCTTTAGGATTAATTTTTGATTCTGATGATCGATGTAACCATAGAAGTTTTACAGTGTCTCCTATACTAAAACCAATACGTTTAAAAGTGTCCATGTTATCCCTCCTTTACAAACATTCGTTCTATGAATAGTATCTTACAAATAAATAAAAAGGTAAATAGAAAAAAAGAAGGGTCTGTTATTTATAGAAAAGATAATGAATTCAAGAATAAAATAGCAATACCCTCCTATCAAAAACGGGTGAAATAGTTTGGGAAGATTAGTATTAATATTTAAAGGAAAAGTATTTTACCCAATAACAGTTATTTCATAAAAAAGACAGTAGTAACAAGGATTTGTACCTTGTTCTACTGCCTTTTTATAGAAAACTTTGTGTGGTTTTGCATGGATCTACTACAATCCTAAAAACTGTTTCAGATATTGCTTCCTCATTTAGCAAAAAACTCATCAAATATCTCAATTGACCGATCATCCCCAAGGTAATTTTCAGTTTGAGTAAAAGCAGATGAAACACTAAATACCATCGTGAGTATTGATGTACTTATTAAGCTTAGGTATCGTTTCATCTCTTCCCATCAAAAGCTTAAAATGCCCAGCTACCTTTACGGAAAATTGGCTCTACAGTTCCATCTGGTAAGATACCGTCGATGTCCATCTCACCGTTGCCAATCATAAAGTCCTCATGTGTTACTGAATTATTTGCACCTAACTCTTCAAGCTGATCGTTTTCTAAATCTCTTCCACCTTCTAAGCAAGTTGGGTATGCTTTACCTATTGCTAAATGGTTCGATGCATTTTCATCAAACAATGTTTTAAAATATAAAATCCCCGATGCTGAAATTGGTGATTCATGCGGTACAAGTGCTACTTCACCTAAATAGCAAGAGCCTTCATCCACATTAATAAGCTCCTGTAATAAATCTTGTCCTACCTGTGCTTCAGCTTTAACAATTTTTCCTTCTTCAAATGTCAGTTTAAAGTTGTCGATAATATTCCCTTGATAAACCAAAGGTTTTGTATTGCTTACATAGCCATTTACACCTTGTTTCATCGGTAATGTATAAACCTCTTCTGTCGGCATATTAGCAATAAAGATCGTATCATCTGGTGTTTTACCACCTACAGTAATCCATTTATGCTGTGGCGCTAATGCAATTGTTAAATCAGTACCTGGAGCTGTATAGTGAAGCTTCGCATATTTTTTATTGTTCAGAAGGAACGCACGAGATTCTAAATTTGTTACATGTTCACGCCAGTTTTCAACAGCATTGCCTTCACCGATATGAACTGTTTTAAATATAGCATCCCATAATGCCGGTACTTGTTCCTCAGCTGCTAAGCTCGGGAACACCTTCGATGCCCACTTTGGTGAAGGAACGGCTACAATAGACCAAGCGAATAAACCTTTCATGACGGCGTTGCGATAGTTTCTTAGAGCAGCTCCCGAAACCTTTTGATGGGTAGCTAGACGATCTGCTGAAATACCTGTTAATTTATCAGGGTCTGCAGCATCAATCCACAATAGTGCTCCTTTACGTTCGATTACCTCATCACGCATTTTGACTATCCATTCTGGGAAACGATTAAATTCTTCATCTGAGGCATGCTCAAAGTAAGCCAGATCCATTTCATCATCCGAAAAGTTAACATGAACACGTCCTGCCCCAGCCTTATAAGCCTCTTTCACAACTAAACGGGCGAAGTCTAATGCATCCACTGATGTATTAACTAATAAGTATTGCCCAGGTTGAATATTGACACCGACTTTTACCGCAAGTTCTGCATATGCTTGTAATTTTTCTTCAAAAGTCATATTTATTTTCCTCGCTTCTGTCCAATAGTTTTTGAATTGTCCTCCACTGCTTACCTCCATGCCATACTTTTTGCACAGGTTTTCCAGAGATTTTATACGTATTTTCATTACGATATGATAATAACGTTGTCGCTAAATCTTTTTATAAACTGGTAAAACTAAACTATGAAAATTATATTATTTGAATAGCGATAATAGAATACACTCAATTTAATTATTTTATTAAATATTTCTCATGCAACTCTTAGATCTCTTCTACAACCAAGAATGCGTAGTTCTCTTTCAGTGTATACTCGGCGAAATTTATAAGTCCGTCCATTTAGTTTAGAAGCATTTTTCCCTCTTGTCCTTTTCATCGAGAACGCGGTTGCTATTTCATCCTAAGTGTAATAATTATAACCATAGCTATCTTTACTATAGAATCTTCTTCCTTTTGCATCACAATGCCAGCTTAAAAACGGTAGAAGAAAAATACGAGAAGTTTTTTCGTAACTTCTCATATAGCATGGGGCTTGGATTTGATACTGACAAAACAAAACTTATGGAATAGGAGACTTAATGAAATACAAGAACAGTATGACAGAAAGGTCACTAAATGATGAAAAGGTAAGCCTTACCCTAGATAAGTTAGAAGAATAATACTTAAATAGAATAAAGAAGATGCGATAAAACAATAACATGTGACTTTATCATATATATAACAACACCTCGATAGACCATATGCCAACGGCATGTTTCTCTCGCCCCCCGCTGTCTTACTTACCCCCGTTTAGCTTGGCTGTTTTCGCCCCCCTTACCCTGCGGTCTGTTCGGGTCGTATCCTCCCGTACACAATAGCATTAACAAGCGACGTAAATCTATCGCTTCTTTTTATTGTGTGGGTGGGGGTTCGGCCTGCTTGCGTGAGCGATAGCGATTCGCTACCCTTCGGGTGATAAATTAGAGGGTTCGTGAAATTGATACCGCAGGGTAAGGAGGTTACGAGGGCGAGATGTTTATTTCGAGCGTTCAAAATGTGAGCGCCAGGGATGGATATGGTTCGGAAGAATAGAGTGTCGGTGTATATTGCTAGCATGTGGTCTATCGAGGTGTATGTAATTAACCTTTTATTACTTTGTGTGTATATTATATGTATAAAATACGGAAGATCTCTTGAGAGTTGATTGCATTTACTGCGTTTGTATACAGCAGTATTTCACATTTTTCACTTCTTACCCTCTTTATTTCTGGTTGATAATTAATAAAGTAACGTAGTGCCAGTTGAACCCTTGCAGCAAATATATTCGCATCTTCTTTACGATTCATTTGCTCCAATAGATGCTCTTCCCGAGCTACTTTTATCAGTATTGGGCCATCGGCCTTTATTAAGATCCCCCCCTTTGATTGTTTGATTTTACTTAACATGGCTTTATCTCCTTACAACAAAAAAACATGTCTCGATGTAAGGGCATAACTCTCCCTTTATCGTTACATGTTTTAAAAAATCAAGCTCCTGTACCGTATTCTTGAAGGTAACTATGTCTTAGTTTTGATTATATCATCATTCATTTTTCAGATATATGTCTATCAAAAGAACAATCTGAACGATTAATTAACACAGGTTTAACTAAATATATTAACGTTACCTTGGATACTATATCCTTATTGATTAACATAATGATTATCTATTCATCAAAATTTAGTTAACCATCCTTCATAATTATAGATTCCTCACTCCAGAATTCAAATCGAAACCTCTTTTTTATCCCCAAATATTGCACTACCATTTGGAAGTGCATATATATCTCTTTGTCTGATATAGGAATTAATTCTACGTCAATTAATCCCGAAAAATCTTTTAGACTAGAGCGTGATTAGCTGTACTTTTTTCATTTTAGGATACGAAATTACTCAACCGTGGTACCTACCTGTTTTTACGTTAACAACAACAACATATGCTTCTTCGCCATCGCGCATAGTGTATACACTGTAATAACCTTCATTTTCTGTAACGCCCTCTTTTTTGTATATAATGTTGTCGCGCGAATCCACATATTCCGCATCAACCATTGCTTGTTCGAATTTATCTTTTACGCCTGGAGCCCATTCAAACGGAGCTGATGCTTTGGCGGCAGCGACCTTTTTTTCGGCTTCTTTTTTTGCTTGTGCAATTTCAGCTTCTTTTTTTGCTTGTGCAATTTTGGCATTCTTTATGGCTTCGTCGTTAGAAGTTCTTAAATTAGAAGCTTCATCTTTGATGGAAGCAAACTGAGTTAAATCAGCTTTTGAAAGTTCATCAAGTTTCTCGTTAGATTTTTGATAGTTACCGGATTGAGATAAATTCTTTGCATCTGCTAACAGAGCATTGTAGTTTTTTTCATTTTCCCGGAATGCGAATAGTGTTTCTTTTTTATCTTTCGATTTGGAAGCAATTACTTTCGATCCTTCTTTAATATTTATTGATTCATCAAGTAATTTAACAGCTTCACCTATATTGTTTTGTTCCACTAAATTATCAGCCTTTAAAATCAATTGTACTTGATTTAAATAAGCCTTCGCTGAAACATCACTTTCCTTAGTTTCTAATGCTACCTCGAATAGTCCTTCTGCTTTGCTGAATTGATTTTCTGCGATTGCATCCATCCCTTTTTGGATGGACTCTTGATATAATTCGTCTGTTTTTGAACTGCATCCTCCAAGGATTAATAGTAAAACGATAAAAGCCATAGTTACCGCTTTGAAATTATGTAGCTTCATCCTGTAAATCTCCTCATATCGTACTTTTTAAATAATGGAATTCTAATTAATTACAGTTACATTTATCACCTTATAGTTTTCCCAATTCTCGTCGGGTATTATTGTTATATCTGTAGTGCCAGGTGCTATTGCTATAAACCCATTTGTATTATTAAATGTATCAATTATGCCGTCACTACTAAACATCGTCCGTTCGAGTATCTTGTTATGATCATCCCTTGTAAGGACTAATCTTTGTCCGACTTTAAGTATTACGGATCGAGTAAGAAGTTCCAATTCTCTATTCTCCAAAATGGTATAATGGATAACTACATCGTCCGCTGAAAGTGTATTTGGCTGGATGTCTTTCTTAGCCTCTTTTTCCGCTGCAACAACCTTCGCTTGAGCATCCCTTTGTGCTTGTGCAACCTTTCGTGTTTGTGCATCCTTTTGGGCTTGTGCATTCTTTTGGGCTTGTGCAATTTCGGCATTTCTAATAATCGTATTGTTTGACTCTTTTAATTTTGTAGCTTCATCCTTGATTGAAGCGAATTGAGATAAATCAGCTTTCAATAATTCTTCTAGCTTTCCGTTGGCTTTTTGATAGTCGCCAGATTGGGTTAAATTCTTGGCATCTGTTAGTAACGTATTGTAGTGAGTTTGACTTTCCTGATGTGTGAGCAATGCTTCTTTTTTGTCTCGTGCTTTTGATCCAATTACCTTAGAGCCTTCTTCGACTTCTATCGACTGCTCAAGCGATTTTAAAGCTTCGTCTATTTTATTCTCTTTCACTAAATCATCTGATTTTAATATCAATTGCGCTTGATTTAATAAGGCTTTTGCCTTTGGATCCTTTTCTTTCGCCTCTGTTGCCATCTCAAAAAGTCCTTCAGCTTTGCTAAAGTTATCTTCAGCGATGGCGTCCAACCCTTTTTGAATGGAGTCTTGATATACTTCGTTACTCTTCGAACTGCATCCTCCTATAAGGAGTAAGACCCCTATTAACAGGGCTGTTTTCAAATTCAAACTATACTTTTTCATTAACTACCTCTCCTCTATATGAAAATTTCACTATAAATTTGGATTATTTTGCAGGGTAATAATTGTAATTCCTCAAATAAATAAGTTGATTTTTGTGGGAAGAAGAACTATTCAAACCTTTCTCTGTGACGTGGGAAAAACAAGGAAACGTATACGGGGGAAAATAAAGTGAAGGAACAGAAGAAAACAGTCTTAATTAAAGGCTGTTTTCTTATAGATTGTTGCTCAGTTGAAAATGCCGATTATGATTAAATACAATGCAGTTTCAGGAGGCGGTCAAAATGTGGAGATATATGTATGAAGAAGTAAGGAAATTAAAGAAAGTAGACTGACAAGCTATTTAGGTCTCTATTTTAAAGAAGTGATTAAAATCGAAGTAGAACAAATATAAAAGAAGTAACGGCATAAAATGTCATAAGAATACCGATTAGCATCAACGTCTTACCATTGAATGATTAATTTCTAATTTTTAGCTACTGTTTTATTACTCATTTCCTATTTTGATTCTTAGTTAGTAATTTGGAACAAAGGTCGGTATTTGTTCCTTCTGTTACATTCCTCTAAAAATTACATATTCACTTTTAGAACACTCACCGCCACACTTATTTGTCAAATTTTAATAAAAACTATTTAAACTTATCTGAAAAACTGTTATTATCAGAAAAGATTTTTTAAAAATGGAGGATTTAAATGAAAGTCGATTTTGAAGAGCAATTACGTGATATTTTTTCTGCTTTAGATAATATAGAAGGAGTTAAATCGATAGAATCCATAATTGATATTTTAAAAGATAGAGTAATTTTCCCTGAAATAACAACTTTAATACTTAATTCGAAATTTGAACTAGTTTATTTGTTTAATGAACAAAAAGTGGTGTTCAAGACAATAAAAGACGTTAAGATAGATTCAAAATATATTGAAGACATTAATTTAATTAATCAACATATTATTTTAATTGAAAAAACCCTTAATGAGTTAATAAATACAGATACAATTATCAACTATTCTCTAGAGCTTCTTTCTTTAAAGTATAAAGAGAGCATTTAGAATAGTCAGAATTATAAAACAACTTAATATTAGAATGCAAACAAGCCAATTTTCCAAATGCGAAGATCTGCTTGTTTATATTTTTAGAAATTCATCATCTAATTCAAGATATTGTTTCTGATACTAAAATTGTTGTATTAGAATGCTTAATGTGTTTTCCTAAGGACCAATCTTAGAACGTATTAAAAAGGCTCTTGAGCGGTCTTGAGGATCACCGAAATAATTTTTTATAATCTTTATAAATATTAAACTAAATAAGCAGCTATATTTTTTATCGCATTGCTCGATTGGTATGGAAAAAGGGTCTTCAAATCGAAGATCCCTTAGCTACTTCTTTGCTTGATTTTTTGTATTTTGTTTTGACGTTTCTTAACAATCTATCTTTATCTAGTATTGTTGGTAAACTTATACCGATAATGATGGTTACGATACCTGCTATTTGCAAAGTTGTAACCGTTTCGCTTAATAAGATAACTGATACCATCACCGCGATTGGCAATTCAACAGCACTTAATATTGATGACATACCTAATCCAACTTTAGGAACTGCAACAGTGAATAAGAAAACCGGTATAATCATGCCAAATAACCCTAATGCCAATCCATAAATCCAAAGTCCTTCGTTAAACAAAGTACCATTCCAAATAATTTCTGGGGACTGAAAAGCCGCCGTAATCATGAAAGCAAAGAAAGAAACCAATACTAAACGGTTAGAGGTTGTCATACTTGCAGTTGCCTTTCCGTTCACGTATAAAAATAAAGAATAACAAAGAGCAGCAGCTAACCCCCATAACCACCCCTGAAAAGGTATTTGAGATAAATCAACATCAATTATACCTGCAGCTGGTATGGTTCCAGCTACCAATATGATTAAAGATATAGATTCAATTCTGCTTGGAAATTTCCGTTTTGTGATACAAGAAATCAACATACCGATCCATGTAAATTGAAACAGTAGTACAACTGCCAAAGAGGCAGGCAAAAAGTTCAAAGAATGACCATATAAAATATTAGTTAACCCTGTTAAAATACCTGCAAATATAAGGATTTTAACGCCGTTAAAGCTTAATTTTGATCTGTTTGTAACTAAGAATATACATACTGCTATACAAAAGCCGATAAAAAACTGACTTGTAACTGCCTCAGAGACAGAAAAACCACTACGCATTGCCAGTTTTATGATAGTTGAAACGACACCAAAACTACTAGCTGCAATAACTACTAATAGGGGATAAAGATACATCTTGATTATTCACTTCCCTCTTAAAACTTTTATTTAAATTGAATTTTGATTATGATTTTGAGATTTTGAAAAAAATCATAATCTCCAATATAAATCACCGATTAATATTTTACAATCTTTTTTCGGTAATAATGGATTACAAAACAAATCCTTTCAGTGGAAGAAAGTAAATTTTCGGGAATGGTGAAAAAGCCAAAACCAGATGTATCAATGGTTTGGCTTTTGTCCACGATATTTCATTAATAAACAATCCTGTTGATCTCTAAAAAACAAAAAGGTACTCCCATTTCGCAGGTGCAGGACGAATTTTCCAGCCTTCCTTGTTTACTACCAATCAATTTGGAAAAATAAAAATTATAGTAAATCTTAGCTTGATAGTCATGTGACTCTACCCCTAGTTAAGTTACAAACAATTAGTTTGACCTTAATGCATTATTGACAGTTGCGCTGTCCACGATTTGAATAAACTTTTTAACCTTATCATTTTCATCAAATTCATATAGATGGCAAAAGTCTGCTATAAATGATTTTCCTGTTGCTTTATACGTCCCACTATATTTTCCGTAGACGATAACAGTGTGATTATTAAACGCATAGATTTCATCTTTAGCAGAATAGCCATCCCATTCGGTTCCAAGGCGTTCATGTACGTTTTTCACTACTTCATTTGGACCTACATAAGTACCCGCATAAGGAAATCCAGCAGCTTCTGTCCAAGATACATTATCGCTTAAATACGTTTTGAAGGCATCCAATTTTCCTTCACCTGTTAATACATATGTTTCATGTAATAATTTTTGATATTTATCCATAACATTACCCCCAAGGTCTTTCGTTACAACTTTAGCACTTAAATCTAATACACCTTAGTGCTTTTTGGCTACGCCAAACCGAAATTCATCTCCCACCTACCGTTGGGCTATCGCTCTGCACAAGCTTGAGGAAGGAGAATTCTTTCGGGAAAATCGTTAAAATTGAACCATCTTTAATACAAATCTTTTAAACGCGCTTCAATTTTATCCGATGTCATTACTCCGCCGCCAATAGGAATTAATTGATTATCCTTGTGTAGAAGTAAAGAAGGATAACTATTTACACCAAGTTGTTGAACCTTATTGAAATCATTTTGAACATCTATTATAGTTTCTTGAGATTTTAGTCGCTCTAGTACTTGTTCAGGATCCAAATGATGATCAATAGCTATCTTACGATATGTTTCAGGATCGCTCAGACTTTTACCATCATAATAAAACGCTTTTTGCATAGCTGAAGTAAACTCTAACAAACGGTTCGGTGCTAATGAACGTAAAGCTGAAAAGCCAATTGCAGCGTCTTTTGAATTCATAGTAAAAGTACCTTCTGACAACAAAGCCTGATATGAAGGCCCAAATTCTGCACCAGTAAGTTGATTAATTCTTTTATTACCTTCTGATATATATGAGAATTTTTTTATTGGTAGATTATTCATAAATAATCCTCCGGATAAAACAGTTAACGGCATTTCAGAGTGATTTTTGTAAAAACCTCTTAAACTTTCTGAAAATCCATAGCACCATCCACAATATGCATCCCATACATATATTAGGGTGTCTTGTTTTGTCTTCATTAAAAACGCCTACCTTTATTTTTTTTTTACTAACCAATCTCGCTGTTACTTATAAATATTGCATCTTCTTTAATCTATATTGCTTTTTCAGTCACCTTATTATCCGCTTCAACCTCTATAGCTTCAAAAGAAGAAACTCCAAAAAATTTCATCTTTACTTAATATTTCGATGCCCTATTTCTAGTTCTGCAGCTGGACATTCAGAGTGAAAAACAACCGTGTTTGAATAAATATACAGTATTTTTACCTGTAATAATAACTGTTACAGCCTGATGTAACCATTATAGTTACAACTATAATGAAAGTCAATTCTTATTGACGGAAAAATCAACCTCCCTCTATAAATGTTGATAATTCAACGGTTTAACGCGTTTTCTAAAAAATATTTCACTACATTTTTACATATACTCCTTTCCACTTCTTCAATATATAGCAATCTAGTAAGGACGCTTCGTTAAAATTAATTTGATAAAACAGTATCTTTATAACTAGATTTTCTTTTTAAAAGGCTATAGATATATAGCAACTGTCACTGGCTCGCTTATACTGCTTTTTGTCATCATACTTTAACCTCCCTATACTTACCTATAACTGCCACAAAATCGCTAGTAAAAACTCAATTTTTTGATAGATGTAATAAGAGCTGTGTTTTCCTCATACTCAACTCTTCCACCGACTTGTACTGTGCGTGGTTTTGTTACGATACGAAATGGTACTGATTTAACTGGCGCCATAACTTTTCTACACTCTCCTTATAGTGCCATACAGCTTGTAAAATCAAACGAAAAACACCGAATAAACGTATCCAATACGCCTATTCGGTGCTTCAGAAATTTATGTAAAACTTTTTTAAGCAAAATTATTTATCCTCAAAAACTAAGTGTATCAAACTATTGATATGCTCTATCAATTTAGGGTAGACATTTACACAATCTTCAATAGTTTTATGATAAAGATCAACAACACCTGCAGGAGCGTTATGAGGAACAATTAACTCACTCATTACAAATGATATATCTTTTGTTGTCCCATCTTGGCGTTGAATCTGACCAGGAGAAGAAGTTATTTTTCGCCTTGTATAAACAGGATTTAATCTATGGACATTCTTATTTCTATGTTTCTTTACAACAACTAAATCATTTTTTATCTGATTCATAAGTTTAAATATAGCATCTTCTACTGTATTTAGTTCCTTTACTTTTAAAATTTTAAGGCAACTCTCAAAAGAAACATCTTCTTCTCTTAATTGAATTTTCACTTTCAAATTTACTATATGGCCTATCTTGTCATAAATCGTGAAAAAATGGTTTAAAGCACTATGTACAAAGAAATTAGTTTTCTTATCATAATAAGTTTGATTATCAGGATGGTATGGATTATCATAAAAATTATTTATGAATATATCACTATATATAGAACCATATACTAAAGATACTTGCATTTCTTCAATACTATCAATAATTGAGAAAAAATATGATTTTATTGCATATTCATTACTCAGATCTCCATGACCTAATTCGTAGTAAAACTTTTCACTTATTTCCTCTACGTCTTCAATTGTATTTGATTGGAATGGCATAGATTTATATTTTTCGTCAACTACGTTTTCTGGGATATCAATATAAAACATCGCCTAACCTCCTTACTATATTAAATTTTGATCATACCAATTTTTATATAAAGTAAAACGATACTTTGCTGTTTCCCCTATAATTAGGAATGTTAGAATTAGAACAAACATTAATATCTGCATGACTATATTGTTAGAGCTATAAATTATTATAGATATTATAATTGTCACTGGAGCTAAAAAGATCGAGTTTAGTAAGCATTCCTTGGCTGTTAATTCTTGATATGTTACTTCTTCCTTTAAAATTGCTGCCTTGACTTGGTTAAAACGAATAAGACGTAGCATAGCACGATTTGTTAGTTTATGAAGACAAATTATCCCCAAAACAAAAACTATATAATAGGCTGTTATATTATTTGATTGTTTTAGAAAATAAGTTGCTACAGCACTGCTTACAAATAACATTAAGATTGAAAATGATTTTATATATATTTTTAATAACACCTTGTTTTTTGATGGTAATGCGTCCAATGTCATCCTCCTCTCTTTGCCGCAAAAAAACTTTATAGATAGTTTTTATCACCTATTATACCACTGCATAAGTGACAAAAGTACGAATGATCTTTTTATAAAATACTTTCTTTTATATCTCAACATTTTATTTCAAATACCGTTATTCCTCAATATCTTGTATATTTTCTTATCCTTCACCAGGAAAACTAGTGTAAAATATATGGCGTAGATAAAAGAGTCCTACTCACAGGAAACGCTGTAACTTTTATTTTCTTAGAAACCGAATTATATAACTACTTACAATTTAGTGAGAAGGGCAATAAAGTTGCTTTACTATTTTACTGCTAGTGACAAAGACGCACAAATACACTTAGAAGATACTATTAAAAATACATAACCTATCAAAAAGCTCCATCATCTACTAGACAATGAAACTCTAGAGGTACTTAAAAAAAATAATTCATTTGATGATGTCTATATGTGGGGATCCACTCCAGGAAAAAGCAATATTGCTAGATGGAATAATCTAAAGCCAAATGATTTTATACTTGGATACTCCCGAGGTAAGTTCTATTACATAGGTCAAGTATTTGGTAAGACTCATAACCGTCAATTAGGAACTGAAGTATGGGGTGAAAGAAAAGATGGCGAGACGTGGGAATATGTATACTTCATTAAGAATCTAAAAGAAATAGAAATTGATAAAGTGGACTTCTCCAAATTTTTTGGCTATAAGGAGAACTTTACCCCACAAGGATTTAGTAATATAAATGCTGATACGTTAAATAAAATTTTAGTCGAGTTTGGAACTGTAGAAAATGCAATTGAGTTTCTCTCTAATAACAAGCTTAAAAGGACTAAGGAACAATTTAAAAGCGAGATTTCTAACAAGGGTGAAAGAGAACTAGAAAATTCTATTGTCGAAATGACTGATGAACAATTTTCCTCTTATATTAATAGTTTAGATGACTCTGCATCTCTCGAAGTTAAAGAAGGCATAAAAAAAGTAAGGAAGTACAATAAAAAAATCATTGATGAATTGAAGAACAAGTACGATAATAAGTGCCAAATTTGTGGTGAAGGCAGTAGGGAACATTATGGAGTATCAGTTGTCGAGGGACACCATATCGAAGAGTTCTCGTTAACTCAAAACAACTCACCTCAAAACATCATGATTGTTTGTCCGACCCATCATAGAATAATTCACAAGGCTAAAGGATTTTTCAACAATAAGACAAAAGAAGTAGCTTACTCAAATGGGTTCATTGAAAAATTAATGTTTAATAAACATTTGTAGCATTATGAAGTCCTCCGCTACTTTAAATTAGATTTCTTAAATTATTAAGTTTTAATTGTATCAATCTGTAAGGTCGTTTCCAATGGTCGTAAAAAAGAGCCTATAATTAGGCTCTTTCGTCGTTTTTAGAGTTTTTTTATAAGTACTAAGCTTTTAAAACGCCTATTCGCTTGTTCCGGACGGTTTTAGAGACATTGGTTTAACAAATGGTACAATTGGAATCTGTACACATAAATCAATTGAGTTTGGCAGCTTATATGAACATATCAATAATTGTCTATCCCCTAGCTGAATGGCCTGAATTCTACGTCCCTTTTTCAATTCTTTCACCATCATGTAGTAGTATTTGACCTCTAAGCTGTATGTGAAGCAGTAATGTAAGATATTATCATGTTCTTCATGATATTGGTCGTGGCTCATACTATTTCACTCCTTTAGATATTCGAAATTAGCGTGAATCAATCGAAATTCTTAATTACAATATAAACGCTCATTCAGATTTTTATACTTCTATTAATCAATTATTTTCGTTCTCGGTGAAAGTGATATTCATCGACTACTATCTTCATTCTGTTAGTTGCTACACGAAATATCAACACTTCTATTGATTCCACCCCTTCTAGGGATATCAAATTGAAGAGTTCTCGTTAACTAAAAACAATTCTCCCCCAAACATCATGATTGTTTGTCCGAGCCACCATAGAGTAATTCACAAGGCTAAAGGATCTTTCAATAGAAAACAAAAGAAGTGACTACTCGAATGGATTCATCGAAAAATTTCTATTAAATAAACAATTGTAGCAGAGTGAAATACACTGCTACTTTACTAAAAAAAAGAGCAAACTTTCGTTTGCTCTTTAAAATGCTTCTTCAGATTAAGGCTTCTCTTTTTCCACGGCGAATAATCATTCAGTTTATCATGTGTATACCACATTTTAATTCTCATTTAAACCGTAGTATATTCTCTGCTAGCGGGGAAAAAACCTAATCGAGATCCGTAATCTATCAAATTAGATACAAACTTTTCATTAGGTAATTCGCATACCACACCAACTTCTTGTAAAAAACGTTGAGTATCTTGACATGTTGGGATTGATAAAGAATTTTCAGCTGTTTCTTCTAGTAAAGGCACTATTAATTCCAAAGCATATTTTTGTTTATCAGACAATGAATCGTCTTTAAATAAGTTCATAAACTGTTCAGTATTTACAATTTTAATAGGATGACCGCTCTGTTTCAAATATTCAACAAACGGTTCCCATTCCAGTTGAACAGGATTACAAATGTGGAAAGTTTCCCCTTCTGTTTCCTTTGTACATACCAATTGTACAATAGCTTTACTACCAAAATCGATAGGTACTAGATCAATATACGTATGAATGTTCGGTGCAATTTGTAGTAATAAGATAGCTTTTATCAAACGATAAAAAGCATTACCTTCTATATTCTCTTGGAACCTCCCATCAAGTGTTTGCCCTACTAGGTTTCCTACACGATACACTGTTGCTGGGACGCCTTCTTTTATTGCTTCTCTCACTAATTTTTCTGCTAAAAATTTACTTTCCACATATACATTTTCTAACTGCTGTCCTCTGTCAAAGTCTTGTTCAGAGAACAAAAATTCTTTAGCATCATGAGGGGTATGTCCAGAAATGCTAATTGTTGAAATATAATGAAAACGTGCACGTGCTTCTTTACTCATGTCTAATAAGTATTTAGTAGATTCCACATTGACTTGGATAAAATGTTCTCTGTCTCCATAATGACGCACATCTCCTCCACAATGTATGATCGTATCTATTTCTTGAATCAATTGTTTTTTTATATTTGGTGTAAGGCCTAGATGTTCTTTGCTCAAATCTCCTTCAATAATATGAACGCGATGCTTCATTTTTTCTAATATAGCCTCGCCAAAGTAAAACTGCATTTTTTCTCGTACTTTGTTTTCCATTGAAGTTTGTTTTTGATTCCGAACTAGGCAATAAATCACTGTTTCAGGCAGTAATAATAACTGCTCTAAGATATGGGAACCAAGAAACCCTGTTCCGCCTGTTAATAGTATACAACGAGGTTTCTGTTGTGAAGCATGTATTAATGTATCCCATTTCGTATTGTTTTCTTGCTTATCTATATGAATATTATTTTCTTTTTTATACTCTCCCACCGTTGCTACTATACTGTTTTCTTGTTGAAGCGCTGTATCTATTTTTTGCGCCAGCTTTTCTATTGTACGATAGTGAAAGAAATCCTGTATACGCAAGTTAGGGAAGTATGGTTTTAGTTTCACCAATGTAGGCATAATTTTTAATGAGTGCCCCCCAAGAGCAAAAAAATCATCTTTTATGTTTAAGTCCTTTATGTTTAATACTTCTGCCCAAACTTTAGCTAGTACCTTTTGTGTTTCTGTAACAGGTGGTTGATGATTTTTATTTTTCCGGTACTGTATTTGATTCTGTCCTAGTAGTTTTTGAACATCTATTTTGCCATTTTGTGTGACAGGAATCTCGTGTACACAAACATATCCTTTTGGTACCATATATTCCGGTAAAGTAGCGGAAACATGCTTATAGGTTTCTTCAATACTTATTTCTGTTTGGTTATGAACAGTGAAATATGCGTGTAATTCTTTTCCTTCTGCATCAGGTAGAACCACCGCTTGTTGAATGCGAGGCTCTTGCACAAGTACATCTTCAATTTCTCCTAGTTCAATACGATATCCTCTTATTTTCACTTGTCTATCACGTCTACCCATATATTCTACACTTCCATTTGATTCTAGGCGTACTAGATCTCCTGTCCGATATAAAATAGAATGATTTTCTTTAGAAAACGGGTTAGATAAAAATGATTGTTTGGTTTTATCTGGCTGATTTACATACCCGATTGCTGTTGCTACACTCTCAATGTACAGTTCTCCTATTACACCTATTGGACACAGCTGCATGTTTTCGTTTAAGATATAGACTTTTGTATTAGCAATAGGCTTCCCAATAGGAATCTGGGTAACTGTACTATCCACTTTTGTAGAAACAGAGTGATACAACGAACTAACTGTTGTTTCCGTAGGTCCATATTCATTGACAATCTGTACAGTATCACTCATTTCAGATTGCCATATTCGAATAGCCTCTGCAGATGCAGCTTCTCCTCCCATAATTAGCACACGTAAACTTTTTAATGGAATGAGCTGTTTTGAAGAAACTCCATTTGCTAATTGTTTAAAAAAGGCTGTTGCCACGTCTGAAATCGTAATGTTATAAGTAGAAACTGCATCGAAATATGCCTGTGAAGAGTAACGTTGTTCCTCATTTAACAAATGAAGTCTCGCTCCAGTTAATAAAGCTGAAAAAATTTCCGAAACAGACGAATCAAAACTGTGAGAGTAAAATTGAGATAACACATCTTGCTCCGTTATATTGAATGTTTTTGAACGCCATTCCACTAAATTGAGTACGCCAGCATGTCGGAGTAATGTACCTTTCGGATTTCCCGTCGATCCAGATGTGTAAATCATATAGGCTGTGTCTTCCGCTGTATTTTTGTTTAAGATGTCTTGAATCGCAGACGATGCTAACATATCTTCTATTACAGCAATGTGTTCATAATGAGATAGCGATTCTTTTTTTAGAGAGTTTTTCGTTAGAATCAATTTTGCATTAGCGTCTTTAATAATATACGATACACGTTCTGTCGGATACTTAATATCAATAGGCACATAGGTACCGCCAGCTTTGAGAACCCCCAACATACATACAATACTTTCTAAACTTCGGTCTAAGAAAATGGCAACTACATCATTGAGCTGAATTCCTTTTTCAATCAAATAATGAGCAATTTGATTAGAATAATGATTCACCTCTTCATAAGTATATAACCTATCTTCCGTAGAAATTGCGATCGCATCGGGTCTTTTATACACTTGCTGATAAAAACGTTCCTGTATTGATGAATGTTGTGGTATCGCCATATACGTATCATTCAATTTTTGATACATAGTTTTATCTGTATCACTCAATATATTTAATTGACAAAGAGATGTAGTAAAATCTGTTTGTATCATCTGGATAGTTTGCAATAGTTGTTCTGCAAAACGTGAAATCGTTGTTCTTTCAAACAAATCAGTATTATATTCTAAATCCATAATTAGACCATCATCTTCCTCCACAAATGTAAGAGATAAGTCAAATTTACTAATTGCTTGTTCTACAGGTTGTATATCCAATCGATGCAAGTTATGTTGTTGAGCTGAGTTCTGTTGATAACTAAACATAGTTTGGAAAATTGGATTATCATGTGCTCTTCGTTCAGGATTTACTGCTTCAATTACCTTATCAAATGGATAGTTTTGATGTTGGAAAGCCAAAAGACATTTCTCTTTTACGACTTCACACAATTCTTTCATTGTAGATGCATCTGTTGTATTTACTCGAATTGCAACTGTGTTGACAAAGAAACCTTGTACATCTTCAAATGCTGTATGTTGTCTCCCTGTCACAGGTGTTCCTACAATGAGGTCATTCTGCCCACATATCTGCTGTAAAAATTGCGTGTAAGCAGTGAATAGCAGTATGAATAGTGAAACTTCCTCTTGTTGTGCAAGTTTTTTTAATCCTGCCAAATTTATCTGGTCTATTCTCTTAGAAAGCACCGCACCATGATTTGAAGGAGTACTAGGACGCATTCGATCGTATGGTAGTGATAATTGAGGTAGAACGTTTTGGAACTCTTGCCTCCAATATTGTTTTTCTATTTCCCACGTTCCTAACGAAAGATGTTCATATTGCCATGCGACATAATCAACATATCTAACAGTAGGTTTGGTAGCATGCACAATTTTATTTAGTAATATTTCATCATATACCTCCAATAGCTCCTTTAAAAAACGTTGTAAACTCCATTCATCCATAATAATATGATGGAAATTCAAATATAACCAAGAGCAATCTTCACTCTCTGTGAATAGTATCGTTCGGAATAACGGACCCTGTTCTAAATTAAACTCTTTAGAATCAATCTCCCGTATACATTTCAACCTATATGCTGCTTGTTTACTCTTTTTAATTTTGGTAATATCCACGTGTGTAGCTATCGCGTCTATTTCTTCTCGTATGTGTTGCACAGGCTCCCCTTGCTTTTCCATGAAAACCGTTCGAAAAATTTCATGTCGTTTTACAACTTCATATAAAGCTTTGTTCAACATTTCGATTTGTATACCGGGCTGTATTTGTACCTGGATAGGGATATCATATGTTCTATCTTCCGGATACCTTTTGTATAAAAACCAAAGTCTTTTTTGTGCATGGGATAACGGGTAATACGTTTGTTCAGGAATTTGTGGAATTACGTCTTCAATATCTATAGGATTTAATCGGTCTATATAATCAGCACATGTATGAATCGTTCGATATACATATAAGTCTTTTAAACTTATCTGTACACGGAGTCTGGCATGAATACGATTAATGACTTGGACTGTGAGTAAAGAATGTCCACCAATTGTGAAAAAATCATCTTCGATACTTATCTGTTCAGAATTCATCCGTAAAACTTCTGCCCAGATATTTTGTAATTGTATTTCAGTATCTGTATTGGGTGGGATATATCTATGAGTACGGTTTTCTAATACGGACTCTGCTTGCTTTTGTAATGAGTTATAATCTATCTTGCCGCTCGGTGTTAAAGGAAACTCCTCAACATCTTGCATGTAATTCGGTAGCATAAAATAAGGTAACTTTTCTGAAAGGTGTGTTTGAATATCATCAGCAGTCACAATAGCCTCTTTTTGCAATATGTAGAAAGCAATCAATTGCTGATCGCCTTTTTTATTCTGATAAACTATCACAGATGAATGTTGAATAGATGGATGTTGGAGCATTTGTTCTTCGATTTCTTCTAACTCGATACGATATCCACGAATCTTCACCTGCTTATCTATACGTCCTAAAAATTCAACTTGTCCATCTTGTGTAATACGACCTTGATCACCACTTTTATATAGTCTTGCCTTAGACGAAGTTGGTAAATTTACAGTTATAAATGATTCTTTTGTTTTATCAGGTTGATTGACATATTTCTGCGCAAGGCTATTCCCACCAATATAAATCTCTCCAGGTACGTACGGTGGACAAATTTGATGCTGTTCGTTCAAAATATAGATTTCTGTATGAGATAACTGTTTCCCAATTGGTATATTTATTTGTGTTTCATTTACCTTGTTGATAATCGGATATGTGGCGACACAAACTGTCGATTCTGTTGGACCATATGCATTTACAATCGGAATTTTCAAATCCACTTTTTCTTGCCATTTTCTTACTGTTTCCGGTAGCAATGTCTCTCCACCAACAAATATATAGTTTAGTGATTTTAATTTTTCTAATTCATACAGAGACGCTTGCGTTAAGGTATGGAAAAATACAGTAGGTAAAAGACAAAAATTTACTTGTTGCTTCTCAATAGCCTCCATAAAGTGGTTAAAAGATTTTCTTTCTATTTCCGATAAAATATAAAGCCTCCCACCAGTTAACAAACTACTATAGATTTCCCAGACGGATGCATCAAAGATAAGTGATGCAAATTGCAGATGTACGTGATTTTTCTGAAAATGATACGTATCTTTTAAGGATTGTATAAAGTGAATTACTCCCTTATGAGGAATTAATACACCTTTAGGATTTCCAGTAGAACCAGATGTATAAATGATATAGGCGGCATCTTCCGTTGCATGTGTACGTTTCGCTTGCTCAATAATGGACTGTTTAGACATGTCTTCATATAAAATAACTTTTTGATCTAGTTGAATATGTTGTAGACTGATCTTATGACTTGTAATAATATGAGTTGACTCACTATCCTGTAATATAAAACGAACCCGGTCTACAGGAAAATCTGGCTCCACAGGTACATAGGTACCTCCTGCCTTTAATACTCCAATCATTGAAACAACGGCTTCTATACTACGATTCATGATGATACTTACACGGTTTTGTTTTTGAAATCCTTGGCGCAATAAAGTTTGTGCCACTTGGTTCGACAAAACCCGTAACTCTTGATAAGTGATATTTTGTTGACCCATCGTTATAGCAATTCGATCTGGGTGTATATCCGCTTGTTCATCAATGAGTTGATCTAATGTCATAGGCGGCACATTTTTCACAGCCAATGTGTTTTGATAAACATCAATATCCTGTGGTAAAAGCAACTCTAGATTGGATATAGGTATGTCACTGTTTTCTATCAATGCCTGTAGTAAATGTTGAAATCTATCTATAAAGTTCTGTATGTCGTTTTCATCATATATACCCGCGTTATAATCAATTTCAATATTTAAAGCATCACTTTGGTTTTGAACTAATCGCCATACCATATTAAACACACTTACTCGATTTTGATGTGTAATGACTTTCGTTTCTAAGTCTTCCATTCTGAAATTCGGAAGTTTCACCATGTTGAATACTGTTGAATATAAAGACGGGTTATTTTCTTCTCGATTCTTAACTTGCTGAATCAAATGGTTCAATGGATAATCTCTATGTGCAATAGCCTCTTTTACTGAGTCATTCACTTTTTGAACTAACTCTGTAAAAGTCTCGGTCGGTGAAAATGCTATACGTAGTGGGACTGTATTCACAAAGTAGCCAAATACCTCTCGCGCTTCTTCGTCACTGCTTCTCGTGTTAATTGGCATTCCAACTACCAAGTCTGTCTGATTTGTCATTTGATGTAATAAAACAATATAGATGCTTAGCCATACTCGGTATGAGCTAACTTGCTTTTCCTTTGAAAATTGTTTTATAAGGTTAGATAAAGAAGGCTTTATTGCATATTGTAAAGCTCCTCCTTGATATGTTGGTACAGGTGACTTTGCGCAACTTGTTGGAAATTCACTCCACGGTAAGGTACCTTCTAATTTTGTACTCCAATATTTTTCTGAAGTAACATAATCCTCTGTTCCAATATAATTTTGATGTTTATGTAAAAGTTTTTCATACATATGTAGTCTATGATTGTTCTTTTCTATTTCAAAAGTTAGATCTAATGAATAAGCCTCTTCTAAATCTTGCAAGAATAATCCTAAACTCCATCCATCATAAATAATATGATGAAACATCATGTGAAGGAGATATTCATTTGGTTCCAACTGATACAGTTGAAACCGAAACAAGGCATCTGAGGTTAGATCAAATCTTGTGTGAAGATTTAATTTCAAAGATTTGTCCAACATCTGATCTCTTATGGCGCTAGGATAGGAAGACCAATCATAAAAATCCATGTTTACATGAAATTGTTCTTTCCTTATTTGCTTCAGACCGTCATTCGTAGAGACAATATTCATTTGTAACGCTACGTGTTTCTCTACAATATATTGCAAGGCCTTTTGTAATTTTTTATGATCTAAGTCTCCTTTTATATGTATAGAAACGGGTTCATTATAAATGCCCGCTTCTATGTCCATTTGACGTGCCAACCATAATACTTTCTGATTTTCTGTTACTTCGTATTGAGCCTCAGTTATCAACTGGACATTTTCTACTTTAACAAATCGGTTCATACTGACCCTCCTAATTAATGAGAAACATTATCAATAGAATACACAATAATAATATTTTAAAATGTATAGTTTTGCTTATATAAATGTGTATAGAAACTCTTGAATTTGAGAAGAGAGGAATATGTTTACTAAAGATTACTCACGCATTTCGCTACGCTTCAGTTGTGGATTTAGTCGTGGCATGACCCTTATAATATACAGGTGATCAAACAAAGAACTCACTCCAGTAGGACATGCACTTATGAGTATCATGGAAAGGATATTCATTTCACTTACAAGAGGGAGTTGAAAGATTTTGGACTGTTACTAAAAATTGAAGAGAAATAAAATATAAGAGGTATGGAGTTATATTGCTTTTTTTGTTCCGTTACTACACAACCCCCTAGTTCGAGTTTGTAAACGACGCAAAAACGGTTACAGTGTAGATTTTAAAAAATCCATTATGTACTTGCTGTGTTAATGAATAACCTTAAGCATCCTCTTTAGTAACTATGGCAACCACACAACATCAACTAGAACTGAGCTAATCTCGAATGTAAACTTTTCCAACATCAAATTTTATTACCTGTACAAAGTTTTATATTTATATATCGCAAAGCATGGCAATAGTATATGACAGGTAGAATTGATTGTCAAATTTTACCAAAACAAGTGGGGTAATCGCATCTTTTATAAAGCTAGGAGGGTTAAGGTCATAAATTCCAATTGCTTGACACAACATCTCGGTAGCAATCATTAGTTATAATAACATAAAAAACCGGTATATTTTTGGAATGAATATGACAAATTATCCCTATAAAACTTCTGCCTCCAATATTAGGTTGTAATTTTGCTTTTCAAATATTCTTTGAACTGTACATTCGATTATCAATTAATTTAAAAAGTGTTTCAGCAGGTCCTTCTCTCTACCTAATTTTTTATATTATGTTCTTTTCTATAACCCTTCTTAGCTTATCCTCAGTAGTTGAAGATATGAAAGTGTTACATTCTCGCCTGCAAAACACTAAAACAGCAAAATTTCCCCTTCTTTAATATACAAATCGACTATATTCTAAATTCACATCACTCTATTACAACACAAACAATACTTAACACAGGAAGAAGGGGTTCAATAAAAGGACACACCTTCGCAGAGCCATGGCGTAGGTGTGTCCTTTTGTGTAATGATTTTCCGAATATTAGATTACTTAAATATGTCATATATTTTATAATTTTAACTTATCAAAGTAAAAATTTATATCTGCCAATTTGGTGGCTTGAGATTTCCTACATCTAAATGCCCTACATCTATTTTTCCAGGTAACCACTCAATACCCTTGTGGAAAATCATTATCAACAATGCTTGGTGTAAATAGAAAGGAAGACTCCTCATCGTTTGTGAATTGTTTTACTTTATTTTTTAATTCTTCAAAATTCATTTTCAAACCCCCAACATTTAAATTTTCACAACATAAATGTCAGTATGGCCATTTTAAATTTAAGTAATCTCCCAAAAACATGAATGAATTATTTTTACGAAACTTCTATCGAATCTTGGGTTGTAATTTTGTTTTTCCCAGTATTCTTTGAAATGTACATTCGTTCATCAGCTAATTTAAAGAGTGTTTCAGCAGGTTCTTCTCCAATCGCTATCCCAATGGACATGGTAATGTTTATTTCTTCTCGAACCGCTTCTAATATTTTTTCAGCCAATCGTTCCGTAAACATGGTATCAGTTACAAGGCCTATTAATTCTTCTCCCCCATATCTACACGCAAAGCCATAGCCATTTAATATTCTACGCATGATTTCACCAGTTTTTTGTAAAACATAGTCACCATACTCATGTCCTTTTTCATCATTTAATTTCTTGAAGTTATCAATGTCACAAAAGATAATACCTATTTCTTGTTGTCCAGATAATTGTTCGGCCTTTTTATATAGCCAACGACGATTATAAAGACCAGTTAATACATCTGTAATGACATTATTACTTGCATGTCGAAGCATACCTAAAAGCTGCGCTGTATGGTTTATATGATTTAATACAAAGTAAAACGTTGCACCTCCCCAAATAATGCTATCTGTATTAGTAGTTATAGTCAAAATAGCGGAGAGCACCATTATTAGTATTCCTAGTCGCTCTTTCCATTCTCCATACCTATATCCACCGATGATTAAATAGAACAATAAAAGGATTAATACAACTCCCTTTACAAATGGAATGAATGTAGCAACTAGAAAAATAGCTATTACAATTTTTGTTAAAAGTTGTTCATTCACTAACCACGGCTTTATTAGTTCTATCAAGAATATACTTACCAATAAGAAAGGGATGTAGAAATTCAACTGCTGGGGTAGCCAAATATAAAAACTCGCCGAAATAGTTAATAGCAATTGGCTTATTAACAATACAATATTCTCTTTTTTTGCATTTTTCATAGTTATATTCCTGTAAAACTTCAACCTTATGTATTGATATAAAACACTAATTACAACGGTTAATAAAGGCATATAAAATGTCTTCCTTTCTATATCATAGATGATTATATATATTAAACCCTTTTCATTCGTGCCAAAACACTTGCTGGACACCTCTCATTCTCGAAAAAAGTCTAATAAAAAAGAACCCGCTTCAAAACACCATTAAATAGCCATGTATAAAACAGCATGACTAATGGTTATTTTGAAGCGGGTTCTTCCCTCTTACTAATTCATTTATATCATCTTATCAAAACTAAAAACATAATACAATAGACTCAAAAATATGGTTTTTGGGATATACAGCAATTTGATGTTTTGCCTTTTTATCCTTCTCACACCTGATTTCCTGCGATTCTCACTATACACAAAATAGATGAAGACTCATTTGAAAAAAGATGGATCAAAGCCTGCTCTTATTTTGGTGACAGATTACTCTTTATAAAAAAGTTTGATTATTTTTTGAAACCCTTATTGCACTAAAGCACCGATAGTTTAACCTTGCACAATCCTGCAAAGTTAAAAGAGGTTGTAGAGCAAGACTATGTTACATCAGAAAATAAGAGTAACTTTGAAACAAAGTTGGCTGAATCAAATACAAATCAGGCTTTGTAGGATGAATTAAAAAGCATGTCTAAAGAAGAATTAGATCAAGGAGACTATATCATATATTAATGAATACTGATTAGATGGTAAATGTATCACATACAAACTAGCTAAAATATTTTTTCTGCCTTGTTTTATTAACCGATTTTCAGCAAAATTTCTTTTTCCATTTCTAAAAACTCATAAAATCTTACAAAAAGATTTTTATTTGAGTTCACTTTTTTATTCGATTTATTCTTTACACTTTTCTTTGGAGGCATATAATAAATTAGGTTTTCCATATCTTCAGGATAGTTAAACTCTGCATATAACTCAGCAATTTTCTCTAACAATTCCCCCCCTTTATACATTTCGTTTATTTTTATTAATTTACTAAATCGCCATTTTTTCATTTCTAAATTTTTATCGAACGAAAATTCTGTTCTTTTTTTTATTTCTTCGAGTAATATGATTATTTTATACTTTTCTAAATTCCCACATGCTAATTCTATGATTTCATTAACTGGTGATTTTGGGTTTTCTTCTAAATATTTTGTTGCAATATTTTCTATATCTTGCTCAGATAAAATTCCTTGATTAAAGCCTATAATAATTGTTTCAATATTAATGTTAATTTTATCCTCTTTAAAAATCGTTAAATATTCCATAAATAACCCTTTCTAACATTCACTATTTTACACGTTGATTAGGTTTCCCAGTTATTTTCCCCCAGCAATAAATAATCTATGGGTCATCCCTTTTTTAGGATCAATAATCCATTCAAATATTCCCTTCTTGCCATTATAACTTCCCTTTACTTGATAAAGTGTTCTGTACCTTTTATTTCCTCCTCTAATCTTAAATTTCATTGCATACCTAGCATAGTTATCAACTATATTGCTAAAAATATGATATTTTTCATTTTTTAATGCCCTACCAACTTTTTTTGTAGTTGTTACTGAGCATTCTTCTTGGTCAATAGCATATATTACGTATGATTATATTTCTCCAGCATTTCTTTTTCAGCTTCTCGAACTATTCTTTGTTGAGCTGGTATACAAATCGTTAATAAAGCAAGGAATATAGAGAAAAGACCAATTGCATTTGAAGAATTAATAAAGTTCCAGTTAACTAAATAAGCTTGAATTTTATCCAGCACAGGTGTTTCAGTAAAGTTAGATATTTTAAAGATTAAAAAACAAAGATAAAAGTAAAAACCATAGATAATAGAATTCATACCATAACTTATTATTAAATATGCTTTTTGTTTTTCTAACGATATGTAAGGTGATAATTTTTTCAAAGGTATACTCTTTTGTGGTGGGTACTTTCCTTCAAAAGGGAATACTTTTTTCAAACGCCAGTAGAATACAAATTTTAATATGATTTTGAAGTTTAAAAATACAATGATACACAAAATTATTAACCAACATATAGCAACAATCTCTATAAAAATATTTACTTGTTGTATATGAGATAAAGATATAATTAATCCTACACAAAGAAGAATAAAGAGAAAAATCAGAATTGAATATATTTTGAAAAATAGAGTATAGGTATATTTCTTCCTACGTAAGCAAAATACAACTAGTTGCAATAAAAACATAATTAACAATAGCGACATTGCAATATTTTGAATATCTTCTGGAATGAATGGAATACATATGATGACTACCAAAAATACCTGCAAAAAAATATTCCATAACTCCATATCAGATAAAAAGTCGATTTTACATAACATTTTTAATCTTTTTTTTGATTTGGACATTATTTATTTCTTCTCCTTCTATTATGCTATAACTAAATTCGACATTTCCTTTTAAATACCTTTAAAAAGCGTTATGCTCCCCTTCTTTGTAAACTCAAATGCTTGTTTTTTCTTTTACTAAAGCTCTTAATTATACCATCTATAAAATTTATATATTAATCAGATAAATTTGTAAGATAGTTCTTACAACAAACGAACCAATTCTGTATTTTTTGCATGTCTTTATTTTTTATATTTCTTATAAGAAACGGTAGGTATTTCTACGAGCTGTATTATAAGGAGGATAGAGCCTTATAAAAAGCGTGGTATCCAACTTGCGAACTTACGTAATCTTGTAATGCAATCTGGATCTTTAATCCTACTTAGGGTAACTCGATTATTAAACCCTGAAAACCATCTGCTGAAAAAGAATCCATTTTGATCTTTTTTCAAAATGGATTCTTTTTATTATCGTAAAATGCTAGTATCTGAGTTACTTATAATCAATCTTTTTTCAAGATCAACATTTGAAGCTGTATTTTTATTTTTGAAAAGATTAACACCACGCCAGAAAAATAGAATGCTCAGTATTGAAATGAGAGCCATTGTTAGAAAGAAAGCAGTTCCGCTAAATTGTTTTAACATAAAGCCTCCGAGCATTGGCCCGATAAAACTTCCTAAAGAGTTAAAGCTCTGTGCCCCATAATACGTTCCTCGCAATGCTTTTGGCGTAATTTGATCAATAAGTGTATACTCTGCCGGTATGACAAGTACTTCCCCTATAGTAAAAATAATCGTCGAAAGAACAAACATAACCGCAGTCTCCGATACAGCAAACAATAACAAACCAAAAGCTGTAAAAATACATCCGATTATAATTGTAAAAAATGGTGTTCGTTTTTCTGCCCATCTCGTTACTGGATATTGCATGGCAATGACTCCAATGCTGTTTGCAATCAAGATGATAGAAAACAATTGAATACCATTCGTGAAATCATTTTCCAAATATTGAGATATAGGAACCGACCATTGTCCATGTACTACCATGCAAATGATTCCTCCAATGACAAAGTAGAGAAGGATAGTGTCTGAGCGCAGTACACTTAAAGACTTCCTTAAGGTTATCTTTTCTGTCTCTGTAGCCTCTATTTGTTTAATACCTAACCGTTTCAATAAAATATGAAGAAAGATAGCGAATCCTAAATATAGACATGCTGCAATAAGAAAGGGAACTTCCTGTGCAGTCAATGCAAGATAAGCTCCGATTATTGGGCCGATTGCAAATCCGATGTTGTTAACTATATATCGAATTGAAAAGACACGCATTCGTTTATCTGCACAGGTGACATCTCCCATCAATGCCTTAGCGACAGGCGTAAAAAATGAGTTACTTAACCCTACTAAGATAACTAATATAAGGAGAAAAATTGGCGTTTCAGCAAAAACAAAGCCAAAAAAAGAAAACGATGATAATAAAAGGGATGCAAGCAATACTTTCCTTCTCCCTATCCTATCTGACACAACACCTGCTATAAATCCGCCAATCGTTGCCGCAAGTGGACCAGCCCCAACAGTAAGTCCTATAACTACAGGATCCATATGAAGTTCTTTCACCAAATAGATAGGCAAAAATAACAGACTCATTGATTGAGCAAGCGCGATTAAAAACGTACCAAAAAGAAGTGTATGTACGATTGGGTGAAATTGTTTTAAAAAACAATTAGCTTTATTCATGTTATACTCCTCCGTCATTGTTCCTTATATAAGCATTGATCAGGTTTTGCATTTGCCCCAGTCCTTCCTCACGCAGACTGTATTGATGAATAAACTTACTCCCAAAATAGTGAGTCCGGATCAATCCCGCCCTTCTTAAAATGGACAAATGGTGATTGGTAGTGCTTTTTGCGAGTCCAGTATAACTTTGAACCGCCGAAAAATTTTGCATCCCGGAATTCAAAAATCGCAATATTTTCAAACGATTCTCATCAGCTAAAGCTTGGGTAACAACTGTTAATTCCCAAGGCAGTTCGTTAGCATAATCATTTGGTGTTGACTTTACTGGATATAGACAAGTGCACATAGATTCGAAGTAATCGAGTATCGTTGATGGACGGCAATGATATTGCGGAATGAGAAACACGGTTTTTAATATTTCATTTGGTTCAATTCTAATTCCATTTGTCGCTTCTTCAATTAAATTAATAGAAGATACTTTAGAAATCAGGTCCCGTTTTTGTTTAGCATCTTCCTTTAATCGTTCAATAATTCTAGGATCAATATGCTGAAAGTACTGTACATCCCACTCTGATAATAGATATACCATTCGGTCACGTAGTTCTTTTAGATTCCCAGGTATATTGTCAATCCAGGGAGCCAATCGTTCATATAATTCACCGGGTGGCTGGTCTTGAAGCCATTTGATAAATTCTTTTGGTGTTCTCTCTCCGGGACATTGCCAAACTAATAAATTGATTCGATGTAATACTTCTAATCGGTCATCTTCCAGCTCAGCTGCGAAATGAGGATGAAGTTCCGTTTTAACGGAATTATGCCAATCTTTACTGAGGGAGAAATTGCGATGCTGTTTGAAATTAATGTAGTGATACAAACTTGTGATAAGTTCGTTAACGGGTGAAAAATCTACAATCACTTGAAAAGACATAAAGTTCTACCTCCTTAGAACAATAATTAGTTCGATTTTTAACGAACTGTTTTAATATAAAATAACATAAAATGAATAAAATTGTAAATGTTATTGAATATATTGTGGATTTGAAATAAAAGCACTATGTTTTGCACTTTTGGAGAGTTCTGAATGAGTTTTAATCTAACTTTATTTAAAAGTAACATTACCGTCGAGACTTGCACCCTATAGTTCATACGCATGCCGGGCGCACATTAAAAGGCATGAGTCCGGTTCAGTACCGTACCAATGCCTTAGTTGCCTAATATTCGTATCTAACTTTTTGGGTTCAGTTTAGTCCTTAGATTCAAGGACTGATAGACGTGCCTCGAGTTTAGCTAAATTCTTATGTAACTCAGTATGTTCAGCCTTGAGCTTTTCGTTTTTCTTGTTTAAACCTTGAATAGCAGCCAAAGCCACCCCCTGCAAATCTATGGTTGAGAAATGTACAAATCATCATTTCCATTTAGCCCGAAGGCATCCTGGAAATCCTGAGCAGTCGGGCCAATGTGACGCACGCTAGCCGGGTCTGCTTTGTAGTTCCAAGATCGGATTGACATGCTTGCTAATTTGTCAAGGATTTCAAGTGTATTTACGCTCAAGAAATTCATCTTAGCATTCTTATCACTGGTGAGGGTACCCCCCGTGCCTTGACATCCCCGTTATTAAGGATCCGGAAGATCTCCACATTGCTGTTATCTCTGCCCACGATGATATCTCGAATGGGCAGACCTTACATTTTTCAACGTCAAAAAAAAATAAACCATTCTTACACTTGCTCCCGGATGTGAATCTGGTTTTTTTTACTTTTTCTATTTGTTAAATGTCCTGCTAAACATACAAATAAACCTGCATCTTTATTAAAGTCAAATCCTTTTCCATTTGCTCGCCCATTTTGAGTAATCATTGGATTTAACTTAGAAATCAGTTGAATGCTTTGTTCTTTTGTATAAAGTAAATTGTTTTTCTCTGAAGAAAGCCGTGCCAGCGATGACTGTTTCAATTTCCATTCCTGTTACTTTAATTTTTTCATTCAGCTCTTGTAGATAATGCCCATCTGATTTTTCACCTGTTGTAACGACTGCTGCTGTAATATACGTTCATCACTAATTGCTAAATGTGTTTTTATAACCAAAGAAAGAACTGTATGCTGTTTTATGTCCTACTCGTGCATCGGTGTCTGTTGAATAATTTAGATGTTCTTGCGTATCTTCTACAGCTTCTTTTAACACGTTCAATTTTTCCTTTACAGCTGGTAGATGAGCGATTTGTGGTTTGTTTTCAATAATGGCAATCAATTTTTCACAGTAAGTTAATTCATCCTTTACTTCGTTAGAGGTATTCTTCTTTGGAAATTTTTCTTTCATGGATTTATCAAATTGATACACTGCTTTGCAGATATGTTTTGATTTTTCTTGTAAAAATTCTTCCGGTGATTTTTGGTTATAACGTGCTTTGGTATGTATTGCGTCCACAATGATTGTTTTACTTTTGATAATGTTCTTTTCGAGTGCGAGTTCTAATGTTTTTCCAATGAGCATATCTAATAAACTTACGTCTTGAAGACGAAGTCTGCGGAATTTTGTGAGTGAGCTTGAATCAATCACGTCACCTTCTGGCGCCATACCTAAAAAATACTTGAAAGACATGTCATATTTTGAATGTTCGACAAGGTCTACATCAGATATATTAAAAATGGCTTTTAACAATAAGTACTTAAACATTCGAATCGGAGGAATCGCATTTCTTCCATTGTCTAAACAATATTTTATTTTCAATTCTTCTAAAATGAATGAGAAATCCACTAGTTCGTTAATTTGACGAAGCATACTATCTTTTGGCACGACAATATCGTAAATGGCCATATATGGACTTAAGTTGAAAGTCTCTTGGTTTGAAATCATTGGGAACATCACCTGCATTTAGTCTCTCAATTATAAATTAAAAAGGCGAGGTATTCGAAGATTGAATCGTCGAATACCTCGCTAAGTGGAACCAGATGAAGTTTTTCAGTGCCCTCGTAAAATACCGAACTCATGCCAGCCAATTAGCTGCATAACAAAACTCTAACTTTAAAGGGTCATACCTAGAGGATTCTTTTTCTTAAAATACTCAAACATCCTTCAAACAGGAATGCTGCACCGTTAGTCTAATAAGAATTAAACAACTTTATTATTTTAAATAATATTATTGTCTTTAACATTGGCGTCCGCTTAAGAAATCCACCTAGTGAAATGTAAATTTTATCGTAAACCATTGAATTTTATTGTTGCTTTGAAAATTCCACCAAATCCTGTGACATCGTACCAATTTCATCTGCTGAAGCATTCAATTGTTCTGTAAGAGACGCTTGCATTTGCGCAAGCTCACTAATTTTATCCATATAGTCAATAATTGTATCAATGGAAACCTTTATTTGCATTAAACTTGATTCAATATTACCTGTTGCCTCAGCCGAATTAACTGCTAATTTTCTTACCTCTTCAGCTACTACACCAAAACCTTTTCCTTGTTCTCCTGCACGTGCTGCTTCTATTGCAGCATTTAACCCTAATAAATTTGTCTGATCCGCTATCTCTCGAATAAAATTTGATATAAGCTGCGTTTCATCTGCTAACCCTTTCGCTTCATTGGCAGCCCCTGTTGTTTTTTTCTGTGTGTTCGCCAGTTCCTGTGCCTGCATTGTAATAGAATTAATGCCTACAACCATTTCATTAATAGAAGCTGATAACTCCTCCATACGTATCATCGTTTCTTGCACATTTTGCTCTTTCATTTTTTCATGTGTAATATCTCGAATCGTTCCTGCCACTCGCAAAGGAGCTCCCACACTATCACGAAGTGTTGTACCGCTTGCATGAAACCAGCGATATTCACCTGATTTTAGCTGAAGGCGATAATCTACTTTAAATGGCGTACACCCAGAAAAGTCTAATAAATGTGCACTAAACGCATCTAATGCAATCTGCTTGTCCTCTGGATGCAAGCGATCACTCCACGAGCTCATAATATTCGGAAAATCGTGTTCATCCTTGAAGCCTAATGTTCTTCGAAATTGTTCACTCCACCAAAAGGAATTCTGTGGATTTAATGGATCACCTTGATCTACAATCATATCCCAGGGCGCTTCTACTAGAGCTTTATTGATTAAATCATAACGTGTTACATATTCCTGTAATTTTTCCACGTTTATTTTTTTATCATGTATATTCTTAATCGTTCCTATTATTTGGTACTGATCATTTTTAAGAAGAGTAGCTGTTCCTGTAGTCAATATCCAGCGCTCTCGACCATCGCGAAAGCATAACAAATGCTCCATATTAAATGGAGTTTGTGTCGCTAAACTCTCCTCTAGCATCTCTTTAAAATCAGAACGATACGCCACTGCAATTAACTTCACAAAATCTTGAAAACTGTCTTTAAAAGCATAACTGTCGAATCCTAAGAGCTCTTTTAATTCTGTCGAAACTGTAAAAACATTGTTTGGATCATCCAAGCGTCCGTTAAATACTTGTAATTCCCAAAGTCCAATTTCATTACTTTTCAATACATTATCCAATTTTTTCTGCAATTGAATTTCAGATTTTTGACGAAGCATATTTACTTGATTTAAATTATGTACTAACTGTTGTAATTCCTCATTTGTTGAGGTTAATGTATACTCATAATCAAATTGGCCCTGTTTAGCCAATTGCAATTGAGCCTCACTCAATCTAATCAGATTGCCAATTGATATGTTCTGTTCTTTTTTTAAAAACATTCTTAGTTCCCCCTGAATAGTGCATAAATCTCACGACTAATTCAAGAATCATTAGTCATGAAATTAAAATCATATTTCGTGTTTTCTCATTATAACCGACAAAATAGTTAAAAAGCACTCGAAAAATGTTATATTATTTAGATTCGCTATATAACCTTGGGATGGCTACCTCATTTACATAAGCACTACACATGCTCAAACAATTAAATTGCATTGCTATAATTCATTAAATCAACATCAAAAAATTCACTGAAAGCTTGTTCCATGGACACTGATTTTTCAGTTGGCGCCTGCTCATAATTTATCCAATTCACAACTAAAGATTTCTCCCCACTCTGCAAAAAAGCCATGGCATGCAGATACTTCTGTTCAATTAGCATTAGAAGAACTCTATGATCCAATAGTAAACATAAAAATCAACGCTATATTCATAACAGAAATTCCTAGGTCTTCAGCATTGTTACAATGAATGAACGGTTCAATATAAACGGCGCACAAAAAAATCACTACAATATGAATTGTAGTGATTCTTCTATTAGTGCGGTCTAAAGATGATTGAACAGCATGTGTAGATTTGAAATAAAATCATAATATTTGTAAGTTGATAGGCAGAATTTTTTCTTGTTAAACGGCTATACTCTTGATTAAACTCAAATCGCTTAATTTTTAAATAATTGTTATTTTTCGCAAAAGAAAGAGGCTATCTCAAAAGTGATATTTTGGTATAGCCTCTGGAAAGCACAGGAAAGATTTTTTTGCTTATTACTTACTATCGTGCACTAACAACAACTGTTAATCGAAATGTTTGGTCAATAGTTGTGTCATCCCAAGGTTGTTGATAACGAAATAAAATTTCACTTTGACCAGGACTTATGGAGGTAATTAACCACCGTTGGTGACCTCCTTTACCATACTGCTCAATAGCCCCCTCTGTTATTATGTCCGAACTATCCAAACGAAAAATTTTCATATCTCCCCTTTGGATCTCTACCCACATGTATCCTGTGGTTGGATTGGAGGGGAGTAGAATTTCGAGTTGTTTCTGTACCTGTAATGTAAGCGTCTGTCCGTTTGACTCCAAACCAACTGGTTGCATCATACCTTCCTCATTTCATTGAATTCCATAACGATCAGCTTCATCACGGCTGACGACAAACTCCTCTCCACGTTGGAGAAGAATATTCTCTTTTTGTTTAACAAGTGCTCCCGGATCAGTGATGAAATCTGTAGCTCCATAGGCTTCTTTCCCGTATGTTTCCATATAGTTATAAGGAAGGTAACCAAATCCTTTGTCTCCCCACTTTGGTCCCCAAGAATTTTGGAATTTAAAAACTTGTTTTTCATCGTCATAACCCACAATGCAAACAGCATGCCCAAACTTTAGACTATTTTTGTCTTTTGGCATAGGGATTACACCATTTTGTTGTGAAGCGAGTACAAGCCAATCGGTTATCGCAATAGGCAATCCCGCGACAAAAGGACCATTTACAGCAAGACTTCTCTTCATAGCAGGAACGTTAGTCAATTGAGCATATGCTTGAATAATGTATTGGAGAGCATTTTCATCTGCACCTATTTTAGGTGGAGCACCTTCCTCTGTGTTATACGGATAGTAGTGTTCCTCACAAATCCCCTGTTTCTGAAGAATACGAAACGCAATACGCGGATGCGTCCCTTCATCTGAAATATTGTCAATCTCTTTGCACTTTTTATAGAGGTACAACGGTGATAACTGAGTATACCTTTTACGCTCTTTAAATTCCTGATATTCTTTCATTGCAGCACAAGCAAAGCCGACACAAGTTTGTTTTTTTCCTTGAGATCGAACTTGTACCTCAACATTCGAATAATCAATATCAGGTGATAGGAGGACAAGCGGTAAGAAGCCCTCCATTATCAAATCACGTTTATCGATGGGGCTAGGAATATAGCCAGTTCCGTATGTTTCCATATTAAAATTCCCTTTCATTTTTAAATAGTTATATTAAATTTGATTAATAAACCTGATTTTTAAATGTAATTAAACCTAACCTTCAAAAGAAGGTTAGGTTTCAGTAAATAATTACAGTAAAAAGAAATCTAATTATGTTCCAAAAAGCTGTTCCTTTATCCGTTTAAAATTAACATTTTGAATGAATAAAATACATCTTAAAAAGGATACATTTGACCAATAAAACTCTTGTCAATTTCCGATAAAGTAGTATTCCAACCAATTTCATAATCACCGATAGTTAATTCATTATCAACAGGATATTGCATAATCGATTTAGGGTCGTGTGGAGTAAATACAGTCCCTCGTGGATCAAGTTTGGCTAATACATTTTGATCAACCTTTTCTCGAGACCAACCAAGTTTCTCCTGATAGTATCGATATACAGCTGGTCGATCCCAGGGAATAATTGCAGCTGGATTGGATTGTTCGTGTGAAACACCGATACAATGGCCGAATTCATGTAACACGACTCGGGAAAGTTCCGTTTCAAGAGTATCTGTATTAAATCCTTGGAAATTCATGGTTGCCTCTTCTATAGGGATAGACAAATTATCCGTTCCTACATAAGACCAGTATCCACCTTGAGGATGTTGGAATGAAATTCGAATTTCAGCACCAGGATCATTGCCGAATGCAAATTTGAGATTTGCATAGCGGCTCCATTCATTAGCATATCTTTTTACTTTTTCATGGACAGCAGGTTCGCCGTCCAGAAAACGTACACGGAGAGTTCGACCATTCCCCCATTTCTTTCCGATTATTAGAGCCATTTCAAAGCTGTCAATACTGTCTGCTGACACCTCATCGGTATTAGGTGCATTATCTGGATTTTCTTGAATTGCTAGACGAGCTGCTTCAATCACTTGGTCATCAGGCAAATTCATTTGTACACAATGATTAAGTGGTTGATTTGTTATCATTTCAAAACTCCTTATTATTTAATATTTCTTTTGTAGTATGGAGTCGATGAAGGGATTTATTCATGCAATGATACGGGATAATATATGACGATTGGGACTGGCCAGTCTAGAAAGCCTACAATTTCATTACTCCAATGCGTTTGTCAGTAGTGTTTTCTACTGGTTCAATATCATCAATATTGATTAAACGATCCCCTTTGAAATCAAATTCCTACTAGTCGTTTAATCAAAAAAAGTTACGTAGCCCTTAACTGTTCTGACTGATGAGAACCATTTGTTCTATATTATTGGCAGCGAGATAATCAGTCAGTTTTTACAAGTACGTTTTCTGCCTTGCCTATCTGATTGAAGACTGTTCCGGATGTACCCTCCGTTCATTATGTACAAAAGCAAAAGAAGGAAATAAACGTAAGTTAATGGTGAATGAGAAGTGGGAAGAACAAAAAAATATGTTCGAGCAAAGCTTTCAAAAGAAAAAACGAGTACCATTTTATTGTCAACGCAACATTGACGTGAAACCAGTTTTTAGATTCTTTACGTCTAGTTTTTTTACATGGAAATGCACAAGTAAGTTGTGACTTGGCACGTTTTAAAAAAGTTTGTTGCCCCTTGCTCTCACTGCACATGTACATATATAAATTGTGACAGCAAAATAAGTCTACCAACTTTCGTACTGTGCTTACGGAGAGTCGTAAGCCTCCATATGCGCCAGCGAGTCGACGTCTAGTTTTCTATTTACAAGTGTAATTTACTAGAATTGTAACTATTTTTCACCACAACAGAACGTATGTTCCTTTTAAAGAAATAGACACTTAACAAAATCCTCTAATGTTTCTATATCGTCGCACTTAGTCACTATTAAACTCCCCCTTTTCTTTATTTCTATTAAACTTCGTTTAGTAAGAAAAAGAGGAATTTGTCCATTTTGAAAGATGGATAATTTTGATATTAACAAAGAATATAAATAGAAAACCCGAACTATAACGAAACACAGAATGAGCGTTTCGTGATATAGTTCGGGTTTTTCATTGGCTAAAATCCTTTTGTCCCAGCCTCTTTCATCTTTTAGTGAGTAACACTTGATTTGAAATCGTCTAAAGATGATTGATCAGCATGATAAAAGATCATGTCGCCTTCCATAAGGTTAAAGTTATTACCATAACTATCGACAAAGTTTGATGTGAATCCTTCCATATCCGTCCACTGACTCATATAGTGAGCTTTGTAGTAGGATAGGTACGGATTATTAAGATCTCCCTCGTTAATCGTTTCAATGTCGAAATTAACAATGATGAATCCTTTATTTAAGAACAACGGATGATTTTCATTCAGCATCCCTACACGTCCCGCTTCCTGAACAGAAGAGTTCTGTGGCACAACATATAGTTTTGCTGGCAAGCTATACTCGCTATACCATGTTTGTTCTTTAGAAACGATTTCTTTTGGAGGAATCATCGTATTTTGAGGAACCTGATTTTCCAATGGCCCCATATAAGTACGAAGTTTCCAGTTTAGAATTTGCCATCCATAAGGGCCTGTTTGAATAGGCTCTTTTGACATATGCTTGATGTAATTACGTGCAAATGCCGTTTCATAAAATTCGTTTTTCGTTTCTTCTAAATTGAAACGATCAGCAAAATTATAATAATGGCTTGCGTTATTTGCTAATTCATTTTTTGGTACATTTCGTAAAGTTTCATTTAATGACACTGTACGATAAGTCTTATCTTTATCCGAGCCTATTTTAACAAAGTAGTTGTTATCATCGTGATAATACAAGTCTACTGGTTGTCGATTTCTACCGTCTTTCGACACATGATAAAATCTCGGTGTAATACGGATTGCATCTTTGATACTCTCCATATCCCCTTTTGTCTTTATGTCGAAGCGGAATTTATAACCCGTTTTAACCGCTACATTTTGGTATCCATCTGGATGACTACCATGACGTACCGGCAAAACAAATGGATTATTGTTGCCTCGTTTATCTCCATCGATACCATTTAACCCCACCCAATAAGAATTATTATTAGGTGTGACACCATCACTTTGTCGGAATGCAGACTTCCAGTTGTAGTCAGTTATGTCTGTTATATGAAGGTCATATAAACGTCCGATTACGTCCACATTAATTTTGTCTGTAGCAATATGGTTGTCCATCATTGCATCAGGAGTACGGAAATTTAAATTCAAGTTAGCTTCCGGTTCCGTAGGACTATTGCTACTAACGTGTCTGTCAGGTGCGTTTATCGCAATTGCTCGATATTCAAGAGTGTATTCTCCCTCTGGAACCCATACCGGTAAAAAGAAGGTTACAGTCTCCATTTCAATAGGTACTGATATCCATGTATTTTTTGGATAGAACCCTTGCTTTGTTTCGGTATACACGTCAAAAGGGAATTTGATTTGTTTATCTTTGTAATATTTTGCAAAATCACGATTCCCATACCCCGGCTCGTTTAGATGTTGACCGACAGTTGGTAGACTTACTGTAAAAGGTCTATCTAACACAAATGCATGCCGATCAGTATCGGGATTTGCAGGTGTTGAGCGAGTAGGCGGTTTTATTCTTTGATCATGCTCTTTATCATCAGACGCTTTTGCATACATAACAACTGGTGTATGCACCGTTACTGGATTAATAGCTTTTTCGCCATCAACAGTATCATTCGAAGTATTTGTGAAGGACACAGACGGTTCCGCTGCCTTATTAACTTCTATGATTGGTGAATACTTAGCAGTGATACTGCTGGTAGTCTGATATTTATTGACTTTTTCTTTATCGATATATTGTTTAGACATCTCTAAATCCACAATATCCGAAACAGTGATCTCTTTAGGCGTAGGCCCATGAGATGGTGTTTTCTTATCATCCATGTGTACCGTTTCTTTTTCTGAGACAGGATTTTTTTGTACATCTTTAGACGATATTTTAATTTTCACCGAGTCATTTTTTACGTCCGGAATACGCGATCCTAATTTAGCAGCCGATTTAAACAAATCGGTTTCATCCGGAACTGGTGGCGGACTATAACCACCTTGTAAGCTAGAAGACGGCAATGTTACATTATTACAGAGTTTAGGGAATACATGACTCTCCCAAATATCTGAATGTATTGCATCCGCTACTGTTTCATGCCGGTCATTCATGACAATCACTTTTCCGCTTGGTAAAGCATAATTCTCAAATGTTAAATCATTTAATTTATAAATAATTAAATGTCCAATTTGCCAATAAGAGTAATCATAAACATCATCAAATGACATTTCTTTGTGAACCGAATCACTTTGAGGTACCTCGTATGAGCAATCATAAGGACCATCTTCATCATGACAAGTTCTAGAGACATACTTTGTCCATGATCGGTTGTATGTTTTATCTACCTTAATTTTATACTTAATTTTCCCTTTATATTGCTGGAATTTATAATCCGAAAGGAAGCGGTTGGATTTACCCCAAACCTTTAGATATTCATCCGTTGCGATACCATACTTTAAAACATCAAATACAGCACTAGTTGGTACATTCTTATCTTCTGTAATTTTTCCAACTGGATTTGCCTTTATATGCTCAGGTGTACTTTCAATTTTCTCCGCTTCTTCTACTGTGTATTCAAAACTACAAGAACCGTACTCTCCAGGTGGATTTTCATTACATTCCTCTGAAGTATCGCCGTCTTCACATCCCACAGAAAAAGTGATTTTTTTACTTGCAAAACGCTTTACTTCATCTTCCATGTAGAGCTCTGCTGTATAAAGTCCCTTTTCAGTGATTTGAGGACCCTGTACTTTTTCACTTCCCCAGTATCCTGCTTCTGCCTGATTTGGTTTGCTTTTATTCTTTTTAGCTTTATCCGATTTTAAATTCGTCTTTATAGGAGAACCAACTTGACTACCATCTGCCTTAGTTATAGTTATAGTGGTATCAGCTTTATTTCGTTTTTCAGACACATACTCATAACCATCCATACTAAAGGAAACAGTATCACCTATCTTAACTTTTGGTTGATTAAGTTTAAACGTTACGATGTCTGGCCAGTCAGTCCTTAATACACGGAGCCATGTTGGGTTGATAGCGTTAAACTCGTCACTACCAGTTACGTTATCCGCTAAACCACCAGCTTCATATGCTAAGTCTCGAATGTAATAATACTTACCATATTCATCACCTGTCACAGCATTTAAAATTGAACGTACCTTAACTTCCGTTTTCATATGCTCAGGATTCCCATTATACACTTTTTTAAAATCATCAATAGTTACTCTGTCAACATCGATAACATTTCGAGCAGTGGTAACTTTTTCAGTAACTAAATGATAGAATGCTTGCCCTTGGTAAGCAAAAGGTATTTTTGAACGGTCGGCTCCCGTATTTTTAAATGGTACTTCTACGGTAAATGAGGTATTTAGGTTGCTCATAGTAGATTTATCTAAGAGAGTATCTCCATACCTTCCATCATACAATGTTGGATAACGATATCTTCCTAAGACGTGTTCTCCAACTGTATCATCTACACGTTTTAATAACGCACCCCCTGCTAAATACTGTTCATCTAATAATACTTTATTGTTAAAGTATGGCAATGTACCATCTGGGTTTACTTCAGAAGTTACGACCCCACATATTTTGAAATTTAAACCAACTGGCTTGATTGAACCAACAGTTAGATTTAATCCCTGAGTATCCTTGTCGAATCTATTACGGGAATCATATGCACGAACATAGAAAGAAACTTCTTCTTTCATAGTAACTTCATATGGAACGGTAAGTGTTGCCTTTCCATTTGAAGTTTGGACATTATCCCACTTTTTTAATATTGAAGCTGAATTCTTATCTTTTACATACACTTCAACATATTTTAGAGGAGCCTTTTCGTCGCTTTGTTCTACTTCAATTTCAATATTAATTGCTTTTTTTAAGGGGTAGCACCCTTTTCCATCTACAGGTTTTTCTTTGACTGCAAATTTGGTAATTTTAGGTGCATCTCCAGGTGCTTTAACATAGATTTTCCCGTTCTTATATTCTGACGTTACAGCTGAAGCGGAGATAATATCATCAATTTTTAAGCGATCATATGCTGTCTTTGGTGATGGTGGTGCCATATGGTAAGTAGGAATCTTTCCAGAAGAATACTCTGCAATTACTTGATGACTTTCTCCACCAAAGGCATCCACCCAATCGCCAATACTACCAGGATTAATCATTGTTACAGTTGCACCACTTGAACTCTTATAACGATACGTATTACCAATTGTGGAATTTGTATTACTGTTTACAACCTCTGTGTACCCATCAAAATACCAATTTGAACTACCTCCTAAAGTAGGTGTTACTGTTAATGGCGTTGAACTATCAGTAGAGTTTGGCGGGACACTTATAGCAGCGAATGCATATTGGGTCACTGCGGAAAAGAAGATGAGTATGGCTAGAAAGGTAAGCCATACCTTCTTTTGCGATTTTATGAGCATTCAATCACTCCTATTTCTTTTTCACGTCAATCCAAAAGAATTCCATTCTTTGATCTGTTCCAAACTGTACTTTAAATTCTCCTATTTCTTCTACAGTTACATTGCCTCTGAATTCACGTTGACCAACAGGAACATCTTTCTCTTTCGCATATGCTAATCGCGCTTCTGTTGCAAGTTCTGCAATCTTACCATCTAAAGAAGCTAATTCTGGATAAGCAAGTTTAAATAACTGACGTGATAAATTAACAGCGTTTTCACTAGTGAAATCTATATTAAATCCAATTTCTCCAGATTTACTGCTATATGACATACTTAACTGAGTTGGCATATATCCTGGTGGTAGGGTATTTACCCAGTTTGGTTCCTCCAAGTTTATATACACCCCTGCTGCTTTGTACTTAAAGTTTGTTTGCTTCACATATTCTTGACCTTCAATTATAAGCTTTTTATATCTTGGATTATTAAAGGCAAACTCAGTAGGGTTAAACGTATTACGATTTGGATCAATATCATATAAAGTCTTATCGTTAGCTACTATCTTCTTAAAGTCCTCAAAACTCATATCCATACTCATTTTAGGAATATCTGTTTGAGTAGGCTTTTCCTCCACAGGCTTTTCAGCTTTTTTCTCGTAGTTTAATGCACGATATAAAAATACTGCATAGTGCGCTCTTGAAAGAGGTTCATTTGGCTTGAAGGTAGTTTCATCATAACCAGTTGTAACTTCTGCTTCATAAAGTGCAGCGATGACTTTACCTTCCTCCGTTGTTTGAGATACATCCTTGAATGGATGTTTTGCTGTAGCCTTTAATTCGAAGGCATTAGCAAGAATTAAAGCCATTTCCCCACGTGTTAAATCTTTGCTAGGTTGGAAGTTTCCTTTTGCATCGGCTTTAATCAAACCTGTTTGCTGTAACTGCATGATTGCCTCATAGTACGGATGTGTTTTCGGTATATCACTATAGGCTTTTAATCCAACTTTAGGATTTAATTTTTTAACTCTCTGGATTAATACCGCAGCATGTTGTCTACTGATTTTGTCATAAGGTCTAAAAGTTCCATCTCCATAACCAGTAATAATACCTTTGTCACGCATTTCATGTAGAATGTCATAGTATGGATGTGCGCTAATAATGTCCTTAAATGGATTTTTGTATGTAGCCGCTTCCGCACTAGAATTGTTGCCAGGTATAGCAATTACAGGCGTAGCAATAGCTAAAGCTAAAGTAGCCATCATTAGTTTGTTTGATTTTTTTCTATAAGTTCCACGTTTCATAATATTCCCTCCGAATGAATAAATTATTTATACACTCTAATTTTACCATTAATAGAGTTTCTATCAAATTCATGAAGGACTTTCGGCGTAAGTCTATTTTTCTAATAAGGCACCTCTCAATTTCCAAGATAAATTTCAATAAAATGAAAAAAACCCACTTCAAAGACACGGATTAGGCATGACAAAATGTCATGACAAAACGGTCATTCTTGAAGCGGGTTCTTCCCGATCTTATTAATTTCAATAGATTTATCTTAACAAATTCTCTTAGTTTATACAATAGACTCCAGAAAAAACAATTACACGTATTAGATAGAAAACTATTTTTATGGCTTTTTAAGAATATTTAACTCTACTTAAGTATTCTTATAAATGTTGCGATACGTTTATTCAAACGTTAGATTAGATTTTTTGTCATATGTATTGCCCCCTTAAATTTATTTACTAATGATAACGCAAAAAAGCACCTCAATTAGTAAATGAACACACTTATCCCTTAATTAGATAAGAATGAACATTCATTAAATGAAGTGCTTTATAATCCTCTATACCGTTTGGTTGAGGCTAGACATTAATCAGTAGTATTCTTACATTATACAATATTAATTTAATAAAATCCATAAGGACACGCTCGTTTAACGCAACAATAGATCTAGTTCGCTATACAATATTGGAGTAATAATTAAAAAGAAGCTATAAAAATAGCTTCTTTTCAATATATCGTAGCAAATAATTTTTCTTCTGTTTCTTCTTCTTCCGCTTCTTCTGTTTCTTCTTCAAAATAAAAAGTAGCAGAAGCAGAAACTCTTAATGCACTTAATACCTTTTCATAGGTACCAATTTTTACTCCTTGATCACCAGCTTCGATACGTGAAATTGTTTTTTGAGTAACTCCCGCTAGTTCACCTAATTGTTTTTGAGTTAACTTTTGTTGAAGCCGCTCTTTAAAAATTTGATTAGAAATAATACCTGTAAGACCATCCAAATACTCAGCTGCAACCGCATTTTTTCTTGCTCTTGCTTTTAAGGCTCCAAAATTCTTCATTAAAGTTCATCCTTTCCCTTTTTTATTCTTACAGTGTTCGAATTTCATCAGGATTTTTCCTTATGCGTTCATAATTTTTTTTGGTTTTATCTCTGTATTCGTCGGTTTTATCAAAAGGTGGTTTTCGTGTTTTAATAAACGCGTATGTAAAACAATAATGATGTGTTCCTTCTAAATTATAAGGAAAATAAATCGCCCTAAAGTGACCATCCTTCCCCCAATCTACTTTAAGTTCATAAATAGATTGGACAACTAAAGGCTTACTAATTCTTGCTCTTTCTCGAAACCGTCATCTAAAGTAAGTGTTGCATAAAAATTTTCATATCTTCCAATTGGATACTCTCCAGCTGTTTCTATCTTTTCTAAGCCTTTTTGGATAAAACCGTTAGATGAAAAGGTTCTTTAAATTAAAGAACCCGCTCCAAAGCACCATACATAAGCCATAACAAAAGAGTTATGCCAAATAGTGATGTTTCTGAAGCGGGAATATTTTAAGCCGAAAATTTGCCATTTTCATTGGAAGCAAGGTGTTTTAAATACAGTTTCAATGTATCTTTAGGATATCTTAAAAAACCTGGTGCAAGAGCCTTTGTGACTGTACAAAAGACTATAAAACGAATAAAAATATTTCTATCTCGTGTGTTATTTACTAATCTGCGCAATTCATCAACATTAGCGTTCAATTTCATAATTTCCCTCTCCTACATAGAATATATTTACAATTAGTATACCATATTCCGATCAATTGTTTTTATTATTTCATTCAGCATTCACAGACACAAAGGTTTATGATTGACTTTGCACCTGTGAATAGCTAAAATGAAATTAGTGGTTCGACCTTAAAACGGATGATGACTCAGATTACTGATCTGTCTGTTTTATTGGTCGATTTTTTTTGTTTCTTTTTCTGTATTTGATGACTGGAATGATTTTAAGCTTTCATACAACCCAAATACTGTATTATAGCCAGAATACACCTTAGATACATCATTTGCAGCTTCATCAGTATCATTTACCACATCACCCATCACTTTTGTGAATGCTTTGTAAATCTTAAATAAAGGCATTAATACAACGTAATTCCAATTAATACTACAAAACCCATCTTCCATAATAGCCAATATAACCTTCAATGAAGAAACACAGGCAATGGAAAGAATTATTATAATCATCAACATACGTGACAATTTAAAAATAAATCTTACTATCAGATGTTTTGACCAAAAGGTTGATGGTTGAAGAGGATCTGACTGTTCATCTTTAGAAACCGCTTCCTCCAATATTTTCTTATCCACAAATTTTAAGTATTCCTCTAAAATTCCTTCTAATGCTCCTATAATAACTACAATTCCCAGAGCAAACATCGCAGGTTTAAAGGATATTAAAGCATCAATAATTGCTATGAAGACCACTCTCCCTTCTCATTTCGGCTTATGTACCGATTTAATTTTTAATCTCATTTTAAAGAATCTCTTTAATCAATCCCTCCTTCTTTATATTTGAGAACGACAAAAAACACTTTCTCAAAAAAGTTCAGACGAATCCCGTTAAGTGAATTCGTTAGAACACTTTAAGAAAGTGTTTAGTAATTGCTCTACCGTGTGGCGGAACAGAAAAGTCGTTTAATCAAATATATATTTAATATACCATTTATCGCAATTATTGTCAATTCAGTTCAAGTTATTAGACTATGAAATCACACCTTTTTATCGCTACTCCTATCTTCTAACCTCTTTAAATAAAGAACCCGCTCCAAAACACTATAAGGAGTTATGCGTTTACTAATCTGCGCAATTCAACAACATTAGCGTTCAATTTCATAATTCCTCTCCCCTACATGAGATATTTTTACAATTTGTATACCATATTCTGAGCAATTTCATTATTTCATTCAGCATTCACATATACAAAGGTTTATGATGACTTTGCACCTGCGAATAGCTAGATTGAGATTATCGATTTCGACCAAAAACAGATGATAACTCAGGTTACTGAGCTGTCTGTTTTATTGGTCGGTTTTTTGTTTCTTTTTATAAAGTCGGTGACTGGAGTATTTCAAGTGTCTAGAGTTGACGTATTATCTTACAACTGTAATTGTGATAAGGATGTAAAAAGCGATGCCTCTGATTCAGATGTACTACGTACAAAATTGGACAATATTAATTCTGGTGTAGAATCTATCAGGATTGATATAAAGGCGCAGGAAATGAGTGTAACAGACTTGTCAGAGCTTGTTATTCGTGTGGAGGAATCAACTATACAGGTACATAAAAGAATGGATAAAGTGGAGGGAATTACCCATGGAAATTAACTGAAAGTACGTATTCAACATAAACAATTTTGGGTGTCATTAATAGCATTACTTATCGTGCTCGCTAATCAAATAGCGGGCATTTCCAATGTCGATATTATGATTTACAACGACCAAGTTACAGCCATTGCAGAAACGATTTTAAGCATTTTAGGCTTGCTCGGTATTGTTATCGCTCGAAACACAAGGTGTTTCAGATAGCCTACAAACAATTAATTATGACTAGCCAAAGGACGGTGAACAGTAATGTTTGTAACTCGTAAAAAGCTTGTTCCAGAGGTACAAACAAGTTTTCCTATGGTAAAGGGAACGTTAAAAAATTTATCGTTGTTCATAAAACAAATAATACGCGAACAGGAGCCGATGCAGACGCACATGCTCGATTACAATACACGGTAATAGTCGTTCGGCTTCCTGGCATTACACAGTTGATGATAAAGAGGCAGTGCTATCGTTTGAACATGCTTGGAGATGTTGGGCCGCAGGAAGTAACACAGGTAATAATGAGGGGATTCAAAAAGAGGTTTGCGTCAATAGTGATGGTAACTATCAAAAGGAAATTCAGAACGCTGCAGAGCTAGTTGCTGAAATCATGAAAGATAGAAAACATTGCTATTCAAAATGTTGCTCAGCACAACCACTTTAGCGGTAAAAATTGCCCTAGAAATATGCGTATGGAAAGGTAAGTTGGTCGCAATTTATAACTATAGTTAAAAATGCGAGTGGTAATGCACAGCAACAAAAACATATTATCGACAATCGTGTCTTACCCGGTACTATGCTACAAGACAGCTGCTGAAAATACCGTAGATATAGAGTTGTTTATGTTGTAGCTATATGATATTAAGACCAAGATAGCTTAAATTGCCGTCTTGGTCATTGTTTAATCCATGATTAAAATTTTATATAACCCTCATCGCTGTCTATGTCAAGAAAATAAAATTCCTGAATCCCATGTTCTTCCTGAAAATATTTCTTTATCATTTCTATATCTTCTCCAAAAAAAGGGTAAGGACTAGAAAAAAAAGAGATTTCATTTTTTGATCTTTCATATATTTTTCCTTCAAATTTTTCATCATTAAACTGAATTTCAATATAGTGACCAATGTAGACCATGTCATATGTTCCATCTTCATTCAGCCCACATCTGTCTTCAAATGGGATAAACTTAATTTTATAAGTTCTTTCATTTATAGTTAATGTTTCCATGTTACGTTAACTCCTTGTTACACGATTTAAAAACCTTCTCAGTTTTTAATTGGTTGAATTAATAATTATTAAGATAATTTTTTAAACATTTCTTGAATAAAGGAATCTCTGTATTCAGATTCTAAAATATAGACTCCTTTGTCATTGGCTATTTTCAGTAATTCTTTCTTTTTAGTTTCATCATTCTCGCTAAATGTTTTTTCTACATATTGCAAATCCTGCTTGAAATGTTGAATAAATGTATCTCCTTCTCTTTGAATATCGATTGCAATAAAATCAAAAGATAAAAATGTGTGCGTTGGAATTATAATTGTGTCAAGCGTATAATTTAGAGCTTTCATAGGAACATAAGAAATGTCTTCTTTATATTCATATTTCTCGATAATAGGTAAAATTTCATTCACTAGTCTTTGTATTTCATCAACATCACATACTTGAGTATTTTCTAAGTCATAGACATTAATAATATCTTGTATTTTATCATATTGTTTTTGAGCTAACAGTTGTTTAAAATATAGAATTTCTTCTTTGAATTTGAACCGGTCTTTTCTAGATACTTTCCTATAATCGATAACTGCATCTTCTAGTTGTTCCCACTCAATCATTGGGTAAAAATGAGCTTGTAAAAAATACTTAGTTTCATCAAAGTTTTCCATTCAGATCACTCCCTTATTCATTGTATTCTATTAATGGCGCCGTGAAGATTATGTAAAATCCTTCTTCAGAAAATCCTGATTTCTCCAAAATAATATAACTTTTTGTTAGATCTGTATACTCTTGTTTTGTGCGTTGTGAAATCCCATAGCCAATAGGATATTGATGGCTAGTTTCTAATCTAATGCGTCTACGTGAATCATCGGAGTCTTCCCATAACCATTGAGCAATCTCTTCACTATGCATATTCATTATTTCATTGACAATTTCAATCGCCATATCTCTGTTATAAAAGCAAGTAATATCATTAAATGAACTTCTTGTTTTTCTTTCAATTTCCTCTTTTGATAAATCAAAAAACATTATTTCTCTGTTTGACATCATTCTTTCAACTCCTTTAAAACGTATAAAAACTAAGTTAATAAATAATAAACAAAAATTCAAGTTTTTAATTATTTAACATATGGATATGCTGTTTTTACAATAAAGCCATATTCATTACTATTATCTTTCATTAGTACTACTACACCTGTATCAAGTTTGTCAGATTTTTTATATTGATTTTTTTGTTTATTATATTTGTATCCATATCCTAAAGGGGTTTTAGATTTGTGTTTTCTAGAAGCAAAATCCTCTGTTTTGTCTGATTTTAACCAAGTAGCAATCTTATCAGCTTCGTCAACTAGAACATTATTAACAAATTCTTGCATGACTTTATGATTTGAAAATTTACTAGCCCCCGTTCTGGATTTGGTTTTAGATTGGGCTTGTAATGCTTCATCAGTAACATTCATATGATATTTTAGTGTGTGTCCACGATCTATACCTTCAGATGAGTTAATAAGCTTTTTCGTATCATCAACACTCATTTTTTTGATTTTTTCAGCTGATGTTTTCACTAAAGCTTCTTTTAATTTTTTTGAAGTTTTTTCATTTATACCAAATTTGTCTATAATTACATTAGCAAATTTGCTCAGCTTTTTAAAACTTGGTCCAGGAACAAAGTCAACTAAAGCCATTGCAATATCTTTAACCTTTGATTTAGGGTCTACTATTGTTTGATAAAGATTATAAATGTCCTTTGCAGTTCCCACTCCAGGGATAAAATCAGTCACAATATCAAAAACAGTTTCTGCAATATCCCAATATTTATTTTTTGAAGATTTAGCCGCAAATAATTCTCTTGATTCTCCTGAAATTTCAACGGTATCTAACGATGCTATTCTTACATCGTTCATGCTATCGAGATTGTTAAATGTAAGCGTTGTACCGCCAATACGAGAAGAATCAACACCATAAATAATATGATAACCAGTATCTGATATACTATTAGTTGAATTGTTAGAACTTGAATTAAATTCTCTGTTAGTAACTTGTGACCCTACAGCATTTTCTACTTTAGATTTTAATTTAGTGATATTTTCTTTAGGAATTTGTTTACTACCTTTAGACGAAATACTAGTGTTTGAGTTTTTTTCTAAGGCGATGTCCCTCATAACTTTTGTGACTTTTTTTGTGTCAATTTGATATGTACTAATTTTTTTACTAGGACCGGGAATACTTCGAACCATATACAAAACCACCTATAATTTATTTTTGAATTTTTTTACAAGAATTTAGTATATGTTACCAAAGTTGGATTAGCAATTTATTTCCGTGTGTATATTTCTGTATATTAAGCAAATTTATTCTCTTTTAAACTCAAATATTAAGAAATAGGAATATAGAAACTATTGTGAAAATATGTAATTATATGACAAGTAGAAGTCCTTTAGATACAGTGTTAGAAATAAACATGAGGTCTAACGGTGTAAAAAACTCTGTTATATTCGGTGACAAAGGGATTATTTACGATTAAAGGGATAGGACATTTAAACCTTACACGATAATTAGCAGATAAGTCTCTGGTACATTAATTTGAGGAGTAAATACTTACATCTTAAGTTGGTATATAACTTCCTAAAATGAATTCCGAATGTGTAAATCTGGTTATTAAGTAAAAAGAACCATTTTAACAAGAGGTTAATTAAAAGGTTTCTTTTCTTTTTGAATGAACATTCCTTTTTATAATTCTGCTATAAATTTTATCCTACTTTCCATGCCTAGTTATGTCTAGCTCATGCGGTCGGAAATTCCTAGTCGTCACGATCTCAAAAACTTGAACTAAATTGACCAAATTGTACCAAATGATATATTGAGTCCATGTTTGATTAAATGACTTTTATGTTCCGCCACACGGTAGAGCAATTACTAAACACTTTCTTAAAGTGTTCAAACGAATTCACTTAACAGGGACTCGTTTGAACTTTTTTGAGAAAGTGTTTTTTGTTGTTCTCAAGCATAAAGAAGGATGGTATAAAAGTGATTCTTTAAAAAGGAGAGTTAAAATCGGCATATGGCCAAAATGAGAAGGGAGAGCAGTCTTCAGTTATCCTAATACTGTCACTTTAACATCTCCAGTGCATAATCGTTACTTCAGAGAATATGAAGTGTTATAATTATAATTAGGGATGTTATATGTGAATAAGGTATATGAATACATTATTAATGAATATGGATATGACGAACCAGTATTTTTAAATGAACTTAGAGAACAGTTATTAGATATGACGGATTCAGCAATTCGCCAAAATTTGAGACGATTAACGGCAAAGGGCAAGTTACTAAGAGTAGAAAATGGAGTTTATTATGTACCAAAAAAGAATAGCATTTTAGGAACTCCATACGTAAATCTTGAAAAAGTTGTAGTAAGAAAATATATCAAACCTAATGACAATGAAGTAATAGGTTTCACATCTGGTATTAACTTTGCAAATCAGCTTGGTTTAACGTCACAAACCGCAAGTGTAAATACGATTGTTTCCAATAAGGTGACGAGGACAAAACGTCAAGAAATAGGAAAAAAACATGTTATATTAAAATGTTCAAAAGTACAGGTAACACAAAAAAACTATAAGATTCTTCAGGTATTAGATTTATTAGAGGACTATAATCGCATAAGTGAAACTTCATTAGATAGTGCTAGTTATGTAATTAAAGAGTACTTAAATGATGTAAAGATACCTTCAAATGAGTTTAAAGAATATATTAAGGAGTTTTCAAAAGAAACTTTGGTAAGAAAAATGGAAACGGGGCTATATAATGTAGTTACACGAAGATAAAACAGCATTCGAAGAATTAATACCACTCGCAGCTGATCATTTCGGATTTCAATCTTTTCAAATTGAGAAAGATTACTATGTTTCTGTAATAAATTAAAAACCTGCTATCCATAATGATAATGGAATAGCAGGTTTTAACGTATTCGTAATCATATTTCTTTAACACCCATGTAGTGTACCACTATAAACAGATATATCCAACCAGTTACCATCCAATAGCAATATACAATTACCTTCAATCGTTTGGTATTGCAGAATATCGCCTTTTTTGCATTTGATTGATTGTCCGTTGATTTGTATATGGGTATCTGAATTGAATTCAAAAACACCCATTACATATTGAATGTTCTCATCACTACTAATGAATTCTTTATCATTAATTCCATAGACAGTAACATCACGAGAAACAAACACTATGGAAGAAACTTTTACCTTGAGACCAGGCTTTAAACTTCTGAATATTACCCCATTCTTAGAACAAGTTTTAACATTAGAACCTTTCACTACTATTTCACCAAATGTCATTGTATACTGGGGTTCCTCGATACTCTTAATGAAATAACCATCTTGAATTTCTATATAATCATCTTTAACTTCGATAATGTCCTTTGTTTCCCCAATTTTCAGGTACTCTTTTACCTTCTCATAAATATCATTTCTTCTCCGGTATAGAGATGTCTGGAAGTGAAATGTTATTCTCCCTATCGGAACTCTTGTATATAGGTGCTTCTGTTGTAATATCCCCATTAATTAACCCCTCCTTTATTTGTTAAGACAAGATAATTCACTATAACCTTTAGCAGCTGCATCCTTTTTAGAAGAATATATTTCTTGTACTTTATAAGGAAAACCACATGATTCGTACCAAAACTTTTTATAGCCATCAACTGTACCTGCAAGGATACGGTCATTAAATTGAAGTCTTGTACCTACAAAAGCATATTGTTGATAAAATACATTCCCTAGTTTAGAAGGATACCCCTGGAAAAATGCTAGAATTGAAACATCATCAACAGTGTTATACCAATCTTCTTTTGGTATATAAGGAAACATAAACTTATAGGTGACATCTAAATGCTTCGTATATACGTTATGCTCATTAATATAGTAAGCTAGTTGTTCTTGTAAGGTATTTACAATCGTCGTTCGTCTCACATTATGAAAATTCTCTTTATCTTCTAAAAACGAAACCGTTACACCTGGATCATCAACAAGTTCTTGTCGTGTACCTTCAAACCATTCACCTAAATCTACATCATACACCTCCACCTCTTCATCGATCGTGAAGTTAATGATATTTCCTTCCTTATCCGTATAAGCGAATGGTATTTTGGGTAGCCATACACGATTTAATACTCTGTCTCCCCGTTCGTCCTTGTACTCTTTATAAACATTAAGTAACAAACCATCATAGTCAACAACAGCAAAAACGGGTACATAGCGGCCCAAACGATCCATCGAATAATCCATTTCAACTCCGTACTGCAATGACAAGGATTTCATAAATGTTTCAAATGCTGGTTGAGGATTTACTGGATTGATTTTATAAGAGTCATATCCGTTTTCTAATTCCGTCTTAACATTTGTTCTCAAAATGTTTACCGCATCATGTACTGCTGCTGTCATGCCAACTTCATGTTTATGATTTAGTTGCATAGTTTCTTTCGCATATTGATAACGATATTCTGTAAATAGTAAGGGCACAGAATAGATGATAATGAACAAAATTATGTAATGAGGTAATTTCATTTTTTATCAATCCAATCTTGGTTTTGTACCATGCCTCCATATGGGAAAGCAATTTCAGGGCCATCACTACCTGCACCACCCGATAAGAAATCAAAAAGCATAGTCGACTTAAACTTAGTCTTGTTTTCTACATTAACAGAGAAGAAATCTCCGTTTTCTAACTTATAAATGCGCTTATCATACGGGACACTTGATTCAAATAATGTCTTTTTGATTTGCTCCCAATATATACCTGTATATTGAACCTCATACTCTCCAGTAAAGGTGTTAGGATTTGCCGGATCTTTATAGACAGGGGTATATTGCTTTTTCTGATGTTCAATTTCAATATCAAATAAAACTTCATTGCCGGTGTGTAAAGAGTTAACAAAATCCTCATACATAGAAGGAGTTATGAACCCTTTTAATCTAACGTTATCGACAAATTCTGTAACAGAATTATATGTATTTATATACGCTAGATCTTCCTGTTTCTTATAGTTTTGATATGTGGCATAAAAGAACAAGACAGTCATGAGAATAACGGCAAATATCTTCACAATCGCATTTGGCATTTAAATCACCTTTCTCCATTATTTTGTAACATAAGATATATAAGCAACTTTCCCCTTAGTATCGTATGTAATGGATTGAGAGTAGTTAGCATACTTTGAAATATAAGAGAGCTTGTCCTTTACATCCTTTGGAGTACTAAACGTAGTTCCGTTCACTTTTACAGTAATCCCATCAAGATTTAGCTTATATATTGAACTTATAACTTCTGCGCCACTGAACAAGATTTCTTCAGGTATCTTTGTCTGCACAGAATATACGGTATCTACTGTTCCAGGAGAGATTTCAAACTCTTTTTGAATGTTAGTTATAGGACTCAATGCATAAGCCAAAGCTATTGCAAATAGTAAAGCTGATAAAGCGATATTTATCGCTGAATATACAGAACTATTCATAAATAAGGTAGGGGCTAATCCGTATGAAGTAGATAAGCCCCCTTCCTCCTTTCCATCTAAAATGGATTATTGTTTTTCTTGCACGAATTTAATTGCTCGAATAACACCATTTGAATCACGGTGTACCGAAGCAGCAAACATACCAGCTGGGTTTATATACTCATTATGTGTAACATTAGTTGTTGTAGAAATGTCTGAGGCTCCAGTTTTACTTACTTTGTCACCATCAAATTTTGCATGATACCATTGACCAGTTTGATTTTTACCAGTTTGAACATTAAGAGCGATTTGTTCATCTTTAGCTTGTGCTTCGAAGCGGCGTAAAGCTGTTAACACTTGTGATCCACTTACTACTGTATTGTCATATACTAAGTATTTTTGGTCTTGCAATTCTGTTGTGCTGGCTGCGAAATCTTTTGTTACTGACTTTGCTGAATCTGCAGCAGGTGTAAATACCATAATGGCAATACCAATTAAAACGAGTGCTAGTATAATTCCTGCGGCGAATTTGAGTGCGGTTGCTGTTGTCTCTGACATGAAATAAAAACCTCTTTTCTTATATTTTTTAATTTATGCTATTGGCAAATTGCCAAGAGTAGCTAATTGTACAAATTAATCATATTTTCGGACTCCTTAACAGCAATATAAATAACTGGGAATACCAAATAAATGACGGTTAGACATACTAGAGGACCTAATCCTAAGAACTCCCCTATTTGACTTTTCTTTTCGAGAGAACGTCTTTGTTCTTCTCGACGTTGTTCTAAGTAAAATTCACGTTCCATTTCAATATCATTGAAAGCTTCTTTAATAGATAACCGTACAAGTGTCAGCTTTAAGCGCTCAACAATTTGTTGGAAAGGCTCGAATGTGTTGTTTTCAGAAAGTTTTACAAGTGCCATTTCTGGCCCACTATCGAACTCTTCAATTGCTATTGTGATAGATTTTTCAAATGCAATAGAGAATCGTTGTAACCAATTCAGCATAATCGATACGCTCATACCTTCGAAATCTCTTAGGATTGAAATCAAAACAAGTAGTTGATATACTTCCCTCTCCATTAATTTCAAACGTGCTTTACGTTTGAAAATTAAAATTTGGACTGGGATGAAGTAGCTAACAAATGCTATTACTATTGCAATTAAAACTTCCCACCATTGAAGAAACGAATTCGATACAATTTCCCACTTACCAGTAATACGATTGTAGGTATTCGTTACTTCTATATCATTTACTTCAAGATTTAATTGATCAGCAATCATTTCACGAAGTTTTTCTTCAGAAGGTAGAATGGTCATATTCTCTAAATCTTGAATAACACTTTTGTCAAACTCATTTTTATCTATTTCAGCCATCAATTCTTTTTCAGTTAGCTGAGATGTAAACAGTGATTGTGATGCAACTTGATTTAGCACACTGTTGGTTTCTCTGTAATGAGCAAAAGTAAAAGAAGTTACTAAAATAATAAATACTGCTAAGCAAGAGAGGATTTGTTGTAACGCCAATTCTTTTACTTCTAAATTTTCATTGGCATCTTTAATTAATTGTTGACGCTCATGATACTTTTTCGTAAACCTTTGAGGTGACAATGCTTCACATAACTTCTCTAATAAAGGAACCTTCTTAAATAGCCATGCTTCCCATTTGAGCCTTGTCGGTTTAAACTCTGTTGCATTGTCATTAATTTCTTTCATTTTCCTAACAATCAAGTAGCAAACAACACTAATCGCATAAACAGCAATTTCTGATAGGAATCCAATCCTTGAACTATAAAAAGATTCAGTCGTTGGAAAATGTGAAATTGACCAATTTTTTGTGGGTAGTGCTAAGAAAATCGGAATCAATGCTAATGTGCTTATACTACGTAGTGCATAAGACAATTTCGATCGATATAGAATTTCATCATTTAGCTCTTTATTAATTGCTGTTAAGCCTTTTACAAACGAACTACCGTTTTTTTCGTCGATGTTGTCGCCCCGATCTTTTACCAAAACAGCAAGGCCGGCAAAGACACGTAGATAACGTGAAGGTGCAACTTCTTCATATGCTGCTAGTTCTTTTTCTGAATCAAGATCATTTAGAATCTTATTAATACGCTCCGCATGAACCTTCATTTCAGGACCTGCATATTGAATTGAATCAAATACAGCTTCATCTACCATTTTCGTTTGTTGGTAATTAAAAACTACTCTTACAAGATAATTTTTAAGTTGTACTAGTAAACGGTTTTCAACTCGATATACGAAGAAGTCAATCAATACTCCAGATAACATTAAGATCCCTAGGGAAATCCAGAACACTATTAACCATGAAGGTCGCATTATGAGAAGAACAAGACATCCAATACTAAATAAAGCGATTATAGAGAAAATAATTTTCATTACTTCTCTGCGAAGTGTATATTCATCATAAACTGATAGTGTTTCTAATTTTTTACGTATCTTTATAAGAACTGTCCGTAAAATCGGAATTCTTAATATAACGTTGTATCCTTTTTGAGTATATTTATTTAGTATCCTAGGGAAGGGTATTCCCTTCTTAACACCAATCGTTTCTTGTCTCTTACGCTTAGCCCGCAAATATTTATAGTATTGGTTGACTACATACAGAATTGTGATGATTAGGGCAACCACAACGATAGATTGGACAAGCATATTCATCTTTTACGCCCCCCAATATTGATTAATAAATTGATCAAACTGTTCTCGATCTTCCTTTGCTAACTCAAGCTTAATTTCTTCCATCTTCTTATCAGACATTCGGTTTACTGCTATATATTTGCCATCTTTAAACTCTAAGATTGTATTTTCAACAAATTGTTGAGTCTGAGTCTTCTGATGGAAATAGTTAGAAGCCAAGTTAATAAGTAAGTCCATTTTAGATTCGTGGTCTGTTGAATTTTTTAAAGCTTCGAAAGATGACTTTTCATCTTGATAAGTAATTGCTACACATTCAGTAATTCTCTCAACATAGCGCTCACCAGTTGATTTGTCCTGTCTCATATGAATGTCAAACTCTAAAACACTTACTACCTGCTGTTCTGCAATTTTTTCATCATTGAACATATTAGTTTTTAACAATGAATTTCGAAGAGCGAAAACTAAATCTGGAAACGTTTTTGCGTGATGTGTAAACCAAGTGAACAATGAAGCAACTTGAGCTGATTGAATCATCCATGCAGCAACTGGGTCCGTTGCAACCTCACCTAAGATAGTTACATCCCCATCTGTCTTCTTCCCTAAATCTAGGCCATCTTGTCCACTGTAAGTTTCAGTTTCTTGGAAAGATAAGATATTACGGCTTGGATACTGATTTCTAAGATTTAACTCAAATTTAGTCTCGTGCACACGTAAATTCAGCGCAGAATTTATGTATTCAACCAAAGCCATCAAAAGTGTTGTTTTACCACTACCTTGTTGACCAGTTAAAGCAAGTGTTCGATTACCTTTTACCAGAAACATAAGCAATATTAAAAGTACATTACTATTTTCTTGTTGAAACAGTTCTTCTACAGATACCTTACGAGAGTTGTACTTTTTCCTAATAAAGTAAGCCCACGACTCTGTTAATTTTGGTCGCATTACTGTTACACGAGAGCCATCTGCCATCTCATTAATAATCGCCGGCTTTGTTTCCGAGAGTTGACCTGGATAACCATACTTATAGACATTGTTTGTTACACGTCTTAATTCAGCCTCAGCTTCGAAAGATAAAAATGAAAAATGTATACTCTTTCCTCGGTACATTACCCATGCACTATTTAAAGCCGTAAAGCCTTGTTCTGAAACGTGGTCCGCAAAAGCTCCATCTATTTTAGGATCATTCTCTTCATCCAGATAATACGGATCAACATTATTCATAAGGTTAGTTAACCTTTCAGGTAAACCCGAAACGCCGCCGGAAGTTCCATCAATATTCATGTCTCGTATTTCATCAATAATTCCAAAGCCTTTATAATGGCTATAAATTCTCTGAGTTAGAATTCGTAACTTATCCTCTAATCTCAATGGATAATTAAAGACAACTTGTTCATAAATATTATCTACCTCATCGGCTAAAACTCGATATCCCCCATCCTCTTTAGGATCATTTAATTTAAATGTTTCAATTATCCAACCTAATGCGTTGTATTCTTCAGTTTGATATGCAACGTATAAAGCAGTATCAAATTTTTCACGAGGTGTCATTTTTGACGGAACATTAAATGGAATTGCAAAGTTAATAGTCGTTTCATCAATTTTTTTATCTTTCTTTAAGAAATCATAAATATATTCACGAACTAGTATTTTTGCAGAAAGATTCCCAGTATTACAGTTTTTAAGGGCATCCCTTAACTCATTTCTCCGTCTCTTTTTACGGTTAAATGCTTCTTCTGTTAACCCTTCTTCATATAAATTACCTGTAGTGTTAGAGATCATTTTTTCACTTATATAATCTTGCAATGCTTCAACGGAATATTCTTCTTTGTTAACTGCCTTTTTTACATCCAAACTATTACTATCTTTTTTTGCTTGGACTAGTTTCAGTAAAATTAGGAAAAGAATCAAAGATAATATACCTATGATGATTAGAAGATTCAGTGAATAACTCATTCATCTTCCTCCTCTATATCTTCTAACTTAAGTTTTTTTGCGATATGCTTATTCACTATTGCAAGTGATTCAATAAAATCTTGAATTTCCAAACCTTTATTAGAATTTGCTACGCGATAAAATAACTCAGTAATACTAAATGTGTTCGAAGCATCCTTAAACTTACTCGAATAGTTTACTGGTAATACAGGATATTTCTTGCTGTATTTACTTTTGATCTTTGAAATTCCTGGTTTAACATTTTTATCATATTGGCTAATTAAAATAATGATTTCCTTTTCTCGTAACTCTGGTGGGAATCCTTCGCCAGAGAAAAACTGCTCAATGACATACCTATTTTGTGGCAGGTTGACAATGACTAAATCAGCTTTCTTTAGTAGTCTCTTTGAAGTATTACTCCTTGTTCCGGAGTGAGCATCAACCCATACTAAATCATAAGCATCTTCTGTGACCTTTAATAAGACTTCTAGTAGTTGAGGTGTTTCCAATGACTGATTTTGTGTTCCACCAAGTAAATCTAACCTTCCTTTATAAACTGTTTCAGTGTAGTCTCTTACAGCGTCTGCCTTTAAATAATTACTTTTGGCTAGCCGTTCTAATGCTTCTATCCCACTATCAAATCCCCTCGAAGTTGTCATTTCCTTTCCGAAAAGTGACTCTAGGGTTGAATAAGTTAATTGTGTATGTGTAATCAATGATTGATGAGTGTAAGTTAGTGCAAAGTGAGCTGCCAATGCAACAACATTTGATGTTGTTGCAGCTTGTCCATGTACTGGTGACCAACTAACTATCGTCTTTCCCATTCGATCACCCTCCTACTACTTCTTTTGTTTTTTTATTTACCTCACCATTTGTACTAACATTTTCTTGTTTGGAAACATTGTTTAGAACCAATCTTTGCTGAGATTGCTCTTCTTTCTCTTCATTAATTTCAGAGTCGTGATTCTTTACTTTTCCACTTGTTCCTCTGGATTTGAACCGACCAAAAAACATACCAAATGGACTTCGTTTTGAAGAAGCTTCGAAATCTTTATAGCCCATGTCATAGATCTCAGTAACAATTGACTTTAATAGTTTCTTATAATCCTTCTGCAATTTGTTATATGGAATAGTATTTTCGTGCTGCATGTAATTAAGCAATTTATGTTCTTGATCATCATATTCCAAAGGTTCATATACTAAATTAAAATCAAGTCGATTGTTTATTAATAGATTTAAATAGTCATTAGGGATTTTATGTGCTGATTCAAAGTGAACACGTTGAAGTGTTGTGATACCAGTTGCATCAACATAATCGTTAAGGATTTCAACGTCCTGAGATATAGTAAAACGAGTATTGTCACTTACATATAAGACATGGTGAAATTTTGGCCAATCATTATAGATTGGGCTACTGTCATTTGTATCTACAATAATGCAATCAAAGTCCTCAATTTTTTCATTAGCTTTTTCAAGCTTTCCAGCTAATTCTTTCCATGATTTTGTACTAACAAGAATTTCTATATCTTGGAATTCATATAGGACTTCCTTCTCTTCAATTCGAATAAAAGAATATAAGTACACGCTATTATTTGTTGCATCTACAATAAGTACCCGGTTTCCCATTGATGCAATTGTGTGACCTAAATAAATCGCGAAATCTGACTTATTTCTTGAACCTAGTAATTGAATTAATTTCATTTTTCTTTCTCGCCTCCAATCAAAGCTTGTTGGTGTTCAGCTTGATTGTTCATTGCATTTAGTCTTTCTTCTTCAGCTATTTTTGCATTTTCTTGAGTTGCTTTTGATTTAACTTGTTGATCTCCATCTTGGATCTTTGATTTTTGTTCTTCACTCATGACACGTAGATTATTTTCTAAGCGGCCACGATTTAGTCTTTCCAGTTCCATTTCATACTTATTGACAATATTAGGAGATTCTTTAATTAACTCTTGTACATTTGGTTTAATTGGATAAGTCATTGTTGACTTCTCTTGCATGTGTTCATCAACATATGGAATAGCATAAATTTTTGCTCCGTTAAGGTAAGCATCTACAATAGCAGAGCTAATTGTAAGTAATTCAGACTCACCAATGTTAAACCAAACCGTTACACCAGATAGCTTTTTTAGATGTTTCTTTGTAAGCACTACGTAATCGTCACCAGTTGGGAATTGAATACGAATGTCTACGTAACTATCAGTAGATATGTTAGATGGTAATTCGATAAAACTGTACTCTGCTTCACGAATATCATTAGTTACATTAACTGTGTCATATAGCATTGAATGCACTAGAACAGTGTTTGCTTTCATATCAGTCTTTGCGAAAAGAACAAACTTGTCGTCTCGTTTTAAATCTTGAGGTCTAATAATGTCTGCTGAAGCTGCTGCCCTTGCAACAGAAGCAGATGTTAGCATTTCAGGCGTAATCATATCCCCTTTTGCTACATCGTTCTTTAAAGCGTAAGCAGTAAAATTTTGTGCAGCTGTATTTTCTAAAACATCTAGCTCCTTTTCATATTTGTTGATTAATTCAAGTTCTCGTTCTTGTTCTTTAGTGTGCCAATAATAGAAAACTCCACTACCAACCCCCGCTGCTAATGTAAACCCTGCAACACCTGAGTAAATTAATTTTTTGGTCTTTAATCGAATACCCAAATTTCCCCCTATTCGTTCAACGAACAGGATTCACCACCTTTTTTATTAATTGAAGAATATAAAACCTAATGCTGTAACACATGCTCCTATTATTGCCGTTAACAGTAAATGTTTCTCCTTGATTTTTAATCCGTGATTTTTAAGATATACTCTTAAAATTTGCTGGTAGATTTCCCCGGACTCAGCCGGTACCTCATAAGGATTCGAATGCTTTTCAAGAGGATAAACAACATGCTTTTTCAATCTTGATTCAAGATCATTTGTTGTCTTAAAATCACTGCTTGGTACCAACAGAATAAGATCCTCTGCTCTTTCAACATTTAATAAAAATTCCTCAATCCAATGGAATTTCCATTCATCTGCCGATGCAACTACACATTTAATGTGTGAACGGTTGAATTCTGCTTTAAATGGCGAATTACGGATGTCTCCTATATCCATCACTACGAATTGATATTTCGTGTAGACAATACCTAAATCCATGTCATCTCTATATTTGATATGTGTGATACCATTAAAGTTAAATTCACTTTCACTTAACGTTATGGTCTCTCCTTCAATAAGCGAATGGATACGGTCAAAATCCATATTTTTATTTGCTTCAACAAGAGCAACGTTATTTCCAGCCCTACTTATGAATTTAGCAATACTGATAGCTGTGTTAGTGGCTCCTAGATGTTTTTCTACTGATGCAACTCCGATTACCACTGTTCCTACTACTGGTATATTGGATGTTGTTAAGATTCCACTCTTCTCGAACATCCAATCATCACCTATTGGCTCTTTCCCAAAACCCTTCTCCCCAACTGGGAACTTAGGTAACGATATCGAAGGTTTAGGTATTTTTGTTTTAGCCAGAAAGTCCATTGGTGTTTTTTGGGGTTCCAAATCAGCATTTAAGTCAGCATTAGCCTTTGCTGGATCTTCTGACTCGACTTCAGGACTACTACTAGTAAACTTAACTTCAAGGGAATGAGGTTTAGATAAATCTCTACGCCAAGGAATTTCCTTGTTTACAGTTCTGTACTTCATGGCCATTGAAAATGACATTGGATTTTTAAATGATTCAATTAAGTTATTTACCGTAAATTCAATACCATTTCGCGTGAAGAAATTGTAAATACCCATATCAAAAAATTCAGCTAATAACGGATGTCCTTCAGGATAGTCTGATAAAACTGTGAAAATCACTTTTTCGAACTGGGGTGTTTTTCGAATACTTAATACTACGTCACTTAATACTTCAAGACGATAATCATTATTCTTCTTCGCTAAGTCAGTTTTAAGTAAAATTCCATCAATACTATCTGGCTTTTCGCTTACACAAGTGATTAAGTCTTCAACGCATGACACTATATCTAAGACATTGCAGTTCGCTTCCTGCAATTTCTCCTTTAATTCCTTTGCGAATTTAGTACTTGAAGTGGCGATTATAAGATTCATTTAATCCCTCCCTTTGCAAAAAAACAAAAAAAGCACGCATTACCCCCTATAAAGGATAATGCGTGCTTCGCATTGTAAATTGTTTGATATTTAATTTGGTTACTTTATGAAAATTATCTTAGCATATCCTTTTTTAGGTTTCAATAGCCAGAAATACTTTTCTTACAAATTCTTTACCATCATTTAGGATGACCTTACTTCTAAAAACAGCCTCATTAGGTATTAAAGGTTTTAGATCTGGTATCATCGAACGCAAATTAAAGTCTGGTGAATATTCAATACCATAGAACATATGACTAACTTGCGGATAATGATTCGGAAACAGTTGAGGTGACTGTATGAACAATGCGTGCTCTGGTTGAATAAGAACCTCATCAAGCGTAATCATTGTTAAATCAGCTAGTAACATTACAATTTCCTCTATAATTGAACGTGCTGTTTCATCTAAAGATGGATATATAAAGTTCTTACTTAACTGGATAAGAGTAAGTAAGCTATCCATATTTTCGTCATTAAAGTCCCTTGCATAGTGGACGTTCATTATAGTCCACGCACCTAAAAAGAATGATTCTAATTTTTCATTAAATGTTGAACCCTTAATATGATACAAAAAATCAGTTATACCGTTATTATCATTATACTTTACTCCCCATTTAATTTCCTGAAGCTTCTCCAGATGCCTCAGCAAAATAGATTTATCTGAAGATGTCGACATTTCATCTATTGCTCTTAAATATCCAGCTAACGGGCCTTCTTCATTTCTATAATACTTCATCTGTGGTATGAAATTAGAACGATCCTTGCCGTTTATATAACATATCATCTTTAGATATAACTGAACCCATTTCAATCTTGTATCCTCAAGTTCATTTAAACCTTCTTCAGTTGGTAATAATTCGAAGTCATATAGGTTAATAACATCTTTGTCCTGATAGTCATCCTGAATCATCTCTGTACTTAAATGCAATATTCGCATCTTGTGTTTCCTTGCAGTTGATTTAATGTGTTTAATAAATGGATGATACATATCATCATGCATAAACCCTACCCTAGCAAATATTGAATGTCTCCAATCCCAAGTTATTGAAAAATCATAAGGTTTATAAGCTAAATAAAAATGATCATTAATCGCCGCATCCTGATCTTGCAGATTTTCACTTGGAATTTCTTCTGTCTCTAATTCTTCATTAGAATTTTCCATATATAATCCCCTTTCACACAAAAAGCACGCAGCAATCCCCTACTGGGATTTACTGCGTGCTTCGCTAGTAATACTATTAGTCTATTGGAAATGAATTCCGAATTCAACCTTTGGTTTGTTCGAGAATCCATTCCATCAATTTCTTATCTACAAAATCATCAATAAATTGCTCGCGCTCTTTTATCTTTTCTCTTTTAAAAATAAAACCCTCATACTTTTCAGAAGACGATTTTTTATCCCATTCAACTCGTGCAAGTGACTTGAATTCATTTTGTTTTTGCATAATTTCGAGCATTGAGCGATTTACTTGTTTTTCATTGTCTTGTTTCATTTCAATCAGTTGTTGCTGGATATCAAATTTCAAACCAATCTCATGCATTACTGTATGTTTAAATTCTTCTAATTGTTTTGTAATGTCAAGGTTGTCCTTTTTTGAATTTGTATCAGCCTCATCTGGTTTCGGACGACATGGCAAATCTCTATGTATTGCCTCGAAAATTTGGGGTAATTGCCAAGTGATTCCCTTTTGTTGTTTTTTAGAACGCTTATATGCAATAAACACAGCAATATCTAAATCCATCGGATCATAAATTTTCGTTCCACTCAACCTGTTTAAGTAATGGATTTCAGCCGATTCTAGATCTCTGAAATAATTATTAATTGTATTTACAGTTATATTTAACTCCTCATCATATTTTTGTTTAAATGTTTCATTCATAACTTCTGTAAATTCAGTGATTTTCCACATCTGCAGATATTCTACTTCTGATTCATTTGTTTTTTCATTTTCACCACGAATTGTAATTTCTGCTATTTCATTTGTCACTTATACCCCTCCTTTCTGTAACTCTTACATAGAATAAGATTATCACATTTAGCTATCGTTAATCAACAAACGCTTGATTTTAAAGGTTTCTCACTCACAAATAGTCGTATTCTTTGATAACCTACAACGTTAACATTATCCGAAGCATCTCTATCTCTAATTGATTAACATTAACACATCCGATAAAGCATTCGATACCAACCAATTAATCTATCGTTAAAGCAAATTACGACATTAATCTATCTAAGCTTTATCTCATTTTTATCACGATACTTTATCATTACCCCTTAAATAATTAACGCACGAAGTTAATATAAACCAATCTTTATCTTATTAACCATTCTATCATTAACCGTTAATAAGATAATATCTTATCTATTAATATTATATTAACTATCAATTATCCAATGCTATCAGTTAATTAACGAAGTTATAACAAGGTTAATTTAACTTCATTAATTAATGTATCCTTTAACCATCAATAGCCGAACCGAATAGCCGGAGGTTAAGTTAATTGTGTTGAATACTACAACATTTAGCTATCGTTAAACCATTAGAATAATCTAACAATAACCAATGAATACACTCCGTTTGATTATTGATCAACAAAATATACTTATAATGTATGTATATTTTATACACACATTATCATCAAAATTGTCTTTTTTAGATTTTATACGGACAAAACACTCACAATTTACATATATTTTATATGTATTTTATACATACAAAATATACTTATATCACACACACGATATAAGTATAAATCTGAAGTAGGGGGGCAAAATAAAAAAACCACTAAGAAGTGGTATAGGATGCGGGGGAGGAATTAGTTATTTCTCCAGTTATTTATTAAATATTCTTCTACTACTTTCTCAGGATCGTCTAAAGGGGCATTTACTTCATCTACAATAACCGATAACAGTGATGCCCAAGTAAATTCAGAGTTGGAATCATTATCATTAACAAATTTCATAAGCTTTTTGAGCTCTCGCATTTTGAGTTTATCCAAACCTTCTTCCAAAAATCCTCTAACAAAATCATCTACAATATCATAATCATTAATTGCATGTTCAATGAGAACAGCACAAGCTCGAGCCTTAAAGCAGCCGAGTGAATATGCTAAATCCTCAATTAAATCATTTACATCGGATGTAACCCGAATTGTTATTCTCTCACATTCCCCAACTTCTGTTCGACGGATAATGGAAGTATTCTTACAAACGCCTCTATAAAGAGTATTATCGATGACTATATCTCGTTTAAAATGCTTAGAAATCGTACCTATAATCTCGTTACTTTTCAGGGCCTCTTTACATAAGTACTCGCCAATATCTTTAACTGGCGTGTCAGTTATGTAAGCAAGCCGAGTTATTGCTGTTTTAACGTCTAAAAGAATTGTAGGTTTTATATTTTCCTTCTTATCGCTTCTAACTTTACGTTGCTTAGTGATCTGCATAATAATATCATCCCATTTCTATAAGTCTTCATTGTGCCCAGTGGGCAAGAGATAATTCCATAGTATGTAAAATTCTCTAACTGTATGAGTATAAACGAAGATTTTTGTGGGCATTATGCTTGTAAAGGGGAATACACAAATGAAGCAGGGGATGAATGTGTTACTTTCATTTGTCGAAGAAGGGGAACTTAATAGCAAAAGTAAGAATCAAACCACTATTCCCCATTAAATTTAGTAACGAAAACTGGACTATATCTCTTGCCCACTGGTCAAGAGGGTATGGGATATTTACGAAAGATCTGGTATTTTAAAAATCTGCAAGGGAGCGATAAGTCATGGAACAAAAGAAAAAGAAGTTAATTGAAGGAGTACGTGCGCATACAACAAAGTATGGCTTTCCAGTAAAAAAGAAAGAAGAAACAAAAAAGGGCGGAAAAGAGCGAAAATAGGTACACAATAATTAAAGTTCTTCAGGGTCCTTTTTAAGCAGCATAATATAATTCATTTTGCTGTTTGTACATAGCTTAATCCAAATAAGTATTAAATAATTAGACCTCCATTTACTCTCTATCAGATTCGAAAAATTCAAAGAATAAATCTTACCCACTGGGTTACAGGGCAAGACTTAATTTTATTAATCCGCTTACTGGGTATGGGATAAATCTGTTGAAAAGGAAGAGGCGGGGGACAGGTGTCATAACAAATTTGCAATGAACTAATACATTATCAAATAGTAACAGACACTAAGAGAGTTATTATGAAATATTAAATACATAATACTTCTCGTTCTGTAATCCAATCAGATTGTGGGGCAGGAAATAAATAGAACCTTTAAGTTTACTCGAATTATTAAGAAGGGTTTCAGTTAAATATGAAAAATGTTTTGTACTTATAATTGTGCCTGTCCAATATTAAGTAAGGGGGGAATATGCATGAAGAAATTTTCTTATATTTAACGGCTCTATTTGGACCTACCATAATGGGATATTCAAATACTAATGAAATATCAGGAGGAAGGGGAAGCCTCCTAAAACCTTTATAGAGATTGATAATAAAAGATTCGAAACTACACTCGGTACTTATTGTTGGCAAGGACCTGGTGAAAGTAAATGTGTTGATACCGCTGGACCTGTTGAACTATTAGAATGCAAAAAGCCCATAAAAGTTAAATCAGGTGAGAATATTACTTTTGTGATGGATTACGAACCATAACCAAATGAACTTCATCTTGTACAAATGAGTAATGACAAGGGAAAAGAAACTGAAGTTATGGTTAAAGATAAGCGTTTTATCGCACCTACACAACGTGGAGTTTATTATTATTCTTTGGTCGGATATGGATGAGAAGGAGACAAATTTATCTCATGGCGACGCTTTCTATGCATTCGTTTTAGAAGTTGATTAACTATCCATTAATTTAACCTATTACCAATCTACAAAAGTAAAAATCAAACTTAATTTCAAACCAACATTTTATTGATTCATTAATTATTAAATAAAAAACACCGTACACTCAAATGTACGGTGTTTTTTATTTATCTTTTTTCTGAGTGCTCATTTTACCAAAAGCCATCATAGAACCAGTCTTTATTGAATTCAAACCATTGCCCTTACTACTAGGTGTTGTTTCGTTATTCTCTTTTGAAACTTCATTCTGAACAGGGGAGACTAACTTATTTTTATTATCTAGCTTTTCAGATTCTATTATTTCCTTATCTTCAGCTATAGATGAATCTACTTCTTTTTTTATTACTGGACGAGACTCAGCAACAATTGCTTCTTCTCGTCCAGTAATTTCAATACTATCACTTTCCTTATCAGGAGCTACAACGCTTGTATCTTGAAAAATAACTTCTTTTGTAGGTAAGGAGATAGGTACATTATTATTAAAATTAGGTATGTTTGCATTTACCCTATAATTTCTTGGCAGCATATCATCAATATCAGTATTTCCATACAATTGATACAGCAAGATAAGTCCTAGCATGCTGGCACCAGATATATCAGATTGCTTGTTTATAAATGATAGTAGTTCATCATCAACCGTTCTATTTATATAAACCTGATAACGATCCCCATGTTTGTATTTAGTAGTTCTACGCTTAGACACTTAAAGCCTCTAGGTAAATGTTTTTAATTTCTTCAAATGCAGGGGTAAGGGCAAAAATTAATAATCCTTTAGCAGTTGTAAATTTAGGATCAGGAGCAAAGATTATCTTGTCACTGTATTCCTCTAATAATGGCATTAAAGCATTTTTATAAAGGAGGGCTCCACCACCATATAAAATAATTCGTGCTCTCGATGGCATTTTTTCATAAATACTCTTTAGACTGTCTGCTATAACAATTGCATCATCATTCAGATACATAGTGGAGAAGTTCTGTAATTTTGCAGAGTTGAAAATTTCAGTGTTGCTATAGATTTCTGTGAATTGTGTTAAAGAGTGAATTTGATCTTGTTTTTGTAGTTTATTCCATTCTGTACGAATCTTATTTACTGACTCTTTTGTACCTAATTCAAATCCCTCTGAGTTTTCATAATCAAAATCAACACCAAACATTACAGCACAATCTAATGAACCTGCTCCAATATCGCCCATCAATAACTCTCTATCTTCAAATGTAACTACCGATTTGATTGGTTCTGATTCATCATCTGGATTTTCTTCAACAATCTCATATTTTTTCAAACTACCATCAATATTATAAACAACTGCATAACTACCAATTGCACCTTCAGGTAATGTCATCGCAAATTCAATTATAATTGTTACTAAGATTTCTTCTCCATTCGGACAATGGAATTTCATTTCGTGCGTTCCAATAAATCTTTCTGCGTGTTTTTGGAAAGCCTCTTCATCAATTTGATTTAAAGGTAAAGCTAAATTCAAATCATAATGTGCAGTAATTGTCTTACTTTCAGGATTATTTATTACAGCATCTACTAATAAACCTGCAAGAACAGTTCTTGCTACAATTTCAGAGGTATGTTTTTGAGCATGTTTTGGTGTCTCTTTTGGTTTAGCTCCCATAGCTTTTAGTGTTCGTTTCCCAATAAGGTAACGTTCATTTGTTTTTGATAAAGCTTTAGAAGATAAGAAGGTAATATCTAAATGTTCATGAATATTTTTTGGCGTTATTACTTCAGTAGCTAAAAAATTGCCTTTACTTTTACTATTTGCATTTATAACGATGAGTTCAGCTGTTGGGATGGCTAGTCCTTCTTCAACTCCCTCAAAATACATCTTAGTTTCACCATTGCCTCCATCTACTCCGGCTCTTCTTACGACATTTTTGGTTGACTTCTTTCTTGTCATTTAAATTTCACTCCTATTAATTGTCCTATTGAAACACTTGTTTCTGCATTTATTATACAGGGTTAACTTGCCATTCGTCAAGATATTATACATACATTTTATACACACAAAATACACACAATATAATTATATTATATATATTATATATATTTTATACACATTTTATATGTATATTTTTCAAAAGGTCTTGCCATCCATTAAATAGTAAGTTTAATATTTTAATCAGTATTTATATTTGTTAATCCTAAGATTCACAATCATTTTAAAAAATACTCGATTTTAAGGATGAGAGTCTGGAAATTTCAAAGATGATTTTTAATCGATTCTGTCTCTGAAACTGTGGTCAAAATTGTTCCTGACAAGGGGTGCTTTAATATAGCGCTGGCAGCACTGTTTATAAGCACCTTATATCAGCGCCCTATAAAAATGGAGAATATAGCTGTTTGTCAAGTCTTTTTATCTAGTCACTTGATCTCCGAACTTCATTCACCTAAAATCGGATTACGAAGAAGAAGGGAGAGTTTAAGGAATGGCACCCCCAACATACAAGAAATTAAGCAAGAAACAATTGGAAATTTTAAGGTTTGTATTGAAGGTGCGAATGGCTAAGATACATCAAATACTCGGCTATTTAAGACCTGAACTCAGGGGGAAATCTAGACAAGATAAAGACTTCGAAAGTGGTCGTAAAGTTTTAAGCAAAACGCTAAAGCTATTACAAGATACAGGCTACATAAAGCAACATAGAGTTTCAGATTCAACTGAGGTCTATTACTACTTAACGCAAGATGGACAAAACGAGATTTATTCATTCATGGGGATCACTGAATTGGATAAGAATAAGCGTTCTGGGTTTGATTTTGACTTGGGATTTTTCCCTTGGAGAGTTCCTCCATTAGAGAACGCACATTTCTGTTTCCAAACTGAAATACAATGTAAAATTCTATCTCTAAATCGTAAGATTGAAGAAGATGCGAAAGATATTGAAAATGAACAATGGTCGTTTGGAGGAGTTAAGTTAACGAATGTATGCTCCCTTAGAGATAACTTACATGCTTCTCCTCGTAACTCAAAAATTAATGATATTATGCAATATAAGCCTGATGGCGAAATTTGTTTAAATCTTTCACGTTATGATGACCAAGGCGAGCTTATAGATACTCAAGGTGAATTAGCATATTATTTCATGGAATATGACAGAAAGACGGAATATGGTGAAAGGCTTCTTGCCAAATTCAAACGATTGAATATTCGACTAAAAGAGCTACGAGACAACGATGAACTTCGATACTATAAAGGAATGATTGTTGTATTAGAAGATCCTCGTTATGATAACAATCAAAAGACTAATGATTTACAGGTTAATTTGCGTTATCTAAATTTCTTAAAGGCTTTCAAAGCGATGTGTGGTGAATTTACAAATGAATTTAATATAATTGCTACAACAGTAAGTAATTTAGAGGATACTATACTTTCTTTGAGGTCAGAATATAACAAGGATTTGAAGTATCCATTGATTGATTCATTTAACTTTAAGGAGCTCCATAATACCTTCCATTACTCAGACCCTCATAATGATGGACTATTGTTTGATTACTTTAAATCAAAGGGTGATGTTCTTGGCCGATTTACTAACGACAGGAAATATTACTGTGTATTTTTTAATATAGAAGGTTTAAATACTCTTAAATGGAAAAGGTGCATAGAGATATTTAATAATCTTCATAAGGTTGCTTTAGATAAGAATGAAACGTATATAGTAGTTCCAATTGTTGTTTTCCGCAAATTAATCCCTTATCCCTCTGGATTAATTGACCCTTCCTTAAAGATAAGAGAAGAAGTTCTTTTCTATGAACGTTTATTTATGATGGACTTGCGAATAGGCAGACCAGTCCTTTATAAAGACCTGGAACCCATAGATTTTAAGGAATCCGTATTTATTGTTAAGTGATTTGAATTACCTTGACTTTACAAAAGAGAACCATATAATTGAAAGTAAGAAAAACAAATATTCGTACGTTCGGAAGCACCGAACCTACGCCTTAAAGTTAATTTAAGGTGTTAGGGTTCGGTGCTTTTTTGTTTTTCAAAACATAGAAGGGGGGGATAAGATGGGCTACATGCAAAAAAAAGAAAAACAACAGGTGGCATTACAAACTGATGCTGAATATGCAATTGAACGTGAAGGTTCCTTAAAATACCGCTTCGAAAAAGCAATTAAGAAAACGAAGCGAGAAGAATTTGTTCGAATGACCTTGAACTTTCAAATTGTCTCTATATTATCCTGGTTTAATATTGCAGTTTTACTGCCTATAGCCTTATTCACGTGGTTAATGAATATATTTGGTCTGTTTGAGCTTGCTTTATTAAATCACCTATCATGGTGGCTATTTATACCACTCTGGATTTCACCATATTTCATATGGCACTATAGTACAATTGCAATTCCTCGAAAGAAGGGACCAATAATACTTAAAGATTGGTCCAAAACAAAAAAGGGACGATGGAAAGCAGCGATTTTTAATTTAGTTCCTTTACATGTACTCAGCTGGTGTGCTTTCGCAAAATATACATGTGATTACTTCTTAGACTATTTAACAAGCGTTCGTATCTTTGAACCATACAAGAACATAATCTTGACGGATAATTTAAACTCCTTGATACTAGTCCTATTTGTGATACCAGTTATATTCAGTGCACTTACACTCTTTTTACAAGCACGAGATTACATGATTAACAAAGATCTTCTTAAAATACACTTTAAGACTTGGGAAGCGCCTTATATTCGAAAATATGCTCATGAATATAAACTAGAGACATGTGATGTAATTGTAGGTTTTGAGCTTGATTCGAAGAAGCCAATAATCATTAAAGAAAATGAACGATTCTTACATGAAGCAATTATTGGAGCCACAGGGTCTGGTAAAACATCAACTACATTACTATTGCGCATCGCACAAGATATATTAAAAATTGCTACTGGTCAGCGTGATATGGGATTAATTTTCTTAGAGCCCAAAGGTGATGGTGTAGATGATGTCTTAACAATATGTAAGAAACTTGGTGTGCCTGATGAGAAAATAAAGGTGATAGATCCTACGAAATCATGGTCTATAAAATACAATCCATTTGGAGGTACACGTGAGTCTGCCGCTTCAGGTTTCCAGGGTACTTTAAATGCATTAACTGGTGATCAAGACGAGTTCTTTAAAGGTCAACAAAACGAAGCAGCAAGTACCTATACATTATTAGCTAAAATACGATTTGGTCCCGCAACAAATATTCTTCATATTCAGCAAATGTTTACAGATCCTCGTTATCTAGCTGATATTGTAGAATTTGTCCGAAAGACTATTGATTCAAGACGAGAAGATCCTTCTCTAACAAGTGGTATGCGCGCAGAATTAAACTCTTTTGAACAAATCGTGGCGTATTTTGAAAACGAAGTACTCGATTATAAAACCTTCCGTGACAAAGATGAAATTAAGCAGATACTTTATCCACCAGACCATAAAAATGCTGGACGTCCATTGGTTGAAAATAAGAAAGACAAGTTTGTAACTGGTGCTAAAAAATATCTAAATGAAATTGCCTTAAACTCAATGCTTAAGAGTCTCTTTGTTTGTAATGATGGCGAAGAGGCATTCGATGCAGACAAATTCCTTAGAGAAGGTGGTGTCGTTTTAGTAAATACCGCACTTGGGGATCTAGACGAACTATCGCTTTTATTTGGTCAGTTCTTTATTCGTCAATTCCAAAGCGCTGTTTTCCGCCGTGCTAAAGAATGTAAAGAAACAGGTATAGAACGTATACCAATAATGTTCTATGTCGATGAATTCCCATTATATGCTAACGAAGCATTTGAGCGATTCTTAACATTAGGGCGTTCTTATAAAGTTGGTGCAGTTATTGCAATGCAATCTATTGCTCAATTAGATGCTGTAGGTCAGTCTTACCGTAAATCGGTTATGGGTAATGCATCTCATAAAACAGTATTTGGTCGTGGTCCTGTTGAGGATAATGAGTACTTCTCTAAAGAATTTGGGGAACAGATTAATGTGGTTGAATCGATGAATGAATCAGGTTCACCAATGACAAGTGAAAAACAGACTTGGGGTTATCGCTTAAATACGCAAAAAGAATTACAAGCTCGCTTCTCACCTACAGATATTCGAGAACTACCATTCAAAGAAATGATTGTTCAAGTGGTAAATGAGCGAAATAGTATTGGTATCCCTAAACACGCTATGGGTCAGTTTGTACATGAATCCGCATTTATCAATCGATTTATGGACTTAGCTAAAAGTGAAATAAAATCAACAGAAGAAAAAGAATTTAATATTACTGATCATGTTTCACAAGATAAAATTGATACGCTTGTAGGTAATGTGAAAGTCGGCTATGAATCAATGGATAATTTATCATCAGATGATATTCTAAATTTAACAGATTTCCATAGTGTTATTCCGGACACTTTTATAGACAATGTATCTGCATTAGGAAAGTCAGTTCAAAAAGAAGTTAAGCAGCAAGCTATAAAAAATGATGATGGATTTATGTCTCCACCTATACAATCTCAAGCAATACCCGTTCAGAAAAGCGAAAAGAACAACACCAATGTGAGTCCATTCCCGATTGCAGAAGAATCTATGGTATGTCAAGAAAATGAGAATGTTGATATCTCTATATACGGAGATACACCTACATCGGAGAATGAAGCATTACCTTTCGTTTTTGAAGTTAAGGAGGAACCAACTAAACTATCAACTGATTTTATAAATAATGAACCCGCTTCTGAACAAGTGCCGTTAATAGAAGTTGATATAAATGATGAGGCTATTTGGTTAAAACAAATGGGCGTAGATCATAGCGAAGTAGCTTCAGGGGAGACATTAGAAGATTTAAAAAACTCGGTGGGATTTCCTCCTGAAGATGAGATAGTGCCTGTCGTCTATGGTGAGTCAGATAATCCAAACAATGAAGACATTGCATTAAGTGTCATCGAAGTAGAGACTCAACCTAATTTCGAACCACCAATGTTCGTACCACCCTTGTTAGAAATTAATCAGCCAAATGAAAATACTACTCTCAATATAGAGAAACAAGATAAGACAGAAAATAAACAACCTCAAAAATCCAAGGATTTTAATGATCAAATGAGCTTGTTTACAGACGAACTTAAGATAAAGGACAGAAAAAAACAAGAAAATAAACAAAAAGCTACTGTAAGTGCTACTTCAGCGGGAAAAGATAGCTCTATTGAAACGAAACAAAAAGAGAGTACGACAAGAAAAGTTGTTATACCAGGTAATCATAAAGTTTCAAACAACGTTATAGAGGAAGATATTTAACAATGATTATATTAGACCTATAGCAGAAGGAAATATCATGACGAAGTATTGCAAAAAAAAACAAGAAAAGGTATAGTATGTGTAATTAAGTTAATAAACTTTTCAGAAGAATGTTCGGAAGCACCGAATCTTTCGTCTTTTTAGACGTGGATTTGGTGCTTTTTTGCGTTTTTCTGATAGTAATATTGAGGAGGAAAAGATATGACAATATTAGAAGAACAATTACGGGAAAAACGCATGTACGCCGAGGCAAATTTAAGGGATGCTCGACGCTTCAAACGTTTTATCACTGTAACGAGTGTAGGTGTTGAAGAACTAGAGTTAGGTGGAACTAAGATCGAATGTTTAAAGGTATATTTTGATGGGATTTATGGCTATATTCCAAAAGACAAAATGGATGATTACGAGTTCCGCTCCTTATTCTCATTTGTAGACGGAGAATTCCAAGTAAATGTGGAAGAAGTCATTTCAGATGATAACAGTTCATTCTTTATTGGAAACCGAAAAGCAGCTTTAGAAAAACAAGCTGAAATGTTTTGGGATACTGCAAAAGTAGGGCAAGTTCATGATGCATTTGTTTCAGGGGTAGATAAAGCAAACGTATATCTAATTATCAGTGGTGTACGAATTCGTATGTCCAAAGAGGAATATTCGTATACTTACCACCGTGATTTACGCGAAGTCATCACTAGGGGTGAGCATATTGATGTGCAAATCGCTACACTAAATGTAGAAGATAAAAAATTAAAAGTTAGTCGCCGTGTTTTAGAAGCGGATCCGAAAATGTTTCTATCTGAGTACAAAGCTGGCGGAATTTATGCAGCTGAAGTTAATAACGTTAATACTGAAGTTGGAGGCGTCTTTGTTACTCTAAAACCACGTGGTATTTCGGCTTTAGCTCAATTCCCTTCAATGCGAGTTGGTCAGCATATTAAAGAAGGTCAAAAAGTTCAATTTAAAGTAAGTCGTGTTGATCTGCAAACTGGGCATATTTATGGGCATGTAGTTATTCCAAGGGTACAACAAGTAGGGAAGGCACATCGTTCTTAAAATGACTACACAAAATTTAAGTATTGAGAGTTTTGTAAACGGTGATGTTGAGGAACAAGCTAAATCTATAGCTGTTACCCGTAACAAATTATCTCCTACACACGCTACAACAGTTCCTTATAAATCGCCATCGCTACCCCGCGATATATTACAGTACCTACCACCTAACGGCAATCCTTTTAGCTTGTTTGGTGACCCATATGCCCAGCTTTATTATTTACCTGTAGAATACAATGTCATCCGTAATAGCCAGTATTGGCTACGTGGGAAGGAGGAAGACAATAATTTTACAGCCCATGAGATTGCTTTATTAACATTTCTAGCCAAACACCGTGTTGCGACACGTTCACAAATACAAAGAACTGTGTTCACACCTAAAGATTCAGATACTAAAATCAAAGAATTTTTGAGAAAATGCCTTCGTCATGGCATTATAGTAGCTTTCAAATGGTTATCTCCATGTGAAAGTGAAAAAAGATTACCACATTTATATGGTCTATCACCAATAGGAGCAAAAGCAGCAAATCTTTTATTACCTAGAACTTTTATTCCTCGATCTTTTCAGTTTTTACCGATTCAATATGTTCCAGGTAATGCTCCTAAAATGACTGATTATTTTACTACGATTATCGCTAATGAGTTTTATTGTAAATTACGTGAATTAGACCGTGTGATTGAGTGGTCGTCTCAAGAAAGATTTTCTTTACCTAATGGTCGTGATTTTAAGCCACACTATTCTATTAAAACCATTAAAGATGCCCAAGATTTTAAGTTTTTCTGGTTAGAAATTATTCGACCAGTGAAAAATTGGTACTCTGATTGCATCGAGAGATTTCAACAAATTCAATTGGCTTTTACTTCATTATCAGATGATGTCCGGCCAGAGCTTGTAATATTGTTAGTTGACGATGTTTCACGGATTCCCGATATAGCTGAACTTGCTGAGCATTATATGCCAGATAGCAAGATCCGCTTCACAACAGATGAAAGATTAATTCAGAAAAACGATTCCGCTATCTTTTACACATATTTTGAAACATCAGGTGTAACTCCATTGAATATCAAGTTTTTAACTCCTGAATGGGAGGGTATGTCTGCTTCGGAATATCACAAGTCTTTTTATAATGATGAAATGTTAATGGATGATGCGGACTATGACTACTAGGAGGTAGAATTTTGACACTAGCACAAGACAAATGGGTAATTATTCTTCTAGAGGAGTTGAATGAACACCGTGATTTAACACATGTTCTTTCCGATGAGGCCTTTCGATACCCAAAACCCTATGACGGGGACTTATATGTTGTAGGACATGATATAAACGGGAATATTCACTTCTTATTAGTAGAACAAAAAAATAATAATGGGGTAGAGCTGCGCGTCATTGAAGATGAATATCTCTTTGAGAAGTTACTTGCTTATTACAGAAATGATAATCGGCTACCTTCAAGTGAAGCGGATGAACAAATTCGTTTAAATATCGGAGCCTCTTTATCAGACGATTCCTGTTCACAAATCAAAAAGCAGTTTATGGCCAAGTTACCGATGACTCGTTTTCCATAAACCTTGAAAATATTATTTCACCCAAAGGGTATGTAAAGAAAGATTTACATACCCTTTGTACATATCTAGGAGCAGATATAATGCATAGACAATCAATTTCAAATGCATTGCTCGATAATAAGTATTGTTGAAGCGGCGGCTTTAAAAATAAAAAAGAAAGAAGTATATTATACGGACAATATACGGATAAACTCCTTATAATTGATGAATTGAGAGCATTAATCTCAAGTATTTTAAACTTTGATATGATTATTCCTGGCTTTGACACTTGTGGCAGCAATACAAAGTAACAATCCTGAATATTATAATAAAATCGCTTATGAACTTAATTTTAATAAATATTTCACCCCGTATAATAACCTTACACGTGCTCAAATGGCTAAGGTACTTATGCGATCTTTACGAATAAGTTATTGGTATTAAAATTTAGCGATAAGCATATCACTTTATAATACACATCGTTTGAAAATTGTAAATAATATGGTATACTTTACTTAATAAAACAGATAATTAAAAGGACCGTACAGCGCTCGCAACGCTTGTACAGTCCGAGAACAAAATAAATCGCTTCAAAGGCGATTGGCACTGAGAGAGTAAATCATTCCCTAACCGGCCAAGGTATTAAAGGGGTGATTTACTTTTTTTTCGTAAAAGTAAATGACAGCGAAATTACTAACACAACCAATGAAGAAAAACTAATCATCAGTGTTAATGATTCGTATACCGTCATCGACAACACCTCCTTTCTCTTTGCAAAAGCAAAGTAAGAAGATATGCCGACCACCCTTGAAACCTTTATTTTGTATACTTAATTATAACATTTTTGTTTATTTCAGACAAAACCTAATATTATTTATATAATACTAGACTAGCTAAGTGAGAATAAATAATACCAATATTCAGTCCATTATTAAAAAAATTAAAAAAGGACTCGATTGGGAAAGTTCAATCCATCTGAATTACTACTTTGTATCTTTGAAGCAGGGAACGAAGTAAAACGAGAAGGGCTGAATAGTAATTATTTACTATGTGCAGCATGTTGCAGGTAAGTCTGCAGGAGAGTTAAATGAAATTACAGAGAGACAATCCAAATTAGTTAGCTCATGAGAAGTAATGACATCTGGTACCTTCTATAGTAGAATTAAAGTAACAAATTTCATAAAAAATCTAAATGTTGGAAGAACCACATGCATACCTAGGGGTACGTATGTGGTTTTTTCTTTGTTCACAAGAATATCAATGGGGCATTATCAAAGAATGACTTCAAAATCGTGTTTTATCATTTACCAAAGAAAGGCTTACCACATTCATATTTTATTAAATTTAAGGACAAATAGCCAAAGTGATAGGTCTAAAAAATTATAATTTTACTTTTTAATGACATAAAAGTGATTTTATAGTATCATACTATTAATCACATAAAACTTCATCAGCTATGTTGGAAGAACCACATGCGTACTTAGGGTACGTATGTGGTTTTTCATGTTCCAAAAAAGATTTAGGAGTGAATTACATGAAAAGAAAGTACAAAAAGTTAATAGCGAGAAGCAGTCTTATAGTATTGCTAATGAGCTCAGCGGGTGGTGGGGTGTATCTTGCTAATCAAAATAGTCAACCTGATACCCAAGACCAAACAGATGACATCATTAAAGAAAACACTGCAGAAACTTACATAAAAAACGTCTACACAACTTACTTAGATGAAATAGTGCTTACATGGAATGACTTGGTAAATGGTAATCCTATTAATGTACAAGAAATACAAAATAACATTCTAGAATGGAAAGCTCAGCTATCCAATCAGGAGGTAGTATATGAATCTTTAAAGACACCCATAACTCTTCAAATAAGCACATTAGAGGAGTTTTTAGTCCTATCCCAAGAAAATATATCATCTGAACAACGAAAAAGACTAAGAGAATTATCAGCTGAATTCGTGGAAGGCCATGAGTCAGTAAAGGAAGGATTACTACAAGTTTTAGAAGAGCAAGGGGCTAAATATACAGTGCACGATGGAGCTATTGAATATCAATTTAATAATGATTAATTGCTGGATTCGAAGCGGTTTGTTGGGAGGGGCGTTATGAAGAAAAAGCATTTTAAACTAATACTTTTATTTGCAACAGGAGCGATATTAGGGGTTTACCTCACAGGTCTTTACTTTGGTTGGGCTTTACAAAAGACTATCCTTGTATCCGATCAATTGAATTTTGCAAATAATACTGGTGAAATCGTTCATATTATCCGTGATTACAATGATGGGAAAGTAGAGAAGGATTATGTAGCTGAACTATTAAACCGTCGTATAGAAATGCTTAAGGGCATTAAAAACTACTCATATGAGATATTGTCACAAGGAAAACCTGACTCAAAATATACCATCTATGGTGAAGCTATTGAACAAGTAGTGGTTAGCTTGGAAGATGTAAAAGAAAAAGTTACAACTGGTAAGAAAATTGACACTGAAAAGGGTATGGATAAGTTTTTAGAAGCTGTGGCGAAATACGGGAACGCAATTCAAGAACTTCTTTAACAGCTAATATAGAGTTTTTGGTCAATCTCGGAAAAAATACAAAATTAAAGGAGAATTATTATGAATTACTCTGAATATCAAAATATACATGGCAAATGGAGAAAAAGAGTGGGGCATATTTTAGGTGTCGGAAAACCTCACGAACTTCGTGGGGGCTTACTAAATGAACTATTTAAAAACAGCCTATTAATTGAAGGTGTACCTAGAAACGGTATATCCTACTATTCAAATTTAAAACTTAACCTGAAAAGCCAGCTTTAATAAGCCTATGAAAAACTTGTTCTTACGATCATTGAATATTAAGCAAATAGTGATAGGAATAATTCCACTTACCCTGTTTGTATCTGTAATTTCATTCGTACTTTATCAAGATACAAAAAAAACCGTTACGCTTGATACGAACGGAGAGACTATCGAAGTAGTAACACATGCCAAAACTGTAGAACAATTATTACATGAGCAGAATATAGACGTAGCAGAGCATGACAACATATCACCCGCTCTGAATACCACAATTGTTAATGGATTAGCAATTACATGGGAACAGGCAAAAGAAGTAACTATTTTAGTTGACGGAAATCATTCAAAAGTTTGGACAACTGAAACAAACGTGAAAAACATTTTGAAAGAAGCAAATATCGAAGTATCAGAGCGTGACTCTTTAATACAGGGGCTAGATACAGAAATAGGGGCAGATAACATAATCGATATTCAAAGAGCGTTTCAAGTATCGCTTATCGATGGTGTAAATAAAAGACAAGTATGGTCCACTTCGACTACGGTCGCTAACTTTTTAAAACATCAAGGAATTCAGCTAAATGAATTCGATCGTGTCGAAAATAACCTGGCGGACGCAATCACTCCACAGAGTAAAATCACGGTAGTCCGTGTAGAAAAGGTTATCGATATAGTGGAAGAGCCTTTAGATTTCACAATTGAAGAGAAGCAGGATGCTTCATTGCAAGAGGGAAAACAAATAGTTGTATCAGCAGGCCAAAAAGGTTTAATGGCTAAAACGTATGAAATCGTAAAAGAGAACGGCCAATTTGTAGCTAAAAATCTACAATCTGAAAAAGTTGTAAAAGAACCGCAGAAGCAAGTGGTTGCAGTAGGTACTAAAACTGTAGTTAATAATGTAGCTAATGTTCCTAGTATGGCTAGTTTGCCTAGTATAGCTAGTGCATCGACTGTATCACGTGGTTCAACAGAGCCACCTAATAGGAGTGAATTTTATGTAACTGCAACTGCCTATACTGCTTATTGCAAGGGTTGTTCGGGTACATCTGCCACTGGTATTGATTTACGCTCAAACCCTGAGCTGAAAGTAATCGCGGTGGATCCATCTGTTATTAAGCTAGGCTCAAAAGTTTGGGTTGAAGGCTATGGAATAGCTGTTGCTGAGGATACTGGTGGTGCAATTAAAGGTAATAAGATAGATATATTTGTACCATCCGAAACCCAAGCAATTAATTGGGGAGTTAAGATAGTGCGTATAAAAGTATTAAATTAAAAAAATGTAAAATTCATAGAGGAGTAAAAAATGATTTTCGATTTTTTGATTAAAAATGAAGATAACGTTGATCCGGATTATTTTATATATGTTAGAACCGCCTTAGAGCCAGCTATTTTCAAACAACTATTGGCTTTCATTCAATTTGTATCAATAACAAATGTTTGTGATAAACACACGCTAAGCGAATTAGAATTAGCAAAAGTAATTAACGATTTGTTCAAAAGAGCAATTATCATGAAAACAACAGCACCTCTCAATGAGTATTTTACAGAAATCAATTTATTAGAGAACTATAAAGAAAATTACCGAAAAGTGGATAAACTCACTGATTTAATAAATTCAGTTGAAGAAAGCACTTTAATTTTATACTTACACAAACTGGCCACACAGAATGGATGGAGTCAAAAATATGATTATTTAATAAAAGATGAGAAGAACTTTGATCCAGATTATTTTGTATATGTTCAAACAGATATTAAGCCAGACAAATTTAAGCACCTACTCGCATTTGTCCAATACACTTCGGAATCTCATGTCTGCAGTAATCATCGACTAAATGAACTAGAGGCAGTTAGTATAATTAACAGCTTATTCAGTAGAGTTGAAGTTTTAAGTACCTCTGTACCTTTAAATGACAACTTTATTCGGATTAATTTGTTAGAAAACTATGAAGCCCATTGGAAATGTCCAGATGAAATTTTTTATTTAGTAGAAAGGATTGGTGAAAATATATTAATCAACTCCCTAAAGAATTTAGCCATTTTCAATAGATGGTAAACCCTCTATTAATAGTCTCGTCATTGTAACTTGAATCATGGTTTATGAAAGGACTGAATATAAAAACAAGGAGATTTATTCGTGTTAATTCTACGTATCAATAACGAGCGAATAGCAGTTGTAAATTTTAATCATGCAATTATATACTTCGAGATTGAGTATAGTTACAGTGATAACAATGATAAGTGGAGAAATATCAAACTTCATGAAGATTTTAGTGAACTATTCGGTTTTCTTAGAGAAGACGGAATTGATGCCGGAATTATTAAGATATAACAACATTCCTACAAATCGAGTAGGAGGGAGTGATTAACTCCCGACCTCTCACACCACCGTACGTACGGATCCGTATACGGCGGTTCAATTAAGATGAATAACGCAAAGTTTCGTAACGAACTTGCAGACTTTTCAGCCCTTGGCTTTCCCAATAGGAATTGCCGAGGGTTCTGTGCAATATGGGGCTTTTTGAAATGCGCCAGTACCCTTTTCGGGTATTTCCCCATTCGTATGCTTTTCCGTACGGAACTTTTAAACGAATGAGATTTCTGACTCTGGTTCGGGGTTTCTTCCAATTCTTCCAAAGACACATTCGCAACCTTCTCTTAATCCAACTGTCTAATTTACTGAATACTGAAGGTGTATCTGCGAGCGCAAAATATCCACACCATCCAATTAGATATTGGTTTAATTTCTCGATACGATATTCCATTGGAAATGGCATCTTTCTAGAGGTAATTTCTCGTATTTTCTTCTTCATTCGTTGAAGGCTTGTTTTCGCCACCCGAACTTTTGGTTCTTTATGGTGTGAAAAACTAAAACCCAAGAATTTTCGATTCCACGGTCGGTCTACCGCTGATTTGGACTCATTCACTTTCAAGCGTAATGTACCTTCGACGAATCGCTGTACACTTGCTATTGTACGCTCTCCCGCACGTTTACTCTTCACATAGATATTGCAGTCATCTGCGTAGCGAACGAATTTATGACCACGTTTCTCTAATTCTTTATCCAACTCATCTAACACGATATTAGAAAGAAGTGGACTTAATGGTCCACCTTGCGGTGTTCCTTCCTCTGTACTTGAAACAACTCCATTTATCATGACACCTGCTTGGAGATATTTACGGATAAGTTTTAATAATGATTTATCATGAATTCTTTTCGCTAATGTTACCATTAATCGGTCGTGGTTGACCTTATCAAAGAATTTCTCTAAATCCATATCCACAACCCAACGATATCCTTCCTTCATATAACCCTTCGCCTTTCGGACTGCGTCATGAGCACTCCGTTTTGGTCGGAACCCATGACTGTTGTCCGAGAAAGTTTGGTCATATTCTTTTGATAATATCTGCGATATGGCTTGTTGAATCAAACGGTCTGTCACGGTTGGGATTCCTAATAGACGCACACCGCCGTCTGGTTTCGGGATTTCGACACGAAGTACTGGTTGCGGTTCATAAGTTCCCATTAGAATTTGCGCTTTAATGGATTCCCAGTTTTCGAGGATGTGCTGACGTAAAGTTTGTACGGGCATCATGTCTACTCCCTGGCTTCCTTTATTCGCTTCCACTCGCTTTAATGCTTGTATCATATTCGGACGTGCTAGAATTTGATTCAACATCACCATTTCGTTCCTTTCCGTGAATAGCTTGTCTTCTTATGCCCACCTGAACTACACCCTCCGCAAATACCCTCATGGACTTCACCATTACTTTCTAAGCGTGAGGTTTCTCTGTTTTCTGTGTTTATTCATTCAAGATGGAATGCCAAGGGCTATTCTCTCTTAGTTGTTCGGTCCTTCCGATTAGTTCTAGACCCAATCGTACTATGACCTCTGCTGACTTCTGATGGTTCAGCTACTTGTCACCAAGTAATTTATGAAGGGTACTTCACGTTTCCATCAGACCTCCCCGGGTAAGCACGTGCACTTTCACACCATCTATCCGCCTCATTTACTCGATATGACCTTCGACAGAAAGGACTTTGTTTTGATTTGCAAACTCATCCAATCATACCTAGCCTTCTATGAGGTTCGTGTTCCTCGGACCGGTGTTTTGCCTCCAGCTTCCTTCAGATTCCGCGTCGCCACGGACACCCTTGCTCTTGGCTAACCTCTACTTCTGTCTTCGGGGTTCGGGACTTACACCCTATAGTTCATATGCATGCCGGGCGCACAAATAAAAATGCTCACTCGAAGCCAACGAGTGAGCATTTTAGGACAATCACAAAAGTGAGAAGAACCACCATATGAAAACAAAAGAAGAATTCTTATCGCTATTGCAAATATACAAAAATTATAAAGGTTTAAAAATATTAAATCAATGGATTTGTAGTTTTATAAAAAAGTTTGATTAAAAATCCTGTGTTGATATATAGTTTTTTTTCTTAATCCGCAATCGGGCCAGATTGTTGAATAACAGTCTTTTTAAGAAATGTTACCTAACGACGCTTGTGCAAAAATAATATTGTTGTTTAATTTACAATAAAGTCATTTAAAAAATAATATAGTTGTTTAAAAATCCTTATTCCGAACGAACAAGTTAGTGGAAGTAATAGTAATTAGGTTTGGCTGGGAAAATTGTCGATGATATTAAAAAAGACACCGAAGTGTCTTATGTTTTTCAAATTAAGCATACCGATAAATTGAAATTTAATTACTTAACATTTTGCTTATCTTGGGAGCAAGGTATTTTATCGGTGAGTGTATACAAACCATGTAATGCTTGCTGTTAATAATGCTGACGAAATCAAAGCTGTAAGAACACTATATGTTCGCCAAATAAGTATCGTTGACCAATCTAAAGCACAGCACAGTATACCCAGGGCAATCGTAGCGATCAGGAAAATAATTGTTACGATTATTCTCTTTTTTGTCATTGGCTGCCGCTCATTCGTTTTCCTTCTGCGTAATCCTAAGAGAAATAACAAAACGGCCAATAGGCAAAGAATAATTGTGATAGACGACAAAGTGATATCCAAAAGCTGTGTGCCGCTTATTTCATATGACTGAGTTAGATTGCCGTCTAATATATCTTTAACTTTTAGTACCAGGTTTATATTGGTATTTGCACCGTTGCTCAGCAAGCAGACGGCTGTTCGTTCATTTAGCAGTATGGCTACTTCGGTTCTGAAATTTGGATTGCCCCCAGTGTGTTCTATAATCGTTTGGTCGGCGTTTACCGACCAGCCTGCCGCATAATGCATATCGTTGACAGCCGAAACAGACATATCACCCCTATGTGATTTTTCGATAACCGTGTGAAATATTTCGGGTATGTCCTGCACAATACCCATCTGTATACCCATCCAACGCGCCATATCTTTTGTATTAGAAATGATGTAGCCTGCGGGTTTATTCCCCGCATAATCCGGAGCTTTAAATGGAGTTGTCATAAAAAAGGAAGTACGGTAGCCCTGTGCCAACTGTCCAGTGGCTTGAGCATCTTCTTTATAAGCATACGTCTGGTGAAGACCTAACGGCTGAAATACCTGTTCCCTCATAAAGTCTTCATAGCTTTGTCGCGACACAATCTCAATAACCAAACCCAATACGTCATAATTAACGGTTCCATAGTTATACTGTTCACCGGGAGGGAACGCCAATTCAGCATCTACGAGCATTTCCACAGTCTTTTGCAACATATCCGGTGTATTGCCTTGTGGAATATTTTGAGTATGCCTAATATTTGTTAGACCACTGGTATGGTGAAGAAAGTTATTTAGTGTAAGGCTTTGCATATCAACAGGTTTCCCTTGATACTTTAACGTAAACCAAGGTAAATATTTTTGGACAGGGTCAGTCATTGAGAGCAGCCCTTGTTCTTCCAACAGCATAATACCCATACCGGTAAAAGCTTTACTGACCGAGGCTAACTCATAGAGTGTATTTTCACTTGCAGACACCCCCTTTTCACGGTCTGCATACCCTGAAGAAAAGTAGAACACTTCATCATCAGCAAGTATTGAGATTGACATTCCCGGCACACCTGAAATACGAGAGGCATCATCTAGCAACGCTTGTATTGCCGCAGATTTCGAATCTGACAACGCATAACTTTGTGTTGCAAATCCTGAGAATAAAATAAATATCGTTAATACAAAAACAATAATCTTTTTCATAAACTCTCCTTTTCGAAAAATTATAAGAGAATAATATAAATAACCTACTTTTACAACTACTAAACTAAATTTTAATTTATCTTTCTATTCACCTATATTATATCAAGTAATTGTGAAGAGTTACACTTAACGAACAAATGCGTTAGTTCAATAAGAAAAACGATCTTCAACAATCGGGCGCAATTGTGGAAGAAGCGTCGCTTATTGGATTTACTTGAACCTTTATATCGAATTATAAAGGATGACACGAATTACGATGAATTAGACCGAGAAGATATTACATGTTCAATATGTGGGGAAAAAATCCGACCTTGTGCCCAATCGGTTCAGGCGAGTCCTGGCAATGCTAATAACGGAGCGGCTTCTTCCACGAAGATTTGTCCGCTAACGTCAGGCCAGCCGATCACGGCAATATCATAAGCAGAGGAAAAAGCGCTGAGGTCGCCTGCAAAGCATTCAAGTGGGTTGTCATTGCGGACCAGAGGGAATGTGCGTAGGCCGACTGATAGCTCGAGTCGTATACCCAGTTCATCGGCGAATCAGGGAACGATAGGCCCTGTGTGCGTAGGATCTCCGCTGAAAACTGGGCGATGGGTACAGCCAGTGCCTTGCCTGTTTCCACAAGCACGGTCGTATGGAGTGCAATTTTTTCAGGTGTGGGTTTATCGGCTAAGTGGTTCGTCAGCAAATCCGGCAGGGCATCGATTACCTGGCCGCGCTCGAAGACCACGTAGGGCAAGTACATCACATGAATGGAGGTAAAAGAAATGCTTGATAGATTCAAAAGTTTTTAGAAATTCTTGAGACTATGGACTATGGACCAGGACAAAAAGATTTTATCAATAACTTTTATAATCACTTTTTTAACAGTATCTACGATCAGGGGGCACATATAGCAACTCAGCGCATTTTTAAAGGAAAAGGAGATTAGATTTTTTATTAATCAACTTTGTTAGTGATTTGTTATAAAGAGCAAATGGAGTACTTGTTTCTTGGATATCAAGGACGTTATTCCTGAAGACAGAATACCTTTTATTGGGGTGCTACAAAGAGATTACATAGATTCAAAACTGCTCTTAGAACAGTTCAAATATCTTGAATTTTAATGTCAATATGTTATAATTTAATCAGATAAGGAACAGATTAAAAAGACCGAATAGTGCTGGAACACTACTCGGTCAGTAACAAAACAAATCGCTTCAAAGGCGATTAGCACTCAGTGAAAGTAAACTGACCCGAATGCTTGGAGGCAGGGGCGGTTTACTTTTTTTGTGAAAAAGTATATGACAAGACGATAATCGAAACAATCAGTCCAGCGAAACTGATCATTAATGATAATCCTTCAAAAACTGTCATTAGCAGCATCTCCTTCCCCTTTAAAAACTGAAGATAATAGGTGAAGAAATGTATGCTAACCGCCCATGAAACCTCTATTTTGTTACTCCTTTATTATACCATTTCTAATATAAATTACATAGCTTTTCCAAAGGTATATCAATGTTTTCTATAAAAAAATGAACTATCGTTTAATGATGAAACGCAGCACATATAAGTGTTGCGTTTTTTATTTTTGGACTATAAATGCCCTAAACGCTGTCACTTTTCAAATTTAAATAAATGATATTTTAAAAATAGCTCAATGAGTTAAATATTGATTCAGCCATTTAGAGAGGAGGAAAGCATGGGGGAAAGAAACTCATACTCGCAAGTAAGGCAATATTTGTTATCTACCAATGTTAATTCTGACATTATAAATCGCTTAGACACTTTAGAAGTTTGCAAACAGGAAGAACTTGCAAATATGTTTAGTGCAATTGCCGAAGATGAAATCCTACAAATTTTAGCATTACTAGATAAGGATTTTTTAAAAGAATATTTACTTAACCAAAGATTACAACAAGAGCAAGTATTAACATTAGTTAGCAACTCATTTCTTAACACATTGAATTAAGAAAGAGGTTTATATATGGGGAACTTCTTATTTTTTATGTTCTATGTGATTTCAGTCCTTCTTGCAGTGTTTGGCAGTTTTAGTATGAATGTGCTTACAAGCTGTTTTATAAGTATTTGCTTGGTTGCACTTGGAGTATTTGCTGTTCAAAATTAAAAGCGATGCGATGTTTGGTATTGGCATTGTAATCATGGGGCTCTTCTACGGTCTAGCGGCTTATCTAGCAACGTACTTTTCCTTTTTAGGTCCTTTTATCAGCTTCTAATTAAACTCCCATGAAAATAAAACTCTTCAATTTCGGAATAAAGACAACACGAAAGCAGACGCAGCCCATTTGTTTTTTAAAATTTGCAGCGTCAAAATTAGGAAGAATTATTTGTTGGATTAGGAGGCATCCGGTTCAACGATTGTGACGTTATACCCTAAGTTTTCAAGTCTTCGAACTGAATATCGTACAATAGATTGTTCTTTTTGCTTGTCAAAGTAATCTTCACCTAAGTCTACGTACATTTCTTTGCGTGTTAAGAGATAGTAGGCGATTCTTAAAATTGCATGGGCAACGGATATTCCTGCTCGCTTTTTACCTTTTCGCGAAGCAGTTCGTCTATACATTGCACCCAGGTAGGTTTTGGATCCTCTCACAGAATGAGCGGCTTCTATTAAAGCTGATTTCAAGTATTTGTTTCCTTTTTTCATATTAGTTGATTTCCTTTTACCAGCACTCTCGTTGTGTCCAGGTACTAGCCCTGCCCAGGAACATAAGTGAGCCGCACTGGGGAATTGCTTCTCCACGTCGGTTCCGACTTCTGCTAAGATTTGCTCAGCCATTCGAGTAGCGATGCCAGGAATGGAATCCAACCGTTCTATATCTTCTTGGTGAGAAGAAAGTCTAGTAGCTACCTCCAGATTTAACAGTTCAATCTGTTCACTCAGAAAATCAATATGGGTTAGAATGGTTTTTAACATTAGCCGCTGATGTGGATTGATATACCCGCGAAGAGCGAGTTCAAGCTCGTCCTTTTTCTTCTTCATTGTTCTTCGAGCAAAGCTCGCTAGTTTTTCAGGATTATCCTCTCCATCTGCGATGGCATGAAGCATGTCACGAGATGAGACACCCATAATGTCGGAGACAACGGAGCCAAGTTTGATATTTGCTCCTTCTAGTACCTTTTGAATCCGATTATGTTGTCTAGCACGCTCTTCAATAATACTACGACGGTATCGAACTAACTCTCGTAGTTCTCGTTGATTTCGGTCCGGAATAAAACTTGCTTTGAGCAGTCCGTGTCGAAATAGTTTGGCGATCCATTCTGCGTCTTTCACATCGGTCTTGCGACCTGGTACTGCTTTCATATGTTGAGCATTCACTACTAAAAATTCAACATTCTCAGCTTCAAGTAACTTAACGATTGGCTTCCAAAATACACCTGTACTCTCCATTGCTACGTGGGTACAACCATGCTCCTTGATCCAGTCGATTAACTGTAATAGAAATACAGTTTTAGTGGAAAACGTTTGAATCTCCTTTCCTTTTGGAGTCATAACACATGCAGTAATGGAATCCTTGTGAACGTCCATCCCACATGCGCGTTCAATGATTACTTCCATTGTAATCATCCTTTCTACGGCAAATAGTGTTGGAGGCTGGTGCAACAACCAGAGTAGGATTAATCTCCCATGAGTGCTTCCCGTAAGGGAGCGACATTCTGTGATGCACCGTGGTCGTTGGAGTCAGACTAACGGATGGGCTCTATGGCACCATAGTTCATCGACCTTCCTCTCCCAGCCGTAGTATCCTATACCCGATTTTCACATTTTCATTCTCTGTGGTGTAGCGCCGATTTTGCGCTACATGGATGGCTAACGGGGTGCAAGATTTAAACAAGATGTTGCTGAGGTAGCATCTTTTTTCTTATTGAGCTAACGGGGCAGGTTAGTTCAACAATGATGTTTAACCTTGTGTTCAACAATCGGGCCATTTAATTGAATAACACTTCTAAATTAAAAATAAGATTTTATGTTAATCTTGATGTGAGTTTGTGAAACAATGTACTTAAGCTAACGAAGCAGGTTAATTTAACAAGCGTAATGTCTTCGAACTATGCAATATTAAAATACATACCAAACTTACATTATTTGGTTTATAATGACGGAAAGGGGTTGTTTTTTTATTGAATGTTAAAAATGTAAGTACATCCATTTCTGAAGATATTATTATTACTAATTTGACAGGTTACATAACTCTTGCTGATGTAAACACATGGTTTAATTCATTTGAAAAAACGTGCTATTCATTTATTAAACAAGACAAAAAGTTTAAGTTGTTAGTTAATCGTAAAGGTTATACTCCAGAGCATTATTCTGTACAAAAATTGTGGAAAGATAAATTATACTCTAATAATATATTAGAGAACTCTATTGCAGTCGCTTTTTTATTAGAAGAAGGGGATATTCTAATTCATCTTGAAAAGTCTAATACTAAAGGCAACGTAATGTTCTCAAGTAACTTTGAACAATTAATTGACTGGCTTACTAATTATAAATAATGGATTTCTAACCCTGTTTTTCTGATAAATAACTTTTCGATTCACGGTTTGTGTCAGCTCAACAATATGTTATAAAACTCCCATGAAAGAACTTAATCATCTTTCATTTTCTGTGGTGAAGTGCTGATTTTTACATTTCATGGATGGCTAACGATGCAGTTTAGTGAAAGAAGGAATCACCAAAATAAAATCAAATTTTAAGTTTTATGAGGGCTGCCGATGAGAAAAACTGAAATACTTCCTTGGACAGAGGATTGGGTAAAACAATTTTATAAAGAAGAAATTATACTTAAAGATACTTTTAAAGATGAATTGCTTGGAATTCATCATATAGGGAGTACATCTATACCGACCATTGGTTTTGCTAAACCGATTGTAGACATCTTGGTTATTGTAAATGATATTGAGAAAGTTGATTTATATAACGAAAAAATGGCTTCAATAGGGTATGACCCTAGAGGTGAAAATGGCATATCAGGTAGAAGGTATTTTCCAAAGGGTAAGGAAAGAAGAACCCACCACGTACATGTCTATCAAGAGGGAATTGAAAATATTAGGATACATTTATATTTCAAGGAATACTTAATTAATAACCCAGAGGACGCAAGAAGTTACGGGAATTTAAAAATAAAATTAGCTAAACAGTTTCCAAATGATATTCATAAGTATCAAGAAGGTAAAGAATTTTTTGTTAACGAATTAGTTAAAAAAGCTATAAACTGGAGTTTAAAAGGAACTTCTTGTTGAACTAACGGAGTGCGTTAGTTTAATAAGAATAAAGTGATATTATGATTGAAATCAGATTTTAGTTATTCAATTAAAGGGCGCTATTGTTGAACAACATAGGAAGAAAATAATCAATCTTTTTTATAAAAATAAATCTTAGTATTACAATATAAGACACCATTTTGATAATTTTTTTCAAAAGGAAATCTTTTTATTTATAGAAAAAGCTTGTTTGTGGGATATTTTTTATCAAACTTTATTACAAAGCTACAGGATTTCTGCATTCTCTAATTAAATCCTATATATATCAATAACTCTGACATATTTATAATGACAAAATATAAATGGTTCTTTATACTTAAAGTATTACTTTTCTCGAATCTTTTACGCTCAATCCACATGGAAGAGCATATTTATTTAAAACGCTTATTTGAGTGACGATTACGACTTTTTTGTCGTGCCTTCGTTTCTTAATGGGCGTTTTTTGTTTTCGTCTAGGAGTTAAAACTTTTTTAGGAGCTGTTAAATATGGCAAAGATCAGTCAAGAAAGTATTAATAGAGTAAAAGCAGTGTCACTTATAGATCTAGTGCATGCGTTAGGTCTTCCAACAAAACAGGTTGGAAAACAATTGTTCATTCCTTGCCCCAATCCTGCCCATCACGAGTCTAAATTTGATACTTGTTGCATTGAGATTAATAAAAACATTTTTAACTGTTTTCATTGTGCTGAAGTAAGAGGTAATAACTCAATTTCTCTCTTTTCATGGTACCAATTTGGACAAAGGGAGGGAAAATTCAAAGAATCAGTATTAGGCGTAGCACAACTTATGGACATTGAAGTGAAAGATGATCGTGGAATAATTATGAAACCTGGAAACAACACTTACAAACCTACAGTAAAGGTTATTTCTAAGGAACTTGAACCACAAACTGCTCAAATAGTTGATGCCTTTTATCGTGCGTTTCTAGCTATGTGTCCACTTAGACAAGATCATGTAGAGGAATTAATGGAAAACCGTCGTTATTCAGTCGAAGAAATAAATCTTCATATGTTTCGTTCCGTGCCTACTTTGGAAGAATGGATCAACATTTACACAAGATTATATTCGTTTAACTATCAATTTGAACGTATTCCTGGTTTATCACAAGTTTTCCAACCTGATTATTTTGATTCTAAATTTCCTAAAGTATTAGGAGAAGCAGGAGTATTTGTAGATGCTAATGGAAAGGAACATGATGGCCATTGGTTCTATGTTTTAAGTGCGTCAAAAGGATATTTTATACCTGTGTTTAATGAGGATGGATTTATAATACGACTACGTGTACGTAAAGATAGTGGAGATCCTAAATATGTGTGGTTTTCTTCAACTCATAACATTGGAATTGAAAAAACTATTACAAAAGCACGACGTAATGGGGTATCTAGTGGTGCACCTATCACAATTGAGGTTCCACCAGATTATTTGAAAACATGGGAAACAGGTGTTAATGTCGCAAATGTAATATCAACAAGAACTTTGTTAGTATTAGAAGGTGAGCACAAAGCGAAAATAAGTGCAAAAACGTTTAATGTATTAGCAGCTGGGTTACCAGGAGTAGGTAATTTTTCTCAACTTTTAAAGCTTATTCAAAAATGGAACATAGAAAAGCTAATAATTGCGTTCGATATGGACACATTACAACGCAAAAATGATTTAGAAGAAAGTGTAAAGAAGCAGGCGACACTAATGGATATTGTCAATCGTTTTGCGATTGAAGTCGCTAAACTAGGAGTAGAGAGCGTGATATGGACTTGGAATTTAAATGATGGTAAAGGCCTTGATGACCGTGCGACTCGTTCACTATTGAAAAGATAGTGCACAAAGTCCGAGAACTTCTTAATTTATAAGAAGTCCTTAAATACTTTGGAGAACTAACAAATCGAAGAGTGGAATGATAGGGTAACGCCTTGAAACGCTCTCTCTAATACTACGACATGCGACTAACGCTTGTGTAAGCTGAAGTGGTATGAAGCTCGTTGAAGTCGGCTGAAAAGATACCGTCTTTGAAGGTTCCTGCGTAACACAGGAAAGGTAAGAACGAAAGGTCTAGTAGAGGTACTGGCTGTATCTGATAAGTCGGGAGTCGTAAAAAACTCGGTATGGTGAGAATGTGTGTAGACACTGACGAACCCACGAATGTAAGTCTCGAAACAAAGCACCCTAACTAACAGTAGGGCGCAGTTAATACTGCTCCATCTCACGGATGAGTAAAGATGGTCGTTAAGAAAATCCGGTAACTGTTACAGGCAGTTAAGAAGATGGCGGGACAAAGTGAGGCATCTAACCCGAGACATTGATAGATTTGTTGGAACGAGGAAAGCTGTGAACATTGGAGATTACACAATCAATGATAATGTCAAGACTCGGTAAACTTAATGTGCATAACATTTAAGCTAAGAGTTTCTAATCACAGTGAGAGCGGTGGCGCGACCTAAGAAGGTTTTGTAATGAAACTGGAGGAACAGCCACTAGTCAACACTAATAAAACTAATCACCTCACAAGTAACATGGATTCTCGTAAGACTTAAAAGGTCACGAGCCAGTGAAAGGTGCGTGATAGACCATGACGATAAAGAACACTCTGAAAGTAGCGAGACTTAGACACTCTGAATACTACGGTATGGAGGATATTCAAGTTGACCTATACAAACAGAGTCAAGAAGGTAATAATTTCAGAAGTTTAATGAAAATAATTACCTCAAGGGACAATATTCTTATGGCGTACAGAAACATTAAACGCAATAAAGGTAGTGTCCCTAAGGGTATTGATGGGCAAACCATCGAAGATTTAGAACAGCTTGGAATCGAAAAATTTATCGAAATTGTTCAAAAAAGGTTCAATCATTACAATCCTAGAAAAGTTAGACGGGTAGAGATACCAAAAGCAAATGGTGAAAAACGCCCGCTAGGTATTCCGTCAATTTTGGATAGAATTGCTCAACAATGTATCCTTCAAATTCTTGAACCGATATGTGAAGCGAAATTCTACAAACATAGCTATGGTTTCAGACCACAAAGGTCAACAGAGCACGCAATAGCAGATGTAGCTATGAGAATGAACCGGGCTCACTTATCATGGGTTGTAGACATTGATATAAAAGGTTTCTTTGATGAAGTAAACCACACGAAATTGATGAGACAGTTGTGGACATTAGGCATAAGAGATAAGCAATTATTAGTTATTCTCCGAAAGATGCTTAAAGCTCCCATTGTTTTGACAAACGGAAAAGTCGTTCAACCAACCAAAGGTACTCCTCAAGGTGGAATTCTTAGCCCTTTACTAGCCAACATCAATTTAAATGAATTTGATTGGTGGATAGCTAACCAGTGGGCGACAAGACATTGTGCGGAAATTGGACATAGATACATGTACAATGGCACAGAAAATATGTCGCACCACACCGAAAAGCTAAGGAAATCAACAAATCTTAAGGAGATGTACTTGGTAAGATATACCGACGACTTTAAAATCTTCTGTCGCAATAAGGAAAGTGCAGAAAAAATCTACCATGCAGCAAAACAATGGCTAATGGAAAGATTGCACCTACCAATATCAGAAGAAAAGTCCAAAATAACAAACCTAAAGAAAGAGGCCACTGAATTTCTTGGTTTCTCTCTAAAACTTGCAAAGAAAGCAAATAAATGGGTTTGTTATTCACACGTATCAGAGAAGTCATTAATACGAATTAAAAATGACTTAAAAAGGCAGATAGTTAAGATTAGTAAACTTCCCAATAGTATTTATACTCAACACGAGATTCGTAAATACAACAGCAAGATAATAGGAATTCATAACTATTATCGTATTGCTACTCATGTAAATGATAGCTTTAATAAGTTGGGAATAGGGATACACAGAACCCTATATAATCGGAACAAAGATGCTGGATACTCTCGATACGGAAATGTCAATCAAAAGAGTGTGGATAAATCATATAAACCTTATCTAAAGTCAAAACAAATACGTTTTATACATGGTTTAGTTATCTTACCTGTAGCACTCGTACAAACTAAAAATGCTCAAAGTAAGATGGCTAAGATTAATCAATACACATTAGAAGGTAGAAAGCTTATTCATCAAAGGCAGACACAAATACCAGAAAGTTTACTGAGATGGTTGAGGGAAAATCCGATAAGACACGAACAAAGAGGAACTGTTGAGCTTAATGACAACAGAATTTCTAAATATGTCGGTCAAAAAGGACTATGTGCAGTCACAGGAAAAGAAATGATGCCCTGGGATATGCATTGCCACCATATCATTCCATGGTATTTGTCAAAAGATGATGGATATAACAACCTCGCTCTAGTGTTAGAGGAAGTTCATGTAATTCACACCACCATAGAGCGCAAGACTTTGGAATATATCAAAATATTGAACTTGAATAAAGAACAACTAGATAAATTGAACAGTTTTCGAGAAAAAGCTGGAAATCAGAAAATAAACTTCTAAAATTATTTCTGGAAATCAGAAAATCGTGAGGGTAACGATTAGCTTATTAGCGTTGATGGCACGCGGTATGCGGTGAAAGTCGCACGTACCGTGTTGGGCGGGGGAAAAGTTGGAGATAATTTCAAATACTTACCTATCGCACCCGAAATGGGCAGGCGCTACATCCTACCTCTTTGGAGATAGGAAATGCGTCACATTTACCCAAAATTGCAAATTACCAATCGAATTTAATTTAAGAACAAAACGTTGGAGAGCTATAACACTTGATTCGGTGCATGATTTATAAAACCAAAAATAAATGGCATTTTAAGAATTCCTTATTAAACATAGTTGTTGAAGTCTAACTAAGGATTCTAAAGTGCTACACCCAATGGTTTATTGCATGAATATAGGGTAATTAAAATACTAAACTGTACCCTATAAGATAGACACTTTGAAAAAAGTCTATCCTATATGTAGTTTTATAAAAAAGATTGATCATTTAAAACAAAGTTCGATAAATTAAAATAAACATTGATTATTTTAATAAAGTTTGATTAAAAATCCTGTATCAAAACAGGATTTTTTCTTATTCCACAAACGGGCCAGTTAGTTAAAGAAGACATACTTAAACAAAACATAATAGTTTGATAATACTATAATAATGAAACAAGTATTCTGAACTCGTTGAATGAGAACAATACTTTGGTTTTTGGTCAAATATATAACTTTTAAGTAAACTACTTAATAAATACTAATAGATGGATTTTTGTTGTGATTCTTTATTTTGAAAATGAACGATTTTTCCCAGTAAATCGTATTACATATAAATCATTATTGTATGGAGTAGATCTCATGGATGAAAAGGATTTAATTCGAAAAGCGAAAAAAGGAGATACATTGGCTCTTTCGAAACTGCTACAACAGAATTATTCGTTCCTCGTAAAGTATTTAATGAAAGTTACTCTTCATCCACAAATCGCAGAAGATTTAACACAAGAGACGATGATGAAGTGTATTGAAAAAATCCAACTGTATAATGGTGAATCCAAGTTTTCATCATGGCTCATCACAATCGCAACGAACCTTTTTATCGATCAACAGCGCAGAAAGAAGCGGGAGAAAAACTGGCTAGAGCAGGAACAAGCGCTCCGAAAAATGAAATGGAATGCAGCCATTATGAACAAAGAATGGAATGATGTACTTGATGTACTTGCTCAAATTAATGAAGAAATACGTATGCCAATCGTGTTAAAGCATTATTACGGATATTCATATAAGGAAATTGGAAAAATGATGGGTATTGCAGAAGGAACAGTAAAATCTCGAGTTTCAAATGGTCTAAAAAGTGTACGAAAGGAGTTGGCTGAACTTGAAAGAGTATGATTCTAAAAAAAGTAATTCTATGTTGGATGATGAAAATGAATTAACGGTTAAGCAATTAATAGATGGTTTAGAAAAACTGGATCAATGGAATCCAGTATCTACTCCAAGCTTACAATGGTTTCAACAGATTGTTGAATTAGAGAAAAAAAGAATACGAAAAAAACAATGGAAAGACCTCCTCACGTTTATCTCTGTTGCAGTATTTGTGCTTTCGGTTGGGATTGCTGTCGTTTATCGTCAGCCAATTCTTTTTCTTTATTTTCAGCTTGTGGGGATTATCTTATTGCCCTTAGCGCTTAAAAAAACTAGAAAGAAGGTCAGTAATGAATGATCTCAAATGAACTAAGTAGCACACCGCTTTGGTTATGCATCGTGATTGCATTCATTCTGATTTGTCAGAGCTCATGGATGTTTTGGGATGCACGGAAGAGGGGACACAATGCTTGGCTATGGGGCTTTTTAGGCCTTATTCAATTTCCAGCGTATCTTATTATCTATCTTATTTTTGCAAGAAAAATATTTAAAAGAAAGGTCTCAGGATCAAATTCCTGAGATTTTTTTTATTTATTTTTTCGTGAGTGAACGATTAGACGAACGTAATCGTATTAAGGGTAAATAAACAATTTGGAGGAGAAAAAAATGAATGAACTAGTAAATGGAATCCTATGGGAAAGGATTGCGCAAATTCTTGTCTTACAATGATTACCGCATTAGTTTGGTTGTATTAGAAATGAAAAAATTGAATCTCTTGTAAGCAATTTTGAGAAATTACTTGATAAATATCTTATGGAAGGCAGCTTCTATAAATTTTTACCATCTGTTAAATAAAGACAACAAGGAGATACCTTTGTTCGAAATAACAGCAATGAAATCAATCACTTATCTAAGGAGGCAATTCTTTTATGAAAAATAAACTATCTGGGGTGTTAGCCGCTACATTAGCGTTAACGATGAGCTTACCAACAGGGGCGATGGCGTTTTCTAGCAGTCAGACTACGGTTGTAGCTAGCCAAGAAGTAGCTAGCCAGGAACTGAAGAAGATTGCGGCAGAGAAGGCTGCGCTACTCACGAAGTCGTATGAGACGAATAGCGTGCAGTATGCGCTAATTGACAATGGCCAAATTATTTTGTCGGGTCAGGCAGGTAAGAACGATATGAAAGGGAAACAGCCGCTGACCAAAGATACCCTATACGGGATTGGTTCAGTCAGTAAAATGTATGCAACGGCGGCTGTGATGAAATTGGTCGACGAAGGAAAAGTTGATTTGGATGCTCCTGTTGTCCACTATGTTCCTGATTTCAAAATGAAAGACGAGCGTTACAAAAGCATTACGCCGCGTATGCTGTTGAACCACTCCTCCGGCTTGCAAGGTACTGCGTATAGGAATGCATTTTTATTTAAAGATAATGATACCTATGCCCATGATAACTTGTTGCAGCGATTGTCCAACCAGCACTTGAAGGCGGATCCTGGCGCGTTCTCGGTATACTGCAACGACGGCTTTACGCTGGCTGAGATTTTGGTGGAAAGAGTCAGCGGTCTGAGCTTTACCGAATTTCTACATAAACAGTTTACAGAACCCTTAAAGCTAAATCATACGAAAACGCCGCAGGACAAATTGGAAGATGATAAGCGGGCTGGACTTTATTTTCCAATGTACCAAGGGCAGCTTCCCACTGAATCGGTGAATGTTATCGGGGCGGGAGGGATCTCTTCCACAGCAGAAGATATGGTGCGATTCTCACAATTATTTATGGGACAGGAAAAAGGGATCCTCTCTGATAAGGCAGTCAAAGCGATGGAGCAAGAGGAATATAAAAAAGGAATGTGGCCGGGGGATGAAGCTAACAATCTCAACTATGGTCTTGGCTGGGATAGTGTGAAACTATATCCATTCAGTGAATATGGAATAAAGGGCTTGGTTAAGGGCGGAGACACGTTTTTACAACATGCTTCACTGGTCGTACTTCCTGAACAGAAGATGGCAGTGGCTGTGTTGTCATCCGGCGGCGGGAGTTCTGTAAATCAACTGATGGCGACTGAATTACTGCTCACTGCGCTTAAAGAGAAGGGCACAATTAAGGATATCAAGCCGAACAAATCCTTTGGCAAGCCGGTCAAAGCCAAAATGCCTCAAGACGTAGTGAAGAAAGCGGGTTTTTACGGAAATAGTTTAGGTTATTTCAAAATAGAAATTACGAAGAATGGAGAACTAATCTACCAGAGCCCATATAATCCAAAAGAAAAATATGTATATACTGCGAATGGAAGCTTTAATAATGAGAATGGTACCATCAATTTCGTCACTGAGAAGAATGGACGAACTTATTTGAAGGAGAGTACATATCCATCGGTGCCAGGTTTAGGGCAAATAGCGATGACTCAATATGTAGCCGAGAAACTTGAAGACAATGTGCTGTCGAAGGAAACCACTGCCGCATGGGCAAAGCGGGAGGGGGTCAAGTTCTATCTCGTAAACGAGAAATATAGTTCTGCTCAATATCTCGTACCACTGTTGCTTACAACACAAATTAATCGTCATGATGGTCTAGAGGGCTATTGGAACGGCAGAAAAATTACCGGCCCAAACACGGCTGCACATCAGCTCCAGATCCCTGGGATGGCAGGCCGTGATACGACGGAATCTCGTTTCTATACAAAAGGCGGTAATGAATATATGGAGATGTCCGGATTTTTATACGTAAGTGAAACCAACGTAAAACCGCTGGATGTAAGCCAATCATCCAAAGTTACGCTGCAAGCAAATGGGCATGCGAAATGGTTTACGATTCCGCAAGCGGCAGCAGGGAAAACGATGACCGTGGCGTTGCCATCGAAGAGTTCGTTCGCGGTGTATGATGAGAATGGAGTAGGTATCAATTTTACCGTTGTAAGCGGCAATAACAAAGTACAACTGCCGATGAACGGAACGGTTGTATTTGCTGGCGCGCCGAACTCGGAATTTGCAATCACGTTGAACTAACTACAATTTAAGATGTACTTCAACAAAACCAGTACGACACCGAAAAGGTGTTTTGCTGGTTTTGTTTGTATTTACGCATTCTCTTTACGAAGGGGCTTACTGAACACTTATCATTTCCCCATAAACAATCATGGTAATAATCTGTTAATGGTGTTTGTCTTAAAATACTAAAAGCTTTATGACAATAGCTGAAAGCATAAATTAAAGTGAAAGGGAATGAAATTGTTCCCTTTTTACTTTAGAACTTCTTAAACTAATGGGGTTTACTTGAAGATCATTGAGTTGCATATGCAGCTCTTTCTTACGATTAGTCAAGTATCTATAATAACTTTCTTAACTCTCTGATATTATTTTGATAAATTGGGCCATGCTGAATAAGCCTAGTGATTTTTCGATTTTTCATAAGGCTTTAGTATGTTAAACTGATGCTACGACTGTACTAGGGAGCCAACCTGTAGTCGTAGTTTTGATTATGTGTGACAAGAAAGAAGATCGTTTTCAATAACTTGTTTACACATGCGACGGAGGCAACCTTATGACATTTGTTATAGGGTTGCGTTTTTAATTTATCGTAGTACTCAACGATGTGATTTCCACCAAATCGTCGCTGTCTAATCATGTTCTGAACGGTTAGATACATTATTTTACGTAGGTGTTTATTGCCGCGTTTATTAATCTTGTCTTTAGCTATAAACTTCCCGGATTGATACCGCCTAATATCAATACCTGTATAGGCATTCAACTGTCTGTTGTTGTCAAACCTCTGAATGTTCCCAATTTCTGCTATGATTCTGACAGCTGAGTTAGCTCCAATAGCCGGAATACTACGTATTATGCTATACTCTTCAAGCCTTTCGGCTATCGACTCCATTTTACTGATACATTGTTCTTTCTGAAGGAGAAGCTCTTGAAACCGTTTAGCATATACACGAACTTGATCACAAACCACATCTGTTGAAGACGCGGCGGGGTAAGATTGCTTTGCGGCCTCTATTAATTCAACAGCTTTTTCCTCTGCTTTGTTTACTGCCATTCGTTTATTTGTGTTTGCGAGTATTCGATTTTTAATGATTGTTTTTGAATGATTCAAGACTAGATCTGGATGAGGGTATAATTGTACTACGTTTAGGAACAGTTCAGACTTGGTCGTGAAGATATTCTCGAGTTCAGGAAATGTTTCCTGGACGACCTTATGCAATCGACTGCGGGTGACGCTCAATTCATCATCCAATTCGCTGTAGTGTCTCGATAATCGTTTTAACTGACGGTAAACATCATTGGAATCTGTTTCAATCCGTCTTTCGTGCGTAAAGTGTGTGAGTGCCAATCGATGTGCATTACTTCGGTCCGTTTTGTGAATCCGTAAGGAATCACATTGGAGTTTTGCTTCCAAGGGATTTAATAGGCAATAACTATAGTTGTTCTCTTGCATGAAACGTTCCAGTGTTCTTGAATAGACTCCTGTAGATTCAAATACGATATGAGGTTGCTCATCATATCCTTCAATTAAGTCATCAATTAACTTTTTAAGGTCCATAAATCCCGGACGATTGTGCGCAATTTCCTTTTCCAACTGACATTTTTTCAGCGCGTTATAGACAACCATATAACTCTTTCCCATACTAATATCAAAGGCGATGACATGTTTCATGTTCTCCCTCCCTATGTGTTTTGAAGTCTTCACATTAGCCTTATTGATTCCCATTTCTTATACACGATCTCAAAGGATCCAACATACTTAAACCTGATTCAAATAAGGTTGTGAAGTAGGTCAGTTTTTTTTACGGATTCAAGATCCAAAGAGCTGCCCGACCTATTCTTCACCTCTACTATATAAAAAAATAGTAGTACGAACCAATGCCTTGGTCTGCACTACTAATCTTAGTATGTTTTTCTTATTGTACTAACTGCGCAGGTTAGTTGAAGAAGGTGTTTGTTTTATCATTAAACAATAGAGATAGATGATCAAAGAAAAGAAGTAGTACAACTTAATATTAGTTTCGATGAACCGCAGCTTAAGATAAGAAAAAGCCATTCCCTCCACAAGCAGAGAGAATGACTTTCCTTCATAAATCTCAAAACTACTGATTACAGTTTTGCCCAACGTTCCTCTAACCAGTTCATAAATTGTACACCTTTGTCGCCTTCATACGCATCAAAGACATCTAAACGCATACGTTTTAGTTTATCCGCAAAGTCTGCCACTGTATGGTCCTTCGGCAAGCTCTTTTTAACACGCAGGAAAATTTTATCTGTTCCTTTGATAATATCAAAACGTGCAGGTGATGGTTTCTCTACGTCCTCGCCAAGCGCCGCAAGTGCTTCATAGGCTGCTAATTGCACCTTGTTGACAGTATCATGCTGCATACGATTTTTTAATAAATCTATGATTTTGTCATGTTGATAAGCCGATAACTTTTCGACTGCGTCTAAACGCTCTCTCCAGCTAGACGTATAATTGGCCTGTTTTTTTAATGTTTCATACTGCTCAGGTAATGCTGTTTCAAATTGTTTCAAGTAATTGCACCTCTTTTTTTAACTAGAGGAAAAATGAATTCTTCTTCTGCTTCTCTTATTATACGTTGTCTTGGTGAAAATAGCGAAGAATCGATGGTAAGGAAAAATATAGAAAATGGAAACTAACAACATTAAGGTGAACCGTATCATAAGTATGTACTATTCTTATTAGATTTGCTTTAGTTATATAAGAAGATAGATAAACCAGAAGAAACAATCTTCTTAAGTAAAACATCCTTATAGCTAGTGGGAACTAGCTAAATTGAAACTTTGTCGAACTGCGTGCTCTTGACATATTCCCGGAAGTTTAAGATAATTGCAACTGAAAACATCTTAAATATTCCCGTTTTGTACTATGTTATGGAAGCACCGAGCATACGACTAGTTTCGTATGCTCTTTTTTATTCTCTAAGCTCCCTGTATAAGGAATAGAAAAACAAAAAAACCGCTTTACTTATAAAAAAAGTAAAACGGAGTGCTTTTGGTTTGTCTAGCGAATCAGGAAATTCGATAGAAAGGCGTGAACAACTGCGGGAACAGTTTTCACAAATAAAAGAATTTTATATTTATAAAAATGAATATATGATCACTTCAAAAAATCGGATTTTTTGAGGCGTCTTTAATTTTGTCTTTTTAAGACTTCTATGAAGAATAATATCAATTATTCTCAAATATATCAATGAGTTTATTGTAATCTCTTTTGTAGTATGTTAATTTTGAAAGTGTAACACATTTTTCTGAAGGAGGGATTAGGATGGTAACTTATACTCGTACAGCTACACCTGCACGAAAGAAAAGAGCTATGTTGGTTCGTTTTGAAGATGATATGAGTAAAAAAATAGAGGCGTTTCGTTTAAAACATGAACTTGAAACGGATCAAAGTGTAGGAATTGCATTGATTGAATATGCAATCGATGCGTTTGAACGTGGAGAGTTTGCTCTTGTTGAACACTCTAGAGCTACTAAATGAAGATACTACTGAAAAAAGAAAAGAAAGAAAAAACCGCTTCACAGATTTGGTCGTCTGAAAAGCGGATACTTTAGAAGTCGTCATTCGAATTTTGGTCGATTCGATTGACATAGTGTAAAAGCTGCTGGTCACAGTTTTTACGAGTTAGGTCTAAAAAAATTTACAAAACAAAAACAAAGCAAGGCAAAAAACAAAGAAAAACAAAAGATAAAACAAAAAACAAAACAAAACCTTTTTCAAAAAAATTATTTTGAAAAGGGCTACTTTAATATTGCCAAAAAACAGCCTTGTTTAGTTAATTACATAATAACAATTCTTACGAAAAATTTCAACGAGTTTTACATAGAAAGGAGGAGTAAATATATGGCTAAGGTACGTAAATTAGATGGGATTACTTTTTATCAAGCAGAATTAGAGTTTTTGAAATTACATTTTCGAGAATATTCTACTAGCTTAACAGCTGCATCCCTTGTCACATATTTGCTCCTTCGCAGCAATTGTGATGAAGAGGGATTAATACGTGAGGATGATTTTGTTCTTAAACACTTAACTAACAAATACGACCTCCCATACAGTTCTATTAATAAGGGCCTCTTGAGACTAGAAGAACTTGGTTTTGTACAAAGAGTCTTTAATAACCAGAAACACTATATCCAATTGCCATTAGTTTTACGTTTTGCCATTAAAGATGACCCACGGAAATCAGCTGATTTAAACTACTTCCGTATTCCAAATTATATTTTTGAAAATGGTTACTTAAATGCATTCATTAAAGCAAGAGATGTTTCAGGTATGGTTGGATTATTAGACATCGTTAATGCATTATATCGCGATTATTCTAATAAATCCCAATCTATAATCAAACGTAAAATCCAACCTTTATTATTAAAAATGAAGAAGAGTTTACGGAGCGGGAAAGATTGGCTGAAGCGACTGCTTAATGATGGCAACGGTTTAATCAACGAGGTCAATTTTGATCAACGAGATACATTCGGAAATTCAGTAGTAGAGTTACGATTTAATACTGATGCATTTAATGAACGAGAGGTAAATCCGATCGAAGAAGCAATTACTGCTATTGCTAAGAAAGAGATTCGGAAACACTTTAAAAATAGCACTATCCCATATAAAAACAGCGAACTAACGAACTGCATTAATATCTTTAAGTCTGACGTATTGGTGCATTTACATAAGCTACCTAACGTTGTGGCAAAAGACATGGCATTACACATTACAAAAAATCTATTAGTGGATGTATTACCAAAAACTATTTATGCTATCGAACACACTAAAGCTGGAAATCTCCCTGGATTATTTAGAGTGCGCCTGAAAGGATTCTTCAATTCATTTATTAATACCGATGAAAATGCACGAACTATGATCCGGTTTGCATATCAACGAAATAATACAGAAATTCCTCCATTATTTACATAGTAGCCTTTTTCAAAATAAGAAGCGAAAAAGGCTATTTGGCATTGAAAAAAACGAGTTACTCTGAACATTTAAGAGAACTCGTTTTTTTATGCTGTTTGAATATGTATTATATTCCCATCAACCTGCATTTATCAATCGATTTCAGAACTGTGGATTTTGTAGATGAAAGAAATAAGGTTGTTGATAGATTAAAACTAGACTGTTGAAATAGTGAATGACATTTTTATAGGTTGTTGATTACATAGAATAATATATTTCAATGATTTCATGGAGTGTTATAAATGTAGGTGGCTGAAGGGTTAGTAGAGATAAAGTTATCCCCTATAAATATATATATTGATTATTTACTATTATGTTTTCAGTTTAATTAATGGAAAGGGGAACAATTTGCTGTATTTGTTTTCGATGATTGAATGTTTGATTTTTTCTATTTAATATAATCTATTAATAATTATGTTTTGCTATTCAAATAAGAATTTGAAAACCAACATAAATAATTTATTATCATTATTTACAATTAATTATTATTTCATTTAAAAAAATGAAAATCACACAAAAAAAGAACGCTAGTCCAATAAAGGAAAAGCGTTCTTCTAAACAAGAGAACATTTATATTGAATTTTTAATAGTGAATCCAATTTTTTCGTATAAGATCGCCTGATACAAATTTTTTCCGTCCTGTTTTGTTTCAGACAAGGCAATAACTATCCATATTGCATTCGATAATAATATCTTTTTGTCAAAACGACTATACAAGGGTTTCAACTGTATCATTGACTCAAAATCTAAAATCATACATTCTCTTTAATTTTCTTACCTAGACTGAACATTTACAAATATATTACTTTATTCTAATTATACTTACCCACATACATATCAAATTTTATAAGTAAAAAGTGAATTTAAAAGAATTTCTTCTATATCTCCAGTGCCTAAAAATAACAGCATTCCTGCATTTTCAGTCAAGATAATTCCGTTTTTTTCTAATATTTCGAGAAATTCTAGAAATGTGCAATTTGCAATATACGTTGCGAAAGAGTCAATTGAAATAGCATTACTCTTAACGGTAACATCAAATGCATTAATCATAATGTTAGCCCATGCAACAGGGTTTTTGCTTAAAATTTCTTTGGCTATAGGCTCGATCATTTTACAATTATTTATTAAGCTTATATATTTTTGTATTTCTTTATCATTGTTTGAAAAAGTATTTGTTTTCATTAAGATTACTCTCCTTTATAAATCAACCAAACTACTACATGCTTTCATTCATAATGTTTACCATTCCAAAGAACAGGTCAATCACTGCATTGTCCAGTGCTAAATAATCTACAAAACTCTTTTGCAGTTTCTAATCAAACTGATCATGCTAAGAATTATGTTTGTCTTTGTTTCATAATCTTAGCCCCTTTAATTTTATTTTCGAAAATGTTACTACGTTACTATTTCTAGTAGATAATTGAGCACTCATTTCCTTTGATGGCTTTTCGTAATACGATTCATATTCCGCTATATACTTACTTAGGTAAGAGAAAGGAGAAATATTTTATTTCATTTAAGAGATTTATCTGGAATTTGTAAGATATTAAATGGTTAATTCATAGCGATGTCTACGTTCCATCTAAATAATAGGCTCTTACAAAAGTAATACCTACCTCCCGATCTGGAAAGTCATTTCTCTATGTAACTTGCGCAAGCAAACATTTTCTTTTAGTTTAAGATTCAATCTTATAGGATTGTACTTTAAGCTGGTCGAATTGATTTAGGAGGATATTTTAAGTAGAACTTCATAATAGGGGAGACAAAAGGTGTGTTAAAGTACCTTTAACTTTTGGATAGGTATTGATTAATACGCATGTCTTCCATAATGTCATACTTGTAATTTTTAGATTTAGTGAAAAAACTTTACAAAGTAATAATTCTGGTAACAAAATTCCCACCCCTTAACAAATTGAGTGTATCCTTCTAACCAAATAGGTGCCGTTAAAGTAATCGACAACTAAACATACAGGAAATATCACTAAAATCAAACGAATTGGTCTTAACATAATTCTTTCACTTGGGATATTTTAGGTAATCTAAAAAAGCACTCCATAGTGAAATAAGCATAGTAGCTTCATTCACATAGGAATGCCTTTAAGAAATTGTCCCTTCACCGTTTGGTTAGGGTGTTAATTGTAAAAATAAAGTAATAATTTATTTTAACATAAAAAGTTATTTCAGGTATATTGTGAACTACCCTCCACTTAGTAGCTCTTAAGAGCCTTACTTGAAGTGGGGCTTCTCGGAAAGATGTAACAGCTTTTGGCTATTGTGTTTTTGGAAATCCCGCTAAACAACAAGAATGTGGAACTTACGAAAGAGCTAAACGTGTAAATCCTTGTACTTTTGTACATAAAAAAGCAAAAGTTGGCCAAACCTTCACAACCTATCATCTAAATAAGAAGGATATTTTTAGTCGTCAAAACTCTATACATTGCAAAAAATACAGTTTTGGGAGAAGTTATTTGAAAATAGAGGACAGCGCAACATATGGTTCCTTCTAATACAATCCTTTGTTAAAGCGCTTTATGCACAAGTGAAAGGAACTTATCACTTGTGGGAAGATGTTCCAAAATAACAATCGCCTGAACTTTTAAAATGGAGCGATGTTTTTCTAATGTGTAATTTACGTTTCAAATTGAGAGTTTTATTAAAAAAATAATGTATAAACACAGGAATATAATACAGTTTTTGTTAAAAACGTGTGAATAAAGTTACATATATATATTATATAACTTGAAATTTCAAAAATAAGTAGTTATAATGGACTTATCTAATTTAGAACGATTAAAAGCTATAACCAAACGGTGAATAGCAATTTAAAGCACTCTTGAAGTGTTCAAACTTATCCATATAGGATAGGTCTGTTCATTTATCAAGAGTGCTTTTTTTCGTACTTGTAGATAATTAAAATTTTAGAAGGAATAGAAATTTTCGGGCGAGACATTTTTGTGTAAGTAAAACGTCGAAATAACAACGTTTAAGCGCCAATGAGGACTGTTCTTAAAGGTTACAAAGTCTAAATTTAAATATTGTAGTATATAGCGGAAGAAAGAAGGTCTGTCGAAGAACAAGTCTTATTTTTGAAATTTTTAGGGGCTCTTTTACCCATTTTCAGGAGGCTAACATTCAATGTTAGAAATATACTCAATCTTAGGGACTTTTTTATTAATGGTAGTAATAGGTGCATTAAGTGCATTAAGTGAAAGCTATTTGCAAAGAAAAGAATCAAAGTGGGCTTTCCTAGCAGCAACTAATGTAGAAAACCCTAGTAAAACTATTCAGTCGATTGATGAGACATCAAGTTATGAAAATATTAGTTATATAGATACAAATAATAATAATATTGAAGTGTCCGATGTACTACTTGGAGATGACTTGATAAATTATGAAGAAATTGTAACTAATGAGGAATTAGGAGCATTTACACATTCTGAGATTACAGATGAAGTTATAAATAATGTAATGCAAATTTATAATGCAATAAATCTCGAAGTGAATGATTATACAGAATGTTGTAATGATTTCCAAATTAATAATGAAGTGAAAGCTAAACTTGTGAAGAAGACATCTAGGTAAAAACTGCGGATTAAATTACAAATCTCTTAACAGAATTAAAGGGAAATGAACTATCAGTAGTTTATCTCTACATCAAGATCAAATATCTCTGAAGGAGATGATTATATACTTTTTAAAGGGATTCTATCATCAAATGAAGAATTTAGTGTGATTCACCCAGACGATGCTGAAACTGTGGAGCTTGGGTATGGGATTAAATCGTCTGTTATAAGCAGAATAGCATAAATATACATGAAGGAGTGTGGTTCCACACCCCTTCCTTAAATGATTCAAACAAATAAACTTAAAGTTTGAATCATTTAAGGAAGGGGGGATATCCTCACCAGAATTGGTATTTTATGATAAAATTTTAACGTTACATAGTAAATTGTACTTATTGTTAAACAGTGTCTATTGTCGTACTATTTTTGATAATATATAATTAATAGTTGTTAAATTTTTAAAAAAAAGGATTAATTTATAAATTTAATATAACAACTGATATCAAAAGTTTACAATATTATACGATGTTTAGACATTTAATTTCAAAGTGTGCGGGTCTTTAGAATCGTTTGTGATACCTATCTTAACAAAGGAGATCTAACGGGAGATCACTCCTTTTGACAATTTTTAAATTCTAAAAAGTATTTTGTTACGCGGAGGCAGGAAAATGGAGAAAACACTATTACCAACATCAAATGATAAAATAGCTGAACAACTAAAAAATGCCATGTTAAAGAGCACAGATATAATGGATGCTATTTGTTCTCAAGAAGAGGGCTTTATTGACGTTTTTATTAGAAAAGGCAATGTATCTAAGCTACTATATCAAAAATTTAATTTCGATTCCATGAAAGTTAATTTTGATGAGATGGATGACGATTTTAAACTGCAAACAGAAAATGAGTTTTTAGTACCAAAACAGATATACCGTCGTTTTACCTACTTATTATCAACTGCTATATTTTATTCACCATACATGGAGCACGGTCACTTACGTTTTGCTTTTAAATTCAGCAAGATGGAGAATGATCTTTGGCAGGAAGAATTCAAGATGGAATTCATCGCTGAAAAGCCTTTTAGAAATGGTGAAATGATTCCAGAATACGAATGAAAAGATTGACTTTTAAGTATAAATTTGTGATAATCTAATTAAATTTATAAGACGAGAGATTGACACGGAAGTACCGTGAAAGTTTAAAGGAGTTAGAAAACCATAATAGGTTTTCTAACTCCTTACTTTCACGGTACTTCTTTTTTTCGTTTTAAAAAGGAGGTGAATACCTAAATGAACCTTTTATCAAATTTATATTCTGTAAATTTACTAGCAAAAGCTAATACTCCTGCAGATTCAAATTCTTCCGGGTATTATACTAAAGGTAATACTGAACTTACAACCATACTTCAGGATATTATTTCATTAGTAGGAGGTATTGGAGGACTTTGTTTCACTTTAGCGGTTTTAATTATCGCTGTAGTCATTATTTTTGGTTCCATTTCTCCGCGAAACATTGGTAAATGGTGGACTGCATTGTTCTCATGTATAGCAGGGGCTGCATTGTTCTTCAGTGCATTCATGTTATCAGATGTACTTTCGAATTTATTTTCCAAGTAATTACCGATTAATCGTTTCATTTTAATGAGTGACATTTTGTGTCACTCATTTTTAAAAGGAGTAAATAAATGATTAAAATTCCTATTGATTTAACACAGGAGACAAAAACTGTACTAGCTTATTTTTCAATTCGACAATTACTGATTGTTGGTCCAGTTGCTGTAATTACAATATTGCAGTTGGTTCTTTTTAATTGGCCTTTCATAAGTGGATGGTTCGAATTCATTTGGAAGGTATTCGTTGTTTTATCATTGAACGGAATTACAGTTTCCTTAGCTTTTATTAATTTAGAGAAATATGATTGTTATCTGTCTGAATTTGTTGTACGTCGTTATAAATTTTGGCGATCACAAAAGACATATACAAATTAGGATGTGACCCGTTTGGATATATTAGATTTACTTGTATTTTCTTGCATAGTAGTACTCGTTATTGTTTTTATAGTCCTAATAATTGCGAAGAAAAGAATGGATCGTAATGAACCTATATTTGGTTGGAAAAGGAAACAGTACCTTGAGGAACAAAAAAATGGTGATTATGGAGCAAGTTCTAATGCTTCTAAAACTGATGACAAAACGGTTAAAGCAACGAAAGAAGACAGAGAATATGAATCAATTCTTGATCTAATGGAACTTAAAAAAATTGAGCATTGTGTAATAGAGCGTGAACGAAATGAACATGAGGTTGTATTAAGTTCAGATTTTGTAAACTTCCATTTGCTTCAAGACAGAGAGCGTATTGCGATTTTAGAAGGCTACCAACAACTCTTTAACGTAATAAATTTCCCTGTGCAGTTGCAAGCTCAAGCGGTACGACAAGATTTTTCAAAGGATAGATTAAGATTTGAAGAAAATTTACGTCGTGTAAATGATCATGCTGCAAACTACAACCGTGATGTTTTAGATCATATTCAGACTGTAACTGAAAAGAACTTTCGCATTACACTTCGTATTTATTACATTGTGAAATACATTTATGAGCCTTCGAAATTAGCAAAATTAAACAAAGCGCAAAGAGAAAAGAATATCATTGATAACATTGGCTTACGTGCTGAAATAGTAAGACGTGCATTACGACGAGCTAAAGTAGATGCGACTGTTCTTAATTCAGTTGAAGCAGCAGAAGTATTAAAACGTGCTTTAAATCGCGACCGCATCGTATTACACCCGATTGAAGATGTTCAGGAGAAAGAGAAATTAAGTGATTTTGTAACTATGGACTTTTCAACAATTCCTGACTTTGAAAACTTTGTTAATAATGTAGAGGAGGCGTTAGATCTTGTTGGGGAAGCTAACTAAAAGAAAAGACAAAGCAGATACCAATAAGCGTGAGTTTAAAAAGACGGAACCTCCCAAAGTAGTGACCGGTGAGCAAAACGTTGTAGAACCTTCTCTCGTTGATAACATTTCAAACGAAGGTATTAAATTTCACGCTGATTATTTTGAACAACAAACTGCTTTAGGTATAAAGAAGTTTGGTAGATCGTTTTATGTAAAGCCAAGTGGTTATCCATCAAATGTTCGGATAAATTGGTTAGAAGGATTATTTACCGGAGACGATATGGACGTTTCGGTTCATATTGAACCATATGACCGTACTGATGCTGTGCGTAAGTTAAAAGACAAGGCTGATGAATACGAAGCAGTAATGTACTCAGCTGAAAAACAAAATGACATGAACAAAATTGAAGCAGTCCGCCAAAATTATTGGGATGCAAAAGCGTTACGTGATGAAATCCGTAACAATTCCAACGGTTTATTTTATGTAAGTATTTCAGCTACTGTATACGCTGATAGTTTGGCGGAACTAAATGATAAGTCTGTAGCAATTGAGCGTAGTCTCGCAGCGGAATCAATTGAGCTAGTTAATTCATTTGACCGTCAGAGAGAAAGTTGGTTATCGACCTTACCTTTAGGGTCAAATTATTTAAAAAAATCCTACCGTAACCTTGACCGAAATTCTTTAACAGCAATTTTCCCTCATATGTCATCAAAACTGAACCATGATGGGGGTATTCCGATAGGAGTTTATAAACGTGAGTACATTTATTTTAATAACTTTGATAAAAAGCTCACGAACTATAACCTAGGTATATTTGGAGAATCTGGTGCTGGTAAAGGGGTATTCGTTAAACAATTAATAGGCCGTGGCTTTATGGACGGTATTGAGAAAGTAGTTATTATGGATGTCGAACCTGAATATGTAGGTTTAACATATGCACTTGGTGGGATCGTAATCGATCTTCGGAGTGATTCCGTTGAAATCGGTAGTAAGATTAATCCACTTGATATTTATGTAGAAAAAGAGATTGTCAATCGTTATCAAGCTGATGAATATGTGATTGAACGTGTGAATGTTAATGAAAAGGTAAAAGAAGTAATTGAATTCTTTAAAGTTATGAAAGAGTCTGCATCACACGATAGACCACATTTAACTCCTTACGAATTAAATGCGTTAGACCGTATTTTATTAAGACTTTATCGCGATGAATGTAAGATTACAGACGACCCAGAATCACTTTACGAATATATCGATAGTGTTCAAGATGATGGCAAAGTTGAATATATCAAGAAATATAAGCGAATGCCACAAATTTCAGACGTGGACCGAGAAGTAAAGAAATTAATTAAAGAGGGCGAAAAAGGCCTGAAAGAATTAGAGAGTGTAATTGCATTATTTGTAAAGGGCCGCGCTTATGGAATGTTTGATTGTCAAACACAAATCTATGATAAGAGTGGCGAGATATTACCAGAAGAAATGCTAGACAAAGCACAAATTGTAAACTTCAACATTTCTAATCTAAGTAAATCTGGTATTGAACGACCATTAGCGCAACACGTATTGATGACTTGGATTTGGAATCGATTTATTGTAAACGATCCTAAACCGAAGAAGCGTGTTATTCAAGATGAGGCTTGGATGATGTTAGAATACCCATCTATGATTAAGTTCTTTAAAACTCTTTCTGCACGTGGTCGTAAATGGAATGTTTCTTTAACTCTAGTATCACAACGATATGAAATGTTCGACAGAACAAAAGAAGCACAAGACGTTGTAGCACAGCTTCATTCGTGCGCATTCATGAAACAGCCTGATCAAGATGTTGAGCCTATTTTAAGAACATTCCGCTTCTCGGAGGAAGTTGGTCGTATGATTCGAACCGCAGATACTGGTGAAGTCATTTTAAAAGCGGGTAAGGAAATTGTTTCCTTTATGAGTACGCCTACCCCAAGTGAGTGGAAATACATCAATACAAACCAAAACATATCTGTGGATTCCTTAGTAAGAGGTGGTTAAATGAAAAAAGCACAATTGCTTCTTTTACTTTTAATCATGTCATTACTGCTAAGTCCGGTTACTGCATATGCCAATACAGATTCGAAAGAAAAAGATACTGCTCTGTTTTCTTGCGGAAAACCTTTGATCTCCGAAGATGTGGATAAAGCAATAGATGACTATAAAGAAGATGATGCCAATATGGCTGAAAAGTTTTTAACAAGCCAAGTTCAAAACTTTTTCCATGTAGGACCAATTAATGGTATGTCCACTTTGGTTTTTGGGAATCCATACTGTATTTGGGCTGGTAAGGAAGATGTAAAGATGTCCGCGGATGGTATATTTACGGATGATGAACGCCAAAAAATTATTGAGCCTTTATTAAAGTTATTTGAATCTGTATTTTTTTTAGTTTTAACCCTAGCAATGTTACTCACAGGATTAAAGACAATGGGTAATAGTGTACGGGGACAAGCTATGGATGAGTTTTGGAATGACGTCAAAATGTGGCTCGTCGCATTATTCTTATCATTTTTCTACAATGATTGGACCAATTGGCTATTCCAATTAAATGCTGCAGTGGTATTGGATATTCAGGAACTAGTTAAAGCTAATACAGATAATCTAGATAATTTTTCAGTAATGAGTTCGATAAGTGATTTCATCCCTGGATTAATGGGATCATTCTTAATCGTAGCTCTTGGAGAATGGGTCCTAGCAGGAATTTTAAATGTGGTGTACTTAGCTCGTAAGGTGGTCATTTTACTATTACTTGTTATGGGGTTTATAGCGATTTATAGCTTAATGTTCGCTAAAACAAGGGCATTCTTTGGAAACTGGTTCCGAGAATTAATAGGAAATGTATTCTTGCAGTCGATACATGCAATTGTCTTCTATGCAATGATCATGTTTACCTCGTTAGGTGCTAGTGTATTTTTCAAAATAGGTTTAATGATTATGTTTATTCCGGTATCGGGAATGATATCAAAATGGCTAAATATTGGTGATAGCTCATCTAAGCTTGGCTCTTCATTAACAATGATTGGACTCGGCGGCATTACATCGACAATGACGCTAGCTTCACAAGCTAAAAGCATTATGTATGGGGGTTCCGTATCAAGTAATGGTGGGGCATTTAACAATAGTTCATCTAATAGCTCAACTGGCGATTCACTTACAAATTTAGCTTCTAGCATTGCTAATGATAGTGCTAGTACTTCAATATCATCTAGTGCATCTGGAGCGAACTCTTCATTGTTTAATATGGCAAAGAAAACAAGTACTAAGCTCGGTGCAATTGTTGGAGGAGGTGCCGGTATAGTTGCGGGGCCAAAGGGAGCCGTTATGGGTGCTAAAGTTGGTGGCCTTGTTGGAGGTGGCCTTGTTCAAGCAGGTCGAAATATGAGTGTTGGTATTAGTAATCTTCACTCTAATTTTACACAGGCTAGAAAGTTTAGCAATGAAAATGGCACAGGATTTAAAGCTTTGATGAGTAGAAATGCAAGCTTTGATACCTTAAATGCACGTCGTCAAACTATGGGGAATTTCGGTGAATCTTTAGGGGTAATGCTTGCTGGGCAGAGAGGAGCTGCTTTAGGACGGAGTGCAGGTTTTGCATTGAGTGGCGTGTCGCGCCAACGTCTAGCTTCAGAAATGTCCGCTTCATTTAATATGAGAGATTCCGCTGGGAACTTACAACCTATGACGTTTAGTGCATTATCGCAAAAATACCCCAATGCTGATATGAAGTGGATGCAAACTAATCAAGGTAGTGCCTTCTATGTAAGTACAAGTGAGGGTTGGAGACAGGTTGGTCTTACAGGAGCCGCTGATTCATCTTTAAAAGCTGGTCAAGCTCGTGTTATGGATTATAAATTAGCAGATCCAGCATTAAATTATGAATATCAATCGAATGGAACATATAAGGCGATATCACAATTATCAGAGGCAACTGTCTCAGGTATGATAGACTCTTCTGCTTCCTCTTATGCTACATCCGGTTCTTCGACTTCTTCTGTTCCTTCATTCGAAGATGCTATGAAAGGTGGCCATATTGCAACTCCATTAGGTACACCGATGAATAGTTCAATTTCAACAGAGGCAGTTGCTTCTAATGGCGCATTAGGAAATGACTCCATTTCTATAAATCAACCATCAGTTAGCCATTCAGGTGGGGAAACACTAAGTATGACAAATGCATCTGGTATGGAAAGTATTGCAACAGCTAGTGGTATATCTCAGTCACCAATGAGTACAAGTGTTATTTCAGGTAATTCAATGTCAAATGATACACAAACATCTTCTGGAATATCAGGTAGTGAAGCTCTTAATACTTTACCACCTCAATCTGTTCAGGGTAGTGGATCGGGTAAACAAAAAATGGAGACTGTTGGATTACAAGGTTCCACTCCATCTGTAATGAGAAAATCAGAGGCTTACATTGTTAATACAGGAGAATCAAATTTGGCAATGAATCCAAAAACAGTTGAACAAGTTGCATCTTCAAAAGCTATTCGCCATCAAGATGCAGGTTTCAATGCTAAAAAAGTCAATCCTGACGCGTATGTTTACCATAATGTTTCAGGTGCAGATACTCGTACAACTTCTGATAGAGCAGCTGATAAAGTTCATAATGGTATGAGCAAAATATCAGGTGTTTGGAAAGAAAAAGCACAAAAACAATCTCGTACTGAACGAGTTAAGAAAATCGTCTAGTTAAGGAGGGACATCATGTGAAAACTTGTGTGCGATTGCTACTTGTCTTTCTCATTTTGGTCCCTTCTTTATTCCTTAATGTTTCAATAACTTATGCAAATTCCGATTCGGATGAAAAGGAACCAAAGAAAGCTTGTGAAAGTGCATTAAAAGATAAAGAAACAAAGGATAAAGTGGACGATTTTCGAGATGAGCGGGCAACGTTAGTTGAAGAGTATGGCCTAGATATAGTTGAATTAGCATTCAATGCAATTGGCATAAACACTCTTAAACAATTAGTTTTTGGTAATCCTTATTGTATTTGGTTTGAAAGTGAAGAGGAATCACCTGAATTATCATATGGATTGTTTCCTACTTCAATCAAGGAAAATGCAATTGATCCTATCTTTAACATAGTGACAGGTGTATCTGTATTACTTTTTTGTCTTTCTATATTAATTAGTGGATTAAAAATGATGTACTCCCATACATTTGCTCAGAGATTTAATATAGGTGAAGAAATCTTTATGTATTTTGTTACAGCAGTAATGCTTGTGTGTTATTGGATGGGCGTAGATTACATCTTTATGATGAATAACGCCATTGTTACTTCTGTCTCAGATCTTCTGGAGAGCCAGGGGATGAAATTAGGTAGTCTAAGTATCGTTGCTTCTCAGGATGAATTTGAATTCACAGACATTATTGTTATGTTTGCGGAATGGGTTATGCTTTTGTTTTTAAACCTTGTGTATATGTTTAGATTATTTGTTATTACTGTCCTTTTAATGGCCGGTGGATTAGCAATAATCGGCTTATTATATGAGAGAACTCGAAAGTATTTTAGAATGTGGTTAATTGACTTTATCGGTGCCATATTCATGCAAAGTGTACATTCAATTTATTTTGCTGTGGTAATAATGTTTGTAAATACAGGTTCAGCAGGGGTCTTCTTTAAAATCATTTTACTGTTCTTGTTTTTACCAATGAGTTCAATGTTATTAAGCATTATGGGTATGTCCACAGCATCCATTACTGTACGCGGTTCTCAAAACATGGTGAATTCCGCTGCTCGATTAATAAGAGCTAAACAAATGTTTAAAGGGAAAACTAAAAACCCTAAAGATCTCGGAGGGAAAACCGCTATTTCAGCACTTGCAGAAGGAACTAACTCTGGTAGTTGGAACAAATTTAAAGCAGGTGCGCAATTTTCAGGTGCAGTTTTAGGAGGAACAGCCGGCATGGTTATTGGTGGAGGCGGAGCTGCTTTAGGCGCCTCGGTGGGCTCAAAGATGATGGGCAGTACACTTCAAGCTCCTCGAAACATTGCGGCTGGTGTTAAAGGAATAATGGATACAAGAGGCAAGGTAAATGATAAGTCTCTTAGTTTAAACAACATATCTGACAAGCGCCAATATTTTGGTTCAATGGGGGAATCCGTAGGGACAATGTTTGGACAAGGTCAGATTGGTAGAAAAATAGGATATAAATTAAGTGGTGTTAGTACAGACAGGGTGTTAAATTCTACTGAATTAGGAGGCTTAGGTTCTGTTACCCTAAGTGATATTTCTGCGAAATATCCTGAAGCAAAAATCCAATTTCAACAGACTAACGAAGGCAGCGGCTTCTATTTAGATGATAACGGTAGCATGAAGCTAATCTCTCCAATTGGTGAAGCGGATACTAGATTAAAAGATGGTATGATGCGAACAATTGATTTTTCACCAACGGATGGAGCAGATAGAATTGCTGCAGATGGCTTCTTACCAAATAATCAATTGTACACACAAGTAAGTGATGCAATGTTAGCTGATAGCAGCGGAAACTCCTTCGTAGATAATGGATTTAATACTAGCCATTGGCAACCTGAACAGCATTGTAATGTAGGTCAATTGCCATCACCAATCCATCCTTTAGAAAATGATTCTCCGTTTACTCCTAATAATAAGGCAAATGAAACGGGTGGTGAGGCAAAGTGAGTAATTCTGATAATAATAATAAAAGTACTGATATTGGAAAAGGTGCTATAGATAACACCTTAAAGGCTGGGAAAAAGGGTAGGAGTCTTTATAGAAACGCCAAAAAACTTGGGAAGTTCGCAAAGATTCTAAAATCTATTCTTTCAAAAGTTATAGGAAGTTGTATTAAATGGCTTTTGGGGGTGCTTGGTCCTTATGTTCTAGTAGTAGTAGTTTTAATAATTCTATTACTATTAGTTTTAGATAGTGTAGTAAGTTTTGACCTTTTCCAAGAAGCATCAACTAGGAATGAAGTAGAAGTTGTATTTGATAATGCAATCAAGGAAGTTTTTGAATTAAAGTTAGAAGCAGGACCAGCTGAAATAAGAGATAGGTTAAGAGAGAGTCAGCCACCACCTTACCCTGCCGTATCAGAATCTTGGTTGTATCAAGTCGGTGACCTATTAAAGCAAAGTATAGCAGTACCTACTATCCATCATTATTTTAGAAATATCCAAAATAAAAACTACAAAGCATGGCATGATGAGTATAGTGATTATACCGATGATGATAAGCTTTTGGGCAAGTATATGGAAATTATAGAAAAAGAGATGGCTTATTACTTTGAAGAGTCACCGAATTTTAAACCTATATTTGTTCCTGGAACATCCCCAGTTGATGAAGAATATATAGAAATTACGACAACTACGATATGTACGACTACGGATGAAGAGGGAAATACAGAAACTACGTCTTCTGGACCAACTACAACAAGAGAAAAAGTATCTCATGAAATTATAGATGAAGTTCAATTAGGTTACTTGAAAGTAAAAATACCTTACAAGATAGTAAAAGATGTTGTAGAAAGTTCTTCTTCAGATGGAGATTGCGTAACTCACACAACAACTGAATCTAATCTATATATTATCGATGACGGTACCCCACCAGTTGTAGAGCTTCTACCTGAAGAATTAGTAAGAATTTTAGTATCAACAGGTAAAGAAGGTTCACAAACAAAATTAGTTCAAGTACAAGACCTCGAATATTCCATTGACTTAGGGCAGGAAATCGATCCTCGATTCCCTAAACCAGATATTGATTATGAAGGTCTAAAAAAATGTTACTTTAAAAACAAATCAATTGATCCATGTATAGGTGAGTTCGTATTGGGTGGAGCCTTAGGCGACTATAGTGCAGTCAGCGGTGGTTGGTTCCCAACTGATTTTGATTCGATATATAAGGCTGCAGCTGATCATTGTGGCATCGACTGGTATATTTTAGCCGCCGTTCACGGCCAAGAAACTAGCTTTAGTAGTAACCCAATTGCTACTGATCCGACAAAAGGTTCTATGAACTCAAAAGGAGAGTTAGTTGGGGCAGTTGGGCATTTCCAATTTATGCCGGCTACTTGGGTTGGTTGGAATGCTGCTAGAGACTTCCCTATGACTAGTTCAGGTCATATTTCTGGAGATCTTAAATGGATTACTGTTCCTGCAAATATTAAAAAATATGGTGGACGTGGTATGGATGGGAATGGCGATGGAGTTGCTAGTCCTTGGGATATGACAGATGCAGCATTTGCAGCTGCTTGTTATTTAAAAAACATTGGTTATCAAAAAGGGAATGAAACGTCTATCAAAAACGCTTTAGCAAAATATAATGGGGGTAATGTAGCATGGCAAGGTGCCGGTGCCCAAAAATATGCTAAAGAAGTTTGGATCAATGGTAAACAATTTGAGTCGGGTGCCGCTTCCTCACCAATTACTGTAGCGGCTGGAGATATAACTTACCCTACAACAGGACCAATTAGATCCCCTTATGGTGGTCGTGGTGGGGAATTCCATTACGGTGTAGATATTGGTTCAGCTGGAAGGACAAACGTACCAGTTGTAACTGTCGCTGATGGAGTTGTTTCATACGTTGGACCATTAAGTACTTATGGAAATATAGTAAGGGTTAAACATAATATTAAAGGAAAACAATTTGAAACTTTATATGCGCATTTAGACACATATAGTGTTAAAAAAGGGCAAACCGTTAAAAAGGGCCAAAAAATAGCTATAATGGGCAACACCGGGTATTCGACGGGGCCTCATTTACATTTCGAGGTACATGACCCTGTCTTTGTTCGACAAGCCACAAATCCAGTTAATCCAATGACAGTAATCCCAACTCCGCCATTAAAATAGAAGGTGCATAGTATGCGAGAAATAAGAGATGCTTTATGGTTAGCTATAAAAGATAAAATTATAAAAAAGACGTGGTTTAAAGTTGTAGCGGTTTTAACTATTTTGTTATTAGGTTTTTGTTTATACAAAGCCTACTTTTCTCCGAATATAACAAAAGGAGAAATAGGTAATGAAAATGTTTGGAAAGAGTTGGACTCTTTTGCTGCTAATTTTAAAACTAAGTCTAAATCTTTAGATGGTGTAGGGGAAGTAGAGAATTCTGGATTTGCTTTTGACGACAGTAAATTAGAAACAGTTATTAATACATTCTTCTATACTGCTAATACTGGAAATACAGATTTATTTCTATCGACTATAATTCCTGAACAAATAGATGCTGACTTTTCTAGCTTTCTATTAGAAGAACGTATTAATAAAATTGATGATGCAATGAACAGGATTTCAAGAAATGGACAGTTAGATAAGGTTAATGTAGTTCGGAGTTTTTGGGTCCTGGAATCAAAAGCTCTAAGAGTAGTACTAGATATTTATTATAAAGATCTGGAAAAACCTATACGAATAAATATGATTATTAAGAAAATCGAGCAAGAACATTCTCACTCAAATGATCAAGAGAAAGAAGAAATAGACTTACCGTTTGTTTCCTCATCTGTTTGGGATATTATCGAAATGATTGAAGATAAGTAGGTGAAATATGTTAGATCGTATTGATGCAACTGAACCAATGTTGATTGCAGTCTACTATATTCAATTAGTATTTGTTTTCGTATGTGGGGTGGGTTTTCTTTTTGGAATTTTTATGTTTATTTATGCATTTAAAAATCCGCATAAGAAAAGACTAGCATACGTATTAACCGTGCTAATGCCAATTGGATTGTTAGGTGTTATACATGGCCCAGTGCTATTACTATATTATGTTTTCAGTCAACCAGCTGAGCCAGATACAGAATTGGGACTAATGTTATTTGTGCCTACACTTGAGGTTGCAGGTGCTAAACTATATGAGGGAATTGTCCGAGTGACGCAACCTCTATTAGTTGCTGTGTTTATTATAGGGGTAGTCGTTTTACATCACGCAACCCGTATTCCTGGGAGAAAACGTATTGGATATGGAATTTTTTTAGGGGTTCCCTTCCTATGGTGTTTAATGAAAGTGGGGCCAAGTATTATCAAAATACTTACAACATGAGTCGACAAGGTCGTTTCCAAAATCATGGAAATGACTTTGTTTTTTTATATTACATTGCAGCAGTAAAGTATATTATCTGCTACAATGGGTTTATGGAAAGAATAATTGAACCAATAAAATTGACTTATTACATGGTATTTGTAACCCGTTACAAACGAACAGTCTTTAACGATAAAGAATCAGCTGAATTAGTAAAATCAGCATTATTGAATACTCAGGAGAAAGGATTTTTAGAAATAAAATCTTTGGAAATGGGGGAGTGTTATGTGAATTTAATTTGTGATTGCGATCCCTCTAAGAGTCCAAATCAAATCGTCTCAATCCTCAAACGAGCAAGTTATCAAGCATTACTAAAAAAAATACCGCATTTAAATTCGATATGGGCTAGAGATATTATCTTACGTACTTTTCCCATATCTGAAAATGAATTAAAAAGTTTTTTGATGACTATAAAAAGGAGGGGGTAAGGTTATGAAAACATATAGTGAAATTGTAGAAGAACTACGGAAGCCCTTTCCACCTGGTACTGTTAAAATAAGTAGCGATGGTAAAAGAGGGCATATTCCCGTTCAAGTATATATGTCACGTTTAGAGGATGTAGCTGAATCACAATGGCATTGGAGAATTATTGGGGATCCAATATTAGACTTTGACAAGTATTTTGTAATAGTGAAGGGAGAAATAACACTTGTAGATGCTATCAGGCAAGGATTAGGGATAGCTAAACTTACAAAAGTGGATCCTACTTCCATTAAAAATGCTCTAATGACTGCTGAATCTGAAGCATTTAGAGATGCATGTGATAAGTTCAAGATGGGGTGGAAGGATTTAGCTCCATATAGAGATTGGGCTAGGAACCCCGGGATTGAGGTATCAGATCAATCGTTTTTAACTGAAAATCCTATAATTGAAAATTTTGATCCTAGTATCCATAGTGTAATGCCTTCCAGTGGCAGAACCTGCGTTAAATGCCAAAAGCAATTAACACAAAACGAGGAACTTTTATTGAGTACAAATGGCATTAAGTTTGCTTATTGTAAGGAACATGTCCCTATGCAATTGGTGAAAAAACAAATTTAAGTTGAAGTTCAACTAAAGATAGAGCGCAATGTTCTTACCCCTGCACCTAAAAAGACTATGCAGCCATCTGTTGTCGATATTCACTCGGTGCTAGATGGCTGAGTCGTTTTTGAGAAACCGTTTATAGTTGTAAAAATAAATATATTCTTCGACAGCCTGTAAAACTATTTTTCGTTGTTAAATAAATGACATCTGTAACGAGTACTTCGTTGATTTGACGCTGCTGAAATTGGCAATTGACGATATTATCGAACGTTCTCGATTGAGCACCCTTAAAGAAGCAACGTTTCTTACGAATGATGGACTGGATGCCTAATCCATATAAGACTCCTAAAAAAGAAACTTTTAGATAAAACACCGTACCCTATTTTAAAAGAAGCTCTATTTTGAAATAAATGGTCAAAATGGCGTTTTAATTTGCTGTTAAATTAATTTCGAAGGGTAATTTTTAATTATTCGTTATTCAAAAGCTACATTTATTAACTGATTCAAAACCTTTAATTTTCTTAAATTGCATGTTGTGGTAGAAATTCGCCATTGAATCGGAACAATCTATATTATTTAAATCTAAAGAGTTTAAAATGTCACGTTCAATTTTAACAGACAATATTAGTACACGTTCATTATATCCTGTAGCAGTGTTCAACTTTTCTTCATAGGCATGAATAATAACAGTCTTTAATGGTAAAAGTGCAAATAAATCTCTAGCAATCCGTATTGTACAGCTACAAACATAATCTTGTTGTAAATCAAAATATCGTGTTTTAGTCATCTGTTTTGAGGATAATTTACCTGTTTGAGTTAGTCGTTTTTCTTCAGTTGGAATGACATTTTTAAAATGAGCATCAAATTCAACCTCTATATAGGAAGGGTCATTAGTTGAAAATTCAAACCCACTTCCGAATTCACTTAAATCTTCCAATGGATTCATTTCTTCAATTACACTAAGATAAGTGTCGATATTACCATTGAGTACTTCTTCTGAAATTGAAACTGTATTTTCCCATTCAGCGTATTCTTTTCGATCCTCTTCTTTAGCTGCCTCAATCTCTTTAGCTAATTGATTATAAACTTTTTCTTCTCTTTTAAATAACCAATCAGTGAATTTTAGTTTATGATTTTCATATTTCTTTTTTGCTTCTAATTCACGTCGCCCAATACCGCCTAATTGATAAGGTGGTTGACTATTTAAAATACTATGCCAATCTACATAATCGTCACATTCTTTATGAATAGATTTTACTAACTCACATTGATTTTCAAATACAGCTACTTCATATTGAGCCTGTTCTCTTTCTTGCGCTTGTTTAATAGCTCTTTGTTGTGATTGTAGACTATTTCTAGTTTGATAAGCTTTTGTTTTATAGTTTTTTGAGGATGTATATGATAAACCAGTCCCTGGTATACCCACAGTTGTTGTAGATCTGCCTCTGCTGTTAACATTATAACGTAGACCTTTTCCACCAATACTTATACTTGTACTCTTACTTCCAACATTAAGTCTTACTCCAGGTGCTATCTTTAAACTTTTACGAAAACGTAATCCCATACTATTTCCCTCACTTTCGAAACAAATTAACTATTATTTTTATAATAATTTAAAGATAATTCCATGTAAATACAAAAAACGGTAGCATTTGACAAACTCTCTGTGCTATAAGTAATAGGAATATGTAATTTACAAGGAGAGAGAAATATGAAAAAAAGGATAGTTTTATTGACTGGATTTTGTAGCATTTTATTACTACCTAGTTTTGCAAATGCTCATCCAGGAAGAACGGATTCTAACGGAGGACATACATGTAGAACAAACTGTGAAAAATGGGGATTAGAATACGGAGAGTATCATTTTCATAATGGAGGCAGTTCTAGTGGTGGATCATCGGGTGGAAATAGCTCACCTACACCAAAACCTAAGCCAGTAATTGATGAAAATCAAGTACAAGCAGATAAACATTTCACATCAGCAAACGCATACTTTACCAATGGAAAATATGAAGAGGCATTAGCTGAAGCTGAGAAAATATATCCTTTAAACAGAAATATTAATAAGGCAAATGATCTTGTTAATAAATCATTGGAATCCTTATTTAAGAAAGCTGAATTAGAATTTGCAGCCAAAGAATATAACGATGCTAAAAATAATTTAACTTACATTTTTGAAGACTATACCCGCGCTAATTCTCAAATAAAGGAAAAAGCAAAGAGTTTTTTCGAAAAGATCGTTAAAGAAGAAGAGTTCCAAAACAATCTTTCTAAAGCAACAGACGCTAAAGAGAATAAGAACTATGATGAAGTTATTTCGATATTAAACGAGTTAAAAAAAGAAAATACATCTACGACAGTATCAACTTTATATAATGACACTGTCAAAGAACTACAAAAAGAAGCTGACATCTCGTTTGACAAGAAAGATTACATAATGGCTAAAGCCCACTATAAATTGTTAAACAATATTATTACTGATCCATCAATAAAATCACAATATACTACTAGAATCGAATTCATACAGGATGAGGAGCTAATACAAAAGATGCTCGGTATCGATAAAGAAGATATAGGGAAAAACTCACTTTTTGAGCACCTTATCGTAGAAGAAAACGAAACTCCATATAACAAAACAACAATACAGACACTGACTAATCTGCTAAAACCAAAGGAACTTGATTTTATTTTCAATATTAATATAAAGGACTTATTTAAAGGGGTAAACAAAAATGCAAGCTAATTTAGTTAAAAAAACAAGGTATTTTGAGACAACTTGGTTTATGTGGATTTTGTTAATAATCTTTCCTCCTTTAGGTTTGATTTTACTATGGAGACAAGGAAGGTATTCAAAAAAGAAAAGAATCACCATTTCTATTGTGGCATTGGTATATTTTGTACTACCTATTATAATTAGTACTACTGTAAAATTACCTTTATTTAATGACCATAGTGAACTTGTTTCAGCCTTTAATATCGCGAAGAAAGAGTTAAATGCGTCAAATGAGATTACATCGATCACAAAAGATGGTAATGTACAAACTTTTAAGATAGATAAAGATATTACACTAATTGAAAATTTAGATGAAAATGACCGAATCCATGAATTAATTATGATTGGACAAGGAGAAGGTATCGATATAACAACTAGCTTAGCATTATTAATTGGTATGACGAATACCGAATTAAGTAATATTGAAATAGGTGACGTATTAAAAGAATTAAGGTTTTTTGATAAAGACTTTAAATACGATAAAAATGAAACTGAAGTAGAAATCAACACAATTAGATATAACTTAAAATATGACCAAACTCAAGGAGTTATCTTTAGTATTTCTAAAGTAAATTAAGTACTCTTGCTCTACCAAAATGGTAGGGCTTTTTTATTGTATTAAAATTGGCATTATACACTCGCGATGACACGTGAGCGGTGGATACATTAGCGAAGAATTGAAAACAAAAATTAGAAAAAAGGATCTAGTTACTATAAAGTCCAGAAGAGAAGTAAGGTGTTCGAAACAAGCACCAGTTGAAGGCTCACCTAAGCACCAAACGTAGTCAAAGTGTAATAATTCAACTATATTTCAATGTAGTGCAAAACTTCTGTATAGCTTCTTCTTTCGCTTTCTTCAAAATTCTTAGGGGACAAGCTCCCAAAGAAAAACACCTTCTCATTGATTTTTTCAGGTTTCAATACCCGTTATTCAATGAAAGGTGTTTTTCTTTATCTCATGGTTAGACAAGCAATTTCCTACTCTCAACGCTATTGTTTTAACCGAGGTATGTCCATGCATCTATAATGCATCTAGTAGCTTTTATTTATCAAAAGCATGGATTTTATTTTGACTGAACAACTGCATACTTTAATATGTAACCGTCATATCCGTAATAAAAGCTGGTTTTTTATACTCATATACTTTCGTTATTTCTTTATTATCCAAGTCATACTTATATATACACTGTATTTTAGAAATTATACCGTCAAAACTAACATCTGCTGCATTTTTAGGTATACCCGAAAAATAAATAAATCGCTCATTTTTTGACAATACCGCTAGCCTTCTTTGACCAATCTCTGATAATAGGGGATCCTTACTTTTATTAATCATTTGATCTGTTAATATAGTAGTTAATTTTTTGTCTGTAAGAGATAACTGATAAATGCCGCTTCCTTCATCTTTATTTATATTTGCCCCTCCAAGAATTACAGTATTCCCATTAGGTCCAAATGCCATCGAATCAATATTGACGGCTTTTATATTCGTTACCAAATTCATGTCAGAGCCATCTAAATTCATTTCATATATTGAATAGACAATTTGCCCTAAAGGTACACCAGCATCATTTGCAGCCTTCCTTCTTGCTGTATTCTCTTCCTCAGAGACAAATGCACCAATAATTTTGTCTTTAGAAGTATCATACATTTCTACAGCACGGTCAGGTTGTTTTGTATCAAATACAATAGAATTCTTTTTTTTCACATCTATTTTCGAAATCTTGGATACAGGGAATGTTGCCCCTAGTATTTCACTGTAGATGGTGTTGTTATCACCAAATCTAGGAATAAGTTGTCCTAAAGTATCATTTGTAACTTGATAAGTTTTTTTATCGTTTCTGTCTAATAAATAAATCTCCCAAGGTCCTTCACCTTTTGCACTTGTATAGGCAAGATATTGTTTATTGTCTGAAAGTGATGCATGTAACCAAACCTCTTCATTATTAACTAATTCGTTTTCTACATTTTTTTCAGCATTTATCTCCACTACACTACTTTTGCCTTCCTTATCAAATACAGAAACAATGAGTTCTTCATTATCATCAATATGCGGTTCACTAACAGGTGGATCACTAACAGGTTGGCTGGTATCTTCTTTCTTTTGACATCCAAACAAAACTAATACTAACGATAAAAAAATGATAACAGAAGTACCCATTGCTTTTTTCCTGTATTTACAAACATATCTATACATTATGCACTTCATCCTTTGCGAAGTTTTTTTAGAAATTGCATTACCACATACCAATAACCATCAAAATACTACATATTATTTTGATAAGAAACTGAGTTATTTCTTAAATTTATACAGCCTATTTCCCTAATTAAGAAGAGCTAATTTCAATCAGAATCACTGAAAAAGTCAGTTTACGCCAAAAAAGATTGTGTAAACTGACTTTCCATATCAAATAAAATGAGAAGGAATTATTTACTATCCCAACTAATCGTACCGTTAAATACTCCCGTACTTGTAGTATGTAGCTTACTAAATGATTGTTTAGACATATCTAAAATTCTTCCCTTTGCATACGGTCCTCTATCTAAAATTAAAACTGTTGTCTTTTTTGAATTTTTGTTACTTTTTACATTAACATATGTCTTCATAGCTATAGTTTTATGAGCCGCACCATCATTCGCTTTTGAACCAGATGCTGTCCCACTTTCTGCCCAAATATCAAACCAAGAAACCTCACCCGTTTCTGTTTTTACGGCTAAAGGTTGTATTCCTTGTTGCGGATTAATTTCTTTCATTTCAACATTAATAGATTCACTAGTTTCTGGAACAACTACTATTGGTGCACCTAAAGCATCATAGACCACTGTCATACCTGGTTTTATAACTGGCAAATCTGTTTCGTCTGCTTGAAGTCTATATTGTTGCGTTAAACTTGTTTTTTTATTTCCTTCTCCTTCTCTCAGAATAACAGATTCTTCCTGTTCATTAAATTTAATTACTGTCCCTGGAGCCATGTATGCAGGAATAGTCGCTTCATTGTCTGTACTCGTTTCAATACTTTCATTTGAATTAGCAGCAAAAGCTAAATTGGGAATAGCCAAAGAGGATGCTACTACACAGCCTAATAATAATTTTTTCATTTTACATCTTTCCCTTCGCGTTTCTTTTAGAAATATGTTGCTAATTGCATCATATTACGTAAAAAGAATACACGAGAAATATGTTGTAAAGAGTGTTTTTTCTTACAAAGTAATCTAAATGTCCTAAACGCTAACTCACACTATTATAATGACAAATAGGAAAAAAAATCAATATTTCAGGAAAATAAATTCCATTATTGTATAATTTGTGTAGAATAGGAAAGAAAGGTGGGCGTTTATGAAATACATAGAGGATCAACTATTTAATTTATTTACACTTGAATCTCATACACAAACTGAGAAGCTAAAAATTGAATATGGTATTAAGCTAATTGTTTCAGAGGCAGTTATATGTTATTGATAGTGTTTACTGTTAGCTTACTTGTTTCAAATCTCAACAAAATGCAAACGATTCGGCAAAAGGAAGTGACACAGCAGCAATTTTTTGAATATATGCAGGTATTGGAGCAAGCGAATACAGATATGCAAAAGTTCCGCCATGATTATATAAATATTTTAATGTCGTTGCAAAACTATATAGAAGAAGAGGATGTACAGGGATTAAAGCAATATTTTTATTCGCATATTATGCAGGTGGAGCAACAGACCTTATTCCAAAGTAAAATGATTGGTACATTGGAAAATTTGCAAATCGTCGAGCTAAAAGGCTTATTATCCTCTAAGCTGTTACTAGCGAATCGTTTACAGCAGAGGGTCACGATTGAAATTCCACATACGATATCCTCTGTTAATATGAGTCTTATTGATTTAACGAGGGTGCTAGGTATTTTGATTGATAATGCTCTTGAGGCGAGTGTTGCGAAAGCCGATTCAGTTGTACATATTGCTATTCTCTCCTCAAATGACCATATTGTTATCGTTATCGACAATCCATTACAGGATGCAACCTTCAATATTTCAACTATCTTTGATTATCAATCCTCTTCTAAAGGAGAAGACCGAGGGATTGGTTTAGCCAATGTGAAGGGAATTTTACAGACCTATCCTAATGTTACATTAAACACGCGTATTGAAAAACAACGCTTTATTCAGGAGTTACAAATTTTCTAAGGGGTGTCTACTATGAAAATTGTTATTTGTGAGGATGATGCACAACAACGGAAATTTTTGCAATCGACTATTGTTCATTCTTCTTTATTTCAATATGAGGATGTTGAGATTGCATTGATCGCCTCTAATCCATCTGAGGTACTTACATATATACAGGAACATCGAGCCGATTGTTATTTATTGGATATTGAGCTTCGACATGAGATAAATGGCTTAGAACTGGCAAATACTATACGCAGTAAAGATTTTTTTGCAACGATTGTTTTTATTACCACATATCCGGAAAAGTTAAGGCTAACCTTTACGTACAAAGTAGCTGCACTGGACTTTATTGTTAAAAACGAACCAGATTTAGCTGAAAATTTAATCGACACCTTGCACGTTGCTTATCAAAAACATCAAAATAGACATACCCAACAAATTGAAAGGACTTTTCAAGTGAAAATAGGGGAACATATTAAATTCATCCCATTTGATGATATTTATTGCTTCTCCACATCACCAATTGCACATAAAATTGAGCTGAAGGAGAAAAGTGGTGTCTATGAATTTTTTAGCAATTTAACAGATATTGAACAGCAATTAGATAATCGCTTTTTCCGCTGTCATCGCGGGTATATTGTTAATTTGCAGCATATTCATAAGATTGACTCAACCTATCGAAAAATTACAATGAAAAATGGCTCTATTTGTCATTATTCATATGGCTACAAAAAAGCATTTATGAATGCACTGGCATCTACATCAGACATTATCTTTAAATAGTACTCTTTCTTAAAAGTGATATCTTTTAGTATGTTATTATTCTGCTGATGTACGTTAGGAGTGATACCATGATTCGATTATTAACAGTCGATGATCATAAGATTTGCATAGCTCTCGTTCAACAGCAACCTGCTGAAAATCTATTTATTATCGGGGAAATTGAAGCACTTGGCTATGACCAGCCATTTCAAAAAATTCGAGGACAATCCGAAAAAGATAAACTAGTTTAGGTGAAAAAGAGAATCCAGTATATTATACCAACAATTGTACCTTTCTTTCCAAATTTTTTGGCTTGCACGGTTTCACCTAATTCTTCTTTCCGATAAAGTTTTATTCTAGTTGTAGAACTCGTCACAACTGCTTATCCTGTATTTAAATAGTTATTCAAAAAACAAGAGTAGCGAGTACTTGCTCTTGTTTTTTTGGCTTGGCAAGTACTGTTTGTGGGACAGTACACCCCAATAGCAATTGGCTGATACAAAAAAATAAATATTTTTAAGGATAAGTAGGTCACTAACCACAGGAGGGCAAGCAGACGTGCTTTTTTAATATGCAAGATTTTATACAGGCTGCAGCCAATAAAACAGCTGAAAAATGCTGTCAACTCAACGATGTATAAAATCCTGCATAAACAATTACAGATGCCCAACATGAGGGCCAAATGTCGCTGCAAAATGGTGCCGTAGTGGGTATGAGGTCTAGATTCATCTTCATCAGTAATACGTTTAGATTCCATTTTTATACTATATTTACAAAAATAAAAAATACTTGAACATTTTGGTTAATTATGTGAAGATATGATATGTATTTCAAAATCGAAAGGGGATATGATATGAACGCAAAGCAAGTTATTAATCCAAAAGGTTTTCGATTTAATGTATTAAGTTTAGCTCTGGTTTTAATCATTTCTGTTTGTACAGTTTTTGTAAGTGGAAATACAACTACTTTAGCTGCACCCGTATCTGTGTATTTAAGTGATGAGTTAACTCCTACTTCAGTTATAGGAGATATAGAGCAAATGACACCTAATAATTCTTCTTATAATAAGGACCTATCGTTTTATAAAACACAGTTATCTATTAATGGTGTGAAATATGATAAAGGGATTGGCTCGCATTCAAATAGTTCAATTAAGTATAATTTGAACGGACAGTATACTAAATTTACAGTAGATGTTGGAATAGATGATCAAGTAGCGTCAGGTCATGGTTCTGTGAATTTTGTGATAATCGCTGATGGTAAAATTTTATATATAAGTCCGGTTAAAAAATCTCATGAACCAGCTGAACATGTGGAAGTAAATATTACAGGGAAAAATACACTTGAGTTAGTTTCGTTTAACGCTAATGATAATATTGACAATGATCATGCCAACTGGGCAGATGCAAAATTGTTTAAATAAATATTGATTTTGAGCATTCATTATCATAAAAAAGACACCTAAAAAGGTGTCTTTTTTTGTCAACCAATAGTGTATAGAAATGTATAAATAAGATTTATTTTGAGAATAACTTCTGCCAAAAACTTTTCTTATTTTCCTCTAATTGTTGGCTTAATTTTTCAACATTTTTCTTATTGGATGATAAATTTCTTCGCTAGGCCACTTTAGAGCCTTTTTTACACGAGAAATCTACTCAATCAATTTTTAATTATAAATACAAAGATGATTGGCAACCATGCCTGCATTACTCACGATACCAGTTCCTTCATCAACAACAATAACAGGCATTTGAGTTGGACTTTGATAAAAACTACAATGGGACGTGGCGATTATCGGAGGCACCTTTCCATAGGCATCAGCTGTTATCTTTCGGATGAGGTACAAACTGTTTGACCACCCGTATCTGTCACCGTACAGATAGAATGCCACTTCCTTATTAGGAGTGAAAGTCCCGGAGACAAGAATTCTCCGTTCAAAAGACGCAGGTGTCCCAATCAATTCGTCCCAGGCTGTTATACCATTGCTAGGGGCAGCTGGCGGATACTCCATTCTGAAAGCTGCTAAACTATTGTCGACTCTGGCTTGATCACGACGATTAGGTGGGACACAGACATGATCTGAAGGTCGCGTCTCGCGCCAAACGAAGCCTTGCTTACATGTATCTGGCCCGTAGACTCCTCCTCCAGGTTCCCGACGAATCGAAGCCAGTGCATTTTCATTAGCAGCCTCCTGGCGATCTTGTGGAATTACGCATACAAAGTCACCAGAAACTGCTTCCCTCCAGACATAACCCTGCTTACAGGTATAAGGTCCATAAGGAAGAGGCGGAACTTGCCCTTCATATTGCCTCATAAAAGTCACTTCCTTTTTTCTTTTTTATAAACCATATATAACCGTCAGATAACTTTGAACACTTTACTGAAAAAATAGTGTTCAGTCTTATTCAGCATGTTTGGTAAGAAAGTGTTCATTTCTACTTGGCGATTACACACTATTATAAGTTATGTAATGTAAATAATTACCATTAGGCTATCTTCGTCTTATTTTCATAATTAGACCAGACCGAGGTCGCAATTAGTGATCTCAAATAAGGCAGTGATGACAAGGGTTTATTCTTTGTCACCACTACCTCTTTCAGTTGCTATGTCAACTTAATTAGTAAGGGAATGTATAATCAAAAGCCATCATCCAGAAGGATTTAGAATTACGATCTAATTAAAAACAAATAGTCCGGCTCAAGTCGTTTCACGCGCCGTTATTTTAATAATAATTATGTAAAAGTCAGTCGTGATAATTGGCTAAAAAGTCAGTTGTAAAGACACCTCTATTAAATGCTTCAGCAAGTTCGTTGCATTTTCTTAATCAATTGACCTTCTTCTAAGGTAGGACGTTGAAATATCAAGTAATTGAGCAATATCTTTTGCCCAGTAAGTATTTTGTATTTACTCATGATTATCGTTTTCCATAGCGTTAATCATCCCATATGGAAAACCCGACAAGTCACACTTCCGTGGGATTTTTTTTGTTGATGAATAATCCAGGATAAGAGGGGAGGTTTGATGATTTATTTTTCAGAAATTATATGTTTTATTTCACAATCAAAATCCTTGTATATCAAGGGTTTTCTATTTTGCCTTATGTCATGTAGTTTCATTGAGTATCAAGCGAACGTAGTCGCTTAACTACATTTCAAAGTAGATGGCGAAATTCTTTCGCTTTCTTCGTAACTTACGCATAGAGGTTTGATAACTCCATTTAGTATTTTTTATACTATAATAGTATAAAGATACAATAGTTTAATATTTTTATTTCTATTGTTTCTATAAATAACATTATGGAGGAATTTTATGAAAAAATTAAGACGATTTGGCTCTGTACTTGCACTTTCTGCATGTATTTTAGGTGCTAGTTTAGCAGTTAATAGTAAGGCGGAAGCAGGATATGCTGACAACTATAACAGATTGTACTATGATCTTTCTGCACAAGTATATGATGTTGGTGATCTTACAGATCAGCAAATTCAACATAATATCAATGTTGTACATGGTGCTAATAAATTTCAGGTAATCGATGCTATTGACGTACAAGCTGAATATAATCACCCAATGAAAAGTCCTAAAAGTAGATTAGATAATACTGGTTTTAAGGCAATGGCCGTTGTAGCTGAAGGAAGTCAGAAGTTATTTATTGCATTTGCGGGTTCGCAAACAAGTGAGGATTATTGGACTGCAAAAAACATTTTAGAAAATGATAAACCAGGTCAACTTATCCAAGCTCATTTATATTTAAATTATATCTATACTAAATTCCCAAAATATCAAAATTATAAATGGTACCTAACTGGACATTCTCTAGGTGGATGGTTATCTGCGAAAACATATCTCGATAATCGTGCTGCAAGAACAGCGATTGATACATCAATGACTTATGGTGGTCCAATTCGTAAAGCAACAATTAGTGGTGTATATACATTCAATGCTTTACCTTTAATTCGAACTCAGATGGGTGAAACTCAATGGAACGCTAATAAAAACGGTACATATAGTACAGATGTTAAAAACTTATTTTTTAATAACGAATGGTTGAATGCATTCGCGGATATGTACCCTCAACAAGTAGATTATATTGGAGTTGAGGGAAGTATCGACGACTTAAAGCTACCGACTTATTCTAGTCTAGGTTATACACCAACAGGTATTACTTCCGCTGTAGGTACTTATTGGTTATATGGAGCTTCAACTGCAGTAAAAAAAGCACATGGTATTGAAAACTTTGAAAAGCAAGTGCAACAATAAAAAAATGCAACCATTCCCTAAGGAGTGGTTGTATTTTTTTACTGCACGTTTGAAAAAGATTGATTATAAATATTTTTTTATTCAAACTTTTATATGAAACTGTTAAACGAACATTAAGTAATTTAGGGCAAATAGTAATCGGTATTGATGAACTTAGAAATTCCTAATGGTACAGGGCATGGAAAAATCAAAAATAAGAGTGGATTAAAACTATATCATGTATGTTTGGCTGTAAATGCAGGTGTAACATTTCTTTCTTCCTTCCTTCTCTTTTTTTGAAGGAAGGAATATATAATAAATCTAATATATAAGGTAAATCGTAAAATTTCTTATCTGTTGTATGCAAAGTAACATACCTTCTACTGATGATGTATATTTTACAGTAATAATGTGTATACTTTACAAGGAATAAAATTAATTCATTAACTATACTTCAATATGAAATTATTAAAAGATATTAATTATATTATTTTAATAGATTAATTAAATTAAAGATATTAATTATATTGTCTTTAATAGAAAGCTATATATATCATGGGTTGAGACGCTTTAATTGAAACAAAAAGTACCCGCTATTGAAACAAATTATACCTTTTATCAAAACAATAAATACCTTCTATAAAAACAAAATATACCCCTAGATTAAAACAAAAAATACCCTATTGAAACAAATTATACCCTCTTATTGAAACAAAAAATACCCTATTGAAACAAATTGTATCTTTTTATTGAAACAAAAAGTACCCTCCTGTTGAAACAAATTGTATCCTCTTATTGAAACAAAAAATACCCTCCTATTGAAACAAATTATACCCTATTGAAACAAAAAGTACCCTCTTGTTGAAACAAATTATACCCTATCGAAACAAAAAGTACCCTTCAATTGAAACACGTGATTCACTTCGTTACAATATGGTTATTTATTCTTTTTTTTGTGTTTAGGTTATAAATTTTAATGTTATTCTACACTCTTAGATAAAAAACAACTGATTTCAACAAAAGAATGACTTTATTGTTACAAGGGTTGATATACGTTACAATATAAAGGTATAATTTGTTTCAATAGAACATGAGGTGATTACTTGAGAAAAAATCCAAAGTCAAATATTGTTTCTAACGAAAATTCTATTGCTAAAAGCAATGAGTTATCCATGTCCAAATTGAATAACGGATTAACCCTTCAACAAATGCAGTTACTTTCTTTTGCTATCTATTCATCACAAAAGAAAACAAATACGTCTTTCCATAAACACGAGTTCGAAAAATATTTCGATATATCAAAGTACCCATCAAAATCAGCTTCTGAAGATGCAAAAAAACTAATAGATTTAAAAATCGCTGCTACTGAAGATCTAACAAATGACGAATTTGATTATTGGAATGTTTTTGTTCGAATTACATATAAATCTGGGTTGTTCAATTTTGAATGGTCACAGTATATGATCCCTCACATTATTGAATTGAAAGAAAAGTATGTATTATTGGATCTGAAAATTACCGCAAAATTTAAAAGTAGCTACTCTTGGAAACTCTATGAGTATTTAAAAGCACATTACGGTTATTGGACCAAATGCTTGAAACGAGAAGAACTATTAAACCTATTTAGTGTTGAGGAAAATAAGTCATATGTAAAAAATACGGGTCTATTCAAAAAAAGAGTATTAGATGTGGCTATTAATGAAATCAATAACTATACGGAATTAGAAGTCGATTATAAAGAAATTAAGAGTGGACGTAGTATTACTCACTTTGAAATCTATTGGTCTAAGGGCGAGGTGATTAGTGCAGCGAGTGCAAATCAACTGAATGAAATTCACAAGTACCTTAATGCGATTATGGAAGATACATTTAAAATAATAGGTATGAATGATACCGAGAAACGGGATAAAGGATTGAGCTTATTAACATCGGCCAAGGAAATTGAACAAGAAATAGAATCCGAAGAAGTCTCTGCATCCAGGGCTGATTTTCTTATTACTAATTTAAAGAATATGCTGGCTCAAATAAATATACTATTTGTTGAAGAGAATAGAAAAGCACCCCAGTTTTATAATTGGCTTGAAGAACGAGATTAATAATATCACTTTAAATTATGTAGATATGTTTAATAGTTCAATGTTTAAAAAAGCCGAACTTAATTTTTAAACTGTACCCTATAATTAATTATCGAGGGCAATAGAATTTAAAAAAGCTGCCTGACCTTAAAGGTGCTTTACTTCAAGATGGGATTCCACAGCGATCCCATCTTTTTCTTGTTCAACTAATGGTGCATTTTAGTTGAAGAGTGTGTTGTTTAACTTGGTGTTCAACAATCGGGCCAGATTGTTGAATAAAGACTAAGTTTTTTAACAGGGGTGTTTTGTTAAAATTTTTATTCGAATTAAAGATATAACAAAATTTTATAGTGATCTTACCTTATATTCTTGTGATAAGATTGCATAGTAAATTACTATAAAGTATTCATATTGATAGGATATTCTTATTAAAAGGAGAGTAGGATTGTGAGAGAAACCTGTGTTCCGACTGGCGTAGAACTAAAAAACACTGGTTTTGGATATACGTTATCCTTAATAGGTGGTAAGTATAAAATGATTATTTTGTATTGGTTGTCTGAAAATAAGGTTATGAGGTTCAATGAGCTGAAGAGATGTATTGAGACTATTCCCTTTAAAACATTAAGTGTTATGTTAAAAGAACTTGAGGAAGATGGTCTTATTATACGCAAAGAATTTCCCCAAATACCTCCAAAAGTCGAATATTCATTATCTGAACGTGGTTGTTCACTTATTCCATTGTTAGATATGATGTGCGATTGGGGAGAGAAAAATAGTTTTTAAGCTCTAGAATGTAACAAAATAGGCATAGTGTAAAAAGGAAGTACCTTCTTGTTTAGGAGGTACTTCTTATTTTAACTTTTATAAAAGTTACCCATTACATATTTTCAATGAAATTTAAATAATCTTGAGTGCTTTTTTCTATTTCGCTTACAGATGGCTCAAATTCTGCTCCATAAAACGCAAAGAACGAACGATAATCTGCTTCACAATAGATGGCTGTCGTCTCAAACGGACGTAACACTTGTTCAACTGTATAATGGTATCTTCCAGCTTCACTATAATCCACATTTTTGATCCCGGCAGATACCCCTAAAGCAATTTTACGATTCTTTAATTTATCTCCTTTTGAACCATAAGCCCATCCATAAAGGAAAACATCATCCATCCACTTTTTTAAGAGAGGAGGACAGTTGAACCAATATACAGGGAATTGGAAAACAAGGTTCCCGTGAGTTTCAATCAATTTTTGTTCTTTTTCCACATTTATGTTCTCATCCGGATATACCTTATACAATTCATGCACAGTATATTTTTCTGGATATTTTTTTAATTCTTCTACCCATCGCTTATTAACAACAGATGTTTCTAAGCTTGGGTGTGTTATGATAACAAGAGTTTTCAATGTTTTTTCCTCCTTAAGCTGATTTCATTTTTATTGTAAAGTCCAAGCTAAAAATATGTAAGTACGCACTTTTATTACAGGTACTTACATAAAGGTAAGTGTTAAATCAGTCATAAAAAGATTTTTTTATAAGGGAGGGCCAGCGAACCTATTATCCACAAAGTAGAATAGCTGCATTCTTAGGTCACCATACGTAATGTGAAAAGATTGTGTACAAAGTTATTGTAATTATTCAAGAAAAGGGCGCAATTCTTGAATTGGAATTGTGCCTTTTTCAGTAATAGGGCCAGATTGTGGAGGAAGAGTTCAAGATATATTGGTAATTCATATAAAGGGAGTTTAGAATCGATTGGAGTGAACCCTATCACAAAAATCTAGGGTAAAAAAGATGAAACTAACCATAAATATACATTGGCTATTGTAGATTGATTAAATGTAATCAATCTATTCTCTAATGAATTTGGCGAGAAGAGCAACTTTCTTGCCAAGTTCTTTTTTTATTTCTCAACTAAAGAAATATACGTTAAAGAGGATAAGCGACCTAAACTTGTAATTTTTTGTTAACCTTTTTAGTATTGAAACGTTTTAAAGGTGGGAGGTTTGAAATGAATGATTCCATGATGGGGAAAAAATTAAATGAGATACTAAAATTTGTTTACTCTTACCTAATAAAAATGGGTGCTTCAAAGGAGGATGCGGAAGATACTATCCAAGATACTGCGTATAAGTTTTTACAATACATAGACTCAGTCCAGATTGATAATATCCAAAGTTGGCTATTTAGAGTAGCGGTAAATCAATATTATGATTTGTCCCGTAAGAAATCTAGACAAAGAGATATATTATTGAAATTCAATGTACAGGAAATATTTGAGGAAGAAACACCTGAAAAAGTCCTCATGCAAAGTGAACTCGAAAGAGATATACATGAAATCTTAGCGAAATTAAAACCAAAATACAGGCAGTTGCTTCTTCTAAAATATAGTACAGGACTAAAAATAAAAGAGATAGCAGAACTATACAGCATGAAAGAAGGATCTATTAAGACTGTGCTCCATAGGGCAAGAAAAGAATTTATAGAACAATATAGGAGGTATGAAAATGAACAAGGAAAATGAGTTTTTTCCTAAAGATTTTGAATTTGAGGATTTAGTAAAAAAAGCAAAGAAACGTTCAATAATAAAAATGGTGCTCATTTCATTAGTTATTAGTGTCATAGTATTATTTGGACTATATTTTATTGGCGATACAGTAATGAAAATAAAAATGGAAAAGGAGACCGACTTAGATTCGGCTTGGAACGGAGTTATGGGTGCCAACATCGAAGAGCGAGGTGGCGTATTTAATTATTCTCTAACTTCTGCAACAGCAAAAAAGAAGTTAGTAAAAATCGTTGGAGGAGTACCAATTCCATGGGGGGAACAGGAAAAAGTTTTTACTATTTTCGGTTCGTCTCGACTTATTTCAAATAATGGTCCTTCTGGTTTAGGCTACTCAGATGATGAGCGAATTCCTATGTATTATGAAGGAGAAAGAGTCGTTGAATTTTTTCATCCACAAGTAAACTATAAGCAAATATTTGATGATAGAAAGTTACTTAATGTGATTGATGATAACACAGTTGTAGAAATGGCTTTTTCGTTTGATGATGGATACTCCATTGAGGAAGTAAATGAGGTATTTAAAGAACATTTAGCATGGTATTGGGTAGATACGTTTAGTAAAGATCAAATAGAAAATGATAATAATTTTAACAAAGATGAGAATTTCCGAGACGCTACTATCCATGGTTTTCAAGCATATGGCTTTTCATATAACCGGATTGCAAAAACCTATTCTGCCTCTAACTTTATATCAATCTTAGAGAAGGTAAAGGAAGATGGTGGTGATTATCAAGAAGATGCAGAGCGAATTATTACTAACATAACTAATCAGGGCGAAATAAAACTAGAACCTCAAAACCTAAAAATTATTGGTGTGATAGTTACAGGAAAACCAAGTGATTTAAAAAAGTTTAGTGACGAATCTATGATTCGCGGTGCTACATTAGGAGCAACAACAGACCAATATTAAACTGTTGTGTAATGTGCAATTTTTTGAAAGGGGAATTTATAAATGATGAAAAAGGCTATAATTTCAGGAATTGTATTTTGTTCAATCTTATTAGTTGGATGTAATACATCCAAGGTATTAGAAAGCGAGCAGGAAGTAGTAGTTTCTCAGAAAAACGGGTTATTATCTGAATTAAAAAATAAAATAATAGTATGTATTACAGAACAAACGGAACTTGAAAGTGATTCACTAGCAATAATGTTAGATGGTGGTACTGATGAATTAACAGTATCAGTAGGTTTCCCTAAGGATGCAAAAATTGATGATACGTTGATTCAACAAATAGTTGAAGATTCTATTAAGAATGTTTCTGAAACAGAAACAGTAACAACTAACGAAGAAAAAATAAAAATTAAAATAAAGATCGAGAAATACTAACAGTGAGGTTCTTAAAGGATACAAACAGCACTAAAAATTAAAGTAGTTTTATAAGTATGTAATTAAATGTACTTAAACGAAGAGGTGCGTTAGTTGAAGAAGAAGTAAGTGATATTATGAGTGAGGTTAGATCTTAGTTATTCAATTAAAGGGCGCGATTGTGGAAGAAGCGTCGCTTATTGGATTTACTTGAACCTTTATATCGAATTATAAAGGATGACACGAATTACGATGAATTAGACCGAGAAGATATTACATGTTCAATATGTGGGGACATTTTTGAAGAATCAAAAGCGAATATTGTTGATTATGATGTGATGTTTGTGTTGGTTGTGAAGCAAAATTAAAAAATAAAACAAAAGTAAATGAAGTTTAAATTATTCTCTAATGGAGATATTAGTAATGAATTTTGGTCACCCGACAAAGATTATATAGTAGTTGGCGGCGGGATTGATTTAGCGATGCTGGCGAGGATTTCCGATGTTTATAATCGTCGTCTAATTTAGTCAAAAGTGGTTTCTATAGTAAGTCAAGTTAGAAACTGGAGCTCTGAATTGATGTCATGAAGTGATAAGGTGTCATCACTTGCCATCGTGCGTTTTCCATACAGAACGACGCCTGTGCCAATAAAAGGACGCAGTCGATCCTGCACTACTGTGTCAGCAATGACAATACTTCTCTGGGCGTTTATGCGGATCACCACCGGTCCGCCAGGAACACCGTTGCCGAAAATCCGACCTTGTGCCCAATCGGTTCAGGCGAGTCCTGGCAATGCTAATAACGGAGCGGCTTCTTCCACGAAGATTTGTCCGCTAACGTCAGGCCAGCCGACCATAGCAATATCATAAGCAGCGGAAAAAGCGCTGAGGTCGCCTGCAAAGCATTCAAGTGGGTCGTCATTGTGGACCAGAGGGAATGTACGTAGGCCGACTGATAGCTCGAGTCGCATACCCAGTTCATCGGCGAATCAGGGAACGATAGGCCCTGTGTGCGTAGGATCTCCGCTGAAAACTGGGCGATGGGTACAGCCAGTGCCTTGCCTGTTTCCACAAGCACGGTCGTATGGAGTGCAATTTTTTCAGGTGTGGGTTTATCGGCTAAGTGGTTCGTCAGCAAATCCGGCAGGGTACCGATTACCTAGCCACGCTCGAAGACCACGTAGGGCAAGTACATCACATGAATGGAGGTAAAAGAAATGCTTGAGACTATGGATTATGGACCAGGACAAAAATTTTATCAATAACTTTTATAATCACTTTTTTAACAGTATCTACGATCAGGGGGCACATATAGCAACTCAGCGCATTTTTAAAGGAAAAGGAGATTAGATTTTTTATTAATCAACTTTGTTAGTGATTTGTTATAAAGAGCAAATGGAGTACTTGTTTCTTGGATATCAAGGACGTTATTCCTGAAGACAGAATACCTTTTATTGGGGTGCTGCAAAGAGATTACATAGATTCATAACTGCTCTTAGAACAGTTCAAACATCTTGAATTTTAATGTCAATATGTTATAATTTAATCAGATAAGGAACAGATTAAAAAGACCGAATAGTGCTGGAACACTACTCGGTCAGTAACAAAACAAATCGCTTCAAAGGCGATTAGCACTCAGTGAAAGTAAACTGACCCGAATGCTTGGAGGCAGGGGCGGTTTACTTTTTTTGTGAAAAAGTATATGACAAGACGATAATCGAAACAATCAGTCCAGCGAAACTGATCATTAATGATAATCCTTCAAAAACTGTCATTAGCAGCATCTCCTTCCCCTTTAAAAACTGAAGATAATAGGTGAAGAAATGTATGCTAACCGCCCATGAAACCTCTATTTTGTTACTCTTTTATTATACCATTTCTAATATAAATTACATAGCTTTTCCAAGGATATATCAATGTTTTCTATAAAAAATGAACTATCGTTTAATGATGAAACGCAGCACATATAAGTGTTGCGTTTTTTTATGTGCGCCCGGCATGTGTATGAACTATAGGGTGCAAGTCCCGAACCCCGAAGACAGAAGTAGAGGTTAGCCAAGAGCAAGGGTGTCCGTGGCGACGCGGAATCTGAAGGAAGCTGGAGGCAAAACACCAGTCCGAGGAACACGAATCTCATAGAAGGCTAGGTATGATTGGATGAGTGTGCATAACAACACAAAGTCCTTTCTGTCGAAGGTCATATCGAGTAAATGAGGCGGATAGATGGTGTGAAAGTGCATACGCTGACCCGGGGAGGTCTGATGGAACCGCAAAGTACACTTTGTAACCTACTTAGCGATAGGTAGCTGAACCATCAGAAGTCAGCAGAGGTCATAGTACCATTCACATCTAGAATGAAGGGGAAGGACCGAACCATGAAGGAGTGTGGAATAAACTCGAATTTCACTTGTTCGATGAAGCAGACAACCCAAAGAAGGACTTACTTAGTGGAAGAAATGGTGAATCCCATAGGAGACACTAAGAGGGCTGAGAATACAAGTGGCAAGGAGAGACAGAAAAGCAAAACGGACAGGGAGATACAAAATCGCTGTCCGTCATACTTCATGGAACCGCCGTATACGGATCCGTACGTACGGTGGTGTGAGAGGACGGGAGTTAATCACTCCCTACTACTCGATTTTTGGACTATAAATGCCCTAAACGCTGTCACTTTTCAAATTTAAATAAATGATATTTTAAAAATAGCTCAATGAGTTAAATCATTGATTCAGCCATTTAGAGAGGAGGAAAGCATGGGGGAAAGAAACTCATACTGTGCAGGTTAGTTTAAGAAGACAACCCTGTACTATTTATATAAAATTAAAATAAAAACGAATCGGGGATAACGACTTGGAACTTGAATATTTTAAATTTAATGAAAAACCAATTAAAGCAATCGAACTTATGAAACTTTATAAAGATGCAGGTTGGTGGGAGGAAAGAAAAGAACAAGATATTAAAGAAATGTTAAAAAGGGAAATTTCAATTGGTGTATGGAAAGAGGGTAATCTTATTGGGTTTGCAAGGGCTATAACGGACGGAAATTTTAGGGCTTATATAGAAGACGTTGTTATACATCAAGCATATCAAAAGTCAGGCATTGGAAAGAATCTTGTATCAAAATTGTTAGACGAACTATCTCATATTGATGTTATTAGCTTGTTTTGTGAAGAACATTTAATTCCTTTTTACAAAAAAAACAACTTTAAATACAGTAAATCACAATTTGTATTACATAGAAAATGATAACATCTTATAAAGCTAACGGAGTGCAAGAGTTAAACAAGGTGTTGCATAAGAAGTTCTTTTTTTCTCTATTGAACTAACGGTGCAGAATCTTGAACAAGCATGTAACATTAAACCTTGTGAAAACGTATGTAGTACTAAGTAAAAGTACATAGATAAATAAAGATATAGACGGGGGAATTAAAAGTAAGAGTCAAATATTCCCCACCTATAATTTGTAAATAACCAATTAGGTAATCTCCTTACATACTATATGTGGAGGCATGATATCAGAAATCGTAATTGAAAAAGTATATCTTGCACAAGGGGCAACAAATTTACGTAAATCAATTGATGAGCTAGCGGCTATTGTAAAGAAGAATTTGAGTTAGACACCTTTTCAAACGCGAGCCATGAAGCAAGCAAACTTTTTTGTAAACAAAAATGACCACTCTTAGGACGAGGTCATTTTTCATACTAACTTATCTTTTTTTAAATTGAGGGCTGGGTTTATCACTGCTCCTTTTTTCACAACATATAACCCAGCGAAAATAACAAGTCCACCAAACAATTGCATGATATTCACCTGTTCACCTATCGTTACAGCTGCAAATATAACCGCAAATAATGGAACAAGATACATATAAACCATTACTTTTGTTGAACCAATTTTACTAATTCCAACATACCACATTGCTAGTCCAAAAATCGTTGCAAATACAATAGAATATCCTAACGATCCCCAACTTAGCATATCAGACGGCAATGTTAAGTAGTCTACATTTATTAAGCAGTATAAAACAATCGGGACAATTCCTAATAACGTTGACCAAGCGGTTACTCGCATCGCAGAATATTTCGTAATTAGCGGCTGAGCAAGGATTGGATACCAGCCCCATGCGATTGACGCAACCAATCCAATTATATTTCCAAACCATGCATATTCATATGCAGATTGGTTCGTATGCCCAGTTAATAGTACAAGTGCTGCTCCTCCAAAAGAAAGCATAGATCCAATTTGTATTTTCAGAGAAAAACGTTCTTGTTTATGCAATACAGCTAAAATCCCTGTAAAGATTGGTGACATCGCAATTAGTAATGAAGCGTTCGTCGCAGAAGTATATTTGACTGAAAGCATAAATAGCGTTTGATATAATGTTGTCCCAACAATACCAACTACCAAAAGTCTCAACCAGTCTTTCCTCCCTATACGTAATGAACGTTCCATAATAAAGGTAATAAGTAGCAAAATTGGTGATGCAATTAAAAATCGCATACTATTAAATTGAATGGATGACATATATGCCACTCCATATTTTCCTATCGAATAGTTTGCTCCCCATATTAAAGCAACTGACATTAGGAGCCATTCTATTTGCCTTTGTTTCATCCAAATCTCTCCTTCACTCATTTAGTATAGTGAAATTGGCCCCCTGTAACACCAGCCAATTCACTGTTTTTTCACACAGCCAATTTGGTATTATGGTATTAATGAAGGAACAAGGAGACGTTACAATTGAAATGGAAGTTAGATTTAGATAGTAAAATTCCGATTTATCTACAAGTTGTTGATTATATTGAAAGGCGTATTATGTACGGAGAGCTTCCACCAGGAAGTTTTCTCCCTTCAGAACGCAAGCTAGCAGAACAACTTCAAGTAAATCGAAGTACAATTACAACAGCCTATAATGAACTACGTGCAATGGGAATTGTTGAGAGTACAACTGGAAAAGGAACAAGGGTCAGTACACAGATGTGGGGTGTATCGCCAAAATTCGCACCGAATTGGAGCGGTTTTGTGGAAGGTGGGACATTTTTACCTAACTTACCACTCCTTCGCTATATTCGTGAGGAAGTTCAGCAAAATGAAAATATCATTGATTTTGCAAATGGTGAACTTGGATGTGATTTATTTCCGCATCAGCAATTACAAGCAATTTTACATCAACAACCACTAACGCAATCGTTAAGCTATGATCACCCACAAGGATATCTTCCTTTACGAAAAATTGTAGCTAAGTATATGAAGGAGCATTTACAAATTGATGCAACCGAACAATCGATTATGATTACTTCCGGTGCCCAACAAGCACTGCACCTTATTGTGCAATGTTTATTAAATCCAGGCGATGCAGTAGCATTTGAAAGTCCGTCGCATTGTTATTCCTTACCTCTTTTTCAATCGGCTGGCATTCGTATTTTCCCATTACCTGTTGATGAACATGGCATTCATCCAGATGATGTACATGAACTTTATCGAAAGCACCGTATTAAAATGATTTTCTTAAATCCCAATTATCAAAATCCAACAGGGACACTCCTTCATCCAAAAAGAAGAGAAACACTTCTATCTTTATGTGCCGATTTACGAATCCCGATTGTCGAAGATGACCCTTCTAGTTTATTAACATTAGAAAATAAAGAACAAACATGTTCAACTTTAAAATCAATCGATACAAACGGAACAGTCATTTATGTTCATTCTCTGTCAAAACTGATAGCACCAGGATTGCGAATCGGCTGGCTCGTTGCTCCTCAGTCCGTTATTGAACGATTATCAGATGCAAGGCACCAAATGGAATTAGGCTTAAGTATCTTTCCTCAATGGATTATGCAACAATTTTTTGAAACAGTTCCATTTGAAACACATTTACAACAGCTGCGATCTAAGTTATTACAAAAAAGAAATGTATTGGTAGACGCATTACAATGCTCCCTACAGGAGGAACTCTCATTCCCCATGCCGACAGGTGGTATTTACATATGGGGAAAATTAAAACAACCTATACAAGAAAAACAACTCACTATTCAAGGTTTAAAACAACAAGTTGCCTTTATGCCTGGCAGTATTTTCGGTGCAAAAGATGGTTATATTCGTCTGTCATATGGAAAAGTAGATATAAATGATATTACTGAAGGGATCTCTCGACTTCAAAAAGCAATCAACTTTTGTTATAAGTAAAGGATTCTAACATTACGATTGGAAGCCTTTTGATTTACATATATGATTTGTACCAATTCGGTATATAAGTAAATGTAAAGTAACTCCAAAATATAAGATAAAAGTTGATTTTGGAGTTATTTTTTGTTTACCTCACTTTTCTTCCTCACACTACAACTAGATGGCATATCCGTTGGCCGCGGCAAGACTTTATCAATTTCTTCTTTATTTTTGAATCGGTATTGGGGAGTGTTTCAAACAAATAAAGAAGATAGTAATAGGGACTTAAACTAGTAGGTGGGGAATATTTGACGCTTACGATTAAAATGGATCTAATAATTGGAATAGCTATTGTACCT
>NZ_JBYTDN010000001.1:0-11524 GCF_058791475.1 Lysinibacillus sp. EB106-09-02-XG168 | reverse complement strand
AAGGCGACTTTGTTTTGGTATAGACTTGTCTCTCATAATTTTTGAAGCAATTAAACCATAACCATTTTCATAAATTGTTCCTCTAAATTGAATAACGCTATTTTCCATTTCCTATATCTCCTTTTAGGACAACAAAAAAGGCAAAGTTCCCGATAAACTAATAAGGGGAAACAATGCCTTTTCATGTGTCTAATAAAAGAGCTACAATTTTTCCTTGAAACTCACTGTAATATATTCTAAAATGAATGACATACATTTATGTAAGTAACAAAGAACTTCGACAGGTGTTTGCCCTATGGTAAGGATAGGGGGAACGGTTTAAGGGTGCTACCAACATCACTTAAACACGTTGAGGTTCTTTTTCTTTGTCCGTTCATATTTTGTTAGTGAAATTATCTTATAACTTCTAATAAAACACAAGTGACATTTTTATAGTTTAATATAGATGGCAGTAAGCTTTACGATATATTGTACTAAATTCCCGTTGGATAATTTAGTAAGTTCAGTACCTTATATCGCCTTAAAATTGTGCAGATTTTCAGCTTCCATGCTTGTTCTATACACAGCTTTACAAAACTTTTTTTTATGCACCAAATGATTGTTTGTTTAAAATTCCCCTTTAAGGATGACTATTTCATCTGCCGTAAGATGGTAAACCTCACTTAAAATACTTTCAAAATTAACGTGTTGTACATCAGTAATGACACGACATCCACTATTATTCGTTCTTGATCTGTTTCTAGAAAGAATAAATAGCTTTGATTGCTCCATATACTTGAAAGCTGTTGAGATTGTATTTAATCCAACGTCTAATTTTTCACTCAGATGTTTTCGGTTTACTTTTATAATGCCGTTGTATGTAAGGTCATAAATCAATTTTTCTAACACACTATGTACTTTACCACCCGGATAAATCCCTTGTGTTGCAAGTACTTCTTCTAATTGTTGAAGACGTTCTTTTTGGAGTTGTCGACTTCCTTTTCGACTGCCGTATGCAATAAAAGTTTGAACTGCTCGTTCTGGTGTAGTTTTTAGTCTATTTATCATAGTAGATAGATGCTCCTTTGGAATAAAAAAGCCGTTTTCATCGCTGTATTAACGATACAAAACGCTTTTTAATTGGTTATTCCTACCATACCCTAGGGTTAGAAACCTATAAATATGTATACTCCTTCTTCCCCTTTATATCGAACCCATTGAAATGGAATTCCCAAAATAAATGAAATACTCAAACTAAAAATAGCAATTTCCTTTTTCATAAAGACAACACATTTTCCATAATTGGAAAATTAATGTTATTATATAAATATAATACACCGATCCGAAAAGAAAAAGGAGTAACATTTGCTACTCCTTTACTCTTTCTTCCATTCCGTTTAACATAACAGACCGTTTGCCATTTCGTCATCATCCAATCAAACTATCGTAAAAAACCAACTGTTTACAAAAAATAAAGGGTTTGCAAAAAAATTCCTTGTATTCTATAATTTAACTGTTCGAAAAATATTTTTTTTAGGAGACGATTATATGTTTAAAAAATTAGCAGTTGGCGCACTTTCAATTGGTATCATGTTTGCTGGAGCTGGTAATACATTTGCTGCAGAAAGTAATAATTTAAATAAAAATATTAAAGATCCCTCAACATTCTATATCAAGCCGGTTGCTCAAAGCATAGCTAATACGACTGCCTCTTTGAGCGGTAATACATTGACACTTGGAATTATAGGTTTAGGTAACCCTTTTACTCCTACATATTATCAACAAGTTGCATGGACAGGTGATGGAAGTGAGCCAGGCAATAATAATGTGCTGAGTTATGTAGATGCCAAGGCAGGAAATGGAAAAGATGTTTCAAGAGATGTAGCATGGTCTACTGTAGAAGGTAAACTTAAAACTGACTATATTTATGGATGGGCTAAATCTAAAGGTGGAACATGGTATTCAGCTGGAAAAACACCAAAACCATCAAAATAATAAAATAATAGCCTTTTCATATGTGATATTTTTTCCACATATGAGAAGGCTATTTTTGTTACAAAAAATATTATTAAAGTAATCGGTGGTTATTTCTACCATACTCTTGAGTTAGAAACCTGTAAATATGTTCTACGTTTATTAGTTTCTATTTTATTTATTGAATAGAGCCATGACGTTTGAAAAATTCTAGTAGTGCAACCTCGACTAACTGCGATTTTTTTATGTTTAACTCATCTGCTACACAGTCTACTTCTGCCACTAACTCCTCTGAAATGTAATACGTTTTATTTTTTCTGCTTCTCGTATTTAACTTCGAAATCTCATTAAAAATTGGTAACTGGTCATGCGGATCCTCTTGCTGAATTCGCTCCTGAATCATTTTTTTTAACACATGAAACTCGGTTTCTGACAGACCAATAGCGTTCAAAATCTCTATATTTTGCTGACTATTAGTTTCTATTAGTTCATTATTAGGAGTGGTGACGGCTACTTCTTTATTAGTTTCTATTAGGTCTTTATTAACTTTTATTAGTTTTTTATTAGCTTTAGGAGTTTGCTTTGCTGCTGCTGCTTTTAACTGTGCCAATGCTTCATTAAACGTCATATCCTTATCAGGAAAATCAGCGTCACGTTGCCATTCATGTTGGGATTTATTATAAAAGTACCCTAATGAATTAAATACTTCTCGTATGGTTGTATCACGTGTATTTAAAATCTTTCTAAGCTCTTTTAATGCTCTTTTACTAGCAATAAGCTCTGAAACTTTGTTGTCTTTTGTCAGCTCCGACATACTATTCACTCTCCTAATAGTTTCTAATATATTAGTTTTTATTAGTTTTTATTAGCTAACTCATAATACTATACCTAACACAGTAAAGGGAGATCTGAAATCCAAATGACAACCTGATTTAAAAAGTTTTGTGTGAAAAATTTAAAGTTGAGAAAAATGTGGTTTGATCAATAAGTACATGAATAAAAAAGCACCTTCAGACAAATCGAAATGATAAAGTACCCGTACACTCAATTTTCACTTTGTCTGAGGGAACTTTAATTGATGACCATATTTTCCTGAGAGTGAGCAATGCTCCGTATTTTTACTAAAGCAAACAAAAGGGCTGATTATGTTTGGCTACCGCCAAAATAAAAAGAGCAACAATAATTGTTGCTCTTTTTTGTTTATTTGTATTTTACTATCACGTAAGTAGCTGTAGTTTTCGCTACGTTTTTATAATACGAGCTACTAACATTAGGAAGACTTACACGATATCTTTCTACTTTTATATCTGCATAGCCACCTAAACGGCTAAGTTTTTTTGAATTTGCTGGTATAGTAGTATTAACACCATATGATTTAGAGAATGATACGCCAACATCTCCCCAATCAGTGTTCACTTTCGAAGAGAAAGTTTCTGATTGGTTATTTACTAACTGATAAGAATTTGCATATGTCCAAGATGGAGTGAATTTTGAGTATCCAAGGAATTGCATCTTCTTATTTTGAGTACCTACTAATGTTTCTCCAATGGCCATTGGAGCAATCCCCGGATTTTCATTGATTGAGTTCATATAATCCAAATGAGCGTCCATATCTTCCTGATTGTCAAAAAAGATTATTGAACCATCGCTTTCTGTAATTTGCAAATTGTTGTCATAATCAAGACTAGATGAGTCATCGTTTGAACTGTCCTCTGCAGCTGATGCTTCATAATTATTGAAGGATAGAATTATGAAAGCGCTTAGAAAAAACAATAAAACTTTAAACTTTTTCATTTTAACACCCCTTTTTTTATGATCAAATTTATAATACCATATATTAGTAGTTTTATGTTCATATTTACATTTTTATATAATAGATGGAAATTATAACAAAGAGGAGGTTACTATTAATGGAGAAAAAGAAGAAAGTTATAAATACTCCAGAATCTATTTTATTAATAAGTTCTTTTTTTATGTTTATGTATATCTCTAAGAATCTTGTATTTATACCAGAATTTAAATATATTTTTGAAAGAAGTTCGCTATGGTTTGTTTTTCCTATTGTTACACTCATAGTAGGTATACATTCTTTTCTAAAAAGATAATAGTAAAAAGCCATCCGTTTAGGATGGCTTTATTTCCCCAATAAGGGTGATACTACTTATACATTCCCATACAAATCGAGTTGACATAACAACTGATTTAGGAAGTTATCGAACCACAACAAAGCCCGTCCTTAAAAGCATCCTATAAAAATAATATAAAAATCCGTATGCAGTTTTTTATACATCCTCGTTAAAACCCCATTAAAAGCATAATAACAACGCAAAATCATGTATAAAATCTTGCATAAAAACACCCATCTATTTAAAGAGCCATCACTCAATAACAAAAAAAACCTGCTGTTATACAAGCAGGTTTTTTATTTGTACAAATATTATTTACTGTACGTACCGACCTTTACAGAATCAATGACCTTCAAAATAGTACGTTTCGATGCTAGGTTGTAGGCTTCTTTATTAGAAATCGTTAATTTAACAGTTTTGTACCCATTAGCCATCATCTTTTCAAAAACACCTGAGATATTTTTATTAGCCGTAGTTGCCCCTTTTTTAAGGTTATCTTTTATGCTTGTTTCTTTCCAAACAAGTTGGAAACGTTCCCCAACTGTTTTAGCGTCTCCAAAACCAAAGACTACCGCATTAGATGCAATTTGGTCTGCACCCGATAAAGATGATTCAATTTGAGACGCTGTTTTTTTAGTTGTTAAAAAGTCTACTGACTTACCAATTGCAGTCTCAAGCTGTAATACTTGTGCTTTTGTAAATGTTGATGTAGAAGGACTTCCTTCACTTTTTTGAACTCCATAAATTGGTGATGCCATAATAAAATTCCTCCAATATTGTTTTTAATTGTTGCTAGAGTTGGTTAACCATCTAACACTCTATAAAGGGAAATTTTGATTCGATTTAGCAACCTTTTTCAAAAAAATTTTTTACACACAAAAAAGCAGAAATAAATTCTGCTTGTCTACTGGAGTACCAAACCTAGAAGGACTGCTCCTCACCCATCTATTTAAAGACCATTTCGTGCCCCCCCTACAAAACGGCTCTACAATAAACCCTTGTCGTTACTGGCTGTAGCATGTATGAAATTTCTGTAATACTTCAAGCTAATTTCATAAATTTTACATTAATATAATATTATTTACATAATAGGTTGAATTATTCATTTTTGTATGAGTATTATATATATGGAAAATATAACAAAAGAGAAATAGCAAAATAGCATAATTTAAATAATATAACTTCACAGGAGTGTTTTATCTAACATGAAAAAATATTTATATTCTTTTTTAACTTTATTTACTGTTTTATTTTTATTTACTTTTTCAACCGAAAAAGCATCTGCTAAAGATGTTACTAATGAAGATCTAGAAACATTATCTCAACAATATAATCTTACAGATGTTAAACTTATAAATGAGCAGCAAGAAAATGATTCTACATTAAATTTTTCTTCAATAGAAGAATTTGAAGAATTTTTAAAGAATGAAGAAAAACAAGAAGTTGCTGTAGAAGAAGAAGTTGTTGCAGAACAATCAAGTCCAATGATGTTTGCAGCAGCCGCATCTAAAGCTGGTACAAAGACTTATGAAAAATCCGAATTTACGGGCGTATCTACAATTACTGCATATGCGAAAGTAACACGTGATTCTAAAGGGATTGTTACTAAGGTTGTTGTATGGAGTTCTCAAACTGGTATTGGATTTCCAATAGCTTATACTGAAAACAGTACTGATTATGTTTTAAATAAATCCAAAACAGGCGGCACAGCTTATGTTTATGGGACAAAAGCTTATGGTGCAACTATAGGTGGTCAAGGAATTGCATATAAAAAAGATGTTACTTATAAAGTATCATTTTAGATAACATTTATATTTAAAGGAGGTAATAGCGATGAGTGTGAATTACCTTGATGTTTTTTTTACAGTAGGTTTTTTTGCTTTTTGGACAATTATCATCGTTTTGATTGTGAAATTCTTTAAAAATAAGAAACTTAAGCTTAAGAATAGTTAAGTTGCAGCACGTTTTCGATGATAGAAAAAGAAAGTGAACCAAATAAAAAAGAGTAGCATTTAGCTACTCTTTTTTCAATTTCCATGGTTGATTTAAATAAAATCGAAGAGTGGTTGTCAAATTAAATACTCCTTTACCTTTATATAGAGAACGTCACAAAGACGAATAAAAATTTAATGGAGGTAATATTTATGGCAATTGGTGAACCACTAACTTCAAAATCTCAACTTTACGGACGTGATAGCGTCGATCTATTGGCTAGAACTCTATATGGGGAAACTCGAGGTGATTCCACATCTCGTGTAGGTGTTGCTCATGTCATTCAGAATCGCAAAAACAATAAAACGTATAATGAATTTAAAAATCTCAACTCGATTGAAGCTGTAGTACTCGCTCCATATGCTTTCAGTTGCTTTAACGCCAATGATCCGAACTTAGCTCACTGTCTAAAACCTGACACAAGTAGTGCTGTTTGGAAAAATATCGTCAACTTGGCTTCAAACTTAAACGGTTTCGCAAATCCGATCGCTAGTAAGTGTTTCTATAATACTAACAAAAGATTTGCAGAACTAAGTTACACTCAAAACGGAAAATTATACTATAAATTCCCAGGCGGAAGTACGGTTGAGATCCATTCAAAAATCTCAATCGGTGAACACATGTTTTTTGACTATATTGTAAAGTAATTACCGACACTGATAGATTTTGTTCGGTTTGTCGCCACAATCCAAAGGAGTGTGGTTGAAAAAGGCAGTAATGACAAAGGTTAATCGTCATTACTGCCTTTTATTTTTTTTATCTTTAAGGTTGTTTTTTTTTCTATAAATATCCCTTTATTACTATAAAGAAAAACTCAGAATCGAGGTGTTAAGATGCAGGAAATAATTCAAGCAATTTCAACAGTAGGCTTCCCGATTGTAGCGTTTCTACTTATTTTTTGGAAATTTGATAAATCACTTGGTTTATTAACAGAGGCAGTAAATAACTATACAAGTGCTGTTCAGTTATTACTACAAAAAGAAAAAGAAAAAAATAATAATTAAGGAAAATATTGAGGAAAACATTCTCTTTTTTTGGTATAATAAGAACATACGTTCCTTTCATAAAGGAGGGGTTTTGGATGCAAAATCGCTTATTAGAAACATTTTTGGAAGATGAAAAAATAAGTAACCTTTATTGCAGTTACTTAGAAAATTCAACGCCCGAGAAAAAAGAACTCATCGAAAAACACTTCAAAATTCATGTGAAAAAGATTCAGATATTTAGTTACTTCTCAAAAATCCTCCATTTCGAATCACAGAGATTTGACAAGAAAATCCGAAAAATTTCTAAAAAAAATCCTTTGATCTTGGATAAAGATTTTGATGATAGTAATACAAGCCCTCTTGATTTGATTAAATCAGAAAGAAATGACAACTATTTCGAGAATGTTATTTCCATAGATTTTAGGAAAATGGAGAATCTCTTTGAAGATAAAACACTTTATAAAATTGTGTCTAATTTGAGTTTAAAACAGAAAGAAATTTTGTATTCAATTTACGTTAAGGGTTTAACTGAAGATGCAGTAGCTACACAGTTAAGTGTTACGAAACAAGCTATTAATAAAACTAAAAATAAAGCATTAAAAAAAATCCGACAAGAATACATACAATTTTAGGAAGTGATGCTGATGAGTGAATTGATTGTTCAAAGATTCGAAGAAGAAGTAATTGAAATGTTGAAACCTAAAATTAAATCTGTTTTGAGACAAACTAATCCGCAAAATCGAGAGGATTTAGAACAAGACCTCATTTTAATGGTGCTAACAGCGATTAAAGAAAAAGATTTTAAGCAGATACCATCCTTTTTCGAACTTATGGAAGAGGAGAAAAATCAAAATTATAAACTTTAGGATTCCTTTGATAGAAAATATAAGAATAAATTGTTTTAGGCTAACTAAAAAGTTAGCCTTTTTTATTTAGATCAACCTATGTTAACTTTTTAAAGACCTCATATCCCTTAATCACTCATGTAACGCATAGCCAATACCCAACGATTCTTGCCATGCCCCAGTTCTGAGTGAATTTGATCCATCGCTTTTTTGGCTTCTACATATAATTGCTTATCATGCTCTCTCAGAATACCGTAGTCTGCCACACGCCCCATTTTTCTATTTTCCAATACACGACTTATCATTTGTTTCTGCTCACTGGTCATTAACTGATTCATACGCTCACGTGCATATGCATGCCTAAAACCATGACATCCACGACCAGCTTGCTCAATTCCTCCTCGTTTGCATGCAGCATTTACACCATCTCTCACCGTAGAATAAGACACATTCACTATTTGCTCTTCAGGAGATTTGTTCGCCATCCAGCTTTCCAGTCGTTGCTCTAAACTTTGTGGTACATCCACCTGTCTAAAACGGCCACCTTTTGTAATCCCCGTACCTTTTTCAATGTTTAAACACCAACCAGTACCTATGTCATTAGGAACAAAATGTTCTACTCGCACGTTTACAGCTTCTTTAACTCGCAATCCCATTTCTCGCATCAAATCAACAGCTTTCGTTACTTCATCTGAACATTTCTCCCGAATTAATTGCACTTCAGCGTCAGTATAAGATCGATTTTTGGCGTCAGAGCCCCTTAAAGGCGTTTCTAAACGTTTCTCTGGACAAAACCTTATCAAAGTAGGCGGATTATCCTCAAAGCGCTTAGAACGCTCTTTAAATCCCTTTTCGAGCAGACGAAGAGACGTTTCAACATTCACCCTGTGTCCTTGAGAAACTTCCTTCTCACTCAAATAAGCAAGGTAGGACACATAATGCACTTCATTCAATTCATTAATTGACTTTACTCCATGCTCACTACGGCACCATTTTACAAAGTTTTGAGCATCTGACATTGTATTGGCCATTTGTTTTTTTGAATGAATACCGTTTGTTCCAACCTTCATCGCCTCACGCTTGGATTCCCCAATTTTATCTATTGCTTGTAACGATTCTTTTACCTCACGCACAATCGACGTGCGTCCTCGTCTTGCCATTTCTCCCCCCCCCCTTCTTTTAAACTACAATGTTTTTCCCTCGCTTTGCTCGGGCACTCCACCTTAGGATATCCGCTGGCTGCGCCAACAGACCTCCTAAGGTGTCGGATGCATTTGTGTTCCGATATGTATTCGATTATCAAGGTGCATACTTCAACTTTCCGCGCTTTGTTATCGGAGTGCGCCATAAAATCTCCGCCCGTTTTTGCGCTGGGAGCGCAAAAGGATTTGCAAGCAAATCCAAATATGCAGCTAAACGCTGCAAGCAATCTATCGATTGCTCCCTTTTACAATCACGTTGTGATTGCCATTTTTTATTAATCCTCCTTATGTTTTTGTTTTCTTTTCGCCATTTTTAGACGCAAAAAAAAGCACGTCTGCTTACCCTCCTTGTGGTTAGTGACCTACTTATCCTTAAAAATATTTAATTTTTTTGTATCAGCCGATTGCTATTGGGGTGTACTCTCCCAAATACAAAATAATCCTCCTTGTTTTTTTATTAATCAGGGCATACTTCACCCTACCCATTGTTCTTACAGCAATCGCAATTGCTGTTTCAAATCAGCCCAAAGGCTCGTCGTTGTTCATTCGTCTTTCCTACCGTATGGTTGGAAAAAATAAAATCAAATAGTATGTTTTTAGACTAGCAGAATTGTAAATAAAAAAAAAGGCATTTCATCTCCGTATAGCGAATCTTTTTAGCGAGGTGATCGCTATGAAAAACGATACAAAACTCTATTCCAGTAAGGAAGTAGCAAAGCGTCTTTCGATTCAACCTGTCACCGTTAGAAAATACTCACAAATGCTTGAAGATAAAGGCGTTTCTTTCAAAAAAGATGAAAAAGGATGGCGCGAGTATAGCGAAGATCATATCGCGTTCTTAGAGTATCTATGCAATATGAAATCTATGGGAAAATCTTTAGAAGAATCAGCTAACCATATAGCGATGCTATATCGTGCTAATTTGTCCATAGCGCAACCCGCTATATCGCTACACGAGCCGAATATTTTAATCGAATTTATGAAAGTACAACATGAATTTAATGAAAAATTAGTCGCACAGCTTGAAAAAATTGAACAACGACAAATGGAACGTGATCACAATTTAATGCAAGTTCTTCTAGAAACACAAGAAGTAAAAAAAGAGCTTGTAGCTACTCAACAAAAAAAATGGTGGAGACTTTGGTAATAAAAGATTTACTACTTCTTTTATAAAACCTACGAACCTTAGGGCCATAACAGTTTTAAGAGTTAATTGAAAGAAATACTCCTAATCTGTTAAAAGTTATTGATTTAAAACCTTTAATAGAATTAAGTCACTACACGAGCCGGATATTTATATGAAACTAGGGCAGACTGTTGCCCTTATGCTCTTTCTGGCTCTTTTTTAGGATGTGGTGCTCTCTCTAAAAGTTTTTTAATTCTTTTATATCGTTTCCCTGTCTCTTCTAACAAATACCTAAAGATTGTTAGGGACTTTTTGTAATCGAATACTTTCGACAGTATGACCTCATCTCCATCGCCCCGTAAAACCGCACAGGAATCCGTATAAAGTGTTTATGGTTATTAACCTTAGATAAACACAATGAATCTTTAAAAACGTCTTACGAACGATTCTAAGAACCCTCAGTTCGCTTTTTATCATCGTCATCATCAATATCTTTTATATATGTACCCTTTTCGGTATGTCTCTTTTCCATATGCCTAAAATCGGCATGCGGTTCAATCCCTTGTGATTCTAAGGTTTGTGGTTCTTCGAATTATTTCATCTAGTCTCTTTTCTCTAGCCAGTTATAAAACGGTACAGGTCGCTGGTACTCCACATTCATTAGTCTATTTTCTGTTTCTTGTTTGATAAATTCACGGGCTTTCTTTTGTTCCTCGTTTTTAAGTCTGCGTAATTCCAGTTCCTCAATTTTGTTCGATAATGCAGTCACCAAATAATCCCTAAAACTGTTTACCTTGCCTTGCTTATATTTATCGACAACTCTCCGTACAACAACGTTGAAACTTCTATCCGTTAGTTCATCCTTAGTAGCTTCTCGTAAATTACTAATAGTTAAATCTATATTTTCCTCGTTATGGGAAGGCGAACCTTCAGTTCGCTTTTTATCATCATCATCAATATCTTTTATATTAAAACTATTATTGTTAAAACTATTATTGATAGTACCCAAATTTTCCGTGCCCGAATTTTCCGTACCCGAATTTTTAGGGTATGGTGGAGTATCCTCATTTTTGGGGACTGGAACAGCCTCTATAAAATATAAATTACGTTCAAACTTACCACCGTCTTTTCTTTTCTCGATAGTGATAAGACCACGCTTTTCTAATACTTTTCTCCACTTGTAATATGTATCCTCACTCATATCCAATTCTTCACACTGTAAAGAAACAGAAGGAAAGGCAACCCTGTTACCCTCTTTGTCCATACCAGCGAACGAACACATATAAGCGTAAAT